>NZ_CP142208.1 GCF_036865545.1 Erwinia sp. E_sp_B01_1 | reverse complement strand
ATCCCGTTACCCACAGCATGCAACAAGTGGGTTTTACCCAGACCCGTGCCGCCATAGAGGAATAAGGGGTTGTATGCACCCCCGGATTGTCGGCTACCTGGCGGGCAGCTGCACGGGCTAACTGGTTCGATTTACCTTCAACGAAATTATCAAAGTTGTGCTTGGTATTAACGTTCGAGCGGTAAGAGAGCTCCGCTGGTGCCGGCATGCTGTCCCAGCTTGGGCGGGACGGTGCAGGCCGGGAACCCTGCACGGGCGCACTGGTATGTGCACTGGCCATCACTGGCTGGCTGATTTGCCGGGTAACCGGCTTACTGCCCACTTCAAACCGCAGCAACGGCACGTCTGCGCCGCAGAAATCATTCAGCAGCCCATTGATATTGTTTAGGTATTTATCCCGAACCCAATCGAGCACAAACCGGTTTGGTGCATACAAGGCCAGCGTGTTGTCGTTTAATTCGGCCTGAAGTGGACGTATCCACATGCTGAATTCTGTGGCAGGTAGTTCATCCTGCAAACGGGCAAGACACTGTTGCCAGAGCGTAAGTGACACGGCAGACTCCACTCGAAAAAATTCGATAAGAAAAAAAGGCGCTGAAGCGATAAATTCATCATTGTTGACGCATGCAGATGAGGCACATACGAACCGCTGTCCGCGGTTATCCCGTCACTGATCAATCCGAAGGATCGAAAACGGAAGGGCGGATCATAGCGTAAAGCGGAGCAGAGATCTTCACTTTCTACACAGTTTTGATCCAATTTATCCACAGGCCATCGCTACGGGGATAAGTTTACGCTTTCATGTTCAAAAGGCATTCAGGATCCTCCGCATTCATTCAATTTTAAAGGTGCCGTCACGTTATTATCGCAAACGCAATGTAAGCGGATCGCAAGAAGATCCCGGACGATCCTTGCGCTTTATCATAGACGCCGTATAATTCTTGCCCCGGCGTGTTGCGCTCTGGCCCCAACCGGCTGGTTTTGCGGTCGAACGGGATATCCAGACGCGGCTTTTCACGCGAAGTAAATTGACTCCGGACTGTACAATTATTACAATCCCGCCTCTTTATTAAAGACACACTGAGGCGTCGGTCGGTTTATTGACCAGAAAACGCGTCACCAAGTGAAATTTTTCAAGTTTAGGTAGAAATCGCCATGAAACGCACTTTTCAACCGTCCGTACTGAAGCGTAACCGTTCACACGGTTTCCGTGCTCGTATGGCAACAAAAAATGGTCAACAGGTTCTGGCACGTCGTCGTGCTAAAGGCCGTTCACGCCTGACCGTTTCTAAGTAATAAAAGCTAACCGCTGAGTGGTTAAGCTCGCATTTCCCAGGGAGTTACGTTTGTTAACTCCCACTCATTTCACTTTCGTCTTCCAGCAGCCACAAAGAGCTGGCACGCCGCAAATTACTATTCTCGGCCGCCTGAACTCGCTGGGGCATCCCCGCATCGGTCTTACCGTCGCAAAAAAACACGTCAAACGCGCGCATGAACGTAACCGGATCAAGAGATTGACCCGCGAGAGTTTTCGCCTGCGTCAACACGAACTTCCGGCAATGGATTTTGTGATCGTGGCGAAAAAAGGCGTGGGTGACCTGGATAATCGTGCGCTGACGGAAGCGTTGGAGAAACTATGGCGTCGTCACTGTCGCCTGGCTCGCGGCTCCTGATTGCGCTGATTCGCGTGTATCAACGCGCGATCAGTCCGCTTTTAGGACCCCACTGTCGTTTTCACCCCACCTGCTCTCAATACGGTATTGAGGCATTGCGCAGGTTTGGGGTGATAAAAGGCAGTTGGTTAACGATGAAACGCGTATTAAAATGCCACCCCTTGAACCCGGGTGGCGATGATCCGGTGCCGCCAAAAACCGACGATAACAGAGAACATTAACGATGGATTCGCAACGCAATCTTTTTCTCATCGCTTTTCTGTTCGTGTCTTTTATGATCTGGCAAGCCTGGCAAACGGACCACGCTCCGCAGCCTGTGCAGACACAGACCACACAGAACACGACCAGTGCAGCCGGTGATGCCGCAAACCAGGGCGTACCTGCCAGCGGACAGGGCAAAACGATCACCGTTAAGACTGATGTCCTGTCTTTACATATCAACACCCGTGGTGGCGATATTGAACAGGCACAGCTGCTGACTTACCCGGACAAACTGGGTTCTTCACAGCCATTCCAGCTGCTGGAAACCACCCCAGGTTTTCTGTATCAGGCTCAGAGCGGTCTGACCGGTCGTAACGGCCCGGACAACCCGGCCAACGGCGCTCGTCCTCTGTTCACCACCACTCAGGATAGCTATGAGATGGCGGACGGCCAGAGCGAACTGCGTATCCCGATGACGTTTACCGCGGAAAATGGCGCAATCTACACCAAAACGTTTGTCTTCAAGCGCGGTGATTTTGCCGTCAACGTGGATTATCAGATCAACAACACCACCCAGCAGCCGCTGGAAGTGGCCATGTTTGGTCAGTTGAAGCAGACCATCGATCTGCCTAAACATCGCGATACCGGCAGCAATAATTTTGCGTTGCACACTTTCCGTGGCGCGGCTTACTCCAGCAGTGAGACCAACTACGAGAAGTACAAATTTGATAAAATCAGCGATAACGAAAACCTGAGCACCACCACCAACAATGGTTGGGTGGCAATGCTTCAGCAGTATTTCGCGACCGCCTGGGTGCCACGTACCAACGGTAGCAACACGCTTTATACCTCTAATCTGGGTAACGGCATTGCTGCAGTAGGCTACAAATCTGCGCCGGTTTCCATCGCAGCAGGCTCGCAGCAGAATCTGGCTGCCACGCTGTGGGTTGGCCCGGAAATTCAGGACAAGATGGCCGCTATCGCGCCGCATCTGGATCTGACCGTGGATTATGGCTGGTTGTGGTTTATCTCTCAGCCGCTGTTCAAATTGCTGAAATTCCTGCACAGCTTTATCGGTAACTGGGGCTTCTCCATTATCGTGATCACCTTTATCGTACGTGGCATCATGTACCCGCTGACCAAAGCGCAGTACACCTCCATGGCGAAAATGCGCATGTTGCAGCCTAAGATTCAGGCGATGCGTGAGCGTTTAGGTGAAGACAAGCAGCGCATGAGTCAGGAAATGATGGCGCTGTATAAAGCAGAGAAAGTGAACCCGCTGGGCGGCTGTCTGCCGCTGGTTATCCAGATGCCTATCTTCCTGGCACTGTATTACATGCTGATGGGCTCCATCGAACTGCGCCATGCGCCGTTTGCGCTGTGGATCCATGACCTTTCTGCGCAGGACCCTTACTACATCCTGCCGATCCTGATGGGCGTGACGATGTTCTTCATCCAGAAGATGTCGCCGACCACCGTGACCGACCCGATGCAGCAGAAGATCATGACCTTTATGCCGGTTATCTTTACCGTGTTCTTCCTGTGGTTCCCTTCAGGTCTGGTGCTGTACTACATCGTCAGTAACCTGGTGACCATTCTCCAGCAGCAGTTGATCTATCGCGGCCTGGAAAAACGTGGCTTACATAGCCGCGACAAGAAGAAAGCGTAATATTCTTCTGCGAAAGTTGAAGTTATAGTAAGGCGGTCATCTGACCGCCTTATTTTTTGCCTGAAAAAAGAGAGTGTAAAATGAGTCATAGCGAGACTATCGTCGCCCAGGCGACACCGCCAGGCCGCGGTGGTGTGGGCATTCTGCGGGTATCCGGCAACAAAGCGGCTGAAGTGGCCCAGGCATTGCTGGGTAAACTGCCAAAGCCCCGCTACGCCGATTATCTGCCTTTTAAAGATGCGGAAGGCACTGCGCTGGATCAGGGGATTGCGCTGTGGTTCCCCGGCCCTAACTCGTTTACCGGTGAAGATGTGCTGGAGCTACAGGGCCACGGGGGGCCAGTCATCCTCGATCTGCTGCTGAAGCGTATCGTCGCGCTGCCAGGCGTGAGGATTGCCCGTCCGGGCGAGTTCTCTGAACGCGCCTTCCTGAATGACAAGCTCGACCTTGCCCAGGCTGAAGCTATCGCCGATCTGATCGATGCCAGTTCAGAGCAGGCTGCCCGCTCCGCTCTGAACTCCCTGCAGGGCGCGTTTTCACTGCGCGTTAACCATCTTGTGGAAGCACTTACTCACCTGCGAATCTATGTGGAAGCGGCTATCGACTTCCCGGACGAGGAGATCGACTTCCTCTCCGATGGCAAAATCGAAGCGCAGTTGAATCAGGTGATTACCGACCTTGATGGCGTCCGTGCCGAAGCCCGTCAGGGAAGCCTGCTGCGTGAAGGGATGAAAGTGGTGATTGCCGGTCGTCCCAACGCCGGTAAATCGAGCCTGCTGAACGCGCTGGCAGGCCGGGAAGCCGCTATCGTGACCGACATTGCAGGCACCACACGCGACGTTCTGCGCGAGCATATTCACATTGATGGTATGCCTCTGCATATCATTGACACCGCAGGCCTGCGAGAAGCCAGCGATGAAGTGGAGCGCATTGGTATCGAACGTGCGTGGAAAGAGATTGAACAGGCTGACCGCGTGCTGTTTATGGTCGACGGCACGACCACAGGCGCCACAGAGCCTGCGGATATCTGGCCAGACTTTATTGCCCGCCTGCCTGCAGCTCTGCCAATCACCGTGGTACGTAACAAAGCGGACGTCACTGGTGAGGCACAAGGTCTGACAGAAGTGAATGGTCACTCACTTATTCGCCTCTCGGCCCGTACTGGCGATGGCATAGACGTTCTGCGTAACCATCTCAAAGAGAGCATGGGATTCTCAGGCAATATGGAGGGGGATTCCTGGCGCGCCGTCGTCATTTGCAGGCTCTGGAGTTAGCGGCTACTCACTTACTTCAGGGGCGCGACCAGCTGCTGGGTGCCCGTGCAGGTGAGCTGCTGGCGGAAGAACTGCGTGTCGCTCAGCAGGCGCTCAGTGAAATCACCGGAGAATTTACCTCTGACGATTTACTGGGCCGGATATTCTCCAGTTTCTGTATCGGTAAGTAGTAATGCTCAGGCTGTGACCGGTGAGCCGGTCATTGCCTGTAAAAACCGGCTCAGCTTTCCCGCGTGCGTTAAACAGCACACTGACCGAATCCGGTCCTGCTCTGTCTGTATAGTCCGATTCCGTCCTGCCCCATTCTCCTCATACTCTGATATGACTGTTCCTGATGGTCAACACCAACTGCTTTGATTTTAAAGAAGAATGAGACTCCTCCTCTCAAAAGTTCCATAAAATGCAGATTCATTAGTGAATCGTGCACAGAATATTCTTACAATAGCCTGAGTGATTTACCGACCATTTTCATGGAGTGACAGATGGCAAGTCATTTTGCACGCCAGACCCTTATCCACGGCACGCCTCAGATGCTGCGGATCCCCCAGAATATCATTGATGCTGCCAGCCTGATGTCCGGAAAGCGACGCCTGCGTTTTCTGGCCGCGCGCGCCCTGCTGGCTGAAATGATGCTGCGGGTTTATGGCATCTCACACCTCCCCGAAGTGATCGCTACCCCAAATGGTCGCCCCTGTTTTGCTGACAGCGATCTGCCTGATTTCAGCATCGCCTATGCGGATAACCTCGTTGGTGTGTTACTGGCAGAGGAAGGAGGCCGTGCCGGACTTGGGCTGGAGATTATCCGGGCGCACAGTCGTCAGACACAGGAGCTCTACCTGAGTGACCTTTCATCAGGTGAAAAAGCCTGGATCAATGCCCAGACCGATCCCAATGAAGCCGCCACCCAACTCTGGGCGATACGTAAAAGCCTGGTGAAACTGACGGGGCCAGAGCAGGGACATGGTGACTCGCTGCGACTTCATCCCGCCTCAGGAAGGTTACGTTCGCCAGGGTTCCCGGATATTCAGGCAATTTCTGACGTGGAACCGCTGTTAGTCTGGTCCTGTGCGCTGTCACCAGGCAATGAACAACTGCATCTGTGGGAGTGTGATGAGGAGGCCAACTGGACCAGGCTGAAGGAGATAGCGGTCAATACCGCCAACGTAGGCCAGCGTATGCTCCGCCTGACCTGCATGCCGCCGGAAAAAGCCCTGCAGAATTGAAACGCAGATAAATGCGGAACAGCAGGCCAGCGGGACTGGCCTGCTCAGATAACTTAATGTGCGTCGATAAAGGCAATTTTCAGTACAAACAGCAGCGCCACAATCACCACGCAAGGGCTGATTTCACGCCAGCGGCCGGTGCCCAGCTTCATCACACAGTAAGAAATGAAGCCGAGTGCAATTCCTTCAGTGATGGAGAAGCTGAACGGCATCATCGCAGCGGTGACAAACGCAGGCACCGCCTCAGTCAGATCGTCCCACTTCACACGCGCCAGGCTTGAAGTCATCAGCACGCCAACGTAAATCAGCGCGCCAGCCGCGGCATAGGCCGGAACCATGCCAGCCAGCGGCGAGAGGAACATCACCAGCAGGAACAGGATCCCAGTAACAACGGCCATCAGACCGGTACGGCCACCGATAGCCACGCCTGAAGAACTCTCGATATAGGCGGTAACGGAAGAGGTCCCGATGTAGGCACCGGCTACGGAGCTGATGCTGTCCACATAGAGCGCCTGCTTCATGCGCGGGAAAGTGCCTTTCTCATCGGTCAGACCGGCTTTGTCTGTGACGCCAATCAGGGTGCCAGAGGAGTCAAACAGGTTCACCAGCATAAAGGAGAAAATGATGCCGGCCATGCCAACGTTCAACGATCCTGCCAGGTCAACCTGACCCAGTACAGAAGTAATGCCGGTAGGTGCAGAGAAGACGCCGCCATATTTCACATCCCCAATGGCCAGACCAATCAGCGTGGTCACCACGATAGAAACCAGCACGGCGATATGGATATTACGGGAAGCCAGAATCGCAATGATAAAGAAGCCCAGCGCCCCCAGCAGCACGCTGTGCGAGGTCAAATCCCCTACTGCCACCAGCGTATCTTTGTTTGGCACTACAATGCCGGCGTTTTTCAGGCCGATCATCGCAATAAACAGACCGATACCGGCGGTGATCCCCACGCGCAGGCTGACCGGGATATTGGCAATCATCCAGTAGCGGACGCGGAAAATAGTCAGCAGCAGCAGACCCACAGCGCCCCAGAAGATGGCACCCATGCCCACCTGCCAGGAGATGCCCATGGCACCCACCACCACGAAAGCAAAGAAAGCGTTCAGACCCATTGCCGGAGCCAGCGCCACCGGAAGGTTAGCCAGCAGCCCCATCAGAATACTGCCGAAAGCAGCAATCAGGCAGGTCGTCACAAACACCGCCTGGGTGTTCATGCCAGCCACACCGAGAATTTGTGGGTTCACAAAAACGATGTAGACCATCGTCAGAAAAGTGGTGAAACCCGCAATCACTTCGGTACGTGCTGTCGTACCGTGTTCCTGCAGTTTAAAAATCCGCTGTAACAGGCCAGGGTTATTCATTGTGTGATTCCAAAACGGAGAAAAGTTATCGACGGCTATCCTAACCTAAAAATGCCCTTTTGGTAGCAGACCAGCGGCTTTTTTCGCAACCGGTTGCGCTGTTTTTTCCGGACGTTCGCTGCCACTAACTGGAATTGACATTTCCGGGTCGCAATTCTGGCTCAGTGCCGTAAAGTGAAAGGCAGTGAAAACAGAGAATGGAGACCCCGATGACTGTTGGCTGTGTATTTTTTGACTGTGATGGAACACTGGTGGACAGCGAATTGCTGTGTACTCAGGCTTATGTAAACACTTTCGCGCAGTTTGGCGGCGATCTTTCGCTAAAGGAGATGTTTGAAAAGTATAAGGGCGTCAAGCTTTACGACATCATTGCCGAAGTCTGTGAAGAGCATCATCTCAGCGTCACTAAAGAGGAGTTTGAGCCCGCTTACCGTAAAGAGGTTGCGCGCCTGTTTGATCTGGAACTCAAACCCATTGCCGGGGCTAAAGCCTTGCTGGAGAAAATCACCGTACCGATGTGCGTGGTTTCCAACGGTACCGTACCTAAAATGCAGCATTCGCTGGGCCTGACTGACATGCTTCCCTTCTTCCCAGAGCGCCTCTACAGCGGTTACGACATTGCCAGCTGGAAACCCGATCCTGACCTGATGCATCACGCTGCGAAAGAAATGGGCATCCCCATTGAGCACTGCATTCTGGTAGATGATTCCGAGGCGGGAGCGAAAGCGGGGATTGCGGCAGGTATTCCGGTGTTTTACTTCTGCGCGGATGCCCATAACAAACCGCTGGATCATCCGCTGGTGACAACCTTCACCGAAATGGCTCAACTGCCGGAACTGTGGCGCGCGCGCGGCTGGGAAATTACTGGTTAAAGCGCGAGGGCTATAAGTCGATCGTAAAGCGTCTTAGGCCATCATCAGCGCCTGCTTTAAAGGCAAACAGACAACATCCATTATTAAAGCGAGAGGACTACAGGCCGATCGTAAAGCGTCCCACGCCATCATCAGCGCCTGCTTTATAGCCAAACAGGCAATATCCATTACCAAAGCAAGAGGACTACAGGCCGATCGTAAAGCGTCTCACGCCATCATCAGCGCCTGCTTTATAGCCAAACAGACAATATCCATTACCAAAGCAAGAAGACTACAGGCCGATCGTAAAGCGTCTTAGGCTATCATCAGCGCCTGCTTTAAAGGCAAACAGACAACATCCATTATTAAAGCGAGAGGACTACAGGCCGATCGTAAAGCGTCCCACGCCATGGACGGCGTGGGCCGAGCTGTCATGGATGACGCTTTTTGCGTCTTTACGAGCGGCCTGTAGTCCTCACCGCCAGTCACCGCGCACTCAGGCGACGCCCTTAAGTCCTTAAGTCCTTAAGCCCTTTAGCCCTTAACGCCGTAATCCTTATCCAATCGCGCCCAGCGCATCTTCCTTGCCCTGCTTTTTCGGCAGCAGGAACAGCGTCGCGGCAATATCCAGCAGATAAATCAGCGCCAGAAGCGTAATGGCGGCCGTGAACGACAGGTTAATCACCAGCACACCAATCACCAGTGGACCAAACCCGCCAACGCCTCTGCCCAGATTGAACAACACATTCTGCGCTGTTGCCCGCACCTGCGCCGGGTAGGTATCGGAAATCAGCGCACCGTAGCCGCCAATCATGCCGTTCACAAACATCCCCATCACCGCACCGGTAAACAGCATCACGGTGGGATCGCGCAACTGCGCGTAAACGATAACCATCACTACTGCACCAAACTGATACAGAAGGAAAATTTTCCAGCGGGCAAACCGGTCGGCAAGTATGCCAAACAGCCAGATACCGAATGTCATCCCGATCACCGTAACCGCAGTCCACAGCCCGGATTTGGTCAGAGAAAACCCGAAATTACTGGAGAGGTAGCTGGGCATCCAGATCATCAGCCCGTAATAACCAAAGTTCTGCACCGAGCAGAGAATAAAAATTCCCAAACTCGCTTTGGCCGTGGCCTTATCTTTCACCAACAACCTGAGCCGCGCAGCAAACGACAACCCCTGATTCACATCCACATGACGGGTAAAACCTTCCGGCTCTCCCATCCCCCGGCGGATAACAAAGGAAGCCAGCGCAGGCAGCAGCCCCACCAGAAACATGCCACGCCAGCCGATATGACCCAGCAGGAAAGGCGTGATAAATGCTGCCAGCAGCACACCCAGCTGCCAGCCCATTCCAACCCAGGCCGAAGCGCGGTTACGCTTGTTGGCAGGCCAGGCTTCAGCAATCAGCGCCATCCCGATGCCAAACTCACCGCCTAACCCTACCCCGGCCAGTGTGCGGTACACCAGCAAATCCCAGTATCCCTGCGCGACGGCACACAGCCCGGTGAACACGGAAAACATCAGGATGGTGATAGTCAGAACCCGGATGCGTCCAAACCGGTCACTGAGGTGGCCGAAAATAATGCCGCCCATCACTGCTCCAATCAGCGTCCAGGTCACCAGCGATCCGGCCTGCGAAGGATTCAGCGCCAGCGAAACGCTGATCGCCGGCAGCATAAAGCCGAGAATAAGAAGATCGAAGCCGTCCATTGCATAACCGCTGACGGCCGCCAGCATCGCTTTGCCTGGCGTGGCGCCTTTCTTCGGCGTCTGAGTGGTCATAAGAAATCCCTGCCTGAATAAAAAAAGTGCGGCAAGTATATGTTTCAGAGCATTAACACACCAAAGGAAATTGTGATGACGGGAAGTCTGGCGGACAGGCGAAAGCAAGAGGCAAGGCAATAAAGCCGGGCGAACCCGGCAGGGGGAGGAAAATCAGGCAGGGCCGTTATGATTGCCATCGTCGCCGGTCAACAGCTTATCAAGCTGATCGCCGCCAACATGACGGAAATCCTGACCTTTGACGAAATAGAAGATGATTTCGCAGATGTTCTGGCAACGATCGCCAATACGCTCAATGGCGCGGGCGCAGAACAGGGCGGTCAGCACGCTTGGGATAGTCCTCGGGTCTTCCATCATATAGGTCATCAACTGACGCACGATGCCCTCATACTCCTGGTCAACTTTTTTATCTTCCCGGTAAATCTCAATGGCCGCCGTCAAATCCATGCGGGCAAAGGCATCCAGCACGTCGTGCAGCATCTGAATGGTATGGTGGCCCAGTGACTCCAGGCTCACCAGCAATGGCTGATGCTGCTGACTGAATTTTTCCAGTGCGGTGCGGCTGATCTTCTCGGCCACATCCCCAATACGCTCCAGCTCGGAGATCGTTTTAATGATCGCCATCACCAGACGCAGATCGCTGGCCGTTGGCTGACGTTTGGCGATGATGCGCACACAGGCTTCATCAATCGACACTTCCATCATGTTGACCTTCTGGTCACCGTCAATCACCCGCTTAGCCAGCTCACCATCCTGGTTATGCATCGCGGTAATGGCATCAGTCAGTTGCTGCTCCACCATCCCACCCATAGTCAACACCTGGGTACGGATATGCTCCAGCTCGGCGTTGAACTGCCCGGAGATATGTTTATTCAGATTCAGGTTATCCATCGTATTCTCCAGTCAACTCAACCGTAGCGGCCGGTAATGTAATCTTCAGTTTGTTTCTGATGCGGCTTGGTGAACAGCGTGTCAGTATCGCTGAATTCAATCAGTTCGCCCAGATACATAAAGGCCGTATGATCGGAACAGCGCGCAGCCTGCTGCATATTGTGCGTAACGATCACCACGGTGTAATCCTGCTTAAGTTCGGTGATCAGCTCTTCGATACGGCCGGTAGAGATCGGATCCAGCGCTGAGCAGGGCTCATCCAGCAGCAACACTTCCGGCTTGATGGCGATGCCACGAGCGATACACAGACGCTGCTGCTGGCCGCCAGAGAGGCTGTAGCCGCTCTGATGAAGCTTGTCTTTGGTTTCGGTCCACAATGCGGCTTTGGTCAGCGCCCACTGCACGCGCTCATCCATATCGGCGCGGGAAAGCTTTTCAAACAGGCGCACGCCAAAGGCGATGTTGTCATAAATGGACATCGGGAACGGCGTGGGTTTCTGGAAAACCATCCCCACACGGGCACGTAACAGCGCAATGTCCTGGCTGGCGGTCAGGATATTTTCGCCGTCCAGCACGATTTCACCTTCCGCGCGCTGCTCGGGATAGAGAGAAAACATCTTGTTAAAGGTACGCAGCAGGGTGGACTTGCCACAGCCTGACGGGCCGATAAACGCGGTCACCTGGTTTTTGGCGATATCCAGATTGATGTTCTTCAGCGCATGAAATTTCCCGTAGTAGAAGTTCAAATCACGAACCTGAATCATCTTACTTGAGGTGTTGTCAGCCATTCTCTTTCTCACTTATTCGCGCCGCCACAGCCGCGCGTAAATTAATGTTTGCCTTTGGCGAAGATCACGCGCGCCAGGATATTCAGCAACAGCACGCAGACAGTAATCAGCAGCACGCCCGCCCAGGCCAGGCTTTGCCATTCGGCAAACGGGCTCATGGCGAATTTAAAGATGGTCACCGGCAGGTTAGCCAGCGGCTGCATCATGTCGGTGCTCCAGAACTGGTTAGAGAGCGACGTAAACAGCAGCGGGGCAGTTTCCCCGGCAATTCGGGCAATCGCCAGCAGCACACCGGTCAGGATGCCGGAGACGGAGGCTTTCAGCGTGATGGCGGAAATCATCTTCCACTTCGGCGTGCCCAGGGCATAGGCCGCTTCACGCAGGCTGTCCGGCACCAGCTTCAGCATATTCTCTGTGGTACGGATAACGATTGGGATTTGCAGCAGGGCCAGTGCCACCACGCCCGCCCAGCCTGAGAAGTGCTGCATCTGTGCCACCACGATGGTGTAGACAAACAGCCCAACCACAATAGAGGGAGCCGACAGCAGGATATCGTTGATAAAACGAATCACCTCGGCCAGCCAGGATTTACGGCCATACTCGGCCAGGTAAATGCCCGCCATGATCCCCAGCGGCGTACCGAAAACGGTAGACCAGAGGATCAGTAAGCCACTCCCGGCGATGGCGTTAGCCAGCCCGCCACCCGCGGTGTTAGGCGGCGGCGTATTTTCGGTAAACAGCGCCAGCGTCATCCCATCCACACCGCGAGTCACGGTGGCAAACAGGATCCACACCAGCCAGAACAGGCCAAAGGCCATGGTCAACATTGAGAGCGTCAGGGCGATGCGGTTTTTCAACCGACGCCAGGCCTGCATTTTACGGCGGGATGCTTCCAGCTGGGCGCGGGACTGCAATTCCATGGTGGTCATGATTTCGCTCCTTCACTTTTCGCCAGGCGGGAAATCATCAGTTTTGAACAGGCCAGCACGATAAAGGTGATCACAAACAGGATCAGCCCAAGCTCCATCAGCGCGGCGGTGTGCACGCCGGATTCCGCTTCGGCAAATTCGTTAGCCAGTGCGGAAGTGATACTGTTGCCCGGCATAAACAGTGAGGCGCTGTCGAGCTGGTAGGTGTTACCAATGATAAAGGTCACCGCCATGGTTTCACCCAGCGCGCGGCCCAGACCTAACATCACACCGCCGATCACCCCATTTTTGGTGAACGGAAGCACCACACGCCAGATCACTTCCCAGGTCGTGCAGCCGATACCGTAAGCCGATTCTTTCATCATCACCGGCGTTTGCTCAAACACGTCACGCATCACCGAGGCGATATAAGGAATGATCATAATCGCCAGGATAATCCCGGCAGCCAGAATCCCGATACCAAAAGCGGGGCCGGAGAACAGTGCGCCCACGATGGGAATGTTCGCCATCAGGTCACCCAGCGGAGTCTGGAAGTAGGTCGCAAACAGCGGGGCGAAGATAAACAGGCCCCACATGCCGTACACGATGCTGGGAATAGCCGCCAGCAGTTCGATAGCCACGCCCAGTGGGCGGCGCAGCCAGTTTGGGGCCAGTTCAGTCAGGAACAGGGCGATACCAAAGCTGACCGGTACAGCGATAATCAGGGCAATAACAGAGGTGACGACGGTGCCGTAAATCGGTACCAGCGCACCAAATTGTTCGTTGGGGGCATCCCAGGTTTTGGTCCACAGGAAGGAGAAGCCAAACTTCTGAATGCTCGGCCAGGAGGAGATGATCAGCGAGACAATAATGCCACCGAGCAGCAACAGCACAATCAGCGCAGCCAGTTTCACCAGCGCACCGAAAATTACATCACCCTGCTTGCCCGGCGCTTTGAATGCCGTCTTGGTCGCAGCCATAAAATTCCCGATGTTGACAGTTTAGGGCGGCCAACGGGCCGCCCGATGACAGGAGCCGGAGCAATCCGGCTCTTTCAGAAGCTTAGTACAGGGCTTTACCTGAGCTGTCTTTCACGTTGGTTTTCCAGGCGGTACGGATCTGCTCAACCACAGAGTCTGGCAGTGCAGCATAGTCCAGGCTGTTGGTGGTTTTTGCGCCGTTTTTATAGGCCCAGTCAAAGAATTTCAGTACGGCTGTGCCCTTCTCGGCATTGGCCTGCTCTTTATGCACCAGAATGAAAGTGGTGGAGGTGATTGGCCAGGCGTTGTCGCCCTTCTGGTAAGTCAGATCCTGAGCGAAAGATTCGCTCCAGTTGGCGCCTTTGGCCGCATCGCTGAAGCTCTTCTCGCTTGGCTCAACCGCTTTGCCATCCGCATCCAGCAGTTTGGTGTAGGCCAGGGTGTTCTGCTTGGCGTAAGCGTATTCCACATAGCCGATTGAGCCAGGCAGACGCTGAACGAAAGCGGCGACGCCGTCGTTGCCTTTACCGCCCAGACCGGTTGGCCAGTTAACGGTGTTGCCCTTGCCAATTTTGCTGCTCCAGTCGCTGTTGACTTTTGACAGGTAGCTGGTGAAGACAAAGGAGGTGCCTGAACCATCAGCGCGGCGAACCACGTTGATGTTGCTGTCTGGCAGGTTCACGCCAGGGTTCAGTTTGGTGATCGCCGGGTCATTCCATTTTTTGATGGTGCCCAGGTAGATATCCCCTACGGTTTTACCATCCAGCGTCAGCTGGCCGGATTTGATGCCGGGGATGTTAACGGCCAGCACCACGCCACCGATGACGGTAGGGAACTGGAACAGGCCATTTTTCTGCAGATCTTCATCTTTCATTGGTGCATCAGAAGCACCGAAATCTACAGTTTTCGCGATGATTTGTTTCACGCCGCCGGAAGAACCAATGCCCTGATAGTTAACCTGAGCGCCGGTTGCGGTGTTGTAGTCTGCTGCCCATTTGTTATAAACAGGGGCCGGGAAAGTCCCGCCAGCGCCGGTCAGGTTAGTGGCAGCAATTGCAGAAACTGCGCTCAGCGACAGCGTGACAGCTACACATTGAGCCAGGGTTTTTTGCATCAGTGTCATGTTCCCTCCAGGGGATTAAAAGTCAGGCTTTGTGCCATTTTAATAATGAATAATGATTGCTGCTGGAGGCAAAATAGGACAGTTTGATGACACTAAAATGTACGCTATATGACAGTTTTGTGACGGTGGGTGGATTTTAGTCAGGAGGAGAGGCGGATAGGCCAGGAGCCGAAAAGATAGCCATCAAATTCAGGAGCATCCACATCAGAGAGCGCCATCAGCCGCTGTTTAACGTTCTCAAGATGCGTCCACATCGCCAGTTTGGCGGCGGCGGCATCTTTTTTCTGTAACGCAGCCAGGATCAGCTGGTGATCCTTAAGCCATTCGCGGCGATACGCTTTACTGGAGATGCGTTCGTGCAGCTGCTGCCACATCGGGTTGTTCTCCCGGTTAGCCCAGCACTGCTTCCACATTTCAGTCAGCATATTGTTGTGGGTGGCCTCGACAATCGCGAGATGAAACAGCTTATCGCCATCTTCTCCGCCACCGGTTTCAATATCCCGGATCTCAGCCTCAAGCGCCGCCCGCATCTTTTTGATATCCGCAGGCGTGACCTGAAGCGCAGCAAACTCCGCAATATTGCTCTCTAACAACTGCCGCGCCTGAAGCAGCTCAAACGGGCCGATCAGCGTGGCCTGGCTCTCCTGAAGGCGATCGCCAGGTACGGCGATCACATAAATTCCGGAGCCTTTGCGGACTTCCACATACCCTTCAATCTCAAGCATGATCAGGGCTTCCCGGACCACAGACCGGCCAACACCGACGCGTTCGGCGATGTCACGCTCAGGCGGAAGACGGGTGCCGATAGCGTATTTACCTGAAGTCAGCTCCTCTTTCAGGTATTCACCCACTTCACGGTATTGACGCTTTACTTCAACACTCATAACCCCAGCCTCAGTCAGGAAACCCTGCTGCGATAGTAGGAAAATGCCGGTGACTGGTCAACCAGAATGCCGTTCTGGTTGACTGATCTCGTGACTCAGGAAGGCGTCCAGCTGGTCTGACGTTCACCATTGATATACAGCACGCGTTTTTCCCCTGCCGGAAGCTCTATGCCAAGATGTTGCCAGGCCGGGCGATAGCTACCGCGCTGGCTGAAATGGATGTGGATACGATCGGCATCACTCTCCACCGTCCAGCTCAGCCAAAGAGCCTCATCCCGCTGCCAGTCCCAGGACTCTCCGTCATCTTCAAACAGCAGGCCGGACGCTTTTCCCGTGCCCTGAACCGGGAACAGCCGCAGCGTTCGCTGGTCGTCTGCTTTGTGATCGACATAAGCCACACGGCTGGCATGAGGCAATGCAGCACCCGCCCTGACCATCAGCGGCAGACGGTTTAACGGCGCATCGACCCGGATAGTCTGCCCGCCTTCATACCACTGCCCGCTGTAGTAGTCATACCAGCCGGTAACATTGTCCGGCAGATAGATCTGACGCTCGCGCTCGCCAGGCTCCACCACGCTGGCCACCAGCAGATCGCGCCCCAGCATAAAATCATCGGTTTCTGCAAAGGTCTGCGCATCCTGCTCATGATCGAGGAAAGTGGGGCGCAGCATCGGCTCATCTTCTGAACTCGCCTGCCACAGCAGCGTATAAAGGTAAGGCATCAGCTGATAACGTAACGCCATTGCCTCGCGGATAGCGGGGGTGATTTCCGGGTACATCCAGGGTTCGTTGACCGTCTGGTCATCATTCCAGGAGTGAATGGTAAAGCGGGGATGCATTACCCCATTCTGTACCCAGCGGACAAACAGTTCAGGATCGGGCTTCACGCCGGAGAAACCGCCGACATCATGCCCGACATTATATAAGCCCGAGAGACTCATCCCAACGCCCATCCGCGTGTTATAGCGCAGGGTTTGCCAGTTGGTCCGGTTATCACCACTCCAGGTCTGGACGTAGCGCTGCATACCGGCACAGCCGGAGCGCGAGATAAGGTAAGGCCGTTTTTCCGGGGCAAAATGCTGCTGGGCTTCCATTGAGGCACGCATCATCAGCAACGGCATCACCGGGCGGATCAGTTTTACCGGCAACGGGCGGCCAAAGCCGTGGCAGCGCGCCTCTCCATCCCAGACTTCATACTCGTTGTTGTCATTCCAGGTGGAATCGATGCCCTTTGCCAGCAGCTGCGTGGTGACATTCTCCTGCCACCAGGCCACCGTAGCGGGATTGGTGAAATCCAGATGTGAGCCTTCATCGTCCCAGAATACCGAACGTTCAGGCCGATCGGCTTCAGAGTCGCGAATAAATAAGCCCTGCTGCGCCACTTCTTCGTAACGCGGGTGATCCTGCAACAGGCAGGGTTTGATATTAGCTGCCAGCTTCATTCCGGCCTGATGGAACGCCCCGCTCATCACTTCAGGCTGCGGCACCTTGTCGTAATTCCAGTTGAAGACATAGCGCTTATTGTTGATGGAGGTATAGCCCGAAGAGAGCTGAAAGGAGTCACAGGGAATGGCGTGCTCCTGACACAGCGAGATAAAGCTCATCAGCTGATTCTGGGCATCTGGCGCATCGGTGTAGTGCATGGTGGAGCCGCTGTAGCCGAGGCTCCATTTCGGACCAAACAGCGTTTTTCCGGTCAGGCGCACAAAGGCTTTGGTGACATCCAGCACTTGTGGGCCCAGTAACAGGTAGTAATCAAGATCCCCGGCTTCCGCCTGATAGCGGCGGTAAGGCAGATGATAATTATCCAGCTCGTTGCCCAGATCCAGCTGTGTGGTGCTGAGGTTGTCATAAAACAGCCCGAAGGTGACGCCATTACGGCGGGTCAGCGTAAAGGGGATGTGTTTATAGAGCGGATCGGTGGAGGCGGCGTTGTAGCCCATCGCATCCAGATTACGCATCTCAAAGCGACGGCCCGTGCGGTTAAGATCGCCCGCCTTCTCTCCCAGTCCATAATAGTTATCTTCGCTGAAGCGGCGTTGATAATGCGCCACGCCATCGCCGTGGGCATTCAGCAGATAGGCTCCTGTCGGACGGTCATCGCACAGCGGCTGCCATCCATCCTCTTCCAGATATTCCCACGAGAGCCACAACGGCTGGTGGACGGTGACCCGCAGACGTTCGGTAGTCACCACCAGCCGATCGTTCATCAATTCACACTTATAGCCGGGCGTGGTGAATCCCTCTGAGCTTTCGCGCAGGCGCCCTTCCCAGGGCACATCCGCTGCGGGCGCAATACTCCAGGTGCGATCCAGCGCCAGCGTGCCTTTGCGTTTAATCAGCACTCTGCACAATCCCTGCTCCAGTACATAAAGACGGAACAGATGCTGCTCATCCACACAGAGTTCAATAAATTCGGGGGTTTTCTGCTGTAACACCCAGTTTTTCAATGTTTTCATCATTCACTCTTTGAATTTGGTTGTCGGGGAAGATCAGGCCGTACGATTTTTGGTCCGACGCTCGGCAATAAAGGCCACCAGGAACACCGCCCCGATCAGGTCGAAAAAGCCCATCGCGATAAACAGCGGGTTGAAGCCAATGGTGTCAGCCGTGACGCCAATCAGCAGCGAAAACAGGAAGCTGGCTATCCAGGCAAAGGAGCCGCGCATACCGTTCACCGTCGCCATCTGCCCCTTGTCAAACGACTCCACCACCAGCGCGCTCAGCATGCAGGAGATCACCTGATGACCGAAGCCGCCAATGGAGATCAGGATGATGGTGATGTAGGGGTCTTTGGTGATCGCCACCAGCGCCAGCGACAGCATCAGGAAAGCACCGGTCACCGAGCTGGCGACCACAGAGTTAACCAGCGAGCAGCCAAACCAGCGAGTGTAGAGCCGGGTCAGATAGCCACTGGCTACGCTGCCCAAATCGGCGGCAAGAAAGGGGAGCCAGGCAAACATGGCGATCTGCTTGAGATCCATGCCACGCTCGCTCGCCAGATAGAGAGGCACCCAGAAGCTCAGCACTGCCCAGGCGGGTTCCGCCATAAAGGCCGGGATGGCGATACCGTAAAACCGTTTGTTTTTGCCCACCGTCTTCAGCGCGGTAAAGAAAGGCAGTTTTACTGCTTCCGGCTCATTATCCTGTTTGATAATCGCCAGCTCTTCTTTGCTCAGTCGCGGATGCGCTTCAGGGTTGTGGTAGAACAGCCACCAGAGCACCACCCATGACATAGCGAGGATGCCTGAGAAGAAGAAGGCCCTCTGCCAGCCCCAGTAGAGATGCGTGACATAGATAATCGGCGGGGCCAGCATCGCGCCGATGGAGAAGCCGACCCCAGCCCAGCCGGCAGCCACGGGACGTTCTTTTTGGAAACCATTCGCCAATGGTTTTGGCATTGGCTGGCGTGGCGGCGGCTTCCGCTGCGCCCATAAAAAAGCGCAGGAAGGCAAGATGTATCCAACTGCCCGCCCCGGCATGAAGCAGGCTCACTATCGCCCAGATACCGGCACAGATGGCGAAACCCAATTTAAGACCGATCACATCAATCAGCCAGCCACACAGAGGCTGGAACAGGGTGTAGGCCAACTGAAATGCCCCGACGATATAAGAATATTGTTCGGTGGTGATGCCCAGACTGCTTTTCAGCTCCGGGGCCAGAATACCCAGTGAATTACGCGTCAGGTAGTTGACCGTTACGCCCAGCAGAAACAGTACCAGTATCCACCAACGCAACTTCTTCACTTTCCGCTTACTACCCACCGCTTCTTGCACACTGTTTGCAGCCAGGCTCATCGCTTATCTCCTGTTGAAAGAGGTAACAGCGGGGGTCAGTTACGTCCTTATCAACCGCACGCCTGATCGACACCATCACCCTGGTTGCCCGCATCTTGCGGACAAGGTGAAAAAGTGGTCAACAGGAAAAGTGCAGATGGGTGATATCACTCACAACAATTGCCTAAATTGGTCGACCAAAGTCAAATAGTGGTGTTTTATGAGGGTTGCCGCGCTTACGACGTACAGTTAATGAGCGAAAGTGCGCATTCATCAGATAATTGGTCAACCAAATAATCCAGCGGTGGGGCAACAGGGAGCCAGGTCAATGAGCGCTTTTATGGGTGAAAATTTCTTATTACACAGCGAGGCCGCGCGGGAGCTTTATCATCACTATGCGCAGGAGATGCCAATCTTCGATTATCACTGCCATCTGAATCCGCAGGATATTGCTGAGGACCGCCAGTTTGCCAACCTTAGCCAGATCTGGCTGGAGGGGGATCACTATAAATGGCGTGCTTTGCGTGCGGCGGGCGTGGATGAATCGTTGATCACCGGCAACGGCAGCGACTATGACAAATATCTGGCCTGGGCGCAGACCGTGCCGAAAACGCTGGGCAATCCGTTGTATCACTGGACGCATCTGGAGCTGAAGCGCCCGTTTGGCGTTTCAGGTAAGTTATTCGGTCCGGAAACGGCAGAAACTATCTGGCACAGCACCAAAGAGCAGCTCGCAACCCCGGAATTTTCCGCGCGCGGAATAATGCGGCAGATGAAGGTGAAGATGGCAGGCACCACCGACGATCCGGTCAGTGACCTCCGCTACCATCGCCAGTTAGCCAACGATGCCACCTTCGACATCAGCGTGCTGCCAAGCTGGCGTCCTGACCGGGTCTTTAAAATTGAGCTGGAGGGATTTGCTGACTATCTGCGCCTGCTGGCGGAGGCGGCCGGATGCGACATCCACAACTGGGAAAGCCTGCTGGCCGCCCTGACGCAACGGCTGGATCACTTTGATGCTCATGGTTGCCGTGCGGCCGATCACGGCATAGAGGTGGTTCGCTTTGCGCCTGTGCCTTCGGAGGCCGCGCTGACGGGGCTGGTGCAGCGTCGTCTGCAGGGGCAGACGCTGGAGGAGTCAGAAGTGGCAGGATTCACTACTGCGGTGCTGGTGTGGTTAGGCCAACAGTATGCAAAACGTGGCTGGGTGATGCAGTACCATATCGGTGCGTTGAGAAATACTAACAGCCGGATGTTCAGGCTGGTGGGCGCAGACAGTGGATTTGACTCCATCGGCGATCGCACCTGGGCGCAGGAATTATCGCAGCTGCTGGATGCAATGGATCAGACTGACGAGCTGCCTAAAACTATCCTCTACTGCCTGAACCCGCGAGATAACGAGATGCTGGCCGCCATGACCGGCAATTTCCAGGGCGGCGGGATAGCCGGTAAGATCCAGTTTGGTTCCGGCTGGTGGTACAACGACCAGAAAGACGGGATGCAGCGCCAGCTTGAGCAACTCTCTCAGCTGGGGCTACTGAGTCAGTTTGTCGGCATGCTCACGGATTCAAGAAGCTTCCTCTCTTACACGCGTCATGAATACTTCCGCCGAATTCTTTGCAATATGCTGGGGAACTGGATGGAGCAGGGAGAAATCCCGCACGAGATGACATGGGTTGGGGAGATGGTGCAGAACATCAGCTTTAACAATGCCCGGCGGTATTTTGCTAAAAAGTGACCTGATACCCCGGAGATCTGGATCAACCTCCGGGGTATGCCATCAACTAACTGTTACGATTTCGGCAGCGCATAGGCGATAACGAAATTACCCCTTGGGGTGTGCATGAAATGGTGCCCCGTTGCAGTGATCGCGACAAACTCACGACCTCCCTGCTCGTACACCATAGGTGTTGCCTGAGCGCCTGCCGGTAACGGCACCGACCAGACGGTTTTTCCGGTGGTGATGTCGATGGCACGTAACAGGTTATCCGTTGCAGCGGCAATGAAAATCAGCCCTGATTTCGTGACCACTGAGCCTCCATTGTTTGGCGTGCCAATGTTAATAGGTAATCCCGTTGGCAAGCCGAAAGGTCCATTTTCACGCGCGGTTCCTAACGGGCGATCCCAGACAGTTCTGCCATCACGGATGTTGATGGCGCGGATGCCACCGTACGGCGGCTCTTTACAGAGCATCCCGGTAAACGGCAACTGCCAGCCCGCATTCACATTTACCGCAACGGGCACGCCCACTTCCGGATCGCCTGCACCTTCGGCATGTGCCTCCGCTACAGGATCGTTCAGGATGTCACGAGCCTTCCAGCCCATCGCTTCAGCTTCTTTGCGGGTGACCAGTTTGGTGTAATTCGGCATGTCATTGTAGTTAGCAATAATCAGGCCTCGTGCCGGATCAAATGCCACGCCACCCCAGTCGACACCGCCGTTATAGCCCGGATAGTCAATGCTGGGTTTATTCACATCCGGCGGCGTATACCGGCCACGATAATCGGCCTGAGCAAACTGAATACGACAGTACAACTGATCGACAGGCGTGAGGCCCCACATGTTCTCAGGTTTCAGCACAGGCTTCGCCATTGAGTTAAACAGCGAGTAAGGCTGGGTTTTGCTGCGTGCTTTCGGCTCAAAGCCCCCTTGTGGAGCCGGGCGCTCATCTACCGGGAACAGCGATTTCCCGGTTGCACGGTTCAGTATGTAAGTCTCACCGTTTTTGGTAGGGAAGATAATGGCAGGCACTTTCGTCCCCCCTGGCTGAGGATAATCCACCAGCGTTGGCGAGGCGCCCGGATCGTAGTCCCAGACATCATTGTGCGTATTCTGGAACGACCAGCGAGGTTTACCCGTTTCGATATCCAGTGCAGTCAGTGAAGGGGAATATTTGTTCTCGTCAGGCGTGCGGCTACTGGAGTAGTAATCCCCGGAGGCATTAGCCACAGGCAGATAGACAAGGCCCAGCTTGTCGTCACCGGTAAAGGAGGTCCATACATCTGGCGAGCCGCGTTTATAAAGGTCATTTCCCTTACGCGGCGCTGTGTTTTCAGGATCGGCAGCATCCCAGGCCCACTTAAGACGACCCGTTTTAACGTCGTAAGCTTTGGTCACGCCTGCCGGACCAAAAGCACGCTGCCCGTCAACGGTAGTGTGACCCACTACCAGCGTGTCGCGGATCACCGCAGGAGGGGAAGTAATAGCAACATAGCCATGATAAACCTTGCCCATATCTTCGGTGATGCTGACCTCGCCATTGCTGCCAAAGTCCTGGCAGCGTTTACCGCTCTGCGCATCCAGTTCAATTACGCGGGCATCAAGCGTGCCAACGATAATACGGCGTTCACAGGCAGCCGCTGTACTGGCTACAGACGTTTTCCCGTTTGAGGAAGCCGGAGCTGTGGCAGGATCCGCAGACGTGGGGGAGGCAGAAATGCCCGGGTCCTGATAGTAAGCCAGAGAGCGGCAGGAAGGAGTATAAGGCACGGATTCCGGCGTGATGCCCGGATCAAACTCCCACTGCTTCTTACCTGATGCAGCATCCAGAGCCACGACTTTATTCAGGTAGCCGCAGACATATAATATGTTGCCGATTTTCAGCGGGGTATTCTGAACACCCCAGCGGGTGTCTTTAGGCACATCACCCGCTTCGGCTTGCCAGGCCACCTGTAAGTTCTTCACGTTATCGGGCGTAATCTGAGTGGCAGACGAGTAACGATCAACAGCCTGATCCCCCCCATAAGCTGGCCAGTCTGTAGAAGGCAGGGCATGCCCCACACCGCTTCCCGTGTCAGCCATAAACGGATTATCCGCCCCGCCAGGGACATCCTTTGCCTCAGTGACATGATAAGGCACGAAAGCCAGCCCACCAGCGACCACAAAGGCCAGCACAAGGAGGCCGGAAACCGTGCGTGAAATACCCGGCGAAAGTCCCCGGTGTAAGGTCGGTAGTAAGAAAGAGAAAGCGATAGCAAAAATCAGCATCAGGGCGAAACGCGGTACCCATCCCCAGTAATCCAGGCCAGATTCGCTGATGGTCCAGATCAGGGTAAAAATGAACAACACGGCGAACCACAAAGTGGCCTTAGACGAACGTCGTGCGAGGCCGACCGCACTGATAATGCTGAAGATCCCTGCGATGATGTAATACCAGTTACCGCCCAGGGCAACCAGCCACGCCCCTCCTGCCAGGAGTGCAATGCCGAACACAGCCAGCACCACCGCGAGTAGCCACCGGCCCATTCTGGTAAAGGCTCTTTCTGAACTCATCATATTAACCCTTTATTGGAATATTGATTCCCACCCGGCAACCCTGCTCAGCCTCCCTGGGGGAAAGAGTGCAACAGACTCTTTGGTGCGACAGCCTGCCACTGATAAGGGGGATCCCTGAATCCTCCCCTCTTTACATATCTTGACGCAGAAAGGTAGCAAGAAGGTTAAAAAAAGATCTGATTTGTTCAATTAAATGAAAGAAGATGTTAATTTCAGGGGTGATTATAAGGCTGAGAAGCAAAACCCATGCAGTATGAAAGGGTATGAGTGAGCAGATTACGAGGAATGGAAAGGAATAAGGGCGGGAAAACCCGCCCTGAGGGCATTACTCCACGGTGACCGATTTCGCGAGGTTACGCGGCTGGTCAACATCCGTGCCCTTGATCAGCGCTACGTGATACGACAGCATCTGCAAAGGAACGGTGTAGAAGATGGGGGCAATGATATCTTCAACGTGTGGCAGCGGGATAATGCGCATCCCTTCTGAGTTGCTGAAGCCAGCATCCTGATCGGCAAACACATAGAGCAGGCCTCCACGCGCGCGGACTTCTTCAATGTTCGACTTCAGTTTTTCCAGCAGCTCGTTATTCGGCGCAACCACGATAACGGGCATATCGGCATCAATCAGCGCCAGAGGACCGTGCTTGAGCTCACCGGCCGCATAGGCTTCCGCGTGAATGTAAGAGATCTCTTTCAGCTTCAGCGCACCTTCCATCGCGATCGGGTACTGATCGCCACGGCCCAGGAACAGCGCATGATGCTTGTCGGAGAAATCTTCAGCCAGGGTTTCGATCAGCTTATCCTGAGAGAGCATCTGTTCGATACGGCTTGGCAGCGCCTGCAGACCATGCACAATGTCATGCTCAATCTGCGCGTCCATCCCTTTCAGGCGGCCGACTTTAGCCACCAGCATCAGCAACACGGTGAGCTGAGTAGTAAAAGCTTTAGTCGATGCCACACCGATTTCGGTGCCCGCTTTGGTCATCAGCGCCAGATCGGACTCACGCACCAGAGAGGAACCGGCTACGTTACAGATCGCCAGAGAGCCCAGGTAACCCAGCTCTTTGGACAAGCGCAATGCTGCCAGGGTATCAGCGGTTTCGCCAGACTGGGAAAGGGTAATCAGCAGACTGTTTTTGCGCACGGCGGATTTGCGGTAGCGGAACTCAGAAGCAATCTCCACGTCGCACGGGACGTTAGCCAGCGCTTCGAACCAGTAGCGTGACACCATACCGGAGTTGTAAGAGGTGCCGCAGGCCACAATCTGGATATGCTCAACCTGCTTCAGCAGCTCGTTAGCATTTGGACCCAGCTCAGAGAGATCCACTTCCCCGTGGCTGAAACGCCCACTCAGGGTGTTTTTGATCGCCTGCGGCTGCTCATAAATCTCTTTCTGCATGTAGTGACGGAACTGGCCTTTGTCGCCTGCATCGTACTGCACGGTGGATTCGATTTCACTGCGC
Organism: Erwinia sp. E_sp_B01_1; assembly: GCF_036865545.1. Taxonomy (NCBI): domain Bacteria; kingdom Pseudomonadati; phylum Pseudomonadota; class Gammaproteobacteria; order Enterobacterales; family Erwiniaceae; genus Erwinia; species Erwinia sp. E_sp_B01_1. The sequence goes on along the minus strand of NZ_CP142208.1, from coordinate 4,778,587 downwards.
TGCACTTTCTCGCCCTGACGATCAACAATGGTTACGTCACGGCGGGTGATTTCAGCGATATCGCCCTCTTCAAGGTAGATAAAGCGACGGGTAACCGGCAGCAGCGCCAGCTGATCGGAGGCGATGAAGTTCTCACCCACGCCACGGCCAATTACCAGCGGGCTGCCGGAACGGGCGGCCACCAGCACGGAAGGATCGCGGCTGTCCATAATGACCATGCCATACGCGCCGCGCAGCTGTGGAATAACGCGCTGTACCACTTCACGCAGCGTGCCGCCCTGCTGTTTCTGCTCCCAGTGGACCAGGTGCGCAACCACTTCGGTATCGGTTTCTGAGGCAAATTTGTAGCCACGTTCAGTCAGCAGCTCGCGCAGCGGTTCATAGTTTTCAATGATACCGTTGTGAACGACGATGATATGTTCTGAGATATGGGGATGCGCGTTAGCCTCAGAAGGCTCGCCGTGCGTTGCCCAGCGGGTGTGCGCAATTCCTGTCCCGCCCACCAGCGGATGGGTTTCCGCTGCTTCAGCCAGCATGGCTACTTTTCCTACACGACGCAGACGGGTCATTTCACCTGCTGCGGTCACCACGGCCACGCCAGCCGAGTCATAGCCCCGGTATTCGAGGCGGCGTAATCCTTCCAGCAGGATTTCGGCAATATCACGCTGCGCTACTGCACCAACAATTCCACACATAGTTATATTCCTGTAGTCATGATCGTGACGATCATTAACCTTGTCTTCTGACCTGATTAGTCCGGCCTGCGCCGGTTCCCCGAGCCTTTGTAGAGAGTGGGGATTATATTTTTAACAGCCTTTTTCGGGAGGGATGAGTCCCTCCTCGTAATAATCTGGGGGCAGCCTGAGCTGCCCTGGGCCTTACTTTTTCTTCACCGGACGCTGCCAGCCTGTTTTCAGGTTCTGGTCTTTGCGGTTGTACACCAACCCTTCAGCGGTGACGTCTTTCATCACCGTGGTGCCAGCGGCAATGGTCGCCCCGGCCGCTATGGTGACGGGTGCCACCAGCTGGGTATCTGAGCCGACAAACACATTATCGCCAATCACCGTCAGCGACTTGTTTACGCCATCATAGTTACAGGTGATGGTACCGGCCCCGATATTGACGTTGGCACCGATGCTGGCATCGCCCAGATAGCTGAGATGCCCGGCTTTAGAGCCTTTGCCCAACGAGGCCTTTTTCATTTCAACGAAGTTGCCGACGTGTGCGCCTTCGGCCAGTTGCGAACCCGGACGCAGACGGGCAAATGGCCCGATGGTGCAGGCTACCGCCAGCTCAGACTCTTCCACTACGCTGTAGGGGCTGATCTCGCAGTCATCGCCAATCACGCAGTTTTTCAGGATACAACCGCTGCCAATTTTCACCCGATCGCCCAGTTTTACCTGACCTTCGATAATCACATTGGTGTCGATCTCCACGTCCCGACCGTGGGTCAGTTCACCACGCAGATCGAAACGGGCAGGATCTTTTAGCATCACGCCAGCCAGCAGCAGTTTCTCAGCCTGTTCAGCCTGGTAGACTCGCTCCAGCGTGGCCAGTTGCAGACGGTTGTTTACGCCGTCGGTTTCTGTAGCGCGGGCAGGATGTACTGCGACCGTGGCACGGCCTTCCTGATGGGCAAGAGCAATGATATCGGTGATGTAATATTCGCCCTGAGCATTGTTGTTGGTCAGCTTGCTGAGCCAGCGCTTCAGGTCGGCACCGTTGGCCATCAGGATACCGGTATTGATTTCGGTAATGGCCAACTGGGCAGGTGAGGCATCTTTTTGCTCAATAATGCCTACTACGGAGCCATTCTCACGGATGATGCGGCCATAACCGGTTGGGTTATCCAGAATCACTGTCAGCAGGGCTATGCCACCTTCAGGCCTGGCATTTTTCAAACGTTGCAGGCTGTCGACAGAAATCAGCGGGACATCGCCATAGAGCATCAGGATATCTTCGTCGTCAGCAAAATGCGGCGCGGCCTGCTGCATGGCATGGCCGGTGCCCAACTGCTCTGCCTGCAATACCCAGTTCAGCGACGGGTCTGACAGGGAAGACTTCAGCAGGTCGCCCCCGTGGCCATAAACCAGATGGACATGGGCGGCACCGAGCTTGTTCGCGGCATCAATCACATGCTGCACCATTGGCTTTCCAGCCAGACGATGCAGGACTTTCGGCAGATCGGAATACATACGTGTCCCCTTGCCGGCAGCAAGGATCACCACGCTCATTGCGCTGTTAGACATAGACATCCTGAAATTCAGTTATTAAACGGAAGTAAAACGGAATAGCGGTGAAAATACTACATTATTCTCGGCAAAAAAAATGCCAGTCAGTTTCCTGACTGGCATTCTGCAGATTAAACCTGAGTTACATCGCTTTTTTGGTCAACTCGATCACACGCAGTTTGGCGATCGCTTTAGCCAGTTCAGCCGACGCGGTAGCAAAGTCCACATCGCCGTGAGAGCTGTTCATGTGCTCTTCGGCTTTGCGTTTCGCTTCCATCGCGCGGGCCTCATCGAGGTCGGCACCGCGAATCGCAGTATCAGCCAGCACGGTAACCGCGCCAGGCTGTACTTCCAGCAGGCCGCCGGAGAGATAAATATACTCTTCTTCGCCCTGCTGTTTAACGATGCGGATCATACCAGGTTTAATGGCGGTCAGCAGCGGGGCGTGACCAGGGTAAATCCCCAGCTCACCTTCGCTACCTGACACCTGGATTTTCTGTACAGTACCGGAGAACATCTGCAGTTCTGCGCTGACAACGTCCAGGTGATAAGTCATAGCCATGATTAACCTCCAGAGAAACCGTTATTACAGTTTCTTCGCTTTTTCCACGGCTTCTTCGATGGAACCTACCATGTAGAAAGCCTGCTCTGGCATATGGTCGAATTCACCTTCCATGATGCCTTTAAAGCCACGGATGGTATCTTTCAGCGACACATATTTGCCTGGAGAACCGGTGAAGACTTCTGCCACGAAGAAAGGCTGGGACAGGAAACGCTGCATCTTACGAGAGCGTGCTACCACCAGTTTGTCTTCTTCAGACAGTTCGTCCATACCGAGGATGGCGATGATGTCTTTCAGTTCCTGATAACGCTGCAGCAGGGACTGTACGCCACGTGCAGTGTCGTAGTGCTCCTGGCCAACAACCAGTGGATCCAGCTGACGGCTGGTAGAATCCAGTGGGTCAACCGCCGGGTAGATACCCAGGGAAGCAATCTGACGGCTCAGTACCACGGTTGCATCTAAGTGAGCAAAGGTGGTGGCTGGTGATGGGTCAGTCAAGTCATCCGCAGGAACGTAAACGGCCTGTACGGAAGTGATTGAACCGGTCTTGGTGGAGGTGATACGTTCCTGAAGAACGCCCATCTCTTCCGCCAGCGTTGGCTGATAACCTACCGCAGAAGGCATACGACCCAGCAGTGCTGATACTTCAGTACCGGCCAGGGTGTAACGGTAGATGTTATCGATGAACAGCAGTACGTCACGACCTTCGTCACGGAACTTCTCAGCCATGGTCAGACCGGTCAGCGCTACGCGCAGACGGTTTCCTGGTGGCTCGTTCATCTGGCCATAAACCAGAGAAACTTTATCGATAACGTTGGAGTCGGTCATCTCGTGGTAGAAGTCGTTACCCTCACGAGTACGCTCACCCACACCGGCAAATACGGAGAAACCTGAGTGCTCAGCCGCAATGTTACGGATCAGCTCCATCATGTTTACGGTTTTACCCACACCCGCACCACCGAACAGACCGACTTTACCGCCTTTAGCAAACGGACACATCAGGTCGATAACTTTGATACCGGTTTCCAGCAGCTCTTGCGAGTTTGACTGATCTTCGTAAGAAGGTGCTGCGCGGTGAATTGCCCAACGCTCTTCTTCGCCGATGTCGCCTTTCATGTCGATTGGCTCACCCAATACGTTCATGATACGGCCCAGCGTTGCCACGCCTACTGGCACTTCGATCGGGTGCTCAAGGTCAACCGTTTCCAGGCCGCGCTTCAGGCCATCGGAAGAACCCATGGCGATGGTACGAACCACGCCGCCACCCAGCTGCTGCTGAACTTCCAGCACCAGACGAGCATCACCATTTTTAACCTCAAGGGCGCTGTACACTTGTGGTACTGCGTCCTGAGGGAACTCGACGTCCACAACGGCGCCGATTACCTGGACAATCTTTCCAGTAGCCATCTTGAATCCTCTACCTAATTCGTTTATACCCCGCCCATTACACCGGGGCAGGGTATACCTGGTTAAACCGCGGAGGCCCCACCGACAATCTCGGTAAGTTCCTGGGTGATGCTGGCCTGACGAGCTTTGTTGTATACCAACTGCAGCTCTTTGATCAGGTTTCCGCCGTTGTCGGTCGCAGCTTTCATCGCCACCATACGTGCGGCCTGCTCGCTGGCCAGGTTTTCTACAACACCCTGGTAAACCTGAGACTCGACGTAGCGACGCAGTAATGTGTCCAGCAGCGCTTTCGGATCCGGCTCATACAGATAGTCCCAGGTGCTCTTCTTCACAACGCCTTCGCTTTCGTCTGCTGGCGGTAACGGCAGCAGCTGAACGATTTGTGGAGACTGGGACATGGTGTTGATAAATTTGTTGCTGACGATAAACAGCTTGTCGAGACGACCTTCGTCATAGGCTTGCAGCATCACTTTCACTGGGCCAATCAGATCGGACAGGGAAGGTTTATCCCCCATGCCGGTCACCTGGGCAACCACGTTGCCACCGACGGAGCTGAAGAATGACAAGCCTTTGGAACCGATAATCGCGAGATCGCTCTCAACGCCTTTATCAGACCAGCTCTTCATGTCTGCCAGCAATCTTTTGAACAGGTTAATGTTCAAACCACCACAAAGCCCGCGGTCGGTAGACACGACCAGGTAGCCGACGCGCTTAACGTCACGCTCTTCCAGGTAAGGGTGCTTGTACTCCAGATTACCTAACGCAATGTGACCAATCACTTTGCGCATGGTCTCTGCATAAGGACGGCTGGCTGCCATGCGTTCCTGCGATTTACGCATTTTGGAGGCGGCGACCATTTCCATCGCTTTGGTGATCTTTTGCGTGTTCTGGACGCTTCCGATCTTACTACGTATCTCTTTTGCGCCGGCCATAAGCTTCTCCTCAAAGCCTTGCGGCCTGCCCCCTAAGGGACAAGCCGCCAGACATTACCAGGACTGGGTTTTCTTAAACGTTTCGAGGAGGCCTTTCAGCTTCTCTTCGATTTCGCCGTTATAGTTACCAGCCTGGTTGATTTCAGCCATCAGCTCAGCGTGATCGCGATCCGCAAAAGCCAGCAGCGCCGCTTCGAAGCTACCGATTTTCGCCAGTTCGACGTCATTCAGGAAGCCACGCTCGGCCGCAAACAGCACCAGACCCTGCTGCGCTACGGACATCGGCGCATACTGTTTCTGTTTCAGAAGCTCGGTCACTTTCTGACCGTGGCTCAGCTGTTTACGGGTTGCTTCGTCCAGATCGGAGGCGAACTGAGAGAACGCTGCCAGTTCACGATACTGTGCCAGAGCGGTACGGATACCACCGGACAGTTTCTTGATGATCTTGGTCTGAGCAGCACCACCCACACGGGATACCGAAATACCCGGGTTAACTGCCGGACGAATACCGGAGTTAAACAGGTTAGTTTCCAGGAAGATCTGACCATCTGTAATCGAGATTACGTTGGTCGGAACGAACGCGGAAACGTCGCCAGCCTGAGTTTCGATGATCGGCAGAGCAGTCAGTGAACCTGTTTTACCTACAACTGCACCGTTAGTGAAACGCTCAACATAATCAGCGCTCACGCGGGAAGCACGTTCCAGCAGACGGGAGTGGAGATAGAACACGTCACCAGGGAAAGCTTCACGACCCGGTGGACGACGCAGCAGCAGAGAAACCTGACGGTAAGCAACAGCCTGTTTAGACAGGTCATCGTATACGATCAGTGCATCTTCACCGCGGTCACGGAAGTATTCACCCATTGCGCAACCGGCATACGGAGCCAGGTACTGCAGCGCAGCAGATTCAGAAGCGGTAGCCACAACCACGATGGTGTTAGCCAGCGCATTGTGCTCTTCCAGTTTGCGAACCACGTTAGCGATAGTCGACGCTTTCTGACCGATAGCGACGTACACACACTTGATGCCGGAATCACGCTGGTTGATGATCGCATCGATCGCCATCGCGGTTTTACCGGTCTGACGGTCACCGATGATCAGCTCACGCTGGCCACGGCCGATTGGAATCATCGCATCGACTGACTTGTAGCCAGTCTGTACAGGCTGGTCAACGGACTGGCGATCGATAACGCCTGGTGCAATCACTTCGATTGGCGAGAAGCCATCGTTGTCGATTGCGCCTTTACCGTCGATAGGTGCACCCAGGGTGTTCACCACGCGGCCTAACAGGCCACGACCAACTGGTACTTCAAGAATACGGCCAGTACACTTAACTTTCATGCCTTCGGCAAGGTCAGCGTAAGGACCCATCACTACTGCACCTACGGAGTCGCGCTCCAGGTTCAGTGCGATTGCGTAACGGTTACCCGGCAGTGCGAGCATCTCACCCTGCATAACATCGGCCAGGCCGTTTACGCGGATGATGCCGTCACTGACGGAAACAATGGTACCTTCATTGTGAGCTTCGCTCACCACATCAAACTGAGCAATGCGCTGCTTGATCAGTTCGCTGATTTCGGTGGAATTCAGTTGCATATGCTCCAGTCCCCTTAAGACTGCAATACGTCGGTAAGGCGCTCAAGACGGCCGCGTACGCTGCCATCAATGACCAAATCACCCGCACGGATAATCAGGCCTGCCATTACAGACTTATCGATTTTGCAATTCAGCTTAACTTTGCGTGACAGACGTTTTTCCATAGCGGCGCTGATTTTAGTCAGCTGTTCGTCACTCAGTGTGGTGGAAGAGATTACCTCAACATCGGTAGTCGCATCATATGCGTCACGTAGCTGGATAAACTGCGCCAGAACACTGGCAAGCGCCGGTAAACGTTTGTTTTCGGCCATTACCTTAATCAGGTTTTGACCGGCTTCGTCCAGTTGGTCACCACAGATAGCGATGAACCGTGCAGACAACGCTTCCGGCGCTAGTGCGCCGGAAAGGAGTTCTGCTACCTGTTCATTACTGGCTACCTGAGTAGCGAACGCCAGCATTTGCTGCCAGCGGTCGATACTTTGATGCTCAACAGCAAAGTCAAAAGCTGCTTTAGCGTAGGGGCGAGCTACAGTAGTAAATTCAGACATCAGCCCCTCCCTTACAGTTCAGCGACCAGTTTATCAACGATGTCGCTGTTAGCAGCTTCATCCACGGAACGTTCAATGATTTTCTCGGCACCGGCAATAGCCAGCATCGCGACTTGCTTGCGCAACTCTTCACGTGCACGTTTGCGTTCAGCGTCAATTTCAGCCTGCGCCTGGGTGACGATCTTGTTACGTTCCTGCTCAGCCTCAGCTTTGACTTCGTCCAGGATCTGCGAACGACGCTTATTAGCCTGTTCGATGATTACCTGAGCTTCTTCTTTCGCTTTCTTCAGCTGGTCGGTCGCATTAGCCTGCGCGAGATCCAAATCTTTTTTGGCACGTTCAGCGGAAGCAAGGCCTTCGGCAACTTCTTTCTGGCGCTTTTCGATAGCGGCCATCAGCGGCGGCCATACGTACTTCATGCAGAACAGGACAAACAGGATGAACGCGATGGCCTGGCCGAGGATTGTTGCGTTAATGTTCACAGCACAATGCCTCTTGTTAAGTTAACTTTTTCTCCGGTCAGCAAGCCGACCGGAAGAATCTGTTCATCACCCGGCACGACACCTGGCGATGAACTATCGGTTATTACGCGACAGCAAACATCACGTACAGACCCAGACCAACAGCGATCATTGGGATTGCATCCACCAGACCCATTACAACAAAGAACTGCGTACGCAGCAGAGGGATCAGATCCGGTTGACGCGCGGCGCCTTCCAGGAATTTGCCTCCGAGGATGCCGATACCGATCGCAGCACCGATTGCCGCTAAGCCCATCATAATAGCGGCAGCCATGTACAGCAGATCCATATTCAGGTTTTCCATGACAGTCTCCAGTTTGTTTCAGTTAAAACGCAGTAGTGTTGAGAAAAAATCAATGTTCTTCAGATGCCATCGACAGATAGACAATCGTTAAGACCATGAAAATGAAAGCCTGCAACGAAATGATCAGGATGTGGAAAATGGCCCATGGCACATTCAGAATCCACTGTGACCACCACGGCAACAGACCGGCAATCAGGATAAAAATCAATTCACCCGCATACATGTTCCCGAACAGTCGCAGACCCAGAGAAACTGGTTTGGACAACAGGCTCACACCTTCAAGGATCAGGTTGATCGGAATGAAGACCGGATGATTGAAGGGTTGCAATGTCAGCTCTTTCGTAAAGCCACCAATGCCTTTCATCTTGATGCTGTAGAACAGAATCAAAACAAATACGCCAAGTGCCATTGAGAGCGTGATGTTCACGTCTGCAGAAGGCACAACACGCAACGCTGGCAGACCCAGGAGATGCTCACCGATAAACGGCAGCAAATCGATAGGCAGCAGGTCCATGAAGTTCATCAGGAAGACCCAGACGAAAATCGTCAGAGCCAGCGGTGCGATAACTTTGCTTTTACCGTGGTACATGTCGCGCACGTTGTCGTCGACAAAGCCGACTACCAACTCAATCGCGGCCTGCATCTTTCCCGGTACGCCACTGGTGGCTGATTTCGCAACTTTACGAAACACCACCAGGAATACCAGTCCCAGCAGCACGGAGAAAAACATGGAGTCGATATTTAGTACCCAGAACGTCGCCGGAGCGTCGTGCGGATTCACCAGCTCGAAGGTACGCAGGTCCAACTGAAGGTTATTCAGATGATGGCCTATGTATTCCTGCGGCGTAGAGATTTCTCCTGCAGCCATGATGCCTCTTACCCTTTGTTGTTAATTACAGCCGGTGCGACGATTTGCACAATCAGCACCGATAACCAGGCCAGTCCGAGCGGTGTAAACGCCGCCCCAAATACCGCCAGCGCCAAAATAAGCAAGAGAATCGTTGCCAGAACCTTCAGCACCTCTCCTACCAAAAACCCCCAGGCTATGCGCCCTTTTATCGGGTCTCCTGCCTGATGACGCCAGGCAAAAATCATAAACACAATCTGCGGCAGCCAGGCTGCCAGTCCACCCGCAAGGGCGGATAAGCCCCACGCCAGATCTTTAAGGGCAAACAGCGCGCCGATTACGACAAAGGTCACCAGCTGAAGTAACAGCACGGTTCGGGCAAATTTTACTCTGTAAAGGGACACTGACATGACGCTAAAACTCTCCTGCCCCATCAGGGGTATGTCGCGTGTCGTATAAAACTGCCTTTACCCTTTTGAGTCAAGCAGCAAAAAACGAGCAAATTATACGGTGCGCCCCTGCGATTTCAATGGATAAGTAGCGAAAAGGTGAACAATTATTTAAATTTCTTTCCGCGGGCCTGTTTTTTAAAACTCTGAAGAACGGCAAACCGAACGAAATTTCCTGCAAGAAGCGACAAACCTTGCTCATAAAGCGTGCTGGCGATCACATTTCAGCAACTTATTGCCTAACTAATGTTCAGGAGTATTCTTAACTTAATGAAAATAAAATTTATAAAAACATTATAATTCATTAACTTGAATCAATACTTTTTAAAAATAGCAATTATTGTCGATTGAAACCGCTTATTGACATTTGCAGCAACTAATTTCCCCGGTTCAGGCCATTACTTACGCCGATTTATAAAGAGGATATATTTTCCTGCGTCACTATCATGACCGCATTGTTGCCGCTTAAAGGTAATAACTATGATAACTGAATGTGAAATTAACGTTAAATGTTACCAGAGATGTCGGATAATTTCAGGCTGTGCATTTAACCTGATGGAAACAACCTGTCAGCATAAAAAAGTGTGAGCCTGAACGTTCAACTGCTGAAATTTCAAACAACCGCTTTCAGTAATTGACTCCAGGCGCGTGATTACCACTCCTGATTATCACCTGACTTAACTAAAATATTGAAACATAAAGCACTTACAGTTAATAAGGCTATTGCAGTTAAGCGGCAAAACCGGCGCATTAACCCCCGCCTGAAACAGGGCAATCGCCGGTTATTTAGTCAGGTTTACCACGATCAAATGACGCTCGCCTTCCAGTTGCGGAACGGCCAGTTTCACTACCTGCTCAACGCTGAATCCGGCGGGTAATGTCGCTAATTCATCCTCCGGGATTACTCCTTTAAGAGCATAAAAGCGCCCTCCCCTACCCGGTAAATGGTGGCACCAGTTCAGCATATCATTCAGCGAGGCAAAAGCCCGGCTGATCACCCCGTCGAAAGGCGGCTCTGCCGGGAAGTCTTCCACGCGGCTTTGCACTGGCTCAATGTTGGTCAGCTTAAGTTCATGCTGCACCTGTTTGAGGAAGCGTACGCGCTTTCCAAGGCTGTCCAGCAGGGTGAAATGCGCTTCAGGCCGGACAATAGCCAGGGGGACGCCAGGCAAGCCTGGACCGGTTCCCACGTCGATAAAACGGCTGCCCTGCAGATAAGGCTCCACGACGATGCTGTCGAGGATGTGACGAATCAACATCTGCTCAGGGTCACGAACTGAGGTCAGATTATAGGCCTTGTTCCACTTATGCAGCATTTCAACATAGCCGGTCAGCTGCTGTTTTTGCTGATCGGACAGGGATATGTTGGCGGCTTTAAGCAGAGAAGTGAGTTTAGTAATCACAATACTGTCCTGTGAGGCTGGTCTGCGGGCAAATCTATTCGTCCCGCAGGAGAAATACAACAGGGGCGGAATAAATCCCGCCCCTGATACTGGCGTGCCTCAGCGTCAGGCACTTTTACGCAGTAATCCCTGTTTTTTCAGGTAGATCAGCAAAATGGAGATTGCCGCAGGTGTGATCCCGGAGATCCGGGATGCCTGGCCGATCGATCCGGGTTTATGATCGTTCAGCTTGGCAATCACCTCGTTGGAGAGGCCACTGACCTGACGGTAATCCAGCTCTGCCGGCAGCAGGGTATTTTCATTACGCAGCTGGCGATCAATCTCTTCCTGCTGGCGGGCAATGTACCCTTCGTATTTCACCTGAATTTCAACCTGCTCAGCAGCCTGAGGGTCGCTCAGCGCTGGTGCAAAGGTGTTCAGGGTCATCAGCTGCTGATAAGTCATCTCAGGGCGACGCAGCAAATCTTCTCCGCTGGCTTCCTTGGTCAGCCCGGCGCTCAGGACGTTGTTCACTTCCTCAACGCACTCTGATTTCGGGTGAACCCAGATATCACGAAGGCGCTGGCGTTCTTTCTCAATGCTTTCCAGCTTCTCGTTGAATCGTGCCCAACGCGCATCATCTACCAGGCCAAGCTCGCGGCCCGCTTCCGTCAGACGAAGATCGGCATTGTCTTCTCTCAGCATCAGACGATATTCCGCACGTGAAGTGAACATGCGGTAGGGCTCTTTGGTCCCCAGGGTGCAGAGATCGTCAACCAGTACGCCAAGGTAAGCCTGATCGCGACGTGGAGCCCAGGTCTCTTTATCAGCGGAGAGGCGACCCGCATTCAGGCCAGCCAGCAGGCCCTGAGCCGCCGCTTCTTCGTAACCTGTGGTGCCGTTGATCTGTCCTGCAAAGAACAGACCCTGAATATGTTTGCTTTCCAGCGTTGGCTTCAGATCGCGGGGATCGAAGAAATCATACTCAATGGCATAACCAGGACGGACGATCTTCGCGTTTTCCAGTCCCTGCATTGAGCGGACGATCTGGATCTGCACGTCAAAAGGCAGGCTGGTCGAGATACCATTAGGATAGATTTCGTTGCTGGTCAGGCCTTCCGGCTCAAGGAAGATCTGGTGCGCGTTACGATCGGCAAAACGCATCACTTTATCTTCGATAGAAGGGCAATAACGCGGGCCAATCCCTTCAATTACGCCGGAGTACATCGGGCTGCGATCCAGGTTATTGCGGATCACATCATGCGTTTTTTCGTTGGTGTAGGTGATATAGCAAGGCACCTGCTGGGGATGCTGAGCCACATTTCCCATAAACGAGAACACCGGCATTGGCGTATCACCATGCTGAGGAGCCAGCACGCTGAAATCAATGGTTCTGGCATCGATACGCGGTGGCGTACCGGTTTTCAAACGGCTGACACGCAAAGGCAGTTCACGCAGACGGCGGGCCAGTGGGATCGAAGGAGGATCGCCAGCACGTCCGCCGCTGTAATTATCCAGACCAATATGAATTTTCCCGTCGAGGAAAGTCCCTACGGTTAGTACAACCGACTTAGCACGGAACTTCAGTCCCATCTGAGTCACAGCACCTACCACACGATCGTTCTCAACAATCAGATCGTCCACAGCCTGTTGGAAGATCATCAGGTTTGGCTGATTCTCTAACGCAGTACGAACGGCCTGTCGGTATAACACACGATCTGCCTGAGCACGGGTAGCCCGGACCGCAGGACCTTTGCTCGCGTTTAGTATCCTAAACTGTATGCCAGCCTGATCGATGGCATGTGCCATCAGCCCGCCAAGTGCGTCCACTTCCTTAACCAGATGTCCTTTGCCAATACCACCGATCGCCGGATTACAGGACATTTGTCCAAGCGTATCAATGTTATGGGTTAATAGCAGGGTTTGCTGACCCATTCGGGCAGCCGCCATAGCGGCTTCGGTACCCGCATGACCACCACCGATTACGATGACGTCAAAAGGATCTGGATAAAACATGGTACTGCACCTCGCGATTGTGCGATTAGGGGAGATTGCTATCAGGGCGTGGATTCTACTCAACTTTAGACGATGGGGAAAGCGCATGGCCTGACGTGTATTAAAAAGAAGATCTTTTTTATCTAGAGATCTCTTTATTAGATCTTCTATTAGGATCGACGATCTCTGTGGATAAGGCTTTTTTCCTGATAACGATCATCAGGTTATTAAGGATCGTTTGCTGTGAATGATCGGTGATCCTGCAGCGTATAAGCTGGGATCTAAATGGATGGTTATCCACAGGTACCCTGAGGTGGTACAGTTGTTCTTTGGATAAACACCGGTTATTACCGCGTTTTAAGCATACTTATCCACATTCATTTGCTACTTTTATCAGCAAAAAAGGGCATTATTTACAAAACTTCTGGCGATTTTCAGGATCCGGCAGCGCAAATCAGGGCGATCTTGCTGCCAGGAATCCTCATTTCAGGAGGTTTTTCCAGCTCGCTACCCAAACTTCAGCCGGATCCTCAGGGATCTCATGTTCCAGCACATCTATATCCAGTCGATCGCCGATCCTTTGAGCCCCACATGAAGTCAGCAACACGTCGAGCTTCTCTATAGCACCGCAGAAGAGATCGTATTCACGGTTGCCTATCCCTACGGCACCGTAACGAACCTGGCTTAAATCAGGTTTCTTCTCTTCTATTGCATCATAAAGAGGTTGCAGGTTATCAGGCAGATCGCCAGCCCCATGAGTAGAGGAGACCACCAGCCAGATCCCTTCAGGAGTCAGCTCTTCCAACTCCGGGCCATGCAGCATTTCCGTTGAAAAGCCGGCTTCTTCCAGCTTTTCAGCCAGAAGCTCTGCGACATACTCTGCGCTGCCTAAGGTGCTGCCAGTGATTAAGGTTACGTCAGCCATGATCAAGATCCCTGTGCCACAAAGGCCAGTATTGTACGCTGTGATCAGTCTGGGATCTACCTGTGGATAAGTAAGGGTATTACTTCAGCAGGGTCGGGATTCCGTGGAGACAGAGTCCGGTTGCGTGTGGACAGCTTTGTGCACAGTTCAGGGCTTGATCGTGCGCATGATCGGGTTTTGCAGTGAGATCAGCGTTTCGGTGGACTGAATTTCGTCGATGGTCTGGATCTTGTTGATCAACACCAGTTGCAACGCATCAATAGATCGGCACATTACCTTAATAAAGATGCTGTAGTGGCCGGTGGTGTACCAGGCTTCCACCACTTCATCCAGAGCGTCCAGTTTAGCTACGGCAGCCGGATAGTCGCGGGCGCTTTTCAGGATGATGCCAATAAAGCAGCAGACGTCATAACCCAGATGTTTAGGGTCAATCTCCACCCTGGTCCCTTTAATAATTCCTGACTGCTTCATCTTCTCCACGCGGACATGGATAGTGCCGGGGCTGACGTTGAACTGCTTGGCGAGTTCGGCATAGGCGGTTCGGGCGTTCTCCATCAGGGCATTGAGGATGCCGCGATCGAGATTATCGATTTGTTGATTTTCGGCCATAACGGCTCCAGGTTTAGGGGATCTTCAGCAGATAAGGGAATAATTTGCAGGAAAGCGAAGGGAATAACAATAAAGTTGATCGGCCCGTCAGTGATGACTAAAAGCAGAATCTGTGAATTTATCAGGCTTAATGGCGGGTACCTGAGCACCCGCCATTAAGATTAACGCTTACGCCATACAGTCAGTTGAGCGACCGTATGCTGATATTTACGCGCCGTTTCCCTGATAACAAAAGGCACATCCTGAGGAGCCGCAATCTCTTCAAAATCTGCAGCCAGTAAACGTTGTAATGCCTGATAGGTTGTCAGGGCTTCACCGTTCTCACGAATGCCTCCCAGCCAGTTCTCCTTAGGCGTAAAATCTTCCAGCCAGGTATAAGGCGAGGAGAGCATCAGTACGCCACCGGAACGGATCATGGCGGTAATATCCTGCAGGAACCGTTCTGGCTGGCGCAGACGGTCGATCAGGTTAGAGGCCAGCACCAGATCGTAGCGATCGGGCTGCGGTTTGAGGTTACAGGCGTCGCCCTGTACAAACTGGATGCGACGGGACTGCTCCTCCCCCAGATCGAAATCTTTCAGCCGGACCTGACGATATTCCACCAGATCGCCCTCTTCCTGAGTCACATAGCGGAAATCTTCGCCGCTGGTGAGCTGCAACGCCACATCGATAAAGCGTGCGGAATAGTCCATCCCCACCACCTCTTCAAAATGGCGCGCCAGTTCAAAGCTGGCACGGCCTGTAGCACAACCGAGATCCAGCGCGGTACCCCGTTTACTGGTTACCCCACAGGCAATATCCACCAGCGCTTTGGCGTAGTTTTGCGTGTTGAAATAGTCCGGGCCGTACTGGAAGTCCAGATACTGAGAAACCATGCTGTCGGTTTCATAGGGGTTGAGCATCATTTTTTCCTGATGCGTGGAAACCACATAACGGAAGCCTGCATGCTGGAAAAAATGCCGGCGGAAAGCATAACGCGCGGATTTCAGCGCCTCGTTCCCGGTGGAAATCCAGCTACCGCCTTTGATCAGGGCGTGTTTACCGTCAAAGGTTGGGGTGGAGAAGTCATCATATAAAGGATGCACTTTAAAACCTTCCAGCCCGTTGGTTGGTGTGGTGGTCCACTGCCAGACGTTGCCAATCAGATCGTAAAAGTTGCCCTGAGCAAAGCGATCCACCGGGCAGGAAGAGGCCCACCAGGCGAGGTTAAGATTGCCCGGTGCTTCTGGCCAGTCAGGCTGATCGCCGGTCACGCCCTCACGCAGCAGCAGCCACTCGGCTTCGCTGGGGAGCTGGACAGATTTGCCGGTTTCCCCGGCTTTCCACCGGCAGAAGGCGGCCGCTTCGAGCTGGTTCACCTCTGCTGGCCAGTCCCACGGCATGGGCACTTCTTCAGTCATCAGGCGCAGTTGCAGGTTATCCGGATCGGCGAGGGATCCTACCCAAAACGTTGGCATTACGGCTTTGGCGAAATTACGCCAGCCCAGCCCTTCTTCATCCCACCAGCGATCGTCCTGATAGCCTCCGGCAGCAACAAAGTCGAAAAACTCCGCGTTGCTGGTCAGCATCTGGCTGGCTTTGAAAGGCTTCACTCCGGTGACCAGGGTGCCGTACTCATTATCCCAGCCGTAGGTATCGTCGGTTTTCCCCTGGGTTACGCGGGCACCCTCAACGGGCAGCAGTTTATTCTGTGGCACGGAGGCGCGGTCATGACGGGCTGAAGGACAGGCAGGCCAGTGTGGCTGAGGTTTAACCCAGGCCACCGGCAGCTGACGGATCAATACGCTGGAGGTTTCCAGATGGATGCGCTCATGTTCAATACCCATCAGGATCACCCAGGCAGGGCTCTCCCAGCCGATCGGCAGGCTCAGCGGCATCTCTTTGATAAAGGTCTCCACCAGATGCCGAACTTTACCGCGATAGTCACGCAGTTCTGCCAGCGACGGCCACTGATAGTGGCTGGTGTCCAGGTCGTCCCAGCTCATCTCATCCACGCCGATCGCCATCATGGCTTCAATCCGATCGTCAACGCGGTCCGCAAGCAGGCCGCCAGCCATCATCTTATTGACGTAGAAAGTGGCAGTGTGACCGTAATAGAACACCAGAGGATGGCGCAGTGAAATGGCTTTGGTGTAAAACGCCTGCTCATCGGCAAGACAGTCAAACAGACTCTCATAGAGTGTCCAGGTCTGCCGGAAATAGTCGAGAAGTTGCTGGCGTTTCTCTTCGGTACTGCCGCCGCTTAACCGTAGTGTGCGGGTCGGTTCTGGTAATCCTGATGCAATATCCTGGTGTAATGCCACGTGATGCTCCCAATTTGCCTGTAGGCTAAAGCGTACACATGACTATAGCAAATAAGCATTTCCGGCATGTTTCTGAAGAGGATCAGCGCTGCCAGTGTCGTAACAGTCGGCTTTTCAGACCGGTATCAAACCGCCAGATATGGTCGAAGATGCGCATTATTCCGGGTTTTCCATGATCGGACAGCGCAACAGCGTGGAAGCGTTGCTGTTGTTTTATCTGGTGCTGTTTGATTCTTTTCACCAGCTCTTCCGGCAACCGTTGGGCAATAAAGTCGGAAATAATTACCGCATCGGCATCGTTCCACGCAGTAGCCGAGAGTTTTTGCAGCACGGAATCCAGGCAGGCGGCCAGATCGGTACCGCCCCGGAAACGCTGGCTGAGAAAACGGATAGCCTGCGCAATGCCATCGCCCGCGGTCAGCTCATAACCCACCACTTCATGGGCAAACAGCATGATGTAACAGCGGCGATTATCGGCCAGCGCCACTTTCAGCAGCGCGAGGCAGAAAGCTTTAGCGCAGCGTTCGTTAAACCCCCCCATAGAGCCGGAAGTATCTACACAGACAATAAATGGCCCTCGCGGTTGTTCGTCATGATGCTGGTGGCTCACGGGGCGCAGCGTGACTTTATCGTGCCAGGCATCGCCCTGCAGACGGTAGGTCAACAGCCTTTTCTCCACCAGCCGGCGATAGAATTCAATCTCCAGTTCGCTGATGCCCAGCGTGACCAGTTCAGGCGGCAGGAGGCGCAGGATATCGTCACTCTGGTGCAGGCCGCTGATCTCTTCCGGTACGCTTTCCGGTTCCCTGATCAACTGATGAAACTCCTCGAGGGGCGCATCTTCAGACGGGACAGCTTTAGCTTCACGGCTGCGGCCCAGCTGTTCGGCCAGTTTTAACAGAGCGGGCTGCCGGGCAAGAAAATCCCCGTATTCCACAATCAGCTGGTAATCGCTGCGCTGAAGCGGGCTTTTGGTCAGATCCCACAGCCGGCCAGCGGCGGCTTCGTTATTGTCAGAGAGCACTTCGGCCAGCTGGCCACTCATCGCCAGACGCTGCTGCAACTCGGCCAGCAGTTTCTCGCGCTCCTGATCCAATAGTTGCTGATTTAACGTCAGCGTTTGCAGCGTGAGGCTCAGCCGCCAGCGTTGTAAAAACAACGTCTGTTGGGCCTGACTGAGATCGCCAACATCGTTATTGGCGACCAGCTGCTGAGCTTTTTCTTCGAAAGGAGAGTGGTGCAGTGAAAGCCAAACCAACAGCTCCGGCAACTGCTGGCAGAAATGCGAATGGCTCAATCCCTGAAATTTCTGGAACAGGGCAAATTCAGCGGCCAGGTCATCCGGCACGGCAGTGGTTTTCAGCTGTTCAAGCACTTCTGTTTTCCAGCGGGGCAGGTCGCGTAGCAGTGCTTTTTTCATGCCGGGGAATTTTTCGAAAAACAGGGCGAGCTGCGGGCTGGCAAGCAGGGCTATCACCAGTTCTTCCAGCAGTTCGCCCTCGCTGATCGCCAGAAGCGCGCTCAGCGTGTCTAACGAAATCACCGACGAGCCTGCTTCAGCTGGTCGGCAACCTGATGCAGGCTTTCTTCGATGCGCGCCAGCCAGTCATCGCTGATAAACAGGCAGCGCTGATGCTGGCTGAACAGGGTACGCTGCACGCGCAGCTCTGTTTCCAGCTCGTCCAGCGCCTGTACAATCTCTTCCGGCAACCCACTGGCCTGCTGTTTACCCGGCAGCATCAGCCTTGAGGCCTGCAGGCTGACATCACGCAGCGTAAGGCAGTCATTTCCGTCCACATGCAGGTCCAGCGTTTGAGCAAATCCGATACCGTTAAGCTTGCCGCGGATATCCCCGCTTTTTTGCAGCCAGTGGTGCAGGGGCTCGCGGCCAATCACCACATGCGTTACCTGCATATCATGCAGCATCAGCGGCTTTTGCAGCATCAGCGTCAGCGACTCTTCGCCCAGCGAGGCAGGCAGTTCGTAATGCGGCTTCCGGCTGAACATGCCGCCGTGCTTCTCCAGGCGGATAGCCTGCTCAACGCTTTTTTCCTGTTGCAGAGCCATGCGACGGGAGGAAATTTGCTGCAGTTTGATCAGCATTGGCTGCTGTTGCCAGGCCTGTTGAGTGATCAGGTTATCGATCTCACGATCCAGCAACTTCATTGAGTTAACATCGTGCCACAGGCAATCTTTCAGCAGGATCAGATCCACCGGCGCAATGCTGTTGCGGCCGCTGTAAAATGCGCAGGCCTGCAGCAGGTGAATGGCTTTTTTCCAGCGACGATCGGAAATATAAGGCGCTTCTGGCTGGTTCTCCAGTTGCTGACGCAGCAGGAAGATCAGCTCAAACACTTCGTCGTTCAGGGTGACCTGGGTAATGCCTTTCTGCCACTCAAAATACTCTTCGTCGCTGATGCACAAAGATTTATCCACCGGATTGGTATCATCCTGCTGGTGAGTCAGCATGCTGCGAAAGTTCTGCTTTTCATGCACGTTATCCAGCCACAGACGGATCAACATGCGGTCATACAGCGCTTCCAGCCCGCTGTCTGCTTCTGGCAGTTCATTGGAAGCGGTGACCAGCAGACGCATGGGGATCTGTTCTTCGCAGTCGCCATTACGGAAACGGCGTTCATTGATGGCGGTCAGCAGGGTATTGAGGATCGCCGGGCCGGCTTTCCAGATTTCATCCAGGAACACAATTTCAGCATCAGGCAGGTAGCCTTTGGTCAGGCGCTGATAACGACCTTCATCTTTAAGCGCCTGGATGGAAAGCGGGCCAAACACCTCTTCAGGCGTGGAGAAACGGGTCATCAGATATTCAAAGGCGCGGGAGTGCTGAAAAGCATACTTTAACCGGCGGGCAATCAGGCTTTTAGCAATGCCTGGCGGGCCTAATAAAAAGACGCTCTCTCCGCTCAGCGCGGCCAGCAGGCAGAGGCGAATTGCGTGGTGCCGCTCATAAAGTCCCTTTTCCAACGCATTGCTTAAGCGGGCAATTCTTTCCGCCAGTAAATGGGGCTGAGGCATAATCAAACATTCATCCTTTTTACGGTCCGGCCAGCACCGCGACTGGCGAGCGCATACACTACTGGCTATGATGCTTGAAAGAGTTGATACGAGTCAGCTTTTTTCTTGTCAAAGAGTGACCCAGCACAGCCTGGTCACTTCTCTTAACGCAATTAAGAATAGGCATTCATGATGAATCGTGCATACTGTGCGCGTTTTGATGGCTTGATGAGCTGTGCGCAATTCCGCGTTACGGATCCCAACAAAAGACCTGTCTATGAGTTCTGAGAAAAAGCAGTCCCTCGGTGCCGTTACCTTAGCGGCAATCGGCGTTGTCTATGGCGATATTGGTACCAGCCCTCTTTATACCCTTCGTGAATGTCTGTCCGGCCAGTTCGGCTTTGGTGTCGAACGTGATGCGGTCTTTGGCTTTCTTTCGCTGATTTTCTGGCTGCTGGTGCTGGTGGTCTCCCTGAAGTACATCAGCTACGTCATGCGTGCTGATAATGCCGGGGAAGGGGGAATTCTGACGCTGATGTCGCTGGCAGGCCGTAATACCGGGGCCAGAACCACGGCGGTGCTGGTGATTATGGGGCTGATTGGCGGCAGCTTTTTCTATGGCGAGGTGGTGATTACCCCAGCCGTATCGGTGCTGTCAGCCATTGAAGGCCTGGAGATTGCGGCACCGGCGCTTGATACTTATATCGTGCCTATGGCGATCGCCGTGCTGACGCTGCTCTTTATGATCCAGAAACATGGCACTGGCATGGTGGGTAAACTGTTCGCGCCAGTGATGTTGCTGTGGTTCATTGTGCTGGCCGTGCTTGGCGCCCGCAGTATTATGAACAATCCCGATGTCCTCCACGCGCTGAATCCTTACTGGGCAATGCACTTCTTTATGGAATATAAAGAAGTCTCCTTCTTTGCGCTTGGCGCTGTGGTGCTGGCGATCACCGGGGTGGAAGCGCTGTATGCGGATATGGGTCACTTTGGCAAATTCCCGATTCGCCTGGCGTGGTTTGTTGTGGTTCTGCCTTCGTTGACGCTGAACTACTTCGGTCAGGGTGCGCTGCTGCTGAAACATCCTGAAGCGATTAAAAACCCGTTCTTCCTGCTGGCTCCGGACTGGGCGCTGATCCCGATGCTGATTCTGGCCACGCTGGCGACGGTTATCGCTTCCCAGGCGGTGATTTCCGGTGTCTTCTCGCTGACCCGTCAGGCTGTGCGTCTGGGCTATCTGCCACCGATGCGTATCGTGCACACTTCAGAAGAAGAATCCGGTCAGATTTATATCCCGGTGATCAACTGGCTGCTCTACTTTGCGGTGGTCATCGTGATTGTGGGCTTCGAACACTCCAGTAACCTGGCAGCGGCCTACGGCATTGCAGTGACCGGCACCATGGTGCTTACCTCCATCCTGTGTACCACGGTGGCGATCAAAAACTGGCACTGGAACCGTTATCTGGTGCTGGCGGTACTGTTAGCGATGCTGTGTATTGATGTCTCGTTATTCTCAGCCAACCTGGTGAAAATTTTCTCCGGTGGCTGGCTGCCGCTCTGCCTGGCGCTGGTGATGTTTGTCATTATGACCACCTGGAAAAGCGAGCGATTCCGCCTGCTGCGACGGATGCATGAACACGGGAATTCTCTGGAGGCGATGATCGCCTCGCTGGAAAAATCCCCTCCGGTGCGTGTACCGGGCACGGCGGTATATATGTCCCGTGCGCTGAACGGGATCCCTTTTGCCATGCTGCATAATCTAAAGCACAACAAAGTGCTGCATGAGCGCGTGGTGCTGCTGACGCTGCGCACGGAAGATGCGCCTTACGTGCACAATATCCGGCGTGTCACGCTCGAACAGCTTTCGCCTACCTTCTGGCGCGTGGTTGCCAGCTATGGCTGGCGTGAAACGCCGAATGTGGAAGAAATTTTCCACCGCTGTGGCCTGGAAGGGTTGAGCTGCCGGATGATGGAAACCTCCTTCTTTATGTCACATGAGTCGCTGATTATCGGTAAGCGGCCCTGGTATCTGCGCCTGCGAGGCAAACTGTTCCTGATGCTGCAGAAGAACGCCCTGCGCGCACCGGATCAGTTCAAAATCCCGCCTAACAGGGTGATTGAGCTGGGAACGCAGGTTGAGATTTAACCCTGGCTGAATCAGCAAAAAAGGGCCGAAAGGCCCTTTTTTGTCTCTGTTGCGGCTCTTTACTCTTGAGCACGAAATACCGGTTTGCTACCAGTCGATCCGCACGGCAAAGCCCCCTTCGCTGCGGTTGGCAAAGCTGGCCCGCATCCCATGCAGCCGGGCTACATTGCTGACTATTGAAAGGCCCAGGCCGCTACCCGATTTCTCCTGCCCCGGCGGCCGGTAAAACCGTTCGCCAATTCTTGCCAGTGACGCTTCCGTCACGCCCGGGCCCTTGTCCAGCACCTCAATACTGCGCATCTCCAGCTTCAACTGCACGTTTCCACCAGCCTGGCTGTAGCGGATGGCGTTATCCAGCAGATTACGCACCATCAACGCCAGCAGCAGCGGGTGGCCCATTTTGATGACCGGAACCCTTTGCGCCTCCAGTTCAATCTCCACTCCCGCGGCCTGTGCCTTACTGTAGTGATCCACCACCGCCTGCTGCAAAAGCTGTTCTAAATCAACAGGCTGCTTCTCCAGTTCATCTCCACTCTCCAGCCTTGAAAGCGTCAGCAACTGATCCACCAGCCGGGTAGCGCGATCGATTCCGGCATCCAGATTGCTCAGTGCATGATGGCGCATCGCCCGATCGTCGTGCGCGAGCTGGGCTACTTCCGTCTGGACCTTCAGCGCGGCCAGCGGGCTTCGCAGTTCATGTGCCGCATCAGAGGTAAAGCGACGTTCGCGGACCAGCATGTCAGCAATGCGGGTAAACAGAGCGTTCAGCTCTTCCACCAGCGGACGGACCTCCTGAGGAACCCGCTTCTCATCCAGAGGCATCTGCTCATCGGGGGAGCGGTGACGTAACTGACTGGCTATGCGCTTCAGGGGAGCCAGTTCGTGGGTTACCAGCCACAGCAGCAGGATCACCATCACCGGCAGGGCAAAAAGCCACGGCCAGAGGTTGGCCTGCACAATATCCCGGGTCATGTCGTCACGGTATTCCCACTCCTGACCGACCACTACCACGTACCTGTTGTCCGGCGTGCTGAGCCAGACCATACGCCACAGATCGTCATCACCTTTAAGTTTGCCGTCGGTGAAGCCGTTACGCTGGTAGTGAAACAGGAAATCTTTGCCGTTATCACCATCGTTCATCACCATCCTGCCGTCCTGGGTGAAGAGAGCAAAGGCCAGCGCATCATCTTCCTGATCGCCACGATGGTGCCTGACCAGTTTTTTAGTTTTGGGCAGGGTCAGCGGCTCATGGCCAGCCTGTTCCGGATTCATCGTCGCCAGCCGTTTGGCGAACAGCATCTGCTGGGTATCAAACAGCTGGTTAATTTTGTGCCGGGTCTGCCACCAGGAGCCGATACCCGCGCTTCCCCAGCAGATCAGGGTCAGCAGTAAAAAGCCCAGCATCAGCCGCAGCCGTAAACTCAGACGAATCAAACCGGTTCTCCCAGCGTGTAACCCACGCCATGAACGGTGCGGATAAACTGGCTGCCCAGCTTCTTACGTAAATGGTGGATATGGACTTCCACGGCATTGCTGGAGACATCCTCATCCCAGCCGTAGAGTTTTTCTTCCAGCTGAGCGCGGGTCAGCACCCGGCCAGTATTCATCAGGAACAGTTCAAGCAGGGCCAGCTCGCGGGATTTCAGCGGCAGAGGCTCGCCGTTCAGCGTTACGGTATGCGATGCACATTCCATCACTACCGCACCGTGGCTGAGTGTCGGTTGGAGCTGACCATGACGGCGGCGAATTAACGCCTGTAGCCGGGCGGCCACTTCACTCAGGGCGAAAGGTTTACAAAGGTAGTCGTCGGCGCCCTGTTGCAGACCCTTCACGCGTTGTTCCAGCGCATCCCGCGCGGTGAGGATCAGCACCGGCTCATCCTGGCCCTGCTGGCGCCACTGGCGCAGGATCTCCAGGCCGTCCATGCCCGGCAGGCTCAGATCCAGTACCACGGCATCATAAGGTGCTGCGCCGAGTGCAGTAAGTCCCTCTCTGCCCTCCATAAACCAGTCGACGCTGAACCCAAGTTTGATCAGTCCTGCTTTGATCCCGTCGCCTATCAGCCGGTCGTCCTCAATGACTAAAATACGCATGATGAATTCCTTGTGTGAGTCCCCGCTTTATACGAGACAGCAAGGGCTGTTGTACAGCGTATATCGCCGAAATTCGACGCTTTTCGCCAGTTTAAATAAATAAAATCCCTGGGCCCGGGTTCTTAAGATCC
The DNA here is from genome assembly GCF_036865545.1 of Erwinia sp. E_sp_B01_1. NCBI lineage: Bacteria > Pseudomonadati > Pseudomonadota > Gammaproteobacteria > Enterobacterales > Erwiniaceae > Erwinia > Erwinia sp. E_sp_B01_1. The sequence goes on along the minus strand of NZ_CP142208.1, from coordinate 4,754,594 downwards.
TGTTAAGAACCCTGTGGTTAACTGGCTCCCGAAGACAACAAATCCGCGCAGTATTGACTGCCATCCTCAAGGGAATAAAGGTGACTATGATGAAAAAGACCGCTGCACTACTCGCTATTACCGCTCTGGTTTCGATGCCGGTTCTTGCTGCTCAGAACGGGGGCTTCGTTGACCAGAATGGCTCGCCTGCCGTGGTACAGAATGGCGGATTTTCTGGCCCGAATGGTACGGTAGCTACGGTGAAACAGGCTCAGGATATGAAGGATGATGCCTGGGTGACCCTGCGTGGTCAGATTGAAAAGCGTGTGGGTGATGAAGACTACACTTTCCGTGATGCCACAGGCACGATGAACGTTGAGATCGATCACAAGCGCTGGGATGGGCAAACCATTACCCCTGCCGACAAAGTCGAGCTGCAGGGGAAACTGGATAAAGACTTCAACTCGCTTGAACTGGACGTGAAACAGGTCAGAAAAATCCAGGGCTAAACGTCCGCCGCAGGGGGAGAGTCCCCTGTCTGGTGCTGGCCAGCATGGCGACCAGATGCAGCACCGCAGGTGAGCGATCCAGCCTGCGCCAGGCCAGCGCGATATCGCTGTTCAGCACCGCATCATCAACAGGATGAAATGTGACGCCAGGATGGCGGATACAGCCGAGCGATTCCGGCACGATGGTAAAGCCCACTCCGCTGGCCACCCTGCCAATGGCTGAGGCAATCTGAGGCGCCTGCTGAGCGGTTTTAGGTTGAAAACCCGCCCGCAGGCAGGCGCTGACAATCAGTTCATACAGGCTGGGCGCCACTTCCTGTGGAAACAAAATCAGTGCTTCATCAGCCAGGTGTTCCAGCGACACCCTCGCTTCCCCCGCCAGGTGATGCCCCGGTGGGAGAGCCACCAGCATTTTCTCACTGGCTATCACCTTCAGATTAAAGGCTTTACTGCTTTCACAGGGCAGACGGACAAAGGCCGCATCCAGCAAACCCTCCTGCAAATCGTGCATCAGCGATGCCATATTCTGCTCACGCGTGGACAACGTCATCTCCGGATAGCGCGTCTGAAAATCCTTCAGCAGAGTGAAAACCCCGGCATGAAAGGCCACTGAACTGGCGAAACCCAGCGAAAGCCGCCCACTGACGCCACGGGCAATCCCCTTCGCTTTTTCCAGCGCATGACCGGTCAGCTCCAGGATCTGGCACGCATCCTGGTAAAACGCCTCCCCGGCTTCAGTCAGTTCAACGCTACGGGTCAACCTTTTCAATAAAGGTAAGCCAATTTCCCGCTCCAGCCGCAGGATTTGCTGGCTCAGGGGCGGCTGGGAAATTCCCAGCATCTCTGCGGCCCTGGTAAAGTTGTGGGTTTGGGCAACGGCAACGAAATAGCGCAGATGGCGAAGTTCCATATCAAAAACGTCTCAAAGTGATGGCTTTCCTATATTGGTACCCGCGCCTGAATCGAGTCAACATCCTGTTAATGATTCTTAACTATAAAGCCGCGAGGATGCCATGAAACATTCTGTAACTGACTGTTTATGTGAGCAACAGTTGGCGTCGACCGTCAGTGCATTGCAGCAGCATAAGCCAGAAAGCGTAATCTATCAGACCTCCCTGATGAGCGCGTTGCTCAGCGGAGTTTACGATGGCAGCATCACGGTGGCCGATCTGCTGAAAAAAGGGGATTTCGGACTGGGAACGTTTAACCAGCTTGATGGAGAACTGATCGCCTTCGACAGCGAAGTCTATCAACTGCGCTCTGACGGCAGCGCGCGGGAAGCCAGCCCGCACCAGAAAACGCCCTTTGCGGTGATGACGTTCTTCCGGCCGCAGCATCGCCATCATTTTAGTAAGCCTGCCAGCCGCCAGGCAATTCACGACATTATCGACAGTCAGGTCACTTCCGATAATCAGTTCTGTGCCTTGCGCATTGATGGCCGTTTTTCAGCCGCCGAGACCCGTACCGTTCCCTGCCAGCACCGCCCTTATCGCTCCATGCCGGAAGTGCTTGGCCAGCAGCCCACCTTCCATTTCAGCCAGCGCAACGGCGTGCTGATTGGCTTCCGTACGCCGCAGTATATGCAGGGCATTAACGTCGCGGGCTATCACGAACACTTTATTACCGACGATCGTCAGGGCGGCGGACATCTGCTTGATTATCAGCTTGAAGAGGGCGTACTGACCTTTGGAGAAATCAGCAAGCTGGTGATCGACCTGCCCGAAGACCGTGATTTTCTGCAGGCCAACCTGAATCCCGACAACCTCGATTCAGCCATTCGTTCTGTAGAGAGCTAATTCCCCTAAGGAGTGATGATGAAAAACCCAACCGATACTCAACTGTGGCAGCACGGTGCCGATTTGGTGGTAGCGCAGCTAGAAATGCAGGGCGTTAAGCAGGTCTTCGGCATTCCCGGTGCGAAAATCGACAAGGTTTTTGATTCGCTACTGGACTCCTCAATACAGACTATTCCCGTACGCCATGAAGCTAATGCAGCGTTTATGGCCGCGGCCGTAGGGCGACTGACCGGCAATGCAGGCGTGGCGCTGGTGACCTCCGGCCCCGGCTGTTCGAACCTGATCACCGGGATGGCTACCGCCACCAGTGAAGGCGATCCGGTTGTGGCTTTGGGCGGGGCGGTGAAACGTGCCGACAGCGCCAAACAGGTGCATCAGAGCATGGATACCGTTGCCATGTTTCGTCCGGTCACCAAATATGCTGTGGAAGTCACGGATGCTAACGCCCTGTCGGAGGTAGTTTCCAACGCTTTTCGTCAGGCTGAGCATGGCCGCGGGGGGAGCCTTCGTCAGTCTGCCTCAGGATATTGTGGATCAACCCGCCCGTGGCAATCTGCTCTCGTGCAAAGGGCAGATACTGCTGGGTGCCGCACCGGACGTGGCAATCGACGCCGTCGCGCGGCAGATAGCGCAGGCGAAAAACCCCGTGCTGCTGCTCGGTCTGATGGCCAGCCAGCCGGAAAACAGTGCGGCTTTACATCGCCTGCTGGAGCGGAGCCACATTCCGGTCACCAGTACCTATCAGGCTGCGGGCGCCGTTCGTCAGGAGCATTTTTCCCGCTTCGCTGGCCGGGTCGGGCTTTTCAACAATCAGGCGGGCGATCGTCTGCTGCGTCAGGCGGATTTGATCGTCACTATCGGTTACAGCCCGGTGGAGTATGAACCGGCAATGTGGAACAGCGGTACGGCTACGCTGGTGCACATCGACGTGCTGCCTGCGGAGGCGGATAACTGTTATCTGCCGGATGCGGAACTGGTGGGCGATATCGCCGCCACGCTGGACAAACTGGCTGAACGTATCGCCTCGCCGTTACAGCTCAGCAATCAGGCCGCCGCCATTCTGCAGGATCGTCAGCAACAGCGGGAATTGCTCTCGTTGCAGGGACAAAACCTCAATCAGTTTGCCCTGCATCCGCTGCGTATCGTACGGGCGATGCAGGACATCATTAACAGCGACGTCACCCTGACGGTGGATATGGGCAGTTTCCATATCTGGATCGCCCGTTACCTTTACAGCTTCCGCGCCCGTCAGATCATGATCTCCAACGGGCAACAGACCATGGGCGTTGCCCTGCCCTGGGCGATTGGTGCCTGGCTGGTGGATCCCAGCCGCAAGGTGGTGTCAGTTTCCGGCGACGGGGGATTCCTCCAGTCAAGTATGGAACTGGAAACGGCTGTGAGGCTGAAGGCAAATATTCTGCACATCATCTGGGTGGATGAGGAATACAACATGGTCGCCATGCAGGAACAGAAGAAATATCAGCGCGTTTCCGGGGTGAAATTCGGGCCAGTGGATTTCAAAGCCTATGCCGAAGCTTTTGGCGCGGCGGGATTTGCCGTGGAAAGCGCCGATGCGCTGGAGCCAACGCTGCGTAAGGCGATGGATGTGCAGGGGCCTGCCGTGGTGGCGGTGCCGGTGGATTATGCCGACAACCCTATGCTGATGGGCCAGCTGCACCTGAGTCAGATTCTTTAATAACGGTTCAAGGAGAAGGTATGAAAACCAAAGTAGCGTTAGTGACCGGAAGCGGTCAGGGGATTGGCCGGGCCATCGCCTTACGGCTCGCAAAAGATGGATTTGCCGTCGCCGTGGCGGATTTCAACAGCCAGACTGCGCAGCAGGTTGCCGGTGAGATTATCAGCGGAGGCGGCAAAGCGCTGGCGGTCACTGTGGATGTCTCGCAGCGCGATCAGGTGTTTGCTGCCGTAGAGCAGGCGCGTCAGGAGCTGGGCGGATTTGATGTCATCGTCAACAATGCCGGAGTGGCTCCCACTACGCCGATCGAGGAGATTACCCCGGAAACTGTCGACAAAGTTTACAACATCAATGTTAAAGGGGTGATCTGGGGCATTCAGGCTGCGGTGAAAGCGTTTAAAGCAGAAGGGCACGGTGGCAAGATCATCAACGCCTGCTCTCAGGCGGGGCATGTGGGCAATCCTGAGCTGGCGGTTTACAGCTCCAGTAAATTCGCCGTGCGCGGGTTGACGCAAACCGCCGCCCGTGACCTTGCTCCGGCTGGCATCACTGTTAACGGTTACTGCCCCGGCATTGTGAAAACACCGATGTGGGATGAGATCGATCGCCAGGTTTCCAGCGCCGCCGGCCAGCCTGTGGGCTACGGCACCGCTGAGTTTGCTAAACGCATCACGCTGGGCCGCCTCTCTGAACCGGAAGATGTTTCGGCCTGCGTTTCCTTCCTGGCGGGGCCAGACTCAGACTATATGACCGGCCAGTCGCTGCTGATTGATGGCGGTATGGTCTTCAATTAATTCCGCTTAATATGGCCGGTTACTGCCGGCCAGTCCCCCTCGCCCTGCCAATTAAATACCTTAAGTCAAACTTCGCCACGCGACAGCGAAACGTTTCGATGGCGATCACAATTTCATGCTTTGCCCGTTGTTTTCGCCTCTACCTCTCATACACTCCCGATCAGCGAAACGTTTCGCTCTGGAGTGAAAGATGAAAAAAGGCACCTTACTGAATTCTGAAATTTCGTCCCTGGTCTCCCGCCTGGGGCATACCGACAGCCTGGTAATAGGCGATGCTGGCTTACCGATCCCGATCGGAACACAGCGTATCGATCTGGCCCTGATGAAAGGTATTCCCAGCTTTATGCAGGTGGTGCAGGCCGTAACCGAAGAGATGCAGGTAGAAAGTGCAGTCATCGCGGAAGAGATCAAAACTCACAATCCTCAACTCCATAGCGAGCTGTTAGCCCTGCTCGACTTGCTGCAGCAACATCAGGGAAACACCCTTTCTATCCAGTACGTCAGTCATGAACAGTTCAAACAGCAAACTCAGCGCAGCCATGCGGTGATCCGCAGTGGGGAATGTTCCCCCTACGCGAACATCATCCTGTGCGCTGGCGTGACCTTCTGAGGCGATCATGCAACCTTTACTGCAACTGCAAGGCATTGATAAATCCTTCCCCGGCGTGAAGGCGCTCTCTGGGGCTGCACTCTCGGTTTATCCGGGGCGCGTGATGGCGCTGGTGGGTGAAAATGGCGCCGGAAAATCCACCATGATGAAGGTGATGACCGGAATCTATCCGCGTGATGCGGGCACCATCAGATGGCTGGGTAACGAGGTCTCATTCAATGGTCCCAAAGCGTCTCAGGAAGCCGGGATCGGCATCATCCATCAGGAACTGAACCTGATCCCCCAGCTCAGCATTGCGGAAAACATCTTTCTGGGACGGGAATTTGTGAACGCCTTTGGCCGAATTCAGTGGAACAAGATGCACGCGGAAGCCGATCTCCTACTAAAGCGGCTGAATCTGCGCTTCAGCAGCCACAAGCTGGTGGGCGATCTGTCGATTGGCGATCAGCAGATGGTTGAGATCGCCAAGGTACTGAGCTACCAGTCAAAAGTGATTGTGATGGATGAACCTACCGATGCGCTTACCGATACCGAAACGGCTTCGCTGTTCCGGGTGATCCGCGAGCTGAAGGCGCAGGGATGCGGCATTGTCTATATTTCGCACCGCATGAAAGAGATCTTCGAGATCTGCGATGACGTCACCATCTTCCGCGACGGTCAGTTTATTGCTGAACGCGAAGTGGAGACCCTGACAGAAGATTCGCTGATTGAAATGATGGTGGGCCGCAAGCTTGAAGAGCAGTATCCCCGTCTGGATAAAGCGCCGGGCGAGGTGCGGCTTAAAGTCGAAAACCTCACCGGACCTGGCGTCGATAACGTGAGCTTTACCCTGCGTAAAGGTGAAATTCTCGGTGTGGCGGGTCTGATGGGCGCAGGCCGGACTGAATTAATGAAGGTGCTGTATGGCGCGATGCCCCGCCACAGCGGAAGCGTGAGTCTTGACGGTAAAGAGGTCACCACGCGTTCGCCAGAACAGGGTCTGCAAAACGGCATCGTTTATATCTCTGAAGATCGTAAACGTGACGGGCTGGTGCTCGGTATGTCGGTGAAAGAGAACATGTCTCTGACGGCGCTGGACTATTTCAGCCACAGCGGAGGAAGGCTGAAGCACGCGGAAGAGCAGCTGGCGGTCAGCGATTTTATCAAACTCTTCAATGTGAAAACGCCTTCGATGGAGCAACCCATTGGGCTGCTCTCCGGCGGCAACCAGCAAAAGGTCGCTATCGCCCGTGGGCTGATGACCCGGCCAAAAGTGCTGATTCTGGATGAACCTACCCGTGGGGTGGACGTCGGCGCGAAAAAAGAGATCTACCAGTTGATCAACCAGTTCAAGGAAGAAGGGCTGAGCATCATCCTTGTCTCCTCAGAGATGCCGGAAGTGCTGGGCATGAGCGACCGCGTGCTGGTGATGCATGAAGGGCGACTGAGCGGAGATTTCCCCATTGAACAGGCCACGCAGGAAGTGTTAATGGCGGCGGCAGTCGGTAAGCAACATAGCGTGGAGCTACAACCATGAGTACCCAGACCCTTCGAGCCAACCGAGTATTCAGCAAAAGCTGGCTGCTGGAGCAAAAATCACTGATCGCGTTGATTGTGCTGATCGTGATTGTCTCCAGCCTTAGCCCGAATTTCTTCACCCTTAACAATATGTTCAACATTCTCCAGCAGACCTCGGTCAACGCCATCATGGCTGTGGGTATGACGCTGGTGATCCTGACGTCGGGTATCGACCTTTCCGTGGGTTCTCTGCTGGCGTTAACCGGAGCGGTTGGGGCTTCTCTGGTTGGTATGGAAGTGAATGCGCTGGTGGCCGTTGTGGCATCGCTGGCGCTGGGCACCCTTATTGGCGCCATCACCGGAACCATAGTGGCAAAAGGCAAGGTTCAGGCCTTTATTGCCACGCTGGTGATGATGCTGTTATTGCGTGGCGTCACCATGGTCTATACCAACGGCAGCCCGGTGAACACCGGCTTTAACGACAATGCCGACCTGCTTGGCTGGTTCGGGATTGGTCGCCCGCTGGGTATCCCAACGCCGGTGTGGATTATGGGGCTGGTGTTCCTGGCTGCCTGGTACATGCTGCATCACACCCGCCTGGGCCGCTACATCTATGCGCTGGGTGGCAATGAAGCGGCTACACGGTTATCCGGCATCAGCGTTAACCGCGTCAAAATTATCGTTTATGCGCTGTCCGGTATGCTGGCCGCGCTGGCCAGCACCATTGAAGTTGCCCGTCTCTCTTCTGCTCAGCCAACGGCAGGCACCGGCTATGAGCTGGATGCTATCGCAGCGGTTGTGCTGGGCGGTACCAGCCTGGCGGGCGGCAAAGGACGGATTATGGGAACCCTTATTGGTGCCCTGATCCTCGGTTTTTTAAATAACGGGCTGAACCTGCTCGGTGTTTCGTCTTACTACCAAATGATCGTCAAAGCTGTGGTGATACTGCTGGCGGTGCTGGTAGATAACAAAAGCAGTAAATAATACTCTCCTACAGGAATTTATGATGAAAATGAAACTGACTGCACTTGCTGTTCTGCTTGGCCTGACCGTAAGCGCTAACGCACTGGCGAAAGAGACTATCGCGCTGGTGGTTTCCACGCTGAATAATCCGTTCTTCGTTTCGCTGAAAGATGGCGCGCAGAAAGAAGCGGACAAACTGGGTTATAACCTGGTGGTGCTGGATTCGCAGAACAACCCGGCGAAAGAGCTGGCTAACGTGCAGGATCTGACCGTACGCGGCACCAAACTGCTGCTGATTAACCCAACGGATTCCGATGCCGTGGGCAACGCCGTGAAGATGGCAAACCAGGCCAGCATTCCGGTGATCACGCTTGACCGTGTTGCCTCACAGGGCAAAGTTGTCAGCCACGTTGCTTCTGATAACCGTTTCGGCGGCAAAATGGCCGGTGACTTCATCGCCAAAAAAGTCGGCGAGAAAGCCAAAATTATCGAACTGTCGGGTATTGCCGGCACTTCTGCCGCTCGTGAACGCGGCGAAGGTTTTAAAATGGCTGCCGATGCGCATAAGTTTGAGATCCTGGCCAGTCAGCCTGCAGATTTCGACCGCACCAAAGGTCTGAACGTCATGCAGAACCTGCTGACCGCACACCCTGATGTGCAGGCTGTGTTTGCACAGAATGATGAAATGGCTCTGGGCGCGATGCGTGCATTGCAAACCGCCGGTAAATCTGATGTTGTGGTAGTCGGCTTTGACGGCACCCCGGATGGCATGAAGGCTGTTGAAGGGGGCAAACTGGCCGCTACTGTGGCTCAGCAGCCTGAGCAAATCGGCATGATCGGCGTGCAAACGGCTGATAAAGTGCTGAAGAACCAGAAAGTTCAGGCTATCAACCCGGTTGACCTGAAGCTGGTCACTAAATAAATCAGCACTACCAGCGCTGCCTTTTCCAGGCAGCGCCTTTTCCGGACAACACCCTTATGAAAAATACCGGCAAGCTGGCTGTCCTTGGCAGCATCAATGCAGATCACATTCTGAATCTGGCGTCGTTTCCTCGTCCCGGAGAAACGGTGATCGGCAGGCAGTATCAGATAGCCTTTGGCGGGAAAGGGGCAAACCAGGCGGTAGCCGCTGGCCGCAGTGGTGCCGCTATCTCCTTTATTGCCTGTGTGGGCGAGGATGATATCGGTGAGCGCATTCGCCAGCAGCTGGCTGAGGATAAGATTGATATCGCCGCTATCGACGTAGTGCCGGGTGAGTCTACCGGTGTGGCGTTGATTTTCGTTAACGGTGAAGGTGAAAACAGCATTGCGATCCATGCTGGTGCCAATGCGGCGTTAACGCCAGCGCTGGTTGAAAAACATAAGCAGACGATTGCTGAGGCGGATGCGCTACTGATGCAGCTGGAATCCCCGCTTGATAGCGTGCTGGCGGCGGCAAAAATTGCCCGCGAGCATCAGACCAAAGTGATCCTTAATCCCGCACCGGCTATGCCTCTTTCGGCAGAACTGCTGGCGCTGGTGGATATGATTACCCCTAACGAAACCGAAGCGGAAGCGCTGACCGGTGTGCATATTGATTCCGATGAGGATGCTGCCCGTGCGGCGGGTATTCTCCATGATAAAGGCATAGGCAGCGTACTGATTACGTTGGGCAGCCGTGGTGTCTGGCTGAGTGAACAGGGCCAGGGCCAGCGCATTGCCGGATTTAAAGTGAAAGCGGTTGATACCATTGCAGCGGGCGACACCTTTAACGGCGCATTGATTACCGCATTGCTGGAAGAGAAACCCGTGGCAGAGGCCGTACGCTTTGCTCACGCCGCTGCGGCTATTGCGGTAACACGGTCAGGTGCTCAACCTTCCGTGCCGTGGCGTAGCGAAACCGACAGCTTCTTGCAGCAGCAGGGGTAACTCTTGGCCACCATGAAAGATGTTGCGCGACTGGCCGGTGTGTCGACATCCACGGTTTCACACGTCATTAATAACAACCGTTTTGTCAGTGAGGCGGTGCGTGAAAAAATCACCTCTGCCATTACCCAGCTTAACTACGCCCCTTCTGCGCTGGCCCGAAGTCTTAAACTCAACCAGACGCGTACTATAGGTATGCTGCTTACGGCCAGTAGCAACCCTTTCTATTCAGAAGTGGTGCGCGGGGTAGAGAGAAGCTGTTATGAACGCGGCTACAGTCTGGTGCTGTGCAACACCGAGGGCGATGAAAATCGCATGAACCGGAGTCTGGAAACGCTGCTGCAAAAGCGGGTTGATGGCTTGCTGATCATGTGTAACGAAAGCCACATCCCCTCTGCGGAAATCCTCAACCGCTATCCTTCTATTCCCTCCGTAATGATGGACTGGTCCCCTTTTGAGGGCGGCAGCGACATTATTCAGGACAATTCACTGCTGGGCGGAGAGATGGCAACCCGTTTTCTGATCTCACGGGGTTACCGGCGTATTGCCTGCATCGCCGGGCCACAGGACAAAACGCCCGCCCGCTTGCGTCTTGAAGGGTTTCATCAGGCTATGACGCAGGCAGAGCTACCGGTGTTGCCTGGTTATGTGGTCAACGGCGATCTGGAGTTTCAGGGAGGCTTCAACGCCATGAATCAGCTTCTGGCACTCAAGCCTTTTCCTGAGGCTGTTTTCACCAGTAATGATGCGATGGCGGTTGGGGTCTATCATGCGCTGTTTCAGGCAGGACTCTCTGTTCCAAAAGACATTGCCGTGATGGGCTATGACGATATCGAGCTGGCTCGCTACATGACGCCGCCGCTTACCACTATCCATCAACCTAAAGATGAGCTGGGAGAGCTGGCTATCGATACGCTTATCCATCGCCTTAAAGAGCCCGGTGGCAGCCAGCAACTGCTGGTTCTGACACCGGAATTGATAGAGCGGGGATCTGTAGGCGAACGTTAAGCGGCTTTCCGGCGTTTTTCCCGGTTTGCGATCAGGTGCTTACCGTCGCCGGCTTTTAACATCATAAAGACCAGTCCCGAAACCACCGTCACCACTCCCATGGTCAGGAACGTGGCGTGGAAGTGCTGCACGGTGGTGCCATCAAAGTTTTCATAAAACCGCAGTACTGCGGCACTGACTGCCACGCCAAAACTGATAGCCAGTTGCTGAGTGACCGCCAGCATACTGTTGCCGCTGCTGGCGTTGGCATCATTCAGGTCGGCCAGCGTGATGGTATTCATGGCGGTAAACTGGGTCGACATCGCCATACCCAGGATAAACAGAGGGATCAGCAGCGCGACCATCCCCATCCCGGGGGATTGTAATGAGAAGCTGGCGATCAACACGCCAATAATGACGCTGATCCACACCAGCGTTTTGCGATAACCAAACCATCGCAGCACCTGAGTCACCGTCGACTTGGCCATAATTGACCCCAGCGCTGTGGGTGCCATCATGCAGCCGGCCAGGATAGCGGTGTAGCCAAATCCCACCTGAAGCATCAGCGGCATCAGAAAAGGGATACAGCCAGTGCCCAGCCTGGAAGCAATATTGCCCGCAATGCCAACCGAGAAGGTGCGGGTTTTAAACATCGGCAGTGGGATAAGCGGAGTGTGATAACGGCGGGCGTGCACTATATAGAGAAGAAGTAACAGTATGCCCCCCAAAGTCACGGCCAGAGCGATGCTGCCAGCCACTATTTTCTCACCCAACAACTCTATCCCGCTCGAAAGCAGGACCAGACCAAGCCCGAACAGCAGAAAACCCAGCAGATCAAAGCGACGGCGCGGCGTGGTGAAGTCAGGCATATATTTGCGCGCGTAGACAATCCCCAGAATGCCCATGGGGATATTAATCAGGAATATCCAGTGCCAGGTAGCGTAAGTGACCAGTACACCGCCCAGCATCGGGCCAAGTACCGGTCCGATCAGGCCTGGCATGGTGACGAAGTTCAAAACGGGTAAGAGTTCGCTGCGTGGGTAGGCTCTCAGTAAAGCCAGGCGTGCTACGGGCATCATCATTGCGCCCCCCACTCCCTGCACCACTCTGAATACAATAAGTTGGGTAAGCGATCCGGAGAGGGCACAGGCCAGAGAACCCAAAGTAAAAAGTAATACCGCCACGATAAAGACTTTGCGAGTCCCAAACCTGTCTGCCAGCCAGCCGCTGACTGGAATAAGCAGAGCGACGGTTAAGGTGTAGCTGATTACGGCGGATTGCATCGCCAGCGGGGAACGGTCAAGACTTTGGGCGATAGCAGGAAGGGCGGTGTTCAGTATGGTGGCATCCAGCGCCTGCATAAAGAAGGCCATGGCGGCAATCCACGGAAGTCCGGCCATACTGCGCGCGGATTTTATCATTTAGCGTCCTTATCTGGGTCAGTACTGACAGAAGTACTCTGCAATCATTAAAGAATAGCATCAGGCAATCCGCTTTCGTGATGCTCAAAATGTCTTTTAAAGGGATATCTGGCGCTAAAATAACCGTAAGATGGCCGTTTTTTAGTCTTTTGGTGAAAAAGAAAGCAGTCAGATCTTTTTTGTGTAGAAACACTTGCGGGCTTCCAGGAATTCCCTATAATGCGCCTCCACTGACCCGGAACAACGACTTAACGGTCGCCGCATCAGAGGTTCAGGAAGCTGAACCGCCGGAGAAAAACTTCTGAAAAAGACGTTGACTCTGAAGGAGGATAGCGTAGTATACGCCACCTCGCAGTAAGTCGCCACGGCGCTTACCGCACCGCTCTTTAACAATTTATCAGACAATCTGTGTGGGCACTCGCAGGATTGATATCAGCGTCTTTGGACGCAAAAAATATCAAGCCTTAAGAGTGAACACATAATGAAATTCATTATGACGTTTTACACTTGAGCATCGCTGCACTTGTTGCAGCAAATCGAACTTTTAATTGAAGAGTTTGATCATGGCTCAGATTGAACGCTGGCGGCAGGCCTAACACATGCAAGTCGAACGGTAGCACAGAAGAGCTTGCTCTTCGGGTGACGAGTGGCGGACGGGTGAGTAATGTCTGGGAAACTGCCTGATGGAGGGGGATAACTACTGGAAACGGTAGCTAATACCGCATAACGTCTTCGGACCAAAGTGGGGGACCTTCGGGCCTCACGCCATCGGATGTGCCCAGATGGGATTAGCTAGTAGGTGGGGTAATGGCTCACCTAGGCGACGATCCCTAGCTGGTCTGAGAGGATGACCAGCCACACTGGAACTGAGACACGGTCCAGACTCCTACGGGAGGCAGCAGTGGGGAATATTGCACAATGGGCGCAAGCCTGATGCAGCCATGCCGCGTGTATGAAGAAGGCCTTCGGGTTGTAAAGTACTTTCAGCGGGGAGGAAGGCGATAAGGTTAATAACCTTGTTGATTGACGTTACCCGCAAAAGAAGCACCGGCTAACTCCGTGCCAGCAGCCGCGGTAATACGGAGGGTGCAAGCGTTAATCGGAATTACTGGGCGTAAAGCGCACGCAGGCGGTCTGTCAAGTCAGATGTGAAATCCCCGGGCTTAACCTGGGAACTGCATTTGAAACTGGCAGGCTAGAGTCTTGTAGAGGGGGGTAGAATTCCAGGTGTAGCGGTGAAATGCGTAGAGATCTGGAGGAATACCGGTGGCGAAGGCGGCCCCCTGGACAAAGACTGACGCTCAGGTGCGAAAGCGTGGGGAGCAAACAGGATTAGATACCCTGGTAGTCCACGCCGTAAACGATGTCGACTTGGAGGTTGTGCCCTTGAGGCGTGGCTTCCGGAGCTAACGCGTTAAGTCGACCGCCTGGGGAGTACGGCCGCAAGGTTAAAACTCAAATGAATTGACGGGGGCCCGCACAAGCGGTGGAGCATGTGGTTTAATTCGATGCAACGCGAAGAACCTTACCTGGCCTTGACATCCACGGAATTTGGCAGAGATGCCTTAGTGCCTTCGGGAACCGTGAGACAGGTGCTGCATGGCTGTCGTCAGCTCGTGTTGTGAAATGTTGGGTTAAGTCCCGCAACGAGCGCAACCCTTATCCTTTGTTGCCAGCGAGTAATGTCGGGAACTCAAAGGAGACTGCCGGTGACAAACCGGAGGAAGGTGGGGATGACGTCAAGTCATCATGGCCCTTACGGCCAGGGCTACACACGTGCTACAATGGCGCATACAAAGAGAAGCGACCTCGCGAGAGCAAGCGGACCTCATAAAGTGCGTCGTAGTCCGGATCGGAGTCTGCAACTCGACTCCGTGAAGTCGGAATCGCTAGTAATCGTAGATCAGAATGCTACGGTGAATACGTTCCCGGGCCTTGTACACACCGCCCGTCACACCATGGGAGTGGGTTGCAAAAGAAGTAGGTAGCTTAACCTTCGGGAGGGCGCTTACCACTTTGTGATTCATGACTGGGGTGAAGTCGTAACAAGGTAACCGTAGGGGAACCTGCGGTTGGATCACCTCCTTACCTGAAGATACTTTCCCGCGTAGTGTCCACACAGATTGTCTGATAGAAGTAATGAGCAAAGAACGAACCAGAGTCCCCATCGTCTAGAGGCCCAGGACACTGCCCTTTCACGGCTGTAACAGGGGTTCGAATCCCCTTGGGGACGCCATCTCCTGATAATGAGTGAAAGACATTATCAACCAGTATCTCAAAACTGATTATGCCGCGAGGCGAGTCACGTTTGAGATATTTGCTCTTTAACAATCCGGAACAAGCTGAAAATTGAAACGACGCGTCGTTTTCATTCTCCGTAATAAGAATGAAATTTACGACGCGGTCGAGTCTCTCAAATGCTCGCAACAGCTCGTGTCCTCCGGGACGCTTGTGGGTTGTGAGGTTAAGTGACTAAGCGTACACGGTGGATGCCTAGGCAGTCAGAGGCGATGAAGGGCGTGCTAATCTGCGATAAGCGTCGGTAAGGTGATATGAACCGTTATAACCGACGATACCCGAATGGGGAAACCCGGTGCACCTTGGTGCATCATTGCATGGTGAATACATAGCCATGCAAGGCGAACCTGGGGAACTGAAACATCTAAGTACCCAGAGGAAAAGAAATCAACCGAGATTCCCCCAGTAGCGGCGAGCGAACGGGGAACAGCCCAGAACCTGAATCAGTTTGTGCATCAGTGGAAGCGTCTGGAAAGTCGCAGGGTACAGGGTGATACTCCCGTACACGAAGATGCACTTGCTGTGAGTTCGATGAGTAGGGCGGGACACGTGACATCCTGTCTGAATATGGGGGGACCATCCTCCAAGGCTAAATACTCCTGACTGACCGATAGTGAACCAGTACCGTGAGGGAAAGGCGAAAAGAACCCCGGCGAGGGGAGTGAAACAGAACCTGAAACCGTGTACGTACAAGCAGTGGGAGCACCTTCGTGGTGTGACTGCGTACCTTTTGTATAATGGGTCAGCGACTTATATTCTGTAGCAAGGTTAACCGTATAGGGGAGCCGCAGGGAAACCGAGTCTTAACTGGGCGTTAAGTTGCAGGGTATAGACCCGAAACCCGGTGATCTAGCCATGGGCAGGTTGAAGGTTGGGTAACACTAACTGGAGGACCGAACCGACTAATGTTGAAAAATTAGCGGATGACTTGTGGCTGGGGGTGAAAGGCCAATCAAACCGGGAGATAGCTGGTTCTCCCCGAAAGCTATTTAGGTAGCGCCTCGTGAATTCATCTCCGGGGGTAGAGCACTGTTTCGGCTAGGGGGCCATCCCGGCTTACCAACCCGATGCAAACTGCGAATACCGGAGAATGTTATCACGGGAGACACACGGCGGGTGCTAACGTCCGTCGTGAAGAGGGAAACAACCCAGACCGCCAGCTAAGGTCCCAAAGTCATGGTTAAGTGGGAAACGATGTGGGAAGGCACAGACAGCCAGGATGTTGGCTTAGAAGCAGCCATCATTTAAAGAAAGCGTAATAGCTCACTGGTCGAGTCGGCCTGCGCGGAAGATGTAACGGGGCTAAACCATGCACCGAAGCTGCGGCAGCGACGCGTATGCGTTGTTGGGTAGGGGAGCGTTCTGTAAGCCGTCGAAGGTGGACTGTGAGGTCTGCTGGAGGTATCAGAAGTGCGAATGCTGACATAAGTAACGATAAAGCGGGTGAAAAGCCCGCTCGCCGGAAGACCAAGGGTTCCTGTCCAACGTTAATCGGGGCAGGGTGAGTCGACCCCTAAGGCGAGGCCGAAAGGCGTAGTCGATGGGAAACAGGTTAATATTCCTGTACTCGGTGTTACTGCGAAGGGGGGACGGAGAAGGCTATGTTGGCCGGGCGACGGTTGTCCCGGTTTAAGCGTGTAGGCTTGAGTTCCAGGCAAATCCGGAACTCTTTAAGGCTGAGGCGTGATGACGAGGCACCACGGTGCTGAAGCAACAAATGCCCTGCTTCCAGGAAAAGCCTCTAAGCATCAGGTAACACAGAATCGTACCCCAAACCGACACAGGTGGTCAGGTAGAGAATACCAAGGCGCTTGAGAGAACTCGGGTGAAGGAACTAGGCAAAATGGTGCCGTAACTTCGGGAGAAGGCACGCTGGCGCGTAGGTGATGGGACTTGCTCCCGGAGCTGAAGCCAGTCGAAGATACCAGCTGGCTGCAACTGTTTATTAAAAACACAGCACTGTGCAAACACGAAAGTGGACGTATACGGTGTGACGCCTGCCCGGTGCCGGAAGGTTAATTGATGGGGTTATCCGCAAGGAGAAGCTCTTGATCGAAGCCCCGGTAAACGGCGGCCGTAACTATAACGGTCCTAAGGTAGCGAAATTCCTTGTCGGGTAAGTTCCGACCTGCACGAATGGCGTAATGATGGCCAGGCTGTCTCCACCCGAGACTCAGTGAAATTGAACTCGCTGTGAAGATGCAGTGTACCCGCGGCAAGACGGAAAGACCCCGTGAACCTTTACTACAGCTTGACACTGAACATTGAGCCTTGATGTGTAGGATAGGTGGGAGGCTTTGAAGCGTGGACGCCAGTCTGCGTGGAGCCAACCTTGAAATACCACCCTTTAACGTTTGATGTTCTAACCTGGCGCCGTAATCCGGCGTGGGGACAGTGTCTGGTGGGTAGTTTGACTGGGGCGGTCTCCTCCTAAAGAGTAACGGAGGAGCACGAAGGTTAGCTAATCACGGTCGGACATCGTGAGGTTAGTGCAATGGCATAAGCTAGCTTGACTGCGAGAGTGACGGCTCGAGCAGGTGCGAAAGCAGGTCATAGTGATCCGGTGGTTCTGAATGGAAGGGCCATCGCTCAACGGATAAAAGGTACTCCGGGGATAACAGGCTGATACCGCCCAAGAGTTCATATCGACGGCGGTGTTTGGCACCTCGATGTCGGCTCATCACATCCTGGGGCTGAAGTAGGTCCCAAGGGTACGGCTGTTCGCCGTTTAAAGTGGTACGCGAGCTGGGTTTAGAACGTCGTGAGACAGTTCGGTCCCTATCTGCCGTGGGCGCTGGAAGATTGAGAGGGGTTGCTCCTAGTACGAGAGGACCGGAGTGAACGCACCACTGGTGTTCGGGTTGTCATGCCAATGGCATTGCCCGGTAGCTAAGTGCGGAAAAGATAAGCGCTGAAAGCATCTAAGCGCGAAACTTGCCTCGAGATGAATCTTCCCTGGGCCTTTAAGGCCCCTGAAGGGACGTTGAAGACTACGACGTTGATAGGCCGGGTGTGTAAGCGCAGCGATGCGTTGAGCTAACCGGTACTAATGACCCGTGAGGCTTAACCTTACAACACCAGAAGCGTTCTGGTGGGCGTCTGAGAGACGCAACGATTTTCAGCCTGTTCGATAACGGATTGATTTGCGTGGCCTGCGAGGGCGGCGTGAACAACAGAATTTGCCTGGCGGCTTTAGCGCGGTGGTCCCACCTGACCCCATGCCGAACTCAGAAGTGAAACGCCGTAGCGCCGATGGTAGTGTGGGGTCTCCCCATGCGAGAGTAGGGAACTGCCAGGCATCAAATCAAGCACTGACCCCGACCGCAAGGCCGGGGTTTTTTGCGTCTGCGCGCGATGAAAAACCGGCCAGTATTGCCCGAGATTCAGGTCCGGGCCCGGCGAAGACCGGCGTGACCGGTGAAAAAGTGCAAAGAAAAAGGCCCCGCGCTGACGCGCCGGGCCTTTTGTCGTTTTGAACCCGCTGAAACGTGATGAACTCAGCGGGCAGAACGCGCTGAATATTCATTCTTTAGCCACTGCACTATAAAATCAGCGATCTTATCTGCGGCATTGAGATCTAACAGTGGTATCTCCAGGCAAAGATCGCTGTCGCTGGCTACTGCAATTACCCTGCTGTCAGGCATAACCGCTTGCCCCGAGCCTTGCCGGTGCAACAGAATCCGGGGAATGGCATCATGCTTGAACCCCTCAACCAGAATAATATCCAGCAGAGTCTCATCCATACGACTCGCCAGAAACTGGAGATCTAAAGCCTCGTTTCCCGGTGTTTCAGTCATTAAAGCCCAGCGGTTGCGATTCGCCACCATTACCTGATCGGCACCGGCTTTGCGCAGCTCATAACTGTCTTTGCCGGGCGTGTCCACATCCACGTCATGATGGGTATGCTTAATAAGCCCGGGCCTGATCCCGCGGATTTTCAGCAGTGGAATTAACTGCTTCAGTAAAGTTGTCTTTCCGGTACCGCTCCAGGCGGTGATACCCAGTACTGGAATCATTCTGTCGGCCCCTGAAATGCCGCAAGATCGTCAGGCGTATTGATATTAGTAAAAGCCCGATCGTCATCGAAAATGACGGCATTACCAGACATTTCACTAAGAAAATACATTAACTTGCGATCGCCACGTTGCAGGTATTCTTCGAGCTGGCTGGCCACGCTTTTGTTCATCAGCGCAAGAGTAGGGTGATCGCGTTCGTGACTGCGGACCCAGGCAATACTGGCCTGACCTTTTCCAAGCCATAATTTTTGCACCAGATCCTGAGGAAGAAACGGGGTGTCGCATGAGGCGAAAACGGCCCATTCGGTCTTAATGTAATGCAAACCAGAGAGCATTCCTGCCAACGGGCCGGCAAATCCGGTCAGGGTGTCGGAAAAAACATCGCAACCACTTTGCTGATAACGATCCTGATGCCGGTTAGCGCTAATGAAAAGTGCTCCAACCTGGGGACGTAAACGGGCCAGAACATGCTGATATAAAGGCTCGCCGTTCAACAGGATCAGCCCTTTATCTTCACCCTTCATCCTGGTGCCTTTTCCTCCGGCAAGGATAATGCCGGTGACGTCCTCAACCCGATACCGCTCTGCCATAGGTCTTAATACCCCTCTTTTAATGTGGATTTAAAACTGGTAACCTGGCTCCTCTCTCTACCAGAAGGAACTTTGCCATGAAATGCCACCGTCTTAATGAACTGCTCTCGCTTTTACAGCCTGAATGGCAAAAAGAGCCGGACCTTAGTCTGATGCAATTTTTACAGAAACTGGCTGAGGAATCAGGTTTTACTGGCCCCCTGACCGAACTGACTGATGATATCCTGATCTATCACCTTAAAATGCGGGGCATGGATAAAACTGACCAGATCCCGGGCCTTAAGAAAGATTATGAAGAGGATTTTAAAACGGCCCTGCTGCGCGCTCGCGGTATTATTAAAGATTAATCCCCGGTGCCGTCCGACGCCTGCGCTGTTTAGTGATATTCTTAACGGCTACTTCAAGCCATGAGCGTGCCGGATGAAAGAACCCGCTTTTAACTTCCACAATTTACATCCAAATACCATCCTTGATGCGCTCTGGGAGACCGGGATCCGCGTGGAGTCAGGGCTGACGGCTCTGAACAGTTACGAAAACCGGGTTTATCAGTTCTCAGATGAGGACAGAAAACGCTACGTGGTGAAATTCTATCGTCCTCAGCGCTGGTCCCAGCTGCAGATTGAGGAAGAGCATCAGTTCACTGCACAGCTGTTTGCGGATGAAGTTCCGGTAGCGGCCCCTCTGCTGTTGCAGGGTAAAACGCTACACCAGCATGATGGCTACCTTTATACGGTTTTCCCGAGCCTTGGTGGGCGTCAGTACGAAACCGATAATTATGATCAACTGGAATGGGTGGGGCGTTTTATGGGCCGTATCCATCAGACCGGTCGTAAGAGTACGTTTACTGCCCGGCCCACTATCGGACTGGAAGAGTACCTCACCGAACCCCTTCAGGTGCTTGAAGCCTGCAATCTTGTACCAGGCAAGCTGAAAGAGGATTTATTAGTCAGCGTCCGGCACTTAGGCACAACTTTACAAAAATACTGGCATACTCAGTGGCGGCCGCTGCGCCTGCATGGCGACTGCCATCCGGGGAATATTCTCTGGCGTGATGGCCCGATGTTTGTTGATCTTGATGATGCCCGTAATGGTCCTGCCGTACAGGATTTATGGATGTTGATTAACGGTGACCGCCAGGAACAGCGTCTGCAGTGGGATATTCTGCTGGAAGCTTACAGTGAGTTTTGTGAGTTCGACACACACGAATTGTCACTGATTGAACCTTTACGCGCCATGAGGATGGTTTATTATCTGGCGTGGGTTGTTCGCCGTTGGCAAGACCCTGCATTTCCTGCAAGTTTTCCGTGGATGACGGATGAGGATTTCTGGCGCAGGCAGATTTCCATCTTTAACGAGCAGGCCAGACTGTTGCAGGAACCCCCGCTTCAGCTGATGCCCGCTTTCTAAGGCTGACCGCCTTTTCCGGTCCGCCCCTTTTGTAGTCAGGAGAGAGTTACACAATGAAAAAGCTTTGGTTCGCACTGGTTGGTTTGGTTCTGGCTTTCAGTGCTTCGGCAGCCCAGTTTTCGGAAGGTCAGCAATACGTGACAATACAGAAACCCGTGACCGGCGAGCCACAGGTTCTGGAGTTCTTCTCTTTCTACTGTCCTCACTGCTATCAGTTTGAACGCGTCTGGCACGTCAGCGACGCCGTGAAGCAGGGCCTGCCTGCCAATACTAAAGTGACTAAATATCACGTTGAGTTCCTGGGCGGCGAGATGGGTAAAACGGTAACCCAGGCCTGGGCTGTGGCTATGGCGCTGGGTGTGGAAGACAAAGTCACTGCACCGATCTTTGACGGTATTCAGAAAACGCAGACCATCACTGATCCGGCCAGCCTTAAAGAAACGTTCGTAAAAGCGGCGGGCATTAAGCCTGAAGACTACGATGCAGCCTGGAACAGCTTTGTGGTGAAATCTCTGGTAGCGCAGCAGGAAAAAGCGGCAGCCGATGTGGATCTGCAGGGCGTGCCTGCCATGTTTGTTAACGGCAAATATATGGTTAACAACGGCGGTCTGGATACCAGCTCACAGGATGTCTACGTTCAGCAATATGCTAATGTTGTGAAGTTCCTTCTGACTCAGAAGTAATGACAGCTAACGCGAAAACGCCGGCGATTGCCGGCGTTGTTGTATCCGTCCCGACCCCATTCATTTCCCTGAAATAAGCCAGCCGGGAAGATCCTGATTCTTAAGGAGAGATCCCGGATGATCGCCTCACGAATAATTACTATCCACACAGGATTAATTCCGGCGATCCTGAAGTAATTCCTGGATTTATAATTTAACTTATTGAAAACAAGTTTTTTTTGTTTTGCATAAGAAATTATATTCTGCTGCTAAAAAAGCATGAACATTTTTACGCACAAACTTATCCACAGCTTATTGATGCGGCACGTCGCGCAAAATCTCTCTCTTAATCAACTTAATCGGCCGAGTTAGTTCATCTTTACTGCTCAGGTGTGGCATCCTTACCCTATTGATAAAACCAACGAAGAACGTGACGACTTATGGCACAAATTGCAGAAAACCCGCTTATTCTCGTGGATGGCTCTTCCTACCTCTACCGCGCTTACCATGCCTTCCCTCCGCTAACCAACAGTGCAGGCGAACCTACGGGAGCGATGTATGGTGTGCTGAATATGTTGCGCAGCCTGCTGCTGCAATATAAGCCCAGCCATGTGGCCGTGGTTTTTGATGCCAAAGGCAAAACTTTCCGCGATGAGCTTTTCGAACAATATAAATCCCACCGTCCTCCGATGCCGGATGACCTGCGGGCGCAAATCGAGCCTCTGCACAATATGGTCAGAGCCATGGGCTTGCCGTTGTTGGCCGTGAGCGGCGTTGAAGCTGACGATGTTATTGGAACGCTGGCACTGGAAGCCGGAAAACAGGGGAAACCGGTATTAATCAGTACGGGTGATAAAGATATGGCGCAGTTGGTGACGCCGGATATTACCCTGATTAACACCATGAATAACGCTATTCTTGGCCCGGAAGAAGTGGTAGAAAAGTTTGGTGTTCCCCCTGAGTTAATCATCGATTTCCTCGCCCTGATGGGTGACTCCTCGGATAATATTCCTGGCGTTCCCGGCGTGGGTGAAAAAACTGCCCAGGCTCTGTTGCAAGGGCTGGGCAGTATTAAAGTTATCTATGAAAATCTGGATAAGGTCGCTGGCCTGACGTTCCGTGGGGCTAAAACCATGGCCGCCAAACTTGAGCAAAATAAAGAACTCGCTCTGCTCTCTTATCAACTGGCGACTATCAAGACTGACGTTGAACTGGAACTCTCCTGCGATCAATTGACTGTTAATGAACCCGCAGTAGAAGAGCTGTTGGGAATGTTCCGTCATTATGAGTTCAAACGCTGGATTACCGATCTCGAAGAGGGGAAATGGTTACAGGGCAAGAGGAGCAATCCTGTCGCTCAGAAAGCACTGGTTGAGAAAGTGGAAGAGCAGGCAGAGGTGACCAGCATACTCTCCGCTGACGGCTACGTTACTATTCTGGATGAAGAGACGTTTGAAAGCTGGCTGAAGAAACTGCAACAAAGCGACCTCTTCGCTTTCGATCTGGAAACAGATTCCCTGGATACGCTGAGTGCCAATATTGTTGGTCTCTCCTTTGCCGTGGCTCCTGGCGAAGCAGCCTATCTGCCCGTTGCTCACGACTATCTTGATGCGCCAGCCCAGCTGGACCGCCAAAGCGTTTTAGCGCGCCTTAAGCCACTGCTGGAAGATGCAAAGCTGCTTAAGGTCGGGCAAAACCTGAAATACGATCGTGGCGTACTCAGTAACTATGACATTGAGCTAGCCGGCATCCGTTTCGACACCATGCTTGAGTCCTATGCGCTGAACAGCGTATCAGGTCGGCATGACATGGATTCGCTGGCTTCACGCTGGCTGGGCCACAAAACCGTCTCGTTTGAAGAGATCGCCGGTAAGGGAAAAAAACAGTTAACCTTTAACCAGATTGCGCTGGAGCAGGCGGCCCATTACGCCGCTGAAGATGCTGACGTCACGCTTCAGCTGCATCTGAAAATGTGGCCGGAGCTGGAGAAAGAGCAGGGGCCAAAGCAGGTTTTCGACACTATCGAAATGCCGCTGGTCACTGTTATTTCACGTATTGAACGCAATGGTGTACTAATTGACCAGAATATTCTGGCCGCGCACTCCAAAGAGCTGACTGTTCGCCTGGCAGAACTGGAGCAAAAAGCCCATGAGTTGGCGGGCGAGCCGTTTAACCTCTCCTCTCCTAAACAGCTTCAGACAATTTTGTTTGAAAAGCAGGGGATTAAGCCGACTAAAAAACCCCTGGCGGTGCCCCTTCAACCAGCGAGGAAGTGCTGGCGGAACTGGCGCTGGATTATCCTTTGCCCAAGGTGATCCTTGAGAACCGCGGTCTTGCCAAGCTGAAGTCGACCTATACAGACAAATTGCCGTTGATGATCAATCCGGTTACGGGACGCGTGCATACTTCGTATCACCAGGCAGTAACGGCAACCGGGCGTCTCTCTTCAACCGATCCAAATTTGCAGAATATCCCGGTAAGAAATGATGAAGGGCGTCGCATTCGTCAGGCCTTTATTGCGTCGAAAGGCCACAAGATTGTGGCTGCTGACTATTCACAAATTGAACTGCGCATTATGGCTCACCTGTCGCAGGATCGGGGCCTGCTGACCGCCTTTGCTGAAGGCCAGGATATTCACCGCGCCACAGCGGCAGAGGTTTTTGGCGTCGCCGTGGAGAAAGTCACCGGTGAGCAACGCCGCAGTGCAAAAGCGATTAACTTCGGCCTGATTTACGGCATGAGCGCCTTTGGATTATCCCGCCAGCTGAATATTGGCGCGGGTGAAGCGAAGAAATATATGGATCTCTACTTCGAACGTTACCCTGGCGTTCTGCAGTATATGGAGAGTACCCGACAGCTTGCTGCTGAAAAAGGATATGTCTCCACGCTGGACGGGCGTCGCCTCTACCTGCCTGATATCAAGGCCAGTAACGCCATGCGCCGCAAGGCCGCTGAAAGGGCGGCAATCAACGCCCCGATGCAGGGAACCGCAGCAGATATCATCAAAAAAGCCATGATTGCAGTTGATGCCTGGCTGGCGACGCAGACCACGCCCGAAGTGAAAATGATCATGCAGGTTCACGATGAACTGGTGTTTGAAGTGAAAGCATCAGAAGTTGAAGCCGCATCAGCGAAGATTCGCGATCTGATGGAAAACAGCATGAAACTCGATGTGCCCTTGCAGGTTGATGTAGGCGTTGGCGACAACTGGGATCAGGCCCACTAATCTGGCGGGCTGTGACCGGATGAGACTGATTTCATGAAGGATTCAGTCTCATTTTCTACCTATAAGAAAATGCTTTGGTTTAGCAGGTCCGCTTAAGACTTACGCAGATTTCCGTTCAGGCTTTAACCTAAGCAGTTATCCTGAAAGCATTTTTTTTGTAATTAAGCTACAAGCAGCGCCGTTTTCTGTGAGCTGAGTAGGATAACTTGCCGTGTTTTATGGAAATTAACTACAAAAAACCCTTTTTAGGGTCCAGAAAATCATGTAGAGTTTAAGACGTAGGGTACAGAGGTAAGATGTTCTATCTTTCAAACCTTTTACTTCAAGTAATCGGATTTGGCTGAATATTTTAGCCGCCCCAGTCGTTAAGACTGGGGCGTTTTTTATTGGGCGCTATTCTGGCAGGAGGGGTTATTCTTCGGGGATCTCTTCCAGAGTTGCCGGAGGCAGTTCACTGAACCAGGTATCCAGCTGCTGTTGCAACTTATCCACGCCGATTTTCTTAAGCGAAGAGAACATCTCAACCCGGACGTTACCCACAAAGCCTTTCGCCGCTTCACGCACCACATTCAGCTGTGCTTTACGCGCGCCAGAAGCCAGCTTATCGGCTTTCGTTAACAGCACCAGTACCTCAATGCCGCTCTGGACCGCCCATTGGATCATCTGCTGATCCAGATCTTTCAGCGGATGGCGGATATCCATCAATACCACAAGGCCTTTAAGACATTCGCGCATTTGCAGATACTCTGCCAGCGCACGCTGCCACTTCAGCTTCATCTCTTCCGGCACTTCGGCATAACCGTAACCCGGTAAGTCGACCAGACGATAGCCTTCTGCTACCTGAAAAAGGTTGATCAGCTGCGTACGTCCAGGGGTTTTACTGGTACGGGCCAGGCTTTTTTGATTGGTCAGCGTATTCAGTGCGCTGGATTTACCGGCGTTGGAACGTCCGGCAAAAGCCACTTCAAGTCCGGTATCGGCTGGAAGGTGACGGATGTCAGGGGCACTGGTGACAAAATGGGTAACGTGATAATTCCAGCCAGACAAAATAAAAACTCCAGATATAAGGTCAATTGCGCTGAGTATACCCTGTATAGAATGAAAGCGCCCAGCCGACCTGTTTTCTGAAAGGGGCTGTGTAAGAGATCTGCCATTAAGTTTGCCAGATGTTTCCTCTTTTTTCCGGGCGGTAAAGTGACTGAGTAGTGTGTTTACAGGGACTTAGCCAATAATACTTACTGGAAGCATTAAATTTTTTTCAGGTCACCTTGTGAGTTTGACTATTTAGTCTAAAGTTGTTGGCAGAACCAGGAGGGTTCACTTCAGGATGAAGCGCTCAGGGACATCAGGATGATGACGAGCGGGGATGGAATGTGTTGTTGGAAACAACACGACAGGGAAAGGATGGCGTCCAGGAGAGGGCCCCACGGCAAAGGAAAACCGGGATGTTGTGTGCTAAAAAGGATGCTGACTAAGTCAGTCCTTCTGCGGAAGGTGTGAAAAAAGGCGACAGGGTGACCTGGCGCCTTTTTTCTTTGTCTGCTTTCTGCTAGATTCCGCCGCAATTCTATACTGAATATAAATAGTCTGAGAGCAGAAATCATGAAGCAACCTGCACGCGCGCCCCAGGATAAAAAACCGGCTGCAAAAACCAAACGTAAAACGCGTGATGAAACTAACGCGGAAGCCCGCGATCGTAAGCGCGACAAAAAACATCGCGGTAACGCTTCTGGCAGCCGGGCAAACCCTGTTACTACCAGCCAGAAGAGCGGCGGCGGTCAGGCCAACAAAGATCCCCGTATTGGCAGCAAAAAGCCAGTTGCTCTGGGTCCGGCCACCGCAGAAACTCAGCCGGTGAAAAAAACGGCAAAAGTGGCTAAACCTGTTGAAGAGAAAAAAGTCAGCTTGTCCCCAAGGGAAGAACTGACCGCGCTGGAAAACGATCAGCGTCTGGATACGCTGCTGAACCGCCTGGAAAAAGAAGAGACGCTGTCAGCAGAAGATCAGGCCTGGCTCGACCAGACCCTGGACCGCATCGATGTGCTGATGGAGGAGCTGGGTATTGCGCTGGATGATGATGTTGAGGATGAAGAAGCTGAAGAAGACATGTACCGTCTGCTGAAGGGCGGGAACTGATTTTTTCGTTTCTCTGAGAAAAATTGCGGTGGCGCATTATTGCGCTGCCCTTTTTAAAGGTTTCTCTGTTGATGAATTGGCCTGGATCAATTTTCGTGCTGATTCTGCTCTGCAGCCTGGGCGGGTTGTTGGTTAAACTACGTCGTCTTTCGCGGTTAAGAGCCCGAATACAGAAAGCGACCGTCAGCCACTCTTTACGGCATTCCCCTCTCACCCGACGGTCGGCATCCAGACGCCAACGCAGGAGTGAATACCGTGACGCAGATGATTGAATGGGATCAGCAGCTGATTCAGAAGTACAACATCTCGGGCCCCCGTTATACCTCCTATCCTACCGCGCTGGAATTCACTGAAGCATACGACGAAACGACGTTCCGCCTGGCGGCACAACGCTATCCTGACCGGCCTCTGTCGCTCTATATCCATATTCCTTTCTGTCATCGCCTTTGCTACTTCTGTGGCTGTAATAAAGTTGTGACTCGCCAGCAGCAGAAAGCCGATGCTTATCTGGATGCGTTGACGGCAGAAATTCATGCGCGTTCTGCACTGTTTCGCCACCGAACCGTGACGCAGATGCACTGGGGCGGCGGCACGCCAACGTATCTGAGTAAAACCCAGATTACCCGTCTGATGACGGTGTTACGTCAGATGTTTACCTTCAGTGGCGAAGCGGAGCTGTCGATTGAGGTTGATCCGCGTGAGATTGAACTGGATGTGCTGGACCATCTGCGTGCGGAAGGATTTAACCGCCTGAGCATGGGAGTGCAGGATTTCAACAAAGAGGTGCAGGAGAAGGTGAATCGCGTTCAGGATGAACAGGCGATCATCGACCTGATTGATCGGGCGCGCAAGGTGGGATTCTCTTCCACCAGCCTTGATCTGATTTACGGTCTGCCGATGCAAACGCCGGAAAGCTTCGCGTTTACCCTGAAGAAAGTCATCGACCTGAATCCCGACCGGCTGAGCGTGTTTAACTACGCACACATGCCCGCCCTGTTTGCCGCACAGCGTAAAATCAAAGAAGCCGATCTGCCCAATGCTCAGCAGAAAATGGATATCCTGCAACAATCGATCGCCACGCTGACTGCACAGGGATATCAGTTTATTGGCATGGATCATTTTGCCCGCCCTGGCGATGAGCTGGCGGTTGCGCAGCGCAAAGGCAAGCTACACCGTAATTTCCAGGGCTATACCACCCAGGGCGATAGCGACCTCCTCGGCATGGGGGTTTCTGCCATCAGTATGATCGGCGACAGCTATGCGCAAAACGAGAAAGAGCTGAAAACCTGGTATGCGGCGGTAGAACAGAAACAGACCGCACTCTGGCGTGGGGTGAAGCTCACCGCGGATGACTGTTTACGGCGTGATGTGATCAAAACGCTGATGTGCAATTTCGCGTTGAATTTTGCCGACTTTGCTCCTGCCGGTCACTCATTTGAGGACTATTTTGCTGAAGATATGGCTCTGCTGGCGCCCTTTATCAAAGACGGGCTGGTGGAATGCCACAGCAAGGGCATCCAGGTGACGTCTAAGGGACGTTTGCTGGTAAGGAATATCTGCATGTGCTTTGACGTATACCTGCGTCAGAAGGCGCGTACAAAGCAATTTTCACGAGTCATCTGAAGAGCGTTCAGCCAGTGCCATACCGGCAGAACTCTGTTCTTCCGTCAGTAACGCCTCTGCTGTCAGTTCATCAGTGATCAGGCCGTGCAGGATGCCGCCTTTCAGGACGGCGCGAATGGCCTCAATTTTTCCAGGTCCGCCTGCAATGGCCACTATGCGCTCCCGGTGATTAGGCCCCAGCGATACGGCTACGGTGCGGGAAGTCAGCGGGGTGGTCACCTGGTAGCCTTTTTTATCAATAAAGTGCCCCAGAATTTCGCCCACTGCCCCGGAGGCCGAAATGTCGCGGATCTCATCCTCCTGAATCATCCCCGCTTCGACTAACTGAGCCGCTGGCTCAACCGTGCCAATCCCCACCAGTTTCAGGGCCGCACTCTGCGCCAAAGCAAAGACTTCGCTCACGCCACTTTGGGCCAGCAGTACCTGCTTGTCTTCCTGGGTATTGGCAAAGAAGGGCACCGGCATAATATAAGCGCTTCCTCCGGTTTTATCGGCGATACGATGCATAACATCGTGGGGATTGAGGGCATAACTGCGGGTCAGGCAACCCAGCAGCGAGACAAAACGGACCTGATGAGCGTCCATCCGTGGCATCTGGTGGATCATCGCCGCGAGCGTTCGCCCATGACCAAGGCCAATGGTGGCCTGCGGGTTGGCCAGTAGCTGTGAGCGTAAATAATCTGCCCCCGCCATGCCCAGTGCCCTGACAGGAAGCCCCTGTTCCGCCAAATCCGGCGCCACCTGACAGAAACCGAGACTGAAGCGCTGGCGCAGCCGGTTTTCCAGCTCCAGGCACTCCACAATATCGCCGTCAATGCTGACTTTTACCGCGCCTTCAGCCACGACTCTGGCGATCATGCGGTGAGTTTTGACCGACGGCAGTCCCAGCCGTTTCGCCACTTCCGCCTGAGTCAGCCCGCCCACATAGTGAAGCCAGGCAGCACGTAGCGCGAGAGAATCATCCACGTCTCTGGGGGCTACTGTCTGTCTCATCGCTTACCTCTGTGCTGTGGGCGACCTTGCCCGAAAAAGTAGGATGTACCTTACCGCTTCAGCGCCCGATGTCCAGCATCACAGGTGCAGATTCTGCGCGCCGGTATCAATCCAGGGCTGCCAGAAAGCGACGCTTTCAGCGATATGCCGGACCACCAGACGATCGCTCGGCTCACGTTCCTTAAAACTTAATTCCAGGCAAATTTCGTTGTCTTTTGCGCCGCCGCGTTGCAGCGCGTCGAGCAGAGGTTGAGGCTGTATCCGTCCGTTAACGTTATAGTCTGCGGTGAAGGGACGGTGGCCGCCTTTGTCCTGCATGCTTTGCTTGATGTGAATAATGGGAGAGCAGCCCGGCACCGATTCAGCCCAGGCATAGGGATCGTAATCCCGCGGATTGTCTGAGGTGACATCGCCATGATCGATATCCGCCATCAACTGCATTGGAACAGCCATCTGTGCCGCTTCCAGCCGCCGTTGCAAAGTCAGGCAGCGCTCAATCGTCTCGCCAAATTCACGTCCAATGCTCATGGGTTCCCAGAACAGATACTCCAGCCCGGCGGCTTTCGCATGTTCTGCCACTTCTCTCCAACATTCTGTTGCCTGTTCTGTCAGCGCCTCACGCCGTCCGGCATCATCAAAGTCGAGATAGGTGAAGATCGCAAACTGCGAACCCACGGATTTCCCTCCCAGTTCGGCAATGATGTCGGCAAAGGTTTTAAACCAGTCGACATAATAGCGACGCACAGCCGGATCGGGATGACCAAAATGATTCAGCCGGCCATAGGGTCCGGTCATGCCCGACGTTACCCGCACGCCGGTGCGGTCCAGCGCTGCCTTCATACGCCTTGTCATGCTGCGGATTAGCGGGGCAGGCCAGCCAGGATTAATAAACTCATGGGTCAGCTGAAGATCGCGGATGCGGATTTGATGCGCCACGGTGTCGATCAAATCCTCAGGCTCTGCGAAACGGTTTACCAGCGGATTGGTATTCAGTGAGAGTGTCAGTGCCATTTTTGCCTCCTTCCCTCAGCTTGCGCCCGCCAGCCTGACCGGCTTGCCAACAAACTGGTCATTGAACCAGACCGTAAACTGCTGCTGCTGCTCCTGGGTAAGGTGCAGGCCATGCTTGGTACGACGCACCAGAATATCCTGCGCCTGCTGCGCCCACTCATGTGTCACCAGATAACGAGCCTCAGCCTCATAAAGTTGTCCGCCAAAGTGACGTCCCAGCCCTTCAAGAGAGATCGCTTTGCCCAGGATCACGTTACTGCGTGCACCATACAGCCGGGTGTAATGCTTGCGCAGCGCACGAGGCAGCCACGGATAGAGCATCTTCAACTGCTGTGAGAAGCTTTCAAAATCCGCATCGGGGATTTCCCCCGGCAACACCGCGCTACGGGTCCAGTCCTTGCCCATCTGCGGGAAATAGCTGCTGAGACGTTGCAGCGCATGCTCCGCCAGTTTGCGGAAAGTGGTGATTTTACCGCCGAAGACATGCAGCAAGGGCGCGCCACCCTGGCTGTCCAGATCGAACAGATAGTCGCGCGTCACGGCAGAAGGGTTACCCTTACCATCATCAAACAGGGGGCGTACGCCTGAGAAGCTGGTCAGCACATCTTCTGACGTCAGTTTCACCTTGAAGTAGCGATTGACGGCATCCATCAGATACTGAATTTCACTCTCATCTGCGGTGACGCCTTCTGCCTCACCATCGTAGGGAATATCGGTTGTGCCGATCAGCGCTTTATCGCCTTCGTAAGGGTTAATAAAGATCACCCTCTTGTCGTGGTTCTGCACCAGATAAGCCTGCTGCCCTTCCCAAAACTTCGGCACGATAATGTGAGAGCCCTTAACCAGCCGCACTTTACGGCTGCTTTGGGTATGGGTTACGTTCTGAATGATATCCAGTACCCAGGGACCTGCGGCGTTGATCAGGGCTTTCGCCCGCACGGTCCGGGTGGTGCCATTTGTGCCATCCTGTAACGTTATTTCCCAACTATCGGTATGGCGCACGGCGGCCAGGCAGCGGGTTCGCGTAAGAATGGTGGCGCCGCGTTCGGCAGCATCCAGCGCGTTCAGAGTGACGAGTCTGGCATCATCAACCCAGCAGTCGGAGTATTCAAAGCCACGGGTGTATTTATTCAGCAGCGGCGCGCCTTCCGGGTCACGTTTGAGATTCAGGGTTCGTGTGCCCGGCAGTTTCTGTCTGCCTCCCAGATGGTCATAGAGAAACAGGCCCAATCGTACCAGCCATGCCGGACGATCCTCCGGGCTGTGCGGCAGCACAAAGCGCATTGGCCAGATAATGTGGCACGCCGAGTTGAGCAGCACTTCTCGTTCAATCAGGGCTTCACGTACCAGACGAAATTCATAATATTCCAGATAACGCAGGCCACCGTGGATCAGCTTCCCGGAACGGGAAGAGGTGCCCTGGGCGAGATCGTCTTTTTCACACATCATTACGGTCAGGTTGCGGCCCGCTGCATCGCGTGCAATGCCCGCGCCGTTGATGCCGCCACCAATAACAAACAGATCCAGCAGAGGTGCTTCACTCATTTTTTCACTCCTCACAGACGAACGTGTCGCCCCGTGTAACCTCAGTTTTCAAAGCGTTTACGCACGTCATGCAGCCCGCTCCAGACAGGCGGCAGAAGCTCCCGTGCCTGGCGATAGCTGCCATAAAGCGCGGTAAACCTGGCCAGTTCCTTCCCCTCTGGCTGCTCACTGTTCCCCAGCAGCGGAGTGACCCAGGTTTTCACGCAGGACTCCATATCGGGATAAGCGCCGATAGCCACGGCGGCCATCATGGCGGCGCCTGCCGCACCGGCCTCTTCCCGGGCATTGATGCGCACCGGTGCGCCTACCGCTGCCGCAAAGATCTGCCGGAGTTGTGCCGAGCGACCTGCGCCGCCAGAAAGGCGAATTTCACGGGGGATTTCGCCCATCGCCTGATAGCAGTCGCGGGCAGCCAGGCCTATCCCTTCTATGACCGAACGCAGTAGATCGGCAAAGCCGTGTTGGGGTTTGAGGCCGATAAAACTGGCGCGGGCGTCAGCGTTGACGAAAGGGCCTCGCTCACCGGCTTCTGAGATATAGGGATGGAACAGCAGGGAGTCTGGTGGGGCGGATGCCAGCCAGCGGTCGATCTGTTTTACCAGCATGCCGTGGTCAACCTGGCCACCAAAATCATTAATCAGCGAGGCCGCCAGATTCAGCGCCCAGTCGAGATTCAGGGTGGCCGCCATATTGGTCTGAACCTGAGTCACTACATTGGGGACAGGCAGGGCGATCACATAACCGGTCTGTTGCTGGTTCAGCCAGACGCGGTCGGCTGTGACAGCGCGCATGTGTACACCGGTAGAGCCTACGATAGAGCAGCCGGTATTCTCTTCCCCGGTATGGACACCTGCGCCCAGGGCCGTCATCACCATATCGACATAGCCCAGACAGACGGGTGTTCCTTCAGGCAGGCCTGTCGCCTGAGCTGCTTCTGCATTTAGCGGATGTGTTACTTCGGTACCCTCCACAATTTCCGGCAATAAGTGACGGTGTGGAGTCAGCCCCAGCGCCTCAATGACCTGGTCGTCGTACTGACGGTTGCGGAAATTACCAAAGGTGAAGCTGGCTTCTGAAGGATCGGTTGCGCGGATGCCTGTAAGGTTCAGGTACAACCAGTCTTTACAGTGCAGAGCAGTTTCTGCCCGACTCAACAGCTCAGGGAAATAGCGATCCATATGGGCTATCTGAGCCCCCTGCTGACAGGTATTTAATCCGGTGCCGGTCGCTTCAAAACGCGCTCTGGCCGCCGGGCCCGCGTTGAGTCTCTGTACCGTAGGGGCGGCCCGCCCGTCCAGCCAGATCCAGGCATCGCCCACAGGCTGATTGTTTTTATCCACCAGCCAGGTTCCATCCCCCTGGCCTGTCACCGCAATCGCCACCACTCGCTGAGAGAGGTTAGCTACCTCAAGTGCCAGCAAGCGGATTGCTTTAACGCAATCCCGCCAGGTACGCGCCATATCCTGCTGCGCAGACCCTTCCGGCCCACTCTGGTAATGATTGCGGACAGCCCCGGTGCCAAGCTGCCTGCCTTCGGTATCGAAAGCCACCGCTTTGACAACGGAAGTGCCAGCGTCGATCCCGACAATAATCTCCCGGTTATCCATGCAGGTCTCCAGAGCGTGACGACGTTCAATAACGCCGGGGGGTAAGGTTGTTTGTTGTTGGTATGTTTTTTCTTTGTTAATTCACAAGGCGGTAAAGCCGTGAATTCTCTATCACACAGTTAACACTAATAGTGTATTTTTTTTCCAATTAAATAATAAATTTCGTGCCGGATGTCGATTCTGATCACAATTTGTTCTGTTTTTAGCCTGCGACTCAGTCAATGCAATTATCCCTGGCGTAAGAGGAAAGTAAGAGGGTAAAGATCGGATAGCATCAATATTAACATTAATTAAAATGTTGTTTATTATATATAAATTTCAGGCTGTGTCGGTTTTAAATCCCTGGTTAACCTCCCCGCACTGTGAAAGTTAACGCAGAAAATGCAGAGAAATAACGCGGGGAAAAGCAGGAAAGCATCAGAAGAGCGATCCAGATCGACAACTGGAAAAAAATGAACAAGCCGTGTTGACAACCTCTGTCTTATATAACATTTTCAACCAATGAATTATCACATTTATAACACATAAAAGTTACATATCAGCAGCGGACTTACCTGCTTAACGGGGTACAGCAGAAGCAGCTGTACTGCCAGTGACATCGGGCAGGCGCCGCAGGCATTAATACGAGGTCAGTAAAATGAATACTGCGTCAGCTTTACCCGGGCAGGCCAGGGTCCGAACCCGCAAGCGTGTAGCCACAGTGGTTATTGTCACGCTGGTGGTGCTGGCGGCCATCGCGCTGGATACCAAAGTGGTGAAGATCGGCTCAACTGAAAACGTGGCTGAGCAGGGCTTTTCCCCAGAAACCTATGGTCCCCACACGTTCCCGGAAATTAAAAAGTCGGTGGAATCGCGGGCGGTTGAGGCTGCCGTTCTTTATCAGGCACTTAAGACCGACCAGCAGGCCGCCACGGAGAAATACGGTGTTGGTTCTCCTGTACCGGTGTTTGCCGTCTCGGTAAACGCAGTGGCTGGCGCCAGTAAAAGTGGCATTTACGACCTGAAAGTTCAGGGGATGCCGGAGGAGGTACGGGTACGTATGCAGACCGGTCCGGCCATTAACGGCACCGACCTGCGCGATGCAACCGGCACCATTCAGTTTGGTGATTTCAAAAACCAGATCGAATACCAGAATGCCGGCTCGTCGATTAA
This sequence comes from Erwinia sp. E_sp_B01_1, assembly GCF_036865545.1. Classification (NCBI taxonomy): domain Bacteria; kingdom Pseudomonadati; phylum Pseudomonadota; class Gammaproteobacteria; order Enterobacterales; family Erwiniaceae; genus Erwinia; species Erwinia sp. E_sp_B01_1. The sequence goes on along the minus strand of NZ_CP142208.1, from coordinate 4,720,171 downwards.
CCGTGCGATGAAAGCCAGTGTACTGGAACCCCTTAAAGGGCAGGATTTGAAAGGTAAAACCGTCAATGTGGTCGGGGCCTTCCGGCTGTTGACGCCAACCAGCTGGCTGATCACGCCGGTAAGTCTGGAGGTTAAATGAGTGCAACAGAGCATGACCCCTCGGCACACAAGGGCGAAGTCGTTCTTTCGGCGCGTAATATCAGTAAGATCTATGGATCCACACACGCGCTGAAAGGGGTGAATTTTGATGTCCGTCGCGGACAGGTAACCACATTATTTGGTGAAAACGGCGCGGGTAAATCGACGTTAATGAAGATCCTTTCCGGCGTGGTGACTCCCACCTCCGGCGACATCCTGCTGCATAACGAACCCAAAATTTTTCACTCCACCAACGATGCCCGCGCCTGCGGTATCGCCATTATTCATCAGGAGCTGAACCTGGCCCCCAATATGAACGTGCGCGATAACATCTTTATTGGCCGCGAAATCATGACTGCCACGGGTGTGAATTATGCCGAAGAGGCACGTCTTACCCGCGAACTGATGCTGGCACTGGAAGAAGAGATCGATCCGTTAACGCCGGTGGAGTCATTGCGGCTTGGTCAGCAGCAGGTGATTGAGATCGCCCGCGCGCTGTCGGTTAACGCACAAATTCTGATTATGGATGAGCCTACTTCTGCACTCAGCGCGGCTGAGGTCGAGGTGCTGTTTAAAATCATCCGCGATCTCACCGCGCGTGGCGTCGCCATTGTTTACATCTCTCATCACCTTGAAGAGGCACTGGAGATCACCGATCACGCCGTGGTGCTGCGTGACGGAGCGATGACTGCCGCTGCCGCCCGTAGCGAGATCGACCTGGCGTGGATCGTACGCAATATGGTGGGCGATCATTTCGATCTTGGCTCTCCGCCACAGGGGTATGAAGCGGGTGAGGTGGCGCTGGAGGTCCGTGACCTGACGGTAATGGGCACCGGCGGTATCCGGCTGGTGGATAACCTCTCGCTGTCGGTAAAGGCCGGAGAGATCGTCTGTATTTATGGCCTGATGGGTGCCGGACGTACGGAGCTGATGGAGTGTATTGCCGGACGCCTGACGGCCTCGCAGGGTGAAATTCTGCTGCGTGGCCATTCGATTGCCGGATTAAGCATCGGCGATCGTATTGAACAGGGGCTGGCGCTGGTGCCAGAAGATCGGCAGCGCGATGGGCTGGTGCAAACCATGACGGTGGGCGAAAACCTGACGCTGGCCAGCATTGGTGAATTTATCCGTGGGCTGATTATGTCGCCGCGACGTGAAAAAGAGCTGGTTAACAACGCGATTCAAAACGTTACGGTGAAAACTTCGGGCGGCGAGGCGGCCATCGGATCCCTCTCCGGCGGGAATCAGCAAAAGGTGGTCATCGGCAAAATGCTGGCCACCCATCCCAGCGTGATCCTGCTGGATGAACCGAGTCGTGGTATCGATATTGGCGCCAAAGCAGAGGTCTTCCGGCTGCTGGCAGAGAATGCGCGTGAAGGGCTGGCCGTCATCTACTCCACCTCGGAAGTGGGGGAGTGCCTGAGCGTTGCCCATCGCATTGTGGTGATGCACAAAGGCCACATCTCAGCGATTTTCGATTCCAGCGTCAGCAAAGAACGCATTATGGCCGCCTCTGGCGAATCCCTTGTGGCCTGATGTCCTGAAAGAGATGGAGCCTGTTATGACCAATAAAACGCAAGTATTGCCTTCGACCAGCACCACCCCCCTAAGCGCGCGTTCGGAGTGAACATTGCCAGACTACTGCTGGAAGGGCGGGCGTTCTTCGCGCTGATTGTGATTGTGGCGGTGTTCTCCTTTCTTTCGCCCAACTATTTCTCCACCAACAACTTCCTTACTATGGCTTCACATGTGGCGATCTTCGGCCTGCCTGCGATTGGTATGCTGTTGGTGATCCTGAATGGCGGTATCGATCTCTCGGTAGGGTCGACGCTCGGCCTGTCCGGGGTTTTTGCCGGTTATCTGATGCAGGGTGTCAATCTGGAAGCCTTTGGCGTCATTCTCTACTTTCCTCTCTGGGCGGTGGTGTTACTGACGCTGGCAATGGGGGCGCTGGTGGGCCTGATTAACGGTGTGCTGATCGCCTGGTTCCGCGTGCCGGCTTTCGTCGCTACGCTGGGATCGCTGTATGTGGCCCGGGGCATCGCGCTGCTGATGACTAACGGCCTGACCTACAACAAACTTTCCGGCAGCGTTGAACTGGGCAACACGGGCTTTGACTGGCTGGGCTTCAACCGCATCCTCGGCATTCCTGTTGGGGTGATGATTCTGGCGGTGATAGCCCTGGCGGCTGGATTCCTGCTGAGTCGCAGTGCTTTTGGCCGCTGGCTCTATGCTTCAGGCGGTAATGAACGTGCTGCGGATCTCTCCGGCGTGCCGGTTAAACGCGTCAAAATCACGGTTTACGTGCTTTCCGGTATCTGTGCGGCTATCGCCGGACTGGTACTCTCCTCGCAGCTGACTTCTGCCGGTCCGACCGCCGGCACGACTTACGAACTGACGGCTATTGCGGCTGTGGTTATTGGTGGCGCGGCATTGACCGGTGGACGCGGGAACGTTCGCGGCACACTGCTTGGTGCTTTTGTTATTGGTTTTCTCTCGGATGGTCTGGTGATTATCGGCGTCTCTGCCTACTGGCAGACGGTGTTCACCGGCGCAGTCATCGTGCTGGCAGTTCTGCTCAATACCCTGCAATACGGTAAGCGATCGAAATAAGACCCCAGCGCCGGATCCTCCGGCGCCTTTATCCTGACTCAGACCAACCCTACACCAAGATAAGTGGAGACAGACCATGTTCAACAGCAAACGCATTCTGATGGTGGCCGCCACCGCGCTGATCACCGCCCTCGCAACACCTGCCTGGGCAGCCAACGGACTGATGACTATCATCGTCAACGATCCCTCCAATCCTTACTGGTATACCGAAGGCATGGTGGCAAAAAAAGAGGCGGAAAAACTGGGCTACACCGCCACAGTGGGCGCGCATAAAGGTGATACCAATACCGAAAGTCAGCTGATCGACACCGCCATTACCAACAAATCTAAAGCGATCATTCTTGATCCGGCCAACGCTGACGGATCGGTTGGCTCGGTGAAAAAAGCCATTGCTGCCGGCATTCCGGTCATCGTTATCAACGCCGAACTGAACCAGAGTGGCCTGGCCAAAGCGCAGCTGGTTTCCAACAACGCTCAGGGCGCGGCGTTGGGGGCCATGCAATGGGTGAAAGTCGTTGGCGACAGCGGTAACTATGTGGAGCTGCTTGGCTCCCCCTCAGACAACAATGCGGCAACCCGCTCCAACGGCTATGAAACTGTGCTGTCACAGTACCCGGATCTGAAGCAGGTAGGTAAAGAAGTGGCTAACTGGGATCGTACTCAGGGCAACAATAAAACCCAGTCCCTGTTGCAGGCTCACCCGGATATCAAAGGCATCATCAGCGGTAACGACGAAATGGCGCTGGGTGCTGTGGCGGCCCTGAAAGAGGCGGGCAAACTGAAAAATGTGGTGGTGGGGGCATTCGATGGCTCGCCGGATGCCGTTGATGCCGTTAAATCTGGCGCGCTGGCCTACACGGTGATGCAGCCGGTTTCCGAATTCTCAACCAAAGCTGTCCAGCAGGCTGACCAGTTTATCAAAACCGGTAAAACCGGGGCGAAAACAGAAAAACAGCTTTTTGACTGCAAACTGATTACCAAAGAAAACGTCAGTAAATACACTTCCGCTTTCACCCTTTCTGAATAATGGCTTGCGCGGTGGCGGCTTATCCGTCACCGCTCCGCCCTGATTTGCTAAATCCCTGAATTGGGGGTCTAATAAAGCCGCTTTACCTTCCCTTATCTGACTTTGGATGCACGCTCCATGACGCAAAAAGCCGTCGACATTTTTATGGCAGAACAGATGCCCGGTGACAGCCGACAGGCTCGTCAGTTAGCCCGGCGCCAGCTGATTGTGGAAGCGGTAGTGGCTGAGGGATCCATTCGTATCGAAGATCTGACTGACCGCTTCGGCATCAGCCTGATGACAGCCCACCGCGATCTGGATGAACTGGTGGAGCGCGGCCTGCTACGAAAAGCCAGAGGCGTTGTCTCTGCCACTTCCACCAGTCAGGTGGAGTCCAGCGACGTCTACAGGGCAACCCGCCAGCAGGATGAGAAGCGGGCGATTGCGGAGATGGCTGCCGGACTGATCGATCCCGGCCAGGCCGTCTTTATGGATGACTCCACCACCGTATTACAAATGACCCGCTTTCTGCCTGCGCGTGCCCCGCTGACCGTTATCACCAATTCACTGCCGCTGATGACAGAGTTACGCAACGTGCGTGACGTGAATCTGCTCGGTCTGGGCGGACAATTTTATAACTGGTGCAACGCTTTTATGGGCCAGATGACCCGCCGGGAAATTGCCACGCTGCGCGCCGATCTGTTCTTTGTCAGTATGTCGGCTATCACCGAAGGCAGCGTATTCCACCAGTCTGCGGAAACCACTGAAACGAAACGCGCGATGTTTGACTCTTCTGCAAAACGCATTCTGCTCAGCGATTACACCAAGTTTGAGCGTCGTGCGCTGCATCATTTTGCCAGGCTGGATGAGTTTGATGTGGTGATTGTTAATCAGGGAACACCGCTGCAGCACATTGAAAAAATGCGCGACAGCGGGATTAACGTCATGATCGCGCCCGTGAAAGTGAGCGGATAAGGGGTAACGGCAAAGGATAAACGCGCGCGGAACGACAAATTTATCCTTTGCTACGGACTATTCCATTCCCAGTTCTTTCAGCTTGCGGGTCAGGGTATTTCTTCCCCAGCCCAGCAGCCGTGCCGCTTCCTGCTTGTGCCCCTGCGTGTGACGCAGAGCGGTAGTCAGTAACGTGCGTTCCATCTCCGGCTGCGCTTCTGACAGCAGGTTTTGATGACCGGAACGCAGCGCGCGATCGGCCCACTGTGCCAGCAGGGTTGCCCAACTGTCCGGCAGAGACTGCACCGGATTTTCTGGGGTGGAGGTCTCAAACAGCTCAGGAGGCAGATCCTGAATCAGGACTTCCTGTCCTGCAGCCATCACGGTCAGCCAGCGGCAGGTATTCTCCAGCTGACGAACGTTACCGGACCAGTGCAGGCGGGTCAGCGCTGTTTCTGTTTCCGGATGCAGGATCTTCGCTTCCACACCCAGTTCACGCGCTGCAACCTGCAGGAAGTAGCGCGCCAGACGAGGGATATCTTCACGACGTTCCCGCAGGGGAGGCAGATGCACGCGGATAACGTTCAGGCGGTGGAATAAATCCTCACGGAATTTTCCTTCCTGTACCCGCAGTTCCAGGTTCTGGTGGGTTGCCGCAATAATACGGACATCCACTTTTACCGGCGCATAGCCACCGACGCGATAAAACTGTCCGTCAGCCAGCACACGCAGTAAACGCGTCTGCACATCCAGAGGCATATCACCGATTTCATCCAGGAACAGCGTACCGCCGTCAGCCTGTTCAAAGCGTCCCTGTCGGATCTGATTTGCGCCGGTAAAAGCGCCTTTCTCATGACCAAACAGTTCTGACTCGATCAGGTCTTTGGGGATAGCCGCCATGTTCAGTGCAATAAACGGTGCTTTAGCCCGTGGGCTGTGACGGTGTAGAGCATGAGCGACAAGTTCTTTACCTGTCCCCGATTCCCCGTTGATCAGCACGCTGATCGAAGAGCGGGAAAGCCGACCGATGATGCGAAAAACATCCTGCATCGCCGGTGCTTCACCAATGATATCGGTGGTGGGGCCGCTCACCGGCTGATTGCGTGGCTGCTGTTGCTCCTGGTAGTGGCTGATTGCCCGCTCTACCAGCGCCACGGCTTCATCGATATCAAAGGGCTTAGGCAGGTAATCAAAGGCACCCTGCTGATAAGCACTGACGGCCGCATCCAGATCGGAATGGGCAGTCATTATGATGACCGGAAGCATCGGATGACGCTGTTTAATCTGTTTAAGCAGCGTAAGACCATCCATACCTGGCATGCGGATATCTGACAGTAAAACGTCTGGGGTTTTGCTGGCAAGGGCTTCCAGCACCTCATTAGCGCTGTCAAAAGTGGCGCAGCTTAAACCGGCCCCAGTGAGCGCGCGTTCAAGCACCCAGCGGATGGAGCTATCGTCATCGACGATCCAAACTATCCCTCGTTGCATAGAAACCTCACTGGCGAATAGGCAGATAAACCGAAAATTCTGTATGACCTGGCCAACTGTTAAACTCTATTTTTCCCGAATGCTGATCGATCAGGCTACGGGCAATCGACAGGCCTAAACCGGTGCCGCCTTCACGCCCGCTCACCATGGGATAGAACAGCGTATCCTGAAGTTGCGCCGGGATACCCGGGCCGTCATCTTCGATATCGATGCGTGCCACCAGGCGATAGCGTGTGCCGTGCAGCGTCAGTTGGAAAGCCGTACGGGTACGAAGCGTAATGGTGCCACCCTCTTCACCCAACGCCTGAAGCGCGTTGCGGACGACATTCAGCAGAACCTGTTCAATCTGGTCCGGATCGTGGGGCAGTTCCGGCAGGCTGGGATCGTAATCCCTGACCAGCGTCACGTTGTCGGGCAGCTCCATTGAGACCAGATTCACTACGCGCTCGGCAACCTGATGAATGCTTTGCGTGACGTGCATCCCCGGTTGCTGTGGGCCGAGCAGGCGATCAACCAGATTGCGCAGACGGTCCGCCTGCTCAATGATCACTTTGGTATATTCTGTTAATGAAGGATCGGGCAGGGCTTTCGCCAGCAGCTGTGCTGCACCACGCAATCCACCCAGCGGATTTTTAATTTCATGTGCCAGACCGCGGACTAAATCCCGGGCGGCGACCTGCTGAGCATGTTGAATCTGTTCCTGACTGAGGCGACGCTGATTATCCATCGGTGCCATCTCAAGCAGAATTAATCCGTCTGGCAGACGCTGTGCGGTTAACGACATAATGTGCGCACGGCTGTCGACCACTAAAGTTACTTCACTGTCGGTAAAACCCTGACCTGCGTCCAGACTCTCACGCATGACGTCGATATTCAGTGAAAAATAGCCTATCAGTTCCGGCAGCGGTGTACCGAACAGCTTGCGGGAACTTTGCGCTAACAGCTGTTGGGCGGCGGGATTGGCGTAATGCACGACCAGTCCGCTGTCGACCAGTAAAATACTGTTAATCAGGGAGTTGAGGATCTGCCCAGCATCGGGCAGCGTGCCAGTTGCCATGCATTCTCTCCTGCACCATTTCAGTGCATTATAGTCAGGGAAGCCGGGATTGGTCTTCCTGAACAATGAATTCGTGGAGAAAAAAGCCCATCCGGAGATGGGCTTAAAGTTTCCACGGCAACAAAAAACGTCAGACCAGTTAAACGCTGTAGTACAGCTCGAACTCAACCGGGTGTGGCGTCATACGAACGCGGTCCATCTCTTCTTTACGCAGTGCGATATAAGCTTCGATGGTGTCGTCAGTGAACACGCCGCCACGGGTCAGGAACTCGCGGTCTTCGTTCAGTGCAGCCAGAGCTTCGTCCAGTGAACCAGCCACTTTCGGGATCTCAGCTTCTTCTTCCGGCGGCAGGTCGTACAGGTTTTTGTCCATCGCATCGCCAGGGTGGATCTTGTTGATGATGCCGTCCAGGCCAGCCATCAGCAATGCAGCGAAGCACAGGTATGGGTTAGCCGCTGGATCAGGGAAGCGAGCTTCGATACGACGTGCTTTCGGGCTGGCAACCACTGGGATACGGATAGAAGCAGAACGGTTACGGGCAGAGTAAGCCAGCATAACAGGCGCTTCGTAGCCTGGGACCAGACGCTTGTAGGAGTTGGTGGTCGGGTTCGCCAGGGCGTTGATCGCTTTAGCGTGCTTGATAACACCACCGATGTAGAACAGGGCCATTTCAGACAGGCCGCCGTATTTGTCACCAGCGAACAGGTTGTTACCGTCTTTAGACAGTGACATATGGCAGTGCATACCGGAACCGTTATCACCGAACATAGGCTTCGGCATAAAGGTGGCCGTTTTGCCGTAAGCATGAGCCACGTTGTGAACAACGTATTTGTAGATCTGAATTTCGTCAGCTTTTTTGGTCATGGTGTTGAAGCGGGTTGCCACTTCGTTCTGACCCGCTGTAGCCACTTCGTGGTGATGAGCTTCAACAACCAGACCCATCTGCTCCATGGTCAGACACATAGCAGAACGGATGTCCTGTGAAGAGTCGACCGGAGGAACCGGGAAGTAACCGCCTTTCAGACCTGGACGGTGACCTTTGTTGCCGCCTTCGTAAGCTTTACCGCTGTTCCAGTAAGCTTCGACATCGTCGATAGCAACATGGGAACCGGAAGTGCTGCTGCCGAAACGGATATCGTCAAACAGGAAGAACTCTGGCTCAGGGCCAAACAGAACGGTGTCTGCAATGCCGGAAGAGCGCAGGAAATCTTCAGCACGCTTGGCAATGGAACGTGGGTCGCGGTCGTAACCCTGCATGGTGCCTGGCTCGAGGATATCGCAACGGATAATCAGCGTAGGATCTTCGAAGAATGGATCCAGCACGGCGGTAGTTGAGTCAGGCATCAGAACCATGTCTGATTCGTTAATTCCTTTCCAGCCACCGATTGAGGAGCCGTCAAACATTTTGCCTTCTTCGAAGAAGTCAGCGTTTACCTGATGAGCAGGAATGGTGACGTGCTGTTCTTTACCCTTGGTATCGGTAAAGCGCAGATCAACAAACTTGACTTCGTGCTCGTTCATCATCGACAGAACGTGTTCAGCGGACATACTTAACTCTCCTGGATTTTGTCATTGTCGTCGTGGTAAGAGAACTTCATTCAGGACTTTGCTTATCTGGCATAGTCAACCGATAATAAAGATCTCTGACAAGCTATCAACCGTTGTGGAAACTGGCATTCTTCGCTTGGGTGTAATAAAGCGAAATCTATGCCAACTTTATTAATACCCTGAAAAAGCGCTATGATGCGCCCTCTCGTGATACGGGACCTGCACCATGATGGAAGTCGCGCACCATTTTGGTGCTATCGAGTGCTGATGCAGCACTATTCTGGTGCATTTTTTCGATGGAGTGCAATTCTTGCACTGTTTATGGTTAGAAAAGCAATCCTGACAGTTATCTTTAATTGAAATTTGTGATCCTGTTCAGTCCTTCGATTAATCCGTGTACAATAGCGCGCTATTTCTAATGCCTGAGGCAAAGCTGTGATCGAAAATTTGCGTAACATCGCCATTATTGCCCACGTTGACCATGGTAAAACTACCCTGGTTGATAAGTTGCTGCAGCAATCCGGGACCTTTGACGCCCGCACTGAAGCTACTGAACGCGTAATGGACTCCAACGATTTGGAGAAAGAGCGTGGGATTACCATCCTCGCAAAAAACACCGCCATTAAATGGAACGACTACCGCATCAACATCGTGGATACCCCAGGACACGCCGACTTCGGCGGTGAGGTTGAGCGTGTGATGTCAATGGTTGACTCGGTGCTGCTGGTTGTGGATGCAACGGATGGCCCTATGCCGCAAACCCGCTTCGTGACCAAAAAAGCTTTTGCTAATGGTCTGAAGCCGATCGTGGTCATCAACAAAGTTGACCGTCCTGGCTCACGTCCAGACTGGGTTGTTGATCAGGTCTTTGACCTGTTCGTTAACCTGGACGCGACCGACGAGCAGCTCGATTTCCCGGTTATCTATGCTTCTGCTATCAACGGCATCGCTGGTCTTGACCACGCCGATATGGCTGAAGACATGACCCCGCTGTATGAAGCTATCGTGAAACACGTTTCTCCTCCGCAGGTTGAGATGGAAGCGCCGTTCCAGATGCAGATTTCCCAGCTGGACTACAACAACTATGTTGGTGTTATCGGCATCGGCCGCATCAAGCGCGGTAAAGTGAAGCCGAACCAGCAGGTTACTATCATCGATAGCGAAGGCAAAACCCGTAACGCGAAAGTTGGCAAAGTGCTGACTCACATGGGTCTTGAGCGTATCGAAGCGACAGAAGCGGAAGCTGGCGATATCATCGCTATCACCGGTCTGGGCGAGCTGAACATCTCTGATACCATCTGTGATCCACAGAATGTACAGGCGCTGCCAGCTCTGAGCGTTGATGAACCTACCGTAACCATGTTCTTTAACGTCAACACCTCCCCGTTCTGCGGTAAAGAAGGTAAGTATGTGACTTCACGTCAGATCCTTGACCGTCTGAACAAAGAGCTGGTGCACAACGTGGCGCTGCGTGTTGAAGAAACTACCGACGCTGATGCTTTCCGCGTCTCCGGTCGTGGTGAGCTTCACCTGTCTGTTCTGATTGAAAACATGCGTCGTGAAGGTTTCGAGCTGGCGGTATCCCGTCCGAAAGTTATCTTCCGTGACTTCGAAGGCCGCAAGCAGGAGCCATTCGAAAACGTTACGCTGGATATCGAAGAACAGCACCAGGGTTCTGTGATGCAGGCGATGGGTGAACGTAAAGCGGACATGAAAAACATGGATCCGGATGGCAAAGGTCGCGTACGTCTTGACTACGTTATCCCAAGCCGTGGCCTGATCGGTTTCCGTAACGAATTCATGACCATGACCTCCGGTACCGGTCTGCTGTACTCCACCTTCAGCCATTACGACGATATCCGTCAGGGCGAAGTGGGCCAGCGTCAGAACGGCGTGCTGATCTCTAACGGCCAGGGTAAAGCAGTAGCCTTTGCACTGTACAGCCTGCAGGACCGCGGTAAGCTGTTCCTGGGTCACGGTGCGGAAGTGTATGAAGGCCAGATCATCGGTATTCACTCACGTTCTAACGACCTGACCGTTAACTGCCTGACCGGTAAGAAACTGACCAACATGCGTGCTTCCGGTACAGACGAAGCCACCACTCTGGTTCCAGCTATCAAGATGACTCTTGAGCAGGCTATCGAGTTCATCGATGATGACGAACTGGTAGAAGTGACTCCGCTGTCCGTACGTATTCGTAAACGTCACCTGACTGAAAACGATCGTAAACGCGCAAGCCGTGGTCCTAAAGAGGGTTAATTTCCCTTAATTTAGTGCTGCACTCTTCAGGGCCGGAACGCTTCCGGCCCTGAATCTTCTCTCCGTTTTCAAACCCCTCTCCTGTTCAGCCTCCCGATTTACCGCTAGAGTGAATAGCTCACCGGCACAAAAGGAGATGACCATGCTGTATATCTTTGATTTAGGTAACGTCATTGTTGATATTGATTTCAACCGGGTTCTTGGCGTCTGGAGCGATCTCGGTCGTGTCCCGCTAGCTACGCTGCAAAGCCGTTTCCAGATGGGAGAGGCTTTTGAACAGCATGAACGGGGGGAAATCAGTGACGAAGAGTTCGCCGCACAGATGTGCGAGCAGTTGGACGTAGCCCTGAGCTTTGAGCAGTTTGCTGCGGGCTGGCAGGCGGTGTTTGTCGGCGTGCGTCCTGAAGTCATCGCCATCATGCACAAGCTGCGCGAGCAGGGGGACAGAGTCGTCATCCTCTCTAACACCAACAAATTACACTGTGCTTTCTGGCCTACCCAGTATCCTGAAGTTCAGGAAGCGGCAGACAGGCTGTATCTCTCCCAGGAGATGGGCTTGCGTAAGCCTGAACCCGAAATCTGGCAGCAACTACTGAATGCGGAAGAAGCCTCGGTGGCAGAGGCCATTTTCTTTGATGATAATCTTGCCAATATTGAAGCTGCCCGGGCTTTGGGCATTCACTGCGTGCACGTTACCGATGCCACTGTGGTCCCATTGTTCTTCAGCGATCGTATTTAAATGAGCCTGGTTAATCACTACCGGCACCGTATGCGTGCTTTCTGGGCCTGGATAAAGTTGTTATGGCAGCGCATTGAAGAAGATGGAATGACCACTCTGGCCGGGAACCTGGCCTATGTGTCGCTGCTGTCGTTGGTGCCGCTGGTCGCGGTGGTGTTTGCGCTTTTTGCCGCTTTCCCCTCGTTCGCTGATGTCAGTACGCAGTTAAAAACGTTTATCTTTAATAACTTCGTGCCCGCTTCAGGCACGGTGGTTCAGAGCTATCTTGAGCAGTTTGTGGCTAACGTCACCAAGATGACGGCAGTGGGCGCCTGTGGCCTGGTGGTCACGGCGCTGCTGTTGATGTACGCCATAGACACTTCGCTGAACACCATCTGGCGCAGTAAACGCAAGCGCCCCATAGTCTACTCCTTTGCTGTCTACTGGATGATTCTGACGCTGGGGCCGCTGCTGGCCGGCGCGAGTCTAGCCATCAGCTCCTATCTGCTGTCGCTGCGCTGGGCATCCGTGACGGGCGTTAGCTGGGTCATAGACTATGGGCTGCGGGTTTTTCCCCTGCTGCTTTCCTGGCTGGCTTTCTTTCTGCTGTACAGCATTGTTCCCACCCGACAGGTCGCGGGTAAAGACGCGCTGATTGGGGCGCTGGTGGCAGGATTGCTGTTTGAGCTGGGGAAAAAAGGTTTTGCGCTCTATGTTACGATGTTCCCTTCGTATCAGTTGATTTACGGCGTTCTGGCCGTGATCCCCATCCTGTTTTTGTGGGTATACTGGACCTGGTGTATCGTACTGCTGGGGGCAGAAATCAGTGCCACCCTGGGCGACTATCGTCTGCTGAAACAGGAAGAACAAAAAAGAAGAAGACGAGCGGACATGATTGCATTACTTCAACGAGCGCTGAGTGCCAGCGTGAAGGTGGCAGGTGAAACCACTGGCGAAATTGGACCAGGCTTACTGATCCTGCTCGGCGTGGAAAAAGGCGATGACCAGCAAAAAGCGCAGCGCCTGTGCGAACGGGTGCTGGGTTATCGTATTTTTGGCGACGAAAACGACAAAATGAATCTGAATGTGCAGCAGGCAGGAGGCAGCCTGTTGGTGGTGTCGCAGTTCACCCTGGCTGCGGATACCCAAAAAGGCATGCGGCCCAGCTTCTCTGGTGGCGCCGATCCTGACGAAGCCGAACGTCTCTATGACTATTTTGTTGGCTGCTGTCGGGAGAAGGAGATCGTTACGGAAACGGGACGGTTTGCCGCTAATATGCAGGTTTCACTGGTCAATGATGGCCCCGTGACGTTCTGGCTGCAGGTGTGAAGCCGCTGGCTGAACGGCAGCAAGGCCGCGCTGGCTCAGAGAGAGAGAACCATTTTATGTATCATCTTCGGGTGCCTGAAACAGCAGAAGAGCTGGATATCTACTATCAGTTCCGCTGGGAAATGTTGCGCAAGCCTCTTCATCAGCCTATGGGCTCTGAAAGAGATGCCTGGGATGCGCTGGCACATCATCAGATGGTGGTGGACGAGCGCGGCGATCCGGTTGCAACCGGCCGGCTGTATATCAATGCGGAAAATGAAGCGGCTATCCGCTTCCTGGCCGTTCATCCCTCAGTGCAGGGCAAAGGGTTGGGGACGCTGGTCGCCATGACGCTTGAGTCCGTGGCGCGACAGGAAGGGGCAAAGCGCGTGGTGTGTAGCGCCCGCGAAGATGCCGTCGAGTTCTTTGCCAAACTGGGATATGTCAATCAGGGTGAAATCACCGTTCCGCAAACCACCCCGGTTCGCCATTTTCTGATGATCAAATCGGTGATGTCACTGGATGACATTCTGCATCGCGCTGACTGGTGCGGACAACTGCAGCAGGCCTGGTACGATCATATCCCGCTCAGTGAGAAAATGGGGGTGCGGATTCTGCAATTTACCGGGCAGAAGTTCATCACCACCATGCCGGAGACCGGCAATCAGAATCCGCACCATACGCTGTTTGCGGGCAGCCTGTTCTCGCTGGCCACCCTGACCGGCTGGGGGTTGATCTGGCTGTTACTGCGTGAGCGTCATCTGGGGGGCACCATCATTCTGGCCGATGCGCATATCCGTTACAGCCATCCGATCACCGGGAAACCGGGCGCGGTAGCCGATCTGGGCTCGTTGAGTGGCGATCTGGACAGGCTGGCGCGTGGTCGAAAAGCCAGGGTGCAGCTGGAGGTCGAACTGTTTGGCAATGAAGTCTGTGGTGCGGTGTTTGAGGGTGTTTATATCGTACTGCCCGCCGATCCTGATGGAGCCCTGGAGCAGGGCGGTTCCGGCGGGTAAGGCTCAGGGCGCTGATTCAGCGCCCTTTCTTTTTCCGGCCCGGCTGGTTAAAGCGCTTACGGGCGGCTGCATTTTCGGCTGGCGTTGCTGCGCCTTTAGGCCCGCTGCTGGCAGGTTTTTTGGCCACGGCGGGTTTAGCTTTCGGCTTCGGCTTTGGTTTTTTAGTGGGCTCCTCTTCTGAAGAGGAATTCTCGATCAGCTTAAACAGCTCAATCAGCTCATCATCGGTAAAATCACGCCATTCGCCCTGAGGCAGGCCTTTCAGGCTGACGTTCATGATCCGCACACGTTCAAGCTTCGTCACTTCATAGCCAAAATGTTTACACATCCGGCGGATCTGACGGTTCAGCCCCTGCACCAGGGTAATGCGGAACACAAACGGCGCTTCTTTCTTCACTTTGCATTTTTTGGTCACGGTGCCGAGCATCGGCACTCCTGCCCCAAGCCCGTGAATAAACTCGTCGGTCACGAGTTTATTCACGGTCACCAGATATTCTTTTTCGTGGTCGTTACCGGCACGCAGAATTTTGTTCACCAGGTCGCCGTGGTTAGTGAGGAAAATCAGTCCCTGAGACTCTTTATCCAGACGTCCGATCGGAAAGACTCGCTTGCTGTGGTTAACAAAATTGACGATGTTATCCTTCTCACTGTCTTCCGTGGTACTGATGATGCCCACCGGTTTGTTGAGCGCGATAAGCACCAGATCTTCTTCATTACGCGGCTCAATCAGCTGACCGTTCACTTTCACCACATCACCAGGGAAGACCTGATCGCCTACTGCGGCACGCTTGCCGTTAATAAAAACGTTGCCCTGTTCGACATAACGATCGGCATCGCGACGGGAGCAGATACCGCTCTCGCTGATGTATTTGTTCAGACGAATGGATGAGTTGGTCAGCATGGTTCCTCCGTAAAAAAACGGACTATACCTTACCCGTGGGATGCTTAAAACAAGAGATATGGCGGACATTCCTGAAGTGCGGGAAAGTTAAGCCCGCGCTTCAGGAATATCACTGAATGAAATGGAAATCTCTACTGCGCCCCGGTGACCTGGCCTGCCCGCATCGTTTGCTGAAGTGTCTTGTCACCAGCGGTGGCGGAAAGAGTGGCGTTAACTGAGGGTTTTAACGGCGCATCGGCGGCCAGACTGCCCTGAGCTTTTAGCTGTAAATCGCCTTCGCCTTCCAGCGGCAGCATTGGCCAGCCCCATTCATGCAGCAGGTTGACCGGAACCTGACGGCCATTCAGAGTGATGGTAAGCGCCCGCTGGGGCTGCTGAGACAGCGTAGCCAGGCTCTCAATCATGCCGTTTTTAGTAAAGGCGCTTAATTCGGTGATGTTGATGTTGCTGGCATCGGCATTCAGGCTGATGGAAGGATGACGGACATCCACGCGGTTAAACGTCGCTTCGGCGGCGTTCAGGCTCAGATTGCCCGACCAGATCCCCCACTGATGATCCCGTGCCAGCTGCAAATTGCTGCCATTTCCTTCAAGAGAGGTCATCTGGAAAGGGAAGGCCGGGTCAATATCAATAATCAGATTCCGGTTGGCGGCGAATTTACTCACTTCAACACTGTCCAGCCAGCCCGGCAGGCGTGCCAGCCAAAGCCCACGCCAGTTCTGCGGCAGGGTATACTCCAGGCCAGCCACAGCCACCTGATCCAGCGTCAGTTTCTTATCATTGCGGGTCCATTTGCCTGCGGTACGGATCAGGCCATTGACCCAGCGGGAACTGAACTGCGACAGCGCCACGCCTTCAGGGGAAAAGGTCATATCCACAATCGGATCGTTGAGCTGCAGGCTGCCATTGACAAAGGTGCTGGCATTCATCGACAGCGAGCCGTCATCACTTTCCCAGTCACCGTTGCGCAGCGTGATATTTTTAAGCGCCATATCCAGGTCGGTCACTGCCCAGTCTGTGCCTTCCAGACGCGCATCTGTCATATCAATACGGTCGAAATGCACGGAGGGCAGGGCGAGTAACGGATCAAGAAAATCGCTGAGGGTCTTATCCGTTTGCAGGCGAATACTGTTGAGTCTCAAGCTGGCGACCTGCCAGTTGCCCTGGGCATCACGCTGCGCGCTGGCCGTCACTGAACCCAGCGCGGCATCCGCTCCAACGTTGCTCATCACCAGCTGTTTGTTGTTTACACGGCCCTGGATCAGCACGTCAGAGGCGGGGAAGCCGTTGATTTCCAGCGATCCTGCGCTCATCTGGAAACTGGCATCGCTGCCGGTGAAATTGTTCGCCAGAGGTTTCCACGGCACGATACCGCCATCCACACGCTTAGCCGAAACGGGAAGGCTGGAGTGAGGGCTGTTAACCGCCATCTGGCTCAGCTGCAGCCGGTCAGCCTCTAACGGCAGCGTTTTGCCATCCGTAATATTCAGTACGCCATTGTCCAGCCGGATGCTGGAGAAATGCAGTGGCTGAGTAAACTGGATCCAGCTAAGTTCAAGCTCTACGCGCTTCGCTGTCAGTATGGCCGGCTGGGTTTTATGCCCAAAAGAGACGTTGTTCAGGATCAGAAGGTCAGGATCGGAGAAGTTATGCTCCAGCTTGCTCATGGTCAGCTGGTAATCGGTGTGCTTGCTGAGGGTGCGACTGATCCACCCGGCGCCCCACTGGGTTTGCAGCACGACATAGACTGCCACTGTGGCCAGTAACAGCACCAGCAGCAGGGTCAGCAGAATTTTTCCGAATACTTTCATGGCATCTGTCCCTGTGAACATCAGGCAAAAGGTTGTTATGCCTGATTTATCATCGAAGCTCAACCGTCTGCGGGGTCAGAGGGCCCGCAGACCCTCCGTTAATCCCCACAGGATGGCACAGGAACGGATTATTTTTCCTGAGGAAAGAGCAGATTCAGAATGATGGCAGTAATGCCGCCAGCGGCAATGCCGGAGGAGAGCAACGTTTTCAACCAGTCAGGTGCGAACTGAAGGATCAGCGGCTGCTGAGAAACGCCTAACCCCACGGCCAGCGACAGCGCCATGATCATGATCGCCCGGCGGTTTAGCGGCTCGCGGGAGACAATGCGCACGCCGGAAGCGGCGATGGTGCCGAACATGACCAGCGTGGCACCGCCCAGCACGGGTTCCGGAATGTGCTGCACAAAGCCGCTCACTGCCGGGAAGAGGCCGAGAACAACCAGCATCAGAGCTACCACAAAGCCCACATAGCGACTGGCCACGCCGGTCAGCTGGATCACGCCGTTGTTCTGACCAAAACAGGAGTTAGGGAAGGTATTGAACAGTGCAGAGACGAAGGAATTAAGCCCGTTTGCCAGCACGCCGCCTTTCAGGCGTTTCATATATACCGGCCCGGTAACGGGCTGCTCGGAGACATCCGAGGTCGCGGTGATATCACCAATGGTTTCCAGCGAGGTCACCATAAAGACCAGCATCAGCGGGATCAGCAGATTCCAGTCAATGCTCAGTCCATAGTAAAACGGCCTTGGCAGAGTTATCAGATCCTGATTCACCGGCGATGTTGTCTCAGGCAGCATATCCAGGGCCCAGGCAAGCAGATAGCCCACGGCCATAGCAATCACCAGTGAAGCAACCCGCAGATAAGGGTTACGCTGACGGTTAAGCAGCACAATCACCAGCAGCACCGCGCCAGCAAGCAGCAGATTCTTTGGCGCGCCAAAAGTGTGATCGCTCATAGCTGCAAAGCCGCCCCCGATGGAGGTCAGGCCGACCTGAATCAAAGACAGGCCGATAATCATCACCACAATGCCGGAAACCAGCGGGGTAATGACGCGCCGGGCAAGATGCAGGAAGCGGGAGAGGATCATCTCGGTGCAGGAGGCCAGCATCAGCGTGCCAAACAGCGCCGCCATCATGGTGGGCACGTCGGCCCCGCCATTTTTCAGCGTCATTCCACCCATAATCAGCGGCGTGACGAAGTTGAAACTGGTGCCCTGAATCGACAGTAAGCCTGAACCTACCGGCCCCCAGGTTTTGATCTGCAACAGCGAAGCCACGCCCGAAGCAAACAGCGACATGCTGATAATGTGCTGCGTATCCTGCGCGGGCAGGCCTAACGCCTGAGAAATCAGCAGGGCTGGCGTAATCACCGCAACAAACATCGCCAGTAAATGCTGACAGGCGGCAAACAGGGTCTGCGGCAGAGGAGGACGATCTTCCAGACGGTAGATCAGCTCACTGTGTGCAGTGGGAATAGGGTTACGGCTGGCTTCTGCATCGGGAATTGGGGAGGACATTTTCCGGGCTCTCTGACAAACGAAGTGGCGATTTTAATCATATAGCGGCTAAAAGCAAACGATTGCCGGGGCCAGAAGCGCGTTGTTCAGACCACAGGCAGCGAAACGGCCCGCTGTTCGCTAAACTAATGGGGTTTACCCTGAAGCAAAAGTCATTGAGCGAGGAACAAATGCAGGTATTTATTATTGGTGCAACGGGTGGCGTTGGCAGCCATTTAAGAAAACGACTGGTCAAGGCGGGCCATCAGGTCACGGGTATCTGGCGGCGTGAAGGGCAGGAACAAGCACTTTTGGCGGATGGGGTTAAACCGGTCAATACAGACCTGATGAACACCAGCAGTGAAAAACTGGCAGAAGCGATGCAGGGGTGTGATGCGGTGGTGTTCTCTGCCGGTGCTGCCGGTGCAGGTATTGAGTTAACCGACGGTATTGACGGACGCGGCTGCAAGTTTGCGGCTGAGGCTGCGAGGCTGGCAGGCATAAAACGCTTTCTGCTGGTCTCCGCTTTCCCGGAAGCAGGACGGGCAAAAAAATTTCTCCAACCTTTGAACACTATATGCAGGTAAAGAAGCAGGCGGATGTAATGCTGGCAGCGACCTCGCTGGACTGGGTCATTCTTCGCCCCGGCACCCTGGTCAACGACGCTGGCAGCGGTAAAGTGCGCCTTGGGCTGGCTATTCCCTATGGTTCCGTACCGCGTGAGGACGTGGCTGCGGTGCTGCACAGCCTGATTGAAAAACCGGAAGTGAACCGGGTGATCCTGGAACTGACCACCGGTGAGCAACCCGTCGACGAGGCGGTCAGCGATATGGCCTCCTGAAGCGGGAGGTCACTGCCGTCAGGCGTTGGTGTAGCGCTGCGTTTCCGGTAGCCAGCGTTCAATCAGCGCCTGAGCCTGTTCCGGATAATGCTGGTGGATGTGTCGGGCGACGCGCTGTACTTCCGGGATCATTGCCCCGTCCCGCAGTAAATCGGCTACTTTAAACTCGGCATTGCCGGTCTGGCGGGTACCCAGCATTTCGCCGGGGCCACGGATTTCCAGATCGCACTGGGCAATCACGAACCCGTCATTGCTGTCGCGCAACACCTGCAGACGCTTCTGGGCAGTTTTACTCAGCGGGGCTTTATAAAGCAGCACGCAGTGAGAGGCCACGGATCCACGACCCACACGGCCCCGAAGCTGATGGAGCTGTGCCAGCCCCAGACGCTCCGGGTTTTCAATAATCATCAGGCTGGCATTAGGAACATCCACCCCGACTTCAATGACCGTGGTGGCAATCAGCAGATGAATCTCCCCCTGCTTGAAGGAGTGCATCACCGCCTGTTTTTCTGTGGGCTTCATACGCCCGTGTACCAGCCCAACCTGCAACTCCGGCAGCGCCAGCTTAAGCTCTTCCCAGGTCGCTTCAGCGGCCTGAGCTTCCAGCTGTTCCGACTCTTCAATCAGCGTACAGACCCAGTAAGCCTGACGGCCCTCATCACTACAGGCGCTTTTAACCCTGGCAATAATGTCTGCTCTTCGCGTGTCAGGGATCGCTACGGTGGTCACCGGCGTCCTGCCCGGCGGCAGTTCATCGATGGTTGAGGTATCGAGATCGGCATAGGCGGTCATTGCCAGCGTGCGTGGGATCGGGGTGGCAGTCATGATCAGCTGGTGGGGATGGAAACCCTGCTCTTCTCCTTTTTCCCACAGGGCAAGACGCTGATGCACACCAAACCGGTGCTGCTCATCGATAATCACCAGTGCCAGCCCGTTGAACTGCACCTGTTCCTGGAAAATCGCATGGGTGCCGACGATCATCGAAACCTGACCGCTGGCAATCGCTTCCTGCTGCGCCAGACGTGCCTTGCCTTTTTGCTTTCCGGCCAGCCAGCCAACCTCAATCCCCAGCGGCGCGAACCACTGGCGGAAGTTATTTGCATGCTGCTCTGCCAGCAACTCTGTCGGAGCCATCATGGCGACCTGTTTGCCGTAAGCAATCACGTTCAGCGCCGTCAGGGCAGCCACCAGCGTTTTGCCTGACCCGACATCTCCCTGCACCAGGCGCATCATCGGATAGTCATGGGCCAGGTCCAGCTCGATTTCGCGCACTACGCGTTCCTGTGCGCCTGTAGGGCTGAACGGCAGCGCCGCCAGCAACCTGTCGCTGAGTTCATGACGGGCAGGCATCGACAACGCATGATAACGCTGTGCCCCGGCTCTCACGGCCAGCATGCTGAGGTTATGGGCCAGCAGCTCCTCCATGATCAGGCGTCGCTGTGCCGGATGCTTTCCGCTGTCCAGATCGGCCAGTGCCATGTCGGGTGGCGGACGATGAAGCGTGCGTAAGGCCTGCTTCAGGCTGATCATGCCCTGACTCAACTCCGGGGGAAGCAGCTCGGCGATGGCGCAGGTATCCAGCAGGTCGAGTGCCTGATCGGTGAGATTACGCAGCGTGGCCTGGCGAATACCTTCCGTGGTGGAGTAGACCGGGGTCAGCGTCTCCTGCAGCTCCACCACGCTGTTATCACCCTGTACGCGGTATTCCGGATGTATGATCTCTGCACCACGCTGGCCGCGTTTAATCTCGCCATAAGCGGTAACGCGTTTACCCGGTGACAGGCTGTTTTTCATGCCGGCATTGAAGTTAAAAAAGCGCAGGGTAAGGATGCCGGTGCCGTCACTGATTTGACAGGTCAGCATCCGCCGGCGGCCAAAAGTGATATCGCTTTGCAGCACTTCACCTTCTACCGTGGCATAAATATTTGGGAGGAGATCGTTGATGGCATAAAGCTGGGTGCGGTCTTCATAGCGAAGCGGCAGGTGTAACAGCAAATCCTGTACGGTAACCAGCCCCAGTTTCGCCAGTTTGCCTGCCTGACTTGCGCCAACGCCTGACAGTGAATTCAGCGGGACGGCATCCAGCAGGCGACCGGTCATTTTCTGCGTACCGAGGCTTGCATGGTCGCCCACCACTCGGGATCGGCCACCACTTCGCCCACCTCGTTAATCACCGGATAGGGCAGACCCTTGTGCTTTGCGACTCTGGCAAGCACCGGATAGCCCCCTTCAAACAGCAGACGCTGCTGCTCGTGATACTCCAGCGTGCTGTGGGTGCGCTGATACATGCCGGCGTTTTGCCGTTGACGCTGCGCTTCATACAGGATGAGCGCTGAGGCGACAGAAACATTCAGCGACTGCACCATGCCGATCATCGGGATAATAATATCCTGATCGGCCAGGTCGAGAGCCTCCTGAGTGATCCCCGTTTTTTCCTGCCCCATTAAAATACAGGTCGGTCGGGTGTAATCAATCTCACGGAAATCTACGGCTTTATCAGAAAGGTGAGTGGCGAGGATCTGCATTCCCTGGCCTTTCAGCTGGGTAACGGCTTCAGCAATGGTGCGATGAGTTTTCACCTGCACCCAGCTGTTGCTGCCAGCCGCCGAAGAGACCATGGTGCGCATCCTGCTGCCAGGCCAGACCGCATGGACTTCGTGCACGCCGACCGCGTCCGCCGTGCGGATCACGGCGGAGACGTTATGGGGCTTGTGGACCTGCTCCATACAAACGGTCAGGTCATGCTGGCGGGCGGCCAGCATCTCCAGAATGCGGGCATAACGTTGAGCATTCATGCGCTAGTTTCGGTTACGATGAACTTTAATCACGTCCGGCATTACGCGGATTTTACGCATAATATTCGCCAGGTGAACGCGATCGCGTGCGGTCAGACGGATAAAGGCACTGTATACCCGGCCATCTTTCTCTTCGGTATTCAGGCTCTGAATATTGGATCCGGCCGTATTGATTGCCGCTGTCAGGTTCGCCAGCGCGCCCTGGTGGTTAAACATATCCACCTTGATCTCCGCCACAAACTCCTGCTCCGTCTCTTTATCCCACTCCACGGCCATGAATTTCTCAGGCTCTTTCTGGTAGCCACGAATATTACGGCAAGATTCATGGTGTACCACCAGGCCTTTGCCAGGGCTGACGTGCGCCACAATCGGATCGCCAGGGATTGGGCGGCAGCATTTGGCAAAGGTGATCAGCACGCCATCGGCGCCCTTGATCGGCAGCTTGCTGCGTGAAGGCGTGGAAACGGGCGGCGTTGATGGGGAAGTCTGCTCGCTTTGCTGCAGATTTTTCGCCACCACCACGCTCATGGCGTTACCCAGACCTATCTCGGCCAGCAGATCGTCCAGCGTGGCCAGCTTCATCCTTTCCAGCTCGTGCTGAACATTCTCAGGCGGGATTTCGGCCAGTTTACGGCTGCCACCCAACGCATGGTTGAGCAGACGGCGGCCCAGACTCACCGAATCATCGCGCTTGAGGTTTTTCAGCAGCTGACGGATTTTCGCACGGGCTTTAGAGCTCACCACAAAGTTCAGCCAGGCGGCATTAGGTCGTGCGCCAGGTGCAGTGATGATCTCTACGGTTTGCCCGCTGGTCAGCGGCTGTGAAAGGGGATAAGGCTGACGATCGACACGGGCACCCACACAGGCATGGCCGATATCGGTATGCACGGCATAGGCAAAGTCGACCGGCGTCGCGCCAGCAGGAAGTTCGACGATGCGGCCTTCCGGGGTGAAAACGTAAATCTCATCCGGGAACAGATCGGATTTCACGCTTTCGATAAATTCAAAGGAGCTACCGGCACTCTGTTGCAGCTCAAGCAGGCTTTGCAGCCAGCGCTGGGCGCGAATCTGTGCGGTTGTGCTACTTTCACCCTGCTCTTTATAAGCCCAGTGTGCTGCCACACCCATCTCCGCCATCTGATCCATATCTTCGGTACGGATCTGCACTTCAACCGGCACGCCGTGCGGGCCAATCATGGAGGTATGGAGTGACTGATAGCCGTTGGCCTTGGGTATAGCGATGTAGTCTTTAACCCGACCCGGACGAGGTTTGTAGAGGCTGTGCATCTGCCCCAGAACCCGGTAACAGGTATCGACATCACTGACGATGACCCGGAAAGCATAGATATCCATAATGGAATGGAACCGCTGCTCCTTCAGGTGCATTTTGCAGTAAATCGAATAGAGGTGTTTTTCCCGACCACTGACGCGACAGGAGACCCCCGCTTCCTGCAGACGACCGTCAATTTCAGAGAGGATTTTCTGGATCATCTCTTTACGGTTGCCGCGGGCCGCTTTAACCACTTCTTTGATGACGCGGTAGCGGTTGGGGTAGAGGGCTTCAAAGCCCAGCTCTTCCAGCTCGGTTTTCAGATGATGAATACCAAGACGGTGGGCCAGGGGGCTGTAAATTTCCAGCGTTTCCAGGGCAATACGCCGTTTTTTATCCGGTCGCAATGCACCCAGCGTGCGCATGTTATGCGTACGGTCAGCCAGTTTGATCAGAATGACGCGGATATCCTGCACCATCGCCATGATCATTTTGCGGAAGTTCTCCGCCTGGGCTTCTTTTTTATCGCGGAATTTCAGCTTATCGAGTTTGGAAACCCCCTCTACCAGTTCAGCAACAGTCTGTCCGAACAGCTGTTCCATATCCTGATAGGTGGCTGGGGTGTCTTCGATAACGTCGTGCAAAAGCGCGGCCATGAGCGTTTCATGGTCGAGCTTCATTTCAGCCAGGATGCAGGCAACGGCTACCGGGTGAGTGATATAGGGCTCACCACTGGAACGCGTCTGTCCCTCGTGAGCATCACGTGCGACAAGGTAAGCTTGCTTGAGGCGTTTAACCTGATCCTCAGGCAAGTATTTTTCAATCAGCTGATTGAGACTTTCGAACAGATACAAGGGCAACCTGCAGGCTGGTGATTAACGACGACCTTCAGCGATAGCGGTAACGGCCTGCAATTCAGCGGCTTCCTGCTCATGCTGTTCCTGACGATCACGCACGTCCAGAATCTGGTTGGTGATCAGACCTTCTTCGATTTCGCGCAGAGCGATCACGGTAGATTTGTCGTTTTCTTCAGGAACCAGCGGATCTTTACCGCCAACCTGCATCTGACGAGCGCGACGTGCTGCCACCAGAACCAGGTCAAAACGGTTACCAATTTTTTCTACTGCGTCCTGTACGGTTACGCGTGCCATAAATGTGATACTCCACGGGTGACGAAATGACTGGGCATCATACTGAGTTGTCCTCAGTCTGCCAATAGTTTGCTGATTAACGCATCATGACGGGATTTTTGACGGCCCATACGCAGACGCTCAGCGCGAATGATGGTTTTCATATCTGACAGCGCCAGGTCGAAATCATCATTCACAATTAGGTAATCATATTCTGCAAAGTGGCTCATCTCCGCTACGGCCTGGGCCATGCGTCGGGTGATCACCTCTTCGCTGTCCTGGCCGCGCCCACGCAGACGGCGATCCAGTTCATCTTTCGATGGCGGCAACACAAAAATGCTGCGTGCCTGCGGCATTTTCTGCCGAATCTGCTGCGCACCCTGCCAGTCGATATCCAGGAACACATCCACACCCGTCGACAACACCTGCTCAATCGCTTTACGCGAAGTACCGTAGAAGTTGCCAAACACTTCGGCATGCTCAAGGAAAGCGTCTTCCTGAATCATGCCGCGGAATTCGTCGTGCGAGACGAAGTAATAATGTTCACCGTGACTTTCGCCCGGGCGCACTCCCCTGGTGGTATGGGAAATGGAGACCTGAGTATCGTACAGCGGCTGCGTTTTCAGCAGTGCGTGAATCAAGCTGGATTTTCCCGCCCCACTGGGAGCAGAAACAATAAAAAGTGTGCCTTGAGCCATGATTATCTTGATATGCCAATAAAGCGGAGTCTACTTCCTGCACAGTATACACGGCTGATGCCCTTCATGCAGCGTTTCAGGCAGCAAGGCCGTGATTTTCTCGGAATATGGAAAGCAGGTCCCGGTAATGATGTTGCTTTTCATGCTAAGCCGATCTTCTTTACAGGCTGGATTCCAGCAACGATTTTTACCCCTCGCCAGCCAGGCCAGATTCCTTTTTACTCCCGAAAGCACAAATAAAGGAGAGTGCAGGGATGAAGATCACAGGCTTATTACTGGCATTGTGCTGTGGTGCCGCTCAGGCATCATGCCCCGTCTGGACACCGGCCAGAGCCGGGCAGGAAATGGCCACGCTGGAGAAACAGCTGGCTGAATGGGATGACGCCTATTACCGGCAAGGGCAAAGCCCGGTCCCGGACGGGCACTATGATGCCCTCGCCCAAAAGTACCAGCACTGGCAGCAATGCTTCAGCCCCGGTAGCGATCTGCGCCAGCCAGCACTCGCCAGTAATGGCAAAGTTTTTCATCCTGTTGCTCATGTAGGGGTGAAAAAACTCACTGATAAACAGTCCGTTGCCCGCTGGATGGCGGGAAGGCACGCGCTCTGGGTACAGCCCAAAGTGGACGGTGTTGCAGTGACCTTGCAGTACCAGAATGGCAGACTGGATAAGGTCATCAGCCGGGGCAACGGCCTGCAAGGTGAAGACTGGACAGAAAAAGCCCGTCTGATCCCTGCCCTCCCACAAACGATTTCCGGCCAGACTGGCGCCCTGATCTTACAGGGTGAACTCTATCTGAAGATGACCGGTCATCAGCAGGCCCTTCAGGGTGGGGTCAATGCCCGTGCGGTGGTGGCCGGAGCAATGCGACGTAATGGGGCAACAGACACGCTGGAAAAGTTAGGTATTTTTATCTGGGCATGGCCTGACGGGCCTGCCTCGCTGCAACAGCGGGTGGCCCGGCTGAAAGAGGCTGGTTTTCCATTAACCGCTGAGTGGAGTAAGCCGGTAGCCGATGCGGAGGAGGTTGCAGACTGGCGCGAGCGGTGGTTCTCGCAGCCGCTGCCGTTTGTCACTGATGGGGTCGTGATACACGGCAACCCCATAAAAGGAGAACACTGGTTACCGGGTGAGAATAACTGGTCGGTAGCCTGGAAATACACGCCTGTGACCGTCAGCACAGAAGTTCGCTCTGTGGATTTTCCCATCGGCCGCACCGGGAAAATCAGCGCCGTGCTGAATCTTGTACCCGTCAGGCTGGATGATAAACAGGTCAGCCGCGTAAACCTCGGGTCATTCCGTCGCTGGCAGGAGGCTGACATTGTGGCTGGCGATCAAATTGTGGTCAGCCTGGCCGGGCAAGGGATCCCGCGGCTGGACGGGGTTCTCTGGCGGGTAACTCAGCGTATGCTGCCCGCTGTTCCGGATGCTTCGCTGTTTCACATGCTCAGCTGTTTTTCCTGGTCATCCCCCTGTGCGGAACAGTTTCTGGCGCGGCTGGCCTGGTTAAGCAGTAAAACGGCACTGGATATGCCCGGCATCCACCGCAGCACCTGGCGGCAATTAATCCAGTCGGGGCAACTGACTCATCTGTTTTCATGGATGATGCTTACACCGGAACAACTTAGCCAGATCACCGGCTTAACAGCAAAGCGGGCCGCCCGCCTTTACCATCAGTTCAGCTTGAGTCAACAGCAGCCCTTTAAACGCTGGGTAAAAGCGCTGGGTGTTCCTGTGCCGGAGCAAGCCTTAAATGCCCTTGAAGATGACGACTGGCAAACGCTGCTCTCGCGGGAAGTCTCAGGTTGGCAGCGGTTACCTGGTATTGGAATGCAGCGCGCCAGCCTGATAGTGCGTTTTCTTCATCATCCTGATACAGCCTCGCTTATCCACTTTTTACAGCAAAAAGTTGCTGCGCCACTCAGTGCTCGGCATGCGGATAATTGAAGATCGGCAAACCAAGCTTAAAGCGCAGGGCGAGCAGGCGCGCAAGGAAACCGAACAGCAGGGTAATAGTGATCACCACTTCGTGAGATAACGGCGTTTTTAACAGCAGTATATAAATCCAGCCGGAGGCAAAAGCGATGCCTGCATACAGCTCTTTCTGGAAGACCAACGGGATGCGGTTGCAGAACATATCCCGCAGTACGCCGCCAAACACGCCGGTGATGACCGCGCAAATAGCTGCAATGATCGGGGCATGGCCCATATCCAGGGCGACTTTGGTGCCAATGATAGAGAACACCACCAGCCCCAGCGCATCCAGCACCAGAAAGACTTTACGCAGGTGTGGCATCAGATGCGCTACCTGAGTCGTGACCACGGCGGCAGCGGCCACGATGATGATGTACTCCGGATGCTGAACCCAACCGAGAGGATAGTGCCCTAACAGCATATCCCTCACTGAGCCGCCGCCAATAGCGGTGACGGAGGCGATAATAATGACACCAAACATATCCATTTTACGGCGTCCCGCAGCGAGTGCGCCGGTCATGGCCTCTGCCGTGATACCGATGATGTAGAGAACAGTAAGTAACATAGCCAGCTCCAGAGTAATCGGCGGCAAGCTTGAAGGATTTGAGTGAGTTTGACGATTGAATTTTTTAAAACGTGTTGGTTAAATTAGTTTAGCTAATCCGGAGTGGATAAGAGCATTTTGAACAGGGAGAGATAAAATGAGAGCAGGGGACGTTTTTAAACAGTTAGCCAGAGGAGTTCACCCTGAAACTGGCGAGTTACTGCCACCCACTTCGGTGGTCCATGCCAGCGAGATAATCCGGCTTCTCTATTCGCTGGCTGAAGAGTTTGAAGGTGATGAGTTCCCGCAGATCAAGAGAAAAGAGAAGATAAAGCTGACCCCGGAGCAACGGCGTGAAAAAAACCGGGCCGGTGGCAGACCTGCAAATGCTTATTTACCCTGGAGCGAGGAGGACAAGCTCAGGCTCAGGGAAGATTTTCAGAGCAGCATTGGCATTCGCACGCTGGGCCAGTTACATGAGCGTAGCCTTCGCTCCATTGTGTTGCAGCTGGAAAAAATGTCGCTGATTACGGCTGACGAGGCGGCAGAATATGACTAAATATGATGGCAGACTGGCTATCATCGCCAGAGAAAATGCTTATACCCTGACCAGGCCAGCCTTTCTGGAGAACACTATGAAAAAACCTTTCACCATAGTAATGCCTCTGTATCAGGGGATTACTCAGCTGGATTTTACCGGCCCTTATCAGTTCTTCTCACATTTAGCGGATGCAAAAGTGATAGTGGCCTCTTTGGGGGCTGAGCCGGTGGATGTGGGGAGCTTCAGCTTTGCCAGTTTGTCCCGGCTTGAAGATATCGCCGATTGTGATGTGCTCTGTATGCCCGGCGGTAACTGTACCAATGCAATTGAAAATGCTGATTTCCTGGCGGCAATACGTCGGCTGGGGTTGGGTGCAGGCTATCTGACTTCGGTCTGCACCGGGTCACTGATTCTGGCGGCAGCGGGCCTGCTCAACGGCAAACGGGCGGCCTGCCACTGGGCATGGCGTGATTCGTTAGCGCTGTTTGGCGCCATTCCTGATCCGGGGCGGGTGGTAAAAGATGGGCATGTGATAACCGGTGGAGGCGTGACGGCAGGCATCGATTTTGCGCTGGTGGTGATTGCAGAAATCGCCGGAGAAGAGGTAGCTCAGTCCATTCAACTGGGGCTGGAATATGCACCGGCACCGCCTTTCAATGCGGGTAGCCCTGATACAGCGCCGCCAGATGTCCGTGAAAAGGTGATGCAAAGAATGCAAAAGGTGATTCAGGAGAAAATGCCAATTTTGGAGACAGCGGCCCGGAAATATCACTGAGGTAGAAGAGATCATTCAGGGCCAGAGAGGTAACATCGAAGTTTTGAGGAGCCATTTCATGGCCGGAATTACCCTCCTCTGATTTGACACGGGCTAACTGACTCAGGCCGGAACATTGATCACGTCCCGGCCCTGGTCAGCGCAATGCTTGCCTGAGTATCAGCCGTTAACGGAACGGCATAGCTGCGCAGCAGTTCGCGTTAGTTCTTCTTCACGAACTCAGACTTCAGCTTCATTGGGCCAAACCCGTCGATTTTGCAGTCAATATTGTGGTCACCCTCTACCAGCCGAATGCTTTTCACTTTGGTTCCGATCTTCAGTGGCGTAGAGCTGCCTTTCACTTTTAAATCTTTTATTACGGTAACGCTGTCGCCATCGGCCAGTAGATTGCCGTTGGCATCTTTCACTATCAGTGCATCATCGGAAGCAGCATCAGCGCCCTTAGCCCAGACGTGACCACACTCCGGGCAGTTAAAGAGGGCACCATCTTGCCAGGTATATTCAGAGTGGCATTTAGGGCACGGAGGAAGGATTTGCATAACAGGCCTCAAAAGAATCCATAAAAAATTAGGGGGTATTTTAGCCTGGTGGCGAAACTAAACCTACTACAAAAAAACCGCAGCAACCTCAAAAGGATGTTGAGTTATAAAGAGTATGCTTTACGCCGCACCTGTTAGTACTAACTAAAAAGAACCTGCTGGTAATGATGAGCTTTACCCTGACGGTATTCCTGAAAGACGTTAAAAAGCGAATTCAGATTGCGGAATAACGGTTTACGCATTGCTGGTAAGTAAATTAACGCCGTTAGATAACATGCTGATGCACGATTTTGGATTTTTATGATTTTTAATAGCAAAAAGCCCGGCAAATGCACGGGCTTACTGAAGTTTATCTCTTTGTGACTATTATCGAATGCTTACTCGATATTCTGAATCTGCTCGCGCATCTGCTCGATCAGCACCTTCAGCTCGATGGCTGAAGTGGTCACATCCGCATTGATTGATTTAGAGGCCAGGGTGTTCGACTCACGGTTGAACTCCTGCATCATAAAGTCGAGACGGCGGCCAACGGCTTCTTTCTTCTTCAGGATGTTATAGGTCTCTTTGACGTGGGCTTCCAGACGATCCAGCTCTTCCGCCACATCCACGCGCTGCGCCAGCATAATCAGTTCCTGCTCCACGCGGTTGCTGTCCAGTTGTACCTGGGCATCTTCCAGCTTGGTAACCAGACGTTCACGCTGCCATTTCAGTACGTCCGGCATCTGTGCGCGAACCTTGCTGACTTCCGTACTGACGCCTTCCAGGCGCTGTTCGATCAGCGACTTCAGGGCGGTGCCTTCCGTCTCGCGGGAGGTGATAAAGTCATCCAGCGCCCCATCCAGCGCTTTTAACAGCTCTGCGGAGATGGAGTCCAGATCCTGCTCTTCAGCGGACATCACGCCAGGCCAGCGGAGGATATCGACCGGGTTGATCTCCCCTTCGTCACTCTGCATTTTGACCCAGTTAGCAGCCTGAACCAGCTGGATAGCCAGCTTTTCGTTCAGTACCAGCGAACTTTGCGCGCTCGGGTCGGCATCAAAACGCAGGTTGCACTCGATTTTACCGCGCGTCAGGCGATTACGAATACGTTCGCGGATGACTGGCTCCAGACCACGGAACTGCTCTGGCAGGCGGATATAGGTTTCTAAATAGCGCTGGTTAACGGAACGAAGCTCCCACGCTGCGCTGCCCCAGTCGCCTTTGGTTTCACGCCGGGCGTAGGCGGTCATACTGCGGATCATATTCTGTACCCGTTTTCAGAGAAAGATGGACGGATTATAGCGGTGCAGGGCAAGCCTTAACAGGCATTCGGTCAAACTCCGCAAATTCAGCACGACTTCTGGCATTTTGCTGGCGTCTGCTTAAGATGCTGATACCCCTGAAGCTTAAAAGGAACCGCATGAAAACCTTTCCGTTTATCGCTGTGGTGCTGGCTATGACCCTGAGCGGTTGTATGACGCCAGCGCAGCAGGCCACCGTCCGCGCACCGGTCTGTAAAACGGGTGACGCCATGCAACAAACCACGCTCTATTTTGGTCTGAGCAGACCTCAGGGCAAGGATATTACCCAGCCCGAATGGCAGTCGTTTATTGATAATGATGTGACGCCGCGTTTTAAAGCTGGACTGACAGTATTTGATGCCCGAGGACAATGGCTGGGAGAAGATGGCAAAGTTGCGCATGAGGGAAGTAAATCACTGATGCTGATCCATGCGGTAAATCGGCAGGACGAGCAGAACATTGAGGTGCTTCGCGCCCGTTATAAACAGCGCTTTCACCAGGAATCGGTGATGCGGGTAGATACGCCGGTTTGCGTGTCATTCTGAGAGAAAGCCCGGGATGAACCGGGCTTCCGGAGATTTACAGCACCAGTCCGGCAAAGGCGGCTGAGAGCAGGCTGACCAGCGTGGAGCCATAAACCAGCTTCAGGCCAAAGCGTGACACCACATTGCCCTGGCGTTCATCCAGGCCTTTGATGGCACCAGCGACGATGCCAATTGAGGCAAAGTTAGCGAATGAAACCAGGAATACCGACAGGATCCCCAATCCGCGTGGCGACAGCCCGGCAGCAATTTTTTTCAGTTCGATCATCGCTACAAACTCATTGGAGACCAGCTTCGTTGCCATAATACTGGCAGCGCGCAGGGCATCTGGTGCGGGAATACCAATCAGCCAGGCAAATGGCCAGAAAACATAGCCAAGGATCTCCTGAAAACTGATGCCGAACAGGCTGGAGAAGATAGCGTTAACGGCGGCAATCAGCGCAATAAAGCCAATCAGCATAGCCATAATGATCATCGCCACTTTGAATCCTGCGAGAATGTATTCGCCAAGCATCTCGAAGAAACTCTGATTTTCGTGCAGTTTCTCCAGTTTGATTTCCGGCTCATCGCCCGGCACTGTGGGGTTGATGATCGACAGGATGATAAAGGTGCTGAACATATTCAACAGCAGTGCCGCAACAACATAGCGCGGTTCAATCATCGACATATAGGCGCCTACAATCGACAGCGATACCGTCGACATCGCCGCCGCAGCCATGGAATAGAGACGTCGTGGAGAGATATCCGCCAGTATGCCTTTATAAGCGATGAAGTTTTCAGACTGGCCGAGGATTAACGTGCTGACCGCATTAAAGGACTCCAGCTTGCCCATGCCGTTAACTTTGGCAAGAAGAGTGCCGATCAGCCGGATAAGTACCGGCAGGATACGTAAGTGCTGCAATATACCGATCAGCGCGGAAATAAAGATGATCGGACAAAGCACGCCCAGGAAGATAAAGGCCAGTCCCTGACTTGCCATACCGCCAAACACGAAGTCTGATCCCTGCCCGGCAAACTTCAACAGCGTTTCAAAAAATCCTGAAAATGCCGTTACTACCGACAGCCCGCTGCTGGCATGCAGGAAAAACCACGCCAGAGCAGCTTCAATGACCACTAACTGAAGGATGACACGAGGGCGGATTTTTTTACGGTCGTTACTGAACAGTAACGCCAGGCAGAAGATGACCACAAGGGCCAGGAGAAAGTGAATTACGTCAGGCATATCAGCAATGTCCGGCAGACTGAATGAAAGAAGGCAGCATTTAGCCACAACTGGCGCTGCTTTTCACGCCGCCTCTCCTGCTGATTTTCGCTTAGCATGGCCGAAAAGGGTATAACCATCGTCACCTGTCAGGCGGCCATAGGCATTTGCCGGTGAAATCCGTATAATGCGCAGCCAATAATGTTTTGCTAGCCGGAGAGAAACCATGCGTCCAGCAGGCCGTAGCGCACAACAAGTGCGTCCCGTCACACTGACCCGTCACTACACCAAACATGCTGAAGGTTCAGTTCTGGTTGAATTCGGTGATACCAAAGTACTTTGTACCGCCACCATCGAAGAAGGCGTGCCGCGTTTTCTGAAAGGTCAGGGCCAGGGCTGGGTAACGGCTGAATATGGCATGCTGCCTCGCGCTACGCACAGCCGCAACGCCCGTGAAGCCGCTAAAGGTAAGCAGGGTGGCCGCACGCTCGAGATCCAGCGTCTGATTGCCCGCTCGCTGCGAGCTGCACTGGATTTAAAAGCGCTGGGTGAGTTCACTATTACCCTCGACTGCGACGTTTTACAGGCTGATGGCGGCACCCGCACAGCCTCTATCACCGGTGCCTGCGTTGCGCTGGCCGATGCATTAAACCATCTGGTGGCTATCGGTAAACTTAAAGCTAACCCGATGAAAGGCATGGTTGCGGCAATCTCCGTAGGTATCGTTAACGGTGAAGCACTGTGCGATCTGGAGTATGTTGAAGACTCTGCTGCTGAAACTGACATGAATGTGGTGATGACCGAAGATGGCCGCATGATTGAAGTGCAGGGCACTGCAGAAGGCGAGCCGTTCAGCCATGATGAACTGCTTCAGCTCCTGGCGCTTGCACGAGGGGGCATTGATTCCCTGATCGTGGCGCAGAAGGCGGCATTGCAGGACTGATTTTTCCAGGCGACCAGAGAGTCGCCTTTTTTATGACTAGCAGAGGACCAAGACATGAAAGCCTGGCAGCGCCAATTTATCGAATTCGCCATCAACAAGCAGGTGCTGAAGTTTGGTGAGTTCACGCTGAAATCAGGGCGTACCAGCCCTTATTTCTTCAATGCCGGTCTGTTTAATACTGGCCGTGACCTGGCATTACTCGGGCGTTTTTACGCTCAGGCACTGGTTGATTCCGGTATTGATTTCGATCTGGTTTTTGGTCCCGCCTATAAAGGCATTCCTATCGCGACCACTACCGTTGTGGCGCTGGCCGATTATCACGACCGTGACGTGCCCTATTGCTTCAACCGTAAAGAAGCAAAGGATCACGGCGAAGGTGGAACGCTGGTAGGCAGCCCGCTGCAGGGGCGCATTATGCTGGTGGATGATGTGATCACAGCGGGTACGGCAATTCGTGAGTCGATGGAAATCATCGCCGCGAACAATGCTACCCTGGCTGGCGTGCTGATTTCGCTCGATCGTCAGGAGCGTGGACGCGGTCAGGAATCCGCTATTCAGGAAGTGGAACGGGATTACAGCTGTAAGGTCATTTCGATTATTACGCTGAATGAGCTGATTGCTTATCTGGAAGAGAAGCCTGAAATGGCGGACCATCTGGTCTCCGTCCGGGCTTACCGTAAAGAGTACGGCATTTAGCTATTTTGCGGGTCAGTCTCTTCTGACCCGCATGCTTTCTAGACCAGCTGAGAAGCCACTAAGGGCCAGCGGGTATCAAACTCTACCGTAGGGCGGTAGCGGAATCCTGAACGAACAAAGCGTGAAAGCAGGCCTTCGCACAGTGCCAGCATCTGACTCGCCAGCAGCGTCTCATCCGTGGTAAAGCCTTCGCCGTCACGCATTTTCTGCTCACGCAGAACCTGACGCAATTGCACTTCGATACGCTCAAACAGCTGATTGATCCGGCCCTGCAGGCGATCCTGTTCAAACATCAACGCGTGACCGGTCAGAATGCGCGATAAACCCGGATTACGCTCACCAAAGCCCAGAATTAACTGGATGATCAGACGCAGACGCGGCAGCGTCTCTTTTTCGTCTTTCAAAATCAGATTGATGCGCGTAATCAGGCTGTCTTCAATAAATTCGATCAGGCTGTCGAACATCCTGGTTTTGCTGGGAAAATGCCGGTAAAGCGCCGCTTCGGATACCCCAACGTTTGCTGCCAGCTTTGCAGTAGTGATCCGCTGGCTGCCATCACTGGATTCCAGCATCTGTGCCAGAGCCTGCAATATTTCTTCGCGACGATTCCTTTTCGCACTCTTTTTTCTGCCATGTCCAGAAAGACCCCTGAAATATTACCTTGAAGGGCAGTTGCCCACGCAACATCCGCGAGCAGAGTGCTCGCGAAGGAAATAAGGATAAGTTAATCGCTACGGATCTGTCGGTTGACAGTTACTGACGACCAGAGTGACCAAAGCCACCTTCTCCGCGATCGCTGGTGTCGAAATCTTCAACCAGATTGAACTCAGCCTGCACGACCGGGACGAAAACCATCTGTGCGATACGCTCGCCGGGTTCAATGCTGAACGCGTCCTGGCTGCGGTTCCAGACGGAAACCATCAGTTGACCCTGGTAGTCAGAGTCAATCAGCCCCACCAGGTTGCCCAGAACCACACCGTGCTTATGACCAAGGCCTGAACGCGGAAGGATGACGGCGGCCAGCTGAGGGTCACCGATGTGAATAGCCAGGCCGGTGGGCACCAGCGTGGTAGCACCAGGGGCCAGCAGAATGGCTTCGTTCAGGCAGGCACGCAGGTCCAGACCTGCCGATCCTGAGGTGGCGTAGGTGGGTAATGGGAAATCTTTACCCACGCGCGCATCTAAGATCTTAACGTCGATTTTTTCATCATAACGGCTGACTATCTCGTCTAGTAACTGTTGGCCAAGGAGCGACTTATCGCTGAGCGGTAAGGCTTTATCTCCTTCCTGCCAAAAAAGATGCAGGGCATTGTTATCACTGTTGAAACCTTGCCCGGCTATCGAAACATCGTTAGCGCAGATTAAATCCAGGTTTTTACGTACCCGTTTTTGTTGCGCGTATTCTTCCACATTCTGGGTTTCTGCCGCAAATCCCACCACATAAGGGCGGCCCTGAGACATGTTTCCTACCCCTGCGACAATATCGGGGTTTTTTACCATTTTGAGGGTGACTTCATCACCCTGTTTTTTGATTTTTTCTACCGCCACATCGGCGGCACGGTAATCTGCAACGGCGGCAGCGCCAATGAAAATATGCTGTCTTGCTGCCGTTGCCATGACCGCATCCTGCATTTCTGCGGCGGTCGTGACATCAATACGCTTTACCCAAGGCGGGGTAGATAACGTCACCGGGCCGCTGATCAGCGTCACGCTGGCCCCCCGTTTTGCCGCCGCAGCGGCAATAGCGAAGCCCATCTTACCTGAGCTGTGATTACTAATGAACCGCACGGGATCAAGAGCTTCGCGGGTTGGACCGGCGGTGATCATAATGTTGAGATGTTTCAAATCGTTGACGGGTGAAGACCAGTTCACCGCTTCCGCAACAATCGCCAGCGGGTCCAGCATTCTGCCCGGACCCACATCTCCACAAGCCTGGCTGCCGCTGTCCGGCCCCCAAATCATCACCCCCCGTTCAGCCAGTACCTGAAGATTGTGCTGGGTGGCGAGTGACCGGTACATCTGCTGATTCATCGCCGGCACAACAGCAACAGGAGCGGGAGTCGCGAGACAAATGGTGGTGACCAGATCGTTTGCCATACCGGCTGTCACTCTGGCAATGAGATCGGCTGTGGCGGGAGCGAGGATCACTAAATCTGCCCATTTACCCAGTTCGATATGGCCCATTGCCGCTTCAGCTGCGGGGTCGAGCAGGTCATCTGAAACCGGGTAACCCGATACGGCTTGCAGGCTGAGCGGCGTGATAAAAGCTTTCGCCGCTTCCGTCATTACCACGCGCACTTCCGCCCCGCGATCGCGCAGGCGCCTGACCAGTTCTGGCGCTTTATAGGCAGCAATACCGCCGCTGACGCCCAATACAATGTGTTTTCCGGTTAATCCCATCATGCTGCTATCCGCCCTGTAGAGTCAGACTGGCGCAGTGCTCTGCCGCCACAATGCAGGCATTTTACCATACTCATCTGATGGTTCCTGTTAGCACTACGTTGCGTTTGCGAGACGCCTCGCAGCGTGAGAGCACTGATGTGGAAAAATACTGTATATAATGCCATGCTTTTTTCAACGGAGGAAGAAGGGATGCTGATGAACACAAACTGGATTGAGACGCCCCCCAGAGAAAAACTGCTGGATAAGGGCGTGGCAACATTAACGGATACCGAACTGCTGGCTATTTTTTTACGCACGGGTGCGGGCGGGGTGCATGTGATGGCCCTGGCACAGCAACTCATCGGCAGGTTTGGCTCACTCTATAACCTGATGACCGCTGACAGATCGGCATTTAATGAAATCCGGGGTATTGGCACGGCAAAATATGCTCAGTTAAATGCCATAACAGAACTGGCGCGACGGTTTTTCAACTGCACTCATGCGAAGGAGAGGCAGATGGCGGGTGGGACCGCAGAAATGCTTGATTACTTTTACAGCCAGCTGGCGCACCGGGAAAGGGAGATCTTTATGGTGGTTTTTTTGATAATCAGAACCGGTTCATTCACTCCAGTGAGATGTTCGCCGGGACGATAAACAGTGTAGAGGTTCATCCAAGAGAAATTGTGAAAGAAGCACTGGTTCACAATGCCTCCTCCCTTGTGCTGGCACACAATCATCCCTCCGGCTTATCCAGACCCAGCAAAGCCGATCATGCCGTGACGCGGCAAATTGTTGCTGCCTGTCGGCTGATGAATATTCAGGTGCTGGACCATATCGTGATTGGGCGGGGAGAGTCTGTTTCATTTGCAGAAAGAGGGTGGATTTAGGCAGACTTACTTCACTGTCTGGCGATTAATTGACCCGCTCAGAGGGCAATTAATTGTTCAAATGAAGCAATTTTGCACGATCCACAGGGATCTTTATCTGTTCGGGACTTGAGCACCGGCGGCGCAGGGCGTATACTACGCCACCTTTGAGAATCTCGGGTTTGGCATATGGGCCTGCTCAGCGGGTTCACATAGAACTCGCCTGGATGGGCTAAGAGCCTGACGAGGCGGCCAAAACCTTATTTTTAAAGCTCGAGCTGATTTGATTTTTGGAGAATAGACATGTCACGAGTCTGCCAAGTAACTGGCAAGCGTCCGGTAACGGGTAACAACCGTTCCCACGCAATGAACGCGACGAAACGCCGTTTCCTGCCGAACCTGCACTCTCACCGTTTTTGGGTTGAGGGCGAAAAGCGCTTCGTTACACTGCGTGTATCTGCCAAAGGCATGCGCGTAATTGATAAGAAGGGTATTGAGACGGTTTTGGCCGATCTGCGTACCCGCGGTGAGAAGTACTAAGTTAAGGAACTGAAACATGGCTAAAGGTATTCGTGAGAAGATCAAGCTGGTTTCTTCTGCTGGTACAGGTCACTTCTATACCACCACGAAGAACAAACGTACTAAGCCGGAAAAATTGGAACTGAAGAAATTCGATCCAGTTGTCCGCCAGCACGTGATCTATAAAGAAGCTAAAATCAAGTAATTGATTTCAGTGGATGAAAAACCCGGCTCCGGCCGGGTTTTTTGTTTTATAAAAAAGGAAAACGGTTCTTAACGGGAGGCGAGTAAATGCCGGAGTTACCTGAAGTTGAAACCAGTCGCCGCGGGATTGAACCGCATCTGGTCGGTGCCACCATTCTTCATGCTATTGTCCGCAATGACCGCCTGCGCTGGCCGGTTTCCCACGAGATCCACAGCCTCAGCGATCAGCCCGTTCTCAGCGTCCAGCGTCGGGCCAAATATCTGCTGATTGAGCTGCCCCACGGCTGGATCATCATCCACCTTGGCATGTCCGGGAGCCTGCGGGTTCTGCCAGAAGAGCTGCCTCCTGCGAAACACGACCATGTTGATCTGGTGATGAGCAACGGCAAAATTCTGCGCTATACCGATCCGCGTCGCTTTGGTGCATGGCTGTGGAGCACGGATTTGACTGCCAGTAATGTGCTGGCTCATCTCGGTCCTGAACCCTTGAGTGAAACCTTTTCTGCCGATTATCTGTTTGAAAAGTCAAGAAGCAAGCGTACGCCGGTAAAGCCCTGGCTTATGGATAATAAACTGGTGGTCGGCGTGGGTAACATTTACGCCAGTGAATCGCTGTTTGCAGCGGGGATCCTGCCCGATCGTCCGGCGATGGCTTTAACTTATGATGAAGCCGATTTGCTGGTGAAAACCATCAAAGCTGTTCTGTTGCGTTCGATTGAGCAGGGCGGAACTACGCTGCGAGACTTTTTGCAGACAGATGGAAAACCGGGGTATTTTGCTCAGGAGTTGCAGGTCTACGGGCGTGCAGGAGAGCCCTGCCGGGTCTGTTCCACCCCGATTAAAAGCGCAAAGCATGCCCAGCGAAGCACTTTCTATTGCCCGCATTGTCAGAAATAAGCCTGCCGGTAGAACACTACAGCTTTGCCAGCAGGGCTGTATGCACCGGTTTTGGCAGAAAGGCGCTGACATCACCCTGATGACGCGCCACTTCTTTTACCAGGGAAGAGGAGATAAAGGAGTACTGTTCTGAAGGCATCAGAAAGACGCTTTCCAGTTCCGCGAACAGGTGGCGATTCATATGGGCCAGTTGCAGTTCATATTCAAAATCAGAAACCGCTCTCAAGCCCCTTACCAGCACATTAGCCTGCTGATCGCGGGCAAAATTCGCCATCAAATCACTGAATCCCACCACGGTCACATTCGGCAAATGGGCAACCACCTGCTCTGCCAGGCTGACGCGTTCCTCAAGCGAAAACATCGGCTTCTTGCCCGGACTTGCGGCGATGGCGAGAACGATATGGTCAAACATCAGCGCGGCGCGGGTTACGATGTCGAGATGGCCGTTAGTCATCGGATCAAACGTGCCGGGATAGATCGCCTTGGTGCTCATAGA
Organism: Erwinia sp. E_sp_B01_1; assembly: GCF_036865545.1. NCBI lineage: Bacteria > Pseudomonadati > Pseudomonadota > Gammaproteobacteria > Enterobacterales > Erwiniaceae > Erwinia > Erwinia sp. E_sp_B01_1. The sequence continues at coordinate 4,680,725 of NZ_CP142208.1, read as the reverse complement.
CCGCCCTTGCCAGTTGCGTGATGAGAATGGTTCAGCGCCCAAAGCGCCGTGTATTTATTAAAGGTGTACTGCGCATTGACCACCGCCAGCAGCCAGCCTTGTTTGCCATCCAAAAAACCTGCACGAAGCACCAGCGTTTTGAAAAAAGCCCCGAGGGTGTGCGCGAAAATGGAGAAGAGGCTGCAACGCTTTCCCTGATGGTGGCGCTGTCTGGCCCAGGCTTCGGCATAGGCGAACTGTTTCCACTGGAAGGCGGAGAAATCGCGGCAGGTGAGATGCAGCAGATCCCCTTTCAGGGGCGTCACTTTCGCACCTTTGGTGTCGAGCGACTCATGGACCTGATGGTCATTGTACTGATAGCTGGCGGGGTAAAGCCGGGTCACTCTGTCCGGGTACCAGCCGCTATGACGCATAAAGCGGCCCAGGAACAGGTTGCGACGGCCAAGGCTGTAAATCTCTTCTGAGGCAGGACGCTCCAGCACTGCCTGAACCGATGCACGTAACGCTGGAGTGACACGCTCATCGGTATCGATCATCAGAATCATCGGATGACTGGCATAGCTTTGAGCCAGCTGCCGCTGTTTGCCATAACCGTGCCACTCTGAGGAGTGAAACACTCTGGCACCATGTCTGGCGGCAATCTGTGGCGTCCCATCGCTACTGCCGGAGTCCAGCAGCACAATTTCATCCGCCCAGCTAACTGACTCCAGACATTCTGGTAACAGGTCGGCCGCATTTTTGGCAATCAGCACCACGGATAAAGGCTGAGAAGACATTTAGTGATTCCGCTGTGGCAGATGAGGTTCGAGTAACTGTAGCAGACGCTGCAATGCACCCTGGTTCTGATGCAGTACTTCGACCGCATGGCGGCCATAATAAAGACGATAATCTTCGTCAGTCAGCAGCGTCCCAATCTCTTTATCCAGTGAGCTGGCATCCGTTACGGTGATCAGCCCATCAGCCTTCTCAAGTTTGGCGCAGATATCTTTGAAGTTGAGCGTATGAGGCCCCATCAGCACCGGAATGGCATGGGCAGCCGCTTCCAGCGGATTATGGCCACCCCGGTCAACCAGGCTGCCGCCGACAAAGGCCAGATCGGCAATGCCGTACAGCAGCATCAGTTCACCCATGGTATCGCCAATCACCACTTGTGTGCTGCCGGAAGGGATTTCACCACTGCTGCGCAGGGTAAAACTTAATCCTGCTTTCTGCGTCATTTCACGGGCAGTCACAAAACGTTCCGGATGGCGGGGCACCAGAATTAACAGCAGATTAGGGAAACGGGTCAGTAATTTCCGGTGGGCTTCAAGAATGATACTTTCTTCACCCTCATGCGTACTGGTTGCAATCCACACCGGACGTCGTGGGGCCCACTGGCGTCGCAGGGTGATGGCGCGTGCAGCCAGCTCTGGGGTGACAGAGATATCGAATTTCAGACTGCCGGTCACCGTCAGCTGGGAACGCTTCAGGCCGAGGCTGATAAAGCGTTCGCCATCTTCCTGATTCTGTGCGGCGATCAGCGTGATGCGCTGCAGCAGACGCTGCATGAATTTGCCCAGTTTTTTATAACCTTTTGCCGAACGTTCAGACAGACGGGCGTTGGCAATCACCAGCGGAATTTTGCGTTCGTGCAGCAGCGCTATCATATTTGGCCACAGCTCGGTTTCCATGATGATCACCAGGCGCGGCTTTACATTGTCCAGAAAACGGTTCATTGAGCCGGGGAGATCGTAAGGCAGATATACGTGGTGTACATCTTTACCGAAAGCCGATGCCGCGCGTTCAGAGCCGGTTGGCGTCATAGTGGTGACGGTAATGGGCATTGAAGGATAACGATGGCGTAAAGCACGCACCAGCGGCACCGCTGCCAGAGTTTCACCGACAGAAACAGAGTGCAGCAGAATACCGTCTGGCTTCACTTTGCCTGCACAATAGCCGTAGCGTTCCGCCCAGCGTTTGCGGTAGGCGGGAGCCTTCCGGCCACGGAGCCAGAGACGGAGCCAAATCAGAGGCTGAATGAGGTAAAGCAGAACGGTATAAAGTGTTGTCATCACAGTGTTTTATAAGTGCGGAGTGACTCGCGCCAGAGAATGCCGGAAAAGGAAAATAATACGGCATGTTAGCAGATAAGTCGTCCGCGCTCACACTTCTTAATCAGGGCTGCTGCAACACTTGTTGATACAGAGCATGAAGCTGACTGGCCAGATGCTGTGGTGAGCAGGGTAAAATGCGCTCACGAGCCAGATCGCCCATTCTGCTGTCCTGTGATCGCAAGGAGATGGCGTTAACCGCAGCGGACAAGGCCGGCACGTCCAGGGCATCACAAACATAGCCTTGCTGGCCATCAACAATGAACTCCGCACCGCCGCAGGTAGTGCTGGTGATGACCGGCAGGCCACAGGCCATGGCTTCCAGGATGACGTTAGGAAAAGGATCGTAGAGCGTCGGCAACAGTAATGCATCGGCAGCATGATAGAAGGGGATGACGTTGTTCTGTACACCCACAAAATGCACACGCTTTTCGCAGCCGAGTACGCGTGCCTGACTGACATATAATGATTGCTGTTTGTCCTGGCCCACTACCACTAAATGTGCATCTGTTGCGGCGAGGGCGGCAATGCTGGCTTTCAGCCCTTTGCGCTCAAAGCCGGAGCCCACATAGATCAGGACTTTCGCGCTGGCGGGCAGGTTTAGCTGTTCCCGTGAGTGCTGACGTTGCTCAGGCGTAGCTGGCAGGAAGCGTTGCGAATCAATAGCATTATAAATAACCGCAAACTTCTCTTCCGGCACCTGGAAGCAGCGCATGATGTCGTTTTTTACCATCAGCGAGTTGCAGATGATTTTTTTCAGCGATGCCGACCGGAACATCGCTTCTTCCGCTGCCATTACGTAACGATGATAGGCACTGAATCGGGTGAGAAAGCGCTGAGCAGGCGACACCACGCGCGCCCGCTGCTCCAGCCAGACGCGGTGTACGCCATCACCGGCACGAAATATATCGCAGCCGGCGATGCGCTCATGACTCTGAACGATATCGAATTTTTCGCGTTGCCAACAGAGACGGGCAGCTTCAGCGAAGCCACGCTCACGGGAAATACGCCCCCATCTTTTAGGGTTGCAGATATGCAGGTGCCAGTCTGGTTTAGGTTCACCCTGCCAGCTACGGGTGATGATATTCAGCTCCAGACTTTCGTCATCCAGGGCTTCAAGCGCGCGTGAAATAAAGCGTTCAGCACCGCCGTCAGGGCGATATTTCTGACGCACGATGGCCAGTCTGACTTTACTCATCCAGATAATTCCTTGCAGCTTTCACCACGTCTTCCAGTGGGATCGCCGAGAGATAACGCGTTACTGTTTTGGTATCGATGCTGTCAGGTGAAGGCAGGGGCGCATAATCTCCAGCCCAAATCACCTTGTTATTTTCGCCCCACGGGCGCCATTGCGTCAGTTTGGTTGGGCCAAACAGCGCAATACAGGGGGTGTCCAGCGCTGCCGCCATATGCATTGGCGCAGAGTCCACACCGATAAACAGCCGGGCATGGTCTATCAGCGCGGCCAACTGCGGGAGACTCAGCATGCCTGCCAGAGAGATAACCCGGCGGTTTTGACACAAAGAGAGGATGTTATCGATCATCGCCTGCTCTTTTTTATCCGGTGCTGCGGTCAGTACAATGTCGACATCGTCAGCGCTCAGGCTGTCAATCAGCCCGGCTACTTTTTCATCTTCCCAACATTTATAGACCCAGCGTGAGGTGGGTTGAATAACGATGTAAGGTCTGGTGGCTTGTTGATGTTGCGCCAACAGCGCCAGCGTTGTCGCTCTGTCAGCATCGCTGTAATGCATTGCAGCAGGATGCTCCTGCGCCGGAATATTCAGGGGCGTCAGGGCTAGCAGGTTTTGCTCCACGGTATGCAAGCTACTGTGACGTTCAGTAGACACCCGGTGAGTATGTGCGATACGCCAGAGCGCATTACGGCGTTTGCCATAATCAAACCCAATCCTGACTCTGGCTCCTGATAACCCGGTGACAATGGCGCTTCGCCACTGATCCGCCAGATTTATCACCAGGTCATAATGGCACTTTCGCACGGCGCTAATCAGCTTCATTTCCTGCCTGAGATGGTGCCAGCTTCCCTCTTTCTTCCAGTTTCTGTCGATGAAATGGATATGCCGGATCTCCGGATGAGCCTGCAGCATGGGGCGGGTCTCTTTATATAAAAGGACATCAATGCTGGCTTGAGGATACTGCTGACGAAGAGCATGGATAACCGGCGTGGTCAGGAGCATATCGCCATGATGGCGGAGTTTGATTAGCAGGATGTTTGTTGGGGCAAACACCGGGGTCGATTGAAGAGTAGCCATACTCATGGTGTCTCAAAGTAAAGTGGACCGATTGTAAGGGAAACCCTGCAAAGGGAAAAGTCAGTAAACTTCACCCTCATGATTTGCGCCAGCGGTAGAGTCGGCCAAGCCAAAGCAATAACTGGTACCACTGACGAAAGCCCCGGGTATTACGTATCATTCGGCCCGGTGTTTTACTGGCAAACAGGTCAGCAATCATCGCCTGCTTAGCGTTGGCATCGGGCTCACGACGCAGGGAGTGGCAAACCGTCAGAGCTTCTTTCGTCACCTGCCTGTAGACGGAAGAGGGGATGCTCAGGCTATTTTTATAGCGCAGGTTAATCTCATCCAGCATCTGGGCAATCCTGATGTAATGGCGCTGATACTCAACATTACGCATGCCGGTGCGTTTCTGGTTACTGATGGACTGGTCGTGAACATAATACCGGTACATTATCTCGTCGGTATAACGCACCCGACGAGCATTCAGCATCAGTTCCGTTGTCCAGGGAATGTCCTGATGATGAAGGCCTGGCTCAAATTGCAGGTTCAGTTCGTTGATTAATGAACGGCGGTAGACCCCCAGCCAGACCACATGCAAATAGCGATTCGTCGCCAGCGCTTTTCCAAGCCATTCGACACCGCTCAGCACAGGCGTGGATTGTAAACGATCAGTGGGTATCAGCGGCTTTGCTTTACCACTTCCCCAGAATACCCGCTCGGCATTGCACTGAGCTACATCCAGATCCTCTGCCCTGGCCATGGCGATCAGCTTGCTGTACATCTCAGGAACCAGTGTGTCGTCGGCATCAGGAAAGGTGACATAGTCTCCTGAGGCCACTGCCATTCCGGCATTACGCGCGCGGGAGACACCGCCATTTTGCTGATCAATGACCTGCACATGTGCATGTTGCGCAGCATAACTGTGGGCCAGGCCTACCGATTCATCGGTGGATCCGTCATTAACAATGATAATTTCAATGGATTGCAGTGTCTGTGCCAGCAGAGAAGCCATACAGGCTTCAAAACTTTTGCCGGCGTTGTACATCGGGATAATTACGCTCAGTTCAGGCGCTGAAGTTTCAGAATGCGGCGTCATACTCAGGGTAAGGTCTTCTTTTCCAGGATCATTTGCGGCTTGCGCTCGCAGATGAAGTCATAAATGTCATCCAGTTTGCGTTGATCGAGCGCAAACAACTTTTCAGCAGGATGATTGAATTTGTACAGTGCGTGAAAAACAAAAGAAGTTGGCGCAATGTGGTCAGGGCCAATCATCAATACGTCCCCCAGTGGGCGCTGCTCTTCCACGCAGCAGGGACCATATATCAAAATCACCGGCACATTTTGTGCGTCGGCTATGTAGACATTCCCGGAGTCTGAAGCCACATAGAAGTCCATTGTACTGATAGCATACGGCAACTCTTCAAGAGATATTTTGCCGATCATACTCACCAGGTTTTCGCGCTCACCAACAACTTTATTGAGCTCAATTAAACGGGGAAGTTCATTTGGCGAACCAAAAACATAAAACTCGCAGGGGAGATCGCTCAGACGGTCAAATAAACTCTTCCAGATGGCAGGAGGGATAGTTTTAGCCTGGTTTCCTGCGGAAATACTAATACCAACTTTGATTTTATCACTTCTGAACAACTCTTCGGGCATATCGGAGGGCTTCAGTAATGGCAGCGTGGCATGTTTGGGGTAACTCTCTTTAGTTAGCGAACGATCGGCCAACTTCAGGTAATTTTCCAGCGTAAGTGTCGATTTTTCGTGCTCAACTATCCCACTTGCTGTCAGATAAAAAATGCCCTGATACCATCTGCGGCGGTACGTTGACAGGAATTGCTTGTTACTTGCGTTAGAACAGGCGGCATAGAACAAATTCCCGTTGTCAGGATGCAATAAATAGACATTTTCATAGCCATTCATCAGGCGAAGAGCCAATTTTAATTTGGTCAGCGTAGAGAGTTTATGCTCTTCAATGTAAAAGATGTCATCAAGCGTGGCGTCATTGCGAGCCAGAGGCGCAACGGTTCTGCTGAGCAGAGCATCGCTATGCTTCAGATGATGAAGAAGCGGGGTGATATTGATAAAATCCCCAATTTTGGCGGTCTGGATGACCAGATTGCGTCCATTTTTTCTGTAGCCCAGTCTCTTCCATAGCTTAACGGGCAATATCAGCAGAAACAGTAAAACATAGTTCACGCTCTAATCTCCCTGAGCGGGTTAATCGATCCGCCATGATAATCCAGAGCGGTCACGTTCCCTGTAGCCAGCAGTGATGATGATAAAAATACAAACACAGAGCTATGATATCCGTTCCGGTTGATGAGCGTTATCATGGTCTTAAACCTTTCATAATGAGTATGTAAAATGGCCGGCACCCCTGGCAATGAAAATCTATTTTATCCCTGTTAAGGGGGGTATGCAGCGAGCCTTTGTTAATTAATTTTAATTAAATCAAGGTATTGTTGGCATATCGCTTCAATACTGTAAGCATCCACATCGGGTTGTGACATCTCCGGCGGATTTAAATACACATCCCGGATTGTGGCCGCCAGGGACTCCACATTCATCTCTGCCAGTCCCCGGGACAATTCGCCGGTCAGAATACTGACTGGGCCGCCGGGGCAGTTGGTGCTGACTACAGGCGTATGGCAAATCAATGCCTCTACCAGCACGTTTCCAAATCCTTCGCTGTCTGAACTGACAATCAGCAATTTTGCATGGCGAATGTAGGGATAAGGGTTGTTGGTAAAACCTTTAAAAATGACGCGTTCGCTGATACCCAGCTCAATCGCCAGCCCTTTAATGGCTGAAGCCGCCTCATCGCTGCCCTTCCCAATCAACACCAGAGGGGCTGTCAGCCCGCTTTTTGCGTAAGCTCTGAGTAGCCTGTCATGACGCTTGGTGTGATGGAAGCGTCCAACGTGGATCAAATAATCCCGCCCTTCCATACTGCAAGGCTTCAGAGACAGTGCTTCAATATGATCAAGCTCAAAGGGATTGAAAATCACCCTTTCACGTTTGGGTTGCACGCCGAAAGAGTGCTTGAGGTCATCAACCACATATTGTGAAACGCCGATTATATTGTGTTGCTGGTAGATGTTGCGCGTTTTAAATTTTTTGAGCCAAAGAGATAAGCCTTTCCGGTGAGCCAGATAGGAGGCGGAAAAAACCCCGTGCAGGCAAAACCAGGTTTTTTCAGGATCAAAATGAGCACATCGGCGGACAATTCTGTCCGTTTTATGCAGATGGGAAACAATTAAATCGTAGGGGCCGGCATTTTGCTCAGCAGCCAGAATTTTTTTATCAAGTTGTACGGCGCGGCGGCTTAATTCAGTCAGCTTTCGCCATGGCCTTCTGCAACTATCCTGTACTACATGATAATCCAGGCCGGCAGGAAGGGTGTAGTCGCAAACGGGACGCAGCGAAAACAACGAAACCCGATGTCCACGCTCAATCAACCCTTTAGCAAGGGTAAGCACAACTTTTTCGGCTCCCCCACCGGGTAAGCCATCAATGATCATCAGAATGCGTCTGGACAATTTTTTACCCTTAGACAGAAAAATACTACGATGAGGGCGTGGTTATCCTTCAGTCGCATAAATGTCACCTATCTTTTTATCGCTAATTCAGGCGGATCCTTCTGCCCTGGCGGTATTTGTTATGCTTTAACGAGCCTCAGGCCATCCGGGCTGTTCATTTTCCATTAGCTGTAGTTATCTTAGGAAATTAAGGCTTAGAGTGCCACAGCCTGAACGACCCCGATTAAATCTCTTTGCGTCTCACATACCCGCTGCGTAACATATCGCGAAGCCTATTATGGAGCCCGGAACCGGCATGAACAAACCTGCATTCTTGATCACTATCGACACTGAAGGTGATAACCTTTGGCGCAACCGTACCGACCATGTTACAACCAAAAATGCGGAATATCTCGCGCGTTTCCAGCAACTTTGTGAAAAATTCAGCTTTAAACCGACCTGGCTAACCAATTATGAAATGGCCGTTGATCCTCTTTATGTCGAATTCGCCAGCGATGTGATTGCCCGTGGGCAGGGAGAAGTGGGGATGCATTTACATGCCTGGAACAGCCCTCCGGATTTTCAACTGACGGATGACGACTGGCAATTTCAGCCCTATCTGATCGACTATCCTTTAGAGGAAATGCGCAACAAAGTCGCTTATATGACCAGACTTCTGGAGCAGACTTTCAACACTAAGATGCTCAGTCATCGGGCAGGGCGTTGGGCTTTTAATGAGCATTACGCAAAGTTGCTTATTGAGTTCGGCTATCAGGTAGATTGCTCAGTCACCCCACGGGTTAACTGGCAGTTCTCTCCCGGCGCGCCTCAGGGAAAAGGTGGGACTGATTACACCCATTTCCCACAGCAGGCTTACTTCCTGGATCTTAGCGATATCTCGCAGGCAGGTGACTCATCTCTGCTTGAGGTGCCAATGAGCATACAGTACAAGCATTCGGCGCTGATGAACGGTATCAAGCAGGGATACGATCGGCTGCGCGGTAAACAGCGTAGCCCTTCGGTTCACTGGCTGCGCCCTGCTGGCGGAAATGTGCAACAGATGATCGGCGTGGCGGAAAAAACGCTGGCTGGTGGCTCGGATTATGTTGAGTTTATGCTCCACTCTTCTGAATTTATGCCTGATGGCAGTCCGACATTTAAAAATGAAGCGGATATTGACCGGCTTTACGACGATCTGGAACAGCTGTTTGTGTGGTTACAGAGTCGGACGATCGGCATGACGCTGGCTGAGTATGCTGCAACGAAAACCCGGTGAAAGCGACAGGGGATGTGAGGCCAGGCCTTGCGCCCTTGCTCCTACCGAATCGGCCCCATCCCGGCAGTTGCCTTTACAGCCCCCGCTTGCGCACTTTGAGCATTTTCCTTTTGTAACTCAGCCTGATTTTTCCATTTAACAGAAAAGGGATCAATCTCACCCGGGCAATACGTTCTCTGACGGCAGTACCCTGCGCCGTGTCCCTTAATGAATCGTAGTAGCGATTGGCTATATCCAGCCAGTGACAGGTGATCAGTGCCTCAAATCCGGCGGGGAGCACCGTATCCATATGTTCTGTGGCGGCAATAAGACAGGTGATTTTTCGCTGATCAATCGCCGATGAAAGGCTGTGGGGATGCTTGCGGTAGAGGTAAAACCCGCTATCTGAATAGAGCGTTTTCTGGCTTTGCATCAGCAGTAGAGGAAACAGCCAGGTATCTTCATAACAGATGAAGTCCGGAAAGGCGTGCTGTTGCAGAAGCTGACGGGAGAAAAACTGGCCGATGAAATGGGCCTGGTAATCCCGGTGGATCAGAAATCGTTCTACGGACTGGTGTCGGGTCAGCAGCACTGGTTCTGAATTCTGCCAGTCAGGTTTAATTTTTTCTTCACGCACTTCAATGATTTTACTGAGCAGGATATCCGGCGCCTGCTCTTTCAGTGTTTTCAGCCTGTCCCTGAGTGCGTCGGGCAGGAGTTGATCATCACTGTCCACCATCAAAATATACTCACCCCTGGCGAGGCTGACGGCCTGATTACGCACTTTACCGACATTCCGGTGAGCTGAATGTGTAAAGCTTAACTGCGGCAGACGCCGGGCATATTCATCGATGATTGACTGAGTGCCGTCTGTAGAAGCGTCATTAACAATAATGATTTCGGCCTGATCGAGCGCATCACCCAGTGAAGCTACCAGGCTGTCCAGCGTGGCAGCCAGAAAACATTCGCAATTATGGGCGGCAATCAAAACGCTGAGCTGGCACTGGCCTGTCATTCGCTGAGGGCCATCGGAGAGGTAACCAGCGGCAGCAGCTGTTCAGCCACGCTCTGTGGCGAAATATCGGCCATATTGTTGCCCTGTTCAGGGCGCAGTACGCTCTGATTTTTGCCATAGCCACCAATCAACCCTGGATCCGTAGGGCCGTAAAGCGTGAGGTTAGGGCGATCCAGTGCGGCAGTCAGGTGGCTCAGCCCGGTATCAACAGAAACCACGGCCCGGGCACCAGCCAGAGTACGGGCCACCTGCTCAAGCGTTAACTTAGGCAGAACCTCCACAAAATCGAAACCTTCAGCCAGCCTGATGGCGCGCTGGTGTTCATGCTCGGCACCCCAGGGTAACTTAATCTTCAACCCGCTATCCTGCAGCAAACTAATCAGTTCCCGCCAGTGGCTTTCAGGCCAGTGTTTGGCATCACGCGTCGTGGCATGAAGAAAGACCAGATACTCTCCTGCGTCGGCAGGGGGCTCGTTCAGGAAATGTCGGGCAATGGCGTAGTCGCCTTCATTCTCTGGTAACGGATAGTCGAGACTTTTGGCAAACAGCTCGCGCGTACGCTGTACGGCATGCTGATTTTTGCTGATTTCATGGCGTTTGTCATACCACCAGCTGGCAAAAGGCTCTCTGGCACTGCGGCTGTCCTGGCCATGCTTGACGCCTTTAGCGATACGGGTCACCAACGCGGCGCTCTTAATCAGCCCCTGCGCATCTATGATGAGATCGTATTGTCGGGACTGAACTTCACGCTTGAAGCGAAAGCGCTCTTCACGCACTTCACTGCCAAACCAGTGTTTACGCCAGCGGCGGATCGCCACCGGAATAACGCGGTCCACGGCAGGATGCCAGGCAGGGATTTGGGCAAAGCCCTCTTCCACCACCCAGTCAAAGCGGATACCCGGGATAGCCTGCATTGCATCAGTCAGTGCAGGGAGCGTATGTAATACGTCGCCCATTGAGGAGGTTTTAACAATCAGGACCTGCATTCTTCCTCCTGGCTTTCACCCAACAATGTCTTCAGCTCGGCAATAACCCGGGCTGGTTTTATATCAATCAGGCTCTGATGGTAACCCTCTTCGGCTTCCCCTTTACGCACCTTGTGATAACCGGTAATCAGGCGAATAACCCGCGCTTTATCAGAGAGTGGCGGCGTAAAGTCTGGGCTGCTTGGGCCATACAGCGCAACCAGCGGGCGATCCAGCGCGGCGGCAATATGCATCAGGCCAGAATCGTTGCTGATCACCGCACAACAGTGAGCGAGCAGGATCACGGCCTGCTCAAGCTGGGTTTCGCCAGCCAGATTGTGGCAATGCTCACGGGAATGCGGCTGCAGGGAGTCAAGGATCTGCTCCCCGGTCTCTTTATCTTTAGCTGATCCAAACAGGGCAATCTGGTAACCCTCGTCAATCAGTTGCTGTGCGAGAGCAGCGTAATGGTAGTGAGGCCAGCGTTTAGCCGGGCCAAATTCTGCGCCAGGGCAGAAACCTACCACCGGCCTGTCTGCCGTTAAGCCAAACTGAGCTGCGGCAACCCGCTTTTCCTCTTCCTGGACCTGCAATTTTGGCCACAACAGCGGATGAGGCAACTCTGATGCGCGGGTAAAGCGCTGTTTGTCATAAGCCAGCGCGACATAACGTTCAACCATCAGCGGCCAGGCTGCTTTATCCAGTACGCGGAGATCATTCAGCAGCCCATAGCGCATCTCTCCGCGCCACCCGGTACGGGTTTTGATATCGGCAAAGAAAGGTACCAGTGCAGATTTGAAGGAGTTAGGCAGCACATAAGCCCGATCGTAGCCTTTGCTACGCAGTGCCTTACCCAGGCGACGACGTTCGCCCAGCCCGAGTGCGCCGTGCCCTAAAGGCATTGCCAGCGCTTCGTTAACTTCAGGCATACGTGACAACAGGGGACGGCACCACGCGGGTGCCATCACGTCAATCACGGCATCAGGTTCAGCGGCCTTAAGCGTGCGATAGAGACTTTGCGACATCATCATATCGCCAACCCATGAAGGGCCGATTACCAGAATTTTCATTACCGGGCCTCGTTACGCCTTACGGTTCAGCCATGCCATATATTCAGCCACGCCTTCAGCCACGGTTTTGAACGGCTTGTCATAGCCCGCAGCGCGCAGTTTGGTCTGATCGGCCAGGGTGTAAGCCTGATAACGGCCTTTCAGTTTTTCCGGGAAAGGAATGTACTCAATCTCGCCTTTCTGGTGGAAGTTCAGCGCTGCATCAGCCACTTCCTGGAAAGATTCGGCACGTCCGGTTCCGCAGTTAAAGATGCCAGAAACGTTGTTTTCCCAGAACCACAGGTTAACTGCAGCGACATCTTCCACGTAGATGAAGTCACGCTTGAAGCTGTCACTGCCTTCGAACAGCTTTGGATTTTCACCATTATTCAACTGGGTATTCAGGTGAAACGCCACGCTGGCCATGCTGCCTTTATGGCCTTCACGCGGCCCGTAAACGTTGAAATAGCGGAAACCACAAACCTGCGAACCCGCTTCAGGCAAAATCTGACGAACATAATGGTCGAACAGCATTTTGGAATAGCCGTATACGTTTAGCGGCTCTTCGTACTGACGCTCTTCGATAAAGTTGTCGTTACGTCCACCGTAGGTAGCGGCAGAAGAGGCATACAGGAAGGGAATTTCATGTTCCAGGCAGTAATGCAGCAGCTCTTTAGAGTACTGATAGTTGTTATCCATCATGTACTTGCCATCCCACTCGGTAGTGGATGAGCAGGCACCTTCATGGAAAATTGCTTCAACATCGCCGAAATCTTCATCGGCCAGGATGCTGATCAGGAAGTCTTCTTTATCCATGTAATCGGCCACGTTCAAATCCACCAGGTTGGCGAATTTGGTGCCGTCTTTCAGGTTGTCGACCACCAGGATATCGGTATGGCCTTTGTCATTCAGCGCTTTGATAATGTTGCTACCGATAAAACCTGCGCCGCCGGTGACGATAATCATGAGCTTTAACCTTTAAAGAGGAGGGTGAAACAGGAGGTTTCACACGCTAATGCTTATTATCATAACATCTCATTAAGCAGCAGACAGCCAGATGACTCCGTAACGGAATGTAATTGTGGGTAAATGGCGTTAATTATGCTGCGAAAATCACACTACAGGATCTGTATCCTCGTCCCTTCTTCCCACCTTAAGTAAGATGTTCCGCAACCCAGCCTGTTTCGGAGAATAAAAATGTCATCGCCTTTTTATCAACAGCTTACGCAACAATTACGGGAAATTGAGGACGAGGGGCTGTTTAAAACAGAGCGCTTAATCACCTCAGCCCAGCAGGCCGAAATTCAGCTGGAAGGGGGCGGGAAAGCCATTAACTTCTGTGCTAATAACTACCTCGGTCTGGCCAATCATCCTGCGCTTATAGCCGCAGCTAAAGAGGGGATGGAGAGTCACGGATTTGGCATGGCTTCCGTACGGTTTATTTGTGGCACGCAGGACAGCCATAAAACGCTGGAAAAAAAGCTGGCCGACTTTCTGGGGATGGAGGACGCCATCCTCTATTCCTCCTGTTTTGATGCCAACGGCGGCCTGTTCGAAACGCTGTTTTCGGCTGAAGATGCCATCATCTCTGATGCGCTGAACCATGCCTCAATTATTGACGGCGTCAGGCTTTGCAAAGCTAAACGCTATCGGTATGCCAACAACGACATGACTGAACTTGAGGCACGGTTAGAAGAAGCGAAAGCCGCAGGGGCCAGGCATATCATGATTGCCACCGATGGCGTTTTTTCTATGGACGGGGTGATTGCCAATCTCAGGGGGATCTGCGACCTGGCGGATCGCTATGGCGCGCTGGTGATGGTGGATGATTCTCATGCCGTGGGATTTGTCGGGGCAGGTGGCCGTGGAACCCATGAATATTGCGAGGTGATGGGCCGTGTCGACATCATTACCGGCACGCTGGGCAAGGCGTTAGGCGGCGCATCTGGCGGTTACACCGCAGCCAAAAAGGAGGTGATTGAGTGGCTTCGTCAGCGTTCCCGTCCCTATCTGTTTTCCAATTCCCTGGCCCCGGCTATTGTCGCGGCTTCGTTGCGGGTACTGGATATGCTGACCGAGGGCGATGGCCTGCGTCAGCGTCTGTGGGATAACGCGGCATTTTTCCGTAAGGAGATGACCAACGCTGGCTTTACCCTGGCAGGAGCCGATCACGCCATTATTCCGGTGATGCTGGGAGAAGCGCGGGTGGCTCAGGAATTCTCCCGTCTTCTTCAACAGGAAGGCATCTATGTGACCGGTTTCTTCTATCCGGTTGTGCCCAAAGGCCAGGCAAGGATCCGCACGCAAATTTCTGCCGGACACAGCCATGAGCAGCTGGTGCATGCGGTAGAAGCCTTCAGCCGGATTGGCAGGAAACTGGGCGTCATTGCCTGAAAGGAGTCGTCATGAAAGCGTTAGCAAAACTGCGGGCAGAAGAAGGGATCTGGATGGTGCAGGATGCCCCCGTTCCGGAGCCAGGGCACAACGATTTGTTGATTAAGATCCGTAAGACGGCGATTTGCGGTACTGATGTGCATATCTATAACTGGGATGAATGGTCGCAGAAAACGATCCCGGTCCCGATGATCACCGGGCATGAATATGTGGGTGAAGTGGTCGGCATCGGGCAGGAGGTTAAAGGATTTTCGTTGGGCGACAGGGTTTCCGGTGAAGGGCATATCACCTGCGGACATTGCAGGAACTGCCGTGCAGGCCGGACGCATCTCTGCCGGAATACCGTGGGAGTAGGGGTAAACCGCCAGGGGTGTTTTGCGGAATACCTGGTCATACCGGCATTTAATGCCTTCCGCATCCCGGATAACATTTCTGATGATTTGGCGGCAATCTTCGATCCTTTCGGCAACGCAGTCCATACGGCACTCTCTTTTGACCTGGTCGGAGAAGATGTCCTGATTTCGGGCGCTGGCCCGATTGGCATCATGGCCGCAGCCATTTGTCGCCATGTTGGTGCAAGGCATGTTGTTATCACCGATGTGAACGAATACCGCCTGGCCCTGGCACGTAAAATGGGGGTGACCCGGGCGGTAAACGTTGCTACAGAGAAGCTGGATACGGTGATGCACGAACTGGGTATGACGGAAGGCTTTGATGTCGGTCTGGAGATGTCCGGTGCGCCAGCGGCTTTTCGCAGCCTGCTGAGCGTAATGAACAATGGTGGCCGGATTGCGCTGTTAGGTATCCCGCCTGCTGAGATGTCGATTGACTGGAATCAGGTAATCTTCAAGGGGCTGTTTATTAAGGGTATCTATGGGCGGGAAATGTTTGAAACCTGGTATAAGATGGCCGCGCTGATCCAGTCAGGACTGGATATCACGCCGGTGATTACCCATCATTTCAGCATTGACGATTTTCAGGCAGGCTTTGACCAGATGCGTTCAGGTCAGTCCGGTAAGGTAATTCTGAACTGGTCGTAAAACGTCGGGGTCGGTGTGACGCCGGCCCCGATCCCGCCACGTTATTTCTGCTTTTCAGCATCCGTCAGATAACGCACTTTACGGGTGTAGTCCTGGCCTTTGAACGTCAGCGGTGTATCCGCGGAGTCGAGGTACTTTTGCCACTCCGACAGTGGAAAGCCGCCGTGAGCGCCCACCACTTCTTTCGGAACTACCGCCGTGCTGCCACCAATCTTTTTGGAAACCGGCCAGTTCATCCAGTCTCCCAGATTGACCGTATGCAAATCGAGCATATCCAGCAGGGCTGCCAAAGGTAACTGATCGGTCGGCGGCTGAGAGTCATCCATCAGCTCCCAGGTGTCCTGGAACAGCGTCAGCCAGAGTGGACATATACGTTTCCAGGTCTGCCGGGTGGCGGCCAGAAACGCACCGTTGACATGATCCACAATGAACGGACGGACGGTGGTACGGTAATAGGCCGGGCGATTCTTTTCAGGGGCTTTCGCCAGTTTGGCAATCATTTTGCCCTGGCGGAAGCTGGAGTAGATATGGCCATGATGCATTCTGATTTCAGGCATTTGCAGCAGGTTCAGATCGGAATCGATCATCAAAATTCCGTCTGTCTTTGCCTGCAAAGGTGCCTGCATCTTGATTAACCGGCTGCGATAAATTTGCTTATAGCGATAGTTTTCTTCCCGCATCGGTACTTCGAGCGTCACTACCCGGGTTTTAGCAGGAAGCTGACCAAACTGCTCCGCACTCTGGTCGGAGACTATCACAATCTCTTCTGCATCCTGTGCAAAGCGGGAAGCAAACAGTGCACTCAATTTTGCTTCTTCCACAAAATCAGCCCCGGTACAGGGGATAACGATTGAGGTGACCGGAATCGATCCCTGCACCGCTTTTTGCTGGTAAGAGAGATTGTGTCGGGAACGAATATAACGAAACTGAGGTTTTAAGAATTCAAACATGCGAAGAGTTTCCATGAGACGCATTTTTTAGAATAGTTTCCACGCCAGCGACATAATGCTCAATAGCATAGTGCGCTTTAACGTTGGCGTTAGCCTGTTGCAGCAGTCTGTTGCGTTTATCCGCATCAAGATACAATGTCTTCATTCTTTCAGACAACGCCTCTGTGTCGCCATAATCGAACAAAAGCCCTGTGATATCCTGCGCAATAAGTTCAGCCGTCCCGGTCACTCTGGAACCAATTACTGCTGTATTCAGCAGCATGGCTTCCAGTACCACACGGGGTAACCCCTCGCTTTTTGAAGCCAGAATAAACACATCAAAGGCGGCGAGATACTCCAGCGCATTGTGACGAAAACCGGTGAAAATAACGCGATCGGCGATTCCGGCCTGCTTAGCCTGGCGTTGTAAGGCCTCGTGCTCCGGACCTTCACCCAGGATCACCATTTTCCATCTGGCCTGCGGAAATGCCGCGGCAAATTTTTCCAGTGCCTGCAAAATATGGTGGTTCGATTTGCGTGGGATCAGCGAGCCAATACTGCCGAAGACAAAGGTGTCATCAGCCGTATCCAGTAACTGCCTGCGCATCAATTCGCGGGAAGGCAGCGGCTGCCAGATGTCGATAGCGTTGAACACGGTAAAACATTTTTCCGCCGCCACACCATTTGCCAGCAGCACATCCCGAACGCCATTCGATACGGCGATAACCGCATCACCGCGCTGGTTGACCATATTCACCAGATCGCGGTTCAGAACAGGCTCAATCCGGCAATGCTGGACCACCGTCACTGGCAATCCCTCTGCGGCCAGGTAGCCTTCTGCATTAGAACCGGGCTGATTATTCATATACAGCAAATCGCAGTTATGGCTTAGAAGCGTCTGGCGGATTTGCCTGGCATTCGGCTTTATACGCCAGAGCGTATCAACCCAGCGGGTGGCTTTCAGCCGCAAAGGCCGGTGAAAGAACACCAGCGATCTCAGCAGCTCTTTCAATATTTTTGCCCAGCGAGGCTGCCTGCGCTGATGTATAAACATCACCGGGATGCCCAGTGAAGCCAGCACATCCGCAATCGAATCACCCTGACCGCGGCGGTAATTATGGTAAAAGCAGCAAAGGATATCGAACTGTTGACGATCAATACGCTTCAGAAGTTCAAGCAGGCTGTTAGTGCCGCCACCCCATTCGTTCCCTGTGTCCAGCAACAGAATTTTTTTCTGATTTGCCATGCGGCTAGCGACCCAATTAACCTGCGCCCTGAACGCTCAGGGCGAAGCGGTGATATTAAGGTTTAGCCCCGATAGTGAGCTTTAACCCGGAAAAGTTTGTTTCGATAAAATGCATGCCAGCGCTTTCGCTGATGCTTTCTGTCACCACATCCAGCGCACGGATTGCCGGAACCGGCTTCAGCTCAACCGGGCAGGTCTGCACGCCACGGAATGGATTGCGGGGTTTGGCTGGCTCGCTCCCCGCGGGCAGCGGTTTGTGGTTGGGCTCATTGAGTAACTGGCTTGGACGCACCAGCGTAATATCAGCAGGCAAGGTCGGCAACATCTGCTGTAATACCCGGACCGTCGTGGGATGAGGGTGTCCAATGGCTATGGCAGAGCCATCACGCTGGGCCAGACGTACCGCACGGGTAAATTGTTTCCGGATATCGGCTTCGTTCTGCGTGTCGTCCAGAAAGACCCGACGTTTGATCACTTTCACGCTGGTCCCGGCTGCGGCACGGGTGGACTGGCTGTTACCGATAGTCATGCTGTCCAGGAAGTAGAAGTCGTAGTGATTCAGTACCTGCATCACTTTCTGCATTCCCGGCAGGCTGGACGTCATGGCGCTGCCCATGTGGTTATTCAGGCCAACGGCGTAAGGGACATCAGCAACCGCTTTACGAATGATCCGTTCGATTTCCGCGCTGGACATATCAGGGCGCAGGGTGTCTTTTTCCAGCGGCTGTTTGCTCAGCGGCGCCATAGGAAGATGGATCAGCACTTCATGGCCACGCTGATGCGCTTTGGTAGCCATATCGCGGGCATGTGGGGCGTCAGGAAGGACGGCAACAGAAATAGTCGGGGGCATTTGCAGCACCTGATTTTCCTGAGCCGGACGGTAGCCAAAATCATCAATGACGATGGAGAGTTTGCCGGCGTGCGCCGAGCAGGCCATCAGCAGACCTGTCAGCACGCCGCCGAGTTTGCGGAGTTGTGACAAAAGTTATTTTCCTAACCACGGAAGTGGATTGACGGCCTGTCCCTGGCGTCGGATTTCGAAATAGAGTGAAGGCGTGCCCCGGCCACCACTGGTTCCGACCAGTGCAATGGGCTGTCCTGCCCTGACCTGGGTTCCCACGCTCACTAACGCGCTTTGGTTATAGCCGTACAGGCTCATATCGCCTTTACCGTGCTCGACCACTACTACCAGTCCATAGCCCTGGAGCCAGTCAGCCATCAGAACCCGGCCATCCGCGATGGCTTTCACTTCGGTGCCTTCCGGCGCGTTAATCACCAGGCCTTTCCAGCGAAGCTCTCCCTGAAGTTGCTCACCGAAGCGGTGTTCGATACTGCCCCGCACCGGCCACAGAGCCTGGCCAGAAGGCCGGCCAAGGCCACCAGTACGGGCCATAAGAGAGCGTTCGCCTTCGGTAGTTTTGTAGGTAGTGCCTTTGCTTTTCGCCTGGGCCTGCCGCTTACGAACCTGTTCAGCTTCGCGCGCTTCTTTCTCAGCTCTGGCGCGGGCTTCCCGCTCAGCCTTCGCAATTTTGTCACGCAGGCGACTTTCGTTTTCCCGCATGTCGACCAGCTGTGCCTGATCTTTCTCCAGCGAGGATTCCAGGGTGGTCAGCGTTTTTTTGCGCGCCACACGCGCACCTTCCAGCTTTTGCTGTTGCCCCTGTTGCTGATCCAACAAGGATTTCTGCTGTGCCTGTTTATCCACCAGGGCCGCTTTTTGCGAGGAGAGGTCGCTGCGGGTCTTTTTCAGGTCATCAATGGATTTCTGGCGGGCATCATTCAGGTAACCAAAGTAGGCAAGAATGCGTTCGCTGCGCTGGCTCTCTTCTCCGCTGAGGATCAGTTGCACACCACTATGCTGTCCCTGACGAAAAGCAGCATCAAGCTGTTCAGCCAGCAGTTTTTCCTGGCTGGCCTGTTGAGTCTGCAGTTTGCTGATGGACGCAGTGAGGGCAGAAATCTCTTTGTTCAGTGCAGTAAGGGTAATTTGAGTTTCGCGCAGTTGCCGGCTCGCCTGAGCAATGATTTTTTCCTGGCTGGTGAGCTGCGCAAGAAGTTGACCACGCTGCTGTTTTTGCAGCTTAACGCTCTTCTCCTTGGCGGCGATATCCTGCTGCAGGCTGGAGAGCTGAGATTTGTTATCGTCGGCGGCGGAGCTGGCGAAAGGCGACAGCAAAAGGCCTGCGCAGAGCACGCTGGCAGACAGGGTGAACGCACGGGATCGCAACAGAACGCCTGTGGCCGATCCGTTATCCTGAGTTCGTTGATGTGAAACTGTCGCTTTTTCCCTCATAGGGCGAGGATTATTCCACGATGAACAGCAGCTTACCAGCGATCCCTCCCCGGTTTTGCATTTCCGGTAGTGACAGAGGTGCCCGTAACAGGACGGTGAGGCCTGAATCTTCACCCAGGAAAGAAGGAGGGCTTGCACAACAAATAACCGCTCAGGATTAACGCTAACTCACCCTGACACGGGGATTTACACTTAAGGCAATTATTTTTTGGAATCTGCCGCAGAAAACGCAACTCTGACCGCTTCACGACTGTACATGACAGCACTGGCAGGTATACTCAGAAGCCTTGTTTTCGCTTATTAACCCTTTCGGGAGTTGTTACCCCTCATGCAAGATATTATGCAGTTCGCAGGCAACCATACCATTCTTAGTCTGGCGTGGGTTGTCCTGCTGGTTTTGGTGATCGTGACCACCGTTAAGGGCATGTTCTCCAAGGTAAAAACAATTAGCCGTGGTGAAGCAACCCGTTTAATTAATAAAGAAGAAGCCGTGGTAGTCGATGTACGTGGACGTGATGACTATCGTAAGGGCCATATTTCCAATGCAATTAATGTTCTGGCTGCAGATATCAAAAAAGGCAGCTTTGGTGAGTTAGAAAAGTATAAAGCACAACCTGTGATCGTAGTCTGTGCCAATGGCACCTCAGCAGCCGATCCAGCGGCGCAACTCAACGCTGCCGGTTATGAAAAAGTGTATGTGCTGAAAGACGGCGTATCTGGCTGGACGGGCGAAAACCTGCCGCTGGTGCGTGGTAAATAATACTGAATTTTGATGCACAGCAATTTGCCGGCTGTGAAGACCTGGTCGCGCCCGAGGGCAGACAACGCCCCGACCCGCTACTAAAATAAGACGGGCAAGTGGCGCAATAACGGATTATTAACCCATAGGATTACGTAACATGTCAGAACAAAACAACACCGAGATGGCTTTCCAGATCCAACGTATTTACACCAAAGATGTCTCCTTCGAAGCGCCAAATGCGCCTCAGGTTTTCCAGAAAGAGTGGGAACCGGAAGTGAAGTTGGATCTGGATACCGCCTCCAACCAGCTGGCAGACGAGGTGTATGAAGTCGTTCTGCGCGTAACCGTGACGGCTACCGTTGGTGAAGAGACCGCCTTCCTGTGTGAAGTTCAGCAAGCCGGTATCTTCTCTGTCTCTGGTATCGATGGAAACCAGATGGCGCATTGCCTGGGTGCATACTGCCCTAACATTCTGTTCCCGTATGCCCGCGAATGCATCACCAGCCTGGTTTCTCGCGGTACCTTCCCGCAGCTCAACCTGGCACCAGTGAACTTTGACGCGCTGTTCATGAACTATCTCCAGCAGTCAAACGAAGGCGCCGCACCTCAACAGGATGCATAATGCCGCACGCTAACGCTTCAATGAGCGTCCTCGGTGCCGGATCTTACGGCACCGCTTTAGCCATCACGCTGGCCCGTAACGGACACAACGTGGTGCTGTGGGGGCATAACCCACACCATCAGGCACAGCTCCAGGCTGACCGCTGCAATGCGGCTTTCCTGCCCGATGTTCCTTTCCCTGATTCGTTGAGTCTTGAAACCGATCTTGCTACTGCTATTGGTGCGAGTCGCGATCTGCTGGTGGTGGTTCCCAGCCATGTATTCGGCGATGTTTTACAGCAAATCAAACCTCATCTGCGCGAAGATTCCCGCATTGTCTGGGCCACGAAAGGTCTGGAGAAAGAAACGGGACGTCTGCTGCAGGACGTGGCACGTGAAATCCTTGGCCCTGATATCCCTCTGGCGGTGATTTCCGGCCCCACGTTTGCTAAAGAGTTAGCTGCCGGTATGCCAACAGCCATCGCGCTTGCGGCTACGGATGCGCAATTCGCTGACGATCTTCAGACGCTACTGCACTGTGGTAAAAGCTTCCGCGTTTATAACAACCCGGACTTTATCGGGGTGCAATTGGGCGGTGCGGTGAAGAATGTCATCGCCATTGGCGCGGGCATTTCTGATGGTATTGGTTTTGGCGCGAACGCCCGTACGGCGCTAATCACGCGCGGCCTGGCGGAAATGACTCGTTTGGGTTCTGCTCTTGGTGCCGATCCGACCACGTTTATGGGGATGGCCGGTCTGGGTGACCTGGTGCTGACCTGTACCGACAATCAGTCGCGTAATCGTCGCTTTGGCATGATGCTGGGGCAGGGGATTGACGTGGAAGCGGCCCAAAATACCATTGGTCAGGTAGTGGAAGGTTTCCGAAATACCAAAGAAGTTAAGGCTCTGGCTGCGCGCTGCGGCGTTGAGATGCCGATAACCGAGCAAATTTATCAGGTACTGTATTGCGAAAAAAACGCGCGAGAGGCAGCATTGAGCTTGCTTGGGCGTACAAGGAAAGACGAAAACAGCACCAGCTGAGAAAAGGATGCGTAAAGTTATAGCGTGCTGGCAGGTGCCGGGCGCTATTTTTTGATGGGGAGAGAGCAATGCCGTGTGTAGAACCTGAACTGGTCTGGGATTATATCAAAGCGGAAGCGCGGGCTCTGGCTGACTGCGAACCGATGCTGGCCAGTTTTTACCACGCTACGCTACTCAAGCATGATGACCTGGGCAGTGCGCTGAGCTATATGCTCGCCAACAAACTGGCCAATCCAATCATGCCCGCTATCGCTATCCGTGAGATTGTGCAGGAAGCGTATAAGCAGGACCCTTCAATGATCCAGTCCGCTGCCTGTGATATTCAGGCGGTACGTCTGCGTGACCCCGCCATTGATAAATACTCAACGCCACTGCTCTATCTTAAAGGCTTTCACGCGCTTCAGGCTTACCGTATTGGCCACTGGTTGTGGAATGAAGGTCGTCGCGCGCTGGCTGTCTATCTGCAGAATGAAGTCTCCGTCTCCTTTGCCGTAGATATCCATCCGGCAGCCACCATTGGCCGTGGCATTATGCTGGATCACGCCACCGGAATTGTGGTGGGTGAAACCGCAGTGATCGAGGATGACGTTTCTATCCTGCAATCCGTCACCCTGGGCGGCACCGGAAAAACCAGCGGCGATCGCCATCCTAAAATTCGTGAAGGCGTAATGATCGGCGCTGGAGCAAAAATTCTGGGTAATATTGAAGTGGGGCGCGGAGCAAAAATTGGTGCCGGGTCAGTGGTTCTGCATCCTGTGCCACCTCATACCACTGCTGCTGGCGTGCCCGCACGCATTGTCGGCAAACCCAACAGTGACAAGCCCTCGATGGAAATGGATCAGCACTTCAATGGTATGGTACCCGGCTTCGAGTTTGGCGACGGGATCTGATCAGCTTTTTACTACTGCGCCAGCATAGTCCAGCTGGCGCCAGGCCTCGTACACCACCACTGAAACAGCATTAGAGAGATTCATGCTGCGGCTGTCCGGCTGCATCGGAATGCGTATCTTTTGCTGCGCAGGCAGCGCCTCAAGGATCTCTTTCGGTAACCCACGCGTCTCAGGCCCAAACAACAGATAATCTCCCGGCTGATAGCTCACCGCGCTGTGCGCAGGCGTGCCTTTGGTTGTCAGGGCGAACAGGCGTTGTGGCGCTTCTGAGGCCAGGAAGGCGGCATAGTCCGCATGATGTTTGATTGCGGTGAATTCGTGATAATCAAGTCCGGCACGACGCAGGCGCTTATCATCCCAGGCAAAGCCAAGCGGCTCGATCAGGTGCAACTGAAAGCCCGTGTTGGCACAGAGGCGAATGATATTCCCGGTATTAGGGGGGATTTCTGGTTCAAATAAAACAATATTCAGCATCGGCTTCGGCCCTCATTAACGAGGGCCGAAGCATAGCAAACAATCAGGCTTTGCTGGAATAGAGCGGCAGCCAGATTGTCAGCCGCAGTCCACCCAGTGGGCTGTCATCCGCTCTGACCCAGCCCCGATGCTGCTGAATGGCGGTTTCAACAATCGCCAGCCCCAGCCCGGTGCCACCGGATTCCCTGTCGCGTGCTTCATCAGTGCGATAGAAAGGGCGGAAAATCTGTTCGCGATCTTCTTCGCTCACACCCGGACCATCATCATCAACATGAACTGTAATACCCTGTTTATCCACTGAAAAACTGACCGAAATTTTCGAGTAAGAGTAGCGCAGGGCGTTACGCACGATATTTTCCAGCGCGCTGTCCAGAGCACTTGGATTGCCATACAGCGGCCAGGGACCCGGTGGGTAAGGGACTTCCAGCGTTTTCCCCATCTGCTCGGCTTCAAACTTCGCATCATCCAGCACGCCAGACCAGAGTTGATTGGCTTTCATTGCCTCACTGACCAGCGCATTTTTATGCTGGGTCCGTGAGAGCACCAGCAGATCGTTGATCATGCCATCCAGACGCTGGGCTTCCATCTCAATGCGCTGCAGCTCCTTGCCTTCGCCCTGACGTCGCCGCATCAGCGCGGTGGCGAGCTGCAGACGGGTCAGAGGCGTACGCAGCTCATGGGAGATATCCGACAGCAGGCGCTGCTGGCCGGTCATCATCCTTTCCAGCGCGCTGACCATCTGGTTAAAGCTGGCTCCGGCGGCCAGGAACTCCTGGGGTCCGGCTTCCAGTTCAGGACGCTGGCGCAGATTACCAGCTGCCACATCATCGGCGGCATGTTTGAGTTTACGGGCTGGTTTAGCCAGGCTCCAGGCGAGCCACAACAGCAGCGGGGAGCTGATCAGCATGGTGACTATCAGCAGCAGCAGCGGACGGTCAAAGAGCAGATTGATAAAGTCCAGCTGCGAACTGCCAGCCGGGCGAATCAGGTAGAGCTGGTAATTATCTTCCCCGTCGCGTACCGAGAAAGGCCCCACCATTTCGACCCGGCCATACTTCTTTTTCTGCGGATGATCGGAGTTATCGGACTGGCCGATAAAATTACGGATCACCTGCATTTCATTGTGCTGTGCGCCGATCACCCGTCCTTCGCTGGTGACCAGCAAGAGACGCTGACCGGGCGGTGCCCATTTGTCGATGGCACGGAACAGCCTGCGCCACCACATCAGGTCGTTGGGCGGATCCTGCGTCAGTTCCGCCTCAACGTGCTGCTCAATCATGGTGCCCTGCCGCTGCTCGTTATCCAGCAGCGGCGTCATCTGGCGCGTATCCAGTTTTGGCACCATCAATACCAGCATCAACACCAGCGCCAGGGTGAGCCAGAAAATGGCGAAGATGCGGGTTGTCAGGCTTGAGATCATGTAGCAGAAACCATCAGATAGCCGCGGCCACGCAGGGTTTTAAACCAGGGGTGACCATCTTTGCGATCCGGCAGTTTCCGGCGCAGGTTAGAAATATGCATATCGATAGCGCGGTCAAACGGCGTCAAACGTTTCCCCAATACTTCCTGGCTGAGATGCTCACGGGAGACCACCTGTCCAAGATGCTGGGCGAGCAGATAGAGCAGAGTGAACTCGGTGCCGGTCAGGTCGAGCGTCAGACTGTCAAAGCTGGCTTCCTGACGGCCAGGGTTCAGCCGCAGATGATCCACTTCCAGCGTCGGTGAACTGTTGTCATGCTGTTGCTGCTGCTCGCTCCAGTTTGAACGACGTAAAATAGCGCGTATACGGGCCACCAGCTCACGATCGTTAAAAGGTTTAGGCAGGTAGTCATCTGCACCCAGTTCCAGCCCCAGAACGCGATCCAGCTCGCTTCCTCTTGCGGTTAACATGATAACCGGGGTCTGATGCTGCTGACGCAGCTCTTTCAAAGTATCAATGCCATTTTTCTTTGGCATCATCACGTCAAGTAACAGGAGATCGATTGTATTATCCAACACAGCCAGAGCCTGTTCACCGTCACCGGCGACCAGTACATCAAAGCCTTCCATTTCGAGTAATTCTTTCAGCAGCGAAGTCAATTCGCGGTCATCGTCAACCAACAGGATTTTATTCATTTTTATTGCCCTCCGCAGGCAAAATACCGTGAACGAATGCTGTCATTCCATGACTTTACGTAGTTTTACACCGCCTGACGCATGTTTGCAGCTGGCCCCGTAGACTGGCTCTCGTTGAATCAAAAAATGGAAACCAACCTGGGAGTTAACGATGCGCAAAGTTACCGCCGTCGTTGTGGTTCCGGCGCTGATACTCAGTTTCTCCGCCGCATGGGCTGCAGAGGTGACGACGACTGACGAGATGCATCAAGATAACGCGGCGACACGCAGTATGGCGCAAATTCCGCAGAGTCACATGTTTGATGGCATCAATCTCACCGAACAGCAGCGTCAACAAATGCGAGATCTGATGCAGCAGGCACGACATGAGCGTTCTCCCATAAGTATTAACGATTTAGAACAACTGCATGAACTGATTATTGCAGACAAATTTGATGAAGCGGCCTACAAATCGGAGCTGGAAAGAATTGCACAGGCGGAAGTGGCGCGGCAGATTGAGATGGCCCGCGTACGCAACCAGATGTATCACCTGTTAACACCAGCCCAGCAGGACGTTTTGAACGAGAAACATCAGCAGCGCATGAGTGAAATGCGCAAGCTAACGAACATGCAGCAGGCGTCATCGCTGCAGGCAGTGAGTAGTACCGGCAGTAACCAGTAACATAGTATCCCTGTTTTTCCTTGCCATAGACACCATCCCTGTCTTCCCCGCCATGATGGCGGGGTTTTTTTTGCCTGAAATCCAGTATACTTACGCTCTCAACTAAGAGGAGCGGGGCATGGAACAACACTATGCACGCCTGGTCAACCGGGCTGCGCTGGCGGCAACCATGCTGGCATCACTACTGCTTCTGGTGAAAATTTTTGCCTGGTGGTACACCGGATCGGTCAGTCTTCTGGCGGCGCTGGTTGACTCACTGGTTGATATTGCGGCCTCTCTCACTAATCTTTTCGTTGTCCGCTATTCCCTGCAGCCTGCCGATGCAGAGCACACGTTTGGCCATGGCAAAGCAGAATCTCTCGCTGCGCTGGCGCAAAGCATGTTTATCTCAGGCTCGGCTCTGTTTCTGTTTCTTACCGGCTTACAGCATCTGGCCTCTCCCAATGAGTTGCGTGCCCCAATGGTCGGAGTTGTGGTCACTCTTATCGCCCTGTTCTCCACTCTGGTATTGGTGGCTTTCCAGCGATGGGTAGTAAAACGAACCCGCAGTGTGGCAATTCGCGCTGATATGCTTCACTACCAGTCCGATGTGATCATGAACGGCGCAATATTGCTGGCGCTGGGGCTGAGCTGGTACGGTTTCAAACGGGCAGACGCGATGTTTGCGTTGGGGATCGGAGTGTGGATTCTGTACAGTGCGCTAAGAATGGGATACGAAGCGGTTCAGGCGCTGTTGGATCGGGCTCTGCCCGACGAGGACCGGCAGATTATCATTGATATCGCCTCCAACTGGCCTGGCGTTCAGGGAGCCCACGATATCCGCACTCGTCAGTCCGGGCCGACCCGTTTTATCCAACTCCATCTGGAAATGGATGATGACTTACCGCTTTATCAGGCACACAGGATGGCAGATGAAGTCGAGAAGGCGTTGCTGGCCCGCTTCCCAGGTTCGGACGTCATCATTCATCAGGACCCCTGCTCGGTTGTGCCGCTGGAGCGTCAAAACAGCGTTAAGCTATAATTCCTGCCTGAAATAAAGGCGTTAGCATAATCATTGTAAAAAACGTGACAGGGCGCAAAAAAAATAGCTGAATGAGCAGTGACCTGAATCAATTCAGCCCAGAGGCTTTGATATACTATTGCCATCATTAGTCGGTAAGCTCGCCCTCATGCGTCGACCTTCCACGGCGTCGAAAATTCCTAATTTGCATCAACAAGTTCAGAGGTTGTCATGATTAAAAAAATCGGTGTACTGACAAGTGGCGGTGACGCTCCGGGTATGAACGCAGCCATCCGGGGCGTGGTACGTGCCGCTCTCAGTGAAGGCCTGGAAGTGTGTGGCGTTTATGATGGATATCTGGGTTTGTACGAAGATCGCATGGCTAACCTGGATCGCTATAGCGTGTCCGATATGATCAACCGGGGCGGCACTTTCCTGGGCTCAGCGCGTTTCCCTGAATTCCGCGAAGAGTCGGTGCGGTCCGTCGCCATTGATAATATGAAAAAGCGCGGTATTGATGCGCTGGTTGTCATTGGCGGTGACGGCTCCTATATGGGCGCCAAACGCCTGACCGAAATGGGTTTCCCCTGTATCGGTCTGCCGGGCACCATTGATAACGACGTAGCCGGAACTGACTACACCATCGGTTACTTCACCGCGCTGGAAACCGTTGTTGAAGCCATTGACCGCCTGCGTGATACCTCTTCTTCTCACCAGCGCATCTCGATTGTGGAAGTGATGGGACGTTACTGTGGCGATCTGACGCTGGCAGCGGCCATTGCCGGAGGCTGTGAGTTTATTGTCCTGCCTGAAATTCCTTATACCCGTGAAGAGCTGGTGGAAGAGATTAAAGCGGGCATAGCTAAAGGTAAAAAGCACGCAATCGTGGCAATTACCGAGCACATCTGTGATATCGACGAACTGGCCAAATATATCGAAGCGGAAACCAAACGCGAAACCCGTTCTACGGTGCTGGGGCATATCCAACGTGGTGGCGCGCCAGTAGCCTATGACCGTATTCTGGCCTCCCGCATGGGCGCCTACTCAATTGAGTTGCTGTTGCAGGGCTACGGTGGACGTTGTGTCGGCATCCAGAATGAGAAGATGGTGCATCACGACATCATTGATGCCATTGAAAATATGAAGCGTCCTTTCAAAGGTGACTGGCTGGATACCGCCAAAAAACTCTACTGATTATAAAAGGCTGTAGAGCTTTAATGATTAAAAACAAGGCGCTGCAATCCAGCGCCTGTTTTATGCAAGGCTATATTCCATACGGTTATTAAAGCTGTTTTTTAATTCTTTAATTCACGATTCACTTTGTGTCAGGCTCTCTTACAGCGAAAAACCTTTGGGAGAGTGTGATGAAGAAGTGGAGTGTGGGATTAACCTTATTACTGGCATCAACCAGCGTGCTGGCGAAAGATATTCAGTTGCTGAACGTCTCTTACGATCCGACCCGCGAGCTGTATGAACAGTATAACAAAGCCTTCAGCGCGCATTACAAGCAGGAAACCGGTGATAACGTGGTCGTTCGTCAGTCTCATGGTGGCTCCGGCAAACAGGCCACTTCTGTGATTAATGGCATTCGTGCTGATGTGGTTACGCTGGCGCTGGAATCCGATGTGGATGCCATTGCTCAACGTGGCCGTATCGACAAAGACTGGATCAAACGTCTCCCTGATAACTCCGCGCCCTACACTTCGACTATTGTTTTCCTGGTACGTAAAGGTAATCCGAAACAAATCCATGACTGGGGTGATTTAATTAAACCAGGCGTGTCCGTGATCACTCCTAATCCTAAAACCTCCGGTGGCGCTCGCTGGAACTACCTTGCAGCCTGGGGCTGGGCGTTGGATCACAACAACGGCGATCAGGCAAAAGCTCAGGCCTATGTGAAAGCGCTGTTTAAAAACGTTGAAGTGCAGGATTCAGGCGCGCGTGGTGCTACCAACACCTTTGTTGAGCGGGGATTGGGCGATGTACTGATTGCATGGGAAAACGAAGCCTATCTTGCCGTGAATAAACTGGGTAAAGATAAGTTTGATATCGTTACGCCAAGTGAATCGATCCTGGCTGAGCCTACGGTGTCCGTAGTGGATAAAGTGGTGGACGAGCGTGACAGCCGTAAAGCGGCCGATGCTTACCTGAAATATCTTTATTCTCCCGAGGGGCAAACCATCGCCGCACAGAACTACTATCGCCCTCGCGATCCCGCTGTAGCGAAGAAATTCGCCAGCACCTTCGCGCCGGTAAAATTGTTTACCATCGAAAACAAGTTTGGTGGCTGGGCTAAGGCGCAGAAAACCCACTTCACGGATGGCGGCACCTACGATCAGGTGATGAAGCCTGAGTAATAAGATCGACCTGACTGATAACAGATGAACACTGAACTGCACTTTCAAATGTCGGACGAATGTCGGGCACTGAGGGTGCAGTTTTTTTTGACGGAAGGAATGCAGGCCCACGCCCAGGCAGAAGAATGGCGACTTAACCGCGATTTAACAGAAAGTATGCTGAATGATCGCCAGGATGGATGAATTGACATGATTTTCATCACCTGTTCGTCTACATTACGAGCACTTGATGTCCAGAGGTTTCGATCATGCAGGGGCGAAAGCGTATCCTGATTGTAGTTGCGGTAATTGGGATAATTGTGACGGCCGGTTGTGCCTCAATGGCGTTAAATTACCAAAAAAATTCAGAGGCACTGTGGAAGACTGTCAGTGAAAAATGTGTGCCTGACCAGATGCAGAACAATGATCCGACACCCTGCCGTCAGGTTGACCTGCGCAATGGCTATGTGGTCCTGAAAGATCGTAATGGTCCGCTGCAGTTTTTATTGCTGCCCGTTGAAAAAATCACCGGTATTGAAAGCCCCGCCTTGCTGAATCCTGCCACGCCGAATTTCATGGCTGAGGCCTGGCGTTCACGCCATTTTATGGAAAATAAGCGCGGTAAGCCGATTGAAGATAGCGCCTATGCTCTGACCATCAATTCCCGGTGGGGAAGAACGCAAAATCAACTGCACATTCACATCTCCTGCCTGCGGCCCGATATCCGCAGGCAGCTGGATGGCATGGCCCATTCACTGACTTCGTTATGGCAATCTGAGCAGCTTGGGAAACATGAATATCTGGTGCGTGCAGCAACGCGGGATGACATTAAAAAAATGAGCCCGTTTATCCGGATTGCCAACGAATTGCCGGGCGCGCGCGAAGAGATGGGCAATTACGGTGTAGCGGTTGCGGCGTTACCAGATGGCCGCCGTGCGTTGATGGTGATTAAACGTAATTTGCTGCTGCTGAACCGCGGCTCTGCCGAAGAATTGCAGGATCACAGCTGTAGTATTCTGAAATCGTAAAGGGCAACAGGTGTTGCCCTTACGGTCATTGCCCTAAGGCGTGGGAGGAATCTGCTGTTGGTCAGTCTTTGAATTGACAGGTTTATCATCCTTGTACTTCGCTGTGGCAATCCAGGCCGCACAAAACAGCGTCAGCCGCGCGAAGAAGTAGAAAAATGCCATCAGTCCCAGTACCGAACCAAATGCGGCTCCGGACGGGGAGGAGGCGAGTTTCGGCAGCGTCAGCGTCATAATAAATTTAATTACTTCGAAGCCAATAGCCGCCAGCAGAGTGCCACGGAACAGCGCTTTTTTGCGCGGCTTATGGCGCGGTAATATCCAGAAAATCCACAGGAACAGGAGATAGTTGGCCATGATTGAAATCGACAGCGCAATCAGCGTCATTGCCGGTCTCAGCCATTCAATGCCTTCAAGCCCCAATGCCCGGACTATCGAAGCCTGAGCGGCCCCCGCTATCGAGGTCAGTGAAAGCGTGATAATCAGCGCCAGCACCAGCCCCATCAGGGAGATCAGATCGCGGGAGTATTTGAACCAGATTTTCTCTTTGTCCTGTTTGTTACGCTCCCAGACATCGCGGAACTGGGCACGGATGGCCTCACGCAGATTTCCCATCCAGCTGATGCCGGAATAGAGAGCGATAAACAATCCGGTCAGGCCTACGGTAGTGCGCTGTTGAACTGCCGTGTTCACGGTGTTTTTAAGCGTTGAAGCCAGCGTGGGATCGCTGATGTTATTAACGATCTTATTGATCAGCTCCGTCAGCAAATCCTGATTTGAAGCCAGCACAAAACCCACGGCAGCAAACGACACCATCAGAATGGGGATCAGCGAGAGAAATGAGAAATAGGTAATGGCCGCGCCAAACTGGCTCCCCAGACGGTCATTGAAGCGTTCGCCGGCGCGGAGAAAATGCGCCACCGTCGGAATCGCCTGGAACCAGCTTATCAGCCGTGAAACCCTGGTGATGGATTTATCGACGGTGTGATTGCCTGTTTTAATGTTGATCAGAGGTTTTTCAGTTTCGCGTTGAGCTTCAGCTGGTTGATTTTCCTTCATGCACCCTTCTTTATGTCCTTTGAATGAATGTACCTGTCTGAAATTATAGCCACGCACTCAGGCTATGTACTTTTTCATTGCCTGAGTGAGCCATTCCATAAAAACATGCACGCGACGCGCAAGGTTGCGGCGGTGCGGATAGATGAGCGAAACGGGCATAGGTCTGGCCCGGAAATGCGGCAGAATCTCAACCAGGGTTCTCTCTGCCAGAAGCTGTTTCATTCCGGACAAAGGGACCTGGATGATACCCAGTCCTGCCGTACAGGCCGCCCGGTAAGTCTCGGTATTGTTGACGGTAATGGTCCCCCCGGTCTGAATTAAGCGGGCCGTTTTACCGTCCCAGAATTCGAAACCTTCCGGGTGGCCGCCCAATTGCTGGCTGTAATGAACCATAGCGTGCTGAGCCAAATCGTCCAGGGTGACAGGCGTGCCAAAACGCTCCAGATAAGCCGGACTGGCGCAGTTAATCAACGTCAGCATGCCCAGAGGCCTGGCGATCAATCCGGAATCTTCCAGCACGCCAGCGCGAACCACACAGTCAAATCCTTCGCGGATGACATCGACACGCCGGTCACTGCTACTCAGTTCCAGCTCTATACCGGGATACTGCTGCAAAAAATCGGGTAACAGGGGCAGGATATAATTGCAGGCGAGGCTGACGGACATATCTACACGCAGCCTGCCGCTCAGCGTGGCAGGATCGTGCTGAAATAATGAGTCCATCTCCTCCAGCGTAGCCAGCACATCCCTACAACGTTCGTAATAGACCAGACCATCCTGCGTGAGCTGTACCCGACGTGTCGTGCGGTGTAGTAAACGGGTACCCATGGCATTTTCCAGGGCCTGTAGCTGCCGTGAAAGACTGCCTTTAGGCAAGCCTAAATTTTCTGCAGCCCGGGTAAAACTGTGGAGTTCAGCTACCCTGACAAAAACCTGCATTGCTTGAATTTTATCCATTTAAGCGGCCATTGTTGTTTGTAATGAAACAGTGAAGCGTCTTTGAAGACATTTATAGATGATGATGAAGGTAATATCCTGTTTTTTGTCCACAACAAACAGTCAGGAGAAGCAAATGAGCCATAAAATCGCACTTATCACCGGCGCAAGCCGTGGTTTAGGGGAAAATGCCGCCCTGAAGCTGGCAGCCAGAGGCGTAGACGTTATTTTGACTTACCGCAGTAAGCAGTCGGAAGCCGAGCAGGTCGTGAAGCGCATTGAAGAGCTGGGTGCCCGTGCGGTGGCCCTGCCGCTGGATGTTGGCGACAGTCATTCCTTTGATTCTTTTGCCGCGGAACTTAAGACGCAGCTAAAAGATCTCTGGCAGCGTGATACCTTTGATTATTTAGTAAACAATGCGGGCACCGGTCTGCATGCGAATTTTGATGAGACTACGGAAGCGCAGTTTGATGAGATGGTGAATATCCATTTCAAGGGCCCTTTTTTCCTGACCCAGAAGCTGTTGCCATTATTGGTCAACGGCGGACGTATCCTCAATATCTCCAGCGGACTTGCCCGCTTCAGCCTGCCAGGCTCCAGCGCCTATGCATCGGTCAAGGGAGCTATGGAAGTGCTGACCCGCTATCAGGCCAAAGAGCTGGGCGCGCGGGGAATTTCAGTCAATATCCTGGCGCCGGGTGCGATTGAAACAGATTTCAGCGGCGGGATGGTACGGGATAACCCGCAGGTGAATGCCTTTGTAGCCTCGCAGACGGCGTTGGGCAGGGTAGGGTTGCCGGATGATATCGGCAATGCGGTGGCACAAATCCTCAGCGACGAAAGCGGCTGGATCAACGGCCAGCGCATTGAAGCTTCAGGCGGTATGTACCTCTGAACCCATTCACCTGCAGGCTCCAACGGGTGAACGGATGCCCACCCGGAAGATTCACCTGTTGATACGGGTGATGACGCTGATAAGTAGCAAAGAAATCTGGCAACAGCCCTGAACGCGTCAGACGTTCAGGGTGCCGTCGATGACCGTCACCGTCTGGCCGCCAATCCATACGCCACCGGCGCTATAGGTCACGCTGAGGCGACCTGCACGCTGCATGGCGGTGCCCTGACGGACGCGGTAGTCCAGCTCAACACCCTGAGCCTGGAGATAACGGGCCAGGCAGGCATTAGCGCTACCGGTAACGGGGTCTTCAGTGAAGGAGCCCTGTTCAATTAGCAGGCCGCGCACTTCATATTGTTCTTCCTGGCCATCAAGCGGGCCAAAAGGCATGACGCCATTGACCTGCGCTTTGTTTAGCAGCCGCTCAAACTCGACAATATTGGGTTTGATGGCCAGCACCGCTTCGGCAGATTTCATCGGCACCAGCAGCCAGCGAATACCCATATCAGCAATCATCACCGGCAGCTTCGTTTCCAACTCATCGCTGTTTAAGGCGCTGCTGAGCGGAGCATCGCTGAACCCGGTCAGCGTCGCTTCCGGAGCAGCGAAAGCCAGAGCACCCTCCGCGGAACGTTTAATTTTTACCAGCCCCAGCCCACACTCCTGCACCATATGTCCGGCATTTTTCGGCGTAAGGCCGTTTTCAAGCAGAGCATGCGCGGTGCCTAACGTGGGATGGCCGGCAAAAGGTAACTCAATATCAGGCGTAAAAATGCGAACTCTGTAGTCGGCCTGCGGATCCTCAGCGGGCAGGACAAAAGTGGTTTCCGAAAGATTAGTCCAGCGTGCAATGGCCTTCATCTGTTCATCGCTGAGGCCACTGGCGTCCAGAATCACCGCCAGAGGATTGCCGTTAAGCGCGGATGAGGTAAAAACATCAACCTGTTTAAAAGAACGTAGTTTAGTCATAGCGAAAGTCCCTCCTGTTATGCTCCCTTCAGCGTACCCGGAATTTTTCCAGCTGAAGCGGCTGCTGCTCACAATGTTCAGGCTGGCACGGTTTAGCCATTGTCAGCCTGGCAGAATATCGGTATTAATAGGCCAGACCTGACCAAAAAAGTGACGTAATTATGCTGAAAATATTGGGAAGAGCCTCGTCGATTAACGTCAGAAAAGTACTCTGGGTTTGTGACGAGCTGGATATTGCCTTTCACCGTGAAGACTGGGGCGATGGGTTCAAATCTCCTAAAGAAGCGGCGTTTAAAAGACTGAACCCGAATGCCCTGATCCCGGTTATTCAGGAAGGGGATTTCATCATGTGGGAGTCCAACGCCATCATTCGCTACCTGGCAAATGCCTGGGGCGGCGGCTGGCTTTATCCCGAAGATCCCCGTGCCCGTGCGCCTGTCGACCAGTGGATTGACTGGCAGGCTACCGAACTGAACACCTCCTGGCGTTATGCGTTTATGTCGCTGGTTCGTCACTCTCCGGCGCATCAGGATCCCCGCCTGCTCGCCGCCGCCTGTAAAGGCTGGTCGCACACGATGGGCATCCTGAATACACAGCTTGAAAGCACAGGGGGATATGTTGCCGGGAGCGCTTTCTCTCTGGCGGACATTCCGGTAGGGCTTTCGGTGAACCGCTGGTATGAAACCCCCTGGATCACCCCGATCTTCCGGCAGTGCGCGCCTATTATGAGCGGCTTACCGAACGTAAGGGTTATGCCACCTGGGGACGAAACGGTACGCCTTAATTTCATGCCATCCCGGCTTCGGTACCGCTGATTTCACAGGCCAGTGCGCCGGTTCTTTTCAGTGCGTAGGTGTAGCGTTCGTTAAACGGGTAGCAGCAGGAGAGCCGGAGTGCGCTGTTACCCCGCTCGCTGAGGGTATAAAGCGCGCCTGGCGTCAGGCAAATTTTCTCCTGCAGCAGCCGGTGAAACAACGCCACGGTGTCGACGCTGGCAGGCAGTTCGACCCAGAACACAAACCCACCGCTGGGTTGAGTAGCCTGAGTCCCTTCAGGGAAGTGACGGGCAATGATGCCACGGGCCTCATCCAGTTGAGCTGCATAGCGTCGGCGCAGCGTACGCAGATGATGATCGTAGCCTCCCGACTCCAGAAAGTGCCCGAGAGTTTCTGAAAGCAGACGAGATTCTGCCAGCGATGAGACGGATTTGAGCCTCGCCAGCGCCTCGCTGAAACGCCCTGCGGCTATCCAGCCGAGATGAAAATCGGGCGTCACCGTTTTCGTAAAGCTTGAGCAGTACAATACCCAGCCTTCCGTATCGAATGCCTTAACCGCCGGAGAGAGCGGCCAGCAGAATTGCAGTTCCCCGTACAGGCCATCCTCAAGCAGCGGGACCTGATAGCGGTTAACCAGCTTCGCCAGCCGTTTTTTATCCTCCAGCCTCATACTGCACCCCAACGGGTTCTGCACGTTAGGCATGGCAATCAGCGCCTGTACCCTTTTTTCCTGCAATAACAGCTCCAGGGCATCCAGAGAAAGCCCGTGCTGCGGGTCAGTGGGGATCTCCAGCACTTTCAGGCCCAGGCTTGCCAGCAGAGGGAAAAGGTAAAAATAGGTGGGCGTTTCAAGCCCCACGCAGTCACCCGGTTTCGTGACCGCCCGCAGCGCAAGCTGGAGAGCTTCCATGCAGCCGTGGGTCAGGGTGATGTTGTCAGCCGTCAGTGCCATGCCCAAATCCATCGAGCGACGGGCAATCTCCCGGCGTAGTCGCTGGCTACCGGGCGGCAGGGCATAACTGGCAATCAGATCCGGCTCGCGTCGCAGCAGCGAAGCCATAATCCGGCTGATTTTGGCGCTGGGGAAGAAGTCACTGTTTTGCGGACAGGCCAGCGAGATATTGGTGTAATCGGGGTGATTCTGAGCGGCAAAGACTGCCTCAATCAACTCCAGCTTTTCACTCCCTGGAGAACGCACTTTTGCCAGGCGATCGCCGCTGGTCTTGACCGATGGCAATACGCTCCGCACGTAGTAACCCGATTGCGGGCGGGCTTCGATCAGCCCCCGATCCTCCAGGATCCCGTAGGCCGTCAGCACAGTATTGATGCTGACGTTATGCAGGGTGGCGCAGCGTCGCAACGCGGGAAGGCGTTTACCCGGCGCAAAAGTGCCGTTATGAATAGCTTCTGCCAGCGTTTCGGCCAGCTGGTGGTAAAGCGTGCTCTCTTGCGGTTCAACAATGGACACAGTCGCCTGCCTGGGTGATGGGTACAATAATTGTTATTACTACTTTGTACTCATAACAATAGTGCATTTCTGAATCTGTTACCATTGTCCTGTCGGTTCTACTATGAAGGTCTTATCCGCTAACAGGAAGCCGACCATGCTTGATCCCTCTTTCTTCAGTTATGTCACCGTTATGTCTATCACACCAGGTCCGAATAACCTGATGCTGGCGACCTCCGGGGTGAATTTTGGCATACGTCGTACTATGCCAATGATGCTGGGCATCATGGTGGGTTGTGCCATTCAGACCGCCATTGCGGGGCTGCTGCTTGAGGTTTTGCTGCAATGGATGAGTGCCATCCGCCTGCCGTTAACCTTGCTGGGCGGCGCATATTTGCTGTGGCTCTCCTGGAAGATTTTTCGCGCTGGTGCGCCGGAACTGCGTGAAAAAGCTCAGCCGATGACGCTGGTGGGGGGCGCACTGTTTCAGGCTGTGAACCCGAAGGCCTGGCTGATGGCAACCAATGTGGCGCTGATGTATACCGCCAGCAGCGGCATCCTGACGGTGATGATCGGCTTTATGGCGTTGAATCTGCCCTGCATTCTGGTCTGGGCCGCTATGGGCGACCGGTTGGGGAAACATTTGCAGACGGCCTGGAAGCTGCGGGCATTCAACGCCGTCATGGCGCTGTCGCTGGTGGCGACAACGCTGTGGATGCTGATTGAGGCTTTCCAGATGTAAGCAGGCCGGGCGGCACTCTTCCGCCCGGCTGCTACGCAGGTATCAATCCGGGCTTGCTGACCATTTCCAGTTAAGTACTTCAGGCATATCTTCGCCGTGTTCCCTGACCCAACTGTGATGTTCTGCCAGTTTGTCTTTAAGCATTTGCAACACTTCGGGTGCTTTTTCCGCCAGACCCGGCACGCGCATAACGGCTTCCTGCGCCAGGTGGTAGCGATCCAGCTCATTCAATACGGTCATATCAAAAGGTGTGGTGGTGGTCCCTTCCTCAATAAAGCCCCGCACGTGGAAATTACGGTGGTTATTTCGCTGATAGGTCAGACGATGGATCAGCGCCGGATAGCCGTGGAAGGCGAAGACCACAGGTTTATCAGGCGTAAACATCTCATCAAAAACCGGGTCTTCAAGCCCATGCGGATGTTGATCCCGAGGTTGCAGCGCCAGTAAATCGACCACGTTCACTACCCGGACCTGCAAATCGGGCAGCCATTTTCTCAGCAGGTCAACCGCCGCCATCGTCTCCAGCGTCGGGACATCACCGGCGCATGCCATCACCACATCCGGTGAACGTCCAGCCTGTTCATTTCCAGCCCACGGCCAGATCCCCATCCCTTTTTCGCAATGCACCACGGCCTCATCAAGGGTCAGCCATTGTGGCTCAGGCTGTTTGCCGGCAATGATCACATTGATGCGGTCCCAGGTGCGCAGACAGTGATCGCCAACCCAGAGCAGCGTATTGGCATCGGGTGGCAGATAGATCCGCACAATGTCGGCTTTCTTGTTGGCAACATGATCGATAAAGCCCGGATCCTGATGGCTGAAACCGTTGTGGTCTTGCCGCCAGACATGGGAAGAAAGCAGGTAGTTCAGCGAAGATACCGGTTTACGCCAGGGAAGTTTTCGCGACACCTTGAGCCATTTTGCGTGCTGATTAAACATTGAGTCGACAATGTGAATGAAAGCCTCATAGCAGGTAAACAGACCGTGCCTGCCGGTCAGCAGATAGCCCTCAAGCCAGCCCTGACACTGATGCTCACTCAGCACTTCCATTACCCGGCCATCGGGTGACAGCTGCTCATCATACTCTTTGATCTCTTCCATCCAGCTGCGGTCAGTGGTCTCGAAAACTTTCCCCAACCGGTTCGAAGCGGTTTCATCCGGGCCAAACAGACGGAAGTTGTCCGGGTTGCTGCGGAAAATGTCACCAAGATAGCTGGCAAACACCGCCGTGGACTGTTCTTCCGTCTCGCCGGGTTTTTTAACCTCAACGGCAAACTGCCGGATTTCCGGAACAACCAGCTCTTTACGCAGGCGACCTCCGTTGGCATAGGGGCTGGCACCCATCCGTTTATCACCTTCCGGGGCCAGAGCCTGCAATTCAGGCATCAGCCTGCCCTGGTCATCAAACAGATCATCTGGCCGGTAGCTTCTCAGCCAGGCCTCAAGAATATGCCGGTGGCTTTCATCTTCACGGCAGGAAGAGACCGGCACCTGATGCGCGCGCCAGAAGCCTTCCACGCGCTTACCATCAACAATTTTCGGTCCGGTCCAGCCTTTGGGGCTGCGAAGAATAATCATTGGCCAGCGTGGGACATTTTTCGCTGCTACCTCACTCCGGGCTTCCTGCTGGAGCTGTTGAATGCGGTCAAATACCCGATCAAATGCCGCCGCCATCTGCACATGCATCAGCTGTGGGTCGTCACCGGTAACAAAAAGAGGATCGTAGCCGTAGCCGTTGAACAGCTGGCGAAGGTCATCATCGCTGGTGCGGCCATGCAGGGTGGGACTGGCAATTTTGTAGCCGTTGAGATGCAGGATCGGCAACACCGCGCCGTCGCGGGCGGCATTAAGGAATTTTATGCCGTGCCAGCTGGCTGACAAGGGGCCGGTTTCAGCTTCACCATCACCAACCACGCAGGGCACAATCAGATCGGGATTATCGAACGCGGCCCCAAAAGCATGGACCAGGGAGTAACCCAGTTCGCCCCCTTCATGAATAGAGCCCGGTGTTTCGGGTGCGGCATGGCTGGGGATGCCGCCGGGAAAGGAGAACTGCCTGAAGAGCCTGCGCATTCCTTCTGCGTCAGGGCTTATCTGCGGATAAATGTCACTGTAGCTGCCTTCAAGCCAGGTATTGGCTACCATCCCTGGCCCGCCGTGTCCTGGCCCACAAATATAAAGCAGATTGAGATCGCGTTGACGGATAAGACGGTTCAGGTGCACATAGATGAAATTTAAGCCGGGCGTGGTTCCCCAGTGGCCCAGCAGACGTGGTTTGATGTGCTCCGGCAGAAGAGGTTCTCTGAGCAGCGGGTTATCCATCAGGTAAATCTGTCCGACCGAAAGATAGTTAGCTGCCCGCCAGTAACGGTCCAGTAATGACAGCTCGGGCTCAGTAATCGGCTGCGGTGATGATGTTTCCATCCTGCTCCTCCTTAACAACGGGTCAGCTAAAAGCATAGACCCTTGCAAAGATCTGGAGGTCACTTACCGATAACTGACGCCTCTGCATCCGCTGCTTCATCGTTAGCCGCGGAGACTGGCAGGTAATCCAGCTTCAGGATCCGGCTGGTTTCGGCCAGTTCTTTCTCGGTGGCGGCTACATTGCCATTGAGCTTTTGACCATACGAAGGAATGATGGTTTTCAGCTTCGACTGCCATTCAGAAGTGACAAATTTTTCCTGGAACACTTTGCTCATCAGTTCGATCATGATTGGCGCAGCGGTTGAGGCTCCTGGAGAAGCGCCGAGCAGCGCCGAAATGGTGCCGTCCTGCGAGGTCACCACTTCTGTCCCCAGCTTCAGCACGCCCCCTTTATCCGCATCTTTCTTGATGATCTGCACACGCTGGCCCGCTTTCACCAGGCGCCAGTCTTCTTTTCTGGCTTCAGGAAAGTATTCCTGCAATGCCTTGAGCCGGTCATCATCGGTCAGCATTACCTGGCCGATCAGATATTTCACCAGATCGAAGTTTTTCAGGCCGACATGGACCATTGGCAATACGTTGGAGGAGGTCATTGAGCCAAACATATCCCACACAGAACCCTGCTTCAGATATTTGGTGGAGAAGGTGGCGAACGGCCCAAACAGCAGCGTCTGTTTGCCATCAAGCATCCGCGTATCCAGATGAGGAACGGACATAGGCGGTGCGCCAACCGAGGCTTTGCCATAAACTTTAGCCAGATGGCGTTGCACCACGTCCTGATTTTCAGTGACCAGGAACTCGCCGCCGACCGGGAAGCCCGCATACTCTTTTGCTTCCGGAATGCCGGATTTCTGCAACAGCGTCAGGCCTGCACCGCCCGCCCCGATAAAGACATATCGGGTGCGAAGCGTTTTTTCCCGACCCTTGTTTTTCAGATCGGCGAGGGTGACGTTCCAGCTGCCATCTTCGTTACGCTTGATGTCGCGCACTTCATGGCTGGTTTTCAGGGTGAACTGTGCGCTCTTCTGCAAAGAAGCCACCAGCTGACGGGTAACTTCACCAAAGTTAACGTCTGTACCTGTGGTGATACGGGTGGCGGCAACGTGTGCTTCGCTGTCACGACCTTCCATCATCAGTGGAACCCACTCTCTGATTTGTTCCGCATCCTGTGAGAATTCCATCCCGCGGAACAGGGTACTTTTCTGCAGCGCGTTATAACGTTTCTTCAGAAACGCCACGTTCTCCTCGCCCCAGACAAAACTCATGTGTGGCACGCTGTTGATAAAGCTGCGCGGGTTATGCATCACCCCTTTCTGCACTTGCCAGGCCCAGAACTGGCGGGAAATCTGGAAAGATTCGTTGATTTCCACGGCCTTGTTGATCTCAACGGAGCCGTCCGCTTTTTCCGGGGTGTAGTTCATTTCCGCCAGTGCGGCATGACCCGTACCGGCGTTGTTCCAGCCGTTTGAACTCTCTTCAGAGACGCTGTCGAGACGTTCAACCATACCGATACGCCAGTCAGGCTCAAGCTCCTGTAAATAGGTGCCGAGCGTGGCGCTCATTATGCCGCCGCCGATCAATAATACATCGAGGGTTTTTTCATCTTCCGCAGCGGCTGATTTCACAAGGCCCATCCTGTCAAGGCAATCAGCCAGTAGTACTGCTAACTTACGCATGAGGCGACATCTCCAAATGTTGAATCAACAACATGTTAAGCAGGTGAAACAGGACAGGCCTCTGTGGAACCCTTCTGCTCCGTTTTCCCGGGGTACTGGTCAAGAAAACCACAGCGGATATGCGTGATAAACACGCATTCAGCGCGTCAGAAATATACCATTGTTAACAGGCAATTAAAAAATTGTTTAAAGATTAAAAGTTAGAATGAAAAATCAAACGAAATTAGCAAGATTGATAGTGAGCCTTTAAGCAAGCTGGCCGGAGAAAAGATATAATCAGATAGTGTATTTTTTTCAGTGAGTTATCAGACAGGCTGAGGGGGTGCTTAAGGATGAGCGTTCAGGCGGGTTTTGCGTATATTTTTGCCAACGAGGTCAGTTTCTGATTGTTAACATGAATTGTGGAGCGCGCTGAGGGAGAATTTTTGGCAGTTGAACCAGAGATCCTGCGCTGGGGTCAGCGCAGGAGAGAGAGCATCAGGCTTTTTTCGCTGCGGCTGCCGCTTTA
This sequence comes from Erwinia sp. E_sp_B01_1, assembly GCF_036865545.1. NCBI lineage: Bacteria > Pseudomonadati > Pseudomonadota > Gammaproteobacteria > Enterobacterales > Erwiniaceae > Erwinia > Erwinia sp. E_sp_B01_1. The sequence continues at coordinate 4,638,354 of NZ_CP142208.1, read as the reverse complement.
ACGATCGCTGCAAAAGCATCAGCTTTCAGTGATGCGCCGCCAACCAGAGCACCATCAATGTCTGGCTGAGCAAAGAGTTCCGCTGCGTTCTTGTCGTTAACAGAGCCACCGTACTGAATGATGACCTGTGCAGCCACTGTCGCGTCTTTCTTCGCGATATGGTCACGGATAAATTTGTGTACCGCTTGTGCCTGTGCAGGCGTAGCGGATTTACCGGTCCCGATAGCCCAGACTGGCTCGTAAGCGATAACCACGCCGTTGAATGCATCAGCACCCTGGGTGTTCAGCACGGCGTCAATCTGACGTGCACAGACTTCCTCAGTTTTGCCTGCTTCGTTTTCCGCTTCGGTTTCACCGATGCACAGCACAGGGATCAGACCGGCTGCTTTCAGTACGGCAAACTGTTTTGCTACCAGCTCGTCGCTCTCTTTATGGTAAGTCCGGCGCTCAGAGTGGCCGATAATGATGTACTGCGCGCCGACGTCTTTCAGCATCTCTGCAGAAATTTCACCGGTGAAAGCACCCGACAGGTTTACGTCAACATTTTGCGCGCCAAGGACGATATGGCTGCCAGAAATAGCGTGCTTAGCCAGATCCAGATACATCACCGGCGGGGCAATGGCTACGCCGCAGCCGTCAACGCTGCTCAGCTCGTTCCGCAGACCGGCAATCAGCTCGTTGACCATCTTTTTGCTGCCGTTCAGTTTCCAGTTACCCATTACTAACGGATGTCGCATTATATCCTCCACGCTTAGCGCGATGCTGTTGAATTACCCTGCCTTGGCAGCGTTGTCTGCCAGACAGTATAGAGATCAAAACTGTGAAAGGCTTTGCTTTTCGTCATCTTTGCCGGGGGTCAGTTGCTGGCCATGGCCAGTTTGACAGGCTCTATAGCGAAGGTCAGTCCTTTATCGCCATTGTCCGCCACCACGTAGCGTACGGCCCCCTCGTCCTGGGCAAAATAACGCGACCCTTTGCCCTTAGTGAGCAGATCATCCAGCCGTTTCAGACTTTGTGCTTCGTTGAGCGTGGGCTCAAAAAAACGCGCCATCGCAGCCATATAAGCACGGGCTTTATCCCGGGCTGCTTGCTCTTCAGGACCGGGCACTGGCAACCAGGTTATCTGTAAGGTTTTGATCTTACCGGTTCCCTGTTCAAGGGCGGTGGAAGCGTAGAGATTTTCATTGATCTTGCTGGCCGCACGGGTCAAATTACTCTTATCTCCCCGGTTATCGATAGCGCGGTATTCCGCAATCTGTAACGTCGGGTTGATAGCATTATACTTTTCGCGAAACTGGCCGATAGTCATATCAAAGGTGGGCGATCCCGCCTGAAGATAGGGCGCAGCAGGCATGTGCTCAGTACGATCCTGTGGAGCTGGGGCCTCCTCTGCTCTCGCTGTCCCCAGCGTCAACAGCACTGTAATACCCAAAAATAGCGCTTTATTCATTCCGTTGGCCCTGACTAATCAAATCAACTCAAGATTAAAACGGACAATGACCGGCAAAGTCAAAGCCTGACGCTGTTCTGAGGGATAAAAAAATGACCTTACAAGCGTGGTGTTTTTCCTGGCGGGGCAGGCTGGGGCGGCGGGATCTGTGGATCTGGCTGACGCTGTGGCTGACATTGATGGTGGTGCTGTTTACGCTGGCTGACCGCGGCTGGATAAGCCGGCAAACTGCCGCTTACGGCGTGGTATTTCTGTTATGGCCTACCAGTGCCGTAGTGGTTAAGCGTCTGCACGATCGCAATAAAACAGGCTACTGGGCGCTGCTGCTGCTGCTTGCCTGGATTTTGCTGGTCAAAGACTGGGATATGCTGCCTGCTCCCTGGCAGTGGGCGCTGGGGCAGTTTATCCCGATGCTGATTCTGGTCACCCTGACGGTTGAGTTGGGGACCTTCACCGGCACGCCGGGCGGGAACCGCTTCGGTAAAGCGGCCAGCCCGGTGAACTACTTCGGACGCAGGACACCTGATTACCAGTAGTGCTCTGCCGTCATATGGCCCGGTTTACGTTTCAGGTGTTTGCGCATCTCACGCGTTTCTTTCAATAACTGTTGGGTATCCCTGACCATCTGAGGGTTGCCACACAGCATGATATGGCTGCTTTCTGCCTGCATCGGTAGCCCGACAGCGGCTTCCAGCTCGCCATTTTCAATCAGCGCAGGCACGCGCCCGGTTAGCGAACCGGTAATCTCTTCCCGGCTGACTACGGTTTGTATACGTAACTTTCCGTTATAGCGCTGTTGCAGCTGCTGCATCAGGGGCAGATAACTTAAATCCTGCGCGTAACGCGCGGCATGAACCAGAACGATGTTTTCAAACCGTTCCAGCCCCTTGCTTTCCTGAAGAATAGAAAGATAGGGGCCGATTGCTGTGCCGGTTGCCAGCATCCACAGGGTTTTGCAGTCCGGGATCTCATCCAGCACAAAAAATCCGGCCGCTTCTTTGGTGATCATCACTTCATCACCCGGTTTTAAAGCGTGCAGGCGAGGGCTGAGTTTGCCTTCCGGTACGGTCACCAGATAGAACTCAAGATTCTCATCGCTGGGGGCATTGACGTAAGAGTAAGCACGCTGCACGCGCTCACCCTCAATTTCCAGCGCCAGCTTGGCAAACTGGCCCGCTATGAAGGGGTCGACAGGGGCAGTGACGATAATGCTGAACAAGCTGTCGGTCCAGTCATTAACCTGTTTGATCCTGGCGTTTATCCATTCAGCCATAAACAGCTCCTTAATTGGGGGTAAGGCAAGGTGTTAGCCGTATCTTCCTTACTCAGCGGCTGCTTTTCCAGTAGTCACCCGCGAGAAAGCTCAGATCGACAAATTGTCCGGGCCTCATGACACTATAACGTACAGATTGATTTACGGTATTGCCTGCTTTCACTGACAGATTTTCTCAGGGCATTTTCAGCCTTCCTCTCGCTTTGTCACAAAATCCTGATATTTTCCCCGGCTTGCACTTATTCCTGCTGGCCTGTCCCGCTGATTTATCGGGATAGCGCCGACACTTATGCTGATTAAAAAATGAAAAAAATTGAGAACGGGCATCTGCTGGTGATGCTGATTGCGCTGGTTGCCGTGGGCCAGATGGCGCAAACCATCTACGTCCCGGCGATGGCGACAATTGCTGAGGCGTTCAGCGTGCGCGATGGTGCCGTCCAGCGCGTAATGGCGGCGTATCTGATGACTTATGGCGGCTCACAGTTGCTGTACGGACCCTTGTCCGACAATGTTGGCCGCCGCCCGGTTATTCTGGCCGGTTTAGCCATTTTCTGCGTGGGGACGCTGATTGCGCTTGGTGCGCCAACCTTCGACATGCTGGTACTGGGCAGTGCAGTTCAGGGGCTGGGAACCGGTGTGGCTGGCGTTATGGCCCGCACTATGCCGCGCGACCTCTATGCCGGCGGGGCGCTGAGACTGGCGAACAGCCTGCTGAATATGGGGATTCTGGTCAGTCCGCTGGTGGCTCCGGTGATTGGGGCACTGCTGACGCATTTTCTGGGCTGGCAGGCCTGTTTTGCTTTCCTGCTGCTGCTTTGCTTCTGTGTGGGTATGGCGATGCTGCGCTGGTTACCGGAGACGCGGCCTGCCCCAGCCGAAAAACGCGCGCTGTTTTCACGTTATCGCCCATTGCTGGCTGACGGCACCTTTATCCGTTACCTGGTGATGCTGATGGGCGCGCTGGGTGGCATTGCCGTGTTTGAGGCCAGCTGTGGCGTACTGATGGGCGGTGTGCTGGGGTTGAACAGCCTTACTGTCAGCCTGCTGTTTATTTTGCCGATTCCGGCTGCCTTCTTCGGTGCCTGGTTTGCCGGGCGTGAAAATCGGGCGTTCCCGCAGCTGGTGTGGTGGTCAGTCAACAGCTGTCTGCTGGCCGGGGCTTTGATGTGGATCCCCGCCTGGTTTGGCATGATGACCATCTGGACATTGGTCGTGCCTGCCTCGCTGTTTTTCTTTGGTGCCGGGATGCTGTTTCCTCTGGCTACCACGGGCGCGATGGAACCCTGGCCCTATATGGCTGGCACAGCGGGGGCATTACTGGGGGGATTGCAGAACCTGGGATCGGGGTTGGCCGCATGGCTCTCTGCGTTGTTGCCGCAGACCGGGCAGTTCAGCCTGGGAATGCTGATGTTTGCGATGGCTTTGCTGATCCTGCTCTGCTGGCTGCCGCTGTCACGGCGACCTGAACCGCAGGCTGTATAACTCCGCCCACCAAAGCCGTCAGCCTGACGTAAAACGGCCCCGGAAGGAACAACGTTCCCCGGGGCCGTTTTCATCTCTGGCAAACCATGCGTTACAGAATAAACGGGTGCAGGTTTTCGTCTTTGCGGTCGAGGTAATGAATCGACTGAATGCGGCGGATGGTGCGGGATTTACCGCGTACCAGTAGCGTTTCGGTGGTGGCGATATTACCGTTACGGGTGATGCCCTTCAGTAAATCGCCGGTGGTGATGCCGGTGGCGGAAAAGATGACGTTATCGTTGCGGGCCATCTCATCCAGTTTCAGCACTTTTCCGGCCTCAATACCCATCTGCTGACAGCGCTTCAACTCCTGCTCACCCATCAGACGGTTCTCCGGCGTATCGCCTTTCACCTCATGGCGTGCCAGCAGTCTGGCCTGCATATCGCCATCCATCGCGCGGATTACCGCTGCCGATACCACGCCCTCTGGTGCGCCACCAATGCCATAAAGCACGTCCACTTCGCTGTCTGGCATACAGGTCAGAATGGAGGCGGCGACATCGCCATCAGGAAAAGCAAAAATCCGCACGCCCAAAGTCTGCAGGGCAGCGATCACCTTATCGTGACGGGGTTTAGCCAGCAGGGTTACAGTGAGTTCAGACAGCGGTTTTTTCAGCGCCTGCGCCACACGCCTGAGGTTTTCCTCCAGCGGTAAATTCAGGTCAATAACGCCTTTCGCTCCTGGCCCCACAATCAGTTTTTCCATATACATATCTGGCGCATTCAGGAAGGTGCCTTTATCGCCCACAGCCAGTACAGCCAGCGCGTTTGCCTGACCCATGGCGGTCATGCGCGTCCCTTCGATAGGGTCGACGGCAATATCCACGGCATCGCCTTCGCCGGTACCTACTTTTTCACCGATATATAACATCGGGGCTTCATCAATCTCCCCCTCGCCAATGACGATCTCGCCGTCAATGTTCACTTTGTTCAGCATGATGCGCATAGCGTGGACGGCGGCACCGTCGGCTGCGTTTTTATCGCCGCGTCCGAGCCATTTGTAGCCTGCCAGCGCTGCGGCTTCCGTTACGCGTGAAAATTCAATGGCGAGTTCTCGTTTCATGATTTGCCCCGGGAAAAGTAGAGGCGGAAAGTTTATCACAGCGGGGAGGAGAGAGAGGGGAAAAGCCCAGGGTCAGGGTGACCCTGGGCCGGTTCAGACTTATGAATCGTCTTCTTCTTCCCAGGCTTTTGCGCGGGAAACCGCTTTCTTCCAGCCAGCATAACGGTAATTACGCTCGGTGGTTTCAATGCCAGGGCGGAATTCACGCTCAATCACTGCTTTAGCACGGACTTCGTCCAGATCTTTCCAGAAGCCCACGGCCAGACCAGCCAGGTAAGCTGAACCCAGTGCGGTCACTTCCAGCACTTCCGGACGCTCCACGCGGGTACCCAGAATGTCGGACTGGAACTGCATCAGGAAGTTGTTAGCCACGGCACCACCATCCACGCGCAGAGACTGCAGGCGGGTATTAGCATCGTTCTGCATCGCTTCCAGTACGTCACGGGTCTGATAAGCAATCGACTCCAGCGTGGCGCGGATAATGTGGTTAGCATTTGCACCACGCGTGAGGCCGAAAATCGCGCCGCGGGCATACGGGTCCCAGTAAGGCGCACCCAGACCGGTAAAGGCTGGCACCATATAGACGCCGTTGCTGTCTTTCACTTTGGTGGCGAAATATTCTGAGTCGGTGGCATCACCAATCAGTTTCATCTCATCACGCAGCCACTGAATAGAAGCACCCCCAATAAATACGGCGCCTTCAAGGGCGTAGTTCACTTCACCACGCGGACCACAGGCAATGGTGGTCAACAGGCCGTTGGTAGAAGTTACCGCTTCGGTGCCGGTGTTCATCAGCATAAAGCAGCCGGTACCGTAGGTGTTCTTCGCCATGCCAGGCTTAACGCAGAGCTGACCATAAAGCGCAGCCTGCTGGTCACCAGCGATCCCGGCGATGGGAATACGGGTACCGCCTTTACCGCCGATGTTGGTCTGGCCGTACACTTCAGAAGAGGATTTCACTTCTGGCAGCATTTCACGCGGGATATCGAGGATATCCAGCATACGCTGATCCCACTCCAGCTTGTGGATGTTGAACATCATGGTACGTGAGGCGTTGGTGTAATCGGTGATATGCACCCGTCCCTGAGTCATTTTCCAGACCAGCCAGGTATCAACAGTACCGAACAGCAGTTCGCCACGTTTTGCACGGTCGCGTGCGCCCTCAACGTGGTCCAGGATCCACTTCACTTTGGTACCGGAGAAGTAAGGGTTAATCACCAGGCCAGTGGTGTGCTGGATATACTCTTCCAGACCCTCTTTTTTCAATTTTGCACAGTAGTCAGCGGTACGTGGATCCTGCCAGACGATAGCGTTATAAATGGGCTTGCCGGTCTCTTTTTCCCAGACAATGGCGGTTTCACGCTGGTTGGTGATACCGATTGCCGCAATCTCATCGGAGTTAATGTCGGCATGCGCCAGCACTTCTACCAGCGTGGAGCTTTGAGAAGCCCAGATATCCATCGGGTCATGCTCAACCCAGCCTGGCTTAGGATAGAGCTGCTGAAATTCGCGCTGGGAGACTGCAACGATGTTGGAGTCATGATCCAGGATTACCGCACGGGAGCTGGTAGTGCCCTGGTCGAGCGCGACAATGTATTTTTTTTCTGTGGTCATAATTCATTCCTGATGTGTAAAGGGTTAGCAATTACGCTTTACGCTGTTCAGCACGCGCTATGGTCTTCTCGTCTTTCTTAACCGCAGCGACGCCAGGCAAATTGCGGGCGATCAGAGAGCGGTAGCCAAATGCACCGATGCTGGCGCCAACGATCGGGCCAAAAATCGGCACGAGGAAATAAGGGATGTCGCGGCCACCTGTAAAGGCAACGTTACCCCAACCTGCAAGCAAGGCAAAGATCTTGGGTCCGAAATCACGGGCCGGGTTAAGGGCGAAGCCGGTCAGTGGGCCCATTGAACCACCGATAACCGCAATCAGCAGGCCAATCAGCAGGGGCGCCATCGGGCCGCGAGGCAAACCGTTACCGTCATCGGTCAGAGCCATAATCAGACCCATCATTACGGCAGTGATCACTGCTTCAACCAGGAAAGCCTGACCAACACCGATGTGCGGATTAGGGTAGGTTGAGAAGATCCCTGCCAGGTCCAGGCTTTCTATGCTGCCACGAACCATCTGATGCGATTGTTCATAGTCAAAGAACAAATTGTAGTAGAGACCGTAAACCAGTGCTGCGGAGCAGAAAGCACCGGCAATCTGTGCCAGTATGTACGGCAACACTTTACGGCGTTCGAAATTAGCAAACAGACAAAGCGCAAGGGTTACAGCCGGATTCAGATGCGCGCCGGAGATGGCGGCACTGAGATACACTGCCATGGCTACGGCAATACCCCAGATGATACTGATTTCCCACTGACCAAAACTTGCGCCTGCCAGTTTCATGGCGGCGACACAGCCAGCACCAAAGAAGATGATGGTGGCGACACCCAGAAATTCGGCGATGCACTGCCCTTTAAGCGTGCTTGTTGCTGTCTGACTCATGATGTCGTTTCCTGAAGGCGAGGTTAAATGTTGTACAGCGTTCTGTTCTCTTTCCCTGAGCCGCCCAAATCTTTTGTAGGGCTGTTGTGAATTTATCGTTAACGAGCATAAACGAGAAATAGCGAAATCAAAAGTTGTGTGCTGTGTCATAAAAATGAGCGTTTTCGCGTCTTTTAGCTTTCCTGAAACAACATTTCAATTTTCGTTTTTGCGTTTTTTGTCCCATTTCGTTAACTCAGGCCTTACTTTGGCAGCGGGTAATGTTACAGATTCCAGGTCTATGCTGAAAATTGTTACAGACTGCACCCTGTGCGGGTTCGCTGCTGGACTTGACGGGCGCGTCTACTTACAATCGGGGAATCGTTGTTATCCGCGGAATGCTGGCTTATTCCTGATGCTCTGCGGTGGCAATATCAACGCCTTGCAATTAGGAGAGGTCATTTACAATGTCATTTGAAGTGTTTGAGAAACTGGAAGCGAAAGTACAGCAGGCGATTGATACCATCACCCTGCTGCAGATGGAAATCGAAGAACTGAAAGAACAGAATAACAACCTGAATCAACAGGTTCAGCAGGCTTCAGGCAACAGTGAGTCACTGGTGCGTGAAAACCAGCATCTGAAAGAAGAACAGCATGTCTGGCAGGAGCGTCTGCGTGCGCTGCTGGGAAAAATGGAAGAAGTCTGATTTAACGATCGGGCTGGTGGAAACGGGTGCCGATGGCACCCGTTTTTATTATTCGATATCGAGCGGGTCTTCGGAAAGGATGATGCCAGTGTTGTCGGCATAGAGATGATCGCCGGAGAAAAAGGTGACGCCACCGAAATTCACCCGGATGTCGCTCTCTCCCACGCCTTCGCCTGCAGCGCCTACTGGAATGGCGGCAATAGCCTGAATACCAATATCCAGCTCTTCCAGATCGTCAACCTGACGAACTGAACCATATACTACAATGCCTTCCCATTCGTTCTGCAACGCCAGTCTGGCCAGCGCGGCATCGATCAGGGCACGACGTACTGAACCGCCGCCGTCAACGAGCAGCACACGACCCCGCCCATTCTCCTCCAGCAGATCGTATAACAGCCCGTTATCCTCGAAACATTTTACCGTGATGATTTGCCCGCCAAACGACGTACGGCCACCGAAGTTTGAAAAGAGCGGTTCAACGACATTTACATCTTCATGATAGATGTCGCAGAGTTCAGAAGTATCATATTTCATAAGGGTTTCGTCTGTTTGCCACAGGAATACTAAGTATATCGCTTTCCCGGCGCTGTTGGCAAAATCATCAATTGTTAAAAGTTGCGATGAGTCAACTACATCACACTTAATTAAGGACCAGGCCGAGTGAGAAAAGCAGGTTTAGCAGCAGCGCTGATTTGACCGTTTTCTCCAGCATCGGGCGCATGGCAACGGCTGAGGTTTCCTGCACGATATAGCGTAACTGTTTGATTAGCAGCGGCGCTGTCAGCAAAAATAACCAGCCCGCAGAATTCAGAGAAGTCAGCAGGGCAAACAGGGCACAGCACAGCAGGGAACCCGCCAGCAGCAGAGAGTGATAACGCCTGGCGTTAATGGCGCCTAAGCGTACTGCCAGCGTGTATTTGCCACTTTGCCGGTCGCTTTCAATATCGCGCATATTATTGACGTTGAGTACGGCCACAGCCATCAGGCCGCAGGCGGTGGCAGGTAAAAACAGCATGGCAGGCAAATTATGCGCCTGGAGGTAATAGCTTCCCGTAACGCCCAGCCAGCCAAAGAAAATCAGCACCGATGCGTCGCCCAACCCCAGATAACCATAGGGTTTTTTACCCACCGTATAGGCAATGGCCGCCACGATAGCTATGGCACCCAGGGCTATAAACCCCAGAATATCGTTCAGTGACTGGCAGGCGCGGATAATCAGCGAGATGCCAGAGAAAAGGGTCAGTATCAGGGTAATCAGCAGTGCTATGCGCATCTGCTGAGGGCTGATTGCGCCTTTTTGCATACCGCGAAGGGGACCCAGACGTGCTGGCGTGTCGCTGCCTTTCAGCGCGTCACCATAATCATTGGCCAGGTTGGAGAGGATTTGTAGCAATGCGGTGGTCAGCAAGGCCAGCAAAGCGATGCCCGGACTGAAATGTCCCTGCCACCAGGCCAGGGCAGAACCGGTGATGACTGAGGCACAGGCCAGCGGAAGAGTACGGAGCCGAAGGCTTTCGATCCAGGCACGTGAAGCAGAGAGGGGAGGAGTCAGGCGAAGGTGATCCGTCATAACGGCAATGGCCTTTACTGAGGAGAGAACGTGCGGCTATTTTAGCGGCGGGCCGGCTTTATTGAATTATTCCACATCAAGGATGCTGCCTGCCCTGAGCGATTTTCTGGCATAAAAAAAGGAGGCCGGAGCCTCCTGAAGTAAGATGTTAGCGCTGTTTACAGAATAAAGCGGCTCAAATCTTCGTCCGCGACCAGCTCATCCAGATGCTTGCCAACGTACTCTGCATCAATGGTGAAGGACTGGCCGTGAAGATCGCTGGCGTCATAGGAAATATCTTCCATCAGACGCTCAAGCACCGTGTGCAGACGGCGGGCACCGATATTTTCAGCGGTCTCGTTCACCTGCCAGGCGGCGGCGGCAATCTTAGAGATGCCATCTTCGGTGAAGTCGATATCCACGCCTTCCGTTTTCATCAAGGCTTTGTACTGCACGGTAACGGAAGCGTTAGGCTCGGTCAGAATGCGTTCAAAGTCGTGGGTAGTCAGCGCCTGAAGCTCAACGCGGATCGGCAGACGACCCTGAAGTTCCGGAATCAAATCTGACGGGCTGGCAACCTGGAAAGCACCTGAGGCGATAAACAGAATATGATCGGTTTTCACCATACCGTGCTTGGTATTGACGGTGCAGCCTTCCACCAGCGGCAGCAGGTCGCGCTGTACGCCTTCGCGTGACACGTCCGGGCCGGAGCTTTCGCCACGCTTACAGACTTTGTCGATCTCATCGATAAAGACGATACCGTGCTGTTCAACCGCATCAATCGCTTCCTGCTTCAGCTCTTCAGGGTTAACCAGCTTAGCGGCTTCTTCTTCGATCAACAGCTTCATCGCGTCTTTGATCTTCAGCTTACGCGGTTTCTGCTTCTGGTTGCCCAGGTTCTGGAACATAGACTGCAACTGGTTGGTCATCTCTTCCATGCCCGGTGGGGACATGATTTCCACGCCCATTGAGGCACTGGCCAGATCGATCTCAATCTCTTTATCATCCAGCTGGCCTTCACGCAGTTTTTTACGGAAAGACTGGCGGGCAGCAGAAGGTTCAGCCTTCTCTTCGGACTGGCCCCAGTTGTTTTTAGCCGGCGGGATGAGCACATCAAGGATGCGCTCCTCTGCCATCTCTTCAGCGCGATAACGATTTTTTTCAATCGCCTGAGAGCGGACCATTTTCAGTGCAGAATCGGTCAGGTCACGGATGATGGAGTCCACTTCTTTCCCAACATAGCCCACTTCTGTGAACTTGGTCGCTTCCACTTTGATAAAGGGTGCGTTAGCCAGCTTGGCCAGACGGCGGGCAATTTCGGTTTTACCTACCCCTGTTGGACCGATCATCAGGATATTTTTTGGAGTTACTTCCTGGCGCAGCTCTTCATCGAGCTGCATACGGCGCCAGCGGTTACGCAAGGCGATCGCCACGGCGCGCTTGGCGTTATCCTGGCCAATGATAAATCTGTTCAGCTCGCTGACGATCTCGCGCGGAGTCATTTCGGACATAGTTGGGATCCTTACGCTTTAGACGGTAATTCTTCGATGGTGAGATTGTGGTTGGTATAGATGCAGATATCGCCTGCAATACCCAGCGCTTTTTCCACGATATCGCGTGCGCCGATCTCGGTGTTTTCCAACAGCGCACGGGCGGCTGCCTGTGCGTAAGGACCACCTGAACCAATGGCAATCAAATCGTTTTCAGGCTGAATAACATCGCCGTTACCGGTGATGATCAACGAGGCATTTTCATCGGCAACCGCCAGCAGCGCTTCAAGCTTGCGCAGCATGCGGTCGGTTCGCCAGTCTTTGGCCAGCTCAACGGCGGCTTTAACCAGATGACCCTGATGCATTTCCAGCTTGCGTTCAAAGAGTTCAAACAGGGTGAAGGCATCTGCAGTACCGCCAGCAAAACCGGCAATGACTTTGTCATTATAGAGACGACGAACTTTTTTGACGTTGCCTTTCATTACGGTATTGCCGAGGGTAGCCTGGCCATCACCGCCAATTACTACCTGGCCGTTGCGTCGTACACTTACAATTGTTGTCACGGGCAGACCCCTTGTTGCAGTCAGAAGGTATCCCCGCAGTTTGTCTGCGGGGCATTGATGCAACCAGATATGGGGTAGCTTTAGGGGGTTTCAACCCCCGACAGCGAGAGGAATACAATTTGAATGGCCAGAACTGCGCAGGCGTTTAAGCGTGCCGTCAGCCGAAGAGCGGGCGTTATAAGGGCCGATGACCACACGATTCCAGCCGCCGCCAGTCGTAATCCGGCTCTCAAAACCTTCAAATGCCAACTGCGCGCGAATCGACTCGGCCTGATCGGTTCCTTTGAATGAACCACACTGCACCATCCAGCGTTGAGACTTCTCCGCTTCTTTCGGTTTTGCCTCTGCTTTTGGCTGCTGAACCGTCTGGACCGGGGCCTGAGCCTGCGGCTGTTTCACTGGCTCACGTGTGACCGGCGCGGGGCGCGTAGTCTGAGGCTGTTGCTGCGTGACACGAGGTTGCTGCTGCTGCGTAACATGAGGTTGCTGCTGTTGCGGCATACGCGACTGTTGTTGCAACTGATTTTGCTGCTGCTGACGCTGCAGGGTCTGCTGACGTTGTGCAGGAGTCTGTTCATTCCACGGCACTTCATTGAGTTGCGTCGGTTGCTGACGCATATCGGACTGCATTTGTTCCAGTAGCTGACGTTGTTCATCGGTCAACTGAGTCTGGGAATGCACCTCGCCACCCGCAGAAGGTTCAACAGGCGTGGGGACGGTAATCTGACGATTTTCAAGCTCTTTGATGTAGCGCCAGCGCTCTTCCGGCTTTGGCGGCAGGCCGTTTCCGGCGGCTTTATGATCGGGAATAACCGGGATTTCTTCTTTTTTATGATGGGCAATAAACCACAGTCCGCCGACAAAGGTTACCAGTACGGCAACTGCAAGCACTACCATGATCTTTGAAACCCCTGAAGCCCCACCGCGCTTTTTGCTGCGACTGTTGGTCTTTTTGCGACGCGTCCCTGTCGAACGCCCGCGGCCTACATAATCTTTTTGTGCCACTATCGTTCCGCTAATAATCAATGAAAGGTGAGGCCGGACAAATAATCAGAGTTGGCGCGCCCGGCTATCAGCTCGCCATGTTACTCAAGGGCCGGAAGTTTGACCAGCGGGGATACCTCTAAGAATCTGCTGATTCTCATTTTTGCGACTGCTCTGAATGCCGTTTTTACCCGTCAGCCCTTTTCCCGCAGGGAAGGAGCCGTACTGCCACGGATTTTTAATTCAAAATCCAGCAGGCGGGAACCACTGTTTACTAATTTACCCTGCAGCTGCTCCAGCAGCAGAAGCATGGCTTCACGGCCAATATTGAACCTTGGCTGGGCGACGGTAGTTAACTGGGGATCGCTGTAGCGTGAAAGTTCAATGTCATCAAAGCCAATCAGCGAAAGATCCTTCGGGACACGAAGGCCCATAATTTTAGCCTGAGACATGGCACCCAGCGCCATTATGTCACTGTGGCAGAACAGGGCATCAGGGGGCTGGGGTAAGGCCATCAGCTGTTTCAGCGCGCGTGAACCGGCATCAAAAGTAAAGTCACCCCGCACAATATAGTGGGGATCCACGGTCATGCCGTTACGCCTTAATGCCTGAATATATCCCTGCAGGCGATACTGGCACAGCGGCATATCCTGCGGTCCTGCGATGCAGGCAATACGACTGTGGCCCAGCTTCAGCAGATGGTTTACCGCTTCAAACGCGGCCGTCAGGTTATCAATATGGACGGTAGGTAATTCCAGTTCAGGGGCAAATTCGTTAGCCATTACCATCGGGGGAAGGTTGCGCTGCTCTTCGATGCCGGTCTCGAAAGGCACCTGAGAACCCAGCAGAACCATGCCATCGATCTGGCGGGTCATCACCAGATTAAGGAAAGACTTTTCCTGCCTGTTTTGATGGGCGCAGTCACCGATCAACACCAGGTAGCCCTGATCGGCAGCCACCACTTCGATCCCACGGATCATCTCACTGAAAAAGGGGTCGCAGATATCCGGCACAATCACCAGGATAGTCCGGGATTCACTGCGTTTGGCGCTACGGGCCATTGCATGGGGGGAGTAGCCTACGGCAATCACCGCCTGTTCGACTTTTTTACGGGTGGCTGCAGAGACCTTTTCCGGGTTCATCAGGGCGCGCGAAACAGTCGCCGTTGATACGCCTGCTTGCTCAGCCACGTCCTTCATGGTCGCGCCGGTTGTCTCTTGATTCTGCTCCAACACTCTTCTCCTCACGCCAGCCTCAGCTGACCTGACTTTTGGGGACATTCTGATGATAAAGCGGCTGCTACCCGTTCCGTTACAGGTCGTATACCCATGTGTATCAGATGAATCCACGGGCCGTTACTTAATTTGCATAAAAATTGTGACTTGTGCGACTTTTTTCGATGTCGCCCGCAACCTCTGCCCGGTTTACCCTTCGGTTGGATCCACATCCAGCGTCCATTTTACTTTTCGCGACTGAGGCAGAGTGTTGATAAGCGGCAGCGTATTTTTTATCAGTCGCTGAAGCACGCTTCGGGAAGGATGCTGTAATAACAGTTGCCACCGGAACCGGCCTCCGCGTTTGGGTTGCAGAGCAGGAAGTGGCCCCATTACCCAGAAGGCCTCGTCTTTCAACGGGCTGGCTTCAAGCAGATTACGTAACTGCTGCAGGAACAGGGCAGATTGCTGATTATCATGATCGTCTGACCTGAACAGGGCGTGACTGGTAAAGGGCGGCAGGAAGACTGTTTTCCGCTCAATCAATGCCTGTTGAGCAAAGGCGTCATAACCCTGATGTAAAAGAGTTTGCAGCAGGGGATGATCCGGATGGTGGGTTTGCAACAGTACTTCACCTTGCTTCCCTGCCCGGCCAGCACGCCCGGCAACCTGAGTATAAAGTTGGGCAAACCGTTCAGCAGATCGGAAATCCGCTGAAAACAGGGCACCGTCCACATCCAGTAACGAAACCAGGGTCACATCCGGGAAGTGGTGGCCTTTCGCCAGCATTTGCGTACCGACCAGAATGCGGGCGCCACCACGATGGACATCCGCCAGGTGTTGTTCCAGCGCCCCTTTACGGCTGGTAGTGTCACGGTCAATACGGGAGAGCGGAACGCCGGGGAAGTGCTCGCCAAGATTCTGCTCAAGCTGTTCGGTACCGAGCCCTACAGGCACCAGATGGGTTGATCCGCACTGGGGGCACTGGTTAGGTATAGGGCGCTGACTGTCACAGTGGTGGCAGCGCAGCTGGCGGTGATGCTGGTGCAGCGTGTAATAGCGGTCACAGCGCTGGCATTCTGCGATCCAGCCGCATTCATGGCAGAGCATGGCGGGCGAAAATCCCCGGCGGTTGAGAAACAGCAGTACCTGGTTATCGGCCTGAAGATGCTGGCCGATCTTTTTGATCAGCATTGGCGAAAGGCCGCCCTGAAGTTTGACCCCCTTCAGATCAATGAGTTGTTGGGTTGCCTGACGTGCATTGCCGGCACGTTTACTGAGATTCAACTGCCGGTATTTGCCCATCTGAACGTTGTGTAACGTCTCCAGTGCTGGCGTGGCAGTGCCCATGACGATGGGAATATCTTCCTGCCGGGCGCGGAACACGGCCAAATCTCTTGCCTGATAGCGCCAGCCTTCCTGCTGTTTATAAGAGCTGTCATGCTCTTCATCAATAATGATCACCCCAAGTCGGGCGAAAGGGGTGAACAGCGCGGAACGGGTACCGATGACAATGGCCGTTTCGCCATGCCGCGCACGAAGCCAGACGGCCAGCCGCTCACTGTCATTAAGCGCAGAGTGCAGAACATCTACCGGTGCATCAAAGCGTTCTCTGAAGCGGGCGATGGTTTGCGGCGTAAGACCAATTTCTGGTACCAGCACCAGCGCCTGGCCGCCGCTGGCCAGCACATTCTCCAGCACGCTGAGATAGACTTCGGTTTTGCCAGAACCGGTGATGCCAGCCAGCAGCCAGGCGGCAAAGCGATCGTCTTCACTGCGGATAGCGCCGACGGCGGTAGCCTGCTCGGTATTAAGCCTTAACCTCTCACCTTTAACCGAATAGCTGGTACGCCAGTCCTGCTGTGCGCGTTGTTGTGCCCGCAAATCGCAGAGCCCTTTAGCCCGCAGCGCCTGCAAAGTGGCATCAGTAATCTCATGCTGGCTGATTTCATGGCGATACAGGCCTCGCTGGCGAAGGGCGGCCAGCGCCTGCTGCTGTTTTGGCGCGCGCTTCAGGCTTTCAGGCGCCGTCTCTTTGCCTGTCTCGCTGATATGCCACTGATAAATAGGTGCTTCCTGCGCAGGTTTGCCCTGACGCAGCAGCACGGGCATGGCATGGGCCAGCACTTCACCCAGCGGATAGTGGTAATAGTCCGCAGCCCAAAGCAAGATTCGCCAAAGCGAAGGGGGAAAAGGGATTCGCTGTCCAGCACTTCATGCACGGCCTTTAACTGATCAACCGGGAAGTCGCTGCTCTCTGAAGTTGCCACGACGACGCCGATAGCTTTGCGCTTGCCAAAAGGCACGCTGACTCTGGCCCCCGCTACCGGTACGGGCAGGTGAGAGGGCAACGCATAGTCGAAGTTGCGGAGAAGAGGGACGGGCAGCGCGACCTGAACAACGGGCATGAAATCATCCGGATGAAATTGTGAGCGAGATAGTGTACACTGTGTGTTCTGAAATGTGCGGATTCGATTGCAGTGGCTGGTTATATTCTGTATAGTTCGCCGCCGTTGATACGGCATTTTGGTATCAAAACACCTGAAATATTAATCTTCGTGTGGTGCCTGTGCAGGAATAATCCTGGCATGGGAGAGCGACACGGCCTTAACTGAGGTTTCCCATGAAAAAAGGTATTCACCCTAATTACGCTGAAGTTACTGCTAAATGTTCTTGCGGTAACGAAATCAAAACCCGCTCAACCGTGGGTCACGACCTGAACCTGGACGTATGTGGTAACTGCCACCCGTTCTACACCGGCAAGCAGCGTGATGTTGCAAGCGGTGGTCGTGTTGACCGCTTCAACAAGCGTTTCAGCATCCCAGGCGCTAAATAAGCACCCTGAACGAAACGGTCTCCGTTTCGGATGCAACGAAAAAACCCAGCCTCGGCTGGGTTTTTTTATGCGTGTCGATCGGGTAGAAGGCTCTTTTTCTCTGTCTGCGCATCACCAGAGGAAACGAACTGGCCGGGCATGTAGCCCAGGCCATTACTCGTCTAGTACTCCCAGGTGTCAGGATCGACGCCCATTTCGCGCATGATAGCTTTCGCTTCTTCCGGGATCTCATCACTGCGTTCTTTACGCAGATCAACATCATCTGGTAAAGGCTGGCCGGTGAAAGCGTGCAGAAACGCCTCGCACAGCAGCTCGCTGTTGGTGGCGTGACGCAAGTTGTTAACCTGACGACGGGTACGCTCATCGGTCAGGATTTTCAATACTTTCAACGGAATGGATACCGTGATTTTCTTAACCTGTTCGCTCTTCTTGCCGTGCTCAGCGTACGGGCTGATATATTCGCCGTTCCATTCAGCCATGGGTTACCTTAGTCATCATTAAATTGAAATTACCCTTTATTCCTGACGTAAGCGTCAATGGCATCAGGGTTTATACCGAAATTCGGCTAATTATGCCCGAAGTTGGTGTCCATCACACTGCGGTATAACCACTTTCTGCGGGCTATAACGACATAATATTAACGGTTATTGTCGGTTTGCTCAATCTATACGCAAAGACATTTAGATGTCCAGATGTATTGACGTCCATCCATGCCCTGTTATGCTAGACGCTCTTCTCTCTTCTTCAGTCAGGAATTTATGCCCCATGACGCGTAAACAGGCAACCATCGCAGTACGCAGCGGTTTGAATGATGACGAGCAGTATGGCTGCGTTGTCCCGCCGATCCACCTTTCCAGTACCTATAACTTTACGGATTTTAACGAGCCGCGCGCTCACGACTACTCGCGCCGGGGTAACCCAACGCGTGATGTGGTGCAGCGTGCTCTGGCTGATTTGGAAGGGGGAGCCGGTGCGGTGATGACCAATACTGGCATGTCAGCCATTCATCTGGTCTGTACGGTTTTCCTGAAGCCTGGCGATCTGCTGGTGGCCCCTCATGATTGCTATGGTGGCAGCTATCGTCTGTTCGACAGCCTGAGCAAGCGAGGCGCGTATCGTGTGAAGTTTGTTGACCAGGGCGATGAAGAAGCGCTTAAAGCCGCGCTGGCGGAACAGCCAAAACTGGTGCTGATTGAAAGCCCCAGTAATCCTTTGTTGCGCGTGGTGGATATCGCGGCAATCTGCAAGGCCACCCGTGAAGCCGGTGCCATTAGCGTCGTGGATAACACCTTCCTCAGCCCGGCTTTGCAAAACCCTCTGGCGCTGGGTGCCGATCTGGTGTTGCACTCCTGTACTAAATATCTGAACGGCCACTCTGATGTCGTGGCCGGGGCCGTGATTGCCAAAGATCCTGCGCTGGTGACTGAACTGGCATGGTGGGCAAACAATATTGGTGTGACCGGAGGCGCTTTCGACAGCTATTTACTGCTGCGTGGCATGCGTACGCTGGCACCTCGTATGGCTGCCGCACAACGTAATGCTCTGGCGATTGTTGATTACCTGAAGCAACAACCCCTGGTCAAAAAGCTGTATCATCCTTCTCTGCCTGAAAATGCCGGACACCAGTTTGCGGTGCGTCAGCAAAAAGGCTTTGGTGCCATGCTAAGTTTCGAACTGGAGGGGGACGAGCAAAAACTGCGTCGCTTCCTGAAAGCGCTGGAACTGTTCACGCTGGCCGAATCGCTGGGTGGGGTAGAGAGCCTGATTTCTCATACCGCTACCATGACCCATGCAGGCATGTCAGCAGAAGCACGTGCAGCAGCTGGAATTTCTGAGACCCTGCTTCGGGTGTCAGTGGGAATTGAAGATCACGAAGATTTAATCGCCGATCTGGATAATGCATTCCGGATAGCGGCTGAGAGGTAAGCATGAGTCAGTCAGCAGTGGCAGCAGGTTCACGGCAGTTGCATAAATTTGGTGGCAGCAGTCTTGCTGATGCCAAATGTTACCAGCGTGTAGCGGGGATTATGGCGGAGTACAGCCATCCCGGTGATGTGATGGTGGTCTCCGCAGCGGGGAGCACGACTAACCAGTTAATCAGCTGGCTTAAACTGAGCCAGAGCGATCGGTTATCGGCTCACCAGGTTCAACAGGCGCTGCGACGTTACCAGAGCGAGCTGATAGCAAGCCTGCTTCCGCCTGAGAAAGCTGACGATCTGATATCGGCGTTTATTCACGATCTGGAAAAGCTGGCGGCGCTGCTGGACGGTAAGATCACCGACGCCGTCTATGCCGAAGTTGTGGGCCACGGTGAAATCTGGTCTGCCCGTCTGATGGCCGCCGTACTGACTTTGCGTGATATTAAGGCCTGCTGGCTGGATGCCCGTGATTTTCTGCGGGCTGAGCGGGCTGCACAGCCGGAAGTGGACGAAGGGAAATCCTGGCCGCTTTTACAGCAGTTAATCGCCCAGCACCCTAATCAGCGTCTGGTGGTGACCGGGTTCATCTCCCGTAATGATGCTGGCGAAACGGTGCTGCTTGGCCGTAACGGCAGCGACTATTCCGCCACGCAGATCGGGGCGCTGGCTGGCGTTTCCCGCGTGACCATCTGGAGCGATGTCGCGGGTGTCTACAGTGCCGATCCGCGCAAAGTAAAAGATGCCTGCCTGTTGCCCTTGCTGCGTCTGGATGAAGCCAGTGAGCTGGCGCGTCTGGCCGCACCGGTACTGCATACCCGTACTCTTCAGCCCGTTTCCGGCAGTGATATTGATCTGCAATTACGCTGCAGCTATCAGCCTGAACAGGGGTCGACCCGCATTGAGCGGGTGCTGGCTTCCGGTACAGGCGCGCGTATCGTGACCAGTCACGACGATGTCTGTCTTATTGAGTTCCAGGTACCGCCTCAGCACGATTTTGCTTCCCTGCATAAAGAAATCGATCATCTGTTAAAGCGCGCTCAACTGCGTCCTCTGGCAACCGGTGTGCACCCCGACCGGAATCTTCTGCAGCTCTGCTACACCTCTGAAGTGGTCAGCAGCGCGTTGGATCTGCTACAGGACGCGGCTATTCCGGGCCGTCTGCAACTGCGTGAAGGCATGGCACTGGTAGCGATGGTGGGCGCCGGCGTTTGCCGTAATCCACTGCACAGCCACCGCTTCTGGCAGCAGCTGAAAGATCAGCCGGTAGAATTTATCTGGCAGTCCGAAGAGGGCATCAGTCTGGTTGCGATATTACGCGTTGGCCCCACTGAAAGCCTGATCCAGGGCCTGCACCACTCCCTGTTCCGCGCAGAGAAGCGTATTGGACTGATGCTCTTCGGCAAGGGGAATATCGGTTCTCGCTGGCTGGAGCTTTTCGGACGCGAGCAGGAAACGATCTCGGCCCGTACCGGTTTTGAGTTCCTGCTGGCCGGAGTGGTGGACAGCCGCCGCAGCCTGCTGAGCTATGACGGGCTGGATGCCAGCCGCGCCCTTGCCTTTTTTGAAGAGGAAGCGGTGGCGCAGGATGAAGAATCCCTGTTCCTGTGGATGAGAGCGCACCCGTTTGATGACCTTGTGGTGCTGGATGTGACGGCCAGTGAAACGCTCGCCGATCAGTATCTGGACTTTGCCAGCCACGGTTTCCATGTGGTCAGTGCCAATAAAGTGGCAGGGGCTTCCAGCAGCGATCGTTATCGCCAGATCCGCGATGCCTTTGCCAAAACAGGCCGCCACTGGTTATACAATGCCACGGTAGGTGCCGGATTGCCGGTCAACCATACCGTGCGAGATCTGCGTGAAAGCGGCGACAGTATTCTCTCCATCAGCGGTATTTTCTCAGGCACGCTTTCATGGTTGTTCCTGCAGTACGATGGCACTGTGCCCTTCACGGAGCTGGTGGACCAGGCGTGGCAGCAGGGGCTGACAGAACCGGATCCCCGCGTGGACCTCTCTGGTCAGGACGTGATGCGTAAGCTGGTGATTCTGGCTCGTGAAGCGGGCTATGACATTGAGCCGGGCCAGGTTCGGGTTGAGTCGCTGGTGCCAAAATGCTGTGAAGGCGAGTCGGTCGATCACTTCTTTGAAAATGGTGATGTGCTTAACGACCAGATGCAGCAGCGCTTTGAAGCGGCTCAGGAGATGGGGCTGGTATTACGTTACGTCGCCCGATTTGATGCAAATGGCAGAGCGCGGGTAGGTGTGGAAGCCGTACGGGGAGAGCATCCGTTAGCCTCGTTGCTACCCTGCGATAACGTGTTCGCCATTGAAAGCCGCTGGTATCGCGATAATCCATTGGTGATCCGTGGACCGGGCGCAGGCCGTGACGTGACGGCGGGGGCTATTCAGTCCGATCTGAATCGCCTGGCGCAGTTACTTTAATTTCCTCTTCCGGGCCGGCTCTCGCTGGCCCTTTGATTTTATTATGGTCTTGCTGATAACGTGAATTTTCTTCAGCTTGATTGATAATTTGTCACGCCTGTACACCATTTAACTGTTGACTGAATAACCAGAATCCGTCATTTTGAATGTCTGGACGTCTAAACGTATGGATGTTCAGTACGGATTAGCCATTTAACAGCAGCGATTGATGAGGTAAGCAGGTATGAGTTTTTTCCACGCCAATCAGCGCGAAGCGCTGAATCAAAGTCTGGCCGAACTGAACGGGCAAATTAACGTCTCCTTCGAGTTTTTTCCGCCTCGTACCAGTGAAATGGAACAGACCCTGTGGAACTCTATCGATCGTCTCAGCAGCCTGAAACCCAAATTTGTCTCGGTAACCTACGGAGCTAACTCCGGCGAGCGTGACCGTACGCACAGCATCATCAAAGGCATTAAGGATCGCACCGGTCTGGAAGCTGCCCCACACCTGACATGCGTGGATGCGACTCGTGACGAACTGCGTACTATTGCTCAGGATTACTGGAACAACGGCATCCGTCATATCGTTGCACTGCGTGGCGACCTGCCGCCGGGCAGCGGCAAGCCAGAGATGTACGGTGCCGATCTTGTCGGGTTGCTGAAAGAAGTGGGCGATTTTGATATCTCGGTAGCGGCCTATCCCGAAGTCCATCCGGAAGCCAAAAGTGCTCAGTCCGATCTGATTAACCTGAAGCGTAAAATTGATGCCGGTGCAAACCGCGCTATTACCCAGTTTTTCTTTGATGTGGAAAGCTATCTTCGCTTCCGTGACCGCTGCGTGGCCGCCGGGATTGACGTGGAAATTGTGCCTGGCATCCTGCCAGTTTCTAACTTTAAACAGCTACAGCGTTTTGCCACCATGACTAACGTCCGGGTGCCGGGGTGGATGACCAGCATGTTTGAAGGGCTGGATGAAGATCCGGAAACCCGCAAAATGGTTGGCGCCAATGTGGCGATGGATATGGTAAAAATCCTTAGCCGTGAAGGCGTAAAAGATTTCCACTTCTATACGCTGAACCGTGCTGAAATGAGCTACGCCATCTGCCATACGCTGGGTGTTCGCCCTGCGGTAGCCGTAGCCTGAAGAAACTGCTGAATTAAAAAAAGACGCCTGAGGGCGTCTTTTTTATGGCTAAAACCGCAGAGTTCAGACCATCTTTTGCTGACCTGCTGACCTGCTGACCTGCTGACCTGCTGACCTGCTGACCTGCTCATATCCGGGAAGCGAGGCTTCCCGGCACGATAATTAGCCGGTATTACGCATTCCGGCGGCCACGCCAGCGATAGTCACCATCAGCGCCTGTTCAACGCCAGCGTCAGGAGCTTCGCCTTTGGCTTCCAGCTGACGCGAACGATGCAACAGTTCAGCCTGCAGCACGTTTAGCGGATCGGTGTAGACGTTGCGCAGGGCAATCGACTCGGCAATCCACGGCTGGTCAGCCATCAGATGGGCATCGTTGGCAATGGTCAGGACAGCTTTGATGTCAGAATCCAGCTGATCGCGCAGCTGTTTGCCCAGTGGCCAGAGTTGCGGTTCTACCAGACGCTGATCGTAATACTCTGCCAGCCACAAATCAGCTTTGGAGAACACCATCTCCAGCATGCCCAGACGAGTTGAGAAGAAGGGCCAGTCACGGCACATTGTTTCCAGCACATCCTGATGACCGGCTTCCATCGCCTTTTGCAGGCCTGCTCCGGCACCCAGCCAGGCTGGCAGCATCAGGCGGTTCTGCGTCCAGGCAAAAATCCATGGAATAGCACGTAACGACTCCACTCCGCCACTTGCACGACGTTTGGCCGGACGTGAACCCAGAGGTAATTTGCCAAGCTCCTGCTCCGGGGTGGCCGAACGGAAGTAAGGCACAAAATCCTTGTTCTCACGCACATAGCCGCGATACATCTCGCAGGAATCCGCGGACAGCTGATCCATGATGCCGCACCACTCTTTCTTAGGCTCTGGCGGTGGCAGCAGGTTAGCTTCCAGAATTGCGCCCGTGTAGAGTGACAGGCTGCTGATAGTGACTTCAGGCAGGCCGTATTTAAAGCGGATCATCTCGCCCTGTTCAGTGACACGCAGGCCGCCTTTCAGGCTGCCCGGAGGCTGGGACAGCAACGCGGCATGTGCCGGTGCGCCGCCACGCCCAATCGAGCCGCCACGTCCGTGGAACAGCGTCAGCGCGATGCCCGCTTTCTCACAGGTTTTGATCAACGCATCCTGAGCCTGATACTGCGCCCAGCTTGCTGCCATCACGCCCGCATCTTTAGCGGAATCTGAATAGCCAATCATCACCATCTGCTTGCCCTGGATGATGCCGCGATACCAGTCGATGTTGAGCAACTGGCTCATCACGTCATTGGCATTGTTCAGGTCATCCAGCGTTTCAAACAGCGGTGCTACTGGCATGGTGAAAGGAATGCCGGCTTCTTTCAGCAGCAGGTGTACGGCCAGCACATCTGACGGCACTTTCGCCATAGAGATAACGTAAGCAGCAATCGAACCTTTAGGCACTTCAGCCGCTACACGGCAGGTATCCAGCACTTCTTTGGTTTCTGCACTTGGCTCCCACTGACGCGGCAGCAGCGGACGTTTTGAACTCAGCTCGCGGATCAGGAAGGCCTGTTTGTCGGCTTCTGACCAGCTTTCGTAATCGCCCAGTCCCAGGAAACGGGTAATCTCGGCAATGGCTTCGGTGTGACGGGTGCTTTCCTGACGAATATCGATTCGCACCAGTGGCACACCAAAGCACTTCACGCGGCGCAGGGTGTCAAGCAGTTGACCATTAGCAATAATGCCCATGCCGCATGCCTGCAGTGACTGATAGCAGGTATAAAGCGGGTCCCAAAGCTGGTCATTGGAGATCAGCAGGTCGGCAGGACGTGGCAGACGCTCGCCCTTCAGACGGCGCTCCAGATAGGCCTGGGTGCTCATCAGCTGACCACGCAGGTTTTTCATGATCTCGCGATAGGGCTCCAGCGCTTCCGGATTACCGCAAAGCTCACGAACTTCTGGCGTACATTCAGACATGGAGAGTTCAGAAACCAGCACGGCAATATCGCGCAGGAACAGATCGGTGGCCTTCCAGCGGCTGAGTTGCAGCACATGGCGGGTAATATCCGCCGTGACGTTCGGGTTACCGTCGCGGTCGCCGCCCATCCATGAAGTAAACTGCACGGGCACAAAATCGACCGGCAGCTTAACGCCAAATGAGGCTTCAACCTGCTCATTCAGCTCGCGCAGGAAGTTTGGCACGCCTTCCCACAGGCTGTTTTCCACCACCGCGAAGCCCCACTTGGCTTCATCCACCGGGGAAGGACGGTACTTACGGATTTCATCGGTATGCCAGGCTTGCGCAACCAGCTGGCGCAAACGACGCATAATCTGGGATCGATCGTAATCAGAAAGATCGTTGTGATCGAGCTGTTTAAGGCAGCTGTTAACTTCAACCAGCTTGTGGATCAGCGTACGACGAGTGATTTCAGTCGGGTGAGCGGTCAGCACCAGCTCCAGTGAGAGCGACTCAATGGCCTGACGGATCGACGCTTCGCTCAGGTCGGGCTGCTGCTTAAGACGGTCGAAAACTTTGGTCAGCATCTCCGGGTGGTTAGCCCCTTCGCCTTTCGGGGAGATGGTGTGATATTGCTCGGCGACATTGGTCAGATTCAAAAACTGACTGAAGGCGCGTGCCACGGGCAGCAGCTCGTCATTTGACAAGTTTTGCAGCGTTGACAGCAATTCTTTACGGTGGGCGTCATTTCCCGCACGTGATGACTTAGAGAGCTTACGGATGGTTTCCACCCGCTCAAGGATGTTCTCTCCAAGCGCATCCTTAATCGTATCCCCGAGCAGTTTGCCGAGCATACTGACATTACTTCGCATTGCGGAATATTGTTCGTTCATATGACCCCTGACACCCTTCTTGTTTTTGTCACTTTATTTCACCGTCGCCGGCATAACTTCGCCTTTTATCTAGCCACGTTCGTTACCATTCGTCAATTGGCTAAAATCTGGCAAGTTCAGCGGCTAAATTACGGTTATTTATGAAATTTAATTACAACAAAGTGAGATAAGTTATTCTTATCATGAAAGACGGAACAAATCAGGGGCAACTCGCTGTTTAACTAGTGAATTGCCCCGAATGTCATTTAGTGGTGGCAAAAATGATGCACAACCTGAGCGATCAATTCGCGGGTTGGTTTAATAAATGCGGTATCGATGTATTCATCAGGCTGGTGCGCCTGATTGATTGATCCGGGTCCTAGAACCAGGGTCGGGCACAATTCCTGGATAAATGGCGCTTCCGTACAGTAATTCACCACTTCTGTCTCTGTTCCCAGCAGTTTTTCAACAACCTGGACCAGTTTATGGTCGCGCGGGCATTCATATCCCGGGATCGGAGGATGCAACTCAGCGATCGTCACACGGCCAGGCCAGCGTTCGCTAACCGGTGCCAGCGCATCATTCAGCAACCCTTCCAGTTCGTTCAACGACAGTCCCGGCAGCGGACGAATATCCATATACATTTCACAACAGGCACAGATACGATTTGGTGCATCGCCGCCGTTGATATAGCCAAAGTTCATGGTTGGATAGGGGATCGCAAAACCGTCATGGTGGTAGCGTTCTTTCAGCGTATTACGCAGACCCATCAGATGCGTAATGGATTCATGCATCAGCTCAATGGCATTAACCCCGCGTGCAGGATCGCTGGAATGTCCCGACTGGCCCTGAATGCGGATTGACTGAGACAAATGGCCCTTGTGAGCACGAACGGGTTTCAGCGAGGTCGGCTCACCGATGATCGCGCAATCCGGTCGGATGGTTGTGTTTTCAGAGAAATACTTCGCCCCGGCCATCGTGGTTTCTTCATCGGCGGTGGCCAGGATATAGAGCGGCTTTTCCAGCTTTGTCACGTCAATGTCGCGCAGGGTATCCAGAATGAAAGCAAAGAAGCCTTTCATGTCAGCAGTACCCAGGCCGTACAGCTTATTATCGTGTTCGGTCAGCGTGAACGGATCGCGGGTCCAGCGGCCATCGTCATAGGGAACGGTATCGGTATGACCTGCCAGTAGCAATCCACCCGCACCCTTGCCGGTTTTGGCCAGCATGTTGAATTTATGGCGGGTGCCCGGCACCGGTTGGACCTCAACGCTGAAGCCCAGGTCGCGGAACCAGCCGGCCAGCAAATTGATTAAAGTTTCATTACTCTGATCGATGGCAATGTCGGTTGCGCTGATTGAAGGAGTGGCAATCAACTCACGGTAGAGCTCAATAAAAGGCGGTAATTTTGTCTTCACTGTTGACAGTCCTTGAGTTAGGATAGTATCAATATTCATGCATTAATAGTGAATAAAAATACATTAATGGCGTACGGATGGAAACCGGAAAATCTTCCAAAGTCCAGCGCCGCTCGCGTGGGTACACAGCTTCAAACCGCTGCAACCCGAAATTTTGAGACCAGATAAGGTAGTCAGTCTGATGTTGAATACGCTGATTGTTGGTGCCAGTGGCTATGCTGGCGTAGAGCTTGCGACTTACCTGAATCGTCACCCACAGGTGAACATAACCGCTTTGGCGGTTTCAGCGCAAAGCCCGGACGCAGGAAAATTACTTTCCGATCTTCATCCACAGTTAAAAGGCATCCTTGATATGCCGTTGCAGCCTCTGAGCAGCGCTTCGCAATATGCGGATAAAGTGGATGTTGTTTTCCTGGCGACTGCCCATGAGGTCAGCCATGACCTCGCGCCTGAATTCCTCGCTGCTGGCTGTGTGGTATTCGATCTTTCCGCAGCCTTCCGCGTTAACGATCAACGTTTTTTCACTGACTATTATGGCTTCTCTCATCAGCATCAGGCGTGGCTGGATAAAGCCGTTTACGGCCTGGCTGAGTGGCAGCACGATAAAATTAAAGAGGCTCAGCTGATTGCTGTGCCTGGTTGTTATCCTACTGCGGCGCAGCTGGCTTTGAAGCCGCTGGTCGAAGGTGGCTTATTAAATGACGCGCAATGGCCGGTGATCAATGCCACCAGCGGTGTGAGCGGCGCGGGCCGTAAAGCG
This sequence comes from Erwinia sp. E_sp_B01_1, assembly GCF_036865545.1. Classification (NCBI taxonomy): domain Bacteria; kingdom Pseudomonadati; phylum Pseudomonadota; class Gammaproteobacteria; order Enterobacterales; family Erwiniaceae; genus Erwinia; species Erwinia sp. E_sp_B01_1. The sequence continues at coordinate 4,610,779 of NZ_CP142208.1, read as the reverse complement.
GCGGTGGGCACCAGCTTCTGCGAGGTCAGCCTCCAGCCTTACGGCATCTTCACCCATCGCCATCATCCTGAAATTGTTGCGCATCTTGGCGTACCGGTGATCTTTACGCCGCACCTGGGAAATTTCCCTCGCGGTATTCTGGCCACTACCACCTGCCGGTTAAAAGCAGGGGTAACGCGTGATGATGTGGCTGAGGCCTTCCACACTGCCTATCATGATAAGCCGCTTGTGCGGGTCTATGATAAAGGTGTGCCTTCCATTAAAGGCGTGGTCGGCCTGCCTTTTTGTGACATCGGCTTTGCCGTTCAGGGCGAGCACCTGATTGTCGTTTCAGCGGAGGATAACCTGCTGAAAGGGGCTTCGTCACAGGCGGTGCAATGCCTGAATATACGTTTCGGTTTCCCGGAAACGCAGTCACTTATTTAATCAGTGAGTAAGGTTATGAATCCCTTAATTATTAAACTCGGTGGCGTGCTGCTGGATAGCGAAGAGGCGCTGGAGCGTCTGTTTGATGCGCTGGTCACTTACCGTACCGCTCACCAACGGCCATTAGTGATTGTTCACGGCGGCGGTTGCCTGGTCGATGAGCTGATGAGCAAGCTCGCGCTGCCGGTGAAAAAGAAGAATGGCCTTCGCGTCACGCCAGCCGATCAGATCGATATTATCACCGGAGCGCTGGCCGGAACCGCCAACAAAACCCTGCTTGCCTGGTCTAAAAAACACGGCATAGAGGCGGTAGGTCTGTGCCTGGGTGATGGCAGTAGCGTCAACGTTGAGGCCTTCGATGAAGAGCTGGGGCACGTTGGCCTGGCTACGCCAGGATCGCCAGTATTGATTAATACGCTCCTGACGGCGGGTTTTCTGCCGGTAATCAGCTCTATCGGTATCACTCAGGACGGCAAGTTGATGAACGTCAATGCCGATCAGGCCGCTACCGCGCTGGCTTCAACTCTTGGCGCTGACCTGATCCTGCTGTCAGATGTCAGCGGTATTCTGGATGGTAACGGTCAGCGTATTGAAGAGATGACCGCCGGGATGGCTGAGCAGTTGATCGCTGAAGGCGTTATTACCGATGGCATGATCGTGAAAGTTAATGCTGCCCTCGACGCTGCTCGCACGCTGGGCCGCCCGGTAGATATTGCCAGCTGGCGGCATGCTGAACAGCTGCCAACCCTTTTCAACGGCGTGTCTGTAGGCACCCGGATCCTCGCTTAACAAAGTTTTCAAGGAAATGACAATGCAAGACAAGAGCATCAAGAAAATCGTACTGGCTTACTCCGGTGGTCTGGATACTTCGGCAATCATTCCATGGCTGAAAGAGAACTACGGCGGTTGTGAAGTGGTGGCGTTTGTGGCCGATATTGGTCAGGAGCGCGGCGATCTGGAAGGTGTTGAGCAGAAAGCTCTGCAGTCCGGTGCCTCTGAATGCCACGTTGTAGACCTGCGTGAAGAGTTCATTAGCGACTACGTCTATCCTGTACTGCAAACTGGTGCATTGTATGAAGGCACCTACCTGCTGGGTACTTCCATGGCGCGCCCGATTATCGCTAAAGCCCAGGTTGAACTGGCGCTGAAAGTAGGCGCAGACGCGCTGTGTCACGGAGCGACAGGCAAAGGAAACGACCAGGTGCGTTTCGAAACTACCTATACCGCTCTGGCTCCGCAGCTGAAAGTCGTTGCGCCGTGGCGTGAGTGGGATCTGCGTTCCCGTGAAGCGCTGCTCGATTACCTGAAAGAGCGCAATATCCCGACTACCGCTTCGCTGGAGAAGATTTACAGCCGTGATGAAAACGCCTGGCACATCTCTACCGAAGGCGGCGTGCTGGAAAGCCCGTGGAATGCCCCGAACAAAGATTGCTGGGTGTGGACCGTGGATCCGCTGGAAGCGCCAGACCAGCCTGAAGAGGTTACCGTATCCGTTGAGAAAGGCCGCGTGGTTGCCGTTAACGGTAAAGCCCTGAGCCCGTTCCAGTGTCTTGAGGCGCTGAATGTGTTGGGTGCTAAACATGGCGTGGGCCGTATTGATATCGTGGAAAACCGTCTGGTGGGTATCAAATCCCGCGGCTGCTACGAAACTCCCGGCGGCACCATCATGGTTAACGCGCTGCGTGCAGTAGAGCAGCTGGTTCTGGATCGTGACAGCTTCAAATGGCGTGAGCAGTTGGGCCATGAGATGTCTTATGTGGTTTACGATGGTCGCTGGTTCGCGCCGCTGCGTAAGTCCATTCAGGCTGCGGCTGAGTCGCTGGCTGAAGACGTTAACGGCGAAGTTGTGCTGCAGCTCTACAAAGGCCAGGTTACCGCGACCCAGAAGAAATCCGCTAACAGCCTCTACTCAGAAGAGTTCGCTACCTTCGGCGAAGATGAAGTTTATGACCACCGTCATGCTGGTGGCTTCATCCGTCTCTTCTCCCTTTCTTCACGCATTCGTGCGCTGAACGAAAAGAAATAGGCCTCGCCTGAACGACCGGGGCAGAACACCCCGGTCGTTATTTGAAATGACTTTTACCAAACAAATTAATGGAGCACTGACATGGCACTTTGGGGTGGACGATTTACTCAGGCAGCAGATCAACGTTTCAAACAATTTAATGACTCGCTGCGCTTTGACTATCGTCTGGCAGAGCAGGATATCGTTGGATCCGTGGCCTGGTCCAAAGCGCTGGTAACCGTCAATGTTCTGACGGCAGAAGAGCAGCAGCAGCTGGAAAGCGCGCTGACCGTTTTACTGGAAGAGGTGCGTGCCAATCCGCAGCAGATTCTGGAAAGCGATGCCGAAGATATTCACAGCTATGTTGAGGGGCGCCTGATTGAGAAGGTCGGGGCACTCGGCAAAAAGCTTCATACCGGACGCAGCCGTAACGACCAGGTGGCGACCGATCTGAAATTGTGGTGTAAAGCTCAGGTCAGTGAACTGCTCATCGCTACCCGTCAGCTTCAGCAGGCGCTGGTGGCTACCGCAGAAGCGAACCAGGATGCAGTGATGCCGGGTTATACCCACCTGCAGCGCGCGCAGCCCGTCACCTTTGCTCACTGGTGCCTGGCCTATGTGGAGATGCTGGCGCGGGACGAAAGTCGCCTGCAGGACACGCTTAAGCGTCTGGACGTCAGCCCGCTGGGCTGCGGCGCTCTGGCCGGTACCGCTTATGAAATTGACCGTGAGCAACTGGCTGGCTGGTTAGGTTTTGCCTCCGCCACCCGCAACAGTCTGGATACTGTTTCTGACCGCGATCATGTGCTGGAGCTGCTGTCCGATGCCTCAATCGGCATGGTTCATCTTTCCCGGTTTGCAGAAGATCTGATTTTCTTTAATACCGGTGAATCCGGGTTCGTGGAGTTGTCCGATCGCGTGACTTCAGGGTCTTCCCTGATGCCGCAGAAGAAAAACCCGGATGCGCTGGAGCTGATCCGTGGTAAATGTGGCCGCGTGCAGGGTGCGCTGACCGGCATGATGATGACTCTGAAAGGTCTGCCGCTGGCGTACAACAAAGATATGCAGGAAGACAAAGAGGGACTCTTCGACGCGCTGGATACCTGGTCAGACTGCCTGCATATGGCTGCGCTGGTACTGGATGGTATTCAGGTGAAGCGTCCGCGCTGCCAGGAAGCGGCTGAGCAGGGATATGCTAACGCTACGGAGCTGGCTGATTACCTGGTAGGCAAAGGCATGCCATTCCGCGAAGCACACCACATTGTGGGCGAAGTCGTTGTGGCTGCAATCAAAAAAGGCGTGGCGCTGGAAGCGCTTAAGCTGGAAGAGCTGCAAGTTTTCAGCAACGTGATTGCTGATGATGTCTATCCGTTCCTGTCGCTGCAATCATGCCTCGATAAACGTAATGCTAAAGGCGGCGTTTCACCTCATCAGGTGTCGCTGGCGATTACCGACGCGAAAAACCGTCTGGCTTAACGCAGGCAGATCTGGCAGGGCCAACTGACAGGCAAAAAAAGGGCGGGCCTAAGGCCCGCCCAAAAAGGTTTCGACTTTATTCTACGTTATTGGCACATAAGAGGGTGGGGCGATCGTGGTCTCACCCCTCCTGCTTATCCTTCAGACTACAAAAAACTTTTCCAGATCGTCGCTGCCGCCGATATGGCGCCCACCGATAAAGACCTGAGGAACCGTCGCACGACCTGTCACTGCCCGCAGGCTGACGGTGGTGGCGTCCTGTCCCAGTACAATCTCTTCATACTGAATTCCGCGATCCTGCAACATCTGCTTGGCTTTGGCGCAGAATGAGCAACCCGGCTTGGTGAACAGGGAAACAGACTCCTGCACTTTAAATTCGGGTGCCAGGTAGCGAAGCATGGTATCAGCATCAGACACTTCAAACGGGTCGCCCGGCTTGTTTGGCTCTACAAACATTTTTTCCACCACGCCGTTACGTACCAGCATGGAATAACGCCATGAGCGGGGCCCAAAGCCCAGATCCACTTTCTCAACCAGCATCTCCATGCCACGGGTAAAATCACCGTTGCCGTCTGGAATAAAAGTAATGTTCGCCGCATGCTGATCGGCCTTCCAGGCGTTCATCACGAAGGTGTCATTGACCGACACACAAAGGATGTTATCCACGCCATGTTTTTTAAAAACGTCAGACAGCTCGTTATAACGTGGGAGATGGCTGGATGAACAGGTCGGTGTAAAAGCACCCGGTAATGAAAAAAGAATCACAGTTTTGTCTTTAAACAGCTCATCAGTCGTTACGTCGACCCAATTGTCGCCCTGACGCGTGTGAAAAGTGACTTGTGGGACGGACTTACCTTCCTGACCAGCAAACATAAACGACCTCTTCAGAAGTAAAAAAATTGATTCAAATCCCGAACGGCTCACATTATTACTTTCTAAGCTTGATAGGGCTAATCGCTGATTGCTATCCTATCTATCGCCATGAACTATCGTGGCCTGGAGGATAAAATGAATATTCGTGATCTTGAATACCTGGTAGCGTTGGCCGAACACCGTCATTTTCGACGTGCAGCAGACTCCTGCCATGTCAGCCAACCCACCCTGAGCGGTCAGATCCGCAAGCTTGAGGATGAGCTTGGCGTGATGTTACTAGAACGAACCAGTCGTAAGGTGCTGTTTACCCAGGCTGGTCTGCTTCTGGTCGATCAGGCGCGTACGGTTTTACGCGAAGTGAAAGTGCTAAAGGAGATGGCCAGCCAGCAAGGTGAAGCGATGTCCGGGCCACTGCATATTGGCTTAATCCCAACGGTTGGGCCTTATCTGCTTCCACAGATTGTGCCTTCGTTGCATAAAACTTTTCCCAAACTGGAAATGTATCTGCATGAAGCTCAGACCCAGCAATTGCTCGCGCAGCTGGACAGCGGCAAGCTGGATTGTGCCATCCTGGCGTTGGTTAAAGAGTCCGAAGCGTTTATTGAAGTGCCATTGTTTGACGAGCCGATGAAGCTGGCGGTTTATCAGGACCATCCGTGGCACGATCGCGAGCGTGTACCCATGTCTGATTTGGCGGGTGAGAAACTGCTGATGCTGGAAGATGGGCACTGTTTGCGCGATCAGGCTATGGGCTTTTGCTTCCAGGCGGGTGCAGATGAAGATACACATTTCCGTGCGACGAGTCTGGAAACCCTGCGCAATATGGTCGCTGCCGGTAGCGGTATCACGCTGCTGCCTTCATTAGCCGTGCCTAAAGAGAGGGTACGGGATGGAGTCTGCTATCTGACCTGTTATAAACCTGTGCCGCAGCGCACTATTGCACTGGTCTATCGTCCGGGATCGCCACTGCGCAGCCGCTATGAGCAGCTGGCAGAGGCAATTCGATCCCATATGCAAAATTACATGAGTAACGATTTAAAACAGGCGGTTTAAGCCGTTCAGCGCCGCAACGCGATAGGCTTCGGCCATTGTCGGATAGTTAAAGGTGGTATTCACGAAGTACTCAATCGTGTTGCCACCGTTTTTCTGCTCCATAATGGCCTGACCGATATGGATAATCTCCGCCGCACGTTCGCCAAAGCAGTGGATCCCCAGGATCTCTTTGGTTTCACGGTGGAAGAGGATTTTCAGGCTTCCCACATTCATCCCGACAATCTGTGCACGCGCCAGATGTTTAAACTGGGCACGGCCCACTTCATAAGGCACTTTCATTGCGGTCAGCTGCTGTTCGGTTTTGCCCACAGAACTGATTTCAGGAATGGTATAAATCCCGGTAGGAATATCTTCAATCAGGTGCGCATTCGCCTCGCCTTTGATCAGTGCCTGTGCCGCTATACGGCCCTGATCGTAAGCCGCTGATGCCAGACTTGGATAGCCAATCACATCCCCTACGGCATAAATGTGCGGCTGTGCGGTCTGGTACATGCTGTTAACTTTTAACAAGCCACGACCATCTGCTTCCAGCCCAACGTTTTCCAGCGTCAGCGAATCGGTATTCCCGGTACGGCCATTGGCATAAAGCAGGCAATCGGCTTTTACCTTTTTCCCTGACTTCAGATGCATGATCACGCCGTCGCTGAGACCTTCAATCTTCTCAAACTCTTCATTGTGACGAATGACCACGCCGTTGTTCCAGAAATGGTAAGAGAGCGAATCTGAAATTTCCTGATCGAGGAATGCCAGCAGATGATCACGGGTATTAATCAGGTCGACCTTCACATTCAGCCCACGGAAGATGGAGGCATATTCGCACCCAATCACCCCGGCACCGTAGATGATGACGTGACCAGGCTCGTGATGCAGATTGAGAATGGAATCGCTGTCGTAAATGCGTGGGTGGGTAAAGTCGACATCCGCGGGATGATAGGGCCTTGAACCACAGGCGATCACGAACTTCTCTGCGGTCAGGCGTTCTACGGTGCCGTCGTGGCTCACAATCTCAAGCGTGTTTGCATCGACAAATCGGGCATCGCCCTGATAAATCTGGCAACGATTACGTTCGTAAAAACCCTGACGCATACGGGTTTGCTGGCTAATCACGTTTTCGGTGTGGTTGAGGATGTCAGCAAAAGAAGAACGTAGCAGGCGAGTGTGGTCACTGTAGAGCGGGTTCTGGTTGAACTCGATAATTCGACTGACAGCATGGCGCAGTGCTTTTGATGGGATGGTGCCCCAATGGGTACAACCGCCGCCGATGTTGTGATAGCGCTCAATAACCGCTATTCGGGCGCCCTGTTTTACCAGTCCCATCGCGGCACCTTCACCGCCCGGACCGGAGCCAATCACGATGGCGTCATAATCATAAGACTGTTGCATACCGATACGTCCTATATTCTTATACAATTTTTCAACGATATTCTAACATCCTCATGACCACTTCCCAATTCTTACCGGCTTTTATGCCATCAATTGACAAAACATGAGGTTAACAGGCATACACAAAGTAGATGCCACTGTACGCTGAAATTTTTGTTATAGTGCCGATCAGGCAAGTAAAACAGGCACAAACATGACTACCATGGGCGTCAGAGCGCAGCAGAAAGAACGAACCAGACGTTCGCTGATTGAAGCAGCATTTAGTCAGCTAAGTGCTGAGCGGAGTTTTGCCAGCCTGAGCCTGAGGGAAGTTGCCAGGGAAGCCGGGATTGCCCCCACGTCATTCTATCGTCACTTTCGTGATGTGGATGAATTAGGGTTAACTATGGTGGATGAAAGTGGACTGATGCTTCGTCAGCTGATGCGTCAGGCGCGTCAGCGTATTGCCAAAGGCGGCAGCGTTATCCGTACTTCTGTCTCCACCTTTATGGAGTTCATCGGCAATAATCCCAACGCTTTTCGCCTGCTGTTACGTGAACGTTCAGGGACATCAGCCGCGTTTCGTGCCGCAGTCGCCCGTGAGATTCAGCATTTTATCGCCGAACTGGCGGATTATCTTGAGATCGAAAACCGCATGCCGCGCAGCTTTACGGAGGCGCAGGCTGAAGCCATGGTTATTATTGTCTTTAACGCGGGTGCAGAAGCGCTGGATATCGATATCGGCCAGCGTCGTCAGCTTGAAGAGCGGCTGGTTCTCCAGTTGCGGATGATTTCCAAGGGTGCTTATTACTGGTATCGTCGTGAACAGGAGAGGCTGGCGGTCACGCTGGAATCCCATGACTAAAGGAAAGTGACATGAGCTTAGCCCCGGGCCGTGACAGAGGTACGCTGTTGTTGGCATTTCTCACCGGACTTTCGATCAACGGATCGTTTTCGGTGTTATTCAGTTCTCTTGTGCCGTTCTCCGTTTTCCCCCTTATTGCACTTGGCCTTTCCGCCTGGTGCCTGCATCAACGTTACCTTAACCGTTCGATGCCGGAGGGGATGCCCTCCCTGGCTGCCGCCTTTTTCCTGCTGGGCATCCTGCTTTACAGCGCCATTATTCGCGCGGAATACCCGGATATCGGCTCTAATTTTGTGCCGACCATTCTGATGGTGGCCCTGGTATTCTGGATTGGCCTTAAATTGCGTAGCCGCAAGAGCGAATAACAGGTTGGGCGACGGGTCTGTCGCCCTGTAATTAACGGCGTGTCAGCAGGACGCCACACTCCATATGATGGGTATAGGGGAACTGGTCAAACAGCGCCAGTTTCTCAACGACATGTGTTTCTGAAAGCGTCGCCAGGTTATCGCACAGCGTTTCCGGGTTGCAGGAGATATAAAGGATGCGGGGATAAGCCTGCACCATTTTCACTGTTTCCGCATCAAGTCCGCTGCGCGGCGGATCGACAAATATCGTCTCACACTGGTAGCTCTGCAAATCAATACCCTCCAGCCTGTTGAACTGACGGGTACCGTTCATCGCTTGCGTAAACTCTTCCGCAGCCATACGAATTATCTGTACGTTCTCAATGTTGTTCACGGCAATGTTGTATTGCGCTGACGCGACGGAAGGCTTGGCAATTTCGGTTGCCAGCACGCGGTTAAAATTGCGAGCCAGAGCTAATGAGAAGTTACCGTTACCGCAGTACAACTCCAGCAGATCGCCAGTAGACTCTTTCGTCACTTCCAGCGCCCATTCCAGCATCTGAATATTCATCGCCGCATTCGGCTGGGTAAAGCTGTTTTCAACCTGACGGTAAACGATCTCTTTACCGGCTACCGGTAAGCACTCATCCACATAATCCCTGTCGAGGCAGATTTTGGTTTTGGTCGCGCGGCCTATTAAATGCAGATCAAACCCTTCTGCGCGCAGAGCATCCCGCAGGGCTTCTGCTTCCCGCTGCCACTCTTCGGTCAGGGCGCGATGATAGAGGAGGGAGACAACAATCTGATTACTCATTGTGGAGAGGTAATCGACCTGGAACAGCTTATGACGCAGCGCCTTGTTATCGCGAACCGCCTCAATCAGGCGTGGCATCACATCATTGATCAACTGGCTGGCTGCCGGGAAGCTATCCACACGTATACGCTGGCGAGTTTGCTGATCGAAAATGATGTGGTACAGGTCATCCCCTTCGTGCCAGAGACGAAATTCCGCCCGCATACGGTAATGGCTGACCGGTGAACGGAAAACCTCAACTTCCGGAGCGGCATAGGGAGTCATCAGCGTCTGCAGACGGGTGACCTTTTCCTCAAGTTGGGCATCGTACTGTTCAATGGGCAGCTGTTCGGGCGTCATGCTAATTCCTGGGTTGAAGGGCCTTTATTGCCGGGCGATTGTAGGGATCTGTCACTCAATGTCCAGCGTTGTCCTTTGCAGACCGTTATGGATGGCTGGATATCTGGACTTCTTCAGATGTTGAACATAAGATGCGTTTCCGGCCTTTTTAATGAGTTAAAAGGGAATCCAGTGCAAAGCTGGAGCTGACGCGCAGCGGTAGGGAATGTCATGACGATTGCCAGGCAGACACTGTCGAAAGATGGGAAGTCTTCGTCATTTAATGATTCCGAGCCCGAAGACCTGCCGGTAATACGTCGCAATTCCTGCCATCATCGCGTGCTATCGATGGCTGGCCTGCGGCATCCTGCTCGTATTTTTGGATGCTTTGTCAAAAATGATAATGAATAAATCTCCCCTGTTAGCTTTCAGCTTAACGGCGATTCCCCTCTGGGCGCAGAATGGCTTTGCTCAGGATTCGGATACCACTCTTGTTACTACAGCCAGCCGCTTTGCTCAGCCCGTTTCTTCTGTGCTGGCCCCTACTACTGTTGTCACCCGTGAAGAGATCGATCGCTGGCAGTCTAAAAGCTTGACGGATGTGATGCGGCGTCTGCCCGGTGTGGATATTGCGCAGACTGGCGGGTTAGGCCAGCAAAGCTCTCTGTTTATTCGCGGCACCAACTCCAGCCACGTACTAGTCCTGATTGACGGTATTCGCCTGAACCAGGCGGGTATCACCGGTTCATCCGATCTCAGCCAAATCCCGATTTCGCTGGTTCAGCGTATCGAATATGTCCGTGGCGCACGTTCTGCTGTGTATGGTTCAGATGCAATTGGTGGTGTGGTGAACATCATCACCGGCCGTGATAAGCCGGGCACCACACTGACCGCCGGAGTCGGTTCTAAAGGTTATCAATCCTATGATGGCTCGACTCAGCAGATGCTGGGGCAAAATACCCGTGTCACGCTGGCCGGTAACTATACCTATACCAAAGGTTTCGACGCTGTAGCCAACTATCCGGATGTGTATGGCGATCCCGCGCAAAAAGATCGCGATGGCTTTATGAGCAAATCTCTTTATGGCTCTGTTGAACATCAATTCAGTGAAGAACTTAGCGGGTTTGTACGTGGTTATGGATATGACAATCGCACGGCTTACGACAACAGCCTCAGTTATAGCGTGCCGGGTGCGTTAGTAGATACGCGTCAGTTATACAGTCAGACGTGGGATACCGGACTGCGATTCAATCGTGACATTTATTCTACGCAGTTAATTGCCAGCTACAGTCATACCAAAGATTACAACTACGATCCTCGCCTGGGGCGTTATGCCGCTCCGGCCACGCTGGATGATGTGGAGCAATACAATCTGCAATGGGGAAATACCGTTGCGGTGGGTAATGGCACTGTTAGTGCGGGAGTGGACTGGCAGAAACAAACTTCTGAACCCAACACCAGTTATGTCAGTGAAGGGCAGGAGCAGCGTAATACGGGGATCTATGCCACCGCTCAACAGAAACTGGGTAGCGTGACGTTTGAAGGGGCTGTTCGCGGAGACGATAACAATGCTTTTGGCTGGCACAATACCTGGCAGACCAGCGCCTCCTGGGAGTTTGTTGATGGCTACAGCGCCTTCGCTTCCTATGGCACTGCTTTCAAAGCGCCTAACCTGAGCCAGGTTTACAGCGCTACTTACGGAAATCGCAATCTTGACCCTGAAAGCAGCAAGCAGTGGGAAGGGGGCTTCGAAGGACTGACCGGCCCGGTAAACTGGCGTCTTTCCGGTTACCGTAACGATATCGATAATCTTATCGATTCGGATCCCACAACTTACCGTTACGTTAATATAGACAAAGCTACTATCAAAGGCGTGGAAGCTACCGCTTCTTTCGATACCGGGCCAGTCAGTCATACGGTCTCTTATAACTATGTTGATCCCCGTGACGGCGACACCAATGAAGTCCTGCTTCGTCGCGCTAAGCAGCAAGTTAAATACCAACTTGATTACACTGTCTATGATTTCGACTGGTCACTGAGCTATCAGTATCTGGGCGAACGTTACGATAAGGATTACAACACTGATTATGTCACCCGCACGGTTAAACTGGGCGGCGTGAGTCTGTGGGATCTCGCCGTTTCGTATCCGGTCACTTCTCAGCTTACCGTTCGTGGTAGAATAGCCAACCTGTTCGATAAAGATTACGAGACAGTTTATGGCTATCAAACTGCAGGAAGGGAATATTACCTCAGCGGCAGCTACACCTTCTAAAGGGCGCCCCACCGTGCTGGTTTTTGATTCCGGCGTCGGTGGGCTCTCAGTCTATGACGAGCTCCGGCAGCTCATGCCGGATCTTCACTACCTTTATGCTTTCGATAACGTGGCCTTTCCTTACGGTGAAAAGTCCGAAGAGTTTATCGTCCACCGTGTTGTCGACATCGTAGAGGCTGTGACCCGCCGCTATCCCCTGGCGCTGGTGGTCATCGCCTGTAACTCTGCCAGTACCGTAACTCTCCCTGCGCTCCGCGCCCGTTTTGACTTCCCTGTAGTGGGCGTGGTTCCCGCTATTAAGCCTGCAGCACGTCTGACGCGTAATGGTATTGTAGGTTTACTGGCAACCCGTGGCACGGTTAAACGTCGCTATACCCATGAGTTAGTCTCGCGCTTTGCCAGTGAATGTAAAATAGAGATGCTTGGGTCGGCAGAGCTGGTGGAGCTGGCGGAAGCAAAACTGAAGGGTAAGCGGGTACCTGTTGAAGAGGTCAGGCGCATCCTGCAGCCGTGGCTACGAATGAAAGAGCCACCCGATACCGTAGTGCTGGGCTGCACTCATTTCCCTCTATTAAATGAAGAGCTACAACAGGTGTTGCCTGAAGGCACTCGTCTTGTTGATTCTGGCGCCGCAATAGCACGACGCACGGCCTGGCTTTTAGAGAATGAATCGCCAGAAGCATTATCTTCAGAGAGTAACTGCGCTTTTTGTATGGATATCACTGAAGAAGTTGTGCAATTAATGCCCGTTTTACAACGGTATGGCTTTGAAAAGCTCGAAAAACTGCCTCTTCAACCCATTTCTGGGTAAAAAGTAGTCGGTTGAAAAGTTTTTTGCATTTAGCGCTTGCGGCCTGTCAGGAACTCCCTATAATGCGCCTCCACTGACCCGGAACAACGACTTAACGGTCACCGCGTCAGGAAGAGAAAAGTGAGAAAATCCTTGACTCTTCAGCGGGAAAGAGTATTATCTCCTCCCCGCGCCACACGAAGATATGTGGCACCGCTCTTTAACAATTTATCAGACAATCTGTGTGGGCACTCGCAGGATTGATATCAGCGTCTTTGGACGCAAAAAATATCAAGCCTTAAGAGTGAACACATAATGAAATTCATTATGACGTTTTACACTTGAGCATCGCTGCACTTGTTGCAGCAAATCGAACTTTTAATTGAAGAGTTTGATCATGGCTCAGATTGAACGCTGGCGGCAGGCCTAACACATGCAAGTCGAACGGTAGCACAGAAGAGCTTGCTCTTTGGGTGACGAGTGGCGGACGGGTGAGTAATGTCTGGGAAACTGCCTGATGGAGGGGGATAACTACTGGAAACGGTAGCTAATACCGCATAACGTCTTCGGACCAAAGTGGGGGACCTTCGGGCCTCACGCCATCGGATGTGCCCAGATGGGATTAGCTAGTAGGTGGGGTAATGGCTCACCTAGGCGACGATCCCTAGCTGGTCTGAGAGGATGACCAGCCACACTGGAACTGAGACACGGTCCAGACTCCTACGGGAGGCAGCAGTGGGGAATATTGCACAATGGGCGCAAGCCTGATGCAGCCATGCCGCGTGTATGAAGAAGGCCTTCGGGTTGTAAAGTACTTTCAGCGGGGAGGAAGGCAATAAGGTTAATAACCTTGTTGATTGACGTTACCCGCAAAAGAAGCACCGGCTAACTCCGTGCCAGCAGCCGCGGTAATACGGAGGGTGCAAGCGTTAATCGGAATTACTGGGCGTAAAGCGCACGCAGGCGGTCTGTCAAGTCAGATGTGAAATCCCCGGGCTTAACCTGGGAACTGCATTTGAAACTGGCAGGCTAGAGTCTTGTAGAGGGGGGTAGAATTCCAGGTGTAGCGGTGAAATGCGTAGAGATCTGGAGGAATACCGGTGGCGAAGGCGGCCCCCTGGACAAAGACTGACGCTCAGGTGCGAAAGCGTGGGGAGCAAACAGGATTAGATACCCTGGTAGTCCACGCCGTAAACGATGTCGACTTGGAGGTTGTGCCCTTGAGGCGTGGCTTCCGGAGCTAACGCGTTAAGTCGACCGCCTGGGGAGTACGGCCGCAAGGTTAAAACTCAAATGAATTGACGGGGGCCCGCACAAGCGGTGGAGCATGTGGTTTAATTCGATGCAACGCGAAGAACCTTACCTGGCCTTGACATCCACGGAATTTGGCAGAGATGCCTTAGTGCCTTCGGGAACCGTGAGACAGGTGCTGCATGGCTGTCGTCAGCTCGTGTTGTGAAATGTTGGGTTAAGTCCCGCAACGAGCGCAACCCTTATCCTTTGTTGCCAGCGAGTAATGTCGGGAACTCAAAGGAGACTGCCGGTGACAAACCGGAGGAAGGTGGGGATGACGTCAAGTCATCATGGCCCTTACGGCCAGGGCTACACACGTGCTACAATGGCGCATACAAAGAGAAGCGACCTCGCGAGAGCAAGCGGACCTCATAAAGTGCGTCGTAGTCCGGATCGGAGTCTGCAACTCGACTCCGTGAAGTCGGAATCGCTAGTAATCGTAGATCAGAATGCTACGGTGAATACGTTCCCGGGCCTTGTACACACCGCCCGTCACACCATGGGAGTGGGTTGCAAAAGAAGTAGGTAGCTTAACCTTCGGGAGGGCGCTTACCACTTTGTGATTCATGACTGGGGTGAAGTCGTAACAAGGTAACCGTAGGGGAACCTGCGGTTGGATCACCTCCTTACCTGAAGATACTTTCCCGCGTAGTGTCCACACAGATTGTCTGATGAAAAAGTAACGAGCAGAAAAAAACCTCTACAGGCTTGTAGCTCAGGTGGTTAGAGCGCACCCCTGATAAGGGTGAGGTCGGTGGTTCAAGTCCACTCAGGCCTACCAAATTTCATCTCATGCGGCGTTATGCGCGCGGTCGTTTACGAAAGGTAAACTTCCCTTCCGCATGCCTTGCCTGAGAAGAAATTACATTTTTTCGTAAGAAAAAGAATGTAAGCGGTCGGAAGAAACGGTTATTCACGTCAGTGAAGAACAGCCTCCGGTTGAGTGGTAGTAGATGGTCTCTGCAGTAACTGTATGGGGCTATAGCTCAGCTGGGAGAGCGCCTGCCTTGCACGCAGGAGGTCAGCGGTTCGATCCCGCTTAGCTCCACCATACAGTTCACTAAAAAATACTTCAGAGCGTACCGGCAACGGTGTGCTGCGAAGTATTATGCTCTTTAACAATCCGGAACAAGCTGAAAATTGAAACGACGCGTCGTTTTCATTCTCCGTAATAAGAATGAAATTTACGATGCGGTCGAGTCTCTCAAATGCTTACAACAGACAGTGTCTTTCGGGACGCTTGTGGGTTGTGAGGTTAAGTGACTAAGCGTACACGGTGGATGCCTAGGCAGTCAGAGGCGATGAAGGGCGTGCTAATCTGCGATAAGCGTCGGTAAGGTGATATGAACCGTTATAACCGACGATACCCGAATGGGGAAACCCGGTGCACTTTGGTGCATCATTGCATGGTGAATACATAGCCATGCAAGGCGAACCTGGGGAACTGAAACATCTAAGTACCCAGAGGAAAAGAAATCAACCGAGATTCCCCCAGTAGCGGCGAGCGAACGGGGAACAGCCCAGAACCTGAATCAGTTTGTGCATCAGTGGAAGCGTCTGGAAAGTCGCAGGGTACAGGGTGATACTCCCGTACACGAAGATGCACTTGCTGTGAGTTCGATGAGTAGGGCGGGACACGTGACATCCTGTCTGAATATGGGGGGACCATCCTCCAAGGCTAAATACTCCTGACTGACCGATAGTGAACCAGTACCGTGAGGGAAAGGCGAAAAGAACCCCGGCGAGGGGAGTGAAACAGAACCTGAAACCGTGTACGTACAAGCAGTGGGAGCACCTTCGTGGTGTGACTGCGTACCTTTTGTATAATGGGTCAGCGACTTATATTCTGTAGCAAGGTTAACCGTATAGGGGAGCCGCAGGGAAACCGAGTCTTAACTGGGCGTTAAGTTGCAGGGTATAGACCCGAAACCCGGTGATCTAGCCATGGGCAGGTTGAAGGTTGGGTAACACTAACTGGAGGACCGAACCGACTAATGTTGAAAAATTAGCGGATGACTTGTGGCTGGGGGTGAAAGGCCAATCAAACCGGGAGATAGCTGGTTCTCCCCGAAAGCTATTTAGGTAGCGCCTCGTGAACTCATCTCCGGGGGTAGAGCACTGTTTCGGCTAGGGGGCCATCCCGGCTTACCAACCCGATGCAAACTGCGAATACCGGAGAATGTTATCACGGGAGACACACGGCGGGTGCTAACGTCCGTCGTGAAGAGGGAAACAACCCAGACCGCCAGCTAAGGTCCCAAAGTCATGGTTAAGTGGGAAACGATGTGGGAAGGCACAGACAGCCAGGATGTTGGCTTAGAAGCAGCCATCATTTAAAGAAAGCGTAATAGCTCACTGGTCGAGTCGGCCTGCGCGGAAGATGTAACGGGGCTAAACCATGCACCGAAGCTGCGGCAGCGACGCGTATGCGTTGTTGGGTAGGGGAGCGTTCTGTAAGCCGTCGAAGGTGGACCGTGAGGTCTGCTGGAGGTATCAGAAGTGCGAATGCTGACATAAGTAACGATAAAGCGGGTGAAAAGCCCGCTCGCCGGAAGACCAAGGGTTCCTGTCCAACGTTAATCGGGGCAGGGTGAGTCGACCCCTAAGGCGAGGCCGAAAGGCGTAGTCGATGGGAAACAGGTTAATATTCCTGTACTCGGTGTTACTGCGAAGGGGGGACGGAGAAGGCTATGTTGGCCGGGCGACGGTTGTCCCGGTTTAAGCGTGTAGGCTTGAGTTCCAGGCAAATCCGGAACTCTTTAAGGCTGAGGCGTGATGACGAGGCACCACGGTGCTGAAGCAACAAATGCCCTGCTTCCAGGAAAAGCCTCTAAGCATCAGGTAACACAGAATCGTACCCCAAACCGACACAGGTGGTCAGGTAGAGAATACCAAGGCGCTTGAGAGAACTCGGGTGAAGGAACTAGGCAAAATGGTGCCGTAACTTCGGGAGAAGGCACGCTGGCGCGTAGGTGATGGGACTTGCTCCCGGAGCTGAAGCCAGTCGAAGATACCAGCTGGCTGCAACTGTTTATTAAAAACACAGCACTGTGCAAACACGAAAGTGGACGTATACGGTGTGACGCCTGCCCGGTGCCGGAAGGTTAATTGATGGGGTTATCCGCAAGGAGAAGCTCTTGATCGAAGCCCCGGTAAACGGCGGCCGTAACTATAACGGTCCTAAGGTAGCGAAATTCCTTGTCGGGTAAGTTCCGACCTGCACGAATGGCGTAATGATGGCCAGGCTGTCTCCACCCGAGACTCAGTGAAATTGAACTCGCTGTGAAGATGCAGTGTACCCGCGGCAAGACGGAAAGACCCCGTGAACCTTTACTACAGCTTGACACTGAACATTGAGCCTTGATGTGTAGGATAGGTGGGAGGCTTTGAAGCGTGGACGCCAGTCTGCGTGGAGCCAACCTTGAAATACCACCCTTTAACGTTTGATGTTCTAACCTGGCGCCGTGATCCGGCGTGGGGACAGTGTCTGGTGGGTAGTTTGACTGGGGCGGTCTCCTCCTAAAGAGTAACGGAGGAGCACGAAGGTTAGCTAATCACGGTCGGACATCGTGAGGTTAGTGCAATGGCATAAGCTAGCTTGACTGCGAGAGTGACGGCTCGAGCAGGTGCGAAAGCAGGTCATAGTGATCCGGTGGTTCTGAATGGAAGGGCCATCGCTCAACGGATAAAAGGTACTCCGGGGATAACAGGCTGATACCGCCCAAGAGTTCATATCGACGGCGGTGTTTGGCACCTCGATGTCGGCTCATCACATCCTGGGGCTGAAGTAGGTCCCAAGGGTACGGCTGTTCGCCGTTTAAAGTGGTACGCGAGCTGGGTTTAGAACGTCGTGAGACAGTTCGGTCCCTATCTGCCGTGGGCGCTGGAAGATTGAGAGGGGTTGCTCCTAGTACGAGAGGACCGGAGTGAACGCACCACTGGTGTTCGGGTTGTCATGCCAATGGCATTGCCCGGTAGCTAAGTGCGGAAAAGATAAGCGCTGAAAGCATCTAAGCGCGAAACTTGCCTCGAGATGAATCTTCCCTGGGCCTTTAAGGCCCCTGAAGGGACGTTGAAGACTACGACGTTGATAGGCCGGGTGTGTAAGCGCAGCGATGCGTTGAGCTAACCGGTACTAATGACCCGTGAGGCTTAACCTTACAACACCAGAAGCGTTCTGGTGGGCGTCTGAGAGACGCAACGATTTTCAGCCTGTTCGATAACGGATTGATTTACGTGGCCTGCGAGGGCGGCGTGAACGACAGAATTTGCCTGGCGGCTTTAGCGCGGTGGTCCCACCTGACCCCATGCCGAACTCAGAAGTGAAACGCCGTAGCGCCGATGGTAGTGTGGGGTCTCCCCATGCGAGAGTAGGGAACTGCCAGGCATCAATTTAGAATAATGACAGGCTTTTAAGCGGTTATTGTTCATGACCTTACCCCTGACAAGGTAAGGGCGAAATACCTGATACAGACATTGTCTGCACTCAGTACAGAATCGGTGGAGCGGTAGTTCAGTTGGTTAGAATACCTGCCTGTCACGCAGGGGGTCGCGGGTTCGAGCCCCGTCCGTTCCGCCACCCTTTTAGGGGCGTAGTTCAATTGGTAGAGCACCGGTCTCCAAAACCGGGTGTTGGGAGTTCGAGTCTCTCCGCCCCTGCCATAAAAAAATAATCCTTTGCTTCGGCAAAGGATTTTTTTGCGTTGAATAAAGTCACTTTGGTTATTTAAAAGCCACCTTCCGGGCTTTACCCCACAAAAAATGGCCATTAATTGACCATTTTTTTGCTGATTAGCTTTTTTATTACTGTGTATTGACCGGGAATTTAAGCAGTTGTCGGATATGCGCTTGCTGATCGCTGTTCTGCAACCACACCGCATATAAAGGTCTTACAGCTACAGGCGTATCCGGAATAACGGTCAGATCGGGGTATTCGCCATGCCACATATCCGGTAAAAAAGCGCAGGCTCCGGTAGTATGCAGCAGCTGTCGGGTCAGATGAGCAGAGGTGGTAGTCAGCACGGGAATATCATCTGCCCCGGCCAGATAACTCTCATGTTGATGAAAATCCGCCCCCCATTCCAGCTTGATATAGTCATATTTCTCACGTTTTTCAGATTTTCGCGAGCGGTATAAGGTCAGGGAGATATGACCAATCTGCTGGCTGGTCAGTTCATCCATTTTCGGTGCCTCAGTGGTGATTAACAGATCCAACTGACGCTCATGAAGTTGTTTTACCAGCAAATGACGCTGTGCAACCCGGGCTTCAAGGTGCAGATTTTCCCGGTTCTCATAAAGCGTCTGTAGCCAGGGTGTCAGGTAGGCCTCCCATAAAGAGGCACTGGCCCCAATTGAGAGCTCATGCTGCTGCTGAGTATGAGAGACCTCCTTCTTGGCCATCATCCATGTACTCATCAAACTTTCGGCATAAGGTAACAGACGCTCACCAGCCGATGTCAGCCGTATGTTATTGCGGTGACGGGTAAAAAGGTTCACTCCAAGCTGATTTTCAAGCTGCCTTATGCGAAAGCTGACGGCAGATTGCGTGAGATAGAGCGCTTCTGCGGCACGTCCAAAGTGGCGTGTTCTGCTCACTTCCAGAAAGGTCTTCAGTAATTCCGTATCCACATCCATCTCCTAAAAAACATTTGTCGTTATGATTTAAATGTTTTGTTTTACACTCTGTCAAGCGTATCTAATACTCCGCGCCATAAATAGCACGGCCATATTAGAGTCAGGAGCGTGTAAAATGGCGGAAAGCTTCGCAACAACGAATCGATTTTTTGATAACAAACACTACCCTCGCGGTTTCTCACGTCACGGTGATTTCACCATCAAAGAAGCTCAACTTCTTGAGCGTTATGGATACGCTTTTAATGAGCTGGATTTGGCCAAGCGTGAGCCTCTGACGGAAGAAGAACGCCTGTTTATCGAAGTGTGTCGCGGTATCCGTGAACCTCAGACAGAAGCAGAGCGGGTCTGGTCAAAGTATATGACACGCATTAAACGTCCCAAGCGCTTCCATACCCTTTCTGGCGGTAAGCCGCAGATGGAAGGCGTGGAAGATTACACGGACAGCGATGATTGATAAAAAGGGGCTCAGGCCCCTTTTTTTATTCCAGACTTTTTTGCAAATGGATAAGCAGCCTGTCTATACCACGATAACTTAATGCCTCATTCAGATGTTCCCGTTGCACCCTTTCTTCAGCGCCTAAATCCGCAATGGTGCGGGCAACCTTCAGGATACGTTGCCAGGCACGAACGGAAAGGCCCAGCTGATTAAGCACTTCCTCCAGCCACCGGGCGTCTTCTCTGTTTAAAGGGCAATCACGCTGGATCTCCTTTGGCTTTAATCTGACATTAATCACCCCACTGCGTTGGAGCTGTCGCTGACGAGCAAGTAAAACTCTTTCCCGGACGGTCGCAGAGCTTTCACTCTGCATGATCCCACTGCTAAGCGTGCCCGAAGGAAGAAGGGGGACTTCAAGAGACAAATCGAACCGATCGAGAAAAGGACCTGAGAGCTTATTCAGGTAACGCAGCGTCTGCTGCGGCGTACTACGGTTATGCGTTCCGTGATAGTGACCAGTAGGGCTGGGATTCATTGCGGCAATGAGCTGAAATCGGGCGGGATAGGTAACTTTAGCTCTGGCTCGTGAGATACAAATTTCCCCGGATTCAAGCGGCTCTCTTAATGCATCCAGTGTCTTACGATCAAACTCTGGCAATTCATCAAGAAAGAGCACTCCGTTATGCGCCAGAGAAATTTCTCCCGGCCTGGGCAGAGTACCGCCGCCAACCAGTGCATAGCGTGACGAGGTGTGATGAGGCGCGCGGAAAGGGCGCTGACGCCACTGTTTCTGCATTACCCCCTTACTGACAAGGCTGGCTATTGCCGCGCTCTCCAGGGCTTCCTCATCGCTTAAGGGGGGCATCAAGCCGATGAGCCGGGTTGCGAGCATAGTCTTGCCGGTGCCCGGAGGCCCCGTTAGCAGCAGGTTATGGCCGCCTGCCGCGCAAATCTCCAGGGCCCGTTTTGCCTGTTGTTGACCGATAATCTCATTCAGATCGCCACCCAGCCAGGGGAGTTCAGGAAGGTCGCACCGGGCTTCCGCTAGCTGACAGTGGCCAGTCAGGAAACTACAGACTTCTAACAGGCTATGACTAAGAAGACCCGGGCCGTTTTGGATCAGCCCCACATCCCCGAGGTTATCGGTCGAGAGAATAAGTTGCCGCTGGGCGTCTCTGGCGGCAAGGGCCGCAGGGATTGCGCCCTGTACGCCCCGTAGAGCGCCTGTTAACGCTAACTCCCCCAGGAATTCAAACTGACTCAGCTTATTCGCTGGGATCTGCTCTGAGGCCGCCAGAATCGCTATTGCGATAGGTAAGTCATACCGGCCACCTTCTTTGGGCAGATCGGCAGGGGCAAGGTTGACCGTGATGCGTTTGGCGGGAAAGGTAAAGCCGCAGTTGATAATTGCACTTCTTACCCGATCGCGTGCTTCCTTCACTGTGGTTTCGGGAAGGCCCACCAGCGAGAGTGCTGGCAAACCATTGCTCAAATGTACTTCCACCGATACCAGCGGGGCTTCAATGCCGATGGCTGCACGGGTATAGGCCAGGGATAACGACATATACACTCCTTGTTTCGCAGCAGTCTCTCTCTGATGGCCGGATAATTCGAGTCTCTGCTTATCCTTTATCGGGCCTGTTTCCAGAAAATGTTCCCCTGCCGACAAAATTTCTCAAAAAGATCAGATCGTGCTTCCAGAACTCAGCGTGCATTTTTTCGCCAGTAATTATTACGGAGGGTGCGTAATGAATATTTTTCAGGATTTGGCTTATTCACTGAATACCCTTCGCTTTTCCGGTTATGGAGAAGGCTGACGTAAAATTAAGTAATGAAAAAAGTTGAATTCCGTTCACTAACTGTGATAACTCTGTAGGCATTACTTCGAACAAGCGAAATTATCGAATACTAATGAAAGCCCTTCTACGAGTCGTCAGCCTAATCGTCATTAACGTCGTCGTGATTATTATCACGCCGTGCGGGGCTACGCTCGGAGGAAGAAAGGCTTAAAAATCAAGCCTGAATTCAGAAGAACCCCCGCACCGAAAGGTCCGGGGGTTTTTTTTGGCAGATCATCAACGACAGAGGAACAGAAGATGAACAGTAGAATAAAATGCTGTTGTTCCCAGCGAGAGGCGGGGAAATAACTATGAATGGTGCTCAGTGGGTGGTTCAGGCGTTGCGTGCGCAGGGTGTCGAAACAGTTTTCGGCTATCCGGGTGGGGCCATTATGCCCGTCTATGATGCGCTTTATGACGGAGGCGTCGAACACCTACTCTGCCGCCATGAGCAGGGCGCCGCGATGGCCGCCATCGGTTATGCCCGTTCTACTGGAAAAGTTGGCGTGTGTATCGCCACTTCTGGTCCTGGCGCCACTAACCTGATTACAGGTCTGGCTGATGCCATGATGGACTCTGTTCCTGTTGTGGCAATTACCGGACAGGTTTCCTCAGCCTTTATCGGCACGGATGCTTTTCAGGAGATCGATGTGCTGGGGATGTCCCTGTCCTGCACCAAGCACAGTTTCCTGGTTGAATCACTGGACGAGCTGCCGGAAGTGATGGCAGAAGCCTTCGCCATTGCCCAGTCTGGCCGTCCGGGTCCGGTACTGATCGATATCCCGAAAGATATTCAACTGGCCAACGGCGACCTCACGGCCCACCTGATGCCAGTGGAAGCGGAAACTGTGCATCCGCATGAAGAATTACAGCAAGCCCGTGCCATGCTGGCTCAGGCGAAAAAGCCTGTTCTGTATGTTGGCGGTGGGGTTGGCATGGCCGGAGCCGTTACCGCACTGCGTGCCTTTGCTAAAGAGACAGGTATCCCTACCGTTGCTACCCTTAAAGGATTGGGCACGCCTGATGCACAAGACCCGTGCTACCTGGGCATGTTAGGGATGCATGGCACCAAAGCAGCTAACTTCGCCGTTCAGCAGTGCGACCTGTTGATTGCAGTTGGTGCACGCTTTGACGATCGCGTGACCGGAAAATTGAACACGTTCGCTCCGAATGCCAGTGTGATCCATATGGATGTGGATCCCGCCGAGCTGAATAAGTTGCGACAGGCTCATGTGGCATTACGGGGCGACCTGAATAAAATGCTGCCGGATTTGTACCACCCTGCAGTGGATATTACCGACTGGCGTGAACATGTTCAGGCTCTGAAGGCAGAAAACGGCTGGCGTTACGATCACCCCGGAGAGGCTATTTTTGCTCCTCTGTTCCTCAAACAGCTTTCCGACCGTAAACCGGATAGCGCAATCGTCACTACCGATGTGGGACAGCATCAGATGTGGACCGCTCAGCACATGAGCTTCAGCCGTCCGGAAAATTTCATTACCTCCAGCGGTCTGGGGACCATGGGCTTTGGTTTACCAGCGGCTATAGGAGCGCAGGTAGCCCGCCCTGATGACACTGTTATCTGTGTTTCCGGCGATGGATCTTTCATGATGAACGTGCAGGAACTGGGAACCATCAAACGCAAGCAGCTGCCGGTGAAGATCGTACTGATGGATAACCAGCGTCTGGGCATGGTTCGCCAGTGGCAGGAGTTGTTCTTCTCCGAGCGATACAGTGAAACCAATCTGTCCGACAATCCTGATTTCCTGACCCTGGCCAGCGCCTTTAATATCCCTGGCCAGCGCATTACCCGTAAAGACCAGGTCGACGCTGCATTAGACGCTTTGCTGCACAGTGAAGGGCCATACATGCTCCACGTCTCCATAGACGAACATGAAAACGTCTGGCCTCTGGTACCGCCTGGTGCCAGCAACGAAAATATGATGGAGAAAACCTCATGATGCAGCATCAATTGTCTATCGAAGCCCGTTTCAGACCCGAAATACTGGAGCGCATATTACGCGTTGTTCGCCACCGTGGTTTTCAGGTCTGCGCCATGAATATGGCCTCCGGCACTAATAACGACAATATTAATATTGAAATGACCGTTGCCAGCCAGCGCTCAGTCGATTTACTGTCAACACAATTAAGCAAGCTGATGGACGTTGCATGCGTCCAGATCCAACAACAGACAACACAACAAATCCGCGCCTGAGCGCGAAAGGAAATAAGAATGACGAAGAAAGCTGACTTTATCTGGTTCAATGGCGAGATGGTTAAGTGGGAAGAAGCAAAGGTCAGCGTGATGTCCCACGCCCTGCATTACGGTACGTCTGTCTTTGAAGGCGTCCGCTGCTACGACTCGCACAAAGGCCCGGTAGTCTTCCGCCATCGTGAACACATGCAGCGTTTGCGTGACTCAGCAAAAATCTACCGTTTCCCGGTCAGCCAGAGCGTTGATGAGCTGATGGAAGCGTGCCGCGAAGTGCTGCGCGTCAACAAGCTGAAAAGCGCTTATATCCGTCCTTTAGTCTTTGTTGGTGATGTGGGTCTGGGTGTGAACCCACCCGATGGCTTCAACACTGATGTCATCATTGCTGCTTTCCCATGGGGTGCATACCTGGGTGCAGAAGCGCTGGAGCAGGGTATTGATGCCATGGTCTCTTCCTGGAACCGTGTGGCACCAAACACATTGCCAACGGCAGCTAAAGCGGGCGGTAACTACCTTTCCTCGCTGCTGGTAGGCAGCGAAGCCCGTCGTCATGGTTATCAGGAAGGGATTGCGCTGGATACTCAGGGTTATGTTTCTGAAGGCGCTGGTGAGAACCTGTTTGAAGTGAAAGATGGCATTCTGTTCACGCCGCCATTCACCTCCTCTGCACTGCCAGGTATCACCCGTGATGCGATCATTAAACTGGCGAAAGATATGGGCATCGAAGTGCGTGAGCAGGTCCTGTCCCGTGAATCCCTGTATCTGGCTGACGAAATCTTCATGTCCGGTACCGCCGCCGAAATCACCCCGGTGCGCAGCGTTGATGGCATTCAGGTTGGCGAAGGCAAACGCGGCCCGGTTACCGCCCGTATTCAGTCTGCATTCTTTGGCCTGTTCACCGGCGAAACCGAAGACAAATGGGGCTGGCTGGATCCGGTTAACCCAGCATAAATAATATTTACGCGGGCCTCGGTTGACGCCCGCGCACTATCTGATTCTGGAGTATGAGCATGCCTAAGTACCGTTCCGCTACCACCACTCATGGCCGTAATATGGCCGGTGCCCGTGCCCTGTGGCGCGCAACCGGAATGACCGATGACGATTTCGGCAAGCCAATTATTGCCGTGGTTAACTCCTTTACCCAATTCGTACCGGGCCACGTTCACCTGCGTGACCTGGGGAAACTGGTTGCTGAGCAGATTGAAGCTTCCGGTGGCGTGGCAAAAGAGTTCAACACCATTGCCGTGGATGATGGGATCGCGATGGGACACGGCGGTATGCTCTACTCTCTGCCGTCACGTGAGCTGATTGCAGACTCCGTCGAGTACATGGTGAATGCCCACTGTGCAGACGCCATGGTCTGTATCTCCAACTGCGACAAAATCACCCCGGGGATGCTGATGGCTTCCCTGCGACTGAATATCCCGGTGATCTTCGTTTCTGGCGGCCCGATGGAAGCCGGTAAAACCAAGCTCTCCGACAAAATTATCAAGCTGGATCTGGTTGATGCGATGATTCAGGGCGCTAACCCTAACGTCAGCGATGCCGACAGCGAGCAGATTGAACGTTCAGCCTGTCCGACCTGCGGTTCCTGTTCCGGGATGTTTACCGCAAACTCAATGAACTGTCTGACCGAAGCCCTGGGTCTGTCCCAGCCGGGCAACGGTTCACTGCTTGCGACCCATGCTGACCGCAAAGATCTGTTCCTGAGTGCCGGTAAGCGGATTGTGGAGCTGACCAAACGTTACTACGAGAAAGATGACGAAACCGCATTGCCACGCAACATCGCCAACAAGGCCGCTTTCGAAAATGCGATGACGCTGGATATCGCCATGGGCGGATCGACCAACACCGTTCTGCATCTGCTGGCGGCTGCGCTGGAAGGCGAAATCGATTTCAACATGTCCGATATCGACCGTCTGTCCCGCAAAGTACCGCACCTGTGCAAAGTGGCACCAAGTACCCCGAAATACCATATGGAAGATGTCCACCGTGCTGGCGGCGTGCTGGGTATTCTTGGCGAGCTGAGCCGCGCAGGTCTGATGGATGACAGCGTGCGTAACGTGCTGGGCCTGAGCCTGCAGGAAACGCTGGACCGGTACGACATCATGCTGACCAAAGATGAAGCCGTGAAGAAAATGTTTCGCGCCGGTCCGGCAGGCATCCGCACCACCCAGGCATTCTCACAGGACTGCCGCTGGGATACGCTGGATGACGATCGTCAGGAAGGCTGTATCCGTTCCCGCGAATTCGCGTTCAGTCAGGAAGGTGGTCTGGCCGTGTTGTACGGCAACATGGCAGAAGATGGCTGTATTGTGAAAACGGCTGGTGTGGAAAAAGAGAGCCATATTTTCCGCGGCCCGGCCAAAGTGTATGAAAGCCAGGATGACGCGGTAGCGGCTATTCTGGGCGGGAAAGTCGTAGCCGGTGATGTGGTTGTGATCCGCTATGAAGGCCCGAAAGGCGGACCAGGCATGCAGGAAATGCTCTATCCGACGACCTATCTGAAATCGATGGGACTGGGTAAAAGCTGTGCGCTGATCACCGATGGTCGCTTCTCCGGAGGCACTTCAGGCTTGTCCATTGGTCACGTCTCACCAGAGGCAGGCAGCGGCGGCACCATTGCCCTGATCAAAGATGGTGACATCATTGATATCAACATTCCTGAACGCGGCATCAAGCTGGTCGTGCCGGATAACGAATTGCATGCCCGCCGTGAAGAAGAAGAGGCGCGTGGTCATGAGGCTTATACTCCTCATGGACGTGAGCGTGAGGTCTCCTTCGCCCTGCGTGCTTATGCCTTACTGGCTACCAGCGCGGATAAAGGCGCGGTTCGTGACAAGAGTAAGCTGGGAGGCTAACGACTATGGCTGAGTCTCAACCGCTACCTGCCGAACCTTGCGGCGCGGAGTATCTGCGGGCGGTTCTCCGCTCGCCGGTGTACGAAGTGGCGCAGGTCACCCCGTTGCAGAAGATGGAGAAAATCTCTTCCCGTCTGGGTAATACCATTCTGGTAAAACGTGAAGATCGTCAGCCGGTACACAGCTTCAAGCTGCGTGGCGCTTACGCGATGATCTCCACGCTGAATGAAGAGCAGAAAGCACGGGGTGTGGTCACCGCATCAGCAGGGAATCATGCTCAGGGTGTGGCTCTGTCGGCAACACGATTAGGGATCACATCTCTGATTGTGATGCCGGTGACCACCGCCGATATCAAAGTGGATGCGGTACGGGCGTTTGGCGGTGAGGCTTTCCTGTATGGTGCCAACTTTGACGAAGCCAAAGCCAAAGCGCTCGAACTGGCGGAGCAGAAAGGTTATACCTTCGTGCCACCGTTCGATCATCCGATGGTGATTGCCGGACAGGGCACACTGGCGATGGAGTTGTTGCAACAGGATGCTCATCTCGATCGGGTATTTGTGCCGGTGGGTGGTGGTGGCCTGGCGGCTGGCGTGGCGGTACTGATCAAACAGCTGATGCCGCAGATCAAAGTGATCGCGGTGGAAGCGGAAGACTCTGCCTGTCTGAAGGCGGCGCTGGATGCCGGTCATCCTGTGGATCTGGCCCGTGTTGGCGGATTCGCTGAAGGTGTGGCGGTAAAACGCATCGGTAACGAAACCTTTCGCCTGTGCCAGGAATATCTGGATGACATCATCACCGTAGACAGCGATGCCATCTGTGCGGCGATGAAAGACCTGTTTGAGGATGTTCGTGCCGTGGCAGAGCCGTCAGGCGCGCTGGCGCTGGCCGGCATGAAAAAATATATCCAGCAGCATCAGATCAAAGGTGAACGTCTGGCGCATGTGCTTTCCGGGGCAAACGTAAACTTCCACGGTTTACGTTATGTCTCTGAGCGGTGCGAGCTGGGTGAGCAGCGCGAAGCGTTGCTGGCTGTCACCATTCCCGAGCAGAAGGGCAGCTTCCTGAAATTCTGTCAGTTGCTGGGTGGCCGTGCGGTAACCGAGTTCAACTATCGCTATGCGAATGCCGATAACGCCTGCATTTTTGTTGGCGTGCGGCTGACACGTGGCCTGGAAGAGCGCAGTGAAATATTGCAGTTGCTGGCTCAGGGCGGCTACAAGGTTGTCGACTTGTCCGATGACGAAATGGCCAAGCTGCATGTACGCTATATGGTGGGTGGGCGTCCTTCAAAACCCCTGCGTGAACGTCTGTTCAGCTTTGAGTTTCCTGAAGCGCCAGGCGCGCTGCTGCGTTTCCTGCAAACCCTGGGTACGCACTGGAACATCTCGCTGTTCCATTATCGCAGCCACGGTACTGACTATGGCCGGGTGCTGGCAGGATTTGAGCTCAGCGACAACGAGCCACAGTTTGAAGAGCACCTTGCGGAACTGGGTTACGATTTCCATGATGAAACCGATAACCCGGCATTCAGCTTCTTCCTGGCTGGCTAATTACATCAGCGACCAGAATGCATCGATAAGCGGCTCAGTGAGCCGCTTTTTTTGTACACATACGCCCAGCTCAAAGGGCGCCACCATCTCTACATTATCCAGCTCAAGGATACGGTTACGCACCGGTTCCGGGCTGTTCTCCAGCACCACATCCGGCAAAAGTGCAATACCGCATCCCAGTGCTACCATTGACACAATGGCTTCGTGGCCGGAGACGGTGGCATAAATCAGCGGATTGGGTATACGACGACGGCGGAACCACAAATCAATACGCTGCCGCGCGGGCCCCTGATCGGGCAGGATAAACGGGATTTCTGACCAGTCCGGCTCGGATTGTGTGGCCTGAGCACGTACCGGACAGGGTAGCGCCGGGGCTATCAGCACCAGGGGGATCAGCCCAATCGGGGTAAAGCCAATACTGGCTGGCAGCGTCTCGGGACGGCCTGCAATGGCAATATCCGCCTCGGCGCTCTGCACTTTCTCCACCGCATCCGCCGCATCGCCAGTAGTGAGTTTGATTTCAACCAGCGGATGTTCAGCGCGGAAACGATCCAGAATCGGCGGGAGATGGCTATAGGCGGCGGTTACCGAGCAAAACAGGCGAAGCTCTCCGCTCAGTGACGGGCCGTTCTGACCAATGGCATGAAGAAGCTGCTGATATTGCAACAGCGTGTGCTGAGCAAACTGGCGGAGCTGTTCTCCGGCATCCGTTAGCGTCACCGTGCGGTTATCCCGCAGAAAGAGAGCCTGGCCCAAATCTTCTTCGAGCCGCTGAATTTGCCGTGACAGAGTGGAAGGGCTGACGTGCATTGCCCTTGCGCTGCGGCCAAAGTGGCGGCTCTC
This sequence comes from Erwinia sp. E_sp_B01_1, assembly GCF_036865545.1. Taxonomy (NCBI): domain Bacteria; kingdom Pseudomonadati; phylum Pseudomonadota; class Gammaproteobacteria; order Enterobacterales; family Erwiniaceae; genus Erwinia; species Erwinia sp. E_sp_B01_1. The sequence goes on along the minus strand of NZ_CP142208.1, from coordinate 4,581,514 downwards.
AGCCAGGTGAAGAAACAATTTAAGATCGCGTAAATCCATGCATCACAGGCCTCATTTTGACGTTGCAGATCTTGCAATATCACGTTGTTAATATATCAATTTAAGCAATACATTTCCTGTCATATGATAGGGATTATACAGGGTGAGCAGATCAGAGACTCACCAGCAGATAAAAGACCTACCTAACCCTATACGGAGTACCCATGGCTAACTATTTCAACACTTTGAACCTGCGCAACCAGTTAGCGCAATTAGGTAAATGTCGCTTCATGTCGCGTGATGAATTTGCTGATGAAGCAAGCTACCTGAAAGGCAAAAAAGTCGTCATCGTTGGTTGTGGTGCTCAGGGCCTGAACCAGGGCCTAAACATGCGCGACTCCGGTCTGGATATCGCCTATGCGCTGCGTGCCGAAGCGATTGCTGAGAAGCGTGCCTCCTGGCGTAAAGCCACCGAAAACGGCTTTAAAGTTGGCACTTACGAAGACCTGATCCCAGGAGCCGATCTGGTTGTTAACCTGACGCCAGACAAGCAGCACAGTGCTGTGGTTCAGGCTGTTCAGCCGCTGATGAAAGAGGGCGCTGCACTGGGTTATTCACATGGCTTCAACATCGTTGAAGTGGGCGAGCAGGTTCGTAAAGACATTACTGTAGTGATGGTTGCGCCAAAATGTCCAGGTACTGAAGTGCGTGAAGAGTATAAGCGTGGCTTCGGTGTGCCAACGCTGATCGCGGTTCACCCGGAAAACGATCCTAAAGGCGAAGGCATGGCGATTGCTAAAGCCTGGGCTGCAGCGACCGGCGGTCACCGTGCGGGCGTGCTGGAATCTTCCTTCGTAGCCGAAGTGAAATCTGACCTGATGGGTGAGCAGACTATTCTGTGTGGCATGTTGCAGGCGGGTTCTTTGCTGTGCTTCGACAAGCTGGTGGCTGAAGGTACCGATGCCGCCTACGCTGAAAAACTGATTCAGTTCGGCTGGGAAACCGTGACCGAAGCGCTGAAGCAGGGCGGCATCACGCTGATGATGGATCGCCTCTCTAACCCGGCTAAAGTCCGTGCTTACGCGCTGTCTGAGCAGCTGAAAACCATCATGGCTCCGCTGTTCCAGAAGCACATGGATGATATCATCTCCGGCGAATTCTCCTCCGGCATGATGGCAGACTGGGCAAACGACGATAAAAACCTGCTGGGCTGGCGCGAAGAGACCGGTAAAACTGCGTTCGAAACCGCAGCCCAGTACGAAGGTAAAATTGCCGAGCAGGATTATTTTGATGAAGGCGTAGTGATGATCGCCATGGTGAAAGCGGGCGTTGAGCTGGCCTTTGAAACTATGGTTGATGCCGGCATCATTGAAGAGTCTGCTTACTACGAGTCCCTGCACGAGCTGCCGCTGATTGCGAACACCATCGCACGTAAGCGCCTGTATGAGATGAACGTGGTTATCTCTGATACTGCCGAATACGGTAACTATCTCTTCTCGTACGCCGCTGTGCCTTTGCTGAAAGAGTTTATGACCACGCTGCAGGCTGGCGATTTGGGCAAAGCAGCAGCAACGTCCACGACCATTGATAATGCTCAGCTGCGTGACGTTAACGAAGCTATCCGTCAGCACCCAATTGAAGCTGTTGGCCGCAAGCTGCGTGGCTACATGACCGACATGAAACGCATTGCGGTTGCGGGCTGATATAAATAAAAAAGGGCCGCTGCTGGCCCGGATATGAAAAAAGAGCGGATTCCGCTCTTTTTTTCGTCTGCATAAAGAGAATCAGTTGCGGTAAAGCACCTTGATGATGTGATAACCGAACTGGGTGTGCAGAGGACCGTAAGGCACGATAAGCGGGCAGGAGAACACCACTTTATCGAAAGCCGGTACCATTGCACCCTGCTTAAATTCACCTAAATGGCCGCCTTTCTTGCCTGACGGGCAGGTAGAGTGCTTTTTGGCCAGTTTTTCAAAATCAGCGCCCTGTTCCAGCTGAGCCAGAATGTCCTGCGCCTGTTTCTCTTCCTTAACAAGGATATGGAGTGCTGCTGCGGTTTTTGCCATGATCGTACCTTGAGTCGTAGGGATGCTGCTGGCTATACTACCACGCTAATTTTCTGTTTCCCTCTGTCATTTCATCGAGCGACTTTCCTATGCGTCTTAATCCTGGTCAGCAACATGCGGTCGAATTTGTCACCGGGCCCTGCCTCGTGCTGGCTGGTGCGGGGTCAGGTAAAACACGCGTGATCACCAATAAAATTGCACACCTGATCCGTGAATGTGGTTATCAGGCCCGGCATATTGCAGCGGTCACCTTTACCAATAAAGCCTCGCGCGAAATGAAAGAGCGTGTGGCGCAAACGCTGGGACGCAAAGAAGCACGAGGCCTGATGATCTCCACTTTCCATACGCTGGGGCTGGAGATCATTAAGCGCGAATATGCCGCGTTAGGGATGAAATCCAACTTCTCGCTGTTTGACGATCAGGATCAGCTGGCTTTGCTGAAGGATCTGACGGAAGAGTGGCTGGAAAATGATAAAAATCTGCTGCAGCAGCTTATCTCGACGATCTCCAACTGGAAAAACGATCTGATGGATCCTTCCCGTGCAGCGGCGGGAGCGCAATCGGAACGCGATAAACTTTTTGCACACTGCTACGGTCTGTATGACCGGCATCTGAAGTCATGCAACGTGCTGGATTTTGACGATCTTATTCTTTTGCCGACGTTGTTGTTCCAGCGCAATCTTGAAGTGCGGGAACGCTGGCAGCAGCGCATTCGTTACCTGCTGGTGGATGAGTATCAGGACACCAACACCAGTCAGTACGAGCTGGTAAAATTGCTGGTGGGTGCCCGCGCACGCTTTACGGTGGTAGGCGATGACGACCAGTCTATCTACTCCTGGCGTGGTGCCCGGCCACAGAATCTGGTGCTGTTGAAGGAAGATTTTCCTGCACTGCAGGTCGTTAAGCTTGAGCAGAACTATCGCTCTTCTGAACGCATCCTGAAAGCGGCGAATATCCTGATTGCCAACAATCCCCACGTATTCGAAAAGCGCCTGTTTTCAGAGCTGGGCTACGGCGCTGAACTGAAAGTGGTGACGGCCAATAATGAAGATCATGAAGCTGAACGAGTTGCTGGCGAGCTGATCGCCCATCACTTTATCAATAAAACCCAGTATAAGGATTACGCCATCCTCTATCGGGGTAACCATCAGTCGCGCGTGTTCGAAAAAATGCTGATGCAAAACCGTATCCCATATCGTATTTCGGGCGGTACATCCTTCTTTTCCCGGCCGGAAATCAAGGATTTGCTCGCCTATCTCCGGGTGCTGACCAATGCTAATGATGACAGTGCTTTTATGCGCATTGTAAACACGCCCCGACGTGAAATTGGGTCGGCAACCTTGCAAAAACTGGGTGAGTGGGCGATGCAGCGTAACAAAAGCCTGTTCACTGCCAGCTTTGATATGGGGCTTGAACAGACGCTGTCAGGGCGTGGGCTGGAATCGCTACAGCGCTTCACCTATTGGTTGCAGGAAGTGGCACAACTCGCGGAGCGTGAACCCATTGCCGCCGTACGGGATTTGATTCGCGGCATCGATTACGAAAGCTGGCTGTTTGAAACCTCTGCCAGCCCGAAGGCCGCCGAAATGCGGATGAAAAACGTCAACACGCTGTTCCAGTGGATGACCGAAATGCTGGAAGGCAGTGACATTGATGAGCCCATGACCCTGACTCAGGTTGTTACCCGCTTTACCCTGCGCGATATGATGGAGCGGGGCGAAAGTGATGAGGATACCGATCAGGTGCAGTTAATGACGCTACATGCGTCGAAAGGCCTGGAGTTCCCCTATGTCTATCTGGTGGGAATGGAGGAGGGATTGCTGCCGCATCAGAGCAGTATTGATGAGAATAACGTCGAGGAAGAGCGGCGTCTGGCATATGTGGGCATTACCCGTGCGCAGAAGGAGATGACCTTTACTCTGTGCCGCGAACGCCGTCAGTACGGTGAAGTGATCCGTCCGGAGCCAAGTCGTTTCCTGCTGGAACTGCCGCAAGACGATCTTAAGTGGGAAAGCGAACGTAAGGTCGTCAGCGCTGAACAGCGGATGCAAACCGGACAAAGCCGCGTGGCCAATCTCAAGGCGATGCTGGAAAAGGCGAAAGCTAAATAAAGGTGTAAAAGGTTTTGGCTGCTGGTGGATTATCCGACAGTCAGCGGCCAGTGAACGTAACTCTGCCAGTGGCACTCCTGCTCCAGCAGCTCTGCGCGGAGCGGATGCGCCTCAAGCCAGCCAGAAGGTAAAGTCACGTGCAGCGAATCCTCATCCGCATGTAACCGTACCGCAGGCAGCGTGTCATCCCGTCGACGACTGGAGAAAATAATGGCCAGACGCAATAAACGGCAAAGTCGCTCTGCCATTCTTGGTGGGATAGCATTCTGCTGGCTGAGTACCGCCAGATCGATGCTGTTCACCTGATTTTGCAACAAAGTCGCTAAGAGTTTTTTCTGTGCCGGGGTAAAGCCGGGGAGGTCGAGATGGCGAATCAGGTAGGCAGCGTGGAGCGGAGCCTGTTTGAAATCGACGCTAAGTCCGATTTCATGCACCAGGCAGGCACTGTCCAGCAGTTCCCGACATCGGTCATCGAGTTTCCAGCTGTGGCTGACCTGACGTGCGAAAGTTTCCGCCAGGCTGCGAACGCGCTCGGCCTGTTCGGCATCAATGGTAAAGCGCCGCTGAATGTTGTGCAGCGTACGGGTGCGGATATCGCGATCTACCGGAAGGTGCAACATGCCATAGACCAGACCTTCACGCAGTGCACCACCGGCCAGCGTCATGCTGCTGATGTTCAGTTCGGTGAAGATGGCGATCAAAATGGAGAGCCCGCTAGGGAAAACCAGCGCCCGCTCCAGCGTCAGTCCTTCGATTTCCAGCTCTTCCAGTTTGCCACACTGAATAGCGCGCTGTTTCAGCTGTTGCAGTTTGCTGAGGGTGATGCGTTCATCCATCCCCTGAGCCATCATGATTTCCTGCAGTGCCTGCACGGTGCCTGATGCACCTACACAAACCTGCCAACCCTGTTCCCGCAACTGTGCAGCAACCGGACGGATCATTTCACGTGCTGCCTGTTCTGCCTGCCCGAAGTTTTCTTTACCCAGATGACGATTGCCAAAATAGCGTTCGAGCCAGGTCACACATCCCATCGACAGGCTGAAGAGCGAGGTGGTTTGTGAACCGCTTCCCGTCACCAACTCTGTGCTGCCGCCGCCAATATCGACGACCAGGCGTTTTGCAGCGCCACCGGTGGTATGTGAGACGCCCTGGTAAATCAGACGTGCTTCCTCTTCGCCGCTGATGACATTCACCGGGCAACCAAGGATTTGCTGAGCAGTATGCAGAAAGGTTCCCGCATTAGCCGCAAGCCGGAGAGTGGCAGTAGCGACTACGCGAATTTGATCGGCTGGAATATCCTGTAACTGTTCTGAGAATAACCGCAGGCACTGCCAGCCACGCTCCATCGCCTCAGCTGAGAGATGACTGTCGGTGTCCAGGCCGGCAGCCAGACGCACTTTGCGCTTGATACGCGCCACGGTCTGGATAGTGCCAGCCACCTCGCGCACCACCAACATATGAAAACTGTTCGATCCCAGATCGATAGCAGCATAGAGTGATGACGCGCTCAGCATGGTTGTTTTAACCCGAACGTTTACGGTTGTTGTTACGTGGTGCACTGCTGCGGCGATTGTTATTGCCGCCACGACGTGGACCGTTGCCGGAACGATTGCGGGTCAGGCGTTTCGCAGGCGGTAAGTCGCTCATCAGCGCATCACTGTTATAACGGCTGACGGTAATGCTGTGGCCAATATACTCTTCAATGGCCGGCAGGTTCAGCGCGTACTCTTCACAGGCCAGGCTGATGGAGTGCCCGTTTGCGCCAGCACGTCCGGTACGGCCAATACGGTGAACATAATCTTCACGATCGTCCGGCAAATCGTAGTTGAAGACATGCGTAACCGCAGGGATATGCAGGCCGCGGGCGGCAACGTCGGTTGCTACCAGAATGTCCACATCGCCTTTGGTGAAGTCATCCAGAATACGCAGGCGCTTTTTCTGTGCGACATCACCGGTCAACAAACCGACACGGTGACCATCGGCAGCCAGATGGCCCCAGATATCTTCACAGCGGTGTTTGGTGTTGGCAAAGATAATGGCGCGATCTGGCCACTCTTCTTCCAGCAGGGTCTGCAACAGACGCATTTTCTCTTCGTTAGAAGGGTAGAAAAGTTCTTCTTTAATGCGGTGCCCGGTTTTCTGCTCTGGCTCAACTTCCACGTATTCGGCATTGTTCATGTTTTCGAACGCCAGTTCACGCACACGGAAAGAGAGTGTCGCGGAGAAGAGCATATTCAAACGTTGGTTTGCCGCAGGCATACGACGGAACAGCCAGCGAATATCTTTAATGAACCCGAGATCGAACATGCGATCTGCTTCATCGAGCACAACGACCTGGATAGCGCCCAGGTTAACGTGATTCTGTTTAGCGTAATCAATTAACCGGCCAGTGGTGCCGATCAAAATGTCCACGCCGCTTTCCAGCACTTTTAGCTGTTTGTCGTAGCCGTCACCGCCGTAAGCCAGACCAAGCTTAAGGCCGGTTGCCTGCGTCAGAGGTTCAGCATCGGCATGAATCTGCACGGCTAATTCACGGGTTGGAGCCAGGATCAACGCACGTGGTTGATTGACCTGACGGCCTTCTGGCGCAGGGTGAGAAAGAAGATGATGGAACGTTGACGTCAGAAACGCCATCGTTTTCCCGGTACCGGTTTGCGCCTGTCCCGCTACATCACGCCCTGAGAGCGTGAAAGGTAATGCCAGCGCCTGGATAGGCGTGCAGTTATGAAAGCCTTTAGTTTCAAGGGCTTCAATCACCTGAGGGTGCAGGGCGAAGTCGGAAAACTTCTGTTCAGTTAAGTGTGTTTTGCTCATAGTGTGGTAGAATATCAGCTTACTATTGCTTTACGAAAGCGTATCCGGTGAAATAAAGTCAACCTAAGTTGGCAGATTTTACGCCAACCAGCCAGGCATAACTTTTGGAGTAAGACATGAGCAGCGATAAAATTGTTCACCTGACCGATGACAGCTTCGAATCTGACGTATTAAAAGCAGAAGGTTTAACGTTGGTCGATTTCTGGGCAGAGTGGTGTGGTCCTTGTAAAATGATCGCCCCGATCCTCGATGAAGTCGCTGAAGAGTATGACGGCAAGCTGACAATCGCAAAACTGAATATCGACGATAACCCAGGCACCGCGCCTAAATACGGTATTCGTGGTATTCCTACTTTGTTGCTGTTCAAAAACGGCGAAGTAGCGGCGACCAAAGTGGGCGCCCTCTCTAAAGGCCAGCTCAAAGAGTTCCTCAACGCGAACCTGGGCTAACAGCCTGTCCGGCTGCTGGTGGCGAGTCTGTTTTTGCTCTCTGCCAGATGGCCGGCATATTTTTAGTTCACCGCTAGACGTTTGCCATCAGTCATGCTAAGTTGATTTTACTGCACTACGTACTTACCTGTAGTTTGAATCTTAGATTTACTCCTTGTTGAACACTGTATTCATCTCTCACAGACGTTCAGCAATCTGACGGTAGCATCATCAGAATCAGAATTTCCGGCGTCTTGTCCTTACCGTCCCCTCGTTTCAGATTTGCGTTTTCCTGCACGTGATCATCGAGCGGATCCTGACAAGAATGCCATTAACAGGCATGGATTTTTCACCATACCACTTACGACAAACATCCCGAGATTTACCCCGAGTTTAAGAACCCACCATTATGAATCTTACCGAATTAAAAAATACGCCGGTTTCTGACCTGATTACACTCGGCGAAAACATGGGGCTTGAAAACCAGGCTCGCATGCGCAAACAGGACATTATTTTCTCTATCCTCAAGCAGCATGCAAAAAGCGGCGAAGACATCTTCGGCGACGGCGTCCTTGAGATATTGCAGGATGGATTTGGTTTCCTCCGCTCAGGAGACAGCTCCTACCTCGCCGGTCCAGATGATATCTACGTTTCCCCAAGTCAAATCCGCCGCTTCAACCTCCGCACTGGTGACACCATTTCCGGCAAGATCCGTCCGCCGAAAGAAGGTGAGCGTTATTTCGCCCTGCTGAAGGTTAATGAAGTTAACTTCGACAAACCAGAAAACGCCCGCAACAAAATCCTGTTCGAAAACTTAACCCCACTGCACGCAAACTCTCGTCTGCGCATGGAACGTGGTAACGGTTCGACTGAAGATTTGACCGCACGTGTTCTGGATCTGGCTTCCCCAATTGGCCGTGGCCAGCGTGGTCTGATCGTGGCACCGCCAAAAGCCGGTAAAACGATGCTGCTGCAGAACATTGCAACCAGCATTGCTTACAACCACCCAGACTGCGTGCTGATGGTGCTGCTGATCGACGAGCGTCCTGAAGAAGTTACCGAGATGCAGCGTCTGGTGAAAGGTGAAGTTATTGCTTCCACCTTCGATGAACCCGCTTCCCGCCACGTGCAGGTTGCCGAAATGGTTATCGAGAAAGCCAAACGCCTGGTTGAGCACAAGAAAGATGTGATCATCCTTCTGGACTCCATCACCCGTCTGGCTCGTGCCTATAACACCGTTGTCCCGGCTTCCGGTAAAGTGTTGACCGGTGGTGTGGATGCTAACGCCCTGCATCGTCCTAAGCGTTTCTTCGGTGCTGCCCGTAACGTAGAAGAGGGCGGAAGCCTGACCATTATCGCCACCGCGCTGGTTGATACCGGCTCGAAAATGGACGAAGTGATCTACGAAGAATTTAAAGGTACCGGCAACATGGAACTGCATCTGGCGCGTAAAATCGCTGAGAAGCGCGTGTTCCCTGCTATCGACTACAATCGTTCCGGTACGCGTAAAGAAGAGTTGCTTACCAGCTCTGAAGAACTGCAGAAAATGTGGATCCTGCGCAAAATCATCCATCCAATGGGTGAAATCGACGCAATGGAGTTCCTCATCAATAAGTTGGCCATGACCAAAACCAACGATGAGTTCTTCGACATGATGAAACGCTCTTAAGACGTGTTACCTGCCGTAAAAAGTGCGGGGTTGGCCTGCTCAATCCGCGCTTTTTGGCCTCTCCGTAGAGGGAGGTCGCCAGCGGCTGCAAAGATTTGAAAACTCGGGGAACGCCACGCTCAGACGTGGCGTTTTTCGTTTTTGAATCCTAAGATATTCAGGAATTTGACCCGATTTACGCAGGCCGGAAGAGCAATTATTTGATGCAGTACGTTCTTCCTGCTGAAAAAAATACAGAATCTTATCGATGTGTTTGGCACAATGTACGCCGTCAATATTATTAGGTTCATTGCAGAGAGCTGGTTAATGTGAATTTACTCAATTTGAGTACAGAGCTTGCGTTCATCTTCCTGTTTTCACTTGCATTTCTTTTTTTGCACGGAAAGCAGCTAAGCGAATTGGTTTAGTGGACAAGCCTAATTATCGTAAGCGCCATCAGGGGGTGATCCCTCTTGTTGGCGGTATCTCTGTGTTTGCAGGGATATGCTTCACTTTTTCCATCACGGATTATTACATCCCCCATTCCCTTCTTTATCTCGGATGTGCGGGGACTCTGGTCCTCGTTGGGGCAGTGGATGACCGTTATGATATCAGCGTCAAATTCCGCGCGGCCGTGCAGGCGGGCGTAGCGGGTGTGATGATGGCTGCGGCGAATCTTTATCTGCTCAGCCTGGGCTATATTTTTGGCCCCTGGGAGCTGGTGGTAGGGCCGTTTGGCTATGTGCTTACCCTGTTTGCCGTCTGGGCTGCGATCAACGCCTTTAACATGGTTGATGGGATTGATGGCCTGCTGGGCGGACTTTCATGCGTTACCTTCCTCGCTATGGGGATCATTTTGCTGTTCGACGGACAGCAAAGCCTGGCTATGTGGTGTTTTGCAATGATTGCCGCGATTGTGCCCTACATTCTGCTCAACATGGGCATGTTAGGCCGTCGATACAAGGTTTTCATGGGAGATGCAGGCAGCACGTTAATCGGCTTTACGATTATCTGGATCCTGCTTGAGGCGACTCAGGGAAAAAATCATCCTATTACCCCTGTCACCGCGCTATGGCTCATTGCGATTCCGCTGATGGATATGGTGGCGATCATGTACCGACGCCTCAGTAAAGGAATGAGTCCCTTCTCTGCCGACCGTCAGCACATTCATCACTTGATCATGCGTGCCGGGTTTACTTCCCGTCAGGCGTTTGTGCTGATCACCGCTGCTGCCGCTCTTCTGGCAGCCGTTGGCGTGCTGGGTGAATACCTCTCGTTCATTCCCGAATGGATGATGCTGGTGCTGTTCCTGCTGGCCTTTATGCTTTATGGCTACTGCATAAAACGCGCATGGCGGGTGGCTCGTTTTCTGAAACGCATCAAGCGGCGTATGCGCCGTAACAGCGAGACTAACAAACCTTCACAAACAGACTGATTTTTTGCCCTGACAACAAGGAATTTGAGTATGACGCATCCCGACGTTAACCATAACGAGCTGGATATTCGCGGGCTTTGCTGCACCTTATGGCAGGGTAAAAAATGGATTGCAGGGGGCGCGTTGCTGCTGGCTCTGCTGGCCTGGGGCTGGTCCCTGCTGGTCACGCCGAAATGGAGCACCACCGCCGTTACCGATCGTCCTACCGTGAACATGCTGGGCAGCTACTACTCCCAGCAGCAATTCCTGAGTAATCTGGATTTCAGAGGCAGCCAGACCACCGCGCTGCCGCCTTCAGCGATGGATGAAGCTTACCAGGAGTTTGTGATGCAACTCTCTGCGTATGACACCCGCCGTGAATTCTGGCTGCAGACCGATTATTTCAAACAGCGCCAAAGCGGCAGTGCCCGCGACGATGCCGCGCTACTGGATGAGATGATTGCCAACATCCAGTTCCAGCCTGCCGATGTCGCTAAAAACCTCAATGATTCCGTGCGCCTGGTCGCCGAAACGTCTAAAGATGCCAACACTTTGCTGCGTCAGTATGTTGCTTTTGCCAGCCAGCGTGCCGCAACGCATCTGAATGAGGAGCTCACCGGGGCCTGGGCGGCACGTACCATCCAGATGAAAGCGCAGGTCAAAAGGCAGGAAGCCGTAGCGAAAGCCATTTATGACCGACAGGTAAACAGCGTTCAGCAGGCGTTGAAAATTGCTCAGCAGCAGGGCTTCGAGCAGGCAAAAACGGAGACGCCCTCTGAACAGCTTCCTGACTCTGAACTCTTTATGTTAGGCCGCCCGTTGCTGCAGGCAAGGCTGGAGAATCTTCAGGCAAGCGGACCTGGTTACGATCTGGACTATGATCAAAACAGAGCCATGCTGTCGACCCTGAACGTAGGGCCTACGCTGGTTAAGACTTTCCAGACTTATCGCTATTTGCGCACGCCGGAAGAACCGGTAAAACGTGACAGCCCTCGTCGCCTGTTTTTGATGATCATGTGGGGTGCTGTAGGTGCCTTAATTGGAGCAGGAACCGTGCTGATTCGCAGGACGCGTCAGTAATCGTCCGGCTTACCGTTATCAGACAGACGAATGAAAGAGAGTAACAGTGAAAGTATTAACTGTGTTTGGCACGCGCCCGGAAGCAATAAAAATGGCGCCCCTGGTCCATACGCTCGCACAGGATAGCGAGATCGACGCTCGTCTGTGCGTCACTGCACAACATCGCGAAATGTTGGATCAGGTGCTGAAATTGTTCGCCATTGTGCCGGACTATGATCTGAATATTATGAGCCACGGACAGGGCCTGACAGAGATCACCAGCCGTATTCTTGAAGGGCTGAAGGCCGTACTTGATGACTTCAAGCCGGATGTGGTGCTGGTACATGGCGATACCACCACCACTTTTGCTGCCAGCCTGGCGGCATTTTACCATCGCATTCCTGTCGGGCACGTAGAGGCAGGGCTGCGGACTGGCGATCTCTACTCTCCCTGGCCTGAAGAAGCTAACCGGACCTTAACCGGGCATCTGGCCTCTTATCACTTCACGCCCACCGAAAATGCCCGGCAGAATCTCCTGCGGGAAAACCTGCGCAGCGATCGGATGTTTGTGACCGGTAATACCGTCATTGATGCCCTGTTCTGGGTCAGGGATCGGGTGCTGAGTGATGAAGTATTACGCGAGAGCCTGGGCACACGTTATCCCTTCCTGGACAGCAATAAAAAACTGATTCTGGTCACCGGCCATCGCCGCGAGAGCTTTGGTGGCGGTTTTGAGCGCATCTGCAGCGCCCTGGCGGAAATTGCTCGTCTGCATCCTGAAGCGCAGATTGTCTATCCGGTCCATCTGAATCCCAACGTCAGCGAACCGGTCAACCGCATACTCAGCGGTATCGACAATATCATCCTGATTGAGCCGCAGGAGTACCTGCCGTTTGTCTGGCTGATGGTGCATTCCTGGCTGATCCTGACTGACTCTGGCGGCATCCAGGAGGAAGCGCCTTCGCTTGGTAAACCCGTGCTGGTTATGCGTGAAACCACGGAGCGGCCAGAAGCGATTGAGGCGGGTACCGTCAGGCTGGTTGGCACTGACGTGCAGAAAATCGTCAGTGAAGTCACCCGTCTGCTGACGGATGAAGAGGCCTATCACTCCATGAGCCGTGCCCACAACCCTTATGGGGACGGTCTGGCCTGCGAACGTATCGTGCAGGCACTGAAAAAGAACAGGGTTACGTTATGACATTTTCTACCATTTCCATTATTGGGCTTGGCTATATTGGGCTGCCCACCGCTGCCGCTTTTGCATCCCGACAAAAAAAGGTGCTGGGTATTGATATCAATGCGCACGCCGTAGAGACCATTAACCGGGGTGAGATTCACATCGTTGAGCCGGATCTGGATCTTGTGGTGAAAACAGCCGTGGAACAGGGCTTTCTGCGTGCATCAACGAAACCTGAACCCGCTGATGCCTTTCTGATTGCGGTGCCAACGCCGTTCAAAGAAGATCATCAGCCAGATTTGAGTTGGGTAAAGGCTGCGGCAGAATCGATCGCGCCGGTGCTGAAAAAAGGGGACCTGGTGATCCTCGAATCCACGTCACCGGTCGGGGCTACCGAGCAAATGGCCGCGTGGCTGGCAATGGCACGTAGCGACCTGACTTTCCCCCAGCAGGTGGGAGAAGCCGCCGATGTGCATATCGCTTATTGCCCGGAACGGGTACTGCCTGGCAAAGTGATGGTCGAACTGATCAAAAATGACCGGGTGATTGGCGGTATGACGCCAGCATGCTCTCAGCTCGCCTGCGATCTGTACAACATTTTCCTTGAAGGCGAGTGCGTGGTGACCAATTCCCGCACCGCTGAAATGTGCAAGCTTACTGAAAACAGCTTCCGTGACGTCAACATCGCTTTTGCAAACGAACTTTCGCTGATCTGTGCCGATCAGGGGATCAACGTCTGGGAGCTGATTAGGCTGGCGAACCGGCATCCCCGCGTGAATATTCTGCAGCCTGGTCCTGGAGTAGGCGGGCACTGTATCGCGGTCGACCCCTGGTTTATCGTTGCCCAGAATCCCGTGCAGGCACGTCTGATTCGTACCGCGCGGGAAGTGAATGACAGTAAACCATTGTGGGTGCTTGAGCAGGTTAAGAAAGCCCTTGCCGAGAGTCTGACCACCAGCGACAAACGCGCCAGTGAGCTGACCATCGCCTGCTTTGGCCTGGCCTTTAAACCGGATATTGACGACCTGCGCGAGAGCCCGGCCATGCATGTGGCCGGGATGATTGCTGACTGGCATCTTGGCACCACGCTGGTGGTGGAACCCAACATTCATCAACTGCCCAAAGTGCTTAAAGATAAGGCCGAACTGGTTCAGCTGGAGCCAGCTTTGCAGCAGGCGGATGTGCTGGTGATGCTGGTCGATCATGCGCAGTTCAAAACGATGGATATCGGGCAGATCAGCACGCATCAGATCGTGGATACCAAAGGGGTCTGGCAATGAAGCGGGTGCTGGTAACGGGCGGCGCCGGTTTTATTGGCTCGGCGGTAGTGCGACATATCCTCGCCACCACTGACGATCATGTCAGGGTGGTCGATAAACTCAGTTATGCCGGCAACCTTGCTTCACTGGCCCCGGTGGCTAAGGAAGTGAAAACCGGCTACGGCCAATATCTGGTGGATCTATTACATGCCCGTCCACGCCAGTATTAATCCCCTGCAGTGGGAGAACACCTTCTTCCAGCGGCAAAGTGGCCTGATCGAGTTCGGGGGCGACACGCCATTGAGCGAAGCCCTGTTCGCAGGCTACGATCTCGTTCAGGCTAAAGTGCTCTCGCAGCAGACAGCGGAGCTGGATGCACTGACTGCCCTGGGTTTCAGGCTGGTCGAAGGGGAAGCTGACTTTGTGTTGGGCGTCTCCTCAGCAGGCCGTCCTGAGGGCATCCGCATTGCCCGGAAGGAACATATTCCCGCACTGCGGGATGCAGCAGCAGAGGCTTTCACCCAGAGTCGTTTCCGTATGCCCTGGTACCAGCCTGGCGACAGTGGCCGTTTCTATGCCCAGTGGATTGAAAATGCCGTGCTCGGCGCTTTCGATCATCAATGCCTGCTGGCTGTTGACGCGCAGGGAATCCTTCAGGGATTTGTTTCACTCCGCGAACTGCCGGATGGCGGTGCAAGAATTGGGCTGCTGGCCACCCTGCCAGCAGCGCAGGGGCTGGGTGTGGGTCAGCGGATGATCGAAGCGGCTTCCGACTGGTGCCGTGCCCGACGCCTTACACGCCTGCATGTTGCCACCCAGTTGGGCAACTTACCGGCACTCCGACTTTATCACCGCTGCGGTGGCGTCATTGAACGTACCGCCTGGTGGCTTTACAGGTAACGTTATGATCCCGTTTAATGCCCCACCGATAGTGGGAACCGAACTCGACTATATGCAGTCGGCCATGGGAAGCGGCAAACTGTGCGGCGATGGTGGATTTACCCGTCGCTGTCAGCAGTGGATGGAAAACAAATTCGGCAGCAGAAAAGTGTTGCTGACGCCTTCCTGCACCGCTTCGCTGGAAATGGCGGCTATTCTGATCGACATCCAGCCTGGCGATGAAGTGATCATGCCAAGCTACACCTTCGTCTCTACCGCCAATGCCTTTGTTTTGCGTGGGGCGACCATCGTCTTTGTCGATATCCGCCCGGATACGCTGAACATGGATGAGACGTTGATTGAAGCGGCGATTACGGAGAAAACCAAAGCGATTGTGCCGGTCCACTACGCAGGCGTCTCCTGTGATATGGACGTGATTATGGCGCTGGCCGAAAAACATCGCCTGTTCGTCATTGAAGATGCCGCGCAGGGCGTGATGTCGACCTGGAAAGGCAAAGCGCTCGGCACCATTGGGCATATCGGCTGTTACAGCTTCCATGAAACCAAAAACTACACGGCAGGTGGGGAAGGCGGGGCTACGTTAATTAACGATCCTGCTCTGGTCGAACGCGCAGAAATCATCCGCGAAAAGGGCACCAACCGTAGTCAGTTCTTCCGTGGGCAAGTAGATAAATACACCTGGCGCGATATCGGCTCCAGCTACCTGATGGCCGATTTGCAGGCTGCTTACCTCTGGGCGCAGCTTGAAACCGCGACGCGCATCAACGATCAACGTCTGCGCCTCTGGCAAAACTATTACACTGCGCTGCAATCTGTTGCAGCCAGCGGCCGCATTTCGCTGCCGGCTATCCCGTCCGCCTGTCAGCACAATGCGCATATGTTTTATATCAAACTGCGCGACAATGACGATCGCTCAGCCCTGATCACCTGGCTGAAGGAAGCGGAGATCATGGCGGTTTTCCACTATATTCCACTGCACTCATCGCCAGCCGGGCAACGTTTTGGCCGTTTCCAGGGTGAAGACAACCACACCCAGGTTGAAAGCGAGCGGCTGTTACGCCTGCCCCTGTTTTATAATCTTTCTGACAATAATCAGCAGACGGTCATTAACTCCCTGCTGAGCTATTTTTCCTGATATGTCACTGGCGAAAGCTTCGGTGTGGACGGCAGCGTCCACCCTGGTCAAAATTGTGGCCGGTCTGCTGGTGGTTAAAATGCTGGCCGTTTCATTTGGTCCGACAGGTGTGGGGCAGGCGGGCAATTTCCGTCAGTTAATCACCGTACTTGGCGTGCTGGCAGGGGCCGGAATTTTTAACGGCGTGACCAAATATGTCGCCGAGTACCAGCAAAGCCCCCACCAGTTACAGGCGGTGACCGGAACCGCCTCGGCTATGGTGCTGGGCTTTTCCACTCTGCTGGCGGTGGTTTTTCTGCTGTTCGCCGGGCCGATAAGTACCGGCTTGTTTGGTCACCGTGATTATCAGAATGTCGTGCGGGCCGTCGCTTTCCTGCAGGCTGGTATCGCCTGGGCTAACCTGGCGCTGGCGGTGGTCAAAGGCTTCCGTGATGCCAAAGGCAATGCGCTGGCGCTGATCCTTGGCAGCCTCATTGGCGTGATGGCCTGGTTTGTCTGTTACTGGCTGGGAGGCTACAGCGGCGCGCTGGCAGGCATGGCGATGGCGCCGGCCTTAGTGGTGATCCCTGCGGCGATAGTGCTGGCAAAACGCGATCATATGCCGCTACGCTTTTTGAAACCGCGCTGGGATGGGGAAGTTGCCCGTAATCTCAGTAAATTCACGCTGATGGCACTGATGACCTCCATCACCCTGCCGGTAGCCTGGATCATGATGCGGAATCTGCTGGCTGAACATAATGGCTGGGAGCAGGTCGGATTATGGCAGGGCGTCTCCAGTATTTCAGATGCCTACCTCCAGTTTATTACCGCTTCTTTCAGCGTTTATTTGCTGCCGACGTTATCGCGCCTGACCAGCAAGCAGGAGATCTCCCGTGAAATTTTCCGCTCGCTGAAATTTGTTTTGCCAGCGGTCATGGCGGTCAGTCTGCTGGTCTGGCTGCTGCGTGATGTGGCTATCTGGCTGCTGTTTTCCAGCCAGTTTACCGGCATGCGAGATCTGTTCGTCTGGCAGTTGACTGGCGATGTCTTCAAAGTGGGATCTTACGTATTTGGGTATCTGGTGATCGCCAAAGCCTCTCTGCGTTTTTATGCCCTGACTGAAATCAGCCAGTTTGTTCTGCTGACGCTCTTTGCGCGCTGGCTGATCCCGCTACACGGAGCTGCCGGGGCTGCACAGGCTTATATGGCGACCTACATTGCTTACTTTGCGCTCTGCGCGGGCACCTTTTTCTCTATCGTAGACAAGTATGACAACATTGATTCACGTCCTCGGCTCGGCCATACCGCACCATAATCAGACCGTGCTGCGCTTCTTTAACGATGTCGTGGCAGATGCGGTGCCGCGAGCAGAACCCCGCCAGTTTTGGGTGGCAGGTGAACCACCGGTGTCAGGTGAGACACCTCAACTGGCCATTCGCTGGTTTGCCGATAAAGGTGCTATAGCCGAAGCGGTGATCGCACGGGCTCAGTCCGACAGGCAGACGCGCTTCTTTTTCCACGGGCAGTTCAATCCTTCCCTGTGGATGGCAATCCTGTGCCGCAAGCTTAAACCGGGTCAGATTTACTGGCATGTCTGGGGTGCTGATTTGTATGAGCAGGCTGGCGGCCTTAAATTCCGTCTGTTCTATCTCCTGCGCCGTCTGGCGCAAAAAGGGTGGGGCAGGTATTCGCCACTCGTGGTGATATCAACCACTTCCACCAGCGACATCCCGACGTCCCGGCGTCACTGCTCTATTTTCCAACCCGGATGGCACAGACTGACCTGCCAGCTGCTGACAAGCACCAGACTATGACCATTCTGGTGGGGAACTCGGGAGATGCCAGCAATCGCCATCTTCAGGCGTTGAAGGAGATCCATCAACAATTTGGTGATGAAGTAAACGTAGTGGTGCCACTGGGCTATCCGGCTAATAACGAACTCTATATCCAGCAGGTTCGTGAGGCAGGTGAAGCCCTGTTTGCCGCAGGAAAATTACATATCCTCACGGAAAAGCTCGAGTTTGACGCCTATTTGCAGCTGATCTCGCAATGTGATTTGGGGTATTTTATCTTTGAACGCCAGCAGGGTATCGGTACTTTATGCCTGCTGATCCAGGCAAATATTCCCTTTGTGGTTAACCGTAAGAATCCATTCTGGCAGGATTTGACCGAACAGCAGATTCCGGTGTTATTTGCAGGTGATGAGCTGAGCGCTCAAATTGTCGGTGAGGCTAAAAGGCAAATGACGCTGCTGGATAAGCCCTCAATAGCCTTTTTTGAACCTGCCTATGTAGAGGGCTGGAAAACGGCACTGGCTCAGGCAGAAGGAGGAGCAGCATGACGCTGACGCAATTTGCTGGTCTGCTGGTGGTGTACCTGCTCTCACTTGGCCTGATCCTGACGCTAACCTGGCAGGAATTTCGCCGGGTAAAATTCAACTTCAACGTGTTCTTTTCGCTGCTGTTCCTGCTGACGTTTTACTTCGGATTTCCGCTGACCTGCATGCTGGTTTTTGGGTTCGACGTTCAGGTTGTGCCGGCCGACTATCTGCTCCAGGCATTGCTTTCTGCCACGGGTTTTTATGCCATCTATTATGTCAGCTACAAAACCCGTCTGAGGAACGCTTCTGCTCACTCCGGCCGGCCGGGCTTTAGCATCAATCGGGTAGAGGCGCATCTGATATGGGGGCTGCTTGCCCTGATCGCCCTAGGCACCGTTCTGGTGTTCTTCCTGCATAACGGATTTCTGCTCTTCAAGCTGCACAGCTACAGTCAGATCTTCTCAGCAGATGTCTCTGGTGTGGCCCTTAAGCGCTTCTTCTACTTCTTTATCCCCGCAATGCTGATGGTCTATTTCCTTAAGCCTGACTTCCGCAACTGGCTGTTTTTCCTGGTTGCCACTGTGGGCTTCGGTTTGCTGACCTATGTGATTGTCGGCGGCACGCGGGCTAACATTATCATCGCTTTTGCGCTGTTTTTGTTTATCGGCATTATTCGCGGCTGGATTACGCTCTGGATGCTGGCTGCGGCCGGTGTGGCCGGCGTGGTGGGTATGTTCTGGCTGGCTCTGCGCCGCTATAACCTCGACGTCAGCGGATCTGAAGCGTTCTATACCTTCCTGTATCTGACCAGAGACACCTTCTCCCCCTGGGAGAACCTTGGGCTGCTGCTGCAAAATTACGACAAAATAGATTTTCAGGGACTGGCACCTGTAGTGCGGGATTTCTATGTGTTTATCCCCAACTGGCTGTGGCCGGAGCGTCCTTCACTGGTACTGAACAGCGCAAACTACTTCACCTGGGACGTGCTGGATAACCATTCTGGCCTGGCCATTTCCCCTACGCTGATAGGCTCTCTGGTGGTGATGGGGGGAGCCTGGTTTATACCATTAGGCGCGGTAGCTGTGGGAATGATCATTAAATGGTTCGACTGGCTGTACGAAAAGGGTCAGCAGGAAACCAACCGCTACAAAGCTGCTGTCCTGCAAAGCTTCTGCTTTGGCGCAGTGTTTAATATGATTGTGCTGGCACGTGAAGGGCTGGATGCGTTTGCTTCCCGGGTGGTGTTCTTCTGCCTGATATTTGCTTTCACCGTTGTGGTGGCAAAACTGCTGTTCTGGCTGCTGGATAGCGCAGGCCTGATCCGCCCCCGTAAAATGCCTTTGCCGGTATCGGACTAATTTTTCTCGGTTGTTATGGCCGATTTGCTGCATTTGACCAAAAGGAACTCTTCATGGATGCCCCCTCTCCTGTACCGCAGTACCAAATCCGTGGCTTCACGCTGGTGGGTTTCCGCGATATGGCCGGGTTTCTTGACTACCTCTACGTCGGTAACTCGCTGAGAAGCGGCACGCTGGTGGCGATCAATGCTGAAAAGGTTCTGACCGCGGAGAGTCAGCCGGAAATCCATCAGCTGATTGACGAGGCGGAATATAAATATCCGGATGGCATCAGCATTGTAAGATCGATCAGAAAAAAATACCCGCAGGCGGAGGTCTCCAGAATTGCAGGCGCCGATCTCTGGGAAGCGCTGATGGAGCGTGCCGGGCGAGAGGGAACGCCGGTTTTCCTGGTGGGAGGCAAGCCGGATGTGCTATCACAAACTGTCGATAAACTCCGCCGTCAGTGGAAGGTAAACATTGTGGGTGCGCAGGATGGCTACTTCAAGCCAGCCGACCGTGAGGCTCTATTTGCGCGTATTGCTGCGAGTGGCGCACAAATCGTGACGGTGGCGATGGGGTCTCCCCGCCAGGAGATTCTGATGCGTGACTGCAAGACCGTCTGGCCTCAAGCCCTCTATATGGGCGTAGGAGGGACCTATGACGTTTTCACAGGCCATGTGAAGCGTGCCCCTAAGATCTGGCAGAAAATGGGTCTGGAGTGGCTTTACCGACTGATAATGCAGCCTTCACGATTGACCAGACAGCTCAGGCTGCTGAAATATCTGAACTATCACTGGCGCGGCGATCTTTAATTTTCGAATTAATTTTAGGGTGTTTGCTGCAAAAGCAACCGTTTCGACCCTTAAAGCAGGTAAAAACGTTCGTCATTTAGACAGAACGCACAAAGCGTAATCAAACGCGATATTTAGTGATAAAAAGGACTGGACAGGATCGGCTCCAGTACGTAGTATGCCCATCCGCAACGGCGCTATGCGCCCGTAGCTCAGCTGGATAGAGCGCTGCCCTCCGGAGGCAGAGGTCTCAGGTTCGAATCCTGTCGGGCGCACCATTAATTTAGTGTTGCAGGAGCTGCGGTGGTAGTTTTACCGCGTTAGTAAAGCAGTAAGAAGTGCAGAAGTAGATGTGGTGGCTATAGCTCAGTTGGTAGAGCCCTGGATTGTGATTCCAGTTGTCGTGGGTTCGAGTCCCATTAGCCACCCCAGATTTTGTCAGGTATGCGAAGGTGGCGGAATTGGTAGACGCGCTAGCTTCAGGTGTTAGTGTCTTAACGGACGTGAGGGTTCAAGTCCCTCTCTTCGCACCACAAAATCAGCAGTAGGGTGAAGCAGTAAAAGCAGTATTCGGCGAGTAGCGCAGCTTGGTAGCGCAACTGGTTTGGGACCAGTGGGTCGGAGGTTCGAATCCTCTCTCGCCGACCACTTTCAAGAACTTGCTGAGGCAGGTTTTTTTGCTTAAGGTCCGAGGATCTGAGCAGTAGCAGTAAAGCAGTATCAGAAGTAACAGCAGTATTCGGCGAGTAGCGCAGCTTGGTAGCGCAACTGGTTTGGGACCAGTGGGTCGGAGGTTCGAATCCTCTCTCGCCGACCAATTTAGAAAAGGCCAGCTTTCGAGCTGGCCTTTTTGCATCTGTAGTTCAAAGAGGATGAGAATCTCCGAAGGAGGTTTGAGCCGAGCGCAGCGAGACAACCCTCACCCCGGCATTCTTCGATGTTGTCTCCTTCAGGAGACGCATAGTCTATTGTAATTAAAGGCTTTTAATTAAACCGGGTTAGTGTGTCGTTAATCAGAGACGCTGAAATCACCTTTTGTCTCAAATATCCAACGAATAGCCAGAGACTACAGCAATCAAATCCCCTATAAACTATTGAATATCAGTATCTTAAATTAAAATTACGCATATTCCTTTTTTCTGGCACGACTCCTGCAATAATTACTTTGTAGATGCTCATTCCACTCCTTATGTTTGCTAACGCTTCATAAACCCGGGAATGATGCAGAGCCCTTTACGGTACCTGTTGTCCACCCGCCAGTATCGCTTCGGCCTTACTGGAGTCCAGGACAGTGCGTTGAGTCAGGTACCAGCCAAATTGTCTTACCGACCTGATATTTACACCTGCCAGTCTGGCAGGTGTTTTTTTTGCCGGAAGCCGGGCATAAAAAAACCGGGCACAGGGCCCGGTTAGTGAAGAGATATCGTAACGACTATGGCGTATTCTTCAGGGTCAGCAAAAGCCCGTCACGCCGCATCTCAGCGGCCTCTTCCGGCTTATGCTGACGATCCAGCGTATCCGCCAGCCAGGCATAATCAAACGCATCAGGACGCTGCTTAAGCGCTTCTCTGAACGCTTCTGCTGCCTGTTCCCACTCACCGTGCTTCATCAGCAACTGCCCCAGCGTACTGTGCAATAGCGGGGTAGCTCCATGCTGTTTGATTTGCTGACGCAAAGCTTTTTCAAGCTGTTCAGGATTCCCGGTTTTCAGGCGAGGCATCAGCAGGATCAATCGTTCATCGTAAGCGCGTTTCAGGCTATCGAGCACGATGCTCTGAGCCGTTTCATGATCGTCACAAACAATCAGATGGTCAGCCATGGCAACCTGAAGGGCCGTCTCATGACGGGTTTTCCGGCTCTGATCCTGCCACCAGCGTTTCAGACCCTCGCTACCCTGATCGGCCATCGCCTGATTCATCAACCCCAGCCAGGCTTCCTGTTGCAGGGCCAGACGATGCGTTTCATCAGAGACCTGGGATTTCTCCATTGCCGGCAGGATATCCAACAGGGCACCCCAGGCGCCGGTGCGGACAAAGGCCTGCTCTGCCAGACGCAGAACTTCAGGGTGACGGGGAGCCACTTCCAGCAGACGATCAATACCGTGGCGTGCGGCGTGATCTTCATTACGAGCCAGTTGCACACGAACGCGGGTAATTTCTACCGGAAGCTGATCGTTACCGGCCAGTTCGGCTGCGCGTTCAAGATGCTGATTGGCACGAACTTCATCGCCGCGCTGCTGTGCAGCTTCTGCGGCCAGCAGATAGTTCACCACGGGTTGTTCAGCATGATCGGCATTGCGTGAAAGCAGCTTCTCAACCTGGCGATAATCCCCTTCGGCCAGTTTTACCAGCGCCGCATTGGTCTGCTTACGGGCACGGCTCCGTTTGCGGCCCATAAACCAGCCGCGGGTTTTAACGCCGGTGCGGAAAATACGACGCAGTACCCACTCAACCACCAGAATCACAATCAGCGAAAGGATCAGGATGATCGCCAGACCAGTCACGCTGGTTTCAATATTCCAGCTGTCGGTCTGGATCAGGACATAGCCCTGGTGACCGGCCAGCATCGGGCCAAGCACCACACCAGCGACCAGCAGAAGAAAAAGGATCAGGACTTTAAGCATGCTTATTCTCCCTGCTGCTGTTGCCCGGCACTGGGCTGTGCCAGCAGGTTACGCACGCGCGTCTGCATCAGTTTATCGAGCATTGGCTGGCTTTGCAGCGCATCCGGAACGTCCATCGACACGCTTTGCTGGCTCAGCTCATCAAGCTGGCTGAGGAAGGCTTTGGTGGCCGGATCGTTGGTATCGAACCAGGCCCGAACCCACGCAGAGACCGTATCAATAGACTGCTTATAAATCTGATCCTGGTGACGTGGTACGGCCTGGGCGGCAATCAGCAGACGTGAACGAATATTTTCACGCAGATAAACATCCTGATTAGGTGCCAGCAGCGGTTCAGCGGTGGTATCACGACGGCGGATGGTGATGAAGTCATCCATAAAGTTGTGCCAGCTTTTTACCAGGTTTTGACGCCACTCATGCAGGGAAGAAGAGAGTTCACCACTGTCCTGATCCATCGGGCTGTCGTCGCTGTCATTATCCGCAAGACGCAAATTATCCACGCCGTTTGAGAGCTGGTTCAGATTCAAAATAATGCCGTCGTAGTCGACCTGAGTGATGGCGGACAGGGCGCTGATATCCTGGGTTAATGCCTGGCGGACGGTGATTAAACTGGGATCGTTCATGTCGGCCAGGCTGGCATCGGCGCTTTTTAGCAGGGCAGCGGCGGTAGTGACATCCTGATCGCTCCACAATTTGCGGCCAGCCAGTTTCACCAAATAGTCAGCCTGGGCAAGGAGCCAGGTATGGGCATCATTACCGGAAATCGTGGCAACTTTTTCTTTCAGCTCATCCAGCTGTTGGCTCGTCGCCGCCTGCTGCTTATGGGCAGTATCCAGCGCGCTGGTTTGCGTAGCCAGTTGCTGAACCAGCGTTTGCTTATCGCTGGCTGCCTGCTGCTGTAAGTCAGAAAGTTGATTAGCCAGCGTCTGATTGGTCGCAGCCTGCTGTTGAGCCTGGTGTTTACCATTGATATAAAGTCCAACGCCTGTAGCCAGCGCGATCGCTATCGCCAGAACACCCAGCGCCGTGCCGGTATTTTTCCGCTTGCGGGGTTCTGGTTTAGTGGTCTCAACCGCTGGGGTGGTCTCTTCAACCATGGCGGAGGAATCTTTTTGTTCCGTCATTGTGGCACATCCCATATTTAAGTTTATTGTAACGCGCGCAGCAACGCGTCGTTATCGGCACCATCGGCCACCGTGATGTCGCGCCAGCCCAGTTCCCTGGCGCGGGTAGCCAAACGTTCACTGACGACAACTAATCGGCAGTGCAGAAGCCATTCCTCACGATCGATCTCGGGGAACAGCGAATAAAGCTGTTGCAGCATTTCACCGCTGGTCACCACCAGCGTATCAATCTGTCGATCTCGCCAGCGCCGGCCTTCCGTGGCGCCCTGGTAAATCTTCGCACAGCGTTGATAGCACTCAACAAACTGTACATCAGCACCGCGCGCCTGCAAGGTTTCAGCCAGGAGTTCGCGGCCGCCATTGCCTCGCAGTATCAGTGCCCGCTTGCCTTCAACCTGCTGCAATGCCGGTAATTGTATCAGCACTTCGCTGGTTTCACGCTCATGGGGCCAGACCACATCCAGCCCGCTGGCGGCGTGCAATGCCATCGCCGTAGTCCGGCCAATAGCATAATAGTCCAGGCTGGCGGGCCAGGCAGCTTTTGCCCGCATCATTGCAGGCTGAGCGTAGTGAATAGCGTGTTGTGACAGAATAAAGACCAGGTCCCGATCCTGAAGTTCAGCCAGGGAATCTGGCAACTTGTCCAGATCAACACCCGGCGTGAATTCAATCAAAGGCATGGCCCAGGCCTCCCGTCCCTGCAGGCGTAAACGACTGACCAGCTCTTCAGCCGCTGGTGCGGGGCGGGTGACCAGGATACTCATTCCGGCGGGTTTCCTTTATAGACTTCCGCCAGAATTTCGCGCGCGCCATTATTCAGCAACTCTTCTGCCAGCGAGATGCCCATTTTTTCTGCATCTTCTCTTGGCCCGCGGCGTTCACCGCAAATCATCGCCTTGCCATCAGGTGACCCTACCAGGCCACGCAACCACAATTCATCATCCTGCAGCAGCGCAAAACTGCCGATCGGCACCTGACAGCCCCCCTCAAGGCGGGTGTTCATTGCCCGCTCCGCTTTAACGCGAACGGCAGTGTCCTCATCATTCAGGGCAGAGAGCAGGGCAATGGTCTGGGCATCATCCAGACGGCACTCAATGCCAACAGCCCCCTGGCCTACTGCGGGCAGAGACTCTTCCGCTGGCATGGCGTGGCGAATACGATCGCCCAGGCCAAGGCGCTTCAGACCGGCAACGGCCAGAATGATGGCGTCATAATCACCCGCATCAAGTTTACCCAGGCGGGTGCCCACGTTGCCGCGCAGCGAGCGGATCACCAGGTCCGGACGGCGTGCGCTTAGCTGACACTGTCGGCGCAGGCTGGAAGTGCCCACGACCGCACCCTGTGGCAGCGCATCAACCGAGTCATACTGGTTAGAAACGAAAGCATCCAGCGGATCTTCACGTTCGCAGATGGTCACCAGCCCCAGCCCCTCGGGAAAATCGATCGGCACGTCTTTCATTGAGTGCACGGCAATATCCGCACGATCTTCCAGCATCGCGAGCTCAAGTTCTTTGACGAATAATCCTTTGCCCCCCACCTTGGCCAGCGGCGTATCCAGGATCACATCACCTTTGGTCACCATCGGGACCAGTTCCACGCGAAGCCCCGGATGGCAAGCCATCAGGCGCTGTTGAACATAGTGTGCCTGCCAGAGCGCAAGCGGACTTTGCCTGGTGGCAATTCTTAAAATTTTGTCTAACATGCTTCTTACCGTTTTGATCGTTCATTGATTATCCTATCATTGATTCGGGAATGCTGTCAGTTTCCACGGTTTTAAACGGCAGAGAACGGCCGGATAAAGGGATTGCAGGCAGGGTCGAACGTAAAACGTGCTAAACTGTTGTGTAGCGCAACTTTCTTTACGGTCAAACTGTCAGGTGTTAGATTGATCACGTTTCCAGCAATAATTCGCACGACTATTTTTAAATCAAGCGGCGGATTTCGGAAACAAGGTTTTTTGTAAGCACTGGGATAATCAGGCGAGACGTCTTGTACCTCTACATAGAGACATTGAAGCAGAGACTGGATGCCATAAACCAGCTGCGTGTTGATCGCGCACTGGCTGCTATGGGACCCGCGTTCCAACAGGTTTACAGTCTGCTGCCAACCTTATTACATTATCATCATCCGCTGATGCCGGGTTACCTCGCAGGTAACGTTCCACATGGCATCAGCTTTTACACGCCTGATGAAAGCCAGATTGACTATCTCAATGATTTAGAAAGCAAATCTGGATCCGTCGCCGCCATTCCTCCCAAGGGCGAACTGCCGATTACCGGCGTTTACTCCATGGGCAGCACCTCTTCCGTAGGACAAAACCTCACTTCTGACCTCGATATCTGGGTTTGCCATCAGTCCTGGCTGGATAACGAAGAACGGCTGTGCCTGCAGAAAAAATGCACCCTGCTGCAAAAATGGTGCGCTTCGATGGGCGTGGAAGTCAGTTTCTTCCTGATCGACGAAAACCGTTTCCGCCACAATGAAAGCGGCAGCCTGGGCGGTGAAGACTGTGGTTCCACGCAGCATATCCTGTTGCTTGATGAATTTTACCGTACTGCCGTTCGCCTGGCAGGTAAGCGTATTCTGTGGAATATGGTGCCGGGAGAAGAAGAAGAGCATTACGATGATTACGTTATGTCACTCTATCAGAAGGGAGTGTTGACCCCGAACGAGTGGCTTGATTTAGGCGGCCTTGGCACGCTTTCTGCGGAAGAGTATTTCGGCGCCAGCCTGTGGCAGCTCTATAAAAGTATCGACTCGCCTTACAAGGCCGTGCTGAAAACCCTGCTGCTGGAAGCTTACTCCTGGGAATATCCAAGTACGCAACTGCTGGCAATGGATATCAAGCAGCGCCTGCACGATGGTGAAATCGTCTCTTATGGTCTTGATCCTTATTGCATGATGCTGGAAAGAGTGACGCACTATCTCACCAGTATTGACGATCATGCCCGACTGGATCTGGTTCGCCGTTGCTTCTATCTGAAAGTCTGCGAAAAACTGTCAGTTGATAATGGCGAGTCTGGCTGGCGCCGTGAAATTCTCAACCAGCTGGTGACGGAGTGGGGATGGGATGCCGGGCGCATCGCCATTCTGGACAGCCGTGCCGACTGGAAAATCAGCCGTGTGCGTGAAGCCCATAATGAACTGCTGGATGCGATGATGCAGAGCTATCGCAACCTGATCCGCTTCGCACGTCGCAATAATCTCAGCGTCAGCGCCAGTCCTCAGGATATCGGCGTATTGACCCGTAAGCTGTATGCGGCTTTTGAAGCCTTACCGGGTAAGGTAACGCTGTTAAATCCGCAGATCTCACCCGATCTTTCTGAACCTCACCTGACCTTTATTCATGTGCCGCATGGCCGTGCCAACCGCGCTGGCTGGTATCTTTATAACCAGTCGCCGGATATGGCCTCAATCATCAGTCACCAGCCGCTGGAATATAACCGCTATCTCAACAAGCTGGTGGCGTGGGCATGGTTTAATGGATTGCTGACCAGCAAAACCCGCCTGCATATCAAGGGCAACGAGATTTGTGACCTGGCAAGGTTGCAGGAGCTGGTGGCAGATGTTTCTCACCACTTCCCACTGCGTCTGCCGTCGCCTACGCCGAAAGCGCTCTACAGTCCGTGTGAAATCCGGCATCTGGCCATTATCGTTAATCTGGAATATGACCCGACGGCTGCTTTTCGCAACCAGGTAGTTCACTTCGATTTCCGCAAGCTGGATGTGTTCAGCTTTGGTCAGCAGCAGCAGTGTCTGATTGGCAGTATCGATCTGCTTTACCGCAACTCGTGGAATGAAGTGCGCACGCTGCACTTTAATGGCGAGCAGGCGATGATTGAAGGGCTTAAAACCATCCTGGGCAAAATGCATCAGGATGCGGCTCCCCCCGATTCGGTCGAGGTTTTCTGTTACAGCCAGCATCTGCGTGGGTTGATTCGTACCCGCGTTCAGCAGCTGGTGTCAGAATGTATTGAGCTGCGCCTCTCCAGTACCCGACAGGAACCTGGCCGCTTTAAAGCGGTACGCGTAGCGGGCCAGACGTGGGGGCTGTTCTTCGAACGCCTCAGCGTATCGGTGCAAAAGCTGGAGAATGCCGTGGAGTTTTATGGCGCAATCTCCAACAACAAACTCCACGGGCTGTCGATCAAAGTAGAAACCGATCAGACACGCCTGCCTGCGGTAGTGAACGGCTATGCCAGCGAAGGGATCATCCAGTTCTTCTTCGAGGACACCAAAGACGACCACGGCTTCAATATTTACATCCTGGATGAAACTAACAGGGTGGAGATCTACCATCACTGCGAAGGCAGTAAAGAGGAGTTAGTCCGTGATGTGAGTCGTTTTTACTCCTCATCACATGACCGCTTCACCTACGGTTCCAGCTTCATTAACTTCAATCTGCCGCAGTTTTACCAGATAGTGAAGGTTGACGATCGCTTCCAGGTTATTCCTTTCCGCAGCCAGACACTGGCCCAACTTTGTGCCACCGTCCCGGATAACGATGCAAACAGCGATTACGCTCAGCGCTATCAAATGCATTGATGCCCGACCCTGTTCCGGCGCAGAGTGCGACACCGGATCAGCTTTTTCCTGTTGCTTTTAGCACTTCACCTGCGATGATAGACAACCAACAGGCACCGATAACGAGCAGAATAAGCATGAACAAAATGATTTGCCGGATGGCGCTGGTGCTGGCTGTAACCAGCCTGGCAGGTTGCGGACTGAAAGGACCTCTCTATTTCCCCCCGCAGGAAAAGCCAAAGCAGCAAACCACTGAGAGCACCGATCCGGCTGCCGGAACGTCCACGGATCAGACCGGTGAAACGTCCGCTACCACTGAACAGACTTCCGGCACGACTACGGATCAGAGTTCGGGCGTGGCTCAGGATGGAACACAGGGCAGGCTTTTGACCACCGAACCGGAAACGCAATCGGCTCAGTAAACTATGAAGCACTCACTGGAGCCAAAAATGCAGTTCTCCAAAATGCACGGCCTGGGCAATGACTTTATGGTGGTCGATGCCGTGACGCAAAACGTCTACTTTTCTCCAGAGTTGATCCGGCGACTGGCGGATCGTCACCTGGGGATCGGCTTCGATCAGCTGCTGATCGTCGAGCCTCCCTACGATCCCGATCTCGATTTTCATTACCGCATCTTTAATGCTGATGGCAGTGAAGTTGCCCAATGTGGCAACGGCGCCCGCTGTTTCGCTCGTTTTGTCCGGCTTAAAGGGCTGACCAATAAAAACGATATCCGCGTCAGTACGCAAACTGGCCGTATGGTGCTGAGCGTGACGCAGGATGAGCTGGTCTGCGTCAATATGGGCGAGCCTGAGTTTGAGCCGCAGAAGGTGCCTTTCCGGGCCCATAAAGCGGAAAACCTCTATCTGATGCGGGCAGCCGAACAGACGGTGATGTGCGGTGTGGTGTCGATGGGCAATCCCCACTGCGTCTTACAGGTAGACAGTGTGAAAACGGCACCCGTTGAGAGCCTTGGCCCCGTGCTGGAGAGCCATGACCGGTTCCCTGAGCGGGTCAACGTAGGGTTTATGGAAGTGGTGAGCCGGGAACACATCCGTCTTCGCGTCTATGAGCGCGGCGCCGGCGAGACTCAGGCCTGCGGAAGCGGAGCCTGTGCAGCGGTTGCCGTAGGTATTCAGCAGGCGCTGCTGGCGGAAAAAGTGCGTGTCGATCTGCCTGGCGGCAGCTTAAACATCGCCTGGAAAGGGCCCGGACATCCGCTCTATATGACCGGCCCAGCCACTCACGTATATGACGGATTTATCCATTTATGAAAAATCTCGGAGAACAACAGGCTGCCAGCGACGTTCTGCTGGACGATCGTGCAGTCAGCGATTACCTGCTGCAAAATCCGGACTTCTTTATCCGCAATGCCCGTCAGGTTGAACAGATGCTGGTGCCGCATCCGGTTCGCGGCACGGTCTCTCTGGTGGAGTGGCAGCTCGCTCGTCAGCGGAACCACATCAGCCAGCTGGAAGAAGAGATCACCTTGCTGATGGAGCAGGCCAGCGCTAATCAGCAGTTATTTGGCCGGCTCTTGTCTCTGCAGGCCCGCCTGGCTTCTGCCGACAGTCTGCATGAGATGCTGAATCGTCTGCATCGCTGGGCAAGAGAACTCGGGCTGGCAGGCGCCAATGTGCGTCTGTTCAGCGATAAATGGCGCATTGGCGCACCCTCTGATTTTACGCAGCTGGCGCTCTCCTCGCATGCTTTTGAATCCGTGCGTATCCAGCGGCTGGGTAATCAGCAACATTATCTGGGGAGCCTGAATGGCCCTGAACTACTGTTGCTGCTGCCCCAGGCAAAAGCCATTGGCTCCGTAGCCATGTCGTTGATGGGCGAGCGGGGCGATCTTGGCGTGCTGATTTTCAGCAGCCGTGACAGCCAGCATTACGAGTCAGGCATGGGAACGGTATTACTGCAGCATCTGTCGCAGATGCTTCCGGAGTTACTGACCCGCTGGGTAGAACGCGCATGAGCAGCGACTCGCCTCTACAACCTGCCGTAGAGGGCTTCCTGCGTTATCTGAAGGTTGAGCGCCAGCTCAGCCCGCTGACCCAGACCAACTACCTCCGTCAGCTCACCGCCTGCACTGCGTTGCTGGATGAGATGAAGCTGACGGCATGGGATAAGCTGGATGCTTCTCAGGTCCGCTCGCTGGCAGCCCGAAGCCGCCGTGCCGGCCTGAAACCCGCCAGCCTGGCCCTTCGCCTCTCGGCACTGCGCAGTTTTCTTGACTGGCAAATCAGCCAGGGCGCGCTGAAAGCCAATCCGGCTAAAGGGGTTGCGACCCCGCGTGCGCCACGCCATCTGCCAAAAAATATTGATGTGGATGAAGTCAGTCGCCTGCTGGATATCGATCTTAACGATCCTCTGGCCGTACGTGACCGGGCGATGCTGGAAATTATGTACGGTGCCGGGCTGCGTCTCTCCGAGCTGGTAGGGATAGATACCGGGCATCTGGATTTAGCCTCAGGTGAAGTCTGGGTGGTGGGTAAAGGCAGCAAAGAGCGTCGCCTGCCAATTGGCCGTACGGCGGTGCAATGGATGGAACACTGGCTTGAGATGCGTGAACTTTTTGCGCCGGAAGATCAGGCCGTTTTCCTCTCTAAGCACGGTAAGCGAATGTCGGCACGCAACGTTCAGAAGCGGTTTGCCGAATGGGGGGTTAAGCAGGGCGTCTCCAGCCATATCCATCCGCATAAACTTCGTCACTCCTTTGCCACGCATATGCTGGAGTCCAGCGGCGATTTACGTGCGGTTCAGGAGCTGCTGGGCCATGCCAACCTCAGCACCACACAAATCTATACCCACCTTGATTTCCAACATCTGGCGTCGGTTTATGATGCCGCCCATCCCCGTGCTAAACGAGGAAAATCCTGATGCACTTTTACCGACCGCTGCGCCCCATCGCGGCGATGACCTTCGATCTGGACGATACGCTTTATGACAACCATCCGGTCATCCTCCGGACCACACGGGAATCGCACGCTTTTCTGCAGTCATATCATCCGGCGTTAAACGGGTTCAGCGTGGAACGTTACCAGCAGTTGCGCGACACTCTTCGTGAGCAGGAACCGGACATTTATCATGATGTCAGCGAATGGCGTCGTCGTGCGGTTGAGCTGGCGATGCTTGATGCCGGGCTGACTTCAGCCGAGTCTGAGAGTGGCTCACGGGCAGTGATGGCGCATTTTGCTCAGTGGCGCAGCCAGATCGAGGTGCCGGAAGAGACGCACCATACGCTGGCCGCGCTGGCTGAGCGCATCCCGCTGGTGGCGATCACCAACGGTAATGCGGAACCTCACCTTTTTGGTCTGGATAAATATTTTAAATTTATTCTCCGTGCCGGGCCGGACGGGCGTGCCAAACCTTACCAGGATATGTATCACCTGGCCGCAGAGAAGCTTGCTCTGCCGCCGGAAAGTATCCTGCATGTGGGTGATGACCTGACCACGGACGTTGCTGGGGCAGTGCGTTGTGGGATGCAGGCCTGCTGGATCAACCTGCGTAAAGGCAACCTGATGCACATCAGTGACAGCCGCCTGCTTCCCACGCTGGAAATTTCGCAGTTGGCATCGCTGACTGCGCTGATATAATAAACTGGTTAAATATCCAGTGGAGCGCCGCGCGCTCCCCCTTTCCTGACGGTGCCTATGGACGTTTCTGACCTGCTAGACAGCTTGAATGACAAACAACGCGAGGCCGTAGCCGCGCCTCGCAGCAATCTGCTGGTGCTGGCAGGGGCTGGCAGTGGCAAAACCCGTGTGCTGGTTCACCGCATTGCCTGGCTGATGGCCGTTGAGAACTGCTCCCCTTATTCCATTATGGCCGTGACCTTTACCAACAAGGCTGCGGCGGAAATGCGCCACCGTATTGAGCAGCTGATAGGGACCAGTCAGGGCGGGATGTGGATCGGAACTTTCCACGGCCTGGCTCACCGTCTGCTGCGTGCGCATCATCTGGATGCCAACCTGCCGCAAGATTTTCAAATTCTCGACAGTGAAGATCAGCAGCGCCTGCTTAAACGCCTGATCAAAGCGATGAATCTCGACGAGAAGCAGTGGCCTGCCCGTCAGGCCATGTGGTACATCAACGGCAAAAAAGATGAAGGGCTGCGGCCTAAACATATTGAGAGCTACGGCAATCCGGTTGAGCAAACCTGGCTGCGTATCTATCAGGCCTATCAGGAAGCCTGTGACCGTGCCGGGCTGGTCGACTTTGCCGAGTTGCTGCTGCGTGCCCACGAGCTGTGGCTCAACAAGCCGCACATTCTGAACCACTATCGTGAGCGCTTTACCAACGTGCTGGTGGATGAGTTTCAGGATACCAACAATATCCAGTATGCCTGGATTCGCATGCTGGCCGGGGAGACCGGCAAGGTAATCATTGTCGGGGATGACGATCAGTCGATCTATGGCTGGCGCGGTGCGCAGGTGGAAAACATTCAGCGCTTCCTCAACGACTTCCAGGGCGCGGAAACTATCCGTCTGGAACAAAATTACCGCTCCACCAATAACATCCTGAAAGCGGCGAATGCCCTGATTGCCAACAACAGTGGCCGTATGGGCAAAGAGCTGTGGACGGATGGCAGTGATGGCGAACCTATCGCGCTCTATTGTGCGTTCAACGAGCTGGATGAAGCCCGCTTCGTGGTCAACCGTATCAAGGTCTGGATGGAAAACGGCGGGGCCCTGAACGACTGCGCCATTCTGTACCGCAGTAACGCCCAGTCGCGCGTGCTGGAAGAGGCGCTGCTCCAGACCAGTATGCCGTACCGTATCTATGGCGGCATGCGCTTCTTCGAACGTCAGGAGATCAAAGATGCGCTGGCCTATCTGCGCATGATAGCCAACCGCAATGATGACGCGGCGTTTGAGCGGGTGGTCAACACGCCAACGCGCGGCATTGGCGATCGCACCCTGGATGTGGTGCGGCAGACGGCGCGTGAACGTCAGCTGACTTTATGGCAAAGCACCCGCGTGCTGTTGCAGGAAAAAGCGCTGGCAGGACGGGCGGCCTCTGCACTTCAGCGTTTCACCGAGCTGGTGGATTCTCTGGCACAGGAAACCAGTGAACTCTCGCTTCACGTGCAGACAGACCGGGTGATCAAAGATTCCGGCCTGTGGCTGATGTATGACCAGGAGAAAGGCGAGAAGGGCCAGGCCCGTATTGAGAACCTTGAGGAGCTGGTCAACGCCACCCGGCAATACAGCTATCAGGATGAAGATGAAGATCTGATGCCGTTGCAGGCCTTCCTGTCTCACGCCGCGCTGGAAGCGGGTGAAGGTCAGGCCGACAAGTGGCAGGATGCGGTGCAGTTAATGACCATGCATGCTGCAAAAGGCCTGGAGTTTATGCAGGTCTTTATTGTCGGCATGGAAGAGGGCATGTTCCCCAGCCAGATGTCGCTGGAGGAAGGCGGCAGGTTAGAGGAAGAGCGCCGTCTGGCCTATGTAGGCGTTACGCGGGCAATGCAAAAACTCACGCTGACCTATGCCGAAACCCGTCGCCTGTATGGCAAAGAGGTTTACCATCGCCCATCACGCTTTGTCGGTGAGCTGCCGGAAGAGTGTGTGGAAGAGGTTCGCCTGCGGGCCAGCATCAGCCGTCCGGTAAAACATCAGCGGATGGGGGCGCCTGTGACCCAGAACGACAGTGGCTTTGCGCTGGGTCAGCGGGTTCGTCATGCCAAGTTTGGCGAAGGCACTATTGTGAATCTGGAAGGCAGTGGCGATCACAGCCGTCTGCAGGTGGCGTTCCAGGGCCAGGGGATCAAATGGCTGGTTGCCGCCTACGCGAAGCTCGAAACGGTCTGACTCCTTTCACGGGGCGGTTTTCATCGCCCCGTCACGCTGTTTCCACAGATGTTTCCCTGTTAATTCTTGTTGCGTATTTATCCAGATCCGGCTGTTGACGCGATTTTCGGCACAGCGTAACATGCGCGCACCATTACCCTTAGAGGACACTCGCCTTGGACACACCCAGTAGATACTGGCTCATTGACCTGCAAACCAGGTACAACTCCTAAGGCTATCCTCTTCTGCCGATAGCCTTCGTGGTTGTTGGCGACCCCGCACTTCCGTCGCTCTGAGTCAGATTTTGTCGCTGACTGAAACTGCCGTTTCCCGTGTTCATCGCGTCGTCCCAAATTGTGACTGTAAATTGGGAGTACAGCTATGCTGAGCGCATTTAAACTGGAACAGAGCCGCTTAACCCGCCTCGAACTGGAAGAGCCCAATGATGAGCTGAGCAGCTCAGTCTGGGTCGATCTTATTGAGCCGGAAGAGAATGAGCGCGATCGCGTCCAGACCGAGCTGGGTCAGAGCCTGGCAACCCGCCCCGAACTGGAAGATATCGAAGCCTCGGCGCGTTTCTTCGAAGATGAAGACGGCCTGCATATCCACTCCTTTTTCTTTTATGAAGATGCCGAAGACCATGCCGGTAACTCCACGGTGGCCTTTACCATTCGTGAAGGACGTCTTTATACCCTCCGTGAGCGTGAGCTTCCGGCGTTTCGCCTCTACAGGATGCGCGCCCGTAATCAGGTTCTGACCGACGGCAACGCCTACGAGCTGTTGCTGGATCTGTTCGAAACCAAGATTGAACAGCTCGCGGACGAAATCGAAAATATCTACAGCGATCTGGAAAAGCTCAGCCGGGTCATTATGGAAGGGCACCAGGGCGATGAGTTTGACGCTGCGCTCTCCACCCTGGCGGAGCTGGAAGATATTGGCTGGAAGGTGCGTTTGTGTCTGATGGATACCCAACGCGCGCTAAACTTCCTGGTGCGTAAAGCCCGTCTGCCCGACAATCAGCTGGAGCAGGCGCGTGAAATTCTGCGGGATATCGAATCCCTGCTGCCGCACAATGAGTCGCTGTTCCAGAAGGTGAACTTCCTGATGCAGGCGGCAATGGGCTTTATCAACATTGAGCAGAACCGTATCATTAAGATCTTCTCGGTGGTGTCCGTGGTTTTCCTGCCGCCCACGCTGGTGGCCTCAAGTTACGGCATGAACTTCGAATTTATGCCTGAACTGAAATGGAGCTTTGGTTATCCGGGCGCCATTACCCTGATGATCCTGGCCGGGCTGGCCCCTTACGCTTACTTCAAGCGGAAAAACTGGCTCTGATCCCTGCCGGTAACAAAAAACCCCGCTGATGCGGGGTTTTTTGCTTATAACGCGGGCTGTCTGCGCTTGAGCGTCCAGACAGCATCGACAATAAACAGCGCCAGCGCTGCCCAGATAAATGAGAAGGTGACCGCTTTATCCGGCGTCATCTGTTCACCATAGAACACTACCGCAAGCAGGAACATCAGCGTCGGGCCCAGATACTGGAAGAAGCCCACGGTAGATAAACGCAGACGATTACAGGCCGCGGCAAACAACATCAGTGGAATAGTGGTGATAATCCCGGCGGCAATCAGCAGAAGATTCAGCGACAGGGGGTTCTGAGTCAGATGGCTGGTGCTGCTCTCAGCCACACCAAACAGATAGATGGCGGCAACCGGAAGCAGCCAGCTGGTTTCGATCAGCATGCCGGTTTGGGCATCAACGTTAATCTTTTTACGGATCAGTCCATAAAGGGAGAAGGTCACCGCCAGACCCAGCGCAATAATCGGCACTGAACCAAATCGCCACAGCTGCACAAGCACGCCACAGGCTGCCAGCGCGACAGCGAGCCACTGTAACCGACGAAAACGCTCTTTCAGGAACACCATCCCCACCAGTACGTTAAGTAACGGGTTGATAAAGTAGCCCAGGCTGGCTTCCAGCATATGATGATTGTTGACCGCCCAGATAAAAATAAGCCAGTTGCCGCAGATAACCGTGGCTGATACTGCCAGCAGCAGCACTTTTTTTGGCTGTTGCAGGATGTTTTTCACCTTGTCCCAGTTACGGCTGAGACTGACCAGCAACAGCATAAAGAAGAATGACCAGATAACCCGGTGAGTCATGATCTCTCCCGGTGCCACTTGCTGGATCAGCTTGAAATAGGCCGGAGCAATGCCCCAGATAAAATAGGCACCGAGAGCAAAGAAAATTCCTTGTCGGGTTTGTTGTGCATCCATGTAAAGAGACTCCGTAATATCAGGGTTATTAACAGGGAAAAATGGCGTTTACTTGTCG
This sequence comes from Erwinia sp. E_sp_B01_1, assembly GCF_036865545.1. Taxonomy (NCBI): domain Bacteria; kingdom Pseudomonadati; phylum Pseudomonadota; class Gammaproteobacteria; order Enterobacterales; family Erwiniaceae; genus Erwinia; species Erwinia sp. E_sp_B01_1. The sequence goes on along the minus strand of NZ_CP142208.1, from coordinate 4,544,691 downwards.
CTAGCCCGTAAGATAGGTGGCAGTGGCACTGGCAATATAGACGCCAGCATCATTGTGCAGTTCCACGCGAGCCACTGAGACTTTATTGCCGCCCCGGAGCAGGCTGCTGGTGGCAATAAAGCGTTCACCGCGCCCTGGACGCAGATAGTCCACGCGCAGATCGATGGTGCCCATTCGCGATAACCGCTGACGGAGCTCCTCTTCGGTGATGCTCTCCTGGCGGGTCAGTGCACTGCTCACGCAAACCAGGCCGGCAGCCACATCCAGCACGGAAGCAATCACGCCACCATGCAGGATCTTCTGGGCGACATTTCCTACCAGCTGAGTCTGGTTTGCAAAGCTAAGTTCAGCATAATCCGGCTCCAGCCGATCCAGTTGCAGGCCCAGAGCCCGGTTAAAAGGCATATCATCAACAAAAATGCCACCAATAAGGCGACGTGCGGCGTCCTGGGCCAGGGGAACAGCAGACATCATGAAAATTCCTTGCAACAAAATGATGAGAGAAGAATAACAGACTGGCTATTTCAGGCTCAGGCAGAAATGCATTCCTTTTACAAAAACAGCACTAATGCCCCCAGGCTTTTCTGTGTAAAATGGCCTGCTTTTTACACACCTGTCCCGTTTCTGCTCTGGAGCACACTATGCCTATGCTGAGAGGATTGCTGGTTGCAGCCTTCCTGTTTCCCACGTTAGCTCTGGCACAAGAAGCCACGGTTACTGAGGTTCATGACCAACCTGCCGTGCCTGGCAGTATCATTGCTAACCTGCTGGAAAAGCATGACAATCCTTTCGTACTTTTCCCGTATGAAAGTAACTATGTTCTGTATACCGATACCAGCAACATTAATAAAGAAGCGATCGAAAGCTATAACTGGTCGGATAATGTTAAACACGATGAAGTGAAATTCCAGCTCAGTCTGGCCTTTCCTTTATGGCGTGGCATTTTGGGTGATAACTCGGTGCTGGCAGCGTCTTATACTCAGGGGTCCTGGTGGCAGCTCTCTAACCGTGCCGGATCTTCACCTTTCCGTGAAACTGACTACCAGCCACAGATTTTCCTGGGATGGGCGACAGACTACAGCTTTGCAGGCTGGACGCTGCGTGATGTGGAAATGGGTCTGAACCACCAGTCTAACGGGCGTTCTGAACCGACCTCCCGTAGCTGGAATCGTGTCTATGCCCGTCTGATGGCGCAGAACGGAAACTGGATGGTGGAAGCCAAACCCTGGTACCGCCTTCCAGAAAGTGAAAATAATGATGATAACCCGGATATCACTAAGTACATGGGGTATTATCGCCTGACGGTTGGCTATCAGTGGGGCGAGAGCATTTTCAGCGTGAAGAGCACCTATAACTGGAACAGCGGTTATGGCGGCGCGGAAATGGGCTGGAGCTACCCCATCACTAACCACGTTCGCTTCTACACTCAGGTGTACAGCGGCTACGGCGAATCACTGATTGACTACAACCACCGCCAGACGCGCGTGGGTGTGGGTGTAATGTTGAACGACCTGTTTTAAAGCTTTCGGGTGAGCGGCAATCGCAGCTCACCCATCATCAGATTTGGGGAATACGTGTCTACGGCTGCAGTAATTAATCAGGAAGCGCTGGCGGAACAGATTCTGCAAGATACCTTTGGCTACCAGCACTTTCGCCCAGGACAGCAATCCATCATTCAGGCTTCGCTGAATGGCCGTGACTGCCTGGTGGTTATGCCCACCGGCGGCGGCAAGTCGCTCTGCTATCAAATTCCTGCCCTGATCAAAGAAGGGCTGACGTTAGTGGTCTCTCCGCTGATTTCCCTGATGAAAGATCAGGTTGATCAGCTGCTGGCCAATGGCGTGGCCGCGGCCTGCCTGAACTCTACTCAGACCCGTGATGAACAGCAGGAAGTGATGGCGGGTTGCCGGACCGGACGGATACGGCTGCTGTATATCGCCCCCGAACGCCTGATGATGGACAATTTCCTCGATAACCTGCTGCACTGGAATCCGGCGATGCTGGCGGTGGATGAAGCCCACTGTATTTCTCAGTGGGGCCATGACTTCCGTCCAGAATATGGGGCGCTGGGGCAACTGCGCCATCGTCTTCCTGATGTCCCCGTAATGGCGCTGACGGCAACAGCAGATGAAACGACGCGTAATGACATTGCCCGTCTGCTGCAACTAAACGATCCGCTGATTCAGATCAGCAGCTTTGACCGCCCGAATATCCGCTACACCCTGGTAGAAAAGTTTAAACCTACCGACCAGCTGATCCGCTACGTGCAGGAGCAGCGAGGCAAATGTGGCATCATTTACTGTAACAGCCGCGCGAAAGTTGAAGACACCGCCGCCCGGTTGCAAAGCCGCGGGCTGAGCGTGGGTGCCTACCACGCCGGGATGGACAATGCCCATCGCGCGCAGGTACAGGAAGCTTTCCAGCGTGACGATTTGCAAATTGTCGTGGCAACAGTCGCCTTTGGGATGGGTATCAACAAGCCTAACGTGCGCTTCGTTGTCCACTTTGATATCCCGCGCAACATTGAATCCTATTATCAGGAAACGGGGCGTGCCGGGCGTGATGGCCTGCCTGCAGAAGCCCTGATGCTTTACGACCCGGCAGATATGGCCTGGTTACGTCGCTGTCTGGATGAGAAGGCACCGGGTCCGCTGCAGGATATCGAACGGCATAAATTGAATGCGATGGGGGCCTTTGCCGAAGCGCAGACCTGCCGCCGTCTGGTATTGCTGAACTACTTTGGTGAAGGACGTCAGCAGCCTTGCGACAACTGCGATATCTGCCTGGACCCGCCCCGCCGTTATGACGGACTGGTCGAAGCGCAAAAAGCGCTGTCAGGCATTTATCGTGTCGGGCAACGTTTCGGGATGGGCTACATTGTTGAGGTGCTGAGAGGCGCGAACAATCAGCGTATCCGCGATATGCAGCACGATAAATTACCGATCTACGGCATTGGTAAAGATCAGAGTCATGAACACTGGGTCAGCGTTCTTCGCCAGTTAATCCACCTTGGGCTGGTGACGCAAAACATCGCCATGCACTCTGCTTTACAGCTTACGGAAGCGGCCAGGCCAGTCTTACGGGGTGAAACGCCGCTGATGCTGGCGGTACCCAGGCTGGTTACCGTCAAGCCACGCAGTAACAGCCAGAAATCCTTCGGCGGCAATTACGATCGTAAGCTGTTCGCAAAATTACGCAAATTACGTAAGGCGATTGCAGATGAAAATAATGTCCCGCCCTATGTGGTATTCAACGACGCAACGCTGATCGAAATGGCTGAACAGATGCCGATCACCGCTTCAGAGATGCTCAGCATCAATGGCGTAGGCCAGAGAAAGCTGGAGCGTTTTGGCAAAGCCTTCCTGGTGATGATCAAAGAACACGTTGATGATGACGAATAGATTTTCCCCCAACATTCTCATAGCAAGGAACCCAATATGTTGATGTTATTTCTGACGGTGGCGATGGTGCATTTCATTGCCCTGATGAGTCCGGGCCCGGACTTCTTTTTTGTGTCGCAAACGGCGGTCAGCCGTTCACGCAAGGAGGCGATGATGGGTGTGGTAGGGATTACCCTCGGCATTGTTATCTGGGCAGGCGTGGCATTACTGGGATTGAATCTGCTGTTGCAGAAAATGGCCTGGCTGCACCAGATCATCATGGTCGGAGGGGGACTTTACCTGCTGTGGATGGGCTGGCAGATGCTGCGTTCCGCCCGTCGGCAGCACAAGCAGGCCAGCCAGCAGGACGCTTCACCGGTAGCGCTGCCTGAAAAAGGCCGCAGCTTTCTGAAAGGTTTCCTGACTAACCTCTCTAATCCGAAAGCTGTTATCTACTTCGGCAGTGTGTTTTCACTGTTTGTGGGTGATGACGTAGGCGCTGGCGCGCGCTGGGGATTATTTATCCTGATCGTCAGTGAAACCTTTATCTGGTTCACTCTGGTTGCCAGCATTTTTGCTCTGCCGAAGATTCGTCAGGGCTATCAACGTTTAGCAAAATGGATTGATGGTTTTGCCGGCGTTCTGTTTGCCGGATTCGGCATTCATCTGATTCTTTCACGCTAAACGTCCAGGCCGGGTATAACGCCCGGCCTGACTGTTTCCAGGTTCAGGCAATTCGGCGCGCTGAAGCCAGTAACGCCCCCACAGCCACAAACATCCCGCCAAATATCCGGTTAAGCAATTTCATCTGTCGCGGCCCTTTAATCCAGCCAGCAATACGTGTTGCCAGCGTCGCATAGCCAATCATCACGATAATATCGACGACAACCGTGGTCACGCCCAGTACCAGATACTGAGCCGTCTGCGGCTGATGTGGAATGATAAACTGCGGGAACAGGGCAGCCAGAAAGACAATGCTCTTTGGATTGGTGAGGTTGACCAGGATGGCACGCCTGAACAGTTTCCTGCGGGGCATCGCTTTCGCCACCGCCTGCAAATCGATACCCCCGCCGGAACGCCATTGCTGGATCCCGAGCCAGACCAGATAAGCCGCACCCGCCCATTTCAGTATTTCGAAAGCCAGTACAGACTGCGAGAACAGCGCACCAAGCCCGATACCAACCAGTACAATGTGCACCGAAAGCCCGACCTGGAGGCCAGAAATAGAGGCAACCGCACCGCGATAGCCATGGCTGATGCCGGTACTCATAGTATTTATCGCGCCGGAACCGGGGGAAAGACTTAAGATGCTGGTGGTTAAAAGATAAGCCAGCCACCACTCGATGGTCATGGGTAACGCTCCCTGAATGTACAGAAGTATGACACAATACGGCATTGTTTGAGGTTGCGCTACGGGATGACATCAGGTCGTCTGAAGCCGTAAGACGGAATAAGGGCAGAAGCCGATGAAGAGTCTTAAAAACGGCTGGCCAACGCGTGAAAAAGCGTTTGCTGCTTTTGCTACCGGCCCGCTGCTGGATTTCTGGAAGCATCGGGAAGAGGGCGAATTTACCGGCGTGGAAAACGTCCCGATTCGCTATGTTCGCTTCATCTCAGCGCAACACGACAAGGTTATTCTGCTCTGTCCGGGGCGGATTGAAAGCTATGTGAAGTACCCTGAGCTGGCTTACGATCTTTTTCACTGCGGCTACGATGTGGTGATCATCGATCACCGCGGGCAGGGGCGATCGGGCCGCCTGCTGAAGGATTCTCATCGCGGGCATGTGGAAGCCTTTGACCACTATGTGGATGACCTTGAAACGCTCTATCAAAAAGAGATTGCCAGCCGGAGCTATCGCCACCGTTATGCGCTTGCCCATTCGATGGGCGGTGCGATCCTGGCCCTGATGCTGGCAAGGCAGCCAGACGCTTTTGATGCCGTGGTGATGGCCTCGCCGATGTTTGGTATTTTCCTGCCGATGCCTGCGTGGATGGCCAACCGGATTCTGGAGTGGGCTGAAAAGCGGCCAACCCTGCGTGATGGTTATGCAATGGGCACCGGAAAGTGGCGGGCACGCCCGTTCGGCATCAACGAACTGACCCACAGCCGGGAGCGTTACCGGAGAAATCTGCGTTTCTACGCAGACGACCCAGGATTACGCGTTGGCGGCCCCACCTACCATTGGGTGCGGGAAGGGGTGATGGCTGGCCAGAGCGCCCTCAGCAAAGCGAAAGAAATTTCCACGCCGCTGCTGGTGTTACAAGCCGGTGCAGACAAGGTGGTGGATAACCGGGCCCAGGATCTTTTCTGCCAGGCCATGACCACCGCGGGGCAGCCCTGTGAGGGGGGAAACCGCTGGTTATCAACGGCGCGCGTCATGAGATCTTATTTGAAAAAGACAGTATGCGGGCCGAAGCGCTGGATGCCATCGTGGCCTTTTTCTCCAGACATTCGTAATTTTACACCGCTCTCATTAGTGGGCCAGCCAGGCTGCCCGATAACAGACTAACCAGAGGTTTTATGTACGCTATTGTTGCTTCCGATCTTGATGGCACCCTGCTGTCGCCCGATCACCGCTTATCTCCTTTTGCCCGTGAAACGCTGCCGCTGCTGACTGAAAAAGGGGTGCATTTTATCTTCGCCACCGGCCGTCATTACATTGATGTGGCCCAGATGCGTGACAGTCTGGGGATTGATGCATTTATGATCACCTCTAACGGTGCCAGGGTACACAACACGGCGGGTGAACTGGTGTTCAGCCACAACCTGGACGAAGATATTGCTGAGGAATTGTTTGCGCTCCACCACAGCCATGAGGATATCTTCACCAACGTCTACCGTGATGAGGAGTGGTTCCTGAACCGTAACCGCCCAGAAGAGATGGATTTCTTCCGTGAATCTGACTTCAATTATCAGCTTTACGAGCCGGGTTCGCTGGCAACGGATGGCATCAGCAAGGTGTTCTTCACCTGTGGTAAACCTGAGCTGCTGATCCCGCTGGAAGAGGCGCTGATTGCGCGCTGGGGTGACAGGGTCAATGTCAGTTTCTCTCTGCCAACCTGCCTGGAAGTGATGGCGGGTGGCGTATCTAAAGGCCATGCGCTGGATGCTGTATCAAAGACGCTGGGCTATGCCCTGAAGGACTGCATCTCCTTTGGGGATGGCATGAATGACAAGGAGATGCTGAGCATGGCCGGTAAAGGCTGCATCATGAGCAACTCCCATCAGCGGCTGAAAGACCTGCTGCCGGAGCTGGAAGTAATAGGCAGTAATGCGGATAACGCGGTGCCCAATTACCTGCGTAAGCTCTATAACGTTTAACCGAAAATTTTCCGCCCCGGCCAGCGGGGGCGGAAAGCATTTACGGATGCAGGAAGTGAACCGTCTTAAGGGAGAAAGGGCGCTTTCTCCTGTTATTCAGCCTGCTTCAGCTGCTGTTTGTGTTTGTTCTCGCTCAGCATGGTCAGCACCAGCAGCAACACAGCCAGTACGCACCCACCGATCATGATGATAAAGCCGCCGTCCCAGCCGAAGTAATCCACGGTGTAGCCGACGATGGCGCTGGCCGCGACAGAGCCGCCCAGATAACCAAACAGTCCGGTAAATCCTGCTGCTGTTCCTGCTGCTTTTTTCGGTGCCAGCTCTAAAGCATGTAAACCGATCAACATCACCGGACCATAAATCAGGAAGCCGATCACAATCATACAGGCCATGTCCACGTTAGGATTACCGGCCGGATTCATCCAGTAAACCACGGTAGCAATGGTTACCAGCACCATAAAGAACACGCCGGTGGCCCCACGATTACCTTTAAAGACCCTGTCGGACATCCAGCCACAAAGCAGCGTGCCGGGAATGCCAGCATATTCGTAAAAGAAATAGGCCCAGGAGGACTTATCCAGCGCGAAATGCTTTACTTCTTTCAGGTAAGTGGGTGACCAGTCGAGAATGCCGTAACGCAGCAGATAAACAAACACGTTAGCCAGCGCGATGTACCACAGCAATTTGTTAGGCAGGACGTATTGCATAAAGATTTGCTTAGCGGTCAGCTCCTCTTCATGTTTCTCATCATAGTCCGGTGGGTAATCGTTTTTGTATTCTTCAATCGGCGGCAGGCCACAGGACTGCGGGGTATCGCGCATCAGTGCGAAGGCGAAAACAGCAACCACAATGGCACCAAAGGCCGGCATATAAAGCGCCGCTTTCCAGTCGTTAAACCATGCCATCCCCAGCAGGAACAGTAACGGAGGTATGCCCCCGCCCACGTTGTGCGCGCAGTTCCACACGGAAACCACCCCGCCACGCTCTTTCTGCGACCACCAGTGCACCATAGTCCGGCCACAGGGCGGCCAGCCCATACCCTGGAACCAGCCGCATAAGAACAGCAGCACAAACATCACCATAATGCTGGAGGTTGCCCAGGGAACAAATCCCATAAAGAGCATTACGGCCGCGGCCAGGATCAATCCGGCTGGCAGAAAAACTCTGGGGTTTGAGCGATCGGAGACCGATCCCATAATAAATTTGGAAAAGCCGTAGGCGATGGAGATACCGGAGAGCGCAAACCCCAGGTCGCCTCGGGAAAAGCCCTGTTCAATCAGGTAAGGCATGGCAAGCGCAAAGTTTTTGCGGACCAGATAATAGGCAGCGTAACCGAAGAAAATCCCCAGGAAGATTTGCCAGCGTAGTTTGCGGTAGAGCGGATCTACCCTGTCAGCCTCAACGCGAGGCTGGTGAGGTGCTGGCTTAAAAATACTTAACATATGAGCCTCCAATGGCGCAGGTTATTCTCGTTTTGGGCGCCAGTGGGCGCTTATGACAAAAGGATCTGCCTTGAATCCGGCATAATGTTCCATTTCGCGCAAAGAATAGGCGGAAATCGCGCATCAGACTGTGAAGGTGGGCTCAAATGTTACATTTTTATGACAAAATATCTGTTTGTGTGTACGGCATCGCCTGAAAGAGGCTGCGTTCAGTGGACAGCCAGGAAAATTTGAGGGAAATCTCCAAATTCGTGGTTTTTCGTTTTCGAACATCTCTGTCCTCACTAAATTACGCTGCTTTTAAAAGCAGTTGTAAACCAAATAATTACCTTGGTTACGGGTAATTTCGCTACAATGTGCGCACTTTTTACAGCAGAGTCTGACATTGTGACGTTACTGATTGTCACCACAATTTTGTGGGCATTTTCATTCAGCCTGATTGGCGAATACCTGGCAGGACAGGTTGATAGTGTGTTTTCCGTACTGGTAAGGCTGTTGCTGGCAGCGGTAGTGTTCCTGCCGTTTCTGCGCTGGCGTGGCTATCGTGCTTCCACGCTCCTGATGTACATGGGCGTGGGCGCGCTACAGCTCGGTGTCATGTATCTCGTCAGCTTCCAGGCTTATCTCTACCTCAGCGTGTCGGAGTTCCTGCTGTTTACGGTGATGACCCCGCTCTATGTCACGCTGATCTACGACCTGCTGAAAGGCCGTGGCGTGCGGTGGAGCTATGCTCTCAGCGCCCTGCTGGCGGTAGGCGGTGCAGCCATTATCCGGTATGACAAAGTCAGCGATCACTTCTGGTTTGGCTTATTGCTGGTACAGATAGCCAACATCATTTTTGCCATTGGCATGGTGGGCTACAAAAGGCTGCAGGAAATCCGGCCCGTGCCGCAGCATACTGCCTTTTCCTGGTTCTATCTGGGTGCGGCGGCGATCGCCACGCTTGCCTGGTTCTTGTGGGGTAATCCGCAGAAACTTCCAACAACTTCGCTGCAGTGGGGCATATTGATCTGGCTGGGCGTAGCGGCATCCGGGCTGGGCTATTTCATGTGGAACTACGGCGCAACGCAGGTGGATGCAGGGACGCTGGGGATCATGAACAATATGCATGTGCCTGCCGGGCTGTTGGTGAATCTGGCCATCTGGCAGCAGCAGCCGCACTGGCCGAGTTTTATTATCGGTGCCGCAGTGATTCTGGCTTCGCTGTTAGTGCATAAGAAATGGATTGTCGGGAAATAGTGCTCAGATGAAAAGGGCCAGCGCAATGCTGGCCCTCTTTATATCAGGCTTTGGCAGGACGAATACGCTGCGTCAATCCCTTCAGGAAGTTACGCAGGATCTGGTCGCCACACTCACGGTAATTTTTGTGGCCCGGCTTACGGAAGATCGCGCCAATTTCAGACTGACCCACGGCAAAATCGGCCAGCTTAAGGATGTCGAGAATATCGGTGGTTTTCAGATCAAAGGCCACACGCAATTTCTTCATCATGATGTTGTTAGTCATTTTACGTTCAATGGAAGGGGCCGGTGCCTCTTCGCTCTTGCCACGGCGCTGGAAAATCAGGCCATTCAGGAAGTAGCCCATAATCACATCCGGACAGGCACGGAAGCCCTCTTCATCTTCTTTCTTCAAAAAGCTGTGCACTTCCGCTTCGGCGACTTCAGTCTCTGCCAGCGCCAGAATAGCCACAACCTGAGCATCGCTCAGATTCAGCATGTAGCGCACGCTGCGCAGCACGTCGTTATTAGTCATAAAACTCTCATCAGGGATCAAAGGCTGTTGGGCGCATTATAGAGAGAAATGACGACAGAAACAGGAAAACCCACCAGCGATTGAGGCTGGCGGGTAAATCAGAAGGGCGCCAGAGGAACAGGTAAAGGTGTCCCAGGCTGAGAAGCATCCCGCACCCGTGGCAGATGATCGCAGGCGTGCTGACGGGCCGATCGGATAAAGGCTTCGGTGACGGGCTGACGCTGCTCCCCATCGCGCACGGCGGCATACAACCGGCTCCAGAGGCCATCACCCAGCGTTTTAGTCACCACCAGGCCCTGATGTTCAAAGCTTTCCACCACCCAGTGCGGCAGTGCGGCGATGCCCATCCCGGCAGAAACCATCTGGATCAGCAGCAGCGTATTGTCGACGCTTTTCAGGGCAGGGCTGACGCCCGCTGGCTGCAAGAAGTGGCGCCAGATATCCAGACGTTGACGCTGCACCGGATAAATCATCAGCACTTCATGGGCCAGGTCTTCAGGTGAAATATGGTCAGCCTGCGCCAGTGGATGATCCGGAGCCAGCACCAGCCTCACTTCAAAATCAAACATCGGCGAATAAAACAGTCCGCTGCGCGGCAGGATATCGGAGGTCAGAACCAGATCCAGCTCCCCCTGTTGCAGTGCGGGTTGCGGGTCAAAAGTCACGCCGGATTTGAAATCCATCACCACCTGCGGCCAGCTCTGGCGAAAATTATTCAACGCCGGTGTCAGCCACTGGATGCAGCTGTGACATTCAATAGCGATCCGCAGCGTAGTCTGATGCGGTTCGTGGCAGGCCTGCAAAGCATGCTGGATCTGAGGCAGAACCTGCTCAGCCAGTTGAAGCAGAATTTCACCCTGCGGCGTAAAGCGCAGCGGCTGGCTTTTACGCACAAATAAACGAAAGCCCAGACGCTGTTCCAGGTCGCTGAACTGATGGGATAACGCCGACTGCGTTTGATGGAGTTGGGCGGCTGCGGCTGCCAGCGAACCCGTTGTTCGCAGCGCCTGCAGCGTCCGCAGGTGTTTGAGTTCGATCATGAGAGTCCTTCACATCGACAATGAACAATTTGCGCTTGTGGTGACTACAGTACCTGCGGATTATAGATGTGTAAACATCTGGACGTCTAAAAGCCTGATTGCAACGACAACGGGCAGCCACTGAGGAAAGAACTGATGACTATTCTGAACCATACTCTCGGATTCCCCCGCGTCGGTCTGCGTCGCGAATTGAAAAAAGCGCAGGAAAGCTACTGGGCTGGCAACAGCTCTCAGGAAGAGTTACTGGCCGTAGGCCGCGAACTGCGCGCCCGCCACTGGCAGCAGCAGAAACAGGCAGGCGTTGACGTGGTCCCGGTTGGTGACTTCGCCTGGTACGATCATGTTCTGACCACCAGCCTGTTATTAGGCAACGTGCCCGCCCGCCACCAAAATAAGGATGGCTCTGTTGACCTGGATACCTTATTCCGTCTTGGTCGTGGCCGCGCACCAACAGGTGAGCCAGCCGCCGCCGCCGAGATGACCAAATGGTTTAATACCAACTATCACTACATGGTGCCTGAATTCACCAAAGGCCAGCAGTTCAAACTCAGCTGGACCCAGATTCTGGAAGAAGTGGACGAAGCGCTGGCAGCAGGCCACAAAGTAAAACCTGTGCTGTTAGGCCCGGTAACTTACCTGTGGTTGGGCAAAGTTAAGGGTGAGCAGTTTAACCGTCTGAGCCTGTTGCAGGACATTCTGCCTGTCTACCAGCAGGTGCTGGCCGAGCTGGCGAAGCGCGATGTCGAATGGGTGCAAATTGATGAGCCCGCTCTGGTGCTGGAGCTGCCGCAGGAGTGGCTGAACGCGTTTAAACCCGCGTATGAAGCCCTGCAGGGGCAAACTAATTTGCTGCTGACCACCTATTTCGAAAGTGCTGGCACTAATATCGACACTATTCGTGAACTCCCGGTCCAGGGCCTGCATGTTGATCTGGTACATGGGAAAGATAATATCGCCGGGCTGAACGCCAAAATCCCTGCTGACTGGTTGCTCTCCGTTGGCGTGATCAATGGCCGTAACGTCTGGCGTGCTGACCTGAGCAGCTGGTTTGAACGTCTCCAGCCGCTGGTGAGTCAGCGTAAACAGTTGTGGATTGGCTCTTCCTGTTCACTGCTGCACAGTCCGATCGATCTGAGCACCGAAACGCGCCTGGATGAAGAGGTGAAAAGCTGGTTTGCCTTCGCGCTGCAAAAATGTGCCGAGCTGTCATTGCTGAGCAATGCGCTTAACAATAATGACCCACAGTCGCTGGAGGCCTGGAGTGCGCCAGTCCGTGCACGCCGTGATTCAAAACGTGTCCATAACGCGGCTGTTAGCCAGCGTCTGGCAGGCATCACGGCTAAAGAGAGCCAGCGTGACAACAGTTATGCTGTCCGTGCTGAAGCTCAGCGTAAGCGCTTCCAGCTACCTGCATGGCCAACCACGACTATCGGTTCCTTCCCGCAAACAACTGAAATCCGTGGCCTGCGCCTGGACTTTAAACAGGGGCGTCTGGATGGCAGCCATTATCGCACTGGTATCGCTGAACATATTAAACAGGCCATCGTAGAGCAGGAGCGTCTGGGCCTGGACGTGCTGGTCCACGGCGAAGCGGAACGTAACGATATGGTGGAATATTTCGGTGAAAACCTGGACGGGTTTGCCTTCACCCAGAATGGCTGGGTACAAAGCTATGGTTCACGCTGCGTTAAGCCCCCGGTGATTATTGGTGATATCAGCCGTCCTGAAGCGATCACCGTTGAGTGGGCGAAATACGCCCAGTCTCTGACCGAAAAACCGGTAAAAGGCATGCTGACCGGGCCGGTCACTATCCTGTGCTGGTCTTTCCCTCGCGAGGACGTTACCCGCGAAACCATCGCTAAACAGATTGCGCTGGCACTGCGTGATGAAGTGGAAGATCTGGAGAAAGCCGGTATCGGTATTATTCAGATTGATGAGCCAGCCCTGCGTGAAGGTCTGCCACTTCGCCAGTCCGACTGGGCTGCCTATCTGGAGTGGGCTGTTGATGCCTTCCGCCTGAATGCCGCTGTGGCGCAGGATGAGACCCAGATCCACACCCATATGTGTTACTGCGAATTTAACGACATCATGGATTCCATTGCGGCGCTGGATGCAGACGTCATCACCATTGAAACTTCACGGTCGGATATGGAGCTGCTGGAGTCATTTGAAGAGTTTGAATACCCGAATGACATTGGTCCGGGCGTCTACGACATTCACTCACCCAACGTCCCGAGCGTGGAGTGGATGGAAGAGCTGCTGTTGAAGGCGGCAAAACGTATTCCGGTCGAGCGTCTGTGGGTTAATCCGGATTGTGGTCTGAAAACACGTGGCTGGCCGGAAACCCGTCAGGCGCTGGCTAACATGGTGAAAGCCGCGCAGAATCTGCGTAAGGCCGAAGCCTGATTATCCTGCTGAGATGAAATGGGGGCGCATGGCGCCCCTTTTTTTATGAATTAATCAGGCAGGGAGGGGCACGTGAGCTTCAATGCTCAGCAGCGTTATTTCACGCCGTTCTGCTGAAACCATGAAAGCATCCGCTGCCAGCCATCTTTGGCTGACTCCTGGTGATAGCTGGGACGATAATCAGCGTTGAAAGCGTGTCCGGCATCGGGATAAACCACGATTTCGGATTTTGAATTTGCCGCGCGCAGCGCCTGGCGCATAGTTTCCACGCTCTCCTGGGGAATGCTGTCATCCTTTCCGCCATAAAGCCCTAATACCGGGGCAGTCAAATCTACAGCGACATCTACCGGCTGCTTCTGCTGTTTCAGGGTCTTTTCGCCTACCAGTTTGCCATACCAGGCTACGGCAGCTTTAAGCTGAGGGTTGTGTGCTGCATACAGCCAGGTGATGCGGCCTCCCCAGCAAAAACCGGTGATCCCCATGTTGCGCATATCGCCGCCATGACGGGAAGCCCAGTTAGCAACATGATCCAAATCGGCAAGCACCTGAGAGTCTGGCACGGTGCTGACTAACTCTTTAAAAAGCGTAGGGATGTCGTGGTATTCAGAAGGATCACCCTGACGGAAGTACAGCTCTGGTGCAATGGCCAGGTAACCTTCATTTGCCAGACGGCGGCAGATATCGCGGATATGCTCATGGACGCCGAAAATCTCCTGCACCACCAGAATCACCGGAAGCGGGCCACTGGCATGGCGTGGTTTGGCATGAAAAGCAGGCATATTTTCGCCCTGCGTCGGGATCGAGGTTTCACCTGACTGAATTTCAGCGCTGTCGGTAATGATTGTGGTTGATGCGGTAGGTGAGACCGCAGGAGTGAACCCATTATTGCTCATTTTTTGAGTTATATTTTCTTCGGTTTTCATTGTTCTCTCCATGTATGCATTAGCGTAATCAGCTAACTATAGCCAGGATTACGTTCAGGTCAGGGGACCGTTCAGCGCTCATCATTAACACTGCCGCTGCTCAGGCCACAGGGCAAGTTGTAGCAACGGCACAGAAAACAGTGTTTAAATGTGACTCATATCACTTCTTAAATGTTAACTGTTGCAACTTTCATTAATGAGAGTGATTCAATTCACATAAATTTCGGCGACTTTGCATTACTGTGAGCACCAATGATCTTATCCCCCTTTTCCGTTACAGGAGTTTGAAATGGCACACTCAGACGTTTTTCACTTGGGTTTAACAAAAGCGGATTTGCAGGGCGCAACCCTGGCGATTGTGCCGGGCGACCCTGAACGGGTGAAAAAAATTGCCGCCCTGATGGACAATCCTGTCCACCTGGCCTCGCACCGGGAATTCACTACCTGGCGCGCAGAAATTGAGGGAAAAACCGTTATCGTTTGTTCCACCGGTATTGGGGGTCCTTCAACGTCTATTGCTGTGGAAGAGCTCGCACAACTGGGCGTACGGACATTCCTGCGCGTTGGGACCACCGGCGCCATTCAACCTGACATCAACGTGGGTGATGTCCTGGTGACTACAGGATCGGTCCGTCTTGATGGTGCGAGCCTGCATTTTGCGCCGCTGGAGTTCCCAGCCGTGGCTGACTTTACCTGCACGACGGCACTGGTAGAAGCGGCTAAAGCAGCCGGTGCAACCACGCATATTGGCATCACCGCCTCGTCCGATACCTTCTATCCGGGTCAGGAACGTTATGACACCTTCTCAGGCCGTGTGGTCAAGCGTTACCAGGATTCTATGAAGGAATGGCAGCAAATGGGCGTGCTGAACTACGAGATGGAGTCCGCCACCCTGTTAACCATGTGTGCAAGCCAGGGGCTGCGTGCAGGTATGGTTGCTGGTGTAATTGTCAACCGTACCCAGCAGGAAATACCTGACGCTGAAACCATGAAAAGAACCGAAAGCGATGCCGTGCGCATCGTGGTGGACGCTGCCCGTCGTTTAATCTGATCGGCTTGATGCAGAGGGGAGTTCCCCTCTGTTTTTCTTCCTCCCCCCGAAAGTTGATATTCTTCGGTCCGCCTCCAGAATTTGCTACAAATCCCTTCATCACGGCCCAGCTTCCTGCTTTTTATCTGGACATTCATACAGTGCGCCTCTACCTTTTCCCGTAGATAAGTTCGTGCGGGAGAACAACGGTGGATGCAACAATCAGTTATGGCGTTTGTCTTGGCCTGGCTGGCCTGTTAGCGGGGTGGGTGATTGCCTGGTTTCGCGGGCAGCAGGTCTCTTCAAAACAGGAGACCGAACGGCAACTGCTGCTCCAGGCAGCCGAACAACTGCGCCAGGAACGGGACAGACTTCAGCTTCAGACAGAGAGCCAGCAAACAGCCCAGAGGCAAAATGAACTCGAACTGCGCCAGCTACATGGCACCTTGTCAGCGGCCCAGGAGAAGCTCCACCATCTTGACCACTGGCGCAACGAAACCGAACAGCTGACGCGCGAGTTACGGAATCAGTTGGAAATCAACAGCTCGCAGGAAGCGGAATTGCGTGAGGTGACTATTCGTCTTGAAGAGACGCGGATGGCGGCAGATGAGAAGCAGCGCCTGCTGGTCAACAGTGAACAGCGGCTGAATGCCCAGTTTGAAAATCTGGCTAACCGGATTTTTGAAAACAGTGGCCGCCGGGTCGACGAGCAGAATAAGCAGAGCCTTAACAGCCTGATTTCTCCTCTTCGCGAACAGCTTGAAGGGTTCCGCCGACAGGTGCAGGAAGGCTTTGGTCAGGAAGCCCGTGAACGGCACACGCTTTCCCACGAAATTCGCAATCTTCAGCAGCTTAATGCGCAAATGGCCCAGGAAGCGATCAACCTGACTAAAGCCCTGAAAGGCGATAATAAAACCCAGGGCAACTGGGGCGAAGTGGTGCTCAGCCGGGTGCTGGAGGCGTCCGGGCTGCGTGAGGGGCATGAGTATGAAACGCAGGTGAACATTCAGCTCGAACAAAGCGGGCGGATGCAACCTGATGTGATTGTGCGCCTGCCGCAGGGCAAGGATGTGGTTATCGATGCCAAAATGACACTGGTGGCTTATGAGCGCTACTTCAATGGCGAAGATGAGGCTGACAGGGAAGTGGCCATCAGCGAACATATTGCTGCCATTCGGGGGCACCTGCGCCTGCTGAGCCGAAAAGATTATCAACAATTGCCCGGTTTACGCTCGCTGGATTATGTGTTGATGTTTATCCCGGTTGAACCGGCATTCCTGTTAGCTATCGATCGCCAGCCAGAGCTGATCAACGAAGCCCTGAACCTGAACATCATGTTAGTGAGTCCAACCACGCTGCTGGTAGCCCTGAGAACCATTAATAATCTCTGGCGCTATGAACATCAGAGCCGTCATGCGCAACGTATCGCCGATCGGGCTGCGAAGCTCTACGACAAGATGCGGTTATTTGTGGACGATATGTCCGCAATGGGCCAGAGCCTGGATAAGGCGCAGGAGAGCTACCGTTTTGCGATGAAAAAACTCTCTGAAGGTCGCGGTAATCTGATAGCCCAGACAGAAAGCTTCCGCCAGCTGGGTGTGGAAGTGAAGCGACCTATTAACCCGCGGCTGGTGGAGCAGGCGATGCCGGATTTCCCTGAAAATCCCGGCGATGAAGAGCAGGACGATCCGCAAAGCCCGTTTGGATTGAGTCCGGATAACAGGGCCGCACGCGTCAATGAATAAGCACCGGGCTGCGTGCCTGACCTGCGGGACTCTGGTACACTTGGCAGATAATTGATTGCAGAGCAGGCAAAACAAATGGCAGATGAATCAAAGGACACCACCCATTTCGGCTTTCGTACCGTAGCAAAAAGCGATAAGGCTGAAATGGTGGCAGATGTTTTCCATTCCGTTGCGGCCAAATACGATCTGATGAACGATCTGATGTCATTTGGCATCCACCGCGTATGGAAGCGTTTTACTATCGACTGCAGCGGCGTGCGCCGCGGACAGCGAGTGCTGGATCTGGCTGGTGGTACCGGCGACCTGACGGCTAAATTCTCACGCCTTGTTGGCGAGACTGGCGAAGTAGTGCTGGCTGATATCAACAGTTCCATGCTGAAAGTTGGACGTGAAAAATTACGTAACAACGGCATTATCGGCAACGTCAACTATGTTCAGGCGAATGCAGAAGCTCTGCCATTCCCGGACAACCATTTTGACTGCATTACCATCGCCTTTGGCCTGCGTAACGTCACGGAAAAAGAGAAAGCGCTGGCCTCTATGTTCCGCGTATTAAAGCCAGGCGGCCGTCTGCTGATTCTGGAATTCTCTAAGCCTCAGCTGGAGCCGTTAAGCAAAGCTTACGACGCTTACTCCTTCCATATCCTGCCACGCATCGGTGAACTGGTAGCGAAAGACTCTGAAAGCTACCGCTACCTGGCTGAATCCATCCGTATGCATCCCGATCAGGATACCCTGAAGCAGATGATGGAAGAGGTAGGTTTTGAAAATACCACCTACCACAACCTTACTGGTGGCATCGTTGCACTGCACCGTGGATTCAAGTTTTAAACAGGAAAGCGAATGACTTTAACGCCGCTGTTAACTGCGGGGCTGGAAACGGCGCTAAATCAAATCCTCTATCGCGATCGTGGCCTGAAAGCCGCACGTCAGCGCCTTAACGGTAAAAGCCTGGCTATTGTGCTGGCTGAACTTAAACATCCGCTGATTTTTATCTTCAGCGAACGCCAGGTTGACGTGCTGGGTGAGTGGAGTGACACACCCGACTGTACGGTAAAAACGCAGATTGCCACGCTGCGCAAATTGCGTGACCGTCAGCAACTGACCAGCCTGATCCGCAGTGGTGAACTGGAAGTTGAAGGGGATTTGCAGGTTGTGCAGCATTTCTCAGCCCTTATCGATCTTGCCGAGCTGGATCCTGCTGAATACCTCGCGCCCTGGACCGGGGATGTGGTAGCACAGGGGATCAGCCAGCTGGCCCGCCGCAGTGCGCGGTTTATTCGCGGAGATGTGCAACGTAAGCAGGATTACCTTGGCCAGGCCCTCACTGAAGAGTGGCGTCTTGCGCCCGGTGGGCTCGAGGCGGCCTGGTTTGCTGAGGAAGTGGATGCGTTGTCGAGAGATCTTGCCCTAATAGAAACCCGCCTGACGAACCTGGAGGCCAAATGAGCTTCGGAGAACTTCGCCGCCTCTATTTTATCATCCGCATATTTCTCACCTATGGCCTGGATGAACTGGTTCCCAAAACCCGCCTGACCCTTCTGTTCCGTCTGTGGCGTAAATGTCTGTTCTGGATGCCAGGCCGGCATAAGGATCTCCTGCTGGGTGAACGGCTTCGTCTGTCGCTGGAGCAGCTGGGACCGGTCTGGATCAAGTTTGGTCAGATGATGTCTACCCGTCGCGATCTGTTTCCCCCGCAAATTGCTGACCAGCTGGCTATGCTGCAGGACCGTGTTGCGCCTTTCGACGGCGTACTGGCCAAACAGCAGATTGAATTATCGTTAGGCTGCCCGGTTGAAACGCTGTTTGATCACTTTGAGATCAAACCTCTGGCTTCGGCTTCCATCGCTCAGGTGCATACTGCCACGCTGAAAGAGAATGGCCGGGAAGTGGTAATCAAAGTTATCCGTCCTGACATCCTGCCGGTGATCAAAGCGGATATGAAGCTGATCAATCGTATGGCCCGCTGGGTACCTCGTCTGTTACCTGATGGCCGCCGTCTGCGTCCTCAGGAAGTGGTGGCGGACTACGAAAAGACGCTGATTGACGAGCTGAACCTGCTGCGTGAAGCAGCTAACGCTATCCAGTTACGCCGTAATTTCGACAAGAGCAAAATGCTCTATGTGCCTGAAATATTCTCGGATTATGGCAGTGAAACCATGCTGGTCATGGAGCGCATCTACGGCATCCCGATTTCTGACGTGGTCGCGCTTGAACAGCATGGCGTGAACATGAAACTGCTGGCTGAACGTGGCGTGCAGGTCTTTTTCACCCAGGTGTTCCGGGACAGCTTCTTCCATGCGGATATGCACCCGGGCAATATCTTCGTCAGTTATGACCATCCCGAAGATCCGCAATACATTGGTATAGACTGCGGAATAGTGGGATCGCTGAATAAAGAAGATAAGCGTTATCTGGCGGAAAATTTCATTGCGTTCTTTAATCGCGACTACCGTAAAGTTGCGGAATTGCACGTTGATTCCGGCTGGGTTCCACCGGATACCAACGTGGAAGATTTTGAATTTGCCATCCGTACGGTTTGTGAACCTATCTTTGAAAAGCCGCTGGCAGAAATCTCCTTTGGTCATGTGCTGCTGAACCTGTTCAACACCGCAAGGCGTTTCAATATGGAAGTTCAGCCGCAGTTGGTTCTTCTGCAGAAAACATTGCTGTATGTTGAAGGCGTAGGCCGACAGCTCTATCCGCAGCTGGACCTGTGGAAAACTGCCAAGCCCTTCCTTGAAGACTGGATTAAAGATCAGATTGGCATTCCTGCCATTGTGCGGGCCTTAAAAGAGAAAGCGCCTTTCTGGGCCGAAAAAATGCCAGAGTTACCTGAACTCTTTTACGACAGCCTTCGCCAGCACAAACACTTGCAGCACAGTGTGGATAAGCTGAGCAAAGACCTGAGAGGAGAGCGGGTCAGGCAGCATCAGTCCCGTTACCTGTTCGGCGTAGGGGCTACGATGCTGCTTAGCGGCACCGCAATCCTGTTGATAAAGCCAGAGTGGGAACTGATCTCGGCCGGAATGATAGCGGCTGGGGTAGTAAGCTGGCTGATTGGCTGGCGTAAAACCGGCTGATTGTCATGATAGGTAAACAGGGTGTTATCCTGCGCTGGCGAGTGTTTGCTCATCGTCAGCGCCATACAAGCTGTTATATACTGCAAGACTGGCATCACAACTCACTTTCAGAGGCAAAATCATGGGCGGTATCAGTATCTGGCAATTGTTAATTATTGCCGTAATTGTTGTTCTTCTGTTTGGCACCAACAAACTGCGTTCACTGGGATCCGATCTGGGTTCGTCGATCAAAGGCTTTAAAAAGGCCATGGGCGATGACCACGATAAAGAGAAAGATCATGCCAATGATGCTGACTTCAATGCCAAACTGGCGGACAAAGAGCATACAGAAGCGAAGAAAGAAGACGTCAAAAACGACAAGGTATAAACCGTGTTCGACATAGGCTTTAGTGAACTGATATTAGTGTTCGTTATCGGGCTGGTCGTGCTGGGGCCGCAGCGTTTACCGGTAGCGGTCAGAACGGTCGTTGGCTGGATCCGCGCTCTGCGCTCGCTGGCTACCAATGTGCAGAATGAACTGGCACAGGAACTCAAGCTACAGGAGCTCCAGGACAGCCTGAAAAAGGTTGAAGAGGCCAGTAAAAACAGCCTTTCGCCTGAACTGAAAGCCTCGATGGACGAGCTGAAACAATCAGCAGAATCTATGAAGCGTTCTTACCTGGGCGAGAATGAACAAGCGGACGACGAAGCGAACACTATCCACAACCCCTTAGTGAAAAATCCTGAAGATTCTCATGAGGGCGTGACGCCAGCAGAAGCCGATCACCAGGCCTCTGCCCCCGCGAAGGCACCTGAAGTGGCGACTGAGCCAGCTCAGGCAACGGCCAGCTCCGGATCGACGGCTATTGCCATGTCTGTTGTGGCTCCAGAGTCTGTCAGTGCTGAACCGGTATCCGTAGCTCAAGAGCCGACACCCCCTGCCAGCGTTGAGCCGAAGAGCGTAGCGACGTCAGCACCGACAGCATCCAGCCCTGTAGTGAAACCGACGGCAACGACTGGCGGTGAAGCGTCAGTTCTGTCCAGTCGTGCTCCTGCCTCCACCACTTTACCGAGCGATGAGCGATAAACATGGCTGTTGAAGATACCCAACCGCTTATCAGTCATTTGATTGAACTCCGTAAGCGCTTATTGAACTGTATTATTGCTGTCGTCGGCATCTTTCTATGTCTGGCCTATTTTTCCAATGACATCTATCAGTTGATTTCAGCCCCGCTGATCAAACAGATGCCAGCGGGGGCCAGCATGATTGCCACTGACGTGGCTTCTCCGTTTTTCACACCCATAAAGCTGACCATGATTGTCTCGGTATTCCTTGCGGTACCGGTGATCCTCTATCAGATTTGGGCGTTTATTGCCCCCGCGCTCTATCGCCATGAGCGCAAGCTGGTTATGCCCTTACTGTTTTCCAGTTCATTCCTATTTTATGTGGGGATGGCTTTCGCCTACTTTATTGTCTTTCCGCTGGCGTTTGGCTTCTTCGCCCAGACCGCGCCGCAGGGCGTATTGATTGCCACTGACATCAACAACTATCTCGACTTCGTGATGGCCCTGTTTATGGCTTTTGGCGTCTCCTTCGAAGTGCCGATTGCCATCGTGCTGATCTGCTGGACTGGCGTGACAACACCGGAAGACCTGAAGAAAAAGCGCCCTTATGTTCTGGTCGGTGCCTTTGTGGTGGGGATGCTGTTAACTCCGCCAGATGTCTTCTCTCAGACCCTTCTGGCTATTCCCATGTACTGCCTGTTTGAAGTTGGGGTGTTTTTCGCCCGCTTCTATGTGGGTAAACGTCGCCAGGATATGGATCAGGAAGAACACGGCCCGGAATAGCGAAAAGCAGATCCAGTGCTTCCCTTACATAAGTAAATCAACCGCCCGAAAGGGCGGTTGCTGTATGGAAAATCCTATGTTCGATATTGGCGTCAACCTGACCAGCACGCAGTTCGCAAAAGATCGCGATCAGGTCGTTAAACGTGCAAAAGAAGCAGGCGTGACCGGTTTACTGATTACCGGCACCAATGCGCTGGAAAGCCAGCAGGCCCAGAGTCTGGCGGCACGCCGTCCGGGCTATTGCTGGTCTACTGCCGGTGTGCACCCTCACCATGCGAGTGAATGGTCAGGCGAGACGGCAGCAACGCTTAAGCGCCTGGCTGAGAGTAATGAAGTGGTAGCAATAGGCGAGTGCGGGCTGGATTTCAACCGCAACATTTCAGAGCCTGAGCAGCAGGTCTATGCCTTTAATGCCCAGCTTGAGCTGGCCGCAGAACTCGGGATGCCGGTGTTTTTGCACTGTCGTGATGCCTGCGAACGTCTGCTCTCCGTACTGACTCCCTGGTTGCCAAAATTACCTGGCGCGGTGGTGCATTGCTTCACCGGTAACCGTGAAGAACTGGAAGCCTGTCTGGCGGCAGGGCTTTATATAGGAATTACCGGTTGGGTATGTGATGAACGCCGTGGCGTGGAATTGCGTGAATTGATGCCGTTGATTCCGGCAGAGAGGCTGTTACTGGAAACAGATGCTCCCTATTTGTTACCCCGTGATATGCGCCCAAGACCGCCTTCAAGACGCAATGAGCCCTGTTTCCTGCCGCATATCGTGCAGGCCGTGGCTGGATTAAGAGGGGAAGAGGCCGAAGTGCTTGCCCGCCAGTGCGATCGCAATGCGCGTCAGCTGTTTCGCCTGCCGGAGTGATCTGGCGGGGTCAGGCTCGCGCGCAAACGGGTCAGAGCTTGTGGAACTGTTTATTATCGAGGCTGCGGGTAATCTGCTTGTTGAGCAAATTCAGCAGCAACATGGAACGTGCTTCACCATCCGGCTCGGTGAAAATGGCTTTTAACCCCTCAAAAGCCCCGCCGGTAATTAATACCCGGTCACCAGGCTGTGGCAGTTCCGGATCCACCATTTGCATTGGCGTATCGGTCTGCAATGCGGCGATCACATCCTGAGGGACGTTTGCTGGCAGGCTACCAAAACGGACAAAATGGCTGACACCGCGCGTAGCGCTAATGGTTGTGGTATGAATCGCTTCCGGATCGAATTCAATAAACAGGTAATTGGGGAAGAGAGGTTCGTCCACCTGGGTGCGTTTACCGCGAACCAATTTCTCTAGAGCAATCATCGGGCTGAGACAATGCACCGCCTGACGCTCAAGATGTTCTTTCGCGCGAAGCAGTTGGCCACGTTTGCAATAAAGTAAATACCAGGCTTCCATAACGTCACTTTTTGATTACAGGGCCGCTAAGAATAACAAACTCATCGTCAGAGTTATAGCGGGATCCCGCGGAGAGTCGGCTCTGAGGTGAATTCAGGTAACAGGAACCTGTAGCTACGAAAAACTAAGCATAGCGTAACAATCCTCCCTATAATGGCCGATTCACTGACAGTTTGATGAGAAGTCATGAAATACCACGACTTACGCGATTTCCTTGCGCTGCTTGAACAACGCGGGGAACTAAAACGCATTAAGCAAGAGATCGACCCCGATCTCGAAATGACCGAAATTGCCGACCGCACCCTGCGGGCTGGCGGTCCTGCCTTGCTGTTCGAAAATCCTAAAGGCTATGACATGCCCGTGCTGTGCAACCTGTTTGGTACTCCGGACAGGGTTGCCATGGGGATGGGCCAGAAAGATGTTTCAGCGCTACGTGATGTTGGCCGCCTGTTAGCTTTTTTGAAAGAGCCTGAGCCTCCCCGCGGTTTTCGTGATTTCTTCGATAAAATGCCGCAGTGGAAGCAAGTGCTGAACATGCCGACCAAACGTCTGCGGGATGCCCCTTGCCAGCAACAGATTTGGCAAGGTGATGACGTCGATCTGCATAAAATCCCGGTGATGAAATGCTGGCCAGAAGATGCAGCGCCGTTGATTACCTGGGGTCTGACTGTCACCAGAGGGCCGCATAAAGAGCGCCAGAACCTCGGGATTTATCGTCAGCAGGTTATAGCGAAAAATAAGCTGATTATGCGCTGGCTTTCCCATCGCGGCGGAGCACTGGATTTTCAGGAATGGGGACAGCAGCATCCCGGTGAAAGATTCCCGGTATCCGTGGCCCTGGGTGCCGATCCGGCCACCATTCTGGGTGCTGTGACACCCGTTCCGGATACGCTTTCCGAATATGCTTTTGCCGGTTTACTGCGCGGCACTAAAACGGAAGTGGTGAAATGCGTGTCCAACGATCTGGAAGTGCCAGCCAGCGCTGAAATTGTGCTGGAAGGCTATATCGAAGCGGGAGAAATGGCACCGGAAGGGCCTTACGGTGACCACACGGGTTACTATAATGAAGTAGATAACTTCCCGGTCTTCACCGTAACGCATATCACGCAACGCCGTGACGCCATTTATCATTCAACCTACACCGGGCGTCCACCTGATGAGCCAGCTGTTCTGGGCGTGGCACTGAACGAAGTTTTCGTGCCTATTCTGCAGAAACAGTTCCCGGAAATTGTCGATTTCTATCTCCCGCCTGAAGGTTGCTCATATCGTCTGGCGGTAGTGACGATGAAAAAACAGTATGCGGGACACGCCAAGCGAGTAATGATGGGTGTCTGGTCTTTCCTGCGCCAGTTTATGTACACGAAATTTGTTATCGTCTGTGATGATGATGTAAATGCCCGTGACTGGAACGATGTCATCTGGGCGATCACTACCCGAATGGATCCGGCAAGAGACACGGTGTTAGTAGAAAATACGCCGATAGATTATCTCGACTTCGCCTCACCGGTTTCTGGTTTGGGCTCGAAGATGGGGTTGGATGCCACCAATAAGTGGCCAGGTGAAACCACACGCGAGTGGGGACGCCCTATCCGTAAAGATCCGGCAGTGACGGCCCGTATTGACGCAATATGGGATGAGTTAGGCATCTTCAGTGAGATGCCCACGCGCAACCAAGCGCCCGGCAAATAATTGCCTGACCCGACAGAGGGAACGCATGACTACCTTAAGCTGTAAAGTGACCTCAGTAGAGGCGATTACCGATACTGTGTACCGAGTGAGAATGGTGCCGGAGGCTGATTTCAGCTTCCGCGCAGGCCAGTACTTGATGGTAGTGATGGACGAGCGCGATAAGCGTCCATTCTCCCTGGCCTCCACGCCAATGGAAAAAGATATCATTGAGCTGCACATTGGCGCTTCCGATCTGAATTTGTATGCCATGGCGGTAATGGAGCGTATTCAACAACAGCGCAAAATTACCGTAGATATCCCCCATGGGGATGCCTGGCTGCGCGAAGAGGGCGATCGTCCGCTGGTGTTGATCGCGGGCGGAACAGGCTTCTCTTATGCCCGTTCAATCCTGCTGACCGCACTCGCACAGCAACCCAATCGCGATATCGCCCTGTACTGGGGCGGACGCGAGCTCAAGCACCTTTACGATCTGGAAGAGCTGGAAGCGCTGGCGGTGAAGCATCCAAATCTGAAAATCATTCCGGTAGTAGAGCAGCCAGAAGCGGGTTGGGAAGGGCGTAATGGCACAGTGCTGACCGCCGTGATGAACGATTACAGTAGCCTGGCCGGGCATGATATCTATATTGCTGGCCGCTTTGAGATGGCGAAAATTGCCCGCGAGCGTTTTTGTGCTGAGCGTGGTGCGAAGGAAGAACAGATGTTTGGCGATGCTTTCGCCTTTATCTGAGGATTCAGGGGGCAGGAACCGCTGCCCCTTATCCGTAAAAAGCCCGCCCCTGACAGGCGGGAACAAAGACAATATTACTGCCAGATCAACGTATCAGGCCCGTTCAAAGACGGTAGCAATGCCCTGACCCAGACCAATACACATGGTCGCCAGGCCAAATTGCGCATCCCGCCTTTCCATCAGATTCAGTAGTGTGGTGCTGATTCGGGCGCCTGAACATCCCAGCGGATGCCCTAACGCAATCGCTCCCCCATTAAGATTCACTTTCTCGTCCATTACCTCCAGCAGCCCCAGATCTTTAATGCAGGGCAGCGTCTGCGCAGCAAAAGCCTCATTCAGCTCGAACAGATCGATATCCGCCATGCTCAGCCCCGCTCTTTTCAGGGCCAGTTGCGTAGCCGGAACCGGCCCGTATCCCATAATGGAAGGATCGCAGCCCACCACGGCCATTGAGCGGACATAAGCACGTGGAGATAAGCCCAGCTCGCGGGCGCGGGATTCGCTCATCACCAGCATTGCCGCTGCACCGTCAGAGAGCGCCGATGAGCTTCCTGCCGTCACCGTGCCATTCACCGGATCGAAAGCAGGCCGTAAAGCCGCCAGGCCTGATGCGGTAGTTTCCGGACGTATCACTTCATCAAAATCGTAGCGCCGCAGAATTCCGTCGGCATCATGGCCGTTAGTTGGGACAATTTCGCTGGCAAAGTGGCCAGCCTGCGTTGCTGCCCAGGCCCGCTGGTGGGAGCGGGCGGCGAATTCATCCTGCCTTTCCCGACCGATCTGGTGTATCCGCGCCAGCATCTCTGCGGTCAGACCCATCATGCCAGCCGCTTTGGCCACGGTCTTACTCAGGCCCGGATGAAAATCCACGCCGTGACTCATCGGGACATGGCCCATATGTTCCACGCCGCCGATCAGGCAGGCAGTGGCATCTCCCACCATAATAGCGCGTGAAGCATCGTGCAGCGCCTGCATGGAAGAACCGCAAAGACGGTTCACGGTAGTGGCCGGCACGCTGTGGGGGATTTCGGCCAGCAAAGCCGCGTTACGCCCGATGTTAAAGCCCTGTTCAAGGGTTTGTTGCACGCAGCCCCAGTAAATATCGTCCAGCATTGCTGCTTCCAGCGCAGGATTGCGGCTCAACAGGCTGCGCATCAAATGCGCCGACAGATCTTCCGCACGGACATGACGATAAGCCCCGCCTTTTGAGCGACCCATCGGCGTGCGGACTGCATCAACAATGACTACTTTTTCCATTTTGCTTTCCTCACGCCGTCTTTAAAAAGGCGTCGCTGACAGGCGCTGCCAGTGGATACCAGGTTTGGTGGTCGTTGGCTTTCTCCATCAGCCCGGTTGAAGGCTGGTAAAGTGCGCCCAGATGGCTGAACGGTTCTGCCTCACTGACAAACCGGGCATTGCCTTGCGTATCGAGATAACGGAATGCGCCGCCGTGAAAAGCGGGGAAGCCCAGGCCATACACCAGCGCCATATCGGCTTCAGCTGGAGAAGCAATAATTCCCTCTTCAAGACAGCGCACCACTTCATTAATCATTGGGATCATCATGCGGGAGACAATCTCGTTGTCAGTGAAGATGCGTTTTGGCTGGCAGACGCTTTGCAGCAAATCATCAACTACGGGGTCGGCCACTTTTTTCTGCTTTCCTTTACTGTCTGTCTCCCAGCGGTAAAAGCCCTGCTGGTTTTTCTGACCGAAGCGTTTTGCGTCAAACAGCACATCTATTGCGTCCCGGTAATCTTTGCTCATCCGGGAAGGGAAACCTTCAGCCATCAACCGTTGGGCATGGTGCGCCGTATCAATGCCCACCACGTCCAGCAGCCAGGCCGGGCCCATTGGCCAGCCAAACTCTTTTTCCATCACTTTATCGATCTGGCGGAAATCAGCGCCATCGCGCAGAAGCAGACTGAAACCAGCAAAATAGGGAAACAGCACGCGGTTAACGAAGAAGCCGGGGCAGTCATTCACAATGATGGGGGTTTTGCCCATTTTACTCGCCCAGGCCACTACGGTTGCCAGCGTGGATTCCGCTGTTTTTTCCCCGCGAATCACTTCGACTAAAGGCATGCGGTGTACCGGGTTAAAGAAATGCATGCCGCAGAAGTTTTCCGGACGTTTCAGCGCTTTCGCCAGCTGGCTGATGGGGATGGTCGAGGTGTTAGAAGCCAGAATGGCCGAGGCACTGAGATAATGTTCAGTTTCTGCCAGCACGGCCGCCTTGACGCTGGGATTCTCTACAACGGCTTCTACTACAATCTCTGCCCGTTCAAAACCAGCGTATGCCAGCGTTGGATGGATCGTGCCAATCACCCCGGCCAGCTTCATGCCGTCGATTTTTCCACGTTCCAGCTGCCTGTTGAGCAATTTAGCGGCTTCTTTCATCCCCAGCTCAAGCGAAGCCGGATTAATGTCCTTCATTATTACCGGCACGCCTTTCGACGCAGACTGATAAGCAATACCTCCGCCCATTATCCCCGCGCCCAGTACGGCAGCCTGTTTTGGCGTCTCAACGTCACGGGCCATTTTTTTCGCTTTGGCTTTAACAGCCTGATCGTTCAGGAAGATGCCTACCAGCGCACGGGCTTCATCGGATCGCGCCAGAGAGATAAATGCCTGAGTTTCCAGCTTCAGCGCCTCATCGCGCGCCATTCTGGCCGTAGCTTCAATGGTTTTTACCGCTGTCATTGGTGCGGGATAGTGCCTGCCGACAGTTTGCAGCACCATGCTCTTCGCGATGCTGAAACTCATAGTGGCTTCGATTTTACTCAGCTTAAGGGGCGCCAGTTTAGGTTGTCGGCGGGCACGCCAGTCCTGTTTGCCTGAAATCGCTTCACGCAGAATGGCGAGGGCCGCCTGCTGAAGTTTTTCGACCGGGACAACGGCATCTACCAGACCTGAAGCCAGCGCGCGTGGTGCATCAACGTCTTTACCGGCGGCGATAATTTCCAGCGCGCTGTCCGCACCTAACAGGCGGGGCAGGCGGACCGATCCCCCAAAGCCGGGCATAATTCCCAGCGAGGTTTCCGGAAGGCCAATTCGGGCATCCGGCGTGGCAATGCGAAAGTCAGTAGCGAGAACACACTCACAGCCGCCGCCCAGCGCATAACCCTGAATGGCAGATAAAGTCGGCACGGGCAGATCTTCCAGGCGGCTGAAAATGCCGTTGGCAAAGCCCAGCCACTGTTCCAGCTTTTCAGCCGGAGCGGCAAACAGAGAAAGGAACTCGGTAATATCTGCGCCAACAATAAAAGCAGGTTTGCGCGAACTGAGTAACAGCGCTTTCAGCTCTGGCTGTTGCTCCAGAACCGAAATGGCTTCGCCCAGACTGGCTACCGTCCCGGTGTCCAGTTTGTTTACCGAGCCGGGCGCATCAAAAGCCAGTTCGGCGATGCCATCTTCCAGCCAGTCCAGGGTTAGCGTGTCGCCTTGATAGAGCATGGTGATCTCCTGAAGCCGCAATAGGGGGATCTGGTCATACCAGATGATCGAGAGTGTGGAAGGGTTGTTAAATATTTGCAAACAAGAGTTTGCTTATTTGCAAACGAGATCACAGGCGTGGCAAAACGGCATCGGCTATTGGGCTGTGATAAGATGCGCACAATTTCACGATATTGGAGACGGAGTTATGGAATCGTTAGTTACCCTCTATCAGGACCATCTGAAAACACTACAGGCGCGGGCACAGCAGGTATTAGCCCGCTCTAAGCTGGATGCGATGTTGATCCATTCAGGAGAACTGATGACCGTTTTCCTTGACGATCACTCCTATCCTTTTAAAGTGAATCCGCAATTCAAAGCCTGGCTACCGGTAACGTCAGTACCGAACTGCTGGCTGTGGGTTGATGGCGTCAACAAACCCCGACTCTGGTTCTACTCTCCGGTGGATTACTGGCACAAGGTTGAGCCCTTACCGCAAAGTTTCTGGACCGACGAAATTGATATCGTGGCCTTGAAAAATGCGGACGAGATAGCCCAGTTATTACCTGCTCAACGCGAAAATGTGGCCTACATCGGCCCGGTTCCTGCACGGGCTACCCAGTTGGGGATCGCGGCTGAACGCATCAACCCGAAAGCCACCCTGGACTTCCTGCACTATCATCGCTCTCTGAAAACGGATTATGAGCTTTACTGCATGCGTGAGGCGCAGAAAACGGCGGTGATCGGTCATCGTGCGGCGAAAGAAGCTTTCCTCTCAGGCATGAGCGAGTTTGATATTAACGTTGCCTATCTCAGTGCTACAGGCCACCGCGACACCGATGTGCCTTACGGCAACATCATTGCGCTGAATGAACACGCAGCGGTTCTGCATTACACCAGTCTTGATCATCTGCCACCTGAGCAGTCACGCAGTTTCCTGATTGATGCAGGTACGGAGTACAACGGCTATGCGGCCGATTTAACCCGCACTTACGCAGCTCAAAGTGAAAGTGATTACGCTCAGCTTATTCGGGATATGAATGAAGAAGAGCTGGCGCTGATCGCCACGCTGAAAGCAGGCGTGCGCTATACCGAATACCATCAGCAAATGCATCAGCGCATTGCCAGACTGTTGCTTAAGCATCAGTTGGTGAAAGGATTGAGTGAAGAGGCGCTGGTGGCAGAGGATTTGACCGGGCCCTTTATGCCGCATGGCCTTGGCCATCCGCTTGGGTTGCAGGTCCATGATGTCGCTGGTTTTATGCAGGACGATAACGGTACCCATCTTGCCGCGCCTGGGCAATATCCTTATCTGCGCTGCACGCGGATCCTGGAGCCCCGGATGGTGGTCACGATCGAACCTGGCCTCTATTTCATTGAATCTCTGCTGGCCCCCTGGCGTGAGGGCAAGTTCAGCCACCATTTCGACTGGGATCGTATTGACGCATTTAAGCCGTATGGCGGCATCCGCATCGAGGATAATGTGATTATTCGCGAGCAGGGTGTGGAAAATATGACGCGCGACCTGAAGCTGGACTGATGAACGCTTATGACATCCCCGCTGAGCTGTTCAGTGTCAGTGAGGAGATCAAAAAAAGCCGCTTTATTACGTTGCTGGCCCATACGGACGGCGTGGAAGCGGCTCGTGCTTTTGTTAAGCAGGTGAAAGGAGAGCATCCAGCCGCCCGGCATCATTGCTGGGCCTGGGTTGCCGGTGCTCCCTCAGATTCGCAGCAGTTAGGGTTTTCCGATGACGGAGAACCTTCCGGCACGGCAGGTAAGCCAATGCTGGCTCAGCTGATGGGAAATAATATCGGCGAAATCACGGCGGTAGTGGTTCGCTATTATGGCGGTATTCAGCTGGGGACGGGCGGTTTAGTTAAGGCTTATGGCGGCGGTGTTCAACAGGCGCTGAAACAGTTGCCGCGCCAGCAAAAAGTGCCTGTACTGACCTTCACGCTCTCTTGCGACTATGCTCAGCTGTCAGAGATAGAAAGAATGACGGGCCGTTTTCACGGGCAGCTTTTACACAGCGAATTTTCAGAGTGTGTTTCATTAACGCTGGCCTTGCCCCATGCACAGGTGGCGGGGTTCACGCAAAATCTCACAGACTTTAGCAGAGGGGCGCTGACGCTGGCCCCGCTCGACTAACTTCCATTGTCAGGAAAGGAACGGCTACATGCATTATCGTGCCATTACCCGCATCGTCGGGTTGCTGGTCATTTTGTTCTCGGGGACGATGATCGTGCCGGGTCTGGTAGCCCTGATCTACCGTGATGGCGCCGGGCGTGCTTTTACCCAGACCTTCTTTATGGCGCTGCTGATAGGTTCGCTACTGTGGTGGCCAAACCGTAAACAGAAGAAAGAGCTGAAACCACGGGAAGGCTTCCTGATCGTGGTGCTGTTCTGGACCGTGCTGGGCAGCGTCGGGGCCATGCCGTTTATCTTTGCTGAACATCCCAACCTGTCAGTGACAGATGCGTTCTTTGAATCCTTCTCCGGCCTGACGACCACAGGTGCAACCACGCTGGTGGGGCTGGACTCTTTACCTAAGGCAATCCTGTTTTACCGGCAAATGCTGCAATGGCTGGGCGGGATGGGGATCATTGTGCTGGCGGTGGCTATCCTCCCTATTCTGGGCGTCGGGGGAATGCAGCTCTATCGGGCTGAAATGCCGGGTCCGTTGAAGGACAACAAGATGCGGCCACGTATTGCTGAGACGGCAAAAACGCTGTGGCTGATTTATGTATTACTGACGGTGATTTGTGCGCTGGCGCTCTGGCTTGCAGGGATGCCGCTGTTTGATGCCATCAGCCACAGCTTCTCGACTATCGCGATTGGTGGTTTCTCCACGCACGATGCAAGCATCGGCTATTTCAACAGCCCGACAATCAATACTATTATTGCTGTCTTCCTGTTGATCTCCGGCTGTAACTACGGCCTGCACTTCTCCATGCTCAGCGGGCGTAACCTCAGGGTCTACTGGCGTGACCCTGAATTCAGAATGTTTATTGGCGTGCAGTTTACGCTGGTGATCATTTGTACGCTGGTACTGTGGTTCCATGATGTTTATCAGAGTGGCATGCAGACGCTGAATCAGGCCTTTTTCCAGGTGGTCTCTATGGCTACTACCGCAGGCTTTACTACGGACAGTATTGCGCGCTGGCCACTTTTCCTTCCTGTACTTCTATTGTGCTCCGCTTTTATTGGCGGGTGTGCTGGTTCGACCGGCGGGGGACTGAAGGTCATCCGCATTCTTCTGCTGTTCAAACAAGGTTCGCGCGAGCTGAAGCGTCTGGTCCACCCCAATGCTGTTTACACTATTAAGCTTGGTCAACGTGCGCTACCGGAACGTATCCTGGAAGCGGTGTGGGGATTCTTCTCCGCTTATGCGCTGGTATTCCTGCTCAGCATGCTGGCTATTATTGCCACCGGCGTGGATGACTTCTCTGCATTCGCGGCCGTGGCGGCAACCCTGAACAATCTGGGGCCAGGCCTTGGAGTAGTGGCCGATAACTTCACTACCATGAATGATACGGCTAAATGGATTTTAATTCTGACCATGCTATTTGGTCGTCTTGAGGTCTTTACGCTGTTAGTCCTGTTTACGCCAACCTTCTGGCGTGAGTAACCGAAACGAGTATTGATTATGAAAGCGTTGATTCTGTTTTCCAGCCGCGAGGGTCAGACCCGGGAAATTGCAGCTTATATAGCTAATGAACTTAAAGAGCAGCAGGAGTGTGATGTGCTGAACATCCTTCATGCTACTTCTGTTGACTGGGCTAAGTATGACCGTGTGTTGATCGGCGCCTCTGTTCGTTACGGGCACTTCCATCCAGCGCTGGCCAAATTCGTTAAGCAAAACCAGGCACAGCTGCAGCAAAGAGTCAGCGGTTTCTTCTCAGTAAACCTGACTGCACGCAAACCTGAGAAGCGGACGCCACAAACCAATGCTTATACCCGCAAGTTTCTGCTGCAGTCTCCGTGGCAGCCAGATTGTTGCGCCGTATTTGCCGGTGCGCTTCGTTATCCACGCTATGGCTTCTTTGATCGCATCATGATCCAGCTGATTATGCGAATGACAGGCGGTGAAACGGATGCCACGAAAGAAGTAGAGTATACAGATTGGGTTCAGGTAGGCAGGTTTGCCCATGAATTTGCTGGATTAACAGGCAAAATGTCGTAAAAAAAGGCGCTTTGATGAAAAATGACGCTGTCAGTCATTTTTCTGCAATAAACACTTGTCACTCGTTGAGAACTCCCTATAATGCGCCTCCATCAACACGGAACAACGGCTTAACAGTCACCGGGTTGAGAGGTTCAGGAAGCTGAACCGCCGGAGAAAAACTTCTGAAAAAGACGTTGACTCTGAAGGAGGATAGCGTAGTATACGCCACCTCGCAGTAAGTCGCCACGGCGCTTACCGCACCGCTCTTTAACAATTTATCAGACAATCTGTGTGGGCACTCGCAGGATTGATATCAGCGTCTTTGGACGCAAAAAATATCAAGCCTTAAGAGTGAACACATAATGAAATTCATTATGACGTTTTACACTTGAGCATCGCTGCACTTGTTGCAGCAAATCGAACTTTTAATTGAAGAGTTTGATCATGGCTCAGATTGAACGCTGGCGGCAGGCCTAACACATGCAAGTCGAACGGTAGCACAGAAGAGCTTGCTCTTTGGGTGACGAGTGGCGGACGGGTGAGTAATGTCTGGGAAACTGCCTGATGGAGGGGGATAACTACTGGAAACGGTAGCTAATACCGCATAACGTCTTCGGACCAAAGTGGGGGACCTTCGGGCCTCACGCCATCGGATGTGCCCAGATGGGATTAGCTAGTAGGTGGGGTAATGGCTCACCTAGGCGACGATCCCTAGCTGGTCTGAGAGGATGACCAGCCACACTGGAACTGAGACACGGTCCAGACTCCTACGGGAGGCAGCAGTGGGGAATATTGCACAATGGGCGCAAGCCTGATGCAGCCATGCCGCGTGTATGAAGAAGGCCTTCGGGTTGTAAAGTACTTTCAGCGGGGAGGAAGGCGATAAGGTTAATAACCTTGTCGATTGACGTTACCCGCAAAAGAAGCACCGGCTAACTCCGTGCCAGCAGCCGCGGTAATACGGAGGGTGCAAGCGTTAATCGGAATTACTGGGCGTAAAGCGCACGCAGGCGGTCTGTCAAGTCAGATGTGAAATCCCCGGGCTTAACCTGGGAACTGCATTTGAAACTGGCAGGCTAGAGTCTTGTAGAGGGGGGTAGAATTCCAGGTGTAGCGGTGAAATGCGTAGAGATCTGGAGGAATACCGGTGGCGAAGGCGGCCCCCTGGACAAAGACTGACGCTCAGGTGCGAAAGCGTGGGGAGCAAACAGGATTAGATACCCTGGTAGTCCACGCCGTAAACGATGTCGACTTGGAGGTTGTGCCCTTGAGGCGTGGCTTCCGGAGCTAACGCGTTAAGTCGACCGCCTGGGGAGTACGGCCGCAAGGTTAAAACTCAAATGAATTGACGGGGGCCCGCACAAGCGGTGGAGCATGTGGTTTAATTCGATGCAACGCGAAGAACCTTACCTGGCCTTGACATCCACGGAATTCGGCAGAGATGCCTTAGTGCCTTCGGGAACCGTGAGACAGGTGCTGCATGGCTGTCGTCAGCTCGTGTTGTGAAATGTTGGGTTAAGTCCCGCAACGAGCGCAACCCTTATCCTTTGTTGCCAGCGAGTAATGTCGGGAACTCAAAGGAGACTGCCGGTGACAAACCGGAGGAAGGTGGGGATGACGTCAAGTCATCATGGCCCTTACGGCCAGGGCTACACACGTGCTACAATGGCGCATACAAAGAGAAGCGACCTCGCGAGAGCAAGCGGACCTCATAAAGTGCGTCGTAGTCCGGATCGGAGTCTGCAACTCGACTCCGTGAAGTCGGAATCGCTAGTAATCGTAGATCAGAATGCTACGGTGAATACGTTCCCGGGCCTTGTACACACCGCCCGTCACACCATGGGAGTGGGTTGCAAAAGAAGTAGGTAGCTTAACCTTCGGGAGGGCGCTTACCACTTTGTGATTCATGACTGGGGTGAAGTCGTAACAAGGTAACCGTAGGGGAACCTGCGGTTGGATCACCTCCTTACCTGAAGATACTTTCCCGCGTAGTGTCCACACAGATTGTCTGATAGAAGTAATGAGCAAAGAACGAACCAGAGTCCCCATCGTCTAGAGGCCCAGGACACTGCCCTTTCACGGCTGTAACAGGGGTTCGAATCCCCTTGGGGACGCCATCTCCTGATAATGAGTGAAAGACATTATCAACCAGTATCTCAAAACTGATTATGCCGCAAGGCGAGTCACGTTTGAGATATTTGCTCTTTAACAATCCGGAACAAGCTGAAAATTGAAACGACGCGTCGTTTTCATTCTCCGTAATAAGAATGAAATTTACGATGCGGTCGAGTCTCTCAAATGCTCGCAACAGCTCGTGTCCTCCGGGACGCTTGTGGGTTGTGAGGTTAAGTGACTAAGCGTACACGGTGGATGCCTAGGCAGTCAGAGGCGATGAAGGGCGTGCTAATCTGCGATAAGCGTCGGTAAGGTGATATGAACCGTTATAACCGACGATACCCGAATGGGGAAACCCGGTGCACTTTGGTGCATCATTGCATGGTGAATACATAGCCATGCAAGGCGAACCTGGGGAACTGAAACATCTAAGTACCCAGAGGAAAAGAAATCAACCGAGATTCCCCCAGTAGCGGCGAGCGAACGGGGAACAGCCCAGAACCTGAATCAGTTTGTGCATCAGTGGAAGCGTCTGGAAAGTCGCAGGGTACAGGGTGATACTCCCGTACACGAAGATGTGCTTACTGTGAGTTCGATGAGTAGGGCGGGACACGTGACATCCTGTCTGAATATGGGGGGACCATCCTCCAAGGCTAAATACTCCTGACTGACCGATAGTGAACCAGTACCGTGAGGGAAAGGCGAAAAGAACCCCGGCGAGGGGAGTGAAACAGAACCTGAAACCGTGTACGTACAAGCAGTGGGAGCACCTTCGTGGTGTGACTGCGTACCTTTTGTATAATGGGTCAGCGACTTATATTCTGTAGCAAGGTTAACCGTATAGGGGAGCCGCAGGGAAACCGAGTCTTAACTGGGCGTTAAGTTGCAGGGTATAGACCCGAAACCCGGTGATCTAGCCATGGGCAGGTTGAAGGTTGGGTAACACTAACTGGAGGACCGAACCGACTAATGTTGAAAAATTAGCGGATGACTTGTGGCTGGGGGTGAAAGGCCAATCAAACCGGGAGATAGCTGGTTCTCCCCGAAAGCTATTTAGGTAGCGCCTCGTGAACTCATCTCCGGGGGTAGAGCACTGTTTCGGCTAGGGGGCCATCCCGGCTTACCAACCCGATGCAAACTGCGAATACCGGAGAATGTTATCACGGGAGACACACGGCGGGTGCTAACGTCCGTCGTGAAGAGGGAAACAACCCAGACCGCCAGCTAAGGTCCCAAAGTCATGGTTAAGTGGGAAACGATGTGGGAAGGCACAGACAGCCAGGATGTTGGCTTAGAAGCAGCCATCATTTAAAGAAAGCGTAATAGCTCACTGGTCGAGTCGGCCTGCGCGGAAGATGTAACGGGGCTAAACCATGCACCGAAGCTGCGGCAGCGACGCGTAAGCGTTGTTGGGTAGGGGAGCGTTCTGTAAGCCGTCGAAGGTGGACTGTGAGGTCTGCTGGAGGTATCAGAAGTGCGAATGCTGACATAAGTAACGATAAAGCGGGTGAAAAGCCCGCTCGCCGGAAGACCAAGGGTTCCTGTCCAACGTTAATCGGGGCAGGGTGAGTCGACCCCTAAGGCGAGGCCGAAAGGCGTAGTCGATGGGAAACAGGTTAATATTCCTGTACTCGGTGTTACTGCGAAGGGGGGACGGAGAAGGCTATGTTGGCCGGGCGACGGTTGTCCCGGTTTAAGCGTGTAGGCTTGAGTTCCAGGCAAATCCGGAACTCTTTAAGGCTGAGGCGTGATGACGAGGCACTACGGTGCTGAAGTAACAAATGCCCTGCTTCCAGGAAAAGCCTCTAAGCATCAGGTAACACAGAATCGTACCCCAAACCGACACAGGTGGTCAGGTAGAGAATACCAAGGCGCTTGAGAGAACTCGGGTGAAGGAACTAGGCAAAATGGTGCCGTAACTTCGGGAGAAGGCACGCTGGCGCGTAGGTGAAGGGACTTGCTCCCGGAGCTGAAGCCAGTCGAAGATACCAGCTGGCTGCAACTGTTTATTAAAAACACAGCACTGTGCAAACACGAAAGTGGACGTATACGGTGTGACGCCTGCCCGGTGCCGGAAGGTTAATTGATGGGGTTATCCGCAAGGAGAAGCTCTTGATCGAAGCCCCGGTAAACGGCGGCCGTAACTATAACGGTCCTAAGGTAGCGAAATTCCTTGTCGGGTAAGTTCCGACCTGCACGAATGGCGTAATGATGGCCAGGCTGTCTCCACCCGAGACTCAGTGAAATTGAACTCGCTGTGAAGATGCAGTGTACCCGCGGCAAGACGGAAAGACCCCGTGAACCTTTACTACAGCTTGACACTGAACATTGAGCCTTGATGTGTAGGATAGGTGGGAGGCTTTGAAGCGTGGACGCCAGTCTGCGTGGAGCCAACCTTGAAATACCACCCTTTAACGTTTGATGTTCTAACCTGGCGCCGTGATCCGGCGTGGGGACAGTGTCTGGTGGGTAGTTTGACTGGGGCGGTCTCCTCCTAAAGAGTAACGGAGGAGCACGAAGGTTAGCTAATCACGGTCGGACATCGTGAGGTTAGTGCAATGGCATAAGCTAGCTTGACTGCGAGAGTGACGGCTCGAGCAGGTGCGAAAGCAGGTCATAGTGATCCGGTGGTTCTGAATGGAAGGGCCATCGCTCAACGGATAAAAGGTACTCCGGGGATAACAGGCTGATACCGCCCAAGAGTTCATATCGACGGCGGTGTTTGGCACCTCGATGTCGGCTCATCACATCCTGGGGCTGAAGTAGGTCCCAAGGGTACGGCTGTTCGCCGTTTAAAGTGGTACGCGAGCTGGGTTTAGAACGTCGTGAGACAGTTCGGTCCCTATCTGCCGTGGGCGCTGGAAGATTGAGAGGGGTTGCTCCTAGTACGAGAGGACCGGAGTGAACGCACCACTGGTGTTCGGGTTGTCATGCCAATGGCATTGCCCGGTAGCTAAGTGCGGAAAAGATAAGCGCTGAAAGCATCTAAGCGCGAAACTTGCCTCGAGATGAATCTTCCCTGGGCCTTTAAGGCCCCTGAAGGGACGTTGAAGACTACGACGTTGATAGGCCGGGTGTGTAAGCGCAGCGATGCGTTGAGCTAACCGGTACTAATGACCCGTGAGGCTTAACCTTACAACACCAGAAGCGTTCTGGTGAGCGTCTGAGAGACGCAACGATTTTCAGCCTGTTCGATAACGGATTGATTTGCGTGGCCTGCGAGGGCGGCGTGAACAACAGAATTTGCCTGGCGGCTTTAGCGCGGTGGTCCCACCTGACCCCATGCCGAACTCAGAAGTGAAACGCCGTAGCGCCGATGGTAGTGTGGGGTCTCCCCATGCGAGAGTAGGGAACTGCCAGGCATCAAATCAAGCACTGACCCCGACCGCAAGGCCGGGGTTTTTTGCGTCTGCGCGCGATGAAAAACCGGCCAGTATTGCCCGAGATTCAGGTCCGGGCCCGGCGAAGACCGGCGTGACCGGTGAAAAAGTGCAAAGAAAAAGGCCCCGCGCTGACGCGCCGGGCCTTTTGTCGTTTTGAACCCGCTGAAACGTGATGAACTCAGCGGGCAGAACGCGTGAAGTGTTCATGTTTTAACCACTTTTTACCAGTCAGGGTACTTGCCGCTGCTGTTAAGCCCGAAATGACCTGTGAAAAAACGGCATCAGCTTGAGTAAGTGGGGCAAAGATCGTGCTTAAAGTCTGCAACTGTTAAATCACTCAGCGGCCGGGGTTTTGATCGGGTAAACTACCGGCAGATGAATTCCTAAAGGCCGTAATATGTCCAGCCAGACCCATTCTTTAAAACCCTTCAACACCTTCAATCTTAACGTCAATGCTAAGCAGATTATCATTGCTGAAACGGCTCACGAGATCGCCCATGCCTGGCAGGAAAGTCTGAAAAAGCATCAGCCAGTGCTGCTGATTGGTGAAGGAAGCAATATTCTGTTCCTTGAAGACTTCGAGGGCACAGCCATTATTAACCGGCTGAAGGGAATTCGGGTTAAAGAGGGCGATAGTGCCTGGCATTTGCATATCGGTGCCGGAGAAAACTGGCACAATCTGGTGAAATATACCCTGGAAAATAACTACCCAGGACTGGAAAATCTGGCGATGATCCCAGGTTGCGTAGGTTCTGCCCCTATCCAGAACATTGGTGCTTACGGTGTGGAGCTGAAAAACGTCTGCGAATACGTCGATTTGCTCAATCTCTCATCGGGAGAGATACAGCGCCTGTCTGCGGAGGAGTGTCACTTTGGCTATCGTGACAGCGTGTTTAAGCATCGTTATCAGCAGGGTTATGCCATCGTTGCAGTAGGCCTGGTGCTGAATAAACAATGGCTCCCGGTAATGACCTACGGTGAACTGAGTAAGTTTTCCCCTGAATCAGTCACGCCAAAGCAAATTTATGACTCTGTCTGCGCAACACGCAGCAGTAAACTGCCCGATCCTGCCAGGGTAGGAAATGCAGGCAGCTTTTTCAAAAACCCGGTGGTCAGTGCTG
Organism: Erwinia sp. E_sp_B01_1; assembly: GCF_036865545.1. NCBI lineage: Bacteria > Pseudomonadati > Pseudomonadota > Gammaproteobacteria > Enterobacterales > Erwiniaceae > Erwinia > Erwinia sp. E_sp_B01_1. The sequence goes on along the minus strand of NZ_CP142208.1, from coordinate 4,504,722 downwards.
AATTAGCAGCATCTGTCCGCAAAATATTTCCTGATATGCCCTTTTATCCGCAGACAGAAGGAAGTGTAAAACTTGCTGCCGGATGGCTGATTGACCGCTGTGACCTCAAGGGGTACAGCATTGGTGGGGCAGCGGTACATCTTCAACAGGCGCTGGTGCTGATCAATAAAGATCAGGCTACCGGCATGGATATCGTGGCGTTAGCGCATGAAGTGCGTCAACGCGTGGGTATGAAATTTAACGTGTGGCTTGAGCCTGAGGTGCGTTTCGTTGGCGCTCAGGGCGAAAAAGATGCCGTTGGAGTCATTACATGAAAGGTAATACAGTCCCCTTAACGCTGATAAGTCTTCTGGCTGATGGCGAATTCCATTCTGGCGAACAGCTGGGTGAACAACTTGGTATGAGCCGTGCGGCCATAAATAAACATATTCAGACCCTGAAAGACTGGGGCATTGACGTGTTTACCGTAACAGGCAAAGGATATAGTCTGCCCTCGCCGATGCAACTGCTGGATGAAGCAAAAATCATGGATCAGTTAGAGGACGGGCGCCTGGCTGTGATACCTGTGATCGACTCTACCAACCAGTATCTGTTAGAGAGAATGGATACACTGCAATCTGGTGATGCCTGTGTAGCCGAATATCAGCAGGCCGGAAGAGGGCGACGTGGCCGGCAATGGTTCTCTCCCTTTGGTTCTAATCTTTATCTTTCCATGTACTGGCGTCTTGAGCAGGGGCCAATGGCAGCAATGGGGCTGAGCCTCGTGATAGGCATTGTGATTGCAGAGGTATTGCGATCATTGGGGGCCAGTCAGGTAAGAGTGAAGTGGCCAAACGATCTCTATCTTAACGATCGTAAACTGGCCGGGATCCTGGTTGAACTGACAGGAAAAACTGGCGATGCTGCCCAGTTGGTTATTGGCGCAGGCATCAACCTTGCCATGCGTTCACCCGATGCAGATATCGTTAACCAGGGCTGGATAAACCTGCAGGAAGCTGGCGTAAATGTCGATCGAAATACGCTTGCAGCACAACTGGTTAATAATATGCGAACCTCCCTTCCGCTTTTCGAGCGGGAAGGACTGGCCCCCTTTATTGAGCGCTGGAGCGAATTAGATAATTTTATTAACCGGCGGGTAAAATTACTGATTGGCGACCGGGAAATTTTAGGGATTGCCCGGGGAATCGATCAGCAAGGGGGATTAATTCTGGAACAGGACGGGGTCAGGAAATCCTGGGTTGGCGGTGAAATATCATTACGCCCACAAGATTAAATGAAGAGGGGCACTGAGCCCCTTTTTTACTTCCGCAATCTCACTAAATCGACCGCATGATTGATGCTTTTGGTCATTATCAGGCTGGCGCGCTCCCGGGTTGGGAGTATATTTTCCTTTAAATTCCTGAGGTTAATCTCTTCCCAAAGCTGTGAGGCAATCCCTACCGCTTCCTTTTCAGAAAGTTTAGCGTAATTGTGGAAATAAGAATCCGGATCGGTAAATGCGCCCTGACGGAATTTCTGGAACCGGTTGATATACCATTTCTGCAGCAGCTCAAGGGGCGCATCAACATAAATTGAGAAGTCTACAAAGTCAGAAACAAATACGCGATGAGGATCGTGAGGATAATCCATTCCGCTTTGTAAAACGTTAAGACCTTCAAGAATTAAGATGTCGGGCTGCTTTACAACCTTATCCCCTCGCGGAATAACATCATAAATAAGATGCGAATAGACGGGGGCCGTTACCTGAGAGGCACCGGATTTTAAATCTGATACAAAATTTACCAGGCGATGCATGTCATAGGATTGCGGGAACCCCTTCTTCTTCATCAGGCCGCGCTCTTTTAACACCTCATTAGGATGTAAAAAGCCATCGGTGGTAATCAACTCTACCCGACGATGTTCAGGCCAGCGGCTCAACAGAGCCTGTAAGACACGTGCAGTAGTGCTTTTACCTACGGCAACGCTACCCGCAATACTGATGATATAGGGAATTCGCTGGCCATTGGTCCCAAGAAATTGCTCAAGTACCGCCTGACGTCGCAGATTGGAATTAATATAAAAGTTAAGCAGACGCGAGAGGGGCAGATAGATCTCTGCAACTTCCTCCAGAGATAAATCTTCGTTTATCCCTTTTAACTGGGCAATTTCCTGTTCACTCAATGTCATGGGCACCGAATCGCGCAGTGCAGCCCATTGAGCACGATCAAATTGCAGATAGGGCGTGGTCAACAAGGATTCTTTTTTACTCATATGCCTGCTTCTGCCAGCAAGAATTCGCCTTTCGTGATTTTGACTCATCCGGAAGGAAGGGGAGTAAACCCGCCTTATCCCGTTCACGTAACTAAGGTAAATTTCAGAAAACAATGCACAGGAGGTTACCACCTGATGGGGAGTAACCAGAAGAAAAAATAAAATCTGCGAGCGCAAACGCAACGGCACCCACACTTATTGAATAATTCGCTGGCAATGATCTGGCGACTCTGATTACAAAACCTTTGCAGAGTTCTCTCTTTCCGTTGCTGACGTCAAAAAATCAGTGAGCAGGGGGGCGGTGAAAAAACGCAAAAACGGTGGTTCTTTGAACGAATTTACTGTGGTAAGGCGATTATTTGCGCACGATTGCACAAATAGTAAGCATAAGAACAATTATCGCAATTTTTTTGTTGCATCAGGCGCCCGGTCTTCCTAGAATGCGCACCACTTGATGCCGGCTTAGCTCAGTTGGTAGAGCAACTGACTTGTAATCAGTAGGTCACCAGTTCGATTCCGGTAGCCGGCACCATCAAGTACCTAGTAACAAGTACCCCAGGTGGGGTTCCCGAGCGGCCAAAGGGAGCAGACTGTAAATCTGCCGTCATCGACTTCGAAGGTTCGAATCCTTCCCCCACCACCATTTCGACCCTGAAGGTTAAGGTTGAAATAACATGAAGATTTTCGACTGAGCTCAAGCGCAGTCTGGGTCATCAAGCGTATGCGGGTTGACTCGAATAGCAAGAGGGCATCTTCTTGTTGTTCAAAAGCTACAGACAGAACAGGTAGCCGAGTTCCAGGATGCGGGCATCGTATAATGGCTATTACCTCAGCCTTCCAAGCTGATGATGCGGGTTCGATTCCCGCTGCCCGCTCCAAGCCGTGCTGATATGGCTCAGTTGGTAGAGCGCACCCTTGGTAAGGGTGAGGTCCCCAGTTCGACTCTGGGTATCAGCACCACTTCTAAATCTCCCTCCCTGATTCTTTCTCTGTACAGTTAAATTCAACATTCAGGCTTTGCCTGGTTGATGTGGTGATATCACCGATTTATCCGTGTCTTAGAGGGACAAGCGATGTCTAAAGAAAAATTTGAACGTTCCAAACCGCACGTCAACGTTGGTACTATCGGCCACGTTGACCACGGTAAAACAACCCTGACTGCTGCTATCACTACCGTTCTGGCTAAAACCTACGGTGGTTCTGCTCGTGCGTTCGACCAGATCGATAACGCGCCAGAAGAAAAAGCTCGTGGTATCACCATCAACACTTCTCACGTTGAATATGACACCCCAACCCGCCACTACGCGCACGTTGACTGCCCGGGCCACGCCGACTATGTGAAAAACATGATCACCGGTGCTGCTCAGATGGACGGCGCTATCCTGGTTGTAGCTGCGACTGACGGCCCTATGCCTCAGACCCGTGAGCACATCCTGCTGGGTCGTCAGGTTGGCGTTCCTTTCATCATCGTGTTCATGAACAAATGTGACATGGTTGATGACGAAGAGCTGCTGGAGCTGGTTGAGATGGAAGTTCGTGAACTTCTGTCTGCTTACGACTTCCCTGGTGATGACCTGCCAATCGTTCGCGGTTCTGCACTGAAAGCACTGCAGGGCGAAGCTGAGTGGGAAGAGAAAATCATTGAGCTGGCTGGCCACCTGGATAACTACATTCCAGAACCAGAGCGCGCCATCGACAAGCCTTTCCTGCTGCCAATCGAAGACGTGTTCTCAATCTCTGGCCGTGGTACCGTTGTTACCGGTCGTGTAGAGCGCGGCATCGTCAAGGTTGGTGAAGAAGTTGAAATCGTTGGTATCAAAGATACTGCTAAATCAACTTGTACCGGCGTTGAAATGTTCCGTAAGCTGCTGGACGAAGGTCGTGCAGGCGAGAACTGTGGTGTTCTGCTGCGTGGTATCAAGCGTGAAGATATCCAGCGTGGCCAGGTTCTGGCTAAGCCAGGTTCAATCAAGCCACACACCAAATTTGAGTCAGAAGTTTACATTCTGTCCAAAGACGAAGGCGGCCGTCATACTCCGTTCTTCAAAGGCTACCGTCCTCAGTTCTACTTCCGTACTACTGACGTGACCGGTACCATCGAACTGCCAGAAGGCGTTGAGATGGTAATGCCAGGTGACAACATTCAGATGGTTGTTACCCTGATCCACCCAATCGCGATGGATGACGGTCTGCGTTTCGCAATCCGTGAAGGCGGCCGTACTGTTGGTGCAGGTGTTGTTGCTAAAGTTATCGCGTAATCGCTGATAATATTTGACGCAACACACATGAAAAGGGCATCATTTGATGCCCTTTTTGCACGCTGTAACATAGAACCTGGCTCATCAGTGATTTTAAACCCATAATCATTGCTGAGGCAGGCTCTGTAGCACGGCGTTATATGCCGAGTTTCGCCTTACAGCCTCATTCGGTTCGGTTGCCTCGTTTTACGGGGCAAAATAGTTTCTGATTTATTGTGGCAGGTTGGTTTATGAGTGCTAATACCGAAGCTCAAGGAAACGGGCGTGGCCTGGAAGCAGTAAAGTGGTTAGTCGTGGCGTTGCTGCTGATTGTGGCTATCGTAGGCAACTACTATTACCGTGAAGTCACGCTGCCATTGCGCGCGCTGGCCGTCGTTATCCTGATCGCAGCAGCAGGTGGCATTGCGCTGCTGACAACAAAAGGTAAGGCAACACTGGCATTTGCCCGTGAAGCGCGCACCGAAGTTCGCAAGGTCATTTGGCCGACTCGTCAGGAAACGTTGCACACCACGTTAATCGTTGCCGCGGTAACTGCCGTGATGTCACTGATTTTGTGGGGACTGGATGGTATTCTGGTCCGTCTGGTATCGTTTATCACTGGCCTGAGGTTCTGAGATGTCTGAAGCTCCAAAAAAACGCTGGTACGTCGTTCAGGCGTTTTCCGGTTTCGAAGGCCGTGTAGCTCAGTCGCTGCGCGAGCATATCAAATTACATAACATGGAAGAGCTGTTTGGCGATGTCATGGTTCCAACCGAAGAAGTGGTTGAAATTCGTGGCGGCCAGCGTCGTAAAAGCGAGCGCAAGTTCTTCCCAGGTTATGTCCTGGTCCAAATGGTCATGAATGATGCGAGCTGGCACCTGGTGCGTAGCGTGCCTCGTGTCATGGGCTTCATTGGTGGTACTTCCGATCGTCCGGCACCTATTAGCGATAAAGAAGTCGATGCGATCATGAACCGCCTGCAGCAGGCTGGTGATAAGCCACGTCCTAAAACCATGTTCGAACCGGGTGAAATGGTTCGGGTCAGCGATGGTCCGTTTGCTGACTTCAACGGTGTGGTTGAAGAAGTGGATTATGAGAAAAGCCGCCTGAAAGTTTCGGTTTCAATCTTTGGGCGTGCAACGCCGGTTGAGCTGGACTTTGGACAGGTTGAAAAAGGCTGACCATCATGTCTGCCGGTCAGATTTCAGAGGAAGTTTTCCTGCCTGAAATTTGACCCCTGCAGTAGATTACTGGTTGCCAGAGGCGCGAAATTGCAATACAATTTCGCGCCTTTTGTTTTTATGCGCTGTATCAGCGTGTGAATATTAATCACGGGGAGCTCTTCACGGAGCGTATGAACCCAATAGAGGAATTATCATGGCTAAGAAAGTACAAGCCTACGTCAAGCTGCAGGTTGCAGCAGGTATGGCAAACCCAAGTCCACCAGTAGGTCCGGCTCTGGGTCAGCAGGGTGTTAACATCATGGAATTCTGTAAAGCGTTTAACGCCAAAACAGAATCCCTGGAAAAAGGCCTGCCTACTCCAGTAGTGATTACCGTTTACTCTGACCGTTCTTTCACCTTCGTTACCAAAACGCCTCCAGCACCAATCCTGCTGAAGAAAGCGGCTGGTATCAAGTCTGGTTCCGGCAAGCCGAACAAAGACAAAGTAGGTAAAGTAACGCGTGCTCAGGTACGTGAAATCGCAGAAACCAAAGCTGCGGACATGACTGGTGCTGATGTTGAAGCGATGGCTCGCTCAATTGAAGGTACTGCTCGTTCCATGGGCCTGGTAGTAGAGGACTAAGAAATGGCTAAGCTGACCAAGCGCATGAGCGTAATCCGCGACAAAGTTGATGTAACTAAACAGTATGACATCAACGAAGCTGTTGCTCTGCTGAAAGAACTGGCTACTGCCAAGTTCGTTGAAAGCGTTGACGTAGCGGTAAACCTGGGCATTGATGCCCGTAAATCCGATCAGAACGTTCGCGGTGCAACTGTACTGCCACACGGTACTGGCCGTTCTGTTCGCGTTGCCGTATTTGCCCAGGGCGCAAACGCTGAAGCTGCTAAAGCTGCAGGCGCTGAGCTGGTAGGTATGGAAGATCTGGCTGACCAGATCAAAAAAGGCGAAATGAACTTCGACGTTGTTATCGCATCTCCTGATGCAATGCGCGTTGTCGGCCAGCTGGGTCAGGTACTGGGCCCACGCGGTCTGATGCCTAACCCGAAAGTGGGTACTGTAACGCCTAACGTTGCTGAAGCGGTTAAGAACGCTAAAGCGGGCCAGGTTCGTTATCGTAACGACAAAAACGGCATCATCCATACCACTATCGGTAAGGTTGATTTCGATACAGATAAATTGAAAGAAAACCTGGAATCCCTGCTGGTTGCGCTGAAAAAAGCAAAACCTTCTCAGGCGAAAGGCGTTTTCATCAAGAAAGTTAGCCTCTCCACCACTATGGGTGCAGGCGTGGCAATCGATCAGGCTGGCCTGAACGCTGTCGCTAACTAATCTGCTTTACGCGGGCGAAAGTTTCTACTAGAATCTTACGCCCGTTGTTCCGTTAACTACGGAACCAGAATTTTCGGTTGGAGCCTGGCCTTATCCAGGCCTCCGTCCAAGACCGCAGGTGTTTCGTAAGAAGCTTAATCTCCTGCGTAGACGGTGACAGAACCTGAAGAATATTTTTATAGTCTTTGCTGGATTCTGCTCACCGTATTAAAGCGCCTCTCTTCGGTAACGAGGTCAGGTGAAGTGAGTTCCGGAGAAATTCATCTCCGGCAAAATCCAGGAGCAAAAGCTAATGGCCTTAAATCTTCAAGACAAACAAGCGATTGTTGCTGAAGTCAGCGAAGTAGCCAAAGGCGCGCTGTCTGCGGTAGTTGCGGATTCTCGTGGCGTACCAGTAGGCAAAATGACTGAACTGCGTAAAGCAGGTCGTGAAGCTGGCGTTTACATGCGTGTTGTTCGTAACACCTTGCTGCGCCGCGTCGTTGAAGGAACTCAGTTTGAGGTCCTGAAAGACACGTTCGTCGGTCCAACCTTGATTGCATATTCTATGGAACACCCGGGCGCTGCTGCTCGTCTGTTCAAAGAGTTCGCGAAAGCGAATGCAAAATTTGAGGTTAAAGCTGCGGCCTTTGAAGGCGAGTTAATCAGTGCGGCTCAGATCGACCGCCTGGCAACTCTGCCAACTTACGATGAAGCAATCGCACGCCTGATGGCAACCATGAAAGAAGCCGCTGCCGGCAAACTGGTTCGCACTCTGGCTGCAGTCCGTGATCAGAAAGAAGCTGAAGCTGCATAAGCTTAAGATTCACTTATTACGTACTCTTGCTAACGTATTTACACTAAAACTGAATTTCAGGAACATTTTAAATGTCAATCACTAAAGAACAAATCATCGAAGGCGTTGCTGCCCTGTCTGTAATGGAAATCGTTGAACTGATCTCCGCTATGGAAGAAAAATTCGGCGTTTCAGCTGCTGCTGCTGTTGCAGGTCCTGCCGCTGCTGCTGAAGCTGTTGAAGAAAAAACTGAGTTCGACGTTGTACTGAAAGCTATCGGCGCTAACAAAGTTGCCGTGATCAAAGCAGTACGTGGCGCAACTGGTCTGGGCCTGAAAGAAGCCAAAGACCTGGTTGAGTCTGCACCTGCTGCCCTGAAAGAAGGCATCAGCAAAGACGACGCTGAAGCTCTGAAGAAAGCACTGGAAGAAGCTGGCGCAGAAGTTGAAGTTAAATAAGCCAACCTTTCAGGTTGCAGCCTAAGTATTTTTAGGCTGATGGCTGGTGACTTTTTAGTCACCAGCCTTTTTGCGCTCTAAAGCGTCAATGGCATTTCACACTGTTTAGTCATTGATTTGCTTAATATCTTTCTCTATCGATGACTTAATATATTGCTCTCCTGCGAAGCCTCTCTGCTTTGCAACGGCAACGAAATGATTTAAGCGTGATAGAAACAGGTATTACGGAAGGGGAGTCTTCTTTCCGCGTCACAAAATAGTGTTGCATGAACTGTCCCCTCTGGACGGACAGCGAGGTTCTACCTTTCAGCGAGCTGAGGAACCCTATGGTTTACTCCTATACCGAGAAAAAACGTATTCGTAAGGATTTTGGAAAGCGCCCCCAGGTGCTCGACATTCCTTATCTCCTTTCTATCCAGCTTGACTCGTTCCAGAAGTTCATCGAGCAAGATCCGGAAGGTCAACATGGTTTGGAAGCGGCATTCCGTTCCGTTTTCCCGATCCAAAGCTATAGCGGTAATTCTGAGCTGCAGTACGTCAGCTACCGTTTAGGCGAACCTGTATTTGATGTGAAAGAGTGTCAGATTCGTGGCGTCACGTTCTCTGCACCCCTGCGCGTTAAACTGCGCCTGGTGATCTACGAGCGCGAAGCGCCGGAAGGCACCGTTAAAGACATCAAAGAACAAGAAGTTTACATGGGTGAAATTCCACTCATGACCGATAACGGTACCTTTGTCATCAATGGTACGGAAAGGGTTATCGTTTCTCAGCTGCATCGTAGTCCTGGTGTCTTCTTCGACAGCGATAAGGGTAAAACCCACTCTTCGGGTAAAGTGCTTTATAACGCACGTATCATCCCTTACCGCGGTTCATGGTTGGACTTTGAGTTCGACCCGAAAGACAACCTGTTCGTTCGTATTGACCGTCGCCGTAAATTGCCTGCGACCATCATTCTGCGTGCACTGAACTACACCACAGAGCAGATCCTTGACCTGTTCTTTGACAAGATCGTGTATGAAATCCGCGACAACAAGCTGCAGATGGAACTGGTTCCTGAGCGCCTGCGTGGAGAGACTGCCTCTTTCGATATCGAATCCAACGGTACTGTGTACGTTGAGAAAGGCCGTCGTATCACTGCACGTCATATTCGTCAGCTTGAAAAAGATGGCATTCAGCACATCGAAGTTCCTGTTGAATATATCGCTGGTAAAGTCGTTGCTAAAGACTACATCGACGAAAGCACCGGTGAGCTGATCGTTGCTGCCAACATGGAGCTGTCGCTGGATCTGCTGGCCAAGCTGAGCCAGTCTGGTCACAAGCGTATCGAAACGCTGTTTACCAACGACCTGGATCACGGTGCGTACATCTCTGAGACTGTACGTGTCGACCCAACCAACGATCGCCTGAGCGCGCTGGTTGAGATCTACCGCATGATGCGTCCTGGTGAGCCACCAACGCGTGAAGCGGCTGAAAACCTGTTCGAGAACCTGTTCTTCTCTGAAGACCGCTACGATCTCTCTGCGGTTGGTCGTATGAAGTTCAACCGTTCTCTGCTGCGTGACGAGATCGAAGGTTCCGGTATCCTGAGCAAAGACGACATCATTCAGGTGATGCGTAAACTGATCGGTATCCGTAACGGTATTGGTGAAGTGGATGATATCGACCACCTCGGCAACCGTCGTATTCGTTCCGTTGGCGAAATGGCAGAAAACCAGTTCCGTGTGGGTCTGGTCCGTGTTGAGCGTGCGGTGAAAGAGCGTCTGTCTCTGGGCGATCTGGATACCCTGATGCCTCAGGACATGATCAACGCCAAGCCAATTTCTGCAGCAGTGAAAGAGTTCTTTGGTTCCAGCCAGCTGTCCCAGTTTATGGACCAGAACAACCCACTGTCTGAGATTACGCACAAACGTCGTATCTCTGCACTTGGCCCGGGCGGTCTGACGCGTGAGCGTGCAGGCTTTGAAGTTCGAGACGTTCACCCGACTCACTACGGTCGTGTGTGCCCAATCGAAACGCCTGAAGGTCCAAACATCGGTCTGATTAACTCCTTGTCCGTGTACGCACAGACCAATGAGTACGGTTTCCTGGAAACCCCATACCGTCGCGTTCGCGAAGGCGTGGTGACCGACGAAATTCATTACCTCTCTGCAATTGAAGAGGGTAACTACGTTATCGCTCAGGCGAACACCAACCTCGACGACGAAGGTCACTTCGTAGACGATCTGGTGACCTGCCGTAGCAAAGGCGAATCGAGTCTGTTCAGCCGCGATCAGGTTGACTACATGGACGTTTCCACTCAACAGATCGTTTCTGTTGGTGCGTCACTGATTCCGTTCCTGGAGCACGATGACGCCAACCGCGCATTGATGGGTGCAAACATGCAACGTCAGGCGGTTCCAACTCTGCGTGCTGATAAGCCGCTGGTTGGTACCGGTATGGAACGCGCGGTAGCGGTTGACTCCGGTGTTACAGCCGTAGCGAAACGTGGTGGTACTGTTCAGTACGTGGATGCATCCCGTATCGTTATCAAAGTTAACGAAGACGAAATGTACCCGGGCGAAGCCGGTATCGACATTTACAACCTGACCAAATACACCCGTTCTAACCAGAACACCTGCATCAATCAGATGCCATGCGTGAATCTGGGTGAGCCAATTGAACGTGGTGATGTGCTGGCTGATGGTCCTTCAACGGATCTCGGCGAACTGGCACTGGGTCAGAACATGCGCGTCGCGTTCATGCCGTGGAACGGCTACAACTTCGAAGACTCCATCTTAGTCTCCGAGCGTGTGGTACAGGAAGATCGCTTCACTACCATCCACATTCAGGAACTGGCATGTGTGTCTCGTGACACCAAGCTGGGGCCAGAAGAGATCACTGCTGACATCCCTAACGTGGGTGAAGCTGCGCTCTCCAAACTGGATGAATCCGGTATCGTGTATATCGGTGCTGAAGTGACCGGCGGTGACATTCTGGTTGGTAAGGTAACGCCGAAAGGTGAAACCCAGCTGACGCCAGAAGAGAAGCTGCTGCGTGCGATCTTCGGTGAGAAAGCGTCTGACGTTAAAGACTCTTCTCTGCGTGTACCGAACGGCGTGTCTGGTACCATTATCGACGTGCAGGTCTTCACCCGCGATGGCGTGGAAAAAGACAAGCGCGCGCTGGAAATCGAAGAGATGCAGCTGAAGCAGGCGAAAAAAGACCTGTCTGAAGAATTGCAGATCCTCGAAGCTGGCCTGTTCAGCCGTATCCAATACCTGCTGGTTGCTGGCGGTGTTGAAGCGGAGAAACTGGATAAGCTGCCACGCGAGCGCTGGTTGGAACTCGGCCTGACCGACGAAGAGAAGCAAAACCAGCTGGAACAGCTGGCAGAGCAGTATGACGAGCTGAAGCACGAGTTTGAGAAGAAACTCGAAGCGAAGCGCCGCAAAATCACTCAGGGCGATGACCTGGCACCTGGCGTGCTGAAAATCGTGAAAGTGTATCTGGCCGTTAAGCGTCAGATCCAGCCTGGTGACAAAATGGCAGGTCGTCACGGGAACAAAGGTGTTATCTCCAAGATCAACCCGATCGAAGATATGCCTTACGATGAATACGGCACGCCGGTTGACATCGTACTGAACCCGCTGGGCGTACCTTCACGTATGAACATTGGACAGATTCTTGAAACCCACCTGGGTATGGCTGCGAAGGGCATTGGCGAGAAAATTAACGCCATGCTTAAGAAGCAGGAAGAAGTGTCCAAACTGCGTGAGTTCATTCAGCGCGCGTACGATCTGGGCACCGATTTGCGTCAGAGAGTCGATCTCAACACCTTCTCCGATGACGAAGTGCTGCGTCTGGCAGAAAACCTGAAAAAGGGTATGCCAATTGCCACACCAGTGTTTGACGGCGCGAAAGAGAGCGAAATCAAAGAGCTGTTACAGCTCGGCGGCCTGCCTTCTTCTGGTCAGATCACCCTGTTTGATGGTCGTACAGGCGAGCAGTTCGAACGTCAGGTTACCGTTGGCTATATGTACATGCTCAAACTCAACCACTTAGTGGATGACAAGATGCATGCGCGTTCTACCGGATCTTACAGCCTCGTTACTCAGCAGCCGCTGGGTGGTAAGGCGCAGTTCGGTGGACAGCGCTTCGGTGAGATGGAAGTGTGGGCACTGGAAGCATATGGTGCCGCTTATACCCTGCAGGAAATGCTGACTGTGAAGTCTGATGACGTTAATGGCCGTACCAAGATGTATAAAAACATCGTTGACGGTAACCATCAGATGGAACCAGGCATGCCGGAATCCTTCAACGTACTGTTGAAAGAGATCCGCTCGCTGGGTATTAACATCGAGCTTGAAGACGAGTAAGCACTCGAATTTGTACTGGTTACAGCACGCCCGTCTGGGCGTGCTGAGAAGTCTCACTCCGACGGGAGCTAATCCGTGAAAGACTTACTTAAGTTTCTGAAAGCGCAAACTAAGACTGAAGAGTTTAGTGCGATCAAAATTGCTCTGGCTTCGCCAGACATGATCCGTTCATGGTCGTTTGGTGAAGTTAAAAAGCCAGAGACCATTAACTACCGTACGTTCAAACCTGAACGTGACGGGCTTTTCTGTGCGCGTATTTTCGGGCCGGTAAAAGACTATGAGTGCTTGTGCGGTAAGTACAAGCGCCTGAAGCACCGTGGTGTTATCTGCGAGAAGTGTGGCGTTGAAGTTACACAGACCAAAGTTCGCCGTGAGCGCATGGGCCACATTGAGCTGGCATCACCTACTGCGCACATCTGGTTCCTGAAATCGCTGCCTTCGCGCATCGGTTTGCTGCTGGATATGCCACTGCGTGACATCGAACGCGTGCTTTACTTCGAATCTTATGTCGTTGTTGAAGGCGGCATGACCAACCTTGAGCGTCGTCAGATCCTGACTGAAGAGCAGTATCTGGACGCGCTGGAAGAGTTTGGTGATGAGTTCGATGCCAAAATGGGTGCGGAAGCTATTCAGGCCCTGTTGAAAAACATGGACCTGGAGCAGGAATGCGAGCAGCTGCGTGAAGAGCTGACCGAAACCAACTCCGAAACCAAACGCAAAAAACTGACCAAGCGTATCAAGCTGCTGGAAGCGTTCGTTCAGTCTGGTAACAAGCCAGAGTGGATGATCCTGACCGTGCTGCCTGTACTGCCACCGGATCTGCGTCCGCTGGTACCGCTGGACGGCGGTCGTTTCGCCACGTCGGATCTGAACGATCTTTATCGTCGCGTAATCAACCGTAACAACCGTCTGAAACGCCTGCTGGATCTGGCTGCGCCAGATATCATCGTACGTAACGAAAAACGTATGCTGCAGGAAGCGGTAGATGCGCTGCTGGATAACGGCCGTCGCGGTCGTGCGATCACCGGTTCTAACAAGCGTCCTCTGAAATCTTTGGCCGACATGATCAAAGGTAAGCAGGGTCGTTTCCGTCAGAACTTGCTGGGTAAACGTGTCGACTACTCTGGTCGTTCCGTTATCACCGTAGGTCCATACCTGCGTCTGCACCAGTGTGGTCTGCCGAAGAAAATGGCACTGGAGCTGTTCAAACCGTTCATCTACGGCAAGCTGGAACTGCGTGGTCTTGCTACCACCATCAAAGCCGCCAAGAAAATGGTTGAGCGTGAAGAAGCTGTAGTCTGGGATATCCTGGACGAAGTGATCCGCGAACACCCGGTCCTGCTGAACCGTGCACCAACTCTGCACCGTCTGGGCATCCAGGCATTTGAGCCAGTACTGATCGAAGGTAAAGCTATCCAGCTGCACCCGCTGGTCTGTGCGGCTTATAACGCCGACTTCGATGGTGACCAGATGGCTGTTCACGTACCGCTGACGCTGGAAGCCCAGCTGGAAGCGCGTGCGTTGATGATGTCTACCAACAACATCCTGTCTCCAGCGAACGGTGAGCCAATCATCGTTCCTTCTCAGGACGTTGTACTGGGTCTGTACTACATGACCCGCGACTGTGTTAACGCCAAAGGCGAAGGCATGGTGCTGACTGGCCCTAAAGAAGCGGAGCGTGTTTATCGCGCCGGTCTGGCCTCTCTGCACGCTCGTGTGAAAGTGCGTATCACCGAGCACGAAAAGAACGAGCAGGATGAGTGGGTTACTAAAACCAGCATCATCGATACCACCATTGGTCGCGCCATCCTGTGGATGATCGTACCAAAAGGTCTGCCGTACTCTATCGTCAACCAGGCGCTGGGCAAGAAAGCTATCTCCAAAATGCTGAACACCTGTTACCGCATTCTGGGCCTGAAGCCGACCGTTATCTTTGCTGACCAGACCATGTACACCGGCTTTGCCTATGCAGCACGCTCCGGCGCGTCTGTAGGTATCGACGACATGGTTATCCCAGAGAAGAAAGTGGAAATCATCACCGAAGCGGAAGCGGAAGTGGCTGAGATTCAGGAGCAGTTCCAGTCTGGTCTGGTTACCGCTGGCGAACGCTATAACAAAGTGATCGATATCTGGGCTGCGGCCAACGAACGCGTTGCTAAAGCGATGATGGAAAACCTCTCTACTGAAGTCGTGATCAACCGCGATGGCGAAGAAGAGCGTCAGGTTTCCTTCAACAGCATCTTTATGATGGCCGACTCCGGTGCGCGTGGTTCTGCTGCACAGATTCGTCAGCTGGCCGGTATGCGTGGTCTGATGGCTAAGCCAGATGGCTCAATCATCGAGACGCCAATTACCGCGAACTTCCGTGAAGGTCTGAACGTACTCCAGTACTTCATCTCTACTCACGGTGCTCGTAAAGGTCTTGCGGATACCGCACTGAAAACCGCGAACTCCGGTTACCTGACCCGTCGTCTGGTTGACGTGGCACAGGATCTGGTAGTGACCGAGGACGATTGTGGTACCCACGAAGGTATCATGATGACCCCGGTTATCGAGGGTGGCGATGTTAAAGAGCCACTGCGCGAACGTGTTCTGGGTCGTGTGACTGCTGAAGACGTGCTGAAGCCAGGTACCGCTGATATCCTGTTGCCGCGTAACACGCTGCTGCACGAACAGCAGTGTGACCTGTTGGAAGAGCACTCTGTTGACAGCCTGAAAGTTCGCTCTGTAGTAGGTTGTGAAACCGACTTCGGCGTGTGTGCACACTGTTACGGACGCGATCTGGCACGTGGTCACATCATCAACAAAGGTGAGGCCATCGGCGTTATCGCTGCTCAGTCCATCGGTGAGCCGGGTACCCAGCTGACGATGCGTACGTTCCACATCGGTGGTGCGGCATCTCGTGCGGCTGCTGAATCCAGCATCCAGGTGAAGAACAAAGGTACGCTGAAGCTGATCAACGCCAAGTCGGTTACTAACTCCGCTGGCAAGCTGGTGGTGACTTCACGTAACACCGAACTGAAGATGATCGACGAATTTGGTCGTACCAAAGAGAGCTATAAAGTTCCTTACGGTTCTACCATGGCGAAAGGTGACGGCGAGCAGGTTGCAGCGGGCGAGACCGTAGCAAACTGGGATCCGCATACCATGCCGGTTATCACCGAAGTGAGCGGTTTCATTCGCTTCACTGACATGATTGACGGCCAGACCATTACCCGTCAGACGGATGACCTTACCGGTCTCTCCTCTCTGGTGATCCTGGACAGTGCGGAACGTACTGCCGGTGGTAAAGATCTGCGTCCAGCGCTGAAAATTGTTGATGCCAACGGCAACGATGTGATGATCCCAGGCTCCGATATGCCTGCTCAGTACTTCCTGCCAGGTAAAGCGATTGTGCAGCTGGAAGATGGCATCAAGATCAGTTCTGGTGACACCCTGGCTCGTGTACCTCAGGAATCTGGCGGTACCAAGGACATCACCGGTGGTCTGCCACGCGTTGCTGACCTGTTCGAAGCCCGTCGTCCGAAAGAGCCGGCAATCCTGGCTGAAATCAGCGGCATCATTTCCTTCGGTAAAGAGACCAAAGGAAAACGTCGTCTGGTTATCACCCCGATTGATGGCAGCGATCATTACGAAGAGATGATTCCGAAATGGCGTCAGCTGAACGTGTTCGAAGGTGAACGTGTTGAGCGTGGTGACGTGGTTTCCGATGGCCCTGAGTCTCCACATGACATTCTGCGTCTGCGTGGCGTGCATGCGGTGACCCGTTACATCACTAACGAAGTGCAGGAAGTTTACCGTCTGCAAGGCGTTAAGATTAACGATAAGCACATCGAAGTCATCGTTCGTCAGATGCTGCGTAAAGCGACCATTGCAAGTGCAGGCAGCGCCGACTTCCTGGATGGTGAGCAGGTTGAGTTCTCACGCGTTAAAATTGCTAACCGTGAGCTCGAAGCCAACGGCAAAATCGCAGCGACTTTCGCTCGCGATCTGCTGGGTATCACCAAAGCTTCTCTGGCAACCGAGTCCTTCATCTCGGCAGCATCGTTCCAGGAAACGACGCGCGTACTGACCGAAGCAGCCGTTGCGGGCAAACGCGACGAACTGCGCGGCCTGAAAGAGAACGTTATTGTGGGCCGTCTGATCCCAGCCGGTACCGGATACGCTTATCATCAGGATCGTATGCGTCGCCGTGCTGTTGGCGAAACGCCAGTGGCACCTCAGGTGACTGCGGACGAAGCGTCTGCCAGCCTGGCAGAACTGCTGAACGCTGGTCTGGGTGGCAAAAACGACTAATCCTCGTTTCTGTCCCTGACGTTAAAAACCGCTCTCCGGAGCGGTTTTTTTATGCCTGTAATCCGGCTCGTCTGGGAAATTTCAGATTTGAAAGTCATTATGCTTACATTGCTAATAAAAAGGGTATTGTTTTGCTAGCAATCACTCACTAAGGATATTTATGACTCTGGTAAAAACAATGCTGCTGGCTTCTCTGGCCCTGGCCCCGTTGATCTCAAATGCAGCGGACCAGGCTACGGTGAAAAACCCGGTCAGCGTGCATGTACTGAATCTGCAGACAGGCGTCCCTACAGCAGGGATTGAGGTTGACCTTGAGCAACAGCAAAAAGGGCAATGGATAAAACTGGCCTCGGGGACTACCGATCGGAATGGTCGTATTGCGGCATTGTTCCCGGCAGATAAACAACTGGCCCAGGGAGACTATAAGGTGGTCTTCAAAACGGGAGACTATTTTAAGAAGGTTAAACAGCCAACATTTTTCCCTGAGATCCCGGTGATCTTCCATGTTGAAGAGAGCGGCGAACATTTACATATCCCGCTGTTACTGAGCCAGTATGGGTATTCCACTTATCGGGGCAACTGATCTCAGGAGGTAAACATCCACTGGCAAAGTAGCGCTGATAAAAAAACCGCCCTTAAAGGCGGTTTTGTGTCATTTATGCAGGATAAAAATTGAGGTAACCCGGCTGGATTACCTCTGGTAATGGGGAGCCTGACTGTTGCCCAATGCCCAACGTCGAATCCCCAATGCCACACCACATTACTTATACCGGCGAATATCTTCACAGGTTAATCCGATATCTTTTAACTGCGTGTCGCTCAATCCGGAGAGGATTTTGCGGGTCTGGCTACGGAGCCGCCAGGCTTTCCATAACCGGTAAGGCAATCTGAACATCAGCTTAAAAGGCGATGCTGCGAAGGGCCGCGCAGCGCGGTTTTCTTGAAATTCCATCCTGCTCTCCTCATCTGGTTTTAACGCTATTTTGACCAGCAACGCAAAAGCAATACAGATGCAAAATTCACCTTTATTTAACATACAGATTGCGGGATAGTGAGTCTGAATGGTGACAGGAAACCGAATCTGTACTGGTTTTTTGTATAAAAATGGGTGGGAGGAGATACGATGACGCGATATCAACATCTGGCTGATCTACTGGCTGAGCGCATTCAACAGGGTTTGTACCAGTGTGGTGAACGGCTGCCCTCGGTAAGGATCCTGAGCGCTGAGCATGGCGTCAGCATCAGTACGGTTCAGCAGGCTTATCATTTGCTGGAAGAGCGTCAGCTCATCACTCCTCAGCCCCGTTCCGGCTATTTTGTGACTCCGCGTAAAGCAGAACCTCCAGTGCCAGCCCTGACCCGCCCGGCACAGCGTCCGGTTGAAATTACCCAGTGGGATGCCGTGCTGGAACTTCTGAATGCCAGGCAGGAAAAAGATATTTTTCAGCTTGGCAGCGGCATGCCCGATCTCGAACAACCCACCCTCAAACCGCTGTGGAAAATTATGAGTCGCCTCGGGCACCGGCAGGATGCGCGGTTGCTGAGTTACGACAATATCTACGGTGTGCCTGAATTACGTGAACAGATTGCCCGACTTTCTGTGGATGGTGGATGCCATCTGACGCCTGATGACATAGTGATCACCACCGGCTGTCATGAAGCGTTATCCGTCTCAATTCGTGCTGTGTGCCAGCCAGGCGAAATCGTGGCGGTAGAGTCCCCGACTTTCCACGGCATTATGCAAACGCTGCGGGGTTTTGGAATCCGGGCCATTGAGATCCCTACCGACTCCCAGACAGGCATCAGCCTTGAAGCACTGGAGCTGGCCTTTGAACAGTGGCCGGTAAAAGCGGTGGTGGTGGTGCCAAACTGCAATAATCCATTGGGGTTTATCATGCCGGAATCCCGTAAGCGTGCATTGCTTGCGCTGGCACAACGATTTGATGTGGCGATCGTTGAAGACGATGTCTATGGTGAACTGGCTTATGACTATCCCCGTCCAGTCACCATCAAGTCGTTTGATGATGAGGGACGTGTATTGCTGTGCAGCTCTTTTTCCAAAACTGTCGCTCCCGGATTACGGGTTGGCTGGGTAGTGCCAGGGCGTTATTTAGATCGCGTTTTGCATATGAAATACATCGTGACCGGCTCAACCGCGACGCAAACACAGATGGCAATAGCCGAATTTGTTCGTCAGGGGCATTACCCTGCGCATCTCCGCCGTATGCGTCAGCAATACCAGCGTAATCTGGAAGTTTTCACGCATTGGGTCAGGCATTATTTCCCCTGTGGTATTTGTGTCACCCGGCCACAGGGCGGGTTTTTGATGTGGATTGAGCTTCCGGAAGCCTTTGATGCAGTGCGCCTCAATAAGGAACTACGGGAGGCTAAGCTGCAGGTCGCCGTAGGGTCTTTGTTCTCCGCCTCGGGTAAATATCGCAACTGTTTACGTCTGAGTTATGCCCAACCTTTTAATGAAAAAACCGACAAAGCTTTAGAAATCCTTGGTGCGGCAGTAGAGCGTGCTATGGAACGCTGCGGATTGACTCTCCCTTCTTCAGTTCCTTCGCTGGAACAAGAAGGCAGGGTCAGCATGAGGGAGTAATCCTGACCCTGGTCAACCCCCTGAGGGGGTCAACGCGGTCACTTTACCGCCTCTGCTGAGGGATCCCAGCGGAGGTGGCTGACAATGTGTTGCTGCTTCCAGAGATTATTTATCTCATTACCTGCGTGTCACTTTTTTTACGAGCCCCTTCCCAGATAACCATCCCAGTCTTTCCAGACTGGCTGCATCCCCGCAGCCACCAGCGCTTCTGCCACCTGCTGAGGCCGGCGGTTATCGTGAGGCGAGAACTGTTCCAGCTCTGTCTGGCCATCAGCGTAGCCACCTGGCTGAGTTTTGGAAAAGGCGCTGAGGGTATTAATCGCCAGCGGCACAACTTTATCGCGAAACTGTGGCGACTCACGCGTCGAGAGCGACTGCTCCACTTCGGGTGCAAACAACCGGAAAGCGCAAATCACCTGAACCAGTTGAGCCTCATCCATCAAAGACGCTGGCTGTATACCGCCAGCACAGGGGCGCAGCCGGGGGAAGGCCACGGAATACCGGCTCTGCCAGTACGTTTTCTGTAACCACAGCAGATGCTCTGCCATCATATAGCAGTCAGTCCGCCAGCTGTCCGACAGGCCGATCAAGGCCCCAAGGCCAATCTTATCCACACCAGCCCGCCCCAGCCTGTCCGGCGTTTCCAGCCGGAAGAAGAAATCCTGTTTATTGCCTTTCAGATGATGCTGGCTGTAAACAGAAGGGTGGTAGGTCTCCTGATAAACCAACACGCCATCCAGCCCCAGCGTTTTCAGTTCGGCATACTCAGCTTCACTCATCGGCTGGACTTCCATCATCAGAGAGCTGAAGTGCTGTCGAATAGCCGGTAAATGTTCACGGAAATAAGCCATGCCTACTTTGCTCTGATGTTCACCCGTTACCAGTAATAAATTGTCGAAGCCCATCGCGCGGATGGCGGCACACTCCCGCGCGATCTCCTCTGCGTCCAGCGTTTTGCGCCTGATGCGGTTACTCATTGAGAAGCCGCAGTAGGTACAGTCGTTGGCGCAAAGATTGGAAAGATAGAGCGGGACAAAAAGATTAACAGCATGGCCGAATCGCTGACGGGTAAGACGCTGGGCTTTTTGCGCCAGCGGTTCCAGATAGGCCTGGGCTGCGGGAGAGAGCAGGGCCATCAACTCCTCGCGGCCCACTTTCGCGGCGTTCAGGGCGCGCTCCACATCGGCCGCTGTTTTGCTGTGGATCCGCATGCGGATGTCATCCCACTCCAGTTGCTCCCACTGCGAGACAAAACTTTTCATACCGGTTCTCCGGCCTGCAGGAAACTGGTTAGCGGGCTGGTGGCTACGGCCTGATAATGCCGGCTACCTAATCCGCTACGCCAGGCCAGTGCCCCTGCCTCAACGGCCAGCTTAAAGGCGCGAGCCATCTGCACCGGATCCTGCGCGGAGGCTATAGCAGTATTGACCAGTACGGCATCCGCGCCCAGTTCCAGGGCTTCGCTGGCGTGGCTTGGGGCGCCAATCCCGGCATCAATTACTACCGGGATCCCGGCCTGCTCAATAATGATTGCCAGGAGATCGCGCGTTTTAAGCCCCTGATTGCTGCCAATGGGTGCACCAAGAGGCATTACTGCCGCACAACCCACTTCCTCCAGTCGCCGGCAAAGCACGGGATCGGCATGGCAGTAGGGCAAGACGGTAAATCCTTCTCTTACCAGCGTTTCTGCCGCTTTCAGCGTTTCAATAGCATCAGGTAGCAGGTAGCGGACATCGGGATGGATCTCCAGCTTCAGCCAGCTTGTGCCCAGAGCCTCGCGCGCAAGACGAGCGGCGAAGATAGCTTCTTCGGCCGTTTTGGCACCGGAGGTATTTGGCAGTAGCTGAACTCCCAACTCCTGTAACGGGCGCAATATCCCGTCATCGCCACCGCGCAAATCCACCCGCTTCATAGCCATCGTCACCAGCTGGCTGCCGGACTCGCGCAGGGCATCAAGCATCACCTGCGGACTGGAGAATTTACCGGTGCCGGTAAAAAGACGTGATGAAAAGGTTTTATCAGCAATCTTCAGCATATCAGCCTCCGGCGATGGCCTGGAAAATCACCACTTCATCGCCCTCCTGTAAGTAATAGTCAGACCAGCGGTCACGGGAAATAATGTGCTGATTTACCGCCAGCGCGGTACCGGGCTGGTGGCGGCTAAGATGCTCCAGAAGCCCGACCAGGGTTGGTGTGCCAGCCAGCGTCAGGCTGTCATCGTTAACAAGCAATTTCATGACTGCTCCCACAAACTTTGCAGCCGGCACTGCGTTCCAGCGACAGCGTTCGCCAGGTTTGCTGCCGTCCGTCAAACAGGCGCAGTTTGCCAGCAAGACTGGAAGGCTGACCGGCAAGCATTTTCAGCGCCTCCAGCGCCTGAAGCGTCCCCATTACACCCACTACCGGGCCAAGAACGCCGGCATTGCGGCAATTACGTTGTGGCTCTGCTTCATCTGGCCACAGGCAGCGATAGCAGCCGTGGGTAAAGGGCGGGGTCAGAACCAGTAACTGGCCGCCAAAACCCACCGCGCTGGCGCTGATCAGGGGTCTGGCATTCCTGACGCAGGCAGCATTCACGGCATGGCGTGTTTCCATGTTATCGCTGCAATCCAGCACCAGATCGACCCACTGCACGGTTTCATTCAGCGCATCAGCGGTCATGCGGCGATCCAGCGCGATAAACTCAACTTGCGGGTTCAGGGCCTGAAGGTGCTTTTTGGCCATTGCGACCTTTGACTGGCCGGTTTCGGTGGAGCGGAAGAGGATCTGCCGTTGAAGATTGCTGATATGCACCTCATCATCATCAGCCAGCACCAGCTTGCCCACACCTGCCGCCGCGAGGTAAAGAGCGGCTGGTGAACCCAGGCCGCCAAGGCCGATAATCAGCACGCTGGCCGCCTGAAGCTTTTGCTGACCGTCCAGACCAAACTCCTCCAGCAGTAGCTGACGGCTGTAACGCATAAAGTCACTGTCACTGAACATCAGTTTCTTCTCCTGTCCCGGCCAGTTCAAGCAGCTGCGCCGTAGCGGCCCGCCAGTCGGCAGCCTGGGTAATAGCGCTGACGACGGCAATGCTACCCACGCCTGTAGCCAGTACTTGTGGTGCACGTTCCAGACTGATGCCACCGATTGCCACGGTTGATATCCCCTTCAGCCTGGAAACATGGCGCTTCAGCTCTTCCAGCCCCTGAGGGGAGGAGGGCATCGCTTTCGTTTGCGTGGGAAACACATGTCCCAGGGCGATATAGGAGGGCTGTTCAGCCAGCGCACGATCCAGCTCGCTGTCATCATGTGTTGAAAGACCCAGTCTCAATCCGGCCCGGTGCAGGGCATCCAGGTCGGCCACATCCAGATCTTCCTGTCCCAGATGCACGCCATACGCCTGATACCTGATGGCCAGGCGCCAGTAATCATTGATAAACAGGCGTGCCTGATAGCGTTTGCCCAGCGCCACGGCCGCCGCGATATCCTGTTCTACCGCCTGTTCCGGAAGATCCTTAATGCGGAGTTGCAGCGTACGCACGCCAGCATCCAGCAGGCGCTCAACCCATGCTACCGTTTCCACCACCGGGTAGAGGCCGAGACGTGCAGCCGTTGCGGGAAAGGGACCACGACTCATGCTTTTTCCTCCGGTGTAAATGCATCGGCAGGATGGTAAAGCTCACTGCCTCGCTTGCGGAAAGCCCGGGACATTTCAGCCATGCCAATCTCTACCGGTTGCGCTTCGGCTTCCTGTCTGGCGGCATACTCGCGGACTTCCTGAGTGATTTTCATTGAGCAGAATTTTGGCCCACACATTGAGCAAAAATGCGCAACCTTGCCCGATTCCTGCGGCAGCGTCTCATCGTGATAAGCGCGGGCGGTATGGGGATCCAGCGCCAGATTAAACTGATCTTCCCAGCGGAATTCGAAGCGGGCTTTAGACATGGCGTTGTCGCGGATCTGCGCGCCGGGATGACCTTTAGCAAGATCGGCAGCATGCGCAGCGATCTTATAGGTGATCAGCCCCTGCTTAACGTCCTCTTTATTGGGCAGACCAAGGTGCTCTTTAGGCGTCACGTAGCACAGCATGGCGCAGCCGAACCAGCCGATCATCGCGGCGCCAATGCCTGACGTGAAATGGTCATATCCCGGTGCGATATCCGTAGTCAGCGGGCCTAAAGTGTAGAAAGGTGCTTCATGGCAGTGTTCAAGCTGTTCGGTCATATTGCGGCGGATCATCTGCATCGGAACATGACCCGGCCCTTCGATCATCACCTGAACGTCATACTCCCAGGCAATTTTGGTCAGCTCACCCAGCGTGCGCAACTCGGCAAACTGCGCTTCATCGTTGGCATCCTGAATGGAGCCAGGACGGAGGCCATCACCCAGCGACAGCGAGACGTCATAGGCCGCGCACAGTTCGCAGATCTCACGGAAGTGTTCATACAGGAAACTCTCTTTATGGTGCGACAGGCACCACTTCGCCATGATCGAGCCTCCGCGAGAGACGATACCGGTCAGACGTTTAGCGGTCATCGGCACGTAGCGCAGCAGCACCCCTGCGTGAATGGTGAAGTAGTCGACACCCTGCTCGGCCTGCTCCAGCAGCGTATCCCGGAACACTTCCCAGTTCAGATCTTCTGCCACGCCGTTCACCTTCTCCAGCGCCTGATAAATCGGCACCGTACCAATGGGAACCGGACTGTTGCGCAGGATCCATTCGCGGGTTTCATGAATATTGCGCCCGGTAGAGAGATCCATCACCGTATCGGCCCCCCAGCGTGCCGACCACACCAGCTTCTCCACCTCTTCTTCAATTGAAGAGCTGACCGCAGAATTGCCGATGTTGGCATTGATCTTCACCAGGAAGTTACGGCCAATGATCATCGGCTCGGACTCTGGATGGTTGATATTGGCGGGGATAATGGCGCGTCCGGCGGCCACTTCCTGACGGACAAACTCAGGAGTGATGTTCTCCGGCAGCAGGGCACCGAAGCCATGACCCGGATGCTGTTGTAACAGGACTTCGCCACGGATCCGTTCACGACCCATGTTTTCACGCAGAGCGATAAATTCCATCTCAGGAGTAATTACGCCCAGACGGGCATAATGCAGCTGTGTGACGCAGCGCCCAGCAAGGGCTTTTCGTGGCCGGGGCAGTTGATCGAAACGCAGGTGATCGAGGCCTTCGTCCGCCAGCCGTTGCTGCGTATAAACCGAGCTTAGCTGCTCAATGTGCCCGGTATCGCCCCGGGCGAGGATCCAGTCGTTACGCAGCTTTGCCAGCCCGCGATGCACATCTATTTCCGCCTCGGGATCGCCATAAGGCCCGGCGGTGTCATAGACCGGCACCGGCTCATTCTCTTCAAAACGGGGTTGGTCTTTACTGCCGCCCACCCGGGTAGGAGTGAGCTGGATTTCGCGCATGGGGACACGAATATCATCACGGGAACCGGTAAGCCAGATGCGTTTGGAATTGGGGAAGGCTGTTCCTTGCAGGGAGTCGATAAACTTTTGTGCCTCGGCACGTTGCTCGCGACGGGTAGGTTTTTTAGTACTGGTAGACATAGCTCGTTCCTGAAAAATAGGGAATTTGCTTGCCTGGAGTCCGGAGGAGTAAGCGCAGGGTGTGAAAACGCAGGGATCCACACCCTCACTGAATGTTTACTCTTGTTCCCTTCGCAGGTACTAACCTGATCAGGTTCCGCGGATCCCGAATTAACGGTCTCAGCCCCTTAGGGCACTCCGACAAGAAGAATTTTGCGGTACGCAGAGGCACCAGCAAAATGGCGGTGGTGAAAAGTTTCGCTCACCGCTTATAGCCCCTTCAGCATAAAGGGGCTTTTTTAAAACTGCAACATTTTCGTAACGTTAAGCGGGGCGGGCCAGGGCGTTATCATTCGCGGCGGCAAGATTAACGCCGTTTTTTTCCAGGGCCAGCTGAATAAATCTGTCTTCAAGGGTAAATCTGGCTTCCAGCGCTTCCCCCACGGACGACAAGGCAGTCTGGAACTCCAGATAGTTATCATGATCGATGGCGCATTCCAGATGCGAATCATAAACCTGCATAATCAGCTCGGTATTGGCCTGCAAAGAGGGGTAAATAATGGCGGCTCTGGCTAATTGCTCGCTGCCTTCCATCTCTTCGATAAAACGCTCATAAATTGTGAAGTGGCCTGTAGAAAGGTAATCCACTAACCCCTGGCAGAAATTATCCAGCGCGTTTTCGTCGAGCGTAGTCACTGATTCCTTGTTAGGCTTGATGCCAACCAGATGATAATAGGTAATCAGTAGCTGCTTGCGCGAGCGCAGGCAAAAGTCTACCAGGTCGCTACATCCGCCAACACGCGCGGTCAGGACTTCTAACTGGTTTAGCATGAGAAACTCCATGAGTGTAATTGTAAACTTTTCAAACCCAATCCAGTAATTCAGAAAGTCTGTAAGCTGAGGATGAGCAAATTTATGGCACGTGAGATAACAAGCGTAGACGTTGGCTGGTGGGTTGTCAGTCACGAACATAAACTTTGGTTACCAAAAGGTCAATTACCGTTCGGTAGCGCACAAGATTTAAACGTTGTGGGATCCCAGGGATCTTTAATCGGTGAATGGCAGGGCGATCCTGTCTTTTTGATCTCTGAAAATCGGGACAGCGGCATGGGATCGTTACGGCAGATCCTTGACCAGGATGTCGGCCTGTTTCAGCTTGCCGGGAAGGGGATTCAACTGGCGGAGTTCTACCGATCCCATAAGTGGTGCGGCTATTGTGGTCACGAAATGCATCACAGCAAAACCGAATGGGCCTGCCTCTGTCGCCACTGTCGCCAGCGTTATTATCCTCAAATTTCCCCCTGCATCATTGTTGCGATCCGTCGCGGAGAAGAAATTCTACTGGCCCAGCACACTAAACACCGTAACGGAATCTATACGGTGCTGGCGGGCTTTGTTGAAGTCGGCGAAACGCTCGAACAGGCGGTGGCACGTGAAGTGATGGAAGAGAGTGCGCTGAAAGTGAAAAATTTGCGCTACGTCTCCTCGCAGCCCTGGCCCTTCCCACAGTCGCTGATGGTGGCGTATCTGGCCGATTACGACAGTGGTGAAATCAATATCGATCCCAAAGAGCTGCTGGATGCGGGCTGGTACCGTTTTGATGCCTTACCGCAGTTGCCGCCTGCCGGAACCGTAGCCCGCCGCCTGATAGAGGACACGGTGGCGCTCTGCCGCGCCGAAGCCGAATGAATGATATACTGCGCGCCTGAATGAAAGAGAGCCCTGAAGATGAGTGAACTGAAGAACGACCGTTATTTGCGCGCCCTGCTGCGCCAGCCTGTAGATGTGACGCCAGTGTGGATGATGCGCCAGGCCGGTCGCTATCTGCCAGAGTACAAAGCAACCCGTGCAGTGGCCGGGGATTTTATGTCGCTGTGCAAAAATGCCGAGCTGGCCTGTGAGGTTACGCTACAACCGCTGCGTCGCTATCCGCTTGATGCGGCTATCCTGTTCTCGGATATCCTGACCATTCCTGATGCGATGGGATTAGGCCTCTATTTTGAAGCAGGTGAAGGCCCGCGTTTCTCCAACCCGATCACCTGTCGTGCAGACGTTGAAAAACTGCCCGTGCCGGATCCGGAGCAGGAGCTGGGCTATGTGATGAACGCGGTGCGTACCATCCGTAAAAATCTCAACGGCGAAGTGCCTCTGATCGGCTTCACCGGCAGTCCCTGGACGCTGGCTACCTACATGGTTGAAGGCGGCAGCAGCAAGGCCTTCACCAAACTGAAAAAAATGATGTATGCCGAGCCGGAAACCCTGCACCTGATGCTGGATAAACTGGCAGACAGCGTCACGCTTTACCTCAATGCTCAGATCCGTGCCGGAGCGCAGTCGGTGATGATCTTTGATACCTGGGGCGGCGTGCTGACAGGCCGTGACTATCTCGAGTTTTCGCTGCACTACATGCACAAAATTATCGATGGTCTGCAGCGTGAAAACGACGGCCGCCGCGTGCCGGTGACCATGTTCACCAAGGGCGGCGGACAGTGGCTTGAAGCGATGGCTGCCACCGGTTGTGATGCGCTGGGTCTGGACTGGACTACCGACATTGGCGATGCGCGTCGCCGCGTTGGCGATAAGGTGGCCCTACAGGGCAACATGGATCCGTCTATGCTTTACGCATCGCCCGCCCGTATTGAGCAGGAAGTCGCCTCTATTCTGGCCGGCTTTGGCAACGGCACGGGCCACGTATTTAACCTGGGTCATGGCATCCATCAGGATGTCCCGCCTGAAAACGCTGGCGTATTTGTGGAGGCAGTTCACAAACTTTCACGCCCTTACCATCAGGAGTAAACATGGATATTCAGGCATTAAAGCAGGAGCAGCTTGCACGCGCAGCAGAAGTAGTGCGTGAGGACGATTTTGATGTGATGCCTCCCCGATACATTGGCGGTGCCGATGTGGGGTTTGAACAGGGGGGACGTGACCCGCGCCGCCCTGGTCATCCTGGAATATCCTTCGTTAAAACTGGTTGAGCATCGTGTGGCACGTGTTGCCACCACCATGCCCTACATTCCCGGCTATCTCTCCTTTCGTGAATACCCGGCGCTGCTGGCTGCCTGGCAGCTACTGGAGCAAAAGCCGGATCTGCTGATGGTGGACGGGCAGGGAATTGCCCATCCGCGTCGTCTGGGTGTTGCCAGCCATTTTGGGCTGCTGGTGGATGTGCCGACATTAGGCGTAGCCAAGCGACGTTTGTGTGGCAAATTTGAGCCTCTCGATGAGACGCCAGGCACCACGCAGCCGTTAATGGATAAAGGCGAGCAGATTGGCTGGGTACTGCGCAGCAAGGCGCGTTGTAACCCTCTGTTCATCTCTACCGGCCATCGTATCCATCACACCACGGCCCTGAGTCTGGTAGAGAGCTGCCTGAAAGGTTATCGCCTGCCAGAACCCACTCGCTGGGCCGATGCGGTTGCTTCACAGCGGCCTGCTTTTGTCCGCTGGCAACAGATGGGTTAACGGTGTCGCCTGCCCCCTTTTCGGTTACACTGCAGGCCGCGCATTTTATGTTTAAGAGATCCCAACATGTTACGTAATCCGATTCACCTGCGGCTTGAGAAACTGGAAAGCTGGCAGCACGTTACTTTTATGGCCTGCCTGTGTGAGCGCATGTACCCCAACTACTGGGCGTTTTGCCAGCAAACCGGCTTTGGTGATGGCCAGATTTATCGCCGTATTCTCGATCTGGTCTGGGAAACGCTGGTGGTCAAAGATGCGAAGGTGAATTTTGACTCGCAGCTGGAGAAATTTGAAGAAGCTATCCCGGCTGCAGAAGATTACGATCTGTACGGTGTTTATCCCGCCATTGATGCCTGTGTGGCACTCAGCGAATTGCTGCACTCTCGTTTAAGTGGTGAAACGCTCGCCCACGCAATTGCCGTCAGCGAGTCCTCAATTACTTCTGTAGCGATGCTGGAAATGACTCAGGCTGAGCGGGAAATGACCGAGGAAGAGTTAAAAGTGAATCCCGCGGTGGAAGATGAATGGGACATTCAGTGGGAGATTTTTCGCCTGCTCAGTGCCTGCGAGGAAAGGGATCTCGACCTCATCAAAGGACTGCGATCTGACCTGCGGGAAGCCGGGATCAGCAACATCGGTATAAATTTTCAGCAGTAAGGCGATAAAACGTGACTTCAGGCCTGATTTGTAGCGCCTTAAGGCTTCACATTCGCCCCCAGTCTGGTCTACATTTGGGGGGCTGAAAAATGTGGCTATCGGTGCGTGTATGCAGGAGAGTGCCAGAACCTGGTTTTTCCCTCGCACTTGATGCTTAGCAAGCGATAAATACACTGTAAGGATAACTTATGAACAAGACTCAACTGATTGATGTAATTGCGGACAAAGCGGACCTGTCTAAGACCCAGGCCAAAGCTGCTCTGGAATCCACCCTGGCTGCGATTACTGAGTCTCTGAAAGAAGGTGATGCTGTACAACTGGTTGGTTTTGGTACCTTTAAAGTTAACCACCGTGCCGAGCGTACTGGCCGCAACCCGCAGACTGGTAAAGAAATCAAAATTGCTGCTGCTAATGTACCAGCGTTTGTTTCTGGTAAAGCACTGAAAGACGCTGTTAAGTCATAGTGTGACAGTGAAGAGTTTTAAACAGGGGGGCGTTAAGCCCCTTTTGTTATGGCTCTGCTGTTGCTGAATTTTCTGCCCTGGCTACCCCGGCTGCGGCAATCCCTCTCGCTATGTGTGATAATCACACCATGATACGAAGCCCGGTTACTTTCCCCACTCTGATTTTAATGCTGCTGATGCTGGCAGGTTGCAGCTCGCGTCCTGACATTCCTGACTTTACCGCCAGCGGTTATCTGGCCGACAGGGGAGCAGTAAGGATATGGCGCAAAGACAACCATCAGCACGCCAGCCATCTTGTGACGGTCTATACCCCCTTTACCGGCGGCACTGCTGAAACGACCGATTATCAATGGCAGCAGGACAAGCTGATCTCCATTGAACGGAAAAGCCAGGGTGAACACCCGGAAATCGTTACGCTACGTTTTGATCAGGATGGCAGCCTGAGTTTTATGCAGCGCCAGCTGGAAGGGCAACGTGAGGCGCTCTCACCCGATGCTGTGGCGTTATACCAGTTCGAGGCGGGGCGTATGCTGAAAATCAGTGACGATCTGCTGGAAGGGCGTGTGTGGCTTAAACAGGGCTACTGGTCACCTTCCGGTACGGTGACACTCTGTCAGGGCGGGGTGGAAAAGCCGACCTTTGATCGGTTCTTCACCAACTACATCACTCAGCATCAGCGTGAGTCCGGTAAACCAGTGAGCATTGCCTGGCTGGAAGCGCCCACAGGCACGCAGTTGATTCTGGTATCTGCCGACGATCAGTGCCGGACTGAGCCAAAAGCCGCTGATTTATAAATGAAGGGAGCAAGCTCCCTTCATTTATATACTGCTTCAGCTTTACGCGTTCAGGGCATCAGGACGATGCCCCTTAATGATTACTTGCGGCCAATCGCGCGGTAACCAATGTCCGTGCGGCAGAAGCTCCCTTCCCAGGAGATCGATTTCGCCAGCTCATAAGCATGTTTCTGAGCCGCAGCCACATCTTCGCCCAGGGCCGTAACACACAGTACGCGGCCACCGTTAGTGACCACCAGATCATCCTGCATTGTGGTACCAGCATGGAAGACTTTGCCATCCGGCGTCGCTTCCAGCGGCAGACCGTGGATCTGATCGCCCGTGCTGTAATCGCCAGGATAGCCTCCGGCAGCCAGTACCACACCCAGAGAAGGGCGAGGATCCCAGACGGAGTCTTTGGTGTTCAGCTTGCCTTCAACGGCGGCCAGGCAAAGCTCCACCAGATCTGACTGCAGACGCAGCATGATCGGCTGGGTTTCCGGATCGCCAAAGCGGCAGTTGAATTCAATCACCTTCGGCTGTCCGCTTTTATCGATCATCAGACCTGCATAAAGGAAGCCGGTATAGACGTTGCCTTCCGCAGCCATGCCACGCACGGTTGGCCAAATCACCTCGTCCATCACACGCTGGTGGATTTCACTGGTGACAACCGGGGCGGGGGAGTAAGCACCCATGCCGCCAGTGTTAGGGCCAGTATCGGCATCGCCCACTCGCTTATGATCCTGGCTGGTAGCCATAGGCAGAACGTTTTCACCATCCACCATCACAATGAAGCTGGCTTCTTCACCATCAAGGAACTCTTCAACCACGATACGGTGTCCGGCATCGCCAAAGGCGTTACCTGCCAGCATATCCTGGATCGCGTCTTCGGCTTCCTGCAGGGTCATTGCCACAATCACGCCTTTACCGGCAGCGAGGCCGTCGGCCTTGATGACGATAGGGGCGCCCTTGCTGCGGGTATAAGCCAGCGCAGGTTCAACTTCGGTGAAATTCTGGTATTCAGCAGAAGGAATGTTATGGCGGGCCAGGAAATCCTTGGTAAAGGCTTTGGAGCCTTCCAGCTGGGCTGCGGCCTGAGTGGGGCCAAAAATCTTCAGGCCAGCGGCACGAAAAGCATCAACCACGCCAATCACCAGAGGCGCTTCCGGCCCCACGATGGTCAGATCAATTTTTTCGCTCTGCGCAAAATTCAGCAGTGCCGGGATATCCGTTGCGTTGATCGCCACGTTTTGCAGGGCAGGCTCAAGTGCAGTGCCAGCATTACCAGGTGCAACAAAGACGGTTTCTGCCAGAGGGGACAATGACGCTTTCCAGGCCAGCGCATGTTCACGTCCACCATTACCAATCACTAAAATTTTCATTGTTCTTTCTGCTCCGTAATTAATGGCGGAAATGGCGCATGTCAGTGAAGATCATCGCAATGCCGTGTTCATCGGCGGCGGCAATCACTTCTTCATCACGAATAGAGCCGCCAGGCTGAATGACGCAGCTCACTCCGACTGCTGCAGCAGCATCAATACCGTCACGGAACGGGAAGAAGGCATCAGAAGCCATGGCGGAGCCTTTCACTTCCAGTCCTTCATCACCGGCTTTAATCCCGGCAATTTTTGCGGAGTAGACGCGGCTCATCTGGCCTGCACCTATGCCGATAGTCATATTCTCGCGGGCATAAACGATCGCATTGGATTTAACGAACTTAGCCACTTTCCAACAGAACAGCGCATCACGCAGTTCCTGTTCAGTAGGCTGGCGCTTGCTGACAACACGCAGCTGGCTTTCATCTACCATGCCAAGATCGCGGTCCTGCACCAGCAGGCCACCGTTGACGCGTTTGAAATCCAGGCCTTTCTGACGCTGCTGCCACTGACCACAGGTCAGCACGCGAACATTCTGTTTTGCAGCGGTAATCTTCAGCGCGGCTTCGCTGGCTGAAGGCGCGATAATCACTTCCACAAACTGGCGGCTGATGATGGCCTGCGCGGTGGCTTCGTCCAGTTCACGGTTGAAGGCGATGATGCCGCCAAAGGCCGAGGTTGGATCCGTTTTATAAGCACGCTCGTAAGCATCCAGAATTGAACCGCCTACGGCTACGCCACAAGGGTTAGCATGCTTGACGATCACACAGGCAGCCTCGGTGAACTCTTTCACGCACTCCAGCGCAGCATCCGTATCGGCGATGTTGTTGTAAGAGAGCGCCTTGCCCTGAACCTGCTGTGCAGTGGCAACAGAAGCTTCAGAGACATTCTCTTCTATATAGAAGGCAGCATCCTGATGGCTGTTTTCACCGTAGCGCATATCCTGCTTCTTAATGAAGTTCAGGTTCAACGTGCGAGGGAAGCGACCGGAAGGTTGTGTGGTTTCGCCGTGATAGGCTGGAACCAGACTGCCGAAGTAGTTGGCAATCATGCTGTCGTAAGCGGCCGTGTGTTCGAAAGCTTTAATAGCCAGGTCGAAACGGGTCTCCAGCGTCAGCGAGTTTTCGTTGGCATCCAGCTCAGCGATGATCGCCTGGTAATCACTGCTCTTGACTACGATAGCGACGTCTTTGTGGTTCTTGGCCGCTGAGCGCACCATGGTCGGTCCGCCGATATCAATATTCTCAACGGCATCTTCCAGAGAGCAACCTTCACGGGCAACCGTTTCAGCAAACGGATAAAGGTTAACGACCACCATGTCGATAGGGGAGATGCTGTGCTCCTGCATGATGGCATCGTCCTGACCACGGCGTCCTAAAATGCCGCCGTGCACTTTCGGGTGCAGAGTTTTGACGCGTCCATCCATCATTTCCGGGAAACCGGTGTAGTCAGAGACTTCGGTAACAGGAAGGCCAGCTTTCGCCAGCAGGCTTGCCGTGCCACCCGTAGAGAGCAGTTCGACACCGCGCTGAGAGAGCGCCTGAGCAAATTCGAGGATGCCAGCTTTGTCAGACACGCTGAGAAGAGCGCGGCGTACAGGACGAGGTTGTTGCATGAGGAGTATCCCTTGGCTTTGGTTCGCATAGATAAGATCGTTACCTCAAGCTTAGCCATTTTCTTTCTCTATATAGAAGAAGAATGGATTCGGCCTCAGGTAACGCCCTTAACAGAGGCAAATATTTTGCGGGGGCATTGTAGCGAAAACGTTTGCGTGGCGCTTGTCTAATTTAACGGAGGGGGTAATTTGTGGATAACGTTGTTGATAACTGCGTATAAACAGCCCTTTTGCTGGGGATTGCAGCGAACGCGCTATTTATCGCAATTTAGGGGTTGTCAGGGCTTCAGAACTCCCTATAATGCGCATCCATCAACACGGAACAACGGCTTAACAGTCACCGGGTTGAGAGGTTCAGGAAGCTGAACCGCCGGAGAAAAACTTCTGAAAAAGACGTTGACTCTGAAGGAGGATAGCGTAGTATACGCCACCTCGCAGTAAGTCGCCAAGGCGCTTACCGCACCGCTCTTTAACAATTTATCAGACAATCTGTGTGGGCACTCGCAGGATTGATATCAGCGTCTTTGGACGCAAAAAAATATCAAGCCTTAAGAGTGAACACATAATGAAATTCATTATGACGTTTTACACTTGAGCATCGCTGCACTTGTTGCAGCAAATCGAACTTTTAATTGAAGAGTTTGATCATGGCTCAGATTGAACGCTGGCGGCAGGCCTAACACATGCAAGTCGAACGGTAG
Organism: Erwinia sp. E_sp_B01_1; assembly: GCF_036865545.1. Classification (NCBI taxonomy): domain Bacteria; kingdom Pseudomonadati; phylum Pseudomonadota; class Gammaproteobacteria; order Enterobacterales; family Erwiniaceae; genus Erwinia; species Erwinia sp. E_sp_B01_1. Next base: position 4,470,651 of record NZ_CP142208.1, on the reverse strand, counting down.
CACAGAGAGCTTGCTCTTGGGTGACGAGTGGCGGACGGGTGAGTAATGTCTGGGAAACTGCCTGATGGAGGGGGATAACTACTGGAAACGGTAGCTAATACCGCATAACGTCTTCGGACCAAAGTGGGGGACCTTCGGGCCTCACGCCATCGGATGTGCCCAGATGGGATTAGCTAGTAGGTGGGGTAATGGCTCACCTAGGCGACGATCCCTAGCTGGTCTGAGAGGATGACCAGCCACACTGGAACTGAGACACGGTCCAGACTCCTACGGGAGGCAGCAGTGGGGAATATTGCACAATGGGCGCAAGCCTGATGCAGCCATGCCGCGTGTATGAAGAAGGCCTTCGGGTTGTAAAGTACTTTCAGCGGGGAGGAAGGCGATAAGGTTAATAACCTTGTCGATTGACGTTACCCGCAAAAGAAGCACCGGCTAACTCCGTGCCAGCAGCCGCGGTAATACGGAGGGTGCAAGCGTTAATCGGAATTACTGGGCGTAAAGCGCACGCAGGCGGTCTGTCAAGTCAGATGTGAAATCCCCGGGCTTAACCTGGGAACTGCATTTGAAACTGGCAGGCTAGAGTCTTGTAGAGGGGGGTAGAATTCCAGGTGTAGCGGTGAAATGCGTAGAGATCTGGAGGAATACCGGTGGCGAAGGCGGCCCCCTGGACAAAGACTGACGCTCAGGTGCGAAAGCGTGGGGAGCAAACAGGATTAGATACCCTGGTAGTCCACGCCGTAAACGATGTCGACTTGGAGGTTGTGCCCTTGAGGCGTGGCTTCCGGAGCTAACGCGTTAAGTCGACCGCCTGGGGAGTACGGCCGCAAGGTTAAAACTCAAATGAATTGACGGGGGCCCGCACAAGCGGTGGAGCATGTGGTTTAATTCGATGCAACGCGAAGAACCTTACCTGGCCTTGACATCCACGGAATTCGGCAGAGATGCCTTAGTGCCTTCGGGAACCGTGAGACAGGTGCTGCATGGCTGTCGTCAGCTCGTGTTGTGAAATGTTGGGTTAAGTCCCGCAACGAGCGCAACCCTTATCCTTTGTTGCCAGCGAGTAATGTCGGGAACTCAAAGGAGACTGCCGGTGACAAACCGGAGGAAGGTGGGGATGACGTCAAGTCATCATGGCCCTTACGGCCAGGGCTACACACGTGCTACAATGGCGCATACAAAGAGAAGCGACCTCGCGAGAGCAAGCGGACCTCATAAAGTGCGTCGTAGTCCGGATCGGAGTCTGCAACTCGACTCCGTGAAGTCGGAATCGCTAGTAATCGTAGATCAGAATGCTACGGTGAATACGTTCCCGGGCCTTGTACACACCGCCCGTCACACCATGGGAGTGGGTTGCAAAAGAAGTAGGTAGCTTAACCTTCGGGAGGGCGCTTACCACTTTGTGATTCATGACTGGGGTGAAGTCGTAACAAGGTAACCGTAGGGGAACCTGCGGTTGGATCACCTCCTTACCTGAAGATACTTTCCCGCGCAGTGTCCACACAGATTGTCTGATGAAAAAGTAACGAGCAGAAAAAAAACCTCTACAGGCTTGTAGCTCAGGTGGTTAGAGCGCACCCCTGATAAGGGTGAGGTCGGTGGTTCAAGTCCACTCAGGCCTACCAAATTTCATCTCATGCGGCGTTATGCGCGCGGTCGTTTACGAAAGGTAAACTTCCCTTCCGCATGCCTTGCCTGAGAAGAAATTACATTTTTTCGTAAGAAAAAGAATGTAAGCGGTCGGAAGAAACGGTTATTCACGTCAGTGAAGAACAGCCTCCGGTTGAGTGGTAGTAGATGGTCTCTGCAGTAACTGTATGGGGCTATAGCTCAGCTGGGAGAGCGCCTGCCTTGCACGCAGGAGGTCAGCGGTTCGATCCCGCTTAGCTCCACCATACAGTTCACTAAAAAATACTTCAGAGCGTACCGGCAACGGTGTGCTGCGAAGTATTATGCTCTTTAACAATCCGGAACAAGCTGAAAATTGAAACGACGCGTCGTTTTCATTCTCCGTAATAAGAATGAAATTTACGACGTGGTCGAGTCTCTCAAATGCCCGCAACAGCTCGTGTCCTCCGGGACGCTTGTGGGTTGTGAGGTTAAGTGACTAAGCGTACACGGTGGATGCCTAGGCAGTCAGAGGCGATGAAGGGCGTGCTAATCTGCGATAAGCGTCGGTAAGGTGATATGAACCGTTATAACCGACGATACCCGAATGGGGAAACCCGGTGCACTTGTGCATCATTGCATGGTGAATACATAGCCATGCAAGGCGAACCTGGGGAACTGAAACATCTAAGTACCCAGAGGAAAAGAAATCAACCGAGATTCCCCCAGTAGCGGCGAGCGAACGGGGAACAGCCCAGAACCTGAATCAGTTTGTGCATCAGTGGAAGCGTCTGGAAAGTCGCAGGGTACAGGGTGATACTCCCGTACACGAAGATGCACTTACTGTGAGTTCGATGAGTAGGGCGGGACACGTGACATCCTGTCTGAATATGGGGGGACCATCCTCCAAGGCTAAATACTCCTGACTGACCGATAGTGAACCAGTACCGTGAGGGAAAGGCGAAAAGAACCCCGGCGAGGGGAGTGAAACAGAACCTGAAACCGTGTACGTACAAGCAGTGGGAGCACCTTCGTGGTGTGACTGCGTACCTTTTGTATAATGGGTCAGCGACTTATATTCTGTAGCAAGGTTAACCGTATAGGGGAGCCGCAGGGAAACCGAGTCTTAACTGGGCGTTAAGTTGCAGGGTATAGACCCGAAACCCGGTGATCTAGCCATGGGCAGGTTGAAGGTTGGGTAACACTAACTGGAGGACCGAACCGACTAATGTTGAAAAATTAGCGGATGACTTGTGGCTGGGGGTGAAAGGCCAATCAAACCGGGAGATAGCTGGTTCTCCCCGAAAGCTATTTAGGTAGCGCCTCGTGAACTCATCTCCGGGGGTAGAGCACTGTTTCGGCTAGGGGGCCATCCCGGCTTACCAACCCGATGCAAACTGCGAATACCGGAGAATGTTATCACGGGAGACACACGGCGGGTGCTAACGTCCGTCGTGAAGAGGGAAACAACCCAGACCGCCAGCTAAGGTCCCAAAGTCATGGTTAAGTGGGAAACGATGTGGGAAGGCACAGACAGCCAGGATGTTGGCTTAGAAGCAGCCATCATTTAAAGAAAGCGTAATAGCTCACTGGTCGAGTCGGCCTGCGCGGAAGATGTAACGGGGCTAAACCATGCACCGAAGCTGCGGCAGCGACGCTCAGGCGTTGTTGGGTAGGGGAGCGTTCTGTAAGCCGTCGAAGGTGGACTGTGAGGTCTGCTGGAGGTATCAGAAGTGCGAATGCTGACATAAGTAACGATAAAGCGGGTGAAAAGCCCGCTCGCCGGAAGACCAAGGGTTCCTGTCCAACGTTAATCGGGGCAGGGTGAGTCGACCCCTAAGGCGAGGCCGAAAGGCGTAGTCGATGGGAAACAGGTTAATATTCCTGTACTCGGTGTTACTGCGAAGGGGGGACGGAGAAGGCTATGTTGGCCGGGCGACGGTTGTCCCGGTTTAAGCGTGTAGGCTTGAGTTCCAGGCAAATCCGGAACTCTTTAAGGCTGAGGCGTGATGACGAGGCACCACGGTGCTGAAGCAACAAATGCCCTGCTTCCAGGAAAAGCCTCTAAGCATCAGGTAACACAGAATCGTACCCCAAACCGACACAGGTGGTCAGGTAGAGAATACCAAGGCGCTTGAGAGAACTCGGGTGAAGGAACTAGGCAAAATGGTGCCGTAACTTCGGGAGAAGGCACGCTGGCGCGTAGGTGATGGGACTTGCTCCCGGAGCTGAAGCCAGTCGAAGATACCAGCTGGCTGCAACTGTTTATTAAAAACACAGCACTGTGCAAACACGAAAGTGGACGTATACGGTGTGACGCCTGCCCGGTGCCGGAAGGTTAATTGATGGGGTTATCCGCAAGGAGAAGCTCTTGATCGAAGCCCCGGTAAACGGCGGCCGTAACTATAACGGTCCTAAGGTAGCGAAATTCCTTGTCGGGTAAGTTCCGACCTGCACGAATGGCGTAATGATGGCCAGGCTGTCTCCACCCGAGACTCAGTGAAATTGAACTCGCTGTGAAGATGCAGTGTACCCGCGGCAAGACGGAAAGACCCCGTGAACCTTTACTACAGCTTGACACTGAACATTGAGCCTTGATGTGTAGGATAGGTGGGAGGCTTTGAAGCGTGGACGCCAGTCTGCGTGGAGCCAACCTTGAAATACCACCCTTTAACGTTTGATGTTCTAACCTGGCGCCGTGATCCGGCGTGGGGACAGTGTCTGGTGGGTAGTTTGACTGGGGCGGTCTCCTCCTAAAGAGTAACGGAGGAGCACGAAGGTTAGCTAATCACGGTCGGACATCGTGAGGTTAGTGCAATGGCATAAGCTAGCTTGACTGCGAGAGTGACGGCTCGAGCAGGTGCGAAAGCAGGTCATAGTGATCCGGTGGTTCTGAATGGAAGGGCCATCGCTCAACGGATAAAAGGTACTCCGGGGATAACAGGCTGATACCGCCCAAGAGTTCATATCGACGGCGGTGTTTGGCACCTCGATGTCGGCTCATCACATCCTGGGGCTGAAGTAGGTCCCAAGGGTACGGCTGTTCGCCGTTTAAAGTGGTACGCGAGCTGGGTTTAGAACGTCGTGAGACAGTTCGGTCCCTATCTGCCGTGGGCGCTGGAAGATTGAGAGGGGTTGCTCCTAGTACGAGAGGACCGGAGTGAACGCACCACTGGTGTTCGGGTTGTCATGCCAATGGCATTGCCCGGTAGCTAAGTGCGGAAAAGATAAGCGCTGAAAGCATCTAAGCGCGAAACTTGCCTCGAGATGAATCTTCCCTGGGCCTTTAAGGCCCCTGAAGGGACGTTGAAGACTACGACGTTGATAGGCCGGGTGTGTAAGCGCAGCGATGCGTTGAGCTAACCGGTACTAATGACCCGTGAGGCTTAACCTTACAACACCAGAAGCGTTCTGGTGGGCGTCTGAGAGACGCACCGATTTTCAGCCTGTTCGATAACGGATTGATTTGCGTGGCCTGCGAGGGCGGCGTGAACAACAGAATTTGCCTGGCGGCTTTAGCGCGGTGGTCCCACCTGACCCCATGCCGAACTCAGAAGTGAAACGCCGTAGCGCCGATGGTAGTGTGGGGTCTCCCCATGCGAGAGTAGGGAACTGCCAGGCATCAAATCAAGCAATAACCCCGACCGCAAGGCCGGGGTTTTTTGCGTCTGCGCGCGATGAAAATCCGGCCAGTATTACCCGAGATTCAGGTCCGGGCCCGGCGAAGACCGGCGTGACCGGTGAAAAAGTGCAAAGAAAAAGGCCCCGCGCTGACGCGCCGGGCCTTTTCTTATGCAAAATCAGCTACCTTTCAGCAATACCTGACTTAACGTCAGTAAACTAAGTGCCCGATCGCGCTGACGCACATACTGGGTAGTCATTGCCAGAAAAGTCAGTGGAGAAGTTGTCTGTTGCCGCTGCTCTCGCAGTATTTGCAGGCCCGGAAAGGCACCTCCCCGGTAGCTACGATCGTAATGGAAATCATCTGTCGAACTGTAGCGAACCCGATGTAAAACTCCAACCAACTGATTAATAACGTTAAATTCAGGCGTCCAATTCCCGTTGTTCATTGCTGAGATTTGCTGCTCCAGGCTCATCAGCTTCTCTCTAATCTCAGAAAGATCAAACTGTGCATCCAGACTGCTCTGCAGATTATCCAGCTCCTCAAGCAATTTCCTCAGATAATGAGCAGGATCAACAGGCAGCTGTTCCTGATATAAAAGCTCGTTCAGCCACCCGATATGGATTTGGCAGTCACGCCATAAAATAGCTTCATCCACTTTATTCAGGGTATCCTCTTCGGTATGCCACCACCAGCCGCCACCGCTACCCGGCGACTGGCTGGTTCGGATTTCGGCTTCTTCACGAAAAGCGAAATGCAGTGGAATACCACAGCCCCAGAAAGATTGATCGCCACCTTTTCCCAATGGGGTAATGCGTCTTATCTCTTTACCCGTGATTTGAAGCACAGCTCGTTGCAAAAATGCAATATTCTCTGCTCCACTGGCATTGACCACCACTTCAGTCGCCCCTTTACAACCGGGAGAATCGACATTGATATGTGCCACGCAATGCTGTTGTAAACTCTGTCGGTAGCGATCGGCATACCATGCTGAACCCCCGTAACGCGCATTAGAGTGACCAGGCCACCAGGCGATACGTAGCCCGCGTTTGAGCTGAGACTGGTGATGAAAATGGGCAGCCACGGCCAGGCAAAGTGCATTGCCAGTAGCATTGTCAGTCATGCCCTGATGCCATGAATCATAATGACTGGAGAGAAGAACATACTCATCAGTTTCACCAGGTATCTCCAGCACTGGCAGGCTACAGCTTGCAACATGCTCATTCAGCGTAGTGCTGATCTTTGCCAGAACGGGCTGGTTTTGCTTATCAATAATATCCAGTAATAACTGGCCCTGATGATGGGTCACTGAGATAACGGGCAGGGAAGGATAAAGAGCCAGGTCGTCCGGAACCGGTGTGCCCCAGACTGGTCCCACGGTCTCTTCATGCAGAGCCTCTTCAGCCGATCCCCAGATATGGACCAGCCCCACAGCGCCGGCCCGGACCAGACGCTGTACATACTCTTCAAATCCCTGATCGGCGATAACGATCCTGCCGCGTACCGCCGATTCCCACGCATTACGATCGCTATCGGCTATCATCTGGAGTGAGCGCTTATCATAGAAAAGTGGCGCACTGATGCCTTCAGGAACGCTGGCCGAAAATGAGCGAGTTTTGGCAAGTCCCTGCCACTGAGGGAAGTCCGGCAGCACCAGCGAACCAGCGATCGGGTCGCTAAGGTAAAGCTGACAGGTTTTCCGCTCGGGGGAGAGGCCTGCTTCCTGCAACTGGCGGATCAGCTCATCAACAGCCTGCTCCGCCTCATCACTTCCGGAAAGGCGGGGCATGTGCTGAAAAGCCCCCAGCAGTTTGCCCATTAGCGGGACAAGCGTAGCCTGGTCAGGATCACTGGGCAGTGGCCACATCTGCACTCTCCGTCCGGGTAACTTTCATTGCGATATCGCCAAAATAGTGCTGTTTAATCTTCTGCCAGGTGCCATCAGCCATGATTTTTGCCAGCCCCTCATTCAGCATCTTCTGCGTTTTCTCATCACCTTTACGGATTCCATAGGCTGACCCGATGCTAAACAGGACATCGTCACGGACTTCCGGACCGGTCAGCGCAAAATCTTTCCCTTCAGGTTTTTGCAGGAAACCAAAAGCTACTGCAACAGCCGGACTCAAAGCGCCATCAAGCCGACCTGCGCTCAAATCCTGATAAATAACATCCTGGTCGGGATAGGTTTTGATCTCCACGCCCTCAGGTGCCCAATACTTATTGGCATACATCTCCTGTATTGATCCCTGCTGTACCGCAATATTTTTACCCTTAAGGGATGCTGGTGTGGGCTGCAAATCAGAGCCTTTACGTGCGACCAGTTGGGAGGGAACGTGATAAATGAAGTTACTGAAATCTATCGATTTCTTACGCTTTATTGTGGCGCCCAGCGGAGAGATGAAATCCACTTTCTTTGCCATCAGGGAAGGGATTTCCGCGTCAAAACTGCTGACGACGTACTCACACTTTACCGCAATGGCCTTACATACCGCGTTGGTGATATCAATCTCAAAGCCGGTTGGTTTACCATTCACATCCCGATACTGGAAAGGAGGATAGGTCAGATCGGCACCTACACGAAGTGTTTGCCCTGCTGCCAGCGCAGAGGAACAACAGAGGGCCAGCGTTGCCAGCATCACTACACGGGATTTGATCATTGTTTATCTCCTGCTGAAACAGTTTGTGATTGCCACTGGATAAATTCGTTTTTCACCGCCGCCAGCTTTTCGTCGTCATGGCATAAATCATAGGCCGTCATAGCCAGCGCTTTGGCTGCTGTCAGCATTGCTTTGAGGCCTGTAGCAGAACCGGCGGCATCAGCGAATTCAGGGGTGTGAGGCGTAACATCACCGATACGCAGATAAGGATGGATAGCTGCTGTAATCTGACTGACGTTACCGATATCCGAAGAACCAACACCGCCACTTGTCGGAGGGTCATAGCACGTCTCCCCCAGATGCATCATGTTTCCGGTAAAGCATGCAGCCAGGGCAAGATTATTATTACGCTCGGCGTAAATCAGTCCCTCTTCAATCTCCAGCCGTGCACCGCTCATTTCCGCTGCGCCTTTGGCAGCAGCATAAACTTTACGGCGAACTTCGCTCAGGCCCGCCACCGTCGCAGCGCGAAGGATAAATTTGGCTTCAGCAAAAGCCGGCACGATATTCGCAGCGCTGCCCCCCTGGGTTATGACCCCGTGTACACGGACATCATCAGTAAAGAACTGGCGCAGGGCGTTAATACCATTGAAGGTGTGGATGACCGCATCCAGCGCGCTGATGCCCAGTTGTGGCGCAGACGCCGCATGCGAAGCCTTACCATAAAATTTGAACGTGGAGTCGTGGCAGGCCAGGGCTCCACGCACCACCATATTTTTCTCTCTGGGATGGAACATCATGACGGCATCGACATCATCAAATACCTTTTTTTCAACCATGATGATCTTACCGCCGCCATCCTCTTCTGCCGGAGTGCCGATAACCTCTATGCGGCCATTGAATTCAATGCCGGCACTCTTTAACGCCAGTGCAGCGGCAACCGAAGCGGTGCCAATCAGGTTGTGGCCGCAGGCATGCCCCAATCCAGGCAGCGCATCATATTCCGCCAGAAATGCGATAGTCGGCCCGCCGGTACCCTGCTTCCAGCTCGCGCGAAAAGCCGTCTCAAGTCCGCCAGTCCCGGTTTCAATGGTGAACCCCCCTGACGCAGAGGCTGGATAAGCTCCGCCGCAGAGCGGTGCTCTTCAAAACTGACTTCCGGATGCTGATGCAGGCTTAATGCCAGTGCCTGCATGGCGGACCCGCTCTGTTCAACTGCATAAATAATTTTATCTTTCTGCGCGCTTATGGTGCGTTCAGGCATTGTACTTCCCCATCCAGGTGCAATTAATTTATTTAAAATTAGCTAGTTATACATATATAGGCCTTTTTTTGTTCTATTCCCAATTGAGCTTTTTTATGGCTTGCAAAGCGCAGCCAAAAAATATTTTATGGAAGAGGATCCCCTGGCGATCGAGAGCACGATGAACGAGAAAGACTGGTTAATCATCCGTACCGTCTGGCAGTACAAAAACATCACCCGTGCGGCTGAAGCGCTGTTCACCTCTCAGCCGGCACTGAGCTACCGGCTAAGGCAGATAGAGCGCAAACTGGCCATTCAGCTGTTTGAAGAGGGAGGACGGGGCCTTACCTTCAGCGCACAGGGTCGTTATCTGGCACAGCACGCTCAAAGCGTCCTCGACGAACTTCAGCTGCTGCGCACTACGCTACAAAGCCTCAACGGACCACAACGGGGTGAGTTGCGGATCGGGGTTTCCAGCAACTTTGCCGCCTATCGTCTGCCGGAATTACTGGCCGGATTCAGTCAGCAGCACCCTGGGATCAACGTCAATCTTGTCAGCGGATTAAGCGAAGAGATGTTCCAGAAATTACAGCGTGGGGAGGTTCACCTGGCAATAACAAAAGATGACTACGGCTGGAAGGAAGGCAAGAGGCTGATCGACGAGGATGACTATTATGTGATCAGCCGTGAGCCTGTAGATCTGGCGCTGCTGCCGCATTTACCGCAGATCAAAATAAATCACGGTGGCCATATCACCACGTTGATTGAAAGGTGGTGGAATACCAGTTATTCGCTGGCACCCCGTGTGGCAATGAGTGTGGATAAGCTGGAAGTATGCCTGGCAATGGTAGAGCGTGGACTGGGTTATGCCATTGTTTCCAGTTATCAGCCACTTGCGCCGACGTTGTTCCGCACGCCTGTTGCCGTAGGGGGAAGTGGTCAAAAGCCGTACCTGGCTGCTCTACCGTCATGCCAGCACTGATGCGGCGGTTACGCTGCCTTTCGTCGAGATGTTCCGCGATCGGAGGTGAAACATTTTCAACTTACGGATGAAACCTCGACATTAGGTTCTCATCAGGCTATCTTCGGGTGTCTGGATGTCTAAACGTTTAAATGGTTAATTGAGGAAAGCAGGTTATGCCAATCAGGGTACCCGATGAATTACCAGCCGTGAGTTTTTTGCGCAACGAGAATGTCTTTGTGATGACTTCCTCGCGGGCCAGCACTCAGGAAATCCGTCCGTTGAAGGTGCTGGTACTGAATCTGATGCCAAAAAAGATTGAGACGGAAAACCAGTTTCTCCGCCTGCTTTCCAACTCGCCGTTGCAAATTGATATTCAGTTGCTGCGCATCGACAGTCGGGAAACCCGCAATACACCGATGGAGCATCTGAATAATTTTTACTGTAATTTCGAAGACATTCAGCATGATAACTATGATGGGCTGATCGTTACCGGCGCACCTTTAGGGCTGGTTGATTTTAATGACGTGGCTTACTGGCCGCAGATCCAGCGGGTACTGCACTGGGCAAAAGAACATGTCACCTCTACGCTGTTTGTCTGCTGGGCCGTGCAGGCCGCGCTGAACATTCTGTATGGCATCCCTAAGCAGACGCGTGAAACCAAATTATCGGGTGTTTACGACCACCAGATCCTGCATCCTCATGCTTTACTCACGCGTGGGTTTGACGACAGCTTCCTTGCTCCTCATTCGCGTTATGCTGATTTTCCATCGCATTTGCTACGCGACTACACCGATCTGGAAATATTTGCTGAATCGGATCAAACCGGTGCCTATCTTTTCGCCAGCAAAGACAAGCGACTGGCGTTTGTCACCGGACACCCGGAATATGATGCGCTGACGCTCTCCGGAGAATATCACCGCGATTATGAAGCAGGGCTCAATCCTGATATTCCGTATAATTATTTCCCGCAGAATAATCCTGAGCTTCCACCGCGTGCCAGCTGGCGCAGCCACGGTAATCTGTTGTTTTCTAACTGGCTTAACTACTATGTTTACCAGATCACTCCATTTGATCTGCGCCATATGAATCCCAGCCTGGACTGAACGCTGCGATAGCAGAATAAGGGCCGATCTCTTACCGGGATCGGCCCTTTTTTTGTGTTAAAAATCGCCCCGTTGATGGCTGCTTTACTCTGTAATCTTTCAGCATTCCCCCGGTATTCCTCTAAAAAGTCATCTTATGAAACCCACTTCCTTTCAGATAAAAAGTTTAATTCTATTTTAATCATCGCCTTACATGTAATTAACATAAAAAATGGAAATAGTTTTTGATTTTGTTATTTGGTTGATCGTATTTTGATCCTGCGGGTTAAAAATTACCCAACGCAAAACAGTCCTCTCAGGAGGCTTTCAGACAGGATCGATGACGGGAGTGGGGATATGACTCAACAAGTTATCAGCACGCAACTGATGTTCCATCGCCCTTCAGGGCAGGCAGAACGGCAAATACTGACCGATACCGCGGTCGAATTCCTCAGCGAACTGGTGATACGTTTCACGCCACGGCGCAATGAACTGTTACAGACCAGAAAGCAGCAACAGCAGCGGTTTGATGCGGGAGAGTTACCGGACTTTATTTCGGAAACAGATTCCATAAAAAACAGTGACTGGACTATTCGTGGTATTCCGGCTGATTTGCAAAACCGCAAAGTAGAGATCACCGGCCCGGTAGAACGCAAAATGGTGATCAATGCCCTGAATGCCAATGTGAATGTTTTTATGGCGGATTTTGAGGACTCGCTGGCTCCCTGCTGGGAAAAAGTGATCGAAGGGCAGATCAACCTGCGCGATGCGGTAAATGGCACCATCAGTTACAGCAACGAAGCCGGAAAAATCTATCAGCTCAAACCCAAGCCTGCGGTGCTGGTATGCCGCGTACGTGGGCTGCATTTGCCCGAGAAGCATGTCACCTGGCGCGGCGAAGCCATCCCCGGCAGCCTGTTTGATTTTGCACTCTATTTCTTCCACAACGTGGAGGCGCTGCTGGCCAGGGGCAGTGGTCCCTATTTTTATCTGCCTAAAACCCAGAGCTGGCAGGAAGCGGCCTGGTGGAGCGAAGTGTTCAGCTACGCAGAAGATCGTTTCAATCTTCCCCGTGGAACGATCAAAGCCACGCTGTTGATCGAAACGCTGCCAGCGGTATTCCAGATGGACGAGATCCTTTTCAGTTTACGCGATCATATTGTCGGCCTTAACTGTGGCCGCTGGGATTACATCTTCAGCTATATCAAAACCCTGAAAAATCACTCTGACCGTGTGCTGCCCGATCGTCAGTCCGTGACCATGGAAAAAGGCTTTCTGGATGCTTATTCGCGCCTGCTAATCAAAACCTGTCACCGTCGCGGCGCTTTTGCGATGGGCGGTATGGCGGCGTTTATCCCCAGCAAAGAGCAGGAGCGCAATGAGTGGGTACTCAACCGCGTGAAGGCGGATAAAGAGCGGGAAGCCAGAAACGGTCATGACGGCACCTGGATTGCTCATCCGGGACTGGCCGACACGGTAATGGCTGTTTTCAGCGATGCGCTGGGTGACCGTGATAACCAACTGGATGTGCTGCGTGAAGAGGACTCCCCAATCACCGCAGAACAGTTGCTGGCACCCTGCGCCGGGGAAAGAACGGAAGCGGGTATGCGGGCCAATATTCGCGTGGCAGTGCAGTACATCGAAGCCTGGATTTCAGGTAACGGCTGCGTTCCCGTGTACGGGCTGATGGAAGATGCGGCCACCGCGGAGATCTCACGCACCTCAATCTGGCAATGGATCCGTCACGGTAAAACGCTGGATACCGGCGAGCAGGTCACGGAAGCGCTGTTCCGGCAGATGCTGGCTGAAGAGATGCTGGTGATCCAGCAAGAGCTGGGCGAACAACGTTTCAGTCAGGGGCGCTTTGACGAAGCGGCTGACCTGATGGAACGCATTACCACTGAACCAGAGCTGGTCGAGTTCCTGACTCTGCCGGGCTACAGCTTACTTCACTGACAGAAAGGGGATCCTGCTATGACATCTCGTACCCAACAGATCGAACAGCTCAATCATGACTGGCATGCTGCACGCTGGGAGGGCATTACCCGCCCTTATTCTGCGGAAGAGGTAGTGAAACTGCGTGGCTCGGTGAATCCGGCCTGCACGCTGGCACAGCTGGGGGCAGAAAAGCTCTGGCATCTGCTGAATGGCGGCGCGAAAAAAGGCTATATCAACAGCCTGGGGGCATTAACCGGCGGTCAGGCTTTGCAACAGGCTAAAGCCGGAATCGAGGCGGTGTATCTTTCGGGCTGGCAGGTAGCGGCGGATGCCAACCTGGCGGGCAGCATGTATCCGGATCAGTCGCTCTATCCGGCGAACTCGGTGCCTTCAGTGGTGGAGAGAATCAACAGTACCTTTCAGCGGGCCGATCAAATCCAGTGGGCCAGCCAGATCGAACCAGGTGACCCCCGTCATGTCGACTACTACCTGCCGATTGTTGCCGATGCGGAAGCTGGTTTTGGTGGGGTACTGAATGCGTTCGAGCTGATGAAAGCGATGATTCAGGCCGGAGCAGGCGGCGTGCATTTTGAAGACCAGCTCGCTTCGGTGAAGAAGTGTGGTCATATGGGAGGCAAAGTGCTGGTTCCGACACAGGAAGCGGTCCAGAAACTGGTTGCGGCCAGGCTGGCGGCGGATGTGATGGCGGTACCAACCGTATTGATTGCGCGAACAGATGCGGAGGCGGCCGATTTGATTACTTCAGACTGCGATGAGTATGACCGTGAATTCGTCACCGGTGAGCGCACGCCTGAAGGCTTCTTCCGTACCCGGGCAGGCGTTGAGCAGGCCATCAGCCGTGGGCTGGCCTATGCCCCTTACGCAGATGTGTTGTGGTGTGAAACCTCCACGCCGGATCTGGCGCTGGCAAAAAGATTTGCTGATGCTATCCACGAGCGCTTCCCTGGCAAGCTGCTGGCTTATAACTGTTCCCCTTCTTTTAACTGGAAAAAGAATCTCGACGACAGGACCATCGCTCACTTTCAGCAGTCACTGAGTGAGATGGGCTATCGCTTCCAGTTCATCACGCTGGCGGGGATCCACAGCATGTGGTTCAACATGTTCGATCTGGCCCAGGCTTATGCGCAGGGTGAGGGCATGCGTCACTACGTGGAGAAAGTGCAGCAGCCGGAATTTGCGGCCCGGGATCGGGGCTACACCTTCTCATCGCATCAGCAGGAAGTGGGTACCGGCTATTTTGACAGCGTCACCACTGTCATTCAGGGGGGCGTTTCGTCGGTGACGGCGCTGACCGGCTCCACGGAAGAACAGCAGTTCTGATAAGCAAAGGCGGCCCCTATGTCACAGCTGGAAACCCTGATCGCCCGGACTATCCTGCAGGGATTTGATGCGCAGTATGGCCGCTTTCTGGAAGTGACGGGCGGGGCGCAGCAACGCTTTGAACAGGCGGACTGGCACGCCGTTCAGGCGGCAATGAAAGCCCGTATTCATCTGTATGATCATCATGTTGGTCTGGTGGTGGAGCAACTGCGCTGCATTACCGGGGAGCAGGTTTATGAAAATGCCTTGCTGCTGCGGGTGAAGGCAGTCTACACCGGGCTGCTTCCCGATTATCCCCGTTTTGAAATCGCCGAAAGCTTTTTTAATTCGGTTTACTGTCGTCTGTTGGATCATCAGATGCTTACGCCAGAACGGCTGTTTATCTTCAGCTCACAGCCTGAAAGACGCTTTCGTACCCTTCCCCGACCGCTGTCAAAAACCTGCCCGGCAGCGGGTGACTGGCAGACATTGCTGACCCGGGTGCTGCACGACCTGCCACTGCGGTTACCCTGGCAGGACCTTCAGCGGGATATCGGCTTTGTTATTGCTCATCTGCAGGAAAACTTTGCTGAACAAATGCTGGAAACCGGCTCACTGGAAGTCGCCAGTGAACTGTTCTATCGCAACAAAGCCGCCTGGCTGGTGGCGAAACTCCGGCTTGCCTCAGGCGTCTATGCTTTCCTGCTGCCGATCCACCGGAGCGAGCAGGGGGAATTGTTTATTGATACCTGCCTGACCCGCAAGCGGGAAGCCAGCATCGTGTTTGGCTTTGCCCGAGCCTATTTTATGGTTTATGCCCCCTTGCCAGCCGCGCTGGTGGAGTGGCTGCGCGAGATCCTGCCGGGAAAAACCACCGCCGAACTTTATATGGCCATTGGCTGCCAGAAACATGGCAAAACCGAGTGCTACCGCGAATATCTGCACTATATGGCGGCGACATCAGAGCCGTTTGTTATCGCACCCGGCGTGCGCGGGCTGGTAATGCTGGTATTCACGCTGCCCGGTTTTGACCGGGTATTTAAAGTGATTAAAGATCGCTTTGCACCGCAAAAGGAGGTGACTCCGGAGCGGGTCAGGGCGTGTTATCAACTGGTCAAAGAGCACGATCGTGTGGGGCGGATGGCCGACACTCAGGAATTTGAAAACTTTGCGCTGGATAAGGCACGTATCAGCCCGGCGTTGTGGCAGGCGTTGCAGCAGGAGATCCCGGAGAAAATTCAGGATCGGGGCGACAGGATCCTGATCGCCCACCTCTATCTCGAACGGCGGATGACGCCACTGAATCTCTGGCTTGAACAGGCGAACGATCGGCAGCAACGTGAGGCGATCGAAGAGTACGGTAACGCGGTGAAGCAGCTGGCCGCCGCCAACATTTTTCCCGGCGATATGCTCTACAAGAATTTTGGCGTAACCCGTCACGGACGCGTGGTGTTTTATGATTACGATGAGATCAGCTACATGACTGAGGTGAATTTCCGGGATATCCCGCCGCCCCGTTATCCGGAAGATGAGCTGAGTCAGGAGCCGTGGTACAGCGTGGCGCCGGAAGATGTTTTCCCGGAAGAGTTCCGCCACTATCTGTGCGCCGATCCGGCTATAGCACGGTTATTTGATGAGATGCATGGAGAGCTGTTCACGGCCAGCTTCTGGCGCACGTTGCAACAGCGTATCCGGGAGGGGCATATTGAGGATGTCTTCGCTTATCGTCGCCGGCAGCGGTTCAGCCAGCGCTATTCGCAGAGCCAGGCGATGAGCCCGGCTCAGCAACAGGATCAGGCTGACGCGCCTGCCACGGCTTCACGTGCCAGTGAAGCGATCCGATCGTAATCACCGTTCTCCAGCGCGTCGACGGGCACCAGCCAGGATCCGCCGATGCAGTGCACGCTCTTCAGCGCCAGATAGTCGCGGTAGTTAGCCAGTGAAATGCCGCCTGTCGGGCAGAAACGCACCTGCGGGAAGGGACCAGCAATCGCCTGTAACGCCTTCACGCCGCCGTTGGCTTCAGCCGGGAAAAACTTAAACTCACGCAGGCCATGATCCATCCCCAGCATCAGTTCCGAAACGGTGCTGATCCCTGGGATCAACGGG
Source organism: Erwinia sp. E_sp_B01_1 (assembly GCF_036865545.1). Taxonomy (NCBI): domain Bacteria; kingdom Pseudomonadati; phylum Pseudomonadota; class Gammaproteobacteria; order Enterobacterales; family Erwiniaceae; genus Erwinia; species Erwinia sp. E_sp_B01_1. The sequence continues at coordinate 4,454,171 of NZ_CP142208.1, read as the reverse complement.
ATCGGGCCAGCATTTGCCGCCTCAAGCAGATCCTTAGTCAGGCCAGGGCTGATGGCAAACTGCGCCCCGGCTTCAGTTACCTGCTGAAGCTGTTGCGGATTGATCACCGTGCCAGCGCCAATGATGGCCTCGGGGACTTCACGGGCAATGGCGCGGATAGCCTCGAGCGCACAGTCGGTGCGGAGCGTCACTTCCAGTACCCGCACGCCGCCTGCGACCAGGGCTTTCGCCAGCGGGACGGCCTGCTCCACTCTGGTGATAACAATCACCGGGACGACCGGGCCGGAAGTCAGGATCTGCTCTGCGCTGGTTTTCCAGTTATTCATAGGTATTCTCCGTTAAAATTTGATGCAGCAGGCACCCTGCTCGGCGCCTGAAAGCTGGCTGCGCAGCGCGCCAAATAACTCACGTCCGCAGCCGATATGTTCTGCGCTCAGATCCGGCTGATACGGCAGTCTTTCAGCCAGAGCCGCTTCATCCACCAGCAGCCTGAGCTCGCCGGTGCGGCCGTTAACGCGGATTCTGTCCCCGCTGCGGACTTTGGCCAGCAGGCCGCCGGTGTAAGCTTCCGGCGTGACATGAATGGCCGAGGGCACTTTGCCGGAAGCACCGGAAAGACGACCGTCCGTAACCAGCGCCACCCGGAACCCGCGATCCATTAATACGCCAAGTGGCGGCATCAGTTTATGCAGCTCAGGCATGCCGTTGGCCTGCGGCCCCTGAAAACGCACCACCACCACGCAATCTTTATTCAACTCACCGGCTTCAAAAGCCGGGAGAACGGCGTGCTGGCTTTCGAATACCACGGCGGGGGCTTCGATAATCTGGTTATCTGCCGGAACCGCAGATGTTTTCATCACCGCGCGGCCCAGATTTCCCGTCAGCACTTTGGTGCCACCATGCTGTTCGAAGGGCTGTGACACGCAGGCGATGACCCTGTCATCCAGTGAGGTTTCCGTGCCTTCGCGCCAGGCCAGCTGGCCGTTATCCAGCCAGGGCTCCTGCGTGTAGCGGTGCAGGCCAAATCCGGCAACGGTATTCACCTCTTCATGCAGCAAGCCGTGATTCAGCAACTCGCGCACCAGCAGTGCCACTCCCCCGGACGCCTGAAACTGATTGATGTCCGCCGGGCCGTTGGGGTAAATCCGGCACAGCAAAGGGATCGCCTCTGAGAGATCAGAAAAATCATCCCAGTTGATCTGAATCCCGGCTGCACGCGCCATAGCTACCATATGCATGGTCAGATTGGTCGAGCCGCCGGTAGCCAGCAAGGCCACTATGCCGTTGACCACCACTTTCTCATCAACCAGTTTGCCGACGGGCAGATAATTGCCGGACATCTCAGTCAGACGGGTCACCTGCCGGGCTGCCGCTTCGGTCAGTGCTTCACGCAGCGGTGTCTCAGGGTGAACAAACGAAGAGCCGGGCAGATGCAGGCCCATCACTTCCATTATCATCTGGTTGGTATTGGCGGTGCCGTAAAAGGTGCAGGTGCCAATGCCGTGGTAGGAAGCCGCTTCGGCTTCCAGCAGTGCGTGACGGTCGGCTTTACCCTCGGCGTAGAGTTGACGAACGCGCACCTTCTCTTTGTTCGGCAACCCGCTGCTCATCGGCCCGGCTGGCACAAACAGCGCCGGAAGATGGCCAAAGGAGAGGGCGGACATCACCAGGCCAGGCACGATTTTGTCGCAGATCCCGAGGAAAAGCGCGCCATCGAACATGTTGTGGGAAAGGCCTACCGCAGAAGACATCGCGATGATATCGCGGCTCATCAATGACAGCTCCATGCCATCCTGTCCCTGAGTGACGCCATCGCACATCGCCGGTACGCCACCTGCCACCTGGCCTACCGCACCCACCTGATTCAGGGCGCGACGAATTTTATCCGGATAGTTTTCGTAAGGCTGGTGGGCCGAAAGCATATCGTTATAGGCGGTGATGATCGCAACGTTGCTGCGGACCATATTTTTCAACGCCGCTTTGTCGTCAGGCTGGCAGGTGGCAAAGCCGTGCGCGAGGTTGCCACAGGCAAGTTTGGCACGCTGAACGGTTTGCGAACGGGCAACCTCAATCCGGGCCAGATAAGTCGCCCGACTGGCTGCAGAACGCTCAACGATACGCTGGGTTACGCGTGCAATAAGGGGATGGACCGGGTTCATGCGCAGGCGTCCTGTGGCTGAAAGTGCTGAATATGCTGCACTGCCTGGGCAATAACCTGCTCCAGCGGCCGATCAATATTGATTATCTTCACATCGCTCTCGTCAGCGCCCGGTTGTTCCAGCGAGGCGAACTGGCTGACCAGCATCTGAGTCTTGAAAAAATGGCCGCTGCGGGCGGCAAGACGCGCTTCAATCACCGGGAAATCCCCGTGCAGATAAATAAACGAGAGCGTGCTGTTACCGGCGCGCAGCCGGTCGCGGTAGTGCTTTTTCAAGGCTGAGCAGACAATGATCGAGATGTTGTTCGTGCGCTGCATGGCAAAAGCAGCATCGTTCAGGGCATTAAGCCAGGGCGCCCGATCGCCATCGTCCAGCGCTTCGCCTGCGGCCATTTTTTGAATGTTGTGGCGTGGATGCAGGAAATCCCCATCCAGCAAACCTGCGGAGAGCTGGCGTGCAACGCTGGCCGCCACTGCGGATTTCCCGCTGCCTGACACGCCCATGATGACGTAAATTCTGTGGTGTTGATTGCTCATTGCTCAGCTCCCCATGAAAAAAGGCACAACGTCGGAAGATGGTTGTTACCGGTAACATCTGTCCATACCATTGTTGGGGGAAAGCGAGTAAAGACGCAATCAGAACCCGCAGGAATCGACGGTAATTGTGATCGGCTTCAAGTTTTGCAAGGAGTGGGGCGCAGAGAAGCTGGCAGGGGAAGGGTGCTCATGGATCACACCTCAACAGAGTACCAACGGGCAATTTGCCCGTTGGTAGGGTTGCTTTACCTTGTCGAATTACAGGCTAAGCTGGCAGCAACCTCCGTCCCTCCTTGCTTAAAGTGCAGTTCGCAGAGCGAATCGCGGGTAATCCAGATCACCGTTACGAGCGTAATGCAGACCACCATTAAACAGAGGGTGAACATTTTTTGTGCCATCTTTGGCCTCCTTTCTCCATTGCTTTTCAGCAGGTAAAAGGCTACCTTCACACTGTCGGGTGTAAAGAGCAGCCTCACTTTGAGTAACATCAAGTGGGGCTTTTCTCTTTTTGTCCCGAACACTCAGGACAAAAAGATCCTGAGCACCCGTCGCGCAGTGTAACGCACAACTTTCCCTGTCCACGCCATCACTTTACTAAAGTTAATTCTGGTACTCTTTTTTTGCAACAGCGATGAAACGCTCCGATAAAGTTTCGGGCCAGCTCCAGCTTTGCACTATGACTTTGCTCCTGCGTAACGTCCATGAACAGAGCAGCCTGACCGGGTTATGGAAAAATCAGCGGGCACCGCCGTACTCTCGGGTGATCTCTTTGGCAGCTTTAATCACCAGTGCCCCCAACTCGGTGACGCGATCGTCAGTTACTCTGGAAACCGGGCCGGAGATTGAAATCGCGGCGAAGGGTTCGTGATGCTCGTCGTAGATACAGGCGGCCACACAGCGCAACCCCAGCGCATGTTCCTCATCATCAAAGGCGAAACCCATTTTGCGCACCAGCGCGAGATTCTCTTTCAGGCTGTGCGGCGACATCAGCGTTTGCGGCGTGTAATGGTGCAGACCCTGGCGGTGCAGTAACTCCGTCACCTGGGCATCATCCAGATTGGCAAGAAAGGCCTTCCCGGCACCGGAGGCGTGCATCGGCAGCTTGCCGCCAATCGGCGCAGACATGCGCATCAGCTGTGTACACTGCACCTGGTCAATAATGACCGCACGGCGATCGCTGATATCCAGCACCGCCAGATTCACCGTTTCGCCGGAATCCTCCATCAGCCTGCGCAGCATCGGGTGTACCAGCGCCAGCAGGTTGCGGCTTTGCAGAAAACTGCTGCCCACCACAAACGCATGTGCGCCAATGGTCCACAGCCCTAAATCGCCCACCTGACGGACAAATCCCTGCTGTTGCATCGTGGTCAGCAGGCGGTGAGTGGTGGAATTTGGCAGGCCAGCCTGCTGAGCCAGCTCGGTCAACGCAATATTGCCGTGCGAATCGGCGATAAATTCCAGCAGCTTCAGGCCACGGGTCAGTGACTGCACCTGCCCGGCAGGTTGGGCTGGCTGAGCGGTTGTGGCACGGGGTTTCTTGCCACGTTTTGCCACCACGGGGGTCGCCATGTCTGACTCCTTAATTTTCACCATATGGAAATCATTTTCGTTTTATTGATTAATAATGCAACGTCCGCTTTGCTGGTCGGATCTGTTGCAGCGGCTGGCTGAAAATGTCTCACGGTGGTTTTCTTTTACCTGCTCAAAAGTTGTGCCAGTATGTCCAGCTGGCATAGTTGCCATTGGGTAGAGGTTGAAGGGGCGAGAGTGAGCAACAGAACAGAAGTGCTGCAGCAGCAGCTGGCGAAACGAATCATGCTGCTGGATGGCGGTATGGGCACAATGATCCAGAGCTACCGGCTGGAAGAGCAGGACTTTCGCGGTGAACGTTTTGCCGACTGGCAGAGCGATCTGAAAGGAAACAATGACCTGCTGGTCCTGACCCGCCCGGATGTGATAAGCGAAATCCATAATGCTTATCTGGAAGCGGGTGCCGATATTCTGGAAACCAACACCTTCAACTCCACCACCATTGCGATGGCTGATTACCACATGGAATCGCTGTCGGCAGAAATTAACTATGAGGCAGCCCGGCTGGCGCGAATCAGTGCCGACGAGTGGACAGCCCGCACGCCTGAACGTCCGCGTTACGTCGCCGGTGTGCTCGGCCCGACCAACCGTACCTGCTCAATTTCACCAGACGTCAACGATCCTGCCTTCCGTAACGTTACCTTCAATCAGCTGGTGGAAGCCTATCGCGAATCGACCCGCGCGCTGGTGGAGGGCGGGGCTGATATCATCATGATTGAAACCGTGTTCGACACCCTCAACGCCAAAGCCGCCATCTTCGCGGTGAAAACGGAATTTGAGGCGTTGGGTGTTGAACTGCCGCTGATGATCTCCGGCACCATTACCGATGCCTCTGGCCGCACCCTGTCCGGCCAGACTACCGAAGCTTTCTATAACTCATTACGCCATGCTGAACCGCTCTCCTTCGGGCTTAACTGCGCGCTGGGGCCGGATGAGCTGCGTCAGTATGTGGCTGAACTCTCCCGCATTGCAGAAGGCTATGTGACCGCGCACCCGAATGCCGGCCTGCCCAACGCCTTTGGCGAATACGATCTCGATGCCGGAGTGATGGCTGAGCAGATCGGTGAATGGGCGAGATCGGGCTTCCTGAACATCATCGGTGGATGCTGTGGCACCACGCCGGAGCACATTGCTGCAATGGCGAAAGCGGTTGAAGGCGTGGCACCGCGTGCTTTACCTACGCTGCCGGTAGCCTGCCGCCTGTCCGGTCTGGAACCCCTGACCATTAGCGCAGAGTCGCTGTTTGTTAACGTGGGTGAGCGAACTAACGTTACCGGGTCGGCGAAGTTCAAACGCCTGATTAAAGAAGATAAATACAATGAAGCGCTGGACGTTGCGCTCCAGCAGGTGCAAAGCGGCGCACAGATTATCGATATCAACATGGATGAAGGCATGCTGGATGCGGAAGCCGCTATGGTGCGTTTCCTCAACCTGATTGCCGGTGAGCCGGATATCGCCCGCGTCCCTATTATGATCGACTCCTCAAAATGGGACGTGATCGAAAAAGGCCTGCAATGTATTCAGGGCAAAGGCATCGTCAACTCCATCTCGATGAAGGAAGGCGTTGAGGCTTTTGTTCACCATGCGAAGCTGGTGCGCCGTTATGGTGCCGCGATGGTGGTGATGGCCTTCGACGAAGTGGGTCAGGCAGATACGCGCGCGCGTAAAATTGAAATTTGCCGCCGTGCCTACAAAATCCTGACCGAAGAGGTCGGTTTCCCACCTGAAGACATTATTTTCGACCCCAACATTTTCGCCGTGGCGACCGGGATTGAAGAGCACAACAACTACGCGATGGACTTCATCGGTGCCTGTGAAGACATCAAACGTGAATTGCCACATGCGATGATCTCCGGGGGCGTCTCTAACGTCTCTTTCTCCTTCCGTGGCAATGACCCGGTACGTGAAGCCATTCATGCCGTTTTCCTCTACCACGCTATTCGTAATGGTATGGACATGGGCATCGTCAACGCCGGACAACTGGCCATTTATGACGATCTCGACGAGGATCTGCGTGAAGCTGTAGAAGATGTGATCCAGAACCGACGGGATGACGGCACTGAGCGGTTGCTGGAGCTTTCAGAGAAATACCGCGGCACCAAATCCGACGAGGGGAGCACCAAACCCCAGGCTGAATGGCGCAGTTGGGAAGTGGAGAAACGGCTGGAATACTCGCTGGTTAAAGGTATTACCGAATTTATTGAAGAAGATACCGAAGCCGCCCGACAGAATGCCAGCCGACCCATCGAAGTGATTGAAGGCCCGTTGATGGCCGGGATGAATGTGGTGGGCGATCTGTTTGGCGAAGGAAAAATGTTCCTGCCGCAGGTGGTGAAATCGGCCCGCGTAATGAAACAGGCTGTGGCCTACCTCGAACCTTATATTGAAGCCAGTAAAGAGAAGGGCAGAACCAACGGCAAGATCGTGCTGGCGACGGTAAAAGGCGATGTCCACGACATTGGTAAGAACATCGTTGGCGTGGTGCTCCAGTGTAACAACTATGAAATCATCGACCTGGGCGTCATGGTACCGGGTGAAAAAATCCTCAAAACGGCCAGAGAGCACAACGCCGACATTATCGGGCTTTCCGGGTTGATCACCCCTTCGCTGGATGAAATGGTCAACGTGGCGAAAGAGATGGAGCGTCAGGGCTTTACCCTGCCACTGCTGATTGGTGGAGCTACCACCTCTAAAGCGCATACCGCCGTGAAAATCGAACAGAATTACAGTGGCCCTACGGTCTATGTACAGAATGCTTCGCGTACGGTTGGCGTGGTTTCTGCGCTGCTGTCTGCCACCCAGCGTGACGAGTTCGTGGCCCGTACCCGCAAAGAGTACGACACGGTTCGCATCCAGCATGGCCGTAAAAAACCCCGCACGCCGCCGGTAACTTTGCAGGTGGCAAGAGAGAACGATCTCTCTCTGGACTGGGAAAGCTATACGCCGCCCGTAGCACACAGGCTTGGTGTGAGCGAAGTAAGTGCTAACATCGAAACCCTGCGTAACTACATCGACTGGACGCCATTCTTTATGACCTGGTCGCTGGCGGGCAAATATCCGCGCATTCTGGAAGATGAAGTGGTCGGTGAAGAGGCAAAACGCCTGCTGGCCGATGCCAATGCCATGCTGGATGAGTTGAGCAGCAAAAACCTGCTGACTCCACGCGGCGTGGTCGGTATTTTCCCGGCTAACCGGGTGGGCGATGACATCGAAATCTATGCGGATGAGTCACGAAGCAGCGTATTGCAAGTAAGTCGTCACTTACGTCAGCAGACAGAGAAGACGGGCTTTGCGAATTACTGCCTCGCCGATTTTGTGGCGCCGAAGTCCAGCGGTAAGGCGGATTATCTGGGGGCATTCGCAGTGACCGGCGGGCTGGAAGAAGATGCGCTGGCTGAGGCTTACGACGCGCAGCATGATGACTACAACAAAATCATGGTGAAGGCGCTGGCTGACCGCCTGGCGGAAGGATTTGCCGAATATCTTCACGAACGCGTGCGTAAGGTTATCTGGGGCTTTGCCGCTACGGAAAACCTGAGCAATGAAGAGCTGATCCGTGAGAATTATCAGGGCATTCGTCCGGCTCCGGGCTATCCGGCCTGCCCGGAACATACTGAAAAAGAGACAATCTGGAAGCTGCTGGATGTGGAAACGCATACCGGAATGAAGCTGACAGAGTCTTTCGCGATGTGGCCAGGCGCGGCTGTTTCCGGCTGGTACTTCAGCCATCCCGACAGCAAATACTTTGCGGTGGCGCAGCTTCAGCGCGATCAGATTGAAGATTACGCCCGTCGCAAAGGCATGCCGGTACAGGAAGTGGAGCGCTGGCTGGCCCCGAATCTGGGGTACGATGCCGATTGACCTGCCTCCTCGGGCCGGAGCCTCTCCGGCCCACTTACACACCGTCTGATTTCAGCGTGCCAGGCTTTCACCGGCACGCAATTTCTCTGTCGACTTCATACAGCCGGAGGTTCTGCGGCCTGTTCCTGTTCTCTGACCTGCACGTCGATATATAACGCATCGTAGCGCCAGTATTCATAGTCACAGTCGATGATACGGTCGTGCCGATCGCGGTTAATCCGGGTGATAAATAATGCCGGGCTGCCTGCGGCGACTTTGAGGGCCGGGGCGGCAAAAGGGGGAAGGGGTCCGGGCAACATGGTGAACCCGACGCGCCCATAACTGATGCCATACTCTTCCTGATACAAATTGGTGAGCGACCGGGTCAGGTCGAAGCTCAACAGGTCCGGGAAATAGTGGGGGTTAAGGTAATGTTCAACGTACAACACCACACGGCCATCAATGCGCCGCAGTCGCCGGATGCGATAAACTTCCTCGCCTTCTGTCATGGCCAACTGATGGGCTAAAGTTGCGCTGGCGCTGACTCTGTTGGCATCCAGCACCTCTGTTTCTGCTGTCCGGCCCTGACGCTCCGCCATCGCATGAAAATGGCTACGCAGTAACGGGTCATAAGCGAGTCGGGGTGGCGCTATAAACCAGCCACGCCGCAGTTCCCGGTAGATAATCCCCTGAAACTCCAGCTGGCCCAGTGCCTCGCGCAGCGTAATGCGCGTTGTGGAAAAGTGCTCGCTCAGCCATCGCTCTGAGGGCAATCGTCCGCTGGCCGAAAAGTCCCCTGCGGCAATGCGGCTGGCAAGCCGCTGGCAAATAAGATCTACAGTTAACGCTTTCATCACATCAAAGCCTCAATTTGGTGCGAAGCTGCACATAAACAGATCGACCGCCGCGCAAAACCCCCTGACCCCTGCTACAGAGAGTGTGGACTAGTCCACAGCCCAATGGGTACTGACATAAAACTGTCATACCGCCAGGCTAGATTGGCTCGGATCTTGCTGGACTAGTCCAGAAGGCCACTCAACTTATCATCTGGAGCAGCAGTTATGAAATCATTGTTCGCCTCTGTGTTAGCCAGTGCCATTATCCTTGCCCTTCCGGCAGCGCACGCTGCCGATCCCGACCTTGCCGCACTGGAAAAAGCGGCCAAAGCTGAAGGTCAGGTCAACAGCGTCGGTATGCCGGACAGCTGGGCTAACTGGAAAGGCACCTGGGAAGATATCAGCAGCAAATACGGGATTAAGCACAGCGATACCGACATGTCCTCTGCTCAGGAACTGGCGAAATTTGCCGCTGAAAAGAGCAATGCCACCGCAGATATTGGTGATGTGGGTGCCGCGTTTGGCCCGGTTGCCGTGCAGAAAGGGCTGGCTCAGCCTTACAAACCCAGCACCTGGGATCAGGTACCAGACTGGGCAAAAGATAAAGAGGGTAACTGGGCGCTGGCCTACACCGGCACCATCGCTTTCATCATCAATAAAGATCAGGTCAAAGACATTCCTCACAGCTGGGCGGATCTGAAAAAGGGCAAGTATGTGGTCACTATCGGTGACGTCGGCGTTGCTGCTCAGGCCGCGAACGGTGTCCTGGCCGCCGCTTATGCGATGGGCGGAAATGAAAAAGATCTCAAACCCGCGCTGAGCTTCTTCAGCGATCTGGCGAAAGAAGGCCGTCTTGGTGTCACCGACCCGGTGATTGCGAATATCGAGAAGGGCGAAATTCAGGTTGCCGTGGTGTGGGACTTTAATGGCCTTAACTATCGCGATCAGATTGATAAAAGCCGCTTTGAAGTGGTGATCCCTTCTGATGGCTCAATCACTTCCGGCTACACCACCATCATCAACAAATACGCGAAGCACCCTAACGCCGCAAAACTGACCCGTGAGTATATTTTCTCTGATGCCGGTCAGATTAACCTGGCACGTGGCTATGCCCGCCCAATCCGTGCTGAGCATTTAACGCTGCCAGCAGATGTGCAGGCTAAGTTGTTGCCAAACGCCGAATACAAAAGTGCTCACCCGATTGCCGATCCACAGGCCTGGGACAAAACCTCGAAAATGCTGCCTCGCCTGTGGCAGGAAAACGTCATTGTTAACATGAAGCAATAAGGATTCAGGATGAAAACGATTCTGGTAGTGCTGGACGGCCTGAGCTTTGAAGTGGCTCAACATGCCATGGGGTATCTGCAGGCAGAGTGCGCGCAGGGAAACGGGCAGCTCTACCAGATATCCTGCGAGCTTCCTTCGCTTTCCAGGCCGCTGTATGAATGCATTCTCACCGGTGTGACGCCGGTGAAAAGCGGCATTATCCACAACGGCGTCAGCCGTCTGAGCAAAGAGCGCAGTATTTTTCATTATGCGCGCGATGCCGGGCTGACAACGGCGGCGGCGGCCTATCACTGGGTGAGCGAACTGTATAATCGTTCACCCTGGCATCCGGCCCGCGATCGCCACACTGAAGATGCCGCACTGCCCATTCAGTACGGCCATTTTTACTCTGACGACGGCTATCCGGATTCGCATCTGTTTGAAGATGCAGAGAGCCTGCGTCTGTGCTTTAACCCTGATTTCCTGCTGATCCACCCGATGAATATTGACGATGCCGGGCATAAATATGGCCTGTCGACGCCGCAGTACCGCAACAGGGCGCGTATGGCTGATGGCTATCTCTCTCACTGGATGCCGACCTGGCTGGAAGAGGGCTATCAGGTGGTGGTCACCGCCGATCACGGCATGAACGATGATCGCAGCCATGGCGGCATCTTGCCGGAAGAAACCCAGGTTCCGTTGTTTGTGTTTGGCAGCGCGTTCTCACTGCAGATCGACGCTGCGCCATTGCAGACAGAGCTTTGTGGCACGTTGTGCGACATCCTCGGCGTGGATCACGACAAGCCGGTCTGCCCGGAGCTGCTCGGCCCGCGGGAGTTTGCAGAATGAAAGGCAAAGGAATAGCGCTACTCTGTCTGCTTCCCTTTGCGCTGTTCTACATCGCTTTCCAAATCGCACCGCTGGTGTGGATTGCGATCAACAGCTTCTACAGCGAGATGAACGAAGCCTGGGGCTGGGCCAATTACAGCGACATCTTTACCTCAACCTTCTATCAGCAGGCGATCCGGTTCTCACTGACTATCTCCTTCTGGTCCAGCGTTTTTGGCCTGCTGATTGCGCTGGTGGGCGGTTATTCGCTGCATCAACTGGGCGGCGGCAGGCTGCACAGCTTCCTGATGTCATTTACCAATATGACCAGTAACTTCGCCGGTGTGCCGCTGGCGTTTGCTTTTGTGATCCTGCTGGGGCTGAACGGCTGTCTGACCTTACTGATGCGTAAATATGGTCTGATGGACGGCTTCAAACTCTACTCCACCGACGGGCTGATTGTGGTCTACACCTGGTTCCAGATCCCCCTTGGGCTGCTGCTGCTTTATCCGGCTTTTGACGGGCTGAAAAAGGAGTGGCAGGAGTCGGCGGCCCTGCTTGGCGCCAGCCGCTGGCGTTACTGGCGACACATAGGCCTGCCGATCCTGACGCCAGCCCTGCTGGGAACCTTTGTGATCCTGCTCGCCAATGCGCTGGGTGCCTATGCCACCATCTATGCGCTGACCACCGGGAATTTCAATGTGATCCCGGTAAGGATTGCCGCGCTGGTGTCGGGCGACATCTCGCTGGATCCGAACATGGGTAGCGCGCTGGCGATGGTACTGGTAGCGCTGATGACGGTGATCACCGTGGTTCATCAGTGGCTGGTTCGCCGCAGCTACCAGAACGCGCGCTAACGGAGAACAACAATGTCCCGAACGGAATATATTTATCACCGGGTGGTCGTCTTGCTGGTTTTTCTAATCCTGGCGCTGCCCCTGGTGGCGACGTTGCTTTACGCCCTGGCTTCGCGTTGGGGAGCCACCATCCTGCCCGATGGCTTTACGCTTAAATGGATGATCCAGTTGTGGAGCGATCCGCGTTTCCTGGTGGCCCTGGGCCATTCGCTACTGATCTGCTTTGGCGCGCTGTTCTTCTCGCTACTGCTGGTGTTGCCGACAATGTTTGTGATCGCTTACTACTTTCCCAAGCTGGATGCGGTGATGAACGTGCTGATCCTGATGCCGTTTGCCGTGCCGCCGGTGGTCTCCTCAGTCGGGCTGCTGCAACTCTATTCCGAACCGCCGCTGATGTTGACCGGCACGCCGTGGATCCTGATCGGCTGCTACTTCACCATCGCGCTGCCGTTTATTTACCGGGCAATTTCAAACAACATGCAGGCGATCAACATGCGCGAACTGATGGATGCTGCCGCGCTGTTAGGAGCCAGTACCTGGCAGGCCGCCCTGCTGGTGGTTCTGCCTAATCTGCGCAAAGGCGCGCTGATTGCGGTGCTGCTCTCTTTCTCCTTCTTAATCGGTGAGTTTGTGTTCGCTAACATGCTGGTCGGCACCAGCTATGAAACCCTCCAGGTCTATTTGTACAACGTGCGTAATGCCAGCGGTCACTTCAGCAGTGCGCTGGTGATCTCCTATTTCTTTGTTGTCCTGCTGGTAACCTGGCTGGCGAACGTCCTGAACCGCGAGAGAGGCTGAAGATGTCTTACTTAACCGTCACCCAACTGAATAAAAGCTACGGCCCGACAACGATTTTTCAGGATATCGACTTCACCGCCAGCGAGGGCGAGTTCGTCACGCTGCTGGGGCCAAGCGGCTGTGGCAAGTCCACGCTGCTGCGCTGCCTGGCCGGGCTGACTTCAGTGGACAGTGGCAAAATAGTGCTTCAGGGTCAGGATATTGTGCCGCTGACGCCGCAGAAGCGCTCCATCGGCATGGTGTTCCAGAGTTATGCGCTGTTCCCTAATATGAGCGTGGAACGTAACGTCGCCTTTGGTCTGAAGATGCAAAAATTGCCAGCCGCCGATATTCAGCGCCGGACTGCGGAGGTGCTGGAACTGGTCGAGCTCAACGATTATGCCAAACGCTACCCTCATCAGCTTTCCGGTGGGCAATGTCAACGTGTGGCGCTGGCCCGCTCGCTGGTGACGCAACCCCGACTGCTGCTGCTGGACGAACCGCTCTCCGCGCTGGATGCCCGTATCCGCCGTCATCTGCGTGACCAGATCCGCCGGATTCAAAAAGAGCTGAATCTCACCACGCTGTTTGTCACTCACGATCAGGAAGAAGCCCTGACGCTCTCAGACCGCATCGTGCTGATGAACAAAGGCAGGATTGTGCAGAATGGCAATGCGGAATCCCTCTACACGCAGCCGGTGGATCTCTTCGCCGCCGGTTTTATTGGCAACTACAACCTGCTCAGTGCGGAGCAGGCCACAAGGCTGACCGGTGACTCGTATCACAGTCAGGTTGCCCTGCGTCCGGAGTCTGTTGCTTTTTGCACGCCGGAGCAGGGCATCCCGGCAGAAATTCTCAGCCACAGCCTGTTGGGCAACGTTATCCGCTATCGGGTTAAAGCAAAAGAGGTGGAGTTGTGGGTAGATGTGCTGAACCGCTCGGTTGAGGATCTTCACCCGGCAGGCTTCCTGGTTGGGCTGAAGCTGGACAGGTTGACGCTCCGGGAAGTGGCCTGATTATCACTAACTATCACCCTGATTAACCAGATTTTTTCAGTAAATCGACTAAACTTAACCGCAGTGGCAGGACGGGGGCGCCCGTCCTGACGGTGTTCAGTTTTGACGTTGTGAGGTCGATATCGGTGTTAACCCTGCTTAATTTGCTTTCTGCTATTGCGCTGCTGGTCTGGGGAACGCATATCGTGCGGTCCGGGATTATGCGCGTCTACGGTGCTGATTTACGTCGCGTGCTCAGCCGAAGCGTGTCAAAGAAACCCATGGCCTTTGTTGCCGGGATTGGCGTGACTGCACTGGTCCAGAGCAGCAATGCCACCACGCTGTTAGTCACCTCTTTTGTCGCCCAGGAGCTGGTGGGGCTGACGTCTGCACTGGTGATCATTCTGGGTGCCGACGTGGGTACCGCGCTGATGGCACGTATCCTGACGTTTGATCTCTCGTGGCTTTCGCCGCTGTTTATCTTTTTTGGCGTGGTATTTTTCCTTGGCCGCAAGCAGACGCGCGCCGGACAGCTTGGCCGCACCAGCATCGGGCTGGGACTGATTCTGCTGGCACTGCAGCTGATTGTGGCGGCGGCTACGCCAATCACTCAGGCTGCCGGTGTGAAGGTGCTGTTCTCCTCGCTGACCGGGGATGTGATGCTGGATGCGCTGATCGGTGCGGTTTTTGCCATTATCAGTTATTCCAGCCTTGCGGCGGTATTGATCACCGCCACGTTGACGGCTACGGGCGTCATCTCCTTTAAGGTAGCCCTCTGTCTGGTGATCGGCGCGAACCTCGGCAGTGGACTGCTGGCGATGCTGAACAACAGCACCTCCAACGCTGCTGGAAAACGGGTAGCCCTGGGCAGCCTGCTGTTTAAGTTTATCGGCTCGCTGATGGTGTTACCCTTTATTGACCTGCTGGCGGAGTGGCTGCAGAAACTCGCCGTGAGCGACGAAGAGCTGGTGATCTTCTTCCACGTTTTCTACAACCTGATCCGCTGTGTGATTATGGTGCCGTTTGCTGAGCCGATGGCGGGCTTATGCAAAAAGCTGATCCGCGATGAGCCGGAAACCGATCTCCGTCTGAAACCAAAGCACCTGGATACCAGCGCGCTGACTACCCCGGCGCTGGCGCTGGCCAATGCCACGAGAGAGACGCTGCGCATGAGTGAGGTGCTGGAGCAGATGCTGGCGGCCTTCAGCAAAGTGGTGCACGGTGAACTGCGTGAAGAGCGCGAAATCCGTAAGCTGGATGACGATGTGGACGTGCTTTATACCGCCATCAAGCTCTATCTGGCGCAGATGCCCAAAGAGGATTTGCCAGAGGAAGATTCACGCCGCTGGGCAGAAATCATTGAGATGGCGCTGAACCTGGAAATGGCGGGCGATATCCTGGAAAGGATGAGCGGCGATGTGGCCGATAAATCGCTGACGGCACGACGGGCATTTTCTGTGGAGGGCCTGGAAGAGCTGGACAAGTTAATCGAGCAGTTGTCTGCTAACCTGCGGCTCAGCCAGTCGGTATTTTTATCGCGGGATATCACCAGCGCTAAGCGACTGCGCCGTTCCAAACACCGCTTCCGTATTACCAACCGCCGTTATTCGCACAAGCATGTGGATCGCCTGCATCAGCAAAACGTGCAGAGTATTGAAACCAGCTCGCTGCACCTTGGGTTACTGGGGGACATGAAGCGTCTGAATTCGCTGTTCTGTGCCGTAGCCTATACCGTGCTGGAACAGCCGGAAGATGAGCGAGAAGAAGAGTAACTGGACTCCCGTCAGCGTTGAGAGCTGAACCGGTAAAACGCTCATACGGCATGACAACCCTCCCGCCAGCGGTGAGAGCTGAGCTCCGGATCTGCTCCGGAGTTCAGCTCAACCTGGCAAGGAAAAGGCTGACTAAAGCCTCTTTTTCTTGATGGGTTTACCGGACCAGTAGCCAGCCAGCAGGGAACCAGAAAGGTTGTGCCAGACCGAGAACAGGGCACCTGGCAGCGCAGCCAGCGGTGAGAAGTAGAGTTTGCCCAGCGTCGCCGCCAGACCGGAGTTCTGCATTCCCACTTCCAGCGCCAGCGTGCGGCACGTTGACTCATCAAAGCCAAACAATTTCCCGCCCCAGTAGCCGCCGAGTAATCCGATGGCGTTATGCAGTATCACCGCCGCAATCACCATCAGCCCTACCGATCCGATAAAGCTCTGGCTGCCTGCCACTACCGCACTGATGATCAGCAAAATGCAGACCATAGAGAAGGCAGGCAGATAAAGCTCCACGCGCCGGACCAGACTGTTCATGGTGTGGTGGATAATCAGGCCAATGCCTATCGGCACCACCACAATTTTCACGATGCTCAACAGCATGCCCACCACATCCACCTGGATATGCGTATCGACATAGAGTTTGGTCAGCAGCGGCGTGGCAAATACACCCACCAGCGCCGAAACGGAGGAGATGGTGACCGACAGGGCGACATCGCCCTTAGCCAGATAAATCATCACGTTGGAAGCGGTTCCGCTGGCCACGCTGCCCACCAGAATCATCCCGGCCGACAGGTCAGGCGGCATATGGAACAGCTTAGCCAGGCCCCATGCTGCCAGCGGCATCACCAGATAGTGCAGAAACGTCCCGGCGATCACCGGTGCAGGGCGCGTCAGCACGCGTTTGAAATCCCCGATATTCAGCGTGACGCCCATGCCGAACATAATCAGCATCAGCAGGTAAGTGACCCAGGGGCCAATACCGGTGAAAGTGCCAGGGGAGTAATACGCAGCAACAGAGAGCAGGACTGCCCATAACGGGAACAGTCGGGTAACAATGGCGAGCATAGCCAGACTTCCTTTTATCGATGTTGTGGTTATTTTTTGCAGGTTTTGCCATAGCGCGCTTTTTCCGGAACGCGGAAAAAGTGAACGCCGAATCATAGCATTAAATCCGGCCGGGAAAAGGGGCTGGATGTGATGGAGCGGACCCGGGTAATCCATCAGTGTCCCCGGAGCATTGCTGTCCGGAGGGAAGCAGAGGGTTGCCATTCAACTCTCCCTGTTTCTTTAATTTATATCAGGTGACGATAATTTAATTTCCGATCTGCTAAGGAATATTCTGTAATCTGGCTGGCAAAACAGGTGCTCTTATTTGAAGCATGTAAACGGAAAGTAAAAATGAACTTACTCATCTCTGGCTGGACTTTATGTAGAGTGATTTAAAAAAGTAAACTTCAGTCGTGAAATAGTATCTTTGAAAATAATTACGGTTAATTTTACCTGCGATTTTCTAGTTAAATATGTAGTGATTGAGTAAATGAAATGAATTAACACGCATTTATTTTTTTGTTGTTATGTAATTTTTTTGTTTTATATTTCCCTGAAGGTTAAATGGTTGCTCAACAAGACGGTTTGTAAGCCGCTCAGTAAATAATAGAGATTTCTCTGCGACAAACTCCTTCCAAATTAGAGATGGCAGTATATTGTAGGGTATTTATTTTAATTCAAACACTTGAGGGTTAAGCGCAAAGCATATTGATCGGTTGAAGCGATCAATTAAAGACGTTTTGATTACCCTTTTCTTTCAATAATCTAAAATCTGTTGTTATTGACTCCGGTTAATTGAATATCTGACAATTACGTCCTGAAATTTATAGTGTCGATAGTTTTTGTTAATTCTTTCGGATTTATTTTCCCCAAATCGCCAGTTTTTTATAACAGGCACTGATGAGAATCTTATGAACTGTTTCTACCGTCTGTTTATAATAGCTTGCCTTAGTGCTACAGGCTTTGCCGTGCCTCAATTGTCCTGTGCCACACCGGTTATTGGCATTGGCAGCATGTATGATCTCCTGGTGCCTGGCATGCAGAGTATGACCAAACGTATTTATAATACCGGTGATTCGACGGCATTCATTCGCGTTGAACTTCTTGAAATTCATCCGGAAAACCGTACAGAAGCTCCGCAAAAAGAGATGTCCGGCACCACGCTGGAACAGGACAGGCTTATCGTCACGCCTCAACGGCTGATTATTCCTCCTGCCGGATTTCAGGCCGTGCGTATTCTCTGGCCTGGTGGGCGTGAAAAAGAAAAATACTTTCGCATCCGGTTTACGCCAGTTATGCCGGAAGTTGACGACAGTTTTGGCCTCGATAAAAAAACAGTGGATGAATACCGTAAAAGTGCGCTCTCTGCCGGACTTAACGTGCTTACAGGTTACGGAACGGTATTGATCGTACAGCCGGACAATCCGCTATTTAACTCTGTAGTGCTTGATACCTCTCCGGAGGCTGTGTCAGTCACCAATAACGGCAATGCCACCATCTCTCTGGATAACATCCGTCAGTGCAAAATGGCGAACACAGACTGCGGTTCCGTTTCCAGGGAATTTATTCTGCCAGGCAGAACGCATCAGGTGGTCAAAAAGGCCGGATATAAAACGAATTTCACTCTGATTGAGGGAAATAACAAACGGGTATTGAGCTATTAACATCTGCCAGTTTGTCAAAGAAGTTATGCACGCTAACAAATGGATTACTTTTAGTTCTCAAGGAAAATTTAAATGATACACAACCGTTATACGCTGAATAAATCTCTGGTAGCCCTGTTTTTGTCCTGTGCTGCCCTTGGCAGTTCAATGGTGCAGGCAGAGGATCAGAGTTACACCATTAACCTGACGGCAACTGTCCCGGCAGAAAGCTTCCAGGTTATTCCGGTCGAGAGCGGCTGGATTTCCCAGACTCAGGATATGGGTTACGACATTGCCACCAGCAAGCTTCAGATTTTTGAGAGGCAGTTCCAGTATAAAAATACCTCAGGTGCTATTCAGGCCACGCTGACAGGTAACCTGAACTCCGACGGTAAACCACAACTTTCTAACGGTACCGACGTCATTCCTCTGGATGTGACCTTTAACAACGTCACCATGAGTAAAACTGCTGCACCTGTTGTTACGGCTGAAGCTGCAAAAGCGGGTGGCCGTACGGCATTAAAAATCTCTCAGAGTGATAACAAACCATTAACGGTCACAGGCTCGTTCACCGGCAGCGTTTCGATGCTTTTTGAACCCGTCGTCACGACCCCTGCACCCTAAACCTTCCGTAAATATCTTTCTGTACTTAATGGAGGCTGCCGCAGGATCGCGGCAGCTTATTTATGAGAAAACCCCTGCTTATCCTTGCCATGTTCCCCTTGTTTGCATCGGCGACAGAGATGACGCTGGCTGCAAACATGCGTGGGTTGCCCGAAGATTTCAGACGATATTTTTACAACTCGGAAGTTATTGTTCAGGTTTATATGAATGATAAACGGCTGTTTGATGCGGCGGTTTCCCTGAAAGAGAACGGTGAGGTCAGGCTGCTGCGTACGCTTGATGAAACACAGGATATCGATCCCGACGTACGGACCTTATGGACTGACGTACTCAGAAAGGGCGTTTCCGTGGGGAAATGTACTGAACATTGTCCCTCCGGGCTGATGGCTGTGGAATACCGCCTCGACAATTCTGTGCTTCGGCTTTACACCGCGCAGTATGAGACGGCCCAGGCTAAAAGTCGCTACATTTCCATGCCGGATGAAACAACCGGCGGCGTGATTATGTATAACGACCTGTCGGTGACAAATACTGACTCTTCACGCAGTTGGGGAATAAACTCCTCCCTGACTTCTGCGCTTGGAGGCTGGAGCCAGAAGGCTTCATTTCAGTCCTCAGGAGTCGATGGCGACTACCGTTACAGCAGCTCAAGCCTGTACGAACTTTATTCCCAGAAAGAACTCCAGGGCAGTTTTGTTCGTCTGGGTTTTTTCACTCCTGACGGTGATACTGGCAATGTCCAGACCTCCGGCTTTGGCTATGACACTGTTGCCGGAGCCATGTGGGCAACCTCTGATGCATTGATGATCGGCGACGATAGCGTCAGCACCTGGCCGGTCTATGTGACAGGGCGTAATCAGTCGATAGCCGAAGTCTGGCGCGATGGCAGGCTTATCCATACCCAACAGCTTCAGGCTGGCTTACAGGCTCTGGACACCCGCAAGCTACCTGGCGGCATCTACGATATCACTATCAACATCATTGAAAACGGGCAGAGAGTCGATACGCAGCAGGCGCAGATTTATAAACCCCAGGGCTGGAGTAATCCGGACAGGCGCTGGCGCATGAATCTCTGGAGCGGGCAGCGCCGGACTCTGGCCACCGGCGATATCTACAAACGTGAAGACAATCCCTTTGCTGTGGGGGGCGGCGTTGATATCCTGGCTCATCCTCGCGTCATCCTGGGCGTAAGCGGGGCGGCCACGGAGGACGAACATCAGGTCCGGACGCGCGCTAACATTACGCTTTCTCCTGACGATACGCTGTTTGCCCAATTTACTTCAGGTAATACAAAGTACCAGTCGAACCAAAATACCGATTTTCGATACTACCGTAACCTCTTTGGAGGAGGCTCGGCGAGCCTGTTTTGGCGTTCAACCACTACAGATGTTTATGGCAGCAGAACCACCTCTCGCCAGCAGGGTGACACCTGGGGATCTTCTTTATCACTGAGACTCCCCTGGTCGACCTCCCTGTTACTTAATGGCCAGTATATGGATACCGCGTGGCGCCGGGGATTGGGTGCCGATTTCTCCGTCACTACCCTGGCCACCCTGTCAGGCAGGGAGATGAACTTCAGGGTCAGCGCCTATGACCGGCCTGGTTTTAACAACAATCGCCGTGACCACGGCGTGTCATTCGGTCTCAACATTTCTCTGGCCCCTGCGGCCCGCCACACCCTTTCAGCTGAAACCGGCATGAACCAGAATCAGGGATACTCCAGCCTGAACTATCAGTGGCAGCCGGGTAATGAAAGCAGTATCCGCACTTTGGGCGCAGGCGTTTCGTACAGCCCTCAGAATACGGTGATCGGCAGTAACGCCTCTGTGGACACCCCTTATATCAGCGGCGATGGTTATGCACAGCACAACACACGAGGGAGTACCAACACCTTTGGCGGCAATCTGAGCCAGATTCTGGTGATGGGCGGAGGCAAATTGGCCTCTACCAGCGGCAGCAGCAGCCGTAATATTGAGTCTGCGCTTATTGTGGATGTGGAGTCAGACGGTGAAAACGGCGGCATCATCGCCTCGGGCAATATGGCCGAGACGCGACTGACGGCTGGCCGAAATATCGTACCGACAGAGTTGTGGAAAAAGAACACTATTCAGTTTACAGCCAGTGGCGGCGAGAACGTTCAGGTCTTCCCCCAGCGCGAGAGCCTGCAGATGAATCGTGGAAGCGTGAAGTACATAAAAGTGAAGGCGATGAAAACCTTCACTCTGGTCGCCAGGCTGCAAAACGAACGGGGCGAGGTGTTGAAAAATCGTTATGTAAACAGCGATCTCTCCGGCAGCGTGATAAACGCAGAGGGCGTACTGACCCTGGATAACGGAGCGACCAACCGGTTACTGACAGTCAGGGCCGAAAATGCACAGCCAGCAATGCAGTGTGAGCTTCCCCCTGAAATGGACCGTACTAAAAAAGTGCAGTTTATCAGTGCGATCCGGTGCCGGGCTGTCAGTACAGGAGCAGAGAAATAATGATCATATTAAGATTACTGGCAGGCCTGGCCTTGCTGACAGGTTCAGCTGCAGTACAAGCTATCACTACCCACTTCACGGCAAGTTTTGCACCCTCACTGAGTAATCCGGAAAATAACAGTTTTACCAACACCACGCCTGTCAGTGGCTATTGTTTGAATTTTCCGGAAGAGTGTGAAGAAACGGGCACATTCAGTATCGACATAGGATTAAAAGCAACGCTAATCACTGAGGGCATTTATGCCAACGCCTCCCCTCGTGACAGCATGTATTTTGGAATGCCGGGAGCATGGCGTGATTTAGTTGTCACCAACAGTACAACGGGCAGCACTGCAACCTTGAGATTCAGAGTCTCTGCCTTCGCCGCGAAATACTATTTTCCTGATGGAAAGGGCAGTGGGACGTGGCAAGGCGGATCCTTTGTTTATGCACCCCCTCCATGCCTTTATTCAGGTGTTCTTTGGGGAGGCAACAGGTCAAACCAGTTTATGTGGAAACTTCCCAGCTCGGCCAGTGATGTGGCCTGCTATAAAATCGCTACTGTGGACTACCTGGGGGCCCCGACCTCTATTGAATCCTTCAGTATTGGGTATGAACTCAATACGCCGAATCCGCTACAGATGCAGTCAGGTGAATATTCGGGAACGCTGAATTTAAGCGTGGGACAGGGGGCAGATTTCGATTTTGGCAATAACTTTGCGATGAATGACAGCAACGTTTATTTAAATTTCACCCTCTCGGTAAACCATGAGCTGAACATCACTACGACGCCTGAGGATCAGAAAGTCACTCTTCAGCCCTGCGCTGGCGGTAAAATCTGCACGGAAGCAGAAGGAGAGGCAAACTGGGAACGCTGGATGATAACCCGCATTACGCCCCAGCTTACCGGCAGAAGCCATTTCAACCTGTCCAGCTCCGGCGCTTTTACGGTTTATCTCGCTTGTGAGCAGCAAAGTGGTTCCGATTGTGCCCTCAGAAGCGATAATGCGCCTTCACAGCTGATCCCTGTGCAGACGCTGCTGACGTTGCCGGAAAATGTAGTGGATAACGCCACCGGCACCCGGATTTCAAAAAGGCGCCTGGCAGTGGGTAAAGAGTTGGAGAAGAATGTCTTTGTAACCAAAACCTTTGGTCAAAACAAAAGGGGAAGCATCGATTTTCTGATCGACCAGCGTGAGGTGGATACTATGCTGAAGACCCGGCCAGATACTTTTCGCGGCGCGGTTACTGTGATCTTTGACCCTAAAATCTACTGATTGCCCGAAGCCGCCTGCGAATGTTGCAGGCGGCCGGATTTCGTGAGTAGCAATACAGGGATTTTGCGCTGCTAAAGCGCACTGACTGTTGTGGCGTCAGGCGTTATTCAAACAGATTATGGTGCAGCGTCCGCACCACCTGCTCGGCATCGTTACCCGGCACCAGGAAGCAGAGGTTATAGCTGCTGGCACCGTAACAGATCAGACGCAGATTGAACGGCTCCAGCACGCCAAACACCTCTTTGCCCACGCCACAGGCCTGAGAAAGCTTGTTGCCAATGATGGCAATCAGCGCCAGATTTTCTTCCACTTCCACGCGGCACACCGAAGAGAGTTCGGTCAGCAAAGCCTGAGTTAACAGGCTGTCACCGGTGGAGGTCGAGCCGGTCGTATCCAGCGTCAGCGCCAGGCTCACTTCTGAAGTGGTGATCAAATCAACGGAGATATTGTGGCGTGCCAGAATGGTAAAGACTTCCACCAGGAAACCACGCGAGTGCAGCATGTTCAGGCTGTGCAGGGTCAGCAGAGTTTGCTTGCGGCGCAGGGCAAGCGCCCGGAACAGCGGCGGGTTCTGCGTCTCATTGCAGACGCGGGTGCCGCCAGCAGCGGGATCTTTGCTGGAGCCGACAAACACCGGGATATCGCTGCGAACGGCAGGCATCAGCGTGGCGGGGTGCAATACCTTGGCACCGAAAGTCGCCATCTCCGCCGCTTCACCAAAGGTAATTTCGTCGATGCGTTTAGCGGACGGAACCACACGTGGATCGGTAGTGTAAATGCCCGGTACATCAGTCCAGATATCAATACGGCTGGCATTCAGGGCTTCACCCAGCAGGGCGGCTGTGTAATCGCTGCCGCCACGGCCCAGGGTGGTGGTGCGGCCTTTTGCCTCGCTGCCAATAAAGCCCTGGGTCACAATCAGCGCTTCTGCCAGGCGGGGAGCAAGCTGGCTTTGGGTCAGTTCAGCAATCAGCGGCAGCTCCGGGGCTGCACGGCCAAAATGATCGTCCGTGCGCATCACTTTACGCACGTCAAACCACTGCGAGGTGACGCCACGCTCGCGGAGGATCTCAACGAAAAGCAGGGTAGACAGCAGCTCGCCGTGGCTGACCAGTTCGTCGGTCAGGGCGGTGGAATTTGCCAGCGCCGCCGCTTCGGAAAGCATGGTGATGTTTTCCAGTACGCGATCGACCTCTTCGCGGATCACTTCTGGCTCAGCGAGCTGATCCACAATGGCGTACTGAATACGGCGAATTTCATCAAGCTGATAAGCCCGCTGCTCCTGTTCCTGTCCTTCAGACAGCGAAACCAGCAGATTGGTCACGCCCGCAGAGGCGGAAAGCACCACCAGTCGGGTGTCAGCATCGGCAAGCACCACGTCGGCGCTGCGGTTCATGGCGGCGAAATCGGCAACGCTGGTACCACCAAATTTGGCCACGATCAGGGATTGGGACATGTAATGACATACCTCGTGTCAGGTTAAATTCTATCAGCCTTGGCACAAGGAAAGAGCAGAAACGGGGAAAGACGTAGAAAAGGGGATTACTACGAGTCACCCAGAAGCGCCCCACCTTGTATACCCGCTTATTTGTCGCTGCATCAGCGCCAAATAAATTAAGTATGAATCGTCCGGCCTGCGAACGATCCTGGTGACAACCCAGAGGATTCAGCCCCTGCGGTCGATATTCACCCCTCCGGGGGGAATATCTCGGCGTCGCACCCCATGATGTGTTATCACTGGATTCGGTTCCTCCAACACACTGCCTGGGCGACGCGCCTCTTCTGGCTTGCGCATCAGATGCGCAACTAGCGCGCTACTAATATCTATTTATCTTGCCGCTGTCAATCTCTGCCGTCTGAGGAATTTTCATTTTGCACCAGCGCGATCAGCGTGCAGGGCAGGGCTGGCGTCTGTTCACCTCGAACCATATTCAGATTTCCTGCACCGTCCTGAATGAATAAAGGGATTACGCCCTGGTTCTTTTCCAGGTATTCCAGCCAGCCAAAATTCTCATTCAGCCGGGTCGCTTTAATGGTCGCGCCTTTAGAGAGCAGGCTGCTCAGCCGGGCATAGGTCTGCTCCTGACCAAACAGCACCTCATGGCGTTTGAATCGGGGGCTTTCACTGTCACGCTTGCCTTTGAATGCCGCGCTGGAGCGGATAGCCGCCACTTTGTTTTCACCAAACAGGTGGCTGAAATGGTAAACCCCAAGCGCATTCTGGTGGCGGTTAGGTGAGAGCGCCAGCACCTGAGCGGTTTCACTCAAATCCAGGTAGTTCTCCGCATGTTCAGACCAGGCATTGCCGTAATAGGCCGGGATGCCCTCCATACGTGCCAGCCGGTAATATTCCCAGCTACTGTCAGTGACCAGCACGGGGATGTCCAGCTTCTTCAGGGCGGCGGCCAGGGTGCGGGCCACGGTATTTGCGCCAATAATCAGCACGCCGCGCGGCTCGCGTTGCTGAACTTTCAGCATTCGCGCCAGCACCGAACTGGTCAGGCTTTGCAGCACCACCGTGCCAATAATCACCGCAAACACCACGGTGACCAGCTTATCAGCCCCGGCAAACCCGGTCTTCTCCAGCGTCAGCGCAAACAGCGAACTCACCGCCGCAGCCACAATGCCGCGCGGTGAAACCCAGCTCAGCATCAGCCTCTGGCGCAAAGAAAGGGAAGAGCCCCAGGTCGATACCGCGATACACAAGGGACGGGCAACGAACTGTACGATAAGCAGTAAACCTACCAGCGGCCAGCCCATCGCCAGCAGCGCAGCAAGATCCAGCCGCGCAGCCAGGATAATAAACAGACCTGAGATTAGCAGCGCCGACAGCTCCTCTTTAAACGCGATGATTTCGGTGAGATCCACCTCGCGCATATTGGCAAGCCAGATGCCCATTACCGTGACCGTCAGCAGGCCTGATTCATCCGCCAGCGCGTTGGATAACCCAAAGGCCGTGAGCATCACTGCGAGGACGGCAAAGTTCTGCAAATACCCCGGCAGCCAGACGCGTTTCAACGCCACGCCCAGTAACCAGCCAAAGACCACCCCGGCAATCAGGCCAACGGCCGCCGTCAGCCCTAACGTCCAGAACAGGTGCGTTAACGATTCAGCTTTCTGACGCAGCACAATAAATTCAAACACCAGAAGGGTAAAAATAGCGCCTACCGGATCGATCACTATGCCTTCCCAGCGTAAAACCTGGTTAATGGCTTTATCAGGGCGCACAACGCGCATCAGAGGGGCGATCACGGTCGGGCCGGTGACCACGGTCACTGAGCCGACCAGGGCGGCGAGCTCCGGGGAAAATTCAACAGAGCCCAGCAGGCCACGCTGATCGCCAGAAAGGTAATCAGCATCCCGACGGTAACCAGATTGCGTACCACCTTGCCCAGACCACGGATCTCATCGAAGCGCAGCGTTAACGCACCTTCGAACAAGATGATCGCCACCGAAAGTGAGACAAAGGGGAACAGCAGCGACCCAAACAGGGCATCAGGCTGCAAAACATGGCAAAGCGGACCCAGGACAATGCCGAAAACCAGCAGCGGCAAAATGGCGGGCAGGCGCAGTAACCAGGCCAGCCACTGGGCTACCAGCGAACTTAATCCAATGATAACCAACAGCAGTGGGGCGGAGAGCTCCATAAAATTTTTCCTTTCAACAGCAAGAGTAGTCATACTGAAACGCTGAGCGGCCAGGCTGGCCACCGACTGAATTATAAATAGCCCCGGATAAAATGGCGGGAAATCCTGCCAGTGATAGTTGAGACCTGTTACAGGAAGAGGAAAGCCCGCAGGGTCCTTCAGGTAACATGGCGTCCGGTCTGATTTACGGTTCTTAAATAAAAAGAGTGTGTTGTCATGAAAAATATCAATCCGACACAAACCGCTGCCTGGCAAGCGCTGCAGCAGCATTTTGAAGAGATGAAAGACGTTGAAATTGCGGACTTGTTTGCTAAAGACAGCGACCGTTTTGCCAATTTCTCTGCCACCTTCGACGATCTGATGCTGGTGGA
Organism: Erwinia sp. E_sp_B01_1; assembly: GCF_036865545.1. Taxonomy (NCBI): domain Bacteria; kingdom Pseudomonadati; phylum Pseudomonadota; class Gammaproteobacteria; order Enterobacterales; family Erwiniaceae; genus Erwinia; species Erwinia sp. E_sp_B01_1. Next base: position 4,427,653 of record NZ_CP142208.1, on the reverse strand, counting down.
CTTCTCTAAAAACCGCATTACCAGCGAAACCCTCGCCAAATTGCAGGATCTGGCAAAAGAGACCGATCTGCAGGGCGCTATCAAGTCGATGTTCTCCGGCGAAAAAATCAACCGTACCGAAGACCGTGCTGTGCTGCACGTTGCCCTGCGCAACCGCAGCAATACGCCGATCGTGGTCGACGGCAAAGACGTGATGCCGGAAGTTAACACGGTGCTGGAGAAGATGAAATCCTTCTCTGAGCGCATCATCAGCGGCGACTGGAAAGGCTACACCGGCAAACCGATTACTGACGTGGTCAACATCGGTATCGGCGGCTCTGATCTGGGGCCGTTCATGGTGACCGAGGCGCTGCGCCCGTACAAAAATCACCTCAACATGCATTTTGTTTCCAACGTTGATGGCACGCATATCGCCGAAACGGTGAAAGACCTTGATCCTGAAACCACGCTGTTCCTGGTGGCTTCCAAAACCTTCACCACGCAGGAAACCATGACTAACGCCCACAGCGCGCGTGACTGGTTCCTGAAAACGGCGGGTGATGAGCAGCATGTAGCTAAGCACTTTGCTGCGCTCTCTACTAACGGCAAAGCCGTGGGTGAGTTCGGGATTGATACCGCCAACATGTTCGAGTTCTGGGACTGGGTGGGCGGACGTTACTCGCTGTGGTCTGCCATTGGCCTCTCTATCATTCTGTCGATCGGTTTCGACAACTTTGAGAAGCTGCTGAGTGGCGCGCATGCTATGGACAAGCACTTCTCCACTACGCCAGCCGAGAAGAACCTGCCGGTTATTCTGGCGCTGATTGGTATCTGGTATAACAATTTCTTCGGTGCTGAAACCGAAGCGATTCTGCCTTACGACCAGTACATGCACCGTTTTGCCGCCTATTTCCAGCAGGGCAACATGGAGTCAAACGGCAAGAATGTTGACCGTAACGGCGCCCCTGTTTCCTATGAGACGGGCCCAATCATCTGGGGCGAGCCGGGCACTAACGGCCAGCACGCGTTCTACCAGCTGATCCACCAGGGCACCAAGCTGGTACCCTGCGACTTCATCGCGCCTGCGGTTTCGCACAACAACCTGGGCGATCATCATGCCAAGCTGTTGTCGAACTTCTTTGCTCAGACCGAGGCGCTGGCCTTTGGTAAATCCCGCGATACGGTAGAGAAAGAATTTACCGATGCCGGTAAAGACGCTAAATCCGTAGAACACATCGTGCCGTTTAAGGTGTTCGAGGGTAATCGCCCAACCAACTCCATCCTGCTGCGTGATATCACGCCGTTCAGCCTGGGGGCGTTGATTGCGCTGTATGAGCACAAAATCTTTACCCAGGGCGCGATCCTCAACATCTTCACTTTCGATCAGTGGGGCGTTGAGCTGGGCAAACAGTTAGCTAACCGCATCCTGCCGGAACTCTCCGGTAGCGAGCAGATCAGCAGCCATGACAGCTCTACCAATGGCCTGATCAACCGCTACAAAAACTGGCGCGGCTAGGATAGCGCGTTGAATCTGAGGGCTGGTGCCAGTTCGCCAGCCCTCAGGTTATTGCGAAGGTGCAGGCTCAGGGAGCCTGTGCCTCTCACAAAGACGCAAAAAGCGCCGTCCGTGTCAGCTCAGCACGGGCCGTACGTGGCCCGTGATGCTTTGTTCAAGGCACAGGCTCCCATCGCTTCAGGTTCAGCGATCAGATACGTATTCAGATCCGGCTTTACCTGTTTATGGTCCTGGTTGACACTCTCTCAATTTCCTTATTTTCCCGACGGTTGCCCGCTTAGCGACACGCAGCGTCTGAAAAATCCCTCTGAATACCCCCAATAATGGGTAAAGTCGTCAGCCTCAGGCTGAGGTTAATCCTAAAAACAGCCCGGAAAAGCGCATTCACGCCAAGATAAATCTGAAAGAACCGGACGGGTTAAAAGGGGTTATTGCCATTCTTCGCGCTATAACTTCCTGAAAATTATTAATTTTAAGCAAAAGCACCGCCTCGCAGGCCCATTTCCGGTTAAACCGCTTCTCTAAAGACTATTGTCAGGCATTGGCACTATTCAGAGGGTGTATTGCAGTCATTAAGTCTGATTTTATGAATTATTTAGTCAAATGTTGCTCTGGAGAGGCAAAGCGTGCTTTTTTTAGGCAGGTAAAATTGGCGCGTCCGGCCGCCGGGATCCCACTGAATTCTGGTCATTTATTGCCTTATACTGGACCCGCCTGAAACCCTTCAGGTGAGGTATCCATTCATTTAATGAAGGGAAATGTTATGAAAAAAGTCTTATGTGCTGCTGCAGCCATAGTGTATCTGGCAAGTGCTTCAGCCGCGTTCGCCGCGCCTGAAGAAGCTGGCGCCGCGGCGGGTGCTACAGCGGGGACTCTCTCCGCAGGAACCACCACGGCTGTGGGTGTGGGTGCGCTTGGCGCCCTGGTGGGTGTTGCTCTGGCAGCATCCAGTGGCGGAAACGGTTCTAATACCGGCACCACCACCACGACCACCACCAGCACCACGCGTTAAGTGCGGTAAATTAATCATAACCACACAGTTGTGTGGTTATTTTTCGACATTGTCGACTTTGCTCAGGGACACACACAGGTGCGCTACCTACCACTGCTGCTTTTATGCCTGCTTCTCCAGGCCTGTACACAAACACAAAAAGGGCTGGGAGAGACGGTAAAACTCGCTCTGCTCGGGCCGGACGACGTTCAGGTCTCTGATGAACAAGTAGAAAGTCTGCCTTATGCCAGCATGTACCTGCGCGTGAATCACGGGCAGCGTATCTTTGTGGTGCTGGGCTTTGATGAAAATGGCCAGCAAAAATGGATCACCCGCGATCGGTCGATGGTGGTGACTCAGCATGGCCGTGTGGTGAAAACCCTGGGGCTGAGTGACAACCTCACCGAGGTCACTAATCTGCAGCAGGACCCGCTGATTAAGCCGCTGGAGTTAACGGAAGGCGCAAGCTGGACCCGCACGCTGAGCTGGACTGAAGCCGGGAAATTCCGGGCAGGAACTGCCACCTCGCGCTTCACCCGACTGAAAGATCAGGTACTGGCACTGGCCGGTAAAAACGTTGCCTGCCGGGTCTGGCAGGAAGAGGTTGAGCTGCCGGCTGAGGGCAAATCCTGGACGAATATTTTCTGGATTGACACCACTACCGGACAGGTTCGCCAGTCACAGCAAACGCTGGGCGGCGACTATTTCCCACTTGAAACCACCATCCTGAAGCCCGCGAAATCATGAAAAAAATAACTCTTCTTCTCGCAGGCCTCTCAGCCTGCGTCTCGCTGAGCGTGTGCGCAGAAAGTCAGGTAACGGTTTATTCTCCCGGCCAGGCCCAGACGTCGACAGTCAGTCATGCAAAGAATCTGGCGGAACTGGTCAGCAGCCCGGCGTTGATGGGCAAAAGCTGGTGGCCCGGTACGGTGATTGCCGAAAAACTGGCTACGGCAGTGGCTGTCCAGCAGCAGCAACAGGTACTGGCGCGTCTGAAAGCCTGGAGCAATAAGCTTCATGCAGAAGGCGATAGCGAACAGGCTGCGGTGGTGGATAACGTCTTACAGCAGGTGGCATCCGTCAACGTCACGGGCCGTCAGTTAGCCAATCTGGATCCGGACTGGGTCCGAACCCATCCGGAGGAGAACCGTCGACTGGAAGGCGATTACAGCGTTTATACGCTGAACAAGCCTGCGACGGTAAGGCTTGCCGGAGCGATCGCCAGCAGCGGTCAGGTCACCTGGTTACCGGGCCGCAGCGTGGTGGACTACCTGGAAAATCATCCCCGCCTATCAGGTGCAGAGCGTAACGTTGCTCTGGTGATTGCCCCCAACGGTGAAGTGAAGGAGGTTCCTGTCGCTTACTGGAATCGCCGCCACGTCGAGCCTGAAGCTGGCAGCACTATTTTTGTGGGCTTTTCTTCCTGGACGCTGCCTGGTGACGACGAAGATCTCAACCAGCAGATTGTTTCTGTTTTGACGCACCGGATCCCTGACTGATGAAAAAAACGTATCTTCTCAGCCTGATGGCTATCTCCGTGGCCTGTGCCTGCCAGGCGCAGGCGGCGACGTATCCCGATCCGGTAGGGCCTTCGCAGTCAGACTTCGGCGGCGTGGGTCTGCTTCAGGTTCCCACGGCCCGTATGGCAAAAGATGGCGAATTCAGCCTGAACTATCGCTATAACGATCAGTATCGCTTCTACTCATCCTCAGTGCAGCTCTTTCCCTGGCTGGAAGCGACCATCCGCTACACCGACGTGAAAACCCGTCGTTACAGTGCGGTGGACAGCTTCAGTGGTAATCAGAGCTATAAAGATAAAGCCTTCGATCTGAAAGCCCGTCTGTGGCAGGAAGGCTACTGGCTGCCGGAAGTCTCCGTAGGTGCCCGTGACCTGGGCGGTACCGGCCTGTTCGACAGCGAATACATGGTGGCCACCAAAGCCTGGGGCCCGTTTGATTTTACCCTCGGCCTGGGCTTCGGTTATCTGGGCAACAGCGGCACGGTGAAAAACCCGTTCTGTGAAGCCGACAGCAATTACTGCAATCGCTCTGAAAGCAGTGGTACAGCCGGATCGGTAAACGGCAAAGACATGTTCAAAGGCCCGGCGGCGATTTTCGGCGGCGTGGAGTATCAGACGCCGTGGCAGCCGTTGCGACTGAAAGCCGAATATGAAGGCAACGATTATCAGGATGACTTTGCCGGACGCCTGGAGCAGAAAAGCAAAATCAACGTCGGGGCGATTTACCGCCTGACCGACTGGGCCGATGTTAACGTCAGCTATGAGCGTGGCAACACCTTTATGGCCGGCTTTACGCTGCGCACCAATTTCAACGATCTGCATACTGCCTCAATTGACTCAGCAAAACCGGCCTATAAGCCTCAGCCGCAGGGTGAGTTCCTGGAGCCCACCACCGTGGCTAACCAGCTGACCGATCTGAAATACAATGCTGGTCTGACTGCTCCGAATATTCAGGTCAAAGGCAATACGATGTATGCCTCTGGCCAGCAGTCGAAATATCGCAATACCCAGGAAGGGATCGATCGTGCCAACGTGATCCTGATGAACAACCTGCCTTCTGGTGTCGACACGCTGAACGTCACCGAAACCCGCAACCGGATGCCTCAGGTAACCACCCAGACCAGCGTTGCCAGCCTGCGTCAGCAGCTGGAAGGTTATCCGCTGGGCAAAGAGCAGCCTCTGGATCAGAAACGTATTGAACCTGTGGAACCGGGTCATACTCAGCAGGGTTATTACATCGACGGCGATCGCTTCAACTACAGCCTCTCGCCGGTGCTTAACCAGTCTGTGGGGGGACCAGAAAGCTTCTACCTGTATCAGGTCGGGGTGATGGGCAATGCCAGCTACTGGCTGACCCAACACTTGTTAATTGACGGCAGTGTGTTTGGCAACCTGACTAACAACTACGACAAGTTCAATTACAACGGCGCACCGAATGACTCTTCACTGCCTCGCGTGCGTACCCATATCCGCGATTACGTGGAAAACAACGTCTACGTTAATAACCTGCAAGCCAACTACATGCATGAGCTGGGTAACGGCTTCTATGGCCAGGTTTACGGTGGCTATCTGGAAACCATGTATGGCGGCGTAGGGGGCGAAGTGTTGTACCGTCCGCTGGACTCTGACTGGGCGTTTGGCATCGATGCCAACTACGTTAAGCAGCGTGACTGGGACAACATGATGCAGTTTAACGATTACTCAGCCAAAGTGGGTAACGTGACGGCTTACTGGCGGCCTTCGTTCTTCAACAATCAGGTGCTGGTAAAAGCGAGCGTGGGCCAGTATCTGGCCGAGGATAAAGGCGCGACCGTGGACATCTCCCGTCAGTTCGACAGTGGGGTGATTGTGGGTGCTTATGCCACCAAAACCAACGTCTCGGCAGAAGAGTATGGTGAAGGTGATTTCACCAAAGGGTTCTATATTTCGATTCCAATGGATCTGTTTACCGCTTCGCCAACGCGGGGCCGTGCGCAGGTCAACTGGACGCCGCTGACGCGTGATGGCGGTCAGATGCTGGGCCGTAAGTATCAGCTGTATGACATGACCACCGATCGCGATATCGATTTCCGCTAAAAGCAGTGGCCGGGGGCGTCAGGGGGGCAAAACGTTTATGCCGCCCGGCCTCCTGTTTTTCCTGCCTGCATCAGCATGAAAGCGCTAAGCAAAACTTGTGAACTGGCTCACACTAAAGCATATTGTGCTCATCAGGATTATTCTGACGGATACAGTGACTTTAAGGGGTTTTTCACATGATTACCGCCACGCGCATCGCCTGGTTTCTACAGATGTTACTGAATATCGGACTGATATTTTTAGCCTGTATTCTGGCAATCTTTTTGGGTAAAGAGACCTTACATCTGGCAAACGTGTTACTCAACACTGGCGAACAGACTTCCTCTTATCTGCTGATCGAAGGGATAGTGATTTACTTTCTCTACTTCGAGTTTATTGCGCTGATCGTCAAATATTTCCAGTCGGGCTATCACTTCCCTCTGCGCTATTTTGTCTATATCGGCATCACGGCCATTATCCGGCTGATCATTGTCGATCACAAAAACCCGCTGGATACGCTGGCCTACTCCATTGCCATCCTGATCCTGGTCGTGACGTTATGGCTGGCGAACAGCAACCGGCTGAGACGCGAATAATCTTCCGGCGCGCTGACAGGGCGCGCCCACTTCTGGTGAAAACCGCACAATTTCCTCCCTGCTTCTGTGTTCTCTCACAACCTCTGCGTTACACTATGGCAAAATTTTTGTCCGGAGATGCCTGATGGACCTTAACGCGCTGTCGCAACTGCGCGCCCTTGAGTGGCTGCCTGCCAACTCGCCGCTGCTTACTGCACCTCTGCTGGACTGGCTGATGGAAGAAGACTCCATGACCCAGCGTTTTGAACGGCACTGCCAGAAGGTGACGGTCAACGTGGTACGCGAGGGATTTATTGGCCCGGAAGAGGTGGGTGAGGAAGTGGCATTACTGCCGCAGGAATCCCGTTACTGGCTCCGTGAAATTCTGCTGTGCGGGGATGGTGAGCCCTGGCTTGCCGGACGCACCATAGTGCCGGAATCCACATTAATTGGCCCGGAACAGATGCTGCAGCAACTGGGAACCCGGCCTCTGGGGCGCTATCTGTTTGCTTCATCCACGCTGACGCGCGATTTTATTGAACCCGGCCAGCACAAGGGATTATGGGGGCGCCGCTCACGGTTGCGCCTCTCTGGTAAACCTCTGTTGCTGACCGAACTGTTTTTACCTCCGGCACCGCTCTATCGGTCTTTGCCGGAAGCAGGGAGCCTGTTACGTGGAGACTAGTGTGCCAGTGAGTAAATTCCAGGCTTACAGCCGTCTGATGCGCATCGACAAGCCGATTGGCTCCCTGCTGCTGCTGTGGCCCACCTTCTGGGCGTTGTGGCTGGCAGGCGGGCAAATCCCGCCGCTGAAGGTGCTCATCGTCTTCACCCTCGGCGTCTTTTTTATGCGTGCCGCGGGCTGTGTGGTGAATGATTACGCCGACCGGAAGATTGATGGTCACGTTAAACGTACCAGGGCGCGCCCTCTGCCCAGCGGGGCGGTAACCTCTAAAGAAGCTAAACTGCTGTTCGCCGGTCTGGTGCTGGTTTCCTTCTGTCTGGTGCTGACCATGAACGCCATGACCATCTGGCTGTCGTTTGGCGGGCTGGCGCTGGCCTGGGTTTATCCCTTTATGAAGCGCTACACTCACCTGCCGCAGGTGGTGTTGGGCGCCGCATTTGGCTGGGCAATCCCGATGGGGTGGGCAGCCGTAAGTGTAACCGTGCCCTTAACCTGCTGGCTGCTGTTTGCCGCCAATATCTGCTGGACGGTGGCTTACGATACCCAGTATGCGATGGTAGATCGGGACGATGACCTGAAGATAGGCGTGAAGTCTACGGCCATTCTTTTTGGCCGTTTCGACAGGCTGATTATCGGCCTGCTTCAGCTGACAACGCTGATTCTGATGGCCCTTATTGGCTGGATGATGCAGCTTGGTGGGGCGTTCTACTGGTCTCTGCTGCTGGCGGGAGCGCTGTTTATCCACCAGCAAAAACTGATCGCCGGCCGCGAAAGGGATCCCTGCTTCAGGGCGTTCCTGAACAATAACCTCGTCGGCATGGTACTTTTTATCGGTATTGCCCTGAGCACCTCGCCGCTGGTCGACTGGCTCTGATCGACCCGGTGTACGTCCTGAAAAAAACGCCTGATGAACTTCATCAGGCGTTTATACGGTTAATCAGGGACTGGTCAGGCAAAGCCTACTCGTGCGGCCCTGCACTCTCGATGGTCATTCTGACTTCCTGAGTAATCAGGTCTGCCAGCATCTGATAGACCTTATGCGTCTCTTCTACCTGCGCATCGCCGGTATCACTGATATAACCCTCATCCCGCAGCGTCAACACCAGCGAAGAGAACACGGCCTTATCAAAGAATTCCGGCGCATTGATACCGTGCAGAACCGACAGGCGCTGAGCCATCGTCCGGCTCTCTTTCTCCAGCGTACCGCGGTTAATCGACGGGTTAGCGCTGAGGATCGAGAAGGTGATGGCATAACGCTGCAGTGTTTCACGCACGCCCGCAGCCAGTAGCTGAAGCGTAGGGAAGCGCGCAGGGCTTAGACGCAGCATCTGATCTTCCGCGGTCAGCAGCCCCTGACGGGCCATCTCGCTGAGCAGCGAGTCCAGCACCCCTGGCAGATCCTCTTTGTTCCAGTGCAGGAAGAGTTCGCTCTTCAGCATGGGATAAATCACGCTGATCTGGCGCAGCAGCTCGGCTCTGGTCAGCTCACGATAGTGCATCAGGATCACCGCTATCAGCGACGGCATCACCAGCATATGGTGAATGTTGTTGCGATAGTAGGTCATCAGCACGGCCTGCTCGCGTGGCAGAACGATGATCTCGCCGATATTATCCTGCTCAATCTCGAACTTATTCATGCTCAGGGCGTGGTCCAGCATCGCTTCTGGCGTCATATCCGGGACGGTCGAATCAGGCGAATAGGGCACGTTGCGCAACAGCTGTACGTAGCATTCCAGCTGACCAATCAACTGCTCACGGGTCAGCGAGCGCTGACGCGAAGCCAGAAGGGCGGTCACGCACAGGTTCATGGCGTTCGCCGCACCGGCGTTGTTGATCCTGACCATTACGCGCTGGGCAATATCGTTCACCGCTGGCGTTAACCAGGCCGGACGCTGGGCTTCAATAGGATCGATAGCCTCGCGCCACTCAGGCACGCGCTTATTCAGGTAGGTCACCAGCGGCAGGGGTTCACCAAAGTTGACATAGCCCTGGCCGAGATTACGCAGTTTGCGCAGGCCACGGACCATCTGCATAAAGCCTTCTTTCTCTTTGGTCGCGCCACGCAGCTCTTTTGCGTAGGTGCCCACTTCCATCACGTGCTCGTAACCGATGTAAATCGGCACCAGGGTGATAGGGCGGTTACCGCCGCGCAGCATGGCCTGAATGGTCATCGACAGCGTGCCGGTTTTTGGATCAAGCAGTCGGCCGGTGCGTGAGCGCCCCCTTCCACAAAGTATTCCACCGAGTATCCACGGGTGAACAGTTCGCCAAGATACTCACGGAATACCGTGGAGTAGAGCTTGTTGCCTTTAAAGGTACGGCGAATAAAGAATGCACCCAGACGACGGAAAATCGGGCCGGCTGGCCAGAAGTTCAGGTTGATACCGGCGGCGATGTGCGGTGGTACCAGTCCCTGGTGATAGAGCACGTAGGAGAGCAGCAGATAATCCATATGGCTACGGTGGCAGGGCACATAAACAATCTCATGCCCGTCCTGCGCCAGCTGACGCACGCGTTCACCACCGTTAACGTTGATGCCCTGATAGAGCTTGCTCCAGGTCCAGCCCATGATGCGGTCCGTCAGACGGATAGCCTCATAGGAGAAGTCCGCAGCGATCTCTTCCATCAGCTCAATAGCGTTCTGCTGAGCTTTTTCATGGGAGATCTTTTTGCTGCGTGCTTCATCTTCCACCGCTTTGGCAATGGCCTTGGATTGCAGAAGCTTGTTAAACAGATCCTGACGCACCGGCAGACGGGGGCCAATGGCTGCCCGGCGCTGGCGGGCAAAGTGCATTCTTGCCACTCTCGCCAGCTTCTGCGCGATGGTTTTATCCGTACCGTGTTCCGTCGCCATACGGCGCAGGGAGACGATAGGGGAGAAACGCACAAAGCTGTCACGACCCAGCCACAGCACCGCGAAAAATTTCTGGATGCCGTTGAGTACCCGCAGATGCGGCTGTTCATCACCCTGTACTTCGCGGCCTGGCGCGCGGCCAAACATCACCGACACCGGCACCATCTGCACATCAAGCAGAGGGTTGCTGCGATGAAGGTCCAGATATTCATGGAACAGTTTTACAGATTCCAGATTTGGCACGAAATAGGGGAAGACGCGCGGGCCATCATGGATAAACACATGACGAGGCAGCACAGTGCCGTCGATTTCCAGCGGATCTAAGGGATCGGGAAGATCCTGTTTGCGGCATTGTTCACGCAGCGCCAGAAGATCGGCCTTTGAATCATAAGGCAGCACATACATAATGGGGCGCGATGTATCCAGCGCCAGCTCAACGACCGGCTCAGCGGGGATCGCTTTACTTTTTACCAGTAATTTAACTGGAAAATTCAATAAGTTATAATATAAGTTACGCCAACCTGACATAGATAACATGAAGCCTCTTGTTAGCAAAGCGCCGCAAGCATACCAGAAAGCGCCAGTGAGATCTGTGGTGTTGCAAAATGTGCGCCACCCAGACATTGACGGTAAACATCACAAAGGGTTCCCTCATTATGGCAAATAACGTCACCGGACTGACCCGTATTTTCAAAGCCGCAGGCTATTCATGGAAAGGAATACGCGCAGCGTGGCAGAACGAAGCGGCATTTCGTCAGGAAGCCGTGGCCGCTATTGTGGCGGTTGTTGTGGCCTGCTGGCTGGATGTGGATGCTGTTACCCGCGTGCTGCTCATCGGGTCTGTCGTGCTGGTCATCATCGTTGAAATTCTTAACAGTGCCCTGGAAGCCGTGGTGGATCGTATCGGCAGCGAATTTCACCCTTTATCGGGGCGTGCCAAGGATATGGGCTCTGCCGCCGTATTAATCACCATTTTACTGGCCGTTTTTGTCTGGGCGATGCTGCTGCTGCGCTGATGGCGGCCTTTTCTTCCCTTTGTCACATACCGCTATTTTTTACGCATCTTTAGGTTTTCATCCTGGAAATACCTGTATATACTCACAGTCGACTGTATAAACAACCAGGGGGCGGGATGAAAGCACTAACGGCACGGCAGCAGCAGGTTTATGACCTGATACGCGCCCACATTAACCAGACCGGTATGCCACCGACGCGGGCAGAAATCGCCACACAGCTCGGTTTCCGTTCCCCGAATGCGGCTGAAGAGCACCTGAAGGCGCTGGCGCGTAAAGGCGTGATTGAGATTGTCTCCGGAGCCTCCAGGGGTATCCGTCTGATGATGGAAGAGGAAGACGGCCTGCCGCTGATTGGCCGCGTGGCAGCCGGTGAGCCTCTGCTCGCAGAACAGCATATCGAAGGACACTATCAGGTCGATCCTGAATTGTTCAAGCCTGGCGCCGATTTCCTGCTGCGCGTCAGCGGAATGTCGATGAAAGATATCGGTATTATGGATGGCGACCTGCTTGCCGTGCATAAAACTCAGGATGTGCGTAATGGTCAGGTAGTGGTTGCGCGCATTGATGATGAAGTCACGGTAAAGCGTCTGAAAAAGCAGGGCAATATTGTGCATCTGCTGCCTGAAAACAGCGAGTTTCAGCCGATTGTGGTGGATCTCCGTCAGCAGACGCTGTCGATTGAAGGTCTGGCCGTCGGGGTGATCCGCAACGGCAACTGGCTGTAACAGCCTGACCCGGACGCGCGGCCCCGGCGGCGCGTTTTTATTGCCGTGGTACCTGCTTCCGGTGCCTGCGGCACGGCTTTAAGCCCGTCGCACAGTGGATGGCCATGCGGTTCTTCTCTCACTCAGATAAAAACCTCTGGCGGCTGGCGCTGCCAATGATCCTGTCGAATATCACCGTCCCGCTGCTCGGGCTGGTGGATACGGCGGTCATCGGCCATCTTGACAGTCCCACCTATCTGGGCGGCGTTGCCGTCGGCACTACCGCAACCAGCTTCCTCTTTATGCTGCTGCTGTTCCTGCGGATGAGCACCACCGGGCTGACTGCTCAGGCTTTTGGTGCCAAAGACAAACCTGCTCTTGCCCGCGCGCTGATGCAACCTCTCTGTATTGCGCTGATCGCTGGCCTGCTGTTTATTCTGCTCAAATCCCCCCTCAACTCACTGGCGCTGTCGATCGTCGGCGGCGATGCGGATGTTTTGCATCAGGCTTCCCTGTTTATGCACATCCGCTGGTTAAGCGCGCCCGCTACCCTGGCAAACCTGGTGCTGCTTGGCTGGCTACTGGGCGTTCAGTACGCTCGTGCGCCGGTGATCCTGCTGGTAGTGGGGAACCTGGTCAATATTGTGCTGGATTTGTGGTTTGTTATCGGTCTGAACTGGGGCGTGCAGGGCGCAGCAGCAGCAACGGTGATAGCAGAGTACGCCACGTTTTTCATCGGTCTGGTGATGGTCTGGCGGGTAATAAAGCTGAGGGGGATTTCATTTTCCCTGTTTAAAAACGCATGGCGGGGCAATTTCGGGCGTTTGCTGCGGCTGAACCGCGACATCATGCTTCGCTCTTTACTGCTGCAACTCTGTTTTGTCTCGCTGACCATCTTCGGAGCGCGGCTGGGGGGCGAAATCGTGGCCGTGAACGCGGTCCTGTTAATGTTCCTGACCTTCACAGCCTATGCGCTGGATGGCTTCGCCTACGCGGTGGAGGCCTGCTCCGGGGAAGCCTTCGGTGCCAGAGATGCCAGCAAATTGCTGCTGGTATGGCATGCCGCCTGTCGGCAGGCCGGGCTGGTCGCGTTACTCTTCTCAGCCATTTACGCATTGGGTGGCACACATATCGTTGCCTTACTCACTTCTCTACCGGAGTTACAGCAGCAGGCCGACAGCTATCTGTTCTGGCAAATTGTGCTGCCGGTGTGCGGCGTATGGTGTTATCTGCTTGATGGCATGTTTATCGGTGCCACAAGAGCCAGTGAAATGCGTAACGGCATGGTTGTGGCGGCCGCCGGATACGGGCTGACGCTGTTTACCGTGCCGGTGCTTGGCAACCACGGGTTATGGCTGGCCGTAACGGTGTTCCTGATATTGCGCGGCCTGTCGCTGTGGTGGCTCTGGCGGCGTCACTGGCAGAACAACAGCTGGTTTGCTGGCTGAAATATTTAGTTACGTTGAGGTTGCCGCTTCGTTATCTTCTGATCTTACAGACTTTTTTCATATAAGCGTTGTCACTTTTGCTGCAAATAGGGTGTAAAATTTTCCATTCGCGAGCAAATCCTCCACCTTCTACTACAATTACCTGTACGTTCAGCAGTTAAGCAGCGTTTTATGTTGCTGCTAAGTGCATTGCTGAGACGATACTACTACCACTGTGTAAACCTAAGGTCGAGGAGTGACAAGATGAATAAAGACGAAGCCGGCGGTAACTGGAAGCAGTTTAAAGGTAAAATGAAAGAAAAATGGGGCAAGCTGACCGATGACGACATGACAGTCGTGGAAGGTAAACGCGATCAGCTTGTTGGCAAGATTCAGGAACGTTATGGCTATGCTAAAGACGAAGCTGAGAAAGAAGTCAGCGATTGGGAAACTACCCACAATCACCGTTTTTAAAAGACATTAACTTTCTCTGACAAGAAACAGATGTTTCAGGACGATGCTCCTACCCAGGCACATGGAATGTGCCGCATAATTCTCAGCACACCCCTTCAGGTTAACGCCCCCGTTTCTTAGAGACCAGAGTATGATCGTGCTGGCACGCTTCCTGATGCGTACAGGCTTCCACCTCTGCACAATTCCCGCATAATCCATGCGCTTCAATAACGCTGTGCGTCAACGCGAATCCTGAGGTCAGGGCCAGTGTTTTCAGGATGCTCTGCACGCCTTCTGCCTGTTGCTCCGCTACCGAACCGCAGCGATCGCAAATCAACATCGCTGACGTATGCGACGGCTGCTCAAAGTGATGGCAGACCACGTAGCTGTTGGTTGATTCCACCCGATGGATAAAACCCTGCTCCAGCAGAAAATCCAGCGCCCGATAAATGGTTGGCGGCTTTGCCTGAGGTTCACTGGCTCGCAGTAAATCCAGCAGGTCATAGGCGCTGATAGCCCCGTTATGCAGGCTCATTAACCGCAGCACTTCAAGACGCTGTGGCGTCAGGCGGACATTGCGTTGCTGACAGAGGGCTTCTGCCTGTGACAGGATTTTTTCAGGACTGCTTACGTTCATAACTTCCCCTCAGGCCAGATCAGATTGTTATGTTATCACGCCCGCTTAAAAACGCCGAATCTCCGGCAGCCCTCAGGCGCTCTTTGCAGCAGCGAATTTAAGCCGCTGAAAAAACTCCAGAAATAATTGGTATTTGCGTCAGGTGAAAAGGCTTAACTCTTCTTAATCAATTTATGATTTCTGAACAGTGCCATATTATTTCAATAAAACCCTGTTAATGTTATTTGCAGCCGGTAACGTTCATGGCTATCTTGTTACGGGGCATAAGGAAATTCTTAACCATAAATACTGCTGTACCGGGCTTATAGATTAGCGTGGTAACAGATAAATAATTCGGCAATCAGCTGAAAAGCCCCTGCATTGTTACTTACTTCTCAGCAATGAAATGCTGCCGCCATGTTCATTATTCGGGCAGCAATTATTCACGCTTATACAGGTGTTTTTTCCCCTTTTTTTGCATGGGTTTAAGGTAAAATGGCCAAAATCATTCGTAAGTTGAACAGCTTTTCCCGTCCTGTAGTTATCCCCCTCTTATTTATGGCTCCGTTGAGCGCTTTAGCCGCTGGCAACTATTACGATGCGCGTAATGACGCGATGGGTGGAACGGGTGTTGCCTCCTCTACTTACGGCACTGCGGTACTGGCTAACCCGGCACTGATGACCAAAGCGCAGCCGGATGACGATGTCAGCATTATTCTGCCGGCAGCCGGTCTGCAGGTGACTGACAAGAACAAGCTGGTGGACAAGGTTGACGATCTGACCGATAGCGTTGATCGCTATCAGGATATTGCCAACAATCTTAACTTCGCTAATATCGCCACTGATTACCCGAAGGTGCAGGCGGCGGCGGGCGATTTAGCCAGCCAGCTACGTGGTATCAAAGGCAATCAGGCCCATGGTACTGCCGGGGCAGCATTTGCAGTCACTGTTCCTAACGAAGTGCTGCCTTTTGCTTTTGTCACTAAAGCTTACGGTACGGCGCACATCTCTGCCGACGTTACCCAGAGTGATATCGACTTATTACAGGGCATCTCCGATGGCACTGTAAACCCGCTACTTGTGAATCAGAACAGCCTGACTTCATCTGCTCTGGGGCGTGGGGCGATAGTGTATGACTACGGGATTGCCGTGGCGCACGAGTTCACCATTGCCGGGCATCCGGTCTCCGTGGGCGTGACGCCTAAGTTGCAAAAAACCTACCTGTATAACTACAGCGCTTCGGTTTACAACTATGACAAATCAGATTTCAAAAAAGGCCGTTATAAAAACGACGACACCGGCTTTAACCTTGATGCAGGTGTAGCCACAGACGTAGGTGATAACTGGACGCTGGGCCTTAGCGCGCAGAACCTTATCTCCCGCGATCTGGATACAAAAGAGGTCAACGGCTTTAAAGATACCTATCAGATTAGCCCCATCGTCACGCCGGGTGTTTCTTTCCATACCGAGCGTCTGACGGCTGCCCTGGATGTGGATGTTACGCCAACCAAACGGTTTAAAACTCAGGATGAGAGCCAGTATGCGGGCGTGGGTGCCGAATACCGCCTGCTGAGCTGGTTACAGCTGCGTGCAGGTTACCGTGCCGATATGAAATCCAACGACACCAATGTCTATACCGCCGGTTTTGGTCTGTCACCCTTTAATAAGGTGCATCTGGATCTGGCTGGTATGAAGGGCGATGACAACACCTGGGGTGCAGTGGCTCAGGTGAACTTCACCTTCTGATTTCTCTTCTGCTTTAAAGGGCGCATCCAGGATGCGCCCTTTTTGTATCCGGAACCTCACAGCCCCGGCTCAGATCGGGCGTATGGGATTTCATTCAGCCCGGTGCTACATGCTGAGCCTTATGCGGCCTGCCGGTAATGCTTGCCGCTGCGGGGCGTGTTATCATTGCGCACATTATCGTCATTTGTTAATCACACCGAGTTCGCATCCTTTATGACCCAGAGTTTACCTGCACACCGCTTTTCCGTTGCCCCGATGCTTGACTGGACCGACCGTCACTGTCGTTATTTCCTGCGTCAGTTGACGCGTCACTCTTTGCTCTATACCGAAATGGTGACCACCGGTGCCATCATTCATGGCAAAGGCGATTATCTGGCATGGAGTGAGGAAGAGCAGCCTGTTGCCCTGCAGTTAGGCGGCTTTGATGCAATGGCGCTGGCCGAGTGCGCGAAGCAGGCGGAAGATCGTGGCTATAACGAAATCAATCTGAACGTGGGCTGTCCTTCGGACCGGGTGCAGAACGGGCGTTTTGGTGCCTGTCTGATGGCGGAGCCAACGCTGGTAGCTGACGGCATCAAAGCGATGCGGGACCGGGTGTCGATTCCGGTAACGGTGAAAACCCGTATCGGGATTGATGAACAGGACAGCTATGAGTTCCTGTGTGAATTTATTCGTCAGGTCTCAGAGCAGGGCGGCTGTGACAATTTCATCATCCATGCGCGTAAGGCCTGGCTGTCGGGTCTCAGTCCGAAAGAGAACCGTGAGATCCCACCGCTGGACTATGAGCGTGTTTACCAACTTAAGCGTGATTTCCCGCATCTGACGATGTCGATTAACGGAGGCGTGAAATCGCTGGCCGAAGCCAAAGTGCATTTACAGCATCTGGATGGCGTGATGATGGGCCGCGAGGCGTACCAGAATCCGGGGCTGCTGGCACAGGTAGATCGCGAGTTGTTTGGCAGTGAGTTGCCAGCACCCGATCCGGTCGCTGTAGTGCGTGCCATGTACCCCTATATTGAAGCGGAGCTGGCACGGGGAACTTACCTTGGTCACATCACCCGACATATGCTTGGCTTGTTCCAGGGGATCCCGGGTGCCCGCCAGTGGCGTCGTCACCTGAGCGAGAATGCCCATAAGCCTGGTGCAAATATTGAAACGGTTGAGCAGGCGCTGGCGCTCGTCGCCGATAAGATTCCGGCAGCTGTTTAAGGGCTAAGGGCTAAGGGCTAAGGGCTAAGGGCAAGGGCTTAAGGGCTAAGAACTAAGAACAAAGGCTGGTCTGGTGGAAAGGCGTCACCTGTCAGCATCAGCGGCATGGACGCCGCTTGAGTCCCCAGGGACGGGGTCACGACGACTTTGCGGCAGCCCACTCTCCCTGACCTTGCTAACGACTTTTCAGGCAACATGCCTTCTGCAAATCCTGACCTTACTAACGACTCTTCAGACAACATGCCTTCTGCAAATCCTGACCTTGCTAACGACTCTTCAGGCAACATGCCTTCTGCAAATCCTGACCTTACTAACGACTCTTCAGACAATCTGCTCTTTACCGATCAGCACCTGATCCCCGCCAGCCAACGTATGCGTTTTAGTTAAAATTTCACCAACTAGTGACGTATTTGACCAGTATTTTCCCCATATCCTTGCTTCCCTCTATTAACATTCAATGAGTTAGCCTGTTCATGACCCTGGCACAGTTCTTGTAATAGTCCCTTAAGAATCTTTTTAAGGAGCACCCCTGATGGAAATCTTATTTGTCCTTGGCTTCTTTATGATGCTGTTACTGACTGGCATTTCTCTGCTCGGCATACTCGCGGCTTTGGTCGTTGCTACTCTGTTCATGTTGTTTGGCGGCATGCTGGCTATTGTTATTAAAATGTTGCCGTGGCTGGCCCTGGCGGTAGTTGCCGTATGGATATATCGCGCGTATAAAAAACCGGGCTCAAAAGTTGATCGATGGTTATCCCGTTAGTATCAATGTGTTAATGCAAAGTTTGCTGTCAGGAATGAGGAGTGGATCACAACCTGGCGGATTGCACGGATGATTTTGCAATTAAACATATTTTTTACTTATGAATTCTGGCAGGATGTTTTCACTGAATTTAAAACGAATTCATCGCTCTGACCCTACAACCAGCGCGAACTATAAAAAAGAAAAAAAGGGCTTCCTGCGGGAAGCCCTGTTTGCATCTGCAGATCGGAGAACTGGTAAGCCTCAAGGCTGTTCGCTCTGACGATTGAAGCTCATCACGCCCTCAACCTGTTTGCCTCTGGCAATCATGGGATCAGCAAGCTTGAGCCTTGTGTACCACGGCTTTCCAGCGTCTTATGTGCCTGCTGCGCATCTTTCAGCGCAAACTTCTGCTGCTCCGGCACTTCTACTTTGATTGCGCCGCTGCCGATCAGTGAAAACAGTTCATTGCTGGCATGGGTCAGTGCATCTCGCGTCGTTACATAGCCATTCAGTGAAGGGCGCGTAACGTACAGAGAACCTTTCTGGTTCAGGATCCCCAGATTGACGCCGCTCACCGGGCCTGAAGAGTTGCCAAAGCTCACCATCAAACCGCGCCGCTGCAGGCAGTCCAGCGAGGCTTCCCAGGTATCTTTGCCCACAGAATCGTAAACCACGCGAACCTTCTTACCGTTAGTCAGTTCGCTGACGCGCTTCGCAATGTCTTCTTCGCGGTAATTAATCGTGGCCCAGGCTCCGGCATCTTTCGCGCGCTGTGCTTTTTCAGCCGATCCCACAGTACCAATCAGATGTGCGCCTAAAGCTTTCGCCCACTGGCAGGCAATCAGCCCCACGCCGCCTGCGGCAGCCTGAAACAGAAAAACTTCATCAGGTTGCACAACATAGGTCTGACGTAACAGATAGTGCACCGTCAACCCTTTAAGGAAGGAAGCCGCTGCCTGCTCGTAGGAGATATTGTCCGGCAGCAGCGCCAGCTTATCCACGGGGACAGCATGAAAATCGCTGTAAGCCCCGAGTGCTGACTGGGCATAAACAACACGATCGCCTGGCTTAACAGCCGTCACGCCTTCGCCAACGCTTTTCACCACGCCAGCCGCTTCGGTACCCAGACCAGAAGGCAGCGGGGCAGGATACAGACCGCTGCGCACGTAGGTATCGATGTAATTAATACCTATAGCTTTGTTCTCAACCACCACTTCCCCGGCTTTTGGCTCGGGCATCGCTACATCAACCAACTGCATCGTTTCGGGGCCGCCATGCTGGCTGATTTGTATACGTTTTGCCATGCTCACTCCTGTTGATTCCGCGTCATTGAGGGAGGACGACAGCAGCCCAAACGGGTATACTTGCCCGTCCCCACACTATTCGGTATTGCATCACTATGGCAGGAAATAAACCCACCAACAAATCCGTTGATAACCGTGAACCTCGCGATCGTCAGATGGAAGGGCTGAAACTGCCTCCCCACTCTCTGGAAGCGGAACAGTCCGTTTTGGGTGGGTTAATGCTGGATAATGAGCGCTGGGACAACGTCTCCGAACGTGTGGTAACACAGGACTTTTTCAGCCGTCCGCACCGCATGATTTTCAGCGAAATGCAGCGCCTGCTGGAGCTGGGCAAACCCATCGACCTTATCACCCTCTCCGAATCTCTGGAGACCAGGGCTGAGCTGAATCTGGTTGGCGGATTTGCCTATCTGGCAGAACTTTCCAAAAATACCCCAAGTTCTGCAAATATTGGCGCCTATGCCGATATCGTCCGTGAACGTGCCGTTGTGCGTGAGATGATCTCGGTAGCCAACGAAATTGCCGATGCGGGTTACGATCCTCAGGGGCGTACCAGCGAAGATCTGCTGGATCTGGCAGAATCCCGCGTTTTTCAGATTGCAGAAAGCCGGGCAAATAAAGACACAGGGCCTAAAAGCGTCGATCAAATCCTTGAGGCCACGATCGCCAGGATCGAATCCCTGTACCAGACACCGCACGATGGTGTAACCGGAGTGGATACCGGCTATCAGGATCTCAACAAAAAGACTGCCGGTCTCCAGCGTTCAGATCTGATTATCGTTGCAGCACGTCCAGCAATGGGTAAAACCACCTTCGCCATGAACCTGTGCGAGAATGCCGCGATGCTGCAGGATAAACCGGTGCTGATTTTCAGTCTGGAGATGCCAGGCGAACAGATCATGATGCGTATGCTGGCTTCACTCTCACGCGTGGACCAGACCCGAATTCGTACTGGCCAGCTGGATGATGAGGACTGGGCGCGTATCTCCAGCACTATGGGCATCCTGCTGGAGAAAAAGAACATGTTTATCGATGATTCCTCTGGCCTGACCCCGACGGAAGTCCGCTCCCGCGCGCGCCGTATTTTTCGGGAACACGGCGGCCTGAGCATGATCATGATTGACTACCTTCAGCTAATGCGTGTGCCTTCACTTTCTGACAACCGTACGCTGGAAATTGCGGAAATATCCCGCTCCCTGAAGGCGCTGGCGAAAGAACTGCAGGTGCCTGTGGTGGCGCTGTCACAGCTTAACCGCTCGCTGGAGCAGCGTGCCGACAAGCGTCCGGTAAACTCCGACCTGCGTGAATCCGGCTCTATCGAGCAGGATGCCGACTTGATCATGTTTATCTACCGTGATGAGGTTTATCACGAGAACAGCGACCAGAAAGGGATTGCCGAAATCATCCTCGGCAAGCAGCGTAACGGCCCGATCGGTACGGTTCGCCTGACCTTTAACGGCCAGTGGTCGCGATTTGATAACTATGCCGGCCCGCAGTACGACGACGAATAATCCTGCCTGCATAAACGCCTGCCAGCCTGGTATCTATTGGAAAATAGTGTTGGACAAGGGGGCAAAAAATGCGGTTATCTGTTCGGGTAGCAATGCTGATTAGCCACCCGGATCGATAATGACTCAGATTGATGATCACGACCTTAAGATACTGACTTTACTTGAAACTAATGGTCGTCTGACCAATCAGGAACTGAGTGATTTGGTGGGGCTCTCCGCCTCGCAATGCTCACGTCGCCGAATCAATCTTGAACAGGCAGGGCTGATACTGGGCTATCACGCCAGGCTCTCGCCAGATGCCGTGGGACTGGGGATGATCGGACTGATTGAAGTTCGCCTCATTAACCACACCTCCGAGTACGTTGAAAGCTTTCACCGCATGGTTGCCGAACAGTCGGCGATTGTGGATGCCTATAAGACCACCGGCGATGCCGATTATTTACTGAAAGTAGCGGTGGCGGATCTGGCAGGACTGAGTGCCTTAATCAGCCAGCTGGTTGCTGGCCACCAAAGCGTTTCACATGTGAAAACATCCGTGGTGCTTACCCGGTTGAAAGAGAATGGCATGATGACGCCCGCATAATCCCTGCGCACTATTCTGGTGCGCCGTGCATCAGAATAGTGCATATAAAGTCACTGAAATGCGCGAGCCGCGCGGGAAAAAGAGTTTTAGTGCGTGATATGACGGAGTAGCCCGTATTTCATGCACAAAAATGTGTAGTAAAGCGCCTTGTATTCAATGGGTTGATTCGCTGGCACCATCCGGCAGTCTTCAGCACTGCCGGATTGGTGCGATTTTTGCTATATCAGGGATTATTTCTCTGAGAATCAGCACTATGGATAACGTTGTACACCCCACCCGAATTCCCCACACGTTAGTTGAAGACGCTCTTGCCATCGTTTTTGGCACGCTGCTGGTCTCTTTTGGCGTGACGCTGCTGAAAACGGCTGGCGCCCTGACAGGCAGTACTGCCGGTATCGCTTTCCTTATCAGCTACCTGACACACACTTCATTTGGCATGGCTTTTTTCATCATCAACCTGCCGTTCTACTGGCTGGCCGCGCGCCGTATGGGCTGGGCATTTACGCTGAAAACGTTCTGTGCAGTAGCGCTGGTATCGCTCTTTACTCACTTGCATCCGCTTTTCATCCACTTTTCCGTGCTGGATCCCTTTTACGCGACACTGTTCGGTAACGTGATAATGGGAATTGGGTTTATAGTGTTGTTTCGTCATAAAGCCAGCCTGGGCGGCATCAATATCCTGGCGTTATGGCTTCAGGATAAGTACGGTATTCGTGCCGGAAAGCTCCAGATGGGCGTGGATACCTGTGTGGTACTGGCTTCTCTGTTTGTGGTGTCATTACCGATGCTGGCCGCATCAATTGCGGGAGCCGTTATTCTTAATCTTATTATTGCGATGAATCACCGCCCCGGCCGCTATTCCGTCTGACCAGCCTACGACGAAAAATTAACCAAAGCGCTGCCTCTGAGCGGCGTCAGCCTGACCAAACAATTATGGAGATCTGCACCGTGTTTCAAAACGTTGATGCCTACGCCGGCGATCCAATCCTCTCCCTGATGGAGACATTCAAGCAGGACACGCGACCGCAAAAGGTGAATTTGAGCATCGGGTTATATTATGACGAGCAGGGGACAATCCCACAGCTGAAGGCGGTTGCCGAAGCGGAAGCCCGTCTGAATGCTCAGGCCCACAACGCGTCACTCTACCTGCCGATGGATGGACTGCCGCCTTACCGAAGCGCGATTGCTCCGCTGCTTTTTGGCCAGGACCATCCGATGCTGAAAGCAGGACGGATTGCCACCATCCAGACCGTAGGCGGCTCCGGCGCGCTGAAAGTGGGTGCGGATTTCCTGAAAACTTATTTCCCGGGTTCAGAAGTTTACGTCAGCGATCCCACCTGGGATAACCATGTAGCGATCTTCTCCGGTGCCGGTTTCCAGGTAAAAACCTATCCGTGGTATGACGAAGAGAGCAACGGCGTGAAGTTTGACGAGCTGATCGCCAAACTGAAAACCCTGCCGGCGCAGACTATCGTGCTGCTTCACCCTTGCTGCCACAACCCGACAGGTGCCGATCTGACCAATGCGCAGTGGGACACGGTGACGGAAGTGCTGAAAGGCCGCAACCTTATCCCATTCCTGGACATCGCCTATCAGGGCTTTGGTGCCGGCATGGAAGAAGATGCCTATGCTATCCGCGCCATCGCGGCAGCGGGTTTGCCAGCGCTGGTCAGCAACTCGTTCTCTAAAATCTTCTCGCTCTACGGTGAGCGCGTAGGCGGCCTGTCAGTGGTCTGTGATGATGCGGAAGAAGCTTCCCGCGTACTCGGCCAGCTTAAAGCGACCGTGCGTCGTAACTACTCCAGCCCGCCAAACTTTGGCGCTCAGGTGGTCTCCTGCGTGCTGAACGATGCAGAGCTTAAAGCTGACTGGCTGGCTGAAGTGGAAGCGATGCGCCTGCGTATCCTGGCCATGCGTCAGGCGCTGGTGGATGTGCTGACCCAGGCGATGCCCGGCAAAAACTTTGACTACCTGCTGAAGCAGCGTGGCATGTTCAGCTACACCGGCCTGAGCTCAGAGCAGGTTGATCGCCTGCGTAACGAGTTTGGCATCTACCTGATTGCCAGCGGTCGTATGTGCGTAGCCGGGCTGAACAGCAGAAACGTTCACCAGGTGGCTGAAGCCTTTGCTGCAGTGATGTAATACATCTTCCTGTACGTTGATGTAATACGCCTTAAAGTGCGGCTCCTAAGGGGGCCGCACTGCTATTGAGCGCAGACAGACCACCCATTATTTCCAGGAAGATTAAAAAAAACAGTTAACGCGGGTTTACCTTTCTGACTCTTGCTGCACACTTAACAGGATGTATTTGGTTAAGGAGCACTACGATGTGGTACCAGCAGACTATTACGCTTAGCCCTAAATCCCGGGGTTTCCATCTGATTACCGACGAAATTACCGAAGAACTGCGGCGCTTAAGCGACGTGCAGGTTGGCATGCTTCATCTGCTGCTGCAACACACCTCGGCTTCACTTACCCTGAATGAAAACTGCGACCCCACAGTCAGAAGCGACATGGAACAACACTTCCTGCGTGCCGTGCCAGAGAACGCGCCTTATGAGCATGATTACGAAGGGGCGGACGATATGCCCGCGCACATCAAATCCTCCTCTCTGGGCGTTTCACTGGCTATACCGGTCAGCCGTGGGCGTCTGGTGCTCGGAACATGGCAGGGCATCTGGCTGGGAGAACACCGCATTCACGGTGGTGCACGACGCATTGTTGTCACGCTACAAGGGGAATAATAATGAACGTATCGGACCTTTTATCTTATTGCATGGATAAGCCTGGCGCGGAGCAAAGCGTTCACAGCGACTGGAAAGCGACACAAATCAAAGTGGATGACGTGCTGTTTGCCCTGGTGCATGAAGTGGATGGCCGTCCGGCCGTGGCGTTAAAAGCCACCCCAGCGCTGGCGGATTTATTACGGGAAAAGCATGAGGATGTGCATCCCAGTGAGCATCTGAATAAGTCTCACTGGAGTACCGTTTTGCTGGATGGATCGCTGAAAGATTCGCAGATTTACTATCTGGTGGATGCGTCATTGCAGAAAGCGCTGGATACGCGCGGCGCGCATTAGCCGAAGCGGGTCTGGCTGGGTCTGGCCCGGCCAGTCGCTGAAGGGGCGAATTCCTTCGCCCCGTTCTGACTTAACCGCGCAGCGTATCGATATCGATCACAAAGCGGTATTTCACATCGCTTTTCAGCATACGTTCGTAAGCTTCGTTGATCTCTTCCATCTTGATCATCTCAATATCTGAGGTAATCCCGTGCTTGCCACAGAAATCCAGCATCTCCTGCGTCTCTTTGATGCCGCCAATCAGGGAGCCCGCAATGCTGCGACGTTTAAAGATCAGGTTAAAGACCTGCGGTGACGGATGGTCATGTTCTGGTGCGCCGACCAGCGTCATGTTGCCATCGCGACGCAGCAGGGTGATGAACGGATTCAGGTCATGCTGAGCGGCGACGGTATTCAGAATAAAGTCGAAGCTGTTTGCATGGGCCGCCATCTGTTCAGCATCCTTAGAGATCACCACTTCATCTGCGCCCAGGCGCTTACCGTCTTCAATTTTTGACGGGGAAGTGGTGAACAGAACGACGTGCGCGCCCATCGCATGCGCGATTTTAACGCCCATGTGGCCCAGGCCGCCAAGGCCTACGATACCGACTTTTTTGCCCGGGCCCACGCCCCAGTGGTGCAGAGGGGAATAAGTGGTGATGCCTGCGCAAAGCAGTGGAGCGGCACCCGCCGGATCCAGGTTTTCAGGCACGCGCAGCACGAAGTCTTCGTTCACCACCACCTGAGTGGAGTAGCCGCCGAAGGTGATATCACCGCTGACCCGGTCTTCGCCGTTATAAGTGCCGGTAAAGCCATTCTCGCAGTATTGCTCAAGATCTTCTTTACAGCTGTCGCACTCACGACAGGAATCCACCATACAACCTACGCCGACTAAATCGCCAACTTTGTATTTGTGGGTATGGCCACCGACGGCGGTAACGCGGCCAACAATCTCATGACCAGGGACGACAGGAAAAAGGGTGTTTTTCCACTCGTTACGGGCCTGATGCAGGTCGGAGTGGCAGACGCCACAGTACATCACTTCAATCTGCACATCGTGGTCACGCAATTCGCGTGGCTGAAACTCAAACGGGGCCAGCTTTGATTTTGCGTCCTGTGCTGCATAAGCATGCGTAATATTCATGGTGTCTCCAGTCAGTGAAAGGGGTTGAACGTAACGCTTTGGGAAATTTCTGGCGTGAAAAGCTCTGTCTGACTTGCATCAGAGAACACTAAGGATAGTTAGCGTAGCGCGAAGAGGGTATGCCGGAACCTGCTAATATCTTGCCTGATCCTGCAGGAATGACGCTGAAACGACAAAAAACAGGGAGAATGGATGCTGAATTATTGAAAAGAGAAGAGTTTCCGGCGGGATTACCGTCGGAAACTCAGGGCTGGCCTTTACGCCAGATTCAACAGCGGCTTAAGGAAGCGCGCAGTATGGGACTCTTCACAAAGCGCCACCGTTTCTGGCGTGCCTGACACCAGGATTTCGCCGCCGCCACTGCCGCCTTCCGGCCCCAGATCCACAATCCAGTCAGCGGTTTTGATCACATCAAGGTTGTGCTCAATCACCACGATGGTATTGCCCTGGTCGCGCAGCTTGTGCAGCACTTCCAGCAACTGCTGAATATCCGCAAAGTGCAGACCGGTGGTCGGCTCATCCAGAATATAGAGCGTCTGACCGGTGCCACGTTTGGAAAGCTCACGCGCCAGCTTAACGCGCTGTGCTTCTCCGCCGGAGAGCGTGGTCGCAGATTGCCCCAGACGGATGTAGGAAAGCCCCACGTCCATCAGCGTTTGCAGCTTACGGGCCAGCGCCGGTACGGCATCGAAGAACTCGCGAGCCTCTTCAATCGTCATTTCCAGCACTTCGTGAATGCTCTTGCCTTTGTACTTAATCTCCAGCGTTTCACGGTTATAGCGCTTGCCCTTACACTGATCGCAAGGCACGTAGATGTCCGGCAGGAAGTGCATCTCCACCTTGATCACACCGTCGCCCTGGCAGGCTTCACATCGCCCGCCGCGCACGTTAAAGCTGAAGCGGCCTGGCGTATAACCACGGGTACGGGATTCCGGCACGCCGGAAAACAGTTCACGAACCGGCGTAAAGATGCCGGTATAGGTTGCCGGGTTTGAACGAGGCGTACGGCCAATCGGGCTCTGGTCGATATCGATAACCTTATCGAAATTCTCCATCCCGGTGATTTCACGATAGGGTGCCGCTTCCGCGATAGTGGCGCCGTTAAGCTGGCGCTGGGCAATCGGGAACAGCGTATCGTTGATCAGCGTGGATTTACCCGATCCTGATACCCCGGTGATGCAACTGAACAGGCCCACAGGCAGGTTCAGCGTCACATCTTTCAGGTTATTGCCTTTCGCCCCGGTAAGCTTCAGCACTTTAGTGGGGTCGGCTTTAACCCGTTCCTTTGGAATAGCGATGCCACGCTTGCCGCTAAGGTACTGGCCCGTCAGCGACTCTTCCACTGCCATGATGTCATCAACGGTACCTTCGGCCACCACCTGGCCGCCGTGGACGCCAGCACCTGGGCCGATATCAATCACATGATCGGCGGCGCGGATCGCATCTTCATCGTGCTCAACCACTATTACCGTATTGCCCAGGTTACGCAGATGAATCAGCGTTTCCAGCAGGCGTTCGTTGTCACGCTGATGCAGACCAATTGAAGGTTCATCAAGCACATACATCACGCCCACTAAGCCGGCACCGATCTGGCTGGCCAGACGGATACGCTGGGCCTCACCGCCGGAGAGCGTATCCGCAGAGCGGGACATTGAGAGATAGTTCAGGCCAACGTTCACCAGGAACTTCAGGCGGTCGCCAATCTCTTTCAGCACTTTTTCAGCAATCTGCGCGCGCTGTCCGCTCAGCTTCATGTTCTGGAAGAACTCCAGCGCGTGGCCAATGCTCATATCTGAGATAGTGGGCAGCGTGGTGTTTTCCACAAACACATGACGGGCTTCACGCTTAAGGCGCGTGCCATGACAGCTGGTGCAGGAGCGGTTGCTGATAAATTTCGCCAGATCTTCACGCACGGCGGAAGATTCGGTCTCTTTATAGCGGCGCTCCATGTTGTGCAGCACGCCCTCAAACGGGTGGCGACGAACCGACGTATCACCGCGATCGTTGATGTATTTGAATTCGATATTCTCTTTGCCGGAGCCGAACAGGATGATCTGACGGGCTTTTTCGTCCAGCGAGTCAAAAGGCGCTTCGATATCAAAATTCAGGTGCGAGGCCAGCGAACGCAGCATCTGGAAGTAATAGAAATTGCGTCGATCCCAGCCGCGAATTGCGCCGCCAGCCAGCGAAAGTTCAGGGTTTTGCAACACACGATCGGGATCGAAATATTGCTGCACGCCCAGGCCGTCACAGGTTGGGCAGGCACCGGCCGGATTATTGAACGAGAACAGGCGCGGTTCCAGCTCGCTCATGCTGTAGCCACAAACCGGACAGGCGAAGTTGGCAGAGAACACCAGTTCTTCTGCTGCTTCGTCATCCATATCCGCTACCACAGCCGTACCGCCGGAGAGCTCCAGTGCGGTTTCAAACGATTCGGCCAGTCTTTGCTGCAGATCCTCACGGACTTTGAAACGATCCACCACCACTTCGATGGTGTGTTTCTTTTGCAGTTCCAGCTTGGGCGGATCCGACAGATCGCACACTTCCCCGTCGATACGGGCGCGGATGTATCCCTGTGAAGCCAGGTTTTCCAGCGTTTTGGTGTGCTCGCCTTTGCGCTCTTTCACAATCGGTGCCAGCAGCATCAGCCGGCGGCCTTCGGGCTGCGCCAGAACGTTATCTACCATCTGGCTCACCGTTTGTGCGGCCAGCGGAACGTCGTGATCCGGGCAGCGAGGCTCTCCCACGCGGGCGAAAAGCAGGCGCAGGTAGTCGTGAATTTCAGTGATGGTTCCCACGGTTGAACGTGGATTGTGCGACGTCGACTTCTGCTCGATCGAAATGGCTGGCGACAGCCCCTCAATATGATCGACATCCGGCTTCTCCATCAGGGAGAGAAACTGGCGCGCATAGGCAGAGAGAGATTCAACATAGCGGCGCTGGCCCTCAGCATACAGCGTATCAAACGCCAGCGAAGACTTACCGGAGCCTGACAGGCCTGTGACAACGATCAGTTTGTCGCGAGGGATGATCAGGTTGATATTTTTCAAATTATGGGTGCGTGCACCCCGTACTTCGATCTTATCCATTCACACTTCCCGGATTAACACAGACCTCACCATGCCTGTCCGGCATGACCAGAATGAAGCCTGTAATTATGGCACAAAAAAACCTGAATGGATATACAGTGCTTTGCCAGCAAGGCAGGAGAGGATCCCGATCCCGCCTGGTGTCGGGCGATAAAATTCTTCGATCCTTCTCAGGCCGCAACCTGCAACGGGGCAAGCCTGAGAAACCCTTTGCGATCCCGATCTGAAAGTAGGATCTAAGGGAGTGGCATGTTAGAATTTCCGGCTTAGACTTAAAGCAGAACAATTATCGGAGAGACGAATCATGGCCAGCAGAGGCGTAAACAAAGTGATCCTGGTGGGCAACCTGGGTCAAGACCCGGAAGTTCGCTATATGCCAAATGGCGGCGCTGTTGCCAACATTACCCTGGCCACGTCTGAAAGCTGGCGTGACAAGCAGACCGGCGAAACCAAAGAGAAAACTGAATGGCACCGTGTAGTGCTGTTTGGCAAACTGGCGGAAGTCGCGGGCGAATACCTGAAAAAGGGTTCTCAGGTCTATATTGAAGGCGCACTGCAAACCCGTAAATGGACTGACCAGGCCGGCGTTGAAAAATACACCACTGAAGTGGTTGTTAACGTTGGCGGCACCATGCAGATGTTGGGCGGCCGTCAGGGCGCTGGCGGCGGCGCATCAGCCGGTGGCGGCCAGGGCAGCAACAACGGCTGGGGCCAGCCTCAGCAGCCTCAGGGCGGCGCACAGGGCGGCAACCAGTTCAGCGGTGGTCAGCAATCGCGTCCACAGCAGCCACAGCAGAACAACGCTCCGGCTAACAATGAACCGCCAATGGATTTCGACGACGATATTCCTTTCTGATTCGATTCAAAATTGCGTTGAGTATCCCTGTAAGGCCCCGCTGATGCGGGGTTTTTTTTGGCTAAGGACAACCCGGGTGCTGCTGTTACGCTGCACTTCATCACAGACGATTACTGCATATCTTGCCTGCCGCTTTCATTGCTTCCCGCATCCATCATCAGCGCTGGTTTCAACAGATTTACCTGGCTGCACTCTGTCGCGCCCTTATCTTCACTTTCCCACCGGTATCATTCATAACCGTTTTCATTATAAACAATTGATATATATTAATTAATATTTTGTTACTTATTAGCTGTGAACTCCTGCGCGACTGACTGAACGTAAATGATTAGTATTCACATTCTCAACAAGATGCGCGAGTTGCAGGACAACGGCAGCCAGGCGTGTGGTGGACAGCGAAGAAAAAAATAAAACGCTGTTGCTTCCGGTAAATTTTCGATGGGATCTGATATGTCTTTTATTGGCAGGGGAAACGAGGCGGCTTTGCGCGCGTCGAACAGTAAAAACAGCGTAAATTTTTCATTGTCGGCACTGGCCATGCTGGTGCTGATGCAGCCCGCTCTGGCGCAGGCTGACAAGGCGAATACAACGTTAACGGCAGCGACATCCGACGCGAACGCCGTTGCGGTTTCATCTGCCTTGCCCGGCGAGCAGCAGGACATGGTGGTGGGGGCCACGGTGGATGACTCCGCCAGTGAGCAACACGACTACAGCGTGAAAACCACTACGGCAGGCACCAAAATGCTGTTGACCCCGCGCGATGTTCCCCAGTCGCTCAGCGTTATCACCAGCCAGCGGATGAAGGATCAAAATCTTCAGTCGGTGGGGGATGTGCTGACGAACACCACCGGCGTTTCGGCAGAAATCATCGACAGTGAACGCGCCTCTTACTTCTCCCGTGGTTTTGAAATCAGCAGCTACACCTACGATGACATTCCCTCTTCAGTCACCGATACCTGGAATTTTGGCGATGCGGCTGAGGACACGGCTATTTACGACCGTATCGAAGTGGTTCGTGGCGCAACCGGGCTGATGACGGGGGCCGGTAGCCCTTCAGCCTCGGTGAACATGGTGCGTAAGCACGCCGACAGCCGTGATTTTACCGGCAATCTCAGCGCCAGTTACGGTAGCTGGAACAAACAGCGCTATGTGGCGGACGTCTCCGGCCCGCTGAATGAGGCCGGTACCGTGCGTGGGCGGGTTGTTGCAGGTTATCAGGATCAGGACAGCCAGCTTGACCGTTACCATAAAACCAAAAAATTCCTCTATGGCGTGGTGGATGCGGATGTTACTGAAAACACCACGCTGTCGCTGGGCTATGACTATCAGGAATCCAACACCGGCAATCCTACCTGGGGCGGTCTGCCAACCTGGTACAGCAACGGCGTCCGTACCCATTACAATCGCAACACCAGCACTTCAACGGACTGGACGCACTACAACATCAATTCCCGCAAGGTGTTTGCCAACCTCAGGCACGATTTTGATAACGGCTGGAGTGTCCGGCTGAATGGCACCCACGGCGAACAGACGTTCAACGATAAGTTGCTCTATATCGAAGGTTTCCCGGATGCCGTTACGGGTGAGGGCACGAGCGGATTTGGCAGTCAGGATCGCGGGACGCGCAAGCTGGAATCCGTTGACGCTTACGCCACGGGTCCGTTCTCGCTGTTTGGCCGCCAGCACGAACTGGTCGCCGGCATGAGCTACAGCCGTCAGCGTAACTCCACGGAAAGTAATGACGGCCCGATCGATACGGAACAGATGGGCAGTTTCAGTAACAGCTGGAGCGGCAACGTTGCCGAACCGGAATGGCAGGGGTGGTATCAGAATCTGGACGATACCGTCCGGCAGAAGTCGGGTTATCTGGCCGGACGCTTCTCTCTGGCTGACCCGCTGTCGCTGATTATCGGTACCCGTTACACCCAGTGGAGCACGGTTGGCACCAGCGGCAATGTGCACAAGAATAACCTCACGCCTTATGCTGGCCTGATTTACGACCTCAACGATAACTGGTCGGCCTATGCCAGCTACACCTCCATCTTCCAGCCGCAGACCGACCGCGATCGAAGCGGGGCCTATCTCTCGCCGGTTACCGGAAAAAACTACGAAACCGGGCTGAAATCCGACTGGATGAATGGGCGTCTCACTGCCACCTTCGCCGTTTTCCGTATCGAACAGGATAATGTTGCCCAGTACGATGGCGATAATACCGTCGGCAGCGAGCAGGCTTATTACGCCGCAAAAGGAACGGTCAGCAAAGGGGCTGAGTTTGAACTGAACGGTGCGGTAACCGATAACCTGCAACTGACGTTTGGCGCAACGCGCTATGTTGCCACAGACGGAAGCGGTGCCCGGATAAGCAGCAATATGCCGCAGACGCAGCTGAAGCTGTTCAGCCGCTACCAGTTACCGATGTTGCCAGACCTCACCATTGGCGGCGGCGCAAACTGGCAGAACCGCACTTACCAGACGGCCACCGCGCCAGACGGGGAATCGGTAAAAGTGTATCAGGGCAGCTATCCGCTGGTGGATCTGTTTGCCCGTTACCAGCTCACTAAACAGCTCGCGGTACAGGCCAACGTCAACAATGTGTTTGATCGTACTTATTACTCCTGGCTGAGCGATTATGCCGTCTATGGCGACGAACGTAATTACTCTGTAAATCTCTCCTATGCCTTCTGATGAATTCAACGCCGGGAAAAATCCCGGCAGGGTAAAAAGGGAGAAGCGTGCGCAGAGGCGGAATATTGACCCGCAGCGGCGTCGTCTCCTCACCGCTCTGATGCTGGCTCCGCTATTCGCCGGTCAGACCGTTCAGGCTGCTTCTGACAACGGGGTCCGGCGCATTATTGCGCTGGAATGGCTGCCGCTGGAGATGCTGTTCGCGCTGGGCGTGACGCCGCTGGCGGCGGCGGATACGCATGATTATCAGCTGTGGGTGAAGGACCCCCCGATTCCTCACGGCGTTGTTGATGTGGGCAAACGCTCTGAACCCAATCTGGAATATATTGCTGAACTGCAACCTGATTTGATTCTTTATACCCAAGGGTTTGGCCCGCGTGAGGCGCAACTGCATGCTATAGCCCCTTCGATGGTGTTTAACTTTTCCGATGAGCAGGGGCAGCCCCTACAGACTGTCCGTGCCGGCATAGTGGCGCTGGCGGAGAAGCTGGGCAGGCTGGAGGCCGCCCATACGCACCTGGCCTGGTTTGACCGGCAACTGGTGGAAGCTCACGCACAGCTCGCCTCTTATCGACGGCAACCTTTGCTGGTTTTCTCAATGATAGATGAACGCCATGCGGTCATTCTCGGCAATAAAAGCCTGTTCGGCGGCGTGATGCAAAAGCTGGCGATTGAAAATGCCTGGCAGGGAGAGAACAGTTTCTGGGGCACGGCGACGGT
Source organism: Erwinia sp. E_sp_B01_1 (assembly GCF_036865545.1). Lineage (NCBI taxonomy): Bacteria > Pseudomonadati > Pseudomonadota > Gammaproteobacteria > Enterobacterales > Erwiniaceae > Erwinia > Erwinia sp. E_sp_B01_1. The sequence continues at coordinate 4,394,613 of NZ_CP142208.1, read as the reverse complement.
AGGCATTGAACGGCTGGCTACGCTGCCAGCGACGCGGGCCATCTGTCTCGATCACGGTGATGAAGCCGCCCGTGCGCGTATCGCCGCCACGCCGGTCTGGCAGGCTATTCCTTTTGTTCGTCAGAATGCGCTTCGCACCGTTCCCGCCGTCTGGCTGTTTGGCGCCACCCTTTCAGCGCTGCGGTTTTGTCGGATGCTTCAGCAACTGGAGAAGCAGTGGTGAACCCGGTGCAACCTTCCTCCCGGCGGCCACAAGACGCCATACTTAACCCTGATCAAAACGTCGCCATGAAACGCCCGTCTTTTCCCCTGATTCTGCTGATCCTGGCGGCGCTGGCCGCTGTGGTGCTCAGCATTACCAATGCCCGGCAGGTGCTGCCTTACCGTTTTTGGGCAGAAGCGCTCCTTCATCCCAACGCCACGGATATCCGGCAGGTGCTGTTTTATTACAGTGCATTACCGCGTCTGGCTATTTCTTTGCTGGTGGGCGCCGGTCTGGCGCTGGCGGGGGTCCTGTTCCAGCAGGTGCTGCGGAATCCCCTGGCGGAACCTTCCACGCTGGGGGTAGCCAGCGGCGCGCAGATGGGAGTCACGCTCGCCAGCCTGGGCCTCCTGCCCGGCTGGATGGCGGGGCAGCAGGGCGCTGCTTTGTTGGGGGCGCTGGTTATTGCTGTCGCCGTGTTCGGGACGGCATGGGGAAAACGGCTCTCTCCGGTCACGCTGATCCTGGCGGGACTGGTGCTCAGCCTCTATTGCAGCGCCTTTAACAGCCTGCTGGCGATATTTCATTATCAGGAATTACAGAGTCTCTTTTTATGGAGCAGCGGGGCGCTTAACCAGCAGGACTGGCTACAGGTGCAATATCTGCTTCCGCGTCTGATCCCCTGTCTGTTGCTGGCGCTGATGCTGGTCAGGCCGCTGACGTTGCTTGGGGTTGATGATGATGTTGCGCACCAGCTCGGCCTCGGTCTGGCTACCGCCCGGTTGATGGCGCTTGGGCTGGCGGTGGTATTGAGTGCCCTGATGGTCAATGCCGTTGGCGTGGTGGGATTCATTGGCCTGTTCGCACCGCTGCTGGCGAAATTACTGGGTGCCCGCCGCCTGTTGCCGCGTCTGTTGCTGGCACCGGTACTGGGGGCGTTACTCCTCTGTCTCTCCGATCAGTTTATGGTGCTGTTGGCGCGGGTCTGGCAGGAGGTGCCCACCGGTGCGGCAACGGCGTTGATCGGTGCGCCAGTGTTGCTGTGGTTGTTGCCACGACTGCGTCATGCTTCACAGCCTGCGGTATCCGGCCAGGAGGGCGGACTGCGGGCAGAGCGAAAATATCCGGAACTCTGGGCAGGCGCAGGCATCGTACTGGTACTGGTTGTGCTGGTGGTGGTGCTGATGGTAGGGCGTAACAGTCAGGGTATCAGCTGGGCTGGCGGAGAGCTGTGGCGTGTCTGGCCCTGGCGCTGGCCGCGAACGCTGGCTGCGATGAGTGCCGGGATCATGCTGGCAGCAGCAGGCACCCTGATTCAGAAACTCACCGCCAACGTAATGGGAAGCCCGGAGGTACTGGGTATCAGTGCTGGCGCGGCGTCTGGCGTGGTATTAACGATGTTTCTGCTGCCCGCTACCGGCTTCGGGACGCTGCTGTTTGCGGGTAGTGCAGGAGCCGCAGTCACGCTTGCCGCTATTCTTGTCGTTGCGGGCAGGAAACATTTCTCAACCCAGCGCTTACTGCTGGCGGGGATCGCGCTGGGAACACTGTTTTCAGCCGTGATTTCTCTTTTGCTGGCGAGTGGCGATCCCCGTCTTGGCAATCTGCTCAGCTGGATATCCGGCTCGACTTACAGCGTGGAGCCTCCTCAGGCCCTGGCCAGTGCGGTTCTTGCGCTGGTAATGATGACGCTGATCCCTTTGTGCCGTCGCTGGCTTAACGTGCTGCCGTTGGGGGGAGATACGGCCCGGGCTTTGGGTATACCGCTGGGACGTGCGCGCCTGATTATTTTGCTGCTGGCCGCTGTACTGACAGCCGGTGCCACATTGACGGTCGGGCCACTGAGTTTTATCGGGCTGATGTCACCGCATATGGCACGGATGCTGGGCTTTCGCCGGGCCATGCCGCAACTCGTCATGGCGGCGATCCTTGGCGCATTGTTGATGCTGCTGGCAGACTGGTGTGGGCGCATGATGATGTTCCCGAACCAAATTCCCGCCGGCCTGCTGACAACGTTTATTGGCGCGCCTTATTTCATCTATCTGCTGCGCCAGCAGGGCCGCTATCCTGGCGGCAAAAAGTGACGTGCACAGACGCAACGGGCAGGGTGAGTTTTACTGCCCGGCATCATGGCCCGCTGGCTGAAGGCAAACCCGCTATAAACAGTTACTAAAAAGAACGCAGAAAACTCTCCGGGCCGGGGTATGAAAGAGTAAATTAGCCAGGGTATTTTGGGCTGACCGGCAGAGATAAAACAGATGAGAAAAGGGTTACTGGTACCAGCTATGCTGCTGCTGGCAGGGAATGGGATCGCAGCACAACACAATGTGGACCCTGAAACGGTTAGCAAAAACTTCTATAGCTGGTATCTGACGGCATTAAGCAAAGATGAAAGCCCCGCTGACGAGCAGGACCCCGAGCTGAAGCACTACGTCACGCCGCAACTGCTGAATAAGATCACCCTGCTGATCAAAGGTCCTGAAGGCATGGATGATGACTTCTTTCTGCAGGATCAGGACTACAGTGACTCCTGGGTTGATCACGTCTGGGTAGGGAGTTTTACCCTCAACGGTTCAACCGCCTCAGGCGATGTCATGCTGGGGAACGATCCTGCCGATCTGCAACATCTTCTGGTCACGTTGCACAGGGATGCGGCGGGCTGGAAAATCGATGACGTGGAAAAAGAGTACAGGTAGCCCCGGTTCTGCAGGGCTACGCGCTGATCTTCTCAGGCAATGGCGTGAGTAAACTGTTGCTGCATCGCATCCAGCAAATCGTAACGCTTACGGTATTCCGAGCGTTTTTTACTGGCGATCTCTTCCAGAGGTTTACGTGGGAAGACGAGCGGTAACGCATAAAGTTTGCGGCTTACTGGCTGGGCGTTCAGCGATACCCAGAATTCGTTATAGCTGGCATGGAACAGCCGACGCTTCTTCAGACGATAACGCAGGCTACGGAAAATATGGCCGCTGTCGCTGACCGCCTCAATCTTCTTAATGCCGGTTGCGGCACAAATCAGGGTAAGGGTTTCCATCAGTAGCCGTTTGGGGAACAACCCGTAGCAGGCCTTGGTCGCTTCGCGGATCATTTCGTGAGGGGTGTCGCGGTGCGCGCCCTGAATCCCGCCAATCATCACCACTTGTTCGCCATTCACGAGGGTGACGGCGAACGTCAGCATTGCCAGCTGCACGCCATCGCGGCGAAACAGCAGGTTCACTTCCCCTTCCCGCTCACAACGGCCCGTACAGGCCAGGGTGATGGTAAATGCTTCGCCGTTTTTTCCGTTCAGATGGATCAATTCCAGCCCCTGTTGGGTCAGCATTGCCTGACGAAGGCGCAGGGAAGGAAGCTGCTTTACATAGTGATAGTGGCTGATAATGGCATTAGCGCGTTCGGCCATTGGCATCCCGTTATACAGATAGGGGCGGTGTATCTTGCCAGGCAACGTATGCTGTACCGGCAGGATCTCGCGCATTACCGGCTCTTCATTGATTGCCGTGAGCAGCTTCCAGGTAGTGACAGGCCACGCCAGCGAGCGGAACAGATACTTGATGCGAAATTCACGGTCATACCACAGCTTACCCGGCTTACATTTTCCGGAGACCAGCGAAAGAAAAAAGGTCAGGCTGTTTTCCTGACGAGGGGCAAGCGTGGTATCAGACATGATCGGTAATCCTGGGAGAAAACCCCAGTCAAACACCCCCATGCTCAACAACAAATAAACACCGCTGGCGGTGCCAGGACTATTCCGAAATGGTTGAACAGGCGTTTAATTAACGCTGGAATAAAGTCAAATTCCGGCCAGCTTTCCCCCGCCTGGATTGGGTAACCCAAACGTCGTAAGCTGCCTGCTCACCTTTTTTACCGGGCAGAGTGTGCCAGAGCAGGGGCTACACTGCGCCTTAGCTTTACTGAGAGGCCGATTTTCTATGTTTGCAGGTGTGTTATTTGCTCTGGCCGCAGGGCTGATGTGGGGCCTGATATTTGTCGGGCCGGTGCTGGTTCCTGATTATCCGGGCGCATTACAGTCCGTGGCCCGCTACCTGGCGTTTGGCCTGATCGCTTTGCCACTGGCCTGGCAGGACAGGAAACGTTTACGGTTGCTCTCCCGCAGTGACTGGACTGAAGCGCTGAAACTGGCACTGGTCGGCAACCTGCTTTATTACACCTTCCTGGCGAATGCCATCCAGCGCACCGGGGCACCGGTCTCCACCATGATTATAGGCACCTTGCCGGTAGTGATTTCTGTCAGTGCGAACCTGCTGTACGGGCGGCATGAGGGGCGGCTGGCCTGGCGCAGGCTTTTCCCTGCACTGGTCTTGATCGGGACGGGGTTGGGTTTTGTTAACATGGCTGAACTACAGGCAAACGCTGAGCAAACCGATATGTGGCGCTACCTGAGTGGCATCGCGCTCGCGGTTCTGGCGGTGATCTGCTGGACATGGTATCCGCTGCGTAATGCCCGCTGGTTACGTAAGCATCCTGACAGCAAGGCCACCACCTGGGCTACCGCTCAGGGCATCGCCACGCTGCCTCTGGCGGTAGTGGGCTACCTGCTGGTCAGTCTGCATCTCCACCTGACGCAACCGGCATTCTCCCTGCCTTTCGGGCCGCGTCCTGAACTCTTTGTGCCGTTGATGATAGCCATAGGCCTGCTCTGCTCCTGGCTTGGCGCACTATGCTGGAATGAAGCGAGCCAGCGTCTGCCAACGGTACTGGTTGGGCCGCTCATCGTCTTTGAAATCCTTGCCGGGCTGGCTTACAACTTCCTGCTTCGTCAAAGCTGGCCGCCTTTACTGACGCTGACGGGCATTCTGTGCCTGGTCGCTGGCGTGATAGTGGCAACCCGGATAAAGCCTGAAGCGGTTATCACCGAAGTGGCTGTAAAGAATGATTAAATTGCGGGAAAAGTACACAATTTCTTGCAGAAGGCTTCTCTATGGGCTGGCCGCAAACTGAATCCGATAAAAAGTTAAACTTGTGATGTACAGCGTATTTTTAGGACTATGCCGCCCCCTCAAATCCCGGTCTGGCGCGCACATTTCCCTGACACAGTAAGTTATTGTTCCGCTATAAGAATAATCGCTAATAATTAGGGCGCTATTTTTGGACAGTCAACAAACGCTCATTAATGATAAACCCGCTATTTTTGAGACGGTTTTTTTAAAGTAAAACCACGCTTAACTCAAATTACAGTGGCAGTGAAACGTCAGATAAGTGCCAGGAAAGCGTTAAAAACATAAGTAAAACACAGGTGATGATTTATCCTGTGGTTGTTTTTTGAGCTTAATTGTACTGTGACTTAAGTTTTTCTACATGATTTCATCTGTCATAAATGGCGCTGAAGCTGTGTAAACCTTTGTCAGTAGCGTGCTTAAGGCAAATTAGCGGGTAGCATAGGGTCTGGAATTTTACAATAAGGATAAAATACATAAACCATTCTAAAAAAGAAAAGGTTTACGATTTTTTAAGTGCTGAGAGGGCAGAACAGGCTTTGTGTAAGCCGGGGTTATGTCAGGAAAGGCGCATTTATCTTTGACTTCAAAGATAAATGCGCTCATAAGTAATTGAAATGGATGTATTTTTAGCTGGTGCTTAATAAATATACAGCTCAGAATGGGACAATCATGACAATTAACTCATCAGGAATACACGTCACCATAAAAACGTTTCTTACTTTTCAATTAGCATCAGGAATATTTTAATTTGGCCCTGCAGGTAATTTTAAAGTGTGCTGTAGATCGCATTTACTGATTTTCAACGTTGTAGGGATAGTGATAAACGCTACGGCTAATATCCAGTAAACGGCAGCTGCGACGGGTTCCGATGTCAAAAGTATCCTGTAGATAATTAACAGCCTGGCGCTTGTCGTTAGTAGTGAAAAAGTTTTTCAGTACGCTTTGCAGCATCTCTTTATCAGAGGTCAACGTCAGTAATTCTCGTTCCATGCTATGTACTTTTTCTTCTAACTCCTTGATCTTTCTTCCTTCTTCTGAAGAAAGGCCGGCAAACTTTTTCTTCCAGCTATAGAACGTAGCTTCCGAAATTCCCAGTTCATCACAAATCTCTTTTACCTTTACACCACATTCAGATGCTTTAATGGCACTGGTGATTTGCTCTTCTGTATATCGTGACTTTCTCATAAATGCTCTTCCTTTTCTTAACTGTAATGTGATGAGAGTGACTGCATTAATAAATGGCTCTGAATAATCCATAAATTAGGCTGGTCACGTTAAGTGCGCGATTTGAATGGCAAGGATTACGTTAAGGGATTATGAAGAAATATCATCATGGGATTTCTCCTATTTTATTTCCAAAGCCCTTTGTTAGCTTTCGATATGCAGGTTTTTGTTATAAATTCGTCTCATACCAATCACCTGGTCAGTGAGTAATTCAGAATACTCCAGAATGCTACCAGTCAAATTTGTGCCAGGATAATTAGCGCCAAAAGTGGCTTGTGAATTCCAGACAAAAATTGAGTCCAGATAATTTCAGACTCACTTTGTGTGATAAAACGAGTGTAAAAAAAAGCTTTTGAATAAGCACGGGTTAGGAATAATCCGCATTATAAAATTTCAGGACCATTTTTTCGCCAGGGTTATTGAGCGTTAAACTTTCCCGTTTTCGACATGGATGTACAGAGTAACTGCAGCAGGTTATTTGTTTTACAAAGGATGCTTCAATGAAACACAGCGCTATGTCAAACGCCATCTGGATGATGTCGGAAAAAGTTGTTTCCGTATTCGGGGTGATATTTGTCACGTCTTACGTCGCAAAATCCTTTGGCCCTTCCATATTTGGGCAAATAGCATTTTCTGCATCACTTTTTTCAATTGTTCAGACCGTAGCCATTTTCGGTACTGAAACCATTCTGTTTAAAAGTATCAGCAAAAGTGCGCCAAAAGGAATACGGCTGATGGCAGTTGCCAAACAGCTGCGAATGGCTTTGTTATTGTTACTGTCCGTGCCGGTATTAATTTATGTCTGGCTGGAAATGCGTGAAAATTTTCTCATTTTCGCCATAGCTTCATTTTTATCAGCAATGTTTGTGACTCAGGATATTTTTAGCGTTTACAACAATGCGCGGCTGGAGTCGCGGATGAATACGGTGGCGAATGCCGCAGGAATGCTGCTCAGCTTTGGCATCAGCTTTACGGTTGCCTGGTTCAAACTCAGTCCTTTGCTGCTCTCGCTCTCTATCGTGACAGTGACGCTGGTGCCGTATCTGATTAAGCGAAGCCGGTTTTATCAGGCTAACAGCATCACTCCACCGCCTAAGCGTAAGCACAGAAGTTATTTGCGATACCTGTTACATGCCGGATTGCCGCTGGCTATCTCCAGCGTGTTTATCTCGATTCAGGTCAAACTGGCTCAGTTTTTCCTGGTAGGAGTAGGTTCAGCGCACGACCTGGGCCTCTTTACCGCAGCCAATACCATTTCCGCTTCGTGGATTTTTATTCCGGTGGCGATCATTACATCCTGTTTTTCTGAGATTTTCAGAGAGCGTGCGGATGTGGCAGTAAAACTGGCTTCGAGACTGAATGGCTATGTAATAGCAGTATCCTTTTTGATGCTTCTTATCATCGCGTTTTATGGTGAAGAGATCATCACTACCCTTTATGGGCAAGACTACACACAATCGGGAAATCTCGTTACGTTATTGTCGTTAGCAACCTGCTTTTCGGCAATGGGAACAGTAGCTTATCGCTACATGGTAAAGGAAGGTGGTTTCAATTACTTACTGGTTAAGATCGTCCTGCTGGTAGTAATTAGCGTGGTAACCAACTGGTTCTTCATCCGTTTCTGGGGATTAACAGGCGCTGCCTGGAGCGTACTTGTCACCGAGTTGCTCTCCCTGACCGTAATGAATTATTTCTTTAAGAATGGCGTCATTCTTAAAATACAGCTTTCCTCACTCAACTACAAAACTTACAAATGAGGTAAAAAATGTTAAAACTCAAGTCAGAATTGAGAAAAGGCGTCTTATACCTGCTTAAAAAAATGCCCTGGTCCTATCAGGACAGAGTTCATTATTTTCACAGATTTAAGCGGTTGCCTAACATACACCAGCCAAAATTATTTAATGAGAAGATTCTGTATCGCAAATTTGTCACCGGCGACTATGTTCGTTATGGGAACCTTTCGGATAAAGTACTTGTGCGCGACTACATTGCAAAAACTATCGGTGAAGAATATTTAATTCCTCTGCTGCATGAAACGGATAATCCGCTAACGCTGCTGGGGCTCAGCTCGCTTAAAAACACCGTAATTAAACCGAACCACGGTTCAGGTATGGTAGAAATCCTGCTTGAAGAGCCAGACTGTATTCAAAAGCAGCTGCTTATCAAGCGCTGTGATGAGTGGCTGAAATGTGATTTTTCGCACCAGTCCCGTGAAATTCACTATCGCTATATCAAACCGCGGATTTTGGTTGAAGAGTATGTGGGCGAGGGCAAGCTGGCAGCCGTCGATTACAAATTCCACATGTTCAACAAGAAAGATGGCAACTTTGAATATGTGCTGCAAATCATCTACAACCGTAATGGTGATGCACCGCTGTCGATGAACTTCTACGTCAACAGTCTGGAACAGTGCTTCTACAAGATCCGTGACACCGGGCTGGATATCAGCAGTGACAGGGAAACGCTGGAAAAAGCGCTGGCGCTGAGTCAGAAACTGGCCAGCGACTTCGACTATGTGCGCGTGGACTGGTACATCTGCGAAGGTCAGATCTTCTTTGGTGAACTGACCTTTACGCCAGGCGCAGGAATGGTGACAGGGCTGGATATGGGGCTGGATAAGATGATGGGTGATATGTGGCTGCAGGAACGTAAGGCCGCAAAACTGAAACAAAACTCAGGAGATGTAACACCACTGCCGGTTGCCTTTAAAAAGATGTAATGCCAACCGAAGCATTAACAAGCCGTTTCCTCTCAGAGAAAACGGCTTGATTGTTTTCAGGGCAGGGGATAATCAGTAGGGGTGTGGCTCATCACATCGATAAAAACGTCTTTAGTGATATGCCAGAAGTTATGCAGATTTTCCATGCTCAGCGTAATACCCAGCAGCCCGGTGACGAACCAGCATGACATGCCGATACCCACGCCGGTAAAGATGAAGGCCATACCCTTATGGCTGGTTTTACGGCACTTCACGTTGAAAGTGCTGGCAAAGAACATCATCACTGCACTAACCAGTTCCCATCTCATCAAGACCAGGCTGGCGGTTAAGGTACCCATAGCTGTTTCCCATTCTGAAAATTTTGCCCTGACAAGAGGCTTTATCATCACCCGTTCAGACGGCTAGTTGCCAGGTAAGCTGGCCTCTGAACAACGATTACTGCTTACAGAAATGTGATGACGGTCACATTATATCACTCGATTTTAAAATTTGAACAAAATTTAGACCTGGTATGGTAGTTTTTTGCTGCGCAGAAATATAGCCGTTTACTTACTGAGGTTTACGTAATTTATTCCTGAATATTGGGAATAATGCTGTTCATAATTTGAAGAAAGTGCCACTGAGCTATTTTTCCAGGCCTGATATACAGGTGAAGAAAATTAATTTGGTAATTTTAAAGGTTTTATTTTTGATATAAGTAAGTTAGCGAATTTATGAGACGCTAAATGATAGTATTTATTATTATTAAAGATAAGATTTCCTGGCGCTGAAAATGACGATATTGATTTGCCGCTATTGAAACTTCCGCAAAAACAGATTGTTGATATTGCCAGCATTGGAAATTTTTGAAGAAAACTTAATCCTTTCTAAGGATTTTTACGGCGTGACTTAAGTCAAATCACACCTTTGGGATGAATCTTACCCGCGAAAAGTTGTACAACGCACCAATGGAATGTAGGATTTTTTGCAAGAAAAAACCTTATAACTCATTCCCTTCCATTTTTGAGGGGCGGGGATTTTGCACCCTGAATAAAGCTCGCTAAAAATTCGCCTGAGCGAAATGTCTTCATGTAGCGCTAAAAAAAATAAAGGAGCCTTTGTGTTTTTCACTGGCTATTTGGGGCCGAAAGGCCCGATACACCCCCCAGGAACCTCTCTTGCACTCTGTATCAGGCCGTGCAGCAATCTTCTGGCTCAGGCCGGGGCTGCTGACTACGATAATCTGCGTGTCCAGGGCTAAATCACCGCCATCAGGGCGAGGGAGTAAGCATGCCTGATCACTCTTCAGGGCGCGCCGGCACGAAACCATTGCTGACGCTGAAACAGTATCTGCAACGCATTCATCTGGTCATCATCATCGTTTCGCTGCTGTTCAGCGGGATTTCGATGTCGGTGCTCTCAATGTTTGCCCTGCGCAGCTATGCCGAAAATAACCTGCAGCTGGTCGCCACCACCATCGGCTACAGTGTGCAGCCTGCATTACTGAATGGAGATGCCGCATCGGCCAGTGAAATTATCCGGCAAATCGGCACCAAAACGGCCTTTGCCAATGCAAAGGTGGTCGATGCCAACAGCAGGATCCTGGTCAACTGGCCCTCGCCGGGCGTGAACCGCAATAAACAGGGGGCAGGAGAACTGGTTACCCACTGGCTGTTCCCGGAGACATTAAAAGTGCCGATCATGCATGCCAACCGTGAGATAGGGCAGGTCTGGCTGACGGGGGATGCCAGCCGGGTGCTGCACTACCTTAGCCAGGCGCTGACCTGGCTCAGCGGTAGCCTGCTGGTCGCGGCGTTGCTGGCCTGCTGGCTGTCGCGCCGGATGCACGCCGGGATTGTCACCGGGCTGCAAAATATTGCCTCAGTGGCGCATGATGTCCGCAAACGCCGGGCTTTTTCGCAGCGCGTGCCCTCCTCTCCCATTGCTGAGCTGAACAAGCTGAGCGGTGATTTCAACAGCCTGATGGAGGAACTGGCGGAGTGGCAGCATCATCTTCAGCGCGAGAACGATTCGCTGGCTCATCAGGCGTTGCATGATGCGCTCACCGGTTTGCCTAACCGCAAAGCGTTCGAGCTGGAGCTGGATAAACTGCTGGGCAACCTGCTGACGGCCGGGCAGGTTGCCGTGCTCTTTATTGACGGTGACCGGTTTAAGGCGGTCAACGACACCTATGGTCATGCGGCTGGTGATAACGTGCTGATGCAGACTGCTCAGCGCCTGCGCGAACGCTTACGCAAAGAAGATCTGGTTGCCCGTCTGGGAGGCGATGAGTTTGCCGTATTGCTGTCCGGGATTGAGAACGGTGAGCAGGCGGCAAAAGTGGCAGAGAATGTGATTGAAGCGATGCGCGAACCGATCGTGCTGGAGAACGGCAAAATGGTGGCACAGTCGTTGAGTATTGGCGTGGCGCTGGCTAAAAATCACAGTTCGGGTGAAGCGATGATCGCCCAGGCCGATGCGGCGATGTACCACATCAAAGAGCTGGGCGGCGGCTGGTATTTTTCCCCGTCATTCTGGGGACAGGATCCGCGGGCCGTTTCTGACATTCATCATGGGGCCTGATGAGAGGCCAGCGGCCCTCATCAGTTGGCCGCTGCGGCAAAGTCGCTGCAGTCAAAGCTGTAACCGGCCTGGCGCGTCAGTGACTGACGACGCAGGGTATGGCGGTACGCAGTAGGTGTCTGTGAGAACTGACGGCGGAACACGCGCGAGAAGGTCTGCTGCGAGTCGTAGCCGTACTGCATCGCAATATCAAACACCGGGCGCTGCGTCTGACGAAGAGCTTCTGCGGCCAGCGTCAGTCGCCGCTCCCGAATATATTCTCCCAGCGTCTGCCGCGTCACGGTGCGGAACATCCGCTGCAAATGCCACTTCGAATAGCCTGACTTCGCAGCGACCTCATCAATCGACAGCGTTTTATCAAGGTTATTTTCAATCCAGTCGGTAAGGGTGTGGATGATGTCGTCATGCATACTGCTCTTCTCCCTGGTAAGAAAATTACGTTTCGCCTTCTCAATGGCTGCTGAGTATAATTCCTCAAGTTAACTTGAGGTAAAGAGCTAAATGAAAAAAAGTCGCAACTGCCCCAACAAGCGAGAACTGACCCCCGGCGATGTGGCCCAGCGATGTGGTGTGGCAGTCTCTGCACTGCATTTCTATGAAAGCAAAGGCTTAATCAGCAGCTTCCGCAATGCCGGTAATCAGCGACGCTACCACCGTGATGTGCTGCGCCGCGTGGCGATTGTGAAGATTGCCCAGCGCATTGGTATTCCTTTGGCCACCATTGGCGATCATCTGATGCAGCTTCCGGCAGGTAATCGTATGTCAGCGAAAGAGTGGAAAGTGCTGACGGAAAAGTGGCGCGAGGAGCTGGATCGCCGTATCGAAACCCTGACCCGGCTGCGGGACGATCTGGATGGCTGTATCGGCTGTGGCTGTTTATCAATGCAGGATTGTCCGCTGCGTAACCCGGGAGACCTGTTAAGCGAGCGCGGAACCGGCGCCATCCTGCTGGAATCTGAACGTGAGTGATGGAGGGGCAGGACGGCTTCAGGTTATACGCAGCGGGCTATACTGAACAGACACTCATTAACACAAGGTTCGTGCATGATCACCGTTCATCACCTGAATAACTCCCGATCGCAGCGCGTGCTCTGGATGCTGGAAGAGTTAGAAGTCCCCTATCAGATCAAACTGTATCAGCGTGAATCCACCATGCTGGCTCCTGACGCGCTAAAAAAAGTGCATCCACTGGGCAAATCCCCGGTTATCACAGATGAAAATCGGGTGATTGCGGAATCTGGCGCGATCCTTGAGTACCTGGCAGAGCGATATGACGCAGAAAACAGGCTGAAACTTCATGACGAGGAAGCGCGTCTTCAGTCTCGTTACTGGCTGCATTATGCCGAAGGCTCAGTGATGCCGTTGCTGGTGATGAAACTGATCTTTGGCCGGATGGGGAAACCGCCGGTGCCGTGGCTGCTGCGGCCCATTGGCAACGCATTTGGTCAGGGCGTGCAGAAAGCCTGGCTGGATAAGCAACTGGCCACGCACCGGGATTTCATTGAACACCACCTGACCACGCACGGCTGGTTTGCCGGCCCGCAGTTCAGTATTGCTGATGTGCAGATGAGCTTCCCGCTTCAGGCTATGAGCGCAAGGGGCGGAGCGGCTGATTCCCCTGCGATTCAGGCCTGGCTTGATAAAATACAAAACCGGGCAGCCTGGCATCGCGCCCTGCAAAAGGGCGGAGAAATCAGGCTTAGCTGAATTATTTTCCCCTGAAAATCCCCCAGCGTTTCAGGTCCGGAGAGGGCTGAAAACAGCATAAGAAATTGCTATTACGACGATGCAGGCAGGCCAGATAGAGTCACTTCTGCCTGCGGCGAAAGGACGCTCGTGGAGGGCTGGCTCAGAGTTTGTGCAAATATAGGCGCGAACAGGAGTTGAAAAGGCACTATTAAACGCTGGATAATCGTTTGCCTTTTAAATAGTGCAGCACCATGCGTGTCGTAGTAAACGTTTGCCTTTTTTCCGATCGCCGCTTCAGTCTGAGGCTTTTGCGATCTGTGAACAGTGCGTCCTGGGATGGTGAAACGTTGAACTGGTCCTGCTTCATGCGTCACGCATCAATAACTCATAAGAAATCTCAGGGGATTTTTCACTATGTCGACTCCTTCTCACCAGCCCGGCGGTTCGCTGGACAGCTGGTTTAAAATTTCTGCGCGCGGCAGTTCGGTCCGTCAGGAAATTTTAGCCGGCCTCACCACCTTTCTTGCCATGGTCTATTCGGTCATCGTTGTCCCGTCCATGCTGGGGAAAGCCGGTTTTCCGCCTACTGCCGTGTTCGTATCAACCTGCCTGGTTGCGGGCTTTGGTTCACTGATTATGGGGCTGTGGGCTAATCTGCCTATGGCTATTGGCTGTGCCATTTCACTGACCGCCTTTACCGCTTTCAGCCTGGTGCTGGGGCAGCATATCAGCGTGCCGGTGGCGCTGGGTGCGGTGTTCCTGATGGGGGTTTTGTTCACCATTATCTCCGCCACCGGCATCCGTTCCTGGATCCTGCGTAATCTGCCGATGGGCGTGGCGCACGGTACTGGTGTAGGCATTGGTCTGTTCCTGTTGCTGATCGCGGCGGACGGCGTTGGGCTGGTGGTGAAAAACCCTGCACCGGGCCTGCCCGTAGCGCTGGGTGATTTCGCCTCGTTCCCGGTGATGATGTCAATGCTGGGGCTGGCGGTGATCTTCGGTCTGGAGAAGCTGCGCGTTCCGGGCGGCATCCTGCTGACTATCATTGCTATCTCCATCCTCGGTCTGATTTTTGATCCGGCAGTGACCTATCAGGGGCTGTTTGCCATGCCAAGCCTGAAGGATCCGCAGGGCAATTCGCTGGTATTCAGCCTGGATATTCTGGGCGCGCTGCAACCTGCCGTCCTGCCAAGCGTGCTGGCGCTGGTGATGACCGCTGTTTTCGATGCCACCGGCACCATCCGTGCCGTAGCAGGGCAGGCCAACCTGCTGGATAAAGACAATCAAATCATTAACGGCGGCAAAGCGCTGACCACGGATTCTGTCAGCAGCATCTTCTCCGGGCTGGTCGGCGCATCGCCTGCGGCGGTCTATATCGAATCTGCGGCCGGAACGGCAGCGGGTGGCAAGACGGGCCTGACCGCTATTGTCGTTGGCGTGCTGTTCCTGATGATCCTGTTCCTTTCTCCGCTGGCTTATCTGGTGCCGGGCTATGCCACAGCGCCTGCGCTGATGTATGTCGGCCTGCTGATGCTGAGCAACGTCTCTAAAATCGATTTCGATGATTTTGTGGATGCGATGTCCGGCCTGCTGTCGGCGGTATTTATTGTGCTGACCTGTAACATCGTTACCGGCATCATGCTGGGCTTCGGTTCACTGGTGATTGGCCGTATTTTTGCGGGTGAATGGCGTAAGCTGAATGCCGGCACGGTAATTATCGCGGTGGCGCTGGTCGCCTTCTATGCTGGTGGCTGGGCAATCTGATCCCTTCCGGGGCCGCCAGCCGGCCCCGTTTCTCTCCTCCCTGCAAATTCAGACGTGCCCTGTCTCTGTCTTCTTGCCATTTTTACCTGCACATTGTTATCGTTTCTGGCTGTTACGGAATTTTAAGACCGGATAGCGCACTTCCTGTTTTTAAACCGTTTACAATTTTGTTTTACTATTGGTCAGTCAGTTCGCTTTTTCACCCGGACACAGGTCCTCCACAGGGAGACGTAAAAAAATCGCATGGAAATTTTCTTTACCATTCTCATTTTAACGCTGATGGTTTCGCTCTCCGGCGTTGCTGCACGCATAATACCTTTTCAAATCCCGTTGCCGCTGGTGCAAATCGCGCTGGGGGCGCTGCTTGCCTGGCCGACGTTTGGCCTGCACGTTGACTTCGATCCGGAGCTGTTTCTGGTGCTGTTTATCCCGCCGCTGCTGTTTGCCGATGGCTGGAAAACCCCCACCAGTGAATTTCTTAACCACGGACGAGAGATCATCGGCCTTGCGCTGGTGCTGGTGCTTATTACCGTGGTGGGGATTGGCTACCTGATTTACTGGCTGGTGCCAGGCATTCCGTTGCTACCTGCGTTTGCGCTGGCGGCAGTGCTTTCACCTACCGATGCCGTGGCGCTGTCCGGTATTGTGGGAGAAGGGCGGATACCCAAGAAAATCATGTCAATACTGCAGGGCGAAGCGCTGATGAACGATGCATCAGGCCTGGTTTCCCTGAAGTTTGCCGTTGCCGTAGCGATGGGCACTATGGTGTTCACCGTTTCAGGTGCCACGATTGAGTTTCTGAAAGTGGCGATTGGCGGCCTGCTGGCCGGGATTGCTATTTGCTGGCTGTACGGTAAGTCACTGCGTCTGTTCAGCCGCTGGAGCGGAGATGACCCGGCAACGCAGACCGTGTTGTTGCTGCTGTTGCCGTTCGCTTCCTATCTGATTGCGGAACACATTGGCGTGTCGGGCATTCTGGCCGCTGTGGCCGCAGGGATGACTATTACCCGTTCCGGGATAATCCGTCAGGCTCCGCTGGCGATGCGTCTGCGTGCTAACAGCGTCTGGCAGATGCTGGAGTTTGTGTTCAACGGCATGGTGTTCCTGATGCTGGGTCTGCAGTTGCCGGACATTCTGCATAACTCCGTGACCCAGGCAGAAGTCGACCCCAATGTGGATTTCTGGATGCTGGTGCTGTCTGTAGCGCTGATTTATGCCGCGCTGATGATAGTGCGTTTCAGCTGGTTGTATATGATGCAGTTGATCAGTAAACGTCTGCTGAAGAAGAAGCCGATGGAGTTCACCAGTTATTCGATGCGTGAGCTGCTGATTGCCTCTTTTGCTGGTGTTCGTGGGGCAATTACGCTGGCCGGTGTGCTGTCGATCCCCTTGTTCCTGAGCAATGGCGATGCTTTCCCGGCGCGTTACGAGCTGGTGTTCCTTGCCACCGGCGTGATCCTGTTCTCGCTGCTGGTGGGCGTGATCCTGTTGCCGCTGCTGTTGCGTGGCATCGACGGGCATGACAAAACCGCTCACCGCCATGAAGTGCAGATGGCCCGTGCCGTGATGGCAGGTACCGCCATCGAGAGTCTGCATAAGATGGAAGAGCGTCTGGTAGCGGATACAGAAGAGAATATCGATCCTGAGCTGATTAAAGAGGTGAGTTCAAGGGTGACAGGTAATCTGCGCCGCAGGGTGGTGGGCAAAGAAGATCTCGACCGTTCATTGTTCGCTGAGAATCTTGAGCGCCGCTTCCGCCTGACGGCTTTGCGCGCCGAACGCGGCGAGCTGTATCACCTGCGCGCTACCCAGAAAATCAGCAACGAAACAATGCAGAAGTTACTGCACGATTTGGATCTGCTGGAGACGCTGCTAATCGAGAAAGAAGAGTAACTTCCTGGCGACATTCTTTCTTCCCGCGGGCTCAAGTTGGGCCTGTGGGAAGGGGGTGATTTCTTCAGGCTTTTGTGTTGTCTGTGGGAAGGGCGTGATTTCTTCGGGCTTCTGTGTTGTCTGTGGGAAGGGCATGTTGTCTTCAGATTGGGCGGTACGGTCAGGGAGAGTGGGTTGAACACAAAGACGCAAACAGCGTCGTCCTGACAGCTCGGCCCGGCACGTCCATGTGCCGGGACGCTTTGCTTATCAACCCACTCTTCCTTCCCATCGGTTTTTGTGTTGTCTGTGGGAAAGGCATGTTGTCTTCAGGTATTTGGGATTATTTCAAAGGATCGGTTGGAAAAAATCGTGCAGGTAATAAAAGTTCAGGAAAAGGGTTATCCCACACAAAAATTAATGAAATGAGTTGATAGAATCCTTTTATCGTTTATGGATTAACGAATAAAGGAGTTTTACCTGTGACGCTTCAAGGAAAATTCGTCGTGAATGAAGCAAATTTCAGCCCGCTGCTGATGTATGGCGTAGGCACATTTATGGCTTATTCTGGTAAAGACCAGTACCGAAATCGTGCTGGCTGTATTGGTGTACCGGACTTAGGGCCAATACCAGACGGCCGCTATCATATAGTTAAAAGACCTGGCGGGGGATGGAAAGGTGTGATTCGCACTGACCTCCACGATATGTATTCATGGCCAACATCTACGCCGGTAATCAAACACGAGTGGTTTGCTCTCTACAGAGATGACGGTAAAATCGACGATCATACGTGGATTAACGGTGTTGAGAGAGGGAACTTCCGTCTTCACCCTCCTGGGCCAATGGGGGTATCGCTTGGCTGCATCACACTTCAGCACCGCACCGACTTCTTAGCAATCAGGCAATATCTGCTGTCCACCCAACAGGTGAAGTTGCCGAATGGCTTAATGTCTTATGGAACAATTGAGGTGATTTTGAATGGCAGTCCGACATGTCCCAGCGGGTCTTAAAATTCTACTTGGGTCAGGGTTTTTTATTCTCACTTTCCTGCTTGTCCGGCCCTCAGATCCGGTAACAAAGGGTGAATACGCTTTTTGGAACAAGTTTTCAGGTCTGTTTGGTGAGAACGACGTAGAGGGTTTCGTTGGTATTGCATTGCTTGTTATCAGCGCTGCAGTGACTATGGTCTGTTATAAAATTGCAATTCGTCTGATAGAACGTCAATTGACTAAACTGCAGTGAAATGGGCTGGGCTGTGCCCGGCCCTGTCAGGCTTCACACCGATAAAGTAGGGGCCTCACCGGGCCAGAACTCCCGGCAGCAGGCTATCCATGCCTGGGCACTTTTCGACAGATAACTGCCTTCGCGCCAGATCAGGCCCAGCTTCCACACCAAATCTGACTCCAGCGGCAGCCACAACAGCTGGCTCTTATCCAGCCGCTGACATATGGGCTCCGGCAGGATCGCCACGCCCATTCCGGCCTGCACCATTGCGGCGAGAAAATCCCACTGGCCACTGCGTACCGCAATCTGTGGCGCAAAACCGCTGGCCTGAAAAGCCCGCATCAGCTGGCGGTTCAGCGAAAACTCCTCGTTGTATATCAGGATCGGCTGGCCTGCTAACTCTGAGATAGGAATATGCGTGCGCCTCAGCCACTCCTGAGTGCGCGGCACCAGCACGCACAGTGGATGGCTCATTAACGGCAGCGCATTCAACGGCAAATCATCGGCTACCGGCAGAGCCGTCAGCGCAATATCCAGACTGCCGGAGAGCACCGCCTGCTGCACTGTCAGGCCGCCAAACTCGGAAATTTTCAGCTCCACGCCCGGATAGCGCTGGCGGAAAGCAGAAATAGACCCCGCTATCTGCATCCCCACCATAGGTGGAATGCCCAGCCGCAGCTCACCGGTTTTTAAATCATTGATATCGCTGATTTCTGCTTCAAGCTGCTTAAACTCCTGCAGGATCGTCATCCCACGCTGAAACACTGCCTGACCTGTGTCCGTCAGATGCAGCTTCCGTCCCTCGCGGATCAGCAGCGTGCAGCCCAACTCATCTTCCAGCTGGCGAAGCATCTTACTGATGGTGGGCTGGGTGACAAAAAGCTGCTCCGCAGCACGGGTAAAGCTTTGCTGGCGCACCACTTCGACAAAATAGCGTAAGGCCCGGACGTCCATAAACATTCCTGTAAGGCATAGTTTGAATAATATTAAGTCATTTTTTTCACTCTTTGTTACCGATTTATACTGGCTGCCTAAACATTCGTGGAGAAGCATCATGGCGTCAGCATTACGTCCGCTCAGCACGGGCTGGCTGCAGCGGATTCAGGTTCCGGTTCAGGTTGTACTGTATATCGTCTTCTTTTTGATCGCCCAACAGCTCGTGGAGTGGCTTCACCTGCCGCTGCCTGCCAATATCGTCGGCATGTTATTGCTGCTGGCGTTAATCCTGCTTCGTGTCCTGCCGCTGAACTGGGTTAAAGCCGGTTCACGCTGGCTGCTGGCCGAAATGCTGCTGTTCTTCGTGCCGGCCGTGGTGGCCGTGGTCAACTACTCCCAGCTGTTGCGGGTGGAAGGCTGGCGCATCATGCTGGTGATCGGCATCAGCACGCTGTTGGTGCTGGCAACCACGGCACTGGTGGTAGATCGGGTCTATCGGCTGGAAATCTGGCTGGCAGAGCGTAAAGAAGGCCGTCGCCATGAATGATTTTCTCCTCAGCGTGATCTGCCTGATTGCCACGCTTGGCATCTACTTTCTTAACAAACGGCTCTATCGCCGCTGGCACAAACTGCTGATGATGCCGCTGGTGATGACGCCGATGGTGCTGGTGGCGCTGCTGGTCGTCACCCATATCTCCTGGCAGAACTACATCGGTGAAAGCCACTGGCTATTATGGCTGCTCGGCCCGGCCACGCTGGCTTTTGCTGTGCCGGTGTATGAGAACCTGGCCATTATCCGGCGACACTGGATGTCTTTGACTGCGGGCGTTATTACCGCCACCACCGTGGCCGTGTTCAGCTCCGTCTGGCTGGCGCGGCTGATGACGCTGCCGGAAGAGATCCAGCGCAGCCTTGCCGTGCGCTCCATCACCACGCCTTTCGCGCTGGCCGCTGCGAAACAACTTGGCGGACAGCCGGATCTGGTCGCGCTGTTTGTGGTGATCACCGGCGTATTTGGCATGGCGGTGGGGGATGTGCTCTTTTTACGCCTGGCGGTGAAGCAGGGAATGGCTAAAGGGGCGGGGTTTGGCGCCGCTTCACACGGGGCAGGAACCGCCCGAGCCTACGAGCTCGGCCAGGAGGAGGGTGTGGTTTCCAGCCTGGTCATGATGCTCTCTGGCGTGGTTACCGTGGTCATTGCCCCTGCCATTGGTCATCTGCTGTGGGCGACCCTGTAGTGAAACATTCTGTTACCCAGGGTTTGTAATGTTAACTAAATTCTGACGTGACAGGGCGATGTCCCATATTATTCAGCCGGCAGTTGGTTTACTCTGCGGAGCCGCCCGTACAGGGCGTGAGTAAATTCATCAGGAGAATAAAATGAAAGCAGTGGCAACTACCGCAGGCGCACTGGCGCTTCTGGCGCTGGCAGGACAGGCGCAGGCAATCGAAGGCGGCGTTGACGTCGGTGAGGATTACACCCATGTGCGTGTTGGACTGGGTACCGACTCCCCAGGTTTTGCGCTTTCGGGCGACTGGCTGCGCAGCGATCATGATGGCAATGTAGAGAGCCTGGGTCTCGGCTACAACGTGGCAGTTGGCGACATCTTCCTGACGCCTGGCGCGAAAGTCATGTCCACCAATCCTACTGACACCAAAGACGGCTATGCCGTTGCAATTGGTGGCGGCGTGAAAGTGCCTGTGACCAAAATGTTCAACGTGTTCGGCGAGTATTACTGGTCTCCGGACTCGTTCTCCAGCCATATCGACAACTATCAGGAAGCGTCTGCAGGCGTGAGCTTCCAGCCAATTTCTTTGGTTGATGTGCGTGTAGGCTATAAGTACATGACCCTGAACGGCAAAGACGGTCGTAAAGACAACGTGGTTGCCGACGGTCCTTATGTAGGTGCAGCAGTTCACTTCTGATGCGCAGGGCGGATCCTCAGATCCGCCCCTCTTTACCCCACGTCAGTGGGCTTTACCGCCTTCAATCCCTACACCCGTCTGTGAACGAACAAACTGTGCCTGGAAGCGCAGGCGTTCCTGTGCGCCTGATGCGGAGTGATCGGTCACTGAGAACAGCCAGGTGCCGATAAAGGCTACCAGCATTGAGAACAGCGCCGGATACTCATAAGGGAAGATTGCCTTAGCGTTGCCCAGCACCTGCACCCAGACTGTCGGCCCAAGCACCATAAGCAATACCGCCGTTAACAACCCCAGCCAGCCGCCAATCATTGCGCCACGCGTGGTGAGTTTTGACCAGTACATCGACAGCAGAATGATCGGGAAATTACAGCTTGCCGCGATAGAGAACGCCAGCCCGACCATAAAGGCGATGTTCTGCTTCTCAAAGAGGATCCCCAGTGCAATTGCCACTATACCCAAAATCACCACGGTGATTTTAGAGACCCGCAGCTCCTGACGCTCTGTAGCCTGTCCTTTGCGGAAGACGCTGGCGTAGAGGTCATGCGAAACCGCTGAAGCACCCGCCAGCGTCAGACCTGCCACCACGGCCAGAATAGTGGCGAAGGCGACAGCAGAGATAAAGCCGAGGAACAGATTGCCCCCCACGGCATCAGCCAGATGCACCGCCGCCATATTATTGCCGCCAATCAGCAAGCCGCTGGCATCTTTAAAGGCTGGGTTAGCCCCCACCAGCAGGATTGCCCCAAAGCCGATAATAAAGGTCAGGAAGTAGAAATAGCCCATAAATCCGGTGGCGTAGAACACGCTTTTACGGGCTTCGCGGGCGTCACTTACGGTGAAGAAGCGCATCAGAATATGCGGCAGGCCAGCGGTACCAAACATCAGCCCCAGCCCCAGAGAAAGCGCCGATATCGGGTCGTGAACCAGCCCGCCCGGTCGCATAATTTCAATGCCTTTAGGGTGCACAGCCATCGCCTGAGTAAACAGGTTATTGAAGCTGAAGCCCACGGTTTTCATCACCATGATCGCCATAAAGCTGGCGCCGAACAGCAACAGCACCGCCTTGATGATCTGCACCCAGGTAGTGGCCAGCATGCCGCCGAACAGCACATAGAGCACCATCAGGATCCCAACCAGCACCACAGCAACGTGATAGTCCAGGCCGAAAAGTAGCTGGATAAGCTTGCCCGCACCCACCATCTGAGCGATCAGATAGAGCGCTACCACAACCAGCGAGCCGCAGGCGGAAAGGGTGCGGATGGGGAGCTGCTTCAGGCGATAAGAGGCCACGTCGGCAAAGGTATAACGGCCAAGATTACGCAGACGTTCGGCAATCAGGAACAGGATGATCGGCCAGCCCACCAGGAAGCCCAGCGAATAGATCAGGCCATCGTAGCCTGAAGTGTAAACCAGCGCGGAAATACCCAAAAAAGAGGCGGCAGACATATAGTCTCCCGCTATGGCCAGCCCGTTCTGTAAGCCGGTAATGTTGCCTCCGGCAGTATAGTAATCGCTACGCGAACGGGTACGTTTGGAGGCCCACCAGGTGATGCCCAGCGTCGCCGCCACGAAGACGATAAACATGATTATTGCTTCGTAGTTGGTCGGCTGCTTTTGCACAGCACCGGTGATAGCATCCGCAGCCAGGGCGGAAACAGGCAGCAATGCCGCCAGGCAGAGTAACAGTCGGCGATGTCTCATCCTTTCACCTCTTTCAGCAGTTCGCGGGTTAGCCGATCAAATTCGCCATTCGCGCGCCAGACATAAATCCCGGTCAGCACAAAAGAGATCACAATCAGGCCCATGCCAATCGGGATGCCCCTTGTGACATTGGTCCCCTCATGCAGAGGCGTGCCCAGCCAGCCAGGGGCAAAGGCAATCAACAAAGCCACGTACAGAACGAGCATGATAACGGAGAGCAGAGTGGCAAAGGCCTGTCGCTTCCTGACCAGTTCCTTAAACTTCGCACTTTTCTCTATCCGTTGATAAATAACATCATTCATCACAGCGTCTCCAGAAGTCTTCATCGGGAGGCGATCTTGCGGATCAAGGTGACGGCAGACACATAATCCTCGCCTGGCGAGGTTAACAGCGTGCGGGCCGGTGTCAGACTGACTGCACCGATACGCCTCAGTTAAAGGATCTTGTTATTAAAATAATGATGTGACGGTTACTGAAACAAACCGGGACGGCGCAGGAGGATCCTGTGCCGTCCCGGTAAGGTAATGCTGCCCGCAATCAGGGCATTTTGATCGACTGTTTTTCTTCCAGTAATTTCTCCACCACGCCAGGGTCGGCCAGGGTGGAGGTATCGCCCAGATTGCTGGTATCGCCGGAGGCAATCTTACGCAGGATACGACGCATGATTTTGCCGGAGCGGGTTTTAGGCAACGAATCAGTCCAGTGCAGTACATCCGGCGTCGCAATCGGGCCGATCTCTTTACGGACCCAATTGCGGACTTCGGTATAAAGCTCAGGCGTAGGCTCTTCACCGCTGTTCAGGGTGATATAAGCATAAATCGCCTGACCTTTGATATTGTGCTGGACGCCCACGACGGCGGCTTCGGCAATTTTAGGATGGGAGACCAGCGCCGATTCAATCTCAGCCGTTCCAAGACGGTGGCCAGAAACGTTCAGCACGTCGTCCACGCGACCGGTGATCCAGTAATAGCCATCTTCATCACGACGGGCACCATCCCCGCTGAAATACATGTTTTTGAAGGTGGAGAAATAGGTCTGCTCAAAGCGGTCATGATCGCCGAACAGGGTACGTGCCTGACCCGGCCAGGAATCCACAATCACCAGATTGCCTTCGCAGGCACCGTCCTGGGCATTGCCCTCGTTATCCACCAGCGCAGGCTGCACGCCAAAGAAAGGTTTAGTCGCCGATCCCGCTTTTAACTCGGTAGCGCCCGGAAGCGGGGTGATCATAAATCCGCCGGTCTCGGTCTGCCACCAGGTATCAACTATCGGGCAGCGTCCGTCGCCAATCTTGTTGTAATACCACTCCCAGGCTTCCGGATTGATAGGTTCACCTACCGATCCCATGATACGCAGGCTGGAACGATGGGTACCGGCGATGGCTTTGTCGCCCTCAGCCATCAACGCCCGGATAGCGGTTGGCGCGGTATAGAGCAGGGTGACTTTATGTTTGTCCACCACTTCAGCCATGCGGCTCGGTTGCGGCCAGTTAGGCACCCCTTCGAACATCAGCGTGGTGGCCCCGCAGGCCAGCGGCCCGTATAACAGGTAGCTGTGCCCGGTGATCCAGCCCACATCGGCGGTGCACCAGTAAATGTCGTCCGGCTTATGATCAAAAACGTATTTAAAAGTGGAGGCGGCATAGACCAGATAGCCGCCGGTGGTGTGCAGCACGCCTTTAGGCTTACCAGTGGAGCCGGAGGTATAAAGGATAAACAGCGGATCTTCAGCATTCATCTCTTCAGGCTGATGGTGCGCACAGGCTTTATTGACCAGCTCGTGCCACCAGAGATCGCGGCCATTTTGCCAGCCGATCTCTTTGCCGGTGCGGCGGAATACCACCACGTTGGTGACGGTTTTCACCCCCGGATTGGCCAGGGCATCGTCCACATTTTTCTTCAGCGGAATGGTGCGGCCGGCACGTACGCCTTCATCGGCCGTCACCACCAGCTTAGCGTTACAGTCAATGATGCGCCCGGCTACGGCCTCAGGGGAGAAGCCGCCGAAGATCACCGAATGCACGGCACCAATGCGGGCACAGGCCAGCATCGCTACGGCGGCTTCCGGCACCATAGGCATATAAATTGCCACCACATCCCCTTTGTTTACCCCCAGTTCGGTCAGGGAGTTGGCAAAGCGGCAGACCTCACGGTGCAGTTCACGGAAGGTCAGGGTTTTACTTTCGTTTGCGTTATCGCCTTCCCAGATAATGGCGGGATGATCGCCACGGCTGTGAAGATGGCGATCGAGGCAGTTGGCGGCGAGATTCAGCGTGCCGTCTTCGTACCAGCGAATAGTGATATTGCCCGGCGCGAACGAAGTGTTCTTCACCGAGGTATAGGGTTTGATCCAGTCCAGTATTTTGCCTTGTTCACCCCAAAAAGCATCGGGGTCCTGCACAGACTGCTGATACATAGCCTGGTACTGCTGTGCGTTAATCAGGGTACTTTCCGCAATGTTGGCGGGAATGGGATGACGGTGTAGTTGGCTCATGGCGAATCTCCTTGAAGATGTTAATCATATGTCAATCAAAGGTTAAATGAAGCGAGGCGGGAAGATTTGTTTGCTTTTTGCGCCACAGATCACGTCATAACGACAGGTAATGAAAAGATGAAAAACAGGCCTCTGACGGAGGGAACCTTTCTCTGAGATTACTCACAAAACCGGCACAGAGAGAGATTTTACTGTACAAAAAAGACAATCGATACCCGGCTTTATCCTGGATCAATGAAGGGATATGAATAGCTATGCGTTAAGTTAAATCATTATTGCCATTTATAACAATGGCTTAGTTTATGTGGGGGTGTTTCAGAGCTTTATCCTGCTGTCCGTGTATAAAGTAGCCACATGTCGCTTAGGGTTGCATTTATACCAGTGAAAATGGTACTGATTACGCGCCTGAAATTCAGGTTTCAACCATCCATTATCCGCGAATTAGCCGACATCGGCCTACTCCCCTTGAGAGTGATTCATTCCGCTTATCCTGCGCGGAGACCGGGTTTTGTTAAGGAAAAAGACAAGTTATGAAAGTAAAATTCAGCCTTGCCTGGCAAATTCTGACGGCGTTAGTACTGGGGATCATCGTCGGCGCTATCTTGCATAATCAACCGGGAGAGCGTGAATGGTTAATCACCAATATTCTCAGCCCGGCCGGAGATATCTTTATTCATCTGATCAAAATGATCGTGGTGCCTATTGTTATCTCAACGCTGATCGTGGGCATTGCCGGTGTCGGTGATGCAAAAAAACTGGGACGGATTGGCGTTAAAACCATCGTCTACTTTGAAGTGATAACCACCATTGCCATTGTGGTAGGTATTACCCTGGCGAACGTGTTTCAACCCGGCTACGGCATTGATATGTCGACGCTGGCAACGGTGGACATCTCTAAATATGAAGCAACCACAGCACAGGTGCAGGGTGGGGCGCACAGCCTTGTCACCACCATTCTGTCGTTGATCCCGCAGAATATCTTCGCTGCTATCGCCAAAGGCGACATGCTGCCGATCATCTTCTTCTCGGTGCTGTTTGGACTGGGGCTTTCCTCGCTGCCTGCCGAACACCGTGAACCTTTGCTGAAGGTGTTCCGCTCCACGTCAGAGGCGATGTTCAAAGTTACGCACATGATCATGCGTTATGCGCCGATCGGCGTATTTGCCCTGATCTCCGTCACCATTGCCAACTTCGGTTTTGCCTCGCTCTGGCCGCTGGCTAAGCTGGTTATCCTGGTTTACGCCGCGATCCTGTTCTTTGCTTTCGTGGTGCTGGGTGCCGTGGCCCGCATCTGCAATCTGCGTATCACTACGTTGATGCGTATCCTGAAGGACGAACTGATCCTCTCTTACTCCACCTCCAGCTCCGAAACGGTGCTGCCGCGTATTATGGAGAAGATGGAAGCCTACGGGGCACCGAAATCGATCACCAGCTTCGTGGTGCCAACGGGCTATTCCTTTAACCTGGATGGATCAACCCTGTATCAGAGCATCGCGGCGATCTTTATCGCTCAGCTTTACGGGATTGACCTGTCGATTGGTCAGGAAATCGTGCTGGTGTTGACCCTGATGGTGACCTCAAAAGGTATTGCAGGCGTTCCTGGCGTCTCCTTTGTGGTGCTGCTGGCAACCCTGGGCAGCGTGGGTATTCCACTTGAAGGCCTGGCGTTTATTGCCGGCGTTGACCGCATCATGGACATGGCCCGTACGGCGCTGAACGTGGTGGGAAATGCGCTGGCGGTGCTGGTTATCGCCAAATGGGAGAACCAGTTTGATGCTAAGCAGGCTGTGGCATATGAATCAGAAATGAAGAAATTAGCTTCAGCTTCCTGATTTTAGCCTGATGCTGGTGGCGGGCTCCCTGTCACCAGCTCTCTCTACGGACATTTCCTTTCGCACCTCTTCCTGGCTCTTCCCGAACTGACAGCAATAAATGACTTACCCGCCAGTGTGAAATACCCTCATCTTTATATCCCGCCTCTACTTAAGACATCTCCGTAATACACTGAAATTTCCCTTGATAATTATTGCCTGGATTACCGATGTGCAAATCCTGCGGTAATTGGCTTATTTTGTGAACAATCCGCAACCGGTGGGCTTTGGCAGCATTGTGTTCAGGATCACGAAATATCCCTTATGACACTAAAGTTACCGGTGCTGGCGCCGAAAATATAAAAAAACATAACACATTCTCCTAAACCCAATCCTGGCGGCGTCTTCAAGGATATTCACCCATGCGCATTAACTCCCCCATTACCCAGCAAGAGTACGTGTTTGACGATCGGGCTACCCTGATGTCAACCACCGATACCAACAGCCATATCACCTATGCCAACGATGCCTTTATCGACGTCAGTGGATTTACCCAGGATGAGATCAACGGGCAACCGCACAACATCGTGCGCCATCCGGATATGCCGCCGGAAGCGTTTGCCGATATGTGGGCCACCCTGAAAAAGGGAGAACCCTGGACAGCGCTGGTAAAAAACCGCCGTAAAAATGGCGACCATTATTGGGTGCGGACCAATGCCATTCCCGTGGTGCGGGAAGGGCAGGTGCAGGGCTATATGTCCGTGCGGACGAAACCCGGCGCGCAGGAAGTGCAGGAAACCGAGCGGCTGTACCGTGAATTCCGTGAAGGTAAACGCAAAGGCTGGCGCTTTCATAAAGGACTGCTGGTAAGAACCGGCATGATGCGCTGGGCTTCCCTGTTTAAAACCTTGCCACTGCGCTGGCGGATCCGCAGTGCGCTGATCGCTGTGCTGCCGCTCTCGGTTGTGGGCGTCTGGGCCGTGGGTTTACCGGCTCAGTCGCTGGCTCTATTTGCCGGCATCATGGCCCTGTTGCTGATGCTGGCTTCTGCCTGGCTTGAGCAGCAAATTTCCCGCCCGATTGAACGGATGTGCCAGCAGGCACTGCGCATAGCCACAGGGGCCAGTCATAAAGTTGAGCAAATAGATCGCGTTGATGAAGTGGGAACAACCCTGCGGGCAATTGGTCAGCTGGGGCTGATGTTCCGCTGGCTGGTGGATGATGTCAGCGGCCAGGCGATTACCGTGCTGGGTGCCAGTGATGCCATCGCTCACGGCAACAACGAGCTGAGCCGCCGGACAGAACAGGCCGCCGCCAACGTGCAGCAGACAGCCGCGACTATGAATGAGATGACCGCCACGGTGCAGAGCAACACCGAGACGGCTCAGCAGGTGAACACGCTGTCCAGAAGCACCAGCGACGTGGCGACCAAAGGCGGCAAGGCAATGAATGAAATGGTCACCATGATGGGCGAAATTGCCGACAGTTCGAAGAAAATTGCCAGCATTACCAGCGTGATTGACGGCATTGCCTTCCAGACTAATATCCTGGCGCTGAATGCCGCAGTGGAAGCGGCCCGTGCAGGTGAACAGGGCAAGGGGTTTGCGGTGGTAGCAGGGGAAGTTCGTAGCCTGGCCCAGCGAAGTGCCAAAGCAGCCAGCGAGATCAAAAACCTGGTGGAGAACAGCGCGACAAAAGTGAAGCTGGGCAGCGATCATGTTAACGACGCCGGTAAAACTATGGAGAACATCGTGTTGCAGGTGCAGAACGTCACTTCGCTGGTTGCACAAATCAGTGCGGCCACCTCGGAACAGGCTACGGCGTTGCGTGAGGTCAGTCTGGCGGTGGAAGATCTGGATAACATCACCCATCAGAATGCCGCTCGTGTGGAAGAGGGTGCTCAGGCTTCCGGCCGCATGACCCATCAGGCCACACGCCTGGTTGAAGCCATCAGCGTTTTCCGCTAAAAGCTGTTCGCCCTGTGCCAGCGCATCCGGACTCAGCCCGCGAAGCGCTGGGCTTATAAGCAACAAACGAAAAAAAAGCAGGCTTTTCAGCCTGCTCTCTGTAACGCCCTGGTGTTGGCGTGGTGGTTCTGATGTTTTGCTGTAGGCGGTATTTTAATGGTTTTGAGTCCCTTTCCGCGTAGTTCTTTTTAAACGAAAAAAATGTTTGCTTCAAGCCTTTCTCTGAGACCGACATCTTTTTAAGCTATTTCGTAGAATAATGCATCAATAATCGGGATAAATTGTGACTTAAACAGCAATTTAGCGCCATTGCTCCCGATTAAGAGCACTAATGCTAACAAAGTGTTGTAAAATAAATAACTTATAAATCAGTCAGATAAATTTATCTAAAATTCCCTGGCGCTGTTATTTAAGGAATTTAAGGCCAGTTATAAATAAAGCAGTAGATTATTCTGTTCGGCCCGGAATATGAACGCTGATTAGTTAGCTGTTTCACTAATGCTTATTTCAGAAAAACTTCAGTACCCGCCTGAATTATCTTTTATTCCCCGATTCATTCTCCCCTCAATTTGCCGGTTGAGCCTGTTTACTTCAGCTACAGTTAGGGGCTTAGCTTCCTTTTCACCCTTCATCATCAGAGAGAGATGCGTCATGAGTCAGTTTTTTATGAATCAGAAGAGCGACCTGGTTAATGAGGCAATAGAAGGCGCCCTGGTCAGCAGCCGTTTTCACAACCTGAGCCAGCTGGATGTCGGGCCTGACATCAGAGTGGTGGTCCGCAATGACTGGGATAAATCACAGGTTGCCCTGATTTCCGGCGGCGGTTCGGGACATGAGCCTGCCCATGTTGGGTTTGTCGGCAAGGGGATGCTGACCGCAGCAGTTTGCGGCGATATTTTTGCTTCTCCCAGCGTGGAAGCGGTGCTGAATGCCATTGTGAACGTGACCGGCGAGAAGGGTTGCCTGCTGATTGTAAAAAACTATACCGGCGATCGGCTCAATTTTGGTCTGGCTGCAGAGAAAGCTAAAAAGCTCGGTTTTGACGTGGAACTGGTGATGGTCACCGATGATATCGCTTTGCCTGATAATCCTCAGCCGCGAGGGATTGCCGGGACGGCCCTGGTACACAAAGTGGCAGGGTTTGCGGCCGGGCAGGGCAAATCCCTGAAAGAGGTGGCCGCGCTTGCCAGCGAAGCGATTGAGGCTACCGCAAGTATCGGACTGGCTTTCTCCTCCTGCCATGTCCCCGGCGAGCAGCAGGACGATCGGGTGAAACAAGGTCATAGCGAACTCGGGATGGGCATCCACGGCGAGCCGGGTGCCTCCACCCTGAAAACGCAAAACAGCCTTGAGATCGTCAGGGTGCTGACTGAAAAGCTGGCGGCGCATAATCCGGACGAGAAAAAGGTTGCGCTGCTGGTGAATAACCTGGGCGGATTCTCCGCGCTGGAGATGGCGGTGCTGACGCGAGAAACGTTAAAAACCTCACTGGGGAAAACCGTCAGGCTGCTGATCGGCCCGGCGACGCTGGTCAGCGCGCTGGATATGAAAGGCTTTTCACTTTCCACGCTGGTGCTGACTCCCGCCCTGGAGGAAGCCCTGCTGGCACCGGTGGAAACCAGCGGCTGGCAGCCCGCCGTGACTGTGCAGGCGTTGCAGCGCGTGAAAGGGGAAAAGGTGCAGCAGGCACAGCAGGTGCGACCTTCAGAGAATGCCGCCGTTGCGGCAGTAGTGGAGCAGGTCTGTCAGACGCTGGTGGAACTGGAGAGTGAGCTTAACCAGCTGGATGCCAAAGTAGGCGACGGCGATACCGGCTCGACGTTTGCCGCCGGGGCCGGGAAGGTGCTTAAAGAGTTACAGGAGAAAAAGCTGCCTTTAAACGAGCTGAGTGCGCTGTTAACGCTGGTAGGCGAACAACTGGCCGTGGTCATGGGCGGCTCAAGCGGCGTGCTGATGTCAATTATGTTCACCGCAGCCGGACAGAAGCTGGAGGAGGGTAAACCCTTAGCTGAAGCGCTGAGCTGGGGCCTGGACAGAATGCAGCATTACGGCGGCGCGCAACCGGGAGATCGCACCATGATCGATGCGCTGCACCCGGCTTTTGCGGCACTGGTGGCAGGTAAGGATCTGACTGCTGTCGCTGCTGCGGCTAAACAGGGGGCGGATGAGACGGCCACAATGACTTCTGCCAAAGCCGGGCGTTCCTCATACCTGAATCAGGAGAGCCTGAACGGCGTCAAAGATCCCGGTGCTTACGCCGTAGAACAGGTATTCGCCCGGTTGGCTAAGGGCTGACGGACAGTATTTGTTTTAACAATCCCTTCCTCTGCTGACAGCTTTCACTCCCTCTGCCGGTAACTTTATGGCGGAGGGAGCTTCCCTGCTCCCCGGAAGTAGCCTATCCGACGGTGACATCCTCCCGATCGGGCAGGTTGTC
The DNA here is from genome assembly GCF_036865545.1 of Erwinia sp. E_sp_B01_1. Taxonomy (NCBI): domain Bacteria; kingdom Pseudomonadati; phylum Pseudomonadota; class Gammaproteobacteria; order Enterobacterales; family Erwiniaceae; genus Erwinia; species Erwinia sp. E_sp_B01_1. The sequence continues at coordinate 4,363,128 of NZ_CP142208.1, read as the reverse complement.
GAGCGTTCTTTCAAAGCTGCGGAGACGTTTGTAGATCGATAACAGCTCTACCAGCGTGGTCCAGGAATTGATCAGATACTGGAAGGAGCTGCGTACCTGATCGAACACGTTAGTGATTTGGGTCATCAGGCCCAGGGTAATGGCGCCGGTAACGATGGACGGGAACAGCACAAAGATGCTGAATACCGCATCCAGTTGCAGGTAGAGAATACGGGCGATATTGAAGTACAGGTAGTGGAAGTACAGGCGGAAATAGTTTTTACGCACGTTGTGAAACAGCTCGCGAACCGTGGGTGGGCGCGCACGATGAGGATCGTCTTCTCCGTAAACCAGCTCTTTACGGTAAGCGGCTTCCACCCGCTGATTACGGAACTCCAGCCCCGGTAGTTTAATCCCAATCACCGCCAGCAATCCGGTACCAAACAGCGACCAGAGCACCGCCGCAATCACCAGCGCATAGGGAATGCTACCCAGAATTGGCACGGTTTTAACGTGCACCGACAGCGCAACCAGCACCGGTAAAAATGCAATCAGCGTCATAATGGCGTTGATAAAGCTGGTGCCCATATCTTCCAGCGTTGTGGAAAATCGCATGGTGTCTTCCTGCACACGCTGCGCTGCACCTTCAATCCCCCGCAGTTCTGACCAGTGCTCCATGTAATAGTTGTTCATGGCCGTGCGCCAGCGGAAGACATAATGGCTGACAAAAAACATATTCAGCACATTGATCACCACCGCAATCATCGCAATGCTTAAAAACCCCTGGGTCTGAGCATAAAAGGTCTCAATCTTAACAGTATTGGGATGCGTCATGGCCCGCTGAATCAGATCGTAGAAGGGCTCATACCAGGCATTTACCGCCACGCCAACCTGCACGGAAAACCAGGTCACAAAGATGATCAGCGCCGAGCCCAGTACGGACCAGCGCTGCCAGGGATGCGGGCTGACAATCGCCCAGAAGGCCGCAAAGATCGCCACCACGACCAGATAATAGAAGTAGAAGGCCAGGGCCGAAGGGGCAACAAAGCGCCAGGCATTGTTGGGCAGCGGCTCGTCAGGGTTGCCAGCAAAAGCGGACAGATGAGTGAACCAGTGACTGGCCCCGGCAAACCAGACCAGAATGGCGAGAGCGCTCCAGAGCACGACACTTGTGAAAAATAGCCCCGGTCGGGGAAAAAACGATTTGAACATAATGACTCCAGTTATTGTGCTCTTTTTATAACGCTTTTTACTGTGAACAATCTTTTTTTGGTTGTTTCTATTGATGTCAAAATTAAAAGTGCTGAATGTTTTTTAAACAATGCCGATAAACTAAACATAACCTCCGCCAGAAAGGGGGAAATGTCTTGATACAGCAAGGCTTTTCAGTTTATAGCTAGTAGGACTTTTCTTAATAAAAACAGGCAACCTGCTGAAATCGTGGCAGTGTTAAGCCATTTTGCGTCGCCCTCTGACGCATGTGACAGCCGGATATTGACTGGCAGCGATCGGTCACAGTCTCCGGCAACCAGGCGAAAAGACCATGACAGAAAATAACGATGTAATGTACCGCCTGCTGGTGCAGAGCGTAGTCGATTACGCGATTTACATGCTTAAACCGGATGGCACCATAGCCAACTGGAATGCCGGGGCTCAACGGGCTAAAGGCTATCTGCCCGAGGAAATTGTGGGCAAAAATTTTGCCCTATTTTACAGCGAGGAAGATCGCGCGAAGGGCGTGCCGCAGCATGGACTGGCTACCGCAGCCCAAACCGGTCGCTATGAAGTGGAAGGCTGGCGTTACCGTAAAGATGGCAGCGCATTCTGGGCACACGTGGTGATTGATGCCGTGCGGGCAGACGATGGCTCGCTGATCGGGTTTGCCAAAATTACCCGTGACTGCACCGGGCAAAAAGCCATCCAGGCAGAACAGCGTGCACAGGAGCAAAAATTCCGTCTGCTGGTTGAAGGTGTGACGGACTACGCCATCTATATGCTGGACACTGAAGGCCATGTGGTGAACTGGAATGCCGGGGCCAGACGTTCGAAAGGATATACCGCTGACGAAATCGTCGGCAAACATTTTTCGGTGTTCTACAGCACTGAGGATCGGCTGGCAAAACTGCCGGAAGCCAATCTGAAAACCGCCTATCGTACCGGCCGCTTTGAAGAGCAGGGCTGGCGTTACCGCAAAGACGGTACCTCATTCCTGGCCCATGTCGTTATTGATACCGTTCATGATGATGATGGCAAACTGATTGGCTACGCCAAAATCACCCGCGACTGCACCGAGCAACAGCGTCTGTTAGACGAGCAGCGTGAAAGAGAGCAGGTTTTCCGCCTGCTGGTGGAGGGCGTGACTGATTACGCCATTTATATGCTGAATCCGCAGGGGTTGGTGGTGAACTGGAATGCCGGTGCGCGTCGGGCCAAAGGTTACACGGCTGATGAGATCGTCGGCCAGCACTTTTCCTGTTTTTACAGCGCACAGGACCGCCTGGCGGGACTGCCGGATATTAACCTGAATCTGGCTAAAACTACCGGACGCCTTGACGACCAGGGGTGGCGCTACCGTAAAGATGGCAGCGCGTTCTGGGCGCATGTAGTGATCGATGCGATCTACAACGATAAAAGGCAGTTGCTGGGTTACGCCAAGATCACGCGTGACTGTACCGAAGTCCGGGAATATGAGCAGCAGATCCTGCGGGCCAAAGATCTGGCGGAACAGAACAGTACCAAAATGGCTTCGCTGTCGAAGTTTCTGGATACGATTATTGCCAACATCCCCTCTTCGGTCATCGTCGAAGATGTGGTGACGCGCGAAATTCTGTTGATGAATAACAGAGCCGACCAGCTTTTTGGCCTGAAGCAAAACCAGAGCAACGGCAAAAAACTGGCGGACTGCCTGACGCCTGAAATGGGGGAGTATTTCAGCCAGCTTTCCACCGCGGCTCAGCGCAATGAAGGGCTGCATAAAAACGAGCAGCTGCTGAATACCCGTGGCGGCGAGCGAATTATTTCCGCATCAGCCTCCATTATTCGTGGCAACGATGCCCGCACCAATTATGTCCTGTTGATTGCTGATGACGTAACAGATCAGCGCGCGGCCGATGCCCGTATCCATCATATGGCGCATCACGATAACCTTACCAGCCTGCCTAACCGGGTGCTCTTCAGCCAGCGTCTGAATGAGGCGCTACGGCAGGATCGTGAAGCCGGCAAGCTCACGGCCATGCTGGGACTGGATCTCGACAATTTCAAAAACGTCAACGATGCGCTGGGGCATCAGGTCGGTGACGATCTGCTCCGCGCTGTGGCAAGCCGCTTACGCAGCGTTCTGCGGGATAAAGACACGCTGGCGCGTAACGGTGGCGATGAATTCACTATTGTCCTGCCTTCCCTCGCGCAGCAGGAAGAAGCTGAAGCGATAGCCCGGCGGCTGATTGAAGTCACCAGCCAGTCTTTTAATATTGATGGACACAATCTTTCCGTGGGCCTGAGCATAGGCATCGCCATCGGGGGCAGAGACCTGGCCACACCGGAACATTTGCTGCGCTGTGCGGATATGGCGCTGTACGAAGCGAAACGCAACGGGCGCAACCGGTTTGAACACTTCTCCGCTGAAATGGGTGAAGCAGCCAGTCTGCGCAGGCTGATTGAAAACGATCTGCGTGAAGCGATAACCCTTAAACACCTCAAGCTTTATTACCAGCCGATTACCGATAATTTTGGGCGCGACATTATCGGCTATGAGGCGCTGATGCGCTGGCATCACCCGGTGAAAGGGCTGATCATGCCGCTGGAATTTATTCCCATTGCCGAAGAGACGGGCCTGATCCACAGCCTGGGTGCCTATGCGCTCTATGAAGCCTGCCGGGAAGCAGCGGCCTGGCCTGCCAATCAGAGCGTGGCGGTAAACCTCTCGCCGTTGCAGTTCAAAAACAGTTCGCTGGTGTCGGTAGTGGAAGCGGCGTTGAAAGAGTCCGGTCTGGCTCCGCACCGTCTTGAAGTTGAGATTACAGAGTCCGTGCTGCTGGATAACACTCTGGTGAACATCCGCACGCTGCAGAAACTGAAAGCGCTGGGGGTACGGATCGCGCTGGATGATTTTGGCACAGGCTACTCCTCACTGAGCTACCTGCGCTCTTTCCCGTTCGACAAAATCAAAATTGATAAGTCCTTTATCAATGATATGAAGGATAGCCGGGAAGCGCTGGCCATAATCCGCGCTATCACCGGCATGAGCCGCAGTCTGGATATTCAGATAACCGCCGAAGGCGTGGAGAGTAATGAGCAGTTTGAGCAGCTGAAAAGTGAAGGCTGCACGCTGTTTCAGGGCTACTTCTTTGGGCGGCCGCAACCGTCGGAAACGCGGCTTAAAATGTTCCACCCGCCGGAACGCTTTGCGGAAAAAACGGAAAGCAGCAGTGAGATCTCCACCGTCGGCCCGGAGAGCTTCCCAACCGGTAACATCCTGACGCAGCCTTAACTCAGTCAGACGTTCCCCGCAGAGAAACAGCCTCTGGAAACCGGTATTGCCACAGGGAAAGGCAATACCGGCACTCTGCATCAAACCTGCTCGGGATCCACTCCACGGGTTCTGGGCCCAAAAATGCCTATCACCAGCATCACTATCAGCATACTCACCACGATAAACGCAATCACGCCCTGCGCGCCCGCCACCTGCAGGATCATGCCAATGATAATGCTGCTGAATACGGTAGAGAGACGGCTGAACGAGTAACAGAAACCCACGGCGCGGGCACGGATAAACGTCGGGAAGACTTCAGTCTGGTAGGCATGATAGCTGTAGGTCAGCCAGGCGTTGGAGTAGGTGATACAGAAGCCGCAGATAATCAGCAGCACAGGATTACTCTGCAGGGCGAAGAGCGTGCCGAATACTACTGTCATCAGCGAGGAGAGAACTATCTGCCATTTGTTCTCGATCTTATCCGCATAACGACTGCAGATCAGCGAGCCAAGGGGATAGGCGAGGGTGATAAAGAACGCATACAGCAGGCTGTGGGTGATGCTGGTACCCTGGCCGGAGAGCAGGGCCGGGAGCCAGTTACCGAAGCCAAAGAAGCCAATGGCCTGAAAAATGTTCATTACCACCAGCATCAGGGTGCGCGATCGGTATTCGGGACGCCAGATGTCACGGAAATGGCCTTTGCGCTGGATAATCTCGCCGCTGACCATCTGGTCGGGTGCCGGTTCTGTCGAAGGTGTTCCGCAACGGATTTCCATTGCCGTCACGCCCTGATGGGCTTCCAGATGGCGGCCCTGCTGGGCCAGCCAGCGCGGGGATTCAGGCAGATTTTTACGGATAAACCAGATCACCAGCGAACAGAGCGCGCCAGCAATCACCACCCAGCGCCAGCCGGTCAGTCCCAGAATAGTTTGCGGTACCAGCCACCAGGACATCAGCGCCACGGCAGGCACGGAGAGGAACTGCACAAAAAAGGCGAAGGCGAATGCCTTGCTACGCAGATAGCTGGGAACGGATTCTGTCAGATAAGTATCAATGGTTACCAGTTCAATCCCCAGCCCCACACCAACCAGGAACCGGAAGAAGATAATCCCTTCAGCCTGGTTTTGAAAAGCCATGAGCAGCGAAAAGCAGCCGTACCAGGCCAGCGCACACATAAATGTCAGCTTGCGACCAAAGCGATCGGCATAAGGCGCGAGCAGGCTTGCGCCGATAAACAGCCCCAGGAAGGTGGATGAAGCAAAAGCAGCCTGGTCGGAGATGCCAAAGACGCCCTGGCTGCCCAAATGGAAAATATTTTCTGCTACCAGGCCTGCGCTGATATAGCCGGTCTGAAAGAGGTCATAGAGTTCAAAAAAGCCCCCGAGCGAGAGCAGAGCGATAAAACGCCAGAGCCCTGCAGAGGCGGGCAGGGCATCAATACGGTCGGAAAGGGTAGGCGGGGTGGATTGACCTTGTGCGGGCAGCGTCCCTGTCGGAAAGACTTCACTCATTTTATTTTTTTAACCTCATTATTACAGTGCAGTAACCTTCCATGCTAAGGCTTACCGGCAGGAGTTATATTTTGAATTGGTCGTAAATAAACGAAAATTAAGCACAAAACATGGCTTCCGCCCAATTTCTGTTATTACCCGCTGCGTTTCCCTGATTTCTTGTTCTGCTACCTGGCCGGGGAGCGCGGACCAGGGGAACACCTCCCTGCACCTGGTTTTTCGCTTGGTTGTTAATGAATTTGTGCCATTTTGTTTCCCGGTGCTAATTTTTTGCAAAAAGACCTGTTAAAATGCAGGTTATTGTTACCGGTAACATTTGAGCCGGTAACCCTGTTTCTGCCCTGCTTATAAAAAATACTGCAAGCAACCGTGAAATCCCTCGCCGTAGCACCAGGCGCAAGTTTGATAAGGCAATGTCATGTCGAAAGAAAATACAGGAAGCTCCCGCCGGGACTTTCTGCTGAGAACCATCACCCTGGCCCCGGCCGTGGCGATTGGCAGCACCGGGCTGGGTGCCCTGACGGCAGTAGCCCCCGCAGCCGCCAAAGAGACGGCACCTGCCGGTCCGCAAAAAGCCCGCGATTACCAGCCGACCTGGTTTACTCCGGAAGAATACGCCTTTGTGCAGGCCGCCGTGGCCCGCCTGATCCCCGCTGATGAGCGCGGTCCTGGTGCTCTGGAAGCGGGCGTACCGGAATATATCGATCGCCAGATGAATACCCCGTACGCCATTGGCTCCAACTGGTATATGCAGGGGCCTTTCCATCCTGATGCGGATAAAGAGCTGGGCTATCAGTATCCGCTGGTGCCGCGTCAGATCTACCGTCTGGGGCTGGAAGATGCCGATGCTGCGGCGAAATCCCGGCATGGCAAAGTCTTCGCGCAGCTCAGCGGCGAGCAGCAGGATGCTTTGCTGCAGGCTTTTGAAGCGGGCAGCGTGGAGTTCAAACAGGTGCCGGCAAAAGTCTTCTTCTCTTTCCTGTTGCAGAACACCCGTGAAGGGTTCTTCAGCGATCCGATCCACGGTGGCAATCAGGGCATGGTCGGCTGGACGCTGATTAACTTCCCTGGCGCCCGAGCGGACTTTATGGACTGGGTTGAACGTGGCGAGCGTTATCCGTTCCCACCGGTGTCTATTCGTGGGGAAAGAGCATAACCATGGCAAACGAAATGAAAAAAGTGGATGCGGTGATCGTCGGTTTCGGCTGGGCGGGATCGATCATGGCCAAAGAGCTGTCCGAAGCTGGCCTGAGCGTAGTGGCGCTGGAACGCGGCCCGCATCGCGACACCTATCCTGACGGGGCTTATCCGCAGGTGATCGACGAGCTGACCTACAACATCCGTAAAAAGCTGTTCCAGGATCTCTCTAAAAGTACCGTCACTATCCGCCATAATTCGGCGCAGACCGCACAGCCTTACCGTCAACTGGCGGCATTCCTGCCGGGTACCGGCACCGGCGGCGCTGGCCTGCACTGGTCTGGCGTTCACTTCCGTGTGGATCCGATGGAACTGCGTATGCGCAGCCATTATGAAGAACGCTACGGCAAAAATTTTATTCCTGAAGGCATGACTATTCAGGATTACGGCGTTACCTATGACGAGCTGGAGCCCTTCTTCGATAAGGCTGAAAAAGTCTTTGGCACCTCCGGTTCTGAATGGAGTGTGAAAGGTAAAGTCATTGGTCAGGGCAAGGGCAACCCGTTTGCGCCAGATCGCTCTGATAAATTCCCGCTGCCTGCGCAGAAGCGTACCTTCTCCGCGCAGATGTTTGCTCAGGCGGCTGAATCCATCGGGTATCACCCCTACGATCTGCCTTCGGCTAACACTTCTGGCCCGTACACCAACACCTATGGTGCGCAGATGGGGCCGTGTAACTTCTGCGGTTTCTGTAGCGGCTACGCCTGCTATATGTATTCCAAAGCGTCGCCAAACGTTAACGTGCTGCCTGCACTGCGTCAGGAAGCGAAGTTCGAACTGCGCGAAAATGCCAATGTGCTGCGTGTGAACCTCACCGCTGACAAAAAACACGCTACGGGCGTCACTTACGTGGATGCGCTGGGCCGCCAGATTGAGCAGCCTGCGGATCTGGTGATCCTCTCTGCTTTCCAGTTCCACAACGTGCATTTGATGCTGCTTTCCGGTATCGGCAAGCCTTACGATCCGGTGACCAACGAAGGCACCGTAGGCCGTAACTTTGCCTACCAGAACATCTCCACCATCAAAGCGTTCTTTGATAAAGACGTCTTCACCAATAACTTTATTGGTGCGGGTGGCGCGGGCGTGGGCGTGGATGATTTCAATGCGGATAACTTTGACCACGGCAAATATGGCTTTGTGGGCGGATCGCCGATGTGGGTCAACCAGGCGGGCGTGAAGCCGATCTCCGGTCTGCCAACGCCTCCGGGCACGCCAAACTGGGGCAGCAAGTGGAAAGCCGCGGTGGCCGATCACTATACGCACCATGTGTCGATGGATGCCCACGGCGCGCATCAGTCTTACCGCAACAACTATCTGGACCTCGATCCTAATTACAAGGATGCGTTTGGTCAGCCGCTGCTGCGTATGACCTTTGACTGGCAGGAAAACGACATCAAGATGTCGCAGTTCATGCACGGCCGTATGCATAAAATTGCCGAAGCGATGAATCCGAAGCTGATCAGCGGTTCACCGAAACAGGCTGGCGCGCATTTTGACACTACCGTTTATCAGACTACCCACATGAACGGCGGCGCGATCATGGGCGAAGATCCGAAGACCAGCGCGGTTAACCGCTATCTGCAAAGCTGGGATGTACCAAACGTGTTTGTTCCGGGCGCTTCTGCCTTCCCACAAGGCCTGGGTTATAACCCGACCGGCATGGTGGCGGCACTGACTTACTGGTCAGCCAAAGCCATTCGTGAACAGTACCTGAAAAACCCAGGTCCGTTGGTACAGGCGTAAGGATAACCATGATGAAAATGATGATCCCGGCCCTGTTACTGGGCATGGCAAGCTTTGCCGCACTGGCGGACGACAACGGTGCAGAACAGATCAAACGCGGAGAATATCTGGCCCGTGCCGGTGACTGCGTGGCCTGTCACACCAAAGCGGGCGGGCAACCCTTCGCTGGTGGCCTGTCGATGGCGACGCCGATTGGTAATATCTACTCAACCAATATCACCCCGGACAAGAAAACCGGGATTGGTGACTACAGCTACGACGACTTCCAGAAAGCGGTCCGTCATGGTGTGGCGAAGAATGGCGACACGCTCTATCCGGCGATGCCTTACCCTTCTTACGCGGTAGTCAGCGATGACGATATGAAGGCAATGTACGCCTACTTTATGCATGGCGTTCAGCCGGTTGAGCAGGCCAATCAGGACAGCGACATTATGTGGCCGCTGTCAATGCGCTGGCCGCTGGCGATCTGGCGTGGCATTTTCGCACCGGACGTGAAGGCTTTCCAGCCGATCAGAGGGCAGGACCCGGTGCTGGCTCGTGGTCAGTATCTGGTGGAAGGCCTGGGTCACTGCGGCGCATGCCATACGCCGCGCAGCCTGACGATGCAGGAAAAAGCCCTGAACGACAGCGAAGGCAGTGATTATCTCTCCGGCAGCAGCGCGGCAATTGATGGCTGGACCGCCAGCAATCTGCGTGGTGATAACCGTGATGGATTAGGCCGCTGGAGCGAAGACGATCTGGTGCAGTTCCTGCGCACCGGCCGTAACGATCAGACTGCTGTATTTGGCGGTATGACCGATGTGGTTGAGCACAGCCTGCAACACCTGAGCGCGGAAGATGCCACGGCGATTGCCCGTTATCTGAAGTCGCTGGGGGCGAAAGATCCAAACCAGACCGGCTTTAAGCAGGACGACGCGGTAGCGAAAGCCTTGTGGAAAGGCGATGACAGCAAGCCGGGCGCATCTGTGTATGTCGACAGCTGTGCGGCGTGCCACAAAACAGATGGCAGCGGGTATAAGCGCTTCTTCCCTGAGCTGCGTGGTAATCCGGTAGTGCAGGCGGAAGACCCAACGTCGTTAATCCATATCGTGCTGAGCGGTGCAACGCTGCCAGGCGTGAAGGGTGCGCCTTCCAGCATCACCATGCCAGCGTTTGGCTGGCGTCTGAAGGATCAGCAGGTTGCGGATGTGGTGAATTTCGTTCGCACCAGCTGGGGCAACACGGCTAAGGCGCAGGTCAGCGCCAGCGACGTAGCGAAGATCCGCAAAACCCTGCCGAATCAGCAGGGGAATGTAGACGTCGAGAAGCTGACAGAAGAGAAGTAACCCAAACAGGGTGCGGTCAACCGTACCCTGTTTTCCCCCGCCCGATCGCCACATCCTTTTTCTGCTTTCCTTTCTCAGCCTCGCTACCCTGGCGAGTAGCCAGCATGCAAAAAATCGTCAATTTCAGATCCGGCTCTGGGTTTAGTAAAGCAAAGCTTAGAGAGGAAAAAATGTGCACTATACTGCGCGACGGGTGCTCAGGATCTTTTTGTCCTGGGTATTTGGGACAGAAAGAGAAAAGCCCCACTTGATGTTAATCAAAGTGAGGCTGCTCTTCCATCTCAACAATGTGAAGGTAGCCTTTTACCTGCTTAAAAGCAATGGAGAAAGGAGGCCAAAGGTGGCACAAAAAATGTTCGCCCTCTGTTTAATTGTGGTCTGTATTACGCTTATTACGGTGATCTGGACCACCCGCGATTCGCTCTGCGAATTGCGCTTTAAACAAGGAGGGACAGAGGTTGCTGCCAGCTTAGCCTGTAATTCGATAAGGTAAAGCAACCCCATTGACGGGCAAGTTGCCCGTCAATGCTCTGTTGAGATTTAATCCGTGAGCACCCTTCTGACATTCAGAATGGCACAGGACGATATGCCGGCCAAATGCCAAAGTTGTGACGGCGGCATGATGGTGCGGCCGGAAAAAATCATACATGCGGAAGGGTCGGTGACAGCGAACAGATGATGAGCAAACACCCCAGGCTAAATTTTCAGCTCTTCCAGTACCGCTAACAGCGCTGCCACTTTTGGCGTCAGCTGTTTTTTGCGCGGCCAGACCACGGTCAGCGGCAATCCTTTTACGGTGAGGTCTGGCAGAAGCTGCACCAGTTCACCCCTCTCTAACTGCTTTTCCATCAGCCAGGTGGCCATTTGCGCCACGCCCAGACCGGCTACTACCGCCGCTACCTGCGATTCGCCATCACCCAGCGCCATGCGGTACGGCACCGTTTTAGTGGCAATGCGCCCGTCGGCGGATTTCACATGCCAGGGACTGGTGCTGCCATCTACCCGGTCATAAACAATCGCACGGTGCGTTGAGAGTTCCTGCAACGAAGAGGGCGTGCCATGCTGAGCAAGATAAGCGGGAGAAGCGCAGAAGATCAGGCGCTCACTGCCCAGAATACGGTAGCCCAGTGAAGGGGGATAATCAGCCAGCCCGCCAATCCTGATCGCTATATCGATCCCTTCCTCAAACAGATCCACAAAACGATCGGAAAAAGAGAGGCTAATCTGCATCTCCGGGTTTTGCAGGCAGAACTGGTTCAGCAGCGGCGCTACCTGCATCCGGCCATAGGTCTGCGAAACCGCAATCCGCAAGCGTCCCACCGGGATGGTACGCTGCGCCGCCAGCACCGATTCGGCTTCCAGCAGTTCATTCAGCACCCGCGTGCAGGTTTCGTAAAATGCCTGACCCGCATCGGTGAGCGTCAGCCGTCGCGTGGTGCGCTCAAACAGCTGCGACCCTAAACGCGCTTCCAGCCTGGCAACACTTTTACTCACCGCTGAACTGGTGAGATGCAGGCTCTCTGCTGCTGCGGTGAAGCTGCCCTGTTCCACACTGGCTACAAAGGGCGTAATGCCCTTGAGACGATCCTGAGTCATCATAATTAGTGAATTCATTTCCGGAATGATGTGAATTTATACCGCAGATAAGAAACAGATTCTCTATTAAGCTTATTACCTGCCCTTAATTCAGGAGACAACCTATGCAACAACGTGCACTTATCGTCGGCGTCAGCGGCGTAATCGGAACCGCTCTGGCGGAAAAACTCACCGGTGAAGGCTGGGAAGTTTACGGTCTTTCACGCGGACGCACGGCGGTGCCAGCAGGCTGCACGTCGTTAACGGCCGATCTCACCGATCGTGATTCCGTGGTGAAAGCCCTGGATGGCCTCAAAGTGGACAAAGTCTTTTTCAGCGTCTGGGCGCGTCAGGCCAATGAGAAAGAGAATATCCGCGTTAATGGCGGGATGGTGCGCAATGTGATCGAAGCGCTGGGTGATGGCCTTAAAGGCGGCCACGTTGCGCTGGTCACCGGCCTTAAGCACTATCTTGGCCCGTTCGATGCCTATGGCAAAGGCGCGGTGCCTGTGACCCCGTTCCGTGAAGAGCAGGGCCGCCAGGACGTGGATAACTTCTACTACGCGCAGGAAGATGAAGTCTTCGCCGGTGCTGAGAAGTATGGCTTTACCTGGAGCGTTCACCGTCCGCATACCATCATCGGCTTTGCGCTGGGTAATGCGATGAACATGGGCCAGACCCTGGCGGTCTATGCCAGCCTGTGCAAGCAGACCGGCCAGCCGTTTGTCTTCCCTGGCTCTAAAGCTCAGTGGGAAGGCGTTACCGATATGACCGATGCCCATATTCTGGCCCAGCAGCTGGAATGGGCGGCGACCACGCCTTCAGCGCAGGATCAGGATTACAACGTGGTGAACGGCGATGTCTTCCGCTGGCAGTGGATGTGGGGCGAGATCGCTGATTACTTCGGTATTGAAGCCGCGCCTTTCCCTGGCGAAATGCAGCCGCTGGAAGGCCGTATGGATGCCGCACCTGAGCAGTGGCAGGCCATTGCGAAGCAGTTCAATCTGAAAGAGGCGGATATCGGCAGGCTGGTTTCATGGTGGCATACCGATGCCGATCTGGGTCGTCCGATGGAAGTGATCACCGACGTCAGCAAGAGCCGCAAAGCGGGCTTTACGGGCTATCAGTGTACCCGGGATGCCTTTATTGCCCTGTTCGATAAGCTGAAAGCTGAGAAGTTAATTCCGGCTTAATCAGGCGGCGCTGCGCAGGGTGTACTCTCTGCGCAGCAGGCCGTAAAAAGCACTGTCCCAACACTCATCGTCCACCACCACGCAGGCTCTCCGCACGCCTTCCCGCACAAATCCCAGCTTTTCATAAGTTCTGACAGCCGCAGTATTAAAGGGATAAACCTGGAGTTCAATCCGATCAAGATTTGGATCTCTGAAGGCAGCATCCACCAGGGATTGCAGCATCTGTACTGCCAGTTTTTGCCCCCGCATAGCGGGATTGACTATTACCCGTGCCAGGCAGACAAAACGATTATCCCAGTCGAATCCCATCTGTGCCACCGCCACCAGCTTCCCCTCCAGACGTCCTGCAAAGGTCAACAGGCTTGCCGGGTTCTGGCTGGCTGAATCCAGCAGGGTGTCGAGAAAGCTGTCGGTCAGCGGCCACGCCACGCCGGGGCCAGCCCACTGGGTCACCTCCTGCTGAGAAGTGAACCAGCTACTCAGAACAGTTTTATCCTCTGCCGTGAAAAAGGTGAGTTGCATAAGGGCTTCCGCGCTGAAGAAAAAAGTGAGTGGGTAATCCGTAAAAAAAGTTCTGCCATCATCCTGTTTTTGCAACAACTGTTTCCTGTGGAAAACAATAAAGGGGTAAATGCATTAATTGTTGCCATCTGAGGCGGGTAAAGTCAGGATGAGTGCAACAGGTCAGCCAGGGCCAGCCGCTAAAGCTGTGCTACCTTAAAACGTTGACCGCTTAATTTACCCTCTGAGAATCACAGGTGCGACCATGAGCAATAAGACTATCCACTGGAACGGCGGCTTACAGCCAGAAGCAGTTAACATCCTGTCTGCTGAAGGCGGCATGATCGTCTGTCCGACCAAAGTCGGTTACATCATCATGACTTCAGATGCCAAAGGCCTGGAGCGCAAGTTTGATGCCAAGCAGCGCAACCGTAACAAGCCAGGCGTGGTGCTGTGTGGTTCTCTGGAGCAGTTGAAAGAGCTGGCGCAGCTGAACCCGGAAATCGAATCGCTGTATCAGCAGCACTGGGACAAAGACGTGCTGTTGGGCTGCATCCTGCCGTGGAAAGAAGAAGCCGTGGCGCGCATCCCGGAAGACGGTTCTAAAGATCTGATGATGGATCGCCGTCAGACCAGCTGCTTCGTGATCAAATTCGGCATCCCTGGCGAGAATCTGGCGAAAGAGCTGTGGGAAAACCACGGTAAATTCTCCTTCGCCAGCTCCGCGAATCCATCAGGCAAAGGCAACCGTGGCCTGGTTGAAGGCATCGGCGAGCGCATCGAAGCTCACGCTGACCTGATTATTGAAGCCAACGACTACGTGAAATCCATCCAGGCGAATGAGTCTGAGAAAACCCGTTACGAGCAGGGTGTGATGGTGGCGATGGTGGACGAGCAGGGCAAACTGGTTCCAGAGCAGAAAGGCGAGCGTAATATCACGCCGTGTCCGGTGCTGATCCGTAAAGGCCTGGATGTCGACAAAATCATGTCCATGCTGTCAGATACCTTCACCACCTGGGATTACCGTCACGGTAACTACTACTAAGCCTGACAGGGGCGGAACATCGTTTCCGCCCGCTATTTTTGCTGCCCTAAAGCCTTCTGTAACGCTTCAATAAATACCCTGACGCGCGGTGAAATCAGGCTGCTCTCTCTGGTCAGGATCCATGACTGATACACATCCATTTCCCATTCGGGTAACACCTGACACAGTTTGCCTTCTTTAACCGCTTCCTGCGCCACATAGGCTGGCAGATAGGCGATCCCCGTCTGTGCAATGGCCGTATTCACCAGTGCAGTGCTGTTATTGGCGCGAAAACGGCTGCGCACTTCGATATCCAGCTTCTGTTTCTCTTTGCGGAACGGCAGGGAGATGGTGTGGGCCGGGCCGCGAAACAGGGCAAAGTCATGGCGGGGCAGATCGTCAGGCTGGGTAATCGGCGGAAAACGGTGCAGATAATCCGGAGAGGCGTACAGGCCCCAGCTGATATCCATCAGCAGTTTGCTGTGCCCGTGTTCGGGAGCATCGCGGCGGATAACAATCGCCAGATCGACATTGTCATCAACCAGATTGACCGGCCTGTCGGTAAGATCCAGATCAACACTCACATGCAGGTTGTTCGCCACGAACGCATTCAGCACCGGCACGATGCACTGGCAGCCAAAGGTGACAGGGGCGACCACTCGCAGGCTGCCGGTGGGTTCTTCGTGATACTGACGAATAAACAGATCGGCGCTTTTGACTTCGCTGAGGATGCGGGCGCAGTAGTGATACCAGGTCATGCCGACATCGGTCACCAGGATTTTACGCGTCGTGCGCTGCAGCAGTTTGGTGCCAAGCCGGACCTCCAGCGCTGAGATCTCTTTGCTGACTGAAGATTTTGATATTCCCAGCAGCTTTGCCGTTTCGGTATAACTCAGCGTCTCCACCACTTTGGCGAAGACGACCATTCCCTGCAGGTTCTCAACGTCGCTCATGGCCGGCTCCGGAAATCATCTGGCTGAAATGGCCAGCGCGCTGCCAGCAAAAACGAACAGGGTGCCGGTAGAACGGTTCAGCATCCGCAAACGTTTTGGGTTGGCAAACACAGAGGAGAGCCGGCGTCCGGCGCAGGCATAGGCAAACATCAGGCTGAAATCGATCACCGCCCAGGTCACCGCCAGCGTGGCGAACTGCGCCGCATGGGGCTGGCTGGCATCAATGAAGTTAGGGAACAGTGCGGCGAAAAATAGCAGATCTTTAGGATTGCTGATCCCTACCATATAGCCTTTGCGGAACAGTTTCAGGCTGTCGGGCCGCTCTTCTGGCTGCTCTGTAGCGACGGCATTTTCTACGTGACCAGGGTCACGCCAGGCGCTGATACCGAGCCAGATCAGATAAGCCGCGCCCACTACCTTCAGTACGGTAAAGGCGGTCGTGGAGGCGGCCAGAATCGCTCCCAGGCCTAACGCGGAGGCGGTCATCAGGGTCATAGCAGAGAGCACGCCACCCAGTACGGTAGCCAGCGCACAGCGGCGACCATAGCGTAAGCCGTGGGTCATATTGATCAGCGCCGAGGGGCCAGGGATAGCGATAAGGGTGGCAATGATCCCGGTATAGGCCAGCCAGAGTGTCAACGTCACGAATGTGTTCCTTTAAGGGCTGCCTGGAAAAGGGTGCAGGCGGGGGGATAGTCAGGAAAATAATGAGGGCCGTAGCTTAATGGTTGAGCAGGGGGAAGTAAATCATCAGCGCAGCAGTTAAGCAGCAGGGGCGGAGGCTGACCTCCGCCCGCAGATCAGCGAACTTTCTTCACCAGTACCGGAATTTTACGCAGATTGTTAGCTAAGAACAGGCCGCCGCTCAGCATCACAGCCACAAAAGCCGAAACGCCCATCCAGCCCCAGTTATGCCAGAACACGCCACCCAGGGTGCCCGCCACGCTGGAACCCAGGTAGTAGAAGAACAGATACAGCGAAGAAGCCTGGCCTCTGGCACGGCGTGCGCGATGGCCGACCCAGCTGCTGGCGACCGAGTGTGCGGCGAAAAAGCCTCCGGCAAACAGCATCAGGCCGGGCAGCACCAGAAACAGGCTGGTGAACTGAGTAGCCAGCAGCCCCACCAGCATCATGGTCAGCGATCCCATCAGCACTACGCCACGCCCATACTTTACCGTCATCATCCCGGCACGCGGTGAACTGAAGGTTCCGGTCAGATAGACCACGGAAAGCAAGCCCACCACTGTCTGGCTGAGTGAGAACGGGGCCGCCATAAAGCGATAGCTGACGTAGTTGAACAGGGTGACAAAACTGCCCATCAGAATAAACCCGACGAGGAACAGCATTGGCAGGCCCATATCCCGCCACTGGAACATAAAGTTCACCAGCAGCTTACGCGGACGCAGCGAACAGGCGCGGAAATGTTGAGAAGGGGGCAGCAGACGGAAGAACAGCGCAGCCGCTGCCAGGGCAAACAACCCGACCACAAACAGCGAAACGTTCCACGAAAAATGGTCTGCCAGCATCCCGGTAGAGAGCCTGCCCACCAGCCCGCCTATAGAGTTGCCGCTGATGTAGAGCCCCATCGAAAAGGAGAGAAACACCGGGTGCAGCTCTTCGCTTAACCAGGTCATCGCCACGGCTGCCACGCCGCTCAGGGCAAGCCCCGTTAGCGCCCGCATAGCGAGTACGCCTTCCCAACTGCTCATGGTGGCGCACATCAGAGTGAAAAGGGCCGCCAGCAGCATTGAAACAGACATCACCGACTTACGCCCGATCGCATCCGACAGTGGCCCTGTTACCAACAGGCCGAGCGCCATCATTGCCGTGGTCACCGAGAGCGACAGGCTGCTCTGAGCGGGCGTGAGATGGAAGCTTTGCGAGAACACCGGCAGGATCGGCTGAACGCAGTAAAGTACGGCAAAAGTAGAGAGCCCGGCACAAAATAACGCCAGCGTGGCATGCATAAACCGGCGCGTGCCTCGCGTTATATAGGTTTTATTTATGGGTGCGGTATTATCAAGGGGGGAAACTAAACTGTCATCCTCGTCAGAGAGGCTTTCCGAGTGCAACGCTGCGGATTTATTTACTACCGGTGCCACAAGAGTTCCTTAGTTATTTTCAGGTCTGGTTTGCTATCAGATAAACTTATTGATGCCAGACGTGGCGGGGAGCACACGGCGTTCTGGCCCGTACAGTATTCGACTGTTTAAATATCCTGTAAAGGGTAAAAGCAATTATTTTTCTTCCGGCTTACCGAATGGCAATTTAGTGTTTATTTCACACAGCGAACCCGCACGCAGGAATATTTGGATTAAGGACCAAAACGCCGGAATTCTGAGCTATTGCTATGAGAGTTGCTAGCTTTAATGGCTGCTTTTTGCACCAGTCGAACCGGCACATTCAGAAGAATTGTCTTAAAAAATTCACGAATTATGTCAAGTTATGTGGGGGAATAATAATGGGTGTGAATGAGGGCGGGGAATATCGCCTGCACAGGGCAATATTTATTTTTTGAAATATAATTTCATGTCCCGTAATAAATTCATCAGGTTGCGTTGTGAGACGCGGATACTATAATAAAGGCTTCTTGCAAATGACATTGTCGATATCAATTGGCATCAGGAGGTTTTTATCACTTTTAACCATAATGACCTAATCATTGACAATAACCAGACCGATTATGAAACCTGTTATCATGATTATGAGGCGGGTCTGGACGCGATAGTGGAGCCACAACCTGAGCCCATTCGCGGTCTTCCTGCACCGGACATGTTAACGCCGTCCGACCGTTATCAGGAGTTATTTGAGGCAGTGCAAACGTCGCGGATATTTACCGACAGTAAAACGTTTGCGGACTGTGCGCCAAAGCTGGAACCTGAAAGAATTCTGTACCGCTATTTTATGCAGCGTGAACGCGAAGATTTTAATCTGTTAGCGTTCGTGCTGGAGAATTTCGATCTGCCTAAAGTCCATGACAGCCGCTATGTTTCTGACCCCAATAAAAGCATGGGCGAACATATCGATTCGCTGTGGCCGGTGTTAACACGCAAGCCGGAAAAACATTCCGAATTCTCATCATTGCTCCCTCTGCCCCAGCCTTACGTGGTGCCGGGTGGGCGCTTTGGTGAAGCCTACTATTGGGATTCCTACTTCAGCATGCTGGGCTTCGCCGCCAGTGGCCGTACCGATCTGCTGAAAAGCATGGCTGACAACTTCGCCTGGATGATCGATACCTATGGCCATATCCCAAATGGTAACCGCACATACTACCTGAGCCGTTCACAGCCACCGGTTTTCGCCCTGATGGTTGAGCTGTTTGAAAAGGACGGTATCAATGAAGCGCACCGTTATCTGAAACATCTGAAGCGTGAATATGCTTTCTGGATGGATGGTGAAGAAACGCTGACGCCCAACGAAGCTTATCGCCATGTTGTGATGCTGTCTGATGGTTCGGTACTTAACCGTTACTGGGACGACCGGGATACGCCGCGTGATGAGTCCTGGATTGAGGATGTGGAGACCGCCAGAAATTCGGCCCGACCTTCCAGTGAAGTCTATCGTGATTTACGTGCCGGAGCGGCTTCAGGCTGGGACTTCTCGTCACGCTGGCTCAGCGAGCCGGGCCGTCTGGAAAGTATCCAGACCACCAGCATTGTGCCGGTTGACCTGAACGCGTTTCTTTACAAGCTGGAAACCACTATTGCGCGGTTATCAGCCGGCAGAAACGACCAGGCCACTGCTGAGCAATTCCAGCAGAAAGCCGTGCGCCGCCGCGAAATCCTGGACCGTTATCTCTGGGATAACGAAGCGGGCCTGTACCGTGATTATAACTGGCGCGACCGCGAAAAAGGCGCCTTCTCGGCGGCCTCTGTTACGCCATTGTATGTCGGCATGGCAAGCCTGGAACAGGCCACACAGACCGCCGCGGCTATCCGTTCGCATCTGCTGGCACCGGGCGGGATCCTTTGCACCGTTGAAGAGACGGGTGAGCAGTGGGATAAGCCTAATGGCTGGGCACCAATGCAATGGATGGCGATTCAGGGCTTCAACAACTACGGCGAAGAGCTGCTGGCGAAAGAGATCGCCGCCCGCTGGTTACAGGTTGTTGGCGCGACCTATCATCGTCACCATAAGATGGTTGAAAAGTATAACGTTGCTGGCCGCGCTCCCGTGCTGGCTGGCGGCGGTGAATACCCGCTGCAGGATGGCTTTGGCTGGACCAACGGCGTTACCCGCCGTCTGTTAGCCATGTATCCGGATGTGGCACCTCAACGCTAATCCCTTGCTAAGGTGCAGGCTCAGGGCTTTTATTTTGAAGGCTCTCAGACTGCTTCCGAACCCCGAAGCGATGGGAGCCTATGCCTTGAACAAAGCATCACGGGCCATGGACGGCCCGTGCTGAGCTGCCATGGATGGCGATTTTTGCGTCTTTGTGAAAGGCATATGCTCCCTGAGCCTGCACCCTTGTCAATAACCTCAGGGTCTTCATAACGAAGGCTCTTTTTTTGCCCTGAAGCTACGTTCAAAGAAGAAAAAATCCCCACTTTGCGTAATAAATCATGTTATGAAATAGGACCACTGTCTTTTTTTATGACTTTTTGATCCCGGGAGCCTTGCATGAAAAAAATCGCCCTTTCCGCGCTGGTGATGTTCGCCTGTGCCAGCACCACGGCTTTTGCCGCTGAGTCGCTGCGTTTTGGCGTGGATCCGACTTTTCCGCCGTTTGAGTCTAAAGCACCGGATGGCTCCCTGCAGGGGTTCGATATTGATATGGGTAATGCGCTTTGCCATCAGATGAAGGTGAAGTGTGTCTGGGTGCAGACCGGTTATGATGGCATCATCCCGGCGCTTCAGGCGCGGAAGTTTGATGCGATCCTTTCAGCTATGGCAATGACAGAGAAACGCCGCCAGCAGGTGGCCTTCACCGACATGATTTACAACACGCCGAGTGCGCTGGTGACCAAAAAGAACAGCGGGTTGAAGCCTGATGTGGCTTCACTGAAAAGCAAAAACGTCGGCGTGGCGCAGGGCACAACTCAGGAGACCTATGCCAAAGCCGTCTGGGCCGCCGCGGGAATCAATGTGGTCTCCTATCCTAATCAGGAAGAGATCTGGCCTGACCTGGCCTCTGGTCGCGTAGAGGCTACGCTGACCAGCGCCGCTTCTGCAGAAACCGGCTTCCTGAAATCGCCACAGGGCAAGGATTACCAGATTAGCGGCGATACGCTGTATGACAAAAAATACTTCGGTGAGGGCGTAGGTATCGGGCTGCGCAAGGACGATCAGGCCCGCGTGGAGCAGATCAACACGGCGCTGGCTGAACTGCACAAGAATGGCGTCTACGACAAGCTGGCGAAAAAATATTTCAGCTTTGATGTGTTTCATAAGCTGAATTAAGTCTGACGTACTGTTTCCCCTGATTCAGGCTGATCTCCCCGGCAGGGAAGAAATTACGCCCTTTAAGTGGGCGCCGTTATGGTGCAGGTGCACGTAGATCTGTGCGTCTCTCTCTGTAAATCTCTGTTTTATAAATGCCCCGGCATAACGCCGCTCGCGAGAAGCCTGCCAACTGTCTAAAGTTAAAAACTGAATGACTCATAGCGACAGGAGAAAATAATGCGAATTGGATTAGTGGGCTACGGCACCGGCGGACAACATTTTCATGCACCTTTTATCTCGGCAGCCAGCGGCGTTGAGCTGGCAGGCGTGGTGGCCAGAGCTGAGGCGACGATAGCGCGCGTCAAAGCTGATTTTCCTGATGTTCCAGTCTATCCCAGTCTGACTGCGCTGCTGGAGGCGGGCGTGGATATCGTGACCATCACCACGCCGCCGCAGACCCGCCGGGAACTGGTGCTGGAAGCCATTAATGCCGGTGTGGCGGTGATTGCTGACAAGCCTTTTGCTCCGGATGCCAGCACAGGACGTGAACTGGCCGCCGCCGCCAAAGCTAAAGGCGTGGTGCTGGGGGTTTACCATAACCGCCGTTTTGATGCCGATATCCTCACGCTGCGCGAAGTACTGGAACAGCAGCGGGTAGGCAAACTATGGCGGGTGCATAACAGAATGGATCTGAATGACCCCAACACGCTGGAAGGTGGTGAAATGGGAGGGTTACTGCGGGATATGGGCAGCCATCTGGTTGACCAGGCCGTGTGGCTGCTGGGGCCGGTGAAATCGGTTCTGGCGCAGACCGATCTGGTGGAACGGCCTGAAGGCCCCACGGATGCCAGTTTCGTCATTACCCTGAACCACACCAGCGGCGTCCATTCACATATCTCTTCTAGCAAGCTCAACCATCTTTCAGCGCGGGATATCCGTGCTTATGGCGATCGGGGGAGTTATGTCTCGAACGGTACGGACGTTCAGGCTCAGGCCATTTTTGCTGGCAAACGTCCAACAGAGGATCTGGCTAATTGGGGATATGAGCAGCCGGAATACTGGGGCACCCTGCGTACGGCTGAGGGCGAAGAGCGTATCCCTTCAGCTCAGGGCTGTTATCACGCTTATTACGAAGCCTTTGCCAAAGCCGTGCGGGAAGGGACTGAACCGCCAGTGACTGCCGGGCAGGCGATCATGACGCTGGAAGTGCTGGATGCCGCGCTGCTGAGTGCCAGAGAAGGGCGCCTGGTGACGATAGGGTAAAGGGTGCGTGGCTGATTGTCTTTCGGCGAGGTATTAATGCCAGCCGGGCAATCTGGCCACACTGTATCTGAGACCCGTGGGTATTGCTTCAGGATGCCAGCGGGCACGTTTTCTCAGACGTGATTTAATAATGGTAACAGCTCACCCTGCTGATGAAGCGTTGCCAGCGGAGCAAACAGAGGCTCAGGTAATTCATCTGCTGCAAACCATGCCCACCCGGCGCATTTCTCTGGTTCACAGCGTTCCGGCGTGCCGCTGAACTCCTCCGCCAGTAGAAAAAGCGTAACGTAGTGTTTCTTTTCCTCATTAAAAAAGTCGTTAGTGAAGGTCACTCTGCTGGTTTTACCTACAATCAGTGCCGTCTCTTCCAGCACTTCCCGCTGCGCGCAGGCTTCAGGTGTCTCGCCAAACTCCAGATGTCCGCCGGGCGCTGACCAGCTTTCTGCGCCATGACTTCCCAGACGTCGGCCCAGTAACAGTTTGCCTTCCCGCACAATCAGTACGCCTACACCAATCTTAGGTTCCATGATTTTTTTCTCCTGCTGTTTTTTCTGACCTGAGCATGGAATTTTATTCTTCACTCTCGCCGGTAAATTCCCGGCGTTTTTGCAGAATCTGATGCAGGTTCATTTCAATCCAGTCTGCCAGCCCAACCACCTGCTCGCGAACTTCATGCCCCAGTGGGGAGAGATGATATTCCACATGCGGTGGAATGACGTCGTAAGCTGTGCGCTCCACAAAGCCATCCTCTTCCATCAACCGCAGGGTTTGCGCCAGCATTCTTTCGCTGATGCCGCCTATTTTCCTGCGCAATTCACTGAAGCGTAGCCTGTCGTCCTGCAGGGCGACCAGGATCAGCAGGCTCCAGCGGCTGGTCAGGCGTTTCAGCACATCCCGTGAAGGGCAATTAACATCGAACAGTTCACCCCGGCGAAACTTGTCGCTGAGTGAGGTACAGGCTGAATCATTTTTTATCACACTAACATTCCTGTAAGTACTTACTTTTGATTAGTGTATGGCATAGGGTAGTGAGGTGAAAGCGATTCCGGCCATTTCAGGGCCGCTGAATGCGCTGTATACCCAAACCAGGAGAAGATCATGATTGCTGTTACCGGCGCGACAGGCCAGCTTGGCCGCTTAGTGATTGAGGCTTTACTGAACAAGGTGCCTGCTGCGGAAATTATTGCGGCAGTACGAACCCCCGAAAAAGCGACGGAGCTTGCGGCGCTGGGCGTGCAGGTGCGTGAGGCCGACTACTCCCGGCCTGAAACGCTGCTGAGTGCGTTTAGTGGTGTGGAGAAAGTGTTGCTGATCTCTTCCAGTGAAGTGGGCGCGCGCGAAGCTCAGCATAAAGCCGTGATTGCCGCCGCCAAAGAAGCGGGCGTTTCGTTACTGGCTTACACCAGCCTGCTGCATGCAGATACCACCCCAATGGGTCTGGGCAGCGAACACCGCGCCACCGAGCAGGCGTTGATCGCTTCAGGCGTACCTTATGCCATTCTGCGCAACGGCTGGTACAGCGAAAACTATGCGGCCAGTATCGCTCCAGCCATTACGCACGGCGCGTTTATCGGCGCGGCGGCACAGGGGAAAATCGCTTCGGCAAGCCGTCAGGATTACGCCGAAGCGGCAGCTGCGGTTCTGACCCGTCCGGATGCTGCTGGCAACATCTACGAGCTGGCTGGTGATACCGCCTATACGCTTGAAGAATACACCGCTGAAATCGCCGCCCAAAGCGGTATGAACATTGAGTATATTGATATGCCGCAGGCGGATTTTGCCGCCGCGCTGAAAGGCGCAGGACTGCCAGACTGGCTGGCAGAAATGCTGGCAGATTCTGATGCCGGTGCGGCAAAAGGGGCGCTGTTTGATCAGAGCCACACCCTGAGCAAGCTGACTGGTCGCCCAACCACGCCGTGGCAGGATGTGGTTAAAGCCTTTATTCCCCCACTCTGAAGCTTTACGGGAGAGCTTCGCTCTCCTGTTTTTCACCCGGCAACGCCGCGTGCCAGCGCCACAAAAGTGCTGTCACCACCACGGCCAGCGCCGCCGCACCCAGAAAAATTCGTGGCCGGTTCCCCGGGATAAATTCCATAAATGACGAGAGAAACTGGCCCAGGAAAATGGCCATCGACAGGTAGGCCAGATGTTGCCCCCGGAGTCCCACCGGGCTGTGTTCCACCACCATGTGGTTAACCAGCGGAACCGACAGGCCAAATCCGCTACCCATCAACACCCCCGCAACCACTAACAGGGCCGGTCCTGTGGCAAAGGCCAGCAATAAATGCGCCGCCGCATAGGCCAGAAAGGCAAGATACAAGGTGCCAAACTCGCCTCTTACTTTGACAACACGCGGCATAGCCCAGGCCGCAATAACCGCCATCAGCGAAATAAACGCCAGAAAATAGCCGGTTTCCGCCTCGCTGAATCCCTGGCTGTGTAGCTGCATCGGCAGCACAATTACCGCGGTAAAAAAGCAGACCATCGAGAACAGCGCAGCGGCATAGATCGGCTTCATTAACGGACTGGCAGCTTCCCCGGATCCCTCTGTTGTCCGTTCGTTGGTGCGATCGGGACGGGGGACAAATATCACCAGCATCAGCAAAAACAGCCAGGCAACAAGATAGAGGCTGAACGGCCAGCGCCAGCCTGCACTGGCGAGTATCCCACCAAAAAACAGGAAAATAACGCCACCCAGCTCAATCGACATCCCCTGGCGGGCAATCATCTTCAGCCGTTGTTCCCCGGTGAAGAAGCTGGAGAGCAGCCCGGTTCCACCAGACATCACCAGCGCGGTCGATCCACCAAGCAGAAAACGGTCAGTGAATAACAGCGCAGGGTGGGTAAGGAAAGCGCCGACGGTGCCTAAAGCGCCGTAAGAGAATAAGCCCAGCACCAGCGAGCGATAAAGGCCATAGCGCTCAATCACTTTGGCGGCTATCGGGCCAAAAATCACTACTCCCAGCGAGGGCAGGGTGATCAGCCAGCCGGCGGCACTTGCCACCCCAAGATGGGCGGCTACAGAGGGCAGACCGGGAACAATTACGCAGCCCACCATAATAGTCAGGCAGGCAATAGCAAGCAGGGTAAATACCCCTGCGGCAGAAAGACTTTTCATCATTATCCCCGGCAGGTTGTCCGTTTGTCCGCATAATGGACATTGTGTCCGTATAGTGGTATGAGTGTTATGGGGGAAGCGCTCAATGTCAATGATTAGCCGGGGAAGATGATGAAAGCTGAAGGAGAGTCCGGCGTTATCGCCCGTGCGGCCTCGTTACTGAAGGTGTTGGAAACTGCTCCCGCCGGTCTGAGTCTGGCGCAGCTGGCGGGGCTTTGTGGTCTGCCCCGCACCACGGTTTACCGGCTGGTAGCTTCACTGGAGGCTCAGGAGTTTGTCAGGCAGACGGCAGAAGGGGTGATATTAGGCCCGGCGCTGATTCGTCTGGCCGCTGCGGCACACACCGATATCGTGACGCTCGCCAGACCCTCATTAGAAGCGCTTGCCCGCCGGACTCGTGAAACGGTGGATCTGGCTGTCTATCGGGGACTGCATGCTATCCTGGTGGAGCAGTATGCCTGCGATCAGGAGCTCAGGGTGGTCTCTCCGGTGGGGACAGCTTTCCCCATCAATGCCACCGCGCCGGGCAAAGCGATGCTGGCAGGGCTGCCCGATGAGCATCTTCTGCAATTACTGCCCGAAGTGCTGGAGCAGCGTACAGCCCAGACACGGTGCCGCCGGGCTGAGTTAATCAGTGACCTTGAGGTTATCCGGCGTAATGGCGTGGCAGTGGACCGTGAAGAGCACGCCGCCGGCGTTTGTGGCATGGCCGTGATGTTGACGTTGCCCGGCAATGAACGTTACGCCCTGTCGCTGGCGGTGCCCAGTTTGCGGTTTGATGACCAGCAGCCGATTCTGCAGCGGGCATTACTGCAGACCAAAGCGGAAATAGAATCTCTGGCGGGAAAATAATCTGGTCTGTTAACTAATCTTTTTGACAGACCCGGTCAAATATCTTCACTATTCGATCGCACAATAATCTTGCACTATCGACGGTACACTTCGCGAAATAAAGGCAAGATGAATGTCATTAATTAAAAAAATTACCCTTCCGTTATTAATTACTTCCGCGCTCTATTCTCAGGTCTCTGCCGCCGCCGTGGAAAATTACGCGATGGATTCTGGCCACACTTCAGTGGTGATCTCCTGGACACATTTCGGTTTTTCTCATCCTACAGCCGTCCTGTCGAACATCACCGGCAACATCAGCTTTGATAACAGCAACATCAGCAAATCCAGCGTGGATGTCTCCCTGCCGCTGGATACCATTGATACACACGTTGATGCCCTGACTACCGAATTCAAAGGTGCCGACTACTTCGACATCAGCAAATTCCCGACCGCTACCTTCAAAAGCACTAAAGTGGTCAGCAAAGGCAAAAATAAAATGGATGTCTATGGCAACCTGACCATCAAAGATATTACCAAACCGGTTATTCTGCATGCCGTTCTGAATAAGCAGGGCATGCATCCGATGGTGAAGAAAGAGGCGGTAGGATTCGATGCCACCACCACGTTTAAACGCTCTGACTTCAAGCTGGATAAATATGTCCCAGCCGTCAGCGACGATGTGAAACTGACCATCACCACTGAAGCTTACGCTAAGTAAGTGCAACCCGGCGATTCACCTTTGCGTGAGCCGCCGGCTTCGGTACGCTACGGTTTAAACAGTCGTGTGCTGATGATGGCCAGCCTGGGCTCGCTTTTGCGCAGGCTGCCTTTCTCCCTCTTCCTCAGCGCCAGAACTTCTTCTTGCTGGTTTTGCCAATCCCCGGATTACAGCTGTTAGTGGGATCGAGCTGACGCAGATGCGCTTCGTGCTCACAGGAAGCATGATAGAGATGCCCGACATTGTGCTCTGCCGGATACTTCGCACCGCGCTGCTCCAGATAAGCCAGCACATCATGCTTGAAGGCTACGGCGTCTACTCCCGGTTTTAAAATGTAATCCTGATGGTTTACATAACAGAAGAAATGGCCGCAGCAGGAGTCTTCCTGCACCTTCTCCTGTAGCGCTTCGGGAAGTTTAATGCGCCACTCCGTATCATTGCGACGTAAAGCGACATCAAAGGCAATCAGTCTCTGGTCGGGGTTGATCCCTTTATAATCGCAGTACGAGATAGTGCAGCCACCCACGCCGAAACGTACCAGAAAAGCATCGCGCTCTTCACGCGGGTCACAGGCGAAAAATTCCCCCGATTTATCCGTAAAGAAAGCTGCAAGCAGCCGGTTCAGCTCCTCGCTGTGACGGGCCTCGGTCTTGATCATCAGGTGATGTTCGAAGCGATTGCGATAATTCAGAATGCGCGGCGCCACGCCTTTGGGCGTAAGGGTATTGATCGCCTGCAGCACTTTATCGACAAAGTTGGCGGGCAGTACGCGAAGGTTCCTGACCCGGATATCCCACTTTGCCTTTTCTGCCATTAACTGAGGTAACGCTTCCGGCCCGAACCGGTTAATCGCCCAATACATATGTTTGGCATACCGCACGGTCAGATCAAAGGCGTTGCGGTGGATATATTCCGCCTGTAACGGCAGTTCGCTCAACCCCGCCAGCAGATAACGACGCAGGGCAACAAGCTCCGCTTCGTCATGGGTGCCGATGTAGTAGGTCCGGGTTTTATCACTGGCAGTAAAGGTCGGGAGCCGGACGGCGAACACCGCCACTTTTCCCGCACTGCCGGCGCTGTCATGCAGGTATTGCACGTTACCGTTGTAGCGGGTGGGCGTATTGGCATCCACATCCCGCAGGATGGTCGCGTAATCATCGGCCCAGATTTTTCCTTCCCAGTCCGGCGCGCTACCGGTGCTGTACTGTTGCGCTTCCAGATTAGCAATCATCTCTTCCGGTGTGCTGCCCAGCTCAATCCCCAGATGGTTCACGAGCTGCAGGCTGCCATCTGCATTGATGCGGGCAAACAGGGATTTTTCAGTAAAGGCCGGGCCGCGTCGAATCAGCGACCCGCCGGAGTTATTGCAAACGCCGCCAATGACGGAAGCGCCAATGCACGATGAGCCGATAACGGAATGCGGTTCTTTACCGTGAGGGTGCAGCGCTTTTTCCAGTTCAGTCAGCGTACTGCCGGGGAAGGCGACCACCTGCCGGGCCTGGTCGATGATCTGAACGCCTTTCAGGCGGCGGGTGCTGACAATCACCAGGTCACGATCGTAATCCGAGCCATCCGGTGTTGAACCGCCAGTAACGCCGGTATTGGCCGCCTGCATCAAAATAATTTTGTCGCAGGCGACACAGGCCTGTAAGACCTGCCAGAGCTGCATTAAGGTTTGGGGGATTGCCACCGCCAGTGCACTGCCGCCGCCGACACGAAAACCTTTGGTGTAGTACGCTTTGCTGTCCTCGCTGGTCAGCACCTGCTCTTTACCCAGAATCTGTTCAAGCTGAGTAATAACACCTGAATCCTTCACCATCAAAGAGAGCTCCTGATTGTTACTTATCCAGTGGCCGTTACCGTGCAGGTGGCGGCCCGAAAGGTCTGAACAGATCATATTACAGAGCAGTGCGACGGAAAGCTGTGATTTCTGTGCGGCCGGGCGCAGCCTGTTTTATGCCGGCTTAAGGCCGTCTGCACCCGGAAAACGTCAGATGCCAGGGCGTGATGAGAGGTAAGTAGGAACGACTTCGCGGATAGCCACGCCAATGATTGTCACCTCATCCAGCAGGTCGCCCTGGATAATTTTCCCGTCGTCAGTGACCATTTGCTGAGGATTCATCCTGACTTTTGCCCAGTCGCCTTTTCCATCCAGCTCGATCAGTACACGGCTTCCGGTGATGGCAGGACGGTAGCGGTCAATAATACACAGGCTGCCGTTGCAGGTTGTCAGGTAGCAGTCGTGATTAGTGGGGATCAGATCCTGCAATTTGCTGAACAGAAACTTCACTTCGTGCCGGCTGGAAGAACGAAAGCGCGCACCGGGTGAGGTCAGCACTTCGCCGGTGGAAAACTGTCGGATCCCTTCTGTCATGTTTCTTTCCCCTTATTCCATTGCTTTGATAGTGAATGTGACAACGCCAAAAATCTCCAGCTTTTCATCTTCCGCCAGCACAATGGGGGCCCAGGCTTCGTTCATCGCTACAAGCTGTACCACAGGTCTGAGGTGCAGTTTTTTGACGGTGAATTCGCCATTCACTGCCGCCACCACGATGTCACCATGATCGGCCGTCAGCGAATTATCCACCACCAGCAAATCGCCATCGTTAATCCCTGCGTCTTTCATCGACTCTCCGCTGACTTTAATAAAGTAGGTGGCATCGGGACGCTGGATCAGCAGGTTATTCAAATCCAGGCGTTGCCCGACGTCATCCTCTGCCGATGACGGCGAACCGCAGGGAACACGGGCAAGGAAAAACGGTAAGGGCAGGTTATCCCGCACTTCAGAAGGCTGGAGAAAGTTCATGATGGTGGCTCGCAAAATGACTGTATATAAATACAGTATTATCATTTGTGCTAATCAATCAAGTCTGGCCGCAGGTTTTTTCGCCCGGGCTCCTGCTGAACCCAGTCAGGCCGTGAGTTGCGGGGGCAATTATTTTTTTCGACATGCCTTTTGCAAGCACACGGATTGGACATTTATTGTTTAGCGTCAGGAAAAGTCGGGACTGACGTCTGATATTAAGAAATGCGAGAAAAAAACCAGAGCTGAAGGCTGTCGATAAGTCCTTTATTCCCGAATTCATTTAACTGGCTGATCGGTGCTTTTTTTATGAACGCAATGACCCAGAATTATCTGAAGGATTATTACGTAAAGGAGGACATTATACCTTCGACGATCCTGCACGGCTGGTTAATGAGTTCTTTAATAGTTTTATTTAAATAAATTAGCAGGAAAAGTTTATAATGTTAAATATGGCTTTTTAAATGCACTCTGAGTGTTAATGTTATTTTTTTATTTATGCTTCTATTATAAACAAAGCTTAAACGAAGTGCTGATATACGCCCGTATATGGCGGCTATTTTTCTTTAGCTGAGGTTTAAATGAATTTAAATTAGTCACAGCGGCAGAAAAAATATTTCAGATAAGTTCTTCTATTACAAAGCGATAGGCATTGTATAAAATTAATATGATCGATTAAGGCAATCAATATCTGCAATGTGAATCGGTATTTTCAATGGGTCGAACTTTATTGAACCTCTTTAACGAACAATATAGATTACTGGCCGAGTTAAGGAGTGTGGCTTTTATACCCAATGATTTATTTAAAAGGAAATTAAACAAATGAATAAACTTATTCTTACTTCGCTGTTGCCCGTGTTGATGGCAAGTGTCTCTCCCACTTTTGCTGCCGATCCTGTTCCGCCAAAAATTGTCACGGTTGATGGCGGGGATATCAATTTTACCGGTTCCATTGTGAGTGCGCCATGCTCGGTTGAAAACGGCTCTGACGGGCAAAGCGTCTATCTGGGGCAGGTTGCCAGCAACCAGTTCACCAGCCAGGGTGATACCAGCTCCCCGGTAAAATTTAAGATAAAACTGACGGGTTGTAACCTCACTCCATTAACTGGTGATACCTCAGCAACGGTGGGTTATACCAAAGCAACCGTTAAATTTATGGGTGATGCTATTAATGCAACCACTCTTAAACTCTCCGGTGAAAATTCGGGTGACGCGATTGCAAAAAATGTCGGCATTCAAATCTCCCAGGGTAATAAGCCTGTGACTATTAATGATTATGTTGGCACCACTTCGCACGAACTGACTGAAGGCGCGAACGAAATTCCCTTCACTGCGGCTTATGTTGCAACAGACGCAGCTGTCACAGCGGGTGTAGCCAACAGCACAGTTAACTTCCGCGTAACTTACGAATAATTGTCTGACCCCAGACGTCATTGCGGTGCCTGAACGTATCGTAATGGCGGTCTGGTTTCTATTTTCAGGGAGGAGATTACTTTGTCCGGATATCTGTTACGTAATGGCTTACTGGTTGTTCTGATGTCAGCAGCCTGTCTGGCAACTTCGCCAGTCCGCGCTGGTGGAATTATGTTGGGAGGAACCCGAATTATTTATCCGGCAGGTCAGAAGCAGGTCAGCATGTCTGTACGCAACACATCTGATCAATCCAGCTTTCTGGTTCAGTCCTGGGTTGAGCAGCCGGATGGGCAGAAAAGTCAGAATTTTGTCGCCACCCCTCCACTTTATGTCAGCGGCCCGGGCAATGAGAATACCCTGCGCCTGATGTATGTTGGCGAACCAGCAAGAACTGACCAGGAAACACTTTACTACTTTAATACTAAAGCCATTCCTTCCCTCGATAAAAAAAAGACGCAGGGGAAAAATATGCTGCTGCTGGCAGCAGTAACACGTATCAAGCTTTTTTTGCGTCCTGAAGGTTTAACGCCGCCCGTTGGCAAAGCACCCTCAGAACTCAAATTTCATCGTACGGGCCACGGCCAGTTGCGTATTGATAACCCCACGCCTTATCACCTTACTTTGGTCGAAATGAAAGTGGGTGGAAATAAACTACCCGACACCATGGTTTCTCCGCATGAAAATGCTTCTCTCTCGCTTCCTGCCACCGCCAGCGGGGCTTTGACCTACAGGACCATTAACGATTTTGGTGCAGCTACATCTGAAATACGTGTGGAACTGAAATAACGCAAGGCGATGGATGCCAGGCTTTACATACATGGATGCAGAATGCGATTTTTATCTAAAAATACACCAAAGGAACGTAAAGCGGTTATTACCTCACGCTTTAATACCATACCGGTAAATGCATTTATCATTGTGGCACTCGCTTTGCCGCTGGCTGGCCATGCGGATCTCTATTTTCCTCCCGCGCTGGTCGCCGCCGATCCGCAAATGGTGGCCGATCTTTCGCGCTTTGAAAAAGAAGGTGCGCAGTTGCCAGGATCCTATCAGGTGGATATTTATATTAACGGTACCCCGGCTGGCAGTCGTCAGATCCGCTTTATTGAGATGGTGAATAAAGACAGAGAACACAGCCCTGAAAATACGAATTCAGCTGTTCGGGATAATACCGGGCTGATGGCTTGTCTTACCCTCAGGGATCTTAAAGGCTTTGGAGTGAACCTGCAGGCCTTTCCTGAGCTTAATGCTGCACCGGAAGAGAAGTGTCTTTCACCCGGTGAATCTATTCCTGATGCTTTTACCCTCTTCAATTTCCAACAGATGCGGCTGGATGTCAGTATTCCGCAGGCGGCAATGACCAACAGCGCGCGTGGCTATATCCCCCCAGAAAGTTGGGATGAGGGGATCAATGCTGCACTTCTGGACTATAGCTTTAACGGCAATACCAGCCAGGGCCGGTATGGAGACAGCAGCAGCCGTTACCTTAATCTGAATGGCGGACTGAATGTGGGGCCGTGGCGATTCAGGGACTTCAGGACCTGGAGTGAATATGAAAGCGATCGTTACCGTTACAGAAAGTGGCAGCATATTAAAACTTTTGCAGAACGCGCAATCATTCCATTACGCAGCACGTTGGTGGTGGGAGACAGTACCTCCAGCGGGG
This sequence comes from Erwinia sp. E_sp_B01_1, assembly GCF_036865545.1. Lineage (NCBI taxonomy): Bacteria > Pseudomonadati > Pseudomonadota > Gammaproteobacteria > Enterobacterales > Erwiniaceae > Erwinia > Erwinia sp. E_sp_B01_1. The sequence goes on along the minus strand of NZ_CP142208.1, from coordinate 4,330,462 downwards.
ATATCTTCGACTCTCTGGGTTTCCGGGGAATGCAGTTAGAGACGGATGACAACATGTATCCGGACAGCCTGAGAGGATTTGCTCCGGTCGTCAGGGGCGTGGCCCAAACCAATGCCAAAGTCAGCATCCAGCAGAATGGCTATACGGTGTATCAAACGTTTGTTTCGCCGGGAGCCTTTGCCATCAACGATCTCTATCCGGTTTATTCGAGCGGTGACCTTGAAGTCACGGTGACGGAAGCGGATGGCAGTAGTAAAACCTATGTTGTTCCCTACTCATCCGTGCCGGTACTGCAGCGTGAGGGGCATCTGAAGTATTCCCTGACGGCGGGGCGTTATCAGTCTGGCAGTGACAGTTACAGCAGCCCGGAATTTGCTCAGGGGACGCTGGTATGGGGATTGCCCCACAACATCACCGTCTATGGCGGCCTGCAGTATTCGCAGAACTATTTCTCAGGGCTGCTCGGCGGTGGGCTTAACCTTGGGCTGCTGGGCGCGTTTTCTGCCGACATCACGCAGGCCGACAGTACCCTCGCCGATGGCAGTCATCATCAGGGACAGTCGGTGCGTTTTTTGTATGCCCGCTCGCTTAACTCCCTTGGAACAACGTTCCAGTTGACCGGATACCGCTATTCCACACAGGGATTCCACACGCTGGATGAAACCGCGCTGAAGGGGATGGAGGGCTGGCGTTATGACGTGGATCAGGTTGATGCAGAGGGTAAACCAGAAAAGCGCTCCTATACCGACTATTACAATCTTTATAACAACAGACGCGCAAAAATTCAGGCCAGTATTTCTCAGCGCATCGGTGATTATGGGGCGCTTTATCTCTCCGGCGTCCGGCAGACCTACTGGAATAAATCAGGGGCAAGTGACTCCTTCCAGGCAGGATTTAACAGTAGCCTGGGGAGCCTGAGTTACAGCCTTACCTACAGCCTTAATCGTGAAATAAACCAATCCGGGACAGACAAGTCCCTGTATTTATCCCTCTCTTTTCCTCTGGGCGGGCTGTTTTCAGGAGAGGGTACAGGGGGCAGCCACCCGCTATACGCTTCCTACAGCACAAGTCGGGACAATGAAGGAAAGATCGCCCATCAGGCTGGCCTTAGCGGTACGGCGCTTGAAGGCAATAACCTCAACTGGAATCTGACTCAGGGATACACCCAAAGCGAAGGGAACAGCGGCAATCTGAGCGCCAGCTACCGGGGCAGATATGGCAGCGGAGATGTGGGCTACAGCTACAGCAATAATTACCGGCAGGTGAACTACGGCATCAGCGGTGGAATGCTGTTACACAGCGAAGGACTGACCCTGGGGCAGCAATTGGGGGAAACAGGCGTCCTGATTGCCGCGCCGGGGATATCTGGTGCAGTGGTAGAAAATGAAACCGGCGTCAGTACCGACTGGCGGGGCTATGCCATTAAGCCATACGCCTCTGTCTACCGCGAAAACCGTGTGGCACTGGATACGGCTTCACTGGATGATCACACCGATCTTGATCGGCCAGTCAGCCACGTGATCCCAACACGGGGAGCAATAGTTCGTGCCTCTTTCAAAGGATATACCGGCAGCAGGGTACTGATGACGCTGACGCACAAAGGGAAGGCATTACCTTTTGGCACCATTGTCTCCGCTGGAGAACGCGGTGGCATCGTGGGTGATGAAGGGCAGGTTTATCTGTCAGGAATGCCAGAAACTGGCACCTTACGGGCAGAGTGGGGGGTGATGCCAGTAAGCAGTGTGTCACCCACTGGACGTTACCCTCAGATGCGAAGAGTCAGATGGTGGTAAGGATTAACGGGGCCTGTGAATAACGGCTCCCTGAAATGATTCGAAAATTTGTCAATGATGATAAGGAAATTAACATGAGAAAATTGATTAAGCAGAAAGCGGGCATTAGCTCTGCGGCGTTACTGAAGACGGCTACAGGTGTGCTGCTTTTAGGCTTGTGCGGAAATGCGCTTGCAGCTTCGGATAGTGCGGACATTAAGATAACAGGAAAGGTGGTGGCGAATACCTGCACGCTGGATACGGCAGGTTCTGACATGGCTCCCGATATGGGTACAGTGGCAGCTCGCGATCTGAAAGGATTGGGGACAACGCTGGCCCTGAGGGACATTAAAATCCACCTGACAGGATGTGGAGCCGATATTACCCGCGGGATAGACTTCGTGGCTTCAGGAACGGCAGACACGGGCGACAGTGGGGGATTTGCTTTTAAAAATTCTTCGGCATCAAACGGCGTCGGGCTGCGTTTCTATAAAACCGATAAGAAAACACCTTTCAAGGCAAATGGTAGCGTCACCGAAACTATTACCACGCTGCGAGCCGGTGAGAATACGGTGACTTTTGCGGCGGCTTTTGTCGCAACCTCGGCGGCAGCTACAGCAGGAGCCTTTGCCACCACGGTAAACCTCAAGCTTAATTATAAATAAGGTTTAGAGGGGAGTCCGCTCTTTTAAAATTCAAACGCAAAAAAAACAGACTTGCGCAAACAAGTCTGTTTCTTAAGAGCCTTGTAATCACGAAAAGTTACAGCGTGATTCACTGGCTCGCCTTAATGTCCGTCAGGATTGCATTTCGCTTAACTGACCAACTGGCATTGAATATGGTGCCCGGACTCGGAATCGAACCAAGGACACGGGGATTTTCAATCCCCTGCTCTACCGACTGAGCTATCCGGGCAACGGGGCGCATTAAACCTTAAAGGCCGTTCTGCGTCAACGGCTTTGTCATAAAAAACCCTGAAATGACGCCTGACTGCCTGCTTTTCAGACAGCCAGGCGGGTTCCTGTTCAGGTCAAAGCGCCATTCTTCCGGCACAGGGCAAAGCTCAACACATCTTCAGCCAGCGTGCGTGCAGTGACGACCTCCTGAATATTGCGTTTTATCAGCAGGCGGCTCAGGCACCCCTCCAGAATCAGCTCCATCTGATGAGCGACCAGCGTGGGATTATCGGTTTCCAGCGCGGTAAGCAAATCGTGAGTGTATTGCCAGGAGGCGCGTTTTTGTTGATCCGCAACCTGATGGATAGGGTGGTCCGGCTGAGGATAAAAACTGCAGGCGGCAATAAACAGGCAGCCCGGATAACGGTTATTTTTAACCGCGTCTTCCAGGACCTGATAGCGAGCCAGCAGCTTCTGTTCCGCATTCAGTGTTTCATCCAGCAACAGCTTGCGCCGCCAGATATCAATTTGCTGGCTGTGATAACGAAGGGCGTCATACAGCAGCGCTTCCCGGTCTGGCCAGAATCGTTGTAAATCCTCTTCCCGACAATCCACCGCCTCCGCCATCATGGCGAAAGACGTTGAGGCTGCCAGGCCTTTTTGCTCGAGTACGTTCAGTGCATGCTCGAGTACCTGTTCACGTTGCAAGTGACTCTCCTCTGATATGCCGGATTCCCGACCCCAGGCCGGGAAATCTCACCCAAGTGTCGTTTACTGAGGCAATTTCTGCAAATGCTGCTGAAACGCCGTAGCATCCATAAAGCCGGTAACGCGTGACCCAGGGATCTCTTTACCCTGAGCGTCAAAGAACATAATAGTCGGCAGGCCCAGTACCTGAAGCTGTTTCAGCAGGGCACTGTCCGTAGCGCTGTTGGCCGTGACGTCGGCCTGCAACAGCTGGGTGTGAGTCAATGTGGCCTGAACTTCAGGCTGACTGAACGTGTATTTTTCGAACTCTTTACAGGCCACGCACCAGTCTGCATACAGGTCCAGCATAGTGATGCGGCCCTGGCTGTTTTGCAGCGCTTTGTTGAGCTGGGCGGTGTCGTTAATCCGGCTGAAAGCGAGATGAGCCACAGTGGCATGTTGAGAAGACGTGCCAAACGCCCAGTCCTGCAGTGGACGAGCGGCAACAAGTGCCGCCGCAAGCATCACTATCTGCACCAGCCGCGCCCAACCCTGAGTCGATTTCAGACTGAAAGTGGCCCAGCCAAAGAAAGCCACACCCAGCAGGCTCCATAACCGCAGTCCCCACATATCGCCGATCACGCGCTCCAGCAGAAACACCGGCAGGGCAAGGATCACAAAACCAAACCCCTCCTTGACTGTCTGCATCCAGGCACCGCTCTTCGGCAACAGGCGGCTGCCAAACAGCGTGACGACGATCAGCGGTAGCCCCATGCCCAGTGCGTAAAGATAGAGCGTACCGGCCCCGGCCAGCATATTCCCACTCTGGGCAATATAAAGCAGGATGGCGCTTAAGGGGGCGGTGGTGCAGGGGGAACAGATTAGCCCGGCCAGGGCTCCCATCAGAAACACGCCTGTCAGCGAGCCGCCTTGCTGGCGATTACTCCATAACGTCAGCCTCGTTTGCAGCGAAGAGGGGAGTTGCAGGGTGAACAGGCCAAACATGGACAGGGCGAGCAGAACAAAGAGCGCGGAGAGGCCAGTCAGGATCGCCGGAGACTGGAGCGCAGCCTGGAAACGCAGGCCTGCGGCAGCGACTATCATCCCCATCAGGGTATAGGTCAGCGCCATGCCCTGCACATAGACCATGGCCAGCGAAAACAGGCGGCCCAGAGAATATTTGCGGTTACCTCCCAAAATAATGCCGGAAATCAGCGGGTACATCGGCAGAACACAGGGAGTGAAGGCGACGCCAATCCCAATCAGCAATGCCCAGAGCGGTGAAAAGGGCAGATTGTTTGTGGGGGAGATTGCCGGGTCTGGCAGGGCCGCGGCGGTGTTTGCAGCAGAGCCTGAATTCGAAGCTTCACCGGCAGCAGCACTCACCGGGTTCAGCGGAACGCTTCGGGTTTCCGGTGGGTAGCAAAATCCTGCGGCGGCACAGCCCTGATAAGTCACGGTCACCGTGGCGCCTTTATCAGCCTGCTGCAGGACAAGCGGTAGCGTCAGACTCTCCGGATAGATTTCAGTCTTACCGTAAAATTCATCTTCATGCGCTTTCCCTGCCGGCAGTTGCCAACCGGCAAGCTTTGCCCCCTGGGCAGAGACTTTTATTTGCTGACGATAGAGGTAATAGCCGGGTTTCACCTGCCAGCTCAGCGTCAGTTTTCCAGCCTGCTGGGTAAAATCAAAGGCGAAGGCCTGGTCTACCGTGCCGAAATGGCTGTTGCTGTTCTGCCCGAACAGGGAGGCAGAGGCGTTGAAGCTGAACAGGGCAGTAAACAGAATGAAGATGAGTGTGGTAATGCGCTTAGCCATACAGGTAACCAGGTGTTCCATGTTGAGTTGAGTCAGTCAGCAGACAACCAAAGGATCGTCCCGCTTTGCCTGAGATCGGAGGGATCCTTTCAGAGCGCAAACTATACCACGGCAGTACGCAAGGGGGTTTTTCAGGTTGTAACCGGAGAGAGCAGTGCAGCGCTGCATATCGGGGAACTCCTCTGGCAGCATGGCGGCACTGCCAGAGGAGAGGATCAGCCTATAAAATCAGGTGGCCAAAAAGGAAACCAAACAGCACTGACAGGGCAATTGCCAACGTGCCGGGAATGATAAACGAGTGGTTAAATACAAATTTGCCAATGCGGGTGGAACCTGTGTCATCCATCTCTACAGCAGCCAGCAGCGTTGGGTAAGTCGGCAGGACGAACAGCGCAGAGACCGCAGCAAACGATGCTACAGCGGTAACCGGAGAGACACCCAGCATCAAAGCGGCGGGCATCAATGCCTTGGTAGTGGCGGCCTGAGAATAGAGCAGTGTGGAGGCAAAAAACAGAATCACAGCCAGCATCCACGGGAAGTCACTCAGCAGATCGCCAGCCACCTGCTGGATTTCACTGATGTGCGCTTTCACAAAGGTATCGCCCAGCCAGGCCACGCCCATCACGCAGATACAGGCACTCATGCCGGATTTAAACGTGCTGGCCAGCAAAATTTTGCCGGTATCAACTTTGCAGATTAAGCAGATTAGCGCGGCAATGGTCAGCATAAATACCACTATGGCTTCATTGCGGGGCAGCACCGGATTGGCTATCAGGCCTACGGCATCACTGATCGCGGTGGCATAAAGCACCACGGCGATAATACCAAGCAGGAACAGCAACACTGACAGTTTGGCACCAGGCTTTTCTACAAACACGCTCTCGCCACGCAGGGTAATTTCCCCTTTAGCCAGACGTGCCCGATAGACATCATCCTCGTGCAGCTCTTTGCCAAGGAAGTTTGTGATCAGCGCAGCGATAAGGATTGCCAGCAGCGTCGAAGGGACAGACACAGCGAGCAGACCGAGATAGCTGACGCCTTTGGGTTCCAGAATCCCGGCGAGAAAGACTACTGCTGCGGAGATAGGGGAAGCGGTGATCGCTATCTGTGAGGCTACAACGGCTATTGATAGCGGGCGGGAGGGACGCACTCCCTGTTCTTTCGCCACTTCACTGATGACCGGCAGGGTGGAAAAGGCGGTGTGCCCGGTTCCGGCCATCAGCGTCATAAAATAGGTCACCATGGGGGCCAGCAGGGTGATATAGCGGGGATGCTTCCTCAACAAACGTTCAGCCAGGCTGACCAGGTAATCCATCCCGCCAGCTACCTGCATGGCCGCAATCGCGGCGATGACGGCCATGATAATTTCAATGACGTCAAAGGGAATGGCCCCGGGTTTGACCTGAAAGCCCAGCGTCAGAATTAACATGCCGACTCCACCGGCAAATCCGATCCCAATGCCACCCAGCCGTGCGCCCAGATAAATGGCCATCAGAACGAGAATCAACTCCGTTACAATCATATTTTGCTCCCTGGATTTTTTTGCTAACTAAACGTTAATTTTTAGGTTGTGCCATAAAAAAAGGCACGTCGTTCTGCGAACTGGCGTGCCTTTAAGGGTCAGGATGAACTGTTACTGTTCATTTTCATCGGTATAGCGTTTGGCTTTATACACCGGGAACATCAGGTTCTGGGTGGAGAAAATATCGTCCAGCTCTGCTTCGGTCAGCAGGCCTCGCTCGAGCACTACGTCGCGGACACTTTTCCCCGTTTCAGCACATATTTTACCGACGATATCGCCGTTATGGTGGCCGATATAAGGGTTCAGGTAGGTGACAATACCAATCGAGTTGAAGACGTAAGCTTCACAAACAGCCCGGTTAGCAGTGATGCCGTTGACGCATCTTTCCAGCAGATTTGAACAGGCGTTAGTGAGAATATGCACAGATTCAAACAGCGCCTGACCAATCACCGGCTCCATCACGTTCAGCTGCAACTGACCCGCTTCTGAAGCCATAGTCACGGTGACGTCGTTGCCAATCACCTTGAAGCAAACCTGATTGACCACCTCCGGCACCACCGGATTGACCTTGGCTGGCATGATAGAAGAGCCAGCCTGCAACTCTGGCAGATTGATCTCATTCAGTCCGGCACGCGGGCCTGAAGAGAGCAGGCGGAGGTCGTTACAGATTTTAGAGAGCTTAACCGCCAGACGCTTCAGGGCGCTGTGAACCATGACATAAGCGCCACAGTCAGAAGTCGCTTCAATCAGATCTTCTGCCGGGATACAGGGAAGATTGCTGACTTCCGCCAGTTTCTGCACCGCCAGCACCTGGTAGCCATCCGGCGTGTTCAGACGTGTTCCGATAGCTGTAGCCCCCAGGTTCACTTCCAGAAGCAACTCAGCGGTGCGCAGAAGATTTTTGATCTCTTCATTCAGCAGCACGCTAAACGCATGGAATTCCTGCCCCAGGGTCATAGGTACGGCATCCTGCAGCTGGGTACGGCCCATTTTGAGGATGGTTTCAAACTCAACCGCTTTGCGCTGGAAGCCTTCGCTTAACTGTCCGATCGCATCCAGCAGTTTTAAAATTGAGGTATAGACCGCAATACGAAAACCGGTGGGGTAGGCGTCATTGGTCGACTGGCATTTATTGACGTGATCGTTGGGATTAAGGAACTGGTAATCCCCTTTCTGGTGACCCATCAGTTCCAGGCCAATGTTCGCCAGCACTTCATTGGTGTTCATATTCACGGAGGTGCCTGCACCCCCCTGATAGACATCAATCGGGAACTGATCCATGCATTTGCCATTGTTCAGGACTTCATCACAGGCCTGAATAATCGCATTAGCGATGTTACGGGGAATGGTCTGCAACTCTTTATTCGCCATTGCCGCCGCTTTTTTCACCATCACCATGCCGCGAACAAACTCGGGAATGTCGCTTATCTTACTGTTACTGATATAAAAATTTTCAATCGCACGCAGAGTATGAACACCGTAGTAAGCATCTGCCGGGACTTCACGCATACCTAACAGGTCTTCTTCGATACGAATGTTATTAGCCATGAGAACCTTCTTGTTATAGCTACCGGGTATACCCTCAGCCTGATGGCATTCGGATATTTGTAATCACAATCACAGTGAATCTCTGGTCGTGAACAGCCTCGGCCAACATTTTATCCATTTGCAGCAGGCTGAGCACGATCATATTCTGTTAGTGGGCAAAAGCCCGCACGCAGATCACTTAAATTGTGTTCGTTTTCAGACATGTTCGGCACAGTGTGACGCCTGTCACAGTTTGAATGCCAGCAGGAATTTCCTGTAAGAGCATTGAATAATGTTATGAACGGACCCATAACATTATTCTGCGATCATAGTGATCCCCCATTTTGCCGTCCCGCTCCGCGCGGGGCAGCCCTGAAATACAGGAGACTGCGGTGCGCTGGTTACCGTTTTTAGTATTGTTTATTCTCGCCTGGATTGAGATCACCATCTTCATCCAGGTAGCCCATGTGATGGGTGTATTGCTGACGCTGCTGCTGGTGGTGTTCAGCTCCTGCATTGGGATCTCACTGGTGAAAAACCAGGGGATGAAAAACTTTATGCTGATGCAGCAGAAGCTGGCGGTGGGTGAAAGCCCGGCCGCTGAGATGATCAAAAGCGTTTCGCTTATTCTTGCGGGCTTCTTACTGCTGTTACCGGGATTTTTTACCGATTTCCTGGGCTTGCTGCTGTTACTGCCGCCGGTGCAGAAGCATCTGACGCTGAAGCTGATGCCCCATCTCAAGGTCTGGCGTGGAAACGGTGCCGGCCCTGACAGTGGGTTTACCGTTGATGGTGAATATCAGCGCAAAGACAGCAAACTGATTGAACACGACGATCCCGAGGATCGTCGCTAACTGAGCCAAAGGCGGGGATATCCCGCCTTTTTGCTTTTCAGGGGAAAGAGCTGTTTATAATTTGTGCAGTCAGGCCGCATAAGCAAAATTATTATTTTTTCCCCTTGAAAGCCTCCTCCCCAGGCCCTATCTATCTCGTCACGAGGCCGGTGTCGGCGCCGGCAATCATCCCAAAAACCTGATTGGACTTCTCAAAGGAGAGTTATCAATGAAAATTCGTCCATTGCACGACCGTGTTATCGTCAAGCGTAAAGAAGTGGAATCCAAATCAGCTGGTGGCATCGTGCTGACCGGCTCTGCGGCTGGCAAATCTACCCGTGGCGAAGTGCTGGCTGTTGGCAATGGCCGTATCCTGGAAAGCGGCGAAGTGAAACCGCTGGACGTGAAAGTGGGCGATGTGGTCATTTTCAGCGAAGGCTACGGTGCGAAAACTGAGAAAATCGACAACCAGGAAGTGCTGATCATTTCTGAAAGCGACATTCTGGCAATTGTTGAAGCGTAATTACGCGTTACTCACTGAACGAAACGAATTTAAGGGATATTTAAGATGGCAGCTAAAGACGTAAAATTCGGTAATGACGCACGCGTAAAAATGCTGCGTGGCGTTAACGTACTGGCAGATGCAGTAAAAGTTACCCTGGGCCCGAAAGGCCGTAATGTGGTTCTGGATAAATCTTTTGGTGCACCGACCATCACTAAAGATGGCGTTTCTGTAGCGCGTGAAATCGAACTGGAAGACAAGTTCGAAAACATGGGTGCTCAGATGGTGAAAGAAGTGGCCTCTAAAGCGAACGACGCTGCAGGCGACGGCACCACCACCGCAACTGTTCTGGCTCAGTCTATCGTTAACGAAGGTCTAAAAGCCGTTGCTGCGGGCATGAACCCAATGGATCTGAAGCGTGGAATCGACAAAGCTGTGATCCACGCTGTTGAAGAACTGAAAAAACTTTCTGTGCCTTGCTCTGATTCTAAAGCTATTGCTCAGGTTGGTACCATCTCTGCTAACTCCGATGAAACCGTGGGCGAACTGATTGCTCAGGCGATGGAAAAAGTGGGCAAAGAGGGTGTTATCACTGTTGAAGAAGGCACCGGCCTGCAGGACGAGCTGGACGTGGTTGAAGGTATGCAGTTTGACCGTGGCTACCTCTCCCCGTACTTCATCAACAAGCCAGAAACCGGCGCAGTAGAACTTGAAACTCCGTTCATCCTGCTGGCTGACAAAAAAATCTCCAACATCCGTGAAATGCTGCCAGTTCTGGAAGCCGTAGCGAAAGCTGGCAAACCACTGCTGATCGTTGCTGAAGATGTTGAAGGCGAAGCGCTGGCTACCCTGGTAGTGAACACCATGCGCGGTATCGTTAAAGTTGCTGCTGTTAAAGCACCAGGCTTTGGCGATCGTCGTAAAGCAATGCTGCAGGACATCGCTGTTCTGACTGGCGGTACCGTTATCTCTGAAGAGATCGGTATGGAGCTGGAAAAAGCGACCCTGGAAGATCTGGGTCAGGCTAAACGCGTTGTGATCAGCAAAGACACCACCATCATCATCGATGGCGTGGGTGAAGAAGCGACTATCTCTGGCCGTGTGTCTCAGATTCGTCAGCAGATTGAAGAAGCTTCTTCTGATTACGATCGTGAAAAACTGCAGGAGCGTGTTGCTAAACTGGCAGGCGGCGTAGCCGTACTGAAAGTTGGCGCAGCCACTGAAGTTGAAATGAAAGAGAAGAAAGCTCGCGTTGAAGATGCTCTGCACGCAACCCGTGCTGCGGTAGAAGAAGGCGTTGTAGCTGGTGGTGGTGTTGCGCTGGTGCGCGTTGCTGCGCTGCTGGCTGGCCTGACTGGTCAGAACGAAGACCAGAACGTGGGCATCAAAGTTGCGCTGCGCGCGATGGAATCTCCACTGCGTCAGATCGTTTCTAACGCCGGTGAAGAGCCTTCTGTAGTGGCTAACATGGTGAAAGCTGGCGAAGGTAACTACGGTTACAACGCTCAGACCGAAGAGTATGGCAACATGATCGACTTCGGTATCCTGGATCCAACCAAAGTAACCCGTTCTGCACTGCAGTACGCTGCTTCTGTGGCTGGTCTGATGATCACCACCGAGTGCATGGTGACCGACCTGCCTAAAGGCGATGCGCCTGATTTAGGTGCTGGCGGCGGCATGGGCGGCATGGGTGGTATGGGCGGCATGATGTAATCCCCCGGCCTCCCGGCTAAAGAAACCCTCTGTCTTTGACAGGGGGTTTTTCTTTTTGGGGGGAAAATAGTAAAGTTGGGGCGCAAGAAGTAACCCGAACAATGCTTTATCTATTTTTGGGCAACGGAAGCTTAACCAATGTTTTTACTTTCCGGTACGCTCAGGACTGACTCTGATGATAAGAATGGGGAATAAAATGCGGATTAACGTCTTGCTGGGACTTTCTGTAGCGGCTGCGCTGCTGACCGGCTGTAGCACTTCAAACACCCTTAGCCAGGCGGGTGAGCGCGTAACCTTTACCGACCAGCAGCCAGCCAAAGAGTGCCAGATGCTGGGCAATGTGACCGGAGAGCAAAGCAACTGGTTAAGCGGTGCCGGCGGCGGCGAAAGCAGTTCTCTTCGCGGCGCAGCTAACGATTTACGCAACCGTGCGGCAGCAATGGGTGGCAACGTGATTTATGGCGCGACCAGCCCAACGCAGAATGTCTGGTCAAGCTTTGCCCCGCTGGACAGCAAAATGAACGGCCAGGTTTATAAGTGCCCGTAAGCTGATTTAACCCCGCATGCGGCAGACTATGCTCTGCGGCAACAGGTGGGGTGGTGAAGTTAATAAGCAGGGAGGATCGCCGCATCCTCTCTGCTTTTATTCAAATCGTGTCAGACCTGTCTCAGCTGTAAATCCAGCGGTGTTTTGCTGGGTTCCCCGCCAATCTCTCTCGCCAGCTTCGGTACCATATAGCCGGAAACCTGCGCCAGTAATTCCCGCATAATCGCCCTGGCTTCCTCGTCCGAAACGTAGAAGTGCGCTGCACCCTGCACTTTATCCAGCACGTGCAGGTAATAGGGCAACACACCCGCATCGAACAGGGCATTGCTTAGCGCCGCCAGGACGGTAGCGCTGTCATTGATATGACGCAGCAGCACGCTCTGGTTGAGCAGGGTGACGCCCGCCTGCTTAAGTTGCTGTAGCGCCGCCCTGAGAGGGTCATCAATTTCCTGCGCGTGATTGATATGGGTTACCAGCAGCACTTGCAGCCGCGACTGCGCCAGGCGTTGACACAGCGTACGGGTGATGCGGCTGGGGATCACTACCGGCAACCGGCTGTGGATCCGCAGCCGTTTCAGGTGTGGGATCTGCTCCAGTTCGCCAATCAGCCAGTCCAGTTCGCTGTCTTTTGCCATCAGGGGATCGCCACCGGAGAAAATAATCTCATCCAGTTCTGGCTGCTCTCGGATATACTCCAGGGCTTGCTGCCAGTTGCGCTTATTTCCCTGGTTGTCAGAGTAAGGAAAATGGCGGCGGAAACAGTAGCGGCAGTTGACTGCACAGCCGCCTTTGACCAGCAACAGCGCACGATTGCGATATTTATGTAACAGACCCGGCACTACGCTGGTCTGCTCATCGAGCGGATCGGTACTGTAACCCGGAGCATCAACAAACTCCTGGCTGGCGGTGATTACCTGCAGCAGGAGCGGATCTTGTGGATCGCCTTTTCGCATTCTGGACGCAAAGGCCCGCGGGACGCGCAGAGCAAACAGACGACGTGCATCACTGCCCGCCATCAGCTCCGGGTGCGAATCGAGGCCTAAAAGTTGCAGTAATTCGTTTGGATCGGTGATTACATCTGCAAGTTGATGCAACCATTCTTCGCGCGAAGGGGTATTTAGGGTTACAATGTGTGCCATTTTTTTGGCTAAGTACCAGTATTAAATTGTAGAGGGCCTTTATGGCGACTTATTCTAGCAACGATTTCCGTCCCGGTCTTAAAATCATGTTCGAAGGCGAACCTTACGCCATCGAATCCAGCGAGTTTGTTAAACCAGGTAAAGGCCAGGCTTTTGCACGCGTGAAAATGCGTCGCCTGCTGACCGGCAGCCGCGTTGAGAAAACGTTCAAATCTACCGACTCCGCTGAAGGCGCTGATGTAGTAGATACCAACCTCAACTACCTGTACAACGACGGTGAGTTTTACCACTTCATGCACCCGGAAACTTTTGAACAGCACCCTGTTGAAGAGAAAACCGTGGGCGATGCCTCTAAATGGCTGCTGGATAACGCAGAATGTATCGTTACCCTGTGGAACGGCAAGCCAATTCAGGTTCTGCCACCAAACTTCGTGGAGCTGGAAATCACTGATACCGATCCAGGCCTGAAAGGTGACACTGCTGGTACTGGCGGCAAGCCAGCGACGCTTTCTACCGGTGCCGTGGTGAAAGTGCCATTGTTCGTGCAGATTGGCGAAGTGATCCGCGTTGATACGCGCACAGGCGAATACGTTTCCCGCGTGAAATAAAGCGGAAACCGGGCCTGATTTTCAGGCCCTTTTCTTTAATGCAGTGAACGGAATCAGATGATGAAGTGGTTAAAACTCATTGCTGCAGCCCTGTTTATGACCTGCCTGATCAGCGCCTGTAATACTTTCCACGGCTTTGGTGAAGATGTTCAGCACCTCGGCGGCGCAATCTCCCACGCGGCTAAGTAATTTCTCAGTGTCTTAAAATGTCCTTTTCGCCACGCAGTTCAATAGCATGTGGCAAAATTACGGCTATGCTTTTAAAGCTGTACTTTACTTCACTTAAAAGGACATTCTCATGTTAAAGAAAAGTATTGTTTCGATCCTTTCTGTTCTGGTGCTCTCTTCTGTGCTCACAGCCTGTAATACCACGCGTGGTGTCGGCGAGGATGTGTCCGCCGGCGGCCAGGCTATTCAGAGAAGCGCTCAGTAAACGTGATGCCGGTGCTGATGCACCGGCTTCATTACCGGGCTTGCTTCACCCAAATCAGCTGACTGACGTCAAAGCCATTTTCACGCGCTGTGTTTACCAGTGACGTTTTGACCTGCTCTGAAATTTGCGGCGTCCGCGAGAGGATCCACAGGTAATCCCGGTTCGGTCCGCACACCAGTGCGTGCTGATATTCCGGATCCAGTGCAATCACGTTATATCCCCCGTAAAACGGACCAAAAAATGACACTTTCAGCGCGGCCCGGCTCGGCTGACCGGTAAAGTAGGCTTTGCCTGTGCTCTCCTGCCAACGTTGTTTCTTCGGATTAAAACCACGGTTTACCACTTTCAGCCCGCCATCTTCACGCTTGCTGTAGGTTGCCGTTACCTGCTCAAGACCGCGCTCAAAAGGGTGGTTAAACCGGGCAATCTCATACCAGCTCCCCAGATAAAGTTCCGCATTGAATCCTTCGATTGGGGTCACGCCTTTTGGTGGCGTGGTACTACAGGCAACGGAGAGTAATGCGCCCGCTCCAGCCGCAACCATTTTCCACAGAGACATAAGCTATTCCTTTAAGTATGAATAGCTTGAGTATAGGTGATTTTACGCAGGCGGCAGGGATGCCGCCTGAATTTTACAGTGTTACCACGCCGATAGCGGTGACTACGGTAAGAATGGTGGCCAGACCATAGAAGACCCATTTGCCTGCGGCAACGTGGATGCCGATATCATGCATGCCGTGATGGAGGCGGTGCAGGGCGCACCAGACGGGCAGCACTATCATCAGAAACAGGAACAGACGTCCCGGCAGAGTTTGTGCAGCGTGCAGAATACGCTGATAGCTCAGCCCGCCTCCTGTGCTCAACGGCAGCAGAAATCCTGCCAGCAAAATCATTGCCGGTGAGAAGATGGCTGACCAGGTTCCTCCTGCGCCAAACAATCCCCAGAAAAGAGGCTCATCTGAACGTGTGGTTGGCTTTTTCATAGTTGCTCCTGTAGCAGCGCCCAGCTCAGCAGGATCAGGCTGACCAGCACCATAACCACCCACAGGCCTCTGACAATTGGCGTGGGCGACATTTTTTTACCCCCCAGCACGATGATCTGGGCTTTAGGTGCCAAATCAAACCAGGTTTTGCTGTGCAATAACGCGGCGGCCAGGGCCACTGCATTGATCAGCAGCATAACGGGCTGTTGCAGCAGGGTGACAAACGCCAGCCAGCTTTGCTCGCCATTTTTCAACGCAAACAGCCCATAGATCATCTCCAGACTGAACCACAGGGCAGGGATCGACGTGGCTTCGCGCAGCATGTAAAAGCGATAAAAGCCCGACTTCTGCCACCAGTTAGCAGGGATCGGTTGAAGATAAGGTTTCCGTTTCGTGGTCATCAGGCGGCTCCTTATTGCGGTCTGAGGGTGGCAATCATAAAGTCTTTCGCGCTTGCCACTTTGCTCTGCTGAATGGCGGCAGCCGGGTCGACATGCTTTGGACAAACTTCAGAGCAGAAACCGACAAAGGTGCAGGGCCAGACGCCATTATCACCGTTGAGTTGTGGCATACGCTGGGCTTTGCCTTTATCGCGGTTGTCCAGGTTATAGCGGTGGGCAAGGGTGATTGCAGCCGGGCCGATAAATTCCGGATTCAGGCCAAACTGTGGGCAGGCGGCATAACACAGGCCGCAGTTGATACAGCCGGAGAACTGGTGATACTTCGCCATCTGGGCAGGCGTTTGCCTGTGCGGGCCCCGATCGGCCGTTCGCGAGTTGCCAATAATCCAGGGTTTTATCGCTTCCAGACTCTCAATAAACCGGCTCATATCAACAATCAGGTCGCGCTCTATCGGGAAATGCGCCAGAGGTTGCACATGGAGGCCATCAGGGTAATTGCGCAAAAAGGTTTTACAGGCAAGCTTAGGTACGCCATTGACCATCATGCCGCAGGATCCGCATATCGCCATCCGGCAGGACCAGCGGAAGGAGAGGTCGTAAGCCAGGTTATCCTTGATGAACCCCAACGCATCCAGCAGTGAAGTCTGCTCGTCCCAGGGCACCTCAAAGGTTTCATTACGCGGCAGCATGTCGGTTTCAGGGTTATAGCGCTGGATGTTAATTTTACAGCGGGCAAGCTCACTCATGAGGGGTCTCCTTATTTTCGGCTTCCCCACCGTAGACCCGCTTAGCCGGTGGCAGACGGGTGATTTTCACCTCATCCCAGGCTATGTCAGGCGCCCCGCCAGGATTGTAGAAGCTCAGTGAATGCTTGAGGAAACGGTCGTCGTTGCGTTCTGTGCAGCCTTCGTCAAGGCGTTGATGTGCACCCCGTGACTCTTTGCGCTGAAAGGCCGCGTGGGCCATGCATTCCGCCACGTTCAGACCGTGGCCCAGCTCAATGCTGTAGAGTAACTGCGTGTTAAATACGCTGGAGGTGTCGGTGATGCGTACCTGTTTAAAGCGCTCCTGCAACTCTGAGAGTTTGTCGAGGGTCTTTTGCATCAACTCTGGCGTACGATATATGCCGCAGCCCTCTTCCATTGCCAGACCCATCTCATCGCGCAGCCCGGACCAGGTTTCTTTGCCCTGCTGATTAATCAGCCCCAGCAGCCGTTTTTCGCAGTCACGGGCCTGAGCATCAAGCGGGCCTACAGGTTTTTTATGGCTTTGCAGAGCATGAGCAGCCGCCTTTTCACCCGCCAGCCGGCCAAAGACCGCCAGCTCAGCCAGGGAGTTAGAGCCAAGCCGGTTGGCACCGTGCAGACCCACGGAAGAGCACTCGCCTACGGCAAAGAGCCCGGCGATACGGGTTTCGCATTGCGCATCCGTTTCTATTCCTCCCATAGTGTAATGGGCGGTAGGCCTGACCGGTATCGGGGCCTGTGCTGGATCCACACCGATATAAGCTTTGCTGAGTTCGCAGATAAACGGCAACCTTTCATGCAGTTTCTTCTCGCCCAGATGCCGGAGATCCAGATGCACCACATCCCCGCGCGGCGTGGCTATGGTTTTGCCTTTGCGCCATTCATGCCAGAAAGCCTGGGAGACTTTGTCGCGCGGCCCCAGCTCCATATATTTATTCTTCGGCTGGCCCAGCGGCGTTTCCGGCCCCATGCCGTAGTCCTGCAGATAGCGATAGCCATCCTTGTTGACCATGATGCCACCTTCTCCCCGGCATCCCTCCGTCATCAGGATCCCTGACCCTGGCAAGCCGGTGGGGTGATATTGTACAAACTCCATATCGCGCAGTGGGACACCGTGGCGAAGCGCCATGCCCATGCCATCGCCGGTCACGATCCCGCCATTGGTGTTATAGCGATAAACTCTGGCGGCACCGCCCGTAGCCAGCACCACGGCACCGGCATGAATCTGCACCAGTGTCCCTTCCATCATATTCATCGCTACCAGGCCACGCGCTTCACCTTCATCTACCAGCAGATCCAGAACGAAATGTTCGTCGAAGCGCTGGATTTGCGGGTATTTCAGCGAGGTCTGAAACAGGGTGTGCAGCATATGAAAGCCGGTTTTATCAGCGGCAAACCAGGTTCGTTCAATTTTCATGCCGCCAAAGCGGCGAACGTTTACCGAGCCATCTTCACGCCGGCTCCACGGGCAGCCCCACAGTTCAAGCTGAGTCATTTCACGGGGGCAGTGCTCAACAAAATAGTCGACCACATCCTGTTCACAAAGCCAGTCACCGCCGGAAACGGTATCCTGAAAATGCAGATCGAAGCTGTCATGGGATTGGGTGACGGCGGCAGAACCGCCTTCAGCGGCCACGGTATGGCTACGCATGGGATAGACTTTAGAGACAAGTGCGATGGAAAGGGTGGGATTCGCTTCGGCGGCGGCAATGGCGGCACGAAGGCCAGCCCCGCCAGCGCCGACGATGACCAGATCGGCAGTAAAGGTTTGCACAGTATTCTCCCTGTCAGTGGGTCAGAGTGAAAAATGGGTAAAACCCCACTTTTCACAGGGCTATCAGTATAAAACTGCCCACCGCCGGTAAAATTGATATGCGCAGGCATTTGCTTAAGAAAGAATCAGAAAATGCGCGTTTGCAGCGAAGGATCTGATTAAGAATATGAGTCTCCACTGCGGCCTGTTTGGCCCGTACAGGAATTTTCTGGCACATATTTGTTTGTTACTGTCTGTACGGGTAGACTGCTTCACCCTGTCTGATGAGGAGTTGAAAACATGAGCGATACGGCCAGCTGGCTGCCGAGCGCACCCATTACTAATTTGTTGAAGCGTGCGGCGATTATGGCTGAGATTCGGCGGTTTTTCGCCGATCGTGGGGTATTGGAAGTTGAAACCCCGGCGATGAGCCAGGCCACGGTGACCGATATCCATCTGTTTCCTTTCCAGACCCGCTTCGTCGGGCCAGGTGCGGCTCAGGGGCTCGATCTCTACCTGATGACCAGCCCGGAATACCATATGAAGCGCCTGCTGGCGGCAGGCAGTGGACCGATTTTCCAGCTTTGCCGAAGCTTCCGTAATGAAGAGGCGGGGCGTCATCACAATCCTGAATTCACCATGCTGGAATGGTATCGTCCCCATTACGATATGTACCGGCTGATGAATGAGGTGGACGATCTGCTACAGCAGGTGCTGGAATGCGCGCCTGCCGAAACGCTTTCCTATCAGCAGGCTTTCCTGCGTCATCTGGAGATCGATCCGCTGTCTGCTGATAAAACCCAGCTACGGGAAGTGGCGGAGAAGTTGGGGGTTGGCGATCTGGCTAACCGTGAAGAAGATCGTGACACGCTGTTGCAGCTGCTGTTCGTGATGGGTGTTGAGCCGCAAATCGGCAAAGATAAACCCGCTTTCGTTTACCACTTCCCGGCCAGTCAGGCTGCTCTGGCGGAGATCAGCACTGAAGATCACCGCGTTGCAGAGCGCTTTGAGGTTTACTTCAGAGGCATAGAGCTGGCGAACGGTTTCCGCGAGCTCACAGACAGCCGCGAGCAGCGTCAACGTTTTGATCAGGATAACCGTAAGCGTGCGGCCCGTGGCCTGCCTCAGCAGCCGATTGATACCAATCTGCTGGATGCGCTCGCACATGGTATGCCGGACTGCTCCGGCGTGGCGTTAGGCGTGGATCGCATCGTGATGCTGGCGCTGAAGGCGGAATCGCTCAGCGAAGTCATTGCATTTTCAGTGGACCGTTGCTGATTTGCCGGGGCGGCATCACGCCGCCCCTTTGATATTACAACCCACCCGCTTTGTAAGTTCTTGCCGCCGGGGCGCCATTCTGGGTCGGCGTTTTACGCCCGATAGTCTCCATTCGCACCTGGAACGGTGGGAAAGGCATCTCCAGCCCGTGTTCCTGATATCCCCGCAGAATCAGCTGATGTAACTCATGCCGCAGTGGCATGCGGTGCCCCATCTCTGCAGCATGAATACGCAACTCAAACAGCTGAATACCCTGTTGCAGGTCAACCAGATAGGCTTCCGGCGGCGGGGTTTCCAGCACGTACTGGCAGCGTTTCGCCGCCGTCAGCAGCACATTAGTCACCTCTTCACTGTTTGCTTCAGCAGACGCCGGGATCGTCAGCACCACGCGGGTAACCGAATCCGACAGCGACCAGTTGATAAACTGTTCGGTGATAAAGGCCTTGTTAGGGACAATAATCTCTTTGCGGTCCCAGTCGGTAATGGTGGTGGCGCGTGTATTGATTTTGGTGATGCTACCGGTCAAATCACGGATCGTCACGGTATCGCCAATGCGGATCGGCTTCTCAAAAAGAATAATCAGACCAGAAATAAAGTTGGCGAAGATTTCCTGCAAACCAAACCCCAGCCCTACACCCAATGCGGCGACCAGCCATTGCAGTTTTGACCAGTCGACCCCAATCATTGAAAATCCGGCCAGTCCGCCCACCAGAATCAAAATGTATTTGGTCAGGGTGGTAATGGCATAACCGGTTCCGGGCGTAAGATTCAGGTGTTGCAGCAGGGCCAGCTCCAGCAGGGCAGGCATATTACGCACCAGTTGGGTGGTAATGATCAGGACCAGAATGGCTATCAGCACGGCCCCTAAGGTGATGGGTTGAAGACTCTCTACGCCCTGTACCGAGGTGCTGGCATCCCACAACCGGATGTTTTCCAAAAAACCAAACGCCGAATGAATTTCAGACCACAGAACAATGACCGAGATGAAGGCGATCAGCGTCAGAATCGAGCGAACCAGCCGCAGTGACTGGGCGCTGATAGCATCCAGATCGATAACCGGCTCTTCCACTTCCAGCGTGTCGGAGTTGCTCTGAGGAGCAACAGCGTCCTCTTCGCCTTTGGCGCGCTGAGCAAGAATTTCTGCGCGGCGGTTTCGGGCCCGATCAAAAGCAATGCGCCGCCGCTGAATCAGCATCCAGCGGCGAATAATATGGTAAATCACCAGCAGCAGGAACCAGATAGCTACGGAGGTTTCCAGCCTTGCCAGCAGTGCCTGGGCAGTAGCCAGATAGCCAATGCACGAGGCCAGCGCCGCGAACAGCGGAATGCAGATCATCAGATTCCACAGCAGGGTATTGATCAGGTTTTCGCCATTGCCTTCTTTATCGAGGTGCAAGGGTATTCCCGCGCGCTTCAGGCTTACGGTAACCAGGCTCAATGCCCCACAAATCAGGATAAAACAGAGCCGCCCCAGCGTGGAGGAGAACTGCCGGTCATCAAGGTTATCAAAGCTTATCAGCAACATGATCAGCGGCACGACCAGACCGATACAGAGCGTATAGAAGCGCATAGCTCGGGCCACACGAGCCTGTGGCCAACGGAAGTGAACGATGAACAACCCCTGCGATTGGGCAAAAGCCGCACTGATCATAAAGGCCCAAAGCAACGGCACCGTGGCGGTCACACCATCGCCAATCGCTACCGCAATGGGATAAGGCCAGGCATGTTGCAGGCCATAACCCAGCGCCATCCACAGCACCGGTAGCGGCAGGGCAACCAGAATTGACCAGAATACCGTGCGCATTGTCAGACCAAAGCGATCCTGCGTGACTTTGCCCACTTTACTGGCCGAACGGCTCATGAAATCGCGGTAGTGGCGGCGTGAACTCAGACTGAAGCCGACCAGCAGCACGGCAGCAATAATCGGAATGACGGTTTCCCTGCTGGTGAACATCATCACCATCGCGCCACCCAGCTGCCCCAGCGTATCCAGTGACAGCAGACTTTTAAGATCCCGCGCCAGATCGAACGGGAAGTTCAGGCTCAGGGCGTTGACGTCCGCAGTCCAGAACAGATAACGGTGCGTCGCTTCTTTCACCTCGTTCAGTGCATCTTCCAGCTGACCGTTAGCCACTTTCAGTTTGGTGACTTCCAGAATCAGGTTGTCACAGCCTGAGAGCAGCGAGCCAATCAGTTCGCGCTGGGTTTTGATTTGCGCATCGAGAATACGTTTTTGCGCAGCTGTCAGTGGGCTGCCATCATCCTGTTTGATCTGACGCAGTTGCTGCTGGCGCTCGATCAGATCTTCATAATGCAGACGCTGAACGCGCAGTTCGCCCATCTCATTATCAAGCTGCTGCGGTTTAGGCATATCCGGCAGGCGGGCAACTTGTGCCCGCAACGCTTCACCCAGAACGTTGGAGACGCCGAGCCATTGCGACTGCTCGCGAATGGTACTCAACGCCTGACGAACCTGAATTGTCTGATTGGTGGCCGTGCGCTGCTGCGAGGCAACCAGATCCATGCGCTGAGCCTGCTGGTTCAGATCGTTAGAGAGTTCACGGTTAACGCGAAACTGTTTACTGATATTTTCTGGCAAATCACCGCTGTTTTCTGCCAGTTGTTCCGTCCGTTCCAGCGCCAGCTCTGCTTCACGCTGTCGGCGGTTGTTGAGCTGATTACGTAAATCCTGCAGATAAGTATCAAGCTGGGAGGCTTTACGCTGATGCAGCTCACTGCGCATACGCGCCAGCTCCTGGCGATTGTTGGCCGAGAGTTGCGCCAGTTCCAGCTCGTCAACTTTGGCTTTTTGCGCCGCCGATTCGGCCTGGCGGGCAGCAAGCTGGGCCTGAGCTAACGGCGTGGTGGCGGAGGGTTGTCCCTGCAGGCGGCGCTCAATCTCGTTTAACGCCCGGCGAGCTTCCGTCTGCTGCTGTGGCAGTTGCGCCAGAGAATCACTAATCTCCCTGGCGCGATCCTGCTCCTGCTGAGCGAGACGGCCTTCTTCCAGTAGCTGACTGCTGACCTGCAGGATCTCCTGATCAAGCTCGGCAGCTGTCAGGGTATTGCCTGGGGTTTTCGGATTATCGGCCAGCGCCACGATCTGCTGGCGGAGATCGCGGGAGAGTTTGGGGAAACCGTCAATCACCTGCTGATAGTCATCTGAATTGGCCAGAGATTTTTGCCTCTCATCCAGCCAGTTCAGTGTGGACGTCAGGGCATCCACAGTTTCCGCCTGATTCGGCGTATTTTTGTCTGACTTCGCCTCATCAAGCTGCTGCTTGATTTGTGCGGAGTCGGGTGCGCTGGCGGCCCAGGCGGGCGGCTGGAGAAGAACCCAGCCTAACAAAACAGTAAGAATCAGGCGTAACATGCGTATCTGCTATGGGTGGTGTAAAACTTCTTCTGCACTGGTTTTCTGCAGTGCAATGGCAAGCGTCTGGCCCAGGCGCGTTTTGGTTTCTGGCGTCAGGCTCTCTGCCAGTTTGACTCTGTCCCTGGCAAACAGGTTGATCACTGTGGAACCAAGCTTGAAACGACCCATTTCCTGGCCTTTGAGCAGCACGACGGAACCTTCTTCCTCTGCACCTGGCCAGCTCCAGCGTTTGATCACGCCTTCGCGTGGTGGCGTGATTGTCCCGGCCCAGACCGTTTCGATGCTGCCTACGATGGTGGCACCGACCAGAATCTGTGCCATAGGGCCAAATTCAGTATCGAACAGGCAAATCACGCGCTCGTTACGGGCAAACAGATTAGGGATGTTCTGCGCGGTCAGCGGGTTAACGGAGTAGAGATCGCCCGGCACATAAATCATCTCGCGCAGGATGCCATTACACGGCATATGGACGCGGTGATAATCCCTTGGAGCGAGGTAAGTGGTGACAAACTCCCCATCAAGGAACATCTCTGTCATGGCCGCGTTGCCAGCGAGCAGCGCTTCCAACGAGTAAGTATGGCCTTTAGCCTGAAAAATCTGGTCGCCTTCAATATGTCCCAACTGACTGATTGCGCCATCGGCAGGCAATACCAGCAGATTGGGATCGGTTTCGATCGGGCGGGCTTCATCCTTTAATGGACGAACAAAAAAGTCATTAAAAGTGCGGTAGGTCGCCGTATCCGGTTTCTGCGCCTCGTTCATGTCAACTTTATAGAACCAGACGAAGGTGTCGATAACAGCTTTGGTCAACCAGCCTGCGCGCTTGCCTGCGCCCCAGCCAGCCAGTTCAGTCAGGCCTTTTTTAGGCAATATAGTATTCAGGCCGAGTTTAAGACGATCCAACACAGTAGCCTCCTGGCTTGATCAGACAAATAGAGAAACGGGGGCGGATTGTAACAGTGCCCTGGTGATTAGGCTATGTTGCCTGCCCGGGATGACCGGGCAGGCCAATATCAGTCACTGTTTTCTGAAAAACTACGCCGTGTTTTCAATTGCATATCAGACATGCTGTCCAGAATACGGTGGTAGCTGTCAAAGCGTGCTTCATCGATTTCACCCTTTTCAACAGCTTCGCGGATTGCGCACCCCGGATCGGTACCGTGTTTGCAATCGCGGAATTTGCAGTAACCTAAAAACTCACGGAATTCGACAAATCCCCGGGTGATTTGTTCCGGCTCAAGATGCCATAAACCGAATTCCCGGACGCCGGGGGAGTCAATGACATCACCGCCGTGTGGGAAATGATACAGACGGGAAGCGGTAGTGGTGTGTTGTCCCAGCCCGGAAACGTCAGAGACGTCGTTGGTAAGGATTTCACCCGCACTGAGTTCCAGCCCCAGCAGGGCGTTGAGTAAGCTGGATTTGCCGACGCCAGATTGCCCGGCAAAAATACTGATACGACCCGTCAGGGCGGTTTCGAGCTCTTCGAGTCCGTTTTTTTGATGGCTTGAAACCATCAGCACGCCGTACCCAATTTTGCGATAGATATCCATCTGCTCGTCAACGAACTTACGGCCTTCCTCATCCAGCAAATCCGTTTTGTTGAGCACCAGCAGAGGTTCAACGTCCAGCGTTTCACAGGCAACCAGATAACGGTCGATGATATTTAGCGACAACTCAGGCAGGATTGCGGAAACCACCACAATCTGATTGATATTGGCGGCGATCGGCTTAACGCCATCGTAGAAATCCGGGCGAGTCAGCACCGACGTCCGCTCATGGACAGCTTCGACGATGCCTTTAACGGTTGCTCCGCCTTCCACGCCCGGACGCCAGCGCACCCGGTCACCAGTGACCAGTGAGCGAATGGTACGGCGGATATTACAGCGGTGCACTGAACCATCCGCATCTTCCACATCGGCGTGCATACCAAAACGGCTGATCACTATGCCATCACGCACATCGCCAAACAGGCTGTCGTCGGGTTCTGGCTTATCCGCTCGTTTAAGACGGCGGTCGTGATTGGCACTGACGCGACGTTGCTGACCTTTGGACAGTTTGTTTTTACTCACTCTTCCTCACACGGTTGGCAGGCTTCGCCCTGACAGGGCAAAACGTTTATGATACACCCTAATGTTTGATGATATAAGCCACGGCGAGAATCCCTATGACTGCAAATGCCAATAACCTGATTTGGATTGACCTTGAAATGACCGGGCTGGACCCGGAGCAGGATCGTATTATCGAAATCGCCACCCTGGTGACCGATGCCGATCTTAATATACTGGCGGAAGGGCCGGTGTTTGCGGTGCATCAAAGTGATGCGCAGCTGGCGCTGATGGATGACTGGAATGTGAATACGCACACCAACAGCGGCCTGGTGGAGCGGGTGAAAGCCAGCCAGTATGACGACCGTGCGGCAGAACTGGCTACCATTGAGTTCCTCAAAGAGTGGGTACCCGCTAACAGCTCGCCAATTTGCGGCAACAGTATCGGGCAGGATCGCCGTTTCCTGTTCAAATACATGCCGGAACTGGAAGCTTACTTCCACTATCGTTACCTGGATGTCAGCACCCTGAAAGAGCTGGCGCGCCGCTGGAAGCCCGGAATTTTACCCGGCTTTAAAAAGCAGGGCACTCATCAGGCGATGGATGATATTCGCGAATCCGTAGCCGAACTGGCTTATTACCGTGAGCACTTCATCCAGCTTTAAGCGCTAAGCGAAGCGCGTCCGGTCAATGTTGTTGAGCTGTGAGGTCGGTTGCCGTTGATGAAATGACCTGGCTCAGGCCTGCTGGCGTTGAACTGCTGATTAAATTGTCATTTTGCCGATTTAATCAGCAGTCGGATAAGAAACCGCAAGTTTTTATCTCTACAGTCTTGCAGCAGATTTCATTTCTCGTATAATGCGCACCCCGTACCGAGAGACTTTTTACTCGTTACGCAGAGCGGGAATAGCTCAGTTGGTAGAGCACGACCTTGCCAAGGTCGGGGTCGCGAGTTCGAGTCTCGTTTCCCGCTCCAAATCGATTTACCGTAGTAAACCAGTACCCAAGCGGGAATAGCTCAGTTGGTAGAGCACGACCTTGCCAAGGTCGGGGTCGCGAGTTCGAGTCTCGTTTCCCGCTCCAAATCGATTTACCGTAGTAAACCAGTTACCCAAGCGGGAATAGCTCAGTTGGTAGAGCACGACCTTGCCAAGGTCGGGGTCGCGAGTTCGAGTCTCGTTTCCCGCTCCAGATTCTGGTTCCAGGCATGCTCCTGGTACCATCAGACCCCAAATCTCTCCCTTTTCGTAGTGCCATCCCCTGTAGAAAGTTTACGCTCGTGGTCCGATCTTACTGCCGTTACCCTGTAAAAATTTTACGCTCGTGATCCGATCTTATTACCGCCCCCTATAGCAAGTTTGCGCTCCTGGTCCGTTCTTAGTGCCTTTCCTCCTGGCAAGCTGAGCCCATGCTTCGATCAATTTGTTCCACGGGTTGTCAAAGTATGATGAATATGAAGAGCCTTTAGCCCTTCACTAAGCCGGGTGACCCGGAAGGTTTCGCCGGCAAACTCCTCTCAGGCATCACAGACAACGCAGATATCACAGACATTGCAGGGACATGAGTGTATGCGCTAGTTCTTAAGAAAGAATTGGCTGAGTCTCCGGTAGAGTTTTATGAAGGGATGCGGTTCTGCAGGCGTGATTGGAAATTCATTTTTTTCTTGCGGGGATATCTGAATCTTTTTAATCTCGGTCCCCTCAAATATTCCCCAACCCCTGCGCGGGTAAGTTTGAATGATATTCTGCTTAATACCAGCTTTATTCAACTGTTTACGCAGCTCAGAAATAGTCTGATAAAGGGTATTTGGGGTAACATCTTTCCCCTGATTTTCCCAGCCTGCTTCATAAAGAAGTTTATGGGTCACAATATTGTCAGAATGTGTAATAAAAAGGTCAAGACAACGAGAAGCAGTGCCATACATGCTGTATTCCCTTTTTGTCTCGCAAGAAATCAGTTTGTTTTGTTCTGGAAGAAAATCCACAACATTGTTAATGCGGTATCGGAAATTCCTGTTGTTTTCCATGACGTTAATTCTCCTTTGTACAACCTGACAGGGCGAGATTTTCTTACGATATTTCTGTGATAGCCTTATTCATTCACCTGCCACACCGGCCCCTGGTTTAATAAAACTTATAGATTGCAGGGGCACGCTGTCACTTCATTTTCTTTTGACGCAATTAAATTCAGGCAGTCTTGCTTAAAATAACTGGTCGTTATTGGGTTAAAGGAAGCCTATCGCTCTCTGGACACACCCTTTTCTTTTAAGTCATTCAGGTTAAGAGCATTTACCTTAAGTGGCTTTCTCCTGGCGTACTGTCATCAGACATTATCGGTAGGATCCTCTGAAACGTTAAGGATAAATCCCTTAATTAAGTTTAACTCAGAGGTTTCGCCGCGTGGCGGGAAGAATGAGGGGATAACTTAAGATTAAATTTCCTGAGCTTCATTTTTTAACTCAGAGGTTGTCCGCACAATTTCGAGTTTATCCTGAAAGGGCTATCCAGTCAGCCACTGGCTTTTGTATAAACGACGGGTTAACTCTGGTGCTGACAAAGGGGTTAAGTTCAGAATATCGCCGGGAAAGATAAAACTCTGCTGTTAAGGCTGCCTTAGAACCTGAGATCCCGGTTTGTCCGGTAAGTCACTGTTTTCCCGAGTTTCAGGACAGGCTTTCTTCCGGGATCCTGAAAAAGATCTTGTGATCCTGTAGTGAAGAGTCCATAATCAACTCCCTGTCGAATGAGTTCACCGATATAACCTTTAAAATCAACAACTTACAGCAAGTGCGATTTTTTAAGGTGGTTGAGTACAGGCAGAAATATCCAGGCGGGAATAGCTCAGTTGGTAGAGCACGACCTTGCCAAGGTCGGGGTCGCGAGTTCGAGTCTCGTTTCCCGCTCCAGATAATAATTTTTCTCACTTTCAGGGTTTTTTATCCACAGCGCCGGGTTTCATGCGCTATGGTTTTATTCGCCCTCCTCAAAAGTTCTTTAACAGAGTTATCCACAAGCCCAGGATCCGTTTCTGCTTTGCATAGACTGCGAAAAATCTCAGGTCTTTTTGGTATCTTGTTGTTATTATTGAAAATATTAATATTTCAAAATGTTATCCTGATCGCTTGCGCTTTCTGTGACACTTGAATGACAACAATTTTTTAATTTTATGCACAGCATGTGGACAACCTTTCTCACGGGCAAAAAAGCGCTGTTTGTTCATTTATGCATCGCGTGGTAATCCTTTTTCTACTGCCCTCACCAGTCTTTTCTGCTGCCCCTGTATTTCAATCGCATTTTCGCTTCTTTTTGCAAGCTGTCTGGTCATTGCCCAGCTGATATGCTCATCCAGCATGGCATTCTCTCCCTGACGGGCGTTTAGCGCGGCCACATTCTCTTCAGACCAGGGGGCATTGCCCAGGGCAACTGCAATGTTGCGTAGCCAGCGGAGATGGCCGATTCGTCGGATGGCTGAACCCTCAGTTATCCGTAGAAATTTGGCTTCATCCCAGCCAAACAGCTCGCTGAGAGGGGGGCATGGAGTACCGCGCGCGGGCTGAAGTCTTCTTCATCAGTCAACTGACCATAGCGGTTCCAGGGGCAGATCAGCTGACAATCATCGCAGCCGTAGATCCTGTTGCCGATAAGCGGGCGGAACTCCTCGGGAATTGCACCCTCCAATTCGATGGTCAGATAAGAGATACAGCGTCTGGCATCTACTTTGTATGGCTCTACAATTGCGCCGGTGGGGCAGATGGTCAGACAGGCGACACAACGTCCACACTGCTCTTCCTGCGGTTTATCAACCGGCAGTGGAAGATCGATCAGTAACTCCCCCAGAAAAAACCATGATCCAGCTTCACGGTTCAGGATCAAAGAGTGTTTACCGGTCCAGCCCAGGCCAGCCTTCGCTGCCAGCGGTCTTTCCAGTACCGGCGCTGAGTCGACAAAAGGGCGGAATTGCGTTTCAGAACAACGCTCACGGATCATGTCGCCGAGCTTTTTCAGGCGATTGCGTAATACTTTGTGATAATCACGGCCAAGAGCATAACGGCTGACATAGCCTAACTGAGGATTTTTTAAGGTGCTGGCGAAGGCCGCTTTGGCGGGCAGGTAATTCATGCGTACGCTGATCACCCGCAGCGTGCCGGGCAGTAATTCATGGGGACGGGCGCGCATCATACCGTGGCGCGCCATCCATTCCATCTCTCCATGGTATTGATTGTCCAGCCATGCCTGCAGACGAGGCTCTTCCAGGGTTAAATCGGTATCACAGATACCGACCTGCTGAAAGCCGAGTTCCTGCCCCCACTGTTTAATATCCCGGGCAAGTTGATGGAGATCGAGAGGATGCGACATGACTAACCTAAACAAACAAAGAAACCCCACCAGTTTACCCTATTCTGTCTGGCCTGTAGAGGCGATGGCCTCGCTGGAGCGTGAAGGTGCAGATACCTTGGGGCTGACGCTGTACGAATTGATGCAGCGGGCGGGGGAAGCCGCGTTCAACAAACTTCGGACTTTGTGGCCGGAGAGCGAGCATTGGCTAATTCTCTGCGGCCACGGGAATAATGGCGGTGATGGGTTTATCGTTGCCCGGCTGGCGCTTTCCGCTGGCCTCACCGTCACCGTTATTGCCTGCGAGGGAAGTAAGCCCTTACCTGAAGAAGCTGCGCAGGCACGAGAAGCCTGGCTGGCTGCAGGGGGGCCCCGCACGATCCCTCCTTTACCTGGCCAGATCGGGTAGACGTTATCGTAGATGCGCTATTGGGGACGGGTCTGAATCAGCCTCCCAGGGCTCCGTATGACGCGCTGATTGATCAAGCCAACCAGCACCCCTCTCCCGTGTTTGCTGTAGATATCCCCTCCGGGTTAGTGGCTGCTAACGGCACTGCTCCCGGTGCGGTAATGAATGCTGAGCATACCCTGACGTTTATCGCGTTAAAGCCAGGATTACTGACAGGCAAAGCCCGCGATTACACCGGCCAGCTGCATTTCCATGCTCTGAGTCTCGATCCCTGGCTTGAGGGACAGGTTGCGCCCATGGCCCGATACGACGCTTCTGCGTTGTCCCGGTGGCTCAGGCCACGCAGACCGACCTCGCATAAAGGCGATAATGGTAAGCTGGTGATCATTGGCGGAGACCATGGCACCGCAGGCGCCATCCGCATGACCGGTGAAGCGGCGCTGCGGGCTGGAGCAGGTCTGGTGCGAGTGCTTACTCACAAAGACAACATTACGCCCTTACTGACGGCACGCCCCGAGTTGATGGTGCAGGAACTGAATAATCAGGCTATCGATCAGGCGCTGGAATGGGCTGATGTGATTGTGATCGGTCCCGGGCTCGGACAGGGAGAATGGGGCAAGAAAGCGCTGCAAAAGGTAGAAAACTCTCAGAAACCCATGCTTTGGGACGCAGATGCGCTTAACCTGCTGGCAATCAGTCCCGATAAACGTCAAAATCGGATTATCACCCCCCATCCTGGTGAAGCCGCCCGCTTGCTAAACTGCAAGACCAGCGATATTGAGAGTGACCGCTTACATTCCGCCAGAGAACTGGTGAAACGCTACGGTGGCGTGGTGGTATTAAAAGGCGCGGGCACGCTTATCGCCAGCGAAACGGGCGATTTAGCCTTTGCCGATGTGGGCAACGCGGGAATGGCTTCTGGCGGCATGGGTGATGTCCTCTCTGGCATCATTGGCGCATTGTCAGGTCAGAAGCTTTCACTGTTTGATGCAGCCTGTGCCGGATGCGTAGCTCACGGTGCCGCCGCCGAAGCCGTTTCAGTGCGCTATGGCACGCGAGGCATGTTAGCGACCGATCTGTTTTCCGAGCTATATCTGTTTGTTAATCCTGAGATGCTGAATAGAAAAGAATGAAGACCTGTGTATTTGCATTGTCCGATGAAGCGGCAACCCTGACCCTGGGAGCCAGCCTGGCCCGTACCTGTGAAGGTACGGCAATGATCTATCTCTATGGCGATTTGGGTGCGGGAAAAACCACCTTCAGCCGCGGATTTCTGCAGGCGCTGGGGCATCAGGGTAATGTAAAAAGCCCGACTTACACGCTGGTAGAGCCTTATCTCCTGCCTGAGCGTCAGGTTTATCATTTCGATCTGTACCGGCTGGCCGATCCTGAAGAGCTTGAGTTCATGGGTATCCGTGACTATTTTGCCGGGGATAGCGTCTGTCTGGTGGAATGGCCACAGCAGGGAGCGGGGTTCCTGCCGGTGCCCGATATTGAACTGCACCTGAGCTATCAGGGCAAGGCGCGCCAGGCAGAGCTTAAAGCCTGCTCGGCCGCTGGCGAAAAGATGATTCAGCAGGTTGCCATGGAAAAGGGTTGTCAATGAGGATGCGCATGAAGTTTGGTTTGATACTGGCCCTTTTACTCACCACATTTACCAGTCTGGCCGCCAATTTATCTGATATCCAGGTTTCGAACGGGGATGATAAAGCGACAGTGACGCTAAGCTTCAACGGTCAGCCTGTTTACGGTTTTTTCCCGTTGCACAATCCTGAACGCGTAGTGCTGGATATTCGTCAAAGTGGCGTGGTGCAGGGGCTTCCTTTGAGTTTCAGCGGTGAAAACATCGTTAAACGCATTCGCTCAAGTACGCCAAAAGACAGTCAGAGTATACGCCTGGTGTTTGAACTGACCCAGTCAGGGAAAACGCGCGCGGTAACCCAGCGTAATGGCAACAACTACAACGTGGTGTTCACCATCAACGGTACGCGTCCGGCAGCCACCGCTGCGCAGCGTCGTCCGGCGGAAGTCAGTTCGGCATCCCGTTCCTCTTCTGCACCTAAAGAGAACCCGTTCAGCGGCAATCCGGTGACGGCTGTCAGCAGCGGTAATGAGGTTGCGGCACCTGGCCGTGCAGCCCGTTCAGTGGATGAATCAGTGATTGTGGCAATTGACGCGGGCCACGGAGGGCAGGACCCTGGTGCCATAGGCGCTGGTGGCCTCAAGGAGAAGAACGTCACTATTGCTATCGCGCGTAAACTGAAAGCGTTGCTGAATGTCGATCCTATGTTTAAAGGGGTGATGACGCGCGATGGCGACTACTTTATCTCGGTGATGGGGCGCTCAGACGTTGCCCGCAAGCAGAATGCTAACGTTCTGGTCTCCATCCATGCTGATGCGGCACCAAACCGCAGCGCTTCCGGCGCATCTGTCTGGGTGCTGTCAAACCGTCGTGCTAACAGCGAAATGGCCGGCTGGCTGGAGCAGCATGAAAAACAGTCTGAATTGCTGGGCGGAGCAGGGGATTTGCTGGCTAACAGCCAGGCCGACCCTTATCTGAGCCAGGCGGTGCTGGATCTGCAATTCGGTCACTCTCAGCGGGTAGGCTATGATGTGGCAGTAAAGGTTATCTCGCAGTTACAGCGCGTGGGTTCGCTGCATAAACGCCGGCCTGAACATGCCAGCCTGGGCGTTCTGCGCTCACCAGATATTCCGTCCCTGCTGGTGGAAACCGGCTTTATCAGTAATCCTTCGGAGGAGCGACTGCTTGGCAGTAGCGCATACCAGCAGAAGATTGCCGAGTCGATTTACAAAGGACTCCGCAACTACTTCCTGGCGCATCCGCTGCAATCCATCCCAAAGGAGGAAAACCGCCCCTTGCAGTCAGCATCGGCGGTTAATGTAGAACCCAATCCGGCCCCGGCCACGACGCAATACACTGGAGCGACTCAGCGGCACGTAGTAAAGCGGGGAGAGACGCTTTCCGGCATCGCGGCTCACTACGGCGTAAGCATGGCGATGTTACGATCGCTGAATACGCTGAAAAAGGATGTTGTATGGGTCGGTCAGAGGCTGAAAGTGCCGGCGGGTAGCCAGACTGCCAGCGTGGCAAAAGCGAATAAGCCGGTCAGACACAGAGTGGTGCGGGGTGATTCATTAACCGCCATTGCAGTGCATTACGGTGTCAGTGCGAAGTCCATCCAGCAGGCGAACAACATGCGATCGCAAAATGTCATGCTTGGACAGACGCTGACCATTCCAGCTTCTTAAACTATCAAGGAATTCTTATGCCGATTCAGGTCTTGCCTCCCCAGCTTGCTAACCAGATAGCTGCTGGTGAAGTGGTGGAGCGGCCAGCATCGGTAGTCAAGGAGCTGGTGGAAAACAGCCTGGACGCCGGGGCCACGCGTATTGATATTGAAATCGATAAGGGCGGCGCTAAGCTGATCCGCATCCGCGATAACGGCAGCGGCATCGGTAAGGACGAATTGTCGATGGCGCTGGCCCGCCATGCGACCAGCAAAATCACTTCGCTGGACGATCTTGAGGCCATTATGAGCCTGGGTTTTCGCGGGGAGGCGCTGGCCAGTATCAGCTCGGTTGCAAGGCTTACACTGACGTCGCGCACTGAAGCGCAGACTGAAGCCTGGCAGGCCTATGCGGAAGGGCGCGATATGGCGGTCACGCTGAAGCCGGCAGCGCACCCTGTGGGCACCACGCTGGAAGTGCTGGATCTGTTTTATAACACGCCAGCCAGGCGCAAATTCATGCGCACCGAAAAAACCGAATTCACCCATATTGATGAAATTATCCGCCGCATTGCGCTGGCGCGATTTGACGTGGCATTTTCGCTGACCCACAACGGTAAGCTGATCCGTCAGTATCGTGGCGTGACGGAAATCAGCCAGCGTGAGAAAAGACTGGGGGCGATCTGTGGTGCCTCTTTCCTCAATCATGCGCTGGAAATAGAGTGGCAGCATGGTGATCTGACTCTGCGGGGATGGGTTGCCGACCCGGCAGGGTCCCGTGCGATCACAGATTTGCAATATTGCTATGTGAATGGGCGCATGATGCGCGATCGTCTGATCAATCATGCTATTCGTCAGGCGTATCAGGACAAGCTCGGCGATTCCCACCAGCCAGCCTACGTGCTCTATCTGGAAATCGATCCGCATCAGGTGGATGTCAATGTTCATCCGGCCAAACATGAAGTTCGTTTTCATCAGTCACGACTGGTGCACGATTTTATCTATCAGGGCGTGGTCAGCGTGCTGCAGGAAACAGGAGTTGAAACCCTGCCTGCGGTTGACTCAGCTGCGCCTGCTGAGCGCTGGCAGCCTGAAAATCGTCAGGCGGCGGGCAGCAATCACTTCTCTGTGCCAGCGCCAGCGAAAACCCCTGGCGCTGGAGGCAGTTCAACAGCGGCCTCTTTTTCAGGAGCAGGGGAGCGTTCAACGCCTGCCTCCCGCTCCGGAGGAGGAAGCAGTGCCGCTTCTGGTGCAAACTGGCAGCATCAGGCGCCTGTTTATCAGAAGAAAGAAGGCAAGGTCTATCAGCAACTGTTACGGACGCCGGAAACCCCCAAAGTCCGCGAGCCTGCCGCCCAGGTTAATGAGCCACCTCTGAGTGGCCATAGCCAAAGTTTTGGTCGGGTCCTGACGGTGATACAGGACCATTTTGCCCTGCTGGAGGTCACCGGAAGACTGGCACTGATCAACCTGCCAGTGGCCGAGCGTTGGCTGAAGCAGGCGCAGTTAGATCCGGGCGAAGAGGGGCTCAAATCGCAGCCGTTATTAATTCCGGTTCGGGTTAAAATGGATAAGCCAGAGCGTGAGGCCGTCGGCCAGCATGCCAGGCTGCTAATCAAGATGGGGATAGAGTTGCAGGCTGATGCCCATCATGTGACCCTACGCGGTGTACCTTTACCATTACGCCAACAAAATTTACAAAACTTGATTCCAGAACTGTTAGGCTATCTCGCCCGGCAGCAGGATGTCTCCGCAACGCAGGTGGCGCAATGGTTAGCGCGTCATTCGGTAGCAGAACTTCCGCACTGGAATCACTCGCAGGCGATTGCATTGCTGGCCGAAGTTGAAAGGCTTTGTCCGCAGTTAATGAAGTCGCCACCTTCTGGATTATTACAGCACATCGATATTGAACTGGCGATGAACGCCCTGAAGCATGAGTGAAACATCCAAGGCTGGCCGGCCAAAGGCAATATTTTTGATGGGGCCAACGGCTTCCGGTAAAACCGCTCTGGCAATTTCATTACGTCAGACGCTACCGGTTGAGTTGATAAGCGTTGATTCCGCTCTGATTTATCGCGGTATGGATATTGGCACAGCCAAACCTTCCGCAGAAGAACGGCAGCTTGCGCCCCATCGTTTACTGGACATCCGCGACCCTTCTGAGGCCTACTCCGCCGCAGAATTTCGTCGGGATGCGCTGGCAGAAATGGCGGAGATTACCCAAAGCGGTCGTATTCCGTTGCTTGTTGGTGGCACCATGCTCTATTACAAGGCTTTGCTTGAAGGATTGTCGCCGTTGCCCCCGGCCGATCCGGAAGTGCGTCAGCGTATTGAGCAACAGGCGAGTGAACTGGGTTGGGATGCCCTTCACCGTCAATTATGTGAGATAGATCCCGTTGCGGGAAATCGTATTCATCCGAATGATCCCCAGAGACTCTCGCGAGCACTGGAAGTTTTTTTATTTCGGGTAAAACTTTAACGGAACTGACTAAAACTTCTGGCGAAGCGCTGCCATACGATGTTGTCCAGTTCGCGATTGCACCTCAGCAACGCGAAGTCATTCATCAACGTATTGAACTGCGTTTTCAGCAGATGTTAGCCTCAGGATTTGAAGCGGAGGCTCGGGCGTTATACGCACGAGGTGATTTGCATACGGACATGCCTTCCATTCGTTGTGTCGGTTATCGCCAGATGTGGTCATTTCTGGCTGGTGAAATCGATTACGATGACATGGTTTATCGGGGAATTTGCGCGACCCGGCAGTTGGCTAAACGGCAGATAACATGGTTGCGTGGCTGGAAGGATGTTCACTGGCTTGACAGCGAACAACCCGAAGCAGCCCGCGAGACCCTGTTACAGGTTCTTAGTGCGAAGCCTGGGTGATTGTGTACAATTAGTGCGTTATCGTGCGCAAATTTTTACGCAGTTTTCAGAGCGTTCATGCTCTTAAGTAGTAAACAACAAGCATATAAGGAAAAGATAGAATGGCTAAGGGGCAATCATTGCAAGATCCGTTCTTAAACGCGCTGCGTCGTGAACGTGTTCCGGTTTCGATTTATTTGGTTAATGGTATCAAACTGCAGGGTCAGATCGAGTCGTTTGATCAATTTGTAATTTTATTGAAGAACACTGTTAGCCAGATGGTGTACAAACACGCTATCTCGACTGTTGTTCCGTCCCGTCCGGTCTCCCACCATAGCAACAATGCGGGTGGCGGAAGCAGCAACTATCATCACGGCAGTAACCAGGGGGCTTCTACTCAGCCTCAGCAAGAGAGTGACGACGCAGAGTAATCACTGCTCTTTCAGGACGGGGAAGCTGTTCGTTCAGGTTCCCCGTCCTGGCAATCAGCCCGAACTGCTCTTCGCCGGATAGCGAGGCCAGCTCGCGCAAAAAATCGCCGCCCTTTTATGGGCGTGCATTTAAAATCTGATATTCACGCAGTACGCCCATCCGTGTCGCAGGTTTAATAAGGTTCTGAGAGGTTTTAGTTTGTTTGACCGTTATGATGCCGGTGAGCAGGCCGTATTAGTACACATCTATTTTTCCCAAGACCGGGATATGGAAGATTTGCAGGAATTCGAAACCCTGGTCTCTTCTGCGGGTGTTGAAGCGCTGCGTGTGATTACCGGCAGCCGGAAAGCCCCCCATCCCAAATATTTCGTCGGTGAAGGAAAGGCAGTTGAAATAGCAGAGGCCGTTAAAGCCAGTGGCGCTACAGTGGTGTTGTTCGATCACGCCCTTAGCCCGGCGCAGGAGCGTAATCTGGAAGCCCTTTGCGAATGCCGCGTCATCGATCGTACCGGTCTTATCCTGGATATTTTTGCCCAGCGCGCCCGTACCCATGAAGGTAAATTGCAGGTGGAGCTGGCACAGCTTCGCCATCTTGCCACGCGTCTTGTCCGTGGCTGGACCCACTTAGAGCGTCAGAAAGGTGGGATAGGTTTACGTGGTCCGGGTGAAACGCAGCTTGAAACGGACCGCCGTTTACTGCGTAACCGCATTACTTTAATTCTTTCGCGGCTTGAACGGGTTGAAAAGCAACGCGATCAGGGCCGTCAGGCGCGTAACAAAGCTGATGTGCCGACATTGTCGCTGGTAGGCTATACCAACGCCGGCAAATCCACTTTGTTTAACCGTATTACTTCGGCGGATGTCTATGTCGCCAACCAGCTCTTCGCCACCCTTGATCCGACGCTGCGTCGGATTGATGTTCGTGATGTGGGCGAAGTGGTGCTGGCTGACACCGTAGGCTTCATTCGCCATTTGCCACATGACCTGGTCGCCGCGTTTAAAGCCACGCTGCAGGAAACTCGTCAGGCCACGCTGCTGATTCATGTTATTGACGCTGCGGATTTGCGTGTCGATGAAAATATCGAAGCGGTGGAAGAAGTGCTGGAAGAGATCGAGTCCGATGAGATCCCAACGCTTCAGGTCATGAACAAAATCGACATGCTGGAAGATTTTGTTCCACGTATCGATCGTGATGAAGAAAATTTACCGGTCCGTGTCTGGCTTTCAGCCCAGACAGGGGAAGGCATTTCACTGCTGTTCCAGGCGCTGACCGAGCGGCTGGCGGGTGAAATTGCGCAGCATGAATTACGTCTGCCGCCAGAAGCAGGGCGGTTACGTAGCCGTTTTTATCAGCTTCAGGCGATAGAAAAAGAGTGGAATGAGGACGATGGTAGCGTAGGTTTGATTATACGTATGCCGATCGTTGACTGGCACCGTCTGTGTAAACAGGAGCCGGAGCTGGTGGATTACATTATTTAACTGATTTTGCCTGACACGCGTATCCCGGCCTTGGGATACCACCGCACACACAATTATATGGAGTATAAACATGGCGTGGAATCAGCCCGGGAATAACGGACAGGACCGCGACCCGTGGGGAAGCAGCAATAATCAAGGCGGCAACTCTGGGGGAAATAAGGGAGGGCGCGATAAGGGGCCTCCTGATTTGGATGATATTTTTCGTAAGCTGAGCAAAAAGCTTGGCGGTTTTGGCGGTGGTGGTAAAAACGATAACAACGGCGGGCAGCGTACGCCAGGCCGCAGTGGTCGTCTGATCGGTATTGTTGCTGTGGCAGCGGTAGTGATTTGGGCCGGGAGTGGTTTCTACACTATCAAAGAAGCTGAGCGCGGTGTGGTAACACGCTTTGGTAAATTCAGCCATCTGGTTGAGCCAGGCCTGAACTGGAAACCGACTTTCATCGATCAGGTTCGTGCGGTGAACGTTGAAGCAGTCCGCGAGCTTTCCGCTTCCGGCACCATGCTGACTTCTGACGAAAACGTCGTGCGCGTCGAAATGAACGTGCAGTACCGGGTGACCAACCCTGAGCGTTATCTGTTTGCTGTCACCAGCGCAGATGACAGCCTGCGTCAGGCCACAGACAGTGCTCTGCGTGGCGTCATTGGCCGCTCAACGATGGATCGCATTCTGACTGAAGGCCGTACCGTGGTGCGTAGCGATACTCAGCGCGAGCTGGAAGAGACCATTCGTCCGTACGATATGGGGATCACGCTGCTGGACGTTAACTTCCAGACGGCACGTCCACCGGAAGACGTGAAAGCCTCCTTCGATGATGCCATTGCCGCCCGTGAAAACCGTGAGCAGTCAGTTCGTGAAGCAGAAGCTTACGCGAATGACAAACTGCCTCGTGCACGTGGTGATGCGCAGGGAATTTTAGAAAAATCCCGTGCGTATAAAGCCCGTGTCACTCTGGAAGCCCAGGGTGAAGTAGACAGCTTTGCGCGTATCCTGCCGGAGTATAAAGCTGCGCCGCAGATTACCCGTGAACGTCTCTATATCGAAACCATGGAACGCGTGCTGGGTCATACCCGTAAAGTGCTGGTTAACGACAAAGGCAACAGCCTGATGGTGCTGCCACTGGACCAGATCATGCGTGGCCAGTCTGGCGGAGCTACTGGCAACAGCCGTGATGGCGGCAGCAGTTTACTGCGTATGCCTCCAGCGTCGGGCAGTAACAATGACCGCGCCACGGGCAGTTCGTCGTTCAGTCCGGACGACATCATGGATCAGCGCCGGGTAAATGCTCAGCGTAACGATACCCAGCGCGAAGGGAGAGAGTAAGCGATGCGTAAGCCATTAATCGTAGTATTGATTGTTGTGCTGGTGGTGCTGTACGCGTCACTGTTTGTGGTACAGGAAGGCCAGCGCGGCATTGTGATGCGCTTCGGTAAGGTCCTGCGCGATGACGAAAACAAGCCGCTGGTTTATGCGCCAGGTCTGCACTTCAAGATCCCGTTCCTGGAATCTGTGAAGTCGCTGGATGCCCGTATCCAGACTATGGATAACCAGGCTGACCGTTTCGTCACCAAAGAGAAGAAAGACCTGATCGTTGATTCTTATATCAAATGGCGTATCAGCGACTTCAGCCGTTACTACCTCGCTACTGGCGGCGGTGACGTGTCTCAAGCTGAAGTGCTGCTGAAACGTAAGTTCAGTGACCGTCTCCGTTCTGAAATTGGTCGCCTGGACGTTAAGGATATCGTCACCGATTCCCGCGGCCGTCTGACCACGGATGTGCGTGATGCGTTGAACACCGGTAGTGCTGGTCAGGACGATGAATTAGCCACGCCAGCAGCAGATGATGCTATTGCCTCTGCAGCAGCCCGCGTAGAGCGTGAGACGACGGGTAATGAACCCGCTATCAATCCGAACAGTATGGCGGCGCTGGGTATTCAGGTGGTGGATGTGCGCATCAAGCAGATCAACCTGCCAACTGAAGTTTCTGATGCGATCTATGCCCGTATGCGTGCCGAGCGTGAGTCCGTAGCCCGTAGCCAGCGTGCTCAGGGTGCGGAAGAAGCCGCGAAGGTGAGAGCGCAGGCAGACTATGAGGTTGAACGTACTCTGGCGGAAGCTCGTCGTCAGGCGTTGATCACTCAGGGTGAAGGGGATGCCGAAGCGGCGAAACTGTTTGCTGATGCGTTCAGCCAGGATCCAGACTTCTACGCCTTTATCCGTAGCCTGCGTGCCTATGAAAACAGCTTCAACAGCAACCAGGATGTAATGGTGTTGAGCCCGGACAGCGATTTCTTCCGCTTTATGAAATCGCCTTCTAACGCCACACGCTAAGAATCTGTTATAAAACCAGGGGCCGGATATTCCGGCCCCTTTTTTTGTTCTGGTGGAAAACACAATGAACCCAACCATTTGGATGGCACTGGCGCTGGTGCTGGTTTTAGAGGGTCTGGGCCCGATGCTGCTGCCGCGCATCTGGCGCCGGATGATTTCATCGATGACCCAACTGCCTGATACCCTGCTTCGTCGTTTTGGCGGTGGCCTTGTGGTGGCAGGAGCGGTTATCTACTACATGATAAGCGCACACAGCGGCAGTTAAATTTCGGGAAAAAAGTACGCAATCGTATGCTAAAAGAGCTGAAAGACGGATTTTACGGTGGTAGAATCCATTTTTAAGCAATCGGTGATTTTGAGAAATGGGTAAGAACGTCGTCGTACTGGGCACCCAATGGGGTGACGAAGGTAAAGGTAAGATTGTTGACCTCCTGACTGAACGTGCAAAATACGTTGTTCGTTATCAGGGCGGCCATAACGCTGGCCATACGCTAGTCATCAACGGTGAGAAAACCGTCCTCCACTTAATTCCATCAGGTATTCTGCGTGATAACGTGACCAGCATCATCGGCAACGGTGTGGTGCTGTCTCCTGCTGCGCTGATGAAAGAGATGAAAGGTCTGGAAGATCGCGGCTTCCCGGTACGTGAACGTCTGTTTATTTCTGAAGCCTGTCCGCTGATTCTTGAATACCATGTGGCGCTGGATGTTGCGCGTGAGAAAGCTCGCGGCGCGAAAGCAATCGGCACCACGGGTCGTGGTATCGGCCCGGCCTACGAAGATAAAGTAGCCCGCCGTGGCCTGCGTGTGGGTGACCTGTTCAACAAGGAAACCTTCGCCGCCAAACTGAAAGAAGTAATGGAATATCACAACTTCCAGCTGGTGAACTACTACAAAGAAGAAGCGGTAGACTACGATAAAGTGCTGAGCGATGTGATGGCTATTGCCGACATCCTGACCGGCATGGTAGTGGATGTTTCTGAACTGCTGGACGGCGCGCGTCAACGTGGCGACCTGATCATGTTTGAAGGTGCTCAGGGTACGCTGCTGGATATCGACCACGGGACTTATCCGTACGTGACCTCTTCCAACACCACTGCAGGTGGCGTGGCAACAGGTTCAGGTATCGGTCCTCGTTATGTCGATTACGTGCTGGGCATCGTGAAGGCTTACTCCACCCGCGTGGGTGCAGGTCCTTTCCCGACTGAGCTGTTCGACGAAACGGGCGAGTTCCTGTGCAAGCAGGGTAACGAGTTCGGTGCCACTACTGGCCGTCGCCGTCGTTGCGGCTGGCTGGATGCGGTTGCTGTTCGCCGTGCCGTACAGATCAACTCCCTTTCCGGCTTCTGCATGACCAAACTGGACGTGCTGGATGGCCTGAAAGAAGTGAAAATTTGTGTTGCTTACCGCATGCCTGATGGCCGAGAAGTGACCACCACGCCGCTGGCAGCAGAAGGCTGGGAAGGTATTGAGCCGATCTACGAAAGCATGCCTGGCTGGTCTGAAACGACCTTCGGCGTAAAAACGCTGGAAGGCCTGCCGCAGGCAGCGCGCGATTACATCAAGCGTGTAGAAGAAGTAACCGGTGTTCCGATAGACATTATCTCTACCGGTCCGGATCGTAGCGAGACGATGATCCTGCGTGACCCATTTGACGCATAAGTTATCTCAGGCCGGGCATTGCCCGGCCTTACTCTACCCGCCCGTGCTTCCCGCCTTTTTTCACATTATCAACACTTGCTTAAATAAATGGCCTCAATTGCAGAGGCTGGTTTATCATCATTGATAACATTCTCATTTTTGAGCGGATTACGGCAGCGCTTCTGGCGTTAGTCATGCTTCCGAGGTAACTGTGCAGCTAACGAGCTTTACCGACTATGGTTTACGTGCGTTGATTTACCTGGCTGCATTGCCTGAAGGGCAGCAGACCAGCATCACCGAAGTAACAGAGGCTTACGGTGTCTCACGTAATCATATGGTTAAAATAATCAATCAGCTTAGTCGGGCTGGCTATGTGGCTGCCGTGCGCGGCAAAAACGGCGGGATCCGCTTAGGTAAACCCGCCCGGGAAATCGTGATCGGTCAGGTCGTACGTGATATGGAACCGCTTCAGTTGGTGAACTGTCACTCCGATTTTTGCCACATCACTTCAGCCTGCCGCCTGAAGAAGGCGCTGCACGATGCGGTACAGAGTTTTCTGGCCGTGCTGGATGGCTACACGCTGGAAGATTTGCTGAAAGATAACCATCCGCTCTACAAATTATTGCTTGTGGAAAGACCTTCACTAAGCAATTGATGACAACGGAGGAACCGCTATGTCAAAAGATCCTTTTAAGGAACGGGAAGCTGAGAAATACGACAACCCCATTCCCAGTCGCGAATTTATTCTGGCTCACCTGGATAAACGCGAAAAACCTGCCAGCCGCGAAGAGCTGGCTGACGAACTTTCTATCTCTGGCGAAGAGCAAACCGAGGCGTTACGCCGCCGGTTGCGCGCTATGGAGCGTGATGGCCAGCTGGTCTTCACCCGCCGCCAGTGTTATGCCCTGCCAGAACGTCTGGACCTGCTACGCGGAAAGGTGATCGGCCACCGTGATGGCTTCGGTTTCCTGCGTATTGAGGGCAGTAAAGACGATCTCTATCTCTCTGCTGAACAGATGAAAATGTGCATGCATGGTGATGTTATCCTGGCACAGGCCATGGGTGCTGACCGTAAAGGCCGCCGTGAAGCGCGCGTGGTTCGTGTGCTTGAGCCACGTAACAATCAGATCGTCGGACGCTACTTTACCGAAGCTGGTGTGGGTTTTGTGGTCCCTGACGACAGTCGTCTGAGCTTCGATATTCTGATCCCGGCGGAAGAGCTGATGGGTGCCCGCATGGGCTTCGTGGTCGTGGTGGAGCTGGTTCAGCGTCCTACCCGCCGCAGTAAAGCCGTGGGCAAAGTGGTGGAAGTGCTGGGCGACAATATGGGCACAGGGATGGCCGTTGAAATGGCCCTGCGTACTCATGATATCCCCCACTCCTGGTCCCCAGAACTGGAGCGCCAGATTGCCAGTCTGAAAGAAGAAGTGCCGGAAGAAGCTAAAAAAGGCCGTGTGGATCTCCGCGATCTGCCGCTGGTCACCATTGACGGTGAAGATGCCC
The DNA here is from genome assembly GCF_036865545.1 of Erwinia sp. E_sp_B01_1. NCBI lineage: Bacteria > Pseudomonadati > Pseudomonadota > Gammaproteobacteria > Enterobacterales > Erwiniaceae > Erwinia > Erwinia sp. E_sp_B01_1. The sequence goes on along the minus strand of NZ_CP142208.1, from coordinate 4,287,644 downwards.
GCGACTTCGATGATGCTGTGTTCTGTGAAAGAAAACGGGGCGGCGGCTGGCGTCTGTATGTAGCCATTGCTGATGTCAGCTACTACGTTCGTCCGGGCACACCGCTGGATGATGAGGCGGTAAACCGTGGAACTTCAGTTTACTTCCCCTCTCAGGTTATCCCGATGCTGCCAGAGGTGCTTTCTAACGGACTCTGTTCACTGAACCCGCAGGTAGACCGCCTCTGTATGGTCTGTGAGATGACCATCTCTGCTACCGGTAAGCTGACCGGCTACAAGCACTACGAAGCGGTGATGAACTCCTGGGCGCGTCTGACTTACAACAAAGTGTGGAGCATCCTTCAGGGTAACCAGGAGCTGCGTGAACAGTATCAGCCACTGGTAAAAGACCTGGAAGAGCTGCACCGTATGTATCTGGTGCTGGAAAAGTCTCGCGAGCAGCGCGGCGGTATCTCTTTCGAAACCGATGAAGCCAAATTTGTCTTCAACGCCGATCGCCGCATTGAGCGTGTTGAGCAGGTTTCCCGTAACGATGCACACAAACTGATTGAAGAGTGCATGATCCTGGCGAACATCGCCTCCGCTCGTTATGTTGAGAAAAACAACGAGCCGGCCCTGTTCCGCGATCACGATCGTCCTGGCGAAGAAAATATCAAAAGCTTCCGCTCCGTTCTGAACGAGCTGGGCCTGACGCTGGGCGGTGGTAACAAGCCGCATCCGCTGGATTACGCAGAATTGCTGACGCAAATCTCCAGCCGTCCTGATGCTGAAATGTTGCAAACCATGCTGCTGCGCTCCATGAAGCAGGCGGTTTATGATCCGGAGAACCGGGGCCACTTCGGTCTGGCACTGGCGTCATATGCGCACTTCACCTCGCCAATTCGCCGCTATCCGGACCTGCTGCTGCACCGCGCAATTAAGTATCTGCTGGCAAAAGAGAACGGTACGCTGCAGGGCACCACTACGCCGACCGGTGGCTACCATTACGAGATGCAGCAAATGCTGCAACTGGGCCAGCACTGTTCCATGACCGAGCGTCGGGCAGATGAAGCGACCCGTGATGTTGCGGACTGGCTGAAATGTGACTTTATGCAGGATCATGTTGGAGAAAGCTTCTCCGGTGTTATCTCCAGTGTCACCGGCTTTGGCTTCTTTGTTCGCCTGACCGATCTGTTCATTGATGGTCTGGTACACGTCTCCACGCTGGACAATGACTATTACCGCTTTGATGCGGTGGGTCAGCGTCTGATCGGCGAATCCAGCGGTAAAACCTACCGCCTGGGCGATACCGTAGAAGTTCGCGTTGACGCTGTGCATATGGATGAGCGCAAGATTGATTTTGCGATGATCTCCAGCAGCCGTAAACCTCGTGGCGAAGGCAAAACCGAACGCGATCGCGCCAAGAAGCCCGCTTCTCAGAACAGCGGCAAGCGCCGTCGCGATCAGAGTAAAAAGGCTAACTTTGAGCCTGACAGTTCTTTCCGCGCGCCAAAACCTCAGGCAGCCCCGGCAGAAGAAGCCGGTGCGAAAAAAGAGAAGAAGCCGAGAAAACCTTCTGATAAAACCCGTAAAATCGCGGCCGGAACCCGGTCACGTCGCGCGGCAAAGAAAAAACTGATACCTCAGCCTAAACCTGTTGGGGCAGAAGGCTTCTGCCCCGGCATTAAAATGAATTTTTGAGTAACACATCAATGAGTGAAATTGTATTTGGACTCCACGCTGTTAAGGCGCTGCTCGACAGCAATCCTCAGCGCTTTCAGGAAGTGTTTATCCTTAAAGGGCGTGACGACAAGCGTCTGCAACCGCTGGTAAAAGAGCTGGAAGCACAGGGCATTGTGGTGCAGGTAGCCAGCCGTCAGTGGCTGGATAGCCAGGTTGAAGGCGGCGTGCACCAGGGCATTGTGGCGCGGGTGAAACCTGGCCGTCAGTATCAGGAAAATGATCTGCCGGATCTGCTGGCCAGTCTGGATTCGCCTTTCCTGCTGATCCTGGATGGTATTACCGATCCGCATAACCTGGGCGCCTGCTTACGTAGCGCAGATGCGGCAGGTGTTCATGCGGTTATCGTGCCACGCGATCGTTCGGCACAGTTAAATGCCACGGCCAAAAAAGTGGCCAGCGGGGCGGCAGAACATGTTCCGTTGATCACCGTAACTAACCTCGCCAGAACTATGCGCGTGCTGCAGGAAGCCAACGTGTGGATTGTCGGCACAGCAGGCGAGGCAGACCACACTGTTTATCAGAGCAAAATGACCGGCCCAATGGCGCTGGTGATGGGCGCGGAAGGAGAGGGTATGCGCCGTCTCACCCGCGAGCATTGTGATGAGCTAATCAGTATTCCTATGGCAGGTAGCGTCTCTTCACTGAACGTATCAGTAGCAACGGGCGTCTGCCTGTTCGAAGCGGTACGCCAGCGCAGCAGTAAGTAATTTCTCCGGGGCGTGACCTGCGCCCCGAATTTCCCCTCCATTTCTCGCCTGTTCTTCTCTGTCTCTCATACTGAATGAGTGTTAATGAAAAGGATGCCGCTATGGACTGGAAAACGCATACCGTTTTTAATCAGCCGCTTCCGCTGGCTAACAGCAATCTGTTTCTTTCGGATACTCCTCTGCGCGAAGCCGTACAGCGTGAGGGCGCCGGCTGGGACAGTGATTTACTGGCTTCAGTAGGGCAGCAACTGGGCAGTGCAGAATCGCTGGAACTGGGCAGGCTCGCCAACAACTACCCTCCCGAACTGTTACGTTACGATCCCTGCGGAGAACGGCTGGACGACGTGCGTTTCCATCCTGCCTGGCATTTGCTGATGCAGGGCCTGTGTGCCAACCGTGTCCATAATCTTCCCTGGCAGCAAAATGCACCAGAGGCGGCCTTTATCGCCCGTGCTGCCCGCTTTATTTTGCATGGCCAGGTTGAGGTGGGAAGTCTCTGCCCGGTGACGATGACTTTCGGCGCTATCCCGCTGTTACAGCAGTACCTTCCCGCCGTTTTCCAGGAGTGGCTCAAGCCGCTGATGTCCGATCGTTATGATGCCCATTTACAGGAAGCGCCGCTGAAGAAAGGGCTGCTGATTGGCATGGGAATGACAGAAAAGCAGGGAGGCACGGATGTGTTAAGTAATACCACTCGTGCAGAGCCTGTCGCCTCGCGCGGTAACGGCGAGTGTTACCACCTCACCGGGCATAAGTGGTTTTTCTCCGTTCCGCAAAGCGATGCTCATCTGGTTCTGGCTCAGGCAAAAGGCGGTTTATCCTGCTTTTTCCTGCCGCGTCTGCTGCCTGGTGGCGAGCGTAATGCGGTGCATATTGAAAGACTGAAAGAGAAACTGGGAAACCGTTCCAACGCCAGCAGTGAAGTGGAATTTTTCGCGGCCAGCGGCTGGCTGTTGGGGGAAGAGGGCGAGGGGATCAGGCAGATCCTTAAAATGGGAGGCTATACCCGGTTCGACTGTGCGCTCGGCAGCCACGCCATGATGCGACGCGCGTTTTCCGTCGCCCTGTATCATGCGCATCAGCGCCAGGTGCAGGGCAAGAATCTGGTAGATCAACCGCTGATGCGGCAGATGTTGTGCTCTCAGGCCTTGTTGCTGGAGGGTCAGACGGCCTTGCTGATGCGCCTTGCCCGTGCCTGGTCACAGGGCGGTGAGGAAGGGAAAATATTCAGCCGACTTTTTACCCCCGCCGCTAAATATGGGGTATGCAGGCGAGGGGTGAGTTTTGTGGCCGATTCGATGGAGGTGCTGGGAGGAATTGGCTATTGCGAAGAGAGCGAACTGCCCCGCCTCTACCGTGAAATGCCGGTCAACAGTATCTGGGAGGGATCCGGCAATGTGATGTGCCTGGACGTGCTGCGGGTGTTGAGTAAACAACCTGGTGTGATGGATCTTCTTACCGCTGAGTTTGACGAGGTCAAAGGAGTTAACCGCCACTTCGACACGTTGTGGCGGCAAACTAAATTAAGATTACGAAGACCGCAGGAAGCTCAGGCCCGACAGATTAGTGAAGGTCTCCTGGCGTTAGCCAGTGGTGTCCAGGTGATGACGCATCTGGAACCCGGGCTGGCGGATGCCTGGTGTGCTCAGATGCTGGACCGGCGGGGGCAGTCCCGCCTGCCAGAAAGCGTGGCGGCCCGCCTGTTATTGCGTGCCACCGGCGGTTGACGGGCCATAAAGAATGGCGGAGGAATACCACAAGCCCGGCATAACGGTCTCACTCACCATCTGGATATAATAATACGTTGCACCAGCCGCATTGGCTCTGGCCGCTATGGCGCGTTCAGCATCGTCGGGTGAGCCGCGTTCGGTTACGGTGATCGTCCCCAGTCTGGCCGTCAGGCTGAGGCTTTGTGCGCGGGTCACTTCCTGGGCCTGAGACGTCGGAGGCGGAGGGGGCTCAGGCCGGGTTTGCAACTGGCTACAGCCCAGGGTCAGCGTAACAAACAGTACAATCAGTAACCGGCTCATAGAGTGATCTCAGTGGTGGGATAGCTCATAGTGTAAGCTATCCCGGCATGTTTTTTAGCCTTTGAGCGTAAATACGCTGACCAGATGCGTAAGATGATGGCCTTTCCGGCTCAGCTCCTGGGCTGTCTCTTCTGAGGTGGAGACCAGTTCGGTGTTCTGATGCGTCGCCTGGCCGATTTGCGTCATGGCGATATTCACCTGACCGATGCCGGCGGACTGCTCTTTCGAGGCGATATTGATTTCGCTCATCAGCACCTTCACCTGCCCGATACGGCCAACAATATCCTCCATTGCCTGGCGGGTCTGTTCAGACAGGGCGTGACCCTGAACCACCTTACTCAGCGAGTTCTCGATCAGGCCATCAATTTCTTTGGCGGCCTGTGCACTGCGCTGGGCAAGAGCACGAACTTCTGCGGCTACTACGGCAAAGCCTTTACCGTGCTCGCCTGCTCGTGCCGCTTCCACGGCGGCGTTCAACGCCAGGATGTTAGTCTGGAAGGCAATGGACTCAATGACATGCGTGATATCAGCAATGCTTTGCGAGGCACTTTTAATATCGGTCATCGTCACTACAGAGCGGGAAACGGTTGCCCCTCCATTCTGTACGGCAGAGGCCGCCTCATCCACCAGCGTCAGGGCCTGCGAGACATTCGCGGCATTCTGCGCAACCGTAGCGCTCAGCTGTTCCATACTGGCTGAGGTCTCTTCCACGCTGCTGGCCTGGCGGGAAATCTGCTCGCTGATATTCTCGCTGCTGATGGCGATGGCATCCGTGCCGTTGCTGATCTCCTGCGCCGCTTCACGCACCTGGGAGACAATACGTTCCAGCCCATCGCCAATGCCGTTGATAGCCGTAATCAACTGACCTACTTCATCATAACGTCGGGTGCTTAGCGTAGCCTGCAGATTACCGGCTGAATAATGTTGCGCCAGTTCGATCACTTCCTGCAGTGGCTTGCTCAGCCATTTGCGGGTGGCGAAAACAAACCCCAGCGCGAAGATCAGCACCAGCGCGGCGCCAATCAACAGGAACATATTACGTGTTTGTTTGATCGGTGCCAGCAGGCTGGCTTTGTTGACTTCGCCCAGGATGACCCAGTTCCACTCTGGCAACTGATGCCAGGTCATAATTTGCGTTTCTCCCTCTTCACCCTGAGCTTCCACCGTTCCCGCTTCGCTGCTCATTAACTGCTGCTGCAGGGCGTCTGACCAGCGAGGCTTTTTGCCTTCTGCCGTGTTGTGGAACACGAAGTTACCGTGGTTTTTGCCTGCCGCTTTATCCAGCACGACAAAGTGACCGGTCTCCCCCAGTTTCTTATCCAGTACTTTCTGGCGGATTTCAGCATACTGTTTGCTGATGTCCACACCGACAAACAGAATGGCAATCACCTTGCCACTGTCATCTTTAACAGGCTGGTATTGGGTGATGTAGCGCTTGCCGAACAGCATACTCACACCCTGATAAATTTCGCCCTTCTGCACTGGCTTCCAGGCCGGGCTGATGTGATCAAGACGGGTACCGATAGCCCGTTCGCCATTCTCTTTGCGTAACGAGGTGGAGACACGCACAAAGTCATCGCCCAGCCGCACGAAGATGGTAGAAATGGCGCCGGTGCGCTGCTGAAAATCATCAACCAGCACCTGGTCCAGATTGAGGGTTTTCAGCCCGGCCCGTAAGGTGGGAGTCTGTTCAGCTCCTACGGTAATTTGCTGAGTCTCATCCAGCGTAAAACGCTTGGGTAAGAAACTCTGGAAAAGGGCGGTGTAGTTAGCCACCTCTTCACTTAATGTACTGTTAAACATGGCGGCCATATCGCCTATGCCACTGACCTGGTTATCCATATTTTCCTGAGTCAGGGTTTCGAGTTGTCTGGCAGCATTCTGGGTGAGCGCCAGCGTAAGAATGATGAACAGCACAGCGACACTAAATGAGGTGATCACTGAGAGCTTTACGCCAAGGCTCCAGCGTCGGAAAGCGATGAGATTCATGGTTTGCCTGTTAGAAGTTTAGGGGGCTTGAAACGGTTAACGGCAACATTCGTGAAACATTTAACATTTAATTTTGTAAGCAGGCTAAGGATTTTGCGAATAAACTCAAATACAAAGATTTTAAAATATTTTTTTAGATCCGTACCCAGGGTGTAAGGGAGGCTTAATGATTGAAATCGCCACAGAAATGTTCGCCGGTATTGAATGCCTGCACGCCACGCCTGCGGGCAAACGTCATACGCCTTTGCCCACGATTCTTTTCTGGCATGGTTTCACCTCATCAAAAGAGGTATATGCCTATTTTGCTGTAGAACTGGCGCAGGCTGGTTTTCGTGTGGTATTGCCCGATGCAGATATGCATGGTTCACGTTATAACGGTGACGCTGAGCTACGGTTCACCCGGTTCTGGGACATTCTGAAAGGAAATATTGACGAAGTGGAGCCCCTGGAAGCTGCACTCCGGCACCTCACCGAAGAGGGGCGGTTTGCCGTGGCGGGGGCATCAATGGGTGGCATGACGGCTCTGGGAGCGATGGCCCGCTACAGTCACATTGCCAGCGTGGCCTGCATGATGGGCTCGGGCTATTTTATGTCGCTCTCGCAGACGTTGTTCCCGCCGCTGGTGGCTACAACCCCGGAGCAGAAAAAAGAACTGGCTGAAAGAGTGGCCCACCTTGCTGAATATGATGTCAGTCACCAGCTGGAAAAAATGGCCGATCGGCCTTTGCTAATCTGGCATGGTGAAGCGGATGAGGTGGTCCCTGCTGCAGAAAGCAGCAGGCTGGAGAAGGCGATGCGTGAAGCGAAGCTCGATGCCAGGTTGACGTACATTACCGAAAAAGGCATCGGGCATCGCATCACTCCGCCAGCGTTGTCAGCAATAGCGGCATTTTTCAAACATCATCTATAAGTTCCGGGGGCATCCTGACGCCGTCACTGCTATAACTGTTTAGACAGTTGTCCTGCAACGGTTGAGGGATTGTCCTGCGAGGTTTTGTCTAACGGAGACGCAATCCGGTTTATATAGACGTAACTGTTCGCCGCTTCGCTGGTGTAGCTTTTCACCTGCTGCGCGCAGCCAGTTGTGCTGGCAAAGGCGGATGTGGAAAGGAAGAGACCTAGTAAGGTGGCGATTGCGATGGATTTCATAACTCATCTCCACAATCTGGTAGTTCAGTCTGACGCGAACGCCAGGGTCTTGTCATAAGCAACAGATATAGTTTAGTCCACCCTGGGCTAAAAGGTATTAGTAATTCTTGCTATTTCACATCTGCTTTTTTGACCACTTTTGAGAGTAAGTCAATGATATTGCTGATTCATGATGAACTCCCCCCAAAACTGACAAATAATTTACACCCGGCCACGACTTTACCTTGAGTTTGTCCGGTCCCGCCAGTATGATTACGCGTCAATTTTTTCGACCGCACAAACATACACGTTCCTTGCTTCCATGGGCCGCGGTTGACCCTGACAGGAGGCTGAATAATCCGTAAGGAGCAAATTCGATGCGTCATTACGAAATCGTATTTATGGTTCACCCTGACCAAAGCGAACAGGTTCCGGGCATGATCGAGCGTTACACTGGTGCTATCACTGGTGCAGAAGGCACGATCCACCGTCTGGAAGACTGGGGCCGTCGTCAGCTGGCTTACCCGATCAACAAACTGCACAAAGCACACTACGTTCTGCTGAACGTGGAAGCTCCGCAGGAAGCGATCGATGAGCTGGAAACTAACTTCCGCTTCAACGACGCCGTTATCCGCAGCATGGTTATGCGCGTTAAGCACGCGGTAACTGAAGCATCTCCGATGGTTAAAGCGAAAGACGAGCGCCGTGAGCGTCGTGAAGATTTTGCTAACGAAACCTCTGATGATGCAGATGCTGGGGATTCTGAAGAGTAATTTACCGTGACGGCTAATCGGCTGACGCTGTCTGGCACTGTGTGCAAGACGCCGATGCGTAAAGTCAGCCCGTCAGGTATTCCACACTGCCAGTTCGTGCTTGAGCATCGTTCAGAGCAGGTGGAAGCCGGTTTTACCCGGCAAGCCTGGTGTCGAATGCCGGTGATTATCAGCGGCAAAACCCATCAGGCCATTACTCAAAGTATAACGGTCGGCACGCTTCTTACCGTTTCAGGTTTCATTAGCAGCCATCAAGGGCGCAATGGACTGAATAAGACGGTGTTGCATGCCGAGCAGATTGAATTGATAGATTCTGGAGACTAGCCTAATGGCACGTTATTTCCGTCGTCGCAAGTTCTGCCGTTTCACCGCGGAAGGCGTTGTTGAGATCGATTACAAAGACATCGCAACGTTGAAAAACTACATTACCGAAAGCGGTAAAATTGTCCCGAGCCGTATTACCGGTACTCGTGCCAAATACCAGCGTCAGCTGGCTCGCTGCATCAAGCGCGCTCGCTACTTGTCCCTGCTGCCATACACTGATCGTCATCAGTAATCGGCCGCTGTCTATTAACGACTTTAAGAGGATAAGGTAATGCAAGTTATTCTGCTTGATAAAGTAGCAAACCTGGGCAGCCTGGGTGATCAGGTTAACGTTAAAGCGGGCTACGCTCGTAACTTCCTGGTTCCACAGGGCAAAGCTGTTCCTGCTACCAAGAAAAACGTTGAGTTCTTCGAAGGCCGTCGTGCAGAACTGGAAGCCAAACTGGCTGACGTTCTGTCTGCAGCTAATGCACGCGCTGAGAAAATCAACGCACTGGGCACCGTTACTATCGCGTCTAAAGCAGGCGACGAAGGTAAACTGTTCGGTTCCATCGGTACCCGCGACATCGCTGATGCAGTTACTGCAGCTGGCGTTGAAGTGGCTAAGAGCGAAGTTCGTATGCCGAACGGCGTTCTGCGCACCACCGGTGAGCATGAAGTGGACTTCCAGGTTCACAGCGAAGTCTTCGCTAAACTGACTGTAAACGTGGTTAACGAAGCTTAATCGCTGACTTTACCGCATAAAAACGCCGGCCTTGTGCCGGCGTTTTTGTTTCCGCTTTCCAGCATCCCGGCGCTTTTACTGCCTGATTAAGCGTTTACGATCGATCAACGTTTTCGTAGTGGCATCATAGTAGCGGCTTGGCCATATTTCAGCAGGATGGATGTTAAGCGCCTCTGCAATCAACCATTCTCCTTTCGGCCAGGGGCGAAACATGGCGTTTGCCAGCGTCGATGAACTTAATCCTGCCTTACGCGACAGCCCGGCAAGGCTGGTACCCCTCTTACGTAAACCCGCAATAATATCGGCGTTGTGCCAGTCTTTTTTACTGCTTACCATGCGTGTCTCCTCCATGTACACAGGTTTCCAAATGGGGCTAAACCCTGCCTTCCGGGTGTCAGTCAGAGAGTGACACCGGCTATGCAATCAAGACCGGGAAAAAAGTAGACCCCGTGTTTTATAGCAATAACTGGCTATAAATTTCTTATTATTTCTCAATAATGGCAGGATTTTGTGTGATGGTACGCAAAAGCCAAACGGCGATATCAGCCCTGACATTTTGTCGGACAGCGGGGAGGAAACTCAGCAGGGAGGGAGGAATAAATGGGAAGGAAGCTGGATAAAGCGCGGTCTCCCGCGCTCAGAGCATCAAAATTCGCGTTGAACTGACATATGGGCAAGCGCTTCAAGCGCGCTTCGCCAGGGGGACTCTGGTAAGGCTTTCAGCGCGGCGATAGCTTTATCAGCTTCGTTTTCCGCAGCCTGACGGGTCCATTCCAGGGAACCACACTGGTTCATGGTTTCCAGAACGGATTCCAGTAAATGACGACCATTTCCCTGCTCAATCGCTTCACGGATCATCTGTGACTGCTCAGGATTACCATTGCGCATCGCATGCAGCAAAGGCAGAGTCGGTTTTCCTTCGCTAAGATCATCCCCGACGTTTTTACCCAGAGTCTGGCCATCAGCGCTGTAATCCAGTAAATCATCGATTAGCTGGAAAGCCGTGCCGATATAGCGTCCATAGTCCTGTAACGCTTTCTCCTGCTCTTCAGAAGCTGAAGCCAGGATGGCTGAGGATTGGGCAGCAGCTTCAAACAGACGGGCTGTCTTGCTGTAAATCACCCGCATGTAACTCTCTTCGGTGATATCAGGGTCATTGCAGTTCATTAACTGCAGCACCTCGCCCTCAGCAATGACGTTTACCGCTTCCGACATCAGAGCCAGCACCCGGAGAGATCCCAGGCTGGTCATCATCTGGAAAGCACGCGTGTAGATGAAGTCGCCAACCAGTACGCTGGCCGCGTTGCCAAAGGCGGCGTTGGCTGTGGCTTTGCCCCGTCGCATATCTGATTCATCCACCACATCATCATGCAAAAGCGTGGCGGTGTGGATAAATTCAATCAATGCTGCCACGGTAACGTGTTGTTTTCCCGAGTAGTTTACGGCGCGTGCCGCCAGGACAGCGATCATCGGGCGGATGCGTTTACCGCCTCCGCTGATGATGTAGTATCCCAACTGATTGATGAGGGAAACCTCAGAATTCAGCTGTTCGAGTATGGTTGCATTGACGTCCGCCATATCCTGCGCGGTGAGTTCGTTTATCTGTTCTAAGTTCATCAGTCTGTTCAGCTATTGCTCAGTATGCTGCTATGATAAGCGTCTTTACCCGTGCCTGCGGCATGTAATGTATAACAGATTGTACTGGAAAATCGTCGCAACGAAACAATTGCCTGTGCTTTGCGTTTTTTTTCTGCAATACCCCGCATCAGGCACTTGTCATTACTCCGGAACTTGCGTAGAATTCGCGCCCTATTGTGAATATTTATAGCGCAGCCTGAAACCAAGACGGCAAGCGCGAGAGCGGAGTTTTATATGTACGCGGTTTTCCAAAGTGGTGGTAAACAACACCGAGTAAGCGAAGGTCAGACCGTTCGCCTGGAAAAGCTGGACATCGCAACCGGCGAAACGATTGAATTCGACCAGGTTCTGATGATTGCCAACGGTGAAGACGTAACAATTGGCGCGCCTTTAGTTTCAGGTGGCCTGATCAAAGCTGAGATCGTTGCACACGGTCGTGGCGACAAAATCAAGATTGTTAAATTCCGTCGTCGTAAGCATTATCGTAAGCAGCAGGGTCACCGTCAGTGGTTCACTGATGTGAAGATCACTGGCATCAGCGCCTAAGAGGAGAACTGACTAATGGCACACAAGAAAGCTGGCGGCTCCACTCGAAATGGTCGCGACTCCAATGCAAAACGCCTCGGCGTTAAGCGTTTCGGCGGCGAAGAAGTTCTGGCAGGTAGCATCATCGTTCGTCAGCGTGGCACCAAATTCCACGCGGGCACCAACGTAGGCTGCGGCCGTGACCACACTCTGTTTGCAACTGCAAACGGCAAGGTCCAGTTCGAAGTGAAAGGCCCGAACAACCGTAAATACATCAGCATCGTTGCTGAGTAAGGTTTTCGTGCCTGAAAGCGGTACCTGATACCGCTTTCTGCAGCGAATCAAAAAGCCCCGCTATGATTGCGGGGCTTTTTACATTCTGCATTTAACCCCGGCCACAGGCCTGTGGGTTCACAGCAAACCCCATTTTTGCTGTACACTTTATATTCAGCTGCACGATGTCTTTAGGCGGATTCCTGTAAGGGACTACGACGCAAAGGCAGGTTTGCGGCGCCAGACACCCTGTTTCCGTCATCGGGCACAAGACGGATCACACCCGGACAAGCGTTATCCTGCCAGTACCGGGCGAATGATTTACGGAGAAGTAACATGAAGTTTGTTGATGAAGCGACGATCCTCGTTGCTGCGGGCGATGGCGGCAATGGCTGCGTCAGTTTCCGTCGTGAAAAATATATCCCCCGTGGCGGGCCAGATGGCGGCGATGGTGGAGACGGTGCTGATGTTTACATGCAGGCTGACGAAAACCTCAACACGCTGATCGACTACCATTTTGCAAAATCTTTCCGTGCTGAACGTGGTCAGAATGGCCAGAGCCGTGACTGTACCGGCAAGCGCGGCAAAGATATCGTCATCAAAGTGCCTGTAGGTACGCGTATTATCGACCAGGGCACCGGTGAGACCTTGGGCGACATGATGACGCATGGCCAGATTCAGATGGTGGCCAAAGGCGGCTGGCATGGCCTGGGCAATGCCCGTTTTAAATCATCCATCAACCGTTCGCCGCGTCAGAAGACGATGGGAACGCCGGGCGAGAAGCGCGATCTGCAGCTTGAGCTGATGCTGCTGGCCGATGTCGGTATGCTGGGTCTGCCTAACGCCGGTAAATCCACTTTCATCCGTGCTGTTTCGGCTGCAAAACCTAAAGTGGCTGATTATCCCTTTACTACCCTGGTGCCGAGCCTGGGCGTAGTGCGTATGGATAATGAAAAAAGCTTTGTAGTGGCAGACATTCCCGGTTTGATCGAAGGCGCTTCTGACGGTGCTGGTCTGGGCATTCGCTTCCTGAAGCATCTGGAGCGTTGCCGTGTGCTTCTGCATACCATCGATCTGGCACCGATTGACGAATCCGATCCGGTTGAGAATGCGCGCGTTATTCTTGCCGAGCTGGAAAAATACAGCGAGAAGTTGTTCAGCAAGCCACGCTGGCTGGTCTTCAACAAAGTGGACCTGTTGGATCAGGAAGAAGCTGAATCACGCGCTAAAGCCATTGTTGAAGCGCTGGGCTGGACAGATAAATATTATCTGATCTCTGCAGCTAACCGTGCTGGCGTGAAAGACCTCTGCTGGGATGTAATGTCCTTCATTATCGCTAATCCAAAAGAAGCGGAAGAAGAGCAGAAGCAGCCTGAAAAAGTCGAGTTCATGTGGGACGACTATCACCGTCAGCAGCTGGAAGAGGCCGAAGCCGAGTCTGCTGTTGAAGTGGAAGATGACGACTGGGATGACGACTGGGATGAAGAAGACGACGAAGGCGTCGAGATTATCTACAAGCGTTAAACCAGAAGGGGACACTGTATGTGTCCCTTTTTTTGCCTGCCACAAAACCTGCCGTAATTAGCGCTTTCAAGTAATAAAGATAATCATTATCATTTGAATAATGCCCGACCGCTGTTTCCTGCTGTCGGTACCCTGTCGATGAGCCCTGATAATGATGAAACCTGCTTCTGCCCTGCGATACATGTTACTTTCCAGCCTGTTCTGCTGCGCCTTTAACTCCCATGCCGTTACCACTGAAGGGTGGCCGCGCAAGTTGCCCAGCCCCAAAGGTGAAGTTGTGCTGCAGCAGCAACCTCAGCGTATTGTTTCAACGAGTGTTACGCTGACGGGCTCGTTACTGGCCATTGATGCGCCAGTGATTGCCAGCGGCGTGACTCAACCAGGGCAACGTCTTGCCGATGAGCTGGGTTTCTTTCGTCAGTGGAGTGAGGTTGCCAGAACCAAAGGCGTTAAGCCGCTCCCCGTGGGGGAAGCCAGCCTTGAATCCATTGCTGGCCAAAACCCCGATTTGATTGTGGTCAGCGCAACGGGCAAAGACTCAGCGCTGGCTTTATACGATCGTCTTTCGCTGATAGCGCCCACGCTGGTCGTTAATTACGATCGACAAAGCTGGCAGCAGATAGAGCTGCTTCTGGGCCGGGCCACTGGTCATGAAGCCGGGGCTGAGAAATCAGTACGGTCTTTTCAGCGTCAGGTTGAGAAAGTCAGAGGAACTCTGGCTTTGCCGCCGCAGCCTGTGACGGCGCTGGTTTACAATCCGCACAGTCGTATTGCCAATCTCTGGACCCGCGATTCTGCTCAGGGACAACTGCTGAAATCGCTGGGTTTCACCCTTGCTCAGGTTCCCGTTGTGGTGGCTGATGCCCGTAAGCGGCTACAACGGCGGGATATCATCCCGCTCAGCGGAGAGAATCTGGTCACCGGAATTACAGGGCAGTCGGTGTTGATGTTTGCTACTGACGAGTCAGGGAAAGCGGCATTTTTGTCAGAGCCTTTACTGGCAGCTTCCCACGCGGTTCAGCATCAGCAGGTTTACACGCTGGGCAATGACAGTTTCCGTCTTGATTTCTACAGTGCGACGCATCTTGTGACGCGGATTGAACAGTTATTTACCCTTCACTGAATCAGACCAGAGCCATTTCAACCCGTCGGTGATCCCGCCGCGCCAGCACAGGGCATCGTGCCCACCATCGATTTCACGGTAACGGACGGTTTGTCCGGCTTTGATCAGTAAGGGATACAGTTGCCGGTTTGCTTGCAGAATGATTTTTTCATGCAGGCCGGCGTCGATCCCAATGCGTAAGGAGGGGTTTCCGGCCAGGCCTTGCTCAATTTGCTGGATCAAAATGCCCGGAGGCTGGTCTGGTTCAGAATACCGGTGCGGCCACCAGAAAGATCCAGACTGACTGAGTACGCAGCCAAATCGCTGCGGCCAGTTTACCCCTGCATAGAGCGCTGCCAGGCCACCAAAGCTCTGCCCAATCACCACTGTCTTTGCTGCTTCCTGTGAAAAAGCCAGCTCCTGCTGAAGCTGGGGCAGGAGTTCTTGCTGGATAGCCTCCCAGAATGCGGGGTAGCAGGGAAGTTCTTGTGACCGTAATTTATTACTGACTGAATCAATAAACAGATAAACGGCTTCAGGGATCTCTTCTCTCAGGGTCATCGCCCAAAGAGGGGCGGACAGCGGCTGGATTTTGGCCCAGAACATGCCATCCAGCAGGATAATCAGCGGACGCTGCGCGGGATTTTTATTGCCTGTGCAGAGAATCGCAACGTCTCTGCTGTTGCCAAGGACATCACTTTTCCAGCGACAGTACCTGAGTTGTTCCGATGGGCTCTCTTCAGGCAGGGTGCTCTGCTGCCACTCTGGCTGGGCAGGAGCGGCTGGCATATGCAAGGGAGAGACCCAGTGGCCGCGCGCGCTTTTCCAGCTACCCTGCGGATTAAACACATCGCGCTGAGTCAGCAAGAATTTATGCTTCCACCAGTTGCGAAGGGCATTCATCGTCAGGGGCTGCTCAGGGGTTTCTGTAGCGCTGTCGGGCATCAGAGAGTAGCTGCCTCGCCAGCATTCGCTGAGCGACAAATTGATTTGCCAGACATCAGTGCCCGTCACTCGTTCTAAAGAGGGGGGCAGAATGCCGCGGTGATGGTCAGTAATGCCGGTGATATTCAGCCAGACTTTGCGGGTGGAAGAATGCTTTTCATCTCCTTCGGGATCGCGCCAGAGGAAGGTCACTCCGGCACAGCCATTTTTCGTCTCTGCCACTACGGGGGTTCCCTGCTGAGCAATCCCCTGCCACCAGGCTGCGGAACCCATGGGGTGAATGGGTATTGTCATATATTTTTTCCTGTTACGGCGTGAACTTCTTGCTCAATATGAGAATGATTTAAATATCGTATTGATAAGTATTATCGTTTGCAATAGTCTGTTTCCGCGTATTAACACTTTCACCCCCTTCGGCTGGCGAAGGCGGGTCTTTTCGCAGGGAAATAGCTTCGATGTTCAAATTATCACGCCTCTCGCTGGTAGCGCTGGCTGGATGTGGGTGGGTGTCACTGGTACAGGCAGAGAATGGTGGCACTAACGAAGGTACGCTGATGGTCACCGCCGCAGAGCAGACGCTTCAGGCGCCTGGGGTCTCTACCATCACGGCTGATGAAATCAAAAAACACCCTCCCGCACGCGACCTTTCCGAAATTATTCGCACCATGCCGGGCGTTAACCTGACCGGCAACTCTACCAGCGGGCAGCGCGGAAATAACCGGCAGATTGACATCCGGGGGATGGGACCAGAAAACACGCTGATCCTGATTGATGGTATGCCGGTTTCCAGCCGAAATTCCGTACGGTTAGGGTGGCGCGGGGAACGCGATACGCGAGGCGATACCAACTGGGTTCCCCCTGAAATGGTTGATCATATCGAGGTAATCCGGGGCCCGGCGGCGGCAAGATATGGCAATGGCGCTGCGGGGGGAGTGGTAAATATCATTACTAAACAGACGCAAAATACATGGCACGGTTCATGGAATACTTATCTGAATCTGCCAGAGCACAAGGCTGAAGGATCCACAAAACGCAGTAACTTCTCTCTGACCGGTCCGCTGGCAGAAGATTTCAGTTTTACGCTTTATGGCAACCTCAGCAAAACTCAGGCTGATGCCCAGTTTATCAACAAAGGCCATCAGTCACTGCGTACCGGCACCTATGCGGATACGGTGCCTGCGGGCAGAGAAGGGGTAGAGAACAAAGATATTCACGGCAAACTGCGCTGGGTATTTGCGCCAGGGCAGGCACTGGAATTCAGCGCAGGCTACAGCCGTCAGGGAAACCTTTACGCTGGTGATACTCAGAATACCAATACCAGCGCGCTGGTTCAGGACAATTACGGCAACGAAACCAACCGGCTTTACCGTCAGGATTTTGCGGTGAACTGGACAGGCGTCTGGGATAATGGCGTCAGCACGCGAAGCTACGCGCAGTATGAAAACACCCGTAATTCGAGAATGAATGAAGGGTTAGCCGGGGGAACCGAGGGGATATTCTCCGACAGTGGATTCTCTACCATCCAGCTTGATGACGTTCTGTTGCACAGCGAAGTCAGCGTACCTTTTGAATGGCTGGTCAATCAGACGGCAACCCTGGGTACAGAATGGAACCAGCAGCATATGAAGGATGGCGCCTCTAATACTCAGGCCTTGTCCGGAGGAGGCATTGAAGGGATCGACAGCGCCAACCGCAGTCCGTACTCATCAGCAGAAATCTTTTCGCTTTTTGCAGAAGATAATATGGAGCTGACTGACAGTACCATGTTGGTGCCGGGCCTGCGTTTTGATCACCACAGCATTGTAGGAAATAACTGGAGCCCTTCTCTTAACCTTTCGCAGTCGCTCAACGATGACTTCACGCTAAAACTGGGTATCGCCCGCGCTTATAAGGCCCCCAGTCTGTACCAGACTAACCCAAATTATGTGCTTTACAGCCGTGGCCAGGGATGTGCGGACAGCTCAGGGGCCTGTTATCTGATGGGCAACGAGGATCTTAAAGCGGAAACCAGTATCAACAAGGAAGTGGGGATTGAGTATAAACATGAAGCCTGGCAAGCCGGTCTGACCTGGTTCCGTAACGATTACCGCAATAAAATCGAAGCGGGATATCTGCCCAGCGGCGTGTCCACTACCGGCAGCGCTGATATTTATCAGTGGGAGAATGTGCCAAAGGCGGTGGTGGAAGGGCTGGAAGGGACAGTGAATTTCCCGGTCAGCGAGTCCGTGACCTGGAATAATAACCTGACCTATATGCTTAAGAGTAAAAACAAAACTACCGGCGATCGCCTCTCCGTCATCCCCGAGTATACGCTGAATTCGACTCTTGCCTGGCAGGCTACAGAAGCGCTGTCCCTGCAAACCACCTTAACCTGGTATGGCCGACAAACGCCGAAGAAGTACAACTACAAGGGAGAGCCGGTGAGCGGTACGGAGAAATCCACCGTCAGCCCTTACTCCATCGTCGGCCTGAGCGGCACCTACGATATCAATAAGTACGCCAGCATCACGCTGGGACTTGATAATCTGTTGGATAAAAGGCATTACCGGGAAGGCAATGCGCAGACTACCGGCAATGCCAACACCGGTTCCTATATGTATGGCGCAGGAGCCAATACTTATAACGAATCTGGCAGAACCTGGTATATGAGCCTTAACACGCATTTCTGAGTATGCAGAACGGTGGGGAAGGATCCCCACCCTTAGCCATTCAGATTCTGCGGCAGCAGGCAGGTGGCATTCAGCCCACTGCGATCGCTGCGATTGATTAAACGCAGTTCACCATGATGAAGTTGTGCGATTCGCTGCACGATATTCAGCCCTAAGCCACTGCCGCCATAACGTTGATCCATCCGCCTGAATGCCTTCGTCAGATCTCCGGCGGTTGCAGGATCGATACCTGGCCCCTCATCCCGCACGGTCAGACTGCTTCCGGCATTTTCACGTTGCGCGATCAGGCAAATTTCACTTCCCTCCGGGCTGTATCTGGAGGCATTTTCCAGCAAATTACGCAGCATCAGGCGGAGCAAAACGGCATCCCCCTGCATTTCCTGAGCGAAGTCGCCAGATACGACCAGCGTTTGCTGACGCAGGGAGAGCATCTCCAGCATTTCACTCTCCAGCGGCCTGAAAATGGTTTCCCAACTGATGATTTGATAATGCCCGCTCGCCAGTGCCTGCCCGGCACGTGAAAGCATCAACAGCTGTTCAATCACATGCATCAGCTGGTCAATGCGCTGCACCAGCATAGGCCCCTGAGAGACCCCCTGTTGTTCAAGCAGCTCCAGATGCAGCCGCAGGCCGGCAAGAGGCGTACGCAATTCATGTGCAGCATCAGCCGTGAAAAGCCGTTCCTGCTGAAGGGTGTGGTCAAGCCGTCCCAGAAGCTGATTCAGTGCGCGCGTGACGGCAGCGATTTCGTCCATGTCTGAAAAGTGAGGCAGGGGGGTAAGGTTATCGGCGGAACGTTCAGAAAGGCTGTCCTGCAGGGATTTTAAAGGGCGGATAATCCAGCTGATAGCCCAGAAGGAGAGCAGTAAGGTAAAGCAAACCATTACTACGGAGGGCAGCAGCAGTGAGGCAATGGCTTCGCGGATTTCGCCCTCAACCCGTTCATTACGGGCATGGGCTGAGAGGGTCTCATTGACCAGAAAGCCAATCTGTTCCTGGCTTTCATGCCACAGCCAGGCCGCACTCATCATCTGGCAGCTTAGCAGGATCAACGCCAGCATAATTAACAAACGCCGACGCATACTGTTCAAGTACGTTCCTCCAGCCGGTAACCCACTCCGCGAACGGTTATGATGCGATCCTTGCCTAATTTCCTGCGCAGGTTGTGGATATGCACTTCCAGCGTGTTGGAGCCATTATCATCCTGCCAGCTGTAAAGATCTTGCTGTAACGTTTCGCGGTGTACCGTCTGGTCAATTCGCATCAAAAGCCGGGTAAGTAAGGCAAACTCTTTGGGCGTTATCTCGACGGAAAGACCGTTGAGATAAACCTGCTGTGAAGAAAGATTGAGCGAGAGATCCCCCTGCTGGAGCAGGTTATCGCTGTGTCCCTGATAGCGGCGGATCAACGCCCTGACTCTGGCCTTAAGCTCAGCAAGAGCAAAAGGCTTCACCAGATAGTCATCCGCTCCTGCATCCAGCCCTTCAACCCGGTCTTCAAGAGCATCCCGGGCGGTCAGAATCAATACCGGCAGATCGATATTCTCCTTACGCCATTGTCGCAGCAGCAGCCCGCCATCGCGATCGGGCAAGCCTAAATCGAGAATAATCAGGCTGTACTGGCTACTCTGGAGCAGGGCACAGGCCTCTGCTCCTTTGGTGGCGGCATCAACAGCGTAACCGTCGCTGGTTAATGCCTGTACCAGGCCACCCAGCAGCAGAGCGTCATCTTCAACAATCAGCAGTTTCATTAGCGTCAGTTGTTTTGATAAACATCTTTGTAAAGCCGGCTCTCAAAGCGTACCAGGGGGATACGGCGCTGACGCTGATCTTCCGGCGGAACGGCATAGCCCGAGAGGAACTGGACGAATGCCACACGTTGCCCGCTCGCTGTGGTCATAAAGCCTGCAAGGTTATACACACCCTGCAATGAACCCGTTTTAGCGGAAACTTTACCATCCACGCCTGCTTCATGCAGACCACCGCGATAGCGCAAGGTTCCGTCGTAGCCTGCCAGCGGTAACATGGAGATGAAATTCAGCTGTTGGTCATTTTGGGCAATGTACTGCAATACCTGCATCATAGTAGCGGGTGAGATCAAATCGTGCCTTGAGAGACCTGAACCATCGACCTGAATACTGTTGCCCAGGTCGACATTCGCTTTCTGACGCAATATCTGACGGACAGCATCAGATCCCGCCCGCCAGGTGCCCGGCACGCCAAACCGCTCATGGCCGATGGTGCGAAACACGGTATCGGCAATCATGTTGTCCGATTTCTTCAACATAATCTTCAGCAGGTCATGCAGCGGAGCAGACTGGGTTTGCGCCAGCACATTGCTGGCAGGCGGAGTAGCCCGGGCCTGACGAAGCAGATGGCCGGAATAATCGATATCCGCCGCCTGAAGTTCAGACTTCAGCAAGGCTCCTGCATAGCTTGCGCCATCCTGAATCGCAAAGGCCAGCGGCAGGGGCTCTGCTCGTTGCGTCATACACCCTGTCAGAGTGAAACGATTAAGTTCGCCCGGTACCACATCCAGTTCGCAATACTGCGCATCCGGCGAGCCCTTAGCCAGCGTTCGAACCTGGCTGAACATGTTCACTGGATAATAGGACGCCACGCGAATAAACGCATTGTCACCCGCATTGGGAGCACTGTAGAGCGAAACTGAGAAACAGTTACGATCGACAATAGCCGCGGCTGGCGGGGCGCTGAAGCACTGGGTCATATCATTCCAGGGCCAGCCCGGCGCTTTGTCATGGCTGGCGAACACGGAGGTATCAATCACCAGATTGCCCTCAATATGCTTTACGCCCTGTTTTTTCAGGGCAGTCACCATATTGCGCAAATCCTGACGCGTAAAGGTAGGGTCGCCGCCAAAACGCGCCACTAAATCACCCTTTAATGTGCCATCACTGATCGAGCCTTTGCTTTCAAATTGAGTATGGAAACGGTATTCCGGGCCCAACTGCAGCAAAGCCGCCAGTGCGGTTATCACCTTCATGGTACTGGCCGGTAGCGCCATCTGCTTACTGTGGTAATCAATCGAGGGTGTGGTCGCACCTATTTTTTGTACAACCAGCGCCAGGTTTGCGCCATCAGGTAAATACTGGGTGTAGTCTTCAACCGAAGCAGCATGGGCATTCAGCATAAATGCACAGGCTAAACCGGTAACAATTCGTGAAAATCGCATAATCTCGCGTTTACTGACAGGTGATGCTGACATACTACGGTGCATCGTTGTGGAAAGTAAACGATGACCCATAAGGAACTCTGGGTTAAAATACGTATCAAAATGCAAAACCGCCAGGCCCTGGGTCGCCCTCCGGGTCTGGTTTGTTTCGTTTTAAATTCAGTGGTCAGCGCCGCAGAACGCTTTTTCTGCATTAACCTGTCAGGATGACGAAAT
This sequence comes from Erwinia sp. E_sp_B01_1, assembly GCF_036865545.1. NCBI lineage: Bacteria > Pseudomonadati > Pseudomonadota > Gammaproteobacteria > Enterobacterales > Erwiniaceae > Erwinia > Erwinia sp. E_sp_B01_1. Next base: position 4,266,164 of record NZ_CP142208.1, on the reverse strand, counting down.
GTTGCACAGGACAGAGTTTACGAGGTATTGAGATGAATCAGATTCCGATGACGTTAAGGGGCGCGGACAAGCTGCGCGAAGAGCTCGATGAGCTGAAAACCATTAAACGCCCCAGAATTATTGCCTCAATTGCAGATGCACGCGAGCATGGTGATTTAAAAGAAAACGCGGAGTATCACGCAGCGCGTGAAGAGCAAGGTTTCTGTGAAGGTCGTATTCAGGAAATCGAGGCTAAGCTGTCCAATGCTCAGGTTATTGATGTGACTAAAATGAACGCGAATGGTCGGGTGATCTTCGGTTCAACCGTCAGCGTATTGAATATTGATACTGACGAAGAGTCGACTTATCGCATCGTTGGCGATGATGAGGCTGATTTTAAGCAAAATCTGATTTCTGTGAACTCGCCAATGGCGCGAGGCCTTATTGGCAAAGAAGTTGATGATGTGACCATCGTAAAAACGCCGGGCGGCGATGTAGAGTATGAAATTCTGAAGATAGAATATCTCTGATTTCTGCTACGCTGAGCTTCACAGGCGTATTGTAAAGAAAGGAAAAAGGCCGCTATGCGGCCTTTTATCAACATCAGGGGCGTGTCACCTTCTGCACACTAAGTTTCAGAACTGTTACTGATTCTTAGCGCGGGAGAGCGATCTTACGTTCCTTCGTTGGACGGTACAGTACCAGCATCTTGCCGATAACCTGCACGTTTGCTGCTTTGGTTTCGCGCACGATAGCCTCAACAACAAGTGCTTTCGTTTCACGGTCTTCCGTGGCGATTTTCACTTTGATGAGCTCGTGGTGCTCCAGTGCCTGTTCGATCTCGGCCAGCACCCCTTCGGTCAAACCATTGTTGCCCAGCATAACCACGGGCTTCAGCGGGTGGGCCAGTCCTTTCAGGTGCTGTTTTTGTTTGGTACTCAGATTCATCGTATTTTTTACTTACATTGGGATTGAAAACGGGTCATTCTACCGCCATCTCTGGTGTATCACCAAATCGGCATTGCTGATTTGCGCGGTTTTTTATCGCATACGTCGAATCATAGTTGGAAATTGTATGACTGGTAAAAAGCGTTCGGCCAGTTCCAGCCGCTGGCTACAGGAACACTTTAGCGATAAATATGTGCTTCAGGCACAGAAAAAAGGGCTGCGCTCGCGCGCCTGGTTTAAACTTGATGAAATACAGCAAGGCGACAAACTGTTCAAACCGGGGATGACCGTTGTCGATCTTGGCGCTGCACCCGGTGGCTGGTCTCAATATGTGGTAACGCAGATTGGATCAAAAGGTCACGTTATTGCTCTCGATCTTCTGCCGATGGATCCTATCGTTGGTGTCGATTTCCTTCAGGGCGATTTTCGTGATGAACTGGTTTTGAAAGCCCTGCTGGAACGGGTGGGTGACAACAAAGTTCAGGTTGTCATGTCCGATATGGCACCCAACATGACTGGAACACCCGCGGTAGATATTCCCCGGTCGATGTATTTAGTTGAGCTTGCGCTGGAAATGTGTCGAGATGTACTGGCACCTGGCGGCAGTTTTTTAGTGAAAGTGTTTCAGGGAGATGGTTTTGAAGAATACCTCCGGGAAATTCGCTCCCTGTTTACGAAAGTAAAAATTCGTAAGCCGGACGCTTCGCGCTCTCGTTCGCGTGAAGTGTACATTGTAGCGACAGGGCGCAAACTATAGTACCCTACGCTGTCTGTTAACACAGTTGTAATAAGAGGTTAATCCCCTTGAGTGACATGGCGAAAAACCTGATTCTCTGGTTAGTCATCGCAGTCGTGCTGATGTCTGTATTCCAGAGCTTTGGGCCCAGCGAGTCGAATGGCCGTAGGGTTGACTACTCAACCTTCCTGTCAGAAGTGAACCAGGATCAGGTCCGCGAGGCACGTATTAACGGGCGTGAAATCAACGTTGTCAAAAAAGACAGTAACAAATACACAACCTACATCCCCGTCAACGATCCTAAGTTGCTCGATAACCTGTTGACTAAAAATGTAAAAGTGGTTGGCGAGCCGCCTGAAGAACCGAGCCTGCTGGCATCGATCTTCATCTCATGGTTCCCAATGCTGTTGCTTATCGGTGTCTGGATCTTCTTCATGCGCCAGATGCAGGGCGGGGGTGGCAAAGGCGCGATGTCCTTTGGTAAAAGCAAAGCCCGCATGCTGACGGAAGATCAGATCAAAACTACCTTCGGTGATGTTGCTGGTTGCGACGAAGCGAAAGAAGAAGTTGGCGAGCTGGTGGAATACCTGCGTGAGCCAAGCCGCTTCCAGAAACTGGGCGGTAAGATTCCGAAAGGCGTTCTGATGGTCGGCCCTCCGGGTACCGGTAAAACGCTGCTGGCGAAAGCTATCGCTGGTGAAGCCAAAGTGCCTTTCTTCACTATCTCCGGTTCTGACTTTGTAGAAATGTTTGTCGGTGTGGGTGCATCCCGCGTCCGTGACATGTTCGAACAAGCCAAGAAAGCCGCGCCATGTATCATCTTTATCGATGAGATCGATGCCGTAGGCCGTCAGCGTGGTGCTGGTTTAGGTGGTGGTCACGATGAACGTGAGCAGACGCTGAACCAGATGCTGGTTGAGATGGATGGTTTTGAAGGTAATGAAGGCATCATCGTTATTGCCGCAACTAACCGTCCTGATGTTCTTGACCCTGCGCTGCTGCGTCCGGGCCGCTTTGACCGTCAGGTGGTAGTAGGCTTGCCAGACGTTCGTGGTCGTGAGCAGATTCTGAAAGTACACATGCGTCGTGTGCCGCTGGCTACCGATATTGATGCATCAGTAATTGCTCGTGGTACACCTGGTTTCTCCGGTGCTGACCTGGCAAACCTGGTGAACGAAGCGGCTCTGTTTGCTGCTCGTGGTAACAAGCGCGTTGTGTCGATGGTTGAGTTTGAGAAAGCGAAAGACAAAATCATGATGGGTGCGGAACGCCGCTCCATGGTGATGACGGAATCGCAGAAAGAGTCGACTGCCTATCACGAAGCGGGCCATGCAATTATTGGTCGTCTGGTGCCAGAACACGATCCGGTTCACAAGGTGACCATTATTCCTCGTGGCCGTGCGCTGGGTGTGACTTTCTTCCTGCCTGAAGGCGATGCAATCAGCGCAAGCCGTCAGAAACTGGAAAGCCAGATCTCCACGCTTTATGGCGGTCGTCTGGCTGAAGAGATCATCTACGGTGTGGAGCGTGTTTCTACTGGTGCCTCTAACGACATCAAGGTAGCAACCTCTATTGCACGTAACATGGTCACGCAGTGGGGCTTCTCAGAGAAACTTGGCCCGCTTCTGTATGCTGATGAAGACGGTGAGGTATTCCTCGGCCGTTCAGTTGCTAAAGCGAAGCACATGTCTGATGAAACCGCACGTATCATCGACCAGGAAGTGAAATCACTGGTTGAAGGTAACTACCAGCGTGCCCGCCGTATTCTGAATGAAAATATGGACATTCTTCACGCGATGAAAGATGCGCTGATGAAGTATGAAACCATCGATGCTCCGCAAATCGATGACCTGATGGCACGCCGTGAAGTGCGTCCGCCAGCGGGTTGGGAAGATCCGGGTAGCACGAATAATTCTGACAGTAACGGCACGCCTAAGGCGCCGCGTCCGGTCGATGAACCGCGTACGCCGAACCCTGGCAACACCATGTCAGAGCAGCTGGGCGACAAATAATCTCTTTGTTGAACTGAGCTCTCTTCAAACCCCGGCTAAGTCCGGGGTTTTTTATATCTACGAACCGGTCAGACTGACCAGTAAAACCTCGTCTGGAGACGCATTTTTATGAAGCTTTACGCCAGAGATACCGTGCTCGATTTATCTCATCCTCATGTAATGGGGATCCTGAATATGACGCCGGACTCCTTTTCTGATGGCGGTAAGCATAACGACCTGGTTCAGGCGCTGACGCATGCCAATGAAATGATCAATGCTGGCGCCACCATTATCGATATCGGTGGCGAATCAACCCGGCCCGGTGCCGATGATGTCAGCGTGGAGCAGGAACTGGACAGAGTCATTCCGGTGATAGAAGCCATCGGCCAGCGATTTGAAGTCTGGATATCGGTGGATACGTCTAAAGCGGAAGTGATTCGCGAAGCGGCAAGGGCGGGGGCGCATATCATTAACGATATCCGCTCCCTGCAGGAGCCTGGCGCACTGGCGGCGGCGGCGGAAAGCGGTTTGCCCGTTTGTCTTATGCATATGCAGGGCGAGCCGAAAACCATGCAGCAGGCCCCCAGGTACACAAAGCTGCTGCAGGATGTTGAGACCTTTTTTGTCGAAAATATTGCCCGGTGTGAAGCGGCTGGGATCAAAAAAGAGCAGTTGATACTCGACCCGGGATTCGGTTTCGGTAAGAATCTCTCCCACAATTATCAGCTGCTGGCTCATCTGGCCGATTTTCACCAGTTTGGCCTGCCGCTACTGGTCGGTATGTCGCGAAAAAGTATGATTGGCCAGTTACTGAATGTCGGCCCGTCGCAACGATTGACTGGCAGTCTGGCCTGCGCGGTGATTGCCGCTATGCAGGGCGCGCAGATCCTGCGTGTCCATGATGTTAAAGAAACCGTCGAAGCGATGCGCGTCGTCGAAGCAACACTGTCAGCGAAGGAAGAATAACGCTATGAGCAACCGTAAGTATTTTGGTACCGATGGCATCCGCGGCAAAGTGGGTGAGTCGCCTATTACGCCTGATTTTGTTCTTAAGCTGGGCTGGGCTGCGGGTAAAGTGCTGGCGCGTAACGGCTCAAAGAAAATCATTATCGGTAAGGACACGCGCATTTCAGGCTACATGCTGGAGTCAGCGCTTGAAGCTGGCCTGGCGGCGGCGGGATTGTCTGCGGCATTCACCGGTCCGATGCCTACTCCGGCTATTGCCTACCTGACCAGAACCTTCCGTGCTGAAGCGGGGATTGTTATCTCTGCTTCACACAACCCGTTCGACGATAACGGCATTAAATTCTTCTCAGTCGACGGCACGAAATTGCCGGATGATGTGGAAGAAGCGATTGAAGCAGAGATGGAAAAACCCATTACCTGCGTCGAATCTGCAGAGCTGGGACGTGCCAGCCGCATTGTGGATGCTGCGGGTCGCTATATCGAATTCTGTAAAGGCACCTTTCCAAGTGAACTGAGCCTGAATGGCCTAAAGATTGTGGTGGACTGCGCGAACGGTGCGACTTATCACATCGCTCCTAACGTTCTTCGTGAGCTGGGTGCCACGGTTATCACTATTGGTGTTCAGCCAGACGGAATGAATATCAATAAAGAGTGTGGCGCTACCGACGTGCGCCAGCTTCAGGAACGCGTGCTTTCTGAAAAAGCGGACATTGGTCTGGCTTACGATGGCGACGGCGACCGTATCATGATGGTGGACCATCTTGGCTATAAGGTGGATGGCGACCAAATCCTCTATATCATTGCCCGTGAAGGCTTGCGTCAGGGACAACTGCGCGGTGGCGTAGTAGGGACGCTGATGAGCAATATGGGCCTTGAGCTTGCGCTTAAACAGCTTGGCATTCCCTTCGCGCGTGCGAAAGTGGGTGACCGCTATGTGCTGGAAAAACTGCAGGAGAAGGGCTGGCGTTTAGGCGCTGAGAACTCAGGCCACGTTATTCTGTTGGATAAAACCACCACGGGTGACGGTATCGTTGCAGGGTTACAGGTGCTTACAGCGATGGTGCGCAACCATATGAGCCTGCACGATCTTTGCAGCGGTATGAAGTTGCTGCCTCAGATTCTGGTCAACGTCCGCTTCAGCGGCGCTACAGACCCTCTGCAGGACGAAACCGTGAAGTCAGTGACTGCTGCTGTGGAAAAAGAGCTGCAAGGCCGTGGACGCGTATTGCTGCGCAAATCTGGCACAGAGCCGCTGATCAGGGTGATGGTCGAAGGCGAAGATGAAGCTCAGGTCACAGAACTGGCCCATCGTATTGCAGATGCAGTGAAAGCAGTTTAAGCAATTAAATCAGGACGGGGCTTCGGTTTCGTCCTGATAAAAAGGGGCTGAAGATAAGGGGCTTACGGCTATTTTTTCAGCTTAAAGGCCCTGGTTGACGGTTTTTTCCGCAATCAACCGCGCCCTGGTAAATTGCTCTTGCGCAGTCAGGCGGCTTTGGTTAGTATTCACACCCGCTTCTGATGGGTAGTGAAGACGCTATCTCTCTAACTGGTTTGAAGCTTTTGATGTGCGGAAAACGCGCAAGGAAACAGGTTGATTATGTACGAAGCTCTCTTGGTAGTTTTCCTTATTGTGGCAATCGGCCTTGTTGGTCTGATCATGCTGCAGCAAGGTAAAGGCGCTGATATGGGCGCGTCATTCGGTGCTGGCGGTTCGGCAACACTGTTCGGTTCTAACGGTTCAGGTAACTTCATGACCCGTATGACTGCAGTGCTGGCGACATTGTTCTTCATCATCAGCTTGATTCTGGGTAACCTCAACAGCAACAAAACTCAGAAAGGAAGCGAGTGGGAAAATCTGACTCAGCCTGCACAGTCGCAGCAGAGCCAGCCAGCTAAACCGGCAGCGCCGGGCAGCGATATCCCGCAGTAAGCAGTTCAGCAGTATGTGTTTCGACGCGACAGAAATAAAAAAGTCGCCTATTGAGTGCCGTGGTGGTGGAATTGGTAGACACGCTACCTTGAGGTGGTAGTGCCCGCATGGGCTTACGGGTTCAAGTCCCGTCCTCGGTACCAAACTTCAGTATTGCTTGCATTTTATGCAAGATCGGCGTAGTATTTGCCACGTTTTCGGACGCGGGGTGGAGCAGCCTGGTAGCTCGTCGGGCTCATAACCCGAAGGTCGTCGGTTCAAATCCGGCCCCCGCAACCACTTTCCCTTAGAGTTCTTTTTCAAATATACTGTATGCATCGATAGGCGCGTTACAGCGAATTTTGAAAAAAATTCTTTTGGATTGTGCCGAACCGCCAGATTTTGGCGTACAGGGTCCAGTCGCATTAAGCCCCGATTTATCGGGGTTTTTTGTTATCAGGAAACAGCATACTGGGCTATTAAGCCCTTTTTTTATGTCTTGGGGGTGGCCTTGTCCACATTAGAGCAAAAATTAACAGAGCTGATCACAGCACCGGTAGAAGCGCTGGGCTACGAACTGGTCGGTATTGAGTTTGTACGCGGTCGCACATCCACGTTGCGCATCTATATTGATAGTGAGAACGGCATCAATGTTGATGATTGTGCTGATGTCAGTCACCAGGTAAGTGCCGTATTCGATGTCGAAGACCCGATTACCGTAGCTTACAACCTTGAAGTTTCCTCACCAGGCCTTGAGCGCCCACTCTTTACCGCTGCGCATTACGCACAATTTATTGGCGAAGAAGTGAGCCTGGTGCTGCGTATGGCCGTTCAAAACCGCCGCAAATGGCAGGGCATCATTAAATCTGTTGAAGGTGAAATGATCACTGTTGCTGTTGAGGGTAACGATGAAGTGTTCGCGCTGAGTAACATCCAGAAGGCGAACCTGGTTCCCCACTTTTAAAAGTCCGGATTGAGGCATACCAGGATGAACAAAGAAATCTTAGCTGTAGTTGAGGCTGTGTCGAACGAGAAATCACTCCCGCGCGAAAAGATTTTCGAAGCGCTGGAGAGCGCACTGGCAACGGCTACCAAGAAAAAATATGAGCAGGAAATCGACGTGCGTGTCAGCATTGACCGTAAAAGCGGCGATTTCGATACGTTCCGCCGTTGGGTGATTGTTGACGAAGTGACTCTGCCAACGCGTGAAATCACGCTGGATGCAGCTCGCTACGAAGATGAATCACTGAATCTGGGCGAATTTGTTGAAGACCAGATCGAATCCGTGACTTTTGACCGTATCACTACTCAGACGGCAAAACAGGTTATCGTGCAGAAAGTGCGCGAAGCTGAACGTGCGATGGTGGTTGATCAGTTCCGTGAGCAGGAAGGTGAGATCATCACCGGCGTGGTTAAAAAAGTTAACCGCGACAACATCTCTCTGGATCTGGGCAGCAATGCTGAAGCCGTGATCATTCGTGAAGACATGCTGCCACGTGAAAACTTCCGTCCGGGCGACCGTATTCGCGGTGTTCTTTACGCCGTACGCCCTGAAGCACGCGGTGCTCAGCTGTTTGTCAGCCGTTCCAAACCGGAAATGCTGATTGAGCTGTTCCGCATTGAAGTGCCAGAAATTGGCGAAGAAGTGATTGAAATTAAAGCCGCTGCGCGCGATCCAGGTTCTCGTGCCAAGATTGCAGTGAAGACCAACGACAAGCGTATCGATCCGGTCGGCGCCTGCGTGGGTATGCGTGGTGCGCGTGTTCAGGCGGTATCCAGTGAGTTGGGTGGCGAGCGTATTGATATCGTGCTGTGGGATGACAATCCTGCGCAGTTCGTCATCAATGCCATGGCCCCGGCGGATGTCGCCTCTATCGTGGTGGATGAAGATAATCACACCATGGATATCGCTGTTGAAGCCGGTAACCTGGCTCAGGCGATTGGCCGTAATGGTCAAAACGTGCGTCTGGCATCTCAGCTGAGTGGCTGGGAGCTGAACGTGATGACGGTCGACGATCTGCAAGCGAAGCACCAGGCTGAAGCCCATGCTGCCATCGACGTCTTTACCAAATATCTCGACATTGACGAAGAGTTCGCCACTGTTCTGGTTGAAGAAGGTTTCTCTTCACTGGAAGAGATGGCTTATGTCCCAATCAACGAGCTGTTGGAAATTGACGGTCTGGATGAAGAGACAGTAGAAGCGCTGCGCGATCGTGCGAAAAATGCGTTAACAACCCTGGCGCTGGCGAAAGAAGAGAGCCTGGGCGATAACCAGCCGGCAGAAGATTTGCTGAATCTGGAAGGTCTTGATCGTGAGTTAGCATTCAAGCTGGCAGCGATTGGCGTCTGTACGCTGGAAGATCTTGCCGAACAGGGTGTTGACGACCTGACAGATATTGATGGCCTGAACGATGAAAAGGCCGGTGAGCTGATTATGGCTGCACGTAATATCTGCTGGTTCGGCGACGACGCGTAATAAACTGTAGCAGGAAGGAACAGCATGACAGATGTAACTGTAAAATCGCTGGCCGCAGAAATTCAGACACCGGTAGAACGCCTGGTACAGCAGTTTGCTGATGCAGGGATCCGCAAGTCTGAAACTGATTCTGTGACGCAGCAGGAAAAAGAAACGCTCCTTACCCATCTGAATCGCGATCATAACGGCGGTTCAGGTAAACTGACTCTGCAGCGCAAAACGCGCAGCACCCTGAGTGTTCCCGTTACCGGGGGTAAAAGTAAGTCGGTGCAAATCGAAGTCCGCAAAAAGCGCACCTATGTAAAAGGCGATCCTGCAGAAGCTGAACAGGCTGAAGCAGAAGAGCAGGCACAGCGTGAAGCGGAAGAACTGGCTCGTCGCGAGGCTGAAGAAAAAGCCCAGCGCGAAGCTCAAGACAAAGCGAAGCGTGAAGCCGAGGAGCAGGCCAAACGTGAGGCAGCTGATAAAGCCAAACGTGAAGCAGCGGAAAAAGATAAAGTGAGCAATCAACATACCGATGAAGTATCCCGGGCATCGCAGTCTGATAAAGCCCGTCGCGAAGCAGAAGCTGCAGAACTGAAGCGCAAAGCCGAAGAAGAAGCGCACCGCAAGATTGAAGAAGATGCGAAGCGCGTAGCGGAAGAGGCTCGTAAAATGGCTGAAGAAAAAGGTACCGAGTGGACCGAGGCGAAAGAAGTGGAAGACACTTCTGATTACCACGTGACCACATCTACCCATGCTCGTGCGGCTGAAGACGAGAACGACGCGCAGGTTGAAGGCGACCGTCGTACCCGTGCAGCTCGCCCGGCTAAAGCACCACAGCGTAAGAAAGGCAATAAGCATTCTGAAGCGAAAACCGACCGTGAAGAAGCGCGTGCGCAATTCCGTGGCGGTAAAGGTGGCAAGCGTAAACCTAGTTCCCTGCAGCAGGGCTTCAACAAGCCGGCTCAGGCTGTTAACCGTGACGTTATCATTGGTGAAACCATCACCGTGGCGGAACTGGCTAACAAAATGGCGGTGAAAGGTTCTCTGGTCATCAAAGCGATGATGAAAATGGGTGCTATGGCAACCATCAACCAGGTGATCGATCAGGAAACTGCCCAGCTGGTCGCGGAAGAAATGGGTCACAAAGTGACGCTGCGCCGTGAGAATGAGCTGGAAGATGCGGTAATGAGCGATCGTGATACCGATTCTGCACAGGAATCCCGTGCACCGGTTGTGACCATCATGGGCCACGTTGACCACGGTAAAACCTCACTGCTGGATTACATTCGCTCCACCAAAATCGCCTCCGGCGAAGCGGGTGGCATTACCCAGCACATCGGTGCTTACCACGTTGAAACTGACACCGGTATGATCACCTTCCTGGATACCCCAGGCCACGCCGCGTTTACCGCAATGCGTGCCCGTGGTGCTCAGGCAACGGATATCGTTATCCTGGTTGTGGCTGCTGATGATGGCGTGATGCCTCAGACTATCGAAGCTATCCAGCATGCTAAAGCGGCGAAAGTGCCGGTTGTGGTTGCTGTGAACAAGGTCGATAAGCCAGATGCGGATCCGGATCGTGTTAAGAACGAACTGACTCAGTACGGGATCATCCCGGAAGAGTGGGGCGGCGAAAACATGTTCGTTAACGTTTCTGCCAAAGCGGGTACCGGTATTGATGACCTGCTGAACGCCATCCTTCTGCAGGCTGAAGTTCTGGAACTCAGCGCTGTTCGTCAGGGTATGGCAAGCGGCGTAGTGATCGAATCCTTCCTGGATAAAGGTCGTGGTCCGGTAGCTACTGTTCTGGTTCGCGAAGGTACGCTGAACAAAGGCGATATCGTGCTGTGCGGCTTTGAATATGGCCGTGTCCGTGCGATGCGTGATGAGTTAGGCCGTGAAGTGATGGAAGCGGGTCCTTCTATTCCTGTGGAAATCCTGGGTCTGTCAGGCGTTCCTGCAGCCGGTGATGAAGCGACCGTAGTGCGTGACGAGAAGAAAGCCCGTGAAGTTGCACTGTATCGTCAGGGCAAATTCCGCGAAGTTAAGCTGGCTCGTCAGCAGAAATCTAAGCTGGAAAACATGTTTGCTAACATGACCGAAGGCGAAGTTTCTGAACTGAACATCGTGCTGAAAGCTGACGTTCAGGGTTCTGTTGAGGCTATCTCCGATTCTCTGCTGAAACTCTCCACTGATGAAGTGAAAGTTAAAATCGTGGGTTCTGGCGTGGGTGGTATCACTGAGACTGATGCAACACTGGCCGCAGCGTCTAACGCTATCCTGATTGGCTTCAACGTTCGTGCCGATGCTTCTGCTCGCCGCGTAGTGGATTCTGAAAGCCTGGATCTGCGTTACTACTCCATCATCTATAATCTGATTGATGAAGTGAAACAGGCGATGAGCGGTATGCTGGCGCCTGAGTACAAGCATCAGATCACCGGTCTGGCAGAAGTGCGTGACGTATTCAAATCACCTAAATTTGGCGCTGTTGCAGGCTGTATGGTGACTGAAGGTAACATCAAACGTCACAACCCAATCCGCGTACTGCGTGACAACGTGGTTATCTATGAAGGCGAGCTGGAATCCCTGCGCCGCTTCAAGGATGACGTTAACGAAGTCCGTAACGGCATGGAATGTGGTATCGGCGTGAAGAACTACAACGATGTGCGTGTTGGCGATATGATCGAAGTGTTCGAGATTATCGAAATCCAGCGTACTATCGATTAATGGTCGCCTGACAGCGTGACTTATTTGGGAGGCCGTTGTGCCTCCCGAATTATTTGGAGAGTATTATTATGGCGAAAGAATTTGGTCGCCCGCAGCGTGTCTCTCAGGAACTGCAAAAAGAGATCGCCATCATCTTACAGCGTGAGATCAAAGATCCGCGTCTGGGCATGATGGTTACCGTATCGGGTGTGGATCTTTCTCGCGACCTGGCTTATGCCAAAGTCTTTGTGACTTTTCTGAACGACAAAGATGAAGACGCTATCAAAGCTGGCCTGCGTGCGCTGGGTGATTCCACTGGCTACATCCGCTCGCTGCTGGGTAAAGCGATGCGTCTGCGTATCGTGCCGGAACTGACCTTCTTCTACGATAACTCGTTGGTGGAAGGGATGCGCATGTCTAACCTTGTGACTAACGTGGTCAAAAACGACGCTGAGCGCCGTGGACCGCAGGAAGAAGACAAGGAGGACTGATGAGCCGTCCTCGTCGTCGCGGACGCGACGTCCACGGTGTCCTGCTGCTGGACAAACCGCAGGGGCTTTCCAGTAACGATGCCCTGCAAAAAGTTAAACGGTTGTTCACAGCAAATCGTGCCGGCCATACCGGCGCGTTGGATCCTCTGGCGACCGGCATGCTGCCGATTTGCCTGGGAGAAGCCACCAAGTTTTCCCAGTATCTGCTGGACTCCGATAAACGCTACCGTGTCATTGCCCGTCTTGGCCAGCGTACAGATACCTCTGACGCCGATGGTGCCGTTATCAGCGAACGTCCCGTTACCTTCACCCAGGAACAACTGGACAGTGCATTAGAGAGCTTCCGTGGGGAAACCCAGCAGGTGCCCTCTATGTACTCTGCGCTGAAGTATCAGGGGCGTAAACTGTATGAATATGCCCGCGAAGGTATTGAAGTACCGCGTGAAGCACGCAGCATTACAGTTTACGAGCTGAAGTTTATCCGCTGGGAAGGCAATGAACTTGAGCTGGAAATCCACTGTTCTAAAGGCACCTACATCCGCACAATTACGGATGATCTGGGTGAAATGCTGGGCTGCGGAGCGCATGTCACTTACCTGCGACGTCTTCAGGTTGCCACCTATCCCATCGCAAGTATGGTGACGCTGGAGCAGCTCAATGCCCTGAGCGAGGAAGCCTTCCGCAGTGAACGTACGCCGGCAGAGTTGCTGGATGCGCTGCTAATGCCTATGGACAGTCCGGCTGCGGCTTACCCCGTGGTAAACCTGTTGCCTGCTGTTGCTGCTTACTTCCGACAGGGTATGCCTGTTCAGGCTGCCAATGCTCCATCCTCAGGGCTGGTGCGGGTAACTGAAGGCGATGAAAACAAGTTTATCGGCATGGCAGAAATTGCTGATGATGGTCGCGTGGCGCCGCGCAGACTGGTTGTAGAATATTCCGACTAGCTATTTGCGTAAGCAACAGGCTAAGAGTAGAATGGCGCGGCTTTACCATTGGGTTGCTGAATTAGAGATCGGCACCTGTACATTTATCTTATAATTTGGAGTTGTATCATGTCTCTAAGTGTTGAATCTAAAGCGCAGATCGTTGCTGATTATGGTCGCGATGCGAATGACAGTGGTTCTACCGAAGTTCAGGTTGCTTTACTGACCGCACAGATTAACCATCTGCAGGGTCACTTCTCTGAGCACAAGAAAGACCACCACAGCCGTCGCGGTCTGCTGCGTATGGTTTCTCAGCGTCGTAAGCTGCTGGATTACCTGAAGCGTAAAGACGTTGCACGTTACACCAGCCTGATCGAGCGTCTGGGTCTGCGTCGCTAAGTCTCATAATCTGCCTCAGTCATTTCGGCGCATTTTCATGCGTGAAAAGAGCTAAAGGCAGATTTGTGCGAGTTTCGCTAAAAAGGGGCCTTTATGGCCCCTTTTTTCAGGCGAGCGGCAGCAATGCAAGCCAAACTATTGTATTGTTGCTGAGTGTGATCTTCAGTTGCAGAGGTTCGCGCGGCTAATGAGAGGCTTTATCCCAGGGGGGATTAGGGTTGTCATTAGTCGCGAGGATGCAAACGAGGATTTAAAAATTAACGGCGGGGCCGCTGCCTTGCCAGCAAGTAAAGGACATAATTTTGCTGAACCCGATCGTAAGAAAATTCCAGTATGGTCAGCATACCGTCACGCTTGAGACCGGTATGATGGCTCGCCAGGCAACGGCAGCCGTAATGGTTAGCATGGACGACACCGCTGTGTTCGTTACCGTTGTAGGCAAGAAAACCACCAAGCCAGGCCAGGACTTCTTCCCGCTGACCGTCAACTATCAGGAGCGTACTTATGCTGCTGGTCGTATCCCGGGAAGCTTTTTCCGTCGTGAAGGCCGTCCAAGCGAAGGTGAAACTCTTACTTCGCGTCTGATTGACCGCCCGGTCCGTCCTCTGTTCCCTGAAGGGTTCATTAACGAAGTCCAGGTTATCGCAACCGTGGTTTCCGTTAACCCACAGGTTAACCCTGATATCGTGGCGATGATTGGTGCTTCTGCGGCTCTGAGCCTGTCAGGCCTGCCATTCAACGGTCCAATCGGTGCCGCTCGTGTGGGCTACCTCAACGACCAGTACGTGCTGAACCCAACGACCGACGAGCTGAAAGAAAGTAAGCTGGATCTGATCGTTGCTGGTACTCAGGGCGCCGTGCTGATGGTTGAGTCTGAAGCTGAACTGCTGAGCGAAGATCAGATGCTGGGTGCTGTGGTGTTTGGCCATGAGCAGCAGCAGATCGTTATCAACGAAATTAACGCTCTGGTCGCTGAAGCAGGTAAACCACGCTGGGACTGGCAGCCAGAAGCTGTCAACGAATCGTTACAGAACCGTATCGCTGCGCTGGCTGAGTCCCGCCTGAGCGACGCTTATCTGATTACCGAAAAGCAGGAGCGTTACACTCAGGTTGGCGTGATCAAATCTGAAGCTACAGCTGCTTTGCTGGCTGAAGATGCTACCCTGGACGAAGGCGAAATCAGCGATATCCTGCATGCGCTGGAGAAAAACGTTGTTCGTAGCCGCATTCTGCGTGGCGAGCCGCGTATCGATGGTCGCGAAAAAGACATGATTCGTGGTCTGGATGTGCGTACAGGCGTACTGCCACGTACCCACGGTTCAGCGCTGTTCACTCGTGGCGAAACTCAGGCACTGGTTACCGCAACTCTGGGCACTGCCCGTGATGCGCAGAACCTGGATGAGCTGATGGGCGAGCGTACCGACAACTTCCTGTTCCACTACAACTTCCCTCCGTACTGCGTAGGTGAAACCGGTATGGTTGGTTCACCTAAGCGTCGTGAGATCGGTCACGGCCGTCTGGCGAAGCGTGGCGTACTGGCTGTTATGCCTAAAGGCGACGCCTTCCCGTACACCGTACGTGTAGTGTCAGAAATCACCGAGTCCAACGGTTCTTCTTCCATGGCTTCCGTTTGTGGTGCTTCTCTGGCACTGATGGACGCGGGCGTGCCAATCCAAGCTGCCGTAGCCGGTATCGCGATGGGCCTGGTAAAAGACGGTGAGAACTTCGTCGTTCTGTCCGATATCCTGGGTGATGAAGATCATCTGGGCGACATGGACTTCAAAGTAGCCGGTAGCCGTGAAGGTATCACCGCGCTGCAGATGGACATCAAAATTGAAGGTATCACCCGCGAAATCATGCAGGTGGCTCTGAATCAGGCTAAGGGCGCGCGTCTGCACATCCTGGGCGTGATGGAACAGGCTATCAGCACCCCACGCGGCGATATCTCTGAGTTTGCCCCACGTATCCATACCATCAAGATCAGTCCGGACAAGATCAAAGATGTTATCGGTAAAGGCGGTTCTGTTATCCGTGCGCTGACCGAAGAAACCGGCACCACCATCGAAATCGAAGATGACGGTACGGTGAAAATCGCAGCAACCGACGGCGATAAAGCAAAATATGCTATCCGTCGTATCGAAGAGATCACCGCAGAAATCGAAGTAGGCCGCATTTACAACGGTAAAGTGACCCGCATCGTAGACTTCGGCGCCTTCGTTGCTATCGGTGGCGGTAAAGAAGGTCTGGTTCACATCTCTCAGATCGCTGACAAGCGCGTTGAGAAAGTGACCGACTACCTGCAGATGGGTCAGGAAGTACCTGTGAAGGTTCTGGAAGTTGATCGCCAGGGCCGTGTGCGTCTGAGCATCAAAGAAGCGACCGAGCAGACTGCTGAGCAGCCTGCAGCGGAAGCGGCACCAGCAGCTCCTGAAGCAGAATAACGTCAGACCATTAAGCTCTCCATCTCTGTATGGAGAGCTGTTTCATCGCGAGGGCAGGAAGACACCTTGTGCAGGGCAGGCGGATGAAAGGAATGTCATCCCATTGTTTGTATTCGGGAGTGGGAAATGAAGCCTTATTTGCGCTGGTGTTTCGTTGCGACAGCTTTAATGCTGGCAGGATGCAGCAACTCGGATTGGCGTAAGGATGAGGTTCTGGCTGTTCCGCTTCAGCCTACGCTGCAACAGGAAGTCATCCTGGCGCGCATGGAACAAATTCTTGCCAGTCGATCCCTTAGCGATGATGAACGCGCACAGCTATTATATGAGCGCGGAGTGTTGTATGATAGTTTAGGTTTGAGAGCACTGGCGCGAAATGATTTTTCACTAGCGTTATCTGTCAGACCCGATATGCCTGAAGTATTCAATTACTTAGGCATATATTTAACGCAGGCAGGCAATTTTGATGCTGCCTATGAAGCGTTTGATTCTGTACTTGAGCTTGATCCAACTTACAATTATGCGCATTTAAACCGCGGTATCGCACTTTACTACGGTGGAAGGTTTAAATTAGCGCAAGATGATCTGCTGGCGTTTTATCAAGACGATCCTAACGATCCTTTCCGTAGCTTGTGGCTGTATCTCGATGAAAGAGAGATGGACAGTGACAAGGCTAAAGTAGCGCTCCAACAGCGTTATGACAAAGCGGTCAGAGACCAATGGGGATGGAATATTGTCGAGTTCTACCTGGGAAATATCAGCGAAAGTACGCTGATGGACAGTCTCAAGGCAGACGCAACGGATAACACCTCGCTCGCTGAACATCTCAGTGAAACCAACTTCTATTTAGGTAAACATTACCTAAGTCTGGGGGAGAAGGACGACGCAGAAGCGTTGTTCAAGCTGACGGTCGCAAACAACGTACATAACTTCGTTGAGCACCGATATGCATTGTTGGAGCTGGCCCTACTCGGCCAGACACAAGACGATTTATCAGAATCCGACCAGCAATAGCTGACGAACTACTATCGCCCTTTTTTCGAAATGTCATCATCTTAGCGGATGAGGGCTTTCTTGTTCGTCGAAACCACTAATTTGAGCCGGTTCACACTTTTTGATGAAAATGACTGAATGTTTTCACGACGAGTTATGTAGACTGGCCGCCGCAATCTAAGAGGCACGTGTACTACATGACTGATATTGAAACCACTTTTGCTGACCTTGGCCTGAACGCCGACCTCCTCGAATCTCTGAACGGTATGGGCTACGTTAAGCCTTCTCCAATCCAGGCTGAGTGTATTCCTCACCTGTTGGCTGGCCGTGATGTTCTGGGTATGGCACAGACCGGTAGCGGAAAAACTGCAGCGTTCTCGCTGCCACTGCTGAACAACATTGATCCTACCCTGAAAGCACCTCAGATTCTGGTGCTGGCACCAACGCGTGAGTTGGCGGTTCAGGTAGGCGAAGCTATCACCGAGTTTGCTAAACACATGCGCGGTCTTAACGTGGTGGCCCTTTACGGCGGCCAGCGTTACGACGTACAGCTGCGCGCTCTGCGCCAGGGTCCACAGGTTGTTGTGGGTACGCCTGGTCGCCTGCTGGATCACCTGAAACGCGGCACGTTAGACCTTTCTAACCTGCGCGGCCTGGTGCTGGACGAAGCCGATGAAATGCTGCGTATGGGCTTCATCGAAGACGTTGAAACTATCATGGCGCAGATCCCGGACGGTCATCAGACCGCACTGTTCTCTGCCACCATGCCAGAAGCGATTCGTCGTATTACCAAACGCTTTATGAAAGATCCGCAGGAAGTGCGTATCCAGTCAAGCATGACCACTCGCCCTGACATCAGCCAGAGCTACTGGACTGCTTTCGGTCGTAAGACTGACGCACTGACTCGCTTCCTGGAAGCTGAAGATTTTGATGCTGCGATCATCTTCGTACGTACCAAAAACGCCACGCTGGAAGTTGCTGAAGCGCTGGAGCGTAGCGGTTATAACAGTGCTGCCCTGAACGGTGACATGAACCAGGCTCTGCGTGAGCAGACTCTGGAGCGTCTGAAAGATGGTCGCCTGGACATTCTGATTGCTACTGACGTTGCGGCCCGTGGCCTGGACGTTGAGCGCATCAGCCTGGTGGTCAACTTTGACATCCCTATGGATGCTGAATCTTACGTTCACCGTATCGGCCGTACCGGTCGTGCTGGTCGTGCTGGCCGTGCTCTGCTGTTCGTTGAGAACCGTGAGCGTCGTCTGCTGCGTAACATTGAACGCACCATGAAGCTGACCATTCCGGAAGTTGAACTGCCTAACGCAGAACTGCTGGGTGAGCGTCGTCTGGCCAAGTTTGCCGCTAAAGTTCAGCAGCAGCTGGAAAGCAGCGATCTGGAACAGTACCGCGCACTGCTGAGCAAAATGCAGCCTGCAGAAGACGAACTGGATATCGAAACGCTGGCCGCAGCTCTGCTGAAAATGGCTCAGGGTGAACGTCCTCTGATCGTTCCTGCCGATGCACCTCAGCGTCCTCGTCGTGAGTTCAAAGAGCGTGACGACCGTCGTGGTGATCGTCCGGACCGCGGTCCACGTGAACCACGTGGTGAAGCTGGCGATCGTCCACGTCGCGAACGTCGTGACGTTGGCGATATGGAAGTTTACCGCATTGAAGTGGGTCGCGATGACGGCGTAGAAGTTCGTCATATCGTTGGCGCAATTGCCAATGAAGGTGACATCAGCAGCCGTTACATCGGTAACATCAAGCTGTTCGGTACTCACTCCACCATCGAGCTGCCGAAAGGCATGCCGGGTGACATTCTGTCCCACTTCACTCGTACGCGTATTCTGAATAAACCTATGAATATGCAGCTGATTGGCGATGCAGTGCCACACAGCAAAGAGCGTAGCGGTGGCGGCGAACGTCGTGGCGGCGGTGCTCCAGGCCGTGGTGGCTTCGGTGCCGCTGGCGGCGCAGCACGTGGCGATCGTCCTGAAGGCGCTCGTCGCTTCAGCAACGACCGTAACGGCGGCGGTGAGCGTCGTGGCGGCAACTTCAGCCGTGATGGCGGTGGAAACCGTGGTCCACGTCGTGAAGAAAGCGGCAGCGCACCAACTCGTCGTCGTGATGCATAATCACTGAGTGACGATCAAAAAAACCAGCCTTCGGGCTGGTTTTTTTATGCCTGCTCTCCGGAGAATAGCTGGCGTTACCTGTCAAAGCTCCCCAGTAAAACGGGGAGGTTCATCCGGCTTAGAGAGTGTTATTTGCTTCCATCGCCAGCTCAAAGGAGCGCAGACGAGCCTGGTTGTCAAAAATCTGCCCATTGACCATGATTTCATCCGCCTGAGTTTCGCGGATCAGTGAAATCAGACCCTGACGGACTTTCTCTTTGTCACCAATAATCGACATGCTCAGTGCCTGCTGCACACCATACTGCTCTGAGGGTGACCACAGGTTATCCATGTTCTCCACCGGAGCCGGAAGCGGGCCGGGTTTACCGCGGCGCAAATTGATAAACTGCTGCTGCATTGAGGTAAACATAAAGCGGGCATCACGCTCGCTGTCAGCGGCAATCACGTTGACGCAGACCATCGCATGAGGTTTTTCCAGCCGGACGGAGGGTTTGAAATTCTCACGGTAGAGATGCAGAGCCTGTAGCAGCATATCCGGTGCAAAATGCGAGGCGAACGCAAAAGGCAGGCCAAGCTGAGCCGCAAGCTGTGCACTGTAGAGACTGGATCCAAGCAGCCACACCGGGATTTTCAGGCCCAGACCAGGCACGGGTTGAACCGCAGGTTGCACGCCTTCTTTTGCATCAAACCAGCCAATCATCTCCGACACATCGGCAGGGAAGTTGTCGACGTGGCCGCCCATATGCCGGCGTAGTGCCATCATAGTGCGCTGATCGGAACCTGGCGCACGGCCCAGACCTAAATCAATTCGACCCGGATAAAGGGATTCCAGCGTGCCGAACTGCTCAGCAATCACCAGTGGGGAATGGTTAGGCAGCATTACGCCACCGGAACCTAACCGCAACGTTGTGGTATTGGCAGCCAGGTAACCAATCAGAACCGAAGTGGCCGCGCTCGCAATCCCGGTCATATTGTGGTGTTCAGCCAGCCAGTAGCGGTTGTAACCTGATTTTTCAGCTTGCTGTGCGAGAGCCAGTGACGCGTGAAAAGCATCGCGTGCAGTGGCGCCCTGCGGAATCGGGGCTAAGTCGAGAACCGAGAGCGGGACATTTTTTTATCAGACATAGTTGCTCACTTATGCGAAGGGCGGGATTAGCGCCAATACAAATAGCTATCCTGGACGAAATTTTGTCAGAGGGATTGGCAATTTGAAGCACTTTTACGCTGACAGGGCCAGTCGCAGGATGTGGCCTCAGTATTACCCAACATTCCCTGCATTAAAACTGCAATCAACGCAAAGGGCATTAAGCGCCTCTGAAAGACGCATTATCAGCTGACCCGTTCCAGGCCTGCTACCTGCCACCAGTAGCCGTTGCACTGATGTCGGGAAAGCACCGGCAGAGGTTGTGTGCCTGTTTCATTAGCGCGGAACGCCTCTATGACGGCAAGGGTAGCCGTATCCTGAGGAGAGAAGCGTACAACATCCACCAGCCCCTGCATCGAAATCAGATCGTTGCCCAGGTTATAGCAATAGCCGCTCATCGTCTGAATACCGTTCAGCACAAATACCTGCTGATCTTCCTGGGTACGCAGCATCCTTCCCTGTGGATACTCAATGCAGCAGGTCTGACAGTCATCTTTACCCCGATTTTCTGCCCTGGCGGTAAAGCAGCGCGCTGAATAAGCCAGTGGCAAATAACCATAGCTCAGGACTTCCACTTCAAACTGCCCGCGGATACCCAGCTCGTCGCATTGGGTCAGAAGATTGATCAACCACTCGCGTGACAGCTCTACCGGCATACACCAGCGGGTCATGCCCATCTTAAGCAGCAGACGCAGCGTCACGGCGTTGTAGCAGTTAAGCGCATGCCCGGCGACAAAAGGCAGCCCGGCACCCGCCGCCATATTCACCGTGCCCATATCGTTGGCTTCGATCAGGAACTCACCGTTATCGACATACCTTTTCAGCTCGGTGAGTTCAGAGGGAGACTGCACCAGGGCCAGGGTGCTGAGCACTACCTGTTTCCCGGCGCTGGCCACCTCTCTCGCCATTGCCAGCCAGTCGCCATTTCGGGTTGCCCGGCGTTTACTGCATACCGCTTCACCCAGATAGATAATATCTGCCTGGCTCTCTGCGGCGGCCTGATAAAAGGCCTGAAGCTTCTGATTTGACCAGTACCAGAGGACCGGTCCTAACGCATATTTCATCATAATCCTTACTGCCATTCCCGGTGATAAGCACCCAGCGTGGTTTGTGTGCCTTCACTCAGCGCGCTCAGCGCCGTCATCCAGTTTTGCTGCGCGGTAAAATGCTCAGGATCCGCTTTACAGCGATCAATCGCCTGGCGCCAGATACGGGCAATCTGTGCCACATAGGCGGGGCTGCGCTGCCGTCCTTCAATTTTTACTGAGGCAATATTGGTGGCCAGCAGGGTAGGCAGCAATTCCAGGGTATTGAGGCTGGTTGGCTCCTCCAGCGCATGATAGGGCAGATCACCGACTTTATAGCGCCCTTTGCACAAGGTTGGATAGCCGGCGTTCTCGCCGGGGCCATAGCGATCGATCAGCACTTCATTTAAACGTGACTCCAGCCCTGTGGGCGTCTGTTGCCAGCGAACGAAACGGGCAGGTGAGCAGGCTCCGACGGTGTTAGGAGATTCGCCAGTAAGATAAGAGGAGAGATAGCAGCGTCCCTCGGCCATGATACAAAGGCTGCCGAAAGCAAAGACTTCCAGTGGCACGGTGGTTGCCCGTGCGAGCTGGCGAACCTGATGCATGGAAAGCACCCTTGGAAGCACAACCCGCGCGACCTCAAAATGACGCTGATAGAAATCGATCGCTTCCGCATTCGTGGCGGAGGCCTGTACCGAAACATGGCGCTCAATGTGGGGATAGCGATTTGCCGCGTACTCCAGCATCGCAATATCCGCCAGAATCAGCGCATCCACGCCAGCCTGTGCGGCCATATCTACCGCACGTTCCCAACGCTGATACCCCTCCGGATGGGCAAAAGTATTGATCGCAACATGCAGTTTACGTCTATGCTGATGAACGTAGCGGGACGCTTCTTTCAGACGCTTTTCGGTAAAATTCAAACCGGCAAAATGACGGGCATTGGTATCGTCTTTCAGACCGATATAGACGGCGTCCGCACCATTCTCAATCGCCGCCTTTAACGCAGGTAAATTTCCTGCAGGACAAAGCAGTTCCATATAAAGAAATTCCGGATAATCAGATGAACCGTTGAGTTTAGTCAGCCTGAAGCGGACAATTTTTGATTTAAGGCAGCTAATGGCGTATTGATGAGAAGAGTTTTGGCCGACAAAATCCCGGAAGTTCGCGCACTTTGTTGATCCAACTGCCCGAGGCGTTTTGTCAGTCTGGCAAAATAGCCGAAATTATCTCAAAAGGAGTCAGATGGTGTTGAACCCGTTACGCGCCCAACTTGTGCGAAAAGGCCCGCAATTGTTACGGATCCCACTGCAGTTTGCCCCGTTCATGTTGAAGAAACAGGTCCTGCAACGCATTCTTGCCTGGCAATTTAACCATGCTCTTGCGGAAGGTGAGTTAGACTTTCTACAAGGGCGCTGGGCAGGAATTGAGATCCGTGACCTTGGGCTGCGCTGGGCAATGACTGTTGAACAGGGAGCATTATGTGTTGCCGATCGGGTAGAAGCGGACGTCTGGTTCCGTGGCGATGCCAACGATTTGCTGCTGGTGGCAGCCCGCAGGCAGGATCCCGATACGCTGTTTTTCCAGCGTCGTCTGAGCATTGAAGGAGATACTGAACTGGGGCTTGAAGTGAAAAATTTGATGGATGCGATTGAGCTTGAATCTATGCCGGCGCCGTTGCGCTTTGGCCTTATGCAACTGGCGGATCTGGTTGAGGCAGGACTGACTGAGGACGCGAATTCCCCAGCGGATCGCGCAGGTGAACCATGTTAATTCGTAGTGAGATAGGGATAGACGCAGCCAGTATAGACAGTTTGTTACGCCGCTGTTTTGAGACCTCAGCAGAGGCTGAGCTGGTTCAGCAACTGCGTGAAGATGGCTTACTGACGCTGGGTGTTGTAGCCACAGATGATGAAGGCCAGGTGCTGGGGTATGCCGCGTTCAGCCCGGTGACGCTGAAGGGCGAAGATAAACAGTGGGTGGGGCTGGCGCCGTTAGCCGTAGACAGCAGCGTCAGGGGGCAGGAGCTGGGTAAACAGCTGATCTATGAAGGTCTGGATACCCTGAATGAGTTTGGCTATGCCGCAGTCGTTGTAGTGGGGGATCCGGCCTATTACGGACGATACGGTTTTGAACCGGCGGCCAGGCATCAGCTGCGCTGCCGCTGGCCGGGAACCGAAGCCGCGTTTCAGGTTTATAAGCTTGATGACAACGCGTTTAGCGGGGCCGGAGGCCAGATTGACTTTTCTGCACCTTTTAACCGCTTTTAAGCGACTGTAGCCAGGCGCTTAAACTCACAGGCTGGTGTTCAACCAGCCTGATCTTCTCCAGCCTTTTCAACTGCTTCACCTGGTATTCCAGTTGTGATGCCATTGAGCGATCGCCCGCTTCACAGTGAAATAACAGCTCAAGAGGGCCTTTGCCACGCAGGGCTTTAGCGCCTTTGCCGGACTGATGCTGCATAAAACGTCTGGCCACGTCATTGGTGATGCCGGTATAAAGCATCCCGCTGGCGGTGCGCAGGATATAAAGGCGCCACGGCGCGGGGGCGGTTACCCTCAATTGTTCTGTCATCTCAGTTCCTCTGCCCGCAGCATAGCAAAAACCGCTGGAAATGTGGCAAAGTAGCTCTTTTCAGGGAGGCTGTATGTCCGGAAGTGAACCCCTTAACGCGATTGCCCGTTACCTTAAAAAACAACATGTCCTCTCCCTGTGCAGTGGGGAGCCCGTCTGGTGTGCCAACTGTTTTTACGTTTTTGACGCCGGCCGGGTGGCATTCTGGCTGATGACCGAGACAGAGACCCGTCACGGCGCGCAGATGCTTGGTAATCCGCTGGTGGCGGGTACGATTAATGGCCAGCCAAAATCGGTAATGCTGATCAAGGGCGTGCAGTATTCAGGCCGGATAAGCCTGCTGGCGGGCGAGGAGGAGCAGGTGGCACGTAAAGCCTATATTAAACGCTTTCCGATAGCCGCAAAAGTGACGGCTCCGCTATGGGAAATCCAGCTTGATGAGCTGAAAATGACGGATAACACGCTGGGATTTGGTAAGAAGCTGAGCTGGATTCGGGGATAAAAGGCCGGGGAGATCCCGGCCAGAGTGTCATCAGACGGATTCAAGAATACGCACTGATTCACGGTTGAACGCGGGAAGATCTTCCGGCGTCCGGCTGGTCACCAGCTTATCGTTGTCCACCACCACTTCTTCATCGTAGAAGTCGGCGCCCGCATTTTTCAAATCAATGGCGATGGCTTTTACCGACGTCATTTTACGTCCGCGTACGGCATTGGCGCTGATTAACAGCTGCGGGCCATGACAGATGGCAAATACCGGTTTGCCCAGCTCAACAAAACGTTTGGTGAAATCGACGAAACGATCGTCCCCTCGCAGGCTGTCCGGGGAGTGCCCGCCGGGCAGCAGCAGCGCATCAAATTCTTCTGCATTAACCTCATCGATGGCTTTATCGATGGTGATTGTCGCTTTGCCCTGCTTGCCCGTGACGGTATTCCCGGCTTTTTTCTCAATGGTCACCACCTGGTGCCCTGCTTTGGTATAGGCTTCAGCAGGGGACGTGAATTCTGAGTCTTCAAATTCATCGGTAATCAGTACCGCAATCTTCTTGCTCATTTTTTCCTCCGGTGATTATGTTGAACAACGCCCTTAAGTGTGGTGGGTCATTCTGAAAAATCAAGTCGGCATGCCAGATTAACCTGCATGTAGCTGAATGCGTGGCTGTTCATCTCTCCCTGCACGGCAGCACAAGCCGCCGCGGAGGGCCTCAAAAGGAGCAAATTATGAGTCGGGTGTTACTGACCGGTGCGACCGGGCTGGTGGGAAATAAACTGCTGCGTATGCTGATTGAGGATCGCCGCGTCAGTGAGATTATCGCGCCAACGCGCCGCAAGCTTCCGGCGTTGAACAAGGTAACCAATCTGGTCGAGGCAGACCTCACTGACGTACTGGGGCCGCTGCAAACTTCCGTTGATGTGGTGTTCTGCTGCCTCGGCACGACAAGGCGGGAGGCGGGCAGCAAAGAAGCCTTTATTCATGTTGATTACACGCTGGTGGTTGATACGGCGATTGCCGGACAGCGTCTGGGGGCGAATCACCTGCTGGTGGTCAGCGCGCAGGGTGCCAGTACCCATTCGCCTTTTTTCTATAACAGGGTCAAAGGTGAAATGGAGCAGGCTCTGCAGAATGAGCAGTGGCCACGCCTGACGCTGGTCCGGCCTTCGCTGCTGCTGGGCGATCGCGACAGGAAAAGAGGCGGGGAATCGATGCTGGCCCCGCTGTTTAAACTGTTGCCCGGTAATCTGCGGGCCGTGTCAGCGCGGGATGTCGCCGCCGTAATGATGCAGGAAGCCTTTGATCGCAACGGGCAGGGGGTGAAGATCATCCAGTCTGCTGAAATACCGCGAGGCGTAACGCAGGCTGAAGCCTGACGGGGTTCACTTCAGCGGATAACACCGCCGCCAGGTTCACGTCAGTGAAAGATACCGCCCGACAGGGACGATTCACTTCCGCAGATAGTGGATCACCTGGTTGCTGCTTCCGCGCCAGAGCAGCGCCGGATCTTTTAAGTCGGCGACAAATTTGCCGTCAATCAGCACATCAATCAACGCCACCACAGCCTGCTGTTCTCGGGTCAGCTCTGCCAGCCGGTACCCCGTCCACAGCCAGATATCCTTACCCTGGCATTCACGACGCACCCGCTTAACCAGCCGCAATACTTCCGCCACGTTAGCGGGATGCAGAGGATCGCCGCCCGACAGGGATAACCCCTGGCGGGGAATGCGTGTATCGTTCAGATCGGCAATCAGCTGCTCTTCCTGCTGCAGGGTCAATGGTCGTCCGGAGTTAAGCCGCCAGGTACTTTTGTTGTAACAACCTGCGCACTGATGCTCACAGCCAGCGACAAACAGCGTACAGCGGGTACCCGGCCCGTTAATGATGTCGACCGGGTAATAGGCATGGATATTCATCCCAGCGGGCCAGCCAGATGCTTAACGCGGCGTTTAACCTCTTCCTGCTTGCCGGCGTTAAAGGGACGGGCATCGGGGCTGCCAAGATAGCCACAGACCCGGCGGGTTACAGAAACCCTGGCGGCGTCATGGTTGCCGCATTTCGGGCAGGTAAAGCCTTTGCTGGTGCAGGAAAACTCACCGGTGAAGCCGCACTCGTAGCACTCATCAATCGGCGTATTGGTGCCGTAATAGGGCACCCGGCTGTGGCTGTAGTCCCAGACGTCTTCCAGCGCTTTCAGGTTATGCTGAACGTTGGGATATTCGCCGTAACAGATGAATCCGCCATTGGCGACAGGGGGATAGGCCGCTTCAAAATCGATCTTATCGTAAGGGTTCACCTTTTTTTCCACATCCAGATGGAAGCTGTTGGTGTAGTACCCTTTATCCGTCACGCCGGGCACCACGCCAAATTCCGCCGCATCCAGACGGCAGAAGCGATCGCACAGGTTTTCGCTGGGGGTACTGTAGAGGCTGAAGCCGTAGCCGGTTTCCGCTTTCCAGCGTTCCGTTGCCTGGCGCAAATGGCTGACGATAGCCACGGCTTTTGCGCGGAGTTGTTCGTCGTCGTAAACGTGTGTTTCCCCGCCGCTCAGGGCATTTATCGTTTCGTGCAGGCCAATATAGCCCAGCGAGATCGAGGCCCGGCCATGCCGGAAGATCTCTGCCACATCGTCATCGGCTTTCAACCGCACGCCGCAGGCTCCCTCCATATAGAGAATGGGCGCCACGCGGGCTTTCACATTTTCCAGCCTGGCGATGCGGGTCATCAGCGCTTTTTTCGCCAGCGTCAGACGCTGGTCGAGCAGTTCCCAGAAGCGGGGTTCATCGCCTCTGGCTTCCAGCGCAATGCGTGGCAGGTTCAGGCTGATTACCCCGATATTGTTGCGGCCTTCGTGCACCAGCTCACCGTTCTCTTCCCACGGCCCCAGGAAACTGCGGCATCCCATCGGCGTTTTAAACGAACCTGTGACTTTCACCACCTGCTCATAGTTAAGGATATCGGGATACATCCGCTTGCTGGCGCACTCAAGGGCCAACTGCTTGATCTCGTAATTGCGATCGCCCGGCAGGCGGTTCAGCCCTGCTTTAATGGCAAACACCAGCTTAGGGAAGACCGCCGTTTTATGATTTTTACCCAACCCGGCGATACGATTACGCAGTATGGATTGCTGAACCAGTTTTGCAGACCAGCTGGTGCCCAGGCCAAAACCAAAGGTGACAAAAGGCGTCTGTCCGTTAGCGGTATGCAGCGTATTAACTTCATATTCCAGTGACTGGAAGGCGTCGTAACACTCTTTTTCGGTGCGTTCCAGGGCATAAGCTTCAGCATCCGCTATCTGCCAGCGTAGTGCGGTTTTGCGGTGCTTTTCCAGACTGGCTTCAACAAAGGGAGCCAGCACTTCATCAATGCGGTTAATGGTGGTGCCGCCATAAATATGGCTGGCGACCTGGGCAATAATCTGCGCGGTGACCGCGGTAGCCGTGGAGATCGATTTCGGCGGCTCAATCTCCGCATTGCCCATCTTGAAGCCCTGGGTCAGCATGCCTTTCAGATCGATCAGCATGCAGTTGAACATCGGGAAGAAGGGCGAGTAATCCAGATCGTGATAGTGGATCTCGCCACGTTCATGGGCCATCACGATATCGCGGGGCAGAATATGCTGCGTGGCGTAATGTTTGGCGACAATACCGGCCAGTAAATCACGCTGGGTAGGGATCACTTTGCTGTCTTTGTTGGCATTTTCATTCAGCAGGGCTGGATTCGTTTGCTCGACCAGACCACGAATGGCTTTGTTCAGCTTTCCCCGTAGCTCGCGGGCGAGATCGCGGTCGTGACGGTATTCAATATAGGTGCGGGCCAGTTCGGGATAACGGCCCGCCATCAGATGATTTTCTACCGTGCGCTGAATATCACTGATATCCAGCCGATCGTGTTGCTGCAGCTGCTGGCAAATCTGGCGGGTGATTTCCGCGCAATAGTTTTCGTCGTCTATTTTTGCCGCACGGGCGGCGCCCAGAATGGCCTCCCCAATGCGCGTCTCGTCGAATGCCACATTACACCCATCGCGTTTAATTACCCTCGCCACTGTGTCGCCCTCATCCCGATATCTATATGTAGAAAGTGAAGTGCATGATAGACGCTATATGTAGTGTTTTGGTGGATATAACTGCGGCTTTGTTGACCTGGAACAAAGATTGGCAAAGGGAGTGGAATAGCGGGTCGGTTGTCACCTGAAGGCGGACATTCTGTGGGCGAAGGTGAAATAAAGGGCTGAAGCAGGGGATGGAAAGCATTTTTTGCTGACGGATTTTCCCGTGAAAGTTGCATTCATGGCGGTGGAATTCATATTATTGCCTGTTATGCAGAGCGAACATGTTTTTGCTCAGGAGATCCCGGGATACTGTCTGATGCCTTCTGTAACATATAACGAAAAACAGGTCAGCCGATGGATCGGTGCGCGCACCGTTGCCAGGGCAAAAAGCCTGGTGGAAAAAGCGCAGAATATTCAGTGGCAGAACAACCTGCTGACCGGTGAAGTGCCGGGCAGAAAGGTGGAGCCGTTTCAGGTTATGGTGCATTTCAGTCTGCCGCAGGGCAGGCTGCTCGCCAGCGGTGAGTGCACCTGCCCGGTGAAGAACAACTGTCGCCATGTGGCTGCGGTAATGCTGGCGAATCTTCAGCAGCAGCCGGAAGCCCAGCCGGCAGAGGCTCCCACAGATCGCATCATTGCTGACCCTGTCCCCACTCTCAGGCTGGAATCCCGGGCCAAATTTGTCAGTGGGTTTGGTCGTTACGGGCACCGGCAAAAGAAACTGGATTTCGCCGCCGTGCATTTCGACTACGCTGGCGTTAGGGTGGCCGCCGGGAGCACCGGCGAGCGGTTTTCCGATCGTCACGGCACGCCTTTTTTGATCCTCCGCCAGCAGGAGCGGGAACAGCACTGGCTGGCTGAAATCAACGCCGCCGGGCTGGATACCATTCCTGCCGGCCATATCTACACGCCCGAATCCGCGCCTTTGCCGCCCTCTATTTTTGCGCCGGAAACGCCCACCCAGTGGCGTGATTTTATCCGCACTCAGCTTCCCCGCCTGCGCAGGCGCGGCTGGAAAGTGAGCATGGATGAGGACTTCACCTGGAACGTCACCGACATTACGGGAGTAGAGGGTAAAGCTATTCAGGGCCAGGATGGCTGGTTCAATCTGGAGCTGGAAGTCAGCGTGGGAAAACGCCAGGTGCGTATGCAACCGCTGCTGGCAGGCCTGTTCCAGAAAGATCCCCGCTGGTTTTCCGGCAACCTCAGCCAGATCCCGGATGAGGAGGTGATCGAACTCAGAAGCGATCGCAACGAACGGCTACATATCAGCGCCAGCGTGATGAAGCCGCTGGTGGGCAATCTGATTGACCTGTTCGCGCTGGGCATGAGCACGCCATTACGCATTGCGCCTTACGAGGCGGGCAGGCTGACCGCGCTGAGCGACACCGGTCGCTGGCAGTTTCATGGCGACAGCGGCGTCCATCAGCTGGCTGAACGTCTGCGTTCCAGTGAAGGAATTCTGCCGGTTGAGCCACCAGCAGGGCTACGGGCACAGCTGCGTGACTACCAGCAGCAGGGGCTTAACTGGATGCAGTTTCTGCGTGCGCAGGATCTCTCCGGCATACTGGCGGATGACATGGGGCTGGGCAAAACCATCCAGACGCTGGCGCATCTCCAGCTGGAGAAAGAAGCGGGAAGGCTGGATCGCCCCGCGCTGATCGTCGTGCCTACCACGCTGGTCTATAACTGGACTCAGGAAGCCAGCCGCTTTACGCCAGACCTCAAAGTGCTGGCGCTGACCGGCCCGGCGCGCAAAGACTTCTACGAGCAGATCGAAAATTACGATGTGGTGCTGACCACCTATTCGCTGCTGTGGCGCGATCAGCCGCAGCTGCTGGCCTACAGCTATCACCTGCTGATTCTGGATGAGGCGCAGTACGTAAAAAACAGCGCCTCGCGGGCGGCTTCGGTGATCCGTTCACTCAAGTCACGCCACCGCCTCTGTCTGACCGGCACCCCGCTGGAAAACCACCTCGGCGAACTCTGGTCACAGTTTGATTTTCTGCTGCCCGGCTTTCTGGGCAGTGAAAAAGAGTTTACTCAGGAGTGGCGGGTGCCCATCGAACGCAACGGCGATCGGGTGCGTCGGGAGTTGCTGGCACGGCGCGTCAGGCCGTTTATGCTGCGGCGGCGCAAACAGGAGGTGGCTAAAGAGCTGCCGCCGAAGAACACCATCGTACGGTCTGTGGAGCTGGAAGGAAGCCAGCTGGAGCTGTATGAGTCGGTACGCGGTGCCATGCAGGATCGCGTGCGCCTCGCGGTGCAGCAGCAGGGGGCAGGCCGGAGCCATCTGCTGGTACTGGATGCCCTGCTGAAGCTAAGGCAGATTTGCTGCGATCCGCGTCTGGCAAAAATGGATAAAGCGGTGAAGGTGAAGCAGTCGGCAAAGCTGACGCTGCTGCGGGAAATGCTCAGCGAACTTTTGGAAGAAGATCGCCGTATCCTGATCTTCTCACAGTTCACCACCATGCTGTCGCTGATTGCCGAAGAGCTGCAAAAAGCACACATTCCCTTTGTCAGCCTCACCGGCAGCACGCGTGACAGAACCGAGCCGGTACGACGTTTTCAGGAAGGTGAAGTGCCGGTGTTTCTGATCAGCCTGAAGGCCGGAGGAGTAGGACTGAACCTGACGGCGGCAGACACGGTTATCCACTACGATCCCTGGTGGAACCCGGCCGCCGAAAATCAGGCCACCGATCGTGCCTACCGTCTGGGGCAGGATAAACCGGTCTTCGTCTACAAGCTGATTGCTGCAGGCACTATCGAAGAGAAGATAGTGGCGCTGCAGCAGCAGAAAGCCGAACTCGCCGGCGGTATTCTGGAAGATGAATTAACTGAACCGGCCAGCTTCACCAGTGACGATCTGGCCGCGCTGTTCTCACCGATGTAACTCGCGCTTCTGATACCACCAGACCGCTTCCCACGGGCGTAACATCACTTCGCCCGGTGTGACGTGAGTATCGGGGTAATTACTGATCAGAACTTCCCATTCGCCGCGATAGGCCGGGGGATGCCAGACCTGGGTTTCAGAGCTGAAGTTGGTGGCAACGACCAGCGTCTCGTTTTCGTAGCGTCGGCCATAACACCAGAGATAGGGATGATCCGGCAGCAGATCGAGATAATTACCCCAGGTGAGGATTGGGTACTTTTTACGTAGCTTAATCAGCTTTTGATAGGTGTAAAACACCGAATTTTCATCCGCTAAGGCCGCTTCCACGTTGATCGTTTCCATATTGTCGCACATCCCTATCCACGGCGTGCCGCTGGTAAATCCCCCATTCTCTCCGGCGTTCCAGGGAATGGGCGCGCGGCCATTATCCCGCGATTTGCTGGCGAGAATTTCCAGCAGATTATCGCTGTCACGCCCCTGAGAACGCAGTTCGGCATACATGTTGTGGCTTTCGATATCGCGGTAATCAATGATGCGGGTGTAGTGCGGGTTGGTCATTCCCAGCTCTTCTCCCTGGAAGATATAGGGCGTGCCCTGCATACCGTGCAGCACCAGCGCCAGCATTTTGGCGGACTGCACGCGATAGCGATCCTCATCTCCCCAGCGTGACACCACACGCGGCTGATCGTGGTTACACCAGAACAGCGCGGTCCATGCCTGATTGTGCATACCATGCTGCCAGTGGCTGAAAATCGCCTTTTGCGCCACCAGATCCAGCGGCGTCAGCGTCCATTTCTGGCCGTTGTAAAAATCCACCTCAACGTGATCGAAGCTGAACACCATC
This sequence comes from Erwinia sp. E_sp_B01_1, assembly GCF_036865545.1. Classification (NCBI taxonomy): domain Bacteria; kingdom Pseudomonadati; phylum Pseudomonadota; class Gammaproteobacteria; order Enterobacterales; family Erwiniaceae; genus Erwinia; species Erwinia sp. E_sp_B01_1. Next base: position 4,234,062 of record NZ_CP142208.1, on the reverse strand, counting down.
GACAGCTCTTCACCGCTCAGGGAGCCGTAGCGCTGGCAGTGCTCCAGCGTGGCGGAAGACATTTCACCCACGGTCACCAGCTCACGCGGGCGGAACACATCCCGGCTCATCTCCTGCATATATTCGTGAATGCGCGGACCATCGGTATAGAGCCTCAGCCCATCGCCATTGGGGTCGTCAGGGAAATCCTGATGCTTGGACACCAGGTTCACCACGTCCAGCCGGAGTCCGTCGATACCACGATCGGCCCAGAAGTTAACAATCTGCTTTAACTCCGCGCGTAAATTTTCGTTTTCCCAGTTCAGTTCGGCCTGTTCCGGTGCCCACAGGTGCATATAGTACTGGGCACTTTCCGGGTGCCAGCGCCAGGCATTGCCACCAAACTTCGACAGCCAGTTATTCGGTGGCTGGCTGGGGGTGCCGTCCCGCCAGATATAATAAGAGCGGTAGGGGCTTTCAGGATTCAGCGCTTCATGAAACCAGTGATGCTGCGTGGAGCTATGGTTAAACACCATATCCAGAATGATCCGCATTCCACGCCGGTGTGTCTCTGTCACCAGATTATCGAAATCGTTCATCGTGCCAAAAATCGGATCGATAACCGTGTAGTTCGCCACGTCATAACCATTATCCACCTGCGGCGAAATGTAGAACGGCGTCAACCAGATGGCATCCACGCCAAGTTCTTTAAGGTAATCCAGTCGCTGGATTACACCCGCTAAATCGCCGGTTCCACTGCCGGTCGTGTCCTGAAAACTTTTGGGATAAATTTGATAGATAACGCCGTTCTGCCACCAGTGTGGAATTTTAGTCATTGCTCAATCCTGATTATCAGGTGAAGGGGAGCTAACGCATTGTTGTTCTTCCCTAAGATTAGCCATTAACTCGCAAGGTGTCACAAAACCAGAGAGAGCCTATGCGCGCTGAGCGTTGTAACTTGATGTGTACCGCGAATTATGTTTAATGGGTTTTTGCCTTTTTTGCCCGTCACGCTTATGGAGAAGTTTTGATGCCTGCAACTCTGCGCTATTCGTTTCTTGCTACCTCTCTTTTCATCTCACTTTATGCGCAAGCCACACCCGCTGGCAACCTGCCGTTGATGCCCTGGCCACAACAGGTTGAGCAGCCTGCCAGCGGCGGCAGTCTGGCTCTGGATAACCGGCTTTCTCTGAGGATCGAAGGGGATGAAATGCCGGGTGCCGCCGACCGCTGGCGTCAACGGATTGGCCTGCAAACCGGCTGGCAAATGTCTCCGGGACAGGATGACGTGGCAAAACCAACGATTCTCATCACCATTGCAAAACGCGTGGATCCTCTTCCGCAGCCGGACAGCGATGAAAGTTACAGCCTGAAGGTCACCGGCGAAGGCGTGAAGCTGGATGCCGCCACCCGTTTCGGCGCGATGCGCGGTATGGAAACGCTGCTGCAACTGGTGCAGAACGCCGGGCAGAAAAGCGAGATCCCCTTTGTGGAAATCCATGACAGCCCGCGTTTTCCCTGGCGTGGGATCCTGATCGATTCTGCCCGTCACTTTATGCCGCTGGAGACCATCCGCCGCCAGATCGACGGTATTGCCGCCGCCAGAATGAACGTCTTCCACTGGCACCTGACCGACGATCAGGGCTGGCGCTTTGCCTCCAGCCACTTCCCGCAGTTGCAGGAGAAGGGCAGCGACGGCCTGTTCTATACCCAGGATCAGATGAAAGCGATCGTCCGGTATGCGGCGGATCGTGGCGTGCGCGTGGTGCCAGAGATCGACTTTCCGGGCCATGCTACTGCACTGGCGGTGGCGATGCCGGAGTTGCTCAGCGCCCCTGGCCCTTATCAGATAGAGCGGGGCTGGGGGGTGTTTAAACCCTTGCTGGACCCCAGCAATGAACAGGTTTATGCCTTTATTGATACCCTGCTTGGCGAAGTCACTGCTATCTTCCCTGACCCCTGGCTGCATATCGGCGGCGATGAAGTGGATGCCACCCAGTGGAAAGCGTCAGAGCATATTCAGGCGTTTATGCGGGCTAAAGGGCTGAAGGATGAGCACGCGCTTCAGGCTGATTTCAATCAGCGGCTGGAAAAGATCCTGGAGAAGCACCACCGGCAGATGGTGGGCTGGGATGAGATTGCCCATCCGGATCTGCCCAAAAGCATCCTGATCCAGTCCTGGCAGGGTCAGGATGCGCTGGGGGACGTCAGCAAAAATGACTATCGGGGCATTCTCTCTGCCGGGTTCTATCTGGATCAGGCGCAGCCCGCTTCCTATCACTACCGCAACGAAGTGTATCCCGTCGGGCTAAACGGCGAGGATCGCATCCGCAAAGGCGAAAATGCCCAGAGCTGGGAATTCACTATGCCGAGGCTGAAAGGCAGCGCGGTTAAGGGCAGCTTCACGCTGATTGAGCACAACGGCCAGTGGCGGGGCTTTATCGACTTTGCCGGTAAGTCGCGTCGGCTGGTACAGGAAGTTGACTGGCTGGCACCGGATCAGGTGACCTTCAGCGTGGATACCTGGATGGGGCGCTTTAAACCGGTGGTTTCCCTGACGGGCAATAAGCTGACGGGCTACATGCTGGTGGGCAATGTCCGCTATCCTGCGCAAGGCAACAAGCTGAAAGCACCACCCGCAGGTAGCCAACCCAGCGTCCCCAGTGAGCAGCAGATGAAGGCTAATCTGTTGGGCGGCGAAGCCGCGTTGTGGGCAGAAATTGTCAATCCGCAGGTGACAGATGTGCGCCTGTGGCCACGGGCTTTTGTCGTGGCGGAGCGGCTCTGGTCCGCAAAAGATGTTACCGACGTGCCGAATATGTATCGGCGTCTGGCGGCCGTGGACAGCTGGTCTGTGGTTTCGGTGGGTCTGCAACAGCATGCCCAGACCCAGACTCAGATGATCCGTCTGGCTAACAGCAGCGACATCGTTCCCCTGCAAATCTTCGCCGAAGCGCTGGAGCCTGCCCAGTATTACACTCGCCAGCATCTTAAATTCCAGGCCGGGCATTACGATCTTAACGAACCGCTGAACCGGCTGGCCGATGTGCTGCCGGCGGAGAGCGACAAGATCCGCGAGCTGACCAGCCAGGTGGATGCGCTGGTGGAGAACCGGGGGGACAAACAGGCGATGCAGGCGATCCGCCATCAGTTGACGCTGTGGCAGCAAAACGTGCCGGAAGTGATGCCGTTGCTGGCGCAGAACTACCAGCTTCAGCCGTTACAGCCTGTAGCGCAGCAGCTACAGGAGATCAGCAGCATGGGGCTGTCGTTACTGGATGCGTGGGAAGCGCACCGCACGTTTGGCGCACATGATGTGGCCGCGATGCATGCGAAGCTGGATAAGGCGGCGGCCACTCAGGATGAAGTGGTCCTGGCGCTGGTCTATCCGGTTGAGAAGTTACTGCAGGCAGGACGCTAGGCTGAAAGGCTGCTTCAACAGGTGACAGAACGCATTCTCCCGCAGGCTACAGATGAAACCTGCTCTCGCGGGCAGCAGTGAAACCCTCTCCCGCACGCGGGAGAGGAGGGCCGTTTAGCGACGAACGGCGATTGCTTCGATTTCGATCTTCACATCTTTAGGCAAACGGGCCACTTCCACGCAGGAACGCGCCGGGAAGCTGGCCTGGTGCTCAGTGAAAAAGGCTTCATAAGCGGCATTCACCGTGGCGAAGTCGTTCAAATCCTTGACGAACACCGTGGTTTTCACAATATCACCTACTTTCAGGCCGGCGGCTTCAACGATAGCCCTGACGTTCTCCAGCGACTGACGCGCCTGAGCGGTAACGTCCTCAGCCACGGTGCCGGTTTTTGGATCGACCGGGATCTGACCGGAAGTGATGATCATGCTGCCAAGATCGACGCCCTGCACGTAAGGGCCGATGGCGGCTGGTGCGTTTTCAGTGCTGATTTCGCGAGACATACTTTCTCCCTTTTAAGTGAATGCTGGCTGACAGGCCAGTGCCTCAGGGCGGGGTGATTTCCGCCCTGAATCCGGCCCATTATAGGCCGCTGACCCGTGATTACCAGTTCGCCAGCACCACGTGGTGAGCAAAGGATTTTTCGCAGTATTTGCAGGTTAAACGCACGTCATCCTGACGTTTTTTCACCGCAAAGCTGGAGCTCACCGGCTCGCTGCGGCTGATGCAGTTGCTGTTCGGGCAGGTCAGCACATGCTCGATTCGCTCTGGCATCTCCGGCGAAATTTTGCCAACCACTTCATAATTGTCGATGCGGTTCACCGTGGCGTGCGGGGCATAAACCGCCAGCTGGTTGATCTGATCTTCAGTCAGGAAAGTGTTCTCGATCTTGATCAAATCTTTGCGGCCCATCTCGCCGGAAGGCAGATTCAGGCCGATGGTAATACGCTGATCGGTTTCGGTGAGGCGGAACAGCGACAGCAGCTTAAAGCCGATCTGCGCCGGAATGTGGTCGATTACCGTGCCACGTTTAATCGCTTCAACCTGCAATTTATTGTCTTGCGTCATCGTCATACCCCTTACAGAACCGTTTCGCTAAGCACCAGCGCCAGCAGCGCCTGCCGTGCGTAGATGCCGTTGCCCGCCTGCTGGAAATACCAGGCGTAAGGCGTTTTATCCACATCGGTGGTGATTTCATCAATGCGCGGCAGCGGATGCAGCACTTTCATATTATCCTGAGCACCGGCCAGGTCAGCCGCGCGCAACACAAATTGCGCCTTAACGTTGGCGTATTCTGACGGGTCCAGACGCTCTTTCTGCACGCGCGTCATATAGAGAATATCTACCTGAGGCACCACTTCTTCGATGCTGTCGTGGCGGCTCCAGATAATGCCTTTTTCATCCAGTACATCCGTGATGTAAGCAGGCATCGCCAGCGCGTCCGGGGCGATAAAGTAGAAGCGGTTGCCATCGAACTTCGCCAGCGCCTGCGCCAGGGAGTGAACGGTACGGCCATACTTCAGGTCGCCGACCATAGCGATACTCAGGTTACTGAGGCGCCCCTGCGTTTCCTGGATGGTAAACAGATCCAGCAGCGTCTGCGTCGGATGCTGGTTAGCGCCATCGCCGGCATTGAGGACAGGCACGCCGTTGGATAACTCGGTCGCCAGGCGGGCAGCGCCTTCCTGCGGGTGGCGCATCACGATGGCATCCACATAAGTCCCAATCACCGAAATGGTGTCTGCCAGCGTCTCGCCTTTTTTGCCCAGCGAAGTGTTGCTGCCATCGGCAAAGCCGACCACGGAAGCGCCCAGACGGTGCATCGCCGTTTCAAAAGAGAGACGGGTGCGCGTGGAAGCTTCAAAAAAACAGCTCGCCACCACAATATGCTTCAGCAGTTCCGGCTGAGGAGTTGCCTTGAGACTGGCCGCCGTTTGCAGCACCAGTTCCAGCTCCTCACGGTTAAGGTCGTTAATGGAAATGATATGTTTGTGAAATAATGGATTAGCCATCGTCTCTCCTGAGCGTGCCGGTTAGCTGAAAAACGGGCAAAAAAAAGCCCCTCAATGAGGGGCTTCTTTTTATGATCGGTGATGCCAGGGAAGGAAAACGGCGCTGCCAGCCTGGTATCAGGCTTGTCACTCCGGCAATGTTAACGCTACTCAGTTTCATGCATCCTCCTGGCAAATCGCCGCAAATTATACTCGTATTGCTGATGACTTCAAGATGCAATTCCCGGTGGTTTTGCCGCTGTGTGACTGACAGCCAATCGTCATCTGAACCGGGATTTAGTGTGAATTGGAAAGCGTGGCAACCATCACCGCTTTGATGGTGTGCAAACGGTTTTCCGCCTGATCGAACACCACGCTGTGGGCAGATTCGAACACCTCGTCGGTGACTTCCATGCCGCCGTGCAGATCGTACTGCTCAGCCATCTGCTGGCCCAGCGTGGTCTGGTCATCGTGGAAAGCGGGCAGGCAGTGCAGGAATTTCACCTTTGGATTACCGGTCAGCGCCAGCATGGCGCTGTTCACCTGATAGGCGCGCAGCAGCTCAATCCGCTCCTGCCACACTTCTTTCGGTTCACCCATCGATACCCAAACGTCGGTGTAGATAAAGTCTGCGCCCTTTACGCCTTCAGCAATATCTTCGGTCAGGGTGATTTTACCGCCGGTCTTCACTGCGGCTTTACGGCATTCTTCAACCAGAGCCGGATCGGGCCAGCAACCCTTAGGGGCAACCAGGCGTAAATCCAGTCCTGTCAGCGCGGCGGCTTCCATCATGGTGTTACCCATGTTGTTGTGAGCATCACCCACATAGGCAAACGTCATCTGGCTGAACGCTTTTTCCGGCAGATGCTCCTGCATGGTCAGTAAATCTGCCAGCAGCTGAGTCGGGTGGAATTCGTTAGTCAGGCCGTTCCAGACCGGTACGCCAGCATGTTCAGCCAGGGATTCAACCAGCGCCTGACCGTGGCCACGGTACTGGATGCCGTGATACATGCGGCCCAGAACGCGGGCGGTATCTTTCATCGACTCTTTATGACCAATCTGGCTGCCGCTTGGGCCGAGATAAGTGACGTTGGCACCCTGATCGTAAGCGGCAACTTCGAAAGAGCATCGCGTGCGGGTCGAGTCTTTTTCGAAGATGAGCGCAATATTCTTGCCTTTCAGGTGCTGAACTTCTTCGCCATTCTGTTTATCTGTTTTCAGCGTGGAGGCCAGCGCAAGGAAAGCGGTAAGTTCTGCGGGGGTGAAATCCAGAAGCCTGAGAAAATGACGTTGATATAACTGACTCATAAAGCACTCCAGGTGACATTTATTGAATTAAAATTCAATTTAACCGTATGAATATGCATTTTCAACCCCGGCGTGCAGAAACTTTTGTTTAAAGGTAGTGGCGGGATGAGCACTGTGGGAAAATACTAACAAGAGATGCCACACACAGAGGAACGGATCATGGCAAACGAAGCCTTGCTGGAAGAGCAGCGTGAAGAGACGCGGCTGATTATTGAAGAGCTTTTAGACGACGGCAGCGACCCGGATGCACTTTACACCATTGAACACCACCTCTCCTGCGACAGTTTCGACGCGCTGGAAAAGGCGGCGGTTGAAGCGTTTAAAATGGGTTACGAAGTGACCGAGCCGGAAGAGCTTGAGCTGGAAGACGGCAGCAAAGTGATGTGCTGCGACATTCTCAGCGAAGGCGCACTGAACGCTGAGCTGATCGACGTTCAGGTCGAGCAACTGGTGGATCTGGCTGGCAAGTTCAACGTCGATTACGACGGCTGGGGCACCTACTTTGAAGACCCGGATGCTGAAGATGAAGACGAAGATGGTGATGCTGATGATGAAGAAGATGACGGCATCCGTCACTGATTCAAGCCGTTGAACATAAAAGGCCTGCACTCTGGTGTGGGCCTCTTTTTATTCCGTAGCCGGACGGCTCATCCTCCTCTTTCTTCACGGAACGTAAGCCCGCATGAACAACGATCGTCTTCTTGCCCCTGTTCACGAATTTCTGCATTGCCGCACCCCACAGGCCTGGATTGAACAGGCCCGTAAACCTGAACATCTGCCGCTGCTGTTAACGGACCACCTTGTCTGCGAGCTGAAAGCGGCGCAAACCGCTATGTGGCTTATTCGCCGGTATGTGGCGGACAAAGAGAGTGGTGAGGCGCTGCTGGCCTGGCTGAAGCCCTGGGAGATGTTTGTGCATTGTGAAAATGCCGATCTCTCCTTCCTTGAGCAGCATAAAGCCTTGTCAAAAACGGTCATCAGTCGGGCGGATGTTCTCTATGGTGACATCCTCGTGGATAAGATGGTGCTGCTGATCAAAGAGGAGCTGCATCATTTTTACCAGGTGCTGGAGATCATGCAGGCGCGTGGCATACCTTACGTTAAAATCACCGCCAGCCGTTATGCCAAAGGCCTGCTGCGCGAAGTCGCAACTCATGAGCCGCAAACGCTGGTGGACAAGTTAATCTGCGGCGCCTATATCGAGGCCCGTTCCTGCGAACGCTTTGCCAGCCTGGCCCCTTATCTGGATGACGAACTGGCTGCTTTTTACGTGTCGCTGTTACGCTCTGAGGCACGCCACTACCAGGATTACCTGGCGCTTGCCGCGCAGATCTCCCCTGTGGATATAACGCAACGCGTTCAAAAAATAGGGGAAACCGAAGCAAAACTGATTAATGAGCCTGACCCTGAGCTGCGCTTTCACAGCGGTGTGCCGGTAACAGAATGTTGACCCACTCTTTTCCGTAGAATTAAGCCTGGTGCGGAGGGTTGTTGTCAGCTAACCCGCATTTTTACCGCCGGGCCGGGGTGATTTTATTAAGTGTTAATCCGATCACAAATCAATTCTCTTCTGCCCTTTGGGGCCGGTGGATTGGCTATACTTTTTAATCGCGTGAAAGGGGATTGTTACCTCGGGCAAAACCTGATGCCGGATGTTCAGCTAAACATGCTGCCATCCCGAATCAGGTTTTTTTGCCTGAATTTCGCCGTGCCGGGCGGAAGGGAAATAAATTAATTCGCTTACAGCGTTTTCAGCATCGTCACTTCACAGTCCACATGTCCGGTGCAGCCCATCGGGCCGTCGATATGCTCAAACCCTAAATGCTCATACAGACGTACGGCACGAGTCAGCGAAGCAGTGGTTTCCAGATAGCAGCGTTTGAAACCGCGCTCGCGGGCAAAGTCCATCGCCTGCATGGCCAGCTCACGCGCCAGCCCCATACCGCGCACTGCGGGCATAAAGTACATCTTCTGCAGTTCGCAGATACCTTCCTCGCTGCACTTCAAGGGCGCTACGCCGCCGCCGCCGACAATCTTGCCTTCCAGCTCAATCACCCAGTAAGCACTGTCGGGTTCGCTGTAGAGCTCAAACAGATGATCGAGGTTAGGGTCGGCCACGGTAAAGCCTTTGTCTGCCGTCAGGCCAAACTCAGCGGAGACGTCGCGGATCACCCGGGCGATATGCGGATTATCATCGGACTGCATCGGGCGAACCCGCAGGGTAGTGGTTGAGAGCGTTGTCATAGCGGTGCCGTTTTTTTCTGCCTGGCAGGCAGTGTAATAACTTTAAGTAGCCTTATGCAATATCCGCTTTTTCAGCGGCTGTTACAGAGAACCTGACCATAAAAAAAGGCCCGGCGAGAATCTCTCTGCCGGGCCTTTAAGACGCAGTGATTATTACAGTGCGGCGATCACAGCCTGCTGTTCAATCAGCTTGATTTTAGCCTGCTCAAACTCGGTCATGCGCTCGCGCTCTTTCGCCACTACGGCTTCCGGAGCACGGGAGACAAACCCCTCGTTCGACAGCTTGCTCTCAATCTTACCGATTTCCACTTCCAGCTTGGTGACTTCCTTCGCCAGACGCTCCAGCTCGGTCGCTTTATCCACCAGATCCGCCATTGGGATCAGCAGCTCGGCACCGTCGATGATTTTGGTCACCGATACCGGTCCTTTTTCCGCCGCTTCCAGACAGGTAATGCTGTCCAGACGTGCCAGGGTTTTCAGGAAGCTGTGGTTTTCGGTCACGCGACGTACCACGTCAGCGCTTGCGCCACGCAGCAACACTTCCAGCGGTTTGGACGGTGACAGGTTCATTTCCGCACGGATATTACGCACGGCAACGATAGCCTGCTTCAGCCATTCCGTATCGCTCAGTGCGGCCTGGTCCACCTTCGCCGCGTCAAACGCCGGCATTGGTTGCAGCATAATGGTGTCAGCACTGATGTTTTTCAGCACTTTCACCCGCTGCCAGATGGTCTCGGTGATAAACGGAATGATGGGGTGCGCCAGACGCAGCAGCGCTTCCAGCACGGTAACCAGCGTATTACGGGTTCCACGCAGTTGCGCTTCTGAACCGCCCGTCATCACCGGTTTGGCCAGCTCCAGATACCAGTCACAGAACTGGTTCCAGGTGAACTCATACAGGATGTTGGCAGCGATATCGAAGCGATAGCTGTCCAGCGCTTCACGGTAGGCTTTCACCGTCTGGTTGAACTCGGCCAGGATCCAGCGATCGGCCAGCGACAGCTCAAGCTCGCCGCCGTTGAAGCCGCAATCCTGATCTTCGGTGTTCATCAGCACAAAGCGGCTGGCGTTCCACAGCTTGTTACAGAAGTTGCGGTAGCCTTCCAGGCGCTTCATATCCCAGTTGATGTCACGGCCCGTAGAGGCCAGTGCCGCCAGGGTGAAACGCAGCGCATCGGTGCCGTGCGGCTCAATGCCGTTCGGGAACTGCTTCTCGGTGCGCTTGCGGATCTTCTCGGCCATCTGTGGCTGCATCATGTTGCCGGTACGCTTCTCCAGAAGATCTTCCAGAGAGATGCCGTCAACCATATCCAGCGGATCGATCACGTTACCTTTTGACTTGGACATTTTCTGCCCTTCGTCATCACGGATCAGACCGGTCATGTAGATGGTCTTGAACGGGATCTGCGGCTTGCCGTTTTCATCTTTGATGAAGTGCATGGTCAGCATGATCATGCGGGCAATCCAGAAGAAGATGATATCGAAGCCGCTGACCATCACGCTGGTCGGGTGGAAAGTACGCAGCGCTTCGGTGTTCTCAGGCCAGCCCAGCGTGGAGAAGGTCCACAGGCCGGAGGAGAACCAGGTATCCAGCACGTCTTCATCCTGATTCAGGGCAACTTCGGCCCCCAGGCTGTTCTCGGCACGCACTTCATCTTCAGTGCGGCCAACGTAGACGTTGCCGTTGTTGTCATACCAGGCCGGGATACGGTGACCCCACCACAGCTGACGGGAGATACACCAGTCCTGAATATCGCGCATCCAGGAGAAGTACATGTTTTCGTACTGCTTCGGCACGAACTCAATGTCACCCTGCTCAACAGCTTCCACCGCAACTTTCGCCAGCGGGGCAGTGCGCACGTACCACTGGTCGGTCAGCATAGGTTCGATAACCACGCCGCCACGGTCGCCGTAAGGCACGGTGAGATCGTGTGGCTTCACTTCTTCCAGCAGGCCCAGCGCGTCCACGGCGGCCACAATCGCTTTACGCGCGGCAAAACGCTCCAGCTTCTGGAACTCAGCCGGGATAGCGGCGCTGTAGACTTCAGACTCTTCGCCGTTGCAGTCGTAAACCTGAGCCAGATCGCGGATATCGCCATCGAAGGTCAGAATGTTGATCATCGGCAACTGGTGGCGACGGCCCACTTCATAGTCATTGAAGTCGTGCGCCGGGGTGATTTTCACGCAGCCGGTGCCTTTCTCCATATCGGCATGCTCATCGCCGACGATGGGGATGCGACGATCCACAAATGGCAGCACGACAAACTTGCCGATCAAATCTTTATAGCGTGGATCTTCCGGGTTTACGGCCACGCCGGTGTCGCCCAGTACCGTCTCAGGACGGGTAGTGGCCACCACCAGGTAATCTTTACCGTCAGCGGTTTTCGCGCCGTCAGCCAGCGGATAGCGGATATGCCACATCGAGCCTTTAGACTCACGGTTTTCCACTTCCAGATCGGAGATAGCGGTGCGCAGTTTTGGATCCCAGTTAACCAGGCGCTTGCCACGGTAAATCAGGTTCTCTTTGTACAGGCGTACAAATACTTCATTGACGGCATGAGACAGGCCATCGTCCATGGTGAAGCGCTCGCGCTCCCAGTCCACGGAGTTACCCAGGCGGCGCATCTGGCGGGTGATCGTGCCGCCGGACTCTGCTTTCCATTCCCAGATTTTGTCGATAAAGGCTTCGCGACCGTAGTCTTTACGCGTCTTGGCTTCTTCTGCGGCGATCTTACGCTCAACCACCATCTGCGTGGCGATGCCCGCATGGTCAGTACCAGCCTGCCACAGGGTATTTTTCCCCTGCATGCGCTGGTAGCGGATCATGGTGTCCATGATGGTTTGCTGGAAGGCGTGACCCATATGCAAGCTGCCGGTAACGTTCGGCGGCGGGATCATGATGCAGAAGCTTTCCTTGCTGGTGTCGCCGTGGGGCTTGAAGTAGCCCTGCTGTTCCCAGTGCTCATAAAGCGGCTGTTCGATCTCTTGCGGGTTATATGTCTTTTCCATGTCTACTATGTCGTTGGCGGCACGGGCGGCGTGGCCGTATTCAAGTGGAATCCAACGCTGCGATACGCTTTATAGCGGTCGCGCGCCAGCTGTTTCAATTCTTCTTCGTAAGGGACGAAGTCTACCACTTCATGGAAAGCAGTAGCAAAATCTGCAAACTGGGGCAGCAGGCTGATCAGCAGATCGCGCGGCGAATTGCCACGACGCTGTGGCCAGGCCAGTTCGACAGGAGCGCCGTATTTCGGCCCTTCGCCCGCCAGATTATGCGGCACAAAGGCGCTGGCCGGACGCTGCCACAGGGCCTCGTCCAGCCGGATAGCCTGCGCTTCATCCTCACAGGCTATCAGTACGCGTTTCCCCTCGCGCCAGCGCGCTTCTGCTATATCGCAAACCAGCGCCTCCAGGGCGCTGATCCCGTCAACCGGTGTATCGGTTTCAATCAGCCAGAAGGTTGCGTTTTTCATCACTGTTAATCGTCGCCGTTGAGGCCAGCGCGGTTCAGCAGGAACTGAGACAGCAACGCCACAGGACGGCCGGTGGCCCCTTTGGCTTTGCCGGAACGCCACGCTGTACCTGCGATGTCCAGGTGTGCCCAGTTATACTTACGGGCGAATCGGGCCAGGAAGCAGGCTGCGGTAATTGCGCCGCCAGGACGGCCACCAATGTTCGCCATATCGGCAAAATTGGAGTCCAGCTGCTCCTGATACTCATCCGCCATCGGCAGACGCCATGCGCGGTCACCAGCCTGTTCAGACGCGCCGATCAGCTCGTGTGCCAGTGGATTATGGTTCGACAGCAGTCCGCTGACATGGTGGCCCAGCGCAATCACGCAGGCACCGGTCAGGGTGGCAACATCAATCACCACATCCGGATCGAAACGTTCGACGTAGGTCAGCGCATCGCACAGCACCAGACGGCCTTCAGCATCGGTATTCAGCACTTCAACGGTCTGGCCGGACATAGTGGTCAGTACGTCACCCGGACGATAAGCACGACCACCCGGCATGTTTTCACAGCCCGCCAGCACGCCCACCACGTTCAGCGGCAGGTTCAGCTCGGCCACCATGCGCATTACGCCGTAAACAGAAGCGGCGCCGCACATATCGTATTTCATCTCGTCCATGGCTTCGCCTGGCTTAAGAGAAATACCGCCGGAGTCAAAAGTCACCCCTTTGCCGACCAGCACGATGGGTTTGCTGTCTGCATCCGGACTGCCTTTGTATTCAATAACCGACATCAGCGACTCGTTCTGCGAGCCCTGACCCACGGCCAGATAGGCGTTCATGCCCAGCTCTTTCATCTGCTGCTCGCCGATAACGCGGGTAGTGATGTTTTTGCTGAAGGCGTCCGCCAGCTGGCGAGCCTGAGAAGCCAGGTAAGCCGCATTACAGATATTCGGCGGCATATTGCCGAGGTCTTTCGCTGCTTTCACGCCGGAAGCCACGGCCAGGCCGTGCTGAATCGCACGCTCGCCGCTGGTCAGCTCACGGCGCGTTGGGACATTGAAGACCATTTTACGCAGCGGACGACGCGGTTCAGTTTTATTACTTTTCAGCTGATCGAAGCTGTAGAGTGTCTCTTTGGAGGTTTCAACCGCCTGACGCACTTTCCAGTAGGTGTTGCGCCCTTTAACGTGTAGTTCGGTCAGGAAACAGACGGCTTCCATTGAGCCGGTATCATTCAGGGTGTTGATGGTTTTCTGGATGACCTGCTTATACTGGCGCTCATCAAGCTCACGCTCTTTTCCGCAACCAATCAGCAAAATGCGCTCAGAGAGGATATTTGGCACATGATGCAACAGCAAAGTCTGGCCGACTTTTCCTTCCAGTTCGCCGCGACGCAGCAGGGCGCTGATGTAACCATCGCTGATTTTATCCAGCTGTTCAGCAATCGGTGACAGCCTGCGCGGCTCAAACACGCCAACCACGATACAGGCACTGCGTTGTTTTTCCGGGCTACCGCTTTTTACACTGAACTCCATGCACTCTCCTGAATCTTAAAGACAACGGCGCTTGCTGCGGCTAGAATGTAGCGCTTTCGTCAAGCTCGGTGCCAGGCACTACGCCGTGGGCGTCTGAATTAGTCATGGTGATAATAATTTTTTTTGCATCACCAGAACCCGATAGTTGTCATACTATTTTAGCTATGACGGAGGCCATTGATGAGAAAAAATGGCGTATAAGCGATGAAACTAGCGATTTTCCTGCAAAAAGACAAGTTTTCACAGGCGTACTCAGCGTGATCATCATTAGATATCTGGTAAGGGAAACGCTCAAAAGCCAGCTGGCTATCCTCTTCATCCTGCTACTGATCTTCTTTTGTCAGAAGTTAGTCAGGATTTTAGGAGCCGCGGTGGATGGCGAGATCCCAACAAATTTAGTCCTGACCTTATTGGGCCTTGGCGTGCCGGAAATGGCGCAGCTTATTCTGCCACTGAGCCTGTTTTTAGCCATTTTGATGACGCTTGGGCGGTTATACACCGAAAGCGAAATCACGGTGATGCACGCCTGCGGCTTGAGTAAAGCCGTGCTGGTGAAAGCCGCGATGGTGCTGATGCTGTTCACCGCCATTGTTGCGGCTGTCAATGTGGCCTGGCTTGGCCCCTGGTCCTCACGCTATCAAAGCGAAGTGACCCAGAACGCCAAGGCTAACCCTGGTGCTGCGGCGCTGGCGGCGGGGCAGTTCCAGCAGTCGGGAGACGGCCAGTCGGTGATGTTCATTGAGAACGTCAAAGGCAACAATTTTGGCAACGTCTTCCTGGCGCAGCTGCGGCCAAAAGGCAATGCCCGTCCCTCTGTGGTGCTGGCGGATAAAGGCCATATGACCCAGAGGCCGGACGGCTCTCAGGTGGTGACCCTGGATAAGGGAACCCGCTTTGAGGGCACAGCAATGCTGCGCGACTTCCGCATCACCGATTTTGTGAACTATCAGGCGATTGTCGGGCATCAGGATGTGGTGCTGGACCCGAACGATGCCGAACAGATGGATTTCAAAACTCTGGCCCAGTCCGACAAGCCGGACTTCTCCAGCGAGTTCCACTGGCGGCTGACCCTGGTGTTCTCGGTGCTGGTGATGGCGCTGATGGTGGTGCCGTTGAGCGTGGTGAACCCGCGTCAGGGCCGCGTGCTGTCGATGCTGCCTGCGATGCTGCTCTATCTGATCTTCTTCCTGCTCCAGAGCTCATTGCGTTCCAGTGGCGCAAAAGGACGACTGGATCCGGCAGTCTGGATGTGGGTGGTGAACCTCTCCTATCTGGCCCTGGCAGTGATGCTTAACCTGTGGGATACGGTGCCGATGCGGCGTATTCGCGCACGCTTCAGCAAGGGAGGCTCCTTCTGATGTTTGGCGTACTCGACCGATATATTGGTAAAACCATCTTCAACACCATCATGGCGACGCTGTTTATGCTGGTGTCGCTCTCCGGCATCATCAAGTTTGTCGATCAGCTGCGTAAAACCGGGCAGGGCGAATATACCGCGCTGGGTGCGGGTCTTTACACCATACTCAGCGTGCCAAAAGATATCGAAATCTTCTTCCCGATGGCCGCGCTGTTAGGGGCGCTGTTGGGGCTGGGCACCCTGGCACAGCGCAGTGAGCTGGTGGTGATGCAGGCTTCCGGCTTCACCCGGATGCAAATAGCGGCTTCGGTAATGAAAACCGCCATTCCGCTGGTGTTGCTGACCATGGCCATTGGTGAGTTTGTCGCGCCGCAGGGCGAGCAGATGGCGCGTAACTACCGTGCGCAGCAGCTGATGGGGGGCTCACTGCTCTCCACGCAGAGCGGCCTGTGGGCGAAGGATGGCGACAACTTTATCTTTATCGAACAGATCAAAGATAACAGCGAACTGACCGGCATCAGCATCTACAACTTCAATAAAGAACGTCGTCTGCAAACCGTGCGCTATGCGGCTTCAGCCAAATACAACGTGGATGAAAAAGAGTGGGATCTGGCCCAGGTGGAAGAGTCCAATCTGACCAATCCTAAGCAGGTAACCGGCAGCCAGACGCTGAGCGGGCAGTGGAAAACCTCCCTGACGCCGGATAAGCTGGGTGTGGTGGCGCTGGATCCGGATGCGCTGTCGATCAGCGGCCTGTATAACTACGTGAAGTATCTGAAGCAGAGTGGTCAGGTTGCCGGACGTTATCAGCTGAATATGTGGAGCAAAATCTTCCAGCCGCTCTCGGTGGCGGTGATGATGCTGATGGCGCTGTCGTTTATCTTCGGCCCGCTGCGCAGCGTGTCGATGGGGATGCGAGTGGTCACCGGTATCAGCTTTGGCTTCCTGTTTTACGTGCTGGACCAGATATTCGGTCCACTGAGCCTGGTTTATAACATTCCGCCAGTGCTGGGAGCGTTACTGCCAAGCGCCGCGTTCTTTGCCATCAGCGTCTTTATGCTGCTGAAACGGCGATAACAGGCTGAGTTCCGCTGTAACTAAAAACCCCGCCTTCTGGCGGGGTTTTTGATCTTACGGGTTTACCCTAAATCATGCTTTCCGGATATTAACAATGGAGAGTGATCTCACTGCACTGGTATTGCGTTTATGTCTCCTGACAACAACAATTCCGCAGCGTTGCTCATTATCCGGACATCGATCAGAAGTGATAATTAATCCCCGCGATACCGCTGTAATCTGTACGGAAGTTGCCGCCAACGCTGGTTGCGGCTTTCACGTCCATCGACAGGTTATCGGTAATCTCTCCTTCCAGACCTGCCTGTACCCGTAAACGGTTGTCTGACCATGCGCTGAAAGTACGGCTGGACTGACTGTCCGACAAGGTCACGCTGGAGCCTGCACTGCCCGGTGAATACTGATATTCCACTCCGGCTGACACTATCAGGCTGGGGTTACTCTCCCACAGGCCGCGTTTCTTCACCTCCAGTCCGACAGTGGCATAGTAAGGCGTACTGGAACTGAGATCGACGCGAGCGTAGTCACCCTCCAGCCCATAACCCGGCAGATAGCCGCCACTCAGGCCAACATAAGGCGAAATAAACAAGGACGCCTGGTCAGCCTTAAACTGATAACCGCTTTTGATGCTGGCGGCCAGAATATGGCTGTTCACCTTGCCGTGATGGATGCCCGTCAGGGGATCAAAACTCAGATCCTGACTGAGGTACATGTAGCGGCTGGCGGCATCTGCAAACCAGCCCTGAGGGGATGACCAGCCGTAATCCACACCCATACTGGTCAGGTGGTGAGTCCCTTTTCCATGACCTTTGGTGGTTCCCTGAGCGAAGCCGGCACTGAGGCCAAACCGCTGCTCCTCCACGACCTTGTCCCAGCCCAGATTCAGCGCCTGCTGAGCGATCTCAACGCCCTGGAAACTGCCTTTGGTATGCTCAATTGTGGCCCATTCGCCGCTTTTTTCTGGCGCAACACGCAGCAGCGAGGCACGGCCCTGCATCTGAGCAATCGCTTCACTGATGAGGTACTGGCGTGAGGCGAGTAAGGCGCGGGTACCACGAATTAACGGTTGGTTGTCGCCGACGGTGAACCAGCCCGAAGGCTCTGAAGGCGTAACCGGCGTTTCAGTATCAGGCGCAGGGTCCGGGACAGGATCTACATCCGGGATTGGGTCAACATCAGGTGCGGGGTCCGGATTGGGCGTGGGATCTACATCCGGAATTGGGTCAACATCAGGTGCGGGGTCCGGATTGGGCGTGGGATCTACATCCGGGATTGGGTCAACATCAGGTGCGGGGTCCGGATTGGGCGTGGGATCTACATCCGGGATTGGATCTACATCAGGTGCCGGGTCAGGGTCTGGAACAGGGCCCACGTCTGGCGCAGGGTCGGGAACAGGGCCCACTTCCGGTTCGGGGTCTGGAATCGGGTCCGGCTCCGCATTGTGCGCCAGCACCCACCGGACGCGGCCCTGTTCTTCAATCACCTGATAGTTTGGGGTGAACAGGCTGAATCCCCTGGCAATCGTCGGCACGGTAAAATAATCATGAGCCGTGCCACCAGGCGCATCCAGCAGCACAAGGTCAGTCAGCAACTTCACCTCTTCGGATGCCTCAGTAAGCACGCTGATATCCAGAATATTATTGCTGCCGGTCGCAGAATCCTTAATCACCACTTTGTCGCTTTGCTCAGTAGCAGGCGAGGCAGCCAGGCTGAGGGTGAGTTCGTTCGCCTCCAGCGATCCCAGCGTAAAGAGTTTGGGCGTCCAGGCTTCACCTTCTCCGGCCAGCAGAGAGATATGTGAACCAGATAACGCCTTAGAAGCACCCACGCGGCTGTCGCTTTTTATCTGCCAGAAAGCCCCTGAATCAAGAGTAATGGAGCTGGTGCCAGAGGTGTTAATCGTTCCCTGATAAAACACTTTCCCCATAACAAGGCTGGCGTTGTCGCCCAGTGTGATATCCCCTGAAACGGTGCTGGCAGGCAGCGTATTTTCTTCAACAGCACTACGCACAGGCTTGTTACAGGAAGTGGTGTCGGTATTGATTACCGAGTAGCAGCGCCAGAGACGTTCTGCCTTTGCTTCGCGTGAGTTATAACCCAGCACCACGTAAGAGTTTTCATCAGCGACGATATCGGCTTTAACCCGGGCATATTCACCGACCTGCAACCTGCTCGCTTTTCCGACGGTAATCTTACCGGCACTGAATAGCGCAGTAGCCCAGTCATCATCAATGATCACACCGGCAGCATGAGGAACGGGTTGGCCAGAGAGCAAAACGGTGCCCTGTTTCACGTGAAAATCACTGATGTTCATTCCGCCCGTCAGCGCGACAAGTGCAGAGGAGCCAGCTGCATCTACGTTAACGTTAAGTACGCCCTGAGTTTTGCTTTCGCTGCTACCCAGAAAACCGCGAAACACCTGCTGATTAAATTGGCCCGAGGGGTTATGTTCATTGCCCGTTAACGTCAGGGATGCCGCTTTAGTGCTGTTGTGATTCACCAGCGTGGCACCGCTGTCGGTGTGATTGATCGCTTTGAAGGAGAGATCGTTGCCATTGAGATCCAGCGTGCCGCCCCGGTAACCAAAAAAGATATTCTCTGTGGCGACCTGATTAGCATCCTTCAGTACCACGGTGGGCCGGGCACTCACCAGAGTGACGGAAGAGAAGGCCTGCTTATTGCCATCGACATCAGCCTGCTGATCGAGGATGACCGTGCCATCGCCGGTATTGAGGCTACCCTGATTGATGCCCGTGGCATTAACATGCAGCGTGCCCGCCCCAATTTTATGCAGTGCATCTCCAGCGAGGCCATTGACCTGCCACAGGACCCGCTTGCCGGAATCGACTTCGATGCCACCGCCGACCCAGGTACTTTGCGCGCCCTCAGCCGACTTCACCTGATAATCACCGGAGAACCGCAATTTACCTGCGCCCAGATTAACTGCCTGATCCAGTACCAGCGCGCCGCCTTCTCCGTTGAAGCGCAGATCTTTTGACGCATCAAGCTCTTCATTCGTGGCCCCGCCGGGTATTGCAGTGCTCACTCCATGCCACGCCCAGCTTGTTTTACCCTGAGTGATTTGAGTCTTACCCCAGTTTAGCTGGCCCTCTTCACTGATATCGGTGATATCGGGATCGCTGTAACCGGCGATGATTTGCTGAATAAAGTCATCCTGGATGTAATAGGAATTGGTGTTCAGTCCATAGGGATAATGACCAGAGATAGACACGGTTACGGACGCCAGCTTCCAGACTTTTTCCAGATTGTCATACACCAGCACCGGGCTGCCGCTGTCGCCAGCCTGACCACCGCCGTCCAGCGGCATAACCAGGGGATTATCCGGAGCATATGTGGTCCAGGAAAGATAATTAGCATTGAACCGTGGGGATGGAAGGGTACCGCCCGTTCTCCATGAATAGGCTCCCGCCAGCTTTGTAAGTGCCTGCGTTTCAGCATCGACTTTATACTGCGTGCCGCTCCCCACCCGGGTATACCAGGTATAGCGACTGGTGTCTTTCAGCTCTTCTTTGGTCGCAAAGGCTATAGCAGCGGTTTCTGTTACGACCTTATTTAAACGGGGAACATGAAAATCATGCACCGGAGAGTTATTACGGGCGATCAGGCGATAAACAGTGCTGTACTTGACATCTTTATTGCCAAAAACAACGTTTTTATAGCCGCCATTGTGCCTGACACCCGTAAGGTAAGAGGGAGAAATAAGCGTTGAAATACCCAGCGAGTCCGAAACGCTAAAATCAGGCATGGGGAAATTCAGTAAGCCAGCCAGAGATCCATCATTCTTATTGACGGCAATGTTTTGCGTGCCCGGTGTGTATTTCCCTAAATTATCACCAAAGTCACGGTACTCCTGAGTATTGATGTCTTCCCGCATCACCGATGCGTCAGCGCTCAGGCAGAGAAAAAAAGTAAAACAAATCACAGCGTGTTTATTATGCATAACACAACTCCTGTAAGTACATTCCATTTTGATAACAATCAGATCGGTGGTCTGTTATTATTTTGATTTTATAACGTGCAGGGTAAATAATTACAATGGCTGTGATTTTTATTATTTAAGAGGGGAGGGTTTAGATAATTAGTGGATCTACTAATAATCTACTCTGAGGTTACATTATTGTAATTATCATCTTTTATGGCAGCTTCAGGGTTCTTAATGCTCTGATATTATTTAATTATTTCATTTCTTTCTGATTCAGGGCTACGAATGTCATGGTATTATTTAATTATTATCCGAGTCGATGTCTGTAAGTTATTGGATAAAACGTGCTGATTATCTGTCGAAAAACAGGGGTGAAAAATTCAGAGATGTTTAAATAATAAATTTCAACCGGGGATGAGTTTGCCAGACAATTTAGTAAGACGGCATAAGGTTAAGAGGGGCAAATTTGCCCCTCAATTCAGCGCAGATGCTCAATCGCCATCGGCAGCAGCGACAGTGAATACAATATCAATCCAATTACGCCACCCACTACCGTGCCATTGATGCGGATGCGTTGCAGATCCTTACCGATATTCAGCTCAACCTGATGCGACATATCTTTGGCGTCCCAGCTTTTCACCGTATCGCTGATATGGCTGCTGAGGAAAGCCGAAAACTCCGGTGCCGCGCTGGTGGCGGCTTCTTCCATATGCTGGTTAAGCGAGGCGCGAAGGTTGGCATCCTGCATCAGCGTCTCGCCCAGCCATTGCCCGGCGGCGCTGACTTTAGCGTGCAGCACCGAATCTTTCTTATCCAGGTCTTCCTTCAGCCAGCTACGCAGATCGCCCCAAAGCTGGCTGATGTAAGTATTCAGCGCCTCATCCTGCTTGAGATAATCTTTGATCTCTTCCGCTCTCAGATGCATTTCCGGATCGTTACGCAGCCGCTCGATCAGCCTTTGAACCGCATGGTTAAAGCCCTGACGGATCTCATGCGCGCCATCCTGCTCTATATCGTTGAGGATCGACTTCACCGCGTCAGCCGCCAGTTGGGCGCTCTTTTCGCCAACCCATTCGGTGGGCAGCATCTTCTCCTTGAGGGGATGCTCACGCTTGAGCCAGCGCATCACCTGCTGGGCGATAAACTCATGCGTGCCGGGCTTGTTCACCAGATGCAGCACCTGGGCTATGGCATCGTCCAGCAGCGCCTGATGACGGTTATTTTTGGTCAGACTCTCCAGCACCATTGCTGCGGACTGGGACAGGTCGACCTTATCAATTGCTTTATGGATAGCACGTCGCATAAACGCCTGGATGCGCTGGTCATCCGCCAGGTCCAGAAAGCCCCGGACAATCTTCAGCAGATAGCCACCCAGCCGTGAAGCATTGTCGGGCTGGCTCAGCCAGTTAGCGATGATTTGCGCGGGATCGTGACGCCGGATCAACGTCAGCAATGAATCCGTATTCAGAAATTTATCCTGAACAAACAGCGCCAGGTTATCGGCAATCCGGTCTTTGTTACGGGGAATAATCGCCGTATGACGGCCCACCAGGGGGATTGGCACCCGGCGGAACAGCGCGCTGACCGCAAACCAGTCGGCCAGTGCCCCGACCATCGAGGCTTCAGAGATGGCTTTCAGTGCGCCAACCCAGTGGTTTGGCGGATACCACAGCGGGTAAAGCACCGTGGCAATAAAGAGAAGTGCCGCGCCGCAAAGAAGCAGCAACGGCGTGCGTTTGGCTCTGATCAGTTCAAGTTCTTTATCCATTAACCCTCTGTATCTCCAGTTTGTTCACTGCTTAATTCCCTGACATCAGCGTTTACGGCCTCCCATAATGCTGCCCAGCATGCCGCGAATAACCTGGCTGGTAATCTGTCGCGCCGCGCTTTTAGCCACGCTCTGCACCATGCCTTCACGCTTGCCGCCGCGTGGCCCGGTGCTGCCAAACAGAATATCCTTCAGCCCGCCGAGAATGCCGCTATCAACAGCTACCGTATTGCCTTTAGCCGGTGGTGCGTTGGCCTCTTCGGCAGCACCCTGAACGCCTTTGCTCAGCATCTCATAAGCGGATTCACGATCCACCGCTTCTTCATATTTTCCGGAAATAGGAGAGTGATTAATCAGCCCGTTGCGCTCATCATCGGTAACCGCACCCATCCGCGAGAACGGCGCAATCACCGACGCACGCTTCACCATTGAAGGACTGCCTTTCTCATCCAGGAACGAGATTAGCGCTTCGCCGGTTCCTAATTCCTGAATAGCCGCCACGGTATCAAACGCCGGATTGGCACGCATGGTTTCTGCCGCGACTTTCACCGCCTTCTGATCCTTAGGCGTGAAGGCACGTAAAGCATGCTGCACGCGGTTACCCAGCTGGCCGAGCACCGAATCGGGAATATCCGACGGGTTCTGCGACACAAACCAGACGCCCACGGCTTTAGAACGGATAAGACGGATAACCTGCTCGATTTTATCCAGCAGCACCTGTGGCGCATCGCTGAACAGCAGGTGCGCCTCATCAAAGAAGAACACCAGTTTCGGCTTATCCCGATCGCCCGCTTCCGGAAGCTGTTCATAGAGTTCCGAAAGCATCCACAGCAGGCTGGTGGCATAGAGTTTCGGCATCTGGTAAAGCTTCTCTGCCGAGAGAATGTTGATGATGCCCCTGCCGTTGCTGTCGGTGCGCATCCAGTCTTTGATATCCAGCATCGGTTCACCAAAGAAATACTCTGCGCCTTGCTGTTCCAGCGTCAGCAGCCCGCGCTGGATAGCCCCGACCGAGGCGCTGTTGATATTGCCGTACTGAGTCTGAAACGCTTTGGCGTTCTCGCCGATGTACTGAGTCATCGCGCGTAAATCTTTAAAATCGAGCAGCAGCAAACCCTGATCGTCCGCCACGCGGAAAATAATATGCAGCACGCCGCTCTGCACCTCGTTAAGGTTCAACAGACGCGCCAGCAGCAGGGGACCAAGGTCGGAGACCGTGGCACGCACCGGATGGCCTTTCTCACCGAAGATATCCCACAGCACCACCGGATTGCCCTGCGGCGACCAGTCCGTCACGCCAATATTCGCCAGACGCGCCAGCAGCTTCTCAGAGGCAACGCCTTCTTGCGCAATGCCGGTGAGATCGCCTTTCACATCGGCCATAAACACCGGCACGCCGATAGCCGAAAAACTCTCCGCCAGCTTTTGCAGCGTCACGGTTTTACCGGTTCCGGTTGCGCCAGTGATCAGCCCGTGGCGGTTGGCCATGCCGGGCAACAGGTTCAGCGCCAGGTCGGCAGATTTGGCAATCAGCAGGGGTTCAGTCATCGTGATTATCCGTTAAGTAGTGGAAAGGCGAGGACAAAGGATTGAAATAAGAATAGCAACCCGCAAGCAGCGAAGCGGAACCAGGGCAACCTTTGACCATAATAAAAACGGGCCACACAATGGTGGCCCGTGGGAAGGACGGTGAGGGGACAGCCTCGCCGTTATTAAGAGATAAACTGTTTGCCCTGCTTCAGGACCAGATCACAGGCTTTGGTTTTCACCTTCTTGCCCATCGCGGTATCGCCCAGGCTGCTCAGGTTCACCTGCTGATTGTTGCCGGTGTTCAGCAAGCCCATCAGGCCCTGTTTGTAATCGGTGGTTTCCTGCGCCTTGGTGGTATCGGTCAGGCCCAGTTTGCCCAACAGCTGGTCTTTCACCGAGCTGACTTTGTTATCCACCAGATTGTTCTTCATGCAGTACTGCAACACACCCGTGGCGTTGGTCATGGTGCTGGAACTCAGCGACTGATTGCCGCCATTCAGCAGACCAGTCAGCGCACCCAGCGAGGTGCCGGTAGCCTGTGGGGTAGTGGTGGAACCCGAAGAGTTAGAATTCTGGCTGAGCGTAGTGGCCGCGCTGCTCAGCTGATCCTGCCAGCTTGCCGCCGAGGCCGCGCCAGCGAACAAGGATGTTGAAACCGTCAATGCCAAAACCATCTTAGAAACTTTCATAATGTACCCTTTCAGTTTTTATCCGGCGCGCCGCCTCCCTGGTACCACGCCATATCTCCCCTTTGGGACTACCGTATTGCAGGGGAGTTCCCGCTTCGCAGGCTGGAATAGGGCCAGGGCAGGGGTTTGAGATTAATCCTGGGGAAAAGTCTTAGTGGAGTTGGGGGAGGGCGATGGATATAAAAAGTGGTTCAGTGACTTCTCTGTGTCTGGTGGGGTGGCGCCTAAGACTGACATTCTTGCCATGTTGTTGAGAAGCGGCAGAGATTGGCATGGAAAAGTAGAGAAGGGTGGGGAGGTAGTTAGCTCAGCGCTGATTTTTTCAGCACTTGCATCACATCGGTGCGGATAGTAGTTGCGTGCAGAGAGGGTAACGGTATAATCCCCAACGTTTTCCGCATACCCTTCAGTGCCGAAGTGGCGAAATCGGTAGACGCAGTTGATTCAAAATCAACCGCCGCGAGGCGTGCCGGTTCGATTCCGGCCTTCGGCACCATATGTATGTTCGAGAACGTCCGTAACAGTCCATAAGTTACTGAAAAGAAGCCGAGAGGCTTTTTTTTGCTCTAAATTCGTCCGGGCACATCCGTTGCAATCCGGACATCGCTGGGGGCATCCTCACTTCGATAGAAAATGTCCTCCCAATGAAGCTCAACGCCCGCCAGGTCGAAACTGCAAACCCCAAGAAAAAAACTATAAAATGGCCGACGGTGGCGGTTTGTATCTTGAGGTAAAGACCAAAGGATCAAAGTACTGGCGTTTGAAGTACCGACGGCCAGCCGACAAAAAAGAAGACCGGCTTGCCTTTGGCGTCTGGCCGACAGTAACGCTTGCTGAGGCACGTGCTAAGCGCGATGAAGCTAAAATGATGTCAGGACAGGGGATTGCCCCAAAGCTGAACAGAAAGAAACCCAGGCTGAAAATGCAGGGGCTTACACCTTTGAAACTATCGCCCGCTAATGGCCTGCGAGTAACAAGCGCTGGAGTGATGACCATCGTTCACGGATCCTGCGCTATCTTGAACTGTACATTTTCTCTCATATCGGTTCGGCAGATGTTCGTAAACTGAAAACCAGCCAGCTCTTAGCACCCATTAAGGCCGTTGATGCCAGTGGCAGGCATGATGTAGCTCAGCGCCTTCAGCAGCGTGTTACAGCGATAATGCGCTATGCCGTGCAGAACGATTACATTGAGTCTAATCCTGCTGTTGATATGGCCGGTGCACTTTCTACGGTCAAGGCTCGTCATTATCCCGCATTACCCTTCAGCCGTTTTCCTGAGTTTCTTGCACGGCTTGCCGCATACCGTGGCCGTATCATGACGCGCATAGCCGTCGAGCTTTCATTACTGACTTTTGTACGCTCCAGTGAGCTGCGCTTTGCCCGGTGGGATGAGTTCGATTTTGAAAGGGCCTTGTGGCGGGTTCCTGCACAACGCAAAGAGATAGAAGGAGTTCGTTACTCTCACCGTGGTATGAAAATGAAAGAGGAGCATCTTGTACCGCTAAGCCGTCAGGTTTTAGCCCTCCTGGAAAAGCTGAAGCAGTTAAGTGGAGACAACGAGAGGTTATTTCCCGGCGATCACGATCCTAAAAAAGTCATGAGCGAAAACACAGTTAATAATGCCCTGCGCTCTATGGGATATGACACAAAGACAGAGGTTTGTGGGCATGGCTTCAGGACAATGGCACGAGGCGCGCTGGGTGAGTCAGGATTGTGGAGTGATGATGCGATAGAGCGGCAGTTGAGCCACTCCGAGCGTAATAATGTGCGTGCGGCTTATATTCATACCTCTGAGCATTAAGATGAGAGACTTTTAATGATGCAGTGGTGGGCTGATTATCTTGACGCATATATTTATGAAGCCGTAACGCCATTTGATTTCGTAAAGAAATAAACAATCGC
The DNA here is from genome assembly GCF_036865545.1 of Erwinia sp. E_sp_B01_1. Classification (NCBI taxonomy): domain Bacteria; kingdom Pseudomonadati; phylum Pseudomonadota; class Gammaproteobacteria; order Enterobacterales; family Erwiniaceae; genus Erwinia; species Erwinia sp. E_sp_B01_1. Next base: position 4,207,866 of record NZ_CP142208.1, on the reverse strand, counting down.
TATGGTTATTAATTTTCAATGTACTCAGGGGGGCACGCGCACCCCTGAGTTTAATTTGAGAAATTATGCCGGGAATATAGTATTCATCGCATCTAAACTCCACAATTTGTGAGCGATGGTTTTATAAAGATTTGCACGAGTTATTACATTATCTTTATCTATGACAGGGATTGCAGTACAATCAATTCCTGTTTGCTCTCTAAATCTAGTGTAATTCGGCTGGTTTAAATAAAACTGTTCGCACAATGTCTGCGCTAATATATTTTCACCACTATAGCGTTCCAATTTCTCAGTATACATCATATCCTTCATAGACCGATTGCGGCCACGAGGGAGTAATATCAGACCACCAATATTATTTCTCACAACATTGAATTCCGATGAGGTAGCGAATTCTACATTACCTGCTGTGCGTAGCATCCCGTTTACTTGAGCGAACTGATCTGATATTAAATGCTCAATATCAAATGTCCTATTATCCAATGTTCGATCTGCATATGTTTTAAAACCCACCGCAGAAGTTGAGTCAATGCCTCGTTCTAAATAATCAGCGAACCGTCCTAAAAGTCTCAGTAATTCTTGTCGTTTAATACTTTCGAAATCAACTTCAGTTATTCTGGAGATAATCCCTTCAATATCACTAATCTTAGTTAATAAAAGTTGTCTAATCTGAGCGTAATTCTTACCTCTTAGTTCAAGGCAAAGATTAAACATAATATCTCTTACATTATCATATGTATTTGCTTTACCTTCCAAAGTTCTTGCTGTTGCCCAGAAATCAAGGTAGTAGGACAAAATTTTCATCTTATTGTTTTTTTCAGTGGTTGAATCAGAATGATTTAAAGCACTAAGTATTACCATTGCCTGAGATGTGAAATCTCTCGCACCATTGAAGAAAATATATGGATATTCTTGATTGTATTCTTTCTCACATTCTTTGATGAAAGAAAATGTATCTACATGGTATTTAACTTCTTTAGTAATTATATCGAAAAAGTCATCGCTATTGTTTAAATTTAGACGCTCTTTATTCTCAATGACCCATCTGTGATAACTATCTGAAATTATCTCGAAATCACCTGACTCATCGCCTTTCTTCTTACCTCGCATGGTTTCTGCATATTTAGAACGCAACCATGTTTTAAAAAAGTTAGAGTCCTCGTCAATTCCAATTTTATTAAGTTTGTTTATGTTTTCTGTCCATATATTATGGGCTTCTTGGTTTTGTTCATCTTCTAAAATTCCTGAGAGGAGGAAGCCCTTTAGAAGATCAATAGGACTGAGCTTAAGACCTCGGTCGTTCATCGTTACAAAAACTTTATGACCATCTCGCTCTTTGTCAACCCCAATTTGGAAGAGGTAAACACATTCTGTCAAGTAATCAACAAAGTGAGGTAGCAAGTTGTTATCTTTTATTCTTGAGTCAATAAGTGAATCTATTTTTTGATAAAGCGCCCATATTTTTACTGTGCCAGGATCTTTATCGACAATCGAATCGACTTTTGAGTAAAACTCTATTTCATCTTTGCAATCATCCATTAAAGCATCGAACAACTGCTTTCTTGCACCTTCCGCACTTAAATTAAATGAGTTTTCTCCAGCAACTTGTCGTCTGATTGTGTTGTCAATAGAGGATATGTTTAGAGCAGGGTTCAAATTTTTCATTCGATGAAAGTAGCAAAGAATATAAGTTAGGGTTGTTATTCTTTGCTGTCCATCAACTATTAAATTTGCGCCTTCAGCAACTGGGGTGACGATTATAGTTCCTAGGAAATAGGGTGCATAACCTAAAATCGTTCTTCTGCCGTGGTCAGGCTCCCAATTGTCAAAAAATGAATCTTGAATATCTGACATGAGGTCTTGGAGATGTTTTAACTCCCATTTATAGTCACGCTGAAAAGTCGGTAATACAAAATTCTGTTGCAAGCAGTTTGTTATTGTTTTTCTATCGAATGAAATTTGCATGTGAAGTCTCTCTTGATAAAGCGGTTATGTTAGTCCGATGAGTCAAGGTGTTACATGTGAATTTTGTCACCTGCAATGATTACTGACAAGAAGGCTGTGGGATTATTTAGCGTAAAAGTTAACTATTGAAAATTAATATTAATTATCATTTGGCGCGCAATGCTACCCCCGCCTCGCCTGCCCGCTTTATACATCGTTTTTTATGCAGATGCATGAACCGGGCAAAGCCAGGCCGGGCGTGGGCTGACTGGGCATCTGAGGGGCTGCATTCTGCATGCAAATCCATGCACTCTATGCATGCATAGCTCTTTACAAACCGGGCTGGCCAGAAAAAGGGCGTTGAAAGGACGAAACGCAGAAACAATAAAGCCGCTGTTTTCAGCGGCCGTTGTGGTTAATGGAGGGTGCGGAAGGATGAACCGTAGCGCCCGATAGTCTGGCGTTCTTTAATCGGCTCCGGGGTTACTGCGGGAACCGGTTCGGGTTGCGGCGGCGCGGTAATCACCTTCGTGATGCTCTCGCTGGTCTTGAATGTACAGGAGCAGTCAAGGTTGATGCACTGGTGGTAGAGTTCCTTAACCTGTTCGGACATATAGCGGCTTGATTTGGCATGCGCCGGGCTTTTGCAGTACGGACAGTGCATCATTTAGCATTACCCTCTTTCAGGCGTTCGCGTTTTTCCTTCAGCGTTACAGCCAGTCTTTGCCTCGCTGCAGGACTCTGATACAGCTTCATATCCACGCCTGTCAGCTCCAGGCGACTGGAACGACGTCCCTCAGGCAGAAGGAGAAATAACTACTCAGGCAATGCTGACCACCTTCACCCAGCCGAAAGCGCTCAGCCCGTTTGAGTCGGTTAGCGAGGCCGACCTGAAGGCCATGAGCACCAGCCAGAAGGCCGAACTGCTGGCAGAGCACTACCTCAACGCGCTGGCCGTGCCGGTGGTGGGTGAAGACCTGTGCCGCTATGAGGGCGGCGCGTGGCAGGTGCTGCCTTACCGCGTGCTGAGTCGTGAAATTGCCGCGCTGTTCCAGAAGGTGCGCGCGCCATTCTCGGCAACCGGTATCGGCGGCATTGTGGACACGCTCAAGCTGATGGTGCCGCAGATGGGCGCACCGGCCCGTCGGCTGATTGGCTTTCGTAACGGCGTGTTTGACACCGCGACCAGCACTTTTGCCCCGCACCGCAAGGAGAACTGGCTCAGAACCATCAACAGCGTGGACTACACCACGCCAAAAGCGGGCGAGAATCTGGCGGACGACGGCCCTAACTTCTGGCAGTGGCTGACGCGGGCGGGCGGACGCAATGAGGCGAAGCAGGAGCGTATCCTCGCGGCGTTATTTATGGTGCTGGCGAACCGCTATGACTGGCAGCTGTTCCTTGAGGTCACCGGCCCTGGCGGAAGCGGGAAAAGCGTGATGGCCTCTATTGCCCGCCTGCTGGCCGGAGAAGATAACACCACCGCCGCCACCATCGACACGCTGGAGTCGTCCCGCGAACGCGCTTCGGTTGTCGGCTACTCCCTGATTATCCTGCCTGACCAAGAGAAGTGGAGCGGCGACGGCGCGGGCATCAAGGCGATTACCGGCGGCGACGCCGTGGCGATTGACCCGAAGTACCGCGACGCTTATTCAACACATATCCCGGCGGTGATACTGGCGGTGAACAATAACCCTATGCGCTTCAGTGACCGTAGCGGCGGCGTTTCCCGGCGTCGGGTTATTCTGCCGTTCCCGGACGTGATACCGGCGAACGAACGCGACCCGCAGCTGCTGGAGAAGATTGCCAGAGAGCTGGCCGTTATCGTGCGCCACTTGATGCAGCGCTTTCAGAGGCCTGAAGACGCCCGCGAGCTGTTACAGGCGCAGCAGTCGTCAGAGGAGGCGCTGGAAATCAAGCGCAGCGCCGATCCGCTGGTCGACTTCTGTGGCTACCTGACGCCACTGAGTGCGCCAACCGGACTGTTTATCGGCAACGCTAATATCCGGCCCATGAACCCACGCCGCTACCTGTATCACGCCTACCTGTCCTTTATGGAGGCCAGAGGCCATCAGCATCCCATGAGTCTGACGGCGTTCGGGCAGGCGGTGCCGCAGACGCTGAAGGAATACGAGATAGAGTTGCTGAAGCGCAAAACGAAGAACGGCATCCAGACCAGCCTGGAGCTGAGCGAAGACTGCGAGGCCGACTGGCTGCCGCGCTGTGATACATAAGCTAGGTTAATAATGGAGAGCAGGTTAGTAGCCAGCGCCAAAAGATAAGCAATATAAAAAACCCGCGGAACAGCGGGTTTTTTCATTTTGTTAAAATATCAAAGTTGATCTTGAATATGGCATGAAGTGTATTTTTTTAAATCAAGATTAAACTGTCACTGGTACACGCACAGGTAGCGGTGAATTCGCCCAGTTGTTGGCGTTTAAAGCCCTTACACCATCAGCGTAAACTTGTGTGTCTCCATCTAAAGATTTCAATGTAACAATAATAGTTACTGGGAGAGGTTCACTTAAAGCCGGTTCGTTTGCTCTGAGAGTCGCTTTTGCTTGTAGAGCCCAGGTGCCAGAAGCTGTTCCACGCTTAAATGCCTTACGGTGAACTTTAACAGGCGACCACTTTCCACCGTGTTCAATCTGAGCACTTTCAAACCCTGATTGTCCTGTCTCACCTTCCATCGGAACTTTTCCTTTCATGCTATTGTTTTCGATGAGACCAAAACTGAGTTCAACATTAGCGCGAACGTATTCGCTTCCTGCATTCGGATCCAACGGTGGGGCATAAGCGGCAGTAATGATAATTTCGCCCTTAAATTTATCGTTCTGAATTAGTGAGGCGGGGACTGGGTAATTATCTTTTCTCCATCTCATTCCAGGAACAAGGAATGTCTGGAAAATCAGAGTAAATCGGTCATCCGTGTCATGCAGTGTTTCAACTATTTCCTCCGGAATGCCAGCCCCAAAATATCGTCTCTCAGTTGTTGAGTAATCTGGAGATGAAAGTTGTGCCGAATGTATCAAAAGTGCCTTAACTAGCGATGGTGATACATTGAAGTCTGGATGTGTTGCGATCTTCTGCCAAGTATGCGCTGCTAAGCTAGCCACTATAGGAGAGGCAAAACTTGTTCCGAAGCTGGCACATAAACGATTGTCTGGACCAATAACTTTTAAACTACTAGCTCCCGCAGACCAAGGAGCATGAACCCCGCCTCCAGCATGAATGATGTCTGGTTTAGGCGTGAAAACAGGTCCTGGTCCTCGACGAGTATAGGGTGTAGGTGTACCCAAAGTACTCAAGGCGCTGGCAGAATCGATATGAGAAACGGAACCAACAGTTAATGCTCGAACAGACTCACCAGGAGAAGAAACAAGATCAGATCCGCCAAGCAAATCTGGATTTGGCCATGTACGGATTGGCATATCTACGTAGTTACCCGCCGCGACCACGAATAAAATTCCAAATTGGTCGCTAAGTTTGTCTAATGCGATTGCAAAATCGCTGAATATATGCTCACTGCATGGGTCACCACCTAATGAAAGATTCCAAATTTTAATATCTGGTCTCTTTGTAACTGCATCTGTTAATCTTAAAATCAAATCAGATATATATGAACCACCCTCATCTAAACCACATACGTCATGTACTCTGGATGCTGTATTAGGAATCCAGGAATGACTGTCATTTAAAAAATGAGCACCCGACACTAAAGATGAGACCATCGTCCCATGCTCGTACATGGTATCTGGTGGAAGGACATACGTATCTCGGCTTGCTATCCACGGGCTAACCGTCACAGCAACTGGACTGACTCCTGTATCAAACACAGCTACCAAAGGTGATTCATCAGTCGGGGCGGGATAATTATGGACTACCGCTCCTTGAACAAGACTTGCGTTAACAGGAGAGGCAGTATAAATAGGTTCGGGCACTAAGGATCTTACCCCTGGATGATCAATCAAAATATCCAATAGAGGGTCGTGAACGGTGGAAAGATCTTTCAAGCGTACTAAAGGAGGCCCACGCCTTTGTCTGATTAAAGTGTAATCAGCTTCATTGCTTTCAATGATACTGATTACATTTTCATAATTGTCAGATGTTGCATTCTCACCAGTATACTGAAAAAGTCGTACAAGTATATTTGGAGCCTCTAAAAGGGCTTCACGCCCGCTTGGGATTTTTCGTTCTTCATCCCATGGTTCAATACTTTCAATTGCGCTAAGGTTAGCAACAACCTCTTTAATTTTACGGTTTAATAGTACAGACTCCAGCACATCAAAGCTTCCCGCATGCGCCGCAACAAGCATTTCGTCAATTTTTGCATGCCCTGCATTTAGCAAACCTGCTTCTTTTGTGACTTTGTTTGGCCTATGGGACTTCGCTATGCCTTGTTCTCTTAGCTTAAATACAATAGTACCCAAGCTCCCCGGAAAAGCAGAAAGCTTGGTCTGTAAATAATTTTTCGTATTTGTTAGGTTACTGGCTAAACCTTGCCTGTATTCTTCGGTTACTTTAACTAACTCCTTAGCTCCACCACCTGCCGTGTCTAACGAACCTAAGTCACTCCTTGAAAAAGGTATTCTAAGTATTGGATTTGAAACTTTGGCGTTATTAGACTGTGTGCCCCTTCTGCTCATAAGGTCCTGACTCCTTCAGAATATTTGTGATAACTCTCGATGTAAGCTGATACAAACCAGCGAGAACTCTGATTGAAAATGTTTTTTGATCCTTGGAGCGAAGCCAGCGGACCTCATCTTCGTAAGTGCTTAAACTTACACCGTCAATGAGAGACTGTGCAAGATATAAACGCCTATAAAGTTTAGGAACATTAATGTTTTTATTCCCTTCAATCACCGCATCTCTACGAGCATCCAAACTGACCTGTTCTATTGTAGCTCCCGACATACCTTCTGATTTTCTCGCTAGATCGGATAAATCAAGGCCATCATTAAGCATGTTTTTTAGTCTGTTTTTCCAGATGGATTCTCTTTGACATTGATCTGGAAGAGGCATAGGTATCCTAAAACTAAATCTTCTCCAGACTGCCGGGTCTAGGAGTTGTTCATGATTTGTTGAAGCAATAACAACCGTATCATCTGAAGCAGCATCTATGTTTTGCAGAAGCGATATAACTACTCGTTGAAGTTCACCAATATCGCGCTCATTTCCTCTGGCTCCTGCCAACGCGTCAAATTCATCTAAAAAAAGCACGCAAGGCTGCTGATTTACATAATCAAATACTTGCCTTAGGTTCTTACTGGTTTGACCTAATAGGCTACTAATCAATGTATCGCAACGGACTGTGAGCAAAGGATAACTCAATCGAGACGCAATATACTTGGACATCATTGTCTTACCAGTCCCTGGCTTTCCATAGACCAACAGCCGGCTAGGTAGAGCTGCATCAACTTTAAAGAACTCATCAAATCGTTGAACATTTGTTATGAACTCGTCAACACGACTGCTAATGCCTGCGGGCATAAAAAGTTCGTTCTTATCGAGATTTGGATAGCTTACGTCTACTGTATTTAACCGACTATCAATATCTACCGGTAACGATTTTATCGATACACCACCTCCGGCTTTCTGTGCTCCAGCTAAAGCTTGTGGCGCTCTTAAAAGTCGCTCACGAACCATTTTCGCCTGCTTAACTTCTCCAGATTGTTCAAGTTTGTCTGCTAACAAACCAGCATAATTACTGGCCATTGACGCATTTGCTTTAGTTGCGCCCTCAATGATTTTAAGTACTTCAGAAAGATAGTCCATCTAGATCACCTGTGACAAAATTCGGGTAAATGAATCGAAAAAAGCTAATGTTGACTCGTTATTCTTGTCAATCGTAACGCATTTTGCCATCTTTGATGCGATTTTTGTACTTTTATTCGTAATCACTGATTTTGTACACAGAACAAAAAACGCTTGGAATTTCCCTTGCTGTTAACAAGGTTTTTCAGCAAATCTTCGCCAGTGGTGAGAACAACTATGGGCCTCTGCTCATTGCTATTAGCAGCTTTTAACTTAAGGCGATGTGCGGAGTGATGACGTTTTGCAATGCTCTTTGGCCTGACTTCGATTTGCTGAGCCATAAACCTAACTAAGAGCTTAAGGTGTGATAGGTAACCATCTGAAAACGACAGACTGGCTAGAACGAATTTTTTTGCCGAACGAAGAATAGTATTCACCTTAGGTGAACAAAGGTGAAGAGTACACGTACAACTGATCACCTTTAACATAATGATAATAAAGAATAAAAATGAAAGGTGAAGAGAGTGAACACTTTTCCATAAAATCTTTTTTTCTTGGGTAATACTAAAATTCAGGAAAAGTAGCGCCGGTCGGGGTCTACAGCACGGAACCGAACCGAAGGAGTGATTTCAAAAAATAAATGAGTGGTTTTTCATCAATTTAATAACCTTATGTTTTTCAACAGATAACTATAATCTAAAGTGGGGGCGCAAAAAGGGGCATATATGGGTTTTATTCTATTAAAATACAAATAAAACATGTAGTTGTATTGATATTTGAGTCCGGCCTTCGCACCATAAGCGTATGAAAAACTAAGTCACCTACGGGTGGCTTTTTTTTGCCTGAATTTCACTATCCATACATTCATTCAAAGAGAAAGCTGAATACCGTTCTATCATTCACTCCGTTTATTAAAATATCACAATATTAGTTATTTCATTATTAATAACCTAAGAACACTCCTTGAACAGACTTTATATCCCACTCTTGAAATATGGTATGGACTCAAATTGAGTAGGATTATAAAATAAGCCAAATTTTACAAGGGAGAAGTCGTTAGTATGGATACAACGGAAGAACTCAATGAGACATATTTTTACAAGGGGTTAACCAATCTTGCTCCTGGAGAATTGTTCTTTTTTATCTTTCTGGAAGAGGCTCAAAAGCAACTTGGTGTAGATGATGTGGTGGCACTGGCTTTTATTATCTTGGGTCAACCTACTCAGAGCACCAGAGGTAAGCCAGCAGGCGCAACGCCGGGAACCTCGATTCTCAGTGAGAATCTAAGGCGCCGGTTGAAATTTCGTGTTAACCGCTGGCCAACCTTAACCAATGAAAGCATCCGGCATTTAAAATTCAGCTATGTAACCAATCTTGGTGCTTTTGCTGGCCGCTGGATACCAATTCTTGGTATTGCTTTTGTGATGAACGATGTTTCCCGGATTGGCTATAACACGCTTTGTACATACAACCGAATTGCAAGAGATGATGACAAGATATGGTAATTGATACCGAAGAAAATGCTGTGATGGAGTGGTATGAAAAAACCTATAACACCAAGCCACTCTTTGCTAAAAACAAGCCCGTGTTAACCCCTGAAACAAGCCTGTCTACAGGGAAATATCCCTGGGCACGTGAAACGGGCGATGAAATCATGAATGACTATTTTCAGCGGTTTAATGTAGATAGCAGTCACTTTAATTTTCTTACCTACTGGCCATATGAAAAGGGAATACTGCCTGACTTTCTCCGTCCAAAGTCACAAAAAATTCCTGAAGTAGATCCCAAACCGCTGACTCTTCAAATGTTGATTGAGTCAGCGAAAGTAGGGAGATGGTTATATGACTAAGAGACGACGTTTCATGCTGAGAGCAGTTCATCAGCCCTCTAATTTCTCTAAAATCGCCTACAGACATCAGCCTGAAACCTCACTTCAATGCTTATGACTAACCGAATGCGTTTCATCAAAGTTGTTCGTGCCATACTCCAACTGAATCCATAGATGGCTATCATTTACGGCAGTTTGTATGATTGTAAATGCAGCAATTTATGTCGGGTTTACAGACTATCCATAAACGATAAAAAAGAGTAATCTGGCACTTGGTGCTACATTTAAGGTTACAGGATGTCAACCTGATGCGTGTGTTCAAAACTAAATGGTTCAGCAAGGCAGCTAAATCTCACGCTATTAAAGATAGTGAATTATGCCTGGCTATTGAGGCAGTGATGCAAGGGAAGGCGGACGATCTCGGCGGTGGAGTTTACAAGAAGCGCCTTAATCTGAATCGCGATCGCGCCATCATCCTGGCTAAAGGTGGAGCACATTGGTTTTACACGTTCTTGTATGCGAAGCAGGATATGGCGAATATCGATCAAGGAGAACTGGCTGGATTCCGTGCACTGGCAAAGCATTATGCTGTTCTTGGTAATGCAAAGATTGATGCAATGATTGAAAGTAAAGAATTGGTGGAGATCTGTCATGACCGCAAAAAATAAATTCAAGAGTCCTGCATATAAAGCTATCCATAGCGCGGCTTCAGGATTATTCAGCGTTGAAGCTATCCCGCAAGAAACGATGCGCAACTTTGACAAAGCGTGCCTCGACAGCGTGGATGATCTTCAACCTCTTGAGATCAAGGCGCTCCGCGAGGAGCTAAACGTTAGTCAGCCAGTTTTTGCCAGCTATCTTAACACCAGTGTTTCAACGGTGCAGAAGTGGGAAAGTGGCGCAAAGCGCCCAGGCGGATTGGCGCTGAAACTGCTTACCGTGGTGCAGAAGCATGGGTTGAAGGTGCTGGTGTGATCTGTAAAAAATATGGTTATATATAATGTGGTAATTGAATTACTTTTAATGAAAGCATAGAGCACTATTTTAATATATTGATTGAAGGTATTTTATTAATTCCTTTCACCTCACTTATTAGATGTATTTCTCCCCGCAACAGGAATGCCGCAGGGAGAGATATCGACTGTCAGTTAAGCGAGCGTTCAGGCAGACTTGAAGCAACCTGATCAAATCCGGTTTTATCGCCCCATACCCTCAGATCACCAATGACAAAAATATGATTCTTAGCACGAGTCAGCGCAACATTAAGCAGGTTAGGCTTACTCGCAGCCCATTCTGCCCCACCCTGGTGGCTGGTATCACATCCCAGCACAAGAATGACAATGTTATTTTCTTTACCCTGAAAGGTATGAACCGTACCAATATGTTTGCTGCGCCATGCTTTCAACTCGGTTCGTGACATTTCTGCCTGGCGACTGAGTTTGTCCACGGCATCAGGTTGCTGTAAAGCCGTCACCAGTCCAGCACGCACAGCTTTAAAGGGGGTGATGACATAGATATCTGCGAGTTTATAACCCGCATCTGACAGCTTATGCAGCAGTCTTTGAGTATCAAGCGCAAGCTCATTTTTAAATTGTCTGTGGCTGCAATCTCCTTCTGAGGTATACCAGCAATTGCTCAGTCCGCCTTCTAAAGGTTTGCTGAGAATAGCCTGCTCACTTAAACCGTGGATCATGCGATTTTCGTAGGCGATGTGGTTTGCCAGGCTGAACATGGGTTCAATGCAACGGCGGTGAACCCACAATGGAATACCTACCCAGACTGGTTTATCCATTACAGTTAGCGTGCAGCCATAAGGGTTAGCCCGGTCTGCAATTTGCTGTACTGACCATTTTGCAGGCGTCCATTCTTCTGCATCATCCGCCAGTACTGCCTCAGAGAGAAATTTTGTCAGGCGCGGCGGTGTGGCAAACACAGGTTCAATTTGTAAAGGATCGCCCACTACCAATGCGCGTTTAGCGCGCCATAAGGCCCCGACAGCGGCTTGTGGCAGTGCCTGTCCGGCTTCATCTATTAGCAGCCATCCTAATTGTGCTTCTGAAACATGACTAAACATACGTCCCAGTGAAGCAAAGGTTGTAGAAATAACGGGGACTATCATGAACAACAATTGCCACATACCTTGTATGTTATTCGCTGAACCGGGTGAGCTGAGGAAATCGCGAAATTTAAACAAATTATCACGAAAGGATTTGCTTTTAATCGCTTCATTTAACCAGGACTGATGCAATGCCATGGCTGCTACAAATAGTTGAGAGCGTTTGCGATTGATCGTTTCATTTTGCCAGAAGCTATATCGCTGAGTATCCGCATCTTCGATGCTGTGTTCCGGGCCAGGGATGATCACGTCAGGGAAGCTTTTTTTAAGATTCGCATGGCGCTGCTCAGCGTTCTGCAATTCCTTTTGGGCTTCTGATAGCGAGAACTGCGCTAATTGCTCTTTTTTCTGAGCGCTGAGTAACTGATTATCAACACTTGTAATCTGCTCGTGTAGTGCTAGCCGCATTTTGCGCTCTGCAATTAAATTCTGGTTTTTTCCCTGTAATTGCTGAAGATAGATTTGATAAGCAGTGCGCATGAAAAGGCGCTGCCACCAGGCAGGTTTGTAGCTCTGCATAAATTGATATTCATCGTTGAGAATGCTTATCTTCTCATCCAATAATCTGAGACTTTTTTGATATGTTTCCTGATTTTCTTGAGCTTTTTGTCGTTGTGATACTGCCTCATTGAGTCTGGAAGTCAGTGTATTGATAATTCTTGCATCGCTATCGCCCGTCAGTCTGGCAGTCAGTTCAGATAATTGTTGTAACTGAGCCTGCAGTTGCTCAACCTCAGCAAGCACGTTATTAAATTTCTCTTTTGCCTGTGCAAAAGAAATCAGGGTGTTTTTGCTAAAGGAACGCCAACGCCAGAAGTTGAGGAAATTAAATTCATTTGGCCGGTGAGCCTCTTCTGCGCTTTCCTTTTCAAAATGGGATGAGAAGAAGAAACGATCGCTGAATTTCGTGCGATTTCCCTTTTTCCCCATGATTGCTGCAATCACGCCCCAGCACTGCTCTTCGTCATCAAGTGGGAGGAATTCTCCTGCCCGGTTAGTGCGTGCGCTAAGTTGATTTGCTACAGGACGCAGATACTCTGCCTCGCGAAATTCTTGTGCCAAAGACTTTAGCAGGGGAAGCTCGCGCGAAATATTTTCCACTGCGGCATTATTAGAGGAGGCAACCACCATTTCAAAACCGGTCAAGCTGCTTACCAGGTAACCTGCAGTATTAAAAGTTTCGGTCACCTTACCAAAGGATGCGAGTGCTTTAGCGCGTTCCACCACATTGTGGGCAACCAGATCACGGAGCATGGTGGTTTTACCAGTGCCGGGAGGTCCATTTACAGAAAGTAATCCTCCTTCATCCAGCTTCTGTATTGCAGTATTAATTGAGAACTGTTGCATCAACGACATACTGTAGCGAGGATCTGAAGGCCAGCGGCCATGCGGCATCAGGTGAGGTGATAAATGCCGAACGATCGTTTGCAGTCCTTTTGGGGTGTAAAGATCATCATGTCGATTTTGCCTGACTGAAAGATATTGCAGAAGTGCTTCTCCACCTCCCCCTTGTGCAATAGCTATCATTGCCCGTTCAATATCTTCCAGGAAAAAACTGTTCAGGATAGGCAATGTTTCTTCGCTGATTTCATGATCTTCTTCGATCACTTGCAGTGCTGTTTCATTGACGGAAGTATCTTCAGTTTGTGTGGATACCCCGTCCGTTAAGCGAGGAAGATCACTTTCTTCAGTGGGGCCAGGGGCTTTAAGTTGTAGCCAGTCGAGTTGCAGAGCGAAAGGTGAAGAGGGGGAAAAGTCTGCCCAGTCACACAAAATATTTAATAATTCCGTCAGCAGACTTGCAGTTAAATAAGGTTTACCAGAGCCTTGATGGGCAGGTAGTAGTAGTGATAATCGATTGAGTTGCTCTTGCAGCAGTGTCGTGCTCGAATTAAAAGCCGATACTGACAGTTCTGCTGCCGTCCCACGTTTTAGATGCCCCAGAGCCCATGGCAATGTGCTGACTGACATATTTTTGAAATCGGGTGACCCATCTTTATCAACAATCAGTTTTGCAAAACAGGTCATGCCATCGGTATCAAGCCGTTGTTCCTGCTCATAGCGAGCCTGGTCGGATTTATCCTCACCAAACACCTGGTTGCTTAACTGCTCGATCTCATTTTTAGGGAACAGGCCAAGGTGAAGGATATAGCGCACATTGCCATCTTTCATTCCTGCCCGCATTTGTTGAGCTTTGTTAAGCCAGGGAAGCAAAGAGTTGCTGCACCTCTCCAGTTCAGATGCAGTAATTTGAATACTGTGTTCCTCTTCATCCACACTGTAGGTTTGAAAAAACTCAATGAGATGCCAGCTTTTCAAAATCCTTAACGCTTGTTGCTCGTCCATTTCAGCTGTCCTTAGTACTGTGTATAAATACACCAAAATAACAAATAAAATTTATGTGTCAGTAGTGTAAATAACTCTATCATTTCGGGCGAGTGGTTTTGTTGTGGATACCCTACCTTTGAACATCTCTCATGCCTGATAACTATTTCTCCCGTCAGGGGTTGGAAGTGAAAAGGCTCGCTTCTCTGATCGATAGTATTGAGAACATTGATACCCTTGCTAACGAATGCGATCTCACCGAAGAGGACCTGGTGGGCCAGGTCTACGAGTATTTCCCTGGCAGGAGTGGGAAATTTCACACATTTTCCTTCAGTTGCAGAGTCTGCCAGTCAGCGATCTCTATATAGAACTGATGGACATTTACGCTTTACCAGACCAGTGTTTAAACGGTGCAGAAGTATGGTTTGAGAGTGTTGATATAATTTAGCTGCGCTAAATTATCTTTGAGCTGGCTACGTTGACAGGTGTATTTTCCCCAATCAAAAAAGGCATCCCAAAGGGATGCCCTGATATTAAGAACGTTCAGACACTCAACCTTAGAAGAAATATTTAAATCTCGCACGAACCCCATAACGGGTTTCGTTATCGTTATCATGACTGCTCACACCGTTTGCTCCATTACCACCTTCAGTAGCATCCAGCATGGAAGCATAAGCGCCCAGATACAGATTGAAGTTCTGCATATCCATGATGTTCGGGATCAGATATGAAGTGTGGAGGGTGTGAATGTTATAGGTGCCAGTACCGTTGAAGGCATAATCACCGTTATCATTCTGCATAAAGCCGATATCGTTGAATTTCTCAATTTTGTTATGCGCGAAGATATAGCCAAGCTCCACACGTTTCCAGAGAATGTTGCCGCCGATTGAGAAGTCCTTCTCATCCTGTGCATCCAGGAAGGCGGTGCTGAAGTTAGCAACCACGCCGTTTTCAGCATCTGCTTTCTGACCATTCCATGTCATGGTCAGACCATAGCCATTACGCCTGGACTGGTCGACTTTTTCACCCAGTGCATTTTCGTAATAGTAAGCGTTGTTGATAACGTTGCTTTCCATTGCCACAGCGGCAGAGAAGGCATCGCCTTTCCAGGCTACAACAGGGCGCAGGTAGACGGAGTTTTTGTCATTGGTCAGGTTATTGCCATGATAATTCTTGTCAGCAAACAGCGAGCTGCCATCTTCGATCAGCGTATTCAGTTCCAGATAGACGTTGCCAAAGTTTTTGCTCAGATTGAAGTTGCCGCCATCGCTACGGCCACGGCCTTCTTTCATCATATAGATGTAGCCATAACCATCGGCATACAGGTCATTGGCCGTATTACCTGAATACTCAATGAAGGTATCCTGATTGAGTGGGAACATGTCAAAAGCTTCGAAACGGCCCACTTTAACCTGCCAGTTATTCTCTTCACCGAAGAAGAACGCTGCATCATCAACGCCCATGCTGCCATTGATGTTAGCCAGCGGCTGGACGCTAAATCCTGAGAACTGGCCATTTTCATTGCGGCGATAACCGTCCAGTCCAATCAGAATGCGACCGTTAATATCCCAGCGTTCGTTACCGTCTGATTTCCAGTGTTTGTTGGCGGTGGTTTTGGCCGAGGTCAGTCGTCCGCTTCGGCTTGCTCCATCCATGTTCAATTCAACATCGCCATAGAACTTGAGGTGATCAAATCCATTGAGGGTCATCGCTTTCTTGTTGGCGGATTCTTTCTGTTTGATGTCTACGGCGGGAGCCTGCTGTTCCAGCGATTGCTTCAGCGTTTGATCGTCATGCCTGAGTTTTCGAATTTCTTTTTCTGCTTTATCAGCCCGCATTTCGGCTTGTTGCAACCGTTGCTCAAGCTTTTGCAGATGGGCCTCTACGCTATAAGAGGGGGAAGCCAGTGCACAGTTAATACCAGCCACGGCAGTCACTGCTGATAACGCCACAAATGCTAATCTTTTCATGGTAAATTTCCTTTTTCCATTTAAAAAAATAACAAAACAGTCATACTTCTAGCGCGATATAAATCAGATATCTAAGCAGGGAATTCACATTTAATATGTGTTTTGTAGTAGTGGTGAAATTCTTTCCTTACTTACAGGGTAAAGGTTAAATAATTATCGTATATATTGTTATTTAATCAGTGTTGTCACAATCTGCATATATTCAAACAGAGAAATAAATTAATATTGAGTTTCTTTGTAACGAACTTATTACAAACGTATAAAGTCAGTTTCAAAATTAAAGGAATGCCAGAGGTGCCGGTAGACATAATATTTAAATAAATTTACGTTGTCGAGAAAAATGGTTTATTCAACCTGAATCAGCATCGGAAAATCGCAAAGCGCTAATTGTTCACACTCAAACTCTGTAGCTTTATTTCTTATTACCATCATAAAAGCACTGTGCTAATCCTGCTATTCTGGTCGCTTGTCAGATTTACATCATGGCTTTTATGTGAGCCTACTAAGTAAAGAATGATGCCTGTGTCGCAAAGTTAGAAAAATCATCAATCATTTCAGGTAAGGGCGGGCCAACACCCTTTACTATCAGGTCCTGTCTTTGGCGTATAAGAGGTAATGACCACAAAAAGATAACTGTTCAAACAGGAGCGTGGGGTGTCGGCATTATCTTTGATAAGCCTGGATCGTTAATCAAAAAGATCAATTTGAGCTGGATATCTTTTCTGGGCGATCCTTTTTTATATCTCCATTCCGAAACGGCCTGGCGTGCGGCTCCTTCAAATATTATATCGGGTGTGGAATGGAGTCGAATGTTAAAAGTTTCACCATTCTCATTAACATTAAATTCAACTAGTACATACCCCTGAATTTTCTCTTTGAAAGCTTGATTAGGATAAGCAGGTTTTTTTACATGAATTATGTCCTTAAAAGGCAGCGTCGAAGTGTGATTGTTAAATGAGCAGCCGCATAAAACCATTATTAGTAATAACAAGTTAACAATTTTCATAAGCCATCCTTTTCTTAAAGAAAAAATATGTTCCTAAGACAAGAAGATGAAAATATAATATGAATGATAATCATTATCAATAGTGGTTGACATAACATAATAAGGTGTTAATTTAACTAAGCTACATTAAATTCAGATTTTTTTAATAAAAGGATTTAAAATAATGGCATTAGATACAAGGAAATTAATTGAAGCGGGTTATTCCCAGGATAGAAACGGTATCTGGACTTTAGGTACTATGGTTGGTAATGATAATTTAATTACAGATGCATATGATGGAGGAGCCATCATTTCACCATCAGGAAGTTACAGAAGCCGCCTAAACTCCTATGATTTTGCTGGTGGACTGAATGTAATGAGTGAAATCAATCGCGGTATAGCTCTTTTCGAGCAGGGCGCAATTTTTTCTTCACCTAAAACCCCTCAGGAAATCGCTGCTTTTCATGCTCAAGAATTGAGTATTCAAATTGGTGAAAGAATGCAGGATCAGAAGAAGGCGTATGCAAAACTTGATTCTGCGGTTACAGCAAGGTTAAATTCACAAATTACATTTAACAAAACAGATAAAATATCACCAATTAATTATGCTAATGCGACCCTGGCACTTGCAAACTCCGCTAAGGTGGAAACTGATGCAAATGTTTCGGCTCTGCAGGCAACCTGTAACTTACTATTTGCAAAACAAATGTATGTTAAAGGAAGAATTTTTTGGCCAAATAGTAAGGCTGATGCAGCTGCTGCGCAAAAAGAAGTAGATGAGTACGAAAAACAGATAAATGCCGTTAAATCGCAAATCTCAGATTTACAGAAGAACCTCGCTTCAATCAACAAAAACATCACGGATACCAAAAATGGAATCAATTCGATAAAAGGTGGGAAGGTTCCTGCGAGGTTTAAATTTACGCCAGCTCAAGCTCAGTTAGAAGAAGCAATGAAAACTGTTTCTGCGTTTTATGCAGAGGTTTATAAAAAACTTGGTGAAAAGGCTTCAACGAATGCTCAAACGCTTGCTGCTGCCTCAAAAGGTAAGAGAATTCGTAGTTACAATGATGCTATTGCTGCGTGGAATAAATATGGCAATAACATTGAGAAAAAGCTGAGCCTCGCTGACAGGAATGCAATTGTCACCGCATTAAACTCTATGACGCAGGCAGATTTAGCAAAAAACTATCAGAAGTTTGCTAAGGCCTTTGGCGTGACAGCTAAGGCATTAGATCTTCATCGCTTGTATCAAAATATCAAAATGGCGGTTAAAACAGGTAATTGGGCACCTGTAATTACCAATATTGAAAGTTTACTGGCTGGGGCATTGGTTGCAGAACTAACTGCAATCATCTTTGGTGGATTGGTAATTGGACCAGTGACGGCAGTAATGTTTGTAGTTTTGGGTATGTTACTTGCATCATATGTTGATGATAATCATATGAAGTCACTTAATGAGTGGTTTACTAAAAAATAATCATCAGGCCGCTTAGCGGCCTTTTTTAATTATAATGAAAATTAAATAAATTATTGTTATTGGTATAGTTAATAGCGAGACAATCAGCCAGTAAATGGCATATAATCCGCTGCTGCCAAAAGTGGGTAGATTTTTATAATGGTTCCAAAAGTTTTGATGGTTGCTTTCTCTTATAGCGGTCTCAACGGCTAGTATTGCAATTGGGAAAAGAAAGCCATTAATAAAAATAGGGAGGATGAGTAAATAGTTGAGACTTTGTGACAAGATATCATAAGTTAAAAAAGATGGAATTAAAAAACCTATTAACAAATTTTTAAAATAATCCTTTATCATTTATTTAATCCTCAAATAACTATTCACGCAATAAGAGATTTAATTCTTTTTAACCATGGCAATAAATACATCGCGTAATTTATCTTCCTTCAACGTATTCCACACCATCGCAACATCCCATTGTGTATAGGGGCCCTGGAGAGGAATTATCCCTGTACCTTCCGGGGAGACCCTTGCTGCACTTTCGGGTACTAAAGCTATGCCCACACCTGCCGCTACTAATGCCAGTAACGTCTGGATATCTCTGGCCTCCTGCCTGATAGTCATTTTTACTTCATTAAATGCCAGGAACCGCTCTGTATGATGATTCAGGTTTGGCCCACGCGCATTAATGAGTCTCAGTAACGGGTAACCAGACAAAGATTTATAGTCCTCAGAAACAGCCTGCTTCAATAGTTCAAGGTCATCACGCCTTACGGCAATAGCCAGGGATTCACTCTTCAGCGTTAACCCCTTGAGCGGGGGCTCTACGGGTATGCGCATAAAGCCTAACTGTAATTTCCCTTCAAGGAGTCCAATGATCTGTTGAGAGGAGGGGAGATCTTCCAGGCTGACGTTGATATCAGGGTGGATCCTTTGAAAATCAGCAACAAGGTCTGGTGCCAGCTTGATACTCGAAATACCAAAACCGATAGCCAGTTCACCTGTTTTTCCCTTAGCAAGATTGCGGGCCAGATGCATCAGTTCATCAGTGTGATCTACCAACCGATTGACTTTGAAAAGAAGTTGTTCACCAACCGGAGTCAGCGCTGCGCCGTGTCTTCCCCGCACAAAAAGTGTCAGTTCCAGTTCATCTTCCAGTGACTTTATTCGCTTACTTAATGCAGGCTGGGTAATGAACAGCTTTTGTGCAGCTTCGTGGTAATTCTTCACTTCTGCCAGCATGACAAAAGCTCGTAGCAATCGGGTATCCATTCCTGTCAGTTATCACCAGCAGATTAATTTTGATTATATTTTCATTAATTCCTGACTTCTAATAGTGCGGAGTAATTGTAGTGTGATTGTAATCACAACCATCCTTTCAGGGAGAAAATGAAAATGTCAGAAACCTATGTTTTTTTGATAAAAGGGGAAGTCATCGTTCCTCAGGATCTGGAAGAGAACGAGGCTGGTGAAATGATCCGCAGCATGTTGGTGCAGGGGTTTACGCTCTCCCATCTGCATATCCATGCTGATGGCAGTACGGAAGCTATCAAAAGGTTCAATAAGTATAAAAAGATGTATAAGGCAGATGTTATTAAGGAGGTGATTCAATGTTGAACCGTTCATTATTAATGAATCAGGTAAGTATTAAACGTTGAGCTTGTTCTTTCATGGAGAAGATAATGCGCTTGCACAGAATCCCACAGACAGACGCTGTGTTATTTGATCTTGATGGAGTCATTATCGACTCTAACCCTGCGATTATTAATGCATGGACCAGTGTTTCAGAAGAGTATGGCTATACGTTAACCCGGGTGGATGTAGAAAGATTTATTATTGGTGCATCGTATGAATACACTATGAGGAGTCTATTCCCTGGAATGGCCCCGGATGTGAAAAGTGTTTTTCACAGTAAGGTAGATGAGTTGGAGCAGGATGCCTGGTGTGATCTCATACCCGGTGTGGCTAGTTTTATTGAGGATTTGAAAAGCTGCAATATCAAAACAGGCCTGGTAACCAGTAGTTGGCCGGAAAAAATCAACAGGGTTTTACAGCAACACAACCTCGATGGTTTTGACACTATCGTTTTCAGAAATGATGTTCTGAGAGGTAAGCCTGATCCCTTGCCCTATCTGGTTGCAATGGAAGAACTGCATCTGAAGCCGCAAAACTGTCTGATCTTTGAGGACTCAGATAATGGTATACGGTCGGCTTTATCATCCGGAGCCCATTGTATTGCCATTGATAACGACTTTAACAACCTGGTTTCCGTCAAGGATTTTACTGAGCTGGAAATTAGCACTGAAGATCTTATCTTCACATTCAGCAGCGGAGAAAAAGGGATCAGGCTCTACAAAAAATCCTGAAAAATCTTAAATTGTTCACGCCAACTATTTCAGAAACGTCGAGAGAGGTGTGAACAATTTAACTGACTCATCCATGTTTATACACTGCACCATTTTTGTACCAATGGCCGCGACCCCGGTATCGCATGAAGCTAAAAAACCTTCTTCAGCACAGCATTAATCCAGACATCATCACGTTCAGTCCGACGATCCTTGGTAGTCCACATCTCTGTTAACGTTAGCGCTTCTGACTCGCTTGTGATTTCCCGAATCCCTTCTTCATCCATATCTGTAAAGCATCGCCCATCTTTCTCTCGTTCCCCACGTCCATATTTAAATGATAAATACCAGACGCTGCCAGGCTTCAGCGCTATCGCCAATAATTTCATTACTTCCGGCAATTCTTTCTCTGGAACATGCAATAGCGATGCACAGCACCAGATACCGTCGTACTGCTCAACCGCCGTGAGATCCTGAAAGCGCATGACTTTCACGTGTTTGCCGGTAAGCTGCTTAGCGCGCTCAACCAGTTCTGCAGAAGCATCAAAAGCTTCCACTTTAAAGCCCATCTCACTGAAAGCTTTGGTATCGCGGCCAGAGCCGCAGCCGGCATCCAGAATGCGTGCACCGGGTTTAAGGTGTCTCAGGAAAGGCTTATAGACGGCGGACATATCCACGTCCACCGTATCATCGTAGAAGCGCTGCGCATTGTGCTGGTAATAGTCGTCATTCATCAGAAAATACCGTCTCCCTGTGCGGTGGGTTCCCATTCATGCAACAGCGTAAATTTCGCTGTGTCCCAACTGCGTTGCAGGAAATTATGCCGCAGAGTGGCCGTATTACCAGTCTGTCGGATCAGGGTTTCACGCAGAGGGAGGTGGCTGTTGATAAAATATTCGTTCCGGTCATACAGGCGCTGAAGCAATTTTGTCGAGGGGATGCGGGCGAATTTTCCCTTAGCGCCACGGTTACAGCTCTGGCAGGCGAGTACCAGATTCCAGACGCCGTTCAGGTTGCTGATACT
Source organism: Erwinia sp. E_sp_B01_1 (assembly GCF_036865545.1). Lineage (NCBI taxonomy): Bacteria > Pseudomonadati > Pseudomonadota > Gammaproteobacteria > Enterobacterales > Erwiniaceae > Erwinia > Erwinia sp. E_sp_B01_1. The sequence continues at coordinate 4,186,119 of NZ_CP142208.1, read as the reverse complement.
GTCATTAAGCATCCACGGCAGGAAGTGGTCGACGTCCGCCAGGCTTTCTTCCCCGCTCACTAAGCTGACAGGGCTGAAGCAGTAAAAGCAGTAGCCTTTCTGGTAACCGTTCAGACTGTCGCGGCAGCTGGTGATGGCGATGCGCCTGTCGTTTCGACGGCTGAACAGCATCTGGCTGTCATCGTCATATTCCACCGCTATCAGATTACGTGACACACTCATCGCCCAGGCTTCTTCAACCAGTCGCCAGCGTGCATCAGTTTCCCGGATAAGGTTTGGAAACTGATCGTTCTCAGTGAGGGAGTAAAAATTATCTGTCAGGCGGATACCCTTTGACGTCTTACGTTCGTCGAGGAAAAAGCGCTTGTCAATTTCAGCCTGATTAACGTTATGAAAGGCATCAATGACGTTAGCAAAGCCTCGTTTGATGGTGATCTCAATCAGTTGTTCTTCGGTAATCTCGCTATTATTGAACTGCACACAGGCTTCCAGAAACTGGCTACGTCTGCTGGTGATCTGCTTAGGCGCTTGCTTGAGGTGCGCGCACAGATGGCGGGCAAAAGGGGCAGCAAGCATCTCCATCGTAATCAGGTCATTATCTGGCTGCTTAAGGTCATACAGCGCATGGGCCAGCGCAAATTTATAAGAAGCGACATTCTTGCCAAAAAGGATCACACCACGCCAGTAATGCTCAAGCTTAGGATCGGCCTGCCAGAAACGCATAAAAGTCCTGTTTTGTGAGGCGGCTCTGAAAAGAGCCTGTTACGCGATCACATAACAGAATGCGGTAAATGTAAACCTTCGGGAGAGAATTGCTTCATTGCGAAAAAATCAGATGATATAAACTTCGCCTGTTCAGCCCCCTTTATTAGACACTATCCTTAGCCATATTCCTTTGTTCACTCCATACTGGGTTTGGCTTCCTGATTCGGGATTTTTAAGGGTGATGGGTAAGGCTTACGTGCTTTCAGGTGCATAAAATTGTTATTTCTAAACCCAACACGGTCGTCGTTTGATGAATACCGAAGAACTACGAGCACTATGGATACGTGATTATGCTGTGGCGCTGCTCCCATAACTGTCCGGTCTGCATACAAGGTACTGAACTGGATTCATTCCTTTTGGCGGAATCGCTGAGGAAATCGTATCGCCTGGCCTCCGGGCCGAAATATTATTATGGTCGTGGATGGTTTCGCTGAAGTTTTAGTTGATGTAGTATAAACTTGTCCGAATTATATTTTCTATATTAATTTAGGGTTTTCATGTGCTATCACAAGGATAAGAGAATCATGCCTGATAAATCAGAAGTTGAACAATTAATTCATGAACTCAGATCTGAGTTAAAAACGGGTTCAATCGCTACAGAAAGTGAAAAAAAACCCATTAAAAAACTTTTGGCGGGAATCTACGATTCAATTTTGTACTTCAAAGAAGAAAAACAAAAATCGACATACGTTAAAAGCTGGGATGTGAACACTGCCCTGAATGCCCTTGCATTTGTAGCTTTCATTGTCTTTATTTTTACAAATGGAAGAGAGTCAGATTCAGATTTTATTGAATCAATAAAATTTCCGGCATATTGTCTTTACGTGATTTTATCCTTAATTTGGGTTGGTGTGCAACTTGAAAGGATAGCTGTATTTAAAGAACTTTGGAGTTTCGGGGTGACTAAGATAGTCTTTTCTTTATCCGTCACTGCCTTATTGGTTTATTGCTCTTCATCGGCATCATCTTTGATAAATGGAATATTTGGAGTTGATGCATCTGCATTACCGTATACTAAAAGCTTCTTGACAGGATTGGTTTTTTTTCAATACATTTACAAGCCGTTAATGGTTTTATTGATATTCATAGGGTTGGCACATTTTCTTCATTTAGGTATATATGCATATTATAAGATTAATGAGGATCAGGAAAAGGGTTTTGAATTCCCTGTGAATTCATTATTTTTTGTTATTTTTATTGCTATAGTGTGTTTATTTACCTGGAAATGGAATAATAACTATTTTGATGTAAGAGTGTTAAATAATAAGATTTATTCGATGGCAAGAAATCTTGATTTTAACGAATCAAATGCATGTAGTAACCTTCGTGGTAAGCATGTCGCACTATTATTCCTTGGCCAGAACCAAAAGGATGTTTTGATGGATTTCAATGTATTTAATTCAATTGATTTAAAAAGCCTCATTACAGACCATGATGTTGTGATTTATGATTCAGAAAAAATTAAGCTTGGCTCTTGTGTACAATGATTCTGTACAACTATTTTTTTCGGGTTTAAGCATTTAATGGCCTATCCCGCGGCCGTTATTTGTCTTTATTATCTGAGATAAGCCGCTTAATCTCAATAGTTAATCCGGGAACATCAACGCTCAATTTTCGCGTTCAGGGGTTAAAATACTGCTGCCAGAAGCCTTCATGCCATTGGTTTACCGATACCAATTCAGGCAGGTGTTTTGAATACGCTCAATGTTGGTAAAGTCGTTAGAAAATGCGAAAGTATAAAATGTAGATGTAATTATCAGGTTACGTGATTAAAGCACTCCAGTATTGAACCGCTATTACAATCATGTAACTACGGCTTGCGTTTCTGCAAGGCTTTAGACAAGCGTGACTGGTGAAGAATGCCGACAACTTGAATGCCAGCCTCGATGCGAAGAAAGAAGATATAGTGGCTTTCGTACGGCCAGAAAAATACACCGGGCCATGTCTCTTCACTGGCGTCCGTACCTACCATGTGTTCGGCCAGCATAGACATAGCGGCCCGCATACCCTCTAAGTAGACTTTGGTCAGTGCGGGCCCAAACTTGTCATTCGAAGCGGTTTTAACGTCTTTTAAATCTTCTTTGGCGTCATCCGTTAACGTGAATTTTCCCATTACAGATCTTTCATCACTTCATCAAATACTGCGTCACCATCGTGAAGCTGGCCATTTTTAGCCTGCTCAATTGAGCGGGCAAGTTTAGCGCGCAAGCTATCCAGCTTTAACTGCTCATATTCTTTAAATTCACTCTCAGGAAGGCACACAAAGGCAGTGCGCCCGTTTTTGGTAACCGTTACGGTTTCGTTCTGCGCTTTAGTCATCAGCTCGCCGAATCGTGTTTTTGCCTGGTTAGCAGTGAAACTAAGCATAGTTGCTCCTGTATGTACAATTTGTGCGAATCGCACCATTCGCACGATAATAGCCCCGTATAGCAGGATCCCGCCACTGGTTTCTTGCAGAAACCAGACTTTTACCGCTCGGGCAAGAATGCTCATTCAGTCATACAACTTCATCAGGAACTCGCCTGGCCCCGTACCCGCCGGGCCCCAACAATCCCGATAAAATCCTGAACCTGGCGTTGTTTGCTGGCAGAGAACTTACACACGCGCTTGAGTGCCTGCATCAGTTCCGGTTCTTCTGGTTCAACCGGACGGGCGGTAAGCAGCAGGCAGCCTGCCATTACCCGTACATCGACAAGCGTGCCGGTCTCAAATCCAGCGGCGGCCAGCCATTTTCCTTTAATGTTTATCGCCGGGATCTGCTGATAATCTGGAAAGGTGTGCGCATAACTTACTTTCAGTCTGCGGAATGCCGGGGCCGTCACTTCTTTTACTGCTGTGTCTGCATTACAATCCTGCTCAGCCATGATTACTACTCCGTATAGTCTTTATGGTTAGCGGTGAGACTGTGTTCGAGCACATTCTCATCGCGAGTAAAATACCCTGTTATTATCTCCAGTCACTGCGCTTAATTCCATAATAAATATCCTGTATGTGCAGGAAACATAATGCTGCTCGCAGAAAAAATGAAAGGGATGTAACAGAGGATATTTTCGGGAAATTAACACTTCTACAAAAAAAATAAAGTTTCTCCATTCATTCCATTACAAACTACGCAATAAGCTGATAATCCTGAAGCAACATTAACATGGGGGGTGGCTTTCAGCTTGCCTGCCCACATATGTAGGGCGCTGCCTGAATTTTATTTAATTGTTCACAATGCCGGAATTAGCACTACGTATAAGTGACGGGAACAAAAACAATAAAGCACCCCTGATCATTTTAGATGAGATTTATTGATTTTTTGGATAATGGTTGTCATTCAGTAGAAGTTTGGATAATTTGTTTTATATTAAGATTTAGAGTATGTAAGCATCTCTCTGCCAGGTGATTCTCTTTTGAAAGGGGAAGTAAAGTAGTACGTGTATTATTGTAATAGGTATAAATTTCCTGGCGGGTTGGTTCAATAAAAGGAAAGCTGCAGATGATGTCTACATTTTTCTTAGTAATGAATTTGAGTGTACTTACCGGATTTATGGACAACGCGTAGGCCATAGAGACATCTAACCCCTCCTGAAACGAAGTTATACCCTGAAAAGTTTTCTCTTTAAACTCCGGATAAAGTTCCAACCAGGGGGCAGACCCTTGCGAGATATAAGTCAGTATTTTGTCGAAATCCTGGTCTGTGAGTGCACTCACGGTATGACTACCTGATGCTGATTGTACTTTTTCATAAAGTCTCTGATCTGTTATTTTTCTTTGATAAGATGAACAGGCGCTGAGCATTATGATGAAAAAAATGAGATGATTTTTTTTCATTTTACGATTAACTCCCGGTCACCGCTTTCAGCTATTTCCAGCCTGGCATCATAAGTTGCAACAATGCAACCGTTAGAGGCGGTTCCCCGACCATTATCACCATGAATTAAGAAACCTGCTCTTCCACACATTTCATTCTCAATATAGGGTGTCAGACGCAAAACAAAGCGACCAGCAGTCTGATGTTTCGCAATAGGTCTGCTTATACGGTATTTACCACGCGGTAAAGAGCCTTTATTGATTTCACATTCGAATTCTGTATTGTTTTTGTAACCTTCAGCGCCAGCATATAGTCCATTAAACTTAAAAGTTCCATTTTGTTCAAATGTATTAGCATTAACATTATATATCCAGGTCATACTTTTCATCCCTGTGTGTTTGAAAAGGCGCTAACGCGCCTGAACATTTATCTGCCTTTCCATGAGTCAGAATATTGGATGTTACCATCACAATATTTCCACGTTATGCGCTCGTATCTTAAAGTTACTGATTCTAAATGATTCTGTTTTTCATTGGTCTTGACGTTATGCATGACAGGACATACAGCAACCACTTTGACATTTTCAAGGAACATATTGAAGTATTCTTTTTCAAATCCCGCATTATTAATCTGATACCATTTTATCTCGGCGCTTTTAAGGTTTTGTCCTGTGGAGACCGCCTTGTATAAATACGAGCTGGATGCATCGAACTCTTTCTCAATTTCCATTGCACTATGTAAACGTGTACCCGTTAACTTGCCCGTATGATTGTCTGTTGGAATGTTAAGTGAATGCATAAAACTTAAAACTTCTATGCTTCCCTCTCTGTCAATTACATCTACGCTGCCTTTGATATCTGCACCACCATCATCTTTCAGCCAGAGATATGCTGGGATTGCCATTTTCAAACTCCTTTTTTAAATATGCAAAACAAATCTACTATTTTAGGTGTTAAAAATTTTGACATTAATCAATTTGAGTGGGGATTTTAATGCTAAATTCATAAAGGTTTAAGTGTGAGGGGTATGTCATTTTTTTCATAGAAAATTTTTCCAGAATCAATGCGGTCATTTAACAGTTACTTCTCGGAATTTTTAAAAAGGAAACGTGAAAATTATTACTGAAGTAATATCGACAGGTTGTTTTTTTGTAAACCGAAAATAAAAAACGCCCCCAAAAGGAGGCGTCAGATAATAATAAAATCAGGGTTAAAAGTTACTTAATCTCGACAGTTAATTCAGGCGCGCCAAAGCTGATAAGCTCCGCGTTTGAGGCGGTGAAATACTGCTGCCAGAAGCCTTCCAGCTGCTGCATGATCTTCCCTGAGCGATAGTTATTCTTCGCTGAGGTATCAATCAATCCCGCGCCCGCCACGTACACCTTCGCACCGTTGAAATCGGCAATCAGGTTTTGCTTAGTGACCCGAGCCAGCTCCTTCTCAGGCGCGATCAGGCGGATCTGATTGTTGCTGTAGAAGCTGCCGAAATCGCTGTTCTCCAGCATATCGGAGACCAGCACCACAGACTTTGTCTGAGCCGGATCGCTCTTCAAATCCTCAGCGATACGCTTCAGGCTGTCGATAATCTCGCTTTTGGCGATGCTGCTGCCTTCAGTAGCAAAGCTGTTTGCCATCAATTTACCGATACCCTGATCGAAGAACTGTTTCTGTTTGACCAGACAGCTGTCCAGATTTTTCAGACTTTCCATGCCCATATTGTTGCGGGCTTTCTGATCGGTAAACAGCGCTTCCAGCCTGCCGTCAAAGACGCGCTTCAGATAGTTATCCTGCAGCAGGGCAGAGAACTGATACAGCACCACGCGGTCGCCAGGCTGAGCGTATCGGATCACGTGCTGCCAGATCGATTTCTTCAGATCCAGCGGCACCTTCACGGTCTGGTCGATGATAATGACCAGCTCGCGCCCACTCTCTACCGGACGTTCAGCATCCAGCTTCGCATAGTGATAGCAACTGGGGATATCGTTGCGTTCGGCGGCCTGAAGGCTACAGCTCAGGCCCAGGAGCATTAGCGCAAGCCAGCCTCTCATGCTTCCCCCTTCGCCCGCGTTTTATTCAGCAACTGTTGCACGCGCTGGCGTTTAAGCACCGCCTCTAAAGGCAACCCCTGATCGTCGGCAATCAGGGCCAGATCTTCTTCATCCAATCCGACCAGATCGCCCAGCGCAATGATGCGCTCTTTTTCGTCATCCTTCGCTGCCTGCACGGGCGCAACGATGTCGGCCGGTGTTTCTTCCTCAGGTAAAACCACATGCAATGCCGCACGGGGTGCTACAGGCTGTTGAGGCTGAGGTGTAATGACCTGAGCAACAGGAGCAGAGGCTGTGTTCTTAAGATGCTCATTGAATTCCTGTTCTGAGCGGGATTTTTCAACACGTTTGCCGCTGACATAATCAGTAAAAGTGGGCAGTTCGTTAAGCTGCTGACTTTGACTGCTGGTACGCTTCATCATCAGGCGATTCTGCAGTGAACTCAGTTTCTCCTGAGCATCACGCTCCACGCGTTCGCGTTTCATACTGTGCCAGGCAGAGAACTCTTCTGACCCACTGAAATTACCGGCGTATTTAGCAGCCTTTTTGGAATCTATCCCGGCAAATGAACGATACAGCCCGATCAGAATACCAATCAGCTGCACGCCCACAAAGATCACCGACAGAATGATAAAAGTGAGTTTGGAAGCAAAGACACGATTATTACCAATCTCTTCGGTAGCCTGGCTGTCAGCTTTGGCGTTATCGGCCACCGCATCCGCTGGCAGATCAAAAGGCGAGCTGGAAGTCTCAGTAGTCTGACTGAAGGGTGTCCCGTTGACGGCCTGAGTATCCATCGAATCAATAGTCGCAGCACGGACGAAATAAGCGCCAACCGCAAAGAACAGAATCAATGCCAGCGCAATGGCAGTTGCCCAGTACTGCGGGCGGCTGTGAACATTGGTGTTAATACGGTTAAACATCTGGATGTACTGCGGATCCTGATCGTCATCACGCGTGTTTTCCAGTGAAATGCCGGTATTTGATGTCAGTCCACGTGCGTTGTTGGCATGGCGAGCGTCGTCATACCAGTAACGGATTTTCTTGAGCAGGCTGTTTTTATGCAGTTCCGCGCCCATCAAATGCGTGGCAGGCACCAGCACAACACCAATCAGTACAGAGATCACAATGGCCGAGAACTCCGCCTGATTAGCTGAGATGTTGTTGGCGATGAAAGGGGAGAGAACCAGCGCGAAGATAAAGGCTTCTAATATCACCAGCGCCACGCTACAGATCCACAACACCGGTCCGGTTGGCTTACGGCCGCGTTCATTCACCTTGTTCAGGTAGTTAACGCAGCGCAGGTAAAAATCGGCGCTCAGATTAAAGGATTTGTGATGCTGCCAGTATTTAGCGCACAGCGCTTCTTCTGACGGATACCAGAACTTGCCGCCGGTACTTGAGCGTCGGGGTTCATTGCTCCGCGAAAGACGAGCGATATATCCCACCACGGGAAAGCTTGTAAACAAATTGAGGAAGAAGTAACTGACCTGTTCCCACCAGCGAATAAAGATAATGACCAGGGCAAGCAAGCCCACTAATGGCCAGAAAATATAGCGATAAAGGGAGATCGCTTCAGCGATGCTCTGAAAAAGTTCCATTGTCTGTTCCTTGATTAACTACGGACCGGTTGATAAGCGGCCATATATGCGCTGCTGTGGCTGGAATAGAAAAGCTGACCCTGCTGAGCTTTAGATGCATTTTTGGGTAGTAGCAGATCAATACAGGAAAGCGGCTGCTCTTTTTCTGTTGGCAGATAGATGCGGTAAAGAATGCTGTCTTCACCTTCCCACGCATTAGCTACAGCACTGAGTGGGGCATCAGCCTTACGGTTTCCGCTGCTTTGATAATTACGGGTAATCCAGACCCGCGGATCGGTTTCCACCCTGGTGTCATCTTTCAGCACTTTAACCGGGGAGATGGTTACCAGATGTTGGTTAACCAGTCCTGCCCATGCATGACCGTTCATATTTGGCAGATAATCTTTGGTATCGTGCGTCTCAAGTGGCTTACCGGTGGCCAGATTTTTGGCCAGTCCTGCCACGCGTGCATTGTCCGTCAGGCAGTTTCCTGTCACCGCACTGGCATTAGCCTCGGAGATCAAACTAAACCCACTACTGACAGGTTTCAGGTTTGCGGCCAGCGGTATGGTTGAGCCGGTGACGGGCTGGCCGCCAAAATCAACCCAGTTTTTGCCATTGGCTGTTCTGGAAGGAGCAGAAGCCGTCTGAACAGTCTCTTCCGTTTTAGAAGCTTTAGTCGGTTTGCTGGTAATTGAAGAAGATTTCTGTTTTGCCGGAAGTGATGCTTTGCGTGTAGATGAGGATGTTTTAGATCTTGCAACAGTGTCCGCTGACTGGGTGCCATAGCGGAGATAGGCGAGGTTATTACCTTCCTGCTCAACACGTTGCTTCAACAACGCCTCGTTAGCCAGACCGACAATTTCTACACGTCGGTTGGCTGCCCGTCCGGTGAAGGTAGTGTTGTCTGCCACCGGGCGTGATGAGCCAGCGCCCTGGAAATAGAGATGCTGAGGATTTAAACCAGCCTGTTGCAGGATACGTCCGACGCTTTGCGCACGCTGTTCAGAAAGCTTCTGATTCCAGCTTGCGTTACCGGTGGCATCGGTATGACCCACAATCAGTACCACGCCATTTTGATCGCCTTGCTTCATAGCCGCAGCAATTTTTCTGACCTGACGCAGCCCGTTAGCCGAAAGCTGAGCGCTGTCTGTGGTAAACATGCCGTTATCTTCAACCTGCGCGACGAGACCGACATTTTCTTTGCCGCTTTTTTCCTGAGACTGCAACGGATGGCTGTCAATTTTCATATGTTCTTCGGCTGCTATCTGGGCCAGTGCTTTTTCGCGATTCTGCCAGACATTCCCTGCAGCACATCCGGCGATCCCTCCGATCAGGCCGCCAGCAACAGCTTTCGTAGCATCTTTGGTGACCAGATAAGTCAGTCCTCCGCCTAATGCCGCACCACCAATACACCCGATGGCCGTGCCATAGTTTTTGCCAGCTTCCTGCAAACTGGCACAGCTTGAAGACAGCATCACCACGGCTGCCAGCAAACAGATTTTCCCTGAATACGTGCGTTCCACTTTCTCTCCTTTATCCTTGTCCATCCCAAAAAGTAAAATTCATCTGGCTTTATCCGCATCTGAAAAGGATAAAGCACTGAATAAAACGCGGTCTGAGTTATAACCAGCATTAAGCCGCATCAGGAGAGTATTCCGGAGCAGAATATAAAAAAGCTGGATAATAAGGTGACTGAATAAAACCCTGTATTAAGTCAAACCAATATGCGTTGTAAAGCCCCGCTATAGAAAAATGCGAGACCGGAAAGTCTGCGATCAGTAGAATGATAACGTGATGTTATTATTACCTATTGATAAACCAGTACATTATTACGATCTGACGACTTAATGTCCAGAAGTAACAAAGGCTAAAAATGAGACTGATATCCATTTTCGGAAGGGGTGCTCATATTATCGTCAGTGCCGGGTTGACCGCCCGGAAGATAAGAGCAGACCGCAGGATGCCATGAGAGTATATAATCCGCTGGATGATGATAATCTATGAAGGAAGTTATCGGCAGTTACTGGTAATTAATTAATCTTTAAAAGGCGAGACGCAATTACAGCCTGATTTTCTCACTCATCAGCAGAAAAAATCAGGCCGGGGGTCTCGCTCCGTCATCTGTTATTCAACGGCATCACCAGGAAATTACCTGGCCCCGTACCCGTCGTGCCCCGACAATCCCGGTAAAATCCTGGACCTGCCGTTTGCTGGCAGAGAACTTACACACGCGCATGTTGAAGGCTGGTTAAGATTTTGAGTGATTTATTTTGTTTGTGTTTTCTTTCATTCTTTTTTATTGCCCTCTCTTTCATTGTAATGATTTAATCCACATCGGTAATCTTATCAAAAAGGAATTGATATGCCGAGAACCTGTCATTTTTCACTCAATGGAATGCCTTCCTCCTTGCTTCAATGCTATGGCATTGGAAGCTTCCCCGCTTTTTCTGGTCAGAAACAAGGTGTTAATAATGCCAGTCTTACAGCCGTTAAAAATATTGGGCCTCTCCCTCAGGGGCGATATTATATTGTAGGTCGCCAGTCTGGAGGCCGTCTGGCGGAATTGCGGGACAGCTTTCTACGATATGGTTATGGGACTAACCGGAAGGAATGGTTTGCACTTTACCGGGCTGATGGGAAGATTGACGACTGGACTTTTATTAACGGCGTAAAACGGGGTAATTTCCGTCTGCATCCAGTTGGCCGATGGGGTTAAGTGAAGGATGTATTACCCTTATTCATATTTCAGATTTTGAATATCTTCGTGTTCAGTTACTCAAAACGAGCATGATTCCTGTGCCGGGGTCGTTTCTTCAGGCTTATGGAACAATACAGGTGGATTGATGAAAAAGTGGGTTTTGCGAATCTGCGGGTTTTTGGTGCTGCTGGTTGCCATGAACTTTGCTGTTGCCTGGGTATTACCCCGGGCTATACCGGATCTGACAGCTTTACTGGGGGAGTGGTGCAACTCTGACGGCGTTGAGCATACTGCCGATCTACTGGTGGAGTTCACTTTTCTTATTGCACTAATTTTCACTGTTTTGATATCGGGATTAATAGCCATGCGTTTACCTCGTAAATAGAACATGGTGATATCGATGGCTAACCTGACTGTACAGCGCCTGCAAAACAGAGCTTCCCTGCTCCGCAGTTATTCTCAGTGATGATGTCCGGACGCTATCTTCGGCATGCTGGCCGGGTCGGCATCTGGCTTCTCCGCTTCAGCCACCAAATCACACTGCTTCGGCAGCGTGGCGGCAATAATCCCCGCAATAATCAGTGAGGCGGCAAGGGCGCAGATAGCGGCACTTTGTCCCCAGAAGGTGATGACAATACCCACCAGGAAAGGACCGCAGAAGCCGCCCAGATTCCCCAGGCCGTTAATCACGCCGCGTGCGCTGCCCGCCAGTTCAGGCGAGGCAATGCGGCCAGGCATCGACCAGAACGGGCTGGTGGCGGCCTTCAGGAAGAAGCCACAGCAGACCAGGGCAATATAGGCGGCGACCACATGCTGGTACAACACCACGGAAGCCAGCAGCGAGGCGGCGAAGCAGAACAGGGAGATCATCACCCACTGGCGGCGCTTGCCGGTTTTGTCGCTGATTAGCGAAATCAGGTAAATCCCGGCGATGGTTGCCACAAAGGGCAGTACCGCCAGCATGCCGACGTTGGCCATGTTGGCTCCGGTCAGGTTTTTCAGAATACTCGGCAGCCACAGCGTGTAGCCGTAATCCCCGGTCTGGTAAAAGAAATTCAGCAGCACCAGCTTCATCAGCCCCCGGTTTTTGAACACGTCGGTGAGTTTTGCTTTGCCCACCGGCGCTTTTTTGCGGCGCTCATTACGTTCGCGGCTCAGCTCTTTAATCAGATACTCTTTTTCACGCGCGGGCAGCCAGCGTGCTTCTTCCGGCCGATCGCTGATCACCAGCCACCACACCAGTAACACTGCCGCAGAGAGCAGGCCTTCGATGATAAACAGCCAGCGCCAGTCAAAGGTATTGATGATCATCCCGGAGATGGGCGCGGTGAACATGCCTCCCAGCGGGGCGAACATCATCACAAAAGCATTGGCGCGGCCCAGCTCTTTCTCCGGGAACCAGTTACTGACCATAGTCAGCACGACCGGCAGCATTCCCCCCTCAGAAATCCCCAGAACAAAGCGCAGCGCCAGCAACTGCCAGTGGTTGGTGACAAACCCGGTGGCGATGGAGACCACCATCCAGGCCGCCAGCGACCAGGCGATAAATTTCTTGCCGCTGCCGTTTACCGCCACCCGGCCACCCGGCACCTGCAGGAACAGATAACCGATAAAGAAGATGCCGCTGGCGATACCGGCCATCTGGCTGGAGATCGCCAAATCCTCCTCCATGCCGCCGGGCAGGGCAAAGCTGATATTGACCCGGTCCATAAACGACACGATGCAGGTGATCAGGATTGGGGCTATTACTCGCAGCCAGCGTGTGCCGGGGATTTTTTCGTTCATCTGAAGCCCTCTGAAACAGGAAGTGAAGCGGCGTTCGTCCAGCAGGAACTGACCACCAGCTGATAAGGCATGCTTACTATTAAAGGGGTTTCTGAGTATTAAGTTGAGAGCCAGCTCACACCAAATCGTGTTAGTAAACTGTGTTACCAACGGCGTGATCGGGGAGGGGAAATCGGGCTGATTAAATGGTCGATCCCATCGACAGCCGGTAATGCAGATCCACACGCTCAATAGTGGGGACATTGTTGATCTTCTTGATCAGGATCTCGGTGGCGGTTTTGCCCATCTCAAAGCGCGGGGTGATTACGCTCGCCAGTTTAGGCGTGGTGACCTGACCAATCTCCAGGCCGTGAAAACCGGCAATTGCCATCTCGTGGGGCACAGCTATGCCAGCCGCCAGACACTCCTGAAGCACGCCAACGGCCAGATCATCGTTGGTGCAGAGGATGCCGTCCATCTCCGGATACATCTGGCGGGCCAGGGTCATCATCCCAGCCCCGGTGGAAACCGAAGAGACTTTTTTCGGGGCGATGCGCCCGGTCGGCAGGCCCGCCGCTTCCATCGCCTGGCAGTAACCGGCATAGCGCTGTTCATCGCGCAGATCGGACATGGAGCCGAAGTAAATGACGCGCCGCTTGCCGCTGCCGGTAAGCATGCTGGTCATATCAAAGCCCGCCTGGAAGTTGTCGAACCCCACATTTATCCGGCCTTCAGTTGTGGTCAGTCCCATCACTTCCGCCACCGGAATGCCCGCTGCTTTAAGGTATTTTTCCGCCCGCAGGGTATGTACCGATTCGGTCAGTAAGAGCGCCTTAACGTTAAAAGCCAGTACGGTGGCGATCTGCTCTTCTTCCCGCTGGCTGTCGTAGTCGTAGTTGACCACCAGCGTCTGATAGCCCATTGCGGAGGTCACGGACTCCACGCCAGCCAGCAAATCGGAGAATATCTGGTTATTGAACGAGGGGATCAGCACGCCGATACGGGGCAGGGCATTACCCGCGATGGCGTGATTATCCGGGTCTGGCTCGTAACCTACCTCGGCAATCACGCTGGCGATGCGTTCAGCCGTGTCCGGTTTGACCTTTTCAGGGGTGCGAAGATAGCGGCTGACGGTCATCTTTGTTACCCCAGCCAGGGTAGCGATATCATGTAAGGTGATACGTTGGTTTTTCATTCTGCTCTGAGGATCGGCCGGGGAAGCCTGACATTATGCCTGCTGCAACCCTTAAAGGAAATTGGATAAAGTGCGGGTTCGGCGCCTCGCCAGCGGACAAAAGCCGTTGCCGATCACAGCAAAGGTAACCTGGTTTAGTAACACGGTTTTAAGTGAGCCGCATCACAGTCTTGCACGATGAAAACCCGTGAGATAGAGCCTTACCCGCGCGAGCCACTGGCTGGTCATCCGGGAGCCCTTCATTTTGCAGGGTGCCACTATCCTGTGAAGTCTGACCGCTTTCGCCCTGAAGCAACGGAGCAGTAACCATGAATTTATTCAGCTTAGATAACAAACGTATTTTAGTGACCGGCGCAGCGCAGGGCATCGGCTTTATCATGGCGCGCGGCCTGGCACAGCATGGCGCGGAGATCATCATCAACGGCACTTCGGAAGAGCGGGCGGAGAAGGCGGCGATGAAGCTGCGCGAGGAAGGGTTTATCGCGCATACCGCCGTCTTCAACGTCTCCGATCCAAAGGCGGTGGAAGAGGGCATTGAAAAGATTGAATCTCAGATTGGGCCAATCGACGTGCTGTTCAATAATGCCGGTATTCAGCGCCGCCATCCTTTTACTGAATTCCCGCTGGATGAGTGGAATGACATCATCGCCACTAATCAGACCGGCGTGTTCCTGGTTTCGCAGACCGTGGCGAAGCGGATGATCACCCGCAAATCAGGCAAAATCGTTAATATCTGTTCGATGCAGAGCGAGCTGGGGCGCGACACCATCACGCCTTATGCCGCGGCAAAAGGCGCAGTGAAGATGTTAACGAAAGGGATGTGCGTGGAGCTGGCGCGTTACAACATTCAGGTTAACGGTATCGCACCGGGCTATTTCGAGACGCCGATGACCAAAGCGCTGGTGGATAATTCCGAGTTCACCGAATGGCTGTGCAAGCGCACGCCTGCCGCCCGCTGGGGCAATCCGGAAGAGCTGGTGGGTGCAGCCGTGTTCCTCTCCTCCAGAGCTTCGGACTTTGTGAACGGGCATCTGCTGTTTGTGGATGGCGGGATGCTGGCAGCGGTATAAGGTGGGATGCTGGCCGCGCGACGGGGATAAAAAGGGGAGTCCATACGGTTCTCCTTCAGACTGCTGACGAACCTGAAGCGATGGGAGCCTGTGCCTTGAGCAAAGCATCACGGGCCATGGACGGCCCGTGCTGAGCTGCCACGGACGGCGCTTTTTGCGTCTTTGCGAGAGGCACAGGCTCCCTGAGCCTGCACTTTGCCCATAGTCTGAAGGGGAGCCCTGCGGCTCCCCTCGTTATCAACCCCGGCTGCGCTTCCTGCGCCACGCCAGCACAATAATCACTATCAGCACCAGCGCGACCAGGCCACCCGGCACTAAATAAGGCTGGGCCTGAGCCAGCAGCGGTGGATGCCCCCCTTTACGCACCCACGCCACATCGCCCGCAGTCACGGTCCCGACCGGATTACCGTAATTCTGACGCACAAAGTTGCTGATATCCGCCACCTGCTGATCCGACAGTTTGTCGACGTAAGAAGGCGAACTGAAGCCCGGCATCAGCACATCGCCATCCGCCGTTTTACGCTGCACCCCAAACAGGATCGCGGAGATCAGGTTGTTGGGATTTTGCAACCCGGTGGCGGTGTTGTGGAACAGCGAAGGGTAAGCCTGATTTTTGCTGCCTGCACCATCGGGCTGATGACAGCTGGCGCAGTTGCCGCTGAACAACGTCGCGCCGTTGGAGAGCGTGTGGTCAGCATTATTCGGGTTACGTCCGCGAATGCTGTCCTCCACATCCATCGGCTTGCCGTAAGAGAAGGCAGGCTGGGTTTCACCCCGATCCCGGATGGCCGGGGTACTTTTCAGGTAAACCGCAATCGCTTTCAGATCGCTGTCCGGCAGATATTGCAGGCTGTTTTCCACCGCTTCGGCCATGCCGCCTGCCGCCTGATTTTTCCCTTCTGCCCGCCCGGTTTTCAGGTACTGCACCAGCTCGTTATCGCTCCAGCCGCCAATGCCACTGACCGGATCGGCAGTGATATTCGGTGCGTACCAGCTCCCCAGCGGCCCGCCAGCCAGCGGATGCGCGCTCTCTTCCTGCATCAGCACACCACGCGGCGTGTGGCAGGTATTACAGTGCGCCAGGCTGTTAACCAGATAGTTGCCCCGGTTCCACTCGTCACTTTTGCTGGTATCAGGCTGATAACGTTGCCGATCGGCAAACAGCAGGTTCCAGAACTTCATGCTGAAGCGCAGGCTGAACGGGAAAGGCAGGCTGGTCTGAGGATTAGCCTGATCCACCGGTTTTACGCCGTGTTCAAAGTAGTAATACAGCGCATGCAGATCTTCATCGGTCATCTTGCTGTAGGAGGTATAAGGCATCGCCGGATAAAGCTGAGCGCCATCGGCACGCACCCCATCCCTTACCGCCGCAGAAAATTCGGCTTCGGTATATTTCCCGATCCCGTCAGCAGAAGGTGTGATGTTGGTGGAGTAAATCACGCCCATCGGTGAAGCAATCGCATAGCCGCCTGAAAAGGCCGTTTTACTGCCGGGTGCGGTATGGCAAGCCTGACAGTCGGAAGCCGTGGCGACCAGCTGGCCTTGTTGCATCAGGCTGGCATCCAGTGTGTCGGCAGAGGCAGGCAGGCTGAATCCCACCGTGGTCAGCGCGGCCAGTACCAGAGAGGTTAAGCGTTTCATATCGCCCCCTTCAAACGCATCGCCATATCCTGCGCGGCTTTCAGGGCAAGCGCCGCCATGGTCAGCGTACTGTTGACCACGCTGGCCGACGGGATAGCGCCGCCACCGGGCAGCCACAGGTTCTCATGGTCGAAGCTTCGACAGTTACCGTCCACCACGCCCACTTTGGCGTTTTTGCCCATGATCACGCCGCCCATAATGTGGTTGTTGGCGTTCAGCCCTTTGCTGATGTTGAACTCTTTGGCTTCGAACAGCTGGCCGATATGCTCCAGCTGCGCATGGGAGGCTTCCGCGCCTTTACGCACGTAGTCGCCCACGTCGTAGTAAATATCGGGGCAGGGCAGACCGTGCGGATCCAGGCGGGTTTTGCTCAGCGTTAAGCGGTTTTCAGGATCGGGCAGCGGCTCCAGGCTGATGGAGAGATCCACGCTGTGTACGGCACGATAGCGGATCTCCTCATCCAGCGCTTTGCCCACCAGCCCTTTCGCCAGCGACTGATTCGTGGCGGCCACCACGCGGGAGATGTTGTTAAGAATGACTTTGTTGGCGGAATAGTCGCGGCGGAACTCACCGTCACGATAGCCGACCATACAGCTGCTCTGCGCCGGGCCGCGACCCAGCCAGACAGGCTCTTTGGTCAGGAACGAGCAGTGGAAGCCGGAGTGATCCATCATATTGCGCCCGACCATATCGGAGCTGTTGGCAATCCCGGTGGGGTTAGCGTCATTGGCCGCCATCAGCAGCAGACGCGGCGTCTCAATGCCGTTGCAGGCCAGCGCAAAGGCTTTACCTGTGGCTTTGTGAGAAGCGCCAGAAGCATCCTTCCAGTGCACTGCCGTAATACGGTTGTTGCTGTCCGTATCAATCCTGTAAACCACCGCTTCGGCCAGCACCACGGCGCCACTGCGTTCCGCGCGTTCGATATGGTGAATGCCGTTGTACATCGCACCAATCGGACAAATCGGCTGACAGTTATTGTTGCCGCAGCAGGTCGGGCGGCCCTCCCACGGACGGGTGCTGCGTCCCTGAGGGATCGGCACCAGGTTATAGCCGTGCGGGTTAACCACGCTGGCGAAATAGCTGTCGCCGTGGGCAAAGGGCACCATGTCCATCGGGTAAGGCTGGCTACGTTGAGAAGGGGACTGACGGGCAGGATCGTGCGGCCCAGCCACGCCGATTTCGTTTTCAGCTTTGCAGTACCACGGCTCCAGTTCGTCATAGGAGATCGGCCAGTCTCGCCCTACGCCATATTTTGACTGCATCACAAAGTCGCTGGGATCGTGACGCCAGCAGGAAGCCGCCCAGTGCCAGGTGGTACCGCCCACGGTGCGCAGATAACCCTGTTGAAAACTGGAGGCGTTCGGGCCGGTGACGTTAACGTAGTTATTGGGCGGAAAATAGAGCGGCGCAGGGGCAAATTTCGACTGGGGATACAATCCCTGGAAATCCGATCCGGCGCGGTTAGCAAACGGCATATTGCGCCAGTTTTCCACCGCCTGAGCGCGTTCGATCCGCAGACCTGCTTCCAGGACCAGCACCGAATAGCCCTGGCTGACCAGTTCATTCGCGACCATGCCACCGACAATGCCTGATCCCACGATCACAATATCCGCGCTGGCATCGCCCTGCGCAGTAAATACGGGTTGTTTCATGTTTTTTTAGTCTTATTTTTAAGAGGTTTACAGGCTGGCAATCAGGCCGTCGTTTTCGTCAGGAAGGGGCGCTGTCCACCAGATCGGGCCGTTGCCGCAATAGGTAGGCACTACCAGGCCATCGCTGACTGGCTGATACATCAGCGCCTGCTTATAGGCGACCAGCGTGCCGTGGTAATCACTGCCCACCGTGCCGGTGTACCAGGCGGTGACGATCTGATAAAGAAACTCGTTGAGTCCGGCCTTGCGGGCTTTGTCCATCAGGGTTTGCGCGCTGTCACCCGGCGTCAGCAGTTGCACCAGACGGTTTACCCTGGCAGTAAACTGCCTGTCGGATGTGGCAAAAACTTCATAGAAACGGGCCGCCAAATCACTGTGGATATGGGTATGTTCGGTGATGGCCTGAGACAGGGTAATAAAGTTTTTTACCGGATCGGCGGCGCTGAGCAGGCTGGCCGAAAAGGCACGGGAGGGCAGACTGAACAACGCGCCCGCTACGCCCAGATTGACCGCGCCCAGCAGGAACTTACGGCGACTGGAACCGGTTCCATTTCTGGGCGCAACAGTGGCAAGGTGAGTTTTAAACAGCGTCATGGATTTCCCTGAAAAACGGTGAGCATAAATTGAGACGAAGGTCACAATTATTACCCGGAAGAAGTGTGTTTGTTAATGGGATTTTGCGAAGGTGTGATTGATTTAGCTCTAAATGATAAATTTGTTACAGGGAAATTCCTTGCCGCTGCCGGGATTGCACAAAGTTTTATCAGATATATTAAAAGACTCATGAAATAACCCTGTTAAATAAGTGGATAATAATTTGTCTTAAGCATTTCATTATTTCAAAAACAAAATATGCCCCAGCCGTAGCTGAATGAATCTTTCCCGCCAAACTCCTGGAAATTATCGCGAAATTCCCCGCTAACCCGTGCTGCACAGCCTTTAACCATTATCCGGCAAAGCTTATCTTATTTTCGCATTTGCCCTGGTTCCGGGGCTTCAGTGAGAATGAATCAGGCGTTCTATTAAATAAGAACCGTTAGCGCTATTTTCCGAATCTCTGAGAGCGGAACTTTTATTTTTTCAGGAGAAAATCTGCATGACATTATCTAAATGGCTGTTCTCAGCGCTGATGGTTGGCAGTCTGCCGGGTGCATGGGCCGCCGATCAGAACGTCCCGACTGAAAGCACACTGCATGTGGAAGCGGACAGCACACTGAAAAGCCAGATCCCTGCGGATATCCTGAAGCGTGGCTATATCGTGGCCGGGACCAACCCGAACACGCCGCCGACCACTTTCTTTAAAGAAGACAACAAAACGCTGGCCGGGCGCGAGATCGACATCATGAATGCGGTGGGAGAGCGCCTGGGCATTCCGGTGCACTGGCAGGATACTGGCGGGTTCGACAACATCATTCCAGGCCTGAAATCTGGCCGTTACGACGTGGCGCTCTCCAACATCAACGCCACCAAAGCCCGCCTCTCTCAGGTTGATTTTGTCGGCTACTACAACGCTTCCCGCCTGGGCATCATCGCGCTGAAATCCGCTGACGTGAAGCCGTTCACCTCCTTCCTGGAGATCTGCGGAAAAACCGTGGGTGCAGGCGCAGGCACCACTCAGTTAACCCGTCTGGAAACGGCCAGCAAAGAGTGTGAAGACGCCGGTAAGCCAGCGATTAAAACCGCGGTATTCCCGGACCGTCCGTCTGGCGTGCAGGCTGTAGTGAGCGGGCGCGTGCCGATGTTCTTCGGCCCCTATGAAGGCCTGACGTATCAGGTCAGCCAGGTGCCGGTGCTGGCATTGCCGGGACAAATTCATGTAGACGATGCGCCGGTTTCCGTGGCGTTCGCTAAAGATTCACCGCTGGAGCCTGCGGTTCAGGCCGCGCTGAACTCGCTGATCAAAGATGGCTCTTACCAGAAAATCCTGGATAAGTGGTCGATTGGATTCGGCGCAGTGAAAGAAGCCAAACGTAATCTGGAAATCTTCGAATGAGTTTTGATGACCGCCACCAGGATCCCGACACGCTGCGGATAGTCGGCAAACGCTACTATGGCCGCTGGATCAGTGCCGTAGTGGTGCTGCTGTTGCTGGCCGCTGCGATCAACTCTATGGTGCAGAATCCCCGCTTTGAGTGGCAGGTGATTGCCGACAGCTTTACGCAGCAATCGATCCTCGAAGGGGTGCTGATGACGCTGGAGCTGACCGCGATCTCCGTGGTGCTGGGCTTTACCGGCGGCACGATCCTGGCACTGATGCGCCTCTCTTCTAATCCGGTGCTGGTCAGCGTGAGCTGGGCTTATACCTGGTTTTTCCGTGGCGTGCCGATGCTGGTTCAGCTGTTCCTCTGGTACAACATCGCCGCGCTCTATCCCACCATCTCGTTGTCACTGCCAGGCGTGGGCGAGCTGTGGAGCGCCTCCTCCAACTCGCTGATCAGTCCGTTCAGCGCGGCGGTGATTGCGCTGGTGATGCATCAGGCAGCCTATGCCGCTGAGATTGTCCGTGCCGGCATACAAAGCGTGGGCAACGGTCAGCTCGAAGCGGCAAAAGCGCTGGGCTACCGTCCGGCGGAGATTTTCCGCTACACCGTGTTGCCGCAGGCGATGCGTGCCATCCTGCCGCCAGCCGGTAACGAAATCATTGGTCAGTTGAAAACCACTGCTGTGGTCTCGGTGATCGCGCTGCAGGATGTGCTGTTCTCGGCGCAGATTATCTATCAGCGCACCTATCAGGTGATCCCGCTGCTGCTGGTAGCGACATTGTGGTATCTGCTGATGACCTCGGTTCTGTCAGTAGGGCAGTTCTACGTTGAGCGCTATTTCGCCCGTGGCGTCACCCGCGCTGAAAAAAAGGTCTGGTTTAAACGCAAGCCGCAGACTTACACCGCAGAGCAGAGGAGTGTGAGCAATGGCTGAAGCGATCTCGTTACGGAAAATCACCAAGCGCTTTTCCGGCGTCACTATTCTGGACAGCATTGATTTAGATATTGCGGCCGGATCGGTGACCACTATTCTCGGTCCTTCGGGATCGGGTAAATCGACCCTGCTGCGCTGCATCAACCATCTGGAAAAGCTGGATGGCGGCACTATCCGCATCGGTGGCGCGCTGGTGGGCTATGAGCAAAAAGGCCAGACGCTGCACGAACTTAACAGCAAGCAGATTGCGGCCCAGCGCAGCCAGATTGGCATGGTGTTCCAGCAATTTAATCTGTTTCCTCATCGCACCGTATTGCAGAACGTGATTGATGCGCCAATGCGGGTGAAAAAGATCGGCCGTCAGCAGGCGGAAGCCAAAGGCATTGCGCTGCTGAAACAGGTCGGGCTGGCAGGGCGTGAGAACGACTGGCCGCAGCAGCTTTCCGGTGGTCAACAGCAGCGCGTGGCGATTGCCCGTGCGCTGGCGATGGATCCGGAAGTGATGCTGTTTGATGAACCGACTTCTGCGCTGGACCCGGAACTGGTGGGCGAGGTGTTGCAGGTGATCAAGAAGCTGGCGCACTCCGGCATCACTATGGTGATCGTCACGCACGAGATCGGCTTTGCCCGTGAAGTGGCGGACAATATCGTCTTTATGGAAGAGGGCAAAATCGTCGCCTCCGGGCCGACGGCGACCGTACTGGATGAAGCGCAAAATCCGCGCGTCCGTCATTTCTTAGCCACGGTGCTTTAACCGTCGCCAGACCCAGGAAAAAATATGACCGCAACCCGTGCCATGCACAGTTCGCACTGGGGGGCGTTCAGCGTCCTCAACGACAATGACACCCTGAAGATCGCCCCGTTCGCGGGCGATCCCGATCCCAGCCCGCTGCTGCAAAATTTTGAAAATGTTCTGCGTCATCCGATCCGCCTTGCCACGCCAATGGTGCGTCGCGGGTGGCTTGAGGATGGCCCAGGCCCGGACGATCGTCGCGGTTCAGATGAATACATTTCGATAAGCTGGGAGCAGGCTTACAGCCTGGCGGCGAACGAGCTGAAACGCGTGGCCGGTAAGCACGGCCCGGAAGGTGTTTTTGGTGGCTCTTATGGCTGGTCCAGCGCCGGACGTTTTCATCATGCCCAGAGCCAGGTGCACCGTTTCCTGAATACCACTATTGGCGGCTACGTCCGCTCAGTAAACAGCTACAGCTCCGGTGCAGCCTCGGTGATCCTGCCGCATATTGTGGGCGACATGAATGAGATCGCCCGACGCGGCGTAAGCTGGCAGGAGATTGCCGATCACAGCGAAGTGGTGCTGTCGTTTGGCGGCCTGGCACTGAAAAATTCTCAGGTAGCCAGCGGCGGCATCAGCGAACACACCGAGCGCGATTATATGCGTCAGGCGGCACAGCGCGGCGCACGCTTTATCTCGGTCAGCCCGTTGCAAAGCGATCTGCCGGAGGAAGCCCGGGGCGAGTGGCTTGCCATCAAACCCGGCACCGATGCCGCGCTGATCCTCGCGGTATTGCATACGCTCTGGCAGCGTCAGTGGAGTGATGAAGCCTTCCTGGCAGAGTATTGCGTGGGCTGGGACCGGCTGGTGGCCTATTTCAACGGCGAAGAGGACGGACAGGTGCGGGATGCCGCCTGGGCTGCGGAAATCTGCGGTATTCCGGCAGAACGCATCGAAGCACTGACCGGGCAACTTCATCATCGCCGGGTCATTGTCACCGTGGCGCACTCGCTGCAACGTGCCCAGCATGGCGAACAGCCGGTGTGGCTGGGACTGGTGCTGGCGGCAGCGCTGGGCCAGCCCGGCCTGCCGGGAGGCGGCTACGCCTATGCGCTTGGCGCGCTGGGCCATTACGGCAAGCAACACAATGTGGTCTCTTTCCCGGCGTTGCCGCAGGGCCAGAATGGCATTGACCGCCTGATCCCGGTGGCGCGTATTTCAGACATGCTGCTGCATCCGGGCGAAAAGTTTCGCTACAACGGCCGCACCCTGACGTACCCGCACATCAAACTGGCCTGGTGGGCTGGCGGCAATCCGTTCCATCATCATCAGGATCTGGCACGGTTGCGTCAGGCGTTTAATACTCTGGATACGCTGATTGTTCATGAGATTGCCTGGACATCCACTGCCCGCCATGCGGATTTGGTGTTTCCAGCCACCCTGACGCTGGAGCGCGAAGACGTGGGCGGTGCGCCTACCGACCGGCATCTGTTTGCCATGCAGCGTGTGGCAGAGCCTTATGGCGAAGCCAGAGACGATTACACCATCTTTGGCGAGCTGGCTCGCAGGCTGGGAAAAGAGCAGGCGTTTACCGAAGGGCGAACGGCCAGGGAGTGGCAGGCGCATCTCTATCTCCAGCTTCAGCAGAAGCTGGAGAAGCAGGGCGTTATCCTGCCGGACTTCGAAGATTTCTGGCAGCAGGGCGTGCTGACCCTGCCGCAAAGTGATGATGCCGGAAGACTGTTGCGTAACTTCCGCCGCGATCCTCAGCAGCATCCGTTACCCACACCCAGCAGCAAAATCGAAATCTACTCTGCCACGCTGGCCGGCTTTAACGATGCCGACTGCCCTGGCCATCCGGTCTGGCTTGAGCCGGTACAGCAACCCGATGAAGCGCATCCCTTCTACCTGATCGCCAATCAGCCCGCCTCACGTCTTCACAGCCAGCTGGATTTTGGCCGCTACAGCGTGAGTCAGAAACGCGGCGGGCGCGAAGTGTGCCGGATGCATCCGCTTGATGCACAGAAGAAAGGGATCGGCGATGGCGACGTGGTGGAGATCTACAACCAGCGCGGCTCGGTGTTGTCCAGCGTGGTGCTGTCTGAGACGGTGCGCGAAGGGGTGATCCAACTGCCTACGGGAGCCTGGTACGATCCGGTGGATCCGCAGGCGACAAAACCGCAATGCCGTCATGGCAACCCCAATGTGCTGACGCTGGATATCGGCACCTCGTCACTGAGCCAGGGTTGCTCCGGGCAGATCACCGTGGTGCAAATCCGGCGCTATGAGGGCGAAGCGCCGGAAGTCCGGGCGTTTGAACCGCCGGTGGTGACAAAAGGGTAAGTGGAATGAGGGGGGCTTATGCGACAGCATCGGCTCATTTGCTTAAACCCAGTCTTCTGCCCGCAAGCCGGAAACGCGGGAGAATTCGCGCATATTATTGGTTACGATAATCAGTCCCCTGCTTCGGGCATGACCGGCAATCATCTGATCATACGGACTAATGGGCTGACCTGTTCTTGCCTGCTCAGCCCGAAACTGTCCGGTGTGCGTGGCCGCGTGCATATCGTAATCCAGTACCTCAAGGCGGGCAGTAAAGCTCTCGATTACCGCCAGATTACGTTCAGGCGCGCTGCTTTTCTCCGCGCCGTAGATAAGCTCCATCAGCGTTATCACACTGATACACATTTGCTGGCGATGCAGGTTAAACTTTTGCCGCACCGCCTCTGGCTTATTTTTGACAGTAAAAATACAGATGTTGGTGTCCAGCATGTATTTCAGCATCAGAAGCTCTCCCGCTCCTGTATTTCCGGCTCTTCGCGGGCTGACATGAAATCATCGGTGACAGATTCTCCGTTAAACCATGCGTCCCAGGATTCCCCTACAGGTGTGATGATGCGGGTTCGCCCTACGGCAACAACTTCAACATGCTTAACACCTTCAGGCATTGCAACGGATTTCGGTAGACGAACGGCCTGACTGCGGTTACTCAGAAAACTGTAGTTTCCATTATCAGTCTCCTTTTGGGATATACGTAATGTATATCCATTATGGTTGCGCGCGTGTAGATGTCATTGGGATATACGTCCTCTCCCATTGAAGAATGAATTCAGAAAGAGGTTAAGATTCGGCGGGATTAAACCCCAGACTAAGAAGGTAATCCAGGGTAATAGTTGAAAAGTGTGCAACGTGCTGGCGTTACTGTTCTTAATTGCCCTTTTAGTTTGCTGAGTCAGATAGTGCCTCAGTAAGGATCGTAGTCAGCCTTGGCAACGAAGCTTTGGTGGCAAGCTGGCAGAGTGATGCAATCTCATGGACCAGACTCTGCGGCGCTGCACCCAGGCAGCTTTTCAGCTTCATCGCTAAATCTGGCGGGTTGGCCAGACTCTCTGATCTGGTCATCCGGCACGTCAGCGGTTCTGTGCCCTCAAACCAGATTGTTACCTGATGGAAACGGGCGGCAGGATTGATTTCGTCCGGCGGAGCCGAGAAATCAGGGTGGCGAGAAACACGTTCTGCCAGGCTGGCGATAACCGGGTTTACCGGGCCTTCTGCCACATCTTCCAGCGCCACGCCGTCATACAGCAGGCAGGAAGCGATCACATATTCCAGGCTGAAACGCGCCTCCATGCCCGTGGCGGGATGGGTGACGTTAGCCGCGATATCTCCACCCGGTGGGAAGGCCACTTCAATCCGGCCGATCGCTGCGGTCATCGCCTCCACGCTGCCCTGAAACTGTGCCAGAGCCAGACGCCGTAAACGGCGGGCCACATCGGCGGCAGTGTGGGTGCCTCCGCAGGTCGCATAAGGTTTGAATTCCAGCCCCGGCGAGACAATCCGCCACGGCTCAGCCCAGTGTTCTGTCAGGCGTGAAGGGTTACTTTGCTCACCGCAGCAGGCCAGCAGAAACGCCTCAATCACGCCCTGTGGCTGCCCTGCGAATCCCGCCAGCGTCAGTCTTGCTGCCACAACCGCTGCCTGAGCCGCCAATCCGGCGTGCAGCGGTTTTACCGCCGATCCAAACTGCGCCCGCAATCCGCTGGCCTGCGTCAGGGCGATGCCCAGCAGCGAGGCGGTCTGCGCTTCGGACGTTTTCAGCAGTCGCGCCACCGCAGCGGCCGCCGCCAGCGTGCCCAGCGTGGCGGTGCTGTGAAAGCCAGCCTTATAGTGCTGCTGCGTTGCCGCCAGCCCAAAGCGGCCCGCCACTTCCACGCCGATCGCATAAGCATCCAGGAAATTGTCAGCACTGACATTGACACCCGTGCTCTCAGTCCCATCATTATCTGCAGCACCAGCACCAGCACCAGCACCAGCACCAGCACCAGCACCAGCACCAGCACCAGCACCAGCACCAGCACCAGCACCAGCACCAGCACCAGCACCAGCACCAGCACCAGCACCAGATCCCGGCTGGGCCTCAGCAGCCAGCGCCAGCAGCGCGGGCAGGATTACCGTGCCGGGATGGCCGCGAAAATCGGGGTGGAAATCATCGTAGTCCAGCGCGTGCCCCGCATAGCCCAGCAGCAGGGCGTGAGTCTGTGCATCCTGCGCCTGATACACCTGACGCAAGGCGGTAAGCCCGCTGTCCTGAATATCGCCGCGCAGGATCGGCAGCGTTACCGCCACATAATCCAGCAATCCGGCTCTGGCCTTGTCGCGTGCTTCGCTGTCCGGCTGGCTGGTGACAATCAGCCGCGCCAGCTGTTGGGTGATCTCCATTAAAACTCCGGGAAGATGTTCATAATATTGCAACCGGTAAGGATCACCTCCGCCTGGCGTTGCAGTAAGTCAGCGGGCAGCGTCACCGTTTGATTCATGCCACGTCCTTACTCAGGGCAATCTTCTCCAGCGCCTGAACCGCCAGTTTCGCCAGATAATCTGAAGTAGGGAACAGCGCACGATCGTCCACCCGAAACTGCGGATGATGCAGCGCGAAGGGGCCGCCGGATCCGATCATTAAAAAGGCGCCGGGGATCTGCTGCTGATAAAAAGAGAAATCTTCGCCGATCGGGCTGGCTTCGATCACTCTGGCTTCGAAACCGGCCAGCGGAGCCTGCTCCAGAGCAAAATCCACCCATGCCCCATCGTTGATCACCGATGGCGGGCCAGCCTGCCAGTCCAGTTCAATGCGCGCTGCGAAAGTTTCACCCAGCCCCTGAGTCACCTGACGGAACCGCTGTTCAATCTTCTCGCGGGTCGCCTGGCTGAAGGTGCGGACGGTGCCTTCAAGCCAGGCACTTTCGGGGATCACATTCCAGGTTGTCCCGCTGTGGATCTGCGTGATCGAGACCACCGCATTTTCGCTGGAGAGCACGTTGCGGCTGATCAGCGTCTGAAGCGTGCCGATCAACTGTCCGGCGATCACGATCGGATCGTTGCCTTCATGTGGCTTAGCCGCATGGCTTCCCGTGCCGGTAATGGTAAGGGTAAAGCGATCGACGCCTGCGGTCAGCGGGCCACCTTTGCTGCCGATCACGCCAACAGGCAGGGAAGGATCGTTGTGGATGCCAAAGATCACCTCCGCCCGATCCAGCGCACCGGTGGCCAGCAACTCTGGCGCGCCCATGCCGGTTTCTTCCGCTGCCTGGAACAGGATCCGTACCCGGCCAGGCAGGCTTTGTTCTTTTTTCTTCAACAGGATAGCGGCACCCAACGCCGCCGAGGCGTGGAAATCGTGACCGCAGGCATGCATCACGCCAGGGTTTTCTGAGGTAAACGCCACGCCGGACTGTTCGTCTATGGGCAGGGCATCAATGTCTGAACGCAGCACAATCAGCGGCCCGCTCTCCGGCCCGACTTCCGCCACCAGCCCGGTGCGCAGCGGCAGATTCAGAATACGGATCTGATGTTTTTCCAGCGCTGCTCTGATACGCGCCGTCGTTTCCACTTCCTGATTTGAGAGCTCCGGGTAGCGGTGCAGCTCCTGACGAAAAGCGGTAATCCACTCAGCCAGCGGCTGATGTTCTTCAGTAACAGTCATGATTTTTCCTGACGGGTCGTTTTGTCGAGCCACTGTTGATGGGCGGCCGGATCGAGGATTTTTTTCATATACAGGGTGATATGGCCTTTGCCCAAATCGGTGAGATGCTGAGGCTCAAAGCCGCGCTGCAGGTACATCTCTTTCAGCCACGGATGGCTGGTGGCGGTGCCGAGGGAGACGGCCGGCGCTTTCAGTTGCCCCCGCAAAACATGCTCTTCCACCCACTCGAGCATCCTGCGGCCAAACTGTTGCCCTTTGTATGCCGGGTCAGTGCCAAACCAGCCAATGTGCGGCAGGCCAAACGGCCCCGGCAGCGGCCCCCAGGGAAAACGTAAGGTCAGCGAACTGGCGAGTTTATCTTCTGCAAACAGGCCATAGACGGCATGCTGCTGCAAATGCTGCGTGACGCGTTCCAGATCGGCGGTGGCGGCATCAAAATGGATGCCCAGCTCGCGGATCGGGGCGTAGGCCGCCAGCATCAGCGCTAAATAATCGTGACGATCGTCAAGCGTGAGCTGACGGAAATGCAGATTCATGCGGTGCTCCCTGTGCTGGAATGAAAGCGAAAAGTTCGGGTCCGGTCTTTTATTATTAAATCTGGTGGCGGATGGAATAAATCAGGCCAGAGTAAATTTTGCCACAGCCTGTCCCCAATCCCCTTAGCTGTTATTTGCATAAGCTCTTGCGAATTTGTCGCATAGGATCAGAAAAGCTCGATTGCTTATGCGGTTTTCTTTGTAGCATGATGAAAGCACTGATCTGTCGCCCCTTCCCGGTAAAGTTTCGCGGATGCTCAAACTATTTACAGGGAATTATTCGGACTTTTCCACGCAGAATAAAATATAAAGGTCACAGCGTGTTTTCTATTAAATCACCGAAAAACTATTCGCAGCTTCCAGGTATCCGCTCGAAAGCAGGGGAATTAATTGCGCCCCTGTCACATCACCTTTTTATTATCTCCAGTCCCAAAGCCTGGCAGGCGGTAAACCCTGAATTAGGGGCCAGCCTGGCGGCCAGCGGGATCCGTTATGAACTGGCAATGCTGACTACCGAATGCACTGAAGAGGCGATAGCCGATTTCACTGCGGCGATGCAGCACAGCACGGCATCGCTGGTGTTGGGGGTGGGCGGAGGCCGCGTGCTGGATGCCGCCAAAGCGGTGGGCAACGCGCTGGAAAACGTCGCTATCGTCACTATGCCCACCCTGGCCGCCACTTGTGCCGCCTGGTCGCCGATCAGCATTCTTTATACCGCCAGCGGCGGTCATCAGCGCAGCCAGCCACTGAGCCGGATGCCGGATCTGGTGCTGGCCGACAGCGAAGTGATCGCCCGCAGCGACGTTCGCTATCTCAAAGCGGGCATCGTGGATGCGCTAGCCAAATGGTACGAGTTCCAGCCTTATCAGCAGAAAAACCCGGACAATTTAGCGCTGAATCTTAAAGCCCTGATGGCACGCCAGGCGCTGGAAGTGTTCCAGAAGTGGGGTGCGCAGGCGGTACTGGATAACGCGCAGGGCGTTGTCACGCCAGCGCTGAGTAAGGTGATTGAAGCCTGCATCGTGCTCGCGGGCATGGCGAACAGTATCCGTGATGCTGACCCGACGCCGGGATTTGCGCACGCCATTCACAATCGCCTTACGCATCAGCCGGAATTACACCGCTGGCTGCACGGTGAGAAAGTCGGCTTCAGCCTGCTGGTGCAGTCGTTTATGCAACATCCCGACGGCCAGCCGGATGCAGAGTTACTGGCTCTGCTGCGTCAGTATGATGCGCCGCTAACGCTCTCTCCGCTCACCGGCAATCGCCCTGAAGCGATTGCCCGCATCGCCCGTGAAATTAAATTTTCTCCAGCCAGCGCGATGAGACTGCCTTTTGAGATCTCCCCGCAGGCGTTAGAGAAAGCGCTGCTGGCCACTGAGATCGGTTAACCCTTTTTGCGCAGGCTACTGAAGCCTGCGCCACTTCATTCCAGGATAATTTATGACTTCTTCAACTTCAGCTTCACGCCAGCTTCGTCTGGGCCTGTTTGTTCAGCCTCTGGGTCACCACGTCAGCGGCTGGCGACTGACCAGCGATTTGGGTTCGCCCACGGACATCGACTGGCTGATCAAAATTGCCCAAAAGGCGGAATCCGGCCTGTTTGATATGTTCTTTGTTGGCGATGCGCTGGCGACTAACGTCCACCGTCTGCCCTCCACCATGGCGCGACTGGAGCCGCTGACGCTGCTTTCAGCGCTGGCCGTTTCCACCAGACATATCGGCCTGGCGGCTACGGCTTCCACCACCTTCAGCGATCCCTTTACCCTGGCGAGAAGCTTCTCGTCCATCGATCATATCAGCCGTGGCCGCGCCGCCTGGAACGTGGTGACCTCATTCTCCGCTGACGTGGCGCGTAACTTCAGCCGCGACGATATGCCAGCTCATGCCGAACGCTACGCCAAAGCCCGCGAGTTCCTGGACGTCTCTTTCAAGCTCTGGGAAGCCTGGGAAGCGGGCGCTGTGCAGCCGGATGCCGCCAGCGGCCGCTATTTTGTCGATGACAAAATCAACGCGATCGATCATCAGGGCGAGCATTTTCAGGTGCAGGGGCCACTGAATATCTCCCGTTCTCCGCAGGGCAGGCCGGTAATTATTGAAGCGGGCTCGTCGGAAGAGGGACAGGCGCTGGCAGCCGCAACGGCTGAAGTAGTGTTTACCGCCTCGGCCAGTCTGGAAGAGGGGCAGGCGTTCTACCGTTCGCAAAAACAGAAGGTCAAAGAGGCGGGACGCAATCCGGACCATTTATTGATTCTGCCGGGCGTGATGCCGATTGTGGGCCGCACGCTGGAAGAAGCCAAAGCGACCTGGAAAGAGCTGAATTCGCTGGTGGATATTGAGAACGGCCTGCGCCAGCTCTCCTCACGCTTTGGTATGGATCTGAGCCAGTTCCCGCTGGATGGCCCGGTCCCGGAAGCGCCAGAGGGCGAAGGGAACAAGAGCCGGGTAAAACTGTTCACCGACATGGCTAAGCGCGACAACCTGACATTGCGTGAGCTGGCCGCCGTTGCAGCCGGTTCCCGTGGGCATCGGGTGGTGGTGGGCACGGCGAAAGAGATCGCCGATGATTTCCAGCAGTGGCTGGAGCAGGAAGGCGCAGATGGCTTCAACATCATGCCGGCGACCATGCCAGAGCAGCTGGATCTGTTTATCGAGCTGGTGGTGCCAGAGTTGCAGCGCCGTGGCCTGTTCCGCGAGGAATATCAGTACCCCACGCTGCGCGAGAATCTGGGCCTGCCAGACTACCAGTAAATACACATTCACCGGGAGCAGATGTTCTCCCGCTGAAGGTCAGAATGGCGCTTCCGGCTTCTACCGGGAGCGCCATCAATATGCCCGGATGTGCAGCCATTTACGCCTTTCAAGCGAGATCTCACTATGACCCTTCAGCTCTCCACGCGCGTACAGCGCGTCTCTCTGTCCGCTAATGCGGCGGCCCGTCAGCTTACCCAGCGCCTGAAAGCGGAAGGGGTGGATATTCTGGACCTCACCCTGGGCGAGCCCGATTTCGATACGCCAGAGCATATTAAACAGGCGGCATATCAGGCGATTGCGCAGGGCGAGACTAATTACACGCCAACGCCCGGCACGGCAGCCCTGCGTGAAGCGGTGCAGCAGAAATTGCAGCGTGAAAATCAGCTGGCTTACGGGGTGAATCAGATTGCGATCGCCAACGGCGCCAAGCAGATTATTTTTAATGCCTTTGCCGCCACGCTGAATGAGGGGGATGAGGTGCTGGTGCCGGTGCCTTACTGGCCGACTTTCCCGGACAGCGTGAAATTCAACGGGGGCGAGCCGGTGTTGCTGAACTGCCCGCTGGAGCAGGGCTTCAAACTTCAGCCGCAGCAGCTGGCTGACGCGATTGGCCCACGCACTCGCTGGCTGGTACTTAACTCGCCGGGGAACCCCAGCGGGGCGGTCTATGATGCCGAAGAGCTTGCCGCACTGGCAGGGGTGCTGCGCCAGCATCCTGATGTGTTAGTGCTGCTGGATGAGCTGTACGAACATGTGCTGTTCGATGGTCGTGAACATCGCAGCCTGCTGAACGTTGCGCCGGATTTACAGGATCGTATTTTGCTGGTGGGCGGCGTCTCCAAAACCTATGCCATGACCGGCTGGCGTATAGGTTACGGAGCAGGGCCGAAAGCGCTGATCGATGCGATGGTGGTGGTGCAATCGCAGAACAGCTCTGGCGCAGGATCGGTGAGCCAGGCGGCAGCGGTGGCTGCATTCAACGGCGGGCTGGATTTCCTGGTACCACAGCGGGAAGCTTATCAGCAGCGCCGCGATATCCTGATCGATGCACTGAGTACGGTAGAGGGGCTGGATGTGGTCTCCCCTGCAGGTGCCTTCTTTGTATTAGGCCGCTGTGCGGGCGTACTGGGCCGCAAAACGCCGCAGGGTAAGGTGCTGGAAAGCGAAGACGACGTGATGGCGTATCTGCTGGAAAACGGTGTCTCTGGCGTGGCGGGCAGCGCTTACGGCCTTTCACCTTATTTCCGCCTGTCGATCGCTACCGATCACGACACAGTGCGTGAAGCCGGACGCCGTATTCAGGAGGCGTTTGCAACGCTCAGCGCGCCTGAAACAGACCGTTAAGCGCCTGAGCTGAGGAGGCCGGAAGTATAGCCCTGCGGAGTCTGGCGTTAATCCTGTCGTTAAGCGGTGCAGGTTTTATCCGCCTGCACCTCATCTGCTTAATAAAGCTGACGATACAGCTCAGTAATATCCGCCAGAGTGGCTTCCCGTGGGTTGCCACCGGTGCAGACATCGTCCAGCGCAGCCTGCGCCAGGGCGGGAATATCCTCCTCCTTCATGCCCACCTCACGCAGCCGGGTGGGGATGCCCACATCGGCTGAAAGCTGTCTCACCGCGTCAACCGCTGCGTAACGCGCTTCGCTCAGGCTCAGGCTGCACACTTTCGCCACCTTCATCGCGCGGGCGATATCGCGGTATTTTTCTCCGGTAAAGTCGGCGTTCCAGGCCATGACGTGCGGCAGAATAATTGCGTTAGCCACGCCATGCGGAACGTTGTAGAACGCGCCCAGCGGATGAGCCATGCCGTGGACTAATCCCAGCCCGACGTTAGAAAAGCCCATTCCGGCAATGTACTGGCCCAGCGCCATATCCTCCACGCCCTGCGCCTCCCCGGCTACCGAGGCACGCAGCGAACGATTGATGATCTGAATGGCTTTCAGGTGCAGGGTATCGGTCAGCTCCCACGCGCCTTTGGTGATAAAGCCTTCAATGGCGTGCGTCAGCGCATCAATACCGGTTGCGGCCTTGAGCGCAGGCGGCATGCTGGCCATCATCTCCGCATCAATAATCGCCACGACCGGGATAGCGTGAGGATCGATGCAGACGAATTTACGGCGGTGCTCTTCGTCGGTGATGACGTAATTGATGGTGACTTCGGCGGCGGTTCCTGCGGTGGTTGGGATGGCAATGATCGGCACGCAAGGATTGCGGGTATTCGCCATGCCTTCCAGACTGCGGACATCGGCAAACTCAGGATTGTTAACGATCGTCCCAATGGCTTTGGCTGTGTCCTGCGGAGAGCCACCGCCAATGGCAATAAGATAATCTGCACCAGAGGCTTTAAATAATTCCACCCCTCGCTGCACTACCGCAATGGCGGGATTGGGCATCACCTCGTCATAAATCATAAACGGCAGTTGATGCCGGGCCAGCAGGGCGGTGACTTTTTCCACCACGCCCGCTTTAATCAGGGCTTTATCAGTGACCAGCAGAGCTTTTTTAAAATCACGCTGCGTCACCTCATTAACGATTTGCGAAAGGGAACCGGCCCCAAACCAGGCGGTTTCATTTAATACCATTCTGTGTTGCATAGTTGCTCCTGTAGAGAAGGATGATGATTGAAAGCGCTGGAGGGAAATATGCGGAGGTCTGAAAAGGGCGATATTGACGGGGATCAGGGAGTCATGCTTCAGGGGTAATAATAAACGTTCCGGGTAGTGGGCCAGGGGATCTGGCAATCAATTCGTCCGGCAGCGGCGCTTTACGCTACTATCCATTGATGACTGATTAACAAGATAAATAAAAAGGATTTACTATGTCTCGCTTAACTCTGGCTGTTGCGCTGCTTTTAGTTTCTGGCACTGCGCTGGCCGATGCGGATCATCCTGAAGCCGACTGCGCAAAAATCAAAAATTATGCCGCAGCGGGCGATCGCGCTTACAAGGCGAAACAGTATGACAAGGCGCGTGACAGCTATATCGAACAGGTGGGCTGGAGTGAAACCTGCCAGCTGCCCGACAGCGTAATAGCCACTGCTTATAACAATGTGGCGCTGACGCTGATTCGTCAGGGGCAATATAGCAAAGCCAGAGCCTGGCTGATGATTCAGGAACAGGATGCAAAATCGCAGTACAACCTGAATCTGATCAAAGAGAAACTGGCGGCGCTGCCTGCTCCGGCTGGGCCGGAAGGTGAGTACTGGCAATATGCCGGACGCGGAATGTGGAACAGTTACGTCATCAAAAAAGCAGGCAAGAAATACACGCTCAACTTCGACGGCGTTTATGCTGGCCTGATGGCGATGTATTACGGCCCGAATATCGGCAGCCTGCAGGGTGATGTGGCTATCGCTGATAACCAGGGCGTTTTCCATCAGGGAAGTGAAACCAGCGCGGAGAGTGAGAGCCAGTGTGATATCAGCCTGACTTTCACTTCAGAGAGCCTGACCACCAGGGTCGGGGGGGATTGTGGCTTTGGGCACAATGTTTCCGCGCAGGGGGAGTATCGTCGGGTGCAGTAATTATAACGGAGAGTTGCAGAAGGATATATTTTACAAAATTAACCGGCGCGGAAAATTATTCCACACCGGTTAATCAGGGTTAATTCGACATAATACTCGCCGCTAACTGGGCGCTGTCCGGGGTATTACCAATTAATTCGGTAAGCAGATTGTTTACGCCATCGCTCATTGGAGTGAAGCGGGTCTGTGGAGAGCGGGTAACCACAATAAACACGCCCACGCTGTACTGCGGCACCATCGCCATATAGGTGATAAAACCGCCGCCGCCACCCGTTTTCTGGATGATGCCAGGCCGGCCACCCTGAGGGGCCATATAAACCCAACCCATTCCCAGCGCCGAGGCTTTGCCCGGCACATCCATGCCGTCCACTCTGGTCAGCTGCGCACGCTGATAAATCATGGTCTGGATGCGGTCTGCCTGCGTAGTGCGCGCATGGACATCAGATGACAGGAACTGCTGCATCCAGCGGCCCATATCATCCGGCGTGGAGTAAACGCCACCGCTGCCAATCGCCGCCAGGGTATTCATACAGGGGCTGGCACCTTTAGCGGCTACCATCAGGCGGCCACACTGGTCTGGCGAAGGAGTGAAGGTGGTGTCTTTCATGCCCAGAGGGCGGGTGATTTCTCGCTGTAACAGCGTCTGATAGGGCACGCCAGCGGCTCTGGAGAGCGCATCACCCAGCAGATCGAAAGCCAGATTGGAATAGGCAGCCTGAGTGCCCGGAGCCGCCTTCAGCCGCGCACTCTCCAGCCAGTTCCAGCGCTGAGTGTGGGTCGGCCAGACAAACACCGGCCGCTGAGGTTTGCCGCCGGGTTGCTCACGGGGCAGCCCGCTGGTGTGCGTTGCCAGGTTAATCAGGCGGATGGTCTGCCCGGCATACGTCGGCACGCTGCTGCCTGAGGGCGCATATTTGCTCAGCGGATCGTCAAGACGCACCACGCCCTGTTCTGAGAGCTTTACCAGCAGTTCGCTGGTCATCAGTTTGGTCAGCGAAGCGATGCGGATAACCGAATCTTTCTGCGGACGGACTTTGCTGCCCGGACGGATTGCGCCCTGGCTGGCAAACACGCGCTGATTGGCATCAATCGCCACCATCGCCATGCCGGTAGCCCTGGTGTTATAGAAGATGTTCTGCGCATAGCGGTCAACAATCTGGGAGGCCAGCAGCGGATCCGGGGCGGTTTTTGCCGCCATGCCGCTGAGCGGAAGGGCAACAACCAGTAGTGCCAGCAAACGGTGAAGAAGGGGTTTCAACGTGCGTGTATCCATCTGAGTCAGGGCTAAGAGAATTCGTATAGTAATCTGTTTTAACCTGGCTTAAAAAGGCATCAGCCCGCTTTTTTTTACCGCGTAGCATGGGATGCACAAGTTGCCGTTTCGCTTGTCTGGTGGGTTTGCGTAAGGCTGGTGCAATGGCAAAAGAAAAAGGGACGAAGTCATTCGCCCTTTCAGACTACTGACGAACCCGAAGCGATGGGAGCCTGTGCCTTGAACAAAGCATCACGGGCCACGGACGGCCCGTGCTGAGCTGCCATGGATGGCGCTTTTTGCGTCTTTGTGAGAGGCACAGGCTCCCTGAGCCTGCACTTTGTTCATAACCTCAAGAGGCGAAGTGATTCGCCTCTTGTTTTGAGGGTAATGCTAAAGACTGTTAAACCAGAGCCGGGTTAACTTTGAACACGCTGATGGCATCAGAAAGCTGCTCTGCCTGCTCCTGCAACGACTGTGCGGCTGCGGCAGACTGGTTCACCAGGGCAGCGTTCTGCTGGGTCACCTGATCCATCTGGGTGATCGCCATGCTGATCTCATCGATACCGGTGCTCTGTTCGGTGCTGGCGATGGAGATTTCACCCATGATAGCGGTGACGCTCTTCACGCTGTTCAGCACCTCATCCATAGTGGTGCCTGCTTTCGCCACCTGCTTGCCGCCTTCATCCACTTTGGCTACGGAATCTTCAATCAGCTGGGCAATCTCTTTGGCGGCTGAAGCGGATCGCTGAGCCAGGCTGCGAACTTCAGAAGCCACTACCGCGAAGCCTCGTCCCTGCTCACCGGCACGGGCGGCTTCTACTGCGGCATTCAGCGCCAGAATATTGGTCTGGAAAGCGATGCCGTCAATGACGCTGATGATATCAACAATCTTTCTTGAAGAGCCGTTGATCATCTCCATGGTGCTGACAACCTGCTTCACTGCATCGCCACTCTGGGTCGCCACTTTGGAAGCCAGCGCCGCCAGTTCATTGGCCTGACGGGCGTTATCCGCATTCTGCTTCACGGTAGAGGTCATCTCTTCCATGGCGGAAGCCGTCTCCTCCAGCGAGCTGGCCTGCTGCTCGGTACGGGAAGAGAGGTCCATATTGCCGCTGGAGATTTCCGTGGAGGCAGTGGTAATCAACTCGGTACCTGAACGCACCTCCGTCACGATGCGCAGCAGGTTTTCATTCATGTTTTTCAGCGCCTGCATCAGCTGGCCCGTTTCATCGCTGGAGGTGACGTTGATCACCGTGCGCAGGTCGCCTGCCGCCACGTTTTCCGCAATGTTTACCGCTTCACGCAGCGGACGGACAATAGAGCGGGTCAGCAGGAAGCCAAGGATCACAGCCACAACCACCGCCAGCGCGGAGAAGATCAGCGTAATCTGAATGGCTGTGGTGCCATCCGCTCCGGCGTGTTCGCCCTCTGCCTGCAACTGCTGTGACTGGGAATCAGCAAAGTCAGTGGCCAGTTTCAGAAACGCATTTTGCGAAGGCGTCAGCTTAACCAGCACGTAATCAGCGGCACCGTCTTCATCGCCGGCACGCACTAAATTCAGTGCAGTTTGTTTGGCATTTTCAAAAGTCTGAGCGGCATCTTTCACCGCCTGGATTTTCTTTTTTCCTACTGCTGTAGTCTGAAGACGGGAGATTTTTTCAATCGACTTGTTCGTATCCTGAGTCGCCTGATCAAGCTGGCCAAACCGTTTTTTATTGAATTCCGGGCGGGAAGTATCAATCACTAACCCGCGCAGATATTTAATTTGATCGTTAACGCCATCACGGACGTCAAAAGCCAGTCTGACCTTGATATAGCGATCGCTGACGATGCTGCTCACCGCATCATTGATGCTGTGAATTTTTACCACTGCTGTTGCGCTTACGATGATTAAAAGCAGGATCACAAGACTGAACGCAGCGCCGAGACGGATCCCGACCTTCATATTTCTCACAGATGCCATTACCTGATTTCCTTTTTATTTCAGGGCTGTTTGCGCCCATTGAAGCAAAGTAAATCGGCACAACTGGCGAAAACTTGACTGAAATCTGTGAGATTGTTCACATTTTATTCGGTGGCGCTGACCTGCAGGCTCACCAGGCCAATGCCCAGTTTACGGGCAGCGAAACCATCAATGGCTCCTTCAGCCGTCTCTTCCGGGGAAGGCGGCAGGATCTCAATCGTCCGGGCCTGAGACGGATTAGAGAAGTGAACTTTCACCGTGCTGTCCGTATTGCCAAGGGTGATTTTTTGCGTGACGTCTCCCACTTTGAGGGTAAACGGCTGCTGGCTGTTTTTACCAAAGGCACGGGCAGTCAGCGTCAGATCAAAGGCCGCAGGCAGCGGTTCAAGGTACTGAATGGTCACCGTTGGCAACAGATTCGCATCCGACCAGCGTCCCGCCCAGGGTTCGATAAAGGACAAGCCAGTGACTTTCTGCACCTGCTTTGGCAGGCCCGGCAGGCCGAACAGGATACGGTCGGAGGTGTAACGCAGATCCTCATCGGTCACTCTCAACCGGGTAACGGTCTGCTGATAGCGATCGTCACTTTGAGTGCCCGTCTGTTTGAAGGTAACAGTCCCGGACGTCATCCCCATTTTTACCGGGGTAATCTGCGGAGGAGAGTTAAGGGTGCCATCCGCAATGCAGAGGTTTGGATTCAGTTCAAGCTTCTGGTCCCAGACATCACCCATCTTAAAGCAGCGATCTATCCAGACAAATTTCTCATCCGGGGCAAACTTCGCCAGCTGCTGTTTCAGCGGGGCCGCCAGATAGACATCAAATTTTGGCTCGATTTTACTTGGCTTCACCGACAGCAGCAGCGGCAGCTTGAAGTGCACGCCAGAGAAGCTGAAGGTGTTTTTACCGGTATCAATTTTGTAATCCGAGATAGATTTCGGGAAGTTCCACAGCTTGATAACGTCCGGCTTCCACTCGTTGATTTTCTCTTTGATGTTCAGGTAGGTTGCCACAAGCGAGGTGGAAGAGAGGCTGCTGCGCCCCAGACCAATAAAGTTATCGCCGCCCATCGCATCCAGCACGGTCGCGCCATTATCCAGGGTGCTGCGTTTCACCGGGAGCACTTTGCTGCTGACGTTATCGCCGCGAACCATAAAGAACAGGTCTTTCCGGTCGTGCTGGGCAAGGTATTTGAAGGCGGTGTTGTTCATCGCCAGATGGTCTGAGCTGACTACAATAATGGTGTTTTTGAAGTAAGGCGTTGCCTGAATCCGCTGGATCAGCCGGGCAATATGCTCCTGGCTACAGGCCACTGCCGCGAATGATTTGTTGGCTTTCCCCTCAAAGGGATAGTCTTTGCGCTGGCAGGATCGGGAGATAAATCCATCAGGGTGATGGGTGTCTACCGTCAGGGCAAACAGTGAGAACGGACGGTTCTGCTTTGCCAGCTCGAGATATTTATCAAACACCACATCCAGCAGCGTATCGTCATACCAGCCCCAGTCATTGCGGTAGTTGGGATCTTTCACCACGCTTTTCAGCTCTTTAAAGCCGTACATATGATCGAAACCGTGGGAAGAAAGAAACAGATCTTTTCCGGCAAAGCTCAGGCTCGCGCCCTGATAGAAATAGTTCTGGTAGCCTGATGATTTCAGGATATCGCCCAGACAGACGTTCTGCGGATAGAAGGTTGAGAGGGAGCTGGAGGCGTTGCCATCAAAAGGCGCAAACAGCGGGATGCCACACTGGGAGGCGACCATGCCCGCAATGGTGTATTCGGTGCCGGGCAACTGCTCGGTATT
The DNA here is from genome assembly GCF_036865545.1 of Erwinia sp. E_sp_B01_1. Classification (NCBI taxonomy): domain Bacteria; kingdom Pseudomonadati; phylum Pseudomonadota; class Gammaproteobacteria; order Enterobacterales; family Erwiniaceae; genus Erwinia; species Erwinia sp. E_sp_B01_1. The sequence goes on along the minus strand of NZ_CP142208.1, from coordinate 4,146,449 downwards.
ACTGAAATCATACGCACTGTTTTTTATCTGACTCAGTTCCGGTGCCAGTCCGGGAAAGGCTTTTTCATCAAAATAGGTGCGTTCCAGGCTTTCCGCATAGATATAAACCAGATTAGGCTTATCGCCACGCAGTTGCTTCCCTGGCACTTTGTAATGAGTGTAAAAATCTGAACTGCCTTTGCCTACCTGGGATTTAATCAGGCTGGCAACCTGCTGATAAGCTGGCGTGGTTTTAATTGAAGCCAGCGCCAGGACCACCGCTAACAGGCTGTAAATCTGACTGGCACCCCGGCCTTTGCGCAGACGTAAAATCCAGGAGAGCAGACCAAATAACAGCACCAGGCCAATAATAAGCCCCGCCGCAGGCAGCAGATATTTACTGACGCCCGCACCGCTCAGGCTGCTGGTAATCGTATAAATAACGGCGTCGTTAATTCCCTCGCCGGTAAAATAATTACTCGCAAGCATTGAGGCATTAAGAATGATATAGATGCCAAGGATCAGCAGAATAGCGGTAAACCACAATGCGTTTCTTCCGGCTTTCCAGGTGTAAAGCGATACTGAAGCAGCAAACAGCGCCAGTGAAAGTAATTCTGAACCCATGAGTTATTTTTATCCTCAAACTGGCGCAATCTCTGCCCTGTGCCGGAGATAGTAGTGGTCGGATTTGCGCGGAATAAGCCAATTTAGCGCAGCGAATTATCCCTGGCAATATCGTTACGAGGTAGAGCAATGTCCCCGTGTGCTCCCTTTATTGCAGCCTGTTTACACTTTGTTTAACTTTGCATTAATCCGACATGGCTGACGCTAACGTGTTCTTCTGCCCCGTTTCGCTTTAGTCGGAACAAAACCGGGCCAATGACAGGATGTGGTGGGGTTAAAAGCCGGGAAGGGGGCAGAACTGGTTAATTAAATTAATGTGGCAACCCGCCTTCCGGGCTGCCGGTGGGTTGTCGGAATTCAGATTTCTGTCACATTCTGATCGTTCAGCTCCTGATGCCACAGGCTGTCCATAGCCAGCTCCAGCTTTTTGAACAGCCTGTAACGGGGATCGTGAAAGGCATGGCGGGCCTCATCGGGTTGCAGCGTTTCCGGGTTCAGTTTCACTGCCTGAGCAACCCCCGCAGCCAGATCCGGCCACAGGCCGGTGCCAACCCCGGCGCAGATAGCGGCACCCAGGGCTCCGGTCTCTTTGCACTCCGCCACCCGAATCGGGATCCCAAGCACATCCGCAAACATCTGTGGCCAGATGCAGCTGCGTGTAGCCCCGCCGGAGAGGGTGGCAGAGGTGAAGGGAAGCCCGGCAGCCCGAAGGCGATCGATATGCGCACGGTGGGCAAAGGTGACGCCTTCAAACAGCGCGAACAGCATATCTGCACGGGTGTGCCAGCCGCTTAATCCGTAAAAGCCCGCTTTGGCAGGCTCTTCTTTACGCCCTGAATAGAGGTAGGGATGGTAGACCGGAAGGTGGGCATCGGGCCGGACCTGGGCGACAAGATCGCTGCTGCGTTCTGCACCGCTGCCGCCACGGCCATCGGCAAATTCACGGACAAACCAGTCCAGATTGGCCGCTGAAGTGGCGCTGGCTTCAATCGCCATATAACGATCGCGTTCAACGATTGAGTTCATGAAGATCGGGCGCAAATAGTCCGGGCGCGCCACGATCACCTGATTGATGCTCCAGGTTCCGGCCACAATTGAGGCTTCTCCTGTATTCACCACACCCGATCCCACGGCGCTGGCTACCACATCAAAAATACCCGCCACCACCGGGATCCCCTGCGGCAGGCCGGTTAACTGCGCGGCTTTGGCACTAATGTGCCCCACCACATCACAGGAGTGGTGCAGCGGCGGGAGCAGGGGAAGCGCATCAGCCAGATCGTAAAGCGCCATAAGCGCTTCACTGTATCCCCGGACGCGGTGATCCAGTAGCCCCGACCCGGCTGCATCAGAGTAGTCGCCGCTGATTTCACCGCTGAGAAAATGGGTAATCACATCTTTGGCGCAGAGCAGATGGCCGATCCGGTGATAGCACGCCGGATCGTGATGCTTCAGCCAGCTCAGCAGCACGGGCGTGGAGCTGGCCCAGACTTTTTGCAGCGAGCAGGCATAGATAGCCGCAGCGGCACCGCTCTGCTCCAGCGCCTGCGCCCTGTCAGCCGCCCGGCTGTCAACGGACTGGATGCCGATCAGCGGGCGCTGCTGCCGATCCAGTGCATAAAGGCCGTTGCCGTGGCCTGCGGCCCCCACGGCGATCACCTCAGCATCCGGCATTTGCGCCAAACAGGCTTTGATGGCGGTAGTCACGCCCTGCCAGACCTCGGTGACGGGGCGTTCAGCGTATCCTGGCCTGGGCTGGTGGGTTTCCCCCGCGCAGCTGGCGACAGCGCGGACGGTGCCGTCCAGGTCGAACAATACCGCTTTGATCATGGTGTTTCCGGCATCAATACCCAGCAGCTGGCTCATGGCTTTCTCCGGTTCAGTCGGCGCGCTGGCAGATCGCCAGCGCCTCCTCTCCACTGGCTCCCTGATGAATGATTGCCATCAGGGCTGCGACCACGCGGGCAGGGTGGCTGTGCTGATATACGTTACGGCCATAAACCATGCCGGATGCGCCCTGAGCCATCAGTGCCGCGCTTTTGGCCAGCACCGGTCTGAGTTCTCCTTTGCCGCCGCCACGAACCAGCGTCGGGCAGCGGGCGGCTTCCACTATGCGATAAAACTCTTCAACATTGTCCGTTGGATCGACCTTGATAATGTCCGCGCCCAGTTCCCTTGCCAGCCTGACCAGCGGCACCATTTTTTCAACATCGCCCAGCGAACCATAAGCTGCGCCCTGCCCGGCAGGGGCCATTACGAGGGGCTCAACCATCAGCGGCATGCCGTAACGCTCACAGGCGTGACGCAGGCGGCCAATATTGTCGATGCACTGGCGCAAGATGCCGGGTTCATCCGGGATCAGATAGAGATTGACCACCACGGCGGCGGCATCCAGCTGTAGCGCAGCCAGAATCGGGTCCTCCGGGTTGTGCAATACCGCCCACATTTCGCGGTGGCGGGCGGCGTTATAGGCGTTACCGACATCCGTTCTCAGCACCAGGGCGGGTTTTTGTCGCTGGGGCAACTGCTGGAGCAGATCGGCCTGGCCATAGTTCACCTGAATGGCATCGGGCTGTGCAGCCACCAGGTTCTGCATCACGCTGGTCATATCCTCCAGCCCTGTTAAGAAATCGGGCTCGTTGGCGATGCCGTGGTCGATAGCCACATCCAAACATTTGCCCTGATTAAAAAGCCGGTTAAGCCTGACTTTCTGACTGGCTGGCATTAAGCGGCTCCTTATCAGTGGCCACGGGAGAGAGCCTGCCAAGGCCGTGCAGCCTGGCAAGACGTGAAAGGGTTTCCGAGAGATGCTGCTGCTGTTGCTGAGGCGTCCAGCCACGTTCTTCGGCCATCAGCTGTGCCACTTCTTCAATCAGCGGCAGGGTAAGCTGACCGCTGATGGCGAGCGTGGTACGCCTGACCAGCAAATCTTCCAGCGTCTGGACCTGTTCATGCCGGATCAGGAAAAGCAGCTCATTCTGGCTCCAGTCAGGGTTGTGATGCAGGGGGTGATCGGGGTGCAGTCGCATAAAGGCCATGACTGGCTGAGCATGGGTGCCATAGCGGGAGGTCAGTTGTGTAACGCGGGCAGGAGAGAGGCTGTACTCACTGCTCAGCTCTTTTATCCAGTTTGATTTACGTGAGGAACCCGGAAAATTGCGCCCTCCGCCAATCGCCAGATTGATGGTGCTTACCTTGCGTTTTCGGCCCAGTAACTTCAGCACCCTGTCTGCGGCCTCTTCGCCAAATTTCCGGAAGGTGGTCCATTTACCGCCGACCAGACAGAGCGTGGTGAAATCCCGCCCGGCCTGGGGCGGTAACAGCACCAGCGAATGGTTGCGTGAAATGGTGCTGTTGGTTGCGGCTTCACTGGTGGGCAGCGGACGGACGCCGCTGAAGGTATAAAGGATATCTTCACTTTTTATCGCCAGCCGGGGGAAAACGAAGTGCAGGGATTCAAGAATGTACTGCTGTTCAGCCGCTTCACAAACCACCTCGTCCGGCTCGTCCACCCGGATATCGGTGGAGCCAACCAGCACGTTGCCATACCACGGAAACATGATGCAGACCCGGCCTTCCTGATTTTCGTAATAGACCATTTCACCATCCAGCATCTGCAACAGCTCCGGGCTGCGAATAATCAGATGTGACCCTTTGGTGCCGCCAATCAGTTTACGTTGCGGTAAGGCGGGGCTTAACGTGCCGTTGAGCCGGTCAATCCATGCGCCGGTGGCGTTTACCACCACATGTGGCTTCAGGGTAAAAGTTTCTCCGCTGAAGGTGTCACGAAGGGTAATGGTTTCGCCGTCGCAGCTCTCCAGACTGAGGTAGTTCAGCGCCAGCGATTCAGGCGCAGAGCGCTCGGTATCGTTGATCAGTTCAAAGCCCAGACGCTCCGGGGCGGCAATCCACGCATCATAGTAAGCCACGCTGTATTTCACCCATCCGGCAAAGCCCGGCCAGCGCTGATGCGTCTGTTGCTGATTATGCAGCTGATGTTTGGGCAGGGTGCCGTAGCGGCGGGACCAGGTGTCATACAGCGTCAGCCCGGTTTTAAGCACCAGCGCTCCCCGGCGGCTGGGCGTCTGGCTGAGGCGCATAAAGCGTCTGGCGGCATTGATAAGCCCACCGCCCCAACTGTCGATGGGCACGGTGGTGCGCAGGGGGGCGACGTAGTGAGGGGCATTTTTCAGCAGCCGGTCGCGTTCCTGCACCGACTCTTTGACCAGCGCAAACTCGCCGGTTTCCAGATAGCGTAATCCGCCGTGGATCATGCGCGACAATGCGCCGCTGGCAGCCTGGCACCAGTCTCCTTTTTCCACCATTACCACCGGGATCCCCTGCAGGGCCAGCTCGCGGAAGGTACTGATGCCGTTAATGCCGCCTCCGACAATCAGTACCGGCGTGCGGGTAATCTGCCGCAGGCGCGCCAGCCTGGCCTGGCGATCGTCGGATCTGCTGCTCTCTGATGCCATGTTTTCCTCCTCAACGCTTCCTTGTGAGGTATAGCCAGGCCGGCTGAGAACACCAGGGTGATGTTGCAAAACTGTTAACCAGAACGGCTTTGATCGCAGAGCGATAAAACGTGTTGAGGGAAATCAAGAAAACCACTGCTGGCGCCTGACTTAACTCAAACAGAGCACAAAATGGCTATAATCGTGAGAAAGTAAGTCAGAATACATATTTTGTTAAGTTTTACCCCCGAAAAACCGCACAAAATGGTCAGGAAAGCAGATTGTTTGTAACGGATATCACGCTACTATCTCCGCCTTAAAAAGTAGAACAATTATTCACAGGAATACAAAATGTTAACAAAAATGCGCTTTTTATCTCAGGCCATTGGTCTGGGGCTGCTGGTGGGCAGTGCGTCTTTTGCCGCGAACGCAGAGATTACCGTCCTGAAACAGGACCCGCAGGCGGGCGACCCGTTAAGCCGCCTGAACTTCACCGTGGGTGGCAGTATCCGTCCGCAGTTCAATAACATGACCGGCGGCGGCGATAACGGTTCTTACAAACGTAACGGCTTTGATGGCGGTACCCGTTTCCGTTTCCTGGCTGATTACTACCTGTTCGACGATATCAGCTGGGTGGGTTACTACGAGCTGGGCGTTAATATCCCGGCAGTGTTCGACTGGGATCATCATTACGCTGACGGCGCTAACGACACCAGCCGTCGCATGATGTACACAGGTTTCCAGAGCAAAACCTGGGGTAAACTGACTTTCGGTCAGCAAAACAGCGTTTATTATGATGTAGTCGGTGCGAAAACGGATATCTGGGATTACGACATGCTTGCCCAGGCACCGGGCAACGGCATTAACGGCGACTACGACGGTTCATACCGTTCACGCAAAATGCTGAAGTACAAAAACACCTTCGGTGATGCGGATGTTTACGCCTCATACCTGTTCAGCGATAATGAATACCTGCCGGGAAATGGCCTGCGTTATAAGCGCAAAGGCGGCGGTTCGCTGGGTGTGGATTATCATCTGACCAAAGATCTGACCTGGGGTGCCGCATGGAACTATACCCGTGCTGATATGCGTAACCCTGGTACGACAGAGTCTAAAACCTACGATCAGAATATCTACGGGACCTCTCTCAGCTGGAAACCGGATAACTGGACCTTCAGCTTCGGCGGCGGCTATTACCAGAACTTCCTGACTACCAAACAAGTCGATGTGGATAACTACTTCGCGGGCGATGCCTGGGGCGTTGAGTACCTGGCGGGTTATACCATTCCAGTGGGCCAGTACGCGCTGAAAACCGTGATGCCATACTTTATGGGTGACCGTCTGGAATACGTTAACGGCCGCAATTATCAGCGCATTGATAACGGTGTGGGCGTGACTTTCCAGCTGGATTACGGCTTCCGTGTTGATTACGAACACGTCTTTACCTCCAGCACCGATAACCTGGGCGATATGAACCTGGTTCGTCTGCGCTACGACTTCTGATTTTCTGCCGGATGCTGAAGGGCTGACAGCCCTTCAACCTTCCCGCAAAAACCGCAACGCCCTGGCTTATGCCGGGGCGTTTTTTATTCTGCCGACAATCCCTTCTTTGAAAAACCGCCCTGTGGTAGAAAGTCAGGAGACTGTTTACCACCAGAGGGAGGAAATATGAATTCATTAAAGGCTGAAGGGGAAGGTGAACGCCCGGTTTATGACGATCGGCTGACGCCCTGGCTTGAGCTGGATGCCCGGCGGCTGGAGCGGAATTTACAGCAGATGCAGCAGCATGCACTGGCAGGTGGCGTGCAGCTTCGTCCCCATGTGAAAACCCACAAAAGCCTGACAATTGCCCGCCGACAGATTGAACTGGGCGCGACGGGGATCACCGTTTCTAAACCCAGCGAAGGCGTGGTGTTCATTGATGGCGGCGTGCGTGATGTTCTGCTGGCTTATCCGGTTGTCCGGGCCGACACGGTCAGTGAACTTTTCGCGGCGGCTTCCCGCACAGCAACAAAACTGGGGGTGATTGTTGCCGCAATCGAGGGGGTTGAGGCAATAGCCCAGGCCAAAGCCGCAGTTGAATCACTGAATTTATCCGTCTGGATCAAAGTGGATGTGGGGCTGGGGCGCGTTGGCGTCAATCCTGAAGGCGATGAGGCACGGGTTCTGGCTGAGGCCATCAGCGCCGCCGGGCTGCAATTTGCCGGGCTGCTTTCACATGCGGGCCATGCCTACGGCGCGCAGGACCCGGAGCAGATGGCGAAGATTGTGCAGGCGGAAGCCCGCGCTATGCAGACTTTGCGCCAGCGTCTGCAACAGGCTGGATTCAGCCCTTGCCTGCTTTCTGTGGGATCAACGCCGTCCATCATGGGAGCGCCCTTACCGGCAGGGTATGACGAAATTCGGCCAGGCAACTACTCCCTGCTTGATTTGACCGGGGTGCGGCTGGGGCTTTGTACGCTGGACGATCTGGCGCTGACAATAGTGGCGCGGGTGGTGGCAGTGAACGATCGCTATGCGATTGTTGATGCCGGTTCCAAAGCGCTGAGTTCTGACAAAGGGCCGCATGGCACCTCAGCCGCTGATTTTGGTCTGGCTATCAACGCCCTGAACCATCAACAGTATCGCGTGGAAAAACTCTCCGAGGAGCACGGCTTTATTCCACATAATGGAAATAGGCCGGAACTCGGCAGTTTGATGCGGATCTATCCCAACCACTCCTGTGCCGTGATGGCCTGCTTCAATCAATTTGTGATGCGAAAGGAAGAGGGAGAGGCAGAAATTTATCCTGTGGAGGCCCGCGGGAAATTTCTGTAAAGGGGGCGGCTTTATTCTCCGCACGGAGGAAATTCCTCTGTCACGGAGATAAGGGCGCGCTGTTCGGGCTTGTTTTCAGATCGGGCAGCCAGCTTCCACTCAGGAGGGCGCAGGAGCGATGAAAATCCTCTGCGCCCTGTGACTGAATCACTGGCGGCCAGGACGTTTTACAAATCGCCAGTCATGTATTGCGCAACGCCGTTGCCAAAGCTCCAGTCACCTTTACCGTTACTGATAAAGCTGATCATCACATCGCTTGCCAAAATTCCGCAGCTCTCTTTAAATTCCCGGCAAAGCTCAGCCATAAAGAACTGCTTCTGTTCGTCGCTGCGTGGGCTGGTAAACACCCTGACCATCACCAGATTGTCCGTGCGGGTCAGTCCCAGGCCAGTATCCTCAAAAACCATCTGATATCTTTTGTTTTCGTGAACAATCTGGTAACGATCGCGTTCAGGCACCTTAAACGCTGCCAGAACCGCGCGGTGAGCGGCATCTAACAACGTTTTTGTCTCAGACTCTGAACGACCCTGAATAACATCAAATTGCAGTAATGGCATAATTTAATCCCTGAATAAGTTGAATTAGCTGGCTAACCGTCGTTGTGGCCGTCGACGTTCTGAAGCTTACTTTAGGAGGTAAAAGGGCAGGGAAAAAGCGCTATACTTGAATTGATTATTTACTCTACTGAACAATCAATATGAAAGATGTGAAAACTGATGCGCTGTGGATCCACCTCCACTGGCTGACCGTGCTGGCAGAGCAGGGGAGTTTTACCCGTGCTGCCGATCGCCTGGAAGTCAGTAAAGCGGCGATGAGTCAGAAGATTAAAGAGCTTGAGCATCTGGCCGGCGTGCCACTGGTGACCAGAACCACCCGCAGCGTGCGTCTTACCAGCGCAGGCGAGAAGCTGGTGGAAGAGTTACGCCAGCCTTTTGCCCAAATCGAACAGAGTTTTTTCAGCGTGCGGGACTCCGCAGGGCCGTTACGCGGCCTGGTCAGGGTGACAGCGCCCGTGGCTTTTGCCCGGCAACAGCTGGTTCCTCATATCACCGCTTTTTTACAGGAGCATCCTCAGGTTCGCGTGCAGCTGGAGGTGTCTGACAGGCTGGTTTCCCTTGCCAGCGAGGGGTTCGATCTCGCCATCCGCCACAGTGATACGCTGCCAGAAACCCATGTAGCGCTGCCTCTTTGCGCGACCAGAGCGCAGGTTGTAGCTTCTCCCGCCTATCTGGCGCGGCAGGGTTTTCCAAAAACGCCTGCCTGCCTGAGCGAACACCAGTGCCTCTATTACCCCCGTGGGACAGAAACTCCCCGCTGGACGTTTGCCTCCCGTCAGCCTGATCGGCAGTCGGTCACGGTCAACGTCACCGGTCCTTTTGCTACCAATAACAGTGAATCGATCAGGGATGCCGCTCTGGAAGGGTTAGGGATTGCTCTGCTGCCAGATTTCAGCGCACGCACGGCACTGAGTGAAGGACGCCTGGTTGAAATTCTGCCGGAATGGCAAACCGTGGGGGCCTTTGCAGAAACACTCTATGTGGTGCGCCCCTGGTCTGCTCAGGTTCCCCGTGCGGTAAGTGGCTTTATACACTGGCTCAGGGAAGCATTTCAGTCAGCGTGACAGGCCTTGCACATTAGCATTTGAATTTCATAATATTTTTTGAAAATTAGTTATTAGTGAAGCTGCGGCCCACTTGTGCTGACGTCATGCACTACCTTTAAATGAAATGTTCATTTTAAAGAAGGAATTTGTGATGTCGCACGCTCACTATGGTTTGATCGCGGTTGATAAGCAGGGCAGCAGGGTGCTGTTTCTTAATCCGGAGACGTTTGCTGTTGAACGGGAGCTTAATGCTTTTCCGCCGCGTCCGCATGAGTTGCTGATCCTGCCGGATCAGCATAAAGCCTATGTGCCAATCTTTGGGGATGGCATTCACGGTGATAATCCGCATCCGGGCCATAAAATTGCGGTCATCGATCTGCGCAGCCGGCAGATCAGCGGTTTTATCGATCTCAGGCCTTTTGAGTCACCCCATACCTCCCGACTGGGAAGCGATGGCTATGTTTATCAGTGCTGTGAAAACAGTGCGATGATCCTGGTTATCGATCCCGACACCGACAGGATCGTCTCCAAAATTGCCGTGCCTTCACATAACACCCATCGTCTGACGGTCCTGCCTTCTGGCCGTAAGCTGTTTACCGACAATGAAGAAGATGCCTCCATTACGGTAGTGGCGCTGGCAGAGGGGAAGGGCGAGGTTATCGACACCATCGCTATGCCGGGCCCGATCAATGGGATTGCGGCATCACCCACTTCCCCCTGTCTGGTGGCTACGGATGGCGACCAGCCACGCCTGTACGTGCTGGATACGGAAAGCCATCAGCTCATTGATACTCTCCCTCTTGAGGGCCATCAAAAGGCTTCGCAAATTACCCGGTTCAGTGAGGACGGCTCCCTGCTGGTGGTGATTGGTGACCAGGAACCGGTGATCAGCCTGTTTGATGGCGAGCTGAATCCGCTGGGGCAGGTCAGGGTGGGCAATAAGCCTATGGATGGCTGTTTCAGTCCTGACAACAGCACGCTGCTGATCGCCAACGAGGATGACGGCACGCTTAGCGTTATCGATATTGCCAGCCTGACCGTGACCGCCACGCCTTCGGCAGGGCGGGGATGTGAAGTGCTGAGCTATTTTGCGCTGAGTGGCTGAGTAAGTCAGTTGATGGCCGATCGGGGGCAGGTCAATTGCTGAAAAAAAGCCCCTGTTTTTCAACAGGGGCTTTTTTGCAGATTGACCAGAACGGATTAATCGTCCAGGAAGCTGCGCAGCACTTCAGAGCGGCTTGGATGGCGCAGCTTACGCAGCGCTTTGGCTTCAATCTGACGAATACGCTCACGGGTAACGTCAAACTGCTTGCCCACTTCTTCCAGCGTGTGGTCGGTGTTCATATCGATACCGAAACGCATACGCAGGACTTTGGCTTCACGGGCGGTCAGGCCTGCCAGCACGTCGTGCGTGGCAGAGCGCAGGCTCTCGGAAGTGGCAGAGTCCAGCGGCAGCTCAAGCGTGGTGTCTTCGATAAAATCACCCAGATGCGAATCTTCATCATCACCAATAGGCGTCTCCATGGAGATTGGCTCTTTGGCAATTTTCAGCACCTTACGGATTTTATCTTCCGGCATCAGCATGCGTTCAGCCAGCTCTTCCGGGGTCGGCTCGCGGCCCATTTCCTGCAGCATCTGGCGTGAGATACGGTTGAGCTTGTTAATGGTCTCAATCATATGCACCGGAATACGGATGGTGCGCGCCTGGTCAGCGATGGAGCGGGTGATAGCCTGACGGATCCACCAGGTTGCATAAGTTGAGAACTTATAACCCCGGCGATATTCAAACTTATCAACGGCTTTCATCAGACCAATGTTACCTTCCTGAATCAGATCCAGGAACTGCAGGCCACGGTTGGTGTACTTTTTAGCAATGGAGATAACCAGACGAAGGTTAGCCTCAACCATCTCTTTCTTCGCACGGCGCGCTTTCGCTTCACCGATAGACATGCGACGGTTGATGTCCTTAACCTGCTCGATGGTCAGGCCGGTCTCTTCTTCAATCTGCCCTAACTTCATCAGGCCGCGCTGAACGTCTTCAGAGACGTCTTTCAGCTTTTCAGACCAGGGTTTGTTCATCGCCAGCGCTGCTTTGAACCAGGTTTCGCTGGTTTCATTGCCGGTGAACAGAGTGATGAAGTTCTTCTTCGGCATTTTGCAGATTTCAACGCAGAACTTCATGATGAGGCGTTCCTGGGTACGGACGCGATCCATCATGGTACGCATGCTGTTTACCAGGAAGTCGAACTGCTTCGGCACCAGGCGGAACTGCTTGAATACGTCTGAAAGGGCCTGGATTTCCGCTACGGCATCAGCATGGCTGCGGCCTTTCGCTTTAATAACGGTACGCGCTTTTTCATACTGAACGCGTAAATCGTTAAATTTCTCGCGAGCCAGTTCAGGATCGATGCTGTTGTCATCTTCGCTGTCGTCGTCATCATCGTCTTCGTCTTCTTCGTCATTGCGTTCTTCTTCAGAAAGCTCAGATCCAACGTGAGTGGCGGTAGGGGCGATTTCTGCTTCAGCATTCGGATCGACAAAGCCGGTGATCATATCAGAGAGGCGCGCTTCACCCGCTTCCACACGATCGTACTGTTCCAGCAAATAGGTGATGGCTTCAGGGTATTCAGCGACAGAACACTGTACCTGATTGATACCGTCTTCGATGCGTTTGGCGATGTCGATTTCGCCTTCACGCGTCAGAAGTTCAACGGTACCCATTTCACGCATGTACATGCGCACCGGGTCAGTTGTGCGTCCGATTTCAGATTCAACGCTGGATAGCACCTGAGCAGCCGCTTCAGCAGCATCTTCGTCAGTATCGCTGCTGTTTTCATTCAGGATCAGATCGTCGGCATCAGGTGCTTCTTCCACAACCTGAATGCCCATGTCGTTGATCATCTGAATGATGTCTTCGATCTGATCGGAGTCGACGATATCTTCCGGCAGATGGTCATTGACCTCGGCATAGGTCAGATAGCCTTGCTCTTTACCACGGGTGACAAGAAGCTTAAGCTGTGACTGCGGGTTTTGCTCCATAAGACGGTATCCACACTTCTGTTAATTAGATTGGTGTCGGTCGGCTATGCTGCCAACAATAACAGTGAGGGCGTTGGATTTTTGCCGCTGCCCATCGAGGCGGCTGCCAGGCTCGACCTGGCGGATATTCGGCACTTAAGCCGCGGGTATTCTGATGACGGATGATTTTATCAACCGTATTTTATTTCTTTGCTAACGCCTGGCTCAGCGTCCAGAACTCGCGGCGTTCTTCCGAGTTCAGGCCATGCGTGCGGTCACGCGCAATCAGCTCTTCAAGCCGGCGTTCCAGCGCCGCGTCATACATGCTGGCCAGAGAATCTTTAAACATGGTTTCCACTTCATCTTCTACGATCATGTGGTTCCATGTGGCCAGAGTTTCAAGGCTCTGACTAAATTTTGTTCCACGGTATAACTCTAGTAGCTGTCCGGTGGTCAGGCCAGGATGAGCGACGCAAGTGCTCACTAACTCCACAAACAGGTGAAATCCTGCCAGCTCCGAAGCTTCTAACCCGTCAAGGGGGGGACCATTGCCGCCAGCCCTGGGTTTTGAATCAGCAACCCAATAAGTATACGCATGGTTGTGCGTTTGAGCTGAGGCTGCTGGGGAGGTTTCGCATTCTCACCCTGCTTTGGCATCAACTTTTCTAACTGACTGTCATCCAGAATGCCCAGCTTATTGCCCAGCGTCTGACGCAGATAGATGCGCAGCGTCTCGCCCGGCACCTGACTGATCAGCGGCAGCGCAAGCGTACTGAGCTGCGCACGGCCATCCGGTGAACGTAAATCAACCTGCGGCAGCAAAGAGTCAAACAGGAACGCGGAGAGCGGCATTGCCTGCTCCATCCGGGCTTCAAACGCCTCTTTGCCCTCTTTACGCACCAGCGTATCCGGGTCTTCACCGTCGGGCAGAAACATAAAGCGTAGCTGACGACCGTCATTCATGTAAGGTAATGCGGTCTCCAGCGCACGCCAGGCTGCTTCCCGGCCCGCTCTGTCACCGTCATAACAACAAATAACAGTATCGGTCGTGCGGAAAAGAAGTTGAATATGCTCTGGCGTGGTGGAAGTGCCCAGTGACGCGACGGCATAATCAACACCAAACTGCGCCAGCGCCACCACATCCATATAGCCTTCAACTACCAGCAGCTTCGCCGGTTCGGGATGATTCTTTTGCGCTTCATACAGGCCATATAACTGGCGGCCTTTATGGAAAATATCGGTCTCGGGGGAGTTCAGATATTTGGGTACGGCATCGCCTAACACGCGCCCACCAAATCCTATTACCCGCCCGCGCTTGTCGTGGATCGGGAACATCACCCGTTCGCGAAAGCGATCGTAACTGCGGCCCTGGTCGTTAGTGACCAACATTCCCGCGTCAATCAACGACTGGCGATCGTCCTGATTGCGACCAAATCGCTTCAGGGCGTTATCCCAGCCGGCGGGAGCAAAGCCGATGGAGAAATGCTTGATGACATCGTCACTCAGACCGCGGTTGGCAAGATACTCACGCGCGCCTGAAGCCTGACTTTGAGACAGCGACTGCTGATAAAACTCACTCAGGCCGCCCATTAACTGATAGAGGCTCTGACGCTGATGACGCTCAAGCTGAGTAGGGCCGGTACCGCTTTCATACGGAACTTCAAGTCCGTAGACCGTTGCCAGCTCTTCAATGCTTTCCACAAACTCCAGACGATCGTAGTTCATCAGGAAGTCGATGGCGTTGCCGTGGGCGCCACAGCCGAAGCAGTGGTAAAACTGTTTTTCACCGTTTACGGTAAAAGAGGGGGTTTTTTCATTATGAAAAGGACAGCACGCGTGATAGTTCTTGCCCTGCTTTTTCAGCTTTACGCGGGCATCGATAAGATCCACGATGTCCGTGCGTGCCAGCAAGTCATTAATAAATACACGTGGAATTCGTCCAGCCATAAGCCCCGGTTTATCAGCCCATAAACGAGAACAAGCCGCGCATTCCTTTCGGAAAGCACGGCCTTCTTAACTACTTACTAGTCTGTGAAGCGAGAGGGCGAACCCTCAAAGATTAGTACAGACGAGTGCGGCGTGCGTTTTCGCGAGCCAGTTTCTTCGCGTGGCGTTTTACTGCAGACGCTTTAGCGCGCTTACGTTCGGTAGTCGGTTTTTCATAGAACTCACGACGACGAACTTCAGCCAGAACGCCTGCTTTCTCGCAAGAACGCTTGAAGCGACGCAGTGCTACGTCAAATGGCTCGTTTTCACGTACTTTAATTACCGGCATGTAACTCTCACCTCGATAAATTCGGTTTTGTTGCTGACGTCAGTGCCAGCTTGTTTCAAAATGGTGCGGAATTTTACTCCAACACAGGCTACGTTGTAAAGCACCATAGCATAATGTCACCAACAGATGCGCCTGTGCCACTGCCGGTTTTTTTCAGGCGAAGGAGTATACACCAATGAGCAGGGCGCGGCGAAAATATTTTCCTCAAGGATATCAGGAAGTCACATTTTTAACCGCAAAATTGCCGCGGTGAGTCTGGCCTTCATGTTACACTGCGCGCCGCAAGAATGAGGTGAAAAAGTCATGCGTGTGCTCGGAATTGAAACGTCCTGCGATGAAACTGGTATCGCTATTTATGATGATGCGGCCGGTTTACTTGCCAATCAACTTTACAGCCAGGTCAAACTGCACGCCGATTACGGTGGAGTGGTCCCGGAACTGGCCTCGCGCGATCACGTGCGCAAAACCGTGCCGCTGATTCAGGCGGCATTGAAAGAAGCCGGGCTTCAGGCGCAGGATATTGATGCCGTGGCCTATACGGCGGGGCCGGGGCTGGTAGGGGCTTTGCTGGTAGGCGCGACCATTGGCCGCTCTCTGGCCTTTGCCTGGGACGTGCCTGCGATCCCTGTGCACCATATGGAAGGCCATCTTCTCGCTCCGATGCTGGAAGAGAATCCTCCGGCGTTTCCTTTTGTCGCCCTGCTGGTTTCCGGCGGCCACACTCAGCTGATCAGCGTTACCGGTATTGGTGAATACACGCTGCTGGGTGAGTCCGTTGATGATGCGGCTGGTGAAGCTTTTGATAAAACGGCCAAGCTGCTGGGTCTGGATTATCCCGGCGGTCCGATGCTGTCAAAAATGGCGGAGCAGGGAAAGGAACGGCGGTTTGTCTTTCCCCGTCCGATGACCGATCGTCCGGGGCTGGATTTCAGCTTCTCCGGCCTGAAAACTTTCGCGGCCAACACCATTCGTGAAAACAGCAATGACGATCAGACGCGTGCGGACATCGCCCGGGCGTTTGAAGATGCTGTAGTGGATACGCTGGCGATCAAATGCAAACGGGCGCTGGAGCAGACCGGCTTTAAGCGGCTGGTAATCGCCGGTGGCGTGAGTGCCAACCGGACGCTGCGCAGCAAAATGGCCGATGTGATGAAAGCGCGGGGCGGTGAAGTTTTCTATGCCCGCCCGGAATTCTGCACCGACAATGGCGCGATGATCGCCTATGCCGGGCTGGTTCGCCTGAAAGGCGGAACCCGTGCTGAGCTGAGCGTGACCGTGCGGCCTCGCTGGCCGCTGGCTGAGCTGCCAGCCATTGCTTAGCCTTAGCGCTGAATACAAAAACGCCTGATGAAACTCATCAGGCGTTTTTGGTTATATCAGGCAGCAGCCTCAATCCACGCTCGGTGACTGGCCGTTCATCTATTCCACTGGCCGCTCGTCTTTCTTCTTTTTCTTCTTCCAGATTTTTGTTTCCTGGCCCCGCCACAGACGCTGAATGTTGTCGTGATGACGCAGTAAAACCAGGCATGAAAGCATCGCTACCGGAAAAGTGAGCTGGGGTTTAAACCACCAGACGTAGAAGGGGGCGATCAGCGCGCTGACAATCGCGCCCAGCGAGGAGTAACCACTCAGCAGTACGGTCAGCAGCCAGGTGCCGGTCATCAGGCCGGTCAGGTCCCAGCCGATGGGCGCAATGGCACCAAAAGCCGTGGCCACGCCTTTGCCACCTTTGAAATGAAAAAATACCGGATAGATATGACCGAGGCAGGCGGCGATAGCGACCAGACCAAGCCAGAGTGGCGAGACGCCATAGTGATAAGCAAGCCAGACCGGCAGCATGCCTTTGAGCACATCAAAGACCAGCACCAACACCGCAGGGACTTTTCCGCCAATACGCAGCACATTGGTCGCACCAGGGTTGCCAGAACCGTTAAGGCGGGGATCGGGTAATCTGAACAGTCGGCAAACCAGGATCGCGCTGGAAATGGAGCCGCACAGATACGCGAAAAGAATCATACCAAGCGCGAATACACTCATAACACCGTTCCATCTTGTAGGGGTCGTTTTGTTCTCGTCATCCGTGGATAATACGCATAATCCGCCGGAAGTGATATCCGGCAACCACAAAAACAGAGACAGCCATCATGGATATTGTATTTATCGAACAACTGTCGGTCATCACCACCATTGGTGTTTATGACTGGGAACAAACCATTCAACAGAAGCTGGTGTTCGATGTCGAAATGGCCTGGGATAATCGCCAGGCCGCAGCCAGCGATGACGTTAATGACTGTCTGAGCTATGCCGATGTCTCTGAGACCATCATTAATCATGTTGCAGGCGGAAAATTCGCCCTGGTTGAGCGCGTAGCTGAAGAAGTTGCGGCTCTGCTGCTGACGCGTTTCAACTCTCCCTGGGTGCGGATAAAACTCAGTAAGCCCGGCGCTGTGGCGCAGGCGGCACAGGTTGGCGTAATCATTGAGCGCGGGACTAATCCGAAATAAGTTCAATGTGATTGCCATCACGATGAAACCAAACCACATTATGCTCTGTCTTAAGGTTGGCCTCACATTGTGCTGGCACAATTTGGCGGAAGCGTGAAGCGACCGCCTTTTTACTGATTTTTATACGGATAGGGGTAGATTTGATGGCAGATATTCATCAGCTATGGGTGGCAGCAATACTTGGCATTGTTGAAGGGTTAACGGAGTTTTTACCTGTTTCATCCACCGGCCATATGATCATTGTCGGTCATCTGTTGGGTTTTGAAGGCGAAAAAGCAGAAACCTTTGAAGTGGTAATCCAACTGGGTTCAATTTTAGCGGTTGTGGTGATGTTCTGGCGCCGGCTGTTCGGTTTGATCGGCATTCATTTCGGTCAGGAACCTCACGAAGGCACAGGGACGGGTCATCTGTCGCTGATTCATATCCTGCTGGGCATGGTGCCGGCGGTGGTTATTGGTCTGGTTCTCCACGATCAAATCAAACAATTATTTAATCCGATCAACGTGATGTATGCGCTGGTTGTGGGCGGTGTACTGTTGCTGGCGGCAGAATATCTGAAACCTAAACAGCCAAAAGCAGTGGGCCTTGATGATATAACCTATCGCCAGGCTTTCATTATCGGGTGTTTCCAGTGTCTGGCGCTCTGGCCGGGCTTCTCCCGCTCAGGAGCCACTATCTCCGGCGGTATGTTGATGGGCGTGAGCCGTTACGCGGCCTCTGAATTCTCCTTCATCCTGGCGGTGCCGATGATGATGGGCGCAACGGTGCTGGATCTCTATAAGAGTTATGGCTTCCTGACCGTGGCTGATTTCCCGATGTTTGCAACGGGCTTTATCGTGGCCTTTATCGTCGCGATGATTGCCATCAAGGTGTTCCTGAAGCTGATTCAGCGCATCTCGTTCGTGCCGTTTGCTATCTATCGCTTTATCGTAGCCGCAGCGGTTTATATGATCTTCGTCTAACCGCCCTGTCCCGGAGTCGGCTTTTCTGGCCGGCTCCGGACCAGTATTAACCCTGAGATGCCTTCCACTGAGCCAGTGCCGTAATCCTTCTTCTGGTTAACTCTTCTCTGACTTCTCCGCCTTTGAAACCTGCCGCCACCACGTCTTTTGTCGGGATGCCAAGGGCAATGGCAAAAGCCTGACGCAGGAAATCTCCCTGCGGGTAAGCATTGTTTTCAAAACCTGTCCGTCCACGGGCATCGGCTTCGCTGGTCAGCGCTATCTGCTCTACACGATGCGGCTTACGCCAGGCATCGATACGATCAAACAGGGCAATCAGCGTTTCAGGACTTTGACGCTCAACGGTATGGACCAGATCGTGAAATTCGGTAACCAGCAGAGCCAGATCGCGTATGGCATTGGGTACGCGAAGGCGCTGACAGAGGTTTTCAACCAGTGGGACACCTGCCGGGCCGTGGCCGTGGTGACTGGGCCATTTTTCGGGGGGCGTAAGGGCTTTACCAACATCATGGAACAGGGTGGCAAAACGGATATCCACCTCAGGACTGAGCTGAGCGGCAATGGCCAGCGTCATCAGCGCATGGATGCCGGTGTCGATCTCAGGATGCCACTTTGCCGGTGCCGGTACGCCATAAAGGTTATCCAGCTCCGGGAACAGCACGGCCAGCGCACCACAATCTTTCAGCACCTGGAAATAAACCTGGGGATTAGGGGTTTCCAGCGCTTTTTCCGTTTCTTTCCAGACCCGCTCTGGCGTCAGCGTATTTAACTCTCCGCTCTCAACCATCCAGCGCATCAGCGCCTGGGTTTCGTCGGCCACCACAAAGTTCAGATGGGCGAATCGCGCCGCAAAGCGGGCAACACGCAGGACACGAAGGGGATCTTCGTTGAACGCTTCTGACACATGGCGCAACTGACGTTGTTCGATGTCGGCGCGTCCCCCGTAGGGATCGTAAAAATGGCCTGTCTCGTCCTGGGCAATGGCATTGATGGTCAGGTCGCGACGCTGCAGGTCCTGCTCAAGCGTTACGTCCGGGGCGGAATAACAGACAAAGCCTGTATAGCCACGCCCACTTTTTCTCTCGGTTCGCGCCAGCGCATACTCTTCATGCGTCTCAGGATGAAGAAAAACCGGGAAATCACGGCCTACCTGCTCATACCCCAGTTCCAGCATTGCCGGAGGTGAGGCGCCTACTACTACCCAATCTTTGTCTTTGACCGGCAGATTTAACAGTGCATCGCGTACCGCGCCACCGACAAGGTAAGTCTTCACTACCACGCTCCAGAGTTAAACGTTTAAGACATCATACTTAAAGTGTAGATCCTGTCATACCCAGGCGGAAGCAGTTTGACAGGCAGGCGGAAGAGGGCATCAATGGATGCCCTGAACGGACGGCAGGAGACAATCAGTTCATCCAGCGATCTTTCTTTTTACGGCTTGGGATCATATGAGGTAACAGCAGACCCAGCAGCAGGCCGACACCGGCGACGCCGCCGCCATACATAAACCACTGCATAATGATGGTGCGCTGCTTGTCATCAAGCTGAACGTTGGCGGCATTCACTTTTTTCTGCGCAACCACCAGTTCATTCTTCAGCTTCTGGTTTTCCTGTTTCAGGCCGTTGATCGCGCCGTCGCTGCCTGCGACCTTTTTCTGCATTTCCGCAGTGCGCTGATTCCAGCTACCATCAATGTTAGCCAGCTTGTCGGTCAGGTCTTTGACCTGCTGCTCCAGTTGCGGTACACGAGTACGCAGGCTTGGCTGCTGGCTGAGCTGAGCAAGCGGGATCCAGTTAGTGCGGCCAGTGGCGTCGCGGATCTGCGCGTAATGCGTGCTGTCATTGGTCTGCAGCAGTTCTACCTCTTCCCCGGCGTTCAGGGTTCCAACAAGGCGGTAATCATCACTTGGGCCACTGCGAACCCAGGTCGAAAGCTCGTCGGAAATATAGCGTTTCTCTTCGGCATGAACGGATGCTGCTACGCTAAAAGTCAGTAAAGTAAGGCCAATAAGATGAGTTTTTTTCATTCGATGTCTTTTTAAGGTGAATCCTGGAAAAAAGTAATGGAACAGTCTGGAGATGGCTCGCACAAAGCTGAATGAGAACTTTCCTGGTCTCGGGCCGGTGCGAAACGCGTTATGAAAGCAGAAGAAAGCAGAGACAGTCACGGCGATTCTGCATTACTCTTCTGCTCATATCTGGCCGGCGACCTCCTGATATTTCGCTGCGATGTTACTGCATTACGCATAAAATGACGAAAAATAAGGGGGCCTGACTGGGCCATAATCCCTGTACTGAACCGCTAATCCTGATTAAGAAAATATGACCATAGAAATCGAAGTAAAGTTCATTGCCACGCCGGAAGCCGCTGAAAAACTGCCTTTGCTGATGGCTAACTGGCCGCATCAGCACAGTGCGCCGTCAAAATTGACGAACATCTACTACGAAACGGCTGACAGTCAGCTCCGGCGCTGGGACATGGGTCTGCGCATCCGCGGCTTTGGTGACAGCTATGAGATGACGCTGAAGGCAGCAGGGCAGACCCTGGGCGGCCTGCATCAGCGCCCGGAATACAATGTGGCGCTGGATAAACCCGAACTGGCTATTGAACAGCTACCGGCAGAAATCTGGCCGGCAGGCTGCGACCTGGCGGCGTTGCAACAGCAGTTAAAACCGCTGTTCAGCACGCACTTTAATCGCGAAAAGTGGGTGGTCACTTACCTTAACAGCGAGATCGAAATTGCTTTTGATACGGGCGAAGTCAGTGCCGGTGAGTTGAGTGAACCTCTGAGTGAAATCGAGCTGGAGTTGAAAAGCGGTGAGCGTGACGACCTGCTGGCCTTTGCCAGTGAGCTGACCAGCCTGGGTGGCCTGCGCCTTGGTAGCCTGAGTAAAGCGGCGCGCGGATATGTGCTGGCAAAAGGCAATCCGGCCCGCGAACTGCGTCCGGTTACCCTGCTTCAGGTGAAACCCAAAGCCACGGTGGAAGAGGGCATGCTGGCCGCCTTCACTCTGGCCCTCAGCCAGTGGCAGTATCATGAAGAGCTGTGGCTGCGGGGTAACAGCAGCGCACAGCATGAAGTGCATCAGGCTCTGGAAGCCCTGCGTCAAACCTTCTCTCTGTTTAGCGGGCTGGTGCCTCGCAAGGCCAGCACTGAACTTCGCCAGTCGCTTATCGCTCTGGAAGAAGCGATGCTGGAAGGCAATCTGCAGGCAGAATCATTGTGTTTCAGCCCGCTCTCCCTGCATACCCAGTTAGCACTCACCAACTGGATTGTTACTCAGCGCT
Source organism: Erwinia sp. E_sp_B01_1 (assembly GCF_036865545.1). Lineage (NCBI taxonomy): Bacteria > Pseudomonadati > Pseudomonadota > Gammaproteobacteria > Enterobacterales > Erwiniaceae > Erwinia > Erwinia sp. E_sp_B01_1. The sequence goes on along the minus strand of NZ_CP142208.1, from coordinate 4,124,927 downwards.
GGCGCGGATTTATCAATGCCAAAGCCGACGCCAAATTGCAGGGATCTTTTAAACGTTTCTGCGACATTATGCTGGGCAGAATTTCAGCCGATCTCAAAGAGACTTTTGGCGAAGTGCGCCAGATGAATGACTATCAGGACAAACTGCCGCGCCTGTACCGTCAGCTGCTCGCCGCACGTCTGCTGGCTGGCGCTTACGATCGCGTTGCGGTGGATGCCTGGTTACAAAACTGGCAGCAACTTGCTCAGGCTATAGAAACCAATCAGGAAATCTGGCTTGAAGGTCACAGCCGTCAGGCGCTGAAGCAGCCGACCTTCTGGAAAAATGGCAGCGTCTGAGCCCGGACATAAGCTACGCAGCCAGCCGTAAAAAACAGAGTATCGCGTTCAACAGGGAGTTTTTATGTTGCCATCACCTTCTCAGGCCCTGCCTTCCTTGCTGGCTGAACAGGCTCAACAACTCAGCCCGGCGCTGGGAGAGCTTAATGCTGAACAGCAGGGCGTACTGGCATTCAGCGATTTCATTCATGAAAACCTGACCCGCCATCCCGAATGGTGGCAGGCCCTGCAACTGAACGCCCCTGAGCCGGATGAGTGGCATGCCTATCCGGCGTGGCTGGCGGAAAAACTGGCTGGCGTGGCGGATGAAAATGCCCTGATGCGCGAGCTGCGCCTGTTCCGGCGTCATATGCTGACCCGAATAGGCTGGATGCAGACGCTGGCCGTCAGCAGCACTGAAGACTCCCTGCAACAGCTCAGCATGCTCGCTGAGACGCTGATCGTAGCGGCCCGTGACTGGCTATGGCAGGCGTGCTGTCGTGAATTTGGCACGCCGGTCAATGCGGCGGGTGAGCCGCAGCCGCTGCTGATTCTGGGGATGGGCAAGCTGGGAGGCGGAGAACTCAATTTCTCTTCTGATATCGATCTGATTTTTACCTGGCCGGAAAACGGTGCCACCACCGGCGGACGGCGCGAGCTGGACAATGCTCAGTTCTTTACCCGTCTTGGTCAGCGGCTGATTAAAGTGCTGGATCAACCCACGGCAGAAGGCTTTGTCTACCGGGTCGATATGCGCCTGCGGCCTTTCGGAGACAGCGGCCCTCTGGTGCTCAGCTTCGCCGCGCTGGAAGATTACTACCAGGAGCAGGGGCGCGACTGGGAGCGCTATGCGATGGTCAAAGCGCGCCTGATGGGCGGCACTGACGACCGCTGGAGCCAGGAGTTGCAGCAGATGCTGCGGCCTTTTATCTATCGCCGCTACATCGATTTCAGTGTGATCCAGTCGCTGCGTAATATGAAAAGTATGATTGCCCGTGAGGTGCGGCGGCGGGGCCTGAAAGACAATATTAAACTGGGCGCAGGTGGGATCCGCGAAACGGAATTTATCGTCCAGGTTTTCCAGCTTATTCGCGGAGGCCGCGAGCGTTCTCTGCAACTGCGTTCCCTGCTGCCCACGCTTAAAGCGATCGGTGAACTTAACCTGTTGCCCGCAGCCCAGTTGGGTGAGCTGGAAGGGGCTTATCTGTTCCTGCGTCGTCTGGAGAATCTGCTGCAAAGCATTAACGATGAACAGACCCAGACTCTGCCTGATGACGATCTTAACCGTGCCCGCCTCGCCTGGGCGATGGCAGCGGAAAGCTGGCCCGCTCTGCTTCACCAACTGGAAGGGCATATGGCGGCTGTTCGCGCCATTTTCGACGATCTTATCGGGGATGACACCCCGGAAACCGGTGGCAATACAGAAGCCGATCAGTACAGCGTGCTGTGGCAGGATTATCTGGAAGAAGCCGAGCTGGCGCCGCTGGTGCCCCAGTTGGAAATGGAGTCTCGTCAGCGTCTTCTTCGGGCGATCACCGAGTTTCGTCAGGATGTTGATAAACGCACCATTGGCCCACGGGGACGCCAGGCGCTGGACCAGTTAATGCCTCGCCTGTTAAGCGAAGTTTGCCCAAGGGAAGACGCTGCCGTGGTCCTGAGCAGGCTGACGCCGCTGCTTCTGGGCGTCGTAACGCGTACCACCTATCTGGAGCTGCTGACCGAGTTTCATGGGGCACTGAAGCATCTGATCCGTCTTTGCGCTGCTTCCCCAATGGTCGCCAGCCAGCTGGCACGTTATCCGCTGCTGCTTGATGAGCTGTTGGATCCGGCCACGCTATACCAGCCCACGGCTACCGACGCCTATCGCGATGAACTGCGGCAGTACCTGTTGCGCATTCCTGAAGCGGATGAAGAGCAGCAGCTTGAAGCCCTGCGCCAGTTCAAACAGGCACAGCACCTGCGAATTGCCGCCGCCGATATCGCCGGAACGCTGCCGGTGATGAAAGTCAGCGATCATCTCACCTGGCTGGCAGAAGCGATGATTGAGCAGGTTGTTCAGCAGGCCTGGCAGATGATGGTACAGCGCTACGGGCGTCCCGATCACCTCGGTGAAGGGCACGAACGCGGCTTCGCGGTTGTCGGCTACGGCAAGCTTGGGGGATGGGAACTGGGTTACAGCTCCGATCTGGACCTGGTGTTTCTCCACGACTGTCCGTCAGATGCGGTAACTTCAGGTGAGCGCAGCATTGATGGCAGGCAGTTCTATCTGCGTCTGGCGCAGCGGGTAATGCACCTGTTCAGCACGCGTACCTCCTCCGGCATTCTTTATGAAGTGGACGCCCGCCTTCGCCCTTCAGGGGCTGCAGGCATGCTGGTCAGTACTTTTGATGCCTTTGACGATTATCAGCGCAACGAAGCCTGGACCTGGGAACATCAGGCGCTGGTGCGCGCCCGCATCGTGTTCGGTGAGCCCGCCCTGAGCAGGCGTTTTGATGATATTCGCCGCAATATCCTCTGTCTGCAGCGCGATCCAGACAAGCTGAAAACGGAGGTCAGGGAGATGCGCGAGAAAATGCGTACGCACCTTGGCAGCAAGCAGAAAGGACGCTGGGACATCAAAGCCGATCGGGGTGGGATTACCGATATTGAATTCATTACGCAATATCTGGTCTTACGCTATGCCGCGAGCGAGCCTGGTTTAACGCGCTGGTCCGATAACGTTCGTATTCTTGAGCTGATGGCGAACGACGGCAGGATCGGTCCGGAGGAAGCGCAGGCGCTGACGCAGGCCTACACCACCCTGCGCGATGAGCTTCATCACCTTGCACTGCAGGAGTGGCCGGGGCAGGTTTCGCCCGAGTTGTTCAGCAAAGAGAAGGCGGTCGTCAACGACAGTTGGCAACGCTGGTTTGGTGATTAAGGCCTTTGTTACCGAATGCAAACGTGCGGGATAGCCTGCTTGTGCTATCATCGCGCGCACTATTTTTGACTTCAGCCTGGAGTGTCTGGAATGAAAGTTACGCTGCCCGATTTTAACCGTGCGGGTGTTCTGGTTGTTGGCGACGTGATGCTGGATCGCTACTGGTACGGCCCAACCAGCCGCATCTCCCCTGAAGCCCCGGTTCCGGTTGTCAAAGTGGATAATGTGGAAGAGCGTCCTGGCGGCGCCGCTAACGTCGCCATGAACATCGCTTCACTGGGCGCGGAATCCCGTCTGGTGGGCTTAACGGGCATTGATGATGCGGCGCGTGCGCTGGATGCGACCCTGAGCGGCGTGAAAGTGCAGTGTGATTTTGTTGCCGTCGCCACTCATCCAACCATCACCAAACTGCGTATCCTGTCGCGTAATCAGCAGCTGATCCGCCTTGATTTTGAAGAGGGCTTTGAAGGGGTTGACCCTGAGCCAATGCACGAGCGAATTCGCCGGGCCTTGCCTGAAGCGGGTGCGCTGGTCCTTTCCGATTATGGCAAAGGTGCGCTGGCCAGCATTGAAACCATCATTAAGATCGCCCGTCAGGCGAATGTGCCGGTGCTGATCGATCCCAAGGGAACCGATTTTGAACGCTATCGGGGTGCCACCATCCTGACGCCTAATCTCTCTGAGTTCGAGGCGGTTGTGGGCAAGTGCAAAGACGAAGCGGACATCGTTGCACGCGGTCTGGAGCTGTTGGCTAAGTTTGAGCTTTCAGCCCTGTTGGTCACCCGTTCCGAGAATGGCATGACCCTGCTCCAGCCGGGCAAAAAACCTTTCCATCTGCCGACTCAGGCGCAGGAAGTTTATGATGTTACGGGCGCTGGCGATACGGTAATTGGTGTGCTTGCGGCCGCGCTTGCGGCTGGCAATACCCTGGAAGAGAGCTGCTTTTTGGCTAACGCGGCCGCCGGCGTTGTGGTCGGTAAGCTGGGGACGTCGACCGTTTCCCCTGTTGAGCTGGAGAATGCTATCCGCGCCCGCCCGGAATCCGGTTTTGGGGTGATGGATGAAGCGCAGCTAAAAGAGGCTGTCGCGCTGGCGCGTCGTCGCGGTGAGAAAGTGGTGATGACCAACGGCTGTTTCGACATTCTGCACGCGGGTCACGTCTCCTATCTGGCAAACGCGCGTAAGCTTGGCGACCGGCTGATCGTAGCGGTAAACAGCGATGCTTCCACCAAACGTCTGAAAGGGGAAACCCGCCCGATCAATCCCCTGGTGAACAGGATGATTGTGCTGGGTGCGCTGGAAGCAGTCGACTGGGTGGTGCCTTTTGAAGAGGATACTCCACAGCGTGTGATTGCCGATGTGCTGCCAGATTTGCTGGTGAAGGGCGGTGATTACAAGCCGGAGGATATCGCTGGCAGTAAAGAGGTGTGGGCGAGTGGCGGTGAAGTTCGCGTGCTGAATTTTGAAGACGGCATCTCAACCAGCAATATTATTAAAGCGATCAAATCGAAAGATTGATGCCTTTGCAGAACAGGATGAACAAAAAAGGGGCGATCTGCGATCGCCCCTTTTTTTATAGCGCAAAACGGATTACTGCATATCTTCCGTTTTGATGATCTCTTTGGGTGCCACTTCTGCTTTGGCTGTCACTTCAGTACCACGACTTTCCAGCTCGGCAATCCGCTGCTCCAGCACGGCCAGTTTCTCACGGGTGCGTAATAACACCTGAGTCTGCACATCAAATTCTTCGCGATTGACCAAATCTAAACGGGTCAGCTGCGACTGCAGTGTCTGACGGATTTTTTCAACGTCGTCGCCAAACTCACGGATCCCTTTTGGCATGGACTCATGAACCTGACGGGCGAGTTGTTCAATTTTTTTAGGGTCAATCATAGCGGCTTCCTGGTAGCGGCAAAGTTTCTTTAAGTGTAATGCGATAATCCGAAAGGATAAACCAGAAATCAGTAAAGCAGATAAATGGGCAGCTAATCGCACATTTTGTTCGTTGCCCTGACTTTTTATCGGCGTTATAGTAACCAGGCTTATTCTCAGGGCGGGGCGAAATTCCCCACCGGCGGTAAATCGGCGTCAAGCTGAAAGCCCGCGAGCGCTTCAGACCAGCAGGTTTGAAGGTCAGCAGATCCGGTGTAATTCCGGGGCCGACGGTTAAAGTCCGGATGGGAGAGAGTAACGTATCTGGCCGGGCCTGCGCCCGCCTCGCCGTTATTTTGTTGTCATTGCATGACACTCCTGAGCACGCCCTGATTCTGGTAACCCATACACTTTATAAGGTTTTATTACCATGAATCAGACGTTACTTTCTGAATTTGGCACGCCTCAACAGCGTGTGGAACGTGCTATTGCCGCATTGCGTGATGGACGCGGTGTGATGGTTCTCGACGACGAAGATCGTGAAAACGAAGGTGATATGATCTTCGCGGCCGAAACCATGACCGTTGAACAGATGGCGCTGACCATTCGCCACGGCAGCGGCATTGTCTGCCTGTGCCTGACCGAAGAACGCCGTCGTCAGCTTGAACTGCCGATGATGGTTGAAAACAACACCAGCTCTTATGGCACCGGATTTACCGTGACCATTGAAGCCGCTGAAGGTGTCACCACCGGCGTATCCGCGAAAGACCGCGTGACCACCATCCGCGCAGCTATCGCCGACGATGCCAAACCTGCCGATCTGAACCGCCCAGGCCATGTGTTCCCTTTGCGTGCCCGGGAAGGCGGCGTACTGAGCCGGGGTGGGCATACTGAAGCCACTATCGATCTGGTCACTCTGGCCGGTTTCAAACCTGCTGGTGTACTGTGCGAACTGACCAACGATGATGGAACTATGGCACATGCGCCTGAAGCCATTGTCTTTGCTAAACAGCATGAGATGCCGGTAGTGACTATTGAGGATTTAGTGGCTTATCGCCGTAGCCACGAGACGCGCCAGGCAAGCTGAATCAGCAGCCTGAAGAGAAAACCGGGTAGAGTGGTGCCCGGTTTTTTTTCGTCTTAACTCAACCCACTGCTTTGCAGCAACGTCAGGCTAAGGCCCATTACTGCCATTCCGCACAATACGCCATAGCTGGGGTTGTTATGGGGATCGATCTCTTTCGCCAGCGGCATCAGCTCATCCACGGACAACGCGACCATAATCCCGGCCACGGCGGCCATAATTGCGCCCATGATCACCGGGGAAACCAGAGGCCCGAGCAGCCAGAATGCCATCACTCCGCCAAGGATCTCCGCCATACCGGAAACTCCCGCCCAGAAGATCGCTTTCTTCTTTGAGCCGGTTGCAGCATACATAGGACCCGCAACGGCAAGTCCTTCAGGAATATTGTGGATCGCCACGGCTAAAGCTATCCCCAGGCCCATTTCCAGATCGCTGCTGGCAGTCACAAAGGTTGCCACACCTTCAGGGAAATTGTGCAGGCTGATACCCAGAGTCAGCAGGATCGCGGTCCGGCGCAAATTTCGTGGCGGCTGGCCGGCCATCAGAAGATCCTGCGGATGCTGATGGGGCAACATGCGATCCAGTGCGAAGTAGCCCAACAAGCCGACAACAAACATGCCGTAGCCAAGCACCGGCGACATGCCTTCAGCGTGCAGAGCCGCAGGCAGCATCTCCATCAGTGAGATCAGCAGCATGATCCCGGCGGCAAAACCCAGTGCAAATGCCAGCACCCTGTTTGAGGGTTTCTGGCCCATCACACCCAGCAGCGCCCCGATAAAAGTCGCTCCACCGGCAAACAATGTCAGCAATAGCGGCACGGACATGGTGAACTCCTGAAGAGAAGAATAAAGTATAGCCTTTGCTATACCTTATCAAAAAATCACCAGTTGTAACGTCAAGTTTTGTCTAATTTACCCTTCAAATTTCTTGAATATCTTCATCATGGTTATCCGGGTTCATCACCAGAAAAAAGCGCGTAATGTAGCCGTTATCAAAACCACACGTTCAGGGATACAACGATGAGTCAGATAACAATGCCCGCACTTTTTCTTGGCCATGGCAGCCCGATGAATGTGCTGGAAGAGAACCTTTATACTGAAACCTGGCGCGAGTTGGGCAAGACCCTACCGCGCCCGAAAGCCATCGTGGCTGTTTCCGCACACTGGTATACCCGTGGCACAGCAGTAACGGCGATGGAGAAACCCCGGACCATTCATGATTTTGGCGGCTTCCCGCAGGCGCTGTTTGATACCCACTATCCCGCACCCGGCTCGCCGGATCTGGCCCGGCAGGTCGCTGAAGCTCTGGCACCGGTGAACGTTAAGCTGGATCAGGAGTGGGGCTTCGATCATGGCTCCTGGGGCGTGCTGATTAAGATGTACCCTGAAGCGGATATCCCTGTTGTGCAGCTGAGCATCGACGGCTCTAAACCGCCTGCTTATCACTTTGAACTTGGTCGTAAGCTTGCAGCACTGCGCAGCCAGGGCATTATGATTGTGGCCAGCGGGAATGTGGTGCATAACCTGCGCATGGTGCGCTGGCAGGGCGATGCGGAACCTTATGCCTGGGCAGCGTCATTTAATGACTATGTCCGTAATAATCTGAACTGGGAAGGGGAAGCTGAGCAGCACCCCCTGGTGAATTTTATGCAGCATGAAGGGGCCGGACTCTCTAACCCAACGCCAGAGCACTACCTGCCGCTGCTGTATGTGCTGGGTGCCCGTCTGCCAGGTGAAAAAGTTTCGGTTCCGGTAGACGGTCTGGTGATGGCTTCGCTGAGTATGCTATCGGTACAGGTGGGCTGAATAAGAACGGGGCGGTCATCGCCCCGATTTTTTATTCGATAAATGCGTGCGGATAGAAGCGTGACAGATCCTGAGTGATCAAAGCACGATCCTCGCGCAGACCAATTCCCGCAGGCTGATCGTCAATCAGCCAGCTGCCTATCAGCGTATAGCTGTCGCCAAATTTTGGCAGCGGATGGAACTGCTGAATGATCATCCCTTCTTCGCCATACGGGCCGTCTGCACTGGCGATTTCTTTGCCATTTTCAACGATGCGAATGTTCGCGCCCTCACGGGAAAACAGAGGCTTGACCACGTATTTATCCATAGGGGGGACGTCGTCTTCTGCAAAATAGGCTGGCAGCAGATTAGGGTGGTTGGGGAACATTTTCCACAACATCGGCAGTAACGCTTTGTTGGAAAGAATACTTTTCCACGCCGGTTCCAGCCAGCGAACGCCAGCATCTTCCAGCTTGGTCGAGAAGACCTCCCGCAGCATGTACTCCCAGGGATAGAGTTTAAACAGATTGCCGATCACCTGATCGTGCTGATCGGTGAATTGCCCCTTTTCCCCCAGGCCAATTTCATCCATATAGAGAAATTCGCTGGGTAGCCCCGCTTCCGTAGCGCAATCCTGCAGATACTGTACGGTGCCACGATCTTCATCTGTATCCCGGCAACAGGCGAAATGCAGCCAGCTAAAACCGTGCTGCTGATGCAGAGTGGCGAAGCGTTCGATCAGCTTTTCCTGCAGGCTGTTGAACTGATCGCTGCCTGCCGGCAGGTTGCCAGCCGCAAGCTGCTCTTCCAGCCAAATCCACTGGAAAAAAGCCGCTTCATACAGCGAGGTTGGCGTATCCGCGTTGTTCTCAAGCAGTTTGGCATCGGTTTCACCATCCCAGGCGAGATCCAGACGTGAATAAAGGGAGGGCTGGCCGGTTTTCCAGGAGGCCCGAACGAAATCCCAGGTATGTTTAGGAATGCGAAATTTAGTGAGCAACTCATCGCTGCTCACTACTTTTTCCACCACCTGCAAACACATCTGGTGAAGTTCGCTGGTAACCTCTTCAAGCTTTTCAATCTGCTGAAGCGTGAACTGGTAGTAAGCATCCTCACACCAGTAGGGCTCGCCGTGCATGGTGTGAAAACGAAAACCGTATTCCGTGGCTTTTTCACGCCAGTCCGGACGTTCAGCGAGAGTAAGACGCTTCATGATCAGCCCCCGTAAGAGCGGCTGGAACCGGAAGTGGCGCTGCTACGCTGCATGGAAGTCTGCTTAGCTACGCTGTCACCAAAGCCGCCACGGGTCACCGTGCTGGTGGTGGCAGGTTTAGGTGCCAGCGCCGTTTTCGGTACCGTCATGGTGCGGCCAGGCGTGGCAGTACCAAAGCTTTTGCCAGCGGCATCAACGAACTTGCCGTTTGCCGGACTGTTAGGCGCCCGGGAGGTGAACAACGGCTGCTGGGCAAAGCCCGCGCCACCGCCCATCATCCGGCCCATCATATAGCCCGCCATCAGAGGCATCCAGAAACTGCCGCTCTGCTGAGATTCCGCGTTGGTTGAACCTACGCCAGCCTGAGCAGGAGCCTGCTGACACTGACCCTCACCAAACTCCGCCACACAGTCTTCACGGCTGGCATATTTTGGTGCGGTTTTTTCAGCTTCTTTTTTGGCGTTATTAAACGCCGTGGTGCACTGCTCACTCTTGCCCGGATTGGCACTGGAGCAGTCGTCCGCATTTTGATACAGCGAAACGGTTTCATCCGATTGTTCACAACCGGCAAGCATAAATACCGCGGTGACCGCGAGGGCTACCGGGGTTAAGTGACGTGCGCTCCAGCTCTTGCGGAAGGAGGCGTAATTGATTTGTTTAGTCCGTTTCATCACGTTCTGTCCTGTGCCCAAAGGTAGTGCATAGGATAGGGTAACAGCGGTGAAAAATGAAGCGATGAGGGGCGTGGGAGGAGGTTCTTTACGTAGCTATACGTTTGATTGTGAAGGGGGCAGCCGGGGCTGCCCCACAACCTTATTTACCGAAAGGATTCCGGTTAGTGCTGGCCGGTGCAGTGCTCTGCGCAGCCGGGGTGGCCTGCATGTTTGCAGACGCAGCCTCACCGTTATTCACGGAAGCATTTTGCTCAGGCGTTTCAGGCGCAACGGCTTCTGGCGAAGTCGAAACATCTTTACCAAGATGGGTATTCAGAGCCTGCAAATCCTGCTCGTTAAGCGTACCCAGGGCCGATTTGATGTTCAGCTCATTGATCATGTAGCTGTAACGCGCATCGGAAAGCTGCTGTTTAGCGCTGTACAGGGTGGAAGTCGCATCCAGCACATCAACGATGGTACGGGTACCAACCTGATAGCCCGCTTCGCTGGCATCCAGCGAGCTTTGCGCTGAAACCACCGCCTGGCGGTAAGCTTCGATGCTGCTGATGGAGGCATTCACGTTGTTAAAGGATGAGCGCACGGTCTGCACAGCAGAACGGTGGGCGCTTTCTAACTGCTCGCTCGCAGAGACGAAGGCATACTGGGCCTGTTTAACCTGAGAGGTGACCGACCCGCCGCTGTACAGAGGCAGTGAGAAGCTCAGACCAACCTGGTTAGAACCGGTAATGCTGTCGGCTGTGGAAGCTGTCTGATTAGCACGGCTACCGCCATATTTGCTGTTAGACAGACCGGTAGAGGCAGTCAGATCCAGCGTTGGCATATGGCCGGTTTCTGACAGACGAATCTGCTCGCGAGCCAGATCCTGTGACAGACGGGCTGACAGCAGGCTCAGGTTACGGCTTTCAGCTTCTTTCAGCAGGGCATTTACGGGCTGAGGTTTTTCCGTTTTGAAACGGTCAACGTTCAGTGACGCCAGGCTTGGATAGTAGTTACCGGTGACCTGACGCAGGATCTCAACGTTGTTATCCAGGTTATTACGCGCGGTCACTTCGTTGGCCAGCACGCTGTCATACTGCGCGCGGGCGTTTTGCACGTCGGTAATCGCGACCAGACCCACGTTGAAACGCTGGGTGGTCTGATCTAACTGGCGATAGATCGACTGTTTCTGCGCTTCAGTGTAGGAGAGCGTATCAATCGCGTTCAGCACGTTGAAGTAGGCGGTAGCGGTATTCAGAATCAGCGTCTGTTGAGAGGTCTGATAGGTGACATCCTGAATGCCGGCCGTTTTTTCCTGCAGCGTCAGAGCGCGCCATTTTGACATGTCAAAAATGGTCTGAGTCAGCTGTAAGGATCCGCTGGTGGTGTTGGAATGAAGACCACTGCTGTCGCGATAACCGTTGTTATAGGTATAATCAGCACCCAGACCTAACTGAGGCAGCAATGGGCTACGGGCTTCGTTAATTTTCTCAAAAGCCGCATCACGATCTGCCGCTGAACTGCGAAGGTCGGGATTGGACAAACGAGCCTGCTGATAGATCTGCAACAGGTTTTCAGCCTGGCTGGCGACGCTAAAGCCGCCCAGGCTCAGGCCGATAAGTAACGGGAGCAGTTTCTTCATTTGCATTCCTTGTAGTGCAGCAATATTGCTATGGTAGCGCTGACATAAGCCAAAAAATAATCGCCGATTCTAGCAGAGTAAACAGAACAGTTAAGTTGGCTGAAAGTGCCATGTTGCCTTAATTTACTCAAATAATTCATTAAGAACCACACTCTCTGTGGAATCGGGATTGCTTTTCCCCTTTTCGCCACCAACTTGAAAGGAGCAGTCCTCATGGACAATGGCAAAAAATACCCAGTGACTTTCACCCAAAACGATGTAGAAATTATTGCACGAGAGACGCTTTATAGCGGTTTTTTTTCGCTCATTAACTACCGTTTTCGGCACCGTAAGTTTAACGGTGAGATGAGTGGTGAGGTAAACAGGGTCGTCTTTGAGCGCGGACATGCAGCAGTGCTGCTACCCTATGACCCCGTGCAGGATAAAGTCGTGCTGATAGAACAAATCCGAATTCCCGCTTATGACAGCAGCCAGACACCCTGGCTGTTAGAATTAGTGGCAGGGATTATTGAGCCCGGTGAAACGCCCGAAGATGTTGCACGGCGCGAAGCCGTTGAAGAGGCCGGAATCACTCCGGCTCGTGTTAAACCGGTGCTCAGTTATCTGGCCAGTCCGGGGGGCACCAGCGAGCGGCTGTCGGTTCTGGTAGGCGAAGTGGATGCCAGCGTGGCGCAGGGAAACCACGGTCTGGAGGAGGAGAATGAGGATATTCTCGTACATGTGGTCAGCCGCGAGCAGGCTTACCAGTGGGTGGAACAGGGGATAATAGATAACGCAGCCTCCGTCATCGCATTGCAATGGCTTCAACTGCACCATGAGAAACTAAGAGAAGAGTGGAAACCTGAATGATTAAGCGCTATGTACCTGATTTCCCTGAAATGATGCGGGTGTGCGAAACCAATTTCGCTCAGCTCCGTCGTCTGCTGCCTAAAGAAGACCAGGCAGGAGAGTCAGTGACGTATCAGGTCAACGGTGCCCACTATTCGGTCACTGTCCAGGAGTCGACGCGTTACACCACGCTGGTAGAGATCAAGCAAACCGCGCCAGCCGTCAGCTACTGGAGCCTGCCCGCTATGTCCGTACGTCTGTACCACGACGCGATGGTCGCGGAAGTGTGTTCAACTCAACAGATCTATCGCTTTAAAGCACGCTATGATTATCCTAATAAAAAGCTTCATCAGCGTGATGAAAAACATCAGATAAACCAGTTTCTGGCAGACTGGTTGCGCTACTGTTTAGCGCATGGCGCGATGGCCGTACCAGTGTGCTGAAGCACCTTCTGAGATGGCGTTAACCCTAAGGATTTTGATTGGATAGCCTGTTAAAACTTTCTGCGGCGAGTGGGGCCCGGGTCAGGATTTTACAGATAACGGATACCCACTTATTTGCAGGCAAAGACGAAACGCTGCTGGGTGTGAATACCTGGGCCAGTTATGACGCGGTACTTCAGGCCATCTCGGTCAGCCCTCGTCACTACGATTTGATTGTCGCTACGGGCGATCTGGCTCAGGATCACACGGTTGAGGCCTATCAGCATTTCGCTGAGGGCATTGCGCGCCTGCCTGCTCCCTGCGTCTGGCTTCCGGGAAATCATGACTTCCAGCCCGCCATGTTCAGCACGCTGGCAGAAACCCAGATTGCCGATCAAAAGCATGTTCTGGTAGGCGATCACTGGCAAATTGTCCTGCTGGACAGCCAGGTATTTGGCGTTCCGCATGGTTTACTCAGTGACTATCAGCTTGAATGGCTTGAGAAGACGCTGGAGATTGAGCCGCAGCGGCATACGCTGGTGCTGCTTCACCATCATCCGCTGCCGTCCGGTTGTACCTGGCTGGATCAGCACAGCCTGCGTAACTCCCATATGCTTGAAGCGGTGCTGCAACGTTATCCGCTGGCCACCACGCTGATTTGTGGCCACATTCATCAGGATCTTGATCTGGACTGGAACGGGCGCCGGCTGCTGGCGACGCCTTCCACCTGCGTACAGTTCAAGCCTCATTGCACTAATTTTACGATAGATTCGGAAGCGCCCGGCTGGCGCTGGCTGGATTTGCTGCCGGATGGCAGGGTAGAAACCGAAGTGGAACGCCTGAATTCGCGGGCCTTCAGTCCCGATCCCGATGCAGAAGGATATTGATCGTGGCCACGCTGCTCTATTTGCATGGCTTCAATAGCTCCCCACAGTCGGCGAAAGCAACGCAGTTCCGCGCATGGCTTGCCGCTCACCATCCGGATATCCAGGTTCATGTGCCGCAGCTTCCCGCCTTTCCCGGTGAGGCCGCTGAAATGCTTGAAGATTTCATTCTCTCCTCCTCCGGTGAGCAGATAGGCATTGTGGGGTCCTCACTGGGCGGTTATTACGCCACCTGGCTTTCGCAATGTTTTACGTTGCCTGCGGTAGTCATCAATCCCGCCGTACGGCCTTTTGAGCTGCTTGCCGATTATCTGGGCAACAACGAGAACCCATACACCGGCCAACAATATGTGTTAGAGTCACGCCACATTTACGATCTGAAAGTGATGCAGATTGACCCGTTAGAATCGCCGGATTTGCTCTGGCTGTTGCAGCAAACGGGCGACGAAGTGCTCGACTATCGTCAGGCTATGGACTACTACAGTGCCTGCCGTCAGACGGTTGAAGAGGGCGGAAATCATGCATTTATCGGATTCGAACGCCATTTCTCCCCGATCCTCAGCTTTTTGGGCCTTGCAACTGCCTGAAGTGAGCAGCGGAGAGTGGTCACTCATTTTTAGCCACCTATCAGATTTATACGATGACTCAATCCAGCTATAACGCTGACTCCATTGAGGTACTCAGCGGCCTTGAACCCGTTCGTCGCCGTCCGGGAATGTACACCGATACGTCACGTCCTAACCACTTAGGCCAGGAAGTGATCGATAACAGCGTCGATGAGGCGCTGGCGGGCCATGCTAAACGCGTCGAAGTGATCCTGCATGCCGATCAGTCGTTAGAAGTGATTGACGACGGGCGCGGCATGCCTGTGGATATCCACCCGGAAGAGGGTGTTCCGGCGGTTGAGCTGATCTTCTGTCGTCTGCATGCCGGCGGCAAATTCTCCAACAAAAACTACCAGTTCTCCGGCGGCCTGCACGGCGTGGGAATTTCAGTGGTAAATGCGCTCTCTACCCGCGTGGAAGTGACTGTCCGCCGCAATGCCGAAGTCTACGAAATGGCTTTCGAAAACGGCGACAAGGTTGAGGATCTGCACGTCACGGGCACGGTTGGCAAACGTAATACCGGTACCCGCGTGCGTTTCTGGCCGGACGTTAACTTCTTCGACAGCCCACGCTTCTCCGTTTCGCGCCTGAGCCACCTGCTGAAGGCAAAAGCGGTGCTTTGTCCGGGCGTTGAAATTGTTTTCAAAGACCACGTCAATAACACCGAACAGACCTGGTGTTATGCCGACGGTTTAACCGACTATCTGATGGAAGCGGTAAATGGCCTGCCTACGCTGCCAGAAAAGCCCTTTGTGGGCGCTTTTGCCGGTGATGTTGAAGCGGTTGACTGGGCGCTGCTGTGGCTGCCGGAAGGCGGCGAGCTGCTGACGGAAAGCTACGTTAACCTGATCCCGACAATGCAGGGCGGCACGCACGTCAACGGCCTGCGTCAGGGTCTGCTGGATGCGATGCGCGAATTCTGTGAATACCGCAATATCCTGCCGCGTGGCGTGAAGCTCTCTGCGGAAGATATCTGGGATCGCTGTGCCTACGTTCTGTCGGTGAAAATGCAGGATCCGCAATTTGCCGGGCAGACGAAAGAACGCCTCTCATCCCGACAATGTGCCGCTTTCGTCTCAGGCGTGGTAAAGGATGCGTTCAGCCTGTGGCTGAATCAGAACGTGCAGGATGCTGAGATGCTGGCCGAACTGGCCATCTCCAGTGCCCAGCGCCGTATGCGTGCGGCGAAGAAAGTGGTGCGTAAAAAGCTGACCAGCGGCCCGGCTTTGCCCGGTAAACTGGCCGACTGTAGCGCCCAGGATCTGGCCCGCACCGAGCTGTTCCTGGTGGAGGGGGACTCCGCAGGCGGATCGGCCAAGCAGGCGCGCGATCGTGAATATCAGGCGATCATGCCGCTGAAAGGCAAGATCCTGAATACCTGGGAAGTCTCTTCTGATGAGGTACTGGCCTCACAGGAAGTGCATGATATTTCGGTGGCCATCGGCATAGATCCGGACAGCGAAGACATGAGCCAGTTGCGTTACGGCAAAATCTGTATCCTTGCGGATGCGGATTCCGATGGTCTGCACATTGCCACGCTGCTCTGCGCGCTGTTTGTCCGGCACTTCCGCACGCTGGTAAAAAATGGTCACGTCTACGTCGCCATGCCGCCGCTTTACCGTATCGATCTGGGTAAAGAGGTTTACTACGCGCTGGATGAGGAAGAAAAGGCCGGTATTCTCGACCAGTTGAAGCGCAAAAAGGGCAAACCAGGCGTGCAGCGGTTTAAAGGGCTGGGTGAGATGAACCCGCTTCAGCTGCGTGAAACCACGCTGGATCCCAATACCCGTCGTCTGGTCCAGCTTACCGTCGAAGACGATGAGGTGGATAAAACTATGGCGGTGATGGATATGCTGCTGGCCAAGAAACGCTCTGAGGATCGTCGCAACTGGCTGCAGGAAAATGGCCATACGGCAGAAATCGAAGTGTAATGTTTCTTAAAATAGCTTATAAACTTTCAAAAAATTTATAAGCTTATTCAGTACCACCTCGTGAACCCGCCATACCGGAGAATGCTTAACCTGGAAAAACGTCAGGTGGCCGGTATGATGGGTTGAACATTACACCGAGAAAAAGAGATATCGCTATGCAGCAGATCGTAGAAGGTTTTCTGAACTTTCAGAAAGAGATTTTCCCAAACCAGAAAGAGCTGTTTCGCAGCCTCGCATCCAGTCAAAATCCTAAGGCGCTCTTTATCTCTTGCTCCGACAGCCGGCTGGTCCCCGAACTGGTAACCCAGCAGGATCCAGGCCAGCTGTTTGTCATCCGTAATGCTGGCAATATCGTTCCTTCATTCGGGCCTGAGCCCGGCGGCGTTTCTGCTACCATCGAATATGCCGTGGTGGCCCTGGGCGTGACCGATATCGTGATTTGTGGTCACTCTAACTGCGGCGCGATGAAGGCTATCGCCTCCTGTCAGTGTCTCGATACCATGCCAGCCGTCTCACACTGGCTGCGCTACGCTGATGCGGCGAAAGCGGTTGTGGAGAAGAAGAGCTACGAGACTGAAGATGACAAACTGAATGCGATGGTGCAGGAAAACGTTATCGCGCAGCTCAATAACATGAGAACACATCCCTCTGTTGCTGTAGGTCTGCGTAACAATGCCCTGCGCCTGCATGGCTGGGTTTATGATATTGAAAGCGGCGTGATCCGGGCGTGGGACAAGGACACGAAGACATTCGTTACCCTGTCAGAAAATCCTGGTGTTCATTTCGAATAGTTTCGTTTCTGTTTCAGTCTGGCGCCTGGTTAACTAACCCGGCGCCCGATTCGAATAATTTCGCCTCTTTTCATTCAGTCTGGTGCCATTCACACAACCCTGCTTTTTCATCCCTGATCGTCACAGATGGGATCAATTCTTTGCGCATCCTGTTACCTATTATTCGAATGACCCGCCACTGTGCTGTCGATCTCTGCCGCCGGCCTGCTTTTTTACTGTCGGGCTTAAAAAGCTGCTGGCGGGGCAGGCCAGCGTAAATTGGCAAAAAGAGTTCCACCCGATGTGAGATATTTAGTCGACTCCCTCTACCCTTAAGGCTTTCCTTGAAAATCACGCTTGAAGAGTTGCGCGCCTGGGTTGGCGTGGTCGATACCGGCTCGATCACTGCCGCCGCAGAACAGTTGAGCCAGACCACCTCAGGTATCAGCCGGGCGCTGAGCAGGCTGGAGCACAAGCTGCAAACCACGTTGCTGCACCGCACCACGCGCAGAATAGCTTTGACCGAAGAGGGACAGGTGTTTCTTGAACACGCGCGGGAAATACTGCGTTCGGTGGAAACAGCAGAAGAGCAGATCGCCCGGCGCCGCGAGATCCCTTCCGGGCGGTTGCGGGTTAATGCCGCCACGCCCTTTATGCTGCATGTGATTGTGCCGCTGATGGCCGCTTTCTCCGCCCGCTATCCGCTGATCCAGCTGGAACTTAACACCGATGAAGTGATGATTGATCTGCTTGAACAGCAGACGGACATTGCCATCCGCATTGGCGAACTGCGGGATTCCAGCATTCACGCCCGCCTGTTAGGCAACAGCAGACTGCGGCTGATGGCCAGCCCGGCCTATCTGGCCAAATATGGCACACCCACCAGCGTGGCTGATTTAGCCCAGCATCGCCTGCTCGGTTTCAGCCAGCTGGAGAACCACAACGTCTGGCCCGTCTGGCAGAGTGAAGGGCAGCTGTTGCAGATTAAACCCACAGTTTCAGCCTCAAGTGGTGAAACGCTGAGACAGCTGGCAGTGCACGGGCAGGGCATTGTACGGATTTCTGACTTTATGAGCCGGGGAGACTATTCCGATGGCAAGCTGGTGCCGGTTCTGGAGGCGCTGACGCGCGAAACTTACCTCCCGGTGAATGCGGTCTATTACCGCAATACCACCCTGTCAGTGCGCATCAGCTGTTTTCTGGATTTCCTCAGTGAGCAGTTTGCTACCCAACCTGTGCTATAAGTCGCACTGCGCCAGGCAGCCCAAAAACGCCTGTTTTACCTGCTCGGCCTCCACTTCCAGGCACACAGTCTGGTCACGGCTTCCCTTAAAAGGATCAAAACGTGAAGCAAGCTGGGTCAGCCTGCGCAGCGTCTGGCCCTGGGTAATGCCCTCGGTGACAACGCGAACCGGGGAGTTCACCGCCGTAAACAGCTCGGGATGAGTGAGCCAGGAGATGGTCAGCGTGTCATGCAGCGCCATGCCCTCAAACCCCTCTTTCTCCAGGCTGTACTTCAGATAGCCTGCTGAGATCTTCTCCAGAACCGGCAGGTTCAGATCGCGGATTTCAGCACCGGTAATCAGCACCTCATGCGTCACATCCAGCGGCAGGATGACCACCGGCAAATCGGATGACAGCACCTGATCCGCCGCATGAGGATCTTTCCAGATATTGAATTCACTGTGCGGCGTGACGTTGCCCGCATGGCCGTGGGTACCAAAGGCACCGCCCATGATCACCACCTGTTTAATCAGTGGAATAATTTCCGGGGCCTGATTAATGGCGGCAGCCACGTTAGTCAGTGGACCGATGGCGACCAGGATGATCTCATTGGGATGTGCCTTAACCGTGTTGATAATAAATTCGATGGCGTTGTCGGCATGGCCGTCAAAAGGATTCTCCAGCACATCACCCAGACCGTCGCTGCCATGCACGGCGGCGGCGTTAGTCAGTACGGATAAAGCCAGTGGACGCGAGCAGCCCCGGTAAACCGGCACATCCAGCCCTATTTCCCGTGAGAACAGGCGGGCATTTTTCACTGCCTGGTCCACCGACACATTGCCGAACACGGTGGTGATCCCCAGAATAGTCTGCGTTTTTGCGGCATAGGCCAGCGCAAAAGCATCATCCACACCAATATCGGTATCAAAAATAATCTTGCTCATCGCACAGCACTCCCTGATATCACTATTTAGCCGGTTCCAGCACAAAGATTTTTACCTCCACCACATCAGCCTTGATGTTGGTGCGATGCTGCTCCATGTGCGCGGCCTGCTGGTGCTGCTCAAGGTGACGCAGGGTATCCCAGTGCTCCACCATAAAGATTGAATCTGGCGAATGCTGCTTCCAGGGAACCTGCGCCTTAAAATCGGTCAGCGCCTGATAGCTGCCGCAGCCCTCTTCCTGCAAAACCGTAGGCGTCACTTGTTGAATAGCCTGTAAAACGGCGGTACGGCGGCCTGGCTTGACGCAAATTTCAGCGATTACGGTGAGCATAGTCATTCCTTAGTGAGATGGGCGTCTGACTAGTTAAGCAAAGATTTCGCTCAGATGAGTCCGATAGCGGGCAATATCCGCCGGAATATCGGGCTGCTTAATCACATCGTTACAGATAAAGGTCGGTAAGCCTTCCATGCCCAGGAACTGATTGGCCTTGTGGAAATGCAGGTAAAGACCGTCAACGCCGACCCCTTCAAAGAACTGCTCCGGATCGGTAAAGGCCTGCAGTGGCGCGTTCCAGGTCAGGGAAAGCATGTACTTTTTCCCCTGAATCAGACCGCCAGAACCGTATTTCTTCGCCGCATCTGAACGGGTACGGCCATCGCTGGCGTAGAGTGAACCGTGGCCTTCGGTAAAGACTTCATCAATGTACTTTTTCAGGATCCAGGGCTCGCCCATCCACCAGCCTGGCATCTGATAAATAACGGTATCGGCATCCAGATATTTCTGCACTTCGTCAGCCACAACGTAACCGTCGTCTACCACAGTGACTTCAACCTGATGGCCTGCGTCACGTAAAAAGCTGGCGGCAACTTCGGTCAGCGTATGGTTCAGTTCGCCTTTTGAGTGGGCAAATGCTTTTCCTGCATCGATAATAAAAATCTTACTCATGTGGATTCTCCAGTTCATGAAATTGCGGCCAGTCTACGTGCGTGAGGCGGGGAGAAAAATGTGCGTTTGATCACAACACTTTTGCTTTTTACGCAATAATGCCGTACCACAAGGTAGGATTTCCCCTCTTTGATAACGAGACAGACAACAATGATAAAAACAGGGATTGCCGCTTTATTACTGGTTGCAGGCGGCGCCAGCGCCCAGTCACATCTGGACCGGGTCCTGCAAAGTAAAGTGCTGACGGTGTGCACCACCGGTGACTACAAGCCTTATACCTTCCTGCGTGCAGATGGACAGTACGAAGGGATCGACGTGGCGATGGCTCAGTCGCTGGCCAAAACGCTGGGGGCAGAAGTGAAATGGGTTCCCACCACCTGGAAGACACTCACCCCCGATTTCCTGGCTAAGCAGTGTGATATCGCATTGGGTGGGGTCTCCGTCACGCTAAAACGTCAGCAAACGGCCTGGTTTGCCACGCCGCTTGGCACCGACGGAAAAATCCCGCTGGTTCGCTGTGCGGACAAAGCTAAATACCGCACCCTTGAGCAGTTGAACAAACCCACCGTGCGTCTGATTGAACCGGCCGGCGGCACCAACGAGGCTTTTGTGCACGCGCATCTGCCGCAGGCCGATCTGACGCTGTTTCACGATAACGTCACCATTTTCCAGCAGCTGGTGGACAAAAAAGCTGACGTGATGATCACCGATGCGTCGGAAGCCCTGTTCCAGCAAAAACACTACCCTAAGCTCTGCGCCGTGAATCCTGATAAGCCGATGCAATATGGCGAGAAAGCTTACATGCTGCCGCGCGACGATCTGAGCTGGAAGCTTTATGTCGATCAATGGCTGCATCTGAGCAACGCCACCGGCGAGTATCAGCAGGTTGTCGGTCAGTGGCTTGCCGTCTCAAAATAATCCCCTGCGGCGGGGGGACTCTTCCCCTGCCGGTTTACCCCACGGTTAACTGTGACAGACCCCGTCCTGATAAGGTACTATCCTCGCCAAACGACCCCGATGTGGCGCGCCGGTTGCGCCGCGATGTGAGGAATCAAGAGTAATGAGTGACCTGACGCAGGATGGTGCAGAGCGTCGTGCCCTGCATAAGTTTACGGAAGAGGCTTACCTCAACTATTCCATGTACGTCATCATGGACCGTGCGCTGCCCTATATTGGCGATGGCCTGAAGCCCGTTCAGCGCCGCATTGTCTATGCCATGTCGGAACTGGGGCTGAACAACAGCGCCAAGTTCAAAAAATCTGCCCGTACCGTGGGTGACGTGCTGGGTAAATACCATCCGCACGGCGACAGCGCCTGTTATGAAGCAATGGTGCTGATGGCTCAGCCCTTCTCCTACCGATATCCGCTGGTGGATGGTCAGGGAAACTGGGGGGCACCGGACGATCCTAAATCCTTCGCCGCCATGCGTTATACCGAATCCCGCCTTTCCAAATATGCCGAAGTGCTGCTGGGCGAGCTGGGGCAGGGAACAGTAGACTACATTCCTAACTTCGACGGCACCCTGCAGGAGCCGAAGATGCTGCCTGCGCGGCTGCCGAACATTCTGCTGAATGGCACCACCGGCATCGCCGTGGGAATGGCAACCGACATTCCTCCGCACAACCTGCGTGAAGTAGCTAAAGCGGCGATCACCCTGATCGACTCGCCTAAAACCACGCTGGAAGATCTGCTGGATATCGTGCAGGGGCCGGATTACCCGACTGAAGCCGAAATCATCACGCCACGCAACGAAATCCGTAAAATTTACCAGAGCGGTCGCGGCTCGGTGCGGATGCGTGCCGTGTGGAAAAAAGAAGATGGCGACGTGGTGATCACCGCGCTGCCGCATCAGGTTTCCGGCGCGCGCGTGCTGGAGCAGATTGCTGCCCAGATGCGCAATAAAAAATTGCCGATGGTGGAGGATCTTCGTGATGAGTCTAACCACGAGAATCCGACGCGCCTGGTGATTGTGCCGCGCTCCAACCGGGTTGATATGGAGCAGGTGATGAACCACCTGTTTGCCACCACCGATCTGGAAAAAAGCTACCGCATCAACCTCAATATGATCGGGCTGAACAACCGTCCGGCGGTGAAAAACCTGCTGGAGATCCTCAGCGAGTGGCTGGTTTATCGTCGTGATACGGTACGCCGCCGGCTACAACACCGTCTGGATAAGGTGTTGAGACGTCTGCATATCCTTGAAGGTTTGCTGGTTGCGTTCCTGAATATTGATGATGTGATCCACATCATCCGTAGCGAAGATGAGCCGAAGCCGGTGCTGATGTCGCGTTTTGACATCAGCGAGACTCAGGCTGAAGCGATCCTTGAGCTGAAATTACGTCATCTTGCCAAACTGGAAGAGATGAAAATTCGCGGCGAGCAGGATGAGCTGGCGAAAGAGCGTGACAATCTGCAGGGCATTCTGGCTTCCGAGCGCAAAATGAACACCCTGCTGAAGAAAGAGCTGCAGGCAGACAGCGACACCTATGGTGACGACCGCCGTTCGCCACTGCGCGAGCGTGAAGAAGCGAAAGCGATCAGCGAGAATGAGCTGGTCCCTTCTGAGCCGGTGACCATTGTGCTGTCACAGATGGGTTGGGTGCGTAGCGCTAAAGGCCATGATATCGATCCAGGCGGCCTGAGTTACAAAGCGGGCGACAGCTATCGTGCAGCGGCCAGAGGCAAGAGCAATCAGCCGGTGGCCTTTATCGACTCCACCGGACGAAGCTATGCGCTGGATCCGGTCACGCTGCCTTCCGCCCGTGGACAGGGTGAGCCCCTGACCGGCAAGCTGACGCCACCGCCTGGTGCCGTAATGGAGCAGGTACTGATGGAGGCCGAAGATCAGAAGCTGCTGATGGCTTCGAGTGCGGGCTACGGATTTGTCTGCACCTTTGGCGATCTCGTGTCCCGTAATCGTGCCGGTAAGGCCTTGCTCAGCCTGCCACAGAATGCCAAAGTGATGACGCCGCTGGCGATCCATCATGATGATGACATGCTGCTGGCCATCACGGCGGCGGGCCGTATGCTGCTGTTCCCGGTTGGCGATCTTCCGCAGTTGTCGAAAGGCAAGGGCAACAAAATTGTCTCTATTCCTTCCGCACAGGCGGCCTCAGGAGAAGATACGCTGCTCTGGCTGCTGCTGGTATCCCCTCAAACTTCCGTCACGCTGTACGTGGGCAAACGCAAACTGACGCTGAAGCCGGACGATCTGCAGAAATTCCGTGCAGAGCGTGGGCGTCGCGGCACATTATTGCCACGAGGTCTGCAGCGTATTGACCGGGTTGAAGTGGACGGGCCGGTGAGGCCGCCAGTCGGCGAAAGCGAAGCGTAATTCTCTGCCCGCCAGCAAGGGGTTACCGGGCCAGCGCGCCCGGCTAACCCAGTGAAAAGCGGCGTATTTCGTTAATTCAGGATATACTTCAGCAGTACCCCAGGGACAGGGGCTGGATCCCCGGCTTCTGTCAGGTTCTCCTCTGTTACGCAGTGGACGAGTTAAGGGGGAGTCTGAAAGCAATAACGAGGAAGTAATGCTCTCAATTTTACGCTTTATCGTCGTGGTCGTTTATTCAATACTGGTCTGTATTTTCGGCTGTATCTACTGCCTTTTCAGCCCGCGTAACCCACGTCACGTTGCCACCTTTGGCCATCTGTTTGGCAAATTATCGACTGTTTTTGGGCTTAAAGTTGAAATGCGCCGGCCTGAAGGGGCGGATAACTATCCCAATGCTATCTACATTGCCAACCACCAGAACAACTACGATATGATCACCGCGGCCAAGATTGTGCAGCCGACGACGGTGACCGTAGGCAAGAAAAGCCTGTTATGGGTGCCGTTTTTTGGTTTGCTTTACTGGCTGACTGGTAACTTGCTGATTGACCGCGATAATCGTGCCAAAGCGCATGGCACCATTGGCGAACTTATCGAACAGTTCAAAAAGAAAAAATCTCCTTCTGGATGTTCCCGGAAGGCACCCGCAGTCGTGGACGCGGCCTGATGCCCTTTAAAACCGGCGCTTTCCATGCCGCAATGGCGGCTGGCGTGCCGATCATCCCAATCATTGTCTCTAATACCCACGACAAGATTAAACTGAACCGTCTGAACAACGGTCTGGTCATTATCGAAATGCTGCCGCCAATTGATACGGCTGCCTTTGCCGATCAGTCCGTGCGTAAGCTGGCTACTCACTGTCGTGAGCTGATGTCGGCGAAACTGGATGAGCTCAATGCGGAAGTTGCCGCGCGTGAAGCCTCCGGAAAATTGTAATCCTGGCCGGGCATCGCCCGGCTAATACCACAGCACTCATCAGAATCATAAAAAAATAGTCAGCAGCCCGGCAACCGGACTGCCTTTGGGTTTACGGAGTTTTTATGTCTTTCAGTCGACGTCAGTTTATTCAGGCTTCGGGCATTGCACTGTGCGCGGGGACGATGCCGGTTACCGCTTTCGCCGCCGGTGCTGGCAATGCGCTGCCTGTGCCTCCGTTAGTGGAATCCCGTCGGGGGCAACCTATTTTTCTGACGTTGCAGCGGAGCCACTGGTCTTTTACCGGCGACGGCAGCAAGGCCCAGGTCTGGGGTATCAACGGTCTCTACCTTGGCCCAACGGTACGGGTCTGGAGCGGTGATGACGTTAAGCTGATCTACAGCAACCGACTGAATGAGCCTGTCTCTATGACCATCAGCGGGTTGCAGGTTCCGGGGGCACTCTCCGGCGGCGCGCCACGAATGATCTCCCCAGGCGTCGACTGGGCGCCCGTTATGCCGATCCGCCAGGCCGCTGCTCCCTGCTGGTATCATGCCAACACGCCAGGCCGCATGGCTCCTCATGTTTATAATGGCCTGGCGGGAATGTGGCTGGTGGAGGATGAATTCAGTAAATCCCTGCCGATCCCGAATCATTATGGTGTGGATGATTTCCCGCTGATTATTCAGGACAAGCGCCTGGATAACTTTGGCTCGCCGGATTATGAACCGCCATCCAGCGGCGGTTTTGTCGGTGACACCCTGGTGGTTAACGGCGTGCAGAATCCTTACGTTGAAGTCTCTCGTGGGTGGGTACGCCTGCGCCTGCTCAATGCCTCGAATTCGCGTCGCTATCAGCTTCTGATGAGCGACAATCGTCCCTTCAATGTGATTGCCAGTGACCAGGGCTTTTTACCCGCTCCGGTAGCCGTGCAGCAACTCTCGCTGGCACCGGGAGAACGCCGCGAAATCCTGGTGGATATGAGTCAGGGTGATGAAGTCTCAATCACCGCAGGCACAGCCGCCGGGATTGTGGATCGTCTTCGCGGCCTGTTTGAGCCTTCCAGCATTCTGACTTCAACGCTGATCCTGACTCTGCGTCCTACCGGATTGCTGCCGCTGGTGACGGATAATCTGCCGATGCGTCTGCTGGCGGATCAGGTGCTGGACGGCAGCATAAGCCGCACGCGTGAAATAAATCTGGGCGATTCACTGCCGGGGATTAACGGCGCGCTGTGGGATATGCAGCGCATTGATTTGCAGGCTCAGCAGGGCACCTTTGAACGCTGGATTATTCATGCCGATATGCCGCAGGCGTTCCATATTCAGGGCGTGATGTTTCTGATCAAGAACGTCAATGGCGCGCAGCCGATGGCAGAAGATCGCGGCTGGAAAGATACCGTCTGGGTGGATGGAACCGTTGAGCTCTTCGTCTCCTTTACCCAGTCATCCTCTGAGCACTTCCCGTTTATGTACTACAGCCAGACGCTGGAGATGGCCGACCGGGGCTCCATCGGGCAGATGCTGGTTCAGCCTTCGCTTCAGTAATCTGACAGAGGCGTCCGTCATAAAAAAGCCCCCAACTGCTGTCGGGGGCTTTTTTTACGGACTGTACGTTCCTGAGGCGATCAGTTCAGCTCGTCCGGGTTGGGTCCAAGACGGTTGCCTTTATCCAGTCTGGCGATATCACTGATTTCGGTTTTTTCCAGACGGAAATCGAATACCTTAAAGTTCTCTTCAATGCGCGAAGGGGTCACTGATTTAGGGATCACCACCAGGCCGCTGTCCAGATGCCAGCGAATGACAATCTGCGCCGGGGTTTTGCCATATTTTTTCGCCAGGTTCTTAATGATCTCCTGATCGAACACGCCTTTACCGCCCTGAGCCAGCGGGCTCCAGGATTCAGTCTGGATCTGATGCATGGCATTCCAGGCGTGCAGAGTACGCTGCTGAAGCATCGGGTGAAGTTCAATCTGATTCACCACCGGGCTGACGCCCGTCTCGTCCAGCAGGCGTTTCAGATGCGTTTCCTGGAAATTACAGACGCCAATACTTTTGGTCAGCCCCTGTTTTTGCAGTTCAATCATCCCTTTCCAGGCTTCGACATAATTATCTTTTGCCGGGCATGGCCAGTGCATCAGATAGAGATCGACGCTCTCCAGTTGCAGTTTCTGCAGGCTGCTTTCCATCGCCTGCTCCGCATTAAGCTGGTCATCATTCCACAGTTTAGTGGTGACAAAAATCTGATCGCGGGCAATGTCAGTTTCCTGTAGTGCCTGACCGATGCCTTCTTCATTCTTATAAATTGCGGCGGTATCGATAGAACGGTAACCCACCTCCAGCGCTTTGACGGCGGCTTTACGCGCATCGTCAATGCTGGCCTGCCAGACGCCAAGACCAATCTGCGGCATCATGTTGCCGTCGTGGAGTTTAATTACGGGTTGATCTGCCATGTTGTCTCCTTTGCAGCGGATGAACCGGCGCCTCTGCGCCGGTTAGTGATGTTAAGTCTAGCTGAGAAAAACGTGCGTCCCGATAAATCTTGTCAGGATCGCCAGGTTTTACACATCCTTTCATTCTGTCCGTGGCGGGAAGGGGACTCAATACACATTTCTGCCACATTATTGCCTGATCCTCCAAACGTCTGGAGAATAAGTAAGGATTCCCGCATGATGCTACCGGGAATCTTCTGAAGGTAAGAATTGTCTATGGACCGCAACACGCTTTGTACTCAGCTGGCCAGGCAGGTCGTCCACCTGGTCACCTCCGGGGCCTCGCCTCTGGCTTCCCTGCCCGATGTTCGCCTGATCTACGCAGATAAACCCAGCGGCCGGACACCGGTACTTTACTCCTCCGGCATCGTTATTCTCTTTCAGGGGCGGAAAACCGGCTATCTGGGCAATAATGTTTTTCATTATGACGCCACAGAGTACCTGATGCTGACCGTGCCGTTGTCGGTGGAGTGTGAAACCTTCGCCACATCTGAAGCGCCGCTGGCAGGGATATTGCTGAATGTGGACCCGGTGAAATTGCAGGATCTGCTGATCGATATTGGTGACGATGACAGCTTCCATCCCGAACCTCAGACCCGGGGTATTCACTCCTCGCCACTAACGGAAGAGATGCTGTGTGCCGCTGAGCGTCTGCTGGATGTGCTGGCCAGCCCCAGGGATGCCCGCGTGCTGGGGCCACAGATTGTCCGGGAGATCCTTTATCATGTGCTGATGGGGCCTTGCGGTGGTGCCTTGCTGGCGCTGGTCAGCCG
Organism: Erwinia sp. E_sp_B01_1; assembly: GCF_036865545.1. Lineage (NCBI taxonomy): Bacteria > Pseudomonadati > Pseudomonadota > Gammaproteobacteria > Enterobacterales > Erwiniaceae > Erwinia > Erwinia sp. E_sp_B01_1. Next base: position 4,097,381 of record NZ_CP142208.1, on the reverse strand, counting down.
CCAGACGCAATTCAGTCAGATTGCCCGTGCGTTGCGACGTATTGAGCACCATTACACCGATAACCTGAGCGTCGATCTGCTGGCTGCAGAAGTGAATATGAGCGTCTCCGCCTTCCACCATAACTTTAAAGCGGTCACCAGCACCTCCCCTTTGCAGTACCTGAAAAGTTATCGCCTGCATCAGGCCCGGATGCTGATGCTGCACGAAGGGCTGAAGGCCAGCGCTGCGGCCATGCGGGTAGGTTATGAAAGTGCGTCCCAGTTCTCACGCGAATTTAAACGCTACTTCGGGGTGACGCCAGGTGAAGAGGCGATGCGAATGCGGCAGGCTGAATAAGAGAAAAGGCCGGAGAGTCCAGTGCAGGCTCAGGGAGGCTGTGCCTCTTACAAAGAGGCAAAAAGCGCCGTCCGTGGCAGCTCAGTACGGGCCGTCCAGGGCCCGTGATGCTTTGTTCAAGGCACAGGCTCCCCTCGCTTCGGGCCTGGTCAGCCGTCTGGAGCCGGAGAGTCTAAGATGATTTTTTGCGGCGGATTACCAGCATGATACTGCCCAGCAGCCCGGCACAGAGCAGGACCAGCGGCAGGATCATCAGAATGGCCATCACCTGATCTTCATGACGCTTGATAAACGGCACCTGGCTGATGGCATAACCCAGTGAGATCAGAATCCCCACCCATAACAGGCCACTCAGCCAGTTGAACAGCTGGAAACGTCCATTTTTTAAACCTGAAATACCGGCCATTGTTGGCAGAATAGTGCGGACAAATGCCAGAAAACGCCCTACCAGTAACGCCATTAAACCGTGCCGGTGAAACAGGTTCCAGGCGCGCTGGTGATACTGTGCGGGTAAGTGCATCAGCCAGCTTTTCACCATTTTGGTGTTTCCCAACCACCGGCCCTGCAGATAGCTCATCCAGCATCCCAGGCTGGCTGCCAGCGTAAGGATCGCCATCGTCGGGATAAACTCCATTACCCCTTTGGCAATCATCGCCCCCGCCAGTAACAGCAGGCTGTCGCCGGGGAGGAAAGAGGCGGGCAGCAGGCCGTTTTCCAGCAAAAGGGTGGTAAACATAATGCCGTAGACAATCCAAATCACATCCGGATTGGCCAGCGCGGCAAAATCCTGATGCCACAGCGCCTGAACAATCTCATGGAGAACACCCATTTCATTTCCTGTTTACTGCATGAAGTGATCAATTGTACCTGCAAACAGCCCAACATACCTTGATCGCATCCGCGGCCAGGGTGCCGTTGAGCTTTTGTTGAGTATTCCGGGCCTCAGGCACCCAGACGGTCAAAGCCGGCCGCCAGATCCTCAATCAGATCCTCAACATTTTCCAGACCAATATGGACCCGCACTAACGTTCCGGTGAAATCCACGCCGGTTGCCGGACGAATGGCTGCCAGCTCTTCCGGCTGATTAGCCAGGATCAGCGACTCGAAGCCGCCCCAGGAGTAGGCCATGCTGAAGTGGGCAAAGTGGTCGAGATAATCAGCCAGTTGCTTATCGCTCAGACGCGCCTTCAGCACAAAGGAGAAGAGGCCGCTGCTGCCGGTGAAATCCCGCTGCCAGAACTCGTGCCCTTTGCACTGCGGCAAGGCGGGATGATTAACGACGGCAACTTCAGGACGCTCCGCCAGCCAGTGGGCGATTTTGATGCTGCTCTCCTCATGCTGGCGCAAACGCACTGCCAGCGTTCTCAGCCCACGGCTTGCCATATAAGCGGTATCCGCATCGACCATCTGCCCCATCAGATAGGAGTTTTCACGGAGCTGTGCCCAGCAGCGCGCATTGGCGACGGCGGTGCCAATCATCGCATCCGAGTGGCCAATCAGATATTTAGTGCCCGCCTGAATAGAGATATCAATATCAAAATCCAGCGCCCGGAAGAGGATCCCTGCGGCCCAGGTATTATCAATCATGATAATCGCTTCGGGCGCTTTACCGCGCACGGCAGCAACGATCGCCGGGATATCCTGAACTTCCATAGTGATGGAAGCCGGTGATTCCAGGAACACCACTTTGGTATTCGGCTGCACCTGTTCAGCAATCTCTGCGCCCAGACAGTGATCAAACCAGGTGGTGGAGACGTTCATTTTGCTGAGAATTTTGGTGCAGAAGTCCTGCGTAGGTTCGTAAACCGACCCGGCCATCAGTACGTTATCACCGGCGGAGACAAATGACAGGATCGCATTTGCCACGGCTGCCGCACCGCAAGGGTAGAGCACGCAACCTGCGCCGCCTTCCAGCTCCGTCATCGCTTCCTGCAACGAGAAATGGGTCAGCGTGCCACGACGACCATAAAATAGTTCGCCATCGGCCCGGCCTGCCGTGCAGCGTTTCTTTTCAGCCACGCTGTCAAAAACCAGTGAGGAGGCGCGTTGAATCACGCTGTTAACCGATCCCAGGGTGTAACGTTTGCTGCGTCCGGCCGCTATCAGCGCCGTTTCAATTTTTTTACTTGTCATCAGAGTGCTCTGTTTGCAAATGTCTGGTCTTTGTTAACGTTAACACGTCAAACGCCAGGGTGAAATTCAGCAAACAACAGAGTGAGAAAGATTCAGCTAAAAGGTGGCTGAGATGAGGTAAATCAGCAAAGTGTGCAAAAAATGTCACCCGTAAAGTAAATAGTAATGATAACCACTATCAATTCACCTCTGATTTGGTACGATACGCACTGGCTTTTTTTACCCGTTAATGACGTTGGAGACACAGCGTGGCGAATGATTTGATGCAGACGGATCTTTCTGTCTGGGGCATGTACCAGCATGCGGACATAGTGGTGAAAGTGGTTATGATCGGTTTGCTGCTGGCATCGGTCGTGACCTGGGCGATTTTCTTCAGCAAGAGTATTGAACTGAGCTCGGCCAAACGCCGCCTCAAACGTGAACAGCAGGCACTGTCTGGCGCACGCTCTCTGAAAGAGGCAGCGGAGACCTGCACTTCCTTCCAGGATAAAAGTCTGACCACTTACCTGCTGAAAGAAGCGGAAGATGAGCTGGCGCTCTCTCAGGGGTCTGACGACAATGACGGCATTAAAGAGCGTACCGCTTTCCGTCTTGAACGCCGCGTGGCTTTCTTCAGCCGTCATGCCGGTCGTGGCAATGGTTTCCTGGCGACCATCGGCGCGATTGCCCCGTTCGTCGGACTGTTCGGCACGGTCTGGGGCATCATGAACAGCTTCATCGGGATTGCCCAGACGCAGACCACCAATCTGGCCGTGGTGGCACCGGGCATTGCTGAAGCCCTGCTGGCAACCGCTATTGGCCTGGTTGCCGCTATTCCTGCCGTGGTGATCTACAACGTCTTTGCCCGCATGATTGGTAATTACAAAGCCTCAATGGGCGATGTGGCGGCCCAGATTATGCTGCTGCAAAGCCGCGATCTGGATCTGGCCGCCAGTGGTGCAACGCACCGCGCTGCACCGGCTCAGAAACTGCGGGTAGGATAAGCACCATGGCTATGCGATTGAATGAAGATCTCGAAAGCAACGGCGAAATGCACGAAATCAACGTCACGCCGTTTATTGACGTGATGCTGGTGCTGCTGATTATCTTTATGGTCGCCGCGCCGCTGGCTACCGTTGACGTACGCGTTAACCTCCCTGCTTCCACCAGCGCGCCTCAACCGCGCCCGGAAAAACCGGTCTACCTCTCTATCAAGGCGGACAAACAGCTGTTTATTGGCAACAATGCAGTGACGCCGGAAAGCCTGCTGGATGCGCTGAATGGCCAGACAGAAGGCAATAAAGAGACCACCATTTTCTTCCAGGCGGATAAGTCTGTGGATTATGAAACGCTGATGGGCGTAATGGATAAATTACGTCAGGCGGGTTATCTGAAGATTGGTCTGATGGGAATGGAAAGCGCCGGGAAGTAACGCGGCGGTGAAAAAAAGGGGCTGACGTGCAAACGTCAGCCCCTTTTTTATTACATCTGCGCTGCCGGTTCAGCGCTCTGTTTCGCCTGATACTGACCAATCAGACGCTTGATTATCATTGTGCCGATCAGGCCGCAGACCGCGGCGAAGGTCAGCCAGATACCGGGCATCGCTTTATCGCCAGTGGCATGGATCAGGTAGCTTGAGATCGCCGGTGTAAATCCGCCGAACAGAGCGGTTGCCAGACTGTAAGCCAGTGAGAAGCCGGTAGCGCGGACTTCGGCAGGCATCACTTCGGCAAGGTAAACCACCATCGCCCCGTTGTAGCTGGCATACAGGAATGAGAGCCAGAGTTCGGCTTCCAGCAGATGAGAGAAGGTAGGGGAGCCTACCAGCCAGTGCAGCACCGGCCACGCGGTGGCAATCATCAACAGGGTAAAAAGAATCAGCAGCGGGCGACGGCCAAAGCGGTCAGAGACCGCGCCCATCACCGGCAGCCAAATCAGGTTGGAAATCCCGACGCACAGCGTGACGAAAAAGCTCTCTTTATCGCTCATCATCAGTACGGTTTTACCAAAGGTGGGGGTAAAGGCGGTGATCATATAAAACATCACGGTAGTGGTAACCACCATCAGCATTCCGGCCAGCACCAGCGCCCAGTTGCTGGCAACGGAGCGGACAATCTGCTTCATTGAAGGATGCACTTTGCGCTGGCTGAACGCTTCAGTCTCTTCCAGCATGCTACGGATCCAGAACAGGAACGGCACAATCATACAGCCGATCACAAACGGGATACGCCAGCCCCATTCGGTCACCTGCTCTTTAGCCAGCAGGTGATTCAGCCCCAGCCCCAACAGGGCCGCGAAAATTACCGCTACCTGCTGGCTACCAGACTGCCAGCTGACAAAAAAACCTTTACGGTTTTTGGGGGCGATCTCCGCGAGATAGACCGACACGCCCCCCAGTTCCACGCCGGCTGAGAAGCCCTGCAGCAGACGTCCAAGCAGGATCAGGATGGGCGCAGCCGCCCCCAGAGTGTTGTAACCGGGCACCACGGCGATGGTCAGTGTGCCGATCGCCATCAGCCCCAGCGTCAGCAACAGTCCTTTGCGACGGCCATGATGATCAATATAGGATCCCAGCACGATGGCGCCCAGCGGGCGCATCAGGAAACCGGCGCCAAAAGTCATCAGCGTAAGCATCAGCGATGCGAAAGGATCATCGCCAGGAAAAAGGTTTTAGCAATAGCCGTGGCATAATAGCCAAACACCATGAAATCGAACATTTCCAGGAAGTTACCGCTGGTCACATTGAATATGGTTCTGGCATTACCCTGAGGTTTCTTTGAGGGAGTGGCAGGAGAAGTTACAGCATTCATACAGCATCCTTATGGGTTTTCTTCCGTTTTAGCCTGCGGGGAGAGGATTTAATGTGATGGTGATCACCTTACTCCCCGCGGCTTCGCTGTTGATTAGTAACAAATAATTAACAATGTGTTTAAAACGACAAATCTATTACCACGCTGTCGCTGTAGCTGCCCGCCACCGGGGTGCTTTGTGTGGTCAGAATTTTAGCGGTGTAGTTAAAGGTTCGCGTCAGGCCATCTGTACTGATGCTGTTGGCGCCCGTACTGGAGACCCTGTCGGTCCCGGTTGGTCCCCAGCGGGTCGTGGTGGCATTTTTATAAATCTCATAGGCCAGCTGATTGCTGCCGCTGGTCATATAGCGTTGCGCACCCACCGCATGGTTGCCATTGCTCATCCCTACCGTGTAAGTGCTGCCTTTGGTGCAAATCACATTGATGGACTGTGAAACCGTGTTGAAGCTGCTGACCAGCGGAGCGCTGCCAAAGCTGATATCCGGTGAGGTAATGGTGGTGCAGTCATTGGTGACAATCAGGGTAGTGGTGATCGGGATAGTGCCGGAACCGGTCTGCTGATCGCCAAGCAGACACAACCCCAGGGCACCGATGCCGGTACAAATGCTGTAGTTCACCAGAATATTCAGCGTGACCGTATAGGTGCCTGCGGCAACAACCTGTCCCGTTAGCGTGCTCAGGTAGAGAGGAAGGGCGAAGTTTTGGCCTCCTCCCAACCCCAGCAGGTTCAGCAACTGTGCCTGACTGTAAGTGGTTGCAGTGCCGCCTACCGTCAGTTCGGTCGCGCAGGCAGCATCCCTGCAGACTCTGAGCGGAATAGCATCGGTGCTGGCCGTGCCGGTTTTCAGCGCGCCTCTTGTTCCACTGGTGTAGGTGGCGCTGGCTAACTGGAGCCTGATAAAGTCGGTCGATAGCAGCGACAGAATGCTGCCGGCGCCGCAGTTAACGTTGACGTTCGCGGTTACTGCGCTGGCAGTGGTATTTATCGTAAAGGAACTCACCGTGCCAAAACTGGCCGTTGATGAAGGCAGCGTACAGGCGGCCCAGCCCGGCAAGGCGCAGGCCATCAGAAAAATAAACAGCAGGCCGGACAGCAGCTTTTTCATGGTGAAGTTCCTGAAGAGGGGGCTGAAGAGAGTGAGCAGGTCAGCGGACCAAATGTCTCAAGCGATTTAGGGCGGCCACCTGGCACGGTGAGCACCGCCTCACACTGGCGGCCATCCGGCGTTTCGACTCTGAACGGATTCTCCGTAGTGAGGTTTTCCATCCAGGCAATCCCATCCCAGCCAACATATTCGGTCGCCTGGCCCTCGCGGATAATCTGCGAGGAAACAGGCAGAGGATCGCCATTCCGATCGTGCAGAATGACGCTGGCAGCGCGCAGAGGTTCCACCGGGAAGTGCAGCAGGTAGCCACTGTCGCGTTTCACCGCAAAGCGTTGCTCAACGTGGGAGGTGGTCATATCCGCTGGCAGGTCCAGGGTATCAATATCATATTTTGCCGGGTAATAAGAGCTGATGCCCGGCACGAGCAGGTAGCCGTCATCATCCGTTTGCCCCATCAGCTGGTTTTCATAGCGAACCTTGATGTTGGGGTAATCGGTTTTTACCAGCACAAAGGCGTCATTGACCTGATTGGCGGCAAACAGGCTGCCATCCATCAGCACCACCGAGCCGGTTAAATCTGCCCACTCAGTGCTGTATTCATCGTCACCATAGAAGCCAGCCGAGGTTTCAAAATGGGCATTACGCCAGTTCAGGCTGCCCTGGCGGTAATCGCTGCCGCTGCTCTGGTTAGCCCAGGAGGCATCCCAGGAGAGGCCGCCCTGAGAAGGCATGGCGCGCGAGGCGGAGAGGCGCTGCGTGGTGCCGCCCTGCTGATCGCGTTCCATACTGACGCTGGCACTCCCCAGATCGCTGAAGGGGATCAGCAAAGAGAGGGCACCAGACCATTCGCCCTGTTGCTGATCGCGGCTGGCCGAAAGATACAGACTGCTGTTCCCCCAAAGATTTTTACTCCAGGAGAGGTTCCACAGTTGGGTGCGATCGCCGGTGCCGCTGGTGATATCGATAAAAGCTGCCCCCAGGCTACCGTACTGATTCAGCGACAGGCTGGCGCTGTACTGGGCGCTGCGACGGCTGAGGGTGTATTCCGTACCGGCCACGCCACTGTTGCGGTCACCGTACAGGGCCAGGTTGCCAAACCCCGCCGAACGGACGATATGTTGCGTTCCTATGCTGAAACGGCTGTTGTTGTACTGATAACCCCAGCTGTACTGATTCCCCTGCCTGCCGTCCATCTGGCTCTGGGTCAGCGCGGCATTCACCACTCCCAGGGATCCCACTCTTATCTGCCCACCAGCGCCGCCCAGAGCAAGAGATTCAGCCCCTTCAGCGTGACTCTCCAGCGTCAGCCAGTCATTCAGACCATAGCGATATGAGCCGCTGACCGCCGCCGCACCGTAATCGAAATTCTTTATACCGTAGTTTTCACGCAGCGCACCGGCAGAGAAGGAGAAGTCGGACAGCCCCGGCTTCAGTAAATTGCTGGAGACGTAAAAAGGCAGAGTGGTGGTCACGCGACGGCCCACCGCATCCGTGGTCACCACCACCGCGCTGCCCGCCCCGTTAACAAAGGGCATGTTGGTCAGGGACCAGGGGCCAGGCTGAACGTTATTGGTACTGTTTTTATAGCCGTTAACGAACAGGTCTACCGTGGAAGGCACGGCGGCCTGGCCGGAAAAAGAGGGCAGGGGATAGGTAACGAGATCGGGACGTACCGAGAAATCCCGCCCAATCTGCACCCCGCCCAGCCTTACGCTGTTACTCCAGGAGAGCGAGTCCGTTACCAGGTCACCCACCCGCCAGCTCAGCGAGCGATTTTCATTCTGATTACTCCACCAGGTATCGTAGCGCAGGTAGCCTTGATCCTGAGCGCCTGGCATGCCCGACAGCTGCTCCTGATACACGCCGTTGGTGGCGAACTGCCCCTGTGAGCCAAACAGCCGGAACTCATTCCAGGCAGAGAGGCGGGTACCGCTGGCGGAGGTGTGGCTGGTGTAGAGATCGTAATTAAACAGCGCGCCGGGCGTGGTTCTCCCCGGATAGCGCGGACCATTGTTCTCCGCGCTGTTCAGGGTCTGTTTCGGTAACCAGGCGGGAGGCACGGTAAGCAGGATGCGCTGGCGGGGACGATCGTATTCGGCCTTCACGCCCGGCATAGCAGAGACGTCCATCATCGAAGAGGTGATTCTGGCTGTGGGGATCCCTGCCCGTTGCAAATCGCCTGCCCTTATTAAGTAGTGGTCATTGCGGAACTCAACAGGCACCACCTGCCTGCTGTCCTGGTCATTGACCACCAGCCCCAACATATATTGCTGATTCTGCGTTCCTGCGGCGTTCTGCTGCGGAGGTGGCGGCAAAGAGGAATAGGTTTCCGCGTCGCCGGTTACTGGGAACAGGCAACTGACTACGCCAGTAATGGCCAGGGAGCAGCGTCCTAATGACGCAAAGCCTCGCCTGCTCATCGGCTACTGAGAAGAACCGGTGCTACGCCAGCTTTTATTATTTTCCAGCTGCGCGCTCAGTTCAGAACGGTTGGAAGCCGGGAAATTGAGAGGGAAAGTATTGCTGGAGTGAGCCAGCACATAGCCAAACAGGCTACCGGAGAGCACCCGGCCACCCAACGACACTTTACTCAATCTGGCATGGCCATTGCCGCTGTTGGTGATCTTTATGGCGGGTTTACCCGCCTGTTCCGTGATGCCCCAGCTGAGTTTGGGGCTGGCATTACCGGCTTCCAGACCCTGACCGTAGGTAAACAGCGGCACCGAGTAGCGCATCTGGAAATTCAGACCAGCCTGATCCTTGCCTGGCGTTTGCGGTGTGGGAATTTCATCCAGTAAAACGCGGTAGGCCACTTCCTGCCCGGCTGGAGGTGGAGTCTGATTGATCAGACGAACCAGCTGCTTCTGACCTGGTTCAATCCGTACCAGCGGCGGGCTGGCTACCACGGTTTGCTGGGTCTGATACTGCTCTTTGCCTGCTACCTGTTCCCAGGTGAAAACCCTGACCTGCATCAGCGTGGTGGCTTCTCCCCGGTTCTCAAGCCACAGCTCCGTGGCTTTATCGCCGCTGGAGATTTTGGGGTCTATAGGCCAGATGAGTACCGAATTGCCTGCCCAGACCGGCGCCACCAGGGCGCTGCCCACGAAGCTGAACAGCAGGCCGAAAAGTCGTAGCATCTTCATAATTCTGTCCTTCTGATCCCTGTTTTACCAACTCAGCGTCACGGTCAGCGTGTCGCTGTAAGTCCCGGCCCGGTTGACTCCGCTGAGCTGCAGAAGCCCATAAACAGGCAGGGTAATGTTATTTGCGTTGCTGTAAGTCAGCGCCACGTTCTGATTCACCGGTATTGCGCTCGAGGCGCTGTGACTGGCGCTGGTATAGAGCGTATAGGCCACCAGATTGGTATTGTTCGCCACCTTGAGATTACGGCTGGTACCATAATTGCTGCCACCGTTAATACTCATATTCAGCGTGGTGCCGGGCGTACAGGCCAGATTGATGGTTGAGCTCTGAACAAAGCTGGCGCTTGCGGACCTGCTCCCCACGCCCGGTTGCGTACCAAAATCCAGCGAGCCAAAGATACCGGTGTTGGTTCCCGAAATGACGCAGCCATTAACCACGGAAGCCGTGACCTGAAAAGTCTGAGTGGGCAATGACCAGCCGCGGCTGCTGAAAATCAGCAACGTCAGGCACATCAGGCCTCCCCGTCGCATTACCCACTCCGGCACGGTGCTTTCCCTTTCTTTACATTCAGTAATTTACGGCAACGTTGATGGTATCCGTATAGGTGCCTGCCGGGATGGCGGCGTTAAAGCCACCGCCAGTGATACGGCCATAAATCGGATAGTTGTCGCCATTCACCGGATCGGTAGTCCCGGTGCTGGTCAGGTCAGTATTGTTAGCGATTGGCGTGGTGTAGGACGTTGTGCCGTACAGGGTGTAAGCGATCCCCTGCGTGGCATCACTACCCAGAACCAGATAGCGAGGTTGTGCCGTCACGGCGCCAAACACGGTGCCCGGTGCAGCGTTACTGCTGGTGAGCTGAACATTATAGGTCTGGCCGGTGGTGCAACGGACGAAGATCCCGTTGCCCAGCGAACCGACCAGGGTCGCATTCAGGGTATCGAAAGTCGCTGCGCTACTACCAAAGTCCAGGGTACCGAAGTTAACCCCGGTAGTGGCGGACTGTCCGTTAACCAGGCAACCGGTGGTGAGTACCAGTCTTGCGTTCATGGTTCCCGTCGTGGTGGCGGCAAAGCCGGAAGAAACTACGCTGAGGCTAAGGCCACAGCCCAGCAGAAAAAGCTTCATTTTCATAACCATTCCTTACTGATTAGACTGATGAACATGCTTTTTCGCCTGGTAAAAAATTAATATAACTGATGCTAATCGCGCCAATAAAATTTATTGATCGCCATCACAATAAATGTCCGGTGCCAGCGCGCCAGGCATTTGAATTAACGACTTTGTCTTATTTTTCTTTACTATAGATCAGCATGGTACTTGCTGCGAAGCGAAACGTAAAAATAAAGCTTATGATTTTTCAAACTGACCTGTCTCTCTTTGTCAGCCCTTACACCATCTGGTGCGCCAGAAAAAATGGGAGTTTTCTTATTTAGGGCTTCGCAAAAAAAACAGCCGGTGCTATGTTCACCACCACGATTTTTGTAGTTATTAACCCGATAAATTATGGTGATATCAAAACAGGGCCTGAATTATTTTACGGCTAATAACAGGTTTATTTTTTCAGGCATAAAGTTGCCTGGTTTTTAGCCGATACCGTGACCGTTTACGACGGGTTATTTCAACAATTTTGTTTAACTACACGGCGCCAGAAATGGCTTCAGCATCAGAGATTTTCCTATGCTTATGAGCTCCTACGACCAGCTACTGGTCATCGTTTCCATTTTTGTGGCCGTGCTGGCTTCTTATACTGCGCTGGATATGGCGGGCAGGGTGGCCACCTCCACTGGGCGGGTGGCTAAGGTCTGGCTGTTTGGCGGTGGTTTTGCCATGGGCGTGGGCATCTGGTCCATGCACTTTATCGGCATGCTGGCGATGAGTCTGGCAATGGAGATGAGCTACGATCCCACGCTGACCGTGTTGTCGATGGCGATCGCCGTGGCGTCCTCCATCTTTGCTCTGTGGATTGTTTGCCATGAGGCGTTGCCGCTTCACAGGCTGATGACGGGTGCTCTGGTGCTGGGCGGTGGCGTGGTGGCCATGCACTACACCGGTATGGCGGCGCTGATATTTGAGCCGGGTATTGTCTGGGACTGGAACTGGATCATCCTTTCGGTAGCGATCGCGCTGGGGGCGTCAACGGCGGCCCTGTGGCTGGCATTCAACCTGCGGCAGGGAGAAGGCAGGCTGGCCCTGTTGCGTGCCGGTGCGGCCACGCTGATGGGCGCAGCTATCGCCGGGATGCACTATACCGGCATGGCGGCAGCAACGTTCCCGATGAGCAGCCACGCGACCCATATGGGCGTCAACAGCAACTGGCTGGCGGTACTGGTCGTCGTGGTCACACTCTCCATCCTCGGCATTACGCTGGTGGTTTCCACGCTGGATGCCCGCCTTCAGGCGCGTACATCCGTACTGGCCTCCTCCCTTGCCGATGCAAACCGTGAGCTGGCCCAGCTTGCGCTGCACGACAACCTGACCCGTTTACCTAACCGTATCCTGCTGGAGGACCGTCTCGATCAGGCGATGAATAAAGCGATGCGTGAAGGGAACTCCTTTGCGCTGATGTTTATGGATCTCGACGGTTTCAAGGCGGTTAACGACGCCTTTGGCCACCATATTGGTGACAATCTGCTGGTCGCCGTCACCGACAGAATGCAAAACCTGCTGAAAGGTCACCACACCCTGGCAAGATTGGGTGGCGATGAATTTGTTCTGCTGTTGGAAATCAGCGAGCCTAACGATGCGGCGTCGGTGGCCGATATGCTGGTCAAAGCTATCGACCAGCCTTTCGACATCTCCCGCTATGAGCTGATGGTGTCGCTGAGTATCGGCATTACCGTCTACCCTGGTGATGGGGAGGATGAACGCGAGCTGATGTTTAACGCCGATGCCGCGATGTACCACACCAAAAATAATGGACGCAACGGCTATAACTTCTTCCAGCCGTCAATGAACACCATTGCCCAGAACCAGCTGCAGCTGATTAACGATCTCTGGCTGGCTCAGGAGCATGAAGAACTCCGCCTGTTCTACCAGCCAAAGTTCTGCGCACCCCAGGGCCCCATTCTCGGTTTTGAAGCGCTGATCCGCTGGGAACATCCTCTGCGTGGCCTGCTGGCGCCGGATGTGTTCCTGCCGCTGGCAGAAAAAACCGGGCTGATAGTCAGCATCGGTAACTGGGTGATCAACGAAGCCTGCCGTCAGCTGCGCATCTGGCACCTTCAGGGGAATCCGCAGTGGTCGATTGCGGTCAACCTCTCTGCCCTGCAATTCGAGCAGCAGGGGCTGGTTGAAACCGTGGTTAACGCTCTGAAAACGCACCATATCCCGGCTGAATTACTGACGCTGGAAGTGACCGAAACCACCGCGATGCGCGATCCGGATGAAAGTATCCGTATCCTGACGCAGCTGACGGAACTGGGCGTGAAGGCTTCCATTGACGATTTCGGGACCGGTTATTCCAGCCTGCTCTACCTGAAACGTCTTCCGGCCAGCGAGCTGAAAATAGACCGCGCCTTTGTTAATGAGCTGCAGGCGAAGAGTGAGGATGCCACCATCGTCACCGCTATCGTTGCGCTGGCTCAGACCCTTAACCTTAAGGTGGTGGCTGAAGGGGTGGAAACCGAGGAGCAGCAATCTTTCCTCACCAGCCTGGGATGTAACTCATTGCAGGGCTATCTGTTAGGAAGGCCAATCCCGCCGGATCAGGTTGCCAGCCTTGGCAATTTCGTAGGGGAACCTGAAAAGAGTGAAAACCCCTCGCTGAAAAGAGAGCCGAATCCCACTCAACCCTGGCCGGATACTGTTAATCCAGGCTGACCGACCTATAATAGTTGCCAAATCTTACATCCGGATATGTAACAGTTTTGGCAAAATATCAGCAGCTTATCGATCGGCTCCAGCAGCAGATTTCTCAGGAAGTCTGGCTGCCGGGGCAAAAACTGCCCTCGCTCCGCGAACAGGTCGCCCTCAGCGGCATGAGCCTGATGACGGTGATGCACGCCTATCAGGTGCTGGAAAGCCAGGGTTGGATCCAGTCGCGTCCACAGTCGGGGTACTATGTTGCCCCACGGGCGGAATTTATCAGCCAGCCTGCGAGCCATCAGAAGGTGCAACTGGCGGAGTCTGTTGATATCAATGCCTTTATTTTTGATGTTTTACAGGCTTGCCGCGATCCCCGTATTTTGCCCTTTGGTTCGGCGTTTCCCGATCCTGAGCTGTTTCCTCAGCGCCAGCTGATGCGCTCCCTTTCTGCTGTTTCCCACACGCTGAAACCTGCCGATGCTCTGAATAACCTGCCGCCAGGCAATGAAGCCCTGCGTAAAACGCTGGCGCAGCGGTATGCCCTGCAGGGCATTTCGGTGTCGCCGGATGAGATCGTTATCACCAACGGTGCGATGGAGGCGCTGAACCTCAGCATGCAGGCTGTTACCGAGCCGGGCGACTGGGTGGCTATCGAGAATCCCTGTTTCTATGGGGCGTTGCAGGTGATTGAGCGTCTCAAGCTCAAGGCCGTGGCCATCGCTACCGATCCGCAACACGGGTTGGATCTGGATGAGTTGGAGCGGGCGCTGGAGCGCTGGCCGATCAAGGCCTGCTGGATGATGACCAACCAGCAGAACCCGGTCGGGCACACGCTCTCCCGAGCCAAAAAGCAGCGGCTGGTGGAGCTGCTGACGCAGCATCAGGTGACCCTGATTGAAGATGATGTTTACAGCGAGCTTTACTTTGGCAGTGAAAAGCCGCTGCCCGCCAAAGCCTTTGAACAGCAGCAAAGCGTGCTGCACTGCTCGTCGTTTTCAAAAAATCTGGTGGCGGGTTTTCGGGTTGGCTGGGTAGCGGCGGGGAAACATGCTCAGCGAATCCAGCGACTACAGCTGATGAGTACCCTCTCTACCAGCACCCCTATGCAGCTGGCGCTGGCAAATTACCTGATGACCCGCAGCTATGACAGCCACCTGCGCAAATTGCGGATGGTGCTGGAGCAGAGGAAAAATCAGGCCCGGCATTCTCTGAGGCGTCATCTTCCCGCAGAAATCAGAATCAACGACTCGCAGGGGGGCTACTTTCTGTGGATTGAACTGCCACGGCAGGTGAACACCACCGAGCTTTACTATCGCGCGCTGAGGCACAACATCAGTATCGCACCGGGCAAAATGTTCTCTTCAGGTGAACAGTATGCCAACTATTTTCGTTTTAATGCGTCGTGGGAGTGGGGCGATGCGCAGGAGGCGGCGGTAGCTGTGCTGGGTGGGTTAATAGCAGAGATGCTTTAGGGCCAGCCTGGCTGGCCCGCAGAGATTAAACGGTGGAGGCGCGTTTCTGGCCCCAGGTCAGATGATAAACATCGTAGAAATCCACTTTGCCTTTCAGCGACAGCAGTTTCTGAATGCCCTGTTTTACGGTCTCTGCCACCTGGCTGCTGGTCAGGATATCCTGCACGGCCTGCTCTGAGAGGGTGCGATCGTAATACCACTCTCCGTTGTAACAGACACGAAGATCCAGCGTATCGATATCTTCAAAACGGTAGCGTGGATTCACATCCAGCATCATCAGCCCGCTCATCAGCAGCACGAAAATGGTCGCGCCCCAGAACGCAGGCCAGCCAAGGAATTCTGTGGTAAAGATCAGCGCCACGGTCAGCGCATAGCAGACATACATAGATGCCCACAGTCCGGGATGATTTTTAAGAAAGGTAAAGCTCAGGCGAGGCCTGTTATCCCGCTGTTCATTGCGGTTCAGCGTGTCAATCTCACGCAGCAGAATCTGTTTTACATCATGCATTATTTATCCCTCACTCGTGACTGTGAACAGTAAACCATAAAGAGACAAGGCAGAGCAGACACAGTTTTTACTTATTCAGCTATAACAGTTATCCGCTCACAAAAAAACCAGGCTTTCAGCAGGCATAAATGCCGGGAGGCTCATTTGAGTTAAGTCCCGTTAAATTAATGCTTTATGTGATCTGCGGCGCTTCGCAAACATTGCTATTTCTGCACGATTTGCCACAATTCATTAACAAACTTTTCCCAGCACCAGGAGACATCGTATGTTGCCGAACTCAGCCAGTCTGCTTGCCATGATGTCCTTTGCCGCCGGGACTTTTTCTTCGGGCACCTCCACCAATCCCCAATATATGACCTTCCAGCCCGCCAGCAATGTGCCTAATAATCCCCTGCCGCTGATTATTTATCCGCAGGTGGTTCCGCAGGAGGTGGAGGACGTTGCCCGCTACTTCGAAGATCTTTTCGCCCGCCATCAATGGCTGCCGCGCTGGCGTTACCCGGTTTTCCCTTATACCCATTATCACCCTAATACCCACGAGTTGCTGGGCATCAGTGCCGGATGGGCACAGATTTTATTTGGGGGTGAAACGGGCAGGGCAGTCACAGTATACGCCGGTGATGCCGTGTTAATTCCGGCTGGCGTCGGCCATCAGCAACTGGCCGCCAGCGAAGACTTCTTTGCCGTAGGCGCTTATCCTCGTGGCATGCAGCCCGAAACCCACCGGGATGAGCCGCAGGTGATGAACCAGGCTTTACTGGAAATCAAGCGGGTCCCACTGCCGCAGACCGATCCGATCACCGGCAAAGAGGGCGCAGTGACTGAAATCTGGCATCCTCTGGCGCAAAACTGATAGCTTTTTAAACGCACCTTTTCGGTGCGTTTCCTTTCCTGCCTTCCTTTCATGGACCGATGCCACACGGCTATATCCAGTCATGCTGCGGAGTAAAACTGGCGCTGCATCGACCCCCTCCTGTCTGCGATGTGGACTGGCACGTTTTGTGCAGATTCAGAGACGGGTTCACTGAAAGTGGAAGGGAAATCATGAATCAAGGCTATGAAGTCGCATCAGGTTTTTATGATGAAATGCTGCTGGGCAGTGGACAGCATCGCCAGCACTATCGCGATTACTGGCACTGGCTGCAGAAATCTGACCACCAGGCCTTCATCCGCAAACGGGAAGAGGCCGAACTGCTGTTTCACCGCGTAGGGATTACCTTCAACGTTTACGGTGAAGAGGGTGGCGCAGAGAGAGTGATCCCCTTCGACAGCGTGCCGCGTATTATTCCGGCCAGCGAATGGGCAATGCTCGACAAAGGGATCCGCCAGAGAGTTCAGGCGCTTAACGCTTTTCTTCATGACATCTATCACGAGCAGCATATTCTCAAAGCGGGGATTATCCCGGCGGAGCAGGTGCTGGTGAATGACCAGTATCAGCCCTGTATGCAGGGGATCGCTCTGCACCGGGGTATCTATGCGCACATCTGTGGCGTGGATATGGTTCGCAACAGTGATGGGGAATACTACGTGCTGGAGGACAACCTGCGTACCCCGTCGGGCGTCTCCTACATGCTGGAAAACCGCAAAATGATGATGCGGCTCTATCCTGAACTGTTCGCGCAACAGCGTATCGCTCCCGTAGAACGTTATCCATCCCATCTGCTGCAAACCCTGCGCGAAAGCTCTCCGGTCAACGATCCTGTGGTGGTTGTGCTGACGCCGGGACGGTTCAACAGCGCCTATTTCGAACACAGTTTCCTGGCCCAGCAAATGGGCGTGGAGCTGGTTGAGAGTGCCGATCTCTTTGTGAAAGATGGCGCGGTCATGATGCGAACCACCGCCGGGCCGTGCAAAGTCGATGTGATTTATCGCCGTGTGGACGATGCGTTCCTTGACCCACTGGCCTTCCGGGCAGACTCCATGCTGGGGGTGCCAGGGCTGTTGTCGGTTTACCGGGCCGGGAATGTGGTGCTGGCTAATGCCATAGGGACCGGCGTGGCGGATGATAAATCGATCTATCCCTACGTGCCGGATATGGTGAAGTTCTACCTCTCTGAAGAGCCGATCCTGAACAATGTGCCGACCTGGCAGTGCCGCCGGCCTGACGAGCTCTCCTGGGTACTGGCGAACCTGGCAAAGCTGGTGGTGAAAGAGGTGCACGGGGCGGGCGGCTACGGCATGTTGATTGGCCCCGTCGCCAGCCAGAAGCAGCTGGATGAGTTCCGTTCCCTGTTACTTGCCAGGCCGCATAACTACATTGCCCAGGAGACGCTGGCGCTTTCAACCTGTCCGACTTTTGTTGGCCAGGGGCTGGCACCCCGGCATATCGATTTACGGCCCTTTGCCCTGAGCGGCGCGGAGATCCGTCTGGTGCCGGGCGGCCTGACCCGCGTGGCGCTGGCTGAAGGATCGCTGGTGGTGAACTCGTCGCAGGGCGGAGGCACCAAAGATACCTGGGTTCTGGAGGATGACGCATGCTGAGTCGCACAGCCAGTGGCCTGTACTGGATGGCGCGCTATCTGGAGCGTGCCGAAAATATTGCCCGCGTGCTGGACGTGACGAATCGCCTGTCATTGATGCCGGTTCGTAGCAGCCTGGATGATGAACTGCGCGTGCCGCTGAATCTTACCAGCACCAGCGAGCTGTTCTGGACGCTGAACGATCGGCTGACCATGCCGCAATTGTTCAACTTTTTTGTGCTTGATGAGCGCAATCCCGGCAGTATTTTTTGCTGTTGGGAATCCGCCTGGAACAATGCCCATGCCGTGCGTGGCAGCCTCTCTTCTGAAGTGTGGGAAAGCATCAACTCCAGCTGGATTGAGATGCGTAAGCTACGCCGCAAAGGGGTGGACAGCAGCGGAGCCGACGCCTTTTTTGACTGGGTAAAAGAGCGTTCGCATCTGTTCCGTGGCGCCATGTTTGGCACGCTGATGCGTGGTGATGCCATGAGCTTTATCCGGCTGGGAACCTTGCTGGAGCGGGCAGACTGCACCGCGCGATTGCTGGATGTCACCCTCTCTCTGACCGAGCAGGATGATGATTCGGTGCGGGAATATTATCGCCTGGATACCTTGCTGCGATCGGTTTCGGCCCGCGAGGCTTATCACACTATCTACAGGCAGCAGCTCGCCAGTGGCAGCGTCAACGAGATGTTGATCCTGCGCGAAGAGAGCCCGCGATCCCTGAGATCCTGCATTGAAGAGATCGTCAACCAGCTGAATCTGATCGGCGGCAGTGGTGAAAACCGCCCACGCCTGCTGGTGGCGATGCTCTATGCGCAGCTACGCTTCACCTCTTATGACTCGCTGGTCAGTGCAGGGATCCACAGCTGGCTACGCAATTTTCTGGGCGATCTGGGCACCATTGCAGAGAGCATTCAACAGACTTACCTGGAGGCCAAATGAAACTGGATATTGCCCATAAAACCTGTTTCAGCTATCAAAGCCTGGTGAAGCAAAGCACCCAGTATCTGCGGCTGACGCCGCAGGATTCCATTCATCAGCAGATCCTTTCGTGGGATCTCTACCTGCCTGAACAGGCTATCTGCACTACAGATACCTATGGCAACGTGCTGCATGTGCTGACGCTGGATACGCCCCATCAGTCAATTGAGATTGAAGCGCGTGGGGTGGTTGAAATTCTGGATGACGGCGATCTGTCGCCCGATCCTGACAGCCGTCTTTCCCCTCTGGTGTTCCTGCGTCTCACGCCGCTGACCCAGCCTGATGCCGCTATCCGGGATTTTGCCCAGCGCTATTTCCGGCCGGAGGCACCGCTTGCGGGGCTGGATCGCCTGATGGATGAACTGCTGCTGAAGATGCCTTACCAGCCCGGCAGCACCATAGTGACGGATAGCGCGGCAAAAGTGTTTGCAGCGGGAACCGGGGTCTGTCAGGACCACAGCCATGTGTTCCTGGCCTGCTGCCGCAGTCTGCATATCCCGGCTCGCTATGTAAGCGGATACCTTTATACTGATTCAGTAGAGCATGTGGCGACCCACGCCTGGGTTGAAGCCTGGGTGGAGGGAAGCTGGCACAGCTTTGACATCACCAACAATACCCGCAGCACCCGACAGCATCTCAAACTGGCGATAGGCGTCGACTATATGGACGCCTGTCCGGTCAGGGGGATGAGGCTTGGTGGCGGCAACGAAGACATGCTGGCAGTGGCTGCGGTGCAACTGGTGAATTCGCAGCAGTAATAATCTTATCGGGCAAACTATGACTTACTGTGTGGCAATGCGTTTATCGTCAGGGATGATTTTTGTATCGGACTCCCGGACTAATGCGGGAGTCGACCATATCTCTTCCTTCCGGAAGCTGCACGTTTTTCAGCAGGATGATGAGCGTACGCTGGTGCTGCAAAGCGCCGGTAATCTCGCCACCACACAAAGTGCCCTCAGCCTGCTCAGGCGAGGGTGCGAAGACGCCAGCAAGCCTAACCTGATGAGCTGTAGCAACATGTATGACGTGGCTCTGCTGGTGGGGGAAACCCTGCGTGAAGTCATCAAGCGTGACGGGGAGGAGTTTGGTGGCACGCTGATGCTGGGCGGGCAAATCAGAGGCGAGGAGCCACGGCTGTTCCAGATTTATCCCCAGGGAAATTTTATTGAATCCAGCACTGATACGCCCTATTTCCAGATAGGCGAGAGCAAATACGGCAAACCGATTATCGACCGGGTACTGCGTTTTGATACGCCGCTGGACCAGGCGATGCAGTGCGCGTTGATCTCAATGGATTCCACGCTCGCCAGTAATATCTCCGTAGGCTTGCCGCTGGATGTGATGATCTATCCCTGCGACAGCTACAGCACCGCACAGCAGTACCATATCACTGAAAAACATCCCTATTACTCGCAGATTCGCCAGCTATGGAGCGCCGGTCTGCTAAGCGTATTTGCCCAGCTTCCTCCGTTGCAACTGGACGACTAACCGCTTTCCTGAAGGCGGCACGTCTGCCGCCTTTTACTTACTCTCTGCCAGCTTCATCAGTTTGCCGCTCTGAACCGCCAGGTGCCGTGCTGGCTCCTGATACTCCGGGCTTACTGAATTTGCCGCGTTGGGCTGACATGCGCCAGGGCGATCCTCACTCTCAGCCAGCCGCATCAGCATCCGGTGGCCAATATCATTGTCCCAGTTAAAGCTGTTCTGCAGCACGACTATGGCCGTGCGGTGTTTGATATCCATCCCGATATAACTGGCATAGCCCCCGATAAACCCGGACTGATACATGATGCTCTGGCCATTGATATTGTTGCTCAGCCAGGCCAGCGCGGAGGAGTCGTTTTGCGGCTCCTTAAAGCGAATGGTGGTCGCATCGTCAAAAGCCCGATCAAGGCTGACACTGCCGCTGCCATTAAGATGCGCATCAAGGTAGGTCAGCAGATCGTTGGCGCTGGACCACAGCGACGCGGCTCCCACCATATAGCCGGAAAAATGCCAGTCTGGCACTCTCTCTCCCCGACGAACAAATTTCGGCTGATCGCCCGCATGTCCTCTGGCCCGCTGTGCGTAACCCGGCAATATTTGCGGAACATATCCGGTATGTTTCAGGCCAAGAGCCGCGATGATTTGCTGCCCGGCGATCGTCTGGGGCGGCTGCCCGCTGTGCTTCGCGATCGCGTAATCCAGCAGGGAGTAGCCAAGGTTGGAATAGATAACTGAACGCCGGGCAGGGCGATGGAAATCGCTCAGGTAAGCTGTGAAATCGCCTTTATCCAGATCGTCGTAAAAAGGCTCTCCGGTAAAGAGATAGCGGGCTAATTTCCCCAGCATTGGCAGCGTATCCACCTGCCGTGGCAGACCTGAAGTGTGGGTGGCCAGCTCAGAAAGGGTGATCTGACCTGCATCTTTGCTTAACGGAATCTCACTGCCCAGCATCTCACGCAGGGTGCTGCTCCAGTTCAGCCTGCCCTGTTCCACCAGCAGGGCGGCACTTTCAGCGGTGAATCCTTTGGTGACGGACCCTACGGCAAACAGCGTGTCACCTGTCACCGGAATTTTGTGGTCGTTATCGGTATAGCCGTAACTGAACACCTGGCGCTGGCCGTTATGCAATAACGCCACCACCACGCCGGGGGTGCGATGCTGGTCAATCAGCGGCTGCGCCAGGGCATCAATCTGATGCTGAACAGAGATATGGCAGGTTGCCAGCAGGCTGGCCTGCTCAGAAGTGTCGATATTATTGCTGGAGAGGGAAGCGCAGCCGCTGAGCAGCAAACATCCGGAGAGCAACAGGGATTTCAGGTTTGTCATAGTGCCATGCCGTACTGATGATTTTGGCTGCCGCGTGGTATTTAGCTTCATCAGTAAGACATCAGCGTGATATTCCACGCCAGATTTCCGTTAATGCCAAAGAATTACGTCTGCAGTTAATTAAAATAATCAATCAAAATAATGGGTTAGATTTAGTTCTATTTTAACCTGGTGTGAATGTGTACGGCAAGCGCAGTGGCCTGATGATGTTGCACTATAAACTGTGAGGCCGGTCAAATAATTAACCCACTGAAAAACAGTAAAAAACCGCCTGGTGCCACAGAGTACCGCTTAGCCCGCCTGAACAACCACTGAGTCATTTATTCCCCCGGCAGGAGCAGAAATTAGCCAACATAGTACCGGCCCACGGGGCGGCTCTTTTCTGATAAATGGTCTTGATAAGCCAGTCAAAATATCACTGCCGTTTGATTCTTTATTAACATCAGGCATCTCAATATGATCGGAAAAAAATAACCAGGCATCTGCCCTGGGCGATTATCGGCCTTATCGGGGCTTTCTGTCTGGCAACGGTGGCCTTACGCCGGGGTGAACACGTCAGTGCGCTGTGGATTGTCGTCGCCTCTGTGTCGGTTTATCTGGTGGCTTACCGCTATTACAGCCTCTATATCGCGCAAAAGGTCATGAAGCTTGACCCAACCCGCGCGACGCCAGCCGTTATCAATAATGACGGGCTGAATTACGTCCCCACCAATAAATTTGTCCTGTTTGGTCACCACTTCGCGGCAATCGCCGGGGCTGGTCCGCTGGTGGGGCCGGTGCTGGCGGCACAGATGGGCTATTTGCCGGGCGTTCTCTGGCTGCTGGCCGGTGTGGTGCTGGCCGGCGCGGTGCAGGACTTTATGGTGCTGTTTATCTCTTCCCGTCGAAACGGTGCCTCTCTGGGGGAAATGGTGAAGGAGGAGATGGGGGCAGTACCGGGAACCATCGCGCTGTTCGGCTGTTTTATCATTATGATCATTATCCTGGCGGTGCTGGCGCTGATCGTGGTGAAAGCGCTGGCCGAAAGCCCCTGGGGCGTGTTTACCGTCTGCTCAACGGTGCCGATTGCCCTGTTTATGGGTATTTATATGCGCTTTCTGCGCCCTGGCCGGGTGGGTGAAATCTCCGTCATCGGCATTATTCTGCTGGTTGCCTCTATCTGGTTCGGTGGCGTGATTGCTCATGATCCCTACTGGGGACCGGCGCTGACCTTTAAAGACACCACCATCACCTTTACGCTGATTGGCTATGCGTTTGTCTCTGCGCTGCTGCCGGTCTGGCTGATTCTGGCCCCGCGCGACTATCTGGCAACCTTCCTGAAAATCGGCGTGATCATCGGGCTGGCGCTGGGGATCATCATCCTGAATCCGGACCTGAAAATGCCGGCAATGACCCAGTACATCGATGGCACCGGGCCACTGTGGAAGGGAGCATTGTTCCCATTCCTGTTTATTACCATTGCCTGCGGGGCCGTTTCCGGCTTCCATGCCCTGATTGCTTCGGGCACCACACCCAAGCTGCTGGCCTTCGAAACTGAAGCGCGGTTTATCGGATATGGTGCCATGCTTATGGAATCCTTTGTGGCGGTAATGGCTCTGGTGGCGGCTTCCATTATTGAGCCTGGCCTCTACTTTGCCATGAACACGCCACCGGCCGGGCTGGGCATCACTATGCCCAACCTGCACGAATTGGGCTCGGCCAATGCGGCAGCGATCATGGCACAACTGCATGAAGTCACGGCGCATGCGGCGGCCACGGTCAGCGCCTGGGGCTTTGTGATCTCCCCTGAGCAGATTTTGCAAACGGCGAAAGATATTGGCGAACCTTCAGTCCTTAACAGGGCGGGTGGCGCACCGACTCTGGCAGTGGGGATTGCGATGGTGTTCCATAAGATTGTACCGGTAGCGGATATGGGCTTCTGGTACCACTTTGGCATCCTGTTTGAAGCGCTGTTTATCCTGACCGCACTGGACGCGGGCACCCGTTCCGGACGCTTTATGCTGCAGGATCTGTTGGGGAATTTTGTTCCCTTCCTGAAAAAAACGGATTCGCTGGTAGCGGGGATCATCGGCACAGCTGGTTGTGTGGGACTCTGGGGCTACCTGCTCTATCAGGGCGTGGTGGATCCGCTTGGCGGCGTGAAAAGCCTGTGGCCACTGTTCGGTATTTCGAACCAGATGCTGGCGGCAGTGGCTCTGGTGCTGGTGACCGTCATCCTGGTCAAAATGCAGCGTACCCGATATATCTGGGTGACGGTGGTTCCCGCCAGCTGGCTGCTGATCTGTACCACCTGGGCGCTGGCAATGAAACTCTTCAGCAGCAGGCCAGAGATGGAAGGTTTCTTCTATATGGCAAAAGAGTACAAAGCTCGTGTTCTTGCCGGTGAAGGCGAACTCACAGCCCAGCAAATTGCCAACATGAATCACATTGTGGTCAATAATTACACCAATGCAGGGCTGAGTATTCTGTTCCTGGTGGTAGTCTACAGCATTATCTTTTACGGCATCCGCGCCGCAATCAGGGCGCGCCGCTCTCCGGAGCGTACGGATAAAGAGACGCCGTATGTCGCGATACCGGAAGAGGGTGTGAAAATATCTTCCGGCCACTGACAGTCCTTGAAGCCCCGCTCAGGCGGGGCCGTCCAGTCGGGAGACGTTATGTTTGGTAATTTAGGCGAAGCAAAAAAATACCTGGGCCAGGCCGCCAAAATGCTGATCGGCATTCCCGATTACGATACCTATGTTCAGCATATGCAAACCAACCATCCGGACAAACCGGTCATGACCTATAACGAGTTTTTCCGCGAACGCCAGCAGGCCCGTTACGGTGGTGATGGAAAGGGCGGCATGCGCTGTTGCTGAGAAATACAGGAGAGTGGGCATGACCCAGATTGCGGTAACGGTATTAACCGGATTTTTAGGGGCAGGCAAGACCACGCTGTTGCGCCATATTCTTCATGAGCAGCACGGCTACAAAATTGCAGTGATAGAGAATGAGTTTGGTGAAGTCCCTGTCGATGATCAGTTGATCGTCGCCCAGGCCACCCAGCTCAGAACGCTGAGTAACGGCTGCATTTGCTGCACCCGCTCGACTGAACTTGAAGAGACGCTGCTGGACCTGCTTGCCAGCCTGGATCGTGGGGAAGCAGAGTTTGACCGGTTAATCATTGAGTGTACCGGAATGGCCGATCCGGGGCCGATCGTTCAGGCGTTTTTTACCCATGAAACGCTGTGCGAGCGCTATCTGCTGGATGGCGTTATCACCCTGGTGGATGCCGTCCATGCGGAACAGCAGCTGGATAAATTCACCGTGGCACAGTCTCAGGTGGGTTACGCCGATCGTTTGTTGCTGACCAAAACGGATCTGGCAGGAGAGAGCAGTGAGTTGACTGCGCGGCTGCAACGTATCAACGCTCGGGCGCCTGTTTGTCCGGTGGTAAATGGCAGAATTGATCTGGCGCTGCTGTTTAACACCCGGGGGTTTATGCTGGAGGAAAACGTGGTCCAGACCGGGCAGCGCTTCCACTTTATTTCTTCGCAGCAGAACGAAGTCACTTCAGTGGTGGTGGCGCTGGACTATCCGGTGGTGCTTGAAGAGGTTTCTGCCGTGATGGAAAAGCTGCTGGTGAGCTTTGCGGATAACCTGTTGCGCTATAAAGGCATGCTGTGGATTGCTGGCGACTCACGCCGTCTGTTATTCCAGGGCGTGCAGCGCCTCTACAGTGCAGACTGGGATCGTGAGTGGCAGGTTGATGAGACGCCGCAAAGTCAGCTGGTCTTTATTGGCATTCAGCTACCTGAGCAGGCGATTCGCCAGGCTTTCGCAGGCTTACGCCAGAACCCGGATGCGGCGCTTACAGCCCCAGGCTTTTCTTCAGCGGTCTCAGGTAACGACGACTGACCGGCTTGATAAGGCTGTTGTGCAATATTTTACAGCCCCAGGCTTTTCTTCAGTGGTTTCAGGTAACGACGACTGACCGGTACGGTAAGCCCGCTGCGCAGTAACAACTCCGCCTGGCCATTATCCTCCAGGCGGATCTCCTTCAGATGCGCCATATTCACCAGATACTGGCGATGGCAGCGCAGTAAAGCAGTCCGTCCCTCCAGCGTGCGTAGCGTCAACTCGGTGATCCCCTCATTACCGGCGGCGCTGGTGACGTATATTCCGCTCAGGCGGCTGCTGACAAAGGCGACATCCTCCATCGGTAACAGATAAATACGGCTGTGACCGCTACAGGGAATAAACTGCAAAGGCTGCTGGCTTTCCGGCAGTAGCGACAGATCCTGAGGTTTCTGCTCCTGACGCAAACGGGTCAGGGTTTTCGCCAGGCGCTCAGCGGCCACGGGCTTAAGTAAATAGTCAAAAGCGTGTTCCTCGAAGGCTTTCACTGCGTACTCATCAAAAGCGGTCAGAAAAACGATCCGGGGGCGGCGGGCATCATCCAGCATGCTCACCATTTCCAGCCCGTTGATGCGTGGCATCTGGATATCCACAAACAGCACGTCGGGCTGCAAGCGGTGAACCGCGGCAATCGCCTCAACGGCGTTGGCGCACTCTCCGACAATGTCGATATCCTGTTCATCCTGTAACAGAATGCGCAGGTTTTCCCTCGCCAGGGGTTCATCATCGACAATCATTATTCTCAACATGGCGTCTCCAGCCTCAGGCTGTACAGGTTATGCCGTGCCAGCCGATTCTCACCGACAATCATTATTCTCAACATATTCCTTCCTCCAGCGGCAGCCGCAGGATGATGCGGGTTGACTGCTCCGGTTCGCAATGCACGGTGATGCCGTAATCATCGCCAAAATGGGCCCGTAACCGCTTATCCACCAGGTTCATCCCTAATCCCTGCGTATTCTGAGGCTGATAAAGCCCGGCGTTATCCTCTATGGCCAGAAGCAGATGCCCCTGTTCCTGCCGCGCCTGGATAAAAACGTCACCTCTGCCAAGCTGCTGTGAAGTGCCGTGCTTTATCGCGTTTTCAACCAGCGGTTGCAGGCTGAAAGCGGGTAGCTGGCAATGTGATAATGCGTCCGGAATCTCTATCCGCACGTTAAGCTGTGACTGAAAGCGCGCCTTTTCAATTTGCAGGTAGGCATTCACATGTTCAATTTCGTCGGCCAGCGTCACTATCTCCGAGGGGCGCTTGAGATTTTTACGGAAAAACGTCGACAAATCCTGCACCAGCAGTCCGGCCTGATCCCTGTCGCGACGGATCACCGCAACCAGCGTATTCAGCGCATTAAACAGAAAATGCGGGTTAACCTGAGCGTGCAGCAGTTTAATTTCCGACTGAGCCAGCAGCGCCTTTTGCTGTTCGTACTTACCGGCAAGAATCTGTGCCGACAGCAACTGGGCAATACCTTCACCCAGCGTGCGGTTGATCGAACTGAACAGCCGGTTTTTGGCTTCATAGAGTTTGATGGTGCCGATCACCCGTTGATTCTCACCCCTCAGCGGGATCACCAGGGTGGAACCCAGCTTGCATTGAGGATCGATCGAGCAGCAGTAGGGGACTTCATTGCCGTCGGCATACACCACTTCTCCGGTATCGATCGCGCGAAAGGTATAAGCGGAGGAAATGGCCGTGCCCGGCAGATGATGGTCATCGCCAGTACCGGTGAAGGCCAGCAGTTTTTCGCGATCGGTGATAGCAACCGCGCCAATCTCCAGCCCGGAATAGATGACCTGAGCCACTTTCAGGCTGTTCTCTTCGTTAAACCCCTGCCGCAGGATCCCCTCAGTAGAGGCCGCAACCCTGAGGGCTACCGCCGAAAAAGCCGAGGTATATTTCTCAAACATCGCCCGCTTATCCAGCAGGATACGCATAAACATCGCGGCCCCCAGCGTGTTGGTGACCATCATCGGCGCAGCAATGCTTTGCACCAGGTGCAGTGCGTCCTGAAACGGACGGGCGATCAGTAAAATGATCGCCATCTGCACCAGTTCGGCAATAAAAGTAATTACGCCCGCCGTCAGGGGGCTGAAGACTTTATCGGCACGGCCCATTCTGATCAGCACGCTGTGCATCAGGCCGCCCAACAGCCCCTCGGCAATGGTAGAGATCATACAGCTCAGCGCCGTCATCCCGCCAAGAGAGTAACGATGCAACCCTCCGGTCAGGCCCACCAGACCGCCCACCACCGGGCCGCCCAGTAAGCCGCCGATCACCGCCCCGATAGCGCGCGTATTGGCTATTGAGTCTTCGATATGCAACCCGAAATAAGTGCCCATGATGCAGAAAATTGAGAAGGTGATATAGCAGAGAAGCTTGTGCGGCAGGCGCACGGTAACCTGCATTAAAGGGATAAAAAGGCGGGTTTTGCTCATAAGCCAGGCGATGACCAGAAACACGCACATCTGTTGTAAAAGCAGTAAAATCAGATCGACTTCGTACATGCCCGCCGCTGCCCGTCAGGAAAAAAGGCAACATACGCGAAAACCAGCACCATTGGATTGTGTGGCGGCACAAAATCCTGGAAACGTGATCCACATCGCCCAGGGCAGACGTGTCGGGACCAGGGACAATCCCTTGTTCAGGCGCGGATCAAACTCTCCAACGGAATGCCAAATTGCTTATGCAGGTTCCGAATCATATTAAGGCTCAGGCTGCGTTTTTTAGTCAGTACTTCATACACCCGATTTGATTTACCGATCGCCGGTTCCAGATCTTTCACCGTGAGCCCCCGTTGTTCCATATGAAACTTGATGGCCTCAATCGCATCTGGAGGGACGACGGGATAATATTTTTTTCGTAAGCTTCAATCAGCAGACAGGTGATTTCAAAAAAATCACCCTCAGGCGTGCCCATCGCAGGCTCATTGTCGAACAAAGGGGAAACAGCTTTTAAAGCAGCCTGATAATCTTGTTCTGTATGAATGGGTTTGATGTTCATCATTTACTCCGGTTCAACCGTTTCGGCGTTAATAACGTCATATTGCTTATGCGTGCCGATAAATTTTACAAACACCCATCCACGTTGGTACGCGATAGCCGCTATCAGCCGGTAATTGTTTCCTTTAATATTGAATACCACGCGCCGGTTTTTCAAAATGCTGGCGCTTCGGTAATGTTCTTTTATCTTTGCGGGTGTCTTCCATGCCGCCTTTCTGACTTCATCCACCCACGCCTTGATCGGTTGCTCTGCATCCGGGTAGTTCGCCCAGAAGCTGCGCAGTGTTGCCAGCGTGATTATTTTCATACGGCGACAATAGTCCCAATAAGGGACTTTTTCAACTACTACATCCCATTTTGGGACCTAAGTTATCAACCGAGAATAATTTGCCAGGCAGAGCGGGGAAGGGGGCTGAAGTCTTTGATCAACAGCGCATTGAGCATCGGCCGGTTAGCAGGATCGTTCACCACCTGTGTCAGGCCATCACGCAGCGCAGCAACTCTTTCTACAGGTGTCTCTGCTGAGGTAATTAACGGCAAACCAGGAACGCTGGCGGTGCGATCAATAATTTTCAGACCGGCCAGTTCGGCAGGAAAGTCCCGCAGCAGCAAGGCCCAGCTGACACAGTCGATGGCCGCTATGTCTGCTGCACCCTCGCGCACCAGTGCAACTGAACGGCGGTGGCCGCCGGAGGGGGCAGTGGCTGAAAAGAAGTTCGGGCCGCCCGTCATCTTCATAATGGCCTGCCAGCCAGACTGGGAATCTTCGCTGTTAAAAGCCAGCCTGCGGCCCTGAAAATCGGCCAGCGACTGGCCTTTCTCTTCTTCCCGCACCACAATCCAGCTGCGGTAGTCTGGCCCCTCGCAACCCGGAGCAGCGTAATGAAATGCACCCACTACCTGCACCCCGGTCAGTTTAGTGGCCAGCGGATAGCCGCAGGTCTGGCTGAGCAATAAATCGCTGCGTTGCCAGTGCGGTAATAGGGGATCAGGCCAGCTCAGGTTTGCTGGCAGAGGCAGTGAGGGCAGAGCCATCCTCAACTTCTGCCAGAAGCCCTCCACCTGAGGAGGAGAAAAGGGGTACATCGGCAGTGACGCTATCATCAGCAGGACTCGCTTGATTGGCAAAAGGGTGGATTTTTACCCCGATGGGGGTCAGGAAAAAGGCCAGCCAGGCGCTGTACCCTTCAACAACATAGCCTTCGCTGCGTTGCTGATAAGCTTCACGATCTGCCAGATAAACCTCACGCAGGCCATACCAGGGCAACCCCGGCAGGTCGTGATGAACCAAATGATAGTTCAGATTTAAAAACAGCAGCCGCCAGAACGGACCTGCTTCATTCAGAACGGAACGGGCCTCAGGATTCACTTCAGCCCTGTGCTCATAAAAAGAGCGGATTTTTGTCAGGCCAAGGCTGGGATAACTCACGGCCAGCAGATACCACCCAAAAGAAATACCCTGTTGGTGCAGCCAGAAAAAAGCCCCGCCAGCAGCAGGGCATGAAGCAACCACATCTGCTGCTCCTGCTTATCGCCGGCCAGCATTTTTCGTGTAGCGTCTTTCAGGGTCCCGGCAATATCCAGCAGTGGGCCAAGCAGGACACGGCCAGGCAACGTATTCCTTACCGCAGCAAGCAGCGGAAACAACCTGGGATAACGCTGCCATTGTGCCGCACTGTAATACAAGGTTTCGGGATCCTGATCCGGCAGAGTCAAAAACTCGTTACGGTGGTGCTGAAGATGCGAGTCACGGTAGAGGCGGTAAGGATACCAGACCGCTAATGGCAGCTGTCCAAACAGCTGATTTACCCTTTCCCAGCGGGTGGGGTGGCCGTGAATCAATTCATGCTGAAGAGACATGTACCAGGTAGTCAGCAGGATCAGCAGAGGTGTGCCAGCCCAGGGGCCGAGGGCCTGCCAGTTTGCCACCACGCAAAACCAGCCGCTGTAAACAGCCACTATCAGGGCCCAGGTTGGGAGTTCACTGCGCCACAGCCAGTGGGTTTCCCGCTGTTTTATAGCTTTGCGTTGCTGTGCATTCAGATAATAAGCCATGACGGCCCCCCCAGAAGAAGAGTTTTCAGTATGCCGGAGGGGGAAAAAGGGCGGAAATAGCGAAAATGCAGGAGGTTATGCAGCAGACGGCATTACGCCCGTTAGCGAAGCAACATCATGCGATAAAGAGCGCCTTCCCTGTTCTGATTCATGCTGATGACAAGCAGAATGTGAAATTTATCCGGTGAAATAAGCAGCTAAACATCAGCTATTCCTCGCCTCAATCCAGCGTGCATTATGGCAAATTTATGCTCAGCAAAATGGGCTTTTCTTTACTGCCTGAGGCGTTGTGACGGCTTTCATCAGGACGATATCAGGTTCAGGCCGGACTTTATCACCCACCTGAACAGAGAGTATATGAGAGCAAATTCACTGATTACAGGGTGTGAAAAATGATTGAGCTTGCTGATTTAAAAGTATTTTTACAGGATCCGGAATTAACAAAGACCCTGGATGAAGTCTGGGATCGCGTCAGTGACGACTTTATCTCAGCACAGGCTGAATTACCGCCTGAGCTGGCGATGGCGCGAAAAGAGCTGTCGTTTCACAGTCACGTAAAATGCCTCGGATACCTTTGCTGGTTGCTTTCCAATGCCAATGCTGAGGGCGACATCATTGAAATCGGCGTCTGGAAAGGCAAATCCACCTCGTTTATGAATGAGGTCTGCCAGCGTAAAAGAAGGATTATCAGTATTGATCCAATGGAACTGCCGAAACAGGAGCTTGAGCTGGGTTTTTACCACCAGAAACTCTTTCCGGAAGTGCATCTGATTCGGGGGTATTCCGAACTCAGCGTGGAGCGCGTTAAGGCGTTAGCACCAAGAACAGCACTGTTACACATTGATGGCGGACATCAGGGACGTCACGTCTTACTCGATTTTCTGCTCTATTCTCCGACCGTCATACAGGGCGGATTCATTGTCTTTGATGACTATCGGGATCATCAGTATTCCCCGGAAGTTGGCCCGGCTGTGGATCTGCTACGCGCGGGCGGCTATTTCTCTGCCTATGACGTAATTGGCAGCATTCCTGGTTTTGAAAACAGCTATTTACTACAAAAGAAATAATCCTGCCACAGCGGGTGGCTTGCCCGCTGTCACCCTTCTGTCATCTACCCTGGCAGGCACTGCCTTAACGTCTTCAGTTTTATAAGGAACGGCAATGCGCCCTCGTTATTCCCTGCTGGCCGCAGCCCAGGGCGCTTATCCAGATGGGCACACCAACACCGCCTGTACCGGTGCTCTGCTGCTGGATGAGAGACTGCCTTAAAGCCCTCTTTTCGGACCTGACCTCAGTACAATTGATAAATATAAATTGTCGATTATCGTGGTACAGTACTTTCATCTTCCCTGGCTAAGAGTGCAGCATGATGTCGCTCAACGTGTCACTTCACCGTTATCAACCCCGTTTTCAGCAGGCCGTTCTGGCGTTGATTTTGCCCATTCAGACGCAGGAATTTGGCATTGCCATTACCGCCGAACAGCAGCCGGATCTTAACGAAATTGAGCAGTATTATCAGCGCGGAACAGGCGATTTCTGGCTGGCGCTGGCCGGGGATCGGGTTGTGGGATCTATCGGTCTGAAGGATATCGGTCTGCAACAGGCTGCACTGCGAAAGATGTTTGTGGCCAGCGACTATCGCGGCAAACAGCATGGCGTAGCGAATGCGCTGTTAAATACGCTGCTTGGCCATGCCAGCCAGCGTAAGCTGAAGGATATCTGGCTGGGCACCACCGACAAATTTATCGCCGCACACCGATTTTACGAGAAAAACGGTTTTCGTGACGTCAGTGTAAACGCTCTGCCTTCTGCGTTTCCGCTGATGCAGGTCGACACTAAATTCTATCGTTTGTCGCTGCCGAAGTAGGACGCTGGAGTCTGCAAAGGGTGATCGGCGGCGCTGACAGGCAGTAATGAGAAAGGAGCCCTGAAGGCTCCTTTTTAACGGTCTGTGAGCAAGTGACGCTCTTCGCCAGGGGCGATTAAGACTGAGGATTGCTGGTGCTGCTCATTTTCATCAGGTCTTTATCGACGAAGAACATACCCTGTCCACCGGTACCCACCAGCGCCAGTTTATCCAGCACTGATTTGAACAGTTTCTCTTCTTCATGCTGCTCGGAAACGTACCATTGCAGGAAGTTAAAGGTCGAATAGTCCTGGGTAGTCATGGCTGCATGAGCCAGCTCGTTGATTTTACTGGTGATCAGCTTTTCGTGCTCGTAAGCCTGTTCCAGCACTTCATTCAGCGAGTTAAAGGTAACCGGCGGGGCCGCAATGGAACCCAGAACCGGCATGGCTCCGGTGTCACTGAGGTAGTTGAACAGACGCTGCATGTGCTGCATCTCTTCTGCTGAGTGCTCACGCATAAACGCTGCAGCGCCCTCAAAGCCTTTATCAGCACACCAGGCACTCATTTGCAGATAAAGATTGGCAGAAAAGAACTCAAGATTTAATTGATCGTTCAGTTTGGCGGTCATATCAGCAGTCAGCATAGTGGCTCCATTAGGTAATATTTTTTTCAGCGTTAATGGTGGGCATTATGCACGTCTGTTGTTGAAATAAAAACCATTTAATGGCTTTTTTATCCCCCGACGTTATCTGCATAACACTCTGATAGTTAAGTGATAATTATTTACGTTGTAATATTAACTATTCCGCTAAATAAATGGTTTTGATAACCATTACCATTGTTATTTGATACCGCGATTTCCTGCATCTTTCTTTTAAAAACGGGAATTGATTCTGTCTGATAAAGAAAAAATTTATCTCAAAGGCCGTGAGGGCCGGGGCGCGCTTAACGATTTTCCCCCCGTAGCCAGCAAAGTGCTCAGGCCAGAGAAGGGGCTGACCATTCTGCTCAGGGGACCGTTCCACGCCACCCGGTGAGCCAGGCGGCGAGCGTATCATTAAGGCATCGACCATACGCTCTTCGCATCGCGGCCTGAAGGCCCTCACGCGAAGCTTAAAAGCTCGCCGGGAATCTGCCTCAACGACTGTATATCCGCAGACAAACGATCCGTTAAAAAATGAAGACTCAGAGAATTAACGTCGAAAGGTTTTTCCGGCATTCTTTGACGGGGAGGAGGGGAGATGTTCAGAAAATCAGTTCTCCGCTTAAAAAAACGAGAGCAGAAAAATCTGAAAAAAATAACGTTTTTTATAAGTTAAAACTGAAAAGTTTGTTTTTTATTAGCCTGGTAAGTAAATATTACTAAATGCGGAAGTTAACAGAATGAATTTATTGAGAATAAAAAAATAAAAATATTTAAATCTTATGTTCGAACTCAATGAGGGTTTTCATCTCTATCCCCAATCCTCTCGCCAGGATAGCGATAACTTCCAAAGTCGGGTTGCGCAAACCTCGTTCAATTCCAGAAACATAGGTGCGATCCAAGCCGCATTTTAATGCAAAAGCTTCTTGCGACAAGCCTGCCTGCAGTCTGAGTTGTTTTACTCTTTTTCCAAAAAGAATTTTAATGGTGTTTAGTTTTTCCATCTGCTCAGCATTGCGCTTTGTAGTCTTTTAGTCCACGGACTATTAGTCACAATTGAAAAATATCGTGGTATCATTGTGACTCATCGTCTACAAGTGAGACTTTTATCCGCAACGCTGAGAAGAACTATGAATCGAGTGGATTGGCACCCCGCAGATATTATCGCGGCATTAAAGAAAAAAGGAACAACCTTATCGGCTTTATCCCGCGATTCCGGGCTGGCCTCTTCAACCTTATCCAACGCTTTACGCCGTCCCTGGCCTAAAGGAGAGCAGTTGATAGCGGCTGCCCTGGATGAGACACCAGAACAGATTTGGCCTACGCGATACAAATCAAAAAAATAGTCCTTCTCGCGTTGATTCACCTCCGGCTGCGGGCTTTTTGCGCCTGACGGGCGCTTTTATGCCGCCTGTTTACGGCTCATCCACCGCACCACCATGCTGCCCAAACCTGCCGCGGTCAGCAGCATAACCACGCCTTGCCAGCCCGCTTTTTCAAGGATCAGGCTGCCAAGTGCCGAACCTGTCGCCATGCCGATAAAGACACCGGTAAACATCAGCGCGTTAAGACGGCTGCGGGCGGCTGGTTCCAGGCTAAAGATGATGGACTGATGCGAGACCAGCGTTGACTGGACGCCAAAATCAAAGCCGATGGCCGAAACCACAATCAACGCCAGCTGCCACGGCGCCGGTAACAACGGCAGCAGAAACATCGCCGCAAAAGAGAGAGTAGCCAGAGAGGTGCCGATGCGTGTCACCAGTTCGGGACCACGACGATCTGCAAGCGTTCCGGCCAGCGGTGCTGCCAGTGCGCCTGCGGCACCCGCCAGACCAAACATCCCGGCGGTGGCGCTTCCCAGGTGATAAACGTCATGTAACATCACCGCCAGCGTGGACCAGAAGGCACTGAAGCCTACAGAGAGCAGAGCCTGGGCCAGCGTGGCTCTGCGCAGCGGTTTATAAGCGGTCCAGAGATGACGCATCGACGCCAGCAAGGCGGGATAACTCAGGGGAGTGCTGGCAGGAATCGCAGGAAGGCTGCGCCAGATCACCAGAGTAATAGTGACAACCATCACTGCGGCAGCGACGAACATACTGCGCCAGCCAAAATACTCGGCCACAAAACCACTCAATACCCTGGAAAGCAGAATGCCCAACAGCAGACCGGTCATCACAGTGCCAACCGTCTTGCCCCGTTGTGCCGCAGGCGAGAGCGTCGCGGCAGCCGGAACGATATCCTGGGCCATGGTAGCCGCAATGCCTACCGCCAGACTGGCGACCATCAGCATGGTGATACTGCCGCTGAAGGCGCTGAGCAGTAAAGCTAACGTCAGCAGCAGGCCTTTCAGAATAATGATCTGGCGGCGATCATGGCGATCGCCCAGCGGAGCCAGCAATAAAATCCCCAGCGCGTAGCCAATCTGGGTCAGAGTGGGCACCAGCCCAACAAGACCGACGCCGGCATGTAACTCATTGACCAGAATCCCGAGCATAGGCTGGCTGTAATAAATAGAGGCTACGGCGAATCCGGCTCCGGTAGCGAGCATCAGCACAGTGCTGCCGCTGACCTTTTGCTCTGAAGTAGGGACTGACTCTGTAAGGGACATAGGGTTTACCTGTTGTGCGATGATGATCACATTTTTACCCTATTCAGCGCTTCAGGGTAGCCCCCCGGCCAGTAGAACTGTTATACGTTGTACGTATGAATGAATCCTCTCTGTCAGGCATTGATCGCATAGAGTTAATGCAAACTTTTGTACGGATAGTCGAAGCGGGCAGTTTGTCTGCGGCGGCTGTGCGTCTCAACACCACCCAGCCTACCGTCAGCCGACGGCTGCAATCCCTTGAGCGTCTGCTGGGCGTAAAGCTGCTGCAACGCACCACCCACATCATGAAGCTGACGGAAGACGGTGAACGCTGTTTCACTCATGCCAGGGCGCTGGTGGAGAGATGGCAGGCGATCGAGGACGATCTGCGGGGATCGGCAGAGGAACCTAAAGGCACGCTGCGGGTGCTGGTCCCGCACGCTTTTGGGCAGGATCAGATGATTGCGCCCCTGCAGGAATACCTGCGTAACTATCCCAAAATGACCGTGGAATGGATGCTCAGCGACCGGCGTCCGGAATTTATTGCAGAGGGAATAGACTGTGCTGTTCACGTGGGGGCGATGACGGATCCTTCCGTGGTTGCGGTGCTGGTGGCAGAAGTTCCACGCATCCTGATCGCCTCGCCCGCCCTGTTAAAAGACCGCCCGGTAGCAGAACATCCAGCCGCGCTGGCCGATTTTCCCTGGGTTGCCCTGAGCACTTTTTATCGTCAGGAAGTGGTGCTGAATAACGGGCAGGGGGAAACGCAGCGCATTGATATTCGTCCACAGTTGCTGACCGACAGCCTCTATGCGCTGCGCCATTCTGTGCTGGCAGGCATGGGCATCGGGATTGCCTCGTCATGGGTGGTAAAAGAGGACATTGAACAGGGAAGATTACGGCACCTCTGCCCGGCGTGGCATGCAGCGCCCCTCCCCGTCTATCTGGTTTATCCTTATGCACGCTTCTATCCGGCCAAACTGCGAACCTTTCTGGCACTGATGCGCGAAGTGCTGCCCGTGCTTGGGGGCACACAGGCACCGCGGGGATAAAACAGGATTATGTATTGCTCAGCCAGCACCAGCGCTGCTTTTCACTGCTGAAAAGGCGGAAATAGCGCTGGAGACTGTCATGAGACATTGCGCTGATAACTTCGGGCGTCAAAACCGGCAGAGCAAGCTGCTGATAACCCCAGTGCTCAAGACATTGTCCGGGGTTTTCTGGCCTGAGGGGGGCAAAGCGTTGATGAGGTCCGCGCGCTTTTCTTCGAGCCAGAGGCTTGAAATTTCCCGCATAAAATCAGCCATATTTGCTATAAAATCCAGGATATGGTGCGAAAGCTGGCTTAAATTCAACGTCGGTGATTGCAGGGCAAAAAGGATCCCCGCTTCCCCGGCTGAAAAATGAAAGCGGCAACTCACCACGTAACCGATGTTCAGTTCAACACGCAATCGCTGAAAAAAACGCGGCTCAAACAGCGCGGCCAGTAGCTGCCATGCTGCCAGGCACCCGGCGCTGATTTCCGCCAGCGGGCAGAACAGCAGCACGGCGGTATCCTGAGCCGTAGCCGGAAAAACCCGATGATGGCCACCAGCACTACCGGGCAATCTGGTTTCAGGCATTGAACTGACACCGCCAGGCCAGAGGGAAAGCAGGCGCGATAAAGCCTGATGCAAATCCTCCTCTCCCCCATACAGAACAGCCTGCCAGGGCTGGTCCGGCAAAGAGTCAGGCGTTGCTGCCTGCAAGCCGGAAGTCAGCGTCTTGCCTGGCGTTTCCTGAGTTGAGCCTGAGTCCGCCGGTTGATCTGTCAGGTAAGCCTCACCGGTAAGCCTGTCCGGAAGATGGGCCAGCAAAGCCCGGATGGCAATGTCCGCATTTATCGCGCGGCATGCTTTGCGGAACAGGCGATCGCCCTGAGCCGCTACCGTGGCTGAAGGGTGGCTTAATGCGTCTGTCACGGCGGCAAGAACAGTTTGCAGCAGTGCGGGCGTTCCACTTAGCTGAAGAAGCCAGATGCCCTGTTGCTGCCCCCAGTGTAGCTCGCCACCCTGATGCTGACAAAGCCCGGAAACCGGTTGCAGCGCCGCTTCGATCAGGCAGGCTGCACGGCGCGTAAGCGGCTCTCCGGGACAGGGGTTAATCAGCAGCAAAGGCGTGCCTGAGGCGGGGATCTGCCTTAGCGGAGCCGTCTCGTCAGGCAACGGCGGAAGCGTCAGCGGCAGAGTGTCGGAATAAAAAGCGTTGCTGAAATCCGGAAAGGCATCGCCGACGGGCTGGTGATCGCAGGGAGACTCTCCTTTCCTGATGGCACAGGCCTGCCGTTGCACCGCATCGGTGATCGGCGGCGGGGCTGTCATGGCGGTGTTGGCAGGCTCAGGCAGAGCAGTAACCGACGCTTCCTGATTGCCAGCCGCGCGTTCTGGCCAGGCAATAATCCCGCTATTCAGGGTAAAGCCCTGCACCTGAACGGGGCTGGCAGCCACGATCGGGCTGACCCACAG
Organism: Erwinia sp. E_sp_B01_1; assembly: GCF_036865545.1. NCBI lineage: Bacteria > Pseudomonadati > Pseudomonadota > Gammaproteobacteria > Enterobacterales > Erwiniaceae > Erwinia > Erwinia sp. E_sp_B01_1. The sequence goes on along the minus strand of NZ_CP142208.1, from coordinate 4,059,296 downwards.
GCGTGTTGGCGGCCTGGAGAGCAAGGTTGCCATCAGCGCCTGCCAGCTTTCAGCTAACCCCGCTTCGTTATCCGGCGGAATCAGACCAAAGGCTCTGGCACGGAGCTGATCCAGGCTTGCGAGCTGGCGAAACCGGCGTCCTGCCAGGCGGGCGTAGTGCTTAAGCCGGGTACTCTCCAGACGGGCAGCGTAGCTGAGCCAGGGGTAAAATATCGCTTCAATGGCCGCAGGATTTGCGGCTTCGCAAAGCTCAAACATCACGCCAGTCAGCGACTGCCGGGGACTGCGCCAGGGTTCGGTCAGTTGCAGCGAATCGCAAAGTTCTCCCTCCCGCAGCCTGGCCAGCAGGCTGTGCGCTGCGTTATCACTCAGCATTTCGCGCAGCATCGACAACAGGGGACGATGTTCCGCCGCAACAGCAAAACTCAGGCAGAGGCGTTCAGCCGTGCCACAGTTCAGGCCATAGCTGTGGCGGGTGTTAAGACTGAGCACAGGCTGAGCTGACTGGGGTCCGGTGGGCACAGGGCTGAAGGCGCTGGCGACGGATTGTGCAAGCCGGGCCAGCGTCTCCAGAGACTGCGGCCCCTGGAGCCACAACTCCAGCCCGTCAGCACGGAAAAACCGTTGATGATATGCCTTAAGGGCCAGTTGCAGTGCGGAGTAATCCTCGCCAAAAGCTTGCCGATTGCCGACATGAAAATCGTGCAGCCGCTGGGGCGTGACAATCGCCTGACTTAACGCCGCCTCACAAAGCGTGTCGGTATGCCGGGTCAGCATCTGGAACTCTGCGTCAATCACGGCCGCTTCCTGGCGCACGGACTCAAGGGCCAGCAGCGGCCTGGCAAGCATATCAACCAGCCTTGGCAGGCCTTCTGCCAGCCGATCGGCGGCAATATCAAAAAACCAGGCTGTATAATGGGCGTGGGTGGTCGCGTTCAGTCGTGCGCCGGAGGCTGGCCCCCAGGCCATCAGCCGCTGTTCGGCCCGATAGTTTTCGCTTCCGGCAAACAGGACGTGCTCAAGCAGGTGCGCCAGCCCCGGCCAGCGGGCTGGCGCGTCGTGACTTCCTGCGGAGAGCTGAAACAGGGCAGCAGCCCGGCTGGCGTTGGGATCGTGGATCAGATTGACCCGCAAACCGTTCGACAGGATCAGGCGTTGCAAACCGGCTGCTGCCTGCACGATCAGGACTCTGTCATAAAGATCAGCTTAGAGTTGGCGCGATTGCGGAACTGCAAGTGGCTGATCTGCATGTTGGTACAGTTTGCCTGTTCACGCGCTTCCAGTATTTTACCGTGATGAGGCGATTTAGAGCAGACCGGGTCGGTGTTATCCGCATTGCCGGTCAGCATAAAGGCCTGACAACGGCAGCCGCCAAAATCTTTCTCTTTTTCAGAGCAGGAGCGGCAGGGTTCCGGCATCCAGTCAAAGCCACGGTATTTATTAAAACCAAACGACTCATACCAGATTTCCTGCAGGGTATTCTCCAGCACGGAAGGGAACTGAACCGGCAACTGGCGGGCGCTGTGGCAGGGCAGGGCGGTGCCTTCCGGCGTGACGCTGAGGAAGATAGCGCCCCAGCCTCCCATACACCCTTTTGGCCGCTCTTCGTAATAGTCTGGCGTTACAAACAGCAGGTTTGCCAGATTGCCGCTGGCCGCCATTTTCTGGCGATACTCGTGAACCACCTCTTCGGCCCGCGCAATCTGTTCGCGGGTGGGCAGAAGGCCTTCACGGTTAAGCTGTGCCCAGCCGTAGAACTGGCAGGTAGCCAGCTCAACATCATCCGCTTCCAGCTCGATACAGAGCTCAATGATGCGATCGATCTGATCAATGTTATGACGGTGCAGGACAAAGTTCAGCACCATCGGATAGCCGTGGGCCTTCACCGCTTTGGCCATCGCCAGTTTGGTCTGGAACGCTTTCTGTGACCCGGCCAGGGCGGCATTCAGGGTCTCATCGCTGGCCTGGAAGCTGATCTGGATATGATCCAGCCCGGCTTCGGCAAAAGCGTCGATCTTTTTCTCAGTCAGGCCGATACCGGAGGTGATCAGGTTGGTGTAAAAGCCGAGGTCGCGCGCGGCCTTGATCAATTCAGGCAGATCCTTACGCACCAGCGGTTCGCCGCCGGAGAAGCCAAGCTGCACGGCACCCATCTGGCGGGCCTGCTTAAACACCTCAATCCATTGCTCAGTGGTCAGCTCTTTTTCCTGCTGGGCAAAGTCCAGCGGGTTAGAGCAGTAAGGGCACTGCAAAGGGCAGCGGTAGGTCAGTTCTGCCAGCAACCAGAGCGGCGGACTGACCTGAGTTTTAGGCTGGTTCACGGAAAATTATCCACTTTTGTTCATAAGCCTGGCCGAAGAACTCCTTCACATCGTCGCCCACGCCACCGGCATCGGGGAACTGGGCATCCAGCCCGGCAATCAGATCGGCAACTGAACGCACGCCGTCTACCTGTTGCAGGATAGCCGTGGCGCTCTCATTGAGTTTAGCCATTCCCTCCGGATAAAGGATCACATGGCAATCCTGCGTTGGTTCCCACTGCAAACGGTAGCCACGGCGAAAAGCCGGGATTTGCTGTTCATGAATGTCCATCACAGGAGTCTCTCTTTGTGCCAGGCCATCTTGTCGGTCACGGTGTGGTAAGGCGGACGGTGCAGCTCATAGGCCATGGTCATCGAATCCAGCATGCTCCAGAGGATATCCAGTTTGAATTGCAGGATTTCCAGCATGCGCTGCTGCTTCTCTACCGTGGTGCAGTAGTCCAGCGCCAGCTGTAAGCCATGTTCCACATCGCGGTTTGCCTGGCTGAGTCGGCTGCGGAAGTAGCCGTAGCCTTCGGTTTCAATCCACTGATAGTGCTGCGGCCAGGTGTCGAGACGCGCCTGATGGATTTGCGGGGCAAACAGTTCGGTCAGTGAACTGCAAGCCGCTTCCTGCCACACCGCACGGCGGGCAAAGCTGACATAGGCATCCACGGCAAATCGCACGCCGGGCAGCACCATACGCTCAGAAAGCAGCATGTCACGATCCAGGCCCACGGCTTCGCCCAGACGCAGCCAGGCTTCGATTCCCCCTTCGCTGCCTTCATGCCCGTCGTGATCCAGAATACGCTGCACCCACTTACGGCGGGTTTTGGGATCCGGACAGTTGGCCATGATCGCAGCATCTTTCAACGGGATGCTGGTCTGGTAATAAAAACGGTTCGCCACCCAGCCCTGAATCTGCTCACGCGTGGCTTTCCCATTATGCATCGCAATGTGGTACGGATGATGAATATGGTAATAAGCGCCTTTGGCGCGCAGAGCCTGTTCGAATGCTTCAGGCGTCATCGGCTCGGTTGGAAAAGTATCTGGCGTCATAATTATCTAAACCTCAATCACCATGCCGTCCCAGCTGACTTCAATGCCCAGCTGCGTCAGCATCTGACGTTCAGCCGACTCTTCATCCAGGATCGGGTTGGTGTTATTGATATGAATCAGAATTTTACGTTCTGCCGGCAGCGAAGCCAGCAGCGCAATCAGCCCCTGTTCTTCCGCCAGGGCCAGATGGCCCATATCTTTGCCGGTGTTGCGACCGACACCCGTGGTGGCCAGTTCGTTGTCCTGCCACAGGGTGCCATCAATCAGCAGGCAGTCGGCTTTTTTCAGCCAGCCCAATAGCTCGCCGTCCGGCTCACCCAGACCAGGCGCATACATCAGCGTCTTACCGGTACGGGTATCTTCAATAAACAGCGCGATATTGTGGCCAGGCAGCGGTTTACCCCGGTACGCAGAGTACGGTGGGGCATTGCTGAGCAGCGGGATAGCGGTGAACTTCAGGGCCGGACAGACGGCAACGGAGAATGCTTCCCCTGGCGTAATGGCATTGTGGATCAGCCCGCCGTTCCAGTGAGTCAGCATGGTAAATACCGGGAAACCGGTCGTCAGATCGTCATGCACTTCCGGGGTACACCAGACCTGGTGCGGACAGCCTTCACGCAGGCTGAGCAAGCCAGCGGTGTGATCAATCTGGCTGTCGGTCAGGATAATGGAACCAATAGCCGTGCCGCGCAGCACATCTTTTTTGATCAGCGCCGGCGTGGAGGCCAGCTGCTGGGCGATGTCTGGTGAGGCGTTACACAACACAAAGTTGATGCCATCATCACTGAGGGCAATGGAGGATTGGGTGCGTGCCGAGGTTTTAAGGGTGCCGTTACGCACGCCCTGACAGTTTCTGCAGTTGCAGTTCCATTGAGGGAAACCGCCACCCGCCGCAGAGCCGAGAACGTTAATCTGCATGTGTGAACCAGGATCGAGACAGGGAAGATGCCCACGGCAGGCCGTGGGCATAAGAGATTAACGGTTGGAGATGTACAGAGTCACTTCCAGACCTAAGCGTAAATCAACAAATTTTGGTTTAGTCCACATAGTGAAATCCTCATGGTGTTAACGGAAAATTAAAGATTCTGCGATATTAAGTTCGGCAGGTAATACGCTTGTTGTCAAATATCTCAGAATTGGCGCGCAAATGTTGCGCCTAAGCCTGAATGATATCAACCCTGTAAGCAGCAGGGGTACTGGGGAAGGAACACCAGAACGTTCCAGGTGGTTCATTCTCCCCAGGTTTTTTTCAGTGCGGCCAGCCAGTTGCGCCAGCTGATTTTTTCAATCAGTTGCTGAGAGTAGCCCGCTGACTGCATCGCCTCAATAAGCCGGGGCAGGCCAGAGACATCCTTCAGGCCATCCGGCACGCTGATGCCGTCGAAATCTGAACCCAGCCCCACACGATCCTCGCCCAGAATCGCCATCAGCCCTTCAAGATGACGAAGAATGTCATCAAGCGGCGTATCGCTGTCACGCTTGCCGTCTGCCCGCAGGAAGGCGTTGCCAAAATTCACGCCCACAAAGCCGTCACTCTCCGCTATGGCCTCAAGCTGGCTGCCGGTGAGATTGCGTGGCTGCGGGCAGAGGTCATGCACATTGGAATGGGTGGCAACCAGCGGTGCGGTGCTGAGACGCGCGGTCTGCCAGAAGGCTTTTTCATTCATGTGCGACAGGTCGATCAACACTTTCTTCTGGTTGCAGGTTCGCAGCAGCTCCAGACCCAAAGGCGTCAGGCCTTCACCCGTGTCGGGAGAGCCGGGAAAGGAACCCGTCACCCCCACGCCAAAACGGTTAGGCAGATTCCACAGCGGACCCAGACTGCGCAGGCCAGCATCAATCCAGCGATCCAGCTGGCTGAGCTGCTCATCCAGCGCTTCCGCGCCTTCTATATGCAGCACCATCGCCAGCACGCCCTGAGAGAGGCACTGTTCGATCTCACCTGCCGTCCGGCAGATTTTTGCCCGGCCTGATGATTCGGCTTCAATCCTGTGCAGCAGGGCAATCTGCGCGTCTGTGATAGCCAAAGGATCGTGTTGCGCCTCGTCATACGTTGCGCTGCCCTGTTTCACAAACTGCGCCGGAGGCACAAATACCGCAAACAATCCCCCGGCGAAACCGCCCTGACGCATGCGTGCCATATCCAGATGCCCCGGAAGCGAGCCCTGCAGAAACTGCGTGACGGGATCCTGCTCTGCGGGCATCCACAGGCGCAGTAGCAGATCGTTGTGGCCGTCAAAAACCGGCGTGGAGAAGGCAGGGCTGTCAGTCATGGTTATCGGATTATGGCTCAGCCGGGTCAGGCTCAAAAAAGGGGTTGAGAAGGATCATACGCATTTTCCCCCGGCCTGCGGCGTTAAAAAGTGCGGTGAAACAGAGATAAAACGTAAAGAAATGCCTGAATGCCTCCGCTTCGTCTGAGAAAGGGGCGGAGCGGCTTGACGGAAAGCCTGATCTACCTGACTGTTACTAAGAATCATTTCCCCCTGGCGCAACACAGGAGCACTGAGATGGCCCGTCTGACCGCGAAAGATTTCTCCCCTGAGCTGCTTGAGATTTACGATTACTACGTTCACGGCAAAATTAACAAGCGTGAGTTTCTCTCTCTGGCCGGCAAGTTTGCGGTGGGCGGGCTCACTGCCGCTACCTTGCTGACTTCGCTAAGCCCCAATTACGCGCTGGCGGAGCAGGTCGAGTTTACCGACCCGGACATCCTGCCGGAATACATTCACTACCCCTCGCCCAACGGCAACAAAACCGTGCGCGGATATCTGGTTCGTCCGGCCAAAGCGACCGGAAAAGTCCCTGCGGTGGTGGTGGTTCATGAGAACCGGGGACTGAATCCCTATATTGAAGATGTGGCTCGCCGCGTGGCAAAAGCGGGTTTTATTGCGCTGGCTCCCGATGGGCTGAGCGTGATGGGCGGCTATCCCGGCAATGATGAAAAAGGCCGGGAGATGCAGGCGCAGATAGATCCGACGAAGTTAATGAACGACTTCTTTGCCGCCATTGAATTTATGATGCAGGACGAGCGAACGACCGGAAAAGTGGGGATCACCGGTTTCTGCTACGGCGGTGGAGTGGCAAATGCCGCTGCTGTAGCTTATCCGGAGCTGGCTGCGGCCGTACCCTTTTATGGCCGCCAGCCGGAGGCAAAAGATGTGTCACGCATTAAAGCCCCGTTACTGATTCACTATGCCGGGCTGGATACGCGCATCAACGAAGGCTGGCCCGCTTATGAGGCCGCGCTGAAGGCGGAGCAGAAGGTTTATGAAGCGCATATTTACCCCGAAGTGAACCACGGATTCCACAACGACTCCACGCCGCGTTACGACAAAAAAGCCGCTGAGCTGGCCTGGGAAAGAACCCTCGGCTGGTTCAATAAGTATCTGGTTTAGCGCGGTTCTGTAAAAGAGGCCCTCAACTGGCCATTTTCGTTTCGGCCAGTCGCTGGGTCTCTTCGGAACGCAGGGTGCCGGGCGTCTTGCCAAGGGTGCGTTTAAATGCCCGGCTGAAGGCGGCGAGGGAGCCGTAACCCAGTCGCCAGGCGACGGTTTCTATCGCCTCGCCATCCCGCCCGATCCACTGCACCGCCAGCTGCATTCTTAACTCCGTCAGGTAACGCACCGGCGTCATGCCGGTCACGGCCAGGAAGCGTTCGGCGAAGACGGAGCGCGAACTGCCCATCTCGGCAGCCAACTGGGCCACGGTCCAGTTTTTGCCAGGTTCCCGGTGTAACGCAACCAGTGCTCTGCCGAGACGGGGATCGCGCAGTGCCTGAAGCCAGCCACCCGCCTGTCCACAGCCAGACTCTACCCAGCCCCGCACGATAAAAGAGGCCACCACATCCGCCAGTCGGGAAAGGATCCCGGCATAACCGGCCCGACGGCTCAGGGATTCCCGCTCCATCGCATCCAGCATCGGCTGAACTTCGGGATATTTATGCATCAGCGTGTCGGCCAGCAGCACCTCAGGCATAGCGCTGATCAACATCTGCATCCCGCCAAGGTCAAATTCCATGCAGCCACTGAAAATCAGGGCGCCGGGTTCCTCTTTTGACTCCTCAGGGCAGGCTTTTACACAGCTGAAATTGTTGCAGACCGGTGTCGTGTTGAACGAACGGACATCCGTACAGGCCACTTCTGGCGATGAGATCAACGCATGATCGATACCGTGTGGCAGCAGTAACGCATCACCGGTATTCAGGGTATAAAGCCTGCCGTGATGCGTGCGAAGCATCACCGGACCACGGCTGATAAAGTGAAACTGAGCACGGCCCGGGGCATTTTCAAAACCGACACCAAAAGGCGCGGCCAGCTCAATGCGTTTGTACTGCACGCCCATCAGGCGCATTCCCAGCAGCAGTTCACTGGCCAGGTCATGCTGTTCTGTGATCATGATCGTGAGATCTCCGGACGATGAGTCAATAATTACGGATTTTATATCATAGACCATCCGATCCTTGCCGATTATTCTTTACGCTGACTTCTCTGACGGACACCACATCATGCACACTCACCATCCGGAAAGCCCGGAACAACAAAAACCCCAGTGGGGTGCCGTATTTTCAATGGCGCTCGGCGTCTTTGGGCTGGTCACAGCCGAGTTCCTGCCTGCCAGCCTGTTAACGCCAATGGCCGCGAGCCTTGGCGTGACCGAAGGCACAACCGGACAGGCGGTGACCATCACCGCTATTTTTGCCCTGTTAACCAGCTTCTTTATTGCCTCAGCCACACGAAAAATGGATCGCCGTGCGGTGATGCTGGGTTTTTCTGTGATGCTGATTGTGTCAAACCTGCTGGTGGCTTTTGCCCCTAATCTCAGCTTTATTCTGGCAGGCCGCGTGTTGCTGGGGATCGCCATCGGTGGGTTCTGGACGCTGGCGGCGGCAACGACGATGCGACTGGTGCCGGAAGCCATGCTGCCACGGGCGCTCTCCATCGTGTTCAGCGGCGTCTCAGTGGCGACCATAGTGGCTGCGCCGATGGGCAGCTACTTCGGCCATCTGATTGGCTGGCGCAACGTGTTTGTGGCGGCTTCAGCTATTGGCTTACTGGCGCTGAGCTGGCAGGTAATGGCTTTACCCAAAATGTCCTCGAATCATTCCGGAAGCGGCAGCTCGATCTTCTCGCTGGTCAGAAGGCCCGGTATGCAGACGGCGCTGTTGGCCATCATCCTGCTGTTCTCGGGTCACTTCGCCTTCTTCACTTATCTGCGGCCTTTCCTGGAGAGCGTGACCGGCGTGGGCGTTAACGGACTTTCTGCCATTCTGCTGGGATTTGGTGTGGCCAACTTTGCCGGAACGCTGATTGCGGGCGTTTTGCTTGAGCGTAACCTGCACCGGACGTTAATTGCCATGCCACTGGCGATGGGCCTGATGGGCGTTGGACTGGTTGCCATGGGCCCGGCACCGATGGTGGACGCTGTGCTGGTTGCCTTATGGGGTATGGCTTTCGGCGCGGTGCCGGTTGGCTGGTCGACCTGGCTTACCCGTACGTTACCGGACGAAGCAGAAAGCGGCGGCGGCTTGCTGGTGGCTTCCATTCAGTTAGCCATCACCATAGGTGCGGCTGCGGGCGGGGTGATCTTCAACATCACCGGCGCGAAAGGGGTCTTTATGGGCAGTGCAGTAGCGCTTTTAATTGCTACCCTGACGGTCTATGCGGCATTACGATCCCGGCCAGCCATCGCCTGAGCCTGCACTGTGTTAATCCCTTAAAAAGGAACCCCAGGGTTCCTTTTTTTCAGTTAAATCAGATCGGTGGAGCCGACGTCGGTATTTTTGCGGTCCGCCACTTCTTTCAGCAACGCCACAATAAAGATCATCATGCCCAATACTGGCAGGATTGCGCCGTAGCTGGCGGTCTGCGTCATCGGATAGCCCTGTTGCACCACGTAAGCCCCCAGGAAAGCCCCCAGCGCGTTGGCAATGTTAAACGCTGAGTGATTCAGCGTGGCCGCCAGCGTCTGCGCTTTCCCTGCCACCTGCATCAGGCGCACCTGAAGCGGCGCGCAGAGCGCGAGGTTGGTGCCCACCAGGAAAGCGCCGATCATCAGGCCTGTTACCGTGCCAATCATCAGGGGGAACAGGGTCAGGACGATCACGCTCCACGCCAGGATGCAGAAAATGGAGAGCATGATTTTGCCATCGGCCATACGGCCACCGGCCAGATTTCCCAGCACCATGCCCAGACCAAAAGCAAACAGCACAAAGGGCAGCCAGAAGGTAGAGAGGTGCGCTGCCATCGTCAGGATTGGTGTGATGTAGCTGATCACCGCAAACATTCCGCCAAAGCCAATCGCCGCAATGCCCAGCGTCAGCCACAGACGAAGGTTGGCCAGTCCGCGAATCTCCTTCAGCGGGGAGCTTTGTTCTTCTTCTTTCTGTACCGGGAACAGCCTGTAAATCAGCAGCGCATCAATCAGCGACAGCAGGGAGACGCAGGCAAAGGCCCAACGCCAGTCCAGATGCTCACCCAGCAGGGTGGCGGCGGGATTGCCCAGCAATGAGGCCAGCGTCAGGCCCAGCATCACCTTGCCAACCGCCTGTCCACGGCGATTCTCTTCAACCAGAGAAGCCGCAGCCAGAGCTGCCACGCCCAGGAACGCCCCGTGCGGTAATCCGCTGAGGAAACGTGAAATCACCAGCATATGGGCATTGCTGGCCAGCATGCTGCTGACGTTGCCGAACAGAAACAGCGTAATGAAAATCATCAGCTGATGTTTACGGCACAGACGCGCGGTACTCAGCGAAAACAGCGGTGCACCCACCACCACGCCAAGCGCGTAATAACTGATAAATTTACTGCCTTCGGCGAGGCTGACCTGCATCGCGCTGGAGACCTGCGGCAGCAGTCCCATGATCACGAATTCACTCAGGCCAATGGCAAATGCCCCTAACGCCAGGGAAAAGAGTAGCGGCCCAACGCGATGGAGGGGTGTAGAAGAACGAACAGTTTCCATATAAAAAAAGCACTTAATAGTTAACGATGAATGCAGTAGCCCGGTCACGAGGTGTGATCAGGGCGCGGGTGTTATTTTTTGTCGATATGTCCCAGATCCCGCTCTGGAAAGCAGTAATTACGCACACGTTGCTTCAGCTCTTTGGCTTCCGGAAAGCCGCCGTCCGTCTTGCGATCCCAGATGAGCTGCCCATCAATCTTTATCTGATAAATCCCGCCAGTGCCGGGCACCAGTGAAACGGACGCCAGATCGGTACTGAAAGTATGCAGCAATTCCTGAGCCATCCAGCCTGCACGCAGCAGCCAGTTGCACTGAGAACAATAGTGAATGGTAATCGCCGGGGAAGTTTTCATGATGATAAGGCCAGACGCGGGAATGGAGCGCTATCTTCGTGCGGACTCCCCGGCGCTGTCAAGCCCGGGGCTAAGAGCCCTTTTCTAAAGATTGTGAATTAATTATGGAGGTTATTGATATAGCGAATCGAACTCATTATCATTCGTATTTGACAGTTGTCACGGAATGACCTACATAACGCCGGAATGCGTGAGTTTATTTCGCAGTTATTTTCACCTGCGGCCGCAATGTATGAGTCGATATTACTAAAAATATAAAGGCTTACTAAGATGCATAACAATTTAACTTCTAAGGGATTTATACAAAAAACGTTGCTGCTTGGCACGCTTGCCTCCAGCGGTTTCGCTTTTGCTGAGGTGCCCACTTCTGACCCGCTTCCCGAGGCCACATCTGATACTCAACTGGCGCTCTCTGACAGCAAACCCCGTTTTTCAGAGCCAACAATGACGGTGACCGCACCGGAGCCAGAAAAAAAGCGGGCAGCAAAACCACCCTCACCGCTGCAGAGATGCAGAATAAAGGCACCACTGATTTTGGATCGGTGATGCGTTATGAACCCCTGATCGGCGCTACTGGTACCAGCGGTGGCTCTTCAGCCGGGAAAAGTGGGTTCGACCGCAGTGGCTACACCGGCTACAACATTCGCGGGCTGGAGAGTAACCGGGTAGGGCTGGATGTGGACGGCATACCGCAGCCTGATGCAACGGGCAGGAGTTACGCCAGCCGCGCCGGGTTAAATACCTTTGGCATAGGCCGGGATTATCTCGACCCCTATATGTATGGCCTGGTAGAGATTGAATCCGGTGCGACCTCCACGGAAAAAGCCAATAACGCCCTTGGCGGTGCGGTCTCCTTCCTGACAAAATCGCCGGATGACTACCTCTCTCCCTACAAATCGACCTATTTTGGTTACCAGACGGACTATGACTCTGCCAACCGCAGCTGGCATAACGGCATCACCGCTGCCGCTGGCGATGAAACGCTACGAGGGATCTTTGTCTTCAGCCGTCGTGACGGACAGGAAACCCGTAACAACAGCGGCACGCTGGACGCTTATCCGGAAAACTGGCACTCCAATGCGCTGATGACTTCCGGGATCTGGCAGCCCAACGACGATCATAAGCTGACCGGAACCCTGGACTATTACGACAAAACCACGCACAGCCATTACGACACCTGGGATACTTCGGGCAATTCGATTCTGGGAACATCCCAGCAGCAGAGCAATACCCGTCGCTGGGGTGTCAGCCTTAAGGATGAGTGGACGCCAGCCAACGCCTTTGTCGACAGCCTGACCAGTAAAGTCTACTACCAGCAGACGCAGGCGCATGACAATACCTGGATGCCCACCAGTTCCGGCAGCATGGAGCGCGTTTACTCTGACTACAACGTGAATACCTGGGGATTTGAAACCCAGCTGATGAAGAACCTTGGCCGGCATGAGCTGAGCGGCGGCCTTAACGGGCGAGTCACTGAAACAGAACGTCCGTTCCGTCAGGAACCAGCACCGAGTTCTTACTCTGTCATTATGCAACCTGACGCAGACAGCCGCAGCTATGCGCTGGGCGGCTTCGTGCAGGACCGCATCCAGTTTGATCTGGATGGTCATAATTTTGATATCGTGCCGGGCGTGCGCGTGGCGCATCAGACTACTAAACCTCAGAACCTTGCCAGCCTGACCACCGGCAGTGACGTGCTGGATGAATCCGGTGTGGAAACGCTGTATGGCAAAGAGAACTCCGATACCCAGGTTCTGCCCTCTCTGAGCTTTAATTACGACATCACGCCGTCGCTGATGACCTATATCCTCTACAAGCGCGGCGCGCAGTTCCCTAATGCCAGCCAGCTTTACGGTTCCTGGAACCTGGGGTCAAGCTATGCCGGGCCAGTGCAGTATGCGCTGATTGGTAACAGCGATCTGAAAACGGAAACCAGCAATAACCTCGAGTGGGGCATGAAAGGGCAGGTGGTTGATGGGGTGTCGCTGAAGACGGCGGTGTTCTACAACACCTATAAAAACTTCATCGCCAATACCCGTTACAGCCGGGCAAACAACCCGTCGAAATTCACTAATGTACCTGCAAATATCTACACTATTTATCAGGCAGAAAACCGCGATAAGGCTTATATCTATGGCGGTGAAGTCTCGACAAAAGTGAATTTTGGCACCTGGTATGAAGAGGTGAACGGGCTGAGTGCAACCTTCGCGCTGGGTTACAGCAAGGGCAAATCGAAATCCTCTTACGCCGGCGACAGCTATGTTGACCTCGACAGCGTGGCGCCGATGAAAGCGATTGTGGGCGTGGCCTGGGATGATCCGGCGAAGCGTTATGGTGCCGCCGTTACCGCCACCTTCGTCAAAGGGAAAAAGGCCGAGGCGACCAGTCGCGAAAGCTTCACCAATAACGCTGGCGCGACGCTGCCGGACTCCAGCACCGACTATATGCGGGTGCCGGGCTACGGTATGGTAGATATGACCGCTTACTGGCAGGCAGCGAAAAACGTCAAAATCAGCGGGGGTATCTACAACCTGACCGATCGCAAATACTGGGACTACCTCAGCAGCCGTCAGCTAACTGACACCAATAACCAGGATGCGTATGACAAGGCGCTGGCCGTGATGCCGGGCAGAACCTGGCAGCTGGGTGTAAATATCGATTTCTGATCCCCTTAATCATGACAACTTTGCCCCGCCTCTGTGCGGGGCTTATCAGGAGAGCAAATGGACATGAATACTCTTTATCAGCGTTATCAGGCAGCAAAAGCAGAGCACCCCAAAAAATATGCCCGCGACCTGGCGGGGCTGCTGGCCGTCAGCGAAGCGGAGCTGACCCATGCCCGCACCCTGGAGGAGGCCGTCGCGCTGCGTCCGGATTTCGCGGCGCTGTTGCGGGCGCTGGAAGCGGTGGGGGAAACCAAATCCATCACCCGCAATGCCTTTGCCGTGCATGAGCAGGTGGGACGCTATGAAAACCTGCATCTGGGCGGCCACGGCGGGTTAATCCTGAACCCGCGAGCGCTGGATCAACGCCTGTTCCCCTTCCAGTGGAAAAGCGCTTTTTCGCTGGTTGAGAAAAGCGAACGCGGCGACCGTAACAGCATCCAGATTTTTGACGGGCAGGGCGATGCGATCCTGAAAATCTATACCACCGGCAACACCGATATGGCGGCGTGGCGCGCGCTGATTGACGCCTTCAGGCTGGAAACCACGCCGGAACTCCAGGTCAGCCCGGCTGAGCCGGTTAACTACGCCAGCCTGCCGGATGCCGCGCTGATTGAGCAGGAGTGGCGGGCAATGACCGATGTCCATCAGTTCTTCGGCCTGTTGAAACGTCACAATATCTCCCGTCAGCAGGCTTTCCGCTCGGTTGCCAGCGATCTGGCCCTGAAGGTGGATAACGGCTCACTGAACGCGCTTTTGACCCAGGCGAAAAGCGACGGTAATGAGATCATGATTTTCATCGGTAACCGGGGCTGCGTGCAGATTTTCACCGGCATCGTTGAGAAGCTGATGCCGGTAGAGAACTGGCTCAATATTTTCAATCCGACCTTCACCCTGCATCTGATGGAAAACACCATCGCTGAAAGTTGGATCACCCGTAAACCCACAGCCAACGGCATGGTCACCAGCCTGGAGTTGTTCGCGGCTGACGGCACGCAAATTGCGCAGCTTTATGGCCAGCGTACCGAAGGCGAGCCTGAACAGACCCGCTGGCGGGAACAGCTTGCCGCGCTGGCAGGTGTGGGAGCGGCGGCATGAAACTCTGGCTGATAGCCCTGATAGCGCTGCCGTTTTCACTGCTGGCTGAAGAGCGCGTGGTGTCGATTGGCGGTGACATTACGGAGATCGTTTATGCGCTGGGCGCGCAGCAGAACCTGGTCGCGCGGGACAGCACCAGCCTGCAACCGGCTCTGGCGACCAGGCTGCCCGACGTGGGCTATATGCGTCAGCTCAATGCCGAAGGGATCCTGGCCATGAAGCCGACGCTGGTGATAGCCAGCGAGCTGGCAAAACCCTCTCTGGCGCTGCAGCAGGTGGAGCAGGCTGGCGTGAAAGTGATTACGGTCACCGGCAAGCCTGAACTCAGTGCCGTTCACAGCAAAATTGCCACCGTCGCGGCTGCGCTGCACCGTGAAGAGCAGGGAGAAGAGCTGCAGGCGAAGCTGGATAAACAGCTTGCCGGCCTCTCCGGTAAACCGCTGCCGGTTAAAGTGCTCTACATCCTCAATCACAGCGGCATGAAAGCTCAGGGAGCAGGGACTGGCACGGCGGCCGACGGAGCTATTCGCGCGGCTGGCCTGCAAAACGCCCTCGGCAATATTCCGCATTATCAGCCGCTGACGCAGGAAGGCATTGTGGCGAGTGCGCCTCAGCTGATTGTGATCGGCGCAGAGGGGTTGCGGACAATGGGTGATGAAGAGGATCTGTGGAAGCTCCCCGGACTGGCGCTGACCCCGGCAGGCAGGCAGCACAATGTGCTGGTGGTCAATGAGATGGCCCTGCTGGGTTTTGGGCTGCAAACGCCGGATGCTGTTGCCAGACTGCGCAAGGCAGCTGAAGCGCTGGTGAAATGAGCGCGATAAACGTGCAGCGTGGGCTGCTGGTGATGGCCGCCCTGATGGTGGCGATACTGCTGTTAGCGGCCAATGTCGGGCCTGTGCGCCTGTCGTTGCCGATGGTCTGGCAGGCCCCCCGGGAGAGTATGATCTGGCAGGTCTGGTGGAATATCCGGCTGCCCCGTGTGCTGCTGGCAGTGCTGGTAGGCTCAGCGCTGGCTCTTTCGGGAGGCGTCATGCAGGGGCTGTTTCGTAATCCGCTGGCCGATCCGGGCTTGCTGGGCATCAGCAGCGGGGCAGCATTAATGCTCGCTATTGCTGTGGTCATCCCCTTCTCTTTGCCAGCAGCGCTGGCGCTATGGTGGCCGATGCTGGCTGCCTTTGCCGGGAGCCTGACAGTCACTGCGGTGATTTTTACCCTCACGAAATACACCAGCAGTACGCTGTCACGCCTGCTGCTGGTAGGCATTGCCATCAATGCAATCTGCGGGGCTGCGGTGGGCGTGCTCTCGTGGATCAGTAACGATCAGCAACTCCGTCAGCTTTCGCTGTGGGGGATGGGGTCGCTGGGGCAGGCACAATGGTCAACGGTGTTGGTCAGCGCTGCGGTCATTATCCCGGCGATCCTGGCGACTCAGTGGCAGGCACGACGCCTGAATTTACTGCAGCTGGGCGATGAAGAGGCCCACTACCTGGGCGTGGACGTCAAGCGGACCCAGCGTATTTTGATGGTGCTCAGCGCCCTGCTGGTAGCCGCAGCGGTTGCCGTCAGTGGGGTAATAGGTTTTATCGGGCTGGTCGTGCCGCACCTGATCAGAATGTGCATCGGCAGCGATCACCGCTGGCTTCTGCCGGGGGCTGGGCTTGCCGGGGCGATCCTGGTGCTGATTGCCGATACGCTGGCCCGCACGGTAGTGGCTCCGGCAGAAATGCCTGTCGGGCTGCTGACCAGCCTGCTGGGGGCACCCTGGTTTTTATGGCTGATATTACGGCGACAGGAAGCCCGCTATGAGTGAACTTCAGGGTAAAAATCTGGGCTGGCGCGTCGGCTCCAGATTGCTGATCGACGATGTTTCTCTGACGCTGCGCGCCGGAGAGATGGTTTCGCTGATCGGCCCTAACGGGGCAGGAAAATCGACCCTGATGCGGCTCCTCACCGGTTTTCTGGAACCTGACACCGGCGGCTGCCTGCTGGAAGGCAAGCCGCTGGCAAGCTGGCCGCGTGAACGACTGGCTCAGACCCGCGCAGTGATGCGTCAGCAAAGTCACGTTGAGTTTCCTCTCAGGGTCAGGGAAGTGGTGGCGATGGGGCGGGCTCCCTGGCCTGAGCAGGGCAGTCAGGCTGTGATGGAAGAGGTAATGGCGCTGACCGGTTGCGATGTGCTGGCGGAGAGGGATTACCGCCATTTATCCGGGGGAGAGAAGCAGCGAGTACAGTTGGCGAGGGCGCTGGCCCAGTTGTGGCATCAGGAGGGGCCCCGGGGCTGGCTGTTTCTGGATGAGCCAACCTCGGCGCTGGATTTGTACCATCAGCAGCATGCCTTACGGCTGCTGCATCAGTTGACGCGCCAGGGCCGGCTCACCGTGTGCTGCGTGCTGCACGATCTTAATCTGGCTGCGCTCTGGTCAGACAGCCTGCTGCTGCTGCACAAAGGCCGCCTGGTAGCGAGCGGAACGCCAGCAGAAGTGATGACAGAGGCGGTATTAACGCGCTGGTATCAGGCCGATCTCAACGTGCATCATCACAGCCAGGATGCCGTCCCGCAAATAGTCCTGCGCCGCTAGGTTAGCTGGCTGAGGGGTGCCTCCTGTCCGATCTGCTGTGCAAACAGCAGTTCAGGCGGCTGGGGGCGACTGAGCAGGAAGCCCTGTAGCTTGTCGCAGCCGGACGCTTCAAGCGCCAGACGCTGCTGTTCTGTTTCCACCCCTTCCGCCGTCACGGATAAGCCCAGCGAATGCCCCAGTTTGATAACTGAAGAGACAATGGTGTTTGCCTGCTCCTGAATACCCAGCAGTTGGGTAAAGCAGCGATCGATTTTCAGGGTATCCACCGGGAACTGGGTGAGGTAGCTCAGGCTTGAATAGCCGGTACCAAAATCGTCGAGAGCGATTCTGAAGCCCGCCGCGCGCAGGGTCTGAATGGTATGCAGAGCCTGCTGACGATCTTCCAGCATCACGCCTTCGGTGATCTCCAGCTCAATCTGTCTCGGGTCCACGGCTTGCTGTTGGACTATCTCTTGCAGCCGGGCGATAAAATTCCCGGCGAGGAATTGCAGAGGGGAGACGTTTACCGACATGCTGAGGTGGGGGCAACGCTTAGCCATGGCGAAAGCCTGTTGCAACACCCAGTCACCCAGCGGAATAATCAGCCCGGTCTCTTCGGCGACGGGAATAAACTCTGCCGGAGAAACAGGCCCAAGAACCGGATGATGCCAGCGCAACAGCGCCTCAATCCCCAGCATGTTTTTGCCGGTGATATTCATGATTGGCTGATACCACAGCGCCAGGCCCTGAGGCGCTTCCAGTGCCCGTCGGAGCGCTTCTGCCAGCTGCTGACGCTTGATCAAGGCTTCGCCCAGCGCCGGGACAAACATACGGTAGCGCCCGCGCCCTTCGGATTTAGCCGCGTAGAGGGCAATATCAGCTTTGCGCATCAGCTCCGGTGGTTCGGAAGCGTGCAGTGGGGCTATCGCAACGCCGATACTGACCCCGACCCACAGCCGGTTACCCTGAAGCATTACCGGGGAAGTGAGCTGAGTGATGATCTTCTGGCAGAGCTGGGTGATCTGCTGGTCACTCTTCAGATTGTTCACTATCACTATAAACTCATCGCCGCCCAGTCTTCCGACAACGTCTTCTTGCTGCAACAGGGCCGTAAGACGCTGGCTGACCTCGATAATCAGTTCGTCCCCGGTAGCGTGCCCATAGGTGTCATTGATCATTTTGAAACGGTCGAGATCCAGCAGCAGCAATGCTGTCTGCCCCTGTTCTGTGGAGAGCATATCCAGCCTCTGCGTCAGCTTATCCTCCATCGCTGCACGGTTGGGCAGCCCGGTCAGCACATCCTGCTTCGCCAGGCGATGAGCCTGAGCCTCGCTGGCCTCCAGCCTGAACATGCTTTCTGACAGTTTTAGCGAAGATAACCACAGGCGACGCGTCATATTGATACACATCAGGGTGATCGCCAGCATCGCCAGCAAGACCAGCGGGCCGGTGACCATCAGCATCTGGGTACCGGGTTTCATCGGTTGCCAGGAGACGTAGCTGACCGGGATATTCAGATGGGATGTCAGCAGAAAACCGGCGCTGTTGGCTTTTTCAGCATTGCTGGGCGTAAAGCGGAACTGGCTGACCACGCCCCGGTGTTCCAGGTAGTCGACAAAGCTGTAATGGATGTAGCGTATAAAAATCAGCGTGTTGCCCTGGGTTCCCGGCACTTTCCCTAACGCAATCTCGGCCAGGCGGCCATTAATGCGAATAAAATCACCGGTAAATGCGGGGGAGGAGGAAAGGTGGTGAAGGCTGTTCAGCCACGGAAGCAACTGGCGCTGAACTATCTCATAACGATCGGCAGAAACGGATTGGCCGGCAAACCAGGCGGACAGAGGCCGGTCCTGGCTGTCAAGCAGATAGACTTCATCATCACCTGCAAGGATTTTCAGCCAGCGTCCAAAGGGGGAGTCTGTCCCGGGCGAGGCGGTGAACTGCCTGAGTAAATCGGGCCAGCTCAGCAGATCCTGATGCTGCCGGAGGTAGTCAGCCAGATGTTGGGAAAAGATATTCTCAATCACCTGGTGCTGCTTTTCCTGCGCTTTGGCGTTGCTTTCGGTTGTCACCCACCAGGCGGTAAAGCCGCAGGCAAGAAATGTGAACAGCACCACCCCTATCATCGGCGTGAGAACGTTACGGATAAAGTGGCGTCGTAGCCCGGCCACCAGGCGATGTTCCTTAATCATTTACTTTCCAGCAAAAAATGAATCATTCGCCATTGCACGCAGGCCTCACGAGGCTAAGACATTACCTCATAGTCCTGTATCGGCAAAGAGCAACATCTTCTTTAGCGGGGAATTTTCATGACCTACTGTGCGGTGAAGTTGCTGGTGGGATCGGCGGTAACCGGCATTGGTGCCACATCTGGCGGCAGGAAGATGTGATCCATGATATTTCTCACCACTGGCGCTGCGGTCACGCCGTTAATGCCGCCGTTTTCCAGGATGATAGCCATCGCCACTTTGGGGTTGTTGAACGGTGCGAAAGCCGTGTAGAACACATGGTCACGCAGACGAATGGGGATCATTTTGGCGTTATAGACCTGATTTTGTTTGAGGCTGAAAACCTGCGAGGTGCCGCTTTTCGCCGCAATGCCGTAAGGCGCGGTATGGAAATATTTGTACCCGGTGCCATTGGCGGCATTTGCCATGCCGAACATCGCGTGACGCACCAGGCTCCAGAATGGCGAACCGGCATCGCCAACCTGTTCCTGAGGTAAGGTGGGTTTCCAGGGAGTAATGTTTTTACCCTGTTTTTGTTCATACAGCAGGTGAGGCTGGATCACCCGGCCATTATTGATCAGCGTATCCAGCGCTTTCACCATCTGGATAGGCGTGGCAATCCAGTAGCCCTGACCAATCCCCACTGACACCGTATCGCCCTGATACCAGGCTTTTTTATGGACTTTTTGCTTCCATTCCCGGCTGGGTAGCAGGCCGTTGTACTCTTCATTCAGATCGATGCCGGTAGATTTGCCGTAGCCGAACTGGCTGAGCATGGTATGAATACGATCGATACCCATCATAAACGCCACCTGATAGAAGAAGGTGTCGGCGGATTCTTCAATAGCGCGTGTGACGTCCAGCATGCCGTGGCCCGATTTTTTCCAGTCGCGGTACTTACGCTGGGTGCCTGGCAGTGTCCAGGTTGCTGCACCAAAGAAGCTGGTTTGGGGAGTGATGACGTGCGTCAGAAGGGCTGACATTGCCATGTAGGGTTTCACGGTGGAAGCAGGAGGGTACAGGCCCTGGGTCACGCGGTTAATCAGCGGCAGATCCTTGTTGGCCAGCAGTTCTTTATAGGCTTTGTAGCTGATCCCTTTTACAAAGGGATTCGGGTCGTAGCTGGGGCTGGAAACCATGGCCAGCACCTGACCATCTTTCGGATTCTCAATCAGCACGGCAGCGCGCTGTCCGGCCAGTTGCGTTTCCACATATTGCTGAAGGTGGAGGTCCAGCGTTAAGTAGAGGTTTTTACCTGCCACCGGGGGAACCTCTTTCAATACGCGGATCACCCGGCCATGATTATCCACTTCGACTTCCTGATAACCCGTTTTGCCATGCAGAACCGACTCGTAATAGCCTTCGATGCCCTGTTTACCGATATTATGATCGGCCGCATAGTTGGCACTGATGCCCTGTTTATCAAGCCGTTTGTAGTCGCTGTCGTTTATTTTCGACACGTAACCAATCACATGCGCCAAATCGGGGCCGTAAGGATACTGGCGATCTTCATAACTGTTCACGTCCACGCCGTCAAAGCGATACTGGTTTACCGAGAATCGTGCCACCTGTTCGTCGGTGAGTTCGGTTTTCAGTACCACGGGTTTATAGCGGCTGGAAGCATGTAGCGTGCGGTTGAAGGTCTCGATTTCATCAGGGGAAAGATCGACAACCGGCGTCAGTTCGGCCAGCAGCGTCTTGATATCGTTAACTTTATAAGGCAGGATTTCGATGTCATACCAGGTCACGTTTTTCACCAGGGGTATGCCATTGCGATCGTAAATAATCCCACGCGTGGGCGCAATCGGGATCATTTTGATGTCATTTTGATTTGAGCGGGTCTGATAATACTGATTCTGTTCAATCTGCACATGGTACAGATTCACCACCAGGGTGACGAAACCTGCCACTACCATCCCAAAGGCTACCAATGCCCTGCGAACAAAAAGTTTTTCTTCTTCTGCAAAATCTTTGAATTTCATTAACGGGCAATCGCATTATTTTTAGTCGTTTTCCCGCCTAATGATAGAGATAACCCGACAAATCACGACCCGAAAGATGCATATACGCCGGATAAAGTGTGACATTTATTGAAGATGTTACAAAAAAGACATCCTGCTAAAGGAAAATAGCCTGAGCCAGGCAAATTCACGGAATAGTATCAGGCGGCAAGCAAGGCTGAGTCCCGTTGGCGCTGCAACTGGGGCAGGGCACTGCCTTTAAGCACGGATGGGCCATATTGCCAGCGCCATCCGTACCGGGATTCAGGGCTTAAGCAAACGCGGCGGCAATGGCGGAGCCGAGATCCTGAGTATTGCCGGTGCCACCCATATCTGGCGTCAGGGCGCTTTTGTCATCGCTGGTAGCCAGCACTTTCTCGATAGCCTTTACCACGGCTTCTGCGGCTTCGGCGTGCCCCAGGTGTTCCAGCATCATCGCACCACACCAGATCTGGCCGACCGGGTTGGCGATATTTTTACCGGCGATATCGGGCGCGGAGCCGTGTACCGGTTCGAACAGGCTGGGGAACTTGCCTTCAGGGTTGATATTGGCCGAAGGCGCAATGCCGATAGTGCCGGTACAGGCTGGTCCGAGATCCGAGAGGATATCGCCGAACAGGTTACTCGCCACCACCACATCAAAGCGATCGGGATGTAAGACGAAGTGGGCGGTGAGAATATCAATATGGTATTTGTCGACGCGCACCTCCGGGTAGCTGCCGCTCATCTCTTCCACACGGCTGTCCCACCACGGCATGGTAATCGCAATGCCGTTGGATTTGGTCGCTGAAGTCAGGTGTTTTTTTGGCCGCTTTTGCGCCAGCTCGTAAGCAAACTTCAGAATGCGATCCGTGCCGATCCGCGTCATCACCGTTTCCTGGATCACGATCTCACGATCGGTACCGGGGAACATTGTCCCCCCGACGCTGGAATATTCGCCTTCGGTGTTTTCCCGCACCACGTAAAAATCGATATCACCAGGTTTTCGATCCGCCAGCGGCGCTTTAACGCCCGCCAGCAGCCGGACAGGGCGAAGATTTACGTACTGATCGAACTGACGACGGAATTGCAGCAGCGAGCCCCAAAGCGAGACGTGATCCGGTACCACTTCGGGCCAGCCCACCGCGCCAAAGTAGATGGCATCAAAGGATTTCAGCGTCTCGAACCAGTCATCCGGCAGCATTTTTCCGTGCTGCTGGTAATACTCTGCGCTGGCAAAATCAAACCACTGCCACTCAAAAGCGATACCAGACTGACGGGCTACGGCATCCATCACTTTGACACCTTCCGGCATCACTTCTTTACCGATGCCGTCGCCAGGGATGACGGCAATCCTGTACTTCGCTAAAGCCATATGACTCTCCTTTGGGGAACACCTTTTCACTCAGAGTGTATTGCAGCATTATGGTTAAATAATTAGCCTGGAATTCAATCTAATGTTGAATAAAAGTAAAGAATTCAGCACATCCACCGATGACCTGCTTTTTTTATGCGTATTGCTGCCCTCTCCAGCCTGACGGAAGTGGCGCTTGAGCTGGGATTAAGCCTGCCTGCGATCAGTAAGCGGCTGACGCATCTGGAGAAAAGGCTGGGCGTGCAGCTGGTGAAGCGGACAACCCGGCGGCTCGAACTGACGCCGGAAGGGACGCTTTATCTTGAAGGCGCCAGACCTATTCTGAATCAGCTGGCTGAGCTGGAGGATGCCGTCAGCCGGCAGAGCGATGTCCTGCGGGGTAGCCTGAATATCAATGCGTCGCTGGGGTTTGGCCGGCGGCATATTGCGCCTCTGGTGTCTGCTTTTGCTGCGCGTCATCCTGAGCTGGTTATCAGCCTGCAGCTTTCCAGCCAGCCGCTGAATTTTCTGAACGCGGGGTTTGATGTGGATATTCGCGTCGGCCAGGCCCCCGATTCAAGGCTGATTGCCCGGCGCATTGCGGCAAATTTTCGCGTGGTCTGTGCCGCACCAGCCTATCTCGCGCGGCAGGGCACGCCACAAACCCTTGAAGAGCTGGCGCATCATAACTGCATCCTGTTGCAGCAGCATGAGTCCGATTTCGCCATCTGGCGGTTCAGGCAGGCTGGCCGGGAGTTGAGTCAAAAAGTTCAGGGAAGCCTGACCACCAATGATGGTGAAGTGGCCATGCGCCTGGCGCTGGATGGGCACGGGCTGATTCTCCGCTCCTGGTGGGATGCTCAGGAAGCGATAGAGGCGGGAAAGCTGGTACAGATACTCACGGATTATCAGGCGCCTACCGCCGACATCTATGCGGTTTATCCTCATAACAAACAGATCCCCAGACGGGTCAGGGCATTTGTAGACTACCTGAGTGAACGACTTACCCCGCCAGGCTAATTATCCGAATGGTGCCGGGAATGCAATTTCTCAGAGAGAGGCAGGGCGTTCTCTTGCTTTCGGCAGCAGTGATAACAGGCTTTCACCTTTTTCCCGAAGCGCACCTGGGCGACCGTTAACGCCTGCGATCCGTTATACAAACTGCCGATAAAGGTCAGCGTCTCTTTAGGCGGCATGACCGGACATTCCGCCCGATGTAGCATATAAAATCCCATCTGATCGGTTTGCTGTGTAACGTAAAAATAGTTGGCAGGCATTTTATCGCTCCCACTATAAAAAGGTCTGAAAAACATGGCCGTATTTTCTTGTCAGAATTGATTAAATCGTATTATATATCGGCCAACTGACGTCCCCGGATTTTACAGATTAAGCCCCGGTTGGGTAGTTAAGGCTGGATAATGAATTGCAGGTTTTCAGACGTCTGGTGCTGATATTTATCCTGTGATTCTTTGAGGGGTTCTGGCGAGGATTTAAAAATTTTAACTTTATTTCTTTTGCTGGTGTTATTTTATAGATGGCTGAATTTTAAGATTTTATTGGGTTGTCATTCTCTGGTGCATTGATTATAAAGACTATTAACGGGCCATTTCATAAAAAACCTCTTCCTCATTTACTGAATTATAGCGGAAAGGGTAAAGGTAAATCTTATTCCTCCTGCTGATTCTCCCAGCGGGGAAAAGATTACCGGTATTGATGGCAGGAATAGCAATAACCTTAGAAAAGGTTATATATAAAAATAATAGCCCCCTTTTTTGAAATTTATGCCAGCTTCAACGGCTGGCACAGAGCCTTTTTTCGCATTCCGGGCAGGATGGCTGTCAGTTATTACCGGGTAACATCAGAGGCAGACAGGCCTCCAGACCCTGACGTGTTTGCTTTTTCTGTTCGGGTGACAGGGCAAAATAACGCAGGCTTGCCCCCAGGGCTGACTGACGATCAAACGCCACTTTATCGAAGGCATAGGAGGAATTTTCATTGATGATCACCGCCTGCATTTTTTTGACAAACTCATCCTGATTTTTCGGCTCACCCAGATCGTTAATCAATACGCAGGTGGCGGCAAAGTAGTGCAGGTTCTGTTTATGGGGCTTGTAAGCCATAAACAGGGCAACGGCGATAACAATCAGGATCAGAATGGCGAGGAGTTTTGTTTTCATCATGTCGGTTGAGGCTGAAAATTTGCGCAGAGCTTAACGTGTGAGTTTGCCCGCTGCCAGGTAAAAAATGGCTTTGTTGAAGTTTAGTACGGACTTTTCTGAACTGAACTCCGGCTGTAGCCTGGTTAACCGCATCAGAGGAGGAGCTGGCCGCTTCGCACCTTACAGATTTTTAAGGGTTAATGCGCTATTCTGACCCTACTTTCCGCCAACTCAATGACTGTCGTCCATGCATAATCGCCTGACCATCAAAGATATTGCCCGCCTCAGCGGCGTGGGGAAATCAACGGTTTCCCGCGTCATCAATGGCGAGGCAAGCGTCAGTCAGAGCACCCGCGAGCGAGTGGAAGCGGTGATCCTGCAACAGGGGTTCACCCCCTCCAAATCCGCCCGTGCCATGCGTGGACAAAGCGACAAAGTGGTGGGCATTATTGTTTCCCGCCTTGATTCGCCCGCTGAAAACCAGGCCGTGCGCGCCATGTTGCCTTTGCTTTATCAGCAGGGGTTTGACCCGATCATGATGGAAAGCCAGTTCGATACCCGGCTGGTAGAAGAGCACCTTCATATGCTCGCGCAGCGTCATGTGGATGGCGTGATCCTGTTCGGTTTTAACGGGCTGATGCAGGAGATGCTCACGCCGTGGCAGGAAAAAATGGTGGTGATGGTACGCAATTATCCGGGTTTCTCCTCGGTCTGTTACGATGATGCGGGCGCGGTAAATTTGCTGATGGATCACCTTTACGCCGGGGCGCATCGTCACATCAGCTATCTTGGCGTTGAGCAATATGATGCCACCACGGGGGCCTGCCGCTACCAGGCCTATCTGGATGCCTGTACTCGTCTGAATTTACTCCCTGAAGCGACGCTGGGGGAGTTAAGTTATCAGAACGGTTTTGATCGTGTGGCCGGAGTGATCGCTCCTGATACCACCGCACTGGTTTGCGCTTCTGACAGCCTTGCGCTGGGGGCCACCAAATATCTGCAGCAACAGCATCTGACCGGTATTCAGGTCTGTTCAATCGGTAATACGCCGCTGTTAAATTTTCTGTTTCCGGAAACGTTATCGGTAGAGTTTGGCTACGGCAGCGCGGGCCGCCATGCTGTCCGGCAACTGCTGGCTCAGCTGGCGGGCGATACCGGTATGCGTCATATCCTGATCCCCTGTACGCTTTCCTGATTTCCTCCCTGTTTAGCCTCTGCTGATCTTTTAGCATCGGAACAATATGTGATCGCCACTCCAGATTGGGAACGTTCCCGTTTATTTGATAAATCAGAGCGACTAAGCTCCAGCCACCATTCGATCCGGCTAAATCAGACAGCATTTTCTGTCAGGACGTCTGCATTCAGGGATTGAATTAAAAGGGAATAATAAAAGGACTTTAGCTATGAGTATTCATCAGCAGGATATCGATCGCCTGATCGAGTTTGTTGGAGGCAAAGATAATATTGCCTCTGTCAGTCATTGCATCACCCGGTTACGTTTTGTTCTGGTCGCCCCCAGCCTTGCCAGCCCGTCGAAGCTGGAGGCGTTACCGATGGTAAAAGGTTCTTTCACTAATGCCGGGCAATTTCAGGTCGTGATAGGGCCGGAGGTGGAGGAGTATTACCGGGCATTAATCGCAACCACCAGCCTGGACGGGGCCAGTAAAGAGCAGGCTAAAATAGCCGCACGACAAAATATGGCCTGGAGTGAGCGGGCCATTTCTCACTTCTCTGAAATCTTCTCGCCTTTATTACCTGCGCTGATCAGCGGTGGCCTGATCCTGGGGTTCCGTAACGTCATCGGCGACATCCCCTTCTCCGACGGGCAAACGCTGGCCCAATCCCATGCGGTGTGGAAAAACATCTACGACTTTCTATGGTTGCTGGGTGAAGCCATCTTTATGTTCCTGCCCGTAGCGGTCTGCTGGTCGACGGTGAAAAAAATGGGCGGGACGCCGGTACTCGGGATTGTGCTGGGCGTTACCCTGGTCTCTCCCCAGTTAATGAACTCCTACCTTCTGGGGCAGCAGCTACCGGAAAGCTGGAATTTTGGCTGGTTTGCTATCGAGAAAGTGGGTTACCAGGCGCAGGTGATCCCCTCCATTCTGGCGGGCATGGCGCTGGGCTGGATTGAAACGCAGCTTAAAAAATGGATCCCGGCCTACCTCTATCTGGTGATTGTGCCGCTGGCTTCTCTGCTGCTGGCGGTGTTCCTGGCCCATACCCTGATTGGCCCGTTCGGCAGAATGATCGGTGATGGCGTCGCCTGGGCGGTAAAAGCGGTGATGACCGGAAGCCTGGCTCCAATTGGTGCCGCAGTGTTTGGTTTTCTTTATGCGCCGCTGGTGATCACCGGGGTGCATCAGACCACTCTGGCAATCGATATGCAGATGATCCACAGCATGGGCAGCACGCCGTTGTGGCCGATGATTGCCCTGTCGAATATTGCTCAGGCCTCGGCGGTGCTCGCCATCATCATCATCAGCCGCAAGGCTAACGAGCGGGACATTTCTGTGCCGGCGGCCATCTCCGCTTATCTGGGCGTTACCGAACCCGCCATGTACGGCATCAACCTGAAATATCGCTTTCCGATGGTGTGCGCCATGGTGGGGTCCGCGCTGGCCGGCCTGATTTGCGGCTTCAACGGCGTGCTCGCTAACGGCATCGGCGTGGGGGGCCTGCCGGGGATCCTGTCGATCAAACCGCAGTTCTGGACGATCTATTCGCTGTCGATGCTGGTGGCCGTGGCGGTTCCGTTAGGGCTGACCGTGCTGGTCTACAAACGCAAAGAGCGCCGTGGCGAGTTGCCGGTTTAGCTTTTCCCTCTCTGGCCCGGCTTCCCGGGCCGCTTACCCTTTTATAAGGCCGGCTTTATGAACCAACCTATTCCCTGGTGGCAAAACGGGGTTATTTACCAGATTTACCCGAAGAGTTTTCAGGACAGCACCGGCAATGGCCACGGCGATCTCAATGGCGTTATCCAACGGCTGGATTATCTGCAGGCGCTGGGCGTTGATGCTCTCTGGTTAACGCCGGTGTATGTTTCGCCCCAGGTCGATAATGGCTACGACGTGGCTGACTATTGCGATATCGATCCCGCTTACGGCACCCTGGCCGATTTTGAAAAACTGGTGGCCGAGGCACACCGTCGCCAGATACGCATTGTGATGGATATGGTCTTTAACCATACCTCTACTGACCACCCCTGGTTCAAGGCAGCGGCCAGTCCTCAGAGTCCTTACCGTCCGTTTTATATCTGGCGCGAAGGCCACGCGAGAGCATTACCGAATAACTGGCGTTCAAAGTTTGGCGGCCCCGCCTGGCAGCTCGAGAAACCTGGAGGTCAGTATTACCTGCATCTCTATGCACCGGAGCAGGCCGATCTGAACTGGGAACATCCTCCTGTTCGTGAAGAGCTAAAAAAAATCTGCCGCTTCTGGGCGGATAAAGGAGTGGATGGCCTGCGGCTGGACGTGATCAACCTGGTCTCCAGGCATCAGGATCTGCCTGAGGATGAGACGGGCGATGGCCGGCGTTTTTATACTGATGGCCCCTTTATTCATGAATATCTCCGTGAAATGAGCCGTGATGTCTTTCAGCCGCTGGGGCTGATGACGGTAGGAGAGATGTCCTCCACCACGCTTGAGAACTGCCAGCAGTACGCCGCAAAGGATGGCAGTGAACTCTCGATGACCTTTAATTTTCACCATTTGAAAGTCGACTACACGCTGGGGGAGAAATGGACGGTCGCCGCACCTGATTTTGTGGAGCTGAAACGGATTTTCAACCACTGGCAGCAGGGAATGCATAACCGCGCCTGGAACGCGCTGTTCTGGTGTAACCACGATCAGCCGCGCATCGTTTCCCGTTTTGGCGATGAAGGCGAGTGGCGGGTTCCTGCCGCCAAAATGCTGGCCATGACGTTACACGGCATGCAGGGCACGCCGTATATTTTTCAGGGGGAGGAGATTGGCATGACCAGTCCGGGGTATACCCGCCTCGATCAATATCGTGATGTGGAAAGCCTGAATATGTTTGCCGAAAAAACGGAGGAGGGCGTCTACGCTCCTGACATTCTGGCGATCCTCGCCAGAAAATCCCGTGATAACGGTCGCTCGCCCATGCAGTGGGATGCTTCGGAGAATGCGGGCTTTAGTACTGGGCGACCCTGGATTGGCTGCGCGCAGAATTATCCGCTTATCAATGCCGAAGCCGCACAGGGCGACCCCGATTCTGTCTTCCACACCTATCGCCAGCTGATTGCCCTGCGTAAACGCTACCCCCTGCTGACTTTGGGAGACTATCAGGATCTGCAACCTGAGCACCCGGCATTCTGGTGCTACCAGCGCACCTGGCAGGGGCAGTCTCTGCTGGTGGTTGCCAGTCTCAGCCGTGAGCCGTTGCTCTGGCAGGCTGAAGGCATCAGCGCCTCTCCCCACTGGCAATTATTAATGGGGAATTACGCCAGCACCCCCGACCGGCCAGAAGCGCACATTTTTAAACCTTATGAAGCCGCCTGGTGGTGGCGGCCAGAGTAGCCTGGCTGACCTTGCGGCATCAGGTCAGCGTGCGGAGAATACTCAGTTTGCGCCTGCGTCTTTCGCTCCAGACGGTAAAGATCCCCGCTGCAGCCACCACTGCAGCGCCTGCTATGGTCGGGATCCCAGGGAAACTGTTCAGGAACAGGTAGCCAATCAGCATTGACCAGACCAGCGTGGTGTAGTCAAAAGGGGCCAGCAGCGAGGCATCAGCATAGCGCAGGCTGAGCGTAACCAGGATTTGCGCCATCCCCCCAAAGAAGCCACAGCCCACCAACAGCAAAAGCTGCATCCGGTCTGGCACTACCCAGCCAAAGAAAAGGGTGGAAAGGCCAATCAGCATGGTCATCAAAGAAAAGTAGAAGACAATCGCGCCGGGATGTTCAATGCCATTCAGGAACCGAATCTGCACCAGAGAAACGGCGGTGCACAGGGCGGCCATCAGCGCGAGCAGAATGCCAAGTCCTGCAGTCAGGTCAACTCCGCTTCCCGCCAGCACCGATCCCCCCTCACTGAGATAAGCCGAGAGCATAATCAGGATCCCTGAAAAGCCAATAACCACCGCCAGCCAGCGTGAAGCGCTTACGCTCTCTTTTAACAGCAGCGCAGCCAGAATCACGGTAAACAGTGGGGCGGCATAGCTGATGGCCGTCGCGTCTGCCAGAGAAATATAGACCAGCGCCATATAGTTGAAGTACATGCCGCCGGTGCCGGAGAATCCCCGAATCAAATGGCCGAACAGGTTGCGTGTTTTAATCTGCGGCAAAATGTTGCCCTGGAGCTTAAGCCAGAACAGCAGCGGAAACAGGGCGACAAAGGAGCGAAAGAAAATAACCTCTCCGGTAGGGATGCTACCTTCCAGTCCTTTCACGCAGGCAAGCATTAATGTTGCACAAAGCGCTGACAATAATTTCAGCAACACACCCAGTCTGGAGTTCATCATTACCCTTTCTTTTAACGCTGGCGGGACGAAAGTCAGGGTTACCTTAGAGGGTGTGAATACCGGGGGTTAAGATAATTTCGCTCTGCCCGGATAGTTTTTGCTTATAACACCGGACGAATTTCGCGCAGATACCGTCATATAAAATACATATCCCCACACAGGGTTTCCCTCTTATACAAGCCAAAATGGGGCTTATATAGTCGGGTTGTTGCCTGAAGGCAGCAAAACAGAACCGAACCACCTAATTTG
Organism: Erwinia sp. E_sp_B01_1; assembly: GCF_036865545.1. NCBI lineage: Bacteria > Pseudomonadati > Pseudomonadota > Gammaproteobacteria > Enterobacterales > Erwiniaceae > Erwinia > Erwinia sp. E_sp_B01_1. The sequence continues at coordinate 4,028,849 of NZ_CP142208.1, read as the reverse complement.
CTCATCCTGAGCCAGGGGACGAAAGTCATCGCAGGCTAAAAATACCGGGGACTTACTGATGAAACTGAAGTTACTGTCTTGCACCATGCTGGCTCTGCCAGTGATGATGGCTTTCTCTTCTGCGCAGGCTGATGCCCTGTCAGATATTCAGGCTCGCGGGCAGCTGAACTGTGCTGTTTACTCAGATGTTCCCCCGTTTTCCTCTCCGGACCCTAAAACCCGCCAGCTGGTGGGAATGGATGTGGATCTCTGCACTGCGCTGGCTAAGCAGATGGGACTGAAGCTCAACCTGATGCCCACCTCTGTTGAAGCCCGCATTGCGGTGATAGCCACCGGTCGTGCTGACGTCCTGGTCGCTAATCTTGCCTATACAAAAACCCGTGGCAAACAGATCCAGTTCAGCGACCCTTACTACGTTGCCAAAGAGATGCTGGTGGTCAAGAAGCCGAATGCGGATAAAAGCCGCGCCGACTTTAAAGGCAAACGCATCAGCGCCACCAAGGGCACCACCTCTGAACAGTCTATTCACCTTGCAGGGGCTAAAGCGGTGACTTTCCAGGACACGGCCTCTGCGTTCCTGGCGCTGGAGCAGAATAAAGCGGTAGGGTTTGTCACCAACACCATGACCGGCATCAAGATGATTTCTCAGGCGGGCAAAGATGGCATTGAGCTTGGCATGATTAAAGAGCCTATGGCGCTGGAGCCGATTGGTGTCGGCATGAAGAAAGAAGAGCCTGCGTTGCTGGCAAAAGTGAACACCAGTCTGAAAACCATGGATGATGATGGCACCATTGATCACATCTGGGATACGTGGATCGGCCCGAATACCGAATACAAAATGGTGCGGGAAGAGAGGGTCCAGCCACTGTCCAGCCTGAAATTCGAGCCTCTGGAATAACTGATGACAATGCTGTTTCGCGAGGCGTCTGAGGGCGCTTCTTTGCCTTTGATTAACTGCGACAGCGTGAAGATTTCCACCATCGGCAGCCGTGCCTGGCTGGTTGAGGCACCCGGTGACTTTGATCTGCCAGCGCAACGGCGGATTTGGTCGCTGGCCTCTTCACTCAGCTCACATCCTGAAGTGGAATCTCTGATCCCTGGCGTAACTAATCTTCTGGTTATATTCCGGCAAACGCCGGTCAGTGAGGCGATGACGATTACGCTTCTGAAGGAGCGTTGGGAACAGGCCCGCTCTGTCGATCCTCAGGGGAAACTCATCACTATTCCGGTGATCTACGGTGGTGAACATGCCACCGATCTGCAGGCGGTCTGCCAGCATACCGGCCTGAGTGCCCGTGAAGTGATCCGCCGCCATTCGCAGGGCAGTTATACCGTATTCGCCCTGGGCAGCGCGCCCGGTTTTGGCTACCTGCATGGCCTTGATCCCACTCTTGCCACGCCAAGAAAGAAAGTACCTTCACTGCATATGCTGAAAGGCACGGTGACAATTGGCGGAGCGCAGGCCGGGATATCAGCACTCACCGGGCCCAATGGCTGGAACGCCATCGGCTTTGCCGAGCTGAATGTCTTTGACCCGCAGGCTGAGCAACCCGCGTTGATGGCTCCCGGTGACCGCGTGCGGTTCATAGCTGAAAGGACAGAACTGTGATTGAAATCGTGAAAACCGGTGCCCTGAATACCGTCCAGGATCTGGGGCGCAGTGGCTATCGTCATATGGGCGTTTCGCTTAGTGGGGTGATGGATCCGCTGGCGTTACGCGCAGGTAATATTCTGCTGGGCAACGAGGAAAATGCGGCCGGTATTGAAATACAGCTTTTTCCCTTCCGCGTACGATTTTTGCGGGAGACCAGTATTGTTCTGACCGGCGCTGACTGCCGTGCTCAGCTTGATGGTGAAGAGTTGCCGCCCTGGTGGGGGTGTTCCGTCAGGGCAGGGCAGGAACTGGAATTACGTTTCCCCCGCCAGGGCGCACGCAGCTATCTTTGCGTAGCGGGCGGTATTGATGTCCCGGTAGTGATGGGATCGAGGAGCACCGCGCTGCGGGGTAATTTTGGCGGCCATCAGGGGCGTTCCTTGCAGAAGGGGGATCTGCTGCCTCTGGGCGATACCCAAGCTCTGCCTTTGCCTGAAGAGGGCATGGGAATTGAGCCACCGGGCGTTGCTCTTGCCACCGTGTTTCCCACCAGTGCAAAAGGGCTGGTGCAGCTACGGGCTATACCTTCCGGGGAGTATGAGCTGTTCTCCGCCGATCATCAGCGATTCTGGCAGCAGGCCTGGCAGGTATCGCTACAAAGTAACCGCACTGGTTATCGTCTTGCGGGTGAGCCTATTTTTCCCTCCGAAGAAGTGGAGATGCGCTCTTACGGGCTGGTGCCTGGCATTGTGCAGGTGCCGCCTGCTGGCGAACCTATCATCCAGCTCAGCGATGCGAATACGGCCGGAGGCTATCCCAAAATGGCGGGGATCATTGAGGAAGATTTGTGGCGGCTTGGCCAGGTTCAGCCGGGTCAGTTTATCCAGCTGGTGAAGAGTGATTCACGAGAAGCCATCCGCGTTGCCGCTGAAGTTAACCGCTGGCTGGAACGGCTTCGCAATAGTTGCCTGCCGCTGAAAAAAGTGGTCGGCCTGTAGTCACTAAATCTTTCATCTGAACAACATAAAAACAGGGCAATTTCTCAGTTGCCCTGTTTTTATGCGTCGTTATCTAGTTGTAATACCAGATCAGTAAAAATACGGACAGCATAAGCGGCCCGTAATTTCTGACTCATCTCTACCTTTAACGGATCCCTGCGCAGAAGGCGGCGATGCGGTCACAGCCATCCTGCAACACTTCCAGACTGGTGGCATAAGAGAGGCGGAAGTAAGGGCTCATGCCATAAGCCGCGCCCTGTACCGTCACCACATGGTGCTCTTCAATCAGAGCCAGCACAAAGTCTGCATCGTTACTGATGAGGCGACCCCCAGCGGTAGTTTTGCCGATAAACGCGGCGATATTCACAAAAAGATAGAACGCACCCTGAGGTTTATGGCAACTGATCCCTTCCACTGAGGTGAGCCGTTCCAGGACATAATCGCGACGCTGACGATATATTTCCGCGCGTTCCTGCAGTAAATCCTGTGGTCCTTCGAGTACGGCAACGGCCGCGGCCTGAGTCAGAGTGGTGACTCCGCCGCTGTTCTGAGTATTTACGTTGCTCATCGCTTTGATCAACGCCTGCGGGCCGCCGCAGAATCCCAGCCTCCAGCCGGTCATTGAGTAAGCTTTAGATACGCCGTTCACCGTCAGCACACGATCCATCAGGCGGGGTTCCACCTCGGCAAGCGTAAAGAAGGTAACGTCGTCATAGATCAGATGCTCGTAAATATCATCAGTCAGGATCCAGATTTGCGGATAACGCAACATTACCTCACCAATGGCCTCAAGCTCTTTACGGGTGGCAACGGAACCGGTGGGATTGCTGGGGTAATTCAGCAGCAGCCATTTGGTTTTATCGGTGATCGCCGCTTCCAGATCGGCGGGATAAGGTTTGAAGCCATTCTCCTGCGGGCAGGCAACCGGCACCGGCGTCCCCCCGGCAAATTTCACGATGTCGGCATAGCTTATCCATGATGGCGAAGGGATGATCACTTCGTCCCCGGGATTGATCGTCGCCATCATGGCATTAAAGATAATCTGTTTGGCTCCCCCGCCGTCAGGATCTGGCTGACGTCGTAATCCAGATTGTTATCGCGCTGGAATTTCTTGCGGATAGCGTTTCTTAACGCCGGCGTGCCGTCAGTCGGTGGATATCGCGTATCGCCTGCCAGAGCTGCGGCATGGGCGGCTTCAATAGCGTGGACAGGGGTAGGGAAATCCGGCTCGCCAGTCGAAAGCGCTACGACATGCACGCCTCCGGCTGCAAGGTCTCTGGCCTTTTGCGTCATGGCTACAGAGGCAGAAACGGTAACGTTTTTTAAACGATCGGCAATATCAGGCATGGTACTGGGGTTCCAGATTTCAGGGCAATGTCTGCCGCCACCGGGTTCTGACCGGTTAGCAGCCCGGGTAACTGTCAGGCAGAGAGCGTGGTGCAATACAGAAGGGTAATAACGAAAGGGGCGGGCGGGCCAATAGCGCTTTGTTTTGATGACATAACACAAAACGATAGCTGAGAAGGAAAGATGCCCGGCAGGAGGAAACTTGCACCAAAGAGGTGCGCAAGCCTGTCAGCCTTGCCGCTGCCGGATTCTCTTTGTGGCAACCCTGATGGCTGAATGACAGCGCTGGCGGCATATGGGTATGTCTGGCATTAATTTTGCTTATACCAGCCTATGTTAAGTGTTTTGAGGACGTGGCTATGAATCTCCGCCGGCTGAAGTACTTCATTAAAATTGTCGATGTGGGAAGCCTGACCCAGGCCGCAGATATTTTGCACATCGCTCAACCAGCACTGAGTCAGCAACTGGCAACGCTGGAAGGGGAAGTGAATCAGCAGTTGTTGATCCGCACTAAACGCGGGGTCACGCCAACGGAAGCAGGCAAGACGCTCTATGTTCACGCTCAGACGATCCTCCGTCAGTGCGAGCAAGCGCAAAGCGCCATAGATGGCTCCGGCCTGGCCCTCTCCGGCAGCGTGTCGGTGGGGCTGGCACCGGGAACGGCCGCTCAGCAGCTGGCATTACCGCTGATGGAAGAAGTGCACCGACAGTACCCCGGCATCGTCCTCTATTTCAATGAGAACTTTGGTACCACGCTTAGCGAGCTGATTATGAATGGCCGGATGGATATGGCCGTCATCTATGGCAATCGTGAGATCCACGGCCTGCGTTTTATGCCGTTGATCAAGGAGGATCTCTATTTTGTCTGCCCTCACAGTCTGGGCAGACCGGGCAAATCCGTCCGCCTCGTGGAGGTAGCTAAGTACGATCTCTTCCTGCCCCGTATCTATAACATCATGCGCAAAGTGATTGATGAGGCTTTCATCCATGAGGGGCTGGCTTACCGGGTGAAATGTGAAATCGAATCGCAGACAACGCTGAATGCCGCGCTGGCTGCGGGCCTGGGTTGCACCGTGATGCCGGAATCAGCGGCACGGGCCATGCTGCAGGCATCGGATTCATGGATGGCGAAGATTGAGGATCCGGATATTCAGGCCTCCCTGTCGTTTTGCATGTCCGATCACCTGCCGCTGTCCCAGCCTGCCGAAGCCGTGAAAGGGATCCTGCTTTCGCTGATGGCCAACCGCACTCAGGATAATCGTCCGCTCACGCTGGTGGGGTGATAAGCCTCGCTTATTACCGCAAAGCCAAATGCTCTTACCAGGCATGAAAAAGGCCAGGTAAAGTTATCCCACCGTTTAGTCACTCTTTCCGGCGGGACAGATATGGAAAACAGAGCACCAGCACTTCGGGATTTACGTCAGATTGCGCAGAAAATGTGGGCGTCGGGCCTCAGCAGTATTGAAATCAGCGGCGGTAACTACCGCGTGCATATGAAATATGCCGCGCTGCCTCCGGCACCCTTATTCCAGCCTTTTGAAAGTGGGGATTTGCCCGTTGCTGCACCAGCAACCAGGGAAACGTTGTGCGCGCCAATGCCGGGCATCGTGCTGCTACAACATCCGCTCAGCGACCAACCCTTTACCAGACCCGGCCTCTTTGTCCGGAAAAACACCCTGCTGGGATTACTGAAGGTGGGACTGCTTTATCTGCCTTTAAGAAGCCCCGGTGAGGGCGTTGTTGGCGTTATTGCAGAGCAGGGCGACAGGGTAGAGTTTGGCGCCGGGATTTTCACCCTGGAAGCTCAGGAGGCAGCAGCATGAAGTGCATCGATCTCAATGCGGATATTGGCGAAGGCTTTGGTGACTATGAGATTGCCGACGACGCCACGCTGATGCCGTTAATCACTTCGGCCAATGTGGCCTGTGGTTTCCATGCCGGGGATGCCGTAATTATGGCGCGCACGGTAGCGCTGGCTAAACAACACGGGGTGGATTTGGGGGCGCACGTAGGTTTTCCTGACCTGCTGGGATTCGGCCGCCGCCGGATGCAAATCGACCCTGAGGTGATGGCAAACTATGTCACCTATCAGTTGGGGGCCTTATCTGCTTTCGCGGCGGCAGCTCACTATCCTCTGACACACATGAGCTTTCATGGCGCGCTGGGCAATATGGTTTCTGAGGATGAAGAGCTGGCACTGGTTTTACTTCGTGCCGTTAAGGTTTTTGATCCCACGATGATCATCAGCACTATGCCGGGCACCGCCGTAGAGCGCATGGCACGCCAGTTGGAATTACCGGTTATCTGTACTTTTCTGGCCGATCGCGCCTACGAGAGCAATGGTTTACTGGTCAGCCGCAGCAAACCCGGCGCGGTCATTCACGATAAAGAGCAGGTTCGCAGCCGTGTTCGTCAGCTTCTGACGAAAGGCACCGTACAGAGTATCGATGGCGTTGCTCTGAGAGTTGAGGCCAGCTCGATTCTTGTTCATGGCGATACCCCCGAATCGATAGAAATGGTTCATACCCTGCGAGAAATCCTTGCAGAGCTGCAGATCGCTTTGCTGCCGCCCGCAAAGCAGTTACGTCAGCAAAACTGAGCGTTATAAGTCCCCCTTATTGCCTCACACTGTTTATGTCTTATACCGGGTGAGGATTACTGGATAGAGTCACTTTCAGAGATTGAACCCGGCAAAAATCGTTGTGCCGGTGCTTACAGGAGAAGCGAAATGCCATTTTCAGATTACAAGACCGCGCTGGTCACCGGAGCTTCCGCAGGTATGGGTGAAGCCATTGTCGAGCGCCTCTGCCAGGAAGGAATTACGGTGCACGCCGTTGCCCGTCGTGAAGAGCAACTCAGTACTCTGGCTGCCCGCACGGGTTGCATTCCTCATGCCATAGATGTGGGCGATCTGGATGCCATCACCCGTCTCTGTCGGGAGCTTGAGGTGGATATTCTGGTCAACAATGCGGGCGTCTCCCGTCCCGGTTCAATTCTGGATGCTGACGAAGAAGCGATTGATACCCAGGTAGACGTAAACCTGCGCGCCGTGCTTCATCTCTGCCGTCTGGTGGTACCCGGCATGATGAAACGTGACCGGGGCCATGTCATCAACATCACCTCCATCGCCGCTATTTATAACTTCAACGGAAATTCGATCTACCACGCCACCAAAGCCGGAGTGCATGCTTTGTCACGTCAGCTGCGTGTGGACTGCTATGGCAAGAGGGTGCGCATCACCGAGATTTGTCCTGGCCGTGTGGCTACAGATATCTTCGGCAACGTGATGGGCGATCAGGAAGAGGCACGCCGCCGTTTTATTGATGGCTTTGAGCTGCCTCAGGCGAAAGATATTGCCGACTGCGTGGCCTTCGCGCTCTCAGCACCGGTAGCGGTCAATATCGGCAATATCGAAATCACCCCGACATTACAGGTACCTGGGGGGCTCTCCACTATGCGTCCAGGCGACCGTACCGACTAATCAGCCTGAACAGAGAGGGGTGAACAGAGGATGACACTTGATTTCAGTGCCGTCATGACCGGCCAGTTTGGGCAGATGATCGTCGACGGTACGGTAGTTACCCTGAAGCTTGCACTGGGATCCTGGCTGCTGGCGATGTGCATTGCTCTGCTGCTGGTAGTGGTACGTTTAAGTCAGAAACGATTGCCGGTATTTCTGGTCGCGGCTTATGTCTCTTACCATCGCAACGTCCCCACGTTGATCCAGCTGATGATGTGGTACTTCGCCATCCCCACGCTGCTGCCGGAATCGGTACAGATGGCGATCAATGACTATAACGCGGAGTTTCTCTTCTCAATGTTTGCGCTGGGTCTTTGTCAGGCAGCCTATTTTTCTGAGGATATCCGCAGTGGGCTGCGGGCCATTCCGGATGGACAAAACGAGGCATCCCGCGCTTTGGGCATGAGTTACCTGCGATCAATGCACTCGGTTATCCTGCCGCAGGGGATTCGCAATGCTTTACCCTCGCTGCTTAACCACACTGTGCTGCTGTTCAAAAATACCAGCCTGGCGATGGTCATTGGCGTAAGCGAACTGACCTACGTGACCCGTGATATTGAAAACCAGACATTCCGTACCTTTGAGTCTTATCTGGTGGCATCCATTGGCTATCTGTTCTTCTCCTTAATGTTGATGGCGGGCGGGGCTTTACTGGCTCGTCGCTTCCAGCGGGCTTACGCGAGGTAATCTGATGTCTGACCTCTTCACCATCCTGCAGGATAACGGGATGCTGCTCCTGATGGGGCAATATCCCAACGGGCCACTGGGCGGCATTCTCTGTACCCTGCTGATCTCACTGCTTGCCGTACTGTTGGCCTTTCCCCTGGGCGTATTACTGGGGCTGGCACGCATTTCCCCCTGGCGCTGGGTAAGCTGGCCTGCTGCCTGTTGGGTCTATGTTCTGCGCGGCATCCCGCTGCTGATGGTGGTCTTCTGGACCTACTTCTGCGTTCCCTTGTTGATCGGCCACAACATCAGCGGCTTCGCCACTATGCTCTGTACGCTTGTCATCTATGAAAGCGCCTATATTGCGGAAATTGTGCGCGGCGGGATCCAGGCGCTGCCTGGCGGACAATATGAAGCCTCAAGGGCGTTAGGGATGAGCTATTTCAAAACCCTCCGCCTGGTGATTTTGCCCCAGGCTTTGTACAACGCGCTGCCCAGTCTGGTGAGCCAGTTGGTATCGATCATCAAAGACAGCACGCTGGGCTATGTGATTAACGTGCCGGAGCTGACCTATGCTGCTAATCAGGTCAACAATCAATTGCTGACCAAACCTTTCCAGGTCTTCGCTATCGTTGCCATCAGTTATTACCTGATCTGTTTCAGTCTGACCTGGCTGGCCAACAGGCTCGAACTGCGGATTGCCCTTAAGCGACGCAATGCCACACCCGAGGCCGCGCAGGCCATGTTGCTGACCAAGACTCAGTCATAAAAGGAACCAGGATGAGACCGATGATATTGTTCAATCAGGTTAACAAGTGGTACGGCGAATACCAGGCGCTGACCGACCTGAGCGCTGAAATTCAAAGCGGCGAAGTGGTGGTGGTTTGTGGCCCTTCCGGCTCAGGAAAATCGACGTTGATCCGTACGGTAAATCGCCTTGAACCGATAGAGCAGGGGCAGATCCTGTTTGATGGAACCGACATTCACGGCACCAGCACCCGTCTGAATCAATTGCGTACGCGGATTGGTTTTGTATTTCAGAACTTCAATCTGTTCCCGCATGTTTCGGTGCTGGAAAATATAATGATGTCCCCAATGAAAGTGTTGGGCGTCAGGCGCGCTGAAGCCAAAATCCATGCCGGTGAATTGCTGGAAAGGGTGGGGCTGTCGCACAAGGCCGATGCTTATCCTGCGCAGCTTTCTGGCGGCCAGCAGCAGCGAGTGGCCATAGCCCGTGCCCTGGCAATGAAGCCCCCGGTGATGCTGTTTGATGAGCCGACCTCGGCGCTGGATCCCGAGATGGTAGGGGAAGTGCTGAACGTGATGCGCGGGCTGGCGCAGGAGGGAATGACCATGATGTGTGTCACCCACGAGATGAACTTTGCCCGCGAAGTTGCCGATACCATCTGGTTTATGGATCAGGGGCAGATACTTGAAAAAGCCAGCCCGGAACGCTTTTTCAGCAATCCTCAGCATGAGCGGGCTAAACGTTTCCTGAGCGATTTACGCCAGCACTGAGATCGCCCTGCGAAGGAATGCCCGTGAGTCTGCGACAGCTATTCAACCGGAAAAAGGGTCTGAGTCCTGAGCCTTTTCAGTACAGACCTGCTTAACTTCTCATGAATGCCTGGTGAGCGGAGAATCACTAATACCGCTCACTGGCCGTTGAATTCAGAACCCGTGTCACATCCTGTAAATTAAATTTATCTCCCTCCTCGTAACATTCCCTGTCTGAACTCTTTCACCTGATGATGTTAGGGCGCCATCCTCTGCCATAATAACAACAGAGTTGTTGTAACTGATAAAAAATGAAATAGCAGTCCCACTGACTAATATCTTAAAGAGAGTTTTTTCGTCTGTAGATTAATCTGTCAGTGTTACTGGAAATTAATAACAACTTAAATTCTGGTGAATTTAAATAAACTCAGGTAGCAAGGCTCAATTTCATCTGCTGAACGATGGTTGTAATTTTATTTCCGAAAATCATGCTGTAAAAAAAATTTTCTCCTTGTGTACTAATACAGGAATGATCTGATAGAGATTTAATAAATCTTACCTTTTTGCGAAAGTTTAATCAGACCGGTTTTTTTATAAAAATACACTTTAAAAACAGAGGGTAATCGGATGGTATCTTTCCGTGACGTGCCTTGTGATCTCTCAATCTTGCCGATAGCCCCTTACTTTCATCAGATTAATTAATGATCTGACTTATTTTTTTATTGAGTTAACCGCTTGTTATGATCAAATGGATTGATCGTTGCAATAAAAAATATTTGTTTTACAGCTTTTGTCTGCAATTCACATACTCGCCCCGATATTTACCTCGATTGTGTTTTTCTTGCGTAAATATAAAAAGGCCATATTAAGCGTTGTTCCTCAACAGGCCGTTATATCATGGGGTTTCTTCAGGGTTTAATTGATCTGCGTGAGAGGATTTTCATCAATTATTTGTCAGAAAAACAGAAGGCTTATTCCAGTAAGCCTGTGCGTCTTTATAATGTTAAAAGGAATTGCAGTGATGAAAAAAACAGCTTCAGTCTGAGCGCTGTCGCGTTATCTGTCTTATTTGGCTTAAGCGCAACAGCGATGACGGCTAACGCAGCATCAGTTGCTGTACCGGATGTCAGTGCACTGAGCAAAGATGCGAAGGGGCAGTATAGCGGTGGCGGCTCTGTGTTTATTGGTGGATCTGATTTGGCCTGGGCCAGCGAGGTTGTCAGCGGTACGTCCTGGGAGACGATCAACACCCGTACCGCCGGATTTGATGCGCTGGTACGGAGCAGTGGCTATCTGGCTTACCTGAACGGAAACGCGGCGACTTTGGGCTTCGATCCCAATTATTTAATCGAAGAAAACTATGAGCGCGCCGTTCATGGTCAACGACTCGCCTCTACCCTGACTGAGGCTGGCTATTCCCGCCCGGTCGGTGTGGTACAGGGATTGCGTATGGGAACAGCGGATCAGCGCTATACCAAAAACCAGTCGGTCACCTTCTATCAGCGTGATGCCAGCGGCAATATTGAATATCAGAAAGATGCCGGGGGTGCTTATGTGCTGGATAAACTGGATCATAAAATCCCTCTGACCGTCAGCAGCACGATCGCGCTGGATCGCAATTCAGATATCTATATTCGTACCGCTGATGACAGAGGGGGTGAAGTGGGTCTGCTTGATGCCGCCCTCTATTCCAAAGTTAAAAGCTTCCGCACTGATGTGGTTGCCGCCGTGACCGCTACCGGCAATCTGCATGAGAACAGCTGGAATGGCCATGCGCGCGATGTACTGAGCGTGAAAAACAGCATTATTAACAACACACTGACTGAAGATGCCAGCATCATCAATCCGGCAAACGAAAACAACGGTGATGAAGAGCAAATCTACAGCGAGGTGCCTTTTGCGGTGGGCATGTCAATTTCTCACACCGGTATGAGCTGGCAGACTGATGTGGCTAACGATCGGACCGGCTACAGCACGTCAACCAATGTGGTGCCGTCTGCCGCCAATGTCCTGCTGGATAACGTCCAGATTACGGCGCAGAATCTTGCGGCCGTTCGTAGTGACGATCACACCTATAACAACCAGACTCTTTACGGCAGGCTTGCAGATAACAGATCCACAGCCCTGCAGATTTCAGGCTCAGGTCTGTTTGTCTCACTGGCAAACTCGACCCTGACCGGCGGCGTGAATGGCGCAGGCAAATCGCTGACCCTGGGCGGACATGCAATCCGCACTGATATCTCAAATTCCATCCTGAAAGGTAATATCACTCTTGAGCATGACGGTTACACCCCTGTTATCACTGTAGCGGTGAAACGTGACACCAACGGCAACTATGTTGCGGTGGCTGCCGCCACTGGCACAGCCGGTGCTTCAGCGCTGGATCGCAGCCACAATGGCATCAGCCTTAACGTGGCTAACAGCGTGATTGACGGCGACATCACCGCTTCTGGTGTGCACGGTTTTGAAGTGCAGTTGGTCGATGTAACCAATGAAAAATCGTTGGGCAATATCTCTCCAACGGCGCACCCGACAGCCCAGGCGATTTACAATAATGCCGTGGCCAGTCTCGAGCAGACCGTGCTGACTAACGCCAGCAATGCCTGGACACCGACAGATGTGGCCCTGGATCGCAGCGTTCTGAATGGCGGCATCACTGGCACCACTGCGGTGGTTAACCCAGTAAGTCATGCGCACAACAGCGGGGTTAGGGTGATAACCTGGAATCCCGATCTGACCATGAAAAACGGTGCGGTCTGGAATGCGGCAGCCACGGCAGAAAGCAGCGGGACAGAAGTGAAGGTCAGTAATCTGCATGATTTTGATCTCTCTGCCTCCACGTTGAATCTGGTCAATCTCAACGCCGAAAATGCCACGCTTGGGGATAAAAATCGTTATGAGGAACTCAGTACCGCACGCGTGGTGGTTCATAACGACCTGACCCAGAGCAAAGATGCTAACGGCAACTATCTGACCTCACAGATCAACGTGGGGAAAAGTGTGGTTGAACCTCTGCTGGATCTGGGCGGCAGCTACAACTGGGGTTCTCTGCAGGTGAAAGGCAGGTCAGCGGGTAATTATCTGCTGAACATTGCCAACTCTGGTGTTGAACCCTATGTGAAAAAGGGATACCTGGCCGACAGTTCTGTCGATTCAGAAAGCCACAGCTTTGTTAATTACAAAAATGCCAACAGCAACGCCTTGTTCTTCGGCAAAACGGAGCTGGGCGTTTATCAATACATTGTGTCTGATGAGTATGACGATACGCAGCATGGCGAACGTAACGTTTACTTCAAGCGTAATGGCCATCTTTCTAACTCCGCAGCAGTTGCCTTAAGCCTGCCAGCAGCCCAGGCAAATATTGCCACGCAGGAATCGGACGCTCTGGCAAAACATCTGAACGCCTCCCGTTCATCTAAAGATGATGGTGGCGTGTGGATTTCATACTTCGGGGGTAAAAACGAAAATCGTGTCAGCGAGGGTGCAGAGTATGATCTGAAAACGCAGGGCGTAATGCTGGGTGTTGACAGTCGTTTCGACAGCGCCAAAAGCGGTAGCTGGCTGGCGGGTCTTGCCTTTAGTTCTGCACGTTCAAATCTCAGCGTGATGAACAGCAGCGGCGATCTGGACAGCTACGGTGCGCAGTTCTACCTGTCACGACGTTTCAATAACGGCGTGTTCGTTGATACCCAGGGGCAATTTGACCACTTCAGCAACAGTGCTTCTGTTCACATGCTGGATGGGGGCAAAGGCCACGCTGAAGTCTCCGGCAATGGATATGGTCTGGGTATGAAGGTGGGCTACACCTGGGAACAACAGGGATTCTTTGCTGAACCTTATGTCAAAGCTACCGCTCGTGCATTTGATGGCGCTGATTACACCCTGAGCAACGGCATGGTCGTTAACGGTAATGACTACAAATCTATGCAGGGTGAATTGGGTGTTGATCTGGGGCTTACGCTGGATATTAACGCCGGCTACGTGAAGCCTTATGTCCATCTGGCAGGGATCAACGAATTTGCTGACAACAACAAAACCCGGGTCAACAACGTGACGCTGAATAACAGCATCGACGGGGCTGCTGTCCAGATAGGTGTAGGGACTGAGGTTAAACTGTTTGAAAACCTTGGCGGCTACGTAGCCTTTGATTACACCAAAGGCCATGACGCTGAAAGGCCATGGCAGACCAACGTGGGGGTGAATTACAGCTGGTAAATTTTTACCATCTTCCCTGCCTTCCGCGCTTCGGAGGCAGGGCTTTTTTTAACACCGCTCAGGGAGAAAAGGGCTATGGCCAGGGAAGATAATCCACAGACAGAACCTTCGATGCGCAAAATAGTGAAACAACGCAACCATGACAGCGCCATGATCCCTGCGGGGCTGCAGGAACACGCCGACAAGCCGCTCTACATGCTGATTGCACTCTGGTGTTGCAGGCAAAAAACCTGGATAGATCGCCAACAGATATCCGATGCTTTTGCCATCACTGAACGCCGTGCCACTTTTCAGATTACCTATATTCTTCGGCACAATAAGAGGATCAATTGTCAGAGTCGCAAAATACGGGGAGAACAGACCGGCAGGATCAGATTGCAGATCAATGTTCAAAAAGTTGATTTAGACCGGAGGTTAAAAAACCCGGAGGCAGCGGCACAAAGCAGCGCTTTAAAACTGAGAAACGGTGAGGAGCACCGTGAAAATCTGCGTTGGGTGTTAAGCAGACAGCCACCGCAATTTAAATAACCTCTTAACCCGCGTACCTGACAATGCCCTTACAGATTCACAATGAATGCCAGGACGTACAGGCTCCATTTGCATGATTATTGACGACGCCACCCAGGGAAAAACTTCAACATTACTGACAGTTATCTCTGAATCCCTCCTGTTTGGCTGAGCAGTTGCCTTGCCCAGCCAAATCAGGCGTATCAACGTTTTGTCACACCCTCTCAGGTCCGGACTCTCAGCGCGGCTTCGATCTTATCAGCCACTTTCGTCACTACCCAGGCTATCACCATATAAAACACCACGGCCACCAGGAAAGCTTCCAGGTAGTAGAAGTTCAGTGCAGCAGTCAGCTGTGCCTGAGCAAAGATATCGACCACTTCGATAGCAAAAGCCAGCGACAGCGCCTTCATGATCACCATAAAGGAGTTAGCCAGATCCGGTATAGCCGACACGATAATCTGAGGAAACAGCACGCGGCGGAACAACTGGCCGTTGGTGTATCCCAGCGAGTGGGCCGCATCAGACTGACCGGAATCAAATGAGTTTAACGCCCCCTTGACCACTTCTGCCTGAAAAGCGGCCACACAGGCGGTCAGTGCCACAATGATGATCACCCAGTTCGGCATCGAATGAGCATTGATTTCAATGCCCAGCAATGTGCTCACTGACTGAAGCGCCATCGGTAAACCGTAATAGGCCAGGAAGATCACCACCACCATCGGAATTCCTTTGAAGGTGATTTTATACAGCACTACCAGCTGACGCAGCACGGGGATCCGTTTGTGTTCCACAAGGGCAAACAGGCCACCTACCAGCGTTGAAATAATAAAGATGGTCACGGCCATCGCCAGGGTTACCGGCACCGCATCCAGGATGCTCCAGAAGTCCGGCAGCAATACATCAAAATCAAACATAATTACCTCTGTATCAGACGCTTGCCGTGAACTTTATCTTCGCCGTGGCGGTTTTTGAGGTGTACTTCGCATGGCGTTTTTCAAAGAAGCGGACGATTAGCCAGGCGATCAGACACAGCAGGGAATAGATCACCGCCAGCACCAGGTAAGTGCCAAACTGATACTGATTATAATCCCGCTCCATGATCAGATGAGCTGTAGCCATGACATCGGCGGCACCGATATACATCACCAGCGCGACATTATGAATAAGGTAGATGATCGAATTGCCGTAACCCGGCAGCGCAATGTGCACGGCCTGTGGCCCGATAATACGGATAATCTTCTGACGGAAGGTATAGCCCATGCTGTCAGCCGCATCATGCTGGCCCCGTTCCACCGCCAGAAATGCCGGACGCATCACTTCAGAAAGATAACCGCCATGATAAAGGCTCAGACCTAACATGGAGGCCACCGTGGCAGAAAGAGAATCGTCCAGGCCAAACTGATCTGCCACCAGAGGGATGCCGTAGAATGCCACAAACAGCTGCAGCACTACCGGCACACTGCGGGCATAAGAGACGTACAGGTCAGCCAGCTGGCTGAGTACGGGGATCCTGCGCACGCGCAGCGCGGTGGCGATCAGCGCGAGGAAAAACCCGGCGATAAGCGCCACAAACATAATCGCTAACGTCAACGGCAAAGCCGAGAGCAGCTCGGGAATCATGGTAGAGAGATCCACGTTGAAACACTCCTGAAAAAAGCACAGCTTTGACCGTCGGCCCTGAAATACAGGGCCGGAAAGCCTGATTACTTCATGTATTTAACAATGTCTTCGCCAAACCATTTCTGCGAAAGCTTGTCGAGAGTGCCGTCATCTTTCAGTTCTTTCAGCGTATTGTTGATATCGTCATTCAACGCTTTATTTTCATCTGAACGATGGATCAGCACGTAGGTATTGTTAACCGAGACAGGCTCACTGGCTTTGATGGCGAGTTTCTGATTGTCGATAACAGTCTGCTCACCCAGGTTGGAAGGCAGGATCAGGGCGTCGTACTTGCCGTTCTGCACCTCTTTCAGGCGATCCGGATAAGGAATACCGGCGCTGGACGCTTTGACAGTGACCTTATCGTTGGGGTTTTCCTGCTGCCACTGAGTAACGAATTTGTAAACACCACCACCGGCTGTTACCGGCACGATGTTTTTACCCGCCAGATCTTTCATGGTGTTGATGTTGCTGTCTGTACGGCTGTAGATCTTCATCAGACTGGCACCCATAGGGTTGTCCGGGATCAGGAACTGTTTACTGCGGGCAGGCGCTTTATAGAAACCGCCGGTGGCAATATCGTACTTGCCGGTCGCCAGACCGGTTTCCTGCGCGATATCAGCAGCACCCGTCATCACAAATTTGTACTGAGGCAGCTTAGCGTTGATCGCCTTGAGCACGTCCGGCTCATAGCCCTGAGGTTCATGGCCAATGGCACCCCATGACAGCGGCTTGGATTCTGCAGCCGTAGCAATTTTAATGGTGCGTACCGCGCTGTCTGCGTTAGCTGAGCCGATCCCGGCAGTAGCCAGTGCCAGAGTGATGCCGCCCAGTGCAGCAAAGCGACGTAATGTTGAGGTGATTGCAGGCATGTCTTACTTTCCTTTTATTAGTAGAGTACGCGTTCAGAATTCAGGAACTGAGCCAGTCGCGGAAGCGTCGGACGATCAAAAATCTCCGACGGCGAACCTTCTGCGGCAACCACACCCTGATCCATAAATACAATGCGGTTTGAAATGTTCTTCGCAAACTGCATCTCGTGCGTCACCAGCAGCGAGGTGATGCCGGAAGAGGTCACTTCTTTAATCACCTTCAACACTTCACCCACCAGTTCGGGATCCAGCGAGGAAGTGGGTTCATCAAACAAAATCACATCGGGCCGCACGGCCAGCGCCCGCGCAATGCCGGTACGCTGTAACTGCCCACCCGAAAGCTGCGACGGGTAGTTATCCTGTTTTGCGGAAAGCCCCACGCGCTCCAGCTCCTGTCGCGCAATTTCGCGGGCTTCTTCTCTGGACTTACGCTGTACCACAACCAGCGGGTCCATGATGTTTTCAATTACCGTCATGTTTTTAAAGACGTTAAATTGCTGAAACACCATAGCGGTACGCAGGCGGATCGCCTGAACCGAACTTTTATCCGCAGACTGGTAATCCATGCGGATATTGTCGAGCGTAATGGTGCCGGACGTGGGTTTAGCCAGATAGTTGATACATCTCAGCAGGGTAGTTTTGCCCGTGCCGCTGGGACCGATAATGGATACCACATCGCCACGTTTTACCGACAGGTTGACGCCTTTGAGGATCTCGTTGTTGCCGTAGGACAGTTTGATGTTATTGAGTTCAAGCATTGAAAATCCCCTTATTTCCCGACGGTGGCATGGCCAAGCACATGCATCAGGCGGTTAGCCCAGCCGAAAATGGCAATAGCGTGGATCAAATCGATGATCTCGACTTCCTCCAGGCCTGCTTCACGCAGTTGCGCCACATCTTCTGCCGTGGCCTGTGAAGGCGTGACCGACAGACGGCGGGCAAAACGGTAAATTGCGGCATCTCTTGGGCCAAGCAGTTCAGCTTTGTCGAACCAGAGCGCACTGACCACTTTTTCGTCTTTAGTGAGTTGCGCATGGCGACGGGCGTGAACCACTGCACAATATTTGCAGCCGTTAACGATGGATGCGCCTAATGCGCCCAGTTCACGATCCGCACGGTCAAGGCCACCTTCAACATACATAATGGCGTTAAACAACACCGTACGGGCGACGTAACTTTCAGGATCGTGGGCCAGCGTGCGCACATATTCTGAAATTTTCTTGTTTGAAGGGGTCACTTTCATCGCATCCAGCTGGGCTGGCGTCGCCTGGTCAACTTCGACAGGCGCAATATAAGGATGCCAGTGCAGGGGCTTCAGGCTGACCATCGGGATCATACAGACCTCATCAGGCGCAAGCCGGCGGCCACGCGCGTCTGGAAGTTAATAAATGCGATCAGCTCGGACAGCGCGACAATCTGCGGATTATCCAGACCGGCCTGCTCAAGCAGGGTGATATCACCGGCTTCAGCTCTGTCTGGCGTCAGGGTGATCAGATCGATATGACGGGCCAGCGTCGCCAGAGGCTGGGTCAGGGAGGTTTCGCCTCCGGCCAGCGCCAGCAGTTCCGCTGAAGGCTGGCGCTCTGCAAGCTGCGCGGCATAGTCGGCAACCAGAGCGGGATCGGCATTCAGGGTGGCGATACGGTGTGCCACCGCCAGACGTAACTCGCAGGCCAGGCCCTGATCGTTCTGCGGATACAATACGGAAAGGCGGCAGAGTTCCGCCCCCTCGACAAATTCAGGCCGGAAACGGCGGGCACGGAAGAGTTCTTCATCCGCAGAAAGGCCGGCGACCTTATCAATGGCGTCGATCACAACGCTTTCTCCTGTTTTAGCAAAGGGGTTGAATCTGTCCACTCGTCACCCTGAAGTTCGGGTTTATCGTAAGCGATCAGACTGGCGAAATGGCTGTCGACATCTTCGGCGAAAAGAGAGGCGGTGATCCCCCGCACCAGACGATCTGCTCCTGCGCTTACCGCCGGAATATCGCCAGAGACTTTGCCGTGGGTCAGCATCGCCGCATCGTTGAAGCAGTGAATATGGGCCAGCAGTGGGCAGATACCTGGCACAAGCTCGCGGAATTCGAAAGCGGGGCCGAGGTCGGGCGCTTCCAGCATATTCTGTCGTGGCGTGCCCATCTCCGGCTGATAACGACCGTCAGCCCAGTTGCGAATATAAGGCGCGAAGGCGGCAAATTCCGGGCGGCCGGTGAAATCGTTGGAAAACCCGGTGGCCGCGATCAGATAGTCGTACTGCAAAAGACCCTGCGTGGTTTCGATCTCAAGCCCGCCCGCCCTCCCGGTTACCGCCAGAATGCCGCAGTCCAGCAGGAAGCGTGCATTGGTATGACGGGAAACACGCAGCGTGGATGAGCGTGGCGGGGGAGTCTGGGTAGTGGCGGTGTAATCCACAAATTTCCATTTCCAGCTGTCGGGTAACTGATGCATACCCTGAACCACACCCTGACTGCCGATGCCGGTCATTTTGTTGATGCGTGGCATCTCTTTACGGCGTATCAACAGATCTACCGAACCTGCACCCGCTTCCAGAGCGGTAGCCGCGTTATCCATAGAGGAAGCGCCGGCACCAATTACCGCGATGTTTTTCCCTTTCAGCGCGGCAAAGTCGATCTCGCCAGCCGAATGTGCCCAGTATGCAGGCTTGATGCCTTTAAGGAAGTCGGGAACTGCAAAGCCCCCAGGCCTGATCGCCCTGTAGCCAGAACCAGGCGGCGGGTCAGCACACGGCCCGTTTCGTCGCCCTGCAGATCGAGCGCGATTAAATCACCTTCAAAAGAAATATTGGTCACGCTGACAGCATTACGCACGGGCAGATCCAGCACTTTGCGGTACCAGACCAGATAATCCATCCACTGATTTTTGGGGATTTTTTCCAGCGCCTGCCAGGCCTCATTACCCCACTGGGCCGTGAACCACGCACGGAAAGTGAGTTGAGGCAGGCCGAGTGCCGGGCCGCTCAGCGTTTTGGGTGAACGCAGGGTTTCCATGCGGGCAAAGGTGACCCAGGGGCCTTCCAGCCCGGCCGGCGCTGCATCGTAAGCCACCACGTTGGTGATGCCCGTCAGTATGAGTTTTGCCGTAGCGGCAAGTCCACACATCCCTGCACCAATCACCACCACGTCCCGGACCTGCTCACCCTGATACGTGCGCCCGGGCACCCAGGGTTTAGCGGGCAGTTCCAGAAACTCCAGATCCTGCCGGAGTTGGGCTTCCAGTGCGGCAAGGCCGGCTGGAGCAGAGGAGAGGGCTGAAGGCGTCATAAAAGTCCCTGATTAATGTCGGATCCCATAGCATGGCCGTTGAAGGCCTGCCGTGGACGAAATCTATTCATGAAAGGTGCTGGATAGCGCCGATGTTACTATCTGTCTTATGCATGATTTAGTGCTCATTATTTTTATATCGCATAATAAAGATGGGCGTCCCGAATCATCCACTGCCCCGGACAGTGAGTCAATAATGGCGCTTAATTACTGACCAATGAATTTCTTATAACTTATACCGAAAAACATCTAAGCCCCGTGAGAAGGGCTTGTGCGGCATTTTTGAGAGGGGGAAGGAAGCGTGGTTGGCGAGCGGGCGGCTAAAAATTAATGGCTGTTAATCAGCAACATCACGCGCTGATGTTCCGATGCGGGCAGGCGCCTGAACGCAGGTAAGAGTTTTTCTGCCGCAGCCTCAAGTGCTTCCACTAATGAGACCGCAGCGGGCGAAAGCTGACGCCCAAGCGGTGTGATTACACCAAAGAAATAGGGGATCTCCTCTCTCAGCGGACGAATGGTGACGCCCTCCAGCGGCATTCCCCAGGCCGTGACCGGCTCAATGATTGCCACACCAAGACCGGCACGCACGCACGCCAGCATGTTAGCCGAAGAGTTGGTTTCAATCATTTCATGCGGCGGCACCTTAAGCTTCTTCAGCGCTTTCTCGAAACGCCCTCTCAAGCGAAGGGGATTCCAGGGCGCAATCAGACGGCGGCCAGCCAGACTCGTCAGCGGGATTTCAGCCTCGTTTGCCAGAGGATCTTCTGCCTGAAGTGCCACCGCGCAACGGGACTGCCCAATCCAGTGCAGGTCTACCGCATGATGGTCCAGCGGCAGGCTGCACAAGCCAATGTCGGCCTCAGCCGTGATCACCGCATGGGTAGTCTGCTCGGCAGACTGACTGACAATCTGCACCTTATTCTGTAATCCCAACAGCGCGAGCGCCTGGGGCAACAGCCCGGCTGCCAGCGCCGGAGTAGTGGCGATGTTCAGGGGGCGATGCTGTTGGTGACCAATTTCATGGGCACGCAGACGGATCTGCTGCAGAGAAAGTAGCGCTCTCTGCACATACTGATGCAGTTGCAGAGCCTCTTCGGTTGGATGGATCCGGGGGCCATTGCGTATAAACAGAGGATAACCGAGAGAGAGTTCCAGTTCCTGAATCAGACGAGAGACCGTAGGCTGCGAACGCGCCAGCACTTTTGCTGCCGCCGTCACGTTACCGGCAGAAATCACCGCCGCAAATGCCTCAAGCTGTCGTAAATCAAGGTCTTGTAAAGTGTTCATCTGGTCAGCAATGTCCCGAAATATGACCCCGGCCACGGCGGGAAACGTTGCCAATCATAGAGAGACTTCACGAAATATGCCACAGCAGGGGAGGTCCGGCGGCACGGCATGCAGATGATCAGGGCCCTGGCAGACCGGATGATCTTCATGATCCCGATTTGTGATCGGGCTAAAAGACTTCTTAAAAGTAATCGATTACTTTTTTAGCCACTACAATGTAATCGATTACTTTTAAGCTGAGGTGATTCATGGTGTCTACAACGCAACCTACCCGTCAGGCAGTGGTCACCCAGCGGATGCTGGTACCACGCCTGTCATTGATGATGTTTATGCAATTTTTTATCTGGGGAAGCTGGTCAGTGACCCTGGGGCTGGTGATGACTCAGCACAATATGTCGCTGCTGATAGGCGATGCGTTTTCTGCCGGGCCAATCGCCTCCATTCTTTCACCTTTTGTACTGGGTATGCTGGTCGACCGCTTTTTTCCGTCGCAAAAAGTGCTGGCGGTGATGCATCTGGCGGGCGCGGTGATCCTGTGGTTTGTGCCGCAGGCATTGATAGCTGAAAACGGCGCGCTGCTGATCGGGCTGCTGTTCGGCTACACGCTCTGCTACATGCCAACGCTGGCTCTGACCAACAACATTGCCTTTCACAGCCTGGCAAACACGGAAAAAAGTTTCCCGGTGGTGCGGGTATTCGGCACCATTGGCTGGATTGTGGCGGGGATATTTATTGGCGTGGCCGGAATTTCCGCCAGCGTCTCAATCTTTACCCTGGCAGCCATCTGCTCGGTAATACTGGCCGTCTACAGCCTGACATTGCCCCACACGCCTGCACCGGCTAAAGGCCTGCCGTTCAAAGTGCGCGACATGTTCTGCGCCGATGCTTTTGCGCTGCTGAAAACCCGCCACTTCTTTATTTTTGCCCTCTGCGCCACGCTGATCTCTGTCCCCCTTGGTACCTACTATGCCTTTACCGCCTCCTGGCTGGCCGATGCAGGCGTGGAAAACGTCAGCACCGTGATGTCCTTCGGACAGATGTCTGAAATCTTCTTCATGCTGGTGATCCCGCTGCTGTTCCGTCGCCTGGGTGTGAAGTACATGCTGCTGATTGGCATGGTCGCCTGGTTTGTGCGTTATGCGCTGTTTGCTATGGGCATGAACGAAGAGGGGCGCACGCTGATTTATCTGGGGATCCTGCTGCACGGGGTCTGTTACGACTTCTTCTTTGTGGTGGGCTACATCTACACCGACCGCATCGCAGGCGAGAAGGTCAAAGGTCAGGCACAGAGCATGGTGGTGATGTTCACTTATGGCATCGGCATGCTGCTTGGCTCGCAAATTTCGGGCGCACTTTACAACAATCTGGTGGCCGGGCAGGTATCGGCCCAGAACTGGGCGCTTTTCTGGTGGATCCCTGCCGTATCGGCAGCGGTAATCGCCTTAATTTTCTTCTTCTCGTTTAAATATAAAGAGTAAGAGGCTTTATCCGGAGGTGAACGTGAAAACGTTAAAAGGACCTGGTATTTTTCTGTCGCAGTTTATCAGTGAGAGTGCGCCCTTTAATTCGCTGGAAGGGCTGGCACAGTGGGCATCTTCTCTGGGATATAAAGCGTTGCAGATCCCCTGTAACCATCAGGCGATATTCGATCTTTCTCTGGCGGCAAACAGCCAGACTTATTGTGACGAGGTCAGCGGGATGCTGGCCAGTTATGGCCTGTCGGTCAGCGAATTATCCACCCATCTGGAGGGGCAGTTGATTGCTGTCCATCCGGCGCATGATGTTGCTTTTGATGGGTTTGCCCCGGAACAAGTCAGAGGCGATAACGCAAAACGCACGGCGTGGGCTATCGACAGGGTGAAGCTGGCAGCCAAAGCCTCTGCCAGTCTGGGGCTGACTGCCCATGCCACCTTTTCTGGCTCGCTGGCCTGGCCCTATCTCTATCCGTGGCCGCCACACAATCCTGTTCTGTTTGAGGAAGCGTTTGCCGAGCTGGCACGGCGCTGGGAACCCGTGCTGAACGAGTTTGATCGGCACGGCGTGGATGTCTGTTACGAGATCCACCCTGGTGAAGATCTGCATGACGGGGTGACGTTCGAACGTTTTCTGGCGCTGGTGAACAACCATCCGCGCTGCAATATGCTGTACGATCCAAGCCATCTCCATCTGCAACACATTGATTATCTTCAGTACATCGACATTTACCATCAACGAATCAAAGCCTTCCACGTTAAGGATGCCGAATATCTGCCGAATGGCCGCAGCGGGGTTTATGGTGGTTACCAGCGCTGGATCGACCGCGCCGGACGTTTCCGGTCACCCGGCGACGGCCAGATCGATTTCAAAGGGATATTCAGCAAGCTGGCGCAATATGATTACGGCGGCTGGGCAGTTCTGGAGTGGGAATGCTGCTTAAAAGAGAGCGACGCAGGCGCACGAGAGGGCGCGGAATTTATAAAACGCCACATTATCCCGGTGGCCGGACGCGCTTTTGATGATTTCGCCGCGCAGGGATCCTCATCTGATGTTCGTGCGCAGCTTGGGCTGGATAACGGGAGGATGAAATGATCCAGGTCGGTATTATTGGCACCGGCTTTATCGGGCCTGCTCACCTTGAAGCTTTACGCCGCCTGGGTAACATCCAGGTGGTGGCGCTTTGCGAGTCCAGCCAGGCCAGCGCTGAGAAACGAGCGCTACAGCTTAATGTGCCGCACGCCTACGGCGATGTAGCGACCTTCCTTCAGCACCCCGGGCTGGAAGTTGTGCATAACTGCACGCCAAATCATCTCCATGC
Organism: Erwinia sp. E_sp_B01_1; assembly: GCF_036865545.1. NCBI lineage: Bacteria > Pseudomonadati > Pseudomonadota > Gammaproteobacteria > Enterobacterales > Erwiniaceae > Erwinia > Erwinia sp. E_sp_B01_1. Next base: position 4,004,610 of record NZ_CP142208.1, on the reverse strand, counting down.
TGAAATCAACCGTCAGGTTCTGCGGGCGGGCAAGCATCTCTTCTCAGAAAAACCGCTTTGTATGACTCTGGATGAGGCTCACGAGCTGGTGGAACTGGCCGAACAGGCCGGTGTAGTACATGGCATCAGCTTTGTTTATCGCCAGTTTGCTATGGTGCAACAGGCGGCCAGCATGATCAGGCAGGGCGAGCTGGGACGACTGTTCTCAGCGCAGGGAAGCTATCTGCAGGACTGGATGCTGCAAGAGACAGATTACAACTGGCGGGTAGAGGCGGCTAAAGGCGGGCCATCGCGGGCAATGGCCGATATTGGCTCACACTGGTGTGACACCATACAGTTTGTCACTGGCCGAAAAATTGTCGAGGTCATGGCGGATCTGTCGATTGTCTGGCCCACGCGCAAAGCCAACGTCAGCGGATCCTCTACCTTCAGTGCGCATCAGGAGCAGGCAGTTTATGAAGATCGCGAGGTGACGACCGAAGATATGGGCTTTGTCCTGATCCGGTTTGATGACGGCAGCAAAGGCAGCTTCAGCGTTTCGCAGGTTTCGGCAGGGCGCAAAAATCGCCTGAATCTGGAGGTCAGCGGCAGCGAGGCTTCTGTGGCCTGGGATCAGGAAACGCCGCAGCAGCTCTGGACAGGCAAACGGCATCAGCCCAATCAGCTCCTCTCTGACGATCCCGCTTTACTGAACAGCGACATTGCCGACCGGGCACATTTTCCCGGCGGCCATATTGAAGGCTGGCCGGATGCCTTCCGCAATATGATGCAGCAGTACTATGCCGCTGTAGCAAAAGGAACACCTCCTGCCCCCGGAGAAGCCGGGTTTGCCACTTTCCACGAAGGTGCTCAGGTGATGGCAGTAATTGAGGCTATAGTCCAGAGCCATCGCCAACAGCGCTGGATCAGGGTTTGAAGCCTGCTCTGTAACGGATCTTAAGGTGAGAGTGGCGAGCTTTTGCGCCCACTTTATGGCCGTTTTGTAGGTATGGCCGGCAAGCTGGCTGGCCCTGACCTGTGACTCTCTCTTAGCCCGGCGCACTGCCGGGCTAACTTATTGTGTCGGGTGAAATTATGGTAGCCTTGAGGCCAATAATTCGTCTGCAGGAACGCTGTCCATGTCCATTCAAAAAATCGCCCGAATGGCGGGTGTCTCAGTTGCTACGGTTTCGCGGGTGCTGAATAACAGCGACTCAGTGAAGGAAGCCAACCGGGAAAAGGTTCTGCAGGCCATCAAAGCAAGTAATTACCAACCTAACTTACTTGCCCGTCAGCTCCGTACTTCGCGCAGTTCTATGGTGCTTGTTCTGGTATCCAATATCTCCAATCCGTTTTGTGCCGAAGTGGTTAAAGGAATAGAAGCCCAGGCCGAAAAGAACGGCTACCGCATTTTGCTGTGCAACTCCGGCTCGGATATTGAGCGCTCCCGATCCAGCCTGCAAATGCTGGCAGGTAAAATGGTGGATGGCATCATTACTATGGATGCCTTCAGTAAACTGCCGGATCTGGCCCGCCTGATAGGTGAGATGCCCTGGGTTCAGTGTGCAGAATATGCTGACGAGGGGGAGATTTCCTGCGTTGGCATCAATGATATTGAAGCCGCACAGCAGGTGGTGGGGTATCTGGCGGAGAAAGGCTGCCAGCGGATCGCGTTGATCAACCACGATCTGAGCTACAAATATGCCCAGCTTCGTGAACAGGGTTATAAGGCCGCCCTGGAACGAGGCCAGCTAAACTGGCAAGCCATCGCTTACGCCAGCGAGTTAAGTTTCAGCGCGGGAAAGCAGGCGATGGCATCGCTACTGGAGCAGGAAGAAAAGCCGGATGCTGTTTTCGCCGTGTCCGATACGCTGGCAGCAGGCGCGATGTCGGTGATCCAGCAGGCTGGTCTCCGTGTACCTGAAGATATTGCGGTGGTGGGGTTCGATGGAACCGAACTGGCAGAGATGACTTCACCGCCACTGACCACGCTTGCGCAGCCTTCCCGGGATATTGGCCGTCAGGCCTTTATGCTGCTTCTGCAAAAAATCGACAGCCCGGCATCAGGCGCAGAACGGGTCATGCTGGACTGGCAGCTTATCAGGCGGGCCAGTGCCTGAGATTGTCCAACAGATAAGACTACCCACCCAGGACTGGCTTGAATGAACAGGGCCAGCCCTGGGGCGATTTTCCTGAAATGGGGAGCCCTGCCAGTCGAAAACTCACCTCTTTGATTTCAGTTAATGAGGCAGTTTTTCCAGCGCTTCCGTCAAGTTGTTGTGCGATGTGGTGATGATGCTCCACGGATTTTTCGGCTTGTCATGTTCGATGATAAACCAGCGCACGCCACTGGCTTTAGCCGCAGGCAGGATACTTTTCCAGTCCAGTAACCCTTCTCCCAGAGGCGCAAAGTTCATTTCATCGTCCCTGATGCCAATCGATGCATTGTCTTTTGCATGAAGAGCATAAATCCGCCCAGGGTATTTTTTGAGAAATTTCACCGGATCCTGACCGCCACGAGAGACCCACGCGGCATCCATTTCCAGCTTAAGGTTATCTGGCTTTGTATGGTCGAGAAGGATTTCAAGAGCCGTCAGGCCATCGTACTTTTTCATCTCAAAATTGTGATTGTGATAAGCCAGCTGGATGCCATCCTTATGAAGTTTTGCGCCCAAAGCATTCAGACGCTGAGCGTACTTAATCCAGCTTTGCGTGCTGTCGGGGCGATCCTCTGGCTCAATCCACGGCACGATAATTGTGGCGTTATCAATGGTTTTGCTGAACGCTACTGTGTTCTGGTAATCGTTCTCCAGTACACTGAGTTGCACATGTGAAGAGGTTACTTTGAGATGATTTTTAGCCAGAGAGGCTTTCATTTGTGCGGCATCAACGCCCTGGTCACCCACAAGCTCAACATTTTTGAACCCCGCTTTGTGCGCCATAGCGAACTGTTCCTCCAGTGAACCCACGTTCCTTAAGGTATACATTTGCAGGGCAATCTCATTTTCTACGCTGACTGCATGGCCGGGTAGTGAAGACAAAGCTGATACGGCCAGTATTCCTGCACCCAACAAGTTTTTGAACGGCATTTAGTGCTCCCTGAATTTAAAAGTAATCGATTACAAAATTACCTTTGCTAAGTAATCGATTACAAAATATTTTCAGAATTTGCGCCAGATATGTGATTTGGTTCAAATAGTCTTCTCTGCTCAGGGTACCCTTTCAGATTGCAAGGTGATTCAATAACCAGCAGGATTTTTAAACTAAGGGATTATATGGCTATTATACCTCTCTTGCCCCCACAGGGTTTTCCGCTGCTGATGAAAAACCTTTATGAAGCCCGCCACCATGGATTGCCCCGCAATATGGCTAGTCCTACAGTTTATTACTGGTTTTACCAACAAGTTCGTAATAAAGGACCATGGGATTACAAGCAAATGGGACCTCAGTATCAAAATTTTGACAACTTTAATTTTGGAGCAACAGGTGTTGTTGCCGGGATCCCTGAGGCAGTCTTGTTAAGGGGCGCTGGTTGGGCGCAAAATCGCGCCGGTACTTCGGATCCTCGCTGGGGGCAATGGTATTGGGATATGCCTTATGGTGATGATCCACGCGATCGGTTTTGGAATTGATTATGCCAATCGGCACCATTATTAAGTGGTCACACCGGGCGCTTACAGCCGTCTTGTTACTTATAGTTGTTGTGGGCGGGGTACTCTGGTATTCGGAGAATGCCCCCAGGAACAATCGCTTATTCAGCCAGAGGCAGTTATCAGACAGCGTCTGGCTGTATGTGACCAAATATCAGGATGCAGGCGCGACGGATTCTGATGTGTATCGGTACTACGTTAACCAACATCTGACCGATCCAATGCATGTGTTAGCGAAAGCAGCGCCATTTTTGGAGGCTGACACGGGGAGTGCTTCAGTATCGGCTGTGGGTGACCATGTACTGGTCAGCCTTAACGGGAAGATCTATTCCTTCTCAAATACTGCATTTTATTACGATGGAAAAGTGCCCATCATGCCGCGTATCGATCTTAATTCAACTGCAGTTAATCCCTGGAAGTGACTCTGCTCAGGGGAACTTAACGCTATCAAGAATCAATACCTGGATGAAAGATGCCAGGAGGGCGAGAGGGAGGGGGCATACTTTTTGCTCACCAGAATCAGCCCGATCCCAGAAAGCAAAAACCCAGCCACAGGCTGGGTTCTTTAATTAGTGGTGCCCGGACTCGGAATCGAACCAAGGACACGGGGATTTTCAATCCCCTGCTCTACCGACTGAGCTATCCGGGCAACGGGGCGCATTAAACCGTACTGGCTGCCGGGCGTCAATGGCTTTATGGCTTAATCGCTACTGACTGCACTTTTTTGCATCAAAATGATGGAAAAGTGACAATTTTCCACTCGTTACACTATTTTATTTATTGCTGAATAGGCTTGCAGTGAAATTGCATAACTAACAGAAATTTAACCGTTTTTATTGCTGGATTTATTCACAAATACAATTAAATCAATTGCTTATATTTTAGTGTCCGCTTGCGTGAAATCAGATCCCGTCTTGTACCGAAAAATAAAAAATGTCATCATTGCGCCCACTTTGGACGGACACCGTCATCCCCTTTACTTTGAGGACGCCGCATGAAAGGTTCACTGCTGTTTACCAGCATCTGTCCCCGCCTGAAAATGTGCATGCGCCTCTCTCCCAGTCACATCCTGTTGAAAAAAACGCCCCCCGTGCGGTGAGGTTTTCATAAGCTTACTGTTGGCCATGAGTAAAAACAGACGCGATCTGATTTTACTGATGTCTATCGGTCGAAGCTGGTTCCCATCTGGCTGTTCATCCATCAGACACCTTTCGCCGGGCGAGGGCTTTTGCCGTCTCCCATTGCTGTGCCACTGGCACCCACTCATCCTTATCGCCTGAGGATTTGTGTTATGACACCACTGAAAATTGCAGCCAGCACCACTGTGGCTATCCACCTCCAGACCGGACGCGAAGTCGTCACCCTGGAGAAAACTGATTTTACTGATGTGGCGGCGGTGGTCGTCTCCGTTGCCGACTCCCGTAGCGGCATGCTGGCGCTGCTGCGCCATACCGGCTTTAACCTGCCGGTCTTTATCTCGCTGGATTATCCCGGCCAGCAACATGAGCAGGATCTGCCTGAGAATGTCGGCCTGCTGACCGGCGATGCGGACGATGCGATCAAACTTGAAGCCGCTGCTGCGGAATATCAGAACGATCTGCTGCCGCCGTTTTTCAACACGCTGACCAAATACGTGGCGATGGATAACAGCACTTTTGCCTGTCCGGGCCATCAGGGCGGCGCGTTTTTTAAAAAGCATCCCGCAGGACGGCAGTTCTATGATTTCTTCGGTGAGAACGTGTTTCGCGCTGATATGTGTAATGCGGATGTAAAGCTCGGCGATCTGCTGATCCACGAAGGCTCCGCCAAGCACGCCCAGAAGTTCGCGGCCAAAGTTTTTAATGCTGATAAAACCTACTTCGTTCTTAACGGCACCTCCAGCGCAAACAAAGTGGTGACCAATGCGTTGCTGACGCGTGGCGACCTGGTGTTGTTCGATCGCAATAACCATAAATCTAACCACCACGGCGCGCTGATTCAGGCTGGTGCCACGCCGGTGTGGCTGGAAACGGCCCGCAATCCCTTTGGCTTTATCGGGGGCATTGATGCGCACTGTTTCAATGAAGAGTATGTGCGCGAGCAGATCAGACAGATCGCGCCGGATCGGGCGAATGAAGCACGGCCTTTCCGCCTGGCGGTGATCCAACTGGGAACCTACGATGGCACCGTATATAACGCCCGTAAGGTGATCGACAGCATTGGCCACCTTTGTGATTACATCCTGTTTGACTCAGCGTGGGTAGGGTACGAACAATTCATCCCGGTGATGGAGGCCTGTTCGCCACTGTTGTTGGATCTGAATGCCAACGATCCCGGTATTTTTGTCACCCAGTCAGTGCATAAGCAGCAGGCTGGTTTCTCGCAGACTTCGCAGATCCATAAAAAGGACAACCATATCCGCGGGCAGCAGCGTTTTTGCAGCCATAAGCGGCTGAACAATGCCTTTATGCTGCACGCTTCAACCAGTCCTTTCTATCCCTTGTTTGCCGCGCTGGACGTTAACGCCAAAATGCATCAGGGAGAAGCGGGGCGCCGTCTGTGGCATGAGTGTGTCACCTTAGGGATCGATGCCCGAAAAGCGATCCTCGCCAGATGCGAAATGATCAAACCCTTTATCCCGGATGAGGTGGACGGCAAGCCCTGGCAGGAGGCAAAAACCGAAACCATCGCTTCTGATGTCCGTTATTTCAGTTTTGCGCCGCGGGCGACATGGCATGGTTTTGAAGGCTACGAGAAAGATCAGTACCTGATCGATCCCTGTAAGCTGCTGCTGACCACGCCGGGCATTGATGCGGCCAGCGGGCAGTATGCTTCTTTCGGCATCCCGGCCACAATCCTGGCTAATTATCTGCGCGAAAATGGGGTAGTTCCGGAGAAATGCGATCTCAATTCGATCCTGTTCCTGCTGACGCCAGCAGAGAGCGTTGAGAAGATGGCGCATCTGGTAGCGAAACTGGCGCAGTTTGAGCAGCACGTCAAAGAAGATGCGTTGCTCTCCGATGTGCTGCCGACTATCTATCGCAAAAATGCAAAGCGCTATGCGGGATACACCTTACGCCGACTGTGTCAGGAGATGCATCAGCTCTATGTCAGTTATGGTGTGAAAGACTTACAGAAGGCGATGTTCCGCCGGGAAAGCCTGCCGAAAGTGGTGATGAACGCCCAGGATGCCAACATCGAATTTATTCGCGGCAACGTGGAGCTTGTCCCTGTTGCTCAGGCTGAAGGGCGCATCGCTGCCGAAGGCGCGTTGCCTTACCCTCCGGGCGTTCTCTGTGTGGTCCCTGGCGAAGCCTGGGGCGGCGCAGTGCAGCGCTACTTCCTGGCGCTGGAAGAAGGCCTTAACCTGCTGCCCGGCTTCTCTCCTGAATTACAGGGAGTCTACGCCGAGGCCGATGAGCAGGGTGTGAAACGTCTGTATGGCTACATGATTAACGAATAGGATCCCCCGCGCCTGCGGATGTCGATAGCGATCGACATTTCAGGCGCGGTTCAACATCAGCTCAATGCTGCCCGCGTCTGGCCAGCCTTCAGCGTTTTCTCGTCTTCCCGTGCCTGACTGACGATAGCTTTGGCAATCCATTTGCCGATATCCTCAAGCTGGTGGTTGGAACACCCCCAGATATCCTTCATCACCAGAAAAATCTCCGAACCGTAAACCAGCGATAACGACTGTACGACGCGCTCGACTAATTCCGGAGACATCTCCTGGTTCAGCGGTTCGACCACATGTTGCAGTAGCGCCTTACGGTTACCCCTGATCAGCTTCTCTTTTTCCGGCCGGTCACTGGAGCGGGATTGCGCCCATTGGGTCAGCGAAAGATGCAGTGCTGCACGCAGCGTCCCTTCGTGCTCCAGCATTTTTGGAAACGCAAAGCCCAGCAGTTCATCAATACGTTCGCTGGTCTCCTCTTTAGAAGGACGCCAGCTTTTGATCGGGCTGAGGGTTTCAGTCACGATCGCAGAGACCAGCGCGCTTTGAGTAGGGAAATAACGGTATGCCGTAGCGCGTGAAAGCTGAGCTTCCTGAGCGACTTCAGTAATCGAAGGAAAGGCGCCACTGTCAAACATCTTCATGGCAGTTTCGATCAGTAAACGGCGTGTTCTTGCTCTTGTAGCGGTTAATGTCATAACCCCAGCGGAATCCCTTTGCTCCACAATAACCTCATTTGTTCGGTTAAATCTGCTTGCTATTCAAGCGATTGACGAATATTAAGCAGGATAAACAGCTTTAGCCTGCCTGAACCTGACACTCAGATCCCGTTGTTAAGCGTAGTCAACAACAGCGTGAGACGCATATTTCATTCAATTGATTTATCAATATTGAAGGTGGTACTGTAATCTCGTGACCCTGAAAACGTTGACGCCTCTATGGTTATTTACGTTTTTATTACAGGTTTATCAAGTCTTTATTTTGTCTAATAACAGGGTGTTGTTACGGCTATGAGTATAAATACAGGTTATATCTATGCTGTTGCTACAGCAGATACTAAAGGAAGGGAACTGTTTTACGTCAGCGAGTGTATAGCTAATACCGGCGCTGAGGTAGTAACAGTTGATCTGTCTACTCAACCAGTTAGCCCACCTTCGGGCGCTGATTTTCCTCCCGAACTGATTGCTGATTTCCATCCCAATGGCCGTGATGCCGTATTCTGCGGTGACCGGGGCAAAGCCATTGATGCTATGGCGCTGGCCTTTAAGAATTTCCTCAGCCGCCGCAGTGACCTGCTGGGCGTAATAGGATTGGGAGGTTCAGGCGGTACCGCGCTGATCACGCCCGCTATGCAGGCCCTGCCCGTCGGGATCCCAAAAGTGATGGTCTCCACCATGGCCTCAGGCGATGTCTCCGGCTATGTGGGTGCCAGCGATATCAACATGATCTATTCCGTCACCGATGTGGCCGGGCTCAACCGCATTTCCCGTCGGGTACTGGGAAACGCTGCACACCAAATTGCCGGAGCAGTGCTTTGGGAGCAGGAGGAGAGCGAGGAGGAAAAACCTGCGCTGGGGCTGACGATGTTTGGCGTCACCACCCCCTGCATTCAGCAGGTCAGCGCTGAACTGGAAGCGGACTACGACTGCCTGGTGTTTCATGCCACCGGCAGCGGCGGCATGGCGATGGAGAAACTGACTGAGAGTAATATGCTTTCCGGTCTGCTCGACCTCACCACTACGGAAGTCTGCGATCTGCTGTTTGGCGGAGTGCTTGCCTGTGATGATACGCGCTTTGACGGGGTGGCAAAATCTGGTGTGCCTTGCGTTATTTCCTGTGGGGCGCTGGATATGATCAACTTTGGTCATGTCACTACCGTGCCGGAAAAATATGCCGACCGGCTGTTCTATCATCACAATGCGCAGGTTACGCTGATGCGTACTGACGTGGATGAGAACGTGGCGATGGCCAGGTGGATAGCTGGCAAACTCAACCAGTGTCAGGGAAAAGTCGTATTCCTGATCCCCGAAGGGGGCTTCTCGGCACTTGATGCGCCAGGGCAACCTTTCTGGTCGCCAGAGGCCGATCTGGCCTTTATCACCACGCTTGAGGCACACTTACAGCAGACGGAAAAACGTATAATTCGCCGTCTGCCCTATAACATCAACGATCCTTTATTTGCACAGGCTGCAGTGGCGCAATTTCGCCAGCTAGCGGAACAGGAGTTTTGAGAATGGCTTTTACCCGTCAGGAAATACTGACTAAATTCAGAAAGATGATCGCCCGCCGGGAGCCAATTATCGGAGGAGGTGCCGGTACCGGCCTTTCTGCAAAGTGTGAAGAGGCGGGGGGGATTGACCTCATTGTTATTTACAATTCCGGCCGTTACAGGATGGCGGGGCGCGGTTCACTGGCCGGTCTGCTGGCCTATGGCAATGCCAATGAGATTGTGGTGGATATGGCGAAGGAAGTGTTGCCGGTAGTGAAGAACACGCCGGTGCTTGCCGGGGTTAACGGCACCGATCCCTTCTGCCAGTTCGATAAATTTCTGGACGATCTCAAGGCTCTTGGCTTTTCCGGCGTGCAAAATTTTCCCACCGTGGGCCTGATTGACGGCAACTTCCGCGCCAATCTTGAGGAAACGGGCATGGGCTACGGTCTGGAAGTGGAGATGATCCGGCTGGCACATCAGAAAGAGATGCTGACCACCCCCTATATTTTCAGCGAAGCCGATGCCATTGCGATGACCGAAGCGGGTGCCGATATCATTGTCCCTCATATGGGCCTGACCACCGGCGGCAACATTGGCGCAGAAACAGCGCTTAAGCTTTCCGACTGTGTGCCGCTGATCAATCAGTGGGCTCAGGCCGCTAAAGCGATACGGGAAGACGTAATCGTTTTATGTCATGGCGGACCGATTTCCAGCCCTGAAGATGCTCAGTACATTCTTGACCACTGTCCGCAGTGCGATGGTTTCTATGGTGCCAGTTCAATGGAGCGCCTGCCGACCGAAACCGCCCTGACAGACACGACAAGACAATTTAAAAATATCACTCGCTGATATTTTGTCAGGATTGAGGTTATTAAAAAAACGGCGTTTCTTCGGAAAAGCCGTTTTTTTATGTTTAATTGCGAGTGCTGTCCAGGAGCTGCCTGCAAAAAGACAGCGGGTTTCAGAACATTTAGAGAAAGACCTGAGAATGAAGACAGGGTGCAAAAACCTGACTGGACTTAAGCCACCAGACTTTTATACTGTGCGAAATTTCATCATCCAAAGGGAGAAGTATTATGACGAAATTACATCCCAATCTTAGCGGTATCCTTCCGGAAAAAGAGGGGGAAAACTATGAAAACTGGTTTCGCCAGCAAGTAGAAAAATCCCTGGCCAGTAACACACCGCGCCACAGTCATGAAGAAGTCATGGCAGAGGCCCAACGGATTATTGCCGGAGTTAAAAACAAGGGACTGTAACTCTCATGCGGGACGTCAAATGGACTGACGAGGCAACTGATCAATTGCTACATATCATTGGCTGGCTGGCCGAAAGAAACTCCGAAGCAGCCGAATTGCTTCTTTTGCGGATTGAAAGGCTCGTTGCAATTGCTGCTGAAAGTCCTGCTCTTTTTCGCTGTGGACATGTTGCGGGAACTCGCGAAATTATCGTACATGCTAATTACATTATCGTTTTTCGCAGCATGAATCCGGGCACAGAAATTCTCGCCATTTTACACGCCAGACAGGCCTGGCCAGCCGGATGAAGATCTCTTCATCCGGCCGGAGGTCACTCAGTAAAGATGGTAGCTCTTCTGCGCGCTGTTCACTTTATAGAGATAGCGACGGGACTCAGCAGAAGGGTGGTTGCTGGTCAGCGTCTGATAAACCTCTGAAGGCGAGAGATTATTGATGGTGTTGAAGGCTTTAGTCTTGTCACTGGAGAAGACTTTCAGCACGCTGCCCGCGCCGCCGTTATAGGCGGTGATCACCGCATATTTGCGGGAGGTCGGGTTGGAAATACCCGCCAGATAACTGCTCTGCAGAATGGAGAGATAAGCAGTACCGGCATCAATATTGTTCTCCGGATCCAGCAGATAGCTGCGGCTTGGTTTGCCCCATTTCCCTTTCATCCTGAAAACATCCACACCGGCGGTATGCTGCACCACCTGCATCAGCCCCAGCGCATCCGCATTACTGACCGCGTAGGGGTTGAAGCTCGATTCAATCTGCATAATGGCCAGGATCAGCGACTGATCGACACCGTACTTCGCGGCGGCCTCGCGTACCATCGGCAGATACTTATGGGCACGCTTATCCAGATGGTTTGGCACCATCGGAATAGTGATCGAATAGATCACATGCAGACCGGAATTACGGCGCTGAAGCTTGGTCTGTAACAGGTAATCGGCGAAGCTCGCTGCACGGCCTTCCCAGCGGATCGGCTGCCCGGTGTTATCCAGCACCTGACCATAGAGCAGCGGCTCTTTGCCAATTTTGACATCATTAGCGTCGGAATAGAGATCGACATTGCCTGGATCTTCACCAATCAGCAGGGTGGTGATAATGGCCTGGCGCAGGCTGGCCATCGGATCGGTTCCGGCGATGGTCTCAATGGTGATCGAGCCTGATTCGAAGTTAATGTGGCTACGCGTGTAATATTGATCGCTGTATTTCACATAGTCTTTCGGACCGGCGATCAGCACTTCATTGATGCCCCAGATATTCTCAATGTTATGGGCAAACTGTCCCATCAGAATATCGAATCCATTGGTGTCTTTGACCCACTCTTCGTGGAAAACCGGTTTTTTGTTGCCTGAGCAGGAGATCAGCAGCGGCGCTATTACCAGCAAACCTATCAATTTCTTATTCATGTTGTCGTGCTTAGCCCACATTGAGAGGGCCTCATCTGTGAGGCCCAACGATTATTCTTCTGGCGGGGTATAACCTTCGATATGGACGTCGTGTCCTTCGAACAGAAATTTCACCATTTCCTGCTCAAGTTGCTTACGATCTTCCGGATTCATCATGCTGAGCTTCTTTTCGTTGATCAGCATAGTTTGCTTACTCATCCATTGAGACCAGGCTTCTTTAGAAATCTCATTATAGATACGCTTGCCGAGTTCGCCCGGATAAAGCTGGAAATCCTGTCCATCGGCATCACGTTGCAGAAACGTGCAAAAAATCATTCGGCTCATTACTCTTCCTCTTCTTTTGCGCGGATGTTCAGCGCTTGCTGTTGTGGCTGACGCAGTTGTTGTAACAGGCGATCCACCGGGGCGGCCAGCCCAACGGACTGTGGCTGCGCTAAGTTATACCAGAGACCAGCGTCTTCATCCATTGCCGCACCTGCCGGAGGCAGTTCCAGCCACATTGGCACAATATCCAGGTGGAAATGGCTGAAGGTGTGACGAAACGCGATCTCCTGCTGTAATTTTGCGTCATCAATGCGTTTGTCGCTCAGCCACTGTTGCAGCTCGGGCAGGGTGGCAAACTGTGGGAAACAAAACAGTCCTCCCCACAGGCCGACCGGCGGGCGCTGTTCAAGCCAGACCTCCTGGCCCTGCTGCATCATCAGCAGCCAGCCCGTGCGCACGGGCAGGGTCTGCTTCGGCTTTTTACCGGGGTAATTTGCCCAGGTGCCGTTGGCGTAAGCTACGCAACCCAGATTCAGCGGACAGATTTCACATTTCGGTTTTGAGCGGGTACAAACCATCGCGCCCAGATCCATCATCGCCTGATTGAACTGGCTGACACCCTCAGCCGGCGTCACCTCATCACTGATCTCCCACAGGCGTTTTTCCACCTCTTTTTTACCCGGCCAGCCTGATACGGCATAGCAGCGGGCCAGCACCCGTTTGACGTTGCCGTCGAGGATAGGGAAATGCTTACCCAGTGATAAGGAGAGAACCGCACCCGCCGTTGAACGGCCAACGCCTGGCAAATCGACCACCTCTTCAAACGTTTCCGGGAAGATGCCCTGGTGCTTATCCGCCACCACTTTGGCCGCTTTATGCAGATTACGCGCACGGGCGTAGTAACCTAATCCGGTCCATAAATGCAGAACTTCATCCAGCGGGGCCGCGGCAAGATCGGATATGGTCGGGAAACGCGCCATAAAACGCTCAAAATAAGGAATGACGGTGGCAACCTGGGTCTGCTGCAACATCACTTCAGAAAGCCAGACTTTATAAGGCGTTTTTTCCAGCTGCCAGGGCAGGGTTTTACGCCCAAAGCGCTGATACCAGTCCAGTACCTGCCGTGAGAACTGCGGCGCTTGCATCATGTCAGAGAAATATCCTGCATAAGTAAAAATCAGGGTGGGATTCCAGCACAGACCAACTATGCTGTAAACCGGAAGTTACCGGGGCTTGCTTAACCGCTGTAACTTTGCATAATGCCCCCTTTCCAGATATTGCAGACCAGCAGGCAGAAACATGAAGAATGAGGTTATTTCTCCGGAGTTTGATGAAAACGGTCGCCCAATGCGCCGCATTCGCAGCTTCGTACGTCGTCAGGGCCGTCTGACGAAAGGCCAGCAGCACGCGCTGGACAATTACTGGCCGGTGATGGGCGTGGAATACCAGCCTGAACCTGTGGATCTGGTTAGCCTGTTTGGTCGCGAGGCGCCGGTGGTGCTGGAGATCGGCTTCGGTATGGGCGCTTCACTGGTCACCATGGCCGCGAGCAACCCGCAGCAAAACTTCCTGGGTATTGAGGTTCACTCCCCGGGCGTGGGCGCCTGCCTGAGCACCGCCCATGGGGCTGGCGTGGAGAATCTTCGCGTGATGTGTCACGATGCCGTCGACGTGCTGGACAAAATGATCCCGGATAATTCGCTGCGCATGGTGCAGCTGTTCTTCCCGGACCCCTGGCATAAAGCGCGTCACAACAAGCGCCGCATCGTGCAGGCGCCTTTTGCTGAGCTGGTGATGCGCAAGCTGAAACTGGGCGGCGTGTTCCATATGGCGACCGACTGGGAAGCCTATGCAGAGCACATGCTGGAAGTGATGAGCAGCATTGCCGGTTATCAGAACCAGTCAGCCACGCAGGACTACGTGCCGCGCCCTGAGTCGCGCCCGTTAACCAAATTTGAGCAGCGTGGTCAGCGTCTTGGCCACGGTGTTTGGGATCTGATGTTTGAGAGGATTAAATAATGGCTACCCAACGCAGTCGTCGTTTGCGTAAAAAGATGCATATTGATGAGTTTCAGGAATTAGGCTTTTCCATTGGATTTGGCTTCCCTGAAGGCACCAGCGAAGAGACCATCGACAAAACTGTGGATGCGCTGATCGAAGAAGTTATCGATCCTAATGGCCTGGCTTTTGATGGCAGCGGCTATCTGCAGTGGGAAGGCTTAATCTGCCTGCAGCAGACCGGCAAATGCACCGATGAGCACCGCGAGCTGGTGCGTAAGTGGCTGGAAGAACATAAGTTGAGCAATATCCAGGTTACCGAACTTTTCGACGTCTGGTGGGACTAAGAAAGTATCCCGCCTCATCCTGAAGGATGTGGGGAGATAAGGATGGATATCGGGGCCACGCATCATGCGTGGCCTTTTCACTCTCAGGAGAATGCAAAATGCGTAAAGCGATGATGGTGGGGGCCTTATTACTGGCAGCAGGCCAGGCTCAGGCAGACTATCAATGTAGCGTGAAACCCCAGGATGACATCGTCATTTCTCCGCAAACCGTGCAGGTTGTCGGGGCCAGTGGCAATCTGATCATCACCCCAACGGGTGAGGTGGAGCGTAACGGTAAGGCTGCCTCTGTTGATACGGCCACGCGTCAGAAAGCGATCGATTACCAGACCGCGCTGCGTCGTGATTTGCCCTGGATCGATCAGGGTGCACGTCAGCGTCTGGAAAAAAGCCGTGTGGCGCTGGATAAGGTGATCGTGGAGAAGCTGGGGCAGGACAGCAAGGTACGTAACCGCCTGACCTCACTGGATACTCAGCTTAAGCAGCAGATGAACCGGATTATCGAGCACCGTAGCGACGGGCTGACTTTCCACCATCAGGCAATCGAGCAGGTTCGTCAGGATGGCGAGAAGCTGGTGCAGAACGCTATGGGTGGAGTGGTGCAGGACAGTCTGAATGAGATGGGTCGCCAGCAGGCAGGGAATGGCGATAATCCGCTTCAGGCGATCATGGGCAACCTTGGCGGTCTCCAGCAGTCTGTTCAGGCTGAATGGAAAAATCAGGAGCAGGATTTTCAGAACTTCGGCCATGAAGTCTGTAATCGTGTGACCACGCTGGAAGGCCAGCGCGAAGCGATGATTGCCGGGCTGAAATAACCCGCAACAAAATGTTCAGCAAAAAAACGCCTGATAACGTTCAGGCGTTTCAGTTATTGGCAAAGTGCAGGCTCAGGGAGCATATGCCTCTCACAAAGACGCAAAAAGCGCCATCCCTGCCAGCTCAGCACGGGCCGTCCGTGGCCCGTGATGCTTTGTTCAAGGCATATGCTCCCATCGCTTCAGGTTCGTCAGCAGTCTGAAACGCCTGATAAATTTCAGGCGTTTTTCTTTTCAGGGCTGAGGCTATTCTTCTGCCAGGAACAGCTCAAGCAGCGAATTCAGGAACAGCTTCCCTTTCTCCGTCACCTGCCAGGTTTCTGCCGTTTCAATCAGATAGCCCTCAGTAAGCGCCTGATCTAACTGTGGGCGGATAATGCTTTCAGGCAACCCGGTGTAAAGCGCAAACTCTTCACGCGGGGCCGCTTCCAGCAGACGGAAGCGGTTCATAAAGAATTCGAACGGCTTCTCGCTGTCAGCGACTTCATGCTGGCGATCGAGATATTTCCCGGCCATAAACCCACGAGGATGTCGGGTTTTGGTGGTGCGGACGATGCGGCCATCGGTCTGGGTCAGCTTACCGTGCGCGCCACAGCCAATGCCGAGATAGTCGCCAAAGCGCCAGTAATTCAGGTTATGTTCACAGCGATAGCCCGGCTTTGCATAGGCCGAGGTCTCATACTGCTGGTAGCCTGCCGCCGTCAGTAGCTGGTCGCCCTGCTCAAAGATATCCCACAGCGCATCGTCGTCCGGCAGCACGGGAGGGCGTGAGGCGAACAGGGTGTTAGGCTCAATAGTCAGCTGATACCACGACAAATGCGGGGGATTCAGCGCAATGGCCTGGCGCAGGTCGTCCAGCGCCTCTTCAAGCGACTGGTCTGGCAGACCGTGCATCAGATCCAGGTTAAAGCTGCGCAGATTCAGATCGGTCGCCAGCCCCGCTGCACGCCTGGCCTCTTCCGGGCCGTGAATGCGCCCGAGACGCGCCAGCTTCTTCTCGCTGAAACTCTGCACGCCAATTGAAATACGATTGATACCGGCGCGCTGGTAGCCGCTGAAGCGGTCTGCTTCTACGGTGCCGGGATTCGCTTCCATGGTGATTTCAGCCGTTGGTGAAAGCGGTAAGCGCTCGCGTACCCCGTCCAGCAACATCTGCATCGCTTCACTGCTTAACAGGCTGGGTGTTCCGCCACCAATGAAAATGGTGCTGACTTCGCGTCCTGAAGTCAGGTGCAGGTCAGCATCCAGATCCGCCAGCAGGTGCCGGACATACTCTTCATGCGGCACATCACCTTTCAGCGCGTGCGAGTTGAAGTCGCAGTAAGGGCACTTCTGCACGCACCAGGGGATGTGAATATAAAGGCTTAACGGAGGAAGCTTACGCATTGCGCATCGCTTCCAGCAGCAGCGTCATTGCTTTGCCACGGTGAGATACCGCATGTTTTTCCGCTTTGCTCAGCCCGGCTGCGGTTTTACCCAGCGCCGGGACAAAGAAAATGGGATCGTAGCCGAAACCGCCTTCACCCGCTGCGCTACGGGCAATCTCACCCTGCCAGCTACCGTGGAACACCAGCGGAGTGGGATCTTCCGCATGACGCAGATAAACCAGCACACAGTGGAACTGTGCCTGACGTTGCCCGTCCGGCACCTCTTCCAGTGCGTCCAGTAACTTGAGCAGGTTCTGCTGGTCACTGGCCTCTTCTCCGGCATAACGCGCCGAGTAGATACCAGGCGCGCCGCCAAGTGCATCTACCGCCAGCCCTGAGTCATCGGCGATGGCCGGTAAGCCGGTAAGCGCTGCGGCGTGGCGAGCTTTCAGAATAGCGTTTTCAATAAACGTCAGGCCGGTCTCTTCGGCTGACTCTACGCCAAGTTCGGTTTGCGCCACGATATCGAGGCCAAAAGCGGCGAGTAAATCAGCCATTTCACGAACTTTTCCGGGGTTTCCGGTGGCGAGCACGACTTTTTGCATATCAGGTCCAGAATTTTCAGATTACAGCAGGTACCAAAGGCCAGGGAACAGATCCATGCCCAGGTAGTTCAGCATGTAAAGGATCAGGATCACCACCATGGCAGAGAAATCAATTCCACCCATCGCGGGCAGAATGCGGCGGATTGGCGCCATCAGCGGTTCGGTCAGTTGGATCAGCACGTAATCGACCGGGCCACGGCCCTGGCTGATCCAGCTCATCAGCGAGCGGATGATGATCACCCAGAACACCAGATAGCCAGCGGACTTCACCAGCGACAAAAGGCCAACCAGCAGATTCATTGGGTCTACCGAGAAGGCGCCCACCTGAATCAGTAATAAAATCGGGTATTTCAGCGTAGTCAGTACAAAAGCCAGCAGCAAAGACGCGGTATCGACCGGGCCAATGGAGGGCAGGATACGTCGCAAAGGTTTCACCACGGGCTGGGTAATTTTAACGATAAATTGCGCCAGTGGGTTATAGAAATCGCAGCGTGCCCACTGCATCCAGATACGCAACAACAGCACCATTACGTAGAGGTCGATCAGGGTCTTGACCAGAAATGTCAACGTCAGCATGGGGGTCCTTAATTATTGTTGTGAGCGGCGCTGTAATCACGCGCGCCAAAAATGGCGGTGCCAATGCGCACCATGGTACTGCCTGCCGCAATTGCGGCATCCATATCGTCGCTCATTCCCAGAGAAAGTGTATCGACGGATGGATACTCTTTTTTCAGTGCGGTAAACGCCTCCGCCATTTGCTGACAAACGGCCAGTTGGCGTGAATATTCCGCTTCCGGCGCCGGGATTGCCATCAACCCCCGCAGCGATAAACGCGGCAGAAGGGCAATCTCTTTTGCCAGTTCATTCAGCGCCTCCAGCATGATGCCAGATTTACTGTTTTCGTCACTGATGTTTATCTGGATCAGCACGTTCAGTGGGGGCAGAGAAACCGGACGCTGTTCGTTCAGCCGGGTGGCTATCTTCAGCCGGTCCACGGTGTGACACCAGCCAAAGTTTTCTGCCACCAGCCGGCTCTTATTGGATTGCAGCGGGCCAATAAAGTGCCAGTCGAGGGCTGAATTTCCCAACGCCATGATCTTATCCACGCCTTCCTGCACATAGTTTTCACCGAAACAGCGCTGGCCTGCGACAACCGCTTCTTCGACCGCGCTCGCAGGTTTTGTTTTGCTAACTGCAAGCAGAGTAATTTCTGCCGGATCGCGCCCGCACCGTGCGGCTGCCGCTGAGATACGTTCGCGGACTTGCTGTAAGTTGTGCTGAATCGAGGTCATAGTCAGGGAGTTTTATGAATATTGAGGAGATGGTGGCCCATAGTGTAAAGCATAACGCGGGGGATCTGCACCTGTGCAGTGGTCATTCTCCCTACTGGCGGCGTTATGGCCGGCTGGAGCCGCTGCCAGATTCGGTCCGGATAACCCAGGCACTGCTGCAATCCAGCGCTGAAAGCTGGCTGACGCCCGCGCAGCTTGAACAGTTCGAACGGGAGGGGCAGCTGGATTTTGCCCTGACGCTGGCTGACGGGACGCGGCTGCGGGCCAATCTTTTCCGTCAGCGAAAGGGGCTATCGCTGGCGCTAAGGCTGATTGCCACTGAATGCCCGGATCTCGTCTCGCTCAAATTGCCAGCCATCGCCAGCGCAATACTGCAACTGGAAGATGGACTGGTGCTGGTGACTGGCGCAACAGGCAGCGGTAAATCTACTACCCTGGCCGCGCTGATTGGGGCCATCAACCAGCAGCAGGATCGGCATATCCTCACCCTGGAAGATCCGATCGAATTTATCCATCACAGCCAGCGTTCTTTAATCCAGCAGCGTGAGATTGGCACGCACTGCCGCTCATTCAGTGAAGGATTGCGTAGCGCGCTGCGTGAAGATCCGGATGTGATTTTGTTGGGGGAATTGCGCGATGGCGACACTATCCAGCAGGCGCTGACGGCGGCAGAAACTGGCCATCTGGTGCTGGCAACGCTGCACACCAGAGGCGCAGCCCAGGCCGTAGACAGGCTGGTGGATGTATTTCCCGGCGCGGAGAAAAACCTGATCCGCAGCCAGCTGGCGGGCAGCCTCAAAGCGGTGATTGCTCAAAAGCTGGTGCAGAGCACCGGGCAGGGCAGGGTGGCGCTGTTTGAAGTGCTGGTTAACACCCCTGCGATAGCAAATTTGATCCGTGAGGGAAAAACTCATCAGCTACCGGGCCTGCTGGAAACCGGCATGCAGGCGGGAATGCAAACCTTTGCGGGCAGTCTGGCAGAGAGACGGCAGGCCGGGTTGATTGCCCCTTCTGAACAGAAGGCGGTAGAGGGATTCTTATGACAGCGCGGCTGGTTTGCCAGCGCTGTCCCAGAATTGCTGAAAATGCAGAACATGGCAGCGCTGAATCAGCCGCGCAATGATGCTTTATGACCAGCTATTTTCAAACCAGCTTTCAAGAATAATCACCGCTGACAGGGAGTCGACGCTGCCTTTGCTCAGGGCACGAAAGCCGCCACGTTCGAAAAGCTCCGCACGCGCTTCCACCGTGCTCAGTCGCTCATCGTGAAGGTCAACCTGTACGCCAAAACGGCCATGAATACGGTTAGCAAATTTACGGGCTCTGGCCGTAAGGGGCTGCTCTGTGCCGTCCATATTCAGCGGCAGGCCTACCACTACGCGGTCTGGCAGCCACTCTTTTAACAGCGCTTCAATCTTATTCCAGTCCGGCGTACCGTCCTGCGCTTTCAATGCCGCTAAGGGTCTGGCGGTGCCGGTGAGCTGTTGTCCAATGGCCACGCCAATACTTTTGGTTCCAAAATCAAAAGCTAACAATGTCATATGCGTCATCAGGCATGACCCACATCACTGGTGATGTTATGGATATCCACACCAATGCTTTTAGCCGCTTCACGCCAGCGCTCTGCGACAGGCGTTTTAAACAAAATATTGCTGTCGGCGGGCGTGGTGAGCCAGGCGTTTTCCAGCAGTTCATTTTCCAGCTGATCTTTCTCCCAGGCACAGTAACCCAGGGCGACCAGCACATTCTGAGGCTGCTCAGGGGTGCCAAGCGTTTCCAGTACATCGCGGGAAGTAGTGATTACCGTGTTATCTGACACACGAATGCTGGAGGCGAAAGTACGCTGAGCAGAATGCAGTATAAAACCGCGATCTTCTGCCAGGGGGCCACCTGAAAAGACCGGCTTGTCGAGCTTGACCTCGGGCTCACGCGGGGTGGGCATAATCTTCAGTTTTTTCAGAATACCGTCAACGGTCAGGTTCTCCATTGGCTTATTCACTATTATGCCCATGGCTCCGTCTGCATTATGCTCGCAGATATAAACCACCGAGCGCTTAAACAACGGATCCTGCAGCGTGGGCATCGCAATCAAAAAATGATGCTGTAAATTCATATCAGGGTTCTGTATTCGGGTTAACCGCCCGCGGCTGAAACCGCGGGCGTAATTAACGGGTTAATAAAGGGGCCCGTTGACCCCGTTCATACCGTCAGGCCAGGCGTTTCTCAATGGCATCCATCAGCATACCAGTTACAGAGATGGGGAATGCGGCCTCGATCTCACGGATGCAGGTTGGGCTGGTCACGTTAATTTCAGTCAGCTTGTCGCCGATAATATCCAGGCCTACAAAGATCAGACCTTTGGCTTTTAACGTTGGGCCAACACGGCGGGCAATTTCCCAGTCGCTGTCTGACAGCGGGCGGGCTTCGCCACGGCCACCGGCCGCCAGGTTACCGCGGGTTTCACCCGACTTTGGAATACGGGCCAGGCAATAAGGTACCGGCTCACCGTCCACAACCAGCACGCGCTTGTCACCTTCTTTGATGGCTGGCAGGAAATTCTGCGCCATGCAGTAGAAGTTGCCGTGTTCAGTCAGGGTTTCAATAATCACTGACAGATTAGGATCTTCCTTTTTAACACGGAAAATCGAAGCGCCGCCCATGCCATCCAGAGGTTTCAGGATGATATCACCGTGCTCCTGCCAGAATTCGCGGATCTGCTGCGCATTACGCGTAACCAGCGTGTCTGGCGTCAGCTCGGCGAACCAGGCGGTGAACAGCTTTTCATTACAGTCACGCAGGCTCTGCGGCTTGTTAACAATCAGCGTTCCTTTCTCCTCAGCGCGTTCGAGGATATAAGTAGCATAGATAAATTCCGTATCAAACGGCGGATCTTTACGCATCAGGACGACATTCAGGTCAGCCAGCGCAATATCCTGCTCGCTGCCAAATTCAAACCATTTGTCGTAGTTTTGCTCCACGCTGAGGGTGCGGGTATGCGCACGGGCTTCGCCGCCGCGGAGATAAAGATCGTTCATCTCCATATAATGGATTTCGTAACCACGGCGCTGCGCTTCCAGCAACATAGCGAAGCTGCTGTCTTTTTTGATATTGATGGCGGTAATAGGGTCCATCACAATGCCAAGCTTGATCATGTAATCTGTCTCCGGTGAGCTGTGTTTTCTGAGTCTCCGATCGCCGTAACGATACCGCTCAGGACTCATTGTTAATTAGCGTAAAAGGCGTTCTTAACCAAGATCGCCAAACCGTACCTGAAGTGCAGTGATAGCCGTCAAAGCCGTGGTTTCAGTGCGCAATACGCGTGGGCCTAACAGAATATCGGTAAATCCGTGACGCGCCGTCATGCTGATTTCATCTGCCGTCAGGCCGCCTTCGGGGCCGATCAGCAACCGCACGCGTTCAACGGGCAGCGGCAGCGTATTAATACTCTGGCTGGCTCTGGGATGAAGGTTGAGTTTCAGGCCCGCTTCCTGCTCTGCGCTCCAGGCTTCAAGCGTCATCGCTTCACGGACTTCAGGCACGCTGTTTCTGCCGCACTGTTCACAGGCGGCAACCACAATTTTTTGCCATTGCTGGTTTTTCTTTGCCAGCCGTTCGGCATCAAGCTTTACGCCACAGCGCTCAGAAAACAAGGGGGTGATCACATTTACCCCAAGTTCGACCGCTTTCTGAATGGTGAACTCCATCTTCTCCCCCTGGACATCACCTGCCCTAAATGGAGGTGAAGCGGGGATTCCCGGCTCTCTTCGCGGCCTTCGCCTACGGAAACCCGCACGCTTTTTTTACCGGCTTCCACTATTTGTGCAGGAAAAACCAGATTACTGCCATCGAACAATTCCAGGGCTTGTCCGGCACTCATGCGTAATACGCGACCTACGTGATTCGCAGCGTCGTCGTTCAGGGCAATTTCACTGCCTGCGGTCAAAGATTCGGGATGAAAGATGCGGGGTATACGCATGGAAATCCTGATAAAGGTTAGCGGCCGGGCAACGGGCACGGCCTGAAGATAAACACTAGTTTAGGTCAGTGATTTTACCGCTGGCAAGCTTGCTGTACATAGGGATTATGGTTGCCCTGTACGCGAGCGATGCGATTGTCCCGTTCGCACTCCCAGGCGGTGGCGGGATAGAGCTTGTTCCAGACGTTCATTAACTGGGTCTGCTGTTTGGACATGCTGATCTGATACTGGTCCCGCATATATAACCAGGTGCGGGCTATGGCTCCCCGGGCACGGGCTGGCGGCTCAGCAAGTTTGTTCTTGAAATCGATTTTCATTTCACACTGACCATACTGGTGCTCGCTGCCGTTCCACTGGCTGTACATAAAGTTACCGCGATCGCCATTCACCTCGCCTACCGCAGGCTGAAGGTTATGTAAATCGGTCTCAATACGGCGATATCCGGCATCTTTGGCGCACTGCTTGCGGCCACCGTTTTGCCAGCACTGACGCTGATGACCAAACGTCCAGGCAGGGACGACGTGCTCCCATTCAATGCGGTTGGCGCGATTGGCATTTTTACGCGGCTGATAACCACAAGAGGCCAGGTCAGGAATGCCTTTTTTGCCTTTCCAGGTAATTTTACAGCCGCAATAGAAGGAGCCTGGCGCATCGGCGTTGATCTTCGCGGCATACTCTTTTGCCTGGCCGAAACTGTTCTGATGATAGTTATCCAGGCTGAGGCTGTGGGCGAAAAAGGTCGGCAAAAGCAGGGAGAGTGAAAAGCAGCGGAAAAGATTGAGAAGCATGTTCCAGATGTCTCTGTTGTAAACGAGGCGGCGAGAGTAACAGATGCGATCGGGAACAGGAAATTACGGCAGGGCAAATTAGCTGTTTATGGGCGTTTTTAGCGCTGTCAGGCTGATTTTTCGGAAAGTTGGAAATCACCGGGTGCCAGACGTTCGCCGCAGCGGACGCAGCGATACTCTGTTTCACCACGCACCACCCGGTTGTGGCGGCGCACGGTTAACTGATGCTGCTGGCAGCCGCAGCGGTAAGGGAAACAGCGGCTGCGTACCGAGTCGATCTCAAATTTGTGGGTGCGCTGTGCGGGAACTTCCAGCACGCTTTCCATCATCCACTTCCACTCTTTGCCGTGGGGCGCTTTCCGGCCAAAGTGTTTCCACACCAGCAAATGAGCCAGTTCGTGGGGAACAACTTCATCGATAAAGGCCTGCTGGTTTTCCAGCAGCAGCACCGGATTCAGGCGGATCTCCCACTGCTGTAGCCAGGCTGTTCCTGCAGCCGTGCCGCGCTGCTGATACACCAGTTTGGGTTCGGGATAGTCGCGTTCCAGACGAAGATTTGCCAGCTGCAGTTTTTCACGCAGCGAGCGCATAACTGCCTGTTGCAGGGCGATGGGAAGTCTGAGGGATTTCATAGGGGGAGGATACGATCTGGCAGAGAGGATTTCAATCAGGATGGCCGGGTTTCCCCGGCCAGAAAGACTTAGTCGCGGTGGCCAATGTCACGCAGTTTTTTACCGCCTAACAGGTTACGTTCAATGTGTTCCAGTGAAACGTTTTTGGTTTCCGGGATAAGCCAGATTGTCAGGATGATAAACACAATGTTCAGACCAGCGTAGACCCAGAAGGTATTCGCGTTACCCAGGGTATTGAGCATGGTCAGGAAGGTTGCGCCCACAATCATGTTGGCAATCCAGTTTGTTGCGGTAGAGACGGTGATACCGAAATCGCGGCCTTTCAGCGGCTGAATTTCAGAACACAGAACCCAGATCAACGGACCGGCGCTCATCGCAAAACCAATGATGAACATCATCAGCATGCCGATAGCGAAGTACTGTGCGCCCTGGGAATGGATACCCATATGCAGCATTGTACCCAGCACGCCCATGCCCACAGCCATTACCAGGAAGCCCAGCTTCAGGGTTGGCTTGCGGCCCCAGCGGTCAACCAGACCGATAGCAATGAAGGTGGCCAGAACGTTGACCAGACCAACAATAACCGTGCCCCACATCTGTTCAGTGGTATTGGTGAAGCCAGCAATTTCAAAAATCTTCGGCGCGTAGTACATGATGACGTTCATACCGGTGAACTGCTGCATTACCTGCAGAAGAACGCCCAGATAAACGGCGCGGCGGAAGTTGCTGTTGTCTTTGAACAGGCTCCAGCCAGACTGTTTGATCTTCAGGCTTTCACGGATTTCGTCCAGCTCGCGTTTCGCCTGCTCGCTGGTATCACGCAGACGATCCAGAACACGCTGAGCGGTACGGAAGTCGCCTTTCGCGGCCAGCCAGCGCGGACTGTTGGGCAGGAAGCAGACGCCAACCAGCAACAACGCAGCAGGGATAGTAATAACACCCAGCATCCAGCGCCATTCGCCGGTATAGCTGAAGGCCGTATCAGAGAGATAGGCACCCAGGATACCGATGGTGATCATCAGCTGGTACAGCGAAATCATACTGCCGCGAATCTTCTCCGGAGCGATCTCGGAGAGATACAAAGGAGCAGTATAAGAAGCCACACCCACTGCCAGACCCAGGATAACGCGCGCAAAGATCAACATTTCCGGGTTGGATGACATCGCTGACCACAGCGAGCCAATCACAAACAGGACGGCACCAATCATCAGGCTCTTTTTACGGCCCAGGCGGGAAGACATCCAGCCGCTGCCCACTGCACCTACGGCGGCACCAAACATCATTGAGCTGACAATCCACTCCTGCTGATGTGGGGTAACGTTGAAATCCTTAGCGATGAAGGGCAGGGCGCCGGCGATAACGCCGATATCCAGACCAAACAGCAGACCCGCCAGTGCGGCGAGAAAACAGACAAAAAAGGTCATCGCCTTGTTTGAGGTTCTGCTCTTTTTCTTATTATCAGGCATAACGCCTCCATTAAAGTGGTACTGCTTATTGTTGTTATAAATGGTAGAAAACCTTTGCCCGCAAGACTGTGCTGGAGATCACACTAGTGTAATCGGTTACACACAAGATCAATCCTGAATGCAGCATTTTCACGCGTGCTTACGCTTTTTAACCAGATAGACATAGTGTTGAATAGTTTCACTCAAAATCTGTATGAGCATCCATCGGACAGCGCTGAAAATAGCGCATTACGCTACAGAATGTTAAGAGTATTAATTCTTAATTATCAGATATACAAAATGTTTCCCAATGTAACCGTTAACACTTGCCGGGTATAAATTCTCAAGAAGTGTAGCCAGGCGCCGCGACTCTGCCAGCGACAGACAGCAAAAAGGGCACCCGATGGGTGCCCTCAGAACCGCCTTTTAACGCTTACTTCAGGCCAGCAGCTTCACGCAGCAGTTCAGCCTTGTCGGTTTTTTCCCATGGGAAATGCTCACGACCGAAGTGGCCGTATGCGGCTGTCTCACGGTACATTGGGTGCAGCAGATCCAGCATCTGAATCAGACCGTATGGACGCAGGTCGAAGAACTCACGCACCAGCAGGGTCAGTTGTTCAGTTGGGACTTTCTCGGTACCGAAGGTTTCAACCATGATGGAGGTAGGCTCTGCCACGCCGATAGCGTAGGAAACCTGAATCTCACAGCGGTCTGCAAGGCCAGCGGCAACAATATTTTTTGCAACGTAGCGAGCAGCATAGGCTGCAGAACGGTCAACCTTGGACGGATCTTTACCGGAGAAAGCACCGCCACCGTGACGGGCCATGCCGCCGTAGGTATCAACAATAATTTTACGACCGGTCAGACCGCAGTCACCCATTGGGCCACCGATAACGAAACGGCCAGTCGGGTTGATGTGGTACTTGGTGTTGGAAGTGATCCACTCTTCCGGCAGAACCGGCTTGATGATCTCTTCCATCACCGCTTCCTGCAGATCTTTCTGCGAGATATCTTCAGAGTGCTGAGTAGACAGAACTACCGCATCAATACCGACGATTTTACCCGCGTCATACTGGAAGGTGATCTGGCTCTTGGCATCCGGGCGCAGCCACGGCAGCGTGCCGTTTTTACGCACTTCGGCCTGACGCTGCACCAGACGGTGAGCATAAGTCACCGGAGCAGGCATCAGGACATCAGTTTCATTGGTGGCATAACCAAACATCAGACCCTGATCGCCTGCACCCTGTTCCAGCGGATCGGCACGGTCAACACCCTGATTGATATCCGGGGACTGTTTACCGATGGCATTCAGTACGGCGCAGGAATTAGCATCAAAGCCCATATCGGAATGGACATAACCGATTTCGCGCACGGTATTACGGGTGATCTCTTCGATATCTACCCAGGCCGAAGTGGTGATTTCACCACCGACCAGCACCATGCCGGTTTTAACATAGGTTTCGCAAGCAACGCGGGCTTTCGGATCCTGCTCGAGGATGGCATCGAGCACAGCATCAGAAATCTGGTCGGCGATTTTGTCAGGATGTCCTTCTGAGACGGACTCGGAAGTGAAAAGGTGTTTAGCCATTAATTCTTTACCTTACTGAATACGGGTTGAAATCGACTGCTTAGCGCTAAAGTCTGAATGCCAGTTCATGCTGGCTTACTTTCCCAGCGCCCCCTCAGGCAAAGCCATGAGCAGTACTACAATAGAAGACGCTTAGAAGTTAACCGGTATAGATGGATTAACATCTGGACGGCTATTTTAGGTTACTCATTAATCGGATTGCCAGCCTTTTTTCTTTAATGAAAGTTTCTGCCAGCCATCAAAGTGTCAAAATTTCCTGACAGACTACACAATTCGCACATTTTGATTTTGCATTCAGGGCGATCTGGCTGTATAAAACGCCGCTGCCTTATATGCCCCGGCATCACATACCTTTCCTGGTATCGCAAACCCTGCGCCCGCTTCCGGTCGTCTTTATACCGACACCCGCCGGGTTAACCCTTTACCCAAGCCGTTCTCTCTGCTCTCAGATTTTCACTGAAGGATTTTTGCCATGCGCCGTCCAACGCCTGAGCCAGCCGTGAATGATGTTATACTTAGAGACCGATTGGTGTGATGCGCCAGCTTTTTATGCTGGGTTTCCCGGTAGTCGATGGGTTGTTGTTGCAGTGTTTCCCTGCGATAGTAGATAACTGTTCCGCATCATTCAATTTTGAGGCTCGTAATGTCTGACGACATGAAGACTATCAAGGGTTCGTCAGCAGGCGAACAGGGTGTACTCCGCTCCATGCAGGAGGTAGCTATGAGCGATCAAGATGCCAGCAAGATGCTGCGCACCTATAATATTGCCTGGTGGGGCAATAATTACTATGACGTGAATGAGCTTGGACACATCAGTGTTTGTCCGGACCCGGACGTGCCAGAAGCGCGCGTCGATTTAGCAAAACTGGTTAAAGAGCGCGAGGCTGATGGCCAGCGTCTTCCCGCCCTGTTTTGTTTCCCTCAGATTCTGCAACATCGCTTGCGTTCGATAAACGCCGCGTTCAAACGCGCCCGTGAATCTTACGGTTATCGCGGTGATTACTTCCTGGTCTACCCGATTAAAGTGAACCAGCATAAACGCGTCATCGAGTCGTTGATCAACTCGGGCGAACCGCTGGGTCTGGAAGCCGGTTCCAAAGCTGAGCTGATGGCCGTGCTGGCCCATGCTGGCATGACGCGTTCGGTTATCGTCTGTAACGGCTATAAAGACCGTGAGTACATTCGTCTGGCGTTGATCGGCGAAAAGATGGGCCATAAGGTCTATCTGGTGCTGGAAAAAATGACCGAAGTGAAGCTGGTACTTGAAGAGGCGGAGCGTCTGAACGTGATCCCTCGTCTGGGTATTCGTGCCCGTCTGGCCTCTCAGGGTTCAGGCAAGTGGCAATCCAGCGGCGGTGAAAAGTCGAAGTTTGGCCTGTCAGCTACCCAGGTTCTTAAGCTGGTGGAGATCATGCGCGAAGCGGGCCGGATGGAAAGCCTGCAGCTGCTGCACTTCCACCTGGGTTCACAGATGGCGAACATTCGTGATATCGCCACCGGCGTCCGCGAGTCAGCCCGCTTCTACGTTGAGCTGGCTAAGCTGGGCGTTAATATCCAGTGCTTCGATGTGGGTGGCGGTCTGGGCGTGGATTACGAAGGGACCCGCTCTCAGTCCGACTGTTCCGTGAACTATGGCCTGAACGAATATGCCAACAATGTGATCTGGGCTATTGGCGATGCCTGTGAAGAGCATGGTCTGCCGCACCCGACAGTGATCACCGAGTCTGGCCGCGCCGTTACTGCGCACCATACCGTGCTGGTTTCCAACATTATTGGTGTGGAACGTAACGAATTCAGCGAGCCGTTGCCGCCATCTGAAGATTCGCCACGTCCTGTTGTCAGCATGTGGGACACCTGGCAGGAGATGCACGAGCCAAATAACCGCCGCTCGCTGCGTGAATGGCTGCACGACAGCCAGATGGATCTGTTTGATATCCATACCGGTTATTCGCAGGGTACCTACGACCTGAAACAGCGTGCCTGGTCTGAACAACTCTATCTGAACATCTGCCACTATATTCAGCAGCATCTGGATCCCAGCAACCGTGCACACCGTCCAATAATCGACGAGCTGCAGGAGCGCATGGCGGATAAAATTTACGTCAACTTCTCGCTGTTCCAGTCGATGCCGGATGCCTGGGGTATCGATCAGCTGTTCCCGGTGCTGCCGCTTGAAGGGCTGAACAAATCACCTGAGCGCCGCGCTGTCCTGCTGGACATCACCTGTGATTCCGATGGCACCATCGATCACTATGTGGATGGCGATGGCATTGCCACTACCATGCCGATGCCTGAATACGATGTGGATAATCCGCCGATGCTGGGCTTCTTTATGGTGGGAGCCTATCAGGAAATTCTGGGCAACATGCACAATCTGTTCGGCGATACCGAGGCGGTTGACGTCTTCGCCTATGCCGATGGCCGGGTAGATGTACAGCTCTCCGATGAAGGGGATACCGTCGCCGATATGCTGGAGTATGTTCAGCTTGATCCTCAGGAATTGTTAACTCACTTCCGTAACCAGATCAAAGAGAGCGATCTGGATGAAGAGCTTCGCGCGCAGTTCCTGGAAGAGTTTGAAGCTGGCCTGTACGGCTATACCTATCTGGAAGATGAGTAATTAAAGAGGATTCAGTATGAATAACACCCTGGGCAACCAGTACGATAACTCACTGGTTTCAAACGCCTTTGGTTTTATGCGTTTTCCGGTAAATTTCCAGCCCTACGACAGCGATGCCGAGTGGGTGATCACCGGCATTCCATTCGATGCGGCGACCTCTGGTCGTCCTGGTAGCCGTCTTGGTCCGGGCGCAATCCGTCAAATTTCCACTAACCTGGCGTGGGAAGGTTGCCGCTGGCCGTGGAAGTTCGATCTGCGTCAGCGTCTGAAAGTGATCGACTGCGGCGATCTGGTTTACGCTTTTGGTGATTCACAGGACCTGTCCGATAAGTTACAGGCCCATGCTGAGAAACTGCTGGCTAACGGCAAGCGTATGATGACTTTCGGCGGTGACCACTACGTCACGCTGCCGCTGCTACGCGCCCATGCTAAATACTTCGGTAAGATGGCGCTGGTGCATTTCGATGCGCATACCGATACCTACTCTAACGGACCGACCTTTGACCACGGCACCATGTTCCACCATGCGCCAAAAGAAGGTCTGATCGATCCGGCACATTCAGTGCAGATCGGTATCCGTACCGAGTTTGATGCCTCGCTGGGCTTCAACGTGCTGGATGCTGCTCAGGTCAACGACCGCAGCGTGGATGACATCATTGCTCAGGTAAAACAGATTGTTGGCGATATGCCGGTCTACCTGACGTTTGATATTGACTGCCTGGATCCGGCGCATGCTCCGGGAACCGGGACGCCAGTGATTGGTGGCCTGACCACGGATAAAGCGACCAAACTGGTGCGCGGCCTTCAGGGGCTGAACATTGTGGGGATGGATCTGGTAGAAGTTGCGCCAGGCTATGACCAGTCTGATTTGACTGCTCTGGCGGCGGCCACGCTGGCGCTGGATATGCTGCATGTTCAGGCTGTGAATAAAGGCGAGTAAATTCTGCCTGTAGAGAGAAGGGCGTCCCGGAAGGGGCGCCCTTTTTTTATCGCGATACCTTACTTTTCGGCAGCGAGACGATCTTTGAGGTGTTGAGCACGGGAGTCAGAAGACGGGTGAGAATCAAACATGCTGCTCTCATGAGTGCCTTCCAGTTTAGACAGCTTCTCGAAGCTGGTCACCAGACCCTGCTGGCTGATGCCGCGTTTTTTTAACAGATCGAAGGAGTAGTCATCCGCCTGTGATTCCTGCTTTTGCGAGAACTGGGCATTAACCAGCTTTTCGCCCAGGTCGCCAAGCTGTGACTGAGAAAGCGAACCAGCGATGCCACCTACAGAAGCTGCGGCGGTACGGGCGGCTGTGGTGCCGTAAGCAACCTGCATCGCACGGCGGGTATGGCCCAGCGCCACGTGGCCCATTTCATGGCCCAGTACGCCTTCCACTTCGTTATCGGTCATCAGGTCCATTAATCCGCTGTAAACGCGGATACAGCCATTCGCCATCGCCCAGGCGTTAACGTCTTTAGTCAGGTAAACCTTATAGTTGGCCGGAGTGCCATCAATGTTATCGCCCAGTGCTTTGGCGATTTTATTCAGACGTTGGGTATAAACGCTGCTGGCAGGAGCAATCTGCGCTTCGCTGTCCATCTGGGCACAGGATTTCACGCTCAGCTCTTTGACCTGCTCATCGCTCAACGAGGCAGCCTGATAAGCCTGCGCACCGGACTGCATCAGGGCATTGCTGTCGAAGTTCTGGCAACCAGAAAGTGCGGTAACCACGCCGAGAGTCATTAAAGAAGTACGGAGTTTCATGATGTTTTATCCATTCAGTAACAAGGTAATAAAAACAAGCACCTGCCAAACTGGCAGAAAATAATAAAGCAGATAAATAAGGCGTTATAACGCTTGCAGCCTTACATGGCTAGTCGCAATCAGAGCAAAGCGCAAGTTTGTCCCTGCCATTTTGCACGTTTCGCCATGTACATGCGGGCTGTTTTTCATGTACATTGAGGGTCGACTTTTACCACTTTGCCTGATAACTCATTGATTAAAATAGGTTAAGGACGGCGAAGCGTACAATCCGACCTGGAGCAAAACATGTCCTCTCGTAAAGAGCTTGCTAACGCTATTCGCGCATTAAGTATGGATGCGGTACAAAAAGCTAAATCTGGCCACCCGGGCGCCCCTATGGGCATGGCAGATATCGCCGAAGTATTGTGGCGTGAATTCCTGAACCATAACCCAGCCAATCCGATGTGGGCCGATCGTGACCGCTTCGTGCTGTCCAACGGTCACGGTTCAATGCTGATCTACAGCCTGCTGCACCTCAGCGGCTACGATCTGCCGATTGCTGAACTGGCTAACTTCCGCCAGCTGCACTCTAAAACTCCAGGTCACCCTGAATTCGGTTATACCGCTGGCGTGGAAACCACCACCGGCCCATTAGGTCAGGGCGTGGCGAACGCTGTAGGTATGGCGATCGCCGAGCGCACTATGGCCGCTCAGTTCAACCGTCCGGGCCACGACATTGTTGACCATAGCACCTACGTGTTTATGGGCGACGGCTGCATGATGGAAGGCATTTCCCACGAAGTATGCTCGCTGGCGGGTACGCTGAAGCTGGGCAAACTGGTTGCCTTCTATGATGACAACGGCATCTCTATCGACGGCCACATTGACGGCTGGTTCACTGATGACACGGCTAAGCGTTTCGAATCTTATGGCTGGCATGTGGTGCGTGGCGTTGATGGTCACGATGCAGAAGCCATCAAAAAAGCGGTTGAAGAAGCGAAAGCGGTCAGCGATAAGCCTTCCCTGCTGATGTGCAAAACCGTGATTGGCTTTGGCTCACCTAACAAAGCCGGCACGCACGATTCACACGGCGCACCGCTGGGTGATGATGAAGTGGCACTGACCCGTAAGCAGCTGGGCTGGACTCACGCTCCGTTTGAAATCCCTCAGGATATCTACACGCAGTGGGATGCTAAAGAAGCCGGTCAGGTTAAAGAAGCGGCCTGGAACGAGAAGTTTGCCGCTTACGCAAAAGCTCATCCAGAACTGGCGCAGGAATTTACCCGCCGTATGGGCAACGAGCTGCCAGCTAACTGGCAGGCAGAGTCGCAGAAATTCATCGAACAGCTGCAAGCTAATCCGGCGAAAATTGCCAGCCGTAAAGCCTCCCAGAACACGCTGGAAGCTTTTGGTAAACTGCTGCCGGAGTATCTGGGCGGTTCCGCTGACCTGGCACCAAGCAACCTGACCATGTGGTCTGGTTCTAAGCCAATCAACGTAGAGGCAGCCGGTAACTACATTCATTACGGCGTGCGCGAATTCGGCATGACCGCTATCGCTAACGGCATCACGCTGCACGGTGGTTTCCTGCCTTACACCGCTACCTTCCTGATGTTTGTGGAATATGCCCGTAACGCTGCCCGTATGGCTGCGCTGATGAAAATCCGTCAGGTGATGGTCTATACCCATGACTCCATCGGTCTGGGTGAAGATGGCCCGACGCACCAGCCGGTTGAGCAGATGGCCAGCCTGCGCGTGACCCCGAACATGAGCCTGTGGCGTCCGTGCGACCAGGTTGAGTCCGCGGTAGCCTGGAAATACGCTATCGAGCGTTTTGATGGCCCAACGGCGCTGATCTTCTCCCGTCAGAACCTGGCGCAGCAGGATCGTACTGCTGAGCAGCTGGCGAACGTGGCACGCGGTGGTTATGTGTTGAAAGATTGCGAAGGCCAGCCTGACGTGATCCTGATCGCTACCGGTTCAGAAGTTGAACTGGCCGTGGGCGCGTATGACCGTCTGACCTCTGAAGGCCGTAAGGTTCGCGTTGTCTCTATGCCATCCACCGATGCTTTCGACAAGCAGGATGCGGCTTACCGTGAATCCGTGCTGCCAAAAGCTGTCTCCGCTCGCGTGGCTATTGAAGCCGGTATCGCTGATTACTGGTTCAAATACACCGGTCTGAACGGTGCTATCGTGGGCATGACCACTTTCGGTGAGTCTGCGCCTGCTGAGCAGCTGTTTGAAATGTTTGGCTTCACCGTGGATAACGTGGTCGCTAAAGCGAAAGAACTGCTGTAAGAGTGATGGGGCGGGAATGATTCCGCTGATGAGCAGGCTCTCATCGCTTTGGTATTCGTGAGTAGTCTGAGGGGCGGGGATTATCCCGCCCCTGTTCTTTTTGTTACGCGCGGGTCCTCCGGGCAAAATTTTCCAAATCTGTGACACAGATCCAAAGATTGTCGCAGCAATTGATCCTCGTCATTCCTATTATTCCTCACTTCAATTATTGTGGCTGAACCGTTTCAGTTAGCGTAAGCACTGTTGAAAAACGGGCGAAGTACAGCGCTGTTTCCAGAAGAATTCCCTGTACAAACATCAGTGCCTGGCTCAGGCTAAAGCTCCAGTTTTACACTGAATTCGGATGCAGGAGTGATATGACGGTTCGCATTGCCATTAACGGTTTTGGTCGCATCGGGCGCAACGTATTGCGCGCGCTCTATGAAACCGGACGTCGTGCAGAAATCACCGTGGTGGCCATCAATGAGTTGGCGGAAGCAGCGGGGATGGCGCATTTGCTGAAATACGATACCAGCCACGGGCGTTTTGCGTGGGATGTTCGCCAGGAGCGGGATCTGCTGTCGGTGGGTGAAGATACGATCCGTATTTTGCACCGTGCGGAAATCAGCGATCTGCCCTGGAAAGAGCTTAACGTCGACGTGGTGCTGGACTGTACAGGCGTGTACGGCAGCCGGGCAGATGGCGAAGCGCATCTGGCCGCCGGGGCCAAAAAAGTTCTGTTCTCCCATCCGGGCGGTAACGATCTGGATGCCACCGTGGTCTACGGTGTGAATGAGAAAGAGCTACAGCCAGATCATCTGATCGTCTCCAACGCCTCCTGCACTACCAACTGTATTATTCCCGTAATTAAACTGCTGGACGATGCCTGGGGTATTGAATCGGGTACGGTAACGACCATTCACTCTGCCATGCACGATCAGCAGGTAATCGATGCTTACCATACTGACCTGCGGCGGACGCGCGCCGCCAGTCAATCGATCATTCCGGTGGATACCCGGCTAGCCGCAGGTATTACCCGTATTTTTCCTAAATTTAATGACCGCTTTGAAGCTATTGCCGTACGGGTGCCTACGATTAACGTGACGGCAATTGATTTGAGCGTCAGCGTGCGCGATGCGGTGCAGGCGTGTGAAGTTAATGCCTTGTTGCGAAATGCCTCAGAAGGGGCATTTAGTGGTATAGTTGACTATACGGAATTACCGTTAGTCTCCATAGATTTTAACCATGATCCGCACAGTGCCATTGTGGACGGCACGCAGACGCGGGTCAGCGGTCAGCACCTGATCAAAACGCTGGTCTGGTGCGACAACGAGTGGGGCTTTGCTAACCGGATGATCGACACGACGTTAGCAATGGCCGCAAGCGGTTTCAGGTAGGGCGCGGTTTGCGCCTGTCAAAACTTAGAGAATCAACGAGAGGATTCACCATGTCTGTAATTAAGATGACCGATCTGGATCTTGCTGGTAAACGCGTCCTTATCCGTTCCGATCTGAACGTGCCAGTGAAAGAAGGGAAAGTGACGTCTGATGCACGTATTCGTGCTTCATTGCCGACCATCGAAGCGGCGCTGAAGCAGGGCGCGAAAGTGATGGTAACCTCCCACCTGGGCCGCCCGACCGAAGGTGAATACAACGAGGAGTTCTCCCTCCTGCCAGTTGTTAACTATCTGAAAGAAAAACTCTCTTCTCCAGTACGCCTGGCAAAAGACTATCTGGACGGCGTGGACGTTGCAGAAGGTGAGCTGGTGGTGCTGGAAAACGTTCGCTTTAACAAAGGCGAAAAGAAAGATGACGAAGCCCTCTCTAAAAAATATGCCGCACTCTGCGATATCTATGTGATGGATGCCTTTGGCACCGCACACCGTGCGCAGGCTTCAACCCACGGCGTAGGTAAATTTGCTCCTGTAGCCTGTGCAGGCCCTCTGCTGGCTGACGAACTGGAAGCTTTGGGTAAAGCCCTGAAAGAGCCAGCGCGTCCAATGGTTGCTGTGGTGGGGGGCTCTAAAGTCTCCACTAAGTTTGACGTGCTGAACTCGCTGGTAAAAATTGCGGATACCGTGATTGTGGGTGGCGGTATCGCCAACACCTTCGTGGCTATCGATAACAACGTCGGTAAGTCTCTGTATGAGCCTGACTTTGTAGAAGCCGCTAAAAAACTGCGTGATGAATTTAAGATCCCGGTTCCTACTGACTCCCGTGTTGGCACAGAATTCTCTGAAACTGCCCCTTCTACCGTTAAAAAAGTCAGCGAAGTCAAGGATGATGAAGAGATCATGGACTTCGGCGATGAGACCGCAGAGGCGATGGCTAAGTTACTGAAAGATGCCAAAACTATCCTGTGGAATGGTCCGGTTGGCGTGTTCGAATTCCCTAACTTCCGTAAAGGCACTGAGATTGTTGCCAGGGCCATTGCAGACAGCGACGCATTCTCTATCGCCGGCGGCGGTGATACGCTGGCGGCCATCGATCTGTTCGGTATCGAAGATAAAATTTCTTATATCTCTACCGGCGGCGGTGCTTTCCTGGAGTTCGTGGAAGGCAAAAAACTGCCAGCAGTTGCCATGCTTGAAGAGCGTGCGAAACAGTAACCTCTGGGGCGGAGGCTTGTCTTCCGCCGGACTGATTTGCCCGTCTGACGGGCTTAGAATCTCTTAATACGACCGACGAAACAGGACAAAAAACATGTCTAAAATTTTTGATTTCGTAAAACCAGGTGTTGTCACCGGCGACGACGTGCAGAAGATTTTCAAAGTAGCGAAAGAGAACAAATTCGCTCTGCCAGCTGTTAACTGCGTGGGCACCGACTCCATCAACGCCGTTATGGAAACCGCTGCAAAAGTAAAAGCACCGGTTATCATCCAGTTCTCTAACGGTGGCGCAGCATTTATCGCCGGTAAAGGTCTGAAATCAGACAAGCCACAGGCTGCGGCGATCCTGGGCGCAATCTCTGGCGCACACCATGTGCATCAGATGGCTGAACATTACGGCGTGCCGGTTATCCTGCACACTGACCACTGCGCGAAAAAATTGCTGCCGTGGATCGACGGTCTGCTGGACGCGGGTGAAGCGCACTTCAAGAAAACCGGTAAGCCACTGTTCTCTTCTCACATGATTGACCTGTCTGAAGAGTCTCTGGAAGAGAACATCGAAATCTGCAGCCAGTATCTGGCCCGTATGGCTAAGATCGATATGACGCTGGAAATCGAACTGGGTTGCACCGGTGGCGAAGAAGATGGTGTGGACAACAGCCACATGGACGCTTCTGCCCTGTACACTCAGCCAGAAGATGTTGATTACGCTTACACCAAACTGAATGCTATCAGCCCGCGCTTCACCATTGCGGCTTCCTTCGGTAACGTGCACGGCGTTTACAAGCCAGGCAACGTGAAGCTGACCCCAACCATCCTGCGCGATTCTCAGGACTATGTGAGCAAGAAACACAACCTGCCACATAACTCTCTGGACTTCGTTTTCCACGGCGGTTCCGGTTCATCTGCGGCTGAGATTGAAGAATCAATCGGCTACGGCGTGATCAAAATGAATATCGATACTGACACCCAGTGGGCAACCTGGGACGGTATCCTGCAGTACTACAAAAAGAACGAAGGTTATCTGCAGGCCCAGCTGGGCAACCCGGAAGGCGCAGACAAGCCGAACAAGAAATACTACGATCCACGCGTATGGCTGCGTGCTTCTCAGTCTTCTATGATCGTTCGTCTGGAGCAGGCTTTCAAAGAACTCAACGACGTTGACGTTCTGTAAGTCTCCGGCTTCAGCCTGAATCGGGCCCCTTCGGGGGCCTTTTTTTATGGCCGCAATCCGTAACAAATTGTTAATTTCCCTGCTTATTTGGCAGAGCGCGGCATTATTGGTTACCCTTTGGGTTTGGGATGTCAGTTTATCTGGCAATAACCGTAACCCGGTTGGGAACAACAACAGGATATCTATATGGAAGATCTGAACGTAGTCGATGGCATCAACAATGCCGGTGGCTGGCTGGTGCGCAACCAGGCGCTGCTTTTAAGCTATGCCGTTAATATTGTTGCTGCTATTGCAATCATCATCGTTGGGATGATCGTGGCCCGCATCATCTCTAATGCTTTGAACAAAGTTATGCGGGCTCGTCATATTGATGCCACCGTGGCGGACTTCCTCTCTGCGCTGGTACGCTATGGCGTGATCGCCTTTACGCTGATTGCTGCCCTGGGGCGGGTAGGTGTGCAGACCGCCTCGGTGATTGCGGTGCTGGGTGCGGCAGGTCTGGCCATTGGTCTGGCGCTGCAGGGCTCACTGGCTAACCTGGCGGCTGGCGTCCTGCTGGTAACTTTCCGCCCATTCCGCACTGGCGAATTCATTGATATCGGCGTAATGGGAACCGTGCAGAATGTGCAGATCTTCTCTACCACGCTGAAAACCGCCGACGGTAAGATCGTGGTGGTGCCTAACGGTAAAATCATCTCAGGCAATATCGTCAACTTCTCCCGTGAGCCGGTGCGTCGCAACGAGTTCATCATTGGTGTGGCTTACGATGCCGATGTTGACCAGGTGATCCAACTGCTGCAGGAAGTGGTGGAAGCTGATGACCGTGTATTGAAAGATATGGGTATTCAGATTGGCCTTAACGAGCTGGCTGCTTCTTCACTCAACTTTGTGGTGCGCTGCTGGAGCAACGCGGGCGACCTGCAAAACGTCTACTGGGATTTGATGAAGAACTTCAAACGTACGCTGGATGCCCATCAGATCGGCATCCCTTACCCGCAGATGGATGTGCATCTGCATCAGGTTAAAGCGCAGGGCGAGCAGGAAGAGCAGCAGAAACAGGTTGCGGCCCCGACAGCGGCACCTTCCATTATTAAGCCAGAATAAGCAGACAAAGGCGGACTCCGGTTCGCCTTTTTAAAGCTTTACACTATTAGCTAATCTGATATCCCATAAGTTTTATCCATTTCCTCTAATAACAATCCCGCTATACACTCGCCTGCAATCAAAACGGACGAGGGCTTTTCAGTGCTATCAATTTTCCTGCAGGGTATGGCTTTGGGAGCCGCATTAATTTTGCCGCTTGGCCCACAAAACGCTCTGGTGCTGAATCAGGGGGTGCGTCGCCAGTATCATCTGATGACGGCTGGCCTGTGTACCCTGAGCGATATTGTGTTGATTTGCGGTGGCGTGTTTGGTGGCAGTGCATTGCTGACCCGCTCGCCTGTGCTGCTGAGCCTGGTCACCTGGGGCGGCGTCGCCTTTCTGTTATGGTATGGCTGGGGAGCCTTCCGCACGGCGCTAAGCGGCAATATCGATATGGCTTCAGCCGCCGCCATGAAGCAGAGCCGCTGGCGTATTTTTGCCACTATGATGGCTGTGACCTGGCTCAATCCTCATGTTTATATCGACACCTTTGTGGTGCTGGGCAGTCTGGGGGGGCAGTTGCCCGCAGAGGCCCGTAGCTGGTTTGCGCTGGGCTCGGCCAGTGCTTCATTGCTCTGGTTCTTCGGGCTGGCCTCCCTGGCGGCCTGGCTCTCACCGTTACTCAATACCACCAAAGCGCAGCGGATTATTAATGGGCTGGTTGGCCTGATGATGTGGGGCATAGCCCTGAAACTGGCATTGCAGGGCATGGGCTGGGCTAACTGAGGTTCAGCGTATAGAGCGCGGGCAACCCGCCTGCGCTTTTCAGCAGCTCAAGGCGTACTACTGTAACAGCCAGACCCTCCGGTATGGCATGACTGCACACCGAATGGCGATTTTCCGTCACTTCTGCCAGTAATATGTCGTTGACCCACAGGCGATATTCCGTTGTACAGTGCGGGGTGACCGCCAGCGCATGGCCCATCTGCACCGACTCCATTGCATGGTCAAAGTCGTTGTCGAACACCAGCGTCAATTTTTTCGGCGTTTGCGGCGTTGCCCACTGCCAGGTGAGCGTGGGGTGATTGTCGTTGGGGGCTGGGACCCAGCCGTTAGTATGCTGTTCAGGACGGGAACGCCCGTTAAGCAGATAGTCCGCGTGCCACAACGCCAGCGGCTGGCTGAAATGAATCGCAGGCATAATCTGATGCGGCTGGCGTCGCGGTAACCAGAAATCAAACTCATCCACACCATAGTCGCCATCCGCAATCTGGCGGGTGCGTTTTGCAACTCTGGCATTCAGGCTGTTGAATACCGTCATTACGCCCGGCAACAACTCCCTGGTCAGCGCCATCTCTACCTGTGGATGAATATCAAAGGCTAT
Organism: Erwinia sp. E_sp_B01_1; assembly: GCF_036865545.1. Classification (NCBI taxonomy): domain Bacteria; kingdom Pseudomonadati; phylum Pseudomonadota; class Gammaproteobacteria; order Enterobacterales; family Erwiniaceae; genus Erwinia; species Erwinia sp. E_sp_B01_1. Next base: position 3,964,692 of record NZ_CP142208.1, on the reverse strand, counting down.
AAACAGGTATCTGTCCTGCTCCGCACGGTAATCAAAGTGCACGGCATACTCACCGCTGGCCTGAACCTCTAAAGAGATTTCACTCAGCAGGAGATCGGCGGTGGTATTGGCACATTTCTCGCTGGTCAGTAATTTGACCTGCACGGTTTGCAGCCCTTCTGCGCGCAGGGTAAACCCAAAGGTGGGAAGCGATTCACCCGCTTTTATGGGGATCAACAGCGCGCAGCGTTCTTCCAGCTTATGCCAGCCTGCATCAGCCGGGAGCGTCTCCAGAATGTAAGTGCTGCTGGCGGTGACGGTTGCGCCCCAGGCTGGATCCTGTAGCGGCAGGCGGGGAATATGACAGCCGCTGGCGAGGAGATGCTGTTGCAAAGCGCCGACGCGTTCCGGCGCAGCCAACTGTTTCGCCGTGATTTGCTGATGGTGGCAAACGGCGGCAGCGCGGCCCACAACTTCGCCCAGCAGACCACAGGTGCACATCACGCGGGCACTACCGAACGCCACATGCGAGGCAGAAATCAACCTGCCTGTCAGCAACAGGTTATCCAGCGAGCTGCTGTAAAGCGATCGGAAGGGAATAGTGTAAGTCCCCTTGCTGTGAAACTGACGGCAACCATCCTCTTTACTGTAAACGCCATCGGCAGGGTGGAGATCTATCGACCAGCCTCCATAAGCCACGGCGTCATAGCGATCGCGCTGCTCAATAATATCCTGCTGGCAAAGCATGTAGTCGCCGGTGAACCTGCGGCTTTCACGCTTACCGGGAATTTGCCCGACCCATTCCAGGGTCAGCCTGTCGGCGTCCGGGAATTCACCGGAGTTTTTAATATAGTCCCAGACTCCCCAGACAATTTTCCATAACTCCCATTTGATCTGCTCGCTGTCGTGCACCGTATCCAGCCTGCCGCCCCATTCAAGCCACCAGAGATCGCAGCCGTTCAGCGTGGAAGTCAACCGACGGTAACGGGGGATTTCCTCAATATCCTGCAGCGCGAAAGAGGGGGAACAAACTTCACCGGCTGCGCGCCTTGTTTGGTGTAGAAGTAGATGGAGTGACCGAGCTTATGGCCAAAGTCATCGCCGGGCGCCATTTTCTCTCCCAGCTCGTCCGGCGATTCCGCACCTACTCTGTGCGCCGCACCGGCAAGATATCCAAGCACTCCATCCCCCGTGGCATCGCAAAACTGACGCCCGTGAAGAGTGTAAAAGGTTTCGTTGATGGCGTTAAACGCCGTCACTGACTGGATAGTGTCTGCCGCTTTTTCCAGCGCATAGACGGCGGTATTCAGTAGCAGGGTGAGCCCTTGCTGTGCCTGAGCCATATCCAGTAACAGCGCATCAAACAGAATCGGGTTGCCCTCTTTATTACGCCAGAGATTCTCCTCCATGATCTCGCCCATAATGCCGCCTTCCCGCGCCCAGCGGTTATTATTGCCCATATGGGAGGTGGCACCATTAGCCCACAGGCGCACTTCACTGGAGGCGTTCCCGCCCAGTACGGGGCGATCCTGCACCAGAATCACCTGCAATCCATCACGGGCGGCGGCCAGTGCAGCACAAAGGCCAGCAAGGCCGCCACCGGCTACCACAAGGTCAGCGTGCAGGCTTTGATGGGGGAAAGTTCTGGCGGTTTCCGGGCTGAAAATTTGCATGTTTTCTTTCCTGGGTAACTAAAGATAAAATCGGTGTTTTCCACTACAGGGCGCGTTATGTCATCTCAACCTAATCAAAGCCTGATCGACGGGATCCGCTGTCTGCAATATCTCGTCTCCAGCAGCGAAGCGATCGGGGGCCGGGAACTGGCGCGTCAGATGGGCATGAACAGCACCAAAGTGAACCGCCTGTTGATGACCATGGCCTCGGTCGGTTTGACGATGCAGGATGAACAGCGGCGCTATCTTCCCGGGCCGGGTATTCACGCTCTGGCGGCTCAGGCTATCCGGGGATCGACGCTGTTTTCTCAGGCACTGCCACTGCTTGAACGCCATGCGCCGAAAGATCTGGTCGTGGCGATGGGGGTGCTCTGGGAGGATCAGGTCATCTATCTCTATCACTTCGAACCTGGCGCCCAGGTGACCCAGGCGCTGGCCGGTTTTCGTATGATCCCGGCCTGGCAATCGGTGATTGGCATTGCGCTGTTGGCCGCTGAAGAGGACAGCCAGTTGCAACCCCGTTTCAGCGTTGAACAGTGGCAGCAGATGGTGCCGTTGCTGGCTAAGCAGCGTACAGAGGGGCAACTGGTCTGGCAGCATGAAGATGGTGAAGTCTCGATTGCCGAACCCTTGAGCCACAACCGCGCCGCGTTGGCTTTTGCCAAAATCTACCAGGGCAGCGAGCAGGAGATTGCTCAGCGCCGTGCTCAACTGGCGGAACTGGCCGCTGAGTTGATCAATGTGAAGGGGTGACATCATCAATCCGTCCCACCACAAACAGATAGCTACAGATACCCAGCGCCGCCAGGATGGCAATAAAGGCCAGCGCCGGCGCGAAGTTCTGCCCGTCAATTAACGCACCAATCGCGATGGGAACCACGATAGAGGAGAGCGCGCCGGTGAAATTGAAGACGCCCCCGGCCAGCCCTATCAGATGCCGCGGTGCCAGCGCGGTGACAAAGACCCAGGTGATGGTTGCCAGCCCGTTACCGAAAAATGCCAGTGACATAAAAATAATGATCCAGGTGGGATCGTCGGTGTAGTTCGCGCCCAGAATAAACAGCGTCATAAACATGCCCAGGATCACCGGGGTTTTACGCGCCACGCTGCCCGAAACTCCCCGTCGTATCATCCGGTCAGAAACAAACCCTGCCAGTAGCACGCCACAAAAAGCAGCCAGATAGGGAACAGAGGCGACGTAGCCGCTCTTGATAAAGCTCATATGGCGATAGTCGACCAGATAGGTAGGGAACCAGGTGAGGAAAAACCAGAAGGTGGCCGAGATGGTGAACTGCCCTAAATAGATCCCAATCAGCTTGCGGCTGTTAAACATCAGAGCCAGATCCTGCCAGCTGAATCGTCTTTGCGCTTGCTCACGGCTATCAAGCAAGGCTCCACCTTCACGGATGTAGTCCAGCTCTGCCTGAGAAACGCCTTTATGATCCAGCGGCTCGCGGTAGAGCCAGTACCAGATAAATGCCCAGACCATGCCCGCCACACCGGTGATCAGAAACAATCCCCGCCAGCCCCAGGCATCCTGCACATGGAACAGCAAGGGCGTCATGCAGGCCAGGCCGACAAACTGGGCGGAAGAGTAGATGCCGATGGCGGTGGCCCGTTCATGCACCGGGAACCAACTGGAGATAGCGCGGTTGTTCGAGGGCATGACCGGCGCTTCAAAAGCACCCACGCCCAGCCTCAATCCTACCAGTCCCAAAAAGCTACTGGCCAGGGCATGCAGGGCGGTGATCAGCGACCAGGCAAACAGGCCGACACCATAGACCAGGCGTGCGCCAAGCCGGTCAATCAGGAAGCCGCCCGGAATTTGCAACGCAGCATAGATCCAGCCGAAGGCCGAAAAGATCAGCCCCATCTCCAGCGGCGTAAAACGCAGTTCACCCGCCATCTCCGTAGCGGCAACGGAAAGATTAGTCCGGTCCATATAGTTGATGATGATGTTGATAAACACCAACCCAAGGATCAAAAATCGGGTTCGTCCGGCACGGGGGCAGGTTGTGGTCGCGGTCAGAGGCTGTTCAGACATAGTGATGATCTCTTATTCAGTAAGGCATCGCGATGACATGGGTATTATGTTTCTTTAATAGAAACACTCAGCAGGGATTCTTGCCCTCTTTTTGATACAAAACTGTGACCAGTCTGGCGATAAAACTGCTCTGTGAGAGAACTTTTGCCAGAATAAAAACTCAGAGCATCACTGATGTTAAGGCGTCATCTGCTGTATTACTCTGGCAGCGCCTGGCGGATAGCCACCTGTAATTACTGTCGGACTCGTCCTGCAGTGCTGCCAGGTGGCAACCTGCTAATACCCCTGCACGACTCTGGCAGGGCATGGCGGACATCACCCTATTATTTCTCTCCAAGGAGGAGTGTTGTGAAATTGAAAGCACTGGCTTTAGCTGGACTGATGGCGGCAACCACGCTGCCACTCACTGCCCTGGCGGATGAATTGCCAAACGGCCCCCATGTTGTGACCTCCGGTCAGTCAAGCGTTGACGCCACCCCGGATATTGCCACCCTGGCGATTGAAGTCAGTATCACCGCCAAAGATGCCGCTGATGCCAAGAAGCAGGCTGACGACCGCGTAGCGCAGTATTTTGATTTCCTGCAGAAAAATGGCATTGAGAAGAAAGATATTGATGCGGCTAACCTGCGTACTCAGCCAGAATACGACTACACCAAAGAGGGCAAATCGGTACTGAAGGGCTACCGTGCTGTGCGCCAGGTGCAGGTTACGCTACGCCAGTTAGACAAGCTGAACGATCTGCTGGATGGGGCGCTGAAGTCGGGCCTGAATGAAATCCGTTCGGTAGAACTGGGCGTGGCTAATCCGGAGCAGTACCGTGACAAAGCTCGCCAGGCGGCTATTGATAATGCCACCCAACAGGCGGGTCAGTTGGCTAAGGGCTTTAACGCCAAGCTGGGTGCGGTCTACAGCATCCGTTATCACGTGGCTAACTATCAGCCGATGCCGGTGGCCCGGATGTATAAAATGGCGGATGCTGCGCCAATGACTTCCGCCGCTGAAACTTATGAAAAGCAAAGCATTCACTTCGACGATCAGGTCGATGTGGTGTTTGAGTTGCAGCGTAACCAGTAAAGCCCAGGGCCTCCATTTGGAGGCCCTCAGACTGCTGACGAATCCCGAAGCGATGGGAGCCTGTGCCTTGAACAAAGCATCACGGGCCAAGGACGGCCCGTGCTGAGCTGGCAGGGATGGCGTTTTTTGCGTCTTTGTGAGAGGCATATGCTCCCTGAGCCTGCATTTTATCGATGCCCTGAGGGCCTCCATCCGGAGGCCTTTTTTATGCGAGGTCGGTCTGACGCAGCACGCGATGGCCGTGGGCAATCAGCGCGTCGGTGACTTTACGCATCAGGCGGCTCTCTGGCGCAAAGCGGTGCCAGTAAAGCATCCGGCGCTGGAACAGGCCTGGGGTCAGATCGATCAGCTCGCCTTCTGCCAGCTCACGCTCGATTTGCAGATGGGGGATCATACAGCAGGTGGTTCCCTGCCTTGCCAGCTGCACAAAGGCTTCTGACGAGTTAACGATATGGCAGGGCACGCTACCGGGCGACAGGTCAAAATTCTGCTGTAAAAACGCCTGATGCATATCATCCAGATGATCAAAGGCGACCGCCGGAGCTTTCAGCAACGCTGAGCGGGTAACGCCATTCGGGAAATAGCGGGCAGCAAACTCTTTCGAACCCACAAACAGATAGTCCAGCGCGCCGAGTTGATCGACCAGGCAGCTTGGCAGAGGCTGCGGCTGAATACTCACCGCCCCCACCACTTCACCACGGCGCAGGCGCTCCTGCGTGCGGCTCTCATCTTCCACCTGCAGGTTCAGCCGTACCGGCGAATCGGTTAACACGGTTTTTAACGCGGGCAGCAGCCAGGTTGCCAGACTGTCGGCGTTGACCGCCAGCGAAAGCAGCAGGGGCGTGGTGCCACTGTTTTCATCGCCCAGCCACTCCTCTTCCAGCAGCTCAACCTGGTGCAGCAATGCCAACAGCTTCTGGCCCTGCTCGGTGGGGCGGGGCGGCACGGTACGCACCAGCAAAGGCTGGCCGAACATGTTTTCCAGCTGTTTGATTCGCTGAGAAACGGCTGACTGGGTAATACAAAGCTTTTGTGCGGCGCGTTCAAAACCGCGCTCGCGAATGACTGCATCCAGCGCCTGAAGCGTGCGATAATCCGGGCGTTTCATTGTGGGTGATAACTCTCTTTCAGGTGTGGAAACTGCACTATGCCATATTTTTGTCATTTTGCCCTGGGCAATGGCGAGATTCTCCGCTAACAGCTTTGTGGGCCCGCTTCCAAACTGGTAACAAATCCGCCGCGAAGGCGGGGATTTCTGTGCGGGTTGTTTTATACTGGCGCCACACTGTAGCTGTACGGAATCTAAACTTATCATGACACAGGATGAACTGAAAAAGGCCGTAGGCTGGGCCGCACTGGAATACGTCACCCCCGGCACGATTGTCGGTGTGGGAACAGGATCTACTGCGGCACATTTTATCGATGCGCTAGGCTCGATTAAGCATCAGATTGAGGGCACCGTCTCAAGTTCGGAAGCCTCAACCCTGAAGCTGAAAAGCCTGGGTATTCCGGTCTTCGATCTGAATGAGGTCGATTCTCTTTCGGTCTATGTTGATGGCGCTGATGAAATCAACGGCATGATGCAGATGATCAAAGGCGGTGGCGCGGCGCTGACGCGGGAGAAAATCATCGCTGCTGTAGCTGATAAGTTTGTCTGTATTGCGGATGAGTCCAAACAGGTTGACCTGCTGGGCCGCTTCCCGCTGCCGGTAGAAGTTATTCCGATGGCGCGCAGTTTTGTGGCGCGGGAGTTAGTGAAGCTCGGAGGCCTGCCAGAATACCGCCAACACGTCCTGACCGATAACGGCAACATCATTCTCGACGTGCATAATCTCAAAATTCTGGACGCTGTGGCCCTGGAAATGGCCATAAATGCGCTGCCTGGCGTGGTGACCGTCGGCTTGTTTGCAACCCGTGGCGCGGACGTCGCGCTGATTGGCACCGCCAGTGGCGTAAAGACCATAGAAAAATGATCTGACCAGCGTTATTACGACATTGGCTTATTTATTATAAAAAAACATCTTTTCTTCACAGGGCGAAATTTGGTGACTTATATCACATAAGTTTCGCCCTCAGGCTAATCCTGCTGATCCTGGCCCGCACGCCGTGATTATCTGCCAATTTGTGCTGTCCCATGCCTTTGCCGTGCTACCCCTCAGGCAATCGTTTGTATTGCCGCAGGCTTAAATTTTGATATTTTGGCATAAGGCTATTCTATAAGTTACATCCGAAGTCAGCGAAAATAAGGTCGGGAAATGGCAAAAGTATCACTGGAGAAAGACAAGATTAAGTTCTTGCTGGTGGAAGGCGTCCACCAGAGCGCGGTAGATAATCTGCGCGCATCAGGCTACACCAACATCGAATTCCATAAAGGCGCGCTGGACAGCGAAGCCCTGAAAGAGTCCATCCGCGATGCGCACTTTATCGGGCTTCGTTCGCGCACCCAACTGACCGAAGACATTTTTGCCGCGGCAGAGAAACTGGTAGCGGTGGGCTGTTTCTGTATCGGTACCAACCAGGTTGACCTCAATGCCGCCGCAACACGCGGTATCCCAGTCTTTAACGCACCTTTCTCCAATACCCGCTCCGTAGCTGAACTGGTTATTGGCGAGCTGCTGTTGATGCTGCGCGGCGTCCCTGCGGCTAACGCCAAAGCGCACCGTGGCATCTGGAACAAGCTGGCGGTGGGATCTTATGAAGCCCGTGGTAAGAAGCTGGGCATCATTGGTTATGGCCACATTGGTATGCAGCTTGGCGTGCTGGCTGAAAGCCTGGGCATGCACGTGTTCTTCTACGATATTGAGAGCAAGCTGCCGCTGGGCAATGCTACTCAGGTTCGCTATCTCTCTGACCTGCTGAACATGAGTGATGTGGTCAGCCTGCACGTACCGGAAACCCTTTCTACCCAGAACATGATGGGTGCGGAAGAGCTGGCGATGATGAAGCCTGGCGCGCTGCTGATTAACGCCTCACGCGGGACAGTGGTCGATATCCCGGCGCTGTGCAAAGTGCTGGCTGATAAGCATCTCTCTGGCGCCGCGATCGACGTTTTCCCTGAAGAACCTGCCACTAACAGCGATCCGTTCAATTCTCCTCTCTGTGAGTTTGATAACGTGATCCTGACGCCGCACATCGGTGGCTCCACGCAGGAAGCTCAGGAGAACATCGGCATTGAAGTTGCTGGCAAGCTGGCGAAATATTCCGATAACGGCTCGACGCTTTCTGCGGTGAACTTCCCGGAAGTTTCTCTGCCGATGCATGGCCAGCAGAGCCGTCTGCTGCATATCCATGAAAACCGTCCGGGCGTGCTGACCGCAATCAACAACATCTTTGCGGGCCAGGGCATCAACATTGCCGCTCAGTACCTGCAAACTACTCCGCAGATGGGGTATGTGGTAATTGATATCGATGCGCCGCAGGATGTGGCGAACACCGCGCTGCAGCTGATGAAGGCCATCCCGGGTACCATCCGCGCCCGTCTGCTTTACTGATTGTCCGGGCGGGGTAACCTGCCTGTAGATGAAAAAATAAGGGAGCGGGCAGGGTAACCAGCCTTCTCATCAACAAAAACGCCCCGACAAATTTCTCTGTCGGGGCGTTTTTTTGTCTACCACTGCCAGATCTTCGAGGGGGTAATCATCGCCGGTAGCGGCACATCCCAGTCGGCCACCGGCAGGTTATCCACTTCCTGACAATCATGCGCCAGGCCCACCGGCAAAAAATTGTGCTGTTGCCAGTTCTGAAGCGTTCTGTCGTAAAATCCCCCGCCCATGCCCAGCCGCTGCCCCTGCCGGTCGAAAGCCACCAGAGGTACCATCACCACATCCAGTTCGCTCAGCGTAGCCAGGTTGCGGATATCCAGCGGCGGCTCGGGGATCCGCAGCTTATTCGGCGTTAACGTAGTGGTGGCATCGTAACGGAAGAACAGCAGTTGTCCCGGCGAAAAAGGGTGCAGAACCGGCAGATAGACCTGCTGTTTGTGCTGCCAGAGTTTGGCGATCAAGGGACGGGTATTAAGTTCGCCATCAAAGGAGAGAAACAGGGCGATTTTCCGGGCTTGCTGAACAGGCGCGAAATTCAGTGCCTTCTCCGCAGCCTGCACGGCAGCCTCTTGTTGCTGCTCAGCTGTCAATGCACGACGAAGATGACGCACATGAGTACGGATATCCTGGCGATCGCGAAGATTCAGGTTCATGGTTCCACCGTGCTTCAGGGCTGAAAGAGTGAGTCTAAAGCTGAATGTACACTGAGTGGGAGAATTTCAAAAGGGGAGAGCTGAGAGGGGAATCTCCGAGATGCCGCCGCAGGCTGTAACCCTTGAACCCATGGTTCAAGGTGAGAATGCCGTCGTAACCATCAGGCTTCTCGGACGGACCGAGCTTGCGCACAAGTTACAGAGCAACAGACTCTGTTGGTATTAAATATCGGCTCAGGGGACGGGCCCGCTTGCAAACATCTCAGAGAAATTTTGTACTTCACCGTTACTCTAACACAGATAACGATGAGGTGTTATTCGAACTTACTACCGGTACGTTCTGTAATGCGACCCTGTTCAAGCAACGCCTGTTCAATGGTCTGCTGCAGCATCCGGATACGCTGCTCCATGTTGCTGGCATAGTCGCGGGTTTTAACTTTTTCCGCCGCCAGTTCATGACAGATGTTCAGTGCAGCGATAAAAACCAGCTGCTCGGTATTTGTGACTCTAGTGCGAACTTTTAAATCTTGCAACCGCTGATTAAGATCTTCGGCAGCCATATTCAGCGCATCTTGCTGTTCAGGCGGACAATTAACTCTTAAAGAACGGCCAAAAATTTGAATATCTACCGGTTGTGCAGACATGCCACCATCCTGACTGATTACTTCGCCACCAATCTCCCTTAACACTGGGTTGGGAGGGGCGCAACTATAACTACGCCTTACAGAAGAAACAACCCCTTTTATGGAATCGTTGAGGCACCTGGTGGTAGCATAACACGAACTTATTCAGCCAACGATGACCAAAACGTATGTCACTATCAAACACAATGCCGGGCTATGACGCGCTGGCTTCAGCACTCACGCAGCAGGGCGTAGGAATGACCCCTGCTGAAATGCATGGCTTGATTAGCGGAATGCTTTGTGGCGGCACCAGGGACAGCAACTGGCAGGCGCTGGTTCATGATCTGACTAATGAAGGTATGGCATTTTCCCAGTCGCTGGCTTTGCCTCTGCAACAGCTGCATGAGGCCGTCGGCAATTCGCTTGAGGAAGAGGGTTTTCTGTTTCAGCTTTATCTGCCGGAAGATGACGATATCAGCGTGTTCGACCGCGCCGATGCGTTAGCCGGCTGGGTGAATCACTTCCTGCTCGGTCTTGGCGTGTCACAGCCTAAACTGGATAAAGTGAAAGGCGAGACTGGCGAAGCGATTGACGATCTGCGGACTATTGCCCAGCTCGGCTATGATGAAGATGAAGATCAGGAAGAGCTTGAGCAGTCTCTTGAGGAAGTGATTGAGTATGTCCGCGTTGCGGCGCTGCTCTGTCACGATACCTTCACCCATGTGGTGCCAACAGCCGTGGAAGTGCAAAAACCGACCCTGCATTAAGTCAGGGCACAATCAGGAGATGTTGATGACCCAGCAAGAATTTTTACGCCGTCGACAGGCGTTGCTGAGCAAAATGGCTCCGGCCAGCGCGGCGGTGATTTTTGCCGCGCCGGAAGTCACGCGCAGTAACGACAGTGAATATCCGTATCGACAAAACAGCGATTTCTGGTACTTCACCGGGTTCAATGAACCTGAAGCGGTGCTGGTGCTCATCAAAAGTGACGAGACCCATAATCACAGCGTGCTGTTCAATCGCGTCCGCGACCTGACTGCGGAAATCTGGTTTGGCCGTCGCCTTGGGCAGGATGCCGCGCCAGAAAAGCTCTCTGTGGATCGCGCATTGCCCTATGGCGACATCGGTGAGCAGTTGCCGCTGTTACTGAATGGCCTTGACGAGGTCTATCACGCGCAGGGCCTCTACCCGGAAGCGGATCGGCTCCTGTTCGCCGCGCTGGAGAAGCTGCGCCGGGGATCAAGACAGAATCTTACCGCACCGGCTTCCCTCACTGACTGGCGTCCGGTTGTGCATGAAATGCGGTTGATCAAGTCCCCGGAAGAGCAGGCGGTAATGCGTGAAGCTGGCCGCATCAGCGCCCTGGCACACACCAGAGCGATGCAAAAATGTCGTCCGGGTATGTTTGAATATCAGCTGGAAGGTGAAATTCACCATGAATTTTGCCGTCATGGCGCACGTTTTCCCTCCTATAACACTATCGTGGGATCGGGCGAAAACGGCTGTATTCTGCATTACACCGAAAACGAGAGCCGGATGCGTGATGGCGACCTGGTGCTGATTGATGCAGGCTGCGAGCTGAACGGTTATGCCGGCGATATTACCCGAACCTTCCCGGTCAACGGCAAATTCAGCGCCCCGCAACGCGCTATCTATGACATCGTACTCGCTTCGCTGAACAGGTCGCTGGAGCTGTTCCGGCCTGGCACCAGCATCCGTGATGTCAATGCGGAAGTTGTGCGCATTATGGTTACCGGTCTGGTTAAGCTCGGCGTGATGAAAGGTGACGTGGATCTGCTGATCGAAGAACAGGCGCATCGTAAATTCTTTATGCACGGTCTGAGCCACTGGCTGGGGCTGGATGTGCATGATGTCGGCGTCTATGGCAACGACCGTGACCGCCTGCTTGAGCCGGGTATGGTGATCACCATTGAACCTGGCCTCTATATCGCGCCAGATGCAGATGTCCCCGCCGAATATCGTGGCATTGGTATCCGCGTGGAAGACGACATTATTATCACCGCAGACGGCAATGAAAATCTCACCGCCACGGTGGTGAAGGATCCTGACGAGATTGAAGCACTGATGGCGGCAGCGAAAGCCTGATGAGCATTGTAATAGCAGGAGGAGGAATGGCCGGCGCCACGCTGGCGCTGGCGATTTCTCATCTGACTCAGGGGGGCATACCGGTCACGCTGGTGGAGGCTACGGAACCGGCAAGCAGGCGTCACCCGGGCTATGATGGCCGGGCCATTGCCCTGGCAGAAGGAACATGTCAGCAGCTTGCCTCCATCAATCTCTGGCACTCTCTGAAAGAGTGCGCGACGGCGATCACCCATGTGCACGTCAGCGATCGCGGACATGCGAGCTTTGTCTCGCTGGACGCGGCCGACCACGGTATCTCCGCACTGGGGCAGGTCGTTGAGCTTCACGATATTGGCCAGCGCCTGTTCGCTCTGCTGAAAAAAGCGCCCGGCGTGCAGCTTTGCTGCCCGGCAAAAGTGACCAGAGTGGAGCGCAGCCAGCAGAGTGCCAGCATCACGCTGGACAACGGCGAAACGCTTCAGGCCCGGTTACTGGTTGCCGCTGACGGCTCCCGCTCAGCGGTTGCGGCTTCCTGTGGCGTGCAGTGGCAGTCACAGGATTACCAGCAGGTAGCCGTGATCGCTAACGTCTCCAGCCAGCAGCCCCATCAGGGCCGCGCGTTCGAGCGTTTCACCGAGCATGGCCCGCTGGCTTTACTGCCGATGTCGTCAGGACGAAGCTCTCTGGTATGGTGTCACCCGCTTGCTGAAAAAGCCCGTATCGATGGCTGGAGCGATAAGCAGTTTCTCGAACAGCTACAGCAGGCGTTTGGCTGGCGGCTGGGGCGCTTTACACAAGTAGGGCAACGTCACAGCTATCCTTTGCAGCTACAGGTTTCTTCCCAGCATGTTTCACACCGTCTGGCGCTGGTGGGGAATGCTGCTCAAACGCTGCACCCCATCGCCGGACAGGGGTTTAACCTTGGACTGCGTGATGTCATGTCGCTGGCCGAAACCGTAGCAGCGGCCTGGCGTGCAGGCGAGGATGTGGGAGGCTACGCCACCTTACAGCAGTATCAGCAGCGCCGTCAGCCGGATGCCCGCGCTACTATTGGTATTACCGACACCCTGGTCAGGCTATTTGCTAACCGCTATACACCACTGGTGGCAGGACGAAACCTTGGCCTGATGGCTATGGATTCACTGCCGCTGGTGCGGAATTTGCTCGCCGAGCGCACGTTAGGCTGGGTTGAGCGTTAAGGAGAAAGCAGTGATGCAAACCTATGATGTTATCGTCGCGGGCGGCGGTATGGTTGGACTGGCCGTCGCCTGTGGGCTTCAGGGCAGCGGCATGAAAATAGCCGTGCTGGAGCGTGAACCAGCGCAGGACTTTTCTGTCAGTGAAGCGCCCGCCCTGCGCGTATCCGCGATCAATGCCGCCAGTGAACGTCTGCTCCAGCATCTTGATGTCTGGACCGCCATCCTGGCCGCTCGCGCCAGCGCTTATCACGGTATGGAAGTCTGGGATCGTGACAGTTTTGGTCATATCGCTTTTGATGATGGTCAGCAGGGGCTGGCCCATCTTGGGCACATTATCGAAAACGCGGTCATTCACCAGGCTTTGTGGAAAAAAGCCAGTGAGCTCAGCGATATCACGCTGATTGCGCCAGCTGAACTTCAGCAGGTGGCGTTTGGTGATAACGAAGCTTTTGTCACCCTGAATGATGGCACCATGATGAGCGCTCGTCTGTTGGTTGCAGCGGATGGCGCTAACTCCTGGCTGCGCAATAAAGCCGATATTCCGCTGGCATTCTGGGATTACGATCACCATGCGCTGGTTGCCAATATCCGCACTAAAAAGCCTCACGATGCTGTGGCCCGTCAGGTTTTCCACGGTGACGGCATTCTGGCATTCCTGCCGTTGAGCGATCCTCATCTCAGCTCCATCGTCTGGTCACTGCCACCGCAGGAAGCCACCAGATTGCAGTCGATGCCAGCCGATATATTCAATCAGCAGCTTTCAGTGGCTTTCGATCTTCGTCTGGGGCTGTGTGCGGTAGAAAGCGAGCGCAAAACGTTTCCTTTGATGGGGCGCTATGCGCGTAACTTTGCCGCGCACCGTCTGGCGCTGGTGGGTGATGCTGCTCATACCATTCATCCGCTGGCGGGGCAGGGCGTGAACCTGGGCTTTATGGATGCGGCAGAGCTGATTGGCGAAGTGAAACGCCTGCACCGACAGGGCAAAGACATTGGTCAGCATCTTTACCTCCGACGCTATGAGCGCAGCCGCAAGCACAGTGCGGCAATGATGCTGGCAGGAATGCAGGGCTTCCGTGAGCTGTTTAACGGCAGTCATCCGGCCAAAAAACTGCTGCGGGATATTGGCCTGAGCCTGGCTGATTCCCTTCCCGGAGTGAAACCTCGTTTGCTGAAGCAGGCAATGGGGCTGAACGATCTACCGGAGTGGCTGAAATAGCCCGTTCTCAGGGCGACCCCAGTGTTCGCCCTGAGCTTCAGGGTTCGTCAGCAATCTGAGGGCGACCTCAGTGTTCGCCCTGAGCTTCAGGGTTCGTCAGCAATCTGAGGGCGAACCCGGTATTCTTCCTGTCTCTGGCAGGCGGCATCAGTTCTTTTTTCGCCTTCAGGTCTAAAGCCCAGCCTCAATTCAAACTCCCCGTCAAACTCCCCGTTCGCCCTCTTCCCGGCGTTGCCCCATTTTGGATCATCGTTTGAAAAATTCTAATTTTACCGCGCTGTTCGCATTACTTTTAATAATGCATAATTTATTTCCCTGCAGGCATTATTTATCCCTTACTGCTTAATTCACTATTTTTAATCTGAATTTTTCCCTGTCGGCTGCCGAATCTGTGCGGTTTGACGCAGATTTCTGGTGAAAAATTCTGGAAACTTACTTGTGGATCCGCTCTGCACCGAAATGATTCGACCCCGTTTAACTTATGGTTAATCACCGCGTTCGGTGGTAAGTTCAGAGCCAGGTTATCGTTTGCGTCCCGGGAGGAAGCAGGCGCCTGACAACTTTATCAGTACAGGAATGATATGACTCAGCAGACCCCCTTGTTCGAACAGCATCAGGCTTGCGGCGCGCGTATGGTGGATTTCCATGGCTGGATGATGCCGCTGCATTATGGCTCCCAGATGGATGAGCATCATGCAGTCCGTACTGACGCCGGCATGTTTGACGTGTCGCACATGACCATTGTCGACCTGCGTGGTACCCGCACCCGTGAATTCCTGCGCTATCTGCTTGCCAATGATGTCGCCAAACTGACCCAGCCCGGCAAAGCACTTTATACCGGCATGCTTAATGCTTCTGCTGGCGTAATTGACGATCTGATTGTTTACTTTATGACCGAGGACTTTTTCCGGCTGGTGGTTAACTCCGCAACCCGCGAAAAAGATCTGGCCTGGATAGGCGAACATATTACCTCCTATGGCATTGAGCTGACGGTGCGTGATGACCTGTCACTGATTGCCGTGCAGGGGCCGCAAGCTCAGGCTAAAGCGCAGACGCTGTTCGATGATGCGCAGCGTGAAGCCGTCGCCGGAATGAAGCCGTTCTTTGGCGTCCAGTCAGGTGATTATTTTATCGCTACCACCGGTTACACCGGCGAAGCAGGCTACGAGATTGCGCTGCCAAACGAGCAGGCTGCTGAATTCTGGCAGAAGCTGCTGACCGTAGGCGTTAAACCTGCCGGACTGGGCGCGCGCGATACGCTGCGTCTGGAAGCCGGCATGAATCTTTATGGCCAGGAGATGGATGAAGGTGTCTCTCCGCTGGCGGCCAATATGGGCTGGACGGTGGCCTGGCAGCCAGAAGATCGCAATTTTATCGGGCGTGAAGCGCTGGAATCCCAGCGTGCAAAAGGCACCGACCAGCTGGTTGGCCTGATCATGACCGAAAAGGGCGTGCTGCGTAATGAGTTACCGGTACGCTTTACTGACAGCGAAGGCAATCTGCGTGAAGGCGTGATCACCAGCGGATCTTTCTCGCCCACTTTGGGGTACAGCATTGCCCTGGCACGCGTTCCTGCTGGCATTGGTGAGCAGGCTATCGTGCAGATCCGCAACCGGGAAATGCCGGTTAAAGTCACCAAACCGATTTTTGTGCGCGCCGGTAAACCGGTCGCCTGATAACAATAACTTCTCAGGAGAGCATGGCTATGAGCAATGTGCCAAATGAACTGAAATACCGTGACAGCCACGAATGGGTGCGTAAAGAAGCCGACGGAATCTACACCGTAGGCATCACCGAACACGCGCAGGAACTGCTGGGCGATATGGTGTTTGTCGATCTGCCGGATGTGGGTAACACCTACAGCCAGGGCGATGACTGCGCCGTAGCCGAATCGGTGAAAGCGGCCTCCGACATCTATGCGCCAGTCAGCGGTGAAATCGTTGAAGTGAACAGCGCGCTGGACGGCGAACCAGAACTGGTTAACAGCGCCCCTTATGCGGAAGGCTGGCTGTTTAAAATCAAAGCCAGCAACGAATCTGAACTGGATTCTCTGCTGGATGCGGATGCGTACAAAGACAGTATTGACGAATAAATCATAACTTAACGGGAGGTCTATCCCTCCCGTCATGCCTACTCTGCCCGATTCAGGATTTACCGCTAATGACTCAGACTCTCAGCCAGCTTGAACATACCGGCGCGTTTATTGAACGCCATATTGGCCCATCGCAGGAGCAGCAAGCTGCGATGCTTGAGGCCACCGGTGCCAGCTCACTTCATGACCTGATCGCCTCGATCGTGCCGGCAGACATTCAGCTGCCCAGCCCGCCAGCGGTCGGCGATGCCCTGACTGAACACCAGGCCCTTGCCGAGCTGAAGGCGATCGCCAGTCAGAATCTGCGTTATAAATCCTGTATCGGCATGGGCTACACCCCGGTTCTGACGCCGCCGGTTATCCTGCGCAATATGCTGGAAAATCCGGGCTGGTACACCGCTTATACCCCTTATCAGCCGGAAGTCTCTCAGGGGCGTCTTGAAGCGCTGCTGAACTTCCAGCAGGTGACGCTGGATCTCACCGGGCTGGATATTGCCTCCGCTTCGCTGCTGGATGAGGCCACCGCCGCCGCTGAAGCGATGGCAATGGCTAAGCGCGTCAGCAAGCTGAAAAACGCCAACCGTTTCTTTGTGGCTGAAGATGTTCATCCGCAAACGCTGGACGTGGTGCGCACCCGTGCCGAAACCTTTGGCTTTGAAGTGCTGGTGGATAAAGCTGAGAAGGTGCTTGAGCATCAGGACGTGTTCGGCGTGCTGCTACAGCAGGTTGGTACTACCGGTGAAGCGCATGACTATACCGATCTGATTGCAGAGCTGAAAAGCCGCAAGATCATTGTCAGCGTCGCCGCCGATTTTATGTCGCTGGTAATGTTGCAGGCGCCGGGTAAGATTGGGGCTGATATTGTCTTCGGCTCCGCACAGCGTTTTGGTGTGCCTATGGGTTACGGCGGCCCACACGCTGCTTTCTTTGCCGCGCGTGATGAACACAAACGTTCCATGCCTGGCCGTATCATTGGCGTATCGCGCGATGCCGCAGGTAACACGGCATACCGCATGGCGATGCAAACGCGTGAGCAGCATATCCGCCGCGAGAAAGCCAACTCCAACATCTGTACCTCACAGGTGCTGCTGGCAAATATTGCCAGCCTGTATGCGGTGTTCCACGGACCCGTCGGGCTGAAGCGCATCGCCTCCCGTATCCACCGACTGACCGACATTCTGGCGGCTGGCCTGCAAAAAGGCGGCCTGACCCTGCATCATCAGAGCTGGTTCGATACCCTGACCGTTGAGGTTGCCGATAAAGCCGCAATCCTGGATCGCGCCCTGAGCTTTGGCGTGAACCTGCGTACTGATATCCACAATGCCGTGGGCATCACCCTGGATGAAACCACCCTGCGTGAAGACGTTGTGGCGCTGTTCTCTATCCTGCTGGGCGAAAATCACGGGCTGGATATCGACGAGCTGGATGCCAGTGTTTCTGCTGAAAGCACCTCTTTGTCTGCCGCGCTGGTGCGCCAGGATCCGATCCTGACCCATCCGGTCTTCAACCGTCATCACAGCGAAACCGAGATGATGCGCTATATGCACAGCCTGGAACGCAAGGATCTGGCGCTGAATCAGGCGATGATCCCGCTGGGCTCCTGCACCATGAAGCTGAATGCGGCGGCAGAGATGATCCCGATCACCTGGCCGGAATTCTCTGAACTGCATCCGTTCTGCCCGGCCGATCAGGCCACCGGCTATCTGCAAATGATCGGCCAGCTTTCCCAGTGGCTGGTGCAGCTCACCGGTTACGATGCCCTGTGTATGCAGCCAAACTCAGGCGCGCAGGGTGAGTATGCGGGTCTGCTGGCAATCCGTCGCTACCACGAAAGCCGCAACGAAGGCGGCCGTAACATCTGTCTGATCCCAAGTTCGGCGCACGGTACCAACCCGGCCTCGGCACAGATGGCAGGGATGTCAGTGGTGGTGGTTGCCTGTGATAAGCAGGGCAATATCGACCTGCAGGATCTGCGTGCAAAAGCAGAGCAGACGGGCGAAGCGCTCTCCTGCATCATGGTGACTTACCCATCGACTCACGGCGTGTATGAAGAGACAATCCGCGAAGTCTGCCAGATCGTTCACCAGTTTGGTGGCCAGGTTTATCTGGATGGCGCGAACATGAATGCGCAGGTGGGCATCACCACGCCGGGCTATATCGGCGCAGATGTTTCTCACCTGAACCTGCATAAAACCTTCTGTATTCCTCATGGCGGTGGCGGTCCGGGTATGGGTCCTATCGGCGTGAAAGCGCATCTGGCCCCGTTTGTTCCGGGTCACAGCGTGGTACAGATTGATGGCGTGCTGACCCAGAACGGCGCGGTTTCTGCAGCACCGTTTGGCAGCGCTTCAATTCTGCCAATCAGCTGGATGTATATCCGGATGATGGGTGCCGAAGGGCTGAAGCAGGCCAGCTCCGTAGCTATCCTGAATGCTAACTATATTGCCACCCGTCTGCAGTCGGCTTATCCGATTCTGTATACCGGACGTGATGGCCGTGTGGCGCACGAATGTATCCTTGATATTCGTCCGCTGAAAGAGCAGACCGGCATCAGCGAGCTGGACATTGCCAAGCGCCTGATCGACTACGGATTCCACGCACCGACCATGTCCTTCCCGGTTGCCGGAACGCTGATGGTTGAACCAACAGAATCCGAAAGTAAAATTGAGCTGGATCGCTTTATTGATGCGATGCTGGCTATCCGCATCGAGATTGACCGTGTGGCTGAAGGCGAATGGCCGGCGGACGATAACCCGCTGGTGAATGCGCCGCACACCCAGATGGAAATCGTAGGCGAGTGGTCGCATCCTTACACGCGTGAGCTGGCCGTATTCCCGGCAGGCAGCGACAACAAATACTGGCCAACCGTGAAGCGTCTTGATGATGTTTACGGCGACCGTAATCTGTTCTGCTCCTGCGTGCCGATGAGCGACTACGAATAAATCCGCATTATTGACTACGGTTAAAGGGCACATCAGGTGCCCTTTTTTTATGGGAAAAAAACATGGCATTAGTCACTGGCGGTCAGCCTGAAGAGATTGCTCAGGCCATACTCTGGCTGCTTAGCGAAGAGGCTTCCTACATTACCGGCACTTTTATTGATGCCGCTGGTGGCCGCTGAAAATGCACCCTGTTGCAGGGAGACAGAATTGCCTGCACTTGCTCCTTTCTGAAACCAGGTCATTCATTCAGGCGATTCAGCCGAACCGGGGAAAAAATCCCCGGTTTTTTGGGCACCTGGCTGACTTCGGGTACATCAGCACTCTCAGCGATTCCAGTCACTACACTGACTCAGGCTTTACAACTTCTCGCCATGACTGGCGATCACCTGCTGATACCAGCCAAAGCTTTTTTCTTTGAGCGTTTCAGCGTGCCGCTACCGTCGTCATTTTTATCCACATGGATAAAGCCGTAGCGTTTACTGTACTGCCCGGTAGTGAAGGAAACGCAGTCAATACAGCCCCAGGGGGTGTAGCCCATCAGCTCCACGCCGTCATAAAACACCGCCAGCTTCATCTGCTCAATATGCGCTTTCAGATAGGCGATGCGATAGTCATCGTTGATCTGTCCGTCCGCCTCCGGCTTATCGATAGCGCCAAAGCCGTTTTCCACGATAAATAAAGGTTTCTGATAGCGTTCATACATCGCGGCAAGACTGTAACGCAGACCCACAGGATCAATCTGCCAGCCCCAGTCGGAAGCTTTAACGTGAGGGTTAGGCACGCTGCCTTCAAAGCCTGAAACCGCACTGCCGCTGCCTTCGGCGTTGGCCTGCACCGCATTGCTCATGTAGTAGCTCAGGCCAATGTAATCCGCACAACCTTCCTGCAGGATTTGCTGGTCATCACTTTGCATTTCGATGTGATAACCCTTACGTGCCCACTCATTGAGAATATATGACGGGTAGTAGCCACGCATATGCACATCACCAAACAGGTAACGCTCGCGCATCGCTTCCTGCGCCAGCATCACATCGTCCGGATGGCAGGACCAGGGATACAGCGGCACCATGGCGATCATGCAGCCAATTTTTAGCTCCGGGTTGATTTCATGTCCCAGCCTGACCACTTTTGCGCTGGCGACAAACTGATGATGAAGCACCTGATACATCGCCTGTTCAGGATTTTCGTGATCGGTAAAGACCACGCCGGAACAGCAATAGCCGAAAAGAGGATATTTCCAGTTTCTCTGGTTATTGATCTCGTTAAAGGTCATCCAGTATTTCACTTTGTTTTTATAGCGCTCCAGCACCACTTCGCTGAAGCGAACAAAGAAATCCACCACTTTGCGGTTAAGCCAGCCGCCGTACTCTTTCACCAGGTGATACGGCATTTCGAAATGGGAAAGGGTAATCACCGGTTCGATGTTGTGCTTCAGCAGTTCGTCGAACAGATCGTCGTAGAATTGCAGGCCAGCCTCGTTCGGCTCCTGCTCATCGCCGTTGGGGAAAATGCGGGTCCAGGCGATGGAGGTCCGGAAGCATTTGAAGCCCATCTCAGCGAACAGGGCGATGTCCTGTTTGTAGTGTGAATAAAACTCCACGGCCTGGTGATTGGGGTAGCTGTATCCCTCCTGCACGCCATCCGTCATCACGCGATCAACGCCATGCGCGCCGCCGGAAAGGACATCGGCAATGCTCACGCCTTTTCCGCCCCGATCCCAACCGCCTTCAACCTGATGCGCGGCGACAGCGCCTCCCCACAGGAAATCTTCTGGTAACTGCTGATGTGTGCTCATCAATCCCATCCTTCTGGTTAATAGAAATCCCGGGCAGCGGGGCTGCCCCATAAATCACGCCTTTGCAGGCTTCAACGTTGTGGTGCTGACAGGCTGTTCTTTGAATCCAGCGAACCAGGTGAAGATCACGCCCAGCATAAATGCCGTGCCGATCGAGATCAGGAAGCCGATAAACTGCGGCATATGCCCCTCTTTAAAGAACACCGGCAGCACGGCAATCCCTGGCAGGCAGTAGCTCCAGGAGACAGCATTAAAGAACCCGGCCACCGAACCGCCGATAGCCCCGGCCAGGCAGCCGCAAATCATCGGGCGCTTCAGCCGCAGGGCCACGCCGTAAATGGCAGGTTCAGTGATGCCAAACAGCGCGGTCATTCCGGCTGAAAGAGAGACCCGCTTCATCTCCTGATCTTTCGCCTTGAGCCAGACGCCAAAGGTGGCCCCCGCCATGGCAAACACCGCCGAGGCCTGTAGCCCGGTGAAGGTGTCGTAGCCCAGGGTGGCGTAGTTGCCTACCGTCACTGGCGTAATCCCCCAGTGGACACCCAGCGTGACCAGCGGCATCCACAATGCGCCCACCACAAAGCCTGCAATAACCGGGCTGAGGCCATAAAGCGTGTTATAAACACCGCCGATAGCCCCACCAATGGCATTGCCTACCGGGCCGAAAGCCAGCAGGGTCAGCGGCACCATAATGGCAATACAGAACATCGGGGTGAACAGATTGCGGATCACTAACGGCAGCACGCGTTCGAAAAAGTGCTGGATATAAGACATCACCCAGACCATCAGAATGATCGGGATAACTGAAGCGGTGTAGCTCAGGTATTTCACCGGCAGGCCGAAGAACTCCAGCGCTGGCGCGTTAACCGGCACACCAGCCACTTCAGCCAGCACCTTCGCAATTTCCGGATTGTTCACTGCCTCTTTCATCAGCATTTGCATTGCCGGATCGGCAGAGTTCGCCAGCAGGATCTTATTGGCCGTCAGCATGTTCATATAGTCAGGACTGACCAGCGCACAGGCGGCAATCACGGCGGTGAACGGATTAACGTTGAATTTCTTCGCGGCGGTAAAAGCCACCATGACGGGCAGGAAGGTAAATCCGGTCCAGGAAACAAAATTGAGGATGCGGTAAGCGCCACTGGCCTGATCCATCCAGCCCAGCGCCGTTACCAGCGATAAGATCCCCTGCAGTACACCACAGGCGGCCAGAGGATAGAGGAAAGGGGCAAAGATACTGGAGATAATATCCATCAGTCTGCTGACAATGCCAACGTTGGGCGCAGAAACAGCGGCATTTTCATCCACGCTGACCCTTTTTAACACTTCCTGATAGGCTTCACCCACGTGATTGCCAATTACCACCTGAAGCTGGCCGCCGGCCTCAATAACGGTAATAACGCCTTCCACCCGTTTTAATTGTTCTTTATTGACCTCTTCACGTTCCTTTAATATAAACCGCAGCCGGGTGGCACAATGTGTGACATTGATCACGTTGTCGCTGCCACCAATCAGATTGATTATTTCCACTGCGGACTGAGCATAATTCAGAGCCATGCGGTTCTCCTCGGTAGGGTACCTTTGCTTCCCGGATGAAATACCAGGTAAGCTATGGGTTTTTTATTATTACCGCGAGTTTAACAAGGAATGGAATATTGTCACGATATAACAAATCACCGCTGATGTGATTTGTTACATGGAAAAAACAGGGTGTTTTTTATTTCAGCTTGCCAGCCAGCCTGCGACCAATGGTTTCCAGAATATAGATAACAGGCACCTGAGTAGTGACATCGTACTCGCCGGAGACCAGCAGCTGCGGCATATGGTAGGAAAGATTGAAATCGGCCATTTTAGCCAGCGAGGAGTTATCATTATTAGTGATCGAGATCACCTGGCACTGATGAAAACTAAACTGACTGGCCAGGCGAATTATTTCCGGCGTTTCACCTGAAACCGATAATATAATGGCGACGGCCTCTTTATACATATCACTGTTAACAGGGTAATAGGGGTCATCAATATAATTGCTGAATTTCCCTATGTTGGAAAAAACCTTGCGCCATATTTTCCCAGCGTACCTGATGTTCCGGCACCGACGAATATAATTCGTTCGGCCCGCACCAGATGCTTAACCGCCTGATCAATTAAACTTTCAAACTCTTCATTGTTAATGCTTTTAAAAAAACTGACGATTTCACTGACTCCGGAATAGCCTGGCTGCTGCTGTTCCTGTTCAAGATAGAGTTTGAAACGGATGCGAAATTCTGAATAGCCTTCACAGTGCATTTTGCGGCAAAAACGCAGCACGGTGGTGGTGGAAACCTGCGCCGCATCCGAGAGTTCGCGAATGGTCATATACATCACCTTATCGCGATTTTTAATGGCGTAATTATAAACCTGTAATTCCAGACTGTTGAGGGTGGCGAGGTTGTGATGGGTAAACATTACAGCAGCCAGCCTTGTTGATGCGCCCGGTCCAGATGCTGTTTAAGGTGATTCCACAGCGCTGGCCACTCCCGGGCAATAAGCGCGTTGCGGCTGACAACCTGTTCAAGGCGGATCTGATTCTCTTTCCAGCTTTGTCCCTGGTTGTGCAGGTTCTGAATAATAGGCAGAGCGCGATCGAGCATATTGGCGAAGCGGGCTTCGGGCGTTTCACCGGCTTCATATTCATCCCACAACGCGCGGAATTTATCGCATAACGCGGCGGGAAGCAGGGCAAAAATACGGTCGGCAGCGGCCACTTCCTGCGCCTGAATCGACTCGCGTGCGGCGAGGTCATAAACCATGACATCACCGGCATCAATTTCCACCACGTCATGCAATAAAGCCATCTGCACCACGCGCTGCACATTTAACTGCATACCGGAATAGGGTGCCAGGCTCATGGCGGCTACGGCGAGCTGCCAGCTATGCTCTGCCGAATTCTCATGGCGCGCATTGCCAATAAGTCTGGTGCGGCGTTCAACACTTTTCAGTTTATCCAGCTCCATCAGAAACTGAATAACGTCTGTCATTTCACCGAAATCTAATACGGATACATTCCCGGACATGGCGGCCTCGACACTTCCATGAAGAAAAAATTTGGCAACCAGTGTAAGGGAAACGGCCCGGCAAATCCCGCCTTAAAGTCAGTGTTACACCCCTTCACAGATTATTTTAAGCTTACATGTGTACTCTGAAATTATTCTCAGTTAGGCTGGTAATGTTCACTATTTGGTCGAAGCGACAATAATCTGTTTGCTGTTGTCATTTTAATAGCCCGGTTAAGCAAGAATACAAGCCCGTGCAGGGCAGGGAGTCTCCCCCATTTATGACCATGAAAACTGTTACGGCCGGCTATTCGCTGGCGGAAGAAGTGGCTAACAGCATCAGCCACGGTATTGGTTTTATTTTCGGCATTGTGGGTCTGGTGCTGATGCTGACTCAGGCCGCAGCCAGCCAGGCCAGCGCCATCGCTATTACCAGTTACAGCCTGTACGGCGGCAGTATGATCCTGCTGTTTCTGGCTTCCACTCTCTATCATGCTATTCCTCATCCTGCTGCCAAGCTCTGGCTGCAAAAATTGGATCACTGTGCGATCTATATTCTGATTGCCGGCACCTACACGCCGTTTCTGCTGGTTGGACTGAAGTCGCCGCTGGCGCATGGGCTGATGGCAGTGATCTGGAGCCTGGCGCTGTTGGGCGTGTTGTTTAAGCTGGCTTTTGTGCACCGTTTTGAAGCCCTGTCGGTGATTACCTATTTGCTGATGGGCTGGCTTTCGCTGATTGTGGTTTATCAGCTGGCGTTGAAGCTCTCTCCGGGCGGGATCTGGCTGCTGGCAGCGGGCGGGATCATCTATTCGCTGGGGGTAATCTTTTATGTCTCAAAACGCATTCCCTACAATCACGCCATCTGGCATGGCTTTGTACTGGGCGGCAGCGTTTGTCACTTCCTGGCAATTTACCTCTACGTGAAGTAAAAAAGGGGCCATCCGGCCCCTTGAATTTTTACTCAGTCAGCGAATAGGGCAACGGCTGAATAGCCAGTTTGCCGCCATCATCACCCTGAACGCGGAGTTCAGTTTCCGGCTCCAAATCGTTGTTCAACACCGCCTGAACCCACACTTCACCATTATCTAACTGGCAGGCAGAAAGGATGGTGCCAGTCCGCCGCCAGTTCTCACCCAGCTTCATTTCCAGCGAATCATTCGCAGCAGGGAGATGACCAGCGGTGCCTGCCAGCCAGTAAAGTGCGCGCTTGTTAGCACCCCGGAATTTGGCTCGGGCCACCATCTCCTGACCGGTATAACAGCCTTTTTTAAAGCTGATGGCGTCCAGCGCCTGAAGGTTGGTTGCCTGAGGGATAAACTGTGCGCTGGTCACGCTATCAATAACCGGGAATCCCGCTTCAATATTCAGTGCCAGCCACTGGGCGCTGTCATTCAGCTGCGCTTCGCCTTCCAGCCCCTGTCGCAAAGCCTGAGCCTTCTCTTCGCTGGTGACCAGCAGAAAGCGTTCAGCGGGAGAAGCAAACCACAGTAGCGTGGTGTCATCCTGCTGCACTACCGGATTTTCTGCATCGGGTAACTGCTCAAAGAAATTGCTCAACGCTGAGCGGGCCTGAAAACCCGCAACGCCCAGCAGCACGGCCTGATCGTCAGCCTGAATGGTCACTTTAGCGAACACCGCATATTTTTTCAGTTCGGTAATCTGGTTATCCCGCAGGCTGCGACGCTCCAGATAGGCGAGTCCTTCCCCACGGTGAAACAGACGCAGATTACTCCACATTTTACCTTTGGCATCACAATGTGCAGCAGGCAGATGGCTGTTGGTTCCCAGCGCGGCGATATCCAGCGTCACCTGACCCTGCAGGTAGCTGACGCGGTCGGCGCCGGTAACCGTCACCAGCGCCCACTCTTCCAGCGAGATCAGCGTGAGCGGCAGGCGAGAAGAGGCCGTGGGATGACGGGGTGGGAAAGAGAGTGTCGGCATGATTCCATCCTGAATAGGGAAGCTATGCCTTTCATGTTAAAAGAGCCCACTGGCTTTGCAACCTGTTTCCTGAAAAGGAGGCACAAATCGCGTGATAACCCTGCAACGTTTGCGCCTGCTTTCAGAAGCTATACGCAACCTGACAACTACGCCATCAACATCAGGTTAAAAAAGCGCTACACTGGCCCCCTGTTTGACTGACTGACGATGGATAACATGGATATTACTAATAAAGCCCGGGTTCACTGGGCGTGCCGCCGGGGTATGCTTGAACTGGATATCGCCATCATGCCGTTCTTTAAATTTGAGTACGATTCGCTGAACGACCACGACAAGCAGCAGTTTGTGCGTCTGCTGGAAAGCCCCGATCCTGACCTCTTTAACTGGCTGATGAATCACGGTGAGCCGGATGATGCTGAACTGAAGCGTATTGTGCATCTCATCCAACAGCGAAATCAGCAACGTGGCCCTGTGGCACTCTGATCTGCGGATCTCATGGCGTGCGCAGTGGCTCTCTTTAGTGCTGCACGGCGTGGTGGTCCTTGCGCTGTTACTGGCTCCCTGGCCTGCCAGCTTCACGGTGGTATGGGTGATGTTGTTAACGCTGGTGGTGTTTGAATGCGTGCGCAGCCAGCGTCGTATTCGCAGTCGCGAAGGTGATATCTCACTGCTGGAAAACAGGCAGGTGCACTGGCGGCAGAAGCGATGGCAGATTTGTGGCCGCCCCTGGATGACACGCCAGGCCATTTTACTGGCGCTGCGCACTCCAGCGGGTGAGAAAGAGAAACTCTGGCTACTGCGTGACAGCATGGATGAAGAAGAGTGGCGCCAACTGCGCCAGCAACTTTTGATGCCAGGCTGACAGCATTTACAGCGTATCGGCCATCTCCGTGAGGATCTGTTCGCACCACTGAGCAATGCGATCGTCGGTAGCTTCAAACTGATTGATATCATCCAGCGCCAGCCCGACAAACTGCGTACCGTCTGCGGTCAGCGGTTTTTTGCTGGTGAACTCATAGCCTTCATTAGGCCAGTAGCCGACAAATTTAACGCCTGACGGGGTCAGCACATCGTGCAGCATTCCCAGCGCATCCAGGAACCATTCACTGTATTCGCCCTGGTCACCCATGCCGTAAAGTGCCACCACTTTACCCTGTAAATTCAGCGCAGGCAGCTCGGTCCAGATCGCCTCCCAGTCCTCCTGGAGTTCGCCGAAATCCCAGGTTGGGATGCCGAGGATCAGCATGTCATACTGCTCCATCAACTGCGGCGCATCGTCTTTCAGATTGTGCAGGGTGACGAGATCCTCGCCGATGAAATCGCGGATCTTCTCTGCTGCCATTTCGGTGTAGCAGGTACTGGAACCATAAAAAAGACCGATATTCATATCCGATAACTCAATTGACCTGGTGCAATGGCGCGGATTATATCAGAATTGAGCCTCAGCGGCGTAGTAGGCCGACCTTAGTCAGTGAAAGGGGAAGACGTGCAGGACAGCGATCTGATCGATCAATTTCTTGATGCCTTGTGGATAGAGCGCAATCTGGCTGAAAATACGGTGGCCTCCTATCGCCTCGATCTGATGTCGTTGGCTGAATGGCTGAAGCACAATGCGTCAAATTTGCTTAAGGTGGATGCTGTCGATCTGCAGGGCTTTCTGGCAGAGAGAGTGGAGGGCGGCTATAAAGCCACCAGTTCGGCCCGCCTGTTAAGCGCGATGCGCCGGCTTTTCCAGTATCTCTACCGCGAAAAACTGCGCGACGACGATCCCAGCGCTTTACTGGCCTCGCCCAAATTGCCCCAGCGGCTGCCCAAAGATCTCAGCGAAGCGCAGATTGATCGCCTGCTGCAGGCACCCAGTGTCGAACAGCCCATTGAACTGCGTGATAAAGCGATGCTGGAACTGCTGTATGCCACCGGGCTGCGCGTCACCGAACTGGTTACCCTGACGTTGAATAATGTCAGTCTGCGGCAGGGCGTGGTGCGGGTAATTGGTAAAGGGGACAAAGAGCGCCTGGTGCCGCTTGGCGAAGAGGCCGTTCACTGGCTGGAGCAGTATCTGGAGTATGGCCGTCCCTGGCTGCTCAACGGCCAGACGCTGGATGTGCTGTTTCCCAGCAGCCGGGCCAGGCAGATGACCCGGCAAACTTTCTGGCATCGGATCAAACATTACGCCACACTGGCAGGGATCGACAGCGAGAAGCTTTCACCTCACGTTCTGCGCCACGCTTTTGCCACCCATCTGCTGAATCACGGTGCAGATTTGCGGGTAGTACAAATGCTTTTAGGGCACAGCGATCTTTCGACCACGCAAATTTATACGCATGTCGCCACCGAGCGGCTGCGGCAGTTACATCAACAGCATCATCCCCGCGCCTGACGTGACGGATTGCGACAAACGGCCCGCGAATGAGGCTTTTAAGGACAAATCGATGAAAAAGCATTACCTGTTATTTTCCTTGCTGATGACGACAATCGCCGGCCTGGCTCACGCTGACGATGCGGCTATTCAGCAATCGCTGAAAAAATTAGGTTTGCAGCAGACTGAAATTCAGCCCTCGCCGCTGCCCGGCATGAAAACCGTGCTGACTGAGAGCGGTGTGCTCTACGTGACGGAAGACGGCAAACAGTTTATTCAGGGGCCGCTGTATGATGTCAGCGGTGGCCAGCCGGTGAACGTCACCAACAAGCTGTTGGAGAAAAAGGTCGAGGCGCTCAGCAAAGAGATGATCGTGTATAAAGCGCCGAAAGAGCAGCATGTGATCACGGTATTCACCGATATCACCTGTGGCTATTGCCGCAAGCTGCACTCAGAGATGGCTGACTACAATGCATTAGGCATCACCGTGCGTTACCTCGCTTTCCCAAGGGAAGGGATGAATGGCCAGGTAGCGAAAAACATGGAATCTGTCTGGTGTGCCGCCGATCCGAAAAAAGCCTTCACTACTGCGATGAACGGCGGCGATATTTCCCCGATTGACTGCAAAATCGATCTCTCCCAGCACTACAAACTGGGGATCCTGTACGGCATCCAGGGCACGCCAGCAATTCTGCTGCAGAACGGCATGATGATCCCGGGCTATCAGGGGCCGAAAGAGATGAAACAGTTACTTGATAGTCAGAAAGCAGGCGGCTGAGTGTGGTAAACAACCCGACAGAACTCCGCCGTCGCCAGGTGGTGGAGGGGGATGAACTCCCCGCAACGCTTCATCCTTTATTACGCCGTCTGTATCTGCATCGGGGGGTTCGTCAGGCCGATGAACTGGAGCGGGGGGCAAAAAATCTGCACTCCTTCCAGTCGCTTTCCGGTATAGCGCTGGCGGCTGAGATCCTGCAAAAAGCGCTGGCCGACAACCTCTGCATCATGATTGTTGGCGACTTTGATGCCGATGGCGCAACCAGCACTGCCCTGACCGTGCTGGCGCTACGCAGCATGGGCGGCCGCAATATCAAATACCTGGTACCCAACCGTTTCGATGATGGCTATGGCCTGAGTCCGGAAGTGGTAGAGCAGGCCGCGGCGCGCGGTGCTCAGCTTATTGTCACCGTGGATAATGGTATTTCCTCGCACGCGGGTGTGGCGCTGGCGCACGAAAAAGGCATCGGGGTGGTGATTACCGATCACCACCTTCCTGGCGAAACGCTGCCGGATGCTGAAGCCATCGTTAACCCCAATCTTGAGGATTGTGCATTCCCTTCCCGTTCTCTGGCGGGAGTGGGCGTGGCGTTTTACCTGATGCTCGCACTGCGCGCCCGCCTGCGGGACAGCGGTGTTGAAGTGCTGCCAAACCTGGCGGAACTGCTGGATCTGGTGGCGCTGGGCACGGTGGCAGACGTGGTGCCGCTGGATGCTAATAACCGCATTCTGGTCTGGCAGGGGCTGAGTCGTATCCGCGCCGGTAAGTGCCGGGCAGGCATCAAAGCGCTGCTGGAAATTGCCAATCGCGATGCCCGGCAACTGGCGGCCAGCGATTTAGGGTTTGCGCTCGGCCCCAGGCTTAATGCGGCTGGCAGGCTGGATGACATGTCAGTTGGCGTGGCGCTGTTGCTGAGTGAAGATATTGCCCAGGCCAGAATGCTGGCCAGCGAATTAGACGCGCTGAACCAGACGCGTAAAGAAATTGAACAGGGAATGCAGACCGAGGCGCTGGCACTCTGTGATGCGCTGGAGCGCAGCAGTGAAGCCCTGCCGCTGGGGATTGCGATGTATCACCCAGAGTGGCACCAGGGCGTGGTGGGTATTCTGGCCTCGCGGCTGAAAGAGCGTTTTCACCGCCCGGTTATCGCCTTTGCTCCTGCCGGTGATGGCACGCTGAAGGGCTCAGGCCGCTCCATCGCCGGGTTGCACATGCGTGATGCGCTGGAAAGGCTGGATACGCTGCATCCCGGTTTGATCATCAAGTTTGGCGGTCACGCGATGGCAGCCGGGCTGTCGCTGCAGGAAGAGAAGTTTGACGAGTTTCGTCAGCACTTTGGCGATCTGGTGGGAGAGTGGCTGGATGCAGAAGCGCTTCAGGGCGTGGTCTGGTCCGATGGCGAGCTGATGGCGCAGGAATTGACGCTGCCGACGGCAGAGCTGCTGCGTGAAGCCGGACCCTGGGGCCAGGCCTTCCCGGAGCCGCAGTTTGACGGCAAATTCAAGCTTATCCAGCAGCGGCTGGTCGGCGAGCGTCATCTGAAAGTGATGGTCGAACCCCTTGGCGGCGGCCCGTTACTGGACGGCATTGCCTTCAACATCGACACCAAACTGTGGCCAGACCCGAGCGTCAGGCAGGTTGAGCTGGCCTATAAACTGGATATCAATGAGTTTCGCGGCAACCGTAACGTTCAGCTGATTATCGATCATCTCTGGCCCCTCTGATAACTGGCGGTCTGCCTGAAGTGGATTAACTTCCCACTCTGGCAGACACCGGGTTATCTGTGCCGGGGCAGCTATTGCTTCCCGGCGCAAAATGCCCCCGCTTCAACGCTACAATCCGCAGCCAATTTCAGTTAAACTTGTCCGTTACATTCATGTCCCTAAAAGATTCTAAAATCATGTTTGAAATTAATCCGGTAAAGAACCGAATTCAGGATCTCTCTGAGCGCAGTGGCGTTCTCAGGGGGTATCTTTGACTACGATGCCAAGAAAGAACGTTTAGAAGAAGTTAACGCCGAGCTGGAGCAGCCTGACGTCTGGAACGAACCCGAGCGCGCACAGGCGCTGGGCAAAGAGCGCTCCTCGCTGGAAGCGATCGTTGAAACCCTGGATCAGATGGAGCAGGGGCTGGAAGATGTCGCGGGTCTGCTGGAGCTGGCTGTAGAAGCTGACGACGAAGATACCTTCAACGAAGCCATTGCCGAACTCGACGTGCTGGATAAAAAGCTCGGCGAGCTAGAGTTCCGCCGGATGTTCTCTGGTGAGTATGACAGTGCAGACTGCTACATCGATATCCAGGCAGGTTCTGGCGGCACCGAGGCTCAGGACTGGGCGGGAATGCTGGTCCGCATGTATCTGCGCTGGGCCGAAGCTAAAGGCTTCAAAACCGAAATCATTGAAGAATCTGAAGGTGAAGTAGCGGGCACCAAATCGGCCACGCTGCGCATCATGGGTGATTATGCCTTTGGCTGGCTGCGTACCGAAACCGGCGTTCATCGCCTGGTTCGTAAAAGCCCGTTTGACTCCGGTGGCCGCCGTCATACCTCCTTCAGTTCCGCATTTGTCTATCCGGAAGTCGACGACGATATTGATATCGAAATCAACCCGGCCGACCTGCGTATTGACGTTTACCGGGCCTCTGGCGCGGGTGGTCAGCACGTTAACCGGACTGAGTCGGCGGTGCGTATTACTCACCTCCCGACCAATACCGTGACCCAGTGTCAGAATGACCGTTCTCAGCACAAGAACAAAGACCAGGCGATGAAGCAGATGAAGGCGAAGCTGTACGAGCTGGAAATGCAGAAGAAAAATGCTGAGAAACAGTCGCTGGAAGACAACAAGTCTGACATCGGCTGGGGCAGCCAGATCCGTTCATACGTGCTGGATGACTCACGTATCAAAGATTTGCGTACCGGCGTTGAGACCCGTAATACCCAGGCGGTGCTGGATGGCGATCTGGACCGATTTATTGAAGCAAGCTTGAAAGCAGGGCTATAAGGAACTGACATGTCTGAACAACAACCGCAGGGCGCTGATACCGCACTTGAGCTGAATAACGAACTGAAAGCACGTCGCGAAAAGCTCAGCGTGCTGCGTGAAAATGGCGTGGCATTCCCTAATGATTTCCGCCGCGACAGCCTTTCAGACCAGCTACACGCTGAGTACGATGAAAAATCGAAAGAAGAGCTGATCGATCTGGGGATCGAAGTGAGCGTGGCCGGTCGTATGATGACCCGCCGCATCATGGGTAAAGCCTCTTTCGTGACGCTGCAGGATGTGGGTGGCCGTATTCAGCTTTATGTCTCCCGCGACGATCTGGCGGAAGGCATCTACAACGAGCAGTTCAAAAAGTGGGATCTGGGCGATATTCTCGGTGCCCGCGGCAAGCTGTTCAAAACGCAGACCGGTGAACTTTCGATCCACTGTAGCGAACTGCGTCTGCTGACCAAAGCCCTGCGCCCGCTGCCGGACAAGTTCCACGGCCTGGCCGATCAGGAAACCCGCTACCGTCAGCGTTATCTGGATCTGATCGCCAACGAAGAATCCCGTAAAACCTTCCAGATCCGTTCGCAGATCATGGCTGGCGTGCGTAACTTCATGGTTAACCGCAACTTCATGGAAGTGGAAACGCCAATGATGCAGGTGATCCCCGGCGGCGCTTCTGCCCGTCCGTTTATCACCCATCACAATGCGCTGGATATCGATATGTACCTGCGCATCGCGCCGGAACTCTATCTGAAGCGTCTGGTGGTTGGCGGCTTTGATCGCGTGTTCGAGATCAACCGTAACTTCCGTAACGAAGGGATTTCACCGCGTCATAATCCAGAGTTCACCATGATGGAACTCTATATGGCGTATGCGGATTACAAAGATCTGATTGAGCTGACCGAAAGCCTGTTCCGTACCCTGGCACAGGACATTCTGGGCAACACCGTGGTGCCTTACGGCGATCAGGAATTCGATTTTGGTAAGCCTTTTGAAAAGCTGACCATGAAAGAAGCGATCCTGAAATACCGCCCTGAAACCAACCTCGCCGATCTGGATGATTTTGATAAAGCCTCTACTGTCGCGCAGTCGCTGGGCATCAAAATTGAGAAGAGCTGGGGCCTGGGCCGCATCGTGACCGAAATCTTTGAAGAGACGGCAGAAAGCCATCTGATTCAGCCTACTTTCATCACTGAATATCCGGCTGAAGTCTCTCCGCTGGCGCGTCGTAATGACCACAACCCTGAAATCACTGACCGCTTCGAATTCTTTATCGGTGGTCGTGAAATCGGTAACGGCTTCTCGGAGCTGAACGATGCGCAGGATCAGGCTGAGCGTTTCCTGCAGCAGGTTAACGCCAAAGATGCGGGCGATGACGAAGCGATGTTCTATGACGAAGACTACGTTACCGCCCTGGAGCATGGCCTGCCGCCGACAGCGGGTCTGGGCATCGGGATTGACCGTATGGTGATGCTGTTTACCAACAGCCACACTATCCGCGATGTGATCCTGTTCCCGGCACTGCGTCCAACCGGCAAATAATACCGGTAAGGTTGTGCAACAGAGGGGCGAAGTGATTCGCCCCTTTTTTGTGGGCGCAATCTCGTGTTCTGAGCGGTGAATTGATCCCTGCCGTGGAATACGGAATAGTGGAGGGAATCTATTTTACGCGTAAAAGGGCAGAATAATGAAAACACTGGGACTGATTGGCGGCATGAGTTGGGAATCCACCGTGCCTTACTATCGTCTGATCAATGAAGGGATCAAACAGCAGCTCGGCGGGCTGCACTCGGCGAAGCTGGTGCTGTACAGCGTGGACTTTCATGAGATTGAAGCCTGTCAGGCAAGCGGCGACTGGGATAAGGCCGGGCAGATGCTGGCAGATGCGGCCCTGGCGCTGAAAAAAGCCGGGGCAGAAGGCATAGTGCTGTGTACCAATACCATGCACAAAGTCGCGGATCCCATTATCCAGCAAAGCGGGCTGCCATTTTTGCATATTGCTGACATCACGGCGGAAGCTATTCAGCAGGCCGGTATGACTCGCGTAGCCTTGCTGGGCACGCGCTATATCATGGAGCAGGATTTTTATCGTGGCAGGCTGAGCAGCGAATATGGCATTGAAACGCTGGTGCCGGAAGCCGCTGAAAGAGCGGAAGTGAACCGCATTATTTTTGAAGAGCTTTGCCGGGGCGAATTCACTGCGACAGCAAAACGTTACTATCAACAAGTCATTGCCGGGCTGGTTGCCCAGGGCGCGCAGGGCATCATTTTTGGCTGTACTGAGATTGGTCTGCTGCTTAAGGCTGAGGATTGCTCTGTACCGGTGTTTAACACCACGTCAATCCACGCTTCTGCAGCGGTAGCTTTTATGCTTGATGAGTAATGAGCACGCTTGAGCATGATAAGCCCTGGTCTGATGAGTCACGAGCACGCTTATAGCCGTGGGCATTATGTCGGCCAGTACAGCTACTGGCTCCCTGTTGCAGGCGTGGAGATCAGGATTTTATAGCCGTATCAAGCCAATCTTTGAACCGGGCATAAGGCACATATAAAGAGACATCTTTATAAAGCAACTTGCCCGTTTTCAGATCGTTGATGCGGCTGGAGTAGCCCACAATCACGCCACCAATCGAGTCGTCTGAAGTGTTATAGACGGCACCGCCAGACATACCTTTCACCACGCCCGCATCGGATGCCACAACCACACAACTCACCTTATTCCAGTCATTTTTCAGACCGGTGTTAACCAGGTTGGTGCCGCTGGAGGCCACGGGCATCGCGGAGATAAAACTGTAGCCGTAGAGATTAATTTTGTCGCCGATATGGCCATTGCGGAACTGCGGTGGCGTGAAATCACTGTTTTTATGATAGACCACGGCAAGATCGCACTCCGGGTGGTAAGCCTTAACGCGATATAACGAGAATTTGGCTACGTGCGCTGCGGTCAGGCTGTACTCAGACGTCAGTGGAATGGTGGTGCCGAGTGTGCCGACGCCCAGCACGGTCGGGATACCGGTGACGGTCATATCCACTCTTTTCTCAGCTTCTCTGCTGTACTCATATTTTCCTACAGAGCAGCCGCTAATCAGTAACGCCAGCAGGCAACAAGCAAGTCGCATCTTCTCTCTCCGGTAGTGAATCGATCAAGCACAGCAAAAAGCCCGTTAAATCCCGTTGAGGTATCGGCCTGTCATCGCATAACTTTAACCATTAATTCTTAGTCCAAAGTCTGTTTTTTTCTTACAGAACAGAATTAACCCGGTTAAGAACCTGAACTGTTAAGACCTTTCGCACCGGTGATTGTTCAGAAAGTATTATGCAACCCGCCTTTGAAGCAACCCATAGTCGATAAAGATTTCGTAAAAGTGGCATTTGAGCGGCTTTTATTTACCCACTCGTCCGGAGGGTAGTGAAGACGATTTCGACCGCAATGCGCTGATTATTGATTCTCCTGCAAAAGACCTTTGCCAATCCCGAGGTAGGAGCAGGTAGAGTGCTGTGCTTTAATTATCACTGTGACCTGGATCAAATTTTTATCCTGCCTGACAATGCCGGCTTTAAGCCTTATACAATTTTACTGGAGAGTGTGACATGCCTGTTTCCTTGCTGGCGCTGGCGTTAAGTGCCTTTGCCATTGGCACCACGGAATTTGTCATTATGGGCTTACTGCCTGAAGTGGCTGGGGATCTTCATGTGACCCTGCCTTCCGCGGGATGGTTGATCAGCGGCTATGCACTGGGTGTGGCTATTGGTGCGCCCATTATGGCTCTGCTGACAGCGAAACTGCCGCGCAAACGTACGCTGATGTTGCTGATGGTGATTTTCATCATAGGTAACATTCTTTGTGCGCTGGCATACAGCTATAACCTGCTGATGGCCGCTCGTGTGATTACCGCTTTGTGTCACGGTGCTTTCTTCGGCATTGGGGCCGTGGTGGCTGCCAGCCTGGTCGCGCCGGGCAAGCAGGCTTCAGCGGTTGCGCTGATGTTTACCGGCCTGACGCTGGCGAATGTGCTTGGTGTTCCCTTAGGCACCTGGTTTGGTCAGTTATATGGCTGGCGCGCCACCTTCTGGGGCGTTTCAGTGATTGGCGTGCTGGCGTTTATTGCGCTGATTGTCAGTCTGCCAACCAACCGGGATGAGAAGCCGGTTGACCTTGCCAGCGAGATTGGTGCTCTGGCGAATGGCAAACTCTGGCTGTCACTGTTGATGACGGTGTTTTTTGCTGCTGCCATGTTTGCGCTGTTCAGTTATATCGCGCCGCTGCTGCTGCAAGTCACCGGTATCAGCGATAAAGGGGTGAGCTGGACGCTGTTCCTGATTGGCGGAGGTCTGACGGTGGGGAATATTCTGGGTGGGAAGCTGGCGGACAGAAAGCTGTCGCTGAGTCTGATCCTGAGTTTCTCGCTGATTGCGGTGTTCTCGTTGCTGTTCAGCTGGACCAGCCATGCGTTGTGGCTGGCTGAGCTGACACTGTTTCTGTGGGCAATGGCGACTTTTGCCACCGTGCCGGGTTTGCAGATCAATGTGGTACGGCATGGTAAAGAAGCGCCAAATCTGGTTTCGACCCTCAATATCTCTGCGTTTAACGTGGGCAATGCTTTTGGTGCCTGGGCGGGCGGGGCAGTGATCGGCAGCGGTTATGGTTTGACAGCCGTGCCGGTTGTTGCTGCCGTGCTGGCGGCAGGCGGACTGGTGCTTTGCCTGATCACGTTCCGGACCTCCCGTGGGCAGGCGCACCCTGTCAACGCTTAAGCCAGCGCCGCTGTAAGACGCTGGTTGACCAGGCTGATGTGCTCAAGCAAATGCGCACAGAAGGCCTCAACCAGCGCGGAAGAGGGACGGTGCCGTGGCCTGACCAGGCTGACGGTAAAAGGCACTTCAATGCTGAACCTTTTAATCACCACACCGCTGCCGGCATAATCCAGCGCCGTCAGCGGATTCACTATCGACACGCCAACACCGGCTCTGACCATCGAACAGACCGAAGCGGCGCTGTGCGTCTCCAGCACCATCCTCCGTTGCACGCCTTTTTCATGAAACAGGTTATCCAGAAGCTGGCGATAGCTGTCGGTGCGGGACAGGCTGATGTAGTTCTGGCCCGCAAAATCTTCCGGCGTCAGGCATTCACGGTCTGCCAGCGGATGATGTTCGGGAAGGACGCAAACTTCATTACCGGTAAACAGCTCGGTGCGTTCTGTTCCGGCTGGCGTCTGTCGGGTTTCCGTCAGACCTAAATCGTAGCGCTGAGCAGAGAGCCATTCTTCCAGCAAGGGGGATTCCTGAGGAATGATATTCAGGCTCACATCCGGATAGCGTTGCAGAAAGGGCTGGCAAAACAGCGGCAGCAGCGACTGAGAAAATACCGGCAGACAGGCGATGGACAATTCACCCTGGCGAAACTGCCTCAGCCCTTCCGCCGCATTGATAATTCTGTCCAGTCCGTACCAGGAACGCTGCACCTCTTCAAACAGTCGCAAGCCCTGCACGGTGGGGTGCAATCGCCCGCGTACCCGATCGAATAATCTCAGGCCCGCCAGTTGTTCAAAGCGGGCCAGTTCGCGGCTGACCGTGGGCTGCGAAGTATGCAGCATAGCGGCGGCTTCGGTAAGGTTACCGGCGGTGACCACAGCGTGGAAGATTTCAATGTGTCGCAGCGTAATGCCAGCCATACTTTTTATCCGAACGAACCCTTTAAGCCATATCATGGATGAATAGACCTGGTTAAAACAGATATTTTTCATTCGTTTCGCTCTGTGGCGTAATGGGCTTATTAATTTCTGGAGAACCCTGATGCCACGTTTACTGACCGACACGGATACTGCATTAACCCGCGATAATCTTCTGCCACTGGCGCAGCATTACGGCGGCCCGGTCTGGGCTTATGATGCGACGGTTATCGCTGAGCGAATTGCGCAGTTGCAGCAGTTTGATGTGGTGCGCTTCGCGCAGAAAGCTTGTTCAAATATCCATATTTTGCGTCTGATGCATGCCGCTGGCGTGAAGGTTGATTCGGTTTCGCTGGGCGAGATCGAACGTGCGCTGGTAGCCGGGTTTAAGCCGGGTGGCGATGAGATCGTGTTCACCGCCGATGTGATTGATGAACCCACGCTGGCGCGTCTGGCAGAGCTGAAGATCCCGGTTAACGCGGGTTCTGTTGATATGCTGGATCAGCTGGGCGAGGTGTCTGAAGGGCACCCGGTGTGGCTGCGTGTGAATCCTGGTTTTGGTCATGGTCACAGCCAGAAGACCAATACCGGTGGCGAGAACAGTAAGCACGGCATCTGGTATACCGATTTATCCCTGGCGCTGGAAGCTATTCAGCGTCATCAGCTTAAGCTGGTGGGTATCCATATGCATATCGGTTCTGGCGTGGATTATGGTCATCTTGAGCAGGTGTGTGATGCAATGGTGAATCAGGTGATCAGTTTCGGTCAGGATCTGGAAGCCATCTCGGCAGGGGGAGGGTTATCAATTCCCTACCATTTTGGTGAAGAAGCCATTAATACCGAACATTATTTTGGTCTTTGGGATGCAGCCCGTCAGCGTGTTGCCAGGCATCTGGGGCACGATGTTAAATTAGAGATCGAGCCGGGACGTTTTCTGGTAGCGGAATCTGGCGTGTTGGTTTCCAAAGTGCGTGCGGTTAAGGCGATGGGCAGCCGTCACTTCGTGCTGGTAGATGCAGGCTTTAATGATTTGATGCGTCCCGCCATGTACGGCAGCTACCATCATATTTCAGCGATCGCCGGTGATGGCCGTGAGCTGGATGAGCAACACAGTATTGAAAGTGTGGTGGCGGGGCCATTGTGTGAGTCAGGCGATGTGTTTACGCAGTTAGAAGGTGGAAAAGTAGAGACCCGTGCTCTGCCTGCGGTGAAGGTGGGGGATTATCTGGTCTTCCATGATACCGGTGCATACGGTGCCTCAATGTCTTCAAACTACAATAGTCGTCCGTTATTGCCAGAAGTGTTATTTGAGAACGGTCAGCCGCGCGAGATCCGTCGCCCACAGACTATTCAGGAGCTTCTTGCGCTGGAACTTTAAGCGTTGCTGAATGGTTTGATGTCTGGTCAGGGGGTAATGTGCTGGCTGAAAAAAGCACGTTGCCTGAATGGCTTGATGTCCGGGCAGGGAGAGTGGGTTGAACACAAAGACGCAAAAAGCGTCATCCATGACGGCTCGGCCCGGCACGTCCATGTGCCGGGACGCTTTGCTTATCAACCCACTCTCCCTTCCCCAAAGCTGTGGTGATATCTGTTGGAGGTTGCCTGAATGGTCGGGCGTCTGGTCAGTGAGGGTAATGTGCTGGCTGAAAAGGCACGTTGCCTGAATGGCTTGATGTCTGGTCTGGTCGGGGAGGGTAATGTGCTGTCTGAAAAGGCACGTCGCCTGAATGGCTTGGTGTCCGGGCAGGGAGAGTGGGTTGAACACAAAGACGCAAAAAGCGTCATCCATGACGGCTCGGCCCGGCACGTCCGTGTGCCGGGACGCTTTGCTTATCAACCCACTCTCCCTTCCCCAAAGCTGCGGTGATATCTGTTGGAGGTTGCCTGACTGGTCGGGCGTCTGATCAGGAAACAGCGGTTTAATCTTCAGGAAAGTCCAAACTGCGCTCATTGTTTATCCTGAATTTTGA
Source organism: Erwinia sp. E_sp_B01_1 (assembly GCF_036865545.1). Lineage (NCBI taxonomy): Bacteria > Pseudomonadati > Pseudomonadota > Gammaproteobacteria > Enterobacterales > Erwiniaceae > Erwinia > Erwinia sp. E_sp_B01_1. Next base: position 3,925,036 of record NZ_CP142208.1, on the reverse strand, counting down.
CCTGTGCATCCACCAGATCTGCCAGCATCACTGAAGTTTGTGGGTGGTGCCAGGGGGAACGTTAGCCGGGTGTATGCAGCATGGACGCTGCATCCAAGCCCCCAGGGACGGGTTCACGGCGTCCCGGATAACGTTCCCCCTGGTGGCGCCTGACCACCGCACCCGGTTTTGACTCTAAGTCAGTGCGTGCTCTATGGTGGCGCCTGACCACCGCACCCGGTTTTGACTCTAAGTCAGGTGCGTGCTCTATGATGACGCCTGACCACCGCACCCGGTTTTGATCCCCCGTCAGCCAAACATCTCCTTTCGCAATAACACGATCTCTTCGGCCAAATCGCGGCACAACATCGCATTCATCAAATGATCCTGCGCATGCACCAGAATCAACGTCACCGGCACCTTGCCACACCCTTCATCGGCACCGATCAACTGGGTCTGAATATGATGCGCTCCTTTTGATGCCTCCAGCGAGGCCGCTAATGCCTCATCAGCCTCCTGCCACTTCTTCTGCCGCGCAAACTGAATAGCACTCATCGCGTGGGAACGCGCTTCACCTGCGTTAATCAGTAACTCCATCATGGTTTGCTCAAAATCCATCGCCGCCTCCAATATTGGTATGCCAATAACCGTATAAACATCCTATCGGAATGCCAATGTGCACTTCTGTGAGATTTATCACAGAAAATAAAGTGGGTTTCGCTACTTTTGGTATGCCACGAGAACAGAATTTCATCAGGGCAGCTAAAACACCGGGATGCCTGACCACTTACTTCTGAGGGTATTACGCATGTCTCTACAGGATCGGCTCATCGACTCTTTGGGCAGCTTTGCTACCAAATTCAACAGCTACCGCTACATCATGGCGATCAAAGCTTCCTTTATCACCCTGATGCCGGTGATCATCGTTGGCGCCTTCTCCGTTCTAATCTCTAACATGGTGCTGGACGGTAAAAATGGCCTCGCCAGCTTCCAGGCACTGAGCTTCCTGGCGGAATTAAAACCGATCACCACCAGCATCAACTACGCCACGCTCAGCTTCCTGAATATCGGCGCGGTGTTTCTGATTGGCATTGAGCTTGGCAAAATCAACGGCATCAAAACCCTGTTTCCCGGGCTGCTGGCGATTATCTGCTTTATCGCCGTCACCCCAACCACCCTGACCATGCTGGTAGACGGGCAAATGCACCTCGTCACCGACGTGCTGGCAAAACAGTTTTCTGATACCAAGAGCCTGTTCCTCGGCATGTTTATTGCCATCCTCTCGGTGGAAATTTATTGTCGGCTGGAGAACGTGGAGCGGCTCAAGATCAAAATGCCTGACACCGTGCCGCCAAACGTCTCCGCCTCATTTTCGGCGCTCATTCCCTCGATCATCACCGTCTCTGCCATCGCCACTTTTGGCTTTATCTTTCACCGCTTTACCGGCATGTACCTTTACGACGCGGTCTATAAAGTGGTGCAGGAGCCGCTGGAATCCGTGGTGCAAAGCCTGTGGGGCATTCTGCTGCTGATGTTCGTTGCCCAACTCTTCTGGGTGATCGGCATTCACGGTAACCAGATGATTAAACCTATTCGCGAACCTCTGCTACTGGGTGCCATCCTCGTCAATATGAACGCTTTCGAACAGGGCAAAGAAGCGCCTAACATCATCACCATGCCGTTCTGGGATGTTTATATGAGCATTGGAGGATCCGGGCTGACTATCGGGCTGCTCAGCGCCGTCATGCTGGCAACCAAACGCAAAGAGATGCGGGAAATTGCCAAACTCTCGTTTGGTCCCGGCCTGTTCAATATCAATGAACCGGTTATTTTCGGTATGCCGATCATGCTTAACCCAATCCTGGCAATCCCCTTCATCATTACCCCGTTAATCACCGGATCGATTGGCTACTTCGCCACGGTGATGGGCTTTGCCGGAAAAGCCGTAGTGATGGTGCCCTGGACCACGCCGCCAATTATCAATGCCTGGCTCTCAACAGCGGGATCGATGGGGGCAGTGGTCACGCAAATCGTCTGTATCCTGGTTTCCATTCTGGTCTATCTGCCGTTTGTAAAAATTGCTGCCCGCCGTGCCGAGGCTGCCGAAGCCAAAGCCCTGCAGCCAGAACTGGCGCAGAACTAAGGAGAAAGTATGAGTAAGGTAACAATCGACATCCCGGATGATTTTATTCTTGGCGCAGCCGCGTCCGCCTGGCAGACCGAAGGGTGGAGCGGGAAAAAGCCCGGCCAGGATTCTTACCTGGATGCCTGGTACCAGAACGACCGTCATGTCTGGCACAACGGTTACGGCCCGGCAGGGGCCACGGATTTTATCAACCGCTATAAAGAAGACGTGGCGCTGATGAAAGCGGCCGGGCTGACTCACTATCGCACTTCAATCAACTGGTCGCGTTTTCTGACCGACTATGAAAATGCCGTGGTGGATGAAGAGTACGCCAGCTATTACGACGCGTTGATCGAGGAAATGCACGCTCAGGGCATTGAGCTGATGCTCTGCCTGGAGCATTACGAACTGCCTGCGATCCTGCTGGAACAATATGGCGGATGGGGTTCAAAGCGAGTGGTTGAACTCTTCCTGAGTTATGCCGAAAAAGTCTTTGAGCGTTATGCCGGAAAAGTCACCCGCTGGTTTGCTTTTAACGAGCCGGTAGTGGTGCAGACCCGTGTGTATCTCGATGCTCTGCGCTGGCCTTACGAGCAAAACACCAGCAAATGGATGCAGTGGAATCATCACAAAAACCTGGCTACTGCCAAAGTCGTCAAACTGTTCCGTGACAAAGGCTACAGCGGGACGGTGGGCACTATCCTGAATCCTGAAGTCACCTATCCCCGTTCCAGCGCGCCTCACGATGTGAAGGCCGCAGAGAGTTACGATCTGTTCTACAACCGCGTATTCCTCGACCCGGCCATCAAGGGGGAGTATCCCGCTGAACTGGTGCAGTTGCTGGCTGAACATGCTGTTCACTGGGACTATACCCAGGCGGAACTGGATCTTATCGCCCGATATCGCGTTGATGAAGTGGGCATCAATCTTTATTACCCACATCGGGTTAAAGCGCCTTCACGTGCCTGGCACCCCGACACGCCGTTCCATCCGGCTTACTACTATGAACACTTTGAACTGCCAGGCCGCCGGATGAACAAATCCCGGGGCTGGGAAATTCAGCCCCGCATCATTTTTGATATGGCGATGCGGATTAAAAACGACTACGACAATATCCCGTGGTTTGTCGCTGAGAACGGCATGGGCATTGAAAACGAAGGGCAGTTTAAAAATGCCGCTGGCGAAATTCAGGATGATTACCGCATTGAATTTATTGCGGAGCATCTTTATCAGACGCTGAAAGCGCGTGAGGCAGGGGCGAATTGCCAGGGCTACATGCTGTGGGCCTTTACCGATAACGTCTCGCCCATGAACGCCTTTAAAAACCGCTACGGGCTGATTGAGATCGATCTGGAAAACCATCGCCAGCGGCGGATGAAAAAGTCGGCCCACTGGTTCCGCCAGCGCCGTGATACCCGCCAGCTAACCCTGAACCTTGATGATGAAATGAAATAAGGAATCACCATGAAACGTATCGTGCTGGCCTGCGCCGCAGGCATGTCCACTTCTATGGTCGTCACGCGGATGGAAAAAGAGGCGGAAGCTCGCGGCCTGGCTTTTAAAATCTATGCCATTCCCGAACAAAACCTGCGGGATGAACTCCAGGATAACGCCGGGGAGGTTGTGGCAGTGCTGCTTGGCCCACAGGTTCGCTTTAAGCTGGAGGAGAACCGGAAGCTCACCGACAGCTACCAGATCCCGATAGCGGTGATTGATACCCTGGCTTATGGCACCCTTAACGGAGCAAAAGTGCTCGATCAGGCGCTGGCTTTGGTAAACTAAGCGGATTAACTCGCCCGCTGTTCTCCGGAGCCCTGTTCCGGTTGCGGCAGCCGGCGAGATTATCATCAATGAGCTAAGGGTGAACACGTGGAAAAGGGCGCGGCTGGTCAAGAGAAGAAACAGTATCAGGAAATCGGACAGCATCTGCGCCAGCAAATTCTTGAGGGACACTATCCCGTGGGGTCGCGGCTTCCGCCCGAGCGTAATATTGCCGAAACCTGGGGCGTCAGCCGTACCATCGTCAGGGAAGCGCTGTTAATGCTGGAGCTGGAAGGCACCGTGGATATCCGGCAGAGTTCCGGGGTCTATGTTATGCGCATTCCTTCCGAAAGCAGCGATGAGGAAGAAGCTTTTTTCGCAGTGATGTCGGGCCATTTGAAATGCTGCAGGCCCGTCAGCTGCTGGAGAGCAACATCGCCGCTTTTGCCGCAAAGATGGCGACCAAAGCCGATATCGAAAATCTCAAGCGTATTCTGGAACAGGAACAGAAAGCGATTGCGATGAATGACGCCAGTCAGGACAACGACAAGATGTTCCACCTGTTGCTGGCCGGTGCCACGCAGAATCAGATGCTGCTGGATACCGTCACCAGTATCTGGCGTCATCATGAAACCAGTCCTCTCTGGCAGCAGCTACGCAGCCACATTGAAACCCGGAGTTACCGGCTGAAGTGGCTGGGCGATCACCAGACCATCCTGGCGGCTTTACGTCGACGTGATGTGATGGGATCCTGGCAGGCGATGTGGCAGCACCTGGAAAACGTCAAAAATTCCCTGCTGGAACTCTCCGATGCTGATGCGCCCGACTTCGATGGTTATCTGTTTGAGTCCGTGCCAATTTTTCAGGGCAAACTGGTATGAACAGCCGTTCTCTTCTTTCAGGACACGCGAGCGGGCATTCGCTGGTTAGTGCTCCCGGTCTCCGGGTTATGCCGGAATGAGTGAGCTGAAAATCCTTCCCCTCTGCGAGGCGCAGGCGCATCTGGAAACGGTGACCGACTGGCTCTGGCAGGCGTTTGGCAGCGAAAACAGCCGGCCTTTTTTTGCCAGTATTATGACCAGCAGCCTCAGCGGTGCAGACCTGCCCCTGACCTGGGTTGCGCTGGACGGTGAAAAGGCGGTAGGCACGGCAGGCCTGTGGCGCTGCGACCTGATCAGCCGTCAGGATTTATTCCCCTGGCTGGCCGCGCTGTATGTGGATGAGAGCTATCGGGGCAGGGGGCTGAGTGAAAAGCTACAACAGAGGGTCATGGCCGAAAGTCGCCTGCGCGGCTTTGCCGATCTCTATCTCTATTCAGCCTGCGCAGACTACTACGAGCGCTTTGGCTGGCGCTATTGCGGTGATGCTCTGGATTATCCGGATATCACAGTGCGTCTTTACCATCAGACGCTCTGACTGTAAAAACCATCGGCCTGACTATCAGAGGTTCTGACTGTTAACACCAGCGGCCTGTTGAGGCGATCCTACTGAATGACGACGAACCAGCGTTGGGCTGAACATGTTGGTCACCTCGGGCAGCGGCTGGTTATTGGCCAGCGCTAAAGCCAGAGCCGCAGCCTGCTGCGCCATAGTGACAATCGGATAGCGCACCGTAGTCAGACGGGGGCGAACGTAACGCGATACCAGCACATCATCAAAGCCAATCAGTGACATCTCTTCCGGCACCCGTACGCCGTTATCGCTCAGTACTGCCAGCGCCCCGGCCGCCATCGAATCGTTATAACAGGCCACGGCGGTAAACGGCTTACCCCGGCCCAGCAGCTCGGTCATCGCCTGCTCGCCGCCCACTTCATCCGGCTCGCCCAGCGCCACCAGACGGTCGTTACAGGGCAGATTATGTTCCTTCAGGGCATCGTAATAGCCCTGCAACCGGTCTTCGGTATCGGAAATAGGGTGGGTGGAGCAGATAAAGGCGATGTTCTGGTGCCCCTGCTGGATCAGATGCCGGGTTGCCAGCCAGGAGCCGTAGCGGTCATCCAGAGCGATGCAGCGATTTTCAAAACCGGGCAGCGCACGGTTTATCAGCACCATGCCGGGGATCTGCTTCATCAGGGAGATCAGTTCCACATCGGGAATTTTTTTGCATGGACCACCAGCGCACCACAGCGATGCCGGATGAGCTGCTCAATCGCCTGACGCTCTTTTTGCTCGTTATGGTAACCGTTACCAATCAGCAAAAAGTTGCAGGTTTCATAGGCAACTTCTTCCACGGCTTTCACCAGCGCGCCAAAGAAAGGGTCGGAAACGTCACCCACCACCAGCCCCATCGTTTCAGTAGATTGCTGCGCCAGGGCGCGTGCGTTGGCGTTGGGATGATACTGAAGCTGCTCCATAGCACTGTTAACGGCCAGGCGTGAGTTCTCACTCGCTTTCGGCGAGTTGTTAATAACACGGGAAACCGTTGCCACGGAAACGCCCGCGAGCCTGGCAACATCCTTTATGGTAGCCATGGTTAAGTGCCTTCCAGGGTAAGCGTTTACATAGCTGTTTAGTGTTGCGGAAATTCCCTGTTACTTCAAGCACACAGAATGTCAGCGGTGTCGCAAAGCTGGATAATTCAGTCCATTCTGTCGGGCAGGGCGGCCAGGAGATATTCAGCTTTCCAAAAAAAGGCTATTCTGGCACTCCAAAGATAAAAAATTCGCCTGCCGGACCGCCATATGACTGTTAAAAAAGTGCCGCATCTTGCCCATTGGGGCGCCTTCACTGCCGTGGTTGAAGAGGGGAAGCTGCTGCGCTGTGAACCTTTCTTCGCCGATCAGGATCCTTCGCCAATGCTGAACAGCATTCCGGAGCTGGTCTATTCCGATAAGCGTATCCGTAAGCCAATGGTGCGCCGCTCCTGGCTGAAGTCGCGTGAAAACAGCGATCGCACTCTGCGCGGGCGGGAAGACTTCGTTGAGGTTGACTGGGACACGGCACTGGATCTGGTGGCGGAAGAGAACCGTCGCGTACGGGACAAGTATGGTGCCAGCGGCATCTTCAACGGTTCCTATGGCTGGTCTTCGGCTGGCCGCGTGAACCATGCGCGCACCCTGATCCGCCGTTTTTACTCGCAGGGCGGAGGCGGTATCGATCAGCTGGGCAACTACAGCTGGGGTGCTGCACAGTTCTTCCTGCCCTATGTGATCGGCACCTATATGCCGCTGACCGGCAGGGTAACCGACTGGCCGGACGTGGTGGAACACGCTGAAATCTTTGTCGCTTTTGGCGGTCTGGCCCTGAAAAATGGCCAGGTGGCGTCCGGAGGCGCAGGCCAGCACAGCCTGAAGCCTGCGCTGCTGGAGCTGGCAGCCAAAGGCACGCCGGTGATCAACATCAGCCCGATGCGCGACGATTGTCCGGAATTTGTTAACGCAGAGTGGATCCCCATCCGTCCGAACACCGACGTGGCCCTGATGCTGGCGCTGGGCTTTGAAATTCAGCGGCTGAATGCGGTTGATACCGCTTTCCTGCAATCCCACTGCGTGGGCTATCCACAGTTGCTCAGCTATCTGTTGGGCGAGAGTGACAAGACGCCCAAGACGCCGAAGTGGGCCAGTGAGATCACCGGTATCCCGGCGCTGCGCATTGAGCAACTGGCGAAACAACTGATCGGCAAACGCAGTTTTATCACCTGTTCCTACTCTGTTCAGCGCGCCCACCGCGGCGAGCAGCCTTACTGGATGATGATTGCGCTCTCTTCCATGCTCGGCCAGCCTGGCCTGCCGGGTGCAGGCTTCTCCTTTGGTCACGGCTCAATGAACAGCGTGGGCAATCCCCGTATTGAAGGCCCTGCGCCAATGATGTCCACGGGCGTTAACCCGATTGCTGACCAGGCGATCCCCGTGGCCCGAATCAGCGATATGCTGCTCAATCCTGGTGAGCCCTACAGCTTCCAGGGACAGACGCACACCTATCCGGATATCCATCTGATCCACTGGGCTGGCGGCAATCCTTTCCACCATCATCAGCAGCTCAATCGTCTGGTTGAAGGATGGCAGCGCCCTGATACGGTGATTGTGCAGGATATCGTCTGGACGCCAGCGGCGCAGATGGCGGATATCGTGTTGCCGGTGACCACCACGCTGGAGCGAAATGATATCGGCGGGTCGTCGCGCGATCGCTTCGTGCTGGCAATGCATCAGGCGATCAAGCCGCAGCATCAGGCCCGTAACGACTTCGATATTTTTGCCGACCTGGCCGATCGTCTGGGCTACCGGGAAACCTTCACCGAAAACCGCAACGAAGCGCAGTGGATTGAGCATCTTTATCAGCAATGTGCCGTCGCGCATCAGCGTAAAGGTGTTGACTGGCCAGAGTTCCAGACCTTCTGGGAGCAGGGCCATGTGGAAGTCCCTGTGGGTGAAAAGCCGTTTATCTTTATGGAAGATTTCCGCAGGGATCCGGTGGTTAATCCGATCAAAACCGCCAGCGGAAAAATTGAGCTGTTCAGTGAAACCATCGCCGGATACCAGCTGCCAGACTTTGCGCCGCACCCGGAATGGCAGCCGCCGAAGGAGTGGCTGGGGGCGGAAATCAGCCAGCGCTTCCCGCTGCATATGATCTCTATTCAGCCGAAAGACCGGTTGCACAGCCAGATGGATGCCACCCCGTCGGTGCAGGCAAACAAAACGGCGGGACATGAAACGCTGTGGATGCACCCTGAGGATGCCACTCCGCGCGGCATTGCCGACGGTGATGTGATTGATGTCAGTAACGACCGTGGCCGGATGCTGGCTGGCGTCAGGGTCACCGATGGCGTCAGCACTGGCGTGGTGTTGATTTCTACCGGCGCCTGGTTCGATCCAGGCTTCGGCAAAGCCTGGCAGCCCTATGACCGGGCAGGCAACCCCAATGTGCTGACGCTGGATATCGGCACCTCATCCCTGACCCAGGGGCCAAATGCGATGAGTTGCCTGGTGGAGATCAAAAAGGCCAAAGATTGCAAAAGTGCCTAAGAATCACATAGCTGGTTACAGTTTGCGGCGAACTGTTGCGAATCCTGGCTGGCAGGCGCAGCGGCCAGATTGCTACAGTCTTAGTCCCAGAGGTATTGATGGGTGAACATCAAAAAGTTTTATGCTTTGTTTCACCGACCTGCGCAGATGCGCAGGTTTTTTTTGCCTGTAAAACGCCGCAGCGGTAAGCCGATGAATATACTGGGGAACCAGGTTATGCGCCTTTCACCCGGTGGCGGTGCAATCACGATCTGAAACACAGTTTCCCTGTTATCTCCACACCATTTTTTGTATAACTCTCCGTCAGTTATCCCGCTCACTTCAGTAGAAAACCCATGTCCCGCTTAAAGAAACTACTCGCGAAAGATCAGTCAAAATCTCCATTTCATCCTCTTCGTTTCCGCCTGATTTGTGCGGGCGTCTTCGGCTGTCTGGTCATTTTGCTGGCGTGGGTAGGCGATTTGCAGCTGATCAACCATCCGATGCTGGAAAAGCAGGCCGATGAACGCTCGTTGCGTACCGTCACGCTTCCCACCAATCGTGGAACCCTGCTGGATCGTAATGGTGAGGCGCTGGCGCTGAGCGTGCCATCACGCGATATCATTGCCGACCCCCAGCGCGTGCTGGAAGCCCATCCTGATTTTACCAGCGCCAAATGGGAGTATCTGGCCAACGCCCTTGATCAGCGCCCTGAGCAGATTGCTCAGCAGATCAACGCCAATCCTAAACGCCGCTTCCTTTACCTCGGGCGCAAAATTGAGCTCGGCATTGCTAAAGATATCTCCCAACTGCACCTGACCGGCATCACTACCGTTTATGATGACAGCCGCTTCTATCCGATGAGCGATGCCACCGGGCCACTGCTGGGGATTGTGGGGGCGGATAATCTCGGCCTTACCGGTCTTGAAAAAGGCTTTGATAAAGTGCTGCAGGGCACCCCAGGCGTGGAGAAATACCGCCAGGATGCGCATGGCAATATCGTGGCGATGATCAACTACGAACCTCCCCGCCAGCCGCCAACGGTGCAACTGAGCATTGATAAGTTCGATCAGTACACGCTTTACAGCAAACTGCGGGATGGCGTGCTGCTGAACAAAGCTGATTCAGGTGCGGCCGTGCTGATCAAAATCGACACCGGGGAAATTCTCGGGATGGCATCTTATCCCTCATTTAACCCGAACAACTTTGTTAACGTCTCGGCTAATCAGATGCGTAACACGGCAATCAACGACAGCTATGAGCCAGGTTCAACCGTCAAGCCGCTGGTGGTGATGGAAGGGCTGGCGCGTAAACTGGTGCGGCCTGATTCGGTTCTGGATACCACCCCTTACCGTGTTAACGGCCACCTGATCCGCGATGTGGGTCACTGGCCACGCCTGACCATGACCGGCATCCTGCAAAAATCGAGCGATATCGGCGTTTCGCATATCGCGCTGGCCATGCCTGCTGAAGTGCTGGTGAACACCTACAGCGCATTCGGACTGGGTAAACCAACGGGACTGGGGCTGACCGGTGAGAGCGTGGGCTACTTCCCCCTGCACCGCGAGCGCTGGGCGGACATCGAACGGGCAACGTTCTCGTTTGGCTATGGCCTGCGCGTCACCCCGCTACAGATTGCCCGTGAATATGCCACCCTGGGTTCATTTGGCATCTATCGTCCGCTCTCAATCACTAAAGTGACGCCACCGGTCATTGGCAAACGGGTCGCAGATGAAGACAACGTTCGATCCGTGGTGCATATGATGGAAAGTGATGCCCTGCCAGGGGGAGTGGGGTTCGTGCTGCGGTACCGGGCTATCGTCTGGCTATCAAAACCGGTACGGCTGAGAAGATGGGTGACAGTGGTAAATATGATGGCGGTTATATCAACTACACCGCTGGCGTGGCACCGGCCAGTAACCCTCAGGTGGCGCTGGTGATTATGATCAACCATCCGACAGCAGGCGATCACTTTGGTGGCTCCGTAGCCGCGCCGGTCTTTGGCAATATCATCGGGCCGGTGTTGAAACATATGAATATTGCACCGGATGCGCTTTACTCCACCCATAGCGGGTAGCCAATAAGTTACCCGCCAGGGCGATCTCAATTGCAAGAATACTTCATTGCAGATCTCTGAAAACAGGCAGGGCCGGAAGCCGATCTCCGGCCCTGCAGTTACCTCCGGTTTACAAAATCCAGCCTGTAATTAACCTCAAAAAAAACAGGGTTTATGACCCCTTGCTAAGCCAGGCCGCCAAAAAAGCACAAAAGTAACCGTTTGCGGACGGGGTTTTACTCCTTTCAGCACTGAAAGCTTGCCCGAAGCGTTTGGACAATTAACTTAGCGGAAACTTAACACTTCTTCTTTTCAGGCCCACCTATACTTGTCCTCTTTTATGAGAATAGTCACTCTCATTATTACTATTATTCTGAGAATTCACCATGCGCTTAAAGATCCTTTCAGCGAGCCTGATCTTACTGTTGTCCGCCTGCGATCGGCAGCCAACTACTTCCCCCCGGCGGCTGACCCGGTCTCAGTCGGGGTAACCACCCTGAAGAGCGAAGCTGTCACCTTATTTACCCGGTTACCTGGCCGCACTACGGCAGTTCGTACGGCGGAGGTTCGCCCTCAGGTTAGCGGGATCATCCTCAAGCGTCTCTACACCGAAGGCAGTGAAGTGACAGCGGGCCAGCCGCTTTATCAGATCGACCCGGCGACCTGGCAGGCGGCGTATGACAAAGCTGAAGCGACATTAATTAACGCCAGCAAACTGGCCCAGCGTTACAAACCGCTGGCGGCGGCGCATGCCATCAGCGGGCAGACTTACGATGATGCTGTGGCTTCCGCGCGTGAGGCGCAGGCCGATCTGGCAACTGCCCGGGTCAACCTCAATTACACCAAAGTGCGCGCACCCATTTCAGGCCATATCGGACGTTCTCTCTCTACTGAGGGGGCACTGGTCACTGACGGGCAGACCAGCTACCTCACCACCATTCAACAGCTGGATCCGGTTTATGTCGACGTCAGTGAATCCTCGCAGGATTTGCTGCGTCAGCGTCGCGCGCTGGCAGACGGCAAGCTTAAAGCCGCAGGAGATAACGCGGCGTCGGTGAAGCTGATCCTGGAAGATGGCACGCCTTATTCGCAGCCAGGCAAACTGGAGTTCTCGGAAGTGACGGTTGATCAGGGCACCGGTAGCGTCACCCTGCGCGCCGCGTTCCCCAATCCGGACCGCATTCTGCTGCCGGGTATGTACGTTCACGCAACTTTCCCGCAGGGCGTGGCAGACCGGGGCATTCTTGTGCCTCAGGAAGCGATCATGCACGACACCAAAGGTCAGCCGTATGTCTTTACAGTCAGCGCAGATAACACTGTGTCGCAGCAAAGCATTACCACCGGCGAGATGATCAACGGCAAATGGCTGGTGACTTCAGGGCTGAAGGCTGGCGATCGCGTGATTGTGGATGGCCTGCAAACCGTGCGCTCGGGGGCGAAGGTCACCGCCAGCGAAAGCCAGCCCAAAGCTGCCCCGCAGGCCAATCTGACCACCACCGATCCTTCAGCGCAGTAGAGGAAATCTGATGTCTAAATTCTTTATTGAGCGCCCGATCTTTGCCTGGGTGGTGGCGATTATCGTGATGCTGATTGGGGGCTTGTCCATTCTCAAATTGCCCATCAACCAGTATCCCAACATTGCCCCTCCGGCTATCTCGGTTCAGGTGACCTATCCGGGTGCCAGCGCTGAAACCGCGCAGAACACCGTGGTTCAGGTTATTGAGCAGCAGCTCAGCGGCATCGACAATATGCGCTACATCGAATCGCAGAGTAACAGCGACGGTAGCGCCACCATCATCGTGACTTTTGATCAGGGAACCGATCCGGATATCGCTCAGGTGCAGGTACAGAACAAAGTTTCGCTTGCCGAATCGCAGTTGCCGACCGAAGTGACCCAGCAGGGGATCAACGTGCGTAAATATCAGGCCAACTTTATGCTGGTGGTCAGCCTGATTTCAACCAACGGGAAAATGAGCAACGGCGATCTGGCAGACCTGCTGGTGTCCAAACTGGAAGATCCGGTATCGCGGACTAAAGGCGTGGGCGATTTTATGGTGATGGGGTCGGAATACGGTATGCGTATCTGGCTCGATCCTGCAAAACTCGATAAATATCAGCTGATCCCGGCGGATGTTTCTACCGCTATCACTCAGCAGAACGTGCAGATCTCCAGCGGTAAGCTGGCCGGGTTACCCACCGTTCCAGGTGCCAAATTCAGCGCGACCATTATCGGTAAAACCCGTCTTCAGTCGGTGAAAGCGTTCCAGAACATCCTGCTGAAGGTTAATCCGGATGGATCTCAGGTTCGTCTGCGCGATGTGGCGAAAGTCGATCTGGGGCCGCAGGATTACAGCATTTCCGCCACCTACAACGGCAAACCTTCTGCCGGTATGGCGCTGCGCCTGGCGAGTGGGGCTAACGTGCTGGATGCGATCAACGCGGTACGCACCACGGTAGACGGCATCAAATCTTCCCTGCCGGATGGCGTGGAAGTGACCTTCCCGTATGACACTTCGCCGGTGGTCAGTGCCTCGATTGAAGAGGTCGTAAAAACCCTGTTTGAAGCGATCGCCCTGGTGTTCCTGGTGATGCTGGTGTTCCTGCAAAACCTGCGCGCCACGCTGATCACCACCCTGGTCGTGCCTGTGGTGCTGTTGGGAACGTTCGGGATTCTGTCTGCCTGTGGCTACACCATAAATACCCTGACGATGTTTGGCATGGTGCTGGCGATAGGCTTGCTGGTGGACGATGCGATCGTGGTGGTGGAAAACGTCGAGCGCGTGATGCACGACGAAGGGCTGGACCCGAAGGCCGCGACGATAAAGTCCATGGAACAGATCCAGGGCGCGCTGTTTGGGATTGCGCTGGTGCTCTCGGCGGTGCTGTTGCCGATGGCGTTCTTTAGCGGATCTACCGGGGTTATTTACCGGCAGTTCTCCATCACCATCGTGTCGGCGATGGCCCTGTCGGTGCTGATGGCGTTGATCTTCACGCCTGCCCTCTGTGCGACCCTGCTGAAACCCGGCTCGGCGGAGCACAAAACCCGTGGCATGGCGGGCTGGTTTAACCGCAAGTTTGATGCCGGTACACTGCATTACACCCAGGGTGTGGGAGCGATAATCTCCAAACGTAACCTGTTCCTGGCGATTTATCTGCTGCTGGTTGCCGCCACCGGTTATCTGTTCACCCGCGTGCCAACCTCGTTCCTGCCGGATGAGGATCAGGGGGTAATGATGATGCAAACCACCCTGCCAGCCAATGCGTCAAGTGAACGAACTCAGCAGGTGCTGGATGAGATTCAGTCCTGGCTGCTGAAGAACGAACCGGAAGTCAGCTCGGTGTTCTCACCAAACGGCTTCAGCTTCTCCGGGCGTGGGGAAAACACGGCCATGTCCTTTGTGCTGCTCAAGCCCTGGGCGCAGCGTAACAGTGACCAGACGGTGCAAAAACTGGCACAGCGCACCATGGCGCACTTCGCCACCCTGAAAGATGCCAAAGTGTTTGCGCTGGTGCCACCGGCGGTGATGGAGCTGGGGAATGCCACCGGTTTCGACTTCTTCCTGCAGGATACTGACAACCAGGGGCATGAAGCTTTGATGGCCGCGCGTAACCAGTTCCTGGGGATGGCGGCGAAGGATAAGCGCCTGATGGCGACCCGTCCAAACGGCATGGAGGATGAGCCGCAGTATCACCTGATCATTGATGATGAACGCGCGCGTGCTCTGGGCCTGAGCCTGGAAGATATCAACGACACGCTCTCCACGGCCTGGGGTTCAACCTATGTTAACCAGTTCATTTATCACGGCCGCGTGAAGAAAGTCTATCTGCAGGGTAACGCTGGCTCCCGCGTGACGCCGGAGGATCTCAACAAGTGGTATTTCCGCAATACCAGCGGCGACATGGTGCCATTCTCCGCTTTCGGTAGCGGGAAGTGGGAATACGGTTCACCGCGTTATGAGCGCTTCAACGGCATTTCTGCGGTGGAGATCATGGGTTCTCCAGCCTCGGGTTACAGCTCGGGCGATGCCACCCAGGCGGTGCAGGAGATTGCCGCTAAATTGCCTGCGGGCTTCAAAGTACAGTGGCATGGGCTGTCGTATGAAGAGCAGAGTTCCGGCTCGCAAACGCCAGCACTCTATTCGATCTCCATCCTGGTGGTGTTCCTGTGTCTGGCTGCGTTGTATGAGAGCTGGTCGATTCCCTTCTCGGTAATCCTTGTGGTGCCGCTTGGCGTGCTGGGCACGCTGCTGGCAGTGCTGATGCGCGGGCTGGAAAACGACGTCTTCTTCCAGGTCGGCCTGCTGACCACTGTCGGGCTGGCGGCGAAAAACGCCATTCTGATTGTGGAGTTCGCCAAAGAGCTGCACGAGAAAGAGGGTAAAGGCCTGGTGGAGGCCGCGCTGGAAGCGGCAAAACTGCGTATCCGCCCCATCATTATGACCTCAATGGCCTTTGTGCTCGGCGTGTTGCCGCTGACGATCTCCAGCGGGGCCGGGGCGGGCAGTCAGCACTCCATCGGCACCGCCGTGGTAGGCGGGATGATTACCGCGACCTTCCTGGCGATCTTCTTTGTGCCGATGTTTTACGTTGTGGTGGCACAGCGCTTCTCTGCTAAGAAAAAATCCAAGGTAAAAACTCATGCTTCGTAAGACTTTTTCGCTGGCCGCGTTGCCGGTTGCGGTGATGCTGGTGCTCAGCGGTTGTACCATGGAGCCCGATTATCAGCGCCCGGCGCTGCCCGTTGCGGCGCATTACACTCAAAATGCTCAGGCCGGAAATGGCGCAGATATCAGCTGGCAGAACTTCTTCACCGATCCGGTGATGCACAAGCTGATTGCGCTGTCGCTGGCGAACAACCGTGACCTGCGGGTGGCCGCGCTGAATGTGGATGTAGCGCGTTCCCAGGTACAGATTGACCGGGCAGCCCTGCTGCCCTCCGTTGACCTGAGCGCGTCACAGACCTCGGCGCACCTGCCCGGCAATTTGTACAACACGGCTTCAACCGGGCCGGTGACCTATCATGAACTGAGCAGCAACCTGGGCGTTACGGCCTGGGAGCTGGATTTCTTCGGACGTCTGCGCAGCCTCAGGGATCAGGCGCTGGAAAGCTATCTGGCGACGGCGGCCACCCAGCGGGCGACCCAGATCAGCCTGATCTCAGAGGTGGCTTCGGCTTACCTGTCGCTGTGCGCGGATAATGAATTACTCAAGCTGGCGCAGGATACGGTCACCAGCCAGCAGGATTCGTATAACCTCACTAAACGCAGTGTGGAGGGGGGCGTCAGCAGCGAGCAGGATTTGGTACAGGCGGAAACCTCGGTGCGCACCGCGCAGGCCGATGTGGCTTCCTACACCCGTCAGGTGCGCCAGGATGTGAACGCGCTGGCGCTGCTGGTGGGCACCGATCTGCCAGCAGATATGCTGGCCGGTGCGAAACTCAACAAAGAGTGGCACTTCCCGGCCACGCCGTCAGGTTTACCGTCCGACCTGCTGACCCGTCGCCCGGACATTCTCTCGGCAGAACATGAGCTGAAAGCGGCGAATGCCAATATTGGTGCGGCGCGTGCGGCCTTTTTCCCCAGCATCAGCCTCACCGCATCCGGTGGTTCCACTTCCAGCAGCCTTGGGCATTTGCTTGAAGGGGGCACAGCAGCCTGGTCATTCGGTCCCAGCATTAACCTGCCCATTTTTGATGGCGGCGTAAACTCGGCAAATCTGGATATCGCTCATCTGCAAAAGCGCATTGAAATAGCCGACTATGAGAAGGCGATTCAGACCGCCTTTAAAGAAGTGGGGGATGCGCTGGCGGGCCAGGATACTTACAAAGAGGAGCTGACGGCGCGCGAGCTGGATGAAAAAGCGAATCAGCGCAACTACGATTTTGCGCACATCCGTTATCAGCAGGGGGTGGATAACTACCTCAACGTGCTGGTGGCGCAGAGATCGCTGTATACGGCGCAGCAATCCCTGATAACCACTCAGTTAGGCCGGTTAAACCAGCAAATTACCCTGTATAAAGCGCTTGGAGGGGGATGGAAATCATGATTTTCCGGAATTCCTTACGCAATCCTTACGCGCTGAGGATGGAATGTAATCAGCCCACTCGCTCATAATAGCGGCAGGCCAGCGACCCTGGCCTGATTCTTTTCCAGGCGAGGGCAAAAGCCCCCGTTGAACCCTTTGTCCGATTTGATTCCACAGAGCCCCATGACCCCAACGACTAATAAAGCGGCATCCTCCCGACGTAAAAAATTCCTTTTAGCGATCCTGGTCATTCTCGTTGCGCTGCTGGTCTGGCGCTTCTGGCCCCAGGGTGCCGGGCCCGCGGGTGGCCCCGGAGGCATGGGGGGACCTGGCGGGCCGGGGATGATGTCGGGGGCTGTCACGCCGGTTCATGCCGGAAAGGTGACCACGGCTGACGTGCCGGTCTATCTGACCGCGCTGGGGACGGTTATTCCCAACGCTACGGTGACGGTCACCAGCAGGGTCGACGGACAGCTGACTAAAGTTATGTTCACCGAAGGGCAAAAAGTCGAAGCGGGGCAGGTACTGGCGCAGATCGATCCGCGCAGCTATCAGGCGACGCTGGCGCAGTATCAGGGCGATCTTAATCAGAACCAGGCGCTGCTGAAAAGTGCCCAGCTGACGCTGGCCCGTTACCGCACACTCTTTGCTCAGGACTCGCTGTCGCGTCAGGACCTGGACAGCCAGGTGGCCACCGTGGGTCAGTACAGTGGTGCTGTTAAAGGCGATGAGGCGCAGATTGCCTCCGCAAAACTGAACATTGAGTTTTCGAAGATTACCTCGCCGATTGCGGGTCGCGCCGGGTTACGCCTGGTGGATGCCGGCAACATGGTTCACAGCACCGACACCACCGGTATCGTCACCATTACCCAGACACAGCCTGCTGCCGTAACCTTCAGCGTGCCACAGAATAATATTCCCACGCTGCTGAAAGCGCTGCACAACGGCCAGAGCCTTCCGGCTACCGCCTTCGATCAGAACGGTGACAGCCAGCTGGCGCAGGGTGACGTGCAGTTTATCAGTAACCAGATCGACACCAGCACCGGCTCGGTAGAGCTGAAAGCGCTGTTTGCTAACCAGGATGAGGCGCTCTATCCGAATCAGTTCGTTAACCTGCGTTTGCAGACCGGCACGCTGAAACAGGCCACGGTTATCCCTGCTCAGGCGCTGCAGCTCAGCAGCGATGGCAGCTTTGTCTATGTGATCAATCAGGATAAAACCGTCACGCGTAAACAGGTGAAAACCGGCCCGACGCTGGGTGAAACGCTGCAGGCCATTCTCTCCGGCGTGAGCGCAGGCGAGCAGGTGGTGACCGAAGGCATTGACCGTCTCAGCAATGGCAGCAAAGTTTCCGTTGTCAGCGACTCTGATACCAAAGCAGCCAGCGGGAGCGCGAAAGCGCAATGAATCCTTCGCGCATCTTTATCGAACGTCCGGTAGCCACCATCCTGCTGATGGTCGCCGTTTTGCTCTCCGGGATCTTCGCTTACCGCTTTCTCTCCACTTCGGCGCTGCCGCAGGTGGACTATCCGACCATTCAGGTCAGCACCCTCTATCCCGGCGCCAGCCCGGATGTGATGGCCTCCTCGGTAACCGCGCCGCTGGAACGCCAGCTGGGACAGATGGCCGGCCTGAGCCAGATGGCGTCCAGCAGCTCAAGCGGCTCTTCGGTTATCACCCTGAAGTTCTCTCTCGATCTGTCGCTGGATGTGGCCGAGCAGGAAGTGCAGGCGGCGATCAATGCCGCTGACAGCCTGCTTCCAACAGATTTACCCAATCCGCCAACCTACAAAAAGGTCAATCCAGCGGATACCGCAGTGATTACTCTGGCAGCGAGTTCCGACACCCTGCCGCTGATCAAAGTGCAGGATCTGGTTAACACCCGTATCGCGCTGAAGCTGTCGCAAATATCCGGTGTGGGAATGGTGACGCTGGCGGGCGGGCATCAGCCTGCCATCCGCGTGCAGATGGACCCCAAAGCGCTGGCGGCCCACGGTTTAACCCTGGAAGACGTCAACACCCTGATCGGCAACAGCAACGTCAACGGCTCGAAAGGGGGCTTTGACGGCCAGTATCACTCGGTGACCATTGATGCCAACGATCAGCTTCGCACCGCCGAAGAGTACGGTAACCTGATCCTCACTTATCAGAACGGCGCGGCGCTGAGGCTGCACGATATCGCCCATATTCAGGAGGCGGCGGAAAACACTTACCAGTCCGCCTGGGCCAATAACGCCCCGGCGATTGTGATCGGCGTGCAGCGCCAGCCCGGCGCTAATGTGATTTCGGTGGTGGATGCGATCAAAGCCCAGCTGCCGACCCTGCAGGCGGCTTTGCCGGACGGCGTCAAAGTGCAGATCCTCTCAGACCGCACGCAAACCATCCGCGCCTCAATCAGCGATGTACAGTTTGAGCTGATGCTGTCGATTGCGCTGGTAGTGATGGTGACATTCCTGTTCCTGCGAAACGTGGCGGCGACCCTGATCCCCAGCATTGCCGTTCCGCTCTCGCTGGTGGGAACCTTTGGCGTGATGTACCTCGCTGACTTCAGCCTTAACAACCTGTCGCTGATGGCGCTGACCATCGCCACCGGGTTCGTTATTGATGATGCCATTGTGGTAGTGGAGAACATTTCGCGCAGGCTGGAGCAGGGTGAAACGCCGATGCAGGCGGCGCTGAAAGGATCGGCACAGATCGGTTTTACCATCATCTCCCTGACCTTCTCGCTGATTGCCGTGCTGATCCCGCTGCTGTTTATGGGCGATGTGGTGGGGCGGCTGTTCCGCGAATTTGCGATCACCCTGGCGGTGTCGATACTGGTGTCGATGGTGGTATCGCTGACCCTGACGCCGATGCTGTGTGCTTATCTGCTGCGCCATATTCCCGAAGAGCGCCAGAGCCGTTTTTACCGTAAAGGTGGAGAGTTTTTCGACAGGCTGGTGGCCGGTTACGATCGCCTGCTGACGATAGTCCTGAATCATCAACGGCTGACCCTGCTGGTGGCACTGGCCACGCTGGTGTTTACCGGCCTGCTCTACGTGGTGATCCCTAAAGGATTCTTTCCGTCGCAGGATACCGGGCTGATCCAGGGCGTGACCGTGGCGTCTCAGGATGTCTCCTTCAGCGAAATGGCGAAACGGCAGCAGCAGCTGGCGGAAATCGTGCTGAAGAATCCGGCCGTGGAGAGCCTCTCTTCCACTATCGGTATTGATGGTACTAATACCAGCCTGAACAGCGGGCGATTACAGATTAACCTTAAGTCGTTCGATGAGCGTGATGAACGGGCAGCTTCGGTGATTTCCGAACTGAAGCAGGCCACGCAAAATGTGCCGGGCATTCAGCTCTATATGCAGGCCTCGCAGGACCTGACGGTCAACGATCAGGTTACGCCGGATCAGTACCAGTTCTCACTGGATGACGCCGACAGTGAAAATCTGGTCACCTGGTCACCCAAACTGGTGGATGCCCTGAAAAAACGGCCTGAGTTCAGTTCGGTGGTGAGCAATCTTCAGGATCAGGGGCAGGTGGCCTACGTTGAACTTAACCGGGATGCGGCGGCGCGCTATGGCATTACCGCCTCAGATGTCGATACCGCGCTGTATAACGCTTTTGGTCAGCGGCTGGTTTCCACCATTTTCACCCAGTCCAATCAGTACCGTGTGGTGCTGGAAGTGGCACCAAAGTATCAGCAGTCTCCGGCCTCGTTTGATGATATTTATCTGGCGCCTTCCGGCAGCACGGCCTCCACGTCGGATTCAACCTCCGGCAGCTCTTCGGACAGCAGCACTTCCACCGACAGCAGCACAACAGGCATGGTCAGGCTGACCTCAATCGCGAAAATCCATCAGCGCATCGGTTCGCTGACGCATATGCGGCTGAATCAGTTCCCGGCGGTAACGGTCTCCTTTAACCTCGCTGACGGTTACTCGCTGGACGATGCGCAAAAAGCGATTACTGAAACTCAGGAAAGCCTGACGTTGCCTTCAAGTATCACGCTGCGTTACCAGGGCGAAACCGCCGCGTTCCAGAGCGCTACCAGCAATACGCTGTGGTTGATCCTCGCAGCCCTGCTGACCATGTATGTGGTGCTGGGGATCCTCTACGAGAGCTTTATTCACCCGGTGACTATTCTCTCCACCTTGCCTTCAGCGGCAGTGGGCGCACTCCTGACCCTGCTGCTGGCGGGTACGGAGTTCAGCCTGATAGCGCTGATTGGGGTGATTTTGCTGATCGGCATCGTGAAAAAGAACGCCATTATGATGATCGACTTTGCGCTGGAGGCGGAAAAAAACCAGCATCTCAGCCCGCGCGAAGCGATACATCAGGCCTGTCTGCTGCGCTTCCGGCCAATTATGATGACCACCATGGCCGCGCTGCTGGGCGCATTGCCGCTGATGCTGGCCTCGGGTTCCGGCGCTGAACTGCGTCAGCCGCTGGGGCTGGTCATCGTCGGAGGACTCATTTTCAGTCAGGTGCTGACGCTGTTCTCCACGCCGGTGATCTACCTGCTGTTTGACCGGCTGGCAGAACGGGGCCGCCGCAGATTGCGTAAGGCTCGTGGATGAATATTACCCGTCTGTTTATCTTCCGGCCGGTGACCACCCTGCTGCTGACGTTTGCGCTGCTGTTGCTGGGCGCGCTGGGCTATCGCCTGCTGCCGGTAGCCCCGCTGCCGCAGGTGGATTTCCCCACCATCATGGTTTCCGCCAGCCTGGCCGGTGCCAGCCCGGAAACTATGGCGGCTACGGTTGCCACCCCGCTGGAACGCTCGCTGGGGCAGATCGCCGGCATCACCGAAATGACCTCCAGCAGTTCACAGGGGTCGAGCAACATCATCCTGCAGTTTGACCTGAACCGCGATATCAACGGCGCGGCCCGTGATGTGCAGGCGGCGATCAACGCCGCACGGAGCCTGTTGCCCAGCAGCATGGCGTCGCTGCCTACCTACCGTAAGGCGAACCCTTCGGACGCGCCAATTGTGATGCTGGCGCTGACCTCCACCACCCGTTCCAAGGGGGAACTCTACGATATTGCCGAGAGCAAAATCGATCAGAAGATTGCTCAGGTGCAGGGGGTAGGGGATGTTTCGCTGCGGGGCAGTGCACTGCCAGCGGTGCGTATCGATCTGCAACCGCAGATGCTGACCCACTTTGGCGTGTCGCTGGATACCGTCCGGGAAGCGATTGCCAACAGCACCACCAATCTGCCCAAAGGCCTGTTACAGGGAGAGCATCAGTCGTGGGTAGTGGACAGCAACGGCCAGCTTGAACAGGCCAGCCAGTACCGCAATCTGGTGGTGAGTTATCAGGATGGCAAAGCGATCCATCTCAGTGATGTGGCTACGGTTTATGACTCTGTTGAGGACAAGTACAACGTCGGCTACTTCAATCAGACGCCTTCAGTGATGATCGGTGTAACCCGTCAGGCGGGCGCCAACATGCTGGAAACCATTGATGCGATCAAAGCCACGTTGCCCGCGCTGGAGAAAGATCTGCCTGCCGATGTGGCGCTGAAAATCGTGGTCGACCGTTCACCCAATGTCCGCTCTTCACTTTACGACACCGAAGAGACGTTGCTGATTGCCGTCCTGCTGGTAATAGCCGTGGTGTTTGTCTTCCTGCGGAATATTCAGGCGGTGCTAATCCCCGCGCTGGCGCTGCCGGTGTCGCTGATTGGCACCTGCGCGGTGATGTACCTGCTGGGATACAGCCTGGATAATCTGTCGCTGATGGCGCTGATTATCGCCACCGGGTTTGTGGTGGATGATGCGATCGTGGTGCTGGAAAACATCACACGCTATATCGAAGAGGGGCTTAGCCCGGTGCGGGCCTCGCTGAAGGGCGCGCATGAGGTCAGTTTTACCGTGCTGTCTATGACCCTGTCGCTGGTGGCGGTGTTCATTCCGATCCTGCTGATGGGCAGTATCGTGGGCCGCCTGTTCCGTGAGTTTGCCGTCACGCTGACGGTATCGCTGATCATTTCGATGCTGGTTTCGCTGAGCCTTACGCCGATGCTTTGCTCGCGTTTGCTCAGGCGTAAACCCAAAGTCACCACCCGTCCGCACCCGGTCTATCAGTGGATTGAAAATGGCCTCAACTGTTTGCTGGCGGCTTATGCTTCGGCGCTGAACTGGGTGATGCGCCATCAGCGGCTGACGCTGTTCAGCCTGATCCTGACGGTGATCCTCAATCTGTTTCTCTATTCGGTGGTGCAGAAGGGCTTCTTCCCGAACCAGGATACCGGACTGTTGATGGGCATGCTGCGTGCCGATCAGAACGTCTCCTTCCAGGCAATGGAGCCGAAACTGCAGCAGTTTGCCAAAATGATTGAGCAGGATCCGGCGGTCGATGGAGTGATGTCTTCAATGGGCAGCGGAGCGTTTGGATCCCGCAACACCGCGAACTTCTTTGTGCACCTGAAAGATCTCGATCGGCGTGATGCCACGGCAACAGAAGTGGCCAACCGGCTCAGTGGCAAAACCCGCGATATTCCCGGTGTGGAGCTGTTTCTGATGGCGGCCCAGGATATTCATATCGGGGGCCGCAGCGCCAATGCCTCTTATCAGTACAGCCTGCAGGCCGACGATCTGGATACCCTGCGGATCTGGACGCCTAAGGTGAAGGCGGCGCTGGAGGCGATCCCGCAGCTGACCAGCGTGGATTCGGATGCCCAGACCGGCGGCCAGGAAGTGATGATCGACATCGATCGCGACCGGGCGAAGCAGCTCGGTGTGGATGTGAATATGCTGGATACGCTGCTGAACAATGCCTTTGCTCAGCGTCAGGTAGCCACCCTGTATAAAACGTTGAATCAGTATCATGTGGTGATGTCGCTACAGGATGCCTATACCCGCGATCCGGCGATGCTGCAAAAAATGTACGTGGTGAACGATCAGGGCGCTCAGGTCCCCATTTCGGCCTTTGCCCGTTTCAGCGGCGCTAACGCGCCTCTTTCTGTAGCTCATCAGGGGCAGTCGGCCACCAGCACTGTAGCCTTTAACCTGGCCGATGGCGTGTCGCTGGAGCAGGCGCAGGCGCTGATTAAAACGGCAATGGCGAAGATCGCCCTGCCGGATACCATTCAGGCAGGCTTCCAGGGCACCGCGAAAGCTTTTGCCGATCTCTCCGCCTCCATGCCGTGGCTGATCCTTGCCGCGCTTGCCGCCGTCTATATCGTGTTGGGCATGCTGTATGAAAGCTATATCCATCCGCTGACTATCCTCTCCACGCTGCCTTCTGCCGGAGTTGGGGCGTTGCTGCTGCTGTTGCTGACCAATACTCAACTCACGGTGATCGCCCTGATTGGCATCCTGCTGTTGATTGGCATTGTGAAAAAGAACGCGATTATGATGATCGATTTTGCGCTGGCCGCCGAGCGTAATCAGGGCATGACGCCCCAGCAGGCGATCACCCAGGCCTGCCTGATGCGTTTCCGTCCGATTATGATGACCACGCTGGCGGCCTTCTTTGGCGCCTTGCCGCTGGCGCTGGGCAGCGGGGGGATGCCGACCTGCGCAGTCCGCTCGGGCTGGCCATTGCCGGTGGCCTGGCACTGAGCCAGCTTTTAACCTTATTCACCACGCCGGTGGTGTACCTCTATCTTGATCGCGTCAGCCGTGCCACGAAACGCCAGTGGGCACGCCTGCGTCATGCTGAATAAATGTGATAAAAATGATTAAACTGACACCCGTTTTGCTGGCGCTGTTGATCGCCGGTTGTGCCGTTGGGCCTGACTACCATCGTCCTGCGACCAGCGTGCCTGCCCAGTACAAAGAAGCCAAAGGCTGGCAGCAGGCTAAGCCGCAGGATGCGGTAAGCAAAGGAGAGTGGTGGGCGGTCTACCATGACGAGACGCTCTCCGGGCTGTTGCGGCAGGTGTCCATCTCTAACCAGAACGTCGCGCAGTATGAAGCTCAGTACCGTCAGGCAAAAGCCCTTGTCTCTGGATCCCGCGCCGATCTGTTCCCGAGCGTAACCGGAACCGGCTCCTCCACGCGCAGTGGCAGTGCAGGCAGCACCACGGCTGGCACAGGCCGCACCACCAGTAACAGCCAGTCGCTGCAGGCCAGTGCCAGCTGGGAGCTGGATATCTGGGGCAAGCTGCGCCGCACGCTGGAAGAGAACAACGCCAGCGCCCAGGCCAGTGCGGCAGAGTTGGCGAATATCACGCTCAGCGCGCAGTCTGAACTGGCGCAGGACTATTTTCAGCTGCGGATTATGGATCAGCAGATCGCCCTGTATCAGCAGAGCGTCGATGCCTATCAGCGTTATCTGACCGTCATCACCAATAAATATCAGGCCGGCAGTGAGTCACGCGGCACGCTGGCTCAGGCCCAGGCGCAACTGGAAAGCGCCCGCGCTTCAGCGCTGGATCTCAGCTGGCAGCGCGCACAGACGGAGCACGCCATCGCCATGCTGATGGGAAAAACGCCCGCTGAATTCAGCCTTCCTGCTGCAACGATGACGGCTACCCTGCCAGCCATCCCCCCTCGCTGCCTTCAGAGCTGCTCCAGCGCCGCCCTGATATCGCCTGGGCCGAACGCACCCTGGCTTCGGCAAACGCCGCCGTGGGCGTCGCCATTGCCGGTTACTATCCTGACCTGACGCTCAGCGCCACCGGTGGCTTCTCCAGCTCCACGCTGCATAACCTGATCTCACTGCCGAACCGCGTCTGGTCGCTGGGGCCGGAACTCAGTGGCACATTACTGGATTTCGGCGCGACCTCTGCCAAAGTTGAACAGGCCCGCGCGGCCTATGATGCGGATGTTGCCAGCTACCGTCAGTCGGTTCTGGAAGGCTTCCAGGAAGTGGAAGACTATCTGGTTGAGCTGAATACCCTGCAACAGGAGATGCTGGCGCAGCAGCGGGCGACGGAGGCGGCGAAGGAGTCTGCCCGGGTCACCTATAACCAGTATCAGGCGGGCATGATTGACTATCTGGATGTGGCCACCACCGAGAACACCAGCCTCAGTTCACAGCAGAGCCTGCTGTCACTGCAAAGCACCCAGTGGACCGCCAGCGTTGCGCTGATAGCCGCACTGGGTGGCGGCTGGCAGGCAACCTCGCTTTAGCGGCTGGCCGTCACTGGAGAACGAGCCAGATCGCATTTCTGCGGTGAAACGCAGAAATGCAGCGGCGAAGGCGACTAAAATCAAGGCTATTTCCTTCATCAGCATTGAGTTGTTGCGCCATATCCTGCATCGTTATAGCCAACTTTTTTATGCTAAGGAGTTGGCATGTTATTTTCCATTTTACGACTACTGTTTCAGGGCTGCTTCCGCACGCGACTGAAGGGCGATCTTTCTGGTTTATACAAAGAAAAAGTGCTGATCGTCCCAAACCATATGTCGTTTATCGACGGGATATTGCTGGCGGTGTTTTTGCCCGTTAAGCCGGTATTTGCCGTCTACTCCTCCATCAGCGACCAGTGGTACATGCGCTGGGTCAGTAAAGTGGTCGACTTTGTTCCCCTGGATCCGACCAAACCGATGTCCGTGAAGCATCTGGTGAAGCTGATCGGTCAGGGCCGCCCGGTGGTGATTTTCCCGGAAGGGCGCATCACCGTCACTGGCTCGCTGATGAAAATTTATGACGGGGCGGGTTTTGTCGCGGCCAAATCTGGCGCGACCCTTGTGCCCGTGCGCATTGAAGGGGCGGAATTTTCCCCCTACGGCCGTCTGGCCGGGGTCTTCAAGCGTCGCCTGTTCCCGCGTATCAGCCTGACCGTGCTGCCTGCCACGCATATCCCGATGCCCGAAGCGCCAAAAGCGCGCGACCGCCGCAAGCTGGCGGGTGAGCACCTGCACCATATTATGATGGAAGCCCGCATGGCGGTGCGCCCGCGGGAAACGCTCTATCAGGCGTTTCTGGCTGCGCGCACGCGTTACGGCCTGTTCAAACCCTGTATTGAAGATGTGAATTTCAAACCCGACAGCTACACCGGCCTGCTGAAAAAATCACTGGGCGTCGGCAGGATCCTGGAACGCTACACCGCACCTGGCGAATATATCGGCCTGCTGCTGCCCAATGCCACGGTCACGGCGGCGGCTATTCTGGGTGCATCAATGCGCGGGCGTATCCCGGCGATGCTGAACTACACCGCAGGGGTAAAAGGCGTCAGAAGCGCATTAAAAGCTGCCCAGGTTAAAACGGTCTTTACCTCGCGTCAGTTTCTGGACAAGGGCAAGCTCTGGCATCTGCCGGAAGAAGTCACCCAGGTTAAATGGATCTTCCTTGAGGATCTGAAAGAGACGGTAACCACCCAGGACAAGCTCTGGATCCTGGGGCATCTTCTGCTGCCGCGCCTTGCGGAAGTCCGCCAGCAACCCGAAGATGCCGCGATGGTGTTGTTTACCTCAGGGTCGGAAGGCAATCCCAAAGGTGTGGTGCACTCCCATAAGAGCCTGATGGCCAACGTTGAGCAGATCAGAACGGTGGCCGACTTCACCCCGCGCGATCGCTTTATGTCTGCGCTGCCGCTGTTCCACGCTTTTGGTCTGACTGTGGGGCTGTTCACGCCGCTGATGACCGGTGCGCAGGTCTTTCTTTATCCAAGTCCGCTGCATTACCGTATCGTGCCGGAGCTGGTTTATGACCGGAACTGCACCGTGCTGTTTGGTACCTCTACTTTCCTCGGTAACTATGCCCGGTTTGCCAACCCTTATGATTTTGGCCGCCTGCGCTACGTCGTGGCCGGGGCGGAGAAATTACAGGAGGCCACGCGACAGACCTGGATGGACAAGTTTGGTATCCGCATCCTTGAGGGCTACGGCGTCACCGAGTGTGCGCCCGTGGTCGCTATCAATGTGCCGATGGCCGCCAGGAACCATACCGTTGGCCGCATTCTGCCGGGAATGGATTCACGCCTTATTTCGGTACCCGGCATTGAACAGGGCGGCCTGCTGCAACTGCGTGGTCCGAACATCATGAAAGGCTATCTGCGTGTTGAAAACCCGGGCGTGCTTGAAGCGCCGCAGGCGGACAATGGGGAAGGACAGATGGAGGCGGGCTGGTATGACACCGGGGATATCGTCAGCTTCGATGACCAGGGGTTCTGCCAGATACAGGGTCGCGTGAAGCGCTTTGCCAAAATTGCCGGTGAAATGGTGTCGCTGGAAACGGTAGAGCAAATCGCCCTTACAGCGTCGGCAGAGAAGCAACATGCCGCCTCAATAAAGCCCGACGGCAACCGGGGCGAGGCGCTGGTGCTGTTTACCACCGACAGCGAGCTGACCCGTGACCAGTTGCAGAAAGCGGCCCGCGAACTGGGGAGCCCTGAGCTGGCCATACCCCGGGCTATTCGTTTTATGAAGCAACTGCCTCTGCTGGGCAGCGGCAAACCGGATTTTGTTACCTTACGCAGTCTGGCTGAAAATCCGGAGAAAACTGATGAATAATTCTGCCAGCCCTCAGGGGCTGTTATCCCGGGGGATGCTGGCGGTTATTGCCGCACAGTTCCTCTCGGCATTTGGTGACAATGCGCTGCTGTTTGCTACCCTGGCGGTCCTGAAGCAGCAGGTTTATCCCGACTGGAGCCAGCCGGTACTGCAGATGGTGTTCGTTGCCACCTATATCATTCTGGCCCCCTTTGTCGGGCAGGTTGCCGACAGCTTTGCCAAAGGCCGGGTGATGATGTTTGCCAACGGCCTGAAGCTGCTGGGCGCGCTGACCATCTGTTTTGGCTTCAATCCTTTTATCGGCTACAGCCTGGTAGGGGTGGGAGCCGCAGCTTACTCGCCAGCGAAATATGGCATCCTGGGGGAAATCTCGGGGGGTGACACGCTGGTGAAAGCCAATGGTTTGATGGAGGCCTCCACCATCGCTGCGATCCTTTTAGGCTCGGTTGCCGGTGGGGTGCTGGCAGACTGGAATCTGCTGGCAGCGCTGATCGCCTGCGTGGTGGCTTACGGGCTGGCGGTGGGCGCCAATGTGCTGATCCCTAAGCTTGCTGCGGCAAGGCCGGGACAGCCGTGGCATCCGGGCAAAATGTCAGCCAGCTTCTTCAGTGCGTGCCGCGTATTGTGGCGGGATGGAGAAACCCGCTTCTCACTGGTCGGCACCAGCCTGTTCTGGGGCGCAGGCGTCACGCTGCGCTTCCTGCTGGTGCTCTGGGTACCGGTTGCGCTGGGCATCACCGATAACAAAACGCCCACCTTGCTGAATGCGATGGTAGCGATCGGGATTGTATTTGGAGCAGGTGCTGCGGCTAAGCTGGTCACGCTGAAAACGGTGGGCCGCTGTATGCCTGCTGGCGTGCTGATTGGCATCGCCGTGGTGTTCTTCTCGTTACAGCACACCACCACGGGCGCTTATGCGTTACTGATAGCCATCGGTATGCTTGGCGGTTTCTTTGTGGTGCCGCTGAATGCCCTGCTGCAAATGCGGGGCAAAGAGAGCGTCGGGGCTGGGAATGCGATAGCGGTTCAGAACCTGGGCGAAAATGGCGCAATGCTGTTGATGCTGGGGCTCTATTCGCTGGCCATCAAACTAGGGGCGCCACCGGTTGCCACTGGTGTGGGGTTTGGCGCATTGTTTGCCCTGGCGATAGCGATTCTGTGGGGCTGGCAGCTGGCGCAAAAACGCAGCCGGGCCTTGAGCTAAGCCTCTTCAGGCATGAAACGACGCGGCCGCGTCGTTTCTCACCACTATTAAGGTGCAGGGAAAGTGTAGCGACGATGAATCGCTTCCAGCCCCTGCATCACTTCTTCATCCAGCGTCAGGTTATAGCTGTCGATATTGATCTGTAGCTGCTCCAGCGTGGTGGCACCCAGCAGGGTACTGGCTACAAAGGGCTGCTGTCGCACAAAGGCCAGCGCCATTTGTGACGGATCCAGACCGTGTTTCTGGGCCAGCGCCACATATTCCGCAATCGCCAGCTGAGCCTGTTCGCCACTGTAACGGGTAAAGCGGCTGAACAGCGTATTACGCGCGCCCTCCGGCTTCGCCCCGTTCAGGTATTTCCCGCTCAGCGTACCGAAAGCCAGGCTTGAATAGGCCAGCAACTCCACGCCTTCAAGATGACTGATCTCCGCCAGACCAACTTCAAAACTGCGGTTCAGCAGGCTGTAGGGATTCTGGATGCTGACAATGCGGGGCAGTTCGTGCTTTTCTGCCAGTTGCAGATAGCGCATCACGCCGTAAGGGGTTTCGTTTGAGACGCCAATGTAACGAATTTTACCGGCACGAACCTGCTCATTCAGCGCTTCCAGCGTCTCCAGCAGCGTCACTGCGGCGGTCGTTTCGGCGTATTCGTAATTCAGCTTGCCGAAATAGTTAGTCTGGCGCTGTGGCCAGTGGAGCTGATAGAGATCGAGATAATCGGTATTCAGACGTTTCAGGCTGGCATCCAGCGCTTCACGAATGTTTTTACGATCCAGCGCCTGATTAGGGCGGATAGAAGCGTCCGCGCCCCGAACCGGGCCGGCGATTTTGGAAGCAAGAATGATTTTTTCACGATTGCCGCGGGCTTTCAGCCAGCTGCCAATGTATTTTTCGGTTAATCCCTGGGTTTCCGGACGTGGAGGCACCGGATACATTTCTGCGGTATCAATGAGGTTAATACCGGAACGAAGTGCTAAATCCAACTGTGCATGGGCGTCGGCTTCGCTGTTTTGCTCACCAAACGTCATGGTTCCCAGCCCCAGACTGCTGACTTCCAGGGTGCTGTGGGGGATACGGTGATAGTGCATTTGCCGGCTTCCTTTATCGTTTTTAAAAGGTCTGGAACCTGTAGGACGCCCTGCAATGAGGTGCATAGCCCCGCGGTGCGTGCTCAGGTCCGGCATTTGACTATAGCTGTCGATTGCAGCAGGGGGAAGAGGGGATTTATCGGGAAATGCGGACTTAGCCACCCGCTGACTGCTAAAGGGTGGCCTGCGTCATTTTAGCGCTCAACGATGGAGGAAACATCATCACCGTTGATTTGAATCTCATGGCCAGAACGGTCGGTATATTTCACCAGTCCTGTCTCTTTATCAACCTCAGGTTTGCCCTGAGTCATGATCATTTTGCCTTCTTTGGTCGCCATTACATAATCACTGCTGCACCCACTGACCAGCGTGGCCAACATAAGCGCCGCTGCGCCCAACACATACTTCATACTCTGCTCCCTTAAAATGGCCGGATACTGGTATGACTAGTAATAACCCATTTCGCCTGGAGCGTCAGCAGTAGAAATCCTAAAATGTGGAGCAAGCACGTCGGGCCATTGACATTATTGGTAAGTTGATATTACAGCGGGAGGAACTGGCCGGCGATGCCGGCCAGAACAGAGTCAGGCGGTTGTCTTTTTACTGCGCATCAGATTGAGGCATTCCACGGCCATTGAGAAGAACATGGCGAAATAGATATAGCCTTTAGGAACGTGCACATTAAAGCTTTCCAGGATCAGCGTGAAGCCGACCAGAATAAGGAAAGCCAGCGCCAGCATTTTCACTGACGGATGACGTTCAACAAATTCGCCAATCGATCTGGCTGCAAACATCATCACGCCCACGGAGATCACTACTGCCGCCATCATAATAATCAGATGATCGGAGAGCCCTACCGCGGTGATAACCGAGTCCAGACTGAAAATAATATCCAGCAGCATGATCTGCACGATGGCGCCAAGAAAGGAGTGCACATTGCTGCTGTGCTCCTCACTGCCACCTTCAATGGTTTCGTGGATCTCCATACTGGATTTCCAGAGCAGGAACAGGCCACCAAACAGCAGGATCAGGTCACGTGCCGAGAAGCTGTGATCCATCAGGGTAAACAGCGGGGTGGTCAGACGAATAACCCAGGCAATCGACGCCAACAGCCCCAGACGCATCAACATGGCACCTGCCAGCCCAATACGCCTCGCACTATGTTGCTGATTTTTAGGGAGTTTGGCGACTACCAGAGAGAGGAAAATAATATTATCTATACCCAGCACGATCTCCAGAATCGTCAGCGTGCCCAGGGCAAGCCACGCATTGGGATCTGCAATCCAGTCAAACATACGAACATCGCATCCTAAACGAAAAGTAAACGAGGAGTATACGCAACCGGCCGCGAACCTGCTATCTCCAGTTCCGGCTAATCTTATCTGTAGTAAAGGACTAGAGTAAAAAGTGGCGGGCGAGCAGGGGGCCGGTAAAGGTCTTCTTCAGATAGAAGCCGCGCGGCAGGGTCATAATCGGCTGGCCGTTTATCCCAATACCCTGCGTCAGGGCTTTACTGTTGGCTGCTTTGGGGCGGATTTGCAGGACCTGACCGTGACGGGCGGTAATGCGTTCCACCTGACCCAACACAATCATATCCATCAGCTCTTCCCAGTCATGTTGTAGCAGCGCTTCTTCTTCTTCACTGGCACTCCACAGCAGGGGAGCGCCCACCCGGCGTTCAGCCAGCGGAATGGCCCGATCGCCCTCTACAGGAACCCAAAGCACTCTGGCCAGTTTGTGACGTACATGGCTGGTCTGCCAGACAAGGCCGCTGTTGCCTGTCAGGGGAGCTACGCAAACAAAGGTGGTTTCCAACGGACGGCCCTGCGCATCTACCGGAATGGTTTTCAGCTCCACGCCAATCTCTGCGAAATCCTGCTCGGGCTTACTGCCGGCACTGGCACCCAGATAGCGTTCCAGCAACATCCCCACCCACCCTTTATCTCTCCTCAGATCCTGCGGGATCCTCAGGTTGGCATTTTCAGCAAGTTCGCCCAGCGTAAAACCCGCGAGCTGTTGGGCGCGCCTGAGCAGGACGTTCTCATTTTCAGGAGGCGGGACAAATTCAGGACACATGAAACCCTCTGTTGCTGTACAAAAAATAACCACTCTGGTGCCGGCCATATCCGCTGGCTAAAAAGATTGTGCACAACAGCAATAATAGCATGATAAATCATGATTTTTTATGCGCAGTTTTACCGGTGCAGCGGGCGCTCTGAAAGGTTATGCCCGACTTGTCACCGGCAATGAACAGGTTCTCACCCCCTGTTATCCACAGAAAAATGGGATAAGTCGACTTCCGGGCGAACACTGTTTCCATTTACAGGCTTGACTGAGCGAGTTATACCAATTTCTGCACGATTTTTGCCTGTCTTACCAGCATATCCTGTGGATAAAAAGCCTGTTGCTTGATCTTTCACCAGTGGCTGAACAAAGGCTTGTGACAGGAAGATGAAAGCCACATTTAAATGCTGATATCAGGATAATTCCTATTAGTAACAGGCAATTAATCAGAGGGTATAAAATGCGGTTCAACGGGCCCAAAAAAGTTTTCCCCAAATGTTAATCGAGTTCTGCACAAAGCTATCCACAGAAAAGGTGAATAAGATCGCCCTTTTATGGCCAATTCTGTTTATAACTTCTGCCAGACCTGAGAGTTATCCCGCATTTACCGCGTGCAGAGGGCGAAAAGGAGTGGTTTACCACCTGTAAGGAGTATGAAACAATCAGAACATCCGAGTTTTAGTTTGAGGTAGTCCAGTGATCGATGATGATGGCTACCGCCCGAATGTTGGTATCGTAATTTGTAACAGGCAGGGACAAGTGCTGTGGGCCAGAAGGTTTGGCCAGCACTCCTGGCAGTTTCCTCAGGGGGGAATTAATCCTGGTGAAACGCCGGAACAGGCAATGTACCGAGAACTTTTCGAAGAAGTCGGTTTGCACCGCAAAGATGTGCGCATCCTTGCCTCTACCCGTAACTGGTTACGCTACAAGTTGCCAAAACGTTTGGTGCGTTGGGACACAAAGCCGGTTTGTATCGGCCAGAAACAGAAGTGGTTTCTTCTGCAATTATTGTGCAATGACGCGGATATCAATATGCAAACCAGCAGCACGCCGGAATTTGACGGCTGGCGCTGGGTCAGCTTCTGGTATCCGGTTCGCCAGGTAGTCTCGTTCAAGCGCGATGTTTATCGTCGTGTAATGAAAGAGTTTGCCAGCGTGGTAATGCCACTGCAGGAGAGCAGCGTACAGCGAAATATGCCTGCTTATCGACGGAAGAGAGGTTAAGCTACCTGGATTATGCTTATACAGCTGCGCGAAATAGTGGAAAAAGTGGCAGGAGCGCCCCGGCTCACCGAGGCGCTTGATATTCTTGTCAATGAAATCTGCCTGGCAATGGATACCGAAGTTTGTTCGGTCTACCTTGCCGATCACGATCGCCGCTGCTATTACCTGATGGCGACCCGCGGTCTGAAAAAACCGCGTGGTCGTACCGTCGCGCTAGCTTTTGACGAAGGCATTGTCGGGCTGGTGGGGCGGCTGGCTGAGCCAATCAACCTGGCTGATGCGCAAAGTCACCCCAGTTTTAAATACATCCCTTCGGTAAAAGAAGAGCGCTTCCGCTCTTTCATGGGCGTTCCCATCATCAGCCGGCGTCAGCTCCTTGGCGTGCTGGTTGTACAACAGCGTGAACACCGCCAGTTCGACGAAAGCGAAGAGTCTTTCCTGGTTACCCTGGCTACCCAGATGGCGACCATACTGTCGCAATCCCAGCTTAATGCCCTGTTCGGCCAGTATCGTCAGACACGTATCCGTGCGCTGGCGGCGGCACCAGGCGTGGCCGTGGCTGAGGGATGGGTCGATACCACCCAGCCGTCACTGGAAAACATTTTTGCTGCCTCCACGCTGGATACGTTCCGGGAACGGGAGCGCCTTTCTCTGGCAATGGATGAAGCCTCCAGCGAGTTTCGCCGTTACAGCAAACGCTTCACCGCCAGCGTGCATAAAGAAAGCGCAGCCATTTTCGATCTTTACTCCCACCTGCTCAGTGATAACCGGCTGAAGAAAGATCTCTATGAAGAGATTGACGCCGGATCGGTAGCCGAGTGGGCAGTAAAAAAAGTGATTGAGAAGTTTGCCGCTCAGTTTGCCAGCCTGCAGGACAGCTATCTGCGTGAGCGTTCCGGCGATCTACGCGTGCTGGGGCAGCGCCTGCTGTTCCACCTCGACGATACCGTGCAGGGCACCAATACCTGGCCCGAGCGGTTTGTGCTGGTGGCCGATGAGCTGACGGCAACCACGCTTGCCGAGTTACCGCACGACAGATTATCCGGTGTGGTGGTCAGAGACGGCGCGGCTAACTCCCATGCCGCCATTATGGTCCGCGCGATGGGCATCCCGACGGTAATGGGCGCGGATATCCAGCCGGAGCTGCTGAATGGTCGTTTACTGATTGTGGACGGCTATCGCGGTGAGTTACTGGTAGATCCTGAACCGGTGCTGGTGCAGGAATATCAGCGGCTGATTAGTGAAGAAAACGAGCTGAGCAAACTGGCCGAGGATGTGGTCGATCAGCCTGCCGCACTGAAAAGCGGCGAGCCGGTTAAAGTGATGCTTAATGCGGGTCTCAGCGCAGAACATGAGAAAACGCTGGGTACCAGGGTTGATGGCGTGGGGCTTTACCGCACCGAAATTCCTTTTATGCTGCAAAATGGCTTCCCTTCAGAAGAGGAGCAGGTGGCGCAATATCAGGGCATGCTGCAGCTGTTCCTGGACAAGCCGGTCACGCTGCGAACCCTGGATATAGGCGCAGATAAGCAGCTGCCCTATATGCCGATCAGCGAGGAAAATCCCTGTCTGGGCTGGCGAGGCATTCGCCTGACTCTGGATCAGCCGGAAATCTTTCTGGTGCAGGTGCGCGCCATGCTTCGTGCCAACGTTGCCAGCGATAACCTCAGCATCCTGCTGCCAATGATCACCAGCATCGACGAGATTGATGAAGCTAAGCGGCTGATCGATCGTGCCGGACGCGAAGTCGAAGAGATGTTGGGTTATCCCATTCCCAAACCCAGGATCGGGGTGATGATTGAGGTGCCTTCGATGATCTTTATGATCGGGCATCTTGCAGAGCGTGTCGATTTCATCTCGGTGGGCACCAACGATCTCACGCAATATTTGCTGGCTGTGGATCGCAATAATACGCGGGTTGCTAACTTGTATGACAGCCTGCATCCGGCTGTCTTGCGTGGACTGAAAACCATTGCCCTGGAAGCTGAACGGGCGGGTATTGAACTTTGTCTGTGCGGTGAGATGGCTGGCGATCCGATTTGCGTAGCGGTGCTGATTGGGCTGGGCTACCACCATCTGAGCATGAACGGGCGTAACGTGGCGCGGGTGAAATACCTGTTGCATCATATTGATTATGAAGAAGCCACCCGCCTTGCCGATCAAAGCCTTCAGGCCATGCTGGCTACCGACGTTCGTCAACTCGTTGCCTCCTTTATGGAGCGACGAGGCCTGGGCGGTTTGATCCGCGGCGGACGCTAAGGCTCTATAACAAAGTTTACAGTTCCTCCAGGTCGCAACAATTCGGGCTGTGCTATTATGCGCGCCTTAATGCAGCGCCCTGCGCGCACTGGTTTACTCATTCCGTCGCCTGCTAACCAGCACCGACTTTAAAAATGGTGAAAGATGAACAACGGCTATCTGGCTTTCCCTCAATTTGATCCGGTAATTTTCTCCATCGGGCCAATCTCGCTGCACTGGTACGGTCTGATGTATCTGGTCGGCTTTATTTTTGCCATGTGGCTGGCGGTTCGTCGCGCCAACAAGCCGGGCAGTGGCTGGAAAAAAGAAGAAGTTGAGAACCTGTTATATGCAGGTTTCCTCGGTGTCTTCCTGGGTGGGCGTATTGGCTATGTGCTGTTTTACAACCTCCCCCTGTTCCTCGATAACCCTCTCTACCTGTTCAAAGTCTGGGATGGCGGCATGTCATTCCACGGTGGGTTGATCGGGGTGATCTGTGTGATGCTGTGGTTTGCCCGACGCACTAAACGTAACTTCTTCCAGGTTTCTGATTTTATTGCCCCACTGATCCCGTTTGGCCTGGGTGCCGGGCGT
Source organism: Erwinia sp. E_sp_B01_1 (assembly GCF_036865545.1). NCBI lineage: Bacteria > Pseudomonadati > Pseudomonadota > Gammaproteobacteria > Enterobacterales > Erwiniaceae > Erwinia > Erwinia sp. E_sp_B01_1. Next base: position 3,888,344 of record NZ_CP142208.1, on the reverse strand, counting down.
CTGGGCAACTTTATCAACGGCGAGCTGTGGGGGCGTGTGGCACCCGATTTATCATGGGCGATGCTGTTCCCTGGCTCACGCAGCGAAGATGTGGCGCTGGCAGCGACTCACCCGGAATGGCAGTCACTGCTGGCCACCTACGGCGTGTTGCCGCGTCACCCTTCGCAGGTTTATGAGCTGCTGCTGGAAGGTGTGGTGCTGTTCATCATTCTCAATGTCTTTATCCGCAAAAATCGCCCGATGGGTGCGGTTTCCGGCCTGTTCCTGATTGGTTACGGCGCCTTCCGCATCATCGTTGAATTCTTCCGCCAGCCCGATGCGCAGCTCGGCCTGTTCGACAATGCCATCAGCATGGGACAGATCCTGTCGCTGCCGATGATCCTGGCGGGAGTGATTATGATGGTTTGGGCTTATCGTCGCCAAAACACGCAGCAATTACGTGAGGGAAAATGAAACAGTATCTGGAGTTAATGAACAAAGTGCTGAAGGAAGGCACGCCGAAGAATGACCGTACCGGCACCGGTACGCTGTCGATTTTTGGCCATCAGATGCGTTTCAATCTGCAGGATGGTTTTCCGTTAGTCACCACCAAAAAGTGTCATCTGCGCTCCATTATTCATGAGCTGCTCTGGTTCCTGAATGGCGATACCAATACGGCTTATCTGCGGGAAAACAAAGTCTCTATCTGGGACGAGTGGGCAGATGAAAATGGCGATCTCGGCCCGGTATATGGCAAGCAGTGGCGTAGCTGGGGGGCGGCTGATGGTCGCGAAATCGACCAGCTCAGCAATGTTCTGAAGCAGCTGAAAAGCGATCCGGATTCCCGCCGTATTATTGTCTCCGCCTGGAACGTGGGTGAGCTGGATCAGATGGCGCTGGCGCCTTGCCACGCTTTCTTCCAGTTCTACGTGGCAGACGGCAAACTCTCCTGTCAGCTTTACCAGCGCTCGTGCGATATCTTCCTGGGCCTGCCGTTTAACATCGCCAGCTATGCCCTGCTGGTGCACATGGTGGCGCAGCAGTGTGACCTGGAAGTGGGAGACTTTGTCTGGACGGGCGGTGACACGCATCTCTACAGCAACCACCTTGAGCAGACCGAACTGCAACTGACTCGCGATCCGCGTCCGTTACCCAAATTGATTATCAAACGTAAGCCTGATTCCCTGTTTGATTATCGCTTTGAAGATTTCGAGATCGAAGGATATGACCCGCATCCGCCTATTAAGGCACCGGTCGCTATCTGAGTGTTATCAGGAGCGGATCTCTCCGCTCCTGCGCTTCCTGCCATTCTGATTTACGAGCCTCTTCTCAAAAAAAGTCCTTTCACCGCAACAGCTGAATCGTGCTGGAAAATGCTTCACGCTCTGCTGATCCCTCGCTGGACGTCATCTCTTCAGGTAGCAAAATAGCTGCCATGAACAGGATGCGCGGATTTACCTTAACTGAACTTTTAATCGTGATGATGATTGCCAGTATGCTTACGCTGGGCGCTTTTAGCGGCTGGCAAAGCTGGCAACAACTGCAACGATTGAATGACAGCGCACGCCAGATCCAGCATTTTTTGTTGAGGCTGCGGGGGAAGCCAATGAGCATAATAGCTCGCTGCTGTTGTGGTACAGCAAGGATCAACTGTGGTGCATTGGCAGCGGCGCGCCCTCGCACTGTGCCCCTCAATCCCGCCGGATGCTTCCGGCACCCTGGCCGGAGATTGTTCTGCTGTCGCTGACGGAGGGAATGGGTTTTTATGGCCGGCACAACGTGGCCAGACCCGGCCGCATCGTGATTGCCGGCAAGGCGGGAGAGCGTCATATCATTGTCTCATCGCGGGGCCGCGTGCGGATTTGTGAGGATGCATGTCCATGAGGCAGGCAGGGTTCAGCCTGCCGGAAATGCTGATAGCGCTGGCAATTGGCAGCGTGCTGCTGCTGGGGGCTGCCAGAATGCTTCCTTTGCTGCAATACAATAACCTGCAGACTCTGATGCGGTTTCAACTGCAGGAGGAGCTTCAGTTGATCGCCACCACGCTGGAGAAAGCTGTTCGTCGGGCAGGATACTGTAAGGGGGAGTGTGCCGGAAAAGCATTGAGTATCGGAGAAAGCGGGCACTGTCTGCTGGTGCGCTGGGACGGGAACAACAACGGCAGGTGGGAAGGGGGGAGAATGCGGAGAGCGATCTTTATGGCTACCGGCTTCGCGAAGGAAGCCTTGAAATACAGCGCGGCGTGGATAGCTGTTCCGGAGGCGGCTGGGAGAAAGTCAGCGATCCCGCTACGGTGCTGGTTGAAGATTTTCTGGTGACCCGCAATGAAAAGCAGATCAGGCTGAGGATCGCCGCTTCGGCCAAGGCTTTTCCGCAACAGAAAATCGCCCTGGAACGCTGGATAACGGCAGGAAATTTATGAGCCAGGTGAAGAATAACCCACCCCTTACTCAACACCGCCAGTGGGGCCAGAGCCTTTCAGCGTTAACGCTCTCTTCCGGTTTAAGGCTGGCACGACAACGCGGTAGCGGGGCACTGATTATGGTGATCCTCCTGCTGGCTTTATCCGCTGCTTTGCTCAATGCGACCCGTAAACAACTGGATGATGGGTTGAGCCGGGTTGCTGACGAAAAGGTGTTCCTGCAACAGACCAGTCTGGCCATGTCTGCCCTGAGTTGGGGGGTCCGACAAGCATGGCCAGTCACCAAAGGGTGGCAGTGTAAGCATGACGTGCTGGCGGGGTGGCGAGCCTGCCTGACTGCGGTTGACAGTGTGGGCGTATTGCTCCGCGGTGACAGTGGTGAAGGGACGGTAGCCCATTATCAATGGGGGGTAAGAAGTGGAGAAAGGACAAAAATTAATGTGCAGCCTCATGGCTGGCTGGATTACTGCCCGCTGGCGGAGGAGCAACAGTGCGGGGCCGGGGAAGCTACAGCAGGGTTTTAGCCTGCCGGAGATGCTGGTTGCGCTGGCGTTGTTCAGCAGCAGCTTAACGGCGCTGATGCAGTATCATCTGGCGCTGGCTGAGGGATTCCAGCGGCAGGCGCAGCAGCGTGAGGCCTGGCATTATGCGCTGCAACGTTTTGAAGGATACCAGCCCGCGGGGTGGCTGACGACGCTTGTGCAACTGCCCGGCGCGGCGGGGTGTCCGTTGTTTACCGCCACGGTAAAAAGTCCGCTGGGGCGTAAGGCGCAGTTGACGCTGTTACGCTGCCCATCAGAGATCCCCTGAAAAGTGCTACGATGTGCAACAGCCTCAGGACCGGGTAAAGTGTCCGCGCAACGCGATATTCCGCAACAGGAGCAGACATGTTTACCGTTTACCACTCAAATCAGCTGGATTTATTAAAGACGCTGGCGGCCTGGCAGATTGAAAATCAACCGCTGCGCGATCCTTTCCAGTCTGAAGTGGTGCTGGTGCAAAGCCCGGGCATGGCTCAGTGGTTACAGATGTCCCTGGCGGAGCAGTTCGGTATCGCGGCCAATATTACGTTCCCACTCCCTGCCTCCTTTATCTGGGATATGTTTGTTCGCGTTTTGCCAGGGATCCCGAAGGAGAGTGCTTTTAACAAAGCGAGCATGAGCTGGAAGCTGATGGCGCTGCTGCCTGAAATGCTTCCCCGTGAGGAATTCACCCTGCTGCAGAATTATCTGACGGATGATGAGGACAAGCGAAAGCTGTTTCAGCTGGCGTCCAGAGTGGCGGATCTCTTTGACCAGTATCTGGTCTATCGTTCTGAATGGCTTAATTCCTGGGAGCAAGGCCAGCCTGTAGAAGGCCTGGGGGAGGCGCAGCGCTGGCAGGCACCTCTGTGGGCCGCGCTGGTGAAATACACGCGCGAACTGGGACAGCCAGAGTGGCACCGTGCCAATCTTTATGCCCGCTTTATTCATACGCTGGAGAAGAGCAGCGAGCGTCCGCCAAACCTGCCAGACAGGGTGTTTATCTGTGGCATCTCAGCCCTGCCACCCGTTTATCTTCAGGCTTTGCAGGCGCTGGGCAGGCACATTGATATTCATCTGTTATTTACCAATCCCTGCCGTCATTACTGGGGCGATATTCAGGACTATGCGTTCCTGGCAAAGCTCCAGAGCCGCCGCCGGCAACATTATGAGCACCAGCGGGAGAGCTCGCTGTTTCGTCATGAGGATGCTTCGGGTTTATTCAACGACGTGGGAGAGCAGCAGCTGAGTAATCCTCTGCTGGCCTCGTGGGGGAAACTGGGCCGGGATAATCTGTTCCTGCTGGCGCAGATGGAGTGTCGGGAAATTGATGCGTTTGTTGATATTGAGCCTGGCACGCTGTTGCAAACCTTGCAGCGTGACCTGCTGGAGCTGGAAGATAATGCCGTATTAGGCCTGCAGCAGCAGGAGTGGGAAACCAGCGTCGGTAAGCGATTGCTGGATCCCGCAGACAGGTCCGTCAGTATCCATCTTTGCCACAGTCCTCAGCGTGAGGTTGAAGTGTTGCAGGATCGGCTGCTGCAAATGATGGCGAGCGATCCGACGCTTTCCCCACGCGACATCATTGTGATGGTGGCGGATATTGATGCCTATACGCCCTTTATCCAGGCGGTATTTGGCAATGCGCCTTCAGACCGCTATCTGCCTTTCTCTATTTCTGACCGCCGTGCCAGCCAGGCCCATCCTGCGCTGCAGGCGTTTATTTCCCTGTTGAGCTTGCCCGACAGCCGCTTCACCTCCGAAGAGGTGCTGGCACTGCTCGAGGTGCCAGCACTGGCTAACCGGTTTGCCATAGACGAAGAAGGGCTGAAACGCCTGCGCCACTGGGTGGAAGAGTCCGGGATCCGCTGGGGGCTGGACGATGAGACCCTCCGCGATCTGGATCTTCCGCCCACCGGGCAGCATACCTGGCATTTTGGCCTGACAAGGATGCTGCTGGGTTATGCCATGACCAGCGACAGCGGGCACTGGCAGGGCGTTCTACCCTATGACGAATCCAGCGGGCTGATAGCCGAACTGGCGGGTAATCTGGCTGAACTGTTGATGCGCCTGCGTCACTGGCGGGCACTGTTAACCTCTGTCAGACCGCTGGAGGAGTGGCTGCCTCTTTGTCGGGCACTGCTTAATGATTTCTTTGCCGGGGATGCCGATACCGAAGCCGCGATGGCATTGATTGAGGAGCAGTGGAACCAGGCAATTAACCACGGCATTCAGGCGCAGTATCAGCAGGCGATCCCGCTTTCACTCCTGCGTGATGAACTGGCATCGCGTCTGGATCAGGAGAGGATCAGCCAGCGCTTTCTTGCCGGCCCGGTAAACTTTTGTACATTAATGCCGATGCGTTCTGTCCCTTTTAAAGTGGTTTGTCTGCTGGGGATGAATGACGGGGTTTACCCACGAACGCTTCCGCCGCTGGGCTTTGACCTGATGAGCCTGCAACCCAAAAAAGGCGATCGTAGCCGTCGTGATGACGACCGCTATCTGTTCCTGGAAGCCATTAACTCGGCGCAGCAGCAGCTCTATATCAGCTATATCGGGCGCACTATTCAGGATAACTCGGAACGATTTCCTTCCGTGCTGGTCAGTGAACTGGTGGAATACATCAGTCAGAGCTTCTGCCTGCCGGACGACCGGCTGCGGGATGTGGACAGCAGCGCGGAAGGGGTGTTAAAGCATATTCACCATCTGCACAGCCGCATGCCTTTTGCCGCCGAGAATTTCTCGTCGCTGTCGGAGTACCGAAGTTTTGCCAGTGAGTGGTTACCCGCTGCCAGCGCCAGCGGCGTACCGCATCCTGCCTTTATGCAGCCGCTGCCGTTACAGGAGCTGGAGGAGCTTAACTTTGATCAGCTGGTGCGCTTCTGGCGGCATCCGGTCCGCGCCTTCTTCAGTCAGCGGCTTGGCGTGAGCTTTATGCTGGAAGAGACAGGTCTGCCTGATGCGGAGCCGTTCGCGCTGGATAATCTCAGCCGTTATCAGGTAAACATGCAGTTGCTCAATACGCTGATTGATGAACAGCCCAGCGAGCCTCTGTATGACAGACAGCGCGCGGCGGGAAATCTTCCCTTTGGGGCTTATGGCGAACTTTTTTGGCAGGAGCAGCAGGATGAGATGGCGGAGCTGGCCAGCCGCGTGCGTGAACAGCGTAAAGAGTCCGTCAGCCGCGAAATTAACCTGCATGTGGCGGGTATTCAGCTCAGCGGCTGGTTGCCACAGGTGCAGGACGATGGCTTGCTACGCTGGCGACCAGGACATTTGAACTACACCGACGGGCTCTCTTTGTGGCTTGAGCATCTGGTTTACTGCATGCTGGGCGGGCAGGGTGAAAGCAGGATGTACGGGCGGAAAGAGAGTCAGTGGCGCTTCCCGCCCCTGCCGGGTGAGCAGGCCAGAGAATGGCTTGAGCGCTACATTGAGGGTTACAGGCAGGGGATGTGTTCGCCACTGCTGCTGCTGTTGCGGAGCGGGGGGCCTGGCTTGAGGCCTCCTATGATAAAAAATCCGGGCTGGTGTTGCAGGATGACAGCACTCAGGGCAAAGCCCGTATTAAATTGTTGCAGGCCTGGCAGGGAAATATGCAGATTGAGGGGGAAGTAAGCGATCCCTATCTGGCGCGTCTGTTCCGCACGCTCGACGACGAAACAATGCAGCAAATCGCGCAGAACGCAGAGATCTGGTTACTGCCGCTGCTGCAGATGAATGACATGCAGTAAGACATCCTGTAGTGTTACTTTATAACCCTTTGCCGTTTTTTAGATTTTTGCTCCCTTTCGTCCACAGCCGGAAGGGGAACTATCCAGGTTAAACCTCTGTTGCTGAACGTTAAGTCTCTGTCAGCCAGAAGATTAGATCGTCGAGGAGTATGAATGCGTCGTTATGCAGTCTGGTTCACCCCGCTTTTCCTGCTGTTTACCTTCTGGAGTTCACTGACTCAGGCGCAACCAGGATGGAAGCTTATCCCTGACGCTATCCGCAAAAGTGAAAAAGATCCCCGTGAGTATCAGGCGATCAAACTGGACAATGGCATGACGGTGCTGCTGGTGTCCGATCCTCAGGCGACAAAATCGCTTTCGGCGCTGACGATCCCGGTGGGCTCTCTGGATAACCCCCGCAACCAGCAGGGGCTGGCGCACTACCTTGAACACATGCTGCTGATGGGTTCAAAACGCTACCCTTCGCCTGATAATCTGGCGGAGTATCTTAAGCGTCACGGTGGCAGCCATAACGCCAGTACCGCCTCCTATCGCACCGCTTTCTACCTTGAAGTGGAAAATGATGCGCTGGAACCCGCCGTGGATCGGCTGGCCGATGCTATTGCGGAACCTCTGCTCGACCCGGTCAATGCCGAGCGCGAACGTCATGCGGTGAATGCTGAACTGACTATGGCCCGCTCACGCGACGGGTTACGCATGGCGCAGGTTGGGGCCGAAACGCTGAACCCTGACCACCCCAGCTCCCTGTTCTCCGGCGGCAATCTTGAGACGTTGAAAGACAAACCTGACAGCAAGTTGCACGATGCGCTGACCGCGTTCTATCAGCGCTACTACTCTGCCAACCTGATGAAAGCGGTGATTTACAGCAACAAGCCGCTGGGTGAGTTGCAGACCCTTGCGGCTAAAACCTTTGGTCGGGTGGAGAATCGCAATGCCACAGTGCCTGCTATCACTGCGCCGGTGGTGACTGACAAGCAGAAAGGTATTCTGATCCACTACGTGCCGGCACAGCCCCGCAAGCAGTTAAAAATTGAATTCCGTATCGACAACAACAGCGACAAATTCCGCAGCAAAACCGATACGCTGATTGCTTATCTGATCGGCAACCGCAGTAAAAACACCCTGTCAGACTGGCTGCAAAGTCAGGGGCTGGCGGATTCCATCACTGCCGGCGCGGACCCGATGGTTGACCGCAACGGCGGCGTGTTCTCAATTTCCGTGTCACTGACCGATAAAGGGCAGGCAAACCGGGATGAGGTGATAGCCGCAATCTTCAGCTATCTCAATAAACTGCGTAACGGCGGCATCGATAAACGCTATTTCGATGAAGTGGCTAACGTGCTGAATCTTGATTTCCGCTATCCGTCGATCACCAGGGATATGGATTATATCGAATGGCTGGCCGACACCATGCTGCGCGTACCTGTAGCCGACACGCTGGATGCTTCTTATATTGCCGATCGTTACGATCCGCAGGCCATCAAAGATCGCCTTGAAGGGATGACGCTGCAGAATGCCCGTATCTGGTATATCAGTCCCGATGAGCCACACAATAAAATGGCTTACTTTGTAGACGCGCCTTACCAGGTCGATACCCTGACTGCGGCGCAATTTACCCGCTGGCAGGCAGCCAGCGAAAAAATCGATCTGTCGCTGCCGGTGCTGAATCCCTATATCCCGGATGATTTCACCTTAATTAAGCCTGAGCACAAATACGAACATCCTGCTGAAGTGATTAACCAGTCAGGCCTGCGGGTGTTCTATATGCCCAGCCAGTTCTATGCCGACGATCCTAAAGCCAGCATCACTCTGGCCTTGCGTAACAAAGAGGCGATGAGCACGGCAAAAAACCAGGTGCTTTACGGCCTGAACGATTACCTCTCCGGGCTGGCGCTGGATGAGCTGAACTCCCAGGCGTCGGTGGCGGGGATCAGCTTCTCCACGGGCGAAGACGATGGCGTGACCTTTAACGCCAGTGGCTTTACGCAGCATCTGCCGGAACTGATGAAACAGCTACTGAAGAACTATGCCAGCTATCAGCCCGATCAACAGTTGCTGGATCAGGCGAAGTCCTGGTATCTGGAGCGTCTGGCTTCCGCGGAGAAGGGCAAAGCTTTTGAACTGGCGATTCAACCTGCCCAGATGCTTTCACAGTTGCCTTACACTCAGCGCAGCGAACGTCGGGCGCTGGTGGCGGGTATCACGCTTGAAGATTTGGCTGCCTATCGCAAAATGCTGCTGGAGAAATCCACGCCAGAGCTGATGGTGGTGGGTAACATCAGCGAAGAGAACGCCAAATCACTGGCGACGGATCTTCACTCCCAGCTAAGTTGTGAAGGTCAGAGCTGGTGGCACAGCCAGTATCTGGTTATCGACAAAAAAACGTCCGCTAATCTGCAGCAGGCCGGAAGCAGCACCGATTCGGCTCTCGCCGCGCTGTATGTCCCGCTGGGATATCCGGAATATGAAAGTATCGCCAGCAGCGCGCTGCTCAGCCAGATCATCCAGCCCTGGTTCTATAACCAACTGCGTACCGAAGAGCAGCTTGGTTATGCGGTCTTCACCTTCCAGATGCCAGTGGGCAGACAGTGGGGGATCGGTTTCCTGCTGCAAAGTAATGTGAAGCAACCGGCTTATCTGTTAACCCGTTTTCAGGCTTTCTATCCGACAGCGGAAAAAAGGCTGCGGGAGATGAGCAAAGAGGATTTTGCTCAGTATCAGATGGCGATGATCAACGAGCTGAAACAGCGCCCTCAAACCCTGGATGAAGAGGCCGGACGCTTCAGTAAAGATTTCAACCGGGAAAACTATAAGTTTGATACCCGTGAGAAAGTGATTGCGCAGATCCAGGCACTGACGCCCGCCAAAATGGCGACGTTTTTCCATGATGCGGTAATGCAACCGCAGGGGCTGGCGCTGTTATCACAAATTTCAGGCAGCCAGCATGAGAAAGCAGATTATGCGAAGCCGGAAGGCTTTACCAACTGGGAAGAAGTGTCCAGACTGCAGCAATCCTTCCCGGTAAAAAGCGATAAACCATGATGCAATATGCCCAGCCTCTTGATCCCTTAACGCTGCCTTTGCAGGGCGAAAGGCTTATTGAGGCCTCGGCAGGCACGGGTAAAACGTTCACTATCGGGCTGCTTTACCTGCGCCTGCTGCTGGGGCTGGGGGGCGAAGCGGCTTATTCCCGTCCCCTTCCGGTGGAAGAAATTCTGGTGGTGACTTTTACCGAAGCCGCCACAGCAGAACTGCGTGGCCGCATCCGCGAGAATATCCACAGGCTGCGTATTGCCTGCGTCCGGGGTCAGACTTCCGATCCGATGCTTGCCCGGTTGCTGGATCAAATCCCTGATAAGACTCAGGCGGCTGCCCGGTTGCTGGCGGCTGAGAGGCAAATGGATGATGCAGGCATTTTCACCATCCACGGTTTTTGCCAGCGAATGCTCAACCTCAACGCCTTCGAGTCCGGCATGTTGTTTGAACAGCAACTGATCGAGGATGAGCTCCCGCTGCGCCGTCAGGCAGCGGCGGACTTCTGGCGTCGTCATTGCCATCCTTTGCCACTGCCGATCGCCAGGGTGATGTCTCAGCTCTGGCAGGGGCCGGAACCCTTACTGACCACGCTCTCTCCGTGGCTCAGCGGTGAAGCGCCTGCGCTGAAGAACCCGCCCAACCTGGAAGAAACCTTCACCGAACGGCACGAAAAAATCATCGCCGAAATTCTGCGGATAAAAGCCGCGTGGCTTGCTGCCGGAAATTTGCACGATCTCATCGCGCAGTCCGGTGTGGATAAGCGCAGTTACAGCAGTAAGCATTTACCAGCCTGGCTGGATAAACTGACGCAGTGGGCTTCAGAAGAGACCGAAGATTACAGTTTTCCCAAAGAGCTTGAACGCTTTGGGCAGAACGTCTTACTGGATAAAACCAAAAAAGGCGAGGCGCCTCAGCATCCGCTGTTTACTGAAATTGACCGCTTTCTGGCGGAACCGCTCTCGCTGCGTGAGCTGGTGATAGCGCGGGCGTTGAGCGAAATCCGTTTCGTCACGCAGAAAGAGAAGCGGTTGAATGCGCTGCTGGGCTTTGATGACCTGCTGGGCGGGCTGGATGCCGCATTGCAGCAACCTACCGGTGAGGCGCTGGCGCTGGCGATTCGATCCCGCTATCCGGTTGCGCTGATTGATGAATTCCAGGACACCGATCCTCAGCAATACCGTATTTTCCGCACGCTGTATGTCGGGCAACCGGAGCACGCGTTGCTGCTGATTGGCGATCCCAAACAGGCGATCTACGCTTTTCGCGGGGCGGATATTTTCACCTATATGAAGGCGCGTAACGAAGTCAGCGCCCACTATACGCTGGATACTAACTGGCGCTCTTCCCCTGGCATGGTGAACAGCGTAAATCAGCTGTTTTCGCAGCAGCAGCACCCTTTTCTGTTCAGTGATATTCCTTTTCTGGCCGTACAGCCTGCGGCCCCCAATGCGGCGCTCAGCTTTACCCTGGAGGGGCAAGAGCAGCCCGCCTTACGCTTCTGGCTACAGCCGGGGGACGGCGTTGGCGTGACGGATTATCAACAGTTTATGGCACGTCAGTGCGCTGCCGATATCTGCCACTGGCTGACCGCAGGTCAGCAGGGCACCGCGCTGCTGGGTAAGGGTGAACAACAGCGCCCCGTGCAGGCTTCGGATATCACTATTCTGGTTCGTAGCCGCGGGGAAGCCGCGGTAATGAGGGAAGCCCTGAACAGCCTGGCTATTCCCTCCGTTTACCTCTCAAACCGTGACAGCGTTTTCACCACGCCCGAAGCCCGTGAAATGCTATGGCTGCTGCAGGCCGTTCTGGCGCCTGAACAGGAGCGGGTGCTGCGCAGTGCGCTGGCGACCAGTATTTTTGGTCTGGATGCGCCCACGCTGGATGCCCTGAACCAGGATGAGCGCGCCTGGGATGCGTTGGTGGATGAGTTTGACCGCTACCGCCAGCGCTGGCTTAAACGTGGCGTTCTGCCGATGCTGCGTGAGCTGATGGTGAACCGGCATATTGCAGAAAACCTGCTGGCCTCAGAGAGCGGCGAACGGCGGCTGACCGACCTTCTTCATCTTGGCGAACTGTTGCAGGAAGCCTCAGCCCAACTGGACAGCGAATATGCGCTGGTCCGCTGGCTGGCGCAGGAAGTCGCGCAGCCCAACGGACAGTCTTCCAGCCAGCAGCTAAGGCTGGAGAGCGATCGTCACCTGGTGCAGATTGTCACTATTCACAAATCCAAAGGGCTACAGTATCCGCTGGTCTGGCTGCCGTTTGCCGCTAATTATCGTGAGGCAGGCCAGGGCATCTACCACGATCGCGAAAGTTTTCAGGCGTTTCTTGACCTGTACAACGATGAAGAGAGCGTGGAACTGGCGGAACAGGAGCGTCTGGCTGAGGATCTGCGGCTGCTCTATGTTGCCCTGACCCGCTCAGTCTGGCATTGCAGCGTCGGCATTGCACCGCTGGTGAAAGGCAACCGCAAGAAAGAGGGCAGCAGCGACCTGCACCACAGCGCACTGGGCTATCTGGTGCAAAAGGGGGAAGCGGCGGATGCCAGCCAACTGCGTGACCAGCTTCAGGCTTTGAAAAGTGCTGCTTCGGATATCGTCATTGCCGGAGCACCGGATACCACCCCGTGGCGGCCTCAGCAGGCGGCAGAGCAAACGCTCACCAGCCAGCAAATCACCCGTTCGCTGCGTGATGAATGGCGCGTTACCAGCTATTCCGGGCTCCAGCAGCATGGCCACTCGGCCGCCTTTGATCTTCTTCCCCGGCTGGATGTGGACGCAGCAGGCGAAAGCCAGGCTCAGAGGGTGGCGGAACTCACGCCGCACAGCTTCCCCCGTGGGGCTGCGCCGGGCACATTTCTGCACAGCTTGTTTGAGGGGCTGGATTTCACTCAGCCGGTTGATGAGGAGTGGTTGAGTGAGCAGTTGCTGGCTCAGGGGCATGATATTGCCTGGCTGCCGGTAATGAAGCAGTGGCTGGAGTGTATTCTGCAAACGCCGCTGGATGAAACGGGTGTCAGCCTGAGCCAGCTGCCCGCCGACAAACGCCAGGTAGAATTACAGTTTTACCTTCCCATCAGGCAGATGCTTTCAGCCAGCAGCCTGGACTCCCTGATCCGTCAGCATGATGAGCTGTCGGCAACCTGCCCGCCGCTGAATTTTCAGCAGGTGCAGGGGATGCTTAAAGGCTTTATTGACCTGGTATTCTGCTGGCAGGGGAAATACTACCTGCTGGATTATAAATCTAACTGGCTGGGTGCCTCGGCAGAGGATTACACCCCGCAAGCGATGGCCCACGCAATGCAGGCCCATCGTTATGACCTGCAGTACCAGCTTTACAGCCTGGCGCTTCACCGTTATCTGTGCCACCGACTGGCTGATTATGACTATCAGCAGCACTTTGGTGGCGTATTCTATCTGTTTTTACGCGGTATCGACGGTTCAGCCGGCGGGAACGGGATCTACCGGACCCGGCCAGATGCGGCCTTCATCGCATCGCTGGATGCCCTGTTTGCCGGGAAAGAGCATGAGGATTTATGTCAGGAATAATTGCCCTGCTGCAGCAGGGCTGCGAACAACGGCTGTTTCGTTCTCTGGACGTTCAGTTTGCCGGTATGGTGGCCAGCGAAGAGCAGCCCTGGCTGATGCTGGCGGCGGCCTGTGTCAGTGCAGAAGCGGGGGAAGGACACGTTTGCCTGCCGCTGGTGCAGCTTACCGAGCAGTCGCTGTTTGATGGACGCCATCCTGAATTTGCCCGTCAACTCTGGCAGGCAGCCGGAGAGCCGGACTGGCTGGCTCTGCTGCAGGGCTCCCATGCGGTAGGTGATGGAACAACGGCCACGCCGCTGGTGCTGCATCAACAGCGTCTCTACCTGCACCGTATGTGGCAGTCTGAGGGCCATGTGGCGCAGTTTATTGTCCGTGAGTCTCCTGTTGCTGCGTTTGATCGTTCGCTGGTGCGGGCCGCGCTGGATAAGCAGTTTGGTCTGCAGCCGGATAACTGGCAGAAAATTGCGGCGGCGGTCGCCATCACCCGGCAAATCGCGGTGATCTCTGGCGGACCGGGAACCGGGAAAACCACGACGGTAGCAAAATTACTGGCGACAATGCTGGCGCTGTCTGAAGGTGCGATGCGTATCCGCCTCGCCGCCCCTACGGGCAAAGCTGCCGCAAGGCTGACCGAATCACTGGGGAAAGCGCTGCAACAGCTGGATGTCAGCGACGAAGAGAAACAGCGCTTCCCGGCCGAAGCGACCACGCTGCACCGACTGATGGGCGCGGTACCTGGCAGCCAGAGAATGCGCTATCACGCCGGTAATCCTTTGCACCTGGATTTGTTGGTGGTCGATGAAGCCTCAATGGTGGATTTGCCGATGATGGCGAACCTGATTGCTGCTTTACCGCCACACGCGAGGGTCATTTTCCTTGGCGATCGCGATCAACTGGCTTCAGTAGAAGCCGGGGCCGTGCTGGGCGATATCTGCCGCTGTGCGGAAGCGGGCTACAGCCCTGAACGGGCGGCGGAGCTCTCTGAACTCACCGGCTACGCAGTCGAAGGAAATAATGACGCTCAGGCTCCTCTGGTGCGCGACAGTATTTGCCTGCTGCGTAAAAGCTACCGTTTTGATGCCTCTTCCGGTATTGGTCAGCTTGCACTGGCGGTGAATGCCGGGGAAACGCGGCAGGTGGAAAAGGTTTTTGATAGCGGATTTACCGATATCGAGCGCTTCTCACTGAACAGCAGCGAGGCTTATCAGCATCTTCTTTCTGCGGGCGTTGTGGGCTACCGGCACTACCTTAGCTGCCTGGCAGAGGGCGCTGAACCTCAGGAAGTGTTAAAAGCTTTTGGCCGTTTCCAGCTGCTGTGCGCCCTACGCGAAGGGCCATTTGGCGTGATGGGGCTTAACGAGCGCATCGAAGTTTCTCTGCTCAGGGCGGGACTGATTCGCCGCTCACCAGGACCGGCCGGGAAATGGTATGTGGGCCGTCCGGTGATGATTGCCCGCAACGACAGCACGCTGGGGCTGTTTAACGGCGATATTGGTATCGCCATGCCGGATGAGGAAGGGGCACTTAAGGTCTTCTTCCCGTTGCCCGATGGCAGTATCAAAGCGGTGCTGCCCAGCCGGTTGCCGCCGCATGATACAGCCTGGGCCATGACCGTACACAAATCGCAGGGTTCAGAGTTTGAGCATACGCTGCTGGTCCTGCCCGTACAGTACACCCCGGTACTGACCCGTGAGCTGGTCTATACCGCCATCACCAGGGCCAAACAGCGTCTGACGCTTTATGCAGAAACACCTGTGCTGCACAGCGCGGTTAAAATGCGCACCCTGAGGCGAAGTGGGCTGGTAGAGAGGCTGGTGGAGTAACCGCCCGGCAGTTTTTTCAGTCGGGGCAGGGATAAGCGCGCAGGTGAGCCACGTCAGTTGAGGCGAGAACGCAAAAACGCCCGGTGATCTTCACCGGGCGTTTTGCTTTTTATCGGGCAGCAATAGTTCGTTAAGCTTTTTCCTGTCCCTCAACAGCAGCGGTAGGACAGTTTTCTTCCACGCGTCAGGCCATCAGGCGGGCGTGGCGCAGATCGGCCATCAGCACTTTGGAACGGCGCTGATAGTTGTACATCTCTTTTTTACTTTCCGGCAGCACTTCAATATCCACCGGCGTAAAGCCACGCTCCTGGAACCAGTGGATGCTGCGGGTAGTCAGCACGAACAATTTATTCAGCCCCATCTGACGAGCCTGTAACGCTACTCGCTCCAGCAGCGCCTCGCCGCGGGATGAGCTGCGGTAATCCGGATGAACGGCGACGCAGGCCATTTCACCAATCTGTTCTTCCGGGAAGGGGTAGAGCGCCGCACAGCCGATAGTCAGGTTGTCACGCTCAATAATGGTGAACTTATCGATTTCCATCTCCAGTTGCTCACGCGAGCGGCGAACCAGAATACCCTGTTGCTCAAGCGGCCGGATCAACTCCAGAATGCCGCCAATGTCGTTGATGGTGGCGCGACGGATCTGCTCTGCACTTTCCATCACAATCTGCGTGCCTATACCGTCACGAGAGAAGAGCTCCTGCAGCAGGGCCCCATCCTCCTGATAACTGATCAGGTGACTGCGCCGGACGCCGCTGCGGCAGGCTTTTACTGCACCGCGCAGGAAACGAACCGTACCCGACAGGTAATCATCTTCTTTTTCCAGATCTTCAATACGCTGTTGGGCATCGTTGGGGAACAGTTCAGAGATAACGTTGCCTTCGCTGTTCGTCACGCCCTGCTCTGAACAGAAGCCGATCATTTTTTCCGCTTTAAGCTTGATAGCCAGCTGCGTGGCGACTTCTTCAGAGGTGAGGTTAAAGCTCTCGCCAGTGACGGAAACGGCCACCGGCCCCATCAGTACGATGGCACCGCTGTCGAGTTGCCGGTGGATCGCCTCTTCATCAATGCGCCGGATGCGTCCACTGTGACAGTAGTCAACGCCATCATCCACGCCCAGCGGCTGAGCAATGATGAAGTTGCCGCTGACCACATTGATATGCGCACCCTGCAGCGGCGTGTTATTCAGGCTCATAGAGAGGCGGGCAGTAATATCTAACTGCAGACGACCGGCAGCTTGCTTGACCAGTTCAAGCGATTGCGCGTCCGTGACTCGTGTATGCTTGTGATAAATGGGTTCCAGCTGATGTTCAGCCAGATTAGCGTCAATCTGAGGCCGGGCGCCGTACACCACCACCAGGCGAATGCCGAGGCTGTGCAGCAGGCCAATATCATTGACGATGCTTGAGAAGTTCTCGTGTTCAATGGCTTCGCCACCGAGCATGATGACAAACGTTTTACCACGGTGGGCATTGATATAGGGGACGGTATGACGAAATCCCTGAACCAGCTCGGTACTACGTTCCTTCACGGCAAACCCTCTATGAATTATTATTCGCTAAAAGTGTATTTTTATTCTTTTAGAGGCCAGGCGCAAGGGGCAATTTTGCCGGGTTTTTCCGCTTTAGTGGCCACCCGAACGGCTAATGCACTGCATTATATCGATTTTTTCGGGTGACACTGCCAAAGGGATTCGCTAAAGTTTTTGCACCTTGTAGTCATTTGGCTTTTTTTCAGACACAAAACAGTAATGGAAGTGGAGCAGCATGTCCGATTTACCCTCTCCTGGCAGACGCCGGTTGTTAAAAAGCGCAGGAGCCGTCTTGCTGCTCAGCGTCAGTAAGGTGGGCCTGGCTGCCAGCAGTCATGCGGTGGCTATCCGTATCTGGCCTTCTTCTACCTACTCCCGCTTAACGCTGGAATCTGACCGGCCCCTTAAATATAAACAGTTTGCGCTCAGCCATCCTGAACGGGTGGTTGTGGATATTAAAAATATCCATCTCAATCATGTTCTGAAAGGGGTGGGTAATCTGGTCCGCAGCGACGATCCCTATATTAAAAATGCGCGTGTAGGCCAGTTTGATGCCCACACTGTACGGCTGGTGCTGGAACTTAAGCAGAACGTCACGCCGCGTGTTTTCACCCTGGATCCGGTGGCGGGGATTAAAAACCGGCTGGTGATGGATCTCTATCCCGCCAAAGGCAGCAGCTACGATCATGCCGACGACCCCCTGCTGGCGTTAATGGAGGATTACAACAAAGGTAATCTGGAGAGCAGCCAGCCTGCGACGGCTCCTTTACCCGGTAAAGCGGGAAGGGACCGTCCAATAGTGATCATGCTTGATCCGGGGCATGGCGGGGAAGATACCGGGGCGATTGGCAAACACAAAACCCGTGAAAAAGATATCGTACTGAAGATTGCCCGGCGGCTGAAATCGCTGATCGATAAAGAGCCCAATATGCGTGCCCATATGACCCGCAATGAGGATGTCTTTATTCCCCTGAAAGTCAGGGTCGCTAAAGCGCGTAAACAACGTGCGGATCTGTTTGTGTCGATTCATGCGGATGCCTTCACCAGCCGTGCTGCCCGGGGCTCTTCGGTGTTTGCCCTGTCCACCAAAGGGGCGACCAGTACCGCTGCCCGCTATCTTGCACAGACTCAGAACGAATCGGATCTGATTGGGGGTGTCAGTATGAGCGGGGACCGCTATCTCGATCACACCATGTTCGATATGGTGCAAAGCCTGACGGTTAATGACAGCCTTAAATTTGGTAAAGAGGTGCTGTCCCGCATGGGCAAAGTCAATCACCTGCATAAGAAGACGGTAGATCAGGCTGGGTTTGCGGTACTTAAAGCGCCAGATATCCCTTCTATCCTGGTAGAGACGGCGTTTATCAGTAATCTGGAAGAAGAGCGTAAGCTGCGCACCACGCGGTTCCAGCATCAGGTTGCGGATTCCATTCTGGCGGGGATAAAAGCTTACTTCGCAAGCGGGGCATCATTAGCACCAAGGAAATAGTCAGTAGAGCGGGGTGGGGTAGTGCTCACCCTGAAAATCAGGTTTGAAAGAAAAGGGAGAGTTTACAGGGGAAGAAAAAGGATTTTCAAAAGCCAGAAACAAAAAAACACCCGTTAAGGTGTTAAATTGGTTGCGGGAGCCGGATTTGAACCGACGACCTTCGGGTTATGAGCCCGACGAGCTACCAGGCTGCTCCATCCCGCGTCCGATATGCTGTTGCTTCCGTCACAACAGGTCTTACTGTACTGCACACTTCCGTGAAGAAGTGGTTGCGGGAGCCGGATTTGAACCGACGACCTTCGGGTTATGAGCCCGACGAGCTACCAGGCTGCTCCATCCCGCGTCCGATATACTGTTGCTTCCGTCACAACAGGTCCTGCTGTTCACAGACATTTCAGAAGAAATGGTTGCGGGAGCCGGATTTGAACCGACGACCTTCGGGTTATGAGCCCGACGAGCTACCAGGCTGCTCCATCCCGCGTCTGTGGAAGCGCACTATACTCTGAGTGAGTCTGGTTGCAACCCCTTTTTGCAACAAACCCATCAATTTAACGCTTCCTGCTTAATTCTTCCCCATCTTCTGTAGAGTTATCCATCAAACCCCTATCTTTACCCTTGTCCCGTTTAATTCTCCCGGTGCCTTTGCTATCTTCGGCGAGGAATTCCGCTGAATGGGCAACAAGATAATGAAAGGTAGTTGGGCTAAGTATGCAGTAACCGGGGCGTTGATTGCCCTGCTGGCGGGATGTTCTTCCAAACCGACGGATCGTGGCCAGCAATATAAAGATGGCAAGCTTGAGCAGCCACTGGGTCTGGTGAATCAGCCCAATGCCAAAGGGCGGCCTGTCAATGGTAAAGATTTTGGCGATCAGGTCAGCGAAATTCAGTTCGCTTCACCCGCCATATATTCGCGCCAGACCAACACCTTCAGTTCTGTTAAGGCCTGGCTGATGGCAGGAGGCGATACCCGTCAGCTACGCCAGTTCGGCCTGGATGCTTACCAGATGGAAGGCACAGACAATTACGGCAACGTGCAGTTTACGGGCTACTATACGCCGGTGATCCATGCGCGTTATACCCGTCAGGGCGAGTTCCAGTACCCTCTTTATCGTATGCCGCCGCGCCCTAAAGGCCGCCGTCTGCCAAGCCGTGCCGAGATTTACAGCGGCGCGCTGAGCGATCGCTATGTTGTGGGCTACAGCAACTCCCTGATGGATAACTTCATTATGGATGTACAGGGCAGCGGCTACGTGGACTATGGCGATGGCCGTCCGTTGACCTTCTTTGGTTACGGTGGCAAGAACGGTCATGGTTATTACAGCATCGGTAAAGTGCTGATCGATCGTGGCGAAGTGAAGCGTGAAGATATGTCGATGCAGGCGATCCGCAAGTGGGGTGAGGAACACAGCCCGGCTGAGGTGCGTGAGCTGCTGGAGCAGAATCCTTCCTTTGTTTTCTTCAAGCCGGAAAACTTTGCTCCTGTTCGCGGTGCGAGCGCGGTGCCGCTGGTGGCTAAAGCCTCGGTAGCCTCTGACCGCTCCCTGATCCCACCTGGCACCGCGCTGCTGGCTGAAGTTCCGGTACTGGACAACAACGGTAAATTTACCGGAAAATATGAGATGCGCATGATGGTCTCGCTGGATGTGGGCGGGGCTATTAAAGGCCAGCACTTTGATATCTATCAGGGCATCGGTGAGCAGGCCGGTCATATGGCAGGATGGTTTAACCACTATGGTCGCGTTTGGGTGCTGAAAGCGGCACCTGGCGCGGGCACTCCTCTGTTCTCTTCTGCACAAAATAGCACTGGCGGCTCCGCACTGGTCACCCAGTAGCCGCCCCTTTACGGGCTGGTTCGCCAGCCCGTTACTGATTCTGAGGTAATGCATGACTTCTCTTTCTGACGCCTGGCTGCAACGCTTTGGCGGCACAGCGCGTTTGTATGGGCAGCCAGCGCTACAGCTGTTTGCCGAAGCGCATATTTGCGTGGTAGGGATTGGCGGCGTGGGATCCTGGGCCGCCGAAGCACTGGCGCGCACCGGAATAGGCGCGATCACGCTGATTGATATGGATGATGTCTGCATCACCAATACCAACAGACAGATTCATGCGTTAAAACAGACGGTGGGTCAGGCAAAAACGGAGGTGATGGCGGAACGCATTCTGGCGATCAACCCGGAGTGTAAAGTCACCTGCGTGGATGACTTTATTACCGCTGAAAACACCGCTGAGCTGATGAGTCCGGGTTTTACCTACGTGATTGATGCTATCGACAGCGTGCGGCCAAAAGCGGCGCTGCTGGCCTGGTGTCGCCGCAATAAAATTCCGCTGGTCACCACCGGTGGCGCTGGCGGGCAAATCGATCCCACTCAGATCCAGGTTGCCGATCTGGCAAAGACTATTCAGGATCCGCTGGCGGCTAAATTACGTGAGCGTCTGAAAAGTGATTTTAAAATTGTTAAAAACAGCAAAGGCAAGCTGGGGATTGACTGCGTATTTTCTACCGAAGCCCTGATGTACCCGCAGCCTGATGGCTCCGTATGTGCTTCCCGCAGTACGGCAGAAGGACCCAAGAAAATGGACTGCGCGTCAGGATTTGGCGCGGCGACCATGGTGACCGCCACCTTTGGTTTTATCGCTGTTTCACATGTGCTGAAAAAAATGATGGCGAAGGCTTCACGTACCTGAAGGATCGCCGGGCACCTTCCCGGCGCTTCCCGGAGAAAAGATCAGTCCGCTTTTCCAGCGGCTTTCAACACCGCGTCAGCCAGCGCGCTTAACCCGGCACTGCGTGAGGAACTGAGCTGCGAGCGCAGGCCAAGTTCGTCAAATAATGCCAGCGGATCGCTGTTGCGCAGGGTTTCGGGCTGTTGACCCTCCACTGCGGTTAACAAGACCGCCAGTAAACCACGTACGATCCTTCCTTCACTGTCGCCGTAGAAATGCAGGCTGCCATCCGCCAGGGTTTGATGCCCCAGCCAGACACGATTTTCGCAGCCGGCAAGTTCAATCTCAGCCGTTTTCAGCTCATCGGGCAGCGCGGGAAGCTGTTTCCCCATCAGGATAAGCTGACGATAGCGATCCTCCCACTGGGTAAAAGCAGCAAATTTATGTTTTAGCCCGTCAACGGTAATCAGGTCGCCAAACGGGTGAGGTGCCAATAAAGTCGTCATGATCAATCTGCCAGTAGCTCCAGGGCGGTGGTCATCCCTCTGACCAGCGCATCCACATCGTTAAGGGTATTATAGGGCGCAAATGAGGCGCGCAAAGTGCCGCTGAGCCCTAAAGCCTGTAATAAAGGCTGGGCGCAATGCTGACCGGCTCGCAGCGCAATGCCGCTCTCCGCCAGCAGAGTGACCACATCGCTGTGATGCACACCGGCAATGTCAAATGAAAGCAGGCTTGAACGACTTGCCCGGTAGCTGCGGAACCCCGGCAGGGCAGAAAGGCGCTCTTCAGCCACATCTGCCAGACCACAACTCCAGCGTTCAGCGGCTTGCAGATCCACGCTTTCCAGCCAGCTCAGCGCGGCGCTCAACCCAATCACACCGGCCACGTTGGGGGTGCCCGCCTCAAAACGCCAGGGCACAGGCTGAGGAGTAAAACCGTCAAAGTTCACGTTGCTCAGCATTTTGCCGCCACCCTGCCAGGGCTGCATCTCTTCCAGCAGGCTGGTTTTGCCATACAGCGCCCCGATGCCCATCGGGCCATAAAGTTTATGTGCGGAAAAAGCATAGAAATCGATGTCGAGCTTCTGCACATTTGCCGGGGCATGAACCACGCCCTGGGCGCCATCAATCATCACTTTCGCCCCCATCGCGTGGGCCAGCTTAATGGTCTGAGCCAGTTCGGGGCAGCCTCCGGTAACGTTGGACATCTGCCCCAGTGCCAGCACTTTGGTCTGCGGAGAAAGCAGGCCGGGTAATAAAGCACAGTCTGGTAGCAAATCACTGCCCAGGGGCCATTTCACCACTTTTGCCCCGGTCTGCGAGGCGACCATCAGCCAGGGAACCAGATTGGCATGATGCTCTGCTTCACTGACCAGGATCTCGTCACCGGGCTGTAATCGGGGCCGGAAATAGCTCTGGGCCACCAGGTTGATCGCTTCAGTAGTGCCTTTCGTCCAGACAATATTATGCGCGTCTGGCGCCTGTAACAGGCGTGCCACCTGGCCGCGTGCCTCTTCATATCTCTCCGTCAACCGACGTGCGGCGGCAAACTGACTGCGGTGCACGGTACCTGCGCTCAGACTGTAAAATTGCTGAGTTGCCTCAATGACCGCCGCCGGTTTCAGCGTGGTGGCCGCGCTGTCCAGATAGACACCAGCATCAGCCAGCGCCGGAAAATGCTGGCGAAAGTGGGCGGGGGAGAAAGTCATAGGATCCTCGGGATTTTGATGAATTGGTGCGGTTCCTGTCAGGGCCAGTCTGAATTCAGGGCATTTACCTGGCAATGTTTAAAAAGCGGGTTATGCTGATTTATGCAAGGTTTAAACTATTACCCGCATTTAAGCGACGCTGAGGCAGGCAATTTACCCGCTTTTTTTCTCAGGTCCTGCTCATCGGGTGGTTTATCGCATTACAGTCTGCAATGGAGAGATAAAGATGAAAAAATTTGCTGCAATTATGGCTGCCTGTGCCATGACTTTTACCCTGGCCGCTTGTTCAAGCAATTACGTTATGCACACTAATGATGGTCGCACTATTGTCGCCGATGGTAAACCTGTGGTTGATGACGATACAGGCATGATCAGCTATCAGGATGCGAATGGCAACAAGCAGCAGATTAACCGCTCTGATGTGAAAGAAATGGTTGAGATGGGTCAGTAAGCTGCAGGCAAAAAAAAGCACCGCAATTTGCGGTGCTACTAATCACTATGGACAGACAGGGTAAATCTACAGGAATAAAAAGGTAGCCAGGCTACCAGATCTGAAAAAGTCAGATCAATTGCAAACACAACATCACGACCACAAGCCAAAAGCCTTTCAAAACTCTGCGTTTCCGCCTGAATTTCAACCTGCTTTTCGTTCCGGCTCAGGAAGTGCGGCAACTATAGGTATTTGCTGGTGCATCCTCAACGGACAAATTATAATGTCTCGGATAAAAAAAACTAATACGTAAAGCTCCGTCAGGAGTGTTACTTCCGATGTTGTCATAATCTATCCGGTAATCATGTCAAAACGTCTTCCACCGTTAAACGCGCTGCGTGTTTTTGATGCCGCTGCCCGTCATCTCAGTTTCACCAAAGCCGCTGAAGAATTGTTCGTGACTCAGGCCGCCGTCAGCCATCAGATTAAGTCATTAGAGGACTTTCTGGGCCTCAAGCTGTTCCGGCGTCGTAATCGCTCGTTGCTATTGACCGAAGAGGGTCAGAGTTATTACCTCGACATTAAAGAGATTTTCACCGCGCTCAATGACGCCACGCGTAAGCTCCAGGCACGTAGTGCAAAAGGTGCCCTGACGGTCAGTTTGTTGCCCAGTTTTGCCATTCAGTGGCTGGTGCCGAGACTGACCAGCTTTAACTCAGCTTATCCGGGCATCGATGTGCGCATCCAGGCGGTGGACCGTGAAGAAGAGAAACTGGCAGACGATGTGGACGTGGCGATATTTTATGGTCGCGGCAACTGGCCGGGGCTGAGAGTGGAGAAACTCTACGCCGAATATCTGCTGCCGGTGTGTTCACCTTTATTGCTGACCGGCGAGAAAGCGCTAAAAAAACCTGAAGACCTGATAAATCACACGCTGCTGCATGATGCTTCCCGGCGGGACTGGCAGGCCTACACCCGCCAGCTGGGCGTGGGGCATATTAATGTTCAGCAGGGGCCGATCTTCAGCCACAGTGCGATGGTGCTGCAGGCGGCTATCCACGGTCAGGGCGTGGCGCTGGCCAACAACGTGATGGCGCAAACCGAGATTGAAGCCGGGCGACTGGCCTGCCCGTTCAATGATGTTTTAGTCAGTAAAAATGCTTTTTATCTGGTTTGTCATGACAGCCAGGCAGAACTGGGTAAAATAGCCGCCTTCCGGCAGTGGATCCTGGCAAAAGCTGCCAGCGAGCAGGAAAAATTTCGTTTTCGTTATGAAAGCTGAGAGAGATGAAACTTATTTCGACGCGTGGCCTGAGGGCGGCGCGTGTTACCCCTGAGGATAAAGGAAATGTCGAGTCGTGCGATGCTGATTTTTTCAGCAATAAGCGGGTTTGTCTATGTCATGCTGGGTGCCTTTGGCGCCCACGTGCTGAGTAAGTCGCTGGGGCCGGGCGAAATGGCGTGGATGAAAACCGGCCTGGATTATCAGGCTTTTCACACGCTGGCGATCCTGGGTATGGCCGCCGCGATGCTGCGCCGGGCCAATATCTGGTTTTACTGGAGCAGTGCGCTGATGGCGCTGGGAACGGTGTTGTTCAGCGGCAGTCTGTATTGCCTTGCGCTCTCCCACCTTAAGCTGTGGGTTTATATAACGCCGGTGGGAGGCACCTGCTTCCTTGCTGGCTGGGTTTTGATGTTGATTGGCGCGCTGCGTCTGAAAAAAGGGCAGAACGCCATGAATAAAGTATTACTCTATTGCCGCCAGGGATTTGAGAAAGAGTGTGCGGCAGAGATTACCGCTAAAGCCGCAGCCCGCGAAGTGTTCGGGTTTGCGCGCGTTAAAGAGGACTCAGGCTATGTGCTTTTTGAGTGCTATCAGGCGGAAGAAGCGGAGAAGCTGATCGCTGAGCTGCCTTTCAGCGAGTTGATTTTCTCACGCCAGATGATCGTGGTGGGCGAACTACTGCGCGATCTTCCACAGGAAGACCGCGTAACGCCGGTAACGGGCATGCTGACCGGCTTCGTTGAGAAGGGCGGCGAGCTGCGTGTTGAAGTACCGGACACCAACGAGAGCAAAGAGCTGCTTAAGTTCTGCCGAAAATTCACCGTGCCGCTGCGGTCAAGCCTGCGCTCGGCAGGTATTCTGCTGAAATACGAGACTAACAAGCGTCCTGTGGTGCATGTGTTCTTTATTGCGCCGGGCTACTGCTACGTTGGCTACTCTCTGCCGCAGAACAACTCGCCGTTCTTTATGGGCATTCCCCGCCTGAAATTTCCTTCCGATGCGC
This sequence comes from Erwinia sp. E_sp_B01_1, assembly GCF_036865545.1. Classification (NCBI taxonomy): domain Bacteria; kingdom Pseudomonadati; phylum Pseudomonadota; class Gammaproteobacteria; order Enterobacterales; family Erwiniaceae; genus Erwinia; species Erwinia sp. E_sp_B01_1. The sequence continues at coordinate 3,863,168 of NZ_CP142208.1, read as the reverse complement.
CAAGCCGCTCAACGCTTAAACTGGAAGAGGCATTCCATGTCTTTATTCCTGCGGAGGAGTGGGATGAGCGTCTGGGCAGCGGCATGTTTGCCGTCGATCTGGGAGCCTGTCCGGGAGGATGGACGTATCAGCTGGTGCAACGCAGCATGATGGTTCACGCCGTGGACAATGGCCCTATGGCCCCAAGCCTGATGGATACCGGGCAGGTTTTCCACCACCGTGAAGATGGCTTTAAATACCGTCCTACGCGCAGCAATATCTACTGGGTAGTCTGCGATATGGTAGAAAAACCGGTAAGGGTGGCAAACCTGATGGCAGACTGGCTGGTGAATGGCTGGGCACGAGAGGCGATCTTTAACCTCAAGCTGCCGATGAAAAAGCGTTATGAGGAAGTGTCGCAGAACCTGGCGATGATTGATGAAAAGCTCAAGGCTAACGGCATCAATGCTCAGATTCAGGCGCGCCAGCTCTACCACGATCGTGAGGAAGTCACGGTGCACATCCGCCGGATCTGGAGTGCAACGCCAGGACGCCGCGACGAACGCTAGTCAGCCGCTTAAACCGGGTATGCCTTCAGGGACGATCGGGCAGCCTTAACTCCCTGAGGTTGCCCTCCAGCAGCAGGTCTGTCTTCAGCGTGGCGACCTGCCTGCAAATCTGCGCCATCTCCCGATGCTCGCTGAGCTTCTTCTGCCACTTCGGTGGCACCGCAGCGAGCTGCTGATAAATGGCCTCAAGCGAGCCAAATTCCTGCAGTAATTCTGCCGCGCTTTTGGCGCCAATTCCGGCAACGCCGGGAATTTTACTGCTGCTAATCCCCGCCAGCCCCCAGTAATCCGTCAGTTGTGATGGCTTAACGCCAAATTCGGCCTCAATAAAGGGCATATCCAGCCAGCGTTTCTGAAAGTAGTCGCGGATTTGAATCGACGGTGCCAGTAGCTGGCAGTAACCCTTATCGGTAGAGACGATGGTAGCCTGGTGGCCACCAGCGGCCACTTTGGCGGCCAGCGTTGCGGCAAGATCGTCCGCTTCTTCTCCGGCTGCCTGCCAGCAGGCCACGCCAGCCGCTTCAAACGCGGTCCGCAGCAACGGCATTTCGTCATGCAGATTCTCCGGCATCGGCGAGCGCCCCGCTTTGTAACCCGGTAACAGTTGATGTCGCCAGCCTTCGTGGCGTTCATCATCGTCAAAGACCGCCACGGCATGAGTGGGGGTACTGTGGCGGATGAGTTGCTGGAGCGCGTGGACGCAGGTTTCCTGGCAGGGGGAACCCTGCACAGCGTGGATACGGCGGATCAGATTGAGGGCATCAACAATCAGTAAATGAATAGTCATAATTACCACGAAAGCGGAGCGACACGGGAGCCGCTCCGGCTGAAGATTATTTTATGATTTCGTAGCAGGGGATGTAAGCCGTTCCCGGCAGCTTCATACGGTGTTGAGCCACAAATCCCTGTAACAAGTCATCCATGCGGCGCATTATTTCCGGATCGCCGTGCAGTTTGTATGGACCTTTCTCTTTGATCGCTTTGATCCCCACATCCTTAACATTACCGGCGACAATACCTGAGAAGGCCCGGCGCAGCGAGGCAGCCAGCTTTTCGGCAGGCTGGTCAGGATGAAGATTAAGGTTTGCCATATTTTCGTGAGTGGGCATAAACGGCACCTGCAGATCCTTATCGATGCGAATCGACCAGTTGAAACTGTAGGCATCGCCGGTTTCACGCCGGTACTCTTTCACCTGAGGCATGGCTTTTTTCATCTGGCGCGCCACTTCCGCTGCATCATCAATAATGATGGTGTAGTGCTGGCGTGCAGCTTCACCCAGCGTGCTGACGATGAACTCATCCAGCACATGGAAATAGTCGGCGCTCTCTTTGGGGCCGGTCAGGATTAGCGGCAACACCTGATCCTGATTGTGCGGACTCATCAGAATGCCCAGCAGGTAGAGCAGTTCTTCAGCCGTACCCACACCGCCAGGGAAGATAATGATGCCGTGCGCGATACGCACAAAGGCTTCCAGGCGCTTTTCGATATCCGGCATGATGATCAGTTCATTGACCAGCGGATTAGGCGGCTCAGCAGCGATGATCGACGGCTCTGTCAGCCCGATAAACCGGCCTTCTTTATACCGTTGCTGCGCGTGGCCTACGGCAGCGCCTTTCATTGGTGCTTCCATAACGCCTGGCCCGCATCCTGTGCAGATGTTCAGCTCACGCAGGCCAAGTTGCGATCCAACGTTGCGGCAATACTGATATTCCACAGCATTGATTGAGTGACCGCCCCAGCACACTACGGTGTTCGGCTCTTCACCAATGTGCAGCGCACGGGCGTTACGCAGAATGGAGAATACCAGGTTGCTGATATGTACGGAGTCTTCGATGTTCAGGTGCTGAAAGCGCCCGGCACTGTCAATCTGGCCGTTAACAAACAGAATATCGCGCAGCACCGCAAACAGGTTGGCCTGCAGGGAGCGAATGATCCGGCCATCAACAAAAGCTTCTTCCGGCGGATTAATCAGCTCCAGCTTTACGCCACGCTCACGGCGCAGCACGTTGATAGCAAAATTTTCAAAGCGGGAGAGCAGTTCCTGGCTACTGTCGGTCTGACTTCCGGAGTTAAGTACGGCAAGAGAACAGTTGCGAAACAGCTGGTAAAGGTCGCTGCTGGCGGTCTGCTTCAGCATATCGACTTCCAGTTGAGACAGCAGGTCCATTGAGCCTAAGGGGCTGACATGTGTAATCAAATTAACTCCTTTACACCCATCCGGGTGGTAGTCACTCCTGGGCAGGCCCGCTGCGGGGCAACTTACCTGCCGGGGAGAGGAAATTCCCTGGGCCAGGTGGTTACCTGCGCCCACACCAGAGTAGCCTTGTCTGCGGGGATTTAACAAGGCCTCCCGCTTTGCTTATGCGGCGTGACGCGCAAAAGAGGGGATTACTGACGGACGAGGCGGGAATGGCCAGGTCTGAAATTACCGTTGCTGCGCCAGGGATTAATATCCAGCCCTCCCCGACGAGTGTAGCGCGCATAAACGCTCAACTGCTCTGGCTTACAGAAGCGCAGGATGTCGTTGAAGATACGCTCCACGCACTGCTCATGGAATTCGTTGTGGTGGCGGAAAGAGACCAGATAACGTAGCAGAGCTTCCCGCTGGATGCGCGGGCCACGGTAGCTAATCTGTACGGAGCCCCAGTCCGGCTGATTGGTGATCAGGCAGTTGGATTTCAACAGGTGGCTGACCAACTGCTCTTCCACAATTTCAGCCTGTGTGGCATTTTCCAGATAATCGGTAGTGAACTGGTAGTTATCGATTTCGATATCCTGTTCATCAATGCAGTAACCGGCAAAATGGCCAATCGGCTGGCCTTCCACTTCCTGAAGCCGGAACAGCGCAACGCTGACTTCACCCTGGGCACAGGCGCTGAGGTCGCGCTCCAGCGTGGCCCGGACATCGCCCCAGTCAGTGAATTTCGTCTGGTTAAAACTGTTGAGATAAAGCTTAAAGCTTTTGGATTCAATCAGATTATGGCTGTTCGCATTCAGGGTAACTTCACCGACAGCGACCTGAGGCAACCCTTTTTCATTCAGCCATGAGAGCTCGTAGAGCGTCCAGATATCGCCGCCGTGAAAAGGCAGGTTATCAGGAAAAAGCCCCAGCGGTTCCCGGTTCATGCTGCGCGGAACGGCTTGCAGTAAAGAGGGTTGATACTTATCGTGGTACTCTGTGGGTTTTCCCAGTGTCAGGTCAGTTAATGCCTGATGCGGATCCTTCGAAGACATCGTAATTACCTTATGGCCTGCAATGGCCGACAGTACATAGTGCAGATAGCCCTAGTGTAACTCAGGCTACAGAGAGTGAAAAAAGAATGATTGAAGAAACCACCCGTGCATTGACGGATTTTACCCAAAAATATTGTGACGACTGGATCCGCGAATGCGGCCACCCCCCGGCCAGCCGCGAGCTGCTCGGTGTCCCGTCCCCCTGCGTACAGGAAAGTGGGGAGGACGAGGTCTTCTGGCTGCCACAACCTTTCACCCTTGCGCAAAACCTGGAAGCGGTAGAGCGTGCGATCGAATTTCGTATCCAGCCCTCTGTCGTAGCCTGGTACAGCACGCAGTTCGCTGGCGATATGACAGCAACCTTTGGTGGCCAGGCCTGTACGCTGCTGCAAACGTGGAGTGAGGAAGACTTTCTACGCGTACAGGAAAATCTCATTGGTCATCTGGTGATGAAACGCCGGTTAAAACAGTCGCCAACTCTGTTTATCGCCACCACAGAATCTGAACTGGAAGTGATTTCGGTCTGCAATTTAAGCGGAGAAGTGGTTCTGGAGCAGTTGGGTACAAAAAAACGCACCGTGCTGGCACCAGACCTTGAACAATTTATCGGTGAGCTTCAGGTATCGCTGCCGGTAGAGTACAGACGCTGATATCGCTGTGAGAGATGTCGTACAAAAGCTGTAGGAGATCGCCAGAAAGTAACCTTTAATAAGATAAGGTTATTTTTATGCTCTTTTTAAAATCAATAAGTTGCATACAGAGAATCCGCTTTGCTGGCTTTTAAGACTCACTTTTCAGTCTTCGCCATATTGTTTGCTTATGATAATCCTGCAGAATACCTGCATCGGAACGGATTCTGTGGCTTATGGAATGAGTCAGGACACCTCGGGACGAGGATGCAGGGAAAGTCTTCAGGATGAAGATCAGGGATGTCTCAGGATGAGATAAGGGACACCTCCAGGATGGAGAAAGACAGCCGTCATTGAAGACAGCGAGCAGGACGCCAGGGACAACACCAGTAAGGTGATTTGAAGGGAAAACTCCAGGACAAAGTTATCACGGACGAGCAGGGAGCATAAGCGTGGCGGGATAGCTGCAAACGAACCGGGAGCACTGTTTATACAGTGCTCCTTTTTTTATGCATACTTTTCCCAGGACCGCGTGCCGGTGGTATGCTTGCGGACTTTTGAAAACGGCATAACGGGGATTTTCAATGAGCCGCGAAACACAGGTTTTGCATCGCCTTCAGGCGATTGAACAACAAGTCAGGAAGGCAGGGCTGTGGCAGTCCTGCGCACCAGACAGCGAAGCGTTTAACAGCCAGGAACCGTTCTGCATGAATACCCTGGCCCCGCTGGAATGGCTGCAGTGGGTCTTCCTGCCCCGAATGCAGGCCTTGCTGGATGCGGGTGCGCCCTTGCCGGTAAAGCTGGCCATCGCCCCCTATTATGAAATCGCGCTTGAAGCGGACCTGCCCGGACGCGAGCCCTTGCTGCAGGCCCTGAAGCAGTTTGACGATCTGTTTGAGCATGACAATTAATGCTGGAAATTATTTATCAGGACCAGTGGCTGATAGCCGTCAATAAACCTGCCGGATGGCTGGTGCACCGTAGCTGGCTCGATCGCCATGAAACCGTCTTTGTGATGCAAACGCTGCGCGATCAGATTGGCCAGCATGTTTTTACCGTGCATCGTCTCGATCGCCCCACTTCAGGCGTGCTGCTGCTGGCCTTATCAAGCGAAGTTGCCCGGCTGCTGTCGCAGCAGTTTGAACAGCATGCTCTGCAAAAAACCTATCATGCGGTGGTCAGGGGCTGGCTGGAAGGGGAAGATACCCTGGACTATGCGCTGACCGAGGAGCTGGATAAGATCGCTGATAAATTCAGCAATCCGGAAAAAGCGGCACAACCTGCGGTAACGCACTGGAAAGCCCTGGCCAAAGCTGAACTGCCGGTGGCGGTAAGTCGCTATGAAAGTTCACGTTTCAGTCTGGTTGAGCTGAAGCCCGAAACCGGCCGTAAACACCAGTTGCGCAGGCACCTGCGCCATCTTCGCCATCCTATTATTGGCGACAGCGCCCACGGCGATCTCAAGCAGAACCGCAGTGCAGCAGCCCATTTCGGCATGAAGCGCCTGATGCTCCATGCCAGCGAACTGACCCTGTCGCATCCCATGACTGGCGAACCTTTAACGCTGCGGGCCGGCCTGGATCCGATCTGGCAGGGCTGTATGACGACCTTTGGCTGGGAGCAGTCTCTCCCTGATATTCCCAGGGTTGAGTTTGTCGCGGCGAACCCTCAGGATAGGGCTTCAGATTAAGCGCCAGGAATGGAGAAAAGCATGGCTCAGGTGGGAATTTTTGTTGGCACCGTTTACGGAAACGCGCTGTTAGTGGCAGAAGAGGCAGAGCCTTTACTGGCCGATCTGGGGCACCAGGTCAAAATCTTCGAAGATCCAACGCTGGATGACTGGCAACGCTATGCTGACCAGGTGGCTCTGATCATCACCTCCACGACCGGGCAGGGCGATTTACCGGACAGCATCGCGCCGCTGTTTCATGCCATTAAGGATAAGCTCGGCCACCAGCCAGCGCTGCATTACGGCGTGATTGCGCTGGGCGACAGTAGCTATGATGATTTTTGTGGCGGAGGCAAAAAGTTTGATGCCCTGCTTCAGGAGCACAGCGCGCAACGGATTGGCGAGGTATTGATGATTGATGCTGCCGAAAACCCGGAGCCTGAAGAGATCGCGTCTCCCTGGGTAGAGGAGTGGGCTAAGAATCTCAGCTGAGCGCGTCGCTTTTTCCGTCGGCAGGCGCAGCGCTGGCTCGAGGTGGTTTCATTCATTCAGCCAGTTTGCTGAACAGGCAGGCGCGATCTGGTCTCAGCCTGTTTGCTGGTTTAGCGATGGCACGAGCGCATCTCAGCATTATGCTTGCTTCTGAGGTGCGCTCGCCTGGCGGTGACAGGTGAGGATCAGGTTACCGGGGCAGGATTAAAAACAGCCAGCGCATTGTGGATGCCCCAGCGATCTGACCAGGTCTGCTTCTCTCCGCTGGCAATGTCCAGAATCAGTTCAAACAACCTCCAGCCAACCTGTTCGATACTCTCTTCACCGGTAGCGATGGTGCCCGCATTGATATCCATCAGATCGTGCCAGCGGTCAGCCAGCGCGTTACGGGTTGCCATCTTAATCACCGGAATGGCGGCCAGGCCATAAGGTGTTCCCCGTCCCGTGGTGAAAACCTGGAGCGTAATCCCGGAAGCCATTTGCTGCGTACCGCAGACAAAATCACTGGCCGGAGTAGCGGCATAAATCAGCCCGCGTTTTGTGGGACGCTGGCCCGGAGAGAGCACTTCAACAATCGCGCTGCGGCCTGATTTGGCTATTGAACCCAGTGCTTTTTCCACCACGTTAGCCAGACCCCCCTTTTTGTTGCCGGGCGAAGGATTGGCGCTGCGGTCCGTTTTCCCCATGTTCAGGTAATCATCATACCAGGCCATTTCTTCCAGCAGGCGTTTTCCCACGGCTTCGCTGGCAACGCGAGGCGTAAGCAAATGCACGGCATCACGCACCTCGGTGACTTCAGAAAACATCACCGTTGCCCCACAGCGTACCAGCAGATCGGAAGCAAAGCCCACTGCCGGGTTTGCCGTCACGCCGGAAAAAGCATCACTGCCCCCGCACTGCATACCCACAATAAGTTCGGCAGCCGGTACGGTTTCGCGCTGGCGCTGGTTCAGACGCTGCAAATGCCTTTCCGCAACCTGCAGGATATCGCTGACCATCGATTCAAAACCGACGTGCTTCTCATCCTGAAGCCGTACGACATCTTCTTCGCCAAGAGAGATAGTCTGCACATCAGGTGTGCCTTCAAGTAAGCGTTCCGGCTGAAGCTTTTCGCAGCCAAGCCCGACCACCATCACCTCTCCGCCAAAATTCGCGTTCAGCGCCAGATTGTGGATGGTGCGAATGGGCACCACGGCGGCGGGTGCGTTGATCGCCACGCCACAGCCATACAAATGATTCAGCGCCACAACGCCATCGACGTTCGGGTACTTCGGTAACAGCTCGCGCTCAATAATCCGCACCACGTAATCAACCACGCCTGCCACGCAGTGAACGCTGGTGGTAATGGCGAGCAGATTACGGGTGCCAACGCTGCCATCGGCATTGCGGTAACCCTTGAAGGTATACCCTTCCAGCGGGGGTAAATCTGGCGGGATATTGCTGGCAAGTGGCAGGCTGGAAAGCTCCGGGGCTTCGGGTAGCACAACCAGAGATTCATCAATCCAGCTACCGCGTAAAATATCACGCAGTGCATAACCAATAACTTCACCATAGCGAACAATATCTTCGCCTTTCGCAATATCACTGAGGGCAACTTTATGCCCCTGAGGGATATGTTCTTTTAATACCAGTCCGCACGGAAATTCGGTTCCCGCCACCAGACCATTATTATTAACCACAATGGCCACGTTATCGTTTTCATGCACTTTTATATAAAGAGCTGGGTCGTTCACGGGTTTGTTCATTGCTCGACAAGTCCTGAAAGTGGGAATGAAAAGGCATTTTGGCGCTGCCTGAGAAATGATGAGTCCGGCTGTGGGTAATAAGTATTCTGCTGCGGACCAGTATAAAAGCCCGCTTCAGGAAAAACATTATGCAGATGTCTGACATAGTGCGCCGTTAAGCCGCTTGTTTTAAGGCATACGTACAGATATCAGTGAGAACGCTCACAAAGGCAAGGGGTAACGCACCGGACTGTGATGGCCTCCGCAGAACGGTGATGTTCCGTGAGCCAGAGCGCAGGCGGTTGTGCATACGCCATAAGAATGCGTGTTATTAAGTTATTTTCCAGGGCTGATGACCGATGTGTTCTGCCCGCGCTGTTCCTATAATTTTTACCGAACAGAACGATAATGTTTCCACGCTGCCTGTTAAGTCTTCTGCAAAATAATCGCTGTGTTTAACTTAACGTCATTCTGATACCCAACGCGATGTGTATGCATTTCAGAGTGAGTTTGCCTGACCGCAATATTTCAGGAGTGCATCATGAATTCAATCAGCAGTACTGTGAGCGACGTGCAAAAAAGAACTAAAGCTCGCTACTGGATAGTGGTGATGTTATTTATCGTCACCTCTTTCAACTACGGGGACCGCGCCACCATAGCGATTGCCGGTTCTGCAATGTCCAAAGATATTGGCCTGGATGCGGTAGGGTTGGGCTATATCTTCTCCGCGTTCTCCTGGGCCTATGTGATTGGCCAAATTCCCGGCGGCTGGCTGTTGGACCGCTTCGGATCCAAACGTGTCTACTTCTGGAGTATTTTCCTCTGGTCGCTGTTTACGCTGCTGCAGGGTTTTGTGGATGTGTTCAGCGGCGCAGCCGTTATCGTCACGCTGTTTATGCTGCGCTTTATGGTCGGGCTGGCAGAAGCGCCCTCTTTCCCGGGTAACAGTCGCATTGTCGCCGCCTGGTTCCCCGCGCAGGAGCGTGGTACTGCGGTGGCTATCTTTAACTCCGCACAGTATTTCGCCACGGTTATCTTCGCGCCAATTATGGGCTGGCTGGTATCGGAAGTGGGCTGGGCTCACGTGTTCTGGTTTATGGGCGGGCTGGGGATCATCATCAGCTTTATCTGGCTGAAAGTGATCCACGATCCCAACGATCATCCGGGCGTGAACAAAGCTGAACTGGAATACATGGAACAGGGCGGCGCGCTGATCAACATGGATCAGAAGAAATCAGAGCGAAAAGTCAGCTGGGCTGAGAAAAAATTCCAGATCAAACAGTTAGTCACGTCACGAATGATGCTGGGGATCTATCTGGGGCAGTACTGCATCAACGCTTTAACCTACTTCTTTATTACCTGGTTCCCGGTTTATCTGGTTCAGGCCAGGGGGATGTCCATTCTCAAGGCGGGCATCATCGCCTCTGTTCCGGCGATCTGCGGCTTCCTCGGCGGCGTGCTGGGCGGGATTATCTCTGACTGGCTGATGCGTAAAACCGGCTCACTGAATATCGCCCGTAAAACCCCGATCGTACTGGGTATGCTGCTCTCCATCTCTATGGTGTTCTGTAATTACACCGAAACCGAATGGGTGGTGGTGTTCTTTATGGCGCTGGCGTTCTTCGGCAAAGGCGTGGGTGCGCTGGGCTGGGCAGTCATGGCCGATACCGCACCGAAAGAGATCAGTGGGCTGAGCGGGGGACTGTTCAATATGTTCGGCAACATCTCCGGCATCGTAACGCCTATCGCCATCGGCTACATCATCGCCTCCACGGGCTCCTATAACGGCGCGCTGATTTATGTCGGTATCCATGCCTTTGTAGCCGTGCTCAGCTACCTGGTGCTGGTTAAAGATATCAAACGCATTGAACTGAAACATCTGTAAGGACGAGATATGACGACGCAAAGCAGTCCGGTCATTACTGATATGAAAGTTATCCCTGTGGCAGGCCATGACAGCATGTTGCTGAATATTGGCGGCGCACATGGTGCCTACTTCACCCGGAACATTGTTGTGCTGACCGACAGCGCCGGGCATACCGGCGTGGGGGAAGCGCCGGGCGGCGAGACCATTTATCAGACGCTGATGGATGCCATCCCTCAGGTTAAAGGTCGGGAAGTGGCGAGGATGAACCGCCTGGTGCAGGAAGTGCACCAGGGGAATCAGTCCGCCGACTTCGATACTTTTGGTAAAGGGGCCTGGACGTTTGAGCTGCGGGTTAATGCAGTGGCCGCACTGGAAGCCGCGCTGCTGGATCTGCTCGGCCAGTGTCTGAATGTGCCGGTAGCGGAACTGCTGGGGCCGGGTAAACAGCGCGATGAAGTCACCGTGCTGGGCTACCTGTTTTATATCGGCGACCGTGAAAAAACCGATCTTCCTTACCTGACGGGTGAGAAGGCCGGGCACGACTGGTATCACCTGCGCCATCAGAAAGCGATGGACAGTGCTGCCGTGGTTCGCCTGGCGGAAGCCGCCCAGGATAAATATGGCTTCAAAGACTTCAAGCTCAAAGGCGGCGTTCTGCCCGGCGAGCAGGAGATTGAGGCCATCAGGGAGATGAAGAAGCGATTCCCTGACGCCAGGATAACCGTCGATCCCAACGGGGCCTGGTTGCTGGATGAAGCCATCGCACTGTGCAAAGACATGCAGGGCATTCTGACCTATGCCGAAGACCCCTGTGGCGCAGAGCAGGGCTATTCAGGCCGCGAAGTGATGGCCGAATTCCGGCGCGCGACTGGCCTGCCCGTGGCGACCAATATGATCGCCACTAACTGGCGCGAGATGAATCATGCAGTGATGCTTAATGCTGTCGATATCCCGCTGGCAGACCCGCATTTCTGGACCCTCAGTGGCGCTGTTCGTGTGGCGCAACTCTGTGACGACTGGGGGCTGACCTGGGGCTGTCACTCCAACAATCACTTCGATATTTCTCTGGCGATGTTCACCCACGTTGGCGCAGCGGCACCGGGTAAACCCACCGCGATTGATACGCACTGGATCTGGCAGGAAGGCGATCAGCGTCTGACCAAAAATCCGCTGCAAATCCGTAACGGCAAAATTGCCGTGCCGGATGCGCCAGGCCTGGGTGTCGAGCTGGACTGGGCACAGATTGAAAAAGCCCACGCGCTCTATAAATCGCTGCCGGGTGGCTCCCGTAATGACGCCGCTTCAATGCAATACCTGGTCCCCGGCTGGACTTTCGATCGTAAACGCCCGGCCTTTGGACGCTGAACCCTAATCCGGTAGAAGGAAGACGTATGACTTCGATTACAGGCACCCCCGTAGTGACGGAAATGCAGGTTATCCCTGTGGCTGGTCACGACAGCATGTTGCTTAATCTCAGCGGTGCCCATGCGCCGTTTTTCACCCGCAACATTGTCATCATCAAAGACAATTCCGGGCATACCGGCGTCGGTGAAATTCCCGGCGGCGAAAAAATTCGCAAGACGCTGGAAGAGGCGGCTTCGCTGATTACCGGCCATGGGCTGGGCGAGTATAAAAACCTGCTGAGCCTGGTTCGCCAGACATTTGCTGACCGCGACGCAACTGGCCGGGGAAACCAGACCTTTGATTTACGCACCACTATTCATGTCGTCACCGGCATTGAAGCGGCGCTGCTGGATCTGCTGGGCCAGCATCTGGGTGTGAACGTGGCATCGCTGCTGGGCGATGGCCAACAGCGCGATCGGGTCGAGATGCTGGGCTACCTGTTTTACGTTGGCGACCGTCGCAAGACGGATTTGCCCTATCAGAGCCAGCCGGATGAAAGCTGCGACTGGTATCGCCTGCGCCATGAAGAGGCGTTAACACCTGATGCGGTAGTCCGCCTGGCTGAAGCTGCTTACGAAAAATATGGTTTTAACGACTTCAAACTCAAAGGCGGCGTGCTGGCGGGCAGTGAAGAAGCCGAAGCGGTCACTGCCCTGCATAAACGTTTCCCGGAAGCCCGAATTACCCTGGATCCTAACGGTGCCTGGTCGCTGAACGAAGCCATCGGGCTGGGCAAACAGCTGAAAGGCGTGCTCGCTTACGCTGAGGATCCCTGTGGTGCAGAGCAGGGATATTCTGGCCGTGAAGTGATGGCCGAATTCCGCCGGGCGACCGGCCTGCCTACCGCGACCAATATGATTGCCACTGACTGGCGACAGATGGGCCATACTTTGTCTTTGCAATCGGTCGATATCCCGCTGGCCGACCCGCACTTCTGGACCATGCAGGGCTCTGTCCGCGTGGCGCAGATGTGCCATGACTTTGGCCTCACCTGGGGTTCACACTCCAATAACCATTTCGATATTTCGCTGGCGATGTTCACCCATGTGGCCGCCGCTGCGCCTGGCAAAATCACCGCCATTGATACCCACTGGATCTGGCAGGAAGGCAATCAGGGGCTGAGCCGTGAACCGCTGCAAATCAAAGGTGGCATGGTACAGGTTCCGCAGACGCCGGGACTGGGTGTGGAGCTGGATATGGACAAAGTGATGCGGGCCCACGAGCTCTATCTTAAGCACGGACTGGGCGCGCGCGATGATGCGCAGGCCATGCAGTTCCTGATCCCGAACTGGACTTTTGATAACAAACGCCCCTGCCTGGTGCGCTGATTCTACTTCACAGGAGTTTATGATGAGCTATCTGAATAACCCCAACAGCTTTCGTCAGCGCCTGCTGGCCGGAGAAACGTTGATTGGCAGCTGGTGCGCCCTGGCTAACCCGCTGACCACCGAAGTCCTGGGACTGGCAGGCTTTGACTGGCTGGTGCTGGACGGCGAGCACGCCCCTAATGACATCACCACTTTTGTGCCGCAGCTGATGGCACTGAAAGGCAGCGTCAGCGCGCCGGTCGTTCGTCCACCCACCAATGAGCCGGTGATCATCAAGCGCCTGCTGGACATTGGCTTCTCGAATTTCCTGGTGCCTTTCGTAGAGACCGAAGCAGAAGCGATCCGCGCGGTGGCTTCAACCCGTTATCCTCCTGCGGGCATCCGCGGGGTGTCCGTTTCACATCGCAGCAACATGTACGGCACGGTCCCTGACTACAACAACACCGTTAACGACAACATCACGGTGTTGGTGCAGATCGAAACGCAGCAGGGCGTCGACAATATTGATGCCATAGCCGCTGTTGATGGTGTGGACGGGATATTTGTCGGGCCAGGCGATTTGTCTGCGGCCCTGGGCTATCTCGGCCAGCCCGCCCATCCGGAAGTGCTCAAAGTGATCAAATACCTGTTCGAGCGGGCAAAAGCCGCAGGAAAACCCAGCGGTATTCTGGCTCCGGTGGAAGCCGATGCCCGTCGCTATCTGGAGTGGGGTGCCGGATTTGTTGCCGTCGGCAGCGATCTGGGCGTTTTCCGGGGTGCCACTCAGGCACTGTGCGACCGCTTCAAAAATAACCCACCTGAACTGGAGAATTTAAAATGAAAATTGGCTTTATTGGTCTGGGCATCATGGGCAAACCCATGAGCAAAAATCTGGTTAAAGCGGGTTACACCCTGATTGTGCGCGATCACAATCAGGAAAACGAAGCCGAGCTGGTCAGCGTGGGTGCCACGGTTGCGGGCAGTGCAAAAGAGGTGGCGGAGCAGAGTGATGTGATCATCACCATGCTGCCTAACTCCCCCCAGGTAAAAGAGGCATTGCTGGGTGAGAACAGCGTGATTCAGGGCGCGAAGCCTGGCACCATCGTGATTGATATGAGTTCCATCGCCCCCCTGGCCAGCCGCGAAATTCATGATGAGCTGGCGAAGAAAGATATCGCCCTGCTGGATGCCCCGGTCAGCGGCGGGGAGCCTAAAGCTATCGAAGGCACGCTGTCGGTGATGGTGGGCGGTGATAAAGAGTTGTTTGATAAGTGTTTCGACATCATGAAAGCGATGGCCGGATCGGTGGTCCATACCGGTGACATCGGTGCCGGTAACGTGACCAAGCTGGCGAATCAGGTCATTGTGGCGCTGAACATTGCCGCGATGTCAGAAGCGCTGACCCTGGCAACCAAAGCCGGCGTCAATCCCGACCTGGTTTATCAGGCTATCCGTGGCGGGCTGGCGGGCAGCACGGTGCTGGATGCCAAAGCGCCAATGGTGATGGATCGTAATTTCAAACCGGGCTTCCGCATCGATCTGCATATCAAAGATTTAGCTAACGCGCTGGACACCTCACACGGTGTGGGTGCGCAGTTGCCACTAACGGCGGCGGTGATGGAGATGATGCAGGCACTGCGAGCCGATGGGCTGGGCACGGCCGACCACAGCGCGCTGGCTTGCTATTATGAGAAGTTAGCGCAGGTGGAAATCCGCAAATAGCTTTGTGTTCCGGCTTGTCCGCAGGCCGGCATCTGCACATTTGGTTGAGGCCAGATCAACGCGCCGGGATACCGTATGAAAATAGTAATCGCACCGGATTCATATAAAGAGAGCCTGTCGGCTCAGCAGGTCGCCACACAGATCGAGCTGGGATTTCGCGAGATTTTTCCCGACGCGCACTACGTCAAGCTGCCGGTGGCAGATGGCGGAGAGGGAACTGTTGAAGCGATGGTGGCGGCTACCGATGGCAAAATTGTCAGGCTTGATGTCACCGGCCCGCTGGGCGACACCGTTAACGCCTTTTATGGCCTGTCAGGCGATGAAAGCTGTGCCTATATCGAAATGGCGGCAGCCAGCGGACTGGAACTGGTGCCTGCTGCACAGCGCGATCCTTTGATCACCACCTCTTACGGCACCGGAGAACTGATCCGTAATGCCCTGGATAAAGGTGTGGAGCATTTCATCATCGGTATTGGCGGCAGCGCCACCAACGATGGCGGCTCAGGGATGGTTCAGGCGCTGGGCGCTCAACTGCTGAATAAAGAAGGCAGGCAGATTGGCTATGGCGGTGGACAATTGCCAGAATTGGCCAGCATTGATATGAGCCAGTTCGATCCGCGTATTAAACACTGTCGCTTTGAAGTGGCCTGTGATGTGACCAATCCACTGCTGGGCGAGGAGGGGGCTTCTGCGGTATTCGGGCCGCAAAAAGGGGCTACTGCTGAGCTGGTTAAGCAACTTGATAATGCGCTGGCCCACTATGCTGAAGTGATCCGTCGCGATCTGGATATTGATGTGCTTTCGATCGCCGGTGGCGGAGCGGCTGGCGGTATGGGCGTGGCTTTACATGCTTTTTGCCAGGCTGAACTGCGTCGGGGGATTGAGATTGTCACGGAGGCGCTGGGGCTGGACGAACTGGTCAAAGATGCGACGCTGGTTATTACCGGCGAAGGCCGGATTGACAGTCAGACCATTCACGGCAAAGTGCCGATTGGCGTGGCTAAAGTGGCTAAGCGCTACAACAAACCGGTTATTGGCATTGCTGGCAGCCTGACAAAGGATGTGGGGGTGGTGCATCAGCACGGTCTGGATGCGGTGTTCAGCGTGCTTTATACCATCTGCACGCTGGAAGAGGCGCTGGATAACGCCGCAGAAAATGTTCGCCTCAGCGCGCGCAATATTGCTGCAACCCTGGCGATGGGGCAATCTCTCCACTCTTCCTGAAGGCTGGCCTGTTCTTCGCCGCTCTCCCGGCGGCGAAGCGCCCGGTTTGTGACCGCTCAGGATCTCTGGCCAGCCAAAAACATCCGCATTATTCGTCAGCATCCTTAGCGGATTAACGGCAGTCAGCCACGTTGCCGGATAACCTGCCATCTTCCACATCGCCGGATTCTCATCCATCAACAGCCGGTGTCCGTTATAACTCCAGCCTGATTTTTGCCAGTTTCGCGACGTTTTCCATCTCGTCCAGCAGCTCAAACAGCTCCGGCTCGACGGCAGCAATGCTGTTCTCACTGCGCAGCCCCTGCTCCAGTTGCTGGCAAAGCTGCTTCAGCCTTGGCACGCCGCTGTAACTGGCGCTGCCGTGCAGTTTGTGAATAATATCGCGCAGCGCCAGGGTATTACCGGAAGCGATGTGGCTCTCCACCAGCGTATGCACTTCCGGCAGGAAGTCGACCAGCATCTGCAGCAGGTCCCGCGCCAGGTCTGGCTTGTTCGCCGCCTGACGCAGCGCCAGTTGCCAGTCCAGCGAGGCCGGGACATCCTGTAGTTTTGCCGCTACCGCCTGCAAGCCCGGCGTGTAGCGCGCCAGCAGATGACGCAGGCGGGTCTCGTCAATTGGCTTGGCGAGATAGTCGGTCATTCCCGCTTTGATCAGGTGCTCCCGCTCGCCATCCAGCGCATGAGCCGTTACCGCTACTATCGGGGTGGCGTTATGCTGCGGGTAGGTACGGATAATCTCGCTGGCGCGGATGCCGTCGATATCCGGCATCTGGATATCCATCAGAATAATATCCAGCTCACGGGCCTTTGCCTGCTGAATTGCCGCCTGACCGCTGTCGCACAGAACAATACTGTCCACCTGCTCTTCCAGCAGGGCACCAATCAGTTTGAGATTCGCCGGATTATCATCCACGGCCATCACCGTCAGGGGCAGCCGGTGATGAGCCGGGCGATAATCTGTCTCACGCGTGTGGTTTTCAATCAGCACCGGTAACAGGCGGGTGAGGCTGACCGGTTTGATCAGGCAGGCACTGACACCGCGTGACTTCAACTCTTCCGCATAAATCTGCATCTGGCAGGGGAGCGCCATAATCAGGCTGTCTGCCCGCTTAAGCGCTGGCAGCAGCAGTTCGGAAGATATCTCCTGGTCGGTGGCTTTGGTGACCGGCAGGCCCATCAGCAGCGCGTCATAATGCTGTTCTGGTAATCCATCCAGCGTGGTGCTGTAGCTGACATCCATCTGCGTCGCGCCCAGCATCTCCAGCGTGGCTTTCGCCGCACCGCTGTTTGCCTCCACATAAGCCAGGCGTTTGCCCGTGAGGCACTCTGCCGCCAGTGGATAGCTGGCCGCATTGGGGTTCAGGGACAGATTGACGTTGAACCAGAAAGTTGAACCTTCGTTCAGGCGGCTGTGAAGGGATATTTCTCCCCCCATTTCATTGACCAGTTTCTGGGTGATGACCAGCCCCAAACCGGTGCCACCGTGACGGCGGGAGATGCTGGCATCCGCCTGACGGAAAGCCTGAAAAAGCTGTGACTGCTGCTTGCCGGAGATACCAATGCCGGTGTCGTGGATCTGCACCTCCAGATTGACGCGATTGGTACTCAGCGAACGCATCTCAATACGCACATCAATATTGCCGCGTTCGGTAAATTTGATCGCATTGCCCAGCAGGTTAATGATGATTTGCTGAATACGTAGCGGATCGCCAATCGCATTATCCGGCACGTCCGGCTGGATACAGAGCGTCAGTTCAAGCCCTTTTTCATGTGCGGACTGGGCCAGCAACACGGCCACTTCATCCAGCGTGGCACGAAGCGGGAAGGGAATGTTTTCCAGCACCAGCTTGCCCGCTTCCAGCTTGGAGAAGTCCAGTACGTCGTTGATGATGCTTAACA
Source organism: Erwinia sp. E_sp_B01_1 (assembly GCF_036865545.1). Taxonomy (NCBI): domain Bacteria; kingdom Pseudomonadati; phylum Pseudomonadota; class Gammaproteobacteria; order Enterobacterales; family Erwiniaceae; genus Erwinia; species Erwinia sp. E_sp_B01_1. Next base: position 3,845,448 of record NZ_CP142208.1, on the reverse strand, counting down.
GATTGTTGGCCGACCGTTCGATGGTATGCAGGTAGTCGCGTTGAGTAATATTCAGTGAGGTCTTCAGCGTCTGACGGGTAAAGCCAATGACCCCGTTCAGCGGCGTGCGCAGCTCGTGGGACATATTGGCAAGGAATTCGGATTTAATCCTGGCGGCTTCCTGCGCGCGTTTTTTGGCTAAATCCAGCTCTACGTTCTGGATCTCCATCTGCTCAAGAGTTTCGCGCAGGTCGGAAGTCGCCTGATCGATATTCTGCTGCATCTCTTCGTGGTAGGCCGTTAACGACATCGCCATCGAGTTGATGCCGTTTTTGAGCATGTCCAGCTCGCCCAGCATATGGCCGGTGACCCGGCTGTCGAGCTGGCCTCGCCGGATGCGGTCAACCGTGCTGACCATATCCCGGATGGGGCCGGTCACATCACGCATCAGGCGGTAAGCAAATACCATCGCCAGACAGAGACAGAACAGCAGCAGCAGAGTGGAAATAAAGACTTCTTTATACTGCTGCAACCGGACGGATTGCAGATCTAATTCTATCGCCACATAGCCCAGCGGATTGCCATTGGGTTTGGCATCTTCCCCCGGCGACTCATCCGGATAATAGCTTTCGGAAACAATCGGCGTGCGCAGGATCACCGAATTGCCTTCGCGTTGATAGGTGAAGGAGACAGGCAGTTTCTGGCCCGTCGGCATCTGCAGTTTTTCGGCGTTGATATGATAGTTCGAGGTGACGAAAAGCTGGTTCTGCGCATCAAAAATAGAGATGGAGCGCACAATATCAGAGTGGCGGCGGTGCAGGAGACTGACCAGCTGGCGAACCGACTCTTTGCTGTGGAAAGTCATGCCATATTCACTGGAGACGGCCAGAGGTTCAATGATATTGGCGCCGGCATCCACCAGCTGGCGTTGCAGTTCGTTATAGCGGTGCACGATAAAAAAGGTGCTCAGCATCAGTCCAATCATCAGCGTGGGAGCCAGAATCAAAATCATCATACGCGCCCGCAGGCTGTATTTGGTCATAATCTTCCTGTAACGAATCGCTCTGTGGCGCGGGTCGAAATAATGCGGGTGCTGATGCAGACCACGCAGATTGACGGGTTGCTGACACCCTGACTACTTTTGGGGAGTTCCGGATTACGGCGCAATTCTACCCTGCAAAACGGCGCATGACGACCCGGCTTTTATCGCTCCCTTGCCCTGTATTGAAGCCCGAACTTAATGCGTTGCCCCCGATCAGCATTCGTTACTGTTTATAAAACAGGCAGTTGTCAGTTGGGGCAGGATAAGCAGATCCTGACCCTTCAAGGCTGGCTGCTGATATTATGCTACTTGCCTTTTAATTTCTGAGAAGAGAAAAAACTGGAACGCTTTTCGCATAAGCATCAGTTGAAATTATATTTTAATCGCCGAATCTGTTTTTCAGCCTGTAAAGCTTCACACTTTTATTAAGAAAATGCGTAGAAAAATGTAACAGGTGCGGAGGCAATAACGCATTAACGTTAAAGGATGCGTATAATGCCGCTCTGAATAATCTTAATAACGCAGCGTTTTTCCGACACGGCTTTGCGCAAGGCGTTGCGTGGCAGACTTTGCTGCATAAGGGTTTAACAAGGTGTTACTGGATTCGGCCCGCGCCGGGGCCGCAGGAGTAATGGCTCAGGCTGGTAAACTTGCACCAAAACGCGTGGTCTATCTTTCCTGTAACCCGACTACACTTGCCCAGGACAGTCAGAAACGTCTGACATCCGGCTACCAATTGGAAAGGGTAATGCTGCCTGATGTGTTTCGCATTTCAGGCTCGTGGGATCCAGGGTGTTATTTAGCCGAAAACGGGCTTCCTGAAGGGAGCCGAGCCAGGAGAGGATATGGTTGCGGTAAGAAGTGCACATTTGAATACGGCTGGCGAGTTTGCTCTCGACCAATGGATCACCAGTTTGGGGATCTCAAACCAGCAGTCATGTGAACGTCTGGCCGCGACCTGGCGCTACTGTGAGGAAGCGACCAGGGACCACCCTGACGCCGCGCTTTTGCTGTGGCGAGGGGTGGAGATGGTCGAAATCCTCTCAATGCTCAGCATGGACAGCGAAAGTCTGCGTGCCGCCCTGCTTTTCCCGCTGGCTAATGCCAACGTGGTCTCCGAAGCGGTTCTGGAAGAGCAATATGGCAAAGCCATCGTCTCGCTGGTTCATGGCGTGCGCGATATGGATGCCATACGCCAGCTGAAAGCCACGCACAATGACTCTATGGCCTCCGAACAGGTCGATAACGTTCGCCGTATGCTGCTGGCAATGGTGGAAGATTTCCGCTGTGTGGTGATCAAGCTGGCCGAGCGTATTGCTCACCTGCGTGAAGTGAAAGACGCGCCGGAAGATGAGCGCGTTCTGGCGGCCAAAGAGTGTACCAATATCTATGCTCCGCTGGCCAACCGCCTGGGGATTGGTCAGCTCAAGTGGGAGCTGGAAGATTTCTGCTTCCGCTATCTGCACCCTGATGAATACAAACATATTGCAAAATTGCTGCATGAGCGGCGTATCGATCGTGAACAGTACATCGATACCTTTGTGCAATCGCTGCGCACCGAAATTGTCAAAGAGGGCGTTAAGGCCGAGGTGTATGGCCGTCCCAAGCATATCTACAGCATCTGGCGCAAAATGCAGAAGAAGGCACTGACCTTTGATGAGCTGTTTGACGTGCGTGCCGTGCGTATCGTTGCCGAGCGTCTGCAGGATTGCTACGGTGCCCTGGGCATTGTGCATACGCTTTATCGCCATCTGCCCAGCGAATTCGATGACTACGTCGCCAACCCCAAACCCAATGGTTATCAGTCGATCCACACGGTGGTGCTGGGGCCAAAAGGGAAAACCGTAGAGATTCAAATCCGTACCCGCCAGATGCATGAAGATGCCGAACTGGGCGTAGCCGCGCACTGGAAATACAAAGAGGGCGGACCCACAGGCAGCGCGCGGGGTGCTTCAGGCCATGAAGAGCGGATTGCCTGGCTGCGTAAGCTGATTGCCTGGCAGGAAGAGATGGCGGATTCCGGCGACATGCTGGATGAAGTGCGTAGCCAGGTGTTCGATGACCGGGTTTATGTCTTTACGCCAAAAGGCGATGTGGTTGACCTGCCAGCCGGTTCCACGCCGCTGGATTTTGCCTATCACATTCACAGTGATATCGGACACCGCTGCATCGGCGCCAAAATTGGTGGCCGTATTGTGCCCTTTACCTATCAGCTGCAAATGGGCGACCAGATCGACATCATTACCCAGAAGCAGCCAAACCCAAGCCGCGACTGGCTGAACCCGAATCTGGGCTACGTGAATACCAGCCGGGGTCGCTCGAAAATCAACGCCTGGTTCCGCAAGCAGGATCGCGACAAAAATATCGTTGCCGGGCGTCAGATCCTCGACAGTGAGCTGGATCATCTGGATATCAGCCTCAGGGAAGCGGAGAAATTGCTGCTGCCGCGCTACAACGTCAATACGCTGGAAGAGTTGCTGGCGTCTATTGGCGGCGGGGACATTCGTCTGAATCAGATGAGCAACTTCCTGCAGTCGAAGCTTAACAAGCCGAGTGCAGAAGAAGAAGATCGAGAGGCATTACGCCAGCTGACGCAGAAGTCTGCCGCACCCCGCAGCAAAGAGAGTGGCCGCGTGGTGGTCGAGGGCGTAGGCAATCTGATGCACCATATCGCCCGCTGCTGCCAGCCGATACCGGGCGACGAAATCGTTGGATTTATCACCCAGGGACGCGGTATTTCCATCCACCGTGCGGACTGCGATCAGCTTACCGAGCTGATGTCACATGCGCCGGAACGTATTGTGGATGCGGTCTGGGGCGAGAGTTATTCCAGCGGCTATTCGCTGGTGGTGCGGGTGACGGCCAACGATCGCAGCGGTTTGCTGCGCGACATCACCACCATTCTGGCCAACGAAAAAGTCAACGTGCTTGGCGTCTCCAGCCGGAGCGACACCAAAAAGCAGTTGGCCACCATTGATATGGATATTGAGATCTACAATCAGCAGGTGCTGGGCAGGGTGATAGCGAGGCTGAATCAGGTGCCGGACATCATCGATGCCAGACGTTTACACTAGTTCACTTAAAGGCCGCGAGAGCGGCCTTTAAAACAATTCTGCATGAGTACCGATATCTATTATTTCTCAAATTTATTGTGCAGTTCTTATATAAAAGCCCCTATTTGCAAATTTCAGGATTCAACTATGTCCGCAGTTCAGCGTCTGATAACCATCATGAAAACCCTGCGCGATCCCCAGAACGGATGCCCGTGGGATCGCGAGCAGACTTACGCCACTATTGCGCCTTACACCCTCGAAGAAACCTATGAAGTACTGGATGCCATCAGCCGGGAAGATTTTGACGATCTCCGGGGTGAACTGGGTGATTTGCTGTTTCAGGTGGTGTTCTACGCGCAGATGGCTGACGAGGAAGGGCGCTTTAATTTTGACGATGTCTGTAACGCCATCAGTGACAAGCTGGAGCGTCGTCATCCCCACATTTTTGATGACGTAAAAGTCAGCGGCAGCAAGGAAGTGCTGGCAAACTGGGAGCAGATTAAAACCAGCGAGCGGGCTGAAAAAGCTCAGCACTCCGCGCTTGATGATATCCCGCGTGCGATGCCAGCGCTGATGCGCTCACACAAGATTCAGAAGCGTTGCAGCAGCGTGGGGTTTGACTGGCACACGCTGGGGCCGGTGCTGGACAAAGTGTATGAAGAGATTGATGAGGTCATGCACGAAGCAAAGCAGGCTGTGATTGATCAACAGAAGCTGGAAGAGGAAATTGGCGATCTGCTGTTTGCCACCGTGAACCTTTCACGCCATCTCGGCAGCAAAGCCGAAGTGGCCCTGCAAAAAGCCAACGACAAATTCGAACGTCGCTTCCGCCAGGTTGAGCAGATTATTGCCAGCCAAGGGTTGGAAATGCAGGACGCCACCCTCGATCAGATGGAAGCCGCCTGGCAACAAATCAAGGCAAAGGAATAGCTGACTCGATTCAACAAAAGTGTGACACACGTCAACCTCCATCGCCGTCAGATCGGGTAAGATTTTGGCGGTCAACACGATGGCAGAGAGATAACCAGAAACGTTTAATTGTGGCACTGCAGGGATTCGGGTAGACTGTTTTCCCGTCCTGGTTATTCCATCGTCTTTAAACCTACTTTCTCAGGTTCAGCATGACAACGAACTATATTTTTGTGACCGGCGGGGTCGTATCCTCTCTGGGTAAAGGCATTGCCGCAGCCTCCCTGGCCGCCATTCTCGAAGCACGTGGTCTTAATGTGACCATCATGAAACTGGACCCGTACATCAACGTGGATCCGGGTACCATGAGTCCTACTCAGCACGGCGAAGTGTACGTCACCGATGACGGCGCTGAAACCGATCTGGATTTGGGTCATTACGAACGTTTCATCCGTACCAAGATGAGCCGTCGTAACAACTTCACCACGGGTCGTATCTACTCAGAAGTCCTGCGCAAAGAGCGCCGTGGCGACTATCTGGGTGCCACCATCCAGGTTATTCCGCACATTACCAACGCCATCAAAGAGCGCATCATCGAAGGCGGCGAAGGCCACGATGTTGTGCTGGTTGAAATCGGCGGAACTGTGGGTGATATCGAATCCCTGCCGTTCCTCGAAGCTATACGCCAGATGGCGGTTCAGGTTGGTCGCGAGCATACCCTGTATATGCACCTGACGCTGGTGCCGTACATGGCTGCAGCGGGTGAAGTGAAAACCAAACCTACTCAGCACTCCGTTAAAGAACTGCTTTCCATCGGTATTCAGCCTGATGTGCTGATTTGCCGTTCCGATCGCGCGGTTCCGGCCAACGAGCGGGCGAAAATTGCCCTGTTCTGTAACGTGCCAGAAAAAGCCGTTATCTCGCTGAAAGACGTTGATTCCATTTATAAGATTCCTGGCATGTTGAAATCTCAGGGTCTGGATGATTTTATCTGCAAGCGTTTCAACCTCAATGCTCCGGAAGCGAACCTGGCCGAATGGGAACAGGTCATCTACGAAGAAGCCAATCCTGGCGGCGAAATCACCATTGGTATGGTGGGCAAGTATGTTGAACTGCCGGATGCCTATAAGTCAGTGATTGAAGCATTGAAACACGGCGGCCTGAAAAACCGTGTGACGGTCAATATCAAGCTGATCGACTCGCAGGATGTGGAAACACGCGGCGTCGAATTGCTGAAAGATTTGGATGCTATTCTTATCCCTGGCGGCTTCGGTTACCGTGGTGTGGAAGGCAAGCTGATGACCGCCCGTTACGCGCGTGAGAACAAAGTGCCTTATCTGGGTATCTGCCTGGGTATGCAGGTTGCGCTGATGGAATTCGCCCGTAACGTAGCCGGTATGGAAGACGCAAACTCCACGGAATTTGTGCCAGACTGTAAGTATCCGGTTGTGGCGTTGATCACCGAATGGCGTGATGAAGAAGGCAATGTTGAACAGCGCACCGAGCAGAGCGATCTGGGCGGCACCATGCGTCTGGGCAGCCAGCAGTGCCAGCTGACCACCGACAGCCTGGTTCATCAGCTGTATGGCTCAGAGACCATTGTTGAGCGTCATCGCCATCGCTATGAAGTCAACAATATGCTGTTGAAGCAGATTGAAGCGGCTGGATTACGTGTGGCAGGCCGCTCCGGGGATGACCAGCTGGTGGAGATCATTGAGATCCCTAACCACCCATGGTTTGTTGCGTGTCAGTTCCATCCGGAATTCACCTCAACCCCTCGTGACGGTCACCCGCTGTTTGCTGGCTTTGTAAAAGCCGCCAGCGACTACCAGAAGCGTTTGGCAAACTAAGTATTTTCATAACCACGCCCGAACTTATCGGGCGTTGTTTGTCTGAGTTTAAGTTAACTTGTACTGAGGAAAAACTAATGTCCAAAATCGTTAAAGTCATCGGTCGCGAAATCATCGACTCACGCGGAAACCCGACCGTTGAAGCTGAAGTGCACCTGGAAGGCGGTTTCGTCGGTATGGCTGCTGCACCATCAGGCGCTTCTACCGGTTCCCGCGAAGCGCTGGAACTGCGTGACGGTGACAAAGCTCGTTTCCTGGGTAAAGGCGTGACCAAAGCAGTGGCTGCGGTTAACGGCCCTATCGCTGACGCGGTAACTGGTAAAGATGCGAAAGACCAGGCAAACATCGACAAGGTCATGATCGATCTTGATGGCACCGAGAACAAATCCAAGTTTGGCGCAAACGCCATCCTGGCCGTCTCTCTGGCTGCTGCTAAAGCTGCTGCTGCTTCAAAAGGCATGCCTCTGTATGAGCACATCGCTGAGCTGAACGGCACCCCTGGCAAATTCTCTATGCCACTGCCTATGATGAACATCATCAACGGTGGTGAGCACGCCGACAACAACGTCGACATCCAGGAATTCATGATCCAGCCTGTGGGCGCTAAAACCCTGAAAGAAGCCATCCGTATGGGTTCTGAAGTGTTCCACACCCTGGCAAAAGTGCTGAAATCCAAAGGTATGGGTACTGCAGTCGGTGACGAAGGTGGCTATGCGCCTAACCTGGGTTCCAACGCAGAAGCACTGGCTGTTATCGCTGAAGCGGTAAAAGCAGCAGGCTACGAGCTGGGCAAAGACATCACCCTGGCGATGGACTGTGCAGCTTCTGAATTCTACAAAGACGGCAAATATGTGCTGGCTGGCGAAGGCAACAAAGCCTTTACCTCTGAAGAGTTCACTCACTTCCTGGAAGACCTGACCAAAGAATACCCAATCGTCTCTATCGAAGACGGTCTGGACGAATCTGACTGGGATGGCTTTGCTTACCAGACCAAAGTGCTGGGCGACAAAATCCAGCTGGTGGGTGACGATCTGTTCGTAACCAACACCAAAATCCTGAAAGAAGGTATCGACAAAGGCATCGCTAACTCCATCCTGATCAAATTCAACCAGATCGGTTCTCTGACCGAAACCCTGGCTGCGATCAAAATGGCGAAAGATGCTGGTTATACCGCAGTGATCTCTCACCGTTCAGGTGAAACCGAAGATGCTACTATCGCAGACCTGGCGGTAGGTACTGCAGCGGGCCAGATCAAAACCGGTTCTATGAGCCGTTCTGACCGTGTTGCCAAGTACAACCAGCTGATCCGTATCGAAGAAGCGCTGGGAAGCCGTGCGCCATTCAACGGTCTGAAAGAAGTTAAAGGTCAGTAATGATCTGACTTCCCCGCCCCTGCGGGCTGAGGATTTTCAGCTGAATAAGAGCCGGGCCTGTGTCATACAGGCCCGGTTTTTTTATGCAGGCAGCACAAGCCTGCAGGTGGGATGCGCGCTTATATTTTTCTGACCCCACCCGCTACCAGCCTGCCCTGATGGAAGGTGGCACTCACCTCCGGAACGCGCGCTACCGCTTCGGCTGAACAGCTTGCCGCAACCAGAATCATCTCTGCGGCATCATTCACGGCAGGCCACTGGCGCTCCCCCTTAGCACTTAATGGCAGAATATTGCCTGTAGCAATCGCCAGCGAACGGGTCAGGCCAAACTCGTCGGAATTGCCATAAAGCTGAGCATAAAGATTGGCTTTCTCCAGCATGCTTCCGGTACCAAAAGGCGACCAGTGATCGATAACGCTGTCGGTCCCGGTCATTACGAAAACGCCTTTATCACTCAACTGCGGCAAAGGCATTGAGCGTTTGCCAATCGGTACGGTAGAGGCCACCGTAAATTGCTGCGCTGCCAGACCGTTGATCACCTCTTCCAGCTCATTCCCTTCCATTACCGAGAGTGCAAAGCCGTGGCTCAGGGTCACTTTGCCAACCAGCTGTGGATTCTGCTCTACGGTTTTGATCATATATTTCACGGCAGCGATACCAGCCGGGGTGGTTTCGTGCAGATGAATATCCACGCCCTTATGGCTGTCCAGCGCAATCTGAAACATCGTATCAAGCGATTTCTCCATCGCACCGTCGACGTTGGTCGGGTCCAGGCCGCCGACATACTGCACGCCCATCTGCATCGCTTCTCGCATCAGACCCTCAACTTTTGAGTGCAGCAGGCCGTGCTGTGGGAAGGCGACAATCTCGCAACTGAAATCCTGCTGGTGTTTCTGCAGGGCGGTTTGCAGATGCTCCAGGCTTTTCAGGCCGCTGACCGGATCGATATTGCAGTGGCTGCGGGCAACGGTGGTGCCTTTGGCCTGCAGCAGCGCGATGATCGCTTCCGCATGTTGAACAGAGTGCGGCAGCAGACGGGGAATAATGGTTTGCTCGCGGGCAATCATATCCATAATGGTTTTGCCTTTACGGGGGCGGGGCGCTTCCCACGGGCCGCCGTAAAAGGTTTTATCCAGATGGATATGCATATCGCGGGTGGCAGGCAGCAGCAGCAGTCCGTTAGCATCAAAGGCCTGAAGTGGGCTGGGGGAACGATTTTTCGCTGGCTGTATGGCGGTAATTTTACCCTTGTTGATTTCCAGGTCGTACAGCATAGTTTTTGTACCGACCACGATGCCGCCTTGCTGCTCAAAGCCTTCCTCCAGACGAACGTTGCGTAACTGATAGTGGGTCGCCGTGATGGACTTCGTCACTGAATCCTCCTCGCAGGAGAGTTTACTTGAAGCAGGGGCGGTCGTAGCGGCTCCAGCCATGCCAGAGGCAAGAAGAGCGCCACCGGCAGTCATTCTGGCGCTGTGGGAAAGAAAGTGTCTGCGACTTTGATGAGAGTGCACTGCGGTTTCCTTGTTCCTGTGACTGAAGCGAATCATAACCAATTATAGATTGCTAGCAATCTTCACCTTGTCTGTTTGCGGGCTGACCGACAATTTTTTCACAGAGATGCCTGCATAAAGCGATTTAGTTAACCTTGTGAACGAAGAAGGTGAGACGTGAAAAGAGGGGGAGAGAACGGAGAAGACAGCATGGCCCCCAACCGGGGACCATTAACGGACAGTTATTCTTTACCAACCGATGCACGGAGAAGGTGAGAGAAGATTGTGTTCACCCAAATATTGCCAGTAAATATTGCTGTTTGCGCCGGATGGGTAAGCTTTTCTCCAGGAGTCGGCCTGCTTCGCTTTAAAAAAGCGGACGTTTTCGGGCGATTTCCGTGTCCAGCCCTGGCTGACTTTCCAGGCTTTATACTGGTTGAACATTTCATACCCTGGAGTGGTGTACAGACGATTGCCATTGCCATCAAGGACGCGATTAGTTGCGCGATTAACCAGCATCATTTCTCCCCGCTCAGTTTTGATCGGACGCCATTGCTGATAATAGTTATTTGCGGTGGCGGGCTTGGTGTAGACAGCCCCACTGGCATTACTGTCCAGCACCCGTCCTGTCGCTCTTTGACGGATCAGGTACCAGGCGTTGTATTCCGGCATCTCATTTCCGTACATCCTCTCAAAAGCCCACATCTGGTAAGGGTTGCCCGCATTCCAGGGGCGCATATAACCACTTCCTGACTTGCTGGCATCAACATTGTTTCCGGACCTTAATACCTGGTTAAGATTCCACTCCGCTTTTGCCGGCATAAAGGGACTCATATAGATATCTCCTTTGTAACCGAATATGCCTGTCATTTTACAAACCGGCGTGGGGGTGGGCACTTTCTCGGTATAAGTCTTCAGCTCTACGGGCGTCCCTGTTATGCCATCCATCTCCCTGATAGTTAACGTCCGGGATACTTCGTTAAAGTTAACCTGATGGAATTTTCCGTCAAAAGCGGCTCCTGTAGTGTAAACAGGCGTGTTACCGTAAAAAGGGTGGTTACTGTGGGCGTCACGATCAAACATGTGCGTGTGGCCAACAAAAACGGCCAGAGGCTTATAGGTCAACATAATTGCCTGAAACTGCCTGCGGGCATAGTCACTTGAGTTTCTGCGGAAATCGTCACCCTCCTCATGCATATTAAGAATGACATTACTCACTCCTCTGAATCTGGCCTTCCGGAGATCGTCACCCAGCCAGGTTAGCGAGGGGATAATGTCATATTTCGGCTTTTGCAACGAAGAGTTCAGCTTAACTGAATAGTCAGGGTGGAGATTTAACTGCACAAAGTGGACATGTTTATAATCCCAGGAGTAGGCCAGACTGCCTTTATCAGCGGTCATATCACTGGAGAAATTTGTGATCCCCTGCTGTTTTTTTATGACCGATCCAAAAGCAGACTGATTCAGTCGGGAGGAAAGTTCTATTGCAGCCTGATGTTTTATAAGTTTCTGCACCGAGTCGATGGCACATCCGTCCATGGAGAACCAGTAAGCTGTCCAGCAGTCATTTTTATTATTTTGATAATCGTGATTCCCCAGCCCGAAATAATAAGGAAACCTGAGCTTATCAAAGATGCCAGACACAGCATCCCATGAGGAAGTTCGCCCAAACTCCGTTATGTCTCCGTTGATAATACCAAAGGAAATGTCAGGTACTTTATTCGCCGCAGAAACTAAATTTTTGTTAATCCTGTGCCATTCAGCGCCATTTTGGCTTTTGCTATTGGGATCGCCCCCTTTTTTTAAACGAAATGCCTGAGGGTCTGCGAAAACGGCAAAGGAAAAATTTTCTTTAGTGGGGATTGATGAAGTCCCAGGCGAGATGGGCGCTGTGTAAGCACACTGTGACATAAGTGAAGTGAATAAAGTTATATTGAGTATGAATGTTGTCTTTTTCATTATTTGATTTGTCCCTTTGTAATCCATCTGTGAAAATCCATGTAAGAAATCAAATTTAATATTCCGATTATTCCTAATTAAGCGAAAGGTTAATTTCGTAATGAATGAATGTCAATTTGATCAATACGCTCTTAAATGTTTGCAGAGTTTTTAAAGCACAAAGTTGTTTGCCATTAGCACAAAGCGATTTGGCTATGCAGAGCCAATCTGCCATACTCTGCGCCCTTAAATTCACAGAGAGTCGAGATGGTAATGCAGTACCCGATTAATGAAATGTTCCAGACGTTGCAGGGCGAAGGTTTTTATACCGGCGTTCCGGCAATTTTTATCCGCCTGCAGGGATGCCCGGTGGGCTGCAGCTGGTGTGATACCAAACACACCTGGGATAAGCTGGCCGATCGGGAAACCTCGCTGGGTGATATCCTGCTGAAAACCATAGAGACGGATGCCTGGGGGGCAGCGGATGCGCAGGCATTGCTGGCGGTGATTGCCAGCCACGGCTGGACTGCACGCCATGTGGTGATCACCGGCGGAGAACCCTGCATCCATGATCTGACACCGCTGACAGAAACGCTGGAGCAGCACGGATTCAGTTGCCAGATTGAAACCAGCGGCACGCACGAAGTCCATTGCAGCGAAAAAACCTGGGTAACCGTTTCACCGAAAGTGAATATGCGTGGGGGATATGATGTGCTGAACCAGGCGCTGGTGCGGGCAGATGAAGTGAAGCACCCGGTAGCCCGTCAGCGGGATGTTGAAGCTTTGCAGGCTCTGCTGGCAACGCTGAGCGATGACAAGGCCCGGATCATCGCGTTGCAGCCAATCAGCCAGAAAGATGATGCCACCAAACTCTGTATTGAAACCTGTATCCGTTATAACTGGCGATTGTCGATGCAGACGCATAAATACCTGAATATCGCCTGACAGGTTGCCAGAGGCTGTTTCATTCAGAACAGGCTGATTCGGGCGGCATGATCGCCGCCCGAGAGTGACCGCTATGAAAGAGAGGGAGCCTCTCCGGTCAGGGCATGAAGTTTACTCTGCTTTGGCAGGCTTAGATTTCCATGCCTCGAAGGCGGATTTGATCTCCGTCTTAGCCGCTGCCGCATCGCCAAAACCATTCAGTTCGACCTTCTTACGCCCATCCGGCAACTGCTTATAAACGCGGAAGAACGCTTCCAGGCGTTTCACTTCCATTTTTGGCAGATCGTCCATCGAGTGAATATCATCATAAGTTGGATCGATTTTACTGGCCGGAACGGCCACGATCTTGTCATCTGATTCCCCGCCATCGATCATCTTCAGTACGCCAATCGGACGCAGTTTGATCAGCGTACCCGGTGCCATTGGCGCACGGGTGTAAAAAATTACATCCAGCGGATCGTTATCCCCACCCAGAGACTGGGTCAGGGAGCCATAGTTTGCGGGGTAGGCCACCGGCATGGACTGGAAACGATCGGCGACAATAAAGCCGGTTTTCGCATCAGTTTCATATTTGATCATGCTGCCTGCCGGAATTTCGGTCAGCGCATAGAATTCGTCAGGGTTATTTTCAGGTTGGGGAAAGTCCAGGATATTCATGGCACTGGCCTGGGAGCAGGCAACCACAAGTACGGCAACAGCAGACAATTTTTTGACCAGATTCATTGTTGATTCTCTCGATCTTTAATGAAGGAGCCAACAACGTAGAGAAGCGGGGTGACAGAAAGATGACAGTGGATAAGAACGGATCGGCCAGAGCCGATCCGGACAGGCATTAACCTTTGTAGACGCAGCCTGCTGTACAGGTCTCTTTGATCATCACCGCGCTCAGTTGCGGAAGCACAGGCTTCATCTGATCCCAGATCCATCTGGAGAGCACTTCACTGGTCGGGTTTTCAAGACCAGGAATATCATTGAGATAATAGTGATCCAGACGATCGTAGACAGGTTTGAAAGCGGCTTTCAGCTCGGAGAAGTCCATGATCCAGCCGGTATGCGCGTCCACTTCGCCGGTAATTTCGAGCCGCACCATGAAGGAGTGGCCATGCAGGCGGCCGCATTTGTGCCCGGCCGGTACGTTAGGCAGATGGTGAGCAGCCTCGAAGATGAAATCTTTAAACAGCGTGGTAGGCATTTGACAGTCTCAGTATGCATTTCTTGAAAAAACCGGCCAAGTCTACCCGAAAAAGCCTTTTTTCGCATCCGTTTCCCGGCTGATTCATCTGGCTCCGTGTGCGGGGCAGAACGACATTTAGTAACCTGCTGATTAGTAATGATTTAATTAACCTGTTTTGCCACTATCCCTTACCCGTAAAACCGTTTAGTCATTTTGGTTATTTATTATTACCAACCCTTATTTAATGGTTATTATGCTTGTCGTTAACCTACTCTCATCTTGCTGTTTTTACGGCCCGGACCACCGATACTGGAACCTTCAACCCAATGACGACTCAGGCACCTTCAAGCTCTCTGCTTCCGTTGAATCCGGAACAACTCGCCCGTTTGCAGGCGGCCACCGGGGATTTCTCCACCACGCAGATGGCGTGGCTCTCCGGCTATTTCTGGGGCATGGTCAATCAGACCCCCGGAGCGGCTGCTGTCAGCGCGCCTGCGCCAGCCGACGTGCCGACCATCACGCTGCTCTCCGCTTCCCAGACCGGCAATGCCCGCCGCCTCTCTGAGCAACTTCGCGATGATCTGCTGGCGGCGAAGCTGAATGTGAATCTGGTCAATGCGGGTGACTACAAGTTTAAGCAGATAGCTCAGGAAAAACTGCTGATTGTGATGACTTCGACGCAGGGAGAGGGTGAACCACCGGAAGAAGCTGTCGCGCTGCATAAATTCCTGATGTCGAAGAAGGCGCCGAAACTCGACAATACCGCTTTTGCGGTCTTTGGGCTTGGCGATACCTCCTACGAATTTTTCAGCCAGGCCGGTAAAGATTTCGATGGCAAGCTGGCTGAAATGGGCGGTGAGCGCCTGCTTGATCGCGTGGATGCCGATGTGGAATATGCGGCTGAAGCCGAAAAATGGCGTAAGCAGATTGTTGAAGTGCTGAAAGCACGGGTACCTGCTGAAGCGCCAGCCGCCGCGGCGGTGACGGCAACAGGTGTGGTCAACGAAGTCTTCAGCAGTCCTTACACTAAAGAAGAGCCGCTGACCGCCAGCTTTGCGGTCAATCAGAAAATCACCGGGCGCAATTCTGATAAAGATGTGCGCCACATCGAGATCGATCTGGGTGATTCTGGTCTGCGTTATCAGCCGGGCGATGCGCTGGGCGTCTGGTTCGAGAATGATCCGGCTCTGGTGCAGGAACTGGTTGAGCTGCTGTGGCTGAAGGGCGATGAGAGCGTGACGGTCAATGGTCAGACGCTGACGCTGACGGAAGCGCTGCAAAAGCATTTTGAACTGACGGTGAACACCCCACAGATCGTGGAGCAGTACGGTAAACTTTGCCGCGATGAGACGCTGCTGGGCCTGATCGGTGAGAAGCCGAAGCTGCAGCATTACGCGCAGAGCACGCCGATTGTGGATATGGTACGCCGGGCGCCGGTAGAAGTGACTGCCGATCAGCTGATCGCCATACTGCGTCCACTGACGCCGCGTCTTTACTCGATCGCCTCTTCGCAGGCCGAGAGTGAAAGCGAAGTGCATATCACCGTGGGGGCGGTGCGCTACGACATTGACGGCCGTGAGCGGGCTGGCGGCGCATCCAGCTTCCTGGCCGACAGGCTGGAAGAAGATGGCGAGATCCGCGTGTTTATCGAACACAACGATAACTTCCGGTTACCGGAAAATCCGCAAACGCCAGTCATTATGATTGGCCCAGGCACCGGTATTGCCCCGTTCCGCGCCTTTATGCAGCAGCGTGACAACGACGGCGCAGAAGGTAAAAACTGGCTGTTCTTTGGCAACCCGCACTTTACCGAAGATTTTCTTTATCAGGTCGAATGGCAGCGTTACGTGAAAGATGGGCTGCTGACCAACATCGACCTGGCCTGGTCCCGCGACCAGCAGCAGAAGGTCTATGTGCAGGATAAGATCCGCGCTAAGGGCGCTGAAGTGTGGAGCTGGATCCAACAGGGCGCGCATATTTATGTCTGTGGCGACGCTAATCGCATGGCGAAGGATGTGGAGCAGGTGCTGCTGGAGCTGGTGGCCGAGCACGGTGGAATGGATACCGAGACCGCCGACGAATATTTGAGTGAGCTGCGCATTGAGCGCCGTTATCAGCGGGATGTTTACTAGGCTGCCTGAATAATAAGAGCCAGAATAACCCCGCGCCTTGCCGGTGGGACATCTCCCTCCGGCGGCACAAACAAACATTTGAGAGATACTGCCTCATGAGCAATGAAAAACATCCCGGACCGCTGGTCGTTGAAGGCAAACTCACCGACGCAGAGCGCCTGAAAAAAGAGAGTAATTATCTCCGTGGCACCATCACTGAAGATCTGCAGGATGGTCTGACCGGCGGATTTACCGGCGATAACTTTTTGCTGATCCGCTTTCACGGCATGTATCAGCAGGATGACCGCGATATCCGTGCTGAGCGTGCAGAGCAGAAGCTGGAGCCGCGCCATGCCATGATGCTGCGTTGCCGTCTGCCTGGCGGCATCATGACGCCAAAGCAGTGGCTGGGCATCGACAAATTTGCGGAACAGAACACCCTTTATGGCAGCATCCGTCTGACTAACCGTCAGACCTTCCAGTTCCACGGCATTCTGAAAGGCAACGTGAAGCCTGCGCACCAGATGCTGAGTGAAGTGGGTCTGGATGCACTGGCCACGGCTAACGATGTCAACCGTAACGTTTTGTGCAGCTCAAACCCGGTTGAGTCGGAACTGCATCAGGAAGCTTACGAGTGGGCGAAGAAACTTTCCGAGCATCTGCTGCCGCAAACGCGCGCTTATGCTGAGATCTGGTTAGATCAGGAGAAAGTAGCCACCACTGATAAAGAGCCGATTCTGGGCGAAACTTATCTGCCGCGTAAGTTCAAAACCACCGTAGTGGTGCCGCCGCATAATGATGTGGATTTGCACGCCAACGATATGAACTTTATTGCTATCGCTGAGAACGGCAAGCTGATCGGCTTTAACCTGCTGGTAGGGGGCGGACTCTCCATCGATCACGGCAATAAAGCGACCTATGCACGTCTGGCCAGCGAGTTTGGCTTCCTGCCGCTGGATAAAACGCTGGCCGTTGCGGAAGCGGTAGTCACTACCCAGCGCGACTGGGGCAACCGTACCGATCGTAAAAATGCCAAAACCAAATATACCCTTGAGCGCGTAGGCGTTGAGACGTTTAAAGCGGAAGTTGAGCGCCGTGCGGGGATCACATTTGAGCCGATTCGCCCCTATGAATTCACCACCCGTGGCGATCGTATTGGCTGGGTGAAAGGCATTGATGATAAATGGCACCTGACGCTGTTTATTGAGAATGGTCGTCTGCTGGATTATCCGGGCCGTCCGCTGAAAACCGGCCTGGCTGAGATTGCCAAAATTCATCAGGGTGATTTCCGCCTGACGGCTAACCAGAATCTGATTGTGGCTGGCGTGCCGGAAGCGGAGAAACCGCGGATTGAAGCGCTGGCTCGTGAGCACGGTTTGATGGAGAGCGTCACCGCACAGCGTGAAAATTCCATGGCCTGCGTCGCTTTCCCGACCTGTCCACTGGCGATGGCCGAAGCCGAACGCTTCCTGCCAGAATTTGTGACCCGCGTGGAGGAGCTGATGACGTCGCACGGCGTGGGCGATGAGCACATTGTGCTGCGCGTGACCGGTTGCCCGAACGGCTGTGGCCGCGCGCTGCTGGCTGAGATAGGGTTGGTGGGCAAGGCTCCAGGCCGTTATAACCTGCATCTGGGCGGTAACCGGATTGGAACGCGCATCCCAAGGATGTACCGTGAGAACATCACTGAAGATGAAATTTTGTCTACCCTTGATGCTTTACTGGGTCGCTGGTCAAAAGAGCGTGAAGCCGGTGAAGGCTTTGGTGATTTCACTATCCGTATGGGTGTGGTGAAGCCGGTTGTTGATCCGGCCCGTGATTTTTGGGCATAAAGGAGGCGTGATATGTCTGTACTCGATCTCTCAGCACTGAATGATTTACCGAAAGTAGAGCGCGTGATGGCGCTCGCCGAGATTAATACCAAACTGGACAAGCTTTCTGCGCAGGAGCGCGTGCTCTGGGCGCTGGAGAATTTGCCCGGTGAGGCGGTGCTCTCTTCCAGCTTTGGCATTCAGGCGGCGGTCAGTCTGCATCTGGTGACGCAGGCTAAGCCGGATATTCCGGTGATCCTGACCGATACCGGCTATCTGTTCCCGGAGACCTATCAGTTTATCGATCGGCTCACTGATAAGCTGAAGCTTAACCTGCAGGTGTACCGTGCGGAGCAAAGCGCGGCCTGGCAGGAGGCGCGTTACGGCAAGCTGTGGGAGCAGGGCGTTGAGGGTATTGAGCGCTACAACGAGATCAACAAAGTAGAGCCGATGAACCGGGCAATGGAGAGTTTGCAGGCGCAGACCTGGTTTGCCGGTTTGCGCCGCGATCAGTCCAGCAGTCGGGCTCATCTTCCGGTGCTGGCTATTCAGCGCGGGGTCTTTAAAGTTCTGCCGATCATCGACTGGGATAACCGTCAGGTGCATCAGTATTTGCAGGACAACGATCTGGACTATCACCCGCTGCGTGAGCAGGGTTATCTTTCAGTAGGGGATACGCACACTACCCGTAAATGGGAGCCAGGCATGGCGGAAGAAGAGACGCGTTTCTTCGGGCTGAAGCGCGAGTGCGGTTTGCACGAATAGCTACGGCTGAGGTGGGGTCTTTACACTAAAGCATCCCCTGTGCAGGCTGTACTCTGCGCAGGGGATAGAGATTAAAAACAGGCGTTGCAGATTAAAAAACAGGTGGCCTGTATGTCATGTATTCTGCGCAGGGATAGAGATTAAAAAACAGGTGTGGCCTGTATGTCATGTATTCCGCGCAGGGGATACAGGCCGCTCAGAAAGACGCAAAAAGCCTCATCCATGACAGCTCGGCTCGCACCGTCCATGGCGCGAGACGCTTTCCGATCGGCCTGCATCCCCCACGCCTCAATGGTTAGTGTTGTCTGAATGAATCAAGTTCAGCATTATCTGTCTTCCTCACACCCTGAACCTTTACTCTTTTCTGGGTAATTCATCTTCTGAATTTCAGCGTTGTCTGTCTGAATCAAGCTTCAGCTATCAGATCCCAACCAGCGCGTTAAACTCATTGGTGCTGCGGGTTACGTTCACCTTTGTCACTTCATACTCTGCCACGGCCTGGAAAGGATCTTCCGACAGGATGACGTTCAGCCGTTCACGGTCGATATCTTTCACCATCACCATACCGCCGGTACGGGGATCTTTTCGGCCTGCCGCAATAAAGACGCCAGCGTCAAAATATTTGTTCAGCCAGAGAACGTGCGCATCCAGCACGGCTTCAACCTCTTCCATAGGGCGGCTATATTTCAGATAAACGATATACATGGCAATAACTCCTGTTTCAGCTTGTGGGGTTCGCCAGCCCGGAAATCAGCGGCAGTAGAATCTTTACGGTAGTACGTGTGCGTTGGGTGATGCGTCCGGGTAGCCAGCGATCGAGATAAGTCAGATTATCCAGTGAGGCCTGATAACGGCTGGTTCCCTGTGGAAAATGGTGGCTGAGCGTGCGCTGTTGCTGCCCATCCTTTTTTCCCAGATCCCAGTTGGTGGCACGAATGCTCAGCAGCGGAAAACCGGCTTTATCAAATTCATCATCCGCAGGGTGTTTTTTTACCGCTTTACCGTTGGTGGCGGCGGCCAGCCCATGCTGACGGGCAATGGCCAGCGCACGGTCCCTGGTCTGGCGTGCCACGGCATCCGGCGTGTTGCTGCCGCTGTCAAAATAAAGTTTATCGCCAACTATCAGGCTGTCCAGGTTGATCACCAGCAGCGTGTTTTTCTTCTCTTCCGGTTTCATTCTGGCGAGATAATCTTTTTCACCCTGATGGCCGCTCTCTTCACCGCTCAGTGCCACGAAGCGCAGGCTGTAGTGCAGGGGAACTTTGCTTAACCGTTGGGCCAGTTCCAGCATGACGCCGAGGCCGGAAGCGTTATCGTCCGCCCCCTGAAGCGTCAGGCCACCCAGGTTTTTTTGCCGATCGCCATCGCTTACCGGCATATAGGTATCCGCATGGGTGACGATCAAAATCTGTTGGGGAACTTCTCCGGCACGGGCGGCAATAACGGATGTGGCCGTGACGTTATGCGGTGTAGTGTGGCCGTCCTGCGACTGATAAGGGTAGTCTGCGGAGAAATTCCGCTTGTTGGTTTCATAGCCCAGCTCGCTGAACTGATGGTGCAGATAATCTGCCGTCAGCATCTCGGCAGGGCTGCCAGCCATACGGCCTGGAAAATAGGTGGCAATGTGGCGAAGCTGCTGCTCAGCAAAATGCCCCATCTGCTGGCTGGCTGCCTGCAGGGGGAAAACAGCACCGCAACTGAGTAAAGCGGCCAGCGCGCTCAGGCGGAGTCGGGAAAACATGTCAGATCCTTAGTCGTCATCAATGACAATCTTACGAGGTTTTTTTACCCGCACAGTATGAAAGTGTGACGCGGATTGCACAATTTCATTCTCTCTGAAATGCCCTAATTATCATCCGTTAAGCACATTTTGTGCGGAGCTATGCCAGAACGTTATTCCATTCAGTAACTACTCATTCCAATTAGTAATTTCATAAGCCTCAAGCCAGGGCCGTATAGTCGCGTTAACTTTGTGTAAATAACGAAAAAGGCCGACGTGGACTATCTCCCGATTTTTGCTGACATCCGAAACAAACCGGTGCTGATTGTGGGCGGCGGAGACGTTGCTGCCCGCAAAATTGATCTGCTGCGTCGTGCGGGTGCCGATGTGCAAATCGCCGCGCATGCGTTGTGTGAGGAGTTAACGGAGCTGGAAAGCAACGGCGCCGTGCGTTGGATCGCCAGAGAGTATCAGAGCACCCAGCTCGACAGCGTCTTTCTGGTGATCGCCGCCACCGATAACGTGGAGCTTAACGCCCGCGTGTTCACCGATGCGCATGAGCGTCACCTGTTTGCCAACGTGGTGGACGATCAGCCTAAGTGCTCCTTTATCTTCCCTTCTATCGTTGACCGCTCTCCGCTGGTGGTGGCTATCTCTTCCAGCGGCACGGCGCCGGTTCTGGCCAGGCTGCTGCGTGAGAAGCTGGAAGCCTTGTTGCCAGCAAATCTTGGGCAGATGGCTGAGATCGCCGGACAGTGGCGTAATAAAGTCAAACAGCGCTTCAGCAAGATGTCTGAGCGTCGCCGCTTCTGGGAGGCCGCCTTCAATGGCCTGTTCGCCAGCCAGGTCGCTTCCGGTAACGTTGAAGGGGCAAAACGCACGCTGGATCAGCAGCTCGACGATCCGGATGCCGGTGAGGGCGAAATCATTCTGGTCGGTGCAGGCCCCGGCGATCCCGGCTTGCTGACGCTGCGTGGCTTGCAGGTCATGCAGCAGGCCGACGTGGTGCTCTATGACCATCTGGTCAGTGATGAAGTTCTGGATCTGGTGCGCCGTGATGCAGACCGCATCTGCGTAGGCAAGCGTGCCAATGCTCACTCTATCCCGCAGGAAGAGACCAACCGCATGCTGGTGGAGCTCGCTAAAAAGGGTAAACGTGTGGTGCGCCTCAAGGGCGGCGATCCCTTTATTTTTGGTCGCGGCGGCGAAGAGCTACAGGCAGCCGTGGAGGCGGGCATTCCTTTTCAGGTGGTGCCTGGCGTTACCGCAGCAGCAGGCGCAACTGCCTATGCCGGTATTCCGCTGACTCACCGCGATTATGCGCAAAGCGCGATGTTCATTACCGGCCATTGCCGGGCTGACGGCGAGGGAATGGACTGGGCTTCACTGGCCCGCGCCCGTCAGACACTGGCTATCTATATGGGCACTATGAAAGCTGGCGAAATTTCCGCGCAGCTCATCGCTCATGGCCGCGATTCACAAACGCCTGTGGCCGTTATTGGCCGTGGGACCAGACAGGATCAGCAGGTGCTGACTGGCACCCTGGAAGAATTAGAAGTATTAGCGCAACGCGCACCGACGCCGGCATTGCTGGTGATAGGGGAAGTAGTCAACCTGCATCAGCAACTGGCATGGTTTCAACATTCAGCGCAGCGGGCGTCCACCGTTGTAAATTTGGCTTGAGGAAAAGTTATGGATCAAAAACGACTCACTCACCTGCGTCAACTGGAAGCGGAAAGTATCCATATCATCCGTGAAGTGGCAGCAGAGTTTGGCAACCCGGTGATGATGTACTCCATCGGCAAGGACTCCTCTGTGATGCTGCACCTGGCGCGCAAGGCGTTCTATCCGGGAACGCTGCCGTTCCCGCTGCTGCATGTGGACACCGGCTGGAAATTCCGTGAAATGTACGAGTTCCGCGATCGCACGGTGAAAAACATCGGTGCTGAGCTGCTGGTGCACAAAAACCCGGAAGGCGTGGCGATGGGCATCAACCCCTTTGTTCACGGCAGTGCCAAACACACCGACATCATGAAAACCGAAGGCCTGAAGCAGGCACTGAACAAGTACGGCTTTGATGCCGCGTTCGGGGGTGCCCGTCGTGATGAAGAAAAATCCCGTGCCAAAGAGCGTATCTACTCCTTCCGCGACCGTTTCCATCGCTGGGATCCAAAAAACCAGCGCCCTGAGCTGTGGCATAACTACAACGGCCAGATCAACAAAGGCGAAAGCATCCGCGTATTCCCGCTTTCCAACTGGACCGAACTGGATATCTGGCAGTATATCTTCCTGGAAAACATCGACATTGTTCCTCTGTATCTGGCCGCACCGCGTCCGGTACTGGAACGTGACGGCATGCTGATGATGATCGACGATGATCGTATCGACCTGCAGCCTGGCGAAGTGATTAAGCAGAAAATGGTGCGCTTCCGTACGCTTGGCTGCTGGCCGCTGACCGGCGCAGTGGAATCCGAAGCGCAGACGCTGCCGGAAATCATTGAAGAGATGCTGGTTTCCACCACCAGCGAACGTCAGGGCCGCGTGATTGACCGCGACCAGTCAGGCTCGATGGAGCTGAAAAAACGCCAGGGTTACTTCTAAGGAGCCAGCATGAATACCGTTATTGCACAACAAATTGCTGAACAGGGTGGCGTTGAAGCCTGGCTGCACGCCCAGCAACACAAAAGCCTGCTGCGTTTCCTGACCTGCGGCAGCGTCGACGATGGCAAGAGCACGCTGATTGGTCGCCTGCTTCATGACACCCGTCAGATTTATGAAGATCAGCTCTCCTCGCTGCACAACGACAGCAAACGTCACGGCACCCAGGGCGAGAAACTGGACCTGGCGCTGCTGGTGGATGGCTTGCAGGCCGAGCGTGAGCAGGGCATCACCATTGATGTGGCTTACCGCTATTTCTCTACCGAGAAGCGCAAATTTATTATCGCCGATACGCCGGGACACGAGCAGTACACCCGCAATATGGCTACCGGCGCGTCAACCTGTGACCTGGCCATTCTGCTGATCGATGCGCGTAAAGGCGTGCTGGATCAGACCCGTCGTCACAGCTTTATCTCCACGCTGTTGGGCATTAAACACCTGATCGTGGCGATCAATAAAATGGATCTGGTTGAATACAGCCAGGAGACGTTTGAGCAGATCAAACAGGACTACCTGGATTTTGCCGGCCAGCTGCCTGCGGATCTGGATATCCGCTTTGTTCCTCTTTCCGCGCTGGAAGGCGAGAACGTTGCTTCCCCAAGCGAAGCGATGAACTGGTACAGCGGCCCGACGCTGCTGGACGTGCTGGAAACGGTGGAGGTGAAACGTATCGTTGAGCAGCAGCCAATGCGTTTCCCGGTGCAATACGTTAACCGTCCTAACCTGGATTTCCGTGGCTATGCGGGAACCCTGGCGTCCGGTTCCGTCACCGTGGGGCAGCGTGTGAAAGTGCTTCCCTCTGGCGTGGAATCTTCTGTGGCTCGCATCGTTACCTTTGATGGCGACCTGGAAGTTGCACAGGCGGGCGAAGCGATCACTCTGGTGCTGAAAGATGAGATTGATATCAGCCGTGGCGATCTGCTGGTGGCGGTTGATGCCACGCTGAAGCCGGTTCAGGCTGCTTCTGTTGATGTGGTCTGGATGGCGGAACAACCGCTGGTGCCGGGTCAGAGCTTCGATATTAAAATCGCCGGTAAGAAAACCCGTGCCCGCGTTGAGAAGATTGAGTATCAGGTTGAAATTAACAGCCTTGCTAAACACGATGTGGACACCCTGCCGCTGAACGGCATTGGGCTGGTTGATCTGACCTTTGATGAGCCGATGGTGCTGGATAACTACCAGCAGAATCCGGTTACAGGCGGGATGATCTTTATCGATCGCCTGAGCAACGTCACCGTGGGCGCAGGGATGATCCGCGAGCCGCTGGAAGATGTGGTGAAAAATCAGGGCGATTTCAGCGCGTTTGAGCTGGAACTGAACGCGCTGGTTCGTCGTCATTTCCCACACTGGGGCGCACGCGATCTGCTGGGCGGCAAATAATATGGCCGCAGAGCATGATGAAAACGTCATCTGGCATTCGCACGCGGTAACGCGTGCGGAACGTGAGCAGCAGCATGGCCATCAGGGCGTGCTGTTATGGTTTACCGGCCTTTCGGGGTCGGGGAAATCCACGGTAGCCGGTGCGGTGGAGCAGGCGCTTCACCAGCTCGGGGTCAGCACTTATCTGCTGGATGGCGACAATGTTCGTCACGGATTGTGTCGCGATCTGGGATTCAGCGATGAGGATCGTAAAGAGAATATCCGTCGGGTGGGTGAAGTAGCCAGACTGATGGTGGATGCCGGGCTTATCGTACTCAGCGCCTTTATCTCTCCGCACCGTGCTGAACGCCAGATGGTACGCGACATGCTGGGGGAAGGGCGCTTTATCGAAGTGTTCGTGGATACCCCGCTCGCTATCTGTGAAGCCCGCGATCCTAAAGGACTCTATAAGAAAGCCCGTGCTGGTGAACTGCGTAATTTCACCGGCATTGATGCGGTTTACGAAGCGCCAGAACAGGCTGAAATCCATCTTGATGGAGAACAATTGGTAACAAAATTACTGGTTCAAGTGTTAGATCTGCTGCGCGACCGCGATATCATCAAGCCCTGAGATAGTTACGGCAAAACGCCTGAGAGCGGGCCGTATTACGCGTCAACAGGATACTTATGCATAACGTTACGCCCATATCAGTCCGTAAAGATGATCGGGACCAGGAAGAGCCCTCCTGGTCATTCCCCGGTGGAGTCATCGGCTTCGTTGCCTGGTGGCTCGCACTGGCGATCCCTTTTGTGCTGTATGGTTCTAATACGCTGTTCTTCTTCCTCTACACCTGGCCTTTCTTCCTGGCGCTGTTGCCGGTTTCCGTGCTGGCTGGTATCGCCACCAATGTGATGATGCGCGGTAAACTGATCTGGACTATCCTGGTAACGATTGTGGTCGTCGTCTGCCTGTTCTGGCTGCTTTACACGCTGTTGACCGGTTGGTAACCGGCCTCTTACTCAGAGTTCAGCCCGGAGTACTGGCTGGATCTGATGTCTGAATCCCCACTGCGGTTACAAAATTTTGCTTACAAACCCTGATTTCAGGGTGAAGAACGGTCACTGTTCCACCAATGCGGGGTTAAATCACCGCTAAAGTGGAGTCAGATGAAAAGTTATGGGATGATTGAGCCGTTTTTCAGGGGGCGGGGATGGGTAAACTTACGCTGCTGTTACTTGTGTTACTCGGCTGGCTGCAATATTCGCTCTGGCTGGGCAAGAACGGCATACATGACTATACGCGCGTTAACGACGATGTTGCTGTGCAACAGGGCGGTAATGCCAAACTAAAAGCGCGAAACGATCAGCTGTTTGCAGAAATCGACGACCTTAACGGCGGTTCTGAAGCAATTGAGGAACGCGCACGCAACGAACTGGGGATGATTAAACCCGGTGAGACCTTCTATCGCCTTGTGCCGGATCAGAACAAACGAAACGCGCAGCAGGGTGCATACACCAGTCAGCAACGATAACTCATGAACATTGCACGGCCCTTTCCGGACGTCATTGCTGTCGTTCCTGCTGCCGGCATCGGCAGTCGGATGCAATCAGAGTGTCCAAAACAATATCTTTCCATAGGCGGTAAAACGCTGCTGGAGCATGCGCTCAACAGCTTGGTGGCGCACCCGGCGGTCAGCCGCATCATTGTCGCTATCAGCCCCGAAGACCCTTACTTTTCCACGCTTCCCATAGCCAGCGATCCCCGGATAATGGTGGTGAAGGGCGGGAAAGAGCGTGCAGATTCGGTGCTCGCCGGGCTTAAAGCCGTCTCCTCCGCCCGTTGGGTGCTGGTGCATGATGCGGCGCGCCCCTGTCTGCACATTGACGACCTCAGCCGTCTGTTAGCGATCGCCGCCACCAGCACGGTGGGCGGGATTCTGGCTGCGCCGGTGCGTGACACCATGAAGCGGGCAGAGCCAGGCAAACAGGCAATTGCACATACCGTCGATCGTGAAGCGTTGTGGCATGCCCTGACGCCCCAGTTGTTCCCGCTGGAATTATTGCGCAACTGTCTGGTACGGGCATTAAATGAAGGGGCCACCATCACCGACGAAGCTTCGGCGCTGGAGTACTGTGGTTTTCATCCTGAGCTTGTCATGGGCCGCAGCGACAATATCAAGGTAACCAGACCAGAAGATCTCGCACTGGCGGCATTTTACCTGACTCAATCATCTAATAAGGAGAGCGCATAATGCGTATCGGCCACGGTTTTGATGTTCACGCGTTTGGCGGCGAAGGCCCGCTGATTATTGGCGGCGTGCGGATCCCTTATGAAAAAGGATTACTGGCCCATTCCGATGGCGATGTGGCCCTGCATGCCCTGACCGATGCCCTGCTGGGCGCGGCGGCACTGGGCGATATCGGCAAACTCTTCCCGGACACGGATGCTGCTTATAAAGGGGCAGACAGCCGCGAACTGCTGCGGGAAGCCTGGCGTCAGATTCAGAAAAAAGGCTATCGCCTGGGAAATGTGGACGTCACTATTATTGCTCAGGCACCGAAAATGCTGCCGCATGTTCCGCAGATGCGCATCAACATCGCAGAAGATCTGGGCATTCATATGGATGACGTCAATGTCAAAGCGACCACTACCGAAAAGCTGGGCTTTACCGGGCGCGGTGAAGGTATTGCCTGTGAAGCCGTGGCGCTGATCTTTAAGGCGGACGCGTAATGGCAGTGGAAGAGCTGAGCTGGCTGCACGGTAAACCCACCGCTACTGGCGTGGTGAAAGCCAGCCCGGAAGATTTTGTGGTGATTGAAGACCTGGGTTACCGGCCGGATGGCGACGGTGAGCAGGTGCTGGTCCGGATCCGCAAAACGGGCTGCAATACCCGCTTTGTAGCCGAGGCGCTGGCAAAATTTGCCGGCATTCATCCGCGTGATGTCAGCTTTGCCGGCATGAAAGATCGCCATGCGGTAACCGAACAGTGGTTCTGCCTGCGCATTCCCGGCAAAGAGACGCCAGATTTATCTGCATTTGCGCTTGAAGGCTGCGAGGTACTGGAAAGTGCCCGCCATCGTCGTAAACTGCGTACTGGTGCTTTGCAGGGCAACGCCTTTACCCTGATTTTGCGGCAGATTTCCGATCGTGAAGCGGTTGAGCAACGGCTTCAGCAGATCGCCCTGTCTGGCGTACCCAATTATTTCGGCGAGCAGCGTTTTGGCCATGAAGGCAATAACCTGCTGATGGCCCGTCGCTGGGCAGCCAATGACATCCGCGTGAAAGAGCGTAACAAACGCAGCTTCCTGCTTTCGGCTGCCCGCAGCGCGATGTTTAATCAGGTGGCGAGTGACCGACTGGCGCAGAGTGGTCTGACTACAGTGATGGCCGGTGACGCTTTACAGCTCACCGGGCGCGGTAGCTGGTTTGTGGCTGAAGAGGCAGAGCTGGCGACGTTGCAGGCCCGTGTCGACAATGACGAGCTGCGAGTGACCGCACCGCTGCCCGGCAGCGGTGCCTGGGGAACTCAGGGCAGCGCGCTGGCTTTTGAACAACAAAGCCTGGCAGCCGAAGCAGAATTGATTACACTGCTTGAGCGTGAAAAAGTCGATGCGGCCCGTCGTGCGCTGCTGGTGAAACCGCGAGATCTGCGCTGGAACTGGTGGGATGACGCCACCGTAGAGCTGAATTTCTGGCTTCCGGCAGGCAGTTTTGCCACCACTCTGGTGCGCGAAGTTCTTCAACAAGAAGGTGATGATGCGAATATTGCTGAGTAACGATGACGGTATTCATGCGCCTGGCATTCAGACGCTGGCCACCGCGCTGCGTGAGTTTGCTGAAGTGCAGGTTGTTGCTCCCGATCGCAATCGCAGTGGGGCGTCAAATTCCCTGTCGCTGGAAACCCCATTACGTACCTTCACCTATCCCAATGGCGATATCGCTGTGCAGATGGGCACCCCGACCGACTGTGTCTATCTGGGCGTCAACGCATTGATGAAACCCAAGCCCGATATTGTGGTTTCCGGCATCAACGCCGGCCCCAACCTGGGTGATGACGTTATTTACTCGGGTACCGTAGCTGCCGCGATGGAGGGCCGCCATCTGGGGCTGCCAGCGCTGGCCGTTTCGCTGGATGGGCACAAACATTATGACACCGCTGCGGCAGTGACCTGCTCCCTGCTGCGCGCTTTGCTGCGTGAACCGCTGCGCACCGGACGTATCCTCAACGTTAACGTTCCGGATTTACCGCTGTCAGAAATCAAAGGCATTCGCGTCACCCGTTGCGGCAGTC
Organism: Erwinia sp. E_sp_B01_1; assembly: GCF_036865545.1. NCBI lineage: Bacteria > Pseudomonadati > Pseudomonadota > Gammaproteobacteria > Enterobacterales > Erwiniaceae > Erwinia > Erwinia sp. E_sp_B01_1. The sequence continues at coordinate 3,816,976 of NZ_CP142208.1, read as the reverse complement.
GGCATCCCAGCGACCAGGCTATACCGCAGCAGGATCCGCGCGGCAATACGCTCTACTGGATTGGCCCGCCCGGCGACAAACTGGATGCCGGCCCGGATACCGACTTTGCCGCCGTGGACCAGGGCTACGTTTCTGTCACCGCGCTGCACGTCGACTTAACAGCCCATGCCGCGCAGGACGTGGTGGCGTCATGGCTCACAAGCGTTGAGGTCAGTAGCGAATGGTGATCCGCCGCATTGATACGCTTCTGGCGCAGTTGCGCCAGCAGGGCATTGACGATGAACGGTTGCTGAAAGCGATTGAAGATGTGCCGCGCGAGCGGTTTGTGGATGAAGCGTTCGAACATAAAGCCTGGGAAAATACGGCGTTGCCTATCGGCTCCGGCCAGACCATCTCCCAGCCTTATATTGTGGCGAAAATGACCTCGCTGCTTGAGCTGACGCCAGCTTCACGCGTATTAGAGATTGGCACAGGATCGGGCTATCAGACCGCCATCCTGGCCCATCTGGTAGAGCATGTTTACTCGGTTGAGCGGATTAAAGGGCTGCAATGGCAGGCCAAGCGTCGACTGAAACAGCTTGATTTGCATAATGTTTCGACGCGTCACGGCGATGGCTGGCAGGGCTGGCCTTCACGTGGCCCGTTTGATGCGATCATCGTCACCGCCGCACCGCCTGAAATTCCTGTAGAGCTGATGTCTCAGCTTGATGAAGGCGGGATTCTGGTGTTACCGGTGGGTGAGGAGCATCAGGAATTAAAACGTATCCGCCGTAAGGGTGGGGAGTTTGTGGTTGAGATTGTAGAGCCAGTGCGTTTTGTTCCGCTGGTCAAAGGCGATTTAGCCTGAGACGTTAGTATTTACACACATCTGTAAATGGCACCGGAGTAACGATATTGTTACTATTCCGGTGAATCAATGATTTAGTCTTGCTGGAAAGCCAGGGGCATCCCGGCACCAGACACAGTTTTGCCGTCACGGGGGATATAAATGAGCACAGGAAGCCCAGTATTTAAGTTGCGCCGGATTGCGGCCGTTTCACTTGTCAGTTTTTGGTTAGCTGGCTGTTCCAGCGATAATACACAGGCTCCTATCAGCTCCGTTGGCGGCGGTGGCGGTGGTAACAACTCTGGCATGCTCAGTGGTGGTCAGGTCAGCAGCAACGCCGGGAATGCCAATAGCGGTAACGGCGGCTACGTCTCGCCTCCTTCGTCTATCTCTGCAAATTCCCAGAATGTGGTGAGCGCGCCGCAGAACATTAGTACGACAAGTAACACGGCTGACAGCAACGTGGTAACCGAGAATGGCCATATCGTCTACAACCGTTCGTATGGGAATATTCCTAAAGGTAGCTACAGCGGTGAAACGTATACCGTTAAAAGAGGCGATACGCTGTTCTATATTGCCTGGATTACGGGCAATGATTTCCGTGATTTAGCCCAACGAAATAACGTTGCTGCACCTTACGGCCTCAATGTGGGCCAGCAGTTGCAGGTTAGTAACTCCTCCGGTGGCACCTTAACGGGTGGCAATGCGATCACCGCTGCAGATGCCAGTGCAGGGGGCGTTCCGGCTCAACCTGCTGCTACACAAATCAAAGGCGGAGCGGTTGCACAGCAGCCGGTTATTACGTATTCTGAGGATTCAGGTAAACCAAGTGAAGGCAAAATGTTGCCATCATCCGGTACTAATACCGTTGCAACGACAACGGCACCGGTTACTGCTCCGACCGTCAGCAGCACAACAAACAGCGCTACCCCTGTGGGAAACTGGCGCTGGCCAACTGACGGTAAGATTATCGATAACTTCTCTGCTTCCGAAGGGGGCAATAAAGGCGTCGATATCGCGGGATCGCGAGGACAACCCGTCATTTCAACCGCTTCCGGGCGTGTTGTGTATGCAGGGAATGCACTCCGCGGTTACGGTAACTTGATTATCATCAAACATAATGATGACTACCTGAGTGCATATGCCCATAACGATACGATGCTGGTCCGCGAGCAACAAGAAGTTAAAGCGGGGCAGAAGATAGCTACCATGGGTAGTACCGGCACAAGTTCGGTTAGATTGCATTTTGAAATTCGTTACAAGGGGAAATCCGTAAACCCGCTGCGTTATTTACCGCAGCGATAAATCCGGCAGAACCTTGGTGTTCTGCCCTGGGATCACGGGTAGGAGCCGCTAATGAGCCAGAATACGCTGAAAGTTAATGAGTTACATGAAGACGCGGAATTCGACGAAAACGGAGCTGAAGTTTTTGATGAGAAGGCTCTCGTCGGAAATGAACCTGCTGATAACGAAATAGCTGAAGATGAGCTGTTGTCACAAGGCGCTACGCAACGAGTTTTGGACGCGACGCAGCTCTACCTGGGAGAGATTGGTTATTCTCCCCTGTTAACGGCAGAGGAAGAGGTCTTCTTCGCTCGTCGTGCCCTGCGTGGTGATGTTCCATCCCGTCGCCGCATGATTGAAAGTAACTTACGCCTGGTAGTAAAGATTGCCCGCCGTTACAGCAATCGTGGTCTGGCTTTGCTGGATCTGATTGAGGAAGGTAACCTTGGGTTAATCCGCGCGGTAGAGAAATTTGACCCTGAAAGAGGGTTCCGCTTCTCTACTTACGCTACCTGGTGGATTCGTCAAACGATTGAACGGGCTATCATGAACCAAACCCGTACCATCCGTTTGCCAATCCACATTGTTAAAGAGCTGAACGTTTATCTGCGTACGGCACGTGAACTGACCCACAAGTTAGATCATGAGCCAAGTGCAGAAGAAATTGCCGAGCAGCTTGATAAACCCGTTGAAGATGTCAGCCGTATGCTGCGCCTCAACGAACGCATTACGTCAGTTGATACGCCACTAGGCGGTGATTCTGAGAAAGCGCTGCTGGATATCCTGGCCGACGAAAAAGATAACGGTCCGGAAGATACTACCCAGGACGATGACATGAAGCAGAGCATCGTCAAATGGCTGTTCGAACTGAACGCCAAACAGCGTGAAGTGCTGGCGCGTCGTTTCGGCCTGTTAGGCTATGAAGCGGCCACGTTAGAAGATGTGGGTCGCGAAATTGGTCTGACCCGTGAACGTGTTCGCCAGATTCAGGTTGAAGGTCTTCGTCGTCTGCGTGAAATTCTGCAGACACAGGGACTGAATATTGAAGCCTTGTTTCGCGAGTAACTCAGGCACTTAAGATGTGAATGCGAAAAGCGGTGGTGAAAACCACCGCTTTTTTATTGCCTGTCGATCAGACGATGTCCTTGATTTTGTCTTTGGTATCAGACTTCACATCCTGCATGGCATAGGTATCCATCGCTGCGCCTTTATAGGCACTCAGCAGCATCTGGACTGGGTTAAGCCTTCCTTTGCCTAGTCCCTCCACCACGCCTTTTATCGCATCCACAGCCGTTTTAACGCCGCCTTCTATCCCGCCTTTGATCACATCCCACGGATTGGTGCTTTCAGATTTGCCCATGCCCATCAGCACGTTGCTCAGCCCTGGAATAAAGGCCAGAGCACGGCCCACTTTCAGGCAGATCCCCTGAAAGCCGCTTTTGTTGGTCCCGTTCATATTGACCATTTCATCGTTGGTCTGAGTCAGCTTACCGTCTTTCGGGAACATCTTATCCAGCCCCTGTTCCGCAACATCTTTGACGATGGCGGCTTCCGTGCCGTGACGGGCATCACCGCTTTTAGTCAGCCCTTCGATTTTGCCGTTGGTTGAGATATCGCCACGATCGCCCCCTTCGCGGTTATCCAGTGCTTTGACGTTATTAAGGAAGTACGACATGTTTTTTGCCGCCAGCGCGCGGCTCTTTTCGTCAGGGTTGTTGGAGGTCCAGTCACCGAACTGCTTCTTCAGATCTTCCTGTTTGATATCCTTCTGATTGCCCAGGTTTTTCAACACCGGATTGTCATTGATAATCTGATCCGCTGAGCGGTTGTCACCGTCCATACTTTTGAACAGGGTATCGCTGGAAGGGGCAACGCTGGTGTCTTTCTCATCTTTTGGCATCGCCGGGCCGGTGGATGCCGCATCACCTGTAGTGGGGGCTCCCGCGGCACCGGAAGTAGCCTGACTACCCAGTGAGCCAAGCAACTCTTTAAGCTGCGACATAACATTACTAAGCTGGGCATCAGTTGAGCTGTTGCCGGATGAAGAGGATTGCTGGCTCTGCTGGCTCTGTTTAAGCAGCTTAGTAATGCTGTCGAGCAGCATCTGCAACTGCGACATCTGTGAGCTGGATGAGGAGGTAGAGGTTCCCTGATTTCCGGTAGAGGTGGAAGAGGACTGTTGCGCCAGTTGTTCCTTTAATTTTGATAATTCAGCCTGACCCTGTTTGATCAGCGAGTCGATAGTAGCTTTATAATCACTGCTGAGGGAAGAGGTGGACATTTTTTCACTGGTAGTGCCTGCCGCGCCGCCATACTGCAAGGGAGTGGATTTGCCCGCCAGAGCACTGGCATCGCCACTTTTCCCCGCCTGGCTGATATTGAAGCGGGAGGTAAGCTGCGCGGAATTCTTCACCGCTTCGTTTACCATCCCTCCGGGATTGACTCTCATATTCATGATTTTCTCCACTGTACCGGGTTAACAGACATGGATAAAACGGCCGGATGCTGTGCTTAATCGGGCGACAGCATGACCTGAATGAACGCTTTATCTCAGTCATTACGTGGCTGAACGGTGGGGATAGTTCCATTGATGGCCGGAGGGGAGGGGCTGGCCTGCTGTGAAAGCAGGCCAGACTGGCATCAGAGCATGGTTTTCAGACGATAAATCCACTCCAGCGCCTGACGAGGCGAGAGCGAGTCTGCGTCCAGCGCCTCAAGGGCTTCCACCGCTGGGGACGTTTCTTCCACTAACAGCGGAAGCTGCGGGCCATCGGCTGTGGTATTGGCTGCGCTGCCTGACAGCGTTTCCAGCTCCCTGAGTTTTTGGCGCGCGCGCTTAATCACATCTTTAGGCACGCCAGCCAGGGCAGCCACGGCGAGACCGTAACTTTTGCTTGCGGCACCTTCCTGAACGCTGTGCATAAAGGCGATGGTGTCGCCGTGTTCAATGGCGTCCAGATGAACATTAGCCACGCCTTCCATTTTCTCGGGTAGCGTTGTCAGCTCAAAGTAGTGTGTGGCAAACAGCGTCATGGCTTTGATGCGGCTTGCCAGGCTTTCTGCGCAGGCCCAGGCCAGTGAAAGCCCGTCATAGGTTGAGGTGCCACGTCCAATTTCATCCATCAGCACCAGGCTTTGTTCCGTGGCATTGTGCAGGATATTGGCCGTTTCGGTCATCTCGACCATAAAGGTCGATCGGCCAGAGGCCAGATCGTCCGCAGCCCCTACGCGGGTAAAGATGCGGTCTACCGGACCGATGATGGCCTGTTCAGCCGGGACGTAACTGCCAATATAAGCCAGCAGGGTAATCAATGCCGCCTGACGCATATAGGTACTTTTACCGCCCATGTTCGGGCCAGTGATCACCAGCATGCGGCGCTGCGGAGAGAGTGCAAGAGGGTTGGCAATAAAAGGCTCTTTAAGCACCTGCTCAACGACCGGATGGCGGGCACCGGTCAGTTTAATGCCCGGCTTGTCGGTCAGCATCGGGCAGTTATAGTTCAGCGTCCAGGCGCGTTCCGCAAGGTTAACCAATACGTCCAGTTCAGCCAGCGCAGCGGCGCTGAGCTGTAACGCCTCAAGATGAGGCAGTAACAGATCGAATAACTGCTCGTAAAGCGACTTCTCCAGCGCCAGCGCTTTCCCTTTCGAGGTCAGCACTTTGTCTTCGTACTCTTTCAGTTCGGGAATAATGTAACGCTCGACGTTTTTCAGCGTCTGACGACGGACATAGTTGATAGGGACGCGATGACTTTGCCCACGGCTGACCTGAATGTAATAACCATGAACGGCGTTGAACCCCACCTTCAGCGTATCCAGCCCCAGATTCTCGCGCTCGCGTATTTCCAGTCGGTCCAGATAATCCGTAGCGCCGTCCGCCAGCGCACGCCACTCGTCCAGCTCTGCGTGGTAACCCGGGGCGATCACGCCGCCATCTCGTACCAGCACCGGCGGTGACTCGATAATGGCTTTCTCCAGCAGCTCGCGCAGCTCGTCAAACTGCCCCATATTTTTGCGCAGGGTCTGAAGGTGCGGCGTGTCGACATCCGCCAGCAGCGCATCAAGCTCAGGCAGTTGCTGGAAGGCATGTCGCATACGGGCCAGATCGCGGGGACGGGCGGTTCTCAATGCCAGACGGGCAAGAATACGTTCAAGATCGCCGACCTGACGAAGCAGAGGGGAGACCTCAGCGGTGAAATCCTGCAGCACGCCAATAGATTGCTGGCGGTTTTCCAGAGTTTTAATTTCACGCACCGGCATGTGCAGCCAGCGCTTAAGCATACGGCTGCCCATCGGAGTCACGGTTTTATCCAGTACCGAGGCCAGCGTGTTTTCAATGCCTCCCGCCAGGTTTTGTGTGATCTCAAGGTTACGGCGGGTGGCCGCATCCATGATGATGCCATCCTGCTGGCGCTCCATAGTCAGCGAGCGTATGTGAGGCAGAGAAGTGCGCTGGGTGTCCTTAACATATTGCAGCAGGCAGCCGGCGGCACGCAGTGCATGGTGAGCCTGGTCTACGCCAAATCCACTGAGATCGCGGGTGCCAAACTGCATGTTGAGCTGCTGGCGGGCGGTTTCAACCTCAAACTCCCACAGAGGGCGACGGCGAAGGCCACGCCGGTTTTCAATCAGCGACATCGCTGAGAAATCTTCGGAATAGAGGAGTTCAGCAGGATTGGAACGGGTCAGCTCGGCGGCCATGGTCTCCAGGTCTGTCGGCTCAGCCAGACGGAAGCGGCCGGAGCTGATATCCAGCGTGGCAAATCCGAAGCCACGCGGCCCCTGCCAGGCAGCAGCCAGCAGGTTATCCTGGCGCTCATTCAGCAGGGCTTCATCACTGATGGTGCCCGGTGTGACAATACGGACCACTTTACGCTCGACCGGTCCTTTGCTCAGCGCCGGATCGCCAATCTGTTCGCAGATAGCGACAGATTCACCGAGGCTGACCAGCTTAGCCAGGTAGTTTTCTACCGCATGATAAGGCACGCCAGCCATTGGGATAGGTTCACCGGCGGAAGCGCCACGTTTGGTCAGTGAAATTTCCAGCAGCTGCGAGGCACGTTTCGCATCGTCATAGAACAACTCATAGAAATCCCCCATCCGGTAGAACAGCAGAATTTCCGGATGATCTGCCTTCAGGCGAAGGTACTGCTGCATCATCGGGGTGTGGCCTGATAGGTCCCTGTCAATTGACTGATTCATATTGATTTTACTCATTTTTTAATTCTTTCAAGTGCTTATGTGGCCCGAAGTGAAACCCCTTTAAACCCACATTAACCGATAAATTTGTCGCTCATTTGTAGTCAGGAACGTGGCAGGTTGCCCTCTAAACACTAACGGACTCCAAATGGGGTGTTACTTTGAAAACAACTCTCATGGAGTCTTTTATTATCAATAAGTTAACTATCAATGTTTAGCCAGAACTCAGGCGTTCTGGAAAAGTTGTTTTCGAACCTCACCCACAGCAGAAACCCTGGGTTGTTTTTAACCATCACCGCGATTCACGAGTTGGCTTCAGTGTGAAGGCAGTTTGACGAAAAAAACCTCTCTGATCCAGCGAAGAGTAGCTTTGTCAGATCCTAATGTCAGCAGGGTAAGAAGCCAAGCCTGTGCTGAAAGTAAAAGTTAGAAATGTGTCGGGTTTTCCAGATATCGATGAAGCAAGCAAAGGCACCCGACAGTTAATTCAGATGACGATCGCAACAAAGAGAAATCCCCCCAGGATAAAAAATTTTAGAGGAAAATGCTGTTGAGAAAGCGAAACTAACTCGTTTTTTATAAGGGGAAAGTAAAGGTATTTATAAATAAGCTAACTCCTTTTTTTGATAAATAATATTTTAATGACAGCTTTCTCTTTATAAGCTGTTAATAATATCATGATTTAATCATTTTGATGTAATTTTACCATCAGATGAAAACTGTTAGATCTTTAAAGAACGAACCATATAATGATGATTTGGTATCTGAATGTCTGAGAATCGCAAAGGTTTCAGACGTTAGCGACAGGCAAAGTAAAAACAATTAGCAAGGTAATCATCCTGAGATGTCACTTTTATGCAAAATAAAATTAACTGTAATGAAAGCAGCCAGACCAGGCTTCCTCGATGAATTGATTAAAAATAAAGCTAAAGCGGGTCATTAAAGTTAATTTTCCCTCTTAATTAAGCGCGGATTAATTGTAAGGGAAGTTGTTTTGGCTACTATAACTGCCTGTCCGGTAAGAGAGTAGTAGAGTTATTTATTAGGGTGTTGTGTTAATTTTCACTCATAACCAAAATCGCCAGATTATTTTACATAATTTATCATAAAAAATTAACTAACGAATTGTAAAACATAACTATCGCTTCTCATAATAATTGTGACGCTAATAATTTACGCCGAAAGAGAATCTTCAGGATGTTTATAAATAGGTGGGATCTCTTTCTAAGAAGTCCGTGCGGTGATTTTCTGACGTCAGTCACCGCATGCCTGCCAAAGCCAGACGCATTCATCAAACAGGATGATTAAGCTACTGGTTTTTGAAACGTTATAAAATGTAAAGGGAGTCTTACATTGAAAAAATCATTTTTAGCCTTACTGGTCGGTTCGGCATTATTCACGCAGCCCATTCTGGCTGCTGATACCCCTGCCGCCAACCAAACGGTCAGCTATCTGACCTCCTGGGGTTTAACTGACGGTGATGCCGCAGTTATACAAAATTCTAAAATAGATACTTTCCTGCTGGCTTTTGCGAAATGGGATGCCAATGGCGTTATTGAAACCTCAGATGGCATTGCCACAGTGCCCGACTATGACCCCTGGTGGATGCCAACATCTTATATCACCTGGACTCAGGCCAAACATGCCAACCCTAAAAAGAAAATGATGTTAGCTTTTGGCGGGCAAAGTTATGAGGAGATGTGGTCACACATTGATACGCCTGAAAAACGCGAGAAAGTGGCACAGAATTTAGTCAAACTGCTGGATATACCTTTCCCCGTTTATAAGAAGAATTTAAAGCCCTATGAAAAAATTGGCGAATGCCTGAACTATAACTGGAACCATACCGTCTGTGATATGACCACTTATCAACAGGCCGGGATTGTTTTCCTTGATGGGATCGATTTCGACTTTGAAAAAGGCGCGCGTCTGACGGAAAAAGAGAGTGACGATCTCCTTAAGCTGGTTACCCGTATCCGTGAACTTACAGCCCATGAAAAAGTTGAATATTATAAGTTAAGTCTGACCACCTATCACGTCGGGGCCGATCCAAAAGAATGTTCTGACAATACCGTGTTCGAAGGCTGTTCCTTCACGGAGAGTAAGCGTTCGGAACACAATGGTGAAGTCACCGAACTGCTGAAAAAAGGGAAAAATCTTTTTGATTCCTTTAACGTCATGACCTATGACGCAGGCCCGAATTTTAAATATCAGACTGCAATGGCCAATTATGCTAAAGCAGTAGGGGATGCCTCAAAAGTTTTGCTGGGTAATACCATTAACTCGCAATGGGGGCCGGATGCCAACTTTGTTGAAACATGGAGGAATAACATCAGCAGAAGTGAGTGGCAGGCTCAGAAGGGGTATGGTGGCCTCTTTGTCTGGACTGTAGGGGCAAATTCTGAGCAAAAGAGTGTGGCTGAACAAGTTACCTATATTGAGCAGATGCGTGAAGCGGCCCAGCGTGCCGCTGAGGGCGGGGCGATCATCAGCAGCCTCTCCGTTACTCCCGGTACGGTAATGGTCAATATTCCAGATGAAGTCTTTAAAAGTGAAAATCGCATTATTGTTAAAAAGAACGGTAACTACCTGGGCGAAATTTATGCCGGCAAAAGTTACTATTCGGCTAAAACCACTAATGCTGCGGAAGCTGCTGCAGGGGATGTTGCAATCAGTTTCACCACTGACCTCAAAGCAAGGGATGTGATAACCGTTGACCTCCATAAGGGGCAACCGGGAAACACGATAGTAATGAATACCCTTCGTAACCTGGCCAAATTGACAGTCACTGAGAAGATGATAAAAGTGCCGGATATCAATCTGAACAGTGTGAAAGTCACTGCAGAAGGCGTGACGGTCACGCTGCCTGAATCCGTGTATAAAGGGAAAAACCGCATCATTATCAGGAAGAATGATACCTATATTGGTGAATCCTATAACGGTGTGCATTACTACTCTTATAATGTGAACACTACCGCCGGACAAAAAGCCTTTATGATGAAAACGCCAGTGAAGAGTGGCGACAAAATTGAGGTCAGTCTGGTTAGTGGTGCACCTGGTACCAGTTACGGTAATCAGCTTAAGCAACTTTATCTGAAGAAAGCCGCATTTTAATCAGTTAGTTTGATCTGGCAGGAGGCCTCATCGCAGACCTCCTGCTATTTTATTGCCGGGATGAAAGTTATTGATGTTACAGGGAGGTCAATTGAATAAGCGTAACTTTAATATTGTGTTCTGTTTGTTGATCTCTTTAGTGGTAACGCTGACAGGAGCGATCTTTTTTCGCCCTTTCAGCACCCTTATAAAGGATCAACCAGAAAGTCATATGTCAAAGGCGCAAAAGGCCGTGGCGACAGGTCACTCTGTTAACCTGAGTGAACTCAGGGTAATCAAAGAGGCAACAATAAAAGTCCCCAGCCCGTGGAAAGTTGGCGCAGAAGTCCCCGCAGAGCAGATTCTGATTCAGGCTCCGGAAAGTCATTCAGCCGATCGGCTGATGGGGACATTAAGTGGGGAAGGGTGTAAAAACGCGATTGCCGTGGTCATGGTGGATAATCAGCAGCAGAGTTATCGTTGTGGTGATTACATTGAGCAAAACAAGATAAAAATAGTTAAGATTTTTCGCGATGTGGTCGTTATTAATAACAGTGGCTATTACGAAACCTTGCATATTAAAGAATAGCTAATATTTCACCTGACCCGGATGGGGCAGGTGAATCAGGGAAATGAACTCAGGATGAGGGCGTGTAGTTGAACTTTTGTGTTGGTTTATTAAAGATAAAATACCCTTTCAGAGTGCTGACGCTCGTGTCAACGCTGACCTTTTCACTGTTTTCACCAGCCGTTTCCGCGGAAGGCCTTTCAGCGAACTTTAAAAATACCGACATCCAGGAGTTTATTGATACCGTAAGTAAAAACCTCGATAAAACAATCATTCTCGATCCTTCGGTAACGGGCGCCATTAGCGTCCGGAGCTATGAAGAGATGGATAACGAGCAGTACTACCAGTTTTTTCTCAGCGTTCTGAATGTTTATGGTTATGCGGTGATGACGACGCCGGGTGGCGCACTCAAAGTGATCCCCGAACATAATGCCAAATCCGCCGGGATGCATCTGGCCACCGGTAATGACGTTCCCGACGGTGATGAGATCATTGTCAGAATTACTCCCCTGCATAATGTTTCAGGTCGTGAGCTGGCCCCCTTGTTACGCCAACTCAACAACGCGGCTGAAGGCAGTATTATTCACTACGATCCCGCCAACGTTATCCTGATGACCGGCCGCGCTGCCGTTGTTAATCAACTGGTCGCGCTTATCGAAAATGTGGACGCCCAGGCGGATTTTCAGGTTGAAACCCTCCATCTTAACAATGCTTCCGCTGCTGAAGTGGCTAACCTGGCTTCATCGTTACAGGGCAATAATTCTGGCGGTGGGAATACTCAGGGTGGGCGAATTTATGCAACTGCGGTGGCAGATGAAAGAACCAACTCGATCCTGGTCACCGGCGACGATCAGTCCAGAGCCAGAATGATCAAAACGCTGAAAAAGCTGGATCAGCAACGAGGCGCATCTCAATCAGGTAACACCCGCGTTATCTATCTTGAATATGCTAAAGCAAAGAACCTGTTAAATGTTCTCACCGGGATTACCAGCAGCAAACCGGTAACGCCCAATGAAAACTCTCCCGTGGTTATCAATTCGGTGGCCAGTAGCGAGCTGACAATCAAAGCTGATGAAGAGACTAACGCACTGATTATCACCGGTCCCCAGCACCTTTTAAAAGATATGGAGTCCGTTATCGCCAAACTGGATATCCGGCGGGCACAGGTTCTGGTGGAAGCGGTGATTGTTGAAGTTTCAGATGCTGAAGGGCTGAACTTTGGTATTCAGTGGATGAATACGCACGGCGGTGGGACTAATTTCGCGGCTACCGGCAGCTCAGTGACCACCATTCCCGGCAAGGGAATGGTCAACGCCCTCTCGGGGATGTCAGGACTGGCAGCCGGTTTTTATCGCGGAAACTGGGCCGGATTGCTTTCGGCTCTGCAAACCAACAGCCAGAATAATATCCTGGCCACCCCCAGTATTGTGACGCTGGATAATATTGAAGCGGAATTCACCGTCGGCCAGGAAGTGCCGGTGCTCACCGGCTCTCAGACCACCTCCGGCGATAATGTTTACAACACCGTTGAAAGGAAGAGCGTCGGGATTAAGTTAAAAGTGACGCCCCAAATTAACAAGGGTGACTCTGTGATGCTGAATATCGAACAGGAGGTTTCCAGCGTTTCTGAAACCGGGATCAGCAGCGACCTGGGCCCGACATTTGATACCCGTGTAGTGCGAAATGCGGTGCTGGTGGGGACGGGCAATACCGTTGTGGTGGGCGGTTTACTGGATACCAGTAACAACAATTCAAATAATAAAGTCCCGGTTTTGGGCAATATTCCCATTTTGAAATATCTGTTTGGCGCGACGACTAAAAAGGTCTCCAAACGTAATCTGATGCTGTTTATTCGCCCGACCATTATCCGTGAGCAAGGGGAATACAGCCGCATAAGTCAGCAATCCCGCAGTAAATTCAATCAGCAGGATTTGAAGTCGGTAGCCGACCAAAAAATTCAGCAGTCGGTTGATGAAGAAACGGGGCTGATGGGCGACGGAGCAGGGCTTGAGCAGATCCTGGCAAATATCGACGACTTTTATGCCGGACGGCCACAATGAGTGCCGGGCTGTTTCCCTTTGCTCAGGTACAAAGATCCGGGGTTTTTTACTCACCTGAAAACGGAGGCTGGCTCTTTTTTCGCCAGCAGGCCAGCGCCCGGGCGATAGAAGAAGCGGTAAGAATCGCGCCATCCTGTTCACTGCAACGGTTAACGGATGAAGAATTTACCCGGCGGATTATTGAGGCCTATCAGCAGGATGCTTCACAGACACGGCAGATGATTGAAAATCTCGGCAATGATGTGGATTTCTTCCAGCTTGCTGAATCCCTGCCGGAGGATGAAGATCTGCTCGACTGTGATGATGGTGCCCCGGTGATTCGCTTTATCAATGCCATGCTGGGTGAAGCGATTAAAGAGGGGGCCTCAGATATTCACGTTGAGCCTGGTGAACGTAAGTTGACGATCCGTTTTCGGGTCGATGGTGTTTTACGGCCTGTCCTGACGCCTCCCCGCCAGCTAACTGCGGTGCTGATCTCAAGGATCAAGGTTATGGCCAGACTGGACATTGCCGAGAAACGCCTGCCGCAGGACGGACGTATCGCCTTGCGTATCGGGGGGCGTTCCGTCGATGTCCGTGTTTCCACTTTGCCTTCACGGCATGGCGAACGGCTGGTGCTGCGAGTCCTGGATAAAAATGCCGTTCAGCTTGAACTGGCTCAGCTTGGCATGGACGCGCCGAAGCGCGAAAGCATGGCTGACTTACTTAAGAGCCCCCACGGCATACTCCTGGTCACTGGCCCTACCGGGTCGGGAAAAAGCACCACGCTCTATGCCGCATTAAGCCAGATTAACTCCCAGGATCGCAACATTATGACCGTTGAAGATCCGATCGAATATGAGCTCGAAGGGATCGGGCAGACTCAGGTGAATACTAAAGTGGATATGACCTTTGCCCGCGGGTTAAGGGCCATTTTACGGCAGGATCCTGACGTAGTGATGATTGGCGAAATCCGCGATACCGAAACAGCCAAAATTGCCGTACAGGCTTCCCTGACCGGACATCTGGTGTTATCCACGCTGCACACCAACACCGCCATTGGGGCTATTGGCCGACTGCGGGATATGGGCGTGGAGTCTTTTCTGCTGGCCAGTTCACTCTCCGGGATTCTGGCACAGCGTCTGGTCAGAACATTATGCCCCCACTGCCGGCAGCCGGTTGACCTTACCCCTGAACAGATCCATCAGTTGGGGTTCCCCTGCCATACAGACGGGCTCGTGCGGGTTTATCAGCCGGCAGGCTGTGAAGCCTGTAATCAGGGAGGGTATCGGGGACGAACGGGCATTCACGAGCTGGTGCTGATCGATACCAAACTCCGGCAGGCCATTGCGCAGGAAAAAAGTGAGGATTGCCTCGAAGTGCTTCTTCGTGATTCAACATCCCCGATCCGGCACGACGGCTGGCAGAAGGTGCTGGCCGGGATCACTTCGCTGGAAGAAGTGAGCCGCGTTACGAGGCTGGATTAAGCGATGAAATACCGCTATGTCGCTGTAGATCATCAGGGGAAAAAAACGCGGGGCTACCTTGAGGGCCAGTCGCAACGCGCGGCGCGTCAGGCGTTGCAGGAACGCAATCTGGTGGTGACGGCGATAAAAGAGGTGCGCGAGCCTCGCCCCCGACCCTTCTGTACCAGGGGAGCCGCCTTGCGGGGAAGCGATTTAGTCCTGATCACCCGACAGCTGGCTACTCTGCTGGGAGCCTCATTGCCGCTGGAAGATGCTTTACTGGCGCTTTCACAACAGTGTGAAAAGCCCTCCCACAGCAGGATCGTTCAGCAGCTCCGCCAGCATGTGCTGGAAGGACTCTCCTTTTACGAGGCGCTGAAATTTCAGCCAAAGACCTTCAGCGCCTTTTTCTGCGCGCTGGTGGCAGCGGGGGAGTCGTCAGGAAAACTCCCGCTGGTGCTGGCGCGCCTCGCGGATCACGCGGAACAAAGCCAGAAAATCAAAAGCAAATTAACTCAGGCGCTGATCTATCCGCTGATGCTGACCCTGGTCGCTATGGGGGTTATCGCCATTTTGCTGACCTCGGTGGTGCCCAAAGTCATTGAGCAATTCGTTTATCTGCAGTCTGAATTACCTCTGACCACCCGTATTTTGATGTGCATAAGTGAAGGTGTGCAGGCAGGAGGCGGCTGGTTCCTGGCGATTGCTGCAACGCTTGGGCTGGTGGCTAAACACCTGCTCAAAGATCCTGAATACCGCGAGCGCTGGGATCGTGCCTCTCTGCGTATTCCGCTAATGGGAAAAATTGCGCTGAGTCTGAATATGGCCCGCTATGCCAAAACGCTCAGCATACTCAGCGCCAGTGCGGTGCCCCTGCTTGAGGCGATGCAGATCAGCGCCAGCGTGGTCGGCAACCGTTATGCCAGCAGGCAGTTACAACAGGCAGAAGCGCGCGTGCGGGAGGGATCGGATTTATCAGGCTCGCTTTCACAGACGGGCCTGCTGTCGCCCATGATGCGGCATATGATCGCTTCAGGTGAGAGCAGCGGCGAACTGGATGCGATGCTGGGGCATGCGGCCGATATTCAGGAGCAGGCATTACTGACGCAGATAACCACTCTGGTCAGTCTGTTAACTCCGCTGCTGGTTATCACTATGGCAGGGATGGTTTTTTTTATCGTACTGTCGATTTTGCAACCAATAATGCAGTTAAACAGTTTAATGGGATAGTTTTTTCAAAGGATGAAGAGATGCAGCAGAGAAAGCAAAATCAGAGAGGCTTCACGCTTCTTGAAATAATGATCGTCGTAGTGATTTTAGGCGTGCTGGCCAGCCTGATGCTTCCCAGCTTAATGGGGAATAAGGACAAAGCCGACAGGCAAAAAGCGCTCAGCGACATTGTCACGCTGGAAAATGCCCTGGAGATGTACCGGCTGGACAATAATATCTATCCCTCCACTGCGCAGGGCTTGAAGGCGTTGGTGAAAAAACCTGAGATTGCCCCCATTCCGCGGAATTACCGCGATGACGGCTATGTTCGTCGCCTGCCTAAAGATCCCTGGGGAAATCCTTACCAACTCAAAAGCCCGGGACAGCACGGCACGCTGGATATTTACTCTTTTGGGCCTGGGGGCGTTGAAGGTGAGGATAACATCGCCAACTGGCAGCTGGATGAGTAACAGCCCTGTAGCGATGGACCGCAGGGGCAAAGGCTTCACGCTACTGGAGCTGATGCTGGTGATGCTGCTGCTCGCCGGCGTCGCCTCCCTGGTCATGCTCACCCGTCCGGGCCTGAATCCTCACCGTACGGGGGACAAGCTGGCGCTGGAATTGCGATCGATATCCCAGCGCGCCGTGCTGGAAGGGCGGGTGTATGCCGCAGTGGTTTACAGCAACGGCCTGCGGATGGTGGAGCTGGCCCGGAACGCGCCGCAGGGCGTGCAGAGCGAAATATGGCCAGGCTATGCGTGGCACCAGGTCAGCTATCTGAAGCGCAGGCTGTTCTTTACTCTGCCAGAGGAAATAAGCCTGCGGCTTAGCGTGGAAAACAATGCGCTGATGCTGAATCCGGTGGAGGCCAGTCGTGGTGAGGAGCCTCAGCTTATTTTTCTTCCCGGCGGGGAAAAGAGTGATTTCACCCTTGGCCTATTTTATCGCGGGGAGAAAAGCGGTGCGGTTATTTACCGGCACGGAAAAACTGAATTTGTCCCGGCGGGAAAAGGAGATAAGTCACCATGAACTCGCGTGGGATGACCCTGCTTGAAACGATGATCGCAATGGTGATTCTGGCGGTGGCAGGCATCGCTTTACTGAACAGCGGCACAGAAAAACTCCGTAACCTTAGCCGACTGGAAGAGCAACAGTTCGCAGCATGGATGGCGGAGAATCTTGCTGTGCAAATCAGAATGGGATCGCTGCAATCAAAGGGATCAGCACAGGAAAAAATCAGTGAGGCTGGAAACCGACAGTTTTCTCTGCGCTGGCAGAGTTATGCCACCAGCTATGAAGGCATTCAGCGGGTGCAGATTGACGTTTCGCCGGTGGAAAAGCGGCAAACAATCCTCTTCTCACTGAATTTTTTGCAGGTTTCTTTATGAGCAATCAACAGCATAAAGGATTCACCCTGCTTGAAATGATGGTGGCGCTGATGGTCTTTTCGTTGATTGCGATCGCCGGCATTGAGCTGATTCAGGGGGGCTGCGGGGGAAAGAGCAACTGCAGGAAAAGGCGGAAGCCTTCACTGCATTACAACGGGCAGTAGCATTGCTGGATCAGGATTTCGGCCAGGCCATAGCCCGCAGGCGGGCAGGTGAGAACCGCAATCCGCCGGCAGAATTCAGCAGTGGCCCACAGAGGGGGAGCAACAGCTTTATCACGCTGTTACGGGCAAACAAAATTAATCCGGGAGGTTATCTTGCCCGTTCCTCGCTGGAGTGGGTTGCCTGGCAGGTGAAAAACAACAAATTACTGCGTACAACTTCCGCTTTTGAACGCCAGGTGGGGACAGCACAGCCTTTCAGCGAGGAGATCATCTTTGAACCTGTCAGCGAATTTAATCTGAGATTCGGCAGTAACAGGGAATGGCATACCGGCTGGTCTTCTGCGGATACTTTGCCTGAAGCGGTGGAAATCACCCTGGTCACGCCACAGTACGGCAGGCTGCAACGCATTATTCCGATCGCGGGGGAGAGGTGAAAACAAGGAAACAGCAGGGGATGGCACTCTTAATGGTGCTGCTGATGATAGCGACCCTGGCCACGATAGTCGTGGCCACCCAGGAGCAGTGGTTCCACGTTTTCAGCCGCAGCCGCACCCTGCAACAGCAATTAAAGGACAAATGGCTGCTGCTGAGTGCGGAATCCGTCATGGTGCACCATTATTCCGCGCTGCTTTCTGCCCCGGTGATGGCTCCTTCACTGGCAGGAAGACAGCCCGATTTACAGTCTGATGGCCACACATTCACCGTTGTGATCCGGGATCTGCAGGCCTGTTTTAATCTCAATTCGCTGTTTTATCTTGCTGAGAAAAAAGAAGCGCGAGAAAAAGAGAGGAGGGGGAGGCGCAGGATGCCGACCAGCCCCCCGGCCTTTTCCGGAACAGATCTTCCTGCGTTTACTGATCGCTACCGGCAGTGATGAAACCGTAGCGGAGCAAATTCTCAGTGAGATCAAAGAGAGTGCGCAAATCAGCGGGCGAATGTTTGCCGATATCAGCGAGCTACGGGCAATGAAATCCCTTAATCGTCAGCAGTGGCAGGCTTTAGCCGGTCAGCTTTGCGCGCTGCCCGATACCCGCCTGCGGATCAACGTCAACGGCCTTCAGCCTTCTCAGGCACTGCTGCTTTCCGCCCTGCTTAACCTTCCACTGAGCGCTGAGGAAGTGAAAAACCTGCTGGATACCCGGCCAAAGGCGGGATGGGCGACGCTGGAAGCGCTGAAAAAAGGTCAGTCACCCCAGGGGGTAGGCGCTCAGATGGTAAAAGCACAAGCGTATCTCGCTCTGAACACCGAATTCTTTGAAATAAAAATTGAGCGCCACGGCAGGCAACTTTACCCACTACGCAGTTGGGTACGCCGTTCTGAAGAGAAATTTAACGTCTTCCGACGTCAGTTCGGCATGAGTGATTAAAGGAGAGAATTCCAAATTGAGTAAAACAAACCTTAAGGGAAGTCTTGTTTTAAGGGCGGCCCATGAGAAAGGTGTGGCCTTCTCATGGGCTTATCGTTCCCGTTCCGGCCACTATTCACAGGGCCGGATGGGCACAGACACGTTGCCGCTGGCGACGGAGCATTGCCAGATCACTTTTCTTATTCCGGCAAGCCGCGTGCTGTTCGCGCGGATAGTGCCAGCCACCAGATTAAAAAAGCCCTCTGCTCACACCTTACTCTGGCAGATTGAAGGGGAGTTATTCACCGAGGTGGAGTCCCTTCATGCCGTTATCCTGTCCCAGGATGAAGAGGGATACAGCGTTGCTGCGGTGGATAAATCACTGCTGGCTGACTGGCTGCAGCAGCTACAGGCGGCGGGAATAATGCCTGATGCTGTTCACCCTGATGTGATGGCCATTCCCTGCCGGACAGCGGTAAAGTTTGAGCATGAATGGCTGGTCAGACACCGCACTGGCGCGGGTTTTTGTGCCCGCGAAGAGAACCTGGAAGTGATATGGCAGGCCGTTGCCAGCGGGGAATCGGTGCACTGTTGCAGCGCTCCGGTGCCGGACATTGCAGGCTGGCAGGCGGCGCCTGAAAAACCTGTGATGGCTCTTCTGCTGGACAATCCGCCCCAGTCACCCTCTTTTCTGAGCGGAAGCTTTCAACCCAGAGTGGTGGTCACGGGCTTATTAGGGTTTAAAGCCCTGGTGATGACTTCACTGGTCTCCCTGCTGCTGCTCACCGGTTTGCCATTTTTTCAAGGCTATTATCAGCAGTTACAGGCGCAAAATTTAACGGCCATCAGCCGTCAGCTGATTCGTGAATATCTTCTTGATATCCCTGATGATGCGCCCCCCAGCGCTGGCTGCAGGAGAGGCTTTCCGGCACATTTCCCGCTTCATCATCCCGCGGGCTATCCGCCATTCTGGAAGAGAGTCATGCCTTTCTGAAGGGGATTCAGCAGGGCAATATTACCCGTTTCAACTGGGATGGAAATCGGCAGCAATTATCACTGATTATTGAAAATGCCCCTGAGAATCTGAGGATGCTTGCTGATGAATATGCTACGGAAAGTCTGATCATTACTGCAGAGCAGGGTGACGAAATAAACACCGTACAGGTGGTTATCACAAGGAGGGAAAATGAATAATAAACCCGTCAGAGTCTGGTGGCACTCACGTAATAAGCGGGAAAAAGCGCTGTTAATTATGCTGGTTATCATCCTTCTGGCGTTGACAGGAAAATGGGGGGTATTTGAACCTCTGGTTAACTATCAAATGCAAAGCCAGCAGAAACTGTTTAAAGCAGAACGGGAGTTGCGTTGGGTGGAGAGCCGTCGTCCGGATCTTGAGGCGACGGGTTTCAGGCAGAGCAAAAAAGAAGGTTCGCTGATTCAGCGCATTCAGACCCAACTTCCGGAGCCGCTCTCAATCATTGCCAGTCAGGATCTCGGGGCGGGACGGCTGGCACTGACAACGGGCGAACAATCTTTATATCCGCTGATCGCCTGGCTGGTGGGGCTGGAAACTCAGCAGAACATTTTGGTTGAGAAAGTGGTGTTTAATCCGGAAGAGAAAAATATTCAGATCTTGCTGCGGGAAACAGACTAATGGAAGACTGGTGGTATTTCCCGGTGAATACTTTCGCCCTGAGTTATCTACTGGTCGCTTTTTTGGGTGCCAGTATCGGCAGTTTTCTCACGGTTCTCATTCACCGTGTGCCGCTGATGGTTATCAATGATAATCATCATCAGTACAATCTTTTCCTGCCCCATTCGCAGTGTCCGGAATGTCATACATCCCTGCGCTGGTATCATAACGTCCCCGTTATCAGCTGGCTGGCGCTGCGAGGGAGGTGTCATTTTTGCCAGGCTGAAATCAGCTGCCGCTATCCGCTTACTGAAACCCTGTTTATGCTGTTGGCGGTAGTGATGGCATATTTTAATGCAGATTTATTCACCCTCTGCTTCTCGCTGTTTTTCTGTGGGATGCTGTTTGCGCTTACGCTGATTGACCTGCGTTATATGCTGCTGCCAGATATGCTGACTCTGTCCCTGCTCTGGGGCGGCCTGCTGTTTCATGCCCTTGCCGGAGAAGGAGAGCAGGGCCTGAAAGAGGCCCTCTATGGCGCGATGGCGGGTTACCTTTCTCTGTGGGTGCTTTACTGGGTTTTTTATGGCCTTACGGGGCGGGAGGGGCTGGGCGGCGGAGATTTAAAACTGCTGGCGGCACTGGGTGCCTGGTCCGGATGGTCTCAACTACCCGCTATTTTACTGCTGTCCGCCAGCCTTGGCATTCTGGGAACCCTGGCAGTCAGGCTGATCGGGAAAAAATCGCTCAGTGATGAGCTGCCATTTGGCCCCTGTCTGGCAGTGGCGGGTCTGATCTTCCATTTTGTCTGACTGCCGGGCTCCCCCTTAGGGGAACCCGATCTCTTCAGGAGCGTTGCTGGGAGCCGGCAACGAACCTGGCTAATGCAGCCTGCAATTTCTGACATTTCTCGCGGGGTTGCGTGCGGTCATTTACGATCAGCGCTTTCTTTTGCCCGATTGCCACCATGAGTTCTTTATATTCCGGCGCCCGAGTATTCCAGCCTTTTTTACCGGCCTGGCTGAAGGCATTCGAAAGTAATATTCCATCCGCAGGAATATCATTTCTTCCACACTCTTCCCGCAGATAATGACTGCCCGCAACCAGCGAAGATATCTGATCAATCTGTGTTGCGGGATCCGGATCTTTTCTTGATGTTTGCTGACATCCACTGAGTAGGGTGGCGAGCGTAATAAGGATTATTGTGGGGAGAGTCCCTGGCTGAATTTTCATAATGATCTTCCTGATCTGAATATATTTTATCGCCCGATGCGCGGGGTAATAGTAATTTATTACTCTGAAAAACTAAAAGCTTTTTCCATTAATGCCCGCTCTGTAAAGCCCAGACCGCCGCTTCCACCCGCGATTTCAGTTTCATTTTCTTCAGCAGGTGTTTTACGTGAACTTTTACGGTGCTTTCGGTAATAGAAAGCTTACGGGCGATCGCTTTATTGGTCATTCCCTGCGTGATTAATTTAAGAATATCGCGCTCGCGGCGGGTGAGTTGCTCAATATCGCGCTCCTCGGCCGGACGGTTTTCCCGCAGGCTGGCGACCAGCACATTGGTCAGCGTTTCACTGAGCACCATCTGCCCGGCAGCGGCCTGATGCAGCGATTTAAGTAACTCTTCAGGCTCCATATCTTTCAGCAGATAACCATCAGCGCCGCGCTTGAGGGCGTTCACCACATCATCTTCATGGTTTGAGACGCTGAATACCACGATACGGCCCGACAGCTCGATGGTGCGTAGCTGCACCAGCGTATCCAGCCCGTTCATACCCGGCATATTCAAATCCAGCAGAATCAAATCAGGATCATGCTCCTCTGCCAGTGCCACACCCAGGGTGCCATTGCCTGCTTCCGCAACGACCTCTAACCGATCGTCCAGCTCAATCAGTTGTTTCACGCCGTTGCGCAGCATCGGGTGATCATCAATCAGGAGTATGGTGGCGGCTGTTTCATTCACGGCTGAGATCCTTTCTGTATCGGTAACGGAGTAGGGAGTGCAGTATCAGGCCGGTATTTTACGGATGGAATAAATTATCCCTATACCACTTAAGGGGTAACTCCTAATTTCCCACCGCAATAACTGGTTAAGTATAGTGCAGATCAAAGGGGCCAAAAACGATGATTAACAGCAGGTTATTTTCGGATAAAGTCCTACCTCTTTTGGAGACGCCAGGCTCAAAGTCTTAAGAACTACCTGATGACTCGTTGATTTGCATCAACCTCACGAAGAGAGGGGATAAGCAGGATGTCCGAAATTTTCCCTCTGATGACGAGAATATTATGTCGCAAATCACTTCTTTGCCCCCCGTTAAAGGCGGCGGGGTTATTCAGGACTGGCAGCCTGAGGATGCCGAATTCTGGCAGCAGCGTGGCCGGCGTATTGCCAGCCGCAATCTGTGGATTTCCGTGTTCTGTCTGCTGCTCGCTTTCTGCGTCTGGATGCTGTTCAGTGCCATCACCGTTAACCTGAATAAGGTGGGCTTTCATTTTACCACCGAACAGCTGTTTCTTCTGACGGCTGTGCCTTCCATAGCCTGTGCGCTGCTGCGGGTGCCTTACTCTTTTGTTATCCCGATCTTTGGTGGCCGTCGCTGGACAGCATTCAGTACCGCTATTCTGCTGGTTCCCTGCCTGTGGCTGGGCTTTGCCGTACAGGATCCGGCAACGTCATTTTCCACTTTCATCGTGATCGCGCTGCTGTGCGGGTGTGCCGGGGCAAACTTTGCTTCCAGCATGGGCAATATCAGCTTCTTTTTCCCAAAGGCTAAGCAGGGAAGTGCGCTGGGTATCAACGGCGGGTTAGGTAACCTGGGCGTCAGCGTGATGCAGTTCTTTGCCCCGCTGGCCGTCTCTTTCGGCATCTTCAGCCTGTTCGGCGGTGGCTCTCAGGTTACGGCCAACGGTGAAGCTATCTGGCTGGAGAATGCTGCCTGGATCTGGGTGCCCTTCCTGATTGCCGGAACGCTGTTAGCCTGGTTCGGGATGAATGACCTGGCCTCTTCAAAATCCTCCCTGCGTGAGCAGTTGCCGGTGCTTAAACGCGGCCATCTGTGGATTCTGGCAGTGTTGTACCTGGCGACCTTTGGCTCTTTTATCGGCTTTTCCGCCGGTTTTGCCATGCTCTCCAAAACCCAGTTCCCGGATGTGGTGATCCTGAAATATGCCTTCTTTGGTCCTTTCCTGGGGGCGCTGGCCCGTTCAGTTGGCGGCATGCTTTCGGACCGGTTTGGTGGCGTACGCGTCACGCTGATCAATTTCGTGGTGATGGCGATCTTCAGCGGCCTGCTGTTTATGACTCTGCCAGGCGAAGGCCAGCCAGGCTCGTTTATCGCCTTCTACAGCATTTTCATGGTGCTGTTTGTCAATGCCGGGCTGGGTAGCGGATCGACTTTCCAGATGATCGCGGTGATCTTCCGCAAAAACACGCTGGAACGGGTAAAAGCGCAGGGCGGCAGTGACGAGCTGGCGCAGCGCGAAGCCGTTACTGAAACCTCTGCCGCGCTGGGGTTCATTTCAGCCATTGGTGCCGCTGGCGGTTTCTTTATCCCACAGATGTTTGGCATGTCGCTGGCAATGACCGGTTCACCCGCTGGCGCGATGAAAATGTTCCTGGCGTTTTACGTGCTTTGCGTGGTGATCACCTGGGTGGTGTATGGGCGCAGAAAGGCGGGCTGAGAGCAGGTAACGCGACTTTTAAGAGAGCTCTGAAGCGGTTTCAGGCGTTTCTACTCCTAAAGAGCCGGGTAATGCTGAGTAAGGCAGGAAAGTTGTCAGGGAAGACGATTTTTCTGTTTCAAAACAAACAATTGCCTGGCAGTTTTTCACTCCTCCTTTAGGGGTATTCCGACTAAAACACTCAGGTTCAGGACCGTTATCTGTTGATCGTTATCAATCTGCGGCTGGTCGGGCCTCAGTACCCTGCTCGCAGATTAAGCAATGTCGTGGTTTCACACCTAATAATAGTAAGCCTTCAGGAGAATTCCGGATGAGCAAGTTTCTGGATCGGTTCCGCTACTTCAAACAGGTAGCAGAACCATTTGCTGGCACTCATGGCCAGACACTCAACACCAACCGTGACTGGGAAGATGGCTACCGCAGCCGCTGGCAGCATGACAAAATTGTGCGCTCCACGCACGGCGTGAACTGCACCGGCTCCTGTAGCTGGAAGATTTACGTGAAAAATGGTCTGGTCACCTGGGAAACCCAGCAGACAGACTATCCCCGCACCCGCCCGGATTTACCCAACCATGAGCCACGCGGCTGCCCACGCGGCGCCAGCTACTCCTGGTATCTCTACAGCGCCAACCGCCTGAAGTATCCGCTGATGCGTAAAAAGCTGATCAAACTCTGGCGCGAAGCGAAGACGCAGCACAGCGATCCGGTTGATGCATGGGGTTCAATCGTCAGCAATCCAGAGAAAGCGAAAAGCTACAAGGTGGCTCGTGGCCGCGGCGGTTTTGTCCGCTCCAGCTGGCAGGAAGTCAATGAGCTGATCGCCGCTTCAAACATCTACACCGCCAAAACCTTTGGTCCGGACCGTATCATGGGCTTCTCGCCGATCCCGGCGATGTCGATGGTTTCCTACGCCGCAGGTGCCCGCTACCTTTCGCTGATTGGCGGGGCCTGCCTGAGCTTCTATGACTGGTATTGCGACCTGCCGCCCGCTTCCCCGATGACCTGGGGTGAGCAGACGGACGTGCCGGAGTCGGCAGACTGGTACAACTCCTCCTACATTATTGCCTGGGGTTCTAACGTGCCTCAGACCCGTACGCCGGATGCCCACTTCTTTACGGAAGTGCGCTACAAAGGCACGAAAACGGTAGCGATCACCCCGGACTATGCGGAAGTCGCCAAGCTTTGTGACCAGTGGCTGAATCCGAAACAGGGCACGGACAGCGCTATGGCGCTGGCGATGGGCCATGTGATGCTGAAAGAGTTCCACCTTGACCGTGAAGTGGGCTATTTCCGCGACTACGTCAGGCGCTACACCGATATGCCAATGCTGGTATTGCTGGAACCGCGTGAAGGAGGCCATTACGCCGCCGGTCGCCAGTTACGCGCCAGTGATTTGGTGGATGGTCTGGGTCAGGAAAATAACCCTGAATGGAAAACCATCGCCATAAATCAGGCGGATGGCGAGCTGGTGGCCCCGCAGGGATCGATTGGCTTCCGCTGGGGCGAAAAAGGCAAATGGAACCTGGAGTCCCGCGAAGGCAAAATGCAGCAGGAAGTCGAGCTGCAGCTCAGCCTGCTGGGCAGCCACGATGAGGTGGTCGAGGTGGGCTTCCCGTACTTCGGCGGCATCACCAGTGAGAATTTCAACAGCGTGGCGCTGGAAGAGATCCTGCTGCACAAGCTGCCGGTTAAACGGCTGCAGCTGGCCGACGGCAGTGAAGGACTGGTCACCAGCGTTTACGATCTGACGCTGGCGAACTACGGGCTGGATCGCGGCCTGAACGACGACAATTGCGCGAACAGTTATGACGAAGTGAAAGCTTACAGCCCGGCCTGGGCAGAGCAGATCACCGGCGTGTCGCGCCAGAACATCATCCGTATTGCCCGTGAGTTTGCCGAAAACGCCGAAAAAACCCGTGGTCGTTCGATGATCATCGTCGGTGCCGGGATGAACCACTGGTATCACATGGACATGAACTACCGGGGTCTGATCAACATGCTGGTGTTCTGCGGTTGCGTAGGGCAGAGCGGCGGCGGCTGGGCGCACTATGTGGGCCAGGAAAAGCTGCGACCGCAAACCGGCTGGACGCCGCTGGCGTTTGCGCTGGACTGGCAGCGTCCCCCGCGCCATATGAACAGCACCTCCTTCTTCTATAACCACTCCAGCCAGTGGCGTTATGAAACGGTCACCACCGATGAGCTGCTTTCTCCGCTGGCGGATAAAACCCGCTACAGCGGCAGCCTGATTGATTTCAACGTTCGCTCCGAACGGATGGGCTGGCTGCCTTCCGCCCCTCAGCTGGACACTAACCCGCTGCACATTGCTGCTCAGGCGAAAGCTGCAGGCCTGTCTCCGGTTGATTACACCGTCGAAAACCTGAAGCAGGGTACGCTGCGCTTTGCCGCAGAGCAGCCGGACGATCCGAAAAACTTCCCAAGAAACCTGTTTGTCTGGCGCTCCAACCTGCTCGGCTCCTCCGGTAAAGGGCATGAGTACATGCTGAAATACCTGCTGGGCACCGAGAATGGCATTCAGGGTAAAGACCTGGGTGCGCAGGGGAGCGTGAAGCCGGAAGAAGTGGAGTGGCAGGATCAGGGCGGTGAAGGAAAACTGGATCTGGTCGTGACGCTGGATTTCCGTATGTCCAGCACCTGTCTCTACTCCGATATCGTGCTGCCTACCGCCACCTGGTATGAAAAAGACGATATGAATACCTCGGATATGCATCCGTTTATTCATCCGCTCTCCGCTGCGGTTGATCCAGCCTGGGAGTCAAAAAGCGACTGGGAAATCTATAAAGGGATTGCCAAAACCTTCTCTGAACTGTGCGTGGGTCATCTGGGGCAGGAAACCGATGTGGTGACGCTGCCGGTGCAGCATGACTCTCCGGCGGAACTCGCTCAGGCTTTTGATGTGAAAGACTGGAAGAAAGGCGAATGTGAGCTGATCCCGGGGAAAACCGCGCCGCACATTATCGTGGTTGAGCGTGACTATCCGGCCACCTATGAGCGCTTCACCTCTCTGGGGCCTTTAATGGACAAGCTGGGCAACGGCGGGAAAGGCATCGGCTGGAATACCCAGACCGAAGTCGACTTCCTGAAGCAGCTTAACTACGTCAAAGCCGATGGCCCGGCAGCCGGACGCCCTAATATCGACAGCGCCATTGATGCGGCCGAAGTGATCCTTTCTCTGGCCCCGGAAACTAATGGTCAGGTAGCGGTGAAAGCCTGGCAGGCCCTGAGCGAAATTACCGGGCGCGACCACACTCATCTGGCACTGAATAAAGAAGATGAAAAAATCCGCTTCCGCGATATTCAGGCGCAGCCACGCAAAATCATCTCAAGCCCGACCTGGTCTGGCCTGGAAGATGAACACGTCTCCTATAACGCCTGCTACACCAACGTGCACGAGCTGATCCCCTGGCGCACGCTGAGCGGCCGCCAGCAGCTTTATCAGGATCACGAATGGATGCGTGCCTTCGGCGAAAGCCTGCTGGTGTACCGTCCACCGATTGATACCCGCGCGGCAAAACCGCTGCTGAATCAGAAGCCCAACGGCAATCCTGAGAAGGCGCTGAACTTCCTGACGCCGCACCAGAAATGGGGCATCCACTCAACCTACAGCGACAACCTGCTGATGCTGACGCTGTCGCGTGGTGGGCCGATTGTCTGGATGAGTGAAGATGATGCGAAAGAGCTGGGGATTGAGGACAACGACTGGATTGAAGCCTTCAACGCCAACGGCGCACTGACGGCTCGTGCGGTGGTCAGCCAGCGTGTTCCCGCCGGGATGACGATGATGTATCACGCCCAGGAACGTATTGTGAATATTCCGGGATCGGAAATCACCAGCCAGCGCGGCGGCATCCATAACTCGGTGACGCGCACCTGTCCTAAACCGACCCATATGATCGGCGGCTATGCGCAGCAGTCCTATGGCTTCAACTATTACGGCACCGTAGGGTCCAACCGCGACGAGTTCGTGGTGGTCAGAAAAATGAACAACATCGACTGGTTAGACGGTGAAGGCACCGACGATTGCCAGGGCAGCCAGCAGGAGAGTAAGGCATGAAAATTCGTTCGCAAGTCGGCATGGTGCTGAACCTGGACAAATGCATCGGATGCCACACCTGTTCGGTCACCTGTAAAAACGTCTGGACCAGTCGTGAAGGCATGGAATATGCCTGGTTCAACAACGTAGAAAGCAAGCCTGGCGTGGGTTATCCCCATGCCTGGGAAGACCAGCAGAAGTGGAAAGGCGGCTGGATCCGCAAGATCAACGGCAAGCTGGAGCCGCGTATGGGCAGCCGCATCGGCCTGTTGTCCAAAATCTTTGCTAACCCCGATGTCCCGGCGCTGGATGACTATTACGAGCCGTTTGATTTTGATTACCAGAATCTGCACACGGCACCGGCAGGGAAACACCAGCCGATCGCCCGTCCCCGGTCGTTGATCACCGGTAAGCGGATGAAGAAGATCGAAAACGGCCCCAACTGGGAAGAGATCCTGGGCGGTGAGTTCTCCAAACGCTCCGCAGACAAGAATTTCGATAATATCCAGAAAGAGATGTACGGCCAGTTTGAAAACACTTTCATGATGTATCTGCCGCGCCTTTGCGAGCATTGCCTTAATCCGGCGTGCGTGGCGACCTGTCCAAGTGGCGCTATCTACAAGCGTGGCGAAGATGGCATCGTGCTGATCGATCAGGACAAATGCCGTGGCTGGCGGATGTGCCTGACCGGCTGCCCGTATAAAAAAATCTACTTTAACTGGAAGAGCGGCAAGTCTGAGAAATGCATCTTCTGCTATCCCCGCATTGAAGCAGGCCAGCCAACGGTCTGTTCCGAAACCTGCGTGGGCCGTATTCGTTATCTGGGCGTGCTGCTGTATGACGCCGATCGTATCGAGCAGGCGGCTTCGGCAGAGAACGAGAAAGATCTCTATCAGCGCCAGCTGGATATCTTCCTGGATCCCAACGATCCGGCGGTGATTGAGCAGGCGCTGGCCGACGGTATCCCGCACAGCGTGATTGATGCCGCTCAGCGTTCGCCGGTGTACAAAATGGCGATGGACTGGAAGCTGGCGCTGCCGCTGCATCCTGAATACCGCACGCTGCCAATGGTGTGGTACGTGCCACCGCTGTCGCCAATTCAGTCCGTGGCCGATGCGGGTGAGCTGGGGCACAGCGGTGTGCTGCCAGACGTCGGGAGCCTGCGTATTCCGGTGCAGTATCTGGCGAACCTGCTGACCGCTGGCGATACCGCCCCGGTGCTGCTGGCTCTGAAACGTATGCTGGCGATGCGTCACTACAAACGTGCGGAAACTGTCGACGGCGAAGTGGATACCCGCGCGCTGGAACAGGTAGGGCTGACAGAGGCACAGGCGCAGGAGATGTACCGCTATCTGGCCATTGCTAACTACGAAGATCGCTTCGTGGTGCCTTCCAGCCACCGTGAACTGGCCCGTGAAGCCTTCCCGGAAAGCAAGAGCTGCGGCTTCAGCTTCGGCGACGGCTGCCACGGCAGCGACAGCAAATTCAACCTGTTCAACAGCCGCCGTATTGATGCCATCGATGTGGGCCGTAAAACGCCGCCGCAGGAGGATCGCTCATGATCACCTTACGCGCAATCGGTCGCCTGCTGGATTATCCGGATCGGGATCTGTTCGATCATTATCAGGATGTCATTGAGGCGCTGGAGCAGGCGGCGGAACTGGATCAGCCACACCTTTCAGGGCTGGTAAAGTTCATTACCGATTTCTGCACCCGTCCGTTGCTGGATGTGCAGGCGGACTACTGCGAGCTGTTCGATCGTGGCCGGGCTACCTCGCTGCTGCTGTTTGAACATGTGCACGGCGAGTCACGCGATCGCGGCCAGGCAATGGTTGATCTGCTGGACCAGTACCGGGCGGATGGCCTGGAGCTGGATTCAAAAGAGCTGCCGGATTATCTGCCGCTCTACCTGGAGTATCTGGGGAATGGTTCCACCGAACGTGCCCGCGGTGGGTTGCAGGATATTGCGCCGATTCTGGCCCTGCTGGCCGCGCGCTTACTCCAGCGCGAAAGCCCTTATGCGCTGTTATTTGACGCGTTGCTGTCGCTTTCCCACTCCGGTATCAGGGCAGAAGCCCTTGAGTCTCAGGTTGGGAAAGAAGCCCGCGATGATACCCCCGCCGCGCTGGATGCCGTCTGGGAAGAGGAGCAGGTCAGGTTCCTTGGTGAGCAGGGATGCGCCTCTGCACAGCAGTCTGCGCACCAGCGACGTTTTGCCGGGGCGGTAGCACCCCAGTATCTGGATGTGGCGCAGGCCACTTCACGATCCACAGGACATTAATCATGCACTATTTATCTCAGTTCTTTTTCGACATCTATCCCTATCTGGCGGGAGCCGTTTTCCTGATCGGTAGCTGGCTGCGTTACGACTACGGTCAGTACAGCTGGCGGGCAGGTTCAAGCCAGATGCTGGATAAAAAAGGGATGCGCCTGGCCTCGAATCTGTTCCATATCGGCATCATTGGCATCTTCTTCGGGCACATTGTGGGCATGCTGACGCCACACTGGATGTACCAAGCCTTCCTGCCGATTGATGTGAAACAGAAGCTGGCGATGATCGCCGGTGGAATTTGTGGCTTGCTGACGCTGGTGGGTGGGGCTTTGTTGTTAAAACGTCGCCTGTTTAATCCCCGCATCAGAGCCACCAGTAGCTTCGGCGATATTTTGATTATGACGCTGCTGGTGGTTCAGGTCACTCTGGGACTGCTGACCATCCCGTTCTCCGCCCAGCATCTGGACGGCAGCGAGATGATGAAGCTGGTGGCCTGGGCGCAGGCGGTGGTGACTTTCCACGGCGGTGCTTCTCAGCATCTTGAAGGCGTGGCACCAATATTTCGCCTGCATATGGTACTGGGCATGACGCTGTTCCTGCTGTTCCCGTTCTGCCGTCTGGTGCATATCTGGAGCGCGCCGGTGGAATATCTGACCCGCCGTTATCAGCTGGTGCGTAACCGCCGCTAGGTGACCGCTGAAAAACATCACGATCGGTCGTACAGTATTTCGCTGGTGATACATAAAGTCTGAACAGCCGGAGAATGAAGGCGTGCTTTGAGCGTGCAGGACAGAGCCTGTCACGCCAGGCAGGGGGATTACCTGTCATGCGCCGCACTCATTTTTCCGGCTATTTTTTATCCCCGCCCGAAAATCTCAATCACTGCATCCAGGTGATCCTTCATCGCTTTTTTAGCCGCTCGCGGATCGCGGGCTTTCAGCGCCTGCAGGATCGCCAGATGTTCGGTTTCAGAACGGTGGGGCATATCCTGCGGGGTGTAATGCTGTTGCAGGCTGCGGAACATGCTGCCATAGCGGTGGCCCAGCAGATGCGCAATCACAAAAGCATAGGCTGGATTGCCGCTGGCCTGCGCAATACGAATATGGAAAAGCCTGTCACCCGGATGCGTCGCTGAACCCTGACGGTTATCCCTGCAGTTCTGCTGATAAGCCTGTTCAATCAACGCCAGTTCAGCTTCTGAAGCGTGGCGCGCAGCCAGGGCAGCAGTTT
Source organism: Erwinia sp. E_sp_B01_1 (assembly GCF_036865545.1). Classification (NCBI taxonomy): domain Bacteria; kingdom Pseudomonadati; phylum Pseudomonadota; class Gammaproteobacteria; order Enterobacterales; family Erwiniaceae; genus Erwinia; species Erwinia sp. E_sp_B01_1. The sequence continues at coordinate 3,785,524 of NZ_CP142208.1, read as the reverse complement.
CAGGTTCAATCAGTCTGCGGGTTTGCAGCAGAGAAAAGGGCGGCAGCTCCGCACTGAAATCCAGCTGGATATCCAGTTCATCATCCACATCTGCCCACTGATCGCGGCCTGCCTGCATCATCACCGGCTCTTCTGAAGGCGGTGAAGCGATATCGCAGACAATCACGCCGTTGCCTACCCGCACATCCACCAGCCCTATCACCTCCAGCGCAATTAAAGCTTCGCGCACCGAAGCCCGGCTGACCTGTAACTGACTGGCCAGATCGCGTTCTGCCGGAAGCTTGCTGCCGGGAGGGAATTCACCGCTGGCAATCAGCATTTTTAGCTGATCGGCAATCTGTCGGTAAATTCTTGGATTTTCTAATTTTTTTATCGGCATGGGTCAGCAGATGCCCTTTTAGGTTAAGCGATTCAGCCAGCACTTACGGGAAATTGCTCTTGCTGCTTTGTTTTTAAAATGTGAAAAACTAGTTAACAAGAATGCGTTTTAAGCTCTGTATGCCCTGAATGATAGCAAAAGGGCCCCGCTTAAAACGTTTTTTTTCACCGTTAATGGCCTGACCATTAGTCCTTTGAAACCAGGGAGACGTTATGGATCTTGAGGGTAAAAAAGTCCTGATCACCGCTGCAGGGCAGGGGATTGGGCTTAATACGGCCCAACTTTTTGCCAGCGCAGGGGCAGAAGTGATAGCGACCGATATCAATGTTGCAAATTTGCAGGGTATTTCCGGCGTAACGGCACGGATTCTGGATGTGACCGATGCGCAGGCGATCCACGCGCTGGCAGAAGAGATCGGCACCCTTGATGTGTTGTTCAACTGTGCAGGCGTGGTGCACAGCGGGGATATCCTGAGCTGCACTGAACAGGAGTGGCAATTTGCCCTGGATCTGAACGTCACGGCGATGTTCCACACCATCCGGGCTTTTCTTCCTGCCATGCTGGCGCAGCAAAAAGGGTCGATCATCAATATGTCTTCGGTCGCATCCAGCATTAAAGGGGTGCCCAACCGTTTTGCCTACAGCGCCTCCAAGGCGGCGGTGATTGGCCTGACCCGTTCCGTAGCGGCGGATTACGTCGCAAAAGGGATCCGCTGCAATGCTATCTGCCCTGGCACCGTTGAATCTCCCTCTTTGCATCAGCGCATCGCCGAACAGGCACTCGCTGAAGGGCGCAGCGTGGAAGAGGTTTATCAGGCTTTCGTGGCCCGCCAGCCGATCGGGCGCATTGGTAAAACTCAGGAGATCGCCCAGCTGGCGTTATACCTGGCTTCAGATGCCAGCGCCTACACCACAGGCACGGTACAGATTATTGATGGTGGCTGGAGCAACTGAGCCGCCACTTTTAACCAAAAGGATCAGAGATGAAATTATTACGTTATGGTCAGCCCGGAGAAGAGCGTCCGGCCATGCTGGATGCGCAGGGCAAACTCCGCGATCTCTCCGGGGTGATTGAAGATCTTTCTGATAATGCCCTGCTCCCGGCCTCGCTGGATAAGCTTCGCAAGCTCAATACTGACGCTTTACCGCTGGTGGAAGGCAATCCAAGAATTGCAGCCTGTGTGGGCAATGTGGGCAAGTTTATCTGCATCGGCCTGAATTATGCCGATCACGCCGCAGAGACCGGGGCTGAAATTCCAAAGCAACCGGTGGTATTCAGTAAATGGACCAGCGCTATCGTGGGGCCGAATGACGCGGTCGAAATTCCCCGTGACTCACAAAAGACCGACTGGGAAGTGGAGCTTGGCGTGGTGATTGGCAAAGGGGGCCGCTATATCAGCGAGGCGGAGGCACTTTCCCATGTTGCCGGTTATTGCGTGATCAACGATGTCTCTGAACGTGAGTTTCAGATCGAGCGGGGCGGCACCTGGGATAAAGGCAAAGGTTGCGACACCTTTGGGCCACTCGGGCCGTGGCTGGTGACGACCGATGAGATAGCGGATCCGAATCAGCTGCATCTCTGGCTGGAGGTGGACGGCAAACGCTATCAGGACGGTAACACCAGCACCATGATCTTTAAAATTCCGGAAATCATCAGTTATCTCAGCCGTTTTATGAGCCTGCAACCCGGCGATGTTATCTCTACCGGCACGCCGCCAGGCGTGGGTATGGGCCAGAAGCCACCGGTCTACTTACGGGCCGGGCAAGAGATTCGTCTGGGGATTGAAGGGCTGGGCGAACAGTGTCAAATCACCACTCAGGCATAAGTCAGCACTGAAAAGGAAGCTCGTATGACCACGATTACGGCACTGCGCGTTGAAGATATCCGTTTCCCGACCTCTCTCTCGCTGGATGGATCGGACGCCATGAATCCGGACCCGGATTATTCAGCGGCTTATGTGATTTTAGAAACGGACAACCCGGCTCTTAGCGGACACGGGCTGACATTTACTATTGGCCGGGGGAATGAAATTTGTTGTGCAGCGATCCGCGCGCTTGAGCATCTGGTAACGGGGCGTGAACTGGCAGCCATTACTGCCGATATGGGCGCATTCTGGCGCTCCTTTACCAGCGACAGCCAGCTACGCTGGATTGGGCCGGATAAGGGCGCGATCCACCTGGCGACCGGGGCGGTGATCAACGCCGTGTGGGATCTGTGGAGTAAGGCAGAGGGGAAACCGCTGTGGCGACTGGTAGCGGAAATGTCGCCAGAGGAGCTGGTGCGCTGTGTGGATTTCCGCTACATCACCGACTGTATAACCCCGGAGGAGGCGCTGACTCTGCTTCGTCAGCAGGCGGATAACAAAGAGCAGCGTCTGCAAACGCTGATGAAAGAGGGCTATCCCTGCTACACCACTTCTGCGGGCTGGCTGGGCTATCCCGATGACAAACTTCGCCGCCTGTGTCAGGAAGCGGTGGATGCCGGGTTCGACTATCTGAAGCTGAAAGTAGGCCGGGATCTGGAAGATGATATTCGTCGGGTCACCATCGCGCGTGAAGTGATCGGCCCGGATCGTAAGCTGATGATTGATGCTAATCAGGTCTGGGAAACCAATGAGGCTATTCCCTGGGTCAATAAACTGGCCTTTGCTAATCCGTGGTTCATTGAAGAGCCCACCAGCCCGGATGACATCGAGGGCCACCGTCGTATCCGCGAGGGGATTGCCCCGGTCAAAGTCGCTACCGGAGAGATGTGCCAGAACCGCATTATGTTCAAACAGTTCATTATGCGGGGTGCCATCGATGTGGTGCAGATTGATGCCTGCCGCATGGGCGGCGTAAATGAAATCCTCGCCGTGATGCTGATGGCCGCGAAATACAATCTGCCAGTCTGCCCCCATGCGGGAGGAGTAGGGCTGTGTGAATACGTGCAGCATCTGTCGATGATTGATTTTCTCTGTATAGCCGGAACGCACGAGGGCCGGGTCATTGAATATGTGGACCATCTGCACGAACACTTTGTCCATCCCTGCGTGATCAAAGGAGCGGCCTATATGCCACCGGAGCACGCTGGTTTTTCCATCGAAATGTTCCCGGCTTCGATCGAACAGTACCGTTTTCGTGCCCGTGACCTGGAGCCAGCCTGATGACGCGGCGAATTGATGCCCATCAGCACTTCTGGCGCTATCAGCCGCAGCAGTATGGCTGGATCGGCGAAGAGATGGGGCGGCTGAAACAGGATTTTATGCCGGAGCATCTGACCGGGAAGCTGGCCTCTGAAGGCATTGCGGGCAGCGTGCTGGTGCAGGCGCGACAAACGGCGGAAGAGACCCGCTGGCTGCTTGAGGTGGCAAAACAGACACCGGAGGTGAAAGCGGTGGTGGGCTGGATCGATATGCAGAGCAACGATATTGGACAGCAACTGGAGGCTTTTCAGGATCGGCCAGAGCTACGCGGATTCCGCCATCAGATTCAGGATGAAGCCGCACCGGCTCACTGGATGGAACTGCAAAGCGTCAGTCACTCAATGCATCTTGTTCAACAGCGGGGCTATGTCTGGGATCTGCTGGTGACGCACCGCCATCTGGCTGAAGCCGCCGGGTTTGCCGCACGCCACGACCGGCATCACCTGGTGCTGGATCATCTTGGCAAGCCTGACCTGGCTTTGGGAGCGCGACACTGGGCAAAACAGATTGCCCCGCTCGCCGCCTTACCGCATGTCAGCTGCAAACTTTCCGGGCTGTTAACGGAGCCTCGTCCGGCGGGGTTTACCCTCAACGACCTGCTGCCCTTTATCGATGCCGCGCTGGAGGCGTTTGGCAGCGACAGGCTTATGGCGGGGTCGGACTGGCCAGTGTGTTTGCTGGCGGGCGAGTATGAGGATGCCTGGCAGGGGGTTCAGCGGGCTATTTCCAGTCTGTCTGTGAGCGAGCAGCAAGCCATCTCCGGTGGCAATGCCTGCCGGATTTACCGAATAGAGGACGTTGAAGCATGAATCTGCATCTGCAAAACAAAGTGGTGATTGTCACCGGTGGCGGCTCAGGTATCGGTGCGGCTATTTCCCTGACGCTGGCGGAGGAGGGCGCCATTCCAGTGATTATCAGCAACAGCGAACCTTCAGCAGAGTTAATGGAGCAGCTTAAACAGTCACAGCCTGCCACCCTTTTTGTACTGGCAGAGTTGCAGGACGAAGCCAGCTGTGTTCAGGCGGTGGAGCAGGTGAAGCAGCAGTTTGGCCGTATTGACGGCCTGGTTAACAACGCCGGCGTAAATGACAGCGTGGGGCTTGAGGCGGGCAGAGAAGCCTTTGTACGCTCCCTGGAGAAAAACCTGATCCATTACTATCTGATGGCACACCTGTGCCTGGACGCTCTGCGGGCGACGCAAGGAGCCATCGTCAATATCAGCTCTAAAACGGCGCTTACCGGGCAGGGTAATACCAGCGGGTATGCCTCTGCAAAAGGCGGCGTGCTGGCGCTGACCCGCGAATGGGCTGCCTCGCTTTTAAAGGATGGCATCCGCGTTAATGCAGTGATCCCGGCAGAAGTGATGACCCCGCTGTATGAACGCTGGATCAAAAGCTTCTCCCAGCCCGACGAAAAGCTGCAACAGATCACCCGGCATATTCCTCTGGGGCAGAGAATGACCACCCCACAGGAAATCGCTGATACCGCGGTGTTTCTTCTTTCAACGCGGGCATCCCATACCACCGGACAATGGCTGTCGGTAGACGGAGGCTATTCGCATCTGGACAGGGCACTGACATGACCGGTTCTCAACGTTATTGCCAGGCGCTGGACCTGGCGGACGATCCTCAACTGATCGCCGAATACTGTCAGCTTCATCAACAGATCTGGCCCGAGATTGCGCAGCACCTGCGCCGGTATGGCATTACCAGTATGGAGATCTTCCTGCTGGGTACCCGCCTGGTGATGATCGTGGAAACAGGACCTGAATTTGACGCGGAGCAGTTTGCCCGGCAGAGCGCGCAGGATCCTAAAGTGGGCGAATGGGAAGCCCTGATGTGGAAGTATCAACGGCCCACACCCTGGACGCCGCCGGGAGAAAAATGGGTCAGGATGGCAAGGATTTTTTCTCTGCAGGAGCAGCACTGAGTTCACCGACGGGGCCTTTCCGGTACCCACCCTATATGCTGCCGGTGTTTTTCGCTGTACTGGCCACAGTTACCAGGAACGACAACATGTTAATCAATAAAACTACTGTCCCGGCTTATCGCGATCGGCAGGCGGCATCACATTACCGGATGGCTTTTATTCTGGTGACCGCATTGTTCTTTATGTGGGGGCTCTCCTATGGCCTGCTGGACGTGCTGAACAAGCATTTTCAGGAGGTTCTGCATGTGAGTAAGGCGCAGTCCGGCCTGCTCCAGGCTGCCTATTTTGGCGCTTACTTTGTGGTGGCGTTGCCTGCAGGCTTCTTTATGGATCGTTTCGGCTATAAAGCCGGTGTGCTGGTTGGCCTGTGCCTTTATGCGCTGGGTGCCCTGCTGTTTGTACCTGCGGCAGGTGCAGGCAGTTTTGAGATGTTCCTCCTCGCGCTGTTTGTGATTGCGCTGGGGCTGGGGTGCCTTGAGACAGCAGCTAATCCTTACGCGACGGTGCTGGGCGATCCCGCTGGAGCTGAACGTCGTCTGAATCTCTCTCAATCTTTTAATGGCCTGGGGCAGTTTGTCGGGCCGGTGATTGGCGGCTCGCTGTTCTTTTCTGCCACTCAGGGCACCACCACTGACGGCCTGGCTTCGGTAAAAATGACCTATGTGGCGCTTGCGGCACTGGTGCTGGTGATCGCTTTTATCTTCTGGCGAACCCGCATGCCGGACATCAAAGCCCAGGAAGAACAGCAAAGCAGCGGGGATAGCAGAAGCCTCTGGCAACATGGGCATTTTACCGGTGGCGTGATTGCGCAGTTCTTTTACGTGGCGGCGCAGGTAGGCGTGGGCGCCTTCTTCATCAACTATGTTACCGAACACTGGGCAAACATCTCTAACCAGAGCGCTTCTTATCTGCTCTCCGTAGGCATGATCAGCTTTATGCTGGGCCGCTTTTTCAGCACCTGGCTGATGGGGCGCGTTCGTCCGGTGACCTTGCTGATGGTCTATGCCGCCATCAATATTTTCCTCTGTGGCGTGGTAGTCTCGGGCGTTGAAACGCTCTCTGTAATTGCGCTGGTTGCGGTGTTTTTCTTTATGTCGATTATGTTCCCTACGCTGTTTGCCATGGGCGTAAAGAATATGGGCAAGCAGACCCGAAGGGCGAGTTCACTGATGATTATGGCCATTGTGGGCGGCGCAATTATGCCGTATCTGATGGGGGCGGTGGCTGACCATTACAGCACTGCCACTGCGTACACTTTACCTTTGCTCTGTTTTGCTGTGGTGCTGGTCTATGCGCTGCGTCAGCGGGCTAAGGCCTCCCCGGTTTAAGGTGAACCAGGATTTTAAAAGTCGCTAAACAGGGGCCATCTCCGCGCGGGATGGCCTTTTCTTTACATAACATCTGCTTTTCTTCGCGCCAGCCAATGCTTTACCATGTTGCAACTCCTTCGCATCATACTATGGATACTCAATGCGTTATCTGGCCACACTTCTTCCCGCTCTGGTGTTACTGACCGCCTGTAGCAGCCACAAACAGCCTGAAGCAGTTGAACCACAGGGAAATCCTTTTGGCGGCGGTTTCAAGCTGGAACCTTCGCATGATTATCATCCGCTGATGGGTGATTTTGCCAACAATGCCGCTACCGAGCGCTTCGTGGATAAAATGGTCCGTGAGCATGGCTTCCAGCGTCAGCAACTGCATGATGTGCTGGCCCAGGCAAAAAATCTGGATTGGGTGGTACGGCTGATGGATCGTCAGGCGCCCGTCTCGCAAGGGCCGACCGGACCCAATGGCGCGTGGGTACGTTATCGCGCCAAATTTATTACCCCTTCGAATGTGCAGAACGGTGTGGCCTTCTGGGATCAATATCAGGACGCCCTTCAGCGTGCTTACCAGACTTACGGCGTGCCGCCGGAAATTATCGTAGGCATTATTGGGGTGGAAACCCGCTGGGGCAGAGTGATGGGGAAAACCCGCATCATTGACGCACTCGCCACGCTGGCCTTTAACTATCCCCGCCGGGCAGATTTTTTCAGCGCTGAACTCGAAACCTTCCTGCTGATGGCAAGAGAAGAGGGGGATGATCCGCTGGATCTGCGCGGTTCTTATGCTGGGGCGATGGGCTACGGCCAGTTCATGCCTTCATCCTTTAAAAGCTATGCGGTCGATTTCAACGGCGATGGCCACATCAACCTGTGGGATCCGGTGGATGCTATTGGCAGCGTTGCTCACTACTTCAATGCGCACGGCTGGGTGAAAAATGGCACTGTAGCGGTACCGGCAACCGGGCCTTCAACCACGTGGGAAACCGGGTTTAAAACCCGTTATTCGGTCTCCTCGCTGGCCGCAGCTGGCTTCCAGCCGCAGATCAGGCTGGACGGCGATCAAAAAGTCAGCCTGCTGCGTTTTGACATGGGCACCAGCTACCAGTATTGGTATGGGTTACCCAACTTCTATGCCATCACCCGCTATAATCATAGCAACCACTATGCTATGGCAGTCTGGCAGCTGGGGCTGGCGGTACGTGATGCCCGCTAAAGGGCAGTAGCGAAAAGAGGCCTGAATCCGGGCCTCCCGCCAGCCCGGTCAGAGCCGATCGTTTTGATGAGGAAGAGATGAAAGACTGGAACCCGGATCTTTACCGCCAGTTCGAAGCTGAGCGGACGCGTCCCGCCACCGAACTGCTCTCCCGAATCCCCCTTCGTCAGGTCAGCCGCGCCACCGATCTGGGCTGCGGACCGGGTAACAGTACCGAATTGCTCTGTCAGGCCTGGCCTGACGCCCACATCACCGGTCTGGACAGCTCTCAGGCGATGCTTGAACAGGCATTAAAACGTCTGCCGCACTGCCAGTTTATTCAGGCTGATATCCGTCTCTGGCAGGCCGAAATCCCGCAGCATGTGATTTACGCCAATGCTTCATTACAGTGGCTGACCGATCATCAGCAGCTGTTGCCGCATCTGGCCGATCAACTTGCCGCTGGTGGCGTGCTTGCGATACAGATGCCCGATAATCTTGATCAGCCAACTCATAGCCTGATGCGTAAAGTGGCAGAGCGTGCGCAGTGGTCAGCAAAGATTGGCCCAGGCGCGGCGGAGCGTAAAAAATTACTCAGCACTGAAGCTTATTATGACCTGCTGAGCGGGGTGGGGTGCAGAGTCGATATCTGGCGCACCACTTACTTTCACGTTATGCCTTGCCATCAGGCGATGGTGGACTGGCTTAAAGCAACGGGACTGCGGCCTTTTCTTGCGCCGTTAGATGAGCAGGAGCAGCAGGATTATTTGTCACAGTATCTGGAGGAGCTGACCGGAGCCTGTTCTGTCCGACAGGATGGCAATGTGCTGATGGCCTTCCCAAGACTGTTTATAGTGGCGCAGAAGGCCTGATCTTCAACGATTTCCTGTTGGAATACCGCTCGCAAACCGGCATTTTTCAACTTTCGTACTGGCGAATCAATGCTACTCTTCTGCACTGTAATCCGGGAAGGAGAAGGTTACGATGACTGATGTTGAGTTAATGCAATTGAGTACGGAAGTGGGCCAGCATTTGTCCAGGCTTAAGGCCACTGTCACCACCGCAGAGTCCTGTACCGGCGGCTGGATTGCTAAAGTGCTTACCGATATTTCCGGCAGTTCCCAGTGGTTTGAGCGGGGGTTCGTTACCTACAGCAATCAGGCTAAACAGGAATTAGTAGGCGTCACGGCTTCCTCTCTGGAAAATTACGGCGCAGTCAGTGAACAAGTGGTGCGGGAAATGGCAGAGGGCGCTCTTCTGCAGGCTAAAGCTGATTTTGCTGTTTCGGTAAGCGGCATTGCCGGGCCGGATGGCGGAACAGCTGAAAAGCCGGTGGGCACGGTGTGGTTTGGTTTTGCTGTTTCGGGAAAGGAGACGCTGGCTGTACGGCAGGTTTTCTCTGGTGACAGGGAGGCGGTACGTCGTCAGGCTACAGCCTGGGCGTTGCTCCGTCTGCGCGATCATTTTATCTAAAATTAAGCTTGATACTGTATGAGCATACAGTATAATCAGCCCCAGTGAATTAATGCAGAGCCGCGTTTACGTGTGCTTTACCCCGCGTGATTAGGAGTAGAAATGGCTATTGACGAAAACAAGCAAAAAGCACTGGCAGCAGCGCTGGGCCAGATTGAAAAGCAATTTGGTAAAGGTTCCATCATGCGCCTGGGTGAAGACCGTACCATGGACGTGGAGACCATCTCTACCGGTTCCCTGTCGCTGGATATCGCACTGGGTGCGGGCGGCCTGCCGATGGGACGTATTGTTGAAATATATGGCCCGGAATCTTCAGGTAAAACCACGCTGACTCTGCAGGTGATTGCTTCAGCTCAGCGTAAAGGTAAAACCTGTGCGTTTATCGATGCTGAGCATGCGCTTGATCCTGTGTATGCCAAGAAACTTGGCGTGGACATCGACAACCTGCTTTGCTCGCAGCCGGATACCGGTGAGCAGGCGCTGGAAATCTGTGATGCGTTAGCCCGTTCAGGCGCTGTAGACGTGATCATCGTGGATTCCGTGGCGGCACTGACGCCTAAAGCGGAAATCGAAGGTGAGATTGGTGATTCTCATATGGGCCTCGCGGCACGTATGATGAGCCAGGCGATGCGTAAGCTGGCCGGTAACCTGAAAAACTCCAATACCCTGCTGATCTTCATTAACCAGATCCGTATGAAAATTGGTGTGATGTTTGGTAACCCGGAAACCACTACCGGCGGTAACGCACTGAAATTCTACGCCTCCGTTCGTCTTGATATCCGCCGTATCGGTGCGATTAAAGAAGGTGACGAAGTGGTAGGTAGCGAAACCCGCGTGAAAGTGGTGAAGAACAAAATCGCTGCGCCATTTAAGCAGGCCGAGTTCCAGATCATGTACGGTGAAGGCATCAACATCTACGGTGAGCTGGTGGATCTGGGCGTGAAGCACAAGCTGATTGAAAAAGCGGGTGCCTGGTACAGCTACAACGGCGACAAAATTGGTCAGGGTAAAGCGAACTCAGGTAACTTCCTGAAAGAGAACCCGGCAATTGCCAACGAAATTGAAGCGAAACTGCGCGCCACGCTGATGAGCACCGGCGACAGCAAGCCTGATTTTGTAGCCACGGCAGAAGAAATTGACGAAGGCAGCGAAACCAGCGATAAATTCTGATATCGCGCCTGATAGTGAATCAATGCTGTCAAAAGGATAAAAAAGGAATGGGATAAAACCCGTTCCTTTTTTCATTTCTGCCGCCTGAACATTTCTCTGATGCAGGACGTTGCCGGAAGCACACCGACACCGCTGACAGGAGAAACAGCCTTTGTATCTCCTGATAATCCTCGCTACCTTTAACCTCTGTCCTTTCTGTAAATGGGGAGTCAAGATGTCTGACGCAACCGAACGAAGCCAGTTTACCCGCCTGCTGGATCGCGCCATGCGCATCCTGGCGATGCGCGATCACAGCGAGGTTGAGTTTCGTCGCAAACTGGCATTGTCTGCCGAGCGCGCGGCGATGTTCGCAAAAAGTAAATCACAGGAGCCGGAAACGGTCTCGCCCGAACAGATCGATCGGGTGGTAGCCTGGTGTTACGAAAATCGTTATCTCGATGATGCACATTTTGCCGAACGCTTTGTAGCCAGCCGCAGCCGTAAGGGTTATGGCCCTCAACGTATCCGTATGGAGCTGGGGCAAAAGGGCATTGAAAAAGCGCTTATTGACGAAGTGATGAGCAGTACAGAAATCGACTGGACGCAAAAAGCCTTTGAGGTGGCAGAGCGTAAATTTGGCCTGCCGCTGCCCACTGAATGGAAAGAGAAATCTAAAGTACAACGCTATCTGATGACGAAAGGCTTCTTTTCCGAAGATATTCGCGCCATTTTTACAAATTTTGATGAATGACCCCCGATGGGATTTTACTTCGCATCGAAGAAATTTTATCTTATTCACCACTTTTTGTTCGTGAGGAGTCAGCAGGGAGGATCCCTCTGACACAGTAAAGCTCACGAGACATTCGCCAGCATAAGTTCAGGACAATTATGAGCAAGAGCACTGCGGAGATTCGCCAGGCGTTTCTCGACTTTTTCCAGAGCAAGGGACACCAGGTTGTAGCCAGTAGCTCCCTCGTCCCGAATAACGACCCTACGTTGCTGTTTACCAACGCGGGGATGAACCAGTTTAAAGATGTTTTCCTGGGCCAGGATAAACGTAACTATTCGCGTGCCACTACCTCCCAGCGCTGCGTTCGTGCAGGCGGCAAGCATAACGATCTGGAAAACGTCGGTTATACCGCCCGTCACCACACGTTCTTCGAAATGTTGGGTAACTTCAGCTTCGGTGACTATTTCAAGCGTGAGGCCATTGGCTTTGCATGGGAACTGCTGACCGGTAAGCAGTGGTTTAACCTGCCTGAAGAAAAGCTGTGGGTGACCGTTTACGAGACGGATGACGAAGCCTTCGACATCTGGGAGAAAGAAATAGGGGTGCCGCGCGAGCGCATTATCCGTATCGGTGACAACAAGGGCAGTGCTTACGCTTCTGATAACTTCTGGCAGATGGGCGATACCGGCCCTTGCGGTCCCTGCTCCGAGATTTTCTTCGATCATGGCGATCATATCTGGGGTGGGCCTCCGGGCAGCCCAGAAGAAGACGGCGATCGCTACATTGAGATCTGGAACATCGTCTTTATGCAGTTCAACCGTCAGCCTGACGGCACCATGCTGCCATTGCCTAAGCCTTCTGTAGATACGGGTATGGGGCTTGAGCGTATTACGGCGGTGCTGCAACACGTTAATTCAAACTACGAAATCGATCTGTTCGACAAACTGATCAAGTCCGTGGCTGAAGTCACTGGCGCAACCGATCTGAACAGCAAATCACTGCGCGTCATTGCCGACCATATTCGCTCCTGTGCCTTCCTGATTGCCGATGGTGTTATCCCGTCGAATGAGAACCGTGGCTACGTGCTGCGTCGTATCATCCGCCGCGCTATCCGTCATGGCAACATGCTGGGCGCGCAGGGAACCTTCTTCTGGAAACTGGTTGGGCCTTTGATCTCCGTGATGGATGCGGCTGGCGATGAGCTTAAAAAACAGCAATCCCAGGTTGAGCAGGTGCTGAAAACGGAAGAAGAGCAGTTTGCCAAAACGCTTGAGCGTGGCCTGGCTCTGCTGGATGAAGAGCTTGAAAATTTGCAGGGCGATACGCTGGACGGTGAAACGGTTTTCCGTCTGTATGATACCTTCGGCTTCCCGGCTGACCTGACGGCTGATGTCTGCCGTGAGCGCAATTTGAAAATCGATGAGGCGGGCTTCGAAAAAGCCATGGAGCAGCAGCGTCAGCGTGCGCGTGAAGCCAGTGGCTTCGGTGCCGATTATACCAACGTCATTCAGATTGATGCTGCTTCATCCTTCAAAGGCTATGAGCAGCTTGAACTCAATGCTGAGGTCACTGCCATCTTCGTTGAAGGTAAACCTGCTGGTGAAATCACTGCCGGCCAGGAAGGGGTGATTGTGCTGAATGAGACGCCATTCTATGGCGAGTCTGGCGGTCAGGTGGGCGATACCGGTGAACTCAAAGGCGAAAATGCGCTGTTCAGCGTTACAGACACCCAGAAATATGGTCAGGCAATTGGTCACACAGGCAAGCTGAGTACAGGCCAGATCCGCATTGGCGATCGTCTGGCGGCGCAGGTTGATCAAGCCCGCCGTGCCCGTATTCGTCTGAATCACTCAGCAACACACCTGCTGCATGCTGCATTACGTCAGGTTCTGGGGCATCATGTAGCTCAGAAAGGTTCACTGGTGAATGACAAATACCTGCGCTTTGACTTCTCACATTTTGAAGCGATGAAGCCGCAGGAAATTCGTCAGGTTGAAGAGATTGTGAATGCTCAAATCCGTCGCAATCTGGCGGTAGAGACCAATATCATGGAGCTGGAGGCGGCAAAAGCCCACGGGGCCATGGCGCTGTTTGGTGAGAAGTATGACGATCATGTTCGCGTGTTGAGCATGGGCGACTTCTCAACCGAGCTGTGTGGCGGTACGCACGCCAGCCGCACCGGTGACATTGGCCTGTTCCGTATTCTTTCGGAGTCGGGCACTGCTGCAGGCGTTCGTCGTATTGAAGCGGTGACTGGCGAAGGCGCATTGGGTCAGATGTATGCCCAGAGCGAGCAGCTGCAGGATATTGCTCACCTGATCAAAGCCAACAACAGTAATCTGAATGAAAAAGTGCGGGCAATGATTGACCATGTGCGCGGTCTTGAAAAGGAGCTTCAGCAGCTGAAAGATCAGCAGGCCGCACAGGAGAGCGCATCACTGAGCAGCAAGGCCATTGAGATCAAAGGCACGCGGCTGCTGGTGAGCGAGCTGAGCAATGTTGAGCCTAAGATGCTGCGGACAATGGTTGATGATTTGAAGAATCAGCTAAAGTCAGCGGTTATCGTACTGGCTACCGTGGTGGATGGGAAAGTCTCCCTGATTGCCGGGGTAACCAAAGATTTGACCGATCGGGTTAAAGCCGGTGAGCTGGTGGGTGAACTGGCCCAACAGGTTGGCGGGAAGGGCGGTGGACGTCCTGATATGGCTCAGGCTGGCGGCAGTGATGCTCAGGCGCTGCCAGCGGCACTGGCTGGCGTTGAGTCATGGGTTTCTGCAAAACTGTAACACTATAAAAAATGCACGCTGAAGGCGCTATGGGGCTTAACCCGTAGCGTTTTCCAATCGGTGCGCGCTTAAAAAACACAAAGTCAGGTTAGCAGTGGGTATTTCGGCTAAACTAAGTATCAGCAGAATGTATTGGTATGAGCGTGCACTTTACGTGTATTTGTCATAGTCTACATTTAGCGTTATATGATGGATAATGCCGGGGACAGTTAACCCGACTCTTTTAATCTTTCAAGGAGCAAAGAATGCTTATTCTAACTCGTCGAGTTGGTGAAACCCTCATGATTGGCGATGAGGTGACTGTAACGGTGCTGGGAGTTAAAGGGAACCAGGTTCGCATTGGTGTGAACGCCCCTAAAGAAGTTTCGGTTCATCGCGAAGAGATCTATCAGCGAATCCAGGCCGAAAAAACTCAGCAAACGAGTTACTAACGGATCCAGCGTCTCGCTCTATAGCGAGGCGCTACCGATTTCCTGCCTGCCTCGTACCCCTCTTTTGCTTCTCCTCCATTCCGACCTTCTTAATGACCCTTTGTATCACTTGCTGTCTACCGCTTCTTCTCTCTGTTTGCTGACTCCGCAACTGGCTGTTATCGCGTCTGCGTCCTGCTCTGATCTGCTTTATGATGGCTACTCAAAGCTGTTTTATCCTTTCTGTATCCCGATCTGACCTGCTCCATAACTGCTGCACTGAGCTTTTATTATCACTTCCGTTATCTGCAAGCCCATTTTGACCTGCGTTTTGACGGCAGGAACCTTCTTTTATCCTGCCTCAATCTTCTGATTTACCTGTGAACGACCTGTTTTCAGCGCTCCGGCTGCCGTTTATTGCATCCTTCCGCAATTTTCCTCAGCAACGTTAATGCGGCAGGTCACCTGAATCGCTGTTGATAATTCAACCTTTTTGTCGTCAAATTGCCCGGATTGCGTGTGAAGTGTGCAATTAAACACGCAGGGGGAAAAATTGTTTGACTTATAAGTCCGCCAAAGTAATATGTGCGCCACGCAGTGCCGATGAGCGGTTATCAAGTTCTGAAGCACAACTCGCAAGAGTGCGTATGGTGAGGTGGCCGAGAGGCTGAAGGCGCTCCCCTGCTAAGGGAGTATGCGGTCAAAAGCTGCATCCGGGGTTCGAATCCCCGCCTCACCGCCATTTGCATCCATAGCTCAGCTGGATAGAGTACTCGGCTACGAACCGAGCGGTCGGAGGTTCGAATCCTCCTGGATGCACCATTTTCGAAGAGGTTGGTCGCAACACAATTCTGGCAAGGCAGTAAGATATCAACGCCAGCACTAAGGATGATAACGTTGCTTTAGCAGCGGCCCGTAAGGGTGAGGCAGTAGCCGAATAATCCTCCTGGATGCACCATCTTTAGCAGAATGAGGGTACCACTGGTTTCAGGGGTTCCTTGTTTTGTAAGTAGTGATACAGTGTTGCAGCCTGTATTAAAGGTGAGTCGTTAGCACCCTGCGTTATACCAGAATTTGAAATGCATCCATAGCTCAGCTGGATAGAGTACTCGGCTACGAACCGAGCGGTCGGAGGTTCGAATCCTCCTGGATGCACCATTTTCTGAGAAGTTGGTAGTGTCGCAATTCCGGAGAAAAATCAGTGATTTTTTCCGGCATGTAAGTGAACGTCATCATCCTCTACAGTATCTCCTCAGGTTTCTCGCGTTATCCCCAAAAGTTTTCCAATGCATCCATAGCTCAGCTGGATAGAGTACTCGGCTACGAACCGAGCGGTCGGAGGTTCGAATCCTCCTGGATGCACCATATTTTGAAAATCTGATAGCTATCCAGTACTGGCAAATAAATACGTTGTTACCGCCAGCACCAGGGATGATAACGTTGCTTCAGCAACGGCCCGACAGGGTGAAGCATAGCTTCATAATCCTCCTGGATGCACCATATTTTGGAATCTGGTCGTTTTAATCCTGACAGTTGCTGATTTGTCCTCTCACATTTCAGTCTGCATCAGAGATAATCAAAGCAGCACACCTAAGCTTTAAAGCACTTCCCAATGCATCCATAGCTCAGCTGGATAGAGTACTCGGCTACGAACCGAGCGGTCGGAGGTTCGAATCCTCCTGGATGCACCATATTTTGAAAATCTGATAGCTATCCAGTACTGGCAAATAAATACGTTGTTACCGCCAGCACCAGGGATGATAACGTTGCTTCAGCAACGGCCCGACAGGGTGAAGCATGGCTTCATAATCCTCCTGGATGCACCATATTTAAAACATCCTTCAGTCATTTCTGTCTTGCATAGCACTCCTTTGCTCCAGCCAGCACAAAGGATGATAACCTGTGCTCCACGGCCCCCCCTGTTTTATAAATCCTCCTTAATGCATCATTCTTTCTGAAGTCTGTCTGAATTATCCTTCGTCTGGCATTCCTTCTATCCTGTCGTACCCTGATTATTAACCTGCTGTTTATACAGATAAAAACATTTTATTTGTGCGAAAAATCATCCTGAGCTTATTCTCACGCCTTATTCTGATAATAAAAATCCCTATATAATTCAAGGCATTTGCTGATCCATGCTGACAGCGACAAGTGCACGGCTTTAAGCTAAAGTAATTGCTCGTCTTAACAGGGATGGAGAGAAGAATGTACGACGGATATCAGGGCTTAATATTCGATATGGATGGCACCATTTTGGATACTGAACCCACGCACCGTAAAGCCTGGCATGAAGTGCTGGCGCGTTATGGTATGCAGTTTGATGAAAGTGCGGTCATTGGCCTGAATGGCTCACCAACATGGCGAATTGCCGAGGTGATCATTGCCAGTCATCAGAGCAACCTGGATCCTTTTGTGCTGTCGCAGGAAAAAACTGCCGTGCTGAAGGAGATGCTGTTTGATACTGTGCGTCCTCTTCCGCTGATCGAGGTGGTTAAAGCGTACAAAGGGCGCCGACCTATGGCAGTGGGAACCGGCAGTGAACATGCGATGGCAGAAGCCTTGCTGCAGCATCTGGGGCTGAGAGATCACTTTGATGCCATCGTAGGCGCTGATGACGTTACACGGCATAAACCGGAGCCCGATACTTTTCTCCGCTGTGCAGCGCTGCTGAATGTGGCCCCTGCGCGATGCGTGGTCTTTGAAGACGCTGATTTTGGCATTCAGGCGGCCGTTGCTGCTGGAATGGATTTTGTAGATGTACGCCTGCTGTGAGTGACTGGCTTGCTTATGGGTCAATGTTTGCCAGCAGTTTTCTCAGTGCGACCTTGCTGCCAGGCAGTTCAGAAGTGTTACTGGCGGGCCTGCTGATAGCAGGAAAGGTCTCATTGAGTGGAATTATCGCTATTGCCGCACTTGGGAACACGCTGGGCGGCATCACTAACATTATCATTGGTCGCTGCCTGCCGGTAAAACAGCAGGGGCGATGGCATTACACAGCAACGGCGTGGTTACACCGGTTGGGGCCGGCTGCGCTGCTATTTAGCTGGTTGCCAGTGATTGGCGACCTGCTATGCGTTCTCGCTGGCTGGCTTCGTTTTGCCTGGCTCCCCACGGTGTTCTTTCTCGCCGTTGGTAAGACCTTGCGCTATGTGGCGCTGGCGTACGCAACACTACAGGGCATGGAATGGTGGCATTGATTCGTGAATAATCTACGCTACGGTTAACATTATGCTAAACAATAATAAATTTTTCTCCGAGCGGGAGGTCAATTTGATCCCGGACGTATCACAGGCGCTTTCCTGGCTGGAAGCTAATCCTGACGCTTTAAAAGGTATTGGTCGCGGTATTGAACGCGAAACGCTGCGTGTCAAACCTGATGGGCATCTGGCCACCACCGGGCACCCTGAGTCTCTTGGGTCAGCATTAACGCATAAGTGGATCACCACCGATTTTGCGGAGACGCTGCTCGAATTCATTACGCCTGTAGAACAGAACATCGACAATCTGCTGGCATTCCTGCGTGATATCCATCGTCATGTCTCTCGCGATCTTGGCGATGAGCGCATGTGGCCCATGAGTATGCCCTGTCTGATTGAAGACAGTCAGGCTATCGAACTGGCGCAGTACGGCAGCTCTAACATTGGTAAGATGAAAACGCTGTACCGTGAAGGCCTGAAAAACCGCTACGGTGCGCTGATGCAGGTTATCTCTGGCGTGCATTACAACTTCTCTCTGCCGCTGTCATTCTGGCAGGCATGGGCAGAGGTAAAAGATGAGAAAAGTGGTCAGGAAGCGATTTCAGAAGGGTACTTACGGCTGATTCGTAACTATTACCGCTTTGGCTGGATCATTCCTTATCTGTTCGGTGCCTCTCCGGCGATCTGTTCCTCTTTCCTGCAGGGTAAAGAGACTAAATTGCCTTTCGAACGCACGGAAACAGGCATGCTTTATCTGCCTTATGCCACCTCATTACGTTTAAGCGATCTGGGTTACACCAATAAATCGCAGAACGGACTTGGCATCACCTTCAATAATCTGCCGGATTATGTCACGGCTCTGAAAGCGGCAATTAAAACGCCTTCTGAAGAGTATGCCCGCATGGGTGTGAAGGATGAGCAGGATAACTGGCTGCAACTCAACACTAACGTGCTGCAGATTGAGAATGAGCTCTATGCGCCCATTCGTCCTAAACGTGTTACCCGTTCCGGAGAGAACCCCTCGGATGCGCTGCTGCGTGGTGGGATTGAGTATATCGAAGTGCGGTCGCTGGATATTAACCCGTTCTCGCCGATTGGCGTGGACGAGAATCAGGTACGCTTCCTCGATCTGTTCCTGATCTGGTGTACGCTGGCCGATGCGCCGGAGATGAGCAGTGATGAACTGCTGTGTACACGGACCAACTGGAACAGAGTCATTCTCGAAGGTCGTAAGCCTGGCCTGAAGTTAGGTATGGGCTGCGGTGAAGCTGAGCACCTTCTGGCCGACGTAGGCAAAACGCTGTTTGCAGATCTCCGTCGTGTTGCTGAAACGCTGGACAGCCAGCAGGGCAATCATCTGTATCAGGAAGTGTGCGACCGTCTGGTAGCCTCTTTCGACGATCCGGATTTGACCTATTCGGCACGCTTCCTTACGGCTCTAAAAGAAAATGGGATTGCAGGGACAGGACTGGCGCTTGCCGAGCAGTATCGTCATCAGTTAGCGGATGAGCATCTGGAGATTTTGACTGAGACTAAGTTTGAGCAGGAAGCTATACGTTCAAACGATAAACAGCGGGAAATCGAAGATAGTGATACGCTTAGCTTCGAAGACTTTTTGAAAGGTCGGAGTTAGAAAAAGAAAATGGCCACATTGCTGTGGCCAAAATAACATCTCTGTTGTCAGGGATGATGATAACAAAATGCGCGTCTTTCAAAGATTCAGACCGGGCATGACAGAGAAAGTTTCACTGTTTTAAAAAATAAATTCATTTGTTGAGGTAACAATATGCCATTGCTGGATAGCTTTACCGTCGATCACACCATCATGGCGGCTCCTGCGGTTCGTGTCGCTAAGACCATGAACACTCCTCATGGCGACACCATTACCGTTTTTGACCTGCGCTTCTGCAAGCCAAATAAAGAAGTGATGCCTGAGCGTGGGATCCACACCCTTGAGCACCTGTTTGCTGGTTTCATGCGTAACCACCTGAACGGTGATGGCGTTGAAATTATCGACATCTCGCCAATGGGCTGCCGCACAGGATTCTATATGAGCCTGATCGGAACGCCTGACGAGCAGCGCGTAGCAACAGCCTGGAAAGGGGCAATGCAGGACGTACTTAAAGTCACTGACCAGCGCAAAATCCCTGAGCTGAACGAATATCAGTGCGGCACGTATGAGATGCACTCATTAGATGAAGCGCAGGACATTGCGCGTCATATTATCGACAACGACATTCGCGTGAACCATAACGACGAACTGGCGCTGCCGAAAGACAAACTGCAGGAACTGCACATCTAGTTTGTCTGAGGGGCGAAGCGATTCGCCCCTTAATCTTTAGCCGGGAAGAAAACGCTTCCGCCCGTCATCAACCCTTTAAGAACCGACAGATTCCTTCAATGACTGACGTGGTGTAATCCGCACCTGCTTAATCATATTCTCCTGAACATCAAGAATATCAACCGCATAAAGTCCTACCTGCACTGTGGTGTTGGGCAGAGGGATATCCTGTATGGCTTCCAGGATCATGCCGTTAACGGTGCGGGCTTCATCTTCTGGCAATGACCAGTTAAAGACCTTGTTCAGTTCACGAATGTTGGCGCTGCCTTCGATAAGCACGGAGCCATCGTTCTGCGGCACCACTTCCTCGGCAAGCGTAGGTGACATTGAGGTAGTGAAATCGCCTACGATCTCTTCAAGGATATCCTCAATGGTGACCAGCCCCTTGATATCACCGTACTCGTCAACAACCATGCCCACCTTCTTCTTGTTTCGCTGAAACTTAACCAGCTGAACATTGAGCGGAGTGCCTTCCGGAACGTAATAAATCTCATCTGCTGCCCGCAGCATCACCTCTTTAGTGAACTCTTTTTTCTCGGTCATCAGGCGGTAGGCTTCGCGTACGCGCAACATACTGATGGTGTCATCCAGTGAGTCACGGTACAGCACGATGCGGCCATGCGGGGAGTGGGTTAACTGACGGACAATCGATTTCCAGTCATCATTGATATTGATACCCACAATCTCGTTACGCGGCACCATGATGTCATCAACGTTGACCTTTTCCAGATCCAGAACGGAGAGCAGCATATCCTGATTACGTCGTGACATCAGCGAGCGGGATTCATAAACGATGGTACGCAGCTCCTCCTTGCTCAGCGCTGAGTTAGCTGAACTTTCGGTTTTCATACCAACCAGCCGCATCAGGAGACGGGTGATCGTATTCAGCAACCAGACCAGCGGCATCATCACTATCTGCAAGGGACCCAGCAGAATGCTGCTCGGGAAGGCGACTTTTTCCGGATAGAGCGCTGCGATAGTTTTGGGTAAAACTTCGGCAAAGACCAGCACGCAGAAGGTCAGAATACCCGTCGCAATCGCCACGCCTTCATCACCATGCAGGCGCATCCCAACGATGGTTGCCAGCGCTGAAGCCAAAATATTGACAAGGTTATTGCCGATCAGCACCAGGCTGAGTAAACGGTCGGGGCGGCGCAGCAGTTTTTCCACGCGGCGGGCTGCCCGGTTGCCGTGCTTGGCCTGATGGCGCAATTTATAGCGGTTAAGCGTCATCATGCCGGTTTCGGAACCTGCGAACCAGGCCGAAACCAGAATCATAATGACCAGCGTGATGATTAACGAGGTAGTTGAAACACTTTCCAACAGAAGAATTCCTTGTAGTGAAGGGTCATGAGGTCAGGAAGTGCTGCAACATCCGGCTACCGAAGTAGGCCATGGTCAGCAGAAATGCCCCACCGCAGTTGAACCAGGCCACGCGGCGACCGCGCCATCCTTCGTGATAATGACCCCAGAGCAAAACGATATAAACAAACCAGGCGAGAATTGATAAAACAGCTTTATCAATATTCTCACGGCTGAAAAGATCGTCCATATAAAACAGGCCGGTACAGAGCACCAGCGTCAGAAGCACCACACCAACCTGAGTGATGTGGAACATTTTACGTTCAATAGTCATCAGGGGAGGGATGTCGTTATTGAACGCCAGCTTCTTGTTCTTTAGCAGATAGTCTATCCACGCCAGCTGCAACGCATACAGCGCGGCAATAATCAGGGTGGCATAGGCAAATAGCGCAAGGCCAATATGCACCATCATCCCGGGTGTGGTTTCAAGGTGAGTGATGAACGCATTGGGCACGAACGTGGCGAAGGCCAGGTTAATCAGCGCAAAGCTGTAGACAATCGGCAGCAGCATCCACCCCCGATTGCGCGAGGCCACAATAGTCATAATGGCGCAAATCAGCAGGCTGACCAGCGAGCCAATATTCAGCAGGCTGAGATTCTGACCGCTGTCGATGGCAAAAATACGCTGTTGCAGGGCCACAGCGTGACAAACCAGCGCAATAACCGCAGAAATCACCGCCAGACGACGCCAGGCACTTTGTTTGCGCAGCAGGCTGGGAATGATTAAAGCAAGGCTGAAGGAGTAGGCGAGTAGCGCCAGGATCGCAAAAACGGACATAAATGTTGTCAGGTACCAGCCAGAGAAGGAAAAAATCAGTATAGCGCCAGCGGCTGCTGGCTCCAAACGATCTCAACGCAGATGGCTGAGATCGCAGCGGCTTCATGTTATAATCCGTCCCATTGTGTCGCCTGGCGACCTCTCATTACGTTGAGCGAGAGACGATGTTTGATAATTTAACCGACAGATTGTCGCAATCCCTGCGCAATATCAGTGGCCGTGGACGGCTGACAGAAGACAACATTAAGGACACCCTGCGTGAAGTGCGCATGGCGCTGCTTGAGGCAGACGTTGCGCTGCCGGTGGTGCGTGACTTTATCAACCGCGTAAAAGAGCGGGCGGTAGGGCAGGATGTGAACAAGAGTCTGACCCCGGGTCAGGAGTTCGTTAAGATTGTGCAGAACGAACTGGTTGTGGCAATGGGGGCGGAAAATAATACGCTCAACCTGGCCGCTCAACCTCCTGCTGTAGTTCTGATGGCGGGTCTGCAGGGTGCAGGTAAAACCACCAGCGTTGGTAAGCTGGGTAAATTCCTGCGTGAAAAGCACAAGAAAAAAGTTCTGGTGGTCTCTGCGGACGTTTATCGCCCGGCAGCGATTAAACAGCTGGAAACCCTCGCGGAACAGGTTGGAGTGGATTTCTGCCCGTCCGATCTCAGCCAGAAACCCGTTGATATAGTAAAAAATGCCTTACAGATGGCAAAGCTGAAGTTCTACGATGTGCTGCTGGTGGATACCGCCGGTCGTCTGCACGTAGACGAAGCGATGATGGACGAAATCAAACAGGTTCATGCCGCGATCAATCCGGTTGAAACGCTGTTTGTAGTGGATGCCATGACCGGTCAGGATGCCGCAAATACTGCGAAGGCGTTCAACGAAGCGCTGCCGCTGACAGGTGTGGTGCTGACCAAAGTGGATGGTGATGCCCGTGGCGGTGCTGCGTTGTCGATTCGCCATATCACCGGTAAGCCAATTAAATTTATGGGCGTCGGTGAAAAAACCGAAGCCCTGGAGCCGTTTTACCCGGACCGTATTGCTTCCCGTATCTTAGGCATGGGCGATGTCCTGTCGCTGATCGAAGATATTGAGAGCAAAGTTGACCGTGCTCAGGCCGAAAAGCTGGCCAGCAAGCTCAAGAAAGGTGACGGCTTTGATCTCAATGACTTCCTGGATCAGCTGAAGCAGATGCGCAACATGGGTGGCATGGCCAGCCTGATGGGTAAACTGCCGGGTATGGGTCAGTTACCCGATAACGTGAAGTCGCAGATGGACGATAAAGTGCTGGTGCGGATGGAAGCGATGATCAACTCCATGACGCGCAAAGAGCGCGAAAAGCCGGAGATCATCAAAGGCTCGCGCAAGCGCCGCATTGCAACAGGTTCTGGCATGCAGGTGCAGGACGTTAACCGCTTACTCAAGCAGTTTGACGACATGCAGCGCATGATGAAGAAGATGAAGAAGGGCGGTATGGCGAAGATGATGCGCGGCATGAAAGGTATGATGCCGCCGGGCTTCCCTGGCCGTTAAGCCAGTCCGGAAAGCGTTTGGCGAATTAGATTGCTTTTTGCGCCAAAATGAGTAAAATTTTCGGGCTTTTTATATTGCAGCCGGGGCCCGTTCCCTCAATGGGACCCGGCTGTTTTATTAACTAAAGAGGATGTTATGGTAACAATTCGTTTGGCACGTCACGGCGCTAAAAAGCGTCCGTTCTATCAGGTAGTCGTAACTGACAGCCGTAATGCTCGCAACGGTCGCTTCATCGAGCGCGTTGGTTTCTTCAACCCGATCGCATCTGGTCAGGCTGAAGCACTGCGTCTGGATCTGGATCGCATTGAGCACTGGGTTGGCCAGGGCGCTACTGTTTCTGACCGCGTTAGCGCGCTGGTCAAAGAAGCTAAGAAAGCAGCTTAATCTGTCACGGTGGTCAACATGAGCAAGCAACACGCCGCGCAGCCTCCTGCTAACCCGTTAATTCTGGGTAAGATGGGATCGGCCTACGGTATCCGTGGTTGGCTCAAAGTGTTTTCCTCCACCGAAGATGCCGAAAGCATTTTTGACTATCAGCCGTGGTTAATTCAACGCGCGGGTCAATGGCAGCTTGTCGAGCTGGAAGGCTGGAAGCGCCACAATCAGGACATGATCATCAAAGTCAAAGGCATTGACGATCGTGATGCTGCCGGTCTGCTGACTAATTGCGAAATTGTCGTGGACTCAGAGCAGTTGCCAGTCCTTGAAGGCGGTGATTACTACTGGAAAGACCTTATTGGTTGCCAGGTTGTCACCACTGAAGGATATGAGCTGGGGAAAGTCACTGAGATGATGGAAACCGGTTCAAACGACGTTCTCGTCGTCAGGGCAAACCTGAAGGATGCATTCGGTGCGAAGGAGCGGCTGGTTCCGTTCCTTGATGGACAGGTTATCAAGAATGTCGATCTCACTACCGGCACTATTGAAGTAGATTGGGATCCTGGTTTTTGAGCTCCGGACAAGACGGTATGACCCCAGCGTCATCGATGTGGATTGGCATTATCAGCCTGTTCCCTGAGATGTTTAGCGCGATTACCGATTACGGAGTAACCGGCCGGGCAGTAAAAAGTGGCCTGCTCAGCATTCAGAGCTGGAGTCCTCGTGACTTCGCTCATGACCGGCACCGTACCGTGGATGAACGTCCTTACGGCGGCGGACCGGGAATGCTAATGATGGTTCAACCCTTACGGGATGCCATCCACGCAGCAAAAGCAGCGGCAGGAGAAGGCGTTAAGGTGATTTATCTTTCACCTCAGGGCCGCAAACTCGATCAAGATGGAGTTTGCGAGCTGGCGACTAATCAGAAAATTATTCTGGTATGTGGTCGCTATGAAGGGATAGATGAGCGCGTAATCAAAACCGAAATCGATGAAGAATGGTCGATAGGCGATTACGTTCTCAGCGGTGGGGAGCTGCCAGCGATGACGCTGATTGACTCTGTCTCCAGGTTTATCCCTGGTGTACTGGGCAAGCAGGCGTCGGCTGAAGAAGATTCGTTTTCTGATGGCCTGCTGGACTGCCCGCACTACACCCGCCCTGAAGTGTTAGAAGGGATGGAAGTTCCGCCAGTTTTGCTGTCGGGCAACCATGCCGAAATTCGCCGTTGGCGTTTGAAACAGTCGCTGGGCCGTACCTGGCTAAGAAGACCTGAACTTCTGGAAAACCTGGCTCTGACTGAAGAGCAAGCAAAGTTGCTCAGAGAATTCCAAAAGGAATTCAACCAGCAACATAACGATGATGGGCATGCACGGCTGTAGCCGGCGCCTGAATATCAGTTTACCCAGGATAAGAGATTTAATTATGAGCAACATTATTAAGCAAATTGAACAAGAGCAGATGAAACAGGACGTACCTTCATTCCGTCCGGGTGATTCCGTGGAAGTGAAAGTATGGGTCGTTGAAGGTTCTAAGAAACGTCTGCAGGCATTCGAGGGCGTGGTTATCGCTATTCGTAACCGCGGTCTGCACTCTGCATTCACTGTTCGTAAAATTTCTAACGGCGAAGGTGTTGAGCGTGTATTCCAGACTCACTCACCAGTAATTGACAGCATTGCTGTTAAACGTCGTGGTGCCGTACGTAAGGCCAAACTGTACTACCTGCGTGAGCGTACCGGTAAGTCTGCACGTATCAAAGAACGTCTGGGCGCTAAAGCAGCATCCTAAGTTAATAGTGAATAAGGGGCTGACCGAAAGGTTAGCCCCTTTTTTTGCCTGCTATCGCCTTTGCTACCCCAGGCAGCGGACTTAACAAATTAACAGCGCGATCGGACCGTTATTGTGGCCGCAGGAAGTGATAGACCGCCGTATTAACCGGACCGCTGTCCAGGACGATCAGTCCATACTGAATCCCCATAAAATCAGCGCCACATTTTACTGCCACACCACGGCTGGCGATATTTTCCTCCACGGCAAGAATTTCTACCCTGTTTCTGCCCGGGCTTTGCCATGCCAGTTCAACCAGGTGCCTGACGGCAGCGCTGGCAATCCCCTGACGTTGTTCACTGCTGCGAACCCAATAGCCTATTGAGCAGTGGTCAGGCTGATCCCGTGAAAAGCGTAAGCCCGCTCCGCCCAACAATCTGCCATCTTCGGCAAACAATCCCAGTTCAGTGGCGTCCCTTGTTATGCGCTGCAAATGCGTGATGGCAAACCACTGGCGTGCATCAGCTTCAGTAAAATCCTGATGTGCCCAAAGTAACCAGGGAAGCAGCGTATCCAGAGAGTCGTTAACAGCTGCAGCAAAGGCGGGCGCATCGCCATTGTGCCAGGGGCGGAAAGTGATTTGCATGTTGTTTCTCCATGATCATGCCGTTTGGACTAAAAAGGGAAGCGGGTCTGAAGGGTTTTAACAATGGTCAGCAGCCTGGCAGAGTAAAATCAGTCCCGGTTCACCTCATCACTTTTATAGCAGGATCTTACTTAAACTGGCACCCGGAAAGTTTATCTGTGGAATCAGTGTCATAAGCTGAGCCGAATCAACCTGAGATGAAAGAGCACTGTCACAATCAGAGGGTTACCTTGCAATGATTACACTTTTTTGGAGTAGATAGTGCATTGCATATGTAAATTTATATGTACACTTTAGGTTTGCAGTTAAGGTCAGTTTCTTATCATTAAGAGTATTTATATCAATGTATTATGTTTTATTTTTGGCGTTACTTACCTGTAGTGGTAATAAATATGTACAGTGGTATTTGAGTTCTGTACCACTTCTGATACATTAATTGCCTACCCGCAGAGGGCGGACTTTAGCAAAACGAGAGATACAGAGAGACCATCATGCAAAAAGACGCGCTGAACAATGTCCATATCGCTGGCGAACAGATTCTGATCACGCCGGAAGAGTTGAAAAAACAGTTTCCGCTGAATGCAGCCCTGGAAGCCCAGATCGCCGCTTCCCGTCAGACTATTGCCGATATCACCAGTGGGAAAGATCACCGCCTGCTGGTCGTTTGTGGTCCCTGTTCAATTCACGATACTGAAGCCGCTCTTGAATATGCCCGCCATCTTAAGGCTCTCTCTGATCAACTGAAGGATCAGTTGTATATCGTTATGCGCGTCTATTTTGAAAAACCCCGCACTACCGTAGGCTGGAAAGGGTTGATCAACGATCCTTACATGGATAATTCTTTTGATATGGAAGCCGGTTTGCATATCGCACGCCGTCTTCTGCTGGACCTGGTTGAAATGGGCCTCCCGCTGGCTACTGAAGCGCTGGACCCTAACAGTCCGCAATACCTGGGCGACCTGTTCAGCTGGTCAGCGATTGGTGCACGGACTACAGAATCCCAGACTCACCGTGAGATGGCCTCAGGTTTGTCCATGCCGGTAGGGTTTAAAAACGGCACGGATGGCAGCCTGGGTACCGCCATCAATGCGATGCGCGCTGCTGCTATGCCTCACCGCTTTGTGGGGATTAATCAGAGTGGCCAGGTTTGCCTGCTGCAGACCCAGGGAAATCCTGATGGACACGTGATTTTGCGTGGCGGTAAAAGTCCAAATTACGGCCCGGAAGACGTTGCGCAGTGTGAAAAAGAGATGCTTAAGGCAGGACTCCGTCCCTCCTTGATGATAGATTGCAGCCATGGCAATTCTAACAAAGATTTTCGTCGTCAGTCCGGCGTGGCTGAATCTGCAGTAGCGCAGATCAAAGACGGCAACCGTTCTATTATGGGTCTGATGCTGGAAAGCAATATTCATGAAGGCAACCAGACTTCCGAGCAGCCGCGCAGTGAGATGCGCTACGGTGTTTCTGTGACTGATGCCTGCATCAACTGGGAAACAACCGAAACCCTGCTGCGTGAAATCCATCAGGACCTGAACGGAGTGCTGGCGGCGCGACTGTCGCAAGAGGATTAATTATGGTGGCTGAACTAACCGCGCTTCGCGATCAAATAGATGAAGTCGATAAAGCGTTGCTCGATTTGCTGGCCAAACGTCTTAACCTCGTCGCTGAAGTCGGCGAGGTCAAGAGCCGTTATGGATTACCGATTTATGTGCCTGAGCGCGAAGCTTCAATGCTGGCTTCACGGCGGAAAGAAGCGGAACTGCTCGGCGTCCCGCCAGATTTGATCGAAGACGTGCTTCGCCGGGTAATGCGGGAATCTTACTCCAGTGAAAATGATAAAGGCTTCAAAACGCTGAATCCTGACCTTCGTCCAGTGGTCATTGTCGGTGGTAAAGGCCAGATGGGGCGTCTGTTTGAGAAGATGCTGACCTTGTCTGGTTACCAGGTGAAAATCCTTGATAAAGAGGACTGGGAACAGGCTGGAAGTCTGTTGTCTGATGCTGGCATGGTGATTATCAGCGTGCCTATTCATCTGACGGAAAAGGTGATAGCGGAACTGCCGCCGTTACCTGATGACTGTATTCTGGTCGATCTGGCCTCGGTTAAAAACAGCCCGCTTCAGGCGATGCTGGCTGCGCACAACGGCCCGGTTCTGGGGCTGCATCCCATGTTTGGTCCGGACAGCGGCAGCCTGGCGAAGCAGGTTGTGGTCTGGTGTGATGGCCGTCAGCCAGAAGCTTATCAATGGCTGCTGGAACAGATTCAGGTCTGGGGGGCAAGACTGCACCGCATCAGCGCGGTTGAGCATGATCAGAATATGGCCTTTATCCAGGCACTGCGACATTTTGCTACTTTTGCCTATGGCCTGCATCTGGCGGAAGAGAACGTCCAGCTTGAACAGTTACTGGCGCTCTCATCGCCCATTTACCGTCTGGAACTGGCGATGGTGGGCAGGCTGTTTGCTCAGGATCCCCAGTTGTACGCAGACATCATCATGTCCTCTGAGAGTAATCTTGCGCTTATCAAACGGTATTATCAGCGGTTTGGTGAGGCGATAAAGCTACTGGAACAGGGTGACAAGCAGGCGTTTATTGACAGTTTCCGTAAAGTTGAGCACTGGTTTGGCGATTATGCCCAGCGCTTTATGCTGGAGAGCAGAACCTTACTCCGGCAGGCTAACGACAACAGACAGTAAGTTTTTAAAGGCCGGAAACGGCCTTTTTCATTAGCGGCTGAAACCCGCCTCCTGCAATATCCTCTGAGCCTTTGCTGATAACAAAAATCCAGCCAGCGGCCTGGCACTTGCTGTACAGCAGGCAAATGCATAGTCAGCCTGAACCTGCCACGGAGCAGCGATGGGCAACGCCACCACTCTTCCTGTAGCATTAAGCAATGAGGCATAACTTTGATAGCCGATAAACATATCGGCCTGACCCGAGTTAAGCAACCAGCTTGCAGCAAGCTCCCCGGCCGGGACAGTAAGCGTTTCAGGCCCACCGACCAGCGGCATTGCGCGTCGTTTCAAAGCTTCCCCCTCTCTGTGATGGGAGGCTTCTATGCGATCAAACAACTGCCAGGTATAGTCACCGGAAGGATCGCTTAAGGGCGTAGAAGTGGCAAGGCGTAATGTGGGATCAAGCAGCAATTCCAACCAGCTGCGATTTTGCTTCGCCAGTTCAGGCGTAATGCTCAGGCAAAGCTGGTTGCGCGTAAAAATCCCCATGCTCTGAGCGACACCTTTATTCAGCAAGGCTTGAGGATGACTTGTGTTGGCTGAGGCAAAAAGGTCGCAGCGTTCACCCTGCTGAATACGTTGCAGAAGCAGCCCGGCAGGAGCGAAATCTGTTTTAACGGGATCCCCACCCTGTTGTTCAAATGCCGCCATCAAAGCTGGCCAGACAATCCGCAGGCTACCTGCTGCCAGTACCGTTATCCCCTGCATCAGTTATTGCCCTTGTAATGCGTACGGTAGAAACGCTGATACCAGCTATCTGCTTTTTTCTGCATATCCACATCGCTGAATTTCTCAGGATATAACTTTTTCGCCATCCACAATTCACCCAGCGCCAGCGCTTCCGGCATCGGATAACCCCATGCTTTGGCATATTCCGGCATCAAATAAACCCGATGGTTTTTTACGGCATCAACCGCCTGCCAGGCTGGCTGCTGGTTAATCTCATCAATAACGCGGGGGTATCGATCCTGCACAAAAATAACCTGCGGATTCCAGGCAATAATCTGCTCCATTGAGACTTGTTTATAGCCTTTCACCGTTGCGGCTGCGACATTCAGCGCACCGGCATGGGCCATCATCAGTCCGGTGTATTTACCGGAGCCATAGGTGGTCAGATCGGGATTTGCCATATAGGCGCGTATGCGTTGCCCTGCAGGGATCTCGTTAAGCCGTGCCGCTGTTTGCTGACGCTCTTCGAAGGTTGCTTTGATCAGGGCATCGGCCTGTTTCTGATGATTTACCACCTCGCCAATCAGCCTGATCCCCTGCTGCAGGCCCTGGCTATAAGCCTGGTCTTCGTTCAGCAAGTCCGGGTTCAGTTTACCCTGCTGTTTCTCATCACCGCTGCGAAGAGAGATCGCAATGACGGCAATACCCAGATTTTGGATCTGGTCGATCATTTCCTGAGGCGCGTAGTTAGTGACAAAAACCACCTGTGGATGCAGCGCGACAAGTTTTTCCAGATCCACATGGGTCAAATCGCCCAGGGCAGGGATTCGGGTCAGTTCTGGCGCCAGCCGCTGATAGCCATCGCCCAACTGCTGTTTCCAGTTCCCCAGAATCCCCACCATCGTGCTGGTGGCATCCAACTGCACCAAAAGGTTGAGGGTTTGATGCTGCAATACCACCACGCGGTCGACCCGATCCGGAATTGTGACCTGACGGTCAAGCTGATCGGTCACCTGACGGGCAGCCTGAGAGCTAAAGGGCAGAAGGCCGAGTAAAACAGTTAAGGCGGAAAGTCTGAGAAGGCGGAGCATAGGGAGTCCTGAATTTCGTTGTATACGTAATGATATAGCGATAATGGCACAGCAGTAAATGATCCTGAGCAGGTAAGAGAGGCCAAAATCAGGTGTTTCCGGGTTTTGATATAAGGGAAAGGGAGAGGGGGAGGGTGGAAAACTCACTGTTGATGTCAGCCGCCCAAATGGCGGCTGACGGAAAAACCAGGGTCAGTTATTGAGGTTCGACCGGAATGACATTCTCGCTTGGGTAGCAGCCCAGAACTTTAAGCGAGCGGGTGATAAGCGTCAGCTCTTTCACTGCCTGCTGAACATCATCGGAACGCAAATTCCCCTGAAAATCGATATAAAACATCTCTTGCCATGGATTGCCATTAATCGGGCGGGATTCCAGTTTGCTCATCACCAGATTGTGTTTGCGCAGCACCAGTAAAGCCTCAACCAATGCACCAGCCTGCTGGCCTGTAGCCATAATCAGCGTGGTTTTAGCAGGAACCTGCTCCGTCACTTCAACAGCTTTACGTGCAAGGATGACAAACCGGGTAATGTTCTGTTTCTGATTGGCAAGATTGCGTTCAAGTACCTGAAGCCCGTAAAGGTCGCCGCCAGCTTCGCTGCCAATTGCCGCCACTTTAGGAGAGTTCATTGCCGCGACTCTCTCCATGGCTGCAGCTGTACTTTCGGTGTATTCAATCTTCCAGTGTGGATAGCGGTTAATGAACTGGCTGCATTGCTGGAAAGGTTGAGGATGGCTGTAGACCGTTTCGATTTGCTGCAAATCAGTGCTGCCATTGACCAGTACGCAGTGGTCGATAGGGATAGTCATCTCCCCCACGATCGAAAGGCTGGTGGACTGCAACAGATCATATACATCATTGATAGAACCAGAACTGGTGTTCTCAATCGGCAGCACGGCGTAATCCGCCTGGCCGGTCTCAACCTGATTGAAGATGTCCTGAAACTTCAGGCAGCCGCTCTCAATAAAAGTCTCAAAATGCCGTGCGGCGTAATTACGGGCAGCCAGGTGAGAGTAAGAGCCTTTCGGGCCGAGGAACGCAATCCGGGCTGACTGTGCAGTGGTATTGTTCAGATGCTTTTGCAACAGCGCCTGCTGGGTAAGCACCGAGTCTTCAATGATTAGCTGAAAGAGCCGCGTTATATAGTGAGCATCGAGCTTATGGTTTTTGCCCAGCGTAATCAGATGCTCAAGAAGATCGCGCTCGCGATCTATGTCGCGGATCGGACGATGAGTTGCCATTTTTGCTGTGGCAACCTCTGTTGCCAGAGCGCGGCGTTGTGCCAGCAGGTTCAGTAACTCTTCATCTAACGCACTGATCTTAGTGCGAAGGCCCAGCAGGGGATTTTCAGCGGTCATCGGGTTACCTGTCAGATGGTGATAAAAAAAAGCCTCCCGGTGGGGGAGGCCTGGTAGTTCGTCTTCGCATTCATTCTCACACGACGAATTGCCTCCCAGTCAGGGGAAGGTAAAAAAGAAGGCGAAGAAAAACGGTACGGTTGTCATTTGGGATGTCCGAAATCAGCAAGCTAGTAAAGTAACCGCTGTAATTAATTGCTGTCAACGTAAAATGCGCCGGCAGCAGGAAACACAAGGTAGTAAATCCAGTCAGTTCCTTAGTGCGTTCCCTTTTGCTACATCAACCACCAGGCTTCAAACATCAAACATCAAACATCAAACATCAAACATCAAACGCCAGATACAAAAAACGCGCCCGGTGGGCGCGTCAGAAACAAACTTAATAATTCACTTACTCTTCATCAACCACGCTTAGATCTTTCACACTGGCATTAGCGCGACGGGCTTCACCCTTGTGCTGAACTTTATTCAGCTGGCGCTCCAGTTTTGCAATAAGGTCGTTGATGGCGGTGTACATATCATCATGCTTTGCGCTGGCTACCAAAGGGCCATTTGGCGTATGGATGGTGGCATCAGCGACAAATTCCTTCGGCTCCTTTGAAAGAACGATATGGGGTTTTATCAGGTCAGTTTGCCATTTTTCGAGCTTGGCGAGACGGTCTTCGACATGTTGGCGGATAGCCGGAGTGATGTCCATGTGCTTGCTGGTAATGTTCAGAACCATAGTGCTTACCTCTCTGTCATTTCCGTCGAATGTAGATCCAGCATACCTCTAAAAAGGGGTTGTTGCGTGATTCAAATCACGTTTTTTTGTCACTTTTTGTCAAGGCTAACAAATTTGTGAGATGGGGGGATAAATGTTCAAAAGG
Source organism: Erwinia sp. E_sp_B01_1 (assembly GCF_036865545.1). NCBI lineage: Bacteria > Pseudomonadati > Pseudomonadota > Gammaproteobacteria > Enterobacterales > Erwiniaceae > Erwinia > Erwinia sp. E_sp_B01_1. The sequence continues at coordinate 3,752,255 of NZ_CP142208.1, read as the reverse complement.
GGGTTGAAGAGGGAAAATTTAGCGGGCATGATTGACTGGATAACTCAGAACACATCGCGCCACAACGCTGCGATTCTGAGCAAAAAAATGGCAGCCCATCGGCTGCCATTTTTCGTTTTTAACGCTTAAGCCTGATTTGCGGCAATCAGTTTCGCGACTTTATCTGCTTCAGCTGTTAACTGGAGATGACGGTATGCATTCTCCATCAGCGGCAGAGCGGTACGGGTAGCCTGAGTGTCCGGATAATCTTTCATCATTTGCTCAACGCGGTTAACTACTGCGACATATGCTTCGCGCTTAGTGTAGAATTGAGCAACGGATAATTCATATTTCGCCAGACGATCTTTCAGATACACCAGACGCTTTCTTGCATCTGTTGCGTACTGGCTGTTCGGGTAACCGCGCAGCAGCTGAGAGAAGTCATGGAAGGCGTCACGCGCATGCGTGGGATCGCGGTCAGAGCGGTCGATGCCGAAAAAGCCCTGCAGTGCGCTGTCGTCCAGCGCCATATCCGTCAGACCACGCATATAAATCACGTAATCAATATTCGGGTGGGTTGGATTCAGACGCATGAAGCGGTCAATCGCGGCCTGCGCCAGCGGCAAATCGGCATTTTTGTAGTAAGCGTAGATCAGGTCCAACTGAACTTGCTGGGAGTAAGGCCCGAACGGATAGCGGTTATCAAGCGCTTCCAGTTGCGTTATCGCTCCTTTAAAGTTACCGTCCTGCAGTTTTTGCTGGGCTGTGGCATAGATCTCAGCAGGCGGATTGTCGGGCACCGTCTCCTTCGAGCCGGAACAACCCGCCAATGCCAGGCTCAACGTGGCTGCAGCCACCAGATATTTCATACGCGTCATGACGATTTGATTATCCTCAGAGTGTTATTCAGGAAGCTGTCCATGTAGCTCCCGATAGTGACCAGGTACAATAGCACATTATATTAAACGGCATCGCCGTGAAAACCCAACGTTAACGAAGAAGCTGTTTATGGCACAACAAGTAAAACTCAACGCAACGGTATCCGAATCACAACTCGGACAACGCTTAGATCAGGCTTTGGCCGAATTGTTCCCTGATTATTCTCGATCTCGCATAAAAGAGTGGATTCTCGACCGTCGCGTCACCGTCAATGGCGTAATCATCGACAAACCGAAAGAAAAAGTGCTTGGCAGCGAACAAATCGCTATTGATGCAGAAATTGAAGAAGAAGCGCGCTGGGAAGCGCAGGATATCCCGCTAGACATTGTCTATGAGGATGACGATATTCTGGTGATCAACAAACCGCGCGGTTTGGTTGTCCACCCTGGCGCCGGCAATCCGGATGGAACGGTATTAAATGCGCTGCTGCATCATTTCCCGGCCATCATTGATGTACCGCGTGCGGGGATTGTTCACCGTCTGGACAAAGACACTACTGGTTTAATGGTAGTGGCTAAAACTGTACCGGCTCAGACGCACCTGGTTGAATCTCTGCAATTAAGAGAGATTACCCGTGAGTATGAAGCGGTAGCCATCGGCAGAATGACCGCGGGCGGAACAGTGGATGAGCCTATCAGCCGTCACTCTACCAAACGCACGCATATGGCTGTGCACCCAATGGGGAAACCTGCCACTACGCACTACCGCATCATGGAGCATTTCCGTGCCCATACGCGTATGCGTCTGCGTCTGGAAACGGGCCGTACACACCAAATCCGTGTGCATATGTCTTACATCAACCATCCGCTGGTGGGGGATCCTTTATACGGTGGCCGTCCACGTCCGCCTAAAGGTGCCTCAGAGGCCTTCATTTCTACCCTGCGCCAGTTTGATCGCCAGGCTCTGCATGCCACCATGCTGCGCCTGTACCATCCGATCAGTGGTATTGAGATGGAATGGCATGCGCCGCTGCCTCAGGATATGGTCGATCTGATCGCCGCTATGAAAGCGGACACGGAAGAGTTTAAAGACCAGATGGACTGGTAATGAGCTTTATTAAGCCGGACTGGACGCTGCCAAAGAGTGTGCGGGCAGTGAGTTCGACCAGAGTGGGTGGCGTCAGCTGCCCGCCCTGGGATTCACTGAATCTGGGGGCGCATGTGGGTGATGACTCCTGTCATGTGTTGGCAAATCGTCAACATCTGGTTGAACAGGGTGATTTACCGGCTATGCCGTACTGGCTTGAGCAGGTACATGGTACTGAGGTGCTTCAGCTTGACGGCAACCGGCCTGTAACGTTGCGCGCCGATGCTGCATACACTCGCCAGCGTGGGGTTCCCTGCGCAATCATGACGGCGGATTGTCTGCCTGTTCTTTTTTGCTCTGTGGATGGTAAAGAAGTTGCTGCTGCTCATGCAGGCTGGCGGGGTCTTTGTCAGGGGATACTTGAGGCGACTCTCGCTGCATTTCTTGCCCCTCCGGAAGAGATACTGGTGTGGCTGGGACCGGCAATTGGTCCGGATGCTTTTGAGATCGGTCCTGAGGTTCGCGAGGCCTTTTTAGCGCAAAGTTTGCACAATGATGCAGCTTTTCGTCCCGCAGGTGAAAAATTTTATGCGGATATTTGGCAACTGGCCCGACAGCGTTTAGTCCACAGCGGAGTGCGCCACATCACGGGTGGCGAGCTTTGTACCCATTCCGATCCTGCCCAATTCTTCTCTTTTCGACGAGATGGGGTAACAGGCCGTATGGCAAGTTTGATCTGGCTGATATAACCTAGCGCCATAAGACGGTCCAGATTGATGTATTTTTCACCAAAATATTTGGGTCATTAAACTTGAAAATTTGAGGGATGACCTCATTTAATCTCCAGTAGCAATTTGACCTGAATGGGGGAATTATGCGTCTGGATCGTCTTACTAACAAATTCCAATTAGCTCTCGCCGATGCCCAGTCTTTAGCCCTGGGACGCGATAATCAATTCATCGAACCTCTCCACTTAATGAGCGCCTTGCTGACTCAGGAAGGGGGATCCGTTCGTCCTTTACTGACCACCGCCGGTGTTGATGTTGCTGCATTACGCAGTAGCGTTGAACAGGCTATCGGCCGTCTGCCGCAGGTCGAAGGCACAGAGGGCGATGTTCAGCCTTCTGCCGACCTTGTCCGTGTCCTGAACCTCTGTGACAAGCTGGCACAAAAACGCGCTGATAATTTCATCTCATCCGAACTGTTTGTTCTGGCTGCTCTCGATTCACGTGGGTCACTGGCTGATTTAATGAAATCCGCCGGAGCGACCAGTGAAAAGCTGAGTAAAGCAATTGACCAGATGCGTGGAGGCGAAAACGTGAACGATCAAGGGGCTGAAGATCAGCGCCAGGCATTGAAGAAATACACCATCGATCTTACTGAGCGTGCAGAGTCAGGCAAATTAGATCCGGTAATTGGCCGTGATGAAGAGATTCGTCGCACCATTCAGGTCTTGCAGCGCCGGACCAAGAATAACCCTGTACTGATCGGTGAACCCGGCGTAGGTAAAACGGCTATTGTTGAAGGACTGGCTCAGCGGATTATCAATGGAGAAGTGCCGGAAGGTCTTAAAGGCCGCCGTGTCCTTGCCCTTGATATGGGTGCGCTGGTGGCTGGAGCAAAATATCGGGGCGAGTTTGAAGAGCGTCTGAAAGCCGTTCTGAACGATCTCTCCAAACAGGAAGGCAATGTCATTCTGTTTATCGATGAGCTGCACACTATGGTCGGCGCAGGTAAAGCTGACGGCGCAATGGATGCGGGTAACATGCTTAAACCCGCTCTGGCGCGTGGGGAACTGCACTGCGTAGGGGCGACCACGCTGGATGAGTATCGCCAGTACATTGAAAAAGATGCTGCGCTTGAGCGTCGTTTTCAGAAGGTGTTGGTGGCTGAACCGAGCGTGGAAGATACCATCGCTATACTGCGTGGCCTTAAAGAACGCTATGAGCTTCATCACCATGTGCAGATCACTGACCCGGCAATTGTTGCAGCATCAACACTGTCTCACCGCTACATTGCCGATCGTCAGCTTCCGGATAAAGCCATCGACCTTATAGATGAAGCGGCTTCCAGTATCCGTATGCAGATAGATTCCAAACCAGAATCGCTGGATCGTCTGGAGCGTCGCATCATTCAGTTAAAGCTGGAACAGCAGGCGCTGAAAAAAGAGTCTGACGATGCCAGCATCAAGCGGCTGGAGATGCTGGAAGACGAGCTGAATCAAAAAGAGCGTGATTACTCGGTTCTGGAAGAGGAGTGGAAAGCAGAGAAAGCTTCCCTTTCAGGTACGCAGACTATTAAGGCGGAGCTGGAACAGGCCAAGCTCTCAATGGAACAGGCACGTCGTCTTGGTGACCTGGCACAAATGTCGGAGCTGCAATATGGCAAGATTCCCGAGCTGGAAAAACAGCTTGAGATAGCTACGCAGTCTGAAGGTAAGACCATGCGTCTGCTACGCAACCGCGTGACGGAAGTTGAGATTGCTGACGTGCTGGCACGCTGGACCGGGATCCCTGTCGCCAGGATGATGGAAGGGGAGCGGGAAAAACTGCTGCGCATGGAGCAAGACCTTCATCAGCGCGTTATCGGACAGAATGAAGCTGTGGAAGCAGTATCGAATGCCATCCGGCGTAGCCGGGCAGGCCTGGCCGATCCGAATCGCCCGATTGGTTCATTCCTGTTCCTTGGACCTACCGGGGTAGGTAAGACCGAGTTGTGTAAAGCGTTGGCCAACTTTATGTTCGACAGCGATGACGCGATGGTTCGCCTTGATATGTCCGAATTCATGGAGAAGCATTCGGTCTCACGGCTGGTCGGTGCGCCTCCGGGCTATGTAGGTTATGAAGAAGGGGGATATCTGACTGAAGCGGTCCGTCGTCGTCCTTATTCTGTAATCCTGCTGGATGAGGTGGAAAAAGCGCATCCGGATGTGTTCAACATTTTACTGCAGGTGCTGGACGATGGTCGTCTGACCGACGGACAGGGCAGGACAGTCGATTTCCGTAATACGGTAGTGATCATGACTTCCAACCTTGGCTCTGATTTGATTCAGGAACGGTTTGGCGCCCTGAGCTATCCGGAAATGAAAGAAGTGGTCATGACTGTTGTAGGACAGCATTTCCGTCCCGAGTTCATCAACCGTATAGATGAGCTGGTGGTCTTCCATCCATTGGGCGAGAAACATATTGCTTCTATTGCGAAGATTCAGCTGCAGCGTCTTTATGACCGCCTTGCCGATCGTGGGTTTGAACTGAACATTTCGGAAGCGGCATTACAGTTGCTGGGTGAAAATGGTTACGACCCGGTTTACGGTGCAAGGCCGCTTAAACGTGCAATCCAGCAACAGATTGAAAATCCGCTGGCTCAACAGATACTCTCTGGCGCACTAATACCCGGAAAAATGATTGAAATGGATGTAAAAGACGGAAGGATTGTTGCTCAGCAATAATATTCTGCATAGAAAAATGGGCCTTCGGGCCCATTTTTGTTTATTAAAGCGGCAGAAAGAGGCCCTTTTCAGGTCTTTGGGTTAAAATGTGAGCGGTTGAGCGGATTTTTGCATTTTGGGGGTTGCGGGCTTCCAAAAATTCCCTATAATGCGCCTCCACTGACCCGGAACAACGACTTAACGGTCGCCGCATCAGAGGTTCAGGAAGCTGAACCGCCGGAGAAAAACTTCTGAAAAAGACGTTGACTCTGAAGGAGGATAGCGTAGTATACGCCACCTCGCAGTAAGTCGCCACGGCGCTTACCGCACCGCTCTTTAACAATTTATCAGACAATCTGTGTGGGCACTCGCAGGATTGATATCAGCGTCTTTGGACGCAAAAAAATATCAAGCCTTAAGAGTGAACACATAATGAAATTCATTATGACGTTTTACACTTGAGCATCGCTGCACTTGTTGCAGCAAATCGAACTTTTAATTGAAGAGTTTGATCATGGCTCAGATTGAACGCTGGCGGCAGGCCTAACACATGCAAGTCGAACGGTAGCACAGAGAGCTTGCTCTTGGGTGACGAGTGGCGGACGGGTGAGTAATGTCTGGGAAACTGCCTGATGGAGGGGGATAACTACTGGAAACGGTAGCTAATACCGCATAACGTCTTCGGACCAAAGTGGGGGACCTTCGGGCCTCACGCCATCGGATGTGCCCAGATGGGATTAGCTAGTAGGTGGGGTAATGGCTCACCTAGGCGACGATCCCTAGCTGGTCTGAGAGGATGACCAGCCACACTGGAACTGAGACACGGTCCAGACTCCTACGGGAGGCAGCAGTGGGGAATATTGCACAATGGGCGCAAGCCTGATGCAGCCATGCCGCGTGTATGAAGAAGGCCTTCGGGTTGTAAAGTACTTTCAGCGGGGAGGAAGGCGATAAGGTTAATAACCTTGTTGATTGACGTTACCCGCAAAAGAAGCACCGGCTAACTCCGTGCCAGCAGCCGCGGTAATACGGAGGGTGCAAGCGTTAATCGGAATTACTGGGCGTAAAGCGCACGCAGGCGGTCTGTCAAGTCAGATGTGAAATCCCCGGGCTTAACCTGGGAACTGCATTTGAAACTGGCAGGCTAGAGTCTTGTAGAGGGGGGTAGAATTCCAGGTGTAGCGGTGAAATGCGTAGAGATCTGGAGGAATACCGGTGGCGAAGGCGGCCCCCTGGACAAAGACTGACGCTCAGGTGCGAAAGCGTGGGGAGCAAACAGGATTAGATACCCTGGTAGTCCACGCCGTAAACGATGTCGACTTGGAGGTTGTGCCCTTGAGGCGTGGCTTCCGGAGCTAACGCGTTAAGTCGACCGCCTGGGGAGTACGGCCGCAAGGTTAAAACTCAAATGAATTGACGGGGGCCCGCACAAGCGGTGGAGCATGTGGTTTAATTCGATGCAACGCGAAGAACCTTACCTGGCCTTGACATCCACGGAATTTGGCAGAGATGCCTTAGTGCCTTCGGGAACCGTGAGACAGGTGCTGCATGGCTGTCGTCAGCTCGTGTTGTGAAATGTTGGGTTAAGTCCCGCAACGAGCGCAACCCTTATCCTTTGTTGCCAGCGAGTAATGTCGGGAACTCAAAGGAGACTGCCGGTGACAAACCGGAGGAAGGTGGGGATGACGTCAAGTCATCATGGCCCTTACGGCCAGGGCTACACACGTGCTACAATGGCGCATACAAAGAGAAGCGACCTCGCGAGAGCAAGCGGACCTCATAAAGTGCGTCGTAGTCCGGATCGGAGTCTGCAACTCGACTCCGTGAAGTCGGAATCGCTAGTAATCGTAGATCAGAATGCTACGGTGAATACGTTCCCGGGCCTTGTACACACCGCCCGTCACACCATGGGAGTGGGTTGCAAAAGAAGTAGGTAGCTTAACCTTCGGGAGGGCGCTTACCACTTTGTGATTCATGACTGGGGTGAAGTCGTAACAAGGTAACCGTAGGGGAACCTGCGGTTGGATCACCTCCTTACCTGAAGATACTTTCCCGCGTAGTGTCCACACAGATTGTCTGATAGAAGTAATGAGCAAAGAACGAACCAGAGTCCCCATCGTCTAGAGGCCCAGGACACTGCCCTTTCACGGCTGTAACAGGGGTTCGAATCCCCTTGGGGACGCCATCTCCTGATAATGAGTGAAAGACATTATCAACCAGTATCTCAAAACTGATTATGCCGCGAGGCGAGTCACGTTTGAGATATTTGCTCTTTAACAATCCGGAACAAGCTGAAAATTGAAACGACGCGTCGTTTTCATTCTCCGTAATAAGAATGAAATTTACGACGCGGTCGAGTCTCTCAAATGCTCGCAACAGCTCGTGTCCTCCGGGACGCTTGTGGGTTGTGAGGTTAAGTGACTAAGCGTACACGGTGGATGCCTAGGCAGTCAGAGGCGATGAAGGGCGTGCTAATCTGCGATAAGCGTCGGTAAGGTGATATGAACCGTTATAACCGACGATACCCGAATGGGGAAACCCGGTGCACCTTGGTGCATCATTGCATGGTGAATACATAGCCATGCAAGGCGAACCTGGGGAACTGAAACATCTAAGTACCCAGAGGAAAAGAAATCAACCGAGATTCCCCCAGTAGCGGCGAGCGAACGGGGAACAGCCCAGAACCTGAATCAGTTTGTGCATCAGTGGAAGCGTCTGGAAAGTCGCAGGGTACAGGGTGATACTCCCGTACACGAAGATGCACTTGCTGTGAGTTCGATGAGTAGGGCGGGACACGTGACATCCTGTCTGAATATGGGGGGACCATCCTCCAAGGCTAAATACTCCTGACTGACCGATAGTGAACCAGTACCGTGAGGGAAAGGCGAAAAGAACCCCGGCGAGGGGAGTGAAACAGAACCTGAAACCGTGTACGTACAAGCAGTGGGAGCACCTTCGTGGTGTGACTGCGTACCTTTTGTATAATGGGTCAGCGACTTATATTCTGTAGCAAGGTTAACCGTATAGGGGAGCCGCAGGGAAACCGAGTCTTAACTGGGCGTTAAGTTGCAGGGTATAGACCCGAAACCCGGTGATCTAGCCATGGGCAGGTTGAAGGTTGGGTAACACTAACTGGAGGACCGAACCGACTAATGTTGAAAAATTAGCGGATGACTTGTGGCTGGGGGTGAAAGGCCAATCAAACCGGGAGATAGCTGGTTCTCCCCGAAAGCTATTTAGGTAGCGCCTCGTGAATTCATCTCCGGGGGTAGAGCACTGTTTCGGCTAGGGGGCCATCCCGGCTTACCAACCCGATGCAAACTGCGAATACCGGAGAATGTTATCACGGGAGACACACGGCGGGTGCTAACGTCCGTCGTGAAGAGGGAAACAACCCAGACCGCCAGCTAAGGTCCCAAAGTCATGGTTAAGTGGGAAACGATGTGGGAAGGCACAGACAGCCAGGATGTTGGCTTAGAAGCAGCCATCATTTAAAGAAAGCGTAATAGCTCACTGGTCGAGTCGGCCTGCGCGGAAGATGTAACGGGGCTAAACCATGCACCGAAGCTGCGGCAGCGACGCGTATGCGTTGTTGGGTAGGGGAGCGTTCTGTAAGCCGTCGAAGGTGGACTGTGAGGTCTGCTGGAGGTATCAGAAGTGCGAATGCTGACATAAGTAACGATAAAGCGGGTGAAAAGCCCGCTCGCCGGAAGACCAAGGGTTCCTGTCCAACGTTAATCGGGGCAGGGTGAGTCGACCCCTAAGGCGAGGCCGAAAGGCGTAGTCGATGGGAAACAGGTTAATATTCCTGTACTCGGTGTTACTGCGAAGGGGGGACGGAGAAGGCTATGTTGGCCGGGCGACGGTTGTCCCGGTTTAAGCGTGTAGGCTTGAGTTCCAGGCAAATCCGGAACTCTTTAAGGCTGAGGCGTGATGACGAGGCACCACGGTGCTGAAGCAACAAATGCCCTGCTTCCAGGAAAAGCCTCTAAGCATCAGGTAACACAGAATCGTACCCCAAACCGACACAGGTGGTCAGGTAGAGAATACCAAGGCGCTTGAGAGAACTCGGGTGAAGGAACTAGGCAAAATGGTGCCGTAACTTCGGGAGAAGGCACGCTGGCGCGTAGGTGATGGGACTTGCTCCCGGAGCTGAAGCCAGTCGAAGATACCAGCTGGCTGCAACTGTTTATTAAAAACACAGCACTGTGCAAACACGAAAGTGGACGTATACGGTGTGACGCCTGCCCGGTGCCGGAAGGTTAATTGATGGGGTTATCCGCAAGGAGAAGCTCTTGATCGAAGCCCCGGTAAACGGCGGCCGTAACTATAACGGTCCTAAGGTAGCGAAATTCCTTGTCGGGTAAGTTCCGACCTGCACGAATGGCGTAATGATGGCCAGGCTGTCTCCACCCGAGACTCAGTGAAATTGAACTCGCTGTGAAGATGCAGTGTACCCGCGGCAAGACGGAAAGACCCCGTGAACCTTTACTACAGCTTGACACTGAACATTGAGCCTTGATGTGTAGGATAGGTGGGAGGCTTTGAAGCGTGGACGCCAGTCTGCGTGGAGCCAACCTTGAAATACCACCCTTTAACGTTTGATGTTCTAACCTGGCGCCGTAATCCGGCGTGGGGACAGTGTCTGGTGGGTAGTTTGACTGGGGCGGTCTCCTCCTAAAGAGTAACGGAGGAGCACGAAGGTTAGCTAATCACGGTCGGACATCGTGAGGTTAGTGCAATGGCATAAGCTAGCTTGACTGCGAGAGTGACGGCTCGAGCAGGTGCGAAAGCAGGTCATAGTGATCCGGTGGTTCTGAATGGAAGGGCCATCGCTCAACGGATAAAAGGTACTCCGGGGATAACAGGCTGATACCGCCCAAGAGTTCATATCGACGGCGGTGTTTGGCACCTCGATGTCGGCTCATCACATCCTGGGGCTGAAGTAGGTCCCAAGGGTACGGCTGTTCGCCGTTTAAAGTGGTACGCGAGCTGGGTTTAGAACGTCGTGAGACAGTTCGGTCCCTATCTGCCGTGGGCGCTGGAAGATTGAGAGGGGTTGCTCCTAGTACGAGAGGACCGGAGTGAACGCACCACTGGTGTTCGGGTTGTCATGCCAATGGCATTGCCCGGTAGCTAAGTGCGGAAAAGATAAGCGCTGAAAGCATCTAAGCGCGAAACTTGCCTCGAGATGAATCTTCCCTGGGCCTTTAAGGCCCCTGAAGGGACGTTGAAGACTACGACGTTGATAGGCCGGGTGTGTAAGCGCAGCGATGCGTTGAGCTAACCGGTACTAATGACCCGTGAGGCTTAACCTTACAACACCAGAAGCGTTCTGGTGGGCGTCTGAGAGACGCAACGATTTTCAGCCTGTTCGATAACGGATTGATTTGCGTGGCCTGCGAGGGCGGCGTGAACAACAGAATTTGCCTGGCGGCTTTAGCGCGGTGGTCCCACCTGACCCCATGCCGAACTCAGAAGTGAAACGCCGTAGCGCCGATGGTAGTGTGGGGTCTCCCCATGCGAGAGTAGGGAACTGCCAGGCATCAAACAAGCAATAACCCCGACCGCAAGGCCGGGGTTTTTTGCGTCTGCAGGATATGAAAAAACACCGTATTTTTGGGCTGAATGCTCGCTTTGCCAGTGAAGATCGGCATCATTTTTGAGAAAAACACCCTCTGGCGTTCCTGTAAACATCCTCTATAATCCACTCTGCTTCATAGTTCAGTAACATCAAAGCTAAAAATAATTCAATAAGTTCTGGCCGGTGAGGTTTACTGCTGGTTATTGTTTCACTTCTGAGGCTAATTATTAGCAAGGAAAAAATTAAGAGGTTAATTCTATGACAGATGCCACATCAGAACGGCAGCCTGAGGCTACGGCCGAGACGATCACCACCCGTCAGCGGATCTGGGCGATTGTTGGCGCATCATCCGGCAATCTGGTCGAATGGTTTGATTTTTATGTTTATTCCTTCTGCTCACTCTATTTCGCGCATGTCTTTTTCCCCAGCGGAAATCCCACAACTCAACTTCTGCAAACCGCAGGCGTATTCGCAGCCGGTTTTTTGATGCGTCCTATTGGCGGCTGGATGTTTGGCTATATCGGCGATAAGCATGGTCGTAAAAAATCCATGCTGATTTCAGTGTGCATGATGTGTTTTGGCTCCCTGGTAATTGCCTGCCTTCCGGGTTATGAAACTATCGGTGTCTGGGCACCCGCGCTGTTACTGTTGGCACGCCTGTTCCAGGGATTATCGGTAGGCGGAGAATATGGCACCAGTGCAACCTATATGAGTGAAGTGGCTGTGGAAGGCAAAAAGGGTTTTTACGCTTCCTTCCAGTATGTCACCCTGATTGGTGGCCAGCTGATGGCACTGCTTACGGTTGTAGTTTTACAACAGATTCTGAGTGATGAAGAACTTCGCGCATGGGGCTGGCGCATTCCTTTTGCGCTGGGTGCGGTATTAGCTGTCGTCGCTCTTTATCTTCGACGCTCGCTGAATGAAACTTCAGATCGTAAAACTCGCGAACATAAAGATGCAGGATCCCTGAGAGGGCTGTGGAAGCATCGCCGCGCCTTTATCATGGTGCTGGGTTTCACTGCGGGTGGTTCGCTGAGCTTTTATACCTTCACAACCTATATGCAAAAGTATCTGGTCAACACTTCAGGTATGGATACCCGAACAGCAAGCATATTGATGACAGCCGCGCTGTTTATTTTTATGCTGATTCAACCATTAGTCGGGGCTCTGTCCGATAAAATAGGCCGTCGCAGTTCAATGCTTATTTTTGGGGGATTAGCTGCGATCTGTACTGTTCCCGTACTGACAATGCTGCAAAACGTCACCAGCCCGTGGATCGCCTTTATCCTGGTGATGATCTCGTTGCTGATCACCAGCTTCTATACGTCGATCAGTGGGATCCTTAAAGCAGAAATGTTCCCGCCGGAAGTACGGGCATTAGGGGTTGGATTATCTTACGCGGTAGCCAATGCCCTGTTTGGTGGATCGGCTGAATATGTGGCGCTTTCACTGAAGGCTGCCGGAAGTGAAACCAGCTTCTTCTGGTATGTCTCCGCGATGGGAGCTGTGGCATTCGCTGTGTCACTGATGCTGCATCGCAGAGGGAACGGTATCAGGCTTTAACTGAACAGCCGGTGGCGACACCGGCTAAATTTCGACATTCATCCTTTTCTTTTCCCCGGTTTCCTTCCCGTTCCAGTCAAAATTTTCCACATCAATTACAACTCGCACTTTCGTTCTAACTCCAGTCCGCTGCTTCCTGTCGGCGACTCCCCCGGAATGGCAGAAAACCGCGAGCGGTGGGGTTGTGAACAACCTGCTTTACAGAATGCGGCTAATCAGCCTGTCGATACGGATACGACGAAGGCGACGTATCAGCTTACGCACCTTCTGCGGATAATCAGCGATGCTTTCCAAATCCCGGTAGTGCTGGACCACCGTAGTGTTCTGGCGGATCAAATCTAGCTCGTGGCGGCTTTGATCAACCAGCTGCTGGAGAGGATCGTGGATCAGGATCGCATTCTCCAGATCCAGACGCCAGGCGCGTGGATTGAGGTTATTACCGGTAATCAGCATCCATTCTTCATCCACCCACATGCCTTTGAGGTGATAGCTGTTTTCGCCATCTTTCCACAGGCGCACCGTCAGCTGACCGTTAGTGACATAGTATTGCAGCCGACTGAGGAAGCGACGAAGATTGATTTCATAGAGATAAGGTAGCGCGCCGATGATTTTAAACGGCTGATCTTCAGGGATATAGAAATCGTTGGCCGTTTTATCACCGACAATGATTTCCACTTCTCTTCCCTGACGCAGTAACCAGATGATGTTACGTACCAGGATGGCCGGCATATTAAAATAGGGCGTGCAAAGCGTCAGCTTTTGCTCAGCGCAGGGCATCAGATGAAAGATGGTTTTGTTCAGCAGACTGCGTTTACCCAAACCTACTAACGGCGTAACGGAGAGCTGTTCATTGTTGGCATCGCCTTTGAATTCATAATCAAATCCACGCAAATCCTGACGGAACTGACGGGTTTCATTTTTGATTTCCGGACTTTTAGGCCGCTGATGCTGGTCCAGACGATGCACGGCTTCAGCCTGGATAAGGTTGGTTTCTATCCAGGTAAACATTGTGTCAGCCAGGGTGGCGTTGTTGATCAGCTGGTAGCGGTCATAACGGTATCTGTCGTGCTGATGCAGGTAAACATCATTGAGGCTGGCACCGGTATAGAAAACGGTGTCATCAATAATCGAGCCTTTGAGGTGCAAAACACCCAGGGCCTCGCGGGTGTTAACCGGCACGCCGTAAACGGTGATGTTAATCTCAGGGTGATTATCTGCCAGTTCGCAGTACCAGTCCGCATTGGTTGCCCCACGGGCTCCGCCGATACGACCTCGCTGGGCGCGATGCCAGTCGACAAGGATGCGGACATCCAGCTCAGGGCGTAAACGCTTTGCTTCATAAAGCGCATTGAGTACGCTGCGACCGCCGTCATCATTCTCCAGATAGAGTGCCACAATACAGATGCGCCGTGTGGCATCTGCTATTTTCTGCAGCAAAGTCTGACGGAAATCAGCCGCTGAATAGAGCGTGGTGAAATCAGCAGCTGACTGAGACAATTTTGGCAGTTGCGCAAGGTGCTGTTGGTGTTTATTACGTTTGAATTTAGACAACATCACAGTGCGTTTCTTCTCTGTTCATGGAATGGCCTTTTGCCATAAAATCATCACCCTAACCCCGAATAATACCAAAAGTTTACGGCGATGGTTTTAGTTTTACGTTTCCAGACGTTTTCAGGGGGCCAGCAGGGGCAGTGAAAGCGTGACAATGCCGTCTTCTAATTGCACATCTACTGTAAACCCCAGCTTTCGTGCCAGGGTTACCATTCCCTGGTTGCCTGGCATAGTAATGCCGTTTAGCTGCTGCAACCCATGTTGACGGGTATAGATAATCATCTTCTCAAGCAGCCTCCGACCCAGGCCCAGCCCTTTGAGATCGGAACGTACCAGCACGGAAAACTCCGCGTCGATGTTGTCGGCATCTGAAATAGCCCGCGTTACGCCAATAATCTCGTCGCGTCCGTTATGCTTACGCACAGCAACTATCGCCATCTCTCGATCGTAGTCGATTTGCGTCATGTTAGCCAAATCATCGTGAGTGAACTCATTGATCTCACTGAAATAGCGATAGTAAAGATCCTCTTTAGTCACCTGCTCAATAAATTGCCTTAATAACGGCTCATCTTCAGGCAGGATAGGACGGAACAGGCAACTCTCGTTATTTTTGAGCGCCACATGTTCTTCTAATGCGTGAGGATAGGGACGGATAGCAAGCCGTGCTTCAGGGTCGCCCACAAAATCTGCCAGTTGCAGGGTGACATCCAGCAGCGAAAATTCATTGCCTGCTGCCAGCAATGGGTGAACGTCCAGCCTGACAATCTCCGGACAATCTACTATCAGGTTCGATACCTTGACCAGCACTTCGCTGACGCCGGCGATATCCAGAGGCTGAAGGGCACTGCGGCTGCGAATTTTTCCACTCTTTATGGCCTGGATCACCAGATAGCGGGCCAGGGTCATATTCAGTGGAGGCAGGGCGACCACCGCCTGTTTATCCGCCTGCCATTCGATGCCGCCTTCCCCCAGCATAATCATCGGGCCAAAGACCGGATCCTGCTCTACCACAATGCGTAATTCCTGTGCGCCGGCCCGGTTAGCCATGCTCTGAACCAGCAGGCCATGAATCCGCGCCTGCGGCCAGGCTGATTTTACCCGATCGAAAATGGCTTCAGCCGCCTGCTGGACCTCACTGGCCGTGCGGAGGTAGAGCATCACCCCCTGAACTTCAGATTTATGGGGAATATCGGGAGAGCGTAATTTCAGGGCGACAGGATAGCCAATCTGACCGGCGATATGCACGGCCTCTGCACTGTCGCTGGCGATCCAGGTGGGTAGGGTGTTGAGCTCGTAAGCACGCAAAATAGCCTGAACTTCATGGGTGTCCAGACTGGTGGCGCCCTCATCCAGCGCCTGGCGAATAAGGTCATGCGCCTCGCCGGTATTTGCCGATAAATTTGGCGGCAGCGCCGGGGTTTCGCGCAGCTGCTTTTGATTTCGCCGATATTCCACCATATGCATAAAGGCGGTTACCGTTCCCTCAGGCGTCCGGTAAGTAGGGATGCCAGCCTCACTGAACAGTCGTCGGGCATCAGCAGATGAAAACTCTCCACACCAGTTTGTCAGCAGCGAGAGCTGTCTGGCTCGCGGATGTTTTAAGATCGTCTCAATCAGGCGTTGTGCGGTCAGGGTTGCAGGCGCAACGGCACTGGGCGCATGGATAATCATTAATGCATCAATATCCGTACTGTCCATCAGGCGCGAGACGACCTGCAGATAACGCTCAGGCGTGGCATCATCTTTTAAATCCAGCGGATTCCCTGCAACACTCTCTTCCGGCAGCAGGCTTTGCAGGTCAGTAAGTAACCCCTCACTTACTTTCGCAAGCTTGCCATTCCTGGCTTCCAGCGCATCCAGTGCCAGCGCTGCCGGGGCGGCACCGTTGCTGACTATCATTAACCTTTCCCCACGTAGTGGGCGCATATGGCTTAGTGTCTCTACGGCGGAAAATAACTCGTGTGTATCCTGCACTCGCAGCAGACCGGCTCGCTGGATAGCGGCATCCCAGGCAGCATCCAGCCCCGCATGGGTTTTCAGTAATTGTTGTGCCTGCTGACTGCGGCCACTTTTGATCACCAGAATGGGCTTATTTCGTGAAGCACTTCGCGCCGCCGAGACAAACCGGCGGGCATCACTCAGATGTTCCAGATAAAGAAGGATGGCGCTGGTCTTGCCATCCCTGGCCAGAAAATCCAGCAGATCGTCAGCATCAATATCCAGACTGTCGCCCAGGGCGATAAACCACGAGAATCCAAGCTGTCTTTGTTGTGCCCAGTCCAGAATAGTATTAGAGACCGCCGCGGACTGGGAGATAAAGGCCAGCTTGCCCTGCTGAATCGGCACCGGTGAAAAGCTGGCGTTCAGCCCCTGCCACGGGGCAAGCAGCCCAAGGCTGTTAGGGCCGAGCAGACGGATCTGCCACTCGCTCGCACACTGTTTAAGTTCATCGGCCTGGCTGGCCGGTGAAGAGAGAATGATGCAGGCTTTACAGCCTCGTTCGCCCAATGCGCGCAGAAGTTCGGGGTTGCGGCTGGCATGGGTGCAGAGAATAGCGAGGTCCGGGGAGAGGGGCAGGCTGGCGATATCCGGCCAGGTCAGTACGCCGCAAACGGCTTTATACTTCGGGTTCACCGGCAGGACCGGGCCGTTGAATCCGCCCGCAAGCAGGTTGCGCATCATCAGATAGCCCGCGCGTTCCGGCCGCGAGGAGGCACCAATAACCGCGATCGATTTTGGGCGTAACAGGGCTTCTAATCCGCGCTGGCTCATTTCCACTCCCTTCGAAAGATTCATCCTGATTCTAACGCGTTCTGAATAATTTGCAGAACACCTGGGGTCTTAAGAATACGCGCTCAGGGAAGAAGTTCTTCGAACGGTGCCGCATTTTGGTGAACTGGATGGTGCGGTTTACCAGCCAGATAGCGGTGACGGAAGAGATCGAAATGCCGGAACAAAGCCTCACCTGCCGCGGTATCACCGGCCTGTAAAAGCAATTCAGCAGCCACTTCTGCCGTACAGTGCTGGCCCTCTGCGTGTACTTCCCGCAGCTGATAGTTCGACGGCCTGGTCAGGGTCAGTGACATTACGGGGAGCTGATCCAGCCAGGGACTTTTACGAAACATTTTACGTGCTTCAGTCCAGGTGCCATCAAGCATGATAAACAAAGGGGGTTTGCCGCTTTGGGGCGGCACATTGATCACCGGACGACCCGGATCGGCATAAGATTCGGGAAAAACCACCACAGGCTGCAATGCCGGATTTTGCACGGCGGCCAGTAATGCCGGGTCGGGTTCCGTCCGCGACCAGCCAAAGGCCTGGGTATCCGGCAGAATATCGGCAATCAGTCGGCCCGTGTTGCTGGGCTTCATCGGCTCGGTGTCAAACATTACCAGACAGAAACGGCTGCGGGCCTGCTGCGGTTGCAGTGTCGCGCACAAACAGTTTTTGCCGGGAAGCAGGCAGCGCTGACAGCGGGAAATACGGTTGCCTCTGGCCAGGAAAGGGCGTGTGGCACGGGCAAGACGTTCGGCGCGCAGGCGCAGGACAGCGTTTTCAGTCATGAGTAATGGTCTGGGAAAAATGCCAGTCTAACGGAAACGGCTCCACAGAAGTAGGGGGCAGATGAGCCTGCCCCTGCGGGGATCAGATATTTTCGTCCAGCCACTCATTGAAGGGGGCTTTGGGCATAGCACCGCTAAGCATATCGACCATCTTGCCCTGCTTAAACACCATAATGGTTGGAATACTGCGGATGCGAAAACGCGCGCTGAGCTCAGGTTCAGCTTCTGTGTTTACCTTAATGAAGCGCACTTTATCACTGCGTTCTTCAGCCACGTTTTCATAAACCGGGGCAAAGTTGACGCACGGACCACACCAGGGCGCCCAGAAGTCGATGACTACGGGAAGGTCATCCTGCAGATATTTATCCAGCGTTTCAGCAGTGGCATTGATCACTTCACCGCTAAACAATCCGGTGCCGCAACGGCCGCATTTTGCGCCGTCAGTGATACGTTCTGGCGGAAGGCGGTTGGTCGCCTGGCATGAAGCACAAACCGTATTCATTGATTCACCTCGGTCATGATTGAGGGTAAGTGTTTACTTACCGCATTCCTGAGTAAAACTGCGAATAATTATGCGTGCCCTTCACCCGGGCAACAAAATGATTTATTCAATGGGTATAATAGGCTGTAACTTGCAGCATTTTTATACCGGGTAAAACTACCGGCTACCCGGATAACATGCTTAACGCGGTTTTAGTGGAAGTTAATAGCTAAGCGCCGCCACATCAGGTACTCTGCGCGCTTCGCGCTCAGCCGGGTGGAGGGAAAATGAACGACGAATTTAAAGGTAAAAGCGGAAAAGTCAAAGTGATGTATGTCCGTGGTGAAGAAGAGAGTAACAAAGGCGGACAAAATCCGCGCACTGGTAAAGGTGGGCCTCGTCCCGACAGCCGTCGTCCATCACGCGATGGTGACAGCAAACCGCGTGGACGCGATGCCGACAACAGGCCGCGTGGACGTGACGGTGACAGCAAGCCACGTGGCGGGCGCGATCGCGACGTAGCACCAGGTGAATCGCCATGGCGTACGGTTTCACGCGCGCCATCTGCAACCGATGAGAGCAAACCGGATCACGGCGGCATCAGCGGTAAAAGCTATATCGACCCGGAGCAGATCCGTCGTCAGCGTAATGAAGAGACGCGTGTGTATGGCGAAAACGCCTGCCAGGCGCTGTTCCAGAGCCGTCCGGATTGCATCGTGCGTGCATGGTTCATTCAGGAAGTTACCCCGCGTTTCCGCGAGGCGCTGAAATGGATGGCCGCTAACCGTAAAGCTTATCATGTGGTCGATGAAGACGAACTGATCAAAGCGTCTGGCACTGAGCATCATGGCGGCGTCTGCTTCCTGATCAAAAAGCGTGTGGGAATGCCGGTCACCGAATGGCTTGCCAACGCGGGCGAGAAAGATTGCGTGGTAGCGCTGGAACAGATTGGTAACCCACACAACCTGGGCGGCATGATGCGCAGCTGTGCGCATTTTGGTGCGAAAGGGTTGCTGGTGGATGATGCTTCTTTGCTGGAGTCCGGTGCCGCAGTGCGCACGGCAGAAGGCGGAGCAGAGCATGTTCAGGCGATCAGCGGCGAAAGTTTTGCAGCCGGCCTGAACGCTTTCCGTAAAGCGGGCTACACCATCGTGACGACCTCAAGCCACAAAGGAACCCCTCTGGCGCAGGCAGAATTGCCGGCCAAAACGGTTCTGGTTCTGGGACAGGAACGCGATGGTTTGTCAGACAGCACCTGGCAACAGGGCGATCTGAGCGTTTCCATCGGCGGTACCGGCAATGTTGAAAGCCTCAACGTTTCGGTTGCCACCGGCATTCTGCTTGCAGAGTGGTGGCGTCAGAACGCGTAATCTGTTGCTGATATAAAAAACGGGCCTCTCAGAGGCCCGTTTTTTTTGGCTAAAACCGGTCAGTGCGCACCGCCGCCACCGCCGCCAGCCCCAAACGGAGGGCGGGCAAACCAGATCAACACCAGCAGGAACAGGAACACCCCAGCGGATGCCCAGAAGATCTCATTGGCGGAGATAATCAGCCCCTGATTAGTGATCTGCTGAGCTATCCATGAGGAGGCCTGGTCATGCGTCATGCCCATCTGTTCCAGCTTGTTGTACATCTCCTGCGAGTTAACATTGTAAGCGTTCACTGACTCGCTAAGGTAGCTGTGGTGCATCGATTCCCTGTTTGTCCACATAGTGGTGGTGATCGATGTGCCGATTGAACCGGCCAGCGTTCGCGTAAAGTTCGACAGGCTGGACGCGGCCGCCATACGTTCCGGTGGCAGACCAGACAGGGTGATAGTGGTGAGTGGCATAAAGAAGCAGGCCACCGCAAACCCCTGGATAAACTGCGGCCAGGCAGAAGCCCCAAAATCCATCCCCGGCTCAAACGTGTAGGCTCGCCAGTAGAAGCAGACGGCGTACATGATAAAGCTGAAGGTCACCAGCTTTCGCATATCCAGCTTATGGGCAAACCGGCCGATAATGGGCGACAGGATCACCGGTAATATTCCTACCGGTGCGGAAGCCAGCCCGGCCCAGGTGGCGGTATAGCCATAGACCTCCTGCAGCAACTGCGGCAGCAGGACTATTGAGCCAAAGTAGAGCATATAGGCCAGGCTTATCGACAGGCAGCCGATGGTGAAGTTTCGCGATTTAAACAGCGACAGATCCACTATCGGATGGTCGTCCGTTAACTCCCACACCAGCAGTACAAGGAGCGAGATGACGGCCACCACCATCAACACCACAATTTCAGGCGAACTGAACCAGTCCAGCTCTTTACCCCGATCCAGCATTACCTGCAGACAACCTATCCCGACCACCAGCAGTACCAGTCCGACAGTGTCAATCGGTCTGATTACGGTAGGCGTTTCCCTGTTACGCAGCGTCTGAAGCGTCAGCATCACGACCACAACGCCAATCGGCACGTTGATGAAGAAGATCCAGCCCCAGTGATAATTATCACTGATCCAGCCGCCAAGGATGGGCCCACAGATCGGCGCAACGATCACCGTCATCGCCCATAACGACAGGGCGACACTTCGCTTGGCTGGTGGGTAATTGTTGAGCAGTAAGCTTTGCGAGAGCGGAATAAGCGGGCCTGCCACCACACCCTGAACCACGCGGAAGAAGATCAGCATAGTCAGGCTGTCGGACATGCCGCACAGCCATGAGGCCACGGCAAACGCCGCCGTGGACCACAGGAACAGCTTAACTTCGCCTACGCGCTTAGCCAGCCAGCCGGTTATCGGGATTGAAATGGCGTTAGCCACCCCAAATGAGGTGATAACCCAGGTGCCCTGGGAGTTTGAAGCCCCAAGATTCCCGGCGATAGTCGGAATAGCCACGTTAGCGATGGTGGAGTCCAGCACCTGCATAAACGTGGCCAGCGACAGCGCGATGGTCATCAGAACAAGCTGGGTACCCTCAAGCGGTTTTTGTGCCATAACAGCCTCCCGCGTTATCAGCCTGCATTGGCGCGGATGATTTCGGCGATCATCTGGTTAGCCGGGGCTAAATCCAGCGCCAGCGCATCGGTTTCATAAGCCGGAGCAGAACGGACGCTGGTAGCCAGGACGCCGCCATCGGTGTTGTCCGTGTCAATACTTACCAGCGTTGAGAGGCCGATACGCAGCGGATGCTTAGCCACTTCCTGCGGATCCAGTTCAATACGCACCGGCAGGCGCTGTACGACTTTGATCCAGTTGCCCGTGGCATTCTGAGCCGGAAGCAGAGAAAACGCGCTGCCGGTGCCCATATCCAGCCCGACGACTTTGCCGTGATAAACCACGTCGTCACCGTAGATGTCACTGGTCACCGTTGCTGGCTGGCCAATGCGCACGCCGGCAAGCTGTGTCTCTTTGAAGTTGGCATCAACCCACAGATTAGTCGAGGGGACGATGGCCAGCAGCGGGGTAGTGGAGGTGATTTGCGAACCCACCTGCACGCTGCGGCGGGAGACAAACCCGTCTACAGGGCTGACCACTTCGGTACGCTGAAGCGCAAGCCAGGCATCACGCAGTTCAGCCGCGCTTTGTTTTACCGCAGGCTGGTTTTCCAGCGAGGTATTGAGGACCATCGCCTGGTTAGCGTTGTATTGTTGCAGAGCGACATCCAGTTGGGCTTTTGCGGTCGCGACAGCATCACGTGCGTGTTGCAAATCTTCACGGCCAATCAAATTAGCGGCGCCCAAAGGCTCACGGCGTTTGAGATCGGACTGAGCCTGTTCAAGCGCTGTTTTTTGCAGATCAATCGTGGCCTGATATTGCCGGCCATTGATGATCAGCTGATGGGTCTGACGAACGGTGGTGGCAAGTGCCGTTTGCGCCTTTTCAAACGCCTGTTCTGCGTCTGTTTTATCCAGCGTTACCAGCACATCGCCTTTTTTGACAAAATCAGTGTCGTCGAACCACACCTTATTGACGCTGCCAGAGACCTGCGCCATGACCTGCGCCTGGTTTCCTGCCACGTAAGCATCGTCGGTTTCCTGATAGTGGCGCAGCACCATAAACCAGTACACCAGATACGCAATCCCGATAAGAATGAACAGCACAGCCAGAAAAATTAACGCTGTTTTACGTTTTTTCTTTTTATTAGCTGGCGGTTGCGGGTTTTGGATCTCCGCATTTGCACTCATGATTTCTCCACTTATCCATGCCAACCGGGCATGACTGAAATAGCCAGGCCCGGAGTCTAAAATGCCAGCGGGTTAGCGCTGGCATAAGTCAAAATTTGCGGACTAAAATAGCGGTTACTGGCAGGCAGGTTGTCGCACAATATGCTATTGCTCAAAAGGTCAGCGTGAAAGTGCAGTAACCACTTCCTCTTCGTCCATTTGATCCAGACGAGTCAGTAACTTACGTGTAATGCCTTCCAGCTGACTTTTTTCAGATGCGCTCAGTGCAGACCACAGCAGTTGCAGGCACTGATGCTGAGGTGGGAGCAGCTGGCGCAGAAACTCATGACCTTTATCTGTCAGATGCAGATGCAGGCAGCGGCGGTCGTGATCGCTTTCGCGGCGTTCAATCCAGCCACGTTTTTCCAGCTCATCGGCGATGCGGGTAGCGTTGGTACGGGATGAACCCAGCGCAGCGCTAAGTTCAGAAGGCTGAATGCTGTGATTTTCCTGAGCATCAAGCGTGATCAATGCCATGAATAACGTCTCGTTAATCCCCTGAGCCTTGAGCATTTTGTTGCGATTTTCCAGCAGCTTGCTCTGCATATGCATGCACAGACGTGTCAGCATGATTTCCTGCAAAGGGAAATCCTTCTGGCGGTTAGCACGGAAATTTAGCATCTGTTCAATGGGGGTAAACGAACTTTCCATCTGGGAACCTCTTAAGTTGCAACTGGTATCGTAACGATGGTGATAAGTAAAAAGGTCATCCCTGCCGGCAGGGTCAAATCACACTCCGGCGGACACCATCAGTAATTTCCAGGTCACTCCATAACCCAGGGCGCTCAGCAGCGTTGAAAGAATGATGCTGCTGGTTTTATAAAAGGTAATACCTAATAAGCCAAAGCCCATAAGGGTAGGCCAAAGTCGTTCATGATGCTGAAGAATCTCCGGTACGCTCGACACCACCAGCAGTGCGCAGATGGAGGCGAGGCCGATGCTGTCCAGCAACAGACCGGTAATACCCCGCTTAACCGGCGGGATAGCTTTATTGGCGTGCAATCGTAATGGCAGATAGCGAAACAAAAAGTTAACGCCCCCTACCAGCACACCCAGTAACAAGACTTGCGTGTTCATTGTGGCTGCTTCTGTTTTGGTGGCGGGATAAGGGCAGCCAGGCAACCTGCAGCGATACCTGCCAGAATAGCCACAGGGATCGAGAATAAGGTGAGCCCGAGCAGCGCGCCCGCCAGCGCAGCAACAACGGTGTAACTTTGACGGCGCTGACAGGAAGCGAGCAAAAAACTCAGGAACAGGGCAGGCAACATAAAGGTCAGCGCTGCTTCCACTGCCGGATAATTCTCCAGCAGGCCATTGCCGGACCAGGCGCCTGCCGCGGTTCCAATGACCCACGAGAGCCAGGAGCTGGCAGCGATACCCAGCATCCAGTTTTCACTCCAGCTTCGCCGATCGCGATTGAGCTTTGCGGTGGCGGCAGCGAAGACTTCATCAGTGAGTCCGAAAGCCCAGAAAGGGGTTTTACGCGGGTTTAAAGCCTGCAGGCAGCGTTGGCGCAGTGATGGGCCATAGAGAACATGGCGCACATCCATAGCCATTACGGTCAGTGCGGCCACCCAGAGTGAGGCACCAGCGCTGAGTAAAGCCGTGATGACAAACTGGCTGGCTCCGGCATAAATCACGCAGGAAAAGAAGATCGCTTCCAGAGGGGTAAAGCCGAGCCTGGTTGCATTCAGGCCAAAAGCGAAAGCAACAGGCAGATAACCTATGACAATCGGCAGACTGTCAACCAGGCCTTCGCCCCAGGTTGCCTGCCGTTGGTTGGAGGCGATCTCTTCGTTTGAGTGCTCAGTCATTCTGAACCCGTTCCTGCCTGTTACTTAATAGTTTCATGCGAAAAAATAACCAACCTGAATAAGTACAGGCTTACCATACCAGACTGTGTAAACGCTTAACAGGCCAGTGGCGCTGAAATGTCCTTAATTTACTATTTGCAGGCTAAGGAACAGACAACTCATTGCGCGCGCCCCGCCACCAGTTCAACAGATTAAGTAAAGTTAAGATAGCCCCGGCAATACACACGCCATGCCAGCCAGCGTGTTGATAAGCCGTTGCGGAGAGTAGTGAACCTAAAGCGCCACCAATAAAGTAACTGGTCATATAACCTGAGGTGAGTCGGTTACGGGCTTCAGGCAGGCTGCGATAGATAACGCTCTGATTTGTAATGTGAACGCCCTGAACCGCCAGATCCAGCAGAAGGATACCGACGATCAGTGCAATCAGCGAATGGCTCCCCATTGCGGTGATGCCCCAGGAGACCAGCATGATCAGTAAACCGGCGGTAGTGGTAAGCCGTGCTTTTCCTTTATCGGCCAGCGAACCCGCCTGTCGGGCAGCCAGCGCACCGGCAGCACCCACCAGACCCAGCAGACCGATGGTGCCTTCAGAATAACCGTAAGGCGGCGAGGCCAGTAAAAAGGCCATTGATGTCCAGAGCACGCTGAAATTAGCAAAAGCGAGGCAGCCAGTGATTGCCCGCGTTCTGAGCACCGGCGTGGTGGCATAGAGGCTGAAAATGGATTTAAGAAGCTGGCCATAGTTCAGCGAAACTGATTGCTTATAGCGCGGTAGCAACCGCCACAGCGCGACAGCCATTAGTACCATCAGCACGCTGGCAACCCAGTAAACGGTTCGCCAGCCACCCAGTTGCGCCAGACCGCCAGCAACGGTACGGGCTAACAGGATCCCAAGCAGCAGACCGCTCATCACGGTCCCCACCACTTTGCCGCGTTTTTCCGGGGCTGCAAGCGTGGCAGCCAGCGGCACCAGAATTTGCGCCACCACCGAGAACAGGCCGGTTAACACCGTGCCGAGCAGCATGACCGGAAGGGTGGGCGAGAGGGCCGTGATGACCATGCCACCCGCTGCCAGCAGGCTCATGATGACGATCAGGCCACGGCGCTCAAGCATGTCGCCTAATGGCACCAGTAACAGCAGTCCGGCGGCATAGCCAAGTTGGGCCGTCGTAACGATAAAACCGGCCTGATTGACCGAGAGATGGAAGGTGCGGGCGACCGTTTCCAGCAGCGGCTGTACGTAATAGTTACAGGCTACAGAAAGGCCCGTTGCCACGGACATCAGGGCAACCAGGAAAGGAGTGAGGCCAGCTTGCGGGGATTTCATCGCGCTCAGTAAAGTTATCTGTTTGTTTAACAGAGGGTAACCTGAATGATTATCTCACTCACTATTTAATTGCCTGACAAAGGCAGACAAAAAAAGGATGACGCCAGCGCCATCCTTTAAAGTTATTGACTAAGTGCAGGCTCAGGGAGCATATGCCTCTCACAAAGAAGCGAAAAGCGCTATCCGTGGCAGCTCAGCACGGGCCGTCCATGGCCCGTGATGCTTTGTTCAAGGCATTTGCTCCCATCGCTTCAGGTTCGTTAGCCTCAAACCGTCAATTATTTAGCGGCGGCCATGGCATCTTTTACCCAGCCATCAAACTGAGCCTGGTGGGCTTTGATCCAGCCATCAACGTGAGCGTTGATATCGGCTTCTGAAGACTGACCATCATGCATACGGGAGTTCTGGGCATTGATATCCGCAATCGGCAGTTTCATCTCTGAGAACAGTTTAGCGGCTGCCGGGTTTTTCTCAGCCCAGGCTTTGTTAGCCACGATATGCATGGTGTTCACCGGGAAACCATAGTTCGCGCCGTTAGGCAGTTTGGTTTCGACATCCTTCTGTGCGCCAGGCATAGAAGTGAACGGCACCTGCAGCCAGACCACATCACGGCCCGGAACCAGCACATCACTCACCCAGTAAGGGGTCCAGGTGTAATAGAGGATCGGTTTGCCTTCTTTAAAGCGGGTGATGGTATCGGCAATCATTGCCGAGTAGTTACCCTGGTTATGCTCAACTGTTTTACTCAGGTCGAACGCTTTCAGCTGGTGGTTGATCACCGCTTCACAGCCCCAGCCTGGCGTACAGCCCGTCATGTCAGCTTTACCGTCATCGTTGGTGTCGAACAGCTTCGCCAGCTTGGGATCTTTCAGCTGGTCGATACGGGTGATGTGATATTTCTCAGCCGTTTTTTTGTCGATCAGGTAACCCTGAGCCGCGCCCTGAACATAGGTTCCTTCGCGGTAAAACTTCTTGTCGCCACCGGCCGCGTTGTACATGTCATCGTGCAGAGGCTTCCAGTTAGCCGCGACAAACGTGCCGTCACCAGAAGCGATTGAGGTATAAGCCACGTTGTAATCGACTTCGCTTGGGTCTTCAACGGTATAACCCAGTTTTTCCAGCGCGCGGCTGACCAGCAGGGTCTGGAAAGTTTCTTCGGTAATGGTGCTCTGAACCGGCTTAACGGTGATGCCTTTACCCGGCAAATCGGCAGCGGAAACCTGAGTGATGGCCAGTGTAGTGAATGCAGCGGCTAACAATGCTGTCTTACGCATGGAATATCCTCTTTTTGATTATCTTATTTTGGCGGCTGGCAGCGCTCAACACGCCCCAGCCGCAGAAAGGTGTTACTTGATAAACGGACGGGTAAACAGGCCCAGAGGGCCGGTGGCGTACCAGTGACGGTTACCACGGCTGCGGCTGTCACGGCCCAGTGACTGCGTCAGACGATCCAGGATGATGGCAAGGATGACAATCCCCACTCCCCCCACGGTCGCCAGGCCCATATCCAGGCGGCCAATCCCGCGCAGTACCATCTGGCCCAGACCGCCCACGGCAATCATCGAGGCGATAACCACCATCGACAGCGCCAGCATCAGTGTCTGGTTTACACCGGCCATAATGGTCGGCATCGCCAGCGGTAACTGAACTTTGAACAGCATCTGGCGCGGGCTGGCACCGAAGGACTCACCGGCTTCGATAAGATCTGCGGGAACCTGCTTAATGCCCAGAATGGTCAGGCGGACAATCGGTGGCAGGGCAAAGATAATTGTCACCACCACGCCCGGCACGTTACCGATACCAAACAGCATCACGATAGGAACCAGATAGACGAAGGCTGGCGTGGTCTGCATTGCATCCAGCAGCGGACGGATAATTTTGGCGGCGCGTTGGGATCTTGCCAGCCAGATGCCTAGCGGCAGGCCTATCAGGATACAGAACAGCAGGGCCGTCAGTACCAGAGCCAGCGTAACCATCGCCTGTGACCAGGCACCGATGGCACCGATGATAATCAGCGAGACCAGCGTGGCGACTCCCATGCTCAGGCTGGACATCTGCCAGGCAATCAGCGCAAACACCAGGATCGCTACCGGCGCAGGCATCCCCAACAGTAACTGCTGGAAAGCGCTGAGGATGTAATCCACCGGCACGCGAATGCCCTGGAACAGCGGCCTGAAGTGAGAGACGATCCAGTCGATACCGGTAGTCACCCAGCTGTCCAGTGGGATCAGCGTTTTATGGAACGGGTCCAGAATGGAGAAGTGCTCTGCCTGCGGTGCTGGCGCGCTGTTTAACCAGTCGCTGCCGCTGGCCGCTGCGGCATCATGGCCACCCGCAGGAGAACCCCATGCATCACCACCGCTCGCAGGCGCAGCATCCGCTGGCGCAGCAGAGGTGCCGCCGTCAGCCGGGGCAGCGGAAGTTGACCAGGGATCGCTGCTTCCGGCTGCTGGCGTAGTGGTTGCTGACTGCGCACTGTCTGTTGCAGGTGCACTGGTGGACTGGCTTGAGGCCGCCCATGGATCGGTTGCGGTTGTCTGTTCACTCACTGGTAGCCCCCTCGCGGTCTAATGCCTGTAATAACGTGCCTTTGGAAATAATCCCGATGTACTGATTGTCTTCACCGATAACCGGCACGGCACAAGGTGCCTGCGCAACGTGAGACAACAAATCGTTCAGCGAGGTATCGCCAGGCATGGCGACAGGAGAAGAGAGAAGAGCACCATCAAGACCTTCACCGGAAGCCAAAGCAGCCTTCAGTGAGTCAGTGGATACCACCCCAATAAACCGTTGTTTCTCCAGAATGTAGCCATATTCGCGGTCATCATCCTGCAGCAGCTTCAGTGCAGAGCGCGGGCCAAAACCTGGTGCTTTACGCATCAGTGAACCGGCACCACGGCGGGCAATATCTTTCGCGCTGAATACGTGGCTGATATCCACGCCCCGGAAGAAGGTGCGCACATAATCATTGGCCGGATTATTCAGGATCTCATCTGGCGTACCCACCTGAATAACTTCACCGCCCTGCATGATGGCAATGCGATCGCCGATACGCATGGCTTCATCCAGATCGTGGGAAATAAATACGATGGTGCGCTGATGACGGGATTGCAGCTTAACCAGTTCGTCCTGCATTTCGGTACGAATTAAAGGATCAAGTGCTGAGAATGCTTCATCCATCAATAATATGTCCGGATTAATGGCCAGTGCGCGGGCTAATCCAACGCGCTGACGCATCCCGCCAGATAATTCATCCGGATAAGCGTGGGCATAATTATCGAGGCCAACCTGGCGCAGCGCATCCAGCGCTTTTTCCTGACGTTCCTGTAGTGGAATTCCCGCTAATTCCATGCCGAAAGCGGCATTATTTAATACCGTCATATGCGGCATTAATGCGAAGGACTGGAACACCATGCTGATTTTATTTCTGCGGACTTCACGCAGTTCGCTGTCAGATATTTTGGCTATATCAACGCCATCAATAATAACCTGACCACGAGTAGGTTCTATCAGACGATTGAGAAGGCGAACCATGGTGGATTTTCCTGAGCCGGACAACCCCATGATCACAAATATCTCGCCTTCTTCAATGGCCAGACTGGCATCTTTCACCCCGAGAGAGAGTCCTGTTTTCTCGAGCAGCGCCTCTTTACCGATCCCTTTCTCGATATGCTTAAAAGCACGATCGGGATTTTCCCCAAATACTTTATATAAGTTCTTCACTTCAAGTTTAATTGCCATGCAATTATTGTCTTCCTTATTAGTGGTTATTTTTTATTATTCTTCTTTACCCAGATTAAATATTAGCGGCACATACCCTCGCACATTTACCTGACTGAGACAACCCTTGGGGCGCCTTGAGAAAATTACACCTGAGACAGGGATCTCCGGAAATTCCAGTGAGGGTAAGGGATTGCAGGGAATTTCACCCTGTGAAAAAAAATGAATATTTCGCCCGGAATTAGTCAGAAAAGCGCTGAATTATTGCTTCAGGAAGGGAGGTTTTAGCCAAAATAAGGCACAATAAACTGTCAGAAAAAGGCCAGATATTTTTTATTGAACGACTGATTAATAAAAAAATATTGGCGGGGCCTTGCATGAAAGGTGGCTGCCGTCAGCAGCCACCAGAAAAGCGGTCAAAAATTCCAGTCTTCGTCTTCGGTATCGACCGCTTTCCCCATTACATACGAAGAGCCAGAGCCGGAAAAGAAATCGTGGTTTTCATCCGCGTTGGGGGATAACGCGGAGAGGATCGCCGGATTGACGTCAGTGAGTTCTGCCGGAAACAGCGCGTCATACCCCAGGTTCATCAGCGCTTTGTTGGCGTTATAGTGAAGGAACTTCGTCACTTCTTCGCCCCAGCCCACCTCATCATACAGGGCCGCCGTGTAGGCCAGTTCATTCTCGTAAAGCGCCAGTAACAGCTCCACTGCAAACTGCTGAAGTTCCTCCCTGCGAGCCTGGCTCTCTTTTTCCAGCGCCTTCTGGTATTTGTAGCCAATGTAATAGCCATGTACCGCCTCATCTTTGATGATCAGACGGATTAAATCGGCGGTATTGGTCAGCTTGCCACGGCTGGACCAGTACATCGGCAGATAAAAGCCGGAATAGAAAAGGAAAGATTCCAGGAACACGCTGGCGATTTTCTTTTTCAGCGGATCGTCATGATGATAGTGCTCAAGGATAATCTCTGCTTTACGCTGTAACGGCTGATTATCTTCGCTCCAGGCATAGGCCGCATCCACATCCGTGGTATGACAAAGCGTGGAGAATATAGAGCTGTAGGAGCGGGCATGAACAGCTTCCATAAAGCTGATATTAGACATTACCGCTTCTTCATGGGGCGTGACGGCATCCGCCATCAGCGCGGGCGCTCCAACACTGTTCTGAATGGTATCAAGCAGGGTCAGCCCGGTGAAAACACGGATTGTCAGACGTTGTTCTTCAGCATTCAGGCTGTTCCACGCGGGGATATCATTAGAGAGGGGAATCTTCTCCGGCAGCCAGAAATTGGCTGTAAGGCGGTTCCAGACTTCCAGATCTTTATCATCTTCAATCTGGTTCCAGTTAATAGCGTGCACACGTTTTAGTTTCATCATTTTCTTTATCCGGGGGCGTAATTTCCGCCCCGCGTTGTGAGCTTACAGCGAGCAGGAAACGCAGCCTTCCACTTCAGTGCCCAGAAGGGCCATCTGGCGCAGGCGAATGTAATAGAGGGTTTTGATCCCTTTCTTCCAGGCATAAATCTGCGCCTTATTGATATCGCGAGTGGTGGCGGTATCGCGGAAGAACAGCGTCAGAGAAAGCCCCTGATCGACATGGCGCGTGGCTTCGGCATAGGTATTGATGATCGCTTCCGGCCCGATATCATAGGCGTCGCGGTAGAACTCCTGATTCACGTTATTCATAAACGGCGCAGGGTAATAGACGCGGCCCGTTTTCCCCTCTTTGCGGATCTCAATCCGGGAAACGATAGGGTGAATACTGGATGTCGCATGGTTGATGTAGGAGATGGAGCCGGTTGGGGGGATCGCCTGCAAATTCTGATTATAAATCCCGTGCTTCATCACCGCATCGCGCAGATCTTTCCAGGCCTGCCGATCGGGTAACGCAATACCGGCGCCTGCAAACAGCGCAGCCACTTCAGCCGTGCGGGGCTGCCAGTTTTGCTCCACATATTGGGTAAAATACTCGCCGGTGGCATAACGCGACGCTTCAAAACCGGCAAAACGTTCTCCACGCTCCTGCGCAATCAGGTTCGATGTGCGCAATGCATGATAGGTGATGGCATAGAAATAGAGGTTGGTGAAATCCAGGGCCGCCTCAGAACCATAATGAATGCCTTCGCGCGCCAGATAGCCATGCAGGTTCATCTGCCCCAGGCCGATAGCGTGTGACTGAGCATTGCCTCTCTCAATGGAAGGAACAGAGTGGATATGACTCTGATCGGATACCGCTGTCAGCCCTCTGACGGCAATTTCTACCGAGCGGGCGAAATCAGGCGAATCCATAGTATGAGCAATATTCAGCGAGCCCAGATTGCAGGAGATATCCTTGCCGATCCGGTTGTAGCTCAGATCATCGTTGTATTCAGTGGGGGTATTGACCTGCAGGATCTCTGAGCAGAGGTTGCTCATGTTGATCCGTCCCTGAATCGGATTAGCGCGGTTCACCGTATCTTCAAACATGATGTAGGGATAGCCAGACTCAAACTGGATTTCTGCCAGCGTCTGGAAAAACTCGCGTGGATTAATAAAGGTCCGTGTTATGCGCTCATCTGCCAGCATCTCATGATATTTTTCACTGATGCTGATATCGGCAAACGGCAGACCGTAAATGCGTTCCACATCGTAGGGTGAAAACAACGCCATGGGCTGATGGGTTTTAGCCAGCTGGAAAGTGATATCCGGAATGACCACGCCCAGCGACAGCGTTTTGATGCGAATTTTTTCATCCGCGTTTTCACGCTTGGTATCCAGGAAACGCAGGATATCCGGATGATGCGCATGCAGATAAACGGCACCGGCTCCCTGGCGCGCGCCGAGCTGATTGGCATAGGAAAAGGCATCTTCCAGCATTTTCATCACCGGGATCACCCCGGAAGACTGGTTTTCAATGCGCTTAATCGGCGCACCGGCTTCACGCAGATTCGACAGCAGAAACGCCACGCCGCCGCCGCGCTTGGAGAGCTGAAGGGCGGAGTTCACCGAGCGGCCGATGGATTCCATATTGTCTTCAATACGCAGCAGGAAACATGACACCAGCTCGCCACGTTGCTGTTTCCCACAGTTGAGGAAAGTGGGGGTGGCAGGCTGGAAGCGTCCGGAAAGCATCTCTTCCATCAGCGACAGGGCTAAAGCCTGATCTCCTTTGGCCAGCGTCAGCGCCACCATACAGACACGTTCAGTAAAGCCTTCAAGATAGCGTTTGCCGTCAAAGGTTTTCAGCGTGTAGCTGGTATAAAACTTCCACGCGCCCAGGAAGGTCTGAAAGCGAAAGCGGCGTTGATAAGCCTGCTCAAACAGCGTGGTGACAAAAGCAAACGGATAGGCGTTCAGTACCTCTGCTTCGTAATAGCCTTCGGACACCAGATATTGTAAGCGCTCACCCACTGAATCAAACTTCACCGTATTGGGCAGGACATGCTGCAGGAAGTACTGGCGTGTCGCTTCCTTATCTTTCTCAAACTGAATATTGCCTTCAGCATCATAGAGATTCAGCATCGCATTCAGCGAATGATAATCCAGACAGGCTGTGGGGGTTAAGAGGGTACTCTCTGTCGCTGCCAAAATTGGGTTACTCCCTGATAAACGTTGGCGATGTCGTCGGCGGTGCCCAGTAATTCAAACCGGTAGAGGCAGGGCACCTGGCATTTCTGCGCAATGATGCTGCCTGCCAGGCAGTACGCCTCGCCAAAATTGCGGTTACCTGAGGCGATAACACCCCGGATAAGCTGGCGGTTACTGACATCGTTCAAAAACTGGATGACTTGCTTAGGCACCGCACCCCTGCTGGTGCCGCCGCCGTAGCTGGGTACCACCAGGATATAAGGCTGGTCGACCTGCAAACGCTGCGCGATATCCAGCGGGATACGACGGGCGGGCAGGCCGGTTCGCATAACAAAGCGGTGAGTGTTTTCAGACTGGCTGGAGAAATAGACCAGTGTGAACATCCTCTCAGCCCTGCATCGCCGTAAGCTGACCGAGAGCGGATATTTTATCCGGACGGAAACCGCTCCAGTGATCTTCTTCCGCCATCACCACCGGCACCTGACGGTAGCCCAGAGATTTCAGGGTCTCGATCGCGGCCGGTTCCTGGTCGAGGTTAACCAGCTTGTAATCGATCCCCTGCTTATCCATCGCGTTTTTAGTTGCATTGCACTGGACACAGTTGTTCTTTGTGTAAATAATAATGCGCATGATTCGTATTTACCTTATAGGCTGGTTTTCGTCTCATCTGGCACGCATCTTGCTGGTGTCTGGTGCCGGTGAATAACCACATATTGTGTTTGTGTTGATGCATTAATACTAGATATAGCGTTGTGAGAATGCAACCACGCATTGTGCAAGCCTATGTGCGTTTTTCGGATAATCGCGGCTGGAAGCCTTGTCAGTCAGGGAATGCGGGGAAAAGGGCGGGGCAAAAAAATCCCTGCGGCGCAAACAGCAGGGATTTGGATGAAGATGATAAATTAGTTACGTGGCGTTGTAGTCGTTGCAATCAGGGCCCCAACCAAAATACCTACCGCTGCACCGATGCCCACGCCGTGCCAGGGTTTATCACGAACATAGGAGTCCACCTGCACACCGGCATCCTTTGCCACCTGAGTGACACGGTTTTTGCCGTTAAGCTTAGCGCGGGTCTCTTTCAGTAAAGCCTCTGCGCGTGAGCGGGCACCATCCACTTCATCTTTGGTTTTGCTACCGTAAGATTTCAGCAAATCGTCGAGAGTATCGGCCAGTTGAGACACGTCCTGATTAATATCAATGTCATCATTTTTTGTTTTCCGGTTAAACATATTTATCTCCCTTAGAAATGAAATGTACTATTAACTGTAGACCATCACGCAGATTTTTAGTGACCCGGACCCCGAACCCGCGCCTTTATGGATTATTCCGAAAGCGCTCAACCTTCACGCTGATGTAAAGTTGCAGGGTTGGCACGATTAGAGGAATCAGCATGTACTTACGCCCTGATGAGGTCGCTCGCGTACTGGAAGGTGCGGGATTTGAAATGGACGCGGTGACACCAAAAGCCTATGGTTATCGCCGCGGCGATAACTATGTTTATGTTAATCGTGAAGCGCGTATGGGTCGTACCGCACTGGTTATTCACCCTACGCTGAAAGAGAAAAGCCACGGCTATGCCCACCCGGCTTCAGAGATGAAGTCCTGTGATGAATATGTGCAGTTCCCAATGTATCTGGCGGGAGAGAATCAGGATCACTACGGCATCCCTCATGGATTCAGCTCCCGGGCTGCCCTGGAACGTTATATTGTGAATATGTTTGGTTAATCATTCCGTCCTGTGAGTTTTCGGCGCGCGCCAGCGCTGAAAACCCTGCCTCCCGGCCCATCCCCCACATTCAGTAACGTTGCTTTCAGAAGCCAGAATCGGTATAACGCTGACCCCATGTGGAAGTTTAGACGTCTATATGGATAAGTCCGTGATGCAGCAAAGTAACCCCGACACAACGCAACAATTTAAGCGCAGCATGAAAGCCCGCCACCTGGTGATGCTCTCCTTAGGCGGCGTAATTGGCACCGGCCTGTTCTTCAACACCGGCTATATCATCTCCACTACTGGCGCGGCAGGCACGCTTTTGGCCTATCTGATCGGTGCGCTGGTGGTTTATCTGGTGATGCTCAGCCTGGGGGAACTCTCTGTTGCGATGCCGGAAACCGGTGCTTTTCATGTTTATGCTGCACGCTATCTCGGCCCTGCGACAGGCTATACGGTGGCCTGGCTCTACTGGCTGACCTGGACAGTGGCGCTGGGATCCAGCCTGACAGCCGCCGGATTCTGTATGCAATACTGGTTCCCGGACTCGCCCGTCTGGCTATGGTGCTCACTGTTCTGCGGGCTAATCTTTCTGCTGAATGTGGTCTCCTCGCGCTTCTTCGCGGAGGGGGAGTTCTGGTTCTCTGTGATCAAAGTGATCACCATCCTGGCTTTTATTATTCTGGGCGGTGCAGCCATGTTCGGCTTTATCCCGCTGAAAGATGGCAGCAGCGCCCCGTTTTTCCACAATCTGACGGCTTCGGGCTGGTTGCCGCACGGTGGGCTGCCTATTCTGATGACCATGGTTGCCGTGAACTTCGCTTTCTCCGGCACTGAGCTGATTGGCATTGCCGCCGGTGAAACGGAAAACCCGCATAAGGTTCTGCCACTGGCGATCCGGACTACCGTAGCCCGCCTGATCATCTTCTTTATTGGCACCGTGCTGATCCTGGCGGCGCTGATCCCGATGGATCAGGCCGGGATCGTCAAAAGCCCGTTTGTACTGGTCTTTGAAAAGATCGGTATTCCCTATGCAGCCGACATTTTCAACTTTGTGATCCTGACGGCGATCCTTTCTGCGGCAAACTCCGGGCTTTATGCTTCTGGCCGCATGCTCTGGTCGCTCTCTAATCAGCAAACGTTGCCACGCTGTTTCGCAAGGCTGACCCCTCGCGGTATCCCGTTGATGGCCATTTCGGTCAGCATGCTGGGTGGTTTGCTGGCGCTTTTTTCCAGCGTGATCGCGCCGGATACCGTATTTGTGGCGCTTTCAGCCATCTCCGGTTTTGCGGTAGTGGCTGTCTGGCTGAGTATCTGCGCCTCACACTTTTTCTTCCGTCGTGCACATCTGCGTGCAGGTAAACCGCTTTCGGAACTCAAATATCGCGCTCCGTGGTTCCCTGTCACCCCGATTGTGGGCTTCCTGCTCTGTCTGCTGGCCTGTGTAGGGCTGGCCTTCGATCCTGAACAACGCATTGCGTTATACTGCGGCCTGCCCTTTGTAGCGCTGTGCTACGGGGCTTTCTATCTGACTCAGCTGCTGAAAAAGCGCGAAAAGGCTAAGGAGGCTTTGCGTGTTACCGAATAATATCCCTGTTGAAAAACGGGTTGCCGCAGGTCTGGTACTGGATGGCGCGATGGCTACCGAACTGGAAGCACGCGGCTGTGATCTGACCGATGCTTTATGGTCAGCGAAAGTGCTGATTGAAAACCCTGAGCTTATTTACCAGGTGCATTACGACTATTTCAACGCTGGCGCTCAGGTTGCCATTACCGCCAGCTATCAGGCTACCCCGCAGGGATTTGCAAAACGGGGGCTGGATGAACCAAAGTCGCTGGCACTGATTGCCAGAAGCGTGGAGCTGGCAAGTCGTGCCAGAGCCGATTATCAGGCAGCGAATCCGCAGGCAGTTAATCTGTTGATTGCAGGATCTGTCGGGCCCTACGGCGCGTATCTGGCGGATGGCTCGGAATACCGGGGTGATTACTCCCTGCCGCAACCAGCAATGATGGATTTCCATCGTCCCCGCATTCGGGCGCTGGTGGAGGCCGGGGCGGATATCCTGGCCTGTGAAACGCTGCCCTCCTTTGCTGAAATTCAGGCTCTGGTCGCTGTGCTGGCTGAATTCCCCGACACCCCCGCCTGGTTTTCCTTCACGCTGCGTGATAGTGAGCACCTCAGCGACGGTACGTCACTGAGCGAAGTCGTGGCCCTGCTGGATAACTGCCCTCAGGCCGTGGCGCTGGGCCTTAACTGTATCGCTCTGGATCAGGTCACTGCGGCTCTTCAGGCGCTCTCCGCCCTGACCAGCAAGCCGCTGGTGGTTTACCCAAACTCAGGCGAGCAGTACGACGCCACCAGCAAAACCTGGCACAGTGATGCCTCTGGCTGCACGCTAACCGACAATCTCTCCGCCTGGCAGGCTGCCGGAGCAAAACTGATTGGAGGCTGCTGCCGGACCACGCCTGCAGATATCTCAGCCATCGCAAAACGGCATTCAAGATAACCCCCTGAAAATTTCCCTTATTACGCCCGTATTCGCCGGGCGTTATTAATGAAAACCCGGCAGACTCCGCTTAGACTATTCTGAATATTTACTCTGGCAGGAACATTTATGACAAGGCTTTTACTGGCGCTGACTGCAGCGTGGTTACTGAGTGGCTGTGCCACAATCGTGGGTGACAAAGCCCAGGACGTCTCAATTCAGACCTGGCCTCAGGGCGTCAAATTTGTGGTGCAGGATGAAACAGGGCGGGCAGTGGCAGAAGGCGTGACGCCGCAAACGGTTTCTCTGCTGAAATCGGATGGCAGCTATTTCGGTAAGAAAAAGTACCGACTGATGCTGGAGCGGGCAGGCTACGTGCCGCAGACCATTCCGCTGGAAGAGAGGCCAAACCTCTGGTACATCCTGGGGAATATTCCACTGGGCGGCTTCCCTGGCTGGCTGCTTGTCGATCCTTTCAACGGTGGGATGTATAACATCGAGCCGGAAAGAGTGCATACCATCATGAATCCGGTAGGCGCGCGCGGGTAATATAGTCCCGGACGCTGCGATTCAGGGGCAGAAACAACAACGCCAGCGCTGTTTAAGGCGCTGGCGTTGAGAGAGCGCGTTCAACGCATCAGAAGTTGTAACCCACCACCAGGTAGTAACCCCAGCCGGTCGATTTCACTTCAAACGGACCGTTACCAAAGTTCAGCTCCTGGCCATCGGCCCACTGTCCGCCGTTGTGGAAATAACGCGCCACAACCGAGTAGTGCCAGTGATCATAGCCCAGAGAGAGGATATGGCTGGAGGCGATAGAGTTGCTGGTACGGGATGCATCAGACTTATCACGCAGGTCGGAACCCCAGTCAAAGTTAGTGAAACCAACATAGCCCAGATTACCGCCCCACAGGGTGGTAATAGGCACGAAGTATTTCACCTTGAAGCGGTAACCATCCCAGCTGTTTTCATTGGCTGCGCCGTAGTTTTCCCACTGGTATTTGGCATAAACGTTCAGCGAGAGTCCGATATCAGAATGCGTATCGATATCGGTGCCCAGACCCATATACCAGGTGTTCTGACGGTTATCACTGTTGTGACCCATATCGTAGATATAGTTGTTCGCGAAGTACCACTCTTTGAACGGACCAAAGCTCAAATCGGTATTGGTCAGCTTGTCGATGGAGAAGCGGGGTTCGATCTCCATAAACAGCGGGGAGCCGTGATCGAAAATACCGTTGGCGTTGGAGTTGCCCACGCCAAAGAAGTTGGTGGCATCCAGGTAGCCGTAGAAATCGAACCAGTCTTTTTTAGCAAAGGCTTCGTATTCGAGATAGACGTCATTATTGAACTGAGGTCCGAAACGGGTGTGGGTGCTGCCCACCACGTTAACGCTCTGGTGCCACCAGTCGGAAACGTATTCCGGTGCATCAGTAGCCGCCGTTGAAGAGACACTATAAGAGAGCGCCGCAAGTGCGCCAGCCATCAGAATTTTATATTTCATTATATTACCACATGCTTAATGACCATTTTCTGCAGCCACTGCGATGGTCTTGTTAAGTCGTCGACAGCCAGGAGAAGGGTGGCTGTATTCACAGCAAAAAACACCCGTATTGAATGCTGCGGCAGTGTGCCGCTATCCGGGCTTAAGGAAATAGAGATTGCTCACACTTGTCAAACTCTGTTTCATTTCACTTTAATTAAAGTGTGATGTGCATCACAAAATAATTCCAGTGCAGGGTTTTTGACCGGCAGGCAGGCTGCAATGGACATTATTGGGGGAGTAATCGTTTGCCTCGCGATTTAAAGCCTGATGGCATGACAGTCCCCTCCATCTGGCCATGATTATGTCTTCCGGTTGGGGGTGAGTGTGATAAGGGAAACTTATGATTCAGGCCCCCTGACAGGGGCCGATTTTATAAGCGTCCCGGTTAAAAGCGGGTTACATCAGGCGTCGATAGCCTCAGCATGCTTTAACAAATATTGCTCGGCCTCGGCTGACCATAATCCCTGATGGCGGTCCAGGATGGCGCGCAGTTCAGGATTTTCAATTTTTTTCAACGAAGTCAGCGGCAGATTTTTACCGGTGTAAACCAGTTTTTTACCGCCTACGATGGCCGGAAGATCAAGGGTGGCTTCACCTGCTGCGTTCAGCCCGAGAATATGCGTCACTACCTTTGCAGCCTGAACTTTTTTCTCCTCAATCAGCTTCACGGCGTTGAGCATATCCTCTGTATTGCCACCAGAAGTGCCAACATAGTGGGTGAAAGAGTAATGCACGTCATAGAAATTGATGGGCGCGCTGAACTGCCTGTTCTGGGGGCCGGCAAAGAAATTGACACAGCCATCCGGGGCAAGCAGCGAGGAAGCCTGGGTCACCAGCGCTTCATTCGGAACAAACACAAAAATATCGTCATAGCCTTCACCATCGCTCAATGCCATCAGATTTTCATCAGAGGCCTCCAGTTTGTTCAGGTAATGAATCTTCGTCTGAGGCCCGGAAGGATAGTGCAGACGCGCGTAATTGAGCTTTTCGTCATGGTTATCGGTGACAACCAGCAGGGCGGGATTGACGGGACCATGAAGGGCGTAATCTGTCGCCAGTAATCCCATTGGACCAGTCCCGCCAAGGATCAGGGTGCGTCCCTGTGGGCGGATCCCCATTTTGTGGTTATAGCTACCCTCCTGAAGATGGTAATTCGCATTAAAAGCGCCAATCACGCAGGAAAGCGGTTCAACCAGCGAGCCTTCAAAATAGGTCTCACCCTTATAAGCCAGCAGGCAATTCTGCTCCATCACCTCATTGGGAATGACAATATGCGTGGCTTCACCGCCGATCCAGGGGAAAGAGTAACCGGGGCAGTCAGGGCGATCCGGCAGTTGCAGATTGGCCTGAATCACATAGCGTTGCCCGGCCTGAAACTGATGCTGCCATTTTTTTCCAACGGCAAGAATATCTCCGCAGAATTCATGGCCGATGATCACCGGATGGGTGGCAACATCATCAGGCACCTTCTTGTGATCCTTACCCTGATTCGCCTCTTTCCAGGAGGAGAGGCACAGGCTGTCCGTGACCACCGTTGCCAGAATTTCATCTTCCTTCATCGGTGGAAGGTCAAAGGTTTCCAGGCGTAAATCACGTTTACCATACAGACGCAGAGCTGTTGTTTTCATAGTTAACCCCCTCATAATAGTGAGTAACCCCGGTCTGAACCGGGGCGGAAGATCAGGACAGGAAGCCTGATGCGTTACCGATAATCCCCAGACCAAACAGGCCAAAAATCAGCCAGACGGGATTAATCTTCTTATTCAGCAGACGTACCATCAGCAGGGTCAGGCCCAGCGCCAGCAAGCCAGGGCAGAGCTGATCGAGAATGTTTTGCACGGTCATGGTGACGGTGGTGCCCTCCGCCCCCGGAGTGTGTGAAATGACCAAGGGCACGTTGATACGGGTCCATTTGGTAACCAGCACGCCCATGACAAACAGCCCCAGGATGGAAGCGCCTTCGGTGAGTTTTTGCAGCACATTTCCACCCATATCGCTGACAATATTCACTCCTTTCTTAAACCCGTACTGCAGGCCATACCATTTCAGCGCCAGACGCGCGGCATTGAAGAGGATGAAGAAAAGCAGCGGGCCCAGTATATTTCCGGACAAGGCCAGAGAAGCCCCCAGCGCCGCAGTGACCGGTCGCAGGGTTCCCCAGACCAGCGGGTCGCCCACACCTGCCAGTGGCCCCATCAGACCGACCTTAATACTGTTGATCGCGCCATCGTCGATCTCTGCGCCGTTAGCCCGCGCCTCTTCCATCGCGGCAGTGACGCCCAGAACCGGGCCGCACACCGCAGGCGTGGTGTTGAAGAACACCAGATGACGCTTCAGTGCCGCAATCTGATCTTCCTTGCGTGGATACAAACGTTTGATCGCGGGGATCATGTCGTAACAAAAACCCAGCGCATGAATGCGTTCGTAATTAAACGAGGCCTGTTGCAGATTTGACCGGACAAACATACTGAACAGGTCGGATCGGGTAAGTTTCTTCTGTTCCATGAAAGGCTCCATTAATCATCAAGTTGATCGAGGGCAGAGGCGGAGTGAACCTGGGCACCGGGTTTACGCCATTGCGGATTCAGCTGGACATACACCAGGGCGATGATCATGCCCACGCAACCAAAAGCCAGCAGGCTGAAATTGAGGTAGCCGCCAACAAGGAAACCGAGGAAAAAGAAGGGCATCAGGTACTTCACGCCCATCATGCGCAGCACCATGGCATAGCCCACCACCACGATGAACCCTCCGGCAATTTGCAGGCCCTGGGTCACGAATACCGGAATGGCATTAAGCATATGGCTGACCATATCCGCGCTGACGAACAGGGAGACAACCAGAGCGGGTACAGCAACGCGCAATGCCTGAACGCCAAGAGCGGAAACATGCAGGATATCGATAGTGCGGAATCTCGCCTGTTCTGCGGCTTTGTCCGCTGCGTGCTGGAAGACTACGGTGAGGGTACGGGCAAGAACGGTCAGTACCTGACCTGCTGCGGCCACAGGAAGGGCAATGGCGATACCCGTGGCAATACTTTGCTGTCCTACTATGACCAGAATGGCGGAAATAATACTGGCGAGGGCGGAATCCGGAGATTGCGCCGCACCGACATTCATCCATCCCAGCGCAATAAGCTCCAGCGTTCCCCCGAGCATAATTCCGGTCTTCAGGTCACCGAGTATTAAACCAATCAGAGTACAGGCGATTAATGGCCGATGAGTCTGAAATTCATCCAGAACACTGCCCATGCCCGCGATACAGGAAAAGATAAATATGGCTATTATTTGTAGCGTACTGATTTCCATGAGTGTCACCTTTAGAGTATAAATATCCCTGCCGGTAAAGGCATTAAACTGCTGGTGAGGCTTTTTAATTAAAACGAGGTTTTTATTTTATCAATTATATTCACTGAAGGATCTGAAGCGACGACCCGCAAATCCAGTTTTACGCCAATTTCATCCAGAGCCTTAAAGGCCGTAATATCTTCATCAGCTAAAGAGACAGCTTTAGTTAACTGTTGTCTGCCTGGCCGCCATGCCATACCGCCTATGTTAACGGTGTCTATTTTTACACCGAGGTTAACCATTTTTAATACATCCTGCGGGTTAGTAAACAGATAAAATACATTTTCTCCCTGATATTGTGGGTTGTGATAAACCGCAACGGCTTTTTCAATATTCACCACATTGACTTTGATGCCCGGCGGGGCTGCCTGGCGTAATAAAGTGCGACGAACTTCATCATTAAATACTTCATCATTACAGATAATAATGCGCTGTGCGTTGGCGATTTTAGACCAGACTGTCGTGACCTGGCCGTGAATCAGCCTGTCATCTATTCGGGCGAGCGTAATGTTCATCAGAAATCCTCCTCAGCGATTTCCAGAGGTTGCCAGACCACACAGGTTTGAAGTGCGATCTTAGTGAGATGATTACAGAGCTCATCAATATTCATACTGTTCTGGTTATCCACTAACTCCAGCGCCAGGGGTAATGAAAGCCCACTGATGACTCTTAGACGTGCATTATGCATTGCCAGCGAGGCGGCGGCATTCCAGGGGCTTCCGCACTGTAAATCCACTGCAATTAACCACTCTGCTTCCCTGTTCAGGCTGATTAACTGTTCCAGCTTTGCCACAATATCGCTGGCGTTTTCACCGGGGACAAACTCCACTGCCTGTACGCTGGTGGTGCCATAAACCATCTGCACCGACTCCAGCATGGCACTGGCGAGTTTGCCGTGCGCGCAAAATAGTGCATTAACCATAGAGGCTCCTCAGCCGCGGGTTTTACCGCCTGCAATATTCGTGGTTA
The DNA here is from genome assembly GCF_036865545.1 of Erwinia sp. E_sp_B01_1. Lineage (NCBI taxonomy): Bacteria > Pseudomonadati > Pseudomonadota > Gammaproteobacteria > Enterobacterales > Erwiniaceae > Erwinia > Erwinia sp. E_sp_B01_1. The sequence goes on along the minus strand of NZ_CP142208.1, from coordinate 3,709,459 downwards.
CACCGGTTATGTAGCTGGCCCGTTCTGAAAGCAGAAAACTGACGTAATCAGCCACTTCTGTCAGGCGGCCCGCACGACCAATCGGGATTGAATTTTTGGTGTAACCTTCACGTAGCTGCTCAACGGTTATATTGCGTGTCCATGCCAGCGCCTCTTCATATTCCGGCGTGCGCAGCCCGGTTTTTTCCAGGATGCCAGGCGCCACGCCCACGACCCGGATGCCATGTTTGCCCAATTCTTTGGACCATGAGCGGGTAAAACTGTTGAGTGCGGCCTTGGTTGCGGCATAACAACTCTGACCTTCTGAGCCTTCCAGGCCGCTTTCCGAAGAGACATTAACAATCGTGCCGCTGCGCTGTTTTACCATCTGGCGTGCTACAGCTTGCGACATCATAAAGACGCCTTTCTGATTAATATTGACCATCTTCTCAAAAACGGCTTCATTTAATTCATACCGTCCCGAAGGGGACTTCTCATCAACCAGCAAACGGGGGAGGTTAACTCCAGCATTATTGACCAGACCATCAATACGGCCAAAGTGTTGAATAATCTCTTCAACAGTGTTTTTAACCTGACTGAAACTGGAAATATCCGTTGGCCAGAATCGGTAAAGACGGCCATCCCGATGTTCACTCTTGTCGCCGCTGATGTCTGCCATCTGGACATTCGCGCCTTGTTCAAGTAATTCCTCTACTATTGCCAGACCTATTCCTGAGGCGCCGCCGGTGACAATAATGATCTTGTCCTGTAAGTTTAACCATGTTTTCATTATCAACTCCTGATTTTGATACAAGGAGGTCTGAACAATGAATATTGCCCAATTCTCCTTTATGGATAAAAATAATGTGTTTAATTTCAGTATGTGTGTTTTGTTTTTATGGCTCCTGAATTCCCGGTTATCTCCTTATGAACTTTGGTTTAGTAGTAATTCAGCTATTTCCCGGTTACTGATCAGGCAATTGATATATTTCCCCTTCAATGCGCCCAGAATGCCGCTGTATTTATTTTCCCCCAGGGCGATTCCGACTGAATAACGGGCCCGTTTTAACTTGTGCATTTCAATGGAAAGTGTTTTTTCACTCATGCTGGTTTCCATCGCCTTGCCCTCAATATCGTAAAATCGTGAGCAGATATCTCCTGCGACCTTGCGGGCGTGCAAATCCTCACTGGCTTCATCGCCATAGAAGGCGTGCCAGTTTGCCCCATTGCTGATGGCGGGAGAGCCAATCCCCACCAATGCAATGTCCAGATTTTCCCAGTACCCGGAAATCGATTTGAAGTGGCCTGACTGCATAATACCGTTACGGATTAACGGGTTATCCAGCAGGGCGGGAAAGTCAGCAAGATAAGATTCAGCTTTCAGTTTTGCTGCCGCGGCATAAGCCAAAGTGTTCACGTGGTAACGACTTTCCAGCTTGCCTGAAGGTCCACCAATCACAGGGACACAGATAAGCTGGCGAGACTGGCTGAACTGTGGCAGGTTTTCGACCAGTGCATGAACCGCACGCCCCCATGAAAAACCAATAATGTCGCCAGGCTTGAGTAACCGCTCCAGCATCTGAGCACCCTGTAAACCCATAAGATTGAGCTGTACCTCTTCCGGAGCGTTTTTACCGCTGATCACCACGGCCTCTTTCAGATCGAACTTCTGCTTAAGCTGCTGCTCCAGCCACAGGTTATCGTTGTAATCGTAGTTGATGGCAATAGTGACGATGCCCTGCTCACGACTCCGCTTCAAAAGCCGACTGATGGTGGTACGATAAATCCCCAGTTCCCGCGCAATCTGTGCCTGGGTCATATCTTGCTCATAATAGAGTTGTGCGATTTTTACCATCAGCCGAAGGTCGTCGCTGTTATCTGTGGTCATCTTTTTCCTCTGAATCGTACCGGGCAATCTCATTGGCCGGAGAGAGCGTGATGGACCTGAACACTCACCCTCTGCACATTTGTGCAAACTCCATTGCTCCGTTCATGTGCTGATTTACGCCTATCCAGACCGATTTTCAAAGTAATAATCTGCTGAATCATCAGGCAGAATTCCGCGATTATCTTGCACAATTGTCCATAAGATGTGCGTGCTGTGGCACATTTGTGCATCCGGACGTAACACATTGATTAGTGAGTTATTAATAAGGAAAAGTTGCGGCTTTAAAGGCAGCGCACTTTTGTAGTGAAATGATAAGGGGATCACACAAGATTGAGGAGTGGGGCATCAGGCGAATGGCTGGAGGAATAAAAAAACAGAAGGTAACTGAAAAGTTGGGAAGTAAAAAAGCAGAGGCGTCACGGGAAAAATGTGCAGGTGAAAATAACTGAACGCCCGGAGCCAGCAGGACACAAAAAAGCCCACCAGTGTTCTGCAAGTGGGCTTCCAGCTTTCCTGAAGAGGACGGAGAACTGTCGTAATTCTAAAGATACTGAACTGATTTACGCTCCCCGAGGCGGGAAACCTTTCTGACAGGTTCCCTGTGTCGAAAATATCCTGTTAATGACTTATCCCGGTCCGGCATTTACTCATCGTCGCGCTCTTTAATGGCCCGCTGGCGATCATAATATTCATCTTCTGCTGAAATGATTTCATCCATCAGCGAGCCCATATCCACTTCATGGTTATCTTCTACAAACAGACCGGTCAGCGGCGTTTCTGGCGTTAATTTTCCATCTTCATATAACAGCCAGATCTCTTTTGCATAACGTGTCTGCAAGAGTTGCGGGGCAAACTGACCGTAGTAAGCCGTGATGTTATTAACGTCACGTTCAAACATGGAAGCGGCAAGATTATTGGCGGCAGCATCTACAGCCTGTGGCAGGTCGATAATCACCGGTCCCTGCGCATCAAGCAGCACGTTAAACTCTGACAAATCACCATGGACAATGCCGGCACATAACATGCGTACGATATTGCGGATCATCGTATGGAAATCAGCAACGGCACTTTCTTCGGATAAGATCACATCACCAAGGCGTGGAGCAACCGCGCCATCAGCGTCCGTGACCAGCTCCATCAGCAACACACCATCAACACAGATGTAAGGCTGGGGCACGCGGACTCCGGCATCAGCCAGACGGAACAACGCGTTGACTTCCGCCATTTGCCAGGACTCTTCCTGTTGCTTGCGTCCAAATTTCGAGCCTTTTTGCATCGCACGGGTGTTGCGGGAATTACGGTTTTTACGTCCTTCCTGATACTGCACCGCCTGCTTGAAGCTGCGCTGCGTAGCTTCTTTGTACACCTTGGCACACTGGATCTTGTCGCCACATAAAACGGTGTACACATCTGCTTCTTTACCGCTTTTGAGTCGCTGAAGCACTTCATCTATCAGGCCATCGTCGACCAGAGGCTGGATTCTGTTTGGGATTTTCATGCGGCTTTTATACCTTATTTCAGCCGCTTTTCGTATCAATACCAGAGAGGACGATAGTGAAAAAATTGGCAGAGTTTGAACAATGGAAGCAATCTTACCGAAAAATTGCGGGGATTTTCGAGAAATTACAGGCATAAAAAACCCCGCCAGGTTTTCACCCTGTGCGCCAGAAAGGCCTGACTGTATGGGGGTGAGGGGAATAGCGGTGGCAAAGTCCGTGTTGATTTTTTAATTTATTGTTTATAGGGACTTTTTTAGAGCGAAACTTGTTTTTATCCCTGAGTTTGTATCAATACCCTGGCGTCTTGCAGCTTTGCCGCCTGTTCTGGCGATATGAAATAAGTCTGTAGATTGCCTTAACGACTATCATTTGCTCTGGCTGGTGGAGGGTTAGCGGAGATATCGATGTATTTTCTTAATCCCACTGGACGGCTTACACCGCGAGGATCGGAGAAGGGTAGCCGTAACGATGGGGTTGGCAAGACTCTCACGGTCCAGGTTGTATCGCCGATAAAGCTGAAGCTTGCTAAATGGGGCAGGACCTTTAAATCTTCAAAGCAGCCTGAATTGTAAGCACTTCCGATAACCAATTTATCTACTATGCCTCGAGAAAGATCGAGTAGCAGGATCGTCAGCATCTCTTCATAAATAATGTCATCAGTAACAAACATCAGAAAGCGGCGCTCATCGACTCTTAGCGCGGCTTCAAGCAACACTCCGTCAATCACGAAGCCTGTTGGATTTCCTTCAAAAAAGATGGCTGCCTGAGCCGGGGCGTTACCTACCTGGGCCTTAACCGGTGAGAGCGATAGTTCAAGCGTTTTATCCATCAACTGTTACACCTGTTCAGTTTTTTCTATGCCTTTAAGTATGCGCAGGAGCAATTTGTACATCTGCTATCGTTTAAGTAATTAGGCAGTTATAAACAATAGACGGAAATTTTAGCACGGCAAAGTTCACTGATTGTATGGTTGACCTGCTCCCTAATGATTAGTACACCGTGATGTTAGTAATGTCTTCATTATCAAAGTGAGGGAATCCCATGAAGAAGTGTTTCTCTGACGATCAAATCATCAGTATTATCCGCGAAGCCTAAACGAGTATTTTCGCTCGCGAACTTTGCCGTAAAAATGCGATCTCTGATGTTACCCTTCGGGGCATTAAGTGGTCGCAGTGAGCAGCGGATCCAACCACGTAAATCAACATTATGGAAGGTAACAAGATATGGATAAGGGTATCGATATCCTGCTGTATGTGGCTCTAAGCGAGGAGTTTGATGTTGTCATAGAGATGCTAGGGCCTGATTTTAAATCACAAGAGCAGATAGATGTTGCTCTGACAGGTTTCTTTGGCAAAATCGCCTCGCCTACTCTTAACAGAAACTTCGAAGTGGCAGTGTTCGCAGCTGGGAAGATGGGCAACACCCGATCCGCTAGTCTTACTTCAGCACTTATCGAGAAGCTGAATCCTGCCAATATCGTGGTGCTGGGCATAGCAGGATCACTGGTAAACGACATGGAGCCCGGCGATGTATTTATTCCGGACACTGTGAATGAGTACATGGCAAATTCTGCAACCCTTGGGGAGGGTAAGAACTGGAGCTTTACCACTTCAGGTAACCAATTTCAAAGCTCGTTGAGGCTACTCAATAGGTTTCAATTCTTCGCACACACTAACAGAGACTATTACAAGCGGTGGCAGCAAGACACGCAAAATTTCAGGGCTGAGCTCATCTCAGAAGAGATAAAGCTCGCCCTTGCTAGTAAAGACCTGATCCTGCGCGGTAGCTGCAAGCTATTTGCCGGTGATGATCGCAAGTTGGCCAGCGGCCCAGTAGTAGGTAAGGGCACAGGGTTTGTGGATTGGATCATCCGCGAACATGATCGTAAGGTTGCGGCGCTAGAAATGGAGTCGGCAGGAGTGCATGATGCTGCGACTGTTCGTACTCCAGCCCCGCGGGCCGTGGCCATTCGCGGCATTTCTGACTACGCGGACACAAGAAAAGAAAAAATTGAGGACGCCGCGAAAGGTAAGTTTCGAGATTTGTCCGCAAGGAACGCTGTTTCGTTTTTTATTCACACGGTTCGAGCTGGATTGTTCGGATCAGAGGCAGAATTGGTGCAAGTCGCGCCTTCTTCAGAGTCGGATGTTCCGCTTGATTCTCGGGTGAAATCTGTATTCGTCATAGGTGGTCACACCGGTGAGACCGCTGATGCTGATGCTGAACTTCCACGTTTGCACAAGGTGTCGTTGACCCTTGGCCATGTTCTCGCGAAAGCAGGAGTGCAGCTACTTATATGTAGCCCGTTTCCTGATTCGGTCGACTACTACGCAGCAATGGGCTATGCGGACGCTAAGTGTGGTGGTGTAATCCAGTTCCATAGTCCCACCCATTCAACGGTTGAGGAAAAGCGATGCCTTCTACGCAAAACACTCGGACGGCCTGGGCTCGTAATCCAGGATTGGAACTACCCTGGCCCAGAGGGCAATGAGGAAGATGTATGGTTCCAGTCTTGGTTTTTGGCCCAGATTCAGGCACTGGAGAAGGCTGACGTGGTTGTTGCTCTTGGAGGGAAGGTTTCGCAAACGGCTAGTACACTTTTGCATCTTGCTGAGGCCAAAGGTCTTCCAATCATTCCGTTCGCATTTCTTGGTGGAGTGGCGCAGCGCTCATACGAGCGCCGGGATTGGTCGCGACTTAATCCGGGATTTGACTCAAGCATTTTGTGCGACATTGATGGCGTTGAACATACGATTGAGATCGCTAATAGGCTTATGTTAGATCGAATGCAGTCGAGTCCCTGCCCAGAGAGACCGAAAGTGGTCTTCGTAAGTTTTGCTCATCAGGACTCAGCAATGGCGAATGCACTGCGTGCTGCCCTATTAAAAGAGGGTATTGAGGTCTTGGTTGGTGACGAGGAAATCAGGCCAGATCAGATGATCACAGCAACCATCGAGCAAGCGGTTCTCCGCAGCGATGTTTGTGCTATTCTTTGGAGCCGCCAGTATGCCCAGAGTCCGTGGTGCTATGACGAAATGAGTCTAGCAATAAACCAGCAGGAATATGGCAAGATCAAGGTATGGCTTTTTAATCTAGACGATTCTCCGATTGTCCCGGCTCAGGCGCGCAAGCTGCCTGCTATCTCTGTTAGGAGCGGTCATGCGATGCACCATTGTGTGGGTGAGCTTTTGGGCAAGTCGTAGGTGGGCTGGCAGATGGCGAGCTGATATTTTTCGCCACATCCACCATCGGTACCACCGCCAGCAATCGCGCAGGCTTCCAAGTGGAGGCCACCCTTGGTTTCGATTGCACGCATCAGCTTTATCAGTATCTCTTAACCAGGTTCGAGAGAAATCTCTATTTCCTAGTTACATTGGTGAACGTTGTTCACGGCGGGAAGTTTAGCGCCCCCCGGCAAGTCGGCCTATATTTCGTGGGAATATGTAGCTGTTAAGCTAAGGTGGTTGTTTTATGGAGGATAATGGTGCTATGACGGTTTCTGTCATTCCGCAGTACAAACCTTTAATCGCGGAATTTAAAGACATTGATAATCTTTCCTCTTCGGACTTTGAAATTTTCGTTCGCGATTTGTTTGTTGCATCGGGATGGACCGATGCCGAAATTACCCAAACAGGCAAAGAATTCAAACACGGTGATGGCGGGGTCGATATTTTCGCCTGGAAAGGGAGGCGAAAGTTTGCCATTGAGGTGAAACAGCGCCAACTGGGTACGACAGTAGATGTGAAGGCTCTTAATCAACTAGTTACCGGCGCCACGCTGGCAAATGTTACCTATAAAATTTTAGTTACCAACTCCTGGTTTACCTCTGAAGTGAAGGCGCGGGCGTTACGACTCGGCGTTGAGTTGATAGACAGGGATGAGTTGCAAAATCTGTGGGTCATTAAGCATTCCGAGATTGGCCGTGACATTAAGCCACGAACTTACCAGCAGGATGTGATTAACGAAGCCCTTGCACTTCATGCGGCAGGAAAGTCAAAACTGCTGATTGAAATGGCGACGGGATTAGGCAAAACCTATACCGTTGCCCACTTAATTAAGCGCTTAATCCAACAAAATAGCCGCAGGCCAAGAGTGCTATTTCTGGCACATCAGGTCGAGATTTTACTGCAATCTGTTACCGCATTTAAAAACGTTTTGGGCATTGGTAACTACAGTTTTTCTGCCTGTTTCGGCGGCACACATCCCGAAGAGACAGATTTCGTCTTTGCGTCATTTGATACGCTCTATAGCAAACTCGATGCGTTATCTGCAGGGGCATTTGATTACGTCATTGTCGATGAAGCCCACCATACGCTGGCAAAAACCTATTCTGCGGTGGTGTCGCTTTTCCAGCCGCAACTCCTGATTGGCCTAACCGCGACCCCGTACCGGACGGATAATCGCGATGTAGTGAGTTTCTTTGGTGGCGCCGATGGGCATATCGGTAAATTCGATCTGGTTTGGGCACTCAAAAATAAAAAACTGGCATTCCCCAAATATCTTGTCCTGCTTGACGATCTGGATCAGGATAAGATCGACCAGCTTGAGAGCGGTCTTTCTCTATCCGATATCGATAAACTGCTTTTTTTGCATAAAAAAGATCATGAGATTGTCCGCCTCATCGACAAAACAGTGACTGAGCAGGGGATAGAGGACGTAAAAGGGATCATCTTTTGCCGGAATATCCAGCATATGAATCATCTTATTGCGTTCTTTGAGCCCGGCACGGCTACCCTTGTACACTCAAAAATGTATGACCAGGAACGGCGAGAAAATATTCGATTGTTCAGGGAAGGGGATTATAAATACATTTTGGTTTGCGACCTTTTCAATGAAGGTATTGATATTCCCGAAACCAACCTATTGATCTTTATGCGTTATACCGGGTCACGTACAATCTGGTTACAGCAGTTAGGACGTGGGTTGCGCAAAACGCCAAATAAAGAGTTTGTTCATGTCTTAGATTTTGTTGGATCCCTTGAGCGGTTGAATGAGATTAAGGGCCTAGCAAAAGAGATTGAACAGCAGCCAAGGTATCACGACAGCACTATTGATGATCCGGAGGAGATGGACGCGCCCGGGGTTTACCATGATACTTCACTGGAGGTGCAATTCAGCGCAGAGGCGGCGAAAGTACTGGCTCTGCTGGAAGACATGAAAATGCAGCTTAATAGCCGCGATGTACTGCTGGATAAGTTGCGCCGATATCGCGAAAAAAATGACGAGTTGCCCTCCATTGCAGAACTGGAACAAGAGTTAGATGACGTTAGCTTTGATCAAATTGCCACCCATTTCGGCTCATATTTGAGCTACCTGACAGCCGCATTCAATGAAGACGTGGATATTCCTTCCATGCGCACGAGACTGATTGAATTTCTCGATACCTTTATCGGGGAGAACAATATGGCACCAAGTTTTTACACGATTTCATTGAATTTCGGCGTGAACCCGTTGTACGAATTCAGCGAAAAAGAGACTCAACAGCTTCTGCCAGATTACGACAACCTTGTCAGTGCCCGAATTAAAGTGACAGCCCCGCAGGACGTGAGTGATATGCCGGTGAAGGAAGTGGAAGTTTGCCCGTGGATCGAAACGTACCGGGGACAGCCTTTGAACCTTGTCAGCTTTAAGCAATTACCGTCGGATGTGCAGGAACAGATTAAGAACAAATATCAATCGGCATTCGTGTTTCTCAAAAAGCTAAAAGACGCGCTTTAATATGGAAAAAATTGACATCGTTGCAGATCAACTTCAGCTCGACCGAGCTCTCAATAAACTCATCCATAACCTGGTCGAAGAAAGTCAGCTCACGCCCGGAGAAACGCTCAGTGCCTGGGAGCTCTGTGAAAAACTCAGCATGCAGCAATTCATGGCATTGAAGAAAAATGTCTATTTTGCGGATTTGCTGCGAGCAGTAGAGATTTCGCTCCCCCTCGGGCAGACGCCTCACGTATATGGCGCGGAAATCAGGCAGGTTGAAACTGAGTTTGAGGAAAAGCCCGAGGTAGCACGTGATGAACCGATGATGGAATGCCTGCGGATCCCCGCCTTATCCACCTCGCTGGAGACGATTCAATTGCCTGAACGATTTATGAAATTAATCAAGCGATTGAAAAACATTCAACTGATAAACCCAGATTTTGTGCCTGGTGAAACCTTCGGAGAACTCATCACGTTGTCAGTCAACGAGCTGGCTGAACAGCCTGGCGTCGGTGTGCTGTATATTGATACTTTTAAAGAATTGCAACAGTTGGCTCAGTCTGCACCTGCCGTTGAGGCTATCGACACTGCTAATATGGGCATTGATTTCGCGAAGGTGGATATCAGCCAGATGCGGTTGAGCCTTGCGGGCGTGGAAACCAAATATACGAAAGCACTGGAAAAATTTGGTCGCTATCTTAAAACGGAAGATATGGGCGAGATGTTGCAGGCTATTCTGCATGCCGAATATGAGCAATTAGTAGCCATTCCGACCTGGGGAAAAGGAAGTATCACACAGTTATTGGCATTCAGAGACAGGTTACGGGAAGAGATCATCGCCATTCAGAATGGTGACATTGACTACCTAGCGCTTGAATCCGTCTTGATCGTTCCAAAACGGCTTATAAACTGCCCATTGAATAAACTTGAAGCCGTTTTACTGGAAGATATCGAATCTTACTTCGATAAAAGCAGTGAAATGAAGGTCGACATTGCCCAACGCCGCTGGGGGTTCGTCGAAGAAAAAAGACCCTCGAAGAGATCGGGGCCGATTACGTCGTATCGAGAGAGCGCATTCGCCAGATTCAGGCCGATATAAGACAAGAATTTCTTGGGCATATGCGGGTCAGTCAACCATTGGTTTGGGAGGCACTGGAGCCTGAGATATCGCCGGACCTTAGTGTGAAAATGCAGACGCTTTTTTCCTGTTTCTCCTCTGAACGTAACTTCTTCGAATTTCTGGATATGGTGTCAGGGCAGACAGAGCTTATCGCTCATGTCTATCCCGAGATTGATAAAGCGATCCTGAATACCTACTTTGCCGAGAATGGCGCACCAATCCACCTTGACGACATCCGGGAGTTTATTCCCTCCGTCTGCAGCATCGAAATACCCTACGTTGACAATGCGATTCGTCATCTTGCGCACCAAGGCGTCATCCAGCTTAAAGATGAGAACGTCTACCCCCTGCAACTGAAGAAAGCTGAAGCCAGCGCCTGCGTGCTGATTAAACACGAAAAAGGTCTGCCTTGGCTGGATATTGCGAAATTAATCAATGGGAATAATTATTCGCGCAGCCCTGTTTACGAGGACCGTCTGGATCACGAAGCGTTTAACCAGCCTGAATATATCTACCTGTCCGGCAAGGGTACCTATAAGCACACCTGTTTTATCGATGTCGATGCAGCGCTGATAGACGACATTTTTCTGGAAATGATGGAATACGCCGAGAAAAATTCCCGTCCGGTGTTCCACCTGAATGAGTGTTACCAGGCCTCGCGCAATCTGAAAAAGCATGATTACTATGTCATTCGCCATTTTGTGAAACATTTCGGCGAGGATTACGGTTTTTACTTCGACGGAAAATCTCAGGCGGATTCGATCGGGCTGGAGAAAGGCTTTAAGAACATCACGCAAAAGGACGTCATTGTCGAAGCGATGAACAACAGTGATAAACCGCTAACGAAACCTGAAATTGCCAACTTGCTGAAGAGTAAAAGCCGAGCACATGCGTCGTTTTATCTGGATGACCTGATTGAGCGAGGAAGTGTTGTTCAGGTGGACCACATGCTATACACCACACCTGCCTGCGCCTATAAAAATATCGTCATCGACGACTATGTCGCGGCCCTTCATGCATTGCTTCTGCATTTTGGAAAGCCAGTAGAGCCCTCCATTTTTAAAGCACAACTGAACATGCAATTTGAGCGAAGCTACTCGAAATTTTTCTATGCTTCTCTTGCCCGGTTGAATGCCAAAGCACAGGGCTGGCACCGAAAACATGGCCTATATTCGGCCACGGAGATTCCTTTTAACAATATATCATCGGCAATGGACATGCTCTGCGATTCTGGGGCTCCCTTGCAGCAGAATATTGATGCCCTGCAAGAAAATATCGCCATTACACGTGAAACGGCTGCTATTGCCATTCAAAACTGGCGCATAGTACGATCTATGGTCAACGGCTAACAAAGCGAGAGGGGCCTAGGGTATCCTTCCTGTTCAGGATACCTGTTGTATATTTCGGTAAAACAAATTGCCACAGACTTAACAGTAGTGGCGATCAACTTGGCTAGGGGCTCAAAAGTGCGTGAAACTAAAAGGGAGACTATTTAAAATTCCAGATGGATTAGAACGACGGGGATAATGCGGATATTAGCATCAGCCTGCAGCTCATCGCGCGCGCATGTCAGGGATGAACACAGCACGCTGTACGTCAGCTATGCTCCTGAGCCGCTATTGCTAGTACCAGTGGCACGACCGACTATGCTGTATATCAATGGCGAGCTGGTGAGCAAATGGGATGAATGACTTTAACCCTTCTGACGATAAGCTGGCTGGGTTGATTGGGGCGCTGTCACCGGCGAGGCGGCGACAGCAAAAAATGCCTTATGGGACGCCCTATCAGGTGCGAAAGCGCCATCCTCTCAGGGCAAAAAAGGGCCAATCAAAACGGCGATGTTTCAGAAGCTGCAAACTATAATCAGGGTGTGAATTCATCAAGATCCGAGAAGACCGTAACAGATTTAGCCCCCCTGGAGAGCGCAACATACAAATCACTTGCCCCCATATTGCCCACATTCAGTATCAGCGCATGATCACATTCCAGTCCTTTAAGAAGAAGAGTTGAACCTATTGAACGGTGCGATACGCGTCCTTCACCCTGATATCTGCGTTGTTCACGAATGACAGAAGCTGACTTACGAATGCTTTTTTCGGGTGAGCTAATGGACAGGTTTATTGCATCTTTTAGAACCTGTAAAGCACCGGCCCTGAATACGCGAGTCTCGTCCTTCTCTTCGAGCAAGAGAAGCGTTGTTCGCATATTATGTCGGGTAGGTACCAAAGCAAGCTCTACTAATGCATTTTCAAGCGAAGAAGGGAGTGTTCTGTTTCGCCCGGCCTGAATAGAAGCAATTCTGCGTAGGGTTGCGCTAATACCAACATTTGTCATCAGCTCAGCTGCAGCCTGCAATAGATTTGGCATTACGTTGGCAGCATTAGCCTCATCAAGGGATGTGGCCATTCTCATCACGTCACTCAGATCCACGGGTTCGACAACATCAAGTCCATTGATTCGTTGTGCAAATTGATGCCTAGATGACGCTCTTCGTGAATCACCCATGACTAAGACTGAATCGTCGGGAAACTGGCGCAGCAGCGAGTAATATTCGCGCTGCTGGCGCTGGATATTGTCATTGTGATTTCGTGAAAGAGGATGAAAACGGACATAGTCAGGACAGGATCTCAAGTCGATACGCTCCCGGCGAAGTAAGCGATGTCTTTGTTCAAGGATCCATTGACCCAAATCTGGCGTTTGTGCATTGTTCCAGCGCCAGGGCGTTTGTAAGGTTGCCAGAGTAGGGAAAAAAGTTTCAACTGTCCGGTTCCAGTCTGGCATAGGGCCGCTGAAGCTGAAGATACACTGCATCGGGTCACCAAAGACTATCGTTGGTAGCAAACGTGAAAGCGCACAAGTCAGTTCATGTTGCTCGCTATTGCAGTCCTGGTATTCATCGACCAGCAAACGCGAATAAGTAGCTGTGATGATTTCGCTAATATTACCGTTAACAACCAGATTCCGTACGGCACGGCGAAGAGAAGGGTAGAAAACGGTTGGATTTTCAGAACCCACATCAAGCGGACACAATCCCGGAAAGCAGCCGGCTATTTTCAGAGCCCATCCATCGATTGTTGTCACAACATAGTTCCGCGGAGGAATTGCAAAACGGCTCAGTCGCTTTTTGAGTGCCGTTACACCTGCGGTTGTGTGAGTCAGCACGAGATACGGCTTACTTTGCGCAAAACCAAGAGCTTCAATAATCAGGTGGGTTTTGCCGCATCCCGCTGGCGCTACAATCAGACCTTTACTGGCGTTTAAAACGGCATCCACACTCATCGTGGGTCACCGTTTTCCGCAGCCCATGCCAGCAGATCTCTTATAATTGTTTTGAATGGTAGCGAAAACTGATTGATGACCGGACCCACGATATTCTCCGCTAGATCCTCAGCCTTCCCGATCGTTTTAAACCAGCCATATTTGCCTGCAGCGTGAGCCACTGGCGTTCTCATTTCTTCTGTTGGTTCACCTGTGCATGTGTCAAAGTTATAAGCCCCCTGGGAGCAGTTCTGAATGTGCTGATCCACCTGTTGTTGGCTGTTCAGAGCCGCAGCAAGAAGAACGATGTCACGGATAGTCTCAGCAGGGCACCAGGCTAGCAGGGCACCCTCTGTTGAAAAATCATTACCCCATTCAAAAATGGTCACGCCACTGGCCCGGCAGTGTTCTGTCTGTTGCCTGTGTGCAGGTGTGGTGATATCTGAATCTTTTAATAAGGCAGTACGATATCCCAGTTGTGCAAAAACCTCGGCGCGTTTGAAATAATTGTCCCCGCCGCCACCATCTGTAGCAAAGGCCCCCTGATCCTGAAAGCCTGTTCTTCTCCTGCATTGTCTGGACAAGTCCAGCCCTCTGATAAAACCAACCTCAGTTCCACCTTCGCCCACAATTACGGCTTTGCTGAAAAAGGCTTCAGCGCAGGCCCTTAAGGTAGCTTGTTCCTGATCGTCTCCACTTAGTGTCAGAAAATTGTGTGAAGGCTCTGGGGCTGGTTGTTCTAGTTTTCGCAACACACAGAGCTGGGTTGCCTTGAGTTCCCTGAGAACATATGGGGAATGGGTGGTGATGAACACCTGCGAAGCGGGTTCATCATCACGAGACCCCAGTTGATGCAAGAGTCGGCTGATTCTGTAAGGCTCCAGCCCGTACTCTGCTTCATCAACCAGTATGATCCCCGGACTTCCGACAGCTTTTTGTAAGCCGCTCACCAGCAATCGGGTTGATCCTGTTCCAAGCATTCTCAGTGGCGTGTTATCACTGTTATGCAGGCTGATTGCGCTGTTAGAAAGGGAGACGCCATTCACGTCCAGCAACGCTTTAAGTTCTCCGACCTGAACGCCTAACTCATTTGCAATGGTTCTGACCTCGGTCAGGATGTTATCCAACTGCGGTAGTTGCCGGGCAGCAAAGTTGTGTCGCGTCTGTCGGGACAGTTCTGCCAACGTTGAACTGATATCAAAATCTTCTGCAGATAATTTATTCAGCACTGAGCGGTTGCCCCATGCCAGATGATGATGCGAGGTAGCCCCAAGACGAGTAGGGCTTAACTGCTCCCGGTGCTTCCACAGTAATCTCTTCTCCAGCCCTTCCGCTGTTGCTCGTTCTGAAAATAAGCACCAGTCTGGTTCGAGATCTGCACCGACGACCATTCTCAATGTGAGTACCGTTTCATCTCCTCCCTGAGGTTCATCATGGATTTCCTTCGTTTCGCTGTTGAAGCCACGAAGATAACGCCCATAGGTCTCGAGATTCCGAAGTCCGTCATCAAGCTGTCCGAGAGTTACACTGATGCAGACTGGTATGGCCGAATTCATGAGATGAAAATCGGCATCACTGAATGTGAACGATCTTCGCGCTCCGAGCACCAAGTCAATAGCGTCAACGAGGGTCGATTTTCCAGAATCTCCGGGGCCAATCAGGCAGTTCAGTCCTGGACCAGGAAACCATTCAGCCTGCCGTATGGCGCGAAAATTTTGAATGCTGATGTGGCGGATAACAGCCATGTGTCGTTCCCTCGTAATCCACTAATGTTGTATTTGCGTCGAAATGGCAGGAATTATGATACACCCTTTCTGATTTAATTGTGATGCAGTGGGTATCCTGGTTTGGTTGAAGAAACATTAAGATGAGGTACGCAAGCCTCTCCACCTGACTGCCCACATGGTGAATGACAATCAACCTGGAGGCGATGGGCTTGGTGCATCCATGAGCAACAACACGAGGTACCACTAAATGAGCTGCGAACATTCTCAGGAACTGTGCGAGAAATACGTTATCCGGGCACCAGATCAACTACGAAAAGCAATTCGTATTGCCAGAAACGCTGAATGAAGGAACGCTGTCCGAAATTGAAACGACAAATGGCTGGAATCAATATAGCTTCCACGAGTGTGCTGAGAAGATGGTGTGGGGCGATATAGTTGATTATCATTTCGTATGTAACTATTGCCGAACTCAGTTCGTTCTTGCCGCAGAAACCTATCATGGCAGCGGTGGCTACTGGTCACCCGAAAATGAAAAGCCATCTGAAATAATAGACTGCTCGCAATAACAGTAAGCAGATACACCAGCGAGTACGGAAGACAAAAAACCATGAATCCATCACTTTTGACTCATTTTACCGAAAATCATTGTCCGAACTGGGCATGTCCATCCTGTCACTCAACTTCTCTGGCCATACAGGAAGGTACTTTTCATTACGCAGCGCTTCCGGAGTCTGTCGCTCGTTGGAAAGAACCTGAGGGGGAATACGAGGACATTTATCTTGTCTTCAGCTGCCTGCTGAAATGTGAACGTGCCCGTTGTGAAACGGTTGTCGCTGTCAGTGGCAGCGGTGGTGTTCATCAAAATTACGGAGAAGACGGTGATGAGCCACATTACGAGCTATTCCAGGCCAGACATTTTATTCCGCCGCTACCGGCCTTTGCTGTTCCGCCACATTGTCCGGAAAATGTGGCTCAGCCCTTGATGCAGTCATTCGGGTTGTTTCTGAGCGCTCCTAATGCGGCTGCAAATGCGATACGCATTGCTCTCGAAGAGTTGATGACTGCGTTAGGTGTACCGGTAATGCGTTCGCTCCACAGAAGGATTGAAGCACTCCCTGAACAGTTCAGTGAACATAAAGCGGCTCTGATGGCGATTAAATGGCTGGGTAATGCGGGAAGTCATGAGCTGGACCGCGTCAATGCTTTTGATATCGACCAAGCCTATCGGATTATTGAGTTTGTTCTCAGTAAGCTTTACGCAGGTTCAACGAAGAGTATTAAACAGCTGGCGGCCGATCTGGATAAGCGTTTTCGTCCGGAGCAAGGGAACTGAATCGGGTCAGGTCATTGGCCGCAAATAGACTGTAACATCTGTATCATCCGGCGCTGTCTTTTATTTGTATTCATAAATCGGGAGTATAAGAAGAAATGTATGTGAATCAACCGGTCTCAGCTTGGCAGTCACTGACGAAAAGCTGGTGCCTTGGACCAACTTAATGGTTCTATTCTTTCGATGGCTATTATCCAGATTGGGTAAATATGATGTTCTGATCCTCGGTTGGGCACCGATAGCAGAAATTCATAATGATTTTTTTAAATATTAAAATCAATGAATTAGTGGTGTTTTTGGTGGGGGCGCTGAAGAAGTCGTGATAAACGGATGGGCGCTCAGTGAGCCGATGTCTCCGCCAGTTCTCATGTTGTGGTCTCAGGACGAGCGAGATGAAATCGTTTTGGCCTGTGGAAATCACCGGTTTAATGTTGCTATTTTCTAGCTGGAGGAAAACATATTCTCTTCCTGGCCATAAATAGTCATAAAGCGGGTCTTACAGCACTCTTGCCGTCGGTCGTGTGGTTGCCTTAAGCTGACAGAATGATTTGGTAGAGAAAATATTGTGGCGCTTCCCGCTAATCCAGAGTTGCAGGAGTTGCATTAGCTAGTCTTCTCAATGAGAGGACAATTATCGGCAATCCTGGGATGTTTTTTCATTACGAATTTTTCGTGAAAGGCACGCACTGTGTTGGCTTATGGATTAAAACCTAGTTTTAAGTCATGATTTGAAACACCTTTGTAAGTTAATCTGAAAACACACACCATCGTTGGGAACTCTGCTATGGCTGGCGTTAACAAAACTCATCTGACCGAAACGGACATCATCACAAGATTCATCCTGCCTGCAATTCAACAAGCGGGTTGGGATGTGATGACGCAGATTCGCCAGGAGGTAAAACTTCGCGATGGGAAAGTCGTGGTGCGCGGAAAGCTGGCGGCACGCCTGACTGTGAAGTCCGCTGATATCGTGCTTTACCACAAGCCCGGATTGCCGCTTGCGGTTGTAGAAGCTAAGGCCAATAAGTATGAGATGGGTAAAGGCATGCAGCAAGGGCTGAATTACGCTCGTTTGCTTGATGTGCCTTTTGTGTTTGCTTCCAACGGCGATGGTTTTATTTTTCACGACAAAACCAATCCCTCACAGCTTGAGTCTGAAATATCGCTCGCCGATTTCCCGGCACCACAACAGCTTTGGGAAAAATATTGCGTATGGAAAGGATTTACCGCTGAGCAACTACCGGTCATTAGTCAGGATTATTACGATGACAGCACCGGTAAATCACCGCGTTATTATCAGCTTCAGGCCATCAACAAAACGATTGCTGCCGTCTCTGCCGGACAAAAGCGGGTACTGCTGGTGATGGCGACCGGTACCGGTAAAACCTACACCGCGTTTCAAATTATCTGGCGTTTATGGAAGGCAAAAAATAAGAAACGCATTTTGTTCCTTGCCGACCGTAATATCCTCGTCGATCAGTCAAAGAATAATGATTTCCAGCCTTTTGGCACCGCGATGGCAAAAGTTACCGGAAGGAATATCGATCCGGCATATGAAATTCAGCTGGCGCTTTATCAGGCCATTACCGGGCCGGAAGAACATCAGAAAGCTTACAAACAGGTCGCTCCTGATTTCTTCGATTTGATTGTCATTGACGAATGTCATCGTGGCAGCGCGTCGGAAGACAGCGCCTGGCGCGAAATTCTTGATTATTTCAGCAGCGCCACGCAGATCGGCCTGACGGCAACCCCGAAAGAAACAGATGAGGTCTCCAACACCGATTATTTCGGCGAACCGGTTTATACCTATTCTCTAAAAGAAGGGATTGAAGACGGGTTTCTGGCGCCCTACAAAGTGGTCCGTGTGGATATCAATGTGGACGTACAGGGCTGGCGGCCTATTAAAGGGCAGTTGGATAAATATGGTCAAGCCATTGAGGATCGTATTTATAACATCAAGGATTTTGACCGTAACTTGGTCATTGAAGAACGCACAATGCTGGTGGCGCAAACTATCACCGACTACTTAAAACGCACTAACCCGATGGATAAAACTATCGTTTTTTGTAACGACATCGACCACGCGGACAGGATGCGCCACGCGCTGGTGATCCTCAACGCGGAGCGGGTGTTGGAAAATGAAAAGTATGTAATGAAAATTACGGGTGATGATGCTATTGGCAAGGCACAGCTGGATAACTTCATCAATCCGAAAAAGCCGTATCCGGTTATCGCCACCACCTCCGAGCTAATGAGTACTGGAGTCGATGCCCAAACCTGCAAGCTGGTAGTGCTGGACCAAAACATTCAGTCCATGACCAAATTCAAACAGATCATCGGGCGCGGTACGCGTATCAACGAGAAATTTGGCAAACTGTGGTTCACCATTCTCGACTTCAAAAAAGCCACGGAACTGTTTGCCGATGAACGTTTTGATGGCGTGCCGGAAAAAGTGATCCGCACCACGCCGGAGGATATCTCCGATCCGGATTCTGAGTTTGATGAAATGCTGGAAGATGAATCTACGGATGAAACACCGCTTCCTGATGTCTTCGCAGCACACGAAACACCGGGGGAATATAACGTTACGCCCGATCCGGATTTCGCGCCTTTTGAAGAAGATGAAGAACGTCCAATCCGTAAATTCTACGTGAATGGCGTGACGGTTAAAGTGCTGGCAAAACGCGTTCAGTATTACGATGCGGACGGGAAACTGGTCACCGAATCCTTCCAGGATTACACCCGCAAAACCCTGCTGAAAGACAAAGACTACGCATCACTTGATGATTTTACCCGTAAGTGGCAGTCTGCCACCCGCAAACAGGTGATCATCGATGAACTGAAGGAACTGGGCATTTTGTGGGAAGTACTGGCGGAAGAAGTGGGTAAAGATCTCGACCCGTTTGATCTACTCTGCCACGTGGTTTACGGCCAGCCACCGCTGACGCGTCGTGAACGCGCGGACAACGTGCGTAAGCGTAATTATTTCACCAAATATTCCGCCCCCGCACAGAACGTTTTGAATACGCTGCTGGACAAATATGCCGATCAGGGTGTACACGAAATTGAAGATATTCAGGTGCTAAAACTGAAACCTTTCGATACTCTTGGCCGCCCGTTAGAGATCATCAAAAACAGCTTTGGCGATAAAAAATCCTATGAGAACGCCGTGAACGAACTGGAAAACGAAATCTACCAGCCGTCGCCACGCTCCGCCTGATTGCACGACACTTTTCTGCCACCGGGAGCTAAGGCTTCCGGTGGCATCATTTTTTGAAGTATGGAAACCACTATGTCTATTAGCTCCGTCATTAAATCCCTGCAGGACATCATGCGTAAAGACGCCGGTGTCGATGGTGATGCTCAACGTCTTGGTCAGCTTTCATGGCTGCTGTTCCTGAAGATTTTCGATACCCAGGAAGAAGAGCTGGAACTGGAGCAGGATGATTACCGTCTGCCGATCCCACAGCGTTATCTGTGGCGCACCTGGGCGGCCAATAATGAAGGGATCACCGGCGATGCGTTGATGGAGTTTGTTAACGACGATCTGTTCCCGGCACTGAAAAACCTGACTGCGCCGCTCGATATTAATCCGCGCGGTTTTGTGGTGAAGCAGGCCTTCAGTGATGCCTACAACTACATGAAAAACGGTACGTTGCTGCGTCAGGTGATCAATAAACTGAATGAAATTGATTTTAGCAACAGCAATGAACGCCACCTGTTTGGGGATATCTACGAACAAATCCTGCGTGATTTACAAAGCGCCGGTAACGCCGGTGAGTTCTATACCCCGCGCGCCGTAACGCGTTTTATGGTCAACCGCATCGACCCGAAACTGGGCGAATCGATTATGGACCCGGCCTGCGGCACCGGCGGTTTTCTGGCCTGTGCCTTTGACCACGTCAAAGAGCATTACGTCAAAACCACCGAAGACCATCAGATACTACAAAAGCAGATTTTCGGCGTCGAAAAAAAGCAGCTTCCACATCTGTTGTGTACCACCAACATGTTGCTGCACGGTATAGAAGTGCCGGTGCAAATCCGCCACGACAACACGCTGAGTAAGCCGCTCTCCTCATGGGATGAGCAGCTAGACGTGATTGTTACCAACCCGCCGTTTGGTGGCACCGAAGAAGACGGCATCGAGAAGAATTTCCCGGCCGAAATGCAGACCCGCGAGACTGCCGATCTGTTCCTGCAACTGATCGTCGAAGTGCTGGCTGATAAAGGTCGCGCCGCCGTGGTACTGCCTGACGGCACCTTATTTGGTGAAGGTGTAAAAACCAAAATCAAAAAGATGCTGACCGAAGAGTGTAACTTGCACACCATCGTGCGCCTGCCGAACGGCGTGTTTAGCCCGTACACCGGCATTAAAACCAATATTCTGTTCTTCACCAAAGGCCAGCCGACCAAAGACATCTGGTTCTACGAACATCCGTATCCGGCAGGAGTGAAGAACTACAACAAAACCCGCCCGATGAAATTTGAAGAATTCCAGACAGAAATCGACTGGTGGGGCGATGAAGCCGATGGTTTTGCCAGCCGCGAAGAAAGCCATCAGGCCTGGAAAGTGGGCATCGACGAGATCATTACCCGCAACTTCAACCTCGACATTAAAAACCCGTATCAGGGCGAAACCATCAGCCATGATCCGGATGAACTGCTAAGTCAGTATCAGCAGCAACAAACAGAAATCAGCGTATTGCGCAACCAGCTGCGCGACATCCTCGGCGCTGCGCTGGCCGGTAAAGGAGCGAACTGATGGCTGTCGAACAACTGATCACCCATCATATCGATACCTGGACGTCTGCCCTGCGTACCCGCTCCACTGCCGGGCGCGGAACTTCTGGCAAGATTGAGCTGTACGGCATTAAAAAGCTGCGCGAGCTGATCCTCGAACTGGCTGTGCGCGGCAAACTGGTACGGCAGGATCCGAATGATGAACCGGCTTCTGAATTGCTGAAACGTATTGCGGCTGAAAAAGCGGAGCTGGTGAAGCAGGGGAAAATTAAAAAGCAGAAGCCTTTGCCGGAAATTAGCGAGGATGAGAAGCCGTTCGAATTGCCGCAGGGGTGGGAGTGGGCAAGAATTTCTGAAATAGGCCACGATTGGGGCCAAAAAACACCCGATTGTGAATTTACCTACATTGATGTTGGATCAATTAATAAAGAATTAGGGATCATTCAAGAACCTGAAACCATTTTCGCAAAAGATGCACCTTCGCGAGCAAAAAAAATTGTAAAAAAAGGGACGGTTATCTACTCAACTGTAAGACCGTATTTATTAAACATTGCAATAATTGAGCAAGAATTTTCCCCAGAGCCCATTGCCAGCACTGCATTTGCTATTATTAATCCGTTTTCTGGGATGTTTTCAAACTACATTTATTATTATCTTCGCTCTCCAACGTTTATAAAATATGTAGAAGGTTGCCAAACCGGTATTGCTTATCCAGCAATTAATGATAAACAATTTTTCACAGGTCTAATTGCTATACCACCTTCTGGTGAGCAAGATCTCATTGTAAATAAGGTTGGCGAACTCATGTCCCTCTGCGATCAACTTGAACAGCAATCCCTGACCAGTCTGGAAGCGCATTCTCAATTGGTTGAAACGCTACTGTCCACGCTGACCGCCAGCCAAAATGCCGAAGATCTCGCCGAAAACTGGGCACGAATCAGCCAGTATTTCGACACGCTGTTTACCACCGAAGCCAGTATCGACGCGCTTAAGCAAACTATTCTGCAACTGGCGGTGATGGGTAAACTGGTGCCGCAAGATCCGAACGATGAGCCCGCTAATATTCTTCTGTCACGATTACGTTTATCACGACAGTCAAAACTCGAGGAATTAAAATCTAAAGATAAAGAGGCTGAAACCATGCTTCGAAAATTAGGTAAGCTACCAAACACTAAAGAACCCTTCAAAATTCCTGAATCTTGGGATGTTGCACATTTAATCGATCTTTCCGAAGTGCTGGTGGATTGTCACAATAAAACAGCTCCGTATCAGGAACATGGGATTCCAATTATCAGGACAACTAATATTCGTGATCGAGCGTTCATTTCATCAGATTTGAAATTTGTGGATCAAAAGACATATGAATTTTGGTCAAAAAGATGTCCTCCGCAACAGGGAGATATAATTTTTACCCGTGAGGCACCAATGGGAGAAGCGTTAATTATTCCTGAGGATGCTAAATGGTGTTTAGGTCAGAGGACAATGCTTATTCGGGTGATGAATGAGTTTATAAGCAATGAGTACATCCTTCTTGCACTTACGGAACCACATTTGCTGGCTCGTGCGGCGGAAACAGCCGTAGGATTAACAGTTAAGCATCTTAGGGTCGGTGATGTAGAAAATCTGAACATTCCAGTTCCTCCTTTATACGAACAAATGCAGATCGTTTCAAAAGTTAAAAACCTTTTCGCCCTCTGCGAACAACTCAAATCCCGCCTGCAATCAGCCCAGCAAACCCAACTTCACTTGGCGGACGCCCTCACAGACGCAGCATTAAACTAAGGAACAGACGATGCCGGTTCATCATGCTATCTGGCGGGTGGGGGACAACCCTCAGCCATTGACCATCAGCAAACTGGTCAGTGAGCAGTTGCTCGAGAGGATGATCTTAAATGATCCTACCATCCTCTCTGACCAGTGGATGATTATTGGTCATCAGGAAAATACACTCGATAAAGGGCGTATCGACCTGCTGGCGATTGCGCCGGATGCCTCGCTGATTCTGATTGAGCTTAAACGCGACCGCACACCGCGCGAAGTGGTGGCGCAGGCACTGGATTACGCTTCGTGGGTGGATGATTTAACCGCAGAACGCCTGTCACAGATTTATGAAAAATTCTCCGGCGGCGGCAATCTGGGTGACGCGTTTAAGCAACGTTTCAATACCGAGCTGGAAGAAGAGTCCATCAACCAGTCGCATCAAATCATCATTGTGGCAGCTGAACTTGATCCTTCAACGGAACGCATCGTGGACTATCTGAGTAAGAATGGTATTTCGATCAACGTTCTGTTCTTTAAAGTATTTCAGCACGGTGAAGAACAGTTCTTAAGCCGTGCCTGGCTTATTGACCCAAGCGAAACGCAAACCAACGCCGTACAAGCCACCGCAGGGGCAAGTGCCAAAACCAAGGAACCCTGGAACGGGGAGTTCTATGTCTCTTTTGGTGATCCAAACAGCCGGAACTGGGAAGAGGCCCGCCGCTATGGTTTCATCAACGCAGGCGGTGGAAGCTGGTACAGCCAGACCTTAAAACAGCTTCAGCCGGGTGATCGTGTTTGGGTAAAAATCCCGGCAACGGGTTATGTCGGCGTCGGCATTGTGCAGAGCGCCGTTGAGCCTGCCAGCAGTTTTACGCTTAACACTGAAGACGGCGAAAAACTCGCGTTGGACGTGCTTAAGCATGGCGAACTGTATCGTCAGAACGCGGATGATCCCGATAAGTCAGAGTATTTCGTCCCGGTGAAATGGCTTGAAACCCGCAGCGAACATGAAGCTGTGAATGAGGTTGGATTCTTCGGTAACCAAAACACCGTCTGCAAACCTACTACGCCAAAATGGCGACATACGGTTGAAAAATTGATGCGTCATTTCAAAAACTGGGATACGGAACTGTAAGATCCCGTTATAGCTAAAAGGCCTGGCATGGCCTTTTAGCATATTTATGATTACTGAATGAATTGTATCGAGACGCGCAAGGGACTATCGCGCCAGTCGATTACAGTCATTCACAGTGGTAGCGGTGAGGCTTGAACATAAAGCACGGGGGTTGCTCAATGAAGAGCTGACTCATGAACGGGCGCTTATTCATGACCAGATGCCTAAATGTACAACGCTTGTAAAACTAGAAAGTGCCTATCAGATCAACCCTGAAAATGATATCAGAACTGCTGAACAGGCATTAGAAAAAACGATTCCAATGTTAAATTTACCCTACGAAAAAGTTAGCTAGAGTCACGCCGCAACGTTTTTGCCTCAATAATTTTATTTTTAGCCGCGTTCAAATTACCACCTTCACACCTTTGATAAAAATATGAGTGAAGGTGGTAATTATTAAGTTCCAACGAGCCGTAATCCTTTAATACCACCTTCAATTATACTTCCGCTATCAGCCGCACTTATAAAATCAGCCCACCATTGCATCATGGGACGGCGTTGCTCCAGGTAGTCACTGCGGTTATAGGCGCGGCGTACCTCATTTTTGTCCACATGAGCTAGCGCGGCCTCTATGACATCCGGTGAAAAACCTTGTTCATTAAGTGCTGTGCTGGCAATAGACCGCAGACCATGCGAGACCAGTACCCCGCCTAATCCGGCACGTTTAAGCGCCGCATTCACCGTTTGGCTGTTCATTGACTGAGTTGGTTTGATGCGACTTGGGAATACATACTCCCTAGCACCGTTCAGAGACTTCATCATCTCCAGAATGGCTAAAGCCTCATCTGATAAGGGGACGATATGTTCCCTGTTCATCTTCATTCTTGCAGCAGGGATTTTCCATTCTTTGGTGTCGAGGTTAATTTCATCCCAGCGGGCTTCTGAGGCCTCGGCAGGACGCGTTATGGTGAGTAACTGCCACATGAACAGGCAGCGTGTTGAAAGTCCAATGTTAGCCGTGCGCATTGTCTGCATTAGCTGGGGCAATTGGTCAGGACGAATACTTGGCATATTCTTCTTTTGAGGCTTTTCAAAGGCTTTACCGATATTAACGCTCGGAACGGCGTCAATGAGCCCGGTATTTTGGGCGTATACCATCACCTCATTGATGCGCTGGCATAAGCGCCTGACCGTTTCCAGGGCCCCTCTCGCTTGAACCGGCTGTATGGCTTTGACCAGAGTATGAGCTTTGATGTCGGTAATGCAGATTTCACCAATAACAGGAAAAACGTCTCTCTCCAAAGATCGCCAGATATCTTCAGCATAATTTTCAGTCACGCTGGTTTTCTTCACGTTCCACCAACGTTCGGCAATCAATTTGAAAGTATTGGTTTTGGCTTCTTGTGAAGACCGGAGCTGCTCTTTCTGATGTTCAAGAGGATCGATCTGCTTTGCAAGTAACACACGCGATTCTGCTCTCAGTTTCCGTGCGTCAGAAAGCGTGACCGAGGGGTAGGCTCCAAAACTCTGCTTAGTACGTTGTTTGGTAAAAGGGCGATAGTAGCGAAATTGCCAGAGTTTACTGCCGCTCGATTTGATTAGCAGTGAGAGGCCATCTCCGTCATAGAGAAGGTAATCTGCGTCTTTGGATTTTGCTGCTTTGATTTCCGTATCGGTCAACGGCTTGGTTTGTCTTGCCATGATCAGTCTCCTCTCTTGTAGGCCCAACGAAAGCCATAATAGTTTTCATTGGGCCTATCAATGGGCCCAAAAGGATTGGATTTAATTAGGTGACTTCAGACTCGAGAGGATACAAAAAAGCCCGCAGGGCTTGCGCCATGCGGGCTTCTAGGACTTCGTTGGATGGCTCTGGTAACCATCAACCAAGAATTTGGTGGAGCTGGCGGGAGTTGAACCCGCGTCCAGAATTACTACACCGTCGGCACTACATGCTTAGTCCAGTCTTTACATTCGCCGGTTAGCTGCGAACGGACACGCCACTAACCAACTAGCCTGATTGGATTTAATGCTTCAGCCCCAGGCAGGACATCCACACGATCTCTTTTGTGTTTGACCTCTCTTGATCCCCGTCCTAAGAGCGGAGGCTAGGGAGAGAGGGCTCTGAGCAGGTTATTAAGCTGCTAAAGCGTAGTTTTCGTCGTTTGCAACTATTTTTTTGCGGCTTTTAACGAGGCAAACCGCCCCTCGGCATGCTCCTAGGGCTTCGCAAATCCTGTCGAATCCAGAATCAGCCCCAAGTACTGTTCAGCAGTATATCAGAAAAACCCGTCGCTGCGCCAGAGGCTTAGCGATTAGCGTGTTTCATAATACGTGCTTTGTCGGTCTTCCATTCACGATCTTTAATGTCATCGCGCTTGTCGTGCTCTCTCTTACCTTTAGCTACGCCAATTTTCAGTTTAGCCCAGGCATTTTTCCAGTACATGGAAAGCGCCACGATGGTGTAACCATCACGGTTAGCTTTACCAAACAGGGTCGACAGCTCACGCTCTTTGAGTAAAAGCTTGCGAGTACGGGTGGGATCACAGACTACATGCGTAGAAGCACCGATCAGCGGCTGGAAGGTGGCACCAAACAGGAAAGCTTCACCATCGCGCAGCATAATATAGCTTTCGCTGATGTTGGCTTTACCTGCACGGAGAGCTTTGACTTCCCATCCCTGGAGCGACAGTCCCGCTTCGAATTCCTCTTCAATGGAGTATTCATGGCGGGCCCGTTTGTTCATGGCAATGGTAGCGGAACCGGGTTTATGTGCTTTTTTCTTAGTCATAGTGCCACTTAGTTTACATGAAGCAGTGATTGAAGGCATCCCCTGTAACAAACGAGACGGGGAAAAGCGCTATTTTAGCAGAAGGCTCGCGGCTGAGAATTTTTGTTTGCCTGCCTGCGATGTTATTATTGGAAAGTTGAAGATTAACAGGAAACGTTATGTCCCAGATTAGCCGCTCTGCGCTGGTGCCCTACAGTGCTGAGCAGATGTTCCGGTTGGTAAACGATGTGGATGCCTATCCGGAATTTCTTCCAGGGTGTACCGGCAGCCGTATTTTGGATGCCACTGAACAACAGATGACCGCTTCGGTCGATGTCTCCAAAGCTGGGATCAGCAAAACGTTCGTCACGCGTAATACGCTGACTGACAATCAGAGCATTCATATGCAACTGGTCGATGGTCCGTTCCGTAAGCTTACCGGTGGCTGGCAGTTTATCCCGCTCGGTGATGATGCCTGTAAGGTTGAACTGAATCTGGATTTTGAATTCACCAATATGCTGGTGGAACTGGCTTTTGGTCGTATCTTCAAAGAGCTGGCAAGCAGTATGGTTCAGGCATTTACCAAACGTGCGAAAGAGGTCTACAGTGCCTGATATCGCTGTTGAAGTGGTCTATGCGCTACCGGAAAAACAGTATCTCTATACCGTCAGTGTGGCAGAGGGCTGTACTGTGGAAGAGGCGATTAAGGCATCCGGCATTTTGGAAATAAGAAGTGATATCGATCTCGCCAGCAATAAAGTTGGCGTTTTCAGTCGCCCGGTTAAGTTGGGTGATGAGGTACATAGCGGTGACAGGATTGAGATTTACCGTCCTTTGCTGGCCGATCCCAAAGAGCTTCGTCGTCAGCGTGCTGAACGGGCAGCAAAAAAATAAGGCGCCTCAGCGCCTTAGGATGCAGAACAAACCTGAAATTAATCGCTTTTCTTGCTGGTCAGATTCGGTTTGTTATCAATATTGGTCAGTGTGCCGTTGCTGTCAAAGGTCAGCGTCAGCGTCTGCTGGGTCACCGGCTCATGGCCTGGCTCCTGACGGAACACGTAATACCAGACGTTACTGCCAAACGGGTCGCGCATCATTGGCGTGCCCAGAGTGTAAGCCACCTGCTGTTGCGTCATGCCGGTGTGAATTTTAGAAACGTCATTCGCAACCAGATAGTTACCCTGGTTGATATCCGGCCGGTAAACCACTCGCTCCAGAGTGGAACATCCAGCGGTCGTCATCAAGAGAACCACCGCAGCAGCAGTCAGCGTTTTACAGCGCATAAGTATCTTTATTCCTTTTCGGGCCAACAATCTGGCTGCATCGAACACTTGCGACGATTACAGCGTAAGAAGACGATGATAATAAACCTTTCCGCAGTTTGAAACCTCTACGAAGCAAGGATATGACCACAGCAGGCCAAAAAAGTGCGGCAATCAGGCAGCTAATAGCTCCTTTGCGTTGGCCAGCGTATTGCGGGTTACTTCACTACCGCCCAGCAGACGGGCCAGCTCCTGCAGGCGCGCACGTTTATCCAGTGGCTGCATATGCGTTTCAGTCATTTCGCCATCGGTCTCTTTACTGACGTAGAAGTGATGATTACCACAACCTGCCACCTGCGGCAGGTGAGTCACACACATAACCTGTGTGGATTCCCCTAACTGACGCAGCATCTTGCCTACTACAGCAGCTGTTGGTCCGCTGATACCGACATCAACCTCATCGAAAATCAGCGCCGGCGTATCCATTTTACGGGCGGTAATCACCTGAATGGCCAGCGCGATACGCGAAAGTTCACCACCAGAGGCCACTTTTGAGAGCGGTTGCAGGGGCTGACCAGGGTTAGTAGTGACACGGAAATCGATGCGATCCGCCCCTTCAGCTGTCAGGTGGTCGCCATTGAACTGTACTTCAATACCCAGGCGGCCATGCGGCATCGAAAGTGCGTGCATGCTCTCACCAATAAGGTGGCTCAGCTCTTCAGCAAAATGTACACGGCGCTGGTGAAGCTGTTCCGCCGTGGTCATTGCAGCGCGGTGGTGGCGGGAAACGGTCAGGGCCAGCTCATCCTGATCGCTCTCCTGCTGGTCCAGCAACCTTTGCTCTTCAAGCAGTTGTTGATGAAATACCGGCAGTTCTTCAGGAGAAATATGGTGTTTACGGGCCAGCGCAATCTGGCGGGATAAACGCTGTTCCAGTTCATACAGGCGGTTAGGATCAAGATCCAGACGCTCACAGTAGTGACGGAGTTCATCACTGGCTTCGCTGATCTGAATAGAGGCTTCTTCCAGCAATTTGTAGATGCCGGTAAGTTTATCATCCATGGTCAGCAGTTCAGTGAGGAGCTGTTGCGCGGTATAGAGCTGATTTTGCAGCGTAGTGTCTTCACCATCCGCCAGCAGCATCAACGCCTGCTGACTGGTAGAGAGCAGCTGACCGCTGTTAGCCAGACGTTTGTACTCTTCATCAATCGCTTCATATTCGCCCGTTACAGGAGCAAATTCGTTGAGCTCTTTAAGTTGATACTGCAGCAGCTCACGGCGCGCTTCACGCTCCTGAGAAAGCTGTTGATGATGTGCCAGCACGCGGCAGCTTTGATGCCATGCACGATAGTGAGTAGCCATCTCCTGCATCAGTCCCGTTTCACCTGCATAGCCATCAAGCAGGGATTTCTGATGGTCTGACTTAAGCAGGAGTTGATGGGCATGCTGACCGTGGATTTGAATCAGCAACTGACCGAGATCCCGTAACTGGGACAAAGGCACGGCAGTACCATTGATAAAGCCGCGTGAGCGACCGTCGCTGCTGATAACGCGACGCAGCAGGCACTCATTGCCTTCATCGAGCTGATTAGTCTCCAGCCAGGCTCGGGCAGAAGGGGTGTCTTTCAGGGAGAAGCGGGCGCAGATATCCGCGCGGGCAGCTCCCTGTCGGATCATATCAGCTTCTGCACGACCGCCCAGGCACAAGCCAAGCGCATCAATAGCAATGGATTTACCCGCGCCGGTTTCCCCGGTGATGGCGGTCATTCCGCGTTGAAAATCGATTTCAAGTTCACGAACAATCGCAAAGTTACTGATGGTCAGTTGTGCCAGCATAATTAACGTTCCTGTATGAAAACACAGATATGGTTTTTCATACAGTATATACTGGTTTTATAACCAGTAAAGTAGCTGGCGCTGGAAATTAAAACAATTTTTTCGACCAGGCGAGCTTTGAACTCAATGTATTGAAGTAATTATAGTTTTGCGGATGAATCAGATTGAGGTGATCGTCATTGCGTCGGATCAGGACATCCTCCCCCTCCTGAATAGGTAGTGCAATCTGGCTGTCGCAACTCACTTCCAGATCGCCGCGCATATGGGAAAAACGCAGGCGGATAGTGCTGCTGCTGTTGATCACCAAAGGGCGGGCAGAGAGGGTATGCGGGAACATAGGCACTATGGCAATAGCATCCAGCGAAGGCGTGAGAATAGGGCCACCCGCAGAGAGTGAGTAGGCTGTTGATCCGGTAGGTGTGGAAATGATCAGCCCGTCTGAACGTTGGGAAAAGGCAAACGTCTCATCAATATAGACTTCAAATTCAATCATATGGGCCACTTTACCCGGATGCAGCACCACTTCATTGATTGCCGTTCCAATACGGGGTTCACGACCCTGTCGGCAAACCTGCGCCTCCAGCAAAAAACGGCTTTCGGTAATATATTTGCCTTCAAGCACATCGGCTAATTGCTGCTGAGCGTTATCCGGATCCAGATCGGTCAGAAAGCCCAGGTTACCACGGTTTATCCCAATCACTTTGATATCGTAACGGGCAAGGACGCGGGCGGCACCCAGCATGTTGCCATCACCGCCGACCACTACCGCCAGATCGGCCCGCTGTCCGATTTCGGACATTGACCCGGTTTCGACATCAGAGAGATTCAGCTCGCGTGCAATCTGCTGCTCGATAATCACCTCATAGCCTTTTGCCGTCAGCCAGCGATAGAGCATCTCGTGCGTCGTCAGCGCGGTAGGATGGCGCGGATGGCCTACAATACCGATGCAGTTGAAATGTTTGTTCATGATGCTGGCGTTCCTCATGAGGTAAACTACCTCAGACAATGTGACGGGTTCCCTTGAAACCGCAATTCTGATCCCCATAATAAGCGAACCAGCGAAATGAATGTGCATAAACGCGGAGAAATTCATGAGTAGTAAAGAGCAGAACACCCCAAACGAGCAAGTCTCAGACGATATCGAGATGGAACAGGCCCAAACCCAGGACGCAGATACCGCTGAAGAAGTGGATGCGCGTGATGAGCGTATTGCCGAGCTGGAAGTCCAGCTGGCACAGTCTCAGGGTGGCGTACGTGAAGCGCAAATCCGTGCTCAGGCAGAAATTGAAAACATCCGTCGTCGTGCAGAACAGGACGTGGAAAAAGCGCATAAATTTGCGCTGGAAAAGTTTACCAATGAACTGCTGCCAGTGATTGACAGCCTTGAGCGCGCACTGGAAGTGGCTGATAAATCCAATCCTGAGCTGACCTCAATGGTTGAAGGGATTGAGTTGACCCTGAAGTCCCTGCTGGGTGCCGTGCGTAAATTCGGCGTGGAAGTGATTGGCGACGTGAACGTGCCCTTCAATCCTGAACTGCATCAGGCGATGTCGATGATGGAATCTGAGGATGTGGCGCCTAACCACGTTATGATGGTGATGCAGCGTGGTTATACGTTGAATGGCCGTCTGCTTCGTCCGGCGATGGTTGCTGTAGCGAAAGCCAAAGCCTGACAGTCAGGTAATAAAAAAAGCACCTCAGGGTGCTTTTTTTATGCGTTTATTCCGGCAATACCGGCTGCCAGTCAATCGGCCTGTCGCCCTGTTTTTCAAGCAACTCATTGGTGCGTGAAAAATGGCTGCAACCAAAAAATCCCCGATGGGCAGAAAGAGGGGAAGGGTGGGGTGCCTGTAATACATGGTGGCGATTGCGGTCAATAATAGTGCCTTTCTTCTGCGCGTGAGAGCCCCAGAGCAGGAAAACCACCCCTTCGCGATGCTCGTTGATCGCCGCAATTACCCGATCGGTAAAAGTTTCCCAGCCAAATTTTGCATGAGAGTGGGCATTGCCTGCGGTGACAGTTAACACCGTGTTCAGCAGCATAACGCCCTGACGTGCCCAACTTTCCAGGAAGCCATGAGCAGGACGCTGAAACCCCGGAATATCCGTCACCAGCTCTTTGTACATATTGACCAGCGAAGGCGGCACGGCTACGCCGGGCAGTACAGAGAATGCCAGACCATGAGCCTGATTGGGCCCGTGGTAGGGATCCTGTCCAAGGATAACGACCTTTACATCGCCCAGCTCTGTCAGACGGAACGCATTGAAGACATCTTTTTGAGGCGGATACACAGTCTTGCCTGACGCACGTTCGTTAGCCACTTTCGTGAGCGTTTCGATAAAATAGGGCTTCTCTTTTTCCTCTGCCAGCACATCGTGCCAGGTCAATGCATTGACCATATTCGCCTCCTTTAAAGTTGTGTCACGTAGCTTAACGCGGATCCGTGGTGGGTAAAACTTAAAATATTGTTGATATTTGACGAAAAGATATGAAATCACGGTGAGCTAAAATTGAGCTAAATCATAAAGTTGCTCAGGGGTGTATTTCCGGCGAAAGACGATTATTGATTCTGGTCAAAGAACGGGCGACTCGGGGCTGTTATACCAGCCAGATACGTTTTAAGAGTCTTAGCTTATTTTCCGCTGATGAATATCAGCCCGTACTGCCTGGAGGCAACACCATGATTACCGGAATTCAAATTACTAAAGCAGCTAACGCCGGATTGCTGAACTCATTCTGGCTGTTAGACGACGAAAAAGCGGAAGCACGCTGCGTATGTGCGCATGAAGGTTACAGTGAAGATCAGATTGTACCGGTAAGCGCTCTGGGTCAGATTGAATACCGCGAAATTCCACTGGAAGTGCAGCCCCAGGTGCGGGTTGAAGGGGGGCAGCATCTTAACGTTAATGTCCTTCGTCGTGAGACATTGCAGGATGCAGTTGAACATCCTGAAAAATATCCACAGTTGACTATCAGGGTTTCAGGCTACGCTGTGCGTTTTAACTCTTTGACGCCAGAACAGCAGCGCGATGTTATTGCCCGTACCTTTACTGAAAGTCTGTGATTGCAGTGAAATACTGCCCTGTAAATCCTGAGATAAACGAGTGAGCGTTGAAAAGTGCATCACTCGCTGTCTCTCTTCAATGCGATGAAAGTAAAAGGAAATATTAATTTGTTGCGTGAAGGTTAATTTAGATTTTACAGGAAACCCGTATTTCAACCCGAAACAGCTTCAGATGGCTAACTTTTC
Organism: Erwinia sp. E_sp_B01_1; assembly: GCF_036865545.1. Lineage (NCBI taxonomy): Bacteria > Pseudomonadati > Pseudomonadota > Gammaproteobacteria > Enterobacterales > Erwiniaceae > Erwinia > Erwinia sp. E_sp_B01_1. The sequence goes on along the minus strand of NZ_CP142208.1, from coordinate 3,676,227 downwards.
TGAAGAATCGGCATAAAAAAACCGCCTGATGCAGGCGGTTTTTTGTAGTGCGGTGCAATTATTCAGCACCGTCCGTTTTGGTCACGCTCGCCTTGCGTCGTTTACCAATATTTTTGGTATCACGATGACGCTCTTTCGCGCGTGGCTTACTCTCTTTCTGCTCGTTCTCTTTTTTCTCCTGGCGTTTAGCCAGCACTTTCTTCGACGGTTTGCCGCTCAGCTTCTCGCTGGGCGCACGAGTTGTCGGGCGCAGCTCATCAATGGTGCGCGATTTCAATGGCTCTTTGATGTAACGGGTAACTTTACCCAGCAGCACATTGTCGTGCGCTTCAACCAGCGAGATCGCCACGCCTTTTTTGCCTGCACGGCCTGTACGGCCAATACGGTGCAGATAGGTATCAGAAGTCCGCGGCATGTCGAAGTTAAACACGTGGCTGACGTCATCAATATCAATACCACGGGCGGCAACGTCGGTAGCCACCAGCACGTTTACCCGGCCCTCAACCACGCGTTTGATCGCTTCATTACGTTTGAACTGCTCAAGCTCGCCTTCAAGATAGCTGGTATTGATACCGGCTTCACGCAACCAGCCACACAGCTCGTGCACACGCTCGCGCTTGCGAACAAATACCACTGACCGGGTTACTTCAGGCTGTTTCAGCATGTGGATCAGCAGGGCAGTTTTATGTTTCACATCATCAGCACGGTAGTACCACTGCTGAATTTTTTTACGCTCTCGACGCGCCGGGTCAGCTTCAATTTCTTCCGGCTCGTTCAGCAGGCGTTCAGAGAAGTCTTTAATGGCATCGCCTTCCAGCGTGGCGGAGAACAGTAAGGTCTGATTGCGCCAGCGTGTTTCAGCCGCAATGGTTTCGATATCCTGGGCAAAGCCCATATCCAGCATACGGTCAGCTTCATCAAGGATCAGCGATTCAACCGCGCGGCAGTCAAAGTTCTCTTCTTTGATGTACTGCAGCAGGCGACCGGTAGTGGCTACCACCAGGTCCTGATTCTCGCTGAAGACTTCCGCGTGGTTCATATAGGCCACGCCGCCGGTGATGGTGGCGATATCCAGATGCGTATATTTCGCCAGCTCACGTGCCTGGTCAGCTACCTGCATCGCCAGTTCACGGGTCGGGGTCAGGATAAGCACACGCGGCGGGCCGGATTTCTTACGGGGAAAGTCGAGCAAATGCTGAAGCACGGGCAGCAGATAAGCCGCCGTTTTGCCTGTACCGGTTGGTGCCGAACCCAGAACGTCACGACCCTCCAGTGCAGGCGGGATCGCAGCGGCCTGGATAGCCGTAGGGCGTGTATAGCCCTTTTCCTGCAAGGCTTTCAGCAGGCTTTCATCTAGTTCGAGTTCGGAAAATGTGGTTACAGTCATGGTCTACCTCAGTTTGGGGCGCTGATTATAGACAGATTGAACATGATCTTCATCTGTTTGTGTGGTCTGAATGACTTTTCCTCAGCTCTTTATTGCCCTATGCTAGCGCCGTTTCCCTTTCAGGTCAGTCAAATGTCTCAACAAAAACCGGTTCTGCGTGCCAATGGATTCACCTTTAAGCAGTTTTTTATTGCTCACGATCGCTGTGCGATGAAGGTGGGGACCGACGGCGTTTTGCTGGGGGCCTGGGCGCCGGTTGCCAGCGCACAACGGGTGCTGGATATTGGCACAGGAAGCGGGCTGATTGCGCTGATGCTCGCACAGCGGACCGGGCAGGACGTTCAGGTCGATGCTGTAGAACTGGATGAGCAGGCTGCTGGCCAGGCGAAGGAAAATGCCGCCGCTTCCCCCTGGGCTGACCGAATTCATATCTGGCAGGATGATATTTGTCGCTGGTCTGAAAAGGCAAAACAGCGTTACTCTCTGATCGTCAGCAATCCCCCCTATTTTACCCCCGGCGTGGAGTGTGCCAGCCCGGAGCGTGCTTCCGCCCGCTATACCTCTGGGTTAACTCACGATGTGCTGCTTGCCTGCGCGGAAGAGTTGATCACCGAAGAGGGTTTCTTCTGCGTGGTCTTGCCTGCCGCGGCAGGGGACAAACTGATTGAGCTGGCCTTACAGCGGGGCTGGCATCTGCATTACCGCACGGATATCTCCGATACGGAGGTGCGTCCTCCTAATCGTGTTCTGTTGGCACTCTCGCCGACAGCAGGCGAACTCTTTGTCGATCGTATGACCATCCGTGGGCCAGATCACAATTATTCTGAAGCGCATTGCAGCCTCACCCGCGAATTTTACCTTTTCCGCTAACTACGGCTTAAGAATGGTCGGTTGCGGATCCTCAATTTGCTCTGGATAGTCGAGCGTAAAATGCAGGCCGCGGCTCTCTTTTCTCTCCATGGCGCAGCGCACAATCAACTCGGCCACCTGCACCAGATTACGCAGCTCAAGCAGGTTATTAGAGATGCGGAAATTGGCATAATACTCATCGATTTCCTGCTGAAGCATGGTGATACGTCGCCGCGCCCGTTCAAGCCGTTTCGTGGTGCGGACGATGCCCACATAGTCCCACATCAGCAGTCGCAGTTCGTGCCAGTTATGCTGAATGACCACGCGTTCGTCTGAATCATCCACCCGGCTTTCATCCCATTGCGGCAATGTGTCCGGCATGGTGGCTTGCTGCAAATGAAGATGGATATCCTCTGCTGCCGACCAGCCATAAACCAGGCACTCCAGCAGGGAGTTAGAAGCCAGGCGATTGGCACCATGCAGCCCGGTATAGCTGACTTCACCGATGGCATAAAGTCCGGGGATATCCGTACGTCCCTGCCGGTCAACCACCACGCCGCCACAGGTGTAGTGGGCAGCCGGGACGACAGGGATCGCCTCTTTGGTCAGATCAAAACCCAGCGTCTGCAATTTCTCATCAATCATGGGAAAATGTGCGTGGATAAAATCAGCCGGCTTGTGGCTGATATCCAGATACATGCAGTCGGCCCCGAGACGTTTCATCTCGTGATCGATGGCGCGAGCCACTATATCTCTTGGAGCCAGTTCAGCACGCTCGTCGAAATCGGGCATGAAACGGCTGCCATCAGGACGCCGGAGGATTGCGCCTTCACCCCGTAAGGCTTCAGTCAGCAAGAAATTTCGTGCATCAGGATGAAAAAGGCAGGTCGGGTGGAACTGATTGAACTCGAGGTTGGCCACCCGGCAGCCTGCACGCCAGGCCATAGCGATCCCATCGCCAGAGGCCACGTCCGGATTGGTCGTGTACTGATACACTTTAGCTGCCCCACCGGTAGCCAGAACCACCGAGCGTGCACGGCAGGTTTCCACCTTTTCCCGTTTGCGATTCCAGATATAAGCGCCAACCACACGTCGTTCGCCAGGAAGCCCTATTTTATCAGAGACAATCAAATCGACGGCGTTGCTGCGTTCAATGATGCGGATATTTGGATGACTTAATGCCTGGCTGACCAGCGTAGTTTCAACCGCGCGGCCTGTGGCATCGGCGCTGTGCAGGATCCTCCGGTGGCTGTGCCCCCTTCACGCGTCAAATGATAACGCGCTTCAGTAGCCTCCGGGTTTTCTTTGTCAAACAACATCCCATTATCAATAAGCCACTGTACGCAATGCCGGGCATTACTGGCGATAAACGAAACCGCCTCGCGATCGCAAAGCCCGCCGCCTGCAATCAGAGTGTCTTCTACATGAGATTCAATGCTGTCAGCCTCATCGAATACGGCGGCAATCCCGCCCTGAGCGTAGAAGGTTGATCCTTCGCTAACCGGTCCCTTACTTAATACGGTGACCTGATGCTTTTCAGCCAGGCGTAAAGCAAGGGTCAATCCTGCAGCGCCGCTACCGATAATCAGAACGTCACAGCTGTACTCGGAGGATGAAGTCATTGTGTTTAATTTACTAAACAGGTTGTTTGCTGAGCATAACACTCAATTTGATGACAAAAAAAGCAATTTTGGTCGTTAACAGACAGAGTGTGACCTGCCAGAGTTTTCTGGGGTGATGCTTAAGGCAAGCCCTGAAGATAAAATCTGAAAAGGTTTAATATGGCGAACAGCTCCGGATTCCCACGATTTAAAGGTGTAAAAACGGCCTTCATGCGTTACTCTGCGGCGTTGACGGGACTCTTTTGCCAACAGGCCTGAGAGTAAAGGGGGCAGTGGCTGCTTTAATCAGTCAGAAATCATAAAAATGATCGCTGATTATCCTTTCCGTCATGACATCACAAATATAACGACGCAACGGAACTTTACTCATGATGACCACTCAAAGCGCATGCTTGCTCAAACAGGAGTTATTGCGGGTAGTTCAGATATGCGTGGAAACAGATTTGGGGAGACATTACCTCGGATGAGCGAGCAGTTAACGGATCAGGTTCTCGTTGAACGAGTACAGAAGGGAGATCAGAAGGCGTTTAACTTGCTGGTGGTTCGCTATCAGCACAAAGTGGCGAGTCTGGTTTCACGCTATGTTCCTTCAGGAGATGTCCCTGACGTAGTGCAGGAGTCTTTTATAAAAGCCTATCGCGCGCTGGAGTCTTTCCGCGGTGACAGTGCTTTTTATACCTGGCTCTACAGGATCGCCGTCAATACGGCCAAAAATTACTTAGTTGCTCAGGGGCGTCGTCCGCCAGCCAGCGATGTGGATGCGATCGACGCAGAAAACTTCGAAAGTGCCGGTGCGTTGAAAGAAATTTCGAACCCTGAGAACTTAATGTTGTCTGAAGAACTGAAACAAATCGTTTTTCGTACCATAGAAACGCTTCCGGAAGATCTCCGTATGGCGATTACGCTAAGGGAGCTGGATGGTTTAAGCTATGAAGAGATAGCCGCCATCATGGAGTGCCCGGTGGGGACAGTTCGTTCCCGTATTTTCCGCGCACGAGAAGCAATAGATAATAAAATTCAACCGCTTATCCAGCGCTAGTTACAGCGCATACAGGAAGGGTACTGAGGCATGCAGAAAGAACAACTTTCCGCTTTAATGGATGGTGAGACTTTAGATAATGAAGTTTTGTCCGCATTGTCTGAAGACGCTATGCTGCAAAAAGATTGGGAAAGCTATCACCTGATCCGCGATACCCTGCGTGGTGATGTCGGTCAGGTTATGCATTTCGATATTGCCGCGCGCGTTGCTGCCGCCATTAAACTTGAGCCGGTTTACAATACATCGCCGCTGATCCCTGAAGCACAGCCAAAACCAGAGCGCTACGAAACTATGCCATTCTGGCAAAAAGTGCGTCCCTGGGCGGCACAGATTACTCAGGTTGGTGTTGCAGCCTGTGTGTCGCTGGCAGTGATTGTCGGTGTACAGCATTACAACCAACCACAACCAGGCGAAACCCAGTCTGATTCGCCGGTCTTTAACACATTACCGATGATGGGCCAGGCTTCACCAGTGAGCCTTGGCGTGCCTTCTGAAAATGCGACAACGACAACCAACGCCACTCAACAGGTGCAGGATTCCCGTCGTCGCGTAAATGCCATGCTGCAGGATTATGAATTGCAGCGTCGTTTGCATTCCGATCAGCTCCAGTTTGAACAGGCTCCCGATCAGCAGGCAGCCGTTCAGGTTCCGGGCAATCAGTCGTTAGGAATTCAGCAGCAGTAATGAAGCAACTTTGGTGCGCCGTCAGCCTTATGGCTGGCAGCCTGATGTACTCCAGTGTCGCCCCGGCGGAAACAACCACCTCCGGGGCGCTGTTGCAACAGATGGAGCAGGCCAGCCAGTCCCTCAGTTATGAACTTGCCTATATCAACGTTTCAAGGCTGGGGATCGAGTCCCTGCGCTATCGTCATGCCCTGCTGGATAACAAAGTGTTTGCCCAGCTGTTGCAGATGGATGGCCCACGCCGTGAGATCATTCAGCGAGGGAGCGAAGTCAGTTACTTTGAACCGGGTCTGGAGCCATTTACTCTGGCCGGGGATCATATTGTCGATTCTCTTCCTTCTCTGGTTTATGCAGACTTCGGCAAGCTGGCAGAAAACTATGATTTTGTGCCTGTAGGGCGAACCCGTATTGCCGACCAAATGTGCGAAGTTATCCGCATTGTGGCCCGCGACGGGACGCGTTACAGCTACATAGTCTGGCTGGATAACGAGACGAAGTTGCCGCTAAGGATCGATTTACTGGACCGTGATGGCGAGACGCTGGAGCAGTACAGAGTGATCAGCTTTGCTGTGGATGATGGGGTGCGTAACATCATGCAGGGCCTGGTAAAAGCGACTTTGCCACCTTCATTATCCGTGCCCAAAAGCGGAAAAGCCGCCCTCAAGTGGCAGGCGGGTTGGTTACCTTCGGGTATGAAACAAGTCACTGAGAGTCGCCGACAAATCCCTTCGCTGAACAAACCGGTCGAATCAAGACTTTACTCAGATGGCCTGTTCAGCTTCTCCATCAACGTCAGTGCGGCTGATAAAAACAGTGTGCATCAGCTAATGCGCACTGGGCGTCGTACGGTGCAGACAGAAATACGTGATAATACGGAAATTACTGTGGTGGGCGAATTGCCTCCCTCAACCGCCAAGCGTATTGCAGACGCGATCAATTTAGGATCGACACCATGATGAGAGAATGGGCCACGGTGGTTTCATGGCAAAACGGCGTAGCAACGCTGCATTCAGAAATGAAAACTTCCTGCAGTAGTTGCTCTGCTCGTAAGGGCTGTGGCAGCCATATGCTCAACAAGCTCGGGCCAAAAAATTCACATGTGATGAAAGTGGCGAGTGCACAACCGCTTGAAGCCGGTCAGCGTATTGAGCTGGGTATTGCAGAGAAAAGCCTGCTGAGTTCTGCACTGCTGGTCTATATGACCCCGCTGCTGGGCCTGTTTATCGTGGCTGGTCTGTTTCAGATGCTGTTCCACAGCGATCTTGCGGCTGCATCCGGCGCGCTGCTGGGGGGCATTGGAGGCTTCATTGTAGCGAAAGGTATTTCGGCGTTTCTGGGTAAGTCGGCTTCTTTCCAGCCCGTTATCTTAAGCGTTGGATTGCCGGCAGATGCTCTTCGTGTAGAAACTGACGCCTGATCGGCGCTGAAGGTCGCTGAGACCTGCTACTGAACACCGTAAAACCATCCTGAGAGGCCGCTGAGCGGCCTTTTTTATTACCTGAACCGGTAAGGCCTTTTACCGAAATAAACAGAGCATAATCGGTGGCGATTTTGCAGCGAAATGACATCCCTCGTTGCGAATTTGATGCCTGGCTATGTATGTGAATTCTTTCGTGCAGAGGGCTAACAGTGTAAGATGCGTGCTCATTGATGGCGGGTAGATTGCAGTTAGTGTTGATAGCGCTGTCCCCCGCGAGAGTTAAACCGAACGTTTAAGCGAAAAAATTCATATAAATGAAGCATATAAGAAACTTTTCTGTCATCGCTCATATCGACCACGGCAAATCAACGCTGTCAGACCGGCTGATTCAGATTTGTGGTGGCCTGACTGAACGTGAAATGGCTGCGCAGGTACTGGATTCAATGGATCTGGAACGCGAACGTGGCATTACTATCAAGGCGCAGAGCGTAACGCTCGCCTACCATGCGCCGGACGGTGAAACTTACCAGCTCAATTTTATCGACACCCCAGGCCATGTGGACTTCTCTTATGAGGTCTCCCGCTCGCTGGCGGCTTGTGAAGGTGCATTGCTGGTGGTGGATGCCGGGCAGGGCGTTGAAGCTCAGACCCTGGCAAACTGCTATACCGCGATGGAAATGGATCTGGAAGTGGTACCGGTGCTGAACAAGATCGATCTCCCTGCGGCGGATCCGGATCGTGTTGCTCAGGAAATTGAAGACATCGTCGGCATTGATGCCACTGATGCCGTGCGCTGCTCGGCTAAAACGGGCGTTGGCGTACCGGATGTTCTTGAACGTTTAGTGCGGGATATTCCCCCACCAGAAGGCGATCCGGAAGGCCCCCTGCAGGCGCTGATCATCGACTCCTGGTTCGATAACTACCTTGGCGTAGTTTCTCTGATAAGGGTGAAAAACGGCACGCTGCGCAAAGGCGAGAAAGTCAAAGTCATGAGCACCGGTCAGACCTATAACGCTGACCGTCTGGGTATCTTCACGCCCAAGCGTGTGGATCGTGATGCACTGCATTGCGGCGAAGTGGGCTGGCTGGTTTGTGCCATCAAAGACATTCTGGGCGCGCCGGTTGGCGATACCCTGACGCTTTCCCGTAATCCGGCTGATAAAGCGCTGCCGGGCTTTAAAAAAGTGAAGCCTCAGGTTTATGCCGGGCTGTTCCCAATCAGCTCCGACGATTACGAAGCCTTCCGCGATGCATTGGGCAAGCTGAGCCTGAACGATGCTTCCCTGTTCTATGAGCCAGAAAGTTCGACGGCGCTGGGCTTCGGCTTCCGCTGTGGCTTCCTGGGTCTGCTGCACATGGAGATTATTCAGGAGCGTCTGGAGCGTGAATACGATCTGGAGCTGATCACCACGGCACCAACGGTAGTGTACGAAGTGATCACCACCTCAGCTGAAACCGTCTATGTAGACAGCCCAGGCAAACTGCCTGCGCTGAACAACATTGAAGAGCTGCGTGAGCCTATCGCCGAGTGTCACATGCTGTTGCCACAGGAATATCTGGGTAACGTGATCACGCTGTGCATCGAGAAACGTGGCGTGCAGACCAACATGGTTTACCACGGTAATCAGGTTGCGCTGACTTACGAAATCCCGATGGCTGAAGTGGTCCTCGACTTCTTCGACCGTCTGAAGTCTACCTCTCGTGGCTACGCCTCGCTGGATTACAACTTCAAACGCTTCCAGACTTCCGACATGGTGCGCGTGGACGTGCTGATTAATGCCGAGCGGGTTGATGCGCTTGCCCTGATCACTCACCGTGATAATGCGCCGTACCGTGGTCGCGATCTGGTCGAGAAGATGAAAGAACTGATCCCTCGTCAGCAGTTTGATATTGCTATTCAGGCGGCGATTGGAACCCATATCATTGCCCGTTCTACCGTGAAACAGCTGCGTAAAAACGTCCTGGCGAAATGCTACGGCGGTGACGTCAGCCGTAAGAAGAAACTGTTGCAGAAACAGAAAGACGGTAAGAAACGTATGAAGCAGGTGGGTAACGTTGAGCTACCACAGGAAGCGTTCCTTGCCATTCTCCATGTTGGTAAAGACAGTAAATAAAGCCTGAAGGCTAAGAGGGAACTGGAATGGCTAATATGTTCGCCCTGATTTTGGTGATAGCGACGCTACTCACCGGGATTATCTGGTGTATTGATAAATTCAAATGGGCACCGGCCCGCAAAGCCAGACTGGCAGAAGCGGACGCACAGGCGGGCAATACTGTTCAGTCTGAAAAAGCGGCCAAACAACCAGGCTGGGTCGAAACTGCGGCATCAGTCTTTCCTGTGTTGCTGTTGGTGCTGGTGGTGCGTTCATTTATCTACGAACCTTTCCAGATCCCTTCTGGTTCAATGATGCCAACGCTGCTGATCGGTGATTTCATCCTGGTGGAGAAATTTGCCTATGGAATTAAAGATCCGATCACCCAGACCACGCTGATCCCAACCGGCCATCCAAAGCGCGGCGATATCGTGGTATTTAAATACCCGAAAGATCCAAGCATGGATTATATCAAGCGTGCTGTCGGCTTGCCGGGCGACCGGGTGACTTACGATCCTCAGAGCAAAACGGTCACAATCAATCCGGGCTGCAGCGGTCAGACCTGCGATAAAGCGCTGCCAGTGACTTACACTGATGTTCAGCCAAGCGACTTTATCCAGACTTTCAGCGGCTTTGATGGCAATGAAGTGGGCAACGGCTTCTATCAGATGCCGCAGAGTGACTCTATGCGCGGTGGCCTGCGTCTGGCGACCCGTAATGAAACGCTGGGTGATGTCACTCACTCGATTCTGCTGGTCACTCAGGCACAAAGTCAGGCCAGCTCGTACTATCAGCAGCCTGGTCAGCCTCAGTCCAGCTGGGTTGTGCCTGCCGGAATGTATTTCATGATGGGCGATAACCGTGATAACAGCGCTGACAGCCGTTACTGGGGATTTGTGCCTGAAAGAAATCTGGTTGGTAAGGCCACTGCCATCTGGATGAGTTTTGAAAAGCAGGAAGGGCAATGGCCAACCGGCGTTCGCCTGAGCCGCATCGGCGGTATTCACTGACAGCCCCGGCGGGCTGAAGTGATAAAACGGATGGTTGCCCTAAGGGGCAGCCACTGCACACGAAACAGTTCCGTGTTGGCCTGGCCAGCCCTGTTCCCTGTGCAGAATACTTGACGCATTCAGATATTGGTAACACATGAACCCCATAGTAATAACCAGGCTCCAGCGAAAGTTGGGCTACACTTTTACCCATCAGGAACTGTTGCAGCAGGCGCTCACTCATCGCAGCGCCAGCAGTAAACATAACGAAAGACTGGAATTTCTGGGCGACTCGATCCTCAGCTACGTGATTGCCAATGCGCTCTATCATCGTTTTCCTCGTGTTGACGAAGGGGATATGAGCCGTATGCGCGCCACGCTGGTTCGCGGTAATACGCTGGCAGAGATGGCCCGGGAATTTGATTTAGGCGAATGTCTGCGTCTTGGACCGGGCGAGCTGAAAAGCGGCGGTTATCGTCGTGAATCGATCCTTGCCGATACCGTTGAAGCGCTGATTGGTGGCGTTTTCCTGGATAGCGATATCCAGACGGTAGAAAAACTGATCCTTGACTGGTACGCCAGCCGCCTTGAGCAGATCAGCCCGGGCGACAAACAGAAAGATCCAAAAACGCGTCTGCAGGAGTATCTGCAGGGTCGCCATTTGCCGCTGCCCTCCTATCTGGTGGTGCAGGTGCGTGGTGAAGCGCATGACCAGGAATTTACTATTCACTGCCAGGTAAGCGGCATGGCAGAACCGGTTGTTGGAACCGGCTCCAGCCGTCGTAAAGCTGAGCAGGCGGCTGCCGAACAGGCGCTGATTAAGCTAGGACTTGAATGAGCGAACAAACTACCCATTGCGGCTTTATTGCTATTGTAGGCCGCCCGAACGTCGGGAAATCCACCTTACTGAACCAGCTTCTGGGACAGAAGATCTCGATCACCTCGCGCAAGCCACAAACTACGCGTCACCGCATTATGGGCATCCATACCGAAGGTCCTTATCAGGCCATTTACGTGGATACCCCGGGCCTGCACATGGAAGAGAAGCGGGCGATCAACCGTCTGATGAACCGTGCAGCCAGCAGCTCTATCGGCGATGTTGAGCTGGTCATCTTTGTGGTTGAAGGAACTAAGTGGACCGCTGACGATGAGATGGTCGTCAACAAGCTGAAGGATAACCGGGTGCCGGTTCTGCTGGCCATCAATAAAGTGGACAACATCACTGACAAAAGTATCCTGCTGCCGCATATGCAGTTCCTCAGCGAACAGATGAACTTTATGGATGTGGTGCCAATCTCTGCCGAAAGCGGCAAGAATGTGGATACCATCGCCAGCATAGTGCGTAAGCGCCTGCCTGAAGCCGTGCACCACTTCCCGGAAGATCATATCACTGACCGTTCTCAGCGCTTTATGGCGTCAGAGATCATCCGTGAAAAACTGATGCGTTTCTTGGGCGCGGAATTGCCTTACTCGGTAACGGTTGAGATTGAGCAATTCGTGACTAACGAGCGCGGTGGCTACAACATTCATGGTCTGATCCTTGTTGAACGTGAAGGGCAGAAGAAGATGGTGATTGGCAACAAAGGGGCCAAGATCAAAGTCATCGGCACTGAAGCACGTAAAGACATGGAAGAGATGTTCGAAATGAAAGTGCATCTTGAGCTGTGGGTTAAAGTGAAGTCTGGCTGGGCAGATGATGAACGTGCTCTGCGTAGCCTGGGCTACACTGACGACCTCTGATCCCTATGGAAGGCTGGCAGCGCGCATTCGTCCTGCATGGACGCCCCTACAGCGAAACCAGTCTTCTGCTCGACCTGTTTTCTGAGAATTATGGCCGTATCCGGGTGCTGGCAAAAGGTGCCCGTGGCAAACGTTCCAGCCTGAAAGGCGCTCTGCAACCTTTCACTCCCTTACTGGTACGTTGGGGCGGGCGTGGCGAAGTAAAAACCCTTCGCAGCGCTGAGCCCATCTCCCTGGCACTTCCCCTCTCCGGTATCACGCTCTACTGTGGGCTCTACGTTAATGAGTTGCTTTCCCGCGTGCTGGAACAGGAAACGGCTTTCACCGAACTCTTCTTTGATTACCTCTATTGTATTCAGGCGCTTGCAGGAGTGGAAGGTTCACCTGAACCGGTACTGAGACGTTTTGAGCTGGCGATGCTGGGCCACCTGGGTTATGGGGTGGATTTTCTTCATTGCGCAGGCAGCGGCGAAGAAGTGGCGGATGAGATGACCTATACCTATCGTCAGGAAAAGGGGTTTATCGCCAGTCTGGTGATGAACAACAATACCTTTACCGGGCGCCAGATGCGGGCGCTGGAAGAGCGACAATTCCCGGATATCGATACCCTGCGTGCGGCCAAACGCTTCACGCGTATTGCACTGAAACCCTATCTGGGCGGAAAGCCGTTAAAAAGTCAGGAACTGTTTCGCCAGTTTGTGCCGAAAAAACGCGCAGACGTGCCGCCGGAAGCAGAGTAAAGCGACCCGACCGTTCCAGTCAGCGTGCTGAACGTTGTACACTGCTGTCACTCTTTGCAAAATTCCGGGGAATGTCATGGCTGAATTATTGTTAGGCGTCAATATCGATCACGTTGCGACCGTGCGTAATGCGCGGGGCACCAATTATCCCGATCCGGTTCAGGCGGCGTTCGTCTCCGAGCAGGCCGGAGCCGATGGCATTACGGTACATCTGCGTGAGGATCGCCGTCATATTACCGATCGTGACGTGCGTATTCTGCGGCAGACCATTCAGACCCGCATGAATCTGGAAATGGCCGTGACCGATGAGATGGTCGATATCGCCTGCGAGATCAAACCGCATTTCTGTTGTCTGGTGCCGGAAAAACGTGAAGAGGTAACCACCGAAGGTGGCCTGGACGTAGCCGGCCAGCTTGAGAAAATCACCTACGCGGTGACCCGACTCACTGAAGCGGGCATTCTGGTGTCGCTGTTTATCGATGCCGACCACCGTCAGATTGATGCCGCTATGGCAGCCGGCGCGCCCTATATTGAAATTCATACCGGTGCCTATGCTGAGGCGGAAGAGGGGCGTGAGCGTCATGCCGAGTTTGTCCGGATCAGGGATGCGGCGGCGTATGCTGCGGGTAAAGGGCTGAAGGTGAATGCAGGGCATGGCCTCACTTACCATAACGTCCAGCCCATTGCGGCACTGCCTCAGATGCACGAATTGAACATCGGCCACGCCATTATTGGACGTGCCGTGATGAGCGGTCTGGCGGATGCGGTAAAAGAGATGAAAGAGCTGATGCGGGAAGCGCGTCGCTAATGGCTATTCTTGGCCTCGGTACCGACATCGTGGAGATTGCCCGTATAGAAGGGGTGATTTCCCGCTCTGGCGACAGGCTGGCAAAACGCGTGCTGAGTGAAAATGAGTGGGCACAGTATCAGGCGCATCAGCAGCCGGTGCGTTTCCTGGCCAAACGTTTCGCCGTGAAGGAAGCGGCGGCAAAAGCTTTTGGCACCGGTATTCGCGGTGGTCTGGCTTTTAATCAGTTTGAAGTTTACAACGACGAACTGGGTAAACCGGGGCTGCGCTTCTTCCAGCATGCAAAGGAAGTGGCCAACCAGCTTGGTGTGTTATATGTGCATGTCACCCTGGCTGATGAGCGGCATTACGCCTGTGCCACGGTGATTATCGAGAAGTGATCGGGTCGGGCAGGCGTCTCGCTGCCCGGCACTTTTTATGCCTGTTGCCCGTAGTGAATGACAGTTCCCCCTCTTTAACGCCTGTTTTCTATCTTCATACCTGTTCGTGATGCATCACGACAAACTTCTCCCACAGCATCTCTTTGCTTTCAACATGCGCAGGATCGGTAATGATGGTATTCACAATCGGGCAGACCTGCTGACAGGTAGGTGTCTCGTAGTGCCCCACGCATTCGGTGCAGCGCCCGGCATCAATCTCGTAAAAGGCTTCGCCCATTGAGATCGCCTGGTTGGGGCATTCAGGCTCGCACATATCGCAATTGATACATTTCGTTGTGATAAGCAGGGCCATAGGGTCTCAATCAGTAACAGGATAAAGTGCGCGGGTATTATACGCTTCCCGGTGGGTGAAACCAGACCTTTCAGGGGAGTGGCCTGCACAAGATTGATTTTCAGTCTACCCTGTGCCAGCCCAGCCAGTGTGGGAGGGTGGCAACCCTGGCGTTAGCCGGGTACACTAACGAAGAGCAGGAATAGAGAATATTTTTTCAGCATATGCAGACAAAGCCATAGAGTGGCAGTAAAAGGGATTCTGAATTGAATAGTGTCTTGAAAAAAACCTTCCCGTCGATGAAAGCCTTTCATTACCTGACGATATTAATGCTGGTACTAATATTACCCGCCTCCTTCCTTCATGAAAAAACAGCCAGGGTTATTTTCTACTGGTGCGGTTATATATCCCTGCTTGGCTGCCTGATTGAATGGAGAGGGATAAAATCAGCTGGCAGGCAATTCGAATTATATTATCCTCTTTTATTGATCGGTCTGGTCTATCTTCTCTGGTCGTTCTATGCAAAGTCGCAATTGCCTGAAGGAATGAAAAGTGAATTTCTTTTCACCTCAGCAAAAAGATTTATATTGTCTTTTGTGGTGTGCTTATACGCTTTCTATGTTTTTAATGCAGGGCTGGTAAGTAAGAGAGGGGTAAAAAAACTGGCTCAGGCTTCCATTGCGTGCGCCTTCGTGTTTGCCACTCTTTTTGCTCTCTTTCAGGAGTTTACCTCCACCGAGCGCGTAGTGCTTGGAATCAATCGCGCTACAATGACGGCCTATGCTTATTCTGCTCTGACCATGTGTCTGTTAATCATCATGTTGAATACGGAAACCTTTAAGCTGAAGGGCGTATTGATTTTTCTGATCCCCCCCGTTTCCCTTTATGTGATTTTGTTGACGGAAACCAGAGCGGCGATGGCCATCCATCTCTTTCTTCTTGCTGCAATTTTAGTGAAGTGCCTCAGAAGCCATCACCAGCTCAAACTTGTCTATCTGATCCCGGCTATTGTCGCCTTCGTCATGTGCCTCTTTTTTGCAAAGAAGATCATCGAAGTGCGTGTTTCTTCCACGGTGAATGAGATTCATCTCTACCAGAAAGGCAACGATCACAGCTCTCTGGGTTCCAGATTCACCATGTGGAAAACGGGGTTGATTGCCTTCAAACATGCGCCATTCGGAGAGACTGAACAAGCCAGAAATACTTATATCAAAAAATACCTGGCAGAGCATGGAATGCCCCGGTCTTATGCCATTAGTTTTCTGGATGTCCATCTTCATAATGAAATGATTCAGTATGCCTCCATCTTTGGTGTGGCCGGTATTGTGGTGCTGCTGTATTTTTATATCACTATGATTTTCAGTAACGGATTAAAAGGTTATGTGCTCAATCCGGTATCGATGATTGTTATCTCAACACTGTTATATGGCCTGACGGATGTTTTACTGACCTCAGTAGAATACATAGTCATGCTGGCGGTGATGATTGTGTTATCAAAAATGATCATGCAGCCTGACGAAGAGAGGGAAGCCTTAGTGGTTTCCTGAGGGACTATTTTTCGGCTTGTGTTGAGTGAATAAATTCAGGTCAATGGGCTGGCAACCATTGACCTTATCAAACTGGGGTAATCCTTTCTCACTTCCACCGGCGTAAAAAGATTCAGACCAGCTTTTTCACCAGCGCTTCGCTGTGGCGGATATGGCTGGATGCCCGCTCCGGATCCCGTTGAATCATCGCCATAAACAGCAGGTCGGTCAGCGTCAGTTGCGCCGCCGTGGATGAGATGGCCGCGCTACGCGTAGTTTGTTCTTCGGCTACGGTGTAGAGGCAATGGGTGGCACATTGTTGCAGCGTATTCGGGGTAAAACCGGTAAACGCCAGCACATTGGCCCCTGCGCGTTGTGCTTCCTGAGCGGCAAGATTAATTTCACGACGCTCGCCGGTATAGGAAATGGCTAACAGCAGATCGCCGGGATGTAATGCCTGCACGCTGGCCAGCAGCGCGTGCATATCCTGTTCTGCCACGGCATTAATGCCAATCTTCATCAGCTTCCATGAAAAGTCTTTGGCTACCAGCCCTGAAGCGCCGATACCCACCAATACGATACGATTGGCAGAGCGAATCAGCCGCAGCGTTTCCAGCAGCATCTCTTCGCTGTTGATATCCAGCGTTGCGCGGATAGCGGAGTGCTTTTCGGAAAGCAATTTTTCACCGACGATTTTCAACGGATCATCACTGAGGATCTGGTTATGCACGGTGATGGCATCTTTATCCGCCAGCGACTCGCTTAGCGCCAGCTTAAGGGCGGGAAACCCTTTGTAACCCAGTTTCTGCGCAAACTTCACCACGCTGGACTGGCTGACGCCAGACTCTTCAGCCAGTTTTTGCGAACTGAGGTGGCGGGCACGGTCTGGCTGAGATAACAGAAAATCGGCCAGTCGGCGTTCATTCATTGCCAGTGCCGGGTATAACTGACGAATGCGCAGCAGTGAACTCATCGTTCTCTCTCCAGTTGTCGAGCCAACAGCTTGAATTATCAGGACAGATAATAGCTTGCTGCGCGACAGGCAGTAAGTTTATCGCCGCATTTATCACATTCCATGATTAAAATTAGGTAAATTCTGGTTCGCTGGGAATATAATATTCTCAAATTTATCTATTGATAAGAATTAAAAATTCAAAGACGAGGATGATATGGATCTGGGTGCACTGGTTTCAGAAACGCGAAATGGCGACACAATGGATCTGGACAATTTGTCCACCCTTGAGATGGTAACGAAGTTCAACCAGCAGGATGCGACGGTAGCGGAAGCTGTCCGCCTGACGCTGCCCGAGGTGGCCAGAGCCGTTGATGCCGCTGCCGCCTCACTGATGGCGGGTGGCAGGCTGATTTATATGGGAGCAGGCACCAGCGGACGGCTTGGCGTGCTGGATGCTTCAGAATGTCCTCCCACTTTTGGTGTGCCGCACGGTGTCGTGGTGGGACTGATTGCTGGTGGGCCTGGCGCGCTGCTGAAAGCCGTGGAAGGAGCTGAAGACAATCAGGAACTCGGCATCAGCGATCTGCGGGCGATAAACCTGAAACCCGAAGATATGGTTGTGGGCATTGCTGCTTCAGGCCGAACCCCTTACGTTATCGGTGCTTTGCGCTTTGCCCGGCAGTTGGGGTGCCGTACAGCTGCTCTCTCCTGTAATCCCGGCTCACCCATTGCGCATGAAGCTGAAATCGCTATCTCTCCTGTTGTGGGACCCGAAGCGCTGACCGGTTCAACGCGGCTCAAGTCTGGCACCGCGCAAAAGCTGGTGCTGAATATGATTTCAACCGGTGCCATGGTCAGGACTGGCAAGGTTTATCAGAATCTGATGGTGGATATGCAGGCAACCAACATTAAGCTGGTGGATCGCGCCTGCAGAATGGTTTGTCAGGCTACAGGCTGTCTGCCTGAGGAAGCGGAAACGGCATTAAAGCAGACCCACTATGAGGTCAAAACGGCCATTCTGATGGTATTGAGTGGTTATACGGCTGAGAAAGCTAAAGAAAAACTGGCTGAACATCAGGGATTTTTGCGCGCAGCGCTTGAAGACAGAGGGTAATCCATGGAAAAGGCGAACCGGCTTGCTGGCGAATTATTACAGGGTATAGGCGGGGCGGAAAATATTGTCCGTCTGGAAAATTGTATGACCCGGGTGCGGGTAGAGGTCAATGACGATGATCGACTTGTCCCTGGCCAGCTACGCCAGCTTGAGGGGATAAAGGGGTACGTCAGGCAGGGAAACCAGCACCAGTTTATTGTCGGACCGGGAGCCGCAGCTAAAGTGGTCGAAGCCATGCGTACGCTTCTTGCCTCGCCCGCTACAGCTTCACCCTCCATCAGCCAGATGAGATCGCAGACTAAACAGAAATACAAAGCGCCAATGAGCGATGCCCTGCGCCAGTTAGCTAACGTATTTATTCCCCTCATCCCGGCTTTTATCGCTTCCGGGCTGATTACCGGGATCATCAATATTCTCAAGCGTCCTGATATCGTCGGTGACTTTGCCACTCAGTACCCCAATCTTCTTGGGCTGGCAGCCATTTTTGGTAGCGCTATTTTTACTATCATGAATATTCTGGTGGGGGTGAATACGGCGCGAGTTTTTGGCGGGTCGATCGCCCTGGGCGGGGTGATGGCTGGCATTCTTTCCAGTCCGGCGCTGGCGCAAATCACCCTGTTTGGTGAAAAGCTGCAGCCGGGAAGAGGTGGCGTTATTGCGGTGCTGCTGGTGGTCGTGTTGATGTGCTGGATTGAAAAAAGGCTGCGTCAGTGGCTGCCAGAGTCAGTTGAGCTGATCCTTAACCCGCTTCTGACTACACTTATAACTGCTTCGCTTGCCATAGTGGCGTTGCAACCTCTGGGCGGCCTCATATCGGAGGCCATTGCACAGGGGGCAACGCTGGCAATCGATCGGGGTGGAATGGTGGTGGGGGCCGTGCTTGCGGGGACGTTTTTGCCACTGGTATTAACGGGGTTGCATCAGGGGATGGTGCCTATTCACGTCGAGTTGGTGCAGGCACATGGTAATAACGCGCTGCTGCCCATTCTGGCGATGGCTGGCGTGGGGCAGGTCGGCGCTTCGCTGGCGGTATTGCTGAAAACGCGCAATGCCCGTCTGAAAAAGTTGGTGAAGGGAGCACTGCCCGTGGGTATCCTGGGCGTTGGCGAACCGCTGATATTCGGCGTAACGCTGCCGCTGGGACGGCCTTTTATTGCAGCCTGCCTTGGTGGGGCAGTGGGTGGGGCGGTAATCGGATACGCAAAAGTGGCCACCGTGATCACTTTTGGCATTTCCGGACTGCCGCTGGCGCTCACTATCATCTCTGGTAAGGTAATGCTCTATCTGGCAGGGTGGCTGACTGCGGTAGTCTGCGGTTTTCTCTTTGCCTGGTTTATGGGATTCAATGACCCTGAGGAGTAATTTTTGATAACTGGTCAGGAACGACGCGTGGTGTTTTTCGATCTGGACGGCACGCTGCATCAGCAGGATATGTTCGGCACTTTTATGCGCTATTTACTGTGGCGTCAGCCGCTGAACCTGCTTTTAGTGGTGCCGTTGCTGCCGGTGATTGGCGCAGGTTTACTGATTAAAGGCAGGGCCGCCAGGTGGCCGATGAGCCTGCTGTTATGGTCCATCACCTTTGGTCACAGCGAAAACAGCCTGAGGGCGCGCGAGAAAAACTTTGCCGAATGGTTCCGCAAGCGGGTCACCGCATTCCCTGTGGTTCAGCAACGCCTTACGGACTACCTGAACAGTTCGGATGCTGACGTCTGGTTAATTACCGGATCGCCTGAATCACTGGTTCAGCAGGTCTATTTTGATTCGGCATTTTTGCCCAAGGTAAAACTGATCGCCAGCCAGATGAGCCGGGGTTACGGTGGAAGAGTGCTGGCTATGCGCTGCCTGGGACATGAGAAAGTCGCCCGTCTGGAAGAGCAGATTGGCACGCCTCTTCAGCTTTACAGCGGTTACAGCGACAGTAAGCAGGATAACCCGCTGCTCTTTTTCTGCCAGCATCGCTGGCGCGTCACGCCACAGGGCGAACTGCAACAGCTTGAGTAACAGGGTATACTGTGCCGCTTTTTTTGGCTGGAGACTCAGGTGATAGCAAGTGATGAATTCTGGATGCGCCACGCTCTGATGCTGGCGCGTCGGGCCTGGGAAGAGGGTGAGGTCCCCGTGGGTGCCGTGCTGGTTCAGGGTGACAGAGTGATTGGTGAGGGGTGGAACCGCCCTATTGGTCATCATGATCCTACCGCTCATGCTGAAATTATGGCGCTGCGGCAGGGAGGAAAAGTGCTGGAGAATTATCGCCTGCTGGATACCACACTTTATGTCACGCTGGAGCCTTGTGTGATGTGTGCCGGAGCGATGATCCACGGGCGTATCGACCGTCTGGTCTTTGGCGCTAAAGATGAGAAAACCGGTGCTGCCGGTTCCCTGATCGATGTACTGGGTCATCCGGGCATGAATCATCAGGTGAAGATTGAGCAGGGCGTGCTGGCAGAAGAGTGCGCAGGCATCATCAGTGATTTCTTCCGTCACCGCCGTGCTGAAAAAAAGGCGTTGCGCGATCTGCTGCGTGGGCATGCAGAAGAGAAGTAGATCTGAGCGGGCGAAAGCGAAAGGCTTCCGCCCGTTTTTATTGCATTAATTCAGGGCAATTTTTGGCGCCACGACCGGATAGCCTTCACCCATCTCAGCTTCATACGCCGCACGCTGGGCCAGTTTACGTTCCTGGTCCTGCAGATAGCCAACCAGGCTCATCTGATAGAGGCGGATATTCTCCACGTAGTTATAGGCTTCCTGACCCCGTGCATAGCCGTAGTTGGTCTGGCTGTA
Source organism: Erwinia sp. E_sp_B01_1 (assembly GCF_036865545.1). Classification (NCBI taxonomy): domain Bacteria; kingdom Pseudomonadati; phylum Pseudomonadota; class Gammaproteobacteria; order Enterobacterales; family Erwiniaceae; genus Erwinia; species Erwinia sp. E_sp_B01_1. Next base: position 3,655,766 of record NZ_CP142208.1, on the reverse strand, counting down.
GTAACGCTTCTGGCTCAGCATCGGCAGACGCTGCTTCACATCCGCCCAGCTGTCCGGGTTGCCTTTTTGCTTCTCTGTCAGCTTGCGGGCATCCAGCATATGGGCATAACCCATGTTGTACGCCGCCAGCGCAAACCAGATACGCTCATCTTCCGGGATGGTTGGTGGCACTTTTTCCATCATTCGCGTCAGGTACTGGCTGCCGCCACGGATACTCTGCTCAGGATCGGTTCTGTCGCTGACGTTGAGGCTTTCCGCAGTATTGCGCGTCAGCATCATCATGCCCCGTACCCCGGTCGGCGACGTTGCCTGAGGATTCCAGTGCGACTCCTGATAGGAAATTGCCGCCAGCAACCGCCAGTCTATCTCGCTGGCATATTTTTCAAACAGAGGGCGAATATCCGGCAACGTCCCATCAATTGCCCGCAGGAAAGTGCGCGTATCGACATAATCAAAGGTGCCCACATGACCGAGATACTTCTCGTCCAGCCGTGCCATCGCCCCTTCTTCACCCATCTGGTTGAAGTAGTCGAGCAGAGCCGCGTTCAGGCTGTCATCCTGATCGCGCTGCATATACCAGGTGATGGGCTCTTCATCGGTGATATCAAAAGCCACGGCCAGCTGTGGGTGGATGCGTTGCAGCAGGGCTATGGAAACTGAATCACCCACGGTGTAGTCCAGTTTTCCATCGGCCACAGCTTCAAGCAGCGAGGTAGGGCTCTGATCGGTGGAAATAGCCCAGTCCAGGTCGGGATACTGGTTCTGCTTGATACCGCGCAGCGTGGCGAGATAGGCAGAATCAGAAGCCACGGTCAGGCGGCCATGAATATCCCCCAGGCTTTTAGGCCGGGGTTTCCCCATCCGGTAAACCAGCTGTTGGGAGACAGAGTAATAAGTAGGGCCAGTGCGGAAATGAGAAAAGCGATCGTTGTTGTAAATTAATCCTGCTGCCAGAACGTCCGCCTTATCATCTTCCAGATCGTCAAACAGGTCGCTGAGGTTCTGGCGCACGGTGATTTTCAGTTTCACCCCCAGATAATCGGCGAAGCGTTTCGCCAGCTCATAATCCATTCCCGCTGGGGCTTTATTGATTGTGTAGTAAGTCAGCGGGGAGTTCAGGGTGCTGACACGTAGCACTCCCCGTGATTTTATCTGTTCTATCTGGTCCTGCTGTCCCCCATACCAGGGGATGGCAGGCCACAGTGCCAGCGCAAGCAGCACGGTAACCAGACCGATAAACAGATAATTAAATTTAAGGCGTTTCAAATGGTTATCTCTCGATGTCTCTCAGGTTCTGTCTGTAACGGCAGTATTTGATGTCTATAATGGATCCTGAGCCTGAGGCATTCTGCGCAACTCGGTGGTCCTGCGCAACTGAATTCAAAGTGGATTGGGTGAAATTCATCCAATTGCCTGGACCGATAAATTCTGCGCAAACGGTTTCGTAATGGGTGGGGATTCTCTATAATACCGCCCGTTTTCCCTGTTGCGCCCAAAGAAGCGTCGCCCGGCGCTTCCAGACGAGAGATCTTTATTGATGGAAATTCTGCGTGGTTCGCCCGCTCTGTCGGCATTTCGTATTACCAAACTGCTGGCTCGCTTTCAGGACGCTCACCTGCCGGTGAGTGATATTTACGCTGAGTACGTCCATTTCGCCGACGTCAGCACGCCTCTTAACGCGGATGAAAAAGCCCGTTTACAGCGCCTGCTGAAATACGGTCCCTCTCTCGCCGAACATACTCCGGAAGGGCGCCTGATTCTGGTCACGCCTCGTCCTGGAACGATTTCGCCGTGGTCTTCTAAAGCGACCGACATCGCACACAACTGCGATTTACCTCAGGTACTTCGTCTTGAGCGTGGTCTGGCCTTCTATGTAAAAGCGCCACAGCTGACTGAAGCACAGTGGTCACAGCTGGCCGCTCTGCTGCACGATCGCATGATGGAAATCGTTCTCAGTGAACTCAGCCAGGCTGAGCAATTATTTGCTCACCACCAGCCCGCTCCGCTGCAGAGTGTTGATGTGCTGGGCGAAGGCCGTGAAGCGCTGGATAAAGCCAACCGTAAACTGGGTCTGGCGCTGGCCGATGATGAGATCGACTATCTGCTGGCAGCGTTTGAAAAACTGGGGCGCAACCCGAACGACATTGAGCTGTACATGTTTGCTCAGGCCAACTCTGAGCACTGCCGCCACAAGATCTTCAACGCCGACTGGGTGATTGATGGCGAGCAACAGCCTAAATCGCTGTTCAAAATGATCAAAAACACCTTTGAGAAAACGCCGGACCACGTGCTGTCTGCCTATAAAGACAACGCCGCGGTAATGGAAGGCTCTCAGGTTGGTCGCTTCTACGCTGACGCAGAGAAGGGCCAGTATGATTTCCATCAGGAAGAAGCGCATATCCTGATGAAAGTTGAAACGCACAACCACCCAACGGCAATCTCCCCCTGGCCGGGTGCGGCTACCGGTTCAGGTGGCGAAATCCGTGATGAGGGTGCAACCGGTCGCGGCGCAAAACCTAAAGCGGGCCTGGTGGGTTTCTCCGTTTCTAACCTGCGTATTCCTGGCTTTGAACAGCCGTGGGAAGAAGATTTTGGGAAGCCAGACCGCATTGTTACCGCGCTGGATATCATGACCGAAGGTCCACTGGGCGGAGCAGCCTTTAACAACGAATTTGGCCGTCCTGCCCTGAATGGCTACTTCCGTACCTACGAAGAGCAGGTCAACAGCCACAATGGCGTTGAGCTACGTGGCTACCACAAGCCGATCATGCTGGCAGGCGGGATTGGCAACATCCGTGCCGATCACGTGCAGAAAGGTGAAATCACCGTCGGCGCCAAACTGATTGTGCTGGGTGGCCCGGCGATGAATATCGGTCTGGGCGGCGGCGCAGCTTCTTCAATGGCCTCCGGCCAGTCCGATGCCGATCTGGATTTCGCTTCAGTACAGCGTGACAACCCGGAAATGGAGCGTCGCTGTCAGGAAGTGATTGACCGTTGCTGGGAGCTGGGCCAGGACAACCCGATTCTGTTCATCCATGACGTAGGTGCGGGCGGGCTCTCTAACGCCATGCCGGAACTGGTCAGTGATGGCGAGCGCGGTGGCCGTTTCAACCTGCGTGATATCCTGAACGATGAGCAGGGCATGAGCCCGCTGGAAGTCTGGTGTAATGAATCTCAGGAACGTTACGTCATGGCCGTGGCTCCCGAGAAGCTGGCACAGTTCGATGCACTCTGTAAGCGTGAACGTGCGCCTTATGCGGTGATCGGCGAAGCTACTGAAGAGATGCACCTGTCCCTTTCTGACAGCCACTTCGATAACAAACCTATTGATATGCCGCTGGACGTGCTGCTGGGTAAAACGCCTAAAATGACCCGCGATGTCACCACGCTTAAGGCGCAGGGTGAGGCTCTGGTCCGTGAAGGCATTACCGTCGCTGACGCCGTGAATCGCGTACTGCACCTGCCTGCTGTGGCGGAAAAAACGTTCCTCGTGACCATCGGCGACCGTTCCGTTACCGGGATGGTCGCTCGTGACCAGATGGTCGGACCCTGGCAGATCCCGGTAGCTAACTGTGCAGTGACCACTGCCAGCCTCGACAGCTACTACGGCGAAGCGATGGCGCTGGGCGAACGTGCACCGGTTGCCCTGCTGGACTTCGCAGCCTCTGGCCGTCTGGCCGTGGGCGAAGCGATCACCAACATCGCGGCAACGCAGATTGGATCGCTCAAGCGTATCAAGCTCTCTGCTAACTGGATGGCCGCTGCCGGTCACCCTGGTGAAGATGCTGGCTTATATGAAGCGGTTAAAGCCGTGGGTGAAGAGCTTTGTCCGGCGCTGGGGATTACTATCCCGGTCGGCAAAGATTCCATGTCGATGAAAACCCGCTGGCAGCACGGCACCGAACAGCGCGAGATGACCTCTCCGATGTCGCTGGTGATCACCGCCTTTGCCCGTGTTGAAGATGTTCGCCGCACGGTAATTCCTCAGCTGCAACCTCAGCAGGACAATGCGCTGTTGCTGATCGACCTCGGCCAGGGCGTAAATGCGCTGGGCGCGACCGCTCTGTCACAGGTTTACCGTCAGTTGGGTGACAAGCCTGCCGATGTGCGTGATGCGCAGCAGCTGGCTGGCTTCTTCAACGCCATGCAGGCGCTGGTTGCCGAAGGCAAACTGCTGGCCTATCACGACCGTTCAGACGGTGGACTGCTGGTCACGCTGGCCGAGATGGCCTTCACCGGGCATTGCGGCATCGAAGCGGATATCGCCTCGCTGGGCAGCGATGCTCTTGCTGCCCTGTTTAATGAAGAACTGGGTGCAGTGATTCAGGTCGCTGCTGCCGACCGTGCTCACGTTGAGCAGGTGTTTGCAGATCAGGGTCTGGGTAAATGTGTTCACTTCCTGGGCAAGGCGCTGCAGGGCGACCGTTTTGTCATCACTTCGGGTGACTCAGCAGTCTACAGCGAAAGCCGTACCACACTGCGTACCTGGTGGGCTGAAACCACCTGGCAGATGCAGCGTCTGCGCGACAACCCTGAATGTGCCGATCAGGAACATGAAGCCAAGAAGAACGACCTTGATCCGGGCCTGAACGTAGATCTGACGTTTAAGCCGGAAGAAGATATCGCGGCACCTTACATTGCTACCGGCGCACGTCCTAAAGTTGCCGTGCTGCGTGAGCAGGGCGTGAACTCTCACATTGAAATGGCCGCGGCATTCCATCGCGCCGGTTTCGATGCGGTAGATGTGCATATGAGCGATCTGCTGGCAGGACGTCGTGGCCTGGAAGATTTCCAGACGCTGGTGGCCTGTGGCGGCTTCTCCTACGGTGACGTGCTGGGCGCTGGGGAAGGCTGGGCGAAATCCATTCTCTTCAATACCCGCGTGCGTGATGAGTTTGAAACCTTCTTCCACCGTCCGCAAACGCTGGCGCTGGGCGTCTGTAACGGTTGCCAGATGATGTCGAATCTGCGTGAACTGATCCCTGGCAGCGAAGCCTGGCCACGCTTTGTGCGCAACCAGTCCGAGCGTTTCGAAGCGCGCTTCAGCCTGGTGGAAGTGGCCGCAAGCCCTTCACTGATGCTGGATGGCATGGTGGGATCGCGGATGCCAATCGCCGTTTCTCACGGGGAAGGTTTTGTTGAGGTGCGTGATAATTCGCATCTGGCCACGCTGGAGAGTAAAGGTCTGGTGGCGCTGCGTTTCGTTGACCACTTCGGCAAGGTTACCCAGCACTATCCGGCGAACCCTAACGGTTCACCGAATGGTATCACCGCCGTAACCAACGAAAGTGGTCGTGTGACCATCATGATGCCGCATCCGGAACGTGTGTTCCGTACCGTCAGCAACTCCTGGCATCCGGCAGAGTGGGGCGAAGACAGCCCGTGGATGCGTATCTTCCGCAATGCGCGTAAACAGCTTGGTTAAGTAGTTCAAAGGGCAACCCTGATACGGTTGCCCTTTTATCTTTAAAGGTGTGTTGCAATATTGCGACAGAAGCGCTCAGAAGGTGTCGCCGATAGGTGACATATAACCTGTTGATTTAGTTGCACCAATGCGATTTATCCTAAGACCGTTTCCAATTGGCGACAGTTCTTTTGACCAGCCAGTCCGAAACGCATACCCCTGTTAAAACCACGTCTAAATAAATTCTTTTTATTCATGCAGTTAAAAAAAATTTAAACATCTGGCACGCTTGTTGCTATAGTCTCTGCAGTGGCTCATTCACCTGGTTACGACAGCCCTGCGAAAGCGGACAAGCGCTTCATAACAACCCGAATGACGCACAATACGGTGCCTGCCGTCCACCAAACCGATAACAGACCACTTTGTGGCTTTATCAAACTTCGGACGCAACGTTGAGTTAGGCACCACCTATTTTCTGTGATGATCACTTCGTCACAGCGGCAATGGCAGATTCCTGGAATCTGCCATTTTTCGTTTGGGATACAGGGCTTTCCTCAGGGGCGTTACTCAGCTAGCATCGAAACAGCGCGTAACCTGAGAGACTCTTGTGAAAAAATGGCGTTTATTCCCCCGTTCCCTGCGTCAGCTTGTACTGATGGCCTTCCTGCTGGTATTACTGCCGCTGCTAGTGCTTGCCTGGCAGGCGTGGGAGAGTCTTTCAGCCCTCAGTGAACGAGCGGCCGATACCAACCGCACAACCCTGACCGACGTCCGTCGCAGCGAAGCTATGGCGCGAACTGCGCTGGAGCTGGAACGCAGCTACCGGCAATACTGTGTGCTTGACGATGCCATGCTGGCCAATCTCTATCAGACTCAGCGTACCAAATACAGCCAGATGCTTGATGAACAAGCTTCCGTACTGCCTGGCAGTCAAATCACTGATACCCTCCACCGTTCACTCAGCCAGCTGAACAAAATCAGCTGTGATAACAGTAGTCCTGTTAAAACCTCCGCCGCCGCACTGGAAGCGTTCTCGCAGGCAAATGCCCAACTGGTGCAGTCCACCCGTGAAGTGGTGTTTTCACGCGGTCTTCAACTTCAGCGTGAAATAGCCGAGCGCGGCCAGTATTTTGGCTGGCAGGCGCTGATCCTCTTCCTGCTCAGCCTGGGTCTGGTTCTGCTGTTTACCCGGATGATTATCGGGCCAGTGAAAGCGGTGGAGAAGATGATCAACCGGTTAGGGGAGGGCAGGCCGCTGAGCCATAATCTGGCCTATAAAGGCCCGCGTGAGTTACGCTCCCTCGGGCAACGGATCCTCTGGCTCAGTGAGCGACTGGCGTGGCTGGAATCCCAGCGCCATGAGTTTCTGCGTCATATCTCCCATGAGCTGAAAACGCCGCTCGCCAGTATGCGTGAAGGAACGGCACTGCTGGCGGATGAGGTGGTAGGCAAGCTGACGCCCGATCAGCAGGAAGTGGTCAGCATCCTGGATCAAAGCAGCCGGCATCTGCAGCGGCTGATTGAACAGCTGCTGGATTACAACCGCAAACTCTCCGAAGCGCCCGTGGCTATGGGCGAGGTGCAGCTTGAGCCGCTGATAAACAGCATTGTCAGCTCCCACAGCCTGACGGCACGCGCTAAAATGATGCAGACGGAAGTGACGCTTCCGGTCAGTGCCTGTCGGGCCGATGCCACGCTTCTGACGCGGGCCATCGATAATCTCTATTCGAATGCGATACACTATGGCGGCGAATCCGGTACCATCTGGATCCGCAGTCGCCAGCAGGGGCGGAAAGTGCTGATTGAGGTAGCCAATACCGGTACGCCAATTCCTGAAACTGAGAAAAAAATGATTTTTGAGCCTTTCTTTCAGGGCAACCAGCAGCGCAAGGGTGCCGTGAAAGGTAGCGGGCTTGGCCTCAGCATAGCCAGAGACTGTATTCATCGTCTGCAGGGCGATCTGCAACTGGTGAGCAGTGAAAAGGCCGACGTCTGTTTTCGTATCGAACTCAACGCCATAGTCGGGAAGGCATAATAATGAGAACGCTCCCCTTTTCCGCTGCTTTGACCGTGCTGGCCATGATGCTGGCGGCCTGTAGCAGTAAACATCCCGACCCGGCAATGACCGTCAACGGTAAACCCCTGGCTGAACCTGAAATTAAAATTGTCGATTTTCAACTGGTGGACTGTGGCCATGTCTGGGACATCGACAATGACAAAGCGATGACCAATTCGCTCTACTGGCTGCGGGCCATGGATTGCGCGTTACGTCTCTCGCCTGCCGAGGCGCGTGCCGAAGCACGACGCTGGCCTGCGGTTAACTGGGAAAATGCGTTTAAACAGGGCGTATTGCTGGCGAACGGCAACGTCACTCCCGTTGAGCGGCGACAATTTATGCTGCGGCTGGATGCCTTCAGCTCAGACTTTCCCTCCTCAGCAAGGCCATTAATTCAGCTGTGGCGCGACGATCAGATGGGGCTGCTGCAGCTTTCTGAAGAGCGCACGCGCTATCATCATTTGCAGCAGAGCCACGATGCGGAGCTGGATGCCCTGCGTCATCAGCAGGTCAACCTGACCAAAGAGCTCAGCGTCACCCGCCGTAAGCTGGAGTCCCTGACCGATATCGAAAGGCAGCTCTCTTCCCGCCGCTCTCCGGATGCCTCCGATTCCGGCCACGCTGAAAAAAACGGTCAGCCAGAGAGTAAGGCACCGGCTACAGACCCAGAGGAAACAGCCCAGCCATGATCAAAAAATCCGCTAATTTACTGCTGGTGGATGACGATCCCAGCCTGTTAAAGCTGTTAGGCATGCGTCTGAGCAGCGAAGGTTTCAGCGTTCAGACCGCCGGTAGTGGGCCGGAAGCGCTGCGTCTGTTGCAGCGTGAGAAGATCGATCTGGTGATCAGCGATCTGCGGATGGATGAAATGAATGGCCTTGCGCTGTTCAGCGAAGTGCAGAAACAGCAGCCTGGAATGCCGGTAATTATTCTGACGGCGCATGGCTCAATCCCTGAGGCCGTCTCCGCTACCCAGCAGGGCGTCTTCAGCTTTCTGACCAAACCCGTTGACCGCGATGCCTTATACAGCGCTATCGATCAGGCCCTTGCGCACCGTGCTCCGGCCAGTGATGACGCCTGGCGTGAAAGTATTGTCACCCGTAGCCCGATCATGCTGCGCCTGCTGGAGCAGGCAAGGATGGTGGCGCAGTCTGACGTCAGCGTACTGATCAACGGGCAGAGCGGGACGGGGAAGGAAATTCTGGCGCAGGCCATCCATGCTGCCAGCCCTCGCGCAGACCATGCGTTTATTGCCATTAACTGCGGCGCGTTGCCTGAACAACTGCTTGAATCAGAACTGTTTGGTCATGCCAGGGGCGCTTTTACCGGCGCCGTGAGCCATCGTGAAGGGTTGTTCCAGGCGGCAGAAGGAGGAACCCTGTTCCTCGATGAGATTGGCGATATGCCTCAGGCGCTTCAGGTCAAGCTGCTACGCGTGTTGCAGGAGCGTAAAGTTCGTCCGTTAGGCAGCAACCACGACCAGGATATCAATGTTCGTATCCTCTCTGCTACCCATCGCGATCTGCCTAAAGCTATGGAGAAGAAAGAGTTTCGCGAAGATCTTTTCTACCGCCTGAACGTGGTCAATCTGAAGATCCCGGCGCTGCATGAACGGGCAGAAGACATTCCTTTGCTGGCCAACCATCTGCTGAAGCAGTCGGCCGAGCGGCATAAACCCTTTGTCCGCAGTTTTTCTACCGACGCCATGAAGCGTCTGATAGCGGCGAGCTGGCCGGGAAATGTTCGTCAACTGGTTAACGTGATTGAGCAGTGTGTGGCACTGAGTTCCGCTCCGGTGATTGGCGAGGCGCTGGTGGAGCAAGCGCTGGTAGGGGAAAACACCGCATTGCCGACATTTGTGGAAGCCCGTAATCAGTTTGAACTCAACTATTTACGCAAGCTGTTACAGATGACCAAAGGCAACGTGACCCATGCCGCACGCCTTGCCGGACGTAACCGCACGGAATTCTATAAGCTACTTTCACGCCACGAGCTGGATGCGTCTGATTTTAAAGAGTAGTTTTCTGTGCCGCTTCGGTGCCGGGATATGATAGCTTAGCAAGCTGAAAAAGAGTCATACCGCACAGCGGGGCCTCACTTATACTGAACAGAGAAGACTCTCCGGCCACGGAGGGAATAAAAAGGGTCTGCCATGAAAAAAATCGATGCGATTATCAAACCGTTCAAGCTGGACGACGTGCGTGAAGCGCTGGCCGAAGTCGGCATTACCGGGATGACCGTAACCGAAGTAAAAGGCTTTGGTCGTCAGAAAGGGCACACCGAACTTTACCGTGGCGCTGAGTACATGGTGGATTTTCTGCCGAAGGTAAAGATTGAGCTGGTGATAGCTGACGATATCGTTGATACTTGTGTGGAAGCTATCATGCGCACCGCGCAAACCGGTAAAATTGGCGATGGCAAAATTTTCGTCTTTGATGTGGCACGCGTAGTGCGCATCCGTACCGGTGAGGAAGACGAAGAGGCGATCTGAGTTCCTGCCCCTTCTCCTGCCGGTCAATATCGCCGTCCTTTACAGGGCGGCGATAGCATTTCTGGCCCGGTTACAACACCTTGTGTGGGCCAAAAACTTCATAATGAATACGGTCATCCTCAATGCCCACCTTCACCAACTGCGCGGCAATCTGCTGCATAAAGCCCAGCGGGCCACACAGATAGTAGTGCGTCGCCGGGTCACTTAGCTGGCTCTCCAGCGGCAGCAAATCCATCAGTCCTTTACTGTCATAGTGCCCATCATCCTGCTCAAGAGGTTCGCGGTACCAGATATGTTGTGAAAAGAGCGGCAGTTTTTTCGCCGACGTCACCACTTCTTCGCGGAAGGCATGGCGCTTGCCGTTGTCTGCGGCGTGGAACCATTGCACGCGTGAAGGGTGCGGTTGAGCAGCCAGCACATCCAGCATAGCCAGCATCGGCGTCTGGCCCACCCCAGCCGAAATCAAAGTGACCGGAGTTTCCGGGTTCAGGGTCAGGAAAAAGTCCCCGGCCGGTGCTGCAAGCTGAATTTCATCACCCACCTGTGCGTGCTGATGCAGCCAGCCTGAGACGGTGCCGCCCGGCTCGTGGCGTACGGCAATGCGATAATCTTTTTTGTTTGGCGCGCGCGTCAGTGAATACTGGCGGATCTCCTGATTAGCGAAGGTTTTATTACGCACCCAGACGCCCAGATACTGCCCCGGCTGATAATCCGCCACGGGCTGGCCATCTGTAGGGGTAAGAATAAAGCTTTTGATGATTTCACTTTGTGAGGCGATCTCGCTGATACGAAACGTTCTCGGGGTACGCCATCCTCCCGCCTTTTGTTCCGCCTGCTCATACAACTGCTCTTCACGCTGGATAAAAACACCGGCCAGCACGCCGTAAGCTTTGCCCCAGGCATCCAGAACTTCCTGACCAGGGCTGAGTAATTCATCCAGCGTGGCCAGCAGGTGGGTACCGACAACCTGATATTGCTCAGGCTTTACAGCAAAGCTGGTATGTTTTTGGGCGATTTTTTCTACGGCGGGTAACAGGGCGGCCAGATTTTCAATATTGCTGGCATAAGCGCAAATGGCATTAAACAACGCTTCGCGCTGATTGCCGTTACGCTGATTACTCATATTGAAAATGTCTTTCAGCTCTGGATTATGGGCAAACATCCGATCGTAAAAATGGGCGGTAAGTCTGGGACCAGTAGCAACAAGGGCAGGGATAGAAGCTTTTACGGTGGCGATAGTTTTTGCGTCTAACATAGGTGACTCCTGGAGGATGCTTAAAGTTGCATTTTAAATGCATCTTATAACCCCTTCTGCGGCGTGTAAATAGACCCTTCAGGCGCAGGGGCATTTTTTGGTAACGCTTTCACTCACAACCTGGCAATTCTGCTGCGCCAGAATCAGAAGATTTACAGGATTAACCGCTTGCAAAAACTGTAATCAACCCTTGCCACTGCTGTAGCCAATCGTTTGCGGAAAAAGCGCGCTTTGTGGCTACCCCTCAGCAGGCAAAACAGTTTACACTGTTGGCCTTCGCCCATACGGGTCGTTAAATATCGATTATTTGTTAGCTGAGTCAGGAGATGCGGATGTTAAAGCGTGATATGAATATTGCCGATTATGATGCCGAGTTATGGCAGGCAATGGAGCAGGAAAAAGTGCGTCAGGAAGAGCACATTGAACTGATTGCTTCTGAAAACTACACCAGTCCGCGCGTCATGCAGGCACAGGGATCTCAGCTGACTAACAAATATGCTGAAGGCTATCCGGGCAAGCGTTACTACGGCGGCTGTGAGTATGTGGACATCGTTGAGCAACTGGCTATCGACCGTGCAAAAGAGCTGTTCGGCGCAGATTACGCTAACGTGCAGCCTCACTCAGGTTCTCAGGCTAACTTCGCTGTTTACACCGCGCTGCTGCAACCGGGCGACACCATTCTGGGGATGAACCTGGCGCACGGTGGTCACCTGACCCACGGTTCTCCAGTCAACCTGTCCGGTAAACTCTACAATGTCGTGCCTTATGGTATTGATGAGACCGGTAAAATTGATTACGAAGATCTGGCGGCACAGGCTCAGAAGCACAAGCCTAAAATGATCATCGGCGGTTTCTCTGCTTATTCCGGCATCTGTGACTGGGCTAAAATGCGTGAAATCGCTGACAGCATCGGGGCTTACCTGTTTGTTGATATGGCGCACGTGGCAGGTTTGATCGCGGCTGACGTCTATCCAAACCCGGTTCCTCATGCCCATATCGTTACCACCACCACCCACAAAACCCTGGCAGGTCCGCGTGGCGGCCTGATCCTGGCAAAAGGCGGTGATGAAGATCTCTATAAAAAGCTGAATTCTGCGGTGTTCCCTGGCGGCCAGGGCGGCCCGCTGATGCACGTGATTGCCGGTAAAGCGGTAGCGCTGAAAGAAGCGATGGAGCCTGAGTTCAAGGTGTACCAGCAGCAGGTTGCTAAAAACGCCAAAGCGATGGTGGAAGTGTTCCTGGAGCGCGGCTACAAAGTGGTTTCCGGTGGCACCCATAACCACCTGTTCCTGCTGGATCTGGTTGATAAAAACCTGACCGGTAAAGAAGCAGACGCAGCACTGGGTCGCGCTAACATTACCGTGAATAAAAACAGCGTACCTAACGATCCTAAGAGCCCGTTTGTGACTTCTGGCATCCGTATCGGTTCTCCGGCTGTTACCCGTCGTGGTTTCAAAGAAGCTGAAGTTCGCGAGCTGGCTGGCTGGATCAGCGATATTCTCGACAATATCGCTGATGAAGGCACGCAGGAACGCGTGAAGAAGCAGGTGCTGGAAATCTGCGCCCGCTTCCCGGTATACGCATAATATTGCGTAGCTCCTCCGGTTAAAAGAGGGGCTGGAAGCAAACAGCCGGGATGCATATCCTGTTATGCTGGCTAAAGAACCCCACGTTTTCACGTGGGGTTTTTCTTTTTTAAGGCGGGGCTTATTCTTGCGTCTATTTAAACCACTGAAATCTCAACTTAAACCCTGAGTAGTGGCATTCAGCGACTCAGGACTCCAGCAGCATACGGATGCGGTGCTGTTGATGAGACTGCAGTGGTAACTCAGCATGGATTAATGGCGGAGAGTAGAGCGGCAGGGGGGTGGCGTAGGGGGTGATGACCAGGGCGATGCCTTTAGGTGCGCTGTGGTGCTGATACTCGGCCACATCCAGATATTTGATATTGAGTGGCAGTAATGTCAGCTCACGGACCTGTTGCTCGACTTCCTGCTCAAGCTGCGGATTTTTTCCGGTCAGTAGCAGCACCTGCTTCTCCTGCAGGGCATTTTCCTGCATCAGCCAGCCACCGAAAATAATCGCAATAAGGCCCATTTCCTCCTCAGAAAAGGTCAGCGCATACTCTTGCTCAAAATCAGACACGGCTGCTTTAGTCGTGCGCAATAATTTTGGATAGAGGCGGGTCACTTCTTCCGTCAGATTATTATCGATCCCGACCCCAAACAGAGAGCGTTCCAGCGCCTGAGCCAGATGGGTATAGAGCTGGCTGCACAGCCCCTGTTCGTTACTGAAACGCATGCCGGAAAGCAACTGAAAGCGCGTAATCATCAACTGCACGGCCTGCAACAACTGGTGTTCGTAATCATGCCGGACATCCTGCGCATTGGGCGCGTGCATCTGGCAGAACAGCAGGGCGAAAAGCAGCGACTCACTGCTGTCAGGCGCGTTTTTGCAGCGTTTTTGCCAGTGCCGGACCACCTCTTCAGCTACCCGATGTTCCGTTCTGGCGAGTAGCCATTCCCTTTGTGATTCGGTGAAAGTGGTGCTGGCCTGTCGGCACAATGAGTGCTGCATAAACAGCTGCAGGAAATGCCGATCTCTCTGGGTAAAGTCGCGGGCCAGCCCCAGTGCACAATGTTGCACCAGCGCATGAAGATTACGCTCATCATAGAGCGCTTTTTCAATCTGCCTGGTCTTAAGCTGTTGCTTAACCTGCGGCGCAAAATGCTGCTGCACAAAATCAGGCGCCAGCCGCAACGCACGGCGCAGCCAGTAGAACAGGCACAGCCTCTGATCCAGTTCCGCTCCGCTAATCCGGTAGTTCCCTTCAGTATCCTGCTGCAGGGCAAGCCGGTGATAGCGCTGGATTTCTGCCTCCACCTCCGCTATATCTTGCCGGGTAACCGACCGATCAACCCTGTTAATCTGAGACATACTGTCGAGGGTCACGGAAAGCTCAGGGAGATAAAGTAGCAAAAGCAGATGGCAATGACGCTGCGGACTGGAGAGGGCAGAAGGCTCTGGTGAGGATAAACTCATCGTCTGCAATCTCAGTGAAAAGTAACCTCGCTAAGCATAGCGTGCCTGGCTTTCGGGCAGTTAAAAGAGGCCAGATTTATTTATAGCTTTCAGGGCAGGTCACAGAATTTTTGATCAAAAAAGGGAAGGGAACTGAATTTGTTACGTTATAACATGTCTGTTAAGCTATTGTTGCTGGCGTCAACGCTGACGTTATCACCGGTAGCCTGGTCCCATCCGCACAGCTTTATTGATATGCAGGCGACGCTGGTGCACAAAGACAATCAGATCACCGGGCTGAAAATGCACTGGGTGATGGATGAAATCACCTCAGCCGATCTGCTTTACGATGCCGGTGATGCAAAACCCGATTCCGTTGTCTGGAAAAAGCTGGCGGCTGAAGTGATGGCAAACGTGCTGGGGCAACACTACTTTAGTGAGTTCTGGCACCAGGGAAAGCCGGTAAAGTTCGATAATTTACCCCCTGAGTACCATCTTTCACGTCAGGGGCATCAGGCAGTGCTGGATTTTGTTTTACCCCTGGGGGAGCCGCAGCCTCTGGCGGGTCAGCGCTATGTATTCTCCACTTTCGATCCAACTTATTTTGTTGATATGTATTACGATTCTGAAAAATCACTGCACATACCGGCTGAACTGGCTCAGCAATGCAAATTCACGCTGAAAACGCCGAAGCCGGATTCATCCATGCAGGCTTATGCGCTGTCGCTGGATAAAGCCGACGCGCCACCGGAAGATATGGATCTGGGCCGGCAGTTTGCTCAAACGGTAACCCTGACATGTCAGTAAATTCTTTTCCACGTCGTTCAGGACGCAGCTGGCTCCAGGCCTGGCCGCTGTATGTGATGGTCCTGCTGTTTGCCGCCGCCGGGAGTGCGGTCTGGCAGCACTGGCCGCAGATCCTGCTGCAAAGTATTCTCTGGCAGAAAACCCTGCATCAGCAGATGACGGTGTTGCTTCAGCAGGTTGCCACGCATCCTCATAAGGCAGGCCTGACTCTGATGGGCTTTAGTCTGCTTTATGGCGTGCTGCACGCACTGGGGCCCGGCCACGGTAAAGTGGTGATCGCGACTTTTCTGGCAACTCATCCGACGAAAGTCAGAACCAGTCTGCAACTGACGCTGGCTGCGTCCGTGGTGCAGGGGGGCGTGGCCATTTTGCTGGTGACGCTGATGCTGGTGGTGCTTGGCCTCTCATCCCGACAACTGCACCTCAGCAGTTACTGGCTGGAGAAGGGGAGTTACCTGCTGGTGGTGGGTCTGGGACTCTGGCTCTGCTGGCGCGCTATACGTAACATTGTGCAGGCGCTGCGTCCTGCACCGGCAATGAAAATCCTGCGGATTGCACCCGACCATCAGCACAGTGAAAACTGTGGTTGTGGGCATCAACACGTGCCGGATAATCAGATGCTGGAGACGGCGGTTAGCGGCAAAACCAAAGCGATGGTGGTGCTGTCAATGGGGCTTCGGCCCTGTTCCGGAGCGATCATGATGCTGCTGTTTTCGAAAGTGATCGGTGTTTATGGTTGGGGAGTGCTTTCGGCGCTGGCAATGGCAGTGGGGACGGCGATGACCGTTTCGGCCATGGCTTTGCTGGTTCAGCTTTCCCGCGCGCTGGCGTTGAAACTAAGCAAAGGAACCTCTCCGGCCGGTTGGCAGAAAGTAGGCTGGTCAGGATTATCGCTGACAGGGGGAGTGCTGCTGGTAGCCGTCGGGCTGATGTTATGGTTCAGCGCCCAGCCGGCGATGTCCGGAGGGATAAGACCGATGTTTCTGCGGTAAGCAGTCCGGAGGGATAATACCGATGTTTCTGCGGTAAGCAGTCCGGAAGGATAAGCTCGATATTTCTGCGGTAAGCAGAACGAATAAAGGCGGAGTGATAAACTCCGCCTTTATTTATCTGAATGACCCGCGAGGGATTAGCGCTTCAGCGCTTCACTCAGTTCTTCACGCATGCTAGCCAGCATGGCTTTTACCACACGTGGATTGCCGGCAACGATATTACCTGAAGTCAGATAGCCATGTGCGCCCACAAAGTCGGTCACCAGGCCGCCAGCTTCACGCACCAGCAGTTCACCGGCAGCGAAATCCCAGGGTTTCAGACCAATTTCAAAGTAGCCATCAACGCGGCCAGCAGCGACATAAGCCAGGTCCAGCGCAGCGGAACCGGTGCGGCGGAAATCAGCACACTGAGTAAACAGTTTGCCTACGATGTTGATGTAAGGGGTAGCGTGCTGCTTGAGTTTGAACGGGAAGCCGGTAGCCAGGATGGTGCCATCCAGGTCGCGGGCAGTGCTGCCGCGCAGACGGTAACCATTCAGCTGGGTACCCTGACCACGAACCGCGCTGAACAGCTCATTGCGCATTGGATCGTAAACCACAGCGACTTCAGTACGGCCTTTGATGCGCACGGCGATAGAAACGGAGAAGTGAGGCAGACGCTTGATGAAGTTAGTGGTGCCATCCAGTGGATCGATAACCCATTGTACATCCTGGTCTTCTCCGGGTAATTCACCACTCTCTTCGGTAATAATGGTGTGCTTCGGATAGGACTTACGAATCACCTCAATAATCAGGCGCTCGGCGTCGCGGTCAACATTAGTTACGAAGTCGTTGCTGCCTTTCTGGCTGGCTTCGACGGCGTCCGGGGTTTCATAATTCTTGGCAATTAAATTTCCGGCCTTGCGCGCAGCGCGCACGGCAATGTTGAGCATTGGATGCATCGTTATCTCTCACTGGATGTTAAAGAACAGGAAAACGGCGCGGATTATAGCAGGGAGATCGTAAAATGTCCTGAAAATATGATAGCATCCACAAATAATCTCACAGACCTGAATCCTTATGCTGCAAAACATCCGTATTGTGCTGGTTGAAACCTCTCACACCGGCAACATGGGTTCCGTCGCTCGCGCGATGAAAACCATGGGCCTGACCAACCTTTATCTGGTTAACCCTCTGGTTAAGCCTGACTCTCAGGCCATCGCTCTGGCTGCGGGCGCCAGCGATGTCATTGGTGAAGCGAAGATTGTCGATACCCTCGATGAAGCCCTGACAGGTTGTAGTCTGGTGGTGGGAACAAGTGCCCGCTCCCGTTCACTGCCCTGGCCGATGCTCGATCCTCGCGAGTGCGGGATCAAGAGCGTGCAGGAAGGGCAGCAGGCGCCAGTTGCACTGGTGTTTGGCCGCGAGCGCGTGGGGCTGACTAACGAAGAACTGCAGAAGTGTCATTATCATGTGGCAATCGCTGCTAACCCGGAATACAGCTCGCTGAACCTGGCGATGGCGGTTCAGATTATCGCTTATGAAGTGCGTATGGCGTTTCTGCAGTCGCAGGAGACCGCGCAGCAGGACTACGAAGAGTCACCTTATCCCCTGGTTGACGATCTCGAGCGCTTCTACCAGCACATGGAACAGATGATGGTAAACAGCGGCTTTATCCGTGAAGGCAGCCCGGGGCAGGTGATGAGCAAAATGCGCCGCCTTTACACCCGGGCACGTCCGGAGCGTGATGAACTGAACATTCTGCGTGGAATGCTCTCTTCGCTGGAAAAGCCCAAAGGCGAAAAGTAACCCCATTCAGCCCGTTCGATAAGGTTAATACTTGAGTAAAACACTTGGTTAAATAGTTGAGTGTTTTACTAGGTTAAATACTTGACCAATTTACTCGGGAATGTCAGACTTGCGACCATCTTTTTGTTAACACCCACCCAGGGTTCTACTGAGGTCGTTTACGCCATGAGACTGACATCCAAAGGCCGTTATGCTGTTACTGCTATGCTCGACGTTGCACTTCACTCTCACGAAGGGCCGGTGCCGTTAGCTGATATTTCAGAGCGCCAGGGCATCTCTCTCTCTTATCTGGAGCAGCTGTTCTCACGCCTGCGTAAAAACGGTCTAGTAGCCAGCGTTCGTGGTCCGGGTGGTGGTTATCTGTTGGGTAAAAGCTCTGATGCGATTGCTGTCGGCGCGGTAATTACCGCTGTTGATGAGTCTGTGGATGCGACTAAATGTCAGGGCAAAGAAGGCTGCCAGGGCGGCGAGCGCTGCCTGACGCACGTGCTGTGGCGTGACCTGAGTGAGCGTATCAGCGACTTCCTGAATAACATTACGCTGGCAGAGCTGGTGAACAACCAGGAGATCCTGGATGTGGCCGACCGTCAGAACAATACTGAGAAAGCCCGCGTCTCTTCTGGCCGCGTGCATGAAACCATTAACGTCAATCTGCGTGCCTGATTGTCGCTAACCGTTGCCCACTGGCTCAGCGTGCCATAAGCCGGTGGTGGCAGGATAATTTAAGATCGGTACGCATTGAATGACTTACATTTTGCTGATGTATGGAGTTCGAGAGCAATGAAAGTACCGATCTACTTCGATTACGCCGCAACAACTCCTGCCGATCCTCGCGTAGCCGCGCAAATGATCAAGTGCCTGACCTTGGACGGCACCTTTGGCAATCCCGCTTCCCGCTCACACCGGTTTGGCTGGCAGGCCGAAGAAGCTGTGGATATTGCCCGTAATCAGGTCGCTGAGCTTATCGGGGCCGATCCCCGTGAAATAGTGTTTACCTCCGGCGCAACCGAATCCGATAATCTCGCCATAAAAGGCGCTGCCCACTTCTACCGTGAGAAGGGCAGGCATATCATCACCAGTCAGACTGAACATAAAGCGGTTCTGGATACCTGTATTCAGCTGGAGCGTGAAGGCTTTGAGGTAACTTACCTTGCGCCGCAAAGCAACGGCGTCATTGACCTTGATAAATTGCAGGCCGCCATGCGCGACGACACGATTCTGGTTTCCATCATGCATGTGAACAATGAAACGGGTGTGGTGCAGGATATCGCTAAAATTGCGGAAATCTGCCAGTCGCGCGGGATCCTCTTCCATGTTGATGCCACGCAAAGCGTCGGAAAATTACCCTTTGATGTCAGTCAACTGCCGGTAGATCTCGCCTCTTTTTCCGCCCACAAAATTTACGGCCCCAAAGGGATTGGTGGATTATATGTGCGTCGTAAGCCGCGGATCCGTCTGGAAGCTCAGATTCACGGTGGCGGGCACGAGCGCGGCATGCGTTCCGGCACGCTGCCGGTGCATCAGATTGTCGGGATGGGCGAAGCCTTTCGTATAGCAAAAGCAGAGATGGCGGAAGAAATGGCCAGGCTTAGTGCGCTGCGAAATAAGCTGTGGACCGGCTTCAGTGCTATTGAGGAAGTCTACCTTAATGGCGATCTTGTGGCAGGCGCGCCCAATATTCTTAACATCAGCTTCAACTACGTTGACGGTGAATCCCTGATCATGACGCTGAAGGATCTGGCTCTCTCCTCCGGGTCTGCCTGTACCTCCGCCAGTCTTGAACCCTCCTACGTCCTGCGGGCATTGGGGCTGAACGATGAGCTGGCACACAGTTCTTTGCGTTTCTCTTTAGGGCGTTTTACCACCGAAGAGGAGATCGATTACGCCATTCAACTGGTACAGAAGTCGATTGCCCGTCTGCGCGAGCTCTCCCCGGAATGGCTGGCGTTCAAAAAATCCGGTCTTAAAGCCGCCACCCATTCCTGAGCCTTCGGGCTTATGACCGCAGAATGACCCCACGGGCTGAATCCACATTCAGCCCGTTTTACATGATTTCTGTTAGTCTGGTTAGACGAAAGCCAATAAAGGTTTATTGTAGTGACCGACCGTTTTCAGGACGGAGCACTTTTTTACCTACTAAAGGAGCCAGTCGATGACAACCACACCAATGAAAATAACGCTGTCAACGGCAGCGGCAGACGCACGTTGGGGCGAAAAAGCGACCCTGACCAGCAACAACAGCGGCATGACTATTCATCTGACCGGCGGCGATGCTTTGACCACTATTCAGCGTGCCGCGCGAAAAATTGATGCACAAGGCATCCGTCATGTCAGCCTGAGCGGCGACTGGGACTTAGAAAAAAGCTGGGCATTCTGGCAGGGCTATCGCAGCCCGAAAGGCGAGCGCACCGTGGAGTGGGCACCTTTGAATGACAGCGACCGCGCTGAGTTCGACAGCCGGATGAAGATCATCAACTGGGTGCGCGACACCATCAACCTTCCGGCAGAAGATCTGAGCCCGGAACAACTGGCGCAGCGTGCGGTAGATTTGCTGAGTGGCGTGGGCAGTAACAACGTCAGCTACCGTATCACCAAAGGCGAAGATCTGCGTAAGCAGGGCTATATGGGCCTGCATACCGTTGGCCGGGGTTCAACCCGCAGCCCGGCTCTGCTCGCGCTGGATTTCAACCCTACCGGAGATGAAAAAGCGCCGGTGTTTGCCTGCCTTGTTGGCAAAGGCATCACCTTCGATACCGGTGGTTACAGCCTGAAACCCAGCGGCTCAATGGACTCCATGAAGTCAGATATGGGCGGTGCCGCCACGCTGACCGGCTCCCTGGCTCTGGCTATCAGCCGTGGACTGACCAAACGCGTTAAACTGTACCTCTGCTGCGCCGACAATATGGTCAGCGGCAATGCTTTCCGTCTGGGCGATATCATCAGCTACCGTAATGGCAAAACCGTGGAAGTGATGAACACGGATGCGGAAGGCCGCCTGGTGCTGGCTGATGGTCTGATTGATGCCAGCGAGCAGAACCCTGAGCTGCTGATTGATGCGGCCACTCTGACCGGTGCGGCTAAAACGGCACTGGGGAATGATTACCATGCGCTGTTCAGTTTTGATGACGAACTGGCCCAGTCGCTGATGAGCAGTGCCACCGGTGAAAACGAACCTTTCTGGCGTCTGCCACTGGCGGAATTCCACCGCAGCTATCTGCCGTCGAATTTTGCCGATCTGAACAACATCGCTGCGCCTTCCCACACCGCCGGAGCCAGTTCCGCAGCAGCCTTCCTCTCCCATTTTGTGAAAAATTATCAGAAGGGCTGGCTGCATATCGACTGCTCTGCGACCTACCGTAAAGGCGCTGTGGATCAGTGGTCTGCCGGGGCTACAGGCCTGGGAGTGCGTACCGTAGCCAATATGCTGCTGAAATAGCAGCAGAATTATGTCGGGGGCAGATGGTGCGATTGTCCTCAGAGGCGGGGTAAGCCCGCCTGATTTTGTGAAGCGGATCGAGCTGATGAACGAAACCAACCAGCGCCTTGAAGAGGTGCTAAAACTGGCGGCCACTGAGCCTGCCCATCGTCCTGAATTTTTCACTCTGCTGCTGGAATCCAGCGTTTGGGTGCCGGGTGAAAGCCCTGAACAACAGCCGGTAACGGCAGAAACCCAGGTAGATTTACAGCACTGGGAGAAAGATGATGGCACCAGCATCATCCCTTTCTTTACCTCTTTCACTGCGCTGGAACAGGCAGTTACCGGGGAACAACCCTTCCTTGTTATGCCCGTGCGCACTTTGTTTGAAATGACGATGGGAGAAACGCTGTTTCTGAACCCTAAACTTGAGTCAGGTAAAGAGTTCTCACCGCGTGAAATAACCAGTCTGTTAGGCGAAGGAGCCAGTGCATTGAGCCAGCAGACGGTACTGGAAGGGGGAACGTCACTCCTGCTGTCAGAAATTGCAGAGCCACCTGCTCAGATGATCGCTTCGCTGACCCAATTGTTTGCCAAATACAAGCAGGTTCGCCGGGCTTATGTTGCGCATATCAAAGAATCCGCTGAAGAGCAGCCCAACCTGCTGATAGGCATAGAGGCTGACAGTGATATTGATGCAATCATTCAGGCGGCAGGCAGCGTGGCTACGGATACGCTACTGGAAGATGAACCGGTGGATATTTGCGAAGTGGTGGAAAACGACAAGGGCATCAGCCACTTTTTTACCGCTCATATCACCCCGTTTTACGAGCGTAAGTGGGGCAGTTTCCTGCGAGAGTTCAAGGCTACGGATAAGCCTTCCTGAATTTAGCCAGGCAGCAAAACCTCTGTAAGCCTGGATACTCTTCACAAAGCCACGTAGCTGGTTAAATCTACGCCCCGGATGTCAGACTTTGCCCTGACATCCGGAGGCGCAGACAACGGGGGATCACGAAGCCCTGAAGCAGCCCGGCATGACTTTGTTTTGCCTGCCTTTCTCAGCCCACCGCAATCGGCAAATCATCACGACTTCCCCATTCTCCCCATGAGCCGTCATACAGCCTGACGTTTTCAATTCCCAACGTGGTCAGCGCCAGAATTACCACCACCGCAGTGACGCCAGAGCCACAACTGGTCACGATCGGTTTGGTCAGATCAACACCTTGTGCGCTGAATATAGCTTTTAGCTGTTCAGACGATTTAAGCTGGCCCTCATCCACCAGCGTATTCCAGGGCACATTCAGGCTGCCAGGAATACGTCCACGATGTAAGCCCGGGCGTGGCTCATCGACTTCTCCTTTAAAGCGGTTAGCCGCTCTGGCATCTACAATCTGCGCGCCACCTTCGTGGCTGATCAGCAGAACATCCGTCAGGCGTTTGACGACCTGCGTATCAAAATGCGCTTCAAACTCGGCTTCCGGCAGCGTTACCGCACCACTTTCCAGCTCAAACCCTGCCTCTTCCCACCCTTTCAGGCCGCCAGCAAGAATAGAAACCTTTGCCGCGCCAAACTCGCGCAGCATCCACCAGGCTCGTGGGGCAGAGAACAGATTGCCTTCGTCATAAACCACCAGATGTTTATCGCTGCTGATACCCAGTTCACGCATCGCTACGGCAAATGTCTCTGCCCTGGGCAGCATATGGGGGTAAGCGCTGGTGTGGTCGGACAGCGCTTCGATATCAAAAAAGGGTGCGCCTGGTAGATGTTTTGCCTGGTATTCCGCCTGGATGTCACGCTGATTTTCCTGACCTGGCGGCAACATGCGGGCATCCACAACCTGCAAATCTGGATCGGAGAGATGCTCTGCCAGCCAGTCGGCAGTAACGAAAAAAGAGGAAGTCATAACGGCCTCGCTAGGGGCAATAAAGGATCTGAAGTTCAGTGTAACGCGCTCTCCAGCCATCACAAGATGTTCTGCACTATGCAAATGATATTACGTGAGATTCTGAAGACGTTTCGCAGTGGAATGTAACGTCATGAACGAAGCTTAAAAAGATTGCGAAACGTTACCAGAAATGAATGCAGAGGCTTTTTTTACAGCTATTCCCGTCATACTATGCTGCATAATTTTCTGGCACTGGCCATGGAGTGATAATGAACGTTAACAGGACGCTATTCAGCCTTGCGGCGCTATTTTCGCTGATTTTGCTGAGCGGTTGCGATGATAAAGATAAAATTTCGTCTGCAAAACCCAGCCAGAGCGCTTCCGCTCCCGCCAGCGCCAGCAAACCCCCGGCACTCACTGAAGCGCAGCGTTCAGCAGCGGCAAAGCGGGATGCCGGCAAACCCGTAACCATTCTTGATGCTTCCGAAGTTCAGTTGGACGGCGCAGCAACGCTGGTACTGACCTTTTCTGTGGCGCTGGATGATCAGCAAAACTATGCCAGTCAGCTGCATCTTATTGACAGTAAAAGCGGGGCTGTTGAAGGGGGATGGGAGCTGTCAGCCAATCGCAGAGAACTTCGTTTTCGTCATCTTGAGCCTGCCCGTGAGCTGATTGTCTCGGTGGACAGTGGCCTGAAGGCAGCAAATGGCGCCACGCTGGAACAAAGCTTTCAGCAAAAAATCGACACGCGTGATATCCAGCCGATGGTGGGATTTGCCAGTCGGGGTTCTTTACTGCCTGCGCGAATCACTCAGGGTTTGCCTGTCCTGGCCCTGAATATTAACAGCATCGATGTCGACTTTTTCCGGGTTAAACCGGCCTCGCTGCCTTCATTTCTCGCCTCGTGGCAGTACAGCACTCAGCTCTCTACCTGGCAGTCAACCGAAGTGATGAGCAAAGCTGAGCTGGTATATAGCGGCCGTTTTGATCTCAATCCCCAGCGCAATACACGTGAAAAATTGCAGTTGCCAATCGGCACTGTTGAGGCGCTTAAGCAGCCTGGTGTTTATCTGGCGGTGATGAAGCAGGCTGGCTCCTATAATTACAGCAACCCTGCGACCCTGTTTACGCTGAGCGATATTGGTCTCTCCCTGCACCAGTTCCCTGAAAAACTCTCACTGTTTGCGCAAAGTCTGGAGAACGGTTCGGCCCTGTCCGGCACCCTGCTTTCACTACTGGATGAAAAAGGCCAGATACTGGCAGAAACCCGTACGGATGCTCAGGGGCATGCTGATTTTGCCGCGTTTTCCAAAGCCAGATTAGTGCTCGCAAAGCAGGGTGAACAAACCACACTCCTTGATCTGACCCGTCCGGCACTGGATCTGGCTGAATTTGCCGTCGCCGGGCCGGAAGGTTATGACAAACAGGTATTTATATTTGGCCCACGCGATCTCTACCGGCCAGGTGAAACAGTGGTGATAAATGCCCTGATGCGTGATGCCGATGGTCAGCCTTTGCCGCCGCAACCCGTGAAGCTGGAAGTGGTTAAACCAGATGGTGAAGTTGCGCGTACGCTGGTCTTGCAGCCCGAAAACGGCCTGTATCAATATCGTTTCGCCCTGCCTGAATCCGCTTCAACCGGGAAATGGTCTTTCCGTATGGACACGGGCGATGGCCATAAACGGAGCTGGGCTTTCAATGTAGAAGACTTCATGCCAGAGCGGATGGCATTGAGCCTGAAAACCGTCCCAACACCTCTGGCAATGGATGAGGATGCCACCTTCCAGGTTAATGGCCGCTATCTCTACGGCGCTCCTGCCGCCGGAAATAGCTTACAGGGCCAGCTGTTCATTCGTCCCCTCAGAGAGGCCGTAGCCAGTTTGCCAGGCTACCAGTTTGGCGACATTAATGAGGCCGATCTCAAACGCAACCTGGATGAAGTTGACCTCAAGCTGGATGCTAAGGGTAACAGCAGTTTAATCGCTGAATCTTCCTGGAAAGATGCGCATTCCCCACTGAATGTCATCCTTCAGGCCAGCCTGCTGGAAACCGGTGGGCGACCCGTCACTCGTCGCGCCACACAGGCTGTCTGGCCAGCAGAAGCCCTGGCCGGGATTCGTCCTTTGTTTGGCAACAAGGAGGTGTATGACTACCGCAGCGACAGTTATCACAGTCAGCCAATGGTTGAAGAGGGCAGTACAGCCGCTTTTGACCTGATCTTCACCAACAGCAAGGGAAAAAAGCTGGCGGCAGAAAACCTTGATGTGCGTCTGATCCATGAGCGGCGGGATTACTACTGGAGTTTCTCAGACAGCGAAGGCTGGCAGTCTCGTTTTGAGCAGAAAGATCTGGTTGAGGACGAGCGTAGCGTGTCGATTACCGCAGAGGGTACGGCGCGGGTTGAGTATCCGGTGGACTGGGGCTCTTACCGCCTGGAAGTCCGTTCTAAGGAAAACAGCGCCGTCAGCAGCGTGCGATTCTGGGCCGGATACAGCTGGCAGGATAATACCGACGGCTCGGGAGCATTGCGCCCCGACCAGGTGAAGCTGAAGCTGAACAAGCCCTCGTATCAGCCCGGAGAAAAAGCTACCGTTCACGTTGAATCACCTGCGCCAGGTAAAGGCTATCTGATGGTGGAATCCAGCAACGGCCCACTGTGGTGGAAAGAAATTACGGTTCCCGAAGGTGGGGTCGACGTTGACGTTCCGGTGGAGAGTGACTGGAAACGTCACGATCTCTATCTCAGTGCTTTGGTTATCCGCCCCGGAGATAAATCGCAGGCGAGCACGCCGAAACGTGCCGTAGGATTATTGCATCTGCCTTTGGCGCAGGAAAACCGCCGTCTGACTCTTAGCCTTGAGGCCACTGACAAAGTCCGGCCACAGCAGACGCTGAAAGTGAAGGTTAAGGCCGCGACAGAGAATGGGCCGGTTCCGGCAAAAATCACGGTGCTGCTCTCCGCAGTAGACAGCGGCGTATTGAGTATTACTGATTATAAAACGCCCGATCCCTGGGGGGCGTTCTTTGGCCGTAAGCGCTATAACGCCGATCAGTACGATGTCTATGGGCAACTGATCGAAGGCAGTGGACGGTTAGCAACGCTACGTTATGGCGGTGACGGTGATGAAGATCCCCTGGCCCGGGGCGGTAAAAAACCGGTGACGCAGGTCAATATTGTGGCGCAGCAGCTTCAGGCCGTGACGCTTGATGCTAACGGGGAAGGAACGCTCGACCTGCAGGTACCCGAGTTTAATGGCGAATTGCGACTGATGGCGCAGGCCTGGAGTGACAGCAGCTTTGGCTCGGCGGAGAAAAAAGTGGTGGTGGCCGCCCCGCTGGTCAGTGAACTCGCCACGCCGCGCTTTATGGCTGGCGGTGACAGTGCAAGGCTGGCAATGGATGTGACTAACCTGACGCCTCAACCACAAACTCTGCAAATTGCCGCCAGGGCTTCCGGCCTGGTTAATCTGGTTGATGCGCAGACGCATTCTCTGATCCTGCAGGCCGGGGAGCGTAAAACCCTGTTCCTGCCAATCGAGGCAGCGGAAGGGTTTGGCGAGGGAGAGATCGGCACGGAAATCACCGGCCTCTCACTGCCGGGTGAAACCCTGCCGCCACTGAAACAGCAGTGGAAAATTGGGGTACGGCCTGCCTGGCCGGCAGAGACCAGAAGCTTTACGCCGGTACTCCATACAAACCTTCCCTGGAGCCTGCCAGGTGAAGCTGTAAACGGCCTTGTGCCGCAGACGTTGCAAGGCCAGCTGGTGCTCAGCAATAAGCCCCCGTTGAATATAGCCCGCTATATCTCCGGGCTGTATGCCTATCCCTATGGTTGCCTTGAGCAGACAACCAGCGGCCTCTATCCTTCGCTGTTCACCAATCAGATGCAGCTGAAAGCGCTGGGCATCAGGAGCAGTACGGATGCTGCACGACGGGCATCCATTGATGTTGGCATCGACAGACTGGCAGGAATGCAGCGAGCGAACGGCGGCTTTGGCCTGTGGAGTAAAGAGAGTCCGGAAGAGTTCTGGCTGACCGCTTATGTCACGGACTTCCTGGTGCGCGCCAACGAGCAGGGTTATGGCGTCGAAAAATCCGTGATTGAGAATGCCAGTCAACGGTTGCTGCGTTATTTGCAGGATCCCAGCCAGATCGATGTTTATTACGGCGAACCCACGGCTGTGCGTTTTGGCGTTCAGGCCTATGCCGGTCTGGTGCTGGCCCGCCAGCAAAAGGCCCCGCTGGGGGCACTGCGCGCGTTGTTCGACAAAAACGACCAGGCTAAAACCGGCCTCTCGCTGGTGCAACTCGGCGTAGCGCTGAAACTGATGGGGGATGAGCCTCGGGCAAATCAGGCGCTGGCTAAAGGAGTGGCAACTGCCCGCAGCGCGCAGGCAGCGGGGCTTGAAGACTATGGCAGCGTAATCCGTGATAAGGCGATGATGTACGTATTGCTGTCAGAAAATCACCTGCTCCCAGAGGCTCAGGATCGGTTGCTGTTGAGTCTGACACAGCAGCTTAACGGTCAGCGCTGGCTCTCGACGCAGGAAAATAATGCGTTGTTCCTGGTAGCAAGAACGTTGAATGAGGCCACAGGCAGTGAGTGGCAGGTAGATACGAACGAGGGCATGGGCCCACTTCGTGGAAAGGGTCCGGTCACAACGCCACTGACTCCGCAGCAGTTATCGAACGGTTTCCAGCTGCAAAACAATGGGGTGGATGCAGTATACGGACGAGTGGATGTGGTGGGTTATCCCGCTACAACGCCCGAGCCTTACAACCATGTTCTGCAGATTTCACGTAAATACATGGACATTCAGGGCAAAGAGATCTCTCTGATGAACCTGAAAAGCGGTGATCTGGTGCTGGTCAGTCTCAAAGTCTGGGCCGATCGACGTGTACCGGATGCGCTGGTGGTCGATCTGCTTCCTGCAGGGCTGGAGCTGGAAAATCAGAATCTGGCTAACAGCAGCGCCAGCCTGCAGGAGAGTGCCGCAGCCGTTCAGGAGCTGATGGGGGATATGCAGCAGGCTAACATCAAACATATCGAGTTCCGGGACGACCGTTTTGTAGCCGCCGTAGATGTTGATGGCTACCGTCCCGTGAGCCTGTTGTATCTGGCCAGGGCGGTCACGCCAGGGCAATACCGGATGCCACCCCCGCAGGTGGAATCGATGTATGTTCCTGACTGGCGGGCGCTGGGGATTACGCCTGCCAGCCTGACTATTCACTGAGTGAATGTGCCCGGTGGCCGGGCACAACTGAATGATGATGACTCTATGGCGTTATGCCCGTTGGCTGTCTATCCCGCTTTTTATGGCGCTGCTTTTATTGCTGGCAGACCGCCAGTGGCCGCTGCCCCTTAGAGAGTTGCAGCCAGCGCGTGTGGTGGTAGCCGAAGATGGCACCCCACTGTGGCGGTTTGCGGATGCGCAGGGGGTCTGGCGCTATCCTGTTACGCCTGAAGAGGTTTCCCCATCTTACCTCCAGGCTTTGCTGACTTATGAGGATCGCTGGTTCTGGTATCACCCAGGCATCAATCCTCTCTCGATTGTTCGCGCTGCCTGGCAGGATTTGTGGGGTAGAGAGATTGTTTCAGGGGGCAGCACCTTAACTATGCAGGTTGCCCGCCTTATCGATCCCCGGCCAAGAACCTTTACCGCCAAGCTCTGGCAGGCATGGCGTGCTGTCCAGCTTGAATGGCACCTCTCCAAGCGCGAAATCCTGACGCTCTATCTGAACCGTGCCCCTTTTGGCGGAACGGTAGAAGGGGTGGGAGCAGCAAGCTGGACCTGGCTGGGGAAACCGCCTTCACAGCTGACGCGGAGTGAAGCCGCCTTGCTGGCCGTGCTGCCTCAGGCGCCCAGTTGGTTACGGCCAGATCGCTGGCCGGAGAGGGCGCAGGCTGCGCGGAATAAAGTGCTTGAACGCATGGTCTCTCTGGGCGTCTGGCCTGAAGAGCAGGTTAAAGAAATCTATCAGGAACCTGTCTGGCTGGCTCCCCGGCAGATGCCGCAGCTGGCGCCACTGTTTTCCCGGCGGCTGCTGACTATGTCCGGTCAGCAGAAAGTGGTTTCAACCCTGGATGCCTCAATGCAACGCCAGATTGAGGCGCTGGCCGCTGGCTGGAAAAACCAGCTACCTCCCCGAACATCAATGGCCATTCTGGTTGTGGATCACGCCACCATGAAAGTCAGGGCTTATCTGGGGTCAGTAGATCTTGATGATGACTCCCGGTTTGGTCATGTAGATATGATCGGCAGTATCCGTTCTCCCGGCTCGATACTAAAACCCTTCGTCTACGGCATGGCTCTGGATCAGGGGCTGATCGCTGCTGAATCCTTGCTGCAGGATGTTCCGCGTCGCTTTGGAGATTACCGTCCCGGCAACTTTGATTCCGGTTTTCACGGGCCTGTCAGCGCCAGCGAAGCCTTAACCCGTTCGCTTAATCTTCCTGCTGTACAGCTGCTGGAAGCTCTGGGGCCAAAATATTTAACCGCCAGACTGCGCAATGTCGGGTTGAGGTTACGTTTCCCACCGGCCGCAGAGCCTAATCTTTCTCTGGTGCTGGGAGGAACCGGCGCAAGAATGGATGAAATTGTCGCGGCCTACAGTGCTTTTGCCCGTAAAGGGCAGGCTACTGGTTTGCGTTTTATGCCGCAGCAACCGCTGATGGAAAGGCCCTTACTTTCGCCCGGCTCGGCATGGATTATTCGCCGCATTCTGGCCGGTGAGGCAAAACCCGTGAGTGATGACCTTTTACCTGGCGTAGCGCCACTGGCGGTGAAAACGGGCACCAGTTATGGCTATCGTGATGCCTGGGCGGTAGGTATTACGCCCCGGTATGTCATTGGTGTCTGGGTCGGAAGGCCTGATGGAACGCCGGTTGCCGGGCAGTATGGTTTTGCAAGCGCCGTCCCCGTGCTTAATCAAATCAATAACATGGTAGCGACATCTCCGGGTGTTCGGGGCAACTGGCTTCCGGCCGATCCACGTCCTGCTTCGGTAACGGCTGCTTCTTTGTGCTGGCCAGGCGGGCAGGCTCTGGAGCAGGGGGACAACAACTGCCGTCAGCGGAGAAAAAGCTGGCTGTTGGAGGGCACAGCACCCCCTACATTACTGGCAACGGGCCAGGAGAATCTCGCGGGTTTGCGTCAGCCTGTCTGGGTTAATAAGGCGGGATTGCGGGTTGCTGCGGATTGCCCGCAGGCCAGGTTAGAAAGCCGCGTCCTGTGGCCTCTGCCACTCGAACCCTGGCTTCCCCGTGCGGAAAGAAGAGCCCAGCGGTTACCCGCAGTTGATCCAGAGTGTCCGCCGCTGGAAATTGGCAATGCGGTACCGCTGGTTTTAACCGGTGTGCGTGAGGGACAACTCTTTCACCGGCTACCGGGTAAAAGCGCGCTCGAAACTGAGGCCAGTGTTCAGGGAGGCCAGGGAACTCAACGCTGGTGGTTCCTTGACGGCAAACCGCTTGCGTCTGAAAAGTCCCAAAACAGGATGAGTTTATCGCTGTCCAAAGCCGGAAGTTACCAGTTAACGGTGCTGGATGAAGGTGGGCAAGTCGCCGCAGCCACTTTTACTTTGGAGTGATTGTGAGTTTGGTAAACAAAACCGCTGTAAAATTGTGGATTTAAAGATCGGCTTTTTTTAGTAATTTGTTGAATCTCCGATAGGCAAGGGCGGCGATGCCCCCTATAATCGGCGCCATTTTCCAGGCCGGGGAGCCTTTCCACCGGCCAAATTCGACATCAAACAGGGGTCCATATGACTATCGAACGTACTTTTTCTATCGTAAAACCGAACGCGGTGGCAAAAAACGTTATTGGTGCCATCTTCAACCGTTTTGAAAGCGCTGGCTTCAAAATTGTAGGCAGCAAAATGCTGCACCTGAGCAAAGAGCAGGCTGAAGGTTTCTACGCTGAGCACCAGGGCAAGCCGTTCTTCGACGGTCTGGTAGAGTTCATGACTTCTGGCCCGGTTGTAGTTTCCGTACTGGAAGGCGAGAACGCCGTTCAGCGTCACCGTGACCTGATGGGCGCAACTAACCCGGCTAACGCTCTGGCGGGTACTCTGCGTGCAGATTACGCTGACAGCTTCACCGAGAACGCGACCCACGGTTCTGACTCTGCTGAGTCTGCTGCCCGTGAAATCGCTTACTTCTTCGGCGAAGGCGAAGTTTGCCCACGCACCCGTTAATACCCGGCACGGGAAGCAGGGCGTTTACAATTTATTTCCGTAACGCACTTTAACCTGCTGCCTCACGCTAGTATTATAATGCGCCCCTGATATGAGCCTGCTCATCAGGGGCGCTTCTTTACCTGAGGTCGTTCAATTTGCCGGTGAGTTGGTTGCGCTCACTTACCCAAAGGTTTACTAAACTTATTGGGAGCCACACCGTTGCCAATGCCATGCAGTCTGATGTCCCAAGGGTAACTACTTTTCGTCCCCCAGAGCCATAACGTGTAATAACGAGGCCAGAGAATATTATGTCTGAACAAATTTTGACTCCGTCGTCCGCATCACCCGTCATCACCACGCCAAACAAAGAAAAAATCAACCTGCTCGATCTGAATCGTCAGCAAATGCGCGAGTTTTTTGCCAGTCTGGGCGAGAAACCTTTCCGTGCCGATCAGGTGATGAAGTGGATGTATCATTACTGCAGTGATGATTTTGATGAGATGACCGACATCAATAAAGTTTTCCGCGGCAAGCTGAAAGAGCTGGCCGAAATCCGCGCACCGGAAGTGTCTGAAGAACATCGCTCAACCGATGGCACCATCAAATGGGTCATTAACGTGGGCGGTCAACAGGTTGAAACCGTATACATCCCTGAGAAAGATCGTGCCACTCTCTGCGTCTCTTCGCAGGTTGGCTGCGCACTGGAATGTAAGTTCTGTTCCACGGCTCAGCAAGGATTTAACCGTAACCTGCGTGTTTCCGAAATTATTGGTCAGGTCTGGCGTGCAGCAAAAATCATAGGGGCTTCTAAAGTCACTGGTCAGCGGCCAATCACTAACGTGGTCATGATGGGCATGGGCGAGCCTCTGCTCAATCTGAAGAATGTTGTACCAGCGATGGAAATCATGCTGGATGACTTTGGGTTTGGCCTGTCTAAACGCCGAGTTACGCTTTCAACTTCTGGCGTGGTCCCTGCGCTGGATAAACTGGGCGACATGATTGACGTTGCGCTGGCAATCTCACTGCATGCACCGAATGACGCGATCCGTGACGAAATTGTGCCGATCAATAAAAAGTACAATATCGAGACGTTCCTGGGCGCGGTCAGCCGTTACATTGCAAAATCTAACGCCAATCAGGGCCGGGTTACGATTGAGTACGTTATGCTGGATCATGTGAATGACAGCACGGACAATGCTCATGAGCTCGCGGAACTGTTAAAGAACACCCCGTGCAAAATCAACCTGATCCCGTGGAACCCCTTCCCGGGGGCACCTTATGGTCGCAGTTCGAACAGTCGCATCGACCGCTTTTCTAAAGTGTTGATGGATTACGGTTTTACCACTATTGTGCGTAAGACGCGTGGCGACGATATCGATGCCGCCTGTGGGCAGCTGGCCGGGGAAGTGATTGACCGTACCAAACGGACATTGCGTAAAAAAATGGCCGGTGAATCCATTTCTGTGAAAGCGCTCTGAAACCTGAGCGTCAACGCTGGCAGTCGCTGTCAGCCCTGATTTGAAAGGCGTACTATATCGCCTGACGCAAATCAGGAGGCAACATGGGCAAAGGATTCCCACTCTGGCTGGCACTTCTGTTACTCACAGGTTGCCAGCAGACTCAGTACCCTGGCGAACTGACTCAGATCCGGCTGCAGCTGGGGCTTGATTATCTGGCAAGGGATAATTTGCCCGCCGCTCAGCGTAATCTGCAGCAGGCAGTGACCTTATCGCCGCAGGATTATCGTACTCATCTGGCGTTGGCGCGGTTTTACCAGCGTTCAGAGGACAGAGGGGCTGCCAGCGAGCATTACCGGAAGGCGCTGCTGCTGGCGGGACAAAACCGCGACGTAATCAATAATTACGGTGCGTTTCTCTGTAGTTTAGGGCAGTATGATGCGGCTCAACAGCAGTTCAGCAAAGCCGCTGAACTCCCTGAAAACGGCGTACGTGCCGATGCAAGGGAAAATGCCGGCTACTGTTATCTGCAGGCCGGAGAGCAGGATAAGGCACGTATCGCGCTGACTGAGGCGACACAAAACGCTGTGGACAAAGGCAGAGTTTTGCTGGCAGAAGCCGAAAGGCGATTTGGAAAGAATGAGCACGAAATATCGCGGCTCCTTTTAGATGTTTATCACCATAATTTTTCTGCTTCGGCAGAGAGTCTGTGGTTAGAGATTCGCTTCGCCGCGCTGGCGCAGCACCCCGAACGCATTAAGCAGGCGGGGCAGCAGCTGGCGCGAAATTTTCCACAATCGAAACAGCATCTGCATTATTTAGCTAATGAATACTGAAGCCACTCAAGATAAATCAGCAGTAAATTCAACAGGCGAGCGCCTGCGCAGTGCCCGTGAGCAAATGGGA
Organism: Erwinia sp. E_sp_B01_1; assembly: GCF_036865545.1. Lineage (NCBI taxonomy): Bacteria > Pseudomonadati > Pseudomonadota > Gammaproteobacteria > Enterobacterales > Erwiniaceae > Erwinia > Erwinia sp. E_sp_B01_1. The sequence goes on along the minus strand of NZ_CP142208.1, from coordinate 3,622,110 downwards.
CTGACCCAGCAGAATGTTGCTGAGCGCCTCTGCCTGAAACTTTCCACCGTCCGGGATCTCGAAGAGGACAAGGCGCCTGCCGATCTGGCATCGACCTTCCTGCGTGGTTATATCCGTTCTTATGCCCGTCTGGTGCATGTGCCAGAAGAGGAACTGCTGCCGATGATGGCTAAGCAGGCGCCTGTTCGTGCCGCAAAAGTGGAGCCGATGCAGAGCTTTTCACTGGGAAAACGCCGTAAAAAGCGTGACGGCTGGTTAATGATCTTCACCTGGCTGGTACTGTTCGTCGTAGTTGGACTGACAGGCGCCTGGTGGTGGCAAAACCACAAGGCGGCTCAGGATGACCTGGTATCAATGGCCGATCAAAACTCGGTCTCCAGCGGGGATAACAGCCAGTCTATCCCGCTGGGTGATAACAGCAATGACAGCACGCCGGCAGACAATACGTCTGCCCAGAGCGTGCCGGTTGATACAGGTGCTCAGGCACCTGTTGAAAATTCTGCTCCTGTGGCGTCGAACACCCCAGCAGCGCCATCGGCCCCGGCGACTAATGCCGCAGCTAACACGCAGCCCGTAGCCGTGTCGCCTTCACAGGCGCCCGTGGACAATACGGCTAACAGCCAGATGCCTACCGGTTCTGCAGGCGTTAGCGCGCCTGCCGTTGACCCTAATGCGCTGGTGATGAATTTTAATAAAGATTGCTGGCTGGAAGTTACCGATGCTACAGGTAAAAAACTGTTCAGCGGAATGCAGCGCAGCGGTGGTAAGCTCAGTCTGGCCGGCACAGCCCCTTACCGCCTGAAAATTGGCGCGCCGGGCGCAGTACAAATCCAGTACCAGGGACAGCCAGTAGATCTGAGCCGTTTCATTCGTTCCAACCAGGTTGCTCGCCTGTCAGTCGGTGCGCAATAACGCATTCGATCGCGAGGAATTGTGGAGAAAGACTATGCATAACCAAGCACCCATTACCCGTCGCAAATCAACGCGCATTTACGTCGGCAAGGTGCCAGTGGGCGACGGCGCACCAATAGCCGTGCAGTCCATGACGAATACGCGAACTACAGATGTGGCCGCGACCGTCAATCAAATCAAAGCGCTTGAGCGTGTCGGTGTCGATATTGTTCGCGTTTCCGTTCCTACCATGGATGCCGCAGAAGCTTTCCGCCTGATCAAGCAGCAGGTCGATGTTCCGCTGGTGGCTGATATCCATTTCGATTACCGCATTGCACTGAAAGTTGCCGAGTACGGCGTTGACTGCCTGCGTATCAACCCCGGTAATATCGGCAATGAAGAACGTATCCGCCAGGTGGTGGATTGCGCGCGTCATTACAATATTCCTATCCGCATCGGCGTTAACGCCGGATCGCTGGAAAAAGATCTGCAGGAAAAATTCGGCGAGCCTACTCCTCAGGCGCTGCTGGAATCCGCTATGCGCCATGTGGATCATCTCGATCGTCTCAACTTCGATCAGTTCAAAGTCAGCGTAAAGGCTTCCGATGTCTTCCTGGCCGTGGAATCTTATCGCCTGCTGGCTAAGCAGATCGATCAACCTCTGCACCTCGGGATCACTGAAGCTGGTGGCGCGCGCGCGGGATCGGTTAAATCTGCCATCGGGCTGGGTCTGCTGCTTTCTGAAGGCATCGGCGATACCCTGCGTATCTCACTGGCCGCCGATCCGGTAGAAGAAGTGAAGGTCGGCTTTGATATCCTGAAGTCGTTGCGCATTCGCTCACGCGGCATCAACTTTATTGCCTGTCCAACCTGTTCACGTCAGGAATTTGATGTGATCGGAACAGTCAACGCGCTGGAGCAGCGTCTGGAGGATATTGTCACCCCGATGGATATTTCCATTATCGGCTGCGTGGTCAATGGTCCCGGTGAAGCGCTGGTTTCCACCTTAGGTGTGACCGGAAGCAATAAGAAAAGCGGTTTCTATGAAGACGGTGTGCGCCTGCGCGAGCGTCTGGATAATGACGACATGATCGACCAGCTTGAGGCCCGTATTCGTGCCAAAGCGTCAATGATGGACGAAAGCCGCCGTATTGAAATTCAGCAGGTTGAAAAATAAATCGTATTTTGGGCTGGTATAACGGCTACTGTGATGACCGCTGTCAGGTTATCGGGCGGGCATTTATCCAGCCCCTGAGTTAATAAGAGAATAAAAAGTGGCGAAGAATATCCAGGCTATCCGCGGTATGAATGATTACCTTCCTGCGGAAACCGTAGTATGGCAACGCATTGAGCAGATCCTCAAACAGGTGCTGGCCAGCTATGGCTACAGTGAAATCCGCCTGCCGATTGTAGAGCAGACCCCGTTATTCAAACGCGCTATCGGTGAAGTCACCGACGTGGTTGAAAAAGAGATGTACACCTTTGACGACCGTAACGGCGAAAGCCTGACGCTGCGTCCGGAAGGAACGGCAGGCTGCGTGCGTGCCGGTATCGAACACGGTCTGCTGTACAATCAGGAACAGCGTCTCTGGTACGTTGGCCCCATGTTCCGCTACGAGCGTCCGCAGAAAGGGCGCTATCGCCAGTTCCATCAGATGGGTGTTGAAGTGTTTGGCCTGCAGGGGCCGGACATCGATGCTGAACTGATCATGATGACTGCCCGCTGGTGGAAGGCGCTGGGCATTGCCGACCACGTAAGCCTGGAATTGAACTCCATCGGCTCACTGGAAGCGCGTGCAAATTACCGTGATGCGCTGATCGCCTTCCTTGAGCAGCATCAGGATGTGCTGGACGAAGATTGCAAGCGTCGCATGTACACCAATCCGCTGCGGGTGCTGGACAGCAAAAATCCTGAGGTTCAGGCGCTGCTGAATTCTGCGCCGGAACTCAGTGACTATCTGGACACCGAGTCGCGTGAACATTTTGCGGGCATGTGTCAGTTGCTGGATGCGGCGGGTATCGCTTACAAAGTTAATCAGCGCCTGGTGCGCGGTCTGGATTATTACAACCGTACGGTCTTTGAGTGGGTAACCACCAGCCTGGGTTCACAGGGCACCGTATGTGGCGGAGGCCGTTACGATGGTCTGGTTGAGCAACTCGGTGGCCGTGCCACGCCAGGCGTTGGTTTCGCCATGGGCCTCGAACGTCTGGTGCTGCTGGTTCAGGCAGTTAACCCGGAATTTGAACCGACGCGCATTGTCGATGTCTATGTTATCGCTTCGGGGCAGGGCGTGCAGTCTGCGGCCATGTTGCTGGCCGAACAGGTTCGCGATATGGACCCCTCACTGAAACTGATGACCAACTTTGGCGGCGGTAACTTCAAGAAGCAGTTTGCCCGTGCAGACAAGTGGGGCGCTCGCGTGGCACTGATGCTGGGTGAAGATGAAGTGGCCAAAGACCAGGTAACAATTAAAGATTTGCGCAATGGCGAGCAACAGACGCTGGCGCAGCGTGATGCTGCAGCAACACTGGCAGCGATGTTGAAATAAGCCTTAGCGGTATCGCGGTTTTAAAGGAGAAGGTTTGCGTGGAAGTCTATAGCAACGAAAACGAACAGGTAGATGCGTTACGCGGCTTTTTTGCCCAGAACGGTAAAGCGCTGGTGGTCGGCGTGATTATTGGGATTGGCGCACTGACGGGCTGGCACTACTGGAGCAGCCATCAGGATGGCAGCAGCCGTGAAGCCTCTGCGGCTTATCAGCAAGTCTCAGGCGCGCTGGACAGCAGCAAGCCAGCCACGCTGGAAGCAGCGGCGAAATTTGCCAGTGAAAACAGCAACACCTATGGTGCGCTGGCTTCTCTGGATTTGGCTAAGCGTTATGTCGACAGCAACCAGCTCGATAAAGCGGCCAGCCAGCTGCAAAGCGGTCTGAAAGATACTAAAGACGCTAACCTGCAAGCCGTACTGAATCTGCGCCTGGCGCGTATTCAGGTTCAGCAGAAAAAAGCTGACGAGGCGGTGAAAACCCTCGATGCCATCAAAGGTGATGGCTGGACGGCAATCGTAGCGGACGTACGCGGAGAAGCCCTGCTCAGCAAGGGCGACGCGAAGGGCGCGCGCGAGGCCTGGAGTAAAGGCATCGCTTCTGACGCGTCTCCGGCGCTGAAAGAGATGCTGCAGATGAAAATGAATAATCTACCCGGTTAAATTCCGCGGTATAAAATTGCCTCCACAGGCTCAAGAGGGATTTCATGGAATTGCGTAAGATACTTCTGCCGGGACTGATTTCAGTCACTTTACTCAGCGGATGTTCATGGTTCAGCGGCGAAGAAGACGTGGTTAAAATGTCACCGCTGCCAAAAGTCGAAAATCAGTTTACCCCGGAAAAAGTCTGGAGCACCTCAGTAGGGGATGGTGTGGGTGATTACTACTCAAACCTGCATCCGGCCTGGGCAGAAAGTACCGTTTATGCCGCCGATCGTCATGGCATCGTGAAAGCCCTGAATGCGGGCGACGGGAAAGAGCAGTGGAAAGTGGATCTCTCTGAGAAAACGGGCTTCTTCTCCCGCAACCGTCCTGCGCTGCTTTCGGGTGGCGTAACCGTTGATGCAAGTCAGATCTACATTGGCAGCGAACGTGGTCAGGTTTATGCATTGAGCACCAGTGATGGTTCCGTTACCTGGCAGACTAAAGCTGCCGGTGAAGTGCTTTCCCGTCCGGTCGTCAGCGATGGCCTGGTGCTGGTTCATACCAGTAACGGCATGCTGCAGGGTCTGGATCAAACCAGCGGCGTGGTGAAGTGGTCGGTAAATCTGGATGTGCCTGCGCTGTCACTGCGTGGCGAATCGGCCCCTACCGCAGCCTTTGGTGCCGCTATTGTGGGTGGTGATAATGGCCGCGTCAGTGCGGTAATGATGAACCAGGGCCAGATTATCTGGCAGCAGCGTATTTCTCAGCCTAGCGGCGCAACAGAGATCGATCGCCTCTCGGACGTGGATACCACGCCGGTAGTGGTTAACGGTGTTGTTTATGCCCTGGCTTACAATGGCAACCTGACCGCGATGGATCTGCGTTCTGGTCAGATTCTGTGGAAGCGTGAAATCGGTTCTGTTCACGATCTGATCGTAGACGGTGGACGTATCTACCTGATCGATCAGGATGACCGCGTAGTGGCCCTGAATACGGAAGGTGGCGTGACCATCTGGCGCCAGAGCGATCTGCTGCACCGTAACCTGACTTCACCGGTGCTTTATAATGGCTACCTGGTTGTAGGTGATGCCGAAGGTTATCTGCACTGGATCAATACTGACGATGGTCGCTTTGTTGCTCAGCAGGATGTGGACAGCTCAGGCTTCCAGACCGAGCCAGTGGTAGCCAGTGACAAGTTGTTAATTCAGGCAAAGGGTGGCGAAGTTTACGCGTTCACCCGCTAATTTCACCGCTCTGACTTTGCTCTGCAACGGCTCCTGATTCGTCAGGGGCCGTTTCGTTTTTCTCCGGGCGTGGTATTCTTACGCCTTCAGCGCGTGCATCAGCACTTTATTTGTCATACATGTCTATTCTGTATGAGGCGCTTAATTTTTTGTAATGAGGCTTCAATATGGTACCTGTGGTCGCGCTTGTCGGGCGTCCCAATGTGGGAAAATCCACCCTGTTTAACCGTTTAACGCGCACCCGAGATGCGCTGGTGGCGGATTTTCCTGGGCTAACGCGTGACCGCAAGTATGGTCGTGCGGAAGTTGAAGGGCAGGAGTTTATTTGCATCGATACCGGCGGTATTGATGGCAACGAAGAAGGCGTGGAAACGCGCATGGCTACCCAGTCTCTGCTGGCAATTGAAGAAGCGGATATTGTGCTGTTTATGGTCGATGCCCGTGCCGGCCTGATGCCTGCTGATAAAGCTATTGCCCAGCATCTGCGCTCGCGTGAGAAACCCACCTTCCTGGTGGCGAATAAAACCGACGGCATGGATCCTGATTCTGCCGTAGTCGATTTTTATTCCCTGGGCCTGGGCGAGATTCATGCGATTGCTGCTTCTCATGGCCGTGGCGTCACCAGCCTGCTGGAAGAAGTTCTACTGCCATATCGGGAAGATGAAGCAGAAGCGGTACCTCTCACAGATGAAGAAGCTAACGCGGCCTACTGGGCTGAGTTAGAGGCGGAAGAGAAGGACGAAGCAGAAGCGGCGCAAGCCGAAGATGACTTCAACCCGCTGGATCTGCCGATCAAACTGGCGATTGTGGGTCGTCCAAATGTGGGTAAATCCACGCTGACCAACCGCATTCTGGGTGAAGATCGTGTGGTGGTATTTGATGCCCCCGGCACCACCCGTGACAGTATCTATATCCCGATGGAACGCGACGATCGCGAGTACATCCTGATTGATACGGCCGGTGTGCGTAAGCGCGGCAAGGTTACCGAAACCGTTGAAAAATTCTCGGTGATCAAAACGCTGCAGGCTATTGAAGATGCAAACGTGGTGATGCTGGTGATTGATGCCCGTGAAGGCATCTCCGATCAGGATCTGTCACTGCTGGGCTTTATCCTCAACAGCGGACGTTCGCTGGTGATTGTGGTTAACAAATGGGATGGCCTGTCGCAGGAAGTACGTGACGAAGTGAAAGAGACGCTGGACTTCCGTCTGGGCTTTATCGACTTCGCCCGTATTCACTTCATCTCTGCCCTGCATGGCAGCGGCGTGGGTAATCTGTTTGAATCGGTAACCGAAGCTTATGACTGCTCAACGCGTCGTGTCAGCACCTCTCTGTTGACCCGCATCATGCACATGGCCGCGGATGACCATCAGCCGCCGCTGGTTCGTGGTCGCCGCGTGAAGCTGAAATATGCCCACGCTGGTGGATACAACCCACCTATCGTGGTTATCCATGGTAATCAGGTGAAAGATTTGGCGGATTCTTACAAACGCTACCTGATGAACTATTTCCGTCGTTCACTGGAAGTGATGGGTACGCCTATCCGCATCCAGTTTAAGGAAGGGGATAACCCGTATGAAGGGAAACGCAACCTGCTGACCCCGAACCAGCAGCGTAAGCGCCAGCGTTTGATGAGTCATTTAAAGAAAAACAAACGTTAATACCTGAGGGGCCTGATGGCCCCTTTTGTTTATTCCATTCATGCAGATATAAGCCGCTTTATTTATTCCTTCTATTATTATTACTCCTGCTCTTTGACGTTTTTCTTCGCGTTTTACCTCTCTTTTTTCATCGTTAAATTCCTTTCTTTGTATCAGCTACAATGAATAATTGTGAACCTGAACTATTCACAGGCGTTTTTACCCTGCCCGGTAAAAAGGCTGGAAGTGTGAAGTTTGTTAAGTTTGTGTTTATTTATTTACGAACCACATGGTACACTTTTTCGGTTATCTGCGGGCCTCAGTCGCGTTAAAGTGGCGTCAGCCCTGGCCTAAGGTGACAAATGACGGGAGCAGCCCGTATCGAATTGTTAATGAGTGTAGTGACTTAAGTAGATTGATCATTTCTCTCAGATCCAGAAGCCAGCCGGTTTCAGGGGGCAGAGAAAATGAAGTTCGTGCTTAAGCCCTATTTTATTCAGGAGTATTTTTACCATGTCTCAAACGAATGCCCGGCCGTCAAAATGGCTGAGCTTGTGGTGCGTTGTGCTGGGCTTAGTATTACTGGCGACCGGCCTTTTCTTTGTGATTGGTGGTGGGAAACTGGTTTCACTGGGCGGCAGCTGGTATTTCGTGATTGCCGGCGTGTTCACCGTCCTTTCCGCTATTCAATTCTTCCGCCGCAAATCCTCCGCCGTGATTATTTTTGCGCTGGTGTTTATCGGCTCGGCCATCTGGGCCGTGCAGGATGCCGGCATCGATTTCTGGCCGCTGGTATCACGTCTGATGACCCTGGCAGGTTTACTGCTGCTGGCGCTGATTACCCTGCCTGCCTTGCGCAAGCGTGAAGGTAAATCTTCTGCTGCCAAACCCGCTTACGCCGTTTCCGTGGTACTGGTTGCTGGCCTGCTGGTGACGCTGTTCCAGATGTTCCAGCCTCACCCAACCGTGGCTGACGGTCAGGAATTGCCTCTGGTGCCGGTTGCAAAAGACCAGCAGCAGAAAAACTGGGATAACTACGGCAACACGCCGGAAGGTAGCCGTTTTGTGGCACTGGATCAGATTACCCGCGATAACGTGAAAGATCTGAAAGTAGCCTGGACTTTCCATACCGGAGACATTCCTGAAAGCCCAACCGGCAACGGTGCGGAAGATCAGCAAACGCCTTTGCAAATTGGCAACGTGCTCTATCTGTGTACGCCGCACAATAACGTGATCGCGGTTCAAGCCGATACGGGTAAAAAGATTTGGGAACACGTGGTCAATGCACAGGCAGAAGTCTGGAACCGTTGTCGTGGTCTGGCCTATTTCGATGCCACTAAACCGCTGACTCAGCCTTCCGCTCCTGGTTCTACACCAGTGCCGCAGGCGACGCTGGCCGCTGGTGACACCTGTCAGCGCCGTTTGCTGATGAATACCATCGATGCGCGCCTGATGGCGATCAATGCCGATAATGGCGAGCTGTGCCAGAACTTCGGCGACCACGGCGTGGTTGACCTGAAAGCGGGCCTGGGCGAAGCGCAGGATCCAAAATATCAGCTGACCTCTGCGCCAACCCTGGCTGGAACTACCGTGGTAATTGGTGGCCGCGTAGCGGATAACGTCCAGACCGATATGCCTGGCGGCGTGATTCGCGGTTTCGACGTGATCACCGGACAGATGCGTTGGGCATTTGATACGGGCAACGACGATCCGAATGCAAAATTGCAGCCGGGCCAGGACTATGCCCGCAGTACGCCTAACTCCTGGGCTCCGATGTCCTACGATCCATCCATGAACACCGTGTTTATGCCAATGGGAAGCTCTTCGGTAGACCTGTATGGCGCAACGCGTACCGCGCTGAACCATAAATATGGCGCTTCTGTCCTGGCTGTTGATGCGACTACCGGTAAAGAGAAGTGGGTTTATCAGACCGTCCATAACGATCTGTGGGACTTTGACCTGCCGATGCAGCCAAGTCTGATCGACTTCCCGATGAAAGACGGCACCAGCAAGCCAGCCGTGGTCATCGGCACCAAAGCGGGGCAGATTTTCGTGCTGGATCGTATGACCGGCAAGCCGCTGACCGAAGTCAAAGAAGTTCCGGTCAAAAAAGGCAACATCCCGGACGAGCAGTACACCCCAACGCAGCCTAAGTCTGTAGGTATGCCGCAGATTGGCGCAGAAACGCTGAAAGAGTCTGATATGTGGGGCGCGACGCCGTTCGATCAGCTCGCCTGCCGTGTGGCCTTTAAATCGATGCGTTATGACGGTTTGTATACCGTACCGGGCACTGATAAGGCGCTGAGTTTCCCAGGCTCGCTGGGTGGTATGAACTGGGGCAGCCTCTCTACCGATCCGAACAATCACTATATCTTCGTTAACGATATGCGTCTTGGCCTGTGGGTGCAGATGATCCCGGCTAATACTGGCGCTATCGCACGCGGCAGTAATGGTGGTGAAGCTATCAATACCGGTATGGGCGCTGTGCCGTTAAAAGGGACGCCTTTTGCCGTCAACAAAAACCGCTTTATGTCTCCGCTGGGCATCCCTTGCCAGAAGCCGCCGTTTGGTACGCTTTCTGCCATCGATCTGAAAACGCAGAAGATGGTGTGGCAGGTTCCGGTTGGCACCGTGCAGGATACCGGTCCTTTTGGTATCAAAATGCGTGCGCAGATGCCGGTTGGTATGCCTACGCTGGGCGGTACGCTGGCAACTCAGGGCGGACTGGTGTTTATCGCGGGAACGCAGGACTACTACCTGCGCGCCTTCGATACCTCTACCGGTAAAGAAGTCTGGAAAGCCCGTCTGCCAGTAGGTAGCCAGGGCGGCCCAATCAGCTACGTTTCTCCAAAAAATGGTAAGCAGTACATCCTGATCAGTGCTGGCGGCGCACGTCAGTCACCGGATCGTGGTGACTACGTGATTGCTTTCTCACTGGATAAATAAGCTTTGAGGGGAAACCCTGACGTCTGACAGCTAAGCCCCTCAGCAACGGAGGGGCTTAGATTACTGACAAAGTGCAGACTCCCACCGCTTCGGAGTTTGTAAATAGTCTGAGCCCCTTCGGCAATGAAGGGGCTTTTTTTATGGTTTGTTCCCGCCGGGTGACAGGGCAGGTGATGCTAATGATTCAGGATGCGTCTGATGCAGAAGGCGCTACTGCCCCTCCTTCCACAACTCAACCAGCTCTGGTGGAGCCTGCTCCTCAGGAATAATCAGCACGATATTGCCCACCTGCTGCGAGGTGGCATAGCTGATCTCAATACGAAAATAACGTTGATCGCCCTGGCCTGCGCGGTTATCCGCTCCTGGAGGTTCGCCCAGTGAGATCGCCTGACGCAACACGCTACAGACATGTTCACGCTGAGGCAGGCTGAGCTGCGCCAGGGCGATCCTTCTGGGGCCAGAGAGTTTGGGGATATAGGCAAACCCACCTTCGCGCGCCACGTCGATAACCGCATCGTCGCTGAGTTCCGGTAATGCGTTCATGATAATACGCCGACCTCTCTCCAGGCATCCTCTATGGCCTGTCCAACCGCCTTATTAAACCGCTTCTGTCCGTGTTGTATCGTAAACCCGGCAAAGGTTTTGAAGTCGGCATCCTGCGGCAGCGTTTTATCGCAAACGGTGTCGTACCAGGCGTAGCCCGCCAGTTCCCAGGCATAACCGCCCAGCGCTTTCGCAGCGAGATAAAAGGCATGATTGGGAATACCAGAATTGAGGTGAACGCCGCCATTATCTTCGCGGGTCTGGATATAGTCCTGCATAGTCGCAGGTTGAGGATCTTTGCCCAGCAGGGGATCGTCGTAAGCGGTGCCGGGGGCTGACATCGAACGCAGCCCTATACCGTTGATGCCTTCAGCCAGCAGCCCTTCACCAATGATCCAGTCAGCCTGGTCGGCAGTCTGTTTCAGGTGGAACTGCTTCACCAGTGAGCCAAAGACATCCGACAGCGATTCATTGAGCGCGCCAGCCTGTTCGAAGTAGATAAGTCCCGCTTCGGTCTCTGTGACGCCATGCGCCAGCTCATGGCCCACCACATCCATCGCAATGGTAAAGCGGTTAAAGATTTCGCCATCGCCATCCCCGAAGACCATCTGCTGACCGTTCCAGAAAGCATTCTGATACTCCTTGCCGTAATGCACTGTTCCTTTCAGCGGCAAGCCTTTGTTGTCCAGGGAGTTGCGTTGGTATACCTGCCAGAAGAGATCGTAAGTGAAGCCTAAATAGTCATAGGCTTCGGTGACTGCCACATCGTTATTGTCGGGCTGGCCTTCACTGCGCACCAGCGTTCCCGGCAGGTTCTGGGTCTGAGCCGAGTCGTAAATTTCCCGCTGCACAACACCCGGCACGGTGGTTGGGGCGGCTTCGGGTTTTATCAAGCTCTCAGCCATCAGCGACTGGACATGCGTCAGGGTTTGCAGCGCACAACTTTGCTGATGGCCGGAACCGTTATCAACAATATTGCGCAGTATATAGGGGGGAATGATGCCATAGCGCATAACAGGCTCCCTGGTCTTGGGTAAGTGTCAGGGAAGTATAGTCGCCATCAAGCGGAAGGGCAGGGATTAAACCCTTACTTTCCAGGTGGTCAAATTGTCATTCAGAGTTGCCATACTTCGGCCTGACGGGGAGGGAGAGGATCGTCAGGCCGTGAGGAGTTAATCAGAGCTCTTTTTACTCGCGCGTGTTTTTTTAACTGGCGTGATCGCGGTCACTTCACTCTCTACCCAGCCATCGTCCAGACGGGTTTTCAGCGTATCCCCGGTCTGCAACTGACGGGTCTTTTTCACCACCTGACCATCTGCCGCCGTAGTCACGCTGAATCCTCGTGCCAGGGTAGCCAAAGGACTGACGCCTTCCAGCTGGGCGGTCAGGGTGGAAAATTGCTGTTTACCGCCGTTGAGCTGCGTCTGCATTGCCTGCTGCAAACGATATTGCCATTGCTGCAGTTGCTGCTGTGAGCGGTGAATGCGGGTCTGCGGCTGAATCGCGCTCAGACGCTGCTCAGCGCGTTCCTGCCGATGAGTAGCCTGACGCACCCTTAGCTGGATTGCGTCGTCCAGGCGGCGTTGCAGGCGCATCAGCGAGGTCTGCTGCCGTGCCAGGCGTAACTGAGGGTGTTGCTGCTGAAGGCGATGCTGCAAACGGGTGTAAATGCGGTTCTTCTGGGCGAGGAAATAATCCATCGCCATCTCCAGCCGGGTTTGCTGTGACTGCAACTGGCGCAGCAGCTCAATCTGGTTGCGGCTGACCAGTTCCGCAGCGGCTGAGGGGGTAGGCGCACGCAGATCGGCAACAAAATCGGCAATGGTCACATCCGTCTCATGCCCTACGGCGCTGACGATGGGGATGCGGCTGGCATAAATGGCGCGGGCGACGCGCTCATCGTTAAAGCTCCAGAGATCTTCCAGCGAACCACCGCCACGGCCTACAATCAGCACGTCGCACTCGCCACGGGCGTTAGCCACTTCAATTGCGCGGACAATGCTTGCCGGAGCATCAACACCCTGAACCGGGGTAGGGTAAATAATGACAGGCAATGAGGGATCGCGGCGGTGCAATACGCGCAGCACGTCATGCAGGGCTGCACCGGTGGAGGAGGTGATGACCCCAACCTGATGCGCCGGATCGGGAAGCGCCTGCTTGTGACTCTGTTCAAAAAGACCTTCACCCTGCAACTTCTGCTTGAGCTGCTCAAACTGCTGTTGCAGCAACCCTTCACCAGCCGGGTGCATACTCTCGGCAATCAGCTGGTAATCCCCCCGCGGTTCGTACAGCGTAATGGTCGCCCTGACCAGAATCTGCTGCCCGTTTTGCGGACGGAAAGAGACCCGGCGATTGCTGTTGCGGAACATCGCGCAACGCACCTGGGCGCCGTCATCTTTTAAGGTGAAATACCAGTGGCCGGAAGAGGGCTGGGAGAAGTTGGAGATTTCAGCACTCAGCCAGACCTGGCCCATTTCCATCTCCAGCAGCTTTCGCACTGTGGTGTTCAGACGGCTGACGGTAAAAATATTGGCATTTGGCGGTAGCGACATGTGATGAAGATCAAACTTTAAATCAGAGGGTTAATTGACCGATACTACAGTCCTTACTGGAGGGATCAAGAACTTTTCGTAAATAATGCTGGGCGCAATCGATTACGGCCTGTATAATGCCGCGGCAATATTTTACAAGTTCTCATTCACCCTGAGGTTGAGATATTGCCATGCTAAGAATCGCTAAAGAAGCCCTGACATTTGACGACGTTCTGCTCGTTCCTGCACATTCCACTGTGTTACCCAACACGGCTGACCTCAGCACCCAGCTTACCAAAAACATCCGACTGAACATTCCTATGCTCTCTGCTGCCATGGATACCGTGACCGATTCACGCCTGGCTATCGCACTGGCGCAGGAAGGCGGCATGGGCTTTATCCACAAAAACATGTCTATCGAACACCAGGCAGAAGAAGTTCGCCGGGTGAAGAAGCATGAAAGTGGAGTGGTTACCGATCCGCAGACCGTTCTGCCGACCACCGCCCTGAGCGATGTGAAAGCGCTGACCGAACGTAACGGCTTTGCCGGTTACCCGGTCGTTAACGGCGAAAACGAACTGGTCGGGATCATCACCGGCCGTGACGTGCGCTTTGTGACCGACCTGAGCCTGCCTGTTTCTGCCGTAATGACGCCTAAAGATCGTCTGGTTACCGTGCGTGAAGGTGAAGCCCGCGAAGTCGTGCTGCACAAGATGCACGAAAAGCGTGTGGAAAAAGCGCTGGTGGTGGATGACAGTTTCCATCTGCTGGGCATGATCACCGTTAAAGACTTCCAGAAAGCCGAGCGTAAACCTAACGCCTGTAAAGACGAGCATGGCCGTCTGCGTGTGGGTGCTGCTGTAGGCGCTGGCGCGGGTAACGAAACGCGTGTGGATGCGCTGGTCGCTGCGGGCGTTGACGTGCTGTTGATCGACTCTTCACATGGCCATTCCGAAGGCGTTCTGCAACGTATTCGTGAAACCCGTGCTAAATATCCTGACCTGCAAATCGTGGGCGGCAACGTCGCTACTGGCGCTGGTGCTCTGGCACTGGTTGAAGCGGGCGTGAGCGCAGTGAAAGTCGGTATCGGCCCAGGCTCAATCTGTACTACCCGTATCGTAACTGGCGTTGGTGTTCCACAAATCACCGCAGTCTCTGATGCAGTAGCGGCGCTGGAAGGCACCGGTATCCCGGTTATCGCTGATGGCGGCATCCGCTTCTCTGGCGATATCGCTAAAGCTATCGCGGCTGGTGCTTCCGCCGTGATGGTCGGTTCTATGCTGGCTGGTACCGATGAATCTCCTGGCGAAATCGAACTCTACCAGGGTCGCTCTTTCAAATCCTACCGTGGCATGGGTTCTCTGGGCGCGATGTCCAAAGGCTCTTCAGACCGCTACTTCCAGACCGATAACGCAGCAGACAAACTGGTGCCGGAAGGGATTGAAGGTCGCGTGGCTTACAAAGGCCTGCTGAAAGAGATTGTTCACCAGCAGATGGGCGGCCTGCGCTCCTGTATGGGTCTGACCGGCTGTGCTACTATCGACGACCTGCGCACCAAAGCGGAATTTGTCCGCATCAGCGGCGCCGGTATTTCGGAAAGTCACGTTCACGATGTGACCATCACTAAAGAATCCCCGAACTACCGCATGGGTTCGTAATACCCCAGCATTATCCGCCCGGCTCAGCCGGGCGTTTTACTCCTTCTCCCTGAATTTGATATATCGCTCTGGAATAGCCCAATGACGACGGAAAATATTCATAAACATCGCATTCTGATCCTTGATTTCGGCTCGCAGTATACGCAGCTGGTGGCACGCCGCGTGCGTGAACTGGGCGTCTACTGTGAACTCTGGGCGTGGGATGTCACCGAAGAGCAGATCCGTGGGTTCAACCCGAACGGCATCATCCTGTCAGGTGGCCCGGAAAGTACCACTGAACACGCCAGCCCGCGTGCGCCAGATTACGTCTTTAACGCCGGTGTTCCAGTGCTGGGTGTGTGCTACGGTATGCAGACTATGGCTATGCAGCTGGGCGGCAAAGTGGAAGGCTCTAACGAGCGTGAATTCGGTTATGCGCAGGTTGAAGTGGCAGTGAAAAGTGCCCTGACCCGCGATATCGAAGACTCACTGAGTGCAGAGGGTAAACCCTTGCTGGATGTGTGGATGAGCCACGGCGACAAAGTGTCGGCTATCCCGTCTGACTTTGTTACCGTAGCCAGCACCGAAAGCTGCCCGTTTGCGATTATCGCCAATGAAGAAAAACGTTTCTACGGCGTGCAGTTCCACCCGGAAGTGACCCACACCCGTCAGGGTCTGCGTCTGCTTGAGCGTTTTATCCGTGATATCTGCCAGTGCGAAGCGCTGTGGACGCCTGCGAAAATCATTGAAGATACCGTTGAACGTCTGCGTGAGCAGGTAGGCAACGACAAAGTGATTCTGGGCCTCTCTGGCGGCGTGGACTCTTCCGTGACCGCGATGCTGCTGCACCGTGCAATTGGCGACCGTCTGACCTGCGTATTTGTGGACAACGGCCTGCTGCGTCTGAACGAAGCTACCCAGGTTATGGACATGTTTGGCGACCACTTCGGCCTGAACATCATCCATGTGGAAGCGGAAGCTCGTTTCCTGGATGCGCTGGCGGGTGAAGCAGAGCCGGAAGCAAAACGTAAAATCATTGGTCGCGTCTTTGTGGAAGTGTTCGACGAGCACGCTACGGCTCTGCCAGGCGTGAAATGGCTGGCACAGGGCACCATCTATCCGGATGTGATTGAATCTGCCGCTTCTGCCACCGGCAAAGCGCACGTGATCAAATCACACCACAACGTGGGTGGCCTGCCGAAAGAGATGAAGCTGGGTCTGGTTGAGCCGCTGAAAGAGCTGTTCAAAGACGAAGTGCGTAAAATCGGTCTGGAACTGGGTCTGCCGCACGACATGCTGTTCCGTCACCCGTTCCCGGGTCCGGGTCTGGGCGTGCGCGTACTGGGTGAAGTGAAGAAAGAGTACTGCGATCTGCTGCGCCGTGCTGATGCAATCTTCATTGAAGAACTGCACAAAGCCGACCTGTACAACAAAGTCAGCCAGGCCTTCACCGTGTTCCTGCCAGTGCGTTCTGTAGGCGTGATGGGCGATGGCCGTAAATACGACTGGGTTGTTTCACTGCGTGCAGTGGAAACCATCGACTTTATGACCGCACACTGGGCGCACCTGCCATATGAATTCCTGGGCCGCGTCTCTAACCGCATCATCAACGAGATCAACGGCATCTCCCGCGTGGTTTACGATATCTCCGGTAAACCACCAGCGACGATTGAGTGGGAATGATTTTGCTGCCGGGTTAGCCTGGCAGTAATAGGTTCAGGGTGGAAACAATCAGGCTGGCCCGGTATGAACCAGTAAGTCACCTTCTGAAGCCCGCTTTAAGAACTGTACCCCAAAAGTTGGAAACCCAACTGAGTAAGGTGCAGTTTTTTTGGGGTGGTATTGGCTATAAGCAATTGGGAACGGCAGGCTGGTAGGTCACGGCGGTCAGTTATTAGCTTCTCAAGTAATAGCAACAACCATCGTGAAACATGCCAGGGGCACCTATGCATGGAGAACATTATATGGTGCAAGAGCCAGTTTCACACTCAGTGCCGGGATGTGGCAGGGATTAATTGAAGAAGCCGCATTAGCAAGCCGCAGGATGAAGAATCATTACCCGGTAATCTACTGGAAAGTGCAGCGCGAAGGACTGGACATGGTTTACTTTGTTGTAGAAGACCAGCTAAAACCCTATCTGGAATTCATCAGCAGCCAACCAGAAATGTGCAAAAGGATTAATAATGAAATTTGTAACATGGCTGAGTAAAGCCCTTGGTTGGTTTTTTGCTCATGCATTACAAGGAACTGTAACAGTAGTAATGAGCTTTATTGCGATTTTTTCTTTATTTATATTCGACAATATTGCTTTGAAGTTTACTGCTTTTATCGGATCTTTCGCCATTGTATATCTCGTAAGTTACTTTTTGGGAAAGGTTCGAGGTGAACACAAGTAATGCCTCCTCTCAAAGAACCCTTCGATATGATTAGTCCTGAAGAGCAGGTGGAACTGCACCCCAAAAGTTGGAAACCCAACTGAGTAAGGTGCAGTTTTTTTATTTCAGTTTAAAACCGCGCGATTCTACTGTGTCACGCAGCTTTTCCCTGCCGCCCATGTAATCCATGCTGGTGGCCGATTCATGGACAGCATCCTGCCAGGTCCTGGGATTCATATTCTGTGTGGTGCGGAAATCGAGAAAAGCTTGTTCAAAACCTGCCAGATAATCACGATAACGCCTGGGATCGTACTGATTGTAATGCAGAACCACAGGCTGAGCCGGACGGGGGCGAATGCTGCTGGTACGGGTACTGTCGGGTTTTCCTACCACCATACCAAAAGTGACAAAGCTGTGTTGTGGCAGATTGATCAGCTCTGCCACTTCTCTTGCAGCATTTCGCATCAGTCCCATATAGACAATCCCAAGCCCCATAGACTCAGCGGCCAAGGCTGCGTTTTGTGAGGCAAGGGACGCATCTACTGACGCCATTAAAAAGGAATCGAGGTAGTCAAATACGATCGGTTCTTCACCTCTCTCCCTGGTGATATCCGCTCCACGGGATAAGTCTGCAACCCAGAGCAGCAGCACGGGGGCTTCCTCAAGATAGGGGATACGGTCAGTAGGTACGGTACGTGCAACGGTATCAGCAATTTTCTGTTTCAGTTGCTTATCCGTTACCGCTACCAGGCTCCACTGATGAAGTCCCGATGAATTAGATGCAGACTGCGCTGCGGCAACCATCGTTTCGATCGCACCATCCGGAAGGGCATCCGGCAGAAAGGTACGAACGGATTTATGCCTCAGCATGGCTTCTACCTGAGGGGTAAGGATAATATTTTCGGGCTTTTGCTGGGCTGCACCGTAACGTTGGTCAAGCAGCGCTGCCAGCTTATCTTCAGACAGGGGCATAGATCTTATCTCCAGAGTTGTGGCTTAATGACTGAAGAATACCGGGGATTCGCAGCCAGATAATCCCCGCTTTTCTGCCTTCTGTTTCCATACAGATGCACAATAACCAAGAAGGAGATGCAGAGGTATGGATCATCTAATTGCTATACGTACGTTTCAGCGCATTGTTGAAACGCGCTCTTTTACAAAGGCTGCGGCTCACCTCGGTATGCCTCGCTCAACCGTCAGTAAAGCTTTACGGGATCTTGAGGCCCATCTGGGCATCAGGCTGATACAGCGAACAACCCGATCCGTGATCCTGACGACGGAAGGCGCGGAGTATTACCGCCGGATAAGCAGGCTTGTTACAAAAATTGATGAAACCGAAGCGGCGATGCGCGATATGGGCACAGCCGCAAAAGGGCGGCTGCGCATAGATCTGCATTCTTCAATGGCGAGCTTCGTATTAATCCCCATGCTGGGAGAGTTCCGGGAACGTTATCCGGATATACAATTGGCATTCGGCGTCGGTGACAGGCCGGTCAATCTTATTAAAGAGGGCGTTGATTGCGTGATACGTGCCGGAGAATTGGCTGACTCTTCGCTGAAAGCAAAAACGCTCTACAAGGATCGGCTGATAACCTGTGCAAGTCCGGGTTATCTTGAACGTTATGGCATTCCAGAAAGTCTGACAGATCTTGAGAGCAACCATAAAATCATAGGTTATTTCAGCGCTGCAACGGGGGAGGTCTGGCCGCTCCGTTTCCGTAACCGGGGCGCGGAAAAATTTCTGGTTCGCTTTGATATAGCCGCCAATGACAGCGCATCGCAGATAAATATGCTCGTCAACGGTCTGGGCGTTGGACAAACGCACGCATCAGTGGCCGCCCGGTTCATCCGGTCAGGGGAGCTGGTTACCGTAATGGATGATATGACCAACTTACGCATCCCGATTTCTGTTATCTATCCCCCCACCAGGCAGCTTAATGTCCGGCTCAGGCTGTTTATCGACTGGCTCGCTGAACGGTTTTCTGAATACCAGGAGCCTTAAATATTCAACGGGAAGGTGAGTCATTCTGGAAGCGCGCTTTCAAGCATTTTTCAGCTGGATCATTGTCGCCCGATCATGAGTATCATCTGTCACCTCAAATCAGACCATTAATCCAGATCCATAAAGGGAGCGTAGCCATCGACAGCAGGGTGGTAAGGCAGATGGCTGAACTGGTTCTCTGGGTGTCCTGCAGCGAGCGGGAAAAACCCAGCACGTTGATGCCAGAGGGATTGGCCGCCATCAGGACCAGGATCGCGCGCGGCATCCCGTCGATCTCCAGTAGCAGGCAGGCCAGCAAAACCAGCAGCGGCATCACGGCCAGCTTGGCGACAGTAACAGCCACTACATATCCGTCCGGACGCAGTTTGTAACCGGAGAGATTCGCCCCCAAAACAATCAGCGCGCAGGGCAGTGCGGCCTGTGCCAGCCAGGTGGCCAGTTTCATACTCCAGTCCGGCAGGCCAATTCCCGCAAGATTCACCGCTGTACCCAGCAGCAGCCCGATAATCATGGGATTAGCCAGGCTTGCCAGTAATACGCTGGGTTTGAAGGGTTCGCTACTGGTCAGGCAGCTATACAGACTCTGGAAGCTGAACAACATCAGGCTGTGTACCGCCAGCACGGTAAACAGCAGCACTAATCCCGCATCCCCGTACAGCCCGGCAACCATAGCCAGACCGATCAGCACGTTGTTAGAAAACGAAGCGGTCAGGCCAAAGGGAGTGGGGTGCTTCAGGCTGCGGTGGGTGAAAAAGTTCACTACGGCAAAAATGATCAGCGCGGGAACAAAGTAGGCCACCAGATTGCGTATGTTCAATCCGTTGTGCAGCGGCGCATTCACCATTCCCGTAAACAATACCATCGGCATAAACAGCTTAAATGCCAGACCTCCCAGCGCTTTGTTGGCGTGTGGATCCAGTGCACCCCGTCGGGCCAGAACATAACCCAGAATGATCAACAGGAAAATGGGCAGGATGGTTTGGGGAACGCTCACGATGACAACTCCGGCATTAACAGGCGAATTTCATTATTACTGAAGCCTTGCCCTCTGTCAGGGGGAATTTGCCCACGCGGAACGGCCTGGGGGACATGATGAAAATCAAAATCCAGCGTGATGCCCTCAGCATTTTTTTTGTCTCCCTCCTCACAATTCTTCTTCAAATATCACGGGAACAGCTATCAATTACATAGGGTGATTCAAATGTGACCCGCACGGTTCTGCGTATAAAGTAGCTGTCAAACTACATAACAGGAGTGTGAGCATGAGCAGTTCTATTGATGAAGAAGCAAACGATGCAAGACCTATAGTGGAAGCAGACAGAGAAGCCGATGTGGCTAAATGTCCTTTCCATAGGGGAAGCAGCAACAAAGCGTCTGGTGGCGGTCGGGGTAACCGGGACTGGTGGCCTAACCAACTGAGAGTTGATCTGCTGAATCAGCATTCGGCACGCTCCAATCCGCTGGGCGAAGCTTTTGATTATCGCAAAGAATTCGCCAAACTTGACTACTCTGCACTCAAAGCCGATCTGAAAGCCTTGCTCACTGAATCGCAGCCCTGGTGGCCAGCCGACTGGGGCAGCTACATTGGCCTGTTCATCCGTATGGCGTGGCACAGCGCCGGGACTTACCGCTCTGTTGATGGCCGTGGTGGATCGGGTCGCGGTCAGCAACGTTTCGCTCCTCTGAATTCCTGGCCAGATAACGTCAGCCTTGATAAGGCACGCCGTTTATTGTGGCCGGTGAAACAGCAATATGGTCAGAAAATTTCCTGGGCTGACCTGTATATTCTTGCAGGCAACGTTGCGCTGGAAAATGCCGGCTTCCGCACCTTTGGTTTTGGCGCCGGGCGTGAAGACGTCTGGGAACCTGACCTGGACGTGAACTGGGGCGATGAGGCCACCTGGCTGGAACACCGTCACCCTGAATCTCTGGCGGAGTCACCGTTAGGTGCCACTGAAATGGGGCTGATCTACGTCAACCCTGAAGGCCCCGAACACAGCGGTGACCCGGCTTCGGCCGCCCCGGCTATCCGTGCCACCTTCGGCAACATGGGGATGAACGATGAAGAGATCGTTGCGTTAATTGCCGGCGGCCATACGCTGGGGAAAACGCATGGGGCTGGGCCCGCCAGCCATGTGGGCGTTGATCCTGAAACCGCGCCGCTTGAAGCGCAGGGGCTGGGCTGGGCGAGCAGTCACGGAACCGGTGTGGGCGCTGATTCCATCACCTCCGGGCTTGAAGTCATCTGGTCACAGACGCCGACCCAGTGGAGCAATTATTTCTTCGAAAACCTGTTCAAATATGAGTGGGTTCAGACACGCAGCCCTGCCGGAGCGATCCAGTTTGAGGCGGTCAATGCACCGGACATTATTCCCGATCCATTTGATGCTGCGAAAAAACGCAAGCCGACCATGCTGGTTACCGATCTGACGCTGCGTTTCGACCCGGAATTTGAAAAAATCTCGCGTCGTTTCCATAACGATCCTCAGGCTTTTAACGAAGCCTTTGCCAGAGCCTGGTACAAACTGACCCACAGAGATATGGGGCCAAAAGCGCGTTATATCGGCCCGGAAGTGCCAAAAGAAGATTTAATCTGGCAGGACCCCTTGCCGGTGCCGGTTTATCACCCGACGGTGGCTGATATTGCCCAATTGAAAGAAAAAATCCTGGCTATCGGACTGACGGTTGGCGAACTGACTTCCGTGGCCTGGGCTTCGGCTTCCACCTTCCGTGGGGGTGACAAACGTGGTGGCGCAAACGGTGCACGTCTGGCGTTGCAACCGCAAAGAGGCTGGGAAGTGAACGCCATTGCCGCCCGCGTGTTGCCAACCCTGGAATCTGTTCAGCAATCCTTCCCGAAAGCCTCTCTTGCAGATGTGATTGTGCTGGCTGGCGTGGTGGGCGTTGAGCAGGCGGCGAAAGCGGTCGGTGCAGAGATTGAGGTGCCTTTCACACCGGGGCGTGTTGATGCACGTCAGGATCAGACGGACAGCGACTCTTTTGAATGGCTGAAGCCTGAAGCAGACGGATTCCGTAACTATCGCGGGGCTTCTGCCAGAACCTCGACAGAAAATCTTCTGATCGACAAAGCTCAGCAACTGACGCTCACCGTGCCGGAGTTAACGGTACTGGTCGGCGGGTTACGCGCTTTGGGTGCAAATTACGACAGCGGTCAGCAGGGCGTTCTCACGGACAAAGTTGGGGAACTCAACACCGACTTCTTCGTTAATCTGCTTGATATGCGCACGGAATGGAAAGCAACAGATCCTTCCGGAGAACGCTTTGAAGGACGGGACCGGATAACAGGCGAAGTTAAATTCACCGCTACCCGTGCCGACCTGGTGTTTGGTTCAAACGCCGTACTGCGCGCCAGCGCTGAGGTGTATGCCAGCGGCGACGCCAAAGAGAAGTTTGTGAAAGACTTTGTGGCAGCCTGGACCAAAGTCATGAACCTGGACAGGTTTGATCTCTGACAGGTTTTAGCCGCTGTTACGGGCGGCTGAAAATTTTGAGTTCGGAAACCTGAAACCTGAAACCTGATATTCAGAGTTCTGAAAGTAAAAAGCCCGCTCAGGAAACTGAGCGGGCTTTTTTTATCGACAAAGTGCAGGCTCAGGGAGCAGGGTGGAGCACCTGTTATTTCTTCTTATTAAGCATCGACTTTAAATCGGCGAACGGGTTATAGGTTGCTTCACCAACATCTTTTTGCGCATCCTCACCCGCCACAACGTTTGTGCCGTACTGGTCAGCTTCAGTGTACTTCGAGTGTTCGTGATCATGGCAATAGAGACACAACAGCTCCCAGTTACTGCCATCTGCCGGGTTATTGGTGTGGTCATGATCGATGTGGTGGACCGTTAATTCACGCAGGTTTGAATAAACAAACTCCCGCGAGCAGCGTCCACATACCCACGGATAGATTTTGAGTGCTTTCTCACGGTAGCCGCTTTCCAGCCGCGCATAGTTTTTCGGGATCAGAGCCATTGCCGTTGTTACCTGTTACAAAGAGAAAATTTGACGATAATGCCCTTAATATATCCCATATTGGAACAGAAGGAGAGATGAAACAGGGGCATCCGCAACAGCGGACTTTTGTGCCGGAAAGCGGGTGTACAACGCCTGCTCACTCTCTGTTTTGTGCCAGAAGTGGACGTTGATCACAAAGATGCTATTGCAACGTCGACCTGATGTGCGCCCTGAGCAACCTTCATTCATTTAAGAATGAATTAACCGCGGTGGAAAATTTTTCTGGCTGATCAAGCATAACAAAGTGAAAACTATTATCGATCCGCGTGAAATGGATATCCGGTGCAGAGGCATAGGCTTGACGATACATCGCCTCAACGTTGGCTAAAGGTACCCCGAATAAATAATCATACGCGTACACGACCTCAATCGGCGCTCTGATGTGGCTAAGATCGGGACGCAAATCGGTAATCATCAATTCATAAACTGCATCAGCCACGGTTTTGCGATCGGAATTGATCCCTGCAGCCACCAGAGCAGGTCTTACCGCCTCGGTCTTGGCTAAACGGTCTACGGATGTCTTCTGAAACTCTACAAATTGCTCCTGCGACTGTCCCAGTAGCCAGTCCCGCATGGTAGTAGCGCGCCGGGCAGCAGTTTTGCTGGTCGCCGCAGGGTCAATCATCAGCGTATAGAACGGCAAAGCATCGACGATCATCAAGCGACCGACCTGGTCGGGATGACGTGCCCCAAGCATCAATGCAATCTCCCCCCCAAGAGAATGGCCAATGATCACGGGTGCCTTGATGTGCTGGTTGCGGATATATTCAGCGATGGCGTCAACTGCCGGAGCGATGACCCTCCCGTCCGGGTTGGAGATGGCAGGTGTACTCGCAAAGCCGGCAAGTTCTATAAGATGAATGCGGTGGCTCTTACGTAAACCTGATGCTAAATCGACCCAAACTTCGCGAGACGACGCCAGCCCGGGAATCAAAATGACATCCGTTCCTGAGCCTTGCGTCTGTACAGAGATACGCTGCGAGTTCGGATGTTCTGAAGGTACAGACTGAGCTGCGAACGCCGGGACTAAGACTGACATTAATAAAAGAGTCCCTCTAATCAACGCACGGATATTTTCGGTATGCATCAGATTTCCTTGCTTAAGCTGAGCGGTTTGAGATTAGCGTTCGGTCGCGAGAATAGAAAGTGATGCGCTTACCCACGAATTAACAACAAAAAATCTGCCGCATCCCTTTCAAGAATAATCGGCCTGTACCCGACCAGAATGAAATAATAGTTTGATGGATATTTTAACAGTCCACTATTCGCTCCTGGCGGATCATCTGCTTGTGTCTGATTTTTTTGTCCCAAAAGCAGAAACTATGCATCCCCTGGTGGCTAAGGAAGCTCAAAAACACCGGCTCCCCAATATCCTTTTCCGGCACGGGTGCGCTCTTTCCAACCCAGCGATGTTAACTCTTTTGCTATGAGCCGGTTCATAATGCCATGTCCCATCATGAGCACGGGCCCATTATGCTCTCTGGCATTTTTTAAC
Source organism: Erwinia sp. E_sp_B01_1 (assembly GCF_036865545.1). Taxonomy (NCBI): domain Bacteria; kingdom Pseudomonadati; phylum Pseudomonadota; class Gammaproteobacteria; order Enterobacterales; family Erwiniaceae; genus Erwinia; species Erwinia sp. E_sp_B01_1. Next base: position 3,597,590 of record NZ_CP142208.1, on the reverse strand, counting down.
AGTATGCCTGCAGCTCGTCGGGCACGACTTTTTGCCATCGTAAAAGACTCAGTTTTTTTCGACATGCCGCAAAGCCACATCAGACGAAATAAAATAACCCAGCTGAAGGGGGATAACTTAACGACAGGGATAAGATATACCGGCAGCTCCGCCTCTCTGAATACCCTGTCAATTATTTCTGGCTCCAGATTAAGATTGCGTGCAGACGAAATTGCTCTGGGCAGGGGGCTGCTTATAACCATCAGCACACTGCGCGCCAGCTCCCGGCTGGCTTCAGGTGGTTGGTCATCGCCAATACCAGACAGATCATATTGGTTAATCCAACCCGCCATTTCATGAGCAGCGACTTTTTGCGCACCAGCAAAGCCCGGTTTACCGTGGCGCATCAGAATAATTTCCATATTTTGGCTTGTCCTCCTTATTCACTTCTGGTCAGAGCATACTGTTTTTACAGGTGAATCTTGATGTTAAACCCTTCGGGCAGCAACTTTATCGTGCGCAGCCATATTATCTGCAGATGACGTGGCTAACGACTTACTGTGATTTTACTTCACTATTCAGTCCGGCAGCCGCGTTTAACGCGTCTTCATCCATAACGTAAGGTATCCACTTACTATCAGGACAACCGCCATGCTTTTTGTAAAAGGTCTCCGCTTTCTGATTTCCGGCCAGCACGTCCCATTTTAGTCGTCCGCCGCCTTCAGAGAGAGCCCAGGCAACCACGTGGCGAAAAAGCGCAGAACCGACGCCTTGTCCCCGGTAACCTGAATCCACAAAAAACTCTTTTAAGACCAGCGTATTTTTTAAATCGTAAGTGAAGGGAATAACCAACCCTACTGCATAACCAATAATGCCATCGCTGCACTCTGCGACAAAAATATGGCATTCAGGCTGAGGCCCAAATGCGCGCGCTAACAGCGATTTTTCATCGACAGTAAAGTCGTTAATATAATGCTCGAAATCCGCCAGTGAACGCATATGCCTGAGCAAATCAGGCACATCTCCGGGCAACGCTGCCCGGAGAGTAATGGCGGGATTTAACATTCGCAGGAGAATCCATTGGCAGGGGCGGGAACATGTTCTCCCTGCAGGGGAAGCCCTTCGTCAACCCAGCCGGTCAGGCCCCCAATCATCTCTTTAACCGAAAAACCCAGACCCGCCAGACGGACTGCGGCACGGTGTACGCCGTTACAGTGGGGGCCGGCACAGTAAACCACAAACAGTGTATCGCGTGGGTACGCGGACATCCGCTCTTCGGTGATAGAGCGCGTCGGGAGAGTGATCGCCCCAGGGACATGCACTTTTGAATAAGCCTCACTGCTCCTGACATCCACTAACACATAGTCTGCATGGCCTGTTTTCTGGCTCTGGTAAACATCGGAGCAATCGGTCTCAAAAGCTAAACGGCGGCTGAAGTGCTGCAGGGATTCAGCAGGGGATGCCGGTGGAATGTCTCTGATTAAACTTGGCATGAGTACCATCTCCTTTGTAAGTGTCTGATGATTGTAAGAAGCAGCATCAAACTGATAAAGTGGCGGCCCTGACAATAACTGGTAGTTTTCCGCCAATGTTAAAACATCCGGGTCTGGTCGCCATTCTGGCTTATGACGGGCTGTGTGCATTTGAATTTGGGATCGCTATGGAGGTTTTTGGCCTTTATCGCCCTGAGTTTGATTTCCCCTGGTATCAGCACCGGATAGTGTCGGTCGATCCTTCCCCAATACAGGTGTCAGAGGGGATCCAGATTGTTTCACATTATGGGCTGGCATCGCTCAGCGAGGCGCAGACCATCATTATCCCCGGCTGGCGTAACCGCGATGAAAAGCCACCCCAGGCACTGCTGGACGCATTGTGTGATGCCTCTGACCGCGGGGCGCGCTTACTCTCTATCTGTTCAGGCGTGTTTGTCCTTGCGGCGGCAGGGCTACTGAACGGGAAACGTGCGACAACCCACTGGCGTTATACCAGCGAGCTTGCGGCGCGTTATGCCGAAATCACGGTTGACCCGAATGTGCTTTATGTCGATAACGGGCAAATCATTACCTCAGCGGGAAGCGCGGCGGGAATTGATGCCTGTCTTCATCTGATTTCCCGTGATTATGGCGTGCATATCGCCAACATCGTGGCGAGACGTTTAGTGATGGCGCCGCAACGTTCTGGCGGACAAATTCAGTTTATTCCTTCTCCTGTGGCACAGAAGCCGCGTGATGAGATTGCTCCGGTGGTTGAGTGGGCGCTTCAGAATCTTGGCAGTGCGCTGTCAGTCGGGCAACTGGCCGGCCGGGCGTTAATGTCAGAGCGGACGTTTTTGAGGCGTTTCAGGGAGGCAATGGGGACAACACCCAAAGCCTGGTTGCTTCAGGCCAGAATGAATCTTGCCCGCGAGTTACTTGAAGATAATCACCTGCTTAACGAACAGGTGATGGAGTATTGTGGGTTCTCGTCCATAGAGAGTTTCCGGGCCGCATTCCGTAAATCTGTGGGAATCTCACTCTCATCCTACCGTAAGATGTTTGGCAGTAAGACTTCGGCAAGTGCAAACACTGGCGCATTCGGCTGATAACAACGATGCGCCAGGAACCCGGATGGGTATACCGTCTCTTGATCAGAATCCATTACCGGGAGAGTTAGCCGATAAATTCCAGGCTACAGAGGCGGTGGCTTGTTCCGGTATATGTGACAAGATTATCTGACACGGCGAAGGTCCGTTATTTAATCAGCAATACCCAAAAGCTGTTTAACCAGATAGCGCAAATCGTCTTTCGCCTCCAGAAAGCCCCTCTCTGTGGGACTGACGCTAAGAATATCTGCATAGCCATTCACAGCGCCGCCAATAATGCGGGCGATGCGCGCAACATCGACTTGCCGGTAAAGCCCCTGGCTAATGCCAGACGCAACGATACTTTCTAAAAGGCTGAACCATCTGTTCATATTGTTGATTGCCAAATCGGCATAGGCCCGATCGTGCTGAGCCTGCGTCCAGACCGAATTATATAACAGCCAGTCAGCATCATTGGTTGCCGGCAGACTGGTAATAAAAGTATCAAGCGCCACATCAGGAGTTAAATCGGCGATAGCGTTTTTAAAAGCATCAAGATCGGCCTGCATGAACCGTTCAACCGCCTCCAGTCTGAGCGCTCCCCAGTCGCGGAAATAATGATAGATGTGGCTACGTGAAATACCGACATGTTCGGTCAGTTCCCGGGTGGTCACCTTATCAATGCCCTTATCAATAAAGAGCGCTATTGCACCGTCAAGGATTTTTGCCCGAAGGTTTTCAGCTGGCATAGTTTTCATCAGTTCCCTGCATTGACTTTGAGCAACCGCTCAAATAGACTCATTTCGATCTTGAGCAACCGCTCAAGAACCTTATAACCAGAAGTTAAACATGCATATATTCAAAACGCCAGCGGCACCTGTGCCTGCCCGCAGCGCCCTTCAGACCCTGAAAATGCTGGGGCGCCGGCATTATAAAAAACTGCTGCTCACTTTTGTGCTGGTGATTGCCGAGAACGTCATGTATCTGCTCTACCCGCTACTGGCGGGATTTGCTATCAATGCCATTCTTTCGGGGCAGGCGCTGCACGCTATGTTATACGCCGGCATGGTGTTGATCATGTGGGCGATTGGCGCTGCGCGCCGCAGCGTTGATACCCGCACTTTTGCCCGTATTTACGCCGAACTGGCGGTACCGGTCATTCTGACTCAGCGCAGCGAAAATCATGGCGCATCAACCATTGTGGCGCGCGTGACGCTGTCGCGCGAATTCGTGGATTTTTTCGAAAAGCATCTGCCGGTGCTTATCACCTCCGTGGCGTCTATCACGGGGGCTGCCGTGATGCTGCTGGCAATTGAGTTCTGGACCGGCATAACCTGTATCGCCATCCTTGTTTTCTTCGGCTGTTTTCTGCCCGGCTTCACGCGTAAAAACGAAGCGCTGTTTGTGCGGCTGAATAACCGGCTCGAAAGGGAAGTGGGCCTTGTCAGCACGGCCAGAGCACCTTCGCTGGCGAAGCATTACGGCGTGCTGGCAGGTTTGCGTATCCGCCTTTCCGATCGTGAAGCAACAGGTTATCTGGCAATTGGGTGCGTGACCGCGATGCTGTTCGCCATGACCATTCTCTCCATGACGCTAAACGGTGTTCGCGATGCCGGTCATATCTATTCGGTCATGACCTATATGTGGATGTTTGCCATGAGCCTGGATGACGGTCCGCAGCTGCTGGAAAAATACTCTCAGCTGAAAGATATCGGCCGCCGCGTCAACACCGGGCAAATCTGAGCTTAACGCACCTGTTTAATCTTCCCGTTTAACCACCGGGCCGCGTTATGCTGATTTATGCAGCCTATTCGGCGTGGAAGCTCAAATTGACGTCCGGATTGCAGACACACCACCACGGACGTTGACGTTTCCGCTATTTAATGGATGCGCAGTTGAACATTTATTCTAAAGGTAAGGGGGGAGCAGTGGTGCCTGCAACCTGGTACATCCCTGCAAATTACAGGTATAATCACCCAAATTTTTAACTGGTTCAGAAACGAAAATGACAAAACTTACCTTACAAGAGCAGATGCTGAAAGCTGGATTAGTCACCAGCAAAAAGATGGACAAGGTTCAGAGAACGGCTAAAAAATCACGTGTCCAGGCTCGTGAGGCAAGGGCGGCTGTGGAAGAAAATAAAAAAGCCCAGCTTGAGCGTGATAAGCAGTTGAGCGAACAACAAAAACAGGCGGCCTTATCTAAAGAGTACAGGGCTCAGGTAAAGCAACTTATCGAGATGAACAGAATCGATATTACAAGAGGAAATATTGATTTCAATTTCACTGATAATAATCTAATCAAAAAAATAGCCGTGGATAAGGCTACGCAATCTCAGCTGATTAATGGCCGTCTTGCTATTGCTCGTCTGGTTGATGATAACAATGGCGAAAGTAAATACGCTATTATCCCCGCAAGCGTGGCCGATAAGATCGCGCAGCGAGATGCGAACAGTATTGTATTAAACAGTACGCTCAGTCAGGAAGAGCAGGATGAAGAAGATCCCTATGCCGATTTCAAAGTGCCCGATGATTTGATGTGGTAATTAAGTCAGCAGAGAGATTCTGAGCTGTCAGAACGGGCTGGCATGATGAGCTTTGATCCGTTCTTCACTGACCGGATGCACAAAATGCAGCTCACTGGCGTGCAGCATCAACCGTGGAGTCCGTTCGGTGCCAGGCCTCAGGCGACCGCCATACAGGTCGCAGCCCAAAATGGGGTGGCCCAGATGCTGACAGTGGATACGAAGTTGATGAGTGCGCCCGGTTTCCGGCGTCAGCTCTACCCTTGTCACCGGCAACAGCTTCCCGTCTTCTGACTCACGATAAAAGCGCTCAACCACACGATAGTGGGAGCGAGCAGGCTTGCCGTTGATGGCGCAAATCGACATCAGTGGAAACAACGCCGGGTCTTTGGCAATCGCTGCGTCTGTAACCCCACTCTCCTGATCCAGATGCCCGCAGAGCAGGGCGCTGTACACTTTGGTCACCGTGCGCTGGCTGAACTGCTGGCAGAGTGCGGCATTGATCGCCTTATTGCGGGCAATCACCATCAGTCCGGAGGTGCCGAAATCCAGGCGGTGGATCAGGGTGCAGCCGGGGAATATTTGCACCAGCCGGTGATGCACCGAATCCAGATTGAGCGGATTTTTTCCCGAGAGGCTTAGCAGCCCGCCCGGCTTATTGATAATTGCCAGGTGATCGTCCTGATAGAGAATTTCGATCTTTTCATGGCACGGCGGAGCGATAAAGGTATCGATAATCACAGACATCAGGCTATCCGGGTAGAGAAGGGGAGCGGATGATAACGAATTTCAAACCAGCTGGCGAATCTGCTACTTCGCCGCATCAAGCGACTTAACGCAGCATGTCATTCTCCCTGGCTATTGCCTGCATCCAATCGCCATCTTCTCGCGTACCAGGGATTTATCACCCAGACTTAAACCAAAGGCGTAGTTTGCGCAGGCATTGTGCTTTACACTGCGCGCTGCAAAAATTGAGCAAATACACTAGCAGGCGGTAATGGCGATGAACGGAACGATCACAACCTGGTTTAAAGATAAAGGTTTTGGATTTATCAAAGATGAAAACGGTGATAACCGGTATTTTCATGTGATTAAGGTCGCCAACCCTGAGCTGATCAAGAAAGATGCGGCGGTGACTTTCGAACCCACCACCAACAACAAGGGCTTGTCCGCTTTTGATGTGAAAGTCGCACCGGAAAGTAAATACATCTATATCGCGGGCGAACGCCTTAAGCTGACTTCGATCAGGTCTTTCCTGGTCTACAGCGAAGAAGTGCCTGCCGAAACCCGCATTGATAAAGAAAATGCGGTGCTGTCTGTAGGGGTACTGATGAGCAGCATCAGACCAAAAACCTCCGTTGAGCCCGGTGAAATGCGCTCGCTGAAAAAACTGGCGATCACCACCTTCCAGGGGACGACGCTCATCTTCTCGGAAGATGAGATAGACGTGGAAGCCACGGTGAAACTGCTCAAAGTCTGATCATCCCGAGCCAGAATCCTGCACTGTTTACAGGCAGGAGCCAGGCATCGCTTACTGACATCAGCGTGCTGTGCTTTTTCATAAATTTAGCCAGCAAGGCCCTGAAGCAAACATTAACCCCCGGGGGAAAATTATGAACAACGAGATACCACTTAAATATTATGACATGGTGGATGAGTACACGACGGAAACTGCACAGCCGGTAGCTGAGGCAGAACGTGATCCCCTGGCGCTTTATTTCCAGCTGCTGCTCACCCGCTTAATGAACAATGAAGAAATCAGTGAAGAGGCGCAGAAAGAGATGGCCAGCGAGGCCGGTATCAGCGAACTGCGTATTGATGATGTCGCAAATTTCCTGAACCAGTGGGGCAATGAGTAACGTCTGACGTTAAATGCTGCCCACATTCAGGGCGGCATCCTCAGGCATAAAAAAAGAGCGAAAAAATTCGCTCTTTGATCCCACCCGGTCAATTCACTCTTCAGTGCAGCAGGAAGATTGTGGCCAGCCCCAGGAAAATAAAGAATCCACCGGTATCGGTTAATGCCGTTATCAGCACGCTTGATCCCACTGCCGGATCCCGTTTCATTTTGGTCATAATCAGCGGGATTAACACCCCCATCAATGCGGCAAGCAGCAGGTTGAGTACCATCGCCAGCATCATCACGCCACCCAGTGCGGGATTGCCATACATCGCCCAGGTAATGCCACCCATTATGCCGCCCCAGCAAAGTCCGTTAATCAGCGCAACGCCAAGCTCACGGCCTATCAGGAAGGAGAAGTTGCCCGGTTCAACCTGATGCAGCGCCAGAGCGCGAACAATCATAGTGATGGTCTGGTTCCCGGTATTCCCGCCAATGCCGGCAACGATAGGCATAAGTGCGGCCAGGGCCACAATCTGCGAGATAGTTCCTTCAAATAATCCAATCACGCGTGACGCCACAAACGCAGTACACAGGTTAACCGCCAGCCATGTCCAGCGTGTACGTACCGCTTTTCTGACCGGGGCAAACACATCCTCGTCCGGGTTTACGCCGCCCATTTTACGGATGTTGCTGTCGTTCTCTTCGTTAACCAGATCGATGACATCTTCAATGGTCACACGGCCCATCAGTTTGCCTTTGGCATCAATAACGGCAGCGGATATCAGGTTATAACGTTCGAACGCTCCGGCCGCATCTTCCGCTTTATCATCAATGCGGAAAGTTGTTGGCTTGTCATTCATTACCTCAAAAACCATTCTTTTGGGTTTGTTCAGCAGAATATCGGTCAGGGTTAGCTCACCCAGAAGCGTATTATTTTCATCGGTGATAAAAAGTTTATCTGTGCCCTCGGGAATCGCTTTTTTACGTCTGAGATAGCGCTGTACGGTGGCAAGCGTAACGTCAGCCGGCATGGTGATCAGCTTAAAGTCCATGATCCGACCCACACGATCGCGGTCGAAATCCATCACTTCCAGCACGCGGGAGCGCTGTGCAGGATCCAGCGAGGTCAGCAGGCGTCCGGTCAAATCCCGTGAAAGGTATTTTGCCAGGTGAACCTGATCATCAATATCCAGCGGTTCGATGGCGCGCAACAGGTCGCGATCGCTCATCTCCTCGATCAGGCTCTCCCAGACGCTCTCGGAAGCTTCAACCAGCACCATCCCGCGACGGTCTGTATCGATCAGGTGCCACAGCGCCAGACGTTCATCTTCGGGCAGGGCTTCCAGCAAATCCGCAATATCCGCGGCGTGCATCAGAGGGACGTAGTCTCTGATCTCCTTCGCCTGTTCCTGGTGCGCTCTGGCTTCGGCGGGCGTTTCATTCAGTGGGCGTTCAAGAAGCGTATCCACCAGATCGCCATCATTAAGCAGCAGATTCAGGATACGACTACGAATTTCAGCAAGTTGCTGAGCATGTGATAAGGCTACAGACATAAAAATTCCCTTGTGTCTGGCAAAAGAGGGGCAATCCGTTAAGTATTGCTCAAATCAGGCAAAAGAGGGAGGTAAGTCGCATATTTCAGGCAACTGTCTGGAGGAACACGCCCTGAGTTCAGATTATTTAGTGACAACCGTCGGTACAGCAACGTCCTGTTTTTTCTGTTGATGGTGCTCGATTGCGCCGGGGACGACGTAGATCAAGCGGCCCACTAAGATAATAAAACTCACCAGCAGCACAATACGGGTCATACGGCTGGTTTTCTGACGTTTTCTAAATGACATAGCGCTGTTCACGCAGAGTATCCTGAGGTAAGCCCGAAGGCGATGGTGCAATTTTAGACACAGCAAGGTTAGCAGGTCAATGCCTGTACTCTGTGAACCTGTCTTTGCCCGGAAATACGGTTATCGGGAGTTTTGATTTAATGGCGGGAAATGATTTTTAATCAATACCGTAAATTTGAATGAAGTTGATGCATATCAAACCATCAAAAACAGTTATGCATACTATGGCGTGAATTTCCCCTCTGCATCGGGCAGTGCCTGAAGCAGCAGCTCACAGCCACTGCAAAACGATTAAGCCTCATGAGACTCATAACCTGCTTTGCCCGCTTTCGCCAAAGCCCCTTCAGTGCGCTGGTATTGCCGGTTATATTGCCCTTTCTGCTGATGCCTCTTGCTACTGAATTATCTGTCCGTCTGTTAAGAGAAGAGGGATACGTCTATCTGATCTATCTGCCGCTGGCGATGTATATTGGCATGCTGCTGGTGTTTGACTGGCTGGCAATACCCGGTATTTTTCTGGTGCTGTGTCTGTACTATTTCCCGCGATACGATCATTTTCAGGCGGTGGTGATTATCAGTGCGACCCTGCTTGCAGTGTCACTCGGGTGGAAAGGGTACAAAGTGCATGCCGGGAAGCGCTGGCGGGCCAACTACGGTGGGCTGAGCCTGATGCAGGTTCGCCTGTTATGGCTGGCTTTTCTGACCTCAACAATCTTCATTTTGATCATGCAGCTGGTCGCCTGGTCCGGGATAATTGCCAGTGAGGGAACCGTATTTCCCTCCGGGCTTTTTACCCTCAACACACTGCTGAATTTTCAGTCGCTGTTTCTGTCCTGCGTCACCATGATTCAGGTCTTTTACTACGCCATCCGCTGCATGCGTAAACCCCGTTTTGCCAGAGTAGTCTGGAGCAGAATGAAAAAGCAGGCGGCGGCGGTAAGCGGATATGAGCTGATGGTCTGGTCAGTATTGCTGATTACGTTGTTGGTCGTGCTGACGATTTCCCATAAAGATAAAGAAAGTCTGCTGGTCAGTGACTACGGTATGCCGCTGATGTTGCCCCTGATGCTCTGGTCGGCGATGCGCTTTGGCCATCTTTTTACCTCTTTTTTCTGGGCTCTGCTGCTGATCCTGCTTTATCAGCTTCGCGATCGCTTTCTGAGCCCCGGTATCGAGCCTCACCATCTGGCCATCATATCGGCAAACCTGCTGGTGTTCAGCCTGACCATTCTGATGATGGCGGCGATCAGTACCCGCCAGCGGCGAACGCTGTTCAAGGCGAAACTGGCAGCGCTTAGCGATCCTGTTTTTCATCTGCCTAATCTGCGCGCCCTGAGTGCGGATCTGAGTGAAACGCCGTTGACGATCCTCTGCTTCCTGAGCATTCCGGATCTGGATCGTCTCAGCCGGATCTATGGCTTACGCCTGCGTATCCAGTACAAGCGCAGTCTTGCGCTGCATCTGGTGCCGGATCTCGAACCGGGGGAAGAGGTCTATCAGCTGCCGGGCTTTGATCTGGCTATCAGGCTCAACTACGTGGGACATCAGGCCAGAATTGAAAACATAGCCGCCAGGCTAAAAGATTACCATCTTCACTGGGACGGGCTTCCCCTCCATCCGGGCATTGGGCTGAGTTACTGTAGCGTGCGGCGGCCGGTCACCCATCTGTATGAATTGCTTGGCGAGATGAGCGCCATGGCCGATCGGTCGCTAAAGACGGGTCTGACAGTCAATTCGCAAAAGAACCACAGCCTGCCCGTTCAGCGCCGGGTGGCGGAGAAGGTTGCCATGCTGAATGAAATCAGAGCCACACTGCGTGAGCAGGGCTATCCGCTTTGGGTACAGCGGGTGAAAGGGGTCAGGGGCGACGATTACTTTGAAATTCAGCTGAAGATGCATGAGGGTACAGGTGAACCGCTGCCGGAAGAGAGGCTGGAAGAGCTGGGGTTAACCTGGGAAGTGGATCGCTGGATGATTGAGAAGACGCTGGAGTTTGTCAGTCAGCATTTACCCGGTAGCCGGTTTGCGCTGACGTTATGTAACTCCAGCCTTTGTCGCCCGAAGCTGGCTGATGAAATTGCAGCCTGCCTGGCCCTGTACGATCTCGAAACCTGGCAACTGATCGTTCAGGTGCCGGATTCGCCCGCGATTGGTCACTCCAGTTGGGGAAATCGTTCCATCCTGCAGCTTCTTCAGCTGGGTTGCAGGGTAACGATCACTGATTTCGGCAGTGAGTTCGCCAGCTACGCCCGGCTGGACAAGCTGCATGGCGATATGTTGAAGATCGATCGCCGGTATATCGATAAGATGCTGCATTCCAGCCTGGATTATCAGATTGTTGCGGCGGTCTGTGCGCTGGCCAGCAGTAAGCGGATGCGGGTGGTAGCCTGCGGTGTGGATTCTGTTGAGGTTGAGGAGGCGCTGCGCCTGTCAGGCGTGGACTATCTTCAGGGCGAGCTGAGCGGGGCCGCTCAGCCGCTTGAGCATCTGATTAAGGCCAGGGGACAGCCTTAATCATGCTAATCCTTAGTGATCTCTTTCTGCGCCAGCAGGGTGGCGAAGCGCAGAGAGATACGATTTCCCTGCTCGTCGGTACGGTGTAGCTGACCAACATGCTCGTTGTATTTCAGAATATGCCATTTACGGTAGTAATCGCTGAGCTCGCCTGACTTAAAGGCAAAAGGGAACCCCTGGTCACAGGGATAATCTTCCGTATCCATAGCCGCGACAATCAGGTTATAACCGCCTTTAACCGTACTGGCCTGCATATCGGCAATCAGTTGCGGAATGGTTTCCGGCTGCAGAAACATCATCACTACGGTCGACAGCACGAAATCCCAGGCACCGTTGAAGCGCAGATCGTTGAGATCTTTCTCCGCCGTTTCGATCCCTTTCAGTCCCTCGTCGGAGATAATCTGGTTGAGCCGGGCCAGGCTGGCGGGATTGTTATCCCAGCCTGTGACCTCAAACCCTTTCAGATTCAGAAACAGCGAGTTCCTGCCATTGCCGCACCCCACGTCCAACGCCCGGCCGGGTGCGATCAGCTTTGCAGCTTCCACCACCTCAGAATGGGTGGCGGAAAGCTGGTATTTTTCAGTGTAAAAATTGTCGGGTCTGATAATCATTGCCTGGTTTCTTCCTGAATGTTGAGCTGCCAGCCAGTCACCTCTTTCCAGTAGCTTTGCTCACGTTCCAAATCGAGCTGGACCAGGGTGTTCTGGCTGAAATAATCAACCGGGAAAGTCAGCGTCCAGTGGCCATCATCGGTTTCAAGCTTGAGCAAATCAGGCATGTTAGTGGCCTGGCGCTGATTATTCAGCAGTGCGGCAAGGCGCAACAGGAACACTAAGGGCAGGAATTGTTTCTTCTTAAACAGCGTCAGGCGCGGCAGGTCATCTACTTTTACGGCTTTGCGGTGGAAGCGTACCAGCGTGGCCAGCAGCGTTTGTTGATCCTGATTAAACCCCGGCAAATTGGTGTTTTGCAGGATATAAGAGGAGTGCCGCTGCATGCCGCTGTGGTTAATGGTCAGCCCCACTTCGTGCAGCATCGCCGCCCATTTCAACATCGCTGAAAGCTGAGGATTGGTCAGCTTGGGATTCTGATCGCGCCATTGCAGGTAAAGCTGCTCTGTGGTCTCCAGCACGCGGCGGGCCTGATCGCTGTCGATGGCATAGTGATTGGCCAGGCTTTGCGCTGTGCGGCTGCGGATATCCTGATGGCGGAACCGGCCTTCCATCTCATACAGCACGCCCTCACGCAGCGCACCGTCAGAGAGACGCAGTTCACGGATAGCCAGCGCATCAAAGACCCCACACAGGATAGCCAGCCCCGGCACAAATACCGCTTTGCGCTCTTCAGAGAGACCAGGCAGGCTCAGGGCATCAAAAGATTTATGTTTGATCACCTCGTCATAAAGCATCTCCAGACGCTCCGGGGTGATCAGCTTCTCCTTCTCGCCCATCGCCAGCAGCACTTCACAGGCGGCTTTGATACTGCCTGAAGCCCCGAGGGCATACTGCCAGCCGGTCAGCCGATATTGCCAGGCCATGGTTTCCAGCTTTTGCGCGGCCGCCAGGCGGGCACGACGGAAATTCTCTTTGCTGATGATGCGGCCAGGGAAGTAGAGATTGGCAAAGCTGACGCAGCCCATGCGGCGGCTCTCTACCAGCTTTGGCTCGAAATCCTCGCCGATCACCATCTCTGTTGAGCCGCCGCCAATGTCGATCACCAGCTTGCGGCCTTTTTCAGGCTGCGTGTGCTCCACGCCCATAAAAATCAGACGGGCTTCTTCGTTGCCCGAAATCACTTCGATAGGGTAGGGGATGACATCAGCAGCCCGGCGCAGAAAATCTTCCGCATTCACTGCTTCGCGTAGGGTGTGAGTCCCCACAATGGTGACGTTGGCGGGGCTGAAGCCCTGCAGGCGTTCTGCAAACAGCGCCAGACAACCCAGTCCCCGTTGAATGGCGTCTTCACCCAGCACATTATTGTGATCCAGACCGTCAGCAAGATGGACGCGCTGTTTCAACCTGCCGAGCACCTGCATGGCGCCATCCACCACGCGGGCAATCACCATATGAAAACTGTTTGAGCCCAGGTCAATGGCAGCAAACTCCTGCGGTTTGGGCGTATTTTTATGGGAAATTGGCATAGTGAGTTAGTCAGGTTGTTCCAGAGATTTAATGTAATCGTAGATAGACAGTTGGGCGCGCACTTTGCGGCGATTGCCGCGCGGAACATACCGGTTACTGAGCTCTTTGTCTACGAAGCGCGCCTTAAGCGTATCACTGAACAGGATGCCAATAATATCCAGCACCCGCTGTTTCAGAATAGGGTCAAGAATGGAGACGGCAACCTCGATACGATAATCAATATTACGGGTCATCCAGTCTGCGGATGAGAGGAACACTTTTTTATCGCCGCCGTTATCAAAAATATAGACGCGATCGTGCTCAAGATAACGGTCAACAATGCTGATGACGCGAATATTTTCGCTGATCCCTTCAAGATTAGGGATCAGGGAACACATACCGCGTACTAACAGGTTCACCTTTACGCCCACGCTGGAGGCGGTATAAAGCCTGTCTACCAGCCCCTTATCCACCAGATTATTGATTTTAAGCGTGATACCGGCAGGTATGCCGTTTTGCGCATTGGCGATCTCATTATCAATCAGCTGATAAAGCATCTGACGGGAGTTCTGCGGTGACACCATCAGGTGTTCGAAGCTCACCGGGCGATAGGGGTTTTCAATAAAGTTAAAGACCCGACGCACCTCATTAGTAATGCGCGCATCAGCGGTTAAGAGAGAATAATCGGTATAGATACGGGCGGTTTTCTCGTTGAAATTGCCGGTGCCGATATGGGCATACCTGGCAATCTCGCCGTTTTCCCGGCGCGAGATCAAAAACAGCTTGGCGTGGATCTTGAGTCCAGGTGCAGAGAAAATAACATGCACGCCAGCTTCCGTAAGCCGCTTGGCCCAGTGAATGTTCGCCGCTTCATCAAAGCGTGCCTGCAACTCCACCACCACGGTGACTTTTTTACCGTTGTAGGCGGCGTGGATCATCGCATCAATGATGCGGGAGTTTTTGGCCACCCGATAAATATTGATTTTGATAGCCAGTACGGCCGGGTCGAACGAGGCCTGACGCAGTAACTCAAGCACATGCTCAAAGGTGTGATAAGGGTAATAGAGCAGCACATCACGATTGCGGATGGCGTCAAACCCATTACGGAAACGGTCAAACCAGATGTGACGTAGCTGCGGCAGCGGTTTGTTAACCAGATTTGCCTTGCCGACGTTAGGGAAGCCAATAAAATCTTTAAAGTTATGGTAACGCCCGCCGGGAACGATGGAGTCATAGTTGGTGATGTTGAGCTTTTTACCCAGCATCTCCACCATCGCATCTGGCATGTCGCGTTGATAGACAAACCGCACCGGTTCAGCCGTTAGTCGCTGCTTAAGGCTGGAGGACATCAGTTCCAGCAGGCTGGATTCCATCTCCGTGACCAGATCATATTCTGCATCACGGGTCATCTTCATCGAGTAGGCATTCAGCGCATCGTAATCAAAGAAGCCACGGAAAATATCGCCCAGGCAGTAACGCAGGATATTGTCCAGCAGGATCATCGGCTTGCGGCGGCGCGGCGTTTCCGGTGGCAGATTTACAAAGCGCGGCACCTTGTCGGAGGGGATCTCCAGCAGGGCGTAGCTGATTTGAGCGCCACGAATAATCTCCACCGCCAGGTAGGTGTAATCATCCTTCAGGAATTCAATCAGGTCGGTGTCGTGGTTCACCAGAATCGGCGTGATGTGCTGGCGCAGCTGGTGTTTGAAATAGTGACGAAGCCAGCTTTGCTGGTTAGGGGAGAGTTGACGCTCGTTAATCAGGAAAATCTGGTTACGCGCCATCTCCAACAGCAAATCGTTATACAGACCATCAAACTCCTGATCTGCCTTTAATACCCGTGCCTGAATTTTTTTTAAAAGGTGGCGTGGGGTGGAAGGCGAACCTTGCTCTTCACCGATCAGAATACGGCGTTTTAAGTCGGCAAAGCGTACTTTATAGAACTCTTCCAGATTATTAGAGTAAATTCCCAGAAAACGCATGCGTTCAATCAGGGGATTGGTCTTATCCGCCGCTTCCTGAAGGACACGTTCGTTGAACGATAACCAGCTTAGTTCTTTCTCTATATAGAGCTTTTCCTGACCCATTTTTACTCCGTCTTAAGATCCTGCCTGTGACCGGCCATTGTCTCACCTCATTATGGCGAGAGTATGGCAGCAAAGTCCAACGGACATTGTTGATTGTCTTATTAATCACATAAGGGCAACATAGCGACTTCAATGCCACTGGAAAACCGATAAAGCATGAGTTCAACCCCCATCCCAGCCCAGTTTAATGACCGGCGCCGTCAATTTATTGACCGGCTGACTCGCCGTGTGGTCAGGGTTTGCGGGCTGGCGATCCTGCTGGTGATGCTGCTGCTTTTTGTCTGGTTGCTGTGGGTAGTGGTACCGCTATTTTCCTCGCCCTCGTTGCGCAGCGGCCAGATGATTGAACTGCCCGCTTCTCAGCCCGCGGTGGCACTGGGTATGGATGCACAGCAAAAATGGGGCTGGCGTATCGACGACCAGGGGAAAGGCTTCTTTATTCCGCTTAATGCTCAACCGGTTTCTGCGCCTTACCCACTGACCAAAGAGCCGGTCACTGCCGTCTCAACCTCCGATAACGTCAGCATCCTGCTGCACAGCAGCAGCGGGATCACCCTGGTTCAGCCCAGGTTCAATGGCTCAGAAGGCGAGCCGGACTGGAAATTCCCGCTGGGCGATAAGCCGCTGGCGGGCAGTGATGATGCCGCCACCGTCATGAGCATTGCCCAGGTGAATGACCGGCACTGGCTCGTGGCTCAGGCCAGCCCCGGGGGTATCACCCTGCTGAATTACCAGGCCGGTAACGTGCCTGAAGCCTTTACCCTGGAAATGCCGGACGTGAATTTGCTGCAACTCTCGCCGGATGGGCAACTGCTCTTCGGCGTGTCGGGTTCGATTCTTCGGGTGTGGCGCATCACCGCCTCCGGCCCCGTGCTGCGCGATACGCAGACCTTAACCTCAGCGCCAACCCGCCTCGCCCTGATGAGCGGAGGCAGTTCGCTGCTGGTGGCAGATGATAAGGGGATTGCGCAGTGGTTTGATATCGCCAGTGAATCCGGGCCGCATCTGCGCTATATCCGCCAGTTTGACGGGGCAAGCGCGCAGGCAGTGCTGATCGCTGAGGCTCATCGCCGCGTGTTCGCCACCCTCAGCGCTTCAGGTGAACTGATGCTGTTTGCCAGCAAACAGCAGGGCGCAATTTTAACCCATCAGCTCCCGTCGGGCGTCCGGAGTGCAGCTTTTGCGCCTCAGGGGGATGGTCTGGTGACGGAAAGCGACGGGCAGTGGATGCACTTCAGGATCGATAACCCCTGGCCCGACATCAGCTGGCGCAATCTCTGGCAAAAAGTCTGGTATGAACACTACCCCTCACCGGACTATGTCTGGCAGTCCACTTCGGCTAACGACGAGTATCAGGGGAAATTCAGCCTGGTGCCGATGGTGGCAGGCACGCTGAAAGCGGCCGGGCTGGCTATGCTGTTTGCCACTCCGCTGGCGCTGGCGGCGGCGATGTACACGGCCTGGTTTATGGCACCGGGTCTGCGGCGCTGGGTGAAACCGGCCATCGAAATGATGGGCGCGCTGCCCAGCGTGGTAATAGGCCTGATTGCCGGATTGTGGCTGGCACCGCAACTGGCGGACCGCTTACTGGGCGTGCTTTTACTGCCGCTGATGCTGGCAGGCGTTTTACTGTTATGCAGTTGGGGGACGCTGAAATTGCCCCCGGCCTGGCGCAAGCGTCTGTGTGGCGAAGGGCGTGAAATCTGGATGTTGCTGCCGCTGCTGCTGCTGACCCTGGTCTTTTGTCTCTGGCTGGTGCCGGTCATTGAACACCGGCTGGGTACAGGCCTGGCCGAACGCTTCAGCGAGGGGTATCAGCAGCGTAATTTACTGATTGCCGGGGTGGCAATGGGCTTTGCTCTGGTGCCGCTGATCTTTACCCTGGCAGAAGATGCCATTTTCAGCGTGCCGGCCTCGCTGGGGCAGGGATCGCTGGCGTTAGGTGCCACGCCGTGGCAAACGCTGACCCGCGTGGTGGTGCCTGGCGCCTCATCCGGCATTTTTGCCGCGCTGATGATCGGCTTTGGTCGGGCACTGGGGGAAACCATGATTGTGTTGATGGCCACGGGAAATACTCCGGTAACAGAGGGCGGCCTGCTTCAGGGGGTGCGAAGCCTGGCGGCCAACGTAGCGATTGAGATGCCGGAAGCGGCGGCGGGCAGCGGGCATTACCGTATTCTGTTCCTGAGCGCGCTGGTGCTGCTGGTCTTCACCCTGATTGTGAACACCTTTGCTGAACTGATCCGTCAGCGATTACGCCAGCGTTACAGTCAGCAGGAGGGGCAGTCATGAGTGCCGTGATGAGTAACCACCGCTGGCGCTGGTTAACCGGTGGGGCGGTGGCGGTGAGTCTGCTGGCCTTTATCCTGCTTATTGCTCTTCTCGCCTGGCAGGGATTACGCTACTTCTGGCCGCAGCCCGTCACCTTGTATACCGTTCAGCAAACCCTGGGCACCACGCAGATACTGGGGGAAGTCGCCCAGTCGCAAACCGTCTCACGGCAGCAGCTTGAGGCAAGCGGAAGGAAAATACCGGACAACCTGCCGGAGGAAGTGACGCGCTATCTGATTAAAACCGGCAACCGCGATTTCTCCGCTTCAGATTTTCAAAACATTCTGAGCAGCCAGATCGTCTCCAGTGAGGCGCCAACAGGGGTGATTGCCCTGCAACGCAGGACGGGCGGCATGGCTTACGGCTGGTTTGACGGACTGCTGGAGAACGGCCAGCCGCTGGTGGCGCGCAATATGATGCGCACTCTGCAACAGCGGATAAAACAGTCTCAGCAGCATATGTCCCAGGCAGAAAGCCTGCGCCGGGTCAGTATGGCGAAGCTCAACAGCGAGCTGGAGAGGCTGGCCCAGCGGCAGCGCCGTTTACAGCAGGATAACAGGTACACCGCTCAGGCTCAGTCCATCCATCAGGCCGACAGCGCGGAACTCCAGCGCCAGTTCTCACTGAAAGCGCAGCAGCTCGGTGAACTGACCAGCGAAAGCAACAGTACAGTGTTGATCCTGCGTGATGCGCAGGGGCAACAGCACCGCATCCCGATGAACCAGATCCTTTCGGCCTGGTATCCTAACGCCATGACTTACGGTGAAAAATGGCTGCAATTTGGCTGGCAGGTGTGGCATTTTGTCAGCGGTACTCAGGGCGATACCCTGGGCGAGGGGGGCGTTTTCCCGGCAATATTTGGCACCGTTTTAATGGTGCTGTTGATGTCGGTGGTCGTGATGCCGCTCGGCGTTATTGCGGCAATCTGGCTGCATGAATATGCCGGAAACAGCCTGATGACCCGGCTGGTCCGCATCGCCGTGGTTAATCTCGCCGGTGTACCCTCAATTGTTTACGGCGTGTTCGGGCTCGGCTTTTTTGTCTGGCTGGTGGGCGGAAGTCTCGATAAAGTGCTTTTCGCCGATGCCCTGCCCGCACCGACCTTTGGCACGCCAGGCCTGCTCTGGGCTTCCCTGACGCTGGCCCTGCTGACGCTGCCGGTGGTGATTGTAGCCACGGAAGAGGGGCTGTCACGCATTCCTGCGTCCCTGCGACAGGGTTCGCTGGCCCTGGGGGCGACACAAGCCGAAACCCTGTGGCATGTGACCCTGCCGCTGGCCGTTCCGGCTATGCTGACCGGGCTGATTCTGGCAGTAGCGCGGGCAGCAGGCGAAACCGCGCCGTTGATGCTGGTTGGCGTAGTGAAGATGGTGCCGGAGTTGCCCATTGATGCCGTGTTCCCTTATCTGCACCTGGATCGTAAATTTATGCACCTTGGCTTCCAGATTTACGATCTGGCTTTCCAGAGCCCCAATGCCCAGGCCGATCGCCCGCTGGTCTTTGCCACCGCCCTGTTGCTGGTGACCATTATCCTGGCGCTGAATGTGCTGGCAATGGCTTTACGCCACCGCCTGCGTGAACGCTATCGCGCGCTGATGAACTGATTGTGAGAGAAAAATTGTGATGGCTGATGAGCTGGAAACCACGCTTGAGCTGGAAAATTTTTCGCTGTGGTATGGCGAAAAACAGGCGTTGAATGAGATCGCCCTGCGCATTCCTAAAAATCGCATTACCGCCCTGATTGGCCCCTCCGGCTGCGGCAAATCCACGCTGCTGCGGAGCCTAAACCGGATGAACGAGCTGATCGACGGCTGTCGTACCGAAGGCGATATCCGGATCAACCAGCAGTCGATTTTATCGGGCAGTCAGGATCTCTCCGCGCTGCGCAGAAGAGTTGGCATGGTGTTCCAGCGACCGAACCCGTTTCCTAAAACTATCTATGAAAATGTGGTTTATGGACTGCGCCTGCAGGGCGTGCGCGATCGTCGGGTGCTGGATGAGGCGGTAGAGCGGGCGCTGCGTGCTGCTGCGCTGTGGAGCGAAGTCAAAGATAACCTCTGGCAGAACGCGCTGACGCTCTCCAGCGGTCAGCAGCAGCGGCTGGTGATTGCCCGCGCGATCGCTATTGAGCCGGAGATACTGCTGCTGGATGAACCTACCTCGGCGCTGGACCCCATCTCCACGCTGGTCATCGAAGAGCTGATGAGCACGCTCCGGCAGCACTTCACGCTGATCCTCGTCACCCATAACATGCAGCAGGCCGCGCGTGTCTCTGACTTCACGGCCTTTATGCATCAGGGAAGCGTGGTGGAGTTTGGTGAAACGGACGAACTTTTCACAACGCCGCGCCAGCGTCGTACCGAGGATTATATTACCGGGCGCTACGGCTGAGTTTTCTGAATTCTGCCCGGCAAAAAGGGGCTTTCGCCCCTTTTGATATTCAGCTTCGCGCACCTGTCCGGTCAGTCGAACGCGTGACCTTCCAGCGGTAACTTCTCGCCATCCAGCCAGGCTGCGTCATCCTTCATCTCCAGACGACCCTCAACAAACCAGCTCACCACCAACGGATAAATGGCGTGTTCCTGATGCTGAACGCGTGCATTTACCTCATCCTCAGTATCGCCAGCAAAAACCGGCACCTTCGCCTGAAGGATCACCGGGCCGCCATCCAACTGTTCAGTGACAAAATGCACCGATGTTCCGTGCTCTTCATCACCGTTCTCAATGGCCTGGCGATGCGTATGCAATCCGGGATATTTAGGCAGCAGGGAGGGGTGGATATTCAGCATTCGTCCGGCATAGTGCTGAACAAACTGCGGACTGAGAATGCGCATATAACCGGCCAGCACTACCAGATCGGGTGCATAAGCGTCGATTTCCAGCATCAGCTGATTATCAAACGCCTCACGATCGGCAAACTGAGAGGCCGCCAGCGCATGGGCAGGCACCCCGGCCTCACGCGCTCGCGTCAGACCGTAAGCTTCCGATTTGTTGCTGAACACGGCAGCCACGCTGCCGTGGATCTGGCCCTGCTGACAGCCATCCAGGATTGCCTGAAGATTGCTCCCCTGGCCGGATACCAGCACGACTAGCCGTTTCATGCGTTAATGACCACACGTTCTTCAGAATCGGAAGCCTTGATCACCCCGATTTTCCAGGCTTTCTCGCCCGCATCGGTCATCAACTGCACCGCTTTGTCCGCTTCTTCTGCGCTCAGGGCAATCAACATGCCTACGCCACAGTTAAAGGTGCGGTACATCTCAAAGCGGCTCACGTTGCCCGCTTCCTGCATCCAGCCAAACACAGCAGGCCACTGCCAGCTTGACTCATCAATCACCGCCTGGGTGTTGTCAGGCAGCACGCGTGGGATATTTTCCCAGAAGCCGCCGCCGGTCAGGTGAGCAACAGCATGAACATCAACCTGTTCAATCAGGCTCAGGATGTTCTTCACGTAGATGCGGGTTGGGGCCAGCAGATGATCGGCCAGAGGCTTGCCTTCCAGCTGAGTGGTTTCCGGATCGGTGTTGCTGTGTTCCAGAATCTTACGCACCAGCGAATAGCCGTTGGAGTGCGGGCCGCTGGAACCGAGAGCAATCAGCACGTCGCCGTCCTGAACTTTGCTGCCGTCGATAATTTCTGATTTTTCGACCACGCCGACACAGAAGCCAGCCACGTCGTAATCTTCGCCATGATACATGCCCGGCATTTCAGCGGTCTCGCCGCCTACCAATGCACAGCCTGACTGTGAACAGCCTTCAGCAATCCCGGTGATCACACTGGCTGCGATCTCCACATCCAGTTTGCCGGTGGCATAGTAATCCAGGAAGAACAGGGGTTCGGCTCCCGAAACCACCAAATCATTCACGCACATCGCGACCAGATCGATTCCGATGGAATCGTGGCGTTTAAGGTCCATCGCCAGACGCAGCTTGGTGCCGACGCCGTCAGTGCCGGAAACCAGAATCGGTTCGCGGTATTTTTGCGGCAGTGCACAAAGGGCACCGAAACCGCCCAGCCCACCCATGACTTCCGGGCGACGGGTCTTTTTCACTACGCCTTTAATACGATCGACTAAAGCATTACCAGCATCGATATCTACGCCGGCGTCTTTATAGCTGAGAGAGGTTTTGTCGGTCACTGCGAATCCCCACGCGGTTTGCGGTTGGTGGTTGGAAAATAAAGCGCGGCAATTCTAACAGCGCAGGCAAACGTTTGCGAGTGCCATCTTCGACGCGTTGCGGATATCTGAATTTTAGCCAATTCTTAACAGAGCGCGAAGGAATTGGCAGAAGTTGCATTAAGTCATATGGCGCAGCGCGTAAATGGCGCTATAATCTCGCGATTTTTTTTGCAGCTTAACACTCCGGGAGTACAACAATGAAGATCGTGGAAGTCAAACACCCGCTGGTCAAACATAAACTGGGTCTGATGCGTGAACATGACGTAAGCACCAAACGTTTTCGTGAACTCGCCTCAGAAGTGGGAAGTCTGCTGACTTATGAAGCCACCTCTGATTTAGCCACCGAAACGGTCACTATCGAAGGCTGGAATGGCCCGGTTGAGATCGAGCAAATCAAAGGCAAAAAAATTACCGTGGTGCCGATCCTGCGTGCAGGTCTTGGCATGATGGAAGGGGTGCTTGAACATGTTCCCAGCGCCCGTATCAGCGTTGTGGGCGTCTACCGCGATGAAGAAACGCTGGAGCCGGTGCCTTATTTCCAGAAGCTGGTCTCCAACATTGAAGAGCGTATGGCACTGGTTGTTGACCCGATGCTGGCAACCGGCGGTTCCATGATCGCCACCATCGACCTGCTGAAAAAAGCGGGCTGCACCAGTATCAAAGTGCTGGTGCTGGTTGCCGCCCCAGAAGGCCTCGCGGCGCTGGAGAAAGCACACCCGGATGTTGAGCTGTATACCGCGTCAGTGGATCAGGGACTGAACGAGAAGGGCTATATCATTCCAGGCCTGGGCGACGCAGGCGATAAGATTTTTGGTACCAAATAGCTAAAAGATAATTTCCAAGCCGACCGCAGAGTCGGCTTTTTATTGGGTAAAACAAAGGGTATCACTATGACTCGTCGTGCAATTGGCGTCAGCGAGCGGCCACCGCTGCTGCAAACCATTCCCCTCAGCTTCCAGCACCTGTTCGCGATGTTTGGCGCCACGGTACTGGTACCGATCCTGTTCCATATCAATCCGGCCACCGTGCTGCTGTTTAACGGTCTGGGTACCTTGCTCTATCTCTTTATCTGTAAGGGAAAAATCCCGGCTTATCTGGGATCGAGCTTTGCGTTTATCTCACCGGTGCTGCTGCTGCTGCCGCTGGGGTATGAAGTGGCGCTGGGCGGATTTATTTTGTGCGGCGTGCTGTTTTGTCTGGTGGCGTTGATCGTCAAAAAAGCCGGAACCGGCTGGCTGGATGTGATGTTTCCTCCGGCGGCAATGGGGGCGATAGTTGCGGTCATTGGTCTGGAGCTGGCTGGCGTGGCGGCGAACATGGCCGGGCTGCTGCCTGCCAACGGCGCTTCAGTCGACAGCAAAACCATTATCATCTCCATGGTGACGCTGGCCGTAACGGTATTCGGGTCAGTCCTGTTTCGTGGCTTTATGGCGATCATCCCGATTCTGATTGGCGTGATCGTTGGCTATGCGCTCTCATCCGCGATGGGCATCGTTAACTGGGCTCCCGTCGAAGCGGCTCCGTGGTTCGCGCTGCCAACCTTCTACACCCCGCGTTTCGAATGGTATGCGATGCTGACCATCCTGCCTGCCGCGCTGGTGGTGATTGCCGAACACGTTGGACATCTGGTGGTAACGGCCAATATCGTGAAAAAGGATTTGCTGAAAGATCCAGGACTGCATCGCTCAATGTTTGCCAACGGTATTTCCACGGTCTTCTCTGGCTTCTTTGGCTCCACGCCCAATACCACCTACGGCGAAAATATTGGCGTGATGGCTATCACCCGTGTCTACAGCACCTGGGTGATCGGCGGGGCGGCAATCCTGGCGATCCTGCTCTCCTGCGTGGGTAAACTGGCAGCGATTATTCAGGCTATCCCCGTGCCGGTAATGGGCGGCGTTTCGCTGCTGCTTTACGGCGTGATTGGAGCCTCGGGTATCCGCGTGCTGATTGAGTCAAAAGTGGATTACAACAAAGCGCAGAACCTGATCCTGACCTCGGTGATCCTGATTATCGGCGTCAGTGGCGCCACCGTGCATATTGGCGCGGCGGAGCTGAAAGGCATGGCGCTGGCGACCATTGTCGGCATTCTGCTGAGCCTGATCTTCAAACTTATCAGCGTGGTTCGTCCTGAAGAAGTGATCCTGGATCCGCAGGACAGCGATCGTCCATAAGCCAGGAGAGATCCGGCTGCGTTTATTAACAGAAGAAAGTTGTGATAAACTCCAGCCGGATTTTGCCCGATCAACACGAGGTGCTTCTGAACACACCGGCACAGCTCTCATTGCCACTCTATTTGCCCGATGACGAAACTTTCGCCAGCTTCTGGCCGGGAGAGAACCCGTCGCTGATTGCCGCGCTGCAAAGTGCGCTGCAACAGGAGCATGGCAGCTATTTCTATTTCTGGTCGCGTGAAGGGGGAGGCCGCAGTCATTTACTGCACGCCGCCTGTGCTGAACTCTCCGCCCGTGGTGAGGCCGTCGGCTATGTGCCGCTGGATAAGCGAACCTGGTTTGTGCCGGAAGTGCTGGACGGTATGGAGCAGTTACCGCTGATCTGTATCGACAATATCGAATGCATTGCCGGGGATGAACCCTGGGAAATGGCGATTTTCGATCTCTATAACCGCATTCTCGAAACGGGCAGAACCCGTCTGCTGATCACCGCCGATCGTCCTCCAAGACAGTTAAACCTCAAGCTGGCCGATCTCGCTTCACGTCTCGACTGGGGGCAGATTTACCGGCTCCAGCCGTTGTCTGATGAAGACAAGGTTCAGGCGCTGCAGCTGCGTGCAAAGCTGCGCGGATTTGAGCTGCCGGAAGACGTGGGCCGTTTTCTGCTGAAAAGGCTGGATCGTGAAATGCGGACGCTGTTTGTTACCCTGGATAAGCTGGATCGTGCTTCCATCAGCGCCCAGCGCAAGTTAACCATTCCCTTTGTGAAGGAAGCGCTGGGGCTGTGAAGCTTTGGCGCGGCTCCTGCTGCCCTGTGCCTGCCGGTATCTGTACTGACTCCCCAATACCCTTAAGATTTTTGATACTTACGGAAACGTTCCTGTAACTGGCGTAGCTGATCGATGCGTGCATCGTATCTCGCCTGCTTAAGGCTGCCTAACGGTACGCCCGCGCTGGCACTGCTCAGGCTGCGAATGGCCTGATCGAGCTGGCCATTCAGCGCCAGGCTTTCCGCTCTCGCCGCCTGCTCTTCATCCGTCAGCCCCTGATCGGCACTGGCCTGCGCCAGCAAATCCCAGCCGTTGGGATCATCTTTATGGGCCCAGGTATACTTGTAGAGGATTTTGCTGGCGTTAGCGGGCTGTCTGGCTTCCACGTAGGCATTCGCCAGGTTCAGCTGCACCACCGGGCTTGCCGCGGATTTTTTCGCTGCCAGCAGCAGGCTAATCGCCTGTTGTGGCCGATCCAGCCCGATATCAATATCGCTCATAATATCCAGATACCAGACGTTATCAGGCTGCTTATCGAGCAGTGGTGCGATGATTTTTTGGGCGTTGGCAAAGCTTTTAGCCTGAAGAAACTGCACGGCTTTTCCATACTGAGCTGCCGCCTGTTCGCGGTTATTCCCTTTAGTCAGCGCATCCAGAATGTCATCAGTCAGCTGGTTTTTTCCCGTAGAGTACATGCCCAGCGCACGCACTTTTGCCATGTAGTAGTCCTGAGAGGATTGCACCACCACCGGTTTCATCTGGTTGGCACGGTTACGGGAATCAGAGAGACGGCTGTCGGGTAAGGGGTGAGTTAACAAAATTTCCGGCGGTTTTGAAGAGAAGCGCGACTGGTCGGCCAGCTTTTGCAGGAAATTGGGCATCGCTTCCGGATCGAAGCCTGCCCGTTGCAGCACCTGAATGCCGATACGATCGGCTTCCTGCTCGTTCTGTTGGGTAAAGCTGATCACGCCCTGTTGCGTACCGGCCAGCGTGCCGCTAAGGGCGGCCATTCCGGCCTGGGGATTGGCCATTGCCAGCAGAATTGACCCCAGCGCGCCCACCCAGGTCAGCGGCGCATTACGCTGCTGCTCTTCCATGGCGCGTGCCAGATGGCGCTGAGTGACGTGAGAAATTTCATGCGCCATCACCGAGGCCAGCTGGCTTTCGTTTTCTGTGTAGCGGAACAGGGCGGAATGCAGCACCACATTTCCGCCGAAGAAGGCGAAGGCATTGATCTCATCATTACGAATTAAATAGAAGTGAAACGGGGTTTTTACCGACCAGGCATGGTTAACCAGGCGCTGGCCCAGCTGATTGATGTAATCATTCAGCAAAGGATCGTTGATCAGAGGGGCGCTGGCCCGCAGCTGCCTGACGTAAAAATCGCCCATCGCCAGTTCCTGATTGATGGACAATGTGTTCCCCGCTGTTGTGCCAATATCGGGCAGGGTATCGGTAATGTCTGCCTTCGCTGGCAGCGACGTCGCTGTCAGTGTGATGATAAGCGATGCCAGTGCACACTTCTTCATTTGTTTAATCATGCTGAGTCCCATTCTGATGATATCCCTTTCGACCGGAAGACAGACAAAATGTTCTGCCTGGTTTGGCTGTCCACGCATTCTGGCAGGATATAGTAATCAGAATCATCAGAGAAGAAAAAGGCCCTGTCCGGCTCAACGTGAAAGAAATTCTGCATAATGACCCTGTTTGACTTAAAAAACTGAACGTCCGTAAATACTCTGACAGGCAGCAATGAGACGCTAATAAAACAGATAAAGCCATGAAACAGCATTTTAGTGAAAGATTATCTCTCTGAACGGCTACCGATCCTTTGTCTCCTGTTACCAGTGTTAATTAAAGTTAAGTAAATTTATTCAATTAAACTGATGATGGCATGGAATTTGGCTGGGTTTAATCTTAAAAACAGGGGATTACCGATGATGGAAAATGAGGGTGAAGGTTAAGTTTTCTTTTTAATAACGTAATGTTATTTGTTTTTAACAGGTCCGGTAATTATTTTATTAATGACATAATCAGAGCCAATTTATTTTATGGTTTATTTTGTTTAGACCTGACTAACCAATAATCATAATTTAGTTAAAAATTTAAAGGCTCACTAATGGATGGGATGTATTTCTGTTATGTGCGGATTGCAATTATGCAAAATAAATGAATACTGATTTATTACAATGATTTTGCTGCTAAATTAATAAGGCATTCCTCATTTTTTCCCTCCGGATCATTTCCGCAAAGCTATGGTATATCTCATTCGCTCGCCACGATGTGTGAGCCTCTAAACATTTTTCGTGTTCCCTCTGACTCATTGCCCTGTTGCGGAGAGCATTCTATGCGTCCAGTAGTCTCTTATCTATTAATCGCCGTAGTAGCGGGTTTTGTGGGGGCCAGTTTTTCTCAGGCTCCCGATATTGTCGCTAAAGTCAGCGAGCGTTTCGGTAATAAAGCCAGCGATCCTGAAGGTTTCTGGTCCACCCCCGCTATCGAAGGCTATGGCAAAATGCATTACGAGCCGAACGTGGCTTACCGGCCAGCCGTCGGCGACAGTAATAAAATTGTTTTTCAGATTACCAAAGCTGAAAACAGCCCCAAAGATCCTAATCTGGGCCTGGAACGTGTGGCCCGCGTGGTGAACTTGTATGTGGCTTCAGGGGTGCCGGTTGATCAGTTAAAATTTGTGGTTTCCGTCACGGGTGATGGCACACCAGCGATGTTGAATAACGAGCAGTATAAAAAAATGTTTGGCATCGATAACCCCAGCCTGAAGCTGATCGGCCAGCTGCGGGCGAAAGGTGTGGATGTGTCAGTATGCGATCAGTCCGTTGCTTTCCACCATTTCCAGCATGACTGGATTGATCAATCCGTTACCCACGCCCTGTCCAGCTCCACTACGGTTTCCACCCTGGAAAACCAGGGATATGCTTTCCTCGCTATGTAATCTGCAGTGCCTTTAGTGTGCGGGTCACTGACCCGCTTACCTGAGCGTTCACTGATGCGTCAGACGCTGAACATGGCCGCTGTGGCGTTCCCCCCGCAGGGTAGCCATTTTTGACACTTCTTATCCCTTCTGCGATCCCCACGCACTCACCGATTAAATCAAATTTTTATTGGTCTCATTCCTTCCGAATTATTCCCAAAATGCACAGGACGTGTACAATCAGCGCGTGCTTCACCAGGGCACATCACGCACTTATTAAACGCGCACATAAAATTATAAGGCGCTACAAGATGAAACGTCGCACCAAGGTGGGTCCATGTTGAGGCTACGTCGCCCCAAAACGGACCTGCGCACGCTTATTACATTATTAGCCGTGGCCAGCATTGTGATTACGCTGGCTAACTCCCTGTACGCCACCTGGCGGGTACAGCGTGAGGTGCTGATCGCTAACACGCTGGAATCCAATCGCGTTTACGCCACCAAACTCGCCTCCACCACGGAAATGTTCTTCCAGCTGGCGCAGTCACAGCTGGGGTACAGCGCCAAAGTGCTGAGCGAAGGCATGGATAATGAAACCGCGCTACAGAGTGAAGTGGAGCGCCTTCGCGAACAGACCAACAGCTTTAACTCTGTGGTGATTGTCGATGCCAACGGCTGGGTAAAGGCGATCTCGCCAGAATCGCTGATGCTCAAGGGGATGCACCTGACCACCAGTTCCACCAGGCAGGCCCTGGCAGAGCGCAAGCCGCTGATCGGCAAGCCGGGTATTTCTGCTGCTAATAATCTGATGGTGTTTGTCTCTTATCCTGTCTGGTCGAAAACCGGCAGCTATCTGGGCTTTGTCGGCGGCACTATCTACCTTAAGAAGAAAAGTATCCTCAATGAATTGCTCGGCGAGCAGTTCTACCGCGACGGCTCTTCTCTGTATGTGGTGGACAGCGATAACCGGGTTCTCTATCACCAGAACGGCAAACTGGTCGGGCAAAAAATTACTCCTCTCATCGGCGAAGACGCCAGGAAGAATAAAAACAACGGGTATCAGCAAGTCCCGGCACAGAACGGTGAGCCGATGCTGGCAGGTTATGCCACTGTGGCAACGCCTGGCTGGACTATCGTTGCCCTGAAACCGACTCAGACCACCCTGGAACCGCTGACCAGCCTGTTACTTAAAGTGCTTCAACACTCGGTGCCTTTTGCGCTGCTGACGCTGATTTTTGCCTGGATCCTTGCGCGGCTGATTGCGTTACCGCTCTGGCAACTGGCCCGTAAGGCCAGCCAGATGGATGCACCCGGCGTGTCGAAAGAGCTCAATGGCATCCACTCCTGGTATTATGAAGCTCTGCAGATCAAACGCGCCATGCTCAGCGGCATCGCGCTGCTACAGGATAAAATTGGCCGGCTGAATTTTGAAGTACAGACCGATCCGCTGACCGAATTGCTCAATCGCCGTGGCCTGAATGCCGTGCTGGAGTATTTTCTGGCTACCCGTCAGCCTTTTGCGGTGCTGGCGCTGGATATTGACCACTTCAAACGGGTCAATGACACCTGGGGCCACGACGTGGGCGACAGCGTGATCAAAACCGTGGCGCATCAGTTGGGGAAAAGCTCCCGCCAGACTGATGTGGTCTGCCGCAACGGCGGGGAGGAGTTTCTGATGATCCTGCCGGGAGCCGAACGTGATGTCGCGGTAGCCATTGCTGAGCGCGTACGTAAAAAGATCGAACAGCAGGAGCTTCCTGTGGTGGGGCATATCTCTATTTCCATAGGTGTAGCCTTCTGGTCTGCCGATGAAATGCCGATGGAGAAGGTCTTCAAGCAGGCTGATGACGCGTTGTATCAGGCGAAAAATGCCGGACGTAACCGGGTCGTGACCACCCCGCCTGATGCCGCTGTGCCTCTGCAACCCCAACGCCATACCGGCTGATTTTATGCTGTCCGGCGCGACGTAATGTCGGGCCGGGCAGTCACGCGACAGCAGCTTATCCTTTCAGGTAGACTGGTTTCCCCCTTTGCACCAAGGAAGTTTTTCATGTTGGACCTCTTGATACAGTGGTATCGCCGCCGCTTCAGCGATCCTCAGGCAATTGCCCTGCTGGCCATCCTGCTTGCAGCCTTCTGTATTCTCTTTTTCTTTAATGGTCTGCTGGCGCCGCTGCTGGTGGCTCTGGTGGTCGCCTATCTGCTGGAGTGGCCCACCGTAAGGCTGGAGCGTCTGGGGTGTTCACGTACCTGGGCCACCACCATTATCCTGATCCTCTTCGCTTCTTTATTACTGGTATTAGTGCTGGTGGTGGCGCCTGTTGCCTGGCAGCAGGGGATCAATCTGGCCCATGAGCTGCCCACCATGCTCAACAGGCTCTATCAATTTGCCACCCGTCTGCCGGAGCGCTTCCCTACGTTAATGGATGTGGGCATCGTGGATATCGTGGTGGAGAATCTGCGCAGCAGGCTTAGCGGCATGGGCGATCAGCTGGTGAAATACTCTCTGGCTTCGCTGGTGGGCATTATGACGCTGGCGATCTATCTGGTGCTGGTGCCGTTGATGGTGTTCTTCCTGCTGAAGGACAAAGCGCAGATGCTGGCTGCCATCAGTCGCGTCCTGCCACGCAATCGCGGCCTGGCAGGGCAGGTATGGGTGGAGATGAATCAGCAGGTCTCTAACTACATTCGCGGCAAGGTGCTGGAGATGGTAGTGGTAGGCATTGCCACCTGGATCGGTTTCTGGGCAATCGGCATGAACTATGCGCTGTTGCTGGCAGTGCTGGTGGGCTTTTCTGTGCTGATCCCCTATGTTGGCGCGCTGGCGGTGACTATCCCGGTTATTGGAGTAGGCCTGGCGCAGTGGGGGTTAGGCGGCGATTTCTGGACGATGATTATCGTTTACCTGATTATTCAGGGGCTGGACGGCAATATTCTGGTGCCGGTGCTGTTTTCAGAGGCGGTTAATCTTCACCCGCTGGTGATCATTCTTTCCGTGGTGATTTTTGGTGGGCTGTGGGGCTTCTGGGGCGTGTTCTTTGCTATCCCGCTGGCCACGCTGATCAAAGCGGTGGTCCATGCCTGGCCGGATGAACTGAATCTGGAGCAGAAGAGGCTGAAATAGCGGCGGGCAGGGAGAGCTTCGGGCCTGAATACGAGAGAATAAACCCTGAAAAACTGCACCTCAACATGGCATAACAATCGCCAACCTTTGAGGTGCAGTTCAGAATGTCAGATCCTGTCCACCCTGATTTCTGGCGATCAGGCTGACTTCAGGTAATCCATCACGATGTCATGGTGGTTTGCCGTTTTGAAGTCGTCAAACACCTTCTCAACCTTGCCATCCGTGCCAATCAGGAAGCTGATGCGGTGAATACCGTCATAGGTTTTGCCCATGAAGGATTTTTCTCCCCAGATACCAAATTGCTCACAAACCTGATGGTCTTCATCAGAGAGCAGCGTAAAGTTCAGCAGCTCTTTCTCAACAAATCGCGACAGTTTCTCAGGTTTATCAGTACTGACACCCAGCACCTCAACGCCTGCTTTTTTCAGCTCATCCATGCTGTCACGCAAACCGCAAGCCTGTACGGTGCAGCCTGGTGTCATCGCTTTCGGGTAGAAATAAACCAGAACGCGCTGTCCCTGGAAGTCGGTCAAATTTACTTGCTCGCCATCCTGATCGGGCAGACTAAATTTCGGTGCTGTATCACCGGCTTTCAGTGGATTCATCACTACTCTCCATTTTTTCATCATGCTGTGGATACTGGACGACGTTAATAGTGCCCTGCGCCTGCAATTCTGTACAGAGCCGGTTGAAGGCCTGAGTGATAAATGATTCATCCTGGCTGGCGGGGCTGTGCGCGGTAATCTGAATATAGAGCAACGTGGGCTGATTTTCTTGCGCGGGCTGCGTGCGGGACACCAGTTCGGCAATATTCATCTGATGAGAATCAAACAGATCGGTGAAACGCTCAACGATATGGGGGGAGTCCTTGACCTCAACCTGGACCCATACGGTGGCAGGCATGGGAGGACGCTCACGGAAGGTTGTGCGTTTCATTACGATCAGCAATTCCAGTTCCGCGCCCTTAAGGGGCAGGGTAGATTCAATCAGCGTGATCGCATTCCAACTGCCGGAAAGCAGCATTATAAAGCTGAATTCTTCCCCCAGCATGGCCAGGCGGCTATCTTCGATATTGCAACCGCAGCTGCTTACGTGACGGGTGATGGTGTTAACGATCCCCGGACGGTCAACCCCCAGTGCGGTGATAACCAGATGATGTTGCTGTGACTGCGGCAAAATGATGCTTCCTGTGCGTCTCAGTGATTAGCAATTGTGATAACTCTAAGGTAAACATAAAAAAACCCTCTGCCAAGGGGCTGGAGGCCTTGCCCGCTTGCTTTTAGAGTGTCGTAAACCTTACCATGAAGCACTTGTTTGGGGAGGGGATGGCTAATGTTCACGGGAAGTATTGTTGCACTCATCACGCCGATGGATGACAAAGGGTATGTCTGCCGTGCGAGTTTAAAAAAACTGATTGATTATCACGTTGCCAGCGGAACAGCGGCAATTGTCTCGGTAGGGACTACCGGCGAATCAGCCACGCTGAGCCATGATGAACATGGGGATGTGGTGATGATGACCCTGGAGCTGGCCGACGGACGCATTCCGGTGATCGCCGGAACCGGTGCCAACGCGACTGCGGAAGGCATCGCGCTGACCAGACGCTTTGAGAAATCTGGCGTGGTGGGTTGCCTGACCGTCACCCCTTACTACAACCGTCCAACTCAGGAAGGGCTTTATCAGCACTTTAAGGCCATTGCTGAAAGCACTGACCTGCCGCAAATGCTGTATAATGTGCCGTCCCGTACTGGCTGTGACATGCTGCCAGAAACGGTGGGTCGCCTGGCGAAAATAAAAAATATTATCGGAATCAAAGAGGCGACCGGGAACTTATCGCGGGTAAGTCAGATCCAAGAGCTGGTTGATGAAGATTTCATTCTGGTCAGTGGCGATGATGCCACTTCCCTCGACTTCATGCAGCTGGGCGGACAGGGAGTGATCTCTGTGACGGCAAATATTGCCGCGCGCGAAATGGTGGAACTCTGCAATCTTGCCAAACAGGGTAATTTTGCAGAAGCGCGACGCCTTAATCAGCGCCTGATGCACCTGCATCAGAAGCTATTCATTGAGCCTAATCCTGTCCCGGTCAAATGGGCTGCCAAACAGTTAGGATTAATTGCAACCGACACGCTGCGTCTGCCAATGACGCCGATGACTGATGCCGGTCGTCCGGTTGTTGAGCAGGCACTGAAAAATGCAGGTCTGCTGTAAATTTAGGGAGTTTTAATGGCTTATTCAGTACAAAAGTCCAGGGTAGCAACAGTGGTGGGGCTTTCTCTGGTGATGCTGCTGTCAGCATGTTCCAGCGATCAGCGCTATAAGCGTCAGGTCAGCGGCGATGAGTCTTATCTGCAGGCGGCTGATGTCAGCGATCTGCATGCACCAGCAGGGATGGTGCTGCCGCTGCAGAATGGCGATTATGATATCCCATCCGCCAGCAGCAAAGGTGCCGTGGGCAAGCAGCTGGACATCCGTCCACCGGCTCAGCCGCTGGCATTAATGAACGGGACCCGTACCCAGTTCGCCGGTAACTCAGGCGTGCTGCTGCTGGATAACGCTCGTGCCGGTACCCTGTGGCCGCAGGTTGTTGATGTGGTGCAGGCGAAGAACTTCCCGGTTGCCAGCCGCAATGATGCTAACCAGACGCTGACCACCGACTGGGTCCAGTGGAACCGTGCTGATGAAGATCACCAGTACCGTGGCCGCTACCAGATCAGCGTTCAGCAGCAGGGCTATCAGCAGGCGCTCTCTGTAAAACTGCTGGAATTGCAGCAGGAAAACACCGGCGTGAACTCGCCTGTTCAGCTGCAGCGTTACACTGCACAGATGCTGAATGAGCTGAGCAGCGGTCTGGATAAAATCGAAACCACCCGTGAAAATGCCGCGGCACAACGCAGCGCGACACAGATCGATGTGCAGAGCGGGGCTGATGATACCGGCCTGCCAGATCTGATCGTACGTGCGCCGTTCAACACTGTCTGGGATCGTCTGCCAGCAGCCCTTGAGCGCGTAGGCATGAAAGTTACGGATAAAAACCGTTCTCAGGGCAGCCTGAACGTGACCTATAAAGCCCCGGGCAGCAGTGACTGGGATGAAATAGGCGCGAAAGATCCGGGCCTGGCAAATGGCGATTATAAAATTCAGGTCGGCGATCTGGATAACCGCAGTAGCCTGCAGCTCCTGGATCCTAAAGGCCACACGCTGACCCAGTCGCAAAACGACTCGCTGGTTGCCGTGTTTAACGCCGCTTTCAGTAAGTAATACCTTAAGGCCGGACCCTTCCGGCCTTTTTTATTTTCCGCGACGAAAACGATTGCTTCGATTTTTTCGTCACAGCGAATAAACTGGTCACAGCACAAAAATTTTTCCGTTCTATTTCTGGAGTTAAACAAGATGCAAAAGCAAGCTGAGTTGTATCGCGGCAAAGCGAAAACCGTTTACAGCACCGAAAACCCGGATCTGTTGGTACTCGAATTCCGCAATGATACGTCAGCACTGGACGGTGAGCGTATCGAACAGTTTGATCGCAAGGGCATGATTAACAATAAGTTCAATCATTTCATTATGACTAAATTGCAGGAAGCGGGCATCCCAACCCAGCTGGAAGCGCTGCTGTCTGATAATGAATCTCTGGTGAAAAAGCTGGATATGGTGCCGGTTGAGTGTGTGGTGCGTAACCGTGCGGCAGGCTCACTGGTGAAGCGTCTGGGCGTGGAAGAGGGCATGATCCTCAATCCACCGCTGTTTGACCTGTTCCTGAAAGATGATGCCAAACATGATCCTATGGTCAACGAATCCTACTGCGAAACCTTTGGCTGGGTAAATAAAGAGAATCTGGCCCGTATGCGTGAGCTGACTTACAAAGCCAACGACGTACTGAGCAAGCTGTTCTCCGATGCCGGGCTGATTCTGGTGGACTTCAAGCTGGAGTTTGGCCTGTTCAACGGCGAAGTGGTGCTGGGCGATGAGTTTTCGCCAGACGGTGCCCGCCTGTGGGACAAAGAAACCCTGGAAAAGATGGACAAAGATCGTTACCGCCAGAGCATGGGCGGCCTGATCGAAGCCTATGAAGAAGTGGCTAATCGTCTTGGCGTTAAGCTGGACTGATTTTTCGGGCTGCGGCACGCTGTCGCAGCCTTCTCTCTTTAAGTTTTCTCCTGCCCTGGTTAAACCCGTCTCTGCCTGCTGTGCCTCACTTTTCTGTTCTGCCCAATCTTTGCTCACTGACTCCGCATAATCCCCTGAATGCTGGTGTTACCCGTGACAGCCGACTAAAATCAATGCATCAGCCGCGAAGTGATAATAACGAGAGGTAATTTATGCGTTGGCAAGGGCGCCGTGAGAGCGACAATGTGGACGATCGCCGTAATGAATCCGGTACTGTTGGCAGCGGCAGAATGCGTATTCCAAGGGGCAAAGGGGGCATCATCCTGCTGATTGTGGTGGTGGTCGCCAGCTACTATGGCTATGACCTCAGCCCGCTGCTGACGGGGGAATCGACCTCTGTCAGCCAGCCAGCTTCACAACGTCAGGGTATCAATCCTGAACAGGATGAAGCCGCCAAATTTACCTCGGTGATTCTGGCAACGACTGAAGATACCTGGCAGCAGCTGTTCCAGAAAATGGGCAAAACCTATACTGCACCCAAAATGGTGATGTACCGGGGTGCCACCCGCACAGGATGTGGCACAGGCCAGTCGGTGATGGGGCCGTTTTACTGCCCGGCAGACAGCACGGTCTATATCGACCTCTCTTTCTATGACGAAATGAAAAACAAGCTGGGCGCGGATGGCGACTTTGCTCAGGGCTATGTTATTGCCCATGAGGTGGGCCACCACGTGCAGAAACTGCTGGGGATTGAGCCTAAGGTTCGCCAGATGCAGCAGGGCGCAAGCGAGGCGCAGGTGAATCAGCTGTCGGTAAAAATGGAGTTGCAGGCCGACTGTTTTGCAGGCGTGTGGGGCTACTACATGCAAAAACAGAATGTACTTGAGCCTGGCGACCTGCAGGAGGCCCTGAATGCGGCAGAAGCCATAGGTGACGATCGTTTGCAGCAACGCAGTCAGGGGCGGGTAGTGCCGGACAGCTTTACGCACGGTACTTCTGAGCAGCGTTACAGCTGGTTTAAAAAAGGGTTTGATGGCGGTAATCCGGGCCAGTGCGACACCTTCAGTCGCTGATCATGGCAGAGACAGAGGCGCTCCTCAGGCACAGCGAACAGCTTAAGCGCCAGGGACAACGGCAGATTCTGGTCGTAAGCGGCGAGGCAGGCTGGTGTCAGCAGCAGGCAGAGCAGTGGATGGCGTGGCTTCCCGGCGACTGGATGTGGCTTGGCGATGCGCCCGGTAGCCCGTTGAACTGTGCACCCGCCGCGGCCAGAACTTTGCTGGGCCGGGAGTTTCTTCACGCGGTGTTTGACGCCCGTAGCGGTTTTCATGCTGAGGCGCTGGCGGCGCTTTCCGGTACGCTTAAGGCGGGAAGCTGGCTGCTGATGCTGGTGCCCGACTGGGATAGCTGGTCAATGCTGCCGGATACCGACACCCTGCGCTGGAGTGAGCAGCCTTCGGCTATAGCTTCTGGTCATTTTATTCTGCGTCTTCAGCAGCTTATTCAGCAGGACAAAGAGGTTGCGGTGCTTCGGCAGCAGCAGCCTTTTACGCTTCCCCTGCTGGCAGAGCTACCCGAATGGCAACCCGCAGAGAGTGCGGAACAGCAGGCGGTGCTGGATGCGCTATTAATCAGCAAGCCGGGTATTTCAGTGCTGACAGCCCCAAGAGGAAGGGGAAAGTCAGCCCTGGCCGGAAAGCTGGCCGCGCGCTGGCCCGGTCGCTGCCTGATCACCGCACCGGCAAAAATGGCCACGGATGTGCTGGCAGAGTTTGCTGGCGAGGCATTCGACTTTATTTCTCCGGACAGGCTACTGGCCCTTGATCCGGAGCAGCGCCCTCAGAACGTTGACTGGCTGCTGATTGATGAAGCTGCCGCAATCCCGACGCCAATCCTTCATCAACTGGTCACTCTCTGTCCCCGTGTGCTGCTGACCTCCACGCTACAGGGCTATGAGGGAACCGGGCGGGGATTTATGCTCAAGTTCTGCGCCAGTTTGCCAGAGGTCACTCTGCTCAAGCTGGATCGACCGCTACGCTGGTCGGCACGGGACCCGCTGGAGCGGTTTATCAATCAGGCGCTGCTGTTTGCAGAGGCTGAGCCCGAACGCAGCGACCGGCCTTTGCAGTTCGCTTTTCCCGAACAGTCTGCGTGGCTGGACCAGCCTGAACGCTTGTCGGCCATGTACCAGTTGCTGACCAGCGCGCATTACCGCACTTCACCGCTGGATTTACGGCGGATGATGGATGCGCCAGGGATGCATTTCAGTCTGGCCTTGCAGGGGGAAGTGGTGCAGGGCGCAGCATGGCTGGTGGATGAAGGTGGCCTCTCTGCCGAACTCGCCAGTGCCGTGTGGGCCGGGTTTCGTCGTCCCAGAGGCAACCTGGTGGCTCAGTCACTGGCTGCCCACGGCGGCTGGCCTGAAGCTGCGCAAATGCACTCCCGTAGGATTAGCCGCATCGCTATTGCCCCGGCCTGCCGCCGCAAGGGCGTGGGGCGTCATATGGTGGAACAGAGTCTGGCAGCGGCCGGGGGGCTGGATTTTCTGTCGGTGAGTTTTGGCTATACTGAAGATCTGTGGCGCTTCTGGCAGGCCTGTGGTTTCAGGCTGGTGCGTTTTGGCAGCCAGCGTGAAGCAAGCAGCGGATGCTATACCGCGATGGCTGTTCTGCCGCTCAGCGAGCAGGCTGAGGCGCTGGCTCAACGCGCATCCCGACAAATGCAGCGGGACTGGCCGTGGTTACAGCGGCTGATCCCGGATGCCGGGCTTGCTATTCCTGCCAGCGAAGAGCAGAAACTGGAAGATGATGACTGGCGGGAACTGGCGGGTTATGCCTGGGGACATCGCCCGTTTGAATCCAGCGTTGGTGCCCTGGCCCGGCTGCTCAGGGAAGCTACGGGTGAATATCCTCTTCTGAACGGGGCCATCTTTGGCGGGCTGTCTGCCGCAGAGCTCTGCCAGCAATTTGGGTTAACAGGCCGGAAAGCGGTGCAGGCAGGCTGGCGTCAGGAAGCCCAACGGGCGATGACCATGCTGGATCACCTGCGTAGCGCCAGCTGGCAGGCTTACCTCAAGTCATTGAATTAAATCCACCGTGCAGGTCAAACAT
Organism: Erwinia sp. E_sp_B01_1; assembly: GCF_036865545.1. Taxonomy (NCBI): domain Bacteria; kingdom Pseudomonadati; phylum Pseudomonadota; class Gammaproteobacteria; order Enterobacterales; family Erwiniaceae; genus Erwinia; species Erwinia sp. E_sp_B01_1. The sequence goes on along the minus strand of NZ_CP142208.1, from coordinate 3,559,394 downwards.
TCTCAATATTCTTCGGCGGGCGCATTGCCTGTAGTCGGAGCTGTCTGTTGTGAGGAAGAAATCATGAAACACGAGCACTTTGTCGTCCGTCAACCTTCTGGCATTCCCGCCCAGTTGTTTTTGCTGTTCCACGGCGCAGGCGATAACCCGGTTGCTATGGGACAAATTGGCAACTGGTTTGCCGACTCATTTCCGCAGGCGCTGGTGGTCAGCATTGGCGCACCGGATGCCGGTGGCGAGCAGGGCCGTCAGTGGTACCCGACAGAGGATCTCACCGAAGAGAACCAACAGTCCCGGATCGATGCGGTCATGGCAAACTTTGTTGGCACCATCAATCACTGGCAGCAGCAGAGTGGAATCAAAGCAGAAGCCACGGCGCTGATTGGATTCTCTCAGGGTAGCATCATGGCGCTGGAGGCGAGCAAAGCTCAGCCTGGGCTGGCGGGCAGAGTGGTCGCTTTTGCCGGGCGATTTGCCACGCTACCTGAAAAGGCGACCCGCCAGACTACAATCCATCTGATCCACGGCGATGAGGACGATCGTGTTCCGCTGGGGCACTCGGTGGAAGCCGAAGAGGCGTTAATGGCACTGGGAGGGGATGTGACGCTGAATATTGTGGAGGGTCTGCCCCATGCAATTGATGACCGTGCCATGCAGGCCGCGCTGGATCATCTGCACTACACCGTTCCGTGCCGCTATTTTGACGAAGCGCTGAGCGGGAGTAAACCGGGTGATGACGTGATCGCTCTGATGTAAAACGAAGCAGGGGCGGGTGCCCCTGCTGAAACTCATTTCTTTTTCGGCATATCGTCTTCGTCATCCCACTTATCGTTAAAATCACGATGCGGGGGCAGTTCCGGTTTGTTGTCGAGAAACTTTTTATGATCGATGCGCTTCAGGTCTTTATAGACGTTCATCAACACGCCCACCATCAGCACAATCACCAACAGCCACCAGTAATCTTTAAGCCATTCCATTTTCTTTCCTTATTAAGCGATCAGCTGTTCCATAATCCGCTGGTACATGCGGCTCAACAGCTGCAGGTCGGCGGCCTTAACACACTCATTGATTTTATGAATGGTGGCGTTCACCGGGCCTAATTCCACCACCTGGGCTCCCATGCGGGCGATAAACCGTCCGTCTGAAGTGCCGCCGGTAGTTAACAGCTGCGGTTTTATTTCATTATAGTGCGCAACGGCATTCACTACCGCATCCACCAGCTTACCGCGTGACGTCAGGAAAGGCTGGCCGGAAATTTTCCATTCCAGCGTGTAGCGTAACTGATGGCGGTCCAGCAGTTCCTGAACCTGCTGCTGGATCATCTGGTCAGTGAGTTCCGTGCTGAAACGGAAGTTAAACTGCACAAAGAACTCGCCGGGAATAACATTGTTGCTCCCCGTTCCAGCCTGAACGTTAGCGATTTGCATACTGGTAGGCGGGAAGAATTCGTTGCCCTGATCCCACTCTCTCGCCACCAGTTCATTCAGGGCTGGCAGGGCGCGATGCACCGGATTATCAGCCAGGTGAGGATAGGCGACATGGCCCTGGACCCCATGCAGGGTCAGATTGGCGGTCATGGAGCCACGGCGGCCATTTTTTACCACATCCCCAACAATTTCAGTGCTGGAAGGTTCGCCGACCAGACAGTAATCCATCCGCTCGTTGCGCGCCATCAGCGCTTCCACCACTTTTACCGTGCCGTTTGTGGCGTTGGCTTCTTCGTCTGAGGTGATCAGAAAAGCCAGACGGCCTTTATGGTTGGGATTGCTGATAACAAAGCGCTCAGCGGCGACAATCATCGCCGCCAGAGAGCCTTTCATATCAGCCGCACCGCGACCATAAAGCATGCCGTCACGAATGGTGGGTTCAAAGGGCGGGTTGATCCAGCGGCTTGCATCGCCAGTAGGCACCACATCGGTATGCCCGGCAAAGGCCAGCGTTTCGCCCTGGCCGCGCCAGGCCCAGAAATTCAGGGTATCGCCAATGTGCATCGGCTCAATGGTAAAGCCCAGCGCCTTCAGACGATCGATCATAATAGCCTGACAACCGGCATCATCCGGGCTGAGGGAAGGACGACGTATAAGCTGCTGCGTCAGCTCAATGACCGGACAAAACATAATCAGGACTTCTCCGCAATAAATGGCTGGTAAGTAGTTTCACTAAAGCCCAGCAGCATAGAGCCGTCGGCGCTGCAGAGCAACGGGCGTTTGATAATTGCAGGCTGTTCCAGCATTAATTTATGTGCGGCAGCGGCGGTATTAACCTCATTACGCGTCTCTTCACTGAGTTTACGCCAGGTGGTACCGCGGGTGTTCAGCAGCGCTTCCCATCCCAGTTGATCAATAAATTTTTGCAGCAGGGCACCGTCCAGTCCGTCCGCACGGTAGTCATGGAACTGATAAACCACGTCGTTCGCTTCCAGATACCTGCGCGCTTTCTTAATAGTGTCGCAATTTTTAATGCCGTACAGGGTAAACTGGCGATCTGTCTTATTTTTCATGGGGTTTCCTGAATTTTTCCTGATGGTTTGTAGCATACCTGCTATTTCAATACTTGAAAATAATGGGGCGATTTGTCGTGGTCATACCCTTTACGGTCAAAAGGATTCTATCTCTCAAAATCAAATAGACAATCTGGATAGCCTGAAAAGCAACCTGTACCATAACCACACATCATAAAAGGATATTGGGTGGTTTATGGCTCTACATGGAAAGTTTGTAATCAACGACGCGCATTACTCTCCGTTATCGTTCCCTGGAGTAGGCACGTTTTTAGCGTTCTCTGGAGATGGGGTTTATCGCAATCGGGGGGCTTGTGGAATGAAGCCAACTGTCGGCCCGATTCCGGCTGGTACGTATTGGATTGTTGACCGTCCAGAAGGTGGACTAAGATCGCAAGTTAATGCAGGTGTCCGGGATATTTATAACAACATAGTTAAAGGCGCGACGTTCAGACATAACGAATGGTTTGCCCTGTGGCGGGACGACTGGGGAATTGACGATTACACCTGGATTGAGGGCATCAAGCGCGGTAATTTCCGTTTGCATCCAGGCACTCTGTCAGAAGGTTGTATCACTCTTCCGCATGATTCAGATTTTGCCATGTTACGTAATGCACTTCTGAGAACGCCGCAAATGGATGTTCCTTGCATGAGGAACTTAAAGGCATACGGCACTATTGAGGTGATCGCCAATGGTAAAATGTGTCCTTAGTTTGGTGCTCAAGATTACTTTGTTCGCTGCGATTATGCTGATGGTGGCAAAAACACTGAATTATGATGATTTAGTAGGTAGTTTCGTAAGCCAACATGTCAGCTTTGAGGATGCGGATAAAATCGGGAGAATGGTATCAGGTGAGCCTGATCCTGAACCCACTGAGTCAATTCGTTTCTATATTAGTATTCTAATCAACACTCTGATCAGTGTTCCAATCCTTAGCGCAATATTTACCGCTTATAAAGGTGTTACACACAAATTGAGCCCTGCTTCTCTCCATAAAGAATGGGCTTTCTCCTCATTGAGACGATTTGCAAAAATATTCGTTTTCACCTTTCTGTTTTGGGCGCTGTTCCGCTTTCTGCCTTATCAACTCGTGTTTTCGGGCAATCAAACATATTCAGCTTTCGCTATGGCGGCGATTGTGGGTTTTATCCTACTAATAACGATTTTTTGTTATTGGTTAATCACGAAGAAAATCATAATCAAAAGGAGTTTGTAAAATGCCCATTCCAGCATACATGTGGCTTAAAGACGATGGTGGCGCAGACATCAAGGGATCGGTAGACGTCCGGGATCGTGAAGGGAGTATTGAAATTATAGGTTTTAGTCACGGTTTGAATATCCCGGTAGACAGTGCCAACGGTAAGATCACCGGCAAACGTTCGCACTCCCCAATGATGATTGAAAAAGAGTTTGATAGTTCCAGCCCGTATCTCTATAAAGCTGTTGCCACTGGGCAGACGCTGAAAAGTGCGGAGATTCGCTGGTACCGAATCGACTACGCTGGGCAAGAAGAATGCTACTTCGTTATGACCATTGAGGGTGTGAAGATTACAGGTGTAAATCCTGGAATGCCAAACGCTAAAATGGCTGGAAACTCGCAGATCAATCACATGGAATCCATCGCTCTTATGTACGAGAGAATCACATGGCGATATGTCGATGGTAACGTGCAGTATTCAGACGACTGGAATGTAAGAGCGTAACCAACAGAAAGGGGGCATTACGCCCCTTTAGGGTAGAAGGCCCAGTAAATCGTTAAGAGTGGAAATACTCAAGCCACCATATCAAAGCCTCTTTATCAAAGCCCCCAAAATGCTGTTAAGGTTCTTATAACAAAAACAGCTCGCAATTTTTAATGCCGTACAGGGTCATCATCTCAGGTTCCCTTCTGTTTTCTGTGGGTTTCAACTATATTCGATACTGTTCAGGCGGTTAGTCTACAACGGAAGCGCCTGCGAGGCAGCAGGGAAGGCTATAAGATCACTATCCAGACAAAGACTTAGCATAAGGAGGGACAATATGAACTATATGAAAGCGTCTTCCGCTCATACGGTTGAAGAGACACAATCGATGATTGTGATCCTCAGGAAGAAAAACAGTCGTTGTGACGAATTCAATCACGTTGTTGAGGCGGTTCTGGCCGAACACCCCGATGCCAAAACGCATATCGACAGTGAAAGCGGCGGTTACGATAAAGTGATAGTACTGAAATAACCAGGCTGTGTCCGGGGGGCGGCCCGCCCCCAGGGATGCACCGGCAAACTTCTTCCGGTCAATATCCGCGCCCGCTTATTTTTGTGAAACTCTTTCCAGCCAGCCAGCCAGCCACTCACTCACTCACTCACTCACTCACTCACTCATTCATTTATTCAGCTACTCAACCAGTCACCCAGCTATCCGGTCATCCCCTCTGTCCGCTGGCTATTTATCGCTGAATTCCGGGTTTGGCTTTCAAATGATAATCACGCCAACGGTTACGGGCGGGATTATCACTAAAGAACTGTGGCCTGCCACGCAAAACCGGGTTTTGAATGAAATCGTGGTACTTTAAGTGAGCGAAAGCTGTTCACTTTTCCTTAGGATTAATCCTATAATGCAGCCACAAGAACAGCGAGGTGATATATGATCGAATTAGAACTGGGGAACTGGAAAGACTTTATTGAAGCGATGTTATCTCGTAAATAACAGATTCTTAAAGAATAAGTTTTGAGATTTCCTTAACAGCGCCATCCACAGCTTCACCCTTTTAAAAGGCAGCCCTCCGGGCTGCCTTTATTCGTTATGTGACAGGCTTCTCATTTACCGGGAAGCGGCGTCGTACCAGCACAAAGAACAGGGGCACAAAGAAGATCGCCAGAATAGTGGCTGAAATCATCCCGCCCATCACGCCGGTACCCACCGCGTGCTGGCTACTTGAACCTGCGCCATTACTGATCACCATAGGCAGCACGCCAAAAATAAACGCCAGTGAGGTCATCAGAATCGGGCGCAGGCGCTGCCGGGAAGCCTCCAGCGTCGCTTCCATCAAATCCCGTCCTTTGCTGTTGATTTCATTGGCAAACTCGACAATCAGAATGGCATTTTTCGCCGACAGGCCAATCACCGTTAACAGCCCGACCTGGAAATAAACATCGTTTTCCAGCCCGCGCATCCAGGTGGCAATCAGGGCGCCAATCACCCCCAGCGGTACTACCAGCATCACTGAGAACGGGATCGACCAGCTTTCATAAAGCGCCGCCAGGCACAGGAACACCACCAGCAATGAGATGGCATAAAGCGCCGGTGCCTGCGATCCGGTCAGCCGCTCCTGATAGGAAGCCCCGGTCCATTGCAGCCCGAAGCCCGTAGGGAGTTTACTGACCAGATTTTCCATCACGTCCATGGCGGTGCCGGTACTGACGCCCTGAGCGGCTTCACCCACAATCTCTACCGCTGAATAACCGTTATAGCGTTCAAGTCGTGGAGAACCCGTCTCCCAATGGGTGCTGGCAAAGGCGGTAAAGGGCACCATGCCTCCGCTGCTGTTACGGACGTACCACTTGCTGATGTCATCCGGCAGCATACGGAACTGGGCGGCGGCCTGAACATAAACTTTTTTAACCCGCCCCCGATCCAGGAAATCATTCACATAGGTCGATCCCCATCCCGTTTGCAGCGTGTTGTTAATGTCGTCGATTGAGACGCCCAGCGCCTGGGCCTTATGCTGATCAACGTCAATACGCAACTGAGGCGTATCGTCCAGGCCGTTATGCCGCACCCTCGCCAGCGAAGCATTACCCTCTGTCGCGGCCAGCAGCTGGTCACGGGCCTGCATCAGCGCATCGTGGCCCTGTCCGGCATGATCCTGTAACTCCATATCAAAACCGGCTGAATTACCCATACCCGTGATGGCCGGAGGGCTGCTGGCTATAACACGCCCCTCTTTAATTGAGCGGAACGCTTTGGTGGCCCGTTCGATAATGGCAAACGAGGTATTACCGGAACCCGGACGATCCTGCCAGTCCTTAAGCCGCACAAACATACGGGCCACGTTCTGCCCGTTACCACCAGGACCTGCACCAATGGTGGAGAAGACCGACAGCACGTTGTTTTTCTCTTTGGTCAGGTAATACTGCTCGACCTGGTTGACGACTTTATTGGTTTGTTGCAGCGTCGATCCCGGAGGAAGCTGAACCTGAGTGGTGAATACCCCCCGATCCTCCAGCGGCAGAAAAGAGGTCGGCAGACGCATAAACAGCACTGCCATCGCGGCAATCAGCAGCATATAAAGCACCAGCCAGCGCCCGGCCTTCGCCAGAATTTTACCCACACCCCGTTCGTACCGTTCGGCGTTGCTGTTGAACATCCGGTTAAACCAGCCGAAGAAGCCCCGGCGGTCATGATGATGCCCTTGCTGAACCGGCTTCAGAAGCGTGGCGCACAGGGCAGGGGTCAGGATCATGGCTACCAGCACCGAGAGCACCATTGCGGAGACGATGGTGACTGAGAACTGGCGATAGATAGCACCGGTAGTCCCGCCGAAAAAGGCCATCGGGATAAACACCGCAGAGAGCACCAGCGCAATACCCACCAGGGCACCCTGGATCTGCCCCATCGATTTTCGCGTTGCGTCTCTGGGTGAAAGCCCTTCCTCACTCATTATTCGCTCAACGTTTTCCACCACCACAATGGCATCGTCTACCAGCAGCCCGATAGCCAGCACCATGGCAAACATGGTCAGGGTATTGATGCTGAATCCACAGGCAGAGAGAACGGTAAAGGTGCCCAGCAACACAACCGGCACGGCGAGGGTGGGGATTAAGGTGGCGCGGAAGTTCTGCATAAACAGATACATCACCACAAACACCAGCAGGATGGCTTCCAGCAGCGTCTTGACCACGTCCTCAATTGAAGCTTTAACAAAAGGGGTGGTCTCGTAGGCAATCTCGGCTTTCAGTCCCCGGGGGAAATAGTGTGAAAGCTCATCAATACGCGCGCGTACCAGCTGGTCGGTTTGCAGCTCGTTGGCGCCGGACGCCAGCTTTATTCCCAGACCCGAAGCGGGCTGACCGTTGTACTGGCTCAGGAAGTCATATTTTTCGGCACCAAGAGCGATATCCGCCACATCCCCAAGTCTGACCTCTGAGCCATCCTGATTGACCCGCAGCGTAATATTGCGGAACTGTGCCGGCGTAGTCAGCAGAGACTGGGAATTGATAGTGGCATTCAGTGCCTGACGGTCCACCGAGGGCAGGCCGCCCAGTTGTCCCACCGCCACCTGGCTGTTTTGAGACTCAATCGCGGTAACAATATCGGCAGTGGTCAGGGCGTAATTGATCATTTTGTTCGGGTCGAGCCAGATACGCATAGCATACTGCGATCCGTAAGCATCCACCTGGCCCACGCCATCAATACGGCTCAGGGGATCCTGCACGTTACTGGCCACGTAGTCAGAAATATCCTGCTTATCCATACTGCCATCGGTCGACACGAACGCCACCATCAGGATATTGGTATCGCCGGTTTTGGTCACCGTCACCCCCTGAGACTGAACATCCTGAGGCAGTTTTCGCAAGGCGGATTGCAGCTGATTCTGCACCTGCTGGCGCGCTTCATCAGGATTAGTGCCGGCGACAAAAGTCAGGGTGATGGTGGCCTGGCCGGTATTACTGCTCTGGGAGGACATATACATCAGGTTATCGATACCCGTCATATTCTGTTCGATAACCTGGGTAACCGTATTCTCCAGCGTTTCAGCGGAGGCGCCAGGGTAGTTGGCAGTAATACGGACATTGGGGGGAGCAAGTTCAGGGTACTGCTCAACGGGAAGGGAAAAGATCGCCAGTGTGCCGGTCAGGCAAAGTAAAATCGCTATCACCCAGGCAAAAATGGGGCGATCGATAAAAAAATTCGCCATTGAAAAGCGCTCCAGGCAAGTAAACAGGTGAGGTGCGCCTGCCTTTTCCCTGGGGCGCGGGATTGTCCAGCCCGTCGCAAATTTTATAATTGATTCAATAAGCTTTGGCCTGTCTTCACTTTACCCTCCGGCTTGTGAAGAATCGTGGAGAAAATGAGGAGAAAGTGTAAATTATCGTGCGAAATCGTCCGCTAAAGTGAGCCTGCAGGCCGGGTGTATTCAGGCTTTTGACTGGCGGTGGGCTTATGTGGGGAATTGCAGCGAGACTGTAGTGCCGCTGTCAGCCGAAGAGAGAATAGTCAGCCGCCCCTGCAGACTGTTAGCCCGTTCCTGCATGATGGACAAACCATAGTGCCCCGGCGGCGAGGTTTCCCCGTCCAGGCCAACGCCGTCATCCTGAATTTCAATCAGATTTTCGCCTGGCCCGGGACTGCTGCAGCGGATTTCAATATGGGATGCCTGCGCATGACGAATCGCATTCAGTAAGGCTTCACGCACTATCTGCAGGACATGAACCTGCTTCTGGACTTCAAGGTGGCGTTCAAAGGGCTCGCTTTTGAGCCGGATCTCCGCCGTGGTTTGATTGCACAAAGTGGCAACCACCTGGCGAAGCGCCGTGGCCAAATCGGCTGGCTCTATGGTCAGCCGGAAGGTGGTCAGCAGTTCGCGGAGCTGAAGATTGGCGTCGGTCAGGGCTAAATCAATCTCGCTGACGATCGCCTGGGCTGACGTAGCGTTGCTGTCTACCGTGCGTCTTAACCGGGCAAGCTGAATACGCAGATAGGCCAGCGACTGGGCAAGCGAATCATGGAGCTCACGGGCAATGGTGGCACGCTCTTCCATCACCAGCAGATGGCGAACTTTTTGCTGAGCACGATCCAGTTGCAGCGCCCGGTCCAGCATAGTTGCCACGCCCAGCATCAGCTGCGGCTCACTCTCCTGCGCCTGCCAGCGCAATTCGGCAGGGTGCAGGTCAGCCACCGCATCCAGTGAAAGCGTTAACCAGGGCAGATCGGCCTGCGGCTCCCCCTTGCTGATTTTTCCGTGAGACGGGGCTGAAAGCTCAATGGCGCAAAAATTTTCATGTTCAGAGATTTTTTGCAGAACTTCCGGCAGTGCCTCAGAGAGATCGGTATGACGGTTCAGCACGGCTGAGCAGTCATAAAGCACGGCGAGGCGCCGATTAGCCTGACGCAGGTCACTGGTTTTCTCTTTTACCCTCAGTTCCAGGCTGAGGTACTGTTTCTCCAGTTCAGTCGACATGCGGGTAAACGCCCGGGCCAGCACGCCCAGTTCGTTGGGCAGGTCTGTATTCAGCGGAGCATAGTGAAAATGAGCGTGTTCGATCTCGTTACTGGCCCTGACCAGCTGATTCAGCGGTGAGACCACCTGGCGCTTAACCTGTCGTAAGGTCCAGAAGACCACCAGAGCGATGGCGAGAAATCCCAGCAGGCTGGCCCCGGCTGCCAGTTTCATTTTCAGCTCGGCCCAGTGCTGGAGTGCCAGGACAAAACGGTCAATCTGCGCCACATAGAGGGAGAGGTTTTGCTGATAGTGACGGGTATTGCCAGCCAGCAGCTCGGGCTGCAGAGTGCGCCAGGATAGCAGGAGTTCGTGATATCGGGCTCTGACAGCTTCAGGGACCCAGGCCCGGTCCAGAGCCTCCAGCGCAGGCGCATAAACGGATTGCTGATAAGCTTGAATATCTTTGGTGAAACCGGAGGAGAGGCTGGTGGCATCCCTGGCCAGCCGGTAGCTCTGCATCCGCAGCGAACCGGCAATATTAATGGCTTCGGCATCACGTAAGCTGGTGGAGAGCGTCAGCAGGGCCAGACCGGAAGAGAGCACTGACAGTAACACGATAGCAAACAGGGAACGGGCCAGGCTGCTGGTGACAGAACGTGTAAACATCCATCGCTTCCTTATCAAAAGAGGACCGCAGTATAACGTCAAAATCGGGCTGAAAAACTGACCTGCACGGGGATAAAATCCGAATGTTCAAAACGTGCGGTATATCGCTTGCCGCGTGGCAGCATCCCGGATACAGTGAATTCAGCACGAAAAAAAATGTTCAAAATGTATCAGCCAGCGGTTTTAAGAAATATTATTTTACACCGGCTGTAAAGTGTCACTCTTATTGACGCTTCTTTGGATAAATTCGTACTCCTTCCAAAATCCTTAAGCCATTTTACTGTGCGCACACCCTGATTTTCATTAGCTTGTTCATAATTTATCCCGTTGCAACTATCACTTCTGACGAATGATGACTTTCGACGAGGAAAAAAATATGAACATGAAATTACCGACTCTGATCGCTGTCACGCTCTTTGCCGCCACCTCATTTTCAGCGCTGGCTGCCACTCAGGTAGATGAAGCTCAGAGCCAGAATTTACAGCCAATGGGCAACGTTTCGGTGTCCGGAGTTAACGGGACGCTGGACGATGCCAGCCGCCAGCTCTCACAGAAAGCCAGTGAGATGGGCGCCTCCCATTACCGGATTATTGGTGCTCAAAACCCTGGTGATTCCAGCAAGTGGAGCGGAAACGCAGAGATTTACCGTTAAGTTTTACCCTTCCCGTGTAGCCTTAGTGACCTCACTGAACCGACCGCCGATTGCGGTCGGTTTTTTTTGCGTTACCCTTCAAAAATTACAAAAGCTCACGATTTCCCGATCGGATCTTTTGCGTCAGCTTTGCAGAACGGTTAGGATGCATCGCCGCAAATTTCCCGCTTCCGTCAAGAATATAACTACAGGAACCCGGGTTTTGCCCAGACTTTTATGCTGTGTACGCAATCGTTTGGTTGGCGACAGACATCAGGATACCTGGGACGGGTATCCGTAATACTGTGGACAGGATAACAGGATAAAAAATGAAAGCTGATAAAACAGCGGTTGCAGACAAGCGCGCCGCAAGAAGACGTTGGTTAAATTCTCATGATTCCGGCTATCACAAAGCCATGGACAATCGTCACGTTCAGATGATTGCGATTGGGGGAGCGATTGGAACGGGGCTGTTTCTTGGTGCGGGGGCGCGTCTGCAGATTGCCGGGCCTGCGCTGGCAATAGTCTATTTAGTGTGTGGCATCTTCTCCTTCTTTATCCTGCGAGCGCTGGGTGAGTTGGTTCTTCACCGTCCCTCCAGCGGCAGCTTTGTCTCCTATGCCCGTGAATTTCTGGGTGAGAAAGCCTCCTACGTGGCGGGCTGGATGTACTTCGTTAACTGGGCGATGACCGGTATCGTGGATATCACCGCAGTCGCGCTCTATATGCATTACTGGGGCGCGTTTGGCGATGTTCCGCAGTGGGTGTTCGCGCTGGGGGCGCTGGCAATTGTCGGCACCATGAACATGATCGGCGTGAAGTGGTTTGCGGAGATGGAGTTCTGGTTTGCGCTGATTAAAGTGCTGGCGATCGCCATCTTCCTGATTGTCGGCGTGGTGTTTTTGGGCACCGGAAAACCGCTGGATGGCAATGCTACCGGCTTCCATCTGATCAGTGATAACGGCGGCTTCTTCCCGCACGGTTTGTTACCGGCCCTGGTGCTGGTGCAGGGGGTGGTATTCGCCTTCGCCTCTATCGAACTGGTAGGCACGGCGGCAGGCGAGTGTAAAGACCCTAAAACGATGCTGCCTAAAGCGATCAACAGCGTGATCTGGCGTATCGGCCTGTTCTACGTGGGTTCGGTGGTGCTGCTGGTTCTGTTACTGCCGTGGAACGCGTATCAGGCAGGGCAGAGTCCGTTTGTGACCTTCTTCTCAAAGCTGGGCGTCCCTTACGTCGGCAGCATTATGAACATCGTGGTACTGAGCGCGGCGCTTTCCAGCCTTAACTCCGGTCTTTACTCCACGGGTCGTATTCTGCGGTCAATGTCGATGGGTGGGTCCGCGCCGAAATTCATGTCAAAAATGAGTGGTCAGCAGGTGCCTTATATGGGGATCCTGGTCACTATCGGCGTCTATATCATCGGGGTTTACCTCAACTACATTGTGCCTTCACGGGTGTTTGAGATTGTGCTGAACATCGCTTCACTGGGCATCATCTCTTCATGGGGCTTTATCGTGGTCTGCCAGATGCGTCTGCGTAAAGCGATCAGGGAAGGTAAAGCGGAAGAAGTGAACTTCAAGCTGCCGTGGGCACCTTTCACCTCATGGCTGACGCTGCTGTTCCTCGCCAGCGTGCTGGTACTGATGGCGTTTGATTATCCTAACGGGACTTACACCATTGCCGCTGTTCCACTGATTGCGGTAATTCTGGTGCTGGGCTGGTTTGGCGTACGCAAACGCGTGCATGCCGTCGCCCAGACTGAACATGCTCCGGAGACAGAAAACAACGCAGGCTAATCCCCGCTGATTTTCTGAAAGGCGGCCTGTTTAAGGCCGCCTTTTTTATGGTATGAACAGGCACCTGCCGATTGCAGTCTGAAGCCATGATGCAGGCGATGACCTGCCGGAGCTGCGCGCAACAGGCTCAGAATTAAGATAGTTTTCTGACCGGGGTGGCTTTATGATGACAGGCTCCCGAGAATCGCAACGGAGCCTGTATGTCAGCCAAAATCGACGTTATCAAGAATAAAATCCTGTCAGAAAACTGGTTCGTCCTGCGTAATTTTACTTACGATCTTACCGCCAGTGATGGCTCAACGATCCGCCACAAGCGCGAAGTCTACGATCGCGGCAATGGCGCGACAATCCTGTTATACAACCGTGAAAAAAACAGCGTAATCCTGACCCGTCAGTTTCGCATCGCCACCTGGGTGAACGGTAACGAGAGCGGGCAACTGATAGAAGCCTGCGCCGGGCTGCTGGATAACGACTCCCCGGAAGATTGCATCCGTAAGGAAGCCATCGAAGAGACGGGCTATGCGGTGGGCAAAGTCGAAAAACTCTATGAGATGTATATGTCTCCGGGCGGCGTGACAGAGTTGATCCACTTCTTTGCCGCAGAATATAACGACTCGCTGCGCGCCAATGCGGGCGGCGGCGTCGAGGACGAAGATATCGCCGTGCTGGAAATTCCCTTCCCTCAGGCGTGGGCGATGATCAAAGAGGGCCGCATCAAAGATGGCAAAACGGTGATGCTGCTTCAGCACGCCCTGCTGGAAGGCTGGCTGAAGCTCTGATCATGTCAACCGCTCAGGCTGTAGCGTCCTGATAGCCACTTCCGGAAAAGCCTGCATACGTTCAATGGCCTCCGCATAAAGCGGCATTGAATGGGCGGCTCCGGCACGTTCAACGCAGAGGGAAGCATAGGCCGCTGCGAACAACGCGGCCTGCTCCAGCGTTTCTCCTGCCCCCAGCCTTGCCGCCAGCGCCCCGTTAAACGCATCTCCCGCGCCAGTGCTGTCTTTGGGCTGCGCCGGGTAAACCGGGATCAATGAAAACTGTTCCCCATCAGAGAGCAGCGCACCCTGGGTGCCCAGCGTGATAATCAGTTGCCGCACGCCTTTACGGTGCAGAATCTCCGCTGCCTGCCTCGCGCTGGCCATATCCCTGACCTGCACGCCGCTGAGCAGTGAAGCTTCGGTGCTGTTGGGCGTCAGCAGGTCGACTTTACTCAACAGCGCATCGCTGACTTTCTGCCAGGGGGCCGGGTTAAGGATCAGAAAAGTGCCTGAAGCCCGTGCGCTCTCCATCATGCGCTGGATGGCGCTGAGATTATTCTCCAGCTGCATCAGCATGATATCCGCAGCCGCAACGGTGGGCTGGCAACGGGCCACTTCCTGAGCGGTCACCGTGAGGTTGGCGCCGGGATAAACAGAGATCATGTTCTCGGCCTCATCGCCCGCCACGTAAATCAACGCATTGCCGGTGGGTTTCTCTTTACAGGTGAAAAGGGTGATGGCATCAAAGCCGGTTTTTTCCAGATGACGACGGGCAAAGCTGCCAAAATCATCGCTGCCAATCTTGCCGATGTAATGGACTCTGGCCCCGGCCCGCAACGCGGCGGTGGCCTGGTTCGCTCCCTTGCCGCCCGGCCCCATCATGCTGCTTTGCGCAATCAGCGACTCTCCCGGCAGCGGGAAGCGGGTCATTTTTGAAACGATGTCCAGGTTAAAAGAGCCAAATACGCACACCTTTCCTTTCATGCTGTTTCTCCAAAATGGCGTTCGGCAGCCAGACAGGCCCCGCGACAGCCAGTGCGGTCGGTGGCCTCGCTGAAAACAATCTTCAGCCCGCTGCGGGTCACCGGAGACCTGAGATGCTGCTGAATAAGCTGGCGCAGTTCAGCCAGGGGGAAATCCGCCATCGCCAGCACGCCGCCGCCGAGGATCAATATCTCCGGATCGAGAATGTTCATTTCGGTAGCGATGGTTTTCGCCAGCCGATGGACAAAGGCCTGTAGCTCCGGATCGGCGTGATGACGGGTAAACAGATGGGACATCGGCGTCTCCGGCTGCTCGCTCGCCGCCCAACCGCTGAGCCAGTGGCCGGAAACCAGCGTCTCTGCGCAGCCAAGATTGCCACAGGGGCAGGGCAGGGCATTATCAGCCAGTGGAATATGCCCAAGCTCGCCTGCGCCGCCATGCTCACCATGATAAAACTCACCGTTAAGCCAGAGGCTGTTGCCCATCCCGGTACCCAGATAGAGGCCCACGGCATTGCGCGGCAGCACCGGCAGTTGCCGGAGGTCCCACAGCATCAGATGGTTAACATCTTTGTCCATTGCTACCGGCACGCCGAGTTTCTCCGTCAGGATCTGCGCCACCGGCTGGTTATCCAGCGCCTGAATAAACGGCAGGGATAAAACCTGCTGGCGATCGCGGCTTAAAATGCCGGGTAACCCCAGCATAATGCCGTCGACCGGCTGTTTCTCCAGCACCTGGTCAATCAGCGCTGCCAGCGAGGCCAGCGCATCCGGCGTCTCTGCCCAGCTTGCCGTTGCCACCTTGTGAAAATCCAGCCACTGGCCCTGCCGCAATGTCATCAGCCGGGTGCTGGTCCCGCCTGTATCCACACCCAGCCATGTCATGCGGATGCCCTCGCCCGGTCCGCAATGTTCTGCGTCATCCTGTCCCAGGCTTTTGCCAGGTCATCATCCAGGTTAAACAGGCCGGAGGTGCCGACAATCAGCACTTCTGCACCCGCATCCAGCAGGGTGGAATAGGTGTTCTGATTACAGGAGCCATCGATCTCAATCAGATAGTGATAGCCATGCTGCTGCTTAAGCGCCTGAAGTTCGGCAATCTTCTTTACCATCTCCGGAATAAAAGGCTGCCCGGCGTAGCCCGGATCCACGGTCATCACCGTGATCTTATCCAGCAGATGAATGTAATGATGAATAAAGGAAACCGGGGTGGCCGGATTCAACACCACGCCAACTTTTTTATGCAGCGAGCGGATTTGATTTATAACGCGAAACGCATCCCGGTTAATGGTTTCGGCATGTGGGCAAATATAATCGGCCCCGGCTTTTGCTACGGCCTCAATAAAATGCGTGGGCTCTTCCACCATTAAATGCACATCAATAGCCACCGGCGTGTAAGGGCGGATTTGCTCAATAAAGAATGGCGAAAGGGTAATATTTTTCACGTAGTGGCCATCCATAATGTCCACGTGGAGAAAATCAGCGCGGGTATTCAGTACCGCCAGTTGCTGCTTGATTTCCATCAGGTTCATGCACATCAGCGAAGGGGAGATTTTAGGGCGCATCAGATTTCCTTTTTAGTTAAATTGGCGCGCAGGGCGCTAAGGCGAACGGCGCAGTATTCCGCATGTCGGGCGTTAAAGAATTTCACAGCCAGCACGATAATCAGCACGGCACCCCACATCGCCAGGCTGAAATGCTGGCTGATGTTCATCAGATTGAAGCCGGTGGAGAGGGTTTGCAGCGCGATCAGCGAGAGCACCACGCCGCTGACGCGACCAAAGCCGCCGTTGGGATCGGTGCCGCCCAGAATGATCGCCAGCACGGTTAACAGCAGATAGGAGTCGCCATAGCCGATGCGGGCAGAATTAAAGCGGGCCATCATCACCAGGCCGGCCAGCACGCAGAGCAGGCTGGAGAGGATATAGACCAGCATCAGCATACGGTGGGTATTGATGCCGCTGAACCAGGTGGCATTGATATTGCTGCCGCCCATATAGATGCATTTTCCTGCGCGGGTTTTGCCCAGGAAGAGTGCCATACCGGCAGCGGCGGCTAAAAATACCCACATAGGCAACGGCACGCCAAGCAGCGTTCCGGAACCAAGAACCCTCAGTACCTCCGGCATGCCGCTGACGGCGGAACCGTGCGTCAGCCAGATGCCAATCCCGTTCACCGTCATCATTGTCGCCAGCGTCACCAGAATCGGATGGGCACCAACCCTGGTCACCATCAGGCCGGTGATGGCCCCGATCACCACTGCGATAGCTGCCGCACCCAACAGACCCAGTGCCAGCCAGAAAAGCTGTAAAGCAATGCCCGCTCCCGCCGGCAGGAAATGCAGCAGCAGCCAGGCGATAAACAGGCTGGTGAGGTTAGCGGTGGCGATAATGCACAGGTTAAGGCCACCGCTGAGAATGGCGATAAACATCGCCAGCGTCAGCAGGCCCAGCTCCGGAAGCTGAAAGGCCATGCTCATAAAAGTGCCGCCGGTGAGAAAGCGCCCCGGCATCAGCCAGGAGAAGAGGGCGACAGCCAGCAGGATCAGCGTCAGCAGTCCGCTGGTCACGCCGTCCGGTTTAGCCCATTGCAGTGATTTCATCATCTCTCCTCGCGTCAGACGAAGCTGACGTCGGTCTCTTTGCGTTTTTTGTAATGGGTCACGGCGATAGCCACCATGATCACCGCGCCAATCACGATATTCATGAAGTAGTCCGACACCCCTAGCAGGTTGAGGCCGTTTTTCAGGATGGCGATCAGAAAGACGCCCATCAGCGTACCGGTAACCGTGCCTTTGCCGCCCATCAGGCTGGCGCCCCCCAGTACCGTGGCGGCGAGCACATCCAGTTCCCGGCCTACCAGCGCATTCGGCACCACTTCGCCCATCCGGTAGACCTGTACCAGACCACCGATTGCGGCCAGCGCGCCCAGGTAGCCATAGGCCAGCAGATGGATCAGCCCCACGCGGATGCCCATCCGGCGGGCAGATTCCTGATCCCCGCCCGTGGCGTAGAGCTGCCGGCCAAGGTGGGTTTTGTTCAGCAGCAGCCAGGTGATAACCGCCAGAACCAGCATCACCGCCAGCGGCAGGCCAATCTGGAAAGGCTGACCCTGCCACTCAAATGGCAGCACGCTGCGGAGCTGTATCCACCAGTCGGGCAGGTTGTAGAGGCTTTTGCCGTTGGTCAGCCACATCAGCAGGCCGAACAGCAGCGACTGCATGCTGATGGTGATGATGATCGAGACGATCCGCAGCGAGTAGATCAGCACCGCGTTGATCATCCCAAACAGCGTGCCGCAGGCGATGGCTAACAGAATGCTTAACAGCGCGTTGTCGAACTGGAACTGGATAAACAGCGTGGCGATCAGGTATTGCACCACCGACGCTACCGCAGCGAAGGAGATATCAATGCCCCCGGTCACCAGCACCACAAACAGCCCAAGCGCGAAGATGCCGGTAACGGCGTAGCTTTCTGCCAGATCTAACAAATTCTGTACGCTGAGGAACTGCTCGCTGCTGACGGCGAAAATCGTCACGCTGAACAGCAGCACCCAGGCCAGCCAGCCCTGGCTGGAGTGGGGTTTAAACCAGGATAAATCAGGCATTGATCACCTCCGCCAGCGCCTGCTGTTCAACCGCTGCAGGCTGATATTCAGCATAAATTTGCCCGTCCCGGAAATGCAGGATGCGGTCGCAGTTGTAGTACACCTCCGGCACCTCGTCCGAAATCAAAATGATCGCCAGACCTTCTTCCGCCAGCTGGTGGATCAGCCGGTAAATACTGGCTTTGGCCCCGACATCCACGCCAACCGTCGGCGAGTCGAGGATCAGGATTTTTGGCTGGGTGAGGACCCATTTCGCCAGCACAATTTTTTGCTGATTGCCGCCGGAAAGGGTGGAGATGGCCTGATCGGGGTTGGCTACGCGCACGCCAAGCTGGTTGATCCACTGATGAATCAGCCTGGTCTTGCGATAGTTATCTATCAGATGGAAGCGATTACTGAGCTTGTCGAGGATCGGCAGCACCATGTTGTCCGCCACCGATTGCTGCTGCACCAGGCCCAGCGTCAGCCGGTCTTCGGAGACGTAGCCAATACCGGCTTTGATCGCATCCTGATGGCTGCGAAAACGCACGGGTTTACTGTCCAGCCAGATCTTTCCGCTGTCAGGCCGGGTCATACCGAACAGGGATAACGCCAGTTCCGTGC
Organism: Erwinia sp. E_sp_B01_1; assembly: GCF_036865545.1. NCBI lineage: Bacteria > Pseudomonadati > Pseudomonadota > Gammaproteobacteria > Enterobacterales > Erwiniaceae > Erwinia > Erwinia sp. E_sp_B01_1. Next base: position 3,540,703 of record NZ_CP142208.1, on the reverse strand, counting down.
GTCCTGATCCCAGCAGCCCGCACAGGCCCAACACTTCACCTTCCCATAGCCTGAAGCTGACATCCTGATACTGACCGGCACGGGAGAGCTTTTCGACCTCCAGCAGCGTGCGGGCATCCTCTCTGAAAGGCGGTTTAAGCTGATAGTCGAGCTTGAGTCCGGTCATCAGTTCCGTCAGGTGATGGCTGTCGATTTCGCTGGCGGGCCAGGTGCCCATTTTGCGGCCATCGCGGATCACCGTCACGCGGTCAGAAATCTCCAGCACCTCATCCAGACGGTGGCTGACGAACACCACGCAGAGGTTTTTCTCTTTCAGATAGCGAACCGTTTTCAGGAGCTGATTGACTTCGGTACGGGTCAGGGATGCGGTTGGCTCATCCATAATCACCAGTCGCGCCTCGCCGACCAGCGCACGACAAATTGCCACCTGCTGACGTTGGGCGATAGAGAGCGAGGCCACTTTGTCATCCAGTCGCAGGGAGAAATTCAGCTCGCTGATAATCCGCTGCGCCGTCTTGCGCAGCTTGCCTGCGCTGTACCAGCCCATCAGCCCGTGGAGGTTATGTTCAAAGGCGATATTCTCGGCCACGCTGAGATTAGGAAACAGCGACAGATCCTGGTAGATCACCTGAATGCCAAACTGCCGGGCCTGCTCTGGCGTCAGACGGGGAAAAGTCTCCCCGTTTTCCAGCGTGATGGTGCTGCCGCTGTCCGGCGCATGGACGCCGGAGATCACTTTGATCAGCGTGCTCTTGCCACAGCCGTTAGTGCCAGCGAGGCAGTGAACTTCGCCTGCCATCAGCGACAGCGAAATTTCACTGAGTGCGCGGTTACCGCCAAAGGTTTTCGACAGGTTAGCCAGCTCAATCAGCCGGTGTGGTTCGATTAGCTTCATGATTACAGCCCCAGTTTGACCAGCTTCGGCAGGTTAGCCTTGTCCAGGCTTTCGGTGTTGTTGCCCAGCAGGGTGTGGTTCTGCTCGTCAACGTTGACTTTACCCAGGCCTTCAATGGTCATGCCGTTGGTGAAGGGTTCATTCTTCTCCATCATGTCCGCGACGCGGACAAATACTTCGCCTGCGGTCATCGGGTTCCAGATATAGCCGCCTTTGATAGCGCCCCGGTTAACCAGCGATGCCCCCTGGCCGGGACTGAAGGCGCCAATCACGCAAATCTGGCTGCTTTTCTGTCGGTTCATCACCGCGCGTCCCGCCCCGATCGGCCCCTGCGAACCGAAAGCCATGATCCCTTTCAGATCGGGGTATTTCGACATCAGCTCGTTGGTGGTGCGGATGGAATCATCCAGCGATTCACCCACGCCAAATCTGTCAGAGACTATCTGCATCTTTGGGTAGTGCGCTTTTTGATAGTTAAGGGCGGCGTCGGTCCATTGCTGGTGTAAAGGCACGGTCAGACTGCCGACGTACATCGCATATTTGCCCTCTTCATGCATGCACTGGGCGAGGGCTTTCATATGGTTAATACCGTGTGTGTCCGCATCCACCAGCTCGAAATCCCAGTTGGCGTATTGCTGCCCCGGGGATTCGTGAGTGATTACTTTGATCCCGGCTTCACGGGCGCGCTTCAGCACCGGCTCAAGCACTTTCGGGTCGTTCGGCACCACGCCGATGATGTCGACCTTCTGAGCAATCAAATCTTCAATAGCGCGTACCTGCAGTGCCGGGTCAGCCGAAGTCGGCCCCACCTGCCAGGCATCAATGCCGCGTTTGGCCGCCTCACTTTTAATCCCGGCCTCCATGGCATTAAACCAGGGAATTCCTCCTACCTTGACCACAATACCCATCCGAATCTTGTCGGCGGCGTGCAGGGAATGGCTGGTTAACAGCGCAAAAAGGGTACAGGCGATAAATGTCTTTTTCATTTTCACTCCGTGATTTATTTCCCTGCTAATTCGGGCTGCATTTGCGTTGACGGCAATCCGAATTATTTGGGTTTTTTTAAAGTTAAAAGTTTATTAATTGCATCGCGCTCTGCCGCTGAGAACAGTCAATAATATTGACGCCGTTCCACGCGAGTTCCTGCTGCAATTCTTTATCTTTAAGCGTGTCGGTAATTAAAATATCCACGTCCCTGTAATGACAAATACGGGCAAAAGAAGGTTTCAGAAATTTACTGGCATCCATCAGTAAAAACTTTCTTTCTGAAGCCAGCAGCATTTGCTGTTTCAGGTGAGCGTGATTTTCATTTCCTTCCCGCAGATAGCCATCATTTCCCAGGCTGCTACAGGAGAAGAAAATCTTATTAATAAGGAACTCCTTTAACGGTTGTTCTGCCACCACCCCTTTAAAATCTTCATAGCGCGAAGAGTATTCACCGCCCAGACAGATGGTGCGGATGTTTCCTCTGGCTGCCAGAGTTTGTACCGTTCTCAGCGAATTAGTGATCACCGTTAATTCGATATCCGGTAACTGCCTGGCTAAAAACCAACAGGTGCTGCTGCTGTCGAGCAAGACACAGTCACCAGGGGTGATAAACTCCAGCGCCCGCTTGGCAATCAACATCTTTTGCGTCACGTTCTCGTTAATTCGCTGACTGAATGCCAGTTCATGTTCGCTCAGGTCCGCTTTGCCGGTGGAGGATGCCCCTGGGCTGCGGGGGGTAATTACTGCACCTCCGTGACTGCGTTGTAAAATCCCTTTCTTTTCCAGCGCGCTTAAGTCGCGGCGAATTGTTTCCTGGGATACCTGACATAAATTAACCAGCTCCGTGACTAAAACCCGACCCTGGTGAGTTAATTGCTCGATAATTTGCCGCTGGCGTTCAATCGGCATCATGATGACCTCCGGTGTTTATAAAAGTAATGGATAGCAGGATCGCAAAATGTGCCCTGGACGAGGGTCCAGGACCTGAAAGGGCACGCTGCTGATTAAAGCGATCCTGATCAAATATCTGATTGGAGATGTAAGTCGTTACATTGATTAATTTGAGCTAAGTCACATTAATACGGCTTTTTACCGGCGGGTTATTCAATATTGGCTGCACTAACCTTTACCGGGAAATCAGAATAACATGCCCGTTTTTGACCGAATGTGGGGATTTGACTGATTTAACGTTTTATTAACCTTGTCCGACTAATCTGATTGAGCTGATTACCTGTCGGGGTCATAATAATGGCTAAAGTGTTATTACGTTAATCCGCTGGGAATCAGGGATTTCATGGTGAAATAGTGCGTTAAAATTAACTCTTCGCTGATAAAACTCTGCCGAAGGTCAACCTTTACGCTATTCTTACAATACAAGTGACCCTGGGATAACCGTTTTCAATGCCTTACTGGATGAAATTACCTTTTGCCCTGCTGCTGTTTGCCGCTTCGCTTCACGCTGAGCCGCTGCAAAAAGTCTTTTCTGACTGGCAGATAACCTGCAATAACCTCAACAGTTGTGTGGTGCGTAATTTTCCGGGCGATAACGGTCTGGTGATGAGTGTCAGCCGTAATGCCGGCGTCAGCGATCGTCCGCTGCTGCGGATTGATTACGGCAACCGTTATACCGGCGAGCTTAAAGGCGGCCCACTGAAGGACAATTTATTGCTCGACGGTCAGCGCCTGAAACCCGATCTCAAACACTGGGAGGTTGAGCCTCACCATCTCACCACGGACAACTCAATTTCCATTGATGAGTTTCTGGCGCAGGTGATGGATGCCGACAATATCCAACTGCTCTACAAGCCCTCTGCCACGCTCTCGCTGCACGGTCTGAAAGCGGCGCTGTTGCTGATGGATGAAGTGCAGGGCAGGGTTAACAACATGAGTGCCTGGGTGAAACGCGGCAGCCGCGCAGCGATGGATGTGCCACCTGAACCCGCCGTGCCGCTGATCACGCCACCCCAAACGCCGCCTTCGCCGCTGACACGCGATGAAACTACCGGGCTGATCGATTTTGGCACCTGGCGGGTTAATACCGACGAGTGTTCATTAGACCCGCAACGCCGGGAAGTCAGCGTGGCTCCTCTCTCGGATGATAAGGCGTTGCTGTTAATCAGCTGTGAAATGGGTGCCTATAACGTCATTGACCTCGCCTTTGAGGTCAGCCGCACGCAGCCCTACGTGGCGAAGGGACTGTCACTGGCTCTGCCGTTTGTTCCCCCCGGGCACGGTGATAAACAGCTTGAACTGATCAATGCCGAATATGATGCCAACACCGGTGAGCTGATGACCTACAGCAAAGGCCGTGGGCTTGGCGACTGTGGCAATGCCAGCCGCTGGCAGTTTACCGGCAACCAGTTTGTGCTGGCGGATTATGCCGAAGAGGGCACCTGCGATGCCTGGCACGGCAGCGATGACTGGCCTGCGCTGTGGACCAGTCATACTCTGTCCACGCCCTCCAACGCCAGCGTTGAAATGACTGCGCAATAATATCCGCATGACTTCAGGCATAAAAAAGCCCGGCAATGGCCGGGCTTTTTGCTCTCTGCGGTAACCCCGCCGGTCAGGCGGGGAGTAACGCATCAGGCTTAGTGAGGTTTCAGCAGGGACTCTGCGTGGCTGACGATATTCTCAACCGTGAAGCCAAACTCGTTGAACAGCTTATCGGCTGGTGCTGACTCACCAAAGGTAGTCATCCCCACGATAGCACCGTTCAGGCCAACATATTTATACCAGTAGTCGGCGATACCAGCTTCCACGGCCACACGGGCGGTAACGGTAGAAGGCAGAACCGATTCACGGTAGGCAACATCCTGCTTATCAAACAGATCGGTTGACGGCATGGAAACCACGCGAACCTTGTGAGCGCTGCGGGTCAGCTTCTCAGCGGCGCCCAGGGTGATTTCCAGTTCAGAACCGGTAGCAATCAGAATCACATCTGGCGTGCCGTCACAGTCTTTAAGTACATAAGCGCCGCGGGAGATATTATCCAGCTGCTCTTTAGTACGCTCAGGCTGCATCAGGTTCTGGCGGGAGAGGATCAGCGCCGTTGGGCCATTATGACGCTCAACAGCATGTTTCCACGCTACCGCGGTCTCAACCTGGTCACACGGACGCCATACGCTCATGTTTGGCGTAACGCGCAGGCTGGCAAGCTGCTCAACCGGCTGGTGCGTCGGGCCATCTTCGCCCAGACCGATGGAGTCATGGGTATAGACCATGATCTGACGGGCTTTCATCAGCGCCGCCATACGTACCGCATTACGCGCGTATTCCACAAACATCAGGAATGTCGCGGTGTAAGGCACGAAGCCGCCGTGATGGGCGATACCGTTAGCAATGGCCGTCATGCCAAATTCGCGCACGCCATAGTGGATATAGTTACCGGCCAGATCCTCTTTAATCGATTTGGAACCAGACCAGATGGTGAGGTTACTCGGCGCGAGGTCGGCAGAGCCGCCCAGGAATTCCGGCAGGATTTTACCCCAGGCTTCCAGCGTGTTTTGCGACGCTTTACGGCTGGCGATTTTTTGTGGATTAGCCTGCAGTTGCTCAATAAACTTCTGCGTTTCCTGCTCCCAGTTCTCCGGCATACCGCCATTCATACGGCGGCTGTACTCTTTAGCCAGTTCCGGATGGGCGGCTTTATAAGCGGTGAACTTCTCGTTCCACTCCTGCTCGTACTTATTACCGGCTTCTTTGGCATCCCACTGAGCATAGATATCATCAGGGATTTCAAACGCCGGATAGTTCCAGTTCAGCTGCTTGCGGGTCAGGGCGATTTCATCCGCACCCAGCGCGGCACCATGAGCTTCTTCTTTACCTGCTTTATTTGGCGAGCCAAAACCGATGATGGTTTTGCAGATCAGCAGAGAAGGCTTATCGGTAACGCTTTGTGCTTCTTTGATAGCTTTGGAGACCGCTTCTGCATCGTGACCGTCAATGTCACGGATCACATGCCAGTTATAGGCTTCGAAACGCTTCGCCGTATCATCGCTGAACCAGCCTTCCACTTCGCCATCAATCGAGATGCCGTTGTGGTCATAGAAGCCGATCAGTTTACCCAGACCCAGGGTTCCAGCCAGCGAACAGACTTCGTGCGAAATCCCTTCCATCAGGCAGCCATCGCCCATAAAGACATAGGTATGGTGATCGACGATGTCGTGGCCAGGACGGTTAAACTGCGCGCCCAGCGTGCGTTCGGCAATCGCCAGACCCACGGCGTTAGCCAGGCCCTGACCCAGCGGACCGGTAGTGGTTTCCACGCCCGGCGTGTAACCAATTTCCGGGTGGCCAGGCGTTTTCGAGTGCAGCTGGCGGAAGTTTTTCAGCTCTTCAATCGGTAAGTCATAGCCGGAAAGGTGCAGCAGGCTGTACAACAGCATGGAGCCGTGACCGTTAGAAAGGATAAAACGGTCACGATCGGCCCAGGCGGGATTCGTCGGGTTGTGATGCAGGTAGTCGCGCCACAACACTTCAGCAATATCTGCCATGCCCATTGGGGCACCCGGGTGACCGGAATTGGCTTTCTGCACCGCATCCATACTCAATGCACGGATGGCATTAGCCAGTTCTCTACGTGAAGACATGTTTTTCTCCCTGATTGTTGGGGGGATGAAATGGGCGGATAAAATATGAAAGGGCGAAGGTTCTGAGGTCGGGGTTTCCCCGGCGGTCAGAACCTCTCGCCCATTTTAATTACAGTCTTGCAGACAGTACGTCTTCCAGTTCCTGCTGATCTTTAGCAAACTGACGGATACCTTCGGCCAGTTTTTCAACCGCCATCGCATCCTGGTTGTGCTCCCAGCGGAACTCCTGCTCAGACAGCGGAGCTGGCTGATGGAAAGCTTCGGTAGAAGGGGCCAGCTTGCGTTCTACAGGGGCATCGCTGGCCTGCAACTCTTCCAGCAGGTTAGGGGAAATGGTCAGACGATCGCAGCCTGCCAGCGCCAGGATCTGTTCCGTTTTACGGAAGCTGGCCCCCATGATCACCGTGTTATAACGGTGCTGTTTGTAGTATTCGTAGATGTTGCGAACAGACACCACGCCCGGATCCTGATCCACTACATAAGGGTCCATAGGTTTGCGGGTGTTGTACCAGTCATAGATACGTCCTACGAACGGAGAAACCAGGAAGACGCCCGCTTCGGCACAGGCGCGGGCCTGAGCAAAGGAGAACAGCAGGGTCAGATTGCAGTTGATGCCATTCTTCTCAAGTTCTTCCGCTGCGCGGATACCTTCCCAGGTGGACGCCAGTTTGATCAAAATGCGTGAACGGTCGATACCGTGATCTTCATACATTCTGACCAGCTTTTCTGCTTTGGTCACACACATGCCGCGGTCGAACGAGAGGCGGGCATCCACTTCGGTGGAAACGCGTCCGGGAACGCTTTTCAGAATTTCCATTCCGAGGTTAACGGCGACTTTATCGCTGGCATTGATAATTTGGGTTTCTTTGCTGCCGCCCTGTTTTTTGGCGTAGTCGATAGCGTCGGTAATCAGGTGCTTGTAAGAGTCGAGGCTGGAGGCTTTCAGGATCAGAGACGGGTTGGTGGTGGCATCTTCCGGGTGATAGTTACGGATGGATTCAATATCGCCACTGTCAGCCACCACGGTGGTGTATTGTTTCAGTGCGTCTAGCTGGTTCATCTCTTGGCTCCTTGATGTGCAATCTGCATAACGAAGTTAACCTGACGGGCAGAGGGGCTCGAGGCCAACGATGCAGCCTTGAATCTTCTCTAAGGGGAATTTTCAGGGGGGCTAACATCGAGTCTACCCGACATGGCTTTCTGTTCTCAGGCCAAACATTGCATCAGACGTCCTGTAATGAAAATGCGTTTTCTCTGATTGTTGCAATGGGTTCGCCCAATGGTTGGGTCGCGGGCACCTAAAAAATGCCGCACTTTTCAGTGTAGCACCTCTGCAGAATTCTGTGATGGCGCGCAGGGGTGCGCGCCACGAATGGCTTATTTCCCGCCGGCATTCTGCTCGTAATAGCTGATCTTATCGACTTTCGCCGATGAGCCGCCCGCTTCAAATTCTGACTCCAGCCAGCTGTTCACTATCGAACGCGCCAGTTCAGGACCGATAACCCGTGCGCCCATAGTCATAACCTGTGCGTTGTTACTTTTACGGGCACGCTCTGCGGAATAAGTGTCGTGACATTGAGCGGCACGAATGCCGGTGACTTTATTCGCCACAATCGCCATGCCAATGCCCGTGCCGCAGATCAGGATACCGCGTTCATGCTGGCCATCTTTAATGGCGTTCGCCAGGGACCAGGCAATGTCCGGATAGAGCGGACGATCGTTTTGCGCGTCATTACTGTAGTCGGTGACTTCGATATTTTTGTCCTGAAGATGCTGTTTAATCAGGTTTTTTAATTCCAGTGCCGCGTCATCGGCACCAATCGCGATAGAAGACATAGGTTTCTCCACAGGTAAGAGGGCCGAGAGGCATCCCGATGTCAGGAAGCCGGTCTGCGGCGAACTGTCACTACCCTCGCATAAAGTCGTACATATGTTCAAGTGGTGTTCTTTTGTTTTTTTTAACCTCCTCACAAATTGTACAGGTATGGTGATGAAGGTCGCTTTATTGCGTCTTTATGACCGCAATTCATAAAAAATGAAAGGTTTTGAGATCGGTCACACTTTTATGATTGGGGCATGGGCAATGAACATTGTTGCAGGTAATGTTCATATGTTCACGCATTGATGCAATGCCCGGGAAGACCCACAGAGGACTCAAACCATGCGTCAAATTGACTTTCAACCAGGTCCATCGCCCTACAAGCTGGCCGTTTTCACTTCTGAACCTACCGAAGAGGAAAGGGTATGAGTACGCACCTGCAATCCGCCGTCGAAAAATCAGCTATCCGCAAGGTTTCCCTGCGCTTAGTCCCCTTTGTTGCCCTGATGTTCTTTATCAACTTCCTCGACCGCACGGCGATCTCTTTCGCCGGTCCTAACGGGATGAGCGAAGACCTGGGGCTACAGGCCGCGCAGTTTGGTCTGGCCTCAGGCATCTTCTTTATTGGTTATATCCTGCTGGAAGTTCCCAGCAACCTTGCCCTGCATCGCTTTGGTGCCCGTAAATGGCTGGCAAGGATCATGGTCAGCTGGGGCATTGTCTCGCTGCTCTTTACCTGGGTCAGCAGTGTGGAAGGGCTTTATACCCTGCGCCTGTTGCTGGGTGTGGCAGAAGCCGGCTTCTTCCCCGGGGCGATCCTGTTCCTGAGCATGTGGGTTCCGGCACGCCATCGCAGCAAGGTGCTGTCGCTGTTCTACCTGGCGCAGCCGCTGACCGTCGTTTTTGGTGCCCCTCTGGCCGCCGCACTGATCGAACAGCACGGGCTTTTTGGACTTTCAGGCTGGCGCGTTATGTTCCTCGGCGTCTCTATTCCAGCCATCGTGGTCGGCATCATCACCTGGTTCTACCTGGCAGATTCACCGCGTGAGGCCAAATGGCTGAACGAAGAGGAGAAACAGTGGCTCAGCACCGAGCTGGAAAAAGAGCGCGACCAGAAGCAGGGCAACATGCATCCGGGCCTGCGTACCGTGATGTTTAATGGCCGTGTCTGGATGCTGTGCCTGATCTATTTCGGTTTCATCTACGGTCTGTATGCGCTGGCCTTCTTCCTGCCTACCATCATTGCCGGCTTCCAGCAGCAGTTCGGCACCTCCTTTAATGTGATTGAGAAGGGGCTGATTACCGGTGTGCCTTACCTCTTCGCCGCCGTAGTGATGTTCTTCTGGTCACGGGATGCCTCGCGCCGGGGCTGCAAAACCTGGCACATCGCGCTGCCAGCCCTGACCGGGGCAGTCAGCGTGCCGCTGGCCCTTTATATGGACTCGCCAATGGCTACCATCCTGGTGATCTCCATTACCGCCAGCTCCATTTTTGCTGCCTTACCTAACTTCTGGACTTTACCTACGCAGTTCCTGACCGGCGCTTCTGCCGCGGCGGCTATTGCGCTGATCAATACGCTGGGTAACGTCGCCGGCTTCTCGGCAGGCTACCTGACCGGCATGCTGAAAGACGCCACCGGAGGCTACACCGTTTCAATGATGGTGGTGGGGGGCTTCATGTTGCTCTCCGCAATACTGATGCTGTTACTCAACGCCAGACGTCCAGGAATCCAGTCTGGCCGCCTTCCTAAGGAGCACACGCAATGACCTATTTATTCAACCAACCTTCAGCCTTCGCCAGCGAACTGATTGAAGGGTTTGTAGCGGCCAACGCGGATAAAGTGCGTCAGGTGCCGGGCGGCGTGGTACGCAGTACCCGCAGCGCACCAGGCAGCGTGGCGATTGTTATTGGCGGCGGCTCCGGCCACTACCCGGCTTTCTCCGGTTTAGTCGGGCAGGGGATGGCTCACGGTGCCGCGATGGGCAATCTGTTTGCCTCGCCTTCTGCCCAGCAAATTTATAACGTGGCCCGTGCGGCAGAAAACGGCGGCGGTGTGCTGCTGGCCTTTGGTAACTATGCCGGGGATGTGCTGCATTTTGGTCAGGCCTGCGAGCGCCTGAAATCCGAAGGGATCCCCTGTGAAGTGCTGGCCGTCACCGACGATATCTCCAGCGCTTCGCTCGCGGAACAGGAAAAACGCCGCGGCGTTGCGGGAGATTTAGCGGTGTTCAAAGCGGCCTCTGCGGCGGCAGAAGCGGGATATTCGCTGGAGGAGGTGGTCCGTCTTGCCCGTCATGCCAATCATCGCACCCGTTCTCTGGGCGTCGCTTTCTCCGGTTGTACGCTGCCCGGAGCCACCCATCCTCTGTTTGAGGTGGCGCACGGCACTATGGCGCTGGGTATGGGCATCCACGGCGAGCCGGGGATCAGCGAATGCGCCATTCCCCCTGCGGATGCGCTGGCCGATCTGTTTGTGGAAAGCCTGCTGAAAGAGTGCCCGCAGGAGATTAGCCAGCCTCGCGGTCAGCGGGTAGCGGCGATCCTCAACGGCCTGGGCTCGGTGAAATATGAAGAGCTGTTTGTGGTCTATCGCCGCGTGGCACAACGTCTGCAGGAGGCCGGGCTGGAAGTGGTGGACCCGGAAGTCGGTGAATTCGTTACCAGCTTCAACATGGCTGGAGCTTCCCTGACCCTGATGTGGCTGGATGAGGAGCTGGAAAGTTTCTGGCGTGCTCCGGCTAATGCGCCGGCCTTCCGTAAAGGGAGCGTCATCGTGGCTGAAGCCCTGAGCGAGGCTGAGCTGATCGTGCCGGAAGTGGATGAGGTTCCCGCTGCCACTAAAGCTTCGCAACATTCTGCAGGCTGCGTGCTGGCTGTAGTCAACGCCATTGCACAGGTTATTGAAGAAAACGAAGAAGAACTGGGCCGTATTGATGCGGTTGCCGGTGACGGCGACCACGGCATCGGCATGGCTCGCGGAGTGAAAGGCGCGCAGGAAAAAGCGCTGGAAATGCAGCAGCGTCAGGCTGGGGCAGGCACCTTGCTGTGCCGGGCCGCCGATGCCTGGGCTGACAAAGCCGGTGGCACTTCGGGCGCATTATGGGGCGTGGCGTTAACCGCCATCGGCACCGCGCTGGGGGACAGTGAAGCGCCTGATGCTCAGCGCGTGGCTCTCGGCGTACAGCATGCCAAAGAGGGCATCATGCACTTTGGCAAAGCCAGACCGGGCGACAAAACCATGGTCGACGTGCTGGTGCCATTCAGTGAAACGCTGAGCGCCCGCGTGCAGGCCGGGGATTCGCTGGTGGAAGCCTGGGCAGCGGCTGCACAGCAGGCTACGCTGAGTGCTGAAGCCACGGCTAACCTGGTGCCAAAAATGGGCCGTGCCCGTCCGCTGGCCGAAAAGAGCATGGGCACCCCGGATGCGGGCGCTGTCTCTCTGGCGCTGATCGTTAATAAAGTGCTGGAGCAGCTTCGCCAGACGGCCCCGGCCACTGAAAATCGCCTGCAGGAGACAAACTGATGACACAGCCGCGGATTACGCTGGGCGTTAGCCTGAAAATGTATTTCAGCTATCAGCAAACGCTGGCATGGAGTAAGGAAGTCGCTGCTATAGCCCGGTCTCATCCGGCCATCGTCAGTGGCGAGGTGGGGCTGTTTGTCCTGCCCTCGTTTCCCACGCTGCCGCGGGTGCTGGAGGCTTTTGCCGACACTAACGCGGTGGTGGGCGCGCAGGATCTTTGCCCGGAAGATAACGGAGCATGGACCGGAGAGGTCAGCGGCACTCTGCTGGCAGAGATGGGCTGTGGCTATGCGGAAGTCGGCCATGCCGAACGCCGCCGCTATTTTCACGAAGACGACGAAATGATTGCCCGCAAGCTGGCCGCTTCGCTGCGCAACGGCCTGACACCGGTGCTTTGTCTGGGGGAGCCAGAACAGGGCGAAAGTCAGGACGCCATTGCGTTGTGCCGTCAGCAGCTGGATGCCTCGTTGCAGGTGGCTCGTCAGCAACAGCTTTCCGGCCACATTATCCTGGCCTATGAACCGCAGTGGGCTATCGGCGCGGCGACCTCTGCACCGGACGATTTCATTGCTGAAGTCTGTCACGGGCTGCGTCAGATTCACGGGCTGGGTAATTTCACCTTCAGCGTGATTTATGGCGGCAGCGCAGGTCCCGGCCTGCTTAACCGCCTGGGCAACCGCGTCGGCGGACTGTTCCTGGGGCGCTTTGCCCATCAGCCTTCCGCGCTGGCGGCAATCATTGATGAAGCCGCAGCACTGGCTAAAGCGCAGGGGGCCGTATGAGCACAGGGTTAAGCACTTACGCTTATTTCTGGCGCATGTCAGAAAAGGTTCCTGCGCCGATGAGCCTGCAACAGGTGCTGCAGCACACGGCGGAGATGGGCGTTTCTGTTTTCCAGATTTGCGATTATCCGCAGATTGAGGGCTGGAGTTCATTACAACTTCAGGCCTTGCGTCAGCAGGCTGACCAGTTGGGTATGAGCCTGGAGCTGGGTACCCGTGGCCTGATGGCAGAACACCTCCAGCGTTATCTTGAGCTTGCAGACGCGCTCGAAGTGACGGTGCTGCGTTCGATGTTTAACAGCGCCACCTCGCGCCCGACGCTTGATGAAGCGTCATCGATGATTGAAAGGGTGCTGCCAAAATTTGAACAGCAGCAGCTTAAGCTGTGCCTGGAAACTTATGAGCAGGTTCGCAGCGCTGACATGATGTCGGTGATTAACCGGTTTGACTCTCCGTCACTGGGCGTTTGCCTGGATCCGGCTAACTGCGTGGCGGCGCTGGAGTTGCCTGAGCAGGTAATTGAAAACACTGTGGATCGCGTCCTCAATCTGCACATCAAAGATTTCGCGTTTTCCCGTCAGGATGGCTGGGTTGGCTTTACGCTGGCTGGCGCACCTATGGGGGAAGGCTTACTCAATTATGACCTGTTGATCGACCGGGTTCAGCCTGATCTTAAAGGCATAAACCAGATTGTCGAACACTGGCTGCCCTGGCAGCAGGAGGCTGAACGCACCTGCCAGCTCGAACAGCAGTGGACTCAACAAAGCGTCGACTATTTACGTAAACATCAATTTCAGGAGTGATTTATGAGCACACAATTAAAAACAATTACCGTTATCGGCGCAGGCGGCAAAATGGGCATGCGTATCTCTGCCAACCTGCAAAAAAGTGACTATCAGGTCTTTTATTGTGAAAGCGCCCCTCAGGCTCAGGCCCAGGTGACCGCGCAGGGCCGTGAACTCTCTGACGCTGCCTCCGTGGTGCCAGCCAGTGACGTGGTGATCCTGGCCGTGCCGGATATCGTTCTGGGTAAAGTTTCTGAAATTGTTGTGCCACAGATGAAAACCGGAGCGATCCTGTTAACGCTGGACCCGGCTGCGGCCTACGCCAACCTCATCGCCCTGCGCGACGGCATTGAGTATGCCGTGGCTCACCCTTGCCATCCTTCGGTATTCCTTGAGCGCTACACCAAAGAAGAGCATGCCGATGCCTTTGGTGGCGTGGCTGCGGTTCAGCACATCGCCGCTTCTTATGAAACCGGCAGCGATGAGCAGAAAGCCGAGCTGAGCAAAGTCGTCAGCGTGATGTACGGTCCGGTTGAAGCAGTGCACTGGGTGACCGTGAAGCAGCTGGCCTACCTGGAACCCACCCTGGTGGAAACCGTGGCCTGTATGGTCGGTGCTTTTATGAAGGAAGCGCTGGACGAAACCGTTAAACACTCCGGCGTGCCGGAAGAAGCGGCTAAAGCGATGCTTTATGGCCATATTCAGATTGCCCTTGCCGTGGCTTTCCGCGCGACCAACCCCTTCTCGGATGCCTGCATGATCGCTATGGAATATGGCCGTGAGAAAATCGTTAAGCCGGACTGGAAGCAAATTTTCGACGAGAAAGAGCTGGATATCGTCATCGCCCGCATGCTGAAAATCGACAAAATCCGCCGTTAATTTGACCGGCCTCCGGCCCAGGGTGGGCAATCATTGGCCCACCCTGGGGGAAAATGGTATAAATCCGGTATTGCCGTGCCGGCGGTCATCAGACCGCCCTGCACGCACCGACTTATCTCCAGCTCAAGAGAACCCGGATGGAAAAGAGTACGCCTTCTCAGGACACCGAACTGCTGACGGAAATTGCCGTCGCCTATTATCAGGATGAAATTACCCAGGAAGAGATCGCGCGCAAGTTTGGCATTTCCCGTATCAAAGTAGGACGGCTGCTGAAAAGAGCCAAAGAGGAGGGCATCGTTGAGATCAACGTACGCTATCATCCGGTCTTCAGTACCCGTCTTGAACAGCAACTGCTGGCGCGTTTTCCCCTGCAGCGGGCGCTGATAGCGCTGGATTATCAGGACGAGGATGAGCAGCGACGTCAGGTCGCTTCGCTGGTGGCCACGCATCTCGCGCAGACGCTGAAAGACAATGCCGTGGTGGCCGTAGGGCAGGGCAGAAACATCGCTGCAGTAGCCGATCATCCCGGTAATGTTCCCCTGCGTAACTGCCATTTTATCAGCGGCATTGGGGGGACTCACCGCCCCGGTGATGCGATCAACGCTGACCATATCAGCCGCCGCCTGGCGAGAAAGTTTGGCGGCATCAGCGAAACGCTCTATGCCCCGGCCTATGTTGAGAACCGGGCGTTGAAAGAGTCTTTCATGCAAAACGGCACCATTAAGGAGACGCTCGATCGCGCGCGTAAAGCCGATGTGGCGCTGGTGGGCATCGGGGATATGAATGAGAACAGCTACATGGTGAAGCTGGGCTGGTTTACGCCTCATGAGATCATTGATGCCAGCCTGAATCAGGGCGTAACCGGCGACGTGGCCGGGTATGATTTTTTTAATGCGCAGGGCCAGCATGTGGACACGGTGATGAATGACCGGGTCATTGGCCTGAGCATTGATGAGCTGCGCAAAATCCCCTGCGTCATCGCCATTGCCTCAGAAAATACCAAGGCGATGGCGATCCTCGGTGCGCTCCGGACCGGCGCAATAGATATTATTGCCAGCTCCGCACAGAACATCCGCACGCTGTTAAATATGACCAAATAACGTCGGAGAAGGGTGCGGATCTTCGCCGCGCTCTTGAGGTTATTCTCTCTGTTTTATGGTTTGCTTCAAGTTTTTCTCTTCTCTGCCCCTTTTATACTGATGCGTTTGACCCCGCTGAAAAATGAAAGGACCCTGATAATGGACGACCAACTGAAGCAGAGTGCGCTCGATTTTCATCAGTTCCCGATCCCGGGAAAAATTCAGGTTTCACCCACCAAACCCCTGGCAACCCAACGCGATCTTGCCCTGGCCTATTCGCCAGGCGTGGCTGCTCCCTGTCTGGAGATTGCCGCCGATCCGCTGGCTGCCCATAAATACACGGCACGAGGCAACCTTGTGGCGGTGATCTCCAACGGCACGGCGGTGCTGGGATTGGGAAACATCGGCGCGCTGGCGGGAAAGCCAGTGATGGAAGGCAAAGGCGTACTGTTCAAAAAATTTGCCGGAATCGACGTGTTTGATATCGAAATAGATGAGAGCGACCCCGACAAATTGATCAATGTCATCGCGGCGCTGGAGCCGACGTTTGGCGGCATTAATCTGGAAGACATCAAGGCACCGGAGTGTTTCTACATCGAGAAAACGCTGCGTGAACGCATGAACATTCCGGTGTTCCACGACGATCAGCACGGCACCGCAATCATCTGTACCGCGGCGGTGTTAAACGGTTTAAGAGTGGTGGAAAAAGCCATTTCTGATGTCCGGCTGGTGGTTTCCGGGGCCGGTGCTTCGGCTATCGCCTGTATGAATCTGCTGGTGGCGCTCGGTATGCAGAAGCACAACATCGTGGTCTGCGATTCGAAAGGGGTGATTTATCAGGGCCGCGAGGAGAACATGGCCGAAACCAAAGCCGCCTATGCGGTGCAGGACAGCGGCAAACGGACGCTGGATGAGGTGATAGCCGGTGCCGATATTTTCCTCGGCTGTTCCGGGCCTGGCGTGATGAAGCCGGAGATGGTGAAAAAAATGGCGCGCGATCCGCTGATCCTCGCGCTTGCCAACCCGGAACCGGAAATTCTGCCGCCGCTGGCGAAAGAGGTTCGCCCGGATGCGATTATCTGTACCGGCCGATCCGATTACCCCAACCAGGTTAACAATGTCCTCTGCTTCCCGTTTATCTTTCGTGGCGCGCTGGATGTGGGGGCCACGGCGATCAATGAAGAGATGAAACTGGCCGCGGTGCACGCCATCGCAGAGCTGGCGCTGGCGGAACAGAGTGACGTGGTGGCCTCCGCCTATGGCGATCAGGAACTCACTTTCGGCCCCGATTACCTGATCCCTAAACCTTTCGATCCGCGCCTGATCGTACAGATCGCGCCAGCGGTAGCTAAGGCCGCTATGGATTCCGGTGTGGCTACCCGGCCCATTGAGGATCTGGATGCCTACCGCGAAAAGCTGACCGAATTCGTCTATAAAACCAACCTGTTTATGAAGCCGATCTTCTCGCAGGCGCGCAAAGATCCCAAACGCATCGTGATGGCTGAAGGGGAAGAGGCGCGAGTGCTTCATGCCACGCAGGAGCTGATTTCGCTGGGCCTGGCAAAGCCGATCCTGATTGGCCGCCCCAGCGTAATAGAGATGCGGCTGAAAAAGCTGGGGCTGAAAATCGAGGCGGGTAAAGATTTTGAGGTGGTCAATAATGAATCGGATCCGCGCTTTAAAGCCTACTGGGGAGAGTATTACCAGATCATGAAGCGCCGTGGCGTTTCGCCTGAACAGGCACAGCGTGCGGTGATCGGCAACCCGACGCTGATTGGCGCAATCATGGTGCATCGCGGTGAGGCTGACGCCTTAATCTGCGGCACCATCGGCGATTACAAAGAGCATTACGAGGTGATCGAAAAGCTGTTTGGCTTCCGGGAGGATGTGAAGGTGGCTGGAGCGATGAATGCGTTGCTGCTGCCCAGCGGCAACACCTTTATTGCGGATACCTATGTCAACGAAGATCCCACGCCGGATCAGCTGGCCGAGCTGACGCTGATGGCTGCAGAAACCGTACGGCGCTTTGGTATTGAACCGAAAGTAGCGCTGCTTTCCCATTCCAGTTTTGGCACCTCAAACGCCCCGGCAGCCCGTAAAATGCGGGAAACGCTGGCGCTGGTGAAGGCCCGCGCGCCGGATTTGGAAATCGACGGCGAGATGCACGGTGATGCCGCGCTGGTGGAGAGTATCCGTCAGGATTTGATGCCTGACAGCCCGCTGAAAGGCTCAGCCAATATCCTGATCATGCCCAATGTAGAGGCTGCGAGGATCAGCTATAACCTGCTGCGCGTCTCCTGTTCGGAAGGGGTCACCGTGGGGCCGGTACTGATGGGCATTGCAAAGCCGGTACATGTTCTGACGCCGGTTGCTTCGGTCAGACGCATCGTCAATATGGTGGCGCTGGCGGTAGTGGAGGCGCAAACGGCACCGCTGTAACCCTCTGCGGTTTGGCAAGGGCAATGGCAATGAAGAGCTGCTCTTGAGGTTAATGACACAGTGCAGGCTCAGGGAGCCTGTGCCTCTCACAAAGACGCAAAAAGCGCCGTCCGTGGCAGCTCAGCACGGGCCATCCGTGGCCCGTGATGCTTTGTTCAGGGCACAGGCTCCCATCGCTTTGGGTTCGTTAGCCGTCTGAAGGGATGGATTTAAATCCACTCCCTGACCGGCAGGAAATCGGTATAGAGTGCGGCTTCCGGCGAGCCAGGCTGCGGGCTGTAATCATATTCCCAGCGCACCAGCGGCGGCATCGACATCAGAATGGATTCGGTACGGCCACCGGTTTGCAGCCCGAACAGGGTTCCGCGATCCCACACCAGATTGAATTCCACATAACGCCCACGACGATAGAGCTGGAAATCGCGTTCACGCTCGCCCCACGGCAAGGCTTTACGGCGTTCGATGATCGGCAGATAAGCTTTCAGGAAGCCTTCCCCCACGGCCTGGGTGAACCGGAAACAGTGGTCGAAATCTGGCGTATTCAGATCGTCAAAAAACAGGCCGCCGATGCCACGCTGTTCGTTACGGTGTTTGATAAAGAAGTAGTCGTCGCACCATTTTTTATAGCGCGGATAAACCTCTTCGCCAAAGGGCTGACAGAGGTCTGAAGCGGTCTGGTGCCAGTGCACCGCATCTTCGGCAAAGCCGTAGTAGGGGGTCATATCAAACCCACCGCCAAACCACCATACGGGATCGGCACCCGGTTTTTCAGCGATAAAAAAGCGCACGTTGGCATGACTGGTCGGCAGATAAGGGTTTTCCGGGTGGATCACCAGCGAAACGCCCATCGCCTCAAAGCTGCGGCCCGCCAGTTCCGGCCGGTGCGCGGTGGCGGAGGCAGGCATCATATCGCCATGAACATGGGAGAAGTTAACCCCGGCCTGCTCAAAAATAGCGCCTTTACGCAGTACGCGACTACGGCCACCCCCACCGCCTTCGCGGGTCCAGCTGTCTTCTTCAAAGCTTGCTCCGCCGTCAGCCTGGGCTAACTGCTGGCAAATGGAGTCCTGCAGGGTGAGCAAAAACTGCTTCACTTTGGCGAGGTCGGGTGCGTTCATGGCTTACCTTACTGACGAAAAATGACGCGCGGAGTATACGCCAAAAATCAGCTGTTGCGCCGGTTATTGGCATCGAACTCGTCAAAGTAGCTGACCACGCCGCCCACAATGGCGGTGGCAATCTTCTTTCTGAAGGCGGTGGTACCCAGCAAACGCTCTTCCGATGGATTGGTAATAAAGGAGGTTTCCACCAGCACGGAGGGAATAGAAGGGGATTTCAGCACGGCGAACGCCGCCTGTTCCGTATGCTGGCTGTGCAGGTGATGAACAGGGCGGATCTGGCTCAGGAGATGCTTGCCCAGCGTCAGGCTGTTTTTGATGGTATCGGTCTGCACCAGATCGAACAGCACCTGTTGCAGATAGTGATCTTTCTGCGCGGCTTTCACGCCGCCCACATCATCAGCGGCGTTTTCGCGTTGAGAAAGATATCGCGCCATGCTGCTGCTTGCCCCACGATTTGAGAGCGCAAATACCGATGCGCCGTTGGCATCCGGGCTGGTGAAGCCGTCAGCATGAATCGACATAAACAGGCTGGCACCGTGCTGATGGGCAATCTCAACCCGCTCGCCCAGCGGAATAAAGTGATCCGTCTCGCGCGTCAGTCGCGCCTCAATATGCGGATGTTCACTGAGCATATCGCGAATATGGCCGGCAATTTCCAGCACTACATGCTTCTCCTCTGAGCCCTCTTCGCCGACCGCGCCGGAATCAATCCCACCGTGACCGGGATCGATCATCACGATTTTTTTACCGCCGGACGAAGGTTGGGGTGGCGTCATGGCTTTTTTGCGCAGGGAGGCGATCTCCGGCGTGGCCTGCTCCTGTTTAGCCCGCACGGGTTTACTGGCCAGAAACGCCAGCGCCAGACCAGAAAGCAGTAGCTGGCGGCGGGTTGTTAACGGGGTCATGCGGCCAAACTTTTTCATCAAATCCTCCTCAGGGCACAAAGTGCTTAGTGTTATATCGTAACAACGGGGGCAGTGCGAGGAGGGAACTATTTCAACGTCTTACTTTTTATTTCAGCAGGCTAACAGGGTATCGTACTGTTTTTTCCAGTTTAATCCCTGATGAAGCTTGCACCGGCGAAAGAAAGCGTGATAATCAGCAAATTGTGGTTAACATCAGGGGCAACGCCGTGGAAATTCGCGTTTTTAGCCAGACCGATTTTGAAGAAGTGATCACCTTATGGGAGCGTTGCGATTTGTTACGCCCCTGGAACGATCCGGAAATGGATATTGAACGTAAGCTGAATCATGACCCGGACCTGTTTCTGGTCGCGGTAGTGGGCGGAGAAATTGTTGGCACCCTGATGGGCGGCTACGATGGGCACCGTGGATCGGCTTATTATCTGGGCGTGCATCCTGATTATCAGGGACGCGGATTCGCTAACGCGCTGATCAACCGCCTGGAGAAAAAACTTATTGCACGCGGCTGTCCTAAAATTAATGTGATGGTGCGTGAAGAGAATTATGCGGTACTCGGCTTTTATGAAAAGCTCGATTATGAAATGCAGGACAGTGCCTTGTTGGGTAAACGCCTGATCGAAGATCGCGAATATTAATAAATTGGGTGGCGCTGTGCCGCCCATCGCTCCCGCCAGTGATGTGATGAATCTGATATTTTCCCCTGATGATTACGACGCCAAAGGCCAGCTGAAATTACCGCTGTGCTTCTGGGCTGTTTTGCTGTTGCAGGCCCGGACCTGGGTGCTGTTTGTCATGGCCGGGGCGTCGCGGCAGCAGGGAACCTCGCTGCTGGAGTTGTTCTACCCCGATACTCAGGCTTTCTGGATTGGCCTGGGGCTGGGGGTTCCTGCGGCGCTGGGCTTTCTGCTGACCGGCTATCGCCAGCGCCTTCCCCGGTTGTGGCAGGCGTGGCGCTGGGTTTTGATGCTGATGCTGGTGGCCATGCTGCTGTTGCAGACATTTACCCTGTGGCAGGGCGACGACCAGGCTTCCCCGGTAGCGATCCTGTTTACCGGTTTCGACCTGCTGGCGCTGGGCTGGCTGGGCTTAAGTCGCCGCCTGCGGGCCTGTTTTGATCCTGCCCGCAACGCCGGATAAAACTTTTTCGCGGATTGGCACTCCAATCTGTCTGGTTGTCTTTAGTTAATCAGGAGTTGCAATGAAATCTGTTCGCCCGGCACTGATTGCCGTCGCTTTACTGCTGACCGGCTGTGCCAGTTCCGGCCCCTCAACAGAAGCCAGCAGTGGAGCCACCTGGTGGAATCCGCTGACTTATTCCTGGTCCAGCCTCTCGCCGTGGCACTGGTTTGGTTCCTCCCTGACCGTGTCTGAACAGGGCGTGGGAGAGTTGAACAACGGCACGGCCATGAACGAAAGCGCCATTGATGATGCCCTGAAGGGTGACTATCAGGTGCGAAAAGGGATGCGAAGCGAGAACGGCGGCGTGGTGACCTTCTTCCAGGCGGTGAAGGATAAGCAGGTTAAAGTGGAAGTCACCGGGCAGACCACCGTGGATCGCATTGACGTCATGGACAGCGAAATTCCCGCAGCAAACGGTGTCAAACTGGGCACGCCGTTCAGCGATCTCTACAGCAAAGCATTTGGTGCCTGTCAGAAAGCCACCGGCAGCGACAGCGAGGGCGTGGAGTGCAAGGCACCGGGAAGCCAGCATATCAGCTACGTCTTCAGCGGCGACTGGCACGGCCCCGAAGGTCTGCTGCCTTCCGACGAAACGCTGAAAAAATGGACTCTGAGCAAGATCATCTGGCGTAAATAATAGTTTTCAGGCCGCCGTTCTGGCGGCCTCTTTAGAGCCTGGGCTCCCATTATATTTTGGTGGTATGTAAATCATGATTGAATATGAACATCTCAGCGCGACACAGGCCCGTCAACTCCTTCCCGATTTAGGTAACGTATTACAGGCGTGTGTCCAGGATGGCGCAAGCGTAGGTTTTACCGACCCTGCCGATCGTCTGGCGATTGATAACTTCTGGAAAGATAAAATCCACAGTCTTGCCAGTCAGGATAGTGATTTGCTCATAGCTCGCGATCGTGGTGTTTTGGTTGCAACCATTATGATTAATTATTGCGGCATACCTAATGGTCGCCATCGTGCTGAGATTTCTAAATTACTTGTCCACCCACAGGCGCGCCGTCAGGGTATTGCCAGGCAATTAATGAATCAGGCTGAACAAACGGCCTGGAAAAAGGGGATCGCCTTACTCGTGCTTGATACCAGGAGCGGCGACGTTGCCAGCGACCTGTATCTCTCTCTGGGCTGGCAGATAGCGGGATCTATTCCGTTTTACGCCCGGTCGATTGAAAATAAGTTAGATGCCACGACGTATATGTACAAAGCCAATAGTGCATCAACTTAGTGACACTGACAGGGATAACTGAAATTAGTTTTTCGTCAGTTCTCTAAAAATGAAGGTTTTGGATTACAGGAAAATTAGTTTTCAAGTGCAGCAAGAATTGCGGCTTCCATTTTCTCCGGGGTGGAAATCGGTGCAAAACGTTTGAGCGGTTTGCCGTCGCGTCCGATCAGGAACTTAGTGAAGTTCCATTTGATCCGCCCACCCAGCGCACCCGGCAATTCGTGTTTCAGATAACGAAACACCGGGTGCGCTGCGGTTCCGTTGACCTCCACTTTTCCGAACATCGGGAAGCTCACACCGTAGTTGATGTGACAGGTTCGCGCGATTTCGTCGGCGCCGCCGGGTTCCTGCTTACCAAACTGGTTGCACGGGAAACCCAACACCACCAGACCCCGGGCGCTGTACTTTTTGTAGAGCGCTTCAAGGCCTGCGTATTGTGGCGTGAAACCACAATGGCTGGCGGTATTAACCACCAGAACCAGCTTGCCAGCGTAGTCGGCCATAGAGATAAGCTGGCCATCCAGGCTGGTAGCCGTAAGTTGATGAAAGGTCGTCATATCAGAATCCTTAAAGCAGAGCCAGTTTGAAATCGACATTGCCACGTTGCGATACGTTTGAACTTACTGGGTGATTTCGTTCGGTTAAGCTCCCCAGGATTTCGTGCATGGCCAGACGTATCCACCCGGAACGAACGGCATTTCGTTTTTCAGATAACGAAACGCCGGGGCGGTGTGCTTCCTGTAGAATGTTTAATTACTTAACTTCCGGACTTTCAGAACCGGTATCGGTAAGCGTAGCTCTTACGTGAGGAAGGCACTGAGGATAATTTTTCTGAATAAACTCAATCATTTTTTCCCGCACGTGACAGCGCAAATCCCATGCAATAGGGGAATTCTGTGCCGTCATCAGTAATCTGATAGTCATGGTTTTTTCAGTGGTATCGGTAACCTGAAGTACCTGGGTTTGTTGATCCCAGAGTTTTGTTTCACTGAGGACTTTTTCAAAATGCTCACGCAGAGGATCTAATGGCATGGAATAATCAAGGTAAAGAAAAACAGAACCTAAAATTTGCGCATTATTACGCGTCCAGTTTTGGAACGGATTTTCTGTAAAGTAAGTAATAGGCAAGACCAGCCTGCGCAGGTCCCAGATACGCACCACAACATAAGTCAGGTTTATCTCCTCAATCCAGCCCCATTCCTTTTCAACGACGACAGCATCATCAATTTTTATCGGTTGCGTAAAGGCTATCTGAATGCCGGCAAACAAGTTGACAAGCGACTTCTGTAGAGCAAATCCAATTATTATTCCGGCAACACCGGCACCTGCCAGGATAGTCGTACCGAATTTTCGGACACCAGGGAAACTCAGAAGGATCAGAGAAAGGCAGAATGTCACAAGTACTACGATAGCGACTTTTTTTACATACATGATCTGAGTGCGAATTTTGCGGGCACGCAAATTATTGGAGAGATTAATGTCATAGCGTATAAAAAGCATATCCTGGACAACATTAGTCAATCGAATTAAAATCGAGCAGATTGATAATATAATAAATACATTAATAGTTGTTGTAATAAACTCAAGGGATTCAGGTTGAACATTGACATAATTAACCCCTAAACTCATAAACATTAAGGGGATAAAAAGAAACATTGATCCACGAAGGTGCTTTTCAAGGGATTTGAACAGCTTTCTGTCACGACTCTGCCAGTAGCGGATAAATCTGATAATGATAAATCGCGTCAGAAAACCCAGTGCGAGTGAAAGAGTGACGAGCAATACAGCAGGTACCCACGATGGAGCGCCAGATAACTCACCAAATATCAATGGCATTATTTTTCCTTATATTCAGCCAACAACCTTTAGTTGTCAGGCAAATCAAAAAATCAGTAACCTCTATCTTACAGGTTAGCTGCGGATTACCTAATTTACGTCCATTAGTATATGAAAAATGATATGAATTGAGTTTTTCAGGAGGTAAAAAACATCTGGAAATGTTGAGTGAACTCTTTCTGCATCCAGCACGATGTGCTGATCCACATTCACTTTTTCCGCCATGATGTCAAGAGCTGCTGAGCATGTTTAGCGAGTTGGAAAACAAGTTTGATGCCATGCTGCGCTTTGCCAAACCCGTCAGGCTGGCTATTTCTACGCGCCTCACTCAGGCAACTTCGCAACATCTGCGCCTGAATAATGCCTGCCATCACAGCAGGCTGGTCCTGAGGCCTGATTTTTCAGGCTGGCGACACAATCCGGTTACTCATCAGACATCAAAGGCTTCAGGGCCTGATAAAGTTGCCGGAACTTTACTCTGCCTGCGGCATAATCCTGATGGCGTTGCTCGTTGGGAAGGTGCCGTTGCTCCAGCGGCAATTCGGGTAACAGTTCGCTTAACGGCTTTTCAGGATTGAGGGCAATCTGTGCCAGTCTGGCAGCCCCTAATGCTGGACCCACATCTCCTCCCGTGCGGTACTCAAGCGTTTGCCCACTGATATCCGCCAACATTTGCCGCCAGTAAGCGCTCCTTGCGCCACCGCCAATCAGGATGATGCTTTGCGGTTTTACGCCGCTGGCATGCAGCGCATCCATGCCGTCAGCCAGAGCAAAACCTACCCCTTCAAGCACCGCCTGAGCAAGATGTCCGGCGTCATGCTGGTGGTTAAGCCCGAAAAATACCCCTTTGGCATGAGGATTGTTGTGCGGTGTGCGTTCACCGGAAAGATAGGGCAGGAACAGCACCGGGCTCTCTGCCGGTGTAGCCTGTTCTGCCTGGCGTAACAGGTCTGGCACATCGGCCATATTCGTCAGTTTGCAGGCCCACTCCAGACAGGATGCAGCGCTGAGTATCACCGACATCACATGCCAGCTTTGCGGTAAGGCGTGGCAGAAACTGTGAACGGCACTTTCTGTATTGCTGTGGAAACCGTCACTAACCGCGAAGTAAACGCCTGAAGTGCCCAGCGACAGCATCGCCTGACCGGTCTGATAAAGCCCGACGCCGACAGCCCCTGCGGCGTTATCGCCTCCACCCGCCACCACGGCCACATTTTCCGGCAATCCCCAACGCTGCGCCAGCGACGGCTTGAGGCTGCCGGTAATCTGATTGCCCTCAAACAGTGTTGGCATCTGGCTGCGGCCCAGGCCACAGGCCGCAAGCAGTGTATCGCTCCAGTCACGCCGTCCCACATCCAGCCACATCGTGCCTGCTGCATCCGACATATCACTGGCAAACTCGCCGGTCAGACACCAGCGCAGGTAATCTTTCGGCAGCAGCACCTTGTCGATCTGGCTGAAAATGTCGGGCTCATGCTGCTTCACCCACAGCAGTTTGGGGGCAGTGAATCCAGGCATCATCACGTTACCGGTGATGGCACGGGAATCCGGCACGTTCTCTTCCAGAGTGCGGCATTGCTCTGCGCTGCGACCGTCGTTCCACAGAATGGCCGGGCGTAAAACCTTCTGTTGGCTGTCCAGCAGCGTTGCGCCATGCATCTGTCCAGTCAGGCCCATTGCCCTGACCTCCTTCAGGCTCTGTTTTTCAGCCAGCGCCAGCAGGGCTTTATCGGTGGCCTGCCACCACTCAAACGGCGATTGCTCAGACCATAGTGGATGAGGGCGGGACAGGGTAAGCGGTTCACTGTGACTGGCAACGGGATGCCCGTTTTCACTCAGCAAAACGACTTTTACCCCGGAAGTCCCCAGATCAATGCCGATATACATAGGCGCTTTTCCTTTCTCTTGTGCGGAGGGATCACCAGCCAGGCGGCAAGCTTCCGGCCGCCCGGGGCGTTTAGCCAAATAAATAGCGATTCACCAGATTTTCCAGTTTCTCCTGATGCCCGCTTTGATGAACCGGCGCCAGGTTATGCTGCTGAGCATAGTTTGCCAGCGCTTCCAGTGACAGCTTGCCCTGCAGGATCTGCTGGCCAAACTCGCTGTTCCAGTCGGCATAGCGCTGCGCTACCGACTGCTGCATTTCGCCCTGTTCCAGCATCTTTGCTGCCACTTTCAGCGCCAGCGCCATCGTATCCATGCCGCCGATATGACCATAGAAGAGATCGTATTTATCGGTGCTCTGACGCCGTACTTTGGCATCAAAGTTCAGACCGCCGGTAGTGAAACCGCCCGCCTTAAGGATCTCAAACATCACTAAAGCATTCTCTTCCACGCTGTTAGGGAACTGATCGGTATCCCAACCCAGTTGTGGATCGCCCCGGTTAGCATCCACCGAACCGAAGATGCCCAGGGCAATCGCGGTGGCAATTTCATGGTGGAAAGAGTGGCCGCCCAGGGTGGCGTGGTTGGCTTCAATATTCACTTTGATCTCTTTTTCCAGACCAAACTGTTTCAGGAAGCCATAAACGGTGGCTACATCATAATCATACTGGTGCTTGGTGGGTTCCTGCGGTTTAGGTTCGATCAGCAGCGAGCCCTGAAAACCAATTTTATGTTTGTGTTCCACTACCATCTGCATAAACCGGCCAATTTGCTCGCGTTCCTGACGTAAATCGGTATTGAGCAGGGTTTCATACCCTTCGCGGCCGCCCCACAGGACATAGTTCTCACCCCCCAGTTTTTGCGTGGCGTTCATGGCGGTAAAGACCTGAGTAGCAGCCCAGCTAAAGACCTCAGGATCCGGACTTGTGGCGGCGCCTGCGCCATAACGTGGATGGGTGAAGCAGTTTGCGGTGCCCCACAAGAGTTTTACGCCCGTGGTCTGCTGTTTCTCCGCCAGCACATCGCTCATTACCGCGAAATTATTCAGGTACTCTTTGAGTGAGGCCCCTTCCGGCGACACATCCACATCGTGGAAGCAGTAGTAGGGTACATTCAGTTTCTGGAAAAATTCGAACGCAACATCCGCTTTGCGTTTGGCCAGCGCCAGTTCGTCTCCCGCCTGTTGCCAGGGGCGTTCAAAAGCCCCCACGCCAAACATATCCGCCCCGGTCCAGCAGAAGGTGTGCCAGTAGCAGGCGGCGAACCGCAGATGCTCCTCCATGCGTTTGCCAAGGATGATTTCATCAGGATTGTAATGGCGAAACGCCAGCGGGTTTTTACTGCCGGTCCCTTCATAACGAACTTGCTCAAGCTGATCAAAATAGGGTTGCATTGTCGACTCCTTAATAGCTGGCCCGATTGTCGGGATACCCCCTATTTTCAAATTTTGGAAAGCAAGGCTCAATTACGTTATTTCACACTCAAACTCAGAGAATTATTATTTGTGCGCGGGATCTCATTATTAACCCGCGAAAAGTCTGAATGCATAGCGCATTTAATATTTCCGCAAATGATGTTGCAAATGGAAAGCATGATCGCGGTCATAAAATCAAAATTAAACAAAAAAACGTAATGAATCGGTTAAATTCTGTAATTGCCGTACCCTGAATAATTGACAACAATTCGCCGGACGTTTCGCTATTTATATTGCCACTGAATGTTTAATGAAAAAGGGATATAAAATGAAATTAAAGCCACTCTTTCTCACTGCCTGCGCGCTGTTAATGCTGACCAGCCACAGCGGCTTCAGTAAAGAAATCAAAATCGGCATGGCTATCGACGATCTGCGTCTGGAGCGCTGGCAAAAAGATCGCGATATTTTCGTCAAAAAAGCCAAAGAGCTCGGTGCCGATGTCTTTGTGCAGTCTGCCAACGGCAACGAAGAAACCCAGATGGCCCAGATCGAAAATATGATCAATCGGGGCGTGGATGTGCTGGTGATCATCCCTTACAACGGTGAGGTGTTAAGTAACGTCATCGCGGAAGCAAAGCGCGAAGGGATTAAAGTGCTGGCTTACGATCGTATGATCAATAACGCCGATATCGATTTTTATATCTCATTCGATAACGAAAAAGTGGGCGAAATGCAGGCCGAAAGCCTGGTGCAGCGGGTGCCTCAGGGCAACTACTTCCTGATGGGGGGCTCGCCGGTAGATAACAACGCAAAATTGTTCCGGGCCGGGCAGATGAAAGTCCTTAATCCTCTGATTAAAGAGGGCAAAATTAAAGTGGTTGGCGATCAATGGGCGGACGGCTGGCTGCCAGAAAACGCCCTGAAAATCATGGAGAACGCGCTGACAGCCAATAACAACCACATTGATGCCGTTGTCGCCTCCAATGATGCCACCGCCGGTGGGGCAATTCAGGCATTAGCGGCTCAGGGCCTGGCCGGAAAAGTGGCTATATCCGGCCAGGATGCGGATCTGGCGGCCGTGAAGCGTATCAACGCAGGCACGCAAACCATGACCGTCTACAAACCCATTACTAAACTGGCCGACGAAGCGGCAAAAATTGCCGTGCAGTTAGGCTCGGATCAACAGCCTGAATCCAATGCCACATTAAATAATGGCACTAAAGACGTTAAATCATGGCTGTTAACACCCGTTCAGGTCGATAAAGCGAATATCGACAGCACCATTGTGGCTGATGGTTTCCATAAAAAAAGCGAGATTAATTAATCGCCCGGAGTTAACGATGCCCAGCCTGTTGGAAATGCGAAATATCACCAAGCTATTTGGCTCGGTCACTGCGGTGGATAATATCAGCCTGTCCCTGGAAGCGGGGCAGGTTGTCTCACTGTGTGGCGAAAATGGCTCAGGAAAATCAACGCTGATGAAAGTGCTTTGCGGCATTTATCCACACGGCACTTATCAGGGTGAAATCTATTTTTCGGGCGATCTTATTACCGCCAGAACTATCCGCGATACCGAACAAAAAGGCATTGCCATTATTCATCAGGAGCTGGCGCTGGTGAAACAAATGACCGTGCTGGAAAACCTGTTTCTGGGCAATGAATGGCAACGTTTTGGCCTGCTGGACTATGAGGCGATGTATCTGCGCTGCCAGACCATGCTGGCGCAGGTCAGGTTGAATGTCGATCCCAATACGCCTGTTGGCGAGCTGGGGCTGGGTCAGCAGCAGCTGGTTGAAATCGCCAAGGCGCTGAACAAACAGGTGCGCCTGCTGGTGCTGGATGAACCCACGGCTTCGCTGACCGAAAGTGAGACAGGAACCTTGCTGGAGATCATCGCCGATCTTCGCGATCACGGTATTGCCTGCATCTATATTTCGCACAAGCTCAATGAAGTGAAAGCAATATCCGATTTGATCTGTGTGATCCGCGATGGACAGCATATCGCCACGCGTGCCGCAGAAGAGGTCAGCGAAGAAGATATTATCGCCATGATGGTGGGGCGGGAGCTGACTGAGCTTTACCCGAATGCCCCCCATCAGCCCGGCGAAGTCCTTCTTCAGGTAGAAAATCTTACCGCCTGGCATCCGGTTAACCGGCATATCCGCCGGGTAGACGATGTCTCATTTACCTTACGAAAGGGGGAAATCCTCGGTGTGGCCGGGCTGGTAGGATCGGGAAGAACGGAAACCATGCAGTGTATTTTTGGCGTCTATCCCGGACGCTGGCAGGGACGCCTGATGCTGAATAACAAGGAGGTAACGTTCAGACACTGCCGTGACGCCATGACTCATGGGCTGGCGATGGTGCCAGAAGATCGCAAACGTGATGGCATCGTGCCGGTAATGAGTGTGGGAGCCAATATTACGCTGGCGTCACTCGATAACTACGCCGGGCCCTTAAGCCTGTTAGATGAAGCAGGGGAACAGTCAGGCATCCGGCAGGCGCTGGCCAGGTTAAAAGTGAAAACTTCTTCACCTTCTCTGGCTATTGGTCGCCTCAGCGGCGGCAATCAGCAAAAAGCTATCCTGGCCCGCTGCCTGCTGCTGAACCCACAAATCCTGATTCTGGATGAACCTACCCGTGGCATTGATATTGGCGCGAAACAGGAAATTTACAGGCTGATCAATCAGCTGGTTCAGCAGGGAATTGCCGTGATTGTGGTCTCCTCTGAACTGCCCGAAGTGTTAGGGCTCAGCGATCGGGTGCTGGTGATGCATGAAGGGCGGATCAAGGCCGATCTGGTGAACAAGAACCTGACTCAGGAACAGATAATGGAAGCGGCGTTAAGGAGTGAAACCCATGCTTAAAAACTCGCAGTCTGAAATAAGTTTATCCCCGCCCGGGCCTGTTAAGAAGCGGTTTTCTGGCGAATCATTCAACCTGCAAATGCTGGTGATGCTTGCTGCCATCCTGGTGATCATGCTCTTTTTCACCTTCAGTACCGAAGGGGCTTACCTCAGCCCACGCAATATCTCCAACCTGCTGAGGCAGACTTCCATCACCGGCATTCTGGCCGTGGGTATGGTGTTTGTCATTATCTCTGCGGAGATCGATCTCTCGGTGGGCTCAATGATGGGGCTGCTGGGCGGCGCAGCGGCAATTTTTGATGTCTGGCTTGGCTGGCCTTTGCCTCTGACTATTGTGGTTACCCTGCTGGGCGGTCTGCTGTTGGGGGCCTGGAACGGATGGTGGGTTGCCTATCGCAAGGTGCCTTCGTTTATTGTTACCCTGGCAGGCATGCTGGCCTTTCGTGGCATTTTAATTGGCATCACTAATGGCACCACCGTGGCGCCCACCAGCAGCTCAATGTCGCTGATCGGGCAAAGTTACCTGCCTGGCAGCGCCGGATTTACCCTGGGGGCTGTGGGGCTGATGGTATTTATTGGCTGGCAATGGAAGCGCCGTGCCCGTCGTGCGGAGCTGGGCCTGCCGGTGGCCAGGGCTGGCGGTGATGTGGTGCGGCAAAGCATCACGGCGGTGCTGGTGCTGGGGGCGGTATACCTGCTGAACGATTATCGTGGTGTGCCAACGCCGGTGCTGGTGCTGACGGCGCTGATGCTTGCCGGTATTTTTATGGCTTCCCGCACCGCTTTTGGCCGGCGCATTTACGCCATCGGCGGCAACATCGATGCGGCACGCCTCTCTGGCGTAAACGTGGAGCGGACTAAGCTGGCAGTATTTGCCATCAACGGCCTGATGGTGGCGATTGCGGGTTTGATCCTCAGTTCAAGATTAGGCGCAGGATCCCCTTCTGCGGGCAATATTGCTGAGCTGGATGCTATTGCCGCTTGTGTTATTGGCGGTACCAGCCTTGCGGGCGGAACAGGCCGGGTAGCGGGGGCGGTAATGGGAGCCTTTATCATGGCTTCGCTGGATAACGGCATGAGCATGCTGGATGTGCCCACTTTCTGGCAATACATCGTTAAGGGCGGGATCCTGCTGCTGGCAGTATGGATGGACTCGGCAACCAGACGCAGAAGCTGAGGCGTGAAGACCGCAAAGGCTGAGGCTTAACGGAGGCGAAGGCTGGCGATTTTCAGGCGCAGCGGCCGGGGCGTAACACACGAAGCAGGCCCGGTATCTCAGCAGGTTAAGCGCCATATCACAGAATCAGCTCTATTTTTCCTGCTCTCCTGACGGCTGTGCTATCAGGAGAGCAGTGTCATTTCAGGGGATCCTCTATGTCCGGCAAACGTTACCGCATCACGTTGTTGTTCAATGCCAACAAAGTTTATGACCGTCAGGTGGTGGAAGGGGTGGGGGAATACCTCCAGGCCTCGCAGTGTGACTGGGATATTTTTATTGAGGACGATTTCCGCTGCCGGATTGATAACATTAAAAATTCACTGGGCGACGGCGTTATTGCTGATTTCGATGACGGTGAAATTGAACAATCACTGAGTCACGTCACGGTGCCGATAGTGGGCGTCGGCGGCTCTTACCTCAACAGTCATGATTATCCTGGGGTGCATTACATTGCCACCGATAACCATGCGCTGGTTGAAGCGGCCTTTTTGCACCTCAAGGAAAAAGGGCTGAACCGCTTTGCCTTTTATGGTCTGCCACCGGAAGGAGGAAAACGCTGGGCGCAGGAGCGTGAACAGGCTTTCCGGCAACTGGTGTCGGCAGAGCAGTATCAGGGCGTGGTCTATCAGGGGCTGGAGACGGCGCCGGAAAACTGGCAGTACGCGCAGAACCGTCTGGCAGACTGGGTGCAGACGCTGCCGCATCAGACCGGGATTATCGCCGTCACCGACGCCCGCGCCCGCCATCTTTTGCAGGTCTGTGAGCATCTGGACATTGCGGTGCCGGATAAGCTCAGCATCATTGGCATTGATAATGAAGAGTTAACGCGCTACTTATCACGGGTAGCCCTATCTTCCGTGGCACAGGGCACCCGGCAAATGGGATACCGTGCAGCAAAATTACTGCATCAGGTGCTGGATCAGCGGGTTATGCCTCTGCAACGTATCCTGGTGCCACCGGTGAAAGTGGTGGCCCGGCGCTCAACAGATTTTCGTTCACTGCGTGATCCTTCAGTGATTCAGGCTATGCATTACATCCGGCATCATGCCTGTCGCGGCATCAAGGTCGAGCAGGTTCTCGAGGCGGTGGGGATGTCACGTTCAAATCTTGAGAAGCGCTTTAAAGATGAAACCGGGCAGACCATCCATAACGCAATTCACAGCGAGAAGCTGGAGAGAGCCAGCAATTTACTGATTTCCAGCTCTTTGTCGGTCAATGAAATTTCGCAGATGTGTGGCTATCCTTCGATCCAATATTTCTATTCGGTGTTTCGCAAAGACTACGATATGACGCCTAAAGAGCACCGGGAGAAGTATGGTGAAGCGCTTTACTGACGCTTCATCGGGCCAGCCGATTTAATGGCGTTGGGATGCTAAAGAGTGCCCGCTGTTCCTGCCAGCGGGCAGACCCTTATCCCTGAAAGATACGTATCCGGGCCTGATTTACCGAGCCCTGACAACAGTGTGGTACTGTTTTTATCTGGGGCGGCTACCTCAGCCTGTCCTCTTTCCCACCTTCTGCATAAACAATTCCATTCGCTTATAGCGTTTTAAACTTCCAAAGCACCAAACGGTATATAAAACCGTTACTGCTTTTAGTGTGGTTATAAATAAACTGGGAACAATTCAGGGCGCGAGCCGGGCTGTATCCAGGGTGCAAAATGACGTTACCGACAGTAAAAAAAATAATCAGCGGTGCCGCTTTCTCGTTGCTGGTAGCCGGGTCAGCCCAGGCTACCGGGCTACTGAACAGCTCCTACGACGTGTCTCGCGAGCTGTTTGTCGCCCTGAATCCGCCTTTTGAGAAACAGTGGGCAGAGCAGAACAACGGCGACAAGCTGACCATTAAGCAGTCGCATGCCGGTTCTTCAAAGCAGGCGCTGGCCATCTTGCAGGGTCTGAAAGCCGATGTGGTGACTTATAACCAGGTGACTGACGTGCAGATTCTGCACGATCGCGGCAATCTGATCCCGGCTGACTGGCAAAAACGACTGCCCAATAACAGCTCGCCATTCTATTCCACTATGGGCTTCCTGGTGCGTAAGGGTAATCCAAAGAACATTCACGACTGGAGCGATCTGGTCAGAAGTGATGTGAAGCTGGTGTTCCCTAACCCGAAAACCTCTGGCAATGGCCGTTATACCTACCTGGCTGCCTGGGGCGCTGCGGATAAAGCGGACGGCAAGGATCGGGCTAAAACCGAAAAGTTTATGACTCAGTTCCTGAAAAACGTCGAAGTATTTGATACCGGCGGGCGGGGTGCCACCACCACGTTTGTGGAGCGTGGGCTGGGCGACGTGCTGATCAGCTTTGAATCTGAAGTGAATAACATCCGTAATCAGTACCCTAAAGACGGCTACGAAGTTGTGGTGCCAAAAACCAATATTCTGGCTGAATTTCCGGTGACCTGGGTGGACAAAAGTGTGCAGGCCAATGACACCGAAAAAGCGGCTAAAGCCTATCTGAATTACCTCTATACGCCACAGGCGCAGAAAATTATTACTCAGTATTACTACCGGGTGAACAATCCTGAGCTGATGGTGCAGCAGAAAGACCGTTTCCCTTCCACCGAGCTGTTCCGGGTTGAAGATGCCTTTGGCGGCTGGGAGCAGGTGATGAAAACCCAGTTTGCCAGCGGTGGCGAGCTGGATAAATTGTTAGCAGCAGGACATCAGTAATGTTTGCCACTAAAAGTAAGCGCGTGCTCCCCGGCTTTGGTATCAGTCTTGGTAGCAGCCTGTTTTTCACCTGCCTGATCCTGTTGTTGCCGATCAGTGCGTTGCTGATGCAACTCTCGCAGATGACGCTGGGCCAGTACTGGGAAGTGGTGACTAACCCTCAGGTGATGGCAGCCTATAAAGTGACGCTGATTTCAGCCGGTGTGGCCTCTCTGTTTAATGCCGTTTTTGGCATGCTGATGGCGTGGATCCTGACCCGTTACCGTTTCCCCGGACGCACCCTGTTAGACGGACTGATGGATCTGCCGTTTGCTTTGCCGACCGCCGTAGCGGGCCTGACGCTGGCTGGTCTGTTCTCAGTCAACGGCTGGTATGGTCAGTGGCTGGCGCAGTTTGATATCAAAGTGTCTTACACCTGGCTCGGCATTGCTGTTGCCATGGCGTTTACCAGCATTCCGTTTGTAGTGCGCACCGTGCAGCCGGTCCTTGAAGAGCTGGGGCCGGAATATGAAGAAGCGGCTAAAACCCTGGGGGCCAGCCCGTGGCAGAGTTTCCGTCGCGTGGTGCTGCCAGAGGTGGCTCCGGCTCTGCTGGCAGGCACGGCACTGTCGTTTACCCGTAGTCTGGGCGAGTTTGGCGCGGTAATTTTCATTGCCGGTAATATCGCCTGGAAAACGGAAGTGACCTCGCTGATGATTTTTGTGAAATTGCAGGAGTTTGATTATCCCGCCGCCAGTGCCATCGCCTCGGTGATTTTAGCGGCTTCCCTGCTGTTACTGTTTGCGATTAACACCCTACAGAGCCGCTTTGGCCGTCGTATTGGAGGTCACTAATGGCTGATGTAACCACTTTGAACGGTGTCGGACGCAGCCGCGTCAACTGGGGAAAATGGGTGCTGATTGCCCTGGGGATAGCGATCTCCATCGGGCTGCTGGTGGTGCCAATGATCGCCATTTTCGCCAGCGCTTTAGAGAACGGTGTTGTGGCGATGTTCAGCAACCTGAAAGATGGCGATATGCTCCACTCCATATGGCTGACGGTGCTGATGGCGTTGATTACCGTGCCGGTGAACCTGGTGTTCGGTACGCTGCTGGCCTGGCTGGTGACGCGTTTTGAGTTCCCGGGCCGTCAGCTGCTGCTGACCCTGTTCGATATTCCTTTTGCCGTGTCGCCGGTGGTGGCAGGGCTGATGTATCTGCTGTTCTGGGGCGTGAATGGCCCGGCAGGCGGCTGGCTGGATGCGCATAACATCCAGCTGATGTTCTCCTGGCCAGGCATGGCGATGGTCACCATCTTCGTTACCTGTCCGTTTGTGGTGCGCGAGCTGGTGCCGGTGATGCTGAGCCAGGGCAGCAATGAAGATGAAGCAGCGGTGCTGCTGGGTGCCTCAGGCTGGAAAATGTTCTGGCGTGTCACCCTGCCAAATATCCGCTGGGCGCTGTTGTACGGGCTGGTGCTGACCAACGCCCGTGCCATTGGCGAGTTTGGTGCGGTCTCGGTGGTATCGGGATCGATTCGCGGCGAGACCTACACGCTGCCATTACAAGTCGAATTACTGCATCAGGATTACAACACCGTCGGCGCGTTTACCGCAGCCGGCCTGCTGACCCTGATGGCAATAGTCACGCTGTTTCTGAAAAGCGCGCTGCAGTGGCGGTTAGAGCACCAGCAGAAGCGTTTGCAACAGGAGGGGAACCATGAGCATTGATATCAGCAGCATCAACAAATCTTTCGGCCGGACTAAGGTCCTGAACGATATTTCACTGGATATCCCTTCCGGACAGATGGTGGCGCTGCTTGGGCCTTCCGGCTCGGGAAAAACCACGCTTCTGCGTATTATTGCCGGGCTGGAAAGCCAGAGCAGCGGGAACCTGAGCTTCCACGGCAAAGATGTGACGCAGTTGCATGCCCGCGATCGCCAGGTTGGTTTTGTGTTCCAGCACTACGCGCTGTTCCGTCATATGACGGTGTTCGATAACATCGCTTTTGGTCTGACCGTGCTGCCACGCCGTGAACGTCCTTCTGCTGCGGCTATCAAACAAAAGGTCACCAAACTGCTGGAGATGGTGCAGCTGAGCCACCTTGCCGCGCGTTTCCCCGCCCAGTTGTCCGGCGGTCAGAAACAGCGTGTGGCGCTGGCCCGTGCGCTGGCGGTTGAGCCGCAAATCCTGCTGCTGGATGAGCCTTTTGGCGCGCTGGATGCCCAGGTACGTAAAGAGTTGCGCCGCTGGCTGCGTCAGCTGCATGAAGAGCTGAAATTCACCAGCGTTTTCGTGACGCACGATCAGGAAGAAGCCATGGAAGTGGCGGACAGCGTGGTGGTGATGAGCCAGGGGAATATTGAACAGGTAGGCACGCCGGATGAAGTCTGGCGCGATCCGGCTACGCGCTTCGTGCTGGAGTTTCTTGGCGAAGTGAACCGTTTTGATGCTGAAGTCCACGGTTCACAGTTCCACGTGGGCGCGCACCACTGGCCGCTGGGATATACCCCGGCGCATCAGGGTGCCGTTGAGCTTTTCCTGCGTCCATGGGAAATCGACGTCAGCCGCCAGAGCAGCCTGGCAACACCGCTGCCGGTTCAGGTTGTGGAAGTCAGCCCTCGTGGGCACTACTGGCAGCTGGTTGCTCAGCCAGCAGGCTGGAGCCACGACCCGATCACCCTGGTGGTTGAAGGAGACCAGGTTGCTCCGGTTCGCGGTGAATCCCTGTTTGTTGGCCTGCAGCAGGCCCGCCTCTATAAAGGGGACACGCCGCTGCGGCAGGTTGCCTTTGCCCAAAGCGCCTGATATTTTCTTCTGAAGCAGGGTCAGGTCAGCCTGACCCTTTTTTTGCCTGCTTTTCTGGCTTCCTCCCGGGACTCGCACAGTGACTACTTTAGAAAATACCATCGGTAATACGCCGCTGATTAAGTTACAGCGGCTGACGCCAGATAATGGCAGCGAAATCTGGCTGAAGCTGGAAGGAAACAATCCGGCTGGCTCGGTAAAGGATCGTGCGGCTTACTCCATGATCCAACGGGCTGAACAGCGGGGTGACATTGTTCCCGGCGACGTGCTGATAGAGGCGACCAGCGGCAACACCGGTATTGCGCTGGCGATGATCGCCGCGATGAAAGGCTATGCGCTGAAACTGCTGATGCCGGAAAACATGAGCGTTGAACGCCAGGCGGCAATGCAGGCCTATGGTGCAGAGTTAATTCTCATCAGCCGCGAACTGGGAATGGAAGGCGCACGCGATCTGGCGAAAGAGATGGAAGCCAGGGGCGAAGGGAAAGTGCTGGACCAGTTCAACAATCCCGACAATCCGCTGGGCCATTACACCACTACCGGGCCGGAAATCTGGCAGCAGTCTGCCGGACGACTGACACATTTCGTCTCCAGCATGGGGACCACCGGCACCATTACCGGGGTAGGGCGCTTTTTGAAAGAGCAGAACAGGCAGGTTGAGATTGTCGGCCTGCAACCGGCGGAAGGCAGCAGTATCCCGGGTATCCGCCGCTGGCCTGAGGCCTATATGCCGGGCATTTATCAGCCCGAACTGGTGGACAGGGTAATGGACATGTCGCAGCAGGAAGCTGAACAAACCATGCGCTTGCTGGCGAGACGTGAAGGGATCTTTTGCGGCGTCAGTTCTGGTGGTGCGGTTGCCGGTGCGCTGCGAATTGCAGAGGAACAGCCAGGCAGCATCGTTGTGGCTATCATCTGCGACCGTGGCGATCGCTATTTATCCACCGGGGTTTATTAATCTGGCCTGCACGCCGCTTCCATCGGGCCGATTCTTTTCGGCCCTCGCTTTCAAGAGCTTATCTTTCCCGCCATTTCCTCCGCGCTATTTTTAAGCTGATACACTGTAAGGATTGGGTAAAACCTGCTGCTATTGTTTTGCCAACAGGTGAAAATAGCGGCTGATTCTTTGAGAGACGCAGCATGAAAATTTTACTGGTCGACGATGACCTCGAACTGGGCACCATGCTCAGTCAGTATCTGATAGCGGAAGGATTTGATGCCTCGCTGGTTCTTACCGGCAAGGCTGGGGTCGAAGGCGCCCTGTCCGGCGACTACAACGCGATGATTCTGGATATTATGCTGCCCGATATGAGCGGCATTGATGTGCTCCGCCAGGTGCGGCAGAACAGCCGTTTACCGGTAATTATGCTCACGGCCAAAGGCGATAACATCGATCGGGTGATCGGGCTGGAGATGGGCGCGGATGACTATGTGCCCAAGCCCTGCTACCCGCGTGAGCTGGTCGCCAGGCTGCGTGCCGTGCTGCGGCGTGTGGAAGAGCAACCTGTAGTCATCGAGAGCAAAGAGCTGGCGACCTGGGGTGAACTGACGCTTAACCCGGCCACGCGCGTCAGCGAATGGAAAAAAGAGGCGTTTGATTTAACCGCTTCAGAATTCAATCTTCTCGATCTGCTGTTACGCTCGCCCGAACGCGTCGTTTCCAAAGATGAACTGTCAGAAAAAGGGTTGGGGCGTCCTCGTGAAGCTTACGATCGCAGCGTGGATGTGCATATCAGTAATATCCGGCAAAAGCTTGCGGCCTTAACCAACGAGACGATCAATATCGAAACCGTGCGCAGCATAGGCTACCGAATCCGATGAAAGCCGGGTTTCGTGGGCTGTTGTTCTGGAAGATTTTACTGGGTTTCTGGCTTACCTTTCTGTTTATGAGCCAGCTGCTCTGGCTGAGCTTTTCTCTTTACGGCAAACATCACGAACCACCGGAAAACCTGGCAGCGCGGCGTATCGTTAATCTGCAAATGACCTCCGCCGTATCGGTGCTGCAACGTGGAGGGCTGGACGCCCTCAACGATATGATGGCTGACTGGTCAGACAGCGACCGGCGCTTCTTCTCTGTACAGATGATGCAAAAACCTCCTCAGGAGATCCCTCGTGGCGATTTAAGTCGTGACCTGCGCCCCGGTGAGTTCCCGAAAGAAGTGATTGAGTGGGTTACCGGCGCAGACGGCAAGCAGTATCAGCTCCGTTATGATGTGCAGGGGCTGCGTGAAGACAGCAGAATGGGCCATCCCCGCAGCTTCCTGAACGTGCCGGAACCCATGCTCTTTATGGCTGGCGGTGGCGGTTTGCTTTTCAGTCTGCTGCTTGCCTGGAATCTGACGCGCCCGATGCGCCAGCTTCGTGCCGGCTTTACCCGCGTCTCGAAAGGCGACCTCTCAGTGCGGCTTTATCCTGTGATGCGCCGCCGGCACGATGAACTCTCCGTGGTGGCAAAGGATTTTGATGCCATGGTCGAACGCCTGTCTGTGCTGGTTAAGGCGCGAGAAGAGTTGCTGCATGATGTCTCGCATGAACTGCGTTCTCCTCTCGCCAGGCTGCAACTGGCAACCGGGCTGGCTCGTCAGACGCCAGAATCCGTCGGGCAGTCGCTGGATCGCATTGATGAAGAAGCGCGACGTCTGGACAAGATGATTGGTGAACTGTTGACACTCTCCCGCGCTGAGAAGGAGAGCTTGCAGGACGAACAGTATTTCGATCTGCTGGGCCTGTTGGAAGCTGTAGCTAACGATGCGCGCTATGAAGCGCAAATCCCAGGCGTGGAGATCCTGCTGTTTGCTGACAAGGCCGGGGATTATACGGTGAAAGGGGATGCCAAGCTGATCCGCTCGGCGGTGGAAAATGTGATCCGTAATGCACTGCGCTTCTCATTGCAGGGGCAGCGGGTCACTATAAATCTGCGGCAGGAGCAGGATTGGCTGACCCTCAGCGTGGCCGATCAGGGGCCTGGTGTGGACGCCAGTAAGCTTTCCAGCATCTTTGATCCCTTTGTCCGGGTCAATTCACCGCTGTCGGGTAAGGGCTACGGACTGGGGTTATCCATCGTCCGCAAAGTGCTGATTGCTCATCAGGGTGAAGTGAGTGCTGTGAATGGCAAAAACGGCGGGCTGGAACTGACGCTTCGCCTGCCACACTGGGTAGTTTAAGTACGCCGCAGGGTGCTATGATTGTCGACCAGAATCGTTAGCGATCACGTTATGAGGTAAGGGATGAGTAAAGTTGCGACCAGCAAGCAACAGGAAGTTCAGCGTATCGTTGACGCGCTGTCTGTTGCCATCGCCCAGCACCGGTTAAAGCCGGGAATGCGGCTGGTGGAGGCGCAAATTGTTGATGTGCTGGAGGCTAACCGTAATCACGTGCAGTCTGCTTTACAACGGATGGCGCTCCAGCACATTGTGACTATCGAGCCTAACCGGGGTGCCATGGTGGCGCAGCCGGAAGCCCGCGAAGCCCGCGAAATTTTTACCGCCCGCCGTGCCATCGAAAGCGCCATTATTGCCTGCATCACGCCAGAGAAGATGGCCGCCCATCGGGCCGAACTTGAAGCGCAGCAGCAGGCTGAACAAACTGCCGCCAGTGATGACGATCGTCGTGAGATTATCCGCGAGCTGAGCGAGTTTCATCTGCTGTTGGGCAAAATCAGCGACAACATCGTGCTGAGTGAAATCCTCGCCAACCTGATGGTGCGCAGTTCACTGATAGTGGCACTCTACCAGCGTAACGACGTCCCCTCCTGCCAGTGCAATGAGCATTCGGCTATTGTTTCTGCGTTGAAACAGGGTGATGTGAACCGTGCTCAGACGATCATGGCCGGGCACCTGGACGAACTTGAGCAGCAGTTAGATCTTAATGAGGCCCCGGCCGACACCCTCAGCCTTCGTCAGGCGTTGATTCTTTCCTCATAGTCATCTTTCATCAGGCATAAAAAAAGCCCCCTGAACAGCTCAGGGGGCTTTATTACAGACGCAATGGCCGGTTATTTACGGATACGAATTACAGGTGTTTCACCCACAACTACAGAACCCGTCAGCTTAACCAGCTCCTTGATCTCATCCATGTTGGAGATGACGACCGGCGTCAGCGTGGATTTCGCTTTTTCTTCCAGCAGTGGCAGGTCGAACTCAATAACGACGTCGCCTTTCTTCACTTTCTGGCCTTCTTCAGCGATGCGCTTGAAGCCTTCACCTTTCAGTTCGACCGTATCAATTCCGAAGTGGACGAACAGCTCGATGCCGTTGTCCGACTCAATGGAAAATGCATGATTGGTTTCGAAAATCTTACCGATGGTGCCATCAACCGGCGCTACCATTTTATTGCCAGTAGGTTTGATAGCGATACCGTCGCCAACAATTTTCTCCGCAAACACCACGTCC
This sequence comes from Erwinia sp. E_sp_B01_1, assembly GCF_036865545.1. Taxonomy (NCBI): domain Bacteria; kingdom Pseudomonadati; phylum Pseudomonadota; class Gammaproteobacteria; order Enterobacterales; family Erwiniaceae; genus Erwinia; species Erwinia sp. E_sp_B01_1. Next base: position 3,499,388 of record NZ_CP142208.1, on the reverse strand, counting down.
GGCACGTCTTCGATATTGACGATTTCACCTGACAAGGGTGCTACGATCTCAATGGCTCCAGATGCGGTATCTGACTTATCGCCAAAAAGTTTTGAAAACAAACCCATGATCTTCTCCTAAGCAGTAATATTTGGCCAGCGTCTCAAGGTCTCTCAGCAGAGTGTTTTTTCTTCAATGAACTTGTTGACCAGGTTCATCAACTCGTCCGCTGTCGGTTGAGCCAGAGCCTGCTCTGCTAATGCCTTCGCATCTTCAAAATTCGTATTACGAATAATTTTTTTGATGCGCGGGATAGAAATGGCACTCATGCTGAATTCATCCAGCCCCATTCCCAGTAACAACAGTGTAGCACGTTCATCGCCAGCCAGCTCACCACACATCCCGGTCCATTTGCCTTCAGCATGAGACGCATCAATAACTTGCTTAATAAGCGTCAGTACGGAAGGGGTCATCGGATTGTAGAGATGAGAAATCAGATCGTTACCACGGTCCACCGCTAACGTGTACTGCGTAAGGTCATTGGTGCCGATACTGAAGAAATCGACTTCTTTAGCCAGATGGTGAGCAATTGCGGCTGAAGCTGGTGTTTCCACCATAATGCCGGTCTCAATAGTCTCATCAAAGGCTTTGCCTTCTTCACGCAGCTGCGCTTTCAGCTTGTCCAGTTCGGCATTCAGCGTCCGGACTTCTTCTACTGAGATGATCATCGGGAACATGATGCGCAGCTTACCGAACGCCGAGGCGCGCAGGATGGCGCGTAGCTGGGCATGCAGAATTTCAGGACGGTCCATCGCGATACGGATCGCGCGCCAGCCCAGGAATGGGTTGTCTTCTTTAGGCAGATTCATGTACGGCAGGTCTTTATCGCCGCCGATGTCCATGGTCCGCACGATCACCGCCTGTGCGCCTACTGCTTCAGCCACGGCTTTATAAGCCTGGAATTGCTCTTCTTCGCTTGGCAGAGAGTCACGGTCCATAAACAGGAACTCGGTGCGGTACAGACCAACGCCTTCAGCACCATTACGCTCTGCACCAGCCACGTCACGCACCGTACCGATGTTGGCACAGACTTCAACCTGATGACCATCAAGAGTGATGGCAGGCAGGTCTTTCAGCTTGGCCAGATCGTTCTTTTCGGTGACATACTGATTGTGAATCGCCTTAAGCTCTTCAATCTGTTCTGCCGTCGGGTTCACGTAGATCTGGTTGTTCACGCCGTCCAGAATCAGATAATCATCATTTTTCACCAGCGTGGTCACGTTGCCGGTTCCGACGATGGCTGGCAGCTCCAGAGAGCGCGCCATGATCGAGGTGTGGGATGTGCGTCCACCCAGATCGGTAATAAAGCCCAGCACTTTGTTGAGGTTCAGCTGTGCCGTTTCTGACGGGGTCAGATCTTTGGCGACCAGCAGCACTTCATCAGCGATAGCGCTGAGATCAACAATATGCAGACCCAGAATATTCTGCAGCAGACGTTTACCAATGTCGCGCACGTCAGCCGCACGCTCTTTCAGGTACTCGTCATCCAGCTCTTCTAACGCTTTAGCCTGGCCCTCAATCACCGAGAATGCAGCTGCATCAGCAGAAGCCAGATCGTCTTTAATCAGGGCTATGATTTCCTGCTCCAGCTCTTCATCTTCCAGCAACATAATGTGGCCTTCGAAGATCGCTTCTTTCTCTTCACCGAATGTCTCACCGGCTTTGATTTTGATCGCTTCCAGCTGAGTGGCTGCCTTGGTGCGACCATCAAGAAAACGCTGAACTTCCTGCTCAACCTGGTCGGCAGCGATTTTTTTCCGGTTGATGACTATCTCATCTTCTTTCAGCAGAAGCGCTTTGCCAAAAGCGATACCCGGTGATGCTAAAATACCTGAAATCATAACCCTACCTTTTTAATATCTAGTTATCACCCGGGAGGGTTAATCCGGTAACTGTGGATTAACCTCCTCAGCGAGCCAGCATTGGACAACAGCGGAAGTACGCTGGGGCCCCTCGTTGGACTGGGGGGACTTTACGAAAGCAACAACGCGGACATGCTGTCCGCGATCAAAATGTTTGCAATCATCGTGCTGGCCCGGCGTTAAATCAGGCGCTTATTCGAGCTCTGCCATCAGCTTAACCAGATGCTCAACCGCTTTCTGCTCATCTTCACCTTCAGCAGCCAGGATCACTACAGTCCCCTGGGTCAGACCCAGCGTCTGCAATTTGAACAGGCTTTTAGCGCTGGCTGATTTACCGTTGGAAGTAACAGTGATATCTGAAACAAAGGCTTTTGCTTCTTTTACGAACTGTGCTGCAGGGCGGGTATGAAGGCCGTTAGGTGCTGTGATAGTAACTTCTTGCTGGAACATTCGTTTTCCCCAATTCGATTTAGTTAGATGTTATCGACCTAAAGTCTAGCCTGGCGACAGAACTTTAGCCTGGATGAGTCGCGCTGGCTTGCGTACGAAGACGCGCCACAAAATGCGCTGTTAAGGGTAGGGAGGAGGTGGGAGCCAGTCAGTCACTCTCGTCTCGCTTTCCTTCCCCCATTATGCCGTGAATTCCCCTGTCGCGCCAAACCAGTAAATCGATTCAGCTTGATCCATCTCACGCGCATGATTAATTTTGTGGATCGAAATAATGGCAGCTTAGATACCAGACACTCAAGGGTAAAAGCAATCTACAGGGTGGCAAAAGTTTGACGTGCTCCACAAAAAAGCACCCGTCCGGGTGCTTTTTTAGACAAATCCGCCGCTGTGACCTTACTACTGCAACTCTTTCTCGGTGAAGAGATCGGCAAACAGCGCGGTACTTAAATAACGCTCGCCGGAAGAGGGCAGGATCACCACGATATTCTTGTTGGCGTAGGCTTCTTCTTCCTGCAATTTCAGCGCGGCAGCAACCGCAGCACCGGAGGAGATCCCCGCCAGAATACCTTCTTCTTCCATCAAACGACGGGCTGTAGAGATAGATTCTTCATTGGTGATGGCGACCACGCGGTCAATCAGGCTCAGTTCAAGATTGCCTGGAATAAAGCCTGCGCCGATACCCTGGATTTTATGCGGGCCCGGTTTGAGCTCTTCGCCAGCCAGCGCCTGAGCGATAACCGGAGAATCAGTAGGTTCAACGGCGACGGTAATTAACTCTTTTTTACCTTTGGTGTTTTTCAGATAACGGCTAACGCCGGTCAGCGTTCCACCGGTGCCCACACCTGAGATAAAGACATCCACGTTGCCATCTGTATCTTCCCAAATCTCCGGGCCAGTGGTCTTTTCATGGATTTCCGGGTTCGCCGGGTTGCTGAACTGCTGAAGCAGCACAAATTTATCAGGATTGCTGGCAACAACTTCTTCTGCCTTAGCAATCGCGCCTTTCATGCCTTTGGCGCCTTCGGTCAGAATCAGATTAGCGCCCAGAGCCTTCAGCAGCTTGCGGCGTTCCACGCTCATGGTTTCAGGCATGGTCAGCGTCAGTTTGTAGCCGCGAGCCGCCGCTACATACGCCAGGGCGATCCCGGTGTTACCGCTGGTGGGTTCAACCAGCTCCACGCCCGGCTTCAGGATGCCGCGTTTTTCCGCGTCCCAAATCATATTGGCACCGATACGGCATTTGACGCTGAAGCTTGGGTTACGGGACTCCACTTTTGCCAGAATGCGACCGTTACCGATGCGGTTCAGTCGAACCAACGGCGTATGACCGATAGTCAGCGAGTTGTCTTCATAGATCTTACTCATAGCCCGTCCTTAACTGTATGAAATATTGGGAACGCTGAAAGCATACCCGGTTCAGTTTCTCAAGGAAGTGATGAAATCGTATATATATATGTTAAGCAGCAATAAGGCCTGTGAAAAATGCATAAGGCGTTAATTTACCCGCCCCAGAGCCGCGCGATAGCGGTCAACCCACATTGCTGTTGCGCCGCAAACGGCTACCGGCATGATCGCTAAATTCAGAACAGGGACCATAGTGAACAGGCTTACCAGCGCACCGAATTGCATATTGTCCGTCTTGTTCCGGCGCAGCGCTGAGCGCATATTCGCAAAACTCACTTTGTGATTATCAAAGGGGTAATCGCAGTACTGGATGGAGAGCATCCAGGCGCTGAACAGGAACCACAGCACTGGCGCTACAGTCTGACCAAAGCCAGGCACGAAGTAGAGGATCAGCAGCACTATTGCGCGCGGGAGATAGTAAGCCAGCTTTTGCCACTCACGTTTCATGATGCGTGGCAGGTCTTTAATCATCCCGGCCCAACCACTGTCAGGCAGCGGTTTTCCGGTCAACCGGGCTTCGAGCTGTTCTGCCAGCAGGCCACAGAAGGGCGCCGCTATCCAGTTAGCTATCGTGGAGAAGAAGTAGCTGAAAACCAGCAAAATGGAAATGACCGTCAGGGGCCACAAAAGGTAGCTTAACCACTGAAGCCAGTCAGGGACTTTTGCCATCAGAGCCGGCAGCCACTGGCCCAGTTGCCAGAAAAGCCAGACAAAAGCGCCACCCATCAGTAAAAAATTAACCAGCAGGGGAATAATCACAAAGCGCCGGATCCCTGGAAGCCGGATCAGTCTCCAGCCTTGTGCAAAATAGTGTATTCCATTGCCTGGCTTACCGGTGTTATTGAGGGACATGAGGTAAATTTCTCCTTACAGACTCTGTTGCAGCGCGATCATAACCTGGCTGTTTGCGCTGACCAGTGCACTTTTGATTGAAAAAACAGCAAAAAACCGTGCTGATGTACGCTTATTTGTCAGAAAATACTGCACGGACTTGCACTTGTTATCCTGGGCAAATACAGTTAGAGGATAAAGTTTGCCGCGGTGGCAAGGTATTGGAACAACAGAGAATACAATGATGCAGGATTTGCGTCTGATATTAATCGTTGTTGGCGCGATCGCCATAATAGCCCTCTTACTTCACGGTCTCTGGACTAGCCGTAAAGAGCGTTCATCCGTTTTTCGCGATCGCCCTCACAAGCGTTTAAAACAGCAAAGAGAAGAAGAACTCGATGACGCCGATGATGGCGTTGGCGAAGTGCGCGTAAAACGGTCCCAGGCTGAGGATGAAGAGGAAAATGCTTCTCCTCTCTTTGGTACTGATCAAGCGCCGCCGCGTCCAGTTCGCGCCCAGCCTGAACCGGTGCGTCATCAGACGCCCGTCGATGAACAGCCGGAGTTGGATCCGCTGTTTGGTGGAGAGCTGCCACACGCGCCTGAACCTGAATTTGATTACGATGATCAACCAGCCGCTGAGCCGGAAGCTCCTCGTCAGCCAGAAGCGCCACGTCAGCAGGAAGCACCACGTCAGCCTGTGCAACCGGCAGCGACCAGGCCAGAAACAGCCGCACCAGCTTCTCCTGCAACTCCGGCAGCCCGTGAAGAGGCCCCTGTTGCAGCGCCAAAACCGGAACGTGTTAAAGAGACGGTGCTGGTTCTGAATGTGGGTGCCCATGCGGGCGGCGTGCTGAATGGTGAAGCCCTGCTGCAGGGGGTGCTTCAGGCGGGCTTCCAGTTTGGTGAAATGAACATTTTCCACCGTCATCTCAGCCCGGCAGGCAGCGGCCCTGTGCTGTTCAGCCTCGCGAACATGGTTAAGCCAGGATCGTTTAATCCGGACAATATGTCCGATTTCTCCACTCCCGGGATCACCATCTTTATGATGGTGCCTTCCTACGGTGACGCGAATCAGAACTTCAAACTGATGCTGCAGTCGGCTCAGCGTATTGCTGATGACGTAGGTGGAGTGGTGCTGGATGATGAGCGCCGTATGATGACGCCGCAAAAGCTGGAAACTTATAAGAACCGAATCCGTGACGTCATTGAGGCAAACTCCTGACGCTAAGGCTCCCGGCCTGATTCTTCGTTGACCAGAACCCCCGCCAGTCGGGGGTTTTTTATCGCTATGGTGCCGCTATGGAATCCGTACAAGAAAAAATTATTCAGCTGCAAACCACCCTTCGTCATCATGAATTTCAGTATCACGTCATGGACGCACCCGAAGTGCCGGATGCGGAATATGACCGGCTGATGCGCGAGCTACGCGAACTTGAGCAGGCTCATCCGGAGCTGATCACACCTGATTCACCTACCCAACGCGTTGGTGCTGCGCCGTTAAGCGCTTTCGAACAGGTACGCCATGAAGTGCCGATGCTCTCGCTGGATAACGCTTTTGATGAAGAGAGCTACCTGGCGTTTTATAAGCGCGTGAAGGACAGGCTCAAAAACAGTGATGACATCACCTTCTGCTGCGAGCTTAAGCTGGATGGCCTGGCGGTCAGCCTGCTTTATGAGGAGGGCCTGCTGGTTCGGGCGGCAACACGAGGTGACGGAACCACGGGTGAAAATATCACCGTCAACGTACGCACTATCCGGGCCATTCCGCTGAAACTTAAGGGTGACAATATTCCTTCGCGGGTGGAAATCCGTGGGGAAGTCTTTATGCCTCAGGCGGGATTTGAAGCACTGAATGAAGAAGCTCGCCGTACGGGCAGTAAAGTCTTTGCCAATCCCCGTAATGCTGCGGCTGGCTCACTTCGTCAGCTTGATCCCCGTATCACTGCTAAACGTCCGCTGACCTTCTTCTGCTACGGTTCAGGCCTGCTGGAAGGGGGGAACTGCCACCCAGCCATATGGCACGCCTGCAGCAGTTTAAAGCCTGGGGTCTGCCCGTCAGCGACCGGATCCGTCTTTGTCATACTGCCGATGAAGTGCTGGCCTTCTACCGCCAGGTTGAACAGGACCGTGCGACTCTGGGCTTTGATATTGATGGCGTGGTAATCAAAGTTGATTCACAGGAATTGCAGGAGCGGCTCGGCTTTGTTGCCCGTGCGCCTCGTTGGGCAGTGGCCTACAAGTTCCCGGCCCAGGAGCAGATGACCACCGTTCGCGACGTTGAGTTTCAGGTCGGACGTACCGGCGCTATTACGCCGGTTGCCAGACTGGAACCGGTGCAGGTTGCTGGCGTGGTGGTCAGTAATGCCACGCTGCACAATGCCGATGAGATAGAACGGCTGGGGCTGCGTATAGGTGACCGTGTGGTGATTCGTCGTGCGGGAGACGTTATCCCTCAGGTTGTTGGCGTGGTGGAGTCAGAACGTCCTGAGAATGCCAGAGAAGTCGTTTTTCCGACTCACTGCCCCGTCTGTGGTTCCGATGTGGAACGCGTGGAAGGGGAAGTGGTGGCACGCTGTACCGGCGGGTTGATTTGCGGTGCCCAGCGAAAAGGGGCACTCAAGCACTTTGTCTCACGTCGTGCGATGGATGTGGACGGCATGGGCGACAAGATTATCGATCAGCTGGTGGAAAAAGAGTACGTCAAAACTCCGGCAGATCTCTTCACCCTTACCGCAGGTAAACTCACCGGTCTGGACCGCATGGGGCCAAAATCGGCGGTGAATGTGGTGAACGCGCTGGAAAAAGCTAAAAAGACTACGCTGGCCCGTTTCCTCTACTCGCTGGGCATTTCCGAAGTCGGCGAGGCTACGGCGGCTAACCTGGCTGCGCATTTTGGCTCGCTGGACAACATCATTAAAGCCGACCTGAACGCATTGATTGCGGTGCAGGACGTGGGCACGGTGGTCGCAAGCCATGTGCGTAACTTTATGGATGAAGAGAGCAACCGCGAAGTCATTCGCCAGCTGGTTGAGGAAGCTGGTATTACCTGGCCTGCGGTGGAAGTGGTCAACGTCGAAGAAATTGACAGCCCGTTTGCCGGCAAGACGGTAGTCCTGACCGGCTCGCTGACTATTCTGTCGCGTGATGAAGCTAAAGACCGTCTGACGGCGCTTGGAGCAAAAGTCAGCGGCAGCGTATCAAAGAAAACCGATCTGGTGATTGCTGGTGAAGCCGCAGGTTCGAAGCTGGCGAAAGCCCAGGAGCTGGGCATTGACGTTATTGATGAAGCGGAGATGATCCGTTTACTGGGTGACTGAGATGGAAAAAGAGCACCTGGTTGAGATCGCTAATACTGTGATGCCCTTTGGTAAGTACAAAGGGCTGGTGCTGATCGATTTACCGGAACCTTATCTGTTGTGGTTCGCCCGCAAGGGGGAGTTTCCCGCAGGCCATTTGGGTGAGCTGTTGCAGCTCACCCTGGCGATCAAAGTTGAAGGGCTTGAGGGCCTGGTTAAACCGCTGAAGCGGAGCTAAGCCGGGGCTATTTCTGTGATTCAACCACCGCTGTTTTAGCTTCCTGCTGCTGTTTTAACGCCCGCTTCTCGCCCGCTTTTTTATAGCGCTGGGCCAGCATCGAACAGACCATCAGCTGCACCTGATGGAAAATCATCAGCGGCAGCACAATGATCCCGACCGAGGCCGAAGGGAACAGAATGTTTGCCATCGGCACGCCGTTCGCCAGGCTCTTCTTCGAACCGCAGAACAGGATGGTGATCTCGTCAGGACGGTTAAAGCCGAACAGGCGTGCAGCCAGCAGATTGATAAGCAGTGCCACAAACAAAATCCCCAGGCTACCGGCCACGATGTAGAGCAGGGTGGAAGCGCCCACACGATGCCAGATCCCATTCACTACCGCTTCACTGAAGGCCGAGTACACCACCAGCAGGATGGAGGCCTGGTCAGTTTTGCCGATTAGCCCACGGTGTCTTTCTACCCAGCCCGCAATCCAGCGACGGGACAGATGTCCCAGCACAAATGGCACCAGCAGTTGCAGCATAATTTTGCCGATCTGCTCGAAGTTACCGCTGGCAGCATCGTTGTGCACATTCATCACCAGACCCACCAGCAGCGGGGAGATAAAGACCCCTAACAGGCTGGACGCCGAGGCGCTGCAAACCGCAGCAGCAACGTTACCCCCAGCCAGCGAAGTCAGCGCAATAGCGGACTGCACGGTGGCTGGAAGAATGCAGAGATAGAGGAAACCGGTATAAATTTCCGCGCTGACCGGCAGCGGGTGCCACCAGACAAACAGCAAGCCCAGGAGGGGAAACAGCACAAATGTACTGCACATCACCCAGAGGTGCAGACGCCAGTGGCCGCCCCCGGCAATAATCTTCTCTTTAGAGAGTTTGGCCCCGTGCATAAAGAACAGCAGCGCAATGGCCGCAGTGGTCAGCCATTCAAAAAACTCCACGAAATGACCGCGCGCAGGCAGAAAAGTCGCCAGCAGGACGGTAATAATCAGTTTTAACATCAAAGGATCGATACGGAAAAAACGCATTGTTAATGCCTGGTTAAAAAAATGATGGGGCTATTGTGCGCCGGACGGGTTTAGAAATAAAATTGATTTATTGAATGCATATATGAATTGGACAAATGAATTATACCCTTCGTCAACTCCGTGTGTTTGTCGCCGTTACCCAGCAGGGGAGCTTTAGTCAGGCAGGTCAGGTGATTGGGCTGAGCCAGTCTGCTGTCAGCCACAGTATCAAAGAGCTTGAGGGGGAGATGGGTATCCGTCTGCTCGACCGCACTACGCGGGAAGTGCAGTTGACGGAAGCCGGTGAACAGCTTGCCAGTCGACTTGAGCGCCTGCTGGAGGAGCTGAATACAACCTTGCTGGACGTGCGCAGCTACGGTAAACAGCGAAGCGGGACGGTACGGGTGGCGGCAAGCCAGACCATCTCGGCGCATCTGATGCCACAATGCCTGGCTTCTGGTCAGCTGAATTTTCCGGAGATCAAAGTGATGTTGCGCGATCGCGCGCAGCAGTGGGTGTTGCAGAGCGTCCGCAATGCAGAGGTCGACTTTGGCATTGTTGTCGGCCCGCTGCCGGTGGACGATCTGGAGTGTGAAGCCATTCTGGATGAGCCATTTTTGCTGCTGTGTCGTCAGGATGATCCGCTGGCCACGCAGCAAAAAGTGAGCTGGCACATGTTAAACCACCGGCAGCTGGTTCTTCAGGATTACTCTTCCGGTAGCCGGGCGCTGATTGATGAGGCCTTGCGGGTACAGCAGGTTAACGCAGAAATTGTGCAGGAAATTGGTCATCCCGTAACGCTTTACCCGATGGTGGAGGCGGGGATTGGCATCAGCATTCTGCCCGCGCTGGCATTGCCGTTGCCGCAGGGAAGGCCATTGCTGGTCAAACGTATGGAGCCGGAGATAAACCGGACTATCGTGCTGGTAAGGCGAAAAAACCGTTCGCTGACGCCTGCCGCAGAGGCTATCTGGCAGGAGGTGCGCCAGCAGGCAGCCCTGCTGACGCAACAACGGCAAACTACCCCTGAATTTTAGATATAAACATTCAGTTTGTTGCTTTCTGTCGGGCGGTTCACGCCATCGGCAACCTTAGTCGATTGCTGTTGTTCATCAGTTTTGGCCTGCTGTTCTTTCTTGGCCTGTGCCTGCTCAAGTTGAGCAAGCTGAGCCTGAAGAAGCTTAATCTGGTTCTGAATCGACTCTTCCTGTTTTGCGGTGTCCTCGGAAGAAGAGGAGTCACCTGAAGTCAGTTTTTTCAAATCCTCCTGCAGGCTGGCGATTTGCTTGGTGATGCTGGCAATACTTGCAGAACTGCTGTCTGAACCTGATGAACTGCCTGAACTTACTGAACTCGTGCTGGTGCTGATCGTTGTCATCGCTGTCTCCTTAGTAATTAACATAACGGTTATCGGAGCCAGAGCTGAATAGCTTGACGATAAAAAGCGTAAAAGAAGTGATAAGAAATCGAAAAGAGAAGGGGCAGGGCAGAAGAAGGTTTAAATCCGAACCTGCTGCAGGTTCAAATCCTTCACAAATTGCGCATAGCAAAAAGGCGCCTTTAGGGCGCCTTCTTAACATTGGTGGGTCGTGCAGGATAACCCGGCAATGCCTCGCCCTGACGGGTCGTTGCTTCTGGCAACGCTGTCTCACTTCGTTCGACCCGAACCTGCTGCAGGTTCAAATCCTTCACAAATTGCGCATAGCAAAAAGGCGCCTTTAGGGCGCCTTCTTAACATTGGTGGGTCGTGCAGGATTCGAACCTGCGACCAATTGATTAAAAGTCAACTGCTCTACCAACTGAGCTAACGACCCGAAGTGGTGGGTGATGACGGGCTCGAACCGCCGACCCCCTCCGTGTAAAGGAGATGCTCTACCAACTGAGCTAATCACCCACTTCGGTACTTCACAACAATTCTCTGAGATGGTGGGTGATGACGGGCTCGAACCGCCGACCCCCTCCGTGTAAAGGAGATGCTCTACCAACTGAGCTAATCACCCATCTCTGAGTCTGTCTTACTTCCCACTGCGGAGCCACCGTTTAGAGTGGTGGGTGATGACGGGCTCGAACCGCCGACCCCCTCCGTGTAAAGGAGATGCTCTACCAACTGAGCTAATCACCCCCGCTGTGTGGAGTCGCATTATAGGGATCGCGGGAAATGAGTCAACGCTTTTTAAAACGAAAATGTGCGTTCGTCTTAAAATTAATCAAGATGTTGGCCTTTTAGACAAAAAACCTTCCGGGGCGCTGACTTTTCCGGCAAAGGCCTCTGAGCGACGTGGGAATGCCGTTGAGGAATCGCCCTCAGATGATAGAATGTTGCCCACTTTCTGTTGGTCTCTTCAGACCTCACCCGGCAATGGCCGGATTTGATAGCGTAATAAGGCAGCTGTTAATGAAAATCAAAACTCGCTTCGCTCCCAGCCCTACTGGCTACCTGCATGTTGGCGGCGCTCGTACCGCGCTTTATTCCTGGCTGTTTGCCCGCCATCAGGAGGGCGAGTTTGTGCTGCGCATCGAAGATACCGATCTCGAACGCTCAACGCAGCAGGCTATCGACGCGATTATGGATGGCATGAACTGGCTGAACCTCGACTGGGATGAAGGCCCGTATTACCAGACCAAACGTTTTGATCGCTATAACGCCGTGATCGACCAGATGCTGGAAGCGGGTACGGCCTATAAATGCTACTGCTCCAGAGAGCGCCTGGATGCGCTGCGTGAAAAGCAGATGGAAAATCATGAAAAGCCACGTTATGACGGTCATTGCCGCGACAGCCACGAACATCATGCTGATGATGAACCTTGTGTGGTGCGTTTCCGTAATCCGCTTGAGGGATCGGTGATCTTTGATGACCAGATCCGCGGGCCGATTGAATTCAGCAATCAGGAACTGGACGATCTGATCATTCGCCGTACCGACGGCGCGCCGACCTATAACTTCTGCGTAGTGATCGACGACTGGGATATGGAAATCACCCACGTAATCCGTGGTGAAGACCACATCAATAATACCCCGCGTCAGATCAACATTCTGAAAGCGATTGGCGCTCACGTGCCTGTGTATGCCCATGTATCGATGATCCTGGGTGACGACGGTAAAAAACTCTCTAAACGCCACGGTGCAGTAGGCGTTATGCAGTACCGTGATGATGGCTATCTGCCGGAAGCGCTGCTGAACTACCTGGTGCGTCTGGGCTGGTCCCATGGCGATCAGGAGATCTTCTCTATTGATGAGATGAAGAAACTGTTCGATCTGGCTGCCGTTAACAAATCTGCCAGCGCCTTTAACACCGAGAAGCTGCAGTGGCTGAATCATCATTACATCACCACGCTGGCCCCGGAATATGTGGCAACGCACCTGCAATGGCATATCGAGCAGGAAAACATTGATACCCGCACCGGTCCGGAACTGGCTCAGCTGGTGAAACTGTTAGGCGAGCGCTGCAAAACGCTGAAAGAGATGGCGGCTTCCTGCCGTTACTTCTATGAAGATTTTGCTGAGTTCGATGCGGATGCGGCGAAAAAGCATCTGCGTCCGGTTGCCCGCCAGCCGCTGGAAGTGGTGCGAGACAAACTGGCCGCCCTGACTGACTGGACGGCAGAGAGCGTGCATCAGGCTATTCAGGCAACTGCCGATGAGCTGGAAGTGGGTATGGGCAAGGTAGGTATGCCACTGCGCGTTGCCGTGACCGGCGCGGGTCAGTCACCTGCACTGGACGTGACCGTTCAGGCCATTGGCAAATCCCGTTCTGTGGCTCGTATCGACCAGGCGCTGGGTTATATTGCAGAGCGTGAAGCCCAGCAGTAATCCTCGCTCCTGATGACAAAAAACCGGCCAGCGGCCGGTTTTTTTATGCCTGACTGGAGCTGATATCCAGTCGGCGCAGGACACCTTGTATCCCTTCACGTAACAGCATCGCGTAAAGCTGATCCTGCTCATCGTTATTCATCTGTTGCATTGATGTCATCAGCAGAGAAAAGAGAGAGTTCGGGGGAACACGATACGTTGCCGTAGGTTCAGCGGCATGTCGGGTTGACTTGAGGAAGGCTTTGACGCGCTCATCCACATGGATCATCCGGGCCTTACCGCCTTGTACACCGGGCTTCGGCTTGGTGGTCCACGCTTCTTTTTTCACCCATTTGTTGATGGTCTGCCGACTGAAACCTGTGTCTCTGGCCAGCTCTTCAGGTGTTAACCATTCCTTTTTCATTCTGCAATTCCTCTTTGCGTGGTTAGATTGGGTCAATATATTACAGGATTCTGATGCGTGAACAACTAACGGGAACCGGTAATAGAAAGGGGAATAAGCCGCCATTGCCTGAAATGAGAAGCGTTATGCAGAATTAAGCTTCCACGATCGGCCCGCTTAAAATCAGAAATCGTGATGTTCCAGGCTGGGAGCAGGGCGGGAAAGGAGGCACCCTCTGCCACAGGGACAGAGGGAAAAAATCCGTAGAGTCTTAAGCTTTGGCAGATTCGGTTTGTGGGCGGTAAGCCATGTAATAAGCGAGGCCTACAAACACAGCACCTCCCACCGTATTGCCAAGGAACACGGCAACAAAGTTAGGCAGGTACTCAATCCAGCTCAGCTGACCGGCAAAAATGGCCGCAGGGACAATAAACATATTGGCTACCACGTGCTGGAAACCGATCGCCACAAAGGCCATAACCGGGAACCACATACCAAAGATTTTGCCGACCACATCTTTACTGGCAAATGCCAGCCAGGTTGCCAGGCAGACCAGCCAGTTACAGCCGATGCCGGAGATAAAAGCATGGGTGAAATCGGCATTAACCTTAGCGGTAGCAATAGCGACGGTCTTCTTCAGGTAGTCGCCTTCGGTCATGCCCAGCATATGGCCAAAGAACCAGGCCACGGCGATGCTGCCAATGAAGTTGGCAATAGTGACCCAGAACCAGTTACGCAGCACGCTGTAACCGCTGATCTGACGCGCAAACCACGCCACAGGCATGGTCATCATGTTGCCCGTCAGCAGTTCCCCACCGGCCAGCACGGTCAGGATAATCCCCACAGGGAATACTGCCGCACCCAACAAACCGCTGAACGAACCCCATTCAGCAGGCAGGGAGTTAATGACATGGATATCCAGCAGGAAGCCCAGGGCAATAAATGCGCCGGCCAGGAAGCCAAGGATCAGTAAAGTGGAGACGGAAGAATGGCTTTTAGCCACGCCGGATTGAATAGCAACCGCTGCGATTTCTTTAGGTGAATGCAAGGACATAATAGCTCTGAGTCTGGTGTAGTTAAGGAAATATGGCCGGATCCGCCGCGTCGGGAAACGCGCGCATCCAGCGCTGAAAGGGGTCCGGTCTTCGAAAGCGCGGGCAGTTTTGCACGAGAAATTAACAAAAACAAGAACAATTAGGTGGCTAATTAACGCGTTGTTTACATGATTGGCTGAGCAAAACAGTGACTGCAGAAAGAACAGCAGGAAATTGCACTCTCTGCATTATATTGTGGCCCTGAGGGTATATTTGGCGGCGATTTCTGCTGGGTAAACCGGACGTCAACAAGGTGTTTATTAAGCAGGTTGACGGCTTTTTCAGCGATCAACCACATAATGGCAATTTGCCGTTGACACCATCAGCGCTGTTTCATATCATCCCCGCCGTTGAGACGACATGGTTGTCCAACGAGGTTATCCGGTTTGGGGGTATAGCTCAGCTGGGAGAGCGCTTGCATGGCATGCAAGAGGTCAGCGGTTCGATCCCGCTTATCTCCACCAAATCTACACCAGCAGATTTGGCACCGGTTAACAGATTGAATGTAGTGGGGGTATAGCTCAGCTGGGAGAGCGCTTGCATGGCATGCAAGAGGTCAGCGGTTCGATCCCGCTTATCTCCACCAATCAATCTACTCACTTCAGAACATCCCTGTTCAATATCTGCTTTTATTATCTCGCTCTGATTTCTGCCTCCGCATCATATTTCGTTGTTTCCAGCTCCAGCACCCTGAATCCGTGGGTTCCGTCGCGATCCAACTGCGCAATCAGACCAAATTCCCAGTCGAGATAGGCCTGCATCGCTTCGGGTGAGTTATCTGTTCCTTCATAAGGACGGCGATAGCGATCGTTTCTCGGCTGCAAAAGCAGGCTCTCTCCCTGGGCCACAGGTAATCCCGCGGCTCTCCATGCGGCGTTACCCCCCTTCAGGACGCTGACCGGTTTTCCGGTGAGTTCCCGCAGTTCAGCCACAGCGTAGCGGGCCAGCAGGCTACTGCCGCAGGTCACCACATAATGTTGTGCTTCCGGCAGCGCATATTTTCCTTCCAGCGACAGCAAACTGCGCTGAAGCCAGGCCGCACCGGGAATGTGGCCGGCAACGTAATTGGCGCTGGTCGTGAAATCCAGTACCTGCACATCGTCACCGTTAAGCCACTCTGCTAGCTGATCTGGTGAAACGCTCTCAAGCTCTGGCAGTTCAGGGACTCTCGCGACCCAGGGGCCTTTTTCACTGAAATCACGTTCGTTAAGATCGTCCAGCACCGAGACATGCCATCCCATCTGTGCCAGCCAGGAGGCGCTCATATTGGCCCGCGCGCCGTCATTATCCACCAGTACGATGCGTGCTCCACGCACGCTGGCGTAATGGTCCGTCTCCTGTACCAGTTGCCCGCCAGGCACATGGCGTGCACCCGGAAGATGCCCGGCGACATACTCATCCTGCTCACGCACGTCGAAAAGATAGACCGTGTGCTCCAGATATTCCTTCTGCAACTGCGCCAGCGTAACGCGCTTAACACCGGCCCGGTCAGCCACATTACGGGCGCTGCGTGCGGCCTGAATTTTTGCCGTTTCACTGCTTTCAACATAGCGACGGGATTGCCCATGCTCCAGCTCAAGCCCGGCCAGCGTCCAGCCGATGGTGCCGTTTCTCAACGCATAAACGGGATTACGGATCCCGGCATTCACCAGCGACTGCGTACCGATGATGCTGCGGGTTCTGCCTGCGCAGTTAACAATCACTGTAGTGGTGGGCGAGGGGACTAAATCACGCACCCGCAGCACCAGTTCTGCGCCAGGTACGCTGATTCCGCCAGGAATACTCATGGTCTGATATTCATCAAACCGCCGGCTGTCCAGCACCACCACTGGCTCGCCACTTTTCAACAGCGCCCGGACTTCTTCCGCCGGTAAGGAGGGCGTATGGGCACGGCTCTCCACCAGCTCACCAAAAGCCTTGCCCGGCGAATTTACATCGATAAACAGCTCGCCTCCGGCTTGCTGCCACCCCTCCAGCCCCCCTTCAAGAAGTGCCACGTCCGAATACCCCAACGTTTTTAAACGCCCGGCGGCAAGTGCAGCCAGACCCTCACCGTTATCATAAAGAGTCACGGCCGTATCGAAACGGGGAACCCGGTTAAGAATTTCTATTTCCAGTTTTGAAAGCGGAATGTTCACCGCAAACAGCGGATGACCTTCGGCATAGGCTGCTTCTTCGCGCACATCTATCAGTGCCAGTTCCTGCTGCTGTAACAGCGCCTGGCGGATGTCACCATAGCGACGGCTGTGGGTATGATTAACCATGTGAGAGATCCCAGATGTTGGGTAAAAATGCGTTGTTATAGCCGGAGATAAACGGTTTTTCTTCGCCAGTTTCGCTGTAGACTGCGCGCCTGACTGCACCGATATTCCCACCATAAACATGAATACTGATTGAGGTCTGGTCGCTAAAGGCATTGCTGACCCGGTGAATATCCCCGACCTGAGGAGAAACAGCCTCAACGGTGCCGGGGTCAAGCCGGATGGGGTCGCCTTCTGGCTGCAAAATACCCGTATCAAGCCGGTAGTTTTGTGAAACTTCTGCGCCCCGCAGCATCCCTATCAGCCCCCAGACACGGTGATCGTGAACCGGAGTAGACTGTCCCGGCCCCCAGACAAAGCTCACTACCGAGAATTGCTGCCGGGCATCGGCATGCAGCAGATATTGCTGATAGCGTGCCGGGTCAGGCTGGGCAAACTCGTCGGGCAGCCAGTCGTCATGCCGGATCAGTTCCTGCAACAACAGGCTGCCACGGCTGAGAATTTCAGCCTCAGGGGGCTGACTGTGCAGCAAACCTGCCAGCTCACCGACGAAATGGCGCAGGCGATGGTGCTGTATTTCACTCATGGGCTTTTCCCTCGCTGAGAGCCACCTGATTGGCCTGATTTGCCAGGCTGTAGTCAAAGGCTTTGTGAACATCGACCGACTTTGGCAGTACATGATTTTTGTAGAAAAAATCTGCGGACTGCTGTAGCGCATCGGCCAGTTTCGGAGTGAATTCCACCGGTTGGATCTGTGCGCTGGCTATCCAGCGTTGAGTGATTTTTTCCGGCATGCCGAGCGAACCAGAGAGGGCTTTGGCAAACTGCTCAGGATGCTGCTGTGCCCAGATTTGTGCCTTTGCCAGGCGGGCCTGGAGATCGGCAATCGCTTCACGTTTAGCCGGATCTTTCAGCGCTTCTTCACGCGCCAGAGAATAGGAGTAGCCAGAGAGGATCGCTTTGCCGCCGCCCTGAGGCACCAGCACATCCTGATCCACCACCAGCGCAGAAGAGACATAAGGTTCCCAGGTCGCCCAGGCATCAACGGAATGGCTGGCGAGCGCGGCGCGGCCATCAACCGGCCCCAGAAAACGCAGCGTCACATCGGAAGGTTTCAGTCCTGCCCGATCCAGCAGGCCAAGGATCAGATAATGTCCCCAGCCGCCCCGGTTCACCGCAATCTGCTTGCCCTTCAAATCTTTCAGGCTGTGAATACCGGTATCCGCACGGGTCAACAACGCAATACTGTCCGGGTTGTTCTGCCAGGCGCCCACAGCCTTAACCGGTGCGCCTGCCGCGTAAACAAACAGAAAGGGCAGGTCGCCGGTAAATCCGACATCCAGCGCACCGGCATTCAGCGCTTCCTGCACTGGCGCACCTGATTCAAAGGAGGTCAGCTTCAGATCGTAAGGCAGGTCTTTCAGCTGGCCTGACTCACGCAATGAGATAAAACGGTCGCCCTTTACATCACCTAATCGCAACGTCACTTTGTCTGCTGCCAGCGCAGAGGTGGCGATGGCCGACAGCATCACGGCCAGTAAAAGTGAAAACCGCATCAGGCACTCCTTGCGATCTTGCGGGAAGCCACTTTCTCACGCGTCAGCGGGATCAGCTCTTTGCCATACTCCAGCGCATCGTTCAGCGGATCAAAACCCCGGATCAATACGCTTTCAATGCCCAGATCGTAATACTTCAATAAAGCGTCCGAGACCTGATCCGGTGTCCCCACCAGTGAGGTGGAGTTGTAGCCCCCACCGACCAGCTTAGCGATGCCGGTCCACAGGGATTTGTCCAGGCGTTCTCCCTCATTGGCGGCGGCCAGTAAACGCGCTGCCCCTACGCTCTGAGGTTTAGGCAAGCCGAAGTCATGACCGGACTCAACCAATTTTGTGCGGGCAATCTCGCGAATATGTTCGGCTTTCTCCCACGCTTCTTTCTCAGTGGCGGCGATGATCGGGCGGAAGGAGATATTAAAACCTATCTGGCGACCATGTCTGGCGGCCTCAGCGCGAACGGTGCGGACTGTCTCTGCCGCACCAGCCAGTGGCTCTCCCCACAGGGCGAACACATCAGCATGACGCCCGGCGACGCTAATGGCCTCTGGCGAGGAGCCGCCAAAATAGACCGGCAGGGTGCGCTGAACGGGTTTCACCGCCGAGAATGCCTGTTCGGCCTGATAGTACTCGCCCTGATGATCGTAGGGAGTGTCCGAAGAGAGGCTCTGGCGCAACACGCTGAGGAAATCATCAGTGCGTTCATAGCGCTGCGTCTTGTTCAGAAAGTCACCGTCGCGTCGCTGCTCAACATCGCTGCCGCCACTGATGATATGCACCGCCAGGCGGCCATCGGTAAGCTGATCGAGCGTGGCAAGCTTGCGGGCAGCAAGCGTAGGAGAAACAAACCCCGGACGATGTGCCAGCAGGAATTTCAGGGTAGAGGTGTTAGCCGCCGCATGCGCCGTGACCAGAAAGCCGTCCGGTTGATCTGACCAGTAGCCCACCAGCACCCGATCAAAACCAGCCTGCTCATGAGCCCGGGCAAAATCTGCGATGTACTGTTTGTTAAAAAGCGGGCCGCTGGCAGGAATGATTTCAGACGCAAGGCGATGACCAATCATGCCGAGGAATTGAATGCTCATGAGTCTCTCTCCGTGGTGAGGGCCGGAAAATGCCGGCAGAAAGAAAACCCTATAGTCGAAAGCGGGGGCTGTGAAATTCATAAATCTGCGAAGCTATGCGCAAATTCTGCATTCAAACGCCTGAAATCAGCGAGGTTGCTTATGTATTTATTGCATAAATATCACGCAATATACGCATTTAAATTCTAAAAACCCCAGTGCTAGTCTCAGGTTTTCTCCTTATTGAGACACCAGATGAAAACCTCTCCTTTATCCTCTTTCGCTTTATTGATTGCCGCTTTCGCTTCCCCTGTCTGGGCGACATCTACGCTCTCCGTGGGCGATCAGCGCGGCAATGCCCGTGCCATCCTTGAAGCCTCAGGCGAACTGAACAACCTCCCTTACACGCTCAGCTGGCATGAGTTTGCTAACGCTGCGCCGTTGCTGGAAGCGATGCGCGCCGGGTCGATTGATGCCGGATCGGTAGGGGATGCACCACTGACGTTTGCCGTTGCGGCGGGGCTGGATGCCAAAGGGATTCTGGCGACCCGCTATGCCGGGAACGCCATCATTGTTAAAAAAGGCAGCCCAATCCACAGCGTCAGAGAGCTGGCAGGCAAGCGCATTGCCACTGTTAAAGGATCTTCCGGCCACAATCTGGCTTTGCAGGCGCTGCAAAAAGCTGGGGTAGATCCTAAAGAGGTGAATTTTGTTTTTACCACACCAGCTGAAGCCACGCTGGTTCTGGATCAGGGCGGCGTGGATGCCGTATCCACCTGGGAACCCTACGTCTCTTTCGCCACGCATCAGTCCGGCGCGGAAATTCTGGCCGATGGCAAAGCTTACCCGGCACTGAATTATCTGGTTGCCAGCAATGTTGCGATAAGCAGTAAACAATCGGAGCTGGCGGATTTTACTCAGCGACTGACGCGTGCCAGGGCCTGGGGCGAGCAGCATCCGGAAGCTTATGCGGCTTCGATCGGCAAGCTGCTGCGTATTCCACAGGATGTGGCGTTGGCGAAGGTGAAGCGTGAAATCAACACCGTGGATAGCAATTCGCAGGAAGTGCTGGCTATCCAGCAAAACACCGCAGATTTTTACGTGAAAAACGGTCTGATCCCCAAACCGCTGAAGGCCGCCTCGTTTATCGATCTCAGCCTGTCACAGGGGAAATAGCATGCATCTGGCCCTTTACCTGAGTGATACCGGGCTGCATGCCGGGGGATGGCGACATCCTGAGGCGCAGAACCACGATCCTATGCTGGTGGAAACCTGGCTGAGGCTGGTGAAAAAAGCGGAGGAAGCGAAATTCGACTTTGCCTTTATTGCCGACAAGCTGTCGGTTGATGATATTTACGGTAACGACATAGCCACCACGGTGCAGTACAGGCCTGGCTATGCCCGACCGGAGCCTATGGCTTTACTGACCGCATTAAGTTTGCTGACTGAACGCATCGGGCTTGGGGGAACGCTCTCCACTACCTATAGCGAACCTTTCCACGCGGCCCGCACCATCGCCACCATTGATCATTTCAGCGCCGGAAGAATGGCCTGGAACGCGGTGACCTCTACTAACGACGGTGAAGCCCGTAATTTCAGCAAGCTGCAGCATCCCGGGCATTATCAACGCTATCAGCGCGCAGGGGAGTTTATTGATGCTGTCCATGCCTTGCTGGCAAGCTGGCAGCCGGGTGCGCTGGTGGCCGACAAAGCGAGCGGCGTTTATGTCGATCCGGCAAAGGTCAGCTATACCCATTTTCAGGGCGAGCATTTTCAGATTAAAGGTCCGCTGACCGTGGCCGCCTCGCCGCAGGGCAGGCCGGTGCAGATACTGGCCGGCGTCTCTGAGGATTTTAAACAGGTCGCAGCCAGGGTAGGGGAAGTGATCTTCACCGTCCAGCCTGACCGAAAGCGGGCTAAGCATTTTTATCAACAGTTTAAACAGGAAATGGCTGGGTTTGGTCGTGCGCCTCAGGCC
This sequence comes from Erwinia sp. E_sp_B01_1, assembly GCF_036865545.1. Taxonomy (NCBI): domain Bacteria; kingdom Pseudomonadati; phylum Pseudomonadota; class Gammaproteobacteria; order Enterobacterales; family Erwiniaceae; genus Erwinia; species Erwinia sp. E_sp_B01_1. The sequence continues at coordinate 3,478,116 of NZ_CP142208.1, read as the reverse complement.
TGCAAAGTGCTGCCAGGCATTATGCCGATTGTAGGGGCGACTCAGCAGGAAGCAGAGGAGAAGCGCAGGCAGCTTGATGCCCTGGTAGATCATCAGGCGGGGCTGAGCTTTATGTCGGCCAGCATGAATTATGACCTGTCGCAGCATGAGCCGGATGAACTTTTCCCGGATATCTTTGATCGGATCAGTGGCAGTAAAGGGCGCTTTGAGTATGTCATCTCGCAGGCGAGAAAAGAGGGGAAAACGCTGGCTCAGGTAGCGAAAGCCTATGCTGCCAGCGCCTCGTTTCTGGTGATTGCCGGAACAGCAGAACAGATTGCCGATGAGATGGTCGCCTGGGTGGAAGATAAAGCCTGTGACGGTTTTGTGTTAATGCCTGCCGATATGCCAGCCTCGCTGAACAACTTTGCCGACTACGTGATCCCGGAACTGCAAAAACGCGGCGTTTTCAGAAAGGAGTACAGTGGCAGGACGTTGCGGGAGCATCTGGGAATATCCGTAGAAGACTGATTAAAAGTTGTTTATCAGGAGCGATGGTTATTACAGCGTTCCTGATAATTTATTGCGCGGGGATATGCTTCATTTAGGATAAGTCATAGAAGTGCGTTGATGAAGTGGTTTTTTTGCCAGAACTTCCGGCGCTGATAGTGCAGATGATTATTTGCCATGCAGCCCGCAAAATTACAAAAAAACAATAAAGCTTATTGCTGATATTTTTCGGGAGAAGATTGTTTAATATTCTTTGCCAGGGTTTTGCAAGGTTGATATTTGTTTGTGTTAAATATGAGTGGATGAATCTTAAGTGATGCGTATTACTTTCTTAAAAAAACGCAATGAAGTGCCAGGCTGGCACCATTATCCGGAATCTGTACATTAATATCATGTTAATGTATGGTTTCTTTTTAGCATTGAATCACCCTTAGTTTTCAAATCCTGAAGATGTATTTTAACCCTCATTTCTTTCGCGTTACTATCACCTCCAATCCTTTAGTAACATTTGTTTACATAGATCTCCTTTATTTTCATTTTTTCTGGTCAGATATTGGCAAGGGATTTTAAAGGTGGTTTTTCAGGAATGGTTAAAGGGGTTGTAGGTGGCGCTATAACCGGGCAATGTTTATCTGGTGGTGGAAATAATGGTGGGAATAGTAATGCTGCTGGCTCCAGTCATTGCTCTGGTAATAGTGCTACAGGAAGTTGTCATCGATAAAATAAAATAATCAATCCACGGAGGGTTCCATCGTGTTAGCAAATGCTATATTTGGTATAGCAAAGTTAATTATTAGCTTTGTTTGTATTATGGCCGGTTATGCGTTGTTGAGTGGCGCCTCCGTAATTGAAACCTTTTATTTTTCTTTTCCTGAAAACTTCTCGAAATTTACAGTTTTGATTTTAGTGATTGGTTTATTCGCCAGGTTGTCTCATAAAATTAATTGTCTTCTTTTTAAGAAAAACAGGCGTACTTTATGAAAGAAGCTACTTTAATCCATTTTTCACATAAAAAAAGAGATGCCTGGTTACTTTTATTTTTCTGGTGCAAATTTTTTCCCTTCTGTCGAGAATTGATGTTGTTCGCTCTCACACGTTACCCTTTAGTCCAGGGCTGATACTGATCCTTGTCATTATCGTTCCATTTTATGAAGAAGTATTCTTCAGAGGGTGTCTCTTTGGTGGCATATGCTCGTTTTACAAGAAAGGGATTCTTTTTCCATCTGCCTCCGCAGATCGGGTTTTATGCCTTGAAAACGGAAGTCTTAGAGAATTGAACCGGCCTCCAGAGCCCGTGAACAAGTAAATAATCTTTCCATACGCTAATTAAGGTCAAGGTCGACGTACTTATAGAGACACCTCTAAAAAAAACGCATAAAAAAAGGCGAACCCGCAGGTTCGCCTTTCTGATTCTGACTGGTGCCGGAAGCCTTAAGCCAGCACTAAACCTGCAATAGATGCCGACAGAACGCTAACCAGCGTTGAGCCGTACAGCAGTTTCAGGCCGAAGCGCGACACTACGTTACCTTGCTCTTCGTGCAGCCCTTTAATGGCGCCCGCTACAATCCCGATTGAGGAGAAGTTAGCAAAGGAGACCAGGAACACAGAGAGGATGCCCACACCGCGCGGTGAGAGTTCACCGGCCACTTTCTGCAGATCCATCATCGCGACAAACTCATTGGAGACCAGTTTAGTTGCCATGATGCTGCCCACCTGTAACGCCTCATTAGCTGGCACGCCCATCACCCAGGCAAACGGGTAGAAGACATAGCCCAGCACGCCCTGGAAGCTGATACCGAAGACAAAATCAAACAGGGCGTTAATGGCAGAGATCAGCGCGATAAAGCCGATCAGCATCGCCGCCACGATCACCGCGACTTTGAAACCGGCCAGGATATATTCACCCAGCATTTCAAAGAAGCTCTGGCCCTTGTGCAGATCGTTCAGCGTCAGTTCTTCTTCGTGCTCAACGTTATAAGGGTTGATCAGCGACAGCACGATAAAGGTACTGAACATATTCAGCACTAAAGCGGCTACCACATATTTCGGGTCAATCATGGTCATATAAGCGCCGACGATGGACATCGACACGGTAGACATCGCCGTAGCAGCCATGGTGTACATGCGACGCTGGGACATCCTGCCGAGGATATCTTTGTAGGCAATAAAGTTTTCAGACTGGCCCAGAATCAGCGAGCTGACGGCGTTAAACGACTCCAGCTTGCCCATACCGTTGACTTTGGAGAGCACGGTTCCGATAGCGCGAATGACAATTGGCAGAATGCGGAAGTGCTGCAAAATCCCGATCAGTGCGGAGATAAACACGATAGGGCAGAGAACGTTCAGCCAGAAGAAAGCCAATCCTTTGTCGCTCATGTTGCCAAACACGAAGCTGGTTCCCTGCCCGGCATAGCTCAGCAGTTTGTCGAACAGACCAGCAAAGCCTTTAACAAATCCCAGGCCGGCTTCAGAGTTAAGGAAGAACCACGCAAGCAGTACCTCTATGACCAGAAGCTGTATAATAAAACGTACGCGGATGTTTTTCCGATCTGTACTCACCAGCAAGGCCAGCACGGTTACCATCACCAGCGCCAAAGCAAAATGGAAAATGCCTGACATGTCTGCTCCAATTTGAAGGATGTTATATTTCGCTGCACATTCTATGTAACAAGAAGCCGAAAAACGAGATCTGGAACACAATATAACAATTACCTATCACCCATTCCGACAGAATCCTCTTCCTGGTCACATACTGACACTGTTTAAAAAAACACCCCAGCAAAATGATGGGTATTCTTTAACGGGTTTCCAACAGCTTTCCAACAACCGCACAAATTGTGATTGCTCATTTTTTAGCTATGGCGTAATTTGTGTTCAAGTATAGCCTTTGCTATATTTCTTAGTACGGGCTATCACAGCGATAACGAAAACCCATTCAAATGCGCTTGATAATCATTATCATTTAAAAGAAAATGACCTTTTCAGGTGCTTAGCAGGGGATAACTATGTTTGAAGGCCGCACAGCAGAGCAAACCGTCCGGGGTGCACGCAAAATTAAATTTGCGTTGATGGGGCCTGCCTTTATTGCGGCTATCGGCTATATCGACCCCGGCAACTTCGCCACCAATATTCAGGCTGGTGCCTCCTATGGCTACCAGCTGTTGTGGGTTGTGGTCTGGGCGAACATTATGGCAATGGTCATCCAACTAATGTCAGCCAAGCTGGGCATTGCAACCGGCAAGAACCTGGCTGAACACATCCGTGACCGCTTCCCCCGTCCTGCCGTCTGGTTCTACTGGGTACAGGCAGAAATCATTGCGATGGCGACCGATCTGGCGGAGTTCATTGGCGCCGCGATTGGCTTTAAGCTGATTTTTGGCGTCAGCCTGTTGCAGGGAGCCGTGCTTACCGGGGTGGTAACTTTCCTGATCCTGATGCTGCAAAGCCGCGGGCAGAAACCGCTGGAGCTGGTGATTGGCGGGCTGCTGCTGTTTGTGGCGGCGGCATATGTGATTGAGCTCTTTTTCTCACAGCCTAAAATTGCCGATCTGGTTCAGGGCATTTCTGTACCTTCCCTGCCTACCGCCGATGCCGTATTGCTGGCTGCCGGTGTGCTGGGGGCAACCATTATGCCGCACGTCATCTATCTGCACTCCTCTCTGACACAAAGCCCGGACGGCGGCACTCGTGAGCAGCGCTACTCTTCAACCAAGCTGGATGTGGCCATTGCCATGACCATCGCCGGTTTCGTCAACCTGGCGATGATGGCGACGGCAGCAGCAGCCTTCCACTTCAGCGGACATACCGGCATCGCCGATCTCGACCAGGCTTATCTGACGCTTGACCCTCTGCTGGGCCGTGCGGCTGCGCTGGTGTTTGGCCTGAGCCTGCTGGCAGCAGGACTCTCCTCTACCGTGGTGGGAACCATGGCCGGACAGGTGGTGATGCAGGGCTTTATTCACGTCCACATTCCGCTGCTGGTGCGTCGGGTGATCACCATGCTCCCTTCTTTTATTGTCATTATGGCCGGATGGGAACCTACCCGGATTCTGGTGATGAGCCAGGTCCTGCTCAGCTTTGGTATTGCCCTGGCGCTGGTGCCGTTGCTGACCTTCACCGGCAACCGCGAGCTGATGGGAGATATGGTTAACTCCCGTGGGATGCAGTGGGCAGGCAAAGTGATAGTAGTGATTGTGGTGGCGCTGAACCTCTATTTGCTGGTTGCGATGGCGATGGGAATATAGGGCTCGCACCTGAAGCTTCTGTCACGGGCAACAAGATAGCTGCCTGGCTGCAAGCCGCATAAAAAAGCCGACCTTCTGGTCGGCTTTTTTGATCAGTGACGATCGTGGTCGTGATGACGTTCTCGTTCATGATGGCGTTCGCGTTCGTGGTGACGCCATTCGCGTTGACGTTCACGGTCATGCCAGCGTCGTTCACGCTCCCATTCATGACGTCGGCGCATCTCCTGATGCCTGCGCCACTGTTCGTGACGCCACCAGCGGCCCTCATCGTAACGATAGTTGTTGTGCCAGTAACGGTCATCGCGCCAGCGACCGCCATCCCAGTAGTTTCCGCGACGATCGCGGTCTCCAAGATGCAGCGAAACGCCAGGTGCTAAGGTAATGGTGGCGCTGTCGGCCTGCGCTGTGTGCATCGCCAACGGGGATAAACTTGCCAGTAAAGTGGCAACAAGCAATAAACGTTTCATTGGATCTCCTTATCAACGGTTCTGCTGCTCCGTTGTTGGCCAAGATTATAAAGAGTTTGCTGCGGTTACGCCTGGGAGATTCTGAAAAATGGCCTGAAAAGGAGATTTGAGATTTATCCGGGAATATCCCGCCGCAGGGCGCGGCGGGACAGGGTTTAGCCAAGAATAGCGTCAATTTTTTCCAGCTCGGCCGCGCTGAATTCACGCGTTTGCAGCATGCCCACCGCATCGTCGATCTGAGCCGTTTTACTGGCCCCAATCAGCACGGAAGTTACGCGGTTTCCGCGTAATACCCAGGCCAGCGCCATCTGTGAAAGCTTCTGCCCTCGTTGCTGCGCAATGGCATTAAGCTGACGAACTTTATCCATTTTTTCCGGCGTCAGCTGGTCGCTGTTCAGGAACTGGCTGCCGCTTGCCGCACGCGAATCCTCAGGAATACCGTTCAGGTAGCGATCGGTCAGCACGCCGCCCGCTAAAGGCGAGAAAGCGATGCTGCCCACTCCCTCTTTAGCCAGCACATCCAGCAGCCCCCGATCCGGTGCCCGTTCAAACATGGAGTATTTAGGCTGGTGGATCAGGCATGGGGTGCCGAGCTGTTTCAGAATAGCGATAGCTTCTGCCGCAAGGTCAGCCGGGTAGTTGGAGAGCGCGATATAGAGCGCTTTACCCTGACGGACAATATGATCCAGGGCGGTCATGGTCTCTTCCAGCGGCGTTTCCGGATCCGGGCGGTGATGATAGAAGATATCCACATAATCCAGGCCCATGCGTTTCAGGCTCTGATTCAGGCTGGCAACCAGGTATTTGCGGGAACCCCAGTCGCCGTACGGGCCATCCCACATGGTGTAGCCAGCTTTGGAAGAGATGATCAACTCATCGCGGTAAGGAGCAAAATCCTCACGCAGGATACGGCCAAAGTTCTCTTCAGCCGAGCCGGGAGGTGGGCCATAGTTGTTGGCGAGATCGAAATGGGTGATCCCGTTATCAAAAGCATGGCGCAGCAGTGCCCGGCTGTTATCCACGCGCGTGCTGTCACCAAAGTTATGCCAGAGCCCTAAAGAGATGGCGGGCAATTTCAGCCCGCTGCGCCCGCAACGGTGGTAGGTCATTTTCTGATAACGTTCTGCATCTGCCTGATAAACCATGAGTTAATCCTGTTAGATTGGGTCAGTGTCCGGAAAAGCATAACAGTGTATACGGTTACACCGAACCGGTAAGCGCGGCAGATCCCAACTTGCAGATAATTCCGGAGCGTAACGCTGGCTTGCCACCCGTCGGCGAAATCTTCGCTAATGTGGTGAAAAATATCGGCAATACTCAGGTAAGGACTCATGAGGAGAAAACCATGCAAAGTCTTACCGTTGGGCAGTATCTGCTGTGTCGTTTACATGAGGCCGGAATTGGACATCTGTTCGGCGTTCCGGGCGATTACAATTTGCAGTTTCTTGATGAGGTGATTAACAGTCCTGATATTGGCTGGACAGGCTGCGCCAATGAGTTAAATGCGGCCTATGCCGCGGACGGTTATGCACGTTGCCGGGGTGCGGCAGCGCTGTTAACGACTTTCGGCGTGGGAGAACTCAGCGCGCTGAACGGAATTGCAGGCAGCTATGCTGAGTATCTGCCGGTGTTCCATATCGTGGGGGCGCCCTCCAGCTCCGCGCAGCGCGAAGGGCTGCTGCTTCATCACACGCTGGGGGACGGGGACTATCATCACTTTCTGCGCATGTCACAGGAAGTGACCGTAGCCCAGGCAGTGCTGACTCCGGAGAATGCCGCAGGGGAAATTGATCGTCTGCTGGTGACTGCGCTGCGGGAACATCGCCCGGTTTATCTCTATCTCCCGACAGATGTGGCGGTTGCCAAAATCTCACCACCCGCCGCACCTTTAAATACCCAACACACTTATGATGCCGGATCAAAGTCAGCCTTTGCCGATGCGGCTGGACACCTGCTTTCATCGGCGGGCAGCGTGGCTTTGCTGGCGGATTTTCTGGCTGACCGGGCGCGGCAGCACGCCACTTTGCAGCGGCTGCTGGAAGAAGCCCCGATGCCGTTTGCCACCTTACTGATGGGTAAAAGCGTGCTGCCGGAGCAGCTTGATGGGTTTGCAGGAACCTATGCCGGTGCGGCAAGCGCAGGCGATACGCAGCAGACTATTGAACAGAGTGAAGTGATTATCACCGTTGGCGTGCTGTACACCGACACTATTACTGCCGGTTTTACGCAAAATATCAACAGCCAGAAGACGCTCGCTATCGGGCTGCACAGCAGCTGTATCGGCGGAAAAGTTTTCCCGCAGTTACCGATGGAGGAGGCCCTCGATGCCTTACTACCGTTAATGAAACGTTATGCCCCACAGTGGAGCCAAAAGCGGGCTTCTGCTCCGGCGCTGAAAGAGGAGCCCTCAGACTCCCTGACACAGAATACTTTCTGGCAGGCGATACAGGATTTTCTGCAGCCCGGCGACATTGTGCTGGCAGATCAGGGCACCGCGGCCTTTGGTGCTGCGGCCCTGAGGTTACCGGCAGGCGTCACCTTTATCAGCCAGCCTCTGTGGGGATCGATTGGCTTTACCCTGCCTGCGGCCTACGGCGCGCAGATTGCCTGTCCGGAGCGTCGCGTGGTGCTGCTGAGCGGAGACGGTTCTGCTCAGTTGACCATTCAGGAACTGGGTTCGATGCTGCGCGATGGCATGAAGCCGGTAATATTTGTGTTGAATAATGCAGGTTATACTGTCGAACGTGCGATCCACGGTGAACATCAGCGCTACAATGATATTGCAGCCTGGAACTGGACACTGTTGCCTCAGGCGCTGAGCCTGAACTGTCAGGCACAGAGCTGGCAGGTCTCTGAAACCGTCCAACTCACTGAAGTCATGAAACTAATTGGGCAAACCAGCCGCCTGTCGCTGGTGGAAGTCATACTGCCCCGGCTGGATGTTCCACCGCTGTTGCAGGCGGTCTGCGCCGCGCTTAACCAGCGAAATTCCGCATAATGTTACAGAATTCAGATTGATGCCCGTGGGCAAGGACGCCGCGTGCAGGTAAGGTAGGCGATTAGCGTGATTCGCGTGCCCCTTTCGACGGGCGGGCGTTGTTGTTTGAGTGGGGGAAATTTATAGTGTGTATAAATGACGTAAGCGGAGCAAAACAATAATGACTAAGTATGCTTTGGTAGGTGATGTTGGCGGTACAAATGCCCGCCTGGCGCTGTGTGAAGTAGAAAACGGTGCCATTTCACAAGCCAAAACTTTCTCCACAGCAGATTACGACAGCCTTGAAGCGGTGATCCGCTTTTATCTGGATGAGCAGCAGCAGGAGATTACCGATGGCTGTATCGCCATTGCCTGCCCAATCACCGACGACTGGGTTGAGATGACCAACCATGACTGGGCTTTCTCCACCAGCAAAATGAAAGCCAGCCTGGGTTTTGAGCACCTTGAGATCATCAATGATTTCACTGCGGTTTCCATGGCTATCCCCATGCTGACGGACCAGGATGTCATGCAGTTCGGCGGTGGCTCAGCGGTGAAAGATAAACCTGTTGCTGTCTACGGAGCCGGAACTGGCCTGGGCGTTGCGCATCTGGTGCATGTGGATAAACGTTGGGTAAGCCTGCCGGGCGAGGGCGGTCATGTTGATTTTGCCGCCAACAGCGAAGAAGAAGATCTTATCCTTGAAGTGCTGCGTGCCGAACTGGGCCATGTTTCTGCGGAACGCGTGCTCTCCGGCGCTGGCCTGGTAAACCTTTATCGGGCGATTGTTAAATCAGATGACCGGGAACCGGAAAACCTGAAGCCGAAGGATGTCTCTCAGCGTGCGCTGGAGGACAGCTGCACCGATTGCCGCCGGGCGCTGGCGATGTTCTGCGTGATCATGGGCCGCTTTGGCGGTAACCTGGCGCTGAACATGGGCACCTTTGGTGGCGTCTATATCGCGGGTGGCATAGTGCCGCGCTTCCTGGAGTTCTTCAAATCCTCCGGTTTCCGCGCTGCGTTCGAAGATAAAGGCCGCTTCAAAGATTACGTTCAGGGCATTCCTGTCTATCTGATCACCCACGACAAGCCTGGCCTGCTGGGTGCCGGTGCGCATCTTCGCCAGACGCTGGGCAGCATCCTTTAAGCTCTCTTAACGGGGCCGGGATTCCGGCCCTGTTCTTTCCCCTTCTGCTATAACCTCATCAACTGACGAAACTCTTTTACTTTACTCCGGCTCACCGGCACCTGGAATTCCAGATCCCGCAGCTTGAGCATATAAGTATTGTTAAACCAGGGTTCGATCTCGCGGATTTTATTCAGGTTGACGCAATAAGAGCGGTGGCAGCGGAAAAAATACTCATCCGGCAACCGGCTACAGAATTCGGTAATGTTCATCGACATCACATACTCTTCGCGCCGGGTATAGACAAAAGTCATCTTCTCATGGGCTTCGGCATAATAAATATCGTTGATATCAGTAACGATGATCCGTTCATCTTTCACCAGGTTGATGGTGTGCACCGGATGGCGCGGCGACTCCGGATTTTCCGCCTGAGGAGCCTGCTGCAGCGTATTTTCAACTTTACGCAGCATGGTGATAATGCGCATCTCATGATAAGGCTTGAGTATGTAGTCGAAAGCTTCCAGCTCAAAGGCATCCACCGCGTGCTCCTTACAGGCGGTGATAAACACGATCAGCGGCTTTTGCGCAAACTTGCTGATGTTTTGCGCCAGCAACACGCCATCCAGCGAGGGGATATTGATATCCAGAAAGATCACATCCACCTGATGAGTTTGCAGATATTTCAGCACGTCCAGACCGTCATCAAAGGTGGCTTCAATGGTTAGCTGACTGTGCTGTCGGATCAGCCAGCTCAGCTCCTGCTGTGCCAGAAATTCATCTTCTACAATTATCGCTTTCACAGCATTTTCCCGGAGTTAGCAGGGGGTTAAACCCTTAAAGAGACGCTTTCACTGGCCGGCAGCGCAGACCCGTTTTTACTGATATAAAACGCGATTTCCGTGCCAGGATTGCGCCGGTGGATATGCAGGCCTTCGCCGTAAAGCAGTTTTACCCGGTGATGAACGTTAAGCAGGCCAATTTTATTGCCCGGCATCTCATTGTTTTCGACCCTGGCCATCACCTCTTCGCTGATGCCGTTGCCGGTATCCCGCACCGCAATCCTTATTCTGTCGCCCTGATCCTTCAGGCTCAGCGTCACCACGCCTTTCCCCCGGCAGGGATGAATACCATGCACGATAGCGTTCTCCACCAGCGGCTGGATCAGCAGGCTGGGCAGCGAGCAGTTCACCTCTTCGTCAATGTCATAGATAACGGTCAGCTTATCGCCAAAGCGGGCCTGCTCAATCGCAATGTAATCCTTGATTTGATACAGCTCTTTTTTGATATCAATGATCTCATCGTCATTCAGCTCTAGGTTGTAGCGCAGATAGCGCGCCAGATTGGTGATCAACTGGCGGGCAGTGTCCGGATTGATGCGAATGGAAGAGGAGATAGCGTTCAGCGCGTTAAACAAAAAATGGGGGTTAATTTTACTCTGCAGGGCACGTAACTCCGCTTTGTTTGCCATTTCGCGCAGTTGTTCAGCACGGGAAACCTCAAGCTGGGTGGAGATAATCTGCGAAAGGCCCACCGCCATCTCTTTCAGCGACCAGGTGATGCGGTGCGCATGGCGATAGTAAATCTTCAGCGTGCCGGTGACTTCCCCTTTCTCCCACAGCGGGATCACTATCATTGAGTGAATCTCCGGCGTCCGGTGCGCTTCATCGTTATTCTTGATGATGATTTCGCCGTTGGCGATCGAGCGGGCGGTGGTTGGGCTGATATCATCATCGCCATGCTGATAATTCGTTTCCCCCACGCCAACATAGGCGAGGATCTGATTTTTATTGGTAATGGCTACGGCATCTGCGTTGATATCACTGCGGATAATGTTGCAGACCTGCCGCAACGACTGGCTGTTAACCTGCCTGAACAGGGGCAAGGTTTTATTGGCGATATCCAGCGCCAGCTTGGCTTGTCTGGCCGCAATGGCCTCTTTTTCCCCCTCCACGCTCTGGATCAGCAGCACAATCAGGCCGATGCTCACCGCGCCCAGAATCATCGGTACGGCAATCTCCGAGACAATATCCAGCCCCAGCGCCGTGGGTTTGGCCCAGACCAGAATCAGCACCATGGTCAGGGATTCACACAGCATGCCGCCGATGATCCCCACGCTCCAGCGTTTCTCTTTCACTACTTTGAGATTGATATAGCCAGAGACAACACCCGCAATAATGCTGGTAATCAGGCAGGGCACTGAGGTTACGCCGTGCACATCAATCAGGAAGCGGTGCAGGCCCGCCACGCCACCGGTGATGATGCCTACCCAGGGGCCAAACAGAATGCCGCCGGACATAATGGCAATGGTGCGCACGTTAACCAGTGAGCCATCAACGTTAATGCCGCTCCAGGTGCCGAACAGCGCAAACAGGGAAAAAATCACCGTCACCGCTATCAGTTCCTGACGGGAGTGCTCATCTTTTTGCAGTAGCTGGCGGAAGTGACGCGTGCGGGTCATGAAAAACAGGCAGATCAGCATCAGCGCAGCGCGATCCAGCACGGCCAGCAACATATCAAACATCGAGTGCACGGGCGCCTCGGCAACAGTCAGGAGGAAAGCGTTATGATAGGGAAAGCGGACGGGATGTGCCAGGCATCGACGCAATGATTTGTGCCGGTGCCTGTTCAGATCAATTTTTCATTAAAAGCGCCATAAGTGACTTTTCCGTTGCAGAGCAATTCCTCAGCAAGGATTACTGCATCTGCGATTTGCCGAGCGGGGTCAGTGAGGCTTCTGTTGCCCGACCCTGAAAGTCGACTTCAAAATCATCGGCGGCAAAATCTGGCGGAGAACGCCCCTCAACAAAAGCGGGCCACTGGCGCTGAAGGTAGGCGGCATTTTTTTCACACCAGGGGGCGGAGGAGATGTACATCACGTTGCTGTCAAACTCACCCTGATGTTCATTTTCTACCGAATGAATCACATCACAGTGCCAGAACACCGCATCTCCCGCTTCCATATCGGGTATTGCGGAAATCCCTTCCAGTAAAAGGGGATGCCACTGCTCGCTGATGGACAAGGCCCGACCCGGTGCGGCTCCGCAAAGATCGTCTTCAGGCACGTCGTCCTGCAAGGCGCGTAACAGTATCCATGCCATCACGTTAGCAATGGGTAGCAGCTTCAGCGTGCCGGCATTTTTGCGCTGCGGGGAGAGCGCCGTCCAGCCCTGAAAAGTCCGGAACATTGAGCACACGGCGGGTGAGGCGAACTCCCGCACCTCTGTGCGCATCTCGCCATCGAATGGGTTATATTGCTGCCAGTTACCACTGAAAACATGACGATAGACGTGGCGGAAATTGTTATCCAGCCAGCGCTCCAGCGAGCCGCCATCAATGTGTGGCGAAAGCCCCAGCGATCCCGAATTGGGCGGGCGACGACGGGTACGGTCGGCATAACTGACTATCCGGCTGGGATCGAAATGCTGTTTGCCCTGACTTTCGTTTTGCCACAGGGTATTAAGGAAAACCTGCACCGCGTTCATGCGCTGATGCTGGCGGGCTTCGACCTGAGGCCCGGACCAGTAAATACCGTATATCTGTGGTTTACCCTGTTTCAGATCGCCAAAGTAGTTGTCTTCTGCCGCATTTTTCAGGCGCTCAACGAAGTTATTTCGCGCCAGATAATGGCCGATTTCTTCGTTCCATGCGCGGGCAGTCTCCTGCGGGAACACGCCGTGGATCACACAGCAGCCGCGTTGCAGTATCTGCGCTTTTTGCTGTGCGGTAACCTTGTTCTGCAGGATCTCTTCGGCGTGAAGTTGAGGAACCGGATTGACCCCTTGCTGTTGCAAAGCGTTGAGGCCGGCAATCTGCTGGCGGATGTCCGCATCCACCTCCTGAAACACTGCAGCGTAGTCAGGTAGCGCTTCGCGGAGCTGATATTTGATCTGGCGGATCGCCTCAGGGATATTTTCGATATTCAGGGAAGACATAGGGTGACTCCTGTAACTATATCGTTGTGTTTATGTAGGGTGCGTGTTAATTAAAACCTTCAAAAGCGGAAATAAAAAGGGGCGAAGATTGGACAAGCGTTCCCCTTTTGTGAGGAGACTATGCAACTGACTACCGAACGGCTGCAGCTGAAAAGTTTGCAGGCTGAGGACTGGCCGCTTTTTCATAAGGTTCATACTGATATCACCAGCATGGAATTTATCAGCGCTGTGCCGCAGCTGGCCGATATCCGCCAGCGGTTTAACGATCGTCTGGCTCCCTGGCAGGTCACCAGCTTCCATATGCTCTGCCTGACGGTGAAACTGAAAAGCAGCGGCGAAACCATAGGGCTGATCGGGGCGAACGCAGAGTGGGCGCCCTATCGCCAGGCGGAGGTTGGCTACTCTTTTCTCAGCGGTTACTTCGGTAAGGGGTATGCCAGCGAGGCACTGGACGCGCTGGCAACCTGGCTTTTTGAGCATTGTGAGTTTCATAAGCTCAAGGCGCAGGTGGTGGAGGGGAACTGGGCATCAAGGCGCGTGCTGGAGAAAAACGGTTTCAGGCTGGAGGGCACGTTACGTGATAATTATCTGCTGCGCGGGCAGTGGGTGAACGATTGGGTGTTCGGACGGCTGAAAAACGACGCGTAAAAAATATCTGTGCCCCCCTCGACAGGTCCGGGGACTCTACGTTATGTTCATTGTTCGACCAGTTTCTGGTCAGCGTCGCTCGGACGGTCCGGGCGCTAACGTAAATCAGAGGATCCTATGGCTGACATCAGCTCCGCACGTCGTTTTTCGCGCATTGAACGTCTTCCCCCGTACGTATTCAACATCACCGCCGAACTCAAAATGGCTGCACGCCGCCGTGGTGAAGATATTATTGATTTCAGCATGGGTAACCCGGACGGCCCGACACCGCCACATATTGTGGAAAAACTCTGTGCCGTGGCACAGCGTGATGACACGCACGGCTACTCCACCTCGCGCGGCATTCCACGCCTGCGTCGGGCAATTTCCCGCTGGTATGCCGACCGCTATCAGGTGGAGATCGATCCGGAATCCGAAGCCATCGTCACCATAGGTTCTAAAGAGGGGCTGGCGCACCTGATGCTGGCTACGCTGGATCATGGCGATACGGTGCTGGTGCCCAATCCCAGCTATCCGATTCATATTTACGGCGCGGTGATTGCCGGGGCGCAGGTCCGTTCTGTTCCGCTGGTTGCGGGTGTTGATTTCTTTAATGAGCTGGAGCGGGCGATCCGCGAAAGCTATCCCAAACCCAAGATGATGATCCTCGGCTTCCCCTCCAATCCTACAGCGCAGTGCGTGGAGCTGGACTTTTTCGAGCGGGTGATTGCGCTGGCGAAGCAGTACAACATCCTGGTTATCCACGATCTGGCCTATGCCGATATCGTTTATGACGGCTGGAAAGCCCCGTCAATTATGGAAGTGCCGGGCGCGCGCGATGTGGCGGTAGAGTTTTTCACCCTCTCTAAAAGCTACAATATGGCTGGCTGGCGCATCGGCTTTATGGTCGGGAATAAAGAGTTAGTAGCGGCACTGGCGCGAATCAAAAGCTATCACGATTACGGGACCTTTACGCCGTTGCAGGTGGCGGCCATCGCCGCGCTGGAAGGCGATCAGCAGTGCGTAAGGGATATTGCTGAGCAGTATAAACGTCGTCGTGATGTGCTGGTAAAAGGGCTGCATGAAGCGGGCTGGATGGTGGACATCCCTAAAGCCTCAATGTATGTCTGGGCCAAAATCCCGGACCACTATGCACCGATGGGGTCGCTGGAGTTTGCCAAACATATGCTGCAGGAAGCTAAGGTTTGTGTTTCTCCCGGCATCGGCTTTGGCGACTATGGTGATACGCATGTTCGCTTTGCGCTGATTGAGAACAGCGATCGTATTCGTCAGGCAGTCAGAGGGATTAAATCGATGTTCCGTGCGGACGGTATTTTGCCGGGGTCGGCTAAACTCAACGAAGAAGAAGTGTGAAGAACGGGGTCAGGCCGCCAGGCCTGACCCACTGAATTTTGTCTGGCGGGCTACAGCATCAGATAGAAGGTGCCAATCCAAAGGACCATGAAAAAAGAGATTCCCATCAAAGCATATTTCACCGGACAACTCCTCTGAGCACCAGAGAGTGGAGCGCTCCCGGGGCTGTGTAATACTAACGAATGTGAAACGGCACGCCTTGCCGAATCAGGTAGCCATAAAATGCTTATGGCAGGATCGTCCGCTAATTTACCCGCTCTGTCCGGCAAAATAAAGCCGCTAACGCTAAGAATTTACTGAGTTAAGGTGTTTCTATCTCTGGCACTACCGACATACCCACCCGCAGGCGAGCCAGATCGGTCTGGCCTGGCTCAAGCACAATTTTCACCGGCAAACGCTGCACCACTTTGGTGTAATTGCCCGTGGCATTGTCGGCGGTAATGGCGGCAAATGTTGAACCGGTTGCCGGGGCAATGCTGTCCACGTGGCCGTGTAGCGTCACGCCGGGTAAGGCATCCACTTCCACAGTGACACCCTGACCCGGTTTCACGTTTGCCAGCTGCGTCTCCAGGAAATTTGCCACTACATAGGTTTGATGTAACGGCACAACAGCCAGCAGACGAGTTCCGGCAGCCACCCAGGCGCCTTCACGCACTGAACGTTGCCCGACTGAACCAGCGATCGGCGCTTTAATAATGGTGTAAGAGAGATTCAGGCGCGCCTGATCCACGCTGGCGGTTGAAGCAGCAATATCGGCCTGCGCCTGTTTGATGCTCGCCTCAAGGATCCCGACCTGCTTACGCGCGGAGAGGGCCGCGGCCTGGCTCTGACGAAGCTGGGCAGAAGCTTCACGCATGGAAGCGTTGGTTTTTTGCTGTTCATCGGCAGTGGTGGTGCCCGTTTTCAGCAGGCGGCGATAACGCTCAGCATTTTGTCCGGCATAGTTCAGGGTGGCTTCGCTGGCACTCACTGCCGCATCAGACTGCGCGATGGAGGCCTGCTGTTGATCAAGCTGCGCTTCAGCACTGGTAAGTTTGGCCTTGCTGACCTGGAGATTGGCTTCGGCAGTCTCCAGCGCAACCCGGTAATCACGGTCGTCGATAACAGCCAGCGTGTCACCCGCTTTCACCAGCTGGTTATCACTGACGTTCACGGTGCGAATATAGCCGGACACTTTAGGGGCAACCAGCGTGTAGTCTGCCGTGACCACGGCATCATCCGTGCGGGCCTGATGGCGTCCCATCGCTGACCAGACAAAGAAGGCTATCCCCAGCAGGATCAATAACAGCACCACTAACATTAACGTTCTTTTTGCAGGTGTGAAGCTCATAGTCTTATCTCGTTGCTTTTACGGCGTGTTGAAGAAGAGTTTGTGGCGGATAAACGCGTTTTGGCAGCCAGGCTGTCAGCAATACCAGCAGCAGAGCAAAGCCAACGATCAGCATATAGGCATCGCTGATGCTCAGAATGACTGCCTGATGCTTAAGCAGCGTGGCAAAGTGGCTCAGATTTTCTGTAGAGCTGGCGCTGCCATCTGGCAGAAGAGGGGTCAGGCTGCTGGCACTGGCCGACGTATCGGCGGTCATCAGCCAGGGACGGTTTCCAAGGTTATCCACCAGCGTATGGGAATGAAATTTCTCGCGGTGGGTGAGAAAGTTCTCCACCAGACAACCGGCAGCCACGCTGGAAAAGCCGCGTACGGTATTAAACATGGCCGAGGCATACGGGCCTTCGGGGGCTGCACCACGCTGGTCGCACTCATCAGTACCGGCAGGATCAGCATGGGCTGACCAAAAGCCTGCAACAGCTGAATGATCCAGAAGTTTTGCCGCGCCCACTCTCCGGTCAGCTGCATGCCCATCAGGCAGCTGACGCAAAGTAACCCGGCCCCACAGGTCAGCATCCAGCGGCAGTCGATCCAGCGGATATTCAGCAGGGCAGCCATCAAAGGCGCGATTATCAGTTGAGGCAGGCCAATCGTCAGCGCCAGAGGCGCAAACTGCAGGGTGCGGAATCCTTCCACCTGACCGAAATAGGCAGAGGGCAGGGCAGAACCCGAGAGGCCAACCATCAGTACGCCGGCGAGCACCAGTAAACCATGGGTAAGATTCTTACGCTCAAGCATCTGTAATTTGAACAGCGGCAGCGGGTGAAACCACTCGTTAATAAAGAAGACCGTCAGCAGGGCAAAAGAGGCCAGCAACATGCCAGCAATCAGTGGCGAAGCAAACCAGTCCAGCCGCTCGCCCTGGGTAAGCCCAAGAATTAACAGGGCAATTCCGCTACAGCCCGTCAGCATGCCAAAAAGATCGATCTGTCTGAACCGCTCGAAACGCGTCGGATCCTGAGGGATCCCCCAGCCAATCAGCAGGGTAGCTATCAGGATCAGCGGCACCACCTGCCAGAAAACAAACTGCCAGCCAACAGAGTCGGTCCAGAAGGCGGCCAGCGAAGCTGCAATATTGGGGCCGAACGTCGCCGTCAGGGCGTAGGCGGCCAGGCCATAAAGTTTTATGGTCGGTGGCAGAAAACGTAGCGCAACCGTCATCAACATCGGCGGCATCGCCCCCCCAAAGATCCCCTGAATCACTCGCAGCGCGATAAACAGCGAAGGCGTAGCAGCAAAAGGTTGCAGGGCACCCGCCACGGCAAAACCTGTGGCGACAGTTAAGGTAAAACGCCGCAGTGAAAAGGTGACGGCAAACCAGGGGGCAATCATCATGGCGGCCACTTCAGCCGCCTGGTAAGCGGAGGTAATCCAACTCGCCTGGTCAAAGCTAAAGCCTGTTGCCGCCCGCACGTCAGACAGCGCTAAATCGGTTACACGATCGTTTAATCCCGAGGTCAGCGCAGCAATCAGCACGCCCACCAGTCCCAGCGCCAGGCGCAGGGTAAAAGGATGGGCAGCAGGTGGGGCTGCGGGGGGAACAGTCATAGCGGGGCTCCGTAAAATGCCAGGAATAAATCGTGATGCACTGTATTGCATTGTGGTACATTTCCCGGCGATATTACAGGGTGATTAGGTGTATTGCAATGTGATACAGCCTGCCGGTAACAGTAAAAAAGTGCTAAAGTATCGACATCCAGCAAGGAGCAAAAGCTTATGTCTGACCCTACACTGCGTGAAGATGAGCGAACGGGTGGAATCCAGGTGATCTCACGTGCAGCAAAGATTTTGAATGCCCTGGGCGACAGGCCTGATGGCATGAGCCTGGGCGAAATTGCTCAGGTGGTCGATTTGCCCCGTTCGACGGTACAACGCATTGTCGCTGCTCTGGATTCGGTGCAGCTGGTGCGCAGCCCCGGAGCGGGCGGGGTGCGGTTGGGGCCAGCCTTACTGCGGCTGATTGCTACCCTGCATACCGATGTGGTGGCGATTGCTCAACCCTGGCTACAGGCGTTGTGCGATGCCACCGGCGAAACGGTCTCGCTGGCCCGTGCCAGCGGTGTACAGCTGGCCATCGTCCATTATGTTGTGGCAGATCGTGAGCTACGGGTGGTACCCCGCATCGGCCTGAATTTGCCGCTGTACAGCACATCCGGTGGCAAAGCGCTGCTGGCGCTTGAGAGTGATGAAATGGCCCGGGCGCTGGTAGGCGATGCCTATGAAGCGATGACCGATCTGACCGTAAAGGCGTTTCCTGAGCTGCTTGAACGATTAAAGGAGATCCGCCGTACCGGTCTCTCTTACGATCGCGGCGAAACGCTGGAAGGGATCTCCACCATGGCGGTGGCGATTGATACCATTCTGGGACGCTTTTCCATCAGCTTGCTGGTTCCTTCTACCCGTTTTCAGAAGCATGAGGCGCTCTACCGACAGGAGATCCTCAAATGCAAAGAAGCGCTGGTGGATGAGATAGGCAAAGCGGCCTTACGTGACTGACAGGAGAGGGAAATGAAAACGCTTTTAGTCGCTGTTGATAATTCAGCTATTGCCCGCAAAGTGATCTCGCTGGCGGCCGAACAGGCCCGCGCGCAGGATGCTGATGTGGTGGTGTTGTGTTGTGTCGATGCCAGTTACGCCAGCACGGTGGGGACTTACGTTATTGAAGCCGGGGAAGATCCCAGCGACTTTGGCTGCGCGCTGGATGAGCAAAATACCGCCGAAGGTGCTGTACGTCAGGCACTGGCGGAACTGCATCGCGCCGGAGTCCGTTCTACAGGGCGTGTGGTAGCCGGTGAGTCCGCTGAAACCATCGTCTCTCAGGCTAACGATCTGCAGGCGGCAATGATTATCATGGGTCGCCGCCATCTCTCTTCCTTTAACCGACTGTTAAAAGGTTCGGTCAGCGCTGCCGTTATTGAACGGGCCAGCTGTCCGGTACTGGTCGACGTCCGCATTGACTGACTCTGCTTTTCGGGGCCGCTGAATGCGGCCCGCTCATTCAGGTACGTATTTACATGTCTTACGCCACGCTTATTTCACTTCTTGCAGGCCTCGCGGTCATTTTTCTCTCTCCTGGCTGAACAAACGCGGCAAGATCGGTAACGGAACGGCTGTGCTTGCCAGTTTTGTCCTGATTGCTGCCGGTAATTTCTACTACTTTGGCTATGTGGCTCCCCTGCAACAGCAGCAGGCCCGCCTGGCAGAGGCGGAACAAAGGCTGGCTACGATGCCCGTCTACCGCACCATCAAAATTCAGCAGCCGGTACTCTATCAGAAGCTTCATCAGGAATTTATGCATGCGCTGGAGCAGGGCAGCAATGAGTCTCAGGCTCTGGAGCATCTGCGCCCGATGCTGGCCGATCTGCTTAATCAGCGTATCAGCCGGGCAGGTAATCAGCAGCTACATGACTACATGGCCGTGGCGCTGGAAGAGATGAAAGTGTTGAGGCAAAAAGACGCTGAGCTCTGTTTCAGATACCTGTTTCCACAGATTGAAGGCGGCGTGAATACCGCAGAATTTCTGCCCAGGGCGTTGACCGACAGAGAGATGGCCACGCTGGATGACTTTCTGCTGCACAGCCATGGAGCGGAGCAGCCGGTGAATGTGGCTAAAGGGCGGGAAGAGTTACAGGCCATTGTGCGAACGTTGTATGGCAAGTGGGGGAGCGCCCTGCAGACGCTGAATGCCCCGACAGAACCGGATGCCGATAAAGGCAAACTGTGCGATATGACGATTGACCTGTATCAGTCCGTTCTGGCACTCCCGGTTAATAATTCGGCGGAAGTCCTGCGTATAATTCTTGACGGTAATGCCAGTTAAGGCAAAAAAAAGCCCGCTCGCCGCGGGCATAACATATTGTTATTCTAAGTAATACAGGTGTTGGCAGACATCAAATGGTGTCCGGGTTGATCATCGCACCCCTTTACAATTAGTGCCAGAAGGCTTTCCTAATCGAATCAATTGGTAAAAGAGTGCAATTGCCGGGTAAATAAAGTGCAAATGCAGGCTTTTCCGATGGTGATGGAAAGCCGGGCTGGTATTATGCCGCACCAACGGAAGGAGCTAAAAATGAACAAAATTGTCACTGGCGCACTATTTGTCGCCCTGTTTGCCCTGGCTGGATGTACTTCCAGTAAGCCCGGAGCCTATGAAAAAATTGATGAGGATCCTGCGGTCAATGCTGTGCAGTATCGCTTCAATCCCACTACCGTAAATAGAACCGCGCTGGATGAGGATGTGGAACATTACTGTTCAGAGCGTGGGTTTGATAAAGTTGAGCCTATTAAACCGCAGGAGAGCCGGCTGCCGGGATTAATGAAGGCCTGGTATCAGTGCAACTACAGCATTAAAAGCTAAATGAAAAAAGGGCGGAGAAAAATTCCCGCCCAATATTTTTCACTATTTTCTTTTTTTATTGCCGTGTGCAGGCTTTGCCCGCTTGAGGGTAAATAATTTTACCCTCTTATAATTCTTAGTTACCAGCCTCTGTGGTGGCCACGATCGTGGTGACCGCCGCCATGATAGCCGCCGCCGTGATGTCCCCCACGATAGCCGTCATGTACTATACAGCCATTCAGCATCAACATCACGCCCAGAACCGTTATTACTTTCATCATTGTTTTCATTATGAATACTCCTTCACTTTTCCTTGAAGACAACTTTACGGGATAAAAGTGGAGGAATGATGCCACTATTGTAGAGTTATTTAGGCAAATATTTCAAAATAATTCCATCACATAAAGCATGGCATCTGTAAAATAATCATAAATAAGATAAGCCCTAAAAAAAGCTTTTCGTTCAGGAATGCTCTCAATTTAATCTTTGAGCATCATAACCTTAATAAGAATCAATTTCACCTTAATGCTCGCTCAGCCCGGATTATGCAGTAGACTTAAGGCAAACCCCTATTAAGGAAATACTATGCGATATCAGGTTGAAAACGTACTGTCAGCTCAGGCAGAACTGGGAGAATGCCCGGTGTGGTCGGTCAGCGAACAGGTACTCTATTTTGTGGATATTCTCGCGCCAGCGCTGCACCGTTTTAATCCGCAAACGGGGGAACACCGTGTCTTTCCCGTAGCTGAACATATCGGTTGTTATGGCCTGAATGCTCAGGGCGGGTTTATCGCTGCACTGCGTAGCGGAGTCTGTATGCTGGACAATCAGGGGCAGATCGTTGAACGCATCGCACCGAATCCGGGCGAGGCCGAACTCAGCCGTTTCAATGACGGACGTGTGGACCGGCACGGCCGCTTCTGGTGTGGTTCCTTATGGGAGCCACAGGACCGCAACGGCGGACTGCTCTGCCGCGTTGATGAACATCTGAACCTTACCGTGCAGGCCGATGACATCAAGATTTCAAACGGCCTGGCGTTCTCGCCGGACAACCGCTGGATGTATCAGACCGACACCCCTAATGGCCTTCTCTGGCGCTATCCCATGGATGAACAGGGCGAAATCGGTCCCCGTGAAGTGCTGCAGAGGTTTGTACAGGAAGAGGGCGGGTTACCGGATGGCGCAGCGGTAGACAGTGAAGGGTTCTACTGGGCAGCCATGTTTGATGGTTCGCGAATTATTCGCCTCGATCCTTCTGACGGCCGGATAGTTGATGAAATCCCGCTACCGGTGCGCTGGCCGACGATGGTGGCTTTTGGCGGTGAAGATCTGAAAACACTTTATATCACCAGCTCACGCGAAGACCGCACGCCAGAGGAACTGGCGCAGTATCCGCAGTCAGGGGATCTCTTTGCAGTAAGAGTAGAGGTGGCGGGAATTGCCGAACCGCTGTTTCAGGCAGTCGCTGGCCGGTAAAAAAAGGGCGGGAATTCTCCCGCCCTACAGACTGCTAACAAGACCTGAAGCGATGGGAGCCTGGGCCTTGAACAAAGCATCACGGGCCCTGGACGGCCCGTGATGCGCTGCTACACGGAGGGCGGTTTTTGCGTCTTTGTGAGAGGCATAGGCTCCCTGAGCCTGCACTTTGTCAATACCCTCAGGGCGGCTCAACCCTGGCTTTTTTATCAGGCGTGCTGCAATCTTTTCTCTTCTTCCAGCGGACGATGCGGTAACCGGATAGTGGCTGACATAATCAGTGAAATTACCAGCAGCGCCATAATCAGGCTGAAGGTAATGGTGAAGCCACCAAACAGTGATGCAATCAGCGACCCCATCACGCTGCCAATACCAAAGCCGAGATAAATCAGGCCGTAGTTTTTGGTGAGATTGTTCAGCCCGAAGAAATCGCTGACCAGTGAAGGGTAGACGGTGATGGTGCCGCCGAAGCTGAAGGCAACGCAGGCAATGGAGATAAAGAAGGTGGTTTCATTCATATGGGTAAACAGCAGGATGCTCATCCCGACCAGTGAGACAACCTGAGCCAGAGTAATCACCCGGATACGGGCCATTTTATCGGACATCACGCCCAGGATGAGGCGACCACTCAGGTTAGCGATGGCAATGATTGTCACGGCATTGGCGGCCGTCTGGGTCGACAGGTTTACCAGGCCTTCACCGATATCTTTTGCCACGCCAATCACATACAGGCCGCTCATACAGGCGGTCAGGAACATCAGGGCCAGCATCCAGTATTGTGGCATGCGCACCGCTTCAGCCAGCGAGAAATCCCGCGTTGCAGTTTTGCTTGTCCCGGCATTCGCCTGCCGGACTGGCGCTTCCTTCATAAACAGCGCTCCGGTGATGATCATCACCATCGCCAGCCCCCCAAATCATAAAGGTATTTTCCAGGCTGTAGACGCTCAACAGGTAGCCGCAAATAAACTTGAAGCCCAGGCTGCCCAGACCATAAGCCCCAATTGCGCAGGCTGAGATTAATCCTTTGCGCTCCGGGAACCACTTCACGCAGTTAGACAGCGTCATCAGATAACCTGCCCCATCCGCCAGACCTACCAGCACCCCGGCACTCAGATAAAGCATAAAGAGATTGCTGGAGTGAGCGGTCAGATAGAAGCCGATCGCCATCAGCACGCCTGCACCGATAGTGACATTACGGACACCAAACTTTTCCTGCAGTTTGCCAGCCAACGAAGAGGCAACGGCCAGCCCCAGGCTCAGTAAACCAAAGGAGAAGGCGACCTGGCCGATCGGAGCATCCAGCTTATGCGATAACTGCCCGTTGAACAGGCTCCAGGTATAGACGGAACCCAGCGCAAACTGAGTAATGATGGTACCAAAGAGGGTTAACCAGCGGGTACGGTTAACGCTTTTGTTGGCGGGTTGTGTGCTCATCAGAAGCTCCCGGGGGAAAGTTAAGAAATTAAGCACATCATAAAACGGGTCTTTCGCGCGCGGGGAGATAAGGGCATGAACTGCCGTCAGTGCGGAATGAAATGCCTGTCAGGGGGTATGAATGGCGGCAACGGCTGGAGAAAAAACAGTCCTCAGGGCGATTTCATATCCACGGAATATCACACCTCTCTGCCACGACTCCTGCCTCCGGCTAAGGTTTCCCTGTACCAGGTCGATAACACTTACAGATGATGGTTAACAATCATCGGGTGTCATTTCTTACCCCTGATTATCTCTGCAATTACTACCGCCTGTTTCATATATGAAGGAATTCACTATGCCGGGGATCCCAGTTCGTCTGTCAGGGAAATTGACGCTAGGTGGCATTTCGATGCTGCTGCTTATTACATTAATTGTCTGGCTCGCGATCTCTTTGCGTGGTCAACCCAGGGTTATCGAAGCCAGTAACAGCCTGATCCAGCAAACCGGGGAGAATATCGTCGGTCAGCTTAATCAACAACTTACACGTATTGAAGGGGAAGTGGTGAGCATGGCCCGCCTGGCCGAAGTGCTGCCTCATCAGGACGATCTGTTTAAAAGCGTGCTGCCGCAGATTATCGACAGCAAAGGTGACAAAAGTATTGCAGGCGGTGGCATCTGGCCGGAACCGAATGCCTTTACAGAGGGGGTGGCTCGCCGCAGCTTCTTCTGGTCACGCGGCGCCAGTGGTTCACTGGACTACTCTGATGGCTATAATGATGCCAACGGGGCGGGGTATCACAATGAAAGCTGGTATACCTCCAGTAAAGAGGCTTCCCGCAGCAAATGTAGCTGGTCAGAAGTTTACCAGGATCCTGTTTCTAACGTGAATATGGTGACCTGTAGCGTGCCTTATACCCAGGGTGACAAGTTTGCGGGCGTGGCCACCTTTGATGTTCTGCTGGATAACCTTTCCGGCTTTATGGTGAAGAATGGCAACCTGACCGGAGGTTACGCCTTTGCGCTGGACCAGGCTGGCAACGTGCTCTATTTCCCGGGCAGTAAAGATAAAACCCTGAAGAAATTCACCGCACTGGCGGCTGAGCAGAAGTGGCTTGAACCGGTGGCAAAGGGGATTGCTGCCGCCTCAACGCAGCCGGGGAGCGTCACGCTGAACGATGTGCAGGATGAGTATCTGCATACTGCTGCTCAGGTAACATTGTTCGAAATGCCGGATACTGGCTGGGTGATTGGCCTGGTCACACCGCAAGCCAGAGTAACCGCGCTGGCCAGTAATATCATGCAGGATATTTTTGTGGTACTGATCCCGGCACTGTTAATCCTGTTGTCAGGCGCCTGGCTCTTTACCCGAAGTATGACGGCGCGTCTGGAATCCACCCGTGCGGCGCTGGATGAGATAGCCAATGGCGATGGCGACCTGACCCGTCGACTGGATGCTACAGGCAAAGATGAGATCTCTGACATTGCAGTGTCGTTTAATCAGTTTGTCGACAAGATTGCCGGTGTTATCACCAGCGTTCAGGCCAGCGGCGTGAACGTCGCGGCTAACGCTTCCTACCTCGCGGAAGGCAATCAGGCATTGTCTGCAAAAATAGGCGATCAGGCTGCGGCGCTGGAACAGAGTGCCGCCGCTATGGAGCAGTTAAACGCCACCGTGCAGCAGAATGCGGAAAATACTCGCCTTGCCGATGCCTTTACCGAGCAGACGGCACAGATTGCCCGAAGCAGCAGTGAAGTAATGCATAAGGTGATTGATACCATGGCGACAATCAAAACCTCATCAAGCCGTGTGGGCGAGATCCTCAGCGTGATTGATGGTATCGCCTTCCAGACCAATATCCTTGCGCTTAACGCCGCAGTTGAAGCGGCAAGAGCGGGTGAGCAGGGACGCGGCTTCGCGGTGGTGGCTTCTGAAGTGCGGGCGCTGGCACAGCGCAGCGCCAATGCGGCCCAGGAGATCAAAACCCTGATTAGCCAGTCTGATACTACCGTTCTGGCCGGCAGCAAGCTGGTGGAAGGGGCGGGTGAACAGCTGGAAAGTCTGGTGAATGACGTGCTGAAAGTGAAGCAGGTTGTTGGTGAGATTCGGGTCGCCGGTGATGAGCAGAGTAAAGGCATTGGTGAAGTGACGCTGGCGGTTTCGCAGATGGAACGCAGTATTCAGCAAAACCTGTTGCTGGTAAACCAGACCGCTGAAAATACCCAGGCTCTGCGTGCGGAAGCTTCGCAGCTGGCTAAGGATATCTCTTCGTTCAAGGTGGCTGCTTCTTAAAGAAGCCGCCTCTGAATCATCGGGGGACAGCCGAAAAATAAACAAGGGGACAGCTGGCTGTCCCCTTTGTTTTTACTGCTTCACGTAACTGCGGATGGCGTCGGCAATCGCCTTATTGGCGTGACGGTCATCGCGGTGCTCGGCATCATCGGCCACTTTCAGCAGATATTTATTCAGTTTTCCGCCGGTAGGTACGTTGCCGTAAGCAATCAGCATCTGCACGATATGCCTCAGGGCAAGCACTTCCACGGTGAGACGCTCAACAATAGGATCTTTTTCTGACATCGGGTACTCCAACCTGCTCTTAATTGACCTTTCGCCAGCATAGCGACAAGGGCAAAAATCAATCAGCGGAATACAACCCTCTTAGGGCGGTAAATCACCAGCCGGACTGCTCACGACCGGCCGCGACCCCAGGAAGGATGCCGTTTGGTTCTACCGGAGGAGTCATCAGATGGGCAGCTTGAGTCCGCCAGCAACCTCAGGAAAGATGCAGTACGGCTCCGGGCATCTTCAGCAGAGTAAATAATTCTGTGGAAGGGCTGGCGGTCAGATCTTTATGCAGGCAGGGATTGTGGTAATCGATCCGGACGATCTTTTTTAACTGGTGCCAGACCATAATGGCTGAGAGGGCCAGCGAGCAGGTCTCATCACTTTGCTGGCAGAGCAGGGTGTAATGCCACTCTTCATCCAGCTCATTGCAGAAAAATTGCAACGACTCTGACGGAAGCAGCGCCTTGAGATCCGCCAGCAAAACATCACTGACGGGATGCGTCATACGCAGTGTAAAGATGGCTGATATCAAATCTTTCTCCTTGTTTTGATTAACCCCGGTCTTCACTTGTGTGGAACTTATCCCGCTGAATCATACCAGCCTGGCTATCGATATGCTTACCCTGCATACTCAGTAAACAGGTAAAGCCTGAGCCATCAGGAACGGTTTTTACCCCTTTACAGATTTATTTATCGTTCTCTTTCAACCCTGAACAGGTTTCCATCATGATGAGAAAAATTTTGGCGTTATCAGCAATGATGGCAGTGACCACGCCGGTTCTGGCCGCTGTGCAATGTGGCCCTTTCCATCTGGAAAAACACCAGGATGGCACGCTCTATGTTAATGAAGCCAGACCCAAAACGCAGAAAGTCACTTTTACCGGTAAAAAAGGCGATTACGATAATGTGAAGTACCATCTGGTGGTGAAAAATACCCGAGCGCCAGGAATGCTGGCCATGGATAACCTCTATCAGGACGGCAAAGCCAGTTTAAAGGTTGAAGTTGTCCGGACTTCCGCCAGCCAGATTCGGTTATCCGGTTCTTATGATTGCGATAAAGTGGATTAATGCGTCACGGCCCCCCAGCTCAGGTGTTTATAAATGAAAAGTAAAATGATGTTATCTGCAGGCCTGCTGCTGATCCTTGCGGGCTGCACCTCCTCCTCAGGCGAGAACTTTGATGATGCCAGCCTGGCAAAAATCCATTACGGCCAGACCACCCGACAGCAACTGATCTCACTGTTTGGCCAACCCACTACTGAAACCCCCTATCCGGAAGGCCATCTTCTGATGATGTGGAGCTACAGCCAGGCCAATGCACTTAGCACCACCGAAGGGAAAACTCTGACGGTGCAACTGGATGACAACAAAGTGAAAAGTTATACCCTGAATAAAACCTGAGACTAGGGTAATACCCCGCCATCCTGCTCGCTATCGCGCTGATCATCTGGCGCTGGCGACAAAAAAAACGGCTTGGGCTTAAAACGACTAATCCTGCTTAGCAGGTCAGCAGGTCAGCAGGTCAGCAGGTCAGCAGGTCAGCAGGTCAGCAGGTCAGCAAAACTGCTGATTAAACTATCAGATTATCTTTACATCAGTAGTGTGAAGCTGAGCATCTTTTAAACATTTCCAGCTTCTATCCTTAGTGGACCCACATGGGTGAATGGAGGTGCATATGTCTGAACGTCCTGATGACCTGGAACCACTCCCTGATGATGCAGAATTTCCCGAAAGTGAAGATGACGATGAGGATGTCAATGATTTGCCTTTAGGTTCTGATGAGGATGCAATTCCCCTCGATGAAGACGAAGATGAAGATGATATAGACAGGCCTCTCTGATCCACAGCAAGCTAAACATTGTTCTAACCGCCTACGGGCGGTTTTTTTCTGTCCGCTAATAATTTTGTCAGTGAGTTAATTTTAAGCTGGGCCAGCTAAACAGTGTCCCTGATCCAGACTGGTAGCCTGATGAGCAGTAAGGAGCAGAATAGCAATCTTGTCCATTTTATTTGTAGGTGTATTATTCGCTGTGAATGAGCACAGTTTAAGCATTGAAAAGGAATGATTCATATGAAAGGAAGCTCTTACCTCATGAAGGACAGATAACCTTTGATGCCTAAGGATCGGAATATATCACCGCCGTCGAACCTTTCCGGCAGCACCGGCACCCCCATTTTTCCCGCATTCTGCACTGGCCTGAAGGGTTATCCGGTGTCACGCTGGGCAGTTTGTCAGGGTATACGGACCCCCTTGTGGAAGAAATCACCCATCAGCATAAAAATAAAAACAGTGTTTCTGAGATCAATCGCTATCTTTGTGTTTACCCATTCGTGGATAAATTCTCATTTTACAAAAAATTAAAAAAATAATATTTTCTATACAACCTGTCGCGTTTTGGATGATTTTTAGCTTTAAGTCAAATTGATGATTCCAGGTACACCCCTATCCCATAAGGCCTGTGTGGTTTTTTAGGAAAAGTTCTTAAAAATCATATCTGTGATGCATTTTTGTTAAATTTGCCTATTGTAATATTAAGTTACATATTACCATTTCCAATGGCCTGCCTGAGGTTTCTACACTGCGCCCACAGGCACTTATCCGAAATTTCTAACTTCGGAAAAATGCCCGAAAAAAGTGTCAGTCGGCTGGTGAAGGGAATGTGCTCGCTTTTGACTCCGGTATTTCAATTCACATTGGATGATGTGAACAGGAAAGTTTTTCTGGCAGGGTAAGCCGTTCTTATTAATTTCTCACTGGCATTGACCGTTTCTATTACTCCATAGAACAGGGACAGCCATGTCTAATTCTTATCAGTCCGAAATTCCCAAGGCCCGTATTAATCTAAAATTAGATCTACATACGGGGGGAGCTACCAAGAAAACCGAGCTTCCCCTGAAACTGATGGTGGCGGGCAATTACAGCAACGGGGCCGAACAGCGTCCTGTGTCAGAGCGTGAGCCAGTCAGCGTCAATAAAAATAATTTTGATGCAGTGTTAGCCGAATTTTCTCCCTCCGTAAACCTGTCCGTCGAAAATACCCTGGCCGGCGACGGCAGTGCAGACAATATCAATCTGACATTCCAGAGCATGAAAGATTTTTCGCCAGAACAAGTGGCGGCCAGCATACCGCAACTGAAGGCGATGCTCGCCATGCGTAACCTGCTCCGTGACCTCAAGGCCAACCTTCTGG
Organism: Erwinia sp. E_sp_B01_1; assembly: GCF_036865545.1. NCBI lineage: Bacteria > Pseudomonadati > Pseudomonadota > Gammaproteobacteria > Enterobacterales > Erwiniaceae > Erwinia > Erwinia sp. E_sp_B01_1. Next base: position 3,448,511 of record NZ_CP142208.1, on the reverse strand, counting down.
ACAACCAGACCTTCCGTAAATCGCTGGAACACATTTTGCTCGATTCGGCATTAAGCGCAGAACTCAGAGCCGAATTGTCAGCTCTGGCTCCTAAACAGCCATAACGGTCACGATGATTTAACGGATTAATAAGGAAGATGTTGATGTCTGTAAAAAATGAGAATGCCGCGGGTGGCGAGAGTGTGGTGCTTGAACGTCCTGCAGCAGGTGGAGTTTACGCGTCCCTGTTTAAAAAAATCAATCTGAACCCGGTGTCTGAGCTGAGCGCACTGGATATCTGGCAGGACGCGCAGGCGATGTCAGATGCGACCGCTGATGAACGTTTAACTGCCGGGATGCAGGTATTTCTGGAATGCCTGACCAAATCGGATTCTAAAGTCGAAAAACTCGATAAGACGCTGATTGACCATCATATCGCTGAACTGGACTACCAGATTAGTCGCCAACTGGATGCGGTGATGCACCATGAGGAGTTTCAGGCGGTAGAGAGTTTGTGGTGTGGGCTGAAGTCGCTGGTTGATAAAACCGATTTCCGTCAGAACGTCAAAATCGAGTTGCTTGACCTGTCGAAGGACGACCTACGTCAGGATTTTGAAGACGCGCCGGAGATTATTCAGAGCGGATTATACCAGCATACGTACACGGCAGAATACGATTCTCCGGGTGGAGAGCCGATTGCCGCGCTCATTTCCGCTTACGAGTTTGATGCCTCTGCGCAGGATGTTGCCCTGCTGCGTAATATTTCAAAAGTGTCTGCCGCAGCGCACATGCCGTTTATCGGCTCAGCAGGCCCGAAATTCTTCCTGAAAGAGAGCATGGAGGATGTGGCGGCCATCAAAGATATCGGCAACTATTTCGATCGTGCTGAATATATCAAGTGGAAATCCTTCCGTGAAACGGACGACTCCCGTTATATCGGTCTGGTCATGCCGCGCGTACTGGGCCGCCTGCCGTATGGCCCGGACACCGTGCCGGTGCGCAGCTTCAACTATGTCGAAGAAGTTAAAGGCCCGGATCACGATAAATACCTGTGGACTAACGCGTCCTTTGCCTTTGCGGCCAATATGGTGCGCAGCTTCATCAACAACGGCTGGTGCGTACAAATCCGTGGCCCGCAGGCCGGCGGTGCCGTTCAGGACCTGCCTATCCATTTGTACGACCTCGGCACCGGTAATCAGGTGAAGATCCCGTCTGAGGTGATGATCCCCGAAACCCGCGAGTTTGAATTTGCCAATCTGGGCTTTATTCCACTGTCGTACTACAAGAATCGTGACTTTGCAGCGTTCTTCAGCGCTAACTCTACCCAGAAACCGGCGATTTACGACACCGCCGATGCCACTGCTAACAGCCGTATCAACTCACGTCTACCTTACATCTTCCTGCTGTCACGTATTGCCCATTACCTGAAGCTTATACAGCGTGAAAATATCGGGACCACTAAAGACCGTCGTTTGCTCGAGCTCGAGCTCAACACCTGGGTGCGCGGTCTGGTGACAGAAATGACCGATCCGGGCGATGAACTGCAGGCGTCACACCCGCTTCGCGATGCGAAAGTGATTGTGGAAGATATCGAAGACAACCCGGGCTTCTTCCGCGTGAAACTCTATGCCGTGCCGCACTTCCAGGTGGAAGGGATGGACGTCAACCTGTCACTGGTTTCCCAGATGCCGAAAGCCAAATCCTAAGGCGAGGGGAAATCAGGGATGAAAATTTTTCGCCCACTTTGGGAAGACGGCGCCGCGCTGGCCCCGCAACAGTTTCAGCAGCAGGTCCGTTGGGGAGAACATCTGACCAGTACGCTTGCCGGGATGGGGGTTGCACATACCTGGGGGCTTGCGGTCGCCGAGTTTGATGATGCGGCGCTTGCGCTGTCCCGCCTGAATGCAACTCGCCTGGTCGTGTGTTTTCAGGATGGCACGCTGGTCGATACCGATCTCGCCGATACCCTCCCGCCAGTCTGTGACCTGTCATCGGCATCAGGCAATGATGCCGTGGAGGTGATGGTGGCGCTCCCGCTGCTGAATGCCGGCGGGGGAAATCTGGATAATGGTCAGGACAACGAACGGCCACGGCGCTGGAAAATGGAGAGAGTGACCGTACAGGAGCTGGCGGGTCATGAAAGCGGTGAGCTTGCCATCCTGCGTCACGCCATCACACTGCGCCTGTCCACGCAGGAGAATACCGCTTATCTGACCTGTCCGGTTGCCCGTCTGGTACGTAATGCCCAGGGCCAGTGGAGCCGCGATGCATCATTTATTCCGCCGATGCTCGCAGTGTCTGCCAGCCCGCTTCTGGTCAAGGAAACCGCTGACCTGCTGGTTCGTTTGCAGGCCCGGCGGCGCCGTCTGATGGCGATGCGTCGTGAAAGCAATGAGCGGATGGCTGATTTTGCCGTCGCGGATGTGTCCCTTTTTTGGCTGCTTAACGCCCTGAACAGCGCCGAACCTGTGCTAACAGAACTGTTGCTGACACCTTCCCGACATCCGGAACTGCTGTACCGCGAACTGGCACGTCTTGCTGGCAGTCTGATGACGTTCTCACTGGAACATGATGCCGCTGATATTCCTGTTTACCGGCATGAAGCGCCGGAGCAGGTATTCCCGCCGTTGCTGACGCTGCTCGATAAGCTGCTGGAGGCCAGTCTGCCATCACGGGTGGTCAGCATTGCGCTCGAGCATGCCGATCAGATCTGGAAAGGCTCTCTGCACGATGCGCGTCTGCGCGAAGGGGCGGATTTCTATCTCTCAGTGCGTTCCTCCATGCCAAACCATGAGCTGCAAATTAAATTTCCTCAGCTCTGTAAGGCGGGCAGCTTTGACGATGTCTCAGACGTGGTGAACGTTGCGTTAAGTGGCATGGTCATTAAACCGCTGACCCATGTGCCTGCAGCGATCCCGTTGCGTCTGGAGAACCAGTATTTTTCACTGGATCTGAGTTCAGATGCCGCACGGGAGATGCTGGAAATGGGCAACTGTACGTTCTACACCCCACGTTCACTGGGAGAGGTGAAACTTGAACTCTTTGCGGTGCTGCGGACATGAATAAAGCCGAAACCAGCAATATCGAACGTATCTTTTATCCCGGCTGGCTGATGGCAAGCCAGCTACGGGGCGGCCAGGAAGTCCGGGACGGGAAAGGGCTTTATCGTCGTGCCTGTCGTCTGGTGCAGGATGCACGTTCCGCACTGACCGGGGCGGGTTACAGTGATACCAGCCGTGATCACATGGTGTACGCCCTGTGTGCATTGCTGGATGAGAGTGTGATGAACCGGGGAAGCACAGATGATGGTTATCTGACCTGGCGTCGTGATCCGTTGCAGGCGCATTTTTTTGGCACCCTGAATGCCGGTGAGGAGCTTTGGGAGCGCATCCGCAACCTGTTGAAAGAAACTGCTCCGGATCCTGCGGTGCTGACCTGTCTGTATCGTACCCTGCAACTGGGGTTTGTGGGCCAGTACCGCGCACAGGATGATGAGCGCCGCGAGGATGTGGTCAGGACGCTGGGAGAAAGAGTGCCCGCGTTTCAGCTCGCTCAGGAGGCATCGGTTATCGCGAGGGCATCACGCCTGCGCAGTGGCCGACGCGGGTACTGGTTATCCTGGATTGCCGGTGCTGCGGTGCTGGTGGTTCTGTGGTTCTTCCTTTCATCTTCCCTCACCGACCTGGTGAGCCAGATCGTCAGGCCGGAGTAAGCCATGCGTGATGTTTACCGGAGTCTGTTAACGGCTTTCGGGGCGCTTCTGGCGCTGTGGCTCATCCTGGGGTTCTGGCCGTTGTCGGTAACCAGTTGTGTCGTGCTCTGCCTGCTGATTGTCCTGGTGTCTGTTTTTTTACTCTGGCGGCAGTGGCGGGTAGTGCATGCGCGTACCGAAGCCGTCAGAGAGATAGTGGATGACAGCCTGCCGCCGGAGGATTTTCAGGGAGCCCTCATTCTGGTCTGTGGCGATAACACCGCTCTGTTCCCACCACAAACCCGCCATCGTGAAACCCGCCAGGGCTGGTATCTGTGGGTGAAAGATGCAGAGCAGCTGCCGTTACTGGTGCAATTCCTGGGGCAGGTGCGTCCGGCGCTGGTCTCTCAGCTCTCGGTGTTGCTGGCGGTTTTACCTGAGTCCCACACCTCCGCAGACGATTTTACCCAGCGTCTGCGGGGCTGGCAGCGTGGGATCGTACAGTGCCGTTCCACCCCTGGCTGTCTTCTCCCAATGTGGACGGTGACCTGGGTGTCTCCGCCTGCGGCCTGCACGACGGCTGAGCCTGTCTGGTTTACCACGGTCAGCCAGCGTACGGGTATGCAGGTTCACCAGCCTGGGCAGGGTAGCCTGTCACTGGCTGAGTGGGCCTGTGAACCGGATGCAGGTGAACGTCTCTTCCGTCTGAGTCAGGGGCTGTGGCTTGACAGTGTGCTTGCCTGGCAGGATGCCGCGGTCAACAGCCTGTTGTCGGTCCGCCACGGTGAGTTGCCCGAAATGAAACCCTGCGCATTGGGGGTCTGTATGGTGCCGGTGAGGGGTCAGCCAGATAATCTCTGGCAGCAGTATATTGGCTCCGTGACCGCATTGCCGCCTGACGCGGCCTGTACCGATGAGCCCTTACCGCTGCCAGAACTGCTGTTGTCGGCGCTGCCGCGCCGCCGGGGAGTCAGCAGTCGGATGGTATTCTGGCGTTATGCCGGCCTGCTGGGCGGGGTATTTCTGGCCCTGGCGATGCTGGCTTCCTGGGTCAATAACCAGCGCCTCATTCGCAATGTCAGTGACCACCTTGCACAGTATCACCACCTGTCGGGCCAGCCAGCCGCCCCCAGGCTTCGGGCGCAACAGCGCCTCAGGGCCGATGGTGCTCTGCTGGATGACTGGGCGCGCCGGGGTGAACCACTGCGCTACCGGCTGGGGCTTTATCAGGGGCTGCGTCTGGTGCCGCCGGTGGAAGCGGCCGTCAGTGACTGGGCTCCACCTCCGCCACCTCCTCCGGTTATCAAAAAAATCATTCAGGGACCGAAGACCCTTCGCCTCGACAGCATGTCGCTGTTTGATTCCGGAAAATCTGACCTGAAGGCCGGCTCCACGAAAATGCTCATTAATTCTCTTGTTGGCATCAAGGCGAAGCCGGGCTGGCTGATTGTGGTCAGTGGACATACCGACAATACCGGCAACCTGAAACTCAATCAGACGCTCTCCCTGAAACGTGCTGAAGCGGTACGTGACTGGATGAGGGATACCGGTGATGTACCGGAAAGCTGTTTTGCGGTGCAGGGCTATGGCGCAGGCCGCCCGGTCGCAACCAACGATACGCCGGTTGGCCGTGCGCAGAACCGCCGTGTCGAAATCAGTCTGGTACCGCAGGCCGACGCCTGTCAGATACCGGGTAACACTCAGGCGTCATCGGATGATGGCGCAGATACCAATGAAATGGAGTAAATCATGGCAATTCCTGTTTATCTTTGGCTGAAAGACGATGGCGGCGCGGACATTAAAGGGTCTGTGGACGTTCAGGATCGTGAAGGCAGCATCGAACTGGTGGCGCAGGAGCATAACCTGTACATCCCGACCGATAACAACACCGGCAAACTGACCGGCACGCGTATTCACACGCCGTTCAAATTCACCAAGGAAATCGACTCCTCCAGCCCGTATCTGTACAAAGCGGTCACCACCGGTCAGACCCTGAAGTCTGCTGAATTCAAGTGGTACAAAATCGACGACGCCGGTCAGGAAGTAGAGTACTTCAACACCAAACTTGAGAACGTGAAGGTGGTGAAGGTGAACCCGGTGATGCACGACATCAAGGATCCTTCTTTCGAGAAGCATAACCACCTTGAGCAGATTGAACTGCGCTACGAAAAAATCACCTGGACTTACAAAGACGGCAACATCATTCATTCCGATTCCTGGAACGAACGCGCCACCGCGTAAGTCACAAGCGGGCAGAGCTTCTCTGTCCGCTTTTTTTTGCTAAGTATCTGTTATTACGGGCGCTCAGCAAAAACACACACAATCTGCTTGCCCGGCCATATACGCTTTGGTCCCCTTAATGGGAAACAGCGAAGGGCGGTAGCGTGCCCGGAAGCCATCAAGAGAGAGAAAAATGGAAAACCCAGCCATCCTGTTACGTCGTCTGAATCCGTACTGTGCCCGCGCGATGGAAGGGGCAGCCTCGCTCTGTCTGACCCGCGCCCATGCGGAAATTCTTCCGGAGCACTGGCTGCTGAAACTACTGGAGCAGGGCGAAGGTGACCTGACTGTGCTGGCGCGTCGTTACGAGTGGGATATGGACAGCATCTGGCAGGATTTGCTCGGCTGGCTCGATAAACAACCGCGCTCAGTACGCCACCGTCCACAGCTCTCGGAAAACATCCAGATGCTGATGCAGGAAGCCTGGCTGATTGCCTCGCTTACGGGTGAAGAACAGATCCGAAGTCATCATCTGCTGATGGCGCTGGTCGGGAAACAAAACCTGGTGCGCTGTGATGGCCTATGGCCTTTGCTGACACTGGGGCAGAGCCAACTGGAACGCCTGCGTCCGTTACTGGATGCCCAGTCAGACGAACGGCCGGAAGTACAGCAGGAAGCCGAACTGGCGCAGAACCATGGCGGAAAAGTGGAGTTTGTCGGTCGCCCGGTTGGTGCAGAGCTGAAAGAGGGTGAGCTGACCCCGGCGCTGCAGAACGCACTGGATAAATTCACCCTCGACGTCACCGCCAAAGCGAAAGAGGGCAACATCGATCCGGTGTTTGGTCGTGACACGGAAATCCGTCAGATGGTGGACATTCTCTCCCGTCGTCGTAAGAACAACCCGATTCTGGTCGGTGAACCAGGAGTCGGTAAAACGGCACTGGTCGAAGGTCTGGCGTTGCGTATTACTGAAGGTAACGTACCAGAATCTCTCAAGCCTGTTGTTCTGCGCACACTCGACCTCGGTCTGTTACAGGCAGGCGCAGGCGTGAAAGGTGAGTTCGAACAGCGGCTGAAAAACGTTATTGATGCGGTACAGCAGTCACCTGTCCCTATTCTGCTGTTTATCGATGAAGCGCACACTATTATCGGGGCTGGTAACTCTGCGGGCGGCGCAGATGCAGCCAACCTTCTAAAGCCCGCGCTGGCGCGTGGCGAACTGCGCACCATCGCCGCCACCACCTGGAGCGAGTACAAACAGTATTTTGAACGCGATGCGGCACTTGAGCGCCGTTTCCAGATGGTGAAAGTCGACGAACCGGACGACGACACTGCCTGCCTGATGCTGCGCGGTTTAAAATCCCGCTACGCCGAACACCACAGCGTGCACATCACCGACGATGCGGTTCGCGCGGCGGTCACCCTGTCCCGACGCTACCTCACCGGACGCCAGCTGCCGGATAAAGCTGTCGACCTGCTTGATACCGCTGCGGCCCGCGTACGCATGAGCCTCGACACCGTGCCTGAAGCGCTGACCGAGTTTCGGGCGAAACTCACCGCGTTCGATTTTGAAAAACAGGCGCTGCTGGAAGATATCGCGCTGGGCGGCCGCGAGCACGGCGAACGACTGGCGGTCATTGAGCAACAGCAGATTGCGCTGGTTGTTGAGCTGGACGAGCGGGAAACCCAATACGCTCAGGAGCTGGCGCTGACGAGACAGCTGCTGGACGTGCGTCAGGACATCAGCCGTCAGGAGGAGATCGCGGTACTGCAACAGCAACTCTCCAGTCTACAGGGCAACGCGCCGCTGCTGACCGCGGACGTCGATACTCGCACGGTGGCCAACGTGATTGCCGACTGGACCGGCGTACCACTCTCCTCATTAATGAAGGACGAACAGACCGAGTTGCTGAATATAGAAGGTGAAATTGGCAAGCGCGTCGTAGGCCAGGATGTGGCGCTCAACGCCATCGCCCAGCGCCTGCGAGCGGCGAAAACGGGTCTCACCTCCGAGAACGGCCCGCAGGGTGTATTTCTGTTGGTTGGCCCGAGTGGCGTGGGAAAAACCGAAACCGCACTGGCGCTGGCTGATGTGCTGTACGGTGGCGAAAAATCGCTCATCACCATCAACCTGTCCGAGTACCAGGAGCCGCACACCGTATCACAGCTGAAGGGCTCCCCGCCGGGCTATGTCGGCTATGGTCAGGGCGGGATCCTCACCGAAGCTGTGCGCAAGCGCCCGTACAGCGTGGTGCTGCTGGATGAAGTGGAAAAAGCGCACCGTGACGTCATGAACCTGTTCTATCAGGTCTTCGACCGCGGCTTTATGCGTGACGGCGAAGGGCGCGAAATCGACTTCCGCAATACGGTAATTCTGATGACCTCCAATCTTGGTAGCGATCCTCTCATGCAATTGCTGGGTGAGCAGCCGGAGGCCAGCGAAAGCGATTTGCAGGAATTGCTGCGCCCTGTCCTGCGTGACCACTTCCAGCCGGCACTGCTGGCCCGCTTTCAGACCGTGATTTACCGCCCGCTGGCGGAAGCTGCGATGCGTACCATCGTGGAAATGAAACTCAACCAGGTGGGCAAGCGCTTACAACGCCACTACGGCCTGAGCACCCACATTGACGAGAGCCTGTACGACACCCTGACCGCAGCCTGCCTGCTGCCGGATACCGGCGCACGTAACGTCGATAGCCTGCTCAATCAGCAAATCCTGCCAGTACTGAGTCAGCAGTTGCTTACTCACATGGCCGCCAAACAGAAACCACAGTTGTTACGCCTTAGCTGGAGTGAGGAAGAGGGCATAGGGCTGGAGTTTGCACATGACTGAAGAAACTCAGGAACAACTGAAAATTAAAGAAGGCGGACTCAGATTGCTGACGACAGGTGAAATAAAACTGGCGCAATCTGTTTTTTTATCAACTATTGATTATTCGAAGGTATGGATCCACAGAGAAAGTTATCTTCCTTTCAATTTACAGGATAATAATACGGCGATGACACCAAACGGAGAGATTTATTTTCGCGATCAATACAGTGATGATTTCTCCCGGGAAACAGATAATGTTCAGCATATGTTTATCCATGAAATGGGGCATGTCTGGCAACGTGAAAAAGGAATGAATGTACTCTTTAGAGGACTGGTTAGCTGGATGGTAAGTTATCGTTACACGCTTGATGGTCGTTTGTTGAGTGAATATCCGATGGAACAACAGGCACAGATTATTGCAGATGATTTTGTCCTCCAGGTATTTGGATATGATGCATGGAATTATCTTGAAATTAAAAAATACCCCGTTATTACGCTTGATGGCAATACATCGGAATCGTTAATAAGAGAACAATATCGAAATGCATTGCGGGGATTTCCATGGTGAGGAAACTATCGATAATGCTTTTACTCTGTGGGTGCCTGATGATGCTTACAGGATGTCCTGGCCCAGGAGACAGAATGGTACCGGACGAAACCTCGTTAGCCACCTGGAAGGGAGATAAGGTATGTGTTGAGATCAAGGATGCGCAGGATTATCAACCTGTTGCTATTGCCATCAATTTGCGCGGAACACCCTCGAAGGAAAAAAAATATAACTTCTCTCCTAATCTCATCGTGTTAGATGGAGAGCTCTGTATTCCGTCTTCTTATTATGAATTTATAAATGGCAATAAATATGTTGTCGAGTTTATATTGCATTCGACCAGAAGTGATAATAGCTCAAGGGGGTTTGTTGTTGGTGTGGGGGTTAATAATAATCAAGTGTATAATTTCCCTTTGACCGACCGAGAGTTTGCAAGGCCATATGGCTCAATTGAAGTTTCTGAATAGTGTCCAGATATAAAGTAATAAAAGTTTTTGTTTTTATAACTTTATTTATGTCGGGAGTGTCATTTTTTTCGGATGCCTGTTTTTACACATTCGTTAAGCACTTTATCCCCATTAGTGGTGATAGTGAATACGGCATGAGCAATTTTGAAATGACCGTGTTGCTGATTAAAAGCCTCGCCTGCGCCCCCGGAGTTGCAGCCGTAATCACTCTTTTTCGTACTTGCTGAGCACCCTGATTAAGCCTGTTATTTGCCCGTCGGCAAGAAAGTCATGGACAGCAGGTCATCCCTTGGAGTCAATATCATGAGTCTGACAGATACGCTTAAGAACACCCTGTCTGCGCTAACTGAAAGCGGATTGAACCGCTACCGCCTGAATATTCCGTCCTGTACCGCCTCGCTGGATGTGGAGACGTTCAGCGGTAAAGAGTTTATGAGTGAGCTTTATTACTACCAGGTTATTTTTACCAGCAGCGATCAGAATATCAGTTCAGCGCAACTGTTGACCAGGCCTGCCACGCTGACTATGGGAACAGGGCCGCTGATGGGGCAGAACGGGCAGAAAGTGGTGCATGGCGTGGTGACGCATTTTAAGCGTATCAGTGGTTCACGCGACCAGGCGATGTACCAGATTATTATTGAGCCGTTCCTGTCTCTGCTACGCAGGCAATTCCGTACCCACCGCTTTTTTGTCAATAAGTCGGTACCGGAAGTCGTCACTGAAGTATTGCAGGAGCATGGCCTGAAAGGCTGGGAGTATGAGTTTACTCTTAAAGCTGACTATCCAAAGCGTGAACAGATTAACCAGTACAAGGAAAATGACCTCGCCTTCATTGAGCGTCTGCTGGCCGAAGTGGGGATTTTCTACTTCTTTACCCTGCAGCCCGACACCCGGACCGAAGTGGTGCATTTCGCAGACAGGCAGAGTGCATGGACGTTCGGTAAGTCTCTGCCGCTCAGCAGCCCATCGGGAATGAGTGATAATGCAGCGGACTCGGTATGGGGGGTTAACGTCCGACAGAACGTGGTTGAGCGCACTGTCACCGCCAGTGATTACAATCACCGTGAAGCTCAGAATATCCTGACCTCTGTACCGGCGGACATGACCCGTGGCGACGGTGACGGTTTTACCTACGGTGAGGTTTATCATTACCTGCCACGTCATCTTGAGCGTGGCGACAAAATCACGCCTTCAGCGGAAACTGGCAACTTCTGGGCGCGCCTTGAGCATGAACGTTTTCTGTCCGGACAGACGACTATCAGTGGCAGCAGTAATGATGCCCTGCTTTCTCCGGCACAGGTGCTGACCATAAGTGAACTGGCTGTACCGCCGACCCTGCCGTCAGAAACAGAAAACGGCGTTATCATTACCCGCACGGGCTATATCGCCAGCCGCAGGAATGCCCTGGTCGTGATGTGGGAGGCAATGCCTTATTACGAAAATCGCTGTTGGCGCCCGGCGGCTAAAAAGCGTCCGGTGGTCAGCGGTACGCTGATGGCCCGCGTCACCAGCGCCAAAGACAACGACATCTACGCCTGGCAGGATGCTTCTGGCCAGTACCGGGTGAAGTTCGACGCCGACCGGGACGACAAGCGTCAGGGTATGGAAAGTATGCCGGTGCGCTTTGCCAAACCTTACGGCGGAGACAAATACGGCTTCCACTTCCCATTGATACAGGGGACTGAAGTGGCGATTGCCTTCCATGAAGGTGACCCCGACCGGCCGTATATCGCGCACGCGTTGCATGACTCCCGCCACGTTGACCACGTTACCGAACTGAACAGCACACGCAATGTCATGCGCACAGCGGGTCTGAACAAACTGCGGATGGAAGACAAGCGCGGCGAGGAGCACGTTAAGCTCAGTACCGAATACGGAGGCAAGACGCAGCTTAATCTGGGTCACAATGTCGACGCATCCAGAGCGCTGCGTGGTGAAGGTGCTGAACTACGTACTGACAAACACGTCGTGATTCGCGGCGGTGACGGGGTCTTCATCACGGCAGATAAGCAGCCCGCAGCTGGTGACAAAATGCTCTCGATGCAGGAAGCGATCGCTCAGCTGGAAAATGCACTGAGTATTGCCCGCAGCCTGTCTGAAGCGTCAGAAAGTGCACAGGCCCTGCCTGTTGATCTCCAGAGTCAGGTACAACTGACTGACGCACTGAAAGAACTGATCAAACCCGGGATGGTACTGAATGCACCTGAAGGTGTAAGCATCTCCAGTCCTCAGGCTGTCCGGGTCTCCTCCGGCAGCGCCAGTGTGGGCATTATGTCACAGCAAAACACCGACATTGGTGCGCTGAAGCGCTTTACAGTGGCGGCGGGGGAAGCCATCAGTATGCTGGCCCAGAAGGCCGGTATGAAACTCTTTGCCGCAAAAGGGAAGGTGGAAATCCAGGCGCAGGGTGATGCGCTGGAGATGCTGGCCAAACAGGATGTTACCGTGACCAGCACGGAAGGGCGGATGGAACTGACCGCCGCCAAAGATATCGTTCTGAAAAATAACGATGGCTCATTTATCCAGCTACAGGGCAAAAATATCATTCTGGGCTGCGAAGGTAATGTTCTGTGGAAATGTGCCAATGCCCAGAAGATGGGACCTGCCACGTTAAGTTCACCGCCTCATACCTTCCCGAAAGGATATGGCGGTGTTTATACACTGCAAGATAATGAAGGGAAACTCATCCCGAAGACGGAATATAAAGTAACCACTGCCGATGGTCAGATATTTAGCGGTATTTCGGATGAGAATGGAAAAACACTACCTATTTATACTTCAATGCCCGGTAAGCTAAATATTGAAATTCTGGGAACCGGTAACTCATCCACAGGGAATAACTAAGCATGACCGACTATCACGCATGGGAAGCCAGTGACTGTGAACATTTCACTGATGTCAATATTTCCGAAAAAACTATTATCTGTAAACGCAAACCTGTTCCGGGGATAACTATCACCATTGGTATGTTTTTTGATGGTACAGGGAATAATGCGTTTAATACCCAGAACCGCCTTTTGGAATCCTGTACTCATCTTGATGTAGGAATGAAGACGGAAGACGCCGAAGCCTGTGCAAAAAAAATAGGGAAAAAACTTGATGATGCAGGAAGCTATATTGGATATTATTCTAACATCCACTGGCTCAATACACTTTATGTAACCAATGATCAAGTAATTGAGGGACAAACAGTTTATCAACGCGCAGCCTATGTACAGGGAATTGGTACCGATAAAGGTAATGGCGATAGCACGATAAGTATGGGGACGGGCGGCTGGTTTTACGGCGTCGTTGATAAATCTGATGAAGGCGTCGGTCTTATTGCTGAACAAATATCGCAATTCTTGGCTCTTAACCAGGGAATAAATTTTGCAATTGAGAAAATTCAGTTCGATGTTTTTGGATTTAGCCGTGGAGCGGCAGCAGCTCGCCACTTTGTTAACCGTGTAAGAAATAATGATAAAGCCATACAGCAGGCCATAACTAAAGGGCTTGGTGGACGAAATCAACATGGTAAACCTGCAGGTGCAACCCGCTTTCTTGGGTTATTTGATACGGTGTGTGCGGTAGGTACAGTAAGTAATTTATTTGATGTTCATAGTGGTGTGAACCCTGGTGTTGAGCTGGATCTCCCACTTGATATTGCACAGAAAGTCTTTCAGATAGCGGCAATGCATGAGTGCCGATACAACTTCAGCCTGAACAGTATCAAGGAATCCTGGCCGGAATTGCCTCTACCGGGAGCACATTCCGATATCGGCGGTGGCTATAATCCTAAGGAAAAGGAGTATCTTTTCCTGACCCAGCCCCAAAATGAAACTGTTAGTGAAAGTATTCCTTCTGAAGTGACCGACATCTACCGACGTTCAGCGGCGGAAATTCCTGACCTAAAGAGTCTGCCAGCGTTAAGTACGATAATTCCGAGCGGCGAAATAAAGACAGAGACCTGGTATGACTATCTGGTTAACGATGATAAAAAACGTGGTGGCATCACACAAAAACGTGTTGGGGCGGCAGTAACTATTGAGAGAGTGGTGACTAATGATTGGAGCAAAGTTAGTTTACGGGTAATGCTGGATGCGGCTCAGGAGGCTGGAGGGTTATTTAATGAGATTCTCCCCAAGGATGAGAATTTATCTTTACCGCCTGAGCTGGAATCTTTATGTCAAAAAGTAATTGACCAGGGAAAGGCGGTGAGAAGTGGTGGTGTGCCGGCGCCTTTTATCTCACCGGAATTACAGTTGATTGGCAAATATATTCACTGCTCCGCTCACTGGAATCCTGTGGTAGTTAAAGAGGTCTGGCTGGATGGGGATAAAGTGAAAACTATTTATGGGGCAGTCAAATCGTCTAATTTGCTTTGTTTTATCAATCGCCCAAACCCCGGTTGGATTCGTGCTGTCTGGAATATGCAAGGAGGAAAATCATGACAACAATCACCAGAATTATTTCACTTTTATTACTTGTGGGCTCTGTTAGTGCCCGTGCCAGTGAGCAACTAGACAGTTTCAAAACTCCCTGGGACAAATGGTACTTTGCTTTTACTACCCCCAAAGCTTTGCCTGCTCAGGTTACATTGTTAAAACTGTTGGATGTAGATGGTTATGGATCGATATATCGGACTATTGATCAGCCACAAGGCATAAGTGTAGGGCGATGGAGTGAACGGAACTCAGCAGGGAATACACAGTTTAATAAAGCTGACAGGTTGCCGCAAATAATGATATTTTGCTGGGACTCAATCATTGATAAAAAAATTTATCAGTCCACTTTATTCTTCACTCAAGATACGTGGAATAAAATGATTAGCCCTTACCCTGATGTCTTAGAACCTGGAAAAAATGCATACCGACAAACCATGCTGATAGGTCTAGCTCCTGAAGGGAAGGTAAAAATCTGGCTAAGACAATATGGTCATTCAGATATTCCATTAAATGATGCAAGAATAACGACAGTATCAGGGAAGGAACTGGATATGTGTAAAAATGAAACTAACTTTCCTAATGGATATGAATATAGTGAGGGGATGAAAAAGTTCATAAAAGATAAGAAATATCCTTATGGAACTTGGTGAGTCATTATATTTTAAAGTCGGCCGCCAGAAAATATCCAAATTTCTTGTGATTTTTCTGCAATAGAGGGTTTTATGAAATCACTGTTCTACTTATTTTTGCTGTCTATCTCTATCCCTGCTTTTTCTCAAAAAATCGTTATCGATCCTACGTCAACAACTAAAGCGGATGATGCAAACACAATAGCCAATATGTACCGTATGGGCATGGGGGTTCCGAAGGATATGAAAAAAGCATTTGAACTCTATCAGATCGCTGCTGAACTCGGAAACACGGATGCTCAGGTCGATTTAGGTGATATGTATTATTCCGGAAAAGAAACTGCGCAAAGCTACGAAAAGGCCAATTACTGGTATGAGAAGGCAGCGAATAAAAGCAATGCCAAGGCGCAAATGTATCTAGGCTATGCATATTTGTATGGTAAAGGAGTTACTGTCGATTACAGTAAAGCAAAATACTGGCTCGAGCTTGCGGTTAAACAAAGTGAGCCTTCGGCAATGAATCATTTGGCCACAATGTATTTTGACGGCAAAGGCGTACCTAAAGATGAAGTTAAAGCAAAGGCGCTATATCAAAAAAGCTGCTCCGAAGGTGAGCCTAATGCGTGTGAGAAGCTAAAGGAAATTGCACATAAAAAATAGTAACGCCATAGGAATATTTCTGTAAATATTTTTATATGAATTCAGGAAGGGATTATGTCTAAAGGTTTTGTATTGCTCGGTGATAAAACTACACATGGCGGTGAGGTCATATCTGCCTCATCCACAATGATAGTTAACGGCAAAAAAGTAGCATTGATTGGCGACGAAATTAATTGCCCGGTAGAAGGTCACGGGATCAATGCCATCATTGAGGGCTCATCTGAGTGGATCTCTGATGGTAAAGAAGTTGTCGTGGATGGTTGTCATTGTGAATGTGGTTGCCAGGTGATCTCCAGTGCACCGGATTGTTCAGTAGGATAAATGATGAGCTGGGAGCGACAGAAATCAACAATATCTGAAGAGCCGGAAGAGCCTTCATCCACTCTGTGGTTAATGCTGGGCGTCGTTTCTTTAGTCGTGAGCGTATTGCTGTTTGTCATTCACGCCAACAAGCTGGCGGGACCATTGCAGGAATTCAATATCTGGATCGTCGCAGCAGCTCCGCTTGTGGCCTGGTTTATTTTCCTCTGTTTAAGGGGTTGGTTGTACAACGAAGCGTGCGACAAACATCAGTTCGATTCAGACGAAGCGGACTATGCGCAGCAGAAATGGACGACCTGGGCCGGGCGACATATTGCGGTTCTTCACAGTGGTGTCATGTTACCGGATAGCCTGGCACCGGCTTTATTGCTGACAGCGCCTCCGGTCCTTGAACAGAATATCCGTCTGACAAAGCGCATCAGATTGCCTGCCGGTAAAGACCCTTTCTCGGTTTTGCTGACCGGGATGGGTAATGTTCTGGCAAAGTTACCTGCAGATCTTCCTTTTACTGTCACTCTGCTGACAGACACTGGTGAAGATCCTGCAACATTACAAACAACATTTGCAAAAGTCTGGCAGGCTAACATTTCGCTTCGCCCGGTTCCTGCTCTTATCTGTTGTGATTCAAAATCGTTTCTTTCTGTTGAAGAGCGAATCAAATTCCCGACCCTGAATGTTGAACTGCTGCTGGTTCATCAGATGCAGGGAGGAGAAATCTATAGCGATGCGCTCGCGGCCTTACTGCTGACATCTGATGATGTGGCGACAAAATACCAGTTAGGCCATCGTGCCCGGTTGCTTCGCCCAATGTTACTCGATCCGACACAAGAACTGCACACAGAGCTCGACACCTTTTTCTCCACCCAGTCACAGGCCAATACAACCGATGCCATTGTGGGAGACGCTATGGCATGGGGAAATCTGTTTTCCACTCTGTTGGCCAGCACCAAAGAATATAACGGCAACTGGAAACCGGAGCAGTGCCACTGGCTGGAAAAATATGCGGGACTGAGCGGGCCTTTTTCACCGTGGATAATGGCGGCTGTCGTTAGCGACATCGTTGCGCTGACGCAGTCAGATTGCCTGATGCTTTCTGAAGACAACGATCATCGATTTATTAATACCATAACAACAGGGGATCCGGTTAATGGCCAAGGATAGTTCAAGGTGGCGTGGTAACTGGGGACGCCTCAGTATCACCGGACTGATTGCTGCTGCAGTTGCATTGGCCATCTGGAAAAAGGGTGATGCCATCGGGCTGGATAGCAAAGGACTGAAGGTGCTGGGGTTTGTGGTGGCAATGATTTTGTTGCTGCTTTTCCGCCACGGCAAAGCCATAGGACTTGCGATTAATCAACGCTGGTCACGTTTTAAGGCACAGCGAAAAAATGAACTGCCGAATGACGAAGGGCGCCTCAAACAGACCGCCCCCCGCAATGTCACAGTCACCTCTATTCGTGAAGCTATGCGTAATCTGTACGGTCGCCGCTGGGGCCGCAATGTCCGTATCCTGCTGGTCACCGGGACGGTTGCGGAGGTTGAACAACTGACCCCTGGCCTGACCGGGCAGTTCTGGCAGGAAGACCAGGGAACGTTGTTGTTGTGGGGCGGCGACCTTAATTCGCCCACAGACAATGCCTGGCTAACGGCGCTGCGCAAACTGCGCCGCCGTCCGGTAGATGGTCCGGTGTGGGTGACCTCCGCTTTCGATCGGTTATCTGTTCCCTGGCAGGAGCAGCCGCTGCCGTCTGAAAGCACCACGGATCCCCTGTCTCATGCCATCAGCACTCGTATGAACACGCTGGATTGGAAACTCCCTCTGTATGTCTGGTCCCTGCATCCGTGTGCCTGTAAGCCGGAAGGTCGCATCGCTGACGCTCGGCTGGGATGATGAAGAAGAAATTGTGAGAGAATTTACTTATGGTTAAGAAAAACACGGATAAGGCGGATAAGTACAACGTAAAAGAAGGTGGCCTCCGATTGCTCACTGCAGGCGAAATACAGCTGGCACAGTCAGTTTTTGCTTCGACCATTGAATATTCCAAAGTCTGGATCCACAGAGACAGCTACCTGCCGTTTAATCTACAGTATGAAGATACGGCGATGACGCCAAATGGTGAGCTTTATTTTCGTAATACTTACCGTGATGATTTTTCGCAGTCGACAGATAACTTCCAGTATCTGTTCATTCATGAAATGAGCCACGTTTGGCAACGGGAAAGAGGAATGAATGTTATTGGGAGAGGGCTTGTTAGCTGGCTTGTTAGCTATCGCTATACGCTTGATGGTCGTCTGCTGCATGAATATCAGATGGAACAGCAGGCGCAAATTATTGCCGATAATTTTGTTTTACAGACATTTGGTTATGAAATCTGGTGCCACCTTGAAAATAAAAAATATCCCGACATTACACTTGATGGTGACACTTCTGAGGCAGTAATACGGGAGGGGTATAAAAATTCTCTGAGAGGTTTCCCATGGTGAGCGTGAACCATTTTCGAAAAATTTTCTTTATCATTCCATTAGGCATTTCATCGTTGGTCCTGACAGGCTGCCCGGGGCCTGGCGACAGAATAAACTTGGATGAAACTGCGCAGGTCAACAGGAAAGGTAATGATATTTGTATGAGTATTAATGATGCGCAAGATTATCAGCCTGTAGACATGGGTATTAATCTTCGGGGAACGCCACCTAAAGAGAAAAAATTCAACTTCTCGCCGGGTCTTAAGATTGTTGATGGCGCATTGTGTATTCCTTCTTCTTACTACCATTTCATGGATGGTAATAAATATATTGTTGAATTCGTACTTCATTCAGCCACCAACAATAACGCCCCCCGGAGTTTTGTTTCCGGAATAGGTGTTGATAATAATCAGGTGTATAACTTCCCTTTGACTGATCGCGAAATGTCAAGGCCTTATGGTTCAATTGAGATTTCTGAATAGCATCCCGGTATAAAGTATTGGGGTTTTTATCTTTATATTTTTAGTTATAGCGGGAGTGCTGTTTCTTCCTGATGCTTATTTTTACAGATTTGTTAATCGCTTTATCTACATTAGCGGCGATAGTGAATACGGCATGAGCAATTTTAAATAACCCTATTGCTGAATTGCTGATTAAAACTCTTGTCTGTGCCCCCGTTGCTGGAGCTGTAATCACTCTTTTTCGTACTTGCTGAGTACCCTGATTAAGCCTGTTATTTGCCCGTCGGCAAGAAAGTCATGGACAGCAGGTCATCCCATGGAGTCAATATCATGAGTCTGACCGATACGCTTAAAAATACATTGTCTGCGCTAACTGAAGGCGGGTTGAACCGCTATCGTCTGGATATTCCGTCCTGTACGGCATCGCTGGATGTGGAAGAATTCAGCGGTCAAGAGTTTATGAGCGAGCTGTACCACTACACTGTGTTGTTCACCAGTGGTGACAGAAACATTGATGCTACACAGCTGCTGAGCAAACCCGCCACCTTTACCATGGGAACCGGCCCGTTGATGGGCCTGACCGGGCAGAAAGTGGTACATGGTGTGGTGACGCATTTTAAGCGTATCAGCGGCTCGAATGACCAGGCGACATACCAGATTATTATCGAACCGTTTCTGTCTCTGCTGCGCAAGCAATTCCGCACCCACCGCTTTTTTGTCAATAAGTCGGTGCCGGAAGTCGTGACTGAGGTCCTTCAGGACCATGGTCTGAAAGGCTGGGAATATGAGTTCACTCTTAAGGCTGATTATCCGAAACGTGAACAAATTAACCAGTATCAGGAAAGTGATCTGGCATTTATTGAACGTCTGCTCTCTGAAGTGGGGATATTTTATTTCTTCACCCTGCAGCCTGACACCCAGACTGAAGTGGTGCACTTCGCGGACAAGCAGAGTGCCTGGACATTCGGTAAAACCCTGCCACTCAACAGCCCGTCGGGCATGAGTGATAATGCAGCGGACTCGGTGTGGGGGGTTAACGTCCGACAAAACGTGGTTGAGCGCTCTGTCATCGCCAGTGATTACAATCACCGCGAAGCGCAAAACATCCTGACCTCGGTACCGGCGGATATGACCCGGGGCGACGGAGAGGGGACGACGTACGGTGATGTGTATCACTACCGCCCGCGGCACCTTGAGCGTGGTGACAAAATTACACCGTCAGCAGAAACCGGGAACTTCTGGGCGCGCCTTGAGCATGAACGTTTTCTGTCCGGACAGACGACTATCAGTGGCAGCAGTAATGATGCCCTGCTTTCTCCGGCACAGGTGCTGACCATAAGTGAACTGGCTGTACCGCCGACCCTGCCGTCAGAAACAGAAAACGGCGTTATCATTACCCGCACGGGCTATATCGCCAGCCGCAGGAATGCCCTGGTCGTGATGTGGGAGGCAATGCCTTATTACGAAAATCGCTGCTGGCGCCCGGCGGCTAAAAAGCGTCCGGTGGTCAGCGGCACGCTGATGGCCCGCGTCACCAGCGCCAAAGACAACGATATCTACGCCTGGCAGGATGCATCCGGCCAGTATCGGGTCAAGTTTGATGCTGACCGGGACGACAAGCGTCAGGGCATGGAAAGTATGCCGGTACGCTTTGCCAAACCTTACGGGGGAGACAAATACGGCTTCCACTTTCCACTGATACAGGGTACTGAAGTCGCCATTGCGTTCCACGAAGGGGATCCGGACCGCCCGTATATAGCCCACGCGCTGCATGACTCCCGCCACGTTGACCACGTTACCGAACTGAACAGCACTCGCAATGTGATGCGCACAGCAGGTCTGAACAAACTGCGGATGGAAGACAAGCGCGGCGAGGAGCACGTTAAGCTCAGTACGGAGTACGGAGGCAAGACGCAGCTTAATTTAGGACACAATGTCAATGCTTCCAGGGCACTTCGTGGTGAAGGTGCGGAACTGCGTACTGATCGACACGTTTCCATTCGCGGTGGGGCCGGTGTATTTATCACAGCAGATAAGCAAACGCTCGCCGGGGACAAGATGCTCTCGATGAAAGAGGCTATTGCCCAGCTGGAAAATGCTCTGACGATAGCAAAAAGTTTGTCATCTGCTGCTGAAGGGGCTGATGCCCTACCAGCAGATACTGCAAGCCAGCAGACGCTTAACGCAGCTCTCAAAGAGCTTGCTAAACCAGGGATCATATTGAATGCACCTGAAGGCGTGAGCATCACCAGCCCACAGGCGGTTCGCATGGCGTCGGGTAGTGCCAGCGTAGGGATCATGTCCCAGCAAAATACTGATATCAGCGCGCTTAAGCGTTTTACTGTGGCTGCGGGTGAAGCTGTGAGTGTGCTGGCCCGAAAGGCCGGAATGAAACTTTTTGCCGCTAAGGGAAAAGTTGAAATTCAGGCACAGGATGATGCGCTTGAGGCTATTGCGAAAAAAGACGTCACGGTGACCAGTGTGGAAGGCAAAGTAGTCATCACGGGTGCAACAGAGCTGGTTGTTAACTGTGACGGTGCATTTATGAAGCTGGCAGGTGGAAATATGGAGCTTGGGGCCCCGGGAAATATTTTACTGAAGTGTGCCAACGTTCAGAAAATGGGAAGTGCGGACTATGACGCACCTAAACCGAAACTTCCGCAAGGGTATAGTGAGAACTTTATTGCACAGGATAAGGAGTCTGGCGATATCCTGGCTAACACGCGATACCGGATAACTACTGCTGATGGTTCTGTTTATGAAGGACGCACTGACAGTGAAGGTAAGACAGCAGAAATATTCGGTGCGGCAAAAAGCAAAATCAATATTGAACTGCTCGGTGGTTAATTCAGGGAGTTAGATAATGACTAAAGGTACACAGCAAAGTAGTCTGGATAATGTGAGTAAAAACACTGTCGTCAACGGAGAGCATGGCCCTCAGGTTTATTTTCACCCGGGCAGTGCAACGTTACTTTGCGTTGATGCAAAAGATAACCGTTTACTCATACAGGAACAGCTGAAAATGACAGCGTTACTGGAAAATCAGAAGAAAGCGCAGATTGCTCTGGATGAACTCAATTTCGAAATGTTGACTCAGGCAGGTAAGCAACCACAACGTGTTTATGACAGCAAACTTCAGAGTACCTATCAACAACTCAATGATGCTAATAAACAATTAAAGGCAGAACTTAAAACACTTACTGCAAAGATTCCCGAGGGGGAACTGCTTGATGAGAACTCCAAGGGCTCCGCGATAGGCCTTATGGAGTTGATTCCTCTCCAGAAGACTGCCGGGTTTAAGAGTACTTATGTCCGCTCCGACAAAATTCGCAGCCACTGGCGGAAGTACAAACTTAGTGAGGTAGATAAGGAAAGCGGTGAGGCCAGCTTCATTAAATATACAGATAAAGAAGTTACGGATGTTGATGCTAATGGGAATGAAACGAAAAAAAAGTTCGATCGGGAAAGGTTGATGCCGAAGAGTTAATAAAACAATTAAAAGAAGCGTCAGCCAGCCTTAAGTTTGAAGATGAATTATTAGAAGACAGTAATGTTGTTCTTACTGACTGGGCGAAAAAAATGAATAAAGGGCTTACCTGGCCCAAAGAAAATGATAAGCCTGACGATGAGTCTACTTATCATCAGTACGTCGACATCAGCGCACAGGCACAGCTGATGCGCTATAGCCAGGGGGCCGGGCTGTCTGCTGAATTTAACCCTTTAGAAAAGAAAGCCTCCGCGAAGATGGAAGGCCACTCAAGTTTTGCACTGGGTGAGGCGAAAGCATCGACTGAACTATTTATTCCCGATCGACTTGGTATTGCATTGTTGTTTCCTGCCAAAGCATCTGCGGGGTTAGCGGGTGATGTCTGTAACATGGGTGCTATCCGCTACACGATAAATGCGGTGTTATCCGGTAATGTCGGGGCAAGCCTGGGGATTGAGCTGGGTGTGGAAGCTGATTTTAGTGGAGAAATGGCAAAGGGCTATGGGATTAAGGGAAGGCCTGCGAAACTTGCACCTCCGCCACCTCCAGGTCAGAGGAAGATTAATTTGACGATTCCGCTGCCGGATGTCCGGGCTGGTGGAGAAATTGGCGCTTTTGCTGGCGTTCAGGCGGGTGGCAATGTCAGCGGTGCTATTGAATGGTTTGATCCGCATCCTGATGACGACAAGCAAATTGCCCACGATAGTAACAAGAAAATTGTTGCTAAAGAGAAAAAATTCACAGCGATTGCCAAACTGTCTCTTGGTGTAACTGCTCAGGCTGGGGCTGGCGGATCCGCAGTTTTTTACGTGACGTATATTAACAGTCGCTTCAGAATTTATTGTAAGGCAGCACTTTGCTGGGGTGTTGGTGCCAAGGGGTCTTTAGGCTTTGAAGTTGACGGTAATTCATTTTCTGCATTTATGAAGAGTTTTATGTATATGCTCAGAAATGTGGACTATCAGAAGCTTGAACAAATGATGGCTGGAGACTCTTTTCGTTCTTTGTGTGCGATACCTTTGATCATGGCTGCTCAAGGTGTACAGGCCGTAGATGCGATGTATGCCGAAACGCTTGATGTATTAAATGCACTTAAACAAGAACTTCTGAATGAAAATTCACGAGTAAAATTAATGAATAGTATTTTGAGCAATCCTGATCAACTCAAATATACACCTCCTGAAACAAAAGGGGCATTAATTGCAATGCTTATTGATAATACTTGGGTTGATTGGGCAGATCCAAGAAATCAAAATAATGATTTTTTCTCGATAAATAGCTGGAAGATTGGCCCTTTAAAAAAGCGAAAACAAGCTGTATTTATGGCAATGAAGTGGATACAAAGCCAGGCTGATTATCGAAATGTGATGCAGCATTTAAGTTCATTACCTGGTGGCAAGAAAGGAAATGAACAGCTTAATGAACAGAGAGTCATTAAGTTTCTTTCTTTAGGTGAGCATGAGTTTCCCTTTTTTACCAATTATGGGGAAAAACTTACATTGTTGCATGATAACTTACCCCTCTCTGTCGATCCTGATGATCCCTTTGTCTCAATATCTGACCATCAAATGGCTCAGTACCTCGCTATGGTTGATGAGCAACACCCAACAAACACAATGACGGCTTGATTAATAATTGAGTGTTAAAATGAATAAAATATTTATTATTATCTCCACCGCTCCATTCTTACTGATAGGTTGTGACCAGAAAATTTCATCCGCGAATGAACAGCTTGCAAAAACTCTTGTTGATGAGTCCATATCAAATATGGTTCCTGTGCAAGGTGGGGAATTCTTAATGGGGGATTTTGGCCCATTGGTAGGTGAGAAACTTCCATTTAGCATTAACCAAGATGATAAAAAATTACATAAGGTTGTTTTAGGTGACTTTTCAATTTCAAAATTCAAGGTCACGAATGCTAATTATCTTGTCTATTTGAATGCGACTGGGAAAGAAAAACCACCAGTTAACATTTTTGTTAAGGATTATCCCTCTTTAGCTGGAGGTGATTATTCTGCCAGTGTCACTTGGCAACAGGCCAAAGATTATTGCCAATGGTTAGGCCATACGTCAGGTAAGAATATTGATTTACCTACGGAAGCTCAATGGGAGTATGCCGCGAGATCTCGAGGCCAATATCTGCCGTTTGCAACCAATAATGGTAAGTTTGAGAAAGGTAAAAATATACCAAGCGATGATGAGCTAGATAAGTTTACTGATGGGTTTGGTTTTCCATTTTACCCCATAGGTAAATTTCCACCAAATCCTCTTGGTCTTTATGATATGGGGCTAAGTGGCTCAGAGTGGACTAATGATTGGTATTCGGCTGATTACTATGAACATTCTTCTGAGAAGGATCCGCAAGGACCGGAGACTGGGACAAAAAAAGTGCTGAGAGGAGCTGTTGGAAGTAACCCCCAATATTCATTAACTATGTTCAGACAATCGAAATTACCCATTCCAAAAATCAATGCTAATGATGATTATGAAAAATACGGTGTGGGTCCGCAGTATGTTTTTCGTTGTGTTATGAACAAGTAATATATTTTGGTTGTTGCACCGTATATCAAAAAATATTTTTAACGAGAACAGTATATGTCTAAAGGATTCGTATTGCTCGGTGATAAAACTACACATGGGGGACAGGTGCTTTCTGCATCCTCGACCATGATTGTTAATGGCAAAAAGGTTGCTCTGATCGGAGATAAAGTTAGCTGTCCGAAAGAAGGTCATGGTGTTAATGCCATTATTGAAGGTTCGCCTGAATGGTCCTCAGACGGTAAAGTGATTGCTGTGGATGGTTGCCGCTGTGAATGTGGTTGTCAGCTGATATCCAGCGCACCGGATTGTGTAATAGGATAATTAATGAGCTGGGAGCGTGAGAAATCAACGGTATCCAAGAAGCCTGAAGAGCCTTCTTTTGTTCTTTGGCTTATGTTGGGAGTTGTCGCAGTTGTAGGGAGTGTGGTGCTGTTCGTCCTGCATGCTAATAAGCTTTCAGGGCCTTTACAGGCATTTAATATTTGGGTCGTCACAGCAAGCCCCATAGTTATCTGGTTTTTCTTCCTGTGCCTGCGGGGTTGGCTCTTCAATAGTGCATTTGATAAGCACGAGTTCGAGGCTAATGAGGCTGATTACGCCCAGCAACAATGGACTGAATGGGCCGGCAGAAACATTGCAGTGCTCCATAGCAGTGTCATTTTTCCGGAAGCCCTGACGCCATTTCGTTTTTTGCAGGCCTCAACTGAGCAGATGCAGCGCACAACATTGACGCAGTATTTTGATCACTCAACTCCAGAAAACTGTTTTTCACAACTACTTGAATGTGTCAGTGATGCCCTGGTCTGGGTTCCATCAGACTTACCCCTTAGTGCCACTTTGCTGACGGATTGGCAGGAAGATCCTCTGATACTTCAGGACGAATTTGCAAAGGTCTGGCAGGACACTGTTCCTTTTCGGCCAGTCCCTGTTTTGAATATACAGACCGCGAAGAACTTTATCTGGCTGGAAGAACGAATCAAATCGCCAACGCTGGATGTGGGTTTTATTCTGGTGCATCAGACCCAAGGGAAAGGGTGTTATAGCGACGCTCTGGCCTCTTTGTTGCTGACATCAGATGATGTCGCCACAAAATATCAACTTACACATGATGCCTGCCTGCTACGGCCAATGTCGTTAGATATGGGTGATATCAATAAATCACTGGATACGTTTTTCTCAACGCAAACTCAGGCCTGTTCCACAGAAAATATCATAGGCGATCAGGCTGCCTGGGGCGATTCATTTGCTGACCTGCTTGAAGCAGCTGCCGTATACACAGGGCACTGGAAACCTGAACAGCTCCACTGGCTGGAAAAATATGCCGGGCTCAGTGGCCCCTTCTCTCCATGGATAATGGCCGCAGTAGCCAGCGATATCGTGAATATACAAAAAGCAGACTGTCTGATGCTTTCTACAGATGGCGAGCAGAAATTTATTAATACAGTGCAAACAGGGAACAGAAATAATGACAACAGGTAATTTGTCATGGCGTGGAAGGTGGGGGCGGCTGGGGTTCTCTGCCCTCATAGCAGGGGGGATTGCCTGGTTAATCTGGCATTTTGGCGATCAGATTGGGCTGCACACTACGCTCACGAAAAGCCTGGCGTTTGCCGGTGCTTTATTCCTGTTACTGATGTTTCGTCATGGCAAAACAATTAGCCTTGCCATCAGGCAGGGCTGGCATCGTTTCCAGTCCAGGAGAACGAATGTCCTGCCTGCCGATGAAGGCCGCGTCAAACAGACCGCCCCCCGCAATGTCACCGTCACCTCTATTCGTGAAGCGATGCGTAATCTGTACGGTCGCCGCTGGGGCCGCAATGTCCGTATCCTGCTGGTCACCGGGACGGTTGCGGAGGTTGAACAACTGACCCCTGGCCTGACCGGGCAGTTCTGGCAGGAAGACCAGGGAACGTTGTTGTTGTGGGGCGGCGACCTTAATTCGACCACAGACAATGCCTGGCTAACGGCGCTGCGCAAACTGCGCCGCCGTCCCGTGGACGGTATGGTTTGGGTGACCTCAGCCTTCGACCAGCTTTCTGCTCCGGGTTTGTCTGAGCCGCTGCCTGTTCCATCTTCCAGCACAATGGACGCACTCGCGCATGCCATCAGCGGCCGTATGTCGTCGCTGGGCTGGAAACTGCCACTCTACGTCTGGTCCCTGCACCTTCGTGCCGGTAAACCGGAAGCTCGCGCTGTCCGGGCAACAGGCTGTCTGCTGCCGGCAAAATGCCGTGCTGAACAGCTGACAGAACAGCTGGCAGCCCTGACGCCTTCGCTGATCACACAGGGGGTACTGCAAACCTGTGATGACATAAAACACAATTTTCTGCTGGCCCTGGCTGACCAGCTTATCCGTGAGCCGCAAAGCGTGGCAGAGCCGCTGTCGGTGATGCTCAATCCCTACCGCCCGCTGCCGCTGGCGGGCGTGGTGTTCAGCCAGCCATCGGCGGGTACGGAGCGCAGCGTTCAGCATCACTGGGGCATGGACCGGCGCTGGGAGGTGTTACCCGATTCTGTACGCTCCCTGCCTGCGGCACTGCGCCCGCATAAACCGGGCCTTCCGTGGGGCAAAATGTTCGCCTCCGTTGCCGCACTGCTGATGGTGGCGTGGGCGGTCTGGATGGGAGTGGCGTATGTCACTAACCGCAGCCAGATTGACAGTGCCAATGCGCAGGCCCGACTTGCCACCCGGCAAAACCAGCCACTGGCTGCACGCCTGCATGCGTTGTCAGAACTGCAGAAAACCCTGGCCCGTCTGCAGTACCGCTCTGAACATGGTGTGCCGTGGTATGAGCGCGCCGGGCTGAGCCAGAATAACGCCCTGCTGGTGGCTCTCTGGCCTCGTTACCAGGACAGTGCATTGCCTCTGCTGCGTGATGCGGCAGCCGGTCATTTACAGCGCCAACTGAATACCTTTAATGCCCTGCCGCCGGGTAGCCCGCTGCGTGAACAGATGGCCAAAGCCACCTATGGCCAGCTGAAGCTCTACCTGATGCTGGCCCGTCCCGGGCATATGGACGCGGCCTGGTTCAGTACCGCACTGATAAAGGACTGGTCGAAACGTGACGGGATTAAAGACGCTGAGTGGCAGGGTATAGCCCCGTCACTGCTTGATTTTTATGCCGCCAGCCTGACCACTCATCCGCAGTGGTGTCTGCCAGACGATGAGAATATGGTCAGCCAGTCCCGCTCACTGCTGGTCCGACTG
The DNA here is from genome assembly GCF_036865545.1 of Erwinia sp. E_sp_B01_1. Lineage (NCBI taxonomy): Bacteria > Pseudomonadati > Pseudomonadota > Gammaproteobacteria > Enterobacterales > Erwiniaceae > Erwinia > Erwinia sp. E_sp_B01_1. Next base: position 3,420,601 of record NZ_CP142208.1, on the reverse strand, counting down.
ATGGGGATGCGCAACAGTGAATCCACTCTGTACCAGAAGATGCTCTCTCAGGTGGCCCATCTGTATGTCGATATGCGCCTGGAAGACATGACCGGGGATACCGATGCTTCCCGCCTGTTCACCACCACCGAAATCGTGCCGGGGATGTTCACCCGCCAGGCCTGGGAACAGTCGATACAGCCCGCGATTGAGAAAGTGGTGAAAGAGCGTCGCGATGAGCTCGACTGGGTGCTGACGGACAGCAAGCGTCAGACGCAGCCACAGGATGACACCTCACCGGAAGCGCTGAAAAAGCGGCTGACGGAGCGTTACTTCGCTGACTTTGGTGGGGCGTGGCTGGAATTTCTCAACAGTCTGCGCTGGAATCGTGCAGCTACCCTGTCCGATTCCATTGACCAGTTGACCTTGATGGCCGATGTGCGCCAGTCGCCCCTGGTGGCGCTGATGAATACGCTTAACGTGCAGGGGCGTACCGGCCAGACTGGCGAGGCAATCTCTGACTCTCTGGTGAAATCGGCGAAAAATCTGCTCGGTGGTGACAACAAAGATGCCATTGACCAGAGTGCCGGCGTTCACGGTCCGCTGGATGCGACCTTTGGTCCGGTGCTGGCACTGATGCACATAAACCGTACCGGGACACAGGCCCAGAGCCTGCAGTCATATCTGACCCGGGTGACCCAGGTCCGTCTGCGTCTGCAGCAGGTGACCAACGCCGCCGACCCGCAGGCGATGACCCAGACCATCGCCCAGACGGTATTCCAGGGCAAAGCCGTGGACCTGACAGAAACCCGCGATTACGGCAGCCTGATGGCCGCCGGCCTTGGTCAGGAGTGGAGTGGTTTTGGCCGGACGGTGTTTGTTCAGCCGATGGAACAGGCCTGGCAACAGGTGCTGACACCGGCAGCCGAGAGCTTCAATACCCAGTGGCAACAGGCCGTGGTTGCTGAGTGGAACTCCGCCTTTGGCGGTCGTTATCCGTTTAACAACTCCAACAGTGATGTGTCCCTGCCGTTGCTTGCCAAATACCTTAATGCCGATTCCGGGCGTATTTCGCAGTTCCTGCAGACCCGCCTGAAAGGGGTTCTGCACAAGGAAGGCAATCACTGGGTGCCGGACAGCATTAACTCACAGGGACTGGTTTTTAACCCGGCGTTCCTCAATGCCATCAATAGTCTGAGCCTCATTTCGGATGTGGCCTTTACCGAAGGCAATGCGGGCATCAGCTTCGAGCTGCGTCCGGGTACCGCCGACGGCGTGATGCAGACCGACATGATTATCGATAGCCAGAAGCTGACCTACGTCAACCAGCTACCGGCATGGAAACGCTTCACCTGGCCTGCCGATACCGAAGCCCCGGGTGCGAACCTGAGCTGGATAAGCACCCAGGCCGGCACCCGTCAGTATGCGGATATTCCGGGTAGCTGGGGTCTGATACGCCTGCTCGATAAAGCTACGGTGAAAGCCTATCCGGGCGTGGGCAGCAGCTACAGCCTGAGCTGGAAGGCACAGGATGGTCGTGCACTGAACTATACCCTGCGTACCGAAGCGGGAGAGGGGCCTCTTGTGCTGCTGAAGCTGCGTAATTTCCGGCTACCGGAAACCATCTTCAGTACCAGCGTTGCGTCTTCTGACCTGACCTCAGCCGACAATGCAGACACTGCGGAGGTGTATTGATGAGTACGCTTGATGCCTTACTCAACACCTGTCAGGTCGAAAGAGAAACGCTCTCTGCTTCCACCCGTACACGCGTAGCGCTTTGGGATAGCTGGTTACAGCCCGTCTCAGCAGACGCGCCGGCAGGTGATGACCCGGGCTATGATGATGACTTCCAGCAGATGCGCGAAGAGGTCAACAAACTCTCCGGAGCAGACACCGGGCTTATCTGCCATCTGGCGGAGAAGTTGCTGACCACTACCGCCAAAGATATCCGTACGGTGACGTACTACTGCTGGGCAAAGTTGCACCGCGAGGGTGAGCAGGGGCTGGCAGAAGGCCTTGAATTGCTGGCTGGTCTGCTTGAACGTTTCGGTTCGCAGCTGCATCCACAGCGTGACCGCAGCCGCAAGGCGGCGCTGGAGTGGCTGGCTGGTTCGCGCATGACCGATTCACTCTCACTGTATCCGGAAGTGGTCAGGGAAGACGCGATGCGTACCGCCGGGGCGCTGCTGCTGATAGCCGGGCTTACCGAAAACGAGCCGGATGAAACCCGTCCAGAGCTGAACGCGCTGTATGGCGCTTTGGAAAGCCGTCTGCAGAAAGCGGGTGGTGTGGATGCAGTCGTTCCGCAGAACGCAAGTACCAGCGAAATACCTTCGACTGCCAGTCACAACGATGCCCCGGTTATCGGACGCATCACCTCCGGTCAGGATTTGCTGACCCAGGCCCGCATTCTGGCCGATTATCTGCGTGAGCAGCCAGGAGGCTGGCTGCCCGCTCATCATTTGATGAAAAGCCTGCGTCACGACACTTTGCGGGCCATCCCGGGCCCGGATGCGCAGGGCCGTACCCGCATCGAACCGCCAAGGGCAGATCAGCGTGCGTTACTCAAACGCCTCTACCTGCAGCAGAACTGGACTGAGATGCGGGAAACGGCAGACAGCACCTTCTCCCGCGGTGCCAATCACCTGTGGCTGGATTTGCAGTGGTACATCCACCAGTCCCTTGTAAAATCCGGGCAGGACGCACTGGCCGACATTATTGCCGCCGACCTGAAAGGACTGCTGACGCGTCTGTCCGGCCTCGAAACCCTGGCGTTCAGCGACGGGACCCCCTTTGCAGATGAAGTAACCCTGAACTGGATCCGACAGCATGTTCTGGACACGGCCAATGGGTGGGGCGATAAAACACCTGCAGCACAAATGGCAGGACAGGATGATGACATTCTCACACTTGAGCCGGAAGCGGTCGCGCTGGCGGATAGCGAAGGCCCGGATGTCGCACTGAACTGGTTACAGAGTCGTTCCGATGTCACGACGACGCGTCAGCGATGGCTGCTGCGTCTGCTGATGGGGCGGATTGCAGAGCAGTACGGAAAAAATGAGCTGGCGGTGCATCTGTTTGCAGAGCTGGGCGAACGGGCCAGCAGCGTTACGCTGAACGACTGGGAGCCGGAACTGTTGTTTGAAGTCAGGGCCCGCCATCTGAAATTGCTCAGAGTCAAAGCCGGGCGCAGCGAGGCTGATAAAGCACGCCTCAGCCCGCTAATGGACCAGCTGCTGGCCGGGCTGATAGGCCTTAACCCGGCCCGTGCTGCCGTGTTGTGCGGCTGATATTCACAGGAAGATGATAACAAATGGACGATTTAACCCTGCGCCATTACGAGGCGGAATTACGCTACCTCCGTGAAGCCGCAAAAGAGTTTGCCCAGACCCACCCTGACCGGGCGGCGATGCTCGATCTGGATAAAGCCGGGACACCTGACCCGTATGTGGAACGCCTGTTCGAAGGGTTTGCCTTCTCGATGGGACGCCTGCGTGAAAAAATTGACGACGACCTGCCGGAGCTGACTGAAGGGCTGGTCAGTATGCTCTGGCCACATTATCTGCAGACCATTCCGTCACTCTCCGTCGTCGCCTTCACCCCGGGGCTGCATGCGGTGAAAATGGCCGAGCGGGTACCCGCAGGCCTTGAGGTCTGGTCCCGTCCGGTGGGACCGAAACATACCGTCTGCCGCTACCGTACCACCCGGGATATGATGCTTAACCCGCTGAATATTTCCGGTATCACCATGACCACCGAGCCAGATGGCCGCTCGTTATTGCGCATGCGTTTTGCCTGCAGCAGCCAGGCGGACTGGTCACAGGCCGACCTCAGTCGCCTGAGCCTCTACCTGGGGGCCGATGCTCCGGTCAGCAGCCAGTTGCACCTGATGCTGACGAAGCGTCAGGCTGCCCTGTCTATGCGCCTGCCCGGGCAGACCGACCGCATCCGGCTGGACGGGCATTTTTCGCCGGGTGGATTTCGTGACGAAGACAGCCTGTGGCCCAAAGGGGGCACCGCGTTCAGTGGCTACCAGCTGTTGCTGGAATACTTCACCTTCCGCGAAAAGTTTATGTTTGTTCACCTCAACGGCCTTGAGGGCATTACACCGCCGGCAGGGGCTGAGTATTTTGATATTGAAGTGGTATTCAGCAGCGTCTGGCCATCCGACCTGCCGGTGACGAATGGCGACATTCGCCTCCACTGTGTGCCGGTGATAAACCTGTTTACCCTGGAGGCCGACCCGCTCACCATTTCAGGTCTTGAAAGTGAATACCTGTTACGCCCCAAACGTCTGCAGGACGGTCATACTGAGATTTATGCTGTGGATTCGGTAACCGGTTCAAACCGCACTCATGATGCAGAGTACGTGCCGTTCAGCAGCTTCCGTCACAAGGGCGGGATGATGCGCCGCCAGGCACCACCGCGTTACTACCACACTCGCGTGAAACGGGGCGTCACCGGGCTGTATGACACCTGGCTTATTCTCGGGGGGCATCAGTGGGAAGACGATCGGCTCATCGAACGTGAAGCGGTATCGCTGCAAATTACCGGTACTAACGGTCAGCTACCGCGCCGGGCGCTCCAGAGTACGCTGCTTGACCGCTGCGAACAGGTGGTACAGACCGGGCTGTCGGTGAAAAACCTCTGCAAACCCACGCTGCCGGTGTACCCGCCTGCGGAAGACCGGTTTCACTGGCGTGTACTGGGCCATCTGGGGACCCGTTTTCTGAACATGATGGACAACGCTGAAGTGCTGCGTAACACCCTGGCTCTCTACAACTGGCTGGAGGACGAACTCAATACCCGCCGTCTGGAGGCCATCTTGCAGGTGGAGCACCATCGTCTTCACCGTTTTGAGCAGGGATTTCTGCTGCAGGGGCTCGATATTGAGGTCACTCTCGACAGTAACGGATTCACGGGCGAGGGCGATATCCATCTGTTCGGTGAGATGCTGAACCGCTTCTTTGCCCTGTATGCCGACATGAACCAGTTTAACCAGCTCACGTTTATCGTTCAGCCAGAAGGAAAATGCATCCGGTGGAAAGAGAATCACAGTCCGCGCCTGCCAGGTTGATGGCGCAGCTGGGTGACCGGCTACCGTATATCAATTTTTACCGCTTCTGCCAGCTCCTGGATCAGTGTGAGCCTGATAAACCTGTCACAGGCAGCAGCTGGCAGGTTCGTCATGAACCGGTACGCTTCCGACCGCATCCGGGGATGGGCTTTCCAGCTTCAGAAATCAAATGCCTGGAGCCGCCTGAACACCCGCATCTACCGCCCACTGTCCGCATCACCTTTACGGGGCTCTATGGCGTGGAGTCGCCGCTGCCCACGCACTTTATCGATGACATCACCCAGCGCCGGGAAGGGTATGAAGCGACGGCCGATTTTCTGGATATCTTCAACCACCGGCTGATTAGCCAGTATTACCTTATCTGGCGGAAATATAACTGGCCGGGTTCGTTTGAAGCAGGAGGTAAGGACAATATTTCTCAGTACCTGCTGGGGCTGGCAGGGCTCGGTATTGACGGCTGTGCGGAGAATATTGCCACCCCGGCCTCACGTTTTCTGGCACTGCTGCCGGTGATGCTGTTGCCGGGACGCACCGCAGAGGGACTGGCCTCGCTGGTTCATCTGCTGGCCCCCAGTACAGGGGCAAAAATCTGGCACCACGACAAACGTCGTGTCCCGCTCAAAAAGCCTCTGACCATCAGCGTCAGTCAGCCGGTCACCCTGAATAATCGACCGGTGATGGGCAACTATGCCACGGAGGCGAACAGTCAGGTACTGATGCAATTGACCACCAACGATCCGCAGGATGTGCAGGGCTGGCTCCCCGGTGGCGAACTGCACGGCGATTTACTGGCGCTGCTGCATGTGTATCTCGGCTCACATCTGAGCGTGCGTCTGCAGTTGTGTGTGGAGCGTCGTTTTCTTCCCGATGCGACAATGAGCAGCCAGCCCCGGGCAGGGGCCGTGCAACTGGGACGAACCGCCGTGATGCGACCGCTGAACCCGGCCAGCACCACGACACACTCCAAAATTATTACCATCAGTCTGGGCCGCTATGAGCGGGTTCAGGAAAATATTCATCGTAGGGAGACGGATGAACATGGCGACTACCGCGACTAAAACCTCACTGGCCACGCTGGCCGTGGTTATCCCGATGCTGCTGGGTGGCTGCGGGCTGATCCAGAGCGTTGCAGATGGCACAAAGTCTGTGACCAAATCGATTTTTTACAAGCAGGTGAAGACCCTGCATCTGGATATTCGGGCCCGTGAGGCCATCAATAAAAATGCCGGCGGCGTGGCATTGTCCACGGTAGTACGGGTCTGTCAGCTTAAAGACCGTAAGACGTTCGACAGTACGGACTATCCGTCGCTGTTTGCGAATGACAGCCAGGCCATCAAAGCTGACCTGCTGGCAGAGAAAGATTTTCGCCTGCAGCCGGGTGGCGCGGTGACGGTGGACATGCCGATGGACGAAAATGCGCAATATGTGGCGGTGACGGGGATGTTTATGTCACCAGACCAGGTGAACAATACCTGGCGGGTAGTGCTGAGTCGTGACGATTTGGATCCGGATAAGGCACGCGTTATTGAGGCCGCCAATAACCGGCTGACACTGAAGGCGCTGAAAGATGAATAATAATACGCCGCGCTCGTCGCTGTACGAAACCCTGTTTGGCAACTTTAGCGGCGGTCTGGACCTGCATCAGGTCAGTGAAGAAAATCAGGCCATCCTTTCGGTGCTGGATAATATGCAGCGTATTCTTAACTGCCGTGCGGGCACGCTCGCACACTTGCCGGACTATGGTCTGCCTGATATGACGACGATTATTCAGGGGTTACCCGGTACCGGGCACACTCTGATTGAAACCCTCGCGGCCGTGCTGCTGAAGTACGAACCCCGTCTGAAAAGTATTCAGGTAGTACTGCTTGATCAGACGATACCTGGCGAACTGCGCTACGCCATCGACGCAGAACTCAAGGGTATGGGTCTGGTCCGCTACGGTACCGAGTTTATGCCGGAAGGGAAAATCCTTATCCGGCACCTCAAACAGCAGCAGTACCTTGAGGCGCTGGCGGCAATATAACGCCCACGCCAGCGCTGTTTTACTCCCCCTTTTACAGAAATCATCATGACGACAACTTCTTCCAAACGCCATCTGAAAACAGGTGGTGATCCGCGCACGCTGCCAGATTATGCCGCCCTGTGCGAAGAACTGAGTAAACTGACACACCCGGCTCGTCCGGATGTGAACTGGCGTTATGCCGAAAAACTTTGTCTTTCGCTGTTTGAGCAAAATGGTGTGGAGCTGCAGACGGTGGCCTGGTATACGCTGGCACGTACCCAAGTGGCCGGGTTGTTTGGTCTGAATGAAGGATTATCCCTGCTGGAGGCCATGATAAGCCATCAGTGGGGCGCGCTGTGGCCGCAGCCGGTACATGCCCGCATAGAAATCCTCAGTGCTCTGAGCCAGCGCCTGCAACAACGGATGCGCACTCTTCGCCTGAATTACAGCGAGCTCAGTCAGATTTACCTTGCAGAACAGCAGCTTGTCAGCCTGGGCGCGGTGTTACAGCGTCTGGAGCTTAAACACCTGAGCCAGTTTGACACGTTATGTACCCTGATGCATAACAGTGCCGTCCGGCTTGAGAACAGTGAGGGTGCATTGGATGCTGGTGCGGTAATTCAATCCGGCATGGTGCTGCCCGCTACGGTAATGCATGGTGTGGCAACATCAACTGATGCCTTAGAGGGTATCAGGGCTGCAGAGAAAAACGTGCTGAACAACGCGGTGAAGTGGGTATATGTAGTGCAGCCGGAACATCAGCCGGATGTGGAAGTATTGTCGGCAATAACTGCACCGCAAAAAAAGTGGAAATCCTTTACTGCAGGAATGGTCACCATGCTGGTGATAAGCGTGTCCGCAGTGTGGGGCTGGCAGTATCTGCACCGTACGGACCCGCTACAGACTCAGCTTGTTGCATCTCTGGCCCCGTTACCCTCTACAATCTCCCTGGGCAGATGGAAACATTGCGTCAACAATCTCCTTTACCACAAACCTTTATTACACAAACACAGCAGCAGCTTGCCCGCCTGGAACAGTTACCACCTGACTGGAATATTGATTATGGTCGTCAACTGGTCGAACAGGCTAAGGTGCTGTGGCCAGAGCAGACCAACTCCCTGATACTTGCCTGGAAGCAACGACTTAACGCTACCGCGATGCCAGCAGAAAACCTGAATGGCTGGCATCAGGGGATGACCAGGCTACAACAACTGAGCGACCAGCTGAGTGGGTTGGATGAGCAGAAGGGAAAGTACATGACGATCAGTGAACTGAAATCGGTAGTTTTTTCCACCATGCAGTCATTTAATCAGACCATACCAGTTGAAGAACAACTGCGAGTACTGTCGCAACACCCGGACGGAAAGCCTTTACCTGCCGGTGCAAGAGCCCAGACGCAAATGCATCTGAAACAGCTTACCGCCCGTTACGCTTTACTGACTCAGTATGGAGAGCGGGACTCACTGATCCAGCAAAAGAAAATTGTAGTGGCACGCTGAATGCGTCCACCTGAACAGTTCATGTTAACCGGGTAACTCAGAGTAAATTGTTCAGTGCTTAGATTTCCGTTGCGCCATCAGCCAGCTTATAAGGCTTATCTTTTTGCGCTGATAGTACTGGGGTTTGGCGAACTATTGCGGAGGGTGGCGAACTGGATAATGGTGTCCCCTGCAGGAATCGAACCTGCAACTAGCCCTTAGGAGGGGCTCGTTATATCCATTTAACTAAGGAGACAGCGGCGGGGAGTATAGCGCGATTTAAGCCGCAGATTAAGCACTTACCCATCCGACTGCTGGTTTTGTCGCCAGTCAGCGATTTTTAACAGGCTCATCAGCGGCCAGAATTGATGTAAACGTGCTGAATGCAGCTTGAATCTTTCCAGTAAAATGCCAGAAGTTGCGTTGGATCAAGATCTGCCCCGGCGCGGGGGACTAGTGTAAAGCAAAGTAAATCCACTGCTGTTGCTTATCTCCTGAAGAGGTACGACTATGTCTCTTAAACTTTCCCTTGGGGTTGTTTCACTGATTTGGCTGGCTTATGTCATATTCGCTGGAAGCTTTTATGCAAATACCTGGGCACTGTTCAGTTAGTGCCAGATAAGGCAGCAGAAATCCCTCTTTGCTGCCTTAGTTTCATCAGGCCTCCCGGAACCACTATCTCAGTTCTTCCAGACCCCATAACCTTGCTCCATTAAATTGCGTGCAGAGGTTCATCGCGTGACAGATAGCCTCGTTTCCGGACCGGCTTATCAGAGCTTACTCAACATGCCGCTCTTTCTCGTTCTCACTCTCTTCTCCGCCTTTTTTCTCTTTCTTTTCTCTGGCTTTTGCCTCGGCTTTGGCCCTGGCTTTTGCTTCAGTATTCATGTCATTGCGGATTTGCGCATGACTGATTAGCGCGAAGATAAAGGTGCCGCCGATGATATTACCCGCCAGCGTTGGCAGGGCGAACGGCCAGAGGAACTCCTGCCAGCTGACGACGCCGTTAAAGACCAGATAAAGTATCTCGACCGAACCCACGACGATATGCGCCAGATCGCCCAGCGCGACCAGCCAGGTCATCAGGATGATCACCCAGATTTTCGCTGCACCGGAGGAAGGGAACATCCATACCATAGTGGCGATAATCCAGCCTGAGATCACGGCATTGGCAAACATTTCGCCCGGCGTGTTCTCCATCACTTTTTGACTGATAGCAACAAAGGCTTCCCTGGTGGCATCGTCAAAAATGGGCATATGAGTAAAGGCCAGCGAAGCCATGCCTGTGCCAATCAGGTTGCCCAGCAGCACCAGTCCCCACAGGCGCAGTAGCAGTAACAAATTACTGCCGGTTGGCTTGTGCATAATGGGCAATACGGCTGTTACCGTGTTTTCTGTAAATAGCTGCTGTCGCGCCATAATGACGATGATAAAGCCGAAGGTATAACCCAGGTTTTCCAGAAGAAATGCACCCGGCACGCCCTCAAGATTGACCTGAAAAATGCCCTTGGCCATTAAAGAAGCCCCCATCGACAGGCCCGCAGCGATGGCAGAAAACAGCAGAGCCAGGCCGTCACGCTCCAGCTCTTTTTCACCTTCCTGACGGATTTGCTCATGGACGGCAGCAGCGCGGGAAGGCAATACCTCCTCGTCTACTTCAATCTCTTTGTCCTGCTCGCTCTCTTCGCTTTCTACTTCGCCATCATCATGTTTCTTATTCATTATTGTCGTTCCCAGTGGTGTGATCTCCTTAAGCGTAGCGGGTTTTTTGCGGGATGAAATGTAACGAAATATCAGGAGAAGCGTAACAAACCTTTAACCGCAAGGTTTTTTTACGCAAAATGTGAGGTGTAACAGGCATAATGCTGTTCGCTGGCACTCTGCCGGCTGAGTGCAGGCTGCGATGAACTGATTGCCTGTGGTACTATTTCGCCCCCTTGACTAAGCGCGACTTTATCAGATGCTGGAAGCCAACAACCTGACCTGCGTACGCGACGAACGCACGCTGTTCAGCGACCTCTGTTTTACCGTTTCAGCGGGCGATATTGTCCAGATTGAAGGGGCCAATGGCGCAGGAAAAACGTCACTGCTGCGTATTCTTGCCGGGCTGAGCCGGGCAGAGCAGGGGGATGTTCTGTGGCAGCAGCAACCGATCCACCGCCAGCGTGAAACCTGGCACAGGGCCCTGCTTTATCTTGGGCATCAGCCCGGTGTAAAAGCGGTGCTGACCGCGCGTGAAAATTTGCATTTTTATCATGCCAGTCAGTCCGAAGCTTCGCTGATGGCGGCGCTGGAAGAAGTGGATCTGGTGGGATTTGAGGATGTTGCCGTGGCCCAACTCTCCGCGGGACAGCAGCGGCGGGTGGCGCTGGCGCGGTTATGGTTGAGCCGCTCGCCGCTATGGATCCTTGATGAGCCATTAACCGCCATAGATAAATCTGGCGTAGCGAAATTAATGGCGCTGTTCAGCCACCATGCTGAGAATGGCGGCGCGGTGATCCTCACCACCCATCAGGAATTACCGGAAGCACAGCGCACAGTTCGCAAACTTCGTCTTACCTCTCAGGAGGTAATCTGATGTTCTGGCGTGTGCTTAAACGCGAACTGCGCATCGCATTCCGCAGCGGTTCGGAAATTATCAATCCGCTGTGGTTTTTTCTGATTGTTATCACTCTGTTTCCGCTGGGAATAGGTCCGGAACCTGGATTGCTGGCGCGCATTGCCCCCGGAATTGTCTGGGTCGCCGCTTTGCTCTCTTCGTTGCTGGCGCTTGAGCGCCTGTTCCGTGATGACTTTCTCGACGGCTCGCTGGAGCAACTTCTGTTGTTACCCACGCCGCTGCCGATAACGGTATTAGGCAAAGTGGCCGCTCACTGGGTTGTAACCGGATTGCCGCTGTTGCTGCTTTCTCCTCTGGCTGCCTTGCTGCTTTCGCTGGACTTTGCGAGCTGGCGCGCCATTGCCCTGACATTATTGCTGGGCACTCCAACCCTGAGTTTCCTGGGGGCGATTGGGGTAGGGCTGACGGTAGGGTTGCGCCGGGGCGGTGTGTTACTGAGTTTACTGGTGTTGCCACTGGCAGTGCCGGTACTGATTTTTGCCAGCGCAGCCATAGATGCTGCCGGCATGGGATTACCGATTGACGGCTACCTGGCAATTTTAGGTGCCCTGTTAGCAGGCAGCGCGACCCTTGCGCCGTTCGCCACTGCCGCCGCGTTGCGGGTCAGCGTGCACTAAATATTTTAATAAAAACACCAGAACGCTTTTTCTATTTATGTGAGCAAAATAATAATGTGGAAATGGTTACATCAACTCGGTAAGCCCGACCGGCTCTACCGGTTATGCGGTCGCTGGATACCCTGGTTAGCCGTACCGGGCATCGCCAGCCTGATCCTGGGCTGGGTCTGGGGATTTGGTTTCGCTCCTGCCGATTATCAGCAGGGAGACAGCTACCGCATCATGTATATCCATGTCCCGGCCGCCATGTGGTCTATGGGCATTTATGGATCGATGGCCATTGCGGCCTTTATTGGCCTTGTCTGGCAGTGGAAATCAGCCGATTTGGCCGCCGCAGCAATGGCTCCCGTCGGAGCGGTATTTACCTTTATCGCGCTGATCACCGGGTCTGCCTGGGGCAAGCCGATGTGGGGAACCTGGTGGATATGGGATGCCCGTCTGACCTCAGAACTGGTGCTTCTCTTCCTCTATATGGGGGTTATCGCCCTCTATAACGCTTTTGACGATCGCAGAATGGCGGGACGCGCCGCCGGGATACTGATCCTGGTGGGCGTGGTCAATCTGCCGATTATCCATTACTCGGTGCAGTGGTGGAATACCCTGCATCAGGGCTCATCCGGGATGCTACAACAGGCTATCGACCCCAGCATGCGTAGCCCGCTGCGCTGGTCAATCCTTGGTTATCTGTTGATATTCCTCTCCCTGACGCTGATGCGTCTGCGCAATCTGATCCTGTTCACAGAGCGCCACCGTCCCTGGGTGGCAGAACTTGCAGCCAAAGGAGGGCGCAAAGCATGAAGCCCGCTTTCTCATCCTGGCCGGATTTTTTCGCCATGGGCGGATACGCCTTTTATGTCTGGCTGGCAGTAGCCTGCACGCTGATCCCGCTTGCCGGGCTGGTGCTGCATACGCTCATCCAGCGCCATCGTCTGCTGAATGATATTCGTCAGCGTCAGTCTCGCGAACGTCGCATTCTGACAGCCAAACAAAAAAAAGCTGCCAGTGAAGCCGCAGGAGAAATGCAGTGAATCCGCGTCGTAAGAGTCGCCTGATCATGGTGACAGTCATACTGGCAGGTCTCGGCCTGGCCACCGCCCTGGTGATGTACGCGCTGCGTTCCAACATCGACCTTTTTTACACGCCCAGCGAAATTCTTGATGGTAAAGGTGAAGCACACGTAAAACCTGAACCGGGCCAGCGATTGCGGGTTGGCGGCATGGTGATGCCGGGAAGCGTAAAGCGCGATCCCGATACCCTGCAGGTCTCCTTCAAACTGTATGACGCCCGTGGCGTGATTGGGGTCAGCTACCTCGGTATCCTGCCCGACCTGTTCCGCGAAGGGCAGGGCGTAGTCGCCCAGGGCGTGCTGGAAGATGGCAACCTGGTCAATGCGAAAGAGGTGCTGGCGAAGCACGATGAGAAATATACGCCGCCAGAAATTGAGGATGCGATGAAAACCAATCATAAAGAGGCACAGGCCTGGCAGACTTCCGGGAAAGGGGGCCAGTCATGATGCCGGAAATCGGCAGTTTTCTGCTCTGTCTGGCGCTGGCAATCTCTCTGCTGTTGAGCATTTATCCGCTCTGGGGGGCGGCACGTCAGGATCGTCGTCTGATGGGGCTGGCACGGCCGCTCAGCTATGCGCTCTTTGTCTGCATTCTTGGTGCCTTTGTGGTGCTGGTCCATGCGTTTGTAGTGAATGATTTTAGCGTGGCCTATGTGGCCACCAACTCCAATACGCTGCTGCCGGTCTACTACCGTATCGCCGCCACCTGGGGGGCACACGAAGGTTCGCTGCTGCTCTGGCTGCTGCTGTTAAGCACCTGGACGCTGGCCGTGGCGCTGTTCAGCCGGGGAATGCCGCAGGATTCCATCGCCCGTGTGCTGGCGGTGATGGGGATGATTAACCTGGGCTTTCTGCTGTTTATCACCCTGACCTCCAATCCCTTTACCCGGACGCTGCCGGACTTCCCGATAGACGGCAGCGATCTTAATCCGATGCTGCAGGACATTGGCCTGATTTTCCATCCGCCGTTGTTATATATGGGATATGTGGGCTTTTCTGTCGCCTTCGCCTTTGCGATCGCCTCGTTGATGGCCGGCAGGCTGGATACGGCCTGGGCGCGCTGGTCGCGTCCCTGGACCACCGCTGCCTGGGTTTTCCTGACCATCGGCATCGTGCTCGGTTCGGCCTGGGCCTATTATGAACTGGGCTGGGGCGGCTGGTGGTTCTGGGATCCGGTAGAAAACGCTTCCTTTATGCCGTGGCTTGCAGGGACAGCGCTGATCCACTCGCTGGCCGTGACCGAAAAACGCGGTACTTTCAAAGCCTGGACCGTGCTGCTGGCGATTACCGCCTTCTCGCTGAGCCTGCTGGGGACGTTCCTGGTGCGTTCCGGCGTGCTGGTTTCGGTTCACTCATTCGCTTCCGATCCGGCGCGCGGCATGTTTATCCTCGCTTTCCTGGTGATCGTCATCGGCAGCTCGCTGCTGCTGTATGCGGTGAAGGGCAGCAAAGTGCGCAGCCGGGTGCAGAACGAAGTCTGGTCGCGTGAATCTTTCCTGCTGGGCAACAACGTGCTGCTGATTGCCGCGATGCTGGTGGTATTGCTGGGCACGTTGCTGCCCCTGGTACACAAGCAGCTTGGCCTGGGCAGCATCTCGATTGGCGAACCCTTCTTTAATACGCTGTTTACCTGGCTGATGGCTCCGCTGGCGCTGATGCTCGGTATCGGGCCGCTGGTTCGCTGGCGTCGTGATGAACCGCAGAAGCTCTGGAAACGTCTGGCAATCGCCGTGGTTGGCACTCTGGTGCTCTCTGTCCTGCTGCCGTGGCTGATGCAGGATCGCATCGAAGCGATGGCGGTAGTTGGTTTGCTGATGTCGATCTGGGTGATCTTCCTGACGCTGATGGAACTGCACGAGCGCGCCACCCATCGTCATGGCTTCTTTAAAGGACTGACGCATCTCTCCCGCAGCCACTGGGGCATGGTGCTGGGGCATCTGGGCGTGGCCGTCACGGTGATCGGTATCGCCTTCAGCCAGAATTACAGCGTGGAACGTGATGTGCGGATGCGCGCCGGGGATACGGTCGATATCCACGATTATCATTTTACCTTCCGTGATGTTCACAACCTGCAGGGCCCCAATTTTACCGGTGGCGTGGGGATTATTGATGTGACCCGCAACGGCAGACATGAGGCGACGCTGCGTGCTGAGAAACGCTACTACAGCGTGGCCCGCACCATGATGACCGAGGCGGCGATAAACGGTGGATTCACCCGCGATCTCTATGCGGCGCTGGGTGAAGAGCTGGGCGATAACTCCTGGGCCGTGCGCATCTACTACAAACCTTTTGTTCGCTGGATCTGGTTTGGCGGCTTGTTTATGGCTGTGGGCGGCATCTTCTGCCTGTGCGATCCCCGTTACCGTTCGCGCAAAAAAGCGCAGAAGGAGCTGGCATGAGTAAGAAAGTGCTTTATATCCCGCTGGTGCTGTTCCTGCTGCTGGCAGCCGCGCTGATGTGGCAGTTGAACCGCAATGCGAATGGAGACGATCCCACGCTGCTGGAATCGGCCCTGGTGGGGAAACCCGTACCGGTGTTTAAGCTGGAGTCGCTGGATAAACCGGGTAAAACGTACGATCAGTCGGTACTGACGGATGGCAAACCTGTTCTGCTCAATGTCTGGGCTACCTGGTGTCCTACCTGCCGTGCTGAGCATCAGTATCTCAACACGCTGGCCGCTAAAGGCGTGCGCGTGGTGGGACTGAACTACAAAGACGATCGCGGGAAAGCGGTCAACTGGCTGAATACGCTGGGCAACCCCTATGCGCTGAGCCTGTACGACGGCAATGGCATGCTGGGTCTGGATTTAGGCGTGTATGGCGCGCCAGAAACCTTTCTGATCGATGGCAAAGGGATCATCCGCTATCGCCATGCCGGCGATTTGAACGACGACGTATGGATGCGTGAAGTGAAACCCTTATGGGAAAAATACAGCAAGGAGGCTGGAGCATGAAACAGTGGATTTTACTTCTGGCGCTGTTTATCAGCGCCGGAGCGCTGGCAGACAATATTGATACTTATAAATTCTCGTCGGTGGATCAGGAGCAGCAATATCGTCACCTGACCGAGTCGCTGCGCTGTCCGAAATGCCAGAATAACAGCATTGCGGACTCCAACGCGATGATCGCCAGCGACATGAGGCTGAAGGTTTATGAGCTGCTGAAAAACGGGCAAACGCCCGAACAGGTTAAGCAGTATATGGTCGCGCGCTACGGCAATTTTGTCACCTATCAGCCTCCCGTAATGCCCTCCACCATTATCCTGTGGGCTGGCCCGGCACTGTTTGTCCTTATCGGCGCGCTGGTGATTGTGTTACGCAGCAGAAAACGCTCTCCTGATAATGAGATGGACGCAGAACAGCAACAGCGCCTGAATGCGCTTTTAAAGACTAACAGGAAGCAATAATGGCTGGATTCTGGTTAACCCTTCTGGGACTGCTGATTGCGTCAGTTGCGCTGCTGCTGATTGCCGGAGGCCGTAAACATCGCCCGGTGGCTATCGAGCGGGATGCACTGAATAAAGCTTTTTATCATCAGCGGCTGAAAGAGCTGGAAGAAGATGAAGAGCAGGGCGTCGTGGGCGAACGGCCAGAAATGGTCCGTGAACTGCAACAGACCCTGCTGCTTGATATCCCGAATGATGAGCAGATTGTCGAGCGCAGCGTCAGCCGCTGGGTGCTGCTGCCGGGCGTGCTGGTGCTGATCTTCGTCAGTCTGGGCTTTTATTTTAAAACCGGGGGCTTTGCGCAGGTGATGTCGTGGCAACAGGTGCAGAACGATCTGCCTGCACTGCGGGCCCAGGTAATGAACCCTGACGCCAAACCGCTAACGATGGAAGAGCTGGCCCGACTGGGACTGGGGATCCGCACCTCACTGCAACAGGATCCGCAAAACGTGAATGACTGGCTGATGCTGGGACGCATCGGTATGGTGCTGAACAATGCCACTACCGCTACGCAGGCATTCCAGCATGCGATGCAGCTGGCGCCAGAGAACCAGGAAGTCAAACTCAGCTATGCCGATGTGCTGACCCGCTCACCGGATCCGCAGGATAACCGTCAGGCCGGAGAAATGCTCAATGAGATGCTTAAAACGGATAGCAACAATTTGCGGATACTGAGCCTGTTGGCATTTAATGCTTTCAGCCAGCAACACTACCCTGAGGCGATAGCCAGCTGGCAAAAGATGTTACAATTGTTACCGGCTGACGATCAACGCAGGGTAATGATCCAGCGCAGTATTGAGCAGGCGAAAACGGAATCTGGTAAGCAAAACAGCCAGCTGGCGCTGTCAGTAACCCTGACGCCGGCCGCAGAAAAAATGTTACCGGCTGACGGAGTGTTGTATATTTCCGTGGCAGATGGTGTTTCTCCCGTCCCGGTGGCGGTGAAAAAAATGCCTTTAAGCCGTTTTCCTTTATCGCTGACGCTGGATGACAGCAATGCCATGATGCCGGAGCGTTTACTATCTGCTCAGCATCAGGTTCAGGTACGCGTGCGTATCTCGCGTGATGGCAGCGCCAATCCGCAGCCGGGCGACTGGTTCGGTAGCAGTGCCGTGACGCCCTTTACAGGTCACCAGCAACTGGCTGTTGAGATCGACCGGCAGCAGCCTTAAAAGCGGTATTCTATTGATAACAGGGAGAAAGATATGAGCTACCGCGTGACGGGCGTAGCGCTGGCCAGCGTGCTACTGTTGGGATGTGCAAGTTCCAAAACGGCGGACCAGCCTCAGCAAAGATCGGATCCGTTTGAAGGATTCAACCGGACCATGTTCAACTTCAACTACAATGTGTTGGATCCCTACGTGGTACGCCCTGCGGCGGTAGCCTGGCGTGATTACGTCCCCATGCCTGCCCGCACCGGACTCAGCAACTTTTTGGGTAACCTCAGTGAACCCTCAACGATGGTGAACTACTTTATTGAGGGCAAACCTTATAAAGCGATGATCCACTTCAACCGCTTCTTCCTGAACACCGTTCTGGGAATGGGGGGCTTCATTGATGTGGCCGGTATGGCTAACCCAAAACTTGCGAAAGAAGAGCCGCGTGGGTTTGGCAGCACCTTAGGCAATTATGGTGTGGGTTACGGACCCTACGTTGAAGTACCTGCCTATGGCAGCTTTACGCCGCGTGAGGATATTGGCGGGCTAGTGGATGATCTCTATGCGCCACTGAGCTGGCTGACCTGGTGGATGACTGCCGGCAAGTGGGTTGTGGAAGGGGTTGAAACACGAGCGCAGCTGCTGGACTCAGATGCGATCCTGCATAATTCACAGGATCCTTATGCCTTTATCAGAGCAGCCTATTTCCAGCGTCATGACTTCCTGGCCAGCGATGGCAAATTGATCCCGCAGGAAAACCCGAATGCGTCGGCGATCCAGGACGAGCTGAACGATATCGATGCAAACTAGTTTCTGCAGCCATAAAAAAGGCCTGTCATGCGACAGGCCTTTTTTGTTTCTGGCAGAGGATCAGAACTTATAGTTAAAGTTCGCGCCATACAGCCAGGCTTTACCGGTTGAGTTAAAGGTGTAATCACCTTCCTGAATGGTCACGTGCTGACCATGCATATAGGAAACACCTACGTCGACAGAGGCATCCTGGTTAAATGCATAGGAGGCACCGGCGCTCAGCCACAGACGATCCTGGTCCGGGATAGAGATGGAACGGTTTTCAGCTGGAACCGGGCTGTCATCAAAGGCGATACCGGTACGGAAAGTCCAGTTCTCATCATAGAAGTAGGAGGTTCCCAGCGCGATGCGGTAGGCATCTTTGAAGCTTTCATCTTTCTGGAACAGCGTCTGACCATTACTGCCCGTGGCTTTCAGCTCCTGGAACTGGCTCCAGCTGGTATAGGCCAGGCTGTAGTGGACAGCCCACTGCGGTGCCACTTTATGGTAGCCGGAGAGTTCCCACATTTCAGGCAGGTTCAGGGTCAGTGCACCCGGAATGGTGTTGCCATCGGTACCGTACGGCAGGCCAAGATTGGCTGCCTGATTAATCGGGTTAATATAGCCCGGTATGCTGCTCTTATAGTCGCCGTCAAAGTCGATTTTTACTTCAGAACGATAGGAGAGGCCGAAGCGGTTGTTCTCATCCACCTCGTACAGGATACCGGCGTTCCAGCCATAGCCCCACTCATCCCCTTTCAGGTGAGCAATCTGGGTATCTGCCGGCAGGCCCAGCGCCTGACCGGATTCACCCGCATAACGTTCAATTTTGGCACGGGCATAAACGGCATCAAACCCAACACCAAAACTGAAATGCTGATTAAGACGGTAGGCCGTACTTAAATTAAGGTTGAGGGTTTGCAGATCGGTTTTACCGGCATAAGGTCCAGCGGCATAGCTGTTATTAAACTCAGTAGCCAGACCATAATTTGAGGTTGCCGATGCGCCAAGCCACCACTGGTCGTTAATTGGCTGGACGTAATGAATATTGGGCACCCACTCAGCGGGCGCAATATTATTCGCATCCAGACTCTGGCCAGACGGACTGTCACCGCTGATATCCACGTCAGGGTCGATAAATACTGCACCAACAGAGAACATCGGGCGATCCATCAACGCCATAGTGGCAGGGTTGCGGCTGGCAGAAGCCGCCGTATCACCCATCGCACCTTCACCGGAATAGGCACGGCCCAGTCCGATAGAGGAAAATTCATTAAGCTGAAAGCCGGCCGCATAAACGTTCGAAGAGACAATCGCCACTGCAACAG
The DNA here is from genome assembly GCF_036865545.1 of Erwinia sp. E_sp_B01_1. Taxonomy (NCBI): domain Bacteria; kingdom Pseudomonadati; phylum Pseudomonadota; class Gammaproteobacteria; order Enterobacterales; family Erwiniaceae; genus Erwinia; species Erwinia sp. E_sp_B01_1. The sequence continues at coordinate 3,401,044 of NZ_CP142208.1, read as the reverse complement.
CAAGTGCAGACTTCGCAAACAGGTTCTTATGGTTCATGACCACAACCTCATCTATCTGATTATTATTAAACTCTGTTACATAACGTAACCAGGGATCGCGGATATTAGGGACCGATCTACGGCTAACAAATCAGACCAGTGGCCCCAGTATAGGTCTGACCTGTGATGGTGTTGCAATATTGTTTTATAAATATTTCCGAATTGATCCACAAAAAGAGATCTGCTTAACAAAAACCTGTGGGTATCAAATCACCGCCCTGAGTCTGGCCTGTTTCAGATCAATTTTAACTGTGATTTTCATCACTTAATGGCCCTTTTTCGGTGAATTGACGGACAACGTTTTACGGTAAGCGTAGAGTAGTTGCCAGACATTTCACCTTCTTCCGCCTTCCACAGGCTAACCGGAGACCCCCATGACCCATGCCATTAAAAAATGCAGCGCCACTGAAACGGCCGCCTGCTGCTGTGTAGATGTTGGTACCATCATGGATAACACCGACTGTACCGCAAGCTGGAGCCAGCTGTATGAAACCCGCCAACAGGCAGAAGCGATGCTGGCGCAGCTCACCGAAAAAGCCCGTCAGGTTGAATCCGATCCCTGCGTGATTGATGCCCGCTACAGCGAACAGCCTGATGGCGTGCTGCTGGCAGCGGACTTCACCTTCAGCTGCCAGGCTGAAACGATGATTTTCCAGCTCGGCCTGCGTTAATCTTCCGTGCCGGACAATGAGTGGCAAATCACCGCTCATTGTTCCTTAAAGCGTGTGTGCTCTCGCAATTTTTCTTCAATTCCCGTGCAGATTCATCGAATCCGGTTAACCTTAGAGGTCTGACCTCTTTGGCAATGATGCCGCACAGGATTTTAAGGGTGACCAGAATGAGCACAGCGCTTCCCTTGCTGACGCGTCAGGGCGATCGCATCGCGATCGCTCACGGACTCCGCACACCTTTTGCCCGCCAGGCTACCGCGCTGCACGGCGTTCCGGCCATTGAGCTGGGACGAATGGTCGTCAGCGAACTGCTGGCACGCAGTGAATTGCCACCGGAAGCCATAGAGCAACTGATATTTGGTCAGGTGATACAAATGCCTGAAGCGCCGAATATCGCCCGTGAAATCGTGCTGGGCAGCGGCCTGAGTGTGCATACCGATGCCTATAGCGTCAGCCGGGCCTGTGCCACCAGTTTCCAGGCGGTGGCTAATCTGGCGGAGAGTCTGATGGCCGGAACGGTGCAGGCTGGCATTGCAGGTGGGGCTGACTCCTCCTCAGTTCTGCCGATTGGCGTCAGTAAAAAGCTCGGACGGGTGCTGGTCGATCTCAATAAAGCCAAAACCTTCTCGCAGAAAATGAAGCTGTTCAGCCAGCTTCGCCCGCGAGATTTGCTGCCTGTGCCTCCCGCCGTGGCAGAATATTCCACCGGCCTGCGGATGGGCGACACGGCAGAGCAAATGGCGAAAAGCCACGGTATCTCACGCCTGCAACAGGATGCTTTCGCGCATCGCTCCCATCAGCGTGCTGCCAGAGCCTGGGAATCCGGCAAGCTGACCGGAGAGGTGATGACCGCTTTTGTGCCTCCGTGGCGTAAAGCTTTTGAGCAGGACAACACTATCCGCCTGCAATCCACCCTGGAAGATTACGCCCGGCTTCGTCCGGCGTTCGATCGTAAGCATGGCACAGTAACCGCTGCTAACAGCACGCCTCTGACCGACGGAGCCGCCGCGGTGGTATTGATGACGGAATCGCGTGCCAGAGAGTTGGGGATCGTGCCGCTGGGCTACCTCAGGAGCTACGCCTTCACGGCCATTGATGTCTGGCAGGATATGCTGCTCGGCCCCTCTTATGCATCGCCGCTGGCGCTGGATCGGGCCGGGATTACCCTTAACGATCTGACGCTGATAGATATGCATGAAGCCTTTGCCTCGCAGACGCTGGCCAACCTCAAGATGTTTGCCAGTGAGCGTTTTGCCCGTGAGGTGCTGAACCGGCCCCATGCGCTGGGTGAGGTAAATGAAGAAAAATTCAACGTGCTGGGCGGCTCCATAGCCTACGGGCACCCTTTTGCCGCGACCGGGGCGAGGATGATCACCCAGACGCTCAATGAACTGCGACGCCGCGGCGGTGGGCTGGGCCTGGTTACCGCCTGCGCCGCAGGTGGTTTAGGGGCTGCAATGGTTCTGGAGGCGGAATAAGATGGAAAACACCACGGCTTTTACCCTGGCGATGAGGCTGGATAACGTTGGCGTCATAACTATTAATGTGCCTGGCGAGAAGATGAACACGCTGAAGGCGGAGTTTGCCGACCAGATTCGGGAGGTGATTGCCAAAGCACGAAGTCATCAGCGTCTTGCCGGGCTGGTGTTGATTTCAGGCAAACCGGACTCCTTTATAGCCGGAGCGGATATTTCGATGATTGCCGCCTGCAAAACGGCGGCGGAAGCGGAAGCCCTGGCGCTACAGGGACAAAAAGTCATGGCCGAAATCGCCTCGTTGTCAGTCCCGGTAGTGGCAGCCATTCACGGAGCCTGCCTCGGTGGTGGGCTTGAGCTGGCGTTAGCCTGCAATCAGCGGGTCTGCACGCTGGATGATAAAACCCGCCTGGGGCTGCCGGAAGTGCAGCTGGGCCTGCTGCCGGGGTCCGGTGGCACTCAACGTTTGCCGCGTCTGATTGGCGCCTCCCGCGCGCTGGATCTGATACTGACCGGTAAAACGCTGCGCGCGAAGCAGGCGCTGAAACTGGGCCTGGTGGAAGAAGCTGTTCCGGAAACAATTTTACTGGAAACGGCGGTAAAAATGGCGCTGAATGGCCGTAAGCCCCGCAAAACGCTGCCGCTGCGCGAGCGTCTGCTTAATGCCCCTGCCGGGCGGGCGCTGTTATTTGCCCTGGCTGCCCGGCAGACCCAGACTAAAACCCAGGGAAATTATCCCGCCACCCGCAAAATTCTCTCAGTTGTACGAACCGGCCTGCAGCAGGGCAGCAGCAGCGGTTATGCCGCTGAAGCAAAAGCGTTTGGTGAACTGGCAATGACGCCCCAGTCTGTCGCGCTGCGCAGCATTTTCTTTGCCACCACAGAGATGAAGAAAGACCGGGGGGCGAATGCTGATCCTCATGACATTAAATCCGTCGGTGTACTGGGGGGCGGTTTGATGGGCGGTGGCATCGCCTTTGTTACGGCCAGCCGCGGCGGGCTACCGGTGCGGATCAAAGACATCAAACCGGATGGCATCAACCATGCGATGAAATACAGCTGGGATCTGCTGAGTAAAAGCGTTAACCGGCGTCATATGCGTCCGGCTGAACGCCAACGTCAAATGGCGCTGATTGGCGGCGGCACCGACTATCAGGGTTTCCATCATCGTGAGGTGATTATTGAGGCCGTGTTTGAAGATCTGGTGCTGAAACAGAAGATGGTGGCCGAAGTTGAAGCCAACACTTCATCAGCCACTATTTTTGCCTCAAATACCTCCTCGCTGCCGATTGGCGATATTGCGGCTAACGCCCTGCGTCCGGAAAACGTTATCGGGCTGCACTATTTCAGTCCGGTCGACAAAATGCCCCTGGTGGAAGTGATCCCTCATGCGACCACCTCTGATGAAACTATCGCCACGGTAGTGGCACTGGCGAAGAAGCAGGGCAAAACACCGATTGTGGTGGCAGACCGTGCCGGATTCTTTGTAAACCGCATTCTGGCGCCCTATATAAATGAAGCGATGCGCTGCCTGCTGGAAGGCGAGCCCATTGAGCATATCGACCGGGCGCTGGTGAAATTCGGTTTTCCGGTCGGGCCGATTCAACTGCTGGATGAGGTGGGCATAGATGTGGGGACACATATTATGCCCGTGCTGGAGAAAGCCTGGGGGGAACGTTTCAAAGCGCCTGAGGAATTTGAAGCAGTACTGAATGACAACCGTAAAGGCCGCAAAAATGGCCGGGGGTTTTATCAGTATGGCCGGAAAAACTTCCTCAGCGGTAAAACCGTGGATAAGAGCCTCTACAAGCTTCTTAATCTGACGCCAAAAGCGCACCAGAGCGCAGAGTCGATTGCGGACCGTTGCGTCATGATGATGTTGAATGAAGCAGCCCGAACGCTGGATGAAGGCGTGATACGCTCGGCGAAAGAGGGCGATATTGGCGCAGTATTTGGCATAGGTTTTCCGCCATTTTTAGGCGGACCTTTCCGCTATATCGATCGCCTGGGCGCCATCACGGTGGTCAACACATTAGAGCGACTGAAGCAGGCGCATGGCGAACGTTTTGCGCCTTGCGAAGCTTTACAATGGCAGGCCAGCTCCGGGGAAAAGTTCTTTGACAGCAAGGTGAAATTGAATAGCCATGCGGATTCAGCGGGTTAGATTTTTGCCTCAGAATCGCGCCTTCTGGCACTGTTCTGGAAAGCGCTCATTTAGTAAACAATCGGTTGACTATACTCAAGGCATTAGGGTACAACACAGCGTTCATTCACTGAATGAAGAGTCGGGAAGCGGTTTTTTTCCGGCGTTTATGTTTAACAACAGCGGTGCATTATGCAAGTTTTCATTATGCGTCACGGCGATGCGGCATTAGATGCAGCTAGTGATTCTGTAAGACCCCTGACTCATTGCGGATGTGATGAATCACGCCAGATGGCGAACTGGCTTAACAGCCAGAAAGTGGATATCGAACGTGTATTAGTCAGCCCGTATCTGCGTGCTGAACAGACGCTTTCAACGGTACGTGAAGGCCTGACGCTGCCGGAAGGGCAGGAAGTGCTGCCTGAACTGACTCCTGGCGGCGATCCCGCGCTGGTGGCCTGCTATCTGCAGGTGCTGGCTAAAGAAGGGGTGAAGTCCGTGCTGGTGATTTCCCACCTGCCTCTGGTGGGTTACCTGGTGTCTGAACTCTGCCCGCAGGAAGCGCCGCCGATGTTTGCCACCTCTGCCATTGCCCGTATCGAATTTGATGCTGACAACAGTAGCGGCACGCTGGAGTGGCAGGTCAGCCCGTCCAGGTTGAAAAAAGCGATATAATATTGATGGGGCAGTGCTGTCCCGTCTGCCCGGAAAGGTGGTAACCCACTGGAAAGGGATATTCTGGAAGGCCGTGATCAACGGCCTTTCGCGATCTCAGGGCAGTTCAGGCGGCTGCCACTCTTCAACCTCAATCAGCACCAGCAGCGCGGCATCCCCGCCAAACAGCTTGGGCGCCTGATGAAACGCCATCACCACAGGATGCTGTGCCAGCCATAATGGCGTCTGCTGTTTCAGCACATGCTTGCCGTGCCCGTGCATCACGCTGGCGCAAAAAATATGTTCACGGCGGCAGGCTGCAATCAATGCACCCAGCTCCTCTTTTGCCTGCTTCTGCGTCAGCCCGTGCAAATCGAGAAAAATGTCCGGCGTGTAATCGCCACGGCGCAGCTTTTTCAACTCGTAATGACTGACATCACTGCGCACATAGCGCGTCGGGCCTTCTTCCGCCAGCAGCGGCTGGAACTCATCAGAAAAATAGTGGCTGGCGTCCATCTGCTCAGAAATCAGCTTTTTCTGCGGCACTTCGGTGATCTTTTTACGCGGCGGTTTGTGCACGATGGTGTCCTGTGCCAGTTTCCGGGTGCCGGTCATCAATCCGCGAAACAGCGCCTGATCTTCGGCGCTGAGGGGCTGTTTTTTACTCATCTGATTCTCATTGTCGGGCTTTAATGACGCAAAACGCCACGCATTGTCGTCTTGATTGCCCACAGTCTACCCTGAGTTGTGCACTCAAAAAACAAATGTCAGCTTTTTCACCCCGCCGCGCTGAATTATCGCCAGCTTCATGGCAAACTAGCTGCCGAGTTTTAGTAAGGCCTGTGGAGGGCACATTGGACAAAATTTTCGTTGATGAAGCAGTCAGTGAGTTGCATACCATTCAGGATATGATCCGCTGGTCGGTCAGCCGCTTTTCCGCCGCTGAGCTATGGTATGGACACGGCACCGACAATCCCTGGGACGAAGCTGTTCAGCTGGTGTTGCCCACCCTCTGGCTGCCGCTGGATATTCCTGAAGATATGCGCAGTGCGCGCCTGACTTCCAGCGAACGTCACCGTATTGTCGAGCGAGTCATTCGCCGCATCAACGAACGTATCCCGGTCGCTTACCTGACCAATAAAGCCTGGTTCTGTGGTCATGAGTTTTACGTTGATGAGCGCGTGCTGGTGCCCCGTTCCCCCATTGGTGAACTGATTAACGATCGTTTTGAAGCCCTGATCCCCCACGAGCCAAAGTACATTCTGGATATGTGTACCGGCAGCGGATGTATCGCTGTTGCCTGCGCCTATGCCTTCCCGGATGCGGAAGTGGACGCGGTGGATATCTCGTTTGATGCACTGGCGGTTGCTGAGCAAAACATTGAGGCCCACGGTCTGGTGCATAACGTCACGCCTATTCGCGCCGATCTGTTCCGCGAGCTGCCAAAAACCCCTTACGACCTGATTGTCACCAATCCCCCTTATGTGGATGAAGAGGATATGGACGATCTGCCGAACGAATACCAGCATGAGCCGGAGCTTGGCCTGGCCGCGGGCCGTGATGGGCTGAAGCTGGCGCGTCGCATTCTGGCCAATGCGCCGGATTATCTGAGCGAGCAGGGCGTACTGATTTGTGAAGTGGGCAACAGCATGGTGCATATGATCGAGCAGTACCCTGACGTGCCGTTCACCTGGCTGGAATTTGCCAACGGCGGCGACGGCGTCTTCATGCTTACCCGTCAGCAGATTGTTGATGCACAGCACCACTTTGGTATTTTCAAAGATTAAAGAAGAATAAAGAGGGCATCATGGCTGGTAACACTATTGGACAACTCTTTCGCGTCACCACTTTCGGTGAGTCTCACGGACTGGCGCTCGGCTGTATTGTTGACGGCGTGCCTCCGGGGATCCCGCTGACGGAGGTCGATTTGCAGCACGATCTGGATCGTCGTCGTCCGGGGACTTCCCGCTATACGACGCAGCGTCGCGAACCGGATCGGGTAAAAATCCTCTCAGGTGTTTTTGAAGGGGTGACCACCGGTACCAGTATCGGCCTGCTGATTGAAAATACTGACCAGCGTTCGCAGGATTACAGCGCTATCAAAGACGTGTTTCGTCCTGGTCACGCTGACTACACCTATGAGCAGAAATATGGCCTGCGGGACTATCGTGGTGGCGGGCGCTCTTCCGCCCGTGAAACCGCGATGCGCGTGGCTGCCGGAGCGATTGCTAAAAAGTATCTCGCCCTGAAGTACGGCATTAAAGTGCGTGGCTATCTGGCGCAGATTGGTGATGTTGCCTGCGAGCTGAAAGACTGGGATCAGGTAGAACAAAATCCGTTCTTCTGTCCGGATCCCGATAAAATCGAGGCGCTGGATGAACTGATGCGCGCTCTGAAAAAAGAGGGAGACTCGATTGGTGCGAAGGTTTCAGTCATGGCTGAAAACGTGCCGGTCGGTCTGGGTGAGCCGGTGTTCGATCGTCTGGATGCCGATCTGGCCCACGCGCTGATGAGCATCAACGCGGTGAAAGGCGTGGAGATTGGGGATGGTTTCGCGGTTGTCAGCCAGCGTGGCAGCGAGCACCGGGATGAGATCCGTGCCGGGGGTTTCCAGAGCAACCATGCGGGCGGTATTCTCGGTGGTATCAGCAGCGGGCAGCCGATTCTGGCTAACCTGGCGATGAAACCGACCTCAAGCATTACCGTACCGGGTAAAACCATTAACCGCTTTGGTGAAGAAGTGGAGATGATCACCAAAGGCCGTCACGATCCCTGCGTAGGGATCCGCGCAGTGCCGATCGCCGAAGCGATGATGGCGATCGTCCTGATGGATCATTTACTGCGTCAGCGCGCTCAGAACGCTGATGTCCATACGGATATCCCCCGCTGGTAACCCGATGAAAAAGACGCTGATTGCTCTTTGCGCGCTGCTGGTCAGCGCGTCCAGTTTCGCCGTAACGCCCTGGCAGTCCATTCGCCAGCCGATAAGCGGTGCACCCCAGTCTATCGGGCAGTTTGCCAATGGCTGTATTGTGGGCGCACAGGCACTGCCGCTTGAGGCGCCTGAGTATCAGGTGATGCGACAGGATCAGCGTCGTTATTACGGCCATCCGGATTTAATTCTGTTTATTCAGCGCCTGAGTACCCAGGTTCATAACCTGCAGCTTGGCGAAGTGCTGATTGGCGATATGGGCATGGCTGCGGGCGGGCGTTTCAGTAGCGGTCACGCCAGTCATCAGTCCGGCCTGGATGTGGATATCTGGCTTCAGCTCCCTGCCACGCGCTGGACGTCCCAAATGTTGTTGAAGCCACAGCCGCTGGATTTAGTCGCGGCGAATGGAAAAAATGTGGTGGCACGCCACTGGCAGCCTGAGATTGACAGCCTGATTAAGTTGGCGGCGAAAGACAACGACGTCACGCGTATCTTCGTCAATCCTGCAATTAAAAAGCAGCTTTGTGCTGATGCGGGTGTGGATCGTGACTGGCTGCGTAAAGTCCGGCCCTGGTTTGGTCATCGCGCCCATATGCACGTGCGTCTGCGTTGCCCTACAGGCAGCATGGAGTGTCAGGACCAGCCTGCGCCTCCGGCCGGTGATGGCTGTGGTGCTGAGCTGGAAAGCTGGTTCCTGCCTGCAAAACCAGGCACGGGCGCGCCAGTGAAGCGTGAGCCACCACCGTTACCGCCTTCCTGTCAGGCACTGCTGGATAAACATTTGCTCTAGGGATCAAAGATGGATTGGTTTGTAATCAGCCCGCTGCTGGTTGGGCTGCTGTTTTTTGTTGCCATGCTGGCAGGTTTTATCGATTCGATTGCGGGCGGTGGGGGATTGTTAACGGTTCCTGCGCTGATGTCTGTTGGCCTCTCTCCGGCTCAGGCTATTGCCACCAACAAATTGCAGTCGGTAGGCGGATCCTTTTCCGCCAGCCTCTATTTTGTCCGCCGAAAAGCGGTCAATCTTGCTGAGCAGAAGCTCAACATTGCCATGACCTTTATCGGTGCGGTGACCGGGGCGATTCTGATCCAGCATATTCAGGCTGAGATCCTGCGCCAGGTTCTGCCGCTGCTGCTGATTACTATCGGGCTCTATTTTCTGCTGATGCCGAAAATCGGCGAAGAAGATCGTCAGCGCCGGCTTCACGGTCTGCCTTTTGCGCTGGTGGCCGGGGGCTGCGTCGGATTTTATGACGGCTTCTTTGGCCCCGGTGCCGGCTCTTTTTATGCGCTGGCCTTTGTCACCCTGTGCGGCTTTAATCTGGCGAAATCCACCGCGCACGCCAAAGTGCTGAACTTCACGTCCAATTTTGGCGGCCTGCTGTTCTTTATGTTCGGCGGCAAAGTGGTGTGGGGAACCGGTCTGGTGATGCTGGTAGGCGCAATTTGCGGCGCGCGGATGGGCGCACGCATGGTCCTGAGCCGTGGCCAGACGCTGATCCGCCCGATGGTGGTCATCGTCTCAGCGGTAATGAGTGCCAAACTGCTGTACGACAGCCACGGTGCGGCAATTGCCGCCTGGTGTCGCCATCTCTTTGGCTGACGGTGGCTGGCAGAAGGATCTGCCCAATTTCTCTGGTGCAGGCAGGTAAAACGAGTCAGAACTCTCAGAAGATAAGTAAAATGAACGCGACCCACCACTATCCCCAGCTGATCGACATCTTCGATCGCTGCTTTTTTAATGATTTTCAGACACGCCTGATTAAAGGCGATGACGAACCCATCTATCTTCCTGCCGATGAAGAAGTGGATTACCACCGCGTGGTGTTTGCCCACGGTTATTACGCCAGCGCGCTGCATGAAATTTCGCACTGGTGTATTGCCGGAGCAGAGCGGCGTAAGCAGGTCGATTTTGGCTACTGGTATTGCCCGGACGGGCGCGATGCCATGACGCAAAACCAGTTCGAAGCGGTGGAAGTGAAACCGCAATCGCTGGAGTGGATGTTTTGTGTTGCGGCGGGGTTTCCCTTCAATGTAAGTTGTGACAATCTCAACGGGGATTGTGAGCCGGATCGCATCGCGTTTCAGCGTAAAGTCCATGCTCAGGTAATGACGCATCTGGAACAGGGCCTTGCTGCCCGTCCAGCCCGTTTTATTGCTGAACTCTGCTCGTATTACTCAACGCCCCCGCTGACGGCGGCACAGTTTCCCTGGCCGGAAGATCTGTGACGGACGGGGAAGGAACGGATAAGGAATTGTATGATCGATGAATTTGAGGCGCGTATCCTGGCCCTGATCGACGACATGGTGGAAAGCGCCAGTGACGACGAGCTGTTTGCCAGTGGTTATCTGCGTGGGCACCTGACGCTGGCCGTGGCGGAAATCGAGCTGACGGGCGAACACACGGCAGAAGCTTTGCAGATTCAGGTGCAGAAAAGCCTGCAAAATGCCATTCAGGCGGGTGAACTCTCACCGCGTGACCAGGCGCTGGTAATCGGTATGTGGGACAACCTGTTCCTGCAGGCCCGTCAGTCAGCCTGAAAACCAGGCGGCCATCGTGTCGCCTGGCTTTATTTCACCGGCTTATTTCACCGCTTTTCCCTTGAGTAACTTTCTGACCCAGTAACGATTTGGATGCATCGCGCCCAGCGTATCAGCATCAAGCGGGATCGGTTCGCCACACAGTTCTGCCGCCAGCACTTCTGCTGCCAGCGGGCCACTGCATAATCCCCTTGAACCCAGAGCACCCAGCACAAACACGCCTCTGTGCACCGGGGCAGGCTGCGCGCCCTCTTTTTCCTGTGAGAGGCTGGCATACTGTTCCAGCGTTTGCTGATAATCCGGCAGCGGGCCAAACATCGGCAAATGATCGCGGGAAGCACAACGAACGCCACAGCGGGCATCCCCGGCGCTGACATCCACCTCTTTCGCCCAGTCTGCATCCGGCAGGCAGCGTATCAGCCGCTCACGGTTCTCCTGCTGATCCTCTTCGCGGTAAGCCGCAGAGCTGTCAGCACGGTGATAGCTGGCGCCGATACAGTGATGCAGATTGTGGGGATTGACCGGCGTCAGGTAACCGTCATAGCACAGCACCTGCTTAAGCTGTCCCAGCGCTGGCGCTGTAGGAATATGGCTGACCTGACCGCCGACCGCATAGGCCGGCAGTTTTTCACTCTGCGCAAACGAGGCCAGCGTATGGCCGGTGGCCAGCACAACATTGGCATGTTCACGGCTGGGCTGCCCCTCGAACAGCAATTGCCAGCGATGATTCAACTCAACGTTGGGTGACGTTCCCCGCGCCTCTTCAGGCAGGTCGCCTGAAGGCAACATTGACTCTGATTCCCCTTCAGGCAGATCGCCTGAAGGCAATGTTGCTTCTGATTCCCCTTCAGTCTGAACCTGTAGAGGAACATCAGCGGGCTCAAACGCAGTCAATTTGTGCGACCAGTGGATCTCCAGCCCCTGCTGACAGGCCAGTTCAAACAGCGCAGGGGTCAACTGGCCCGGAGAGAGCCAGCCGCCCAGCGGATAGGTTATACCGCCACAGCCCGTTTCAACCCCACACAGGGCTTCTGCTTCCGCCGTCGACACTTCACGGGCTATCGCTTCCGGCAGGCCCATCGCCAGCAGGCGGCCAATTTTTTCGCTGCTTTTCTCATCCCAGCCCAGCTGGGTCACGCCGCACCAGTCATGGTCAAATTTCACGGTCAGGCTGTCATAAAGCCGGCGGGCAAAGGTAAATGCGCTGGGGAAAAAACGCGCCAGCGCCGGATCGTGCTGATTAATCAGCGGATAGAGCGCGCCCTGGCGGTTGCCCGAAGCGCCTTGCGCAGGCTGAGCATCCGCACAATATAAGGTCACTTTTTTGCCGCGACGCAGTAATGCCAGCGCCAGAAGGGCGCTGGCAATGCCTCCGCCAATCAGGGCAATATCCTCACCCTGAGCTGCGGGACGGGAATACCAGGGCATATGTGCCGGGTTGTTGATCTCGTCGTCCAGCGAGCCGCACAGCATCTCGCGCTTAGGACCAAAGCCTTTACTACGGATCACGGTAAAGCCCGCTTCTTTTAGCCCACGACGAACAAAACCGGCAGCGGTGAAGGTTGCAAAGGTGCAACCTTTACGGGCGAGCTTTGCCATACAGGCGAAAAGTTCCGGCGTCCACATGTCGGGATTTTTTGAAGGGGCGAAACCATCCAGGAACCAGGCATCCACCTGGTGGCGCAGAGTGTCATCAAAAGTGTGGATCAGCTGATTAATATCGCCAAACCACAGGTCGAGCGTAATACGACCCCCGTCGAGCAATACCCTGTGACAGCCGGGCAGGGCAACCGGCCACTGCGCCTGTAACGCCGCTGCATAATCCGCCAGTTCAGGCCAGTGGGCCTGGGCGCTGGCTAAATCCGTGACATTTAAAGGATATTTCTCACAGCTGATAAAGTGTAAACGCTGTAACTTAGCTTCGGGGTGTGTTTCACGAAAACGATCAAACGTCTGCCACAGGGTTAAAAAATTCAGCCCGGTGCCAAATCCCGTCTCGGCGACGATAAATAAATCGCGCGGATGGTGAGCAAAACGATCGGGCAGTTGATTGCCGCCCAGGAACACATGGCGGGTTTCTTCCAGCCCATTCTCGTTTGAAAAATAGACGTCGCCAAAAGCTCGGGATACAGGTGTACCCTGTTCATTCCAGCTTAGTTCGGCATGCTCGATCGGGGTCGTTTTCAAGGTAAAAGCTCAGTTATCAGGGATGACGCGATTGTAACGGTGTGAGCTGGCCCACGCAAATTTACAAAAGTTAAGCGCTGATCGGACTTGTTCGGCGTACAACTGTAAGCTAAAGTGCCTGTCGAATCCTAATATAAGCAGTGAATGAGGTATTGAATGAAACGTGCAGTGATTACTGGCCTGGGTATCGTTTCCAGCATAGGTAATAACCAGGAAGAAGTTCTGGCGTCTTTGCGTGAAGGTCGTTCCGGCATTACCTTTTCTCAGGAGCTGAAAGATTCCGGTATGCGTAGTCACGTCTGGGGTAACGTCAAGCTGACTAAAGACGAAATCTCCAGTGTCATCGATCGCAAAATTTTGCGTTTTATGAGCGATGCGTCCATTTATGCCTACATCTCTATGCTGGAAGCGGTTAAAGATTCCGGCCTGACCGTTGAGCAGTATCAGAACAACCCACGCGTGGGTCTGGTAGCAGGTTCCGGCGGCGGTTCACCTTTCTATCAGGCTGCCAGCGTTGACGGAATGCGTGCAAAAGGTCTGCGCGGCGTTGGCCCTTATATGGTCACCAAAGCTATGGCTTCTGGCGTTTCTGCCTGCCTGGCAACTCCGTTTAAAATTCACGGCGTGAACTACTCCATCAGCTCCGCCTGTGCGACTTCCGCTCACTGTATCGGTAACGCAGTAGAGCAGATCCAGCTTGGCAAACAGGATGTGGTGTTTGCTGGCGGCGGCGAAGAGCTGTGCTGGGAAATGTCCTGTGAGTTCGACGCGATGGGCGCGCTGTCCACCAAGTATAATGAATCACCGGAAAAAGCTTCCCGTACTTACGATACCAGCCGTGACGGCTTTGTTATCGCTGGCGGCGGCGGCATGGTGGTGGTTGAAGAGCTGGAACACGCTCTGGCACGTGGCGCACACATCTATGCAGAAGTGGTTGGCTACGGCGCAACGTCTGACGGCGCGGACATGGTTGCACCATCGGGCGAAGGTGCCATGCGCTGTATGCGTCTGGCTATGGCCGATGTGGACACCCCAATCGACTACCTGAACACCCACGGCACCTCCACGCCGGTGGGCGATGTGAAGGAGCTGGGTGCTATCCGTGAAGTGTTCAAAGACACCACTCCGGCAATGTCTGCTACCAAAGCCATGACCGGTCACTCTCTGGGTGCCGCTGGCGTGCAGGAAGCCATCTACTCACTGCTGATGCTGGAGCATGGATTTATCGCCCCAAGCATCAACATCGATGAGCTGGATGCGGCTGCAGAAGGGCTGAACATCGTGACCAAACCGACCGAGCAGAAGCTGACTACTGTGATGTCTAACAGCTTCGGTTTCGGCGGCACCAACGCCACGCTGGTGATGCGCAAGCTGGCTTAACGGCTGATTGCTGCTGTTGCCTGTGGTTCAAACGCCTGATGATTTTCATCAGGCGTTTTTGTTTTTGGCAGCGTTAAAAAAACGGTGGATTTGCCATACAGCAGGCGCTGTTGCCAACGGCTTCATCCGGAAAATTTATTTGCTGGTTTCTTCGCGCTTATGCATTGGCCGCCGCTTTTTCGGCAACCCGGCGACCACCAGATCGTAAGACTCTTCCACCAGCTGCCGCACCAGTCCTTCGGTGATTTGCTCACCTGCATAGATTGAGATCCAGTGGCGCTTATTCATATGGTATGCCGCGTGAATACTGTCGTAGATCACCCGGTGCAGTTCGCCATCCTGAGGGCGGCATTTAAGGTTAACTATCCTCTCGCCGCGCACCTGCGCCAGCAGCGCAAACATTTTGCCACGCACCTTAAACACCTCATACTCCGGCCCGAACGGATAGCAAAGTTCCGCTGCCGGTAACGCCGCAGCGATCTTAATTGCTGCCTGCTGAATCTGTTTTCCGTCCATCGTCGTCCTCTCTTAATTGTTTCCCTACATTTCCACCCGGATGCACCTTCAGCAATATATCAGTGTTAAAGCCGCTGTGGGTCATCAGTGCCGCGATCATAGCGTCGAACACCGCCAGCACGCTGATAATTGAGGTGGTGGCCAGCATTTTTAGTGGATCGATCTCCTGAGTTTTCGGCATCAGCAGCAGCAGGTCTGCGGCCTGCGCAATGGCGGAAGCCGCATTTTCGGTGACGCTGACAAGCGTGGTGCCTTTGCTTTTCAGCGTCGGCAGCAGCCGCGTAAGCTCGTCGGAGTTGCCGCCGCGTGACAGCATAATCAGCACATCGTCAGCCCGCAGAAAGCCGATATCCCCGTGGGCGGCATCGGCCGCGCTGAGCCAGATGGCGGGATGCTCAATACAGGCCAGCATATGAGCAATTTTTCGCGCCGCGATACCAGAAGTGCCGATGCCGGTAACGGCAATTTTTCCCCGACAGGTTGCCAGCACGTTGAGGATCGCCAGCCACTGCTGGCGGTCGAGCTGGCGCTCCAGGTCACTCAACGCCCGGCGATAAACTTCCCAGCCGCCGGTGGCCTGTTGCCAGCTCTGTTCCGCGTCCATCAGGCCTCCTGCATCATATGGCGATATTTCATATGGTCGTGGTACATCTCGCGGAATACCCGGTACTTCTGATCGTAATAGCGCTTGATCTCATTGGTTTGCGGCGTGACGGTTTTACCGATGCGGCTCATGGCATTCATCGCTTCAGGCAGAGAGTCATAGGCTCCGGCAGCCACGGTACCCATCATGGCGCTACCCAGCAGCATAGCTTCGCTCTCTTCCGGTAGCAGCATGGCGCAGCCGGTCGCATTGGCATGTTCCTGCACAAACAGCGGATTTTTAGTGCCGCCGCCGCTGGCCATGATGGTATCAATGCTGTAACCGGTCTGATTCATGGTTTCAATGATGTGCCTTGCGCCCAGCGCGATGGCCTGAAGGGTAGCCAGATAATGCAGTGCCATATCTTCAGGCGTGCGGGAAAGCTTAAGCCCGGTGAGGATCCCGGTCAGATTGGGATTCGCCCTTGGCGAGCGGTTGCCGTGGAAGTAGGGCAGCATATGAATATCCCGGGTCAGGAAAGCAATCTTCTCCGGTTCGCCCGCCATTTTTCTCAGCAGGTTGTTCAGCACTTCATAGATCGTTTTGCCCTGTGCTGTGCCCCGATCGCGTAGCGTGGCGTAGCAGGGATGAGACTGGATCATATGATCTATCAGCGCACCCGTGGCCGACTGTCCGCCTTCATTCAGCCAGAAGTCCGGCAGAATGGCCGAGTAGTAGGGGCCCCAGACGCCTTTAATGAACCTTGGCTCTTTTGAGATAGCCATATGGCCGGTGGAGGTACCGCCAATCAGCGCGATCCTCCGGTCAAAATCGGCATGTTCTCCGGAAGCACCTGCCGCGCCCAGCGTGCCCAGGCTTCCTGCATGGGCATCAATTATCGACACGCTGACGGCGGTGCCGGGCAGCAGGCCCAGCTCGGTGGCGGCGCGCTGCGTCAGACCCTGACCCAGGGGTTCGCCCATGGTTTTCACGTCGCGGCCAATCTTTGCCGCATCATGTTCAAGCAGATCTTCCAGACCAGCCTGGCGGAAGTAGCTCTCATCCCAGCGATTTTCATGGCCCATGTAGGTCCATTTACAGACCAGGGAACAGAGCGAGCGGGTTTCATCCTGCGTGGCGCGCCAGGTCAGGAAGTCCGGCAAATCAAACAGGTGGCCGATATTCTGCCAGCTGTTTGGCATATGCTGCTTCAGCCAGAGTAGCTTTGGGGTCTGCATCTCAGGGGAGATTACGCCGCCCACATAATCGAGCACCCGGTGTTGCAGCGCATTGAGCCGTTCAGCCTGAGAAATGGCGCGGTGATCCATCCAGACAATAATATTTTGTTCACTGCGTCCGGAAGGACTGACCGTCAGCGGCTTGCCCTCTTTATCCAGCACCACCAGCGAGCAGGTGGCATCAAAACCGATCCCTTTAATCTGCACCGGATTGATGTTGCTCTGATTCACGGCGTCCCGTACCGCCTGGCAAACCGCCTGCCAGATATTGTCTGAAGACTGCTCCACAAAGTCGGCCTGCGGGCGAAAAAGTTCAATCTCCCGGCTGGCCTGACCCATCATCCTGCCCCTGAGATCGAAAATACCCGCTCTCGCGCTGCCGGTCCCCACATCCACACCCAGATAGTAACTTGTCATTGTCAGCCTCGGCCTCTGCGATTCTGTAACGCAATAAACAGGATAAGTACGCCGCCCCAGAGCGCCATCGTCAGATAGCTGCTCACGCCCAGCAGATTCAGCCCACTTTCCAGCATTTGTAAGACGATCAGCGCCAGCACCAGCCCGATCACCCGGCCAAATCCGCCCTCCGGATTCACGCCGCCCAGCACCGAAGCCAGGATGGTCACCAGCAGCCAGGATTCGCCATAGCCCGCTTTGGCGGAGTTAAACATCGACATCATCAGTAAAGCCGCCCCCCAGCTTAAAAGAGCGGAGAAAATGTAGACAATGATCTGCACCTTTGCGGTGTTCACTCCGCTGAAGCGCGTGGCCTGTTCGTTAGATCCCAGCAGGTAGATGCTGCGGCCCAGCGTAGTCTGCTCCAGTAAAACCCACAGCCCGAAAGCCACCAGCAGGAACAGCAGCAGGGCAAAGGGCACGCCAAAAATATCCCCGTTGCCGAGAAACTGAATCAGCGGGGGGAAGCCTGAAATCACCGCGCCGTTGGACAGCAGAATATTCAGCCCGGCGATCAGCGTCATGGTGCCCAGCGTGGCAAGAATAGGCGACACGCCGACTACCGCGATCAGCAGGCCGTTCAGCGTGCCTATCAGCACCGCCAGCAGCGCACCGGCAATCAGCGCCAGCAGCAGAAACAGCGGCTGGCCGGGATGCGCAACGATAATTGCCCCCATCAACAGCGAACAGGCATTGGCGCTGGCGATGATCGACAAATTAATCCCACCGGTCAGCATGGTCAGTCCCATACCCAGTGCCAGCAGGCCCAGCACCGGCAACTGCGTGGCGATCGACTGGAAGTTGCCGGTGCTGAAGAACCGGCCACCAAGCGTGAAGGAGAACAGGACCAGCACTATCACCATCATCAACAGTTGCAGGCGAATAATGCGGTCACCGGGTAACATTTTGTTCAGGGTGTTCATATCAGATCCCCTTCGCCAGTTTGCGCTTTTCGTTCCACGCGGTGGCGCTGACGCTGACCAGAATAATCAGGCCGCTGAATACCATATGCCAGTAGGAAGAGACGGCCAGCAAGGTCAGGCCATTTTGCAGGAAGGCCAACAGCAAAACCCCCAGCAGCGTCCCGATCAGCGTACCGCGCCCTCCGGTCATGCTGGTGCCTCCAAGCACTACGGCTGCCAGTACGGTCAGCTCATAACCGACCAGTGAATTAGGCGCCACGGATTGGGTCGTCTGCGCCTGAACCACGGCTGCCACACCAGCCAGCAGGCCCATATAGCCATAGACGTAAAAATGCAGCGTCAGCAGGTTCATTCCAAGACGGGAGGCAGACTCACGGTTTCCCCCCATCGCGTAGATTTGCCTGCCGAGCCGCGTATAACGCATCAGCACACCGGTCAGCACAAACACCGCCAGCAGGCAGAGCAGCGGTAACGTCAGCCCATATTCATAGCCGTCAGCAGCGGTAAAGGAGAACCAGTTAATACCGTTCATAAACCAGTCAGGGAAACCGTAGAGCCAGGTGCCGTTGGTGAACCAGACCAGCAGGCCGTAGAACAGGTTCAGGGTGGCGATGGTGATAATAATGGCGGGTACACGCAGGAAATAAACCAGCGCGCCATTGATCAGGCCCAGCACCAGCCCGCAGCCCGTGGCGACAGCAAAAATCATCAGGAAGTTGCCGCCGTGTGCCAGCAGCGTGCTGGCCATCACATACTGTGCAATCGCCGTCATCGCCGGGAAGGAGATATCGATGCCTCCGGCGATCAGCACCACAAACAGCCCACAGGCAAGAATGCCCAGAATGGCATAGCTGGTGGCCACATCGGTCAGGTTACCCAGGGTTAAAAATTCGCTGGTACGCAGGCTCAGACCCAGGCCCAGCAGCAGGATTAGCATCCCCAGCCAGAACTCATGGTGGCCGATAAGATGACGCAATTTGTTATTCATTCACCACCTCTGCAATCTCCTCTTCCCGGCACTGATGTGGTGCGAAACTGGCGACCAGTTCCCCTTTGCGCATCACTAACACGCGATGGCTGTTGTAATAGGCTTCCGGGATTTCATCGCAAATCATCAGCACCGCCATCCCGGACTCCGCCAGGTCGCGGGCAATACGGTAAATTCCCTCTTTATTGGCGATATCCACGCCCACGGTAGGGGAGTCCAGAATCAGTACCCTGGGTTCAGTAGCGACCCATTTGGCAATGGCAACACGCTGCGCGTTGCCACCGGAAAGCGTCTGGACCGGCAGCTGGCTGTCTGAGACTTTGATATTCAGTTTACGGATCAGACTGGCGACCTGATGGCGGGCTTTGGCTTTATCCATCAGCCCGGCCCGGTTGTGAAGGCGATTAAAAACGGGCACCAGCATGTTGTCGAAAATCGACTGCTGCATCACCAGGCCCTGGCTCTGACGGTCTTCTGAGACATAAGCAATGCCCTGACGGATCGCTTCCCGGTTGCTGTGCAGCCTGACGGTCTGGCCCTCAACGCTGATCTCGCCGCTGTCCGGCTGAGTCATGCCAAACAGCGACAGGCAAAGTTCTGTCCGTCCCGCGCCCAGCAGCCCCACGATGGAGGTAATCTCACCGCGGCGCAGGCTAAGGTTGATGGCGTGATACTGGCCTTTACGCGACAGATTGCGCACTTCCAGCAGCGGCGTTTCGCTTTTGTCTGCCCGCTCCGGCAGGTGGCTGAAGGCAAAGCGCTGGCCGGTCATCAGGAACGCCAGCTCATCGCTGTTGAGATCCTGGGCTTGCCAGGTGCCAACCAGCTTGCCGTCGCGCATCACGCTGATGCGATCGGCCACTTCCATCACTTCATCCAGCTTGTGGCTGACAAAGACCACACAGATGCCGGCAGCCTTCAGTTCACTGACTACCCGCAGCAGGCCATTGACCTCATGACGGGTCAGCGAGGCGGTAGGTTCATCCATGATCACCAGGCTGGCATCCGCAGCCAGCGCCCGGCAGATAGCCACTAACTGACGATCGGCAATCGAGAGCTTCTCCACTTTTCTGTCCGGATCCAGCGTCACGCCGATGCGTTTAAGGGTATCCACGGCCAGCTTGCGCATCGCCCCACGGTTAACCCAGAATCCGCCGCCGGGCAGATAGCGGTGAACGGCAATGTTCTCCGCCACCGTGAGATTGGGGAACAGCGACAGGTCCTGGTAAATGACCTGCACGCCGTAAAAAGCAGAAAGTGAAGGGGTGAGATGGCCGAACAGCTTGCCATCAATCCCAATGTGCGATCCTTTGTCGGGATGGTAGACCCCGGAGATCACTTTGATCAGCGTACTTTTTCCACAGCCGTTTTGCCCGGCCAGGCAGTGAACTTCGCCTTTATTCAGGGTCAGGCTGACGCTATCCAGTGCCCGGACGCCGGGAAAGGATTTGCTGATTTTTTCAAGCGAGAGAAAGGTTTGCGACATAGATTACCCCAGGAATATCACCAGGCAGTCTGGTTGCCGGTCAGCGCATGACCGGCAGGACAGGACTCTCAGAAGCCAAGCGTTTTGGCGTTATCTTTGGTCACTTCCAGAATGCGGTTAAAGCGGATCACATGGGTTTTCATATCCACATCGGCTTTCCCCAGGCCATCAATGGTCAAGTCGCTGGTGACCTGTTTGCCGTCAAGAAGTTGATCGGCAAGGCTGACCAGCGCAAAACCGGCATCTTTCGGATCCCACAACAGCACTTTCTTGATATCACCGGTAGCCAGGTAAGGCGCAGCCTGAGCAGGCATGGCGATGCCGACCACGGCAATTTTGTTTTTCGCCCGTTTGCTTTTCACTGCCTGACCGGCACCAACAGGGCCAAGGGAACCGAAGCCGATAATGCCTTTCAGATCCGGATAGGTACGCATCAGGTCGAGGGTGGTGGCGTAGGATTTATCGATGCTCTCGGCCACCGGCAGGCGCGAGGTGACTTCATGCATTTCCGGATATTTTGTTTTCTGGTATTTGATGGCGGCATCAGCCCAGGCGTTATGCAGGGGCACAGTCAGCGAACCAACGTAAATGGCATAACCACCTTTTCCACCCATGGCGCTGGCCAGCTCATCCATGTTCTTCTCGGCATATTTCTGGCTGTCGATGGTTTCCACATCCCACTGGGCAATCTGCTGATCCGGTGATTCATGGCTCAGCACCACGATACCCTGAGCGCGGGCCTTCTTCAGCACGGGTTCCAGCACTTTGGCATCGTTGGGCACCACAATAATGGCATCCACTTTTTTGGCGATCAGGTCTTCAATCACCTTGACCTGCTGGGCCGGATCGGGCGTGGAGCCGCCCACCTGGTAGGCGTTTACGTCCAGTTTGGTCGCCGCCTCTTTCACACCCACTTCCATACGGGTAAACCACGGAATACCGGTTACTTTAGCCACCACGGCAATATCATGTTTTTCAGCGGAAAAAGAGGGTGTTGTAAACAGCATGCAGGCAGAAACAACACATGCATTGAGTAATGCGACGTTGAATTTCATAGCAATACCTTATTGTAGGGGCGGATTGTCCGCTGATTGCCCGCCTGGCGCAGGCTTATAATGGCCGGATGTCACTGACACCACGAAAGCAAGATAGCAAGCAGCCAGGCCGGATCGGGCAAGCCGCAGCTGGAAATGTGATCGGCGATGTTTTTAGTTAAATTTTATCTGCTTTTATGTTAATTTAAGGTTAATTAAATTATTTTGTAGTAAAAGTACGATTTTTTTATGTTTATTAATTGTTAATTATTGGTTTATTTTTATCTAATATTTAACATCAAAAGAGGCTTGCTGCGGTAAAGCCTCCAAAAACTTCACAAATGGCAGAACCGGCAAAACTGGCATATCAAATTTGTGAAGAGTCCCGCAACTGAGTGGTCCTGAAGCCGCCCCGCAAGGGAATATGTCAGGTAATAAGCAACGTAACCTGGTTACAAAGGGCGGGTTTACGTTATTGACGGCGGCCCGGCAATGATCCAAACTTTTGCCACAAATTCCCTTTCAACGTCGTCATGATGTTGCGTAAGCGTTCAACGTTAATCAACGCGTCCTGACCCTGCTCCGGCAAGGGTCCCATCGGGCGCGCGCAGTAAGACGTGCCCTTACGTAGTCACAAGGAGAACCTGACGTCATGTCGACAACTCTTGAAGGTCGCCAGAGCAATCCAACTGCCTCACTGGCGAGCATCTCATTTGCCGTGTTTTTAACTTATCTGACTGCCGGCCTGGCGCTGCCCGTTATCCCCTTGTTTGTTCATCAGGAATTGGGGTTGAACAATGTCATGGTCGGGATTGCGGTCGGGATTCAGTTTTTCGCCACCTTACTGACTCGTGGCTATGCCGGGCGTCTGGCCGATCGGCACGGTGCAAAGCGTTCGGTGCTTCAGGGCATGCTGGCCTGCACGCTGGTGGGGCTGGCCTATGTGCTTGCGGCGCTGCTTCCCCTGCCGGTGATGGGCAAATTTGCCTTGCTGGTGGTGGGGCGTCTGCTGCTGGGCTTTGGCGAAAGTCAGCTTCTGACTGGAAATCTTACCTGGGGAATGGGGCTGGTGGGGCCGAAACGATCCGGACAGGTGATGTCCTGGAACGGTATGGCCATTTATGGCGCGCTGGCCGCCGGGGCGCCTCTGGGGCTGATGCTGCATAACCAGTGGGGCTTTATGGCGATGGGGATTACCACCATGATCCTGCCGGTATTTGCCCTGTTGTTTAATTTCTGGGTTAAACCGGTTCCCACGCATGATGGGGAGCGTCCTTCGTTATGGAAAGTGGTGGGACAAATCCTTTCACCCGGTTGTGGGCTGGCGTTGCAGGGCGTCGGCTTTGCGGTAATCGGAACCTTCACTTCCCTCTATTTTGCCAGCCAGCAATGGGGTAACGCCGGTTTTGCCATGACCGCTTTTGGGCTCTCCTTCGTGCTGATGCGTATCCTGTTTGGCTGGATGCCTGACCGGTTAGGCGGCATCAAAGTGGCGCTGGTTTCGCTGGCGGTGGAAGCCGTGGGTTTGCTGGTGCTGGGTTTTTCCACCTCCGGCTGGATGGCGCTGGCTGGCGCCGCGCTGACCGGGTGCGGCTGCTCGCTGATTTTTCCTGCGCTGGGCGTGGAGGTGGTCAAACGTGTTGCTCCACAGGTGCGCGGCACGGCACTGGGCGGGTTCTCCGCATTTCAGGACATTGCCTACGGAGCCAGCGGCCCGCTCACCGGTATCCTCGCCACCTCGCTGGGTTATGGATCGGTTTATCTCGCCGGAGCCGTCTGTGCCGTGCTGGGTATCGCCGTCACCTTTAACTTCGCCAGAAGTCAGTAGGGAAAGGCTGACGCCGGTGGACTGGATTTCTGGCTTCGCGACGGTCACCCGGTCATTCAGGGGGGAAAGCAGGCGAATGGCCTGCCCGGAGGAAACCGGAAGAGTGTGGCTGTTAAGGCCTCAGAGGAAAATCCACATCAGGAAACCGAGCAGGACCAGCACCGCAAAAGTGGTGAAGACGGGACGGTTAACCACAGGCTGCAGTACAGGCGGCACATAGCCAAACAGCGGAGCCACAATGGGTTGCGGATGGATTTCGCTGTCGGCAACCTGTTGTTCGCGTAAGCGCTCCGCACGGCGGGCAAACAGCAGGTTCATCAGATCCTGCGCCTGAGCGGCAGTCAGAACCGCCAGGGGCGGCTGCTGGAAGCGTTGCTGGCTGGCGTCTTCCAGCATACGCTGCTCTGCCGGCTCCGGCGGAACTTTCAACGAAGCGAGCAGCATCGGCAGTGTTGGCGCCGTGTGCTGGCTCAGCGTATGGCTGACCTGAAGATACTGCGTTAACAGCGGATAAAGCCTGGAGGGGATAGGATCGCCGCTGTGCAGATTCACCATCTTCATGACGGAAGCCCAGAGCTTAACAGGCTGTTCTCCCGTTGCTGCTGCAAGCCGGGAGATCTGCTGATTCAGCGTGTGGTGCTCTGCAGGAAGCAGCGTCCGGTCGGAAATACGGTTCTGCTGTGGCTGTGGGATCGCCATCTGACCGTTTTGTAACATGGTCAGCACCTGGCGCAACTGGTCCGGATTCAGGGAGCTGAGCACCGTATGACCAAATTGCTGACGGATAAAGTCGCTCACTGCCTGGCGGTTATTGCCCTGAGGCAGCAGGTCGGTCAGCTGCTGGAAAAGCTGGCGGGTAGCGTGAGTATTCTGCACCTGAGACAGGCGGTTATTCAGAAACTGTTCAGCAGCAGGAAAATGGCGCGCCAGCAGACCCCCGTCGTTTTTCACCCCCACCTCATGACGCATCCCGGCCCACAGTTCAGGCGACTTCAGCGAACTCAGCGACATGATTTTAACGATCAGCCTTTCCAGCGTGGTGCGCTGAGCAGGTGTCAGCGGTTGATCTCCCGGGCCAGGGCGGGTGGTGCCAGTTTTGGCATCGACCGTCGTACGATCGCCAGGGATCGGCGCACCGGGGCCGCTAAGAGGTTGCATGACAAAATCCTTAACTCAATCAATATCCGGGGCCGCCGGAGAAAGGGGGATTCACTATGATAACAATCCCGCCCTGCGATAGGTAGTGGCGCAGGCCGGGTGGGGGGAAATATATTGCTCTCAGCCCGGGTTTCAGGTGGAACTGAAGTTTATGCTGCCGATCCTGTCTCTTTTTTGGGCGTTTTTTTTAACCGCAGGGGCGTGCGAAGACGCTGCGCAAGGAAAACCCCCAGCAGGGTGATGCCGCCGCCGATAAAATGATAGCTGTGCAGGGTTTCATGCAGAAACAGCACGGCGATAATGGCGGTGAAGATCGGTGCAAGGTTCATAAAGATGGTCGCAGTATTGGCTCCCATCCTCATCACGCCCTGAATCCACAGGAAGGGGGCAATAATTGAAGCCGGGATCCCGGCGAACAGCACCAGCGGAATATTATGCGCGTTAAGCGAGACATCCTGCGCCAGTAAAAAGTTGGGTAACAGCAGCAGAACGCCAAAAACAATCTGCACATAGAGACTCTGCCAGTTGGGCAGTGGGATCGCCCAGCGTTTGGTCAGTACGCCATACAGCGCGTAGGAGGTTGAAGCGGCAAACATCATCAGCTCGCCTTTCCCCATGCCCTGTGACAACAGCTGCTGCGGATTGCCCTGGCTCACCAGCCAGACCAGCCCGCAGAATGACATCAGGCTGCCGATCACAATGCCCAGCGTCGGTGCCAGTCGCAATACCACGAGGCTTATCAGCACGGTCAGCAGCGGGATCAGAGCGTTCAGGATACCCATAAACAGTGCGGTCACGCTGTGGGCGGCGTAGTAAGCCAGGCTCTGATAAAGCACCATCCCCAGCAGTCCCAGAATCAGCAGTTTCCACCATACCCTGCCAATTTGCTGACGATTGCGCCAGACGGCTGGCAACACAAAGGGTGTCAGAGTCAGCAGAGCCAGAAGCCAGCGGTAAAAAGAGATAGCGGCAGGATCGATTGCCCCGGCAGAGACTTTGCTGACAATGGCATTCACTGACCAGATCAGCACGGCCATCAGGGGAAACATAAAATTCATCGGGAAGCCAGATTAGGAAAAACGTGAAGATAGCTTACGCCTCTCCTGGCAAAGACCGCCAGGGATTATCAGACGGGTAATGATTCGTCCAGGCGGTTTGTGGCAGAATGTCGCCCACAAGTTATCTGGCAGGAACACCATTGTGAAAATCCTTGTTGATGAAAATATGCCTTATGCCCGCGAGCTGTTCAGCCGCACAGGCGATGTGGTTGCGGTTCCCGGACGGCCAGTACCTCAGGCAGAGCTGGACAATGCCGATGGTCTGATGGTTCGGTCGGTCACTAAAGTGAATGCGGAACTGCTCAGCGGCAAACCGGTAAAATTCGTTGGCACGGCCACGGCCGGAACCGATCATATTGATGAAGATTATCTGCGGGAGCAGGGGATCGCCTTCTCAGCCGCGCCAGGCTGTAACGCTATCGCGGTGGTGGAGTATGTCTTCTCTTCGCTGCTGCTGCTGGCCGAGCGTGATAGTTTCCTGTTAACAGACCGCACCGTCGGCATCGTGGGCGTGGGTAACGTAGGCGGACGCCTGCAGGCGCGGCTGGAAGCTTTGGGTATCAAAACCCTGCTTTGCGATCCCCCGCGTGCCGATCGGGGCGATGAAGGCGAGTTCCTGCCGTTGTCCAGGCTGGTGGCGGAAGCGGATATCCTGACGTTCCACACGCCGCTGTTTAAACAGGGCGAGTATAAAACGTTGCATCTGGCCGATGAAGCGCTGCTGATGGCGCTGAAGCCCGGCACCATTCTGATCAACGCCTGCCGTGGCGCGGTGGTGGATAATGCCGCGCTGCTTAACGTGCTGCAAAAGCGCGATGACCTGAGCGTGGTGCTGGACGTCTGGGAGCCGGAACCCGAGCTTTCCCTGCCGCTGCTGGATAAAGTGGATATCGCTACCGCACACATTGCGGGCTACACCCTGGAGGGCAAAGCACGCGGCACCACCCAGGTATTTGAAGCCTGGACGCAATTTCTGGGACAGCCGCAGCAGGTAGCATTAGATACGCTGCTTCCCGCCCCGGAATTTGGGCGAATTACCCTGCACGGTGAGCTGGATCAGCCAACGCTGAAAAGACTGGTGCATCTGGTGTATGATGTGCGCCGCGATGATGCCCCGCTGCGTGCGGTGGCCGCGGTGCCTGGCGAATTTGACCGCCTGCGCAAGAATTATCTGGAGCGTCGCGAATGGTCTTCACTGCTGGTGCAGTGCGATTCGGAACAGGCGGCGACCCTGCTGAAAAAACTAGGATTTAACGCCGTTTTTCATCCGGCCTCCTGAGGGTAAGATACGCCCCGGTTGATAATCTGCTTCCCCGGGCGGTGCGATAGCCGCCTTCTTTTTTTGTAGTCTTTTCTGGAGTTAACCAACATGTCTGACGGCTGGAACATTGCGCTATTAGGCGCGACAGGCGCAGTAGGGCAAGCTGTACTGG
Source organism: Erwinia sp. E_sp_B01_1 (assembly GCF_036865545.1). Taxonomy (NCBI): domain Bacteria; kingdom Pseudomonadati; phylum Pseudomonadota; class Gammaproteobacteria; order Enterobacterales; family Erwiniaceae; genus Erwinia; species Erwinia sp. E_sp_B01_1. The sequence goes on along the minus strand of NZ_CP142208.1, from coordinate 3,374,321 downwards.
AACTGCTGGCAGAACGTCAGTTCCCGGTTGGTGATTTATATGCGCTGGCGAGCGAACGCAGCGCGGGTGAAACCCTGCGTTTTGATGGCAAATCGGTGCTGGTTACCGATGCGAGTACCTTCGACTGGTCTCAGGTGCAGCTGGCATTCTTCACCGCCGGGCGTGAAGCCTCTGCGCGCTATGCCGACGAGGCTGCCAACTCCGGCTGCCTGGTCATCGACAGCAGCGATCTGTTCGCGCTGGAGCCGGACGTGCCTCTGGTCGTGCCGGACGTTAATCCGCAGGCACTGGGTGATTACCGTAACCGCAATATCATCAGCGTGGCGGACAGCGTCACCAGCCAGCTGCTTTGCGCCATCAAGCCGCTGGTCGATCAGGCTGGCCTTGGTCGCCTGCAGGTCACCAGTCTGATTGCCGCATCCGCACACGGCAAAGCTGCCGTGGACTCTCTGGCCGGTGAAAGCGCACGTCTGCTTAACGGCCTGCCGGCGGAAAAGGGCTTCTTTGACCGCCAGCTGGCGTTCAACATGCTGCCGCTCCTGGCGGATGCTGAAGGCAGCGTGCTGCAGGAGCGTCGTCTGGTGGATCAGGTCCGTAAAGTGCTGCAGGACGAAGGATTGCCGATTTCTGTCTCAACCGTGCAGGCCCCGGTGTTCTATGGCAATGCGCAGATCGTGCATATCGAGAATCTGCGTCCGATGTCAGCAGAAGAAGCGCGAGAAGTGTTCTTGCAGACCGAAGATATCCGCCTCTCTGACGAAGACGATTACCCCACTCAGGTTGGCGACGCGTCGGGCAACGATGTGCTGAGCCTGGGCTGCGTGCGCACCGACTATGGCGTGCCTGAGATGTTGCAGTTCTGGTCGGTGGCCGACAACGTTCGCTTTGGCGGCGCGTTGATGGCGGTGAAAACCGCTGAGAAGCTGATCCAGGAGTATATGTACTGATGTCTGAAGTGGGTTTGCCTGAGCAAAAGCAGAAGCTGGCGCTCGGCATTGAATATGATGGCAGCCGTTACTATGGCTGGCAGCGTCAGCAGGAAGTGCGCAGCGTACAGGAAAAGCTTGAAAAAGCGTTGTCGAAAGTCGCTAACCATCCGGTCAGCGTCTATTGCGCAGGCAGGACTGATGCCGGGGTTCACGGTACCGGTCAGGTGGTGCATTTTGAGACCACTTCCCTGCGTAAGGATGCCGCCTGGACGCTGGGGGTTAATGCTAATTTACCCGATGATATCGCGGTGCGCTGGGTGAAACCTGTCGCGGATGATTTTCATGCCCGTTTTAGCGCCACCGCGCGCCGCTACCGGTATGTTATCTATAACCGCCGCCTGCGCCCGGCGATTTTGCATGGTGGCGTTACGCACTTTTATCATCCGCTGGATGTGGAAAAAATGCAGCGTGCAGGACAGCTTCTGTTGGGTGAGAACGACTTTACGTCGTTCCGCGCCGTACAGTGCCAGTCCCGTACGCCCTGGCGCAACGTGATCCATCTCAACGTCAGCCGCTTCGGCGCTTACGTGATTGTGGACATCAAGGCCAATGCGTTTGTCCACCATATGGTACGCAACATTGTAGGGAGCCTGATGGAAGTAGGCTGTGGCAATCAGCAGGAAAGCTGGATCGCAGAGCTGCTGGCGGCGAAAGATCGCACGCTGGCAGCAGCCACTGCACGGGCCGAAGGACTGTACCTGGTCTCGGTCGATTATCCGCAACACTATGATTTACCACGTCCGCCGATGGGACCACTGTTCCTCGAGGATTAAATGAAGCCTGGAGAATTAAGGAAACGTGTATGGAACTGATTCGTTTTGTTGTCGACTTCATCCTGCATATTGATGTCCATCTGGCGGAGCTGGTAGCGCAGTATGGCATGTGGGTTTATGCCATTCTGTTTCTGATCCTGTTTTGCGAAACCGGACTGGTAGTGACCCCGTTCCTGCCGGGGGATTCCCTGCTGTTTGTGGCCGGTGCGCTGGCTGCTTTGCCCACTAACGATCTGAATATTCATGTGATGGTCACCCTGATGTCGGTGGCAGCCATCGTGGGGGATGCGGTGAACTACACCATCGGGCGGCTTTTTGGCGACAAATTGTTCAGCAACCCGAATTCGAAGATCTTCCGTCGCAGCCACCTCGATAAAACCCATCAATTTTACGAGCGTCACGGCGGGAAAACGATTATTCTTGCGCGCTTCGTGCCGATCGTCCGGACTTTTGCGCCGTTTGTCGCCGGGATGGGGAAAATGTCCTACCGCCACTTTGCCCTGTATAACATTTCGGGCGGGTTGCTGTGGGTACTGCTGTTCTCCTACGCGGGCTACCTGTTTGGCGACTTGCCGGTAGTGCAGGAGAATCTGAAACTGCTGATCGTGGCGATTATCTTACTTTCAATTCTGCCTGGCATCATTGAAGTCTGGCGCCATCGCCGCGCCGCGCGTCAGCAGAAATCGCAGTAAAACCTCGCTAAACTGCCGCCTGATGACCAGATTTTTATCCACAGCATCGGGCGGTTATGGTTTAATGAGCGACATTATGGTCTGCGCTGCCGTGCGGCGTGGTAAAAGAAAACTGGTTTCACCAGGTTCAAACAGAAAGGTCCTCAATGAGCTGGATTGAACGAATTCTCAATAAAAGCACCATCACTCCCTCGCGCAAAGCCAGTATCCCTGAAGGGGTCTGGACCAAGTGCGACAGCTGCGGCCAGGTTCTGTACCGCGCCGAGCTGGAGCGCAATCTGGAAGTTTGCCCGAAATGCGATCACCACATGCGTATGCATGGCCGTGAGCGTCTGCACAGCGTGCTGGACGAAGGCTCGTTAATCGAGCTGGGCAGCGAGCTGGAGCCAAAAGATCTGCTGAAGTTTAAAGACTCCAAAAAATACAAAGATCGTCTGGTGGCTGCGCAAAAAGAGACCGACGAAAAAGACGCGCTGATCGTGATGAAAGGCACGCTGCACGGTATGCCTGTTGTGGCTGCGGCCTTTGAGTTCTCCTTTATGGGCGGCTCTATGGGCTCCGTCGTGGGCGCGCGCTTCGTTCGTGCTGTTGAGCAGGCGCTGGAAGACAACTGTCCGATGATCTGCTTCTCCGCTTCTGGTGGTGCCCGTATGCAGGAAGCGCTGATGTCGCTGATGCAGATGGCGAAAACCAGTGCGGCACTGGCTAAAATGCAGGAACGCGGTCTGCCTTATATCTCCGTGCTGACTGACCCTACCATGGGCGGCGTTTCCGCCAGCTTCGCCATGCTGGGCGATCTGAACATTGCTGAACCTAAAGCGTTGATCGGCTTTGCCGGCCCACGCGTTATCGAGCAGACAGTGCGTGAGAAACTGCCACCGGGCTTCCAGCGCAGTGAATTCCTGATTGAGAAGGGCGCGATCGACATGATCATCCGTCGCCCGGTCATGCGCTTTAAGCTGGCAAGCATTCTGGCCAAAATGATGAATCTGCCTGCACCGCAGGAAGAGGCTCAGGCAGAAGTTGCCGGGGACGAACCCCAGGGCGAAGAAGCCTGACTGATGACAGAAAGGGGCGTAATGCCCCTTTTACCAATGAACCGTAACGCTGTGAACGGGACAAATGGATAATCTTCCTCAAGCCACGTCACCTCTGGTCACGTGGCTTCATTATCTTGAGAATCTCCACTCTCAGGCTATTGAACTCGGACTGGCACGCGTACAACGCGTGGCTACTTCGCTCGACCTGTTAACCCCTGCTCCCGTCGTGTTTACCGTCGCGGGGACCAACGGCAAGGGCACTACCTGCAGAACGCTTGAAACCCTGCTGATTGCAGCGGGCTACCGGGTTGGTGTCTTCAGCTCTCCCCATTTGTTGCGCTATACCGAACGGGTGCGCATTCAGGGTGAAGAGTTGCCGGAAGCGGATCACACAGCCTCCTTTGCCGATATTGAAGCCGGAAGGGGCGATACCTCACTGACCTATTTTGAATACGGCACGCTCTCTGCGCTGTGGCTGTTTAAACGCGCGAAGCTTGATGTGGTTATTCTGGAAGTGGGGCTTGGCGGGCGTCTGGATGCCACTAATATTGTGGATGCCGACGTTGCCGTGATAACCAGTATTGCCCTGGACCATACCGACTGGCTGGGGCCCGATCGTGAAAGCATTGGCCGTGAAAAAGCCGGGGTATTTCGTGGCGGCAAACCGGCGGTCGTCGGTGAGCCTGATATGCCCCACACCATAGCTGAAGTGGCGGATAATCTGGGTGCCCATCTGCTTAAGTGCGGGCGTGACTGGCACTACAGCGTCTCTGAGGAGAGCTGGTCATTTACTGATGCTCAGGGTGCGCTTCAGGGCCTGCCGTTGCCGCAGGTGCCGATGCCCAATGCGGCCACTGCACTTGCTGCGCTGCGTGCCTCACCGCTACACGTTGATGAAGCGATCGTTTATCAGTGGCTGGATAAGGCAATTCTGCCTGGCCGTTTTCAGACAGTTGCCGAAGCCCCGCGAGTGATTCTTGATGTGGCGCATAATCCCCACGCCGCCAGCTATCTGGCAGGGCGCCTGCGCGATCTGCCGAAAACCGGTAAGGTTCACGCCGTAGTAGGGATGCTGCATGACAAAGATATCGCCGGCACCCTGGCCTGTCTGAAACCTGAGGTTGACTACTGGTACTGCGCGCCACTTGAAGGGCCGCGCGGCGCAAACGCCGGGGAGTTGCAGGCACATTTGCCTGAGGCTCAGGCCTTTGTCTCCGTCGCTGATGCTTATCATCAGGCGCTTAAGCAGGCAGCAGAGCAGGATATTGTGCTGGTGTGTGGCTCTTTCCACACCGTGGCACACGTAATGGAAACGAGGGAAGCGGAGAACGGCAGTGGCCAGTAAGTTTCAAAACCGTTTAGTCGGGACCGTCATTATAGTAGCACTGGGCGTCATCATTCTGCCGGGTTTGCTCGACGGCAAAAAAAAGCACTATAAAGAAGAGTTTGCGGCGATACCGCTGGTGCCGAAACCTGGCGATCAGCAGGAGAATGACCTGGTACCGCCAGTCACTCAACCGCTGCCTTCGCAGCCGCCGGAAGGGGCAACGGCGGAAGGTAAAGCCGCCAGCAACACTTCACAGGCCGAAAGCGGCTCCACAGCGCCGCAATCCAGCAATCATCCAAGCGTCGTGGCTCCTCCACCTGTGGTGGAATCAAAGCCGGTGACCAGACCGGTAGAGAAGCCTAAGCCTAAACCGGTAGAGAAACCGGCGGAAAAACCGGTTGAAAAGCCTAAGCCACAACCTAAACCAGAAGCTCAGCCTGCCGAACCTGCGCAGCAGAGCGCACCTTCCGGTCAGGCTTATGTTGTTCAGCTGGGCGCGTTGAAAAACGCCAGCAAGGTCAATGAAGTTGTCGCGCAGCTCCGTCTTTCTGGTTATCGCGCCTTTACCGTGCCATCCACACCGGTACAGGGCGAGATAACCCGAATCTACGTCGGACCGGACGCCTCTAAAGCGAAGATGCAGGCGGCGGTTAGCGAACTGAAAGGCATTTCCGGACTCGGTGGGGTAGTTAAACCTTACAGTGCCCGTTAGGTTTTTCAGGGGATGTACTGCGGCCGCCGGGCCACTTAACAGGGTGGAGTGATTCCACCCTGTATTACGTTAGTCTGGCGCTATTAATGTAAGAGCCTGAGCCTTTTAAAATCGCAGGATTTCTGCCGTTTCGCTGTTTGCTGACGCCGTGGTAATTGTCTTTAAGTGGTTAAAAGTCAGTCTGTTACATAAGCAGGCTTGCCGGGTGTGACCGCAAGCCGCCAGCAGGCATGATGGCTGGTTTTTTTACACATGGCATTAATTAAACTGGCACAGGAAAACGCTACGCAAACGTTTTCTTTTTCTGTTAGAATTCGCCCCGAACTGGATGCAGGGGCACAGTCGCTGGAAGAGTTCATGGTCTGGATAGATTACGTCATTATTGCGGTTATTGGTTTTTCGGCTCTTGTCAGCCTGATCCGTGGGTTTGTTCGGGAAGCCTTATCTCTCGTCACCTGGGGTTGCGCATTTTTTGTCGCCAGTCATTACTACTCCTACCTTGCCGTCTGGTTTACCGGTTTTGAAGACGAACTGGTTCGAAATGGAATCGCCATTGGGGTGTTGTTCGTGGCCACGCTGTTAGTGGGAGCCATCGTCAACTTCGTCATTGGTTCGCTGGTTGAAAAAACCGGCCTGTCGGGTACCGACAGAGTGTTGGGCGTCTGTTTCGGGGCATTACGTGGTGTGCTGATCGTGTCAGCTATTCTGTTTTTCCTCGATACCTTCACCGGCTTTTCAAAAAGCCCTGACTGGCAACAGTCCCAGCTGGTTCCCCAGTTTAGTTACGTCATCAGGTGGTTCTTTGATTACCTGAAGAGTACGTCGAGTTTTTTGCCCCGGTAATAGAACCGGGGTTACGGCTTATGAGGAAATAACCACATGTGCGGTATTGTCGGGATCGCCGGATTCATGCCGGTCAACCAGTCGATTTATGACGCGTTAACGGTGCTCCAGCACCGTGGGCAGGATGCCGCAGGCATCGTAACCATTGATGCATTAAAATGCTTCCGCCTGCGTAAAGCAAACGGCCTGGTCAGCGATGTATTTGAAGCCCGCCATATGCAGCGTCTGCAGGGCAACATGGGTATCGGCCACGTCCGTTATCCGACAGCGGGAAGCTCCAGCGCTTCTGAAGCTCAGCCTTTCTACGTGAACTCGCCTTACGGCATCACGCTTGCGCACAATGGTAACCTGACCAACGCTCACGAACTGCGTAAGCAGCTGTTTGAAAGCGGTCGTCGTCACGTTAACACCACCTCAGATTCTGAGATCCTGCTGAACATTTTTGCTCAGGAGCTGGATCGTTTTCAGCACTATCCGCTGGAAGCCGATAACATCTTTGCCGCTGTGACTGCCGTGCACAAGAGCGTCCGTGGCGCCTATGCCTGTGTGGCAATGATCATCGGTCATGGCCTTGTCGCTTTCCGCGATCCCAACGGGATTCGCCCACTGGTGATCGGCAAGCGCAGTATGCCGGATGGCCGTAACGAATATATGGTCGCCTCCGAAAGCGTGGCAATGGATACCCTGGGCTTCGAATTCCTGCGGGATGTGGCGCCAGGTGAAGCGGTTTATGTCACTGATAAAGGTCAGTTGTTTACCCGTCAGTGTGCAGAGAACCCGAAATTCAATCCTTGCCTGTTCGAATACGTCTATTTTGCCCGCCCGGACTCGTTCCTGGACAAAATCTCTGTCTACAGCGCCCGTGTTCGTATGGGCACCAAGCTGGGTGAGAAAATTGCCCGTGAGTGGGAAGACCTGGACATCGATGTGGTCATTCCCATCCCGGAAACATCATGTGATATCGCGCTGGAAATGGCCCGTATCCTGGATAAGCCGTATCGCCAGGGGTTTGTGAAAAACCGCTACGTAGGCCGTACGTTTATTATGCCAGGTCAGCATCAGCGTCGCAGTGCGGTTCGCCGTAAGCTGAACGCTAACCGGGCTGAATTCCGCGGCAAAAACGTGCTGCTGGTAGATGACTCTATTGTTCGCGGTACCACCTGCGAACAGATCATCGAAATGGCCCGTGAAGCGGGCGCGAAGAAAGTCTACCTGGCTTCTGCGGCACCGGAAATCCGTTTCCCGAACGTCTATGGCATCGATATGCCGAGCGCGACGGAGCTGATTGCTCATGGCCGTGAAGTGGAAGAGATCCGCCAGCTGATTGGTGCTGATGGCCTGATCTTCCAGGACCTGGACGATCTGATTGAAGCCGTAAGGGAAGAAAACCCGGATATCGCGCAGTTCGAGTGCTCGGTATTTAACGGAATCTACGTCACCAAAGATGTCGATCAGCAATATCTGGAGTACCTCCAGTCGCTGCGTAATGATGATGCCAAAGCCATGGCCCGTCAGAACGAAGTGGAAAACCTGGAAATGCACAACGAAGGCTAATACCCTGAGTAGTGACAGCAGGTAAAAGTGGGCCGGAAGCGATTCCGGCCCATTTCTTTTTTGGCGCTCAGGTGTCATACTTTGATTTTCAGCCCGGCAGGATATTTATGAAAAGACTCATTATTGGCATTTCAGGTGCCAGCGGCGTGATTTATGGCGTCCGTGCGCTGCAGATTTTGCAGCAGGTCAGCGAGGTGGAAACCCATCTGGTGATGAGTCAGGCTGCCCGGCAGACGCTGGCACTGGAAAGCGACTATTCGGTACGCGATGTTCAGGCACTGGCCGATGTGGTGCATGACGTGCGGGATATTGCTGCCAGCATCTCTTCCGGTTCGTTTAAAACCGATGGCATGGTCATCCTGCCCTGTTCGATGAAAACCCTTTCAGGGATTGTCCACAGCTACACCGATGGCCTGCTGACGCGTGCGGCCGATGTAGTGCTGAAAGAGCGCCGTAAACTGGTTCTCTGCGTACGTGAAACCCCCCTACATCTTGGCCACCTGCGGATGATGACCACGGCGGCTGAACTGGGGGCAATTATTATGCCACCGGTACCGGCCTTCTATCATCGCCCTGAAAATATTATGGATATTGTTGATCAGACGGTGAATCGCGTTCTCGATCAATTTGATATCACGCTTGATAAAGATCTCTTCACGCGCTGGCAGGGTGCATAACCCTGCTTTTATGCACCATTTGAGTGCGTAGCCAGGTGCTGAATCGCTTTTTGTGCATTCAGTGCACCAAAATGCAACATTGTTCGCCCTGTCTTTCCACAAACCTGTTATATATTTCCCCACAATCAAGGCGTTTGCGCTGTTATACGGCGAAACAAGCTGATTGCGCAGCAATGGGGCAGGTGAAGGCAAAACTGGCATGAAATCTGCAAAAGAGATGTGTTCTGACTGCGCTAACAACATCACGATCGACATAATAAAAGACCATATTCGAGGGTAATCTATGAAAAAGCAGGTCCTGGCTCTTTCTCTTCTGCTGGCTCTTTCCAGCGCCAGCAGCGCGTTTGCTGCCGCGCCGAAGACGCTGCGCATTGGCACCGATCCAACCTACGCGCCTTTTGAATCTAAAAATGCACAAGGTCAACTGGCTGGCTTCGATATCGATCTGGCTAATGAAATCTGTAAACGTATGGCGACTAAATGTACCTACGTTGAAAGCGATTTCGATGCGTTAATCCCCTCGCTGAAAGCGAAGAAAATTGATGCCATCATCTCTTCGCTCTCCATTACCGAAAAGCGTCAGCAGGAGATCGCTTTCTCGGAAAAACTCTACGCAGCTAACGCCCGTCTGATTGCGCCAAAAGGCTCAAAAATCCTGCCTACCCTTGAGTCGCTGAAAGGCAAAACCATCGGTCTGCTGCAGGGCACCACCCAGGAAACCTACGCCAATGAAAACTGGCGTCCAAAAGGCATCAACGTGACGCCTTATGCCAATCAGGATCTGGTTTATCAGGATCTGACTGCCGGCCGTATCGATGCAGCCTTCCAGGATGAAGTCGCTGCCAGCGAAGGTTTCCTGAAACAGCCAGCCGGGAAAGATTACGCTTTCGCTGGTCCTGCGGTGAAAGATGAAAAAATCTTTGGTGTGGGTACCGGTATGGGCATGCGTAAAGATGATACCGAGCTGAAAGCGGCCATCGACAAAGCGTTTGATGAAATTCGCAAAGATGGCACCTACGACAAGTTAGCTAAAAAATATTTCGACTTTGACGTGTACGGCGGTTAAGTAAAACCTGTCATGGGGGCCCGCCAGTCTGCGGACTGCGGCCCCTGTTTTGTACGCCACAGGCGGATGAAACGCGAAGTTAAAACAAAGGCAGGCCTATGCTGTATGGATATTCTGAAGTAATTTTTAAAGGGGCGCTGGTCACGCTTGAGCTGGCACTCAGCTCGGTGTTGCTTGCCGTTATCCTTGGTTTAGTTGGCGCCGGGGCCAAACTTTCTCATAATCGTCTGTTGCGGATGATTTTCGAAGGCTATACCACGCTGATCCGTGGCGTGCCCGATCTGGTATTGATGCTGCTGATTTTCTACGGTCTGCAGATAGCCCTGAACCAGTTTACCGATATGCTTGGCGTCGATCAGTTCGATATTGATCCTATGGTTGCCGGTATCATCACTCTTGGCTTTATCTATGGCGCATACTTCACTGAAACTTTTCGGGGTGCCTATATGGCGGTGCCGAGAGGGCAGATTGAAGCTGCGACAGCGTTCGGCTTTACCTCCTCACAGACCTTTCGCCGCATTCTTTTCCCGGGCATGATGCGCTTTGCGCTGCCGGGCATTGGCAATAACTGGCAGGTTATCCTCAAGGCAACCGCGCTGGTTTCGCTACTGGGGCTGGAAGATGTGGTTAAAGCGACCCAGCTGGCCGGGAAAAGTACCTGGCAACCTTTCTATTTTGCGGTTGTCGCCGGGGTGATCTACCTGGTGTTTACCACGCTTTCCAACGGCGTGCTGATGTGGCTTGAGCGCCGTTATTCGGTGGGCGTAAGAAGGGCTGATTTATGATTGATATTATTCAGGAATACTGGAAAGCCCTGTTGTGGACGGACGGTTATCGTTTCTCTGGCGTAGCCATCACTCTCTGGCTGCTGGTGATTTCCGTGGTGCTGGGCGGCTGCCTGGCCGTGCTGCTCTCCATCGCCCGCGTTTCCTCCATCACCGCTGTGCGTTTCCCTGTATGGCTGTTTACTTACGTCTTCCGTGGCACGCCGCTGTATGTTCAGCTGCTGATCTTCTACTCCGGGATGTACACGCTGGAAATCGTCAAGGGCAACGATTTGCTGAATGCGTTCTTCCGCAGCGGCCTTAACTGTACGCTGCTGGCGCTGACGCTGAATACCTGTGCTTACACCACGGAAATTTTCGCCGGTGCCATCCGGTCGGTTCCTCACGGTGAAATTGAAGCCGCACGCGCTTATGGATTTTCCACCTTCAAACTTTACCGGTGCATCATCATGCCTTCGGCTTTGCGCACGGCACTGCCTGCCTACAGCAATGAAGTGATTTTGATGCTGCACTCTACGGCGCTGGCCTTTACCGCAACGGTGCCGGATCTGTTGAAAGTCGCCCGCGATATCAACTCCGCCACCTATCAGCCCTTTATCGCTTTTGGCATTGCGGCGGTGCTCTACCTGATAATCTCGTATGTGTTGATTAGTCTGTTCCGCAAGGCGGAAAAACGCTGGCTGGCGCACGTTAAACCTTCATCAACTCATTGAGCAGAATTATGGCCGACAATAAATTAAACGTAACTGAACTGCATAAACGTTATGGCGAACATGAGGTGCTGAAGGGCGTGTCACTGCAGGCAAATGCCGGTGACGTGATCAGCATCATAGGGTCTTCCGGATCGGGAAAAAGCACCTTCCTGCGCTGTATCAACTTCCTTGAGAAGCCGAGCGAAGGCACGATTTCGGTCAACAACCAGAATATTCATCTGGTGCGTGATACCGATGGCCAGCTCAAGGTGTCCGATAAAGAGCAACTGCGAGCGCTGCGTACCAGCCTGACTATGGTGTTCCAGCACTTCAACCTGTGGAGCCACCTGACGGTTTTACAGAATGTGATGGAGGCGCCCATTCAGGTGCTGGGGCTCAGCAAAGCGGAAGCTCAGGCTCGTGCGGTGAAATATCTGGATAAAGTGGGCATTGATGAGCGTGCCCGCGGCAAATATCCGGTAAACCTGTCCGGTGGTCAGCAGCAGCGTGTTTCTATTGCCCGTGCGCTGGCGATGGAGCCTGAGGTACTGCTGTTTGATGAACCGACTTCAGCGCTGGATCCAGAGCTGGTGGGTGAAGTGCTGAAGATCATGCAGAAGCTGGCGGAAGAGGGCAAAACTATGGTGGTGGTTACCCACGAGATGGAGTTCGCCCGCCATGTCTCCAGCCATGTGATTTTCCTGCATCAGGGTAAAATTGAGGAAGAGGGGCGTCCTGAAGATGTGTTCACTAATCCGAAAAGTACCCGCCTGCAGCAGTTCCTTTCAGGCGCGCTGAAATAATTTTGACGGCGGTCAGGAGATTTCTGCCCGCTAAAGCGTTTACTGTTTTCAGCAAGGGCCAGATTCGTTCTGCCCTTGCTGAGAGCTCATTGCCTGATTCCCTGCTTTTGTTCTCCTTCTGAAGCACCATGCTGGTTTAACCGCATACTGCTAAACCACATCCTGCAGCGCTTCATCCAGCTGATACCAGCGGAAAGCGAACCCGGACTCTTCCAGCCGCTTAGGCAGCACATGCTGACCGCCCAGCACCAGAACCGAGGATTCCCCCATCATCAGCTTAATGGCCGCCGCAGGCGTGCGCATAAAGGCCGGACGGTGCATGGCGTGCCCAAGCGTGGCGGCAAACTGCTCGTTGCGAACTGCATAGGGCGCAACCAGATTGAAAGGCCCGCTCAGCGTTGGCCCATCCAGCAGCCACAGAATCGCGCTGAGCATGTCGTCAAGATGGATCCACGGCATATATTGCTTGCCGCTGCCAATGGGGCCGCCAATCCCCAGCTTAAACGGCAGCTTCATTTTGCTCAGTGCGCCGCCTTCTTTCGCCAGCACAACGCCAGTGCGTATCAGGCAGACCCGCGTTTGCTCGCTTTCTGCTGCTTTTGCCAGGGTTTCCCAGTGGGCGCAGAGCTGGTGGGTAAATTCATCCTGCCCGGGATCGTCTTCGGTGAGCACCAGATCGCCCGTATCACCGTAAAAGCCGGTAGCCGATCCTGAAATCAGCACCGAGGGTGGGGTGGCGCTGGCATTGATCAGCGTCGCCAGCTGCTCGGTGATCCGCCACCGGCTTTCACAAAGGTGACGCTTTTGCTGCTCCGTCCAGCGTTTATCCGCAATAGGTTCGCCCGCCAGGTTAATGACCGCATCCACTTCGTTCAGATTGCGTTGCTGATCCAGCCCTGACCAGAAGTTTACCGCCTCGCCAAGCTTGCTGCGCGCGGCAGCCACATCGCGGGTCACTACGCTTACCTGGTAGCCCCTTTGCAGCAGAAGGGGGATCAGGTGGCTGCCAATCAGGCCGGTGCCGCCCGTCAGTAAAATATGCATGCTGTCTGTCCTTAATCTGAGAAATAAAATATCCAACAGCCTGCTTTCAGCTTAGGTGAAGTTTGGGGGATTGCCTTTCTGCAAAAAAATGGGTAAACAGGATGCAGACGCCGACTAGTAAGGATCTCAGGATGAATTACCCCACAGTTACGCTCTGGTCTGATGCCTGTTTTTTTAGTCCCTATGTGATGTCTGTCTTTGTTTCTCTGACGGAGAAAGGTGTGCCGTTTTCCCTGCAGCATATCGACCTCTCCAGCAGCGAACACCTGCAGAAAGCCTACGGGGAGATCTCCCTGACCCGCCGCGTGCCAACGTTACAGGTCGGGGATTTCCTGCTTTCTGAATCTTCTGCCATCGCCGAGTATCTTGAGGAACGGTTTGCTCCTCCGGAATATGAGCGTCTTTATCCCCGCGATATTGAGAAACGGGCGAAGGCGAGGGAGGTTCAGGCATGGTTGCGAAGTGATTTTATGCCGCTGCGTCAGGAACGTCCCACTGAAGTGTTGTTTGCCGGTGAAAAATTCCTGCCCTTAAGCGAGCACGCGCAGGCCTCGGCTGAGAAGCTGTTTAACGGTGTCGATCGGCTGCTTAAACTGGGTCAACAGAATCTGTTTGGCGAGTGGTCGATTGCCGATACCGATCTGGCCGTGATGATCAATCGTCTGGCGCTGCATGGCGATGCTGTGCCGGAGCGCATCGCAGATTATGCGCATTTTCAGTGGCAGCGTGCCTCTGTACAGTTGTGGCTCTCAGAAACCTCCAGGACCGCCTGTTAATAACACGGGTGGGTTATAATTTTTCAGCGGTCCGTGGCAAACTGTGCGGGCAAGAGTCAACGTGCGCTGATGCGCCAGAACAAATAAGGGTTACGGATGGTGGAGCAAGAGAGCGGCACGGAGTGGGTGGATATCGTTAACGAGGATAACGAGGTCGTCGCACAGTCCAGCCGTGCGCAAATGCGGGCACAGTGTTTGCGCCATCGCGCAACCTACATCGTGGTTCACGATGGCAGGGGTAAAATTCTGGTACAGCGTCGTACCACGACCAAAGACTTTATGCCCGGCATGCTGGATGCCACCGCCGGAGGCGTGGTGCAAAGCGGTGAGGATTTACTCGAATCAGCCCGCCGGGAAGCGGAAGAAGAGCTGGGCATTGCCGCCGTGCCTTTTGCCGAACACGGGCTGTTTTACTTTGAAGATCAGCACTGCCGTGTCTGGGGCGGGCTGTTCAGCTGCCTTTCGCACGGCCCGTTTGCCATGCAGGAAGAAGAAGTGGATGAAGTGTTCTGGATGACCCCGGAAGAGATCACCGCCCGTTGTGATGAGTTTACCGACGACTCCCTGAAGGCGCTCTCACTTTGGCTCAGCCGTAATAATGAGCAGTCGCGTTTAACCGCTTCCCAGGCTTAGCCCGGTATGAATAACGGATTGCTGCCACCCTTATCATCAGGGCACCCGGCTGATACCCGTTATTGAAAATGCACTGTCCGGGCTACGGATAGCCCGAAAAAAATAAGGCCGCTTCCGCGGCCTTAGTCTTATTTTCAAGCCTTAACCATTAACGAACAACTTTCTGTACGGGCTGAGTTTTGCGGCCTAATTTGCCCATCGCGCCAGCGATAGCGGCTTCAACCAGCAGCACGACCAGCAGCATCCAGCTGGCTTTAGCAGTAGCCGCAGCGGCCTGTTCAGCAGCTTCACGGGCTTTCTGCTCGGCTTCAGCTTTCAACTGTTGATATTGCTTGCGTGCCTCATCATAACTTTTCTGCGTCTGGGCAACGATCTGGTCAACTTCCTGATCGCTTTTACCGGTACGCGCTTTGATGATATTTTTCAGGGCATCCATATCGGCAGCCTGCAGCGTATCCTGATTGCGTGACAGTACGCCTTTGAACCAGTTTGCCAGATCTGTATCAGCTGACTGAGGATTACTGGCGGTATTTTGCGCCTGATTTTTGGCGTTGTCGGTTTCTTTATTGGCATCATTTTGCAGATTCTGCGGTTGCAGTTCTGGCTTACCGGTCTGACGCAGCGTCGTCTCCAGTTCATTCTGCATGTTGCCCAAATCGATATTATTTTCCTTGAGTTTCTCTTTCGCCGTATCCGCCAGCGAGGGAGCAACTGCGGAAATGCCATTGCCCAGCATGCTGAAACCAGAACCTATTACACTGGCTGTGCCGCTGACAGCGCTGCTGATAATCATAATCGCCAGCCACAGGCAGATAAGCGTATTCACTGCCCACATCAGTAATCCATGCAGGGCGCCTTCACGCTGAGCCAGACGGCCGGTGATAAATGCGCCGGCGGCAACAGAAATCAACATGCTCAGCCCTGTCCAGATAGCGGCACCTGTCCCCAGTCCGTCCACGGGATTTTGTTCTTTCAACGGATCAATGGTGGTGGCACCAATCGCCGTGCCCAGAATAGCGAGCAGCAAATAAATAACGGTGGAAATAATGACGCCTGCAAATACGGCGCTCCAGGAAATGCGCTTCAGAGGAAGACCATTATTTATTTCACTGTAAACCGGATGAATGTGATTATCGCTCATGGGGGTTCTCCCTTTACCTGTTTATTTATCGCCACTGCAAAGCAGCATAATTATTAAGAACATACTCACTCTTTGTTCCTTGCCTGTCTAAGACTAGTCTCAGACTCCCGTTTATTCCATAAAATAATAAACCAGTAAAATGGTGCATTAATTTCAATGGATTAGCGGTTCCTGATGGCAAGGCTTATATAAAAAAAGTCGGGTAGAATAGAATCTGCGTAAAGTCATTATTCAGAGCAAAAAAATGCTTTATGCAGGGTTATTTATTCAGGCTGTGAGAGAGATAAAAGAAATAAAAAAAAGGCGAATCCTGAGATTCGCCTTTTTAGCCGGATGATGTCTTAACTTTCCGCTTGTTTAGACTGAATAGCCGTCAGAGCGATGGTGTAAACGATGTCGTCAACTAATGCACCACGTGACAGATCGTTCACCGGTTTGCGCATACCCTGCAGCATAGGCCCGATTGAGATCAGGTCAGCAGAGCGCTGTACGGCTTTGTAGGTGGTGTTACCGGTGTTCAGGTCCGGGAAGATGAACACGGTGGCGCGGCCCGCAACCGGGGAGTCTGGGGCTTTAGACTTGGCCACGTCGGCCATGATCGCGGCGTCATACTGCAGCGGGCCATCGATAACCAGATCCGGACGCTTTTCCTTGGCGATACGGGTCGCTTCACGCACTTTTTCGACATCACTACCGGCACCGGACGTGCCGGTTGAGTAGGAGATCATCGCTACGCGAGGCTCAATACCAAACGCCGTGGCCGAATCCGCAGACTGGATTGCAATTTCTGCCAGCTGCTCCGGATTCGGATCCGGGTTGATGGCGCAGTCACCGTAAACCAGCACCTGCTCAGGCAGCAGCATAAAGAACACGGAGGAGACCAGCGAACTGTTTGGCGCCGTTTTGATCAGCTGTAACGGGGGACGAATGGTGTTGGCAGTGGTGTGAACCGCACCCGAAACCAGGCCGTCGACTTCGCCACGCTCCAGCATCATAGTGCCCAGCATCACGTTATCTTCCAGCTGCTCCTTCGCCACCACTTCGGTCATGCCTTTGCTCTTACGCAGTTCAACCAAACGGGCAACATAGTTTTCGCGGGCCACTTCCGGATCCACAATCTCAATGCCTTTACCCAGCTCAACGCCCTGAACCGCTGCAACACGCTGGATTTCGTCAGGATTGCCCAACAGGATACAGGTGGCAATGCCACGCTCAGCACAGATAGCAGCTGCTTTGATGGTGCGGGGCTCATCACCTTCCGGCAGTACGATGCGCTTACCAGCTTTGCGCGCCAGTTCTGTCAGCTGATAGCGGAAGGCTGGTGGTGACAGGCGGCGGCTGCGTTCTGATGCCGCGGTCAGGGATTCAACCCAGTCAGAGTCGATATAACTGGCCACGTATTCCTGGACGCGCTCAATACGCTGGGTATCGTCGCTGGGGACTTCCAGATTGAAGCTCTGCAGGCTTAACGAGGTTTGCCAGGTATTGGTTTTCACCATAAATACCGGCAGGCCGGTAGCAAAAGCACGTTCGCACAGCTTGCGGATAGGCTCATCGATCTGATAACCGCCGGTCAGCAGTACGGCACCAATCTCCACGCCGTTCATTGCAGCCAGACAGGCCGCCACGATGACATCCGGACGGTCGGCTGAGGTGACCAGCAACGACCCCGGACGGAAATGCTCCAGCATATGGGGAATGCTGCGCGCGCAGAAGGTCACAGACTTCACGCGGCGGGTATTGATATCCCCTTCGTTGATCACTTCAGCATTCAGGTGGCGACACATATCGATGGCGCGGGTAGCAATCAGCTCAAAGCTCCACGGCACACAACCCAGCACCGGCAGCGGGCTGTTGGCAAAGAGCTGCTTGGGATCAATATTGGCAACATTAGCTTTAGTGGAGTCATCGAAGATTTCTGACAAATCCGGACGGGTGCGGCCCTGTTCGTCTACCGGTGCGTTCAGTTTGTTAATGATTACGCCGGTGATATTTTTATTTTTGCTGCCGCCGAAGCTGCTCTGGGTCAGCTCAATACGCTCTTTCAACTGAGCCGGTGAGTCCATCCCCAGCGAGGTGACGAAGACGATTTCGGCATTCAGCGTTTTGGCAATTTCGTAGTTCAGCGCGGAAGCAAACTGGTGCTTGCGGGTAGGGACCAGGCCCTCTACCAGCACCACTTCAGCATCTTTGGTGTTTTCGTGGTAGCGCGCGATGATCTCTTCCATCAGCACATCCTGCTGGTTGGCTCCCAGCAGAGATTCCACACGGCTCATTTGCAGCGGCTCGGCGGCTGGAATGGAGGAGTTCTTACGGATGATAGTGGTGGTCTGATCCGGCGAATCGCCACCGGCACGCGGCTGAGCAATAGGTTTGAAGACGCTGAGACGCACGCCTTTACGCTCCATGGCGCGGATCACACCCAGGCTGATACTGGTCAGGCCGACGCTGGTGCCGGTAGGAATTAACATAATAGTACGGGACACGGTTAACCTCTCAAAAGCTACTGGTGTCAGAAACAACTTCGCCAGCCGGGGCTGACGGAGGAAAAGACTCAGGCGGTCAGGCGGCTGGCGTCCTGCGCAATGACCAACTCTTCGTTGGTTGGAATGACCAGAGCCGGGCGGGTGCCCTCTTTATTGATATAGCCGGATTTGCCAAAGCGGGCGGCCAGGTTGCGTTCATGGTCGACTTCAAAGCCCAGCAGGGCCAGTTTGCCCAGAGAGAGTTCACGGACCATCGCCGCATTCTCGCCAATGCCACCGGTGAAAATCACGGCGTCAAGACGGCCATCCATCAGTGCGGTATAGGAGGCGATGTATTTTGCCAGGCGGTGGCAATAAACATCCATCGCGCGTTTGGCATCTTCTTTAGTGGTGTAGTTGTCTTCAACGTAACGGCAGTCGCTGGTGACGCCGGTCAGGCCCAGCAGGCCGGACTCTTTGGTCAACATTTTATTGATCGCATCCACGCTCATGCCCAGGGTGTCATGCAGGAAGAACACCACCGCAGGGTCGATATCGCCTGAACGGGTGCCCATCACCAGACCTTCCAGCGGCGTCAGCCCCATAGAAGTATCCACACACTCTCCATTACGGATAGCGGCAACCGAGCCACCGTTGCCCAGATGGCAGGTGATGATATTCAGCTCTTCCACCGGCTTATTCAGCACTTTGGCGGCTTCGTGGGTGACATAGAAGTGGCTGGTACCGTGCGCGCCATAGCGACGAACGCCATGCTCACGGTAAAGTTTGTACGGCAGAGCATAAAGATATGACTCTTCCGGCATAGTCTGATGGAAAGCCGTGTCGAAAACCGCCACATTCTTATCAGACAGGTGAGGGAAGTTTTTCATCGCTTCATCAATGCCGATCAGGTGCGCCGGGTTATGCAGCGGAGCGAAAGAGGAGGCATCCTTGATGCCCTGAATCACATCCTGATTGATAATGACTGACTGGGTCAGCTTCTCGCCACCGTGAACAATGCGATGACCAATTGAAGTGATAAGTGCAGACAGCTCTGGTTTTTGTGCCAGAATAGTTTTAACGATGAAGTTAAGAGCTTCGCTGTGTGCGGAACCGGCTCCTAATGCCTCTTCGTGTTTAGCCCCTTCCATTTTCCACTTGATACGTGCTTCAGGCAGGTGGAAACATTCGGCTAAACCGGAGAGGTATTCTTCGCCGTTTGCCGGATCGATAATGGCAAATTTCAGGGAAGAACTGCCGCAGTTCAGAACCAAAACTAACTTACTCGACATGGAAGGTCCTATTGGTTAAAAGTGGCGAAAAAAAACTCAATCCGACTATCAGCGTAGCGCATGAAAGCTGGTACATTAATGATGAACGTCATGCTCACGGTAAATTTTGTTCAAAAGCAAAAAAACTTTATAAATTTTACGTGATTTTTTGAATTATACGCGATTAACACAGGTCTACATGCAGAGTGATAGCAACCCTGTAACAGCCATTCAACAAACGCGCACAGGATAACCAGAGTGTTGCGTAAAGACAAAATATTTTGAAAGATGTCAGGTAAAGTTGGTGAGTTGTACGTTCTTTTTAATTTTTATATATGAAGTTGAGGTCTGCCATGTCTGATGAATCCGGCACCGTCGGTTGGTTTAAACTGTTCCAGCGTGGACAGCACTATATGAAGACATGGCCTGTCGATAAGCGTCTGGCACCCATGTTCCCGGAAAATCGTGTCTCCAGAGCCACGCGTTTTGCTATCCGTTTTATGCCGCCACTGGCCGTCTTCTCGCTGACCTGGCAAATTGCGCTGGGTGGGCAACTCGGCCCGGCAGTAGCAACAGCGCTGTTTGCCTGTAGCCTGCCGATGCAGGGATTATGGTGGCTCGGCAAGCGTTCAGTAACGCCGTTGCCTCCCACGCTGCTTGACTGGTTCCATGAAGTGCGTGAAAAGCTACAGGCAGCAGGCCAGGCGATAGCGCCGGTAGAAGGTAAACCTACCTATCAGTCGCTGGCTGACGTGCTGAAGCGCGCCTTCAGTCAGCTTGATAAAACCTTCCTGGACGATCTTTAATCCTCTGGCCGGGGGGCTGCTCAGGCAAAACCCGGCCTGGATCAAAGAAGCGTCTGCTTGTCATTCCGCGCTGTAACGGCTTATGCCATCCTCAGTCATCCCCTTCAGGTTTCATTATGCCCACCGCGGCACAGGAGTGAATGATGGAAATGACCAATGCCCAGCGTCTGATCCTCTCTAACCAGTATCGAATGATGACGATGCTCGATCCCGATAATGCCGAACGCTATCGCCGTCAGCAGACCATTATTGAGCGCGGTTATGGCTTGCAGATGCGTGAACTGGATCGTGAATTTGGCGAGCTGACCGAAGAAGTCTGTCGGTCAATTATTGATGTGATGGAGCTGCACCACGCGCTGCACGTCTCCTGGACCAACCTGAAAGAACCCTGTGCCATTGAAGAGCGTCGCCTGACATTTCTGGGATTTGATGCCGCTACAGAAGCGCGTTATCTTGGCTACGTGCGGTTTATGGTTAATGTGGAAGGGCGCTACACCCACTTTGATTCCGGCACGCACGGTTTTAATGCGCAGACCCCGATGTGGGAAAAGTATCAACGCATGCTGACTGTGTGGCACACTTGCCCCAGGCAGTACCATCTGAGTGCGAATGAGATCGCGCAAATTATCAACGCCTGAGAAGGAAAAGCGTAGTGAAGTGTAAAGGTTTTCTGTTTGATCTGGACGGCACGCTGGTAGATTCTTTACCGGTGGTCGAACGCGCCTGGGCGAACTGGGCATCACGACACGGCATTGCCGCCGATGAAGTGCTGAACTTCATTCACGGTAAGCAGGCTATTACCTCACTGCGTCATTTTATGGCTGGTTCCTCTGAAGAGGAGATCCAGCAGGAGTTCCTGGCTCTGGAAAAGATTGAAGCAGAGGATACCGACGGGATTGTGGCTTTGCCCGGTGCGCTGCAGCTGCTTGCCACTCTCGATGAACTGAATATCCCCTGGGCGATTGTGACCTCGGGATCATTCCCTGTAGCTTCAGCTCGTCGTAAAACAGGCGGTTTGCCGGAGCCAGAAGTGATGGTAACTGCGGAACGCGTGCAAAATGGTAAGCCAGAGCCGGATGCTTATCTGCTCGGCGCGCAGCTGCTGGAACTTGAGCCGGAAGAGTGCGTGGTGGTTGAAGATGCCGCCGCCGGGATCCTCTCTGGCCTGGCGGCTGGTTGCCACGTAGTGGCGGTCAATGCTCCTGCGGGTTCATCAAGACTGGACGATGTGGATATGCTGCTCAACTCCCTTGAGGAGCTGATCGTCCATAAAAATCCTGATGGCACCCTTGATGTGCACCGAAAGCATTAAGATATGATTTGACCCCGCTATAGCGGGGTTTATTTTATGCGATGATCTGTACGGTCTTTCCCCTGAGTACAGAGTTCCACGTGAATAAAGAGCTTATCTGGGTTATCTCCCTCCTGCTGATTACCATCCTGTTGTTTATCTCCGGCAAGTTACGTATGGACGTAATTGCGCTGCTGGTGATTATTCTCTTTGTGCTCAGCGGAACCCTGACTCTGCAGGAAGCCACCCTCGGCTTCAGCGATCCTAACGTTATTCTGATTGCGGCTTTATTTGTCATCGGCGAAGGGCTGGTACGCACCGGCGTGGCGCTGAGCATGGGAGAGTGGCTGATCAGGATGGCGGGCAGCAGCGAAACCAAAATGCTGGTGTTGCTGATGTTAACGGTAGCGGGTCTGGGCGCTTTTATGAGCTCCACCGGCGTGGTGGCCATTTTTATTCCCGTGGTGCTCAGCGTGGCGGCGAAAATGGGCAGTTCACCGGGGCGGCTGATGATGCCATTGAGCTTTGCCGGGCTGATCAGCGGCATGATGACCCTGGTAGCCACGCCGCCCAATCTGGTGGTTAACAGTGAACTTCTGCGAGAGGGGCTGAAAGGCTTCAGTTTTTTTGACGTAACGCCGGTAGGGATCGTCGCGCTGATTTCAGGGATTGGCTATATGCTGGTGGCGCGCTTCTGGCTGGTTACGCCAGAGGGAGAGCAGGGGAGCAAACAACCGCGACGCAGAACCTATCGCGATCTGATCCGAGACTACAGGCTGAGCGGCAGGGCCAGGCGTCTGGGGCTCAGAGCGGGATCACCGCTGATTGGCAAGCGACTGGACGATCTGCAACTCCGCGAGCGTTTTGGCATCAACGTGGTCGGGCTTGAGCGCTGGCGCAAGTTTCGCCGGGTGATGGTGCCGGTGACCGGGACAACGGAGTTCCGCGTACGGGATGTGCTGCTGATAGATATGTCCGCTGCGGGCGTAGATTTACGCAAATTTTGCAGTCAGCATCTGCTGGAGCCGATGATCCTGCGGGGGGAATATTTTTCCGATCGCGCGCGGGACGTGGGAATGGCAGAAGCGGTGATCATCCCGGATTCTGAATTGCTGGGGAAAACGCTGCGGGAAATCGCCTTTCGTACACGTTTCGACACCAGCGTTGTGGGTATCCGGCGGCGCGGCGAAGTGCTGGAAGGGGTGTTAACTGACCCGCCGCTGGAAATGGGCGATACGCTGCTGGTGATTGGCGACTGGAAAAAAATTCGCGCCATGCAGCAGCAGAAACGCGATCTGATTTTACTGAATCTGCCTGCCGAAGTGGATGATGTGGCCCCCGCGACCAGTCAGGCTCCTCACGCAATTTTTTGTCTGGCCCTGATGGTGGCGATGATGCTCACTAATGCCATCCCCAATCCGGTAGCCGCGTTAATTGCCTGCCTGTTAATGGGCAAGTTTCGCTGTATCGATATGGAAAGCGCTTACCGTGCCATCCACTGGCCGGGTCTGATACTGATTGTCGGGATGATGCCGTTTGCTCTGGCTTTGCAGAAGACAGGCGGGGTGGATCTTATTGTCAGCGGACTGATGGATGTGGCGGGGGAAGAAGTCCGCACGTCATGCTGCTCTGCCTGTTTATTCTGTGCGCCACCATTGGCCTGTTTATATCCAATACGGCCACGGCAGTACTGATGGCGCCGATTGGCGTGGCCGCCGCCCATCAGATGGGCCTGTCGCCTTACCCCTTTACCATGATTGTGGCAGTGGCGGCTTCAGCGGCCTTTATGACGCCGGTCTCTTCACCGGTTAACACACTGGTACTGGGCCCCGGAGGCTACCGGTTCAGTGACTTTGTGAAAATTGGCGTGCCGTTCACGCTGATTATCATGGTAGTCAGCGTGCTGCTGGTGCCGGTGCTGTTTCCGTTCTGAGGCTACAGCGACTGCTGACTGATTTCATCCAGTGACAGGCTGAAGCTGGGCACAAATACCTCAACAAAGTAGTCCATCTCAGGGCTGTGGCGCTCGGTCAGGGTTTTTTCCAGCCGGACTTTAGCCAGTTGAAACTCATGGTTTCCGGCGGAGAGTTCTTCCAGGCATTTCAGGTAGGCGCACAGCGCATCGGCTTGTTTAACGATCGCCTTTTCGCCTTCATCATGCATCTGCTCATCAATCAACGGACGCCAGGCACTGCGTAACTCTTCCGGCAGCATGTCGATGAGCTTTGACTGCGCAATCTTCTCAATCTTTTTATATTCATGCGCAATCTGGGCATTGTAGTACTTTACCGGCGTAGGCAAATCGCCGGTCAGCACTTCACTGGCATCATGGTACATCGCCATCAGGGCGATGCGCTCAGCATTGAGGTTGCCATTGAATTTTTGATTTTTGATCACTGCAAGCGCATGGGCAACCATTGCAACCTGCAAACTGTGCTCTGACACATTTTCGGTGCGCACGTTGCGCATCAATGGCCAGCGGTTGATCAGCTTAAGGCGGGAGAGGTGGGCGAAGAAATGACTCTGATTCATGGGATGCTTTTCCTGTAACCTGGCCACGGGGAACGGACGGCTCCGCTCCCCCAGGCCCCACAGTATAGCCCTATCCTGGCGCTATTCCTGTGCTGTTTTGCTACAGACTACTGACGGTAACCTTCAAGGAAGCGGCCAAACTTGCCGATTGCCATTTCCAGTTCATTAACGTGGGGCAGGGTGACGATGCGTACATGGTCCGGATAAGGCCAGTTAAACGCCGATCCCTGCACCAGCAGCACTTTCTCCTGCAGCAGGAAGTCGAGCACCATTTTCTGGTCATCCTGCAGATTGAATTTTTTGGCGTCAATCTTAGGGAACATATAGAGCGCGCCGTCCGGCTTCACGCAGCTGACGCCGGGAATATCGTTGATCAATTCCCAGGCGCGGTTGCGCTGTTCATACAGCCTGCCGCCCGGTGCGATAAACTCGCTGATGCTTTGATAGCCACCCAGCGCGGTCTGAATGGCATGCTGAGCCGGTACATTGGCACACAGGCGCATAGAGGCGAGCATTTCCAGCCCCTCAATATAGCCTTTAGCATGTTTTTTCGGGCCATTAAGCACCATCCATCCCTGACGGAAACCGGCCACGCGGTAGGTTTTGGAGAGCCCGTTAAAGGTGATGGTCAGCAGATCCGGCGCCAGCGCGGCAATGGAGTGATGCTGAGCTGCGTCATAAAGGATCTTGTCGTAGATTTCATCAGCGAAAATAATCAAATTATGCTGGCGGGCCAGCTCAACCACTTCCAGCAGCAGCTCTTTGCTGTAGACCGCGCCGGTCGGGTTGTTAGGATTGATAATCACGATGCCGCGAGTGCGCGGGGTGATTTTACTGCGAATGTCGTCCAGATCCGGGAACCAGCCTGCCGACTCATCGCAGAGATAATGCACCGCTTTACCGCTGGACAGGGAAACGGCAGCGGTCCACAGGGGGTAATCCGGAGCCGGCACCAGCATCTCATCGCCCATGTTCAGTAACGCCTGCATGGACTGCACGATCAGTTCGGATACGCCATTGCCGATATAAACATCTTCCACGGTCATGTCACGCATGCCGCGGGCCTGATAATGCTGAACAATCGCTTTACGCGCAGAGTACAGGCCTTTGGAGTCGCAATAGCCCTGCGCGCTGGGCAGGTTACGGATCACGTCTACCAGAATTTCATCCGGGGCTTCAAAACCAAACGGAGCCGGATTGCCGATGTTCAGCTTGAGAACTTTATTACCTTCTTCCTCAAGACGCTTTGCTTCTTTTAACACCGGGCCACGAATGTCGTAACATACGTTATCCAGTTTGCCTGATTTTTCAATTGGATTCATTTTTCGCCTTTGACTTTCCTGCCATGGAAAACTAACCCGCACAATGTACTCCTCTCTGATGCACTTTTGAAGAGCCACGTCGGGCTTTGAAAAGGCGCTGCAACGCACTTTCTTGTAAGCATTTGGTAAATTCAGATGGATTGATGAACTCTGGAACTGTCAAAAATGTCTTATTTGAGTGGTGGGAAAATAACCGGTTTGAGTTAGGGCCAACAGCAGGGTATTCCCCCCGGAATCCCCCCTTTACCAGGGCGATGACGGCAGACGTGACACGGAATGATAAATTTTCGTGGCGAAACACTGACTGGGCGGGGGTTAGCCAATAAAATGTTACTTTACTGATAAGAATTACAGGATTAGGGCTTAAAAAATAATCGACAGTATGTCAGGATAATAGCCAGAGGACTTTGTGCCCCGCGCGCAAGTTTCTCAGGTGATATTAAGCACCATACTCTCACCGGCAAGCTTAAATGATTCTTATCATTATTCCGCTGTTCCCACAGCGTTCTGGTCGTTCAATTTTACATGGTTGTAACACGTTATCAGCACCCTAGTCAGACAATATAGTCAGGCTTGCGGCGTTGATATACCAGATAAGCGCCGCTCTCTGCCCCTTATGAGTTAGTGCTGCGTGCAGTAGTGATATATCAGACGGAACACTTTGTCATCAGTTCCACCTGCGGTGAAAGCCGGGGATATTTGGGCTGTGGAGAGGTTCAGGTCTGCAAAGAAAAGTAATGCAGAGCGCCTTTTCGCTCAAAGCATTACGCATTGGTTATCGCGGTGTCCTTTTGATACGGCGGTAATAACACCAGGGTAGCTGTTCTTAAAAATCTTATAAAGTGAAGAAAACATGACTAATGCAAATCGTCCGATTCTTAATCTAGACCTCGATCTGCTGAGAACATTTGTTGCGGTTGCCGATCTGAACACCTTTGCTGCCGCAGCAGCAGCGGTATGCAGAACGCAATCGGCTGTAAGCCAGCAGATGCAGCGTCTCGAACAATTGGTAGGCAAAGAGCTGTTTGCCAGACATGGACGCAACAAGTTATTGACGGAGCATGGTATTCAGCTGCTCGGCTATGCCAGAAAAATTCTGCGCTTCAATGACGAAGCCTGTACTTCTCTGATGTACAGCAATATCCAGGGCGTGCTGACTATTGGCGCTTCTGATGACACGTCCGACACTATTTTGCCTTTCCTGCTGAACCGGGTCACGTCTGTTTATCCCAAGCTGGCAATTGATGTACGCGTGAAACGCAATCCTTTCATGATGGAGATGTTGAATCAGGGAGAAGTGGATTTAGTTGTCACCACCTCCAGCCCGATGAACTTCACCTGGCAGGTATTGCGTACTTCTCCAACGCTTTGGTATTGCGCGGCGGATTACATCTTCCAGCGCGGGGAAGCGATTCCTCTGGTGCTGTTGGATGAGCCGAGCCCTTATCGCGATATGGCTATTGACCACCTCAACGAGGCGGGCATTCCATGGCGCATCTCCTACGTGGCTTCCACCCTTGCAGCGGTTCGTGCAGCGGTTAAAGCGGGTCTGGGTGTCACTGCCCGTCCGGTAGAGATGATGAGCCCTGAGCTTCGCGTGATGGGTGCGGCTGAAGGTCTGCCGGTATTACCAGATACGGAATACCTGCTGTGCCGTAATCCGGAAAGCGACAATGAGCTCGCCCTGGCGATCTTTAACGCGATGGAATCAAGCAACGATCCTTATAACCTGACGGCATCAGGTCAGGACAGCACTTCATTCCCGGATGAAGACGAATAAAATTAAGTTTCTTTACTGCTGAACTTATTTGTTAATTTTTAACGAATAATAAGAGCAGATTTAATGAAATAAGCCCTTCAATGCAATCAGGCATTGAGGGGCTTTTTTATTGGATTTTTCTCAGGAAAATGATGCCTTTTTTTGCCGGGAAATTTCTCTGGCGATGAATAATGCTCCAGACCTGAATCGACGGTTAAAGTTAACAATCTGTGCGGTGTAATGGTCTTATCGTAATGATTTTGCGAAGAGAAAGTTGCTGGTTTTTGCATCAAAAAACATGAAACTGTGCGCTGGATCAAAAAAATAGCCCCATAAAGGGGAAGGAAAGCAGGGCGATTCCTGCCAAAATAGAGATTGTTAAATCCGCGATCCGTACAGGGAATTACCCGCTACACTTGATCAGGCACCCCGGACTGACTCGATTTAGCTCATTTTCTGCGCATAAAATGTTAAAAAAATGATGCGGGTGTAAATTAATGTGCGGATACTTTTGTCAAAGTTGACAGAAGGTTATAGAAAGGAGTAAAAAACCACATAAAATCGCTGCCTAATCAAAAAAGACAGCAAAATTTATAAGGTTTTTTATTTTTCCCCTGAATCGATGGGGTAGGTTAACTGCCGGTTACAGAGCAGAACGCCTGACACCCCTTGTTGAGTAAAGCAGAGCGTATGTCTACAACTACAGAAGTTATCGCCCATAACTGGGCATTTGCTGTATTCCTGATCGTCGCTATCGGCCTTTGTTGTGCAATGCTGGCCGGAGCATGGTTTTTAGGCGGGAAAGCCCGTGGAAGATACACTAACACCCCTTTCGAATCCGGTGCGCCTGCGGTAGGAACAACCCATCTTCGGATGTCCGCCAAGTTCTATCTGGTGGCCATGTTCTTCGTCATCTTCGACGTTGAAGCCCTCTATTTATACGCCTGGTCGACCGCAATCCGCGAAAGCGGCTGGGTCGGCTTCGTGGAAGCCACCATTTTCATTTTGGTACTGCTTGCTGGACTGGTTTATCTGGTGCGTATTCGCGCGCTGGACTGGGCGCCTGCACCTCGTCGTGTCGTCGTCAAGCCAACCACTATCTCGCATTCCAACCGTCATACGCAGTAAAAGCGAGGCTTAAAGATGGACTATACGCTCACCCGCGCGGACCCGAACGGCGAGAATGACCGTTACCCATTACAGAAACAGGAGATCGTGACCGATCCCCTGGAAAAGCACGTTCACCAGAATGTCTATATGGGCAAGCTGGAGCATGCCATGCACGATATGGTGAACTGGGGGCGCAAAAACTCTTTATGGCCGTTTAACTTCGGCCTTTCCTGCTGCTACGTAGAGATGACCACCTCGTTCACTTCGGTGCACGACGTGGCTCGTTTTGGGTCGGAAGTTATCCGTGCCTCGCCTCGCCAGGCGGATTTCATGGTGGTGGCCGGAACCTGTTTCACCAAGATGGCGCCGGTTATTCAGCGTTTGTATGACCAGATGCTGGAGCCGAAATGGGTGATCTCCATGGGTGCCTGCGCTAACTCCGGCGGGATGTATGACATCTATTCGGTGGTGCAGGGCGTGGATAAATTCCTGCCTGTTGACGTCTATATCCCTGGCTGCCCACCGCGTCCGGAAGCCTATATGCAGGCGCTGCTGCTGCTGCAGGAATCGATCGGTAAAGAGCGTCGTCCGCTCTCATGGGTCGTAGGCGATCAGGGTGTCTATCGCGCCAATATGCAGTCAGAGCGCGAAAGAAAGCAGGGTGAACGCATTGCCGTTACTAACCTGCGCACCCCGGACGAAATTTAACCGCTACCCGCGATAATGGCGTTGCTTCCGGTCGCACGACAGGGGCAGCGTCAGAGAAAAGAACAGGTAGAACAGTTTATGGATGGCCTGACTGACAGCGCATAAAAAACAGAACACGCGCAGGCCCCGCCAATACTGAGTGCCTGCCTGCAGGCCCACATGGTGAACAACTTATGACAGATTTGACCACGCAAGATCTCGCTCAGCCAGAATGGCAAACCCGTGATCACCAGGATGACCCGGTGATCGGCGAGCTGCGTAACCGTTTTGGGCCAGATGCCTTTACCGTTCAACCGACCCGTACCGGCGTACCGGTTGTCTGGGTGAGGCGTGAACAGCTTCTTGAGATTACTGAGTTCCTGCGCAAGCTGCCTAAACCTTACGTGATGCTCTACGACCTTCACGGAATGGATGAGCGTCTGCGTACTCACCGCGACGGTTTACCCGCTGCGGATTTTTCCGTTTTCTATCACTTTATCTCTATTGAACGTAACCGCGACATTATGCTCAAGGTGGCGTTATCTGAAAAAGATCTGCACGTCCCCACCGTCACCAAAATTTTCGCCAATGCCAACTGGTATGAGCGCGAGACCTGGGAGATGTTCGGTATCACCTTCGATGGTCACCCGCACCTGACGCGCATTATGATGCCGCAGGACTGGGAAGGGCACCCGCTGCGCAAAGATTACCCGGCGCGTGCTACCGAGTTCGACCCGTTTGAGCTGACCAAAAAAACCGAAGATCTGGCGATGGAGCAGATGACCTTCAAGCCTGAAGACTGGGGCATGAAGCGCGGCACCTCCACCGAGGACTTTATGTTCCTCAACCTCGGGCCTAACCACCCCTCGGCGCACGGTGCTTTCCGCATCATTCTGCAGCTGGACGGTGAAGAGATTGTCGACTGCGTGCCGGATGTGGGTTACCACCACCGTGGTGCGGAGAAGATGGGCGAGCGTCAGTCCTGGCACAGCTACATTCCGTACACCGACCGCATCGAATACCTTGGCGGCTGCGTTAACGAAATGCCTTACGTGCTGGCCGTTGAAAAACTGGCCGGTATCAAGGTGCCAGAGCGCGTTGACGTTATCCGCGTGATGCTGTCAGAGCTGTTCCGTATTAACAGCCACCTGCTCTATATCTCCACCTTTATTCAGGACGTTGGGGCGATGTCCCCGGTGTTCTTTGCCTTTACCGACCGCCAGAAAATTTACGATGTGGTTGAAGCGATCACCGGTTTCCGTATGCACCCGGCCTGGTTCCGCATTGGCGGCGTGGCGCATGACCTGCCGAGAGGCTGGGATGGATTGCTGCGTGATTTCATCAACTGGCTGCCAAAACGTCTGAAAGCTTATGAGCAAACGGCGCTGAAAAACTCGGTGCTGGTAGGCCGTTCGAAAGGCGTCTCCGCCTATAACCTGGAAGAGGCGCTGGCATGGGGAACCACCGGTGCCGGCCTGCGCGCTACCGGACTGGATTTTGACGTGCGTAAATGGCGTCCGTACTCCGGCTATGAAAACTTCGATTTTGAGATCCCGATTGGTGATGGCATCAGCTGTGCTTACACCCGTGTGATGCTGAAGATGGAAGAGATGCGCCAGAGTCTGCGTATTCTTGAGCAGTGTCTGAACAACATGCCGGAAGGCCCGTTCAAGGCGGATCACCCGCTGACCACGCCGCCGCCAAAAGAGCGCACGCTGCAGCATATCGAAACGCTGATCACTCACTTCCTGCAGGTCTCGTGGGGCCCGGTTATGCCGGCTAACGAATCTTTCCAGATGATTGAGGCGACCAAAGGGATCAACAGTTACTACCTGACCAGCGATGGCAGCACCATGAGCTACCGCACCCGTGTGCGTACGCCAAGCTTCCCACACCTGCAGCAGATTCCGTCAGTGATCAACGGCAGCCTGGTATCCGACCTGATCGTATACCTCGGTAGTATCGATTTTGTTATGTCAGACGTGGACCGCTAATTATGCACGATCAACGAATTGCGATCGAAACGATCGAAGAGACCAAAGCTTTTGAGCTGAGCGCGTTTGAACATGACGCTATCGAGCATGAAAAGCACCACTACGAAGATGCCCGTGCGGCGTCAATCGAAGCACTGAAAATTGTGCAGAAACAGCGTGGCTGGGTGCCGGATGGCGCGATCAATGCTATCGCGGACGTGCTGGGGATCCCGGCCAGCGATGTGGAAGGGGTGGCAACATTTTACAGCCAGATCTTCCGTCAGCCGGTTGGCCGTCATGTGATCCGCTACTGCGACAGCGTGGTCTGTCACATCACCGGTTTCCAGGGGATTCAGGCTGCATTAGAAGAGAATCTCAACATCAAACCAGGCCAGACCACGCCGGATGGCCGCTTCACGCTGCTGCCAACCTGCTGCCTTGGTAACTGTGACAAAGGGCCGACCATGATGGTGGACGAAGATACTCACGTACACCTGACGCCGGAAAATGTCGTCAATTTACTGGAGCAGTATCAATGACAATCAAACAGATCATTCGTACTGCTGAAATGCATCCGCTGACCTGGCGTATGCGTGATGATAAGCAGCCGGTGTTCTTTGATGAATACCGCAGCACCGGCGGCTATGCCGGTGCGGACAAAGCCCTGAAAACGATGTCGCAGGACGAAATTGTCGCAGCCGTTAAAGATTCGGGTCTGAAAGGGCGCGGCGGTGCGGGCTTCTCGACAGGCCTGAAGTGGAGCCTGATGCCAAAAGACGAATCCATGAACATCCGTTACCTGCTGTGTAACGCCGATGAGATGGAGCCGGGCACCTATAAAGACCGCCTGTTGATGGAGCAGATGCCTCATCAGCTGGTGGAAGGCATGTTGATCAGCGCCTTTGCGCTGAAAGCCTACCGTGGCTACATCTTCCTGCGCGGCGAATACATTGAGGCCGCCGTGAACCTGCGCCGGGCAATTGTCGAAGCTACTGAAGCGGGTTACCTGGGAAAAAATATCCTGGGTACGGGCTTTGACTTCGAACTGATTGTTCACACCGGCGCGGGCCGCTACATCTGTGGTGAAGAGACCGCGTTGATTAACTCGCTGGAAGGACGCCGTGCTAACCCACGCTCCAAGCCGCCGTTCCCTGCTTCCGCAGGCGCATGGGGCAAGCCGACCTGCGTGAACAACGTGGAAACCCTGTCGAACGTTCCGGCAATTCTGGCGAACGGCGTCGACTGGTACAAAGGCATCTCCACCAGTGATGACACCGGCACCAAAATGATGGGCTTCTCCGGTCGCGTTAAAAACCCTGGCGTCTGGGAACTGCCTTTTGGTACTACGGCCCGCGAAATCCTGGAAGATTATGCCGGTGGTATGCGTGACGGACTGAAATTTAAAGCCTGGCAGCCGGGCGGTGCGGGAACAGATTTCCTGACCGAATCACACCTCGATTTGCCGATGGAGTTCGCCAGCATCGGTAAGGCCGGCAGTCGTCTTGGTACCGCACTGGCTATGGCTGTGGATCATGAAATCGGAATGGTTTCGCTGGTGCGCAACCTGGAAGAGTTCTTTTCCCGAGAATCCTGCGGCTGGTGTACGCCATGCCGTGATGGCCTGCCGTGGAGTGTGAAAATCCTCCGCGCGCTGGAGCGCAAAGAGGGGCAGCCGGGCGATATTGAAACCCTGCTGCAGCTTTGCCGCCAGCTTGGTCCGGGTAAAACTTTCTGTGCACACGCGCCGGGAGCAGTAGAGCCACTGCAGAGCGCCATTAAATATTTCCGTGAAGAGTTTGAGGCCGGTATTGCGCCTCAGGTCTTCAGCAACGCGCACGCAATTGCCGGTATCCAGCCAAACCTGTTAAAGGCCCGCTGGTAAAGCTTCGGATAAAATCCGGAAAAAAATTTAATAATTTATCCAGTAAATTTCGGGCCGTTGTTAACGCGGCGGTCAGGAAGATAAAGGATGAACTTACGGAAGCATGTTCACTATGGCTACAATTCATGTAGACGGTAAAGAATATGATGTTGATGGTGCGGACAACCTGCTGCAGGCCTGCCTCTCCCTCGGCTTAGATATTCCTTATTTTTGCTGGCACCCGGCGCTCGGTAGCGTAGGTGCCTGCCGCCAGTGTGCGGTGAAGCAATTCCAGAATGCCGAAGATACCCGTGGCCGCCTGGTGATGTCCTGTATGACACCAGCGTCTGACGGCACCTTTATCTCTATTGATGATGGTGAAGCGAAAGAGTTCCGTGAAAGCGTGGTGGAGTGGCTGATGACCAACCACCCGCACGATTGTCCGGTCTGTGAAGAGGGCGGTAACTGCCATCTGCAGGATATGACCGTGATGACCGGCCACAGCTTCCGCCGTTATCGCTTCACCAAACGTACTCACCGTAATCAGGATCTCGGGCCTTTCATCTCTCACGAAATGAACCGCTGTATCGCCTGCTATCGTTGCGTGCGTTACTACAAAGATTATGCGGACGGTACCGACCTGGGTGTTTACGGTGCGCACGACAACGTCTACTTCGGTCGCCCGGAAGATGGCACGCTGGAAAGCGAATTCTCCGGTAACCTGGTAGAAGTTTGCCCGACGGGCGTGTTCACCGATAAAACGCACTCCGAGCGCTATAACCGTAAATGGGACATGCAGTATGCGCCAAGCATCTGCCAGCAGTGCAGCATCGGCTGTAACACCAGTCCTGGTGAGCGTTATGGTGAAATCCGTCGTATCGAGAACCGTTATAACGGCGAGATCAACCACTACTTCCTGTGTGACCGTGGCCGCTTTGGTTATGGCTACGTCAACCTCAAGGATCGTCCGCGCCAGCCAATGCAGCGCCGTGGCAATGACTGGATCGCGTTGAACGCGGATCAGGCTATGCAGGGTGCCGCAGACGTCTTGCGTCAGGCGAAAAAAGTGATCGGGATTGGTTCTCCGCGCGCCAGCGTGGAAAGCAACTTTGCCCTGCGTGACCTGGTAGGTGCGGAAAACTTTTCAACCGGGATCCCGGCGGCCGAGCAGGCGCGTCTGGAGCTGATGCTGAGCGTACTGCGTGACAGTGGTGTCCACACCCCGGCGCTGCGCGAAATTGAAAGCTACGATGCCGTGCTGGTGCTGGGCGAAGATCTGACCCAGGTCGGCGCACGCGTTGCGCTCTCTGTGCGTCAGGCGGTAAAAGGCAAATCCCGCGAAATGGCTGCCGCCCAGAAAGTGGCAGACTGGCAGATTGCGGCGATCCTCAATATCGGTCAGAACGCCAAACATCCGCTGTTCATCACCAACGTCGATAAAACCCGTATGGATGATATCGCCGCCTGGAGCTATCGCGCTCCGGTTGAAGATCAGGCGCGTTTAGGTTTCGCCATCGCTAATGCGCTGGATGAAACCGCGCCAGCCGTTGAAGGTATCGATCGTGCGCTGGCAGGCAAAATTGATGTGATCGTTCAGGCGCTGGCCGGTGCAAGAAAGCCGCTGATTATTTCCGGCGTGCATGCGGGCAGCGAAGCGATGATTCAGGCTGCGGCTAACGTAGCGAAAGCCCTGAAAGGACGCGGATCTGATGTGGGTATTACCCTGCTGGCCGGTGCGGCTAACAGCGTGGGGCTGGGAATGATTGGCGGACATCCGCTGGAAACCGCCCTGGACGAGCTGGAAAGCGGCAAAGCCGATGCGGTGATCGTGCTGGAAAACGATCTCTATCGTCACGCCCCGAAAGCCAAAGTGGATGCGGCGCTGAGCAATGCTTCCAACGTGATTGTTATCGATCACCAGCGTACAGCCACCACCGAAAAAGCCGGTCTGATCCTCTCCACCGCCAGCTTTGCTGAAAGTGATGGCACACTGGTGAACCAGGAAGGTCGCGCACAGCGTTTCTTCCAGGTTTACGATCCGGCTTACTACGACCAAAACGTTGAAATGCTGGAAAGCTGGCGCTGGCTGCACTCCTTGTCCAGCACCATCACCAGCCGTGAGCCAGACTGGACCCAGCTTGATCATGTCATCGACGCCTGTATTGCGGCCCTGCCACAGTTAGCGGGGATTAAAGAGGCGGCACCGGATGCCAGCTTCCGTATTCGCGGTCAGAAACTGGCGCGTTCTCCCATTCGCTCCAGTGGACGCACCGCCATGCGCGCCAACATCAGCGTACATGAACCGCGTCAGCCTCAGGATAAAGACACCATGTTTGCCTTCTCTATGGAAGGGAACAACCAGCCGTCGGCAGCGCGTTCGCAGATTCCATTTGCCTGGGCACCAGGCTGGAACTCCCCACAGGCGTGGAACAAATTCCAGGATGAAGTGGGCGGTAAACTGCGCAACGGCGATCCTGGCGTGCGTCTGTTTGAAGCGGGTGATGCGCAACTGGGCTGGTTTGACGTCGTTCCGGCAGCCTTTGCCAGTGAGAGCGGTTACCGTGTGGCGCCTTACTTCCACCTGTTCGGCAGCGAAGAGATGACTCAACGCTCAGCCGTGATTCAGCAGCGTATGCCTGAGCCTTACGTCATGGTTAACCCGGCGGATGCGGCGAAACTGGG
This sequence comes from Erwinia sp. E_sp_B01_1, assembly GCF_036865545.1. Lineage (NCBI taxonomy): Bacteria > Pseudomonadati > Pseudomonadota > Gammaproteobacteria > Enterobacterales > Erwiniaceae > Erwinia > Erwinia sp. E_sp_B01_1. Next base: position 3,339,015 of record NZ_CP142208.1, on the reverse strand, counting down.
CGTGAATGCCGGAAGCGTGGTGGCCTTCAGCTGTAAAGGCGAAACGCTCCGTCTGCCGGTGCGCTTCTCTGACACCTTGCAGGCAGGGCAGGTCGGTCTGCCGCTGGGCCTGCCTGGTATCCCACCGTTCCTGCTGGGTGCCAACATTGACAATCTGCAGGAGGCGGCACAATGAGCTGGCTGACACCGGAAGTTATCGATGTTCTGATTGCCGTAGGTAAAGCGTTGGTGATCCTGTTGGTGGTAGTGGGCTGTGGCGCGTTTATGAGCTTTGGCGAACGTCGTCTGCTGGGCCTGTTCCAGAACCGCTACGGACCAAACCGCGTAGGCTGGGGCGGCTCGCTCCAGCTGGTGGCGGACATGATCAAAATGTTCTTCAAAGAGGACTGGACGCCACCCTTCACTGACCGCGTGATCTTTACGCTGGCCCCGATGATCGCTTTCACCTCGCTGCTGCTGGCGATGGCCATCGTGCCTGTGACCTCCACCTGGATGGGCGCTGACCTGAACATCGGTCTGCTGTTTTTCCTGATGATGGCGGGTCTGGCCGTGTATGCGGTGCTGTTTGCTGGCTGGTCCAGTAACAACAAATACTCCCTGCTGGGTGCGATGCGTGCCTCGGCTCAGACCCTGAGCTACGAAGTGTTCCTTGGCCTGTCGCTGATGGGCGTGGTGGCACAGGCTGGCTCGTTCAATATGGTCGATATCGTCAACAGCCAGCAGCACATGTGGAACATCATTCCACAGTTCCTGGGCTTTTTGACCTTTGCCATTGCGGGCGTTGCGGTCTGTCACCGTCATCCCTTTGACCAGCCGGAAGCGGAGCAGGAACTGGCCGACGGTTATCACATTGAATATGCCGGGATGAAATTCGGGCTGTTCTTCGTGGGGGAATATGTCGGCATCGTGACCGTTTCTTCACTGATTGTGACGCTGTTCTTCGGCGGCTGGAACGGCCCGTGGTTGCCACCGATTTTCTGGTTCGCGATCAAAACGGCGTTCTTTATGATGATGTTCATTCTGATTCGTGCTGCGTTACCGCGCCCACGCTATGACCAGGTGATGTCGTTCGGCTGGAAAGTATGTCTGCCGTTGACGCTGTTGAACCTGCTGGCTACTGCCGCAGTGATTCTCTACAACGCGCCGCAGTAAGGGGAAGACCATGACATTAAAAGACATCGCGGTAGGGTTTGGCACCACCGTTCGCAGTATCTTCCTGATTGGCATGAACGCCTTTGCTAAGCGTGAAACCATGATGTACCCGGAAGAGCCGGTTTATCTGCCGCCGCGTTACCGTGGACGTATCGTGCTGACGCGCGATCCGGACGGTCAGGAGCGCTGCGTAGCCTGTAACCTGTGCGCCGTTGCCTGCCCGGTTGGCTGTATCTCCCTGCAAAAAGCGGAGATGCAGGATGGCCGCTGGTATCCGGAATTTTTCCGCATCAACTTCTCGCGCTGCATTTTCTGTGGCCTGTGTGAAGAGGCGTGCCCGACCACGGCAATTCAGCTTACCCCGGATTTCGAGCTGGGTGAGTTCAAGCGTCAGGATCTGGTGTATGAGAAAGAGGATCTGCTGATTTCCGGTCCCGGAAAATATCCGGAATATAACTTTTACCGGATGGCGGGTATGGCGGTCGACGGGAAAGACAAGGGCGACGCTGAAAACGAAGCCAAACCTATCGACGTCAAGGGCTTGTTACCTTAAGGAGCCAGGCATGGAATTTGCTTTTTATCTTTGCGGACTGGTGTCGGTGCTGACCACGTTGCGTGTTATCACCCACACCAACCCGGTCCACGCACTGTTATACCTGATCATCTCTCTGCTGGCCGTGGCCGGGGTGTTTTTCTCGCTGGGGGCTTACTTTGCCGGTGCGCTGGAAATCATCGTTTACGCCGGGGCGATCATGGTGCTGTTTGTGTTTGTGGTGATGATGCTGAACCTGGGCGAAAGTACCGAGGGGCAGGAGCGGGAATGGCTGAAGCCGGCCGTCTGGATTGGTCCGGGGCTGCTGTCGCTGGTGCTGCTGGTGGTGATGGTCTACGCCATCCTCTCCGTTAACGATCAGGGCATCGACGGCACGATGATCGACGCTAAAGCCGTGGGTATCAGCCTGTTTGGCCCTTACGTTCTGGCCGTCGAGCTGGCTTCAATGCTGCTGCTGGCGGGTCTGGTAGTGGCTTACCATATTGGACGTGAACAGCGTAAGGGCGAAGTCCTGAGCAACCGTCCGGGTGATGCGCCGAAAAGCAAAAAGGAGGAACACGCATGATCCCTTTGCAACACGGCCTGATTCTGGCGGCCATTCTGTTTGTTCTTGGACTGACCGGGGTGGTTATCCGCCGCAACCTGCTGTTTATGTTGATTAGCCTCGAAATCATGATCAACGCCGCGGCACTGGCGTTCGTGGTGGCCGGGAGCTACTGGGGGCAGGCCGACGGACAGGTGATGTATATCCTGGCGATCAGCCTTGCCGCTGCCGAGGCCAGTATTGGTCTGGCACTGCTGCTGCAGCTTCATCGCCGCAGCCAGAACCTCAACATTGATAAAGTGAGCGAGATGCGCGGATGAATCTTCTCTATTTAACCGTTCTTTTTCCGCTGATTGGTTTCCTGCTGCTGGCATTTTCCCGTGGTCGCTGGTCAGAAAATCTCTCTGCTGCCGTAGGGATGGGCTCAGTCGGCCTCGCGGCGCTGGTCACCCTGTATGCCGGTATGGATTTCTTCAGTCAGGGACAGGCTCCCATCACCCAGGCGCTCTGGACCTGGATGCAGGTGGGCAACTTTAAGATGGACGTCAACCTGACGCTGGATGGTCTCTCGCTGACCATGCTGTCAGTGGTGACGGGCGTGGGCTTCTTAATCCACATGTTCGCCTCCTGGTATATGCGTGGGGAAGAGGGCTACTCCCGCTTCTTCGCCTACACCAACCTGTTTATCGCCAGCATGGTGGTTCTGGTTCTGGCCGACAACCTGATGCTGATGTATCTGGGCTGGGAAGGGGTGGGCCTTTGCTCATACCTGCTGATTGGCTTCTACTACACCAATCCTGATAACGGTGCGGCGGCGATGAAAGCCTTTATCATCACCCGCGTCGGTGACGTGTTCCTGGCTTTCGGTCTGTTCATTCTTTACAACGAACTGGGCACGCTGAACTTCCGCGAAATGGTGGAGCTGGCTCCTGCGCACTTTGCTGCTGATAATCACATGCTGCAATGGGCTACGCTGGCGTTGCTGGGTGGTGCTGTCGGTAAATCTGCACAGCTGCCGCTGCAAACCTGGCTGGCGGATGCGATGGCGGGTCCAACACCGGTTTCCGCACTGATCCACGCGGCGACGATGGTGACGGCGGGTGTTTACCTGATTGCCCGAAGCCACGGCCTCTTCCTGCTGACGCCTGATGTGCTGCATCTGGTGGGCATCGTTGGTGCCATCACGCTGGTGCTGGCAGGCTTTGCTGCGCTGGTGCAGACCGATATCAAACGCGTACTCGCTTATTCAACCATGAGTCAGATTGGCTATATGTTCCTCGCACTGGGCGTTCAGGCCTGGGATGCGGCGATCTTCCACCTGATGACCCATGCGTTCTTTAAAGCGCTGCTGTTCCTCTCTTCCGGTTCGGTGATCCTGGCCTGCCACCACGAGCAGAATATCTTCAAGATGGGCGGCCTGCGTAAAAGCATTCCGCTGGTCTATGCCTGCTTCCTGGTGGGGGGCGCGGCGTTGTCCGCTCTGCCACTGATTACCGCTGGCTTCTTCAGTAAGGATGAAATCCTGGCGGGTGCGCTGGCTAACGGGCATCTCAACCTGATGGTCGCGGGTCTGGTGGGGGCGTTTATGACCTCGCTGTACACCTTCAGGATGATCTTCATCACCTTCCACGGCGAAGAGAAAATTCACGCACACGCAGGCAAAGGCATTACGCATCATCTGCCTTTAATCGTGCTGCTTATCCTCTCAACCTTTATTGGCGCAATGATCGTGCCTCCGCTGAAAGGCGTCCTGCCGGACACCCTTGAACTGGCGCATGGCAGCGTACTGACGCTGGAGATCACCTCTGGCGTGGTGGCCATTGTCGGTATTCTGCTGGCAGCCATGCTCTGGCTGGGCAAACGCACGCTGGTCACCAGCATTGCGCAAAGCGCACCGGGCCGGTTCTTCTCGACCTGGTGGTTCGCGGCCTGGGGCTTCGACTGGCTGTATGACAAAGTGTTCGTTAAGCCTTACCTGTTTGTCGCGTGGGCACTGCAGCGCGATCCGCTGAATGGCATGATGAACCTCCCGGCTCTGTTCTCCCGTCTGGCGAACAAAGGCCTGGTAGTCAGCGAAAACGGCTATCTGCGTTGGTATGTCGCCTCAATGAGCGTGGGGGCCGTGGTGGTCCTGGCGCTGCTGATGACGATCTAAAGGTTAGTGAGCGGGGTAGGGCTGCGTGCCTTACCCCAACAAAGAATTATGAAAATATTCCCCTGACCGGGGAACAAGAGAAGGGAAAAACCCGCCATGTTATTACCTTGGCTTATTTTAATCCCGTTCATCGGTGGCCTGCTTTGCTGGCAGCTTGAGCGCTTTGGCGCAAAAGTGCCGCGCTGGATTGCGCTGATCTCGATGGGATTGACGCTGGCGCTTTCACTGCAACTCTGGTTGCAGGGTGGCTATTCACTGACTCAGGCAGCGGGCATTCCGCAGTGGCAGTCTGAATTCCTGGTCTCCTGGATCCCACGCTTCGGCATTAACGTGCACCTTGCGCTGGACGGCCTCTCACTGCTGATGGTGGTGCTGACCGGCCTGCTGGGCGTGATGGCGATCCTCTGTTCCTGGAATGAAATTGAAAAATGGCAGGGCTTCTTCCACCTGAACCTGCTGTGGATCCTGGGCGGCGTGATCGGCGTGTTCCTTGCCATCGACATGTTCCTGTTCTTCTTCTTCTGGGAAATGATGCTGGTACCGATGTACTTCCTGATCGCCTTGTGGGGTCATAAAGCATCGGACGGGAAAACGCGTATCACCGCAGCGACCAAATTCTTCATCTATACCCAGTCCAGCGGTCTGGTGATGTTGATTGCGATTCTGGCGCTGGTGTTTGTGCATTACAACGCCACGGGCGTCTGGACCTTCAATTACGAAGATCTGCTGAAAACGCCAATGTCGCACACCGTTGAATATCTGCTGATGCTGGGCTTCTTTATCGCCTTCGCGGTAAAAATGCCGGTGGTACCCCTGCACGGCTGGTTGCCAGACGCGCACAGTCAGGCGCCTACCGCAGGTTCTGTTGACCTGGCAGGGATCCTGTTAAAAACCGCCGCTTATGGTTTGCTGCGGTTTGCACTTCCGCTGTTCCCGAACGCCTCGGCTGAGTTTGCTCCGATTGCTATGTGGCTGGGGATTATCGGCATCTTCTACGGTGCGTGGATGGCCTTCTCGCAGTACGATATCAAGCGTCTGGTTGCTTACACCTCTATTTCGCACATGGGCTTCGTGCTGATTGCCATCTACACCGGCAGCCAGCTGGCGTTCCAGGGCGCGGTGATCCAGATGATTGCTCACGGCCTGTCAGCCGCGGCGCTGTTCATCCTGTGCGGCCAACTCTATGAACGTCTGCACACCCGTGATATGCGTCAGATGGGTGGTCTGTGGTCACGCATTAAGTGGCTGCCAGGCATGTCACTGTTCTTCGCGGTTGCTAACCTGGGGATGCCAGGCACCGGTAACTTCGTCGGAGAATTTATGATCCTGACAGGCAGCTTCCAGACTGTACCGGTAATTATTGTTATCGCTACCTTCGGTCTGGTATTTGCTTCCGTTTACTCACTGGTCATGATGCAACGTGCTTACTACGGCGCACCAAAATCAGACACTCCTCTACGCGGCATGTCCGCTCGTGAGTTCCTGATGATTATGGTGCTGGTGGTTCTGCTGGTGCTGCTGGGTATTTATCCACAGCCGATTCTGGACACCTCACATGCTGCGATGAGTAATATTCAGCAGTGGTATACCGCTTCAATTCCAACTACAAGGCCGTAATTCGCCATGACAATAACTCCTCAACAATTGATCGCGCTTCTGCCGCTGCTGATCGTCGGATTGGCGGTGGTGGTTGTGATGCTGTCCATTGCGTGGCGACGCAACCATTTCGTCAATGCCACGCTGGCGGTGATTGGCCTGAACATTGCGCTGTTCTCGCTGTTCTTTGTGGGCCAGGCGGGGCCGATGGATGTCACTCCGCTGATGCGTGTGGATGGCTATTCGATGCTCTACACCGGGCTGGTTATTCTTGCCAGTCTGGCTACCTGCACCTTTGCTTATCCCTGGCTGGCGGGTTACCCGGACAACCGCGAAGAGTTTTACCTGCTGGTACTGATTGCCGCCCTGGGCGGGATCGTGCTGGCAAGTGCCAACCATCTGGCTTCGCTGTTTATTGGTATTGAACTGATCTCCCTGCCGCTGTTTGGGCTGGTGGGCTATGCCTTCCAGCAAAAACGCTCGCTGGAAGCCAGTATCAAATACACCATTATGTCTGCCGTGGCCTCTTCCTTCCTGCTGTTCGGGATGGCGCTGGTCTATGCCGATTCCGGCAACCTGAGCTTCATCGCTCTGGGTAAAAGTTTGAATGACGGCATCCTGCATCAGCCGTTGCTGCTGGCAGGTCTGGGCATGATGATTGTCGGTCTGGGCTTCAAGCTGTCGCTGGTGCCTTTCCACCTCTGGACGCCGGATGTTTATCAGGGTGCACCTGCACCTGTATCAACGTTCCTGGCCACCGCCAGCAAAATCGCCATCTTTGGGGTGGTAATGCGTCTGTTCCTCTATGCGCCAGTGGCGGACAGTGAAGCGGTGCGTCTGGTGTTGTCCATTATCGCCGTGGCGTCGATTCTGTTCGGTAACCTGATGGCTATCTCGCAGAGCAATATCAAGCGTCTGCTGGGCTACTCCTCTATCGCTCACCTGGGCTATCTGCTGGTGGCGTTGATCGCCATCCAGACGCATCAGCTGTCGCTGGAAACCGTGGGCGTTTATCTGGCCGGTTATCTCTTCAGCAGCCTGGGCGCATTTGGCGTGGTCAGTCTGATGTCCAGCCCTTATCGCGGTCCGGATGCCGACTCGCTCTACTCTTACCGTGGCCTGTTCTGGCACCGTCCAATTTTGTCAGCAGTAATGACCGTGATGATGCTGTCGCTGGCCGGTATCCCGATGACGCTGGGCTTTATTGGTAAGTTCTACGTGATCGCGGTGGGTGTGGGTGCGCATCTGTGGTGGCTGACGGGTGCAGTGGTGTTGGGGAGTGCAATTGGCCTCTACTACTATCTGCGCGTCACTGTCAGCCTCTACCTCACCCCGCCAGAGCTTTTACAGCGTGATACCCCGGCTAACTGGGCCTTCACTGCGGGCGGCGTTGTGGTGCTGATCTCGGCCATCATGGTTCTGCTGCTGGGTATCTATCCTCAGCCGTTGATCTCACTGGTACAGATGGCTCAGCCCCTGATGTAATCCGGGAGTGTGACCAGAAACGGGTTCCTTTTCAGGAGCCCGTTTTTTTTGGCGTGTTTCAGCAGATAACGCCAGCACCGCCGCCATAAAACCTGATGCCCTGCTCAGGAAAAAATCTTGCGGCTGTACCCTTTCGGGTAAACGTGTAGAGTAATAAAACGATTGTTTACCGGAGCAGAAGAATGGAAGTGTACTGGCAGGATTTACACCACAGCGAACTGAGTGTCGCGCAACTCTATCAGGTGTTGGCTCTGCGTAATGCGGTATTCGTCGTCGAGCAGAATTGCCCCTATCAGGATCTGGATGGCGCCGATTTGTCAGGTGAAAACCGTCACCTGCTGGCGATATTCGATCGGCAAATAGTGGCTTATGCGCGGATCCTTGCGCCAGAGGCGGCAGACAAACCGGTGAAAATTGGCCGGGTGATCGTTTCCAGCGAGGCACGCGGATTAAGCCTGGGTAACAGGCTGATGGAGCAGGCGATCGCCACCTGTGAACACTTCTGGCCGCAGCATAAAATCTTCCTTTCGGCCCAGGCCCATCTGCAGAATTTCTATGGCCGGTTTGGCTTTGAAACGGTCAGTAACGAGTATCTGGAAGACAATATTCCGCACATTGATATGCAACGCTGAGGATCTACAGGCTGTCGGTCTGAGGGCAGACGTAAACTGATGCAGAGTGCGCTATCGGCTGGCCGTCAGTTCAGTGGCAGAGATAGCCGACGATAATGCCATCAGCATCAGCCACCGACCGATGCTGATGGATCAAGCTGCTACTTTTTCTTATAGACGTCTGCAGTACCATGCATTTTGTTGTTGGTATTGCCCGATGTCAGCACAAAGATGTCGCCGCCTTTCTCATCAGCCATTTTGGAGAGCTCGGCTTTGGCGTCAGCGGCACTGGTCTCGCCCGATGTCGAAATATTGCCTACCTTTACGTACTGATCCTGCACTTTTTCGAAATCCCTTTTCTGCATCATTTCTGCAGAAAAGACGCTGGAGGCGAACGTGCAGGCGACTATAGCTAACAGGATCTTCTTCATAATTATTTCCTTTTAACAGCCGGTCAGGATATACCATCCTGGTACATATATAGTTTGCGCCAGGTAAGTTGTCTATTTAACGCCTGAGAAATTGCGGCAATCTGTGAGGGCGGATTCTATTTTTATAAAGGCTGGGTAGGTAATTTTAAATTACCTATTAAGGGGTAAATCAAAGTCCGTCACTATTTAGTTCGCAAACTATATAAAAGGCTGGTAACCAAATAAATGGATAAATGTTTTTATAATCTGAGAGCTGCGGGTGGGGTTAATAGTGGCCTCGTTCAGAATTTATGATTTACATTATCTGTGTTCAATTTTTTTGTGAGTTACTCCGGTTTTTGATTAAAAAATACTGCCGTTAACCGTGGAGCAACTTCAGGTGTTTTATAATCATTGCTGAAGTGTTGTGCCTCGTCATAATTGATAAATTCCCGGGAGGGATAAAATGATTATCTCGCAAAGACTTCCTGTCAGGCTGGGCGTAATTATGCTTTTTTACGCTCGTGGGGTGTTCATCAAAAACCGTTGAACCACACCAGTATTCGGGTTTTATGACCGATTACTCAGATTTAAAACCCGTTGAAACCTCTTCTGGCCATCAGGTATTACGCTGGATATCCCCAGGCTTCCATCTGAATCAGTACCAGGATATCTATTTCGCTCCGCTGGTTTATTATCCGCCTCCGGTGCCAAACAGCCGGGTCAGCGCCAGTACACTTGAAAAAGTCCGTCTCTATGCGGAACAGCGTCTCAAAAGTGCCGTGGGGGCAAAATTACGTTTAACCAGTCAGCCCCATGCTGGTGGACTCAGGCTCAATACTGCAATCACTGCCGTTTCTGCTGAAAATAAAGATATTCGTGTCTATGAATTCCTGCCGGTGACGGCCGTTTTAGCCGGAACCATGGCAGCAACAGGCCAGCGTTCACAAAACAGTTACTTCTTTATCGAAGCGGTTTTGACCGATGTGTCAACCAATAAGCCGGTGATTAAAGTGGTGAGGAAAGCCTATGGGGGCGCAGTAACGAACAGTAACGCTGAAATTACTCAGGCCGATCTGAAAAGTGCGATCGATGACATGGTGGTCGATGTGGCGCAATTTCCAGACCGGTAGTCCAAAAAGAGAGGGAGGCGATCCTGTCCTCCCTGCATTACTGAACAGGTTAGTGGTCAAGGTAGAGGTAATGCATCCAGCTCGTCATGCGTAACAACACTTTACGCATGACCGAAACGTGAGAAAAATGGTCGGAATAGATAGCGACCTGGGCTGCAATTCCATCCGGTAATGCATCCACCTCCTTATTGGCATCCAGCTCAACAATGGCCAGAACGCTGTCGGCACCGTCAATGCTGTTCAGCGACTGCAACGTTCCCTGAGCCTGATAGGTCCCTCCCGGAACCACAGGCAGAATTCTGGTCAGTTTGCCCTGAAAGACCTGACCCGGTAGCGCATTAAATACCACTTCAGCCTGATCGCCTCCTTCCAGGCGCAGCAGCGAATTTTCCCTGAATTGAGCGATAATCTGTCGCTTCTGCTCCGGAATGAAAATCATCACCGGGCGCAGCGGTAAGGCTGCTGCATAGGTTCCGGGGCGGATCAAAACCTGGGTAACATAGCCATTACTGGGGGCGCGAACCACCGTCTGTTCAAGATTGTACCGGGCTTCAGCAAGCTGGGCTCTGAGACTGACAATCTGTGACTGTTCGCCGTTTACTACGCTCTCCAGCTGACTTTTGATTTGTGCCTGTTCTGCCAGCGAACCTTTTACCAGCGCATCCTGAGCCAGAAAGTTATGCCGCGCATTATCAATGTCCCTCTCTGAAAAAGGATTGACCTTAGCCTGACTCCCTTTGAGATAACGTTGATAATCTTCGTAGAGGCGGTCACGCTCAGCCGATACGTGCGAGGTGTTGGCTATCGCTTCATCCAGCTGCCCCTTCAATACCTGAGTGTTATGGACTGCGGTGATGAGATCGGCCTGAACCCGGTCAACCCGTGCCTGAAAACGGGTTTTGTCTAATTCAAACAGCATTTCTCCTTTCTGAATACGGACGTTTTGTTTGTCGGTGACTTTACTGACCACGCCGGTAACCTGAGGTGTCACAGGAAGGGAGATCACCGCCTTTTGCGCCAGCGAGGTATAGGGATGGTTGTAATTCATCAAAAGGATAAGTCCGCTGACCAGGAAAACACCCCCTAATGCAGCAGTGGGTACCGTCCATTTATTCACCGGTATTTTAAAAATCTTAAAAATGCTCCAGGCCAGCGCAACATAGGTCAGAATAATCAGCAAATCCATAATATTACTCCGGTGGCAGGACGTTGCCCTTAGCCTGCTGTTGTTCCAGTGCCGTTACACGCTGCTTGAGCTGTTGCAGAGTCTCATGGTCATTCTGCATCCCCCAACCCACGCCGGGACGATAGAGGGTCGCCCAGATCCACAGAAACGGCCAGATGACGTGCAGGGTGAACAGGCTCACCCATCCGGCAACATGAATGGCGTCAGCATGAGGATGGTTACGCGATTTGGCGATAAGGTAGGGAATGTCATGAAGGATAATAACCCCGTAAAAAATCACGAGAAAAACAAATATCAGCACCCCAAGTGCAAAGTAGTCCAGGAACATACCCGCCTCGAATAAAATAAGTAGCCTGAATTTGAATATAGTCGCAAGCCAGATTTACAGCAATTAACCCTGTAAAGATGTCTGGGAAGTTGTGGATGATAATTAAATAGGGAATGGTACTGCCAGATAAATAAAAATTATCTCTTTAAACAGGCTCACACCCTGTTTTTAAAAGTCACACTATACTGAGGTTTCCCGAAATGGGACTTGCCTCTATTCAGGTGGCTCTAAATCGTGGCACTGTTTTTTAAATAGCAGCAGTAACTTTTCATTCTCTCATTCTTCAGACCCGGTTCAGGACGGAAGTCTTAAGGAGTTATGCCTTGACGAAAGATTATCATGGCATTGCCACAGTTGATGAAATCAAACGCTGGTCGCCGGTGTGGATCATTCCTGTCGTCACTTTACTGATTGGCGGCTGGATTTTATATTATCACTTCAGTCATCTGGGGCCGGAAGTCACTCTGATCACGGAAAACGCGGAGGGGATTCAGGCGGGCAAAACCACCATCAGAAGCCGCAGTATTGAGATAGGGCACATTGAGAGTGCGACGCTGACCGACGATCTTCATCATGTCGAAATCAAAGCGCGGCTGAATACGGGAATGGAAAAACTGCTGTTTGCGGATACCCTTTTCTGGGTGGTGAAACCGCAGGTGGGGCGTGAAGGGGTTACGGGACTCGGCACGCTGCTGTCAGGCGCCTATATTAATTTGCAGCCCGGCAGTCAGGGCAAACAGCCGCAACACTACACGTTGTCAGATGCGCCACCACGGGCAGCGGCTAACGCCAAAGGTATCCGCATCACCCTCGGAAGCAATAAAGCCGGGCAGCTAAGTCCGGGCGATCCGGTGCTTTTCAGAGGATACCGCGTCGGGACGGTTGAAAGCAGTCTGTTAGATACAGACAAACGTATGATGGTCTATCAGCTATTTATCTCTGCTCCCTATGATCAGTTGGTCACTACCCATGTCCGGTTCTGGAAAGAGAGCGGCATAGCCGTTGATATGTCCGCTTCCGGGATGCGGGTAGAAATGGGATCCCTGACCACCTTGTTTAGCGGAGGGGTGAGTTTCGACATCCCTGAGGGGTGGACGGCGGGCGAAAAAGCCGTGAACAGAGCGGAATATCGCCTGTTTGATGACCGGGGCAGTATCCAGGATTCGCTTTATACTGCCCATATCGATTTTCTGCTGTTCTTCTCCAGCTCCGTGCGTGGCCTGCAGGCTGGTGCGCCTGTCGAGTTTCGCGGTATACGCCTTGGTACAGTAGCGAAGATGCCTTTCTTCCTGCCGGATGTCCCCCAGGATCTGAAAACGCACTATCGCGTTCCGGTACTGATACATATTGAACCCGAGCGTTTTATCAGTGGAATGAATCAGGGCTTTCAGGTTGAACAACGTTTGAAAGAAGCCATAAAGCGCGGCCTGCGTGCGACGCTGAAAACCGGCAACCTGCTTACCGGATCGCTGTATGTGGAACTGGACTTTTATGACAATGCGGAACCTTATCAGGGCGCGTTACAGGTCGCCGGGTATGAAGTTATTCCGACTTTAAACAGTGGCCTGGGGCAGGTTCAGCAAAAACTCATCGCCGTGCTGGATAAAATCAATGACCTGCCGCTCAATCCGGTGCTGACCGAAGCCACAGGGACATTAAAACAGAGTCATCGCACGCTACGGGAATTGCAGGTAACGTTGAAAAATGTTAACAAGTTGATTGCCAGTCCGGGGATGAAAAAATTGCCCGATGAGACGCAGCAAACGTTACGCGAGCTGAACCGCAGTTTAAAAGGCCTGCAACCCGGCTCGCCTGCCTATATCAGGCTGGTGGCCAATATGCAGAAACTGGATCAGGTATTGCGGGAACTCCAACCCGTACTTAAGACCCTGAACAGCAAAAGTAATGCCCTGATTCTGCAAGCCCCGCCGGGCGAAGATCCTCAGCCTGAAAAGGCGAAGCGATGAATAAGGAAACGCTTGCCCAGTGAGTTCTCCTGCAGGGAATATCCCCTGTGTGACCAGGTTCTGTCTTAGCAAAGGATAATAATGATGCTGGAATTGTTTGAAGCGATAGGATTGGGGCTGGTGGTACTGCTTCCGCTCGCCAATCCTCTGACCACCGTAGTGCTGTTTTTGGGCCTTGGTGGCCAGATGAGCAGCGCTGTTCGCAACCGTGAAGCGATGATGGCCTCAATCTATGTTTTCATCATTTTGATGGTGGCCTGGTATGCCGGACAGTGGGTGATGAACACCTTTGGGATCTCGATTCCCGGACTGAGGATTGCAGGTGGCCTGATTGTCTCTTTCATCGGCTTCCGCATGCTCTTCCCGCCGCAAAAAGGCCACGCTGCCCCAGAGGTGGAAAGTAAAACTCAGGCGCTGGCGCAGGAGCCTGAAACCAGTATCGCTTTTGTACCGCTGGCGATGCCGGGTACAGCTGGCCCCGGTACCATCGCGATGGTTATCAGCTCGGCCTCTACGTTACGTAACACCGTTGCTTTCCCCTCCTGGGTCATTATGGTGGCTCCGCCGCTTATCTTTCTGGCGATCGGTTTGATTTTATGGGGTTGTCTGCGCAGTTCCGGCGCGCTGGTACGGGTGCTGGGGCAGAGTGGAATTGAGGCAATCTCCCGGCTGATGGGGTTTCTGCTGGTCTGTATGGGGGTGCAGTTCATCATTAATGGCGTACTGGAGATTGTCACTACGGTGACAGGCAGCACCGCCTGAAGGATAAGCGAGTGGTAAGCCTGTAAAAAAGGGCGGGGATAGTTTCCCCGCCCTCAGGTCTTAACCGGAGGTCATCTGACGGTCATCGACATATTTGCGCTTATCTGGCGCAGGTGGGAAGTACTGATAAAGCCAGGTTTCGCTCAGCGTCTCATCTTTCGTCCGCAGGAACAGACGCAGATTTACCGGCTCCGTGGAGTCGCTGTTCGGATACCAGTCAAACAGAATGCGGTAGCCGTCAATCGGTTCAACGTAGAGGATCTCCACCTGCTTCAGTGTACCGGAAGTGGTGGTGATCACCGGCTCAATGCCTTTCGGCGCAGCCGCTTTCAGATCGCCGCCCACAAAGTCCACTGCGAAACGGCGCGCCCAGACATCCGGATAGTGTTCACCCGGTGCCCAGCCTTCCGGGAAGCCGCCCATACCGGTACGGGTTGCGTTCACGCGGGACAAGCCGCTGCGTACCGGCGGTAAGCCGCTCCAGTAGAGTTTGTAGCTGAAGCTGTGTTCGCTACCGGCTTTGATCGCCTCTTCGGGGCGCCAGAAACAGACGATGTTATCCAGCGTTTCACCGGTGGTCGGGATTTCCATCAGATTGATAGCTCCTTTACCCCATTTCCCTACCGGTTCCACCCACAGGCTCGGGCGCTTGTTGTACCAGCCAATCACATCCTGATAATCCTGGAAGTCATGATTAAGCTGCAACATGCCAAAGCCACGAGGATTTTCATCCTTATAGGCGTTATAGGTCAGGCGCTGGGGATTATTCAGCGGGCGGCAAATCCACTCGCCCACGCCGGTCCACATCGCCAGGCGATCGGAGTCGTGGATCTGCGGGTGAATGGTGTCGCACATGCGGCGTTCATTATTACCGCAGCTGAACATGGTGGTCATGGGGGCTATGCCAAGCTGGTCGATATCTTTACGCGCATAAAGGTGGTTTTCCACCTCCATCACCACACGTTTATCTTCACAGTGAACAGTGAATTTAAATGCGCCGGTGCAGCTCTCGCCATCCAGCAGGGTATAGACGGTAAAGGTGGTGTCGTCCGCTTTTGGCGTTTCGAACCAGAAGGCGGTGAAGTCAGGGAACTCTTCTTTACCGCTGCTGAAGGTATTGACAGCCACGCCGCGCGCCGAAAGGCCATACTGGTAAGTTTCATCTACCGCACGGAAATAGCTCGCGCCCAGGAAGGAGACGATATCCTTGCTGGCCAGCTCGGGTTTTTTGAACGCGCGGAAACCTGCAAAGCCCAGATCGGTTTTGCCTTCCAGCTGCTTAGTGTCCACGTTAGCGTTGTTATAGTTAAACAACTCCGGACGGAAGTGAATTTCACGCGCTTCACGGCTTGCTGCGTCAACGGAGAACATCCGCAGACGGCGCTTAAAGCCCATTCCCACGTGGAAGAACTGCACGTCAAGCTCGCGGTCAGGAATGTCATTCCACAGCGAGTGATTGGCGTCGTACTGAATTTCGTTATAGGCCTGCGGCGTCATTGTCGCCAGCGTTTCTGGCAGCGGAGCTGGCGCGCCACCGTAAGGTTTTTTCGCCAGATCGGCGGCCATCTGCTTCAGCACACCAAAATCAAAGCGCTTTGCGGAGCCATCAGCGATATCGGTATCAGCCCAGGCAGCCTGCGCGAATAACGAAGATAAGCCGGACATCCCGCTTACCGTAGCGAAAGCCATGGACGCTTTCATAAACATTCTTCGATTCATGCCAGAAATCATTCCCATTGCTGAACGGTGTTTGTAGAGACTGTCGTGTGAGTGCACGCTCACAGCCATGCCTTACCCGGATGTGAACAGGTCACAGGGGGTTACGACAGCCCGTAAGGTCAAAGATTCAGTCAGCAAAAAATTTATCAGAATAATCTAACAAAAGCAGCGTTTTCCTGGAAAGAGCACGCTTTTCAGAGCCTTCTGCGTTGTTCATAATCAGCCAATTCCTGGAAGGGTTATCAGGCAGGCTCAAAAAAAGTGTCTATAGTTAGTTGATAACTTTATTCGCACAAGGAGATGTTATGGCTACAACGATTGCACCTGAAGAGAATCGCCTGGACGACGACCTGGCCCTGCTGACTAAAACTCTGGAAGATGTTCTTAAGTCTTCCGGCGATCCGGCTGACCAGAAGTATGTCGAGCTGAAAGCCAGAGCTGAAGAGTCGCTTAATGACGTAAAATCACGCGTCAGCAACGCTTCAGACACCTATTACGTTCGTGCGAAACAAGCTGTAGATCGTGCCGATGAATATGTGCACGAAAAGCCGTGGCAGGGAATTGGCGTTGGCGCCACCCTGGGGCTGGTTGTAGGTTTGCTGCTGGCGCGTCGTTAAGATAGCGTTATCAGGCAAAAATAACGGGCGTCCTTCGGGGCGCCCGTTTTGCTTTCTGCCTGGCAGGACTGGAGAGCGGTTCAGATCAAAAGGCCCGGCCCACCAGCCAGGTACACTGTGACGACGTTGATTTGTCTGGAATGCTCAATGGCTCTCAGTTCTGCCCTGCAACATTTGCAACAGCAGCTCCTTGCTGTCACCCGCCGCCAAACCGGTTTTTTGCACCTCACCGCGTCGATTGTGGGCGAAGTTGACGGGTTGCAATGGCTGGCCTCACAAACCCTCTGGCCGCAGTTTTACTGGCAACAGCGCGAAGGCGAGCCGCAGCTGATGGCGATTGGCGAAGTTCGCCGCGCTGAAACGCTGCCGGAGGCAGAGGTGCTGCTGCAACAGTTACCTGAAGAAGCTTGCCTGGTGGGGGCAAACGCCTTTGCGCTGGATAAGAGCTGGCTATTTTTGCCCAGGCTGCTGTGGCGCGGCAATACCCTGAGCATTTTCCTCTGGGGCGGGTTACAGGATGAAGCCCGGAAGGCGCTGGATTTATTGGCGCAACTGCGTCCTGTGACAGCGCTGCCTGCGCTTCCACAGCATCTGACGCACTGTCAGCACTATCCCGATAAACAGGGCTGGGCCCGGCAGGTTGAAGCCGCGCTGCAGAGCATCGATCAGGGCGGCCTGGAGAAAGTGGTACTGGCCCGCGCCACCGACCTACGCTTCCGGCAGGCGCTCTCTGCTGTTTCGCTGCTCGCTGCCAGCCACAAGGTCAATCACCGCTGTTATCATTTTCTGCTGGCTTTTAGTGCGGAGCAGGCGTTTCTCGGCTCCAGCCCGGAACGGCTTTATCATCGTCACGCTCTGGCACTGAGCAGTGAAGCGCTGGCGGGCACCTGCGCCAACGCTGACAGCCCGCAACAGGCCAGGAAAATGGCTGAGGCTTTGCTGAACGACGGGAAAAATCTGCACGAAAACGCCCTGGTGGTGGAGGATATTTGCCAGCGCCTGCAAGCCGTTACCAGCGAACTGGACGTTGCACCGGTCAGCATTCTGGCACTGCGTAAGGTCCAGCATCTGCGTCGGACTATCGCAGCCCGGCTTCATCAGCCGCATGACATCCCCTTGCTGCAACGGTTACAGCCCACGGCTGCCGTCGCCGGGCTACCCCGCGAGCCTGCCCTGAAGTTTATTGAACAACACGACGTTTTCTCACGGGAGTGGTATGCCGGTTCGGTTGGCTGGCTTTCTGCCAGCGAAAGTGAATTTACTGTGGCGTTGCGTTCTGCGCTGGTCAGCGGCAACAGCGTGCGTTTGTATGCCGGTGCGGGGATTGTGTCCGGCTCTGAAGCTTCGCTGGAGTGGCAGGAGATCAATCAGAAAGCGTCGGGGCTGGCGAGCCTGTTAGCGGTCGAAATAGCGAACGGATCCTGCCCCAAATCAAGTTGAGGTTTTTTTGCCTCTTTTATACTGCTACCTGCTTTGATCAGGAGTGGGTTATGTCACAAAGTACCTTTAACCGTCGCTGGGCAGGGGTTGTTGTTGAAGCGTTAACCCGCCACCGGGTAGCGCATATCTGCATTGCTCCCGGTTCACGTTCTGCTCCCCTGACGCTGGCTGCCGCCAGCCATCCCCGGCTGATTTGCCATACCCACTTTGATGAGCGGGGCCTGGGACATCTGGCGCTGGGATTAGCCAAATCCACCGGCCAGCCCGTAGCCATTATCGTCACTTCCGGCACGGCAGTAGCCAATCTTTATCCTGCGGTGATTGAAGCCCGGCTGACCGGAGAACGCCTGATTATCCTCAGTGCAGACCGGCCAGCTGAATTGATTGACTGCGGAGCCAATCAGGCCATCGATCAACAAGGGGTGTTTGCCAGCCATGCCATGTCGCTTTCGCTTCCCCGGCCCACCGCGGATATTTCTGCCCGCTGGCTGGTTTCGGCGATTGATTCGCTGCTGGCGCAGAATGAATCCGGTGCGGTACAGATTAATTGTCCTTTTGCTGAACCGCTTTACGGCGGCGATCCGGCTGCATTTCAGGCCTGGCATGCGGCACTGGGGAGCTGGTGGCAGGATAGCCAGCCCTGGCTGCAACAGATGGCTGAGAGGGCAACGCCGCTGCATCCTGAATGGTCCCGCTGGCGGCAAAGGCGTGGCGTGGTGGTTGCCGGGAAAATCACCGCAGAGGAGGGCGTGGCAGTTGCCCGATGGGCCAGTGAACTGGGCTGGCCGTTGATAGGAGACGTGCAGTCGCACTGCGGTCAGCCACTGCCTTCAGCCACGCTCTGGTTGCAGGATCCCCGCACCCTTGCGTTACTTTTCTCTGTGGAAATTGTGGTGCAGTTTGGCAGCCATCTCACCGGCAAGCCTCTCTCCGCCTGGCTGGCAGCCTGTCAGCCCGAAACCTTCTGGCTGATTGAACCTATGCCACAAAGGCGCGACCCGGCACAGCATCGCGGTTGCCGTATCCTGGCCGAAATCCTCCCCTGGCTGGCAGCGCATCCGGCTCAAGTCCGGACTGACTGGTGCCCTGCGCTCAGAACGCTGGTGGCCGGGATCAATGCCGCTTCAGCAGCCCGGGCACATTCTTTACCAGACCAGCTACCAACCTCAGGGGGAGCTTTCAGGGGGCAGCTACCGGCGTTAAGTGAAGCCCCCGGGGCACATTCCTCATCACAACAGCAGCCTGTATTGAGCGAAGTGACTCTGGCCCGGCATCTGCCCGGCTTCCTGCCCGCATCAGGCGCGCTGTTCCTTGGCAACAGCCTCACCATTCGTCTGGTGGATGCCTTCGCTCAACTTCCTGCCGGGTATCCGGTGTTTGCCAACCGGGGAGCCAGCGGAATTGATGGCCTGATTGCCACGGCGGCTGGCGTACAGCGCGGTCTTGCCACGCCTCTGCTGGTGGTGCTGGGGGATATCTCTGCCCTTTACGATGTGAACAGTCTGGCACTGTTTCAGTCGTCGGCCGCGCCGGTGGTGATCATTGTGGTAAACAATAACGGCGGCCAGATCTTTTCAATGCTGCCGACGCCAGAAGCCGAAAGAGAGCGCTATTTTGCGATGCCGCAAAGGGTGGACTTTGCCGCCGCCGCTGAGCTGTTCGGGCTGAAGTTTCAACGGCCAACACGCTGGCAGGCGCTGACGGATGCCATTGAGCTCGGCTGGCGGGGTGGCGTAACCCTGATTGAACTCCAGGTTTCAGAAGATGAGGGCGCGCGCAGCCTGGTAGCGGCCCAGGCAGGGGATGAGGGTGCACACCGTTTAATGGCAGTAAAAGCAGGTGATGCATGATCCTGCATGCCTGCTGGCAGGGCAATCATCACAGTCGTAAACCGGTGCTGGTCTGGCTGCATGGTTTTCTTGGCAGCAATGCCGACTGGTTGCCTGTTCAGGCGGCATTTTCAGACTGGCCGCAGCTCAGCGTCGATCTTCCCGGACATGGCGGCTCCCAGGCGCAGCCGACCACGGGGTTTGATGCCCTCTCCGCGAGTCTGAATGCGACATTACGCGTCCATCGCGTGCAGCGTTACTGGCTGATCGGCTATTCACTGGGTGGCCGCGTGGCTTTGTACCACGCCTGCCGTCATGCGCTGCCCGGACTGATGGGGTTGGTTGTTGAGGGTGGGCATTACGGCCTTGCACTGGCAGAACAACGGACCCGTCGTCTTGCCCATGATGGGCGCTGGGCCAGCCGTTTTCGTCATCATCCTCTGCAATCAACGCTTGCGGCCTGGTATCAGCAGCCGGTTTTCAGCGATCTCACCGCTTCACAGCGTGTCGGGCTGATCCGGCTGCGTTTGCATAATCATCGCGCTGCCCTGGCCGATATGCTGCTTGCCACTTCGCTTGGCAGACAACCCTGGCTGCTGCCGGAGCTGCATCAGCTGCGGGTCCCGTTGCACTATTTCTGCGGCGAGTGGGACAGCAAATTTCAGCGGCTGGCAGCTCAGGCCTCACTTCCCTGCGTGCTAATCCCTTCAGCGGGACATAACGCCCACCGTGCTAATCCCGCCGTTTTTGCCGACAGGCTGGCGCAACGGCTTACTTCTCAGGAGTTAAAATGATCTATCCCGATGAACAGCTGCTTTCTGCCCCGGCAGACTGGCAGGACTCAGGTCACCCCTTCAGTGATATTCGCTACCATAAAACCGGTGATGGCATTGCAAAAATCACCCTGAACCGGCCGGAAGTTCGCAACGCCTTCCGGCCACAGACGGTAAAAGAGATGCTGATCGCCCTGAATGATGCGCGTCATGATGAGCAGGTTGGGGTGATAGTGCTGACCGGCGAAGGTCATGAAGCTTTTTGCGCCGGGGGCGATCAGAAAGTACGGGGCGACTACGGCGGCTATCAGGATGAGTCCGGGGTGCATCACCTCAACGTGCTGGATTTTCAACGGCAGATTCGTACCTGTCCGAAACCCGTGGTGGCGATGGTGGCAGGCTATGCTGTGGGCGGCGGCCATGTGCTGCATCTGCTTTGCGACCTGACGATAGCCGCAGATAACGCGCAGTTTGGTCAGACCGGGCCGAAAGTCGGCTCTTTCGATGGTGGCTGGGGAGCAGCCTACATGGCGAGAATAGTCGGGCAGAAAAAGGCCCGGGAGATCTGGTTCCTCTGCCGGATGTACAACGCCCGTCAGGCGCTGGAGATGGGTCTGGTGAATACCGTAGTGCCCCTGGCAGATCTGGAAAAAGAGACGGTGCGCTGGTGCCGTGAGATGTTGCAAAACAGCCCGATGGCGCTGCGCTGCCTGAAGGCCGCGCTGAACGCAGACTGCGACGGTCAGGCTGGGCTGCAGGAGCTGGCGGGCAATGCCACCATGCTGTTTTATATGACCGAAGAGGGGCAGGAGGGGCGCAACGCTTTTAATCAGAAACGTCAGCCCGATTTCAGCAAATTCAGGCGAAATCCATGATGCGTCATGCCACGATTTTTCGCTGGGAGTTGCCGCTGGAAGCGGGTGTGGTGCTGCGGGACAGGCGCATAAAAACCCGCAGCGGGCTGCTGGTCAGGCTTAGGCAAAACGGCCGGCAAGGGTGGGGAGAAATCTCGCCCCTGCCGGGTTTCAGCGCGGAAAGTCTGGCAGAGGCTCAGGCGGCAGCGCAGCGCTGGTTACAGCTCTGGTGCTCTGGCATAACGCCCGCTGAGTGTGATTTACCTTCAGTGGCCTTTGGCCTGAGCTGTGCCCTGACGGAGCTTAAGGGAGAACTGCCTGAAGAGGGCAACTACAACAGTGCGATCCTCTGTAAAGGCGATCCGGATAGCTTGTTCGCGTTACTACAGCAGCAGGCAAGGCCGCTGGCAAAAATGAAGGTCGGTCTGTATGAGCCAGTACGCGACGGCATGATGGTGAATCTGCTGCTGGAAGCACTACCAGACCTCACCCTCCGGCTGGATGCAAACCGTCAGTGGAGCCTGGAAAAAGCGCTGAATTTTGCCCGCTTTGTCCCGGTCGGACTACGTCCCCGCATCGCTTTTCTGGAAGAACCCTGCCGCAGCCAGCAGGACTCACGCACTTTTGCCCGCGAAACCGGCATTGCCCTCGGCTGGGATGAAAGCACGCGCGAGCCCGGCTTTCAGCCCCTGGCAGAACCCCATCTCACTGCCATCGTGATCAAACCCACGCTGATCGGCAGCCTGACCAACGTTCGGCAACTTATTGCTCAGGCCGAGCGCGCAGGGCTGAGCGTGGTTATCAGCTCTTCTCTGGAGTCCAGCCTTGGCCTGAGCCAGCTGGCACGGCTCGCTCACTGGTTAACGCCTGGCATGACGCCGGGGCTGGATACGCTGGAGTTGATGTCGCACCAGCTGGTGCGAAGCTGGCCGCAATGCACTCTGCCGCTGATCCAGACTGACAAACTGGCGATCTTATGGTCGCAGTAATGCGCGCTTTCACCCGGCTACTGACTCCGGCACCAGAGAATGAAGCCGGAGAGGAGTTGCGCCTGCTCTCTGAGGAGATCTTATGGTCATGTTAAGCGACTGGCCGTGGCGGCACTGGGCGAAAATAACGCCTGACCGGCAGGCTTTAGTGGCCGGTAAGCAGCGGCTGAGCTGGTTCCGGCTGGCGCAAAAGGTTGAATCCCTTGCCTCGGGGTTTTCCTGCCAGGGCGTTCATCCTGGCAGCGGCGTGGTGCTCAAAGCCCGTAACAGCGAACAGGCGGTGATCGCTTATCTGGCGCTGCTGCAGTGCGGCGGCAGGCTGCTGCCCCTTAATCCTCAGCTTCCTGTGGAGCAAAACCAAGCGCTGCTCCCCCGGTTGAATATTGATTACGTCCTGACGCTGTCAGGCGAGCCCATACCTGGATTTACTGCACTGGCGCTTCAGCCCCTGTCGGGGCTTATCCGTCATGAGTGGGAACCCGAAGCCATCGCCACCTTAACGCTGACCTCCGGTTCGGGCGGGCTGCCTAAAGCGGCTGCCCACAGCTTCAGGGCGCATCTGGCCAGTGCCAGAGGGGTTATGGAGAAGATGCAGTTCACCGCTGACGACTGCTGGCTGCTTTCGCTGCCGCTTTTTCACGTGTCGGGACAGGGGATACTCTGGCGGTGGTTATCCGCAGGCGCAGGTCTGGCGATCCCTGGCGATCTGCCCCTGCATCAGGCGCTGGAAAACTGCTCTTTTGCCTCGCTGGTTCCGACGCAGTTATGGCGTTTATTACAGCAACCCCGGTTGCCTCTGCGCCTGCAAAATATCCTTCTTGGTGGCACGGCAATCCCGGAACCCTTAACCAGAGAGGCAGAGAAGCAGGGGATCGCCTGCTGGTGTGGTTATGGCATGACGGAAACGGCGTCCACCGTCGCCGCCAAAAGGGCCGATAGCCGTCCGGGAGTGGGGCAGGCGCTGGCAGGTCATCAAATCCGGCTGAGGGCGGGGGAGGTGCAGTTGAAATCAGAGGCGCTAGCCAGTGGGTACTGGCAACAGGGCGAGCTGTTACCCTTAGCCGTGGATCGGGGCTGGTTTACCACGCGGGATGGAGGTTGCTGGATGCAGGATGAGTTAGCGCTGACCGGCAGGCTGGATAATCAGTTCTTCTCCGGGGGAGAGGGGGTCCAGCCCGAACAGGTTGAAGCCATACTGCTGACCCATCCCGATGTGGCGCAGGCCTTTATCATTCCGGCTGAGGATGAAGAGTATGGTCACCGGCCGGTGGCGCTGGTTAAGCTGAAAACAGAGCTTTCGCTGGTGGCGCTGGCTGAATGGGCCAGGGAGAAGCTGGCGGGATTTCAGCGGCCCGTGGGCTGGTATCTGTTGCCGGATATTGACAGCGGTGGCATTAAAGTTTCCCGTCACCGGTTAACGGAGTGGGTGGCAGAACAGCGGCAAAGCAAAGAGGGATAAACCCTTGCTCCTTTGAAACAAAACTTAAAACGACATTGTTTTTCTCAGGCTCTCTTCATACAGTTAATCCACGCTGCCGAACCGGAGAAAAAAATGATAAGAGTGGAGATGCTCGCAACTGGCGATGAAGTGCTGCACGGTCAGATTGTGGATACCAATGCGGCCTGGCTGGCCGGGGTGCTGTTCCAGCATGGCCTGCCGATGACCAGCCGCCAGACGGTAGGGGACAATATTGATCAGCTGATTACCGTACTGACCGAGCGCAGTAAAGTGGCCGATGTGCTGATCGTCAACGGCGGCCTGGGGCCAACCAGTGATGACCTCAGCGCGCTGGCTGCTGCGAAAGCCGCTGGCGTAAAACTGGAGATGCAGCCGGAGTGGCTGGCGAAGATGGAAGCCTTCTTTGCCAGCAGAGGCCGTAAAATGGCTGACAGTAACCGCAAACAGGCTGAAATTCCGGCCGGTGCCGAGATGCTGGATAATCCGGTGGGCACCGCCTGTGGGTTTGCGATGCAGTTGAACCGCTGCTGGATTTTCTTCACGCCTGGCGTGCCATCCGAGTACAAAGTGATGGTGGAACAGCAGATCCTGCCGCGGCTGAAAGCCCGCTTTGACCTGCCCGAACCGCCAGTCGTCCTGCGGATGACCACCTTTGGGCGCGGAGAGAGCGACCTTGCCGCAGAAATTGAGCCCCTGCCTCTGCCTGAAGGCGTGGTGATGGGCTATCGCGCCTCTATGCCAATCATTGAACTCAAACTCAACGGCCCGGCTTCCAAGCTGGCGGAAATGGAACAATTCTGGCAACAGGTTCGCGACATCGCGGGTGAAAGCACCATTTTTGAAGGCACGGAAGGGCTGCCCGACCAGATTGCACGGCGGTTAAAAGAGCAGGGGTATACGCTGGCAGTGAGTGAACAGTTCACCGGTGGGCTGCTGCAATGGCAGCTCACTTCAGTTGACGCGCCGCTGGCTGCCGGAAACGTTCTGCCCTCGCAGCAGGAGTCGTTAACGGCGCTGATGGAGCGCAGTAAACGGCTGGCTGGTGACGCTTCCGCTTCGCTGGTGCTGATTGTTGGCGGACTGCAGGATGAGCATCTTGGCTTTGCGTTGCACACGCCTGAGGGCACCTGGGGGCAGAAGGTGAAGTTCAATATCAACCGCCACGGCCTCAAATCCCGCCAGGATGTGGTGGCAATGATGGCGCTGAATATGCTGCGTCGCTGGCTGAACGGCATGGACGTGTCGACCGGTCATGGCTGGATCGATGTGGTTGAAACGCTTAAAGGCTGACAGCAAAAAGGGCAGAAATTTTCTGCCCTTTTTTCATCGATGTCTGGCGCGAACCCCAGGCTGTGTTCCGCCTTACATCTCCAGTTCGATATCGCCACTGGCCTTGCAGCAGCAGGGCAAAATTTCATCTTCCTGCACGAAAGCCAGCGGTTTGGCGGTATAGCTCACCTCACCTTTCAGTAACCGGGTGCGGCAGGAGCCGCAGTAGCCTTCCCGACACTGATACTCCACGCAGACCTGATGGGCCTCCAGCGCGTGCAGTAACGAAGGATGTTCGTTATGGCAGTGAAGCTGCGTGCCAGATGCCCGCAGCAGAATGATCGAACCGGCCATCTTACAGCTGGAAGTCGTCGAAATCGTTTTCACCCACTTCTGAGTCAATCTGACCCACCAGATAGGAGCTGACTTCCACTTCCTGAGGAGCCACCTGCACGTTATCAGACACCAGCCAGGAGTTAATCCACGGAATTGGGTTTGAACGGGTCTTGAACGGCAGCTCCAGGCCAACGGCATGCATACGGATGTTGGTGATGTACTCGATATACTGGCAAAGAATGTCTTTGTTAAGGCCGATCATGGAGCCGTCACGGAACAGATATTCTGCCCACTCTTTTTCCTGTTGAGCGGCCAGCACAAACAGGTCATAACACTCCTGACGGCTCTCAAGGGCAATCTCTGCCATTTCAGGATCGTCCTCACCGCTGCGCAGCAGGTTCAGCATATGCTGAGTACCGGTCAGGTGCAGGGCTTCATCGCGGGCGATCAGCTTGATGATTTTCGCATTACCTTCCATCAGCTCACGCTCGGCAAAGGCGAAAGAGCAGGCGAAACTGACGTAGAAGCGAATGGCTTCCAGGGCGTTTACGCTCATCAGGCAGATATAGAGCTGCTTCTTCAGCGCACGCAGGTTCACGGTGATGCTTTTGCCGTTAACCTCATGGGTGCCTTCACCCAGCAGATGCCAGTAGTTGGTCATTTCGATCAGATCGTCGTAGTAACCGGAGATATCTTTGGCACGGGACAGGATCTGTTCGTTGGTCACGATATCGTCAAACACGATCGCCGGATCGTTAACGATATTACGGATGATATGGGTGTAGGAGCGGGAGTGAATAGTCTCAGAGAACGCCCAGGTTTCAATCCAGGTTTCCAGCTCAGGGATGGAGATCAGCGGCAGCAGCGCCACATTCGGGCTACGGCCCTGAATGGAATCCAGCAGCGTCTGATATTTCAGGTTGCTGATAAAAATGTGCTTTTCGTGGTCCGGCAGACCCTGGTAATCGATACGGTCGCGTGAAACGTCCACCTCTTCCGGACGCCAGAAGAAGGAGAGCTGCTTTTCGATCAGCTTTTCAAAGATCTCATATTTCTGCTGATCGAAGCGGGCGACGTTAACCGGCTGGCCGAAAAACATCGGTTCATCCAGCTGATTGTTTTTATTTTGCGAGAACGTGGTGTAAGCCATGAATAATCATCCAGTGAGGCCCGGCCATAAGCCGGGACAGGACAGAAAGTGGGGGGCACCGAGCGTGCTCAGTGACCTGTAAACCCGGAATAATTCGCGTTGCAGAAAAGCAGCTGGCGCGCCCCGGCAGCTCAATCAGATAAGCTGTCGGCGCGCGCGCCGGTGTTGCAAATATTAAATCTTGCAGGCACCACTTTCGCAGCCGTCATCCTGAATGGAGGGCACCAGGTCTTCCTGCGTGTCTTCCGCACCGTCACGGGTGTTCTGGTAGTACAGCGTTTTAACGCCAAACTTGTATGCGGTCAGCAGGTCTTTAAGCAGCTGCTTCATCGGCACACGACCATTAGCGAAACGCGTTGGATCGTAGTTGGTGTTGGACGAAATAGCCTGGTCGATAAATTTCTGCATCAACCCTACCAGCTGCAGATAGCCGTCGTTGTTTGGCATATCCCACAGCAGCTCGTAGCTATCTTTCAGGCGCTCATACTCTGGCACGACCTGACGCAGGATGCCGTCTTTGGAAGCCTTGATACTGATATGGCCGCGCGGCGGTTCAATACCGTTGGTGGCGTTGGAAATCTGCGAAGAGGTTTCTGACGGCATCAGGGCAGAGAGCGTGGAGTTACGCAGGCCGTGGGTTTTGATCTGCTCACGCAGCATTTCCCAGTCCAGGTGCAGCGGCTCGTTGCTGATCGCATCCAAATCTTTCTTGTAGGTGTCGATCGGCAGAATACCCTGTGCATAGGTGGTTTCGTTGAACCAGGCGCAGGCGCCTTGCTCTTTAGCCAACTCGTTAGAGGCTTTCAGCAGGTAGAACTGGATAGCCTCGAAGGTTCTGTGCGTCAGGTTGTTGGCGCTGCCATCAGAGTAACGAACGCCATGCTTCGCCAGATAGTAAGCGAAGTTGATTACGCCTATACCCAGAGTACGGCGGCCCATCGCGCCACGTTGAGCGGCAGGGATTGGGTAATCCTGATAATCCAGCAGGGCATCCAGCGCGCGGACGGCCAGGGTCGCCAGCTCTTCCAGCTCATCCAGACTGTTAATCGCACCCAGGTTGAACGCAGAGAGCGTACACAGGGCAATTTCGCCGTTCTCATCGTTGACATCCATCATCGGTTTGGTGGGCAGCGCAATCTCCAGGCAGAGGTTGGACTGGCGAACCGGAGCGATGGTCGGGTCAAACGGGCTGTGGGTGTTGCAGTGATCGACGTTCTGAATGTAGATGCGGCCGGTAGAAGCACGTTCCTGCATCATCAGAGAGAAGAGATCGACCGCTTTCACACGCTGTTTGCGGATGCTGTCGTCCTGTTCGTATTTGGTGTACAGGCGCTCAAATTCTTCCTGATCGGCAAAGAATGCGTCGTACAGGCCCGGCACGTCAGACGGGCTGAACAGGGTAATCTCCTGGCCTTTCAACAGACGCTGGTACATCAGTTTGTTGATCTGCACGCCGTAATCCATATGGCGGACACGGTTGCCTTCCACGCCACGGTTGTTTTTCAGAACCAGCAGGCTTTCAACTTCCAGATGCCACATTGGGTAGAACAGCGTGGCCGCACCGCCACGTACGCCGCCCTGAGAACAGGATTTAACCGCCGTCTGGAAATGCTTGTAGAACGGGATACAGCCGGTGTGGAAAGCTTCACCGCCACGGATTGGGCTGCCCAGCGCACGAATGCGGCCAGCGTTGATGCCGATACCGGCACGCTGGGAGACGTATTTCACAATGGCGCTGGAGGTGGCGTTGATGGAATCCAGGCTGTCGCCACATTCGATCAGCACGCAGGAGCTGAACTGACGGGTTGGCGTACGTACGCCAGACATGATTGGCGTAGGCAGTGAAATCTTGAAGGTGGAGATCGCATCGTAGAAACGCTTTACGTAGTCGAGGCGAGTCTCACGCGGATAACCAGAGAACAGGCAGGCGGCTACCAGGATATAGAGGAACTGTGCGCTTTCATAAATATCACCGGTGACGCGGTTCTGCGCCAGATATTTGCCTTCCAGTTGCTTCACGGCAGCATAGGAGAAGTTCATATCACGCCAGTGATCGATAAAGCCGTCCATCTGCTCAAACTCTTCGGCACTGTAGTCTTCCAGCAGGTGGCTGTCGTACTTGCCCATATCAACCATGCGCTTCACCTGATCGTAAAGCTTCGGCGGCTCGAACTGGCCATAGGCTTTTTTACGCAGGTGGAAGATCGCCAGGCGGGCGGCCATGTACTGATAATCAGGCGCGTCGCGGGAGATCAGGTCAGCGGCGGATTTGATTACGGTTTCATGAATATCAGAGGTTCTGATGCCTTCGTAAAACTGAATATGTGAACGAAGCTCTACCTGAGAGACAGAGACGTTTTGCAGACCTTCTGCAGCCCAGTCCAGCACGCGGTGGATTTTATCGAGGTTAATGCGTTCGGTGCGGCCATCGCGTTTGGTGACAAGCAGGCTCTGATTCATGTCGCGTAATATCCTGTCCGTGAGGGAAAAAACAAACATATCCCCCGCTTATACACAGATCTCACGAATGTGAGTAACTCTGTGGATAAACACTATATATAGGGGGTAAAAGAAGTTTGGGTAACAATATGATGAGTATTCTAGTAATTTCTCAGCGCTTAACAAGGCTTGATTTTCACTTCGATTTACTGAACCGGGGCTGGCATTTTTCCTAAGTCCGCGTTTCTCAAGGCCCCGCAGCCATGTCAACTCATTAAGATTTTTTTTTGAAATTTTCTTAAGCGCGGGATTCTTGTTCGACGCCAAAAAACGCCCCTTTTTTTGCGCAAAAAAAGGCCTGAAGCGGCGGGTTATCGTCGCTTAAGGCCAGCACAAATCGGGGGGATTTTTGCGCCGGGAGTTATCCTGCCGATATTGGACCGCTCTGTCTAAGAGGAAAACGCTATGACGGCGACGCTAAACTAAGGGATTTTTGTTACAGGCGGGTGACTCAAAACAGGCTTTGAGAAACGGAGAGGCAGAACAGCGGAAACGTTCTGCCTCTCCGTCAGGCTGGTGGCAGAATTACTCTGCCAGCGAGTGGGTATGCACCATGTAATTAACATCCACGCCCGGCGCGAGCTTGAAACTGTTGGTCAGCGGATTGTAGTGCAGACCAATCATATGGCGTTCACGCAGCGGGGTTTCATCAACCCAGTTCAGCAATTCAGCCGGGCGAATAAATTTCTTAATATCATGGGTGCCACGCGGCACCATGCGCAGCACATACTCCGCACCTATAATCGCCATCAGCCAGGATTTGCTGTTACGGTTCAGGGTTGAGAAGAACACTTCACCGCCTGGTTTCACCAGCTTCGCACAGGCGTGCACCACAGAGCGGGGGTCCGGCACGTGCTCCAGCATCTCCATACAGGTCACCACATCATACTGGCCGGCAAACTGCTCAGCATGTTCTTCCACGGTCTGCTGCACGTAATCCACTTTTACACCGCTTTCCAGCGCGTGCAGGCGGGCAATCTCCAGCGGTTCTGCGCCCATGTCCAGACCGGTAACGTTGGCCCCTTCACGCGCCATGCTCTCCGCCAGAATGCCGCCGCCGCAGCCGACGTCCAGCACTTTCTTACCAAACAGGCCATCGCTGTGCTGGGCAATGTACCCCAGGCGCAGTGGATTGATGCGGTGCAGAGGCTTAAATTCGCCTTCCAGATCCCACCAGCGGGATGCGACCGCTTCAAATTTGGCAATTTCTTTATGATCCACGTTAGCCGTGGTGGCGTTTTGCTCAGCCTTCACAGGTCTCTCCCTCGCTAAAAGTTTGCAGGCAGTATACCTGTTTCCTCAGAGGAATGTGCAGCACCCGGCGTTCCACCTGGCGGAGGCGGATTAAAGCAGCCAAAAAGACGCTTTCCATTCACCACCTGGCCTAAAGGTGATATACTTTCGCACCTTTGAATCCGGGTATAACGTAGAGGGATAGCGGCTCCATGAGCGATCTTGCAAGAGAAATCACACCGGTCAATATTGAAGAAGAGTTAAAGAACTCTTATCTCGATTATGCCATGTCGGTCATCGTTGGCCGCGCATTGCCAGATGTTCGCGATGGCCTTAAGCCTGTACACCGTCGGGTGCTCTACGCCATGAACGTGTTGGGCAACGACTGGAATAAACCTTATAAAAAGTCTGCCCGTGTAGTCGGCGACGTTATCGGTAAATACCACCCTCACGGTGACACCGCCGTGTATGACACCATCGTCCGTATGGCCCAGCCTTTCTCGCTGCGCTATATGCTGGTGGATGGTCAGGGTAACTTCGGTTCCGTTGATGGCGACTCCGCTGCCGCCATGCGTTACACCGAAGTGCGCATGTCTAAGATTGCCCATGAACTGCTGTCGGATCTTGAAAAAGAGACCGTTGATTTTGTGCCGAACTACGACGGCACCGAGCAGATCCCGGAAGTTATGCCGACTAAAATCCCTAACCTGCTGGTTAACGGATCGTCGGGTATCGCCGTGGGAATGGCAACCAATATTCCTCCGCATAACCTGACGGAAGTGATCAACGGCTGCCTGGCCTATATCGAAGATGAGAACATCAGCATCGAAGGGCTGATGGAGCACATTCCGGGGCCAGACTTCCCGACTGCCGCCATCATCAACGGTCGCCGTGGAATTGAAGAGGCCTATCGTACCGGTCGCGGAAAGATTTATATCCGTGCGCGTGGCGAAGTCGAAGTGGATGCCAAAACCGGCCGCGAAACCATCATCATTCATGAAATTCCCTATCAGGTGAACAAAGCTCGCCTGATTGAGAAAATGGCTGAACTGGTGAAAGAGAAGCGTCTGGAAGGGATCAGCGCCCTGCGCGATGAGTCTGATAAAGACGGCATGCGCATTGTGATTGAGATCAAACGCGATGCGGTTGGCGAAGTGGTGCTGAATAACCTCTATTCACTCACTCAGCTGCAAACCTCGTTTGGTATCAATATGGTTGCCCTGCATCAGGGACAGCCAAAAATTATGCCGCTGAAGGATATTCTTGAAGCCTTCGTGCGTCACCGCCGCGAAGTGGTTACGCGCCGTACCATCTTTGAGCTGCGTAAAGCCCGTGACCGTGCCCATATCCTGGAAGCGCTGGCGATTGCTCTGGCAAACATCGATCCGATTATCGAACTGATTCGCCACGCGGCAAACCCGGCAGAAGCGAAAGCGGGCCTGGTTGCACGTGCGTGGGAGCTGGGCAACGTCTCTGCCATGCTGGAACGCGCCGGTGATAACGCTGCGCGTCCTGAGTGGCTGGAAGATGAGTTCGGTATTCGCGACGGTCAATATTACCTGACCGAGCAGCAGGCACAGGCAATTCTGGATCTGCGTCTGCAGAAACTGACCGGTCTTGAGCATGAAAAACTGCTGGATGAGTACAAAGAGCTGCTGGCGCAGATTGCAGAACTGATCTTCATTCTGGAAAATGCCGACCGCCTGATGGAAGTGATCCGCGAAGAACTGGAACTGATCCGCGATCAGTTCGGTGACAAGCGTCGCACTGAAATCACGGCTAACACAGCAGACATCAACATCGAAGACCTGATCAACCAGGAAGACGTTGTGGTGACCCTGTCTCATCAGGGCTACGTGAAGTATCAGCCTCTGACCGATTACGAAGCTCAGCGTCGTGGTGGGAAAGGCAAATCTGCGGCACGTATTAAAGAAGAAGACTTTATCGATCGCCTGCTGGTGGCTAACACCCATGACACCATCCTCTGCTTCTCCAGCCGGGGCCGTCTGTACTGGATGAAAGTCTATCAGCTGCCTGAAGCGAGCCGTGGCGCACGTGGACGTCCTATCGTCAACCTGCTGCCGCTGGAAGCGAACGAACGTATCACCGCGATCCTGCCGGTACGTGAATACGCCGAAGGCTGGAACATCTTTATGGCTACCGCCAGCGGTACCGTGAAGAAAACCGCACTGACTGAGTTCAGCCGCCCGCGCAGCGCCGGTATTATCGCCGTCAACCTGCGTGACGAAGATGAACTGATCGGCGTATCGCTGACCAACGGTGCTGACGAAGCTATGCTGTTCTCGGCGGCGGGTAAAGTGGTTCGCTTTGCCGAGAGTGCCGTACGTGCCATGGGCCGTACCGCTTCCGGCGTTCGTGGTATCAAACTGGCCGAAAACGACCGCGTTGTGTCGCTGATTGTTCCTCGTGAAGAGGGGGCGATCATGACCGTGACGCAAAACGGCTACGGTAAGCGTACCAGCACCAGCGAGTACCCAACCAAATCCCGTGCTACTCAGGGCGTTATCTCGATCAAAGTCACCGATCGTAACGGTCCGGTGATTGGTGCGGTGCAGGTTACCGATACCGACCAGATCATGATGATCACCGATGCCGGTACTTTAGTCCGTACCCGCGTTTCTGAAGTGAGTGTGGTGGGGCGTAACACCCAGGGTGTTATTCTGATCCGTACCGCTGAAGATGAGAACGTGGTGGGTCTGCAGCGTGTTGCTGAACCGGTTGCTGAAGAAGAGCTGGATGCTATCGACGGCAGCGTAGCGGAAGGGGATGAGGATATCGCCCCGGAAGTGGAAGCCGATGATGCGCCTGAAGCAGATGCTGAAGATGATGCACCTGAAGCCGACGAAGACGAATAATCGTCAGCGCTTTTAGTGCCAGAGGCCGGTTCACTGAACCGGCCTTTTTTTATGCCTGTTTCCCACCCCGAAATAGTCTGGAAGGCGCTACGCAATCTTAACAACAGCATCTGACACAGCAGGTATGCCCTGATATAAATCGGCCACCCAGGGAAGAGGTGGCTATGAAAATCAAGGTTATTCGCTACATATCAGGATCGGGAAGAACAACGCAGAGCTACCTGATAGCGGCAAAGAAGCGCAACGGTAACGAGAGGGAATATATTGTGCAGTTTGATCCAGTTCATCCGGCAATGTATTCAGTGTTGAAGAGTGGGTGGACGCAAAATTATGTGGAAAATTTCGCCTGGATGGTTAGTTTTTATCCTTTCAATGCGTTACTCTCGCTGAATCAGTCCGGCAGGTTCAGCCCGGACAGTTCGATGAGGTATACCAGAATTGAGCTTGAGCAGTTGATGGTGGAAGGGGTTGGTGAAGCGATCCATGATTTGATGTTCCGTCATGACACCGTGCTGCTGATTGCTGCCGCTATCCGTGAGAATCTGGGCAAGCTGTATCATCGCGTTCTTATCCGGCATGCTGAGGCTGCCGGGTATCATTACCATCAGGCATACAGGCAGGAGGCGCTCTATGTTCTCGAAAAAAAGGAAGACCCCAGCACGCAGAAACCGTCCAGCGGGAAATTATCCCGGGACCAAGTTATCGCCCTCTCTTTGGCCTGCATGAATCAGCAGGCTGATGCGTTTGCAGAGCAGGTGCGTGAGAAGGGGGGATGGCCCGGATTCCCTCCACAGAACCGGGCAACCCGGTCATAAACACTCTCCGTTGAAACCCGATAACAGGCCGGTTGGGTAAACCGGCTTTTTTTATGCTGTTCGTCACCGGGCGTAACTGGCTTTTTTCCTGTTCTGACGGTACTGTAACGGGATCTTTTTTTGCCATCTGACCAGCCGCCATCATTAGGGTTTCGCTTGAAATATCTTGTCTCGTTCAGAACCACGTTAAGGATTTCCCGCTATCTGTTCCGGGCGCTGGCACTTATGCTCTGGACGCTGGGTGCGCTGCTGACCACGTTTTACATTATTAACGTGCTGCATGAGAAAGAATCCCAGGTCCGTCAGGAGCTCAGCGCCAACTTTGAGCAGGCTCAGTGGTACGTTCGCCACTCTTCAGATGTCACCCGTGAACTGAAATATATTGCTGAAAACCGCCTTAACTCCTCCGCAAACGGCATGGATATGCTGAATGGCGTCTTCCCGGGCAAAACCACACTGCCGCAGTTCTACCCGCTGTACTCCGATTCCGATTGCAGTTCGATGAGCAATACCTGGCGTAATTCGCTGGAGTCACTCAGCTATTTTCTGCACTACTGGAAAGAGAATTTCACCTCCGCTTATGAACTGAATCGGGTATTTTTCGTCGGGGGAGAAAGTCTGTGTATGGCGGACTTCGGTGTGGGGAACACGCCAGCCAACCGCGAACGGGCGCTGAAATCTCTTCACGAACGGATTATGAAGTACCGCAACGGCAATGACGAAGAGCGTAAAAGCAGTATTGTCTGGATTACGCCATCCGGTCAGCCGGGCGTGGGATATTACTATCTGGTTACGCCAGTCTACATCGCCAGTAAAATGGCGGCGCTGTTAGGCATTGAACAGACAATTCGCCTGGAAGATTTTATTACGCCGGGCAGCTTCCCGGTGACGGCTACCCTGATTGATGGCAACAAGCAGCGGATGATGTCCACTTCGCGCACTGGTGGGGGGATCTCGTTTGAAGACCTGCCAGACGATCAGAGCTGGTTCGGCTATATGAACGGCTATAAGCAGCTGGTGATGAAGAAAAACCTGATGCCTTCCCAGCTGGATGTGGTCTATTCAGTCGATACTGACGTGCTGATTGCCCGGCTCAAGATGCTGATTATCAACGCCCTGCTGCTTAACGTCATCAGTGCAATCATTCTGTTTACCCTTGCCTGGCTGTTTGAGCGCCGCATGTTCTTACCGGCGGAAGATAATGCACACCGTCTTGAAGAACATGAACAGTTTAACCGTAAGATTGTGGCTTCCGCACCGGTGGGGATCTGCATTCTGCGAACCAGTGACGGAACCAATATTCTCAGTAACGAACTGGCGCACAACTACCTCAGCATGCTGACCCAGGAAGACCGGCAAAGGCTGACGGAAATCATCTGCGGACAGCAGGTTAACTTCGTTGACGTGCTGACCGGCAGTAATACAAACCTGCAAATCAGCTTTGTTCATTCGCGCTACCGCAATGAAAACGTGGCAATTTGCGTGCTGGTGGATGTCAGCGCCCGCGTGAAGATGGAAGAGTCGCTGCAGGAAATGGCCCATGCTGCGGAGCAGGCCAGCCAGTCCAAATCGATGTTCCTCGCCACCGTCAGCCACGAGCTGCGCACGCCGCTGTACGGTATTATCGGTAACCTGGATCTGCTTCAGACCAAGTCACTGCCGCAGGGGGTGGAGTCGCTGGTCACGGCGATGAATAACTCCTCCAGCCTGCTGTTGAAAATCATCAGCGATATTCTCGACTTCTCGAAAATTGAGTCTGAGCAGTTACGCATTGAGCCGAGAGAGTTTTCACCGCGTGAAGTCGTCACCCATATCGCTTCTAACTATCTGGCGATGGTGGTGAAAAAACGCCTTACGCTCTGGTGCTTTATCGACAGCGACGTGCCGGTCTCGCTGGATGGCGATCCATTGCGTTTACAGCAGGTCATTTCCAACCTGTTAAACAACGCCATCAAATTTACCCATACCGGTGGCATCATCCTGCAGGTCTATGTGCGTGATGGTTATCTGGCTTTCCGGGTGCGTGATACGGGCGTGGGCATCCCGGCGAAAGAGTTGACGCGGCTGTTTGATCCTTTCTTCCAGGTTGGCAATGGCGTGCAGCGTAACTTCCAGGGAACCGGTCTGGGGCTGGCGATTTGTGAAAAGCTGATCAATATGATGGATGGCGACATAGAGGTCGATTCCGAACCGGGTATGGGCAGCCAGTTTATCGTGCGTATTCCTCTCTATAACAGTCAGGTGATGATGCCGGTGCTGCACGACGGTTTACAGGGAAAAAAATGCTGGCTGGAGCTGCATAACGACGGTCTGGCTGCTTTCCTGGAAAAACTGCTGCTGGCGCATGGCCTGGTAGTGCAACGTTTGCAGGAGGGCAGTTGCGGCCCGGACGATGTGATAGTGACGGATTATGATTTTCAGGTCCAGCAGCCGCTCAGGGCGGTGATCCGCTTTGATGGCAGCCATAACGATGGCCCGCTGGAACTCTCTCCGGGGCGTTGGGTGTATGGCACCACCACGCCGCATGAACTTCCGGCGTTGCTGGGCAGGATCTACCGTGTGGAGGTAGCCATGCCTGATGGCGTGCCTGGCCTGCCGGAAGCGGAAGACAAAAGCGAAAGCAATGAAGACATCATGATCCTGGTGGTGGACGATCATCCGGTCAACCGCATGCTGCTATCCGATCAGTTGGGATCGCTGGGCTATCGGGTCAAGACTGCGCAGGATGGGGTGGATGCCCTGAATGTGCTGAGCCGTAACGAGATTGATATTGTGCTGACGGACGTGAACATGCCGAATATGGATGGCTATCGTCTGACTCAGCGCCTTCGCCAGTTAGGGCTGACCTTCCCGGTGGTGGGCGTAACGGCTAATGCTCTGGCTGAAGAGAAGCAGCGCTGTATGGAAGCGGGTATGGATAACTGTCTCTCTAAACCGGTGACGATGGACACGCTGAATAAGTCGCTGGCATTCTACGCAGAGCGGGTCAGGAAGGGCAGGGAGTAACTGGCAGCCATAAAAAAAGGCGGACATTGTCCGCCTTTTTGCTGAAGCATGAATGCTTAGCCTTTATCAACCGGCATGCTGCTGACGGATGAGAGGTAGTTAAGCAGCGCAATATCGTTATCCACGCCCAGTTTCATCATTGCTGATTTCTTCTGGCTACTGATGGTTTTGATGCTGCGGTTAAGCTTCTTGGCAATTTCCGTTACCAGGAAACCTTCTGCGAACAGACGCAGAACTTCGCTCTCTTTAGGAGAAAGACGCTTGTCGCCGTAGCCACCCGCGCTGATTTTCTCCAGCAGTTTTGCCACGCTGTCCGGCGTATACTTTTTGCCTTTCTGCAGGGCTGCCAGTGCTTTAGGCAGGTCGGTAGGTGCACCCTGCTTCAACACAATCCCTTCAATATCCAGATCCAGAACCGCGCTGAGAATAGCCGGGTTGTTGTTCATGGTCAGGACGATAATCGACAAATCCGGATAGTGGCGCTTGATGTACTTGATCAGCGTAATGCCGTCGCCATACTTTTCACCCGGCATCGACAGATCGGTGATCAAGACATTGGCATCCAGTTTTGACAGGCTGTTGATCAATGCTGTGGAATCTTCGAACTCACCAACTACGTTTACCCATTCAATCTGCTCGAGAGACTTACGAATACCAAACAGGACAATGGGATGATCATCGGCAATAATTACATTCAAGTTGTTCATTTTATTGGTTACCTTGCTGCAGCAGTTTACTGACGTAAAGGTCAATTTCACTGGTGGTATTTTTAATGTTTGAATCGTCACACTCGGTAATGTGTTGTTCTAACGTTTCACAAAGCTGCTTGCCCGGTGTCAGGTAAAGCATGGCAAACACGCCTTTCAGGCGATGCGCAGTCTGAGCAAGAGAACTCAAGTCCCCTTCCGCCGCCTCATTATACAGTCTCTTTACATCATCTGGTACTGTATCGACAAAGAGCTGAAAGTAGCCAGGGGCGAAAAGTTGAGCCGTATCCTGCTGTTGTTCGGCTTCTTCTTCTGATTCCCGGGCCAACTGATGCTCAATAAGTTGAAGCAGGGCATCCTGCATCGCACTACTGATATTAAAGTTGACCCGATAACGATCGCGAGAAAGTGCGCTGAAGCCTGTTTCATCATCCGTAAGCAGTAACGACCACGGCGTCAAGCGCGTCGGATCGTCAGTCACCAGAACATCATGATCCTGGCCCGAAAAGCGTTCATCAGGGGTAATGCAGCTTGCTCCCCAGTTTTCGAGTTGATGAACCACTATTTTTCTTACCTCATCCACGGTGATATCCACCAGGGTGGTTAAACCTTCCAGCAATTTTTCTTCCTGCGCGTGCTGCTGTTCCTCTGGCGCATGAATCTGGATGTTATAGCGGGTGCCAATATCAGGCCGCGCAACGATCTCCAGATGTCCGCCAAGCTGCTTACAGAGCTGTTTGCAGAGGAAGAAAGCCAGACCGGAGGCCTGACCGAAGCGATCCTGGCTGGTTTCACCCAGGAACGGGAAATCGGTGTTGCCCAGTTCATCGACTCTTAAACCTGCGCCGGTATCGATAATTTCGATAGCCAGGCGGTCAGGGCGCTCGGCAGGATGAGTTACCTCAATGCTGATTCGGCCCCAGGTGGTGCTGGTGATAGAATAGTGCAGCAGCATGGTCAGAATTTTGTAGAGTGCGCGCCGGTCGCCGTAGCGTATTTCATCGCTGTTCAGCCGGTTATTGACGACCAGATTCAGCCCTTTGCGACGCAGGGAGGGCAGCGCTTCAAGCACCAGTTCATCCAGCAGACTTTGCAGGTTGAATGAGCCGGCATCCGGTGCCCAGTCATGGGTTTCCAGCCGGTTCAGCAGCACAATATCATCCACCAGACGGCTCAGGGCCTGCGACTCTTCCAGAGTCTCACTGAGATCGTCAGCAGGATGCGCTTCGCTGAGGGTGTGAAGCTGGGCGATCACTTTCTCCAGCGGACGGTTCAGCGCCTGGCCAAGGTTTTGCAACAGCTGCTGGCGGGTCTGGTGATTCTTATCCAGTACCTGCTGCGCTTTTTGCAGCTTCTTGTTCACCAGCAGCTCCCTGTCCTGGTCGCGCATCATGAAAATCTGGGTGTGCGGAGAAAGAACGCTGCGGGCATGGCGGATTTCATACACTTCGTTATTCACCGTTGCCTGCAATACGCCCTGATGCTGATCCGACATATTAATGATTTTCTGCAGGTTCAGATGGGGTAGCAAATGCTCGGCGATTTTGTTGCTGATAATGGTACGGTTACTGGCAAAATCATAGACCAGCAGCCCCACAGGCAGGCTACCCACAATCTCTTCATTCAGAACGCGCAAGGAATCCAGCTCGGCGCTCTGGTTTTCGCTGGGCCGCAGAGATTGCTGACGCAGCATAAACAGGCCGGCCAGCGACAGTAACAGCAGGCTGAGATTCGCCAGCAGGGGCCACATCAGGTTATGCAGCGTATCAACGATCAGACCCATCAGCGGCACTTTATAGACCAACTGCAATGGCGTGCTGGTCAGCGAGGCGGCAATCTCAATATTAGGATTTTCCAGCGTCACTTTAGTGCTGAGGGTCTGATCGTCCGGATCGCTGCTGTCAGAAGCGGTGGGAGCGGCATCCTGCTTAAGCTGAAAATATTCCAGCGGCATATTAAGCGGGATCAGATCGTTAATCGGCAGGTCGAATGCCACTACCGTGGCCAGATGGCCCGGCTGATTGAAGGTGGTGCGGACGGTAAAGTAGTGATCGTTCTGCCAGGTAAAACGGCGCAAAGGCGAGAAGCTTTCACGCTCATCAAGGGCGTTTGCCTGCTGCAGCATTTCAGCCCGGCGGGAGTCGACAATATTGCTGATGGCGCTCTCTTTATAGCGCGTTGCCATATCTTTCAACGGCAGGGTAGAGATCAGAATCAGGCTGTTATCCTGACCGTTGAGGAAATACATCGACCAGGTGCTGTTTTCAGCGCCCCAAAGCGTATCCAGATAATTGGACATCCGCAGGGTCATATCCAGCGTGCTGCTGTCATGCGATCCAAAAATCAGCGCTTCGGTTTTACGCCGGGTTTTCTCAAGGTAGTAAACATCCGGGCGCAGTCTGGTTTCCTGCAGGCTGTTGGGGGGAGAACCCGCGGCATTGGCGGCCAGATTCTCGTAGATTTGCCAGGTAGCAAAACGATAGGTATCGATGCGTTTTTGCAT
Organism: Erwinia sp. E_sp_B01_1; assembly: GCF_036865545.1. Lineage (NCBI taxonomy): Bacteria > Pseudomonadati > Pseudomonadota > Gammaproteobacteria > Enterobacterales > Erwiniaceae > Erwinia > Erwinia sp. E_sp_B01_1. Next base: position 3,299,059 of record NZ_CP142208.1, on the reverse strand, counting down.
CGCATGAGCAATATCCGCCATCGCATAGCGTTTATCAGTCAGCCAGGCATTGACCGCGTTGTGGATCATAAATCCCGACGCCAGCAACAGCACCAGGATAAACATCACAAAAAAACGCGTGACGTTGCCTGAGGTAAGAGGAAATTTGTATGGCAGCATAGTGTAGCGGGACACCCCAGTTAACGTGTTATCAGCCGTGCGCTGGCGGCCACAACCAGCAGCAACAGGGCAATAGCGCTAAACGCCGTCGCCAGACTGTACCATTGCGAGATAAATCCAATCAGTGCCGGACCTGCCAGAATACCTGCATAACCAATCGTTGTCATGGAGGAAATGGCCAGATTTAACGGCATGGTTTTCTGGTTACCGGCGGCACTGAACATAATAGGGACTGCGTTTGACGCGCCAAAGCCCACCAGCAGAAAACCGGCCAGCGTTACCAGGCTGTTGGGAACAAATACCGCCAGCAGCAAGCCCACAGAAGCGCAAACTGTGCCGCCAAACAGCGTTTTAAAGCGGCCCAGATAATTGACGATACGGTCGCCGGTGAGTCTTCCAACGGTCATGGCGACAGAAAACAGCACATAGCCCAGACCAGCCTGCGAGTGGGGCAGGTCGCGCGAATGGGTAAGGAACAGGGCGCCCCAGTCCAGTATTGACCCTTCGGTCAGAAACAGAATAAAGCACATCATGCCCAGAAACAGTACCCAGCCGTGAGGCATGACAAACAGGGGCGCGTCATCCTGATGGACGCGATCGCTGAGTAAATGGCGTTGGCAAAAGAGATACAGGGCTACGATCATCAATCCGACCACGCCCACGGCCAGCAGGGGAGTTAACCCCAGAGCCAGACCGGCGCTGACGGCACCTGCACCCGCAATGCCGCCTACGCTGAAAAAGCCATGGAAACCGGACATCATTGCCCGATCTGAAGCCTTCTCAACTTCCACAGCCTGAATATTCATCGCCACATCGACCATGCCAATGGCGGCGCCAAAAATCATCAGCGCCAGGCCCAGACCCACAGAAGTGGAAAGGGTGGCCAGCAACGGCAGGGCAACCAGGATAAACAGACTGCCAAAGGTCATAATGCGCTTACAGCCGAAACGGCTTACCAGCATCCCTGTCAGCGGCATCGCCACCAGCGATCCCAGACCCAGAAAAAGCAACAGCGTGCCCAGTGCGCCGTCGGTTAACTGCGCCCGATCTTTCGCATAAGGTACCAGGGGAGCCCATGCCGCCATGCCTATACCGGCTATAAAGAAGATGGCACGGGTTGCGTGCTGAGTTGCCACTGCGCTGGCATTGGCGGGTTGAGCATCCAGTGTCGTCATGATATCCGTCAGATTTCTGCCATGAATAGCGCTACTTTTTACCACATATAGCCTGGTTAAAGAAGATTTCTGACGTAAAGAGCACGTTAAGCCAGCGGGAGAAAATGAGGGATTGGTGAGGTCCTGAAGGTTTTAATCTGAAAAAACAGGGCTGTTAATCAGATTAGTCGGCTAAATGCAGATTTTCAGACAACTCTGGAAATAAAAGTTAAAAATCACGCCTTAACTCAAATCATTGGCGCGGCTGGAAAAAGGCGTTTTTTTCGCCAACAAACTTTCCTCAGGATTGTTTAAATTTCGCCCAGGTTTCGCCGGGTTAACCTGTGCTGATTGTCACGATTTTTTCAGGAATTTCCAGCTTTTTTGTTGCTTAAAGCTTCCATAAAAATCCCGTTTCAGGGTTTTATCCAGACAAAAGTGCGATAAAGCGTAAAGATTTTCCCTACGGCAAATCAAGAAATTAGGGTCAATACTCAATCAATATTGAGCATTTATCCGTAACGGCTATTGTTAAGAAAGTGTTTATTTGATTAAATAATTTCATCTTTTCGATAAATATTAATCAAGTAGCGATCGCGGATTTTTCTTACTATGTGTAAGGAAAAGCTGGAAAAAAATAACATATCAGCCCCAAAGGTTCCTTTCGGAACCCCCTTTCGTTCCTCATGGGAACGGTTATGCACCAGGTAAAAACCAGACCCTGCATGGGTACTGGTCACCCCTTGCTTTGCGCGAGAAAGTGAAGATTTTCTTCATTTTTTCGCGCGAAACACATAACGATAATTTCTGGTGCATATCGAGGTTACCCATGGCACAGCTCAATGATGGCCGCGTTGAAATTCTCTCGCGCGATGATGGTAAAATCCTGTCACAGGCCAGTGTGGGCACGTCCCATAACGTTCTTCTGAATCAACCAAGCGTGGTAAAAATTCACGGCACCCGTGACATGGTGTCGGAGTTTGAACGTCAGGGTAATGACCTGATTTTGCACATGCGCGATGGTAGCGTGGTGCGCTATCAGCAGTTCTTCTTCGACGATGTCGATGGCGATCACAGCGAACTGGTTTTTGACGACGGTGTAAATCCTGCTGAACATGCTCTGTTCCCGGTGACCAACGAGTTTGCCGATGCGCAAACCGCAATGATGGTCACGCCGGAATACGAATCTCTTGGCTCCATAGAACCCTTACTGCTGGCTGACACCGGCGCAACCACCGGCGTAATGACCGCAGCCGGTATCGGTGCTTTGGGTCTGGTTGGTCTGGGCGTTGGCGCACTCGCGGGCGGTGGCGGCGGCGGCGGTGGTGGTGATGACGATAACAATGGCGGCGGAACAACCCCCTTAACGCCCACCATCACCCTCAATGCGTTTACCGGTGATGATGTTCTGACCCCGGCAGAAAAAGGCAGTAATCAAACGCTGAGTGGTACCACTACCAACGCTGAAGTGGGCAGCACCGTGACCATTGTGCTTAACGGCAAAACCTACACCACTACGGTTGGGGCTGAGGGCGTCTGGAGTATCTCAGTGCCGGCAGCGGACCTGGCAAACCTGCCAGAGGGCAGCAACACTGTCCGCGTCAGCGTGACTAACAGTGACGGCCTCAGCGCCTCATCAAATGAGGCGTTCACCGTGCAGGGTGACGTCATTGTGCCGCCGGGCGCACCGGGTATCACCATCGCCACTTTCGCCGATAATGATGTGCTGGACGGGGCTGAAAAGCAGATTTCACAGACCATCAGCGGCAGCACCACTAACGTTCAGCAGGGGCAGACCGTCACCGTGACGCTGGGTGGGCAGAGCTACACCACAACGGTCGGCGCTAACGGGAGCTGGAGCCTTTCCGTCCCCGCCAGCGCGCTGCAGAATCTTGCAGATGGCACCAGCACCATCAGTGCGAGGGTCAGCAATACCTCCGGCACCTCCGCCGCCTCAACCCACAATTTCACCGTTCAGCCCGACACGGTCAGCAGCATCAGCATTGGACAACTCAGCGGTGACGGACAGCTCAATGCCACAGAAGCCGGGCAATCGCTGACCATTTCCGGTATCACCACCGGAGTTCCCGCCAACTCGGTGGTTAGTATCACCCTGAATGGCCACGTTTACAGCGCCAGAGTAGGGGCTGACGGGAGCTGGAGCACGACCGTACCGGCCGCCGATTTGCAGCTGCTCAATCAGGGGCCAAACCTGGTTACCGCTACGGTAACGCTGGCGGATGGTACCCTGGTCCGGAGTTCCGGCGCTTCGCTGGATGTGCACACCACGCTGCCTGATGCCACCCTGGCGCCGCCGTTCGGCGATGGCGTCCTCAGCGGCAATGAAACCAACTCGCCTCAGACTCTCAGCGGCAATACCGGCACCACCGGCGCCGGACAGACGGTTACCGTCACGCTGGGCGGGACAACCTATACCGGGACGGTGAACGCAAACGGTAGCTGGACGGTTAACGTCCCGGCTGCGGCATTACAAAATCTGCCTCAGGGCAGCAACAATATCACCGTAGTGGTCACTGACTCCGCAGGGAACAGCGCAACCTCGACCACGCCGTTTAACGTCGTCACCACGCCTCCGGGCTTAAACGTTGAATTCTCCGATGCCCTTCTTAATCAGACCGATGTCACCCAGCCGCTGACCGTCAGTGGACAGAGCACTGGCGGCCAGACGGTCACAGTGACGCTGAATGGCGTCACCTATACCACAGCCGTGAATCCCAATGGTTCGTGGAGCGTCAATGTGCCAGCTTCCGTGCTGCAACAGTTGCCCGACGGCCCCTATACCGTTTCGGTAACTTCTACGGACGCTTATGGCAACAGCCGTACTTCGACCGGACAACTGGCGGTGGATACCACACCACCGAATGTCTCTGTCGCCCCGATCTCAGGAGATGGCTATGTCAACGCTGGCGAAATGGCCGGTGTGGTGCAGATTACCGGTCAGGTGGAGCCAGGCAGCACCGTGCTGGTACGGATCAACGGCGTTGATCTGACCGCAACGGTAAATCCCACTACCGGCGCCTGGTCAGCGGAGCTTTCCGCCGATGACAAAGCCGCGCTGAGGGATGGCCTCTATACGGTGACGGTGACCGCCACCGATGCTGCAGGCAACCGCAGTGAAGCGTTCACCAGCGTCACTTTTGTCACCGAGTCAGCTAATCTGCCAACCATTACGGTCAATCCGTTGACCGGCGATGGGGTCCTCAATGGTGCTGAGGTCGCCCAGAATCAATCGCTGACCGGCACCACGACCAATGCGCCGGCGGGCAGCGTTGTGACTCTGACGCTGGAAGATGGCAGAACGTTTGAAGGCCAGGTTGTGGCTGGAGGTAACTGGACCATTATCCTGCCTGCCGATGTGTTGCAGGCGCTGGGCAACGGCAATCAGCCCTTCAGCGTGACCGTAGAGGATTTAGCGGGTAACAGTAACAATGTCACCGGCAGTTTCCTGGTGGACGTTGACGTCAACGCAGGATCTCTGAACATCACGCCTGTTACCGGCGATAACGCCCTGAATGCCACCGAAGCACAGTCCGATCTTCTTATCAGCGGCACCAGTGAAGGACTGGCTGCAAACACCGCGCTGACCGTGACCTTCAATGGGAATACTTATACTGCCACCACCGGTGCGGACGGTAGCTGGACGGCGACAGTACCAGCCGCAGATCTGGTGGGGATCGCCAACAACAACTACACCGTGACGGTGAGCGGCACCGATGGAAACGGCGATCCTGTCAGCAACAGCACCAGCCTGACCGTGCGTACCACTTTCCCGAATGCCATCGAACTTACTCCTCCGTTTGGCGACGCTATTCTGAATGCGGACGAAACGACTGCTCCGCAGACCCTGACCGGTAATTCCGGCGTGACATTCCCGGATCAAACCGTCACCGTCACCCTGGGCGGCGTGAATTACCCTGCCACCGTGAATGCTGCTACCGGTGAGTGGAGCCTGACGTTATTACCTGAAGTGCTGCAGACGCTGCCGGATGGCCCGACAAATGTCGTGGTCACCGTCAGTGATTCGCTGGGCAACAGCATTTCCACCACCACTCCGGTGACGGTCGATACCCTTGATCCAGCGCTCGATGTCACCGATCTGGTGAACAACGGCACGATCAACGCCCTGACGCAGAACCAGCCGCTGGCCGTAAGCGGCACTGCTGAAGCAGGCACCTCCGTCAGCGTCACCCTTAACGGTGAAACTTATACCGCTGTGACCAGCCCGCAAGGCAACTGGAGCCTGAACATTTCGGCCTCCACCCTGCAAACGCTGCCTGACGGTAATTATGACCTTGTAGTCACCGCTACTGACACCGGGGGGAATTCCACCACAACACTGACGCCGGTGTTCAAAGATACAGCTCCGCCTGAAGTCACGCTGACACCGGTTTCAGGCGATGGCTATCTCAATGCGGTTGAACATGAAGCTGCGCTGAATTTATCGGGAACGACGGAGTTGGGCTCCACTGTTGTTGTCACGCTGAACGGGGCGGATTATCCGGCCACCGTGGATCAGGCAGGCAACTGGAGCGTTAGCGTACCCGCTACTGCCGTTACCGCGCTGGACGACGGTACTTACACCGTCAGCGTGCAGGCTACCGATACGGCGGGCAACACCAACACCTCAACCCAGCCGCTGGTTGTGGTGGCAAGTGACCTCAATCTGCCCACCATCAGTGTTTCACCCTTTACCGGTGATGACACCGTGGATGGCGCAGAGAAAGGCCTCGCGCAGCTGATGACCGGCACCACCTCCAACGTTCAGGCCGGTCAGGTTGTGACCCTGAGCTTTAACGGGGAAACTTATACCGGTTCGGTTGACGCAGATGGCAGCTGGAGCGTACTGGTTCCGGCTACCGCCTTAAATGAACTGGCCAACGGTAGCCAGGATTTCAGCGTTGCCGTCAGTGATGTGGCGGGCAACCCTGCCACCACCACTAACAGCTTCTCGGTAGACAACAGTTTCAGTGCTATCGCCATCGGCATCATCAGCGATGACAATATGCTCAACGCGGTGGAAGCGCAGAATGACCTGGTGATCCACGGCAGCAGCCGCTTTCTCGCCTTTGGTGCGCGCATCCTGGTTCGCTTCAACAGCGCTGATTACGAAACCACCACCAACTCTGACGGCAGCTGGAGCGTTACCGTCCCTTCGGCAGCGTTAGCGGCGTTGCCAAATGGTGACGTTACCATCACGGCCACCGGCACCGATGTGAACGGCAACGTGATTACCACCACGCAAAGCCTGAACTCGGATGTAAACCCTGACTTTGGGGTGACGCTGAATACGCCCTTTGTTGATGGTGCGCTCAACGGCATGGAATCGCTGAGCGATCAGAACCTTACCGGCACCACCGGGGTAACCGGAGCAGGGCAGACCGTCTCCGTGGTGCTGGGTGGGATCACCTATACCGGCACGGTGGATGCGCAGGGCAACTGGTCGGTGACCTTACCTGCCGCCATCCTTCAGGCGCTGCCTCAGGGGGAGAATCCGCTCAATATTACGGTCACGGATCCGGTGGGCAACAGCGCCTCGCTGGCTGGCAACTTTACCGTCGATACGGGAGTGCCGACGCTTTCACTGGATGCAGTCTCAGACGATAACCGCCTGAGCCTGGCAGAGCAGGGGCAACCTCTGACCCTCAGCGGCAGTGGCGATCGGGGGGACACCATTACCGTGACCCTGAACGGTCAGAGCTACACCGCCACGGTGGACGGTACCGGCAGCTGGAGTATTGACGTGCCGCCAGCGGCGCTGCTGGCACTGACCGAAGGCAGCTATGATGTTCAGGTTTCCACCACGGATACCGCCGGAAATACCGCCGCGCTCATCCGCACGCTGGAAGTGGATCTGACGCCGCCACCGGTAACGGTTGAGAGGGTTTCGGATGGGTATATCAGTGCGGCAGAGAGCAATCAGCCGCTGGTGGTCAGCGGCACCGGTGAAGAAGGCAGTGCCATCCGCGTTGAGTTAAACGATCAAATTTATACGGCTGTGGTAGGGCCGGACGGGCAGTGGACGTTGAGCATTCCTGCCGATGTGGTAAGCGGATTGAACAACGGTGACTACACGCTGAACGTCACGGCCAGCGATCTGGCCGGAAACACCACGCTTACCAGCACCACGCTGACAGTGGATACCACGCCGCCGGCGATCTTCGTTTCAGATATCACTGCCAATAATATTCTGGATGGAGCAGAGCAGCAGGTTGATCAATTGATCTCCGGTACCACCACTAACGTGGAGGCTGGCCAGCAATTAACCGTCACGCTGAACGGCGTGGCGTACCAGACCACCGTTCTGGCCGGAGGCGCCTGGCAGGTCACGGTACCTGGCGGAGATTTGGCGGCACTGGCGAACGGTTCCCAAACGCTCAGCGTCTCGGTAACCGATGCTGCGGGGAACACCGGCACCACAGAGAAAACCTTCTCGGTTGATAATACCCTCAGCAGCATCGCCTTTAACCCGCTGAGCGGGGATGGCTATCTCAATGCCCAGGAATCTGGCACTGCCCTGACGGTCAGCGGCAGCTCCGCCAATATTCCGGCGGACAGCGAGGTCAGCTTTACGCTGGGCGGAAATACCTACACCGCAACGGTCACAGCCGATGGCACCTGGAGCCTGATCGTGCCTGCCGGTGATGTGGCGGCGCTGGCTGAAGGCGTGCAGAACGCCACAGTCAGCGTGGTGGCTGGCAATGGCGCAACGGTGACGGGTTCAGGCTCGCTGAATGTGATCACTGAAACGTCGCTGGCCCCTACGCTGGCTCCGCCGTTCACTGACAGTGTCCTGACTAACGCGGAAGCGGCGACGACTCAGACCCTGAGCGGCGTAACCGGCACCGCAGGCGATGGACAGACCGTAACGGTAAACATTGGCGGAGAGGCCTATAACGCCACTGTTAACAGTTCCGGCGTCTGGTCGCTGGATCTCACGCCTGACATCCTTCAGGGGCTCCCTCAGGGAACCTCAGCGGTGACGGTCACCGCTACCGATATTGCCGGTAATACGGCGAGTATTACCCCGGCACCCAGCATCACGGTTGCCACCACGCTGCCAGCGCTGTCGCTGGGAGAAGTCGCCGGTGGGGATAACATTCTGAATGCGCAAGAGCAGGGGGAGCCGCTGGTGCTGAGCGGGACCGTCACGGCTGGCGATACGGTTGATGTGATCTTCAATGGCACCACCTTGTCAGCCACCGTAGACGACCAGGGCAACTGGACCGCCACCATTCCTGCCGCTGATTTGGCGGCGCTGGACGATGGCCCGTATGCGCTGCAAATTGTTGCAGCCGACAGTTTTGGTAACGTCACTACGCAAAACGTACCGCTGGCAATTGACACCGCTCTGCCAACCTTTACCGTCAACCCGATAGCCGGGGACAACATCATCGATCGCAGTGAGCAGAGTCAGCCGCTGGCGATCACCGGCACAGCAAGCCAGGGCGACAGCGTTACGGTTACCCTCGGTGGCCAGAGCTATACCACCACGGCAGGCACAAACGGGGAGTGGAGCGTTTCCGTCCCGGCCACCACGCTGGGCAGCCTGACTGAAGGCGCAAATACCGTCGCGGTGGAAGTGACCTCAGCAGCAGGCAACAGCGATACCCAGACCTCGACCGTAACGGTTGATACCTTCATCGATCCTGCGGTCATCGTGAACACTCTGGCGGGCGATGATATCGTCAATGCCGCTGAAGCCCTTGCGGGCCTGAACGTCACCGGCAGCGTGGCCGAAAGCACTACCACGGTGGTGGTGAACTTTAATGGCACCGGCTACCCGGCCACCGTCGGGACTGACGGGCTGTGGACTGCCGCTATCCCGGCAAGCGCGCTGGCTGGCCTGACCGATGGCAACTATGCGCTTTCTGTCACCGCCACGCCTGCAACGGGTGCCGGCGTGACGGTTCAGCATCCCATTACGCTTGAAACTTCAGCGCCGGTATTTACGCTTGCACCGCTTTCCGGCGACGGGCTGCTTAACCTCACAGAACATGGCCAGCCCCTGGCCGTCAGCGGTACCGGTGACACAGGAGACAGCGTTCGCGTCACGCTGAATGGCAACGTCTATACAGCAAGTGTGGATGGTGACGGTAACTGGTCGGTTACCGTGCCTGCGGCAGATGTCGGGGTGCTGGCTGAGGGCCCTGCATCCGTCACCGTTACGGTGACGGATACGGTGGGTAACAGCACTTCGCAGAGCAGCAATCTGTTGGTCGATTTGACCCCTCCGGCCCTGACTCTGGATCCGGTTGCCGGAGACGGCATACTGAATGCGGCTGAACAGCAGCTCCCGCTGACCCTTAACGGCACCGCCGGGAATGGCGCGGATATTACCGTCACGTTCCAGGGCAACGACTACACCACTACCGTGGGTGAAAACGGCCAGTGGACGCTGGATATTCCTGCCAGTGCGCTGGCCGGGCTGACGAACGATGATTACACCTTAACGGTGGTGGCAACCGATCCTGCAGGCAACAGCACCACACAGCAGGGCACGTTCACTGTGGTAGCCGATGTGGCCACACTGCCAACGCTTTCACTGAATGACTTTGCCGGCAATAACATCGTGGACGGTGCAGAGCAGCGGGTGGATCAGCTGCTGAGCGGCACCACCACCAATGTTCAGGAAGGGCAAGCGATCACCGTTGCCCTGGGGGGACAGAGCTACACCGGCATTGTGCAGGCCAGCGGGGCCTGGAGCGTGACGGTTCCGGCCGCTGCGCTGGCAGGCCTGAGTGAGGGTAGCCAGAGCTACAGCGTAACCACCAGCGATACGGCGGGTAACCCGGTTACTCAGAATGGCAGCTTTACGGTCAACACCACGCTGAGTGGTGTGGCGGTGGATCCGGTCAGCGGAGATGGATTCCTCAACCTGGCAGAAGCGGGGCAGCCTCTGACGCTCAGCGGAACCTCGGTCAATGTGGCAGAAGGTACCACGCTGGACGTGACGCTGAACGCGGTGACTTATCCTGCCATCGTGGGTGCAGACGGTAGCTGGAGTGTGGTTGTTCCCTCCGCCGATCTGCTGGCGCTGCCGGACGGAGAACTCACCGTCACCGTTACCGGCACGGATGCTGCCGGCAATGCGGTAGCCAGCGAAGCGCCACTGACGGTTGCCATTACCAGCCTGCCAATTATCGCGCCGGATGCTCCCTTTGGTGAAGGCACCCTGAACGCGGATGAAGCTACTAATCCGCAAACCTTAACCGGCTCGACGGGCGTTACCGGCGACGGCCAGACCGTTAACGTAGTGATCAATGGCACAACTTATCCCGGAACAGTAGATACCGACGGCACTTACAGCGTCACCATTCCGGCGGAGGTGCTGCAGGCGCTGCCGCAGGATGCAACCGTAGCAACGGTTAACGTCAGCGATGCCGCGGGCAACACGGCCACCACAGACATTACGCTGAATGTGGATACCCTGCCGCCAGCGGTGACGATTGGGGAACTGGCAGGCGATAATATCCTTAATGCTGCCGAGCAGGGCGTCGCGCTGCCTGTCAGCGGGACGGGCGAACCTGCGGCTGACATAGTGGTCACGCTGAATGGCCGCGAGTACACCACCACCGTAGGAGATAACGGCCAGTGGACCCTGGATGTCCCTGCAGCCGACCTGGCCCTGCTCACTGACGGGAACTACATCGTCAGCGTGACGGCCACCGATCAGGCTGGTAACAGCACGCCGGTGCAGAGCACGCTGGCAGTGAAAGCGGATGTGGACACGCTGCCGACGCTGACCGTCAATACTTTTGCAGGCAATGACGTCCTCGACGGAGCCGAGCAGCGAACCGATCAGCAGTTAACGGGTTCAACCACCAATGTGGAGCCCGGACAGCTGGTCACCGTCACGCTGAACGGTCAGGTTTATACCAGTCCGGTGCAGGCTGATGGCCGCTGGAGTGTCACGCTGCCCTCAACCGCGCTGGCAGCGCTGGATGACGGCACCACCACCTTTACCCTGGCGGTGAGCGACGCTGCAGGGAACCCGGTGACCACCACTTATGAGGTGGAGGTTAACAGTGCAGCTTCAGGTATCAGTCTGGATCCGCTTAGCGACGATGGCTATCTCAATGCTGATGAAGCACAGGATGCGCTGATTGTGTCAGGCACCACGGCGAATGTGGCTGAGGGCAGCACCATCACGCTGAACTTCAACGGCCAGACCTTCACCACTCTGGTCGGGGCTAATGGCGTCTGGAATGCCATTATTCCGGCTACCGCCCTGGCGGGCCTGCCGGACGGCACAGCTACGATGACCGCCACCGTGGTCGATAACACCGGCACAACCATCACCGGCAATGGCACACTGAATGTCCACGTCAGCCAGCTGCCGCTGGCAACGGCGGATGCACCGTTCACTGACGGCACGCTGAACGGTAATGAAGCCGCCCTGACGCAAACCCTCACCGGCACCACCGGCGTGGCGGGCAACGGACAGACCGTCACTCTGGCAGTAGGCAACGACACTTACACCGGCGTGGTGGATGCAAATGGTAACTGGTCGGTAGATATTCCTGCCACCGCGTTGCAAACCCTGCCACAGGGCGCATCAACTCTTCCGGTAACCGTTACCGATGTGGCCGGCAACAGCAACACGCTGGCGATTCCGGTCAATGTCGATACCGTTGCGCCAACCCTCACGCTGAATACCATTGCGGGTGATGGCGTGGTGAACACCAGCGAAGCGGCGGGTGAGATTACCGTCAGCGGCGGCAGTACCGGCGCTCAGGAAGGCCAGCTGGTGACCGTTACCCTCAACGGCCAGAGTTACACCACGCCGGTTGATGCAGCGGGCGACTGGACGGTGCAACTGCCAGCCGGTCTGTTGCAGGTTGCGCCAGACGGCAGCTATCCGCTGACCGTCAGCCTCAGCGATGCGGCCGGGAATACCGCCACGGCCACCACCAGCGTGACGGTGGCAACCGAGACCCTTCAGCCGACCATTAACACCCCGTTTGGCGATGGTTATCTGAACATCACTGAAGCGGGTACGGATCAGACATTAAGCGGCACTACCGGTGTGGCTGGCGCAGGCCAGGCGGTGGTAGTCAATATCAATGGCGTGAACTATGACGCCACCGTAGACGCCAACGGCATCTGGACAGTACCGGTCACCAGCGCGACCCTGCAGGGATTAGGCAACGGGCCACAGACGCTGATCGTCACGGCTACCGATGTTCAGGGCAATACCGGCGAAATCAGCACCACTATCGCTGTGGACCTGCTTGCGCCAACGCTGACCGTGACGCCGGTCGCCGGGGATAACATCATCAATGCGGCTGAAATTTTGCAGCCAGTGTCGATTGCCGGCACGGCCTCAGCCAGCGAGGCGGGTCAGCAGGTCACCATCACCTTCAACGGTCAGAGTTATCAGCAAACCGTGCAGAGCGACGGTAGCTGGCAGCTGGATCTGCCTTCCGGCGTGACGCAAAACCTGGCGGATGCAACCTATCCGGTGACCGTCACCCTGACTGACATTGCCGGCAACAGCACCAGCCAGACGCTGAACGTCACGGTAGATGCCTCAGCGGCCAATCTGCCCACCATCAGCGTGGGTGTGGTCTCTGGCGATGACTACATTAATCAGGATGAAGCCACCAGGGATCTGACCCTGGCGGGTAGCACCACCAACGTCAATGCCGGTCAGACGGTGACGGTCACGCTGAACGGCCAGACTTACACGGCCCTCGTGCAGGCTGACGGTAGCTGGAACACTACCGTACCGGCAGCGGATCTCGCTGCACTGGCGGATGGAGCCCAATCCTTTACCGCTTCCGTTACCGACAGCTCCGGAAATCCTGCCAGCACCACGCATCAGGTGACAGTGATTGCTCAGGCTGCCGATCTGCCGACGATCACCATAGATCCGGTCACCAGTGACGATGTGGTGAATTTCCAGGAATCCCGCAACGATGTGCAAATCACCGGCACCAGCCAGCACATTCCGGCCGGGGATAACGTTACGGTTACCCTGAACGGCAACAGCTACACCGCTACTGTGGATGCTAACGGTAACTGGACTGCCAGTGTTCCGGCGGCCGATATTCAGGCTCTGGATCAGGGAATCAACAGTGTGACCGCCAGCGGCAATGACGTGGCCGGGAACATCGCAACCGCAACGGGAGACTTCAGGGTAGATACTAATGCGCCAGTGCTGGACGTGACGCTGGGAGCAGGGGCTGATGGCATCCTGAATCTGGCAGAGGCGTTAGCAGGGCTGGTGGTCAGCGGGACTTCTGAAGCGGGCCTGAGCGTGAACGTCACGCTCAACGGTAAAATCTACACCACTACCGTTGGCGAGAATGGCACATGGTCGCTGACTGTCCCGGGCAGCGATCTGCTGCTGCTGCCGGACGTGACTACCCAGGTTGGCGTTTCGGTGACGGATACCGCAGGCAATACCACCACGGATCTGCTTGATCTTGGGGTGGCAATCAATACTTTACCGGCCCTGACGCTGGCTACGCCGTTTGTCGATGGCCTGCTGAACGCTACGGAAGCGGCCGCTGAGCAGGTGCTGACCGGCTCGGCGACCAACCTTGCTGTGGGCACGGCGGTGCAGGTGACCGTGGGGGCGGTGACCGTCACCGGTGCGGTGCTGGCTGATGGTACCTGGGCGGCAACGCTGCCCGCCGGTGCGCTTGCCGGTCAGGCGGACGGGGCGTTGCAGGTTTCGGTTACGGCTGTTGATGCGGCGGGCAACCCGGCCAGTACCAGCGGCAGCGTGGAAGTGCTGCTGAATACCCTGCCGGATGCCACTATCGTTACGCCATTTGTTGACGGCGCGCTGAATGCCGCTGAGGCGGGGGTCAATCAGACGCTCACCGGGACTACGGGGATTGTGGGCACAGGCCAGACCGTCTCAGTCACTGTAGATGGCAACGCGCTTGACGCAACGGTCAGCGACAACGGCAACTGGAGCGCCATTCTGACGCCAGACCTGGCAGCGACGCTGGGGAATGGCACCCACACCATCACGGTCACCGTGGGTGACCGTGCCGGCAACAGCAATACCGAAACCCTGGGCTTCAACGCGATTATTACCGGCCTGCCAGCCCCGACGCTGGTCGTCCCCTTTGCGGATGGCGTGCTGAATGCGGCAGAAGCAGCGGCTGGCGGTGCGCTGACCGGCGTGACCGGCATTGCCGGGCCGCAAACGGTCAGTGTGAATATCAACGGCACGGTGTATCAGGCTGCGGTGGATACGGCAACGGGTAGCTGGAGCCTGGCACTGCCAGCTTCGGTGTTGGTTACGCTGCCGGATGGCAACTGGCCAATTACCGTTACGGCGACCGACAGTGTGGGTAACAGCGGCAGCACCCCTGGCAGCCTGCTGGTGGCGATCAACGATCTGCCTGACGTCAGTATTAACCTGCCGTTTGGCGATGGTTTGCTGAGCATTAACGAAGCAACCGCGAGTCAGTTACTCAGCGGCTCAACCGGGAAAATTGAGGCTGGTCAGACCGTAACGGTTTCTGTCAGCGGGTTTAACAATGGGGTGGCGGTGCCTGCTACGGTTGATGCCAGCGGCAACTGGTCGCTGACGTTAACGCCAGCTGAGCTGACCGCTATCGGCAACGGCACGCATACCGTTACTGTGACGGCCACGGATACTGCGGGTAACAGCGATTCCGCCACGCTGGACTATACAGCTGTGCTGACGGCTCCAGATCCAACTATCAATACGCCGTTCGGTGATGGCATCCTGAATATCAGCGAGGCGGCTGGCGCGATAACGCTGACCGGGACCACCGGCGCAGCAGGGGCCAATCAGGGCGTACAGCTGAGGATTGATCTGGCTGGCGTAACTTACACCGGCACGGTGGATGCCAGTGGCGCCTGGACGGTGAACCTGCCTGCTGGCGCGTTGTCGGCCCTGACTTCCGGAGCCCATACTGTCAACGTAACGGTCACCGATCCGGCGGGTAACAGCACCACTGAGGGGCTGAACTTCACTGCCGCTCTGGCTGCCCCAGTGCCAACCCTGAACACGCCGTTTGTTGACGGATTCCTCAACGGCACTGAAGCCGCGGCTGGCGCAACACTGACCGGCACCACCGGCGTGACCGGCGCAGATCAGGCGGTCAGGGTGACCCTTGGCGGCACTAACTACGACGCAACGGTAGCCACCAACGGGACCTGGACGCTGGATCTGACCCCGGCGCAGTTAGGCGCTCTGCCGCAGACTGCCCAGACAGTGACCGTGGTAGCCAGCGATGCAGCAGGTAACACGGCTACGGTGGCCGGTAACTTCACGGTGGATACCCAGGCACCAACCATCACCCTGCAGCCTTTCGCTGGCGACAATGCGCTGAACTATGTGGAAAGCCTGACCAGTCAGACGCTGTCAGGCACCACCACCGGGGCCGATGCGGGACGTGTGGTCACGGTGACTATTGGCACCTCCACGCTGACCGGCGTGGTCCAGGCCGATGGCAGCTGGTCGGTTAACGTGACGCCAGTGGCTCTGCAACAGTTAGGAACGAGCGGCACCGGCACCATTGCGGTCTCGGTCTCTGACTTGGCAGGCAATACCGGCACGGCCAGCGCCACCATCGCGGTTGACCTTACGCCACCGGCCACGCCGCTGCTTACTCTGGCACCGGTGTCGGACGATAACATCGTCAACGCCAGCGATGGTGCAACGCTGACCGTAGGCGGGACTTTCGCTAACCTGCCAGATCTGGCAGGTGGGGAAGGGACGGTCACGCTGACCATTGATGGCAGGGAAGTGGGTACTTATCCGGTCACCACCACTGATGGCAACTGGTCGATCACCGTGCCCAACACGGCAGCAGACCTGGCTGACGGCACGCATACCATTTCGGCCACGCTGGTTTCCACCGGGGATATCGCCCTCAGCTCAAGCGGGCAGTTCCTGGTGGATCGTACGCCGCCAACGTTGACCATCGGTGCCTTTGCCGGAGATGACGTGCTCAACGGCAGCGAAGCAGCAGTTTCGCAGACTATCAGCGGCACCGCCTCAGTCAGTGAAGCAGGCAGAGCGGTGACGGTTACGCTGGAAGGCAAAACTTACACCGCTGTGGTACAGCCTGACGGCACCTGGTCTACCACTGTGCCTTCCGGAGATTTGCAGGCTCTCTCTCAGGCCGGGTATACGATCTCCGCCAGCCTCAGCGATGCGGCCGGGAATGTCACCACGCAAACCCTGCCCATCACGGTAGACACCGGTGCGCCTCTGCTCCAGGTCAATGCGCTACTGGGCGATAACCTGCTCAACGCCACGGATATTCTTGCCACCCAATTGCTGACAGGGACCGCTTCTGGTGCTGAAGGCCAGACTATTGGCCTCTACCTGGGTGACAGCTCGCCAATTGCCACTGCGGTAGTGGCCGCAGATGGCACCTTCAGTATCGCTCTGACTCCGCAAGTGCTTGGCAGCCTGACTGACGGCACCCTGGTCTTTGGGCTGCGGGTCAGCGATGCTTCGGGCAACCAGACGGATGCCACGCTTACAGTGAATAAAGTGGTTAACCAGCTGCTGAACTTCACCGTAGACAGCCTGCTTGGCGACGGCTTCCTGAATGCGGCTGATACTGCCGTGGCGCAGACCATCACCGGTCTGGCAACGTCAGCAGGGATCGGCGCCACCGTCTCTCTGGATATTGGTGGCACAACGCTCTCCGCAAGGGTTGGCCAGGACGGTAAGTTTGCGATTATTGTGCCACCAGACGTGCTGGGGCTGCTGGAGCCGGGCGAAACCAACCTGAATCTGGTGCTGACGGATGCCGCAGGCAACACGCGCTCTCTGGCCGAAACGGTAACGACAATCCTGGACGTGCCGGTAATTGGTGCGCTGAGCAACCTGTTGGGCACGGACAACCTGCTGAATATTGCTGAAGCGGCCGTTACCCAGACGGTGGGCGGCACGATCAATGCGGTGACCGGCTCTGTCGTCACCGTGACGCTGGGCGCGAAATCCTATGTCACCACCCTGCAGGCTGGCGGGCAGTGGAGCGTAAATATTCCGCCTGTGGATCTCGCTGCGCTGACCAGTGGCAATCTTTCCCTGGGGGTGAAAGTCGTGGATCCGGCAGGGAACACCAGCTCAACCTCCACCACGGTTGGCATCTTCACAGCGCAGCCAACCATCTCTCTCAGCTCGATCTTCGGTGACGGCATTCTGAATATTGCTGATGCGCTGACTAATCAGACCATCAGCGGCGTGGTCAACAATGTGGCGGCGGGAACCGTCATTAACCTGAACGTCGGTAATACCACGGTTACCGCCACCGTCGGCACCAACGGGGCCTTCACTGCCACCGTCAGTCCGGATATCCTGGGCACGCTGACCAGCGGTAATCTCACTATTGGTGCCAGCCTGACCGATGCGGCAGGCAATACGGCCTCTGCAACGGCCGGTGCGGTCGTCAAACTCACGGCACCTTCAATCACCATCAATCCGCTGTTTGGCGATGGACTGCTGAACCTGGCCGATGCGCTGCTGGGCCAGAACATTGGCGGCACCATCACCGGGGCGGATGCAGGGTCCCGCGTGGTGGTATCCATTGGTGGCACGCAGTTTATTACCACTACGGCCGCCAATGGCAGCTTCAGTCTGGCGCTCTCTCCGGCCATTCTTCAGGGACTGGCCAACGGGGATCTTACCGTGGGCGTCAGCGTCACGGACACTGCCGGTAACACCACTTCGGTCAACGCCGGGGCAGTCGTTGGATTGACGCTGCCAACCATCTCACTGAATCCACTGTTTGGTGATGGCGTGCTGAACCTGCTGGAATCGCTGGTGACGCAAACCATCAGCGGTACGGTGGGAGGAAACGTCGCCGTGGGTTCTGCTGTGACCATCAATCTCGGCAACACCACGGTGACCGGAACAGTAGGCCAGGGCGGAGTGTTCAGTGCGCAGGTGACCCCGGCCATTCTCAGCACCTTGCTGGACGGGAACCTCACGGTAGGCGTTTCGGTGACGGATGCGGTAGGTAACGTCTCCAGTACCAGTGCTGGCCTGAAGGTGGGTCTCCATATCCCGCCATCCCTGAGCCTGAATACGGTATTCGGCGATGGCGTCCTCAGCGTGGGTGATTTGGCGACGGCACAAACCATCAGCGGCGGGTCATTCAACCTGCCTGCCGGCTCCACGGTCAGCGTGGTGCTGAATGGCAAAACCTATACCACGACCGTTGGTTTTGGCCTCGGCGGCCCCTGGAGCCTGAACGTGCCTAAAGCGGATCTGGCCGCGCTGGCTAACGGCACGACTACGGTTACCGTCTCGGCTACGGATGCTTATGGCAATACCGGCACCACCTCAGGTTCACTGAGTGTCACCGCTCAAACCCCACCGACGGTGACCATCACCAGCGTCTTTGGTGATGGCCTGCTCAGTGCAGCGGATTCACTCAGCGCCCAGACCATCGCCGGTACTTCAACCGACGCTGTAGGGTCCACTATTACCGTTCGTATTGGTGCCACGGCGCTGACGGCGGTGGTGGGAGCCAACGGCGCCTGGAGTGTCTCTGTCCCGGCGGCGGTACTGGCTGCCTTGCCGGATGGAAACGATACGGTTACCGCTTCGCTGACCAATGCGGCAGGCAATGCCGGTACAGGGACTTCTACCGTCCTGGTGGGTACCCATACGTTGCCTGTCGTCGCCCTGAACAGCAGTACGTTATTTGGCGGCGACCACTATCTGAATCTCAGCGAGGCAAATGTTGCTGAGACCATTAGCGGGACCTCTACTAATGCGGTGGGAAGCCGGGTATCGGTCAATATTGCGGGGAATATCCTGACCACCACGGTGGGGGCCAACGGCGCATGGAGCGTGACTGTGCCTTCAGCGACGCTGAAATCGATCAATGATGGCAGTCAGACCCTGACGGTCACCCTTACCGATGCCGCGGGCAACACCTCTGTAGTCAGCGATACCTTTAAGGCAGTGACTCATAATCTGCCCGCTATTGGTGTTGACCCGATCCTCAGCGTGGTCAGTGTGTTGCTTACTGGCCTGACGGTATCGGGTGGCACGCTGAATCTGGCTCCGGGCACGCGGCTTAACGTGACGCTGAACGGGGCTACGGTGCAGACCACTACCGATATTCTGGGGCGGTACAGCGCCAAGTTTGCCGGAGGATTGCTTACTTCACTGAGCCTCGCCAGCATTGTCACCGTCACCGCCGTGGATGCGGCGGGTAATCCGGCGTCCACCAGTAACACCCTGCTGCTGGGCTCCCTGTTGCCGGTGGCCACACCTGTTGCTACTGCCGCCGTGATGATGGCTGTGGCATCAGATGACGCTATTGCCACCACGTCAACGCACGCCGCTGTAGCGACTGAAAGCACCACAACGACGGCACATGCCGCCACGGCGGACTCAACGCTTATAACCGGCAGCGATACCGCCAGCACAGACGCCAGCACCACTGCCGCTTCGGCCGACAGCACTACGGCCACGGCGGCAGCGTCAACGGCAGCCACCTCTGATGACAGCGCCTATACCATTGGTGGGGTGGTCATCACCCTGGCGGATGGTCAGACGGTGGAAGGGGCTTCCGTCACCGGCAGCAGCGGTGATGACACCGTTACGCTTAACTCGCTGAACTTTACCCATATTGATGGAGGAGCAGGTACCGATACGCTGGTGCTGAACGGTGAGCATATGACCCTGGACCTTACCTCGCTGGGCCTGAAAGTGGAGCACATCGAGATCATCGACCTGGGCAAAGCCGGTAGCAACAGCGTGAAACTGGATCTCAATGAAGCGCTGAACCTCACCGACAGTCAGGCCAACGATCTGATCATCAAGGGAACCCTGGGCGACCAGGTAACCCTGGCAAACACCGATGGCGGCGTCTGGGCAACGGCAGGTCAGCGCACGGTTGAAGGACAAACGTTTGACGTTTATCACAACTCTGCGCTCTCTGCAGCTAACACGCTGGGGGATGTGCTGGTGCAACATAATCTGCAGGTTCACGTGGTGTAACAAAGACTTTCCCTGCACGGGGAGGAAATTCCCGTGCAGGGCGTCTAAGGTTAAGAGGAGGTTAACTGTTATTGCGCTGAAAGAAATTATCACCCAAAATCAGACAGACCTCGCAAAGCGTCAGCTTTGTGTAAAGAACCACCTTTAAAATTACTCTAAGAAGAGGGCGATACTTCGCCTTTTTCCCTTTATAAGGGGGAGAACCCCTTTTTAAAGCAATGTGATATGGCTGCGAAGTTAACCATTTCTCTTGTTGCGGATTACGCTGTAATCCATCGGACACCGGGTCAGGCTCAGTTCCCTTTTCGGCGCTGGCCAGCATTTGCTAATGAAAAATAAAGCGCCGCTTTATCTTTCAGGGCATCTCTTTAGCTTTTTATCCGGTGCACAAGGGAATTTCGATGGTGTATTCAGGCAGTAAAATCAGAAAAGTGTGGCTGACACTTTGTATCAGTTCGCTCTGCGCGTCGTTTTGCCATGCCGCGTTCGCTGCAAAAGAGCCCAAGGCTGAATTTAACTGGCGGGCCGCTCCAACAGAGGAGCAAATCTCAACGTTAACCCTGCGGGATGCGATTCTCCGGGCCTTTGCCCGTAACCCCAAAATTTCCGAAGCCGCCGCGCAGATCCGCGTCGGTGAAGCCGATCTGGATGCGGCTAAAAGCGCATGGTTTCCGCAAATCTCCCTGCAGGCCTCTGGTGGACGTTCCCATCAGACAGATTCTGCGGGCAGCCTGAACAACAACGGTTCCGGCGGCATAACGCTCAGCCAGCTGCTGTATGACTTTGGCCGCACCGGCGGGGCTATCGACGAGCAGCACAAACTCTCGGAAGCCTACCGGTACGCCCTCTATGACACCATGACCACCGTGGCGCAGGACACCCTTCAGGCCTATCTGGAAGTAAAGCGCTATCGCGCCCTGGTGGAAGCCTCGCGTAACAATGTCGCTTCGCTGCAACGGGTCAGGGATATTGCGAAGCTGCGCGCCGATGCCGGATTGAGCTCGCAGTCTGATGTGTTGCAGGCTGAAACGCGGATCGCCGGGATGCATGCCACGCTGGAGCAGTACCGGGCGCAGGAGCGATCGGCGCAGGCACAGCTCACCGTACTGACCGGCGTGGTCTCCGGCGATCTGCCTGAACTGCCTCAGTCCCTGCTGAATCAGCAAATTACCCTCGACAAAATTGCCTACGAAAACAGCTCCTCCGTGCGCAGCGCGCAGGCCAAACAGGAAGCGGCGCTGGAGCGGGTTCGTCAGTCTCAGTCCAACCACTGGCCCACTATCAAGGTTCAGGCGGGCCGCACCCGCTATGAAAACGACAGCCGATCCTACTGGGATGATGAACTGCAATTGCAGGTTGAAGCGCCGCTGTATCAGGGCGGGCTGGTCAACGCCAAAACCCGGGCGGCAGAGGGCGATCGTGAAGCGGCTGAAGCGGCTATCCAGCAGTCGAAACTCGATATCAATCAGCACGCCTCCACCGCCTATGCCGACATGATTGGGGCTCAGCAGCGACAGACGGCGGGCGAAGCGCAATTAGGCAGCGCCGATCATACCCGGTCGGTCTATGCCGATGAGTACAAGCTGAACAAGCGCAGCCTCAACGATCTGTTAAGTGTGGAACAGGATGTTTTTCAGGCCGACAGCAGTCGTCTGATGGCGCTCTATGACGGCTGGGATGCCACGGTTCGCTACGCCGCAGCGGTGGACAATCTGCTGGACATTATGGGGATTGATCGCGAAGCCAACAGTGGACAAACCCTGCCGTCACTCTGACGCCGCAAGCACAAGCAACCTATTTAAGGCAGTAAGAATGATGAAACAGACCCCAAGTACCGAAAACTGGATTGATGCCATGCTGCGCGTGGCCGCCCGCTTTGGCAAACCCGCGGATGGCTCCACGTTACGTCAGCAGATGCGCTGGTTCGAACATCTGACGCCGGCTCAGCAGCTGGAAAGGCTGGCAGGCCTGCTGGGCCTACATATGACCATGATGCCAAAGGATAAAATTCGCTGGCGACAGGAAGTGACGCCGGTGATTCTGATCATGGAAAACGGCAACGTAGTGGTGGTTGAGAACATTGATGCCGGGGGCAAGGCGCGATACTGGCTGAGTGACGGCGGCGATGTGGTGCGGGAAAGCGAGCTGGCCTCGCTGCTGGCGCAGAGTGAGCAGCAGGTGGGTATCATTGGCGTGGCGGCGCGGGGTCGTGATGCGCGCATTGATGAATTCGTTAAGCCCTACAAGAAGCACTGGTTCTGGGAGAACTTCCGGGGCATGGGGCGCAAGATCATGGAGATCTCTCTGGCCTCGGTGGTGGGTAACGTGCTGGCGCTGGCCGGTATTCTGTTTTCGATGCAAATTTACGACAGGGTGATCCCCGCGCAGTCTGAAGCCACGCTCTGGGTGTTGTTCACCGGCGTGCTGGTGGCGGCAGCTTTTGAATACCTGATCAGACTGATGCGCACCCAGGTCTCCGATCTGATGGGCAAGCGTATCGATCTGAAAGTCTCCTCCATGCTGTTTGCCCGCGCCATGAATATCCGTAATGAAGCCCGGCCAAAATCCACCGGCTCCTTTATCTCGCAATTACGTGAAATCGATCAGGTGCGTGAACTGCTGACCTCCACCACGGTGGGTGCCGCAGCGGATATGCCTTTTGTGATCCTCTTTCTGTTTATCATGGCCTTTATCGGAGGCCCGCTGGTGATCATTCCTCTGCTGGCTATCCCGCTGATTGTGATCCCGGGCCTGCTGGTGCAAATTCCGATGGCAAAGCTGGCGAAAGAGGGGCTGCGCGAAGGAGCCCTGCGCAATGCGGTGCTGGTGGAAACCATCGAGGGCATTGAAGACATCAAATCCCTGCAGGCGGAGCCCTATTTTCAGCGTCAGTGGGAACAGACCCATGAGGTCAGTGCAGCGGTAGGGATGCAGCAACGTTTGTGGGGCGCGCGCCTGACAGGCTGGGCCTCCACCGTCCAGCAACTGACCTATGCCAGTATGCTGGTATTCGGCGTCTATCTGGTGCTGAGCGGCGATATCACCACCGGTACCCTGGTGGCGAGCAGTATGCTCTCCTCCCGGACCATTGCCCCACTGATGCAGCTCACTATGGTGTTCTCCCGCTGGCAGCATGCAAAAAGCGCCATGACCGGGCTGGATGAGCTGTTGAAAAAGCCGCTGGATCAGGTGGAAGAAGGGGAGATGGCGCACTGTCCGACCCTGACCGGCCATTACGACCTTAAAGGCGTGCAGTACAGCTATGATGAGGAGAGCGTCAAAAACGTGATTACCGTCGGGCAACTGCAAATCAAACCGGGCGAACGGATTGCGATTCTTGGCAAAGTTGGCGCCGGGAAATCAACGCTGCTCAGGCTGCTGGCCGGGCAGGCGGTAGCGACGCAGGGCAAGGTTATCGTCGATGGGGTGGATATCCGTCGCATTGACCCGGTCGACTTACGCCGCCAGCTGGGCTGGCTCTCTCAGGATTCCCGTCTGTTCTTCGGCACATTGCGGCAGAATCTGATGCTTGGGAATCCCCATGCCAGCGAGCAGGAGATGTTGCAGGCGCTGCGCATCAGCGGCGCGCTCAGTCTGGTACAGCAGGATGCGGCCAGTCTGGATCGCATTATTAACGAAGGCGGGCGTGGGCTTTCAGGCGGCCAGCGGCAGATGGTGATGCTCAGCCGCATGATCCTGCGGCAGCCGCAGGTGGTATTGATGGATGAGCCTACGGCCTCAATGGATGAACAGCTTGAAGAGCACGTCATCCGGCAGATGCAGGGCTGGCTTTCCGGGCGCACGCTGGTGCTGGTCACCCACCGCCCGGCGTTGCTGAAGCTGGTGGACAGGATTGTGGTAATGGACAATGGCCGGATCATCGCCGATGGCGCCAGGGATGACATTATCCGCAGCGCCTCGGCGCAAACGGCCAAAAGCGCGCGGGGGGATGCAGCATGAGCCTGTTAATAATCGACCGCAGCCTTAAACGCGATGAACGTAAAACTTCGGCGGTGATCTGGATTTGTACCGCCGCGCTGGTGATTTTCTTTATCTGGGCGCACTTCGCCATTCTGGACGAGGTCACTGTGGGCACAGGCAAGGTCACGCCTTACAGCCGTGCGCAGGTTATTGAGACGCTGGATGGCGGTATCGTCAAGCAGCTGAACGTGCATGAAGGCGATATTGTGGAGAAGGGGCAGGTGCTGGCGATGCTGGATCCTACCCGGTTCCAGTCGAACTTTGGTGAAGCGGCGTCTAAAGCGCGCACGCTGCGTGCCTCGGCAGAGCGTTTGCAGGCAGAATTGAGCGGCAGCCCGCTGGTGTTCAGCGCGGCAACCCGGCAGGAGCCTGAACTTGTTGCGCGGGAAACGCAGCTCTATCAGTCCCGCCGCCGCAATCTTTCCGAGACGGTCAGTAACCTGGAGCAATCAAAAAAACTGGTTCAGGATGAGCTGCGGATGACCCAGCCTCTGGTGGCGAAGGGGGCTGCAGGGGAGGTCGAAGTGATCCGCCTGCGCCGCCAGGTCAGTGACCTGCAGGGCAAAATTGATGAAGCGAAAAATGATTATGCAGTACGGGCACGAGAGGAGCAGGTGAAGAACAACGCCGATCTGGATGCGCAACTGCAGGTGGTGACCGGTAAAGAAGATCAGCTTACCCGGGCAACGCTGCATTCGCCGGTGCGCGGTATCGTCAAAGATATCCAGGTCACCACTGTGGGAGGGGTATTACAACCGGGCGGTAAACTGATGGAGATTGTGCCGCTGGAAGATCAGTTACTGATTGAGACCCGGATCAACCCCCGTGATATCGCCTATATCCGCCCCGGACTGCCCGCCACGGTTAAGGTCACCGCTTATGACTCGTCGATCTACGGCAATCTGAGTGGTGAAGTTGAAACGGTCTCGCCGGATACCCTTCAGGATGAGGTGAAACGCGATCAGTACTATTACCGCGTTTATGTCCGCACGCAGAAAGCGGAACTGACTAACAAAGCCGGGCGAAAATTCCCGATTGTCCCCGGTATGGTGGCCAATGTTGAAATTAAAACGGGACAGAAATCGGTGATGGATTATCTGATTAAACCGCTGAATAAAGTTAAAGAATCCCTGCGGGAACGCTAAATAATAACGCCACTGAATAATCCATAAGAGATACTTTTGGAGAAATATTAACATTAATATCAGTGGCGTTTTTTTGTTTATTTGTGCTTATTTTAGTGCTGGAAAGGTGGGGCGGAAGCGGAGTTAATATCCTGGCGAAATAATCTTTACTCAGCTTGACGCTATGCTGAAAAAAGAATAAAAAAATGCCGGACACAAGGCCCGGCGGGAAATAGGGTAAAACATCTCATTCGGGGTGAATGAAGGTAATTTTTCAATAAAATGATGATAGCGGGGCTATTGTATAACCTGATGACCGATTTTTTTTATCATTCAGTGCTCAGCCCTGAATCCCTCCCTAAACCCATGAAAAACATCATTTACAGAAATATATTGCCTGTTTGTGCCATATTTTTTATCAATGCGTGCTGATTGAAAGTTCCCCAATGTTTACATTTAGCAATAAACATTTTACCTCCTGCAACACATTCGGAAATTCAGTATCATTTTCTTTATAGATTATTACTCACGCCGAACTAACATGAGTTTGCCGGCTGAATATTCGACGTTCAGCACGCAGTGGCAAAATAAGGCATATAACTAGAGGGTAATAAAAATGAAACTTCGAGTTCTCTCCCTGATGGTCCCAGCGATGCTGATCGCCGGTTCAGCGGGTGCAGCTGAAATCTACAACAAAGACGGTAATAAACTCGATCTCTTTGGTAAAGTGGATGGCCTGCACTATTTTTCCGATAACGACGGTTCTGACGGCGATCAGTCGTACGTTCGCTTTGGTTTTAAAGGTGAAACCCAGATCAGTGACCAGCTCACCGGCTACGGCCAGTGGGAATACCAGGCTGCACTGAACAACTCAGAAGCGCAGGGCACCGCAGACAGTTTTACCCGTGTGGGCTTTGCAGGTGTGAAGTTTGGCGATGCCGGTTCTTTCGACTACGGTCGTAACTACGGTGTGGCTTACGACATCGGCGCATGGACTGACGTTCTGCCAGAGTTCGGTGGTGATACCTATGGCGCGGACAACTTTATGTTCCAGCGTTCCAACGGCCTGGCTACCTACCGTAACTCCAACTTCTTTGGTCTGGTGGATGGCCTGAACTTCGCCGTTCAGTATCAGGGCAAAAATGACAGCGCAACGGAAGCGGGCGGACGTGATGTTCTGGCAGGTAACGGTGATGGCTGGGGTATTTCCACAACTTACGATCTGGGCGAAGGCTTTGGTCTGGGTGCAGCCATGTTCAGTTCTGACCGTACCAATGAGCAGAACGGTGGCTCGGCAGGCACTGCGGATATTTTGGGTCGTGGCGATAAAGCAACTGCCTACACCGGCGGTCTGAAGTATGATGCGAACAACATCTATCTGGCCGCAATGTATACCCGCTCTCAGAACGCAACCCGCTTTGGTTCAAGCGACTCTGCGGCATACGGTTATGCCAATACTGCGGATAACTGGGAACTGGTTGCCCAGTATCAGTTCGACTTCGGCCTGCGTCCGTCTCTGGCCTTCGTCACATCGCGCGGCAGCGATATCGAAGGTTACGGCACTCAGAACCTGAAAAAATATATCGATGTGGGCGCGACCTACTACTTCAACAAAAACATGTCTACCTATGTTGATTACCAGATCAACATGCTGGATGACAATGAGTTCACCGACGCAACCGGTATCAATACCGATGATGTCGTGGCACTGGGTCTGGTTTACCAGTTCTAAGTTGTCCGGGAGCGCAGGCCATCTGTGCTCCCTTGTTTACCTCTCCCTCCCCATGTAATCCCTCTTCTTATTCCATAACCCGTCGAGATGATGAACGGTGACGTGGACGATTGAGCTGTTTGGTGTTGGTGTGCTTGTAATGCTTAAAGCCTGAAAAGATAATCAGCCCCAGGCAAACGGCAAGGAGTACGAAATAAATCATGCAGGATCTCCCTTAAATTAATGGTTATGCAGCCTTTTGTGGCGTGCCTTCAGATACTATCCTGGTGAGCTATTCGGGGAAGATCAAGTCCATTTCTCCGGCAGTAATCCCCCTTTTTGCCGTTTTTCGGACCAATATTTAATACAGGTAGTCAGATTGTCATGAAGAAGAAATGGCTGTATTCCCCCATTCTGGCAGCATTTACCCTGCTTTCAGGCTGTGACCGTCATAACCAGAGTCCGGAAGATTCGGCGATGATCCTTGAAGGTCGCACTATGGGAACATTCTGGAGGATTAGCCTCGCTGGCGTGGCTCCGGAACGCAAAGAGAGCCTGCAAAAAGCCGTGCAGCAGAGACTGGATGAGGACGATCGTCAGCTCTCTACCTGGAAGAAAGATTCCGTGCTTTCCCGCTTCAACCAGTATTCTGGCAGTGACCCGCAGCCGGTCAGCGATAATATGGCGGACATCGTTACGCTCTCGCTGCGTATCGGCAAGAAAACGGCCGGGGCAATGGATATCACCGTCGGACCTCTGGTCAATCTGTGGGGATTTGGCCCCGATAAGCAGCCGGTGACCTCCCCGAACCAGGCGCAAATTAACAGCGCAAAAGCACTGACCGGTCTGCAACATTTGCAGGTGATCCAGCGGGCTGAAGGGGCCTACCTGCAAAAAGATCTGCCCGGTCTCTATGTTGATCTCTCGACCGTAGGGGAAGGCTTTGCCACCGATCATCTTGCCCGGCTGATGGAGCAGGAGGGGATCAACAGCTACCTCGTTTCGGTAGGCGGTGCCGTGCTGACCCGGGGTAAAAATGCCCAGGGAGACCCCTGGAAAGTCGCGATCCAGAAACCCACCGACAAAGAGAACGCGGTTCAGGCCGTGGTCGATTTACAGGGGCATGGGATCAGCACGTCCGGCAGCTATCGCAACTACTATGAGCTGGACGGCAAGCGCATCTCGCATGTGATCGACCCGACCACCGGACGCCCGATCCAGCACAAACTGGTTTCTGCTACTGTTATCGCAACTACCGCGCTTGAAGCTGACGGATGGGATACCGGATTGATGGTGCTGGGCGGGGAGAAAGCCAAAGCGCTGGCGCTGCGGGAACATCTGGCAGTCTACCTGATTGAGAAACAGGGGGAGGGTTTCACGACCTGGATGTCGCCGCAGTTCCGGGCATTCTTAGTGCAGCAGTAGGTTTTCAGAGGTTCAAACCTGTCACAGTAAGGCACCGCGCCTGAGGAGTTATCATGCTGGATTTGTTTAGTGACGAGGCCCCGTGGGCCGAACCCTGGCAGAGGGGGCAGTGATCCTCCGGCGGCGTGCCAGAGATCGGGCGGGAGAATTGATGAAGCTGGTGGAGGAAATCTCCGCCCTCAATCCTTTTCATCATCGCATCACGCCCGGCGGCCACCGTATGTCAGTCGCCATGACCAACTGTGGTGACTTTGGCTGGTCAACCGATTCGCGGGGTTATCAGTACAGCGAGCGCGACAGCGTTAGCGGCCAGCGCTGGCCTGCCATGCCGGCGCTTTTCCGCCAGCTTGCCAGAGCCTGTGCTTCAGAAGCGGGTTTTCCACAGTTCAGCCCTGATGCCTGTCTGATTAACCGCTACGAGCCCGGGGCAAAACTGACGCTGCATCAGGATAAAGATGAGCAGGATTTGAAGCAGCCGATCGTTTCGGTCTCGCTGGGTTTGCCAGCCGTGTTTCAGTTCGGTGGATTTGAACGGGGTGACGCCACCCAGCGCGTTCTGCTGGAGCACGGTGATATCGTCGTCTGGGGCGGTCCTTCGCGTTTGCGTTACCACGGTATCCTGCCCCTGAAGCCCGGTATTCATCCACTGACCGGCGCATTTCGCTTTAATCTGACCTTCCGGCGCGCTTTCCGCTAAAGGGAGCGCTTTCAGATGAGAATTATTATTGATATCGTCCGGCTTCTCATTAAACTGCACACTGCTTTGTTCTGACCCGGATGGTGTTATGGAGTTGCTTCGCGTTGTATACCGGCAGTATCGCTGGCCTTTTGTCATGGTTATTGCTCTCAGCCTGCTTAGTGCGGCACTGGGGATAGGGCTGATCGCCTTTATCAACCGGGAGCTGATTGTTGCCCTGAATTCCTCTGTGATGGTGTTACCTGAATTTCTGGGGCTGCTGCTGCTTTTAATGGCGGTGACGCTGGCTTCGCAGCTCGCTTTGACCCTGCTGGGACACCATTTTGT
Organism: Erwinia sp. E_sp_B01_1; assembly: GCF_036865545.1. Lineage (NCBI taxonomy): Bacteria > Pseudomonadati > Pseudomonadota > Gammaproteobacteria > Enterobacterales > Erwiniaceae > Erwinia > Erwinia sp. E_sp_B01_1. Next base: position 3,269,496 of record NZ_CP142208.1, on the reverse strand, counting down.
CTACCGCCTGCGCGGTGAGTTTATCAAACGTATTCTGGATACCCAGGTTGAACGTATTGAGCAGATTGGCAGTGCCCAACTGCTTGCCGGGCTGACCAGCGATGTCCGCAACATCACGATTGCCTTTGTCCGCCTGCCGGAACTGATTCAGGGGATTATCCTGACAATAGGCTCGGCGGCCTATCTGGCCTGGCTCTCTGCTGAAATGCTGCTGGTCACCTCGGTCTGGGTTGCCGTGACCATCGTTGGGGGCTGGCTGCTGGTTTCCAGGGTTTACAGGCATATGGCTAAACTGCGCGAAATTGAAGATAACCTCTATAGCGACTTCCAGACCATCATTGAGGGGCGCAAAGAGCTGGCGCTTAATCGCCAGCGCGCCCAGCTGATTTTTGACACGGTATATCAGGAAGATGCCCGCAACTATCGTCACCACATTGTCCGGGCAGATACGTTTCACCTCAGTGCGGTGAACTGGTCCAACATTATGATGCTGGGTGCCATTGGTCTGGTGTTCTATATGGCTAACAGCCTGGGCTGGGCGGATACCGCCGTAGCTGCGACCTATTCCCTGACGCTGCTGTTCCTGCGCACGCCGCTGCTCTCAGCGGTGGGAGCATTGCCTACGCTGCTCACCGCTCAGGTCGCTTTTGATAAGCTCAACACCTTTAAGCTGGCCGACTATCACCCTGAATTCAGTGCGCCTGCCGCCTCCGGAAACTGGAAAACGCTGGAATTGCGTAATCTTGTTTTCCACTATGGCGATCGGGGCTTTGCTGTGGGTCCGGTAAATATGACCCTGAAAAGAGGGGAACTGGTGTTTCTGATTGGCGGCAACGGTAGCGGGAAATCTACTCTGGCCATGTTGCTGACCGGGCTTTATCAGCCGGTATCCGGGCAGATCCTGCTGGATGGTAAAGAGATTGACAGCGGCAGCATGGCCAGTTACCGCAGCCTGTTTTCGGCGGTGTTTACCGACGTTCACCTGTTTGACCGCCTGATTGATAACCGGGGTGAAGCGGCCGATCCGGCGAAAGTGCAGGCCTGGCTTAAGCGCCTGCAGATGCAGGATAAAATCCAGCTCGAAGGCAATAAAGTGCTGAACCTGAAGCTGTCGAAAGGGCAGAGCAAGCGCCTGGCGCTGCTGATGGCGACGGCAGAACAGCGCGACATTCTGCTGCTGGACGAATGGGCCGCCGATCAGGACCCGCATTTCCGCCGCATCTTTTATCGCGAACTGTTGCCGTGGTTGCAGGAGATGGGTAAAACCGTCTTTGCTATCAGCCATGACGATCACTATTTCCTGCATGCGGATCGCCTGCTGGAGATGCGTGAAGGCAAGCTCAGTGAACTGACCGGTGAAGAGAGGGAACAGGCCACGCTGGATGCCGTTAAGCGTACAGACATCGTCAGTTAACGGCCCGTCCTGGTAAGATAACTTTCAGGAAGCTGAAGGCGGGCACTGGTAGCGGGCGGGTAAGAGCGAGGCCATTGGTCTGAGAAAGATGGCAGGCTGCTGCCTGTGGTTCATCAAAGCCAATATCGCCATTAATCTATGGATGGACGAGCAATTACCCAGCTCAGCACTTCAGTCGGGGTCAGCCTGACCCGGCCAGTGAATTCCCTGCCTGCGGGGAACTCACTGGAAAAGGATGCCGTCAGACGCAGTCGAACTTCGCCCGTATCGGGCTGGCAGGCAATAATCTCAGCGCAGCCGAAATCCATAAACTGCCTGAGCTGCGGATAAAGGGCCTTGTACAGGCTCTCCTTCAGGGAAAAAGCCAGGGTCAGGGCGGTGGCAAAAGGCAAACCACTCTCCAGCAGTCTCCGTTTCTCTTCCTCCGTAATAATCGCAGCGTACATCTCCTCCGCCGTCTCCAGCTTCATTATCCTTTCGCAATCCACGCCTGCAAGCTTGCCGCTTTCGGTGTGGAGCAGTAGCAAGGCGATCCGCTGATGGCTGTGAGAGAGCGACCCCGCAAATCCCTGTGGCCACACCGGCGCTCTGTCAGCATCGTTTATCAGCAACCAGGGTTCCGCTCCCAGACGGCTCAGCGCATGGCGCACCAGCACTCTGCTGGCGAGATATTCCGCACGGCGTTTAGCCGCGGCTTTATTCAGATGGGTGGGAGCGGGGATGTCCAGCGAGGAAAAAAGCGGTTCACTGAAGCAGGCATAATCCCAGCAGGCCTGAATCAGACACACATCAGGATGTTCTGCTGGTGAGCTGAACTGCACATCCCTGAGAAACCCGTGAGAGACGGGGAGGGGGATATCCGTCAGCTTTCTGCCCGTGGGGGTGAGAGTGGAGTTGAAGCGTTTATTTACCGGCATGGTGCCTCCCTGACCTGCTTATCCTGTTGAAGGGTAATTTAAGCAGGTCAGGGTCGTGATAGCAAAAGGAGGTCAGTCGTTACGGGGAATAGCGAATTTTTTGAGTGACACTACAAAGTGATCATCGCCCCGGGAGATTTTCGCTCCACGGTCACACCAGTGGCTGGCAAGCCGGAAAAAATCATCACAGTCAATATCATACGCCAGCTCTACTTTATTTATCCCGGCATGCAGCATCTCATCTGCATCCTTGAAGTTCTTCGCTTTGTTTATCGCCATTTTCGGTCACCTGATGTAATGGTGTTGTTTTTGCCAGAAAAGTGTAGCGACAGCGTATGATGATCTTGTGACAGTTTTGTTGCAGCGTGTGGGTTTGAGACTTTCGCCACGTTGTTTGCGGCGAAAGTTCAAAGTAATCAAGGGGAGCTACTTTTTGATGAACTGAGTGAAGCTATCCTGATGATTGACCAGATACTCTGGAAATTCAGGCAGAGTAAGGGGCTGAACGACCAGATTACGGTCTCTTCCCCAAATATCTTCAGCCTGTTCAATCACCCGGGTGATATGTTCAGCGTTGTTGAATTCAGGAAGATCATACTCTGTATGAGAGATTGCGGACATTTTCTCAGCAATACGCTGTGGCGTCATGATCCAGGAGAAATGCCAGCCGCCGTCATGAATGATTCTGGTGTTCCATTTTAACCACTGCCATTTAAACCAGTTGCTTTTGATCGCACTTCGCTTCACGTTGCGCAACGTTTCGGGCTGCCCTGCAAAAAAATTCACCAGGTTTCTGTAGTTTACGGCTTTAGGTAACGTGCATTGACGAGGTGAACCATTGGTATTGAAAACCTGCAAATTGAACTGATAATTGTAGAAATTCTGATAAAAAATCGTGCAGAGCTGACTGGACTTTATCTTCGGAATAACGCGAGGATTGAAAATTTCATCGACGTCTGAAATCAGGATAGTATCCTCGCTGTTTGCCTCTTTCAGGCCATTCATAATAGCGTTGCGCGTATCAGCTTCGTTCTGCCATGCATCGGTATGCGGAGGTTGATCGAATATCACATAGATGATTTTATCGCTGAATGCCTGGTAATTTTCGGGCTTGAAATTAAGCGGCTTAGGCTTACCTGTGAAGGTATGGGTGGATTCTACAATGACAAATTTGTCGACCACGTCAGATAACGTGTTCAGGCGAAGACTTAACAGCATGTCCTCATCGTAATACAAAAAACAGTCATAAATCATCAGTATTCTCAGCGGCAGGGATTTAAATTTTTAGTAAAATCAAAGTAATGATGGGTATAAATCCTGAGCCACATCATGATTTGAATAAATAAGGTCGCTAAACGTAGCACCTTAAAAAATAACGTCTTTTAACTAGCAGCCTGAATATTTGAACATCAGTTAACTAAAAAAGCCTACAAGAAGTATGCCATAAAAAAGAAATCTTCAGGCAACCATCAAAGGTCGGACATCTCAAATTTTAATATCTATCGGTTTGTGATCTTTAAGCCACTCACAGTGTTGAGATTACCTCCAGTTACGTATAATATTTTATACGTAACGACAGGAGTGTTCAAGGATGGATACATTTTACGGATTAGAAAAGAGAATTGAATGGATTGGTAATTCTAAAGAGCAACTTCTTGAATTTCCTTCAGAAGTTATCAAAAATGCGGGTTTTGAACTTGGAAAAGTCCAAAATGGTGACGATCCAACTGACTTCAAGCCCATTTCTGACTGGGGTTCAGGGGTGATCGAAATCCGGTTGGAAGAAGAGACTAATGCGTACCGCGTTATCTATGTCGCAAAATTTGAAGAAGCTGTTTATGTCCTTCACAGCTTTCAGAAAAAGTCACAGCAAACCAGTCAGCCGGATGTAGCGATTATTAAAGCTCGTTATAAGGGTGTGGTTGCTGAAAGGAGAAAAAATGGCCACTAAAATTGATACTAAAACACGGCATATCACCCCCGCTGGCGGCAACATCTTTGCCGATCTCGGCTTTGAACCCACTGAAGCGGCTGTGCTGCTTGCCCGGTCTAAAGCTGATATTGCCCGGACAAAAGCCCTTAAAGCCCAACTCATGGAAGAAATTACCCTTTGGATGGAAGAGAGTGGAAATAAGCAATTGGAAGCGGCGAAACTTATGCATGTATCCCGTCCGCGTGTATCTGATGTGGTAAATCAAAAAACTGAAAAATTTACCCTCGATTCACTGGTAGGCATGCTTGGTCATATCGGTAAATCAGTAAGCCTGGTAGTTAAGTAAATGGCGCTGATTACAGTCGCTGTATACCGCCGGTTATTTTACCCAGCTTCTCTTGCGATTTTTTCCCATAAAAAAAGCAGCCTCAGGGGCTGCTTTTTTTGGGATTTTTGGTCGGCACGAGAGGATTTGAACCTCCGACCCCGGACACCCCATGACCGTGCGCTACCAGGCTGCGCTACGTGCCGACACGTGGAAGCTAATACTACGCAAAAAAGCGGTGATTGCAATACCTAACACGTTGACTGCTATGAAAATAACCAACTCATCAGTTTGCGATAAAGCGTTTTTCTTCCGTTAAGACCTGTAGCAGCAGGCCAAGCTGCGGCTTATGGTCTTTCAGGCGGTTGCCATTTTTATCCCACGCGGTATAGCTGCCGTTGTTATCCAGCACCAGCGTCACTTCCGGCGTGGTGATCACCAGCTGCCGATCGGTACTGCTGGCCACCCAATTGTGTTTACGCTGGGCGGCAAACAAATCTTCGCCCTGAGAATAGTCCACGGCAGGCGTGCTGACGTGCAGCAGGCGCTGCATCAGCGTGGTCATGATGTCCTGATGATCGGTGAGTTTACTGACCTGCTGCGCTGGCGTATTCGGCCAGTGCACAATCAGCGGCACCTTCAGGTTGGCGCGATTACCCATGCTGCTGTCGCCATCCAGCGCCACCCCATGCTCTGCGGTAATCACCACCACTGTTTTCTCCAGTAACCCTTTTTCTTCCAGAGTCGTCAGTACGGTTTCAATCTGCTTATCCACATCTGCCGCAGTACGGTTATACCGACGGGCGAGGTTTTTGCTGCTGCCATCAGCGGCGTCGTTACCGCCCAGAGAGAGATAAGAGAACCACGGCGCGCTCTGAGATTTCTGGGTTTCAAGCCAGCGCTGCCACTGTGCAGTAGTCTGCGAATTACTCTGCGTCTGCGAAGGCGGCAGCGAGAAGTCTGCCAGCAGCGCCTGACGATAAAGCGGAGACGCGAAACCGTCCGAAGCAAACAGTCCAAACTGATAGCCCTGTTTCCCCAGAGAATCGACCAGCACGGAAGGCATCCGGGAAGAAAGTACGCCATCCATATAGCTGGGAGAGATGCCATAGAACAGGCCAAACAAGCCGCTGTCAGCCCGGTTCCCTGCGCTGAAATGCTGGGTGAAGCTGACGTTCTGCCGGGCAAACTGGGCCAAATGCGGCAGCGATTTGGCCAGGGTGGCTTCATTCAGCCCGTCAACGGTGATAACCAGTAAATTACTACGGGTGCCTTTATCGCGGAAAGTAATGTCGTTCAGCGGGTAAGCAACGGACACCGCTTCCGGATTTCCCTGCTGTACCAGGCGGCGCTGATACTCCTGCGCATCCAGCAGACCATGCTTCTCAAGAAAGCGACGGGCTGTCATAGGATAGGATAAAGGCAGATTTGAGCGCTGCATGGTTATCGGGCGATAGAAATTGGCATCCGCCCAGATATAGAGCAGATGGCCGGCAAAAAACGCCACGATAAACAGCACGGCAAGCGGCTTGCCAAAGCTGCGCCGGTTAAGGCTGCGTAACTTCTGCCAGCTCCAGGTCGCAAACAGCATCTCCACCAGGAAGATCGCTGGCACGCTGATAAACATCAGTTGCCAGTCGCGCGCCATCTCACTCTGATCGGGATTGACCACCAGCTGCCAGACCACCGGATTCAGGTGCAGGTGGAACCGGTTAAAGACCGCGCTGTCCACCAGGATTAGCGTGAGTCCTGCGGTGGCTATAATCGCCGAGAGGAACCGCAGCAGCCGCTGCGACATCACCACAAAGGTGAGAGGGAAGATAATCAGCAGATAGGCGGCAAAAACAATAAAGCTGAAATGGCCTATCCAGCTGGAGAACGCATAAATACGCCCGGCCAGCGAGGCTGGCCAGTCGGAAACAAACAGGTAACGACTACCCAGAACAAAAGCCAGGATGATATTAAAGAGGGCGAACCAGTGCCCCCAACTGATCATCTGGGAGACTTTTTCACGGTAGCGCTGCCGATTGGTTACCATTACACAGCCATCACATTAATGGGCTTTATCATCGCGCACGGAAGCCTGTAAAGCTTCGGCGAATGAACGAGCCAGCGAATGGCGCTGAGCGGGTGCCACGCTGGTATTCAGCAAATTGGTCACCATATTTCCCAGTACCATCAGGGAAAGATCGGTAGGGGCCTTGTCTTTTTCAAGCACATGGGCCAGTTCTGCGAGGAGTTTTTCCACGCGGTCGTCACTGTAGCGGGATGATTGTGGCATAACGTCGAATTTTATGAGTATTAAAGGGCGGCATCTTACCGTAAAAGCGCGATTTTTTCTGCACTTTTCTCGTAAGCAGCAGGTTAATGTTGTTGCCTGTTGATTGCGGGGGCGCTCGGTGATTGAATACGCGCCTACATGAAAAGGAGAGTCTACCATGAGTCTGGATATCGAGCAGATTGCCCTCCACCAGTTGATTAAGCGTGACGAGCAGACGCTGGAGGTGGTGCTGCGCGAATCATTGCTGCCTGCCAACGCCCCCGTCACCGCGATGATGGAAGAGCTGCACCGTGTTTACAGCGCCAAGAGCAAGGCTTATGGCCTGTTTAATGAAGAGAGCGAACTGGCCGATGCGCTGCGTAACTGCCGCAAAGGGGAAGATGATTTCCTGGCCTTCAGCCGTGCTGCCACCGGACGGTTGCGTGATGAGCTGGCTAAATACCCGTTTGCTGAAGGCGGTATAGTCCTGTTCGGTCACTACCGCTACCTGGCGGTTGAATATTTGCTGGTTGCCGTGCTGAACAGCCAGAACAGTATGCGCGTCAACGACGAGCTGGATATCAGCAGTACTCACTATCTGGATATCAACCATGCTGACATTGTGGCGCGCATCGATCTGACCGAATGGGAAACCAATCCGGAATCCACGCGCTACCTGACTTTCCTGCGTGGCCGTGTAGGCCGTAAAGTCTCGGATTTCTTTATGGATTTCCTGGGAGCCAGCGTAGGTCTGGATACCAAAGCGCAAAACCGTGGCCTGCTGCAGGCAGTGGATGATTACTGTTCAGAGGCCAGCCTCGATAAAAATGAACGGCAGAACTACCGTCAGCAGGTCTACAGCTACTGCAATGAGCAGTTGCAGTCCGGTGAAGAAATTGAGCTGGCCGGGCTGTCCAGCGAGCTGGCACCGGTAGGCGAGAAAACCTTCCAGGCTTTCACTCAGGAGCAGGGCTATGAGCTGGAGGAGAGTTTTCCGGCCGATCGCAGCACGCTGCGTCAGCTGACTAAATTTGCCGGAAGCGGGGGAGGGATGACGCTGAACTTTGATGCGCTGCTGCTGGGGGAACGCATTTTCTGGGATCCGGCCACGGACACGCTGACCATTAAAGGCACGCCACCCAATCTGCGGGATCAGCTGCAGCGTCGTAGCGGCGGAAAATAAGGGCGCTTCGCGGGGGAAACCTCGCGGAAAACGCAGGCAAAAAAAACGCCGCATAAGCGGCGTTTTCTTCACAACGATGTCGAAAGGCTGTTAAGCGCGAACGAAGTCGATGTGGTGCAGTTTTGGCTTGAACGGGTGACGCTGAACAGCCTGCACTTTCACTTTTTCTTCTTTACCAGCAACAACAACTGTCAGAACGTCAGTGTAGAAGCCAGGCTTAGCCTGCATGTTCATCACTGAGTCGTGGTCCAGTTCGATAGCTACAGCTGCAGCTTCACCGCCATAAATGATGGCCGGGAATTTGTTAGCTGTACGCAGGCGGCGGCTCGCACCCTTGCCCTGCTCTTTACGTTCTTCTGCATTGATAGTGAACATTGTTCAATCTCTTTATCTGATTATCCTGCTACAGGCGACCCAGCAACAGGTTGGAGTGTTCAACTTTTGCTACAGCAAAAGCGGGGCGCATTATACCCAACTCCGGCTATCCGGGCAATGTATTAAAAAACGGCGCTAGCGGAGTTCATTGGCGCGCCGGTATCGCCCCTGGTAATCGAACATTTTTTCGCGGATTTGCCAGTAGTGGCGCTGCTTACGGGCTACCACAAAGTCCGGATGGCGCAGCAGTGGCTGAAGAGCCACAATATCGGCAGCGCTCTTCCAGCCCAGCGGCACGCCTGGGGCACGCTGATGGGGGCGTAAAAAAATCTGCTCGAAGGCGGTACGCTGCGCGGGTGTGCTGAGCCGGAATCGCTCGCTGACTTCAGTAGCGTCTTCATCGTAGTAACGCGCCTTGAGCCATTCCCCTTTCTCATCTGAGCCGCTTTCCAGCACCATGGCGGCACAGCGCAGTACCAGCGCATCTTTCAGCTTCAGCGCGGCCTTCAGCATATCGTCCGGATCCACCAGAATGGCATCACAGTCGTGGCATCGCCGGGCAGCAATATCATTTTCAGCATTGCAGTGCGGACAGCTTTTAAAGCGGAAACGAAAATCGCACTGTTCCCGTTCGCCTTCATCATCTTCCATCACGCCCTGACAGCGGCGGCCAAAGTGCTCGATGATCGTGCCATCGGCGGTGGTTTTCCCCCAGAAAGTATTGGCAAACCCGCAGGCCGGACAGAAAACCTGCACCGGCTTATTGTCGCTTTTGCCCTTGGGAGAGCCCACTTCCGGGGTGAAAATATCGTGCGGGTTGCCCGCGTAGTCCAGGATCAGGCAGTCGGTTTTTCCCGGAGAGAGGCGCAGCCCCCTGCCGACGATTTGCTGGTAAAGACTGACAGATTCAGTGGGGCGAAGGATGGCAATCAGATCCACATGCGGCGCATCAAACCCGGTGGTCAGTACCGCGACGTTGACCATATAACGCAGCTCCCGCGCTTTAAAGGCGGTAATCAGCGCATCCCGTTCAGGTCCCGGCGTTCCGGCACTGATCATCGCCTTACTGCCGGGCAGCAGGCCCAGCACCTCTTTAGCGTGCTCCACGGTAGAGGCGAAAATCATCACCCCTTCGCGATCCTGAGAAAACTCGACGATTTGCTGGACAATATGCGGGGTAATGCGCTGCTGCTGTTTCAGTTCACGGTTGAGATCCGCTTCGCTGAACAGGCCACTTTCGTTAGCGGTCAGTCGGCTGAAATCATACTGCACCACCGGCATGTCCAGCCTTTCCGGCGGCACAAGGAAACCGTGTTTAATCATATAGCGCAGCGGCAATTCATAAATACAATCACGAAACAGCGCTTTCTCATCGCCGCGCACCATACCGTGATAGTGAAACTGATAAATCCAGCCTTTCCCAAGACGATAGGGGGTGGCCGTCAGCCCCAGCAGGCGAAGATGAGGATTACGCAGGCGCAGGTGGCTGAGGATCTGCTGATACTGGCTGTCATCGGCATCGCTAATCCGGTGGCATTCATCAACAATCAGCAGGGTAAACTCGCTGTCAAACTGCGCCAGATTACGCGCGACAGATTGCACGCTGCCGAAAACGACTTTGCTGCGGCTCTCTTTTCGTTGCAGCCCCGCGGCGAAAATATCCGCTTCCAGCCCGTAAGCCTGATATTTGCTGTGATTCTGCGCCACCAGCTCCTTCACGTGGGCCAGCACCAGTACCCGGCCTCTTGCCAGCCGTGCCAGCTCAGCGATCACCAGGCTTTTGCCCGCGCCGGTAGGCAGCACGATGACCGCGGGCTGATGCGAACGGCGGAAGTAGCTGAGCGTGGCATCAACGGCTTCCTGTTGGTACGGACGTAGGGTAAACGACATGAATTTTTGAGGGATCTGAGAGCAAAACCGCATTATGCCACGAAAGCCGCAATCGTGCGCCTCAGCCTCTGTGCCTGAGGGCTAACTCCCGATATACTGTGGGTTCATTTCGAGATTCTTTCTCTAAACGTGCCGTTAGCGGCTACGTCGGTTTCATTTTTAACTCAAACAGGCAGTGCAGATTTAATGCGACTTGATAAATTTTTAGCTCAGCAACTGGAAGTCAGCCGGGCGATTGCCGCTCGTGAGCTGCGGGCACGTAAAGTCACCGTTGATGGGGAAGTGGTCAGAGATATCGCGTTCAAGCTGACCCCGGAAAACCAGGTTGAATACGACGGTAATCCTCTGCAACAGCAGTTTGGCCCGCGCTATTTCATGCTGAACAAACCGCAGGGCTATGTCTGCTCTACAGACGATCCGGATCATCCTACCGTGCTCTATTTCCTGCAGGAGCCTACCGCTTATAAACTGCATGCGGCAGGGCGTCTGGATATTGATACCACCGGCCTGGTGCTGATGACTGACGATGGGCAGTGGTCTCACCGCATCACCTCTCCACGCCACCATTGTGAAAAAACCTATCTGGTGACGCTGGAAAATCCGTTAGCGGACGATACCGCGGAGCAGTTCGCCAGAGGTGTACAGCTGCACAATGAAAAAGATCTCACCAAACCTGCCACGCTGGAAGTCGTCAGTGAAAATCAGGTGCGGCTGACTATCAGTGAAGGGCGCTACCATCAGGTAAAACGGATGTTTGCCGCCGTGGGTAACCACGTTGTGGCACTGCACCGGGAACGCATCGGCGAGATCGCGATGGATGAAGATCTGGAGCCGGGTGAATACCGTCCACTGACCGAAGAAGAAATTGCCAGCGTGGTTGTTCCCCGCTAACGGCAGGTTAACTAAACAGGAAAGGAGCAATGAGGGTGCGTAAGGACAAGAACTCATCGGTAGGACTGGTGGTGATTTTGGGCCTGTTGGCCATGTTAATGCCGTTGTCGATTGATATGTATTTGCCTGCGCTACCGCAAATTGCCCGTGAATTTGGCGTGTCGGCAGGCAGCGTGCAGATGACGCTGAATATCTACATTCTGGGATTTGCGCTGGGCCAGCTCTTTTATGGCCCCCTGGCGGACAGTTTTGGTCGTAAGCCGGTCATTGCCGCAGGAACGCTGATTTTTGCGGTTGCCGCAGCAGCCTGCGCCATGTCGCAGACTATCGACCAGCTGATCTTTATGCGTCTGCTGCACGGTTTATCGGCGGCGGCGGGCAGTGTGGTGATCAGCGCGTTGATGCGTGACAGCTACTCGAAAGAGGAGTTTTCCCGCATGATGTCCTTTGTCATGCTGGTCACGACTATTGCGCCTTTACTGGCCCCGATTGTCGGTGGCTGGCTGCTGCTGATCTGGAGCTGGCATGCCATTTTCTGGGCCATCTCTGGCGCGGCGGTGATCACCACTGTGCTGGTGGTCACGCAGATTAAAGAGACGCTGCCAAAAGATAAGCGGCAGAAATTTCATCTGCGAACCACGCTGCGTAACTTTCTTTCGCTGTTCCGCCATAAGCGCGTGTTCAGTTACATGCTTGCCAGCGGCTTCTCCTTTGCCGGCTTGTTCTCTTTTCTGAATGCCGGGCCCTTTGTCTATATTGAGCTGAACCACATCTCACCCCAGGATTTTGGTTACTACTTCGCGCTTAACGTGGTGTTCCTGTTCCTGATGACGCTGCTTAACAGCCGCTCGGTGCGCCGTTTTGGCCCGCTGGCGATGTTCCGCTTCGGTCTGCTGATACAGTTCACTATGGGCGTCTGGATGGTGATAGTCAGCGCGCTGAATCTGGGCTTTCTGCCGCTGGTGTTCGGCGTGGCGATGTTTATTGGCTGCGTGGCGATGGTGTCGTCAAATGCGATGGCGGTGATTTTAGAAGAGTTCCCGCATATGGCGGGGACAGCCTCTTCACTCGCCGGGACGCTGCGGTTTGGTGTAGGTGCGCTGGTGGGCGCTCTGTTATCCACCCTCTCATTTAACAGCGCCTGGCCTATGGTGGGGTCTATTTTTATCTGCGCCACGCTTTCCATCCTGCTGTTTATTCACGCAACACGTCCGCGTCATACTGTGGCCAGCTGAATCATGTTGCGCGCCGGACAGGCGCGCAGCTTCCTTCCGGCAAAGCTTTCTCGTTGCACTGCAACATACTTTCCGCATAACACCTGAGTTCCTGCCCGCATAACACCGGAATTTCCTGCCCGCATAACACCAAAATTCCCTGCCCGCATGACACCGAAATTTCCTGCCCGCATATCACCTGAGTTTCTTGCCCGCATAACACCTGAGTTCCTGCTCTCAAACGACGCTGTTTTTATCCAGCGCTGCAATTCCCTTTGCGCAGACCAATTCTTTTTTATGCATAATGTTATTCATTTGTGAAAATAACCAAGCGGAAAAGTTACCGTTATGCAACATAATGGTTGTTATCCCGCCGTTAACGCGGTAAACATAAGATTAAAATGAGAGTTAGTTCGCAAAAAATAACTCCTTTTCACTGCCGGGGCAGGAGCACAAACCGGTGATGGCTTTGCATCAGTTTAAAAATGCCGGGTAGCCACTTCAGCGCTACCTCTACCGGTCTGGGGAGTTCGGGTGAATACGTTACAAAATTCTGTGGTACACCGTTTGCCGCAAAGTTACCGTTGGGGGGCAGGGCCAGTCGGCACTTGTGTCGAACCTCTGATCCTGAACGGAGTGCTTGCAGACGATGATTTGATCGGGCTTACGCTGCTCAGCCATCAGGGCAGGCAGGCGTGGGACATTATGCAGATGATCAAGGACGCGCTGGCCGAAATCCAGCTCGATTGTGCCGTGGTGGAGTGGGCAGGGGAGCCTTGTCTGTTTGTTTCCCGTGAGGATGAATGCACCACGACCTGCCGCCTGAAAAACTTTGGGGTAGGCATTGCTGAAACTTTCCGGGATGCTTCTGCCTGAGCCTGAGCCTGAGCCTGAGCCTGAGTATCTGACTGGCTTACTCAGGCCGCGAGCTTGTCAGGCCAGCGAAAGAAGTTGCCTGGTGTACTCCGCCGCAGGCGCGGCAAAGAGTTGTTCACACTCCCCCTGTTCCACAACTTCCCCTTCGCGCAGCACCACAACCTGATGACACAGCGAACGCACCACCTGCAAATCGTGGCTGATAAAGATATAGGCCAGCCGGTGGCTCTGCTGAAGCTTCTTCAGCAGAGCCAGGATCTGCTTCTGCACGGAACGGTCAAGGGATGAGGTTGGCTCGTCCAGAATAATCAGCTGAGGCTGCAAAATCAGCGCCCTGGCGATAGCAATACGCTGGCGCTGACCGCCGGAAAACTCCGCCGGATAACGGTGACGCGTTGCGGCATCCAGACCCACTTCCTCCATCGCCTCAATCACTTTAGCTTCACGCTCTGCCGCCGTCAGGTCAGGATGGTGCACCTGCAACCCCTCTGCGATGATCTGTAAAACGTTAAGGCGTGGATTCAGGGAAGAGTTGGGATCCTGGAAAACGACCTGCACCTGACGGCGAACCGGCAGCATCTGGCGGCGATCCCACTGATGAAGCGGCTGATCTCTGAACCAGATCTCACCCCGGGAGGGGATCAGACGCAGCAGGGCCAGCCCGGTAGTGCTTTTGCCAGACCCCGACTCGCCAACCAGCCCCAGAGTTTCGCCGGGCCGCAGCGTAAAACTCAGCGATTTAAGCGCATGGTGGTAGCCAGTTATCCGCCGTAATAATCCCTGTTTGATCGGAAAGGCGACCTGAAGATTTTCCACCCGCAGCAAAGGCGGGGCTTCATTCTCTGCCGGTTCAGGACGACCTTCAGGCTCAGCATTTAACAGCGCCTGAGTATAAGGATGCTGCGGAGCGCTGAATAACGGCAGGGTAGTATTGCTCTCAACGGCCCTGCCATGCCGCATTACCACCACGTTGTCTGCCAGCTGGCGCACAATATTGAGGTTATGGGTGATAAACAGCAGCCCCATATTCATCTCCTGCTTCAGCTCCCTGAGCAGGGTCAGAATTTGCGCCTGCACCGTCACGTCCAGTGCGGTCGTGGGCTCATCGGCAATCAGCAACTCCGGCTGCGTCAGCAACGCCATAGCTATCATCACCCGCTGACGCTCGCCGCCGGAAAGCTGATGCGGAAAATCGTTGAGACGTTTTGCCGCCTGACGGATCCCCACGCGATCCAGACAGCTGAGCATTTCTGCTTTAGCCGCCTCTTTACGCATTCCCCGATGCAGCGACAGCACTTCATACAGCTGCTTTTCAATGCTGTGCAGCGGATTGAGCGAGACCATAGGTTCCTGAAAAATCATCGCCATCCGGTTGCCGCGCAGGCCACGCAGCGTGCGTTCATCGGCCCGCAATACATCCTGACCGGCAAACAGAATTTCGCCCTGGGGATAGACTACCGGCGGCGTTGGCAGCAGACGCATCATCGAAAGCGCGGTGACGCTTTTCCCGGAACCGGATTCGCCGACCAGCGCCAGCGTTTCGCCAGCTTCTACAGAGAGCGACAGGTCGGTCACCACCTGCCGCTCCACGCCCGCCTGACGGAAGGCAATGCTCAGATTTTTAACGGTCAGCAGTGACATCAGTACACCTTACTGGGATCAAAGGCGTCGCGTACCGCCTCACCAATGAAGATCAACAGCGACAGCAGGATCGCCAGTGAGAAAAAGGCCGTGATCCCCAGCCAGGGGGCCTGCAGGTTGTTTTTGCCCTGCAACAGCAGCTCTCCGAGCGAAGGGGAGCCCAGCGGCAGCCCAAACCCCAGAAAATCCAGCGAGGTCAGCGTAGTGATTGAGCCGCATAAAATAAACGGCAGATAGGTGAGGGTGGCGACCATCGCATTGGGCAGCATGTGGCGCGACATAATTTTGCTGTCGCTGACGCCCAGCGCCTGGGCAGCACGGATATAGTCAAAGTTGCGTGTGCGCAGAAATTCCGCCCTGACCACGCCCACCAGCTGCATCCAGCCAAACACCACGGTTATCGCCAGCAGCCACCAGAATCCCGGCTGGATCACGCTCGACAGCAGAATGATCAGAAACAGCGTGGGCATCCCGGACCAGACCTCAATAAACCGCTGGCCCCACAAATCGACTTTGCCGCCGTAATAGCCCTGAGTCGCCCCCACCACAATTCCGATGATGCTGGAGATCAGCGTCAGCATCAGGCCAAACAGCAGCGAAATCCGCATGCCATACAGGATCCTCGCCAGCACATCCCCGCCGTTGGCATCGGTCCCCAGCCAGTTTTGCGCTGAAGGAGGAGAGGGGAAAGGCACGGCTGTGGCAAAATTGATCGTGCCGTCACCAAAGCGGATCGGTGCCCAGATTGCCCAGCCCTCTTTATCGATGCGCGATTTAAGCCAGGGATCCTGATAGTCAGCCGCCGTTGCCAGCGGCCCACCAAAATCACTCTCTTCATAATTGATCAGCAGGGGGAAATAGGTACGGTCGTGATAATGCACCAGCAGCGGTTTTTCATTGGCCAGCAGCTCGGCACCAAGACAAAGTACAAACAGCATGGCGAAGATCCACAGTGACCAGTAACCACGGCGGTTATGGCGGAATCGCGCCCAGCGCGCCTGATTTACGGGGCTTAAACGGCTCATCAGCGTCCCTCAAAATCGATACGCGGATCGACCAGCGTATAGGTGATGTCGCTGAGGATGTTCAGCAGCAGGCCAATCAGGGTGAAGATATAGAGGGTGCCAAACATCACCGGATAGTCCCGCTGAATGGTGGCATCGTAGCCCAGCAGCCCAAGGCCATTGAGTGAGAACATCACCTCAATCAGCAGCGATCCGGTGAAGAACATGCTGATAAACGTGGCCGGAAAACCGGCGATAACCAGCAGCATCGCGTTACGAAAAACGTGCCGATAGAGAATTTTGCTCTCATCCAGCCCTTTAGCCCGCGCGGTCACAACGTACTGCTTGCGGATTTCATCCATAAAGGCGTTTTTGGTCAGCATCGTCAAAGTGGCAAAGCCGCCAATCACGGTGGCAATCACCGGCAGAGTAATGTGCCAGAGGTAATCGGTGATTTTGCCATACCACGGCAGCGAGTCGAACTGTGCAGAGACCAGCCCCCGCAGCGGAAACCAGTCCAGATAACTGCCGCCAGCGAACAGCACGATCAGCAGGATACCAAACAGGAAAGAGGGGATGGCGTAGCCAACGATGATCAGCGTGCTGCTCCAGATATCAAAAGCACTGCCGTTGCGCACCGCCTTTTTAATCCCAAGCGGGATCGACACCAGATAGATGATGAGCGTGCTCCAGAGCCCCAGAGTGACAGAGACCGGCAGGCTCTCTTTAATCAGCTGGATAACCGAGCTGCTGCGAAACAGGCTGTCGCCGAAATCAAAGCGGATGTAGTTCCACAGCATGGTGAAATAGCGCTCATGCAGGGGTTTATCAAAGCCGTAACGTTTGGTTATCTCGGCTATCACTTCCGGGTCCAGCCCGCGTGAACCCCGATACTGGCTGTCGCCTGGGTTGGCATTCAGGCTGGCTCTGCCGTGGCTTTCACCGGCGTTCCCGCCGCCAGGCATACCGGTAGTCTGGCCAAATTCAACGTTCGCCAGCGCCTGATCGACCGGGCCTCCTGGCGCAATTTGCACGATGAAGAAATTGATAGTGATGATCGCCCACAGGGTAGGGACGATCAGCAGCAGTCTGCGTAGTAAATAGGCGCCCAAACTTTACCCCTTAACGACGTTGGGCCGGCAGCAGCGCGGCTTTATTGGCATCATACCACCAGTTATCAAAGCCCTGAGCGTAAGTGGGCCGGGTGGCTGGCATCGAAAACTTGTTCCAGTAAGCAGACCTGTCGTTGGCGTTATACCACATCGGGATCATGTAATAGTTCCAGGTCAGCACCCGATCCAGCGCCCGCCCCAGCGGCAGAAGCGCAGCCTGATCGCCCTGGTGCTGATTGATCCTGGCGATCAAACCATCCAGCACCGGATCCGCCACCCGAGGGCGGTTGTAGCTGGAGTCGATAAAAGAGGAGGCCCAGTAAATCTGCAGATTGCTGTCCGGGAAGGGCATCGCCGGATAGGGCGAAGGCAGCATATCAAAATCCCCCTTACGCAGGCGGGCGAGATACTGGGAACTGTCAACCTGACGGATGTTCAGGGTGATGCCTAACCGGCTCAGGTTATGCTGGAAGGGCAGCACCCATTGATCGTTTCCTCCGCTGCGCAGTAACAGCTCAAACTGAAAGGTTTGGCCCGTTTTGACATTGGTGAGCCGCTGGTTTTTGATTTCCCAGCCTGCCTGCTTCAGCAACGCCAGCGCCTGAAGCATATTTTTCCTGTCATAGCCGCTGCCATCCGTTCTGGAGGGCTGGTAGATCTTGGAAAAAACCTCGTCGGGAATTTTGCCCTTCAGCGGCGCCAGAATTTCCAGCTCTTTCGCATCCGGATAATCTCTCGCTGCATAGTCGGTATTCTGGAAATAACTTTGGGTGCGTTTATAAGCCCCATAAAACAGCGCCTTGTTCATCCATTCAAAATCAAATGCCAGCGAAAGGGCTTCCCTTACCCGGCGATCGTTGAACTGCGGCCGCTGTACATTAAAGGCCAGCCAGGTGGTCTGGGTGGTCACGGTATTGGGCTGTTCATCTTTGGTGATGTAATGATTTTCAAAGTTCTTACCGCGATATTGCGTGGCCCATTTCTTTGCCGAACCCTCACTGCGAAAATCAAAGGCGCCTGCCTTAAAGGCTTCAAAGGCGACGTTATCGTCAAGGTAATAATCGTAGCGCAGCGTATCGAAGTTAAAACGGCCTTTATTGACCGGCAAACTGGCTGCCCAGTAATCTTTCACGCGGGAATAAGTGATGAACTGGCCCACTTTATAAGCGGTGATGCGGTAAGGACCGCTGGATAAAGGCGGAGAGGAAAGCGGTTCGCCGAGATTATGATCCTTCCAGAATTTCTCCGGGAATACCGGAGTGGAAAGCAGCGACAGCATTTTGTCACGATCGCTTTCAGGGAGGTCGAAACGCACGGTCAGTCGGGAGATCGCTTTTACGGTCACGCCTTTGTAAAACACGCGATACTGCGGTACGCCTTCGGTCATAAACTTGTGAAAGGTAAAGGCGACATCTGCTGCTGTCATCGCTGAGCCGTCCTGAAAACGGGCGTTGGGGTTCAGCGTCACTTCAATCCAGCGGCTGGAGTCCGGGTAGCGGGCAAACTGCGCAATCAGCGGGTAGTAACTGCCGGTCTCATCTTCAGAGTTGGCAAACAGCGTGTCATAAAGGGTATCTGTTCTGGCGCCAGGATTACCCCGCATGGCAAACCGGTTGAAATTATCGAAGGTGCCAATGGCCGACAGGGTGGCACTCCCGCCTTTTGGCGCAGCAGGACTGGCATAATCAAAGTGAGTGAAATTTGGGCTGTATCTGGGTTGGCCGAGCTGCGCGAAGGCATAACTTTTATGAATAATTTCCGCCTGAGCGGCAACAGCAATCACGCTGAAGAAAAGTCCGGTAAACCAGCGCAGGATCATAATGTTATTCGGCTCCCTGAGAAATACGGCCCGTGCAAGATTAGCAGCAGCTGAACCGGCGAGGCAATGCGTATTATCGGCACTTTACGCTTGTGGACATTGCGTCTGCACAGTCTCTGGCCTGCATTGTGGCTCTTCACGGTAATACTCAATCAGCTGTTCAACCGTGCGGGGGCGACTGAAGTAAAAGCCCTGCATATGGGTGACGCCACGCTGTTGCAGCCAGTCGGCCTGCTCAGGGGTTTCGACGCCTTCGGCCACGGTGCGCAGATTGAGTTTTCTGGCCAGGGTTAAGACCGTATCCAGCACCGGTGAGGTCACGGTTTCCAGACCGATACTTTGTACGAAGCCACGATCGATCTTCAGGTAGTCGAACCTGAATTTTTCCAGATAGATCAGCGCGCTGTGCCCGGTGCCAAAATCATCGATGGCGATCCGAATGCCCCTGTTCTGGATCCACGCAAAAACCTCGCAGGCATTCTGCCTTTCTACCATGGTGCGCTCGGTGATTTCAAAAACGTAGGTATAGTGCGCGGCCGGCATGGCCCTGAGCCAGTTTTCCACGTCCTGATAAAAACAGGGGTCGGTCAGATGTTTAGGCGAGAGATTCAGACCCAGGCTGGTTCCTGCCGGAACAACCTGTTGTAGCTGGTGGGCATCCCGGGCAACCAGATCAAACAGATGGCGGGTCAGGGGAACAATCAGATTTTTGCCTTCAGCATAGCTGATAAAAGTATCGGGGCTGATGCGCCCGGCAGTGGGGTGAGTCCAGCGCAACAGAGCTTCCATACCGTAAGCCCTGCCGGTTGAAACTTCAATCACCGGCTGATATTCAACGTGAAATTCTCCACGCTTAATCCCCAGCAGGATCTCTTTACCCGGGTGAATGCGTAAGGAAATTATCAGGAAGCAGCCGCCGCCACTTAACAGAGCCAGTAACAGACCCGCCAGCAGAACAAGGTTGATGTCGCGGGAAGGTAAGGTTTCGCCATAGAGCATCAGCTTCATCGGGTAACCGGGGATAAGAATGGTTTTCAGTGGGGAAGGGGGCAGGGATGAGAGCGTCACCACTCGCTGTTGCCAGGTCGTCAGCGCTTTGTTTCCAGCAACGATCGCCATCCCGCTCAATTCCTGCTGGTGCGCGGCCATCAGCAGGTAATCCGTCAGGTTGATGTTCAGGGTGGTGAGCACGCCGCTTCCGCTGCCTGATTTCAGCCACAAGGCAATGGCGGGTTTACCGGGCACCATGGGGGTTTCCGCCAGAAGCTGAATATCAATCTCTTTGCTGGTTTGGGTATCGGGCGAAAGTTGGGCTACGGCATTATACATGGAGCCGGTGGCCGAAGAGCAAAAGGCGATATTCTGCGAAACCAGTAAAATAGCGCGAATATTCCCGGCAAATGCCGCTTTCTGCGTCAGTTGTTGTTGTATTGCGGGGCAGGTCCCCTGGGTAGCGGAACGCAAAGGGGCCAGCGTGCGCTTAAGTTCATTGATGCCTTCCACCACATAAGCCTGGCTATGTCTGGCCAGTTGGTCGTGGTTAGCGGATCGCTGATGCCAGACCAGCGTCAGGGTAATGACGGTAAACAGGATAAAGACAACTAACCCACTCAATGCACTGAGACGGGCAATCTTGCGCGGATCGTTGACGTGCCGCGAGATTGTTTTAGAAAGTGGCATTCAGGGGATCTCCCGTTGGCGCCTGTGATTTCCTGTAGATCAAAAAAAACGCTGCATAAGCAGCGTTTATTATCTCGTTTTTCGCAGACTTCAGGGATCTGAAATCAGCTTGGCGTGTGGCTCAGGACCCGGCGAGCTTCGCGGTAACGCTTCTTCCAGTAGTTGTCGTTGAGATTCGAAATCATAACGCCACTACTGGTAGAGGCGTGAACAAAATTATCGTTACCGAGATAGATGCCGACATGGCGACCGGTGGAACCGGCGCGGAACAGCACTAAATCTCCCGCACGTAACTTGCCACGGTTAATACTTTTTCCGGTGTCTTCCTGCTCATAGGTCGAGCGGGGCAGATCGAGGCCAAACTGTTCACGAAAAGTGGTCTGTACAAATGCCGAACAATCAATGCCGCGCTTGCTGGTACCGCCGAGACGGTAACGAACGCCTTTCCAGTCTGCATACTGATCCATCAGGCGGGATTTAATATCCACGTTCTGGACCATCTGTTCGAATTCATCCTGAGACGCTTGAAGTAAAAAACCGTTCTGGCTTTTAACTGCATGAGTATCAGTTTGTGCATTATTGCTGGTATTTGTCGAGCTACATGCTGATAACACTGTCGCTAAGGCGACCGCGGGTAAAACCCGCCAGATATATCTCAGTATTGGTTGAGACTTGACCATTATGTTTGTGATCCCTTGAGGTCCTTAACGACGAAGTCGTTAGATAAAGTGCGAAACGGAACGAGATTAATTAGCGCGACAGGGTAAGACAATTCCTGAAAGCCCGAAATGTGCAAGGGAGCACAGTTTTAAGCATAAAACCGGGAAATAGTTTACTTGTTAAGCCTAATTGGAAATGAGGTTACCCGATTAAAAGCCGCATGGCGAGGGGTTTTGGCGACTTTTTTTCAGATTTTTATCATAAGAAACAGGAATGTCACAACAAGGCGACTTTATCGGCAATCATGGAGAAAACTTGAGGAATAAAGTGCAGAAAGTGTTTAAAAAAAATACGCTGGCAGCAAATTGAGATTAATCATGCTGGACAATCCCCCCAGGTCACTGATTTTCACTGGCAGTAACCTTAATGAAATGTTCAGAGTGTTATTTAAAAGCGGTGTTGCGCTACAGGCCTCAGAACAGCGGGTGGCTGTTTCTGGCTACCTGCAGCGCAGAAATGAAAAGCTTACTTAACGGGTTTATATTTCCCCGGCAAATAGCGATCTAAAGCATTGACCAGCAGATCGCTTAGCGGCGTCAGCAGGCACCAGCTCATCCCCACCAGCACGACCGAAAGCGATCCCACCACCACGTCGGTAAACCAGTGTGCGCCAATCATGATGCGCGGCGCGGCAAAGATCAGCACTATGGCTACGGCAATCATAAAGGCACGACGGGTAAAATAGCGCAGCATAAAGCAGGCAAAGATCATCAGCATCATGCCGTGGTCGCCAGGGAAACTGTCTGCCGAAGCGTCTTTGGCTGGGATACCTGTCAAATCGGTCACATGATTAACATCCGGGAAAAATTTGGTCGGGCTGGGGTGTGAGACCGGAATCAAATGACCCAGCTGATTCAGCACCACCGCACAAATCAGCATAGCGATACCGATAGCCAGCAGCCTGCGTCGTCCCTGAGGCGTCTCACGGCGCCAGAAGTGCAGGTAAAGCGCGCCCATCGCCAGCAGGGATATGCCGTCGAAAGCACGGAAGTTAGTGATCGCCAGCAGCCACAGCAGCGGCTTGTTGGTCAGCAACCTGTCGTTGAACCAGTAGAAGATCTCTTTATCTATCGGGAACCAGAAGCCATGGTTCGCTGGCAGATACCAGGACAGGAACAGGGCTATTCCCAGCGCATTCAGCACCAGGATAGTCAGTAAACGGTTTAGGGTCATTTGTGTTAAGGATAAATTAAGAAATCGTAACGGCGCAGATTATACCTCAGGAGTTAAACGAAGTTTCAACAAAGAAGTTTGCAGGCTGTTCCAGTCAGCTTCGGTTTCATTAATCATCTCTATCCGGCTGTCTGGTGGCGAGGATTGTCGCGTTTCAATATGGAAATCTTCTCCCTGGCGATTGACGCTGACCAGCCCCTCTTTGATGCGCATGACTCCCTTCACCCGTGAGACTGGCGCAAGCCGCACCCATTCCAGCAGCCCGACGGTGTCAAATACCGTCTCCTGATCAAAGATCCAGCCACAGGCGTGATATCCCTGTCCCTGCTGCAGTGAACGCCGCCAGCGGGTGCCGTTGTTGAGTGACAAAGCGGCCAGTCCGGATTTCGGATGCGGGTGGGCATGGTGCAGTGCATCGGGAAGCATCCGGACGTTCCTGCGGGGGAGTTCCAGCAACGCATTATCAATTTTGCCAAAGCTGACGCCGATCACGGGCCGCTGAAGTTGATCATTGTTCTGCCACTCTAATAAAGCCTGCCGATCGGTTTCCTGCCAACGATCTTCTTTATTCGCCACAATAATATCGGCAGCGGCCAGCTGATCGCGGAAATTTTCATTCTCCACCACACGCCGATCGGAAAGCTGACGCGGATCCATTACGCAGATTGAGGCGTCCAGCGTCAGCCAGGGACGATAAACTTCGGCGGAAAGCATATCCAGAATCTGTTTGGGGTGGCCTAAACCTGTGGGTTCAATCAGCAGTCGGTCCGGCTTTGCCTGTTTCAGCAACATATTCAGACCAACCTGCATCGGCAGCCCGTTTACGCAGCACATACAGCCGCCGGGGATCTCTTTGACCGTCGCGCCGCTTTTCGCCAGCAGGGCACCATCTATACCGACTTCGCCAAATTCATTGACCAGCACCGCCCATTTTTCCTCTTCAGGCTTGTTGGCCAGTAAATGCAGCAGCGTGGTGGTTTTCCCGCTGCCCAGAAAGCCGGTGATTAAATTTACCCGCGTCATCTCTTCCTCACTTACTACGAAAATTGAAGTTTTTCCTGCCGGAGCCGATCTGTTTACTGCAGAGTCATCGGGTTGTAATCAAAGCGTGATTCTCCTGACAAATCGAAGATTTGTTTCAGGTCATCCAACCACTGACGGCTAGGCTACAGTATGTAGCCAACCTGTTAATGAGGTATTTATGAACGGCATCAAGTCAGCGTTACTGGGCGTGGTTTTAACCTCATGGACGAGTTATGCACTGGCAGACAACACGTCAGGCAGCATCGGCTCAGGAGTGATCCATTTTCAGGGGGCTATTGTTGAAGCTGGCTGCGATATCACTTTTCAACAAAGTCTGGTCAGCACGGCCTGCTTCCGTCAGGGGAAAAATACGCGCACCACCTCGGATGTCACGGCAAATAAGGCCATACCTGCCGCACTGGGAACCTCTGAAGTGAAGTGGCTGAATCCACAACATACGCAGGGCGTAGTGACCCTTAGCTATAACTGATGAATTTGTTATAACATAACAAAACCGGCGATGCACGGGGCCTCGCCGGATAGCAGATTAGTCTGCGCGTCCCATATAGCGACGTTCAGGGATGTGAATGCGGATCTTATCGCCGCTGCTCAGATATTCCGGTACCTGAATCACCAGACCGGTGCTCATGGTGGCAGGCTTGGTTCTGGCACTGGCTGAAGCCCCTTTGATGCCTGGGGTGGTTTCAACAATCTCCATATCTACGGTTTGTGGCAGTTCCAGCGCCAGAATCTGACCATCCATCGTTAATACCTGAATGCCCGGAATACCGCCCTCAGGCAGGAACAGTAGCTCTTCTTCGATCTGCTCACCCTTGAAGACGTAAGGCGTATAGTCTTCATCATCCATAAAGACATACTCATCACCGTCTATATAAGAGAAGGTCACCTGACGGCGGCTGAGAGAGATGGTCTCGATAATGTCATCGCCTTTAAAACGCTCTTCAACTTTCAGGCCGGTGCGGATATCGGTGAAGCGCATTTTATAGAGTGTGGATGCGCCACGAGCGCTGGGGCTCTGAACATCAATGTCTTTTACTAACAACAGCTTGCCGTTGAAACTGACGGCCATACCTTTTTTAATTTCATTTGCTCTTGGCATAAAAATATCCCGATAAAAAGGGCCACAAAAAATTCTCGCCACAACTTACTCTGGCTGACAGATTCAGGCAAGTGCTGACCCGATAAGCCCGGAAGAAAGGTCCGCAAAGCTGATTAATAATCCACCTGAAGTAAAGAATAGCCTTCCTTGCTGGCGCCTGCTATTGTCGCGCTTTATTGCCCGTGGGGATGAGTGTGATGGAGTGCCGTGCTGCCTGTGGGGCCTGTTGTACTGCGCCCTCAATTTCAACGCCTATCCCCGGCATGCCGCTCGGCAAACCGGCCAACACACCCTGTATTCAACTCGATGAGCTACAGCGCTGCAAAATCTTTACTTCGCCGCTCAGGCCTGCGGTTTGTGCCGGATTGAAACCGGACTTTGAGATGTGCCACAGCAGCAGGCAGGAAGCGATGATCTGGCTTCTTGACCTGGAGCGACAGACGGCTCCCTGAATGCTTGATAGCTTCATGACTTTACAGCCTGAAAGCCCCACAGCTTAATGGCTTATTAAGCGCTTAACGGCCTTTCTTCCAGTTAACATTGATAGCCTGTGACAAACCTCATAAAAATCCCCATCTGTTTCCCCGACAGCTAGCCTGGCAGACACCAAATCACCAGCAGAGTTTGATTCCGGGGATTTCGTCAGCAACCTTCAGCAAGCGCAACGGCATCAGCCTGTTTTTTCTTAAAAGCGTCAGCAAAATGTGCGTGGCATCAAAAATCTGCTACGCCGTTAACGGTAAAACTTGCAACCGGTTGAGGAACAGGACCAAACTCATTGAAACGTTTCAGCGTTGTCTGTTCAGCTTGTTATCAAACAGTCAGCGCTTTTTTTCTCACATTAGCTGAAACGATTCAAACTCAGCAGAGAGGAGAACTATGTTCCAGTTAGCATTAAACGCCATCCATCCCGGTGCCTCCGCCGGGAATAAAGATGAAGCCATCCGCCAGGTTGCCGCTGCGCTGACGTCAGCCGGTAACGTTGGGGAAGGGTATGTGAACGGGATGCTTGCCCGTGAGCAGCAAACCTCCACCTATCTGGGCAACGGCATCGCCATTCCGCATGGCACCACCGATACCCGCGATCTGGTTCTGCAGACCGGCGTACAGGTGTTTCAGTTTCCACAGGGCATTGCCTGGGGTGACGATCAGACTGCGTTTGTGGTGATTGGTATCGCCGCCAAGTCTGATGAGCATCTTGCGCTGCTGCGTCAGCTCACGCATGTTCTGAGCGACGACAGCGTGGCTGAACAACTGAAAACCACTGACTCTGCTGAAACCCTGCGCAGCCTGCTGATGGGCGAAAAGCAGGGCACCGAATTCAAATTTGATACTTCGTTGATTGCCACCGACGTGGCCGCCAGCGATTTAATGACGTTACAGGCGCTGAACGCTGGCCGTTTGCAGCAGGCGGGCGCGGCGGATGCCCGTTTTGTCAGCAGCGTAATCACCGGTAAGCCGGTCAGTCTGGGGCAGGGCATCTGGCTCAGTGACAGCACCGAAGGCAATCTCGGCAGCGCTGTGGCGGTAAGCCGCGCAGCCACCCCCTTTGACGTCAATGGCGAGAAAGCGGCTTTGCTGCTGACCGTTGCAGTGGCCGATGACCAGCCAATGAGCGTGCTTAACTACCTCAGCGATCTGATCATTCAGCAAAAAGCTGAACGTCTGCTGACCGCCGATGCGGCTGGCATTCTGGCCTTGCTGACCAGCGAAGTCTCTGAACAGGCGGATGTGCTGACAGAAGAGTTCACCATCCGTAACGAACATGGTCTGCATGCCCGTCCGGGCACCGCACTGGTGACCGTAATTAAACAGTTTAACTGCGATGTCACCGTGACCAACCTGGACGGCAGCGGCAAACCAGCCAATGGCCGTAGCCTGATGAAAGTGGTGGCGCTTGGCGTGAAAAAAGGTCACCGCTTACGCTTTACCGCCAGCGGCCAGGACGCACGCGCGGCGCTGGATGCCATCGGTGAGGCTATCTCTGGTGGTCTGGGAGAGGGGCAGCATGAGCAGGCGCGTAGCAACTATCACCCTGAACCCGGCTTATGATCTGGTGGGCTACACCCCGGAAATTGAGCGGGGCGAAGTCAACCTGGTGAAAACTACCGGGCTTCACGCAGCGGGCAAAGGCATCAACGTCGCTAAAGTGCTTAAAGACCTGGGCATTGATGTGACCGTTGGCGGATTCCTGGGCAAAGAGAACCAGGATGGCTTTCAGCTGCTGTTCAGCGATTTAGGCATCGCTAACCGCTTCCAGGTAGTGGAAGGCCGTACCCGTATTAACGTCAAACTCACGGAGAAAGAGGGTGAGGTCACCGATCTTAACTTCTCCGGATTTGAAGTCACGCCGCAGGACTGGGAGCGCTTCACCACCGACTCGTTAACCTGGCTGGGCCAGTTTGATATGGTTTGCGTCAGCGGCAGTCTGCCTGCGGGCGTGGATCCGGATGCCTTTACCGAGTGGATGAAAGCGTTACGCACCCACTGTCCGTGCATCATTTTTGACAGCAGCCGCGAAGCGCTGGTGGCCGGTCTTAAAGCTGCGCCCTGGCTGGTGAAACCGAATCGCCGTGAACTGGAAATCTGGGCCGGCCGTAAGCTTCCCACTATGCAGGACGTGATTGAAGCGGCCCATGCACTGCGCGAGCAGGGCATTGCTCACGTGGTGATCTCGCTGGGTGCCGAAGGCGCTTTGTGGGTCAATGCTTCAGGCGAATGGATCGCCAAACCACCAGCTTGTGAAGTGGTCAGCACCGTGGGTGCCGGGGATTCAATGGTTGGCGGGCTGATATATGGCCTGCTGATGCGTGAATCCAGCGAGCATACCCTGCGTCTTGCTACCGCTGTGGCGGCCATGGCCGTCAGCCAGAGCAATGTGGGCGTGACCGATCGTACCCAGTTGGCCGCGATGATGGCGCGTGTCGACCTACAACCTTTTAACTGACAGCAGGAGACGCATAATGAAAACGCTGCTGATAATTGATTCCTCGCTGGGGCTGGCAACGGGCCATCTGGCAAAAAATATCATCACCGCGGCGGCAGCCAGTAAAGGGCTGACGCTGACCGACAACCTGGCAGAAGCAGACCAGGTGATTGTGGCGGGTAAAAACATTCCTGCAGACGGCAAGCTCGACGGTAAAGCTGTTTATCTGGCCGATATTGAAGAGCTGCTGCGTCAGCCGGATGCCGTGCTGGCGAAAGCCCAGACCGATGCAAAACCCTGGCATGCGCCAGCGGCGGCTGCGGTGCCTGCGGCGGCGGTTACTGCGCAGGGGCCAAAACGCATCGTGGCCGTGACAGCCTGTCCTACCGGTGTGGCGCACACCTTTATGGCAGCAGAAGCGATCGATACCGAAGCGAAAAAGCGCGGCTGGTGGGTGAAGGTGGAAACCCGGGGTTCCGTAGGTGCCGGTAATGCCATCACTCCGGAAGAAGTGGCCGCAGCGGATCTGGTGATTGTGGCGGCGGATATTGAAGTGGATCTGGCGAAATTTGCCGGTAAGCCGATGTACCGCACCTCTACCGGCCTGGCGCTGAAGAAAACCGCCCAGGAGCTGGATAAAGCCGTGGCGGAAGCCAAACCCTATCAGCCTCAGGGGGGCGGCCAGTCTTCTTCCCAGGGTGAGGAGAAAAAACAGGGCGCCGGTGCATACCGTCACCTGCTGACCGGTGTCTCCTATATGCTGCCGATGGTGGTGGCAGGGGGCCTGAGTATTGCTCTCTCCTTCGCCTTTGGTATCACTGCGTTTAAAGAGCAGGGAACGCTTGCAGCCGCACTGATGCAGATCGGTGGCGGCAGCGCCTTCGCCCTGATGGTGCCGGTGCTGGCAGGCTTTATCGCCTTCTCGATTGCTGACCGTCCTGGCCTGACGCCGGGTCTGATTGGCGGGATGCTTGCCACCAGTATCAACGCCGGTTTCCTTGGCGGGATTATCGCCGGTTTCATTGCCGGTTACGCCGCGAAGTTCCTCAGCTCGAAGGTGAAACTGCCGCAGAGTATGGAGGCACTGAAACCGATCCTGATCATTCCGCTGGTGGCGAGTCTGATTACCGGTCTGCTGATGATCTACGTGGTGGGAACGCCGGTTGCCAGTATCATGGCAGGCCTGACGCACTGGCTGGCTAACATGGGTACAGCAAATGCGGTGCTGCTGGGTGCCATCCTCGGTGGCATGATGTGTACCGATATGGGCGGCCCGGTGAATAAAGTGGCCTATGCCTTTGGGGTGGGATTACTGAGTTCTCAGACCTACGCACCTATGGCAGCGATCATGGCGGCAGGCATGGTGCCACCGCTGGCGATGGGGATTGCCACGCTGGTGGCCCGTAAGAAATTCAACAAGGGTCAGCAGGAAGGGGGCAAAGCGGCGCTGGTTCTGGGCCTGTGCTTTATCTCTGAAGGCGCAATCCCGTTTGCCGCCCGTGACCCGATGCGCGTTCTGCCATGCTGTATCGTCGGCGGCGCGCTGACAGGAGCCATTTCGATGGCGGTGGGCGCCAAACTCATGGCCCCGCACGGTGGTCTGTTTGTACTGCTGATCCCTGGAGCGATCACCCCGGTGTTGGGTTACCTGATGGCAATCATCATCGGTACTCTGGTAGCGGGTCTCTCTTATGCGGTGCTGAAACGCCCGGAGGCTGAATTAGCCAAAGCCTGATAGTCAGGCACGAAAAAAGCGCGGGCGACCGCGCTTTTTTTATGCTCAGGATCCGGGGCTGATAGCGGCATGAGCCTGTTGCTGTCAGAGCGGAAGAAGGCGTTGTTTTATGCCCTCAAACGGATTTTTCAGGCGTCCTGATCCTGCATAGGATCTCAGACCTGTTCTGATTTCAGCCAGGCGATCTCATCTTTCCAGATATCCGGATTCACGGTTTCCAGAATCATCGGGATGCCGTCAAAGCGCGGGTCTTTCATCATCCAGCTGAACGGGGTCTTACCGATTTTACCTTCACCCAGGCTGTGATGACGGTCAACGCGGCTGGCAAACTCGCTTTTGGCATCGTTCAGGTGCATACCACGAAGGTATTTAAAGCCAACAACCTGTTCAAATTCGGCAAAGGTCTTCACGCACTCTTCTTCGGTACGCAGATCGTATCCGGCCGCGAAAGCATGGCAGGTATCGATGCATACGCCGATGCGGGACTTATCTTCCACGGCATCAATGATCGCCGCCAGATGCTCAAAACGGAAACCGAGATTGCTGCCCTGACCGGCGGTGTTTTCAATCACTGCGGTCACGCCTTCACTCTTATCGAGCGCGATATTCACCGACTCAGCGATACGTTTCAGGCAGGCATCTTCGTCAATCTGATGCAGGTGGCTGCCGGGGTGGAAATTCAGCAGTGACAGACCCAGCTGCTCACAGCGCTGCAACTCATCCAGAAACGCGGCGCGGGATTTCTCCAGCGCTTCAGCAACCGGATGCCCAAGGTTAATCAGGAAGCTGTCGTGAGGCAGGATCTGGGCGGAGGAGTAGTTGTACTTTTCACAGGCGCTACGGAAGGCGGAAATGACTTCATCAGTCAGCGGAGCGGCCCGCCACTGGCGCTGATTTTTGGTAAAAAGCGCAAAGGCCGTGGCTTCAATTTCATGTGCGCGCTGCACCGCCTGATCCACGCCGCCTGCGGCACTGACGTGGGCACCGATATATTTCATGCCGTTTCTCCTGTTAGGTTTGCTGCATCACGGGACGCAGGCGGGCAATGATAACCGGAAACGACCTCAAGTCATGACAACAAATGCTGGATCCCGAGGTTAATCAGGCCGCCACCCACTATCAGCCAGATAAACACCACCAGCCCCAGCAGCAGCGGCTTGAGGCCAGCCTGCTTCAGCGAGCGGAACTGAGTGGTTAATCCCAGCGCGGCCATAGCGGTAGCCAGCACCATATTGTCCAGCTGATTCAGGGTATGCACCAGAGACTGCGGCAGCACATTCAGCGAGTTAAACAGCGCAACAGCAATAAAAATCAGCGCAAACCAGGGGAAATTCAGTCTGCCCTGGCCGCCCGTAGAGGCTGACTGACGGACACGGGCGCTCAGCAGCAGTAAGAAGGGGGCAAGCATCATCACCCGCAGCATTTTGGCGATCACCGCCGCGTTTTCCGTTTCCGGGCTGACCGCGTGCCCGGCGGCCACGACCTGCGCCACTTCATGCATTGTCGAGCCGGTAAAAATTCCCCAGCTTGTTGGCGTCACCGCCGGAAGATGTGCGGCAGCCAGGGGATAAAGGAAAGGATAAAGAAAGATCGCCAGGGTGCCAAAAATGACCACCGTAGCAATGGCCACTGCCACCTTAGAGGCGTCGGCTTTAAGTACCGGTTCAGTTGCCAGAATAGCCGCAGCCCCACAGATACTGCTTCCCGCCCCAATCAACCAGACCGTATCGCGGTCCAGTCCAAACACCCGGCGACCCAGCCAGCAGGCGAGCAGAAAGGTTGAGCCAAGCGTCAGCATATCAATGACCACGCCGCTGACCCCCACATCGGCAATTTGCTGGAAGGTCAGCCGGAAGCCGTAAAGAATAATCCCCACGCGCAGTAATTGTTGCTTAGCCAGCATCACACCCGGATTGCACATCCCGGCGAAGCGGGAATAAAAGGTGTTGCCCGCAACGATCCCGGCGATGATTGCCAGGGTCAGCGCGCCCAGCCCCAGGGCTGCCACCGAAGGCAGGTTACCCAACCAGGTCGCCGCTGCAGCCAGCAGCAGGGCCAGTACTAACCCAGGGACAAAGCGGGTAAGGTGAATTTTTGGGTGTTGCAGAATCAGCGTGGTCATAGCAAGCTCCTTATCATCAGAGCCAGCATGGAGAAAAGTGGCTTAAAAGAGAAATTGATTATATATTTATAATTAACCAGAATAAGTGTTATAGCGGAGTGACTGTGTTCGGACAATTGCGAAGATGGGCAAGGATCATAAAAAAAGATCTGTTGGTGTTATGGTTTGCCTGCCGCGATCCCCGCACGCCGGCAAAGTTCAAACTGCTGACAGGGGCTCTGGCGGCCTATGCTTTAAGTCCGATAGATTTTATCCCCGACTTTATTCCGTTCGTTGGCTTGCTGGATGATGCGGTTATCGTGCCGCTGGGCGTGATGCTGATTATGCGTCTGCTGCCGAAAGAGGTGAAGGCCGCCAGTCTGGCAAAAGCGGAAAGCAGGCGGGCAAAAGGGAAAAGCATCACGGGCTGGGTAGCGGTGCTCCTGCTGGTCTGGGCGATCGTTTATCTTGTCTACCGCTACAGCGTATAGGGAGCAGCCATGCACATTACATTAAGACAGCTGGAGGTCTTTGCGGAGGTGCTGAAGAGTGGCTCCACCACGCAGGCTTCTCAGGTACTGGCCTTGTCCCAGTCAGCCGTCAGCGCTGCGCTGGCCGATCTGGAAAGTCAGCTCAGCGTCCAGCTCTTTGACCGGGTAGGTAAGCGGCTGGTGTTGAACGAGCATGGTCGCCTGCTTTACCCCCGGACGGTGGCCTTGCTCGAACAGGCCACTGAAATAGAGCAACTGTTCCGTGAAGACAATGGCGCATTGCGGGTCTATGCGAGCAGCACCATTGGTAACTACCTGCTGCCGGGAATGCTGGCAGGCTGGCGACGGGATTATCCCGACCTGCCTTTAGAGCTGAGCGTCGGCAACAGTCAGGATGCGATTACAGCCGTGGCGGATTTCCGGGTTGATATCGGCCTGATTGAAGGGCCGTGCCACATGTCCGAGATCATCAGTGAACCCTGGCTGGAAGATGAGCTGGTGGTGTTTGCCGCACCGGAAGCGGAAATTTTTCAGCAGCCGGTAACGCTGGAAACCCTGGCCGCCGCGCCGTGGATCCTGCGTGAACATGGCTCCGGCACCCGCGAAATTGTTGACTATCTGCTGCTGTCGCATCTGCCTCAGTTCCGGCTGGCGCTCGAACTGGGTAACTCTGAAGCAATCAAACATGCTGTGCGCCACGGCATGGGGATCAGCTGCCTGTCACGGCGGGTTATCGCTGAACAGTTGACGGTGGGAACCCTGAAAGAGGTGATCATCCCCCTGCCAAAACTCAAACGAACACTGTACCGCATCCACCACCGTCAGAAGCATCTGTCAAAAGCTTTGCTGCGTTTTTTGAGCTATTGCACTGAATAATTTGTCTTTTTATCGCCTCGTTCCCATGGGGCAACCCCTGAAAGGCCGCCAGTTTCTGGGGGGATTCTGCTCAAGCTAATAATTCAGCGGCAATCATGAAGCTATCTTATAACGTGGCAGAATCACTAGGCGTTCAGGGTGAGTTTGCTACAATCGCGCCTTATTTTTATTGGGACGTAGCATTTCAAGATGGTTCAGGACACAAAAACAACACAACAACCTGCGTTAAGGCGTGAGTTAAAGGCACGTCATCTGACGATGATTGCTATTGGCGGTTCAATCGGGACCGGCTTATTTGTTGCCTCTGGCGCAACGATTTCACAGGCGGGCCCCGGCGGCGCGCTGCTCTCCTATATCCTGATTGGTCTGATGGTCTATTTCCTGATGACCAGCCTCGGTGAGCTGGCCGCTTATATGCCGGTATCAGGTTCCTTCTCCACTTACGGTGCTAATTACGTGGAAGAGGGCTTTGGTTTCGCGCTGGGCTGGAACTACTGGTACAACTGGGCGGTGACTATCGCCGTTGACCTGGTGGCCTCGCAGCTGGTGATGACTTACTGGTTCCCTGACACCCCCGGCTGGATCTGGAGCGCGTTATTCCTCTGCATCATTTTCCTGCTGAATTACATCTCCGTAAAAGGCTTTGGTGAAGCGGAATACTGGTTCTCGCTGATCAAAGTGGTGACGGTGATTGTATTTATCGTGGTCGGCGTGCTGATGATTGTCGGCATCCTGCGCGGCGGCGAAACGGCTGGCTGGCATAACTGGCAGACTGGCGATGCGCCTTTTGCAGGCGGTTTCTCTGCCATGATTGGCGTGGCGATGATTGTCGGCTTCTCCTTCCAGGGCACTGAGCTGATAGGGATAGCGGCAGGGGAGTCTGAGGATCCGGCAAAAAATATCCCGCGTGCGGTGCGTCAGGTGTTCTGGCGTATTCTGCTGTTCTACGTCTTTGCCATTCTGGTTATCAGCCTGATCATTCCTTATACCGATCCAAGCCTGCTGCGTAATGATGTTACCGACATCAGCGTCAGTCCGTTCACGCTGGTCTTTACCCACGCTGGTTTGCTCTCTGCCGCTGCGGTAATGAACGCGGTGATCCTGACGGCGGTGCTGTCGGCGGGGAATTCCGGTATGTACGCCTCCACCCGCATGCTGTTTACCCTGGCGCGTGACGGTAAAGCCCCGCGCATCTTCGGCAAACTGTCCAAAGGTGGTGTGCCGCGTAACGCATTATATGCCACTACGGTAGTCGCCGGGCTGTGCTTCCTGACCTCGCTGTTTGGCAATCAGAGCGTCTATCTCTGGCTGCTGAACACCTCGGGCATGACCGGCTTTATTGCCTGGCTCGGCATTGCCATCAGCCACTACCGTTTCCGCCGTGGCTATGTGGCGCAGGGGCTGGATTTGGCCGATCTGCCTTACCGTTCCGGCTTCTTCCCGCTGGGACCGATCTTTGCCTTTGTACTCTGCCTGATCATCACATTGGGGCAGAACTACCAGGCTTTCCTGGCCGATCGCATTGACTGGTACGGCGTAACCGCCACCTATATCGGGATCCCGCTGTTCCTGATTATCTGGTTTGGCTACAGGCTGACCAAAAAGTCGCGCTTTGTGAAATACAGCGAGATGAAATTCCCGGGCTTCGATAAGTAAGCTTCAGCAGCAGTAAAAGGCGCGGCAGCGATCGCTTCCCGGATGATCCCATCTGAGAAGCCTTTCACTGCCGCGCTTTTTTGTGTGTAAGCTGATGTTACAAATATCATTGATAACTATTATCATTTGCTTTATTGTTACCGCCGTTATCTTTGCAGTCGCGCCGCCGCCTGCCTCGCCAGCCGGGCGAGCAGGAGTAAGAGGATGAAACAGACGTTATCAGGCCCGGTTACTGAACGGGGCAGTATTTTTACATTTTTCTCTTTATCATTGCGGCACGACTGACTCCAGGAATCACAGGTATTAAGAATGAGTGTGAGCCACGAAGCCGTGCAATACGCCGGTAAGCAACAACCTCAGGGCGTGATGGGCCGTTACCATCATATGCTGCGCCACCGTCTGATGATGATGAGTGTACTGGTGCTGGCGATCCTGGCCTCTCTGGTGCTGGATTTTACCCTTGGCCCCTCCGGCCTGTCGCTTGACGCCCTGTGGCAGACGCTGCTTTCCCCGGAATCTGTGGATGCGGGGACGCGGGTGATTGTCTGGGATATCCGCCTGCCTTATGCGCTGATGGCGGTGGTAGTGGGGCTGGCTTTAGGCCTGGCCGGTGCAGAAATGCAGACCATCCTGAATAACCCCCTCGCCAGCCCCTTCACGCTTGGCGTTTCTTCGGCGGCGGCTTTTGGCGCGGCGCTGGCGATTGTGCTGGGCATCGGCATTCCTGGCATTCCAGACCAGTGGTTTATCTCCGCCAATGCCTTTGTCTTTGCGCTGTTTGCCGCACTGATGCTGGATGGCGTGACCCGCTGGACGCGGGTAGCGACCTCAGGCGTGGTGCTGTTTGGTATCGCACTGGTGTTTACCTTTAATGCGCTGGTCTCAATGATGCAGTTTATCGCCAGTGAAGATACGCTGCAGGGCCTGGTCTTCTGGACCATGGGCAGCCTGGCAAGAGCCTCCTGGGAAAAACTGGGCGTACTGACGCTGGCCTTAGCCATCCTGGTGCCGTTCTCCATGATGAGCGCCTGGAAACTCACCGCACTGCGCCTGGGCGAAGATCGCGCGGTCAGCTTTGGTATTGATGTGCGCCGTCTGCGTCTCGGTACGCTGCTGCGCATCAGCATCCTTTCTGCACTGGCGGTGGCCTTTGTCGGCCCGATTGGCTTTATCGGCCTGGTCGCCCCGCATATCGCCAGAATGATTTTTGGTGAAGATCACCGCTTCTATCTGCCGGCCAGTGCGCTGACCGGTGCGCTGGTGCTGTCGATGGCTTCGGTGGTGTCCAAAAACCTGATCCCCGGCGTGATCATTCCTGTCGGCATCGTGACCTCGCTGGTGGGCGTGCCGTTCTTCCTGAGTATTATTCTGCGCCACCGGGGGACTGTGTGATGGAAGGTCTGCGCATCAGCGGCTTCCACGCCGGCTATCCGAAACGCAAAATTATCAGCAATCTGCATGTGCCGCTGCTGCCTCGTGGCAAAATCACCGTGCTGCTGGGGCCAAATGGCTGTGGTAAATCGACGCTGCTGCGCTCGCTGGCCGGTCTGAACCGCGCTGAAGGCGAAATCTGGCTCAACGGCACGGAACTGATGTCGCAGCCTTTTGCCCGTCGTGCAGAGAAAGTGGTTTATCTGCCGCAGTCGCTGCCTGCCGGTGTGCATCTGCATGTGCTCGAATCAATTATCGTTGCCCAGCGCGCTTCCGGTGGCCGCAGCAGCAGCGCCAGCGAAGCGGAAGTGATGGCCGTGCTCGAACAGCTCGGCATTGCGCACCTGGCTTTAAGCTACCTGGATCAATTATCCGGCGGACAGAAACAGCTGGTTGGTCTGGCCCAATCCCTAATCCGGCGTCCTGAGCTGTTATTACTGGATGAACCCCTTAGCGCCCTGGATTTAAATTATCAGTTCCACGTTATGGATCTGGTTCGCAGAGAAACGAAAAAGCGCAATATTATTACGGTAGTGGTGGTTCACGATATTAATATCGCGCTGCGCCACGGGGAACACGTATTAATGTTGCAGAACGGTGAGTTAATTGCCGATGGCCCGCCGGAAGAGGTAATAACCCCGGAAAGCCTGGCAAGGGTCTATGGTGTGAAGGGCCGGATCGAGCGCTGCACGCAGGGGACGCCGCAGGTGCTGATAGATGGCCTGGTTAACGAACTGGTATAAATTAGTCTGGCAAGGCAAACAATTCAGGGCGGGACACACCGCCCGCAATAATAAGACCGACATTAAAACCGGAAGATAACCGGAATAATAAAGCAGGGGGAAACTCTGCATTTTAAGTGTGAGCAAAAGGTATTGATAACGCTTTTTTAATTGCGCCTCATGGAGAATAGCATGTTCAGGTTGAACCCCCTTGTTCGTAGCGGACTGTGCGCGTCTGCACTGGCCTTCACTTTTCCGGTTGATGCTGACGAACCGGAAAAAAAGATGAAACGATGGTCGTTACGGCCTCAGCCGTAGAAGTAAATCTTAAAGATGCCCCCGCCAGTATCAGCGTCATCACCGCTGAAGAGATTAAACGCAAGCCCGTGCAGAACCTTAAAGATGTGCTGCGTGATGTGCCCGGCGTGCAGTTGACCGATGAAGGCGACAACCGTAAAGGCGTCAGCCTGCGTGGTCTGGACAGTAGCTACACGCTAATCCTGATTGACGGCAAACGCGTAAACTCCCGCAACGCCGTGTTCCGCCATAATGATTTTGACCTCAACTGGATCCCGGCGGATGCCATTGAACGTATAGAAGTGGTCCGCGGACCCATGTCTTCGCTGTATGGCTCCGATGCCCTGGGCGGCGTGGTGAATATCATCACCCGTAAAGTCGGCAAGGCCTGGCACGGCACGCTCAGCGCCGACACCACGGTGCAGGAGCACCGCGACCGTGGCGACAGCTACAACGGTAACTTCTTCACCAGCGGCCCCCTTATCGACGATCTGCTGGGCGTAAAGGTCTACGGCAGCCTTGGCAAGCGTGAAAAAGACGCTCAGCAGGACTCTTCGACATCGGCCACCGGCCTCAGCCCGCGTATTGAGGGCTACACCGCCCGCGACGGCAACGTTGAGTTCTCTCTGACGCCCACTGATAAACAGGACATGACGTTTGGCTACGGTTTCGATCGCCAGGATCGTGACTCCGACTCGCTGGACAAGAATCGCCTGGAGCGCCAGAACTATGCTGTGGGTCACGATGGCCGGTGGGGATGGGGCAATACCGAGCTGCGTTTCTACGGTGATGAGGTCGATAATTATACCGGCGGCGATAACATCGTCGCCAAAAATAACTCGCTTGATGGCAAGCTGATCCTGCCGTTAGGCGATCTGAATCAGTTACTGACTTTTGGCGGCGAAGTGCGTCACGACAAGCTGGAAGATCCGGTGAACCTGACCGGTAGCGGATCCACCTCTGCCAGCCAGTACGCGCTGTTTGTGGAGGATGAGTGGCGAATTTTTGATTCGCTGGCCCTGACCACCGGTGTGCGGATGGACGATCACCAGACCTATGGCGATCACTGGAGCCCCCGTGCTTATCTGGTTTACACCGCCACCGATACCATTACGGTGAAAGGGGGCTGGGCCAATGCGTTTAAAGCCCCTTCACTGCTGCAGCTCAGCCCGGACTGGCAGACCAACTCCTGCCGCGGTGGTTGCGCCATTGTCGGCAGCCCGGAGCTGAAACCGGAAACCAGCGAAAGCTTCGAGCTGGGCATTTACTACGCCGGGGATGAGGGTCTGCTGGATGGCGTCACGGGCAGCATTACCGCCTTCCAGAACAATGTGGATGATATGATCAACATTGCGCGCACTTCTTCCCTCACGGAAGCGCCAGGCTACAGCAACTTTGTCGGCTTTGATGCCAGCGGTCATCCGGTGTTCCGTTACTACAACGTCAACAAGGCACGGATCACCGGGCTGGAAACGGAAGTAAAAATCCCGTTCGATGCGCACTGGAAACTGACGCTGAACTATACCTACACCGACGGGCGTGATTTAAGCGATGGCGGTAACAAACCGCTGCAGGAGCTGCCGCTGCATACCGCCAACGGTACCCTGGACTGGACGCCACTGCAGGACTGGTCACTCTATCTTCAGGCTAATTATTCCGGCGAACGCCGTACGCTGAGTGATGATGGCGCAACGCCTGGCGGATATGTGCTGTGGAACACCGGTGCGTCCTGGCAGGCGACTAAAGCGGTGAAGCTGCGGGCTGGGGTGCTGAATCTGGGCGATAAAGATTTGAATCGCGACAGCTACAGTTATAACGAAGATGGCCGCCGTTACTTTGCCGCGGTGGATTACACCTTCTGATAAAGTCAGGGCAGAAAACTGCCCGACTGAGGTTATTGACAAAGTGCAGGCTCAGGGAGCATTTGCCTCTCACAAAGACGCAAAAAGCGCCTTCCCTGGCAGCTCAGCACGGGCCGTCCATGGCCCGTGATGCTTTGCTCAAGGCATATGCTCCCATCGCTTTGGGGTTTGTCAGCGGTCTGAGCCGGGCAGAAAACTGCCCGGCTTTCTGCTTTTATGCCAGCAGGTACTGAGCGTGGAAGCGCAGATGATCTTCCACAAAGCTGGCGATAAAGTAGTAGCTGTGATCGTAGCCGGGTTGAATGCGCACGGAGAGCGGGAAGCCTTTCTCGCGGGCAATCTCTTCCAGACGTTCCTGATGCAGTTGATCGGCCAGGAACTGATCGTTATCCCCCTGATCAATCAGCATCGGCACCTTCGCCGTGGTGTTTCGCATCAGCCAGCAGCTGTCATACTGACACCAGGCCTGGCGATCCTCGCCCAGATAGGCACCGAACGCTTTTTGCCCCCACGGCACTTCTGCCGGGTTAACAATAGGGGCGAAAGCTGAAGCCGAAGTGAACTTCTGCGGATTGCGCAGCGCAAGCATGATCGCGCCGTGGCCGCCCATCGAATGCCCCATAATCGCCTGACGATCGCTTACGTGGAAATTATCCGCTATCAGTTTGGGCAGCTCTTCGTTGATGTAATCATACATGCGGAAGTGGCTGTTCCACGGTGCCTGGGTGGCATTGAGATAGAATCCTGCCCCCTGGCCCAGATCGTAACCTTCATCATCAGGCACACCTTCACCGCGCGGGCTGGTATCGGGCATAACCAGTACAATACCCAGTTCGGATGCCATACGCTGGGCGCCTGACTTGGCCGAAAAGTTGTCGTCAGTGCAGGTCAGCCCGGCCAGAAAGTACAGCACCGGTGGCGGCGCATCGCGTTTCGGCCCCGGCAGGAAGATGCTGAAGGTCATGGCGCAGTTCAGCGACGTTGACGGATGGCGGTAACGCTGCTGCCAGCCGCCAAACATCCGGTGTTCTTCAAGAAGCTCCAGAGTGGATGGCATCAATCCTCCTGATTATTTGCGGAAATGCACCACGGAACGGATCGATTTGCCTTCATGCATCAGGTCAAAGGCGTCGTTGATCTCTTCCAGAGGCATATTATGGGTAATAAAGTCGTTGAGCTGGAACTCGCCGTCCAGATAACGCTGAACAATGCCCGGCAGCTGCGAACGGCCTTTTACGCCGCCGAAAGCGGAGCCACGCCAGACGCGTCCGGTGACCAGTTGGAAAGGTCGGGTGGAGATCTCTTCCCCGGCACCGGCTACGCCGATAATGACCGACTCGCCCCAGCCTTTATGGCAGCACTCAAGCGCTGAACGCATCACGTTAACGTTGCCGATACACTCAAAGGAGAAGTCCACGCCGCCATCGGTCATCTCAACGATCGCTTCCTGAATCGGCTTATCGTAATCCTTCGGGTTAACCAAATCGGTTGCGCCCAGTTTGGTCGCCAGATCGAATTTGCTGGTATTGATATCGATAGCGATAATGCGGCCTGCTTTCGCCATTTTAGCGCCGATAATCGCCGATAAACCGATGCCGCCCAGGCCGAAGATGGCAACGGTATCGCCTTCTTTCACTTTGGCGGTATTCATCACCGCACCCATACCGGTAGTCACGCCGCAGCCCAGCAGGCAGACTTCTTCCAGTGGCGCTTCTTTGCTGATTTTCGCCAGGGAAATTTCCGGGATCACGGTGTATTCAGAGAAGGTCGAGGTGCCCATGTAGTGGAAAATAGGCTTGCCGTCTTTGAAGAAGCGGGTGGTGCCATCAGGCATCAGACCTTTGCCCTGAGTGGCGCGAATGGCCTGGCAGAGGTTAGTTTTACCGGACAGACAATATTTACACTTGCCGCATTCCGGGGTGTAAAGCGGGATCACATGGTCGCCCACTTCAACGCTGGTCACGCCTTCGCCTACCGCTTCCACCACGCCGCCACCTTCATGGCCCAGAATGGCCGGGAACACGCCCTCAGGATCTTTACCGGAGAGGGTATAGGCATCGGTGTGGCACACGCCGGTAGCTACGATGCGTACCAGAACTTCGCCTTTTTGCGGTGGCATCAGGTCCACTTCTTCGATCGAAAGGGGTTCACCAGCAGCCCAGGCTACAGCGGCGCGAGTCTTAATCATTTGCATACATTGTCTCTCCAAAAGAAAACTATCAGGTAATTATGGACGAATTTCATCGCCCCGAGGGGCATCGTCAATCTGTTCAATAATCAGGTACTTCAGCGCTTCAACATTGGGAGTGAAGGCATCGCGTCGCCACACCAGCCAGGTGGCGGCATCGCGCACCTCATCGGGTAGCGCATGTCGGCTCACCCGATCCTGGGCGGGCATCTGTTCCAGAACGGATTCTGGCAGCAGCGCCAGACCGGCTCCGCTGGCGACACAGGCCAGCATCGCGTGGTAAGACTGAATTTCCATAAAGGTGCCGGGCTGGACATCGGCGCTGCGGAACCAGTTTTCAAAGCGCAGCCGGTAAGAACAGCTGGGACGGAAGGCGAAGAGGGTATCGCCAGCGGCATCCGCAGGTTCAAGAATGGGTTGATGCTCCAGGCTGGAGATCAACACCATGCGTTCGCGGAAGGCGATACAGCTGTTAAGCTCATCGACCTGAATTGGGCCGTCGGCCAGCGCAGCAGCCAGCGTGCCTTCGCGAACCCGCTCAATAATTTCTCCGGAGGTGCCGGTAATCAGCGACAGCGCCACGGTGGGGAAACGTTGATGATAAAGGGCAAGCAAAGAGGGAAGTCGGGTAGCGGCGGTGCTTTCCATCGACCCCAGGGCAAAATTGCCGCCGGGCTCGCCACTATGGGCCATACTCATCGCTTCTTCGCTCAGCGCCAGAATGCGTTGCGCATAGCCAAGAAAATTGTGGCCCATTGGAGAGAGGCGCAGCCGCTGCTTCTCGCGGATAAAGAGATCGGTTCCCAGCTCCTGTTCCAGCTGGCGCAGGCGGGTTGTCAGGTTAGATGGCACCCGGTGCAGCAGCTCGGCAGCGCGCGCCAGCGAGCCGGTTTCGGCCACCGAACAGAACATTTTAAGCTGGGTTAAATCCATGCGTTCTTTTCCCGTGAGCAACTTGGTGATTATTATTCACTTTTCGTGAGTATAGTCATCCGTTACTCTGCTGGCAACACTTTCCCGGCACTGATGCCGGCTTTGAACTGAAAACAAGGGAGTCACTATGGCTTTTCGCGTGGCGTTAAGCGCTTTTCTGTCGCTGGTGGTGGCAATGGGGATTGGTCGTTTTGCCTTTACTCCCCAGGTGCCACTGATGATTGGTGAGCATCAGTTATCGCTCACCAGTGCGGCGGTAGTTGCCGCCTTTAACTATCTCGGTTATCTCTGCGGTTCGTGGAATGCCATGCGCGCCACCCGGCAGGTGGAGCTGCGCCTGAAGGTGGGGATTTGGGGGGCCGTGGTGCTGACCCTGCTTTCTGCCTGCGTCACCGGGCCGTGGCTGCACGGCATCATCCGCTTCTTTATCGGTTGGGCCAGCGGCTGGGCTATGGTGCTGATCGCGGCCTGGAGCAATGAGCAGTTGCACAAGCTGGGAAGGCCGGGGCTGAGTGCGGCAGTCTTTGCGGGGCCGGGCACCGGCATCTTTTTAAGCGGGATGCTGGCCGTGGTGCTGCACTCGCAAAACGTCAGCGCTGCCTGGGCCTGGTTCGCTTATGGCGTGCTGGCACTGATTCTGGTCGCGCTGATCGCCCGCAACCTGCCGCGTCGCGGGGAATTACACCGCCCTGAAAGCGCGCCTGAACCGCTGGTGCTGACCACCGGGCTGAAAAAACTGGTGTGGAGTTACAGCCTGGCCGGTTTTGGCTACATCCTGCCCGCCACCTTCCTGTCACAGATGGCCGCAGCCCGCTTCCCCGGCAGCCACTTTGCGCAGTTTGTCTGGCCGATTTTCGGCGGCGCAGCGGTGGTTGGTATTGGTCTGGGCATACTTACCCGGCAATACGGCAAGGCAAATACCCGTCTGGCGATAGCGTTGTGGGCGCAGGCGGCCGGCGTGTTTTGTTCCGGCATCCTGCCTGGCCTCAGCGGCCTGGTGCTCGGCTCGGTGCTGATTGGCGGCGGCTTCCTGTGCGTGGTGCAACTCTCTCTCCAGTACGGTCGCGAGCTTGCGCCACTTCATACGCGTTATCTGGCGGGGTTGCTGACCACCGGTTATGCCGTAGGGCAGTTAGTCGGGCCGCTGCTTTCAGCGATTTCCACCGCGTTGCTGCATCAGCTGGAGCCCGCGCTTTATGTGGCCGGGGCAGGGCTGTTAGTGGCTGGAGCACTGGTCTGGCGACGCGATCCGGCGGCTGCATGAAACAGTTTCACGGCTGTTTAAATTGATTCACTGGATTAACGGCGCATTGTGTACCAAAATACCGCCTCAGAATTTATGCCGGCCCCGCACGGGGGCCGGAGTTTCACCTGCCGGAGAAGAATCACCATGGCTGCGTTAAGTCAGGAAGCCGCACTCGTTCACCAGGCCTTGCTTGCCCGTGGACTGGAAACCCCGTTACGCCCACCTGCGCGTGAAATGGATGACGAAACCCGTAAGCGCCTGATTGCCGGGCATATGACCGAAATCATGCAGTTGCTGAATCTGGATCTGGAAGATGACAGCCTGATGGAAACCCCGCACCGCATTGCGAAAATGTATGTGGATGAAGTGTTTTCAGGTCTGGATTACGCCAATTTCCCGAAGATCACCGTCATTGAAAACAAGATGAAGGTTGATGAGATGGTGACCGTGCGTGATATCACGCTGACCAGCACCTGCGAGCATCACTTTGTGATCATTGATGGCAAGGCCACCGTGGCCTATATCCCGAAAGATAAAGTGATCGGCCTGTCGAAGATTAACCGCAT
Organism: Erwinia sp. E_sp_B01_1; assembly: GCF_036865545.1. Classification (NCBI taxonomy): domain Bacteria; kingdom Pseudomonadati; phylum Pseudomonadota; class Gammaproteobacteria; order Enterobacterales; family Erwiniaceae; genus Erwinia; species Erwinia sp. E_sp_B01_1. Next base: position 3,225,896 of record NZ_CP142208.1, on the reverse strand, counting down.
CGTGCAGTTCTTCTCCTCACGCCCCCAGGTGCAGGAACGTCTGACGCAGCAGATTCTGGTGGCGCTGCAAACGCTGCTGGGCACCACCAATGTCGCCGTCTCCATTGATGCGGTGCATTATTGCGTGAAAGCGCGCGGTATCCGTGATGCCACCAGCGCAACCACCACCACCTCGCTGGGTGGGCTGTTCAAATCGAGTCAGAATACCCGCCAGGAGTTTTTGCGCGCGGTTCGTCACAGCTGATCCACTGACAGGAACCCCGCATGCCACGCATTCAGACGCTGGATTTTATTCGTGGTCTGGCCATTCTGGGGATCCTGTTACTCAATATCGTCGCTTTCGGGCTGCCTTCGGCAGCCTATCTCAATCCCGCCTGGCAGGGTACGGCTTCCTTCAGTGATGCCCTGACCTGGGCGGCGATGGATCTGTTTGCTCAGGTTAAATTCCTCAGTCTGTTTGCGCTGCTGTTCGGTGCCAGCCTGCAACTTTTGCTGCCTCGCGGTAAAAAGTGGTTGCAGTCACGCCTGGTCTGGCTGATGGCTGTCGGGATAATTCACAACATTTTCTTCTGGGATGGCGACATCCTGCTCGACTACGGCCTGGTTGGGCTGGTGGTGTGGAGAATGATCCGCGACGTGCCCACTTCCCGACAGTTACTGAACACCGGCATCATGCTCTATATCGCGGGCAGCGCGGTGCTGATCGTGCTGGGGATGGGCACCGGCCCGGAGCCAAACAGCTCATGGCTGCCGGGAATTGCCAGCGTACAGTATGAAACCTTCTGGCATACCCAGGGCGGCTGGCAGGCGGTGCAGGGAAGGCTGGACAGATTCTCCTCCAGCCTGATGGCGCTGGCTGCGCAGTATGGCTGGCAGCTTGCCGGATTGATGATGGTCGGCGGCGCGCTGATGAGGAATGGCTGGTTACAGGGCAACCGCAGCCTGACGCACTATCGCCGCACCGGCCTGACGCTGATTGCCCTAGCCTGGATGCTGGAACTTCCCGCTATCTACCTGCAGTGGGCGACAGGCTGGGAATTCCGCTGGGCCGCCTTCTTTTTACAGGTGCCGCGGGAACTCGGCGCGCCGCTTCAGGCCACAGGCTATGCTGCGCTTTGCTACGGCTTCTGGCCTGTGCTGGCTCCGCTGAAAATCACTCATGCCATCAGTTGCGTGGGGCGGATGGCGTTATCCAATTACCTGTTACAGACGCTGATCTGCACCACCCTGTTCGATCGCCTGGGCTGGTTCAATCAGCTCGACCGTCTGCAACTCCTTGCGGTGGTGCCTGCCGTCTGGCTGGTTAACCTGCTGTTCTCCGTTATCTGGCTGCGAACCTTCCGCCAGGGGCCGGTTGAAGCACTCTGGCGCAAACTCACCGTCCTGACCGGCGGGGAGCCACAGCAAAAAAGCCTGCGCGAAGGATGACAGCCGTCACAAAGGTTGCAGAATTGTATGTAACCGTTTTCATCCTTGTGACGAGATTCACGTAGCCTCACCGCAACCCCTGCCAGAATAGCCCTCAGAACACAGTGTCAGGAAGGGCTATGCAAAACTTATTCTCCCAGGGCGATCGCCCATGATTACCATCCGTGATGTGGCCCGTGAGGCCGGAGTATCCGTAGCAACAGTGTCACGGGTGCTGAACAACAGCGCCGCTGTCACTCCTGAAACACGCGACATGGTTCTGCATATCGTGGAAAAACTTGGCTACCGTCCGAACGCCAATGCACAGGCTCTGGCCACCCAGGTCAGTGACACCATCGGAGTGGTGGTGATGGACGTGTCAGATCCTTTTTTTGGTGCGCTGGTGAAAGCGGTGGATACCGTTGCACAACGTATGCAAAAACATGTGCTTATCAACAATTCCTATCATGAAGCCGACAAAGAGAGACATGCCATTGAGGTGCTGATCCGACAGCGTTGCAATGCGCTGGTGGTGCATGCCAAAGCCCTTGGGGATGAGGAACTCTGCTCGCTGATGGATCAGGTGCCGGGCATGGTACTGATCAACCGCCTGATACCTGGTTACGCGCATCGCTGTGTCTGTCTGGACAATATCAGCGGGGCACTGATGGCCACCCGGATGCTGCAACAGCAGGGGCATCAGCGTATTGGCTATCTGGGCTCCTGCCACCCTATCGAAGACGTTGAACAGCGCCGGGATGGCTGGCAGCAGGCGCTGGCAGAGCAGGGGATAACCGCGCCGGAGAGCTGGGTAGCCAGCGCCGAGCCGGATATGCAGGGAGGAGAGGCGGCGATGGTGGAGTTGCTGGGGCGTAATCTGCATCTGACCGCCGTTTTTACCTATAACGACAGCATGGCGGCTGGCGCACTGGCGGCCCTGAAAGACAACGGCATTGCCGTGCCACAGCATATTTCAGTGGTGGGGTTTGACGACATCCCGATCTCCCGTTATACCGATCCTCAGCTAACGACGGTACGGTATCCCATTGTTTCAATGGCAAAACTTGCGACAGAGCTGGCGCTGAAAGGCGCAGCAGGCGAGCTGGATGAAACGGCACAGCATTGCTTTATGCCGACGCTGGTTCGCCGCCATTCGGTCGCGACGCGTCAAAATGTGGCCCCGGTCACTAACTCGAGCGATTCTGCGGTGTAACCGTTTTCAATTTGTGAGTAAATTCACAGTTAATTAACATCGCCTTCTCTATGATGGCAGCAGCTTACGGGGAGTGAAACATTATGTAACGTGGCCGGTTCCCCTGTTACCGGTCATCGTACTCCCGCTGAAACAGTTCATTACACAGCTTTCTGGAGCCTTACCGAACAAGGAAGTCGGGTTTTGTATAAACAAATAAGCGGCTTTGCTTAACGTTTAAATAACATTATGCCTGGCCGGAAAATTAACGTGCTGCCATCCCCGACGGGTTCGGACGGTACGTTGAGTAAGACCCTACAAAAAAAACCGGAGATACCATGAATAAGAAGGCTTTCACGCTCACTGCCCTGGTTGCCAGCATGATGTTTGGTGCAACAGCTCAAGCTGCCGACACCCGTATCGGTGTGACCATTTATAAATACGATGACAACTTCATGTCCGTCGTACGTAAAGACATTGAGAAAGAAGCGAAAAACAGCCCCGGTATTCAGCTGTTGATGAACGACTCCCAGAACAGCCAGTCAACCCAGAACGATCAGGTTGACGTACTGGTGGCTAAAGGCGTTAAAGCGCTGGCGATTAACCTGGTTGACCCGGCTGCGGCTGCGGTAGTGATCAGCAAAGCCAAGTCCAACGATATTCCCATTGTGTTCTTCAACAAAGAACCTACCGCGAAAGCGCTGGCCAGCTATGACAAAGCCTATTACGTCGGTACCGATTCTAAAGAGTCAGGCGTGAAGCAGGGCGAGCTGATTGAGAAGCACTGGAAAGCCTCACCGGGCTGGGATCTGAACAAAGATGGCGTGATCCAGTTTGTGCTGCTGAAAGGCGAGCCAGGCCACCCGGATGCCGAAGCCCGTACCAAATATGTTATCGATACGCTGAATAAAGATGGCGTGAAAACCCAGCAGCTGCATCTTGATACCGCTATGTGGGATACCGCTCAGGCGAAAGATAAGATGGATGCCTGGTTGTCCGGCCCTAACGGTAACAAAATTGAAGTGGTTATCGCTAACAACGATGCGATGGCAATGGGTGCAGTAGAAGCGCTGAAATCCCATAACAAAGCTTCCGTGCCGGTATTCGGTGTGGATGCCCTGCCAGAAGCGCTGGCGATGGTGAAATCTGGCGCAATGGCCGGTACCGTACTGAACGATGCGGAAAACCAGGCTAAGGCCACCTTTGAGATGGCGAAAAACCTGGCGGATGGCAAACCTGCTACTGAAGGCACCAATTATAAGCTGGAAGGCAAAGTTGTCCGCGTAGCTTATGTGCCGGTTGATAAAGAAAATCTGGCTCAGTTCTCTAAATAATCTGGATCTGTACCGGGCGCAGCCTGCTGCGCCCACTCCCAGGCTTGCGATTGGGCTTGCCTGATTTCACGCCACTTTCAGCCGGGTAGAATTATGGGCAGTGATAAAGTGCAAACACAGCGCGACTATTTGCTGGAGATGACTGACGTCAGTAAGTCATTTCCGGGCGTTAAAGCGCTGGACAACGTGAATTTGAAAATTCGCCCTCATTCCGTGCATGCCCTGATGGGTGAGAACGGGGCGGGTAAATCCACGTTATTAAAATGCCTGTTTGGCATTTACAGTAAAGATACGGGGAGTATCCTTTTCCAGGGCAAGGAAATCGATTTTAAAAGTTCGAAAGAGGCGCTGGAAAACGGCGTGTCGATGGTCCATCAGGAATTAAACCTGGTGTTGCAGCGCACGGTAATGGACAACATGTGGCTGGGGCGTTACCCGCGCAAAGGGTTTTTCGTCGATCACGATAAAATGTACCGTGATACTAAAGCTATTTTTGACGAGCTGGATATCGATATCGATCCGCGCGACAAAGTGATCACTTTGTCAGTTTCGCAGATGCAGATGGTCGAAATAGCCAAAGCGTTTTCCTATGATGCCAAAATTGTCATTATGGATGAGCCAACCTCTTCCTTAACGGAAAAAGAAGTGAACCACCTGTTCACTATTATCCGTAAATTGAAAGATCGCGGCTGTGGAATAGTGTATATCTCCCACAAAATGGAAGAGATTTTCCAGTTATGTGATGAAATTACGATTCTGCGCGACGGACAGTGGATCGCCACCCAGCCGCTGGAAGGGCTGGATATGGATAAGATCATCGCCATGATGGTCGGGCGTTCACTGAATCAGCGTTTCCCGGATAAAACCAACGTACCGGGCGAGACTATTCTTGAGGTACGTAATCTGACCTCACTGCGTCAGCCTTCAATCCGGGATATTTCCTTTGACCTGCGCAAAGGCGAGATTCTGGGGGTGGCGGGGCTGGTAGGCGCCAAGCGTACCGATATCGTTGAGACGCTGTTTGGGATCCGCGAGAAGTCAGGCGGGACGATTAAACTGCACGGCAAACAAATTAATAACCACAGCGCTAACGAAGCGATCAATCATGGCTTTGCCCTGGTGACCGAAGAGCGTCGCGCAACCGGCATCTATGCTTTCCTGGATATCGGTTTTAACTCGCTGATCTCCAATATCCGTAAATACAAGAACAGTATCGGATTGCTGGATAACAGCCGGATGAAGAGCGATACCCAGTGGGTGATCGATTCGATGCGCGTTAAAACGCCCGGCCATCATACTTCTATTGGTTCGCTGTCCGGGGGCAATCAGCAGAAAGTCATTATTGGCCGCTGGTTATTAACGCAGCCAGAAATATTGATGCTGGACGAACCTACACGCGGCATTGACGTAGGGGCGAAGTTTGAGATTTATCAGCTTATTTCAGAGCTGGCGAAGAAAGACAAGGGTATTATTATTATCTCCTCTGAGATGCCAGAGCTTATAGGGATTACCGACAGGATTTTGGTAATGAGTAACGGCATGGTTGCGGGCATAGTAGAAACAAAATCGACAACGCAAAACGAAATTTTACGTTTAGCATCGTTGCACCTTTAATAGGGTAGGGCTGTTACCATGAAAGCAGTAAATAAAAAAAGTGCGCTCACCTGGTTAAAAGAGGGTGGGATCTACGTTGTGTTGCTGGTATTGCTGGCGATCATTATTTTCCAGGATCCGACATTTTTAAGTTTGATGAACCTGAGTAACATTTTAACCCAGTCTTCCGTGCGTATCATTATTGCGCTGGGTGTTGCCGGGTTAATCGTCACCCAGGGTACTGATCTGTCAGCAGGACGTCAGGTTGGTCTGGCAGCGGTTGTCGCGGCAACGCTGTTGCAGGCGATGGACAATGCCAACAAAGTGTTTCCGCATATGGACACGGTGCCAATCCCTCTGGTGATTCTGGCGGTCTGTTTCATTGGTGGCATCATTGGTCTGGTGAACGGTCTGATCATTGCCTACCTGAAGGTGACGCCCTTTATCACCACGCTGGGCACGATGATTATCGTTTACGGGATTAACTCCCTGTATTACGACTACGTGGGTGCCTCACCGATTGCGGGCTTTGACGAGAAGTTTTCGACCTTTGCGCAGGGCTTTATTCGTTTAGGTGATTTTAAGCTGTCGTACATTACTTTCTACGCGGCCATCGCCATCTTCTTTGTCTGGGTGCTGTGGAACAAGACCCGCTTTGGTAAGAACATTTTTGCCATCGGCGGTAACCCGGAAGCGGCAAGAGTGTCAGGCGTAAACGTTAACTTTAACCTGATTCTGATTTATGCGTTGTCGGGTGTGTTTTATGCCTTCGGCGGGATGCTGGAAGCGGGCCGTATCGGTTCGGCGACCAACAACCTCGGCTTTATGTATGAGCTGGATGCGATTGCAGCCTGTGTGGTGGGCGGCGTGTCGTTTGCGGGTGGTGTGGGTACAGTCGCAGGCGTGGTAACCGGCGTGTTGATTTTCACCGTAATCAACTACGGTCTGACCTATATCGGCGTTAACCCGTACTGGCAGTACATTATCAAGGGCGGGATCATTATCTTCGCCGTAGCGCTGGATTCCCTGAAGTACGCTCGTAAGAAATAACGTTCAGTTCGGGAAGGCAGTGTTTAAAGCGCATCGGATGAGAATCCGGTGCGTTTTTTTTGCGGGTGGCCGGTAAGGGCAAAATCAGGGACGAGGACAACACCGGGTTCAGATGTATGGCGTCACCGCAGAGCACTTTATCTGAGGCGGCGTAAATACATCCCTGTAGCCTTGGCAGCCGCATCCATGCGGCTGACACTCAGCTAAAGTGCTCTGTGGTGCCACCCGCAGATATCAGTGGTATCGGTAAGTTGGTGGATACACAGGTCAAAAGCCTGATGCCACCCGCAGGTACCGGTGTTGCTGAGGAAAGCATTTCCTGCTTTCGTGAAAGGACTTTTATCCTTTATAAGGTTGCACACTACATGGCTATTGCGTAAATTTGTCTGACAGTTGGTCAATGCCTGAACAGTTTTATCGTTGCACATACTCGTAGCTTTTGGATCTCCCTGATGGGGAGGTCGCCGGACACGTTCAGTGAGCAACTGGCTAAGGTGGAAATATGCATGCGCTTAATACGTCCCGCTCAGTACAGACGATCAGAGATTGCACCGAGACGATCGCAACGATACCGCTGCGTCACTGGGATGATATGCTCCAGATCCGTCATCTGAAAAGTGAGGGTGCGCTCAGAGATCAGCACTTTATTATTACAATTAAAAGTGTTGTGGACGACGCTGAATTTTCCGTAAAGCCTTTTGCTGAACTGATAGTCCTGAACAATCATCTTCGCTTTACCCTTTCGCCGGAATCACAATATCCGGAAATTGCTGACCGGGAAGGTGAAATCTATTCAGAAATTGAGCGAAGCCTCGCAGAATTTTTGAAAAATAAATACAGTGTTGATGTTAGTCTGGTGCGCAATAAATCCTCAGTTCAGAGGCGTATCGCTAAACAATGGCTCCATCAATAGTTTCAGGTTATAGCAAAAACCTCGATATCTTTCCTGACTGTATATCCCGACAAAAAAATCGGGTAGGTTATTTAGTCTCCCCTGTTTATGACGTATTGCGCCTTATTGAATGGAAGCTTACCGGTTCTCCCTACGCTTATTGTGTTACGGTTTCTATCGTTGGTGGAGAAGATAATGGCTGGTTGCGTGAACTTGCACTTGATCGCAGTCTGGAAGGAGATACTGAAGAAGAGATCGTTCATTACATTCGCGTTACGGTGGGCGAAGATGAAGATGATGAAGATAAGCAAGTCGCCCGTTTTGTTTACAGAAACTTCCTTTTCCGCACTAAGGCTGGCAATGATGCCGGTATTCAGATTAAAGGCGCATTTGTAGAGCCAGCTAAAGAGAAAAGGGCAATGGCTCGTACCGTGTATGCTTTTCTTCTGAACTGGCATCGTCACGTAATCAGTGATGATCACCAAACGGTCTTCGGCGCCAAAATCTGGGCAAACGGAATGATTCAGTCAGGCCGCGTCCAGGTTTATGATGCCAGCCAGAAGCACTTCGTAGACATTTTAACGCAAGGTGGTGAGGGTATTGGTGGTTTCAAACCCTGGGATGCTTTGCTACTTAGTGAGCAGCAAATATCTCACTGGAATCCTTACGCGCTCAGCATCGATCCGGCAGACCAGATATTGGCAATCGTGTCGGCGACAGATCGTTACCACAATATCGGTATTACAACGTTCGACGCTACTCTTCCTCGCTTGATAATCCATTAGGTTAAAACCAGTTCTGTAGTGAGGCTTTACCCCGGAGCACGTTTTCCGGGGCTGTGTAAATCTTAAGGTCAACACCGGGTTCAGATGTATGGCGTCACCACAGATATCAGTGATGGCGGGAATTTCGGTGGCTGCACAGGTCAAAAACTCAGGTCAACACCGGGTTCAAATGTCAGGCGTCACCACAGAGCACGTTTTCCGGGACGCCGTAAATACGTCCATGTAGGCTTGGATGCCGCATCCATGCGGCATACACTCAGCTAAAGTGCTCTGTGGTGCCGCCCGCAGATATCGGTGATGTCGGTAAGTTGGTGGATACACAGTTCAAAAACGCAGGTTAAATCATTGTCGATGTTGAAGCGCATTATCTGATGTTCCCATTATTTTAAAAATTTTAACCCTGAAGTTAGAGGTTTAATAAGGGTTAGTATTATTTTTGGTATTAATTCATTGGGTGTAATTAAATTCGCCAGTTTCTTTTAAAACTATTTAATGTTTGTTAATTAAATCGGCAGATTAACACTATTCAGAAGAAAATTTTTTTGGTTTATCTGGAAGCAGCGTCAATAAATACCGTCCGTTTTGCAACGTGTTTCATTCTTTTTCGAGCTGTCCTCCATAAAAATATCCCGACTCAATTAATTGAAGAAAAAGAGCTTTATACAGTATTGACGGTCTTTATCAGCCGGATATAAAGTGGTTAGGCGCCGATTTAAAAGGCGCTGATAAAAGCGAAGCTCGCCAGTGTTGAAGCACCGACGAGCCTCTGACCACAATGTTAAAGGAGGTAACATCATGGCTGATAAACAGTTTACTCAAACTCGCTCTGAATTTATACATCTTTCCCATTTAACGCCGGTAATGGATTTTCTGGATCTGGCGGAATATAACGAGCGTCTGGTTTCCGTTTTGGTTGAATCTGATAATAATGAGGAGCGCCTCGCAATTTGTTTGCAAATGGCGGCTTGTCTGGCGCAATTACAGACAGCATTAAATGAACCTGTACCTGAATCCCGCATCGCTCAGTTGACCACTGAGGATGAAACGGTTTTCTGGAGCAGTTCTTTTATCGCCGAGCCGGAAACAGTGACGTTGTATTGCCGTGCGCTGACTCAGGCTTTGCTGAGTCGTGTATTAAGCCCGGAGATTGAGGAAGCCTTCAGAGGTTTGCTGTTCGATCTTGTCTCCTTTCAGGTTGACGATCTGAAAGCGCCGCGTTTTGTGCAGACAGAAAGCGGATTAGAACATATCAGGTAAGGGCAGGAGATAGCAGACAGGAAGCTCTGGCGAGAGTCAGAGCTTTTTCAGAAACATTTATTCGTGTTCAGTTTTCACCTGTTCTTCGGGCTGGGCTTGCTGTGCGGATTTTCCCTGCTGCTCAGACTCTGTCTGTTGTTTTTGCCGGGCCTTTTGTTCAGCCTGTGTTTGTTGCCCGGGTTCTGACTGTTGAGCAGTTTTCACCTGTTCTTCGGGCTGGGCCCGCTGCGCGGACTTCGATTGTTTTTCCAGCTTCTGTTGCAGTTCCAGCAGCTGTTCTGGCGTAACGGCTGGGTAGCTTTGTGCATCATCCGGGATTTCATGACGGGCGGGGATCGGCACCATCGGGCCGAGGAAGTGCGGTTCGCGCTTCATCAGATACAAATCGGCCAGCGCGCCAAGCCGTGCGGCAACTTCTCTGGCCCGAATATTCAGCATATTTTTCGGCGAGGGAACGGCGTAGCACTGCGCCTGAATCCCCATATGCAGGGCGATATACAACGCGCGTTCGCAGTGGAAGCGCTGGGTGATAATAATAAAGTCGTTGGTGTCGAAAACTTTACGGGTCCGCACGATGGAATCCAGCGTCCGGAAACCTGCGTAATCCAGCACGATATCCGAAGGATCAACGCCTGCGGCGATCAAATCACGACGCATGGTCATAGGTTCGTTATAGCTTTGCTGCGCATTATCGCCGCTCAGCAGCAGATAATTCACCTTGCCGCTGTTATAGGCATTCAGCGCGCCCTGCATGCGGTAAAGGTAATACTGATTGATCACGCCGGTGCGGTAATACTTAGCTGTGCCCAGCACTACGCCTACCTGACGGTGCGGCAGTGACTTTAAATTGTCGTAAACGTAAGGGGCGGTTTTCCAGCTGATCCAGCGATCCAGGCCGAGCGCAGTCATTACCATCAGTGCAATGATGATAATAAGACTATATATCAAGCGTTTTACCATGCCGGACGGTGCTCAGACTTGCAGAAATAGAATCATTCAAGGCTACTTGACCCGGCGGGGTGAAGCAAGCAACAGCGCACCGGTTGGCGGCTTTTCGCACGATTCAGCGGCAGAAAAGTGATGTGGCGCAGGCCGGGTGCAAAACACCCGGCCTTTTCGTCAGATTGAGGTCCGGCGATAGTTACGGTATTGCGGCAGCCAGAAGTTGGCTGCGATAGCTTTCGAAAGTACATCTTCAGAAGTGACGACGGCAACGCCTGCCAACTGCGCGGCTTTACCCACGGCCATAGCGATCACTTTTGACACGCCCTGAATATCTTTCACTTCAGGCAGTACCGGGCCAACGCCATCATTTACCAGTGGCGAGCAGTCGGCCAGCGCGCGGCTGGCAGCCATCAGCATACTGTCCGTGACGCGGGTGGCGCCAGAGGCGATGACGCCAAGGCCGATCCCCGGGAAGATATAGGAGTTATTGCACTGGGCAATAGGGTAGGTTTTCTCTTTCCACATCACCGGCGAGAACGGGCTACCGGTGGCTACCAGCGCTGCGCCGTCGGTCCAGGCCATGATGTCCTGCGGCGTGGCTTCAACGCGTGAGGTAGGGTTAGAGAGCGGCATCACGATAGGGCGATTGCAGTGCTTATGCATCTCGCGGATGATCTCTTCGCTGAACAGGCCCGGCTGGCCGGAAACGCCAATCAGAATATCAGGACGGGCATTGCGCACCACGTCCAGCAGCGAAATCGAGTCAGAGCCGGTGTGCCATTCTGCCAGCTTCTCGCTTTTCTGCACCAGCTTGCTCTGGAAGTTCAGCAGGTTCGGCAGCTTGTCAGTCAGCAGGCCGAAACGGTCAACCATAAAGACCCGCGAGCGTGCTTCTTCGTCGCTCAGACCTTCTGACTTCATCTGCGCGATGATCTGCTCAGCGATGCCGCAACCGGCGGAACCGGCACCGAGGAACACCACCTTCTGCTCGCTCATCTTACTGCCTGCCGCACGACTTGCGGCGATCAGCGTTCCCAGCGTGACCGCCGCAGTTCCCTGAATATCATCATTAAAGCAGCAGACTTCGTCGCGATAGCGTTCCAGTAAAGGCATGGCATTTTTTTGCGCGAAATCTTCGAACTGCAACACCACGTTTGGCCAGCGGCTCTTCACGGCCAGAATAAATTCATGGACGAAGTTATCGTACTCTTCGCCCGTAATGCGCGGATGACGCCAGCCCATGTACAGCGGGTCATTGAGCAACTGCTGATTGTTGGTGCCCACATCCAGCACGATTGGCAGGGTATAAGCCGGGCTGATGCCGCCACAGGCGGTATAAAGGGAGAGCTTACCAATAGGAATACCCATTCCGCCGATGCCCTGGTCGCCCAGACCCAGAATGCGCTCGCCGTCGGTAACGACGATCACTTTTACATTCTGCTTGGTGGCGTTTTGCAGCATATCTTCAATGTTGCCGCGGTTCGGGTAGGAGATGAATACGCCACGCGCACGACGATAGATTTCCGAGAAGTGCTCACAGGCTGCGCCGACGGTTGGGGTGTAGATGATCGGCATCATCTCTTCAAGATGGTTGTCCAGCAGGCGATAGAACAGGGTTTCGTTGGTGTCCTGGATGTTACGCAGGTAGACGTGTTTATCGTTATCGTTTTTGAAATCCTGGAACTGACGCCACGCACGTTTTGCCTGTTCTTCGATCGTTTCCACTGTTTCGGGCAGCAGGCCACGGAGGTTGAATTCGTTGCGCTCCTCAACAGAGAAAGCGCTTCCCTTATTTAACAGTGGGAATTCCAGCAAGATAGGGCCGGCATAAGGGATATACAGCGGTCGTTTACTTTCGTATTCGAGTTCCATGCAATCAATACTCATTCGGATCAAAATGTTGTGGGGGCAATCCTAAAATAACTGGTCTGAAAGTACAGCTTTTGTTAACCGGATATAACAAAAGGTGCGAAATTTACGTAATTTTGAGGGACAAAGCGCAGGATGCCGCGAAGAGCAGCATCCTGAAAGGCGGGTGGTCAGGCCAGAGGAATAGTGGTGATATTGGTGCAGCCCAGCGCCTGAAGTGTAGCCACAGTGGCCTGACGCTGAATGACTTTGGCTTCCGGCGCTTCGGCCAGAACGGCACGCTGGATATTCAGCACGTCGTGTCCCGAAAGACTCAGTAAATTCAGGGCAGCCTGCAGGGGAGGAAGGCTGGGGTTGAATGCCGCATTTTCAGCATACCGCCCGGCAAAAATCGCGCCTTCTGCGGTTTGCAACGCCACGCCGCTCCATGCCTGCGTATAAGGCGCGTGGCTACGGTTAGCCGCCTGAAGTGCCGCCTGAGCAAGGGGATCCCCCTGAATTTGCAGACCATGATCGACTTCATCCATCAGCAGCGTTTTGATCTCCAGATCGCGTGGGCCAAAAGCATCCGGCAGATAATCCCCCAGCGTGGAGGGCGCGCGCCCCGGCAGATGAATGGCCAGTGCCGTGCCGCTGTTCAGCTCATTCATAAACTGGCGGCAGTGACCACAGGGCGTGTAGTTCACGGTAATGGCTTCCAGCGCTGACTCGCCACGCAGCCAGGCGTGGGTCACCGCGCTCTGCTCTGCATGCACCGTTTGCTGCATAGTGGCCCCGACAAATTCCATGTTCGCACCAAAATAGAGATGCCCGCTTTCGCCCCTTGCCAGCGCCCCCACATTGAAGTTGGAGAGCGGGGCCACGGCGCAGGCCGCCGCCAGCGGCAGCAGGGCAAAAGCCAGTTCCCGATCGTCCAGTCCGGTTGCGGCTTTGATCTCTGTAACCTGTGACGGGGTCAGGAAAGCCTGAAAGTCAGCGGCAGAAATAATGGGCTGCAGGGCGGTCTGCAAAGGTGACGGCAGCGTGGCAAACGCGGCAAGGAATCTTGGGTGCATATCAGGCCTCTCTGGCAAATTTGGCTGCTAATTTTAGCGGTCAGTTGCAAGGTTATATGTGATTGATATCACGCAAGCAATGCAATTTATGAAACCTGATTACAAAATGCGGGATCTCTCGCAAATTAACCCCAGACCGGGCCAGGCTATCCCCAGAAGGCCATCAGCAGCGGAAACAGGAAAGGGGCCAGCAGTGAGGTGATAATTCCACAGATCACCAGCGCCAGCGAGCTGTAAGCGCCTTCCTGATAGTCCAGTTCGGCACAACGGGCGGTGCCCAGCGCATGGGAAGCGTTGCCTATGGCTAATCCGCGGGAAGGTTTTCCGGAAATTTTCAGCAGGTTCAGAATCATATGCCCGAATACAGCACCCAGAACCCCGGCAATCAGCACGCAGATGGCGCTTATCGCTGGAATTCCCCCCAGCGTCCCGGAAACCGCCATTGCAATAGGTGTGGTGACGGATTTTGGCATGATAGTGGCGGCGATTTGTGGCGTAGCGCCCATCCACAGTGCGATTGCGGTGCCGGAAATCATCGCCGTCATGCTGCCCATAAAGCAGACGCCAATGATCGATTTCCAGCGGGCGCGGATTTGATTCATCTGCTCATAAAGGGGGATAGCCAGCGCCACGACAGAGGGTTGTAGCAGGTGATTAAGCACCGAACTGCCCTGGAAATAGCGGGCATAGGGCATCTGGATCAGCAGCAGCAGGGGAATTATAACCGCCATCGAAAGCAGCAGCGGATTAACCAGTGAGATCTTCACTTTTGCAGCAACCCGGCGGGCGGCAAAAAAGACCAGCACGGTCAGCGGTAGCGACCACCAGATATCACTCATCTTTTGCTCCCGGCCCGACCAGAGGACGGCTGTGTAATTTATGGGAAGCCAGCCCGACGGTAATCAGGACGACAAAGGTGCTGAGGACACAGGAGACGACAATCGGACCAAACTGGGCGGTGAGGATGTCGGTATAACTCATGATACCCACGCTGATCGGCACAAACAGCAGGCCCATATAGCGGATCAACAGCGTACTGCCGGGTTTAACCCACTTCACCGGAAGGATTTGCGTTGCCAGCAGAACAAAGAGGATAAGCATGCCAATGATACTGCCCGGAATGGTCACGGGGAGCAGGGCAGCGAGGCCGTTACCGGCATAAAGGCAGAGGTAAATGATCACAAAGGCGCGAAGGTATCGCCAGCCCACAGACAGCGCGGTGCGCATGATAAGCTCCTGTTTAATGAAACTGAATCATACGTTGAAATGAGAAAACGTGCTACGGGTCACACCGATGCAGCAAGCAGATGTGAAAAAGGGACGAAATCTCTTTCGCCCCTTTCAGTCGTCACCGCATCACGCAGGATTATTTGACCTGCATACCCGGCTGAGCGCCGCTGTCGGCACCCAGGATAAACAGGTCTTTACCGCCAGGGCCTGCTGAAAGCACCATGCCTTCTGACACGCCAAAGCGCATCTTGCGGGGAGCCAGGTTAGCCACCACCACTGTCATACGGCCTTCCAGTACGGAAGGGTCCGGATAAGCAGCGCGGATACCGGAGAAGATCTGACGGGTCTCACCGCCCATATCCAGCACCAGACGCAGCAATTTGTCAGAGCCGTCGACCAGTTCCGCCGTTTTGATCAGCGCCACACGCATATCCACTTTGGCGAAATCATCAAAGTTGATGGTGTCGGCCACTGCATCATCACCTGCTGCACTGTTAGCTGCAGGCTTGCCCGCTGCCTTATCTTTTCCTGCACCCGCAACAGCCGTTTTACTCGCTGCCGCATCAGTGCCGGAACCGTTAGCGGCGGGCTGGTTAGCGACTGCCGCATCTTCTTTGGAAGCTTCGATCAGCGCATTCACTTTGTCCATCTCAATACGGCTGTAAAGCGCTTTGAAGGCGGTGATGGGGTGATCGAGCAGCGGCTGTTGGATGCCATCCCAGCTCAGTTCCACATTCAGGAACGCTTCAGTGCGTTCGGTCAGGGAAGGCAGGACCGGCTTCAGCCAGGTCATCAGCACGCGGAACATGTTGATGCCCATTGAGCAGATAGCCTGCAGGTCGGCGTCACGGCCTTCCTGTTTTGCCACCACCCAGGGAGCTTGTTCATCAACGTAGCGGTTTGCCACATCGGCCAGCGCCATGATTTCACGCACCGCACGCCCAAACTCACGGCTGCTCCAGGCTTCGCCAATGCTGGCTGACGCATCGGTGAAGGTTTTATACAGCGCAGGATCGGCCAGCTCAGCAGAGAGTTTGCCGTCGAAGCGCTTGTTGATAAACCCGGCGTTACGTGAGGCGAGGTTAACCACTTTGTTAACGATGTCGGCATTCACGCGCTGTACGAAATCTTCCAGATTCAGGTCGATGTCGTCGATGCGCGAAGAGAGCTTGGCAGCGTAGTAGTAGCGCAGGCTGTCGGCATCCAGATGCTGTAACCAGGTGCTGGCTTTGATGAAGGTGCCGCGCGATTTGGACATTTTCGCGCCGTTAACCGTGACATAACCATGCACGAACAGGTTGGTCGGCTTACGGAAGTTGCTGCCTTCCAGCATTGCTGGCCAGAACAGACTGTGGAAATAGACGATGTCTTTGCCAATGAAGTGGTAAAGGTCGGCGTCTGAATCTTTTTTCCAGAAATCATCGAAATTGATGTCGCCACGCTTGTCGCACAGGTTCTTGAACGAGCCCATATAACCGATAGGCGCATCCAGCCAGACGTAGAAATATTTGCCGGGCGCACCTGGAATTTCAAAGCCGAAGTAAGGCGCATCACGGGAGATATCCCACTGATTCAGGCCTGATTCAAACCACTCCTGCATCTTATTGGCAACCTGCTCCTGAAGCGCACCAGAACGGGTCCAGGCCCTGAGCATTTCACTGAACTCAGGCAGGTCGAAGAAGAAGTGCTCAGAGTCACGCATTACCGGCGTGGCGCCTGATACCACGGACTGAGGATTGATCAGCTCGGTCGGGCTGTAGGTTGCGCCACACACTTCACAGTTGTCACCGTACTGGTCAGGCGACTTACATTTCGGGCAGGTGCCTTTAACAAAACGATCCGGCAGGAACATGCCTTTTTCCGGGTCGTACAGCTGAGAAATGGTGCGGTTCTTGATGAAGCCATTCTCTTTCAGACGGGTATAGATCAGCTCGGAAAGCTCGCGGTTCTCATCGCTGTGCGTGGAGTGATAGTTGTCATAGCTGATGTCAAAACCGGCAAAGTCGGTCTGATGTTCCTGACTCATCTCAGCAATCATCTGCTCGGGAGCCACGCCCATCTGCTGAGCTTTCAGCATGATTGGCGTACCGTGTGCATCGTCCGCACAGATGAAGTAAACCTGATTGCCGCGCATTCGCTGGTAACGGACCCAAATATCTGCCTGGATATGCTCGAGCATGTGGCCGAGATGAATGGAACCGTTGGCGTACGGCAGTGCGCACGTTACCAATATTTTTTTCGCGACTTGAGTCATAGTGAGACTTGCTATACCTGTTTAAATAGGGGGAATAGATGGTAACCGAAAGGCTGTCCCTGCGTAAACATTCCCGCGATCTCACCCCCGTTTTTACCGTGCATTTCACGCAGCTCCAGCCACATCTGGTATGCTTTACCTCATCAGATCCCACAATGAAAACAAGGAGCCGGGATGAGATCACCCTCCCAAAGTCACCATTCACCGGAAGCGCTGCGTGCGATGGTAATGGGCGTTTTGACCACATTTGAACACCCGACACTGCAGCATAATCTCACCACCCTGAAGGCGATGCACCACTGCGCGATGATGGATAACACGCTGCACATCGACCTGATTATGCCATTTGCCTGGGTTAGCGGGTTCGAAGCGCTGAAGGAAGCGGCCAGCGCTGAGTTGCTTCGCCTGACCGGGGCCACGGCTATCAGCTGGCGGCTGAGCCATGATATCGCGACGCTGAAGCGCGTGAAAAATCATCCGGGCGTCAGCGGAGTAAAAAATATTATTGCCGTCAGTTCCGGTAAGGGTGGGGTAGGGAAATCCAGCACCGCAGTGAATATGGCGCTGGCGCTGGTGGCTGAAGGAGCGAAAGTTGGGCTGCTGGATGCGGATATTTATGGCCCGTCGATCCCCGATATGCTGGGCACGCGTGATGAGCGCCCCACGTCGCCGGATGGCACTCATATGGCACCGATTATGGCTCATGGCCTGGCAACGAACTCAATCGGCTACCTTGTCACCGAGGATAATGCCATGGTCTGGCGCGGGCCGATGGCCAGCAAGGCGCTGATGCAGTTACTGAATGAGACGATGTGGCCTGAGCTGGATTATCTGGTGCTGGATATGCCGCCCGGAACCGGAGATATTCAGCTAACGCTGGCGCAAAGCGTGCCGGTAACCGGTGCCGTTGTGGTGACCACCCCGCAGGACATCGCGCTGGCTGATGCCCGCAAAGGGATTGTGATGTTTGAGAAAGTGAACGTACCGGTGCTGGGCGTGGTGGAAAATATGAGCATGCATATTTGCAGCCATTGTGGTCATCTTGAAGCGATTTTTGGCAGCGGTGGGGCGGAGAAGCTGGCAGAACAGTACCATACCCGTCTGCTGAGCCAGCTTCCGTTGCATATTACGCTGCGTGAAGACCTGGATGATGGCCAGCCTACGGTTGTGCGTCGTCCGGAGAGTGAATTCACTGATATGTACCGCCAGCTGGCTGGAGCAGTGGCTGCAGAGCTCTACTGGCAGGGCGAGGTCATTCCTGACGATATCGCCTTCCGCGCAGTATAATTTTGCTTTTCTCCCGGTGTCACCGCCGGGAGAGTGGCTGCTCAGCGCACCAGATGCATCAGCCAGTACTCGCCGTGTTCGCTTTCGCCGTCGGAAATGATCTTCCAGCCATGCTGTTGATAAAACGCCACGGCCTGTTTATTGGCCTTCATGCATTTCAGGGCGCCGGTAGACGTAAAGTCTGCCTGCACGGCTTTCAGTAACAGACTGCCAACACCTTTTCCCTGCCAGTCAGGATCAACAAACAGGCTGTGAAGGAAGTTGTCGTTGGGCAAAACGGCGGCGAACCCGACGCGGTGTCCGTCATCTTCAGCTACCAGAACGCGCTCACCCAGCGTAACCCGATCGAAATCCTCCAGCCTCCAGCTTTCGCTCTCCAGCCAGTGCCAGTTAGCTTTTCGGCAGGCCAGGAACAGCGTGCGCAGGAAAGGGCGATCGGCTTCGGTAAATGGCCGGACTTTCATGTATTTTCCCCACTGGCTTTTAAGACCGTTTTTGAAGCCTCTGAGGCTGTTACTGCAATAATGTCAGCGCTTTTTATCCGTAAGGCTTCGGCTGTTTTAACCTTTCCGGCTGGCGGTAGCTTTACCAAACCGGTTTAACATGGCGTTCGCCATCCAGGCCTGTCCCCCGGTAATCGTAGTCAATCTTTCCGGCTTCAAACAGCTGATCAAGCAGTCTGAAGTTATCGGGTGGGGTGACGTTGCAGCGGTGGTTAAGCGTGGTGTCCTGGATTGAAAACCCTTTGTCCCCGCGTGATATCTGTTTCAGGTATTGCAGCATCTTAAGTGCCGGCACACTGATGCCGTACTGTTCATTAAGCGGTCTGGTCATTCTCTGCCTTTTCTCCAACTGCGGGCACGCTCGCCCGATGACGCTATGCCCGGACTTTAGCAAAAAGCAGAAGAAGGGCAAGTCACAGCGTACCCAATTCAGCAACAAGGGGGACGAGCGTGTTATCACTGAGTTTGCGCAGGATTATTTCATATCGTCTGGATAGTCGTTGGCGTTCCCCTACATGGAGGACATTAATCAACGGTCAATGGGCAAGAACGGCGAGTTTAGGGGGGCTTATAGGAAGGTGGATACCCTGGATAGGGGTTGCAATCTCCTTATATGATGTGACTATGATCTCCCATAAAACTATCTGGCACTATAACCTTATTGTCCGGCCCGAGGACAGAATATGAAACCAATTGATGTTGCCATCCTTGAATTTGCGAGGGAGGAACTACGCTGTAAAGATTTGGAGAGAGATTCATCGCTTAGCACAGGTGAGCACCTTACAGTGAGTGAGGATGTCTATGAGCTCACCGATAAGTACGCGCAACATTTTAATGTTGATTGCAGCGCCATAAATTGGAGGCTGTATTTTCCCCTCCAGATATTACCTTTCTTACCTAACGGAATATTACCTGCCAGGTTGAAATCCGATCGACACAAAGCCGCCCCATTTACCATAAGGATGCTTATTGAGTCAGCTAAAGCAGGTCGATGGTTGTATGATTGACGCCGGGCAGATACTGAATTTGTAAGCGGACTTT
The DNA here is from genome assembly GCF_036865545.1 of Erwinia sp. E_sp_B01_1. NCBI lineage: Bacteria > Pseudomonadati > Pseudomonadota > Gammaproteobacteria > Enterobacterales > Erwiniaceae > Erwinia > Erwinia sp. E_sp_B01_1. The sequence continues at coordinate 3,206,202 of NZ_CP142208.1, read as the reverse complement.
AGCAAAAAACAGAAGAAGGGCAAGTCACAGCGTACAGGAGGGAAGATATCCGGCCTGTTGTGGTAGATATTTACAAGCCCTGTCTCTCTCTATAGTATGGCCGGCAGACATAAGGGACTCAGTCCCTTGTGCGTAAGCGTTAACGTCAACCAACGCACTTTTTTGCAGGCTTTTCCTGCTTATTGTGCGGTGTATTTAATGACTCAGCTTCACACGCCTCTGGCGCGTACCTCATTGGCTTCCAATACCTGGTTTTTTCTTTTCATCATCCTTTTGACCGCCGCAAATCTGCGGGCACCGATCACGTCCACGGGTCCCGTGCTCAGGGATATCTGCGCGACCTTTGATCTCAACCCCTCCGCTGCTGGTTTGCTTAACTTCATTCCTTTAATGCTTTTTGCCGCTGTTGCTCCATTAGCTTCGTGGGGCGGTAACAAAATTGGCCTGGAAAAAGGGTTGTGGGGCGCTGTGTGTCTGGTGACTACAGGTTCCATACTCCGTATTTTGCCTTATGAGGCTGGATTATGGGCAGGCACAATCATACTCAGCACGGGTATCGCTGCAGCTAACGTATTGCTTCCCCCCTTGATAAAGCGTGATTTCAAAAACCACACCGCCAAATATATTGGGCTTTACGCCTCGACAATGGCGATTACGGCCAGTATTGCCTCAGGAGTGGCTGTACCGCTCCAGCAAATCAGTCCGGCTGGCTGGTCTCTGTCACTTGGCATCTGGATTGTGCCGGCATTTGTTGCAGCAATCGCGTGGATACCTTTACTTAAAAGCACGCCATCCGGGCATCTGAACGGGCATTCATCTTCTTCCGGAAAGTTAAAATCGCCCTGGAAGTCTCTGCTGGGCTGGCAGGTTTCCTTATTTATGGCTCTTCAGTCGATGGCATTTTACACCCTGATCGACTGGTTTACTCCCTACGCTCAGTCTGAAGGGATAAGTCAGGAAAGCGCGGGCTGGCTTCTGTTTGTCTATCAGGCCGTCGCTGTTATTTCCAATATGGTCAGTATTGCCGTTCTGAAGAAGCTTAATGACCAGCGGCTTATCAGTTTTATTGCCTCTCTGGCCATCTTTATCGGGCTGCTGGGCCTGCTGGTCTCTCCTGCCATGTCATTGCTCTGGCTTGTCATCGCGGGTTCAGGTGCCGGAGCCTCAATGGTCACCTGTCTGTCACTTTTCAATTTGCGTGCCGCAGATCATCGTCAGGCGGCTCAGCTTTCAGGCATGGCGCAATGCGTTGGCTATGGCGTTGCGGCATTGGGACCCCTGCTTTTTGGTATGCTGCATCAATACAGCCAAAGCTGGTCGCTGCCTTTAGCCATGCTGCTGGGGGCAAACGCTTTGCAGTTGATTGTGGCACCGCTGGCGGGCAGAGCGAGGCAGATTGGCTGATATCGCCAGTTAACGGAAAATGAACGGAATTTCATTACTCTTTATGCAGGCGGAATTATCCAGCCTGCAGGTCGGTGAACCGCAACCCGACGGTTTCTTTGATTAATGAACAGCGCTTAAATGTCACGCGGATACAAATACCATCTTTCCAGTTTGACTGGTGCTTCCCTTGCCGTTGATAGAGTTTTGACAGAACAGATTGTCAATGATGAGCATAAGCTTGTTACCCGTGCTGAGCTTGATAAAATCTTGTATAAGTTCCGGAACGGTGATTATGAGGAAGCTACACGCATCCCTAAAATTGCGCCGATTGTACGCAGACTTGCGGGACAAGCCGTCAACGGTAAGGAACAAGCATTCCCGGCCCGCTCTGGTTTTGATTTTTACACCAATTAAGCAGGTCATGGAGGCAGTAGAGGGGCTTCCTAAGCGTGTTGTGCAGCCGCACCGTTCTATGACTATTGAGCACCTGTTAGCTTGTAACGATATCCCTGAGGATCAGCTACTGGGAATGGAAGCCATCCACAAACATTTGAAAATTTAAAAGGGTCTTTTCAAGGTCTATTTGATCGACGATATGGATATTCTTTCCAAATTACCTACAAATGGTGTTTCTGCTATTGCTCATTTGCAGCAGGTCATAGGGCATGAAAAATCAGGCTCTGGCATCACTTAACGTTATATGCACACTTTTCCGTTATCAAGTGTGTGCTACATCATTGATGGTCTGAATTGGCTTTAACTTAAAGCCGGAGTAAGTATGTAGTAAGAAAATGTTTAAACTTGCTTTTTAGGGCATGTTTAATCTTGATGATTCAGCCTCGCTCGTAGGCGTTACGTTTAATGGGCGTTATGGATTCTATGGGATCTCACCAACTTGCTTGAAAACAAAAAAAGCCATCATAAGCTGGCTTAACCAATCAAAGGGACATTGGCATGGATACGACTGAAGAGCTTAACGAGACATACTTCTATGCGGGAAGGCCCAACCTGGAAGCTAATGAACTGTTATTTATGATTTTCTGTGAAGAGTTTGCCGAACAAGTTGGTGTAAATGACTTTGGATCTATTGTTGCCATTATTTCAGGACTCAATATCCTCTCAACAAGAGGGAAATTTGCAAGAGCAACCCCAGGAACTTCTCTTGCCTCTCGTGGTGCGCGAAAAGCATTTCCTAAAGCAAAATTTCCCTGGGGAATAGAACTTCCTTCAGTCGTCGGTGGCTATCCTCCACGGACTCTTAGGGTTGTCATGACCCATAAGGTTAGTACTTTTATTGGTCGTGCTATCCCGGTAGTAGGTTGGCTCCTTCTTTCAAAGGACGTCGCTGAAATAACTTATCGTACAATTACACATTACAATTCTGTTGCTCGTGGGATGGATAAAATATGGTGACGGAAACCGACGTATTAGAATTTTTCAGAGCGGAATTATCTGTACCTGTTTCGTGGAAAAATGGAAGAATTATACTCGAGATGGATACAGTCCTACAGGACTATTCCGAGTTAGATGAACTTCCATATGCCATAGACGATTACAGCGAGAAATTCAGCGTTGATATTTCGACAATGAATATCCAGGCATACTATCCCTCAGTAGAAGCTTCACTATTCCGTAGGTTGTTCAAAAGAAGCCAGATTAATGAAGAGATAAATCAGATCAGAAAGCCGCTGACTGTAAGGATGTTTGCTGAGTCCGCCAAGTCTGGCAAATGGCTGTATGATTAATTCTCATCGGTATCAAATTGGACAATCCCGGCTGGCTGGCACCTCAATTGACCTGCTCCCCGTTGATTAGTACACCTGAGTGAGGATTTGAGGATCGGAATAGGGAAACTCTCTTCATGAATTTTTATGATTTCCTAAATGTCAGAAGAGTACGTTTCTGACGAGACATGAGCATCCTGGTAAGGTGTGCTCATTCTGGACAGTGATGAAGTCGTGCTCTTCATTTGTTGGTGGTATCCCCAATGGGGCTAAATAGCGGTTATTATAAAAAAATAGTTCAATAAGATTTATCCTGGTAGTAGGATGGAAGCATACAAACACAAACGAAAAAAATCATGAAAAGACTACTGATAGCATTGGCCCTAATTGGGAGTTCATTCAGCGCATCTGCCACTGACGGCAACGAGTTATACAAGTGGAGATTGTCTTACCAAGACAAAAGTGGGAGTAATTTCGAAGCGGGTATGTATATTGGATTCATAGGTGGAGTAACTGGCATCTTCACTGACGAAATATTTTGTATTCCAGAAGGAACTTTAAATCGCCAAGTTTACGACATTGTACTTTTGTATCTACAAAATAACCCAAAAGATAGGACGAAGTCAGGAAGTTCCTTGGTGCTTACCGCACTTCATAACGCCTACCCTTGTCAAAAAAACAAATAATTAACTAATAATTCCATTAAAAATCTTGGTCTGAGGCAAAGAACAGACATAATCCCCTTTTGCTTGAGGTATTTATGATAGATAAGTGCAAATTATGCTTGAAACTAAATAACTTACGGCAATCACACATTATCCCAAGAAGTTATTTTAAGCGGTTAAAGCAGAATGGAAAGCTAATATTGGTACGAAATGGTAAGCATTCTGTAGAAGGAAATCTTGATCCTAAAGAACCTATGCTTTGCCATGATTGTGAACAGTATCTATGTAATACTTTCGAAAAATACGGGATTGATGTCTTAAGAAATAGAAAAGAAGTGAGAAAAAATAGTGACCACATAATAATACGTTCTTTCAACTATGAAAAATATTACCTCTACCTTCTTAGTATACTATGGCGCGCTTCTATAGCTGAACACCTGCATTATAGAAATGTTGTAGGAGAGCGAAATCTTGATGATGCATTGCGACATTGCATACTGAAAAACTCATTAAGATTCAATAAGTTAATTAGGTTGAGGATTGATCATTTTATCAAGATTTGCTTGTTTCGGATTGTCGATAAAACAAATACCTTCAACGATGAACTCATTCGAGCCATTTTAAGTAATTTTTCTCAAACGAATGAGGAAAGTATAGATGGCATAATTTGGCATTTTATCGCAGATGGTTTTTTAATTATTTATGCTTTCGCGCCAGGCAAAGATGTTTATGATATGATGACTAAAAGATTTAATTCACAGTTAGTCAAAGGTAGTCATCAAAAAGTAATGAAAATGGAAATCATGGATAATCAGATATTGCTAAGTGCGTTTGGTAATTTGGTCAAAGCTGTAGATGATAAAATTAAGAGTCAGTGTTAAAAGTCATCGTGTTGAGGCAGGGAGCTGACTTTGCCACTTTTACATGCTCACTTCTTCTAGCGTTTTCATACACACAAATCTTACCATCTGGCACTTCTGACCTGCCCCCAGGATTAGATACAAGGCTCAGTTAGTAATGTCGGATCCTTCACTCTCAGAATTACCCTTTCTCCAGCCCGCTGCAAATTCAGACGGCGTCTGATAATTCAGCGTGGAGTGCGGGCGATATTCGTTATAATCCTGACGCCATTCACTGATGGTTTTCATGGCATGACTGACGTCACTGAACCAGTGTTCATTCAGGCATTCATCGCGAAAGCGTCCGTTAAAACTCTCAATAAATCCGTTCTGTGTCGGCTTGCCGGGCTGGATAAGTCGCAGCTCCACGCCATGCTCAAAGGCCCATTGATCGAGCGCGCGGCAGGTAAATTTCGGGCCCTGATCGGTTCTTATCGTAGCCGGATAGCCACGAAACAGCGCAATACTGTCCAGAATATGCGTGACCTGCACACCTGAAATCCCAAAGGCAACAGTGACCGTCAGGCATTCCTTCGTGAAGTCATCCACGCAAGTAAGGCACTTGATCCTGCGACCGGTGGCCAGTGCGTCCATGACGAAATCCATCGACCAGGTCAGATTGGGCGCCGCCGGGCGGAGCAGCGGCAGACGTTCTGCTGCCAGCCCTTTACGACGTCGTCTGCGTTTTACGCCCAGCCCGCTCAGATGATAAAGGCGGTACACGCGCTTGTGATTAACATGAAGCCCTTCACGGCGCAGCAGCTGCCAGATGCGGCGGTAGCCAAAACGCCTGCGCTCCAGGGCCAGCTCAGTGATGCGCCCTGATAAATGCGCATCAGCAAGTGAACGATGAGCGTCATAGCGGCAGGTCGACAGGGACAAACCTGTGAGTCTGCAGGCTCGACGTTGCGACAGACCGGTCGCATCACACATCAACACCACAGCTTCCCGCTTCTGGTCTGTCGTCAGTACTTTCGCCCAAGAGCCATCTGTAGCGCCTCCTTATCCAGCATGGCTTCGGCAAGCAGCTTCTTGAGTCTGGCGTTTTCTTCCTCAAGCGACTTCAGGCGCTTAACCTCAGGCACCTCCATACCGCCATACTTCTTACGCCATGTGTAAAAAGTGGCGTCGGAAATGGCATGCCTGCGGCAGAGTTCACGGGCAGAAACCCCGGCTTCAGCCTCGCGGAGAATACTGATGATCTGTTGGTCGGAAAAACGCTTCTTCATGGGGATGTCCTCATGTGGCTTATGAAGACATTACTAACATCGGGGTGTGTTAATCAACGGGGAGCAGGTCAAGTCTGAACAAGTACACAGCAGACGTTACTGGAATTAAATAAGGCGGGTTTCCCCGCCTTAAGATCACTTACGGCTTTTGTTGGATTGTGCAAGAACACTAGCAGCAAGCTGTTTTGTTAACGCAGCAGAGTTTGGGTTTTTAAGTGCAGCAGATGCTATATGTTCCATGGGGCCACTAGTTTGGTTTGTAGAGCTAGCCTGTGACAACGCAGAACCTGCAAGAGCTTTTTGTATAGCTGATGCGTTAGGGTTATGTAGAGTTTTAGCAGCCACTGAAGCCAAGCTACCACCGGTTTTTTTTGTATTGTTGCTTATGATAAAACTCCTTTGTAGAGGTATTGAATTTTACACATATAGTGCCGATAACCTTCGGTAAACACTACATGTAGTGTTAATGCTAGATTTTTAATCAGTGAACGGCAATGCCTTTTTGCTTTAAGGGTGTATAAATTCACAGTGGATTTGTCTTAAGGTTATTTCATCTTAGATAAGTGAACTAAACAGAATGTTATCTGGACAATTAACCCGCTGCGTGCGGGTTTTTTATTGCATGCTGGATAATCCCTCTGTGAGGTTAAAGGTGGGGTAAAGAGTGAGGTAAGTGGTGGGGTATACAGGCATTATCTTTTCCGGCGATCAAGAAGGCGATGCGGTCAGGCGAGCTTGCTTTGCAAGCACCACTTCCCTATGCTGCTGGCTTGAGAGTATGACTCGGGGTGCCCTTCCTTCCAAAGAAAGGGCTGAGAAAAACCCGTTGAACCTGAACTGGATAATGCCAGCGGAGGGAAGTCAGATGCCTGACCGCATCGCCTTCTTGATCGCCGGTTGGGAGCCTTACCATGAACCAACCTCACCCCTTTACGGCCGCTGATGCCGCTGTTTCTCTTCAATCCTTTCGTGAAAAATCTCCCCTGATCCATTGCATGACCAACGATGTGGTACAGACCTTTACTGCTAATGTCCTGTTGGCACTTGGCGCTTCTCCTGCGATGGTTATTGATACGCAGGAAGCGGAGCAGTTCAGTACGATAGCCGATGCGCTATTGATTAACGTAGGAACGCTGACCCGATCGCGCAGTCAGGCGATGCTGGCGGCAGTTAAATCTGCCAGTCTTTCACAGCGCCCCTGGACTCTGGATCCCGTTGCCGTAGGGCCACTGACTTTCCGCACTGAATTCTGCCAGCAGCTGCTCGAACAGCGTCCTGCGGCGATACGCGGCAATGCTTCGGAGATTATGGCGCTGGCAAGGCAGTCCGCTTCAGGCCGTGGCGTGGACAGCCTGCACGACTCTTCGGCAGCGCTGGAAGCCGCCAACATTCTGGCAAAATCTACGGGCGCTGTTGTTGCCGTCACCGGGGAAACGGATTATGTCACTGATGGCCATCGAACGCTGGCGATCCCCGGAGGCTCAGAGTTAATGACGCGCGTGGTCGGAACCGGCTGCGCACTTTCTGCGGTTGTGGCTGGTTTTGCTGCGCTACCCGGTGACAGATTAGTGCATGTTGCCAGCGCCTGTCGGGTGATGAGCCTGGCAGGAGAGAGAGCGGCAAACGTGGCGGCGGGACCAGGCAGTTTTGTAGCGCTGTTCCTTGATGCGCTCTTTAATGGGGGGGCTAAGGCATGAAGCGCATCAACGCACTGACCATTGCCGGTACCGATCCAAGTGGCGGGGCCGGTATCCAGGCCGATCTGAAAACTTTCTCCGCCCTGGGCGCATACGGTACCAGCGTGATTACCGCGCTGGTGGCGCAGAACACCACAGGCGTGCAGTCGGTATACCGGATTGAGCCTGATTTTGTCGCGGCACAGTTAACCTCCGTTCTGAGTGATGTGCGTATCGACAGCGTGAAAATCGGTATGCTGGCAGAGAGCGACATTGTTGAAGCTGTGGCGGCAGGCCTGAAGCAGGCACAGGTGCCCTGGATCGTGCTTGATACGGTGATGCTGGCAAAAAGTGGCGATCCTCTCCTCTCACCACAAGCCGTAGCGACACTTCGTGAACGTCTGCTTCCACAAGTGTCGCTGATTACCCCTAATCTGCCGGAAGCGGCAGCGCTGCTGGAGTGTGATATGGCCGACAGCGAAGAGGAGATGCGCCGTCAGGGAAGGGCTTTACTGCAGTTGGGCTGCAAGGCGGTGCTGATGAAAGGCGGCCATCTCAGCGACGTGGAAAGCCCGGACTGGTTGTTAACGTCACGGCTTGAGCAACGTTTCACTGCGCCCAGGGTACCAACCAGAAATACCCACGGCACTGGTTGTACACTTTCCGCTGCGCTGGCAGCACTCCGTCCCCGGCAGGATAACTGGGTGGCAACGGTGCAGGAAGCGAAAAGCTGGTTACAGGGAGCACTTGAGCAGGCGGATTCGCTGGAAGTCGGTCACGGGCACGGCCCGGTGCACCATTTTCACCAGTGGTGGTGAAATCGTAAAATGAACCGGTCTGGCGATGAGTCATCGCCAGAAAAAGGGGCATAACGGGTCTCTACGCCCGCAATCTCAAAAAGTGCAACGTGATAAATTTGGGCATACTCATAGTGATTTTTAACCGGTGGTGTGCTTTGCATCCTGAATCGATCTTTCTAAGCCAGTTCAAATCTATCGCGCAACAGACAGGGGCAGAACCCCGTGAAAAGATTAATGAGCTGGCGATACTGCTTTCTGAAAACAACGCTTTCCTTGATGACAGCAGCGAAACGGTTGAGATGATAAACTCGCTTTCTGATTCGATTGAAAACGATTTCTCACCTGCTTCTCTTCTTTCACTAAAACCAGGCCTGTTTAATTTCTGGAAAAAGCTGTTGCTGAGCAAGAAAATGGACGTTTTCTTTATTGGCAGTGAAGAACATGCCTCTTACTTCTTTGAGATGCTGGATAAGGAGAGTCTGGGGGATATCTTTTATATAAAGGTTGAGAAAGGGCAGAAGATTAACGTTGAAAGTTTTCTGCAGCCGTTAAATAACAGCAGTCATCCGGTGATCGTTTACGATCATGGCGCAGAGTCGGTCAGGGAGCTGGTGGAAACGAAGCATGTGGTGTTAATGGCTGACTTCCAGCAGGTTATGATGTTAAAGGCTTTGCCCTTCTCTGACAGGCAGGATGCTTTAATTTCGTTTTTACAGCATAAGCATAACCAGACCCTCGCAAAAAAATCTCCCACGTTGATTATGGGAAGTTCATACGGTTATTACGCATTCCCGCAACAATGTCTGAATAAAGCCGTGAATCTATCAATGCACAGCCTGGATCTGCGTCAGGCACAGGCAATGATGAATCATTATGCCAGTAATAAAAAAACCAAAACCATTGTTCTGATGTCAGGTTACTTCGATCTGTTCTATGAGTTATATAAAACTCATGATCAGGATAATATCCTTGCTTTGCATATTCTGAATCATTATAACCACAAAAATGATATCACCCCCTGTAATGCTATAACTGCAGATTTTCTGACCGGGAGTGATGAAGCCTTACTGGCCTATTTTTTGCCAGTGATAAAAAATAACGCGCGACTGACAGCGTTCTATCGGGTTCTGGATAATGTGGATAGTCTCAAACGCGTAAGTGAAAACCTGGAAGGACAAATTGTTGATGCTTCTTCAATGGAACCATCATTATATGTCGAGACTTCCAAAGCTCGTGCGTTGCGCCACAGCAAATCTTATAAGTACAAAAGCAGTAAAGAGGTGAATGAAACTCTTCTGCGTGAAATGTGTGACGTTGCCCGGGAAAAAGGGATCCGTATCCACTATGTTATCCCGCCGTTCCCTCAGGCCTATATGCAGGGGATCGAACCGGGCATGGTTGCTGAGAGCCGTGCTTTCCTGAAAAGCCTGGAAAATTACCATTTCACTTTGCATGATTTTAATGAGGATAAACCCTTTAACCGCACAGAGTTTCGTGATGGAGACCATCTCAACTATCACGGAGCGGTAAAAGTCGTTAAAGCTTTGAAGAAAAAGGGACTGATGCTTTAGCGCACGAAAATGCCAGTCTGACAAGGTGAAAAGGCACCATCACCCAACGGGAATGCCGGTTTTTTTATGCACTTTTTACTGGGATCGTTCTGAAAAATGGAGTCAGCAATTTGCCTTAATGTTGGGAAAGGGTCCACGCTGTGGGGGTCAGAAATCTTTCATAGCAGGCGTTACTGCCTGCTGGTTTCACCTCATACAGGAGTTAACATGACGGACATCGTACAGTTATTGGGCGACGAAGCGGCCACTCTTCTGCAACATCGCTGCATGACCATTCCAGCGGAAAGCCTTTACTTACCGGGCGCGGATTATGTCGATCGGGTGATGATCGATAACAACCGTTCTCCTGCCGTGTTACGCAATATGCAAACGCTCTATAACACCGGGCGTCTGGCTGGCACCGGGTATCTCTCTATTCTTCCGGTGGATCAGGGCGTGGAACACTCCGCAGGCGCTTCTTTTGCCGCTAATCCGCTCTACTTTGATCCGAAGAATATTGTCGAGCTGGCTATCGAGTCCGGCTGTAACTGTGTCGCTTCCACCTATGGCGTGCTGGCTTCCGTTTCCCGCCGCTATGCTCACCGCATTCCCTTCATGGTCAAACTGAACCATAACGAAACCCTCAGCTATCCCACGCAGTACGATCAGACGATGTACGCCAGCGTGGAGCAGGCCTTTAATCTGGGCGCGGTTGCGGTAGGTGCAACAATCTATTTCGGTTCTGAACAGTCCCGCCGTCAGTTGGAAGAGATCTCCGCTGCTTTTGAGCGGGCGCACGAACTGGGGATGGTGACTGTTCTGTGGGCTTATCTACGCAATAACGACTTCAAAAAAGAGGGCGTTGACTATCATGCCAGCGCCGATCTGACCGGTCAGGCTAATCATCTGGCAGCGACCATTGGTGCAGATATTGTTAAGCAGAAAATGGCGGAGAATAACGGCGGTTATAATGCGGTGAAATTTGGCTCCACGGATGAGCGCGTTTACAGCAAGCTGACCACCGACAATCCCATCGATCTGGTCCGTTATCAGCTGGCAAACTGCTATATGGGCAGGGCAGGGCTGATCAATTCCGGTGGCGCATCTGCCGGCGAAACCGACACGGCTGAATCTGTCCGTACCGCCGTAATCAACAAGCGTGCTGGTGGAATGGGCCTGATTCTGGGACGTAAAGCCTTTAAGAAATCGATGAAGGAGGGCGTGGCTTTGATTAATTCGGTACAGGATGTTTATCTGGCGAAAGAGGTCACTATCGCCTGACTGATAACTCTGAAGCAGGAGGCTGTTCGTTCTCCTGCCTGTAACGGATTCCAACAACCTTAACGGGTTGGGGGGATCCCCTGAACCAGGTCATCTAACTTTTTATGGATTAAATGCATTTGCTGAGAATTGTGCTTTGCGGCCCCTTTCGCACCAAACATATCCGCATGATCAATCATGGTAAGGATGACCAGAGCCGGAAATTCTTCGTTATCACGGGGCTCAAAAGAAACAACCAGCAAAGGGTCGTGTTCGTTTATATCATCGAGAACACGAGTATGATGGAGACCTATATACAATGGAACAAGGCTTCCATCGCTTTTAAAATGGGACTCTTTAATCCAGCCGTAATGATGAGGCTCACCCTGAGAATAAACCCAGACTTCTCCCGTTTTTGTCCATATTTGTTGAAGTTCGTCGATATCCTGAAAATAGGAAAGGACAACCTCACTGTTGAAACCATACTCAGCACTGATAGTTGTAAACAAGGCACTGGTTTCAACGCACGAAATCCTTTCCCTTCTGGCCATGGTTTTTTCCTTCAACCTTACGATTGTCATCCATTCCTAAAACATCTTTCATAAATTGTGTACGGCGCTGATCGTAAGAATCCCCTACAATTCGCACTGTTCCAGCTTTGCGGGCTTTTTCCAACATGCCTGACAGATTTTCAGCATTTACCGGGGTAGGTTTCATACATCCTCCTGTGTATTTACTGTTCAATAATACCATATGAACAAACCTCTGTAAGAGACTTAGTTTCATCAGCTGATTATGGTAAAGAGCAATTGAAACCCGGCAGTGGGCATATTTTCCCCTATGTGATTATTTTGTTACAAACTATACTCATGCTAACTACTTTCCCCACGCGTTACAACAGATAAAATACCCTTCTTTGCACACCCTAAAGCCCCAGAATTCAACATGAAGTGGTTATCCAAAAATGCGTTGATGTTTGCCGTGAAAACCTGCGTGGCAGCATTTTTAGCGCTCTATATCGCACTGGAACTGAACCTGGATAAGCCGGCCTGGGCTATGGTGTCGGTGTACGTTATCTCCCAGCTTTACTCGGCCTCAACCCTGTCAAAAGCGCTGTTCCGCTTTCTGGGTACGGTGCTGGGCGGCATATTCATCTTTCTGATTTATCCCGTCACCGTCACGCATCCCATGCTGTTCAGCCTGTGCGTGTCGCTTTGGGTTGCTGGCTGCCTCTCTCTTTCCCTGCATGACCGCACGCCCAAAAGCTACATATTTATGCTGGCAGGCTACAGCGCGGCCATTATGGGCTTTGCCGATGTCACCACGCCGCTCTCGATCACCTATACGGTTATTTCCCGTATTGAGGAGATCACCGTGGCGATCGTCTGTAGCAGTCTGGTGCATATGCTGGTCTTCCCGGTCCGGATGCGTAATCTGCTGGAGAACAGCGTCGGAAACTGGTTTGAAAGCGCGAAAAACGTTTGTAACGAACTGCTGACCGCCGAATCCAAAGCAAGCACGCCGGAGCGCGATCAGATCCTGGTGCAGATGGCTAATTATCCCACCGCTGTGGAAGCGCTGATTACCCACTGTGTCTACGAGGGGGATGCCGCGCGAAAACTGATCCGGCTGGTCAGTGCTCAGTACCAGCACCTCTCCTATCTGATCCCTACGCTGACGGCGATTGAAAAGCGTCTGAGCCTGCTAGCAGAGCAGGGTATCCCTTTCCCCGATTTTGTTGCTGACGCTTTCAGCCGCTTCCTGGTCTGGCTCAACAGCCCGGAGCAAAGCGGACAGGCACAGGCAACTGAAGCTGATATCAGCGCTTCGCAGGAAAAAATTAAATCCCTTTATGCCAGCGGGGAAATGAGTGCGGAAGAGGGGCTGCTGCTGATTGGCCTGCTGGAGCGGTTACTCAATTTTATCCGCATTGCGGACTCTTATTTCGGAGCCAGGGAGCGTGTCAGCCTGCTGGGGCCGGAAAAGAAACGCGGCACGCTCAGGCTAATCAGAAAACATGCGGACAGAGGGCTGATCCTGCTCTCCGCGTTTACGGCTTTTACCGCCACTATGCTGGGCTGTCTGTTCTGGATCGGCACGGGCTGGAAAGATGGTTCCTCAACACCGATGATTGCCGCCGTAGTCTGTTCATTTTTTGCCGCGCTGGACAGCCCGGTTGCCTCGATGAAAGTCTTTCTGAAAGGCGTGCTGATCGCCATCCTGATCAGCATTCTTTATGTCGGGCTGCTGATCCCGATGACGGTGAGTTTTGAATCGCTGATTATCTGCCTGGCGCCAGGCCTGTTAGCGTTAGGGCTGGTGATTGCCAACCCTTCAACCAACTTTATCGGACTGATTATTTCGACCCAGATCCCGGGATTCATCGGCATGACTCACGATCTCAAGCCGGATCTGCTGACCATTATTAATGCTTCGATCGCTACCATAGTAGGAGTCTTGCTGGCGGTGATCGTCACGGCGATTTTGCGTAATAAAAGACCAGCCTGGTCAGCCCGGCGCGTTTTACGTAAGGGAATCAAAGAGCTGTTACAGTTTACCGGTGAAATAAAAATCAATGCTTCTTCACTTCTGTCGCGCCAGCAGTATGTTGCCAGGATGATCGATAAAATTAATATTATTCTGCCGCGCAACAAAATAGATCCAACGCCGGGCGTGGCGCTGGGGGGGAATTTGATTACGGAAATCTGGCTTGGCGTGAACTGTTACGACTTTTTCGCCCGGCACCAGGCGGTGATTAAAGATCACCGTCTGGAGACGGATGCAGTCATGTTTGAGATAAATTCGTACTTTAAAAAGCGGCTGAAGAATATTTATCTGGAGCCGCCCGCATCACTGCTCAGCGAGCTGGATCGCTTACTGCTGGCGACTGAAACCTTGTGTCGCGGAGATATGGCCCTGTTCAGGCCACTTTTTTATCTGTTCAACATTCGCATGGCGCTCTACCCGGCGCAGAGATGGCCGGATCTATAGCGGTTTTTCAAACCATTCGCTGTTCTGTTCGGCGATTGGCGTGATGGAGAAAATCATCTCCTGCAGATGGCGGCGCAGGGCTTTCTCTGCACGCTCCACATCGCGGGCTACCAGAGCCTGATAGATCTCGCGATGCTGCTCGATCAGACTTTCAGGCGGAGAAACTTTGCTCAGGGTCAGGAACCGTACGCGATCCATCGCCGCCTTGATATTTTCTACCGTCTCCCAGGCTAACTCACAGTTGATGCTCTGGGCAATCAGCCGGTGGAACTCATCATCCAGCAGCAGAAAGGCCTGGCTGTCATGGCGGTCAGCCGCCATTTTTTGCAGTTGAAGATTATGCTCAAGCTGGGCAAGAGAGTCTGCCGGGGCTTCCAGTGCGGCACGACGGATAACGGCCACTTCCACGGCTTCACGGATAAAACGGCCATCTGCGACCCGCTGGGCAGAGATTTTGCGGACAAAAGTTCCGCGCTGCGGTAAAACCTGAACCAGACCGGCTTCGGCTAATTTAATGAAAGCTTCACGGACCGGCTGCCGGGAGACGCTGAAGCGAGCGGAGACCTCTTTTTCAGACAGCAGCGAACCTGGCGGGATCGCACAGGTCACAATATCCTGACGCAGAAAGCGATAAATCTGCTGATTTACCGGCTCGCTGGCCGTAATGATGTAGGCTGTAGACATTCAGTATTATCCCTATACCCTTCATACTTCGTCTGTGGAAGCCTCAGTCTAAACAGGGCGCTGACGGTTCGCCAGCGCTTATTCACTCGGCCAGCGCCAGTTTCACCGTCTCTTTTGCACCTTTTACCAGTAAAAGCTGATAAAAGTGGGTTACCTGGGCAACAAAGGCGGGTTCCGCAGCCAGATCCTCACCAAACACCGCTTTGATTGACAGCAGGGCAGCAACGCGCGCTTCCCCTTCCGGCGTTTCTGCAACACGTTGAGCAAGTTGCTCACGCATCGGATCGCGAATCTCAATCGCTTCTCCCTGTTCATCCACGCCGCCAACATAGCGCATCCAGCCCGCCACGCCCAGCGCCAGTAATCTGTAGCTGCCGCCATGTTGCAGATGCCAGCGAATGCTGTCCAGCCAGCGCTGGGGCAGCTTCTGGGTGCCGTCATTAGCAATCTGTCCGGTACGGTGTTTGATCGCCAGATTCTCATAGCGCGCAATCAGCGAATCAGCATAGGCAGCCAGATCCACATTAGCGTGCAGCGTGGGGGCCTGCTCCTCCATCATCAGTTGCCGTGCGGCCTGGCGGTAGTGCTCATCGGCCATGCAGTCGCTGATATGCTGGTAACCGGCCAGATAGCCAAGATAGGCCAGGAAGGAGTGGCTGCCGTTGAGCATACGCAGCTTCATCTCTTCAAACGGCAGGACATCGCTGACCAGCTCTGCCCCGGCTTTTTCCCATTCCGGACGGCCGCTGACAAAGTTATCTTCAATCACCCACTGCAGGAAAGGTTCACAGGCCACGCTGACCGGATCGTCACAGCCCAGTTTTTCACGCAGTGCGGCGTGGGTTTCAGCGGTCATTGCCGGGACAATACGGTCCACCATAGTGGAAGGGAAGGTCACATTTTCGGTAATCCAGCCAGCCAGATCGCTGTCCAGCTTTTCAGCCAGGCCAGTCACGACATTGCGCGTCACGCGGCCATTTTCAGGCATGTTATCGCAGGACATGACGCTGAAGGGGGCTAAGCCGCGTTCGCGACGGCGTACAATCCCGGCAAGGATAATGCCAGGCAGGGAAGAGGGCGCTTCGGGGTTAGCGATGTCATGCACAATGGCCGGGTGGTGCAGATCCAGCCTGCCGCTGGAAGGCTCATAGCAGTAGCCTTTTTCGGTAACGGTCATTGAAACGATAGCCACATCCGGCTGGGCCAGCGCCTCAATCACCGCATCAATGCCGTCAGACTTTCCGTGCAGGGCTTCTTTCACTACGCCAATGACCCGCAGCGACATCCGATCGCCGCTCATCTCCGCCACGGAATAGCAGCAGTCCTGCTGCTTCAGCGCCTGAATCAGTTCACCGCTGTTAAGGTTTACTTCGCAATAGCCCCAGTCGCTGCCCTGCTCGCTGGCAAGCCTGTCGCTGCATACTGCCTGATGTGCCCGATGGAAAGCGCCAAATCCAATATGAACCATACGGGTGCGGAGCTTCTCACGAGGGTAATCAGGACGGACAACGTCCGGGGAGAGAGAATCAAACGAAAGCATAGACAATCCTTTCTTTTAAATGGCGCGCACCTGGTGCGCGCTTTGTTTCACACTGAAACCGCTTTGTTTTGCGTCTTCGGACTTTTAATAACAAAGAACACCAGCAGCGCACCCAGTGCGGCCACACCCCCCGCCAGCACAAAGGCGCTGTCGAATTTGCCGGTGTGATGCACGATATAGCCAGTGACAATCGGGCCGACAATCCCTGAAAGGCTGCCGATCAGATGGATAAACCCGCTGATGCCACCCACGCGGCTTTTATGCACCACGTCCTGAATAATGGCCCAGTAAATGGCGCCGGTGATATACAGGAAGAAAATCGAAACGGACATCAGAGCAACTGCCGGATAGACCCCTTTTACCGAACCTGCCAGCGCAACACAAATAGCGGCGGCGAGTAGCGAGACCACCAGCACAATTTTTCGTGAAAGCAGCAGCTTACCGGTAATGTTGAAAATCTTATCCGAAATCCATCCCCCCAGCGCCAGACCCACAAAGCCGACGATCCACGGGATCATGGTGGTAATACTCATCGATTTGATATCGAGGTTGTGCGCCTGAACCAGATAGGCCGGGAACCAGCTCAGGAAGAAGAACAGAATATAGTTGTAGCAGAAGAAGGCGAAGGCGGTGACCAGGATAATCGGCTGGCGCAGATAGAAGCCCAGCCCGTGCGAGGCCTGTGCCAGCTCTTCATCCGGCGTGGTCTGCTCTTCTTTCAGGCGGGCGATCAGCAGGCGCTCTTCTTCACTGACGCGACGGCTTTTCAGCGGGTTGTCAGAGGCGATAAAGAACCAGACCACCATCCAGACGATACCCACAGAACAGATGATCACAAACGCCGGACGCCAGCCAAATGCCAGGGCCAGATAGCCGATGATTGGGCCAGCAACAGCGCCGCCTAAAGGAGAACCGGCACTCAGGAAGCCCATAGCGGTAGCGGCCTGTTTTTTGGGGAACCAGCCGTTGATGGCTTTGTTAGCGGAGGCGCAGATGGGGCCTTCGGCCATGCCGAACAGCACGCGTAAAATCAGCATCGACCAGAAACCTGTCGCTACCGCAGTCAGGCCGCAGAACAGGGACCACATTCCCACGGCGATGCCCATCACCAGTGTCGGACCATATTTGTCCGTCGCCAGGCCGCCAAGGAAGTTAAAGATGGCGTAGCCAAAGAAGAAGCTGCCGAAGATCAGGCCAAACTGCTCGGCGTTCAGCATCAGATCTTTTTCGATCATCGGTACGGTCAGCGAGAGGGCAACACGATCGAGATAGTTGATCATGTAGACCATAAACAGCAGAAGTACGATAGTCCAACGCAGATTTTTGAACATAGTAATTCCTTGATTACATTTATAATAAGTAGGGTATTGCCTGCCAGTATTACCCTGGCAGCGGTCAGTTATTCCCTGGCCGGAAGGCCCTGGCAGTAGTACGTTATCCGGCGGCAAGTGTGGCCCTGGCAGGGAAAAGTTATGCCACGGCCAGAATGACCTTACAGCAGCTTCGTGGATCTTTTTCGAACAGTGTCATCGCCTGCTCAATGTCGCTGAGCGGCAGGTAGTGGGTCACCAGTTTCTCCGGGTGGATTAGCCCCTGTTCCATCCAGCTGATGACTTCAGGGAAGCGGTGGCTGTTCAGGCGTGAGGTAAACAGGGAGAGCTCCTTGCTGGTAAGGCTTTGTTGCGTCAGCGTGCAGGGCTCGCCCGAGAAGCCAAGCAGGCCGATACGCCCGGCAGGTGAGGCCAGTACAGCGGCTTCAGCCAGAATTGACGGGTGGCAGGCAGCATCAATGATCAGCGTCGGCATCTCCCCTTCAAGCTGTGCCGCCAGCGGGATCTCACTGTTATCCAGCACCACATCCGCCCCGCTGGCTTTGGCCATTGCAAGGCGTTCAGGCAGACGGTCAGCCACAATAACTTTGCGTACGTTATAGACGCCTTTCAGCACCTGAATGGCGGTCAGCCCCATCGGGCCGGAGCCGTAAATCAGCGCCACATCTTCAGGCTGAGGCTTCAGAAAAGCGGTGATATTGGCTGCGATGGTAAAAGGCTCGACCAGGCTTGCCAGCTTGTCCGGGATGGATTCCGGCAGGTGATAAGCATTGGCAGCTGGTGCTACCGCGTACTGGCTGAATCCGCCATCACGATGCACGCCAATAACCTGCAACTCACTACAAACGTTAGGGCGGCCAATCGAACAGGGATAGCAGTGACCGCAGCTTACCACCGGATCAACAGCAACACGTTCACCTATGCGGGCTGCATCCACGCCTTCACCTACTGCGTCAATCCGGCCAAAAAACTCATGGCCGATCACGCGGGGATAGCGGGCAAAGGGGTTATGGCCGTGCCAGATATGCACGTCAGATCCGCAGATGCTGGCATACTGAACTTTCACGCGAACTTCGCCTGCCTCTGGGGTCAGTTCCGGGCGCTCCTGTACCTGCAATTCTCCGGGACGTTCAATCACGACGCTTTTCATTCTTTTCTCCTGGTCGCCCTGAACAGGGCCTTAAACAAACCTGATGCTCAAAAAATACGCCTTGGCGTACTACCATACAAGTTGATTGCGGCGAATGTTCGACCCGGATCACATTTGTATTAGAGGTTATGGGGTTGTTAAGGATGTGTATAGGAGAAGTTGAACACCAGGTTCATAGGTAAGGCGTCAGCATGGAGCACGTTATCCGGGACGCCGTAAATACGTCCATGTAGGCTTAGCTGCCGCATCCGTGCGGCAGATACCCGGCTAACGTGCTCCATTCTGCCACCCAAAAGTTTCTGTGATGCTGGTGGGTTCAGTGGATACACAGGTCAAGGGAGCAGGGCAACAGATTCTGTGCTGCCACCCCATTATCAGGTGAGGATATTGGAAGGAGTTGAGGGTAAAGGGTGCAAACCCAGATTACCTGCACCTGGATTTTGACCTGTGTGACCCCCACGAAAACAGGCGACGCAGAAGCTAGCGGGAAGGGAGAGAGGGCTGATAAGCAAAGCGTCCCGGCACATGGACGTGCCGGGCCGAGCTGTCAGGGACGACGCTTTTTGCGTCTTTGTGTTCAGCCCACTCTTCCTGACCAGGCACCGGAATTAAAGACAAAACACTCTGACCAGGCACCAGATTCAAAGACAATATGCCTTCCAAACACTCTGACCAGGCACCAGAACATGCAGAGAGCTTACTGGCCTTCCAGTCCATATTCCTGTGAGATTAAGCCAGCAACGCACATGAAGGCGGTAACCGACAGCTCAGAGCATTCGGGAGAATCTCAATCCGGAAAGAAGTGCCGCTCAGCGGTTCGCCATCAAGATTAAACGTCATCTCATGCGGTGCGGTGATTTCCAGCCACGGCAGGGAAGCGCGGGTGATATTTGGATTTTCATCATCGCCACCAATCACGGAATTCAACAATGTAGGCAGGATCTCATTGGAGGTGACAATGCTCAGCTCAAGCATGCCATCATTGATCAGCGCCGTCGGACAAAGCCGCTGTCCGCCACCTGCCTGACGCCCGTTGCCAATTCCGATGACCAGCGCATCACCCTTCCAGCTGAAATCGGGGCCTTTCAGCTCGCAGCTGTCGGCCTTCAGCGTATCCATGCGCATCAGCCCGTGAATAAAGTAAGAAACGCCACCCAGCGCTGACTTCAGCTTTTCCGGCGTTTCGGTAGTGATACGGGTACCAAAACCGCCGGTCGCCATATTAATAAAATAACGATCCTGATTCACACGGGCGATATCAACAGGTGTGGCTTTACCAACAATCGCCAGGCGCAGCGCATTTTCCATCTCTTCCGGAATGCCGGCGCTGGTGGCGAAATCATTGGCAGTGCCCAGCGGCACAATACCCAGCACCGGACGATGAGCCTCGTCCAGCACCGCAAGGGCCGTGGCTATCTCATTAATGGTGCCATCGCCACCCCCAGCCACCACGGTTGCAGCCTGTAACTCAACGGCTTCTTTCACGTAACGCTCGCCATCGCCCTGTTCCCAGGTGACGCGCACTTCTATCGGATAACCTTCCTCACGCAGCTTGAAGATGGCTTCCCGCAGGGCTTCATTACCCGCCCCTTTACCGTTAAGAATCGCCAGCGTAATTGGCCGTGTGTCCATATCTCTGTTCCCGTGAGTTCTGGCCCGTTCAGGCCGAAAGTGGTTCTGTTATAGCATATCCTGCCGCAGGGAGAAGAAGACAGGGGGAAGAGTCGGAAAAGAAAAGCCCGTCCGGGGGAGCCGGGCGGGCCAAGGAGGTGGTTCCTGATAATGATTGCCGTTTCGAATTCTCGTTTTTAGCAAGGCAGATTTTAACCAGAAAACGCACAAGGTTATGTGATCAAATTCTAATTACGCCTGGAAAATACGCCCGGCGTAAATTATTCACGTTTAAATCGCTAAAGCATTTTCACTGGCCCGGGCCGGAGGGGCATCCGGGAAGTTGCGCATCAGTAAGGCGAAGCTGAGATCGATCTCTTCCGGCACCGGGATCCAGACAAAATGGCCGTTGCCAGGCGCGACCTCAGTGGGCTGACATTTGATGTTTTCCATGCTCAGCAGGTCAAAATTGATGTTGCCTGCTGGCGTCATCAGCTCCAGGTTATCTCCTTTGCTGAATTTATTTTTCACATCAACCAGCGCCAGTCCATCACGGCGCTCCCCGGTAAACTCGCCAACAAACTGCTGACGATCGGAAGCAGAATGTCCGTAATCGTAGTTCTGATAGCTGTCGTGCGTGTGGCGGCGTAAGAAACCTTCGGTATAACCCCGGTGGGCCAGGCACTCCAGCGTGTCCAGCAGGCTGGCATCAAAAGGTTTGCCTGCCGCCGCATCATCAATGGCACGGCGATAGACCTGAGCAGTGCGCGCGCAGTAGTAGAAGGATTTGGTGCGGCCTTCAATTTTTAGCGAATGCACCCCCATCTGCGTCAGACGTTCAACGTGCGCCACGGCCCGCAGATCTTTCGAGTTCATGATGTAGGTGCCGTGCTCGTCTTCGAAGGCCGACATATATTCGCCCGGGCGCTGTGCCTCTTCGATCAGATACATCTTGTCCGAAGGAGCACCGGCACCCAGCGTGGGTTCAACGTTTTTCACCGGAATGGGCTGATGCTGGTGGACAATGTTGCCCACGTCATCCTGTTTGCCTTCCTCCACCTTATACTCCCAGCGGCAGGCATTGGTGCAGGTACCCTGATTCGGATCGCGTTTATTGATGTAGCCGGAAAGCAGGCAGCGGCCTGAATAGGCCATACAGAGCGCGCCATGAACAAAAATTTCCAGCTCCATCTCCGGCACCTGCTGACGGATTTCGGCGATCTCTTCCAGCGATAACTCGCGGGAAAGAATTACCCTGGTCAGCCCCATCTGCTGCCAGAACTTCACCGTGGCCCAGTTCACCGCGTTCGCCTGCACCGACAGATGCACATCCATCTGCGGGAAGGCTTCCCTCACCATCATAATCAGACCGGGATCGGACATGATCAGCGCGTCCGGCCCCATTTCCACCACCGGACGGAGATCGCGAATAAAGGTCTTCAGCTTGGCGTTATGCGGAGCGATATTGACCACCACATAAAATTTCTTGCCGAGTGCATGAGCTTCATTGATGCCCAGCGCCAGATTCTCGTGGTTGAATTCGTTATTACGCACCCGGAGGCTGTAACGGGGCTGGCCGGCATACACCGCATCTGCACCGTAAGCGAAGGCGTAACGCATATTTTTCAGCGTACCGGCAGGGGAGAGAAGTTCGGGTTTAAACATGATCGGGCAGATTCCTGATGTCAGGTCAGATCACCGTAGCCTCTGATGGTGCCGCCTGGCGACAATCCTCGGGTCATCCGGTGTGGAATAAGATAAGGCCGTCACGGAGACGGCCTTACAAAGTGTGGGGATTGTAGAAGCTGAGGCGGGGAATGTAAATTGCGCTAGATCAAACGGCAGAGATCGGCTTCCCAGCGATAACCCATGCCGTACACCGCGCGGATAAAGGGCTGGTCGGAATCCAGCAGCTCCAGCTTGCGGCGCAGGTTCTTGATGTGGCTGTCAATGGTCCGGTCGGTGACCACCCGGTAGTCATCATAAAGATGGTTCAGCAGCATTTCGCGGGAGAAGACTTTACCCGGCTCCTGAGCCAGCGTTTTCAACAGCCGGAATTCTGCCGGGGTCAGATCCAGCGGGGCCTGGTCCCAGGTGGCCTGGAAGCGGCCTTCATCAATCACCAGCAGGGAGGCTTTTTGCGCCTCTTCCGGCGTGCGCTGGCAGCGCTTGAGGATTGTCTTCACCCTGGCGACCACTTCACGCGGGCTGAAAGGTTTGCAGATGTAGTCATCCGCCCCTATCTCCAGCCCCAGCAGGCGATCGATCTCTTCGGTTTTGGCGGTCACCATCATCACCGGCACCTCGGAGAAGCGACGAATTTCGCGGCACACCGTCAGGCCGTCCATGCCTGGCAGCATCAGGTCCAGCAGGATCATATCCGGCGGGCTGTTTTTCACCCACTCCAGCACTTCATCCCCGCGCAGCAGGTGATGGGTACGGTAGTTGGCAGCCTGGAGATAATCCACCAGCAGCTGGCCAAGTTTGGGTTCGTCTTCAACCACCAAAATCAGTGGGGCAAGCGTTTCCTGATCCATAACACTCTTCTGCTTAACAAGAGGTGACGCACCTCTTTAGTGAGTTTTGCAGGGTAAGTGTACTGTAATTTTCAGGCCACCGGCATCGGAGTGATCCGCAACGATGGTGCCATCGTGGGCTTCAACAATGTTCTGGCAGATCGCCAGCCCAAGCCCGGAGCCGCCGCTGGCGCGATTACGGGAACTTTCAGCGCGATAGAAACGCTCAAAAATTTGCTGGCGCTGATCGTCAGTAATGCCCGGACTGGTATCTTCGAACTGTAAAATCTGCCGGTCGGGCTGCGAAAGAAGCGTCACCGTCAGGCCGCCCCCCGCATCGGTGTAGCGCAGGCTGTTTTCCATCAGATTGGTGAACAACTGCATCAGACGGTCGGGATCGCCAAACAAGGGTGCCTGCTCTGGCAGACGCAAATCCAGCGACAGGCCACGGCTTTGATAGCGTCCGGCAAAATTGCCGGCAACCAGCTCCAGCAGCGGTACCAAATCGGTTTTACTTTTACGGTAGGCAAGGGCACCTTCATCAGAGAGCGAGAGCTGGTGTACATCATCCACCAGTTTGGTCAGCGTGCTGACTTCCCCCTGTAGCGATACGATGGATTCCGGCGTCAGCTTACGGACGCCATCCTGAATCGCTTCCAGCTCCCCCGCAGGATCGCCAGCGGCGTGCGTAACTCATGGGAGATATCCGCCATAAAAGCCCGGCGCATACTCTCATTCTTCTCCAGCGTGCTGGCAAGACGGTTAAAGTCCTGCCCCAGCCGCCCCAGCTCATCGCGGCTGTCAGCCTGCACGCGGCTGGTAAAATCCCCGGCGGCCAGATGGTGGGTGCCTTCAACCAGACGTTTCACTGGTGCCAGCAGGCCGCGCGACATCAGCCAGGTCACCAGCGCCGCCAGCAGCATGGTCAGGCCAACGATGATCCAACTGGTGCGTCTCTGCTGCTGGTCAAAATTGATGTCCGCGCTGCGCGTCAACCGCTCAGGCGGTGAACCGATCACCCAGCCGACGATATGCCCGTTGCTGGTGACGATACTCCGGCGGGACCCCTCAGGAGGCACCGGGCCACGGGGACCGATCATCACATGATACTGCTGGTCAATGATCCAGAACTGGGTGCGCCAGCCATGCGGGGGAAGCTGCGAGTTGGCGTCTGGATTCTGTTCCAGCGAATGCAGGATCTGAAAAACCAGCCGGTTATTGTGGCGCAGAAAATCCCAGTTGCCGTGCTGTTCATACTGATCGGAGAGCGCATCGCTGAGCATCACCAGCCGCTGTTCGTTGCCTTTTTTGATGTAATCAATAAAGCCGTGTTCAAAGCTGAGCCGGACACCCCAGTGCATGGTGATCAGCACCAGCATGCAGGTGGAGAAGATGGCCGCGAACAGCTTGGCGGTAATGCCGATACGCATTTTAGCAAACATTAAGACTTCCTCTTGCGGCTCAACACTACGTTTTTACTGACGTCCTTCGGCACGCGCCAGAACACCAGGGCAGGCAGGATAATCACCACCGCCATGCACAGATAGGTATAAATAAAGGCCTGATGTACCGCCGCGCTGTCGGCCAGCGCCTGCTGACCAAAGGTGCCCAGCATCAGGCCCGCAACGGTGACGCCAATACTCATCGACAGCTGCATAATCATCGACAGCAGGCTGTTGCCGCTGCTGGCTAACTCATCAGGCAGCTCTTTCAGCGTCAGGGTATTCATCGAAGAGAAGCGGATCGCATTGACCATGCCCTGCAGGAACAGCACCACCGGCAGCAGCGCAAACCAGCCCATCAACGCCACGGCAGGGAAAAGCAGCACTACCAGCGCCAGGCCAACGGTGGATCCCACCAGCACGTTGCGGTAGCCGAAGCGGTTGACGATCTGCACCACGATGCGCTTCATGCCCATGTTGCCCAACACCATCGGGATCATCATCAGCCCGGCATGGAAGGGCGTATAGCCCATCCCCACCTGCAAAAATATCGGCGTCATAAACGGCAGCATTCCGCTACCAATACGCCCGGTAAAACTGCCCAGCAGCCCGATGGAGTAAATGCGGTTATCAAACAGTTTCAGGCTGAACAACGCACGATCGTTACCCCGTGCATGCATCAGGTAAAACAGCAGTGAGAACACGCCCACAAGGATAAACAGACAGAGCAGCAGCGGGGAGATCCCCAGTCCTCGCTGACCATCCAGCGCCAGGGTCAGCGTGGCCATCCCGGCTGCCAGCAGGATATAGCCCA
Source organism: Erwinia sp. E_sp_B01_1 (assembly GCF_036865545.1). NCBI lineage: Bacteria > Pseudomonadati > Pseudomonadota > Gammaproteobacteria > Enterobacterales > Erwiniaceae > Erwinia > Erwinia sp. E_sp_B01_1. The sequence continues at coordinate 3,180,934 of NZ_CP142208.1, read as the reverse complement.
TAAAATCGAAACGCCGGGGAGGCAGGCTCAGGTTTGGCATCAGCATCAGGGTGGCGATGGCCCCCACGATGCCGACCGGGATGTTGATCAGGAAGATCCAGTGCCAGCTTGCATACTGCACCAGCACGCCGCCCAGCGCCGGGCCAAGCAGCGGCCCCACCTGGCCGGGCAGGGTGACAAAGGTCATCGCCGCCATATATTGCTCGCGCGGCACCAGCTTCATCACCGTCAGACGGCCAACGGGCACCATCATCGCGCCGCCAATTCCCTGCACCACACGGGCCGCAATCAGCTGGTCCAGCGTGCCCGCCATCGAGCAAAACAGCGAGCCGAGACTGAACAGGATGATGGCGCTGAAGAACACATTTCGCACCCCAAAGCGGTCAGCAAGCCAGCCGCTCACCGGCAGCATCACCGCCACCGTCAGCACATAGGAGACAATCACCGAATGCATATGCAGCGGGTTTTCGTTCAGGCTGACCGCCATAGAGGGCAGGGCGGTGTTGACGATAGTGGTATCCAGCGCCTGCATAAAGAAGCCAAAGGCGACGATCCACAGTTGCCAGCGCACGGTTGAGGGCAGCGTATTCATGACCGGACGAGCTCCTGACGAGGTTTGCGTCGAAGTTTATCCATATAGAGGAAGACTACCGGCGTGGTGTACAGCGTCAGCAGCTGGCTCATCACCAGCCCACCCACAATGGTAATCCCCAACGGCTGCCTCAGCTCCGCGCCGTCTCCGGAGGTTAAAACCAGCGGCAATGCACCCAACAGAGCAGCCAGCGTGGTCATCATGATGGGCCGGAAGCGCAGCAGGCTGGCCTGGAAAATCGCCTCCCTGGCCGTAAGATTGCCGTTGCGCTGCGCCTCCAGCGCAAAATCCACCATCATGATGGCGTTCTTTTTCACGATACCGATCAGCAGCAGGATGCCAATCAGCGCAATAAGGCTGAAAGGTGCATCAAACAACTCCAGCGCCAGCAAGGCGCCCACGCCTGCAGAAGGCAGGGTGGAGAGGATAGTCAGCGGGTGAACGTAGCTTTCGTAAAGTATCCCCAGCACGATATAGACGGTGGCGATAGCGGCCAGGATTAACCAAAGCTGGCTGCTCTGGCTCTGCTGGAAAGCCTGCGCTGTGCCTGCGAAACTGCCGCGCACCGTAGTGGGCACGCCCAGCGTGGTCATACTGCGATCGATAGCCTCCGAAGCCTGAGAAAGCGACACGCCCTCCGGCAGGTTAAAGGAGATAGTCGAGGAGGCAGACAGCCCCTCATGGTTAACCGAAAGCGGAGAGTTAGCGGGCAGCCAGCGGGCAAAATAAGAGAGCGGAATGGCTTTGCCGTCGCTGTTCACCACATACATTTTATCCAGCGAGCTGATGTCCTGGGTATAACGGGGATCGACCTCCATCACCACTTTATACTGGTTCAGCGGCTGATAGATGGTGGAGATCTGCCGCTGACCAAAGGCGTTGTTCAGCAGATTATTGGCATCGGAGACATCAATCCCCAGCCGCGCCATGCTCTCGCGATCGTAGGTCAGGGCCATTTCCGATCCCTTGTCCTGCTGATCGGAGTTGACGTCAGCCAGCTCCGGAAGCGCTGCAAAAGCCTTGCGGATTTTGGGTTCCCACTCGCGCAGATCGTCCAGGCTGTCCGACAGCAGGCTGTACTGATAACCGGCATTGGATTCGCGTCCCCCCATTCTCAGATCCTGCACCGCCATCAGATAGAGGCTGGCCCCCGGCTCTTTAGCCAGCTTGATGCGCAGACGGGAGATGACTTCCTGGGCGCTTTCGCTGCGCTCGCTCAGCGGCTTCAGGGAGATAAACATTGAGCCGCTGTTGGTTCTGGAACCGCCGGTAAAACCCACCACGCTATCCACCGCCGGGTCATCACGGACGGTTTTCATAAAGTCTTCCAGCTTGCCGCGCATCGACTGGAACGAGATGCTCTGGTCGGCCTGGATAAAGCCCATCAGCCTGCCGGTATCCTGTTCAGGCATGAAGGTTTTCGGGATAGAGATATAGAGCCAGACCGTCAGCCCGATGGTGGCGAGAAACACCAGCAGCATCCAGCGTGAGTAGTTAAGCACCCAGTGCAGCGACCGGCCATAACCCTGCTGAATGGCGTTCAGCACTTTGCCAAACCCACGGATCCTCGGCTGTTCCCGCCCGGCATGAGCACGCAGCAGGCGGGCACACATCATCGGCGTCAGCGTTATGGAGATCAGCAGTGAGATAGCGATCGACACCGACAGCGTCAGGGCAAACTCGGTGAAGAAGCGGCCAATTAACCCGCCCAGCATCAGCAACGGCAGGAAGACCGCAATCAGCGAGACGCTCATCGACACCACGGTGAATCCCACCTCGCGCACGCCCTGCAGTGAGGCCTGTAACGGCTTCATTCCCGCCTCAACGTGACGGGAAATGTTCTCCAGCACCACAATGGCATCGTCCACCACAAAGCCGGTGGCGACGGTCAGTGCCATCAGCGAGAGATTATTCAGGCTGAAGCCGCAAAGGTACATGGCGGCAAAGGTGCCAATCAGCGATACCGGTACGGCTGCAGCCGGGATCAGCGTGGCGCGACCAGAGCGTAAAAATGCAAAGACCACCAGGATCACCAGCCCGACGGAGATCACCAGCGACTGCTCCACTTCCCTTAGCGAGGCGCGGATAGTCGGGGAGCGATCCTGAGCCACATCCAGATGAATCGAGGCCGGAATGATGTTGTTCAGTTCCGTCACCTGGCCGCGGATGCGATCGACGGTATCAATGATATTGGCTTCAGGAAGCTTGCGGATCAGCAGCAGAATAGCCGGTTTCGCATTCGCCATCCCGGCGTTGCGCACGTCCTGTACGGAATCGGTAACGCTGGCCACATCCTGCAACCTTACCGCCGCACCTTCGTTGTAATGCACCACCAGCGGCATATATTCCGCGGCCGTTTTCAGTTCGTCGTTGGTCTTAAGCTGCCAGCGCTGGTTCTGATCTTCAATTGCCCCCTGCGGTCTGCGCTGGTTGGCATTTGAAATGGTCTGACGCACATCGTCCAGGGAAACGCCCTGATTAAATAATGCCTGAGGATTCAGCGCCACCCGCACCGCAGGCAGTGAACTGCCGCCCACTGTAACGTCACCGACGCCATCAATCTGCGAGAGCTTTTGGGAAAGCTGGGTGGAAGCATAGTCATAGAGCTGGCCCGGCGAATAAGTATCGGAGGTCAGCGTCATGATCATGATCGGCGCATCCGAAGGGTTGACCTTACGGTACGTCGGGCGGCTCGGCATCCCTGTTGGCAGCAGGCTTTGCGCGGCGTTGATCGCTCCCTGCACATCCCTGGCCGCGCCGTTGATATCCCGGTCGTAATCAAATACCAGAATAATACGCGTGCTGCCCAGCGAGCTGGTGGAGGTCATCTCGCTGACCCCGGCGATACGCCCCAGCGACCTTTCCAGCGGCGTGGCCACCGAAGAGGCCATGGTTTCTGGCGAGGCGCCGGGCAGCGAGGCGCTGATCACGATAACCGGGAAATCGACCTGCGGCAGGGGAGCCACGGGCAACAGACGAAAACCCATTATCCCGGCCAGCAGGATCGCCACGGTCAGTAAAATCGTCGCCACAGGGCGGTGGATAAACAGCGCAAAAAACTTCACTGCGCTTCCTCCGGCTTCAGACGGCGGCGTGAGGCATGGGCCAGGCGATCAAACAGCAGATAGATCACCGGCGTGGTGAACAGCGTCAGCACCTGGCTGACCACTAATCCACCCACCATCGCCACACCCAGCGGACGACGTAACTCTGCCCCCACACCGGTGCTGAGCATCAGCGGCAGCGCGCCTAACAGTGCGGCAAGCGTTGTCATCAGGATCGGCCTGAAACGCAGCAGGCACGCCTGATAAATCGCGTCGTAAGGCGTCATTCCCTGTTCACGTTCCGCTGCCAGCGCAAAGTCGATCATCATGATGGCGTTCTTCTTCACGATGCCGATTAGCAGGATGATGCCGATGATGGCAATCACATCCAGCTCGTGCCCGCTGAGCATCAACGCCAGCAGCGCACCGACACCCGCCGTAGGCAGGGTAGAGAGAATGGTGATCGGATGGATAAAGCTTTCATACAGCACGCCCAGCACGATATACATCGCCACGACAGCCGCCACAATCAGCCACACCGTGCTCGACAGAGCAGCCTGGAAAGCCAGCGTGCTACCCTGGAACTGGGTCATGATCTCCGCAGGCATCTCCAGAGTTTTTTCCGCTTCGCTGATGGCATTCACTGCCTGCTCCAGCGAGTAGCCTTCGCTGACGTTGAACGACAGTGTGGTGGAAGGGAACTGATCCAGATGATTGATGCTCAGTGCGCCGTGACGTTGCTCAACCGAGGCGATGGCGCTCAGCGGCACTACTCCCCCGGAGCTGCTGTTCAGGCGGATGCCATCCAGCGCGGCCAGGCCCGGCGTGGCGGAGGTGTCATTCTCCAGCACCACGCGGTACTGATTGGCCTGGGTGTAAATGGTGGAGATCAAACGCTGACCAAAGGCGTTATAAAGCGCGTTATCGACGTCGGCCATGCTGATGCCCAGGCGGCTGGCGTTATCACGATCTACTTTGATATAGGCTTCAAGCCCCTTGTCCTGCCAGTCGCTGCTGACATCCTTAAGTTCCGGCAGCGTGGCCAGTTGCGTCATCAGCTTCGGCACCCACAGGCTCAGGGAATCCAGCGATCCCGCCTGCAGGGTAAACTGATACTGAGTGCGGCTTACCGTGGTATCAATCGTCAAGTCCTGTACCGGCTGAAGGTAGAGGTTCACGCCTGGCAGCTTAGCGATCTCTGCCTGTAAACGCTCAATCACTGCCGGGATGCGGTCGTCACGCTGATCCAGCGGTTTAAGGTTGATTTGCAGCCGTCCGCTGTTCAGCGCCGGGTTGGTCCCGTCCACGCCCACAAACGAGGTCAGACTTTGCACCGCCGGATCTTTCATGATAATTGAGGCCACTTCCTGCTGTCGCTGCGCCATGTTGGCGTAAGAAACCGACTGAGGAGCCTGGATCGTACCCTGAATAATGCCGTTATCCTGCACCGGGAAGAAGCCTTTGGGAATGGTGATCCACAACAGCACGGTGATCGCCAGCGTCCCCAGCGCCACGCCCAGGGTAAGCCAGGGATGGTTCAGAACCCGGCGCAGAAAATGGCCGTAGCCAGCAATGACCCGATCGAACATCGCTTCACTGGCGCGTGAGAACCGGTTCTGCTTGCGCAGGGATTCTGCGCTGAGCATCCGGGCGCACATCATCGGCGTCAGCGTCAGAGAAACCACCGCGGAAATCAGTATCGACACCGCCAGGGTTACCGCAAATTCCCGGAACAGGCGGCCAACGATATCGCCCATAAACAGCAGCGGGATCAGTACCGCAATCAGCGAGAAGGTCAGTGAGATAATGGTAAAGCCTATCTCACCGGCCCCTTTCAGCGCGGCGGCCAGCGGCTTTTCCCCTTTCTCTATATAGCGGGAGATATTCTCGATCACCACAATCGCATCATCCACCACAAAGCCGGTGGCGATGGTCAGCGCCATCAGCGTCAGGTTATTGATTGAGAACCCCAGGAAGTAGATCACCGCGAAGGTGCCGACCAGCGACAGGGGAACGGCCACGGCAGGAATAATGGTCGCCGGCACGTTTCGCAGGAACAGATAGATAATCATCACCACCAGCGCAATTGCCAGCATCAGTTCAAACTGCACGTCATGAACGGAGGCGCGAATGTTGGTGGTGCGGTCGGTCAGGACTTTTACCGCCACCGACTTCGGCAGGGAAGCGGTCAGCGCCGGGAGCATCTGACGGATGCTGTCTGCCGTGGTGATGATGTTGGCACCAGGCTGACGCTGAATATTCAGCACGATCGCCGGCTGACGGTTAGCCCAGGCACCCAGCCAGCTGTTTTCGGCCCCCTGTTCCACGGTGGCAACATCACGCAACCGCACCGCTGAGCCGTTCTGGTAAGAGACAATCAGCTGACGGTAATCCTCTGCGGATTTCATCTGGTCGTTGGCGGAAAGGGTGATGGAACGTTCCGGGCCATCCAGGCTGCCTTTGGCAGAATTGACGTTGGCGTTACTGATGGCAGTGCGTACCGTTTCGCTGTCCAGATTCAGTGCAGCCAGCGCCTGGGCATTGAGTTTTACCCGGACCGCAGGACGCTGTCCCCCGGCTAAGGTCACCAGACCGACACCTGAAACCTGAGAGATTTTCTGCGCAACGCGCGTCTCCACCATATCTTCCACCTGCGTCATCGGCATGCTGGTGGTGGTAACGGCGAGCGTCATAATTGGCGGATCAGCCGGGTTTACCTTGCTGTAGACTGGCGGGTTAGGCAGATCGGAGGGCAGCAGGTTGGTTGCGGCGTTGATTGCCGCCTGCACTTCCTGCTCGGCCACATCCAGCGGCAGCGTGAGCTGGAATTGCAGGGTAACAACAGAGGCACCGCCGGAGCTCTGCGAGGACATCTGTTTCAGCCCGGACATCTGACCAAACTGACGCTCAAGCGGCGCGGTGATAGAGGAGGTCACCACATCCGGGCTGGCGCCGGGATAGAGGGTTACCACCTGAATGGTTGGGTAATCCACCTCCGGCAGCGCGGAGACGGGCAGGGCACGGTAGCCCAGGATCCCGGCAAGCAGGATCGCCACCATCAGCAGGGTGGTGGCAACCGGGCGAAGAATAAACTGGCGGGACGGGCCGCCGCTGGCGCTGGGTGGCATAACCTGCATCAGGAGGCGGCTCCTTTAGAGGGTAGCGCGTTTTGGTCGGAGGGCAGCGGGGTGGACTGAGGCGCTACGACTTCCACTTTGGCGCCTTCGGTCAGACGGTCAATCCCGTCTGTTACTACCCGTTCACCGGCATTCAGGCCGGCGGTAACCACCACTTTCTGGCTGTCCTGCAGGCCCGCGGTGATCAGCTTTTTACTGACCTGATTCTCACTGTTGACCACCCAGACGAAGTTGCCTTCATTGCCCATCTGCAGGGCCGCCGGGGGGATCACAATCGCATCCTGCAGGGTACTGACTTTCAGCCGCGCGTTGACAAACTGGTTGGGAAACAGGCTGTCGTCGCCGTTAGTGAAGCGCGCTTTCAGCTTTACGGTGCCGGTGGTGGCATCGATCTGATTATCCATGCTCAGCAAGGTACCGCTGGTCAGCAGGGTTTTATTGCTGCGATCCCAGGCTTCCACCGGGATGGGCTGGCCGCTTTTCTGGGCCGTCAGCACGGTACTGATGCTGTTTTCGGGCAGGCTGAACACCAGATCGATCGGGTGCGTCTGGGTAATCACCACAATGCCATTGGTGTCGCCGCTGGTGATGTAATTGCCGACATCAACCTGCTTAAGACCGACGCGGCCAGCAATGGGCGAGGTCACGCGGCTGTAGGTCAGATTAAGTTGCGCACTGGCAACGCCGCCCTCATCGGCCTTGAGGGTGCCCAGCGTTTCATTCACCAGCGAACGCTGGGTATCCATTTCCTGCTGAGACACCAGATTGGTTTTTGCCAGTTTCTCAAAGCGGGCCAGATCGCGGCGGGCATTCGCCAGCGTTGCCCGATCTTTTGCCAATTGCCCCTGCGCCTGAGTCAGGGCAACCTGATAGGGACGGGGATCGATCTCGGCAATCAGCTGCCCCGCTTCAACCTGCTGACCTTCAGTAAAGTGCAGGGCCTTCAGGTCACCGTCTACCCGACTCCGCAGAGTCACGGTACTGGCGGCGGTGACGGTACCCAAGCCGGAAAGATAGTGGGGCACGCTCTGGCGCACGGCTTCTGCTGCCTGAACCGGTGCCAGCGCCCCTGTTCCACCCCGACGCCCACCGCCTTTGCCCGCACCAGCATTGTGCTGCTGGGCGGTTTTCTCCGGCGTACTGTTGTGGCTGTGCCACCAGTACCCTCCGCCTGTGGCAAGGGCGGCAATAATCAGGATCGGCAGGATTTTTGAGGCACGGCGCTGGGCTTTCATCGTTTAATCAGCTCTCCAGTAGCAAAAGAATGTCCACAGGGCCAAAAAAAGAGAGGCCCAGAATTTATCTATGTTAGCGAATTTTTCCACCGCAAAAGTGAAGGAATTAAGGATAACCGTTCAGGGCGTGTAAGTATTCCTGACCTGCACATCTTTTGCCACAAATCAGCGAAGCCGGGCCGGTGAGGTTTGCTACGCTAAAAGTCACGCGATAAAAACAGGAGAAGAATATGAGTCTGTCAGAACAGCGTTCGTTAGGTCGTACCGGCATTCAGGTTCCCACGCTGACCTTTGGTGGCAACGTGTTTGGCTGGACAGTGGATGAAAAAACCTCGTTTTCACTGCTGGATGCGCTGGTAGAGAAAGGGCTCTGGTTCATCGATACCGCGGATGTCTATTCCCGCTGGGCGCCCGGAAATCAGGGAGGCGAATCAGAAACCATCATCGGTAACTGGCTGAAGCAGAGCGGCAAGCGTGACAAAATCGTGCTGGCTACCAAGGTCGGCATCGAGATGGGGCCGGATAAAACGGGCCTGTCACCGAAGTATATCCGTCAGGCAATTGAAGATTCGCTTCGTCGTCTGCAAACCGACACCATCGATTTGTATCAGGCACACCGTGATGACAGCGATACGCCGTTGCAGGAGACGCTGGCCACCTTTGATGCCCTGATTAAGGAAGGCAAGGTGCGGGCTATTGGCGCATCAAACTACTCTGCAGAACGCCTGAGCGAAGCATTGAAAGTGAGTGAAGAGCAGGGGCTGGCACGCTATGAAACGCTGCAACCAGAATACAATCTCTACGATCGTGAAGAGTATGAAAGCGGTCTGGAGCAGGTTACTCAGGAGAACGGCCTGTCGGTGATTAACTACTATTCCCTGGCGAGCGGCTTTCTCAGCGGCAAATACCGTAAACCGGAAGATGCCAGCAAAAGTAAGCGCGGCGAGGGTGTGGTAGAGAAGTATCTCAACGAGCGGGGGTTACGTATTCTCAGCGCGCTGGATCAGGTGGCAGAATCCACTAACGCCACACCTACTCAGGTCGCTCTGGCGTGGCAGATTGCCCGCCCCAGCATAACCGCACCCATTGTCAGCGTCACCTCGCTGGCGCAGCTGGATGAGCTGACCAAAGCAGCCTCCCTGAAATTAAGCGATGACGATATTCGCGAGCTGTCAGAAGCCAGCAGCTACTGAGCCTCGATCGCTGCGCCTTGTGAAAAGGCGCAGCACCAGGGAAAAGCTAGCGGAACATCACCTGTGCCCAGCGGGCCAGACCTGCGGTAACGGAGCCAAAATCATCGCCGCTGGTCAGGGGGATATCCGGCAGCTGCTGTTTCAGCGCCTGACGCAGCACCGGAGAACGGGCGCTGCCGCCGGTCAGGAAGATGACATCAGGGCGGGTGCCGCTGGCTTCCAGCGCCAGTTTAACCTGTTCCTGAATGCGCTCCAGCGGCTGTGAAATAGCCGTCTGCAACGCCCCCACGCTAATGGAGGTATCCAGCGCCTGTTCGATAAAGCCCAGGGCTGTGGTCACTTCGGCCCGATCAGAGAGCGCAATCTTGCTCTCTTCCGCCGCACGAACCAGCCGGTAGCCCAGACGCTGTTGCCAGACTTTCAGCAGGCGCTTCACTTTTTCCGGTTCCCGGGCGTCACGGATCAGATCCATCAGCTGCTTCCTGCTTGCCGTGGCATAGAAGTCACTTTGTGCCGGCACATCATTGATCGCCACCGCGTTCCACCAGGGCAATGCAGGCAGGGCGATGCCCCTTTCCGTTGCCCCCCCAGACCCAACAGCGGCATCAGCTCTTTAAATGCCAGCATGATATCCAGATCGTTTCCGCCTACGCGGCATCCGCTGTGACCCAGCAGGCTCTCATTACGATCGGATCGGTCATGCCATTTCGGCCCCATCAGCAGCATTGAGCAGTCTGTGGTTCCCCCGCCGATATCCACTACCAGCACGCGGGTTTCCGCCTTAAGCGTGGCTTCAAAATCCAGCCCTGCGGCAACCGGCTCAAACTGGAACTCTACATCCTTAAATCCGGCACGGCTGGCTGCACGAGCCAGAATTCCCTGAGCCTGACGGTTGGCTTCATCTCCGCCCAGTCCCTGGAAGTTAACAGGACGGCCAATCACTGCCTGAGTGATGCTCTCATTAAGATGGGCTTCCGCTTTCTGCCGGATATGCAGCATCATTGCGCAGACCAGATCTTCAAAGAAAGCGACCTGCTGCGGTTTGAGGCCGCTTGCCCCGAGGAAGGATTTAGGCGATTTAACAAACCAGACATCTTCCGGATCGGCCATGTACTGGGCGAGGGAAGCCAGGCCAAACTGTACGCTGGCAGGAGTGACCTCAATATCTTCTTCGCGGTTCAGCGCCAGGGCACGACGCAGGATCGCCTGGTTCTCTGCTTCAGGCGTCGGAACCTGATGATGGCGGAACAGCCATTCGCTGACCGCATCACGCGTGGGAGCAGAGAGCATAGAGGGTAATAAGGTGGAGCCTTGCTCCAGTGGCAGCAGCGTGGGCGCGCCTTCATTCATAACGGCGACCGAGCAATTTGCTGTCCCGTAATCAAAGCCAATAAACATTTATCCCCCTAAGCTGGAAAAAAGGGGGCGACTTTAGCCCAGGGCCGGGTGGAGAGCAAGAACCCCGGGCTATTTAATCGCAAAGTAGCTGTTAATCAGGAGGGTGCTTAAAGGCTCCTGCCCGGAGATCGCCTCCCCCCAGACATAATCCACCCCGATGTTCGACAGGGTGGTCAGCGCTGCGGGCAAGCCGACCGGCCCGGCCAGCGTGGCGATATTCAGGCGCTGCGCATGGCCCTGCAGAATAGAAACCATCATCTCATCCATCAGATTGCAGTGAACATTCGCCGTCAATTCAGGGCTGAGCATCAGGTAGTCGATCAGGTCGGCTGGCAGTTGATTAAAGGCGTCCAGATTGCGGCCAAAATCACGCAGGACAATCCTGCCTCCCGTGGCGCGCAGACGCGCCACGTTATTCAGCACCCGATCGTCCTGGCCAGTAAAAGCATCGGCAGGTACCGAGAAGAACAGCAGGCTGGCCGGAAGGGAAAACCGCGCCATCTGGGCCAGCACTTCGGTAATAAAGGCTTCGCTGCGCACGCCCTGTTCCGACAGGGGCAGCACCAGGGTCAATCCCTTACTCGCCACGCCCTGAGCATAATTCTGGAAGAATTCGCCGATCAGTTTACGATCCAGCGCCAGGATCAAATCCTCATCCACCAGCCCGGTGCGGAAACTGACCTCGTCAATTTCCTGCCCATCAGGAGTATAAAGTTGGATCCCGGTCAGATAAAAACTGACTGCGGAGGGTTTGCGCGAGGGAGTCGCAGCCGAAACCAGCAACCGCATCGGTTGATGAGAAAGGATCTGTTCTTTGTCCCGGCGGCTCAGCAGAGGTTTAAGCGTGCGCAACAGATGAGGATCGTAAAGGGACAACTGGCCCCGGCCATTGTGTTTGGCGTTGTAGCAGGCCAGGTCAGCCTGTGCCACCACTTCGCTGGCGCTGTGATTCTCTTTGTTCAGCAGGGTGATGCCTGCGCTGGCGCCCACCCGATGCAGACGGCCTTCCCACACAAAACGATAGTCGTTCACCGCTTTAACCAGGCGTTCGATAACTTCGGTGGCTTTTTCCAGCGGGCAGTCCTGCAGCATGACGCCAAATTCATCGCCGCCAAGTCGGGCCAGGAAATCACTACTGCGCAGATGATGCTGCATCACGCTGGAAATTTCACGCAGCAGGGCATCCCCTGCCGCATGTCCGGCTGTGTCGTTAACCGCTTTGAAGCGATCCAGATCGATAAACACCAGCGCATGCTGTTTATGCTGTTCAGCCGCAGTCTGGAGCAGCGTCCTGAGGGTGTTTTCAAAGCTGACACGGTTGGGCAGGCTGGTCAGCATATCGTGTGAGGCGCTGTAGCTCAGACGTCGCATCATCTCTCGCGAATCACTGACGTCCTGGATCACCATCACGCTGCCAATATTGTCGCCCTCCAGCGTTTTCAGCGGCGTGATGCTGTAATGGATATCGAACTGAGAGCCGGCGCTGTTGTGCAGCACCAGCTCATTATCAGGCGTGGAGCGGGTATGCGGCAGTTCGCACAGCAGCAGGCTCTCCATCTCCGGCCCTTTCCGGCCATGGGTGATATGCAGAATATCGCTCAGCGGCTCGCCCACAGCATTATCCTGCGTCCAGCCGGACATCGTCTCCGCCACCGGGTTCATAAAGATCACCCGCATCTCTTCGTCCGTGCTGATAACCGCCTCACCTATCGCATCCAGGGTGATGTGCATGCGCTCTTTTTCCTCGTAGAGCGCTTCACTGAGCTGACGCATAGCGGTCACATCCTGATTGATACCCAGCATACGTTCCACATTGCCTTTTTCATCAAGCACCAGGTTGCCCTGGCTGCGGATATAACGAATGCCCTGAACCGTCTCGATTCTGAACTGGATATCAATGGGCGTGGAGGTCTTTACCGCAACGTCAAAAGCATCAATGGCCATCTGCCTGTCGGCTGCCAGCAGGCTGTTTGCCCAGGTGAGATAGGTGGCCTGACCATCTTCAGGCAGCTCATAAATCTGGAACATTCGTTTGTCCCAGCTCATCTTGCCGGTCGTCAGGCTCCAGTCCCAGACACCAATCCCGCCGGCCTCATTAGCCAGGGTGATGCGGTGCATCAGGCGTCGGTTAACCTCTTCGGTTTTCTTAAGCTCCGAAATATCTTCAATCTGTGAAATAAAGTAGAGCGGAAGCCGATCGTTGTTGCATACCAGAGAGACCGTCAGCAGCGCCCAGACGATTTCACCGTCCTTGCGAAGATAACGCTTCTCCATAGTGTAAGATTCGAGTTCACCCAGCAGTAATGCTTTAACCTGCATCAGATCGGCATGCAGATCGTCAGGATGGGTAAGTTGCTGGAAATTAAGTTTTTTCAGCTCATTTTCCTGATAACCCAGCAGGCGGCACAGCGATTTATTCACCTGTAACCAGTCGCCTTCAGGCGAAACCAGCGCCATGCCGATCGCCGAATATTCCATGGCATGACGAAAACGGGTTTCACTTTCAGAAATATGCTTTTTCTCTTTGCGGAACGAATGCATTACCAGCGCCATCATATGGCTGGGGATCAGCGCCATCAAAAAAGGCAGCCAGACGGCATTGGATAAAGCCCCGCCGCGGCTGGTGTGCACGTTAAGCAGTCCCAGCGCCAGCATCAGCGTCATCATCGACATGGTGGCCAGAAACACCACAAAGGCTTCAAAGCGGGGCAGGCGCACAGCGCTGTAAAACAGCACTAACACCACAAAAGTAAAAGGCCACGGCAGATAACGCAGCGAGAAGTAACTCAGCACCAGGGTGACAATCAGCGTCAGCAGCGTTTCAAACAGGGCATTATGCTGGCGCGCATTCCTGAAGTAGTCATTTCTCCACAGCAGGCATACCGGGCCAAGGGCCAGCATACCGATAACTTCGGAAATCACCCAGGTAGAGAAAAAACGGAAGCTGGCATGGCCAGACATGGCTGCTGTCCAGGCGGCGAGCAATCCTCCCAGCAGGGGAGTAAACAGCCCCACCGCGACCATCATTTTGCTCCAGCTCAGTAACGAGCCAAGCGGCGACTGCCGGTCCAGCATCACCCGCAGCAGTGAGCCACCCATAATCGCCTGCAGCAGATTGATTAAGGGATACTTCACGCTGGCGATTGTTAAGCCCAGCACCAACCCGTTTGCCAGGACAATGCCGGTAAAACAGCTCAACAGGATCAGCGGCAGTGAAGCCAGAGGCAGGCGGAAAACCAGCACCGTCATTAATGCCGTGGAGAACCACAACGGCGAGATGTGACCACTGACTTTAATCAGCTCTAAACAGAACAGCGTCAACGCAAAACTTACGCAGCCCAGCAGCAGCGCCCGGAACCACTCAGTGGTGCGTTTAGACGGAACAAGGATTTCAGTTGTCATACACAAATCCAGCACGGCGCCGGTGATCTGTGCTGACCAGGGGCGCAATCTACGTTACTTCAACGATGCTAACATAACCATTTGTGAATGCTTAGGGTAATTCAAAAGTGGGCGTTATTCGGACGATTGACCGGCGGCAATCGCCCTTTTTTTGCAGCAAAAAACGTTACTGACGTAATTTCAACAGCTCGGCTCGCGTCCAGGCATGGTCGATGCCCGCAATCTGCACCGAAAGCCGCTGCAGAAATTGCTGGGTTGTGGCAAGGCGCCCTTGTCCCAGCAGCAAAAGGGGCAGCAGCAGGGCGATACAGAGCTGCCCGGTTGAGAACCCTTTGAGTTCAGAACGCCGCTGGCTTACGAGGAAGGCGGTACTCAGAGTGAAGCCCAGAATCAGCCCGCAAATCACTTCACTGGTCGAGTGATAGTTAAGCACAAGGCGGGAAGCGCCAACCATCAGGGGGATCAGATAGCCAATCGCTACGGCAACAGTCCGGCCCTTATCCTTAAGGCGGCCGCTAAGCAACCACAGCATCACTGGCCACAGGGTGGCGGACATGGCGCTGTGACCACTGAACCCGGTGAAATTAAACCGTGCGCTGCCGATGCCAAACCCCAGAAAGGCGATTTTGGAGAGGCTGACAATAGCCCCGGCGGCGCAGAATGCCAGCGCCCAGTACCAGACGGCACGGCGGTCGCTGTTTTTCCAGGTGATCAGAATAGCCATAATCACCGCAGTGGGGATCAACAACATGCTGTCGCCAAAATAGGTCAAAATATGCAAAATATGCCAGGACACCTTGTTTCCTTCTTATTGTGTTTGAGTCAGGCCAGCGATAAAAAGGGCGCTGCAACGGAGAGTAAAATCTCAGTCACGTCCCGCTTCGCAGAATTTCCCTGACTCATTATGCGAGTCTGGTCTCATTAAAACCAGTTTACCGGGCCAGGCGAACCGCGCCTAACGGGAAAGTCCTAAAAGCAAAGCCGCGCTTTTCACTGGCATCAACCCCCCGAAATCCCTATAATTACGCGCGAAATCGTCCTCTCCTTTGTCTCAGACAACCAGTAATCAGGTCTTTAATTTTATGACTGACAAGTCGCACCAGTGCGTCATCGTAGGTATCGCCGGCGCATCTGCCTCGGGTAAAAGTCTCATTGCCAGTACGCTCTATCGCGAAGTGCGCGAACGGGTAGGTGATGAAAATATTGGCGTTATCCCCGAGGATGCGTATTACAAAGACCAAAGCCATCTGACCATGGATGAGCGGGTTAAAACCAACTACGATCACCCCAGCGCGATGGATCATAACCTGCTGCTGCAACATTTGCAGAAGGTCAAAGCGGGTGAAGCCATCGATCTCCCGGTTTACAGCTACGTTGAACACACGCGTACAGCGCAAACTATTCAGCTGAAACCGAAAAAGGTGATTATCCTTGAAGGGATCCTGCTGCTGACCGATGCCCGTTTACGTCAGGAGATGAACTTCTCCATCTTCGTCGATACGCCGCTGGATATCTGCCTGATGCGCCGTATGAAACGGGATGTCAACGAACGTGGACGTTCGATGGATTCCGTTATGGCACAGTATCAGAAAACTGTCCGTCCGATGTTTCTACAATTTATCGAGCCTTCCAAGCAGTACGCTGACATTATCGTGCCTCGCGGCGGTAAAAACCGTATCGCCATCGATATTCTCAAGGCCAAAATCAATCAGTTCTTCGAATAGCTGACCTCCCCAGCCCCGTCTCAACCGGACAGGGGCTGGCGGATTGCGCAGGCAGAGCAGGGATCTCGCGCTGCCTGAAACCCAATTTGTACCAGACTTATAGGGAGTTTTATCCATGAGATTATGCGACCGCGATATCGAAGCCTGGCTGGATAATGGCCAGCTTGACATTTCTCCCCGCCCGCCGGTTGAACGCATCAATGGCGCCACCGTTGACGTGCGACTGGGCAATCAGTTCCGAACGTTCAGCGGCCATACGGCGGCATTTATTGACCTCAGCGGCCCGAAAGCGGAAGTCAGCGCGGCTCTTGACCGGGTGATGAGCGATGAAATTGTGCTGCCAGAAGGGGAAGCATTCTTCCTGCATCCTGGCGAACTGGCCCTGGCCGTGACCTTTGAATCCGTGACCCTGCCGGATAATCTGGTTGGCTGGCTGGATGGGCGCTCCTCGCTGGCCCGTCTCGGACTGATGGTTCACGTCACGGCGCACCGTATCGATCCGGGCTGGCAGGGCCGGATTGTGCTTGAGTTCTATAATTCAGGTAAGCTGCCACTGGCATTGCGTCCGGGGATGTTGATCGGCGCTTTGAGTTTTGAGCCGCTTTCCGGGCCTGCTGCGCGTCCTTACAACAGCCGCAGTGATGCTAAATACAAAGGGCAGCAGGGCGCGGACGCCAGCCGGATAGATAAAGATTAGAATAATCAGCCCCGTGTGGTTCAGTCAGCGCGACGGGGATAAGGGGAAGGCATGAGACGATTTATTACCACGCTGGCCATTTTGCTGGTGGTAATTGTGGCCGGAATGACCGCACTGGTGTTGTTGGTTAACCCCAACGATTTTCGCGGCTACATGGCTCAGCAGGTCGAGAAGCGCAGCGGTTACCGCCTGGCGCTCAACGGCGATCTCCGCTGGCACGTCTGGCCGCAGCTCAGTATTCTTTCCGGCCAGATGACCCTGACCGCGCCGGGGGCAAAACAGCCGGTTGTCAGTGCCAGTAATATGCGTCTGGACGTTGAACTGCTTCCCCTGATTTCTCATCAGCTGTCGGTGAAACAGGTGATGCTGAAAGGGGCTGTGATCAATCTGACCCCGGACAGTGAAGCTCAGCGTCCTGCCGATGCGCCTGTTGGCCCCGATGACGCCTCTCAGCCAGAAGAGGTTACCCAGGGATGGAAGTTTGATATCGCTGAACTTCGCATTGCCGACAGTTTACTTATCTGGCAGCAGAACAATGACGAGCAGCTCAATCTGCGCGATCTCAACCTTCAGCTTTCCCAGGATAAAAAACGTCAGGCGCACATTGAACTGAGTAGCCGGATCAGCCGCGACCAGCGCGAACTGCTGCTTTCGCTCAACAGTGATATGGATGTCAGCCAGTATCCCCAGCGCCTGAGTGCCGCAATCAACCAGCTTGATTACCAGATGACCGGTGCGGACCTGCCGCAGGAAGGGCTCAGGGGCCAGATGAAGATGCAGGCTGAATGGACGGCGGCCAGCCAGGCTTTCACTCTGAAAAACCTGTCGCTTACGGCCAATGAAAGTCAGCTGGATGGCAGCGCCAGCGGTACGCTGGGTATACGGCCACAGTTAGCGCTTGCCCTGCACTCGCCCTCACTGAATATGGACGCTTTGCTGGGTCTTGAGCCTGACCACGATGAGGCTGGGCAGACGCTTCAGGTCCAGCGTTCAGCGCCTGGCCCGGTAATTTCTCAGCCAGCAGAGCACGATAATGCCAACTCTCCGTTAAATGCGATGGACGGCAAAGTTGCGCTGGTCGTGGATAAATTACGCTGGAGAGGCATGGATTTTGGCGAGGTCAGGATGAACGCCTCCAGCCAGGATGGCTTATTACAGCTGGCGACGCTGAGTGGCAAAGCCGGAAATGGTCAGTTCTCGCTGCCGGGCAGTGTGGATGTCCGCCGCGAGCAGACCCAGGTGACGCTGCAACCCGCACTGGAAAATATTGCGATTGCGCCTTTGCTCAAAGCTTTTGATCTTCCTGCCTCGCTGAGTGGCGATCTCTCCCTCTCGGGAGACTTTAAGGGAACCGGGCTGACGGTGCCTGCTTTCAAACGCGCCTGGCAAGGCACGGCGGAAGTGAGCCTGAGTAATGCGCAGATGGCCGGACTGAATTTCCAGCAGATGATCCAGCGGGCAGTTGAACGTAACAGCAACCGGGTCAGCGGATCTGAAGAGGTGGCCAAAAGCAGTAATCTCCAGCAGATCAAAGGCAGGGCCACCCTGGACAATGGCCTGCTCACCTTCCCGGGGCTTAAAGGCCGCTCCTCAATGCTGGATTACAGCGGAAAAGGGCAGGTGAATCTGGCTAACAAACAGACCGACCTGACCTTTGGTGTGACGGTTACCCAGGGCTGGAAAGGAGATGACCAGCTGGTTAAACGCCTGCAGAATACCCCGGTTCCGTTACGCATTTATGGGCCCTGGTCAGGGCTGAACTACTCATTGCAGGTTGATCAGGTGCTGCGCCAGCAGTTACAGGACGAGGCGAAAAAGCGTCTGCAACAGTGGTCCGATCGCAATCAGAAAAGCGACAAGAACAGCTCGGTGCAGAAACTGATCAAAGATTTGTAGGGCAGGGGAGTGAACTGAACGGGCTGAGGATTCGGCCCGTTGTTATTTATAGCGGCAGGACAGCGGAGCGTTCCGCCCCTGACATCGGGGCGCCAGCAGAACAACCGGACGCCGGGCTACACTTCGTAATCTGGCTCTTCAGCCGCCGCCTGCGGAACAATCTGCACTTTCTGTACGCGATGGCTTTCCACTTGCAGAGTCCGGAACAGGAAGTCGCCGATCTGAATCTCTTCCCCTTCCTTTGGCACCCGCTGCATATGCTCCATCAGTAACCCTGCCAGCGTGTGGTATTCCCGTTTTTCATTCAAAGGCAGTTCCAGATACATCACCAGATCTTCCAGCGGCATATGCCCGTTGGCCGTCCAGCTGCCGTCACTGTTTTGCAGAATGTCGTAGCGGGGGTCGATAGCTTCGCCCTCGTTGGGCAGATTGCCTGCAATGGTCTCCATCACGTCACTCAGGGTGACCACCCCTTCAACCGAACCAAATTCATCGACTACAAAAGCAAAGTGGGTACGTGCGCTACGGAACTGCTCCAGCGCGGGCAGCAGCGTTAACTGTTCAGGGAAGACCAGCGGCTGACGGATCAACGCCCGGATATCCAGGCTGTCACTGTGCAGGGCTTGCTGAAGCAGATCGATAACATGTACCACTCCCTGAGGATCGTCACTGTTATCGGTCACCACAATCCGCGTGTGCTGATTCTGGTCGATCAGCGACATAATCTTTTCTGGCGATTCACTGAGGTCCACATGCTCCACGTCATGGCGTGAAGTCATGATGCTGCTGACGGTGCGCTGACCCATGCCCAGCACCCGCGCAATCATCATGCGTTCCTGCTTATTAAAAACCGCCTGACTCTCTATATGGTCCGCCACCATAGAGGACGTTTGTGCATCCAGCTCGGCGTGTTCATGATTGCCGCGTAATAAACGCAGCACGGCTTCTGCGGTTCGTTTACGCAGCGGCGATTTAGCCGAAAGGAAACGGCGACGGTTGAACTGAGCAAGCTGATTAAGGCCTTCAATAATGATTGAAAAGCCGATAGCCGCATAAAGGTAGCCTTTAGGAATGTGATAGCCAAAGCCATCGGCCACCAGGCTGAAGCCAATCATCAGCAGGAAGCTCAGACAAAGGATAACGATGGTGGGGTGTTCGTTAACAAACCGGGTCAAAGGCTTGCTGGCCAGCAGCATCAGGCAGATGGCAATAATCACCGCCGCCATCATGACCGGCAGGTCATCCACCATTCCTACAGCGGTGATCACCGAGTCCAGCGAGAAGACGGCATCCAGGACCACGATTTGCGCGACTACCGGCCAGAATTTAGCACCACGCTTTTGTGGGTTTTCGTCCTCATCTTTTCCTTCCAGCCGCTCATTCAGTTCCATCGTGGCTTTGAACAGTAAAAAGACGCCGCCCACCAGCATGATCAGGTCACGGGCACTGAAAGGGTGTCCGATTAAGGTGAAAAACGGTGACGTAAGGGAAGAGAGCCAGGATATAGAGGCCAGCAGCAATAAACGCATCACCAGCGCCAGCATCAGGCCGGTTACACGCGCCCTGTCGCGCAGGGCAGGGGGGAGTTTTTCCGCCAGAATGGCTATAAAGACAAGGTTATCAATGCCCAGGACCAGTTCTAAAACGATAAGGGTCACCAAACCGGCCCAGACAGAAGGATCGACGATCCACTCAAACATTGTCACTCACCTGTAAAGATTTAAAGAATTGCCCTGATGATAGTGAATCGCAGGCCATTCCACAAATAAACGGGAAGCAGCACAAACTAACGCTCAGATTATCGCCACTCACGGGATAGTCAGCAAAGTAAATTACTAAGAAAAATCCTGAGTATTAACGTGCCAGAGATTTCAAGACTATTCGCATAGGTAAGTGAAATGATTCAGGCGATACTTAGCGTGTTCCGACAATCCGTTCAGGATTAATCTTATGCCGATCGAATTAATCTGATTTTTAACCGGAGATAAATGTGGAAATGCAAGGTAAAGACTGGAACGAAAGGTAGTCTTAATCCTAAAAGACAGCGCGGGCGGGGGCAGCCTCTTGTAAACAGGCCAGTAATAACTAGTATAGCAACGTGTAAGTAAATGTCTGCGTTAATGTAACAAATAGCGCAGCTGAGGCGTCCTGATGTCCTTTTTTGTGAACTGGGACATGTTAAGACGGCAAACACGGAAGCCTGGGCCCGGAGAGGACAGGATAAAAACAACAAGGTAAGACAGCGTTACAGCGCATTGGCAGCTACAAGCCAGGGGCGGTAGCGTGTTTGAGCGGGCGAGGAAGCCTGCCGGACGAGGTGCTCTACTGTTGTTGTTGATTTTACATGTCTATTCTCCTGCCGCGCTGACGATGGCTTTAACACGACTCCCAAATACGTTTCCTGTGTAATAAATGACGTGACTGAAAAACACGCAGTTATTTTCAGTGGTGGAAATTAATAAATCACAGGCTTTCGAAGAATAAATAAGAGTTAATTATGCGCGATATAGAGTTCACCTTTAAAGGGTTATTGATAAAACTTTCACTGGCTCTTTCAGATTTGGTTTTATTTAATGCCTCTTTGTTTATTGCAATCTTGCTGATTAATGCTTTGCCCGGAAATCTTCTGGATGATATTACTGCGCAGGATTTGCAATTAAAAATAGCAGCACACATCGTATTATCTGTAATTTGCGTCGGTTGGTTCTGGGTTCGTCAGCGCCACTATACTTATCGCAAACCATTCTGGTTTGAATTAAAAGAGATCTTCAGGACTATCCTGATTTTTTCCGTGATCGACCTGTCTATTACCGCACTCTCCAAGTGGGAACTCTCCCGCTGGATTTGGCTTATGACCTGGCTGCTGGCGATGATCGTTATTCCGATCGGCCGCGCAATAGTGAAACGAGTGCTTAATCACTACGGTCTGTGGAAAAAACAATCCATTATTATCGGCAGCGGCAAAAATGCTGAAGAGGCCTACCTGGCGTTGCAGAGTGAAGAGGTGATGGGGTTTGATGTCGTGGCATTTTACGATGTTGATGGTACTACCCCTGCACCGGCGCTGTTCGGTATTCCTGTGCTGCGTGAAGAGGGCTCACTGTGGCAGTTGGTCAACAGCGAAACCCAGTTCATTGTTGCCGTGGAATATGAGCAGAGTCAGCACCGCGATGAGTGGTTGAAAAATCTGGCTAAACATAACTGCCGCTCCGTTTCCGTGATACCTTCTCTGCGCGGCGTGCCTTTGTATGGCACCGACATGGCCTACATCTTCAGCCATGAAGTAATGATTCTGCGCGTCAGCAACAATCTGGCGAAGCGTACTTCACGCATCCTGAAGCGTGCTTTCGATATTGTCGGCGCGTTGAGCATTATCATTATGCTGTTCCCCGCCCTGGCAGTGCTGATCTTTATGGTCAGCCGTGACGGCGGCAAGCCGATTTACGGTCATGAGCGTGTTGGCATGTACGGCCGTAAGTTCAAATGTCTGAAATTCCGCTCGATGGTAGTGAACTCCAAAGAGGTGCTGGAGGAGGTACTGGCAACCGACCCGGTAGCGCGTGCTGAGTGGGATCTGGACTTCAAGCTGAAAAACGATCCGCGTATTACCCGAATTGGTCACTTTATTCGTAAAACCAGTCTCGATGAGCTGCCGCAGTTGTGGAACGTTGTGCGCGGTGAGATGAGTCTGGTTGGCCCGCGTCCGGTTATCGAAGATGAACTGGAGCGTTACGCCGGTGATGTCGACTACTACTACATGGCCAAGCCCGGTATGACTGGCTTGTGGCAGGTAAGTGGCCGTAATGATGTGAGTTACGAGACTCGTGTTTACTTTGACTCCTGGTATGTAAAAAACTGGTCACTGTGGAACGATATCGCCATTCTTTTCAAAACGGTTGGCGTGGTTTTGAAACGCGATGGCGCTTATTGACAGGTAAGGTTGTCCTGTTTAAACGGAGTAACTTCAGGTTACTCCGGTATTAAAAGCGTCTTTTGACTGTTAACTGTCATTGACTTGCGAGCTGAACAAACTTTTTTTGACGAATGTTAAGCGTCGGCTTTAATCAATCCGGCAAGACATAAAAAAGGATAGGGAGTTAATGAAAATGACTGACAGTTACAGTGCTTGAACAGTTGATTCACCTTATTAATTTTGCATGACGCTACACAGCGGCGGACTCGCCACTATCAATCAATTTACTGATAGCGAAGAACCAGATGATTACAATCAAAACGAAATTGATACCCCTGTTGGTATCGGCAGCACTCCTTTCCGGCTGTACTATTACACCGGGTAGTTCTCTCTCCACCAGCGGAAAAGATGTCATTAAGCAGCAGGATAGCGACTTTGATATTGATAAGTACGTGAATGTCTTCCCAATGACGCCAGGTCTGGTTGAGCAAATGCGACCAAAACCGAACGTCGCGCAGCAAAACCCACAGCTGCAGAATGAGTTGCAGAGCTATGAATACCATATTGGTATTGGCGATGTGCTGACCGTCACCGTCTGGGATCACCCTGAACTGACCACGCCAGCCGGTCAGTACCGTAGCGCCAGCGATACCGGTAACTGGGTACACTCTGACGGCACCATCTTTTATCCTTACATCGGACGCGTCCGTGTAGCGGGCCGTACCGTGCAGGAAGTTCGCAACGAGATTGCTAACCGCCTGGCTCAGTATATTGAAACGCCACAGGTCGATGTCAGCGTGGCTTCCTTTAAATCTCAGAAAGCCTATGTCACGGGTGAGGTGACCACCTCCGGTCAGCAGCCTATTACTAACGTTCCTCTGACTATTCTTGATGCCGTAAACGCCGCTGGCGGTCTGACAGCTGACGCCGACTGGCGGAATGTTGTGCTGACCCACAACGGTAGCGAAATGCCTATCTCACTGCAGGCGCTGATGCAAAATGGCGACCTGTCCCAGAACCACCTGCTCTACCCGGGCGATATTCTCTACGTTCCTCGTAACGACGATCTGAAAATCTTCGTTATGGGCGAAGTGAAACAGCCAGCCACCATGAAAATGGACCGCAGCGGCATGACGCTGGCGGAAGCGCTGGGGAATGCTCAGGGCATGGATCAGACTGTGGCCGATGCAACCGGTGTCTTCGTAATCCGTCCGATCAAAGGACAGAATCGCTCTAAGATTGCGAACATTTATCAGCTGAATACCAAAGACGCTTCGGCGATGGTTATGGGCTCAGAATTCCAGCTGCAGCCTTATGACATCGTTTACGTTACGGCTACGCCTCTGGCCCGTTGGAACCGCGTGATTTCGCAGCTGGTCCCAACCATCAGTGGTGTCTACGATGCAACGCGTAACGTTCAGGCAATTCATAACTGGTAATGACTGGAGAACATTATGATTAATTCAATCCTAGTGGTCTGTGTCGGAAACATCTGCCGCTCTCCCACCGGGGAGCGGTTACTCAAATCGGCGCTGCCAGATAAAAAAGTCGAGTCCGCCGGGCTTGGTGCTCTTGTCGGCAAAGAAGCCGATGGGACAGCAAGCAGCGTGGCTGATAAACACGGGGTTTCGCTGGATGGGCATGTCGCCCAGCAGCTGACCTCAGACATGTGCCAGGAATACGATCTGATCCTGGTGATGGAAAAAAGGCATGTCGATTCAGTCAATCGCATCAACCCTTCCGTACGTGGCAAGACCATGTTATTTGGCCACTGGCTCAATCAACAGGAAATAGCGGATCCTTACAAGAAAAGCCGCGATGCCTTTGAAGCCGTGTACGGAACACTCGAAAACGCTGCCCAGAAATGGGTCAACGCATTAAGCCGATAGTTGAGAATATCCATGAAAATACAAAGTAAGGCACCGTCAGCGCTAAAAGACGATTCCAGTGGATGGGATCTGGCGCACCTTGTGGGACAACTTGTAGACCATCGTTGGGTAATTGTTGCAGTCACAGCGCTGTTCATGCTGCTGGGCACGCTCTACAGCCTGTTCGCTACGCCGATTTACAGTGCGGATGCGATGGTGCAGGTAGAAAGTAAGAACCCTAACACGGTGCTGAACGACCTGACCCAAATGATGCCAAACTCGCAGCCAACTTCTGACACTGAAGTGCAGATTGTGACCTCGCGTCTGGTTATCGGAAAAACGGTCAAGGACCTCGGCCTGGATGTTCTGGTAGAGCAAAACTACTTCCCGGTGATCGGTGAAGGCCTTTCCCGCATGTTCGGCAACAAGCCGGGCAGGCTGGATATTCCTTTACTGACCGTGCCGATGGAGTGGGAAAAACGCAATGTAGAAGTGGAAGTGACTGGCCCTGACAGCTACACCGTAAGCAAAGACGGCGATGAGTTGTTCAAAGGTAAAGTCGGCGAAGTGGAAAACCAGAAAGGCGTGACCATCATGGTTAAATCCATTGAGGGTATCGATGCTGGCACCGACTTCACAGCTACTAAACTTTCTGAACTGCAGGCGATCAAGATGGTTGTAGCTAACCTGAATGTCGCAGACAAAGGCAAAGACACCGGTGTTCTGGGTCTGGTCTATACCGGTGAAGACCCGGTACTGATTAGCCAGGTGCTGAATCAGATCATCACTAACTATGTTGGTCAGAACGTTGAGCGCAAATCTGAAGAAGCGCAGAAAAGCCTGATCTTCCTGCAGAAACAGCTGCCGGACGTGCGTGGCAAGCTGGATTCCGCTGAAGACAAGCTCAACACCTATCGCCGTCAGAATGACTCTGTAGATATGTCGCTGGAAGCGAAATCTGCGCTGGACTCTTCCGTCAGCATTCAGAGCCAGCTGAACGAACTGACCTTCCGCGAAGCTGAAGTTTCTCAGCTGTTCAAAAAGGATCACCCGACTTACCGTGCGCTGTTAGAAAAACGCCAGACGCTGGAAAACGAGCAGAAAAAGCTGAACCAGAAAATCAGCAATATGCCTCAGACCCAGCAGGATATCGTGCGTCTGACGCGTGATGTGCAGGCAGGTCAGGAAATCTACATGCAGCTGCTGAATCGCCAGCAGGAACTGGATATCAGTAAAGCCAGCACCGTGGGTGACGTTCGCATCGTGGACAACGCCGAAACGGCAGGCAGCCCGGTAGCACCGAAGAAACTGCTGCTGATCGCCGCCAGCATGATTCTGGGCCTGTTCGTCTCAGTGGGTTATATCCTGTTGAAAGCGCTGTTCCACCACGGAATTGACCGTCCGGATCAGCTGGAAGAGCTGGGTATGAGCGTTTACGCCAGCGTGCCGCTGTCAGAATGGCAGCGTAAGAAAGATGCTGAAGCTCTGGCCAAACGTAACGTGCAGGGTAAAACCGATCCGCATAACACGCTGCTGGCGCTGGGCAACCCAACTGACCTCTCCATTGAAGCGATTCGTAGTCTGCGTACCAGCCTGCACTTTGCGATGATGGAAGCTAAAAACAACATCCTGATGATCACCGGTGCCAGCCCGGGTATTGGTAAAACCTTTATCTGTTCTAATCTGGCAACGCTGGTGGCTAACGCGGGTCAGAAAGTGCTGTTCATCGATGGTGACATGCGCCGTGGCTATACGCATGAGCTGTTGGGTGCGAGTGGCAAAGTGGGCCTCTCTAACGTGCTGTCCGGTAAAACGGCCTTCACTCCGGCGATGATCCAGCGCGGTGAATACGGTTTCGATTTCATTGCACGCGGTCAGGTTCCGCCAAACCCTTCAGAACTGTTGATGCACAACCGCATGAACGAGCTGCTGGAGTGGGCAAGCAAGAACTACGACCTGGTCCTGATCGATACCCCACCTATTCTGGCGGTCACCGATGCTTCCATTATTGGTAAGCTGGCAGGAACCTCGCTGATGGTTGCGCGCTTCGAGACCAATACCCTGAAAGAAGTGGATATCAGTTACAAACGCTTCGCCCAGAACGGTATCGAAATCAAAGGCGTCATCCTCAATGCTGTAGTCCGTAAAGCGACCAACGCCTATGGCTACGGTTATGACTACTACGACTACCAGTACAAGCAGGAAGCAAAAGGCTAAACAGTACTGAAGAACCTTTTCGCCTTGACCGGAAAAGGTTCTTTTAATTTCCTCCCTGCCTGAACGCCCGTTCAGCGCAGGGCAGGGATTGCCCGTTAGGACGTTTAAAAGGTGCCTGAAATGAAGGATATTTTCTTTTCGATTGTCATTCCTGCATACAATGCATCCGAATCCATTGTGACCACGCTGGACTGCGTGGCTGCACAGACGTATCAGAATTTCGAAGTAATCATCATTGATGATAAATCAGCGGATGCCGACAAACTGGCCGCCGTGGTTGGATCTGAAAAGTACAGCAAACTCAAGATTAACCTGGTACTGTCGCAGGAAAAACTCAACGGTTCCGGTGCGCGTAATAAAGGCATCGAACTGGCGACCGGCGATTACATCAGCTTCCTGGATGCGGATGATGAGTGGCATCAGGATAAGCTGCTGACGTCGCTGCAGGAGATCCAGAAGCTGGAAGCTCAGGGTAAGCAGAAGTTTATTATTTTCAGCCAGGTAAACATTATCCAGGATGGCCAGTTCCTCAAGGTCATGCCGATGCAGCCTGTCGCCCGCACCGAGACTGTCGCTGAGTATCTTTTCGGCTGCTACGGTTTCATCCAGACCAGTACGCTGGTGATGAAACGCGAATATGCGCAGGATATTAAGTTCGACCCTAAGTACATCCGTCATCAGGATTACGACTTCTGTATCCGTGCAGATAAAAAGGGCTACGAGTTTGTGATGATTGCCCAGCCGCTGGCTAACTATCATCTGATCACGAAATTCGGCTCCAAACACAAAGGCGAATCCGTAAAGTATTCGCAGTTCTGGCTGGACAACATGAAGCCCTACCTGACGCAGCGTGATATCAACACTTATAAGGCCTATAAATTGCCTTTGCGCTACAAGATGGACGGTAAATCCTTACAGGCCAGCGTCAGTTTTGCGCGCTACTTTTTCCTGACCAACAAAGACAACCGCACCTACTTCATCAACCGCCTGAAAGATAAATTTAAAGAGCGGATGGGAAGCAAGTCACGGTAGTAATAACAGAAACAGATTGTTTGTGGGCAGCTTTACCCTGTTGGGATGCACAACTACACACTGCAAGTTTTACCCATAAGTTCGAAGAAAGAATGAATATTAAGCTGGAAAATATAAGGAAAGCTTAAATGTCTCCATACTGGTATATTTCAGGGTTTATCGCATTAATTTCCATACTGGAAGTTATTACGAAGGAGGATAACAAGACTCAAAAAATCTCCACTTACCTGTTTTTGATGTGCGTTCTGGTTCTGATTGTCTTTGGCGGTATCCGCGGACTCGGAACGGGAATGGATGACTATCAATATCGCAGCTTTTATCAGGACTTCCTGCAACGAATTGAAGTGAATGGCGTCGCGAAGACGATAGCCTTCTTCCGTTACGAGCCGATGACCTTCCTGATCGCCTTTCTCTCCAGTGTGGTGTCGAAGAATGCCGACATCCTGATCTTTATCTATTGTACCATTGCCGTTTCGATTAATGCGTTCTTCTTTAAGAAGCTCTCTCCTTTTCCAATCCTGACTCTGGCGCTCTATTCAGCGCACGTTTATATCAATAAAGATATGAACCAGATTCGATTTGGTCTGAGCTCGGCATTTTTCCTCGGCTTTGTTTATTATCTGTTCCAGGGTGAAAAACTTTGGGCCTTTGCCTTCTTCCTGCTGTCGTTCTTCAGCCATAACACGGCTGTTATCGCGGTAACCATTATTCCGTTCCTCTATATCAGAAAGTCACCTCTGATTCCGATCGCTATTATTATATTGAGCGTGCCGCTTTCTAAAATAGGGGGGAACAACTTCGTTCTGCTGATCTCCTCGCACCTTGGTTCGCTGGGGGAACGAGCGGCAGGCTACAGTAACGGGGATACAGCCGGGGAACCGACTTCGGTATTCTCGATTGCTAACTTCAAAAACATTATTCTGGTCTGCGTCTTCTGCTACTTCATGCTCTCAAGAAAGCTGAAAGAGACGGACTGGCAGGCGTACAGCTTTAACTACCTGATCATCTTAATCTTCGCGATTGGTGGTGCGGTGAGGATCTTCTTCTACAACTATCCATCGGGTGCACGTCTGTCGAACTATCTGCTGCAGATCGAACCGGTAGTCCTGGCCACTTTGTTGCTCTATTCCAAAAAAATTCTCAGGCTGCCAATGTATACGATGATCCTCTTCATTCTGGTTTATTACCTCTACTACAACACCATTCAGGTGAAACAGGCCGTAGTGGGATACACCGTTTCCGACACGTTCAGATTGACCCGATAGCACTTTCCCGCCGGTTTTAGCGGCGGGCTTTCAGTTGCACACTTCACAGGCCATATAACAAATGGCCTTTTTTCTTTCTAAATTTACGCTTCAGCGGTTCAGATTCAGGAAATCAGATGACTAATCAAATTGGCACAGTGGGCATTATCATCCCTATGTACAACGCGCGGAATACGGTTCTGCGGGCAGTACAATCGGTACTTGATCAAACCTGGACAGACTGGCACATCTATCTGATTAACGATAAATCCACTGATGACTCGCTGGCCTTTGTGCAGGAGCACTGCCGCGATCCCCGGATCACCGTGCTTAACAACGCGGTCAATATGGGCGCGGCTGAAACCCGCAACGTCGGATTAAAAGCGGCTAAAGAAGAGATCATTGCTTTTCTGGACAGTGATGATGAGTGGGAAAAAGATAAACTGATGTTGCAGGTTCAGGCGCTGGCCGCCGGCGACGATCTGGTGATTTCCCATTACGGCTACAAATCCCGCACCAAAGCCTATGATGTGACCTACGGCAAGCCTTACCTGATGAAAGAGAACTTCGTGAAAAAGCAGTTCCGCATCTGCTTCTCTTCGGTTTGCTATCGTCGTCCATCCCGCAACCTTATGTTCCAGAAAAAGGGGCATGAGGACTTTTTGTTCCTCTATGAACTGTTCGATCAGTACAAACAGGCCAGGGTAATAAATCAGAATCTTGTTATTTACTATGAGCTGGGTGATTCGCTTTCGCGCAACAAAAACAAAGCGGCGAAGTGGCACCTCGATTTATTAAGATTTATCTATAAAAACAATCCACTAAAAGTGTATTACTATTACGTCTGGTACATGGTCAATGGCGTTTTGTTTACGCTTAAGCACAGATGATCGCCGCAACCTGAAACGTTTCAGTTTTGCCATGATGAAAAGAGTAGCCTTACCTGATGACCTGAGCGTTTTTTAACAGGCCAGGTTTTTAACATTGATGTGATTGAGGTGGTTAGTCCGCGATGAAAAAAATAGTGCTGGTGATTAAAGACGCCTATTCCTACGCCGGAACCGAAAATATTTGTAACTTCATGTCCGAATGCCTGGGCGACGAACATGAAGTGGTGATCTACTCGCTTGAAGGCTCAGGTAAGCCCTTCTATCCGTTTGAGAAAGTGAAGCAAATTGTCAGCTTCGCGGGCGAGAAGAACCCGATTCGCAGCGCGGTAAAACGCATTAATCAGCAGAACTTTGATGCGGTATTTCTGATCAGCATGGGTCGCCTCAGCGTGATGTTCGCCCTGTGGAACATCCTGTCGCTGAAAAAGAAAAGGGCTAAGACCTACGCCTGCGAACACATTGCCATTAACTCCTTCAGCAAGCCGATTAAATTCCTCAAATATCTCATGCTGCGCTATTACGATCGCGTCATTGTGCTGACCGATAAAGACGACAGCGTCTTTACGCAGTGGGGGATCCCCAGCAAAACCATTCCCAATCCTGTGGTATTCAAAAACTATCAGCGAACTGAGCGCCACCGTCAGGCGCTGGCTGTGGGCCGTCTGGACCACCAGAAAGGGTTCGATCTGCTGCTGGACGTCTGGCAGGGGTTTGTGGCGACTAACCCGGACTGGAAACTGGTGATTGCCGGCGACGGAGAGCTGAAGGATGAGCTGATCGCCAAAGCCGGCGCGTTGAAAATCACCAACAGCGTCTCCTTTGTGGGCAAAGTGTCCAACATCAATGACTACTATCGCGACAGTGATATGGCACTGATGACCTCACGTTACGAAGGCTTGCCGCTGGTCTTGCTGGAAGCAAAATCCTGGTCATTACCGGTCATCGCTTACGACTGCCCAACCGGCCCGCAGGAAATTATCAATAACAATGAAGATGGCTTCCTGGTGAAGATGAATGACCGTGCCACCTTTATTGAAAAAATGAACCAGCTCGCGCACAACGACGAGCTGTTCTATGCCATGAGTGAGAAGACCAAAACCACGTCGCTGAAGTTTGACGGCAGGGTGATTAAAGAAAACTGGCTCTCACTGGTTTAACGCTTAAGCCTTACCTGTAGCCGGTGCCCTGACAGCGCCGGCCAGCCGGGAAGTGCCTCTGGAAATCAAATTCACGCTACGCCACAACCGGCAATTGACCATGGGATTTCATGAATGAAAAGAAGAGAACTGATAACCGCCTTCTCATCGATTCTTGCAGCCCTTTCTGTGAGCTCGTTTTCCAGCCAGGCGGCTGACAAAAAGGCCGCTGTTTCGCTTAAAGATGTCCCGGCAGGGGATGTGCCGAAACAGGATGTGCCAATCCTGACGCCAGAAAATATCTACACCATGCCAGACCGCTTCTGGAAGAATTTCAACGGTAAGCTTTACATCGGCAAGGCCGGAACAGATCCCACTCAGGCAGGCAACCTGATCGATGTGTTCCTGAAAAATGCTAATGGTAAATTGTCGAAAATTGAGCAGCCGATTGCGCTTAATAAAGGCAATTTCCAGCAATTTATTGACGACAATGCGGCGCTGATTGCTAATCCTGCACACTCAATGGCAGTCGTGGATGACAGTGGCAAAGCGTTGTTTAACATCGCTGACGTTACGCGTCCTGGTGCCAGCAATTTCAGCCAGCGTTTATCCCAGCCAGCCGGGTATCAGCTGATCGGTGAGATCGCCTCTGCGGATGACCTGCGGAAAACGCGTCCGCTGTTTACCGGCGCCAAGGTCAAGCTGAGCAGCTGGCATGAAGGTCAGGAAGAGGGCGGCGGCGAGTTTGTCGGCACGCTTGAGGCGGCGACGGATGACGGCGGCGTTATCTTTGCCGGTGAGGGTTTCCACTGGCGCCGTGTGGTGGAAGACTTCAATCGCCTGACGCTGTTTGATTTTGGCGCTATCGACGACGGTAAAACCGATACGGCTCCGGCGATCAAAGCCATGTACAACTGGTCGCAGAAAGCCAATCAGCAGATCTGCATTCAGTTCCCGGCGGGCACTTTCTTTGTCAGCGCCTGTGATTTTTCAGCGGCGGAAACCCGCTTCTTCCGTCTCTCTGGCGCGATGGTGAACTTTGGCTATTTCCCGGCCACCACGCTTGTTTCAGACGGGCAGTCTGATTTTATCTTTAAGGTAAATACCCGCTGGGTGGAAGTCAGTAACCTGATCGTTAACGGCAGAACTGACAGCCAGCCGAACAAGCAGGGCTTTTTCCTCAATAAATGTGAAGGCGGCCAGTTCTTCCGTGGCGCGTCGTTGCGTTTCTCCCGCCTGGGTGGCACTTCGCTGAGCCTGATGGATACGCTGGATTGTAAAATCGATCAGTGGTACGCCACGCATTGTACCGGCGATGTAATCAAATCCGTCTGGTCTAACCGGCCGAAAGGCAAATGGGATCACAGCACGGCGATCGAACTCTCTAACTTTAACGCGCAGTACTGTACTGAAGGAATGGTACTGAATCTGGAGCGTTGCGGTCAGTCCCTGATCCATAACGGCTGGATTGAACACTGCGAACATCCGGGCAACATCTCCAATGGTCAGTGGATCATGGATGCAATGAGCCTGGAAGGGTGTAAAAACCCGCTGATTGCCCACAACACGCGTCTGAACACCCGTCAGACCAATCTGCAATCCGGTAGCTCGATTGATAACTCCTCGCAGGGCAAGCCGTGGCTGAGCGCGTGGGAGAGAGGCTCCACCCGCGTGGAATCCTACGGCATCGCGGCCGATGGCAGTATGAAATACAACTACCTGACCTCGCGTTACCGCATCAATAACAGCAGTAATCAGGAAAAATGGTACGAACTCGGCAACATTTATACCCCGGAAGTGGGCGATAACTGGGAAATCGAGATTTTTGGCCAGTCTTCCTTCAGTAACGGCACGGACAAAAGCCCGCTCGATAAAGTGGTGGACGGTAAGACCACCGGCGGCAAAGCGATCATCAGTCTGCAGCGTAAAACGCATAAATTTGAGGCCAGCTGGCATGCCGAAGGGGCAAGTCCGATTGTGGATGTGATGTATGTCACGCCACACGACACGGACACGCGCGTTTTCGTTAAGCTGGCGGGCTGGATGGCTTCTGCCGGTGTGTTGATGAAAACCACCGCAAAAGACCGCTTCCTGACCGGCAAATGTGCCCGTTTCGACAGCAAGATGGATTTTGCCAGTGCGCCAACGGGTGATGACGCGCACCGGGCCGTACAGCGTTTTACCCTGCATAACGGTAAAGCGGGAATTGGCGCGAATGAGCAGGGCGATCTGTTACTGGAATCACGGCTTTTAAAACCGGAACAGGTGGATACCAGTAAAGCCGCAGGCTACATCTCAATGGTTATTAACGGTAAACAGGTAGCGATGCCTTATTTCGATCTCAAAGGATAAGGACAATTTTGTCCGGGAATGCCCGCCGGCTGGACTTCTGACAGGGAGGAACGCGGCGGGAAGTTAGGTGGTTCAGGCAGTATTGATGAGGGTTCAGCGGTTTTTTGAACAATAAGACTTATTAAACAACCACTTATGGTTAGTGATAGCCTGTAAAATTACAAGAATTTATTTCTGGAGCTTTTATGAAGATTTTGTTAGTTGGCAATCATACGTGTGGTAATCGTGGTGATGGCGCTATTTTACGCGGGCTTATTGATTCGCTTAACCTCGCAAGGAAGGATCTGGAAATTGATGTAATCAGCCGCTATCCGACCAGCTCAGGCTATTTGCTGCAGCAGGAAATATTGCCGGACGAACTTTTTCTTGAGACCAAAAAAGGAAAAAATAAGCTGACTGATAAGGTCAAACGTCGCCTGATGCCAAAAATTATGATGGCGCATATCAGCGGCAAGGGGATTTTCAAATCTTTTGCTATCCCCAAATACCTGCAGGACTTTACCGATAAGCTGAAGCAGTACGATGCGGTAATCCAGGTCGGCGGCTCGTTCTTTGTTGACCTCTATGGTCCATTACAGTTTGAGCACGCGTTGTGTGCGCTGCTGGCGAAGAAGCCTGTCTACATGGTTGGTCACAGCGTTGGGCCATTCCAGAAACCAAGATTCAATGAAATTGCTAACTTTGTCTTTGCACGGGTCAACAGCCTGGTGCTGCGCGAAAGCGTCAGCCTGGAGATGATGAAGCAGGGCAACATCACCACCGAAAAAGTGGCGAAGGGAGCTGATACCGCTTTCCTGGTCCGTGCCCGTTCGGTGGATGAACCCAGCCACAACCTGATGCACTGGCAGAATCTGATCGCCTCAACAAAAACTATCGCCATAACCGTGCGTGTACTGGCTCCTTTCGACAAGCGTCTTGGGGTTACGCAGCAGGAATATGAGATGGCGTTTGGTAAGGTGATCAATGCGATGATCGACAGAGGGTATCAGGTAGTCGCCCTGTCTACCTGTACCGGCATCGACAGCTATGATAAAGATGACCGTATGGTGGCGATGACGCTGCGCGATCATGTGGTTCAGAAAGATAAGTATCACGTCATCATGGATGAATTTAATGACCTTGAACTGGGTATTCTGTTGGCACAAAGCCATTTAACCATTGGTACTCGTCTGCACTCTGCGATCATTTCCATGAACTTCGGAACGCCAGCCGTGGCGATCAATTATGAACACAAATCACTCGGCGTCATGAACCAGCTCGGCCTGCCAGAGATGGCCACGGATGTGAAGAGCCTGATGGATGGCAGCCTGATCGCTAAAGTGCATGGTATCCTGGATAATTATGATGCTGTGAAACAACAGGTTGATAGCGCGGTTGAGCTGGAGAGGGTATTGGGGAACAAAATCACCGAAGATGTCGTCAAGATTTTAGGGTGAACCGATGAAAATAACTTTTTTCACAATGCGATTTCCGGTCTCGTCTGAAACATTCGTGCTGAATCAGGTCACCTATTTTATCGACAGTGGGTATGACGTTGAGATCATCTCGGTGTTTCCTGGCGACCTGGTTAACCGTCATGGTGCGTTCGACCGTTACAATCTGGCAGAGAAAACGCACTATCTTCTGCCAGAAGAGAAGAAGACCAACGGTGAAAAACTCAAACAGCGCCTGCAGATCGTGCTGCCGAAAATCCTGAGTAAAACCACCCTCAAATCGTTCAACGTTTTGCGTTATGGCGATCAATCCAGCAAATTACTGCTGCCGGCCATTGTAGCCAATGCGAAACAGACTTTTGAGGCTGATGTTTTCCTGGTGCACTTTGGCTATGCCGGGGCGCTGGCTAATAAGCTGCGTGAACTCAACGTGTTGAAAGGGAAACAGGCGACCGTTTTCCACGGGGCGGATATCTCCCGTCACCATATTCTGGACGAGCACAAACAGGATTATAAAAACCTGTTCCGGCAGACCGAACTGCTGCTGCCGATCAGCCATTTGTGGGAAAACAAGCTGATATCTATGGGCTGCCCGGCGGAGAAGATCCATGTCACCCGTATGGGCATTGAACCTGAAAAATTCAGTCTGAAAGTCCGCGAAGAACTTCATGCCCCGCTGCGTATTGTCTCGGTAGCCAGACTCACCGAGAAAAAAGGGCTGGGCGTGGCGGTGGAAGCCTGTAAGTACCTTAAAGCGCAGGGCGCCTTTTTCGAATACACCATCATCGGTAACGGTGATATGGAAGAGGAGCTGCGTAACACCATCCGCACTGCCAACCTGGAAGATTGCGTGAAGATGGTTGGCTTCAAGCCGCAGGAAGAGATTAAACGCTATCTGGATGAAGCGGACATTTTCCTTCTGCCTTCGCTGACTGCGGCTGATGGCGATATGGAAGGCATACCTGTCGCGCTGATGGAAGCGATGGCCGTAGGCCTGCCGGTAGTCTCGAGTGACCACAGCGGCATTCCCGAACTGATTGAGAACAATGTCTCTGGCTGGCTCGCGCCAGAAGGGGATGCCAAAGCTTTAAGTGAAATTTTACTCAAGCTGGCGCAGGGGAATGTGGATGTGGCACCGGTAGTGTCGGCTGCCAGGGCGAAAGTTGAAACGGAATTTAATCAGCACATAGCCTATCGGGAACTGGCACAACTGTTGGAGCGTCTTGCGTGAGTAGTTTGAAGAACCAGGCCGCATGGCTGTTTGGAGGCACTTGCTTTGCGGCGGTGCTACAGGTAGTCCAGCTGGGCGTGCTGGCGCGTAAACTTGAAACGCATGAGCTGGGTATCCTGGCCATCATCAACGCCATCCTGGCGGTGGCGATGGTGCTGCAGGATATGGGGATGAGCAGCTACATCGTGCATCGTCAGAACATTACCCGTAAAGAGCAAAGCACCATCTACTGGGTAAACGTTCTGCTCAGCCTGCTGACCGGTTTACTGCTGATCGCCATCGCCTGGCCCATTGCGCACTTCTATCACCTGCCGCAACTGACCGGGCTGATTATGCTGACCAGCCTGAACTTTCTGGTGCTGGGTTCGCTGTCGCAATATCAGGCGCATTTTATTAAAGCCAAGCGAATGGTATTGCTGGCGAAAATAGAAATGATCACCAAGTTCCTGGCCTTTGCTTTAACCGTCGGACTGCTTTATTTCTCTCCTTTAAATGTTTCCGCCGTTATTCTTGGATTATTTGCCAATGCCGCCATGCGCATTCTGTGCATGATTTGGTTTGGTGAGAAATCCTGGCGGCCTACGCTGGAGTTCGATAAAGCGACTTTCTTCAGCTCAATGAAATATGGCGTTTATCAGCTCGGCTCGCAGACAATTAATCAGTTACGTACTCAGGCTGACTCACTGATTGTGGGCAAGGTGATGGGCGCGGATATGCTGGGTGTCTACTCGCTGGCTAAAGAACTGGTGCTGCAACCACTGAAACTGGTGACGCCGGTCATCAACCGTCTGGCGCTGCCTCGCTTTGCAGAAAAGCAGCATGAGCCTGCTCAGTTGCAGAAGCTGTTCCTGAAGGGCACGCTGGTTATTATGTTGTTCAGCAGCCTGATGTATCTCTCGATCGGTATCCTCTCTCCGGTGATTGTTCGCGTACTCTACGGTTCGGCACATGAAGCGGTGGCGCATCTGATCCCGCTGATGCTGCTGTTCGGTATGCTGCGCCCTATGGGCGGCCTGACCGGCGCAATCTCGCAGGCTAACGGAAGAACCAACGTTGAGTTCTACTGGAATGTAGTGGCAAGTGTCATTGTCCTGATGGTACTGGCAACCACCTGGCTCTATCCAAACGTCTGGTATGTGGCGCTCACGCTGTCGATTTCGCAGGTTCTGATTTCGGCCTTTGCGCATCCGTTCTTCATCAAGCCGGTGATAGGTATCCCGTTCCTGCCTTATGCACGTCAATGGGTTTCCGTCTCCATCGTGTTTGTCGGCATCATGGCGCTGGTAAACTATTTCAATTTATTTGTTATGCCGGAATGGTTCGCAGGCTGGCTTTAATCAGAAATGGTGCAGTAATACAACAAGGTGACCGCTTCGGCGGTTGCCTTTTTTATTTCAGCTTCAGGCGGAATTTCTTAAAATGCAGCCCTATTTAAGACCAGTCACTGCTTAATTTTCAGATTAAGATTATACTTGTGAATCATCTCTTTAATGCATAATCGTTCAACGTTTTTTACTTCATTTATATGGAAAAAATATGACCAAGCTTAAAGCAGTTATCCCCGTTGCGGGTCTGGGTATGCATATGCTCCCTGCTACAAAAGCCATTCCTAAAGAGATGTTGCCCATTGTCGACAAGCCGATGATTCAGTACATCATCGATGAGTGCGTGGCAGCAGGCATCAAGGAAATTGTTCTGGTCACCCACGCGTCCAAGAATGCGGTTGAAAACCATTTTGACACTTCTTACGAACTGGAAGCGCTGCTGGAAGCCCGCGTTAAGCGTTCGCTGCTCAGCGAAGTCCAGTCCATCTGCCCTCCGGGCGTTACCATTATGAACGTGCGTCAGCCTCAGCCGCTGGGCCTGGCGAACTCCATCCTGTGCGCGCGTCCAATGCTGCACGACGAAGCTTTTGTCGTGGTATTGCCGGACATCCTGCTGGATGACTCTACCGCTGATCCACTGCGTTACAACCTGGCCGCTATGGTTGCCCGTTTTGAAGAGACGCAGCGTAGCCAAGTATTGGTTCACCATATGCCTGAAGCCGATCTGTCTGAGTACTCTGTGATCAAAACGCAGGAAACCATGGATAATCCAGGCCAGGTAAGCCAGATTATCGACTTCGTTGAAAAACCAGAAAATCCACAGACGCTGGAATCCGATCTGGCAGCCGTGGGCCGTTACGTGCTCTCTGCCGATATCTGGGCTGAACTGGAAAACCTGGAGCCAGGTGCCTGGGGCCGTTATCAGCTGACCGACGCCATCTCTAACCTGGCTAAAAAACAGCCTGTGGATGCGCATCAGCTCTCCGGTACAAGCTTTGACTGCGGTCGTAAACTGGGTTATATGAAAGCCTTCGTTTCCTGGGGTCTGAGAAACAACGCGCAGGGACGTGAGTTCCGCGACTCAATCAAAGAAATCCTGGCGAAATAATCCGCAACCCGAACGTGGCCACGCTCTGCGTGGTTGCAAGGAGTCAACATGGCTATTTTAGTAACGGGCGGAGCTGGTTATATCGGTTCCCACACGGTGCTGACGCTTCTTGAGCGCGGCGACGACGTTGTCATACTGGATAACCTGAGCAATGCTTCACGTGAATCTGTCAACCGGGTAGAGAAACTGGCAGGGAAGACGGCGACGTTTTGCGAAGGCGATATCCTGGATCGTGCCTGTCTGCGCGATCTGTTTGCGCAGCACGAAATCTCAGCGGTCATTCATTTTGCTGGTCTTAAGGCGGTAGGGGAGTCCACCCGTATGCCGCTGGAGTATTACCAGAATAATGTCACCGGAACGCTGGTGCTGCTTGAAGAGATGCGTGCAGCGGGCGTGAACAAATTTATCTTCAGTTCATCCGCTACCGTTTACGGCGCTGATGCACCGGTTCCCTATGTGGAAACCACGCCAATTGGCGGCACAACCAGCCCTTACGGCACATCAAAGCTGATGGTTGAGTTCATCCTGCGCGACTACGCCAAAGCAAACCCGGACTTCAAAACCATCGCCCTGCGTTACTTCAATCCGGTTGGCGCACATGAGTCCGGCCAGATTGGTGAAGATCCTAACGGCATTCCTAACAACCTGCTGCCCTATATTGCTCAGGTTGCGATTGGTCGTCTGGAGAAGCTGGGCATCTTTGGTGGCGATTACCCAACCAAAGACGGCACCGGCGAGCGCGACTATATTCACGTGATGGATTTAGCCGAAGGCCACCTGAAGGCGCTGGACCATATCGACGCTGTTAGCGGTTATAAAGCTTATAACCTGGGCGCTGGAGTAGGGTACTCGGTACTGGAGATGGTCAAGGCGTTTGAGAAAGCCGCTGGCCGTGAAATCCCTTACCAGATCTCCCCACGTCGTGACGGCGACCTGGCCGCGTTCTGGGCCGATGCTTCACTGGCCGATAACGAGCTGGACTGGCGTGTTTCCCGTGGTATCGATGAGATGATGCGCGATACCTGGAACTGGCAGAGTAAGAATCCTAACGGCTACCGTTAAGTATTCATGCTGACCGCTTTTCTACTAAACTCCCTCAGGGGAGTTTTTTGCATTTATCTGATGCATAAAATATGACCAACCCCCCAGCACAAGACAAATATTCCGTCGAAAATCTTGTTTCGATGTCAGGTAAGTATGAGAATCAGGACGGATTTTGATATCCTTCTGTGCGCTTAAGTTAGCTTTACTTCAGTTTTCTTAAGCGGTGAAGCAGGCAGTTAAAAGTAGCATGAGTTATTCAACGCGACTGGTAGCGATAGCCAGGGGCGGTAGCGTGGAATAACTTTCCTCAAAATGATAAAGAGAGAAACACTGCGTGAAAATTCTGGTAACTGGCGGGGCAGGATTTATAGGTTCTGCTGTGGTGCGTCATATTATTTCTCAAACCTCTGACAGCGTAATCAACGTTGATAAACTCACTTATGCTGGCAATCTGGAGTCCCTGGCAGACGTCAGTGGTGATTCGCGTTACGCCTTCGTACAGGCAGATATCTGCGATCCGGCTGCCATGACTGCTGTGTTTGCACAGCATCAGCCAGACGCCGTTATGCATCTGGCTGCAGAAAGCCATGTGGATCGCTCTATTACGGGACCAGCCGACTTTATTGAAACCAATATTGTCGGCACTTATGTGCTGCTAGAAGCCGCACGTGGTTACTGGAATAGTCTGGAGGGAGAGCGCAAGGCGGCTTTCCGCTTCCATCATATTTCTACGGATGAAGTGTACGGTGATCTGCCGCATCCGGATGAAGTAGAAGATCAGACGGCATTAACGCTGTTTACTGAAACTACCCCTTACGCCCCAAGCAGTCCTTACTCAGCGTCAAAAGCATCAAGTGACCACCTGGTTCGTGCCTGGTTACGCACCTATGGATTCCCGACGCTGGTAACGAACTGCTCCAATAACTATGGCCCGTACCACTTCCCGGAAAAGCTGATACCTCTGGTGATTCTGAACGCATTGGATGGCAAAACCCTGCCGGTGTATGGCAAAGGGGATCAAATCCGTGACTGGCTCTATGTTGAAGACCATGCCCGCGCACTTTATACCGTTCTGACCAAAGGTCAGACTGGCGAGACTTACAATATTGGTGGGCATAACGAGAAACAAAATCTGGAGGTTGTGCAGACTATCTGTGACCTGCTGGATGAGATCGTGCCGAAAGATCAGAGCTACCGTGAACAGATTGCCTACGTTGCTGACCGTCCGGGCCACGATCGCCGTTATGCAATTGATGCAGATAAAATCAGTAAAGAATTAGGCTGGAAGCCGCAGGAAACCTTTGAAAGCGGTATTCGCAAAACCGTTCAATGGTATCTGGATAATACCCAATGGGTAAGCAACGTGAAAAGTGGGGCTTACCAGTCATGGATTGAACAAAACTATACTGGTCGCAAACCATGAATATCCTGTTATTTGGTAAAAATGGTCAGGTAGGCTGGGAATTGCAACGTGCTCTGGCCCCTCTGGGCCATGTTACCGCTCTGGCTACCCATTCCACCGACTATTGCGGTGATTTCAGTAACACTGCCGGTATCATTGAAACGGTGCGTAGCCTGCGTCCGGATGTCATCGTAAATGCCTCAGCTTATACCGCTGTGGATAAAGCAGAATCAGAGAGTGATTTGGCACAGCAGATTAATGCCATCGCTGTTGAAGCTGTCGCCAAAGAAGCTCAGCAACTCGGTGCCTGGTTAATTCATTACTCTACAGACTATGTTTTCCCTGGAACCGGAAGCGACGCCTGGTTGGAAACTGATGCTACTGCCCCTTTGAATGTCTACGGCGAAAGCAAACTGGCCGGAGAAGAAGCTATTCAGCGTTATTGTGAAAAGCACTTAATCTTCCGCACCAGTTGGGTTTATGCCAGTAAAGGCAATAACTTTGCTAAAACGATGTTGCGGCTTGCTAAAGAGCGCAGCGAATTGTCGGTAATTAGCGATCAGCAGGGCGCGCCAACCAGTGCCGAATTATTGGCTGACTGTACCGCTCACGCCATAGTCACAGCCTGCAATAACAATGATGTCGCTGGGGTATACCATCTGGCTGCATCGGGTACGACTTCATGGTATGACTACGCCTGCCTGGTGTTTGCAGAAGCTCAGAAAGCCGGTGTGCCACTGGCGCTCAATGCAACTCATCCGATCCCGACCAGTAGCTATCCAACACCTGCTAAGCGCCCGCTGAATTCAAGGCTGAATACGCAAAAATTCCAGCACACCTTTGCGCTGACGCTACCGGTATGGCAGCAGGGTGTTAAGCGGATGCTGGATGAGTTAATTGCCTTTAAAGCAATCTGAACCCCGCAACTTATGCCTGAATAATCAGATTAAAATAGAGAGAAATGATGAAGCGCAAAGGAATTATTCTGGCCGGTGGCTCCGGTACACGTCTTTACCCGGTGACCATGGCTGTCAGCAAACAACTGCTCCCTATCTATGACAAGCCAATGATCTATTACCCGATCAGCACGCTGATGCTGGCGGGGATCCGCGATATTCTGATTATCAGCACGCCGCAGGATACGCCTCGCTTTGAGCAATTGCTCGGTGATGGCAGCCAGTGGGGACTGAACCTGCAATATAAAGTGCAGGAGAGTCCGGACGGTTTAGCTCAGGCATTTATTATTGGCGAAGAGTTCTTGGGTGAAGACAGTTGTGCTTTGGTGCTGGGCGACAATATTTTCTATGGTCATGATCTGCCTAAACAACTGGAAGCAGCCGTCAGCCAGACTTCCGGCGCGACAGTATTTGCTTACCATGTCAATGACCCTGAGCGTTATGGCGTTGTGGAATTCGACAAAGAAGGCATTGCTGTATCTTTAGAAGAGAAACCGCTGGAGCCTAAAAGTAATTATGCCGTTACCGGGTTATATTTTTATGACAACAGCGTGATTGAGATGGCGAAGAACCTAAAACCTTCGCATCGCGGCGAATTAGAAATCACCGATATCAATCGTCTCTATATGGAAAAGGGTACGCTCTCTGTAGCGATGATGGGTCGTGGTTATGCCTGGCTTGATACCGGAACCCACCACAGCCTGATTGAGGCAAGTAACTTTATCCAGACTATTGAAGAACGTCAGGGCCTTAAAGTCTCTTGTCCTGAAGAAATTGCCTATCGAAAAGGTTTCATCGATGCTGAGCAGGTTAAAAAGCTTGCAGCACCACTCTCTAAAAATGCTTATGGGCAATACTTGTTAAAAATGATCAAAGGACAGTTTTAATATGAAAATAACTAAAACCTCAATTCCTGACGTTATGATTTTCGAACCTACTGTATATGGCGACAAGCGAGGTTTTTTCTTTGAAAGTTTTAATAAGAAAATATTTGAAGAAGCAATAGGCCGTAACATTGATTTTGTGCAGGATAATCATTCTAAATCCTCTAAAGGGGTTTTAAGGGGGCTGCATTATCAGGTCGCACCTCACGCACAAGGCAAATTGGTTAGATGTACTCAGGGTGCCGTTTTTGACGTTGCTGTGGATATACGTAAAGGATCTGATACTTTTGCAAAATGGGTTGGAATCGAGCTTTCATCAGAAAATAAGAAACAAATGTGGATCCCCGAAGGGTTTGCCC
The DNA here is from genome assembly GCF_036865545.1 of Erwinia sp. E_sp_B01_1. Lineage (NCBI taxonomy): Bacteria > Pseudomonadati > Pseudomonadota > Gammaproteobacteria > Enterobacterales > Erwiniaceae > Erwinia > Erwinia sp. E_sp_B01_1. Next base: position 3,138,222 of record NZ_CP142208.1, on the reverse strand, counting down.
ATGGATTTATCACATTAAGTGATACAGCAGAGTTTTTATATAAAACAAATGAATTTTATAATCCAGTAAGTGAAAGATGTTTGCAATGGGATGATGGAGATTTAGATATCAGCTGGCCTAATCTCGGGGAAATTATCGTTTCCGAGAAAGATAAACTGGGGAATAAGTTATCAGAAATTTAAGGTTGATCTTCTCGTGAGTTTAATAAAAAACACTATTTGGAACCTAAGTGGTTATATAATACCTTCAATGATTGCAATTCCTTCATTAGGCTTACTTGCAAGGAGTTTGGGACCGGAACGGTTTGGTCTGTTTACTCTGGCTGTGGCTGTAATTGGTTATGCAAGCATATTTGACGCAGGCCTTACCAGAGCGGTAATCAGAGAGATTTCAATACATAAGAATAATATAGAAGAAAGAAACAAAATTATTGCAAACTCTTCGCTGATCTTGTTGTGTTTAGGATTTTTGGGGGGTATGACTATATACTTACTTGGAGATAATATAGTATCCTTACTCAATGTGGATGAGCGTTATTACAACGAAACTCACAAAGCTATTTCATTGATTTCTTTATCGTTACCTTTTTTCCTTTTGAATCAAGTATGGCTTGCTATATTGGAGGGTAAAGAAGAGTTCAAAAAAGTAAATCTCGTCAAGTCTTTTAATAGTTCATTCATTGCCGGTATGCCAGCTCTGTTTGTTTTTTTCAACTCTTCGTTATCATATGCTGTTTTAGGACTTGTTTTTGCCCGCTTTCTGTCTGTAGCAACTACATTTTATGTTTGTAAGAACTATGTAATTTCATCAGGATTTATAGTTAATCGGACAACGGCATTAAGATTAATGAAATACGGTGGATGGATTACTGTAAGTAATATAATTAGCCCCCTGATGGCATATTTTGACAGGTTTATTATTGCTCATATGATGGGAGCATCTCACGTTGCATACTATACAGCTCCCGCGGAAGGTGTTCAAAGATTAACTATTTTCCCCGGCGCTTTATCGAGGGCAGTCTTTCCTCGATTATGTGGTATGTATGCAAAAGAAGAGAAGCAGAAACAAGAGAAAATTGCTCTTATACTTATGGTAATAGCTGTACTACCTGTTACTTTACTCGGTATTGTTTACTCGAATGAAATAATGACTTTATGGATGGGACAAGCTTATTCAGGATTGGCTGGTAACATTCTAAAGATATTATTAATTGGTTTCTTGTTTAATGCAGTTGCGCAGATTCCATTTTCAAGCATACAAGCTGCTGGTTTGTCAAAAGTAACAGCCATTATACATTTGTGTGAATTATTTCCGTACCTGATGGTATTATATTCATTTATTAATCACTGGGGCGTTATGGGTGCTGCTATTGCATGGACTCTGCGAGTAACAGTTGATTGTTTTATACTTATATTTATAAGCAAAAAAATAAATAACAGATAAAGAATAATTGATTTTTGATTATTTTCAATGTTTTTTAGAGGAGGTGTTTTACTATGAGTGATTTTAAATCATACCATGAGTTTCTAAATGAATAAGACCAAAAAAAATGTATACACACTAATTATTTTTATTATTACGTGTATTGCTATGATTTTGATTGCTGGATTCAGGCCTGTTGGTATTGACAATGATTCATATGCATATGAAAGTGCATTAAATGCATTTTTCAATAATGAGTATGAAATAAAAGAGCCAGCATTTATTTTATTTTCAGAGTTAACTGAAGTTCTTTTTAATAAAGATGTTACCGCTTTATTTCTGATGTACGCAATTTCGGCAATTACATTAAAGTCATATTGTATTTATCGATATGCCGACCTGCCATTAATGTCATTAATGATTTACATTGGAATGTATTTTATTCTTCATGATATGACTCAAATAAGAGTTGGCGTTGCCGCAGCATTTTTCTTATTAGCAATACCTGATCTTATAACAGGAAGTAATAAAAGGTATGTAATTAAGATTAGCTTAGCAATATTTTTTCATTACAGCGCTTTCCTCCTATTACCTTTGATTTTTCTAAAAAACAAAAAAATATCCATTTACTTTTATTTCCTTCTCCCGTTTATAACTTTAGCTTCAGTGATTTTAATCGGAGATATGCATCCGATTTTAATAAAACTCTTTAGCTTTTTCCCTGCGCCTTTAGGGCCCAAAGCAGTAAACTATATAATTAATCTTGAACTATATGGCCGTTTTGATAATATAAATATTTTCAGCAAGTCAACGTTGTTCGTATTAAGCATATTTATGCTTTATACAATAGTGATGCTTAAAATGGAGCACAAAGAACATAACCATATCATTTTTTATAAGATAATGAGTTTGATGTTGACGCTATTTTATTTATGCTCTTCAGTTCCAGTATTGGCATCAAGGGCATTCGAATTGCTGGGAGTATCTATGATTTTTTCGCTTCCGGCTCTATGCTTGAAAATACACCAAAAAAAAATAATGTTAAGTATGTTAACGATATGGGTAGTAGCTTATTTTTGTGTGGTTTGCTTAAAATTATTAGATTTTAGCCTCGTGTGAGATTTATGCTATGAATGCAAAAGAAATGTTTAGGGAAAAATGCTTAATTGTTATTTTAAATTGGAATGGATCATCTGATACACTTTCCTGTTGCGAAAGCTTAATGCAGTCAGAAGGTAACTTTGATGTTTTGATTATTGATAACAGCTCTAGTGCAGAGCAATATAAAACACTTATAGATGGATTAAATAAACAGGCTTTTGAAAATAAATTAAATATTACTTATCCAGATAATATTATTAAAAATTATAATATTGACTTAATAAGTACTTTTTACGCCAATAAAAGTAATTACTACGTATTCCATTCTACTATTAATCATGGCTTCGCAAAAGGTTGTAACTTAGGAGCAGAGTTCTCAAGTTATTGCGGTTACGAAAGCGTGCTTTTTCTGAATAATGATACTGTTGTAGAACCCGATTTTTTAGAATTACTTATAAAAAAATTAGACGTTGCGACCGCAGTGATTCCTCAAATTAGATTTTATTCTAATAAAGAAATTATTTGGAACTGTGGAGGGGACATTAATAAGTATGGTAAACGTAAATATTTCTTCTCTAATGTTAATGGCGAACATGTAAACTTTTCATCAGGTACATTCGACATTACTTTTGCTACGGGTTGCTGCCTATTATTTAAAGTTAACAGCTTCATAGAAATAGGTATGTTCACTGAAGATTTCTTTTTTGGTGAAGAAGATATTGATTTATCTCTCAGAATGAAAGAAAGAAAATTGAAAATGATATGTGAGCCTGCATCTATTATTTATCACAAGGTCGGTGCAAGTCTTGCTGGTGATCAAAGAAGGTTAATTAATAAATCTTATATCCATTACCTGAACCGATATATAAATATAAGAAAACATTTGGGTATTAAGTGGTATATATGGTTAATTCCTTCGACTTTGAAGGTTCTGATTAATAATAAGAAAATCAGTAAGATGCCTTTAAGTGAAAATATCAGTTTCACTTTTTCACTATTGAATGATGCTTTTATATTGAAAAGAGTTACTAAAGAAAAGTTTGAAGACACTATGATGAACGGATTCAAATAATATTTTAATAACATATTGGTTATCTGATGAATATTGCGATTGTAATTCCTACGCTAACGATAGGGGGAGCTGAAAGGCTAGCTCTGGATACAGCACTTTCCCTTCAACAGATGGGTGAAAATGTTATCGTTATATCCCTTTCAAATGATAGTAAAATTGATTTACCATTAAACTTAAAAATTGTTTTTTTGAACAAAAAAAATAAATTTAGCAATTTATCTCAAGTTTTTAAGCTTTATGATATAAATGCCTGCATAAGTTATTTAGAAAGAGCCAATCTAATTTGCTCACTAGTTTGCTATTTTACTAATACTCTTTTTACTGCTTCAGTACACACAGCACCTAAGGCTGCATTTAAGAAAAGGAATTTTTTAAATAGAATTGTTATATATCTAACTTATAAGTTCATTAGTATTATAAAAGCTAAAGTTTTTTGTGTAACTGAAGGTATAAAAGACGATTTATATAATATGTATGGCATCAAAAATTCACGCGTTATCAGCAACTTTATCGATCACTCTGAGATAGATAGTAGAATTAGAGGAACGGAAGGTTGTAATGAGGACATATATAAAGATATAGATATTCTGTTTGTCGGGCGATTAAGTAAAGTAAAAGGATGCGATATACTAATTGACGCACTTTGTGAAATGAAACAATTCATTATTGAACATGATGTTAATGCAGTTATTGTAGGTGATGGAACTGAAAGGAAGTCACTTGAAATGCATGTATCATCTTCAGGTCTATCTGAACATATTGAATTCATCGGTTCATCTACCAATCCATATGAATTCATGCAAAGAGCTCGCTACCTGGTTGTACCTTCTTATGCCGAAGGGTTTGGTTTAGTTGTGCTGGAGGGGCTGTATTTAGGGTGTGATATAATCTTCTCAAAATGCGACTTTGGACCTCGTGAAATTATCGGGAAGTACTTTAAAGAACAAATACAATTAGGTTTTTCTGATCCCTCAAAAAGTCGCACTACTGCAATTAATGAATTATCATCCCTCATAGCTAAAATATTGCCTGAATCTAAATCATTATTGCCTTTAAATGTTAAGAAAGAAAGAGTTAAAGAGTTCTTTAATAAAAAGAAAGTTGCCTTAGATATTTTATTATTTTTAAGTAAGTAGAGGTTTAAAAGTGATTATGGGACATCTGATTTCAATCGTTATGCCAACGTATAATTCTTTAGAAACAATTCAACAAACTATTGAATCCATCCAGTCCCAATCAATCAAAAATTGGGAGCTGTTAGTTACAGATGACCACTCTACTGATGGTACATATGAGGCCCTTATTGATTTATCTAAGAATGATGATCGAATTAAAGTTTACAGAAATAAAACAAATTCAGGGGCAGCAGTTTCAAGGAATAACTCTTTAAGTAGAGCCATGGGTACATTTATAGCTTTTCTGGATAGCGATGATTTATGGGAGCCTACGAAATTAAAGGATCAAATTAACTTCATGGGTAATGATATCAATTTTTCTTTTACTTCTTACCAACTTATTACATTGGATGGGCACCCATTAAATAAAATTGTTGATAAAAATCAAATTGCGCCGTTAAGTTATCATGACATGTTAAAGAAAAAAGCTACTCTTGGTTGCTCTACTGTTATGCTTCGTCGCTCAGCCTTTACTGATTTATCAATGCCTTTGATTCGCACCGGTCAGGATTATGGATTATGGTTAAAGTTATTAAGAAATGGTGCTATAGCATACCCACTTAATAAAGTGCTCACAAAATACCGTATAGTTCCAAACTCCATATCAAGAAATAAATTTAAGAAGGCCAAAAGGCAATGGGAAATTTACCGAAGTATTGAAGGGCTTTCAATCGCTTATTCAGCATATTGCTTTATGTTTTATGCATGGCGGGCGACATTTAGAAAGTAAAATAAAGCTAATTTTGTGAAGCATACTTTTTATATTTTATAATGGTAGTAATGTTACCAACCTAAAAATAAAGTGACCTTTTACATGAATTGCTTATTTTTTAGCTACAAAATTATTTAAACTATCGCACCAATCACTACCTTCATCACATAAACTTGAGTTAACATGTTTAGAACATTGACCGCAGTCACAAAGCTGCAGGAAACATCACGTAGACAGGAGTAGGTATGTCCAAGCAACAGATCGGCGTTGTAGGTATGGCTGTCATGGGCCGTAATCTGGCACTCAACATTGAGAGCCGTGGCTACACAGTTTCTATCTTCAATCGCTCGCGTGAAAAAACCGATGAAGTCGTAGCTGAGAATCCAGGGAAAAAACTGGCTCCGCATTACTCTATCGAAGAGTTTGTTGATTCACTTGAGAAACCTCGTCGTATCCTTCTGATGGTTCAGGCCGGTGAAGCAACCGATAAAACTATTGCGTCACTTACTCCACACCTGGATAAAGGCGATATTCTGATCGATGGCGGTAACACTTTCTACAAAGACACTATTCGTCGTAACCGTGAATTGTCTGAGCAAGGTTTCAACTTCATTGGTACCGGTGTTTCCGGTGGTGAAGAGGGCGCTTTGAAGGGGCCGTCAATCATGCCTGGTGGCCAGAAAGAAGCTTACGAACTGGTTGCGCCTATCCTTACTGAGATTGCTGCACGTGCTGAAGGCGAAGCCTGTGTTGCTTACATGGGTCCGGATGGTGCTGGTCACTATGTGAAGATGGTGCATAACGGTATTGAGTATGGCGATATGCAGCTTATTGCAGAAGCTTACTCCTTACTGAAAAACGCTCTGAACCTTAGTAATGACGACTTGGCTAAAACCTTCAGCGAGTGGAACGAAGGTGAGTTGAGCAGCTACCTGATCGACATCACTAAAGATATCTTCACTAAGAAAGATGAAGACGGTAAATATCTTGTCGATGTGATCCTGGATGAAGCGGCTAATAAGGGTACTGGTAAGTGGACCAGTCAGAGCTCTCTGGATCTTGGTGAGCCACTGTCACTGATTACAGAATCTGTATTTGCCCGTTACCTGTCCTCTCTTAAAACACAGCGTGTAGCAGCTTCTAAAGTGCTGAGCGGTCCTGCAGTGCAGACCATTACTGGTGATAAAGCCGAGTTCGTTGAAAAGGTACGTCGTGCCCTGTATCTGGGTAAAATCGTATCTTATGCACAAGGTTTTTCTCAGCTGAAAGCCGCTTCTGATGAGAACAAATGGGATCTGCATTACGGTGAGATTGCTAAAATCTTCCGTGCTGGTTGTATCATCCGTGCTCAGTTCCTGCAGAAAATTACCGATGCTTATGCTGACAATGCAGAAATTGCTAACCTGTTACTGGCACCGTACTTCAAAAACATCGCTGATGAATATCAGCAGGCACTGCGTGACGTGGTGGCTTACGCTGTTCAGAACGGTATCCCAACGCCTACCTTCTCCGCTGCCATTGCCTATTACGACAGCTACCGTTCTGCCGTACTGCCAGCGAACCTGATTCAGGCACAGCGCGATTACTTTGGTGCGCATACTTATAAGCGTACTGATAAAGAAGGAGTGTTCCACACCGAGTGGATGGACTAAGTAAGAAAAAAACCTTCCGTCTTCGACGGAAGGTTTGATAATACATGGTTATTATAGATATCTCTTTTCTGTAACATTATAAATCATCTCACATATTTTCCTGTATCATCTTTAAGAGTCAATATAATTTATGAGCAATGAGAATCAATCCATTCGCGCAGGAAGTACTACGTCGCTTCATTCTGGAAATAGCACTAAAGAAGGGGAATTAGATCTTCTTGATGTGGTGTATCAAATCTGGAATGGGAGAAAAACAATTATTATTTCAATTTTAGTTGCTTTAATTATAGCTGCTTTGTATTTGCTTTTTGCTAAGGAGAAATGGACATCTGAGACGATAATTTCTCAACCTGCAGCCGGCCAGGTAGCAACTTATAATAATGCTTTGTCTATACTTTACACACAAAATATTGAGGATAAAGTAACTCTTCCTGATTTACAAAGGCAGATATTCGGTCGATATATTGCTTCTGCATATGCCCTTTCCGGCACTCTACAAAATCTGGAAGAACCATTGGATCTTAAAGTAAACCAAATTAATAAGGGGAGAGATGATCCTCTTGGCATCAGTTTCACAGCACCATCAGCCAAAGAGGCTCAGCAACAGTTAACTCATTATATTAATCAGCTAAATACTGAAGTTGCTGATGATCTGGCTGTTGATATGAGAAACAATATTTTTGTAAAAATAAATGGGCTGAAAGAATCACTGGCTGGACAAGAAAAAATCGCTCAGGATAAAAAAGATCATCGGATTGAAGTTATTAAGCAAGCTTTAAAAATTGCAGATTCAGCAAAAATATCCTCAACCAATTTAAGTCAGGCTGAATTCCTTTCAGATGATACCCTTTATCTGTTAGGGACATCGGCATTGACCTCGATGATAACTAATGAAAGCACTAAACCATTAGATCTTAATGCTTATTATTATGAAACACAAAGAACACTCCTGGCATTGACCAAGCTCAGAATAGATTTTGCGAGAATACAGAACTTCCAATTTATAATGAAACCTGATCTTCCTATAAAGCGTGACAGCCCTAAAAAAGTGATAACTGTTGCGTTAGCTATTGTCCTCGGTGGAATAGTGGGCGCATTTATTGTGATTGCCCGCAATATGTCACAAAACTATCGTCGAAAAACATTAGTCTGATTAAGGTTTTCTAGCATTGCTTCAACTCTTCAACTGAATACTTGAAAACAATAAAGGCTTCCCATGGAAGCCTTTTTTACGGCCAAAATCCCTCAGGTTCAGGAAACCTACTAATTCCCATCCCTGATAGCATTGTTCCTCGCTAACCGTGTGTCCAGCATCCCGTACTAGCAAATCTCACTCAGTACAAAGCGAAGCGGTTATCAGCTCGGAAAGCGGGAACCTAGAATTACGAGAGAGAGAGGGAAAGGGTATACACATATTTAATGTAGCAGTAAAAAGGCCGGTTTCCCGGCCCTCTGACACAGTAAGAAACTTATTTATGACGTTCGCGAAGGTTATTGATAATTGTACTCAGGTTCAGATCCTGATCCTGCAACAGCACCAGCAGGTGATAAATCAGGTCGGAAGCTTCGTTGGTCAGCTCTTCACGATCGTTAACGGTGGCCGCCAGTGCGGTTTCCACACCTTCTTCACCCACTTTCTGCGCAATACGCTTGGTACCACTGGCGTACAGGCTGGCCGTGTAGGAGCTTTTCGGATCGGCGTGCTTACGCTCTGCCAGCAGTTGCTCCAGCTGGTACAGGAATGTCCAGTCTGGCGCGGCCGGTGAGAAGCAGCTTGAGGTGCCCAGATGGCAGGTAGGGCCGACCGGATTAGCCAGGATCAGCAACGTATCGTTGTCACAATCCGGAGTAATGCTGACGACGTTGAGGAAATGCTCAGAAGATTCCCCTTTGGTCCACAGACGCTGTTTGGTGCGGGACCAGAATGTCACCTTGCCAGTTTCCAGCGTTTTAGTCAGCGCTGCCTGGTTCATATAGCCATGCATCAACACTTCGCCAGAGACGGCATGCTGGACGATGGCAGGCATCATGCCTTCCGTTTTTGCCCAATCCAGTTGGGCCAGTTGTTGTTCTGTTAACACGCGCGGATCTCCACACCTTTTTGTATCAGGAACGTTTTCAGCTCACCGATATTAATGATTTGCTTATGGAACACCGAAGCCGCCAGCGCACCATCGACATCCGCATCGCGGAAGGCCTCATGGAAGTGCTCCATAGTGCCTGCACCACCAGAAGCGATTAACGGCACTTTACAGACTTCACGTACCTTCTGCAGTTGGGTCAGGTCGTATCCGTTACGCACGCCGTCCTGATTCATCATATTCAGGACAATTTCACCGGCACCGCGCTTCTGAACTTCCTGCACCCACTCCAGGGTTTCCCAGGTGGTGACTTTGGTACGGCTCTCATCGCCGGTGTACTGATTGACGTGATATTTGCCGGTTTCGCTGTCATACCAGGTATCAATCCCCACCACGATGCACTGCACGCCAAAGCGATCGGCCAGACGAGTGATTAACTCTGGATCGGCCAGAGCAGGGGAGTTGATGGAAATTTTATCCGCACCGAAAGAGAGAATCTGCGCGGCTTCTTCAACCGACTTAATGCCGCCAGCCACGCAGAAAGGGATATCAATCACTTCTGCCACACGGGAGACCCAGCTTTTATCGACCACGCGGCCATCGGATGAAGCGGTAATATCGTAAAAGACCAGCTCATCAGCCCCTTCCTGAGCGTAGCGCTGCGCCAGCGGCACGATGTCGCCAATAATTTCATGATTGCGAAACTGCACGCCTTTAACCACCTGACCGTCACGGACGTCCAGGCAGGGGATTATCCTTTTTGCCAGCATGAGATAGCCTCTTTAACGGTGAATTTACCTTCCAGTAGGGCGCGTCCGACAATCACGCCTTTGGCACCGCTGCCGTTCAGCGCGGCAACGTCGTCCAGCGAACCTATGCCGCCAGAGGACTGGAACGCAATGGTGGGGAAGCGGGCCGATACTTCACGATAGAGCTCAACGTTGGAGCCGCTGAGCGTCCCATCGCGGGAAATATCGGTGCAAAGCACATGCTTCAGGCCTACAGGCAGAAACTGCTCAATCACTTCTTCAAGCGTCACGCCTGCGGCTTCCTGCCAGCCGCTGATCGCCACTTCCTTACGGTTGTTGGCATCAATACGGACATCCAGCGCCAGCACAATGGCTTCCGGGCCGTACTGCTCAAACCAGCTTTTCACTTCGGCAGGATCTTTTACCGCCGTGGAACCCACCACAACGCGGGTTGCGCCTGCGGCCAGTAACGCTTCCACATCCTGACGGGTACGGATACCGCCACCCACCTGAACCGGTACGTTGACGCCAGCCAGCAATTTCGTCAGCAGCGGGATCTGGCGGGCTGCGGGGTCTTTCGCGCCGGTGAGATCAACCAGGTGCAGCACTTCCGCGCCCTGAACTTCATAATCCTGCAGGCGGGGCAGCGGATCGCTACCGTAATCACGTTGCTGGCCGTAGTCACCCTGATGCAGACGAACCACTTTGCCTTCAATCAAATCTAATGCGGGGATAATCATGCCCGTTACATCTCCAGGAAGTTTTTCAACAACTGCGCACCAGCCGCACCGGAACGCTCCGGGTGGAACTGCACGCCGAAGAAATTCTCTTTCTGCACGGCAGCCGTAAAGGCTTCGCCATAACTGCACTGTGCAATGGTGTATTCATTCACCGGCATCGCATAGCCGTGCACGAAGTAGAAGTACGAACCATCAGGAATGCCACGGAACAGGTGATTGCCAGCCTGGGCGGTGATCTGATTCCAGCCCATATGGGGCAAAGGCAGGCCGACATCCGTCATCTTCTGTACCGGATATTCCACAATGCCCAGCGTTTTGATCCCGCCGCTTTCATCGCTCTCCGATCCCAGTAACTGCATACCCAGGCAGATCCCCAGCACGGGCTGGGTGCAGGCTTTGATCAGTTCGATCAGTTCGCGTTCACGCAGTTGATCCATCGCCGCCTGTGCGGTTCCCACCCCTGGCAGCAGCAGCTTGTCTGCCTGCAATACCGTATCAGCATCGCGGCTCACCACCGGCTCGTAACCCAGGCGTTGTATCGCCCATTTTACCGAAGAGAGGTTGGCACAGCCCGTATCCAGGATGACCACGTTCATTACAGCACTCCTTTTGAGCTGGGCAGGGTATTGCCCTCAACGCGGATTGCCTGGCGCAGCGTACGGCCAAAGGCTTTGAACAGGCTCTCAACGCGGTGATGGTCGTTTTTGCCTTTGGTTTTCAGATGCAGCGTACTGGCCATGGTGTAAGAGAGCGAACTGAAGAAGTGCTCGACCATTTCAGTGCTCAGATCGCCCACGCGCTGATAGCTGAACTCGGCTTTGTATTCGAGGTGCGGACGGCCAGAGATATCCAGCGCGCAGCGCGCCAGGCATTCGTCCATCGGCAGCACAAAGCCAAACCGGCCAATGCCGCGTTTGTCGCCCAGCGCTTTCAGCAGCGCTTCGCCCAGTGCCAGACCGGTATCTTCCACGGTGTGGTGATCGTCAATGTAGAGATCGCCTTTGACCTCGATGTTCATGCGGAAACCGCCGTGCGTGGCGATCTGATCCAGCATATGATCGAAGAAGCCGACGCCGGTATTGAATTTGCTGTTGCCTTCACGATCCAGCCAGACTTCAACGCTGACCTGGGTCTCTTTGGTATTGCGCTGAACCAGAGCATGGCGATCGCGTTTAGTGAGCTGCTGCTCAATAGCCTGCCAGGTCAGACCGTTCTGCGCATAGTGCAGACCGGTAATCCCCATGTTGTTAGCCAGCACCACATCTGTTGTGCGGTCACCAATGACATAGCTGTTCGCCACGTCCAGTGCGCCATCGGCCAGCCAGGCTTCAACCATTTTGGTTTTCGGTTTACGGCAGTCGCAGTTATCGGCAGGCAGATGGGGGCAGATCAGCACATCATCAAACTGCACGCCCTGAGAAGTCAGGATCTGCATCATCAGATTATGCGGGCCATCAAACTCAGCCTGCGGGAAACTGTCGGTACCCAGGCCATCCTGGTTGGTGATCATCACCAGCTTATAGCCCGCCCGTTGCAGGGAGAGCAGCGCAGGGATGACATCCGGCTCGAACGCCAGCTTGTCCATACGGTCCACCTGAAAATCTTCCGGTGGCTCAGAGATAATCGTACCGTCACGATCGATAAAAAGGACTTTCTGGCTCATGCTTGCTCCCTGGGGTCGGACGCGCCGGGTAAGTTTTTCAGCGCGGAGATTACGCGGTCACACTCTTCACGGGTGCCGACAGAGATGCGCAGGCATCCTGACAGCCCCGGCTGTTTGTTCTGGTCACGCAGAATAATGCCCCGATCCCACAGCGTTTTAAAGACCTGGCTGGAGGCGGTAAAGCGGGCAAGAACATAGTTAGTCTCGCTGGGGAAAACCTGCTCCACACAGGCAGCGTCCTGCAAAGCGGCAACCAGCATAGCGCGGGTGGCGACCAGTTCGCTGACGTGCTGCTTCATCAGAGCCACACCTTGTTCGCTCAAGGCCTGGGCGGCGATGTCTGCAACCGGCGTGGAGAGCGGATAGGGAGCAATCACTTTCATCAGCAGCGCGATAACTTCGGCGTTCGCCAGCGTAAAGCCACAGCGTAAACCGGCCAGCGCAAAAGCTTTGGAGAGCGTACGCAGGATCACCAGGTGAGGATACTCTTTCAGCCAGCCGGTCAGTGTCGCCTGTGGGCAAAACTCAATATAGGCCTCATCGGCAACCACCAGCGCTTTATCGCGGGTCATCTCCAGCAGCTGGCGGATGTCATCCGGGTTGACGATATTGCCGGTAGGGTTGTTCGGGCTACAAACGTACACCACCTTCACGCCGTCTAACTGGTCGGCAATCGCCGGCAGATTCAACTGCCAGTCATCCCGTGCTTCCACCGTGCGGGTTTCCACACCGATGGTTTCGGCGCTGACGCTGTACATACCGTAAGTCGGCGGACAGAACAGCACTGCGTCCTGGCCCGGTTCGCAGAAAGCACGGATCAGCAGTTCAATGCCTTCGTCGGCCCCGCGTGAGACCAGCACCTGATCTTTCTCCAGACCGGCATAAGCCGCATAGCGTTCAATCACCAGCGCTGGCTGACACTCTGGATAGCGGTTAAGCGTGTTCTGGCTCAGCTCAAAAGGCACCGGCAGGGGATATTCGTTGGCATTCAGCCAGACGTCACCGTTTCCCCCAGGCGGCGCGCAGACTGGTACGGCGTCAGGGCGCGGACATTGGCGCGGGCCAGCTCTTCAATCCTGTTGCTCATGACTTCTCCTTCAGCGCAGCGACGCGCAAAGTAACGGCATTTTTATGGGCGGTGAGCTGTTCTGCAGCGGCCAGAATTTCGATAGTGGGCGCCAGATTCAAAAAGCCCTGCGGCGTCAGCTCCTGCACGGTCATGCGCTTCTGGAAATCGGCCAGGCCCAGGCTTGAGCAGGTGGCCGTGTAGCCATAAGTAGGCAGAACATGGTTGGTGCCGGAAGCGTAATCACCGGCTGATTCTGGCGACCAGTCTCCGAGGAACACCGAGCCTGCGCTGGTGATGCTGTCGACCAGATCGCGGGCCTGGCGGGTCTGAATAATCAGATGCTCAGGGCCGTAACGGTTGCTGATCTCCACGCACTGTTGCAGATCCTTCGCCACTATCAGTCGGCTGCTTTCCAGTGCTTTCCGGGCTGTTTCAGCCCGTGGCAGGGCTGCAAGCTGAGTTTCCACAGCTTCCGCCACCGCATTAGCCATTTCCAGCGACGGCGTCAGTAAAATGACCTGAGAATCCGGGCCGTGTTCGGCTTGAGAAAGCAGATCGGAGGCGACAAAAGCGGGCGTGGCTTCTGCATCCGCAATCACCAGCACTTCTGATGGTCCGGCAGGCATATCAATTCCCGCACCATCCAGACGCTGGCTGATCTGGCGTTTGGCTTCGGTTACATAAGCATTACCCGGACCAAAAATTTTGTCGACCTTAGGCACTGAATCGGTGCCTAGTCCCATAGCGGCAATGGCCTGCGCGCCCCCAACCTGAAAGACTTCCTGCACGCCACACAGCTTAGCCGCATAAAGAATTTCATCGGCAATCGGCGGTGGTGAGCAGAGGATCACACGCTGGCAACCGGCTATGCGGGCCGGAGTGGCCAGCATCAGCACGGTTGAGAACAGCGGGGCAGAGCCACCAGGGATATACAAACCTACAGAAGCCACCGGACGGGTGATCTGCTGGCAGCGTACGCCTGGCTGCGTCTCGATATCCACCACGGGCAACTGCTGCGCCACATGGAAGGTTTCGATATTGGCCACGGCCACGGCCATCGCCTGTTTGATCTCCTCACCCAGACGGGCCGAAGCCGCATCAATCTGTTCAGCGGTGACACGCAACGCATCCACCTGCGTCTTGTCAAACATGGCGCTGTAAAAACGCAGCGCCTGATCGCCTTCGGCCTTCACTTTATCCAGAATACCGCGCACGGTGAGACTGATATTTTCTGAGGCAGAGATGGCCGGACGGGTCAGCAAATTTTGTTGCTGTTCTTCGCCGCAGGTCTGCCAGTCGATTGGGGTCGCGAAGTTCATCGGTTACTCCATCATCTTCTCAATAGGCAGCACAAGAATGGAGCTGGCGCCCAGCGCTTTCAGCTTTTCCATTGTTTCCCAGAACAGCGTTTCGCTGCTGACCATGTGCATCGCCACGCGGCTCTTGTCACCGGCCAGCGGCAGAACGGTCGGGCGCTCTGCGCCAGGCAGCAGAGAGATGATGTCTTCCAGGCGCTCGCTCGGCGCGTGCAGCATAATGTACTTGGATTCACGAGCCTGAATCACACCCTGAATACGGGTCATCAGTTTGTCGATCAGCTCCTGCTTGGCTCCCGGCATTTCGCCATCGCGCTGGATCAGGCAGGCTTTGGAACGGTAGATAACCTCAACTTCACGCAGGCCGTTGGCTTCCAGCGTGGCGCCTGTGGAGACCAGGTCGCAAATTGCATCGGCCAGACCGGCACGCGGGGCAACCTCTACAGAACCGTTGAGCAGGCAGGATTTGAACGCCACGCCCTGCTTGTCGAGATACTTCTTCAGCAGGTGAGGGTAAGAGGTGGCGATACGGGAGTTTTGTAAACACTGTGGACCGGTGTACTCATCATCTACCGGCATAGCCAGGGAGAGACGGCAGCCGCCGAAATCCAGACGGCGCAGGGTGAAGTAGCGCGGATCTTCGCCCTGAGCACGGCGGGTCAGCAGCTCTTCTTCCAGCACGTTCTCGCCAATGATCCCAAGGTCGACCACGCCATCCATCACCAGGCCGGGGATATCGTCATCACGAACGCGCAGGATATCAATCGGCATGTTCTCGGCGAAGGCGATCAAACGCTGCTGTTGCAGATTAATTTTGATGCCGCAGCGGGCGAGTAATTCGCGTGATTCATCGCTTAAACGGCCTGATTTCTGCATAGCTATGCGTAAACGGGAGTTATCTAACATCGGTACCTTTCCTCTTTTCCTGTCTGCGTCGACTTGAGTTAATTAGCAGTTCGTTCAGTTTGTCCCGGATTACGCCCATAAAAAAAGCCCCCGGAAGGCGATCTTCCGGGGGCTTCTCTTGCGTTCTGCACCACTGGAAGATCCTGAATGTCTTCCAGCACACATCGCCTGAAAGACTAGTCAGGGTGATGGTGATGATGGTGGTTAAACTGAACGCTGCTCATAAAATTTTCCTGGATGAATGAATATTCATTTCGTGACAAATAACCTAACGCAGGTGACGCGCCAGGCGCAACCCTTTTTTGTCAATAATGTAAGATTCTCTCATCAACTCACCATTGTCACTAACATCAGGCTGGCGTAATTTGAGGGGATTGAACAAGCCTCTTCACGGGAGTCAGAGGATGAAAAAAGTAGCCATTGTAGGACTGGGCTGGCTGGGTATGCCGCTGGGGCTGTCGCTGACCGCCCAGGGCTGGCAGGTCACCGGCAGTAAAACCACCCTGGACGGCGTTGAAGCGGCGCGGATGTGCGGTATTGAAGCTTATCAGCTTGAGCTGACGCCTGACCTGATTTGCGACGCGGATGACCTGGAAGCCTTGCTCAGCGTGGATGCACTGGTCATTACCTTGCCCGCGAGCAGAACGGCGCAGGGGGGCGAAAATTATCTGCTGGCGGTGCAGCAGATAGTCGACAGTGCGCTGGCTCGTGCTGTGCCGAGGATTATTTTCACCAGCTCCACCTCCGTGTATGGCCGGGGCGCCGGGGTAATGAAGGAGAGTTCGCCGCTGGAACCGGAAACTGTAGCCGGTAAGACCCTGAAAGAGTTAGAAGAGTGGCTGCACCACCTGCCTGGCACTTCTGTGGATATTCTGCGGCTCTCCGGGCTGGTGGGGCCGGAGCGACATCCGGGACGCTTCCTGGCAGGAAAAACAGATTTAACCGACGGGACTCACCGGGTCAACCTGGTGCATCTGGAGGATGTCACTGCCGCCATCTCTCTGCTGCTGAAAACGCCTAAAGGCGGGCACATTTATAACCTCAGCGCGCCGGAGCATCCTCCGCGCGAGACTTTTTATCCCGCCGTGGCGCATCAGCTGGGCCTGACGCCGCCAACCTTCCTGCGGGAAGAGGGCAGGGGCGAAGGGAAAGTTATTGATGGCAGTAAGATTTGCAGCGAACTGGGCTTTGAATACAGCTACCCCGATCCGGCCAGAATGCCTTTGCTGTGAATAAAGGCCTTACAGGCTGCTGATGAACCCCAAAGCGATGGGAGCATATGCCTTGAACAAAGCATCACGGGCCACGGACGGCCCGTGCTGAGCTGCCACGGATGGCGCTTTTTGCGTCTTTGTGAGAGGCATATGCTCCCTGAGCCTGCACATTGACAATAATCTCAAACGCCCAGCCTGTCTCGTAACGAATACCAGGCCGCGCCGATGGCGGTCAGCGGCACGCGAAAGCGGTGGCCGCCAGGGAAGGGCAGATGAGGCAGTTTAGCAAATGCATCAAAGCGCTGTGGCTTACCGCTCAGCGCTTCGCTCACCAGTTTTCCTGCCAGATGCGTAAAGGTCACACCATGCCCGCTGTCGCCCTGAATATAGAACACGCCGTTTTCCAGCCGGCCAATCTGCGGCATGCGGGAGAGCGTCAGCAGGAAATTACCGCTCCAGCTGTAGTCGAATTTTATCCCGGCAAGCTGCGGAAAAGTTTTCAGCATCTTTGGCCTGATCAGCGCCTCAATATCCTCCGGCTCGCGCGCGCCGTACACCACGCCACCGCCGTACAGCAGACGGTTATCAGCCGTCAGCCGGAAGTAATCCAGCAGGTAATTACAGTCCTCCACGCAGCGATTGTTGGGCAGTAACGTCAGGGCTTTGTCTGCCGACAGCGGCTCGGTAGTGACAATCTGAGAACCGCAGGGGATGCTCAGCCGGGTCAGGCGGGGTTCAAGATGCGGGGCGAGGTAGGCGTTTCCGGCGAAAATAACAAATTTTGCTGTTACCTGACCTTTAGCGGTTTTGATCTGATGGGGATTGCCATAAGTCACCGAGGTGACTTCCGACTCTTCATAAATACGCCCGCCATGACGACGAACAGCTTCGGCTTCGCCCAGCGCTAAATTCAACGGGTGGATGTGGCCACCACTCTGGTCCAGCAGGCCGCCGACATAACGATCGCTGGCAACTTCGCGGCGGATCCCGGTTTCATCCAGCAGCGTCAGTTCGCTGTTGCCATACTGCTGCCAGCGTTTGTGCTGCGCTTTTAAGTGTTGAAACTGGCGCTTATTAAGAGCAGCAAAAATGCCTCCCCGACGGTAATCACAGTCGATGGCATAACGGTCGATACGATCGCGGATCACTTCCGCGCCCTCAAACATCATGCTGCCAAGCAGTTGAGCGCTCTCCTTACCGTAGCGTTGTTCAATCACATCCACATCACGGCTGTAAGAGTTCACCACCTGACCGCCATTGCGCCCGCTGGCGCCAAATCCCACTTTAGCCGCCTCAAGCACCACCACATCGTAACCCGCTTCAGTGAGGTAAAGCGCGGAAGAAAGCCCGGTAAATCCGCCACCAATCACACAGACATCGCACTGAATACTGTCGTTAAGCTGCGGCCAGGGCTCATGAGGATTGGCCGTTGCGGCATAGTAACTCTTTACATGGTCCATAATGCCCTCCTTGTATAACGACACTGCCTAAAACGTGGCCGGGGTATGCGCACTGATTATCCGGCATGGCTGGGCAGAGGAATTGGTAAAGCTGTGCGGATGGCTGGTATTAATCACGTAGCTCTGGCCAGCCTGTAACTGATAACTTTGTCCGCTGATAGTCAGGGTAATTTGTCCCTCCAGCAGGGTGCCGGTCTCCTCCCCCTGATGACGGATTTTCTCACCCGTAGTGGCGCCTGGGGCATAGGTCTCCAGCAGCATGGCCAGGGTACGCGCCGGATTGCCGTTATGGATCAACTTCAGCGACACGCCCTGACTGCCGATATCAATCAGTTCATCGGCATCGATCACCACTTTAGGGGCTTCATCTGTGACAGTTTCCGAAAAAAACTCAGAAAGGGAGAGGCCGTAGACCTTTAACAGTTTTTGCAGCGTGCTGACGGCAGGGCTGACTTTGTCCTGTTCAATGGTGCTGATAGCACTGTGCGTCAGGCCGGAAAGTTCGGCGACGCGACGCTGAGACATGCCCATCTGCAGGCGGATTTCCGATAAACGTCGTCCGGGAGCGACTTCGCTCATAGCCTTTTGTCCTCGTGATAACGCAGGCATGCGTGAATAAACCCCTCAAACAGCAGGCGTGAAAAAGAGGACGTTTCACTTTGCCATTCAGGGTGCCATTGCACCGCCAGAGCAAAAGGATGGTCATGCAGGCTGACAGCTTCAATCAGGCCATCTCCGGCTCGCGCCTCGATACGAAGGGCAGGGCCCGGAGAGCGGATCCCCTGTTGATGCAGAGAGTTAACCCGAAATTTACCCGCTTCCGTCAGGCGCGAAAGCAATCCATCCGGCTCAACAAAAACGTAGTGTGCGGGCGCATATTGCAGCTCAAGCGCCAGCGCTTCATCTTCGCGGTGCTCCTGAAAGCTGGAAAGGATATGAAGTTGGCGATGCAGCGTCCCGCCGGTGGCGACGACCAGTTCCTGAAGTCCACGACAGATAGCCAGTAAAGGTATTCGCTTGGCGGTGGCCTGAGCGATCAGCGCAAAAGCCAGCTGGTCGCGGCCCGGATCGGCGTAAGCTTCCTTACCGGGTTCGCCATAGTGATGAGGCTCGATATTGCTGGGGCTACCCGTCAGTAAAAGGCCATCCAGCGGAGCCATAGCAATTTCTAATAGATCGGGAGAAGCCATTAAGCCGTGGGGTAAAGCCAGTGGCACGCCGCCAGCCTGAATCACCGCCTCAAGATATTTGTTATGCACCATCTGCGTGGGGTGGCCCCCTTTGTCAATCTGGCACATCACTACGCCAATCAATGGTTTGTTAAATATAATGCCCATCTTTCCCCTTACCCACCTGTTCAATATATCAACCGGAAAAGGCACCTGAGACGCATTTTTGTGCAATATATTTTCAATCTAGCAACCGACTGCACAATATTCAAACGGAATTGGTCGCAAAATAAACTTGAATGTAACATTTGCACACTTTTTGTGTTGGCGCTATGTTAGGAATGTGGCTGTTATTTTGAGCAACGCTCATCACTAACCGGACAAAGGCGGGCAGTATCATGACAAATATTGTCGAAGTAGAAGACTTCACGAGACACAGTGAAGAGAAACGAACCAGCGCGTTCCAGCATGAAGTGCACGCTTATCTGGAACGCCATCCTGAAACGCAATATGTCGACATCCTGCTTAACGATCTCAATGGTGTCTTTCGCGGTAAACGTATCCCCTTCGGCAGTCTGCTAAAACTCCAAAAAGGCTGTTATTTCCCCGCTTCAGTGTATGCAATGGACATCCTCGGCAATACCGTAGAAGAAGCGGGTTTAGGCCAGGCACTGGGAGAGCCTGACAACATTTGTTATCCCATAGAAGGAACCCTGATACCCTCAGCAGCAGACCCTCAACATCTGGCGCAGGTGCTTCTGACCATGCGCAATCAAGATGGTACTCCCTTTGACGTTGAACCCCGGAACGTACTCAATCACCTCTGGCAACAGTTGCGTAATCGAGGGCTGTTCCCTGTGGTAGCGGTAGAGCTGGAGTTCTATCTGGTCGATAAAAAGCGTGATGCAGAGGGCTATATTCAGCCACCGTGCGCGCCGGGCAGCGACGAGCGTAATATGCAAAGCCAGGTCTATTCGGTGGATAATCTCGATCGCTTCTCTGAGGTGCTGAGCGAGATTGACCGGCTGGCGAAACTGCAGGGCATCCCTGCCGACGGGGCGCTGGCTGAAGCTTCTCCGGGCCAGTTTGAGATCAATCTCCACCATACCCGTAACGTCCTCAGCGCCTGCGACCATGCCATCCAGCTCAAGCGTCTGGTGCGGCAGGTGGCGGAAAATCACGGCATGACCGCCACCTTTATGGCCAAGCCTTATGAAGAGTACGCCGGAAGCGGTATGCATGTGCATATCAGTATGCTGGATGCCGCAGACCACAACGCTTTTGCCTGCGATGATGGCAGCGATTCGCCGTTACTTAAGCGAACGCTGGCGGGCATGATCAACCTGATGCCGGCTTCCATGGCGCTGCTGGCGCCCAACGTGAATGCCTACCGCCGTTTTTTACCGGATGCCTTTGTGCCGCTCCAGGCATCGTGGGGACATAACAACCGCACGGTTGCCCTGCGTATTCCCTGTGGCGACATCGATAACCATCGCATTGAATACCGGGTTGCGGGCGCCGATGCGAATCCCTACCTGGTGATGTCAGCGATTCTTGCGGGAATGCTGCACGGTATGGATAACCAGCTGCCCTTGCCGCCTGCGGTAAAAGGTAACGGCCATGAAGCGGAGGGGAACCCGCTGCCCATCCGCCAGAGCGATGCTCTGTATGAGTTTGAGCAGAGTTATGCATTACAGAAACTCCTTGGCGAGCGGTTTGGCTTCGTCTGGCATAGCTGTAAACACCATGAGCTGATGCATTTCGAGCGCCTTATTACCGCTACAGAAATCGACTGGATGCTGAAAAACGCCTGAGGGAGGCCACAATGACGCAAACTAACCAGCAATGGCAGGCGAGACGTGAAGCTGCCGTCACGCCAGGCGTGGGCAGTTCACTCCAGGTTTATGTGCAGAAAGCACTGAACGCGGAACTCTGGGATGTGGAAGGCAAACGCTATATTGATTTTGCTTCC
Source organism: Erwinia sp. E_sp_B01_1 (assembly GCF_036865545.1). NCBI lineage: Bacteria > Pseudomonadati > Pseudomonadota > Gammaproteobacteria > Enterobacterales > Erwiniaceae > Erwinia > Erwinia sp. E_sp_B01_1. The sequence goes on along the minus strand of NZ_CP142208.1, from coordinate 3,116,749 downwards.
GGCATTGCCGTAGTTAACACCGGGCATAATCATCCGAAAGTGATCCAGGCGGTGGCCGCCCAGCTGGAGTGTTTCACCCATCCCTGTTTTCAGGTCACCCCTTACGGGGGGTACGTGGAGCTGGCGGAAAAACTCAACGCGCTGGTGCCCATTGCCGAACCCACACAAACCCTACTGATGTCTACCGGAGCAGAAGCGGTTGAAAATGCCATTAAAGTCGCGCGTATCGCCACTGGACGCAGCGCAATCATCGCTTTTCGTGGGGGTTTTCATGGGCGGACCTTGCTGGGAATGGCACTGACCGGCAAAGTCCAGCCCTATAAAAAAGGCTATGGTCCTTTCCCGGCAGGCATCTTTCATGCGCCTTATCCTTCAGACTATCTGGGGATCGGTGAAACGCAGTCGCTGGCTTCGCTACAGGGAATTTTTGCTGCAGATGTCTCACCGGATGATGTGGCCGCCATAATTATCGAGCCGGTGCAGGGAGAAGGGGGCTTTTATGCGGCGCCAGCCTCCTTCCTGCGCCAGTTGCGTAAAGTCTGTGATGAGCATGGCATTGTGCTGATTGCCGATGAGATTCAGAGTGGCTTTTGCCGCACGGGGAAAACGTTCGCCATTGAGCACAGTGGCGTTGAACCCGATCTGATCACTATGGCGAAGAGTCTGGCGGGGGGATTCCCGCTGTCGGCGCTGGTTGGACGTAAATCCCTGATGCAACGTGCCCAGGCTGGCGGCCTGGGGGGCACCTATGCCGGATCGCCCATTGGCATTGCCGCCGCGCTGGCCGTATTAGCGATTATCGAAGAAGAGCAGCTCAACGAAAAAGCCTGCCAGCAGGGAGAGTGGCTGAAAACGGCGCTGGCACAACTGGCCGAAGAGTTCGACTGCATTGGTGATATCCGCGGCACTGGAGCGATGGTGGCAATGGAGCTGGTGGAAGCACGCGATCGTACCCGACCCGACAAAGCGCTGACTCAGGCGCTGGTGCAGGAAGCGGGCCGCCAGGGGCTGGTTTTACTCTCCTGCGGCGTGCGGGCAAATGTGATCCGTTTCCTTATCCCATTGACCGCAAGCAAAGAAATTGTCACTGAAGGCCTTAACCTCTTGTCTTCCTCCCTCGGTTTGGTGCAAAATATGCGCCCTGCAAAATGAGAGAACTAACCGTCGCTAACGCGCCGGTTATTTTTTTGCAGCAAACACATTCGCATTTAAGAGGCCGGTCCAGAACCGGATAGATACACGCTTTTAGCACGCACGGACGTGCTATGTTGAGGATTACAACGATGGGGCAACACTTTATCACTCCAGTGCACGCGGGTATTCGCCAGCGTGATGACTACGGCGCCACTGCGGGTAATACCCTCACGCCTGCCTGCCTGTCCTTTACTACCCCCAAAAAGAAAAACGTTCGCATCATGCGAAGTTTCCCTGTGGTTCAACCCAGATCGGTTGACGCTATGGGGAGGCTGAATCATGTCGCATAATCCTCAAGTTGCTCGTCCGCATCTGAAAAAATCGCTGACACTTCTGCCTGTGGTCATGATGGGCCTGGCTTATATGCAGCCAATGACCCTGTTTGATACCTTTGGCATTGTCTCTGGCCTGACCGATGGTCACGTAGCTACAGCTTATGCCTTTGCATTGGTCGCGATCCTGTTTACAGCGCTGAGTTATGGCAAGCTGGTCCGTCGCTTCCCCTCTGCGGGTTCGGCCTATACCTATGCTCAGAAAGCCATCAGCCCGCACGTAGGCTTTATGGTTGGCTGGTCATCACTGCTGGACTACCTGTTCATGCCGATGATCAACATTCTGCTGGCAAAAATTTATTTTGAAGCTTTGGTGCCGGGCATCCCTTCCTGGATCTTTGTCGTTCTGCTGGTCGGGTTTATGACCCTCTCCAACCTGAAAGGCATTAAAACCGTGGCTAACTTCAACAGCGTGATCGTCGTGCTGCAGGTTGCAGTGATGGTGGTGATCATGGGGATGGTGGTGTATGGCGTGGCGCACGGCGAAGGTGCCGGTACCCTGGTCAGCAGCAAGCCATTCTGGTCTGAGAATGCTCACGTAGTGCCGATGATAACCGGTGCGACGATCCTCTGCTTCTCGTTCCTCGGCTTCGATGGCATCAGCTCGCTGTCGGAAGAGACCAAAGACGCTGAACGCGTTATTCCTAAAGCAATCTTCCTGACGGCGCTGATCGGCGGGGTGATTTTTGTGGTGGTTTCTTACTTCCTGCAGCTTTACTTCCCGGACATCTCACGCTTTAAAGATCCGGATGCATCACAGCCAGAAATCATGCTTTACGTGGCGGGCAAAGCCTTCCAGTTTGGCATTCTGATCTTCTCCTGTGTGACCGTACTGGCATCAGGAATGGCAGCGCACGCTGGCGTTTCCCGTCTGATGTATGTGATGGGCCGTGATGGCGTGTTCCCGGAGCGTTTCTTCGGCTACATCCATCCGAAGTGGCGTACCCCGGCACTGAACGTGGTGCTGGTGGGCGTGATTGCGCTCTCCTCTATTACCATGGATCTGGTTACCGCTACTGCGTTGATTAACTTCGGCGCGCTGGTGGCCTTTACCTTCGTGAACCTGTCGGTTATCTCGCAGTTCTGGATCCGTGAAGGGCGTAACAAGTCGCTTAAAGACAACATCAACTTCCTGCTGTTGCCGCTGTGTGGCGCGCTGACCGTGGGAGCCTTGTGGATCAACCTGGAAGAGAGTTCGATGATTCTGGGTCTGGTCTGGGGAACAATTGGTCTGATCTATCTGGCCTTTGTAACCCGTAGCTTCCGCAATCCGGTTCCGCAGTGTACTGAAGAACCGATGTAATGCCGCTGGCTGCAAAAGAAAAGGGCGCTCCGGCGCCCTTTTTTGATCTCAGGAAACCAGCTCGCGAGCGTAATCGAACAGTGCCTTCAGCTGATTCATTTTCGCCTGGTCCCCTTCATACTGATTGAACAGCATCTCCAGCTCCTGCACATAGCTCTGTACCCGTTCAGGGTTCAGAACGTCGCGACGGTGTTGCAGCCAGCGCTTCTGCTCTACTTCGTCCAGCGTGCCAGGGAAGTTGCGGGCACGATAGCGGAACAGTAACTTCTCAATACGGGCATCGTTGTAGGTCAGCCCCAGGGCCGGTAAATTCTCAGGAATGGTCTGCTGAATAATGTTCATAGCATTGCGGTCAGCATCGCTGAAAAAGCCATCATAGAGCTGAGCATCAACGTCGTCGGAACCGGCAAAAGGTTCGGCTTCGGCAAACACCGCCACCACTTTCTCCCGCACTTCCGGATGCTGACGCAGCAGAGCCAGATTATCCAGGCAGCGCTGACGGTCGATTCCCAGACGTTCGGCATCTTCCGGACGAAGCGTACTGGCAGGCGCAACCACCGGGCACTTGTTGATGTGCATTAATTTCACCGGCACTGGCGCGTTATCACCCAGTTCATCGCGACGGGTATAAAGACGTTCACGCAGGGTATCCGCATCCAGCTCAAGCAGGGGAGAGATATCACCGGCTAAATCACAGGTAATCACGGCATTCTTGTTTACCGGATGCCACGCCAGCGGTGCAATCCAGCTGGTATTACCCCGCAGCGCGCCGAACATGCCGGAGATATGCACCAGCGGTTTCATCTGGGGAATATCAATCAGCGTGGTGATTTTCTGTTTGTTGCGATGGCTGAACAGGAAGTCATACAGCCGTGGCTGCTTCTCTTTCACCAGTTTTGCCATCGCGATGGTGGCATAAACGTCAGACATCGCATCGTGAGCATTTTCATGCGAGACGCCGTTGGCCCTGGTCAGATGCTCCAGGCGGAAGCTCGGCAAGCCGTCATCATTCTCTGGCCACTCAATCCCCTCTGGCCGCAGGGCATAACAGGCCCGCATCACATCCAGCAAATCCCAGCGGCTGTTGCCGTTTTGCCAGCTCCAGCCGTAAGGATCGTAGAAATTGCGGTACAGCAAATTGCGCGTGACCTCATCATCAAACCGCACATTGTTGTAACCCACCACGCAGGTATTGGGTTCGCTAAACAACGCGTGGATACGCTTAATAAAAGCCGTTTCACTGACCCCCTTCGCCTGAGCAAGCTGAGGCGTAATCCCGGTGATCATTACCGCTTCCGGCTGGGGCAGATAGTCATCCGCCAGCTTGCAGTAGAACACTTCCGGTTCGCCAATAATGTTGAAATCCATATCAGTACGAATCCCGGCAAACTGCGCGGGCCGGTCCAGCGAAGGACTCTTCCCAAAGGTTTCGTAGTCATGGAACAGGAAGGTGGGTTGCGGCTTGTTATCTTTCACTGGCGATTTTATCCACGGCTGAGTTAGCTGTCTGGAGGGAAACACATGTGACTATGGTAAACCATTATGAGGGAGGGATGAAGTTTGTGATTGGGGCAGGCGATGTGCTTACCCCGGATGAAAATATTCTGTAAAGCGTTTAACCGGTTTTGCTGCCATCAACCCATAGATTTACTAACGGCCACAGGCGCCAGAACCCGTTTCCCAATCAGCACCCCAGGTTTCTCCACAAAGCGATACAGCAGCGAAGCGAGGGCATAGGTCACCGGGATACTCACCACGCATACCGTGGCAAAGCGGACCAAATCGCTCTTAGCGCCCAGGCCTGTATGCGTTAGCAGCAAAGCGATAGCCGGAATGACGATCAGCAGGTGCAGCAGATAGACTGAGAACGACACGTCACCCAGCCAGGTGCTGAAGCGATTGTTCAGTACCTTACGCGGTAGCGCGATCAAACCCGCCATCAGGCTGCCTTCGGCGTACTGCCACAGGATCGCGGCCATCCCCAAAATCATCAGCACTTCCATCGCGATTTGCAGCGGGATGGCTTCGAGCCCAATCACAACGCTGGCTACCGGTCCCAGCAGGGCAAAGGCGATATAAAGCAGGGATTTTTTCCTGACCGCTTCGGCCAGTAACATGCCTGACAGGAAGATGTTCAGCTTGATCAGGATCATTGAAGGCATTTCAAAGGCTTCATAGTAATCCGCCAGCACATAACGTCCCACACAGCACAACGCCATGATACCAATCAGCGAAGCGGCATAGCCGAAACGCATTGTTATCAGCATGATGAACGGGAACAGCAGATAGAACTGCATCTCCAGCCCGATACTCCAGTCTGGTAATACCGTGTTGAATCCAAACTCAGGCAGCACACCAAACAGGAAGCTGAAGTGGGTCAGGATATTTGCCAGTGAATGGTCGGTATAGCGTGAGGATTCAGTTGCCGTGCCGGAATAGAAGTGGGCGATGGTATCGCGCATCTCACCGAACCAGGGGCCATAAAACAGCGCGATGATCAGTAGCAGGTAGTACAAAGGCGCAATACGGAAGAAGCGACGTATCCAGAACTTCTTAACGGTTGTGGCACTTTCCCACGGCTCCTTGTGCTGGCGCTCAATGTAGTTTTTCGCCATGAGGTAACCGGAAAGTAATATAAAGAGATCCACACCTATACCCGGTGAAGAGAGCAGGGGAATGTGGCAGTGGATCAGTAAGCTGATATGGCCGAGCAGTACCCAAAGCGAAGCGAGTCCTCGTAATCCTTCCAGTTCCGTAGACCAACCTCTTGTGGCTGACATAATCAAACTTCCTCCATACGTAAATTTTTGTCAGCCAAGACTAAAGCACTAAACAGGGGGAACAAGGTTTAGAGTTCCTAAAGTAAAATTTTCAGGATTATTCTTTACCTGTCCGGCTCTGTTTCACAGCAAAACAGGCAAAACCCTGCCTGGCTAATCAGCTGAAAATTAATATTTTCTTGCAATTTAGTCACGCACATCATCGCCGGATCCCGTACAACAGGCAGGTTTTTTTTCACAGCAGATTATTGAGGGTGTTCCGTTGAAGAAGCGTCAGCTTGCAAGTATTAGTGTGGTTTTGGCTTTTGCCTCCGTGGCGCAGGCCGATGAGAATCCGATGGCCTTTCCGATGACGGCACCTGCTATTGATGCCGCGTCATGGGTATTGATGGATGCCACCACCGGCCAGGTGCTGACTCAGGGCAATGCCGATGAGCGTCGCAACCCTGCCAGCCTTACCAAGCTGATGACCGGCTATGTGGTTGACCGTGCGATTGATGCAAAGCGCATCACGCGCGATGACATGGTAACCATTGGGCAGGATGCATGGGGAGCGGGTAACCCGGTATTTAAAGGCTCTTCGCTGATGTTCCTTAAGCCGGGTGAGAAAGTTTCCGTGCGGGATTTGAGCCGTGGCGTGATTATCGATTCCGGTAATGATGCCTGCGTGGCGCTGGCCGACTATGTGGCCGGGAGCCAGTCTGCTTTTGTCGAACAGATGAACCAGTACGTACAGAAACTCAACCTGACCAATACCCATTTTGAAACCGTCCACGGCCTTGATGCGCCGGGTCAGTACACTACGGCAGGCGATCTGGCGAAGTTGTCCCGCGCTATCATTTCCGGCGAGCCAGATTTTTATCAGATGTACAGTGAGAAATCCCTGACCTGGAACGGTATTACCCAGCAGAATCGTAACGGTTTGTTATGGGACAAGACTTTACATGTGGACGGGCTGAAAACGGGCCATACTGAAAGTGCCGGTTTTAACATTATCGCCTCCAGCGTGGACGGGCAGCGTCGCCTGATTGCCGTAGTCATGGGCGGTAAAAGTACTAAAGGGCGTGAAGAACAGGCTCGCAAACTGCTGACCTGGGGTCAGAACAATTTCGATACCGTGCAGCTCTTCCATGCCGGAAAAGAGATCGGTCATGAAAATGTCTGGTATGGCAATCCTCACCAGGTCTCCGTTGGCAGCGACAAAGACGTTTATCTCTCACTGCCGCGTGAGGAAGTGAAAAAGATTAAAGCGAAATATGTCATTGATCGTAAAAGCCTGGAAGCCCCGCTCAGGCAGCATGAACAGGTGGGATCTATCCAGCTGATCGACGGTGATAAGGAGCTTGCTTCTTATCCGCTGGTTGCCCTGCAGGATGTCAACGAGGCCGGTTTTGTCACCCGTATTGGCGATTACCTGAAGCAGAAATTTTAAGCGGGACCGGCCAGGCGCTTTTGCAGGCGATCTCGCAAAACTGAATTAAGGCTTTTTAACTTCTCGATCTCTCAATCTGATGACTCTATGTTTTTATCGGGTCATCACCAAAAGGAGTATGCAGATGAATGTTGAAGTAGAGCAGCGCGAGGCCAGCAAGGTCGCCGGTTTTCATCTTGTCGGTCCGTTTGAAAAGACCGCCCCGGAAGGCTTTGATAAATTATCCGCCTGGACTGATAAGCACCAGCTGATGGGGCCGTGGATGAGCGTTTATCACGGCAACCCGCGTGAGATGCCTGAAGACGAGCTGGAAATTGATACGGTTATCGGTGTGCCGACAGATTTTGAACTGCCCGATGACAGCGAAGGCGTGTTAATTTCTGAAATCCCTGCCGGAACCTATGCCATGGTAAGGGTCCACGTCACTGACGGTGATTTCACCAAACCCTGGTATCAGTTTTATGATGAGTGGCTACCTGATAGCGGTCATGTACCGGCAGAGGGGCCAGCTTTCGATCACTATCTGAATGACGGCTCGGAAAGCGGCGAGTGGGATATTGAACTCTATATCCCGGTCGATAAGCGTGAATAACGCTCCGCGAGACAAGTTTCTCTGAGAAGGGAAATCTCCCTCTCCGCTGCAGGAGAGGGAGAACATTCAGGCTGAACTACTTCCTTAACTCCTCTTTCAACTCTTTTATCTCTCCGGCGCTGATGGGTGATGCCGCATTGCCCCAACTGTTGCGGATATAAGTAATGACATCGGCCATATCATCCTCACTTAATGTGCCTGCAAAAGAGGGCATCGCCGGTGCCGTTGGCCGGGTATCCGTATCCACGCCACGACTCCCGGCCACCACCACATGGATCAGCGAGGTGGCGTTCGGTGCATTGACCAGCGGATTGTTAGCCAGCTGTGGGAAGATATTCTTACCGCCCTGGCCCTGAGGCGCATGGCAGGCTGAACATTTGGCTTCATAAATAAGGGCACCGGTTTTCATCCTGCTGTCGTCGGCAGCCAGCGGAGCAGGCTTGTCATCGCCCTGCCTGGCGGTGGCTTTCAGATAGGTGGCCACCGCTTTAAGATCCGCATCACGCCAGTACTGGGTTGAGTTCTTCACCGCATCAGCCATCGGCCCGGAGGCAATGTCATAGCGGTTAACGCCGGTGCGCAGATAGCTGACAACATCTTCCTGCGTCCATTTCCCAAGTCCGGTGTGTTCATCACTGGTGAGATTAGGCGCCCACCAGCCTTCAACCACCGCCCCGGTGATAAACTTGCTGCTTTCGTCGCCGCCCAGCATATTTTTAGGCGTATGACAGGTGCCACAGTGGCCCAGCCCCTCCACCAGATAGGCACCCCGGTTCCATTCCGCCGATTTACTCATATCCGGCCTGAATTCGCCTTTATCAAAGTTCATCCAGTTCCAGACAATCAGGCTGGTGCGGATATTGAACGGGAAGGGCAGCTGGTTAGACTCTATCTGCTGATGAACAGGCTGCAGGCTTTGCAGATAGGCCCAGAGATCGGCATTGTCCTGACGGGAAACTTTGGTATAGGCGGTAAAAGGCATGGCGCCATAGAGACGCTTACCGCCGTGGCCAACACCTTCTGACATGGCGCGCTGGAAATCGTCAAAACTCCAGTTACCAATGCCGGTATCACGGTCTGGGGTGATATTCGCCCCTACCAGAGCCCCGAAAGGCGTATTCAGCTGAACGCCACCGGCAAAAGGCTTAGCCGGATTGGCTGTATGGCAGGCCGTACAGTCACCGAGGATGGCCACATAACGCCCCCGTTCGATCTGATCGTATTCCGGCTGGGCCGACGCCTCAGAGATGCCGAGCACGGCGAGGGAGAGTGCAGCGAGTACGAAGAGCGTGCGCTTTTTCATGCGGTAATCATCTCCCCTGGACGTTTCAGGTAGTACTGGCGGATATCGTGTGCCGCTTTAAAAGCCAGCGCGCCGACGGTACCGGTAGGGTTGTAGCCAGGATTCTGCGGGAAGGCTGAAGCGCCCACCACAAACAGATTAGGCACATCCCAGACCTGCAAATGCTTGTTCACCGAACTGTTGGAAGGATCGGCACCCATCACAAAGCCGCCGCAGACGTGAGAAGACTGGTAGGGCACGCTGTTCCAGTGGCCGCTGGTAGGTTTGGAAACGATTTCGCGCGGGTTCATGCTTTTGGCTATTTCCGCCACTTTGCCGGTGCAGTACTGCGCCATACGCAGATCGTTCTCCGGGAAGTCGAAAGTAATTCGCAGCAACGGACGACCGTGGGGATCTTTATAATTAGGATCCAGCGACAGATAGTTGGTGCGTTGCGTGTAGCTGCTGGCTTCGCAGCCGATAGACATAGTGCTGAGGTAATTTTTCACCACCGCCTGCTTCCACTTCGAGCCCCACTTGGGCGTGCCAGGCGGAACCGGACGGCTGTTGATTGGCGCGGCACCGATTGGCGTCACGCGGATGCTGCCGCCGCCAAAGAAGCCCAGCCCGCTGTGGTCAAAGTTATCGTTGTTGAAATCATCAATCCCCATGCCCACCGCACCGGCACCGATAAACGGATTAAAGTTCTTGTCGTCAAAGAACAGCGTCACGCCGTTGGCGGTCTGATAGGCGTAGTTGCGGCCAGTGGTGCCCGAATTGGTTACCGGGTCGTAAGCCTTACCGATGTTGGAAAGCAGCATCAGGCGCACGTTCTCAAAGGTATAAGCCGCCACGATCACCAGATCGGCAGGCTGTTCCCATTCGTCCCCGCTGGAATCGATGTAAGTCACGCCGGTCGCTTTCTTCCCTGTGGAGTCGGTCAGCACCTGCAACACTTCACAGCTGGTCTGGGCGGTGAAATTCGGTTTGCGCATCAGGGCGGGCAGCACGGTAGTAATAGCGCTGGCTTTCGAATAGTTAGCGCAACCATAGTTGGTGCAGAAACCGCAGAAGGTGCAGGGGCCCATGGTCACGCCGTAAGGATTGGTGTAAGCCTCGGAGACCAGTGAGGAGGGCACGGGGAAGGCGTTGTAACCCATATTACGGGCCGCTTCGGCAAACAGCGTCGGGCCATAAGGCTGCTTAAGCGGTGGAGTAGGGTATTCACCAGAGCGGGTTCCCTCAAACTGATTGCCGCCTTGCTGCTTCACGCCATTCAGCACGCCCGCTTTACCGGAGGTTCCGGCCACGCGTTCGAACTGCATGTAGTGTTGCTCAATTTCATTCCAGTCCATGCCCCAGTCCTGTAAAGAGAGGTCGGGGGAAACAGCACTGGCACCGTAACGTTCGGTCAGATGGCTGCGTAAGCGAAACTCTTCCGGCTGAAAACGGAAAGTGATACCCGCCCAGTGATTGCCCGCGCCACCTGTGCCGTTACCGGGGTGAAAAGAACCCCAGCTGCGCATGGGTAGTGCGGTTTGCGATGGATTATTACGCATGGTGCAGGTGTTCTGTCGGGTGCGCAGCATCAGCTCTTCGCGCTGAACGTAACGCAGCTCGTCGGTCACGGTTGCCACGTTGAAGTCACGGGCGGTATCGCGCCACGGGCCACGCTCAATGCCGATCACGCTCAGCCCCTCATCCGCCAGCTCATTGGCGATGATCGCACCGGCCCAGCCCAGGCCAATCACCACCACGTCGGTTTTTGGAAGTTTCTTCGCCATATCAGGATCCTTTCTTATGGGGGGAGAGGTCAGCAATGCTTACCGGTTGCAGCTTGAGATCTTCGTTATGACGGCTGATTTCGTCGCGGTAGTCATAACGCGCGCCCGGAAAGCCGAGCATCTTCCAGGAGACCATCTCTTTGTTGCCGCCATAAATGGGGTCGGCGAAGAAACCTTCCATCGCGTTGATCAGTACCTGAGCGAAAAAAGTGGCGCTGTCATAGCCCTCCAGCGCAATCTTCCCTTCCTCCAGGCCGTGAAGGATTTCGTCCTGCCGATCGGCGGGCAGATCTTTAAACAGTTTCTGATGGGTGGACTGGGTGTATTTGTTCAGGGCCGCAATACCGAGGCGGTAACGCTGTCGGGGAACCAGTGGGGATTGATCGCCCTGTTCCGGAACGCCCTGCTCAAAGGGGCCTTCCATATAGAGACGTTCAAAAGTGCCGTAAAAGCCGTGTAGCTGCCGGTCAATAAACACCGTGCAGCCTGCCTCTTTGCCACCCATGCTCAGTTCATCAGCCGGGATCAACCGGTCAACGATGGCATCAAGGGTCTCTGCTTCCTCCTGGGTCAAAAAGAGCAGGCCCTGATTATCAAAACTTTCAGGCGGGTTATCTGAAAAAGGGGTCCAGCCGGGGGTGCCGGTCAGAGTGACAGCTTTGGCCATGCCGGTAGCAGTTGCGGCAATCGCTCCGGTCGACCAGGTCAAAACCTGCCGCCGCGTCACGCCGGGCTGCGTTGGAGTGGGTTTGCGCATAAAGCTTCCTGTTATTCCAGTTTGTAAAGTTACACCAAAATTTTGTAAAAATATGAACAAGACGAGAGTATTATGTATAACAGGTGTTGTTGTTTTGTTAATAAGTGTTATTCCATAAAATATGTAAGGAATTTCTCAGCAAAAAATCAGGCCAGAATCAATGACGGTGCATTTTTCGATCGGGTATCATGCCCAGCTTCATTTATCGTCAGGAGATCGCTTTGCGCCCGGACAAGCCGTTATCGGCCTTCGAATTTACCCTTTACCGTAACTACCGCACGGTGCATGGCATCCGTATAGCGCTGGCCTTTGTGCTGACGTTTCTGCTGGTGCGCCTGCTGGATATCCCGGAAGGGAGCTGGCCGCTGATTACGCTGGTGGTGGTGATGGGGCCGATCTCCTCCTGGGGCAACGTTTTCCCTCGTGCGGTTCAGCGAATTGGCGGCACCATTTTTGGCTCGGTGTCGGGGCTGATCGCCCTGAAGCTTGAACTGATCTCACTGCCGGTCATGCTTGCCTGGTGTACGGTGGTGATGTTCCTGTGCGGGTTCCTGACGCTGGGTAAACATCCCTATATGGCGTTGCTGATCGGGATTACCCTGGCGGTGATTTGCGGTGCGCCTCCCGGTGATATGGTCACGGCGTTATGGCGGGGAGGCGACGTGATTCTGGGGTCCTTACTGGCGTTGCTCTTCTCCAGCATCTACCCGCAGAAGGCCTATACCCACTGGCGGATCAAACTGTCGGATTCGCTGCTGGAAACCGCCAAAATCTACCATGCCGGTTTCTCACCTAATCTGGTGGAGAAACCCCGTCTGACGCGCCCTTTACAGCGGCTGTTAACCGGCGTGGTGAAAATGCGTGCGCTGATTGAACCCTCCAGTAAGGAGACCAAAATTCCGCGCTCGGTATTTGAAGGGATCCAGACGCTGAACCGCAATATGGTCTGTACTCTTGAGTTACAGCTCAACGCATGGTGGACCCGGCGGGAAAGCCATCTGATTATGCTGAACGCACCGGCTCTGCGGCGAACCCAGGAAATGACAGAAAACACCCTGCGCCAGCTGTCGAAAGCGATCGTCGAAGGTAACACGGAGAAAATCGCCGCCAACAGCGGTGAGCTGGCGGAAATCAGCCGGGAGCTGCGGCAACTGATCAAAGAATCCAACAGCGACGAATGGGTGGAAACACCGATCCACGGCTACGTCTGGCTGAGCCTGGAGATGGCGGGGCAGCTTGAAAGGCTCTCCGATCTGATGCGGCTGGTGCTACGTAAATAAGCGATTTGCAACAACTTACTGCGGGAATCAGTGGTTCGCGCTAAGATAGGCCCCAGTCTACAATTTGAAAATTGCCTTCGGCTGCGGTGTGCCGCTAAGCTGAGCGCTACGATAATGACGCCTGTGCGAACAGGCCTAAACGAAAGGTGTCTTCATGGAAAATGCTAAGCAATCATTTCAGGACGTGCTGGAGTTCGTGCGTATGTTCCGTCGTAAGAACAAGCTGCAGCGCGAGATTCACGACAACGAAAAGAAAATTCGTGATAACCAGAAGCGCGTCCTGCTGCTCGATAACCTCAGCGAATACATCAAACCGGGCATGAGCGTCGAAGCCATCCAGGAGATCATTGGCAGCATGCGCAGCGATTACGAAGATCGCGTTGATGACTACATCATCAAAAATGCCGATCTCTCGAAAGAGCGTCGCGACCTCTCCAAAAAACTGAAATCAATGGGCGAGCCAAAACCTCAGTAAGGCCATTGAACTGAATACCTGAAGGGCGATCACCGATCGCCCTTTTTCACGTCTGCACGATCCTGAAACCGCCTTTTTGTGCAGCGTGAAGAAAAAGACTTTGCATATTTGTCAGGCTTTTACCATCATCAATTAAGCCTACTTACCTCTTTCCAGTTGGAACAATCTTGCAAAACTTCAGGGTCACTCTGCAGCAGGCGATCAGGCAGACGGCGTGGTATCCCAAAAGGCGTTCCTACCGGGTTTTATTCTGGCGTGAGATCACTCCGCTGGCGGTGCCGATATTCTTCGAGAACCTTTGTGTCCTGCTGATGGGGGTGCTCAGCACCTTCCTGGTCAGCTGGTTAGGCAAGGAGGCGATGGCCGGCGTCGGGCTGGCAGACAGCTTCAACATGGTCATTATCTCCTTCTTTGCCGCTATCGACCTTGGCACCACGGTGGTGGTGGCTTTCAGTCTCGGTAAACTCAATCGCGAAAGGGCCGAAGCTGCCGCCAGACAGTCACTGGTGCTGATGACGGTATTTGCCGTGCTGCTTGCGCTACTGATCGAGTTTTTCGGCGAGCAGATTATCGATGTCATCGCTGGCAGTGCTGAACCCGAGGTAAAAACCCTGGCGCTGAGTTATCTCACCATCAGTGCCTGGAGCTATCCCGCGGCGGCAATCGCGCTGATTGGCTGCGGCGCGCTGCGGGGGGCAGGTAATACCAAAATTCCAATGTTGATCAACGGCGGAATGAACATACTGAATATCGTCATCAGCACCGTGCTGATTTATGGCTGCCTCGGCTGGAAAGGGCTGGGTTTCGACGGTGCGGCAATAGGGTTAACCGTCACCCGTTATATTGGTGCGGTGGCGGTGATCTACGTGCTGATGACGGGCTTCAATCCCCGTTTAAAAATCACCCTGAAAAGCTACTTCACGCGTTTAAATACCAGCATTTTGATGGAAGTGCTGGGTATTGGCGTGCCCGCGAGCATTGAATCGGTGCTGTTTAACGGTGGGAAACTGCTGACGCAAATCTTTGTGGCAGGGATGGGAACCGACGTGATTGCCGGTAACTTTATCGCCTTCTCCATCGCCTCGATGATTAACCTGCCGGGCAACTCGCTGGGGTCTGCCGCGACGATCATCGTGGGTACCCGCCTGGGTAAAGGTCAGTTGTTGCAGCCGGAACGCCAGCTCAGGCATATCTTCTGGCTCTCCACCATTGGCCTGTGTGCGCTGGCCGCGATTACGGTGCCCTTTGCCGGCATCCTGGCCGCGTTCTACACCAGCGAAGATGATGTTATCCATGTGGTGAAAATTCTGGTGTGGCTTAACGCGGCATTTATGCCTTTCTGGGCTGCCTCCTGGGTGTTACCTGCCGGCCTGAAAGGCGCGCGGGATGCGAGATTCACCATGTGGGTTTCGCTGCTGGGCATGTGGGGCTGCCGGATAGTCGCCGGCTACACCCTGGGCGTGCTGCTCGGCTTTGGCGTGGTGGGGATCTGGCTGGGGATGTTCCTGGACTGGATAGTGCGGGGGCTCTTCTTCTTCCGCCGCCTTAATAGTGGCCGTTGGCTGTGGAAATACCGCAAAAGTCCGTCATCTTAATCAGGAATAGTTATGCGTTCTTCTTCACCTGCAGGGACAGAGTCCCTGCTGCAACATCGCTCGTTTGTCGCTTTCTGGCTGGCCCGCACCACCTCCAGCTTTGGCTTTCAGATGCTCTCTATCGCCGTGGGCTGGCAGATTTATTCCATCACCGGGCGCGCATGGGATCTGGGCCTGATTGGCCTGGTCCAGTTTCTGCCTGCGGTGCTGCTGGCCTTACCCGCTGGCCACGTTGCCGACCAGTTTGACCGCCGCCGCGTGGTGCTGTTCGGGCAGGTTACCGAGTGCCTCGCCATTGCCTTGCTGGCAGGGCTGACGCTGGCTCATCTTACTGATGAAGTGATGATCCTTGGGCTGATTTTCATTATCTCTGTCGCCAGAACCCTGGAAGCGCCTTCGCTACAGTCAATGCTTCCGGCGCTGGTGCCTCCCTCCATGCTGGCAAGAGCCACAGCTGCCAACGGTGCATCGATGCAGACGGCCTCGATGCTGGGTCCGGCGCTGGGCGGTTTTCTTTATGTTGCCGGGCCTGGCGTGGTGTATGCCACCACGGGCGTGCTCTATCTGATTTCGATCGTTATGGTCAGCCGCCTGCGTTATGAACATGCCCCGCCGAAACGCACGCCAGCGACCTTTGCCAGCGTCTTTGCCGGGGTAAAATTTATCCGTAATCGCCCCGATGTGCTGGGAGTGATTTCACTGGATCTGTTTGCTGTGCTGCTTGGCGGAGCCACGGCACTGCTGCCGATTTTTGCCAAAGATATCCTGCATACCGGGCCGTGGGGGCTGGGTTTACTGCGCGGTGCGCCAGCGGTGGGCGGCCTGCTGGTCGGTTTCTGGCTCAGCCGTCGCTCGCTTGAGCGCAACGTCGGGATGATTATGTTCGGCTCCGTGGCTGGCTTTGGCGTGGCTACGCTAATCTTTGCTCTCTCTGAACAGTTGTGGCTGTCGATTGTGGCGCTGTTTGCACTGGGCGGATTCGATATGGTCAGCGTGGTGATCCGTGGATCGCTGGTACAGCTGGATACGCCGGATGAGATGCGGGGACGGGTCAGCGCGGTCAACTCCATCTTTATCAATACCTCTAATCAACTCGGCGAGTTTGAGTCCGGCATGCTGGCCGCCTGGCTGGGGGCGGCTCCGGCGGCGGCAGTCGGCGGCATTGGTACCCTGATTGTGGTTGGCTTGTGGATGGCCTGGTTCCCTGGCTTACGTCGACGCCAGCGGTTGCACAACGGCTGATAAAGGGGACCTGTCTGACGGCTCTGTAAGGAAAGGGGAGGGGATGCGAGTAATTTCATCTTTTAAATGATAATTATTATCGCTATATTGCCGGGGTGATAACCGCCGAGGCGGCGACCCTTTTTCTCACAGGAGCAATAATATGGCCGCGGGCTATCGTATTTTTAATGTCACGCTGAAACAGCGTATTCAGGTCACACCCTCATTATTGCGCTGTGTTTTTACCGGTGACGATGTGGCTGAGATGAAACTTGAATCCCCCGATCAGCGCATAAAATTACTGTTTGCTGGTGAGGATGGTTCCTGCAAAACAATGCCGGTCAGCGATGGCTGGTATCAGGATTTTCTGGCGCTGCCTAAAGAGCAACGTCCGGTGATGCGCACCTATACCCTGCGTGCATTGCGTCAGGAAGCGAAAGAAGCGGATGTGGAATTTGTGCTGCACGGTGAAACCGGCCCCGCCTCACGCTGGGCGATGCACGCCACCCCGGGGACAAAAATGCAGATAGTTGCCCCTAACGGTGCCTCGCTGGAAGACAGCGGGGGCTATGAGTGGATCTGGCATGAAGGCATCAGGCAGGCGCTGCTGATTGCCGATGAAACGGCGGTGCCTGCCGCAGTGGGCATTCTTGAACAACTGGCGAAGTTGCCCGCGCCGCCAGAAGTGCAGGCTTTTTTTGAAGTACCGCAGCTGGCTGATGCCCAGACTGGCGATTTCCCCTTTGCCGAAATTCACTGGCTGGGGCGTGACGATCGTGCTCCTCACGGGGAAAGGCTGCTGGCAGCGATCAGAGAAAATCTGGCCCTTCCGGACTGCGCCCGCGTGGCGGAGCAGTCTCTGGAGGAGAAAAGTTTGGCCGAAGACACTATCTGGGAGCGGGCGGAAGGTAAACATGCTTTCAGTGCCTGGGTTGCGGCGGAATCCGGCGTGGTCAAAAAAGTGCGTCACTGCCTGATTGATGAGTACCAGCTTGACCGTGAAGTGGTGAACTTTATGGCTTACTGGACCCAGGGGCGGGGCCGCTGAGTCTGGTTAGTGAACTGATGAGTCTGAGGTGAGGCATACATCAGACAAGCCAGGTCCGTGCTGTACAGACTGATTACCTTTATGAACTGGAAGAGTATGCGAGCGAACCTCCGCTGGAAAAACTTGCCGCCCTGAGCTTTGCCGTGGGCGGATTGCAATATCTGCTGGCTGAGAAAGTCGCCGCGCTGGCCTGGTCGCAGCCTGCCTATCTTTACAGCCGGAATTACATCAGCGATCTGGGCATTCCCCACTGCGGCGTTATTGCAGATGGCCGGGAGATTTGCTCCCCCTTGCATGCGGTAATGAACGCAGGGTTTGCAGTTGAAGGGCTGCTGTTCTTTATCGCCTGCCTGTTGATGCGTCCGCTGTTCAGCGGGGCAGGGAGAAACCTGTTCCTGTTCACTGGCCTGCTGCACGGTATGGGCGGCGTAATGATTGCGCTGTACCACAGCGGTACGGCAGCCAGCGGGTTTACGCTTCATCAGGCTGGGGCCGTGATGGCGATAGGCGGCGGCAATTTGTGCCTGATTACCGTGGGCGGCTTATTGCGAAACAGCAATGGCGCGAAAGCATACAGCCGGTTAAGCCTGATACTGGGCTGTTTGGGTTTGCTCAGCATGGTCGCCATCCCGCTCGATCTGTTGCCAACAGGGATCGTGGAGCGGGCTTCGGTTTACCCCATTACTTTCTGGCAGATTTTAACCGGATTTCTGCTGCTGAGCGTCAGAAACGTGGCCGTTCTGTCCGAAACCCCATCCCGATAATCCAGCCGAAAACGTAGGGCAGGAAGGGGAAACGCCTGACCAGGCCTGGGATCGGGCTGCCCCGGCTCTCCTTACGCTTTTTACCACTCATCTTGATTTGAATAAACTGGGTAGCGCAGGTCGGAAACTGTCGCCGTTTCTGCACTTTTTTCAGCTGGCGCAGGGTTAGCTTGCCTTTCAGTAAAGGCGTCGCCAGCAGGTTAGCGGTGGCAACCGCATCCTGAATCGCCAGATTCACGCCAACCCCACCAATGGGTGACATAGCGTGGGCGGCATCGCCAATGCAGAGCAGGCCTTCTCTGGCCCAGTTATCCAGCCGGTCAATACGGATGACCAGCAGCTTAAAGTCATCCCATTCGGCCAGCTCATCCAACCGCTCCGCCGGAAAGGGAGCCACGGCAGCAACCTGATCTTTCAGCAGCGGCAAACCCCTGTCGATCATCGCCGGATATTCATCTTTCGGAATTGAAAGGCCACACTGCCAGAAATCCCCCCGATCTATCATAATGAAATTCTGCTTCGGCCCCTGATGGCCGGAACTCCATTCAGGATCTTCCGGGCGCTTTACCAGCCGGAACCACAGAACATCGCGCGGCGAACCAAACGCCCGTCCGCTAAGACCTGCCTCCTCACGAACCTGAGAACGTCGGCCATCGGCTCCAACGACCAGCTGAGCACGGATTTCAATTTGAGTATCGCCACCAGTAGCCCGTACTCCACAGACCTGGTCATTTCTGCTGTCACCCAGGGATGCACGGACCACACTCTCTTTTTTACCGTTGAGATCGTCTGAGAAGGGATGGACTTCACTGCCCTTGTCCTGCTGATAAATCAGGCTGTCGAAGCGGGTCGATTTTAGCAGGGTAAAGTTTGGTAGCGCGGCAGCTTTGGCCGCCATGAAATTCAGGAAATCCCACTGCGGCATAAATGCAATAAACCGGCACTTCACCGGCAGCCGGGAGAAATCGGCCAGCGTCACTGTTTCACCCCCCGCCTCTGACTGAAGCTTCTCTGCCCGTTGATGGGGAAGGGTAAGAAATTCATCCAGTAATCCCAGATGATGCAGGATTTGCAGCGTGGAGGGGTGAATGGTATCGCCCCGAAAATCCCGGAGAAAATCAGCGTGTTTCTCCAACACCACCACGCGAACACCTGCCAGCGCCAGCAGATAGCCCAGCATCAACCCCGCCGGGCCGCCGCCAGCAATACAGCAATCAGTGGAAATTTTTTCAGGTGATGCCGTCTGCATATCAGGGGCCCCATAATCATCAAAAGTGAATGTATGATAATAGTTCTCATTTGAAGTGTTTGCCGGAGAATTTATGGGGGGCGGGAAGGGAGAACGCGAAACATTCCTGTCAGGAAAATAGCATTTATTAAGAGCCGGCAGAATGAGTAATAATGCACTTCCCTGCTCTAATGGTAAGTCTGTTTATAACGGCTTCACACTATAATTTCAGCTGGCTTCCTAAGATAATATCTGCTTCCTGAAGCGTGACGTCCAGTCCCGCTGAAGGGGTGAAGGTCAGTTCGCCAAAAATAACGTCACCGTTCAGAAGGTAAAAGTCAGCCCGGACGAATTTAAAGTCAGACGCTAACTTAATAGCATAGCTTCTCATTTTTTTGAAACCTTCCGGCATCTTTGGGTAACTATTTTTATCTATTAATTCAATGGTATCCTCGAAAGGAAGCGGGTTCCAGTTCATATCAAAATAATAAAATTTTGGTGTGCCTTTCTCTCGTCCAGAGCAAACCATTACCGCATAGGGTTTTCCGTTAAAACAATAAAATTTATAGTCTTCAGGAAAACCACCCTGCTCATTTTCAATGTATTTTTCACATAAGATTTTTCGTTCAATTTTTTTATACTGTGGTTCAATAAAAAGCGTGGAGAAATCCTGATTTAACCATTTGTTCAGTTTTTTGTTGGTTTTTTCAATGTCTAAGGCTGCTTTATCATCGCAAATTATGTTATAGCCTGCGCCGTGGTTGCATTTAAGCGCAAACTTTTCAGGTAATGCATCATAGTCAATGTCCTGAGGGTCATCGTACACGCCGTACAGTTCATTAAGGATCTCACCACAGCCTTTTGATGAAATGTATTCCCGGACCTTATATTTATCAGCGCATATAGTGTAAATATCATTACTGAATTCATTAAACTTAAGCCACTGAATTTTTTCATTGAAATTAGTGGGTTTTCTTAAGTCGAGTTTTCTCTTGAATTTAATAAAGTAGTGGGCTTTAGCACAGGACTGAGGGAAAACGTTGGCGCTGATTTGTAGGGCTAACTTAACTGTATTTTTTATCATTTTAATTTAAGCTCTCTTGGTTTAAAGATATTAAGGTGCATTTTGATGATGGTTTTATTTCTGAAGAAGTAATTAAGCAAGGTGCAGGATAGAATCTCTACAATCAAAAAACAGTATGCAGCCCCATTAATCCCAAAGGTATTAATCATTACCCAGGATAATGGTATGGTTAATATACAACACAACAACATCTTTTTAGCCAGGTAGGTATACCCGGATTCTTTTATCATATACCTGTAACAAATGGTCCCCAACGAAGAGAACATCGTTCCCATAATGATGAAAGGAATGATATTGACGGAAGCCATATAGTTATCGCCATATAATAAATGTATAAAGAAGTCGCCAAAAAGATAGAACCCTCCCAAAGCAATCAGGGAGAACATGATGACCAGTCGATTGACTTTAATAAGGAGTTTTTCAACGGTAATTTCATTTTTTTCACTGTATATCTTTGAGAAAAAACTGGTTATCAGCGCCAGGACAATAAATGACCAGGCGCCGCCCATGGTCAGAGCCACGCTATAAATACCCAGCGTTGAATAAGAAAGCACCTTAGCCAAAAAAATTCCAGATATCTGCGTATAAATGTCAGCTGATAAACTGGATAAAATTAAAGCTCCTCCGGTATAGAGCATATGTCGGTTATATAATCCAAATCCCTTGTTGTTTTCTTTTAGGGTGGTTGTGTTTTTGAAGTAAATCAGGCGCAGGATGTAAGGTACGAGAGGGATGATGATAATAGGTATTGTGAAGCAGTATACTGGCAACTTGAAGTAAGATATGCAGTATCGGATTGCCAGAGCTAAAAATAGCCCAATAACATTTGTTATGGTGTTTATTTTTGATTTTAGCTGAGTGTTATTGTAAATAGAAAAGTAGTCCATCACGATATAATATGTGGCAATACAGTTGGCAACGCCAAAGAGAAACACAATAAAATCAGTAAAGAGGTATAAATAAATTAACACTGCACTTGATGACAGAAGAAAGAAAATACGCCGTTGATGTTGAGTATGCATCGCCATTGCGATACCGGATTTTGCATTTTCACTCATGCGTTTGAATATGATACTCTGGCCGCCAAACCATGACAGTGTTTGCACAAATATAAAAAGCGAAGTTGAGATATTAATTTTACCAAAGTTATCAGGACCAACATACTTTGCCATAAGCGAATTAACATAGATCAAACCAATAATATTGATCGACTTTTCCAGCATGATCCATATTGCGTTAGAGTACATTTCATTTCTCACATGGACTTGATTTTGATGACAGGGTTATGTTTGATTCAGGATTTTCCTTCATAATCGCTGATTTTTTAAAAGTGAATGCTGTATAAATCGGGTAAGTGATTGTCGGTCTGAATAACCAGTCACCCTAATCCATTTGTACATACGTTCACTCATTCATACATTTAATTGCCCTGATCCATTCTTTTATTAAGTTTTACGATCATTTAATTGCGTTTTTATTGTGGCTGCTGGAATAAAAATAGTGAAGGTTTTTTTTAGTGAATCAGAATAGTTGCAAGACTTTTCGGGCAACTTATTAATAGTGTTTTATGGCCAGGGTAATTATCATGTAGTTCCACCTGTTTGAATAAATACAGAGGTTTACGCATCCTGCATGCCAGAGGGTTTTTCAGATCCAGATGATATTATTCCTTAAGCTGTATATTTCGCTTACTTATTACATTAACTGACTATTCATTCAGATCCAGATGATATTATTTTTTTATGTTGTATATATCGATTGCTGAGGGAATCAACTAACGTTTCAATAGCACCAGTACATTATTGAGTGCGCATTTGAGCTGTCATATTTCTACAGGAATAAGGGAATAGGTGTAGGCACCCTGAAGAAGGATATCTTTGCTGCGGAAAGAGGTCAAACGCCAGAAAGCAAAAAGCCCGCTCAGGTTTCCCTGAGCGGGCTTTTCTAAATATGGCTCCTCTGACTGGACTCGAACCAGTGACATACGGATTAACAGTCCGCCGTTCTACCGACTGAACTACAGAGGAATCGTTTGAACGGGGCGCATAGTATCCAGAGGGCCGGTGGATGTCAAAGCCTGTTTCCAACTTTTTAACTGACTGCTGAATAAAGCAGCATTTTGCTGCAAATTCCTCAGGTTGACCGCGTTTAACCGCCTGCGCGGCTTGCGAAACGCCCCGCATCACCGCTCCTCGTTTCAACATGCGTTACAACAACTTTCGTCAGAATGATCACGTTTATTTCATTTCAGGATTGTTACTGATGATTTTGAAATATACATTCCATGCATTCATCCCGCTAACCTGCAAGGAACTTCAATGGAAAAGGTCAGAATAGGACTGATTGGTACCGGCTATATCGGACGCTGTCACGCGATTGCTTATGCTCAGGCCTCCACGGTCTTTGCACTGAAAGGTGAAATCGTGCGTGAAATGGTGGCAGAGGTAACCCCCGAGGTGGCGAAGAAGCAGGCTGCTCTGTTGGGGTTCAACCGTTCCACCGGAGACTGGCGGGCGCTGGTGGCAGACCCGGATATCGACGTGGTGGACATCTGTGCGCCTAATTTCCTGCATAAGGAGATGGCGCTGGAGGCCATTCGTCATGGCAAACATGTCTATTCTGAAAAACCGCTGGCGCTGGATGTGGCTGATGCCGAAGAGATGACGCGAGCGGCAGAGGCTGCCGGAGTAAAAACACTGGTTGGCTTTAACTACATGAAAAATCCCACCAGCCAGCTGGCGAAAGAGATTATTGCCCGCGGTGAGATAGGCGAGGTGGTGCATTTTTATGGCACCCATAACGAAGATTATTTGGCTAATCCCACCACGCCGCTGGACTGGCACTGCCAGAAGGCGCTTGCCGGGCTGGGTGCATTAGGCGATTTGGGTGCGCATATCGTGAATATGGCTCATTACCTGGTGGGGAATATCAGCGAAGTTTCCGGCGATATGCTGACGGCGATCGGGCAGCGTCCAGACCCCAAAGATCCTTCCCGGCTTCGCGATGTGGAAAACGAAGATCAGGCCAGCGCGCTGCTGCGCTTTAGCTGTGGCGCGCATGGCGTGATTGAAACCTCACGCATTGCCTGTGGCAGTAAAATGGGGCTGACCTATGTCGTGACCGGCACCAAAGGGACGCTGCGTTACACCCAGGAGCGGATGGCCGAACTGGAGCTGTACATTCATGACGACCCGGCAGGGCGTCAGGGCTTTAAAACCCTTCTCACCGGCCCTGCGCACCCGGATTACGCCAACTTCTGTATTTCTGCCGGGCATGGCATTGGGTTCAACGACCAGAAAACCGTTGAGATCCGCGACCTGATTAACGGCATCGCCGCCGGTGATCCAATGTGGCCCGACTTTGCTGAAGGCTTGCAGGTTTCCAGAGTGCTGGAAGCGATAGCCGTCTCAGCGCTGGAACGCCGCTGGATGCCGGTGTAATCCTCAGCCAGGCTCCGTATGCCCGTTTTCAGTACGGCTGGCAGATAGTGGATTGCCAGCTCCCTCACACTGCTCAAAAATAATTGCTGATTGTGTTGATCCCTGCCGCAAATTTGCACCAGTGCAGTGCGCAGCCTGCTCCGGGTGCGGCTATGTTTACGATTCTGGCCGGTCCGGATACCGCGCGTCCCAGTCTGCCATGTGATGGCCGAACACCTCCTGACATTGCTGAAAGTGCGCCTGAACAGTGGCCCGGTAACGCTTGATTGCCTCCTGTAACCGCCGGTCACCGTAAGAAACAGGTGTTTTTCAACGTAGTGGCGGGATTTTTGCTTAATCATTACCAGCCGCTCGCGGCCTGCTCGCTTATCAGGTTAATAACCCCCATCAATGATGTTTCCAGCGCCGTTGTCTGGCGTTTGAATCTGAACAGTGCTGAGGAATACCGAATGTCTCTGAAATTGATCAAGTTACCCCTACAGGTTGTGATTGCAGGATGTTTAAGTACCGCGCTGTATGCTCATGCGGATGTGAAGATTGGCGTCGCCGGGCCGTTTACCGGGCCTAATGCGACTTACGGTGCACAGTATTGGAAAGGGGCTTCGCAGGCGGTGGCGGATATCAATGCCGCTGGCGGTATCAAGGGTGAGAAAATTGTACTGGTGCAGGGTGATGATGCCTGCGAACCCAAACAGGCTGTCTCAGTGGCAAACCGGCTGGTGGATGAATCTAAAGTCTCTGCCGTAGTCGGTCATTTCTGTTCATCTTCTACTATGCCAGCCTCCGAAGTGTATGACGAAGCGGGCGTGCTCACCATAACGCCCGGCTCCACTAACCCTAAAATCACCGAGCGGGGCATGAAAGATATGTTCCGCATGTGCGGCCGTGACGATCAGCAGGGCACGGTGGCGGCCAACTATATGCTTGACGTGCTGAAGGCGAAAAAAATCGCGGTGATCCACGACAAGGATACCTATGGCCAGGGCCTGGCTGATGCGACCAAAGCAGCACTGGAAAAACGCGGCACCAAAGAGGTGCTGTATGAGGGGCTGTCACGCGGTGAGAAAGACTTCAATGCGCTGGTCACCAAAATCGGTGCTCTGAAGCCTGATGTGGTCTATTTCGGCGGCTGTCATCCGGAAGCTGGCCCGCTGGTCCGTCAGATGCGTGAGCAGGGCGTGCAGGCGAAATTCTTCTCCGGTGACTGCATAGTGACTGAAGAGATGGTAACGGCTGCTGGCGGCCCGCAGTACACCAACGGCGTGCTGATGACCTTTGGTAACGATCCGCGCACCATCCCGGCCGGGAAATCAGTGATTGAGAAATTCCGTGCGGGCGGCTTTGAGCCTGAGGGCTACACCCTGTATGCCTATGCCTCTATCCAGGCGATTGCAGCAGCTTACAACGGCGCGGGCAAAGACAATGCCAAAGCCAGTGAGTGGCTGAAGTCCCACAGTGTGGACACGGTGATGGGGGCAAAATCCTGGGACGGAAAGGGCGATCTGAA
The DNA here is from genome assembly GCF_036865545.1 of Erwinia sp. E_sp_B01_1. Classification (NCBI taxonomy): domain Bacteria; kingdom Pseudomonadati; phylum Pseudomonadota; class Gammaproteobacteria; order Enterobacterales; family Erwiniaceae; genus Erwinia; species Erwinia sp. E_sp_B01_1. Next base: position 3,091,651 of record NZ_CP142208.1, on the reverse strand, counting down.
AGTCTCGGATTACGTGGTTTACCAGTGGGATGACAAAGGCAAATATCACCAGCTTTGATCCTGGCCCATCGTCCTGCCTGACGGGCAGGACGTCGTATCCAAAAGCCAGCCACGGCATAACCGCCAGCGGCTGGCTTATCACTGCTGGGACGGTACACAATGGAAGCATTCTTTCTGCAACAGCTGATCAACGGGCTGACGCTGGGGGCGGTCTATGGTCTGATTGCCATCGGCTACACCATGGTTTACGGCATCATCGGCATGATCAACTTCGCCCACGGTGAAGTTTATATGATCTCCGCTTATCTCTGCGCAATCGGCCTCGCGCTGCTCTCGTACTTTGGCATTCACTCATTTCCGCTGCTGATCTTCGGCACGCTGATCTTCACTATCGTGGTCACCGGCGTGTATGGCTTTGCCATCGAGCGCATAGCTTACCGGCCCTTACGTAACTCAACCCGCCTCGCTCCGCTGATCTCAGCCATCGGCATGTCACTGATTTTGCAAAACTACGCTCAAATCAGCCAGGGGCCAAACCAGCAGGGGATCCCAACCTTGCTGACCGGCGTGCTGCGGTTTGAGGTCGGCGATGGTGTGGTACAGATTACCTGGACCAAAGTCTTTATCCTGGTCGCTGCGCTGGCGGGCATGTTGCTGCTGACGTGGATTATCCAGTACACCAGGCTGGGAAGGATTTGCCGTGCCACGCAGCAGGACAGGCGAATGGCCTCCATTCTTGGCATCAACACAGATCGGGTGATCTCAATTGTGTTCGTCATTGGCGCCTCTATGGCCGGGCTGGCCGGGGTGCTGGTGACCATGAACTACGGTACCTTTGATTTTTACGCCGGTTTTATTATTGGCATCAAAGCCTTCACTGCTGCCGTGCTGGGCGGGATAGGGTCATTACCGGGTGCGATGCTTGGCGGTCTGCTGTTGGGTATTGCCGAAGCGCAGTTCGCCGGGATGGTGAATTCCGATTACAAAGATGTGTTCTCGTTTTCGCTGCTGGTGGTGATCCTGATCTTCCGGCCACAAGGCTTACTGGGTCGACCTCTGGTCACCAAGGTGTAAGGAGTAAAAGATGACGGATGCTTCCCTGAAGCCGGGGCTGGATATCAAAAAAAGCCTGATCGATACGGTGTTAGCCGGGCTGATTGCGCTGGTGGTGTTTGGGCCAATCGTTGGCATAGTGTTAAAAGGCTACAGCTTTGAACTCTCCTGGCAGCGGGTGGCGGTGCTGGTGATGGTGGTGATGGCGGGCAGGCTGCTGCTGAGCCTGATGTTACAGAGCACGGCTGGCCGAAAGCTGGTCGCCCGTTTTGAGGGAGCAGATGACGGTGTTTACGTGCGGCCACCTGATTATCGTAGCCGGCTGCGCTGGATAATGCCTTTGCTGCTGGTGCTGGCGCTCATCTTTCCGTTTATGGCCACCAAGTATCTGCTGACCGTCGCTATCCTTGGGCTGATCTATGTGCTGCTCGGGCTGGGGCTGAATATTGTGGTGGGGCTTGCCGGGCTGCTGGACCTGGGCTACGTGGCGTTTTATGCCATTGGTGCTTACGGTCTGGCGCTTGGCTATCAGTATCTGGGGCTGGGATTTTGGGTGATGCTGCCACTGGGGGCAGTTCTGGCGGCGCTGGCCGGTGCGCTGCTGGGTTTTCCGGTGCTGCGGATGCACGGCGACTATCTGGCAATTGTTACCCTGGGATTTGGTGAAATCATCCGCCTGGTGTTGACCAACTGGGTGAGTTTCACCGGTGGCCCTAACGGTGTTTCAGTGCCCGCCCCGACCTTTTTCGGACTGGAGTTTGCGCGCCGTGCGAAGGAAGGCGGGGTGCCAGTCCACGAGTTTCTTAACACGACCTACAACCCTAACCTGAAATTTATCTTCATCTACACGATATTGGTGCTGGTAGTGCTGCTGGTGTTGTATATCAAACACCGCCTGACCCGGATGCCGATTGGCCGTGCCTGGGAAGCCCTGCGGGAGGATGAAATTGCCTGCCGGGCGATGGGGCTGAATCATGTGCTGGTCAAGCTTTCTGCGTTTATGCTTGGCGCATCCACGGCTGGTATTGCCGGGGTGTTTTTCGCCACTTATCAGGGGTTCGTCAATCCCACCTCCTTCACCTTCTTTGAGTCGGCACTGATTCTGGCGATTGTGGTGCTTGGTGGAATGGGCTCGACGCTGGGCGTGGTGCTGGCAGCATTTGTGCTGACCGTGGCACCGGAACTGTTACGCAGCTTTGCAGAATATCGCGTGCTGCTGTTTGGCGTACTGATGGTCCTGATGATGATCTGGCGACCCAGAGGGCTGGTGCGCACCAGCCGGGTTGGCGTCCCCACGCGAAAAGGGGTAGCACCATGAGCGACAGCATTCTCGAAGTAAAGCATCTGAAGATGCACTTTGGCGGTATCAAGGCGCTGAATGACGTCAATCTGGAGGTTGAGCGCGGCTCCATTACCGCACTGATTGGCCCGAACGGCGCAGGTAAAACCACGGTTTTTAACTGTCTGACCGGATTTTATCAGGCGACAGATGGCTCGATTTTGCTTAATGCCCAGTCCCGGATGACCGATGTGATTCAGGTGCTGGGCCAGAAAATCCGGCCTGGCGATCTCCTTAATCCTGCCCGGCTGGGTTCGCGTATCTGGTACAAAATGTTCGGCGGCACGCACCTGGTGAACCGGGCCGGGCTGGCGCGCACCTTCCAGAATATCCGCCTGTTTCGCGAGATGTCGGTGGTAGAGAATCTGCTGGTGGCGCAGCACATGCAGGCTAACCGCAATATGATCGCCGGAATACTGAACACGCCGGGCTACCGGAAAGCGGAGAATCAGGCGCTGGACCGGGTTTTCTACTGGCTGGAAGTGGTGGACCTGGTGGACTGCGCCAACCGGCTGGCTGGCACGCTCTCTTACGGTCAGCAGCGCAGGCTGGAGATAGCCCGCGCCATGTGTACCGGGCCGGAGATGATCTGCCTGGATGAGCCTGCCGCAGGCCTCAACCCGGTGGAAACTCAGGCGCTGAGCCGCATCGTCCGCTTTCTGCGGCAGACCCACGGCATAACGGTACTGCTGATCGAGCATGATATGGGCATGGTGATGGAGATTTCAGACCACGTAATCGTGCTGGATCACGGCGATGTGATTGCGCGCGGAACCCCCAGGGAGATCCAGAACAATGTCAGTGTGATCGCCGCCTATCTGGGTGCGGAAGAAGAGGAGATAGCCGAATGAGTCAGCCTCTGCTGGAATTCCGCGATGTGAACGTTTTTTATGGCCCCATCCAGGCGCTGAAGGCGATCTCTCTGACCGTTAATGAGGGCGAAACCGTGTCGCTGATTGGTGCAAACGGGGCCGGGAAATCGACCCTGCTGATGTCGATATTTGGTCAGCCGCGTATTGCCGCCGGGCAAATTCTCTACCGGGGCAGCGACATCAGCCACAAATCGACCCACTTTATTGCCAGCAATGGCATCGCTCAGGCGCCGGAAGGCCGCCGGATTTTCCCGGATATGACCGTGGAAGAGAATCTGTTGATGGGCACCATCCCGATTGGCAACCGTTACCAGAATGAGGATAAGGCCAGAATGTACGGGCTGTTTCCCCGCCTTGAAGAGCGGCGGAGCCAGCGGGCGATGACTCTCTCCGGTGGTGAACAGCAAATGCTGGCGATCGCCAGAGCACTGATGAGCCGCCCGGCCTTGCTGTTGCTGGACGAGCCCAGCCTGGGGCTGGCACCGATTGTGGTGAAGCAGATTTATCAGATCCTGCGGGAACTGACGCAGGGCGGTATGACGCTGTTTCTGGTGGAGCAAAATGCTAACCATGCGCTGAAACTCTCCGACCGGGCGTACGTCATGGTAAACGGGCAGATCCGCCTGAGCGGGACGGGCAGGGAGCTGCTGGTGAATCCGGAGGTGAGAAGCGCTTATCTGGGGGGCACCTGATCAGAGGCAGCAACATTCTGCTGCTGCCTCTGACTGCTGACAAAGCCCGAAGCGATGGGAGCCTGCACTATGTCAGAAATCTGAAGCAGCAGCCTTACTGTTGCCTTTGCTGCACAGCTACCTTATCTGAACGGTGGCTCGTTGAAGGTACGCAATTTACGCGAATGCAGTTTATCGCCTTCGGCCCGCAGCAAATCGATGGCGCAAATGCCAATCTGCAGGTGTTCGGAAATCGCCCCTTCATAGAAACGGTTAGCCTGGCCTGGCAGTTTGATCTCACCATGCAAAGGCTTATCCGACACGCACAGCAGCGTGCCATAAGGCACCCGGAAACGGTAACCCTGAGCGGCGATGGTGGCGCTTTCCATATCCACCGCGACCGCGCGGCTGAGGTTGAAGCGCAGGGCGGAAGCCGAATAGCGTAACTCCCAGTTGCGGTCATCGGTGGTCACTACCGTGCCGGTTCTCAGCCGCTGTTTAACCTGATCGCCCGGCATACCGCTGACCTGTTTGGTGGCGTCATAAAGCGCACGCTGGACTTCAGCAATGCTTGGGATCGGGATATCTGGTGGGAGTACGGCATCCAGCACATGGTCATCACGCAGATAAGCATGCGCCAGCACGTAATCGCCAATGGTCTGGCTTTCGCGCAGGCCGCCACAGTGACCAATCATCAGCCAGGTGTGCGGGCGCAGCACCGCCAGATGATCGCAGATCGTTTTGGCGTTGGAAGGGCCTACTCCGATGTTGATCAGCGTGATGCCCTGACCATTTTTGGCGATCAGGTGCCAGGCAGGCATCTGATGATTTTTCCACGCCAGGCCAGAGAGCGCCTGCTGCGGGTCTGAGGTTTCTGCCGTTACAAAAATGCTGCCTGCGCAGGAGAGGGCTTCGTAAGGCGAAGCCGGATCGGCGATCTGCTCACAGCCCCAGCGCACAAACTCGTCCACATAACGCGTGTAGTTGGTGAACAGCACGTAAGACTGGAAATGTTCCACCGGCGTTCCAGTGTAGTGACGCAGCCTGGCTAACGAAAAGTCGGTGCGCAGCGCATCAAAATGCGACAGCGGGAAAGCTTCGCCAGGCTGGTAAAGGCCATCGGCATTTTCATCGCCGATCTGCGCCAGTTCGGTGGTAGGGAAATGTTTTGCCAGCCCGGCACTCATGGTGCGATCCAGCCCCAGATTGGAGCCATCGATCACATAAGGGAAAGGGATTTCCTGTGCGGAAGGTTTCACTTCCAGCGTCACCGGATACTCACCGGCCAACATCTCCAGCTGTTCGGAGAGGTAATGGCGGGCCAGCGCCGGGCGGGTCACCGTAGTAGCGTAGCTGCCGGGGCGCGTAAAACGGCCAAAGGCGCGGGTCAGGCGGTGAGCGGATTCATCCCCTTGCCAGCTGACGCGAAGTTCAGGATAGACAAACAGACCACGGGCACGGGCAGCCTCATCCGGCAGTTTACCGCTGCTGATATAGGTGGTAATCGCCTCCCGCAGGGCGGTCACCGCCTCTTCATAGAAAGTTTCAAGCTTGTCCAGTGCTTCGTTAACAGATAAGCCTTTAGCGGCTGAAGGCTGAGTCATAGTATCTCCCTGTTCGATGTTTAACATTCTCTTCACAGCATGGTAGCCGATCTGTCTGTCTGGCGCATGACAAGGTGAGCGTTAAGAATTCTGATTTTGTGGATTACACCAGGGTAATGAAATTTAACTGGAAGCGATTGCGCACCGTCTGTCGTCGGTGATTGGAATGGACAGAATTATAGTGCTGCAGAAAGGACTTATTAAGGAAGAGGGCACGCATAATGAGCTGGTCCAGCAGGAAGGTAGCTATTATACCCTATGGAAAGAGCAGGCCCACTTATGACACAACGCTCATTTACTCTCGCACATAAGCCACTCGAAACTTCCTGCTTGTAAGAGTAGCATCTGCACGGACGAACCAGGGACGGGCAACGCTGTCATTCAGTTAAAACTGTACAGGCGTGGTGCCTTTTGAATAGCTATAGCTGCGAAGATATCGTTATCGGGTTTCTGTGTGGGGGATGTGTAACAGCATCCCCACTGTTTACGCAGGCGAGTTAAGTTTCACTGCGGGAAAAGAGTTTGATCCCCGCTGCGCGGGTAACCTCAGTTAAGGTGGTAATAGTGGGATTGCCCTTATCTGAAAGCGTTTTATAAAGCTGTTCGCGTGACAGGCCAGACTTTGCTGAGATTTCGCCAATGCCACCACGGGCGTCCACTACGCGCCGGAGTGCCGTTAAGAACGCACCTATACCGCCTTCCTCGTAAATATCTTCCAGCGCTGTTTGCAGATACATTTCCGCGTATCCGGGCGTTTCACGAATGAACTCAATAACCGCATCATCGTGAGACACAGATTTTGGAAATTTTTTCATCGTCTTCCCCTTGATTGATAGATTTTCCAGTTGCTTACAGCATTATTTATATCGTCGTCCTGACTTTTTTTGTCACCACCCCCCAGCAATATCACCATCTCTTTCTGCTCAAAGGCATAATAGAGCCGGTAACCGGGACCGTAATCAATACGCATTGCCCAAATGCCTTCCCGCAGATATTTATGATCGCCGAAATTACCCTCTTCGGCCCGGTCAAGCCGGGTATCGATCTTTGTGACAGCTTTGAGATCCTTTAATCCTTTTATCCATTGTGTGTAGGGGATATTGCCCTGGTCATCACAAAAACGGCTGAGCGTATATTTCATGATCCTCATCTTCCTTAATGTGCGGCAGTGTATTTTATAAAATACATTCTGACCATGCTTTTTTCGGTTGTTTGTGAAGCAGAACCGTTTTAACAGAAGATGATTGAGGGCGCAGAGACAGGGAGAAAAGCTGCGAGGCGTCCCGGAAAATGTTACTCCAGCCACACCGCCTCGCGGATCTTAATCGCTCTGGGTAATAAACCCAGGGCATAGAAGCGGTCCGCTATTGCCTGCTGCTGGCGAATAATGGTCAGATCCATACGCTGGGTCTGATGGCTGCGGCGCGAAAGGGCGTGTGACAGGGAATCAGTGGAGAGCCCCAGTTCGGCTGAGAGCAGCGTGGCGGCTTCAGTACGTTGAGTATCAATATAGCGTCCGGTTTGCTCCAGCGCCGTCAGCAGCGTGGGCAGCAAATCGCCGGAGCGGGCAGCGAATTCACGGTGGGCGAGATAGAACTGATGGTTACTGACGCGCCCGACACCGTTGGCGATCACCCGCAGTTGCCCCCCTTGCTCGGCGTCGCTGAGCAACGGATCCCACATCATCCAGGCGTCCACCGCATGCAGGTCACTGGGCGTCAGCGGATATTTTGGCGGAGCATACACCACGCGCACATCGTCCAGCGTCATACCGGCCTCATCCAGGATCTGCACCAGCAGATAATGCACGTTCGAACCTTTGTTTACCGCGATACGCTTGCCGCGCAGATCGGCAATGGTGTGAACCTGGCTGTGCCCTGGCACCAGCAGAGCCACGCTTTGCGGCGCGGCGGGTTCCCAGGCAACGTAAAGCAGACCGTTTTTATCGGCCTGGGAGAATATCGGCGGCACTTCGCCGGTAGTGCCAAAATCAATCTCGCGATTAGCCAGCGCATGTAACAGTTGGGGGCCAGCAGGAAATTCACTCCACAGCACGCTGATCCCGCGATCGGCAAATTCTGCTTCCAGCGACTGACGTGCTTTCAGAATGCCAAGATTGCCAAACTTCTGATAACCAATACGCAATTCACGCTCCGGCGGCACTCTGGCGCTGGCACCGGGCGGGATGGCGCTCACCAGACTGCGGCGCGGCTTAATCAGACCCAGATAGCCGAGCTGGGTGCGCAGCGTATTACGGCTGATCCCCAGCAGCGCCGCCGCCTGGATCTGATTACCCTGACTCAGTTCAAGAGCATTGCGCACCAGTGCGCCAGTAATACGTTGCCAGCTTTGCCCGTGGTTGCTCTGAAGCTGCTGGCGCATAAAGTCATCCAGCGCACCATCCCCTTCTGCCAGCCGCTCATGACTTAAGGTACTCAGCCGCAGCTGGTCTGGCGCGATCAACGGCTCCTTACTCAGCAATACCGCATTATGCAGAGTGTTCTCCAGCTCGCGGATATTCCCCGGCCAGGGATAAGCCATCAGCGTTGCCAGCGTATCTTCACCCAGCCGCAACTGTGGACGCCCAAGGCGGCGTGCATAAAGCGTCAGAAAATGTTCAGCCAGCAGCGGAATATCTTCCCGCCGCTGACGCAATGGCGGCAGGGTCACCGCCGCCACATTGAGCCGGTAATAGAGGTCTTCGCGGAAACGCCGTTCACGGATCGCCAGAGCCAGATCGACATGGGTGGCGGCGATCACCCGCACGTTAACTTTCACCGGGCGGCGCGAGCCAACGCGGGTCACTTCCCGCTCCTGCAAAACACGCAGCAGTTTGACCTGTAACGGCAGGCTCAGCTCGCCAATCTCATCCAGCAGCAGGGTGCCGCCTTCCGCCGCTTCAAACCAGCCCTGATGACGTTCGGCTGCGCCGGTAAATGCGCCTTTTTCATGGCCAAACAGCTCGGATTCGGCAAGGCTTTCGGTCAGTGCGCCGCAGTTCACCGCCAGAAAAGGCTGCTGGCGACGTGGGCTGTGGTGATGCAGATAGCGTGCCACGCCCTCTTTGCCGGTGCCGGTTTCACCGACGATTAGCACGGTGGCATCGGTCGGGGCCAGCCGATCCAGCACGCTCTGAAAGGCGATCGATGCCGGGTCGATCAGGGTGGGGCCATAATTCTGCATCGCGTTACCTGCAAGGAGATAAAACCTGACGCCACAATAACGCCAGAAAATGGCACCGGCGAGAGGAGTAAACGCGATTTCCTGCTGCAAATGCAGCACAGGGCGCACAAGGTTGCTGCATTTGCAGCAGGCGTGCTGGTAGTTATATCAATATAAGATATTGATAGTTAACATTAAAAATGAATTTTCTGTTCTGGCACATTTCCTGCTGTGAGGTTTATAACCAAAGTCTTACTTTGTATCCAATAAATTCATATATCGTTATATAGGAAAATGATAATGAGCGAGAAAGCACAGGAAAATATCAATCTCTTCTGGTTTTTGCCCACCCACGGCGACGGGCGCTATCTCGGCACCACTGAAGGGGGGCGCGCGGTGGATCTCCCCTATTTACAACAGATTGCCCTGGCTGCGGATAACCTTGGCTACTACGGCGTGCTGATCCCAACCGGCAAGAGTTGCGAAGACTCCTGGCTGGTGGCCTCCGCGCTGGCACCCATTACGAAAAAATTACGTTATCTGGTGGCGGTACGGCCCGGATTGCAGCCGCCAAGCCTGGCCGCACGGATGGCGGCAACGCTGGATCGCCTTTCGGAAGGTCGCCTGCTGATCAATGTGGTTACCGGCGGCGATCCGGTTGAAAACAAAGGCGATGGCATCTTCCTCACGCATGCTGAACGCTATCAGGTGACGCGGGAATTTCTTGAGGTCTACTCCCGTCTGCTGAAAGGCGAGAAGGTAGATTTCCACGGCGAACATATCCGCGTCGAAGGGGCGGAAGTGCTGTTCCCGCCGGTGCAGGAAGAGGGCCCGCCGCTCTATTTTGGCGGCTCTTCTGAGGAAGCCATCGAGGTTGCTGCGGGTCAGATCGATACGTATCTCACCTGGGGCGAGCCGGTGGCTCAGGTTGCAGAAAAAATTGCCGTGGTCCGTCAACGCGCTGAAGAACGTGGCCGCACGCTGAGTTATGGTATTCGTCTGCATGTTATTGTGCGCGAAACCGAAGAAGAGGCCTGGGCAGCAGCGGACCGTCTGATTGCTCATGTGGATGAAGAGACCATTGCCGCCGCGCAGAAGATTTTCGCGCGGATGGATTCCACCGGTCAGGCCCGCATGAGCGCGCTGCATGGGGGTTCGCGCGACGGACTGCGTATCGCGCCCAATCTGTGGGCGGGTGTTGGCCTGGTGCGCGGCGGTGCCGGTACTGCGCTGGTCGGCAGCCCGGAGCAGGTGGCGGAACGTATCCGCGAATATCAGGCGCTGGGTATTGAGAACTTCATCTTCTCCGGCTATCCCCATCTGGAAGAGGCGCATCGCTTCGCCGAACTGGTAATGCCGCTGCTGCCGCTGGCATCGAATGCTGAAAAGCGTCAGCGCACGATTAATACCGGGCCATTTGGTGAAACCATCGGGGGCGATCGCCGTCCGGATAAACGCACCAGCTGAAGAGAGCGGAGCAAAAGTATGGCTGACAGGCATATTGTGATTATCGGCGGAGGATTTACCGGCACTGCGCTGGCCATTCATCTTGCGCGTCAGGGCGGGGCCGGGCTGCGCGTGACGGTGATTGAGCCGCGCGAGCAGCTGGCCGCCGGAGTCGCCTACAGCACCCGCGATCCGGCGCACCGCATCAATGTACCGGCCAGCCGTATGCAGCTTTCAGCGGCGGAGGAAGGGGATTTCGATCGCTGGTTTCGCGCCGCACCGGCATTTAAAAGCGATCCTGCTGCGCAATGGGAAGATGGCAGGGTCTATCCTCAGCGGGGCCAGTTTGCCGCTTATATCCGCGAACAGTATCGCCTTGCCGGTGAACACTCGGCGGTGCAGCTTAGCCATGTGCGGGACAGGGCGGTGGCTTTACATGATGGCAAGGTGCTGACCGCCTCAGGCGAAACATATCAGGCTGATGAGGTGGTGCTGGCGATCAGCCATCCGCCTCCGGCGCTCCCGGCAATCCTGGCGCGCACGCTAAGCGATCATCCCGCGCTGATTGCCAATCCCTGGCTGGATGATGCGCTGGTAAAAGTGGCGGCAGACGATCGGGTGGCGATTATCGGCACCGGGCTGACCATGTCTGATGTTGTGGCTTCGTTGCACCACCAGGGGCATCGCGGGCTGGTAGTGGCTTTTTCCCGTCGGGGGCAACTGCCACGCGACAATCTCAGCGGGGATTATCAGCCGCTGACGCTGGACTACCGCCGTCCGCAGCTTACTACGGCCCGCGGCTGGCTGCGCCGTATCCGGCAGGAAGTGGCGCTGGCTGCTGAACAGAATCTGCCCTGGCAGCTGGTGCTGGATGATATCCGGCTGAATGGTCAGCGCCTGTGGCAGCAGCTCTCACTGGATGAGCAGCGGCGTTTTCTGCGCCATCTGCGTCCGTGGTGGGATGTGCATCGTTACCGCATTGCGCCGCAGGTCAGCGCGGTTCTGCAACAGTGGCAGGCCAGCGGTCAGCTGACTGTGCAGGCGGCAAGACTGACTGGCGTGACTGCTGAAGGGACAAAGATCGCGCTGGGGTTGCAGCTACGTGGAGGTGCAGCGGAAACCCTGAGGGTGGATAAGCTGATCGTCACCACCGGTCCGGCACACGGGGCGCTGCTGAACAGCGACGACCTGCTGCGGCAGCTAGCCGGTGAAGGCGTGATCCAGGCGGATCCGCTGGCGCTGGGGATTCTGGTGAACCCGCAGTCTCAAACCCTGAATATTGAAGGCATCGCCAACCGCCATCTGTATGTGGTTGGTCCGGCGGCACGCGCCCGCTTTGGCGAGCTGATGGGGCTGCCGCAGGTGGCGGAACATGCCGAATCGCTTGCGCGGCTGTTACTTTCGACCCCCCAGGTGCCCGCCGATCCCGGGCGATGTCCTGGTTCACTGAATACTTATTAATTTATTTAGCCCTGATTAAAACAATTACCGCTCAGGGTATTTAAATTAATAAAATCCTGGCGCGGGAAATATGCGCCGGAATTTTGTTTTCCTGTCAGCTTATCCATTTATCGTACTGATAATGTGGTGTTTTTTATCGCCTGCTTAACGGCGGTTCTTTAGCAAAATATAAGCTATGCGATGCCGTATATGTCATAAGACAGAGTGGTTTTTTATTATTATCATCAGCTAAATTTATCCGCTTTTCCGGTTATTGGCCTGTGCCATAACTGATTTCGCCTGCCTGTTTATCAAGGGAAATATATGAGCGACATTGCCAGTGTTATACCGCAACTTTTGCAGCCTGCTGAACCCGCACAGGTTATCTCCAGCCATGATCAAGCGATCCGCGCTGCCCATGCCGTCGCTGAGCTGGCGACAGGTGATGCCGCACTCCGCGACCGCGATCGCATCTACCCGCTGGAAGCCTTGTCGCTGTTCAGCCGCTCGGGTCTGGGCAGTATTTCGGTACCGCGCGCCTTTGGAGGCGGTGGGCTGAGTTATCAGACGGTGGCGGAAGTGTTCCGCATTATCTCCGCTGCCGATCCTTCGCTGGGGCAAATCCCGCAAAACCATTTCGGCATTATTCAGTTTGTGCGGGATGAAGGCACGCCGGCGCAACAACAGACGCTGTTTAGCGCAGTGGTGGCGGGGCAGCGTCTGGGCAATGGCGGACCAGAGAAAAATACCCGTCATACCCGTGAAGTGCTGGCGCGTCTGCACAGCACTGAACAGGGTTTGCGGCTCACCGGCGAAAAGTTCTACTCCACCGGAGCGCTGTTCGCCAACATTGTAGTCACCACCGCCGTTGACGACAGCGGGCAGGCGGTAATGGCTTTTGTCCCGCGTCTGGCCGCCGGTCTGGAAATTATTGATGACTGGTCGGGGATCGGTCAGCGCACCACCGCCAGCGGCACCGTGCGCTTACAGGCGGTCGCCGTGGACGCCGGGCTGGTGGTGCCTTTACCCGCGCCGGAGAAACCTGCGTTGCGCGGTCCGGTTTCACAGCTGATTCAGGCCGCCATTGATGCCGGGATAGCGCGCGGTGCTTTTGATGAAGCCTGTGCGTTTGTCCGTCAGCATTCGCGCCCCTGGGTGGATGCTGGCGTGGATCGCAACAGTGACGATCCCCATTTACAGGCGGATCTTGGCCGGGTGTACGTGGAGTTGAGCGCCGCCGATGCGCTGTTAAGGCGAGCCGCCAGAATCCTTGATGGCATCAATGCCGCCAGCCTGGATGCGGAAAGTGCCGCTCGTGCCTCCATTGCCGTCGCTGAAGCGAAAGTGCTGACCACCCAGGTGGCGCTGAAAGCCAGCGAAAAGCTGCTGGAGTGGGGCGGTAGCCGCGCGACGCTGAGTGAGCACGGTCTTGATCGTCACTGGCGTAATGCCCGCACCCACACGCTGCACGATCCGGTGCGCTGGAAATATCACGCCATCGGTAACTACTACCTCAACGGAATTTTCCCGGCGCGTCACGCCTGGATTTAAGGAACCCCCTATGACCCAGAGCCAGGTGAAAGCCAAAACCCCTGCCAGCGTAATTTCCTCACCGGAGCAGGCGCTGAATGTCGCGCGTGAACTGGCGCAGAGCTTTCGTGCTGAGTCCGCTCAGCGTGACCGCCTGCGTGAACTGCCTTTTAAACAGCTGGAGGCGCTGTTCGCTTCCGGTCTTGGCGCGATTACCGTGCCGGCAGTGTTTGGTGGCGTGGCCGTACCCACAGCCGTGCTGGCGCAGGTAATGACAATTCTCAGTGAGGCGGATGCGGCCATTGGTCAGATCCCGCAAAACCATTTCTATGCGCTGGAAGTGCTGCGCGTAAACGGCAGTGAGGCTCAACAGCGTCGCCTTTATCAGGAGGTGCTTGAGGGTGTTCATCTGGGCAATGCGCTGGCCGAGTTTGGTTCCGCAGCGGCCCATTACCGCACCACTTCAGTGCTGCCTGATGGCGACAGTTATCTGCTGCAGGGCAAAAAGTTTTATGCCACCGGTGCGCTGTTTGCTGACCGGATCCCCACCGCTGCCCGCGATGCCGGGGGCAGGGAGCAGCTGGTGTTTGTGCCGCGTTATCAGGCCAACGTTACGGTGATTGATGACTGGTCAGGCTTTGGTCAGCGTACCACCGGCAGCGGAACGGTGGTTTTTGATCGCGTCCGGGTTAACGCTGAGGATATCGTGCCGTTTCAGAGCGCTTTTGAGCGCCCGACCACCGTCGGGCCTTTTGCGCAGATTATGCATGCAGCTATCGATCAGGGTATTGCCCGTGCGGCGTTCAGCGATATGCTCAACTTTATCAATACGCGCGCGCGGCCCTGGCCCGACTCCGGCGTTGAACGCGCTAACGAGGATCCCCTGACTGTCGATCGTGTCGGGCAACTGGCGGCCCGTTTGCAAGCCGGAGATGCCCTGCTGACTGAGGCGGGCGACACTGTCGATGCGGCCCAGCGCCATCCCGATGCCAGCCATGTCGCTGAGGCATCAGTACAGGTTGCCATCGCACGAGCCTGGACCACGGAAGTGGCGCTGGAAGCGGCAAACCTGCTGTTTGAACTCTCCGGCACCCGTTCCGCGCTGCGTGAACATAATCTTGACCGTCACTGGCGTAATGCCCGCACCCATACGCTGCACGATCCGGTGCGCTGGAAGTATCCGGTGATTGGCAACTATGTGCTTAACGGTGTGCTGCCGCCACGCAGGGGGACGCTATGAGCCAGCCGGGCAAAAAAATCCTGCTCAACGCGTTCAACATGAACTGCGTCGGCCATATTCACCACGGCATGTGGACCCATCCGCTGGATCGCTCCACGGAGTTTAACAATTTACATTACTGGCTGGATCTGGCGCGTACGCTGGAGCGCGGGCTGTTTGATGGTCTGTTTATCGCCGATATTCTCGGCGTTTACGACGTCTATCAGCAGGGGATTAACTTAACCGCCAGCGAGGCGATCCAGCTGCCGGTTAACGATCCGCTGATGCTGGTGTCGGCAATGGCCAGCGTGACCGAACATCTTGGCTTTGGTCTGACCGCCAACCTCAGTTATGAAGCGCCTTATCCTTTTGCCCGCCGTTTTTCCACCCTCGACCATCTGACCAAAGGACGGGTGGGCTGGAATATTGTCACCGGCTATCTCGACAGTGCCGCCCGCGCGATGGGGCAGACGCAGCTGCTGGGGCATGACCAGCGCTACGATCAGGCCGATGAGTTTCTTGATGTCAGCTACAAGCTGTGGGAAGGGAGCTGGCAGGACGATGCGGTGATTAACAACCCTCAACAGCGTCGCTATGCCGATGCCAGCAGGATCCACCCGGTGCGCCATCAGGGTGACTATTATCAGGTCGAAGGTTATCACCTCTCGTCACCCTCTCCTCAACGCACGCCCCTGCTGTTTCAGGCAGGCAGTTCAGCGCGCGGCATCCGCTTTGCTGCCCGTCATGCGGAATGCACCTTTGTTAACGGCAGTACGCCCCAGGCGATGCGCGCGCAGGCCGATAAGCTGCGTCAGGCGGCACACGATGCTGGAAGAGAACCAGAGGATCTGAAGATTTTTATGGGCATCTCGGTGATTGTTGCGCCGACCGAAAAACAGGCAAGAGAGAAGCATCAGGAATATCTGCGCTACGCCAGCCCGGAAGCCGGTATTGCCCATTTCTCCAGCTCCACGGGTCTGGATCTGGCGCAGTTCGGGCTGGATGAGCCGATCCACAGCGGTGCCACCAGGGCGATCCAGTCAGTCAGCCAGGCCTATAACGGCTGGACCCGTCGGCAACTGCTGGAACAGCATGCGCTGGGTGGGCGCTATGCGCTGATTGTCGGGGATCCGTCGCAGGTGGCAGAGGCGTTGATCGGCTGGATCGATGAGGCCGGTATTGATGGTTTTAATCTGACGCGCATCGTTAATCCGCAAAGCTATATCGACTTTATCGATCTGGTGGTGCCGGAACTGCAACAGCGGGGCCGTTATAAAACCGCTTATTACTCCGGTTCACTGCGAAAAAAATTATTCGGTCACGACCGGTTACCGTCGCGTCATCCGGCTGCCCGCTGGCGAATCGCCGACCAGATTACTCAAAAATAAATGCTAATTACTTTTAAGGAATACTCATGTCTTTAAGCAAAAATTTAATACTCGCCGGGATGCTGATCGCTTCATCCGTCGCTTCTGCGGCAAATTATCAGGGGCCGTTAAAGGTCGGCACCACTTCGGCATTTGCTCCGCCGCTGGAAACCACAGTAGCTGAGGCGAAAAAGCAGGGGCTGAACGTCGATCTTATTGAGTTCTCAGACTGGACGGCCCCTAACGTCAGCCTGGAGAACGGCGATATTGATGTAAATCTGTTCCAGCATCAGCCGTTTCTCGACAATGCCAATCAGCAGGGCGGTTTTCATCTGGTGAAGTATGCCCCGGCGATCATCAATAACGTCGGACTCTATTCAAAGAAGCACAGCAGTCTGGATCAGATCCCGCAAGGGGGAACAGTGGCGATTGCCAACGATCCAATCAATGGCGGGCGTGGCCTGCTGTTACTGCAAAAAGCCGGGCTGATCAAACTCAAGCCGGGAGCGGGGCTTAAATCCACCCTGGATGACATTGTAGATAACCCAAAAAAGCTGAAGATTATTGAGGTGGAAGCGGTACAGCTGTCGCGGTCGCTGGAGGAAGTGGATCTGGCGCAGGGTTATCCGCACTATCTGCGCGCCTCCGGGGTGATTGATCCCAATAACGCGCTGCTGTTTGACGGCCTGGAACATCCGGAATATGTGATTCAGTTTGTGATCCGCGACGGCCATCAGGACGATCCGCGCCTGAAGAAATTTGTCGATATTTATCAGCATTCACCGGTGGTGCGCGCCAGCCTCGATAAATTCTATGGCAAGCTTTATCAGCCTGGCTGGAGTCAGTAATTATGGTGAGTATGCCGTGGCCAGAGAGCCAGGAAAGCAGCGTGGAACTGAGCCTGGCGCAGGCGGGGCCGGAACATATCTCGATAAGCGGGCTGTGCAAACGCTATGCCGGTCAGCAGGTTGATGCGCTGCATAATATTGACCTGCAGATTGCCCGTGGCGAAATCTTCGGCATCATCGGGCGCAGCGGTGCAGGCAAGTCTTCGCTGATCCGCTGCCTGAACCGGCTGGAGAGTCCAGGTGCTGGCAGCGTGGTGATTGATGGTGTGGATATCGGCACGCTGTCATCCACGGAACTGGTGGAGTGGCGGCGCACCACGGGGATGATCTTCCAACACTTTAATTTGCTGTCAGCCAAAACCGTACGCGAAAACATCGAGCTGCCGATGCGGGTGGCGGGTGTTGCCCCTGGACCGCGCCAACGCAAGGTGGATGAGCTGCTGGCGCTGGTGGGGCTGGAAGATCGTCAGCACGCTTATCCGGCGCAGCTTTCCGGCGGGCAGAAGCAGCGGGTAGGGATTGCCCGCGCGCTGGTTCATGAACCGAAACTGCTGCTGTGCGATGAGGCCACTTCGGCACTGGACCCGGAAACGACCCGCGCCATTCTTACGTTACTGCGCGAGATTAACCGCCAGCAGGGGATCACCATAGTGCTGATTACCCATGAAATGCAGGTGATACACGATCTCTGCCATCAGGTGGCGGTGCTGGAGCAGGGAAGGGTGATTGAACGCGGCCCGGTCTGGCAGGTTTATGGCGATCCGCAACATGAAACCACCCAGCTGCTGCTCAATCCACAGCATGACAGTTTGCCTGAGCCGCTGAAAAACCGGCTGATTGCCCACCCCGTGACGGACGACGTCAGGCCACTGATCTGCCTGAGCTATACCGGGCAGGGCGCGGTGCCGCAGCTGGCAAAACTCAGCGCGCTGCTTGGCGATGATATTACGCTGGTGCAGAGTGCGCTGGAGTGGGTGCAGCAGAGGCAGATAGGTCAGATCCTGCTGCTGGCGGCACCTGGGGCGCAGCTATTCCATAAAGAAATTATCCCGGCAGAGCTAGCCGATCGCGTGGAGGTGCTGGGCTATGTCACTACAGCTTGATCGTTTATGGCAGGGGTTGCTGGATACGCTGATGATGGTTGGCGTTTCCTCACTGGCGGCGCTGCTGCTGGGACTGCCGCTGGCGGTGATTCTGGTCATTACCGACCGGGAAAATTTGTTTGCCAGCCCGCTGCTGAATCGCCTGCTTGGCTGGCTGGTTAATCTGTTCCGCTCGATCCCGTTTTTAATCCTGATGGTGGCGCTGATCCCCTTTACCCGGCTGATAGTCGGCACCACTTACGGCGTCTGGGCCGCTATTGTGCCGCTGACGCTGGCCGCCACACCCTTTTTTGCCCGTATTGCCGAGGTCAGCCTGCGTGAAGTGGATAAGGGGCTGGTGGAAGCGGCTCAGGCGATGGGTTTCCACCGGCGGCATATCATCTGGCATGTTCTGCTGCCGGAAGCGCGGCCGGGGATTGTCAGCGGCTTTACCATTACCCTGGTCACCATGATTAATGCTTCCGCAATGGCCGGGGCGATAGGTGCAGGAGGACTGGGCGATCTCGCCTATCGCTACGGCTATCAGCGTTTTGATACCCAGGTGATGATCACCGTGATTGTGGTGCTGGTGGCGCTGGTTACTCTGTTGCAGCTTTCTGGCGACCGTTTGTCACGGCGTCTGAATCACCGCTGATCCACGCAGGGTCTGCGAGCTGGTTTGAGACTGTGGAGTTGCGCGTCGGAAAGGGGGCGAAAAGTTGGAAGCAAAAAGCCCGCTCAG
Source organism: Erwinia sp. E_sp_B01_1 (assembly GCF_036865545.1). NCBI lineage: Bacteria > Pseudomonadati > Pseudomonadota > Gammaproteobacteria > Enterobacterales > Erwiniaceae > Erwinia > Erwinia sp. E_sp_B01_1. The sequence continues at coordinate 3,073,276 of NZ_CP142208.1, read as the reverse complement.
GTAACCCTGAGCGGGCTTTTCTATGTATGGCTCCTCTGACTGGACTCGAACCAGTGACATACGGATTAACAGTCCGCCGTTCTACCGACTGAACTACAGAGGAATTGTTTCAACGGGGCGCATGTTATCGGCGGTGCGACTCAATGTCAAAGGGCGAATGCAAAATTCGCGACTGATTGCTGGCAAAACCAGCGATACGGTGCTTTTCCCACCCATCTGCCTGAATTGCAATCTCTTGCGCCAGATCCCACTTTAATCGTAATCCCTGACGGATGTTAGAGGTGTGTCAAATTTTTGTTGTTTGATGATTTTAAAACAGGCGTTTCGGTGCTTTCATATTGAAAATTTCATATGACGTAATTATGAAACAAATGAACTGAATTATGTGATGTCGGTCATTGTGTAAAAAAACGAAACGATATTTTAAAAATAACTTAATGATTTAAAACAAATAATATCAAGGAGTGCGTCAGCCAGTCAGGTCAGACCAGACCCCCTGTTTCCCCTGTATTTTAATCAAGCCGCCGGTGAAGTTGCGTGAGTGCAAAAGAAATTTTCATTCGATGTCACAGCCAGCCTGCGCATACTAACGATAAAAAGGGCTTAGCCATGAACGTGAAAAAAACGATTTTAGCGTCGCTGTTAGTGTGTATGTTGCCGGTCTCTGTGTTTGCTAAAGATGTGCAGGTCGGTGTTTCGATGGCGCTGTTTGATGACAACTTCCTGACTATTCTGCGCAATTCAATGCAGAAAGAGATGCAGAAAGAGAACGTGAAAGGGCAGGTGGAAGACGCAAAAGGGGATGTTTCTCAGCAGCTTTCTCAGGTGCAAAGTTTTATCAGCCAGGGCGTCGACGCCATCATCGTTAACCCTGTCGACACCAATGCGGTGAAACCGATTATGGATCTGACCAGCAAAGCGGGCATCCCGCTGATTTTTGTCAACCGCCAACCCGCCCAGACACTGACGGATAAAATGGCCTATGTCGGCTCGGATTCAGAACTTGCAGGCCGTTTGCAAATGGAAGCTCTGGCAAAAAATATGAACTATAAGGGCAACATTGCCATCCTGCTTGGTGACCTGGCTAATGAATCAACCCGCAAACGCACCGCCGGGGTTAAAGCCGTGATCGCGAAATATCCAGGGATGAAAGTCACCAAAGAACAAACTGCAAAGTTTATGCGTAACGACGCAGTAGACGTGGTCAGCAACTGGTTAACTGCCGGCGATGATATTCAGGCTATCGCCGCCAACAACGATGAGATGGCGATCGGTGCTTTACAGGCTTTAGGCAAGAATGATGCAAAAATCCAGGTCGCCGGGGTTGATGGCACACCAGATGCTCTACAGATGATCAAAAACGGCAAGATGGTTGCCACTGTCTTCCAGGATGCCAAAGGCCAGGGAGAGGGCGCTGTACAGACCGCAGTGAAACTGGCAAACGGCGAGAAAGTTCAGAAGGTTGTGGATATCCCGTTCCAGCTGATTACTAAAGAGAACTACGAAAAATTCACCAGCATGAATCAAAAATAACCCCGCCGTACGGAGGTGACAAATGGCCGCATATGCGCTTGAAGCCGAAGGCATCAGCAAGTTTTTTCCGGGCGTAAAAGCATTAAGTAATGTCTCTTTACGCGTGAAGGCTGGAACAGTCCATGCGCTGATGGGCGAAAATGGCGCGGGTAAATCCACTTTAATGAAATGCCTCATCGGGATTTACCGTCCCGATGACGGTGTTATCAAGGTTAAAGGGGAGCCGGTGCAGTTTCAGGATACGATGGATGCGCTGCGTTCAGGTATCTCGATGATCCATCAGGAGTTGAACTTAGTTCCTCATATGACCGTGGCCGAAAATATCTGGCTGGGTCGCGAACCGATGAAGTTTGGCTTTGTGGATCACGGCAAGCTGAACAGCCTGACCAAAGCGCTGTTGAGCAAGCTGAATATTCGTCTGTCACCTGAAAAGATGGTGGGGGATTTAAGTATCGCCTCTCAGCAGATGGTGGAAATTGCCAAAGCGGTTTCGTGGAATGCGGATGTGGTGATCATGGACGAACCGACGTCTGCGCTGACTGAAACAGAAGTGACCCACCTGTTTGCCATCATTCGTGACCTGCGTGAGCAGGGTAAAGCGATCATCTATATCAGCCACAAGATGGATGAAATCTTTGCCATTACCGATGAAGTCAGCGTATTTCGCGACGGGGCATGGGTTGGCAGCGACAGCACCGCCAGTTACTCACGCCAGTCGCTGATTACTCAGATGGTGGGCCGTGAGCTGACGCAGCTGTTCCCGAAATTTAATAACGACATTGGGCAGGACGTGCTGACGGTGCGCTCGTTGTACCGCAAGGATGTGTTCCATGACATTAATTTCAGCGTCCGGCGCGGCGAAATCCTGGGCGTGGCGGGGCTGGTTGGGGCTGGCCGCAGTGAGGTCATGGAAAGCCTGTTTGGCATGACCAGCATCGACGGTGGAGAAATTCTGATCGATGGCGTGCCGGTGAAGATTGACTCCCCCTCAACGGCGATCGAAAAGGGTCTGGCGTTTCTTACCGAGGATCGCAAAAAGTCCGGGCTGTTTCTGGTGCTGTCGGTGATGGAAAACATGAGCATCGTCAATATGCCGGAATACAGCAGCAAAGGCGGTTTCGTCAGCCATGTGCAGATGGCAAAGGATTGCATGGAGCAGATCCGGCGGCTGAACATTAAAACGCCGACCATGGACCAAATCATCAATAACCTGAGTGGTGGGAACCAGCAGAAGGTACTGATTGCACGCTGGCTGCTGGGGCAGCCAAAAGTCCTGATCCTCGATGAACCAACACGCGGCATTGATGTGGGCGCCAAGGCGGAAATCTATCGCCTGATAAGCGAACTGGCGAACCGGGGCGTGGCCATCATCATGGTCTCTTCTGAACTGCCTGAAATTCTGGGCATGAGTGACCGGGTCATGGTGATGCACGGCGGTCGTATCACCGGCATCCTCGATAAAGAAGAGGCTGACCAGGAAACCATTCTGTCGTTGGCGTCCGAATAAGGACGAAAGGTAACCCTATGAGTGACGTAAAAATGAGTACTCAACAGCCAGCATCCTCGCCCTCGTTCTTCGGCAACCTGAAAAACAAGCTGCCTAAAGACACCGGTATATTCATTGTCATGGTCGGCATCGCGCTGATCTTTGAAATCTTCGGTTGGTATGTCCGCGATCAGTCATTCCTGATGAACCCTAATCGTCTGGTGCTGATCGTCCTGCAGGTGGCAATTATCGGGATTATTGCCGTGGGGGTGACGCAGGTCATTATCACCACGGGGATTGACCTTTCATCCGGTTCGGTCATTGCGCTGACGGCGGTGGTGGCGGCCAGCCTGGCGCAGACCTCAGACAGCCTGTCACCGATGTATCCTTCACTGGTGAACATGCCGGCGGTGGTGCCGATAGTGGCCGGGATCGGGGTGGGTTTCCTGGCCGGGGTTATCAACGGCGTGTTAATCACCCGCACCGGCATTCCTCCTTTTATTGCCACGCTGGGAATGATGGTTTCTGCCCGTGGCCTGGCACAGTATTACACTCAGGGTAACCCCATCAGCTTCCTCTCCGACGGCTTCACCGCCATTGGCCAGGGCGCGATGCCGGTCATTATCTTCCTGGTAGTGGCGGTGATCTTCCATATCGCTCTGAAGCACACCCGCTATGGGAAATATGTGTACGCCATCGGCGGCAACATGACCTCGGCGAAAGTCTCCGGGATCAACGTTAACAAATACCTGATCATCGTTTACACCATTGCTGGCGGCCTTTCTGGCCTGGCGGGTGTGGTACTGGCAGCGCGAGTCAGTAGCGGCCAGTCCAGTATGGGGATGTCTTACGAGCTGGATGCGATTGCTGCTGCGGTTATCGGTGGCAGTAGCCTGATGGGCGGAGTGGGGCGCATCACCGGGACGTTGATCGGCGCTGTGATTCTGGGTTTGATCAAAAGTGGCTTCACCTTTGTTGGTGTGGATGCCTACGTTCAGGACATCATCAAGGGCATAATTATCGTCGCGGCTGTCTCTATCGATATGTACCGCAACCGTAAAAAACGCTGAGGCTCCGCCTCTCGATGCGGGCCGGGAAACGTCTTCCCCGGCCCGTTTTCACTGTTGTGGTATCGCTTCCATGCACAGCCACACAGCATTTTTTGCACCATTCCAGTGCGCCCAGCCTGCCTGTCAGACCCGCTGTAAGATGAAAATTTATGATTAACCCTTTAGGGGTAATCAGATTCTCTTATTTTACCGCCTGTTAGCCATAAGCCGTGGCTGATATCCCGCCTTTAAAAATTTCTGGCACGACGCTTGCAATTATCCCTGTGCATCAGAGTGAATACTTATTTCTCATCGCCAGTGACAATGGCACCCGGGGATCCGTGACGGAGGCAACATGAACTTAAGACGACTAAAATATTTCGTAAAAATCGTCGATATCGGCAGTCTGACTCAGGCAGCAGAAGTCCTGCATATTGCACAACCGGCACTCAGCCAGCAGGTTGCTACGCTGGAGAACGAGTTGGACCAGCAATTGTTGATCCGCACCAAGCGGGGCGTGACGCCAACCGAAGCCGGGAAGATCCTTTATGCCCATGCCCGTACCATTTTGCGCCAGTGTGAACAGGCTCAAACGGCGGTGATTAATGCCGGACAGGCGCTGAACGGACAGGTCTCAATTGGCCTGGCACCGGGCACCGCAGCCTCGTCCCTGACCATGCCATTACTGCAAACCGTGCGTGAGCAGTTCCCCGACGTGCTGGTCTATCTGCATGAAAACAGCGGCGCTTCATTAAACGAAAAAGTGATGAATGGCCAGCTTGACATAGCGGTTCTCTACGATCGTGCACCCACGGCTGGCATCACCAGTATGCCGCTGATGAAAGAAGAACTTTATCTGGTGGGTGCAACCCACTGTCCCGGCCAGAGTGTTGACCTGACCGATGTGGCACTGATGAACCTCTTCCTGCCACGCGACTACAGCGCCGTACGCAAACGCGTTGATGAAGCTTTCTCTCTGCGCCGTCTCAGCGCCCGTATCATCGGTGAAATTGAATCAATCGCCACGCTGACCGCCGCGGTGTCCAGCGGAATGGGCGTTACCGTCTTACCGGAATCAGCGGCCCGTTCGCTGGTGGCATCCACCAATGCCTGGATGGCGCGTATCACCAGCCCGACGCTGAATCTGCCGTTGTCGCTGAATGTTTCCGCGCGCCTGCCGCTGTCGCCTTCTGCTCAGGCGGTGAAAAACATTCTGCTGTCGCTGCTCAATAAGCCAGTAGTGGAAGACCGTGAATTGATGTTAGTGAGTTAATCCCTTGTGCCGGGCGCGCTCAAGCGCGCCTCACTCCTTAGTACTAAAAAGCATATTAAACCTTTTTTTATTATTTGTTGATATGGATTTGCATCCTTAACATGATGGAAACCAACAGATAACAGAGGGAGGTGGCGCGTGAATTTTCAGCAACTTAAAATTATCAGGGAAGCCGCACGCTGCGACTTTAATCTTACCGAAGTGGCTAATACGCTGTTCACCTCTCAATCTGGCGTCAGTCGCCATATACGGGATCTGGAAGATGAATTAGGGGTGGAGATTTTTATCCGCCGTGGCAAGCGTCTGCTGGGCATGACCGAGCCGGGGAAAGAGCTGCTGACCATTTCAGAACGAATTCTTGATGAAGCAGGCAAAGTCCGCCGTCTGGCCGATGTTTTTACTAACGAATCGACCGGCGTGCTGACTATCGCCACCACCCACACCCAAGCCCGTTACAGTCTGCCAAAAGTGATTAAAGCTTTTCGCGCGCTGTATCCCAACGTCCGGCTGGAACTTAACCAGGGATCGCCACAGGAGATCGTGACGATGCTGGCGGCGGGCGAGGCGGATATAGGAATTGCCAGTGAACAGGTCGTTAATAATCCGGCGCTTGCCGCTTTTCCCTGGTTCAGCTGGCATCATGCGCTGCTGGTCCCTAAAGGGCACGAGCTTGAGCAGCAGCAGCCGGTAAGCCTGGCCGCCTTAAGCCGTTACCCGCTGATCACTTACCGTCAGGGCATTACGGGACGTTCGCGTGTTGACCGCGCGTTTCAAACTGCCAGCCTGAAGCCGGATATCGTGCTGAGTGCTCAGGATTCCGACGTGGTCAAAACCTATGTGGAGCTTGGGCTGGGCGTGGGCGTGCTGGCAGATCAGGCGTGCCAGCTTGATGAGCACTCCGCTTTAACCCGCCTTGAAGCCAAACATCTGTTTGAATCCAATACAGTCTGGCTTGGGCTTAAACGTGGGCAACTGCAACGCAACTATGTCTGGCAATTCCTGGAACTTTGCAACGCTAACCTGTCGCTGGAAGAGATCAAACGTCAGGCCCTGTCGGTGACTATAGAAGAGCCGGCGATCGATTTTCAAATCTGAACGGCGGATTTTGTTTGCTGACAAAGCCTGGTCCCAGAGGGGGAGGGACTCCCCCGTACTGAAGATTCAGGCTATTAAAATGGGCGTGCGCATCAAAGCTCACCACACAGGCATCATGAATCCAGGTATTGGGTGGTTGAGGGCTTAAGGGAGTGATGAGGTGAGTGATACCAGTAGGGGATAGCCGGGGGATAATGCTTAATCAGTTCCGCCATTTTCAGCACGGGTTTGATAAATTCCGATCCCTGCCTGTCTTTGATCAGCCGTAGCGAATGACCCAGCAGGGAGGCCACACATCGGGCTTTTAAATCAGCTCTTTGTTCGTGACAGAGCCACCCTGTCAGCGGTGTCAGCACAAAAGCTAAAACATCATCCGGACTGTAACGGGTATAGAGTTTCCACAGATAACGGGCCCGGGTTTCATCCGTGCCGAACTGAAGATGGATGATAAATTCCTGTCGGCGCAGTTCCCATCCGCTGGGGCGGTACTCCCAGGGATGGTTAAGAAGCGTACGGATTTCACTGAGCGTATCACCGGACGAAGTAAGAGCACGGATAACCCTGATTTGCGCGATTTGTGACTCGCTGTAACCTTTCGCGCAGGGTGGTTTAATGAGTGCGGCAGTTTGCCAGGAGGTGAGGGTGGCCGGCAGAATACCAGCCATACGGCAGACGGTTGATGCGGATGTAAACAAAGCAGAACTCTCCATAAGTCAAATTATGGTGCTGAGACTGCCTTAATGCCGCTCAAATAAAATTGATATAGCTCAAAAAAGATTACTCACGGTGATTTACTAATGTCAATTAAGAATAATCTTAAGGTGGGACCCTGGTAATCTGAGGCCAACCAGCTCTGAGCTGTTTGCCAGTCATTTTCGCACTTTCGTGCTGCCAAAACCCTTTCTATACCGTTCTGTCCACAGCCTTTCCACTTTTTCTGTGGATAACTTTGGCTCAGGGAAGCGCCGGAAATACCGTCTCTGACTAAAAGTGCCAGAATCGGGCGTCTGATAAACTTCTGACGACATGTCTTCTACATTTTCTTTCGCCATTATACGTGCATCGCCAGGCTCGAGCGCAGAATTATTCTGCAAAATTCGGGGCATCCTTCTATGGGAAACAGGAGGGTTTGGCAGGCTTTGCAGGCTCGAAAAACTGATATGAACCATCACGTCGGGCTTTCGCCTGGTACATCGCTTTATCGGCGTGTTCAAATAACATTTTGGCCGATGCCGTCCCAAATCGTGCGAGGCTGATACCAATCGCCGCCCCGATCCGGACCTCCATATTATTGAAAGCAAAGGGCTCCTCCAGGCTGTCAATCAGGCGCTGGGCGATGCTGGACGCCGCTTTGCGATTGCTGCACTTCGCTGCTACCACAAACTCGTCTCCCCCCAGGCGTGCCACCGAGTCGCCCGGACGCATGCAGCGTTGTAGCCGCTCGCTTACCTGCTGTAGCAGGGCATCCCCGGCCGCGTGTCCCATCGAATCATTGACTGCCTTGAACCCATTCAGATCGATAAACAGCACGGTGGTGAACGCCATATCTTCATCCTGTGAGAGCATGCAGCCCACCCGGTCGTTGATCCAGGCCCGGTTAGGTAAACCGGTCAGGGTATCGTGGGTTGCCAGTTTCTCGAGCTTGCGGATCTTTTCCTTGTCACGCGTAATGTCGCGAGAAATCAGCACTGCACCGATGTTGATACCTGTGGAAGGATCGCTGACGCTACAGGCCTTGGTGCCAAGCGTAATGTAGTGGCCATCGCGATGCAGCTTGCGCACCTCAACGACGTCCGGCTGCGCGCCACCATTGAACAGATGTGTCAGTACCTCCGTGGCGGGCGCACGGTCGTCCGGATGCAGGAAATCTACCACCGGTTGGCCTGTCATCTCATCGGCTGACCAGCCGATCATTTTGCTGTAAGAAGGCGAGATCGAAACGTATCTGCCGTCCGAGTCGCAATGGGCGATCAGATCGGTGCTGTTTTCAATTAACAGACGGTATTCCGCTGCCTTGCGCAGCGCGTCTTCAAGGGCTTTGCGCTGCCCGGTAATATCAAGAATGAAGCCGCTGTACTGCAGGCGGGGAGCATCAGGCTGGGGATCCGGCAGGCCTGAAACAATCACACGGCGGGTCGTCCCGTCCAGACAATGGATCGGCACTTCGAGATGAAAAGGGGTGACGAATTCTAACGCCGCAGTAAGTTGCAGCGCGATCTTCGCATCATCATCAGCCTGTGCGAGTTTCAGCCATGCACCCAGCGTTACGCCTTTAAGTGCGGGGATCAGGCCTGCCGGGCTTTCCTGACTGGCGATACATATGCCCTGGGCGTCCATGGACCAAACGGCAGAAAGAGTAGGTTTGATCACAGTGTTCATGGTGGTCGGATCCGTTGTTTGCTGACGATACTGAACAAGTCCGATACTGATCGTTACAGACCGCCTGACCGCCGTAATTGCCGCCCCAGAATCCGGGAGAGGCTTCAGAGGTGTTCAGTTACGCGAATGTCAGTGATGAGCGGTGGCTGATGCTGCAGCCTGTTCAGCAGCCGTTTCTGCGGTGTCATTTTGTCCACAGAAATGCGCGGGGAATTATCTGTGACGAGTTCAGGTTCAGAAGTATTCATCGGTATTTATCGGCTGGTTTGCCCATAACCTTTAATGAAACCTGCATTACACCACCGATCCGGACCTGGCAATCCCTGCCAATTGTGATTTGTCGTGCGTTTATTGTACAGGACTATTACATGTGCCTGACTGCCCACCCGCCGCAAACCGGGAGATCTGCTGGCCATAATTGCGTACTCATTCAACGGTTCCGGTTTTCCCGATGGGGCATTCAGACAGAATATGTAGCGGAGTTTTAACGTTCTTCACTCTTCATAGAGATGATTTTTAAACGTGAGGGCAGCGCCCGCTCTATCTTCTGCCGGTGAAAGGGGGTGAGCTTACGCCATTCGCGTGCTTCCTGAAGCGTCCGGCCACAGCCCTGACACCACCCTTTGGCGTTACTGAAGATGCAGACATCGGTACAAGGTGACTTAACGGACATTATTGCTCCTGATATGAAATTTGATAATGAGGTTCTGAAATTGCTGTCGACCGTCATAGCCATGTAAAAGGGGCGGCTGAGTCCCCAAAAAATTTATAACTGTATTCATCTGGATACGGGGTATTACGGCGCTCTTATTTCAGGCGTACTGAATGTTCATGTAGCCCTGTTCGGTTCGGTTAATCATCGCATCTACCTGCCACGTTGAATGGATCAGTTCCGGAGTCAATACGGCATCAGGTTCCCCTGTTGCCACGACCTTACCTTCACGCAGCACGACCAGATGATGGCAATATTTCGCGGCGAGGTTCAAATCGTGCAGGGCCACTATTACCGTCACCGGCAGCGATGAAATAATGCGCATTAACTCCAGCTGAAACTGTATATCCAGATGGTTGATGGGTTCATCCAGCAGCAGGATATCGGGCTGCTGAGTCAGCGCGCGGGCTATCTGACACCGCTGACGCTCACCGCCTGATAACCGTTGCCACGGTCTGTCAGCCAGGGCATTAAGCTTCATCATGGCAAGCGCCTGCTGCACGGCCTCCTGATCTGAGTGCCGCCAGGGGCTGAATGCCCCCCGATATGGCGATCGCCCGAGGCGAACTATTTCTGCGACCGTCATCTCTGCCTCTGACTCCGTATGCTGCGGCACAAAAGCCAGCGTGCGGGAAAGCTGTTGCCGGCTCAGATTGTGGGTGGGCTTACCGCCAATCTTCATGCTCAGGTTGGCGCAAGGGAGAACACCCGCCATGGCGCGAATCAGCGTCGACTTACCCGATCCATTTGGGCCGAGCAAGCCTACCGTTTGCGCCCGCTGTGCGACAAAACTGATTTCAGATAATACGCTGCGGGCCTGAAGCGCCACGCTGAGCTTATTGACAATCACGTGCATTATTATTTCTCCCGGTTGCGGTAAAGAATGGCGGCAAAGACCGGTGCGCCGGCCAGGGCGGTTACCACCCCAATTGGCAGAACCTGATGGCTGATTAACGTGCGGGATAGCAGATCGGCAAGGATCATAAAATGGCATCCGGCGAGAAAAGTGACCGGGATACTGATCATATGACGATGCCCGACCATCATGCGTGTTATGTGCGGGATCACCAGCCCGACAAAACCAACGGCACCAATGGTACTGACGATTGATGCCGTCATCAGCGCGGTGACCAGCAGCAGGATAATACGCACCAGCAGGACCCGCGTACCCAGCGTCGCGGACACCTCGGCACCAAATGTGAAGGTATCCAGCGCGCGGGCATAACAGATGACCACCAGGAACCCGATGGCCGTTACGACAGTGCATAACAACGCATCGGGCCAGCGCACGCCGCTCAGGCTGCCCAGCAACCAGAACATCACGCTGCGGGACTGCTCGGCATTGGCCGCGGTGCTGACAATGTAGGATGTGAGCGCGTTAAAAAGCTGCGTACCGGCAATGCCGGCAAGAATGATGCGTGCAGTATTCTCCCGCATGCCCCCAGACAACAGGATAATCAGAACAAAAGCGACACAGGCACCGGTAAACGCGCCGACTCCGGTCGTGAGCGCGCCACCCCCGATGCCAAGCAGCATCACGCAGACGGCTCCGGTCGAGGCGCCCGCTGAAATTCCCAGCAGATAGGGGTCGGCAAGGGGATTACGTAAAAGCGATTGCAGCACAAGCCCGCACAACGCCAGACCACCACCACTGCTGGCCGCCATCAGCGCACGGCTCATACGGTACTGCCAGACAATTCCGGCTTCCACTGCAGGCAGATCGTAGTGCGTAATACCGAGACCATTGGTTATCGCCCGTGCTGTATTGGCAAAGGTGACGGGCATATCGCCCGTTGCAGAGGACAGCACCATCATCAGCGGCAGACTGGCCAGACAAACCAGCATTATCAGGCCTGTCTGCAAGTTAAAAGGAGAGCGGATTACCCTCACTGGTTTTCTATTGCGCCGATCTGCTTGCCGATAAGCTCAACGGCTTCGACATTACGCAGGGAAGGATTTAGCGACATGGCTGGAACCACCACTATCTGGCGTTTTTTGACGGCTGGCATGTCGCGGGTAACAGGATCGTTTATGAGGAACTCTTTTTTAACTGCAACATCATCAGCGGGGTAAAGCCTTCTGTCCATGCTGGCAATGACAATGATGTCTGGCTGAGACTGCACAATGTGTTCCCAGGTTACGGCTGGCCACTCTTCGGCAGAATCAATGATATTGGTCAGACCCAACACATTATTCACCCAGCCCGGCGCACCTTTGCTTCCAGCCACCCAGGGATCGCCTTTCAGGCGGGTACTGGAAAACCAGTAAACCACTTTTAAGGGATGTTGCTGGTGCGTTTTCACATTCTGGCTGGCCGCTGTAATACGTGCAGAGAGGTTTTGTTTCAGATCTTCACCACGGGCCGGCACGTTAAAAATAGTTGCCAGCGCTGAAATCTCATCAAAAATGACGTTGATGGAATAGGGGGCTGAGCGCGCACCGTCACCGTTTGATGCATCGGTGACCGATTTTTCCGTGCAGTCTGCCGGAGAAATCCAGGTTCGGATGCCAAGCTGTTCAAACTGCTGGCGCGTAGCAACCTCGCCCTTTGGCCCAACATGCCAGCTGTACTGAGCAAGAACCATTTCAGGTCTCAGGGCGGCTACAGCTTCAAAGCCGGGGGCATTTTCCGTCAGCCGCTTCAGTTTCTCTCCTTTTTGTTTTAACTCTGCAGGTAATGCTCCGAACCAGACCGAGGTACCCACAACTTTTGCTTCAAGCCCCAGTGCCAGCATGAGCTCTGTTTCATGCTGGCCTACAGTGACGACGCGCGCAGGTGCATGCCTGAACGTTTCCTCAACTCCGCAGTTTTTAACCGTCAGGGGATAGGGCGCAGCCTGTGCGGATAACAGGGGAAGCGACAGCACGGCAGAAATGGCCAAAATAACAGGAAGTTTCATTATTGGTGTTCATGTTGTTACGTTATAACATAACACAATAAGCGTTGAGCCTTTTCCTGTCAATGGCCGAACAGATTTGTCGGGTTATGGCCCTTTACTACCCTGTTCGCTATTGGCTTGCATACCCGGTTTTTTATACGTAGGGGTCTCCGTGCTGATATCTGCCGGGCTGGTCAGCCAGGTGCGACAGGGTCGGACCGTCACCGCTGCGGGTCCGGCAAAATGTCCAGAACCGTTTCTGAAGGGCGGCAGAGCTTCGTACCGAGCGGCGTCACCACCACCGGGCGGTTAATGAGGATGGGATGGTCCAGCATGGCATCCAGCAGCTCGTCATCACTGCACCGCTCTTCCGCCAGACCCAGCTGCTCATACGGCACGGTATTTTTGCGCAGCAGGGCGCGCACGCCGATCCCCATGTCCGCAATCAGTTTTTTCAGCTCGTCGCGAGCCGGTGGCGTCTCCAGATACAGAATAACAGTGGGTTCGGTGCCGCTGTTGCGGATAAGCGCCAGGGTATTACGGGACGTCCCGCAGGCCGGGTTGTGGTAAATGGTAATGTCAGTCATAAGCGGTTCTCCGGTAAGGGGCTGCACAGGCGCAGCTCCGGGGTTAAATTTAAACAGACAGGCGCAGCGCCAGCGCGGCCAGCGTCACAAAAAGCACTGGCAGGGTCATCACGATACCCACGCGGAAATAATAGCCCCAGCTGACGGTGATATTTTTCCGGGCCAGTACATGCAGCCACAGCAGGGTAGCGAGGCTGCCGATGGGGGTGATTTTCGGGCCAAGGTCGCAGCCAATGATGTTGGCGTAAATCATCGCCTCCTTCACCACGCCCTGAGCGGAACTGCCATCAATCGATAGTGCACCGACCAGCACGGTAGGCATGTTGTTCATCACCGAAGAAAGTGCCGCCGTCAGGAAGCCGGTGCCGAGCGTGGCAGCCCATATGCCGTGCTCTGCAAAGCGGTTCAGGGCGGCAGAAAGGTAATCCGTCAAACCGGCGTTGCGCAGGCCATAAACCACCAGGTACATACCCAGTGAGAAGATAACTATCTGCCAGGGCGCGCCTTTCAGTACCTTGCCGGTATCAATCACCTCTCCTTTCCGGGCAACCAGCCAGAGAACAAACGCCGCCACCGCTGCCACCAGGCTGACCGGTACGCCGAGCGGTTCGAGGGCGAAAAAGCCGACAAGCAGCAGGACCAGCACAACCCCGCCGGTTTTAAAGGTGCGCACATCGCGAATGGCCTCACGCGGTGCCCTCAGCTTCGCCAGATCGTAAGTAACCGGGATATCCCTGCGAAAAAACAGATGCAGCATGGTCAGAGTGGCTGCAACCGAGGCGAAATTGACCGGCACCATGACTGAAGCATACTCGCTGAAACCCAGTTTAAAAAAGTCAGCCGTGACGATATTCACCAGGTTTGAGACGATGAGTGGCAGGCTGGAGGTGTCAGCGATGAAGCCTGCCGCCATCACAAACGCCAGCGTGGCACCGGGGCTGAAGCCCAGCGCCAGCAGCATGGCAATAACGATCGGCGTCAGAATTAAAGCCGCGCCGTCATTGGCAAACAGTGCCGCCACCGCAGCCCCCAGCAGAACAATATACGTGAACAGCAGCCTGCCTTTACCGCCTCCCCAGCGGGAAACGTGCAGCGCGGCCCACTCAAAAAAGCCGGACTCATCCAGCAGCAGGCTGATGATAATGACAGCAATGAACGTGGCCGTGGCGTTCCAGACAATCTGCCAGACCACTGGAATATCCCCCATGTGTACCACCCCGGTAAGCAGCGCCAGAGCCGCACCGATAACGGCACTCCAGCCAATGCTCAGCCCTTTCGGCTGCCAGATCACCAGCACCAGGGTCAGGACGAAAATCGCACCCGCCAGAAACATACCTACTCCTTTTAACAGACAAACGCCCGGTAAACCGGACAGATAAAGATCAGACATAAAACACATTTGATAAATCGTATGTGTTACGGCAAATTTTTTAAATGCAGACTGGCTTGCCGCTGGTGGTTGCGTTATCACGTTCTGCCTGCTGGCTGAGCTGCAGAATATCATCCCGCTGGCAAAGGTAAGCCTGCTCAATGACCGCCGCTGCCCAGGCGGGCATGTGGGGTGACAGACGATAGTGGATCCATTTTCCATCACGCCTGTCGATGAGAAGGCCACTTTCTCTCAAAAGGGCCAGATGCCGGGAGATTTTTGGCTGTGTTTCTTTCAGGGTGGATGAAAGCTCACAGACGCAGAGCTCCCCTTTTTCACGCAACAACAACACCAGACTGAGCCGGGTTTCGTCAGACAAATTTTTGAAAAGTTGAAGGGGCAGTAGTTGCGGCATGATAATTCCTGAAAATGGGATTAAGACAAGCATCGTCTTTTGCAAACATTGAGTCAACAACGTATTCATAATTTCATATGTGTTTATCTGGAAGGCAGTGATTTTTTGGAGCCGAATGTTTGTGATACCGACACAGTTTAAAAGAGTGGCTCTGTTTCCCTTCAGGGTATCTCCTGTCCGCTGACACATCCTGCAAACCCGGTCCCTGTCAGCGTCATTACCACTTTGCGACAGGCTTCTTTGACACGCTGTGATGCAGCTTAGTTGAACTGATAAGTGTAAGAAATCAGGAAGCGTTTATCGGGATCGGCCAGATAGGTATTGTTATCCATCAGGAAAGTGAACAGGTTAAATGAGTTGTGTTTATTGAGTGAGTACCCCAACCCCAGCCCGCCGAAATAGCCTTTGTAATGCTCGCCATTGTCATTTTTCGAACCGTAAGAACCGGCTGCAAAGGCGATGACTCTCACATCAGGTGTAAGCGGTTTTAAGGTGAACAGGCCGAGATAGCCGCTGCTGCCGGAGGTGGTGATGGTGTCCAGACCCAGATCAGGAGACCCGGAAGCGATGATTTCCGGTGAAGGACATTTTGAGTTGCCGTCGGTTTTACAGCCCAGGGTTTCGCCGGTGTTATAGGTATACCCGGCCATAGGAAAGAGTTGAAAACCCGCAGGTTCGATACCGAAATAGCTTAATGGAATAAAAGTCCCGACCGAATAGTTAGTCTGGGACGCGCCATTAGTATATTCATTTTTTCCAAAGTTAAAATTGACAATACCCACAGGGAAAAGCCAGGAACCCCCTATACGCCACTCGCTGGCGTCGCTGTTGATACGGGCGTTGAGTTTTCGGGCCGCATCCAGCGCCACGGAACCCGAAAACGAGAGGTTGCTGTCATCAAGATCATAGTTATCTGACCAGGACGCGCCCACTTTGGTCGTGACTTTGGTTGGGTCATCATCCAGCTTCTCTTTCTCTCCTTTGACCTGACCAGATTGCGCAAGAACCTGGCCGGTCAGCAATAAAAGAAGGGAAAGCACATTTATTTTTTTCATCGCATGATCCTTATAACAAAAGGGCCGTTAACGCTGTTCAGTTAATTTGCGGACACTGCACCTCTTCGATAGATTCGCTGTAGGTTTTGCTGTCCTCCGCCCTTAATGCTGTAACTGCTTTAATAATCTGCGGCTCAGCGCTTTTAGTGTGCAGGAAGGTCGTTTTGATTTTTTCATCGGTGATGGCTTTATCAATCTGACAATGGCTGCGCAGATCATTAATGATTTTCTGTTGTCTCAGCGCAAAAGAGAGGTTGTCATAAGGGGACGCCACAGCGGAGGTGGTCATCAGCAATAAGAGCGTTGGCAGAATCGATTTTTTGCAGCTCATGGTTGACTCCTGTTGGTTGCCGGGAGGTTACTTAAGGGGAGGGATTTCGGTTGCCCGACACCGATCCGGGTCAAAGACCGTCTTCCAGTCTTTTTTCATATCGACTACAGTCCAGCCATATTTCCCCGCAAGCGTTAAGCCGTTCACTAACTTGCCGCTGGCAGGCGGATGGGCATCATAGGCATACTCGCGCTGGCTGTCGGTATGGTGTACCAGTAAGCCAAAGGTCTTGATGTCTGGACTGGCCGCCGTGTATTGCAGCATGGGCACATCCCCGTCACTGTTACCAAAAGCGGCCACTGGCCTGTGCCCCATAAAGAGATGGATCGCTACAGGCTTGGCAGCAGCATCATCGTAAAAGGCGCTGTTCATGGTTTTACGCAGCGTTGTGCCCTCTTCAGTCAGAGAGAACTCAGATAAAGAGAAGGAACCCACAACCTGTTCCGGCGGGATACCGTACATTTTCTCCGCCAGGACACGCATGAAATCGATGCCCCCACCGGAAATAATCCAGGTTTTAAAACCGTGGCTTCGCAGGTAACTCAGCAACTGGCGCATCGGCAAATAACCCATTTGATCGTACCGGCAGTCAAAGCGGGGGTCTTTGTGGCTGCTTACCCAGTCAGTGACGCGCTTATCAAACTCCTCTGTGGTCATATTGCTGTGGGTCAGGGCAATCAGCTTCATCAGGCCTTTTGTTCCTGAACCTGCGAGCGTTTTGAGGTCATTGTTCAGTGCCGCAGTGACCAGCGGATCTGTTTTCCATTCCGGATGTGACGGCGCAAGCCGCCTGATTTCATCCAGTGCAAATTGCAGCTGAAAAGTCACCGGCGCTTCCGGCCACAAGGTGCCGTCATTATCAAACACGACATAACGCTGCTTCTCCGGAATAAAGGCGCTGTCTCCGGGCGTTGTGGCATGTTCAACCCACTGTTCGATAGCCGTTTTAGCGGGTGTTTCATTCCAGGCTGACAGCGCGGTGTTTTCTGCCGCCTGGCAAGTACCCGCGCTGCATAACAGAGCCAAAGCACAGATTTCTACCTTCATCTCTTTTTCCTTTTCCTGGGGGAAAGTTCAGGCAGCGGCACAATGCGCCAGACCTGCAACCAACGTTGGATGACGAAACGCAAGGCACGCCACAACCGATGACGCAGCCACCAGGCAAGCAACGCCAGTACCATGATGACCGCTGAGAACAGGATTAAATGCCGTAGCGGATCGGGGCCTGCGGCGCGAAGTGCACTTTCGCTGCCCTCTGCTCTGGCAGGCGCGATGGTATAGGTGGCTGCGGGTAATGTCGCAAGCTGCCATTGCTGATGCCGGGTATCCCACCACCGGAGACGTACCTCCGGTAAGGTGAGTTTGCCGGGCTGAGCAGGCAGATAACGTAATCGCTCCACTCTCCGGGCACCTGTCACTTCATTCCGCCCGCTGGTCAGTAGGCTGTTAACCGGGGTCAGGCGTTGAGAGCCGGTGCCAGGAATTGAAAAAAGAATTTGGGGGATCTGTGCGGGGATCACATCATGAGCTTCCACCGTAATCTGCCGCTCGATAACGTCGCCGACATGCACAGTGGAGGAGCCTTCTGCACGCCAGATTTGCCATTTCTGTTGCAGGCTCAGCGCGCTGGCAGGCAGAAAACGGTCCGGCTGCTGAACATCAGCGGGCCATGTGACCTTTTGTTCAATAGCAGGCAGCGTGACGGTTTGTGGGGGCTGCCCGGCTGATTGAAGGGTGACGTCCATTGCCGGTAGCCGAAGCATACCTTTGTCCCAGGCCATCAGCTGCCGCTCCATTCTGATCCCACTCCAGCTTGTTTCTCCCTCAAGGCGGGAAACCAGCTGATTGGGAAGGGCCGTGGTGAGCAACGTCCCGTTTTCCACGCTCATCACAGGCCAGGCCGGGGGCGGGTTGAACCAGCTGTCGGTCCAGAAGGTGACCGCCACTCGCGCAGGCTGCCCGGGAACAAGATGATCCGGGGCTATCAGTTCGCGGGTCATCGTCATTGCCGCGCTGGCGAGACTGGAGAACAGCAAAAGCATCAGCAGAAAATGTCTCATTTTTCCTCCGCTGGCGCTGAATGATAGAGATTTTCCAGCAATCCACCGGGGGAGAGCGTCAGATTGTCATACCATTGATTGACCTGGGGGGAATCACCAGATTTCGCCTGCATAACCTGCTGCTTCGCACCCTGATCTTTACTGAGATCCTGCTTGATCTGGTCAGGATCGTAATTCATTTCATCGCTCTGAGAATCCTGACGGTCGCGCTCCTTTTTCCGCAGTTCTGACACGATTTGGGCGATTTTACTGCGGTTCTCCTTAGCCAGCGGCCAGTCAGGTCGCAGGCTAAGTGCCTGGTCATAGCTGGTGAGCGCCTGCTGCCATTTCTTTTGCTGCGCGTAACTGTTTCCGGTCCAGAGCAGCGCCTCTGGTGTGGCCGGTGCCTGTCTGAAAGCCGCGGTGGCAGCCACAAAATCCCCGGCGTTATACAGAGCAATGCCGCGCCAGAGTGGATCGGTGAAATGACTTGCTGCCTCTGCATATTCTCCCCGGTCAAAAGCCCGTTGCCCCTGTCTGTCCGGGCTGATAAATGCCTCCAGCCAGGCAGCGGAAGCAGGCGGGGTGAATGTCATCAAAGGAAGCGTAACAAGCAACAGAAAAATCATCTGTTGGCGCCAGACCAGCAGCAATACGAGCATCGGGATAATCAGCAGGTAGCCGCTGTTCTTCCAGTGCAGGTCGTTGCGGGAATTTTGCTGGGCAATCACCGACTGCTGAATGTTTTGCGTGATGGCGGGGAGGTCGCCATCATCGACGGTAGCAAGCGTCACGGGGATACCCTGTTGACGTAATTGTTCAAAGCGCGGCACGTTAAGGCGGGTATCTGTGCCACGGGCAGCCAGCGCTTCAGGCAATGCACCGCCACGGGCTGTGCCCGGCACCCAAAGTTGTAAAGGCAGTTTTTGTTCAGCCAGCCAGCGCGCATCCTCTGCGGTAAGATTATCGGCAACCAGCAGCAGGCTGTGCGGCACCTTGTCTGAGTCCGGCAGGTTTTTCATTGCCAGTGCCACGGCGGCCTGCAATCCGGAGCCTTCCCCTCCGGGGAGTTGCCCGGGCTGCTGGGCCTCCAGAAAAAGCCTGAAAAAGGCGGGGTCGTCCGTCATCGGTGTGGTTAAAAAAGCCCGGGTATTGTAGACCACCAGTCCCATATGGCTGCCGGGAAACGAGTTCAGCAGAGACGCTATTTTGAACTGCATGCGTTGATGACGATTAGGGGGCAAATCCTGGGCCAGCATCGCCGGGTCCTGTTGCAGAATGACCATGACCTGTGTCTGAGTTGTCATGCCTGCGGGCTGCTCTTTTTGCCAGCTGGGCCCGGCCAGGGCAATAAAGCCGAGGGCGAACAGCCACGGAAGCACCTGAAACAGCGAGCGCCGTTGCCCACGAATCAGCGCATCGGCCAGCGGTTTGGTCATGATGCGATGCCATGCGCTGCGGGAGCCTCTGGCGAGGAACCAGAGCAGGGGGCAAATCAGCAACGCCAACAGTCGCCAGGGATAGAGAAAATGAAAATCAGTCATGCTGTCCGCTCCCTGAAAATCCTTACCAGACTGAACGCTAACAGCAGTAGCATCGCCATCAGTAATGGCCAGTGGAACAGCGGCTGATGCCAGGAGAACCCGGTGGTTTTCACCTGCGCAGGCGTCATGGCATCTATCTGCTGCCAGACCTTCTCCAGGGCATTTCCAGACGTTGCCGCCTGCAGGGCTTCCCCGCCCGTGAGTTGGGCTATCTGTTTAAGCAGTGCGCCGTCGACTTTATCTTCGCCACTGCTGTTTTCATCACCAAAGGCGATGGTATGGACCTGCACATGGTGACTCGCCGCCAGCTGAGCGGCCAGCGTTGGCGAAAGCTGTGAGGCGGTGTCATTGCCATCGGTCAGCAGGATCGCCAGCTTGCTGGCATCCTTATCCAGGCTGCTGTCGAGCAACTTCACCGCCACGCCCAGCGCATCTCCTACGGCGGTTTGCTGCCCCGTCATACCGGGTGCCAGCTGATCGATACGCGTCAGAAGCGCCTGTTTGTCTTCACTTAATGGCGCAAAAGGCCAGGCGCTACTGGCGAAAATGACCAGTCCGATCCGGTCCGTTTTACGCTGCGTGACAAAAGCGCGTACTGAACGCTGGACGGCCTGTAGCCGGGTCATGCCATCCTGAGCATCGTTTTTATCCATCGAACCCGATACGTCCAGGATTAAAACCATGTTGCGCATTGGCTTGATGATTTGCTGGGGCGGCATCAGATACTCAGGCCGGGCAAGCGCACAGACCATCAGCGTCCAGCTCAGCCAGAATATCAGCCTGGCTGGCCAGCGCATTCCGGGTGGGGGCGTGTGCAGCTTAAGCTCCTCAGCCAGTTCCGGTAAAAAGGGCACCCGTACCTGTTCTTCCTGCTGGCGTTCTTTTGGCTGAATAAAACGGCTGCACAGCGGAAGCAGCAGAAGCAGCCATGCCAGCGGCCAGGCAAAGTCGATTCGGGTCAACAGGTCAGACATCTGGTAGCGTCTCCAGCCAGCGGGAGAGCTGCTGTTGCAGTCGCGCATTTTGCTGCTGTTCCAGCTGGTTGTCCGGTTGGCAGTAACGGCTGAGTAACGCCTGTCGCACGGGTTCATCCAGCGGCAATGTGGCCAGCAGCTCCCCGGCGCTGCTCAGCCTGCTTATCTCAGGACGCGAATGGTGCACCAGTAAAATCCGCTTAATGATGTCGAGCCAGCCATCCGCATTTTGCTCAAGCCGGATGCCGCGCCGGGCCTCACGCCGCCAGAGATTGCGACGCCAGCGGAGCAGACGCAAAAACAGAAAGAACAACAAGGCCGTTGCCAGCAGTGCGCCAAGCACGTACCAGCCCGGCGGCAAGGGAAACCAGGGGATCTCCGCAGGCAGGGCGGGAGTGTGCAGATCGGGAACGGAAAAGCCTTTAGCCAGCATTCAAAGCCCCTTTTGTAATTGCGACAGCAGATCTTCGCCAACCAGGATCTGATTGACCCTGATGCCCAGCCGGTTAAGCCTGTTTTCCTGACCGGCCAGCCTGGCTGTCACGCTGTCCTGAATACGGTTGCGCAACGCTGGCGAAAGAGAAAAAGTGGATTGCTGCTGTTGATACCAGGCTGCCAGTTGGCCCTGTGCAGGCAAACGTACGTGCAAATCGTCCAGCGTCACGAATGCACTGATTTCGCAGCGCCGGCGAAGCGTGGCCAGCAGTGCTTCACTGCGGGCGTCCAGGTCATGAAAGTCGCTGATCACTGCCAGCCAGCTGCCCGTGGGAATAGTGGTGCCGAGCCGTTGCAGGCTATCAGACAGCGAGACTTTCGCCGGGCTTTCCTGCCGGTAGCGTTCTGGTAACAGCTGATTGTAATGTTCAAGTCCGGACAACAGAGGAGTGAGGCTGGTTTTGGGAGAACGGCAGGGCGTCATTGTCATGGATTCATCGTTGAAAACCAGACCGCCCAGGCGATCGCCATCATGCCAGCTCCGCCAGGCCAGCAGGCCCGCAATCCTGGCTGCAACAACAGATTTACTCTGGCCACGGGTAGCGAAATACATATCCAGCCGTTGATCTACCAGCAGAAAAACGGGACGTTCGCGTTCTTCGTTATAAAGCCTGATCCAGGGAGAGCGCAGCCTGGCCGTGGCCTGCCAGTCAATCAGCCTGACATCGTCTCCCGGTTGATAGCGCCGCAGGCTGTCAAAGTTCAGCCCACGTCCCTGCTGGCGGGACACCCGCTCGCCGGCCATTGCACCAGGCGGCAGTTGTCCCGGTGGATTTTGCAGACGCCGGGCTTGCCCAGCCAGCGCCATCAGGGCTGCCCGATCGATGACTAAGGGGCTGTTCATCACGCCACCACGGCATCAAGCAACATTTGCACGGCCTGGTCAGCCGTGCAGTTATCCGCATTGGCCTGATAGCTCAACAGCAGGCGGTGACGTAACACCGCCGGAGCAACGCGCCGGATATCTTCTGGCAATACCGCATCACGGCCTTCAAGCCAGGCCAGCGCCCGTCCACAGCGGTCCAGAGCCAGCGTACCTCGAGGGCTGACGCCCAGGGTGATATAGCTGGCAAAAGTTTCACTAACCGAAGCGGGTTGGCGGGTCATCTCGACCAGGTTAACGATGTAATTCTCAATCGTTGGCGCAACATAAACACGGGCTATTTCCCGCCAGCAGCCTGCGATTTCAGCCTGGCTTAACTGAACGTTGGCTCTCGTTACAGTTTCCGCCTCTGGCTGTGCAGTCTGGTACTTAGCCTGTTGCTCTGCCCGCACAAGCTGCATAACTTTTTGCTCGTTCTCTTTCGAAGGATAAGAGACGAGGATCTTCATCAGAAAACGATCTAACTGGGCCTCAGGCAGAGGCCAGGTTCCTTCCTGATCGATGGGGTTTTGCGTAGCCAGTACCATAAAAACGCCGGGCAGCGGCCAGGTTTTCCCGGCAACGGTGACATGCCGCTCTTCCATGGCCTCCAGCAACGCCGACTGAACGCGGGCCGAGGCGCGGTTGATTTCATCCGCGAGAATAATATTTCCAAACACCGGACCCGGGCGAAAACGAAACTGGTCTTCTTCCCGCGTGGCATTTTGCTGATAAATCTCGCTGCCAGTAATATCTGATGGCAACAGATCGGGGGTGAACTGGATACGACAAAAATCGCCTTCAAGATGCTCAGCCAGTTCCCGTACGGCGCGGGTTTTTGCCAGCCCCGGCAATCCTTCGAGCAGCACATGCCCGTCACAAAGCAGCGCCACAATCAGCATTCTGACCAGTTCTTCCTGGCCCAACACCTGGCCATTCATGGCGGTTTCCAGCGCCAGCAGTTTTTCCCTGTTAGTCATAGCTGCTCCACGGGTTGACGTTGCAGAAGGGTAGCGATGCCAACCAGTATTGGCTGGGAATAACTGAAGAAGGCTTTAATGCCGGGGCAGAGATAGTTGAGGCCCGTTTCTCCTTCCTCACTGCGGACGATGCGATTTTTGGGGCATTCACCGTAGCAGAGCTTCAGATAAGGGCAGGTTTTGCAGGCCCTGGGCAAGGTTTCGCGTTTGCCATAACCAAAGGCTTTCTGTCGTTCAGAAAAAGCCAGATGGGCCAGTTTGGTTTGCCGGATATTTCCCAGTTGATATTCGGGATAGACGTAGTGGTCGCAGGAGTAGATATCACCATTTTTTTCAATGGCCAGACCCTTGCCACAGAACTCAGAGGTCACGCAAATCTGCGCGGGCATTCCCATAGTCTGCGCTACGGCCGTTTCGAAGAGGTTAACCTGCACACGACCCAGGTCGTTATTCACCCACTCCTCGAAAACAGCAATCAGAAAGGTGCCCCAGTCATCCGGATCTACCGACCAGTCGGTAACTATGGAATCCAGATCGCCGGGTTTTGCCCGCCGGGTACCGGTAACTGGAATGGTGTCGTCACGCCAGAATTGTGGCGCGGTACTTTTGAAATCCACCGGCTCTACGCAGGGGTTGAACTGGATATAGGTTGCCCCCAGCTCGCGCGTCAGGAAGCGATACACTTCCAGCGGAAATTTTGCGTTGGTGCGGTTGACGGTGACGAGCGCATTAAAAGGAACCTCATGGCGCTTAAGTGCCGCGACGCCCTTCATCACCATCTCAAAAGTGGGTTTGCCACTGCGTGTCACACGGTAACGGTCGTGAAGTTCAGCCGGCCCGTCAATTGAGAGGCCGACCAGAAAACGGTGCTCTTTAAGGAATCTGGCCCACTTGTCATTCAGTAATATGCCATTGGTCTGCAGATCGTTTTCAATTCGCTGGCCTGGCTTCTGGTAGCGCTTTTGCAGCGCAACGATTTTCTCAAAATAACCCAGTCCCATCAGCGTGGGCTCACCGCCCTGCCAGGAAAAGACCACCTGGTCCCCATCCTGACTGTCAATGTAATCGCGGATAAAGGTCTCAAGAACCTCATCGCTCATCCCGCTGTGATCCTGTTGCAGCAGCTGCTCTTTATGCAGGTAAAAACAGTAGTTACAGTCAATGTTGCAACGGGAGCCGGTGGGTTTGGCCATTACATGAAAACGGCGCTTATATTCAGGCCCTTTACCGTTGTACTTTTCTGCCGTGGGCAGTGCCTTCGCTGGAAGTGTCGTACTGTATTTCATGTCAGCCTCCGGAAACCGGGTGGATAACCACCCGGATGGTGGGTCATCACATCAGTTAGTTGCCGGGCTGCCTTGCTCAATCAACGCTGAAACATCAGACACGGTAAACGAGCCTGGTTTCTGACGTGGCGGGAAATCTTTAAAGCTCTGAATCATCTCCGTGGCGTATTTCTGCGCTCCGCCAAGCAGGAAGAGACGGTCATAGAACCAGTGGTTGTAATCCATTCCGTCACTGCCTTTTTCGAGCGGATCAATTTCCAGATCGAAAAGCAGTGGCGTGCGCAATTTAACAAACGGATATTTCCATAAATCCAGACCTGTATGTTCCTGAATCATAAAGTGCGCCTTCCAGCGGCCATAACGCATGGCCAGCAAATCGCCGTCATCGCTCCAGTAGAAGAACTCTTTGCGGGGATCTTCCTGCGTTTTACCGGTCAGGAAATCGAGTTGGTTGTAGCCGTCGAGGTGAACTTTGTAAGTCATTGCGCTGGTTTTGTAGCCTTTTAACAGCTGTTGCTTGATATCAGGCACGCCAGCCGCCGCTACCAGGGTCGGGAACCAGTCATTACTGCCGAATATATCGTTGACCATAGTGCCCGGCTTGATATGCCCCGGCCATTTAACCATTGCCGGTACGCGGAAACCGCCTTCCCAACCGGTGTTTTTCTCACCACGGAACGGCGTCATACCCGAGTCAGGCCAGGTGGCGATCATCGGGCCGTTATCCGTGGTATAGAGAACGATAGTGTTATCTTCGATGCCAAGGTCTTTGATTTTCTTGAGAACTTCCCCAACCATTTTGTCATGCTCAACCATGCCATCGGCGTAGTCACCCAGACCCGTTATCCCCTTACTTGCGGGCTTAATGTGGGTTTTATTGTGCATCCGGGTGGTGTTAAACCAGGTAAAGAAGGGCTTATTGGCTTTTACCTGACGCTCCATAAAATCATTATTGGCCGCCAGCGTTTCCTCATCTACTGTCTCCATGCGTTTCTTGTTGAGTGGTCCGGTGTCTTCAATTTTTCCATCGGCAGAGGATTTGATGACGCCACGCGGGCCAAATTGTTTACGGAACGCAGGATCTTTCGGATAGTCTTCGTTTTCCGGCTCTTCTTCCGCATTCAGATGGTAGAGGTTACCCATAAACTCATCGAATCCGTGGGCGGTAGGCAGGAACTCATCTCTGTCGCCAAGATGATTTTTACCAAACTGTCCTGTGGCATAACCCAGTTGCTTGAGAACGGACGCAATGGTCGGGTCTTCTTTCTGCAGGCCCTGCGGTGCGCCCGGCATCCCGACCTTACTCATCCCGGTACGGAAGGGCATCTGGCCGGTGATAAAAGAGGAGCGGCCGGCAGTAGAACTTTGTTCAGCATAATAAGAAGTGAACTTAGCGCCTTCCGCCGCGATGCTGTCGATATTGGGCGTTTTGTAGCCCATGGTCCCCTGGTTGTAGGTACTCAGGTTCCAGTAGCCGATATCATCACCAAAAATGACGACGATATTGGGTTTACCATTATTTTTTTCGGGGGCGGTAGTGGCGGTATTGCTGTCCGGTGCCGCCTGCGCACTGAATGAACAGCAGGCAACGGAAAGCATCGAGGCGAGCAATGTTTTGCAAAAAGGCATTCGTGACATTTTGCGCTCCAATGGAGTTGAGCTTCGGGTTTACCACTGCCGGCAAGACGTTGACGACAATGAGCATGCACTACTTAGGCGATATTTCTCCTGTACAGATAAAACCGGTTTAAAATGCGCGGTTGTAATTCACACCAAAGAAATAGAGGGCTGGCGTGTCATAGCCTCCCTCAAGCAGTGGCGATGCAACGTGAGAAGAGTCGATATGGGCATATTCAAATGCTGCGCCGATGCTGCTGGTTTTATCCAACTGATAACGCGTGCCCACTCCCCAGCGCCAGGTATCCCCTGAGGGCATGGTCAGAGAAGTGTCGTTCTGGTTACGGTAAAAGCTGCTGTCAAAAGCTACGCCCGTGTTAAAAGTCCATTCGTCAGTCGCACGAAACTGCGTTCCCAGCGCCAGATGCCAGGTATCACGCAGGCGGTCATGACCTGAGACCGGCCTCCCGCTTACCCGAATCTCACTGTTGCTGTATTCGCTCCAGTCCTGCCAGCCAATATCTCCCATGATCGCCCAGCGATCGTTGAAGTCGTGATACAGGCTGGCCATCACCTGTTGCGGGGTATTGACGGTAGCGGCAATGGGCAGAGTGTAAGAAAGGGAGTTATTTAGCTGAGATAATTGAAGCGTTGAATTTATATTGAAATGATAATCCGTGCGGCTGGTATAAGTAATCCCGGCGCGGGTTTGTTTATTAAATTGATATAATGCGCCAACTTTGGCATTTAACGCCCAGTCATGATCTGACTGTTCCTGAGTATCCCCCTGAACATTCTGTCGCTTCAGGGATAATATGCCGTAGTTAATGCCCAGCCCGGCACCGAATGAGAGCGCATCGTTATATTGCCAGGCGACAGCTGGCATTAACGTTAATGCCAGTAAAGTGCTGTCTTTGACTAGGTTCTCACCCGCCCAGTCACCGAAGTGCAGACCCAGTCCATAGTTGCCGTACAGACCAATACCGGCAGTAATATCCGGCGCAATTTTTTGCGTGTAGAAAGCACTGCCGCCAGGAAACCAGCCGATCACGTTGCCAGGGCTTTTACCCTTTAATTGGGCGTCATCACTAAGCCTGTAGGGCGCATCGCCATACAGTGCCTGGCCACCCAGAGAGAGTGAGCGGTCCGGGAGAAGCGTCATCCCGGCAGGGTTGGTGAAAAGGGTAGCAGCATCCTGCGCACGAGCAGCCTGACCGGCACCCGCCAGACCAAGATCGTCAGTGCCAATTTCATAAAGATATAAGCCGCCTGCAAAGGTGTGACCAGAGAATAAGACTACACTGCTTAGCCAAAATAAATGCTTCATGTTTCACCTGAGAAAGTGATCTAAAAAGTATATTTTCAGTGCCAGCTAATGATGAGTTCTTTATAAAAAATCACACTGTATAACGATAATTATTGGGGGGCGTGGTTTTCAAAAAACCATTGTAAATAGGGTGTTACAAGTGACGTTTTCTCACTATAGATGTTTTTTTACATAAGGCAAATTTCTGCAATGTTTTTTAAAAGGGTCATCACAAAACGTTTGCGCTTATATTTTTAAATTATCTCTGAATACAGGTGCTTATAATATTAAAGTTGCTCTGCTAATTATTAATAAGGCTATGAGTTCAGAAAATATTTTTTAGATTTATTTGCAGAAATAATACTTAAGACAATGGATTATAAGAATATATTCTGGTGTGACCTTCAGACCTCAGACCTGAACAGTCTTTTGTGGTTCGACGGATGCCGGCCAGCCTGATACAGGACGAACCGGCAACGGAATTTTGCTGAACGTTTAAGGCCTTCGTTTAGCGGCGATTTTTCCCGGCGGGCAACCTACAGTCCTTTTAAACGCTTTTGCGAATGCGCTTTCGGACTCATACCCGGATGCTGCGGCAATCTGTGCGATCGTCTGGTCTGAATAATTTAGTTGCTCACAGGCAAGCATCATTCTCCACTGTGTAAGGTATTCAACAGGAGCTGTGCCTATGGTCTGCTTGAAGTGTTTTGCAAATGCTGCACGCGACATCCCAGCCTGACCGGCGAGCTGAGCCAGCGTCCACTTGTATTCGGGGTTCTGGTGCATACTGGCCAGCGCAGCGCTGAGTTTTTTGTCCCTGAGAGCAAAAAGCCAGCCCGCGTTGACCTTCTGATTATCATTTGCATAGAGCCGCAGGGCTTGTATCAGCAGCATAAAGGCCAGTTGCTGCACAATCAGCCCGCTGCCTGGCTGCGGCTCCCGGATCTCCTGAACCATCCTCTCCAGTGCCCATTGCATCGCTGCCTTGTCCGAAGGATCCCGGATATGTACAACGGGCGGCAACGCCTCTAAAAGCATATTCGCAGCTCGCCCGGCCAGAAGAAAATGGCCACCAACCAGCAAACAGCCTGGCTTTTCGCCCGCTGCTTCGGCTGAAGCTGAAACCATCGCAGTGCGGACTGTCGTAAAATCTACCGCCTTAGCGGACAATTCTGTCGCCAGCCTGAAAGCGGGGCCGGGTGGCAGCAGGAAGCAGTCCCCCTTCTGAAGCAGCAACGGATGCGGGCTACCTTCCACAGACAGCCAGCACTCGCCAGATACAATGGCATAGCACTTAACGCCGTCATGAGATGGCCATTGCACCGACGATTCGGGCGCAAGCATCACACCGCCTGATACATAACTTTCGGGCCTGAGAAGTGAGAGTAGCTGTGACAGTAAATCCATGTAGATTCCAGACTATCAGACATAAAAAAGCGACTTTACCACATAGATAGTATTGCTGACCGCGCTTAAAGTGATGATGCCGGATTGATGATGCAATCCTCATTACTGACAGGGTGAACACAATGCGTATATTTCTCACAGGGGCTACTGGATTTATTGGTTCTGCGGTTGCAGCAAAACTGATCGCTGAGGGATGCAAAGTAACAGGGCTTACCAGAAGCCAGCAGGGAGCAGAAGCGCTGACCGCCTCAGGCATTGAGCCTTACTTCGGCGACATGACCGATCTGGAAAGCCTGCGGCGCGGCGCAATGGCAAGTGATGCCGTCATACACACCGCATTCAATCACGATTTTACAACCTTCACTACAAACTGCGAAATGGACCGGCTGGCGATTGAAGAAATGGCCGGGGTGTTAAAAGGCACGCCAAAACCGCTGCTTATTACTTCTGTTGTAGGATTGGGTTCACAGAAACCGGGTGCTATGGCTGTCGAGACCCACTTTAATCCTGAACATATGAACCCTCGTAAAGCATCGGAGCTGGCTGGCGTCGCTGCGCTAAGCAATGGCACCAATGTGTCTGTTATCCGATTATCACAGGTTCACAACACTTTAAAACAGGGGCTGATTACGCCGCTGGTTGAACTTGCCCGCGAGAAAGGCGTATCGGCGTATATAGCCGGAGGTGAAAATCGCTGGTCAGCTGTACATGTCAGTGATGCGGCATCCCTTTATATCCTGGCCCTGAAACGAGCGGTACCGGGCAGTCGATATCATGCTGTGGCGGAACAAGGTATTACATTAAAAGCCATCGCCGGGACCATCGGGCGTACTCTTAATGTGCCGGTTAAAAGTATTGATTCGTCTGAAGCCTCAGAACATTTTGGCTGGCTGAGTAAATTTGTTGCTGAGGATATGTCTGCATCAAGCGCAATTACACAGGAGCAGCTGAAATGGCATCCCAAAGGAGCGAGCTTACTTACCGATCTTGAGCAGATACGTCCTTAACTGAAAAAGAATAAAGTCCGCTGATCGCTTAAAGCGGACATAAGACTGACGTTAGTCCGCTTTGTGCCAGAAGCGGAAGTTCGACTTTTTGTACATATCCTCAACACGACATTTTATCCATGCCAAAAACTTTTTGAAAATATCGAATGGGGAGGCGTTGCACAAGTGTCAGACAGGCAGCGCGCGATCTTTCACAACCGTTTTCATAACCAGTGTTGAGGTAAGCCGCTGCACACCTGAGATACCAGAGAGTTTTTCATCATACAGCTCCTGAAAAGCCGGCAGGTCACGGGTGATAACATGAAGCAGATAATCCGGATCGCCAAACAGTCGCTGCGCCTGAATAATTTGCGGTATCTCCTCTACTGCCGCCTCGAAGGCGGCGACCGCCTGTCGGTCTCCATCGCGCAGTGTGACGAAAACTATGGCTGAAAAGTTCAGCCCGAATCTGGCCGGATCCAGATGCGCCCGGTAGCCGCTGATTACCCCTTCCTGCTCAAGGGCTCTGACCCGGCGCTGGCATGATGACAGGCTGATCCCCACCCGTTCCGCCAGGTCAGTGAGCGAAAGCCGCCCGTCCTTCTGAAGCTCTGCAAGAATATTGCAGTCTGTTCTGTCCATTCCTGAAAATCTCCCGTCTTGACTCATTTTTTAAGCTGTAAATGAAAGCACATTCCGCTTACAAAGCGATATTCTTTCTTCAACTTTTAACGTATCAGTCAGGTAAAGGTTTCCCTGGATGCAGCTTTCTAACACTGATCAATGCCCGGTCAGCGATGGGGTCGATAAGGATTACGCCACATGTCACTGAGTATGTTCGCCGCCTTCTGGGCTGTTTCCGTGCTTTTCGTAATCACGCCCGGCGCCGACTGGGCTTACGCCATTTCAGCCGGCATCCAGGGACGCCGGGTTGTGCCGGCAGTTGCCGGCATGCTGAGCGGCCATCTTGTTGCAACGCTCATAGTGGCAGCGGGGGTCGGCTCAGTCATTGCAGGCACGCCGGGCGTACTGACGTTCCTGACCGTAGCCGGGGCGGCCTATCTGCTCTGGCTCGGCCTCGGCATGTTGCGCCATCCGACAGCGCCGGCGGCGGAGCAGAATGATGATGCAGGTTTGCCACTGAAATGGGCGCTCAAGGGCTTTTGCATCAGCGGGCTAAATCCGAAGGTTTTTCTGCTGTTTCTGGCCCTGCTGCCCCAGTTCACTGACGTCCACGCTGCCTGGCCGCTTCCACTGCAGATGATCGCGCTGGGGCTGGTGCATGTGGTTAGCTGCGGCGTGGTCTACCTGCTTGTGGGGTATGGCTCCGGTAGGGTGCTTGGGACGCGACCGCGCGCCGCACAGAATGTCAGCCGGATGTCGGGCGCCCTGATGATCATTATTGCGGCCCTGCTGCTGGCAGAGCAGCTTCTCTGACGCATGAGCATGAAGGCTTATAACAACGCATCATGCAGCAGGGACTCTATGAATACACTCAACGTCAGCCCGAGCTTTAGGGTTTCTTGCAAACCGAGCAATACAATTAGCGTTGCGAAAGCTGGTATTATCGCCCCCGCAACATCCTTCATCAACGTAACGAATTAGCAGAGAACACCATGTCATCAGTCACACTGACACATCTGAAAAACCTCAAGCAGCGCGGCGAGAAAATCACCATGCTCACCTGCTACGACGCCACGTTTGCACACGAGCTGAGCACGGCAGGCGTTGAGATGCTTCTTATCGGCGATACGCTGGGAATGATCCTGCAGGGCCATGACAGCACCCTGCCGGTCAGGCTGGAAGATATGGTTTATCACACGGCCTGCGTTAAGCGCGGAAACAACGGCGGCTTCATCATAGCCGACCTTTCATTCATGACCTGTTCTTCGCCTGAGCAGGCACTGCACAGCTCCGCGCAGTTAATGCAGGCCGGTGCGCAGATGGTCAAGATTGAAGGTGGAGAGTGGCTGTGCGACACAGTGCGTCAGCTGACGCGTAA
Organism: Erwinia sp. E_sp_B01_1; assembly: GCF_036865545.1. Classification (NCBI taxonomy): domain Bacteria; kingdom Pseudomonadati; phylum Pseudomonadota; class Gammaproteobacteria; order Enterobacterales; family Erwiniaceae; genus Erwinia; species Erwinia sp. E_sp_B01_1. The sequence continues at coordinate 3,041,615 of NZ_CP142208.1, read as the reverse complement.
CGGTATACCAGTTTGCGCCCATATTGGACTCACCCCTCAGTCGGTTAACGTCTTTGGCGGTTTTAAAGTGCAGGGACGTGACAGCCTTCAGGCGGCCGCACTGGTCGACACCGCGAAAAAGCTTGAAGAAGCCGGCGCGGCAATGGTGCTGGTTGAAGCCGTCCCCGCTTCGCTGGGCAGAGCGCTGAGCGGGGCTGTGTCCGTACCAGTCATCGGCATTGGCGCTGGCCCGGATACAGATGGACAGGTTTTAGTGCTGCACGACATGCTCGGCCTGAGCATCACCGGCAGGGCCCCGAAATTCGTCAAAAACTTTATGAAAGGACAGCACGACATTCAGGGCGCGTTAAAAAGTTACATTGCCGCCGTCAAAGACGGCAGCTTCCCGTCGGCGGAGCACTGCTACTCAGAATAAGTTACAGATGCAGCCGCTTATATTAGCGGCTCATACCTGTAATCTGGCTAAAGAGCCTAATCACCGACGTCCGCTGTTCGCTCTCAGCAGACGTAAGAGCTATCACACTCACTTAAATCTTTCCGTTGTTGCGTATCCATATCTGACACAAGCGTGAAGTCCCGCCGCTCTTAAGGCCGCTTCGCACAGGAATAGTTACCCCCTTTTTGAGATAACGCGCCAGCTTCATTTCCCATTAACTTTAAAGTTGGGTGCCAGTCCAGGTTGTAGCTTAAGTGTAATGTTCAACACTAAAGGTTCACCGGACCTAAAACTTTACCGTCAGAAGGAAACTGCCGACGTCAGGGGTCCGGAAATTATGCATTTCACACAGGCATCCGCCATAAAGCCGGCTCACCGAACTGGAAAGAAATTATATAGACAACTTCTTTTCTGACAGAGTGTTTGGCTAATAAGAAAAGGACTAAATTGATATTTCCTGTAGCACTGCCACCGGCTATACCGACACCATATGGGCAATTCACCGTGTGGCATACACCACACCGGGAGCCTTCATGGCGATAAATAAACATATTCGGTAGTTAAACGCTCAGAATAGACACTGCCAGTTGTGCGGCTAAATCATGTATAAAGATTTTACTCAAGCTATCATATGAACGATAATTTATGGCACATTAGCTGAGGTTTAAGGTTTAATATAGCTCATACAGGGAGGAGAGATACGTGATGTTTTTGTAGATACAATATATCAAGGTAACAGAACAGCACCAGAAATGGTGAAAATTATGGCGCGAGGAGAGGGTCGAAATGAAATTATTAAATACCTCAGGAACGACCCAATTTTAAGTGGGGACAGAAGAAGAAATGAAATCAGAATAAGGGGGCTAAGTAAATGAATAAATTCAACCCATTGAGTGTATTTTTTGCTCTGACTTTATCCTTCTCATTAAATTCATATGCAGAATCTAATGCGCAGAGCATTGTGGAAAATAAAGATGTTACCGCCTGCACAGAAAAATATGGCGATAATAATAGTGAGTGTTTGACTTCCGTGAGTGAATCTGCAGAAAGAAAACTAAATGCAGCCTACCAGGATAAGTTAAATGAAATCTCCAATTACGATTTCAGCCAGTGGTGGATGGGTGATAAAAATCAAAGGGAAGACATGAAAAATGCCTTTATCCGAAGCCAGGAACTATGGTTGAAATATCGTCAGGATTACTGCAATGCGGCCAGCGCTGGTGCTGAAGGGATTGATGGTTACAGTTCAGTAATGCTAAGTTGTCAGATGAATCTGGGGTTAAGACGAATTGAAGAAATTAAGATGGTACATCCAAATCTTTCAGACGGTTAAAATTAGTCAAAAAAGTCTCTTATGAATGTTTACTATTAATAATTTTTAAAATTAATGGTCATAAGGTTCAGTAAGTGCTCAATGTCCGCTCCTCGCTCACAGCAGACTTCATTCTGCCGTCTTATGCCAGGAGCGGCAGTTTGAGCTTAAAACGTCAAACAATGGAAGCACGATGCAACTTTTGCCGCATCGCAGGTGAAAAGTTTTGTGGGATTGAGGATGGTGCTTATAGCAGGTAATACCAGAAGGGGCACAGTACAGTGCATGCTTTAAAATTTAATAAATAATGCCCTGAGACAAACAATACCGGGCATTGATTTATGCTTAAGCTGATTTGTAACGTGCTTCCAGCTTATCCAGGAACCCAAAAAGCACCTGATTCATTTCGCTGTAATCGTGCGCACGAAGTTCATCAGGCGTGTTAACAAAGCGGTATTCTGCTGCACGGCTCAGGTCTTTCTCTGAATGGGCAATCAGCAGCTCAACAACGTCCAGCGTCAGTTCCATATGGCACTGGAAGCCAAACACGCGATCTGAGTATGAAACGATCTGACGCGGGCAACCTTCGCTGTAAGCAATGATTTTTGCACCAGGGGTCAGGCCCGGCATGTCATTATGCCAGTGACCTACTTCCAGCGTCCGGGCAAAGTGAGAGAACATCTCATCCTTGCTGCCATCTTCTGTCAGCGTGATCGGAAATTTACCAATCTCTTTTTCAGGGCTGTGCGCGAACGGCGCGCCCAGCGCTTCACCGATCAGCTGTGAGCCCAGGCAAATACCGATCACGGCTTTACCGGTTTTCACCGCCGAAGCAATCAGTACCTGCTCACCTTTAGCATCGAAGTGCGGGCACTCTTCCTGTGTAGTGACGGGATCCTGCGGGCCGCCCATCACGATCAGGAAATCAATACCTTCAGCGTCCGCTGGCAGCTTATCACCTGCGTAAACGCGTGAGTAAGTCACGTCATGGCCGTGATTTCTGGCCCAGGTTTCGTAGGCGCCAGGTGCTTCAAATTCTTCATGTACGATGAAATGTACGCGCATTGCAGAGAACTCCATTAGTGATGTTCTGGCCAGCTCAGGCCATGTTTTTGGCTTGAATCTGACGCTGCTGTGCCAGAATCCCGGCCAGGGATTTTGCGATTAATTCAGTTTCCGGTGCATCAAGATCAGAGATGGTGATCCGCACCCCAGAACAGGCATTGTCCAGGATAAAACCTTCTCCGCCCCGAACCAGCCAGCCCCTCTGCGCCATTTGCATAACTGTTGTCGCGCTATGCCGGGCGAGCGGAACCCACACGTTCAGGCCATCGTGATGGCCAGACACCGTGACACCGTGCTTTTTTAACGTAGTGACCAGCAGCTCCCGCTGCCCGAGATAACGATCGCGTGCGGTTAGAATTGATTGCTGAAAGTCTGGCGAACGCATATGACCCACAGCCATATCCTGCAGAATGTGACTTACCCAGTTAGTCCCGGCATTCAGGCGCTGGCGTAAACGCTGTGAGGTTTCCGCATCGCTCGCGACAAAGGCCATACGCAAATCTGGCCCAAGAAACTTGGACATTGAGCGGATAAGCACCCAGTTACGGGAATTCGCCGGAACAATGTGGTGATAATCCTGTGTTGAAAGCAGCGAAAAGTGGTCATCTACTATCACCAGAACCTGAGGATAGCTTGCCAGCAATGTACGAATGCCTTCTGCCCGACCAGCGCTGAGGCCAAAGCCGGTTGGGTTGTGGGCTCGGGGCGTGATGATCACTGCCTGTACACCTGCAGATAGCTGGCGTGAAAGCGCCTCAATCTGCATACCTTCCGCATCCATTGCCACAGGCGCGGCCTGGAGGCGGCTGTATCTCAGGGTACTGATGCTGCTCAGGAAACAGGGATCTTCAACCGCCACGCGATCGCCTGCTATCAGGTAGCTGGCAAGTACCCTTTCAACGGCATCAACAGCACCGTTAGTCAGATTTAAATCAAAAGGCGTTTTGAGATCGGGCTGAAGCCATTCCAGACCCGCTGTCTCAAATTCCGGGCGGATCACGGGTTCGCCATACAGCCCCGGTGTTTTTCGGATATGCGCGGCAAGCTGGCTGACTGAGGGCAGAACAGAAGCTGAAGGATTGCCGCTGGCAAGATCACGGAGTACCAAATCAGGTGCGCTACCTTCGATATCAGTGGCCGTGATGGACTCGCGCACAAGGGTGCCGTTTCTTCCTCTTGATATGACAAAACCGGCGTCCGTCAGGCGCTTATATGCAAGGGCTACCGTATTACGATTAATGCCCAATTCACCCGCCAACTCGCGCAGCGTAGGGAGCGGGGTTCCGGGAGCAAGTTCGCCAGCCTGAATCATTGCGCGGATCCGATCGAATACTTCACCTGCTGTTTTGCCACTTATTTTCATTGATCTGGTTCAAATAAAATTTTAGCCTAGGTCAATGTTAAATGAGTGCCAGGCTCTTGTCTATACGCCATGAAAAATGCCCAAATCTTAAACTCTGACACTCAGCCTCGCCACGAAATGCATCATCGCTGGCCACATGCAGAAAGCGTACAGGCTTTCATCGACAACCTGACCGCCGAGCTCAGATGCCGATCGCGTGCAGGCCTGCCAGGGTCATCTGCGTCACTGCCAACGCTGTATACGTCGTAGAACACCAAGCACATAAGAACGCGTCAAAGGGCACAGGCGATCTGTTTATTGCGGAACTCACAGCAGGTTTACTTCGTGGGTTGCCGCTTGACCAGGCTGAAGCGCTCATCACAAAGCTCCAGAACGTACTTTTTGTTGAGGAAGGGGGTCTTGAGTCAGATGGGGTTCGGATCAGGAAAGATGCCTTCCTGAGAGCAGCCCTACGGGTATCAAAATTATCAGCAGTGAAAAGCTCTTCCGCAATGTATGAAATTATTTAACTCAATTATCGTGAGAGAGAACCATGAGCGACAATCAGACTATCCGTATCGCCTCTGCCATTATTACTGACGCATTGGGGCGCTGTCTTCTGGTCAGAAAACGTGGCACAACGCACTTTATTCAGCCTGGCGGGAAAATGGAACCCGATGAATCACCGGTAGCGGCCTTAACTCGTGAATTGCAGGAAGAACTGAATCTCAACCTGACCGGTCAAAATATCAGTTATGTTGGGCGGTTTACGGATGAAGCGATAAACGAGCCGGCTCGCGTCGTTATTGCTGAGATTTATCAGAGCGTTATTGGGGCAACCGATTTGAAGCCTGCAGCGGAAATTGAAGAGGTTATATGGTATTACCCTGACAGTCCGCAATCGATATTGCTGGCCCCGCTTACAGAAAATCAGCTGATGCCACTGATAGCAACTTTGCACCAGAATATTTCAACACCGCTTCGGGAATAGCGTTCCGTTTATTCGAGATCCCTGCGCAAAAAAAACCGGCTATGCTAGCCGGCCTAAGTAAAACAAACTTAATCTCGTACCACACGCATAATCATTTCCATGTGTAGTTCAGGAATTTTACCACGGTTATATAACCAGTCATGTAAGGTAAGTAAAAGGTGATGGAAATCACATTTTTATGCGGTCCATTGCGGTTACGGGGGACAAAAGCATTAATAAATTCAGATAAAAAAACCCGGCCATCACAGCCGGGAAGAGGATCAGTATTACTCTTGAACTACATACACGCAATCAACTGCATGTGTAGATTATTCAGCCTACTAAGCAGCAATGGTAATGGCTGTAGGGGGAGTCTTAGGTTTTAAACTTCAGGATTTTTCTGGTTGGAAGAAAGGTGAGGTTTTAGTGTCATCCGCGTGCAGACATAAAATGACCAGCATGCCTTGACGGTCGACCAGTTACTAACCGTCGCAATTTTCACCCCAAACATAATGCTCTGCATTATCCTTTGAAATCATCATCATTCACTTGTTTAGGCCCATCCCTGCACCTGAGCTTAAGTCATTTTCTGGCGTCCTCCGTTGAGGACAATAACTTAAACTGCTGTCTTAAATCGTTGAGTTACTATACTGACTAATGAAGTGGTAAGTCACATACGAGGCCGCACAGGTTTGATTACTTAAACCGGCCTTGTCTATGCCTCTCAGGAGAACAAAATGCAAAAGAGTCAATCCCTGAAAAGATTGCTAGCCTTATCGGCAGTAGCAGTGATGTTCGGTACCGCTGGCGTGCAAGCCCAGACGCCGGTGAGCACCGCGCAGAGCAGTGCCACAGGCCAGACCGGATCGAGTACCAGGCTCAGCTCCGGCGATGAAAAAGCGCTGAAGGACATGGCACAGGCCAATATCAATGAAATCGCTGCCGCCAGGATTGCGCTGAGCAAGGCTCAAAGCACCGAAGTCAAAACATTTGCTCAGCAGATGGTTGATGACCACGGTAGTGCCCTGACTAAGGTACAGGCGGTCGCCCGGCAAAAGGGCGTGGCACTGCCCACAGAGCCGGACGCCATGCACAAGGAGATGGCCGCCATGCTGGAAAAGCAGAGCGGCGGCGCATTTGACAAGATGTATATGGAAAACGCTGGCACCAAAGACCATATGATGGTGCTGTCGAAGCTGAAGAGTGACTCGAAGATGATCAAGGATCCGGATGTGAAGGCTCTGGCCGACGCGCATACGCCGGTCGTTGAGCAGCATCTCAAGTCCGCCCGGCAGATGTCAATGTAACCGGGCATGTCAGCAGATAAGCCACCCGTTCTTTCGGTGGGCACAGGGTTATATGGACCGGGCACCTTTATCTATGTGTCAGAAGCCAGTGATGGCACCCTCGCACGCTACGCGCTAAGCGAGCAAACCGGAGTGCTGCAACTGCTGGGGCACACCAAAGCCAACTAAGCGGCCCCTTTTATCGCCAGTCATCTCACCATGACCGATGTGAATACGCTAATCCTCGTGACCAACAGCTACAGCAGCCTGCCGGAGTCGCCCATACAAGATGTGGCGCTGCATGAGACTCCAAAATTAGTGAACGTTCATCTGTGCAGGCATTTTCAAAATCTCGCGGGCTTTTTCCACTTCCTCTGGTTTAACCGGAGGCGCGGCATTGCCCCAACTGTTACGTAAATAGGTTGCTGCAGCAGCGACCTGTTCGTCAGAGAGCTTCCAGGCAAAGGCGGGCATAGCGCCACTGGTTGGGTTTCCCTGCGTTACAGCTCCACGTCCACCCTGCAAAATGGTGGTAATGATGGTTGAAGAGTCAACGGCCATCAGTCCCGGATTTCCTGCCAGGCTTGCAGCCAGATTGGGAATGCCTTTACCGTCGCTGTTATGGCACGCCGTGCAGTTGGCTGAGTAGACATTTTCACCCATTCTCATCTGCGCAGTCTCCCTGGCCACCGGCTGCGGTTTTTGCGTGCCTGAATCAGGTTGGGATTTCAGGTATACAGCAATAGCACGTAAATCCTCATCCGTCAGATACTGGGTAGAATTGGTCACCGCTTCAGCCATCGGGCCCGATGCAACGGCAACATGGTTGCTCCCCAGTTTCAGATAATCAACAATCTGCTGCTGATTCCAGCTTCCGATCCCTGTGTAACTGTTTGAGGTAATATCCGGTGCATGCCACTCTGCCAGGTTGCTCCCCTGTAGCCATGCACCCGTATCACCGCCAAGAAGGTTTTTGGGTGTATGGCAGGCGCTGCAATGCTCGAGGCCCTCAACGAGGTAGGCCCCGCGATTCCACTCTTCAGACTGAGAAGTATCAGCATTGTAACCGCTGTTTTTAAAGAACAGCAGATTCCAGCCCATCATCGCCAGACGGATGTTATAAGGAAAACCGAGATTAGTGTCCGGCACTTTATAATGAACGGGCTCGACCGAGCGCATATACATCCAGAGGTCATGCATATCTTGATCGCTGACTTTGACATAAGCATTGTAAGGCATTGCCGGATAGAGGTTCTCTCCCTCTTTTCCTTTGCCATGACGCACCGCACGATAGAAATCATGCTCTGTCCAGTTACCTATGCCGGTTTGCGGATCCGGGGTAATGTTGCTGGCAAAGATCCCGCCAAACGGCGTACTTATTGAGTAGCCACCGGCAAATACATTTTTGCTCCCGGGTGCTGTATGGCAGGCTACACAATCCCCGGCCATGGCAATATACTTGCCCCGGGCTACGGCTTCAGCATCTGCCGGTGCTGGCTTTTGACTGGTCAGAATGGTGGTATCTGCAATGTCATCAGCGCTGGTATCTCCGTTTTCCCAAAGCAGCCCAGCTGCAACAGCCGCTGCGATGAAGGCAACACTGCCTAAAACTGTGGTTTTTTTCATATCACACCTTCACCAGTGGGCCGGGGTTTTTCATGTATTGCTCAATAATGGCTTTTGCCGTCCAGAGACTGAGCGCGCCTATAGTGCCAGTGGGGTTGTAACCGGCATTATTGGGAAACGATGAAGCCCCAAGCACAAAGAGATTGTGCATATCCCAGCTCTGCTGATACCGGTTCAGGACGCTGGTTTGCGGATCGGTTCCCATCACAGCCCCACCAATGGTGTGATCGCTGGCAAAATTGTAGGGGGAGTAGTGACCTGCGGCAGAGTTGGTGCCAATAACGGTTTTAGCTCCCATTGCCCTGCCAATCTCCACGCTTTTCTCTTCTATAAACTTAGCGGAGAGACGATCATTTTCGTTGTAATCAAAGGTGACCCGCAGCAGAGGATTGCCATTGTCATCGTTATATTCCGGGTCCAGATCCAGGTAGTAATCCTCATGAGAGAAACTGGTACCCTGACCAAAAATAAAGGTGCCGTTCTGGAAAGCGTGGGTATAAGCTTTTTTCCACTCTTTGCCCCAGCGAGGCGTGCCTGGAGGAACAGCATCGGCATTGCCAATAGGACGGGCACCCCTGGCGACCACGAGGATCCCCGCACCACCAATGAAGCCCATGCCGGTGTGGTCAAAGTTATCGCCATTAAAGTCATCAACCTGCTGGGAAAGGGCGCCAGCGCCGATGAACTGGTTTAGGTACTCATTTTCAAAGAACAGACTTGCACCTGACACTGTCTGGAAACTGTAGGCTCTTCCCACCACGCCCGTCTTGCTTACCGGGTCATAAGGCTTGCCGATTTTCGAGAGCAGCAGCAGGCGGACGTTCTGCATCTGGAAAGCGGACAGCACCACAATGTCGGCTGGCTGGATCCACTCTTTTTTATTGCGGTCAAGATAGGTCACGCCAGTGGCTGTTTTACCATCTTCAGCCTTATTGACTTTCACTACGGCAGAGTCAGTGAGTACGGTGAAGTTTTCACGCTGCATCAGCGCCGGGATAACACAGGCATTGGGGCTGGATTTAGAAAAGTTGCCACATCCGTAATAGAGACAATATCCGCAATAGGTACAGGGCCCCATCCGTACGCCCAGAGGATTGACGTATGCGCGTGAAGCCTGGCCTGCGGGCACCATAAAGGGATGCTGCCCCAGTGATTTTGCCGCATCCCTGAACAGATCGGTAAGGCGCATGCCTTCCAGTGGCGGCAGTGGATATTCGTGGCTGCGATTACCTTCAAAGGGATTACCCTCCGGCATCACTTCGCCATTTAGTTTTCCGGCTTTACCGGAAACACCGGCAATTTTTTCAAAGCGATCGTAAAAGGGCTCCAGTTCGTCATAGGTCACGCCCCAGTCCTGCAGAATCAACCCTTTGGATATCTGTTGTTTGCCATAACGTTCCACTGTTTGTGTGTAAGGCTGAAGGTCGAAAGGGGTAAAACGCCAGGCCATTCCAGCCCAGTGCGTACCGGAACCGCCAACGTTGTAACCTAATTCGTTCAGATTCCAGTCCCGGCTGGGTAAAGCTTTCTGCGTAATATTATTGCGGAAGGTGGTGGTTTCGACAGCAGGGGGAGCAGCATACTGCGGCGGGTATCCCAGCGCAGTTCATCGGTATCTATTGACGGGGGAAAATCCGTGGCTGTTTCAAACCAGGGACCACGTTCAATGGCTACAACATTCAGACCGGCACGGGTTAACTCTTCGGCAATTAACGATCCACACCATCCCAGACCGACGATCACCACATCCGCTTTTGGACGTACATTATTCATGATGACAACTCTTGCTCAATTAAAAATATAACCGCCCGTCAGAGCGTGTTATCAATAAGGCTGGTGGGAATGATCGTCAGCTTCTGCCCTTTTTTACTCAGCAGATCGCGAAAGTCGTACCGTGCGCCAGGGAAGCCCAACATTTTCCAGCTGGCCATCTCTTTATTTCCTCCATAAAGCGGATCGGAAAGGAAACCTTCCCGCACGTTTTGCAGCAACAGTTCGAAGAAAACTTTTGTTTCCACCCCGGGACCAAGATCAAACTTGTCAGCTTCCATCAAATGCAGGATCTGTTCCTGCCGGGAGGCGTCCAGTTCAACAAAGGTTTTGCCATACTGCTGAAGAGTGGCGTTATCCAGAGCAGCCAGACCATGCCGGTAACGTTCAGCCGGCGTCTGTATTGACTGCTGTCCCTGTTCTGGCGTGCCTTTCACAAACCGCCCCAGACGATAGACCGCAACCGCATTGCCATAATCACCGGCCAGTTGCCGATCGATAAAGGTGGCGCATCCGGCTTCTTTACCGCTGATGCTGAGGTTGTCGGCCGGAATAAAGTGTTCTGCAATGCTACCCACAGTGTCGAATTCATGCCGGGTAAGATATTGCAGTCCACCTTTTCTTGGAGGGGACGGGGGTGTGTTTACTTTTCCTGCTTCCCATGGCTGTCCGCCATTTATCACTTCTGCCTGGGCGGCAGGTAGTGACGTAGCCACGCCCAATGCCGCCATTGAGGTGAGGAACTCTCTGCGTTTCATAATTTCCCTGCGGATTAATTGTTCACATTGTTTGATTATTATTGTTTTGTTGACTGCGTTTTTAAGGCGAATGTAAAGGTACGCCTGAGCGGTATATTTACATCAATGCAAATTAATTAATAATATGTTAACAAGCTGGGCAGGATAATTTGCCATTTAAAAACAGGGAAGATTTTCTGTGATGGTTTTACATCATTTGCCTGCAATTGCTGAAATAGTAACCTTTTTTGTGGGGTAATAAATCGCAATAAACTTTCACTGACAATGCGCTTGCAACAAGGTAAACACGGCCCATAATGCCTGGCATTAACAATGATATTACAATCAGCAAAACCAGCATGCTCATGGCGGGCATCATGCTGGCAGATGATTAATACCGGAGCCTGTATGAAAAAGTTAACCCTGCAAATGCTGGCTGAAATGGCAGGCGTAGGCGTGGCTACCGTGGACAGGGTGCTCAACGATCGGGGTGGGGTTTCCCCTGTAACGGTCCGAAAAGTGTTGCAGGTTGCCAGAACGGCCGGATTAAAACGTGCATTACCCGATGAGTATCGTCATCCCTGGCAAATTGAGGTTTTCCTCAGCAGCAATCCGTCCTCTTTTTTCACCCGGCTGAATAACGACTTAGGTGCAGTGGCAAATAGTCTGGGATATCAACGACTCACCCTGCACAGAACTTTTATTGCGGAATCACAACCTGAGGTGCTTGCGCGGCGAATTATAGAGAGCAGCGAGAAACGGGATGGCCTGATCGTATTTGGTCACGACTATCCGGTTATCCATCAGGCACTGGCATACTGCCACCATAAAGGGTTACCGGTCATTACTTTTGTGACAGATATCCCTGAGGCAAAAAGACTTTGCCATGTTGGTGTCAACCAGTATCAGGCAGGCAGGACTGCCGGGTTGTTAATGAGTCAGACCCTTGGTATGAAAGGGGACGTCATCATGGTGAGTGGCAGGATCGATTACCGGGCGCACCGGCAGCGTATCGAAGGATTCAAAGATGCTATGACGAGCAGATCGCCAGAAATAACGCTGCGCGAAGTGCTTGCCGGCCAGGATCAGAGGGACATGATACGAACACTCCTGAATTCTACTCTCTCTTTATCTGGTCAGGTTGCCGGGGTCTACAACACAGGTGTTGGCAACAGTCAGATTAAAGAGATATTACAGCGGCATGGTTTGTTGGGGAGGAGTCGGTTTATTACCCATGAGCTTTATTCCGTGACAAAAGCCCTGTTGAATGAAGACCATGCCCTGTTCACGCTCGATCAAAATCCGCATCAACATGCCAGATTATCCATTGATTTGATGCTCAACCACCTCGATACCGGTGATTTACCCGATTTGTATGATGATGGCAAAGTTGAACTGAAAATTGTCACGGCTGAAAACCTGAACTAACCGGCTTTAATCCTCATTCATAATTTTCCTGTGTATAGAGCATAAAAGTCACCTTACCTGTATCCAGGTCGTCCGGCTCTTCACCGGCTTCCAGATACCGCAGCAGAATATCAACTGCAAGCTGTGCATGACGCCCGGTATTTTGATCCAGCGTCAGTGCCAGCACTTTACGGGCAAACAGGGCTCTGGTCGTTGCGTAAAGTTCATGGGTGATCAACGTGCAGGAGTCGGTCAGACGGTGGCGTGCCAGTGCCTGACTGATTTCGGTATTACCCAGCCCGGTATTATATAAACCAACGACTTGTCCGGACTGTATTAACTGTTTTTCCAGCAGCTTGCTGATGGTGATCCGGCTCTCCTGACCTGCCAGCACCTCGCGCAGCCTTATCGCCGGAAAGCGCTGTTCCAGCACATCGCGAAAACCCTGTACACGCTGCTGATGCGCACGGTATTCAAACCGCCCGCTAACCACGATCACCTCGCCTTCCTGTTTCACCATACTGCCCATCATCAGCCCGGCAGTCCTTCCTGCCTGTAACTGGTTGATGCCTACGTGACATAACCTGTCGGCTCCCTGCAAATCAGTTACCAGAGTGATCACCGGCACCTCGCGCTGTTTACAAAGCTGCAAAGCCTCGTAGATCGCCGGATGTTCATAGGCAAAAACAATCAGCCCGTCGCGCTTTTTACTGCGTTCAACGATCAGTGCCGCAAGCTTGTCTGGACGGGATTCAGGGACAAAAGTCCGGTGCAGGACAAGGCGTCGATAACCCAGCGCCGTGGCTACCGCCGCAAAATCATTGGCGAGCTGTTTGAAGAAAAAGGAGTCGTTACCGCTCAGCAGCACCTCCACCTGCCAGGCCTGACGGTGTTCTTCCGGCAGAATGCGGTTCAACCCAGCCTCGCGCGCCGCCTGCAACACTTTCTGCATGGTGCGGGGTGAGACACCGCCGCGCTCGTTGAGCACACGATCCACCGTGGCGACGCCCACGCCAGCCTTTTCAGCCAGCCTCTCCAGAGTCATGTTTTTCACTGCCACTCCTGTTGAGGGAAATCCATCAAAACACGCGTTCCTCAGCCTAAGCGAGCAGGCTATTTTGGCAACGACTTTATCGCTGAACTTTGACCTGCAGACAGGAATTCACCATGACAGATAAAAAACGTTTTGCCCTGATTGGCTGTGGATTTATCGGCCAGGTCCACGCTGCTAACCTGGCGGCACACCCCGGCGTTGAGCTGGCAATGGTGGCTGATACGGAGAGCGCCCGTGCTAAAACGCTGGCAGATCGCTTTCACTGCCAGGTGGGTGACGTCAGTGATGTTATCAACAGCGACAATATAGAGGCGGTGTTGATTGCCAGCGCCACCCCTTCACATGCCGGGCTACTGGAATCCGCAGCGAGGGCAGGGAAGGCCGTTTACTGCGAGAAACCGATCGATTTATCTCTTGAGCGGGCAAACAGCGTGGTTGAGAACGTGCTGCCACTGAATGCCCGCATCACCGTGGGTTTCAATCGTCGTTTTGACAGCAGTCATCAACAGCTTAAACAGCAGATCCTGCAGGGAACCGTGGGCCGTCCGGAGCTCATCCAGATGGTGTGCCGTGCTTCAGAAATGCCGCCGATCGGCTATCTGCAATCCTCGGGCGGGCAGATGCGTGACCAGGCAATTCACTTTTTCGATTTGCTGCGCTGGCTGACCGGCGACGAGGTGACATCCGTGGGCGCTATGGGAGCGGCGCTGGCACTGCCCGCCATCAGTGAATTCGGGGACGTGGACACCTCGGTGTTGATCATGCAGCTACAACAGGGAGGGTTGGCACAGCTGGATAATACGCGGCGTACCGGTTATGGCTATGACGAAAGAATTAGCGTGATGGGCGAAAAGGGGCTGGTGGAGTCCGGCCCACAGAGCCCGCAGGGGATAACGCTTTATCAGGGAGGCACTCTCGCAAAACCGGGGCTTTATCCTGACTGGTTCAGCCGTGTGCAGGCGACTTACTATCACCATCTGGATGCTTTTGTCCGTTATCTGAGGGGTGAGCAGGTAGCCGATTTGCCGGGCCTGCTGGACGGCATTCAGGCGCAGGCCATAGCGGAGGCAGCGGTAAAATCACTGCAAACCAGAACTTTCTGTGCTGTTGGCCTGATGAAGTAATGCCTCAGGCGCCCGCTCTCTTTACCTTCGCTTTTCAAGGCTAAACCCAGGAGTAGCACAGGCCATTCCCGGATGGGGGCTGACCTGTGCATTCACTTTACCGTTCTTCGTTAAACACAATGCCCAACTGGCCCCGCACGGTATCCATGGCCGCTAAGGTCATCAACGACGTGGCAAGAGGGCGCACCGGCGATTGCTGCAGTCCCTGGCCGACACACCAGGCAAAATGCTGCACTTCATGGAACAGCTGATTGTAGCGGTTCAACGGCTCTTCCCAGCGGAGTGATTTGTTGCCCTGGCTTGAGGTCAGAACAAATCCGCCGGGTGCGTAGAATTGCCCATCCAGCACAAGGCTGGCATCCCGACCGGCTATGATGGCTTTACCCGGCGTATTGCTGAATAAGGTGGTATTGAGAACCGAATGCATGCCGTTAGCATGCTCAAACAGCATTGAAGCCTGGCCGTTTACGCCACTTTCTGCTGCCTGACCGCTTGACTGGATGCGTGAAGGGGCACCTGCGACCATTACGCTCAGTGAGACCAGATAGCTGCCTAAATCCAGCATGGGGCCACCGGCAAGATCGGCATTGAAAATCCGGTGGTCAGGAGTGAAAAATTCGCCATGATCGGCGATAAGTGTATGAAGATCGCCAAGTACACCCTCTTCCAGAAGCTGGCGCAGAACGTCATATTTAGGGGTATAGTCGCACCACATCGCTTCCATACAAAGCACGCCCTGACGTTGTGCCTCCGCCTGTAAGTCAGCACCTTCTGATGCATTCAGTGCCAGGGGTTTTTCAATCAGCACATGCTTACCAGCTTTTAACACCCGCAGGCCATCCGGGTAATGATGATTGTGAGGTGTGGCGATATAGACGGCATCCAAATCTTTCATCGCCAGCATCTCGTTGACGTCAGTAAAGGCGGCTGGGATCGCCCATTCTTCGGCGAACGCCCGGGCTTTATCCGCGTTACGTGCTGTTACCGCCACCAGTTTCTGACTGGTATGCTCTTTTAACGCCCTGGCAAAATGCGCGGCGATCCAGCCGGGACCAATAATGCCCCAGCGCAAAACAGGAACTGACTGCGCGGCAGGCAGGCGGGGGACTGGCAGAGATGAGGGAAACATAGGGACTCCTTATGGGTAAATGTTGTCATGACAGCAATTCAGCGGCGTTCCGTTACGCTGACCCACTGATGTGACGCCATTGACTCTTCAATGGCAGTGAGGATTTGCTGGTTTTGCAGGCCGAAGGCAAAATCAGGATAACAACCGCTATCGCTGCAAATGCCCTGTACCAGATCGTGCACTTCTATAACTTTCACATCGAAATAGCCCAGACCGCCGCCGCCAAAATCAAAGCCGAAAAAGCCCGAGTAGGCAGGGATCTGGCTGCCCGCGTATAAGGTTTTGAAGCCACGATCGTGCTTGTCATCATTGAAACGGTAAACCTGAAGTTCGTTAAAACGTTCACCATCCATATAAAGGGTTCCTTCGGTACCGGACACCTCCCAGAACACACCAAATATGCGGCCCGCAGCAATACGCGAAGCTTCAATCACGCCGGAAGCGCCGCTGGTAAAACTCACCAGACACTGAACCTGATCGTCATTCTCTACCTCACGCCATTCCGCGTGTTCACCTGCGCGGCTGGCATAACCCGCATCCACCTGAGGAACGGGACGCTGCCGCAGAAAGGTCTGCGCACTGGCGGTGACTTCACTGACCCCGCCCATAAGAAATTGCGCCACTGAAAGCGTATGTGCTCCTAAATCGCCCAGTGAACCGCTGCCACCCAGCTGTTTTGAACAGCGCCATGACCACGGCAGTTCGGGATCGTTATAAAATCCCTGGTCGAAAGTGCCGCGAAAACGGACTGGCGTACCGATATCACCCCGCCCGATAATCTGTTTGGCCAGTAGCGCGGCGGGCGTTTTGATGTTGTTAAAAGCCACCATCGTTTTTACCCCCGCCTGTTCAGCAGCCAGAGTCATTGCCAGTGCCTGCTCTGTGGTGACGGCCAGGGGTTTTTCACAATAGACATGCTTGCCTGCAGCAATAGCCGCCAGCGCCATTTCATAATGCAGATGATTAGGGGAGGTAATATCCACCACATCCACAGCGGGATCCTTTACTAAATCGCGCCAGTCACCGTAAGCTTTTTCTGCGCCAAAGCGGCGGGCGTTTTCCCCGGCCAGCATTTGATTCTGATCGGCCAGCGCATACAGATGTGGGCGTTTAGGCAGGTTAGGGTAGATCATCGCCGCCCGGCGATAAGCATCTGCATGTGCCTGGCCCATAAAACCGGACCCTATCAGGCCAATATTCAGCATCTCTTTCATGACAGGGTTACCTCTGGCCTGACGGCTAACGGGAAGGTATTGCGTGCCCAGCGGGCCGCACGTGACACGGCGGCGAACGGTTCTTCCTTCTGTGGATCCTGTTCGGCTTCCACGATCAGCCAGCCCCGCCAGTCGGAGGTGGTGACAAACTCAATTAAAGGGGAGTAGTTAATGCAACCTTCACCGGGCACGGTAAAGAGCCCTTCCCGTACGGCGTCATTGAAGCTGAGATCGTGTTCCTGTACCCGTTGAAGCACATCAGGACGCACATCCTTGAGATGAATATGCACAATGCGGTGGCCAAATTTTTTCACCGTTTGCGCCAAATCCACGCCAGCGGCAAAGGCGTGGCCAGAATCCAGCACCAGCCCGACGCTGTTACTGGTCAGGGTAAGAAACGCCTCCAGCTCTTCGGGGCGTTCAACCAGCATCATCAGGTGGTGGTGATAGGCCAGCCTCAGGCCGTAATCGCGCTTTAAAACGTCGGCAAAAGCACTGACTTTGTTGGCATAGTCTGCAACATCAATGCTGTTTAGAGCAGGCGAAAGGGACAGGGGCTGGTCAAGGGGGGCGTCCCCCGGCAGGTTGCCGCATTCGCCGTATACCAACACGCCGGCACCCAGCGCTTTTAACAGTGCGGCATGGGGTGCCACTGCCTCGACTTCCTCCTCAAGCGATCGTTCAGCCAGAAAACCGCTGTGCCAACCTGAAGCGAGTTGCAGGCTTACCGCCTGCAGCAAGGGCGCCAGAGTTTCAGGATTGCGGGGAAACTTTCTTCCCAGCTCAATGCCCTGATAACCGGCAGCTGCGGCCTGCTGCAGGCAGGTTTTCAGCGGAATATTATCACCCAAATCGTGCAAAACATCGTTGGTCCAGCTCAGGGGGCTGACCCCTAACTGAAGAGTTGAATTCATCGGCATGGCTCCATACAGGTCAGGATATTGACACTATATCCAGCGCTTTGAGGGAGCTGTTACCGCTTAAATGATGGAATTCCATCAAGATGTTTGGGGGGCATCCATGAATGAGAGGGATAAAACAGGTGAAAACCGTTCAGGTTGTGCCAGGCTCATGTTAAAGATATCTGATTGTTTCTGGAGGAAAAATGAACGCACACGGCATCGAACACATTGGCATTACTGTTTCCGATCTCCCGACAGCCGAGCAGTTTTTTATTAATGCCCTGGGCGCCACCACGCTCTATCATATTGTGCCGCCTGACCGGCAGGACAAGGAGATAGGGGGTGAAAGTATGCATCCCCTGAATGGATTTCCTGCTTCAATGAACGTGACCGGGCTGGTGATGATGCGTCTGGGTAATGGCTGCAATGTTGAGTTGTTTGAGATCGCTCCTCCAGTGAAGCACGCTAAAGGCAATATCTGCACTCAGGGTGTTAACCATTTTTCAGTATATGTTGACGATATTTATGAGGCGGGCAAGACAATGAGGGCTAATGGGGCCCGAATGTTTGAAGGGCCATCCGACTGCTTTGCTCAGGAAGAAGGAAAGGGCAATAAGACCTGGTTTTGTATGACTCCTTTTGGCGTATTGATTGAGTTGATAACACTTCCTTCCGGCGTTACCTGCGATAGTGAGGCTACTCAGAAAAGATGGATCCCTACCTCTCAGTAAGATATTTACATAATCGCTCAGAAGGGTGCAGTAGAGTGCATGCTTTAAAATTTAATAAATAATGCCCTGAGACAAACAATACCGGGCATTGATTTATGCTTAAGCTGATTTGTAACTCTGAATGGGCAATCTAACTTAACTGCCAAATGTGTTAACAAAAAAATATCGCTATTACAGTCTTAAAAGGGCAGTTTGATCAAACAGATCGCCCGCCTGCAGGCGATCTGTTGATTAAGGCTTACTGCTTATCCCTGGCCTCTCCCATCCAGGGTTTGGCCTTCAGTTCTTTTCGCGCTTGTGTCACCGTATCTGCGCTGACAGGCGGTGCGGCATTCCCCCAACTGTTACGGATATAGGTCATCACATCCGCGATGTTATCGTCTGACAGCTTCCAGGCAAAATCAGGCATACCTGCAGAAGTAGGGTTCGCATGGGTAAATGGTCCCTGGCTGCCTTTTAACACCACGTTCAGCAAACTCGAGGTATCGTCCGCATTGATTTGCGGATTGTTCGCGAGTGTTGGGATCATATTACGGATCCCCGATCCATCTGAAACGTGACAAGCCTGACACTGAGATTCAAAGACTTTCTTCCCGACGATCATTGCATTGTCCCTGGCGCTCACCGGCGAAGGTTTTGTTACAGGGGAGGCGGGCAATGTATGCAGATAGCTTGCTATTGCTTGAAGATCGGAAGCTGACATGTATTGCGTTGAGTTTTCAACTGCCTCTGACATAGGCCCTGACGCGGCCCCCATCCTGTTGGTTCCGGTACGCAGA
Source organism: Erwinia sp. E_sp_B01_1 (assembly GCF_036865545.1). Taxonomy (NCBI): domain Bacteria; kingdom Pseudomonadati; phylum Pseudomonadota; class Gammaproteobacteria; order Enterobacterales; family Erwiniaceae; genus Erwinia; species Erwinia sp. E_sp_B01_1. The sequence goes on along the minus strand of NZ_CP142208.1, from coordinate 3,022,731 downwards.
TAGGTGACCACATCATCTTTACTCCATGAACCGAGTCCTGTGTGCGGATTCTGCGTGAGGTCGGGTGCGTGCCATCCCTCTAACTGACCACCCTGCAGATAGGCTGAACTGTCACCACCAAGAAAGTTTTTGGCAGTATGGCACGAAGCACAATGCCCGGGGCCCTCAACCAGATACTGGCCACGATTAATCTCATCACTGTTGCTGGTTGTCGGTTTAAATATCTGGTCTTTGAAAAAGAGCAGATTCCACCCAGCAAGCGTCCAGCGCTGGTTAAACGGAAAAGGTAATTGATTCTCAACGACGCTGTTTTTCACTGCGGGAATAGTCCGGACGTACGCCCAGAGGTCGGTCAGATCTTGATCGGTAAGTTTTGCATAAGCGTTATAGGGCATTGCCGCATACATATGTCCATGCGAGCCAATACCATGACGCACCGCACGGTCAAATTGCTCTTGCGTCCAGTTGCCTATACCGGTTTCTTTATCCGGGGTAATGTTCGATGAGAATATGCTACCAAAGGGTGTTTCCAGCCGGTAACCGCCGGCGAAAGGTTTGCCACCCTGTGCGGTATGACAAGCGGTACAGTCTGATAGGCGGGCGACATACTCGCCTCGCTTGATCTGCTCAGGCAATGCCGCCCCCGTTTCAGGCTTCAGGGTCTGTGGATAGCTTTTGTGTTCGTCATATTTCACCAGTGCGGTATAACCGAGGGCACCCAGCACTGCGATATACACCACGCCAAGCGCACCACGTCTTAATTTATTCGCCATTTTTTTCTCCTTACCCCACCAGTGAACCCGGATTTTTCAGGTATTCATTTACGATGGCATGTGCCGTCCATAAAGTGAGCGCACTTAACGTAATGGTTGGGTTATAGCCTGCATTATTAGGGAACGAAGAGGCCCCAAGTACAAACAGGTTATGTGCATCCCAATGCTGCTGGTAACGGTTAAGGACTGAGGTTTTGGGATCCAGACCCATCACCGCACCACCTATGGTGTGCGAGCTGTCGTAAGGGGTATATGGCGAATTATGTTTGTCCGGAATAGAAACAATTTCCCAGGATTTGGCACCCGAATTTTTACAAATCTCTTCCATACGATCGCGAATAAAATTGGCCATACGCTTATCGTTTTCATTGTAATCAAACGTCATCCGCATCAGCGGCTGTCCATTAGCATCTTTGTAATTCGGATCCAGTGAAAGATATGAATCACGGTGCGAGTATGAAGTACCCTGTCCCTGAATTTTGCCAAAGTTCTGATAACTTTGCTGGTAGGCTTTTTTCCATTTCGAACCCCATAGTTTGGTGCCTGGCGGTACGCGATCTGCCAGACTCAGAGGTGTACCCTGATCAGACAGTGCCTGAATGCCTGCCCCACCCAGGAAACCAAGTCCGGTGTGATCGAAGTTGTCCCCATTATAATCATCAATTTGTGTTGATAACGCGCCGGTAGAGATATACGGATTCATCTGTTCGTTTTCAAAATAGAGGAATGCGTTAATCATGGTCTGATAATTATAAGCGCGACCAAGCGTGCCTTTACCTGTTGCAGGATCGTAAGCTGTACCAATTTCTGATAACAATAGCAGTCTTACATTGTCCAGTTGATAAGCTGACACACACACGATGCCCGCGGGCTGGAAACCGGTATTGCCATCAGAATCCAGGAAGGTCACGCCGGTGACCGTTTTACCATCATCCGCTTTATTGACCCGTAATACGGTACATTCCGTAAGCATTGTAAGATTATTACGATCCATGAGCGCAGGGATGACGCAGGCATTAGGTGAAGACTTTGACCAGTTACCGCAACCATATAACCCACAAAAGCCACAATAGGTGCAGGGTGCGAGATTAACGCCTAATGGATTGGTATAAGCGGCACCGATTGTTCCACCAGGGATCGGAAACGGGTGGTAGCCCATTTTTTCAGTGACTTTGTGGTAGATATCATTCCAGTGCGATCGGATCAAAGGTGGTGTTGGGTATTCGCTGGTGCGGTTGCCCTCAAAAGGATTTCCCCCTGCTGTTTGACGCCGTTAATCACGCCCGCTTTACCGGAAATCCCGGCGATTTTTTCTACGCGGTCGTAAAATGGCTCAAGTTCATCATAGGTGACCCCCCAATCCTGAACGATCAGACCATCGGCCAGTTTCATATTGTGATAACGCTCGCGCAGACGGGTTTCCATCTCAAAATCAGATGGATTGAAGCGCCAGGCGTTGGCTGCCCAGTGCTTGCCTGCGCCACCAACACTGTTGCCCATCATGAAAATATTCTGGTCACGCGCGGGCAGGGCTTTTTGATCGGATGAGTTCCGGAAAGTGAGGGCTTCAATTCGTGGCGGCTTCAGGATTTCCCGACGGACGCCATAGCGCAATTCATCTGCAGCAATGGCTGGCGAAAAGTTGGTTTGGGTCTGTTCCCATGCGCCGCGTTCGATAACGACAACATTAAGTCCTGCACGGGTAAGTTCTTCAGCCATCAGAGAACCGGCCCATCCGAGGCCGACAATAACTGCGTCAGCCTTAGGTCTGGTGTAATTCATTGGTATTCCTTACGTCTTATTATGCTTTCAAATGTTCAATAATGCTGATCGGCTCAAGGGAGATTTTTTGTCCTTTAAGCTTGGCTACATCACGGTAGTCATACCGTGCGCCCGGAAAACCAATCATTTTCCAGCCGACCATATTGCGGTTGCCACCATATATTGGATCGGCCAGGAAACCTTCCATCACATTGGAAAGGAACTGGCCAAAAAGCGCATTTGAAGACGTAAAGCCCGGATAGGTGTATTTGGACGCTTCCATCTGTTCGAGATAGTTGTCTTTATCATCATCGGATAAAACGACGAAGGACTTCCCAAACGCTTTTGTACAGTGAATATCCATCTCTGAAAGCCCTTTACGATAAATTTCGCGAGGCGTTAATGGACTTTGATTCCCTTGTGATTCCGTTCCCTGCTCATACGGACCCCCTTTATAACGCCAACTGGCCTCCCCGTAAGGACCGGCGAGTTGATTATCAATAAACACAACACAGCCCGCATCTGATGCACCAATACTTAATTCATCAGCGGGAATGAGTCTGTCAAAGATAGCTTTAACTAATGCTTCTTCCTGCTCCGTGAAAAAGTACCTTTTGGTGGGATCTGCAGGCGTTGGAGGCTGAGTTGCTTTGGCACGCCATAATTCGCCACCCTTAAAAACTCTCTCAGCGGCTCCTGCAGGTTTGAATATTGAGGCAGCTGTACCGGTACTTGCTAAAACTAACCCTGCCTGAATAAAACTTCTTCTTTTCACATGATGCTCCAATAAAACTCAAACTTACCATTCTTAACAGTAATAAAATCCAGCTTAAGACTTACAGTTTTAATTAGAATAATAACTGCCTTACAGTAGAATCAGGCTGGTTAAATTAATCAAACTGATTGTTTTTACCTGTACCTGACAACTATGTTCATCTCGTAGCTCTGCCGATTGTTATCAACAAATCAAAACTAAACATTGCTGCAGGACAGATTTCCACTCCCGGGAACCAGGCTTTAACCCCACAATGTTGCGATTATGTGTACTTTTGCCATCGATGGCAACTGCAATTTGCCATCGATGGCAAAGAAAAATTTACAAAACAGAAAGCGAGGTTAAGTGACTTTTTGTATATAAAACAATGATGTATAAAAATTTGCAAGAGGGCGATAGGGGTTATCAAAAAGTGCTATTTACGATGAGTATGTATTAATGAGGTTGTGGCTTGTGGTGTATGGAAGGGCATTATGTGAGCAAACACTGCTGGTTTGCCCAATATTTTACATGATGTTTACATTTGAAATAATAGCTAACATATCAGGGCTTCAGATGCGATTTTCGGATCTTTATTTCACCGGTTCGCCAACTACCGCTTTCATCGGCAATACCGTCTAAAAGACGATTGATGGCCTCAGTAATCTGTAAATCAGCCCGTTGCGACCATGTTGTCAATTGCCAGGTGGTTGTGCGCGCTTCATTAATATCATCAAAGCCTACTATTCCCATATGCGCACCCTGACCGAAGTCTCTTACAGCCTGAATGGCGCCTATAGCCAGAACATCATTTTCACAAAACAAAGCATCAACCCTTTCACTTTGAGGTGTTTGTTGTAAATAATCCATTATCAAAGTATAGGATCGCTCACGGTCATAATGTCCCGCAATAAAGAGTTTACTTATATTCTGACCGATTGCTTTCAGGCTTTCCTCATATCCCTGTATACGCATTAACTGTGACGAAGGTGTATCATGACCTTTCATATAAGCGTATTTTTTATAACCCTGCCGTATAAGTAAATTTCCAAGCGCTTTAGAAGCATTGAAACCATCTATATTTACAACATTCACGTCTGGATTTTCGGTGCTACGACAAATATGGAATGAAGGCACGTGATAAATTTCTTTTGCTGTAACAATCAGCTCATCACGTAAGATGGTCGCGGCGAATATCATGCCATCGACCTGCATCTGTCCAGCCATCTTTAATACGGATATGTATTTATCGTCAGAGCTGACATTAAGTAATATGGTCATATAGCCCCGCGCACCCAACTGCTTACTGACTTCGTCCAGCACCATCAAGGTATGTGGATTTTGGAACTCATCAACCAGAACTGCAATCAGTTTAGTTTTCTTATTTTTTAAACTACGGGCTAACAGGTTTGGGCTAAATCCTAACTTATCAGCCGCTGCCATTACTGCTTCGCGGGCATGAGGTGAAATCGAAGCCCCCTCTTTAAAGGCACGCAAAACGGTATATTTCGAGACGCCCGCAAGTTCAGCAACTTCATTCGCGGTCGCCTTTTTACTGTTTGATTTTTCTTCCATTTTTATAACCCACGTAACAAAACAATCTGGCTGATTTTCAGGCAGGATGTTTGAACCTATTCCGCCGGTTTCAGCCCGTAACAAGTGAAAGTATCGGCTTAGCGGCCCGATTGCCAGAGAAATACTAATGTAATTATTTCCCTGGAGAACCTTTCAGAAACTGCATCGGTGCAGCATTACACCATGCATTTCAGATTATAACGAATGAGACTTTATCCATTCTGATGCCCCTGCAGGGTGCTGACTCTTGTTCTTACATGCTATGAGAAAGTCTGCACTTTGAGTCTCATTCATCCTCCTCCAACGTCTGTAGGGGAAATAATTCCAAAATTAAATTATATGAAACATACGTTCTTGATTTTTAGGTCTTTTTGCAAAAAAATGTAGGATATGGTACTGATTTTTCTCTAAATTTCTGAAAAAAACATATTCACAACAATGTAGTCTTTCAGTATATTGAAATTTAAATTTCATTTACTCACTTCGTGGAACATCAAATGACACCTGAAGAAATGCTACAACAGGAAAATGAAGCCCGACTGGCGCAGTTTGATTTCACTCTTGCCTGGCGACTGGGCCAACTTCTGTATGAGCGTGCAGTAGTGCTTGCGGCGCCCGTATCGCTGGAGGTCTATGCTTTTGGTCAGGAATTATTTGTTGCGGCATTACCTGGCTCAAGCGCAGATAACCTGGAATGGATGCGTCGCAAACGCAACACAGTCCTGCGTTGTGCGCACTCATCATTGTATGTAGGAATCGATAACGCATCCCGGGGAGAATCGATGAGCATGCAGAAACACATCGATCATGCGAGGTATACGGATCATGGAGGCTCATTTCCCCTTCTGAACCTGACCGGTCAGGTTATCGGCGCAGTAAGCGTAAGCGGTTTACCTTCTGAAGACGATCATGCGCTTGCATTTTGGGGTATACAGCAACTTCAACAGACACTTTGATAACAATCTGTTTATCACCAGGCTTTCTGTTTCCTCACCGGCGCGACCCTGATGCGCTCGCGCTGATGAGGAAATATGTGGGCATTTTCCTGCTGTAAAGCTATGACCGCCACATCCTCACTGCGCTTGTACTTCAGGAACATGCTCACTGAGGCCTGCGCCTTTGATTTTCATATTAAGACGAATATTCCGATGTAAAACAATGCTGAATGCGGCAAGCAGTGCTGGCAGTGCAAGAATGAAGAATATGGCTGACTGTCCCGGAAAGGCGCCCATCAACACGCCACCCAATGATGAACTCAGGATGGCGCCGATGCGTCCAATACCGTGCATCCAGCTCACGCCAGTGGCGCGGATCTCTGTGGGGTAAAAAGCCGGAGAGTAGACCTGAAGGCCATTCTGCGCGCCATTAATACACATACCAGTGATAAAAATAATAATCCCCAGCGCCACGCCACTCAGGCTAAACAGGCCCTGGATAATCAAACAGACAGAACCGATAAAATAAACTACGCCGATTACCCATTTAGCGCGTAGCTTATCCATCAGTGTGCCGACGATGATACCCCCCAGCGGACCGCCCAGCTGAAACAGGCCGGCAATAATGGCAGCTTGCTCCAGCGAAATGCCACCTGACCGCATAATGGTGGGCAGCCAGCCGTTCAGCAGATAAATCACAAAAAGACCCATAAAATAGGTCATCCAGAGAATGATGGTGCCGCGTGCAAAGCCATGACGAAACAGCTCCGAAATGGTGTTGTGACGTTTGACGCGGGGAGAATCAAGAATGAAGGCATTATCACTGCCAAAACTTCCCCCCATACGATTGAGCAATGCGGCTATCTGAGCACGTGGTGCTTTACGTATCACCAGATTAAGGGCCGATTCTGGTAACAACCAGGCTATAACCGGCAACATCAAAAGTGGTACCGCACCGCCAAAAATCAGTACCGCGGGCCAGCTATACTGTGTCAGCAACCCTGCGGCAATAAATCCTCCCAGTCCCGAACCAATATTGAAGCCACTGAACATCAGGGTAATCATGACGCCTTTACGGCGTTCAGGCATATATTCAGACAGTAAGGTTACGCAGTTTGGCATCACCGCGCCTAATCCTAATCCGGCTATAAAGCGCAGCACCATCATCTGTACTGGCGTAGTAGCAAACGCACAGGCAAGGCTGAACGCGGCAAAGATCAGCACTGCCAGTAAAATGATTCGCTTGCGGCCATAACGATCGGACAGCGGTCCGGCGATCAGCGCACCCAGCGCCACACCAAACATCGCCGCACCCAGAATGGAGCCCATCGCTGCACGGCTGATGCCCCAGTGTTCAATCAGGGCCGGCGCAATAAAGCCCATCACGGCGGCATCATAGCCGTCAAACATAATGATAATCAGGCACAGCACCAGCAGGCGCCACTGAAAAGATGAGATGGGTCGCGCATCTATCCACGCTTTCACGTTAACCAGGTTATTTGCTGTCATCGGGTACACTCTCTTCTCTGCTGTCTGCGGCAGTTGGGGGTGGATATGAGAAAGGTAACAATCTGGTAACACGTTAAGCGGGGGAAACAACCCTGTCTGTCAAAAAAGGCTTTTAGAGGTATGAGTTGGGTTTATATTGTGACGAATTTAACATTGTCTTTAGAAGTTAAAAATGGCGTCAGAGGCCTTAAATATGCAGTTCTGACGCTGTAAATATTATGTTCTTATATGATTTTATTTTAGACGGAGTGAGTCTGCGCCTCATCGATACAGCTCAATAACGCTTTTGCCGCAGGTGAATGCAGCGCCCCCCGACGGAAAGTTAAACCAATCTCACGACACGTATCAGGCAGATCGAACGTCAGCGACGTCAGAATCCCGGCACGTAACTCATATTCAAGCTGATGCGAAGAGACGGCCGCGACCATATCTGAATGCAGCAGCAGCCCACGCACTATCGCCAGATCCCCACTTTCCACTAAAGGTTGTGGGGCGGGCATGCCTGATGCCTGAAATGCGCGATCTAATAAATGGCGTGCCGGAGTGTTATCACGGGGGAGGATCCACTGCGTCAGGGCCAGCTCGTCTGGCGTAAGCAACCGTCCGGTAAGCGGATGCTCAGGGCGCGCCACTAAAATAAGTTCTTCATCGAATAAAAACTGGTTATGGATATCCGTCACCGTGTCGTTCTGCCGCAAAGCGCCGAGAATGAAATCAATATCACCCGCCCTTAACTCTGTCACCAGCGCGCTAAAGGCGCTTTCATTGGTTACTACTTTGATACCGGGATAACGCGTCACCAGGTGAGCAATGGCACGAGGCAGTAAACTGCTTCGGCACAGGGGCAGGGCTCCCACGTGCACAGTGCCGGTTAGCACGCCCTGCTGCGCCGCAAGCTCTTCAGGAATATGCCGGATCTCATTCAGTGCGCGACTAATGAAAGGTGCTATTTCCCGCCCGGCGGGCGTTGGCATCATGCCTTTTGGCGTGCGTTGGAACAGCGTCAATCCTGCTCCCTTTTCCAGCACCTTTAACGCTGCGCTGACAGCAGGCTGGCTGATACCCAGTGAAGTCGCCACGCTTTGCGTGTGATGAAGCCGGTGCAGCGCCAGGAAAATTTGCAGACGTCGCAGGTTAAATAACCAGACAGGTTCAGCCTCTTCACGTCCGTTGTCGCGCTGTTTGAGTTTGCTGAGCAATGAGGGGATCAGCTGCAGCTCCTGGATAGCGCGGCGGGCACGTGGCAAAACACATTTTCCCATTTCCGTCAGCATCATGCCGCTCGCGTGACGTTCGAACAGCGGCGTGGCTAAAGTGTGTTCAAGATCACGGATTGAACGGGTGATTGCCGACTGAGTGCGAAACAATTTGTTGGCGGCTTCTGACACGGTGCCACGATCTGCAATCATACAGAATGCTCGTATTTGCATGATTTTTAATTGAAATTCTTGCGGGTTTATTTTCATGTCGTCGTAAAAAGTTTAAAGGTTTTATCCCAACATAAATAAAAGTCATAGCTCACGCAATGAAAGGCATTATCCGTGCGTTAAACAGCATGCCAGGATGAAAAAAACAGCAAAACGCAGGATGAGATGATGGAAAAGATAGCTAAAAAGAGCGCTTTAGTGGTCAGTGCACACTCCGCTGATTTTGTCTGGCGTGCGGGCGGCGCGATTGCGTTGCATACCTCACGAGGATATGACGTGCATGTGGTCTGTCTCTCCTACGGCGAACGAGGTGAATCAGCAAAGCTGTGGCGCAAAGGTAACATGACCGAAACTATCGTGAAGCAAAACCGACAGGGTGAGGCCGAAGCTGCGGCCAAAATCCTCGGAGCCAGCATTGAGTTCTTCGATATGGGTGACTATCCGCTTCGCTCAGACAAAGAGACGCTGTTTCGCCTTGCTGACGTGTTCCGTCGGGTACAGCCACACTTCGTTTTGACCCATTCGGTGAACGATCCCTATAACTATGACCATCCGCTGGCCGCTAATCTGACGCAGGAAGCACGTATCATCGCGCAGGCTGAAGGTTATCGTCCCGGTGAAACCATCATCGGTGCGCCGCCGGTTTATTGTTTTGAACCACACCAGCCCGAGCAGTGCAACTGGAAGCCGGACGTCCTTCTGGATATCACCCCGGTATGGGATAAGAAATACGCGGCAATACAGTGCATGGCTGGGCAGGAGCACCTGTGGGAATACTATACGCGCGTCGCTTTGCAGCGTGGTGTTCAGGCCAAACGTAACGTGGGCATCGCTTCACCAAAAGTTATCAGCCATGGCGAAGGTTATCAGAGCCTGTTCCCGCGCGTGACGGAGGATTTGTCATGAGTCTGCTGAATAAGAAAGGCGTTGTCGTGCGAAACATTGAGCGTGCCGAACCCGGTCTGGTCACAGGGTTTGCGGGTTACGGCGTGGCGACCACGCATGAAGCACAGGGACGTACAGGCCTGCTTGATGTTCGCGTGCGTCCGATTCAGCAGAAATGCGCTGTCGCGGGCAGCGCAGTAACCGTGCTGGTATCGCCGGGTGATAACTGGATGTTTCACGTGGCGGTAGAACAATGCCAGCCGGGTGATGTGTTGCTGGTGGCGATGACGTCTGACTGTCACGACGGCTTTTTTGGTGACCTGTTAGCGACATCACTGAAAGCGCGTGGCGTAGTGGGCCTCGTGGGCGACATTGGTATACGCGACAGCCAGACGTTGCGCGAGATGCACTTCCCCGTCTGGTCACGAGCTGTCTATGCGCAGGGAACGGTAAAAGAGACCCTGGGTTCTGTTAATGTTCCGGTGATCTGTGCCGGTCAGCTGGTCAATCCGGGCGACATCGTGGTAGCCGATGATGATGGTGTGGTCATTGTGCCTCGTGAACAGGCCACCACCGTGGATGCTGCTGCAAAAAAACGCGTTGATGCTGAGGAAGGTAAACGCCAGCGACTCGCAGCGGGAGAGCTGGGGCTGGATATTTATCAGATGCGGCCCACCTTAGCTGAAAAAGGGCTGCGCTACGTTGATTCCCTGGATGAGCTGAAGAATAGCTGACGATGAAACAGACCTTTCTCCCCTGCGTCTTAATGCGTGGCGGCACCTCCAAAGCCGCCTGTTTTCTGGCGGCGGATCTGCCACAAGATAACGCCACTCGCGACCGCGTGCTGCTGGCAGTGATGGGGTCGCCTGACGCACGTCAGATTGACGGGATTGGTGGGGCCGACCCACTGACCAGCAAAGTTGCGATTATCTCCCCCTCAACGCGCCCGGACGCGGATGTGGATTACCTGTTTGCGCAGGTTAACGTCACTGAAGCCGTGGTGGATTACGGGCAAAACTGCGGCAACATCCTGGCCGCCGTCGGACCTTTCGCCATTGAAAAAGAGCTGGTAAAGGTGCAGGGCGCGGTCACGCTGGTGCGTATTTTTATGGTAAACACCGGGCAAATCGCCGAAGCACAAATCGCCACGCCTGACGGTGCGATAGAGTATGAAGGTGACGCACACATTGACGGCGTGCCGGGTTTCGCAGCAGAACAGATACTGAATTTTGAAGATATCGCCGGTTCCAGCTGTGGTGCCTTACTGCCGACGGGCAACGCACGCGACCGCTTTGAGGGTATTGAGGTTACCTGTATTGATAATGGCATGCCGGTGGTGCTGATACGGGCAGCCGATTTGCAGCGCAGCGGGCTGGAAACACGCGAGCAGCTGGATAATGACCACGAATTGAAAGCGCGCCTGGAAGCCATCCGCTTGCAGGCTGGCCCACGCATGAATCTGGGCGATGTGACGCAACGCACGGTGCCAAAAATGACCCTGATTGCTGCCCCAACCCAGGGCGGGACGCTGACCACCCGCACCTTTATCCCACACCGCTGCCATGCATCCATTGGCGTATTAGGCGCTGTGAGTGTGGCAACCGCCTGTCTCATCCCCGGTTCAGTGACACAAGGAGTGGCAAATGTCAGCGAGGCTGGTGAGCAGCGGCTGGCGGTGGAACATCCCACCGGCGAGTTTAGCGTGATGCTGACACGCGATGCGACGGGTAACGTCATCAACAGCGGATTGATTCGTACCGCACGTCTGCTGTTTGAAGGTCGGGTTGCTGTTCCGGGTTCAGTGTGGTCAGGCAGTTAAGGAGAGCAGAATGGTACGTATTGCGGTTGTAGGTTTCGGTGAGGCCGGAAAGATTTATGCGCAGGATATGGCGGGAGCAGCGGATGTGCGTGTCTGGGATAAAAAGTTTCCCGGCCTGCAAACTGACTCTTTACAGGCGCTGGCAGTTGAAGCGGGTATACAAACAGCCAGTTCTCTGGCTGATGCGCTGGATGGCGCAGATTTAGTGTTATCGCTGGTGACAGCGGGCAGCGCGCTCGACGTAGCTGTGCAGGCTGCGCCGCTGTTGTATACCGGTCAGACTTTTCTCGACTTCAATTCCGTTTCGCCTGACACCAAGCGCGCCGCTGCTAAAGCGGTAACCGCGGGTGCCGGGCATTATCTGGATGTTGCGGTAATGGCGCCGGTGCCTCCTGAGCGCCTTGCCACGCCGCTGCTGATTGGCGGGCCATCAGCAAATCGTGTTGCGGACATCTTAATTGCGCTGGGATGCAACGCAAGGGCAACCAGTGAGCGTGTTGGTGATGTGTCTGCGATTAAGATGTGCCGCAGCGTGATGATTAAAGGTCTGGAAGCATTAACCACTGAATGTCTCAGCGCGGCACGGCAATACGGTGTGGAAGAGGCCGTTTTGGCTTCATTGCATACCAGTTTCCCGTCACTTGGATGGAACGATCGGCTGCCGCATTATCTTATCAGTCGTGTTGCTGAACACGGCATCAGACGCGCTGAAGAGATGAGCGAAGTGGTTAAAACTTTGCAGGATGTGGGTGTCGCCGCACTGATGAGCCAGGCAATACAGCAGGTACAGGCAGCATTACCGGCAAGAATGGCGAAAGTGGGTGTGTCTTACAGCGATTCAACCTCGTTCGACTGGCAGAAGGCGGTAGATCAGCTTAACCAGACTGGTTAAACATCTTTCCTGAGTAATTAATTCAGCCAACAGGTGTCATCGTCACTCTTTTGTCTGAAAATGAGATAGAAAACCTTTGCTATTTAATTCGGTGATCTTTCAGGCAATATTTTACTACAAATCCATCGCTGCCGATCTTTGCTCATTCCGGGGCGTTACCAATGTCACAGTATAAAAAAACTCATGACTTCAGAACTAAAACCATCTGACCTGACAGGCGTAAGGCGGATAACTTATCTCAGAGATTATGAATAAAAACCGGCCGCTTAAACCACTAAGGAGGTATGCATGACAAATCATTCATCAGAACCCTGCCATGATATTGCACATTTAGCACATGTTGAGCTTTATACTGATAAATTTGAGGAGAGTCTTTTTTTCTTCGTTAATGTATATGGTCTGACAGTCTCGGAGCAGGATGAAAATCATGCCTGGTTGCGCGCCTGGGATGACTATGAATTTCATACCCTGAAGTTAACGCGTCATCACACGACTGGTGTGGGCCACATTGCTTATCGCGCCAGCTCAGAAGCGGCGCTAATGCGACGTGTGGCTGTGATTGAGGCCAGCAAATATGAAGTCATTGGCTGGGTGAAAGAGGAACAGGGGCAGGGTCGTGCTTTCCGCTTTGCTGACCCTTTTGGCCATATATTTGAGATCTATTATGATACCGTCCGCTATCAGGCTGAAGCAGGCGAACGTCCATCGTTGAAAAATCTGGCTCAGCGCTATCACGGCCGTGGTGCTTCTCCCCGCCGTCTCGATCACCTTAACCTGCTGGCAGCAGACGTGCGTGAGTTCAAACAATTTATGGAAACCTGTCTGGGCTCGCGAGTTACCGAAATGATAGAGCTTGATAATGGCCGTATAGGTGGCTGCTGGTTTACCATCAACAATAAAACTTACGACCTGGCATGTACGGAAGAGCAGGGTGGAGGAAAAGGACGTCTGCATCACGTGACCTATGCAACAGATACTCGTGAGGACATATTGCGCGCAGCAGATATTTTTTTAGAAAATGGCGTACACATCGAAACCGGGCCGCATAAACATGCTATTCAGGGGACATTTTTTCTGTATGTCTGGGAACCTGCGGGCAACCGGGTGGAATTAGCCAACTCAGGTGCTCGCCTGATTCTCGCCCCGGACTGGCAGACCATAGTATGGACAGAAACCGAGCGAAAAAAAGGACAAGCCTGGGGATTGAAGACCATCGATACCTTCCATACGCATGGCACGCCGCCGGTACCAAAGGATCTGGAAAAATGATCTCTACCTGTGTCAACTGCTGTTGGATGGCAAATAAAAAGTCTTTCCTGCTCGCTGCGTGATTTTAAGATTTCCAACCCGTACTCTCACCGGACAGGCAGAATAGCCCCGTAAGGCTTTACGTTAAATTCTGACTATGAATCATCTCTGCTATCAGTTATATCCTTCCGGCAGGCTGAACGTGTAGCAGCTTGCCTGGCTTCTCTGCCAAGCCTCTTCTGGTCGTAACGGCGTGCAATATGGACTGACCGTCTCCGTTATCAATAGCGTTTCTTCTTTGGATCCTGACGCTTTGAATAGCAGGGATGCCAGCATAATTCCCGGTGTAAGTAAAAATACGTTTTCAGCCCGTCCCCTTACTGACTCCTGCAACCCAGGACAGGCCCCTGTAAATTGAATCCGTCTTAAAAATAATATCAGGAAACTCGAACTCCATCCGGTGAAGTTTAAGATGCAAGCAATAATTCAACGTATGATAAAAATTCCTATAAATAGAAATCATAGCTCTATAAATATTATTGATTGGATTTAAATAAACATTTATCCGAAAAATAATCGAATTAAATTAATTATAATCCCTACGAGATAGAGATCACAAAATAACGCTAAAGCTCTGTTAGTCATACTGCTTATAATATAATTTTATTTTTAATAATATTAAAACAGCGCGCTCTGAACAGGGGGCGAATATTTTGTAGCTAACAACAGGTGAAAAATGAAAATCGGATGGTACAGTGAGCTCACTCCAAAAGAGAAAAAACCTGGTGGGCATGTCTGGGAGGGTTTACCCTGGACTCGATGGACAGCACAATTTATTCATTGGTCATGCCGATTTTACTCAGTATGGCAATACTGACTAAATCTGAGGCTGGAATTTTGGGGTCGGCTTCATTAATCGGAAGCGCTCTGGGCGGCTGGAGCGCTGGGATGCTGGCCGACCGCTGGGGACGCATACGCGTTATGCAGTTAACTGTATTATGGGTAGCCTGTTTTACCGGTTTAACCGCACTCTGCGGAGATTTTTGGCAGTTTCTTATTGTGCGCTTCTTACAGGGGCTCGGTTATGGTGGTGAAGTCGTCGTTGGCGGTGTCTTGATCAGTGAAGTAATTCGTGCAAGTTATCGTGGTCGCGTTGGTGCATCAATTCAAAGCGGATACGCACTTGGCTACGCTATTTCATTGGGCGTATTGCCGGTGTTACTTAACTTTTTCCCACAAGAGCTTGCCTGGAAGCTTTTTTTCCTTATTGGTATAATTCCGGCCATTTTGGTATGGTTCATTCGTCGTTTAGTCCCTGAATCACCCGTTTTCTCATCAACCTCTCAAAGTAAAAAACCTAATAAAATCACGGAAATATTTCAGGGGAAGCATCGGCGCATTACTGTAACGGCAACCATTTTATCTGGCGGTATATTTGGAGGGGCTTATATAATGATAACCTGGCTCCCCACCTATTTGCGTATGGAACTGGGGTTACCAGTAGTTTCCATGTCTGGATATTTAGCAATAAACATTTTAGGCTCTCTTCTGGGACCCTTCATTTATGGCAGGTTAAGTGATAAGTTTGGCAGGTGGAAGACAGTCATATTTTTCCTGCTTTGTCAGATGATTGTTGTAAGCGTGTATATGTTTGCAAACGTCAGTATGGATATTACCCTGGTTCTGGGCTTTTTCCTCGGCGCATTACAAGGCGGACTGGCCTCCGGTTTAACACCTGCTTTTTCAGAATTATATCCCACCCATATCAGAGGTAACGGCGCAGGTTTTTGTGCCAGCTTTGGACGCGGATTTGGCTCGTTAATGCCGGCACTGGTAGGTATCTTATCAAGCCACATTCATCTGGGCTATGCAATGGGAAGTCTGGCAATTACTTCTTATTGTGTTGGTATTCTTGCGGCGCTCTGCCTTCCAAATGCAACCGGCGTCAATCTTGCTGAGGTTAATTAATAGTAATACTCTAAAAACAACTGTGACCATTAATTAATTGTCTCTTGTCAGCCAATGCTAAGGTAGAAATATGTGGTTTGAAAAATGCTCCGCTTTGTGCCAGAAGCGGACACGAAGGCCATGCCTTATCTCACCTTTGCTAAGATGGCTCTAAATAGTTCGATGCTCTTCCAGATATCATCCTGTGTATCACCATCCCAGTCAGAAACTGTGGCCAATTCAGCTTTGAGCTGTTTTATCAGGATATGTGCATCGGCAACTTCATCCTTTCGACATTTTGATGCGATACAAGATATAGCTGTCGAAGAGAGGCTGAAAGAGGGTGAGGAAAGAGTATTTTCGGCTGCAATAAGTTTTTGTAATTTACGCATATGATCGATATATCCAGAGCAGCGGTTAAGTTATTGAAAGTTATGCTTCATGGTAATTTTTCCTGAACCAGTAAGCTAAGAAAAAATTCAAATCTTAAACGTCCGCTTCTGGCACAAAGCGGACAAACTGGCTGAGCTGAGGTCCCCTGTGAGCGAAAATCGGATCTGGTATTGGCTGACGATTACCCATTGGTAACCTGACCCTCAGTGATTTAATTTCGCTTGTTCTGGTAAAGATCCCAACGGTTGCCGTAGATGTCCTCAAACACAACGACCATCCCGTACTCCTCCTCTCGCGGCTCCTGGCAGAAGTGGACGCCCTTCGCTTTCATGGCGTTATAGTCGCGACAGAAGTCGTCGGTCTGCAGGAACAGGAATATCCGCCCGCCGGAGTGGTTGCTGATGAAGCCTTCCTGTCGCTCGTTTGAAGCACGGGCCAGGAGAAGATTACAGTCGCTTTCCGGATTCGGCGTCACTATTGGTGGCGTGGTCAGGCTGAGTGGCACGGACGCTTCCCGATGAGGCAGAGAGCGCGGCAGGCCAGGCGGCGGCCTTTCTGGACGTGGTACCTGTCGGGAAGCGTTGGGGTACTTCAGGAAATAAAGTCCTCTTTCATCGATAAAGAAGGGGAAGGGGCCGTACTCATCTGCGTTGAAATCAGGTGAGCATGTATATCACACATCAGATAACCTCATTTAATATATGAGGTTCTACCAGTCAATAATTTCATCTTCATTTGTTATAAAAATGTCACATAAAAGTGTAAAGTTAACAAATCACTTTTTTTGCAGATTTTTATCTTCCGAGTGGTTGAAAATTGATCATAATTTTATTACCTATCGTCATTCCTGCTTCTATGGTTAATTATTCTTAACAACACCCCATTTAGTAGCATTATCTGTGTAATTATCATTTTACAAATAGAAATTCTACCGGGATTAAATTGTTCTTTTCGTAAACAGAATATCTGGAAGAATTGATTGCTATTCGTACGGTTAGTTCATATTCTATTGATTTTTATGCTATTTTAAATTTAATGGAGGGTTATTTAGCTGGAGGCTGTATAGCACTATGATTACATAAGATAAATTGATATTTATAAGCTGTTTTGATAGTTTGATTGCTCTTTAGAACTTAAGCTAATTTTGATTATGAACCGAGTGTATTTATATCTTGTAATGGCTGCATCTGTGTCAGCTCTGGCTACCGACATGATTGTTCCGGCTCTGCCAAATCTGCAAAAAGTTTTTCAGGTTGATTATTCTCTTATTCAGCTTTCGGTCAGCGGGTTTCTTATCGTTTATGCTATCAGTCAATTATGTGTAGGCTTTGTAAGTGAAAGGTTAGGAAAAATAAAAACAATAACGGCAGGTTTTATCGTTTTTTCAGCGGGTAGTTTGCTGTGCTATATGGCGGAAGATATCTATTTACTTATGGCAGGAAGATTTATACAGGCCGTAGGCGCTGGCGCAGGACCGGTATTATCCAGAGCTATCGCAAAAGATAGTTTTCCAGCTGAAAGCTTAAAAAAAGCCCTATCTGATATTTCCTCTGCCAGTGCGGTAGTTCCTCTGATCGCACCGCTCGCGGGTGGTGTTATGCTTGGTTATGTAAGCTGGAACTACATATTCTTAACGATGTTCATTTTTGGAATGATCACAGTCATTCTTGCCCCAAAAAGTTTACCTGGTTCTGGAGAAAAGTCTGAAGAATATAATGGCAGCTTTATGACAACCGAATTTTTTCGGGGACGGCTTTGGTTTCCTTGATCCTGAGTTCGCTTTTTTGTTTCATTACGCTGACGCCTGTGATTTTTATAGAAAATTTAAAATTTACGCCTTTTCAATACTCACTGGTCTTCTCATTTTCTGTTCTTTTTTTCATAGCAGGAAATCAGGCTTCAAAGCTTAACGCATTCACAAACCCATTTTTACTTTTTGGAATCAATGCACTGTCATTAGTTCCTTTTATTATAGGAAACTATGATCCTATTTTATATCTACTCTCTGCTATTGTGTTCAATTTTACATTAGGTGCATATTACCCAGTCGCTCATTTCACCGCATTGCAGATTAAAGGTAATAAAACGGGAGTAGCTTCATCATTGACCGGGTTTACGCAAACTGTCTGTGCAGGTGTTATTAGTTATTGTGTAACAAAATCCACTTCTTTAGGGATTGGGTTTGAAAAAGTGATGGGGATAAGTGGATTATCTCTGGCGATTTTATCATTACTGGTAGTTAGCTATTTAAGGAGAGCGAAGTGCAGAACTGGCAAAGAAACAAAATTGAAAAATCCGTAAAATATCAAACACGTGTTTTTTCGGAAAACATCAATGAGTTGATTGTCACTGAAAGAGAGGGAAAAAAATCAGACTCGATGATGGCAGGGAAATGATCGAGTTTGTGTCCTGCTCTTATCTTGGTATTGAAACGCACAAAAAACTTAAAGTGGCTGTATATGAAGCAATGGAGCGCTTTGGTGTACAACTTTCGGTGGCAAGAACGCGAATTAAACCAGACATTTTTAGGGACATTGAAAGTAAACTAAGCGCCATAATGAAAGGTGCATGCACCCTTACTTTCAATGCGGTGACGCCTTGTCATATCGCGGTTTTGCCATTACTGGCATCAGGAATATTGCCAAAATACACTTTTATCAATAAACCTTACTTCATACTTGAGAAAACAGCGCACGCTACCTTACAAATTAATCGGGGCCTGTTGCAGCAATTTGGCGATGTGGTGCGTATAGATTTCCAAGATCACAAAAAAATAGAAGATGCATTTAAGTTTGCCTTTGATAATGGCCTTACGCCGATATCTATCTCTGATAGTGTAGGCTCTATGGGCGGCGTGGCACCGGTTAAGTTTCTGACGCAGTTAATCAGTAAGTATAATGGTTATGCTTATATTGATGATGCTCATGGAACCTCTATCTTCGGTGAAAACGGCTCCGGTTATGTAATGGAATGCCTCGACAACAAGTTGGACGACAGAATTATTATTGCGGGATCGCTGTCTAAATATGGGTGTGGTTGATAAGGCCACCTTTGCAGAAATCAAGCGTTCCGGCGGTAATATAGGTCCTTTTATCAGAATGATTGAAGGAGCGAAAGCGGTAGCATCAATGGAAGTAATTCTGGTTTTTTTCGCAATGTTTGCCATATTATCTTCTTTGCTCTCAGCTTCGTTAGGTTTGTGTGATTACTTTCGTGACTTATTGAAAAACCGGATGGCGAAGAAAAATGAAATGTTACCTGTTCTTTTGACGTATTTACCTCCGGCTCTGTTTTGTATTATCAAGCCTGATGGTTTTCTGCTTGCCATTTCCTATGCTGGCATAGCACTTGTTATATGGGCAGTGTTGCTACCGCCGGTTTTACTTCTTGTCGCCCGAAAAAGAGGCCTGGCTGCGACCTATCATTTTCCTTTGAGCGATAATATATTAAAGTTATTTTTGATGGTGGGTACTTTAATGTGGATTTTCATGGTGGCAGAAGTTTTTATCAACTGACAGCATACGCTGCTATTAACACTGGTGAGCTGTCTCCGGAATTAAACACAACATCTATCACAACACCTCGATTCACAAATGTCCGCTTCTGGCACAAAGCGGACTTCATTCGACCGCTTTGTGCCAGAAGCAAACATACTGCCCGAGTGAGCCAGCGCACAAACCAGCACGAAACTCTACGACGTAAATTTACATAACCTCATGAAATTTAATAACTGTATGGCATTTGCCTAAGTGTTCCAGGGCAAAAACACATAACTGCTATCCAACTGTGCTGCGTATACCTATAGCGGTGTTTTTCTCCCCTAAAGGTGACGCATGACACAACAACTCCATGAATTATCAGCCGATCACGAGGCGCATATCGCTTCTGCCATCGGCAAATTTTTCCGCCGCATTATTCCGATGCTGGCGCTGATGCTTATCGTTAATCAGATTGACCGCGCCAACATTGGCTTCGTCAAAGCCGAACTGCAAACCGATGCCGGTATCAGCGCCGCTGCTTTCGGCTTAGGCGCGGGGCTGTTCTTTATTGGCTATGCGCTGTTTGAAGTGCCCAGCAATATGATGCTGAAAAAACTCGGCGCACGCGTCTGGCTCACGCGCATTATGATCACCTGGGGAATGGTGGTGGTGCTTACCGGTTTTGTTAGCACGCCGCTGCATTTCTATCTGCTGCGTTTCCTGCTCGGCGTAGCTGAGGCGGGCTTCTTCCCTGGCGTTCTGTTCTATTTCCGTCAATGGGTGCCAAATGCCTGGCGGGGACGCGCCACCGCAATGGTGTTGAGTGCAACCGCCAGCGCTTTTCTGTTCTCTGGCCCGCTCACGGGCGCAATCCTGATGATGCATGATGTGGGCGGTCTCGCGGGGTGGAAATGGGTAATGTTTCTGGAAGGCGGCGGATCGATAGCGATCGGCTTGCTGGCGGCGATGGTGCTGGTATCGAAGCCAGAAGGGGCGAAATGGCTCAGCGATGCGGAAAAACAGGCGCTGGCGCAGCAACTGGCTCTGGAAGAGACTGCCCGTGACGGGCGTGCCGTAACGCAGGGGCGCTGGGGGTTGATCACAGATCGCCGCCTTATATCCTACTGCCTGATCTTCTTCACCATGACCATGACCGGCTACACCCTGGTGTTCTGGTTACCGCAAATCATCCAGCGTATTCAGGGGTTCAACAGTTTCGAAACCGGACTGCTGACCGCCATCCCCTGGCTGTTCGCCATCGTTGCTCTGTTTCTGCTGGGTAAAGCCACCGATCGTTATCGCGATAAGCTGGACAGAGGGCTCGGCATCGCCATGTTGATCGCCGCCTGCGGTACCTTTATGGCCACCCTGGGCACGCCGTGGTCAGGTTTTGTGGCGATGATTGTGGCTTGTGTGGGTTCCAAAGTCAGCGCCGCATTCTTCTGGCCGATGCCGCAAAGCGAACTGCCCGCATCGATAGCTGCACCAGGCATCGCGATGATCAACTCCATTGGCAACCTTGGCGGATTCTTTGCGCCTACGGTGTTCGGCTATCTTGAAATGCACACCGGGAGCACCACCGGCGGACTCTACGCGCTCACCAGCGTGTCAGTGGTTACCGGCCTGTGGCTGCTGCTGCGTAGCAAACCTGTTCCCCCCGCTTTAGGTCACAAGGAGAGACACGATGTCAGACAGTCCAGTCATTAACTCCATGCGCATCATACCGGTTGCTGGTTACGACAGCATGCTTCTGAATATTGGGGGTGCCCATAACTGCTTCTTCACGCGCATTATCGTGATCCTGACCGATTCTGCCGGGCATACCGGCGTTGGCGAAACGCCC
This sequence comes from Erwinia sp. E_sp_B01_1, assembly GCF_036865545.1. Classification (NCBI taxonomy): domain Bacteria; kingdom Pseudomonadati; phylum Pseudomonadota; class Gammaproteobacteria; order Enterobacterales; family Erwiniaceae; genus Erwinia; species Erwinia sp. E_sp_B01_1. The sequence goes on along the minus strand of NZ_CP142208.1, from coordinate 3,001,491 downwards.
TGTCATGCCTCCACCCTGCAGCTGCTGGAGCAGTTTCGCCCGCTGATTGAAGGCAGCCCGCTGCTGCGCCTGAATGCCACGCTGAGCCAGCTCTTCAACAGCGAGGCGCGCCAGCAACAAACCTCACACACCAACGACATTCATATTCCGCAGATGAATCCGGAGAAGTTTTATAACGCCGCTGCTGCCATTGAAGCCGCGCTGCTGGATCTGCAAGGCAAGCTGTTTAACCTGCCGGTAGCCGATCTGCTTGCCAGCGGTAAACAGCGGGAGCGAATCCCGGTGCTGGGCTATTTGTTCTACATCGCCGATCGCAGGCTTACCACTATGAAGTATCGCTCGGGAGATAAGGCGCCGGATGGCTGGTTCCGTCTGCGTCATGAGGCGGCGATGGACAGCGCCGGAGTACAACGGCTGGCCGAAGCGGCAGTTGAGCAGTACGGCTTTCGTGACTTCAAGCTGAAAGGCGGAGTGCTGGCAGGCGAAGTGGAAGTTGAAACGGTTGAAGCGCTGCTGGCGCGATTTCCTGATGCGCGCGTTACCGTCGATCCCAACGCCAGCTGGTCGCTGGATGAAGCGATTCGCTTTGGTAAACAGCTGGCGGGAAGGGTGCCGTATCTGGAAGATCCCTGCGGTGCGGAGCAGGGCTATTCAGGCAGGGAAACGCTTGCCGAATTCCGTCGCGCCACGGGCGTGCCGGTCGCTACCAATATGATCGCTAACGACTGGCGCCAACTGCATCATGCGCTGCAACTTAACGCCATCGATATTCCGCTCGCCGATCCGCACTTCTGGACGATGCGTAACGCCAACGTGGTGGCGCAGTTGTGCAACGAATGGGGGCTGACCACCGGCTGCCACTCCAATAATCATTTTGATATCTCCCTGGCAATGGTGGCGCACCTGGGCGCAGCGGCGCCGGGCGATCGTCAGACCGCCTTTGATACCCACTGGATTTGGCAGGATGGTCAGCAACTGACGCATCAACCGCCGCAGATCCGCGATGGCTATCTGGAATTGCCGCCGGGTCCAGGGTTGGGCATCGAGCTGAATATGGAACGCGTCGAACAGGCGCATGCGCTTTACAACGCGCTGCCGGATAAGAACCGAAACGATGCGTTGGGGATGCAATTTTTAATCGATAACTGGCGCTATGACGCCAAACGTCCGTCACTGGTTCGCTAAGGAAGCAATATGAAGAAAATATTACGTGCGGCGACGCTACTGGCATCAATTGCCGCCAGCGCGCCACTGCTGGCACAAACCTTTGTCTACGTGTCAGAAGCCAGTGATGGCACCATCGCACGCTACGCGCTGAACGAGCAAACCGGAGCGCTGCAACTGCTGGGGCACACCAAAGCCAACGGAAAAGTGATGCCGATGGCGCTGAGCGCCGATCATAAATATCTGTATGCGGCGATCCGCAGTAAACCGTTGCAACTGGTGAGCTGGAGCATCGACAGCAAAACCGGCGACCTCAGCCAGCCCAGTGCCGTTGCCGCAGCAGCCAGTTATCCCTATATCAGCACTGACAAACAGGGGCGCTTCCTGCTTGGCGCGTCATATGACGGCGACGTGGTGCACGTCTACCGACTTGCCAGCGATGGCAAAGTGATTGCACCGCCAGTCGGGAGTTACAAAACCGGACACGCCGCGCATTCGGTGATTGTTGATGCCAGCGGGAAAGAGGCCTATGTCGGCAACCTGGGTACCGACCGCGTGCTTCAGCTGAAGCTGAGCGCCGGGGGTGAACTGAAGGCGCTGGGTAACGGTTATGTCAACACTGCTGCAGAAAACGGACCCCGCCATTCGGTGCTCTCACCGGATAATCGCTATCTTTATAATATTGGCGAGATGGGCGGCATCATCACGCAGTTCCGTCGTGAGGCCAGCGGCGAGCTGGTAAAAGTTGCGGAGACACCGAATGCCGTTGCTGAAAAATACAAGCTGGAACACGGGAAAGAGCGTCCCGCTGACTACAGCGATCCCACACCGCGTATCTGGGCAGCCGATATTGGCCTGACTCCCGATGGACGTTTTCTCTATGTCAGCGAACGGACCAGCAGCACCGTTAGCGGGTATCAGGTGAATAAGGCGGACGGCAAACTGACGCTCATTGGTAGCTGGCAAGTTGAGAAACAGCCGCGCGGCATAGCGATTTCGCCTGATGGTCGCTGGCTGATTGCCAGCGGTGAGAAGAGCGCAGTGACCGGTAGCTATGAAATCAATGCTAAAAGCGGGGCGCTCAGGAAGGTGAGTGAAGCGCCTGTCGGAGGTGATGCGAATTGGGTGACGGTGGTGACGTATTAAGGCCGCCTCAGAGCATGAAGCTGGCACTGGTCGCCCTGACTGACGGCTCTACAATTGTCTAATCTGTTGAGGATGCATGAATAAATCTCTGATGACTCTGGTCTGCTGCGTTTCTTTTTCGTCCTGTATAGCGCAAGCCGCCTCTTCAGCCTGTCTCCCCCAGAATTTTGGGGGTAAAGCTGATGGAAAAACCCTGAATACACATGCTATTCAACAGGCTATCCAGCAATGTAGTCAGCGCGGAGGGGGGACGGTTCAACTGTCGCCGGGGCTCTGGTTAAGCGGGCCGCTGCAATTACAGAGTAATATCAGGCTACAGATTGAAAAAGGGGCAACGCTGAAAGCCAGCAACCAGGAAGGAAAATTCATCTCAGCCTTTATCGGGCATCCAGCCAAAGTGAATGAAGCCTTTATCTTCGCCAGTAACGTAAACAATGTGGCCATTACGGGGGGAGGCACACTGGATGGCGATGGAGAGAAAAGCTGGTGGCCTGAAGCATTGAAAATTCGTGGCGAAGTGAGAGGGGGAAATAAAAAAGCCTTCACCGACCGTTTCCCTGGAATTCCCCTGGCGAACGGTGTTCCCCGCCCCTGGTTTGTAGAATTTAATGAGGTCACTAAGGGTAAGATTGAACAACTGCACCTGACTAATTCGCCAATGTGGAACATTGTTATTCGCAATAGCACCGATATTGATGTGAACCACGTAAAGATTACCAATCCTGTCACCTCGCCGAATACTGACGGGATGGACATTGTCTCTTCCCGGAATATTACGGTTGCAAACATGGATATTCATACCGGTGATGACAATATTGCTATCAAGTCCGGGTTGGTTAACGGCACGGCAGCAGCATCGAAGGATATCACCATCCACGACTCCATTATGCGTGATGGCCACGGTATCTCTGTGGGCAGTGAAACCGCTAACGGTATCGGCAAAGTGACTCTCAGTCGCGTCACATTTCTGAATACGGAAAATGGCGTGCGCATTAAATCAGCCAGAGACAGAGGCAATACCATAGGCCCTCTAATCGCCAGTCATCTCACCATGACCAATGTGAATACGCCAATCCTCGTGACTAATAGCTACAGCGGCCAGGCAGGAGCACAAGGCCACACGCTTCAGCCGATAGAAACGGCCCCGGTGACGGCATCAACGCCAAAAATCAAAGGGATAATCATATCAGATCTGATGGCGACCAAAGCGACCTGTGCCATGATTTTCAGCGGCCTGCCGGAGTCCCCCATACAAGATGTGGTGCTGCATAACATCAGGATTGATGCCAGTTATGGCGTGCAGGCAAGATATGTCGCAGGGAAGGGGGATAACGTGCGCGTTTCCGTGAAGCAAGGACCGACGTTGGAAAAAGGTCCGGATGCAACACTGCAACTGAATCCCGGAACAGATTAACGGAATGAACGGGGATATTTCTGATTAACCCTGCTGCTTTCGATGTCCGCTTTGTGCCAGAGGCGGGCTTCAGTGAATTAGATTATATAATCAGTCTGCTGAACTGTAGCAGACCTGACCTTCACAACTAATGCAGTCACTTATAAGGTACGGGGGAGTTTAGTCCAGGGTGGAATGTTCTGTATCGCATATGTTAGGTTAGCTCATTCAACTGAATAGAATATTGATGGCAGGAAAAATTTCTCACCATCAACCTTCAAAAGGGGATGAGTAAAAACGAGTCTTCAAATCCCCCTCTTCTAACCAACGATACTATCCCGCTCTATTGGCTCAAATCCCTGCCAATACCGCAGGGTCTCCACTCCGCCAGATATTATCAACCGTAATGCAGCTGATGAGCCATTGTCCGTTATGTCTTTCCAGCTCAACATCGTACCGATTTTTCATTAAGTAATGACGCGATGCATCTGATTTCGGTACATGCTGTGCTTCGACCAGTGCGTCAATTTTTGCTTTATCTCCTTCAATGAAGACGCGGGAATTGTTTACCGAATGCGTCGTCAAAAGCGAGCCGAGAGAATTCATCAAGGCCGAAGTAATTGTCTCCCTTCCTTTCAAAACGGGATAATCAAAACCCGCTTTTGCGGCAGCTGGCCTGAAATCAGATATCGCATCCGGTGTAAAAACCGAAGCAATCAGAACCGGGTTTTTCATATCAATTCCTGCAGCGTATTGATACAGGGATTCCGTGATCGCAGCTTTACTTTCATTCTCAGTCAATATTTTCGATGGCATAGTTAACTCCTTAGTTAATGGAGTCATGATGGTATACAATGGATACTTAGTGTCAATCAGGCACTAATTTTCAACCAGGTATACTGAGGTAAACTGCATGTCACCGTTAAAAAGTAAACAAACAGACTCAAATGTACCCTCTGGTTTGCTATGTGAAGATCAGATTTCCAGCCGTCTTTTGCTTGATCAAATTACCGATAAATGGTCCATTCTCATTCTCTCATTACTTTGCAAAGAACCCCTTCGCTTCAATGAGATAAAAAGAAACATGGACGGGATAACGCAAAAATCGTTAACGCAATGTTTGCGTCGACTTGAACGCAACGGCATTGTCGGTCGTCGGGTCATCCCGACATCTCAGGTCGGCGTTGAATACAGCATTACTCCTCTGGGCCGAACGCTTGAAATACCTTTTCAGGCTTTATATAACTGGACTGTTGAATACAGCCCGGCTGTTACAGATGCTCAAGCTGAATATGACAGCCGTAACCTGGAGTAAACTTTTCCAGATAACAACTTCAGTGGTTTTTAAAACCTCACTCCGGTTTACTGCCGCGAAACAGATAGCGAATATCGGCTGTGGGCGAGCGGCCAAACTGGCGCGCATATTCCCGGCTGAACTGGGTATGGCTCTGATATCCCACGGATAAAGCAATTGTCGTTACACTTTCACCTGAGGAGGAAAGTCTGAGCCGGGCCTGCATCAGGCGCATTCTTTTTTGATATTGCACCGGGCTTAACGCCGTTACCGAACGGAAATGCCGGTGAAATGCAGAAACACTCATCGCAGCCATTTCTGCCAGTTCTTCAACCCGAACCGACTGCATATAGTTCTGCTTTAACCAGTTAATCGCTTTGTGGATGCGGGCAAGACAGGTATCCGGTGTTGCGATATCACGCAGCATCCAGCCCAGCGGTCCCTGAAGAACCCGGAACAGAATCTCGCGTTCATAAACCGGGGCCAGAGCGGTAATTTCGTCCGGCTTATTCATCAGGCTGAGCATTCGTAACCATGCATCCAGTAATTCTGGCGTTACTGGCGCGACCGAAAATCCGGTATGACTGTGATGTGAGATAGCAGAATCAGGAACACCTGTCAGCAAAGTCGCGAGTATCTCCGGTTCAGGGGTCAGGCTGACGGCAAGATAGGGCGCATGGGTGTGTTCATCGGCAAATACCTGGCCTACCGCCGGTAAATCCACTGACATGACAAAGTAAGTCGCGGGATCATAACGGAGGGTGCTGTCCCCAACCGTCATGCTTTTAGAGCCCGTCAGAATGAGATTAATCATCGGTTCATAAACGGCAGACAATCGGTGTTCAGGGATCTCTCCCTGCACCATTGCCACCCGTGGAATGCCGGTCTCAGTGCGCTGATTATCCGCGCCGGAAGCCAGTAAACGTAATTGCTGTAATTGTGTTTCCATGACCGATTGATAACACGTCCCCCCTGTTACAACAAGAGACAGGCAGGATTAGGCAGCTTTGAAAGAGGATTGCATCAGCCAGACACTCTACATATGCGTAACCTGTACTTCGACATCCTGACATCGAAGAGGTTTGTATGAAAAATATTCTGATTACCGGCGGCAGTCGCGGGATTGGCGCCAGTACCGCCTTAGCCTGTGCCCGTCGTGGTTACCGGGTAATTTTGACCTGGAACAGCCAGCCGGAATCCGCTGACAAGGTTGTTGAACGAATCAAAGCAGAAGGTGGAGAAGCCATCGCGTTAAAGTTGGACGTGGGCGATTCAGGCAGCTTTGCAGGTTTCTGTTCAGATCTAAAACAGACCATGCTAAACCGCTGGGGTGATGCGGGTCTCGACGGTCTGGTTAATAATGCCGGATATGGCCTGTATGCTCCGATTGAGAACGTTACTGAAGCGCAGTTCGACAATCTGATGAATGTGCATCTTAAAGGACCATTCTTCCTCACGCAGACATTACTTCCTTTACTGCGTCACGATTCCGCCATCGTCAATATCACCAGTGCTACCACACGCGTAGCCACTGCCGGTGTTGCACCTTACGCCACTTTTAAAGGCGGCCTTGAAGTGCTGACCCGCTATATGGCGAAAGAATTTGGGGAGCGCGGCATTCGGGTTAATGCCATTTCGCCGGGGGCAATTCGCACTGAGTTGGGTGGCGGATTAAATGATGAGTTTGAAAACCTACTCGCCTCACAAACCGCACTGGGACGGGTTGGCGAACCTGAAGAGGTCGCGCGAGCGATCGTATCCCTGCTTTCTTCTGACAGCGGCTGGATCAATGCGCAAAGCATTGAAGTGGCCGGCGGCTATAACATCTGATCGCGGAGTGTTACATGCTTGACCACATCTTTATTACCGTAAGTGACATTAATCGTTCAATTACCTTCTACAACACAGTGCTTCCTGTTCTGGGCATCATCAACCGCCACGACTATCAAGGCAGCGAAGGGCCCTCGGGTCATCCTGACTTAAAGGGATTCGGCGCCAACGGACGCATTTTTTTCTGGCTCAGATCGGGTACACCCTCACCGGATACTGTTCATATTGGGTTCGTGGCGGATTCCGAACTCATGGTGAATCAGGCTTATAAAGAGGCTATCGCGGCGGGCGCTACAGAAATTCATCCGCCGGGTGCGCAGTTGCACTATGACCCACGTTATTACGCAACTCAGGTCAGGGATCCTGATGGTTACAGCCTCGAGTTTGTCTATAAAAGCTGGCAGCACGGGCAGTGACAGCAACCGCTAATGAGAAATGCTTATAGCCTTCAAGACCCTCATATTTTGTCACCTCAGTCAGGAAAAATGATTACATGAAAAAACTGATGATTTATGGCGCAACAGGTTATACCGGCAGCATGATCGTCCAGCACGCATTAGACGCCGGACTGCAGATAATCATTGCCGGACGTAACCAGCAAAAACTGGCAGCAATGACATCAGAGAAGAATGTCCCCTTCCGCGCATTCGGGCTGGATGATCCTGACCTCACTGATAAGGCGCTGGCCGATATTCACGTCGTCATCAACTGTGCCGGTCCGTACAGGTATACCGCACGGCCGTTGATGGAAGCCGCAATCCGTCAAAAGATTCATTATATGGATGTGGCGGCTGAACTGGACAGCTATCAGCTTGCAGAAACACTGGACAAGCAGGCCATTGAAGCAGGCGTGATGCTGTTACCCGGCTGTGGTGGGAGCGTGGCGATGCTGGGATGTCTGGCTGCTCATGCCGCAGCAAGGATCAATGCACCTCTCCACCTTTCACTCGCATTGAATGTCACCGGAACGATGTCACGCGGATCTGTGGTGAGTGCAACCGGGAATCTCTCAACTGAGTGTCTGATTCGCCGGAACGGCCATTTGATGCAACGCGAGTCCACTGAGTTAAAAGAGATCGATTTTGGCCAGGGGCCACAAGCCTGTTTTCCCGTTACACTGCCTGATCTCATCACTGTCTGGAAAGCAACAGGCATCGCTGATATCGAAACCTTTGTGCATATCACGGGCGAAGGTTTCCCGCAAGGAGAACCGGCAAACCTGCCGGACGGCCCGACCGTTCAGGAGCTTGAAAGGAATCGTTATCAGGCCGTCGCGGAAATTATGAATGCTGAAGGCAACACCTTGCGCCTCCTGCTGGATACAGTAAATGGCTACAGTTTTACTGCAATGGCTGCCGCTGAAGCGGCACGCCGGATCTTAGCCGGAGAATCGTCCCCCGGTTTCCAGACACCAGTCGGGTTATTTGGAAAAGACTTTGCAGAAACCATTGCTGATACGCGAGTCACGGAGATGTAGAAAGGCCGTTTAAAGACGATAAGTTAAAGCTCACCTGCCTGAAATGTCTGCTCTTCGCTCACAGCGGACCTTGCCTTGCGCGCATGTCCGCTTTGTGCCAGAAGCGGACATTGAAAGATATATAACATTGTTACGCAGTGAAACAGATGACGCGAGGAATCTATCTCTTGTAATGTAACTGAGGATTATGGATAAGAATTTTGAGCAGTCATGGGCAGCTCGCAAGGACATCGCATACTTGCCGATGGTATTGCCCGATTATGTTCAAATGAAAGAGATGTGCATATGGATGCCCCAAACGTTAAATTGGGAAAATACTATTAATCTTTTCTAAGTTGTTACAGACCGGAGCAATAAGCGCTGACTGTGTGGGGAAAGAAAATGTCATCGAATGTACAAGCCCTGATTTGGTGTATTGGGGAAATAGGGCTACCTTATAAACGTCACAATGTAGGCCACAAGTATGGGGAACAGACTCTGACGAGTTTTACAACATTGACCCTAATTGTACCGTACCCGTATTGCAGGATGGCTCTAATACACCACTTTGGGAAACAGGCGCAATATTACGTTATCTCGCCAATCGGTATGGGAGTGAAAGCTTCTGGCCTGCTGAGCTGTTAGCTAAAACCGAAGTTGATCGATGGGCGGAGTGGTCGAAGCTTAATATCGCTCAGGCATTTACTGCGCCAGTCTTCTGGCGAGTCGTTCGCACTCCTGGGATAAGCGGGATGCTGAGGCTATCAGCTCAGCTGTGGAGTCTTCGAAATAAAGCTTCAGATTGCAGAAGAGTGCCTGGAAGAACACAGCTTTTTAGTCGGGGAATCCCTCACCCTGGCCGACATTCAGTTTGGTCACGTATTATACCGTTTTTACGATATCAATATTGACCGCCATCCCCTTCCCAATTTGCGGGCATACTATATGCGACTGACTTCCCGTCAGCCTTTCCTTGAACATTTCATGATTTCTTATGATGAACTCAGGGCTTAGCCATTGAAAAATAATGACAATATCTGGTCATTAGACTGGCAGGGTAAGACACTATAAATATTTAGGACGTATTTCAATGAGTAATGGAAAGCATGTGTTGGGCGTATCCGGTAGTCTTCGTTCCGCTTCGTTGAACACCCTATTTTTACGGGCTATGGCTTTGATTTGTCCTGCAGGAATCACATTTGAAATATATGATTCTCTGAACAAAATCCCCCTTTTTAATGTTGATGATGAAGCTGAACAGAACACTGCAGTTGACCGCTGGAGAAATGCGCTTTCCAGGGCAGACTTGGTTATATTTGCCAGCCCGGAATATGCACATGGTGTCACCGGCGTCATAAAAAATGCTCTCGACTGGATTGTCAGCAGTGGGGAATTGCTGGATAAGCCGCTGTCATTGCCCAATCTGTCTGTCCGGGCCCATATGGCACACTTCCAGCTCGCAGAAACACTAAACGTTATGGGCGCAGTGCTGATAGAAGAGTGCTGCCCCAGAGCAACGCCTGATGCGCCTTATACACTTCCTGATGCGACAGAGTTTGAACTTGTTGAAAACACGGAAATATGCCCAAGAATGAATGATTTATGGAAAAGCATTGAACAGGCAGTCACAAAAACACAGAAATTTTCAAATATTTAAAATAAGGAGATTCATTTATTCCCAGACTGACAGTCATCGTAACCGGGCTGCCAATGTCCGTTTTTTTGCTTACTGCGGACCATATGCCCCTTTCGAACCGGTAAGTGCATATCGCAGACATCGTGTTATGTTGTAAACGGAAACGCTTCACAGTGGTGCGGAACACGCACCGAGAGGACTGAATGACATTTTGCATGGATGGAGTATAGATATGACAATTGATTTGGTTGCACTTTCCGCTATTAGCCTTGCCATCCTTTTTGGCGCAATGAGCCCGGGAGCCAGTTTTCTTCTCGTTGCCCGTACAGCTATGTCCAGTTCAAGAGGTGCGGCAATATCGGTGGCTGCAGGTATGGGATTTGGCGCGCTAATCTTTGCAGTCATCGCATTAGCCGGACTTAACGCACTGCTGACGTTGGTTCCATCGCTCTATACAAGCCTGAAGATTGCCGGCGGCTTTTACCTTTTGTGGCTGGCGCTAAAAATGTTTCGTCGTCCTTCGAAGGATTTTACTCAATCGGGTGTTACTGAGGAATTAAGTGCCTCCAGAGGTTTCGTTACAGGGGTCTTAACCCAAATCAGTAACCCCCAAACCGCACTTGTATTTGCCAGTATTTTTTCCGCAGCGCTCACCAATAATATTCAGCCTGCCATGTACATTATTCTTCCCCTGATGGCGTTCGCGATTGATGTTGTCTGGTATGCGCTCGTCGCATGTTTACTGTCAACAGGTGGGCCGCGTCAGGCTTACATTCGTTATCGCAAATTCATTGATAAATTAAGCGGTGGAGTAATGGCCCTGCTGGGATTGCGATTGCTTTTAAAGTGACTGAGTCGATTAAAATCCGGTCTAAGTGAGGAAGGCTTTGAGGTCAGTCCTTTCAGATCAGGCAAAGAAGTAACGTTCACTCTCAATACCTGAAATGTCCTTTAAAATCGTCCCGGCTTTACATTCGGCCAGTCTGGATGGCGTTGACCCAGTCTGGCCTGTTGTTTCTAATCGCTGCCGCTGCTGCTAACTCCCAGTCATATTCAATCGCTTTGAGCTCAACAGTCCAAACTTTATTGATCTGCTGCAGAATCGCGTAGCGTGCATGGGGAGAACCGCTTTCCATTTTATGCACGAAAGGCTGATCATCATCATATGCCTGAAGACCAACGCTGCCGGGGTTAACAATCAACCGGCCATCGCTCAGGCGTAATTTTCGGGGGATGTGAGTATGGCCACACAGGATCAGGGATGCGTTGGTGCTAGCAATAAGCGATAAAACGCGCGCCTCAGAAGACGGCTGGACACCTGTACGAGAAACGTCTTCAAGAAGATAAATGAGATCATCACCCGGAACGCCATGCACCATAAGTACGTCACTGTACAGTGTTAATTCTGCTGGAAGGTTTTTTAACCACTGCCAGTGCTCAGCACGAAGGTTATCGAAGGCATGCCTGTCGGAAAGACTCATGCTGGAGGGGCAGGTCTCAAGGAGTTGCCTCTCATGATTGCCTTTAATGGTTGGAATGTTTAGCTGCATCAGCCTGTCTGCGGTTTCCGCCGGAAATAGCCCACCCGAGACGATATCACCCAGATTCAGGATTTGATCGACGCCCTGAGACCTTATATCCGCCAGCACAGCATTCAGTGCCGGCAGATTGCCATGAATATCAGAAATTACGGCCAGTTTCATATGAAAAACCCTTTTATTTATTTTGTTCTCATACATTTTACCCGGTAGTGCTCACCCCGAGACAACAGATTACCTTCCTGCAGAGAGAGCTTTAGCTCTTATACCTGGAGCCTGCCCTGGAGGTAGAATACCTGTCCTGCTCGAGGACTGATAAGAAGCAATTGCCAACATTTCACACGAGTCTTACAAACTGGCGCATACGATGGATGTGTGCACAGAAAATCTTTGATGAAAAGGTACTTCTATCCAGTGGAGCGATGCCATAAAGGCAATTGTTTTAATGATTATCATTAAGTTGAGTGAGTGATTTTACGCCATCTCATTTATATCACCAATCACACAACACATGTTTCGGGAATGACAAGCATTCTAATGTCCGCTTTGTGCCAGAAGTGGACGTATAACTGAAGCTAAATTCAGCTGATTTTTGATGATATGGTGCTTTTGAATCTATTAGCACCATATTTTCGCTATCAGGTAACAGCCCTGTAGAACTGCTCGGATATCAGCATCAGAGCAATAATGATCATCAGAATGCCAGACACTCGGCTGACCCCTCTTGCCAGACGGGGACGGCTTTTGAGCACTATGCGCGCGCCATATCCAACCAGCAGGTAAACAGCGCCGCAGCTGATAAGATGAACCATCCCCATAGCCATCATCTGCACTGGCAAAGGCCAGCTGGCATGCGTATCAGTAAACTGCGGAAGCAGGGCCAGAAACAGCAGAAATACCTTTGGGTTCAGTCCGCTGATGCACAGCCCTTTGACCGCCCATCCTGCGCGGCTCGTAATATCATTTTCTTCGCTGGCAGCCGGTATCGACGGTCTCCGGATAACGCCTGTGCCCAGCCAGGCGAGATACAGCGCACCCGCAAGCGTCAATATATGCATCAGCTGCGGCTGAGCGGTGATGACACTCCCGATCCCTGCGGCAACAATCAGAATGGCAAGCAGATGGCCGAAAAGCATCCCCGCAACGGCAGGCATAACGCCTTTTCCGCGGATACCGGCTGAAATTGCATAGGCCCAGTCAGCACCCGGTGTGATAACAAATAAAACCGACACGGCCCAGAATGCGGCAAAAAGACTCAGTGGCATGCTTTCCCCCCTTGCTTCTCCAGTGCGACAGGCAGGGCGGAAGTGAAGCACTCACGCTTGTTCAGTTGCATATTTTATTTTTCCTCTGCGGCATGCGGGCCGGTGCCCGCACTCACCGGATAAATCGAGTAAAAAGAATATGCTCATGCAGTTAGAATGTGCTTTCATAGATACCTAAATATGAGCTTATTTTAGGGAGAATCTTCCATATGGACCGTATGGACAGAAGAATTCTTGCTGAACTTCAGGCGGACGGACGTCTGTCAGTCACGGAGCTAGCTGACAAAGTCGGCCTGAGCCTGTCTCCCTGTCATCGCAGGGTAAAAACACTTGAGCAGAACGGCGTGATTACGGGTTACCGGGCGAATCTGGACCCCGCCAGTATGGGCTACAGCTTTTCAGCCATCGTGTTCGTAACGCTGAGCGTGGCGAACAGACCGGCAGTCAGTGAATTTGAAGAAGCAGTGAAGGATGTGCCGCAGATAATTACGGCGCAGCGGCTGTTTGGTGACCCGGACTACATGCTGCAGGTAGTCTCACGCGACCTGAAGTCTTTCCAGGTCCTGTACGATGAAAAGCTTTCAGGAATGCCTGGCGTGCAGCGGTTAAATACCACGCTGGTTATGAAGACGGTTGTTCAGGACAGGCCACTGCCGTTGCATATCGATCCGGCAGGATAAAACTGCCCGGAAATCAGGCCGCAGAGTCAGCCTGCACTCAGTACTGCAAATATCAAATGACTGAATACAGGCTTACCTGATGAATGACTTTACTATCAGAATAAGATACAGAACCGCGACGACGGCAACCGTGGCCACTACGATTCTGCTGCCTTTTTTTACACTTGAACCCACACGTTTTCCCTCAGTCAGGTCACAGTTGATGACGCAACTCACCGGGACCGCCCGGAGTAAAGTCAGGCGGCCCCGTACAGATTAGTTCCCGAGTTCGTACTGAACGGAAAGCTGACCTTTTTTCTCTTTTACTTTAATGATACGTATCTCACCGATTTCCGTGGTTTTCTTCACGTGCGTCCCGCCACACGCGTAAGGCGTCAGATCGCCCCAGGTTACCATGCGTCTGCCTTCCTCTTCGCTCAGAATCAGCTCCAGGTTGCGTGCCATCATCTCCGCCGCATCTGCAGCAAAGTTTTCTGCAGTGACCGGGCTGGTCAGCCGGATTGCATCAAACACCACACGCCCTTCTCCCGGGCGATGATTGCCTTTATTACCGTGCCAGCCATATTTCTCCCCCGCCACGCCAATAATGTGGCCTGCAGAATGATAGCGGGTGTGGATACGGCGAAGGTCCGCATCTACAGAGATATGAACGGGACCTTCTGCGACAGGTGCATCAGTAATGTGAATGATGTTGTCACCTTCCTGTACGGCCTGAACCATATTCACGTTTCCGATGGTGCCCTTATCGGAAGGCTGACCGCCGCCCTGCGGATGAAACAGGGTTGCTGAAAGGATGATACGGAAACGACCGTCCTCATGTGGAATACAGCTGTCCACCTGTGATTCCATTTCAAGTGCGTCACTGTTGTAGTAGGTTCTTTCTGTCATGCTGGTTATCCTGGTTTACCTGTGTTTCGAAAAATTAAATGTGGTTATTCGGCAATGCTTTCTGTTACCGCGCCGCTGCGCTTCTTCATTGCAAGCCAGATCCCCGTAAGAATGGCGGCCATGCCTGCCGCATGGTAGGCATGCAGCGACTCATGGAGGAACAGCACGGCAAGAATGGCCCCAAATACCGGAATAAGGTGGATGCTCAGACCGGCCTGGGCCGCACCAAAACGCGCCACGCCATGATTAAACAGCAGGTAGGCGAGAACGGACGGGAAGATGCCCAGATAGAGCAGAGCCAGCAGCGATGGCGTATCCCAGACCGCAACGATCCCTCTGGCATACTCTGTCAGCCAGAGGGGGATCAGAAAGATGAACGCCACCGCTATCTGTACGGCCATCAGGCCAAGGCGGTCAATCTGAGAGGGAACGCTTCGCAGCCAGAGCGTGTAAAACGCGAAGGAAACCATTGCGCAGAACACGATCAAATCGCCGTGAGAAAATGAAAGAGCCGCCAGCGTATGCCAGTCACCGTGAGAGATAATGATCACAACGCCCGCACAGGAAATCAGCAGCCCGCCTGCCTGTAAGCCACCCAGGCGTTCGCGAAAAAACATCGCGCCAAACAGGGCGATCAGCACGGGTATAAATGAGTTCAGAAGCAGCGCATTAGCCGCCGTTGTCTCATGAAGCCCCATGTAAACAAGCGAATTAAACGCCACCACGCCGGTGAGCGACAGTCTGACAACAAGCCAGCGATTTGCCATATACAGCGGAAAATCCCTGCGAACAGATTTCCATGCAAAAGGCAGAATGAAAAACATCGCCAGTACCCATCGCCAGAGCGACAGCGTCATAGGAGGAACCGTACCGTGCACCGCTCTGCCTATAATAAAGTTGCCTGCCCAGAACAGAGGAGGCAGCACGATTAAAAGAAGGGCGGGTGAGAACAACCGCTTACGCAAACGGGGGTCCATGCTGAATTCCTTGTGAGGTACGAACGCAGAAAAACACAACAGACCGGATATGGGCTGTCAGGATAAGGGCGCAATGCGCCCTGCTGTGGATTTCCCGGGTATAACCTCCCTGAGCGGGAGGGCTGCAGTTTTAGGCTTTAAAAGTGCTGAGCGAGTTCACCGTTGCCGTTGAACCACCACAGACGATGACCAGTACATTTTTGTAATTACTGAGGTCCAGCTTTTTGCCGTACAACGGTGCCAGGGACGCGCCGCACGCCGGTTCAACCAGCATACGGTGATCGTCAAGGAAAGTGAGGCAGGCATCTACCGCTTCACGATCGGAGACGGTAACCGGCACAATGGTGCGTTTCTTCGCAAGGTCGAAAGCGCGCTGGCACACCTGACGTGCGCCAAGAGAGGTCGCCACGCCTGTCAGAGAGGCGACTTCAACAGGTTTACCGGCTTCAAGAGCGGCGTTGAAAGATGACATGCCCTGCGTCTCTACGGCATAAACCGGAACATTATCCAGGCCGTTTCGGCGCAGTCCTTCATCAACCCCGGCCAGCAGTCCACCACCGCCCACAGACAGGATCACGGCGTCAGGTCTGATACCGTCCTCAACAACCTCATCAATCATCGAGGCGTGCCCCTGCCAGAGAAGCGGATCGTCAAACGGGTGAAGAAAAGCATCCTGATCGGTCAGCAGTGACATCGCAAGTTCGTTAGCTTCTGACCACATTTTGCCGTGCACAATGACCTCTGCCCCTTCAAGCTGCAGCAGGTGACGCGCACGTTCAGACGTGGTTTCAGGCACGACGACGATAACCGGCACGCCGAGCTTGCGACCGGCATAGGCGACCGCCAGTCCGGCGTTTCCACCTGAGGAAGAAATAAAACGACGCGCACCCTTCCCGTAGTGATACTGACAGGCAAAGCCAATACCCCGGATTTTGAACGATCCTGATGGCTGCGCGGCTTCCATCTTCATCCAGACGCGGGTTCTGTTCATCTCGCCCAGCGGCAGTGATTCAAGCAGGGGGTTTTAATACTCAGTGACATTTCTCAACTCCGGTTAAAAGGCCTGATTCAGGCTAAAGCCTGAACTTCCAGTTCCACGTCAAGACCGTACGCCAGCTGGCTGACAACGGTAGAGCGCGCGGGAAATCCGTCCGGGAAGTAACTGCGGTAAATTTCATTGAATGCGCTGAAATGCGCCATATCTGAAATCCAGACGGTGACTTTAACCAGTCGGTCCAGCGAGGAGCCGCATACTTCAAGCGTCTCGCTGATGTTTTTCATTATCAGGCGCGTCTGCTCCTCAACGGTGCCGGGAACGGGTTCACCCTTTGCATTCATAGCCAGCTGGCCGGACAGGAACAGGAAACCGTTAGCCTCAACTGCGCGCGCAAAAGGGTACGGCATCGAGCTGGTATATCTTTTCATAGTGTCTCCACGCGCCCGGCAGTCATCAGCTGGCTGCGCTTTTCAGTTCATCAAGGTAGTTGTAGATGGTGTATCGGGTCACGCCCAGAGCGTCTGCTGCCTTTTCAACGCCACCCTTCATCAGAAAAATTCCGCGCTCCTGCATCTGCTGTACGGCCATCATTTTGGCTTTCTTTGCGTCAGCGCGACGGCTCCCGGGATTGAGGCCGGTTGCATTGCTGATAATTTCCTTCATCAGATCTTCAATGCTGTCATGAGGCTGCTCGGTATTCCTGGCTTCAGCCGCCGGAGCAGCGGGCGTCAGCGTTACGCCTGACAGCGTCTGCAGCAGGTTAAGTGCCTGCGCGATGCCGTTGTTGTCCACATTGACGCACAGAGCCGCAAAGGGCCGCGCATCACGGCCCCGGTAAATAGCTGTACTGCTTCGCAGCGGGGTGCCATCACGGGAGAACGTTTCGTAATCCGGCAGAAGCGTGACGCGCTCCTGACTTTCCTCAAGCGCAGTGATAAACGCCTTGTCTTTTCTCAGCCCCGCAAGGACTGAATCCCCTTTCTTACGCCCGGTCACGTAGGCATTCGCGATTTCGGCAATCGAAAACTCAGGATTGCGCAGGTCGTGCAGAACAATCTCGGTATTACCGGGTGCCACACTGCCAATGGCACGAACGGCAGCCGAGAGCATTAGCAGCATTTCCTGCTCGTAAGACATTTCGTCGGCTCGTTCAGTCATCACTTTTCCGTATTGTTTAATTCAACATCATGTGGAATATGCTACCAGAGTTACGGAACTTATATCAACAATGTGTTGAATTAATTTTATCGAATGTAATCTGTAGGCAGTTAGCAGAACTTCTGATATCAGGCGGGGGACAGGTATGACTAATAAAGAACTGGTTATTTTAGGGTTTATGACGTTTGCGCTGTTTGTGGGTGCCGGAAATATCATCTTTCCGCCATTTATCGGGCTGCGGGCGGGCGGAAATTTATGGAGTGCGGCCAGTGGTTTTCTGGCTACGGGCGTGGGCCTGCCTGTCATCTCGCTGATCGCGATGGCAAGATGTGGAGGAGATATCGGGGAGCTGATGAAGCCTGCCGGTAAGACACTGGGACTGATGCTTTCTGTGGTTTGCTATCTGGCTCTTGGGCCATTGTTTGCAACTCCCCGTACAGCGACTGTTTCCTTTGAGGCCGGGATAAATCCTCTTTTCTCCGGGCATCTGCCGCTGAGCCTTTTCAGCGGCACCTTTTTCCTTCTGGTCATCCTGTGCTCACTGAACCCTGCCAGGCTTTTACATCTTATCGGAAAGTTTCTTTCCCCTATGAAGATTATCGCGCTGGGGCTGCTGGGTGCCTGGGCGCTTACTCACCCTGCCGGCAAAGCAATATCCACGTTTACGGATTATCAGCAGGGTGCATTCTCACTGGGGATGGTAAACGGATATCTCACCATGGATGCGCTGGCTGCAGTGATGTTCAGTATGATTATTGTCGGAGCAATCCGTCAGCACGGGGAGATACGTCCGGGAAAAATCGTGTCAGGCGTCATTATCGCCGGACTTATCGCGGGTGCTGGCCTGACATATGTCTACATCAGCCTGTTCTATCTGGGGGCATTCAGTCTGCCAATCGCTCCGGGAGCCACCAATGGCGCAGACATCCTGATCGCCTATGTAAATTATGCATTCGGGTACCGGGGCATGTTACTCCTCACGTTTATCATTACGCTTGCCTGCCTGGTGACAGCTATCGGTCTTACCAGCACCTGTGCTGCCTACTTCGCCCAACTGACGAAGTTCTCCTATAAAAAACTGGTTATTGGTTTTGCTCTGTTTTCGATGCTGGTATCGAATCTTGGTCTGACCGAAATTATAAAGATTTCCCTGCCAGCACTTACCTCAATCTACCCGCCATTCATTGTGCTGATTATGGCCGCTATCGTTTCCGGTAAAAATGCCCGACCGGTTATGGTTTACCTTCCCTGCGTATTAACCTCTCTGATAATCGGCTGCGTTCAGAGTTTTGTACCTGCTTCAGCGATGCCTGGTTTTATGAAGAATCTTCCGCTGTTTGATGAAAAGCTGGCCTGGGTACTCCCGACCCTTTGCGTGGGAACGGTTTGTTTTGCGATCATTGGTTTCAGGGCAGTAAAACAAAAAGTGTCTGAGCCCGAGGTTCTGCTGGTGAGAGAATAAAAAAGATGAACCGTAAACGCAGGTATTACGGGTTATTACTCTCAATGTCCGCTCCTCGCTCAAAGCGGACTGTAAACCAACTGCAGCGGGTAGCCTTGCCGTTTGCCATCCGAGCCCAGCCGGAAAGCCCGGAACGCGCTTGCCTGGGGTTAGTTGAGGAACTTCTCCGCTCGCTTAGCCAGCTTCATGTTCAGGCGCCGCGCGGTAAGCCTGAATGTACCGGCTGAATTTGCCGACAAATATGCCAGCAAACAGACCATAAGTGATAATTTCTGAAACCATTACCCAGGGCTGTGTAGCCACCCCAGGGTCGGTAGCCTGCAATACTCCAAAAGCATATTTGCTGACAAAAGCCGCCAGCATTACAGGCAGAACGGTGAAATCAGCGGGGCGGACGATAATCCCGCGCCGTCGATCGACAGTGAGGGCTTTCGGTTTTACGAACCGCGCACCGATGACCATACCTGCAATCAGTGACACAAGCCACAGAGAGACCGATTCCAGCCTGAAACCATACAGACGCTGCATCTCGACAAGTCCCATAATGGTAAAAATCAGCGGTACTATGGCCAGTTTTCCCAGCGTGACCTCACCAGGCTTTCTTGCCTTGATACCACGCAGCATGAGGTAAATAAACAGCAGGTAAACCCAGAACGGGGTGCCTGATAAAAAACCGGACAATAGGGTCATCTTGTTCTCCAGTCAAAATCGGTCGTCAGGTTACTTTCCGGGTAGGGCGCCTGGCCTTAAAAGCCAGAATAAGAAGCAGCGGCAGCAATACTATTTGGATTATTGTTAACCCCAGCAAGACCCCTGCATTCCCGGCCTGATAATCCCCGGCACGCGCAATTTGATGAAAATGCCCATAGGCGAGGCCGGCAAACTCAATCGCAACCAACATCACCACTGCTGATTTAAATTCAAGGGTGCGCCAGAAGGAGACCATAGCCACAATGCCCAGGGCAATATCCGACATACCCATTTCGAACTGAAACGGGCTGCTCTGCCAGCCTATGAATGCCGCTGCGGTTTGCGGCCATAGCGTGTGATAAAGCCCAGCCCACAGAGAAGTAAAACCTATAGAAAGCAGCAGTAACCAGGAAAGAAAATTCTCAGCGCGGCTGATAGTTTTTCGGGTGTAAATTACCGATAACAGCAACGCAAGAATAAACGCTACCAGAGGAATGTTAGTTAAAACCAGGCGAACAATACTGGCAATCATAAATCTCACTCCCCGGTAATTTATTTATATGAATTATGTCCCCTGTTGCTGATTATGTGGTTTTCAGCCTGGCGCTCAGCTTGTTTTTGGCCCGGTAAAACGTGCAATGCCCGGTTTTTCTCTCAGCCTGCAAGGTGAGAACGTTGCTTTCTTCGCCGTGCAGGCATGTTGTCCTCAGGTTATTTCTGATTAAATTTTCGAGGCTCTGAATACCGCGTTCGCATAGTGAGATTTATCTTAAAAATTTTCAGTGCCACGTTAATCGATGACAGTTGCACTGAATGTACGTTAGTCATTTAATCCGTAAATCTGACAGGGGACATTCGGACGCTACAATACTGTTTCAACTGAACAGCCCAAGAGTGTACGTACACGCCGGAAAGCTAATGTCCGCTTTTCGCTCACATCGGACCTTGACCCGCGGGTTTATCCGCTTTGCACCAGAAGCGGACGTATCTGATATTATAAGTTAACGATTTGAAGACCGACATACAGTCATAAGAACTTCCAGAATATCAGTCATCAATTTCAAATATGCAGCCTTCAAATTAAATCTGATTTTGCACTTTTAATTTTACAGTCATGGGCAGATTCCTGGCAGGTTTGCCCTTTTCAAAACGCCATTTTGATACGGCTGTTATTACAGCATCATCGAACAAGTGGTCTGGCGTGGACTCAATAATTCTCATCTGGCTTACCCTGCCTTCTGTATCAACGTCAAAGTTAAACTTAACCATACCCCCAATCCGGTTCTTGACCGCATAGTATGGGTAGACGGGCCGATCTTGCCGAAGGGGCTTTGGTTGTTCAACTTTACCAGGTGAATGAGTGGAACATGCACTTATTACAAGAACAGCCAGAACGATCAGATACCGATACATAACAATCTCCCTTTGTTAATAAAGATTATCATTATACTTACATTTCACTCCTTTGGCGACTTCAAATACAATGTTATAAAATCAAAGTGTTACTTTACCCATTGATTTTATTGATTAATTCATCATGACCTTTAGCATTGGCAGTAATGAACCAGGAACTGGTATTAGCAACATTACTGTTTTTCCATTAATAATGGGCCAATCAATCAGACCAATGTTCGGATGAAAAAGATGACTGAAGCGGGTTTCAATCGAAGTATCGCATATGGCAGTTCTGAAGAATTTTTCAAGCTGAATGGTAACTCAGCTATGAAGTTGACCCCATTGGCAGCGAAAGCAGTTTGCATTAAAGCTGCACAGTATGGTTACTACGTTGCTCGCGTGGAAGCAGGACACTGGATTGGTCAAGGTTTCCGCCCTGATATGTCAGCCACATGGGACGCAAAAGCTCAACTGATCAAAGATAAAAACTTTCATGAGAATGACAAATTAGCTGTCAGTAACGTTGTTCAGGATCAGCATGAAGGGTATGAAGCGTTTATGATAACGCTGCTTTTTAAAAACTAATATTTACTACTATGTCGATGGTACAGGGCAGAAACCCAACGTTATGTCTGCCTGTCACTCACAGACGCCCTGGTTTAATGATCCTGGCCGATTCGTGCCATAAACGGGCTTAACTCATTCATTTTGTGCCACTCCAGGCCTGCCACTTCCCAATCCTGGGTAATGGCTCAACTCAGGCTTTATCGTCAGCCCATTGCTAAAAACTCATTTTCACCACTCCCGACCTTCCCACATTCAACATGAAATAAGATCGCTTCCGATCGCATTATTTCTATAAAAATAAAGAGTTAGCTAACTACCGGAAAGTGAGTTTCTACAATCTCAAAAAAGATTTCAGAAAAAACCATTGACCAGGTAGAACGATCGTTCTACCTTTTAGGCTATGAATAAGAAGCCAGGCAATACCCGAGAAAAAATCCTGCAAACTGCTGAGCAGCTCATCTATCAGAACGGCATTCACGCCACCGGCATGGAGCTTCTGGTTAAGACCTCAGGAGTCGCAAGGAAAAGTATTTATCGCCATTTCGCGAACAAAGAGGACGTGGCAGCAGCCGCGTTAAATGGGCGTGACGAACGGTGGATGCACTGGTTCAGAACTGAATCTGATAAAGGCGAAACGCCTCAGGATCGCATTCTGAATATGTTCACTGTTCTGAAGAGCTGGTTTGAGTCCGCGGGATTCCGTGGTTGTGCGTTTATCAACACGGCCGGAGAAGTTGGTGATCCAGACGACCCCGTTCGCCAGATAGCGAAGATGCATAAACAGAAATTGCTGAATTACGCCCTTGAACTTGCCGAACAACTGAACGTTGAACACCCGGCAGTTTTGGCCAGACAGCTACTGATTCTGATGGAGGGGGCTATCACCACGGCATATGTGATGGGCGACTGGAGCGCCGCCGACAACGCAAGGGAAGTGGCGAAGCTTTTGCTGAAACAGGTCTCTTCCTGAGGCCAGAGTAGTGAAAATATTTTTTACTCATAACTAAAATTCAAAGGAGTTTTACCATGTCTGATGCACAAGTACGTCCGCCACTGCCTCCATTTACTCTTGAATCGGCGATTGAAAAAGTTCGACTGGCTGAAGATGGCTGGAACAGTCGCGATGCTGCAAAAGTATCGCTGGCTTACTCACTGGATACTAAATGGCGTAACCGTGCCGAGTTCGCAAATAACCGTGAAGAGGCGGAAGGCTTCCTTGCCCGTAAGTGGAAAAAAGAGCTTGAGTACCGCCTTATTAAAGAGCTGTGGGCATTCGGCGGTAACCGCATCGCCGTCCGTTACGCCTATGAATGGCGTGATGATTCAGGTAACTGGTTCCGCTCTTACGGCAATGAAAACTGGGAGTTTGAGGCCGATGGCCTGATGAAGCGTCGCTTCGCCTGTATCAATGACATGCCAATCAAAGAAAGCGAGCGCAAATTCTTCTGGCCGCTGGGGCGTCGTCCGGATGATCATCCAGGCCTGTCAGATTTGGGTCTGTAAGTCAGTCGGTTATCCCGCGTGAGGCCCACGACTACGCCCATAGCCAGAACCTCACGCACAGGAATCCCAGGCTGCTCCCGGAAGTGAGCTACGCTACACTGGAATGGTTAGTGAACAAATGATATCGAAACTTAAAATTAAAAGGTGAATCATTCTTTAAAAGAGGTTTTTATGTCAGAGAGTAAACAGAGCAGCCAACTTGATAATGAGATTTGTGTTCATGTGTTTACGGCTTCCGCCGTTATGGTGGGCGTATGCATCACAGTCATTGGCATTTTTCAGGTCATAACCACTCTCCGGCGGGAAAATACGCTTGGAGACGATCTTCTTGCTGTGAATGTAATCATGTATTTAGTGGCAACCTTACTCTCCTACTGGCAGCTCAGGACCAAAAATATTCGCCGTAATCACCTGCTTGAAAAAATTACAGATATTGTCTTTATCATCGCCCTGACTTTTACAACGATTGTGGCCTGCATCATTACCTGGGTAATGACCTTCACATAACGCGTTAATTGATAATGCAGAACCAGAGCCTGTCAGGACCCTGACAGGAAAGCACGGAAGGGGGTAATACATAAAATGGATTTGCCACATATTAAGTGCGCAGACAGCCCGTTGCATTGAAATACAGCTTCAAACCTGAAGCCATAATTGAACATGAGAAACTCAGAGTCATTCAGACCCTGAGAGTTACACTTTTAAGTGATTCAGGGTATGCACTTGTTGGTTATTGCTGTGCTCCTGAAACAGATGACAATGGCAGTTCCATGAGCTGGCCTCCCTCTTGCTTAAGTCGCGCTAAATAGTGCGCCGCATCCAGAATCTGATAAGGAAAATACAGGCCCGGCGCAACCGGTGGCTTTCCATCCAGCCCGACCATGCGTTCAATAAGCAGTGCAATCCCCATTCCTGTCAGCGGTGCTGCTCCGCCCGGATGCATTATCGCATGTCGGGTATGAAGAGCCTGCCCGGCAATGTCCAGACCCGAAATATCAATGATGATTTCAGTGGAGAATGTTTCGCCTTTACGTCGGCGCGAACTGATACCCATGCCCAGGTCAAACTGGACGTTGCCCGCACCCGTTGCCGATGCCAGGCCAACCACGTCAATCGATGAAAAGCCTGTAGCGGCGATTTCAGTTCCGTCGATCGCTGAGAACGTCGCTCTGGCATCATTGCCTTCGCGCCACATATAGGCACCGACCCGGCGCGTCAGAGCCGCTGGCATCAGGTGGTTGAGATGTGCAAAATCCGCTGCGACCGCAGGACCGCCGACATCTTCTTCATCGACCAGGGCTCCAATACGAATTTCGTGTACCTGGCTGAATGACTTGCTCAGATGAAGTGCAGGAACCGTCGTGGCTCCGACCAGCCACTCGTAGCCAAGTGTTATTGCCGCCGCCCCCGGAGCATTCATGAAGCTTGCGATTTCCGGAGCTATTTCGAATACGCCCGAGGAAATACTCAGGTGTGGTACGCCACGTGATTGAGCAAAGCGGAGTCCGGCGAGAGTATGATCTTTATACAGAACGACTACAGCACTGATTTTTCGCTCACCGAGGCCGAGATCTGCGCAGTTCGTATCGACTGCAACACCCTCTGCACCTCCGATTTCTGCCGCTGCTTTCTGGGCTTTGAAAAGGTCGCGACCGCCTATAAGTACAGGGATATCAGGATAAGTAGTGCGTAGCGCCCGAACAGCCTGGTGACCAATAGCACCTGAGCCGCCCATGAGTAAGACAGGATCGAATGACATAATCATGATTCCTCGTTGATGTGGTAAGCTACCATTAGTAGGAAGCATAGCACCACATTTGGCAATAAGCTACCTTTGGTAGGTTTGGTAGGTTTGGTAGGTTTGGTAGGTTTGGTAGGTTTGGTAGGTTTGATAGGGAAATATAATGAAAGAACACAATTCTCTGGTAATCGGTTCAGCTGCGCGGAGGTTATCCAGGGCAGAACGACGACAACAGCTTCTGGACACCGCGCTCAAGATCGTTCGGGAGGAAAATGCTGATCGGCTCACTCTGGGACATCTGGCTGTGTGTGCAGGCGTTTCGAAACCTGTAGTTTATGATCATTTCGCGACTCGTTCGGCGCTGTTGATTGAGCTTTACAGATGGATTGATACAGAGCGGGTCAGAACGTTTACTGAGGCTATGAGCATCGCTACGCGAAGCCTGCAGGAAACTGTACAGATGCTGGCGAGTGCCTATGTCCACTGCGCCGCAGATAAAACGGACGAGTTTCACGCGGTAGGTGCGGCCCTGGCAGGTAGCGAAGAGAAGGTGGCGGTTTTCCAGGAACTTCTGGACAACTGTGTCGCAATGTTCGTGTCAGTCCTGAGACCACATGTAAATATGTCTTCCCAGTCGTTAAAACAAAGTTGCATCGGTCTGGTCGGAGCGGGCGAAGCGCTGTCCGTAGCGCTTACTCGCGGACGAATGAACGAAACTGAAGCTGTTACTGCCTTTGCCTTATTGATCAAGGGAATGGTACAGGCCAGTGAATGTTAACGGGTATCTATGGGGCTGGTGGTACATTCTTATGCCGAAGCGACTTCCCGGGCTATTCCGTTAAGCAATATGATTTTATAACTCCAGGTCGCTGGCTAAAGGTGAATCTGCACTGCCACCAGAAATGTCTGCACTTAACTTTGCCGGGATCATCACCCGGCTCAAGAACAGAGAGACCGTACTGAACATTGCGACACTATATTCAATTTAAAAATTGCAGATTCAGTCCGAAGAAGATCTGCCAGCGGGGCTGACCCGCTCCGCGATCCGCGACGCTGCCCTGTGGCTCAACGAAAAAGTTGTAAACGGTTTTGCCGCTCTTGATAACCTGTCCCACACCCAGTCCGAGGGGAACGCCATAGCTGTCATTCTGGAAGTTATAATTCCAGATAGGCGCGGAACGAAGGTACGTGCCGCCCCCCAACTGATAAAAGGCAAACGGCTGGAAGGCACCAATATTAACGTCGCTGCGGTCGCCTTCTCCGGCAAAGCTGTGCTGCCAGGAGGCGAGATAACCATACTGAAACACGGGCGAACTGGCGTTAAAGAGCACGTTTACCAGGCCCGCCGACCATTTCTCGCTTCCTAACTCATGTTCTGACGCGGTGGGTGCGGTTAGCTGGGGGCCAAATCCAAAGCTCACGGCCGGATTGCCGGTATCAATCAACCACGCGGTAAACAGGTTAAGATCGCCTGTTCCGGTTTTATGGCCGCCCTCCGGCGGTGTGGGGTAGGTATTAACCGGCAATGAAGCACGCAACAACCAGTGGCTGTCATTCACTGAAAAAGGCTGGGCATAACGCAACCAGAATTGATTTGCATCCTTATCGGAACCCGTAACGTCGCCGATATAATAATTCTGCATGTTGAAGGCGGTCATATTAGCCAGCGGGTTGTTCGCCTGCGCCGAACCTGATGAAGCATCCTCAGCCCAGGCGGCTGCGGATGTCAGCGCCAGTGATAACAGCAGCATGCCGGTTTTTAATTTCTTCATGATCATCTCCGGAAAGCATAAGCAAGGGGGTACCATGCCACCGTTGAGGGCGGGGTATGGCGCCTGGGTAATAGTCATTCGACGGTTAAACTGGTTAACGATGGGATACCCCAGATAAAGGCCTGCTGCGCGATGGCCTTAACATAGGCCTCCGGCATGGTCACGTCGGGCGAAAGCTGATTCAGCAGATCGGGCTTTTGCGGATGCGTAATGGTCAAGGGTGCTGACTGGGCGTATGCCTGTGCGCAGGTCAGACTCAGAGCGACAGAAAGCGCCAGCCAGTTGCCGTTATTAATTTGCGCCATCAGCGGTGAGTGGGGAGGTGCATCAGCAGATAAAACCGGAAAAGCAGAGCCAGCGGATAATAATCCGCACAGGATAAGGCTAAGGGGTCGAAGTTTCATTTGTATCCTCTTGAGCATTGAGATTCGTTACCGAAAAAAGCAAAGAGGCCTGCTGATTCTTCCCATATACCAGCAGGATATACATGGTGAAAGGGTGGTGGGCTTACATTTCGATAAAATTGTAGAAAAAAATTTTACATTTACCAGTTTGACTTAGGGGATTTGGGAGATCTGTATCACATGCCTGAATCTGTACAGGGGAAATTCAATTAAAACGCGTTAATTACCTTGTCTGACTTAATGCACTTTGGTTCGAAGCTCTTTCAGATACCAAACCTTAATTATGCCCAAAGAGCTAAACGGCCTTTTGGTGGACCTCACCGGACAATCTCTGTTAGGGGCGGGTAATTCACTGCAACAGAGCAGGGACAGGAGCGCCTGTTTTTCTTAACGAACAGGCCTGGTTCAAGCTGATTTATCCGTCACCAGAATCCACAGGCAATGATGACTCAACTGAGGCGCCCTGGACCGATCATGATTGCGACCAATGTCGACAAAATTCGTAAAATAACCCCGCAAAACCCTCGTATTTTGGCAAAACCGTCATAATTATCTGGGATTCACAAAAGCAGGAGACAATCATGAAGGGGTTAATAAATGTAGATATCGACGAGTTCAAATCGCACTTCCAGGGAGAGGTGATCCTTCCTGACGAGACAGGCTATGACGAGGTGCGAGAGATCTGGAACGCCATGATCGACCGCAAACCCGCGTTGATCGCCCGCTGCACGTCGCCAGAGGATGTCGTCCGGGCCATCGAATTTGGGCGCACGCAAAATCTCCTTATTTCGATCCGGGGAGGCGGTCACAACATCGCAGGTAATGCCGTGTGCAACGACGGCCTGATGATCGACCTCTCGCTGATGAAGCGAGTGGAAGTAGACCCTGGCACCCGCAGAGCCAGCGTCGAGCCAGGCTGCACCCTGGCCGACTTTGATGCCGCAGTGCAGGCGCATGGTCTTGCCACGCCTCTGGGCATCAATTCAACCACCGGTGTGGCCGGACTGACACTTGGCGGCGGGTTCGGCTGGCTGAGTCGTAAGTACGGCATGACCATAGACAATCTGCTCTCAGCGGATGTTGTCACGGCAGATGGCAGTCAGCTACACGCCAGCGAATCAGAGAATGCAGATCTCTTTTGGGGGCTGCGGGGTGGGGGAGGCAACTTCGGGGTGATTACGCGCTTCGAATTTCAACTCCATCCCGTCGGGCCAGATGTATTGAGTGGGCTGATCGTCTTTCCGTTTGACCAGGCAAAACAGGTGATCTCGCAGTTCGCCCGATTTACCCTCACCATGCCGGAAGAGCTCAACGTCTGGATGGTCACCCGTAAGGCACCTCCGCTGCCTTTCCTTGCTGAGGACGTTCACGGGAAAGAGATGGTTGCGCTTGCGCTGTGCTATGCGGGCGACCCTGAAGAGGGCAAGAAGCATATTGAGCCGCTGCGCGGGTTTGGCACGGCGCTTGGTGAACATATCGGCGTGCAGCCCTATACCGCCTGGCAGCAGGCATTCGATCCGCTACTGACAAAAGGCGCGC
Source organism: Erwinia sp. E_sp_B01_1 (assembly GCF_036865545.1). Lineage (NCBI taxonomy): Bacteria > Pseudomonadati > Pseudomonadota > Gammaproteobacteria > Enterobacterales > Erwiniaceae > Erwinia > Erwinia sp. E_sp_B01_1. The sequence goes on along the minus strand of NZ_CP142208.1, from coordinate 2,972,996 downwards.
GCAACTACTGGAAGTCGCACAACTTCTCGCAAATCAGTGATGGCGTTATTGATGCCATCATCGAATACGCCGGCAGATTGCCGTCACCTCATTGTGAGATATTCATCGGAACAATTGGAGGGCAGACAACGCGCGTAGCGCCTGAAGCAATGGCCTATTCGAACCGGGATGCCAACTACGTGATGAATGTGCATGGTCGCTGGGAGACAGCCGCTGAGGATGAGCACTGCATCGCCTGGGCAAGGGAATTCTTTGCTAAATCACAACCCTTTGCCAGCAGCGGCGCCTACATCAACTTCCTGACCGAGGAGGAGACCGACCGCATCGCTTTTGCTTACGGTGCAACCTGGAATCGGCTGGTGGAACTTAAGAATAAGTATGACCCGATGAACCTCTTCCGGATGAATCAGAACATCAAACCGGCATGAGACACGGTATAGCGCCTGACAACAGTAGCCGGCAGACAGGCTTTGGGGGCTAAACGTCAGGCGCAAACCCGGCAGAATAAAGGTCATCACTCAGTCCGGCTAAGGGCTGGAGGAGGTCAGCGATTGCACCCCTCGCTCACCCGGACTGAGTTTTCCTGATTGCTCTGCTTTCAGGCGAAATTAGTTAGCCGAAAGTTCTCTGCGGACGATTTCTGCACCTGCACTCAAAGCATTGAGCTTACCTCTAGCTACATGACGGGATAAAGGCGTCATGCCGCAGTTGGTGGAAGGATAGAGCTTATCGGCATCTACAAACTGCAGTGCTTTGCGTAATGTACTGGCGACTTCTTCTGGTGTCTCAATGGTATTGGTTGCCACGTCAATAGCGCCAACCATCACTTTTTTACCGCGGATAAGCTCAATAAGTTCCATTGGAACACGAGAGTTTTGGCACTCCAGTGAGATTATATCGATGCTGGATTTTTGCAGTTTAGGGAAGATTTCCTCATATTGCCGCCATTCTGATCCCAGCGTCTTTTTCCAGTCGGTATTGGCTTTAATGCCATAACCGTAGCAAATATGCACAGCCGTCTCACATTTAAGGCCTTCAACGGCTCTTTCTAATGCGGCAATACCCCAGTCATTGACTTCATCGAAGAAGACATTAAACGCAGGCTCATCAAACTGAATAATATCGACACCAGCAGCTTCTAATTCCCGCGCTTCCTGATTCAGGATTGTGGCGAATTCCCAGGCCAATTTTTCGCGACTTTTATAATGGCTGTCATAAAGCGTATCTATCATAGTCATTGGGCCTGGCAGTGCCCATTTAATAGGTTTTGTGGTTTGCTGACGTAAAAATTTAGCATCCTCAACGAAAACCGGCTTCTGGCGTGACACTGCACCCACCACTGTCGGTACACTTGCGTCATAGCGATTACGGATTTTAACGATTTCGCGTTTCTCAAAATCCACACCGCTAAGGTGCTCAATAAAGGTGGTGACAAAATGTTGACGCGTTTGCTCGCCATCACTGACTATATCAATACCTGCCTGTTGTTGATCCTGCAGGCACAAACGCAGAGCATCTTGTTTGCCCTCAATCAGCTCCTGATCCTGCAGTTTCCAGGGTGACCAGAGTGTCTCAGGTTGTGCAAGCCAGGAGGGCTTAGGTAAGCTGCCCGCAGTTGAAGTAGGTAATAATATTTTCATAACAGGTGACCTTGTTTTTATGGTGAATCAAAGAACGTAATTAGCAGACCATTGCTCAAGAATGGCCCGGTATGGCTTGATAAATTGCTCTTCGGTGAACTTTCCCTGCTCAACAGCCAACTGGCTACGTTCTTCACGATCATAAACAATTTGCGTTAATGAATAATCCTGCTGATTCAGGCTGGGTTGATATTTTTTTCCTGCTACTGAATGAGCATTGTAAATCTCAGGGCGATAAATCCTCTGGAAAGTCTCCATCGTGCTGATGGTACTGACCAGCTCAAGATCGGTGTAATCATTAATTAAATCGCCAGAAAAATAGAAAGCTAAAGGCGCAACGCTGCCTGAAGGCATAAAGTAGCGAGCCTGTAACCCCATTTTCCGGAAGTAACGATCGGTCATGGAATATTCATCCTGCAGATATTCGACGCCCAATACAGGATGCTCATATTCAGTACGATGATAGGTATTTTTACTTGAAACGCTCAGGCATATCACCGGCTGCTTGCTAAAGTTCTCTTTATACGCGTCTGAATTAACGAAGCATTTAAAAATATTTCCATGCAAATCGCCAAAGTCATCCGGGGTGTTGAAGCCGGATTTATTCCTGTTATGCTCTGACAGCACAACGCTAAAGTCATAATCCCGCACGTAAGAGGAGAAATTATTCCCTACGATACCTTCAATGCGTTCGTTAGTTTTATGATCAACAATATTTGTTTTCAATATTTCAATCACCGGGAAGGTAGTCCCCTTGCCTTCAACATCCATTTCAACGGAGATGATGTTGAGTTCAACAGAATAACGCTCACCGGTAGGATTGTCCCAATGCGCCAGTGAATTGAAACGATCGTCGATCATCTTTAAGGCATTGCGCAGATTCTCCTGGCGTTTCGTCCCTCTGGCCAGATTAGCGAAATTGGTAGTGATGCGCGTATTTCCGGATGGATTATAATTCTCATCGAAAGAAATGCTCTTAAGGGTAAATCTGAATTCGTTATTCATCGCGATAGGGCATCCTGATTTCTGATATAAGACCTGAATAAATTTCTTGCTTTTAAGCGTTACCAAAATGATGGTTTTGTTATTCAGTCTTTTTAATAGTGTTAATAACTAGCAGCGTGCATATTTTATGCCACAGTCAGCAGTTGAGTAAAAGTGATTAAATTTCATCAAAACATGAGTCATCTTCATGTTCTGATGTTGGGGCGGGGGTGGCGTGGTGGCTAGAGCGCCGAAACGGATGTAACACTGTGCTGAAAAACGTAAGGATCGGAGAGTAGCTCAAACTGCTCGTCTGAAACTGATGCTGTGTTGCCTCAATCAATTGGTACTGATGTTATGTTGTCTCAGTCATTTGGCGCTGATGCTGTGATGTCTCAGTCAATGTCCTGCGGATGATAAAATCTCCGTCAGCTCAAACTCTTCTGCAACAAGCTCCATGTCATCAGAGTAAACGCCTTCCCTGGTGAAAAAGGCCTTGTGTTCATTCCGCCAGTATTCAAGGCTTAAATCGCCTTCACCTTCTTTTCTGGCAAAGTCTTCAGTGATGTCACAAAAGCGTACCAAACGCATCGAAACGATTCTGATAACACACACAGGCGCCCCAGATCCGTTAAGAATAATATTACAGCTACCCACTTTGGGGGCTGATTCTTCACGCTGAAAAGAGGCAAGAGAACCGCATGAGGCAGTTTTTATCCCTCTTATCACCAAACCAGCCAGCTCGTTTGCCATCTCTGCATTGTCCCCGATTGACCATGCCAGCGCCCCGGGGTACTTCATCTTTGTGCTATCGAATAATGCCATTATCAAATCCCTTTAACTTATTGAGTTATCTGTCAAACCTGACATGAGAAGAGTGTGTAAGCAACAAGAAAATGAAAAAGTAATTACAACATACTAGCCAGTTTCTATACCAGGGCGCCGTGTCTGTAACAATCAGGATTGGCTCTGCAGAAGATAAATAACAACCGGTTGATGCTCGCCAGTTCTCAACCATTGAATATTTTGACCTGTGTATTCTCCTTATCCGCCACCAACACAGAAGATAAGAGGGGGCGCCGGGGTGCGGGTTAGCCGGGTCTCAGCCACATGGACGTGGCTGCGAAGTCTCCAGGATGGATTCACGACGTCCCGGCTAACCCGCACCCCGGTGACACCTTTCCACCGATGCGGGTTTTGACCTCAGGTTTTGACCTCAGGTTTTGACTTCAGGTTTTGACCTCAGGTTTTGCCCCTCCCCCACAACAGCATAAAATTTCGTTTGCCCCCGCAAAACCCCCGCCAGCCCCCGGCGGCATCCCCGCATAACGCAGCATCCATTGCCTTGCTTCCGTTACAGTGAAAACAACGACTAAAGGGGATGTTATGCTCACACAACGCTTAAAAGATGCAGATTTACTCCGACAACTGGCCTGTTTCGATGGCCGCTGGCAGTCGGCGGATAACGGGGAAACCCTCACGGTAACCAACCCCTCTACAGGAGAGGCGATTGCCACTATTCCCGCCTTACAGCAGGCCGAAACCCAACGCGCTATCGCCCGTGCCGAAGCCGTGCGCCACGGCTGGGCTAAAACGCCTAACGCCCAGCGCGCTCTGCTGCTGGAAAAATGGCACCAGCTAATCCTCGAAAATGCCGACGATCTGGCGATCATCATGACCGCCGAACAGGGCAAACCGCTGGCGGAAGCCAAAGGCGAAGTGCTTTACGGGGCCAGCTTTGTAAAATGGTTTGCGGAAGAAGCGCGCCGAATCTATGGCGAAACGATTCCCGCCCCCACCGGCGATCGCCGCATCCTGATCATCAAACAGCCCGTTGGCGTGGCCGCCGCAATCACGCCCTGGAACTTCCCGATTGCGATGATCACCCGCAAAGTTGCCCCCGCGCTGGCGGCTGGCTGCCCAATCATCGTTAAACCCTCGGAACTCACGCCGCTCTCAGCCCTGGCGCTGATGGTGCTGGCTGAACGCGCTGGTTTCCCTTCCGGGGTAATCCAGGTGCTCACAGGCTTACCCCAGGGCATTGGAGCGGCGCTCACCGGCAGCCGCACGGTGCGTAAAATTTCCTTTACCGGATCAACCCGTGTCGGACAACTGCTGATGCAGCAAAGCGCAGACAGCATCAAACGCCTGAGCCTGGAACTTGGCGGCAATGCGCCGTTAATCGTCTTCGATGATGCCGACCTGGAAATTGCCGTCAGCGGCGTAATGATCAGCAAATTCCGCAACGCCGGCCAGACCTGTGTCTGCGCCAACCGCATCCTGGTTCAGCGCGGCATCTATCCCCGCTTTGCAGAACGACTGCTGGAAGAGGTGGCAAAACTTCGCGTCGCCGATGGCTTTGCAGAAGGCAGCACCCTCGGGCCGCTGATCAATGCCGCCGCCGTCAACAAGGTCAATGCGCATATAGATGATGCGGTCAGCCAGGGCGCCACTATCCTCACCGGCGGCATCAGCCAGGGGGAGGGCACGTTTGTTGCGCCTACGGTACTGGGCAACGTCACGGCGGCCATGCGCATCGCCCATGAGGAAACCTTCGGGCCGGTTGCGCCGCTGTTTATTTTTGACACGGAAGAGCAGGCAATCAGCATGGCCAATGACACCCCTTATGGGCTGGGTGCTTACTTCTTTACCGAAGACAGCCGCCGGGCCTGGCGAGTGGGAGAGGCGCTGGAATTCGGCATGGTCGGCCATAATACCGGCGCTATTTCGCTGGAAGTGGCGCCCTTTGGCGGAATTAAAATGTCCGGCGTGGGACGCGAAGGATCGCATCATGGCCTGGATGAATATCTGGAAATTAAAGCCATGCATTTCGGTAGCTTGAGCTGAAAAAATAAGCGTTTCTCCCGCATAAAAACGCCCTGACTCATTTTCTGAGAGGGCGTTTTTTTATTTCCGCCCTCCAACATATTCTGCGGTCATTCTCCACCCTGGTGCAGCATGATAACTTATCGCCCTGAGATGGTGCGTTTATAATGTGATGTAAATCATGAATTTACACCGGCAACGGATCGGCGAATTTTGCCACATGATTACGGCATAAAATTTCTTTACGCCGGTTTTTACGCATTTTTATTTTTTCACTGGCTGGCATACTTTCTGCATTAAGTGAATAAGGCGATAAACAACACCACGCAGAATAATCGTTAGCAGACTACTTAAAACGCTGGCGGGGCTTATTTTCCGGACCCGGTAAATATAAGGATTTTCCCATGTTGAGTTTTGATCCCAAAAAAGTTTCTCTGCCAGCAGGCCACTATATTAACGGTCAACACCGCACAGGTTCCGGCAGCCAGTTTTTAGTCAAACGTCCTTCAGATGGTTTGCCAGCGGGCGAACTGGTTGAGGCCAGCGCCGCCCTGGTGGATGAAACCGTCACCCTGGCCGACAGGGCCGTTAAGGAGAGCGGCTGGGCCAGTTGCCCACCACGCCAGCGCGGAGCCGTTTTGAAACGCTGGGCCGACCTGATCGAATCTGACCAACAACTCGCCCGGCTTGAGGCGTTAGCCTCCACCCGCCCGATCCACGATGTGGTCAATCACGAAATCCCGTTTACCGCTGAAGCCATCCGCTTCTATGCCGAGTGTGCCGACAAATACAGCGGCGATGTGTTACCCACGCGTGATGCCAGCCTCGGCATGCTGGTGCCGGAACCTTATGGCGTAATCGGCGCTATCACCCCCTGGAACTTCCCGCTGTCGATGGCTTCCTGGAAATGCGGCCCGGCGCTGGCAGCAGGCAATGCAGTGGTGCTGAAACCATCCGAACTGACCCCTTACTCCACGGTGCGCATGGCGGAGCTGGCCGTGCAGGCTGGCTTGCCCGCTGGCGTGCTCAATATCGTTCAGGGGAGTGGGGCAGTAACCGGCAGTGCGCTGGTGGCGCACCCGCTGATCCGCAAAGTGTCGTTCACCGGCTCCACGCTGACCGGGGCAAGGATCATGAGCGACGCCGCCTTCAACGGCATGAAACCGGTGACGCTGGAACTGGGCGGTAAAAGTCCTCAACTGGTGTTTGATGATGCCGGTGACGTGGCCGAAGTTGCAGGGCGTATCCTGCGCGGCTTCACCGCCAATGGTGGCCAGGCCTGCGTGGCAGGCACGCGGCTGATCGTGCAGCGCGGCATTGCCGATGCGCTGATTACCGCGCTGACAGAACTCTGCAAAGGCTTCCGTCCTGGGGTCACCTGGGATGAAAACAGCCGCTATGCGCCGATGATCGATCGCCGCCAGGCCGGCAAGGTTCAGCAGGTTGTCGAGGCGGCCTGGCAGCAGGGCGGAGAAATTCTGGTGGGTGGCAAACGTTTTGAAGGCACCGGTGAAGGCTACTTCTGGCAGCCAACCCTGCTGGCCAATGTCTCAGCAGAAAGCCCGGCCGTGCAGGAGGAGATTTTTGGCCCGGTACTGACCGTACAAATCTTTGATGAAGAGCAGGAGGGGCTGGCGCTCGCTTCCCATCCGACCTACGGCCTCTGCGCCGGGGTACACACCAAAAATATTGACCGGGCAATGCGGGCGATGCGGGGCATTGCGGCGGGCACCGTCTGGATCAACCGCTATGGCCGCTCCGGCGACTTTATTATCCCCACCGGCGGCTTCCACGGATCCGGCATTGGCAAAGATTTAGGCCGTCAGGCGTTTGAGGCCTGCCAGCGTTACAAAAGCGTACTGATCGATTTTTAAACCCCACTCAACAAGTCACAAGAGGATGCGTCATGGCTGTGTTTAAACCGAAGTACATTACCTTTGACTGTTACGGCACCCTGATCAACTTCGATATGGCCGGCGCGGCAGCTAAGCAGTTTGCCAACCGGGTCAGCCCGGAAAAAATGCAGGCCTTCACCGACGACTTCTCCAGCTACCGCATGGATGAAGTGCTGGGCGCGTTCAAGCTCTATCCGCAGGTGGTGGGCAACGCGCTCTACCGCACCTGCAACAAATGGGGCGTTGAGTGCACCGATGAAGATTGCGCCGCCATCATGACCGCCTGCGCCACCTGGGGACCCCATCCTGATGTCCCGGCAGGGCTGGCTGCAGTGGCTAAAGAGTTCCCGCTGGTGCTGCTGACCAACTCCACAGATGAGCTGATTAAAAATCACCTTCCCCGGCTTGGCGCGCCTGTCCATATGACCATCACGGCGGAAGAAGTCGGTGCTTACAAGCCGCAGATGAAAGGGTTTGAATACATGCTCAGCAAGCTGAACTGCGGACCGGAAGAGATCCTTCACGTCTCCAGCAGCCTTCGCTACGACCTGATGACCGCTTACGACCTTGGGATCACCCATAAAGTGTTCGTCAACCGGGGGCATGGTCCGGGCAATCCTGCCTACGGTTACACCGAAATCACCGGTGTTGATAGCCTTCCGGGCGTTGTGGGGCTTTAACCCCAGGAGCAGGCGATGAAACTGGAATCTTTCTGGCAGGCAACAGCCCCGGTGTTTACCGGGGCAGCACAGGGCGATCTGCCTGCCACCACGGATGTGGTGGTGATAGGCGGCGGGTTTACCGGTATTTCGGCGGCGTTAAACCTGGCGCGCAGCGGGCTGAAGGTAGTGGTGCTGGAAGCGGCTGAAGTGATGAGTCAGGCTTCGGCCCGTAACGGCGGGCACTGTAACACCGGCGTATCGCAGAACTTCGCCTCGCTGATTGCCAGCCAGGGCGTTGAGCAGGCCAGCCGTTATTATCAGGCCTTCGCCGATGCGGTGGACTACGTGCAGAGCCTGGTAGAGCAGGAACAGATTGCCTGTGATTTTCTGCGCTGCGGCAAAATTAAGCTGGCAAGCAAAGCCTCCCATTTTGCCTCACTGAGGGCGACTTACGAGGCGCTTCGCAGCACGGTGGATCAGGATGTTGAGCTGGTGGGTGCTGATGAGATCCGCCGTGAAATTGATTCCGATGCTTTCCACGGCGGCCTGATCCAGAAGCGCGGCGGCCAGATGCATATGGGCAAATTTGGTATCGGTCTGGCGGAGGCCGCAGCCAGGAGCGGTGCGGTGATTTTCGAACACACGCCCGTCACCAGCCTGACCCGTCTCAACGGCTACCGTCACCGCGTTGGCACCGCCAGAGGCGAGATCCTGGCAGATAAAGTGCTGATGGCGACCGGCTGCTCCAACGTCGGCCCGTTTGAGTGGTATCAGCGCCGCATCATTCCGGTGGGCAGCTTTATTGTGGTCACCGAACCGCTGGATGCAGAAAAGTTGCGCGGGCTGATGCCGCAAAACCGCACCTGCGTCACCTCTCTGAATATCGGCAACTATTTCCGCACCACCGCAGATAACCGCCTGGTGTTTGGTGGCCGTGCCCGGTTCGCGGTCAGCAGCCCGACTTCCGACGCCCGCAGCGGCAAAATCCTGCAGGCCGGTCTGAGCAAAATTTTCCCTTCGCTGTCGCAGGCCAGTATTGACTACTGCTGGGGCGGCCTGGTGGATATGACCGCCGATCGTCTGCCGCACGCAGGCGAGCATGAAGGGGTGTTCTACTCGCTGGGCTACAGCGGCCACGGCACACAGATGTCGGTGTGGATGGGGCGGGTAATGGCGGACCTGGTGGCAGAAAAAAGCAGTGAAAATCCCTGGCAGCGTGAAAGCTGGCCAGCCGTCCCCGGCTATTTTGGAAAACCCTGGTTTCTGCCCGTTGCGGGCTTGTATTACAAGGCTAAGGATCGGCTCTCCTGAGTTTAACGTTCGATTTTGAGGGTGTGCAGATGAGTAAATTTCGCAAAGAATTTAGCCGTGTTACCCCATCTTTAACGCAGGCCATTAATGATGTGTCGATCACCCGACGCGGGATGATGAAACTGCTCTCGGCAGGCGCGGTGATGAGCACCGGCCTGATCGGTTTTCCGGAGATGAGCTTTGCCGCTGAAAACCCGGTAAAGGGCGGCAAAATGCGCGCTGCCGTGGCGAACGCTTCCGCCACCGATACGCTGGACCCGGCCAAAGGCAGCAACAGCGGCGACTACTGTCGTCAGTTTATGTTCTACAGCGGCCTGACCGAGCTGGATAAATCCCTGGCCGCCAAACCGGCGCTGGCAGAATCCATTGAAAGCAGCGATGGCATCACCTGGCAGATCAAACTGCGTCCGGGCGTCACTTTCCACGATGGCAAGGCCCTGACCACCCAGGACGTGATTTACTCCCTTACCCGCCACAAAGATCCGGCAGTGGCCTCTGTGGCCATCAGTCAGGCTAAGCAGTTCAGCAGCCTGACCGCAGCCAGCCCCACCGAACTGACCCTGGTACTGACTCAGCCTAATTTTGATATTCCGACCGTACTGGCGACCAGCCCGTTCCTGATCGTTCAGGACGGCACCAAAGATTTCAGCAAAGGCGTGGGCACCGGGCCATACAAAATGAAAGCCTTTAACCCTGGCGTCAGCACCGTAGGGGTGAAAAACCCGAATTACTGGAAGCCAGGCCTGCCGCATCTGGATGAAGTGGAGCTGATGGGGGTGACCGATCAGGCCGCGCGCGTTAACGCCCTGATGTCCGGCGACCTGCATATTGTGGCAACCCTGACCTCAAACGATGTGAAGCGCCTGCGTCAGTCCGGTCAGTTTGGCGTGCTGGAAAGCAAATCCGGCATGTACACCAACCTGATTATCCGCACCGACATGAAGCCGGGCAGCAACGAAGATTTTGTGCTGGCGATGAAATACCTCCAGCCGCGCGAAATGATGGTGAAGACCGTGATGCAGGGCTTTGGTCAGGTAGCCAACGATACGCCGGTGCCGCCGTGGCATCCGATGTACAACAAGGATCTGCCGCAGCGCCCGCTGGATATTGAAAAGGCCAAATACCACATCAAGAAAGCCGGCATGGCCGGAGCTTCGGCTGAAATCATCACTACCCAGAACATTGAAGGGTCGGTAGAGGGAGGGCAGCTGATTCAGCAACTGGGCCGCTCCGCCGGAATGAATTTCAACGTCCGTCGCGTTCCTTATGACGGCTACTGGTCAACCCACTGGACCAAAGATCCGGTGGGCTACGGCTCAATCAACCCCCGTCCCACTATCGATCTGCTGCTCTCACAGTTCTATCTGTCCGACGCGCCTAACAACGAGTCCGGCTGGAAAAACCCCCAGTTTGACCAGCTGGTGCTGGCGGCGCGTGGCGAAAGTGACCAGGGCAAACGCAAGCAGATGTATGGCGACATGCAGAAGCTGATTTACGATCACTGCGGCACGATCATCCCCACCTTCATCAGCTCGCTGGACGGACACAGCAGCAAGGTGAAAGGGGTGGAAGCCTGGCCATCGGGCATGATGATGGGCTATCGCTTCCACGAGTTTGCCTGGCTCGCTTCCTGATAAGGAGAATGCCGATGAACCGTTACATGCTCTTCCTGATTGCCCGGCGCTGCGGTGCCGGCATGCTGACGCTGCTGATTGTCTCGGCGCTGGTGTTTTTTGTCACCAGTATGCTGCCCGGCGATGCCGCGCAGATGATGCTGGGGCAGAACGCCACGCCGGAAACGGTGGCGGCGTTACGCCAGCAGCTGGGGCTGGATAAGCCGCTGCTGATGCGCTATCTGAGCTGGCTGGGCGGCATGCTGCACGGCGACTTCGGCACCTCGTTCGCCAGCCATCTGCCGGTTTCTCAACTGGTGGCCCAGCGTATTCCCGCCACCTTTGAACTGGCGGGGATCACCACCCTGGTCTCCGTGCCGCTGGCGCTGATGATTGGCCTTACGGCGGCGATGAAGCGGGGATCGCTGTTCGATCGCGGCCTGATGGTCGGCACCATGGCTGTGGTTGCCGTCCCGGAATTTCTGGTAGCGACCATTGCGGTGATTGTGTTTGCCGTGAAGCTGCACTGGGTTCCTGCGATGTCGCTGGGCACACCCGCCCCGGATATCCTCAGCTACCTCAAAGCCTACGCGCTGCCGGTGTTAACCCTGTGCTGCGTGCTGGTGGCCCAGATGGCGCGCATGACCCGCTCGGCGCTGATAAATCAGATGGAAAGCCCTTATCTGGAGATGACGCTGCTGAAAGGCGTCTCACCGCTGCGCGCCATACTGCGTCATGCGCTGCCTAATGCCGTAGGGCCTATCGCCAACGCCATTTCGCTGAGCCTCTCTTACCTGTTCGGCGGGGTGATCATTATCGAAAGCATCTTCAGCTATCCGGGGCTGGCAAGCCAGCTGGTGGATGCCGTCAGCAACCGCGACCTGCCGGTAGTGCAGCTCTGCGTGATGGTGTTTGCGGTGTGCTACCTGGTGCTGCTGCTGATGGCAGATATCCTCACCATCGCATTCAATCCTAAATGGAGGGGCTGATGAACGCACTCACGTTACCCTGGCGCTTCTTTTTATCCCTCACGGTCAGCGGCCGCGCCGGTCTGCTGATCACTCTGGTCTGGATCTTTCTGGCGGTGTTTGGCGTCGCGCTGGCACCTTACAAGCTTGAAGATATCGGCGTGGGGCCGATGCTGGGCGGCATCAGCAAGGAGTTCTGGTTCGGCACCGATTATCTGGGCCGGGATATGCTCAGCCGCATTCTGTTTGGTGCGCGCTACTCAATCGGTCTGGCGCTGGGCGCGGCGGTATTGGCCAGCCTGACCGGCACGCTGCTGGCCCTGATGGCCGCCGTGGCCGGGCGCTGGCTGGAAGAGATCCTGGGCCGCGTCAACGATGCGCTGCTGGTGCTGCCGGGCAAAATCCTGGCGCTGATGATTGTGGCGGTATTTGGTTCCTCGCTGCCGATGCTGGTGGTCACCGCCGTCTTTACCTACTGGCCTGGCGCTTACCGTATCGCCTATGCCATGGCCTCCAGCCTGCGTTCAATGGATTACGTGCGCGCTTCCCGCCTGCGTGGCGAGAGCCGCTTTTACATCGCCATTCACGATATTCTGCCCAATATGCTGCACCCGATGCTGACCGATTTTGGTCTGCGCTTTGTCTACATTGTGCTGCTGCTCAGCGGTTTGAGCTTCCTCGGCCTGGGCGTGCAGCCACCTTATGCCGACTGGGGCACCTTAGTGCGTGAAAATCTGCAGGGGCTGTTTGATGGCTCTCCGGCGGTGCTGATGCCTGCGCTGGCCATTGCCAGCCTGACTATCGGTGCCAACCTGTTTATCGACAGCCTTCAGGCGATGCGTCCCATCAGCCCGGCGAAGGGGGTAGCATGAACGTGACACCACACAGTGCCAGCCCGGTTGTGGCGGTAGAAAATTTACGGGTGATCGCCCACGCTGAAGATGGCCATGAGATCCCGCTGGTTTCCGATATTCGTTTTACCGTGCAAAAAGGCGAAGTGCTGGCGCTGATTGGCGAGTCCGGCTCTGGCAAAACCACCATCGCGCTGGCGTTGATGGGGTATGCCCGCCACGGCTGTCACATTGCCGAAGGCAGCATCCATATTGCCGGAACGGATGTCACCGCGCTGACGCCCCAACAGCAGTGTGCGTTTCGCGGCAACAAAGTGGCCTATATCGCCCAGAGTGCCGCCGCCTCCTTTAATCCGGCGATGAAAATCATGGACCAGGTGGTGGAGCCGGTGGTGATCCACGGCATCATGAGCCGGGCGGAAGCGGAAAAGAAAGCGGTGATTTTATTCCGCGAGCTGGCGCTGCCCAATCCCGACACCATCGGCAAACGCTATCCCCATCAGGTCTCTGGCGGGCAGTTGCAGCGCCTGATGACGGCGATGGCGCTGATCAGCGATCCCGAAGTGGTGATCCTGGATGAGCCTACCACCGCGCTGGATGTCACTACTCAGGTGGAAGTGCTGAAAGTGTTTCGTCGCGTGGTACGCCAGCGCGGCATGACCGCCATCTACGTCAGCCACGATCTGGCCGTAGTAGCGCAGATGGCCGACCGCATTCTGGTGCTGCTGAAGGGCAGGATTGCCGAATATGGCACCACTGAAGCGCTGCTTCGTGCGCCGCAGGCGGAATACAGCCATCTGCTGCTGGAGGCGGCAAAACTTAAGCAGCGTCCCAGTCCGTGGATAACGCCCGATGAGAGCGTACAGCCGATGCTGGAAGTGCGCGATCTCTCGGCTGGCTATGGCCCGCTGGACAGCCAGGGGCAGCCGAAAATCCCCATTCTCTCAGACATTAACTTCAAACTCTGGCGCGGTCAGGCAATCGGCATCATCGGCGAATCCGGGTCGGGCAAAACCACGCTGGCCCATGTGATTGCCGGAATGAATGCCCCCTCCAGCGGCCACATCCTGTTTAACGGCCACTATATTGCGGCGGATATGCTCAAGCGGCCGGAGAACGAACTGCGCCGCATCCAGTATGTATTCCAGATGGCCGATACGGCGCTGAATCCGGCGCACAACGTCGCCACTATCCTCAGCCGTCCGCTGAAGTTGTTCCACGGGCTGCGCGGCGCGGCGCTGGAAAAACGGCTGTTTCAGCTGCTGGATCTGGTCAGGCTACCGCGCAACGTGCTGTGGCGTCGCCCCTGGGCGCTTTCCGGCGGGCAGAAGCAACGCGTGAATCTTGCCCGTGCGCTGGCAGCCGAACCGGACCTGATCCTGTGTGACGAAGTGACCTCCGCGCTGGATACGGTGGTGGCTGCGGCGGTGCTGGATTTAATTACCGAGCTGCGCCGCGAGCTGGGGCTTTCTGTTATGTTTATCAGCCACGATTTGCACGCGGTGCGCTCGGTCTGTGACGACATTATCGTGGTGCAGAATGGCCGGATGGTGACCCAGGTCAGCCGCGCCGATTATGACAAACCTTCGACAGAACTCTATTACGAACGCCTGAAGCGCGCCGTACCGGAACTGCGCCAGGGCTGGCTGGACGAACATGAATCCAGCGACATTGCGCTTTAGCTGACCGGACAGGATGGAAAGGAGAAAAGCATGACGATTCAGATTACGGCAATGCAGGAAAGGCACCTTGAACAGGCTTTTGCTTTAACACAGCAGCTGAAATGGCCGCACCGGCTGGCGGACTGGCAGCAGGCTCTGCAACTGGGTGAAGGCGTGGTTGCCGAGCACGAAGGGGAGCTGCTGGGTACGGCCATCTTCTGGCGCTGGGGCCATGATTATGCCTCACTGGGCCTGGTCATTGTTGCGGACCAGGCGCAGGGCAAAGGGATTGGCAAACAGCTGATGCAGACGATGCTACAGAAGCTGGAAGGATCCAACGTGCGGCTGCACGCCACAGCAATGGGCAAGCCGCTGTACGAAAAGCTGGGCTTTGTCGCTACCGGGTTTATTGAGCAGCACCAGTGCCGTGAGCTGGGCGAGGTGATCCCGCTGGCACCGGAGCAGGGGCAGCTTCTGCGTCCGGCCAGCCAGAAAGATGTCGGGCTGATGACGGAGCTGGATCAGCAGGCGCACGGGCAGTACCGTCCGGCGCTGATTGCCAGCCTGGTGGAGGGCGCCGAACGCACGCTGCTGCTGGAAGAGCAGGGCGTGGTCGTCGGGTTTGCCTGCCTGCGTCGTTTCGGGCATGGCTATGCCGTGGGGCCGGTTATCTGCCGCGATCTGGATCGTGCCAAAGTGCTGGTCACCGCGCTGCTAGCCGGTTTACAGGGAGAGTTTGTGCGTATTGATACTGACAACGAATGCGGCCTGGGCGACTGGCTCAACACGCTGGGCCTGCCACAGGTTGATGCCCCCGTCACCATGTATAAAGGCACGCCGTGGCAGCCTGCGGGCATGAAAACTTTCGGTCTGATGTCGCAGGCGATGGCCTGATGAATATTGTCTATAAATCCTCAGCCGAACGGGGCCGGGTCTGGGCTGAACTGCTGGCTAAGCTGGCCCCGGAAGCGACCTTCCGCCAGTGGCCCGACACCGGTAATCCCGAAGAGGTGGACTACCTGGTGGCCTGGCAGCCGCCGGAGAACATCCTCGGGAAGTTTCCCAATCTCAAAGTGCTGTTCTCTGTCGGTGCCGGAGCGGATCAGTTTGATTACGCCAGCCTGCCGCCGGAACTGCCGGTAGTGCGGATGATTGAACCTGGCCTCACCAGCGGGATGGTGGAATATGTCACCTTTGCCGTGCTGGGGTTGCACCGTGATATGCCACGTTATCTGCATCAGCAACGGCTACAGGTGTGGCACGAACATCCGGGCCAGATCGCTTCCCGCCGTCGGGTAGGGGTGATGGGCGTCGGCGCATTAGGCGAAGCCGCCCTCAAACCGCTGGTAGCGCTGGGCTTTGACTGTGCAGGCTGGAGCCGCTCGGCCAAAACGCTGCCCGGCGTGCACAGCTACGCTGGCGAAGCGCAACTGGGCGCGTTTCTGGCCCGTACCGATATCCTGATCTGCCTGCTACCGCTGACGGCGGCCACGGAAGAGATCCTCAACCACGCCCTGTTCAGCCAGCTACCAGAGGGCGCTTCACTGGTGCAGGTGGGCCGGGGTAAACACCTGAACCAGCAGCATCTGCTGGAGGCGCTGGAGAGCGGCCAGCTCAGCGCTGCGGTGATCGACGTCACCACGCCCGAGCCGCTGCCGGAAGGGCACCCGTTCTGGAGCCACCCGGCAATCTGGCTGACGCCGCACATTGCCAGCCAGACGCAGCCGGAGAGCGCGGTGCAGGCGTTGCTGGAGAACATCCGCCGGTTTGAGCAGGGCGAACAGATGAACGGTCTGGTAGACAGAGAACGGGGATACTGAGATGAACACGGACCATTTAGTCGCGCTGCGGCGTGACCTGCATGCGAACCCGGAACTGGGGTTTGCTGAGCACCGTACCGCCGGAATTGTGGCGGATTTTCTTACCGCGCTGGATATCGAAGTCCACCGGGGGATCGGTAAAACCGGTGTGGTCGGCGTGCTGCGCTGCGGCACCAGCAGCCGGATGATTGGCCTGCGCGCGGATATGGATGCGCTGCCGATGGACGATGCCGGTAGCCAGGCATGGAAAAGCCAGCAGCCCGGACGCTGCCACGCCTGCGGGCATGACGGCCATACCACTATGCTGCTGGGGGCCGCAGAAGCGCTGGCACACTCACGCGATTTTGATGGCACCGTGGTCTTTATCTTTCAGCCAGCGGAAGAGGGGCTGGCAGGGGCGAAGGCGATGATCGACGACGGCCTGTTTACCCGCTTTCCCTGTGAGGCGGTATATGCGGTGCATAACTGGCCGGAGCTGCCGCTGGGGACAGCCCAGACCCGTCCGGGCCCGATAATGGCAGCGGCAGATCGCTTCGATATCACCGTAAAGGGCGGCGGCGGCCATGCCGCGCAGCCGCACCTCAGCCCGGACACGCTGCTGGCCACCAGCGAACTGGTGGTGCAACTCAACACCATCGTGGCGCGTGCCGTGGACCCGTGTGAGCCCGCCCTGCTGACGGTAACCCGTATCAACGGCGGCTTCTCGCACAATATGATCCCGGCCCAGGCTACCCTCACCGGCACGGTGCGCACTTTCAGTCCGGCGGTACAGGATGTGATTGAAAAACGCCTGCGCGAAATGGCCGAACACGTCACGGCAGCCCAGGGGCTTCAGGCGGAAGTGGTCTACAACCGCTACTATCCCGCTACCGTCAACAGCGCACAGCAGGCAAGCCTTGCCTTGCTTGCAGCAGAACGTGCCGGGCTGAAAACCGCTGAGGCACCCAAACCCGCACTGACCTCCGAAGACTTCTCCTTTATGTTGCAGGCGGTGCCCGGTGCCTATCTGTGGCTGGGCTCGGCACAGAGCCGCCCGCTGCACCATTCCGCCTACGACTTCAATGACGACGTCATCCCTTATGGCATCAGCTGGTTCTGCGAAGTGGTGCGCGGCACGCTCAGCGCGAAAATATAAGCGTCGGATTGTCCCGCTTTTCAACAGTTAATGCTGCTGCCGGCGCTATTACGGCAGCAGGATCAACAGGCTTATTGCGATACTTGACCCATAAATGTCATACCGATGAGGAGAGAGATGCACAATTTACTGGCTGAGCAGCAGACATTTTCGGATAACGCGTTATTTCTTGATGCTCGTGACGAGCATATTCCCCGCGGCATAGTCACCGCGCACCCTGTCGTCATCGCCAAAGGTAAAGGTTCGGAAGTCTGGGATGTGGAGGGCAACCGCTATTTAGATTTTGTCGCAGGTATCGGCGTGCTGAACGTCGGGCACAGCCATCCGGCGGTGATTAACGCGGTGACGGAGCAGTTACAGCAGGTTTCTCACGCCTGTTTTCAGGTGGCGGCCTATCCGGCCTATATCGAACTGGCAAAGCGGCTGAATAAGCTGGTGGGAGCAGGAGAGAAATATAAAAGCGTCTTCTTCACCAGCGGGGCCGAAGCGGTAGAAAACGCGGTGAAAATTGCCCGCTCTTACACTAACCGATCCGGCATTATTGCCTTTGACGGCGCGTTTCATGGCCGGACATTATTAGGCTGTACGCTGACCGGTATGAGCCAGCCTTATAAACAGAATTTTGGTCCTTTTCCCGGCGATATTTATCGCGTGCCTTTCCCCAATGCGTTCCAGGGGATTTCGGAAGCGGACTGCTTAAAAGCGCTGGATACGCTGTTTGCCGTGCAGATCCTGCCCGAACGCGTTGCGGCGATCATTATCGAACCGGTGCAGGGCGATGGTGGCTTCCTGCCTGCATCCCCGGCGTTTATGCAGGCGCTGCGTGAGATCACCACGCGGCATGGCATAGTGCTGATTTGTGATGAAGTTCAGACCGGTTTTGGCCGCACCGGCAAAATGTTCGGCTTCCAGCACACCGGCATCCAGCCCGATCTGATCACCGTAGCCAAAAGCCTGGGCGGCGGTCTGCCAATCTCAGGCGTGGTGGGTAAAGCGGAGATGATGGAGGCGCCAACGCCCGGTGGCCTGGGCGGCACTTACGGCGGCAACGCGCTGGCCTGTGCGGCTTCGCTGGCGGTACTGGATCTGCTGGAACACACGAATTTGCTGGAACGCGCTAACCAATTGGGCGATCAGCTAAAAGCCAGGCTGGAGCAACTGGCCGACAAATACGCCTGTATCGGTGACGTGCGCGGCATTGGCTTTATGCGGGCGATGGAGATCATCGACTTTGAAACCGGCAAGCCGGATGCCGCGCTGACGCAGAAAATTCTCGACTGTGCCTGTCAGGAAGGGCTGTTGCTGATCAAATGTGGTGTCCAGCGCAGCACCATCCGTTTCCTGGCGCCGCTGGTGACCAGCGATTCCCAGCTGGAAGAGGCGCTGCATATTATTGATATTGCTCTGGCGCGCGCCACCGGAAGGCTCGGCTGATCTTTGCTTCCTCATTGATATTATTACGGTTATTGATTATGCCGCAGGAAGGTATGGCCCGGTAAATCGCTGGCGTCGCTGGCGGAAAGCGTGCTATACCATCCTATCGGTTTTTAGATCATGAGGGGTGCTATGAACGGCTTAATGAAACTGGATCGTATCGATATCAACATTCTGGTGCAGCTGCAAAAAGATGGCCGCATCAGCAATGTGAACCTGGCCGATGCCGTTGGTCTCTCTCCCAGCCCCTGCCTTCAGCGCGTAAAGCGTCTGGAAACCGCCGGTTTTATCACCGGCTATGAAGCCCATATCAATCTGACTAAAATCACTGACTCGGTCACCGTATTTACGGAAGTGACCCTGGCCGGCCACCGTCGTGAAGATTTTATGCGTTTTGAAGGCGCAATCCGCGAAGTGGATGAGCTGATGGAATGCCATCTGATCACCGGCGGCTACGATTACCTGCTGCGCTTTATCACCCGCAGCATTGAGCATTATCAGGAAGTGATTGAGAACCTGCTGGATGCCAAAGTCGGCATTGATAAATACTTCAGCTATATCGTGATCAAATCCCCGATCATGAAAAGCAGCGTGCCCCTGCGCTCGCTGATTTCCCGCCATACTCAGGTTGAGTACTGAATATCGCGCGACAGAGGTAAAGCGATTTGCAAAGAGCAGGCTCAGGGAGCCTGTGCCTCGCACAAAGACGCAAAAAGCGCCCTCCCTGGCAGCTCAGCACGGGCCGTCCGTGGCCCGTGATGCTTTGCTCAAGGCACAGGCTCCCATCGCTTCAGGGTTCGTCAGCTGTCTGAAAGGTCAAACCCTCTACGTCTGCGTCCCTTAAGCTGCCCGGCAGAAAATTTCTTTCAGCCTTTTAATTCGCGGTAAATACGCTGTTGCGTGGCGCAGATTGTTCCCCCCGCGAACTGACTCGCCCTAAACTCGTGTTATTCCGCGATAAATTAAGTCAGGAGCGCCCATGATCCCGCCGTTTGTTCCCCGTCTGGCCAGCTGGCAGCGTGGTGATTTTCTGTTAAGTACCGACCCGGATTTAATCGACGTTGACTGGGTTCACCAGCAGCTTTCCGCACACACTTACTGGGCTAAAGGCCAGAGCCGTGAGACCACGCTCCGTTCGCTGGCGGGTTCGTTGCTGTTCGGGCTTTACCACCACCAGCAGCAGATTGGTTTTGGCCGGTTGATTACCGACTATTGCCGGTTTGCCTACCTCAGCGACGTGATTGTGGCACAAGCGCACCGGGGGAAAGGGCTGGGTCGCTGGTTTGCCGAATGCGTGACGGAACATCCTGAACTGACTGGCGTAAAGCGCTGGATGCTGGCAACCGAAGATGCCCATGAACTTTACCGCCGGGCTGGCTGGCAGCCGGTGGCCGAACCGCAAAGGCTGATGGAATTTGTGCGGCCTGCAAGGGAGGATCGCTGATGAGCTGGCGCGTGGGGGTAGATATTGGGGGGTCCTTTACCGATTTCGCGGTGCTGGATGAGCGGGACAATACGCTGCGCACCCTGAAAGTCCTCTCCAGACCTGACAGTCCGGGTAGCGAAATCACTGACCGGCCTGAGCGCGTTCCAGCAGCGTGACGGCATCAATCCGCAGGAGATAACTTACTTCACGCATGGCACCACGGTGGGCGTGAACGCGGTGATCCAGCGCAAAGGGGTGAAGCTGGCGCTGTTCACCACCGAAGGCTTTGGCGATGTGCTGGAGCTGGCAAGGCTGAAAATCCCCCATATTCACGATCTTTTCTCACGGCGACCGGTGCCGCTGATCTCCCGCGATCGTGTGTTTGCCATTGCAGAACGTACCGATCGGGATGGCAAAGTGCTGAAAGCTCCGGAGCGGGAAAGCGTGCTTGCGGCGGTAGAGAACGCCCGTGCCGCAGGCTGCGTCGGGATAGTGGTGTCGCTGCTGCACAGCTACCGCAACGGCAGTAATGAACAGGCGGTGCGCGAGATTATTAATGAGGTTGCGCCGGAGTTGCTGATCTCCTGCTCGGCGGAAATCTGGCCGATTATTCGTGAGTATGAACGCACCATCACGGCGGTGATCAACGCCTATGTCCAGCCGCAGGTGATCCACTATCTGCACTCGTTTGAACGGGCGCTGCTGGGGATGGGCGTCACCGTGCCGCCACGCATCACCAAATCCAACGGCGGGGTGATGAGCGTGGAGCAGGCCAAAGCAGAATGCGTACAGATGGTGCTTTCCGGCACCGCCTCCGGGGTGATCGGGGCCAGCTATCTGGCGCAGACCTGCGGCTTTGAAAAACTGCTGAGCCTGGACATTGGCGGCACCAGCGCCGATGTGGCGGTGATCGTCAACGGCAGGCCGGAGTATGGCACCGGGGAAATTATCGGTGAGTTTCCGATCTATATTCCCTCGGTATCGGTGACCTCGGTCGGGCAGGGCGGGGGATCGCTGGCGTGGATTGATGCGCTGGGCGTGTTACAGGTCGGTCCCGACAGCGCCGGTTCTTTGCCAGGCCCGGTCTGCTTCCGCCGGGGCGGCACTCAGGCCACGGCCACGGATGCGTTTGCCGCCTGCGGACTGATTGGGCATGGCGACCTGGGCTACAACGCGGTGCAGGTGGATGTGGCTGCCGCGCGGGCGGCGGTGAAGGTGCTGGCCGATCCGCTCGGCATCGCGATGGAGGAAGCAGCGGAAAATATTATCGCGCTGGCCGTCTCCAGTATGTACAGCGACACCAGCGGGCTGCTCTCCCGCTTTGGCCTGGACCCGCGCGAATTCTGGTTCCTAGCCTTTGGCGGCGCAGGGCCGATGATGGGCTGCTTCCTCGCCCGCGAACTGAATATGAAAGGCGTGGTGGTGCCGCCGACGCCGGGCGTGCTCTCGGCGCTGGGCGGGCTGGTGGCGGATCTGAAAAATGATTTTATCAGCACCCTGTACTGCGATCTGACGCCTGACGTGGCGGATGAACTCACGGAAAAAGCCACTCTGCTTCAACAGGAAGCCGAAAGCTGGCTGGAGCGGGAATATGGCACGGGGCTCCCCCGCACGCTGAGCTTCTCTGCGGAAATGCGCTATCGCGGGCAGTCCTTTGAAATTGATGTCGCGCTTGAGCCAGAACCCCTGATGCAGGGTGATACCGACGCGGTGAAAGCCGCTTTTCAAGCGCACCATCACCGGCTGTTCGGCCATCACGATCCCATTGCGGCGGTGCAGCTTATCGCCCTGCGGCTGGTGATAGCGTCCCCCACGCCAAAACCGCAGATGGTACTGCTGCCTGAGGCCAGCGCGCCGGTTGAGATGCTGAGGCAGGTGGAAGCCTGGCTGGATGGACGATGGTGGCAGGTGGATGTGGTGTCACGGGCGTCGCTGGCGGCCGGACATCACTTTGCCGGCCCGGCTATCGTGCTGCAGGATGACTGCACCACCTGCGTCCCGCCCGGCATGGTGGTGGACGTTGACCGCTTCGGCAATCTTCTTATCACTTCGCTGGAGGCTACTCAGCATGGCAATTGATGGTCGTAACCTGCAAATTCTGGCTAACTACTGCGCGGCAGCGGCGGATGCGATGGCCTTTACCCTGATGCGCACCGCCCACTCCACCTTTGTGAAAGAGACCGAAGATTTCTCCTGCCAGATTGTCAGCCGCAGCGGCCTGGCTTTTGCCTCCCCGCGCAGCTTTGGTGCGCCCTGGTACAGCGGCATCGATTACGGCCCGGTGCTGGCGTTGATCGACAGTTATCAGCAAGGGGACATCTGCATCACCAACGACTCATACGCTGGCAACGTGGCGACCCATTCGCCCGATATCCATATCTGGAAGCCGGTGTTTCACGAGGGCGAGATTGTCTGCTTTGTGGTGGGGCATATCCATAACACCGATGTTGGCGGCGCGGTGCCCGCCTCGCTGTCCCGCTCCCTGACCGATATCGTGCAGGAGGGGCTGCGCATCCCGCCGCTGAAAATTATTACCGGCGGCAGACTCAACGAAGAAGTGGCCCGCATCATGCGGCTGAACGTGCGCGCACCGGAGCAGAACTGGGGAGACTTCAATGCACAAATCGCCTCGGTGAATATTGGCGAACGCAAGGTGCAGGAGATTATCGCCCGCTTTGGCGTGGAGGATTTTCTCAGCGGCATTGAAGGGATCCTGGACTACGCCGAAAAGCAGGCCAGAGCCATTATTGCCACGCTTCCCGACGGCGACTATTTCTATGCGGATTATGCCGACGAGGACAGCGAAGGCGGCTATCCCTGCCGCATCGCCGTCACGCTCAGGGTCAAAGGCGAGCTGCTGGAGCTGGATTACACCGGCAGCGATCCGCAACTGATGTCCTCGCTGAATATGCCCACTGGCGGACGTGAACGCCATCCGCTGGCGCTGGTCGGCGTGACGTATGTGCTCTCGACGCTGGATAAAAAATTACTGCTTAATGCAGGCACGCTGCGACCAACCCGCGCCATTTTGCCGCCGGGTACCATCATGAACTGTGAGGCGCCTGCCGCCGTGGGGATGCGCTCCCTGACCTGTGCGATGTCGCAGATTGCCACGCTGGGGGCGTTTTCACTGGCGATCCCCGACCGGCTTCCTGCCAATTCGCCCGGCGGCAATTCAATTATGAATATCCGCACCGTAGATCGGCAAAACCGCACGGTGGTGGCCTCCCTGGGGCCAGTGGGGGGCGGATCGGGAGGCACGCCGGAGCACGACGGACCGGAAGGATCGGGTGGGCTTTCTGCATTTCTGAAAAATACCCCGATTGAGATCAACGAGGCGGAAGTTCCGGTTCGCTTCCTGCGCTATGGCCTGGCCTGTGACAGCGCCGGAGCGGGTGAGTATCGCGGCGGGCTGGCGACGGAGATGGTTTTTGAAGTTTTCTCCCCCAATACCACCATTACTGCGCGCAACCGCAACCGATCGGTCTTTGCCTCGGCGGGGACGTTGGGCGGCAAGGCGGGCTCACTCTCCTGGTTCCAGACCCGGACACCGGAGGGCGTCATTACCGCGCATGGCAACACGGATGTGATTCATTGTGGGCCGGGCGATGTGGTCACGGTGAAAGGGCCGGGTGCCGGAGGTTATGGCGCGGCCAAAAAGCGCCAGCCAGCCGCGGTGCTTCGCGATGTGAACTGCGGATTTGTCTCTGAGGCCGCAGCCCGACGTGACTATGGCGTGGCGATAGTCCAGGGCGAAATTGACCCGCTGGAAACCGCTGCATTACGCGCAGCGATGCCAGAACCGGGCGCTGAACATTTCGATATTGGTGATGCCAGGCGGGAGTTTGAATCACTCTGGACGCAGGAGCGTTACCGGTTACTGACCGCCTTTCTTGCCGATCGTCCGGTAGTCTGGCGGCACTTTTTGAAGCACCAGATTTTTGCTGCGGTGAAAGCGGGGGAGCACGGTGAGCTGGCGGTGTCAGACCAGATGGCGCAGCTTTTTTCGGCCCTGATCCAGCGTTTCCCGGCGTTGACTGCCAGCTGACCCAAAGCACTGATGGCGTCACGGTGCCGTTTTGTCATCTATCCTTATTAGCCTGCACATGAAATAAGGAGGCCAGAGATGAGCACCAAAACCAGTGATTTTTTTGTTGAACGTCTGAAAGCCTGGGGCGTAACCCGCATTTATGGTTACCCTGGCGACGGCATCAACGGCGTACTGGGGGCGCTTCAGCGCGCGGAAAAACGCGGCGAGGGCATCGAGTTCATTCAGGTCCGCCATGAGGAAATGGCCGCCTTTATGGCTGTGGGGCACGCTAAATTCACCGGCGAGCTGGGGGTCTGTCTCTCCACCGGCGGCCCTGGCGCCACCCATCTGCTGACCGGCTTATACGATGCAAAAATGGATCACGCGCCGGTGCTGGCGATAGCAGGCCAGGCTGAAACCACCGCGCGCGGTGCCAGCTATCAGCAGGAGATGAACCTGGATCGCGTCTTCTCTGACGTGGCAAACTTTGTTCAGGAGACGGCCACCCCGGCTCAACTCCGCCATCTTGTGGATCGTGGCGTGCGGATTGCCAAAGCGCAAAACGGCGTGGCGGTGCTGATCCTGCCGAAAGATGTTCAGGACGAACCCTGGGAATCCCCGGCACATGCCCACGGTTACACCCACTCTGCGGTTGGCTATCAGCGCCCTAAAGTCGTGCCTTATCCTGCCGATCTCGCGCGGGCTGCCGAAGTCTTAAACGCCGGTAAACGCGTGGCAATCCTGATTGGCTCAGGGGCCAGAGGCGCGGCTGTTGAAGTGGTACAGGCGGCAAACCTGCTGGGCGCGGGCGTGGCAAAAGCGCTGCTGGGCAAAGACGTGCTGCCGGATGATGCGCCTTTCGTCACCGGCTCCATTGGCCTGCTGGGCACCCAACCTTCTGCTGAAATGATGAAATCCTGCGACACCCTGCTGATGATTGGTTCGGGCTTCCCCTGGACGGAATTCTTGCCGGAAGAGGGCCAGGCCAGAGCCGTACAGATCGATATCGATCCCGCCATGCTGGGGCTGCGCTATCCTGCCGAAGTGAATCTCCACGGGGATGCGGCTGAAACCCTGCGTGAACTTCTGCCGCTGCTGACCCATAAAGAAGACCGCGAGTGGCAGGAAGAGATTGCCCGTCAGGTGCAGGCCTGGTGGCAGGTGATGGAAGACCGGGCGATGGCCAAAGCCAGCCCGGTGAATCCTCAGCGGGTAGTGTGGGAGATGTCTCCGCTGCTGCCGGACAATGCAATTGTCACCTCAGATTCCGGCTCCTGTGCCAACTGGTTTGCCCGCGACTACCGGGTTAAACAGGGGCAAAGGGCTACCTTATCCGGCGGGCTGGCCTGTATGGGCGCGGCGGTTCCCTACGCGATTGCCGCCAAGTTTGCCGAGCCGGAAAAACCGGTGGTGGCGCTGGTGGGCGATGGCGCGATGCAAATGAACAACATGGCGGAACTGATCACTATCCAGAAATACTGGAAACAGTGGGCGACGCCTCATCTGATCGTGTGCGTGTTCAATAATCAGGATTTAAATCAGGTCACCTGGGAGCAACGGGTGATGGAGGGGAATCCCCGTTATGAAGCCTCGCAGGATGTTCCCGACGTGCATTACGCCCAGTTTGCGGAATCGCTGGGGCTGAAGGGCATTTACATTGACGATCCCGAAAAGCTGAGCAGCGCATGGGCTGAAGCGCTGGCTGCCGACAGGCCGGTGGTGCTGGAGGTGAAAACCGATCCGGAAGTGGCCCCGCTGCCTCCGCATATTACCTTTAAGCAGGCCAAAGCCTTTATGGCCTCTATGGCGAAAGGCGACCGGGGCGCAGGCAAGGTCATTGCCGATACCGCCAGCCAGCTGCTGAACGAAGTGCTGCCGGGCAAGCATTAATCCCGGCAGACAGGAAGCCGCAAGCGGGCTTCTGTACCCGATCTCCGGTCCCGGTCATGTCACACCGGGATCAGCACTCTCTTATCGCCTTTATGAGGACGCCCGTATGAGCATTGAGAAAAAACCCGTCTGGTTTATTACCGGTTGCTCCACCGGCTTTGGCCGTGAACTGGCTAAAGAGTTGCTGCAAAAAGAGTACAACGTGGTGGTTACCGCCCGCGATAAAAGCAAAGTTGAGGATCTGCTTGACGGGTCCGACGATCGTGCCATCGCCGTGGCGCTGGATGTCACTGATAACACTTCAATTAAACAGGCTGTGGATGCTGCGCTGGCTAAATTTGGCACCATTGATGTGCTGGTCAACAACGCCGGTTACGGCTATCAGTCTTCGGTGGAAGAGGGGGAAGATCGGGAGATTCGCGCTCAGTTCGACGCGAATGTATTTGGTCTGTTTGCCATGACCCGCGCGGTATTACCAACCCTGCGCAAAGCGGGAAGCGGCCATATCATCAACATTACTTCCGTGGCTGGCATCATCGGCTTCCCCGGCTCGGGTTATTACTCGGCCAGCAAACACGCGGTAGAAGGATGGTCAGACTCTTTGCAGGCTGAAGTGGAGCCGCTGGGTATTCAGGTCACCTGCGTGGAGCCGGGCCCGTTCCGCACCGACTGGGCTGGTCGCTCGCTGCATCAGACCCCAAGCAGGATCGAGGACTACAGTGAAACGGTGGCGGCCAGAATGAAAAGCACCTCGGAAAACAGCGGCAAACAGTCGGGCGATCCGGTGCGTGCGGCTCAGGCGATCATCGCGCTTACCGAAGCCAGCTCCGCACCCCGTCATCTGGTGATGGGCAGCTGGGGCTATGACGCAGTCACCGCCAAAATCAAAGCCCGTCTCAGCCAGATTGAAGCCTGGAAAGCGCTCTCGGTTGGCACTGATTTCCCTAAGTAAAGATTGTGATCAGGACTCAAATACAAAGGGATTAAGCAATTGTCGTTTCCAGAAAAATTTACAATCGATTTCTGACAGTTCTGTCTCATTGCAAACCGCATCCCAGTGCTGTTCGATCAGGGCAATCTGCCTGTCAAAAATGCACCATGGATAGACCATTAAGCATCTTATTGGTCTATCCATGGTGCATTTTTACCTGGATTTTACCAGGGGGATGGTACAGGGACAGGTACTCAAAGGGTTCATCCCTGGCCTCAGCATCAGGGAGTTCATCCCTGGCCTCAGAAAATGAAAGAATTTCGCTTAAAGAAAACGCCATTAATAGTAAGCCCCTGGTAAGAATATAAAGTCAGCATTTGATTTCAGGTTGAGATGTAGCCTGGGGCAAGAAAAATGAGACGCGCTGATAACTTTCCGTAACGTCAGCAGGCATGTCGCTTGCCAGCCATGATATCAAGGCCATCGGCGACGCTAAACTCGGCAACGCAGGCGGCCTGACAGAGATAGCCAGCGGCGGTAAAACGCTACAGTCTTATCAGGCTGCCAACGTCGATGTCAGCGCTTATCCGCTGCCTTCCGGTAATAACGGCTATTTTGTGACCTCGGTGGACAGCAAAAGTCCTTATCTGATCACCCTCAATCCTAAACTCGACGGGCTGGGGCAGCTCGATCAAAACCTCTTCGGCGATCTCAACGCGTTATTGGGTAAAAAACCTGGCAGCGCACCGCAGGAAACCCGGACACAATATACCGACGAGAACGCTTTCCTCGGCTCATCCTATCTGCTGGACCGGCTTAACCTGAAGCCCGATCAGGACTATCGCTTCCTTGGCGATGCCGCCTTTGACACCCGTTATGCCAGCAATGTCGTGTTGAATCAGACCGGCAACCGCTATCTGAACGGCCTCGGTTCTGAACTCGATCAGATGCGCTATCTGATGGACAACGCTGCGGCGGCACAGCAGTCGCTGGGCTTACAGTTTGGCGTATCACTGTCTGCCGATCAGATTGCCTCGCTGGATAAAAGCGTTATCTGGTGGGAAGCCAGCACGGTAAACGGCGAAACGGTGATGGTGCCGGAAATCTATCTCTCGCCAAAAGACGTGAATCTGCAAAACGGCAGCGTGATTGCCGGTAATAACGTCTCGCTAAAAGCGGGCAATATCACCAACAGTGGCAGTACCATAGCCGCGCAAAACGACCTTAAGCTGGACAGCGAAAACCAGCTCAGCAACCTCAGTGCGGGTCTGATACAGGCTGGTGGCAACTTACAATTAAGTGCCCTTGGCGATATCAACAACGTGGGTTCCACTATCAGCGGTAAAACCGTGGCGCTGGAGAGCGTCAACGGCGATATCAATAACCTCACTACCACGCAACAGTGGGCGCTCAACGCCAGCAATAATAAGGGTCAGAACAAATCCTTCACCGAAACTTTAATGGGGCCAACGGCCACTATCGCCGCGCTGGATTCCCTCAGCCTTAAGGCCGGTAACGACATCAACGTCACCGGCGCGAACCTCAGCGCGGGCGGCAACCTGCTGATGGATGCCTGGAATGATATTGCAGTAACCAGCAATCAGGTGGTGACAGGCAACTCCCAGTCGGGCTTCAAAAATGGCTGGCAAAAAATTGATGCCACCAGCAATACCACCACCTCCAACCAGGGCAGTGAAATCAAAGCAGGCGGCAGTGTCGCTGTTCAGGCTGGCCACAACCTGGACGTCACCGCCAGCACCATAAACGCAGGTGGAGATGCCTCGCTTGCAGCAGGTAACGATCTCAATCTGAACAGTGCCGCCACCCAGCAAAATAGCTCGCAGGGCAACCGTGAAACGCATGCGAGGGGAGTGGATCGCACCACGTTAACCAGCGGTGGCGATCTGACCCTGAAAGCCGGCCGCGATCTCAACAGCGATGCGGCAGGTATTGCGGCAGAAGGTGACACAGGTTTGCAGGCAGGCCGCGACGTCAATCTGCTGGCCGCTGAAACCCGCTCAGGCAACAGCGAGCACGGCAAGAAGAAGACCATCATCAACGAAACGGTGCGCCAGCAGGGCACTGAGATTGTCAGCGGTGGCAGTACGACTGTGAATTCCGGACGGGATGTAAACAGTGAAGCAGCGCAGGTTACGGCCAGCGAGGATATCGCGGTTAATGCGGGACGTGATATCACTCTGACGACAGTAACCGACAGCGATTACGCCTATAAAGAAGAGACCAAAACTAAAAAGGGTTTCCTCAGCAAAAAAACGACACACACCATCAAAGAAGACAGTGCCACCCGTGAAAACGGCACGCTGCTGAGCGGCGACAATGTTTCCCTGAACGCGGGCAATAATCTGCTGGTCAAGGGATCGCAGGTAGTGGGCGATGATAAGGTCACGCTGAAGGCCGGCAACAATGTGGATATTGTCGCCGCCACTGATACCGACTCAAGCTGGCGCTTCTCAGAAACGAAGAAAAGCGGGCTGATGGGAACCGGCGGCCTGGGTATCAGTATAGGAAGCAGTAAATCACTGCATGACCTTAAGGAAAAAGGGATCACTCAGAGTCAGAGTGTCAGTACGGTTGGTAGCACCGGTGGCGATGTATCAATTACAGCAGGGAATCAACTTCAGGTTAAGGGCGCTGACCTCATTTCTGGCGGCAGCACGGCGCTGAAGGGTGATAGCGTGATTATCACCCCGGGCCATGATATTCGCACCCGGGATGAAAGATTTGAGCAACTTACCAATGGCCTGATTCTGGCCCTGTCCGGCGCAGTAGCCGAAGCCGTTAACAGCGCAATTTCAGCGGCTCAATCAGCTAAGCAGGAAAGCGATGGCCGTCTTGCGGCTCTGCAGGCAACTAAAGCAGTACTTTCCGGCGTACAGGCCAACCAGGCAAGTCAGGTCGCACAGGCTAACGGGGATCCTAATAATGGTGTCGGGATCAGCATTTCCCTGACCACACAGCAGTCCAAATCCCGGCAACATCAACGTTCAGATACCCTAAACGGCTCGACGATCAACGCCGGGAAAGATCTGAGCATAACAGCCACGGGAACAAACCAGGGGACCAACAGCGGCGATATCCTGATTGCCGGCAGTCAGTTGAAAGCTGGCGGGGATACTTCCCTGCAGGCAGCAAACGACATCATATTAAGTGGCGCAGCCAACACACAAGAAACGACCGGCAAGAACAGCAGCAGTGGCGGCGGTATAGGATTGAGTTTTGGTGTCGGACAGGGCAGTGCAGGCCTGAGTATCTTTGCCAGCGTTAATGGTGCCAAAGGGAAAGAGAACGGTAACGGCACCGTCTGGAGTGAAAACACACTGGACAGCGGCGGCGATGTCTCACTGGTCAGTGGCCGTGATACCACCCTCAGTGGGGCCACGATCAATGGTGATAAGGTCACCGCAGATATCGGGCGGGACCTTACCGTTTCCAGCCTGCAGGACAGCGATAACTACGATTCGAAGCAGACCAGCTTTGGCGCGGGAGGGAGCTTTACCTTTGGCACGATGACCGGTTCTGGCTACGTCAACGTAAGCCAGGACAAAATGCACAGTAATTACGACAGCGTGACTGATCAGAGCGGCATTTATGCCGGTAAAGGTGGTTTCGATATCACGGTAGGTAACCATACTCAGCTCGATGGCGCGGTGATTGCCAGCCAGGCTGATGCCGCTGACAACCGTCTGGATACCGGCACGCTGGGCTTCAGCGATATTCACAACGAGGCCGATTACAAAACTGAGCATACGGGAATTGGCGTCAGCTCGGGTGCCAGTATGGGTGGACAGTTTGCGGGTAATATGGCAAACACGTTGCTGGCAGGAGCAGGCGGGTCAGGTCATGCAGAGGGAACGACCCAGTCAGCGGTGGCAGATGGAACGATAGTCATTCGTGACAGGGCAAATCAGCAACAGGATGTGGGTGACTTAAGCCGTGATACAGAGCATGCTAACGACAGCATCAGCCCGATCTTTAACAAAGAGAAAGAACAAAAACGTCTTCAGACCGCTCAGCTGATTGTAGCGATTGGCAGCCAGGCTGCGGATATCGCGCGGACACAGGGTGAAATAGAGGCGATGAAAGCGGGTAAGGCAGAGCTGGCCGCTAAGGGCGTCAAAGAACCGGGCGCGAATGCTACGAAGGAAGACCGGGCGAAATATAACGACCAGCTGGCAGCTACGGACGGCTACAAAACGGCTCAGCAGAAATGGGGAACGGGCAGCGCGATACAACAGGGTATCCAGGCGGCCACGGCGGCGGTTCAGGGTCTGGCAGGCGGTGATATTGGTGCCGCGCTAGCTGGGGCTTCTGCACCTTACATCGCAGAGGTTATCAAGCAATACGCACCGGATGAAGCCAGCCGGGTGATGGCTCATGCGGCGGTAGCGGGCGTTATTGCCGCCGCTCAGGATAACTCTGCGGCGGCAGGTACGGCGGGCGCGGCCACCACGGCGGACGCCGTAGCCGGTGCGCAGGCAGGCCAGAACGAAATCAGCAATAATATGACCAGTATGGGCATGTTGCAGCAGATGCTGGCGCAGGAAACGCTGAACTCGGCGGCAATGGCCGAAGCGGGTAAAGGTGGCGCCAATGAGCAAGCGGCACTGGCGCTGACGAAGGCCGTGAAGGAAGGACTCGACGCAACCTGCCGGGCAAACCCCAGCTGTGTGATAATGGCGGTGGTTGCGGCTCAGAGCCAGCAACATACGGATGGAGCAGGCAGCAAAACCGAAACCGTACCGGTGAATGACGATTTGACCGGCGGAAAGCTGATTAACCCGGCTCAGGATGAGAGTAAAGAGACTTCACTGACCACACCGGATCAGTCGGGCGATCAGGGCGCAGGTAATACCGGTAATACTGATGGAACACCGGATACAGGCGGTAGCTCAACAGCTACGCCGATCCCAGAACAGAATAAAGATGATCTGGCTTATCTGGCTCTTAAAGGAAAAGAAGCCCAGGAAGCAGCGGGGGAATTAGGTTTTGATCGAAGAATCCCACCACAGAAAGCACCATTTAATTCGCATGGCCAGCCTGTATATTTTGATGGTAAAAATTATATTACTCCCGATGTCGATAGCCATAATGTCACAAATGGTTGGAAGATGTTTGATCGTAAAGGGGAAAGAATGGGTACTTATGATAGCAATTTGAACAGGATTAAGGACTAATATATGTTTGGTATTTTCCCTGAAGACAAGCCGATTGATGTTGATGGTGAAATTGTCTTGCCCGCTTCAATAGTCATTGATGAGTTCAAAGAAGTAATGCACATTCCTTTAACTTACTGGAAGATAAGTGATTATAAGGAAAGTTGGTTACGGTCAATTAAAGAAGGGCTTGAGAATAAAAATCATGCGGCCTTAGCTGTCTCAATGTATGAGCCTGATATGACAAATTTTATATTTGTATGGGTTATATATTTTTATGATCATGACGTTCGCTTACAAAATAAAGTGTTATTCCTTGATGAATACCCGGATTTTGCTATTGATAAAATCAACAATTTTATAGAGCCACACATTACTCATAATGAAGATGGTATGAAAATATCTGAATGGAATACTGATATAAATAGTATTTTAGATTTTCATAATAGCCTGGAAGCTGATATGAATCCCGGCCACTGAGCCGGGATCTTTTACCTGCCGATCCGATCACTTCTCAACCGGCTGCAATCTGCTCCAGCCCTTCGCGGATCAACAGCGCATCGATCAGCGTACAAAGTTCCTGCTGTGCCTTATCGGGCAGGGCTTCGGTGCGGTTCAGCATCTCGCGGCTCAGGGGGATCTGCGGTAGCTTTGGCTTCGCGGTGATCACCAGACAACCGTCCATCACCCTGACTTCAACCGGCGTGTCGGTCTCAAATCCCGCCTCTTCCAGTCAGTTGCCCTTCAGGCTGATGCCGGGGCAGAGGCTGTAATACATGGTTCTGCCGGTGGTGCGTTTTTCGTGACGGATGCTGGTATATCCCATCTTCAGCTGCCGTAACGCTTTGGAAACGCTAACAGTGAAGCAGTGGCAAAAACGTCACGCTTGCAGCAGAGCAAGATCTTAACCTGCAGGCCGCTACCAATAATCAGCAGCAGAGTAGCAACAAGTCGTCTGGCTGGTGCGGTGGGATACATGTGTCAGTTGGCAAAGAGACTGGCATTGGAATTCAGGCCAGCGGCGGTTTCAGCTTTACCTTTGGCACTATGAATGGCTCGTTCGGGTTGAGTCTGAGCAAGAGCAAGGTCAACAGTGAGTACGCCAGTGTTGGCGACCAGGGCGGTCTGTTTGCCGGTGACGGTGGCTATGACATCTTCGTAGGTAATCACACGCAGCTCAATGGCGCGGTGATCGCCTCAACGGCAAATGCAGCCAGTAACGCGCTTTCCACCGGTACGCTTGGCTGGGACAACATTGATAATCATGCTTCCTACAGCGCCAGCAGCACTTCTGTCGGCATCAGCGGCGGCTATGACAGCAGCCTGGGTGCGGGGCATCAGTTCGGCGGCGGCGCGCTTCCGACGATGGTGAACATGCATGACAGCGCGTCCGGCACCACGCAGTCTGCTGTGGCGGACGGTACAATTACGGTGCGCGACGCAACACATCAGACCCAGGAGGTGGCAACGCTCAGTCATGATACGGAAAACGCCAACGGGCACATTGACAAGATTTTCGACAGGGAGAAGGTCGAAAATCAGATGGCGTTTGCCCAGGGCGTGCAGGAACTGGCAGGGAACGTTGTTAATGACGTAAAAGCTTACAGGCTCAGTGCGGTGGAGAAGGAAACCTCAGACCGCCTGCTGAAAGAACACCCTGAATACGCCAGCCTGTCGAAGGATGAGTTCAGCGCGCACGTGCAAAGCGACCCCGGTTATAAAGCGGTGGCTGATTTATGGGGCACGGGCGGTACTTACTCGATGGTCGCCAGTGCCGTGGCTGGGGCACTGGGGGCCTGAGCGCGAATAACCTGGGCGCAGCGGCAGGCGGTGCGATGGCGCCGTATGTCGCCAACGCTATCAAGAAAGCGACGACAACGTACAACGCCGACGGTTCTGAACATATCAACCTGATGGCGAATACCATGGCGCACGCAGTGGCGGGCGCGGTGCTGGCGCAGATATCCGGTAGCAGCGCCGCAGCGGGTGCCGCCGGAGCGGCAGGCGGAGAGCTGGCGGCGCGGGCCATTGTGGCTTCCCTGTACCCCGGCACCAGTGCAAACGACCTGACGGAAGACCAGAAACAGATTGTCAGCGCCCTCAGCCAGATTGCGGCTGGAATGGTGGGGGGAATTACTTCAGATTCTTCAGGGGGAGTTGGGGCCGGATCGACAGCCGGGAAGAATGCGGTTGAGAATAATGCGCTGGGTAAGAAGGATAAACTCCCGATTTACGATATGCGTCCGGGCTTCCTGAAACCGGGAGTTATCGATGCAGATGGTGAGCTGAGCAAGGCTGGCGGCGGTGGTATATACAATCCGACAGGAAGAAGTGGTAATCCAATGAATACCAAAGGTTCTAATTCGCCCGCAGTCATTGGTGATCGAACTTATTCAGCTCACGCTGTTGATCGTATGCAGGGCCGCGTAGTCCCTCCTTCTACAGTAGAAAATACAATTAAATCAGGAACAATCTACCCGACGAATTCTGGTACTACGGGGTATTATGATGCCACTAACAATATTCGGGTGATCATTAACTCTAATACAGGTGATGTTGTGACCGTAATTCCAGGGAAACCGACAAAATGAGTGATCTTGTTTTATACGAGCAGATTAGGGCTGTTTTATTGCATGATTGGGATCCTATTGGTGTAAAAGATATCGCTGAAGCAGATGATGAGTATGATGCATATGTGCAGCCAATCTACGAAATGCTTCGTTCAGGTAAGAAAGCAGAAGATATTTATTATTATCTACACTGGCTGGTAACAGAGCATATGCTCTTAGATGGTGATAGCGATTTGGATCATAAGATCGCTAAAAAACTGGTCTATTTATCAACGCTAAAATAGTAAAAGATCCCAACCCTTGCGGTTGGGATTTTGCTTTATACGTCAGTGGATTAATCCTCAGCCAGCCGGATTATCAGTTGCCCGCGCTCCACCGTCACCTTAACCGGTTGCCCGGTGCAAAACCCCGCCTCTTCCTGCCAGTTGCCCTTGAGGCTGATGCTGGGGCAGCGGCTGTAATACGTGGCCATGCCGGTGGCGCGTTTTTCGTGACGGATGCTGGTATATCCCACCTTCAGCTGCCGTAACGCTTTGGAAATACACACTTCTGGCTTACTATCCTGCCCAGCCATGATCAACTCCTTCTTAGTTGCCTGTGGTCAGCGGGTTGTCGGTGTTGGTAGCACCTTCATCCC
This sequence comes from Erwinia sp. E_sp_B01_1, assembly GCF_036865545.1. Lineage (NCBI taxonomy): Bacteria > Pseudomonadati > Pseudomonadota > Gammaproteobacteria > Enterobacterales > Erwiniaceae > Erwinia > Erwinia sp. E_sp_B01_1. The sequence goes on along the minus strand of NZ_CP142208.1, from coordinate 2,937,538 downwards.
GCGCTAAAAACCCTTTCGTTTAACTGCCCATCTCCTGCTGCCGTGCCTGTGCAATCACCGCATCCAGCATCTCCGAAACCATCTTCTGCCGGGCCTTCGGGAGCTGGCTGATAATTTCAATCTGCTGTTCCAGCCGGGATGCCGGGCCGCGCTTGCGCGGGGTGCGATGTGTCTCTTCCCCCAGCAAACCTTCCAGAGAAACCGACAGTAGCTTCGCCACAGCGGGCAGTACGGATATCTGTATCCGTCGTCTGCCTGCTTCCCAGGACTGAATGGCCTGTTGTGAAACATTAAGCGCCAGTGCCATCTGTGCCTGAGTCAGGCCGGATGCCTTGCGGAGTTCATTCATGCGCTTACCCAGCGCAGCCATAAATATCTGTTCTTCACTGGTAACAGGAGCGGCCATCGTCATTTTTACCGTAGTTGTCCGTGACTTAATGACCATAATCTACCTCCTGTTTTACATCTCTCTGTTGTAAATACTACTTACTGTAGTATATATTTGTCGAGTTGTTTTACTGAAACTCAGTGGGCTGGTTTTACCGGTGACAGGAGTTGTGACATGGCCCGCATTCCACAGAGAGAACTGGACGACCTGAAACGCAGCGTCCACCCTGGCACACTGGCTGAATCGCAGGGGTATCAGCTGCGACAGCAGGGCCGTGACGTTGTGCTGCTGTGTCCGTTCCATCAGGAGAAAACGCCGTCCGGTGTGATCTCACCGGAAAAGAACCTGTCCCACTTCTTCGGCTGCATGGCGAAAGGATCGGTGGTTGACTGGATGATGAAAACGGAAGGCTTCTCCCTGCCCAAAGCGGTGCTGCGGCTGCGTGAGCTCACCGGTTATGCCTCTTCTTCAGCCGTAGCTGTTCCCTCTTTGCCGTCTGCCCGACAGACGCTGACCGATCTGGATGATGTCCGTGACGTGATGACCATTATCTACCTCCTGCTTTACATCTCTCTGTTCTAAACTCCACTTACTGTAGTGCATTTTGCTTAGTTATTTTTACTGAAACCCTATTGACAGGTTTTATCGGTGACAGGAGTTGTGACATGGCCCGCATTCCACAGAGAGAACTGGACGACCTGAAATGCAGCGTCCACTTTGCAGGTGAACCCGGAAAGTAAGGCGCTGTTCCTGGCAATGCTGGGTCATCGGAGCGTGGAGAGCACGCAAATCTATACGCAGGTAAGCATCCAGGCGTTGCAGGCGGTTCATACCAGGACGCACCCGACGGAGCAGAAAGAAGAAAAGCAGGAGGCAGAAAAGTAATGAAAACGTATATACTCTGTCATTACCTGAACGACACGAGGAAAAGAGTATGCCGAAAGAAGCGGTGTTTACGATGAAGCTGGAAAGTGCCCTGCGAGAGGGGTTCATCGCCGCAGCAAAAGCCGCGCACCGTCCGGCATCACAGGTGCTGCGTGAGCTGATGCGCGAGTACATCCGGCGTGAGGAAGAAAAGCAGGCTTACGATACGTACCTGGCGCAGAAGGTGGAAAAAGGGCGTCAGGACATACGGGCAGGAAAGAGCCTGAGCAACGATGAGGTTGAAGCGCAGTTCGCCGCACGCCGTGCAAAACTGGCAGGTAAGACGTGAACGTGCGCTGGGCGCAGGAAGCGCTCGCTGACCGTAATGCAATATGGGATTACCTGGCAGAAAGAAACCCGATGGCAGCGATGGCGATGGACGAACGGTTCAGCGAAGCCGCAGCCCTGCTGGGAGAGCATCCGCAGATGGGCGTGGAGGGAAAAATAGCCGGAACGCGTGAGCTGATACCGCACGAGCACTACCGGCTGGTCTATGAAACCGATGAAGAACACGACACGGTATGGATAGTGACGCTGAACCATACGGCCCGGCTGTGGCCCCCGCTGACTGAGACGTAAGCTGGATGCAGCAGCGTAGCCGCCGGACAGCCCGCAGATATGTCTGAGTGATCATGCCCGGGTATTCTCAGGCTGAAGTCACTAATATGCCCAATATTACCGGCACGCGTTTATATGCTGGTGACGCTGAAATCCATCAGGGTTTCCAGGGTAACTGAAGCCCCGCCACACACTATTACCAGGACATTATCCTCAGGTTTGAACCGGACTTTGCGGTCATATAACAGTGACAACGACACACCACATGCGGGCTCGGTAAGTATACGGTGATCGTCCAGGAACGCCCGACAGGCATTTATGGCCTCCAAATCAGAAACCACCATACTGTTAACATTCAGACGGCTGGCAACCTCAAAGGCGTTTTTGCAAACCTGACTGGCAGCCAGAGTGGTGGCGATACCACTGACTTTATCCAGGCGCACCAGTTTACCGGCAGTAATGGAGGCATTGAATGATGCAGTGCCATGAGTTTCTACGGCATAGACCGGAATATGGCTGAGCTGATGTTTCTCCAGCCCCTGAATTATGCCAGACACCAGACTGCCACCACCCACTGACAGGATCACTGCATCAGGAATCAGCTCTTCACTGATCACTTCATCTATTATCGTACTAATCCCTTCCCACAGCAGCGGATTGTCAAAGGGATGAATGTAGACGATTTTATCAGTCGCCAGGGACAGCGCATACTCGTTGGCGTCGCTCCATACCTTTCCATGAACTATCAGTTCTGCACCTTCCTGTTCGATAAGTTGCCTGGCCCTGACAGAAGTAGTTTCCGGCACAACAACCGTTACCGGCAGGCCAAGCTTTCTACCGCTATGAGCAACAGCAATGCCCGCATTTCCTCCCGAAGAGCTGATAAAACCACCTGCCCCTTTACTGGCGTAGAAACTACAGATGTGGCCTGCGCTACGGAGCTTGAAAGATCCGGTTGGCTGGGCTGATTCCATTTTTAGCCAGACATTAGTACTGGAACATTTGCTTAACGGAATTGAATAGATAAGGGGAGTTTTAATGCTAATTTGCATTCAAGGACTTCCTTTTCTGAAGAGTAGTATTGGCAAAAGCATCATCCCATGAAATTAAGGAAATACTATGTTTAAAGGTTTGTGTGCTTTCCCGCTGACCCCGATGGATGAATCCGGGACGGATGATCGAGCTTATCTGCAACTGATCACTCGTCTGGTAAGCGCAAATGTAGACTCGATATGTGTTCTGGGCTCTACAGGCAATTATGCTTATTTGCCCCGAGAAGAGCGTGCAAGGTTGATTAGGCTTGCTACTGAAGTTACAGGATCCGTACCTGTGATGACCAGTATTGGCGCACTGCGCACCCGTGACGTGCTGTACGCTGCAGAAGATGCTCAAAACGCTGGTGCTAAGGCTCTGCTTCTTGCGCCAGTCTCTTACCAAAAACTCACGGACGAGGAAGTTTTCTCGCTTTATCAAACCGTAGCACAGTCCGTATCCGTGCCTTTGTGCGTTTATGAAAATCCGGGGACCACGCATTTCAATTTTAGCGATGAGCTACTCATCAGGCTTGCTCAGTTGCCTGCCACAGGCTCCATCAAACTTTCGGGCGGCTATCCGGACAAAGAAAGCTATCTGAAGCGCATCAGAAAGTTAAGGGCAGCACTTCCGGAGCGTGTATCTCTGGGTATCAGTGGCGATGCTTTTGCAGCTCCAGCAATCAATGCCGGGTGCGATACCTGGTTTTCAGTTACAGGGGGCCTTTTCCCGCAGGCAGCCATGAACATTACACATAAAGCTTTGAATGGGATGAGCGATGAAGGTGCCAGTTATTCGCTGGCACTTGAGCCTCTCTGGGATTTATTCCGGCAATATGGCAGCCTGCGGGTTATGGCTGCTGCCGCTGCCACCCTTGGCCTGGCAGCAGAGACCTGCCTTCCTCTTCCTCTCACCATGCCGGATGGCGAAGCCCGTAATAAAATCCGCCAGGTTCTGCATCGTCTGAAGCTGGTTTGATTTCATTGCAGCAGTCATTTGTATAAGCCTGATAAAAAGGGATTATAAATTCACAGGCAAAAGCAGCAATGAAGGGAGGGCAGGGTCTTACCGCTCTGAGGACGAATTCATCAAACCAGGCTATATTTCAGGCTTGCGACAGGGCGGGGGGAAAACATGTTTGAAGGATTTTTACAGCGAAAAATCACACTTTCAGATGCCGTTTTGAATGTCCGTTATGGCGGTAATGGCCCGCCGGTACTGCTGCTGCATGGACATCCCCGGACACATGCAACCTGGTCAAAAGTTGCCCCCATTCTTGCTAAAGAATTCACCGTCGTTTGCCCCGATCTTCGGGGTTTTGGTCAGTCCTCTAAGCCAGAAGACCTGCCAGATCACGCCAATTCCTCCAAGCGGGCCAAGGCTAAAGATTGCACAGAACTCATGAGTTTTTTGGGATTTGAACGCTTTGCCATTGTTGGTCATGACCGGGGAAGTTATACGGCTTACCGCGCAGCTCTGGATTATCCTGAAAGGATCACGCGGCTGGCCGTGCTTGATTGTGTTCCAATTCTTGAAGCGCTTGAACGCTGCAATGAGCGATTCGCACGGCAGTGGTATCACTGGTTTTTCTTCGCACAGCCAGAAAAACCGGAACGGGCTATTCTGGCCGATCCTGATGCCTGGTATGGAGGGCAGCCCGCTACAATGGGAAACGAGGAGTATGAGGATTTTCGGCGTGCTATCCACGATCCTGAAACGGTTCATACCATGCTGGAAGACTATCGTGCGGGGCTATGTACAGACCGTCTTCATGAAGAAGAAGATCGCAGGAATAACCGAAAAATAGCCTGCCCTGTACTCTGTTTATGGTCTGAACAGGATGATTTAGGGGAGTTGTATGCTGATATTCCCGCTATCTGGAAAAACTGGGCAGATGATGTACGCAGTGGCACCATAAATAGCGGCCATCACATGGCAGAAGAAGCGCCAGATGAGCTTGCTGCTAAATTGAGGCAGTTCCTTACAGATTCTGTCTTCTGACCGGTGAGTATTATATAAAGCATTATAAAGAAGTGGATGCACTGATGCTGAATGCACTTTAAAATAACGCTCATATTCATAGCAAAAATCCACTGAAGTCTTATTTTAAGGGTATTTACTAAGGTCCGGACACGGGAGTATAGTCTGGCGAAATTATTTTATAGGGACATAAACACATGTATTTAAAAATTAATCCTGCCACGATTTTGGCAGCAGCTTTACTTCTGACGGCGTGTGCCGGTCCGCAAACCAGCGTAGCCGTTAATGCGCGGCATGTATCTTCTCAAATCGACAAGCTCCATTTTGATCCCAATACCCGCCCTCTGACCGCAGACAATATCAGGCTGACAGCGAAGTTTCTAAGCCAGTTCTACGAACTGGGGAAAAAGGATCGCGAAGCCGGGCTGACCCTGGAACAGGCGCAACAGCGGGTCCGGGAATTCGGCGGAGAGCCGCAAGCTAATGACCAGCCGGGCAGTTCGCATCAGGGGCCTTTCAATTCCGATGCGCAAAAAAGTACGTTTATTACCCAACAATACAGTGCTGAGCAACCGGAAAAAAGGACCCTGATTCTGCGGAATGGCGCTACTGCAGTTTACTGGGATGGATATAACGGACGTCCCTGAACCTCTGCGCAGCTGAAAAGCTATAACAACGCTTCAACCAGCAGCCCGGTGCGTCCGCAATGCAACAGACCACAACTCTTTTTTGCATCGCGGGCAGCAGGGGTCCTGCTCATGATCGAAATGCAGCGTTAATCCGCAGTGCGTACAGGCGTATAAGCCCGCTCCGGGAATATGGCGAAAAACTTCGCGGTGCGCCGGTGGCAAAATAGAGAGGCCGGGCTTAACGTCTTCGCGGTCATAGAAATAGAGGCTTATCTGACCATCAATTTCAAGAATGGCTAACCGGACCTGCCCGATATGCTCAACGCCATTTTGTCGAAGCTCCATAAAGAACTCATTCTCGGAAATGTTATGTCTGTCGAGGCTTTCGATTTCATAGACGCCATTTTTAATCAGCGTCACCACATCGCCTTCAATTAACCTTGAAAAGCGGGGACTGCGTGACGTTAGCCAGGTGGTCAGGCGGTAAAGCGCTAACAGGACAATAAAGACCATCGCCACCGGCAGAACCGGCACATCCTCATAGAAGGTTACGTCGCCAGAGGCTGAACCCAAAGTCAGTATGATCACCAGTTCAAACAGGGAGAGCTGACGTATGCCGCGCCGTCCGGATATCTTTAAAAAACTGAACACAATCACATAGGCGATAAGCACCCTGACGGCGACTTCGCCCAGGAAGGAGACCGGAAGGTCATTAAGAAAAAATCGTTGCCAGTCAAATGTAGACATAGGAAATAAGGTCGCCTCAGTAGTTGAGGCGGTACTTTACACCGACCGGCCCCAGGCGAGCTACAGAAGACTTTGCTCTCCTTGTTCAGCCAATACCGGCAAACGCAATTGCCGCTGAAGCCAGGCGTTTGCGGCAGTAACATTCGGGTCACAGGCATCCAGTTGCAGCACCGGACCGATCGCCATCGGCTGTGCGGTTTCAGCCAGCTTGCGTAATTCCGGCAGATATTCCGCGCCGGGATGGCCCGGCAGACGTTGCGACAACCGCGACTGATAGCGCGCTACCGCTTCATCCGGAGTAATGGAGAGCCACAACTCCAGCACCTGCGTCACTCCCGCCTGCTGTAATCCCTGTTGCAAAACCTCCTTCGGCTGGAAACCAAACCAGGCATCAATGATATAGACACAGCGCGTTGGTGCCTGAGCCACCACCTTCCAGATGGCCTGATAGGCTGCGCACCCCAACTGGCGATTGCGCAGACGATCCACCGGCGCGAAGCTGGCCATAAACGGCTCCTTCAGGCTATCCAGCGTTAACACCGGGAAGCCAGACTGCTCAGCCACTGCGCGCGTGAGCGTGCTTTTACCGGAAGCGGGGATGCCGTTGACCAGCACCACGCATTTTTCTTCAGGATTAAGGGTCATAGGATTGCTAATACCTCCGCAGCACTGCTGGCCTTGCGCAGGCGGACCAGCGTCTCCTCATCCTCCAGAAGTGTCACAATTGCGCGGATGCCTTCTTCTATATGCGCATTGCTGTCGCGAGCGCCAAACATAATCACAATGTCGGCTTTGTCACTGCCGTCAAAGGATATTGGCTCATCCAGCAGCACCATGCTAAAGCAATCTTTCAACACGCCCGCTTCCGGGCGGGCGTGCGGAATGGCAATCCCTTCTTCAAACACATAGTAGGCACCGTGCGTCAGCGTGTTAGCGATAACGGCTTCCGGATAGGAAGGGTTGATGTAACCCCCGCTCACCAACGGAAGGGCAGCCAGAGCGATCACTTCACGCCAGTCCCCGGCTGTAATTCCCACCTGAATCGCATTCGCCTCCTGCAGGAGTTTTTTAATACTCATACTGCCTCCTTAAATCGATTTGCGGATGGTATTACGCAGTTCATCAATTTTGACAAACAGCGGGTCAATTTCCTGACGGAAGCGACGGCTTTTAGCAAAGATATTTAATGCGCGGTTATATTCCAGCATTAATTGTTTTTGCGTATTAACCGCCTGCGGATTGGAAGCGAGCTGCTGCTCCAGCTCGCTTATTTTTCCGCTGATCGTTTCTGCCTGAAGATCTGTTTCCTGCGAATCCTGGCTCTTATTCTCCGAGCCCTTTTTAAAGAATCCAAACATAGCGTCTCCTGCCCCGAATGGCGCGAGGGCTCTTCAGGTTATTACGTCATAAGTGATAAAGAGTTAGCGGAACAGTTGAATCTTTTCGACCAGCACACTGGTGACGGCATCATTGGCCGGTACAAGGAAGTTGCGCACGCTGTCATTCACTTTGCCTTTCTCAAAGGTCTGCTTACAGTTTGCCACCCATTGCACGTTCATTTCAGTGCCGACGTTCACCTTTTCGATCCCGCTGCGCACGGCCAGGCGCATATCTTCATCGCTGACACCGGTTCCGCCATGCAACACCAGCGGCGTTTTGGTGGCGTCGGTAATATCCGCCAGACGCTGATGCTGAATGATGGCTTTACCCGTATACAAGCCGTGTACCGTGCCGATAGAGATTGCCAGCATATCCACGCCTGTCTCCTGGACGAAGCGTTTCGCATCGTCCACGGTGGTAAAGGCCGCTTCGCTCATTTCCACTTCTTTGCCATCTTCTGAGCCGCCAATCGCGCCCAGTTCAGCTTCCACAGAGACGTGCAGCGGACGCGCCATATCAATCACCCGGCGGGTATTAGCAATATTTTCTTCAATCGGTAAGTGCGAGCCGTCATACATAATCGAGCTGAACCCGGCATCCAGTGCAGTCTGAATCGCCGCCAGATCTGAACAGTGATCCAGATGTAAACAAGTTGGCACATTACGGCTCTCTGAGAGTGAGCAAATAGCATCGACTAATAATTTATGGCCGAGATATTTTGCCGTGCCGGTGGAGATCTGAATCATTAACGGACTATTGGTTTTCTCCGCTGCGGTGAAAAATGCGGGTAACATTTCCAGGCAATGTAAATTAAAGGAACCGAGAGCTTTAAATTCACGTTCTTTAGCCACCTGTAACAGATCGGTAAAGTTATAAAGTTTCATGGAGTTTTTCCTCATGGGGTTTAGTGGATTTTCCGTTAACAAACCAGGCGAGCAGGGTGATAAAGGCAATAAACAGGGCAACGAACAGCCAGTTATTCTGGAAGGCATGGCCCAGTACCAGGCCGGTACTGATCACGTCGGAATCACTGAATGTCACGCCGGTGAAGCCGTAGCTCTCCAGCATCGGTACCAGAATGGCCGGCAGGAAAGTGATAAACAGCCCGTGAACGAAGCCGCCAATCACCGCACCGCGACGGCCACCAAGCGCATTACCGAACACGCCAGCTGTGCCGCCCGCAAAGAAGTTGGTCAGCAGACCCGGCAGGATCATCGCCAGACCAAACATCGGGAAGACCAGCATGCCGACAACAGAGCCGAGCGTGGTGGCAAGGAAGCCGACGATCACGGCGTTGGGTGCGTAAGGGAACATGATCGGGCAGTCGAGAGCCGGTTTAGCATCCGGGACCAGACGCATGGCGATACCCCGGAAGGCAGGCACCAGTTCGTTAAGCAGCAGACGCACGCCGCTATAAAGCACAAAGACACCGGCGACGAACTGAACCGACTGCATAAAGGCATACATCAGGTAGTTCATGCCATTGCTGTACTGGGCGATAAACTGCGGGCCGGCGGCAACTGCCGGGATCAGGTACATCGGCACCATAACCACCGCCATTGACAGGTAGGTGTCCTGCAGGAACTTGAAGTTGTCCGGCAGTTTCAGATCTTCGGTAGAGCGGGAACCTTTGCCGACCACTTTCGCCACTGCCGCCGTCAGCAGATAGCCAATGGTGCAGAAGTGGCCCAGCGCGACGTCGTCAGAATCTGTGATACGGCGCACCACGGGCTGCGCCAGCGCGGGCATCACTACCGCCATGATGCCGCCAAAGATGCCGCCGGTAAGGATCAGAGGTAAGCCTGTCAGCCCCGCTTTGTAGCCAATCACCGCACCAATGGTCGCCATCCATAACAGCGCCTGACCGGTGAGGAAGATGTATTTAAACGGTGTCAGACGCGCGATGATGATGTTGACGATAAAGATCACCAACAGGGTCAACGCCACTTCTGAACCCAGCTCGCGGTTCGCTAACCCGGCAATGGCGGCCACATCGGTGATGTATCCTTTCATGCCAAAGCCGTGGGTAAAAATGGTGTTAAGGAAGGTGAGGGCGCCAACGATGATGTTGATGCCGGCCATCATAATCAAGAAGCCCAGCAGGGTCTTAAAGGTGCCTTCCACCACCTTTCCTGTGGATTTTTTTGCAGCAGCAGACCAATCAGGGCAATAAAGGCGATCAGGATAGAGGCCTGTCCTAATAAGTCTTTTACCAGGAAGTTGAAAACACTATTCATGATGAGCAACCTTCATGTTTCGTTCTTTCATAAACGCCACGATTTTCTCTTCAATTTCGGCCTTATCGGTCAGCCTGTTGAGAATAATCACCCTTTTAATCTGTTCCGGGCTGGCATCCGCATTTAATACATCCGCAAAGGATTTTTGCGTTAAAATCATGTCTGACTTAAAGGCGTTGGCTTCAGAAATTGTGGTGTGATCGATATCTGCTTCGATTTCCAGCTTCTTTAATACTGATTTAGCCGTCATTTCAATTGCGAAGCTTGAACCCAGACCACATCCACAGACACATAATATTTTCAGCATGGTTATTTCCTCACAGAATATGCAATTGTTTAGCGAGTTTGTAATGGTGCCCTTCGGTATCAACCAGGCGTTTTTTCATGCTTATTAAATCAATCGGGATCGGTTTATTGCTGCCATTAATAATAATGGCTTTATTACGCATGCCCGATTGAATACAACGTGCAACTTCACTGGCCATAATGGTGCCCTGATAAATTTCTTCACAGGTGGGTTCACCATTACGCAGGCCATAACCCATAATCGTTTTACGAATACGCACGCCGATTAAAGGTTCAATTTGTTTAATCAGGGTGTCAATTGCGCCCTGGAAGCCCGGTGAATATTCACGGGTGTAACCTTCTGAACACAGGATCACCACGCTGTTCTGTTCAGCCAGACGCTGTGTGATACGCGCCGCCAGCTCCTGCGGGGCTATCTGGCACTCCGGTATCAGGGCGAAATCAGCATTGGATTTAATCGCCGATTGCAGCGTCAGCTCACCACAATACCCACCGAGTAATTCCACCATAAAAACCCGGCCCGTTAATGCGCGTCCGGTATTTCTTATTTTCGCCACTTCTTTCAGAACTTGTTCGCAGGCGGTAGAAAACCCGATGGTATAATCACTGCCGTAAACATCGTTATCTATCGTCATGCCGACGCCAAAACAATTCACGCCAAATTCGCTGAGCGTATGTAAAAATTGCAGTGAACCGTCGCCGCCCGCCATGATCAAGACATCAATGCGCAGCGCTTTTAGATTTTTGACAATAACTTCATATTCCGGGCGGATTAATTTTCTCGTTGTCCTTCCGGATTGCATGATCGGAATAGAGGCAACGGCATAATCCACCAGGTCGCGCTGTGCTATCTCCTGATGATTATTTTCCATTAAACCCGGAATGCCCCCGTTAAACAGAATCATGGTGGATTGCGTTAAACGCGAAACCTGATAAATGAAATTATTAATGCCGGTAACATCACCACCGCTAATTGCTATTCCAATTCTCATTGTGACAACCCTTTAAGCTGTGCGTCTGACTACCATTCTTCCGGCGATGGGATTTTTGAGTTGCAACGGATGTCACACTTTTATGACGAATTTAATGAGCAGGATCGTTGACAAGGGGGGCGGCAGGGTTATTTATGTGAAGTGAATCACATTAGATGATCAAGGAATTTACAGGGATTATTATTAAATTCATGGGGTTATATTTAATTTTCACCCAGAATGCATTCTGCAATTGTCTCCTGTTCAGCACCTGACTTCTTTAGCTCTATTTTGTGATTCCCCGCGCATTTTTATCGGTACGCCACGGGTTCCCGCAAAAAATAAAGGGGTAATTTTATAAACGGTTATTTTACCGGCAGGGCCAGAGAATAATTAACTCCAGGTTTTCCTGTGCCAGCTAATTGGGTAGTCCGCCCGCTCGGAAGCGTTTTATAACTGCTGTACCAGCGTTTTTAATTGCGTTATCAGCAGTTCCCGCCCGGGGGTTTCACTGAACTTTGCCGTGGACTGGCGAATTTTCAATTGCGTGGGTAAGAGTTCCAGCAGCGGTTTTTCAGGTCGTTCCGTCATCTCAATCAGGGCTGATACCGCCTGCCTGCCCAACAGATCAAAATCCTGGGCCACGGTGGTCAGCGCGGGCTGAAAATACTGGCTGTCTGGCGTGTCGTCATAACCAATCACCGAGACTGTCTCCGGTACCTTTCTGTTGAGCTGATTCAGAGCGCTCAGTACGCCTAACGCCATTTGATCGTTGGCTACCAGCACCGCACTGATTTCAGGATTGGCACGGAACAGCTCAAGGGTTTTTTCCCAACCCTGATGCGCACTCCAGTCACCATGTGCAACAGGGACATGGGTGATGTTGAAATGCAGCAGGGCCTCACGCCAGCTCTGTAATCTCAGCCGTGCTGAAATAGCGTTCTCAGGCCCGGCGAGCAAAGCAAAATGACGGTGGCCCAGCGCAAATAAGTGCGAAACGCTTAACCGGGTGCCATCGCGATGATCAAAGCCCAGATGAGAGACGCGGCTTTCTGGTGGTACATCAAGAAACAGGCAGTGAATATCCGCATTATCCGCCACCAGTTGCTCCGCAACCTCTGCCTCCACTGGCATACTCACGATCACGCTGCCCACGCGTTGCGCACGAAACTCGTTGAGTGCCGCCTGCAGGGTGTCTTTATCTGACGCCTGCAGCATGGCGATAGTGACCTGAAACCCTACCGCTGCGGCATGGCTTTTCACCGCAGAGGCAATCTGCGAAGGCGCATGAAACTGGAGCGAAGCGGTGATCAGGCCCAGCGCAGGCAGCATTTTACCGGCCAGCAACTGCGCTGAACGGTTGGGCACGTAATTCAGCCCGTTCATCGCTTTCATCACTTTGGTTCTTGTGCGCGGGGAAACCCTGTCCGGCGTATTGAGCACCCTCGAAACGGTTTGCTGCGAGACGTTCGCTTCTTTCGCCACATCCCCTAACGTTGCCAGTCGCTGTTTCATATCCGATCCTGAATTATTTTTGTTTAACGCTAACATTCTGTGTCGTGGGCGCGACAAACACAACCGTTGTGATTTTAATTCTGTGATTAAGAGCATGTTATCAGCATCGCCACATTGCTTCTGTAAAGGCGGCAGTATTAATTATTGTTAAAATGTATAGCGCTAAACAAATTTAAGGATGCCCATGACATTCCCCCTCTCTGCCACAGGCAAAATCGCGTTTAAAGATGTTATCGCCCGTCAGGACTGGCAGGACCCCTCGGTTACTCAGGTCAACCGGCTGGAAGCCCATCCGCGCTTTTTCAGCTGGCGTGATGAAGTTTCCGCGCGTGAAAACCGGGCATCCGCACAAACCCTGTCGCTGGATGGTGAGTGGCAATTCAGCTACGCCACGCGTCCGGAAGCGGTCAATCCTGAATGGCTGAACGGGGATTTACCCGACAGCCGCGCGATAAGCGTGCCGGGGAACTGGCAAATGGCGGGATACGACCGGCCGATTTACACCAACGTGCGTTACCCCATTGATACCGTGCCGCCGCAGGTTCCTGAAGAAAACGCTACCGGCTGCTATTCGCAGATTTTCGAGCTTGATGAAAAGTGGCCTGAGGGGAGTCAGACGCGGGTTATTTTCGAGGGCGTGAACTCGGCATTTTATTTGTGGTGTAACGGTGTCTGGGTGGGCTATTCGCAAGACAGCCGTTTGCCCGCCGAGTTTGATTTGACCCATTTTCTTCAGCCCGGTAAAAACCGCCTGTGCGTAATGGTGATGCGCTGGAGCGCCGGCACCTGGCTGGAAGATCAGGATATGTGGCGCATGAGCGGCATTTTCCGGTCGGTAACGCTGCTGAATAAACCGCTGACCCAGCTTGCTGATGTCCAGATCACCCCGGTACTGGATGCGCTCTGCCGCGATGGCACAATCAATGCGCTGGTAAAAGTCACGGCGCCTGCAGAAAACCTGGCAGGGTTAACCGTGGCGCTTTCGCTGTGGGACGGCGAGCAGGAAATAGCGACCTGCCGTAGCCCGCTGGGGACGCAGGCAATTGACGAACGCGGCAGCTACGCCGAACGCGTGGCGTTTTCGCTTCCCGTCACGACTCCGCAGTTATGGAGTGCAGAGCATCCACACTGCTATCGGGTAGTGGTCGCGCTTTACGATCGGCACGAACAGCTGATCGAAGCGGAAGCTTACGACACTGGTTTCCGCCGCATTGAGATTCAGGACGGATTGCTCAAACTCAACGGCAAGCCTTTACTGATCCGTGGCGTCAACCGCCATGAGCACCATCCTGAACGCGGTCAGGTGGTGACCGAAGAGGATATGATTGAAGATATCAGGCTGATGAAACAGCACAACTTCAATGCGGTACGCTGCTCTCATTATCCTAATCATCCCCGCTGGTATGAGCTGTGTAACCGCTATGGCCTGTACGTGGTGGATGAGGCCAATATTGAAACGCACGGCATGGTGCCGATGAACCGGCTTTCTGACGATCCTCAGTGGTTTGCCGCGTTTTCAGTCCGGGTCACGCGCATGGTGCAGTGCCATCGCAATCACCCCAGCATTATTATCTGGTCGCTGGGGAATGAATCAGGCCACGGCGCAACGCACGATGCGCTCTATCGCTGGATCAAAAGCAGCGATCCCAGCCGTCCCGTACAGTACGAAGGCGGCGGGGCGGATACCGCAGCCACGGATATTATCTGCCCGATGTATGCGCGGGTGGACAGCGATCAAGCCATCCCGGCCGTGCCCAAGTGGGCCATTAAAAAGTGGATTTCTCAGCCTGGTGAACAACGTCCGCTGATCCTGTGTGAGTATGCTCACGCCATGGGCAACAGCCTGGGGAATTTCCATGAATACTGGCAGGCATTCCGTGAGTATCCTCGTCTGCAGGGCGGTTTTATCTGGGACTGGGCCGATCAGGCACTGACCAAAGAATTTGACGACGGCACTACCGGCTGGGCTTACGGCGGCGATTTTGGTGATAAACCCAACGATCGTCAGTTCTGCCTGAACGGGCTGGTCTTCCCCGATCGCACGCCCCATCCTTCGCTGATCGAAGCTAAACACGCGCAGCAATTTTTCCAGTTCTCCCTGCTTGAACAGCAGCCGCTGCGCGTAAAAATCAGCAGCGAATACCTGTTCCGCACCACCGACAATGAAAGGCTGCACTGGCAGATTGAGCAGGGCGGTCAGCCGCTTCACAGCGGTGAAGTAACGCTGAACATTGCCGCACAGGGTGACGTGGTGCTGACACTGGCAGAGACGCTCACGCTTCCGGCCAGCAACGGAGATATCTGGCTGACGCTGCATGTAGAGCAACCTGATCAAACCCCGTGGTCTGACGCGGGGCATCGCGTCGCCTGGCAACAGTTTTCCTTACAGAGCGCCCTGGCACTTCCTGAAGCCCCCGCTGCTGGCAGCGCGCCGGAGCTGGTGGTGCAGGAACAGGCCTTTATCGTGCAGCATCAACAACAGCAATGGACGATCGATCGTCATTCAGGCCAGCTCAGCCAGTGGCAGGTTGATGGCTGCGAACAGATGCTGACGCCGCTGCGCGATCAGTTTGTTCGCGCCCCGCTGGACAACGACATTGGCGTCAGTGAAGTAGAACGCATCGATCCCAATGCGTGGGTTGAACGCTGGAAAAGTGCCGGGTTGTACCAGCTGGAAAGCCAGTGCATCTCCTGCCGGGCAAGTACGGTGAATGAAGAAGTGGTGATCCACAGCCGCTGGCATTACCTGTTCCAGGATTCCGTGCTGATCATCAGTGAATGGCAGATGCGCTTTGACGCACAGGGTCAACTGCATCTCACCGTGAAAGGCGAGCGTGCGGGCAACATTCCTCCTCTGCCCCGGGTGGGCGTGGTGTTCCAGGCACGCAACCAGTCAGACGAGGTGGAGTGGCTTGGGCTGGGGCCGCATGAGAACTACCCGGATCGCCAGAGCAGCGCCTGTTTTTCACGCTGGCGTCAGCCTTTAAGCGCTATGCATACCCCTTACATCTTCCCCACCGAAAACGGCCTGCGTGGCGGCACGCGCGAGCTGAACTGGGGCGGCTGGCAGGTCGGAGGTCACTTCGCGTTCTCGGTGATGCCTTACAGCACTCAGCAACTGATGGAAACCGATCACTGGCATGAGTTGCAGCCGGAGGAGGGGGTGTGGCTGACGCTGGACGGCCTGCACATGGGCATTGGCGGTGATGATTCCTGGACGCCAAGTGTTCATGAAAAATGGGTGCTGCAACAAACCCAATGGCATTACGAATTGACCCTGTCACATCAATAATGCGCCGGGGAGACGCCGTCTCCCCGTATCCCAATACCCAAGGTGATGCCATGAAACTTGCTCTTCTCGCGCCAAGAGAACGCCATAATTTTATCTATTTTATGCTGTTCTTCTTTTTTTATTATTTCATCATGTCGGCTTATTTCCCGTTTTTCCCGGTGTGGCTGACCGACGTTAATCATCTGACCAAAACAGATACCGGCATTGTCTTTTCTTCCATCGCCCTGTTTTCCATTGTCTTTCAACCGGTATTTGGCCTGCTGGCCGACAAGCTCGGCCTGCGAAAACACCTGCTGTGGAGCATCGTCGTTTTACTGATCCTGTTTGCACCCTTCTTTATTTACGTGCTGTCGCCGTTGCTGCAATACAATATTTATCTTGGCGCCTTAGCGGGCGGGATGTATCTGGGGTTCGTCTTCTCCGGGGGATCGGGGGCCGTGGAAGCCTATATCGAGCGGGTCAGCCGCACCAACCGGTTTGAATATGGCCGCGTGCGTGTTTCAGGCTGCGTGGGCTGGGCGATTTGTGCTTCACTGACTGGCGTGCTGTTCAGCATCAATCCCAATATCACTTTCTGGATCGCCTCCGGATTTGCCGTGGTGCTGGCAGTGCTGCTGCTTTTATCTAAACCCGAAGCCAGTCAGACGGCGCAGGTCATAGATAAGCTGGGCGCAAACTCGCGTGGCTTTTCCCTGAAAATGGCCGCAGAGCTGCTGACCATGCCGCGCTTCTGGGGCTTCATGCTCTATGTTGTTGGCGTGGCCAGTATTTACGATGTGTTTGATCAGCAGTTCGCCAACTTCTTTAAAAGCTTCTTCTCTTCGCCTCAGAAGGGCACCGAGATATTTGGCTATGTCACCACCGGCGGCGAGTTGCTGAACGGGTTGATCATGTTTTTTGCCCCATTCATTATCAACCGCATTGGCGCTAAAAATGCGTTGCTGATCGCCGGTGCCATCATGTCCGCGCGCATTATTGGCTCCTCGTTCGCCACCACCAGTTACGAAGTTATCCTGCTGAAAACACTGCATATGTTTGAACTGCCGTTCCTGCTGGTGGGTACCTTCAAATATATCTCCAGCGTGTTTGACCCGCGCCTGTCGGCAACGCTGTTCCTGATTGGGTTTAACTTATCCAAACAGCTTTCTGGCGTGGTGCTGTCGGTGTGGGTGGGTCGCATGTATGACACGGTAGGTTTTCACCAGGCCTATCTGATCCTGGGCTTGATTACCGCCACCTTTACCGTGATTTCGATTTTTGCACTGACCTCCCGGACCGTACAACGTTCGGTGGCGCTGGAGAGCAATTAAGGCACTTCCAGCTGTCACTACTCTCTATCTGAACCGGCTTAAGGCCGGTTTTTCTATGCTGCTCTGTAACCGCATAAAATACTCACCGCTATGTTGACGTCCTTATTGAAAGTGAAGAAGCAGCCATTTCATCATCTGCCGTTACTGCACAACTTTCATACGCATAATAATTCCTCTTCAGGCATTTGGTAAAACGAACTCAGAAATTTCGTTAATGCTCAGGTGTAGCTTTTGGTCTTACTGCCTAAACCATGGTAAGGCAAGGGAAATTATGGCGTTAATATTTACAGGATTGTTCAGCATCATGTTTGCTTTCCGCGTTAACCGGAGGCTGACGCTCAGTGAAAAAAACTAACGTTGAGCAATATTGTCCTGATCTGACGCCACTTTTAATGGCCTCAGATGCCCTTTTGTCAGCTGTTCTGCCAGCGTAAAGGAATAATGGCCGGGCATATCAATATGTCCATAACCAGGCGGGGACCGGAAAAATGGGGAACAGGATGATTACCCTTAAATTCAGGAAGACGGGAAAGCAGCTGAGCGCGTCCGGATGACGGCATTAAATTTTGGTTAAGTGATTACTTCTGGTTACTATACGCACTTAACCCACAAGGAAAAGAGGGATTTGATATGGAAATACAGTACTCCCACGAACTTACCCCAGAAATGCTGTCGGCATTTGAATCGTCACCCTTCACCACTGAACAATTCGCCGGAATGGGCAAGGTCAGGAAAATAGTCCGGGCAGGAACAGTTCCCTCTGACGGCTTTTTAAAATAAGGATACTGGCGATGGCAACAGGATATTTTCTTCGTCTTGGTGACAAAACTACCTGTGGTGGTCAAATCCTGACGGGCGATCAGTCATTCAGCTGGTATGGCGTTGCCGGTGCCCGTGAGGGGGATCTGGTATCCTGCGGTAAACATCCGGGGGCTTATGAAATTCATGGAGGCGTTTACGATATGTGGGACGAGGGGCGTGCGCTGGCCGGGTCGCTGGATAGCGTCAGCGGCTGCCCCTGTCGGTCACAGCTTATCCCTTCCATTACGGACAGCTATGAAAAAGAGTCGACCCAGGCTGTAGGATCTCTTTCAGTTCCTACGGCAGATGCCACACAATTCGGGCAAAGCGCCCGGCATAAAGACGAGCCGGAGCAGCACGCGCAGGCGGCGAAGAAAAAGAAACGTGAGATCACGCTGACCATTGGCGTATTTTTCGACGGCACCGGCAACAACGCGGATAACAGTGCAGACCGTCAAAAGGCCTGCACCGGTGAGCATTTTGGGATGAATGATGCAGACGCTCAGTCTGCTTTAATTCAATGCACCCGGATAAAGCGGGGTCACAGCGGCACCGCAGCCGGCAGTTATCTCGGCTATTACACCAACGTGCACTGGCTCAATACGCTGTATACCACCGATTTCCCCGATGACGGAACGCAAGGGCAGCAGGCGATTTATATTGAGGGGATCGGCACGGAAAGCGGGGAAGGTGACAGCGCCTACGGGATGGGCACCGGTCGGGGTAACACCGGCGTGGTGAGAAAAACCGACAAGGCGGTCACCGCGCTGGTTGCCGCTATCAAAGACTATTTAGCCAGGCCATCCGAAACAGATGTCGGACTTATCAGGGAATTGCAGTTTGATATATTCGGGTTCAGTCGCGGCGCGGCGGCGGCGCGGCATTTTGCCAACCGGGTATTCAGTCAGGACAGCGCGATTATTGCGGCGATTAAGAGCGGACTGGCTGGCACTGAATTTTCCGGTACGCCCGGCGGTAAAACCCGCTTTCTGGGGATATTTGACACCGTGGCCGCTATCGGAACGCCGGTTAACGGCCTCAACCCGCACAGTGCGGACACCGGCGAGGTTAATCTGGTGCTGCGCCCGGGCGTTGCGGAGAAGGTTTTCCACATCACCGCGCAGCACGAGTGCCGTTTTAACTTCGCGCTGAACAGCGTAAAACCGGCGTGGCCGGAGCTGGCGCTGCCCGGTGTACACTCTGATATTGGCGGCGGCTACAACCCTGACGAGCATGAAGCCTGTTTTCTGACCCGACCGCAGTTTCAAACCGTGCCGCTTTCCACCCCGGATACGGAAACGCGAATTTACCGGCAGACCTGCATGCAGCTTAAAGCGATGGATGGTTATCCGGCGATATCGCCGCTGCTGAATGCGGTGGCGGTGAGTGCGGATACCTGGCATGACGGCAGAATGCCCGCCGACCGCTACGGCACGCTGCAAAAGCGCAGCGGCGCGGCGCTAATCATCGACAGGCCGACGCGTAACGACTGGTCGAAGGTGGTGCTGCGGGTAATGCTCGACGCGGCGCAGGATGCGGGTGTGGTATTCGATCCTATACAGCCTAAAGATGACAATCTGTCATTGCGATCTGAGTTAAACAGCCTGTGTGAAAAAGCGATAGTGATGGGTCGTGCCATCCGTAGCGGTCAGTCTGCTACCGGATTCACCACCCCGGAAATCCATGCGCTGGCGGAACGCTATCTGCACTGCTCGGCCAACTGGAACAGCGTGATAAGAGACGGTCAGGGAATGGTCACCGGGGCGGTCAAACCGGCGAAGCTGGTGACCTTTACCAACCGACCGGACGTGCGCTGGCAGCGGACGGTCTACGATATGGATGGGAATAAAACATGGAAATAACCCGTCTGGACGGGCTGCTTTCGGTACTGGCGCTGACGGCCTGCCACGGTGCGGTCCAGCCTGACGCTGCTGCCGTCAAAATCGATGTGCCCAACGAGTGGAAATTTAATTTTTTCACGCCTAAGGCACTGCCCGCAGTGGTAACGTTTGCCGTTGTCCTGGGGACTGATGGGACGATTTATCGCTTTAATACTCTCGACAGCACGAAGGCCCTGAATGGCGTGATTGGTGAATGGAACGATAGTGCTCGCGCCCTCAACGGGCACTGGAATCACGTTGATAGCGCCCCAAAGCATATTCTTTTTTGCTGGGACTCGGTGATAGATAAAAAGGTGTATGAAACCCACCTGACCCTCCCTGAGAGCGTTGTGGAAAAAATGCAGAATCCTGATGGGGAACATTATCCACACAATGCCGTGCAAATTGGACTGGCTCCGGAAGGAAAGGTGGCTGTCTGGTTAAGTGGGGTAGCCAGGGGGAACTTAGTTATCGCGTAACGCCATCAGTTATGAAAACAGTGTCTGGAGATAAACTGGATATTTGCAAAGGAATAACGCGGTTTTCTAACGGCTATGAGTACGGAAAAGATATAAAAGATTTTATCAAAGGGAAAAAATATCCTTACGGTAGTTGGTAAGCAACTTATTAAACCCAGGAGGATCTTCCCAAGATTCTCCTGGGGCTTGGTGGTCAATTTTTAGCCTTAACGAACAGCGTGGTGCGGGACGGTCAGGGAATGGTCACCGGGGCGGTCAAACCGGCGAAGCTGGTGACCTTTACCAACCGACCGGACGTGCGCTGGCAGCGGACGGTCTACGATATGGACGGGAATAAAACATGGAAATAACTCGTCTGGCAGGGCTGCTTTCGGTACTGGCGCTGACAGCCTGCAACGGTGTCGGTCAGCCCAATGCCGTTGCCGCTAAAAGCGATGTGGCCACCGAGTGGAAATTTGATTTTTTCACGCCGAAGGCGCTACCTGCGCTGGTGACGTTTGCCGTTGTTCAGGATGCTGACGGAACGATTTATCGGTTTAATACGCTGAACAGTACCCCCGCTCTGCCTAAAGTTATCGGTGAGTGGAATGACAAGGATCGCCCCCCGGAGGCTACTGGAATCATGTTGAGCGTCCTCCTAAACATATTCTTTTTTGCTGGGATTCCATCATTGATAAAAAGGTGTATGAAACGCATCTCACTTAATCCGCAGCCGTTGTGGAAAAGATGCGCAGTCCCAGCGGGAAAAGTGATCCGTATAATAATGCCTATGACACCTTGCAAATTGGTCTGGCACCGGAATGAAAGGTGGCTGTCTGGCTACAGGGCATAGGATTTGAGCCTAATTATCGTGTAACGCCATCAGTTATGAAAACAGTGTCTGGAGATAAACTGGATATTTGCAAAGGGATAACCAGGCACCCTGATGGATATAAATATTACGGTGACACTCCTGGTTTTATTAAGGGTAAAACATATCCCTATGGTAACTGGTAAGGCCACTGACAAGGAGCCGTACAGGGTCCTTTAAGTACTGTCGAAATCTCTTAACGTGAGTTTTTGTTCCACTGAGCGTCAGACCCCTTACCAGCCAAATTCATCTCCCGGACACGGCGCGTTAACCGCGCTGTCATATTCTCACGCCAACATACCTGCATTGAAAAAGTCAGGTCGCCGGGTTTTGCCTCAGCGTCCTGAGCCTCCTCCCGGTGATTGAGGATTTTTATATGCAGAACCTGTCCAGACATCCGACCACTGTATATCAGGCTATCGCCGCCCAGCTGGAGGCGGAGCTGAGCCACCAGTATCGCTGTGGCGAATACCTTCCTTCTGAAAAACTGCTCGCTGAGCGTTATGCGGTGAACCGCCACACGCTGCGCCGTGCGGTGGATGAACTGGTCAATAAAGGCCTGGTTCAGCGCCGTCAGGGCGTGGGCATTCTGGTGCTGATGCGCCCGTATAACTATCCGCTGCATGCTCAGGCCCGCTTCAGTCAGAACCTGATGGAGCAGGGGAGCCATCCCACCAGCGAGCGTCTGCTGGCCGTGCTGCGGCCCTGCAACGCAGAAATTGCGGCAGCGCTTGGCTGCGTGGAAGGCGAAACGGTGATTCATCTGCGGACGCTGCGCCGGGTTAATGGCGTGCCGGTCTGCGTGATCAACCATTACCTCGCTGACCTGAGCTGGTGGCCGACGCTGCAAAAATTCAACAGCGGCTCGCTGCATGACTTTATGCAGCAGGAACTGTCGCTCTCTTTATCACGTAAACAGACCCGAATCACTGCGCGCCGCGCCCAGGCAAAAGAGAGCAGGCTGCTGGAAGTAGCGCTGAACTCTCCGCTGCTGAGCGTGCGCACGCTGAATATCACCGGCGACAGTCAGCTGGCGGAATACTCCGTCAGCCTGGCGCGTGCCGATATGATCGAACTGACGCTGGAGCATTAATGGACGCACTCAAGGCAAGACAGCGCTGGCTTTCCGTTCTCGCCCACAGCCAGCCTGCACGGCTGCTGGCTCACTGGCAACCGCTGAATCTTCACCCGCACTATGAGCGTCTGCGCGCACCCGAAACCGGTCTGACCCGGTTGCAGGCGCGGATGGGCGGCACCGGTCGTCGCTTTATTCTGGGGGACACCACCGTGACCCGCGCCGTGGTGCGGCTGGAGGGGGGCATCTGTGGCTACAGCTACGTGCTCACCCGCAATAAAGAACACGCTGAACTCTGTGCCCTGCTGGATGCCCTGCTGCAACAAAGCAGCAGCGCGGAGCTGATACAGCAAAAAATCATCACGCCGCTGGCCGCCGCGCGCCAGGAGCAACTTACCCTGCGCGCCCGCGAAATCGCCAGCAGCCGTGTCGACTTCTTCACCCTTGTCCGGGGAGACAACTGATGACCTTACTGGCCAGCTTTACCCATCCTGTAGCCGATTCACAACAGGCCTTCCGCCGTATCCTCAAAGCGATGAGCGAACCCGGCGTGATGGTTTCCCTGCCGCAGCTTCCCGCGTGGGGAATGGCTTCTTCCGCTGCAACCGCCGTACTGATGACGCTGGTGGATCGTGAAACGCCGCTGTATCTGGACAGCACGCTGAGCAATGAAGCACTGCTGACCAACCTGCGTTTTCATACCGGTGCGCCAGTGACTGAGCAGACGGACGCGCCCTTTGCTTTGCTTCATGCTAAATCCGATACCCCCATTCAGCAGTTCTCGCCCGGCGATAACCTCTCGCCCGAGAAAAGCACCACCATCATCATTGAAGTCCCCAGCCTCAACGGCGGCCTGACGCTGCGCCTCAGTGGACCTGGCCTGATGGAATCCCGCGCCATTGCGCCGCAGCTGCCGGAAAGCGTGCTGCAATATCTGCGCGAGCGCCCGCACAGTTTCCCGCAGGGAATCGACCTGATCTTCACCTGTGGGGAAAACATGATGGCGCTGCCACGCACCACTGATGTGAGGGTCTGCTGATGTACGTTGCCGTCAAGGGGGGCGAGAAAGCGATTGAAGCCGCGCATCAACTCCAGGAAAGCCTGCGCCGGGGAGAGGGCAGTGATGAACTTCAGTGCCAGCAGATCGATCGGCAACTTGGCCTGGCGGTGGATCGCGTGATGACCGAAGGCGGTATTCACGATCGTGAGCTGGCTTCGCTGGCGATCAAACAGGCCAGCGGCGATCTGGTTGAAGCGATCTTCCTGCTGCGTGCCTACCGCACCACGCTGCCTCGCCTGGCGGACAGCCTGCCGCTGGCGACGGAAAACATGCGTCTGGAGCGACGCATCTCGGCGGTTTATAAAGATCTGCCCGGCGGCCAGGTCCTTGGCCCGACGTATGACTATACCCACCGTCTGCTGGATTTCGCGCTGCTGGCGGAAGGCAAAGCCCCTCAGGCCCCGCGTGCTGAACAGCCGCTGGATGAACACTGTCCGCATATGTTTGAGTTGATGACTCGCGAAGGGCTGGCGGTGAAAGAGCAGGATGATGGCAGCGAGCCGGCAGACATTACCCGCGAACCGCCTTCCTGGCCGGCACCGCGTTCCGCGCGGCTGCAACAGCTGGTGCGGGGCGATGAAGGGTATCTGCTGGCGCTGGGCTACTCCACCCAGCGTGGCTACGGACGGACTCACCCTTTTGCCGGGGAAATACGCACCGGCTATGTCACGGTGGAGATTGAGCCGGAAGAGCTGGGTTTCCCGCTGGAGATTGGTGAAATCCTGCTGACCGAGTGCGAAATGGTCAATGGCTTTACCGCACCTGCCGACCAGGCGCCGCATCTGACCCGTGGCTATGGTCTGGTCTTTGGCCGTGCCGAACGTAAAGCGATGGCGATGGCGCTGGTCGATCGCGCCCTGCAAACCGACGAGTACGGCGAGCGCGTTACCAGCCCGGCGCAGGATGAAGAGTTCGTGCTGGCGCATGCTGACAACGTGGAGGCGGCGGGCTTCGTCTCACACCTCAAACTTCCGCACTATGTTGATTTCCAGGCCGAGCTTGAGCTGCTCAACCGCCTGCGTGCCGACTATCAGGAGAAGCACCGTGACTGAACTCAGCGGTTACAACCCCGGTTACCTGGATGAGCAGAGCAAACGCACCATCCGCCGCGCCATCCTTAAGGCGGTGGCTATTCCTGGCTATCAGGTGCCGTTTGGCGGGCGCGAGATGCCGATGCCCTATGGCTGGGGAACGGGCGGGATTCAGCTTACGGCCAGCGTGATTGGCGAACACGACGTGCTGAAGGTGATCGACCAGGGCGCGGATGACACCACCAATGCAGTTTCCATCCGCCGCTTCTTTAAGCGCGTGAGTGGGGCAGCCACTACGGAACGCACGGTGGATGCAACGCTGATCCAGACGCGCCACCGTATTCCGGAAACGCCGCTGACCGAAGATCAAATCCTGATTTATCAGGTGCCGATCCCGGAGCCGCTGCGCTTTATTGAACCGCGTGAAACCGAGACCCGCACCCTGCACGCGCTGGAGGAGTACGGCATCATGCAGGTCAAGCTGTATGAGGATATCGCCCGCTACGGCCATATCGCCACAACTTATGCCTATCCGGTAAAGGTCAACGATCGCTACGTGATGGACCCGTCGCCGATCCCGAAATTTGATAACCCGAAAATGCATATGATGCCCGCTTTGCAGCTGTTCGGTGCGGGCCGGGAAAAGCGTATCTACGCTCTGCCGCCCTACACCAAAGTGGAGAGTCTGGATTTCGACGATCATCCGTTCACCGTGCAGCAGTGGTCTGAACCCTGTGCGATTTGCGGTTCGCGCGACAGCTATCTGGATGAAGTGGTGCTGGATGACCAGGGATCCCGGCTGTTTGTCTGTTCCGATACCGATTACTGTCATCAGCAACAAGAGGCACAGGCATGATTGGCGAAAAACCGCTGCTGGCGGTCAACCAGTTAACCCATCTTTACGCGCCAGGCAAAGGCTTCAGCGATGTGTCGTTTGAACTTTATCCGGGCGAAGTGCTGGGCATTGTCGGGGAATCCGGCTCCGGTAAAACCACGCTGCTGAAGACGATTTCAGCCCGCCTGGCACCGCAGCAGGGCACCATTCTCTATCAGGGCGAGGATCTCTACGCGCTGAGTGAAAGCGAACGCCGCCGTCTGCTGCGTACCGAATGGGGCGTGGTGCATCAGTATCCGATGGATGGCCTGCGGGCGCAGGTTTCTGCCGGGGGAAATATCGGTGAACGGCTGATGGCAGTGGGCGAGCGTCATTACGGCGCAATCCGCGAGACCGCAGGCAAGTGGCTGCAGGATGTGGAGATCCCCCTGGCGCGCATTGACGATCTGCCCGGCACTTTCTCCGGCGGGATGCAGCAGCGCCTGCAAATCGCCCGCAATCTGGTGACGCATCCGAAAGTGGTCTTTATGGATGAACCCACCGGTGGGCTGGATGTTTCGGTGCAGGCCCGCCTGCTGGATCTGCTGCGAAGCCTGGTGCGGGATCTGAATCTGGCGGTGGTGATTGTGACTCACGATCTCGGCGTGGCGCGCCTGCTGGCACACCGGCTGCTGGTGATGAAAGAGGGCGAAGTGGTGGAGAGCGGTCTCACCGACCGCGTGCTGGACGATCCGCATCATCCCTACACGCAGCTTCTGGTTTCTTCGGTGTTGGGCTAATGACGTTAATCCGGGATTTAACATGACTCTTCAGTTACGTGTCGACAATTTATCTAAAACCTTCGTGCTGCATAACCAGCACGGTGCGGAGCTGCCTGTGTTGCAGAACGCCAGCCTGGAGGTCTCTGCCGGGGAATGCGTGGTGCTGCATGGTCACTCAGGCAGTGGGAAATCGACCTTACTCCGCTCGCTGTACGCCAATTATCTGCCGGACAGCGGCCATATCTGGGTGAAGCATCAGCAGGAGTGGGTCGATCTGGTCAGCGCTCCGGCCCGGCAGATCCTCGCCCTGCGCCGCGACACCATCGGCTGGGTCAGTCAGTTTCTGCGGGTGATCCCACGGATCACCACGCTGGAGGTGGTGATGCAACCGCTGCTGGAGCGGGGCACCGATCGTCAGGAGAGCGAAGAGCGGGCTAAAGCGCTACTGAGTCGCCTGAACGTGCCGTCCCGCCTCTGGGCGCTGGCCCCTTCGACCTTTTCCGGTGGAGAGCAGCAGCGGGTGAATATCGCCAGGGGCTTTATCGCTGACTACCCCCTGCTGTTGCTGGATGAGCCTACTGCCTCGCTGGACAGCACCAACAGCGCCGCCGTGGTCAGCCTGATTGAACAAGCCCGCGATCGCGGGGCCGCCGTGGTCGGCATTTTCCACGATAACGCGGTCCGGGATCGGATCGCCAACCGTCTGCACGTGATGAATTCCCCTGCTGAGAGCGCCGTATGATCATCAATAACGTCAAACTGATTCTGGAAAACGAAGTGGTCAGCGGTTCGCTGGCCTGTGAAAACGGCGTGATTCGGGCCTTCTCCGACACGGTGAGCCAGTTGCCCGGCGCGGTGGACGGTGAAGGCGGCTGGCTGATGCCGGGCATGGTTGAGCTGCACACCGATAACCTTGACAAATTTTTCACGCCACGGCCTAAAGTGGACTGGCCTGCGCACTCCGCGATGAGCAGCCACGATGCGCTGATGGTGGCTAACGGCATCACTACCGTGCTGGATGCGATCGGCGTGGGCGATGTGCGTGATGGCGGTCACCGTATTGAAAATCTGGACAAGATGATCGGTGCCATCCGCCACAGCCAGAAACACGGGCTGAACCGGGCGGAGCACCGGCTGCATCTGCGCTGCGAGCTGCCGCACGATTCAACACTGCCGCTGTTTGAGCAGCTGATGTGCATTCCTGAGCTGTCGCTGGTGTCGCTGATGGACCACTCGCCGGGTCAGCGCCAGTACACCTCGCTGGAGAAGTATCGCGTCTATTTTCAGGGTAAATACAATCTCAATGACCTGGAAATGGATGAGTTTGAATCCAGCCAGCTTCGCTTTGCTGAGCGCTGGTCGCAGCCCAACCGCGAGGCGATCTCCGCCTGGTGCCGCCAGCACGCTATTCCGCTGGCCAGCCACGACGATGCGACGCTGGCGCATGTGCAGGAATCCAAAGCCATCGGCAGCGTAATTGCCGAGTTCCCCACCACCGAAGAGGCGGCACTTGCCTCGCGGGAAGCGGGATTGCAGGTGCTGATGGGGGCGCCGAACATTGTGCGGGGCGGCTCGCACTCCGGCAACGTGGCGGCACATCATCTCGCCTCGCTGGGGATGCTGGATATTCTCTCTTCCGACTACTATCCGGCCAGCCTGCTGGATGCCGCTTTCCGTCTGGCGCGCGACGAAAGTAACGCTTATCAGCTGCCTGACACAGTAGCGATGGTGACCCGCAATCCGGCCCGTTCGATTGGCCTGCACGACCGGGGTGTGATTGCCGAAGGAAAACGCGCGGATCTGGTGCTGGTGAAAGAGCATCAGAACCAGGTTTACGTCAGATCGGTCTGGGCGCAGGGGCGGGCGGTCTGGTAATGGCAAGGTTAATCTGGCTGATGGGCGCGTCGGGTTCAGGCAAGGACAGCCTGCTGGACGCGCTGCGGGAAAAGGCGCCTGAAGGGGTGCTGGTGGCTCACCGTTATATCACCCGTGCGGCGGATGCCGGGGGCGAAAATCATATCGCCCTCAGCGAAGCCGAGTTTCGCCGCCGCCGGGAGACCGGGCTGTTTGCCATCGACTGGCAGGCCCATCAGCACGCTTATGCGCTGGGGATCGAGATTGATTTGTGGCTGGCGCAGGGGCTGGATGTGGTGGTAAACGGTTCGCGGCTGCACCTGCCGGTGGTGGAGAGGCGTTACGGCCCGCAGTTGCTGCCTGTCTGCCTTGAAGTCTCTTCGGAGGTGCTTAAAGAGCGCCTGCGTAAGCGTGGACGGGAAGGGGAGGAGCAGATCGCCCAGCGTCTGCGCCGTGCGGCGGAAGGTGCGCCGCAAGCCTGCATCAGACTCAATAACGACGGGCCGCTGGATCAGACGCTGAACCAGTTTCTGGCGCTGCTGGCGGAACGGGAATTGCTCTGATGGCGATGCAATTTACTTTCCTGGGCACCGGTGATGTTCGTCAGGTTCCGGTCTTTGGCTGCGGTTGCGCCGCCTGTGTGCGGGCGCAGCAGCAGCCCGAACGTCGGCGGGGGCCCACCAGCGCGCTGATCCGCCATGATGGCCAGACCACGCTGCTGGATGCCGGCCTCTGCCATCTGGAAAAGCAGTTTGCACCTGGCGAACTGGACCGGATTTTTTAACCCACTTCCATATGGATCATGTGCAGGGACTGTTTGCGCTACGTTGGGGAATGGGGCCGAACATCCCGGTTTACTGCCCACCGGATGAGCAGGGTTGCGACGATCTCTACCGCCATCCCGGCCTGCTGGCTTTTCAGCCGTTTCTGCGTCCTTTCGATCCCGTGCCCTGCGGTGATTTACTGGTTACGCCACTGCCGCTGATCCACTCAAAAATCACCTTCGGCTACCTGATTGAACACCGGCGAAAACGGCTGGCTTATCTGACCGATACCGTCGGGCTTCCTGCCGGAACGCTGAGCTGGCTGCAACAGCGGAAGATTGACCATCTGGTGCTGGATTGCAGTTATGCCCCGGCTGACTCTGCGCCGCGGAATCACAACGATATTTCAATGGCGCTGGCGCTTCATCAGCAGCTTTCGCCTGCCCAAACATGGCTGACCCATATCAGCCATGAAGTGGATAACTGGCTGGCAGACAATGCCTTACCTGCGGGTGTTGCGGCGGCCTTTGATGGGCAGATTATTGAGATGTAGCACGATTATTCACGTCCGCCGCCTTTGCCGGACAGGCGGCTCTTGATGATCGCATCCTATCCAATTGTTTGTTTTACATAGGTTATTTAG
Organism: Erwinia sp. E_sp_B01_1; assembly: GCF_036865545.1. Lineage (NCBI taxonomy): Bacteria > Pseudomonadati > Pseudomonadota > Gammaproteobacteria > Enterobacterales > Erwiniaceae > Erwinia > Erwinia sp. E_sp_B01_1. The sequence goes on along the minus strand of NZ_CP142208.1, from coordinate 2,908,236 downwards.
CCTCCTAACCATTAAATTCCTGCGACTCACTCCCCGAGTTTTATTTTCATCATCCCCTCGTCATTAAAACGTCATCGCGCTCGCCGTTAATAGGGCGCACAAGGCGAAACGCCTGACTCACTACGGGATAAATTATGGCACAGGCATTATTGAAACCGGCCCCCGCTCCAGACGTCGCGCCATTGCGGGCGGCACAGAAAAAAGTGCTGGCCGTTAAAGGTCTGGGAAAAGCTTACAACGCACAGAATCGCGTGCTGCACGACATCAATTTTGATCTGCATGCCGGGGAGCTGGTGGCGGTGGTTGGCCGTTCCGGTGCCGGAAAGTCCACGCTGCTGCATGTGCTGAACGGCACGCTGCCCGCCACCGACGGTGAAATTCTGCATTACCGCGAATCGGGCCAGCAGCAGAACATCGTTGAGCTGAACAGCCGCCAGATGCGTGCATGGCGCAGCGAGTGCGGCATGATCTTCCAGGACTTCTGCCTGGTGCCTCGTCTGGATGTGCTCACCAATGTTCTGCTTGGCCGTCTGAGCCAGACCTCCACGCTGAAATCTTTCTTCAAAGTTTTTCCTGATGCCGATCGTGCCCGCGCCATTGGCCTGCTGGAGTGGCTGAATATGCTGCCGCAGGCGCTGCAACGTGCGGAAAACCTCTCCGGCGGGCAGATGCAGCGCGTGGCAATCTGCCGGGCGTTGATGCAGAACCCGAAAATTCTGCTGGCCGACGAGCCCGTAGCTTCACTGGACCCTAAAAACACCCGCCGCATTATGGATGTGCTGCGCCAGGTGAGCGAAAACGGCATCAGCGTGATGGTCAACCTGCATTCGGTTGAGCTGGTGAAAGAGTACTGTACCCGCGCCATTGGCATTGCCAAAGGGCGCATTGTGTTTGACGGGCATCCGTCGCAGTTAACAGAAGAGCTTCTCCATACCCTGTATGGCGAAGAGATGACGCAACTTAACTAAGACCTTTTTGGGACCCAGCAATGAATAAATTATTTTTGTCGGCAGTTGTGGCCAGCGTAATGATCTCTGGCGTTGCACAGGCTGCCACGCCAAAGGAACTGAACTTAGGCATTTTGGGTGGTCAGAACGCCACGCAGCAGATTGGTGACAACCAGTGCGTGAAGGATTTCTTCGATAAAGAGCTGGGCGTGGATACCAAACTGCGTAACTCCTCTGATTATTCCGGCGTGATTCAGGGCCTGCTGGGCGGCAAAGTGGATATGGTGCTTAGCATGTCGCCTTCCTCCTACGCCTCCGTATACCTGAAAGATCCCAAAGCGGTGGATGTGATTGGCATCGCGATGGATGATGCGGATCAGTCGCGCGGCTATCACTCCGTGGTGGTGGTAAAAGCGGACAGCCCCTACAAAAAGCTGGAAGACCTCAAGGGCAAATCCTTCGGCATGGCCGATCCGGATTCCACCTCGGGCTTCCTGATGCCAAACCAGGCCTTTAAGAAAGAGTTTGGCGGCAGCGTTGACGATAAATATAACGGCTTCTTCTCCAGCGTGACCTTCTCCGGCGGGCATGAACAGGACGTGCTGGGCGTGCTGAATGGCCAGTTTGAAGGTGCGGTAACCTGGACCTCAATGATCGGGGATTACAATACCGGTTATACCAGCGGCGCGTTTACCCGAATGATCCGCATGGACCAGCCGGATCTGATGAAGAAAATCCGCATCATCTGGCAGTCCCCGCTGATCCCTAACGGCCCGGTACTGGTGAGCAACAAGCTGGATGCTGATTTCAAACCGAAACTGATCGCCGCTATTCATAAACTGGACAGCGAAAACCACAGCTGCTTTATCAAGGCGATGGGCGGCGCGCAGCATATCGGCCCGGCTACCGTGGCGGATTACCAGAACATCATCGATATGAAGCGTGAGCTGACCAAAGGCGCGCGTTAATCCGCGGATAGCCAGGGCCTGCCTGCCGTTAGCAGAAGGGGCCACCCGGAACACAGACACGCCGTGAATCCGTCCAGGGATGCCCGGCTCGCGCATTCCTGCGCTCAACGGTCTGCTTATCCGGGTGGCCCCTCCGCTGCACTCTTTCGGAGTTGCGGGTGGAAGAACACAGGCATCGCGCAATATCACCGTTTTCGTGGCCCGCAGGCGGCTGTTTTAACTGCAATTCATCACCGGTTAACTTATGCAAAACACCGATTTCGAGCGCTATTATCAGCAAATCCGGGGCAGGCAGAAACGCGACACGGTTATCTGGTCGCTGCTGCTGCTGGCCCTTTACCTCGTTTCCGGCAATATCGCCGAATTCAGCCTGCACACAGTCTGGACCTCCTTGCCTCACTTTTTCGATTATCTCGCCGAAACCCTGCCGGTTCTGCACTGGAAGCTGCTGTTTGCTGACGGGCACACCGAAGGATCGCTGGCTTACTGGGGCTACCGGCTGCATATCCAGCTGCCGCTGATCTGGGAAACGCTGAATCTGGCGCTGGCCGCCACGGTGGTTTCGGTGATGGTGGCGGGCGTGCTGGCTTTTCTGGCTGCTGACAACACGCAGGCCCCGGTCGCGCTGCGCTACGCCATCCGCACTATGGTGGCTTTTTTACGCACCATGCCTGAACTGGCCTGGGCAGTAATGTTCGTAATGGCCTTTGGCATCGGGGTGATCCCGGGTTTTCTGGCGCTGGCGCTGCACACCATCGGCAGCCTGACCAAACTGTTTTACGAGGCGATAGAAAGCGCTCAGGACAAACCGGTTCGCGGTCTGGCCTCCTGCGGGGCAGGAACCCTACAGCAAATGCGCTTTGCGTTGTGGCCCCAGGTAAAACCGGTGTTTCTTTCCTACAGCTTTATGCGGCTTGAAGTGAATTTTCGTCAGTCAACAATCCTCGGACTGGTGGGCGCTGGCGGCATCGGTCAGGAGCTGATGACCAACATCAAACTGGACCGTTACGATCAGGTAAGCATGACGCTGTTGCTGATTATCGTGGTGGTCTCCTTACTGGATACGCTATCCGGCCAGTTACGGCGCTGGGTGGTCGAAGGGAAAACAGCATGATCGCATTAGCCTGTTCAGATGCATTGCCGCAGGGGAAAGCAACATGATCGCATTAGCCAGTCCGGACTCATTGCCGCAGGGGAAAACAGCATGATCGCACTAGCCGGCTCGGACTCATTGCAGCAAATGAAAGCGCAGCACAGAGAGCTTTTTGCTGTCCAACGAAAGTATCTGACAAGAACTGGCGTGATAGCGGCTGCCATCCTCCTTTACTACATTTTCTTCTTCAATATGTTCGGCATTTCCTGGGCGCAACTCGCCAGTGGAACCGCGCAGATTGGCCGCTACTTCCTGCGGATGTTTGTCTGGCACGATGTGGCGAACTGGCCTTTTGCTTACTACTTCAGCCAGATCTTTATCACAGTCGCCATCGTATTTGCCGGAACCCTCACCGCCACGCTGGTGGCTTTGCCGGTCTCGTTTCTGGCAGCCCGCAACGTGATGTCGGCAAAAGCGCTGCGCCCGGTTGCGCTGGTCGTGCGGCGGTTGCTGGATGTTTTGCGCGGGATCGATATGGCTATCTGGGGGCTGATTTTCGTCCGCGCCGTTGGCATGGGGCCGCTGGCGGGCGTACTGGCTATCGTCATGCAGGACGTCGGCCTGCTGGGCAAACTCTATGCCGAAGGACACGAGGCGGTCGAACGCTCGCCCAGTCGCGGATTAAATGCGGTTGGGGCCAATGCGCTGCAAAAACATCGCTACGGCATATTCACGCAATCTTTCCCGGCGTTTCTGGCTCTGAGTCTCTATCAGATTGAATCCAACACCCGCTCTGCCGCAGTGCTTGGCTTTGTGGGGGCTGGAGGCGTGGGGCTGGTGTATGCCGAAAACATGCGCTTATGGAACTGGGACGTGGTGATGTTTATCACCCTGATTCTGGTCATGATTGTTATGGCGATGGACTACGCCTCAGCAAAATTACGCAAAAGATACATCACCGGCAAAGCCATTCCGCTATTTGGTCAGGAGTAAGGTGACAGACAAACAGCCAACACAGAAGGTTGGGGGAAGGGAGAGGGGGCTGATAAGCAAAGCTTCTGCGGCATGGACGCCGCAGCAGAGCCCCCAGGGAAGGGTTCACGGCGACTTTGTGTTCAGCCCCCTCTCCCTGACCGTACACCCTGGCAAGCAAGCTACACGCCCTGATCCTCTTCCTGACCGTACACCCTGGCAAGCAAGCTACACGCCCTGATCCTCCACCAGAATATGCAGGCTACCAAGCTTTATGCCCCTGTCAGCTCTTCGCGATATCCCACCACATCTTATTCAACGCGTAATACCTGTCGCTCTTGTCCAACTGCTTCTCCCAGGGCTTATCGATAATGTAGTGAATATTCTTCACCTCTTCGATATCCCACATCGCCGCATGCTGGAACGGCAGGGTTTTTAACGCATTATAAATGTACGGCAGCGGCTGCCAGCGCTGATGGAAATAATCATTCAGAAAATCCTGCTCGGCAAACAAATAGCGGGACAAATCTTCCAGCCCGGCAAGCTGCTCCAGCATATCTTCAAACACGGCCTGATTCGGCGTCAGCACCAGGAAACCGCCATTGAGATAGTTATCCACCTCCTCCAGCTCTTCCGTATGCTCCACGCCGCGACAGTAACTGTAAAAACAGTTCTCAGGCCGCCAGCTTTTCGGATAGCTGGGGATCTTATTCGGATTACACCGGCAGGCATGACAGGCGGCAATCTGATCCTCTTCCAGCGCCAGATCAAACAGCTCATCCATATTCTGCGTAACCAGCATATCCGCATCAAGAAACACCACGCGCTCAAACTCAGTCAGCTTCCAGACCGCCAGCTTGGTCCACACCTCTGAAAAACGGGCGTTGGCGTAATTATTTTGCAGGCTGGTATTGGGGCTAATCGGCTGCACATCACGCAGCAAACACCCCTCACTCTCCAGCGTCTGACGGGATGCAAGATCAATATTCTCCGTCACCATCACCACCAGCGGCCAGGCGCTGCCGACTTTAGCTAACGATCTCTTTAACGCCTGAACGCCAACCAGATAACCCGGCTGTGTCAGCAGGGTAGCCCATGCCTTCATTGGCTTTCTCCTTGAAAATCAGTCAAATAATGCGGCAGTAAACGCATTTTCAAATCGGTGTTGAGGGTCCAGTGCTTCACGGACTTCAGTAAACGCATGCCACTGTGGATAGAGCGTAGCCCAGTCATACAGCGGCGCTTCAAAATATTTCCCCCAGTGCGGCCTGCCACCTTCCTCAGCCAGCAACTCCTCAACTGCCCGCAGGAAGCTGGTACCTTCTTCAGACAGCGAACCGTCTTCGGCGTAATACACCACAAAGCCAAAGAAACAGGTGTCCTGCGCATAAGAAGGGCTGAGCCATGAAGAAGAGGGGCCAGTGCAGCGCAAAATAATCGGGTAGTGCATATGCGGCTGGGTATCGGCATGCCAGGCTTTAATCTTACGGATCACTTCACCCGCACGAGCCAGAGGAATACCAATCTCCACGTTAATTTGTGGGGTGGCAATGCCCCGGCAAAAGACCTGATACACATCACCGGTCACATCTGAGAAATCCTTGAAACGGGTCACGGTACGGAACGGCTTGCCGTCTTCATCCAGGATCCTGGTATCGCTACGCATATGCTCCAGAGTCTGATCGACCGTCTGATTCATCGCATCGCTGGTCTCTTCCTGCTTCACCAGATCATCATTATTGTCATGATAAAGCCGGGTCTCTTCGCTGGTGGCTTCACGCGCCGCCCAGACGTGAACCTGATTCTCATTCGGGAACCACCAGGCTTTGCTCAGGGCATAATTCTGGTTCCAGTCCAGCAGATCCTGCTCCAGCGTATCGGCGGTGACCGCATTCTTAAAACAGGTGTAGACCAGAGAGGGCTGCGTGCGCAACGTCACCTGCGTAACCACACCTAACGAGCCAAGACCTAACTGCACGGCGGAAAACCAGCGATGATCGCGATCGAACTCGGCGATGCTGCCATCTGCCAGCACCATACGGATGCTTAAGGCTTCGTCGGCAATGGAACTTTGCTGTAAACCCTGGCCGTGAGTTCCTGTGGCCAGCGCACCGGCCAGAGACTGAGAGGCGATCACCCCCGGTGAAGCGGGAAGCATCCTGCCCACACCGGAAAGCACCTCATACACTTCATGCAGCGGAGTACCGCCTGCAAAGGTGGCGCTATCATCAGTGATATCCAGCAGTCCACGTAGCTGGCTGAGGTCCAGTAAGGTGTCGCCTTTAGCGGCTGTCTCAATCATCCGGCCTGGCGACATTTTACTGCCCATCATACGGATTTTGCCCTGGCTGGCGGCAACAATGGCCTGAACCTCCGCCTCGGTTGTCGGGGCTTTAACCGAACTTTTATCTCCAAGGGTCGCATTCTGCGCCCAGTTCCACACTTTACCGTCAGCACTCAGCTTAGGTTCGCGGAGGGGATATCCGGCAATTTCGCTCGTCATCGACTACTCCTTCCATAAGGACAATAACAATTCAGTAAGGGGAAAAACGCAGGGCGCTTCGGAAGTCTACTTCTGAAGCGGTAAGCATAGTTGAAAAGCCCCGAAACTACAGCCTTCGGGGCGCGAAAAGTTGTACATGAGTTGGGTTTTTTGTACAGATAAACACTCAGACCGGACGCAGATACCGCAGGGTGGCATCCACCACCAACTGGCGATTACGGGCGATACTTTGCTGCTCGCTCTCATTGCCGCCAAACAGGGTATGGAAGGTATAGCGGTTAGAGACATTGTGCGTGCAGATGCTGCTGATCAGCCTGTGCACGTCAACGGTATCCACCTGATGGTCGAACACGCCAGCTTCTTTACCGCGGGCCAGAATGTTCTCCAGAACATTCAACGCACTCTGATTCAGCTCTTTAATCCTTGGGGACTGACTGATGTAGCGGCCACGCATCAGGTTTTCGCTACAGACCAGCCGCATAAAATCCGGATGGGAGATATGGTAGTCGAAGCTGGCTTCAGCCAGGCGTGCCATTGCCACCACCGGCGGCATTTCGGCCAGGTTCAGGCCGGTTTCATGCTGACGGATAGCCTGATACACCTGCTCCAGCACTTCCATATAAAGCGTTTCTTTATTACTGAAATGATAAACCACCATTCGCTTGGTGGTCTGAGCATGTTCGGCGATCTGTTCCATGCGGGCACCCTGTAGCCCGAACTCGGCAAAAGTGGCAAGCGCTCCTGCAAGGATGCGTTTTTTTAACCCTTCCGGGTCATTTTTTCGTTTGGCATTCGCGGGCATAACAACTCAGTCATATCATCCGTCAGGACCCTGACAGTGGGCCGGACTCATTATATTACCACATAAACGCTGAGGATTCGTCAGCAGGCCACTCAGCGTCATTGTGGGCGCACAGTCTGTTATGGAGGTGACAAGCAAAATATCAAACGCGCAATAACAAATCTTTTCAGGATAATTAAAAACGGACAGCGTTAAAAATAGGGATGAGTGCCGTCAATGACGCTGGTGTAATGGCCTTTGATCTTCGCCGTTAATTCCGCTTCTGATGGCAGCTTGCGCCCGCGTAACACCGCTTCCGTAGTGAAACAGAAAATCAAAATTCCCCGACTACAGATATTTGCAGCTTCGGCGTAACTTTCCAGCGACTGGAAATAGTCATCGCTGCTGGCCGCTTTCTCTTTGCTCTCCTCCATCACCGAAACCAGCATGTGGTAGACATCTATGGCATCGCCCAGCACCGGGATTTTACTGATGGAAAATGCCAGGATCTGACCAATGCGCAGGAACAGGAGCTGCCTGCCAGGTGCGATAAACAACTCTTCCAGCGTATCAAACCACAGCGTAAAGGTGGTGGAGAACAGGTCATTCTGCACCATCTGCAGGCTGGCATGCTGCCAGGAAAACGAGGCGGCAAGCAGGGAAAAATCGCGCTGATAGCTCAGAAAAGCCTGTTCATCGGCTTCATCCGCCAACGGGAGCTGATTGCTGGCCTGTTCAAACTTTTGTAACTCCTGCTGGCTGTCATTTTCATGCCAGTCGATCAGCCTCGCCTTTCGCTGTTGCAGGGTTTTCAACGCTTCAAGATCGTGAAACGTCGCCATGGCTATTTCGCTGGCAAGCAGGGCTTTATTAATGGTCTTAATGAGCACGGATGACGTCACCACAGAACGTTCCGCCAGCAATTCGTTGCGGCGGTTAAGGTAAGCAGCGGCGGGAGTGAGGAAATTGCTCATGGGATTTCTCGTCAGCAGGTGGGAACAGGGGGGCTAAACCTGTACAGAGGGTCTCAGTATGGCATAAGTTTTCGCTGAGAAAATCAGGGCTTATCGCTTTTAAGGATTATACCCTGCCTTTTGAGCCGCCAGCGTTTTGGCGGCAGATCGTCGGGACTGGCACTGTGAATATCAGAGGAGTCTGGCTTTAGCCATTTTCAGGCTACTCTTTGAACAACAAAGCATTTCCTTCAGCGGGGCCGAAAGGGTTCAATGAGTTTCCATAAGCTTTTCGGTCCTGGTCCAACGCTGGAGAACATCATGAAGACCCTTATCCGCTTACTCAAAAAGTCGTTTTCAGCCCTGGGGGGCTTCTCTACCTTCAGCGCATATTCTGAAGAACCGGTGGATATTTCACGTCTGACAGAATCGCTGCTGCCGGTCAGCCAGCTATACGGCGTTGAAATGAGCTATCTTCATTCGCGGGCTACCTATGATAAATAGCCGTTACCCTCACTCAATCCGATACAGTTACTGGAATGAACTGTGCAAAACCATTTAAATTTCATGTAACCCTTACTGGAAAAATAAGGCTTATTCAGGCTGATTTATGACCAGTGAAAGACACACTGTCTGGCTGTCTTATTTCCGGGTTGCAGGTTTTTTTAGACTATTCCTAATGCCGCTGGCGGGGTAATAAGAGGCGGAAGCAATAAAGATGAGGATTAACAGCGCTGCCCCGGAGCGAAAATGCGGTGCAGCGCCCGAAAATCTTATTTCAGCTCGGTGGCGTAATCATCCACCGGCGTAATTTTCTTTATCAGCTTATTAGCAAACAGGAACTGCTCATAGGCCTGATAGCGTGCTTTATCCAGATGTGACGGATCCCGGGCAAACATCGGCAGGGTTTTCATCCAGGCTTCTTTATTCAACGGGGTGTTAAGTTCCGCATGGCTGCTGGCAAACTTATTCCAGGTCTCCTGAGGATGTGCGTGCAGATAATCACTGCCTTGTTTCAGCGCGGTGAGGAATTTTTTGATTTTTGGCGCATCCGCCTTATCACGGTTGGCGACGATAATCAGCTCGTCATAAGCGGGGACACCATAATCCTCCACGTTAAAAACCACCGGCTTCTTGCCGTGCAGCTCCAGCTCAAGCGCTTCTATATTGCGGTAGCCGCCGATTACCGCATCCACCTGACCGGCCATCAGTGCGCTGGTCAGCTGAAAATTGACGTTTACCATCCTGACCTGGTCCACCGTGACGTGCTCCTTATTCAGCATGGTGCCCAGCGTGGCCTGCTCAATCCCACTGACCGAATAGCCCACTTTTTTGCCTTTTAATCCCGCCGGAGAGGTGATGCTTTTATCCAGCGTCATGACCGTGTTCAGCGGAGAATTGATCAGCGTACCTACCCGCATCAGCGGCAGCCCCTGATCGGCAAAGAAGTGGAGCTGGGGCTGATAGGTGATCGCCAGATCGGCCTGCCCGGCGGCCACCAGCCTTGGGGGCAGAGCAGGATCTGAAGGCGGAACAATTTTCACCTCAAGTCCCTGCTCTTTGAAAGCGCCGATCTGCTCCGCGACCATAATAGGTGCGTGATCGGGATTGATATACCAGTCGAGGACCAGCGTCAGTTTGTCGGTGGCATTGGCAGTGGAAGCAAACGCCGCAGTAAACAGGATCCCGCAGAGGGTCTTTTTAAACATTGTCATCCCTTGATTGTTGTTGTCACTCATCGTCGGGCGCCCAGTTGATCAGGCGCTTCAGCAGGGCATCGACCGTCAGCCAGAGCATCAGGGTCATCACCACCAGAATAAACAGCGCAGCAAAACAGACATCTGTCTGCATACGCGCATTAGCATTAAGCATCACGTAGCCCAGCCCCTCTCCCGAGCCAACCCATTCACCAATAATCGCGCCTATTGGGGCCACGGCAGCGGCCATCCGCAGCCCTGAACCCAGCGAGGGTAGTGCTGCCATCAGCCTGACATGGCGCAGCAAAGCCCAGCGGGAAGCCCCCATGGTGTGGGCCAGATCGAGCCAGTCGTTGTTAACCCTGCGCAGGCCATCGAAAAAGGCCGAGGTGACCGGGAAGAAGATCACCAGCACCGCCATCGCCACTTTGGCGCTGATGCCGAAGCCAAACCACAGCACCAGTAAGGGGGCCAGTGCAAAGACCGGAATGGCCTGGCTGGTCAGCACCAGCGGCATCAGCCAGCGTTGCAGACGGGGGAAAACACCATACACAACGCAAGCGCCGCGCCGAGCACTATCCCGGCAACCAGGCCTGCGGCGATTTCCAGCGCGGTGATCAGCGTGTGAAACGCCAGGAAAGATCGGCCCTGCCATAAAGCCTCCGCCACGGCGGCCGGAGAGGGAAGCAGAAAGGCGGGGATGCCGCTGCGGGTGATAAGCCACCAGACAGCCAGTAAACCGGTGAAAACTGTCAGGCCACGACCCCATGAGGTTGCTGTTATCGCTTTCATGCTGAAGCCCTGAGCAGTTGCTGAAGGAGTTGACCCTGACTTTGCAGCAAGCTGGCATCGTCGGGGGCTCTTGGGGGATGACCGGCAATCTGATGGCTGGCATCAATGCCGCCGGGTGGGGGCGACAGCACCAGCAGCTGGTGGCTAAGCCGGCAGGCTTCCATAGGATCGTGCGTTATCAGCAGCACGGTATGGCCGGCCAGCAACTCTGCCGCCAGCGTCTGGATGGAAGCGCGCGTGATGGCGTCCAGCGCAGAAAAGGGCTCATCCATCAAAACGATGGGCTGACGCTGATAAAGCGTTCGCGCCAGGGCAACCCGCTGACGCATACCGCCGGATAAAGCCGCAGGCAGGCTGTTGCCATAGCCCGTTAAGCCTACGCGTTCGAGCAGGTCGCCTGCCCACTCCCGATCGGCTTTTTTGCCCTGCAACCTTGAGGCAAGAGTGATATTTTCTTCAACGGTGAGCCAGGGATAAAGCAGGTCTTTCTGTCCCATATAAGCCACACGACCTTTAACCGGCTGCCCATCACTGCCTGTCACCCTGCCTGAGGTTGGCTTAGTCAGCCCGGCAATAATTTTCAGCAGGCTGGTTTTCCCCACGCCGCTGGCGCCTAAAAGCGTGGTGAAATGCCCTGAAGGAATAGCAAAACTCAGCGACTCAAAAACGGGCTTGTCTCCGAAGCGCAGCGTTAAATCATGGACGTCGATACCCGAAATCAGGGCGGGTGAGAAGGGGGGACGTTTCATTCTGCATGGCCCCTGGCCTGCCCGGCGCTGGCATTCAGACCCATTTGCCAGAAGGCGGTTTCTAAGCGCGTCGCGGTAGTAAATATCTGTGAAAGTTCACCGATGCGACTCTGCGCACCACGCTGTTGACCCACGGTTTCAAGCAGGTCGATCGCTTTCTGCACGCTGGACAGATAAGTTTTATCGCCGTAGTTGGCAATCCATGAGCTGTAAGGGTTGCCCTGGTTTACTGTAGCCGGATTGTTCAGCAGACCCAGCCCAATCTCGGCATACCCCGCCACGCAGGGCATCAGCGCAACGAGCAGATCGAGAGCATCACCACTGTGGCCGATATCCAGCACATAGCGGGTATAATTCAGGGTTTCAAAAGCTTCAGGTTCGTCAGCCATTTCCGCTTCGCTCAATCCCCAGCCCGCGCAATAACTTACGTGAAGCGGCAGCTCAGCCACGATGGCATTCAGGGAAGCCGTGGCGGCCCGCATTTCCGGCAGGGTACGAAATTTACTGACCAGCAGGGCATAAGCGCGGGCGAAATGGATCAGAAACAGGTAATCCTGGGTCAGATAACGCCGGAAAGCGGTTTCAGGAAGCGTTCCCTGCGAAAGCTGCCGGAGAAAGGGATGGGCTACGTAATCCTGCCAGTCAGAACCGGCCTGGTGGCGAAGCTGGCCGTAAAGACCACGGGTAAACATGTTATCGGACATGGGACCTCCAGAAGTGAGTGGAGATCCGGGCGTGCAGAGGTATGAACAGGCAATGACTGAGGCTTATTGCCAACCCGTCCCTTCGCTGGCATGACCCAGATCAGGTTCAAAGGGTTCGGCTTACTGCGCCATCTCAGCCCATACAGGACACCCCTCGGAGCAGCCTGTTATACGATATTTACTTTTTGATTACAATCTGATGTCTGAAAATTCAGTCCGCCAGCGAGGCGTTAGATGTTGCACCTGAGAACATCTGGCCTCCGTGCTATCGCTGATCTCCTTCCGGCGCAGCCCGGATACGGAAGCTGCGCCGCATTTCCTTTATCCGATCCGTCATAATCCTTTGAACCGCAAAATCGGTTTTCTATTGTCGGCTTTCTTCACGCATTATCACGCTAAGGAAATCACAATGAATCTGATGAATAATTGTGCATCGCCTGCTGTAGATGTTATATTAAAATATAATATCTGGAGGTGCTCTATGTATATAACTCGCCTGAAAAAGGTTGGTGGATCCATCATGCTGGCGGTTCCTCCCGCCGTGCTGAAAACGCTGGCGCTGTCGACGGACAGCGAAGTGGGTATGACCATTGATAATGGCTGCCTGATTATTGAACCTCAGAAACGCCCCCATTATTCGCTTGAGGAACTGCTGGCGCAGTGCGATCCGCACGCCGAAATGAGCGAAGAGGATCGTGAATGGATTGATGCGCCTGTGGTGGGCAAGGAGATCCTGTAAATGGACAGAGGGGAAATCTGGCTTGTTTCACTGGATCCGATTGCCGGGCACGAGCAAAGCGGAAAACGTCCGGTGCTTGTTGTATCGAAGGCATCGTTTAACAAGCTGACCCGGCTACCCGTTGTTGTTCCCGTCACCAGCGGTGGAAACTTCGCCCGTACAGCCGGTTTTACCGTTTCGCTGGACGGGGCGGGGACAAAAACAACGGGCGTGATCCGCTGCGACCAGCCCAGAACCATCGATATGGGAGCCTGCAACGGTAAGCGACTGGAACGTATACCCGACGATGTCGGGAATGAAGTGCTGGCCCGACTGGAAGCCATTCTGAGCTGATGTTTTTTATGTGACAGAAACCGCTTTTTTATTGAATCGGAATCACACAGAGATTCGTAAAGAGGCAGAAAACAAAAAGCCCGCTCGGGTTTCCCTGAGCGGGCTTCTCTGAATATGGCTCCTCTGACTGGACTCGAACCAGTGACATACGGATTAACAGTCCGCCGTTCTACCGACTGAACTACAGAGGAATCGGTTTCGATGGGGCGCATATTAACGGGGGCGTTCCGGACTGTCAACAGCAAAAAACACGCTGGCTTTCAACTGGCTACGTTTAAAACAACCGGATGCTTTAGTGAACAATATCCCCTTTGTTTTGCTGATTCTCTGACCCGGCGTAGCGGCGCGCAGGATCCTGGCGATAAAACAGCGTAAAGCGTTTGTAGAGTGCAGGGAAACGTTCAAGCAATAATTCAGGGGCGGTGAAAAAGTATTCAGAGAGCACTGCAAAGCATTCCGCGCCATCACGGGCCGCATAGGCATCAATACTGGCAGCATTCTCACCAACCGTATCAATTTCATTCTGAATATTCTGCATCGCCTGCTGGAGATCTTTCTCCCAGCCTGCAACATCACGCAGGGCTATAGAAGGCACGCCGTTGGCATGTCCGCTTCCACGGCTGTCGAGTTTGTGGGCCACTTCGTGAATAATTAAATTGTAGCCGGAAAGGTCGAAGGAGTCCTGTACGTCGAGCCAGTTCAGCACCACCGGACCCTGTTGCCAGCTCTGACCCGAATGCACCAGACGTTCATGGTGAACCAGCCCAAATTCATCCTGCCACTCGTCATCCACCATAAAAGGAGAAGGGTAGAGCAGCACTTCATGAAAACCATCCAGCCAGTCATAGCCCAGATTCAGCACTGGCAGGCAGAACAGCAGAGCGAGCCGGCAGCTTTTCAGCTCATCAAGCTGGAAATCCTGCAGGGGGACCAGCCGCTTCTGTTGCAGAAATCGTCTGGCAAGTTGGATCAGGGAGTGTTGTTCAGCGGTCGTCAGGGAGCTCAGCAGGGGGATCGCCATCGCCTGATGCCAGGGTAGGGCATCCTGCACCTCTTCATCAGATTTCCATGGCCACTTGATCATGATGTCATCCAGCTCGCTGAAGGGATCTTAACCATGCCGTAGCGCGAACGTCTGCGCAACTGCTGCGTATGCAGCCGTTGCGCAAGACAGGGTCTGAAAACGAGTGCGCACCGGCTTAAAGGCGCATATTCAAACAGTTAATCGAAGTTTTGTCTGTGACCGGGCCCAAAATATAGCCTGTGACTTCAGACTCGCTCGAACTCTATGACCCAAACCCAGGGGTTCACTTCCCAGCTTGTTCCGCCGTACTGCAACGCCCACTGTTTGCGGTAGGCATCTTTCGAAGAGACAGTTTCGCTGTGCATAGTGAAAAAATTATTCAGGAAGTGAGAGTCCGTCTGTACGCCTTCGGCAATCACATCGTCATCGCTGATATCCTGAATTTTTTCTACGCGAATGCCTTTTACCACCAGATCTATACGACTTGCCCAGCGCGGCATATGGATACCCGCCTGCCAGCCGAACTGGTCATCCTCATCCTCTGCGGAAGAGAACTGGCTGGTATCAGCACGATACTGACAATATCTGGCCGTTTTGAACTGGGCTGGCGAACGCTGGTATTCCGCCATATCTTCGGGTTCAACAACCGGACCACGCCAGGTTTCTCTCACCCAGAGCCTGTCACCAGGCTGACCGTATGGGCAATGGTAACTTAAGTTTTCCATCCCCATCACCCGGTTGCCCTGCAGGTGATTATTTAGCACATCAATACCATAGCACCCCTCATGGTTATCCTGACCGGGACCAAAGAGTTGTGACTTCATTATGCGCCGAGTTTGGCTCTGTTGGCCTGAGAGCAGCGCTCGCACCCGTTGATCATTAAATAAAATCGGGCGTTCTTTCATGGTTTGACCTCTGTTTCTTACTTGTGGAACCGCTGTTCACAGCAACGCTAAAAAGACAATACAGATTAATCCGAACATTAGTCTGAAAAAAATAAAGTGCGTCAAAAAATTAGATAAACATTAGCTGTGCTTGTTAGTTTTATTGCTGGTGTAGTGCCATATGGCCGGTCAGACAGCAGGTGAAACTCTCCCGGTCTGACCAGATCACTATACCCTTAAACCGGCCAGGGTCACAAATTTGACATATGTCGTCTTTACAATCTCTTACAGACAGAGTGCCGAACAGGTGCCAGCCTGGCAGGCTGCAGCACGGCGGAGCGAACCTCTGCCGTGCCCGGCTAATTCTAACCTGGTATGCCTGGAAAAGCAGAAAGTTAATTTCACCGCGTACATTATGTCTGTTTAACCATTTGGCTGAAAATTAATCAATAATTTATCAATGGCAAAAGACTGAAAAGTGAAAAAATGTTGTGATTTCGTTAAAACTGGCGTTATAAACATGATGTGGATCTCGTTTTTGACCCTATGGTCTGGTTTGAGACCATCCACAGTGGACTGACCCTGACCCACTGGCATCTCTACAAGTCCAAACAATAAGGAGAAGTCTATGTCGCTTATTACCTGGCAATTACGTTTTGAAAGCTGGCTCCATGAAACCTGGCCACAGGATGACAAGGCCCATGATGTGGCTCATCTGCGGCGTGTCTGGCTGACAGCACAGCGTATAATGAAAGGGAGCACGGCCGATGAGCTGGTTGTGCTGGCCGGTTGTTATTTCCACGATATCGTTAACCTTCCCAAAAACCATCCGGAGCGTCATCTCGCGTCTGCACAGGCTGCCGTTGAAACGCGACGAGTTTTACGTGAGGTGTTTCCCGACTTCCCTGCAGAGAAATATGAAGCGGTTGCCCATGCTGTGCACGCCCACAGTTTCAGTGCTGCTGTAACGGCGGAAACCCTTGAGGCGAAAATTGTTCAGGATGCTGACAGGCTGGAGTCGTTAGGAGCAATAGGGCTGGCTCGCGTATTTTATGTTTCGGGGGCTTTGGGGCGTTCGCTGTTTGACAGTAGCGATCCCCTGGGTCGGGAGCGTCAGCTTAATGACACCGAATGGGCGCTGGACCATTTCCAGAAAAAATTACTCAAACTGCCCGAGACCATGCAGACGGAGGAGGGAAGGCGGCTGGCTGAGCACAATGCTGATTTTCTGGTGACCTATATGGCCAAGCTGTGCGCCGAGTTGAAAGGGGATTTCTGTGCGCTGGATGAAGACGTTTTACGCGAATTCAGCCCGGTTTTAGAGAAATATTAAATTTTTATGACTGTATGGTTAAGCTGCACGATTCAGGCTACGTTGTCTGGGACATTTCTCAGGAGAATCAAGTATGACCGACAACGTTAGCCTTACAATTAAGATCGATCCCGCTTTAAAGGAGACGCTGAAAGCGCTTGCCCTTGAAAATCAGATTTCACTCAGCCAGGAAGTTTGTCAGCGTCTGCAAAGCAGCCTGACCACCCACCAGCATCCGGCCATCGATAACCAGGATACTGAAGAAGAGGTTGATCCTCAGTTATCAGCCATCGAGCTTAAGCAGATCCGCGCTTTACTGAAAAAGAGTAAGAAGAAAAAGTAACCCCGCCTCTGTTGGCCCCTCTTACCCTGAGGGGCATCTCTTCGCTATAAAACAAACTGACTGATGCTTTGCGACAGCCGTTGTGCCTGAGAAACCAGGTCTTCAGACGCTTTGGCACTGTGTCGGGTCAGCGCCTCGCTGTTTTTAACCTGCTTATTTAACCTGCTGATTTCTTCGGCAACATTGTTAACTCGTTTGCTCTGCGCGCTGGCATTCTGCTGTAACTCATCCAGCAGGGCCACCACGTCCGTTACGGCACCGGCTATCTTCATATACAGACTTTCCAGCGCCTGAACTTTGCTGAAGCCGTTATCAATATGCTGATGGGTGCCGGCGATCAGCCGGTCAATATTCCGGGTGGAAGCGCCGCTTTTCTCAGAAAGCAGACCAATTTCCCTGGCGACAATCGAGAAACTCCGGCCATAAATGCCAGCATGTGCAGACTCGATAGCGGCATTCAGCGCCAGCAGTTTTGTTTGCAATGACAGGCTGTCCAGTAGCGTTACAATCCCGGCAATTTCTCCGGAGGCCGCAACGATTTCCCGCATCTGACTGTCCACATCGGCCACCATAACGCCGCAGCGTTGGGTCAGCTGATGGGTTTCCTGCACCTGCCTGGTGGCGTGGCCGGCAAACTCCACGCTGAGCGCCACCTCTTCTGCCACCCGGTCCAGTCTCTGGCTGATATGCGCAAACGCCTCGGTTTGTTGCTGATTATGGGCGCTGAATTCGTTGTTCTGATCGGCCATCTGGTCCGCACTGCGCATTACCGCTACTGAGATAGCGTTAATCTCACCCACCATATGTTGTAACCCATGCTGCATTGCAGCGATCCCCCCGGTTAACTGACGGATTTCACTGGCCTGCCAGCCTTTTACCAACGTTTGCTGCGAGAGGTCACCGGTAGCGATACGTGACAGCTGGCTGGAGACCTGATTAAGAGGCAGGATCACCCCGCGTAGCAGCATCACCCCACCGGCAATCAGCAATGCCAGCAGCAGGGCCGAGATGCTGAGCGAAACGTTGCGGCTAAGCGTCAGTGACGCCAGCGTGGAGCGATTGGCCTGTGAAGCGTCGGTATCAGACTGACTGAGGGTATGATAAAAGGCTTCGTTGAATTGCTGCTGAAAAGCCTGCATGGGCACCCTGAAAAAAGCCTCTATGTCCCTGTTTTTCAGTCCTCTCAACTGCTCACCCAACCCTTCTGTCAGCAGCGTAAAATTCTGAGCCAGGGGGCTGTTGCTTTCCGCGTGGTACTGCGCAAAGAGGTGACGGGCATTATCCAGCGACGTCTGAGCGGATTCAGCCAGGCTTTTCCAGCTGTCCACCGATCCGGTCTGATTATCCTGCATCAGGTAAATGCCGGCACCCTGGCTGTTATCGCTGGCGGTGAGCAACTCCATCCGGGCTTTAGCCAGCAGAGATTGCCGCTGGACGAGCTGTTGCGAAACGCTGATATTTTGCCGGGTGTCTGCCACCTGTCGGCTCAACAGCCAGGCGCTGGCACATTGCAGCAGAACAAACAGCACAAGAAAAAGAGTAAACGCGCCTTTCAGACTCTGTAACCCGCCGGGAAGTTTCAGAGATAAAAGGCCACGGGGAAGAGCACGCAGGGGCAGGAGGGTAAGCAGCGACATACACGAACTCCGAAAAAAGAGAGAGTATTCGCTCTCTTTATTTCAGTGGTGTTACGGCGCGCGAACAGGAGCAGTAAACAGATTTAGATCCGCTGTTAAGGCAAACTCCCCGGCGAAATTCCGTTATTTATTGCTCATCATCTCCGTAATAGAGCACGCCCAGTTTGATTAATTGTCGGCCCTGGCTTTTGCGGTGAAGGTTGGTGTCGCGCAGGGAGTAGACGCAACCGCAATATTCCTGCTGATAAAAGCGTTCACGCTTGCTGATCTCAATCATGCGTGCCGATCCGCCTTTTTTACGCCAGTTGTAGTCCCAGTAGGCCATTTCAGGGTAGGGGGCTGCCGCTCTTGCGCCACAGTCATTGATCTGCTGCATGTTTTTCCAGCGGGAGATGCCAAGCGAGCTGGAGATGACCGGGAAACCATGCTCATGGGCATAAAGCGCCGTGCGCTCAAAACGCATATCAAAGCACATGGTGCAACGCACGCCCCGTTCCGGCTCCCACTCCATCCCTTTAGCCCGGGCAAACCAGTTGTCGGTATCGTAGTCGGCATCGACAAACGGAATACCGTGCTGCTCAGCAAAACGGATGTTCTCATCTTTACGCAGCAGATACTCTTTCTGCGGATGAATGTTGGGGTTGTAGAAGAAGATAGTGTACTCAATGCCTGCGGCCTGAATGGCCTCCATCACTTCGCCGGAACAGGGCGCGCAGCAGGAGTGCAGCAGCAATTTTTTTGCGCCGTTGGGCAGGCTGAGTGGCGGACGTGAGATGTCGCTCATAACGTCGGACTCCGGTAATCAGGGAAAAAACAGGCCCAGTTTAGGACGCTGTCACCGGCTTGTCACGTCAGCGGCGGCCTGAGTGAAGGAAAACACGGTATCCGCTGTTTTCCGCCTGGCGCAGGCACCGTGAAGTGATAGACTGGCGTCGTTTATTTCTTGATGTTGGATGATTATGAGCGAGTCAGACAGTTTAGCGATGCCGTTAGCGCAACAGGCAGAGCGGCAGGCACAGCAAAAAATGGAACAGGACGGCGAACTGGTACAGAAAGTCCTCGAAATTTATGACCAGAAAACCGTAGTCGCTACCCTGAATGGTGCCGGTAATGTCTGGACGCGTGAGGCATTAAGCCGCTGGCTGGCTGGCCGCAGCGGAACGTCCCCGCTGAGTGAGGCTGAACATCTTGCCCTGCAAAAGATGCTGCCCACTCCGCCGCCCCATCATCCGCAGTACGGTTTTCGCTTTATCGATCTCTTTGCCGGAATCGGCGGGATCCGCAGCGGCTTTGAAGCCATTGGTGGGCAGTGCGTCTTTACCAGCGAGTGGAACAAGTATTCCGTCAGAACCTATAAGGCGAACTGGTACTGCGATCCTGCCTCCCATACCTTTAACCAGGATATCCGGGATGTGACCCTGAGCGGCAATCCGGCAATCAGCGAAGAGCAGGCATATCAGCATATAGATCAGCATATTCCCCAACATGATGTGCTGCTGGCGGGCTTCCCCTGCCAGCCTTTTTCGCTGGCTGGCGTAT
Source organism: Erwinia sp. E_sp_B01_1 (assembly GCF_036865545.1). Taxonomy (NCBI): domain Bacteria; kingdom Pseudomonadati; phylum Pseudomonadota; class Gammaproteobacteria; order Enterobacterales; family Erwiniaceae; genus Erwinia; species Erwinia sp. E_sp_B01_1. The sequence goes on along the minus strand of NZ_CP142208.1, from coordinate 2,888,266 downwards.
CAAAGAAAAATGCGCTGGGACGTGCCCACGGTTTTGAGTGCGAAGCGCAGGGCACGCTGTTTTTTGATGTAGCCAGAATTATCACTGCCAAAAAACCCGCCATTTTTGTGCTGGAAAACGTCAAAAACCTCAAGAGTCACGATAAGGGCAAAACCTTCCGCATTATCATGGAGACGCTGGACGAATTAGGGTATGACGTTGCCGATGCCCGGACCAGCGGGGCGGCAGATCCGAAAATTGTTGATGGCAAATACTTTCTGCCGCAACACCGGGAACGTATTGTGCTGGTCGGTTTCCGCCGCGATCTGAAACTTCCCGAATTCACTCTGAAAGCGCTTCCGGCCCTTTATCCGCAACAGCGCACGCCTTTGAAAGCCTTACTGGAGCCGGAGGTCGACAGCAAATATATCCTGACCCCGACGCTGTGGAAGTACCTCTATAACTACGCCAAAAAACACCAGGCTAAAGGCAACGGTTTTGGCTACGGGCTGGTGGATCCGCAGGTGGAGAAAGGTGTGGTGCGTACGCTCTCCGCGCGGTATTACAAGGATGGTTCGGAGATACTGATCGATCGGGGCTGGGACAAGCAGAAGGGCGAAGCCGATTTCGACCACCCTGAAAACCAGCTTCGTCGGCCCCGTCGTCTGACGCCAAGAGAGTGCGCCAGGCTGATGGGTTTTGAAGCGCCAGGGGGTACAATTTCCGCATTCCGGTTTCAGACACTCAGGCTTACCGTCAGTTTGGCAACTCGGTTGTCGTGCCGGCTTTCGCCGCGGTGGCAAAACTGTTGCAGCCATGGATTAAGCAGGCGGTGAAGCAGCGCTGAAAAACGGGTCAGATCCCGGAGTGATCTATACTTAGCCAAAGCATAAGGATGATACCGATGGCCGACGTACACTCTTCAGAAACCCGTAGCAAAAATATGCGCGCGATCCGTACGCGTGATACCGCTATTGAGACCCGGCTGGCCGAGCTGATGACCGGCCTCGGGTTCAGCTATCGGGTGCAGGACAAAATGCTGCCGGGGCGCCCCGACTTCATTCTCGATCAGTATAAAACCATTATTTTTGTCCACGGCTGTTTCTGGCACAAACATCACTGTCACCTCTTTAAGGTGCCGGCGACGCGCACGGCATTCTGGCTGGGGAAAATTGACAGTAATGTCGCCCGCGACAAACGTTATATTGCCGAGCTGACGGCGGCAGGGTGGAAGGTGCTGCTGGTGTGGGAATGTTCACTGCGTGGAAAAACACGGCTGGAGGAAGAAGCCCTGACCAGCCGTCTTGAAGAGTGGATTTGCGCAGGGTCGGGCAATGCGGAAATCGATTCCGAGGGTATCCGCCAGCTGTAACGGCAGCCCGTTATGCTGAGGGCTGTTTCCAGCCGCCCGCCAGATTATTTATAATCCGTACTCAGCGTCACCTCCCGCCACCTCGCCACATCGCGGTCGAATGCAGCCTGCATTTTCTCTCTCCTCTGCAGGGCATCACTGCCCAGCAGCAGATGCAGAGGGGGCTCGGCCTGAACCACCGCAATTATCGCTTCGGCGGCGCGCTGTGGATCACCCAGTTGCTTACCGGCGAAATCGTCCAGCTTACTGACCACCGCTCCGGCAGTGGCGGCATAGTCTGCAATTTCTGAAGGGCTGCGACGCAATGAATGATCGGAAAGAAAATCGGTGCGGAAAGCTCCCGGCTCTACCAGCGTGACACTAATCCCCAGCGGGGCCACTTCCTGCGCCAGGCCTTTCGACATTCCTTCAACGGCGAATTTTGCCGCCGAATACATGCCTGAACCTGAATTTGGCGCGATGCCTGCAATGGAAGTGATGTTGATGATGTGCCCGCTACGCTGCTGACGAAGATGCGGCAGGGCTGCCTGAATCACCCGGCGCGTACCGTGAAAGTTTACGTCGAAGAGGTGCGCGACCTGCTCTTCGGTGGCTTCTTCCACTGAACCCAGCAGGCCATAACCTGCATTGTTGACCAGCACATCTAGTGTTCCGGTAAGGCTGAAAGCCTTATCAACCACCTGCCTGATGCCCGCGGCATCGGTCACATCCAGTGAAAGCCAGTGAAAATTGGAACGGGTTGCGGCAAAGGCCGGGGGCTGGTCACGCGTGGTGCCAATAACAGTATCACCACGATCCAGTACCGCTTTAGCCAGCGCTTCGCCAAGCCCACGAGAGACGCCAGTAATAAACCAGGTTTTTGCAGCAGACATTGTGTTTCTCCGTTAAATGAATGACGGAGAGCAGTTTGCCAGAGAACACTATGCAGATAATCTGCCAGAGTGCGAATGCACTATGTGGATTTTTGGGTAGAATTAACGGAGCGGAAAAACTCACTGAAAGCTTTTATCGTTGGAGAAGCGACGCTCTGCTGCGGGTAGTAGAGATAAAACCCGTCGAAGGGGTGGCTGAACGCTTCCAGCACTAACTCCAGCTCGCCGCGTGCCACATAATCTGCCACCCGATCGTGAAGCCAGAAGCCAATACCCATCCCCTGAAGCGCCGCATTCAGTCCGATACGGCGATCCGAAACAATTAACGGGCCTTTTACCGCTACGGCCACCCAGTGACCTTCCTGCCACATTTCCCAGTCATATAACCGCTGGCTGGCAGGATAGCGCCAGTTGATGCACTGATGCTTTTGCAAATCGGCAAGGGTTTGCGGACGGCCGTGCAGGTTAAGATAGGCGGGCGTGGCAAAGGCGACTTCACGCAGTTCGCCCCCAATCGGATGAGCGATCATATCATTCGCCAACATTTCGCCCAGCCGGATACCGATATCATAACCACTACTGACGATATCAATGGCGGTATCGTCAATGGTCAGCTCCAGCACGATATCGGGCCAGGCCCGGTGAAACTCAGCGAGAAAAGGTTGCAGATAAAGCTCCGCAGCGATGCGGGAAGTATGTACCCGTAGCATCCCTGCAACTTTCCCGCTTCTGGACGTGGTTTCGCTGACCGCCTCATCCATTGCCTGCATCGCTGGTTTCAGTTTTGCCAGTAACGCAGCGCCCGGTTCAGTGAGCGATAAACTGCGGGTTGTGCGATTCAGCAGACGGACGCCAAGCCGCTTCTCAAGCTGCCGCAGGATCTGGCTTAACGTCGAGGGCTTGATGTTTAACTGCACCGAGGCACGGGTGAAGCTGCCCTGTTCCACAATGGTGACAAACGCCTTGAGTTCACTGTAATCACTGCCCCGCATAATCGGTTACTTCTCCAGGACGCAGGGTTTTACTACAGGTTTAGCCGGGAGCAGGTATTTGCCCAGCGTCACCAGAATCACCGCCAGCACAATGACGGCCAGCGCCAGCCACTCAACGGAAGTCAGGCTTTCGCCGGCAAAGCTGATCCCCAGCAGGACAGCCACTACCGGGTTAACGTAGGCGTAGCTGGTGGCAATAGCGGGCGTGACGTTGCGGATTAAAAACATATAGGCATTGATGGCGATAACCGAGCCAAACAGGCTGAGATAAGCCAGCGCCAGTAATCCCTGTAAGCCGGGACGGGTGGTAAGATGTTCTCCGCTGAGCGTGCTCGCAATCAGCAGTACCACACCAGCCGTCAGCATCTCAATCGCCCCCGCCATCATGCCGTGGGGCAGGGTAACGCGGGAACCCCAGACCGAGCCGAAGGCCCAGCTCAGCGACCCCACCAGAATCATCACCGCACCCCAGGGGTTTCCTCCAAGGTGGCCGCCGCTGTTAAGTAAAATAATACCAACCAGCCCCACAGCAATTCCAAGCCATTCAATCCAGCGGGTCTGGATGCCAAACATCCGGCTGAAGCACATGGCAAACAGCGGCACGGTAGCCACCATCACCGCGGCAATGCCGGAGGGCACATTCTGATGTTCGGCCACCGTAACGGCCCCGTTACCAATAGCCAGCAGCATAATACCCACCAGCGCAGCATTAAACGCCGGACGCCATGAAGGCAGTTTTTCACCACGCAGCAGCAGATAAACCATCAGGACCGTGCCGGCTAACAGGAATCGCAGGCCGGCCAGCATCATGGGCGGCCAGCTTTCGACCCCAAGGCGAATCACAAAATAAGTCGATCCCCAGATGAAATACAGGGCGAACAGCGCGGCTATTAAAGGGAGCAAAGCAGGGGCACGGCGTAACATTTTTTTATCCAGGCCTGTTAAAGGAGGGTTAACTTAACGCTAAAAATTAGTTTCAACCAGATGAAAAATGGCTTTTTTTTTGCAGTTAATGCAAATCTGGTCACACAATTTGCATCCCTCGTACATAATTGCTTAGATCACACTCTTTAACATCTCTGTGCAGGGTGAACCGTGTCCAGTATCAAACTTACCGTAAAACGGCTGTATAAAATCAGCGGCGAACGCATGGTGAATACGCATGCCACCGCACGAATCTTTGTGGGGGACGAGCTGGTCGCCACCGAAGAGGTCACCGGCATGACGGAGAGCCCGGTCAGCAAATATCTGCATCATCAGCAGGCAGAAGGCCAGCCGGTGCGGGTTGAGTGGGAGTGTGACGGCATCGCCGATATGGTGGTGACAGAAATGCAGGTTTGTCCCTGTTGTCGGCAACAATAATAAGGAACGAAATTTTGGCAGGAACGAGCTTACTGACGCTATTGGACGATATTGCCACGCTGCTGGATGATATCTCGGTGATGGGCAAAGTTGCGGCAAAGAAGACCGCAGGAGTACTGGGAGATGACCTGTCGTTAAACGCACAGCAGGTTAGTGGCGTAAAGGCTAACCGTGAATTACCGGTCGTCTGGGGAGTGGCGAAAGGCTCCTTTCTTAACAAGCTGATCCTCGTGCCGCTGGCGCTGATCATCAGCGCATGGGCACCCTGGGCAATTACCCCTTTGTTGATGGTGGGAGGAGCCTACCTCTGTTACGAAGGCTTTGAAAAAGTGCTGCACAGCCTGCACAAAGATAAAGGGGAGAAGAGCCCGGAAGCGCGGGAACAGCGGATCAAAAACCTTTCGCAGCAAAACCTGGCAGAGTTTGAAAAGAAGAAGGTGAAAGGGGCTATTCGCACCGACTTTATCCTCTCCGCTGAGATAGTGGCGATCACCCTTGGGATTGTCTCCGAAGCACCGCTGATGAATCAGGTTCTGATCCTCTCCGGTATTGCCATTCTGGTGACCATTGGCGTGTATGGCATTGTGGCCTGCATCGTGAAAATCGATGACCTTGGTCTGTGGCTGAAAGAGAAATCCTCAACCCTGGCCCAGGCTATCGGCGGCGCATTGTTAGCCCTGGCCCCCTGGATGATGAAAATCCTGACCGTGGTGGGCACTATCGCGATGTTCCTTGTCGGCGGTGGGATTATTGCTCACGGCGTACCGGCAATTCATCATTTCATTGAACATTACACTGCGGATTATGCCGGACTGATCGGCACCGTGGTGAGCAATCTGGCCAACCTGATTCTGGGCCTGATTGTGGGGGCAATCGTGCTGTTGGTGGTAAATTTGATTGCCAGAGTGCGGGGGAAGTCAGTATAAAGGCAGCTTATTAGCAAGCTAAGTACTCTGGAGTGATGATGAAAGACGACATTTTTGAATTTGATATTGATGCCGAGCTGGAACAAGCCGAAGCCCATGCAGAAAAAAAGGCCAGTGAAGTCCCGACTGACCTGAGCGATGAAGCGGATTGTGAAGGTTGCAAAATCTGACGCCAGAGCGCCAGTAACCCCTTTAAAAAGCGAGTGATTAAGTCACTCGCTTTTTTTATTGCCTGAGAATTTAACGGCTTAACTAAAATTAACATATATTTTACTTGCTTTTAACAGATTAAACCTGGCCTGCCTGCTATACCTTAATTTCCGGTGTAAGGTCTGCTAACCCAAATTAAGAGGTAAGTCATGATCATGGTCAGTGAGGAAGTGCAGCTTAAAGAAGGTGGCCCGGCAATGGTGGTCACAGGCTATGCCAGTGGTATGGTGGAATGTCGCTGGTATGACGGCTACAGCGTCAAACGCGAAGCGTTCAGGGAAGAAGAACTTTGCCCGCTGCGCTCAGGCGGGAACCAACTGGCCAGTTAACACCCCCCAGACAGGACGATCCTCTTCGTCCTGCTTTCTGTTCCTTCCTTGATCCATCACCTGGCAGGAAATTCCTGCGCACTCTACACTTGAAAATTCGCGCATTTTTTCCTCAGGAACCCCATTTTCGTGATGTTATCCCGGTTGCGATCGATCGCCCCTGAACACCTGGTACAGAGTTGTTTCTGCCTGGTTTTTCTCATCGCCACCACGCTGACCTGGCGGGAAGGCTTAATCCTGAAAGAAACTTACGAAATCACTCAGCGCGATCAGCTGAATACTACCTCCAATACCATTGACCGTCAGGGCCAGCGAAGCATTGATGAGCTTATCTTTTTTCGCAATATGCTGCAGCACGCGATCCAGAGTCCGGCGAGAAATAACACCCTTCGTAGGCAGTTGAACGAGTTTGAACGGATCAGACATCTCCCCGTATGGCAGCTGGCTAATCCTTCTCATCGCAGTATGCCGATTAATGGGGTAGCGGATACCTGGCTGGAGGGGCGCGCCCTTTTGCAGCGGAGTGACGGACCCCAGCTCGAAGATGAGCTGACGGCGGCGCTGGAGATGAGCATTATCCTCCAGTTGCACGATCCCTCCACGAATTACCATGCCAGGCTCTGGTACATCTCCCGTGCCGGCTTTTACCTGAGTTCAACGCCGCCGCTCAACGCGGCTGAAACGCTGGAAAACTACTCGCATATGGTCACGCGGCCCTATTTCACGCGTATGTCTCCTGAGGCAAATCCTGCCCGTAAGCTGGACTGGACAGGGCTTTATGACGGGATTATGCAGGAGGGGAAAGTGATTACCGTCAGCATCCCTGTCGATCAACAGGGTCACTGGTACGGTGTGCTGGCGATGGATTTTTCCGCAGAGCGAATCCGCTCATTTCTGATGCAGGCACGGCCTAAAGGGATGAGCGGTAACGTGCTGCTCTATAACAACCGCCTGGAGCTGGTGGCAAAGACCGACGACAAAATCTTACCCGGTCACGAATTTACAACAGAAGAATTTCAGCGCTTTACTGCTGCGGTAGCCCACGACCGTCAGGGGGCGATGCGGTTTGGCTCGCGGTTCGTGACCTGGACCAGAGACAGCCAGTTCAAATCGGTGATAGTGAATATTCAGACTTTCAGGGAGGGGGTTCAGGGGCATACCGGGCGTGCCTCTGTGGTTCTGGTTCTGATGTGGCTGCTGTTCAGCCTGTCGTTGCTGTTTGCCTATCAGCTGATTACACGCCTGATCAGACGCATGCTTACCCTGCAGAACACCCTGAGCTGGCGGGCACATTATGACAATCTTACCCGGTTACTTAACCGGGGAGCCTTCTTCGAGCGGGCCGAACAGTTTGCCAGCCAGGGCCAGCTCGGCCAGCGTCCCTTCTCAGTGATCCAGCTCGATATTGACCGTTTTAAATCCGTCAACGATACCCACGGCCATCAGGCAGGCGATCTTGTGCTGAGCTATGCCGCCGGGATTATTCAGTCAGCTATCCGGAAAGTGGACGTGGTAGGCAGAGTGGGTGGCGAGGAGTTCTGTATCGTCCTGCCGGACACGGGACTTCAGGAGGCGCTGGAAGTGGCAGAGCGGGTGAGGACAAAGCTGGCAAACAAAGAGGTGTCGGTTAATGCCTCTGTCAGCCTGAAAGTGACCGTCTCGCTGGGCGTTGCTTCCAGTGAAGAGCAGGGCGTTTACGAATTTGAAAGCCTGCAGTCAGTGGCTGACGGCAGGCTTTATCAGGCCAAGCTTAACGGACGCAACCGCGTCTGTGGGGAGGGCTAGACGTTACCTGCGTTATCCTCTTCCACCGCTTCATAAATCCGGTGCAGAATGTCAGGGAAGGCAGACTGCACGCGGCTCCAGCTCGGAATAAAGGGTTTTTCGTTGGGACGTTCAATAAAGGACTGACCCGCTTCCAGAATCGACTGGGTAAACATCTCCACGGCGGCTTCTTCCGCATGTTGATCGAACTTCAGCCCGTTCATCGTCGCCTCATGACTGTAGATTTCCATCATATCCAGCGCGTTACGATAGTAGGTCGCTTTCAGTACGCGGAAGGAGTCGCTGGTGATACTGACCCCCATAGTCGCCATCTTACGTAACAGAGACTGCACAATATCGTTGCTCATTCTGCGGAGGCCGCCCGTACCATCCTCCTCGGACAGGGGCTGATGCTTGTGATCGTAATTGTGGGCAATCTCCACCTGGCAACTCTGTCGCGTGGTGTAATTACGGAAAATCTCGGAGAGCACCCCAATTTCCAGCCCCCAGTCGCCGGGCAATTTAATGCCGTTCAACACGTGGGTGCGCATGGCAAACTCGCCGGAAAGGGGATAACGGAAGCTGGTCAGATAGTCCAGATAATCTGAATGGCCGTAAACTTTCTGCAGCGAACGTAACAACGGCCCTACGAGCAAACGGCCAACCCGCCCGTTGAGTTTGTTATCGGCTACACGGGCATAAAATCCTTTACAAAATTCATACTGGAAAGAGGGGTTGGCCAGCGGGTAGAGCAGACGGGCCAGCATGCCGCGTTCGTATGTCACGATATCGCAGTCATGCAGGGCTACGCAGGTCGATCTGTCGGAAGCCAGCGTGTATCCGGTACAGAACCAGACGTTGCGGCCTTTGCCAGGCTGTGAGGGGGAGAGGCCTTCTTTGTCCAGTTCGGCATCCAGCGCCTTCAGCCTTGGGCCATCATTCCACAAAATACGGTGGCGCTGGGGCAGGCGTGAAAAGAATTCCCGCGCAAAGAGGAACTGGTCGCGATCGGCTTTATCCAGGCCAATAACGATCTCCTCCAGGTAGGGGACTTTCGCCAACTCATCGACGATATGGCTCAGCGCCGGCCCCTCCAGTTCGGAGAAAAGTGAAGGCAGGATCAGGGCCATTTTTCGCTTCTCTGAGAAGCGCACCAGATCTTTCTCAAGATCCTCTACAGGTCGTCCGGTAAGATTATGGAAGTTAGTAATTACGCCATTCTGATAAAAATCACTCATTCTGCTCCCCTTAATAAGATGCCTGATGGCTAACCCTGGCTTATAAAGTGCGACAGGCCTTCACTCCAGCCCTCCGGGCCGTATAGCGCACTGTGAAATAAATGCTCGTTATCCTGACGTTTTAACGTCACCGGCGTTTTACTGTAGCCCTGAACAACCACCGCATAGTCAACCTTATCCAGCATCGGCGCGTCGTTCGGGCCGTCTCCCAGCCCCAGAGTGATCCAGCGTTCTCCGTGAGGATGGGGGAAATGGCTGAGAAGAAAATCGAGTGCCTCGCCTTTCCCGGCACCCTGATTCATCACATGCCAGAAACGCCCACCCTGCACCAGCATTAATCCCTGCTGCTTCAGCGCCTCAAGAAAAGCTGCAAACTGTTCAGCGGTGTCGCGCCAGATAATACTTTCCGACCCTTCACGCATTCTGGCCAGGGAGGCGTCATGAGGGGTAAGGCCCGTCCACTCAGCCACCTCTTTTTCCGTGACATCAGAGAAACCGGTGAATTTAAAATGATAGCGTTCGCGCAGGCTCTGCAGGCTGTCGCAGAGACCGCTATAACTGAGCTGGTGGCCACTTGTGAGCGTGGCATCAGATCCTTGCCAGTGAACGATGGCACCGTTTTCGGCAATATACGGCGATCCGGAAAGGCCCATCTGGCGCTGTAAGGGCAGGATCTCGGCGGCAGTTTTACTGGAACAGATCACCACCGGGATACCCTGCTCAGTCAGCCGCTCCAGCCAGAGTCGGGCAGGTTCCCAACTGTAAGTATGATGATCGAGCAGCGAGCCATCCAAATCCGTCACAATCATCAGGGGATCATTTAGCGCAGGCATAACCCGTCCTCCTCGTTAAGCACGGAAAAAAAGCAGGATAATCAGAGAGTATAACGTTGCTGACAACTCTGAGGAGGAGAATTGCAGAAAAAGCGGGCAGCGTGGTTTGAGTACCAGGAATAATCTCAAAAAACAGCTACGGCAGGAAAGCAAAATAAAAGTGAGAAGGGTGTCTCAAAGCCCGCCCGCACTGCTTTTGCCCCGGTTAACGCTGTACAGTTTCAGGTGCGTTGTACAACTTGTTGTACAGGTTAGGACTTGTCTTAACCTGCAAACAGGGTAATCTTACGTCGTCAGAGAATTTCCTGTGTAACGAATTTTATTTCAATGAAATTTCATTCCCGGCTAAAAGCCGGGATTTTTTTAGCGATTTAACTCCGCCACGGTAAAATCCCGGATATCCAGTTCAAACGCATCCGCCAGCTCGGTGTAAGAATGGTAGTTCCGGCCGTCAACGCTGACTTTCTGTCCCTGACCGGCCTCCATAAATTCTTTCACCTCGCCGCTTGAACGATCGTGAATCGCTTCCAGAAGGGCTTCAATATCAATAGTGACTTCACGCTGAGCGTTGTCGCTGTACTCTTTTGCTGTAGACATGATCCTGTTCCTCAGCTCACCTGATGAACTAAGTATAGAGGGTTGCGGCGGGGCAGAAAGGCAGGGCAAAAAAAGCCCGCGCTGCGCGGGCAAAAATCCTTGTTACTTTTTAGGTTGACTGCGCCTTTGGGGTTGGTGCAGTAGGAAGAGTGTAAACCTGCTTCCTGTCAGAAGTCCCACCGCGAAACGTTAAGAAAGCGAAAAGCCGCGCGGAACATTACGATGATTTACACGGCTGATGACGCCGGTTCTTTTGTTAACGGCTATAATTATCAACCGATTACATTATAAATTTATCCACGCTATGGAGGCGACATGGACTTATTACGCATCATTATTGCTATTATTTTACCCCCGGTAGGCGTGTTTATGCAGGTAGGTTTTGGCGGGGCTTTCTGGCTGAATATCCTGCTGACCCTTTGCGGTTATATTCCGGGTATCGTGCATGCCGTCTGGGTTATTGCGCGCCGCTAACACCCCTGTCACAGGCGTTGATTTCAGGTAAACTTGGCGCACTAACCAGGGGAGAAACGCGATGAAAGTGAACGATTGTGTGACGGTTAAAACCGATGGCGGGCCACGGCGGCCAGGTAAAGTGTTGGCCGTTGAAGACTTCAGCGAGGGAACGATGTATCTGGTGGCGCTGGAGGATTATCCTTTGGGGATCTGGTTCTTCAATGAGATTGGCCACGATGACGGCATTTTTGTTCAGCCTCATCCGGCAGGCTGAATCACACAGTCAACGCGTTTATCAGGGCTGAAGCCCCGGTGGCAGAACAATAAAGGGGCGATTATTCGCCCCTTTTGTCGTCAGAAGGTTTCCCAGTTGTCACCGTTAGCCAGTGCCGGGCGGGGGGCTGGCGCCAGCGCTTCAGATTTTCTGCTGCTGGCTGCCGGAGCTGCTGCACGGCGTATGCCCGTGTCGCTTAAATGGAAGGCGGCCACGGCCTGAGTCAGACGCGAGGCCTGCTCTTCCAGTGAAGTTGCGGCCGCTGATGCCTCTTCCACCAGCGAGGCGTTCTGCTGGGTGACGTTATCCATCTCGGTTACCGCCAGACTGACCTGCTGAATACCCCGGCTCTGCTCATCCGAAGCGGCAGCGATTTCCGCCATAATGTCCGTTACGCGGCGTACGGCATCCACGATATCGGTCATGGTGTCACCGGCATGGCTGACCTGAGACGAGCCTTTGCCAATCAAATCCACCGATTCCGAAATTAACGCTTCAATCTCTTTAGCGGCACCGGCACTGCGCTGCGCCAGATTACGCACTTCGCTGGCTACCACGGCAAAACCGCGACCCTGTTCACCAGCCCTGGCCGCTTCCACCGCCGCATTAAGTGCCAGAATGTTGGTCTGGAAGGCGATGCTGTTTATCACGGTGGTGATTTCAGCAATTTTCTTCGAGCTGGTGGAGATATTGTTCATGGTGTTAATCACGCCAGTGACAATATCGCCGCCGTCGCGTGCTTTGCCCGAGGCATCCGCCGCCAGCTGGCTGGCGTGGTGGGCGTTCTCAGCATTCTGTTTCACGGTGGCGGTTAACTGCTCCATGCTGGCAGCCGTTTCTTCCAGCGCTGCAGCCTGCTGTTCGGTACGGGAGGAGAGGTCGGTATTACCGGCAGAAATTTCGCTGGAGCCCTGATAAATTGCCACCGCGCCTTCACGGACGGTGCCAACGGTCTTCACCAGTGACTGCTGCATAGTCTGCAGGTTGCTGCCCAGCGTGCCGATTTCACTGCGGCCCCAGCTTTGCAGCGGCGCGGTAAGATCGCCGCGAGAAATATGTTCAATCCGGTCCACCGCCTGGCGCAGAGGCGTGATCACTACGCGACGCAGGAAGATAAAGGTAGCCAGAGTCAGTAATAAAGCGGCACCGAAGGCACAGGCCATCATAATAAAGCCCAGTCGGGTTTGCGCCGTGGCGGTCTGATTAATGGCGTCGGCACGCTGGGTCCGGATAGCGATGGCCTTCAGCAGAATGGCGTTATAAGCATCATCAAATCTGCGGGTGTTATCAGTTTCCTGGGCAATCACCCCCTCAAAACTGCCATCTTTGGCGCTTTTTAACATAGGCTGCAAACCCTGAGTGACGTAAGCGCCGAAGCGGGTTTTCAGTTCGCCATCCAGCGCTTCATCAGCGGGTGATTTTACCCGGCGGTTAAGATAGCTGTTAAAGCTGTCAGTGGCCTGTTGGATCCGCTTTTCAGTTTGTTTGATGCTGCTGTTAAAGGCGTCCATCTCGCCGATGCGGGCGGAGGCGCCGGCATGAATAACATTGAGTCGCGCGGTGCGAAGGTGGTTTGAGCTGTTTGAGATGGCCATACGCACCTGGATCTCTTCAGTCACATCTTTCAGTGACTGATTACTCTGTACCAGAAAGTAGCTTGCCATCCCGATACAGAGGGCAAACAGCAGCAGAATGCCGCCCAGGATGACGGAGAATAGAGGCACCAGTCGCAGATGTTGCCAGAAACTGATCCCGTTTTGGTCGGCACTCAGGTGAGAAGATTTCATGTCCTTTGGCTCTCTGTAAGGGAGGAACCGAAGCAGGGCGCTCCGGTCTGTCTAAAGAGCATCGGCAGGGATAGGAAAAGTCTTAACCTGAAAATGGGATCTGGTTAACAGTTTTGTAAAAAGAAAAAAACCGGCCTGAGCCGGTTTTTTTGCAACGTCGGGTGATTATCTCACATTGACATAGATGCCACTGGTGACGTTATCAGTCAGACGTACCACATGATAAATAACTTGTTTGTTGTGTGTTTTAATTTTACGTTTAATGTTTCCTTTATGAGAGGAAACCGTCTTGGCCTTAATTTGCATTTTATCCGATATCTGAATCGTATCGTGGCCAGACATCCACATCTTTAACATATTCGATTCTGTCTGGCTGAGCGTCAATGGGTGGACGTCGAAACCGGCAGAATAGCGTGGTGCAACATTGAGTTTCTTTTGAAAATAAGAAACCAGTAAATTATCCAGAGTGGCTGGTTTTATCGATTTTGAGGTAATAATCAAGTTCTTACGAACGTAGAGGTATTCCTCGAAATGGATATTAGAGATAGCCATAAAGATGAAAAATAACGTGTCAGGGTTCTGCATAATAATAGTTCTTATGCGCTGACTGGCATCTGCTTCACGAATGAAACAGTCTTCATTGATAAAAACCACGCCTGGCTGATACTGCTGGCATTTAGCCTGTAATTGATCAATGTCGGTAACAGAGGTGATATTCTTCTTTTTCACACCTTTCACTGACATATAATCTGTAAGACCTAACCGTGTATAGCTGCATGAATCCATTATTATCGTTGGCATTGTAGCGACCCTCACCAATTTGTTATCCGTTTAAATCAACGATGAATTACGCGTTTGTGTAATACGAGAGTAAAGTTGTTTTATTGCGTTATTATTATTTACCCGGATTTTAAATTTGCTGGAGAAAATGCCCGGCAATTTTATCCATATCCGAAGTAATATTTGCGTCAGAACATGACAATGTCTGGCTCCGGCACGCTGAAAAAGTTATTCAGAATGAGAGTCTGACCGGTTGTTCTGGCACAGCATGTTGCGTGTAGTTTGTGAGCCACGTCACTATCGCGTAAAACACCGAAAAGTCTGATAGGACGAATCCTAAAAAACATTCAGTACACGAATGAGTGACGCTGTGCGGAGTGTTGACAATGCCGTAAAACTCGAATTTACACAAGATAAACCATTAAAAATAAAAAATCCAATAAAAACAGGCATTTGTACGTTTTGTGAACATTAACGTTCTCGCAACATTTCATCCGTTTCGAGAAACAAAATACGCTAAGTGGGATTTAATAAGAATAATTTTCATTGTGACGCCGCACTTATCAGAATTTCCTTAGTGAAATTCTGTTAACTTTGGTTCGAAAAATGCACGCAATCATTTCTGTTTCTTAACAGTGGTTGTTTAAAGTACAGCGGATACTTAAGCTTATCTACGGGGCATTTCACTGAGTACTGTAGCGAGTAAATCAAACACTTCGCTGAACAGATGCTCACAGAATGGGGCAAGGAGGGGCATCATCAGGCTGATGAAGATGATCCCCAAAGATAAGGTCACGGGGAAGCCGATGGCAAAAACCGACAGCTGAGGTGAAACGCGGTTTAACAAACCCAGTGCCAGATTAAGGGTGAGGAGCAAAGTTATAAGGGGTAACGCTAATCGCATACCGTTAAGGAAAATCAGACTGGCAGCTTTCGTCAGGGCCAGAAATGCATTGCCGTTAACCGGATCGCCACCAATCGGAAGGGTATGAAAACTGTCGGCAACCATCGAAATTAACCAGAGGTGGCCGTTAAAGGATAAAAACAGCAACATCGCCAGCATATCTAAAAAGCGTGCCAGTACCGGCATGTTCAGACGGCTGGAAGGATCGAAGAAGGTGGCGAACGAAAGGCCCATCTGTAATCCAATCACTTCTCCCGCTGTCCTGACCGCAGCAAAAGCGAATTGCATCGTAAAACCTATCGCTATGCCTATCAGAATTTGCTGAATCAGTAACCAGAAGCCGCCCACTGAAAATAAAGTGACGGTCGTAGGCGGTAAAGAAGGCAGCAGCACCCAGGTAATCATCACGCCCAGGCCAATTTTGACTTTTTTACTGATCGCTTTCTCGTTCAACAGCGGCGCAGTCATGATCAAGGCCAGCACGCGGGCCAGCGGCCAGAAGAGCTGGCTGATCCAGAAGATGAGTTGACTGCTGTCGATGTTAATCATTAACCGATCATATAGGGCAGGTTAGTGAACAGGGTACGCATATAGTCGAGTACCAGATTCAACATCCATGGGCCGGCAATCACCATAGTGGAAACCACAGCCAGGATTTTAGGTATAAAGGAGAGCGTCTGTTCGTTGATCTGGGTAGCGGCCTGCAGCAGGCTGATAACTAACCCACTGACCAGTGCGGCCAGCAGCAACGGCGCGGCAACGGCCAGGGCAACCTGCATTGCATCGTGCCCGATAACCATTACTGATTCAGGTGACATAGAGACTCCGGAGAAATAAAACAGGCTGTGATTTTCTGGGGCGAAGTGTCGCCCGCAGCGTTAAGAATAGAAACTCTGGGCCAGCGAGCTGACTAACAGCGACCAGCCATCCACCAGCACAAAAAGCATCAGCTTAAAGGGCAGGGAGATAGTGGCAGGGGGCACCATCATCATCCCCAGCGCCATCAGTACGCTGGCCACCACCAGGTCAATAATCAAAAACGGAATGAAGACGGTAAAACCAATCTGGAAGGCGGTTTTCAGCTCGCTGGTAACATAGGCGGGCAGCAAAATACGCATTGGTACCGCTTCCGGTCCCTGCAGCGGCGGGGAGTTGGAGAGCCGGGCAAAGAGTGCCAGATCGGCTTCACGCGTCTGGCGCAGCATAAATTCACGTAAAGGCTGTGCTCCTTTATCCAGCGCATCCTGCATGCTGATTTTGTCTTCGCTGAACGGCAGGTAAGCATCCTGATAAATTTTGTCGAACACCGGTCCCATAATGAAGAACGTCAGAAACAGCGCCAGGCCCAGTAAAACCTGGTTTGGCGGAGCAGACGGTGTACCCAGTGCGTTTCGCAGCAGGCCAAACACGATAATGATGCGGGTGAAGCTGGTCATCATCAGCAGGATGGCGGGCAGGAAAGTCAGCGAGGTGATAAACACCAGCGTCTGAACCGGCAGCGACCAACTCTGGCCGCCATTGGCGGTCGGATGGCTCATCAGGCCTGGAAGCTGGGCATGCACATCGGGCGCTATCAATAAGAACAGCGCCAGCAGGGGAAGAAAACGTTTCATTATGGCTTACCGGGGCGTTTGAGTAGAGTCTGTAACACCTGACGGAAGTCTGCCGTCGCAGCCGGAGGTTCCGGAGTCTCCTGCTGCGGTTTTGCCGGCAGGGTATGCAAATGGGTGATCTGCTGACCGGTAACACCCAGCACCAGGCGGACGTCTTCCACATCAACAATCACTACGCGTTCGCGCTGGCCGACCTGAACGCTGGAACTCACCGTCAGGCTCTGGCCCCGCACGCCGCGTTTCGGCGTAAAGCCTAATCGTTTAGCCAGCCAGGCGCAGGCCAGAATAAGCAGAATAATCACGGCTAACACGCTGCTGACCTGCGTCAGCATCGATCCCGTGGAGACAGCCGGCTGACCCACCGGCTGTGGCTGTTCCTGGACTGTGCCTGTTTTCATTTAGCGGCTCAGACGACGCATACGTTCGGAAGGGGTGATGATATCGGTGATGCGCACGCCGTATTTGTCGGCCACAACCACCACTTCACCCTGAGCAATCAGATAACCGTTGATCAGAATATCCAGCGGCTCGCCAGCCAGACCTTCCAGTGCCACCACGGAACCCTGCGTCAGACGCAGCAGCTCTTTAATGGTCATCTTGGTGCGGCCCAGTTCAACGGTCAGCTTGACCGGAATATCCATAATCAGGTCGATATCCTGCAGCGACCCGGCAATGTCATTGCTCTCCAGTGATTTAAACACCCCTTCGGATGCGGAGGGGGTGCTGGCCTGTTCGTTCATCGCGTCAGCCCACAGGTCGTCCGCGGAGATGTCGTCTTCGGACGGCTTTTTAGTGTCAGTCATTGGGCTGTTCCTCGTTCATCGAATTCAAAATCGGGTTAATCAGATGTTCCACTCGCAGCGCGTACTGCCCGTTAAGGGTGCCGTACTGGCTGGTTAATACCGGCACGCCATCGACATGAGCGATAATGCGATCCGGTTTTTCAATCGGTAATACGTCGCCAGGTTTCAGGGCCAGCAGGCGCGAAATGCGCATCGACACTTCACCAAAGTTGGCAATCAACTCCAGTTCAGAGTGCTGAACCTGCTTCACCAGCGTATCGCGCCAGTTCTGATCTTCCGCACTGGAGTTCTCCAGCGGTGGATTAACCAGGGTTTCGCGCAGTGGCTCAATCATGCTGAACGGGATACAGATATTAAACTCGCCAATCAGGTTACCAATCTCAACCTGGAACGGCGTGGTGATCACGATATCGTTCGGTGAGGTGGTGATGTTGGTAAATTTGACCTGCATTTCAGAGCGAACATACTCCACATCCAGCGGGTAAATTGGCTTCCATGCTTCGCTGTAGCCTTCCAGCGCCAGCGCTAACATACGGCGAATAACCCGCTGCTCGGTCGCGGTGAACTCACGGCCTTCAACCTTGGTCGGAAAACGACCGTCACCGCCAAATAAGTTATCTACGGCGATAAATACCAGACTCGGAGAGAACACGACCAGCGCGGTGCCGCGCAGCGGTTTCAGGTGAATCAGGTTAAGGTTAGTAGGCACGGGCAGGTTACGGGCAAACTCATGGTAGGGCTGAATTTTAATCGCCCCTACCGTGATGTCCGGGCTGCGACGCAGCAGGTTGAACAGTGCCATGCGATAAGAGCGCGCAAAACGTTCGTTAATGATCTCCAGTGCCTGCAGACGCTCACGAACCATGCGGCGCTGGGTATTGGGATCATAGGGACGAATGTCGCTTTCGCCCTTCTGGCTGGTATTTTCTTCAACCGCGCTGTCGCTGTCGCCATTAAGCAGCGCATCGATTTCCGCCTGTGAGAGGATGCTGTCGCCCATAATTTTCTCTACCTCAGGATAAAGGCGGTGAACAGAACATCGCTCACGACCTGCTGAGGTTGACCCTGTACCAGCGGCGGAGCCAGCACAGCCTGAATTTGTTTCACCAGCTCCTGTTTACCCTGCTCATTAGCCAGGGAAGCCGCATTCTGACGGGAGAGCAGCAGCAGCAGACGGCTGCGGACTTCCGGCAGATAATCTGTCATGCGCAGACGCGTCTCTTCATCTTTCAGACGCAGCGTAAAGCCTACGTACAGCACGCGATCGGGATCGTTATCCGGATTGATCAGGTTTACCGTGAAAGTGTCCAGGGCAAAAAAGACTGGCGCGGCAGGAGGCTCAGGCTTGGCAGCCTTGGTTGCGTCAGCAGGGGACTTCATCATCCGCCAGGCCGTATATCCTCCAGCGCTGCAAGCCACCAGTAAGATCACCGCTATCAGGGGGATCAGGAGCTTACGTTTGCCGCTTTTGGGTTTCTTATCAGTCATATGAGCTATAACTTCCTGTGATTATTTTCGAGGTGCGGTAACAGCTAATCCGCTATCCCACGGTGTTATGGGGCAGATTATCCCGCGTCTTGCGCCAAACAATAGGCAGAAAAGACGCGGGTTTTGCCTCTAGCTTATGCGTTTGTTACCGTCAGGCGAAAATATCAACAGCGCTGGAGCCAGCTGCACGCGCCTGCAGCGCGGCAGGAACGGCGAGTGGGACTGCATCGCTATTGTTTTCTGATGCAAGACTGAATGTATTGCCACGGTCATTACGCTGCTGTCCCTGCTGGCCATTCGATCCCTGACCCTGCTGGAATGCATCGCTGCTGACGTTGCTCTGCCCCAGGCTGATGCCGTTCTCAGCCAGTGCGGTACGCAGCTGTGGCAGGGCGGCTTCCAGTGCTGCGCGGACCTGGCTGTGATTCGAGACCATACTCAGTGACGCCTGATCGGCATCCAGCTTCAGGCTGATTTGAATGCTGCCCAAATCCTGCGGATGCAGATGCAGTTCAGCCGTTTGCTGGCCGTTTTTGCTGAACATCAGGATCTGCTGACCCAACGCCTGTTGCCACTCATGGCTGCCCAGCTGTGAACTGAGCTGCGCCGGTGGTGGTGCCGTCACCATCGAGGTGGTCGCCGGGGTGAGGGCAGCAGAGGCCGCGCTGACAACGGTATTAGTTATCGTCGCCGGTGCCACAGAACTTGAATTTTCTTTATCACCCTCTTTACCGGCATGGCTTAACGCCTGCTGGAAAGTGGCGGTCAGGCTGGCGTCGGCCGGGTTTTTCGATTGCTGGGCGGCAGTGGAAAGCGTAGCCGGGCTGCTGAGTTTGCCATTATTTCCCTCCGTGGCTTTAGCGCTCTGTTCTTCCTTGCCGGTGTCAGTGGTCAGCAGTGAAGCCAGCGTGCTGTTTTTGCCCGACTTAATAACGTCTTCACTCTTAAGCAGAGCTTCATCTGCTTTAGACGCGTTCAGCGCCGGTTGCTGAACGCCGGTGGGGGGCAACATGGCGTAAAGCGCCTGCAGTGCCTGCATGTCACCGGTATTCAGCGCCAGCGGCAGGTCTTCAGCTTTGTCGCCCTCCGTGGTTTTCAACTCATCGGTGCTTTTTGCTGGCTGGAGCATAGCCGTCAGGTGTTCTGGTTTGTCCAGCGCAGCCAGCAAAGCATTCAGCTTCGCTTTTGGAGACTGCTCAGCTTCTGTCTGGGCAGTTTCTGCCGCTACAGCGGCGGCTTTGCCGGTTACGGCCTTGCCACCCGCATTCTGCTGGGCCAGGGTCAACAGCTTGTTGCCCAGCAGCGTAATAAAACCTTTGGGATCTTCACCGGCTGCGCCATCGGCAGCCTGGGCTAAACCAAGCGTGTTTTCAGTGCCCGCGTCGGCAGAGCCTGCAGCGGCGGTCACTTTTGTCCCTGAGGTCACAATTGGCAATGTGATCATTCGACCTTCCTCAATGATGCCCGTTGGGCAAATTCATCCATCCGTTTCTGATCGAGACGGTTTTCAATTAATAACTCATTTGCTAAAGCGCGCTGCTGCAGGGTTTCATAGGCATGAAGCCGCTGCTGTTTATCGCGCCAGTAACTCAACGCCTTCTCTACGCGGCTATTCCAGTGCAGCAGCTGCTGGCGATGCTGGTCGATCGCTTTTTCGAGCGTTTCAATAAACTGGTGGTAGTTGTACCAGCGGGTGCTGGTAATGCCCTCGGACATGTTGGTATTCAGTGAAGTGCGGTAATCATCCTGATAATCGAGCAGCATGGTCAGCTGCTCGTCGGCCTGTTTCTGCGCCCGACGCACGTCGCCCAACTGAATGGCGGCTTTTTCCAGATCTTTCTGTGCCAGGTCGCACAGGGTATCAATGGGTGATGCTTGTTTAGCCATAGTCCCCCCAGTCAGGCGTCAGCCTGCTAGCCAAAAATTGCCTGTAAATGCAGGCAGGCATCATCAAAGGTGCTGCGTTCAAACATCCCCTGCTGCAGGAAAGTCTCCAGCTCAGGGTAAAGTTTGATCGCTTTATCCAGCGTCGGATCGGTGCCTGCTGCATAAGCGCCCACGCTGACCAGATCGCGGTTGCGCTGATAGCTCGACAGCAACTGTTTGAACTGGCGAACGCGGCCATAGTGCGTTTCGTCGATCAGATGCGCCATCACGCGGCTGATCGAGGCTTCAACATCAATAGCCGGATAGTGCCCGGATTCCGCCAGCCGACGTGATAACACAATGTGGCCATCCAGGATGGCACGGGCGGAGTCAGCAATCGGGTCCTGCTGATCGTCACCCTCGGTCAGTACGGTATAGAAAGCGGTGATGGAGCCGCCGCCATCAATACCGTTACCGGCACGCTCAACCAGTGCCGGAAGTTTGGCAAATACGGAAGGCGGATAGCCTTTGGTTGCCGGGGGCTCGCCAATCGCCAGCGCAATTTCACGCTGCGCCATCGCATAACGGGTCAGGGAATCCATAATCAGCAATACATGCTGGCCCCGGTCGCGGAAATCTTCCGCAATGCGCGTGGCGTAAGAGGCTCCCTGCATACGCAGCAGGGGAGAAACGTCTGCCGGTGCGGCAATCACTACTGCACGGGCGCGGCCTTCGGTGCCGAGAATGTTTTCGATAAAGTCTTTAACTTCGCGGCCACGTTCGCCAATCAGCCCGACCACGATCACATCGGCTTTGGTGTAACGGGCCATCATGCCCAGCAGCACACTTTTACCCACGCCTGAACCGGCAAACAGGCCCATACGCTGCCCACGCCCTACGGTCAGCAGGGCATTAATGGCGCGGACGCCGGTATCCAGCACTTCGGTGATCGGGGTGCGCTGTAAAGGGTTAAACGGAGGCGTAATCAACGGTGCGCGATAGCCGGTTTCCGGTGAAGGCAGACCATCCAGCGGACGGCCACTGCCATCCAGCACGCGGCCCAGCAATTCCGGGCCAAGCATCAGTTGCTTTCCGCTGTGTTTGTCACCAGTGACGCGCGCATAAACGCGAGCGCCAGGCAAAATGCCTTCCACTTCTTCCAGCGGCATCAGGAACAGGCGCTGACCGTTGAAGCCGACAACTTCACTTTCCACTTCAGAAATGTTGTTGCCGTCTGAACGTTCAATGACGCAGGTTGCTCCCAGCGGAAGCTGCAGGCCTGTGGCCTCCAGCACCAGACCGGTAGCGCGGGTCAGGCGTCCATAACGACGGGCTTCCGGCAGCTGGGTCATCCGTTGTTCGAATGAGTCCAGGGCACCCAGCCAGCGTGAAAGGCGTGTGGTCATCAAAGCTCTCCAGGGGCTGCCAGGCGGCAGAGTTCGTGCCAGCGGGTCGCGATGCTGGCATCGAGATCGCCATCTTCAGCGCTGACTTTGCAGCCGCCGGGATGAATGGTGCTGTCGGCCATCAGACGCCAGCCATGCAGGCTCAGCGTGGCGCCCAGCGTCTGCTCGACACGTTGCAGATCGTCAGGGTGAACGCGCAGCGTCGGCTTGCCGCTGAACATCGGTTCCTGCTGGATCATGCCCTGAATCTGACGAAGCAGGGCGGTGCCATCCACATGCGGTGCCTGACCGATAACCTGACGTGCCGCTTCCAGTGCCAGCTGCATCAGACGGGCGGCGATCACGCTGTCCAGCGCTTCCAGAGTGTGGTGGAATTCTGAAACCAGCTGCTGCATCCGCGCCTGCAAAGGCGCCTGCTGCTGCTGTGCTTCCGCCAGACCCTGCTGAAAACCGGTGTCGTAGCCCGCTTTCTGCCCCTCATTGAATCCTTTCTGATGGCCCTCGGCGTAGCCCAGCCCCTGCGCTTCGTTGCGCACCTGGGTCTGCATCTGCTCCAGCTCAAACTGCTGCTGGTCAAAAGGCTCTTCGTCCAGGCTGGATAAAGGTTCAACGAACTCTTCAACCAGCGGTTTATTCAGCTGCGTCAGGTCGTCAGGCCGCCAGCGCTGCCAGGGCAGAGAGGATTTATCAGACATACTGCTCCTCGCCACCGCCGATCACCATCTCGCCGCTTTCTGCCAGGCGACGGACGATAAGCAGGATCGCTTTCTGTTCGCTTTCCACTGCAGACATACGCATCGGGCCACGGTTGGTGAGGTCGTCGCGCAGGATATCCGCCGCACGGGAAGACATGTTTTTCAGGAACTTCTCGCGCAGAGGCTGTTCGGAGCCTTTCAGTGCGACCAGCAGAGACTCGGATTCCACTTCCTGCAACAGGCGCTGAATACTGCGGTCGTCCACTTCCACCAGGTTTTCGAACAGGAACATCTCGTCGATAATCTTCTGCGCCAGCTCGCCGTCGAACTCGCGAACCGCTTCGATAACGGCTTCTTCCTGCTGCGTTTTCATCAGGTTGATGATTTCTGCTGCGGTTCTTACGCCGCCCATCTTCGCACGCTTGAGGTTCTGACCGTCGAGCAGACCGTTCAGCACTTCCGTCAGTTCTGCCAGCGCGGCAGGCTGAACGCCGCCGAAGGTGGCGATACGCAGCATCACATCGTGGCGCAGACGCTCATCAAAGTGCGCAACAATATCGGCTGCCTGCGAACGCTTCAGGTGGACCAGGATAGTGGCGATAATCTGCGGGTGTTCGTCGCGGATCAGATCGGCCGCAGCCTGCGGTTCCATAAAGTTCAGTGTTTCCATACCTGTGGTGGTGTCCTTGGTTTCAAGGATATCTTCCAGCAGGGTAGAGGCACGCTCTTCGCCCAGCGCTTTCACCAGCACGGTGCGCAGGTAGTCGTTCGAGTTCACGCTCAGCGCAGCAAACTGCTCGGCATCGGCTTCAAACTCGCGCAGCACTTCAGTCAGCTGCTTATGGGACACCTGACGCATATTGGAAATGGCGGAACTCAGGTGCTGCACTTCGCGGGCGTCGAGGTGTTTGAACACCTCGGCAGCGCGGTCTTCGCCAATTGTCATCATCAGGATGGCGCTTTTTTCGGTACCGGTAAGACTCATAGCTCTTCCTTCATCCACTGGCGAATAACCAGCGCTACCACGCGCGGATCGTTTTCGGACATTTCGCGAATTCGTTGACTAATCACCTCGGCACTCATGCGGTGCTGAGATTTACGTTCCTGATCAAGCTCGTCTCTTGAGAGGCTGACGGAGACTGCTTCATCTCCAGCTTCTTCGCGCGCCTTCTTAATCACGGCTGCGGCTTCGGCAGTGGCTTTCTCCTGCTCGGCTTTACGCAACAGCTGTGGACGCACCAGTTTGCGGTAGAGGATGAAGGCCACAATCAGCACCAGTAACCAGCGTCCCAGTTCCATCATCTGGTCGAAGAAGGAAGGCTGCTTCCAGAATGGCAGATCGCTGCTGATATCCAGGTTTTCAGTAAACTGAGAGTTGACCACGTTAAGGCTGTCGCCACGTTTGTCTGAGTAACCCATAGCTTCACGGGTCAGGTTCTCAATCTGCTTCAGTTGCGCTTCGGTCAGGGCAATCGGCTTACCGGCTGCATCTGATTTGTAATTCACTACCACCGCCACGGAGAGGCGCTGTACTTCACCCACATTCATTTTGGTGTGAAGGATGGTACGGTCCACTTCATAGTTAGTGGTGTTGTCATTCCGGGTATTGGAAGGACCGGCTTTAGCAGTAGTAGTAGAAGCCTGATTCGCCGCTGCGTTGGTCGCCGCATTCCCGTTAGCCTGGCCATTCTGGCCGGCAGGTGGGGTAGTGACTGGCGCGGTATTGGCCGGAGCAGGCTGATTAGAGAGTGCACCGGGGACGCCACCCGCAGACTGGCCACCAAGCTGCTCACTGTCGCTGGTCTGGCGAGAGCGCATGGCTTGTTTAGTCGGGTCGCTGTTCGGCTGATATTTCTCGTCAGTCTGCTCACGCGCATTAAAGTCGATCTGTGCGGTTACCTGAGCATGGACATTGCCGTTGCCGAGAATCGGATTCAGGATCGCTTCGATGCGCTGCTGATAACGATTTTCCACATCAGTAGCGTATTTGAGCTGGGCGTCATTGAGGTCACGACCCGCATTGTCTGACTGAGTCAGCAGATGACCAGCCTGGTCAACAACGGTGACGTTACCCGGTGGCAGGCCCGCGACGCTGCTGGAAACCATATGCACGATAGCGCTGATCTGACCCTGGTCCAGCGCACGGCCAGGCTGCAGATTTAAGGTCACGGAGGCGGTCGGTGATTTCTGCTCGCGGACAAACAGGGAAGGTTTTGGCATCGCGAGGTGCACACGAACGTTTTTAACCGGACCGAGCGTTTCAATAGTGCGGGCAAGTTCGCCTTCCAGCGCGCGCTGGTAGTTAACCTGCTCGCTGAACTGGCTGATGCCGAACTTCTCTTTATCCAGCAGCTCAAAGCCCACCGCGCCGCCTTTCGGCAGACCCTGCTGAGCCAGGCGCAGACGCAGTTCGTGCACTTTCTCTGCCGGTACCATTAACGCTCCCCCTTTATCATCGAACTGATAGGGGATGTTCATCTGGGTCAGTTGAGTAATGATCGAGCCGCCATCCTCATCGCTGAGGTTGTTATAAAGCACACGGTATTCAGGCTGTTTAGCCCATAACACCATAGCGATAACGATAGCGATGGCCGCTGCTGCTGCGACAATAATCGGGATGCGTGGATTAGCGCGTAGGCGAGCGAAAAGATCGTTCAGACCTTTCTTCTCGGGTTGACCCGTGACAGTTGCATTCATGACTCTTTCCTGCCTGACAGTTGACCGGACTGTTTCGTGTAGTTTCGTGACAAAACTGACTCCCTGATGCGCTGGCTAAAAAATTTTTACTTCTAATGGCTGCCATTATTTTCTGAAACCAGAAATTCGATGGTTGGATAAGCCATGATTTTTGCTCTTATTTAGCGGCATTGTCTTATTGACATTGTGTTAAGTTTTTCCACAACGAAATAAGTCAGTTCAGTCAACCGGAGTAAATGATGTCAATTCAGGGTATTGAGAGCGTTGTCCAACAGCTGCAAAGCTCGGCAATTCAGGCGGGTGGCAGGCAGTCTGATGCCTCGAACCACGTGGATTTTGCGGGTGCGATGAAAGCGGCACTGGATAAAATCAGCGACACGCAAACAGCGGCGCGTGCCCAGGCACAAGATTTTGAGTTAGGAAAACCTGGTATCAATCTGAATGATGTCATGGTCGATCTGCAAAAATCGTCGGTGTCGATGCAGATGGGGATTCAGGTGCGTAACAAGCTGGTCAGCGCCTATCAGGAAATTATGAATATGCAGGTGTAGTGACAGCCCTGGCGTGTGGTCTGTCCTGAGAGGTCAGTTCAGCAGTCGACACGCTATGACTTTTGTCCATTTATTATTGTTAAATCAAACATAAAACAGACAGGCACCTGCAGAAGGTGTTACTGTAAAAACTCAACTTAATTGCTTACGAAGGTTACTATTCCAATTATTAAATTCAAATGCCCGTCATGTCATGGATGTCAGTTCCGCTTTTCTCCCCATAACATCACCCCTAAAAACCCCCATGGTGCTAACTGTATTTTTTGTAAGGCCGGAATGACGGTCAGTTACAGGTTGTTCGCCAGCTAGTTTTCCCCGGATCGAATTCACTTGATTGCCGTGGCCTGAAAGAATACTGAGTTTACCGCCAGTACCCGGCACTGCAATCGGGTTTAACGCTGTTCCCCGCGTCTTTATCACTCAACCCTCACCGATTTAAACACTCTCTGACTACAGCCCGTCAGCTCTGCGGCGATCTTTCTTGCCAACTGTTGATCCTGCCGGCGCTGCGCCACAATCTCAGCCCTGCGAGCTTTATAACGGCTCCGGCTGGTGCCGTGTTCCCGGCCCGGTTTACAGATTATCGTCACCATAAAAACCTCCTGAGCTGATGTTTTTCACTTCATTGCCACTGAAAAAAGTGTGATTCCGCTAAACCCATAAATCGCAGAGATGTATTGCGTATTAAAAACGATAGCCATAGTTATTATTAATATCAATGGCTATCATGAAAATAACTAAGGATATTAAGATAATCCATTGTTTATTATCGATTAATTCTTTTTTTAACGTTTTTTTTACGCATTGTTGTGGCGATTTTATAGAAAGCTTTACTAATCTATTCAGTTGAATCAATACGCCAAAGCCCCTGCACAGGTTAACTGTCGCAGAGGGCGGGATTTCGTGAGGATAAACTGATGATATCTGTTTTGCACAGAGTGTCCGGAGGGCATTACAAGGAAACCATCCTGCATGTGCAGGATGTCAGTACTTACCGCCTTAAATCACGGATCAGGAAGATAGCTACCCCGATCAGTTCTGACTCAGCAGAGAGCTCCACAGCGGGCAATCTGGGGTCGTCAACGGTTAAAAAACCATTGGAGGGGCCTTCAAGATAGCGGTACACCGAGAAGCGAGAATTTACCCTGGCTATCACCAGATCTCCAGATTCTGGTGGTACATCAGTATCAACGATCACAATACTGCCTGCGGTGGCTTCTGAACAGCCGCTGTTGCGGTCAAGAATATAGGCACGCCAGCTCTTCTTCGCCTTTACGCCGTTGGGTGCAGAGACGATCTCTCCCGTTTTGCCTTCTGCCCCCCAAACGGAAATAGTAGTACCACTCTTTACTTTGTCAATGGCACTGATGGCCGTGGCGCCGCGCATCTCTCCTTCGCCACTGGCCAGCCATTGCACATTGACATCAAGCGCTCTGGCAATGTCGACCAGTTTACGGGAGCCTTCCGCTTCCCCTTTGGTCAGACGCCAAATCGTAGGCTGCGATACACCGGAGGCTTTTGCTAAAGCACCCTGGGTAATTCCCATCATGGTCATAGCCATGTTCAATCGGTAGGCGAGAGTATTCGGTTTCATATACCAGAATTTATAGCTAAGCGTATTTTTCGTCAAACACGCTTTGCTATTGACGCCATCGATAGCTATTGCTATTAATTAAGCGTGGGTGATAGCTAAAGGGATTTTTTCAGTGCTATTACCCCGATGATCTCCCGCTCTTTAACAGCCTGGCCGCCCAGCCTAATCGCTGGCAACGTATCCGACTTAGTCGTGACCCAACGCGTTTGTTTCGACGTCTTCAGGAATTCTGTTGATGCCTGCCACGCATGAGGTAACTAAAAGTGTTCCCGTTTCAAGCTTCACCAACCTGATTAAGGAGTTATGATGCGTGACATTAAACTATTACTGGAAATGTGGGGCGGCTGGGCAGCAACGGAACAGAGCGGCGTCAGCTATTCTCATATCGCCGCCGGGTTCCGTGGTCTGGTAAGGTCAGCGCCCTCCCGTCGTCCTCGCTGTAACGATAATGACGGCATGATCCTGGACAGCTGTATAAGCCGTCTGAAAATTAATCACCCTGAAGAACATGCCCTGCTGGTAGCCCACTACCATTACCGGATTTCACTTCGATCTGTTGCCCGCAGACGCCACTGTGCAGACGGCACAATAAGAAAACAACTTCAGACAGCAGAGGGATTTGTTGAGGGAGTTTTGTGTGGTCTGGATATTACTCTGGAATGTGAAAATTAATTTTTTTCAGAAAAAAGTGGTTGCGTACGCAATAACCGTCCTAGTGTGTTAGAAAGGCAATTTCATCTGCATCATCATCAACCGGCAATGCCCGGATAATTAAAATCATCGAAAATTGCGAAACTCACTGAATTCAATTCAGACAGATTTCCTTGCGCTGTTGAAATACTTGGTTTGCCAGGGTTCTTTATTATTAATGGATAACATCACATGCCGTCATTCACTCAAGGGGGTGGGAAATGAGTAAGATTATTCAAATTCTGGCTTATGAAGAGGGGTATAAAGAACGACCCTATATCGACACCGAAGGTTATCCAACCGTGGCTTGTGGCATTGTTATTGGCCCCAAAGATGCCGCGCTGGCTAATTACCAGTTTACCGTTCCAAGAAGTGTGGGTGATATCTGGATGCAAAGAGTGCTGGATGAAAAAATTCAGCAAATGAACAGCCGGCCTGCTTTGGTTGCAGCATTAAAACAATGTAATCCGGCCCGGGCAGATGTGCTTTACAGCATGGCTTACCAACTGGGTGTGGATGGTCTCTCCGCGTTTAAAAATACCCTGGTCATGATCTCCAATGGCAACTTTGAGGGGGCAGCAGAAGGCATGCTGAGCAGCTTGTGGGCGCGGCAAACGCCACAGCGGGCAAAACGCCTTGCGCAGGTGATGCGCAGTGGCACCTACGATGTCTATCAGGGGGTTATATGAAATTTATCCTGTTTTTACTCTTAGTACTCGCGGCGATCCTGCTCATCTGGTGGGTCAAACGGCATGGCAAAATCGAACTGGTTTCCCATTTCAGGCTGCTGTTTAAAACCTGGTCGGTCTGGCTGGCCTCTGCCGGTTCGGCAGTTGGCGCCTGGGTTCAGTCGTTTCCGGATTCCGCAATGAATGCCTGGACCGCATTACCTGGCGATGTAAAGACCTATATTCCGCAACATTATCTCGGTCTGATTGCTTCCTTTATGGTGGCGCTGGCCGTCATGGCGCAGTTTATCCGCCAGAAAACCTTAACCACCAAAGCGCAGGCCATAACGGAGGATAAATCATGAGCACAATCCTCTCGCTGTTCAGCGACGGTTGGCATGTTCTTGCCGCTGTGGGTGTGGTGCTTGCAGCCGTGGTGGCAAGCTGGTTTGGCGGCAAAAAAATCGGCAAGGTGCAGCAGAAGGCGCGTTCAGATGTGGCCTCAGCAAAAGAGGAAGCTCAACGTGTGGCCGTGGTTGCCAATAAACAGGCTCTGGATATTAAGGAGGTTAAAAATGTTCAGGACAATAATAATGTGCTCACTGATGACGCTGCTCGTGACAAGCTGCGCGACTCCCCCTATAACCAGCAATAGTCCGCAAATAAGTACCGATTCCTCCTGTACATTTTTCTCACCTATCCGGACTTACGGGAAAGACTGGCAGGTTATGGATATCAGGACAATAAAAGAAGTTAACGTACACAATGATACCTGGAATAAATTGTGCGCGGAGAAAAAGGAAAAGTAATGCATCTGCTCATAAGGAGGTGGTGATGAGATTTATTCAGGAGCTGTAATTCACTCTTATATTCCCTTAATCAAATTACAATTCAGGCAATCAGCATCCGCTATTGCCCCGGAGGTTATTATGATCGAAGTAAACTCATTTGCTGAATTAAAAACAACCACGCCGTCTAAATCAGGTGAGCTGGCATTACTGCGCCGTTATTACGATAAGGATTCTACTTTCCGTGGCGGCGGTGATTTTGTCGGGTTCCTCGGCACCACTACCCTGGTGGAAGATTCAGGCACGGTGGTTATCGGCAGTGGTTTTTACTGGAAACGTATTGTTCACGATCCGGACGAACTCAACATCCTGCATTTCGGCGGCAAAGGTGATGGCGTAACCGATGACAGTGGGGCTTTTAAACTGATGATGAGCTGGGCGCAAAAGTTTAACTCTACTGCCAAAGATTTGGGGGTACGCTTTCCAGCCGGTAAATTCCTTATCAACCCGATTGATTACACCGGTGAAGATGCCGGCTTCTTTTATATCTACGGCGATGATAACCCGCACGGTGGGGTACCGCGTACCACCATCATCTCCAACAAATCGACCTCGCCAGTCTTCAAGGTGCAGGCACGCCGTGTGGCGATCAAGGGCATCTACTGGAACGGTCAGGCCAGCGCGGATATCACCACCAATAAGGACGCGATTACCGCGTCGATGTGTAGCAACAAGCAGCCTTTCTTTGAAAATACCATCGTTGGCGGGGAGTCGGTGGTGATCAACCGCTTCCGGGCGCTGAACACTGGCGGTACGGTATTCAAGCTGCTGGATACGCTGGATTCTAAATTCGATCAGTTCTATACCTCCACCACCTATGGTCGGGTATTTGATGTGGGCTGGTCTGATACGGCGGCTGGCGCCTGGGATCACTCAACGGCCATTGAGTTGACCAACGCCAACTTCCAGTACGGTTACGGTGATGCCACTCTTTATATGCCCAGAATGACTCAGGGGATCCTGCGCAACGTCTGGATTGAACATACGCGTTACCCTGGCGATCTCAGCGATGGCGGCTGGACGATCGATACGCTGAATATTGAAGATTGCGCCAACCCCTTCAACCTGAGTAATTGCCGCGTTCAGCTACGTCAGCTGGGCCTTCAGTCTGGCAGCAGCGTCAACATGGAGCCTGCTGGCACAACACGCTGGCTGTCAGGGTATGAATATGGCTGGCGTCGTGATGAGCATTTCGGCTCAACCTCAACGGGGTCATTCAAAACGGGCTGGTACAGCGGCTTCAAGGTGACTAACACCTCAACAGAGGATAAATGGTACAAGCTGGGTAAACTCAACATGCTCAAGGATAACCAGCAATGGGTGGTCGAGATGTTAAGTAAAGCCACTAATGAAGTGCTCACCGGTACTGCAGGCAACCCGGTTACCGCGGTTTCATCCTGCATGACCTGGCTGAACATCTCACGCTGCGCCACCGCCATCTATGCCGATATTCAGCACAAGGGGTCACCGGCCGTGCTGGACGTGAAGCTCAACAGGATTGGCCTGGCCTACGCTGAGATCTGGGTGAAACTCAAAGCCGCCAGCGGTGACATGATGTTCAACCTGAAATCGACCGGCCCAACCCGTTTCGAGTCTGGCTCCTGTAACGTCTTTACGCCTGACCTGAGTGAGGTGACCGATACCACCAAAATTGGCACCACTTCACCGAATAAAAGGATGAGTTTCCACAACGGACTGGCAGGGATTGGCGCGAATGAGAAAGGGGTATTAACCGTGGCTACCACCACGGCAACCGCCCCGACCACCACCACGGCGGCAGGCTACATTACCGTTAATATTAACGGTACCGACCGCAAAATCGCCTATTTTTAACCGTTAAAACGCGTCTGGCCGCCAGTGATGGCGGCCTTTTTTGGTGTTTTCTTCGGATGGTTAGCAAAGTGTTAATGAACTTCTGCGTGTTGTCAGGGTCAGAATTGATGAGTGCTTTTTTAACCATACAAGGATAAATGCATGAGTGATAATGAAGAACGCAAATCTCAGACCGAACATGTCCGTGATGTCACCTCTCAGTTAAAAGAAATGCGCCACTATGCACAATCCAATGTGGAAACACTTTCAGCCCACTGGCTGGCATTTGATCAGGGTGAGTACAAACATGATGAGTTTGCCGAAAAGATAAATGACTTGCTGACAAAGCAGGGGAATTTACTGGACGAGCTGGACAAATCCATTCAGGACATGGACATCGAGGCTAACCGCATCGACAACGAAGCCTGACCCGATCGAATCTGCACCACTGCAACCCGCCACGGCGGGTTGTTTTGTTTCTGGCCTTCGCAGGCCGGGTTCAGAGTACAAACTCCGGGCTGACCCGATTTCTGCCGCTGCTTTTGGCGATATAGAGCTGCTCATCCGCGCTTTTGATCGATTCATCAAGGCTGGTGGAATCGGTAATATTCAGCGTGCTGATCCCGATACTTACCGTCACGCTCAAATCCCGGTCGTTAAGAATAATGGTGTTACGCTCAATGCTCTGACGCAGCCTCTCAGCCAGTAAAAAGGCCCGTGGCTGTGAAATTCCCTCAATCAAAACCAGAAACTCCTCGCCTCCCATCCTGCTGATGATCGCGGTCTGTTGCAGTGACTGCCGGATACACTCCACGGTTTTGGCCAGCACGTAATCGCCTGCTGCATGTCCCCAGGTATCATTGATGCTTTTAAATCTGTCGATATCAATAACAAACGCGGCACCGAAGTAGCCCGTCTGTTTGTTCCTGCGCAACGCCAGCGTTTCCAGCTGGCTGGAGAGGCCACTGCGCGTCAGCGCGCCGGTGAGAAAATCGTAGTCTGCACGCCTGGTGATTCTGGCAACCAGTTTTTTATTGGCCGTGGTACTCAGCGCGACGATCAGCGGGCTGATGGTCATGGCCGCCACGCCCAGGCGGGCAGAAGCCAGACTGTCTATGCGAAAGAAATCTTCAGAGCCCTGGATATTAAGCACATTGCCCGCCACCAGAATAATCTCCGTAATCCCCGTCAGTAATGTCAGCAGGCAGGTGAAGAATATGGGATAGCTGATAGCGCACCACATTAGCGCTGGCAGAGGGTAGATCAGGCTGCCGCCGCCGCCGACATAGATCCCCGCCACGCCAGACACCAGCAGTGAAATCACCGGCATCAGGTTACTGGCACGCAGGTCAGTGAAAATCTGGGGCCATTCATCCCGGCGGGGAAGGGTGATAACCACCGGCAGCAGCAGGATCGCCGTGGAGACTTGTTCACAGAACCAGGAGATCCAGCCCTGAACCAGATCATCATGAAAATAGTGCTGACTGGCTAAAGACCCCACAACGGCACAAACCGCCGCTGCAACAATAGCGGTGGGGAACACCCGCAGCAAAGCCTGTAACCGCCGGGGATAAGGACGGGTTAAATAGGGGGACAACAACATGACTCTGCCGGTGGCAATAAAGGCGAGATTGGCCGCATCTAATCCCAGCGAAGCAGCGAACGGCGTGCCATAGAATACATCGGCAGTCACCATGCCGGCATAGATCGCGGACAAACCGGCAAGCGTATCAAGGCGGGGAAAACGAATCAGCAGACCCAGCAGCAGCGCATTACAGGGCCAGAACAGCGAAAGGGCCTGATAACTGCGGCAATGCAAACCCAGCGTCGCTAAACAGAAAGCGAGAAAAAATAATAATACAACCTGGTCAAAAGTAGATTTATTTAAGTGCATTTTTTCTGGCTCTAGGTTCTTACAGGCATACGGCGACTGCACGTTTACGCCCTGTAATGTCCCACTACAGATGACAACAGGTTTCACGTATCGGGTATGAAAAAGCGCGCGGACAACATACGCGACAAGGCAATGCAAAGCAATCGCTTAAGAATATTCTTAATGTACTCAATGTATCACGGAAATTACCCTGACAGGGTGTTCGATCACGGCCAGTTATTTCCTCACGCGGGCACTATTGCTGACAGGCCAATGACCCCGGTTTGCATATATATCGTACCTCGACAGGTTTTTCGAACGATAATATGCTGCCAATTTCTATTTGGGAGCATTCTTAGCCTGACTTATATTAAAAACCGGTGAGTGAATTAAAGGGGTTTCCAGAATAACTGGCCCGGAAAGGGGCCAGAAAATAGCAAATTAAAGTTCGTTTTTAATACAAAATTCTTCCCAGCTCATCCCTAAAGCGGTGGCATGCTCGCGCAGATAGGTTTCAATAGCTTCAGCCGCCACCGCTTTATCGGGTTCAGCTAACTGGATAGCGAACAGCATCCCATCGAGTTTTTTCTCACGGGTGTAAGCGGCGTAGGCACGATCCGCCTGCATCGTCTGCAACTGCGTCTGGCTCATGCCCAGGTTAGAGGCATCCTGCTCAGTAAGCTGGGCAATACCCGTCTTGATCTCCGGATGTGCTTCAAGAAACAGCTCACGGGCCCGGGTGTAATACTCTTCTATGCTTTTCATAAAAAATCCTGCAGTCAGTTTCAGGCGACAGTTTACACGGCTGCGGGTCGGGCAAGGAAGAAGAAAGAACGGGGTTGCTGCTTGCGGTAATTAAGGAGAAATTATACCGTAGCGCCTGACTGCAGAATCAGGAACTGAAAATGAAAAACTGGATGATGATGACCTTTGCTGCCGTAACTCTGGCTGGCTGTGCGGATATACCCAATTACCAGAGCGCGGTAAAAACACCGCCTCCGGCAAATCTGGTGGGAAACTGGCAATCTGTGGGGCCGCAGAAAGGTCTGGTCAGTAAGGACGCGATGGCCAGCCTGATCGTTACCGCTGAAGGTGACACGCTGGATTGCCGTCAGTGGCAGCGGGTGATCGCCAAGCCGGGTAAAGTCACTCTGTTCGACGGCGACTGGGTCAACGTTAATAACCGGGTCCGCGTTATGCCGCTGGAACTGGAAGGCATGCAGCTGCATTACGACAAGCTGGTATTACAAAAAGTGCAACAGCCTACTGCTGAATGCCAGCAGGCGCTGGATAAACAGCGTGCAGCCGCCGCCAGTAAGTCGGGAGCCTCTGCTGCTGCTACTTCTGCCGCTACGGGCTTCAACAAAGCTGAAGCTGACGCCGCTCAAAGCTCTTCCGCTACGGAGAACAAGGGTCCGGCCACTTCCGCTACGGGAAGCATTTCCTCTTCTGATATCAGCGGAACTGACGCCACCGGCGACAACGCTTCTTCACAGTAAACACTCTGAATGCCGGATGCTGCCCGTCCGGACCCTGGCTTAAAAAGGGGCCGGTGGGTTTTTCAGTACCGGCGTCGGTAATAGTGTGACTTAACGCTCACTGGCCTGCCAGGCCAGTCATAACCAGAGTATCCGGCATAATCTCAGTGATTATTCCTGGTAAGTCCGCATTAAAGGCCCGGTACCGCCGGGCGTTTCCCGGCCAGGATTTTCCTGATTGATTTCCCGCTGGATCAACCACTTGGGATCTAATCCTAAATAGACTCTTCCCCGCCATAAATCGTTGCTGCCCCAATTTTTGCTGGATTATAGTCTGCTTTTCGGGCGGAGATTCTCTATGCAAATCCAGAAGCAACACAGCACTTTTATCAAGGGCGTGGCGATCCTGTTTATGCTTTATCACCAACTGTTCTTTTATCCGGAAAGAATGGATCCCACAGTAACGCTGTCACATTTCGCTTATCAGACGCATATCGAGGAGTTACTGGCTGGCTTTGGACAGATCTGCCTGCCGATGTTTTTATTCCTGTCGGGCTATGGCTTCGGGGTGGGCAGGGCCAGAGATGTTGATGGGCTGATGAAAAAAGTCGTGGCTTTTTACTATCAGTTCTGGCTGGTTTTTGTGCTTTTTATTCCCGCAGGCGCACTGTTGTTTAACCAGGACGGTCGTTATGATCTCTCGGTCTCATTGCTGCTGCAAAACCTCAGCGGATTGAACACCACCTATAACACGGAGTGGTGGTTTCTGATCCTGTATGTCGCCTTTGTCTTCAGCCTGCCGGTTTTATACAAACTGAATAACTTTACCCTGATATTCTTATCGGCCGCACTGATGACAGGCTGCACTTTGCTGGATCAGCAGGTGAATTTTGGGGTTTGGCAGCATAGCCTCTGGTATGGCATCTGGCTGTTTCCCTTTGTTTGTGGCCTGGTATTTGCGCGAAACCGGCGGGCTCACTGGCTGACGGTTTCGCGGCTGCGTATTCCGGTCATTTTGGGGGCGCTGGTTGCCGCACCGCTGGCCTGTATCCTGCTGATGGAGAGAGGGTATATGAATATCGGGCTGTGTCTGGTCACGCCTGTTCTGATTTTTCTGCTGGTGGGGGCATACCGTTTCATACCCGGTTTTGTACGGGCTGGCCTGAGTGAAGTGGGGCGCCACTCGGCCTTTATCTGGCTGACGCACGCCTTCTTTTGTTATGACTACTTCCAGCAGTGGATCTACTCGCCCTCTTCTCCGGGATTGATTTTCCTGTTGCTGCTTGCGGTAACCTGGCTATCCAGCGTGCTGTTAACCCGCATTTATAATCTGATGTTGAATAAGCCGGTGCTTTCTGGCCGTCAGTTGCCCTATTGACCAGATTGTCAGCCCCGCCAGCTCGGCGGGGCTGCACCCTTATTCAGTCAGAACCCAGACGCTAACGCTTCCCGCATTGCAACGAAACACGGCAGTGCCTTCCTCATCAGCGGTAACGTTTTCCGTCTGATGCCCCAGATAATCACGCCATGTTTTGCCAGCCAGCTCTTCACCCAACGGCAGCGATTTTTCACCTGCCTCGCCGTTGGAGAGGATCACCACGCAACCTGGCTGCTCTTCAGTGCCGCTGCGGGCAAAAGCCACACAGTTAGGATGATCGAACCATTCAGTCTGCACCCCGTGGGCGTAAAGCTGTCGGGCGCGGATCAGGGCTTCCAGCTCCGGGATCGCCGGCATTTCTATCTTGTGCTCCTCGCCGTCGCCCCCTTCATCCTGATAGGTTGCACCAAACAGATCGGGATAAAACACCGCAGGCACGCCCTGTTCACGCAGCAGAATCAAAGCGTAGGCCAGAGGTTTGAACCAGGATTCCACCGGCGCTTCAAGCGATTGCAGCGGTTGAGTATCATGGTTAGCCACTATGGTCACCGCATGCCAGTGGTCACTTTCGACCAGGGTATTGCTGAAGATTTGAGTGAGGTCATATTCAGCACCTTCGCGTGAGGCAAGGTGAAAATTCATCTGTAACGGGGCATCAAACAGCATGGTTTTGCCCTCTACCTGATGAATATACTGCTGCAACTTGTCCACCTCATGGGACCAGTATTCCGCCACGATAAACAGCGGCTCATCAGCCACTTCCTGAATATGCTCTATCCACTCTTTATAGAACCAGGCGGGGATGTGCTTCACGGCATCCAGACGGAAACCGGTACAGGGAAGCTCGGTCATCATCCAGCGTGCCCAGTACTTCAGCTCCTCGGTGACGGCATGGTTGCGGAAATCGATGTTGGCGCCCATCAGATAATCGAAGTTGCCCAGCTCATCGTCTACCTGATCGTTCCAGCCCTCGCCGGTGTAATCGTTGACGATTTTAAAGACGCCGTTTTCATCGGGATTTTCGATGTGGTCGACACCACTGAAGCATTTGTAGTCCCAGACAAATTTTGAATGCTTTCCTGCGCGGGCAGGGAAGGTAAATTTTGTCCATGCTTCAGCTTCAAAAGCCTCAGGTTCGATCTCTTCGCGGTTGTCCGGATTCACCCGGTTAACCTGCACCTTTTCCTTTTCATCAGCCCCCATTTTGTGGTTAAGCACTACATCCATAATCACCCCCAATTTATGGGATCTCAGCGCTTCCACTGCGGCTTTGAGCTGCTCTTTATCACCATATTTGGTCGCGCGCGTGCCTTTTTGTTCGAATTCGCCCAGGTCGAAAAGGTCGTAGCTGTCATAGCCCACTGAATAGCCGCCGGATTCTCCTTTATAAGCGGGAGGCAGCCAGACATCGGTAATGCCCATTTCGGCTAACTTCTCCGCACGTTCGGCCGCTTCAGGCCACAATTTGCCGCCGTCGGGATAGTACCAGTGAAAGAATTGCAACAGGGTGGAATTAGGCATGTCCATGCTCCGGATTTTTATCAGCGGGGAGAATGAAGTATGGAGGAGGGAGGAAGAAAAGCGCGGGTCAGCAGTAAATATTTTTACCGGCTGACCCGTAGGGAGAGAAAACGAAGCGGCAGAATCCTAAATCTTATTGGGGAACAGAATGTTAGATGACATCTTGCCGTAAGTGCTGCTGATGTTGCGCTGGTTAGAGCTGCTGTCGACCAGATTACGTAACTCGCCCATACGGCCATTGAGTAACGTCTTGACCTGATTTTCGTTTTCGAGGATCTCTTTAATTGCCACGCGAATCTGGCTTTGCAAGCCAACTGGCAACGATGAGGCTGGCAGACTGGTGGTCACCCGTTCTACGGTCTGAAGATAACGCATTTCACAATCAATCAGATCGTCCCACTTGCCCTCAGAGGCCAGAGCGAGCATGGACTGACTCATTTTCAGTAGCTGCTGGTAGCTAACCAAAGTCTCAACGTTACCACTCATTCAGAAGGTATCCTGCGCAGGTTGGGCATTAGGGCCGATTTCTTTCCAGGCGTCCGCGATATTCACCATCAGTGATTCCACTTCTGCCAGGGCCGCCAGATCGTTATGTAGATTGGCCTGCAACAGGCGACGCGTCATATATTCATATAAATCATCAAGATTTGCTGCAATAGCACCGCCTGCCTCGTGATCGAGGCCGGTACGCAGGCCATTGGCAATAATATTGATGGCTTTAGTAATCGCCTGACCTTTACCGGGAATATCTCCCTGTTCAGTCAGGATGCTGGCTTTTTTAATCGCGCTCAGCGCACCGTCAAAGAGCAGCACCACTAACTGATGCGGGCTGGCGCTCAATACCGCACTTTCAACACTGACCTGTGCGTAGGCCTGGATTCCCGATTTAGCGTACATTTTATTCCTCTCTGGATTAACTTGACGTACCAAATTGCTGCGTCAGATAGGCCGCTGTATTGTTCAGCGATGACACCAGTGAACTCAGGCTGGTGAACTGAGTTTTATAACGTGCCATCGTTGCTGTAATGCTTGCCGTAATGGCATCTGACCGCTCGGTCAACTGCTTCAGGGTAGAGTTGATGCCGTCTTCCGCATTCTGTACGGTGCCATCGCTGGCCAGCATCTGATCCAGAAGATTACTGGTCTGCGTGCCAAAACCGGTGGTTTTGCCGTCGCCGGACAGGAAATCGACCACGCTGGAAGGTTTTTCATCCAGGGCTTTATTCAGTTTGGTACTGTCGACGGTCAGCTTGCCGTTGAGATCCTGGGTAATACCAATCTGTGACAGCAGGGAGTAGTCGCCGCCGGTCTGCGAAGTAGAGATCATCGAGCGCAGACGCGTCTGGATGTTACGCAGCGAGCCATCGCCCAGCAGATCGCCGTTGCTGGTGCTCTGTGTATCACTACCCTGATCAACAGAAGTATATTTAGTCTGCGAAGCGATGGTGGTTTGCAGCGAGTTATAGGCATCAACAAAAGCCTGAACCGCCGTGGTCATAGGCGAGTTATCTTTAGCCACCGTCAGTGTTTCTGCCTTGCCGACGTTAGTCGCGGTCAGGTTCAGCGTCACGCCTTCCGGCGCATCGGTCACGGTGTTGCTGCTACGGGTAATGTCCACGCCATTGATGTTCAGCTTGGCATCGGCCGCTGCCACTTTCTGCGTCATACCATTGGTGGTGGTATTGGCGGCGTCACCGTCATAGCTGATGTAACCAGCCAGGGTGCTGTCGGTAGTGCTGACGGTCATCGCATTGGTGGTGCCGGTATCACGTGAAGTCAGTGACAGATAATAAGAGTTGTCATCCGCTTTGATGATACTGGCGGTGACGCTGCCCTGTTTCTTATTAATGGCATCGCGGATATCTGACAGGCTGGTCTGGTCGCTGGAAAGCGTGACTTCCATCGGGTCAGTCTGACCTGCCTGAGAAATAGTAATAGTACGTGAACTCTGGCTTGAATCACCTAAATCGGCGGTGCTGCTGGTGGCCGACTTAGAGAGCAAAGACTGGGCTTTAGCCAGCTGAGAGACTTCCACGGTATAGCTTCCCGCGCTCGCAGTAGTGGCAAGCTTGGCGCTGAAAGCGGTATTGGTGCTGGTCACCTGAGTGCTGGCAATCGCTGAAGTGTTTTTCAGCGCAGCCGCTGCGGTCTGAACTTTTGCCAACGCAGTCTGAACCACGCCCCAAGCCGTTAATTTAGCCTTGTAGGATGATTGCTGAGTGGTAATAGGTGTCAGGCGAGTCTCTTCCGCTGTCTGTAAACTGTCATACAGGGAGTTAAGATCGAGGCTGGTTCCTGCACCAAGTGAGCTTACGCTTGCCATGTTGTCATCCTTTGTTCATTTGATAATCACTGGTGGTGGTATCGGCAGCGACGCAATAAATATTAGGGGCTTTAAAAAAAAACAATCTGCTAAACAGAAGCAGTAAGCAGGCTTACTTCTTCGTTTAGGGAGATTTATCTGAATCATTACATTCGTGTGTAAATTTTAAATGAAACGTTAAAGGTTTTAATGGGGGAGGCGATAACAGGGTTACGGTGAATGGCTCTGGCCACTAACCTGATGCTAACTTCACCTAAAAGGATTCGATCATGGCCGTTATCAACTCAAACACATTATCACTGACTACGCAGAACAACCTGAACAAGTCTCAGTCTTCTCTGGGCACCGCCATTGAGCGTCTCTCTTCAGGTCTGCGTATCAACAGCGCAAAAGACGATGCAGCGGGCCAGGCGATTGCTAACCGCTTTACGTCTAACATCAACGGCCTGACCGTTGCTGCACGTAACGCCAACGACGGTATCTCTCTGGCACAGACCGCTGAAGGCGCGCTGTCCGAGATCAACAACAACTTACAGCGCGTACGTGACCTGACCGTTCAGGCGCAGAACAGCTCTAACTCAGCATCAGACATCGACTCCATCCAGTCTGAAGTTAACCAGCGCCTGTCTGAAATTGACCGTGTGACCCGCCAGACCGATTTCAACGGCATTAAAGTGCTGAACAACACCTCTTCTGACAGCACCAGCTATGACTTCCAGGTAGGCTCTAAAGATGGTGAGAAAATTTCAATCGCCATTGATGGTGCAGCAGGCTGGAACCTGGCGGCGGCAAATGCCGACAAAACGACTTCTGCCCCGGACGCCAGCGGCGCCTATACCAACACCGTAGCGGCTTCAGGTATGGCGCAGGTTAACGGCAACGATCGTAGCGTTGATGCTATCGGTTTTGACGTTCTGCACGGCAGCTTCACTGGCACCACGGCTCCTACCGCTACTGATGCTCTGGCAGACATTGATGCGGCAATTAAATCTGTTGATAACCAGCGTAGTACTCTGGGTGCTTCTCAGAACCGCTTTGAGTCCACCATTACTAACCTGAACAACACCACCAACAACCTGTCCGCGGCCCGCAGCCGTATTCAGGATTCTGACTACGCGACGGAAGTGTCCAACATGTCCCGCGCGCAGATCCTGCAGCAGGCGGGTACATCTGTTCTGGCCCAGGCCAACCAGGTGCCACAGGCAATGTTGTCCCTGCTGCGTTAATCGTCAACGCTCAGTAAATTACGGCCCTGCGGGGCCGTTTTTTTTGTAAAAAATGACTTAAAATCACTAATAAACAGAAGGTTAACTAACAACAAAATATTGTCATCTTATGGTGTGGTTTTTCCAGTAAATACCTAAAGCTTTCTGAAGTGGCGTCGATAATAGGTATACGGTGACAAAGACAACGTTCAGTCGCCACTCTCTTAACTTCTGAAGGAATACATCATGGCAGTAATTAACTCCAACACTCTGTCTCTGACCACTCAGAACAACCTGAACAAGTCTCAGTCTTCTCTGGGCACGGCGATTGAACGTTTGTCTTCTGGTCTGCGTATCAACAGCGCGAAAGACGACGCAGCGGGTCAGGCAATTGCCAACCGCTTTACGTCTAACATCAACGGCCTGACCGTTGCTGCACGTAACGCCAACGACGGTATCTCTCTGGCACAGACCGCTGAAGGCGCGCTGTCCGAAATCAACAACAACTTGCAGCGTGTACGTGACCTGACCGTTCAGGCACAGAACAGCTCTAACTCAGCATCAGACATCGACTCCATCCAGTCTGAAGTTAACCAGCGTATGGAAGAGATCAGCCGCGTAACTGCGCAGACCGACTTCAACGGCATCAAAGTGCTGGCAAGCTCTGGCGGACAGACTTTCAACTTCCAGGTCGGTTCTAAAGATGGTGAAACCATCGGCATTTCACTG
Source organism: Erwinia sp. E_sp_B01_1 (assembly GCF_036865545.1). Classification (NCBI taxonomy): domain Bacteria; kingdom Pseudomonadati; phylum Pseudomonadota; class Gammaproteobacteria; order Enterobacterales; family Erwiniaceae; genus Erwinia; species Erwinia sp. E_sp_B01_1. The sequence goes on along the minus strand of NZ_CP142208.1, from coordinate 2,846,353 downwards.
GACAAGAGCTCTGGCTGGGATCTGGCAGCGACTATCGACGCCAGCGGTAAATCAACGGCTAACACCGCCTCTACCGACAGCGCTACCATTAACGTCAACGGCACTGCCCGTACTGTTAAGGCGGAAGGTTTTGACGTTATGCTGGGTAAAATTGCCTCTGATGGTAAAGCTGCTGCTACTGGCGTAACTGTGACTGCAGGCGCGATCTCTGGTGAAGTTTCACCCCTGGCTGATATCGATGCTGCAATCAAATCCGTAGACAATCAGCGTAGTACCCTGGGTGCTTCCCAGAACCGCTTTGAGTCCACTATCACCAACCTGAACAACACCACCAACAACCTGTCCGCGGCACGCAGCCGAATCCAGGATTCTGACTACGCGACAGAAGTATCGAACATGTCCCGTGCGCAGATCCTGCAGCAGGCGGGTACTTCCGTGCTGGCCCAGGCCAACCAGGTGCCACAGGCAATGCTGTCCCTGCTGCGTTAATTCTTTCTCAGCAGTCAGAACAAAAGAGGCCAAACGGCCTCTTTTTTTATTTTAAAAAAAACGCGCTATACCCATAAAGTTTATGTGCCATCATCCGATAATTAAAATGACTGGGCAGTGAAGCTCACTGTCTGAACGCTGACATTTTAATTAAAGGAATAAATATCATGGCTGTAATCAACACCAACACTTTGTCACTGATGACCCAGAACAACCTGAATAAATCTCAGTCTTCTCTGGGCACCGCGATTGAGCGTCTCTCCTCTGGTCTGCGGATCAACAGCGCAAAAGACGATGCGGCGGGCCAGGCAATTGCTAACCGTTTCACGTCTAACATCAACGGCCTGACCGTTGCTGCACGTAACGCCAACGACGGTATTTCAATGGCACAGACCGCTGAAGGCGCGCTGTCCGAGATCAACAACAACTTACAGCGCGTACGTGACCTGACCGTTCAGGCGCAGAACAGCTCTAACTCAGCATCAGACATCGACTCCATCCAGTCTGAAGTTAACCAGCGTATGGCTGAAATCGACCGCGTGACCCAGCAGACCGACTTCAACGGCATTAAAGTGCTGAATACCGGCTCTGACACCGGTAAATCTTACGATTTCCAGGTGGGTTCCAAAGACGGTGAAAAAATCAGCATCCAGGTGGGTGCAAGCTCTGGCTTCAACCTGCACCAGGCTTCCGGTGCGGCAAACGCCAACAACTCCGGTGAATTTGTCGCTGCTGCAGATCTGAAGGATAACACCGGCGCAACCGGCACCCGTACCGTGGCCGCCGAAGGCTTTGACGTGCTGGCGGCTTCAGGTGGCACCAGCACCGGTCTGGCGACTATAGATGCCGCGCTGAAATCCGTGGACAACCAGCGCAGTACTCTGGGTGCATCTCAGAACCGTTTTGAGTCGACCATCACCAACCTGAACAACACCACCAATAATCTGTCCGCGGCCCGTAGCCGTATTCAGGATTCTGACTACGCTACGGAAGTGTCGAATATGTCCCGCGCGCAGATCCTGCAGCAGGCTGGTACTTCTGTTCTGGCCCAGGCCAACCAGGTGCCACAGGCCATGTTGTCCCTGCTACGTTAACCGTTTCTGCGGGTATTTTAAGAGGAGCCGCAAGGCTCCTTTTTTGCTGGCATTGATGAGCTGTCAGCGCCGCAGTTTGCCCCACAGGCCGCATGAGGTCGGGCCAGGCCTGATTTTGATCAATTATTTCTAAAGTTTTGTCAGGGAAGGGCGATAAATAGTGTGTAAGGGCAGTCCCGCTGCCAAGAGCCTGAATGACAACTTTTTAAAGGATAATTATCATGGCAGTAATCAACAGTAACACCCTGTCTCTGACCACTCAGAACAACCTGAACAAATCTCAGTCTTCTCTGGGCACTGCGATTGAGCGTCTCTCTTCAGGTCTGCGTATCAACAGCGCAAAAGACGATGCAGCGGGCCAGGCGATTGCTAACCGCTTTACGTCTAACATCAACGGCCTGACCGTTGCTGCACGTAACGCCAACGACGGTATCTCTCTGGCACAGACCGCTGAAGGCGCGCTGTCCGAGATCAACAACAACTTACAGCGTGTACGTGACCTGACCGTTCAGGCGCAGAACAGCTCTAACTCAGCATCAGACATCGACTCCATCCAGTCTGAAGTTAACCAGCGTATGGCTGAAATCGACCGCGTGACCGCGCAGACCGACTTCAACGGCATCAAAGTGCTGGACACTGGCGCTACCAGCGACAAATCTTACAGCTTCCAGGTTGGCGCGAAAGATGGTGAGACCATTGATATCTCCATCGGTGCAAGCTCTGGCTGGAACATGTATCAGGCTTCAGCAACCACTGATGCCAGTAACTCAGGAACTTATGTCGCTTCCGGCGCAGACCTGAAAGATAACACCGGCGCATCCGGTACCCGTACCGTGGCTGCCGAAGGTTTTGACGTTCTGGCCGCTTCAGGCGGCACCAGCACCGGTCTGGCTACCGTGGATGCAGCGATCAAATCTGTGGATAACCAGCGCAGCCTGTTGGGTGCTTCTCAGAACCGTTTTGAGTCGACCATCACCAACCTGAACAACACCACCAACAACCTGTCCGCGGCCCGCAGCCGTATTCAGGATTCTGATTATGCAACGGAAGTGTCCAACATGTCCCGTGCGCAGATCCTGCAGCAGGCGGGTACATCTGTTCTGGCCCAGGCCAACCAGGTACCACAGGCTATGTTGTCTCTGCTGCGTTAATTTCGCACCAGCAGTCTTTAAGAGGAGCCGAAAGGCTCCTTTTTTATTTGATTACCCCCACAACCCTTCCGACGAATGAATTGCTGCTTTATCCGTCAGGCAATGATTTTTATCAATTATCTCTAAAGTTTTGTCAGTGAAGGGCGATAAATAGTGTGGCAGGGCAGTCCCGCTGCCAAGAGCCTGAATGACCACTTTTTTATAGGAATAACGACTATGGCAGTAATCAACAGTAACACCCTGTCTCTGACCACTCAGAACAACCTGAACAAGTCTCAGTCTTCTCTGGGCACCGCCATTGAGCGTCTCTCTTCAGGTCTGCGTATCAACAGCGCAAAAGACGATGCAGCGGGCCAGGCGATTGCTAACCGCTTTACGTCTAACATCAACGGCCTGACCGTTGCTGCACGTAACGCCAACGACGGTATCTCTCTGGCACAGACCGCTGAAGGCGCGCTGTCCGAGATCAACAACAACTTACAGCGTGTACGTGACCTGACCGTTCAGGCGCAGAACAGCTCTAACTCTGCCTCTGATATCGACTCCATCCAGTCTGAAGTTAACCAGCGTATGGAAGAGATCAACCGCGTAACTAAACAGACCGATTTCAACGGCATCAAAGTGCTGGATACCGGTTCTGATACCACTAAATCTTACAGCTTCCAGGTTGGCGCGAAAGATGGCGAGACCATTGACATCAACATGGGCTCAAGCGATGGCTGGAACCTGGCAGCAGCAGGCCAGACCGGCACCACGCTGAACAGCAAAGCAATGGCTTCAGGTACCGATCAGATCAACAGTGTTGACCGTACTGTAGCAGCTACTGGTTTCGACGTTATGCACGGTTCCGTATCAAGCGGCGGCACGGCTGGCAGCAATACTCCACTGGCTGATATTGATGCGGCGATCAAATCTGTAGATACTCAGCGCAGCCTGCTGGGTGCTTCTCAGAACCGTTTTGAGTCCACCATCACTAACCTGAACAACACCACCAACAACCTGTCCGCGGCCCGCAGCCGTATTCAGGATTCTGATTACGCAACGGAAGTGTCCAACATGTCCCGCGCGCAGATCCTGCAGCAGGCGGGTACTTCTGTACTGGCTCAGGCCAACCAGGTACCACAGGCAATGCTGTCTCTGCTGCGTTAATTTCGCATCATCAGCATTTAAGAGGAGCCGAAAGGCTCCTTTTTTTATACCTGCGTCAAAATGCCTGACTGTTTTTCCATCAAGTCCTGTTTTTGCTCAAATATTATTAAAGTTTCTGCCGGAGTGGGCGATAAATCAAGGGTAAGGCAGTCCCGCTGCCACATGACTGAACGACCACTTATACAGGAATCAAGATCATGGCCGTAATTAACTCCAACACCCTGTCTCTGACCACTCAGAACAACCTGAACAAATCTCAGTCTTCTCTGGGTACTGCGATCGAGCGTCTGTCATCTGGTCTGCGTATCAACAGCGCCAAAGACGATGCAGCGGGCCAGGCAATTGCCAACCGTTTTACTTCTAACATCAATGGCCTGACCGTTGCTGCACGTAACGCCAACGACGGTATCTCTCTGGCACAGACCGCTGAAGGCGCGCTGTCCGAGATCAACAACAACTTACAGCGCGTACGTGACCTGACCGTTCAGGCACAGAACAGCTCTAACTCAGCTTCTGACATCGACTCCATCCAGTCTGAAGTTAACCAGCGCCTGTCTGAAATTGACCGCGTGACCAAACAGACCGACTTTAACGGCATCAAAGTGCTGGATACCGGCTCTGATACTGGCAAATCTTACAGCTTCCAGGTCGGTTCTAAAGATGGCGAAACTATCGCTATCTCCATCAGCGCCAGCAAAGATTACAACCTGCACCAGGTTTCTGGCACAGCAGATGCTAATAACTCAGGAACCTATACCGCTGCTGCTGCACTGAGCGACAACACCGGCGCAACCGGTAACCGTTCTGTTGATGCAGAAGGCTTTGACGTTCTGGCTGCCAGCGATGCCACTTCTGGCCCACTGAAAACTATCGATGATGCAATCAAATCTGTAGACAGCCAGCGTAGCCTGCTGGGTGCGTCTCAGAACCGTTTTGAGTCCACCATCACCAACCTGAACAACACCACCAACAACCTGTCCGCGGCCCGCAGCCGTATTCAGGATTCTGATTACGCGACGGAAGTGTCCAACATGTCCCGCGCGCAGATCCTGCAGCAGGCGGGTACTTCTGTGCTGGCCCAGGCCAACCAGGTGCCACAGGCAATGCTGTCCCTGCTGCGTTAATCTTCGCACCAGTCAGCCAGACGGCCCTTTACGGGCCGTTTTTTTTGCATCATCGCCAGAGTAGTTCACTTTTCTTCCCGTTTATTCCCACTTTGAATTTCAGCCGCTGTACGAGAATACCTTCACAACTGTGGATGATGGCGATGAATAAAAGAGGGTGTCTGATGGGGCGGGTTTTAATAAGCGTGGATAAGCTGGAGAGCTTCGATAACGTCTGCATTAACGTGCTGGATATTATCGATCATTTTCTCAGTCTTGAGTGGCATGTCGACGTGGTGACCCAGCGTTACGGCGGAGTGTTAACGCCGTCTCTCGACCAGAGGAGCCGCTCGCCGCGCTTTAGGCTCAGCCAGGACGCCGGTTGCCCCCTTCAGGAGACTTACGATCTGACGCTGATCTTCCAGTGTTATCTCCATGCCAGCCTGATAAGCGCGCTTAAAACAGGCAAATTCTCCAGCCAGATCCTTTTCCGCCACCGCGCTAACAGCGTCGATCTCAATCTGCCACTGGATGCGGTGCTGGAAAACAGACTTGCCTGGCGAGTGTTGTCACTGGCAAAAAGCATGGACAGCCTGCTAAAAATCAAAGGCATCGATGAAACGAAATTATTCTCTCAGCCTGATTTAGTCCCGGATGCTTTTTTAAAAGCACAGCCACGGCCTGATGCACCGGCCACCGTGCTCTACATGGCCGACCAGTTCAGCGCGGAAATGAGCGGCCTGCAGCAGCAACTGTCGGCAAGAGAGATTCGTTTAGTCTGGCTCGATACCAGCAGTCAGTTACAGCCGCTGGATGAGAAACTTTTTAATCAGGTGAGCCTGGTGGTGGGCGACGAACATATCGTTAGTAAAGCACTTAGCTGTGGTCTGCCTGTTTTCCTTGCCACTCAGGGCAGGGTGGAAGGGTATGTGCTGGAGCATAATCTCACTGCGCTTGAAGAGGTTCACTTCTCAGCCCTGAATGCCAAAAACCGTCCCGATGCGGAAGAGTGGGCGGAGATGATCGTTGAGGGCTATCTGGAGGCCCGCGACTGGACGGCCAGCCAGCAGGAGGCTTTTGCCTGTCGTTGGGGACAGCGTACCCTCTTCGCGAATCTGTTAGACGATCTGCCTGCCCCCGCTCCGATTGTGATCAATGAAAAGGAGTATCAGGCACTGTCGTTACACCGCCGGGTGATGGACAGCGGGTCAGATGAAGATTACTCCACCCAAAAATGGCTGGAGGATCGTCAGCCCTCGGCAACCCGCATCTCCGTTCTGCACAGCTTCATCGGCTCCTTACCGCATACTGGCAACATTGCCCTGACCATTGTGGATAACGAAGGTTACAGTGACGCAGTACAGCGTACGCTTGACAGCCTGGCTTCGCAGCATCTGATGCCGGCATCCGTCACCGTTCTCTCTTCTGAAAATGCCAAATCAGAGAGCAATATTGACTGGCGTATCTTTAACGATAACTGGGTCGATTCCTTTAACCAGCTGGTGACCGATTCTGAGGCACACAGCATGCTGGTCGTTACGGCAGGCACGCTGTTGCAGCCGCAGGCACTGCTGCTGTTCGCCGAATATCAGATGCGTAACGATCAGGCGCTGATGTGGTATTGCGACGAGATGAGCGTCAGCACCGAAGGCCACCACAGCCTGGTGCTCAAACCTGATAATAATATCGATCTGCTACGCAGCATGCCTTATATCGGCAGCAGCCTGCTGTTTAATCTGGAGGCTGCCCGGCTGATGCAGGGGCTGGACAGGCAATTTACCCGGCTGCCATTGGTGGATTTAGCCTGGCGAGTGATTGAAAGTGCCGGGCCACAGGCGTTGGGGCATATTCCTGAAGTGCTGGTGACGGCAGCAATGCCGCTGAGAGCCTGGCTGGAAGCGCCGGAAATCGTTGCCGATGCTACGCTTGCCACGCAACAGCACCTGCAAAGATTTAATATTTCCGCCACGCTGGAGGCGGGAGCGACGCCTGCGGTTCAGCGCGTGCGCTATACGCTGCAAAGCCAGCCCCGCGTATCGATCATTATTCCCACTCGCGATCATCTGCCCCTGCTGAGGCGCTGTATTGAAAGCCTGATGGAGAAAACCCGCTACCCGGATTACGAGCTGCTGATTGTGGACAACCAGTCACAGGAGAAGGAGGCGTGTGACTTCCTCGACCAGCTGGCTGCCCTGAATCTGCCCCAGTTGAAAGTGCTGCGCTGGCCGCATCCTTTTAACTTTTCAGCCATCAATAACTTTGCCGCCGCTGAGGCAACAGGCGAGGTTCTGCTGTTTCTCAATAATGATATTGAGGTTACTGAAGAGAACTGGCTGGAGGCGCTGGTTGAACATATCCAGCGTCCGGAGATCGGCATTGTCAGCGGTCGCCTGGAATATGCCGACGGGCGCGTTCAGCATGGTGGTCTGGTGGTCGGGGTGCAGGATGGCGTAGGCAGAGCTTTTGAAGGGTGCGGGCCAAAAGATCCCGGATACCTTTACTACCTTCAGGCTGCCCATAACGTCACGGCAGTCAGTGGTGCCTGCCTGATGATTGGCAAAGCGTTATTTAATGAGATTAACGGCTTTTCTGAACAGGACTTCCCGGTCTGGTTTGGCGATGTGGATTTGGCGCTGCGGGTTAAACAACTGGGGTATCTGACCGTCTGGACACCTTATTGCCGCCTGAAACATATGGGGGGAGCAACCCGATTACTGACCGAAAAATTTGGCACGCCAGCGCATCCTGAACCGCAGGTGTTTGATACCCTGCGCAAAAAATGGGGTGGCAGCCTGGTGGAAGATATCAGCTACCATCCGGCCATGAACCGTCAGGGCAAACTCTTTTCTCTTTCAGAGAATATGGGGCGCTATCAGCCGCCGCTACCGGGTCGTCCTTTGCCGGTGATGTTAGCCGGGCATGTAAACTGGTACGGTTGCGGTAACCACCGCGTAATCCAGCCCTTCAAAGCGCTGGAAGAGAACCTGGCGATCGATGGCAGCCTGACTCTGGGTATTCCAGGGGTGATGGAAATGGCGCGCTTGCAGCCCGATACCATTTTGCTCGAACTCGCCACAGGCACGGGTTTTCCACGGCTGATTGAACAGTATCGCCAGGTCTCCAAAGCGAAGATTATCGTGGAATATGACGATTATCTGCCTAACGTTCCGCTGAAGAACGGCAATAAGCATAATTTCCCTCAGCACATTATCAAGCGACTGCGCCGGGTGGTGGAGGCGGCTGACTGGGTGGTGTTATCCACCTATCCGCTGGCCGAGGCCTATCACGGCTTCCACCCTGATATCCGCGTGGCGCAAAACCGGCTGGCAGTCAGCCAGTGGGGCCACCTGCAAAGCGAGCGGCGGGTCGGCAAAAAGCCGCGTGTTGGCTGGGCTGGAGGTAACAGCCACGCCGGAGATTTGGATATCCTGCGGCCGATCATCAAAGCGCTGGAAGACCGGGTTGAGTGGGTCTTTATGGGGATGAAACCGGAAGGCGTGAAATGTGAATTCCACGCCAGCGTACCCTTTGATTACTATCCGGAAAAACTGGCCAGCCTGAATCTGGATCTGGCATTAGTGCCTCTGGAGCACAATCACTTTAACGAGTGTAAAAGTAACCTGCGTTTACTGGAGATAGGGGCCTGCGGCGTCCCTATTATTGCCACGGACATTGTTTCTTATCGCTGTGGCCTGCCGGTGACGCTGGTTCCTAACCGCTTTAAAGACTGGATGAACGCCATCAATAACCATCTGGGTGAATGGGAGGCTTTGTCACGTCAGGGCGATGAGCTGCGGACGGCTATCCATCAGGACTGGTTCCTGCGCGATCATGGACTGGATGAGTGGCGCAAAGCCTGGTTGCCTTAATACTACGCGGGGGCTATGCCCCCGTTTTATCCGGTAAGCTACTCAATCGAACGGCCTTAATACCCGCATTAATATCAGTTATTCCCCCGATTCAAAAAAATTATTCACAGTAATCTGTTTATCAAATGGCGCAAAAATTCTGACGTCAACGATGGGCTGCCGGCTATATGACCCACCGTTCCTGTAACTGGCTTCTGTGAGATCTATAATGACTACCTACGTCACTCAGCCCTGGCTTCCCGATCGTGAACGTCTTAATCAGTACATTGACGGTATCTATTCACGCAAGCTGCTCACTAATAACGGCCCGCTGGTTCAGACGTTTACCGAACGACTGAAAGCATTTCTGGGCGTTGAGCATTTACTGCTGGTTTCAAACGGAACGCTGGCCTTACAGATTGCCTATCGCGCCCTGGGTATTCAGCAGACCGTCAACGGCAAACCCGCCGAAGCGATTACCACCCCGTTCAGTTTTGTTGCAACAGCCAGTACGCTGAACTGGGAAGGGATTAAGCCGGTGTTCTGCGATATCGATTCGCTGAACTGGTGTCTGGATGCTGAGCGTCTGGGCGCATTAGTGACCCCACAAACCCGGGCGATCGTTCCCGTCCATGTGTTCGGCAACAGCTGTGACGTGGAAAAAATTGACCAGTTTGCCCGGCAGCATCACCTTAAAGTGATCTACGATGGCGCGCATGCCTTTAACGTGAAATATCAGGACAAAAGCTTACTGAACTGGGGAGATGCCACCACGCTGAGCTTCCATGCCACCAAGATTTTTCATTCCATCGAGGGTGGGGCCATTATCTTCCGTAATGAAGAGGATTTGCTTAAGGCTCGAGAGTTAATCAACTTTGGTATTACCGGACCCGAGCAAATCGCCGGCCCAGGGATCAATGCCAAAATGAACGAATTCAGTGCCGCGATGGGTCTGGCGATGCTGGATGAAATCGAACAAAATTTCACCGCGCGTCAAGCCGCCTGGCAATGCTACCAGTCCGCATTACTGCCTCAGGTTCAGCAGCAGCAAAAACACCCAGCCGCCACAGCAAACTTCGCCTATCTGCCCGTGTTATTAAACAGTGAAACGCAGCTGCTGGAGTTAGTGGAGCGTCTGAAAAATATTGATGTGGTAGCCCGGCGATACTTCTATCCCAGCCTGGACAGCGTGGCTTATTTGAGTGATGGCGGAGTCTGTAATGTTTCGCGGGATATTGCCAGCCGGATCCTGTGCTTACCCATTTACCCGGGTCTTGAGAAAGAGATCATCGCGCAGATCGGTGCCCAGGTGAACGCGGTTTGTGGAAAATCGGCAATCCCCGCCCTATTGCATGCCTTAAATCCTGCCAGTGTCGAAGAGCAGAAACCGGCAGAAACACTGATTTTTAAACATTCTGCCTGAGGGCAATATCAGCGCGCCACGTCTGGCCACGCAGGTGCCGTGCTGGTTTTAACAATTCCAGGATAATTGCACAATGAAACATCACCCTCTGGTCAGTATTCTGATCCCTGCTTATAAAGAGAGTTTTTTCCGTGAAGCGCTGAACTGCGCCATTTCTCAGGATTATCCTGCCCTGGAGATCATCATTGGTGATGACAGTGACGGGGAGGTGATTCGCAACGAAGTGGACGCTGTGAAAGCAGGCAGCAATATTCCGATTTTTTATGAAAAAAACCAACCTGCTTTAGCTGAAAGGGGCAATTTACTCTCCTGTCTTCAGCGTGCGAGCGGCGAATACGTTAAATTTTTTTATGATGATGACCTGATGCTGCCGGGCTGCGTGAGTGCGCTGGTGGAGGCTATTGAACAACCAGGTGTCTCCCTGGCTACCTCCCGCAGACAACGTATAAATCATATTGGTGATATTGTTGCAGACATTCCGGCGACCACGGCACCGGTAACGGAAGACACCATTATGCACGGCCAGGATGTGGTGAGCTTCGTTAGTGATTCCAGCCTTAATTTTATCGGCGAACCGAGCACCGTATTATGCCGTCGCCAGGATTTAATGGCGCTGCTGCAACAACCAGACGGGTTGTTTTTACTCAACGGCTATGACATGTCGTACTTTATCGATATGGCGCTGTATGTAAAATTATTGCAGCGCGGCCATCTTGCCTATTTGATTCACCCCTGGTCCAGTTTTCGCCTTTCTGCACAACAAACCAGTCAGAATGCGGGTTACCTCCCGCAGTTGGCTGTTGAAACCTATAAAAACTTTCCCCTGGCGTTGAAAGAGTTGGGGTGGTACGTCCCACCTCATCCGGAACTCAGCGCTGTGATCCGCGTGATGCCCATGAGGGCGCCAGATCAATGGCAAAAAATCAATCTGCTCGTGGGATTTGAACTGGGCAAAAAAGCGAATGTGGTAAGGGACTGGCTGCGTCCACGCCTGTTGTCACCTCTTCAGGCAACGCTGGTCGGGCAGCGGCTGGCATCGCGTGAACAGCCACTAACCATAGGTGTTTGTATCAGAGGCAATAATCCGCTGCTGCTGCAGGATACCCTGACCAGCCTGAGCCTTTTCGCTCACGATAAATTTCGCCTTATTCCGGTGATAATTCAGGAAGTGGATGGCTGGAAGCGGCATGTTACTGAACTCAACGAAGCCGTTAAGCAGACGCAGGCTGACTGGTTTATCAGCGTGCAGGCCGGGGATAAATTCCTGCTTTCAGGGCTGATTATCCTGGCTAACCGTCTGTCCGACACCGACGGCCTGGCGCTCTACTGCGACGAGATTATTTGTGAGCAAGGCTTTGCCCACCAGACGGCGTTTCGCCCTGATTTCAGTCTCGACTATTTCCTGAGTCTGCCTGCTGCGCTTTCGCGCCACTGGCTGATAAAAAAAGAGGCGCTGATGGCGCTGGGTGGTTACCGTGCTGAAGTGGCACCGGGCCATGAATTTGAGCTGGCCGTTCGCCTGGTTGAAGGGGCTGGAATCGCGGCCATAAGACACATTCATGAGCCGCTGATTAATGCGATTATGGCCCCCCAGTCCTGTGCACAGCATCAACAGATCCTCGAAGAGCATCTTCAACGGCGTGGTTACGCTGACGGCAAGGTGGTGTCGCAGGGTGAGGGTAAATATCGTCTCTGGTACGGCCATCAGGAGCAGCCGCTGGTGTCGATTATTATCCCGACCAAAGATCAGATAGCCCTGCTGGTGGCCTGTGTCACCAGTCTGATGGAGAAAACCCATTACCAGAATTATGAAATTCTCATTGTGGATAACAACAGTGAAACGCCTGAAGCGAAAACCTGGCTGAAGGGCATTGAAGAGATGCAGTCGGATCGTCTGCGGGTATTACGTTATCCCTGGCCCTTCAATTATTCAGCCATCAATAACCATGCGGCAGAGTTCGCGAAGGGTGACTATCTGGTGTTATTGAATAATGACACGGCAATTATAGATGGTCACTGGCTGGATGCCTTACTGAACCATGGGTTGCGTCCGGAAGTGGGCGTGACGGGAGCGAGACTGCTCTACCCGGATGGCAAAATACAACATGCAGGCGTGGTACTGGGGTTAAGGGGACCAGCGGAACACCCATTTAACGAAATGGCACCCGAAAAATCAGGCTATATGCAGCGTCTTCAGGTGGATCAAAACTATTCTGTCGTCTCCGCAGCCTGCCTGCTGGTGCGTAAATCTGTCTGGCTTGAAGCGGGTGGTCTGGATGAGACGCAGTTTCAGGTCTCCTACAATGACGTCGATTTTTGTCTTAAAGTGCGTGAACTTGGTTACCTTACCGTCTGGACGCCACACTCTCTGGTGATGCATGAAGGCAGCGTGAGCCAGAAAAGCCTCGATGTGGCAAAGAAAGCACAAAAGCTGGAGCGGTTCAGGTCCGAGCAGGATAATTTTTATCGTAAGTGGTTGCCGGTAACTACGCAGGACCCGGCCTATAATGCAAACCTGGCGCTGAATGGAAAAGGATTTGAACTGAATACAGACAGTCTTATGACCTGGCAGCCGCTGGACTGGCGTCCGCTACCGGTAGTGGCGGGATGGCACTGCACGCAAAGTGAACGGGCTTATCAGCGTATTATTGCGCCCCTGAATGCCATGAAGGCAGCCGGGCTGGTGGAAGGCATGTCAGTTGAATACGTCATGTACCTGACTGAAGTAGCGAAATATCAGCCTGAAAGCCTGGTCATTCAGCGACAGCTTTCACCCGATTTTCAACACTGGCTTGAACGCCTGGGGAAAGTTACCTCAATTTTCAAAGTGTTGGAGCTGGATGAAAACCTTGCCCGATTGCCGCTGAGCAGCCCGGAACGCAATGTGTTTCCCGGCGATATTGGCAAACTGCTACGGGATACTCTGCGTCGGGTTGATCGTGTTGTTGTCACCACAGAGGCCCTGGCTGAGGCGCTTCGTCCTCAACACAGCGATATCGTGGTAATGAGTTCGCTGTTAACACCTGACTGGCAGAATTTATCCTCGCGCCGGGGGATGAGTAAAAAGGCCCGTATTGGCATCAACAGTTTTGGCCTGCGTAACACCGATATGGCCCTGATTACCGAACTGATCCGCGAGTTTGCAGAGAGTGTGGAATGGGTCCTTATCGGTCCATGCGCTGAGCGGATCAAACCCTGGCTTTTTCAACACCTGCCGGAGATTGAAACAAGCTGGTACCCGGCAAAGCTGGCCTTGCTGAATCTCGATCTGGCGCTGGCTCCTCTGGAAGGTGCGGCCTTTAATATCGGCAAAGGGACACTGCGCCTGATGGAGTATGGCGCCTGTGCAGTTCCGGTTATTTGCAGCGATGTTGAGGGATACAGAGGAGAGTTAAGGGTGACGCGGGTGAATAACCGCATCAGCTGCTGGCGGGAAGCGATAATGCAACACCTCAGCGATCCCGAAGCCAGCGGTGTTCTGGGGCAACGCCTGCAACAGCAGGTTCGCCAGAGCGGGATCATGAATGTGGACGCTGTAAAGGTCTGGTCAAAAGCCTGGCTGGCGGGGTGATATAACAGAGGGGAAGTTCACTTCCCCTTAACATTTTACTTCTGAAGTTCACCAATACACATCAACCGTTCACTTTGATCCAGCAGCGCCTGGCGTGAAAGATCAAAGTACGCTTTCAGAATCGCAGGGTGACCCAGACCTTTACGGATCAGGAAATCTTCATGTCGTTTCTTGCCTTTTCCTACTGGAATAATGGTCACTTTCTGGCAAACCGTTTTCATCAGTGCAGTGATTTCTTCACATTCAAAAAAGCGAATGTTAAACAGCGTATCGGTGGCGCTTTTACTGTCGAAATAGCGTTTAAATTCTTTGTTATGACCGTTGTGGACGGTGACAATCATCCGGTCACGGGTAACGCGAGCCTGCTCAACCGCCAGTTTTTTGATGTTCTCATCATCAAACAGCACCCAGAAACCATTGTGATAGCTCATATCAAAATGGTTATCGGCGAAGTCAAGGTTGAAGGCGTCTTTTTGCGAGAAACGCTCAGCCAGCTGAGGATAATACTTTTTCGCCAGTGACACCGCTTCCTGAGAAAAGTCCATACCGTGCCCCTCAACATTCCCCTTGTTCAGGCGGGCAATATCGCGAAAGCTGCCTGCCGCAATCTCCAGGATACGTCTCTCTTGTTTTTTCCTTATGGCATCAATGTAATAAGCGTGGCGCAAGTCGTGTTGATAATGTTCGAAAATGCCTGTCCATTTGCTGTCCCAGTCGGCCTGGGTGACAAGTTTTTCCTGATCCGGGTGACTACTGTTCATGGTGTCCTCGATACTGCTCTTCTGCCACATAGTGCCGGGTAAAGATCCCCGGTTTGCAGTTGAAAGCAGGCTGTATTTCCTGATGAATAAAATTGTTCAGATGATTAATGACCATGTCGTATCCCGCCATCTGTGAAAATTCCACGCCTGCCGAGAAACGGGGATTAATATCCATAAGATAAAATCCGTCATCAGTGCCTAAAAATTCCAGGTTGATACATCCCTGAATGCCCAGTTGGTCAGCTATTTCAAGGGCAGTCTTTATTAATGCCGGGTTTTCAATAATTTGGATGGTCAGCCCTGCGCCATTTGCCGTACGGAGCAGCTCCTGACGGGCAACGGCCACGGCCTGGCCTTTGGCAGTACGCACCACATCAACCACGAATACCGGGCCGCTAAGCAGGGGTTGAATAATAAATTGCTCAGCTGGAATTTTCTGTTTCAACCAGGCAATATCCGCAGCGGTATCCAGACGATAAATACCCTCACTGCTGCGGCCATTTCGCGGCTTAGCGATCAATGGCAATCGCAGCGTGCCGGGTACAAAGTCATGCAGAAGCACGGTGGGAATCAGTCTGAGTCCCGCTTTACACCGCAGTAATTCAAACCAGCTGAGTTTGTCCCGACAAAGATTCAGGGCGGCGTTAGGCGATAAAGCGAGTTGTGACCCTGGGTTGATAAGGTGACGAAACTGCGCAAGCACATCCACTTCGGGATCGGTCAGCGGCAAAATAAAATCAATACTGTGTTCTGCGCAAAGCCTGTTGATAAAGTTGATGTAGGGTGTGGAGTCACTACATTTGGGAGCCTGAAAGAAACGATCAACGAGTCGGGCATTATATACCCATTCCTGCGGGTAAATATCGCATCCGACAAGGGTATGACCGTCGCCCTTCAGTGAGCCAATCACGGCAGTGGCGGAGAGTGACCCGATGGCGGTAATCAGAATATTCATGCGGCCTTGCCTGCCATTAACTCCCCAGCCACTAAATCCTTAGCCGACAAAATCAGTTCACTTTCAGCCACAGGCCAGGCGATATTCAGCGTCCTGTCATTGAAGATAATGGCTCTTTCGCTCTGCGGCGCATAATAGTTGGTGGTCTTATATAAAAACTCTGCCGTATCGCTTAACACCAGAAAACCATGGGCGAAGCCTTCAGGTATCCACATCTGGCGGTTATTTGCAGCAGAGAGATGAACCCCCACCCACTGACCGAAACTGGCCGATTCTTCACGAATATCCACCGCCACATCAAAGACTTCACCGGCAGTACAGCGAACCAGTTTCCCCTGAGCATGCGGAGCCAACTGATAATGCAGCCCACGCAGTACGCCTTTGCTGGATTTTGAATGGTTATCCTGCACAAAGTCGACCTTGCGGCCCAGTGCCTCTTCGATCATTTTTTTGCTGAAGCTTTCATAAAAGAAGCCGCGTTCATCACGGAACACACGCGGTTCAAAGATCACCACTTCAGGCAGGGAGGTCTGAATAATGTTCATCGATCAGTAGCCTTTCACAATCTTCAACAGATACTGGCCATAAGGATTTTTCGCCAGCGGGGCAGCCAGTTTTTTAACCTGTTCTGCATCAATAAAACCCTGACGATAAGCAATCTCTTCCGGGCAGGAGACTTTAAGTCCCTGACGCTCTTCGATGGTCTGAATGAAGTTACTGGCTTCAATCAGGCTGGCGTGCGTGCCGGTATCCAGCCAGGCATAGCCACGGCCCATAATCTCTACGGAGAGCTCGCCGCTATCCATATAGAGCCGGTTGATATCGGTAATTTCTAATTCACCCCGCACCGAAGGCTTCAGGCTTTTGGCTTTGCTGACCACGGTGTTGTCGTAGAAGTAGAGCCCTGTCACGGCATAATCGCTTCTGGGCTTCAGAGGTTTTTCTTCCAGAGAGACGGCGATACCTTCCTGATTAAACTCCACCACGCCATACCGTTCCGGATCGTTCACATGGTAGGCAAATACGGTAGCGCCGGAGGTCTGACTGACGGCTGCTTCCAGTTGCTTTGGCAGGTCATGGCCATAATAGATGTTGTCACCCAGCACCAGCGCACAGGGGTCCCGACCAATAAAGTCTTCGCCAATGATAAAGGCCTGCGCCAGTCCATCGGGGCTCGGCTGTACTTTGTACTGTAAATTCAGCCCCCACTGGCTGCCATCACCCAGCAGTTGCTCAAAGCGACAGGTATCCTGAGGCGTGCTGATAATCAGAATGTCCCGGATGCCCGCCAGCATCAGGGTGCCAATCGGGTAATAGATCATCGGTTTATCGTAAACGGGTAGCAGTTGTTTACTCACCGCCATGGTCACCGGATAGAGACGGGTTCCGGACCCGCCAGCAAGAATAATGCCTTTACGTTTACTCATTTTTTCCACTCTTATTATCAGCAACATCCGCAGTCGGCCAGCGATCCTGCGGGGTGGTGATTTCACTCAGCATCCGTTTCACGCCCACCTGCCACTCGGGCAGCGTTAAGCCAAAAGTTTGCTGAAAATGACGGTTATTCAGGCGCGAGTTCAGCGGGCGCTGAGCAGGCGTAGGGTACTGGCTGGTCGGGACCGGATCCGGTTGCTTCAGCGTCAGGGCAATGCCAGCGTGACGGGCCTCGGTAAACAACATGCAGGCGTAGTCATACCAGCTGGTCACGCCTGAGGCCGTAAGGTGATATAAACCCGCAACTTCAGGAGAATTAAGCGCCCTGAGCAGGGCATGTGCCGTGCAGTCCGCCAGCAAATCTGCCCCTGTCGGAGCACCATACTGATCGTTGATCACTGAGAGCTGACTGCGGCTGGTAGCCAGACGAAGCATGGTTCTGGCAAAGTTATTCCCCCGGCTGGCGTAAACCCAGCTGGTGCGGAAAATCAGGTGCTTTGCGCAATGTCTTTGCACCGCCAGTTCACCGGCGAGTTTGCTGTGCCCGTAAACATTCAGCGGGGCAGGGGTATTCTCTTCCGTCCACGGACGATCGCCGCTGCCGGGAAAGACATAGTCCGTTGAGTAGTGCACCAGCCATGCGCCAGAAAGCTGCGCTTCTTTAGCTATCGCTTCAACCGTAAGCTCATTGAGCAGAAAGGCTTGTTGCGGCTCGCTCTCTGCGCGATCGACGGCGGTATAAGCAGCGGCATTGATGATCGCATCCGGGCGCAACTCGCGCAGGATCTGCACCACGCCAGCGGGGTCGGTAAAATCAGCCTCCGCTGAAGAGAAGGCGGTGAGCGTGCCCAGCGGGGCCAGCGCCCGTTGTAATTCCCAGCCAAGCTGGCCATTTTTGCCGAACAGCACAATTTTCACCGGAGGTTCTCTCTGTTTGCAGAGTGGGTCGTGGTGGCATTTCAACCGCAGGGGCGTCACCAGCACGAAGCTTTCTCACAGTGTACGGCGCCAGCGATCGGGCCGATCCGCCAAACAGAAGGGCATTTATGCCTTAATTAATCGCCATTCCTCTTATCTTCCTTACAGAATCCTTACGCATTGCCGATAACTAAGATCATTTACACCGCCTTGCTTTATCCATGCTGACAACGCATGACAGCAAGCCACGACTTTATGGAGTGTTCTATGCGCTTCAATGCTGACTTGTTACCGGGAGCGTTGCTGAGTTTTGAGGAGATCGCCCAGCGCTATGCGCTGAAATTTCCGGAAGAGAAAGAGCTGACGGCGCGCGCATTGTTAAGCCCGTCCACCAGCTATCGCAATCTGGTGATCCGGGCGGTTTTTGCCAATGACGAAACCAACAGCCCGCTGGAAGATCTGCTGTTTATCTCCAACGATAATGAACGCAAAAACTATCTGCGCAGGCTGGAGGCTTATCTTAAGTCGCAGCAGCCTTTCTACTATTTCCGCCGGACTGCACAGGCAAAGCTGGAAAATCGCTGGAAAGTGATGGGGGAGAGTCGCGTCTACGCCATGCTCGATCCTGCGGGGGCAGCGGCACAGGCCCTGATTAACAGCCGGGGCTATAAGCTCTCGCTGATGCGTCAGGAAGGCGGAGACGACTACTGGCAACTTTATGACCCGCAGGCGCATCCCTGTTTTACCCTGTCACGGCGTATTCAGTTTATCGCGGTGCTGAGCAGCCCGTTGCTGACTGTGCCCGCCGGAGTTATCGCCGGTGCTCAGGTGGGCAGGCAGGTTAAAGCCAGAGTGTGGCAGCGGGCCAGCCAGGCGGAGTTTGCCGCTGCGGTCAAAGCCCGTTATGGCGCCTGCCTGGTCACCGGCACCCGTCTGCTGGAGAGCAGCCAGTTCCCCTGGGTGGAAGCCTGTCATATTGCAACCCAGGAAAATGAAGAGGGCCTGTTACTGGATAACAGCGCCGATAACGGTTTATTTCTGCGCAGCGATCTTCAGCGTCTTTTCAGCAGCAGATTACTGTCGATTAATGCCGATAACGGTAAGGTCACTTTCCGTGCCGGGCAGCAGGGCGGCCTGGTCTTAAGTGAGCATTATCAGGAGATTGACGGTAAAGTCTGCGCCCTCTGGCAGCAGGTTCCGCTGGCGACACGCGAAAAACTTAAGCAATTAAGCTAATCCTTCTCAACGCGGCACCCCAGGTGCCGCTTTTTTGCTCAAAAATGAAATAACCCGTCTTTATTACCGCTATTCCCCCAATCAATCTCCCCTACAGAAACGGATAATCATGCCGATAACTTAACTAACAGCAGGGTAGCCAGAGTGAACGATCTCTATACCGCCAATGGGGTGATGGACAAAAACTCGCTGTGGCAGCGATACGTACCGCTGGTACGCCACGAAGCGTTGAAGCTACAGGTTCGCCTGCCAGCCAGCGTGGAACTGGATGATTTGCTGCAGGCAGGAGGCATTGGGCTGTTGAATGCCGTGGAGCGCTATGACGCACTCCAGGGAACAGCTTTTACCACTTATGCCGTACAGCGCATTCGTGGAGCAATGCTGGATGAATTGCGCAGCCGGGACTGGGCGCCTCGCAGCGTGCGACGTAACGCACGCGAGGTGGCTGGTGCGATGCACAAAGTAGAACAGTCATTAGGTCGTTCGGCCACCGAACAGGAAGTGGCTGCCACGCTGGATGTGTCATTAGAAGAGTACCGGCAGATCCTGCTGGATACCAACAACAGTCAACTGTTCTCTTACGATGAGTTTCGTGAAGAGCACGGCGACAGCGCGGAGCTGGTGACGGAAGGGCATGAAGAAGCCAACCCGCTTCACCAGTTGATGGAAGGGAATCTGCGCGAACGTGTCATCGAAGCGATCGAAGCCTTGCCCGATCGCGAAAAGATGGTGCTGACGCTTTACTACCAGGAAGAACTGAATCTGAAAGAGATTGGCGCAGTGCTGGAAGTGGGTGAATCCCGCGTAAGCCAACTGCACAGTCAGGCGATCAAACGCCTGCGCGCCCGGTTAACGGGAGCGCGCTGACGGAGTCAGTTATGCACTCTCAACATCAACCGGGGACTCTCAGATGGGATCCAAAACAAAAATGAGGCCTTTAAGCCGCTATTTGAAAGATTACAAACACAGCCAGAGTAACTGTTCACATTGTGGGAAAGTGCTGGATCGTATGGCACTGGTGTTTCGTGGTCAGATAATAAATAAAGAGGCCATAGCCCGGATGGATCAGTTAATCGACGATCAGGTCTGGGTAAAACTTCAGAATGAACTGACCGCTTTGTGCCGCTTTTGCAGCGATATTTTCTGCAACACTCATCCGAATTATTTCGACATCATGGCGTTCAAACAGTATCTGTTCGAACAGACCGAGATGAGCCACAGCACCATTCGTGAATACGTCGTTCGCCTTCGCCGCCTTGACGATATGCTTTCGGCGCGTAATTTTCCTGCTGAAAATCTCCGTGGCAACAGCTGGCACCAGTGTCTGGAAAATGACCTGCCGGATGCAGGAAACAACAACTACCGCATTGCTTTGCGCAAATATGACCAGTTTTTAGGCTGGCAGCGCACTTAGGGTGACATCAATACGCTCTTTTACGTTACCTTTTTGCTATCTTCTGTAAGACTGTAAGGATAACTGTTAGCGCTTTCTCCGGAGGCTACATTGTCCTTACATCTTTTACCTTCCTTTCCTAAACTTGAGCTGCTGGGTGCGCCCACGCCGCTTGAGCATCTGCCACGCCTCTCAGATTATCTGGGCCGTGACATCTTTATTAAACGTGATGACTTCACCCCGGTTGCGCTCGGCGGCAATAAGCTGAGAAAACTGGAGTTCCTTGCCGCTGATGCACTGCGTCAGGGCGCCGACGTGCTGCTGACCGCCGGGGCTATCCAGTCCAACCATGTGCGGCAGACCGCAGCCGTGGCGGCTAAGCTCGGCCTGAAATGCGTCGCTCTGCTGGAAAACCCCCTGGGTACCACCTCTCCTAACTACCTGCATAACGGTAACCGTCTGCTGCTTGAGCTGATGGATACCGAAGCGATCATGGTTGAAGCCCTGCACGATCCGCTGGCACAGCTCGAAGAGCAGGCTACCCGTCTCGAAGCCCAGGGTTTCCGTCCTTATGTTGTACCGGTTGGCGGATCTAACGCGCTTGGCGCGCTGGGCTACGTGGAATGTGCACAGGAGATGGCGCACCAGATCGAAGGCGTGGTGGATTTTGCCGCCGTGGTGGTCGCCTCTGGCAGTGCCGGAACCCATGCAGGGCTGGCGGTTGGGCTGGAGGTGCTGATGCCGGATACCGAGCTGGTAGGCGTTACCGTTTCCCGCAGGGCGGCGGATCAGCGTCCTAAAGTGGTGGCCATTCAGCAACAGCTTGCCGCCTCGCTTGAGTTGACGGCCACGGCCCCGATTACGCTCTGGGATGAGTACTTCGCCCCGCAATACGGTGAGCCGAATGAAGAAGGGATGGAGGCGATCAAGCTGCTGGCCCGTCTTGAGGGGATCTTCCTCGACCCGGTCTATACTGGCAAAGCGATGGCCGGACTGATTGACGGGATCGCGCAAAAACGTTTTCGCCGTGAAGGTCCAATCGCCTTTGTTCATACGGGCGGATCGCCGGCGTTATTTGCTTATCACCCATCGGTATAACGCACAGGCTGAGGGTGGCTGGTATAAACAGCGCCACTCGAATATATTTCAGCACGGAACTAATAACTTATAAGGGCGTGTTTA
This sequence comes from Erwinia sp. E_sp_B01_1, assembly GCF_036865545.1. Lineage (NCBI taxonomy): Bacteria > Pseudomonadati > Pseudomonadota > Gammaproteobacteria > Enterobacterales > Erwiniaceae > Erwinia > Erwinia sp. E_sp_B01_1. Next base: position 2,824,646 of record NZ_CP142208.1, on the reverse strand, counting down.
TGATGAATTTCTCTCTGGTCCGTCGTCGTCTGGTTGCGGGGGCGATCTCACTGGCGTTGGTTGCCGGTTTCTCCATGAATGCCCTGGCCGCTGAAGAGAATCTTCTCAGCAAAGTCAAAGAGCGTGGCTCACTGCTGGTGGGGCTGGAAGGAACCTATCCTCCGTTCAGTTTTCAGGATGAAAACGGCAAGCTGGCCGGTTTTGAAGTCGACTTTGCCGAAGCGCTGGCACAGCACCTGGGCGTAAAGGCCAGCCTCAAACCGACCAAATGGGACGGGATGCTGGCCTCGCTGGACTCTAAACGCATCGATGTGGTGATCAATCAGGTGACCATCTCCGACGAGCGTAAGAAAAAATATGATTTTTCCACGCCTTACACCATTTCCGGTATTCAGGCGCTGACCAAAAAAGAGAACGCGGCCAGCATTACCAAACCTGAGGACCTCAGCGGTAAAAAAGTCGGCGTTGGCCTTGGCTCCAACTACGAGCAGTGGCTGCGTGAAAACGTCAAGGGTGTGGATATCCGTACCTATGATGATGACCCGACTAAATATCAGGATCTGCGCGTGGGTCGTATCAATGCCATCCTGGTGGATCGCCTGGCAGCGCTGGATTTGGTGAAGAAAACCGGCAACACGCTGGCGGCCGCTGGTCCTGCCTTCTCCCGTCAGGAGTCTGGCGTGGCGCTGCGTAAAGGCAATACACAGTTGCTGGATGCGATCGATAAAGCCATTGCGGAGATGCAGAAGGACGGCACTATGGCTAAGCTTTCTGAAAAATGGTTCGGCGCGGACGTAACTAAATAATGCAGGAAAGTATTCAACTGGTGCTGGATTCAGCACCTTTTTTATTGAAAGGCGCGGTCTTCACCTTACAGCTCAGTATCGGGGGCATGTTCTTTGGCCTGCTGCTGGGCTTTATCCTGGCGATGATGCGGCTTTCCCACTTCTGGCCGGTTGCCTGGCTCTCCCGCTTCTATGTGTCGGTCTTTCGCGGCACGCCGCTGATCGCCCAGCTCTTCATGATTTATTATGGCCTGCCACAGTTCGGTATAGAGCTTGACCCCATTCCTTCAGCAATGATCGGTTTGTCACTTAACACCGCCGCTTATGCTTCGGAATCGCTGCGCGGTGCGATTGCGGCGATTGAGCGCGGACAGTGGGAAGCCGCCGCCAGTATCGGCATGACGCGCTGGCAGACCATGCGCAGGGTGGTTTTACCGCAGGCGGCCCGCACGGCACTGCCTCCTCTGGGTAACAGCTTTATCAGCCTTGTAAAAGATACCTCGCTGGCCGCCACCATTCAGGTGCCGGAGTTGTTCCGTCAGGCGCAGCTGATCACCTCACGGACGCTGGAAGTGTTTACCATGTATCTGGCAGCCTCGCTGATCTACTGGGTGATGGCAACGCTGTTGTCCATTCTGCAAAGCAAGCTGGAAGCCCATGTTAACCGCCAGGATCGGGAGTGAACATGCGTGCGGCTTCAGCCATCTGTCAGCGGATGAAACATTACGGGGAGGGCAAATGAGCGCTATCGAAGTCAGTAAGCTGGTAAAAAAATTCAACGGGCAGACGGTGCTGCACGGCATCGATCTGGAGGTGAAACCGGGTGAGGTTGTGGCGATTATCGGCCCCAGCGGCTCCGGGAAAACCACATTACTGCGCAGCATCAATCTGCTTGAAGTGCCGGACAGCGGCACTATTCAGGTCGGTCACATCAAAATAGATGCTTCACTGGGCATGAACAGGCAGAAAGAGCAGGTGCGGCAACTGCGTCAGCAGGTGGGATTTGTCTTTCAGAGCTTCAACCTCTTTCCCCACCGGTCAGTGATGGAAAACATCATTGAAGGACCGACCATCGTGAAACGCGAGCCTGTGGCAGAAGCAACTGCCCGTGCCCGCGAGCTGCTGGAGAAGGTGGGCCTGCAGGGCAAGGAGAAGAGTTACCCACGCAAACTGTCCGGTGGGCAGCAGCAGCGGGTAGCCATTGCCCGTGCGCTGGCGATGCGCCCTGAAGTGATCCTCTTTGATGAACCGACTTCAGCGCTGGATCCTGAGCTGGTGGGAGAGGTGCTGAACACCATTCGCGCGCTGGCAGAAGAGAGACGCACGCTGGTGATTGTCACCCATGAGATGAGCTTTGCCCGCGATGTGGCCGACAGGGCGATATTTATGGATCAGGGACGTATCGTAGAACAGGGCGATGCTAAAGCGCTCTTTACCAATCCTCAACACCCCCGCACCCGCCAGTTTCTGGAAAAATTCCTTACCCAGTAGCGCCTGCTCGCCGGTAATACCGGCGAGTTTTCCTCAGCACCATATTCCATTAAATAACGCTAAGGATAATCTTAATTATCCAGGGCGCGCTGCGGAAATACTGCCTGATAATCCCCCCTGCGCGATAAATTCCTCTGAGAGTACCCGGACTTAAAGGGCCAATTAGGAGTAACCTCATGGTCTTTTATTGGACTTAAGTAAATAATCCGTTAAGTTTTTTAGTAATTAAGTTTTATAAGTTTCTCTCTTGTGTGAAACTGGAAGTACAGGAGATAAATACATTGAAGCGTAATTTGAGTTTCGGGGGGATATATTGCGTGATTATTACAATAATTGACTCTTCCTTACGTTAATTTATTTTAAATGATATTTTTTAAAGATTTAGACGCTGGCGCTTCCGGTGGTAGTCGTCAGTAGCTTTACTGTCATGCCGTTGCTGGCCGGGCCACTGCCTGTCAGGGTTTCTGGCGGATCGCTTTTCCTCAATCCATAACGGATAGTGAAAAAGCGAACTGAGCCAGACCGAAACAGCAGCCACTGACAGTCTCCACGCGGGGCCGATAATATCGGCCCTGAGTGTTTATGAACCACTGAAACATCTGTACCAGAGAATAATAAAATAACACCCAGCACCAGGAAAAGTTGCTGCCACGCTTGTATAAATATGACGATAACAGCTGGAGTAATATAATGAATAATACTCACAAGAAAGATATCGCCTGGGTTAACAGCCTCAAAGGCGGTTGTATATTGTTAGTGGTTTTATATCACGTTGTACTGCCAGGTTATGCTGAAATGGTGACGCATCTGACCGCCGGATTTTTACCGGCAAAATTATGGGTTGCTTTTAATAATTATCTCTCCCCGCTCCGAATGCCCGCCTTTTTCTTTGTCTCCGGCCTGCTGGCGGCCAATGCTATTATCAATCGCCCCTGGAAACAGGTTTTCACCAGCCGCGTCACCAATCTGTTCTACCTCTACTTCCTGTGGGGACTGATACAGTGGCTGATGATCAACGGCGTCTCTGGCGAAATCATGGGCGATCATCTCTCGGATAACGTCAACGCGGCCTGGGCCTCCACCCCGTGGGAGTTCCTTAAGCTGATGCTTCTGGCGATGAGCTCCTCCTGGTATTTGTACGCGCTGGGTCTGTTCTTCCTGTTTGCCAAGCTGTTCCGGCGGCAGAAAGTGCTGATGATGCTGGTGGCGGCGGCGCTGAACTATGCGGCTATCGTTAAAGCTATCCCCGGCTGGGGGCCGGAAAGCCTGTCGCAGTACTTTATCTTCTTCCTGTTTGGGGCATTTTACAGCCGCACCATGATGCGCTGGAGTGAGTGGCACCAGAGTAACCTCCTGCCCTGGACCACCATCACCGCACTGGCGGCAGTCCATGCGCTGATCGGCCTGCCGAAAAGCATCTTCCTGTGCGTGATGGCTATCCTGTTCTGTATCGCCGCCTGTCGCCTGCTCAACCATTTCTTCAGCATGAGCTGGTTAAACTGGATCGGAAAAAATACGCTGCAAATCTATGTCCTGCACCGTATCTTCATTGAGTTCTTTGGCATGTCAGCGATCCTGTATGCCGTCAATCATCATCTGTTCGCCAGCAAAGCATTCTCTATGGCGTGGGCCGTGGGCTTCCCGATTGCGATGGTGGTGCTGTGCGCCGGTTGCTCGGTGGGGATCTGGACGCTGCTGAACCGGGGAATTGGCAAAAATCTGTTTATCTACCCAAAACTGCTGCGGATGAAGCTGAATCTGTAGTCGGTAAGCCAAAAAAAAACGGGGCGAATATTCGCCCCGTTTAACGTTGTGAGATTCGAATCAGCCAATGCTCATCAGGCTGGCGTTACCCCCGGCAGCGGCGGTGTTAACACTGAGGGAGCGCTCAATCAGCAAACGCTCCAGCAGCAGATTCGTTTCGCCACGGGCAAAACCCTGCACCGAAACAATAGGGCCTTCGCGTGACGCCACAGACTCGCACAGGGTGCGGAGCTGGTCGGCATCGCCGTGGTAGATCACCGCATCAAACTCTTCCCCTGCGGCCAGTGGCTGAGCCGACAAATCGATACGCTTCTGCACCTCAGCAGGCAGAGATTTCAGCAGGGCGCGATGGAGATCATCTTCAGCCCAGATCACCCGGCTGCCAACCGCCGTAGCCGCCGCCAGCTGCACCAGCGCATCCTCTTCGTTGTCCGCCAGGCAGAGCACACGCTCTCTGGGCAGCAATGCAAAGGTATTACGTTCGCCCGTCGGGCCTGGCAGCAGACGCACGGTGCCACCTTGTCCCAGCTCCGCAAAGCGTGCGCAGCAGGCAGCCAGTTCCGGTTTGTCTTTTGCCCATTCGGTCAGAGCCTGGTGGGAGGCCAGTAAGGTTGGACGCAGCGCAGCATCCACAGGACGTTCGCCATCCTGACGATCCAGGGTAATGCGCAAAGCGTTATCCGGACGATGCGAAAGTAAACGGTAGAGGTAGAGAGGGCCACCCGCTTTTGGTCCTGTACCGGACAAGCCTTCGCCGCCAAATGGCTGAACGCCGACGACAGCACCCACCATATTGCGGTTAACGTAGAGGTTGCCGACCCGCGCCGAGTTAGTGACCTGATTGATCGTCTCATCAATGCGGGTATGCACACCCAGCGTCAGCCCGTACCCGGAAGCATTAATCTGCTCAATAACCTGCGGCAGGGTGCTACGGGAATAGCGGACAACGTGCAGCACCGGGCCAAAGATCTCTTTATCCAGGTCGCTGACGCTACCCAGTTCAATCAGCGTTGGCTTGATAAAGGTGCCGGTCTGCCACTCACTACTGTCTTCCTGGCTGGCATAGGCCGCCTGGTAAACGGTCATGCCTTTGCTGCGCATCGCCTGAATGTGACGCTCGATATTCTCTTTGGCTTCGGCATCAATCACCGGGCCGATATCGGTAGAGAGACGTTCCGGGTTCCCCATCCGGCACTCGGCCATCGCACCGCGCAGCATTTTCAGCGTGTGGTCAGCCACGTCTTCCTGCACGCAAAGCAGACGCAGCGCAGAACAGCGCTGTCCGGCACTGTCAAAGGCGGAAGCCACAATGTCGATCACGACCTGTTCGGTAAGGGCAGAGGAGTCGACGATCATCGCATTCATCCCACCGGTTTCAGCAATCAGCGGGGTAGGGCGGCCCTGCGGATCCAGACGTCCCGCCAGGTTACGTTGCAGCAGGGTGGCAACAGCCGTTGAACCTGTAAACATCACACCACGGACGCGTGGATCGCCAGTGAGCTGCGCGCCAACCGTTTCGCCCAGACCCGGCAGCAATTGCAGCGCGCCAACCGGCACGCCAGCAGCGTGAAGCAGTGAAACGGCCTCGGCTGCAATCAGCGGCGTTTGCTCAGCCGGTTTAGCCAGCACGCTGTTGCCTGCCGCCAGGGCGGCCGCAATCTGGCCGGTGAAGATCGCCAGCGGGAAGTTCCACGGGCTGATGCAGACTACCGGCCCCAGCGGGCGGTGGGTTTCGTTATCAAAGTCATCGCGAACCTGCCCGGCGTAATAGTGCAGGAAGTCCACGGCTTCGCGAACTTCGGCAATGGCGTTGCTGAAGGTTTTACCTGCTTCACGCACCAGAATACCCAACAGGCGCTGCATCTGGCCTTCCATCAGGATCGCTGCACGCTCCAGAATGGCGGCGCGCTCTTCCGGTGGGGTGGCAAACCAGATTGGGCCCTGATTCACTGCCGCATCCAGCGCCAGTGAAACTTCGCTTTCGCTGGCATGACGGACATAACCAACAATATCGCCAGGCTCGGCGGGGTTAATCACTGGCTGAACCTCACCGGCTTCCAGTTCACCGTCAATCAGCGGGCCTGCCTGCCAGGGCTGAAGGGCACTGTTGAGCAGCGCGCTGGAGAGGGAAGCCAGACGGTGTTCGTTAGCCATATCCAGACCGGCAGAGTTCTGGCGTTTTGCGCCATACAGGTCACGCGGCAGAGGAATTTTAGGATGAGGCAGGCCGACCGCGCCTTCGGTGCAGCCCAGTTTTTCCACTTCCGTGACCGGATCGGCCACCAGATCGTCAATGGGAAGCGTGTTATCGGCAATCCGGTTAACGAAGGAGGTGTTAGCGCCATTTTCCAGCAGGCGACGCACCAGATAAGCCAGCAGGGTTTCATGGGTGCCCACCGGCGCATAGATACGGCAGGGGCGATTTAGCTTGCCGTCTGCCACTTTACCCACCACCTGGTCGTACAGGGGTTCACCCATGCCATGCAGGCACTGGAACTCATACTGTCCCGGATAGTAGTTATTCCCGGCCATCTGGTAGATGGCAGCCAGCGTGTGGGCGTTGTGGGTGGCAAACTGAGGATAGATCAGGTTGGGTGCCGCCAGCAGTTTGCGGGCGCAGGCCAGATAAGAGATATCGGTGTACACCTTGCGGGTATAAACCGGATAGCCTTCCAGACCCTCCATCTGGGCGCGCTTGATTTCGCTGTCCCAGTAAGCCCCTTTCACCAGGCGGATCATCAGACGACGGCGGCTGCGCTGGGCCATATCAATCAGCGCGTCAATCACAAACGGACAGCGCTTGAGGTAAGCCTGGATCACAAAGCCGATGCCGTTCCAGCCTTCCAGCTCGGGCTCAAAGCAGAGTTTTTCCAGCAGATCCAGCGACAGCTCCAGGCGGTCAGCTTCTTCAGCATCAATGTTGATACCGATGTCGTAAGAGCGGGCGAGCAAAGTCAGGGATTTCAGGATCGGGTAAAGCTCGGTCATCACGCGATCGTACTGCGCCCGGCTGTAGCGGGGATGCAATGCCGAAAGCTTGATCGAGATCCCGGGGCCTTCATAGATGCCCCGGCCATTGGATGCTTTACCAATAGCATGGATCGCCTGCTGGTAAGAGAGCAGATAGGCTTTGGCGTCGCTGGCAGTCAGCGCGGCTTCACCCAGCATATCGTAAGAGTACCGGAACCCTTTATCTTCCAGCTTGCGGGCATTGGCCAGCGCTTCGGAGATGGTTTCACCGGTGACAAACTGTTCGCCCATCAGGCGCATCGCCATATCCACACCTTTGCGGATCAGCGGCTCGCCGCTTTTCCCGATAATGCGGTTCAGCGAGCGCGACAGGTTGGCTTCGTTGTGGGTGGAAACCAGGCGGCCGGTAAACAGCAGACCCCAGGTGGCGGCATTGACGAACAGGGAAGGGCTGCGGCCCAGATGAGAATGCCAGTTGCCGTTGCTGATTTTATCGCGGATCAGCGCATCACGGGTTGGCTTGTCAGGAATACGCAGCAGCGCTTCAGCCAGACACATTAACGCCACGCCTTCCTGAGAGGAGAGCGAGAACTCCTGAAGCAGGCTTTGCACCATTCCGGCGCGTCCGGTTGCCCCTTTTGGTGCCGAAGCTTCTCAGCGAGCTGGTGGGCAAGCTGATAGGTTTTCTGAGCCAGAGGCGCAGGTAACCGTGCCTGCTCGAGCAATACAGGGACCGATTCGGTTTCAGGCCTGCGCCACGCGGCGGTAATGGCCGCGCGGGTCACGGACTGCGGCAAAATATGCTCGGCGAACTGTAAAAACGGCTGACGCTGCTCTTCTGGTGCGCTCTCTTCACCTTCCTGCGTCAGCGTCTGCGAAGGGATTTCGGGCAGGGCATCGCCTTGTTCCAGCTGCTCAAGATAAGTAAAAATGGCCTGCTTGATAAGCCAGTGTGGGGTACGGTCAATCTGACCGGCTGCAAGCTTGATACGCTCGCGCGTGGCTTCATCCAGCTTCACGCCCATGGTGGTTGTGCCCATGCCTGAAAACTCCTTGAAATAAAAAATAACGTGGTCGGCAAGCAATATCACTTAAGTTGCAACTTTGTGCAACCATGTTAAATGTGACAGCCTTTGCAGAGTTTAAACCCGCTTATTCAAAAGCGGCATGGATATTGCTGCAAGAATCCGGCCAGAATTCAAAAGTGCGATAAAACCTGGCTTTGTAAGGGTTTTCTTGCAGGTGCAACCGGACAATATGTGATCCAGTGCAACCTGTCAGACAATGACCCGTGACAGATGGTGAAATTGCTGTAACTGCTGTGTTAAATCGTTTGTGCGTTAAAGCGGTTTACGGCAGGATACCCCGCCCTGGTCAGGGAGGTGGCGCCACAACGTTCCTGTGGTGACCATTACTGCTTCAGGCGGTTGCGCATCAATATTAATAGGAGAACGTGAATGACTGTAAGTACACCAATGATGGTGACCTTTAGCGTGTATATCCTCGGCATGGTGCTGATAGGTTTTATTGCGTACCGGTCTACAAAAAACTTTGATGACTATATTCTTGGCGGACGCAGCCTGGGGAGCATGGTTACCGCGCTTTCAGCCGGGGCATCGGATATGAGCGGCTGGCTGCTGATGGGGCTGCCGGGGGCTATTTTCCTTTCCGGTATTTCCGAGAGCTGGATCGCCATTGGCCTGACTATCGGCGCGTACCTCAACTGGAAGATTGTGGCCGGTCGTCTGCGTGTACAGACTGAACATCATGATAATGCGCTGACGCTGCCTGATTTCTTCTCCAGCCGTTTTGAAGACAGCAGCAAAATGTTAAGGGTTATCTCTGCACTGGTTATTCTGATCTTCTTCACTATCTACTGTGCTTCCGGCATCGTGGCTGGTGCGCGACTGTTCGAAAGCACCTTCGGCATGAGCTATGAAACGGCGCTCTGGGCTGGGGCTGCTGCAACCATCGTCTATACCTTTGTTGGGGGCTTCCTGGCCGTGAGCTGGACGGATACCGTTCAGGCTGCGCTGATGTTCTTTGCCCTGATCCTGACGCCGGTGATGGTTATCATTGCCGTAGGCGGGCTGGGCGATGCGATGCAGGTTATTCAGGCCAAAAGCTTTGAAAATACCGATATGCTGAAAAACCTGAACTTTGTCGCCATTATCTCGCTGCTGGGCTGGGGACTGGGCTACTTTGGTCAGCCACATATTCTCGCGCGCTTTATGGCGGCGGATTCTCACCGCTCCATCCGCACCGCTCGTCGTATCGGCATGACCTGGATGATCCTGTGTCTGGCTGGTGCGGTGGCCGTGGGCTTCTTCGGCATCGCTTACTTCCAGAACAACGTCGCCCAGGCTGCTGGCGTCTCTGAAAACGGCGAACGCATCTTTATTGAGCTGGCCCGTATTCTGTTCAATCCGTGGATTGCCGGTATCCTGCTTTCAGCGATCCTGGCGGCGGTGATGTCCACCCTGAGCTGCCAGCTGCTGGTTTGCTCCAGTGCGCTGACGGAAGATCTCTATAAAAACTTCCTGCGTAAGAATGCTACCCAGCGTGAGCTGGTGTGGGTGGGGCGCATGATGGTGCTGCTGGTGGCGGCGATCGCCATTGCCCTGGCCTCTAACCCTGAAAACCGCGTGCTGGGTCTGGTGAGCTACGCCTGGGCTGGCTTTGGGGCAGCTTTTGGGCCTGTGGTGCTGTTCTCGCTGATCTGGAAACGCATGACCCGCAACGGCGCGCTGGCCGGTATGATTATCGGTGCAGTAACCGTGCTGGTGTGGAAACAGTATGGCTGGCTGGATCTGTACGAAATCATTCCGGGCTTCCTGTTTGCCAGCCTGGCGATTCTGATTGTCAGCCTGATGGGCCGTGAACCCTCAGCCGCAGCCCGCAAACGTTTTGATGCCGCAGAAGCGGAATACAACGCAGTGTAATCTCTGAATTATTAGCAAAGTGCAGGCTCAGGGAGCCTCTGCCCCTCACAAAGACGCAAAAAGCGCCCTCCGTGGCAGCTCAGCACGGGCCGTTCATGACCCGTGATGCTTTGTTCAGGGCACAGGCTCCCATCGCTTCAGGTTCGTAAGCCGTCTGGAGGGGCGTCGTTCAGACGTCCATTTCCAGGCGACCTCAGCCAAAGCCTCCCTTAATTTCCAGTCATTTTGTTCCGCTTCGCTTTCCCCTTCCTGCCACGCTCCAGCCCGCGCCCCTGCTCGCAATTTGCGAAAATACCTCAGCGGCCTCTTGTATTTTTACTGGCGATAATGATAATCGATATCGTTTTGATTTACGTTTCTTTACCACAGATGAAATTATTTCACCGTTGAGGCCTCAGGCATGTTTGTCCCGTTTCTAATTATGTTACGCGAGGGCCTGGAAGCCGCGCTGATAGTCAGTCTGATCGCCAGTTATCTTAAGCGAACCCACCGCAGCGAGTGGTTTGGTGCGATGTGGGTTGGGGTGTTTGTCGCCGCTACGTTATGCCTGGGCGTGGGCTGGTTTATCAATGAAACCACTGGCGAGTTCCCGCAGAAAGAGCAGGAGCTGTTTGAAGGGATCGTGGCGGTGATTGCCGTCTGCATCCTCACTTATATGGTGTTCTGGATGCGCAAGGTCTCCCGCAATGTGAAAGCCCAGCTGGAAGATGCTGTGGATCACGCCCTGCAGAAGGGCAGTAACAGCGGCTGGGCACTGATTATCATGGTGTTTCTGGCTGTCGCCCGTGAAGGCCTGGAATCGGTCTTCTTTCTGCTGGCCGCTTTCCAGCAGGATGTGGGGCTGGCTCCCCCGGTTGGCGCAATCCTGGGCCTTGCCGCTGCGGTGGTGCTCGGCATGCTGATCTACTGGGGCGGCGTGCGCCTGAATCTGGCCGTTTTCTTCAAATGGACCGGCCTGTTTATCCTGTTTGTCGCGGCCGGGCTGGCCGCAGGTGCCATCCGCGCCTTCCACGAAGCCGGGCTGTGGAATCATTTCCAGTCGCTGGCCTTTGATATGAGTGACACGCTCTCCACCAGCACGCTAACCGGCACGCTGCTGGAAGGGATGCTGGGTTACCAGGAAGCGCCAAGCGTCAGCGAAGTGGCGGTCTGGCTTATCTATCTGATTCCTGCACTGCTGCTGTTCTTTATGCCCGCGCGTCCTCAGGCTGGTGCACTGCGCCCGACGCGTTAAGCCTTTGTCCGTGCCTGGCTTGCAGGCACGTTAACTTTTCACAGGGATTTACTATGACTCTTCGTTTTCGCCGGCAGGCGCTGAATGCTGCGCTGCTGACTCTGCTTACCGGTTCTGCTGCGGCAATGGCTGCTGATATTCCCCAGGTGAACATCACCGTGAATGACAAACAGTGTGACCCGATGAGCGTCACCGTTAAGGCGGGCAAAACCCAGTTCATTATCAAAAACAACAGCCAGAAAGGGCTGGAGTGGGAGATCCTGAAAGGGGTGATGGTGGTGGAAGAGCGTGAAAATATCGCGCCAGGCTTTACTCAGAAACTCACCGCTAACCTTGAACCCGGTGAATACGACCTCACCTGTGGCCTGTTGAGCAACCCGAAAGGCAAGCTGATTGTCAAAGGCACTCAGGCCGCTTCTGATGGCAAGCCGGATGTGATGCAGCTCGCCGGTCCGATTACCGAATACAAAGCTTACGTGACCCAGGAAGTGGTGGACCTGGTTGCCAGTACCAAAGCGTTTACCGACGCGATCAAAGCCGGTGACATCGAAAAGGCCAAGGCCCTGTATGCGCCTACCCGCCGCCATTACGAGCGTATCGAACCTATTGCGGAACTCTTCTCCGACCTCGATGGCAGCATTGATGCCCGTGAAGATGACTATGAGAAGAAAGCGGAAGATCCTAAATTCACCGGCTTCCACCGCCTGGAAAAAGCGCTGTGGGGCGACAACAGCACCAAAGGCATGGAGAGTTATGCTGAGCAGCTCAACACCGATGTGCTGGATCTGCAAAAGCGGATTGATGAACTCGCCTTCCCGCCGGGTAAAGTAGTAGGCGGGGCTGCCGGGCTGATCGAGGAAGTGGCTTCCAGCAAAATCTCGGGTGAAGAAGATCGTTACAGCCGTACTGACCTGTGGGACTTCCAGGCTAACGTTGACGGCGCGCAAAAAATTGTTACCCTGCTGCGTCCGATGCTGCAGAAAGCCGATGCGCCATTACTGGCGAAAATCGATGCTAACTTCAAAAAAGTGGACAGCATTCTCTCTAAATACCGTACCAAAGATGGTTACGAATCTTACGACAAGCTGACTGATGCCGACCGTAACGCGATGAAAGGCCCGATCACCACCCTGGCTGAAGACCTTTCCAGACTGCGCGGAACGCTGGGACTGGATTAACTGTAGATGGCAAGGCAACCTGTTGATGACGCGGCTATGACCTCGCGTCGTCGTTTGTTAAAAGGCATGGGCATCCTCAGCGGTGCCCTCGCTGTTGGCGGTGGCTGCCCGGTGCATGCCGCCCCGGATGATAAATCCTTCTCACCGGGGGCGTTATCCCCCACGGCCCGCCAGGAAGCGCAGCCCTATCATGGCCTGCATCAGGCGGGCATCACCACCCCGCAACAGGCCGCGATGATGCTCGTGGCCTTTGATGTGCTGGCAACGGATAAAACCGATCTGGAGCGCCTGTTCAGGCTGCTGGATCAGCGGATCCAGTTTCTGACCAAAGGGGGTAAAGCGCCGCCGATCGCTAATCCCCGTTTACCGCCGATGGATTCCGGCATTCTGGGCGAGGAGATCTATCCGGATAATCTCACCATCACCGTATCCGTTGGCACCGCGCTGTTTGATCAACGCTTTGGCCTTGAGGCGCAGAAGCCGCTGAAGCTTCAGACCATGACGCGTTTTCCTAATGACTCACTGGATGCCCGGCTCTGTCACGGTGATTTACTGCTGCAAATTTGTGCCAACACCAACGACACGGTGATCCACGCGCTGCGCGATATCATCAAGCATTCCCCTGATTTGCTCAGCGTCCGCTGGCGTCGTGAAGGTTTTATCTCTGACCATGCTGCCCGCAGCAAGGGCAAAGAGACGCCTATCAATCTGCTGGGCTTTAAAGATGGCACGGGTAACCCGGATACCACTAATCAACCGCTGATGGATTCGATTCTGTGGGTGACCGCAGGGCAGGGCGAACCGGCCTGGGCCGTGGGCGGCAGTTATCAGGCGGCCCGAATTATCCAGTTCCATGTTGAGTTCTGGGATCGCACTCCCTTACGTGAACAGGAGACGATCTTTGGCCGGGTCAAGCACAGTGGTGCGCCGCTGGGCATGGAGAACGAGCACGACGTGCCCGATTACGCCAGCGATCCGGAGGGCACCATCACGCCTCTGGATGCGCATATCAGGCTGGCCAACCCCCGCACGCCCGCCACGCAAAGCAATCTGATGCTTCGTCGTGGCTACAGCTACTCGGCAGGCGTCTCTAACGCTGGCCAGCTGGAGATGGGGCTCCTCTTTGTCTGTTATCAGCATGATTTGGAGAAGGGTTTTCTCAGCGTGCAAAACAGGCTGAACGGGGAAGCGCTGGAGGAATATATCAAACCGATCGGCGGGGGTTATTTCTTTGTGTTACCGGGCGTCAGGGATGATAAGCATTATCTTGGCCAGTCTTTACTGGAAGCCTGAAGATGTTTTAAAAGCTTCAGGCAGGATCACGGTAAATTTTATAAACACCGCTCGCGTACGCGGGTGGATGTTTTTTAATCAAATTCCCCATTCCAGGCTTTTTGTGCCCCTTTCATCATTTTTTATGAATCAGATAACCCCCTAAGAAAAACCCAACCCTCTGTTTTTAATATAATTAATAATAGCGGCAGCAGCGCTGAAAGCTAATTCCGTAGAAATTGTTACGATAGAAGTAAAATAGATGTTGATTTGAAGCTGGGATCTGTAGCACTTTATTAACAGCGGTAGTCAGATGAGTTGTCAGATTCAATACGGAGATCGCGAATGGTAAAGTCCTGTGACGGACATGAGTACGACCAAAAAAGTTTCGCTACCTCGTGCGAGGGCGATACTTCCCCAACAACTTCCTCTCTTTTATATTCTCACGGCCAAAGAAAAAATATTTTCAACCGGTGCACGGCTGCGCTTATGGCAGGCTATGCGCTACTCAACAAGGCCAGATAAGGCTAAAAGGAAGCCACCGAAACCTCTAAAGCGTTCACGTAATCGCATCGACTCTCAGGATGCGGGAAATGAAACCAACTGTAAGGTGCCACTATGGGAAGACAGAAAGCAGTGATCAAAGCTCGTCGTGAAGCAAAACGCGTGCTTCGTAGCGATTCACGCAGTCATCGTCAGCGTGAAGAAGAATCGGTCACCTCGCTGGTGCAGATGGGTGGGTTAGATTCAATTGGCATGGCGCGTGATACCCGCGACCATTCACCGATTGAAGCCCGGAATGAAGCTCAGGCGCACTATCTTAAAGCCATAGAAAGCAAACAACTGGTCTTTGCCACGGGCGAAGCCGGTTGCGGTAAAACCTGGCTCAGCGCAGCAAAAGCCGCTGAGGCCCTGATTCATAAGGATGTGGACAGGATTATAGTGACGCGTCCGGTGTTACAGGCGGATGAGGATCTGGGGTTCCTCCCTGGAGATATCTCAGAGAAATTCGCACCCTACTTCCGGCCAGTCTACGACGTTCTGGTTAAACGTCTCGGTTCTTCCTTTATGCAGTACTGTCTGCGTCCCGAAATCGGCAAAGTAGAGATTGCTCCCTTCGCCTATATGCGTGGACGAACCTTTGAAAATGCCGTGGTGATCCTTGATGAGGCGCAAAACGTCACCGCCGCCCAGATGAAGATGTTCCTGACCCGCCTCGGGGAAAACGTCACCGTGATCGTCAATGGCGATATCACCCAGTGTGATTTGCCGTCGCACGTACAGTCAGGCCTCAGCGATGCGTTAGCCCGCTTTGAGGATGACGAGATGATTGGCGTGGTGCGTTTCGGTAAAGAAGACTGCGTCCGCTCGGTGCTCTGCCAGCGTACGCTGATGGCCTACAGCTAATGTTCTGACTGTTGCCAACAAAGCCCGGTTAACGCCGGGCTTTTTTATGCCTGCAATCTGGTTGTACCGCAGTTTTCCCCCTGCCAGGCGCTGAAAAACCAAACCTTCACGGGGATGGTTTCACATTAATGTCATACAACGCTTCTCCGGCGATCGGGGTGATTATCTGCAGGAGCGGATTAACGAATCAATCCTCTGAGCTACCGCAGGATCGTTACGGACATAGTAGATATTCACGCTGGTTTGATGGTCAGAGAATTTTGAGGCATCCAGCATAGCAATCCGTCTTTGCCGTGAATCGAAGAGGTTGAATTGTTTCATGCCATTGGGGAGGGGATCGTCCTCTTCCAACGTCATATGCTGATGACGTGCAGCCTCATACAGACAGCTTTCGACGCTGTAGGGACGCCCTTTGAAGGTGGCGGCTTTAACCTCCGGGTGAATCATGGCGCTGTCGATATTTATACAGCCCGTCAGGGGGGTTAGCAGGGTGAACAGCATCAGAATACGCAGCTTAAACATGGTTGGCTTAATCCATACAGAAAGGAAAGGCGGCCAATTTAGTGTAATTGAAAGGCAAAAGTTTTGATCTGAGAGGGAGGAGGGCAAAAAAAAAGTCTGAACTTTCGCTCAGACTTTCTCTTTAAATATGGCGGTGAGAGAGGGGGATCACGAGGCACGTCCATGTGCCTCGCCCTTTGGGCAGCAGAGCTGTGCAAAACGGCTATCCTGCCGTTTTGTCGAACCCTGTCGAGGCTTCTCACCCCTCTCTCCTGGGGTACATGCAAAAAAAAGTCTGAACTTTCGCTCAGACTTTCTCTTTAAATATGGCGGTGAGAGAGGGGTTCGAACCCTCGATACGTTGCCGTATACACACTTTCCAGGCGTGCTCCTTCAGCCACTCGGACACCTCACCGTATTGTTCTACTGCTTCGCCCTGTAGGGCGACGGGGCGGTACTATAGGGAGTCAGAGGGAATGGGTCAAGCAAAATTTTCGTTTTGTCTTATCAGCTTAAGGCCAAAAAGAGAGTCGCTTAAGCCAGAGTGCAGGTTGTCATAAGAGTGACATCAGGGCTACACAAAAATGTCATGGATGTGTCGCAAACTAGCTTCCTGAAATCTTTAGCAAAACTTACGCATGGAGTGTCGAGTTAATGAAATATAAAAGTCTGTTTACCCTCTCTCTGATCGCCTCAGTCATGTCATCCACAGCCTGGGCTGATATCGCAGCTTACAGCCGCGCCGCACAGGGTGATATCACTGAGCCTGGCGGCGCACGTCGCCTGAGCGGGGATCAGACCGAGGCGTTGAAAGCTTCCCTCAACAGCAATAAAGCAAAGAACGTCATTTTGCTGATTGGTGATGGCATGGGCGATTCCGAAATTACCGCTGCGCGTAACTACGCAGAAGGCGCAGGCGGATTCTTCAAAGGAATTGATGCATTACCGCTGACCGGCCAGTACACCCACTATGCGCTGGACAAGAAAACCCATAAGCCTGATTACGTCACCGATTCTGCTGCCTCAGCCACCGCATGGAGCACCGGCGTAAAATCCTATAACGGTGCCATTGGTGTGGACGTCAACGGCAGGGACCACCCCTCCATCATGGAAATGGCTAAAGCTGCCGGCAAAGCCACGGGCAACGTTTCCACCGCCGAACTCGAAGATGCCACCCCGGCAGCGCAGATAGCCCATGTCACTTCACGTAAATGTTATGGCCCGGAAAAAACCAGCGAACTTTGCGCGGCCAATGCGCTGGAGAAGGGAGGCAAAGGTTCTATTGCAGAACAATTGCTGAATGCGCGTGCAGACGTGACCCTTGGCGGCGGCGGCAAAACCTTCAGCGAAACCGCAAAAGCGGGCGAGTGGCAGGGGAAAACGCTTGAGGAGCAGGCAAAACTGCGTGGCTATCAGTGGGTTTCCGATCTCTCTGGCATGAACGCTGTTACCGAAGCCAGCCAGGACAAACCGGTGCTGGGGCTGTTTGCCCAGGGGAATATGCCGGTGCGCTGGAAAGGGCCGAAAGCAACGTATCACGGTAACCTGGAGGGCAAGCCGGTAAGCTGTGAAGTCAATGCTGAGCGTCCGGCTTCCACGCCAACGCTGGCACAGATGACGGAAAAAGCGATCGATCTGCTCAGCAAAAATCAAAACGGCTTCTTCCTGCAGGTTGAAGGCGCCTCAATAGATAAGCAGGATCATGCTGCCAACCCTTGCGGCCAGATTGGCGAAACTGTCGACCTGGATGAAGCGGTGCAGAAAGCGCTGGAGTTTGCCCGTAAAGAGGGTAACACGCTGGTCATAGTGACGGCGGATCATGCGCACGCCAGCCAGATTATCGCCAACGACAGCAAAGCACCGGGCCTGACGCAGACGCTGAACACCCGGGAGGGCGGCCTGATGACCATCAGCTACGGCAACTCAGAAGAGGATTCTCAGGGACACACGGGCACGCAACTGCGTATTGCCGCCTACGGCCCGCATGCTGCAAACGTAGTAGGGCTGACCGATCAGACCGACCTGTTCTATACCCTGAAATCAGCGATGGAAATCCAGTAACGTTGCTTGCTTAAGGTCAACACCGGGTTTGGTTATAAGGTGCCACCTGAGAGCGTGCTGGCAAAGCTTAAGGTCACAACCTGGTCTGGTGGCAAGGCGTCACCAGGGGGCCTGTTATCCGGGACGTCGTGAATCCTCCCTGGAGACTTCGCAGCCACGTCCATGTGGCTGAGACCCGGCTAACAGGCCCCCTGGCGCCACCCGTCATCTTCAGTGTCGTTGTTTGGTTTGGTGGTCGCACAGGTCAAAACTGGAATTCGTGCACAATCTCATCATTACTGCATTACTGCATTACTGCATTACTGCATTACTGCATTACTGCATTACTGCATTGTAGTAGCAGTCGATTGGTTTTGAAGTACCCCGTAATTTCCAGACAAAACTGAAGCTTCGGGGCGGGGAGGGTGGGTTGATAAGCAAAGCGTCCCGGCACATGGAGGTGCCGGGCCGAGCCGTCACGGACGACGCTTTTTGCGTCTTTGTGTTCAACCCACTCTCCCTGACCTTACCACTGCCTGCACAGGCAATGGTTTTTTCAGCCAGCAGCTCACTCTCCCTGACCAGACACCAGATCCTGCAGACAGCTTATCCCCAAATTACATGCAAAAAAAAGTCTGAACTTTCGCTCAGACTTTCTCTTTAAATATGGCGGTGAGAGAGGGGGATCACGAGGCACGTCCATGTGCCTCGCCCTTTGGGCAGCAGAGCTGTGCAAAACGGCTATCCTGCCGTTTTGTCGAACCCTGTCGAGGCTTCTCACCCCTCTCTCCTAAGGTACATGCAAAAAAAAAGTCTGAACTTTCGCTCAGACTTTCTCTTTAAATATGGCGGTGAGAGAGGGGGATCACGAGGCACGTCCATGTGCCTCGCCCTTTGGGCAGCAGAGCTGTGCAAAACGGCTATCCTGCCGTTTTGTCGAACCCTGTCGAGGCTTCTCACCCCTCTCTCCTGAGGTACATGCAAAAAAAAGTCTGAACTTTCGCTCAGACTTTCTCTTTAAATATGGCGGTGAGAGAGGGGTTCGAACCCTCGATACGTTGCCGTATACACACTTTCCAGGCGTGCTCCTTCAGCCACTCGGACACCTCACCGTATTGCGTCGCAACCAGGTTGCTGACGGCGGCTAATGTAGGCAAAACCAGTGCTGCGGTCAACAACCTTTCTCTACTTTTCTGCTCGTTTAGCCAGTTTTACAGCAAATTGTTGCTTAAATCGCCAAAAGCGACGCTAACGCCGGCCAAATGCATCAGCAAACGGGAAATTATCCGCTTAACGTGCATAATAATGCGCTTAATATGGCAAAAAAATCACGGAACCCGATGTGAACACTTCAGCACAACAACCGGCAACCGGTTCATCCTCCGGTACCAGCGCACTGTTCTTTATCCAAATTTTCGCTACCCTCGGTTTCGCCGTCCTCTACTCCACCCTGGTCCTTTATGCGACTAAACGCCTGGGATTCAGTGAAGGGCAGGCTAATGCCATGATGGGCGTATTCGGCGCATTTAACTATGGCCTGCACCTGTTTGGGGGCTACCTTGGCGGACGCTACCTCAGTAACCGCAACCTCTTTGTACTGGGCATGGTGCTCCAGGTCATGGGCTGCTGGGTACTCTCCGGCCAGAGCGCCGAAGGCCTCTACTGGGGCCTGGCAATGTTCCTCACCGGCAGCGGGCTCAACGTCACCTGCATCAACATGATGCTCACCCAACGCTTTGCCCCGGATGATAACCGCCGTGAAAGCGCATTCCTGTGGAACTACGCCGGAATGAACCTTGGCTTCTTTATCGGCTTTACCGGCGCGGGCTATTTCCAGCTCACCGAACACTACAAATCCCTGTTCCTGTTCGCTACCCTGGGCAATGCCGTGGCCATCGTCATCTCTCTGCTGCGCTGGAAGATCCTCGCCGACATAGACACGCCGCTGCTTCACGTCAGCAAAGCACAATTTCGTCTGAGAATGGTTATCGGCCTCTGTGTGCTGGTGGTTCTGGTGCCCTTGATCCGCCTTATGCTGACGCATGCGGACTTCACCGGATCCTTCGTGATCGGCCTGGGGGCACTGATTTTCCTGCTGCTGGCAATCGCCACGCTGCGCCACAGGCCGCGTGAAGAACAACGCAAAATGGCGGCTTATCTGCTGCTTGCACTGGGATCGCTGGTGTTCTGGACCCTCTACCAACTCGCGCCTATGGGGCTGATGCTCTTCACCGAGCACAATATAAACCTCAATGTCTGGGGCATTCATGTCGCTCCACAGTGGGTGCAGAACATCAATACGCTGGTGATTGTCTTCGGCGGGCCGCTGCTGGCTCTGGGCTTCCGCAATATGCGCGAGCGCGGCTGGCGCATCGATATTCCTCTGCAGTTTGCCTGCTCATTATTCCTGATCGGACTGGGAATGCTGGTACTGCCGCTGGGCATCATGCTGGCAGGTGGCGATGGCATGGTGGCGTTTAAATGGATTGTTATCAGCTACATCCTGCAAAGCCTGGGTGAACTGCTGATCTCGCCGATTGGCTACGCGATGATTGGAAAACTGGCTCCGGTACGCTATCAGGGCGTAATGATGGGCTGCTGGATGATGGTAACGGGTGTGGCTTCGGTGCTGGCGGGGTATGTCTCCGGCCTGATGCCGGAAAACAGCGGCAGCACCCCGGCACTGACCAATCCGGGCTACAGCCACATCTTCAACATGCTGGGATGGGGCAGTGCGGCAGTAGGGCTGATCCTGCTGATGCTAATGCCGCTGCTACGCAAACTCATCCACGCACGCTAATAATTTCCTGGGATACTATGAGTGTCCCATCAACTTTTGCTTGCCAGAATCCCCTTTTTCCCCGAGCCTGAATAAAAAACAGGAGAACCAACGTGGATATCATTTTTTATCACCCCTCATTTAATTCACAGAAGTGGATCAACGGGTTACAGCAGCGTCTGCCGCAGGCGCGTATTCGTCAGTGGACAACCGGTGACGATGCGCACGCCGATTATGCATTGGTTCGCCAACCGCCTGTTGAAATGTTGCAGGGGCGCAAAGAGTTGAAAGGCGTGTTTGCTCTCGGGGCCGGAGTGGATGATATTCTTGGCCAGCTACGCGAACACCCGGAAATGCTGGCCCGTGGCGTTCCGCTGTTCCGTCTGGAAGACACCGGTATGGGCCGCCAGATGCAGGAATACGCCGTATATCATGTACTAGGCTGGTTCCGCCGTTTTAATGAATATCAGCAGCAGAAAACCCGCTCAGAGTGGAAACATCTGCCCAACTACTCCCGCGCTGACTTCAGCATTGGCATTCTCGGCGCTGGCGTCCTTGGCAGCAGCGTCGCAGAAAGTCTGAAAGCCTGGGGATTCCCGGTTCGTTGCTGGAGCCGCTCGCCGAAAAATCTGCCTGGCGTCACCAGTTTTCATGGTGCAGACCAGCTCGGCGAATTCCTTGCGGGTAGCCAGGTCCTGATCAACCTGTTACCTAACACGCCGCAGACTGAAGGTATCCTTAATCGTGCGTTGCTCAGCCAGCTCAAGCCTCAGGCTTTCCTGCTGAATCTGGCCCGTGGGGCGCATCTGGTCGAAGACGATCTGCTGGCCGCCCTGGAAGCCGGTGAGATCAAAGCTGCCGCGCTGGATGTGTTTGTTAAAGAACCGCTGGAGAGCAGCCACGCTTTCTGGTCGCATCCGGACATCGCCATTACGCCGCATAATGCCGCTGTAACCTTGCCAGAGGAAGCTATGGACTATATCGCCAAATCGATCGCACTGCGGGAAGCGGGTGAGATGCCTGCCGGTCTGGTGGATGTGACGCGCGGCTATTAAGTCCGTTCAATGCTATTCTTGCCCTAAGCCTTCAGGAGGAATTTATGTACCCCGTCGACCTTCATATGCATACCGTTGCCAGCACGCACGCCTACAGCACGCTGCGTGATTATGTTCAGCAGGCTCAGACCTGCGGCGTCAGACTGCTGGCAATCACCGACCACGGCCCCGATATGGCCGACGCGCCGCATTACTGGCATTTTGTGAATATGAAAGTCTGGCCGCGAGTGGTGGAAGGCGTGGGCATTCTGCGAGGCATAGAAGCCAATATCAAAAACACCGACGGCGACATTGACTGTACCGGGCCGATGATGGACTCGATGGACATTGTGGTGGCCGGCTTCCATGAACCGGTTTTCGCCCCGCGTGACAAGGCGACCCATACCGAGGCGATGATTGCGGCGATGGCCAGCGGCAATGTGCATATCATCAGCCATCCCGGCAACCCGAAATACCCGGTAGATATCACAGCGATTGCCGAAGCAGCGGCAAAATATAACGTGGCGCTGGAGCTGAATAACTCCTCTTTCACCACTTCCCGGCCGGGGAGTGAGCCTAACTGCCGCGCCATTGTTGCTGCCGTGCGGGATGCAGGCGGGTGGATCTCCTGTGGGTCAGATTCCCACACTGCTTTTACCCTGGGAAATTTTGAACATTGCCTGCGGATCATGAAGGAAGTGGATTTTCCTGAAGATCGCGTATTAAATGTCACGCCGCGTCGCCTGCTGGATTTCCTGGCGCTGCGCACCGGTAAACACATTGCTGAATTTGCTGATATGTGACCCTGTCACGCTTAACCTCTGAATGGACCGATCGTCATGAATGAATTTTCCATCATCTGCCGCATTCTCGGCTCGCTGTACAATCGTCAGCCGCAGGATCCGCTGCTGGTGCCGCTGTTTACTCTGCTGCGCGAGGGCAAACTGCAACAGCACTGGCCGCTGGAGCAGGATGAGTTACTGACCCGCTTGCAGCAACACAGTGAGCCTCAGTCGTTGGCGGCAGACTACAACGCCCTGTTCGTGGGCAGCGAATGTAAAGTTCCGCCTTACGGCTCGCACTGGGAAAACGGCCCGCAGGAGAACGAAGTCAGGGCGTTTCTGCAAAGCCGTGGAATGCCGTTAAGTGATTCCCCGGCGGATCATATAGGCGCGCTGCTGCTGGCCGCTTCCTGGCTGGAAGATCAGTCTGCCGAAGACGAATTGCAGGCGCAGGTTACGCTGTTCGACGACTATTTATTACCCTGGTGCGGTCAGTTCCTGGGCAAGGTTGAGGCACATGCCACTACAGCCTTTTATCGCACGCTGGCGGCGTTAAGCCGCGAAGCGATTCAGGCCATGCGTGACGAGCTGGAAGAAGAAGGGGAAGTCTGATTTCCTGACGGGGCAACCGTCTCCGCTTGCCGGGGGGTTCTTTCCTGAGGTTTTCGCCTTTACAGCCCTCCTGTTGCGGTCAGCCGCCGGGAGGGCTTTTTATGGCCTGTCAGTTGCGCCAGCAGGGCTGTGCTGACCCCAGCGGAGAAGCCGGGCGTGACCACACCAGCGGCGTGCCGGGCAACCACAGCGGTGAGCGCAGGCGATAGCCAATTCCCCATGCGGTGATCTCTGTTTCTACATTATGATCGTGCGGTAAATCCTGGTCGGGCCCATGTGGCTGCTTTGTCTCAGGAAGCTCCGTATCGGGTTCCTGAGGCTGTGCTGTAGCGGGCAGGGGATTATCAGTCAACAGCAGGGCCGTTCTTGCCAGTGAGAGGCGGGCTGTGAAACCGGTGTTGTGCAGCAGCCGCTGACGCAGACCTTCAATCACCGCAGCGGCCATCAGGTAGCCAGTAGCGTGGTCAAGCGCCTGAACGGGAAGCGGCAGGGGCGCGTCGCTGGATTGCCACTTCTGGCCGCTGTCAGCAATTCCGCAGCCCATCTGAACCAGGCTGTCAAAGCCGCGACGGTTGCGCCACGGGCCGCTCCATCCCCAGGCGTTGAGGCTGACATCCACCAGACCAGGCGCGATCTTTTGCCGCGTTTCGCTGTCATAGCCCAGATTGTTCAGGGCATCGGCCCGGTAGCCATGCACCAGCACATCCGCCTCTGCCAGCAGTTTTTCAAACACCTGCCGGCCATCGGCCGTTTTCAGATCCAGCCTGGCGCAGCGTTTCCCCAGGGTCACTTCTTCTTCCAGGGTTGGCTCCTGCCAGCCCGGAGGATCAATTCGCAACACTTCAGCGCCAAGACCCGCCAGAAAACGAGTCGCAACAGGACCGGCAATGATGCGGGTCAAATCCAGCACGCGGACGCCCTGTAAGGGGCGGGCCGGGAATAAACGCCAGAGTGGGGCTGAAGCTTCCGGTTGCCGGCTCTGATCTATCAGCGCCTCCTGCCTTACGGACTGTCCCTGAGGATGCTGAAGCCACTCTTCCACGCTGCGCATCTCTGCTGCACAACCCTGCGCGGCTATCACCGCCTCTTCCAGCGCCGTTTTACGCCACTGTTTCACGGCCTGAGCCAGGCTGGCACGATCCCTGTGTTGCCCGAGGACACTTTCCATAGCGGCGCGGTGATGAGGGGCGTTGGTATGCAGGCGGATCCAGCCGTCTGCGGTCGGATAATCACCGGCGAAAGGATCCCAGAGGGCTGGCGCTTCACGGTTGAGCGGCTGAAAGCTTTGCCGGAACCAGCGAGAAGCCAGGCGACAATCCACTTCAGGCGGTTGCGCATTGCCCACCAGATCCGCCACGGCCTGCATCGCCAGCACCATGCTGCCGCTGGCAAGTTCCGTTACCGGATAGCATGAACAGAAACGCCCCTCGCCGCTGAACCTGACCTCAGGAAGGGGCGAAGCGGTGCCGCGAAGCGCCTGCCAGAGTTGTTGCCATAGCTGTGCCGAAAACTCACTGTCCATTGATCTCTCCCGTGGCTGATGTTAATCACCTTAGCAACGATTATCGCTTTTTGCCTGGCGCTAACGCAGGCGGCGGAATTTCCGTAGCCCGGCGTGCATCCGCAGATTGCGCAGGTTGATAACCGCAATGGCCGTACCGGCAATCACCAGCAGTGCGCCGGTCACTTTGAACATGTTCATGCTGTCGCCTAACACCAGCACGCCCATAATCACCGCCAGCACCGGAGTGAGCAGCGAGTAGGGCATAATCAGATTGACGTTGTAACTGCGTAAGAGCCAGTACCAGAGCGAGTAGGCGATAATAGAGGAGAAGATAGCGCTGTAGAAAATGCCAAACCAGCCACGCCAGGTTGAATGCACCAGGCTGTGAATTTGATCGGACTCCAGTAAAAATGAGGCCAGGCCGACAATGGGGATCGCCAGAAACGAGAGCCAGCCGGTCATGGTCAGCGGCCTGATTGAAGGGGATTTTTTGACCAGCATATTGCTGATCGCCCAGCCAGCCGCGCTGCACAGCAGCAGACACAGCACCCACCAGGCCGGGATGGTCGGGCTGCCTGCCAGCACCACCACACCCGTCAGCGAAACGGCAATCCCCGCCATCTGTACCCGCGTCAGCTTCTCTTTCAAAATCACCATAGCGAGGATCATCGCGAAAGGCGTACCGAGCTGCACCACAATCGCCCCGGTGCCGGCATCGGTGTATTTCATGCCGACAAACAGCAGCGAGAAGTGCATAAAACCGAAGGTAAAGGCCAGCGGCACCAGATAGCGTAACTGTTGCCGGTTGACGCGGGTAAAGGGAACCAGAATCAGCGCCACTACCACAAAACGCATCAGGGTCAGAAACAGCGGAGGAAGATCGAGCAATCCCCATTTTATGGCGACGTTATTAAACGCCCAGAGTGTTACTACCAGTAATATAAGCAAAAAATGACGCAAAGCCACGAGAGGGTCCTGTTGTGCGGGTGATCACCCTTTTATCATGGCACGGATACCCGGCAAGCAGGAGAGGGAGCCACTCTTTTTTTGGCTTTAAGGTCGGTAAAGGAGCCACGCTTTATGACTTTTCCTGGTGCTGTAGTCAGAAAAAGTGATGAGACAGCGCGGAGACAAAATGCCATCATTGGCTTCCCTTGCCTGTTCAGCTGCAGGATCTGTGTTCACCAACCTAAGGACGGCCTTTCACTATGAGTTCTTCGCTTCCTTTAGCCATTATTCAGTTGGAGACGCCTCCGGTTGCTGTCAGCGACCAGGTGGGCGAGCAGCAGCACTGGTTTATTGCTGCACTGGATTTGGCCCCTGACGAGTATATTGTCGTGCGCCCCGATCTGGGCGAAGCCCTGCCGGAGCCAGGCTCGATTGCGGCAGCAATCCTCAGCGGCTCCTGGGCAATGGTCACGGACCATGCAGAATGGAGCGAGCGTACCGCTGCCTGGATCCGCAGCGCGGTTGAGCAGTCGCTGCCGCTGCTGGGGGTCTGTTACGGCCATCAGCTGATGGCCTACGCGCTTGGCGGGATTGTGGATGATAATCCGCGAGGCTGGGAGCGGGGTCTGAAGCCCCTTGAGCTGACGGCGTGCTGCGCTAAAGATCCTCTGTTAAGCCAGTTGCCCGTGCATTTTTCCGCCTGGCTTTCTCATCGTCAGACGGTGCTTCAGGCTCCGCCCGGTTCCCGGGTGCTGGCAACGTCGGCGCTGGATGAGTGCCAGATTATCCGCTACAGCCCGCAGGCACTTTCCGTACAGTTTCATCCGGAGTTTACCGGTGCGATCATGACGGCCTGCCTGCAAAGCAGTCAGCAGCCGCTGAGCAGCCTGATGACGCATCAGCAGGAGCCAGCCGCTTCCCGGCAGCTACTGCGCGCTTTCTGGCAGCAGCACAGTCAGGCCAGCAAGCTCGCCTGACCGGCTTACTGCCCCTCGTTTGTGCCTCTATCCTGGCGTCCCGATCACAGTTTCAACGCTGACAATCTGACATGCTCAGTTTCAGTCATATTGTTAATGTTGAGTTATTTGATTGTTAATTTCGCCCTGGCGAATTGACCCTAGGAGAACGATGATGCGCTATGCCTATCCCGGTAATAAAGAGTCCCTGATTACCCTGAAATCACAGTACGGCAACTTTATTAATGGTGAGTTTGTGCCGCCGGTGAACGGGGCCTATTTCTCCAATACCTCGCCCATCAACGGGTCAACGATTGGTGATTTCCCACGCTCTGATGCAGAGGATGTGGAAAAAGCCCTGGACGCAGCCCATGCGGCGGCAGAAGCCTGGGGGAAAACTTCTGTGCAGACGCGCTCCCTGACGCTGTTGAAAATCGCTGACAGGCTGGAAGAGAACCTGGAATATATTGCGGTTAATGAAACCTGGGACAACGGTAAGCCAGTGCGCGAAACCCTGGCCGCTGACCTGCCGCTGGCGGTGGATCACTTCCGCTACTTCGCTGGCTGCCTGCGCGCTCAGGAGGGGACGGCGGCAGAAATTGATGAGTTTACCGCCGCCTATCACTTCCATGAACCGCTGGGCGTGGTTGCCCAAATTATCCCGTGGAATTTCCCGCTGCTGATGGCAGCCTGGAAGCTGGCCCCGGCCCTGGCGGCGGGTAACTGCGTGGTGCTGAAGCCCGCTGAACAGACCCCGCTCTCAATCACCCTGTTTGCAGAGCTGATTGGCGACCTGCTGCCAAAAGGCGTGCTGAACGTGATCCACGGTTATGGCCGTGAAGCCGGTGAAGCCCTGGCGGGCAATAAACGTATTGCGAAAGTCGCCTTTACCGGCTCCACTGCCACCGGGGGCCATATCCTTGAGCTGGCAGCGAAAAACCTGATCCCTTCAACCGTGGAGCTTGGCGGCAAATCACCCAACATCTTCTTTGAGGACATCATGCAGGCCGAACCGTCCTTTATTGAAAAGGCCGCCGAAGGCGTGGTGCTGGGCTTTCTGAATCAGGGGGAGGTCTGTACCTGTCCGTCCCGCGCGCTGGTGCAGGAGTCTATTTATGAGCCCTTTATGGAAGCGGTGTTGAAACGCGTGAAGAGCATTAAACGCGGCGATCCTATGGACACCGATACCATGGTCGGGGCGCAGGCTTCGCAGCAGCAATTCGATAAAATTCTCTCTTATCTGGAGATTGCACAGAAAGAGGGGGCTGAAGTGCTGATTGGCGGTGGCATAGAGAAGCTGGAAGGCGATCTCTCGACCGGATACTACATCCAGCCTACTTTGCTGAAAGGCAATAACAGTATGCGGGTATTCCAGGAGGAGATTTTCGGGCCCGTAGTGGGCATCACCACCTTTAAAGATGAAGCGGAAGCGGTGGCGATTGCCAACGACTCTATCTACGGATTGGGGGCGGGGGTATGGACTCGGGATATTAACCGGGCCTACCGCGTGGGCAGGGCAATCAAAGCCGGACGCGTCTGGACCAACTGTTACCACCTTTATCCGGCACATGCGGCCTTTGGCGGTTACAAGAAATCCGGGATTGGCCGTGAAACCCATAAAATGATGCTCGATCACTATCAGCAGACCAAAAACCTGTTGGTCAGCTACAGCGTGCAGCCGCTGGGCTTCTTCTGATCCCTCCTCAACAGGGCCGTTTTTACGGCCCTTTCTTACTCCATTAAAAGCCGGCAGGCTGCGCCATCCCTTCAGCCCGCTTTTTTCTGTGCCAGTAATGCCAGGATATGCTCCTCAGGCACCGCCTGAGAAAAGAGATAACCCTGTAACTGGTTGCAGCCTGCTACGGCCAGCGCGTCCATCTGCCCCTGAGTTTCCACGCCTTCCGCCGTCACCGTCAGGCCCATCGCCTGGCCCAGCCTGACCACGGATTCAATGATCGCCATTGAGTTTTCGGTGACGCCAAGTGACTGAGTAAAAGAGCGGTCGATCTTGATTTTATCCACCGAAAAATGGCTCAGGTAGTTCAGGCTTGAATAGCCGGTGCCAAAGTCATCCAGGGCAATACGGAAGCCGGCCTCACGCAGTTTTCGCATGGTTTCCTGTGCGCCTTTCTCATCCTCAATCAGCACGCCTTCGGTGATCTCCAGTTCGATGCGGGTGGTCAGGGTCTTCTCCTGTTTTACTATAGCTTTGAAGCGCTCAACAAAACCGGCAGCGCGGAACTGTAGCGGAGAAACGTTGACCGCAATGGTCAACTCCGGCCAGGCCAGCGACACCCGACAAGCTTCGCGCAGCACCCACTCGCCAATCTGAATAATCAGCCCCATCTCTTCCGCCAGCGGGATAAATTCGCCGGGAGAGATAGGGCCATGAACCGGGTGATTCCAGCGCATCAGCGCTTCCAGCCCCACGATCTTATGGCCGGAGATATCCATCAGCGGCTGGTAATAGACGGCCAGATCTTTTTTGGATTGCATTGCCAGCCGCAGATCGGCGGCAATTTGCTGACGGGTTTTCACCGATTCATCCATTGCCCGTTCAAACAGCTGATACTGACCGCGTCCCTGGCTCTTGGCTTCATACAGGGCGATATCCGCTTTACGCATCATCTCTGAGCGATCCACGGCGTCGTCCGGGCCCACGGCTACGCCAATGCTGACGCCAATCCAGGTATCGCTACCCAGCAGCGTAAAGGGACGTGAGAGCGCCTCAATGATCTGTTCGCACAGCTTTTGAATATCCCGCGGAGAAGTCACAGCATCCATGATCACCACAAACTCATCGCCGCCCAGTCGGCCTACCGTGTCACGTTCACTGACAAGTTCGCTCACCCGGTGTCCGACCTCAATAATCAGGTCATCCCCGGCATGGTGACCATAGGTGTCATTGATCAGCTTAAACCGATCCAGATCCAGCAGCAGCAGGGCAATACGTTGATCGCTGCGCATTAATCTGCCCAGCGTCTGGGTCAGCCGTTCCTCCACCAGGGCGCGGTTGGGCAAGCCGGTGAGCACATCATGAAAAGCCAGATGCTGTGCCTGCGCTTCACTGGCGCTGAGTTGCAGCATCGACTGGGAGAGCTTCAAAGAAGAGAGCCACAAACGCCGCAGCATTACCATGCAGATCAGGGTGATAATCATCACGACAATGAAAGTTGCCGGGCCAATCACCTTCAGCATGCCCGAGCCCGGTTTGTCGGGCTGCCAGGAGAGATGCCCCAGCGGCTGGCCGCTGTGGTTAGTAAGCAGATAGTTAGCGCCGTTCTCCACAGGGTTGCCATCGGTATAGCGTAAATCTTTGAGCAGGCTGCGCTGTGAAAGCGACGTCAGATAGCTGTCGTCGAGATATTTGACGCTGACCAGGGTATAGGGGCTGTTTTGCCCACTTTCACCCACCAGCGTGCCCAGGGCCAGCACGGCAGGGCGCTTATCAATCAGCGTAAAGTCGATCACCTCAGGGTGGCCATCCTGACTGGTATAGGGCGCGCGGAGCTTTTCCTTGAAGGCCATTACCGGCTGGCGAAGGTGGGCAAACCGGGAGGGCTCAACGTTCTGCCCATTCTCCCAGCGGTACACCGGCTGATTCTGCGCATCAAGGATATAGACCAGCTGATGACCAAACATCGTGGAGAGCCAGGAGCCCACATTCTGGTTCAGCCAGGGCGTGTCCACACTGGCTCTTGCCATACGGCGGGCAAGCGGCTGCCACAGTGCCAGACTACGATGCTGTTTGATCATCTCGTCAAGGCTCTGAGAAAGTGAAGTTTTTATTATCTGTTGCTGCTGAGCAGCGGCGCTGGCATTACTTTTCGCGGTGGCCCACACGACGGTCAGGCTCGCAGCTATAAAGGTGATTACCAACACCAGCACTACAGGAACAAGGATCTCACGGACAAAATGCACACGAAAGCTGTTGGTAATTTTCATCTTTTTTCAACCCGATCTACCTGAAAATACTGCCATAACCCTCACTTGAGGCTAGCAGAAAACTCATTTCTGTCTTTTTTCCTGGGCTGATATCGTGCGCCATGCCGGTTTTATGGCGAAATATTTGTGAAGAGAGGCTGAATTCATGAAGCAGGTTTAACTATCCTGAGGCAGTCCGGCATCAGTCATATCGCTGTAACCCATTAATTTTGTGCGGAACAAGGCCGGATGAAATCAGGGCACTGTTTAACGAGGCAGATGTTTAAAACCCACGGACGGCAGATTTCATCTGTTTTAATCTGCAACAGTTGCAGGATGAGGGCGGAAATTGTCAGGGTATTCAACCCTGAATTAAGCAAGGACAGTTCAGGCGTGGCGAAAAAAATCATTCAGTGAAATAAATAACCCGCGCGGTTTAATACATCAGCAATATGGACTAATTAATATTTATTAACATCTTTCCGCTAATGTTATACCCCGTCAGACGTCGCACCCGCATTATAAAATGCAGGGAGGTTTGCCGGGCACCAGATTTTACTGGTATTAATCCTAATAAGCTGCCTCTTATTAATGGTTGATTGATTTCGTCAAACAGTTGTTGTTTATTAGTCCTGACTGAATCGTGCAGATCCCTTTGCACTCACTCATTCAACTACCTGATTAATTATGAATTATTTTTTGATTACAGCATGTTTAATGCTGTTTCGCATTTGACGATTTGGTTCGGGAAAAGTCTGAAACCAGGCTCAGTTCTTACTGGCTACTTTTAAGCAGGCCGGAATTATATTCTAATCTGATACCAGTCAGGCAGCATCTGCGCGGTATGACGACATCCAGAAAAGGTTAAGGGCTGATGGCTAAGGTATTTGACAGAAGTTTAGTAATTAATATTTTTTCCCTGTTAGGACTCAGAGGTGCTTCCTTTATTTTCCCGCTGGTGACTTTACCCTACCTGGCCCGCGTTTTAGGGGTGGAACATATGGGGGTGCTGGCACTGGGTCTGGCCTGCGTCATGTATTGCAGTACTATCTCAGACTGGGGATTCAACGTTTACACCACGAAAGATATTGCCCAACACCGTGAAGATAAAGAGAAGGTGACCCAGCTTTTCTGGTCCACTTTTAATGCCAAGCTGATCCTGGGAAGTTTCACCCTGTCGATCCTGCTGCTGGTGACCTGGTTTAATCCCCGCTGGCATAACCTCTTTTATATCGTCCTCGCCAACTCGCTGGTGCTCTACGGCCAACTGATGTCCTTTGGCTGGCTGATGCAGGGTTTTGAAAAACTTGGTAAAACAGCGCTGATTTCCACCATCGGGCAGTTCTGTTCTATTCCACTGACTTTTCTGCTGGTGAAAACCCCCGAGGATACCTGGCTGGCGGCGCTGATCCCCGGCGTTACCGCGACCATCACCGCCGTCATCACGCTTTATTTTGTGGTCACCATGAAGGTGATTGGCTTCTACCGCTTCGAACCACGGCAGATCGTTCAGCGGATCAAAGACAGCCTGCATGTTTTTCTGGCGATTGCCGGAGCTAATCTTTTCAACAACATCAACGTGTTAATTCTGGCCAGCATGACCACCAACTACATGGTTGGGTTGTATAACGGTGCCGATCGCCTGAAGAAAGCCGCCAACACTCTGCCTGAACAGATCGGTAATGCCTTCTTCCCCCGCGTGAGCTATCTGTTCCATAAGGATCCCCATGCGGTCATCCACGCAACGCGGAAAAGCATTACCTGCTCCTTCGGCATCAGCCTGTTTATTGTGGTGTTCACCTTTTTCTTTGCGGATTTTATCGTCAGGATCCTGCTGGGACCGGACTTCCATGAGTCGGCTAACGTGTTGCGGGTCATGGTCTGTGGGTTTATTTTCGGTAACGTCAGCTATCCGGCCGGGTTACAGATCCTTATCCCGCACGGGCTGGCTAAGCAGCGTATGCATGTGATGTTTATTGTTGGCTTGATCAATATTCCCATCTGTTGCCTGCTGGCGTGGAAATTTGGCGCTATCGGTGCAGCCAGCTCCCTGGTGCTGTCAGAGTTCCTGGTGTTCCTGGGTATTCTGCGGATTATGATTAAACACAACATCCTTAACAGCTATCTGCTGAAAGAGAGCCCACGGGGTTTTGAGGCACCGCACAACGAAAATATCGGTTAAGTGCGGCGCCCCGGTTTAGTCCTGATCTTTCTGCCTGGCGGCAATCCTTGCCTGCCGCCAGTTCAGCACCGGCGTGACGGACACGCCATGAACCACCACGCTGGCCACAATCAGCGTAAAGGCCATATCAGCCATCCGGGTCACCTCACCCCCGCCTGCGCCATGAGTGTAAGCCCAGGCAATGTAGTTGATACTGCCAATCCCCCGGATGCCCAGCCAGCCAATAATCAGGCGTTGTGCTCGCGGTGCCTGCATACCCATCGTCGCTATCCATACCGACACAGGGCGGATCACCACAAAGAGTAAGGCTGCCATCAACAACCCCTGAGGGTCCCAGTGATGAGCCAGCGTCACACCCAGCACGATAATTATCCCGGCGGCAAATAACCTCTCAACCGTGTCACCAAAGGAGAGGGCATCGCCCACCACCAGACCCACAGTGCTGGCCGGGTTTGTTTCACCCGCCTCATGACGGATATGCGGATTAACCAGCACTTCCGCGGGGGGACGATTTTCGCTGTCTTTGAAATCATCCGCTGGCTGACGGTAAATCACCCGCATTTCGGCGCGTCGCAGCCCTACACCGGCAGCAAAGGCGGCCAGGAAGCCTGAAGCATCCAGCGCCTGAGCGGCGGCATAGCTCAGGGCAATCAGCGCCAGTGCCAGGAAGTCGTTCGGCGCCACATCCTGATACGTATGACGCAGATGAGTAATGTATTGCCCAACGAATCTTCCCAGTACAAAACCAATTCCCAGCCCGCCGGTTATCGCCCATACCACATCAATCAGCGCCCACTGCCCGAAATCAACCAGCGTGAAGTCGCCCTGCGTGGTCAGCAGCATCACGGCCAGCATCAGCAGGGGAAGGGCGGTGCCGTCATTCATTCCCGCCTCGCTGGAGAGCGACACGCGCAGGTTATCGTCATCCCTGGCGTCATTCACCGAGATCAGGCTTGCCAGCACCGGGTCAGTGGGCGCAACAATCGCGCCAAACGCCAGTGACAGCGTCCAGGACAAGTCGGTGAGATAGTGGGCAACCAGCGTCACGCCTGCCACGGTCAGTAGCATTCCAGGAAATGCCAGGCGCAGCCCCATGCGCCAGCCCTGGCTTCTCAAGGGCAGCCTGAGCTTGAGCCCGGTGATAAACAGCGAGGCCGCCATGGCAATTTCAGTGAGGTTTTTAGCCACTTCAGGATGGGCGGCAATGTCCACCTTTAACAGATCCAACACCCACGGCCCGCAGATAATGCCTGCCGCCAGATATAACGCAAATGCGGTCACCGGGCCGCGGTTTATCCAGCCCGAAGCCAGTGACATCAATAATAAAAGTCCGCCCGTTGCGGCGGTCCAGCCAAGAAATCCCATCATTACTCCTGTTGCTATAACCCCACTTAGTATGGACGCTAAAAGCGAACCGGGAGGATATGCTGTTGAAAACTTTCAGCCACATAGACATTCTGTGCCGTAATCAGCGGGGCGGGGGCCGCAAACATTGTCAGCAGGCGCTCAGAGGTATACTGTTAACGGACTCACTTTCTTTTCTCACTGGCGCGGTTATTCGCCGGTGATTCTCCGCTAAACCGAGGTTGTTTTGTCCAGTTATACGCCGAACCAACGTCCAAGACGTCTGCGCCAGACCCCATCCCTTCGCACCCTGTTTCAGGAAACATCACTGAGCATCAACGATCTGGCTCTGCCCATTTTCGTTGAGGAAGGCCTTGATGATTACAAAGCTATCCAGGCGATGCCTGGCGTGGTGCGTATTCCCGAAAAGCGGCTGGCGTATGAGATTGAACGCATCGCTAAAGCCGGGATCCGTTCGGTAATGACGTTTGGTATTTCGCACCATACCGATGCTGACGGCAGCGATTCCTGGCAGGAAAATGGCCTGGTTTCCCGGATGTCGCGGATCTGCAAAGAGACGGTGCCGGAAATGATTGTGATGTCCGACACCTGTTTCTGTGAATATACGACGCACGGCCACTGTGGTGTGCTGCACGATCACGGCGTGGACAATGACGCCACGCTGATCAACCTGGGCAGGCAGGCTGTTGCTGCGGCGCATGCCGGTGCGGACTTTATTGCCCCTTCAGCGGCAATGGATGGCCAGGTGGCGGCAATTCGTCACGCGCTGGATGCCGCCGGTTTTACCGACACGGCAATCATGTCCTACTCCACTAAGTTCGCGTCATCTTTCTACGGCCCGTTCCGTGAAGCTGCGGGCACCTCGCTGAAGGGCGATCGTAAAACTTACCAGATGAACCCGATGAACCGCCGCGAAGCGCTGCGCGAATCCCTGATCGATCAGGCCGAAGGCGCTGATGCGCTGATGGTGAAGCCTGCCGGGGCTTATCTGGATATTATCCGCGACGTGCGTGACCATACTGACCTGCCGCTGGCGGCTTATCAGGTGAGCGGCGAGTATGCGATGATCAAGTTTGCCGCACAGGCGGGCGCTATCAGCGAACGTGATGTGGTGCTGGAGAGCCTGGGTGCCATTAAGCGCGCCGGGGCCGATCTGATTTTCAGCTACTTCGCGCTTGAGCTTGCCGAGAAGAAGCTGCTGTAGTCTGACCTCCTGCTAAAAAGAAACCGGCCCGGTGGCCGGTTTTTTTATGCCTGAAGCGGCGGGTTACACAACCACTTCGGCAATCCACTTCACCGAGGTGATATTGGTGAAGTTTTTCACGTCTCCGACGATTTCATCCACGTGGTCAGCCATGCCTTTTTGCAAATCTTCCACCGAGTGGCACACAAGGTAGCAAGCCGCCACATAGGGAGCAGGGGAACCGTCAGGATTTGAGAGGATCTTATCGATGCTGTAAGAGAGCAGCAGATCGCCCATTCTCTCTTTAATCAGCGGCAAGTGAACGTCGCGGTAGTAGTCGTGATCAAAGTGACCGTTTTCAGTTGCCGGGTAAAACACGCAGTATTTAATCAAACCTTCACCTCATAGTATCTGCCGGTGCGCCTTCCGCACCTGTTTTTCATTATAGCTACGGTGCCAGGCAGCGGATTAGCGCTGTGAGCCACCGGCTGTAAAATGAACTGCCGTATTTATTCCTTTATCGCTAACGTCTGTTAGCCGGGGCTGTCTGGTTGATGCCCGATATTCCGGGTTTAATCATTTGTAATGCTGCTGGCCGATAATGGCAGTAAAGCTTAATTAATTTTCTTTAAGGCTATAATTTATTTGATTATCGGTAGCTCAGAAAACCTCGTGGTATAAGCCGGAGAAAGCATCTCACGCTTCATTGACCAGGTTTTCTGGATCCCCTGACCGGCAAACCAGATTTTTGTTTTTCCTGACTTATTCAGCATATCCAGCGTCTCCATCAGTTTGTCACTGTTGGCTTTGGGCTGAAACTGATCAAACAGATTCAACTGCGCCACACCCTGATCGAAAAAATCCCCCAGCATAATGCCGCCTTTCATATAGCGATAGCCGGGGCGCCAGATTTTATCCAGGCACTGGATGGCGGCATTGATAATGTCGCGGCTGTCCTGAGTGGGCGTCAGCAGTTTACAACTGGCGGCATTGCCGAAATAAGGGTGCGCCGGATCGTGCGGGCTGGTGCGGATAAAGGCACTGATTTCCCGGCAGTATTGCCGCTCGCCACGCAGTTTCTCCGCACCCCGCGCGGCATAATTGCAGATGGCTTCATGCATATCCTGATATTCGGTAATCCGGCTGCCAAACGAGCGAGAACAGAGGATATTCTGTTTGGCTGAGGTCATCTCTTCCAGATGCAGGCAGGATTCGCCGCGCAATTCCCGCACCGTGCGCTCCAGCACTACCCCAAAATGTTTACGGATCAGTGCTACCGGGCTGTCGGCCAGTTCCAGCGCCGTTTTAATCCCTAATTCGTCCAGCTTCTTCGACAGCCGACGGCCCACGCCCCAGACTTCTGCGGCAGGCAGTAAAGCCATTAATTTACGCTGGCGGTCAGGAGAGGAGAGATCCAGTACATGATTGGTTTTAGTCCACCTTTTGGCGGCAAAGTTAGCCAGCTTGGCCAGGGTTTTGGTTTGCGCAATCCCCACGCCTACCCGCAAATGGATATCCTGCCAGATGCGGTTCCGCACCTGGTGGCCATACGCCTCCAGCGACATGCAGTTACTGATACCGGTGACATCAAGAAAGGCTTCATCAATGGAGTAAATCTCTGTTGCGGGCGCCATCTCTTCCAGCGTGGTCATTACCCGGTTTGACATATCGGCATAGAGGGCATAATTGGAAGAGAACACCGCCACGTTGTGCCGCTGGATCTCTTCGCGCATCTTAAAAAACGGTGCCCCCATCTTGATATCCAGCCTTTTGGCTTCCGCATTTCTGGCAATGACACAGCCATCGTTATTGGAAAGCACCACCACTGGACGCCCCAGCAGGTCGGGACGAAATACCGTCTCGCAAGAGGCATAAAAACTGTTGACGTCTACAAGGGCAAACATGAGGTTTTGCCTGTGGACTGAGGGATAATTGACATAATAAAGGCCTCCTTTTTAACTGTGATTATATACAGTATATTTCAGCAGGCCGGAGGATCAAGATGAAGAGGGGAAGATTTGTGGAAAGGCCAGCCTGCGACAGGCTGGCTTGTTAAGCCGGAGCAGAGAGGTCTGCTCTGGCAGGTCAGCTATACGGATTTTCTGAACCGGTAGCTTAAACCAGCACTGCGTTGTGCTGTAACAGATGGTCAGCGAGCGTGTAGGGCGAATCGGCCACCAGGTTACTGTCGATTGAGGTAGCCGGAGCAGAAACCGCAGCAGCAGCCTCATGATCCCCGACAGAAGCCGCAACCGTACTTATGCCAGCCGTATCGCTCTCTGTTACAGGCGAGTAAAACGCCAGCAGCTCATCCATATTTAACGGGGTCGAATGTGAGGCCACCGTGACATTTTCACTGGCCGAGGCAGTATTCCCGGCGCTGTCATGGGCGGTGACTTTCAGCGCATAATCACCGTCATCCAGCGGCGCCAGCTCTCCGGCGAGAATGGTCAGCGCCCATTTGCCGTCGGCCTTGATCGTCGAGCTGTAGCTTTGATCGCCCAGCGTCAGGGTAACAATGCTGCCCTGATCGAGATGGGTCGAGCTGCCCTGAAGCAGATGCCAGGTATTCACGTCATCAGCATCTATCACTTTGTCATCAAACGGCGTATTCAGCGTCAGCGTCGGCAGGTTATGGGTTGCCACGTTGAAGAAATCGGTCAGCGTGCGCGTGTCGGTATTGCCATATTCATCCCAGCGGTGTGCGTTAGCGGTGACCGGGCCCTCTGCCAGCTCAAGCAGATCGGCGCTGGGTAGAGTGATCATGCCGTGATCCGGCTGATAGGTTTTGCCGTTGATCTCCAGTTCATTCACGCCTTCCATATAGAAACTCAAATCCTTCTGCGCCTCCTGGAAATTCAGCGTCATGTCGCCACCAATATCCATCTCGCAATACACCGGAATAAATCCTGTGACGATATTCAGCTCATGAGTCATGTCGGTGTAATTTTTAGCGCCGTCAAAGTACCACGCATGGATCTCACCATTCTGGATAAAGCCCGGCATATCGGCGGCAGTAACCAGCAGTTGCCAGTGCCCCTGCGCATCGATCGTCGCATGATGCTCTTTACCGTCGGCGCCTTTAAGCACCAGCTCCTGACCTGCTGCAATGGCAGAGAGCGAGCCGCTGAACAGGAGATCCTGCTGGCTTTCGGTAAGGTTAATCACGTTGTCAGCAGTGACGCTATCAAAGTGAATCGAAGGGACGCTGCTCATATGGGTGATCAGCGTCATGTCGTGAGTCACGGTACTGGTTTTGCCGTTAGGATCGACCGCGGTGACAGCCAGGCCATAGACGCCATCCTGCAGAGCGTGCAGCTGATCGGCGCTGAAGTGACCTGTCCAGCTGCCATCACTGTTTGCTGAAGTGAGAACGGTGGTGGTGCCCAGCTTCAGGATGATCTTACTGCCGCTGGCCATATGGGTTGAGGTGCCGCTGATATCCACCCCGTAAATGCTTTCCGCTACGTTAACCGCGTTATCACCGCTTACAGCATCGACCGTGACTGTGGGCTTGAGGGTTTTATCAACATAGACGCCGAAATCCACTGAAGTATCGGTACTGTTGCCTGCTTTATCGGTAATCGTGAGCTTCAGAGTGTAATTACCATCCTCCAGGCCTTTTAGTACCGCAGGCGGCATTGATGCGTTCCAGTAGCCCCACTTGTTCACCGTGCTTACCCAGCTTTGATCGTTGAAGGCCAGGGTCACCGTAGATCCTGCTTCACCGGGGGCCTGGCCGCGCAGGTGTATAGTCTTGCCTGCTTCCCAGGCGGCGATTATGCCGTCAGCGGCGATCGGTTCATAAGGCCTCAGCGCCGCTGGCGCATCAGTATCCGGTGCGGCGGCGGCAAAAGTATGCAGCACTGGCGCACTGAGGGTGCTTTCCGCTGCCAGCACAGCGCTGCTGGTATTTTCCGTTAACGTAACAGTATCAGACAGTGAACTGCGGCTGGTGGCCGCGGAAGCAGCCGTTTCGGACACGGCAAAATCGCTGACGGCGGCCTGAAAAAGAGATTCAAGGCGGACAGCGCGGTAGTCATTAGTTTGTGACATAGGTAACCTCGGTTCAGAAATTGGACGCGCAAGTCATCAGCAGCACTCATGGGTACCGGATGACGGATCGGCTTAGCAGGCCAGACAAAACGGCCCGTTTCACTGGAAGGAACGGGTTACCTACAGGTAACAAGGAATAATGTATGCATCCCTTTTCCGGGACAAAGAAAAGTGCGCCATGCTGATTTTATGCTCTTCACGGGAGATGCCGCTTAAGCTGCTCACACCCTAATCGTTCAGAAGATTAATGGATAGTGGCGAAAATCTGAAAGCGCGATTATCACGCCGTGAAAGTAAAAAAAACATGCTAAGGCTCACATCCCCGATGTTCTCATCAGATTTTGTTAAGAGTGGGGCCTTTGCGGGAAAACCCAGGTTCCAGCGATCCCCGTGATTATCTGGAGCCTGGCAAAAAAGCGATGAAGAAGGGGGGCAGGATAAAATCAGAATGTGCGGCAGTGCGGGGCGCAACTGAGGGTTACTTCCCCATTATCCTGTCCGCTTCTGCTCTGTCCTGCACCCCGGTCAGCTTACTTAACAGGCGTTTGAGATCTGCAATCTCTGCCACGGTCATCTGAGCGGTGAGTAAAGCCTCCGCCTGCTGCGCCTCGCCGGTCATTTTCTCCAGCATGCTCTGCCCGTCCGGGGTGAGGGAGACCAGTTTCCTGCGGCGGTTAGTCGGGTCGGAATCTGTGACGATCAGGCCTGCCTGCGTCATGCGATCGATAACGTAGGTGCCCGTTGCCTTATCAAATCCGGCCCGGCTTCCCAGCGTTTGCTGATCGCAGCTCTCCATTTCAGCCAGCACCACCAGAATAGCGTACTGAACCGCTGACAAACCGGTAGTCACAGTTGCCGACCAGGTGGCCGTGGAGCGTTGACCTGCGCGACGGACCAGGTGCATCAGCGCCGATGCGCCGTTTGGCCACAGAGGTGCCGCCAGAACTAATTCAGTGTTTTCTGCCATGGTTTGCCCTGACTAAAAAAGTGAGATAGATATTGTTTGAACACAAACAGTTCGTGTATAAACAATAGCACGATCGCCCGGTGTAGGGAAGGGCTGGAAGGTTTGCAGCAGCCTGATTTGTAGTGGAAAAGCGGTTCTGACCCGGTCACGGGAAAGGGGGCTTTTGAGGTAATAAGGCATAAAGGAACAGCAGATGAGCTATTTTAAAGACCTGAGAAGTTATATTGCCGCGCTGGATGAGATGGGCGACATCATGCATATCCGGCGCGAAGTCGATGGTGATTACGAGCCGGGAGCCATCACTCGCCGTAGTTATGAAATACAGTCGCCTGCTCCCCTGTTTGAAAATATTCAGGGTGTGGAAGCCGGCTTCCGCCTTTTTGGTGCGCCCGCTGCGCTCTCTTCAAATGCGGATATGCCCTATGCGCGGGTCGCTCTTTCTCTGGGGCTGGCGGCAAAGTCATCCGGCCCTGAAATCGTCAATGCGCTGTCAGCGGCACGCCATCTTCCCATTATTCCTCCGGTACTGGTTAAATCCTCTGCCGCTGCCTGCCAGCAAAACATTCTGCAGGGCGAAGAAGCCACTCTGGATCGGTTTCCCATCCCCTTTGCCCACGAGCACGATGGCGGACGGTACGCCAATACCTGGGGAACGCTGATTGTTAAAACCCCTGACGGGCGCTGGGTAAACTGGTCGATTGCCCGCGTGATGAAGGTCGACGGGAAGAGAATGGTTGGCCTGATGGTCCCCAGCCAGCATATCGGTCAGATCTGGGCCGAATGGGTGGAGAAGGGCGAACCTATGCCTTACGCGTTAGTGCAGGGACCGGCCCCCGCTATTTCCTGCGTTTCCGGAATCCCAATCCCGGCTGAAGCCAATGAAGTGGATTATATTGGTACTTTGGCGGGCGAACCGGTTGAACTGGTGAAAGCGGTCAGCATCGATCTGGACGTTCCTGCCAGCGCCGAGATCGTCATTGAAGGGCATGTCTCACTCACCCGCGATTGCCAGGAAGGCCCCTATGGTGAATATGGCGGGTATCTGGGCACCGGCTCTTCCGCACAGCCAACCTTCCATGTTGAGACGATCACCTACCGGGACGATCCCATCTGGCCACTGGTGGTGGCAGGGCGTCCGGCTGATGAGTCACATACTCTCTGGGCGATAGGGATCGCTGCTGATGCGCTGACTCATCTGCGGGCTGCCCAACTGCCCGTCACTACGGTATGGATACCTGAAGGCGCTGCTGTTCACTGGTTTCTGGTGATTGTGCCGGAAAACTGGCGCGATAAGTTGCCGGGCCTCTCCAGCGAAGAGTTTGCTCAGCGTGTCGGAGAGGTGCTGTTCAAAACCGGGGCGATGTTATTTATTCCCAAAGTATTCCTGGTGGATGATGATATCGACCCGACGTCACTGAAGGATGTGGTCTGGGCCATTTCCACACGAGTGCATCCTACTGGTCGCCGTGTGGTGTTCGAAGACCAGCCTGTGGTGCGTCTGCCACAGTGCTATACAGAAGCAGAGTATCAGGCCAGGCGCGGGCCAAAAATAGTTTACGATACGCTGCAACCTGTTGGCCGTCATCGCCACTCCTCTTTCGCTGAGGCTTACTCAGCAGAGTTACAGGAAAGGGTGCTGGCTAACTGGCCGAAAGATGCCGGTTAACCCGGCGTGAAAACAGGGTCTGCCCGGCGGACCAGACAGAGCTGAGAGCGATCAGGAGTGAATCCCCGTGTGCCCACAATATGCGGTAAATGCCGATGTGCCCCCCATCAAACCAGATTTGCGTGTGGGGTTTGTACTGATGAATCACTTCACGTTGATCTCTCTGGCCGGGCTGGTGGAGTCGCTGCGTTTTGCTGCGGATGAATCCTTTACCAGCCGGCAGATTTTTTGTCAGTGGGAATGGATGACCTGGGATAACCAGCCTGTGACTGCCAGCTGTGGCTTACCCGTCACGCCGACGGCGCCGTTGGATCTGGATGCGCACTGGGATTATGTGGTGCTGGCGGGGGGATTACTGCAGGAAACGCGTA
This sequence comes from Erwinia sp. E_sp_B01_1, assembly GCF_036865545.1. Taxonomy (NCBI): domain Bacteria; kingdom Pseudomonadati; phylum Pseudomonadota; class Gammaproteobacteria; order Enterobacterales; family Erwiniaceae; genus Erwinia; species Erwinia sp. E_sp_B01_1. The sequence goes on along the minus strand of NZ_CP142208.1, from coordinate 2,782,733 downwards.
ATCCCCCGCCTTCCGTGCTGGAGGCCGTACGCAAATTACATGCGCGCAAAGTACCCATTATCACGCTTTGCAGCGGCTCTTTTATTCTGGGCAACGCCGGATTACTGAACGGAAGGCAGGTTGCCATTCATTTCACCACCCGTGACGAGTTCCGCCAGCGTTTTCCGCTGGCAAAACCGGTTATTGATAAAAGCTATATCAACGACCGCGGCATCATCACCTGCCCTGGCGGCACAGCCATTGATTTAGCCGCCGATCTGATTCGCTGGCATTGCGGAGAGATCCGCGCGCAGAAAGGCCTGAAGTACCTGCTGGTGGATGAAGACCCGGGCAGAAAATCCAGCAAAAAACGTCGCGAGAAAGAGGGGGAACAGGCGGTTTATGAGAGCGATCTGGTGATAAGAGCGATCGAATTTATGAAGCATCACCTGGACATACCGACCCCGCTGGAAAGCCTTGCCAACTTTCTGGGCGTGACCGCCCGTCAGTTGAATCGCGCATTTATAGTCGGAACCAGTGAAACAGCTTCAGCTTACTGGCGTAAGTTAAGGCTGGAACATGCCCGTAAGCTGATGGCGAACTCCAGTTACACCATCAATGCCATTGCCAGCGCCAGCGGTTTTGCTGACGCCTCGCACCTGATCAGCTGGTTTCGTAAGCAGTATGGCGAAACGCCTGCCACCTACCGTAAGCGCCGTCGGGAAGTTGAACAGCTCCTGAAATCATAATGCGCTCCGTATGCGGGCATACGGAGCCGGCCCAGTCAGGGATAATTTCTCCGCGGTTCGCCCAGGCTAATACGCGAGGGAGTCTCCTCAGTATCCGGGAGTGCCGAAGCCTGATTGAGATCGAGAGAGCGGGTTTCAGGTGCCAGCATCCAGGCAACTATCAGGCCAACCAGCGTGATGCCTGCGGCAATATACATGGTGGATCCGATACCGATAGATTGCAGTGAAACCGGCACCAGATAAGTCCCTACTGCCGCGCCTATGCGTGACATTGACGTCCCTATACCTACGGCGGCTGCGCGGATATCGGTGGGGAAAATTTCATTGGGGTAGACCAGCTGCAATACCTGCGCACCGCCGATAAACAGCGCGTAAGCGCCAAACATCAGTAAGATAACCCAGGAGGGCCCGTCACGCAGTAAGCCCAACAGCATCAGTGCAATGCCGGACCAGAGAAAACTGTGAATCAGCAGGCTGCGACGGCCCATGGTGTTCACCAGGCGCGTGGCGATAATACAGCCCACCACAAACAGCATGGTAATCGCCACCGATCCGTAAGAGGCCCAGTTACCGCTGAGATGCAGCGCCTGCAGCACCCTTGGTGCAAAAGCATATACCGCAAATACCGGGATCACTGAACAGGTCCAGAACAGGCTGATGAAAACCAGTCGTTTTCCGTAGCCGGAATGCAGTAAATCGCTGAGGGTACGTTTCACACCGTCGCTCTGTTCGGGCAGGTTAGCCAGGCCAAAGTCGGGGCCATAAACCTGTTTAATGACGCGATCCGCTTCCTGCCGCCGGCCCTTACCAATGAGCCATCGCGGAGATTCAGGCGTGCCGAGACGGATAATAAACAGAAGCGCACCAATGATGGCGGTACTGGATAACGCTAATCGCCAGGCTTCTGCGCCGCCGAAATTCATGATCGCTTCACCCAGAATGTAAGCGGTAGCCGCCCCTGCAAACCATAACAGGGTCAGTGCAGCCAGGCGGGGGCCGCGATATTTTTTAGGTAAGAATTCCACCAGGAAGGAGGTGGCGACCGGGTATTCAATCCCCACGGCAACCCCGATCATAAAACGCAGAACAAACAGCGTGATACCACTTTCGACCCAGTACTGGCTGACTGAACAGACGATAAACAGCGTGGGGCCAACGAAATATAACAGGCGGCGGCCCAGCTTATCCGTAAGAAGCCCGCCAAAGAATCCGCCAAAAAAGATCCCTATTAATGCCGACGCGGCAATCATCCCTTCCCAGAATGCGGTCAGGCCCAGAGCCGGTGAAACCTGGGTCATGGCAATACCGATAATGCTTAATACATAACCGTCAACGAAAGACCCGCCCCCGGAGCGGAGAGTTAATATTTTATGAAATCTGTTCAAAGGTACATCTTCGATGGAAACTGTTGCAGACATATCAGCCCCTGTCTTTTTTCTGTTTATGGATAAGTGGGAGGGCGTCCGTAAAAGGGTTATTTACCGGAGCCTACCCCGCCACTGTGATTACACTTCTTGTTTGATATTTACCGCAGTACGCAACCGCGTTGACCACCAGCAGATAAAAGAGCCGAAGCTGACCATGGCAGCCCCCTGCCAGAAGGAGACGGAGAGATCTGAACCCAATATAAGGGCCGCCAGCAGGGCGGAAATCACCGGAATAAAGTAGGAGGCGGTAGCAAGAACGGTGACGTTGCCGTGCAGGATCCCGGTATTCCAGGCCGCGTAGCCAAATCCCATCGCACAGGCTGCGAGGACCAGACTGATGATCCCGTGCAGGCTGACGTTAAAAGGCACCTGCGGCGCGGAGAGATATTTAATCCATAGCGTCATGGCGGTAAGCGTAAAAAACAGGGTGATGCCATTGCAGCCACGGGCAATTTTACTGGTGACGACACAATACACCGCCCAGATGATAGCGCCGGTAAAGGCCAGCCCGTAACTCAGGGGATTGGAATAAATATTTTCACTCATCTCCCGGAAAGAAAATCCATTGCCGCCGCCAAGTACCAGCCCTATACCCGCCACCGACAGCAGTAGGCCGGGGATAATCACCAGGCTGGTTTTTTGTTTGTTGATCAGCACCGACAGCAGGATGGTCATGCCGGGCCAGAGATAGTTCACCATGCCGACTTCAATGGCCTGGGTGCGGGTATTGGCAAATCCCAGAGAGAGCGACAGGCAAAGTTCGTAACAGACAAACAGCAGGCTACCGAAAATTAAATAGGCGCGTGGAAAAGTGCTGAGTTTTGGCAAGCCAACGGTGAATATCAGCAGTACAGCGCTGAGCGTGTAAATTAACGCTGCGCCACCGACCGCGCCAAATCCTTCACTGACGCTACGGATTAACCCGACTATTGCGCTCCAGAGAACGATGGCAATTAAACCAATCATTGTTGCCTTCTTCTGTGTCATTTCACCTGAACCTCTTACCAAAATTGCGCGATGGCTTATTGGTCATTGTTAATATCCCGTTAAAACCCTGCATTAGGATTAAGCGTATTTGGCGGCGCTGTAAACGGGGTTGGCGAGGTCATCAGTGAGAATTGTGATCGGTTTAAAAAATATAATAGAAAAATATCACTACCAATTAAATGGTGTATACCACTGATATTTATCAGTTAATTTATTTTACGCAGTTAAAACATTCTATTGTTGGGTATTTCCGTCTTATTTCCTGAAGGGGCAAAAAAATAGCACACGTTGACCGCGCAATTTTTTGCATGCAAATATTTAACAAACGCCACAAGGCTTGCCGGTCCCTGGAGTAAAAGGGATGAAAATTAAAACCTGGAGAGATGTAATGAAATTCGATGGCATTTTAACCCCTGCGGTCACCCCCTATAACGCTGAAGGTGAGATTGATCGTAAGCGTTTTGCAGATGTGCTGGAGTCGCTGATTGAAGCGCGGGTGCAGGGCATTATTATCGGCGGGTCTACCGGCGAATATTATTCGCAGAGTGCTGAAGAGCGCACGTTGCTGGCCGGGCTGGCGCGTGAAGTGATTGGCAATCGCCTGCCGCTGATTGTGGGCACGGGCGCTACACGCACTGAAGATGCCGTGTTTTACGCCAAACATGCCAGAGAGATCAAAGCTGATGCCATCCTGGTAACCTCACCTCCCTATGCCGTCCCGACTGAGAAAGAGAATGCCCACCACGCGCTGACCGTAGATAAAGCTGCGGGCCTGCCAGTCATGCTTTACAACTACCCGGGCCGCATGGGAATCAGCATGGGCGAGGAGTATTTCACGGAAGTCAGCCGTTCTCCCAACGTCGTGGCGATCAAAGAAAGCTCCGGTGACATGAACAACCTGCACCTGCTGGCGCTGAAGTTCCCCCATATCGCACTGGCCTGCGGCTGGGACGATCAGGCGCTGGAATTCTTCGCCTGGGGCGCACGCAGCTGGGTGTGTGCCGGTTCAAACTTTATTCCGCGTGAGCATGTTGCCCTTTATGAAGCCTGCGTGGTGGAAAAAGATTTCGATAAGGGGCGCAAAATCATGGCTGCCCTGATGCCGCTGATGAACTACCTCGATGGTGGGAAATTCGTGCAGTCGATTAAATATGGCTGCGAGCTGAAAGGCCTGCCGGTTGGCGATGTGCGTTCACCGTTGTTGCCGCTGGCTGAGCAGGAGAAGGAAAAGCTGCAAAGCGTCATTGACGATGTAAAACGTAACGTTGCTGCCGTTACGGTAGGGTAAGGAGAGCGGCCATGAGTTCTGTTGATTATCAGTTAATAGCCAAAAACCTGACTTTACCCCAGCAGGCTTTTATCAACGGTTGCGCCTGTCCGGCGCAGTCTGGCAAAACCTTTGCCACCACTAATCCGGCAAATGGAGAACTACTGACCACTATCGCCGCCTGCGATGCCCGCGATGTGGATCTGGCCGTAAGCCACGCCCGCGAGGCGTTCAATGACGGCCGCTGGCGTCTTCAGTCGCCGGGTGAACGCAAGCAAGTTCTGCTGAAACTCGCCGACCTGCTGGAGGCGCAAAGTCAGGAACTGGCGGTGATGGAGAGCCTCGACAGCGGCAAGCCGGTCAACGAGTGCCTGACGGTTGATGTGCCAGAAACCCTGAATGTGCTGCGCTGGCATGCAGAAACGATCGATAAGTTGTATGACCAGACCGCCCCGGTGGGCAATAACGCGATGGCGATGATTATCCGTGAGCCTGTTGGCGTAGTGGGCTGCGTGCTGCCGTGGAATTTCCCCCTGTTGATGCTGGCCTGGAAAATAGGCCCGGCACTGGCCGCCGGCTGTTCGGTGATCGTTAAACCGGCAGAAGATACCTCGCTGACGGCGCTGCGGGTAGCAGAACTGGCCTTCGAAGCCGGCCTCCCGGCAGGCGTGCTGAATGTGGTGACCGGAACAGGGAAAGAGGTGGGCGAACCCGTGGGGCTGCATACCGATATTGATATGGTCAGCTTTACCGGCTCAACGGCAACGGGCAGGCGTTTTTTGCATTATGCGGCTGAGTCAAACCTCAAGCAGGTGGTGCTTGAGTGCGGCGGCAAAAACCCGGCGGTGGTGCTGGATGATGCAGAAGATCTCGCCAGCGTGGCGGCCCATATTCTTAACGGGGCTTTCTGGAACATGGGTGAGAACTGTTCAGCAACTTCCCGTCTGCTGGTGCAGCAAGGCATCAAAAAGCCGCTGCTGGAAGCCATGCTGGCACAGATGGATGAGTGGAAAATGGGCGACCCTCTGGATCCCACCATTCGCCTCGGTGCATTAATTAACAAAACGCATTTTGCCAAAGTCAGCAGCTACCTGGATCAGGCCCGCCTGGAAAAGCTGAAGATCTTATCTGGTGGAGATACCCGGCAGGGCGCTTATGTACAGCCGACAATTATTGATGGGGTGACGCGCGACAGCAAACTTTTCAGGGAAGAGATTTTTGGCCCAGTGCTGGCCGTAACCACCTTCAACACGCTGGAAGAAGCGATTGAACTGGCCAATGACACGCCTTACGGCCTGGCAGCCTCGGTCTACAGCGGTAACCTGCGTAATGCACTGACGCTATCGAAAGCCATCCGTGCCGGAACGGTCACCGTTAACTGCTTTGGTGAAGGCGATGCCACCACGCCGTTTGGCGGCTATAAAGAGTCTGGTTTTGGCGGGCGTGACAAATCAGTCCATGCGCACGATCAGTACACTGAGTTAAAAACCCTCTGGATTGATCTTTCTGCAGGCCAGAAAGGTGGAGCAGCCTGATGAGCAACCACATTATTCGCCGCTTGCCGGTTGATACCGGCAGATCGGGATGGGAAGCCATTTCCCAGCGTAACACGCCTGTTAATTCGTTATCGGGGGATATCAACGCCGACTGGCTGATTGTCGGCGGCGGCTTTGCCGGTCTTTCCGCTGCACGCAGGCTGGCACAGCTGCGTCCCGGAGAAAAAATTGTGGTGGTCGATGCGCATGAAATCGCCACCGGCCCGGCGGGACGCAATTCCGGTTTTATGATTGATGTTCCCCACAGCCTCTCTACCGGGGAGTATGCCACCGGAGGGGCTGAGGCGACCACCTTTGAAATAGCCCAGAACCGCCTGGCAATTGCTTTTGCCCGTAATGCAGCGGAAGAATATGGCATGTCGCCGCGGACCTTTAATCCCAGCGGAAAAATTAATGCCTCGGCTTCTGAACGCGGCGAAAAAATGAATGCCAGTTACGCCATATCCCTGGGGAAAATAGGCGAAAGCTACAAATGTTTAGACCGAAATGAAATGAAAGAGATTACCGGTTCTGCTTATTACCACAACGGCCTTTATACGCCCGGTGCGGTAATGATTCACCCAGCGCAATATATCCGCGACCTGGCTGCCGGACTGGCGAATAAAATAGCATTATATGAACACTCTCCGGTGGTTCAGCTGAGCCGGGCAGGTAAACAATGGCGCGCCTTTACCCCACAAGGCACGGTGACGGCGGATAAAGTTATTCTTGGGGTAAATGGACATATCGAAGATTTTGGTCACTTCAAAGGCCGGTTAATGCACATCTTTACCTACGCTTCTATGACGCGGGGCTTTGATGGTCACGCCCCAGGCGGCAGGGGGACCGGGCAGGAGAGTTGGGCATTGCTGCCTGCCGATCCTATGGGGGCCACGCTGCGTAAAATTACCACCGATCGCGGGGAGTCGCGCATTGTTATTCGTACCAGGTTCACCTACGACCCAAGTATCAGGGTATCGTCTGAGCGCGTGGCAAAAATCGCGGCAGAGCAACGTCTTTCACTGGATGCACGTCATCCTGAACTGAAAAACCTGCCTTTTGAAAACAGTTGGGCTGGCAGACTCTGTCTGAGCGTAAACAGCGTCCCGGCGTTTGGCGAAATTGAAGAAAATCTCTTTTCCGCCTGCTGTGAAAATGGACTGGGCACGGTGAAAAGTACCCTGGCAGGGATCATGACAGCCGAACTGGCCACACAAACCCGCTCTGATTCATTACAGAGCTACTGCGGCCAGGCCGATCCGAAACGCATTCCACCCAACCCGGTGGCATGGATGGGGATCAATTCAGTGATCCGCTGGCAGGAGTTCAGAGCCGGGAAAGAAGGCTGAATCATTCAGTTAAGTCACACACTTCAGTTTATTAATCAGTAAGGATGGGGAAATAAGACCTCAGGTGCTTATTCGTGTCGTACCATCCGTCTTTACAGGGTTGAAAAAAATGAACGGCAATGAATTACTTAATCGCCTGCATTTTTACTACTGCATTATTATTGCAGTGCGGATATATGAACGTCAGGTTTTAATTACTACACCCGCTCAGACCAGCCGTTTTTTACTTAAGTGGTTGCACAACGCGCAGTGCAATAAAAACTTCAGTGCTGATTTATCCGGCGAGCTTATCTGGCTGCGCAATAAAATAGTCAGGGAGGGCGTAAAGGTGGATTATCTTCCGGTGCTTAATAATATTTATCAGCAGGGCAGAATGCTTTTTCTGAGCGCGCCAGAGGGACTGACGCGTTCAGAACAGATTACTGAATAAAAAACTTGCTGAGTTCGCTGGCAATCGCCTCAGGCTGTTCCTCCGGCAGGAAGTGTCCGCAGTGCGGCACCAGTACGCCCGACACATCTTCAGCAAAAGGCCGCAGCGGTGAGGCCATATCGGCAATAGATCCTTCACTGGCGCTGACAGCCAGCACGGGCATTTTAAGTTTCCCTCTGGCTTGCAGCTCCTTGTTTCGGGCGGCGGAGAGTGGGGCAGAACGGTAATACGCCAGGCCTGCGCGTAAGCCGCCGTTGAGCATCAGCACCCGCAGGTATTCATCGATCTCCTCAGCGGAGAAAACATCCGGGCAGGCGGTTTTCCTTTTTAAAAACCATTCAATGTAGACCCGTTCGTGTCCGGCAATCAGCGCTTCTGGCAGATCCGGAATAGTATGGAAGGCAAAGTGCCAGGTTTTCCACGCCTTATCCGGCGTGGCGGGCAATGCATCCGGCAGGGTAATACCGGGGATACCGGCATCCAGTAAGGCCAGGCGTTTGACCTCATTGCCGTAGAGGGCAGCATAAGGCCAGGCAACCCAGGCCCCGACATCATGTCCGGCCAGATAATAGTGCTGCACCTTGAGCAGGCTCAGCAGCCCGTGAACTTTCTCCGCCAGGGCGCAGGTATCATAACCGCTTTCAGGACGGTCAGAATCCCCCTGGCCTGGCAGATCCGGCGCAATAATCTGGTAAGTCTGGCCCAGTAATGCCATGACTTTTCGCCAGGCATACCAGCTCTGTGGAAAGCCCGCCAGCAGCACCAGGCTTTCTCCCTCAGGATTTCCGCCCGTCACGTAATGCAGCCTGACGCCGTCAACGGTGGCGTACCTGTGGCTAAAGCCGTCCAGCCCGATGACAGGGCGCGCGGCGGGTTGTGCCTCAGCCTGGCGAAGGGATAAAGTCTTTACAGCGTCGTTTCTGGTATTCATAACAGACCTCATTGGGTGACCGGTGATAACCCCGGCATTTAATTAGGAATCATTCATTTCCTAAATGGGTAAATTTTTTAATCGAGCAGTTTCATAGCCAGCACTATGGTGGCTTCCTGGTCGGCGATATTTTGCATTTTACCTGCCACACGCAAGCCAAGGGTAAGGCACAGAAGCAGTTCTGCAGCGGTCTCAACGCTCAGGCTGCGGGAGACCGATCCGTCCTGCTGGCCTTCGGTGAGCAGCGAGGCAAGAAAGCCCTTATTACGCATCACGGCACGCTGCACCAGCGCGGTGAGCGGCTCATCCAGCGCTTCAGTAGCGCTGCCCGCCACCAGACAACCCCGTCTTCCTTCCACATCCCGGGCGGATTCGAGATAAAAGCGCAGAACTTCCGCAAGCTTTTCACGCCCGTTGGGGCACTTTGCAAGGCGCTGAAGCAGTAACGCATTCCGCTGCGAGGTGTAGCGCTCAAATACCTGCAGAAACAGGGTCTGCTTATCTTTAAAAGCCTTGTAAATGCTTCCGGACGTGAGGTTCATCGCTTCGCTTAATTCTGCGACAGAGGAAGCGTGAAAGCCTTTGCGTCTGAACAGGAGCATCGCATTATCCAGCGCCAGATCCGTATCAAAGGCTCTGGGTCTGCCGCGCTCTTTGGTCTGGCTTTTGGTAAGAGATGAGGAATTCATAGTAGCTCACTAAGGAAACGATTGTTTCCAAAATGCCACAGAAAGGAGGTAATGGGAAGCTAAAGTCACCAGAGTGACTACAGGTTGCTGACGAATCCTGAAGCGATGGGAGCCTGAGCCTGCACTTTGCCAAAAACCTGAAGTCACTGTGGTGACCAATTGCCTGCTTGCTGTGGCTTACGATCGAATAAAGCTTACCTGGCGGAATAGATGATATAGGTCACCACACCAAACACGTTCAGCTCCTCTTCGCCATCAAGGCTGATAGCGGGGTAGTCCGGATTCATCGCCAGCAGCCTGATACAGGGAGTGAGCTGCAGTTTCTTCAGGGTGAATTCGCCATCTATGGCGGCAATCACCTGATCGCCATGCCGTGGTTTCAGCGAGCTGTCCACTACCAGCAGATCCCCGTCGTGAATATTACTCTCGATCATCGAATTCCCGGCGGCGCGGATAAAGTAGGTGGCGCTGGGGCGACTGACCAGCAACTCATTCAAATCGATCCTGGATTCCACATAGTCGGCGGCAGGGCTGGGAAAGCCGCAGGCAACGCGCTCCACAAACAGGGGAAGCGCAAGAGAAGGAAGGTTATCGGCCAGTTTATAAATGCTCATGGTCGTTACTCAATATCACTGTGTTTATATACAGTAACGGTAAAAAGCGCTTTCGGGCAAGTTATCTGCCAGTAAATTCCGGAAAGCGTCTGAAAAGGCAGGGAATTTAGTCGGAGAAATCTCAGGTAAGGGCTGCCTTAACCAAAACGTCAGGCTGGGATCCCTGCTGCCCGGAGAAAAATTTCTCTCCGGGACAGGGTGATACGTGCAACGCAGGGCAATCCATCCGGCAGGCAGATCTCAAAGCGGCTGCTGCTTATCCCCGCAGGGGGAAGAGGGCCCTTTTTTTCACGGTGTACAACGTCAGAGCGATAGCACTGGAGGCGATAAGCACCAGAAAAATCCCCACGGCAATCATGGAATGGAAACCGTACAGCTTAAACAGCAGCAGGCCTGCAATGCCCCCGGTCAGGAAGGAACTGATGGTGATTAAGTGGGTAAAAAACTGTTTTCGCTGAGCGCTGACCTGCTTTGAGGGATCGCGTCTGGCCAGCGTCATCATGATCGAGCCGAGAGCAATACCCGCATCGGTCAGCGTCCCGGTAATGTGGGTGGAACGTACCCGGCCATCGGACAGTTGAGTTGAGGTGGCATTGTGGATCCCCATCAGGAAACCTAAAAATACCACCGCTTCATGATTGTTTTTTGCTGAATAGAAGAAGATCTCAAATATTGAAGCGAGGATCAGCATTACGCCTTCAAGCAGCAAAATAAGGCTGAATATGGTTCTGAGGGTATTTCTGATGCCGCAGATGACCAGCAGGCGCGAGGTGAAGGAGCCCAGCACAAAAGCGGTGATGATGGAGGCCAGCAGCAGCAGGTCACTTAAATCAGAGGTCGACACTTCGGAGGAGAGTTGCGAGGTGTTCCCTGACATATGTGAAGGAAAAAAACCAAAGGCACCCAGGGCCATGGCGTTCAGGGTTCCTGCCGTGGTCGCCAGTACCAGCGCCAGATGGCGATCCTCAGTATGGGTTCGGGTTCTTTTTCGTTTGATCAGCATTTTCACCTCTTCGTCGGTTTAGTTACACATCGGCGTCCTGGTAAAACGCAAAGACCAGTATAGCTGCCCCTGGGGAGCCAGGGCGCATTGCCCGCCGGGATCGGGGGGGGTAAATGTAAAAATTAAGTAAATGCCATAACCGTGAGGAGTAACTATTGAAGGTTTTACCATCAGAGCCGATACCAGTGCTGAATGGAGGAACAGGCAGACGAGGCAGGAGATGATAAAGCGAATTCAGGTACAGGAGCTGCGCATCGGGATGTATGTGCACAAGCTGGAGGTTTTCTGGCTGAAACATCCGCTGGTGCGTAACGCCATGCTGCTGACCGACGACGTACAGATTCAGGTAATTGCCGAAAACGGCATCAAAGACGTCTGGATAGATTTGAGTAAAGGCCGTGGGCCGGATCAAAACGACACGGGCGAGCAATCAGAACCGGCTACCGCCACGCGTGGCGCGGTAAGCATGTACGAAGAAGTTGAACAGGCGCAAGCCATCTGCCTGCACGCTAAAGGGCAGGTGATGGACATGTTCAGCGATGCCCGCCTCGGACGGACTATCGACACGGGCGGGACACTGCCGCTGGTGGATGAGATCAGCGGCTCTATCAGTCGCCATCCTGCGGCATTGTTGAGCGTGGTGCGGCTTAAAACGCATGATGACTATACCTATCTGCATTCGGTTGCGGTCTGTGCGCTGATGGTTTCTCTGGCCCGGCAGCTGGAGCTGGAAGAGGAACAGGTCCGGCGCGCAGGCACAGCCGGGCTGTTGCATGATGTGGGCAAGGCCGCCATACCGCTGGATATTCTCAACAAGCCTGGCAAGCTGACCGATGCCGAGTTTGAGATCATGAAACAGCATCCACTGGCAGGCGCCGATCTGCTGGAAAGAAGCGGCGGCGCGGAAGACCTGGTCGACGTGGCCATGCACCATCATGAAAAGGTGAATGGCAGCGGCTATCCGCACCGGCTCAAGGGTAAAGAGATTTCGCTGCTGGCGCGTATGGCGGCGGTCTGTGATGTGTATGATGCCGTCACCTCTAACCGGCCCTACAAAGAGGGCTGGAACCCGGCCAGTGCCATGCATCAGATGGCCAGTTGGGAAGGACATTTCGATCGCAAAGTGTTTTACGCCTTTGTAAAAGCGGTGGGTATTTATCCGGTTGGATCGCTGGTGCGCCTTGCCTCAGGGCGGATTGCCGTGGTGGCCGAACAGGCTGGCGACTCGCTGTTGCAGCCTAAAGTCTGCGTGTTCTATTCTCTGACCACTAACCTCTCGCTTCCCCCTGAGATAGTCGATCTGGCCGATCGCTTCTGCTGGGACAGCATCACCGGCCCGGAAGAGTCCAGGGTATGGAAAGACACAGACGTCAATGCGCTATGGATGAGGCCCGTTGCCTGAGCAACTGACCCGAGGCGGAGGGAACTCCGCCTGTGCCTTTTCTCCCCTCTGTCACTGGCAACTCACTGTTACTTTTTCCGAGTCTTTCCCCGCGATATTTCGCCTTTCTCCTATGTCTTTTTTCCGGCAAATTTGACAGTCTGGCTAACCGGAAATGGGCTTTAAGCCGCGTATTTCCTGGCAAACCCGGGATCGGTGTCTATACTCTATCTTGATATTATTGCGGTTTCCTCGTGCGTTGTAGGTGAATCAGATACGCCATCTGACCCCGCCAACGTGAGTCGGACTGATGAAAAGCCCGATGAACGTATCGCCGTAACACACTCAATCAGGAGGAATACTTTGAACATCCAGAACGAACCCTGGCCTCAGTTATCCGCCAGTGGACGCTATGCATTTTTCTTTGATGTGGATGGAACGCTGGCGGCGATCCAGTCCCGCCCGGATGAAGTGTTTATCCCTGAGCAGGTCATCGCTAACCTCGACCGCTTAAGTCAGTTATCTCAGGGCGCGGTGGCACTGGTTTCTGGCCGACCGATGGCTGAACTGGATGCCCTGGCCTCACCTCTGCATTTCCCGCTGGCTGGCGTACATGGCGCAGAACGCCGTGACGCTCAGAATCAGATTGAACGCCTTTCACTGCCGGATGACGTGGCCAGTTCTCTCGCCGCCTTGTTGAGTGAAGCCATGGCTAAAATGCCGGACACGCAACTTGAAACCAAAGGAATGGCCTTCGCGCTGCATTATCGGCGTGCGGAACATTTTCAACAGGAGGTGCTGGCGCTGGCACAGTCAATGACCGAACGTTTCCCGATGCTGGCTCTGCAACCGGGCAAATGTGTCGTGGAACTGAAGCCGAAAGGCGTGAATAAAGGGGCAGCGATTGAAGCATTTATGCAGCAGCCCCCTTTTGCCGGAAGAATTCCGGTATTTATTGGTGACGATTTAACCGATGAAGCCGGGTTCAACGTTATCAATGCCATGGACGGTGTAGCCATCAAAGTGGGAGAGGGTGAGACCGTTGCCGCACACCGGTTGCCGGATGTGCCAGCTGTCTACCACTGGCTTGAGCAAACACTATTACAACTAGATCAAGACGAATCAACGTCAGTAAGGAGTCATGGTTATGAGTCGCTTAGTAGTCGTATCTAACCGCATCGCTATACCCGATGGGTCAAAAGCCAGTGCTGGCGGTCTGACCGTTGGCATTATGGATGCGCTGAAAACCACCGGTGGACTGTGGTTTGGCTGGAACGGCGAAATCAATGAGATTGGTGAAGATGACGAAGCAATGGATATGTTTGAACAGGATAACGTTACCTATGCTTCGTTCGGGTTAAATCAAAATGATTATGACCTTTATTATCTGCAATTTTCTAACGCCGTAATCTGGCCAGCCTTCCACTACCGTCTTGACCTGGTAAACTTCCAGCGTGAAGCCTGGGATGGCTACTGTAACGTGAATACCATGCTGGCGAAGCGCCTGCTGCCGTTACTGAAGCCTGATGACGTGCTGTGGATCCACGATTATCATCTGCTGCCTTTTGCTGCCGCACTGCGTAAGCTGGGCGTGACCAATCGCATCGGGTTCTTCCTGCATATCCCGTTCCCCACCCCGGAAATATTCAACGCGCTACCGCCTCACAATGAACTGCTGGAAATGATGTGTGATTACGATCTGCTGGGCTTCCAGACAGAAAGTGACCGCACAGCCTTCCTGGAGTCTCTGTCCCTGATGACGCAATTGCAGACCAGCGGTAAACAGCATTGTGCCTTCGGCCACCATTTTGCTACTGAGGTTTACCCTATTGGTATAGAGCCGGACAGTATCAAAGAGATGGCCGAAGGGCCGTTGCCGCCGAAGATGGCGGCGATGAAGAAAGATCTGGGTGATGCGAAAAATATTATTGCCTGTGAGCGTCTGGATTATTCGAAAGGTTTGCCTGAGCGTTTCCTCGCCTATGAGGCGCTGCTGGAAAACTATCCGGAGCATCACGGGAAAATCAGGTATTCGCAGATTGCCCCGACCTCACGCGGTGATGTGCAGGCTTATCAGGACATCCGTCACCAGCTGGAAACGGAAGCAGGGCGGATTAACGGCAAGTATGGCACCCTGGGCTGGACACCGCTGTACTACCTTAATCAGCATTTCGACCGTCGGCTGCTGATGAAAATTTTCCGCCTGACTGATATCGGGTTAGTGACGCCGCTGCGTGACGGGATGAACCTGGTCGCTAAAGAGTATGTGGCGGCTCAGGACCCGGAAGATCCTGGTGTGCTGGTACTGTCTCGCTTTGCAGGGGCGGCCAATGAGCTGACTTCTGCGCTGATTGTGAACCCTTACGATCGCGATGAAGTTGCTGCTGCCCTGAACCAGGCCGCAACCATGCCATTAAACGAGCGTATTTCCCGCTATAACGACATGATGGCGGTATTACGCAGGAACGATATCACCCACTGGCGTAAAACTTATCTGAAGGATTTGCAGGCCGTTCCGCTACGCACTAAAGAGAAGGGGGAGGCCCACAAGGTCGCCACCTTTCCACGACTAGCATAATTTATGCCAGCATAAACAAGGGCGATCCTGGATCGCCCTTTTTTTTGCGACACAGGTCTTAAAAGAGTAATTCAGGGCTGGCTTAAGGGCAGATTAAGAGCCATTTATAAGAAAAATAACGAAAAAAATGACTTTTTCCTAAAGATGCATTTCTCACTGCCGATATTAGTTAAGAGAGCTTCAGCCCGACTTAAACATTCACGTCACTTATGTAACTGTCCGTTACACCCCTTTGCACCCTCTTAACACAAGCCTGGCAAGGCTTACGAAACACTATCGCTTCCTGCCAAAAACATGCGGTCTGTCACATTTAACATTCCATACACCCCGCTGATATTACCCCTGAGTGATTACTTTTATATCACGCCACACCCCTATATATCAGCTAAAAACACTGCTTTTATTATTTTAAGTAGTGTTAAATTCTGCTTCAGATCAAAATATCGCTTCTCAGCGGCGTAATACTCGTAAAGGGAATCATTTTCATTTGAAAATGTTTACATAATGTAAAAAATTAACAAAACAGGCTGATTTTGGCTGTTTATTGAGCTAATCAACAGCGTTACTAAAGGGTCATTTTTAAAAAAAACCGGGAAAAGTGTGATCTGGATCACACTTTATCTAAAATTTTAGCTGGCTCTCGTTGTATGTCTAAATCAGAGGGGATAAAGTTGCGTTGTTTTCGGAATAGTCCTAAAGGGCACTCAGAAAACTCCGGGATTCCCACAGGGGGTCGCGAAAAAGAAATGGACGAAGTAACTGGCAAAATGGGTTTTATGACTACTTTCTGTTTGCGCCCTCAAGGTCGCTGACAGCTTCGCGAACGTTTGGCTTCTGCCACTAAATTTTTGCCACTTGAGAAAACAACAGCAACCTGGTAGCGGCGCAATCCGTAACGTTTAAGTAGTGTCAGTCAGAATGGATGGAATGAAAATGGGTACATCAGAATTACTCAAACATATTTACGATATCAACTTGTCTTATTTGTTGCTTGCGCAACGCCTTATTAACCAGGAAAAAGCGTCGGCAATGTTCCGTCTGGGTATCGATGAACAAATGGCTGATGCACTCTCTCAGTTAACATTGCCTGAAATGGTGAAGCTGGCCGAAACCAATCAACTGGTTTGTCAGTTCCGTTTCAACGACCACAATACTATTACCCGGTTAACTCAGGAATCCCGCGTGGACGATTTGCAACAAATCCACACCGGTATCCTGCTCTCCAGTCGTTTATTACGTAACGTCTCTGGTAAAGACCAGGAATTGCCCAAGAAGAGGGCCAGTTAATGGGCGAAAAAAGTATTGTGCAGGAAGCGCGTGATATTCAACTGGCGATGGAATTAATTACGCTGGGCGCACGTCTGCAAATGTTAGAAAGCGAAACTCAGTTAAGTCGCGGTCGCTTAATTAAATTATATAAAGAACTGCGCGGGAGTCCGCCACCTAAAGGCATGCTGCCTTTTTCTACCGACTGGTTTATGACCTGGGAACAGAATATCCACTCTTCGATGTTCTGTAATGCCTGGCAGTTCCTGCTGAAAAGCGGGTTGAGTAAGGGTGTGGACGCGGTAATCAAAGCGTACCGCCTCTATCTTGAACAGTGTCCGCAACAGGACGAAGGCCCGCTGCTGGCGCTGACCCGCGCCTGGACCCTGGTCCGGTTTGTTGAGAGCGGTATGCTCGAATTGTCCGACTGCAAATGCTGCGGCGGAAGCTTTATTAATCATGCGCACCAGCCTGTTGGCAGCTTTGTCTGCAGCCTGTGCCAGCCGCCATCCAGAGCGGTAAAAAGACGTAAACTTTTGGCAGAACCTGCCGATAACATTTCACAACTGCTGGATGAACAGGTTAAACAAGCCGTTTAATATTGCTCACCAGGTGGAATGAATCCAGCAGCGGTTAATAACCGCTGCTTTTTTTTTGCCCATGCCTGGTGAAACGACCTGAAATACTCTGGTTAAACTAAAACCCACACGTCACCGGACGTAAGGAACTATTGTGTTAATAATTTTGGGTTATATCCTGGTAGTCGGGTCGGTGTTGGGTGGCTATGCCATGGTGGGGGGCCACCTTGGTGCGCTTTATCAACCTTCTGAACTGTTAATCATCGGTGGTGCCGGTATTGGCGCATTTATCGTGGGTAATAGCGGCAAGGCGATTAAAGCGACCTTTAAGGCCCTGCCATTATTAATGCGCGGCGCAAAATATAATAAAGCCGTCTATATGGATCTGATGGCATTGCTCTACCGTCTGATGGCTAAATCCCGCCAGCAGGGGATGCTGTCACTGGAAGCGGATATTGAAAGCCCACAGGACAGTGAAATTTTCTCTAATTACCCGCGCATTCTTGCCGATAAAAGATTAGTCGACTTCATTACCGATTATCTGCGTCTGATGGTCAGCGGCAACATGAACGCTTTTGAGATTGAAGCGCTGATGGACGAAGAGATTGAAACTTACGAACACGAGTGCGAAGTGCCGGCAACGGCGCTGCAAACGATGGGGGATTCCCTGCCGGCATTCGGTATCGTGGCGGCGGTAATGGGGGTTGTGCATACCCTGGCTTCGGCAGACCAGCCACCGGCAGTACTGGGCGAGTTGATTGCTCATGCGATGGTCGGAACCTTCCTGGGGATCCTGCTGGCTTACGGATTTATCTCGCCGTTGGGCGGGGTTCTTCGCCAGAAGTGTGCTGAACAGACCAAGATGTTGCAGTGCATAAAAGTGACATTGCTCTCCAGCCTGAATGGCTATGCGCCACAGATCGCCGTTGAATTTGGCCGTAAAACGCTTTACTCAACCGAGCGACCATCCTTTACCGAGCTGGAGGAGCATGTCCGTAACGCAAAATCACCGGCGAAACAGACCTCGGATCAGGACGCATAACGCATGAAGCATAACAATCATCCCATTATTGTTGTCAGGAAAAAAAGCATAAAGGGCATGAGGGCGGGCATGGCTCATGGAAAATTGCTTATGCCGACTTTATGACCGCAATGATGGCTTTTTTTCTGGTGATGTGGCTGATTGCCGTTTCTGACCCTAAGGGTTTGACGCAAATTGCCGATTACTTTAAGACGCCACTGAAAGTTGCCGTGACCGGCGGGCCACGCTCCAGCGACAGTACGAGTGTGATCCCTGGTGGCGGTAATGACCCTACCCAGAAGGAAGGGGAAGTCAGGAAAGTGGTGGATATGGATGCCCAGAAACGCAAACTGGATGAGATTCGCCTCAACCGGCTGCGTGAAAAACTCGACCAGCTGATCGAAGCGGACCCAAGGCTGAAAGCCCTGCGTCCTCATCTGATCATCAATATGGTGGAGGAGGGACTGCGCATCCAGATTATCGACAGCCAGAACCGTCCAATGTTTAAAACAGGGAGTGCAGAGGTCGAGACGTATATGCGCGATATTTTACGCGCTATCGCCCCGATTCTTAACGATATCCCGAACCGTATCAGCCTCGCCGGCCACACTGATGATTTTCAGTATGCCAATGGTGACCGCGGATACAGTAACTGGGAACTTTCCACCGATCGGGCTAACGCCTCACGTCGTGAGCTGGTGATGGGTGGACTGGACAGCGGCAAGATGCTGCGAGTGGTAGGGATGGCCGACACCATGAGATTAAAAAATCGCGGGGCGAATGATGCCGTTAACCGCCGAATCAGTTTGCTGGTATTGAACCATGATACTGAAAAACAAATAGAGAAAGAGAACTCGGAAAGCGACGCTGTGCAAATCAGCGACAGCGATACGGGCAGTCTTAGCAAAATCGTCGCGCCGGTGTTACCCACCGATGCCACAAAAACACCAGACCCTCAACCTTCAGTGGCTGAGCCAGCAGGAACTCCGGCAGCAACAGGCGCAGCACCACCTGTGACCCCGGCACCTGCGGCGCAGACCGATCGCGACTCACAGCAGAGGTGATCCCGTGAGCATGGATATCAGCGATTTTTACCAAACGTTTTTCGATGAAGCCGATGAATTACTGGCCGACATGGAACAACACCTGCTGGGATTAGACCCGCAGGAACCAGACTCGGAGCAGCTTAACGCTATTTTCCGGGCAGCCCATTCGATTAAAGGCGGAGCGGGTACTTTCGGGTTTACTGTGTTGCAGGAAACCACGCATATCCTGGAGAACATCCTGGACGGCGCACGACGCGGTGAAATGCAGTTAAGCACCGATATCATCAACCTGTTTTTGGAAACCAAGGATATTATGCAGGAACAGTTGGATGCCTATAAAACCGCCACGGAACCTAATGCCGCGACGTTTGAATATATCTGTCAGGCGCTGCGTCAGTTAGCGTTAGAAGCCAAAGGTGAAACGATCGAACCGGCGAAAACGCTGGCCCCGGTCAACACCCCGGCAGCCCAGGCAGCGGCTGGTCTGAGACTGGCTCTGGTGGATCTGAAACCCACAGAAATTCCGCTGATGCTGGAAGAGTTGGGTAATCTGGGCACCGTCTCTGACGTGATCAAAGGCGAGACTTCTGTTGAAGTCACGCTGGACTCCTCCGTGAGTCAGGATGACATCACGGCGGTACTCTGTTTTGTGATTGAAGAGTCGCAAATCAAGTTTCTGCCTGCCGGTGCTGCACCGCAGGCTGCTGCCGAACCGGCAGTGGATGTAGTGGAAGCGGCAGAAGAGCCGGTAGCACCGCTGGCAACCGTCAGCGACATCACGCCAGCGAAACGCGAAGCACCGAAGAAAGCGGCGGCTACGAAAGCCAGCGAATCGACCAGTATCCGCGTTGCGGTAGAAAAGGTAGACCAGTTAATCAACCTGGTCGGCGAACTGGTGATTACACAGTCGATGCTGGCTCAGCGTTCCGGTGAGCTGGACCCGGTGGCACACGGCGATCTGCTGAACAGCATGGGGCAGTTAGAGCGTAACGCCCGTGATCTGCAGGAATCGGTGATGTCTATCCGTATGATGCCGATGGAGTATGTCTTCAGCCGCTTCCCGCGTCTGGTTCGTGACCTGGCCAGCAAGCTGGGCAAAGAGGTGGAACTGACCCTGATGGGTAGCTCAACCGAACTGGATAAGAGCCTGATTGAACGCATTATCGATCCGTTAACGCACCTGGTGCGTAACAGCCTGGATCACGGTATTGAAACCCCGGAAAAACGTATAACCGCAGGCAAACATGCCGTGGGTAACCTGACGCTTTCCGCAGAACACCAGGGCGGCAACATCTGCATCGAAGTGGTCGATGACGGTGCCGGCCTGAACCGTGAACGTATTCTGGCGAAAGCGCTCTCTTCCGGACTGCCGGTCTCCGAAAACATGACCGACGAAGAAGTGGGCATGCTGATCTTTGCGCCTGGCTTCTCAACGGCGGAGCAGGTGACTGACGTTTCCGGACGTGGCGTGGGCATGGACGTGGTGAAACGGAACATCCAGGAGATGGGTGGTCATGTTGAAATCTCGTCCAGGCAGGGCAAGGGCACGACGATCCGTATCCTGCTGCCGCTGACGCTGGCAATCCTTGATGGCATGTCCGTTCGCGTGGCAAATGAAGTCTTTATTCTGCCGCTCAACGCCGTCATGGAATCTCTTCAGCCGCTGGCTGACGATCTGCACCCGCTGGCGGGTGGCGAACGTGTGCTTGAAGTCCGTGGCGAATACCTGCCGCTGGTTGAACTGTGGAACGTATTTGATGTTCAGGGCGCGAAAACCGAAGCCACGCAGGGCATCGTTGTGATCCTGCAAAGCGCCGGTAAGCGTTACGCCATGCTGGTGGATCAGCTGATTGGTCAGCACCAGGTTGTGGTGAAAAACCTTGAAAGCAACTATCGCAAAGTGCCGGGCATTTCGGCGGCGACCATCCTGGGTGATGGCAGCGTGGCGCTGATTGTCGATGTCTCGGCACTGCAGTCTCTCAACCGTGAAAAGCGTGTGGCGGGAGCCGCGGCCTGAATTTAACCGATTAAGGGTAGAACTATGACTGGAATGGCAACTGTCACTAAACTTGCTGGCGAAACCGTAGGCCAGGAGTTTCTGGTGTTTACACTGGGTGACGAAGAGTACGGCATTGATATTCTGAAAGTGCAGGAGATCCGGGGATATGACCAGGTCACCCGCATTGCAAACACCCCGGCTTTTATTAAGGGTGTGACTAACCTGCGCGGTGTGATCGTGCCGATTATCGACCTGCGTCTGAAGTTCGCGCAGCCCGATGTGGTCTACAACGAAAACACCGTGGTTATCGTTCTGAATCTGGAACAGCGCGTGGTCGGTATTGTGGTGGATGGCGTCTCTGACGTGCTGTCACTGACCACCGATCAGATCCGTCCTTCACCGGAATTTGCGGTCACCATGTCGACCGAATATCTGACCGGTCTGGGCGCGCTGGGCGAACGTATGTTGATTCTGGTCGACATCGAAAAACTGCTGAACAGCGAAGAGATGGCTCTGGTCGATACCCTGCGTAGCGCCTGATCCAGCTTCCTTGAGGTAGTAAAGCCGGTCTCTGATGACCGGCTTTTTTTGTAGTCCGGGATAATACCCACAAGGAGATAGTGGAATATATCGTGAGCACCTAAATTGCAGGTTTTAGTAACTAAAATAACCCGCCTCGCTCACATAAAGTTTCGGCATGCAGCGCCGATAAATCTGGTGTTGTCCCACTTTCTTACACCAAGGGTTCCCTATGTTTACACGCATTAAAGTAGTGACCAGTCTTCTGCTGGTTCTCCTGATCTTCGGCTCTATGCAGCTGATATCGGGTGGAGTATTTATTCGCGCGCTGATCAGCGACAAAGATAGTTTTTCCATTGCTCAGAACTCCAGTGACAACGTGGCGGCTTTCACCGACGCGTGGATTGCTCTGAACCAGACCCGCATCACCCTGAACCGGGGCATGCTGCGTTTGCAGAGTGAAACAGCAAACAGCATCAACAGCGCCTCCCTGACCACTATCAGTGACCAGGGGAAAAAACTGCTGGCGGATGCCGATAAATCTTACGAACTGTATAAATCTATCCCGAACACCAAAGGGCTCTCACCTGAAGTGATCGCCGCGCTGGAAAATAACTACGGGATCTATTCCAAAACGCTGGGACAGATGCTGCAGCTGATGGAAAGCAAACAGCTGACTGAGATGTTCAAGCTGGATATTGAGCAGAAGCAGAATGATATGCAGGCAGCTTATACCCAGTGGCGTGACGCGCAGAAAATCATCACCGTTCAGGGTGTGGAAGCGAACGAAGCGGCCTACACCAAAATGTTGTGGGTGATTGGCACCGTGATGGTGCTGGTAGTGGCGCTGATTTCGCTGTGCTGGGTCGGTCTGCGCAAGGTGTTAATCACGCCGCTGCAAACCAGTATCAGCCATATCAGCCATATCGCTGAAGGCGATCTGACCCATACCATTGAAGTGGAAGGGCGAAATGAGATGGCCCAGCTGGCAACCAGCCTGAAAGAGATGCAGCAGGCGCTGGTGCGGACAGTCAGCGACGTGCGCGATGGTTCTGATGCGATTTATACCGGTGCGAGCGAGATCGCGGCGGGTAACAACGATCTTTCTGCCCGTACTGAGCAGCAGGCGGCTTCTCTGGAACAAACCGCAGCCAGCATGGAGCAGTTGACGGCTACCGTGAAGCAGAATGCCGAGAACGCCCGTCAGGCTTCGCAGCTGGCATTAAGCGCCTCTGAAACCGCAATGAAAGGCGGCAAGGTAGTGGATGGCGTGGTGAAAACCATGAGCGACATCGCCGGCAGCTCCAAGAAAATCGCTGATATCACCAGCGTGATCGATGGCATCGCCTTCCAGACCAACATTCTTGCGTTAAACGCCGCAGTAGAAGCAGCGCGTGCTGGCGAGCAGGGACGTGGTTTCGCCGTGGTAGCTGGCGAAGTGCGTAACCTGGCCCAGCGCAGCGCGCAGGCAGCCAAAGAGATCAAGAGCCTGATCGAAGACTCTGTGACTCGTGTGGACAGCGGTACTCAGCTGGTGGCCACCGCCGGTGACACCATGAGTGACATCGTGAATGCGGTAACCCGCGTGACCGACATCATGGGTGAAATTGCTTCCGCTTCGGATGAGCAGAGCAAAGGAATCGATCAGGTTGGCACGGCGGTTACCGAGATGGATCGTGTGACCCAGCAGAACGCCTCACTGGTAGAAGAATCCGCTACGGCCGCTGCGGCACTGGAAGATCAGGCCAGCCGCCTGACTCAGGCAGTGTCGGTGTTCCGTGTGCGTAAAGAGCAGGGGATCCAACCCGTCAGAGCCGCTACGGTAAGCCGTGCTGCTCAGCCGACGGCGAAAAAAGCGCTACCTGCCACCTCAGAAAATAACTGGGAAACCTTCTGAGTCAGCAGCGAACGTAAGGGAGTGCGTGCGTGTAAAAGTTCCTGAGTTCATCCGCTGAGCAATCAGCGGATGAACGCAATTAAGCCCCATAACCCTGGTGCATTGGCCCCGTTCAGAGGTAGTTATGTTTAAACGTATTAAAGTTGTCACCGGCCTGGTCAGCCTGCTGGTGCTGTTCGTGGTGTTGCAGGCAGGTACCGGCACTCTGTTTTATCAGACGGTGAAAAGCGATCGGGATAATTTTGCCGTCAATCAGAAGCTGCGGGTTCTGCAGCAGTCAATGGGCACTTCGTGGGTTTCGCTGGTGCAGGCACGTAACACGCTGAACCGCGCGGCGATCCGTTATCTGCAGGATGCTAACCAGATGGGGTCCGGTTCAACCGTAAAAGATCTTCTGGTGCTGGCGCAGCAGAATCTGGATGTTGCCGATGCGTCATTGGCGAAATTCAATGCCAGCCTGTCGGAAGAGGGCAAAACGGCTGAAAACGTCAAGCAGTTGCAGGCAGGCTATCAGCAGCTGCACGATGCGCTGACCGCGCTGGTCGGCATGTTGCAGACCGGGCAGTTTGATGGCTTTATCGCGCAGCCTACCCAGAGTTATCAGGATCAGTTTGAGAAAACCTATAACGCCTGGCTGGAAACCAACAACAGCCTGACCTCTGAAGGCATCAAGGCTAACGAGCAGGCTTATTACCACACGCTGTGGACGTTACTGGCGGTGGCGCTGATTTTACTGGCAGTGATTATGCTGGCCTGGAGCGGCATCTATAAAATCCTGCTGCGTCCATTGAAAAGCAACATTGAGCATATTCGTCATATCGCCAGCGGTGACCTGACCCAGTCAATCCTGGTGGAAGGCCGTAGCGAGATGACCGAACTGGCTGCAAACCTGCGTGAGATGCAGCAGTCTCTGGTTCGCACGGTAAGCGATGTCCGTGACGGCTCCGACGCTATCTACACGGGTGCCAGTGAAATTTCCGCAGGCAACAACGATCTCTCATCCCGTACCGAGCAGCAGGCAGCGTCACTGGAAGAGACCGCAGCCAGCATGGAGCAGTTGACGGCTACCGTGAAGCAGAATGCCGAGAACGCCCGTCAGGCTTCTCAGCTGGCGCTCAGCGCTTCTGAAACCGCGCAGAAGGGCGGCAAGGTGGTGGATGGCGTGGTGAAAACCATGAACGACATTGCCGGCAGCTCCAAGAAAATTGCTGATATCACCAGCGTGATCGATGGTATCGCTTTCCAGACCAATATCCTGGCGCTGAACGCCGCGGTGGAAGCCGCCCGTGCAGGCGAGCAGGGTCGTGGCTTTGCAGTCGTCGCAGGTGAAGTGCGTAACCTGGCTCAGCGTAGCGCGCAGGCTGCTAAAGAGATTAAAGGCCTGATTGAAGACTCTGTAGCCCGTGTGGATACCGGTTCGGTGCTGGTAGAAAGCGCAGGGGAAACCATGGCGGATATCGTCAGTGCGGTCACCCGTGTGACCGATATCATGGGTGAGATTGCTTCTGCTTCGGATGAGCAGAGCAAAGGGATCGACCAGGTTGGCACGGCGGTTACCGAGATGGACCGTGTGACTCAGCAGAACGCCTCGCTGGTGGAAGAGTCCGCTGCGGCTGCGGCGGCCCTTGAAGAGCAGGCGAGCCGTCTGTCACAGGCAGTTGCCGTGTTCCGGGTGCGCAAAGAGGCTGTAAATGCCCCCGCGCAGCACCGGGTCGCTTCACATAAGCCGGCAAAAGCCGCTGCCCTGAAGACCGCTGCTCCGGCAACGTCTGACAGCAACTGGGAAACCTTCTGATTAAGCAGTAATTACGGTGGCAGCGCTCTGCTGTCACCGTCCGTACCCCCTTCAAAATTCATCCAGTCCGTAATTCTCCGAATAATATCCCTAATCCCACAATAAAGATCCGGTTACAGGTGCCGATAATCAAAGCCAATGGAAGCCCCGGACGGGCAGCATGATTTTGCGTGTAAATGGAATATCAAGGAGTAGTTATGTTAAAGCGTGTGAAGGTGGTTACGGGTCTGGTAGGGGTACTGACGTTATTTGCCCTGTTGCAGTTGGGAACGGGCGGATTGTTTTATAAAACCGTCAATGACGACAAAACAAATTTTGCTTACAACCAGCATCTCCGCGAACTGCAGCAGTATATGGGCACCTCATGGATCTCTCTGGTTCAGGCGCGTAACTCCCTTAACAGGGCAGGAATGCGCTATCTGATGGACATGACCAATACGGGAGCAGGGCCCTCGGTCAGTGAACTGGTCGCGCTGGGGAATTCGGAGCTGAAGGAAGGCGACGAAGCGATGGAGAAATTTAATGCCACCCTGACCGAAGAAGGGAAGGCGCAGGAAAACGTCAAAACGCTGCAGGCAAACTACCAGCAGTATCGTCAGGCGCTGGGTGACCTGGCCGTCATGATGACCACCGATCGTTTTCAGGAGTCCGTCACTCAGCCTACGCAGAGCTATCAGGATCAGCTGGGTAAGGCCTATGACGCCTGGCTGGACGCCAATAACGCCCTGACCGCTAAAGCCATCCTCACCAACCATAATGCCTATCGCACTACGATCTGGCTGCTGCTGGGCGTGCTGGTGGTGACGCTGACGGTAATAGTGGTGAGCTGGAAAGGCATCTTCAATATTTTGCTCGCCCCGCTGAAAACCAATATCGAGCATATCCGCCGTATTGCCGATGGCGATCTGACCAAAACGATAGTGGTGGAAGGGCAGAGCGAAATGACCGATTTAGCCTCAAGCCTGCTGGATATGCAGCAATCCCTGGTGCGCACCGTTAGCCATGTTCGCGAGGGCTCTGATTCAATCTATACCGGTGCCAGTGAAATCTCTGCCGGTAACAACGATCTCTCTTCCCGTACTGAGCAGCAGGCTGCCGCGCTGGAACAAACCGCAGCCAGCATGGAGCAGTTAACCGCCACCGTTAAGCAGAATGCCGAGAATGCACGTCAGGCCTCACAGCTGGCCCTCAGCGCCTCCGGCACGGCAGAGAAGGGCGGCAAAGTGGTGGATGGCGTGGTGAGAACCATGAGCGACATCGCCGGCAGTTCCAAGAAGATTGCTGATATCACCAGCGTGATTGACGGCATCGCCTTCCAGACCAATATCCTGGCGTTAAACGCCGCTGTCGAAGCCGCACGAGCAGGCGAGCAGGGGCGTGGTTTTGCCGTGGTAGCGGGTGAAGTTCGTAGCCTGGCCCAGCGCAGCGCGCAGGCTGCAAAAGAGATCAAATTACTGATCGAAGACTCTGTGTCCCGTGTGGATGCCGGTTCAGCCTTGGTGGAAAGCGCCGGTGAAACCATGGCGGACATTGTCAGTTCGGTCACACGGGTGACCGACATCATGGGCGAAATTGCCTCCGCTTCTGATGAGCAGAGTAAAGGAATTGAGCAGGTAGGGACGGCAGTGACCGAGATGGATCGTGTCACGCAGCAGAACGCCGCTCTGGTGGAAGAGTCGGCCGGGGCCGCCGCAGCGCTGGAAGCGCAGGCGAGCAGGCTCAGCCAGGCCGTGGCGGTGTTCCAAATCAGTAAAGAAAAAGCCAGCGCAGCCGTTAATGTCACTACGCCGGTGAAAAAACCGCTGTTATCGCCTGTCGGAGTGACACGAAAAGCCCTGGAATCAGCCACGGCTGAAAACAACTGGGAAACATTTTGAGATGAGCTTAAACCGCCCTCAGGGGCGGTTGTACAAGGAGAGTAAAAGTGAACCGGATTCGTATCTCAACAACAATTATCGTGTTACTGGCCGTGCTCTGCATGATGCAGATCGTCGGCGGAGGGTTGTCCTTTAACTCTTTCCGTCTGGATGCAAAAAATTTAAATGACGTTGAGATCAGCGGCCATCAACGGGAAGCGCTGGGTGAAGTCTGGGCGTCATTACTGAGCGCGCGCGTCACGTTAAGCCGGGCCGGAACGCGAGCTGCGATGAACGTCTCGCGGGAACAAGTAATAATCTTGTTAAAAATGGCTCAGAAAGATCTGGATGCTGCCGATAAAGCATATAAGGAATTCGATTCTATCCCCGCCATCACCCCTGAAGGGGAGGAATTGAAAAAGGGGATGCAGAGCGATTATGACATTTACGCCAAAGAACTGACGGGATTAGGTCACTATCTGGACGCTGGCGAGGTGCAGGCCTACCTCGATTCTCCTACGCAGAAGAAACAGGAGAATTTTCAGACGCAGTACAAAGTCTGGATGAAGCATATCGATACGTTGCGTGAACATGCAACTGACGCCAGTAAAGGATTTTATACCCTGTCGAAAATCATCTTTGGTGGTTCGGTGATGTTGTCCCTGCTGGTAACAACGGCCGGTATCTGGTGGGTAGGTAAAGAAGTTATCGCCCCGCTGGCGGTGATGCGCAGCCACTTCGGGCGTATTGCATCCGGGGATCTGGCGGGCCGCATTACCCTGGCAGGGCGCAACGAACTGAGCCAGCTGTTCAACAGCCTGAATGAGATGCAGGTGGCACTGGCAGAAACCGTCAGTAGCGTGCGCGATGGCAGTAACGCCATGCAGGTGGGCATTCGTGAGATTGCGGCGGGGAATACCGACCTCTCTTCACGTACTGAGCAGCAGGCATCTTCGCTGGCAGAAACGGCAGCCAGTATGGAGCAGCTGACGGCCACGGTCAGTGCCAACGCCGAAAATGCGCTTCAGGCCGCAGTGGTAGTAAAACAAGCCTCGGTAACGGCGAACAAAGGCGGATCGCTGACGGCAAAAGTGGTCACCACCATGAGTGACATTGCGGTGAGTTCGAAAAAGATTGCCGATATCACCAGTGTGATCGATGGCATTGCATTCCAGACCAATATTCTGGCCCTGAATGCGGCAGTTGAAGCAGCGCGTGCAGGTGAGCAGGGTCGGGGGTTTGCTGTGGTGGCGGGTGAAGTGCGTAACCTGGCCCAGCGCAGCGCTCAGGCGGCTAAAGAGATAAAAGTGCTGATTGATGCTTCGGTAACCCGGGTGGATCAGGGGGCAGTTTTAGTAGCTTCTGCGGGCGAAACCATGGATGAAATCGTGAAGTCAGTGACCAGAGTCGACGACATCATGAACGAGATCGCCTCAGCTTCTGAGGAACAACGCCGGGGGATAGAGCAGGTAGCCCTTGCGGTAAGCCAGATGGATCAGGTGACACAACAGAATGCCGCGCTGGTAGAGGAAGCGGCAACAGCTACAGATGCACTTGAAGCACAAGCTGAACATCTGACGGGAGCGGTAAAACGCTTCTCATTTGCTGATGTTTAAGCGGTAGTCCAGGTTGCCTGACCGGCATACAGGGAAAATAAGAATGCTTTTAACCCCTTAATCAGTTCTTTGCAGGGCGGCCTTACATGAAAAAATCGACGTTGTTAGCACCGCAGGAAAACGCAACGCTGTTGTCACAAATGGTGCAGCGTCTGCCGTTATCCGATACGCACTTTAAGCGTATCAGCCAATTAATTTATCAGCGCGCTGGCATCGTACTCGCCGATCACAAGCGAGAAATGGTTTACAACCGCCTGGTGAGGCGGTTACGGATGTTGGGCATTGATGACTTCGGTCGTTACCTGGCTATCCTGGAAAATGACATTAACAGCCCTGAGTGGCAGGCGTTTATCAACTCCCTGACCACCAACCTGACGGCATTTTTCCGCGAAGCGCACCACTTTCCGATCCTGGCGGATCATGCGAAACGGCGCAGCGGCAATTTCAGCGTCTGGTGTGCGGCAGCTTCCACTGGCGAGGAGCCTTACTCCATCGCCATGACGTTAGCGGAAACGCTGGGTGCCGGGCCTGGAAAATTTCAGATCCACGCCAGCGACATTGATACACAAGTGCTGGAAAAAGCCCTGGCCGGCGTCTACCGGCAGGAAGAGCTTCGCACGCTGTCTCCACAGCAGCTGCAACGCTTCTTTTTCCGGGGAACAGGCCCGCACTCCGGAATGGTGCGGGTACGGCCTGAGCTGGCTAACTCAATTACCTATGCGCAGCTGAATTTACTGGGCAACGACTGGGCATTACCGGGACAGTTTGACGCCATTTTCTGCCGTAATGTGATGATTTATTTCGATAAAGAAACACAGGAAAAGATCCTGCGCCGTTTTGTACCTCTGTTGAAGCCTGGCGGTATTTTGTTTGCCGGGCACTCAGAGAACTTCAGCCAGATCAGTAAAGAGTTTTACCTGCGTGGCCAGACAGTCTATGGACTGACTAAGGAAAGATAATGGGCAAAATCAGAGTGTTATGCGTTGATGACTCCGCACTGATGCGACAGTTGATGACCGAGATCATCAACAGCCATTCAGATATGGAGATGGTGGCCTCAGCCCCGGATCCGCTGGTGGCAAGGGATATGATCAAAGAGTTCAACCCGGATGTGCTGACTCTGGATGTTGAAATGCCCCGCATGGATGGCCTCGATTTCCTGGAGAAATTGATGAGGCTGCGTCCGATGCCGGTGGTGATGGTCTCCTCCCTGACGGGGAAAGGATCGGAAGTGACGCTGCGGGCGCTGGAACTGGGCGCGGTGGATTTTGTCACCAAACCTTCGCTGGGTATTCGCGAAGGAATGCTGGCCTACAGCCAGACGATCGCTGACAAAGTGCGGGCCGCCTCAAGGGCAAAGCTTCACGCCCGTGGCTCACAGCCTGCGCCAGCGATGCTGAAAGCGGGGCCGTTACTGAGTAGCGAAAAGCTGATCGCCATTGGCGCTTCGACCGGCGGCACAGAAGCGATCAGGCATGTGTTACAGCCTTTACCGGCTACCAGCCCGGCGCTGCTGATTACTCAGCATATGCCACCAGGTTTTACCCGCTCTTTTGCAGAGCGGCTGAACAAACTCTGCCAGATCACGGTGAAAGAGGCCGAAGATGGCGAGCGTATTCTCCCCGGCCATGCCTATATCGCACCGGGTGCCATGCACATGGAGTTGTCCCGCAGTGGGGCTAACTACCAGGTGAAACTGAATGAAGGTCCGCCGGTTAATCGTCACAAGCCGTCGGTCGATGTGTTGTTTAAATCTGTTGCACAGTTCGCAGGGCGTAACGCCGTAGGGGTAATCCTTACCGGCATGGGTAACGACGGTGCAGCAGGGCTGTTAGCAATGAACAAGGCGGGAGCCTGGACCATTGCGCAAAACGAAGCAAGTTGTGTGGTATTTGGCATGCCGCGTGAGGCTATTGCCCTCGGCGGCGCCAGTGAAGTGGTGGATCTCCACCAAATCAGTCAGCACATGCTGGCAAAAATTAGCGCCGGACAGGCATTACGTATTTAGAGCAGCGCCCGTCCCGCGGGGCTACAAAAAACAGGAGTAAGTATGGCTGATAAAAATATGCGGTTTCTGGTGGTCGACGATTTCAACACCATGCGTCGTATCGTCCGTAACCTGCTGAAGGAACTGGGCTTTAACAACGTTGAAGAAGCAGAGGACGGTGTGGATGCACTGACCAAACTGCGCGCCGGTGGCTTCGATTTCGTTATCTCCGACTGGAACATGCCAAACATGGATGGCCTGCAACTGCTGCAGACCATTCGTGCAGACGCGGCAATGAGCAAGTTGCCGGTACTGATGGTGACCGCGGAAGCGAAGAAAGAGAATATTATTGCGGCTGCTCAGGCGGGTGCCAGCGGCTACGTCGTTAAACCTTTTACAGCAGCTACCCTTGAAGAAAAGCTTGGTAAGATCTTCGAAAAGCTGGGTATGTAAGGAGCCGAGATGAGCGAAATTCCGAAACCAAGTACCGACGCGGCCTCGGCCCAGGAGATTATCTCCCGAATTGGCTCGCTGACGCGGATGCTGCGCGACAGCCTGCGTGAACTGGGGCTGGATCAGGCGATTGCTGAAGCAGCAGAAGCCATTCCGGACGCCCGCGATCGTCTGGATTATGTAGTGCAAATGACCGCGCAGGCGGCTGAACGTGCCCTCAACTGCGTGGAAGCTGCTCAGCCGCGTCAGACAGTGATCGAGAATGGTGCGAAAGAGTTGAAGGGACGCTGGGATGAGTGGTTTGAAAACCCCATCGAACTGGCTGATGCCCGTTCACTGGTTTCGGATACTCGTGGTTACCTGGAGTCCGTGCCAGAACACACCTCATTCACCAATGCGCAACTGCTTGAAATCATGATGGCGCAGGATTTCCAGGATCTCACCGGCCAGGTGATCAAGCGCATGATGGATGTTATCCAGGAGATTGAACGCCAGCTGTTGATGGTGTTGCTGGAGAACATGCCCGATCAGCCTGCCCGTCCGAAGAAAGATGAAGACAGCCTGCTGAACGGTCCACAGATTAATGGCACCGCGCCTGGCGTGGTTGCTAACCAGGATCAGGTTGACGATTTGCTGGATAGCCTTGGGTTTTAAGCCTGCTTCTGGCCCCGTGTCAGAATCTGTATTAAACATCAGCCAGTAAGTAAACTGTCGGGACGGTATCATGCCGCCCCGACGGTTTTTGTTCCTGTTTTCTACCATCCGCTAAATAACCCCCTTTTTTTGCGTTTACTCGCCTCATTATTCCCCCGCCAGTTTGTCATGCTACCCACTGAAATTTTGACCTGAAGGTAAGTTGCCGTGTCTCAGGATAGCGACGAGGAAAAGACCGAATCCGCTACCCCTCACCGACTTGAAAAAGCACGAGAGGAGGGGCAAATACCGCGTTCGCGCGAGCTGACCTCCGTGCTGATGCTGGTGACGGGATTAAGCATTCTGTGGATGAGCGGCGGAACAATGGCGCAGAAAGTCGGCGCTTTACTGGCTGACGGCCTTAAATTCAACCATTCCGTGGTCAGCGATACCAGCCAGATGTTCCACCTGATGAGTAACCTGGTGGTGCAGGGCGTCTTCGCGCTGCTGCCGATGATGGCAGGCCTGGTGCTGGTGGCTATCGCCGCGCCGATGCTGCTGGGCGGTTTAGTGATCAGCGGCAAAGCGATCAAATTTGACCTGGGCAAGATGAACCCGCTGAAAGGGTTAAAGCGTCTGTTCTCCGCCCAGTCGGCGGCAGAACTGGTCAAAGCGGTGCTGAAGGCGATTCTGGTTGGCTGCGTGACCTGGGTTTATATCAGCCATAACTGGCCAAATATGCTGCGTCTGATCAGCGAATCACCTTATACCGCGCTGGCCAGCGCGCTGAATATGATCGCCATGTGCAGCGTGCTTATCGTACTGGGCCTGTCGCCCATGGTCGGTTTTGACGTTTTCTGGCAGCTATACAGCTACTTCAAAAACCTGCGAATGACGCGTCAGGACATTCGTGATGAGCACAAGCAGCAGGAAGGCGACCCGCACGTTAAGGGACGGATCCGTCAGCAAATGCGTGCTGCAGCCCGACGCCGCATGATGGCTGATGTGCCAAAGGCGGATGTGATTGTGACCAACCCGACGCACTACTCCGTCGCGCTGCAGTATGACGAACGTAAAATGAGTGCGCCTAAAGTGGTAGCGAAAGGCGCAGGAGAAATTGCCCTGCGCATCCGTGAACTGGGCAAAGAGCACCGTATACCTGTTTTAGAAGCACCGCCGCTGGCGCGTGCATTGTATCGACACAGTGAAATTGGGCAGCATATTCCGGGAACGTTATATGCCGCTGTAGCAGAAGTTTTGGCCTGGGTATGGCAACTCCGCCGCTGGAAGCTGGAAGGAGGCCTGGCCCCGAAAAGACCTGACAATTTACCTGTGCCGGAAGCACTGGACTTTGCCACAAGAGAAGAAGACTGATGGGGAATCTGGCCGCATTACTACGGTTACCGAACTTTAAAGATACTCAATGGCAGGTGATGGCCGGACCGGTATTGATCCTGATGATCCTGTCGATGATGGTGCTGCCTCTGCCGCCCTTCATTCTGGATCTGCTGTTCACGTTTAATATTGCGCTCTCAATCATGGTGCTTCTGGTGGCGATGTTCACCCAGAAAACGCTGGAGTTCGCGGCATTCCCTACCATTCTGCTGTTCTCAACGTTGCTGCGCCTGGCGCTGAACGTTGCCTCCACCCGTATCATCCTGATGGAAGGGCATACGGGGGCGGGTGCTGCGGGGCAGGTAGTGGAAGCATTCGGCCACTTCCTGGTGGGCGGTAACTTCGCCATCGGTATCGTGGTGTTTATCATCCTCGTTATTATCAACTTTATGGTTATCACCAAAGGTGCTGGCCGTATTGCAGAAGTTGGCGCGCGTTTCGTCCTGGACGGGATGCCCGGTAAACAGATGGCGATCGATGCTGACCTTAACGCCGGTCTGATTGGCGAAGATGAAGCGAAAAAACGCCGTTCTGATGTGACCCAGGAAGCGGACTTCTACGGTTCGATGGACGGTGCGAGTAAGTTCGTGCGTGGTGATGCCATCGCCGGGATTATGATCATGGTGATCAACGTGGTGGGCGGCCTGCTTGTCGGGGTGATCCAGCACGGAATGGACGTGGGTCATGCGGCAGAGAGCTACACGCTGTTGACCATTGGTGACGGTCTGGTTGCTCAGATCCCTGCGCTGGTTATCTCCACCGCTGCCGGTGTTATCGTCACCCGCGTCGGCACCGATGAAGACGTTGGCGAACAGATGGTCACCCAGCTGTTCAAAAACCCTCGCGTAATGATGCTCAGCGCCGGTGTACTGGGGCTGTTAGGCCTGGTTCCCGGAATGCCCAATCTGGTGTTCCTGCTGTTTACCGCAGCGCTGCTGGGCCTGGCCTGGTATCTCCGCGGCAAAGAAAGCCAGCCGAAAGCGGAACCCCAGGTTCAGACTAAACACGTTGAAACCTCATCGAATATCGAAGCCTCCTGGACCGACGTGCAGCTGGAAGATTCGCTGGGGATGGAAGTGGGTTACCGCCTGATCCCGATGGTTGATAACATGCAGGACGGCGAGCTGCTGGGCCGTATCCGCAGTATCCGTAAAAAGTTTGCGCAGGAGATGGGCTTCCTGCCGCCGGTGGTGCATATCCGTGACAACATGGACCTGCCGCCAGCGCGTTACCGCATTCTGATGAAGGGCGTGGAAATCGGCAGCGGTGATGCTTATCCTGGCCGCTGGATGGCGATCAACCCTGGCACGGCAGCAGGCACGCTGCCTGGTGAACCGACAGTGGATCCGGCCTTTGGCCTGGCGGCGACCTGGATTGACAGCGCGCTGAAAGAGCAGGCACAGATTCAGGGCTTCACCGTGGTGGAAGCCAGTACGGTAGTGGCAACGCACCTGAACCACCTGATTGCTCAGTACTCCAGCGATCTGTTTGGACGTCAGGAAGCGCAGCAGCTTCTGGATCGTGTGACGCAGGAAATGCCTAAGCTGACTGAAGATGTGATCCCGGGTCTGATTAGCCTGACCACGCTGCATAAAGTGCTGCAGAATCTCTTGTCAGAGCGTGTCTCTATTCGCGATATGCGCACAATTATTGAGACGCTGGCAGAACATGCACCGGTGCAGACAGATCCGCAGGAGCTGACTTCCGTGGTTCGTGTAGCGCTGGGCCGTGCTATCACCCAGCAGTGGTTCCCTGGCGGCGGTGAAGTGCAGGTTATCGGGCTGGACTCCACGCTGGAACGTCTGTTGCTGCAGGCCCTGCAGGGCGGTGGCGGTCTGGAGCCGGGTCTGGCCGATCGGTTACTGGCCCAGGCTCAGGGCGCGCTTGATCATCAGGAATCGCTGGGGGCACCGCCGGTGCTGCTGGTCAATCATCCGCTGCGCGCCTTGCTGGCCCGCTTCCTGCGCCGCAATATGCCGCAGCTGATGGTGATTTCGAATATGGAGCTGACCGATAACCGTCAGATCCGCATGACTTCCACCATTGGTGGTGCGTGATGAAGACGCTGCTGCTTAGTCTGTTACTGCTGCCTGCGATGGCGATGGCAGACAATGCCTGGCACGCCAGCAGCAGCGGCCCGGCACTGCAAAACCGGGGTGCTCAGGCCACATCTCCGGCGTTGACCCCAACCGAACCGGTGGCCGGGAACATCACGCAGATAGCCTGGCGCTACGAGCTGAGTAGCCCGGCACCCTCCGGAATGGTGGTCTACCTTTGTGCGCAAAACCGTTGCGCAGAACTCGACGGCGCCAGTGGCACCACGCGCGGGCTGACCGATGTCAGCGCCACAGAGCCGCTGCATTTCGTTTACGGTTTTCAGGGCACAGGGCGGCTTAACCGCTCAATCCGGGTTATAAGCAATGCGGTGATGGTGAACTATCGCCAGAAATAGACTGGTATAACTAAAAGGACGGAGTTCTCAGTCCTTTCAGACGGCTTACGAACCCCGAAGCGATGGGAGCATATGCCTTGAACAAAGCATCACGGGCCACGGACGGCCCGTGCTGAGCTGGCAGGGATGGCGCTTTTTGCGTCTTTGTGAGAGGCATATGCTCCCTGAGCCTGCGTTCAATTAACAACCTTAAAGGAGGGATTTCTCCGTCCTTTTGGCGTTTTACATCTTCTCTACAGTGTCGATACCCAGGGTATCCAGACCCTGCTTCAGGGTCTTCGCGGTGAGCAGGGCCAGCTTCAGGCGGCTCTGTTTTGTCGCTTCATCAGCAGCGGAGAGGATAGGGCAGTGCTCATAGAAACCAGAGAACAGACCGGCCAGATCGTATAAGTAAGCACACATTACATGTGGCGTACCGTCACGGGCGACCTGAGTGATGGTTTCTTCAAACTGCAGCAAACGAACGGCCAGCGCCGCTTCACGATCTTCAGCGATCTGCGTTGCGCCGGTGACGCCAGACTCATCAATCCCCGCTTTACGGAATACCGACAGCACACGGGTATAGGCATACTGCATGTAAGGCGCGGTGTTGCCCTCAAAGGCCAGCATGTTATCCCAGTCGAAGATATAGTCCGTGGTGCGGCTCTTGGAGAGATCGGCATATTTAACTGCACCGATACCCACGCTGTTCGCCAGCTTCTTCAGCTCATCGGCAGGCATATCGGGGTTCTTTTCGCCGACCAGTTTGGTGGCGCGTTCTACCGCTTCATCCAAGAGGTCAGAGAGTTTGATGGTACCACCAGCACGGGTTTTAAACGGCTTGCCATCTTTGCCCAGCATCATGCCAAACGCATGGTGCTCCAGAGAGACAGACTCGGGCACGTATCCGGCTTTACGGACAATCGTCCATGCCTGCATCAGATGTTGGTGCTGACGGGAATCGATGTAGTAAAGCACACGATCGGCATGCAGCGTTTCAAAGCGGTATTTGGCGCAGGCAATATCCGTGGTGGTGTAGAGGTAGCCGCCATCCTTTTTACGGATGATCACGCCCATCGGATCGCCATCTTTGTTTTTGTATTCATCCAGGAAGACTACGGTGGCACCTTCACTTTCCACGGCCAGACCTTTGGCTTTCAGGTCTTCCACGATGCCCGGCAACATGTCGTTATACAGGCTCTCACCCATCACATCTTTGCGGCTCAGCGTCACATTCATGCGATCGTAGATGATCTGATTTTGCGCCATGGTGATGTCCACCAGCTTTTTCCACATGGCTCGGCAATATTCATCGCCACCCTGCAGTTTTACCACGTAGCCACGCGCACGCTCGGCAAAGACCGGATCTTCATCATAAGTACGTTTAGCTTCACGGTAGAAGGCTTCCAGATCGGACAGCGCAATCTCTTCATGCTGCTCGTTCTGCTGCTTCTCCAGGAAGGCGATCAGCATCCCGAACTGCGTGCCCCAGTCGCCAACGTGGTTAGCGCGGATCACTTTATGCCCCAGGAACTCCTGAGTCCGCACCGCAGCGTCACCGATGATAGTTGAACGCACGTGACCGACATGCATCTCTTTTGCCACGTTCGGCGCGGAGTAGTCGATGACGATAGTCTGCGGAGTGACGGGCTCAACGCCGAGACGTGGCGCAGCGCAGACTTTATCTATCTGGGTGGAAAGCCAGTTTTTATCGAGGAACAGGTTAATAAAGCCCGGTCCGGCGATTTCAACTTTGCTGGCGATGCCCGTGAGATCGAGATGTTTGAGGACTTCTTCTGCCAGTTGTCGGGGCGCCATGCCCAGCTTTTTGGCAACGGCCATAATGCCATTTGCCTGATAGTCGCCAAACTGGGCTTTAGCTGACTGACGTATCTGCGGTTCGCAGTCGGCCTGCGCCCCTGCTGCGATCATCGCCTGACTGACTTTTTCTGAGAGAAGAGCCTGAATATTCACCGGGTTACCTTATATGCTAAAAAGTCTGCAGGTGCGCAGACCATCACCTTTCACGACGCCATACAACAGAAATTTGTATAATGGCACCGCTTAAAAAATAAGGGGAAAAGTATACTGTATTTCCGGTTCAGTTATCCAGGAACCTGCATACAGGAGGGGAAGATGAGGGGAATGGCGGCGGAAAGCAGTGCTGTGACTGTTTTCCGCCAGAGTAATCAGGTACGGCGACGGGCTGCGCGGTGAGGGCGATGCGGACTTGCAATGGTATTTTTGTCATTACGAACCTTCCAATGGCGAACCAGAGCAAACCCCATCATCGCAATCAGCGCTGCACATAAAATTAACATAAGCATTTTGCTTTTCCTTGTATGAGGGTCGGAATAAATCTATAAGAATCCAGAATACCCTACAACGTATTGCGCGGGATTTAAGAATAGTCGCATTGTATAAATTTAACTAAACTAAAACAGAAAGTTAAGGCGCATTTTCTAAATAAAAAGCTGGTCCTGAACCAGTCGAAACTGGGAACTTGTTTTGATAATTGCCATTCGGAGGCAATTTTTTCAGTTTAAGCAGGCTATTCACCAGTTAAGCTGGACCGGTAATAGACTGGGGTCGCAAAACAATGGTTAGACAAATTACAGTAAGGTGAAAGAATGTCGCTGTTTAAAGGCAAAAATGCAGAAGAACTGAACGATCTGGCTAATGATTTGCCACGTTTTTTACAATCCCTTTACGATCTGGCGGACCGGCTGGCATTGGATCTGGCGGGTCTTGATGTGGATCACATTGCGGTGCGTTGTCATCAGGTGACCACCGCAGAGCGCTGGAAAGCCGGATTTATGCAGCATGGGGCGCTATTTTCCGAGAAAGAGATCAATGGTCGTCCTGTGGCCCTTTTTGAACTGGAGTCGCCCCTGAATGTAGGGCCGTGGAAGATAAGCGTTGTTGAACTACCCTGGCCAGGAAACCGGCTCTACAGGCACGAAGGATGGGAGCATGTTGAGGTGGTGCTAAGGGGTGAGGTGGAACAACTCGGTGCGCGTGCGCTGGCCCTGTGTTCAGATGCAGGACTGACTCAGCAGGGGATATCCATTAAAACCAGTTCGCCAAAGGGGGAAGGAGAACGCCTGCCAAATCCCACGCTGGCTATAACCGACGGCAGCGTTACCATCAAGTTCCATCCCTGGAGCCTGAAAGAGATAGTAGAAAGCGAGCTATAAGGTGTTTTGACGGGGTAGCGATTTCACGGCGTTTTCCATACGCCGCAACGCTTCTTCAGTTAAGGCCCGTGGGCAGCCAAAATTGAATCTCACGAAACCATCGTCGCCAAAATCACGACCGGGTGAGAATCCCAGCCCGTGTCGTTCAAAAAGAGTGCCGGGCTGGCGACTTTCAACTGACTGGCATCAATCCACGCCAGATAGGTTGCTTCCGGTGCCACCACCGACAGGCCGTCGATAGCATTGATCCTTTGTGTGAGAAAATCGCGTGAGTTGCGCAGATACTCAAGCTGCTCATCCAGCCAGGGCTGTCCGTCACGCCAGGCAGCCGTGGCCGCCACATAAGCCAGCACATCCACACCGGGCACAATGCCCTGGCGCTCGTTAATAAAGCGTTTGCGCAGTTCAGGATTAGGGATAATCGCCAGGGAAGCGCCCAGCCCGGCGATATTAAAGGTCTTGGAAGGGGATATCAGCGTGACTGAACGCTGCGCCGCATCTTCGCTGAGGCTGGCAAACGGAATATGCCTGACGCCGGGTTCCAGCACTAAATCGCAATGGATTTCATCCGAACAGACTATCAGGTTATGCCGACGGGCAAAGCGCCAGTGCTCCTCCAGCTCTTCGCGGCGATAAACTGTGCCGCCAGGGTTTTGGGGATTGCACAGCATTAACAGCTTTTCGTTGCCGGTCATTTGTGGCTCAAGGGCGGCGAGATCCATCACCCAGCGCTGCTCTTCAAGCCTGAGCTGAGCATTTAACTGTTTGCGGTTGGCAAGCGCAGAAGCTGAGCGGAATGGCGGATAGATCGGTGTTGGGGCGAGGGTTGTCTGATGCACTTCAGTAAAAGCGCGCACGGCAAGATTAAGGCCGCTGACAACGCCAGGCAGAAACACTATCCATTCGGGTTTGATCTCCCACTGATAGCGCTCAGCCAGGCGGGCGATGACTACGTCAATTAGCTCGGCAGGCGGCTTGCCGTATCCAAATACACCGTGCTCCACCCGCTGCTTTAGCGCGTCAATTATACATTCTGGTGAACGAAAATCGGTGTCTGCCACCCAAAGCGGGAGGATATCCTGATCACCATATTTATGCCATTTAAGGCTATCGCTGTGACGGCGATCGATCCGTTCATTAAAATTGCAAGCCATGTCAGGGATTCCCGTTACTATAAATCTTAGAGTATGAAAACAGACTAAACATCTGAAAAGGTTTACACAACCAGCCAGCAGTCATTAACGGGAGGATGGAATGTTAAAACTGGAAGTATGCTGCTATGGAGTAGATTGTGCTTTGGCTGCTGAGAAAGCAGGTGCCGACAGGATAGAGCTTTGCGCTGCGCCCGCAGAGGGCGGAATAACGCCGTCAGCCGGGAGCCTGAAGCAGGCGCGCAAAATCCTGACCTTGCCTGTGCATCCTATCGTGCGCCCAAGAGGCGGCGATTTTTGTTTTACGGACAGTGAATTCAACGAAATAAAATCTGATGTCGCGCTGATCCGTGAACTGGGTTTTCCTGGGGTGGTGGTAGGCATACTGGATGTGGACGGGCATATAGATTTGCCCAGAATGAAGCAAATTATGGCGCTGTGCGAAGGCATGCAGGTGACTTTTCACCGGGCCTTTGATCTTTGCCACAGTCCTCTGATGGCCCTGCAGCAACTGACGGATTTAGGCGTGGCCAGGATCCTGACTTCCGGTCAGCAACAAAGTGCCGAAAGTGGATTAGCGTTGCTGAAGGAACTTAATATGCTCACGCGCGGTCCTATTATTATGGCTGGGGCTGGTGTTCGCCTCAGCAATTTGCAGAAGTTCATTGATGCGGGCCTGAGCGAAGTTCACAGCTCGGCCAGCCAGAGAGTCTCCTCTCCGATGCGCTATCGCAAAGCCGGTGTCTCTATGAATTCTGCGGCCGAAACCGATGAATTCAGTCGTACCTGCGTGGACAGTGATATGGTGGAAGCGATGAAAATTTCCCTGTCACTCAGTTCTCCGGTAAGAGTCGCCTGAGCCGATTTTGCCGCGCAGCACGCCAGTAACGACGTGATGTTTGCAAGTACCAGGCCCCATCATTTTGGTGGGGCTTTTTTTCATCCCGATCTGCCGCAGGGTGAAAATAGCCTTTACACTGAAAGTGATCCCCTTACTTCTTCGACGAGATTGTTCATGAAAATCATCATGCCGGGCGCAGGGTGTTTAGCTTTGTGGGTAGCGCTGTCAGTCGCCGCTTTTGCGGCAGAGATTTGTCCGGCACAGTCACAGCAGATCAATGACAGTAACAGTCTTATGATGCTGGGGGGGACCGCGAAAGGGCCGGTTAAGCAGGTGGTGGTGGGGGAGTTCGGCAAAGACGTCAATCAGCAGAAGCGCATTCTGGGGCAGTTTGACCGCTGTGGCGCGCTAATCAGAGCAGATATCAGCTACGACAAGAATGAAGGCGCGTTGATGCTGCGGATGGTTCAGAGCATTGCCAGGGCTTCAGGTGGCTGGCAGGCCGTGTACGATATGTCGGTGTATGTGGTTAAAGAGGGCAAACCCGTTGAGGTCAACCGTAAGCAGGGCACCATCGATTATCTGGTCAGCCCCAGAGGCATTATTACCAGCGCTACGGATGCTTTTATGCTCAGGGGAAAAAAGGTTTCACTGAGACCACCAACACTTTCGATCCGCAACTGCGGCTGATAAAAAGCGTGGCCAGGGGTTCCGATACCGAGGCTAACGGTGAATATCTCTATCAGTGGAACAGTAAGAATCAGCTGGTGGCTTCGTTGTCCGCTAACAGCAAAATGACCTGGTCTTACGATAAGCAGGACCGTGAGCAGCGACTGACGACAACCACCCATTCTGACAACAGCGAAATGGTGACGGTGGATGAATGTCAGCTCTGGGATGAGCGCGGTAACTGCACGCTGAGCTATTCTCATGAAACCGAAGTGTTCGCTGAGGGGGAAGTTAACCGCAATATCAGCGCGGCTTACCGCTTTGAATACTGGGAAAAGTAAACAGCACTCTTTGGCCGGGGACGTGCTTTCAGAAGGAGCCACAGAGGCAGAGCGGCTGTGATCGGATGATTTAAAAGGCGGCTGAATTGCCCCAGCCGCCCTGAATTTACAGCACCAGCCTGCTGCGCTGACTTTATCCTGAATGACGCGTTTATTTCACCGTCTGGCTGAATGCATCCACGGCCAGAATTGCGCTGGCAATGTCTTCAGCATTCAGATTTGGATTGAGGTTTTTCAGCGTATCGCCTTCACTGTTGGCCAGCGCCCCCACTTTCACCAGGTTTTCCCAGCTTTCATTTTCAAGATGCAACTCTTTCAGCGTGGTTGGCATTTTGATGGAGCGATAGAAACGAATATAGCGAGCAATTTCTTCATCTGGACGCTGCTCCAGTACCATCTGCGTTAAGGTGCCGTAGGCCACTTTTTCACCATGCGTCAGGTGGTGGATTTCACCGTCAATGGCGGTGAAGCCGTTATGAATCGCATGGGCCCCGGCCAGACCCGCATTTTCAAAGCCCAGCCCGGAAAGCAGGGTATTGGCTTCTACTACTGCTTCGACGGCGGGCGTGACCACTTTCTTTTCAACCGCCTGGTAGGCGCTATAGCCGTAAGCCAGCAGCGTTTTCTCACAGGCTTCGGCAATGGCCATACCGGCAATGGTTGGGTCGCCGTTGACCATTGATTTGCTGTGCGAGCGTTTTACCGCCTGCGCTTCCACAAAGGTAGCCAGGCCATCTGCAATACCTGATGCAAACAGACGCACCGGTGCCCTGGCACATACCTGGGTATCGACCAGCACTAAATCGGGATTTTTGCTGTAGAAGCGATAGCTTTCGAAGACGCCGGTATCGGAGTAGATCACGGAAAGGGCACTACAGGGAGCATCGGTGGAGGCAATGGTAGGCACGATCACCACCGGTTGTTTAAGTTCATCGGCCACGGCTTTTACCGTATCCAGCGTTTTACCTCCGCCCAGGCCAATCACCAGGCTGGCACCGCCTTTTTTTGCCAGTTCTGCCAGGCGGGTGATTTCGTTACTGGAAGCTTCACCTTTAAACTGTTCGTAGTGAAACTCAATCTGACTTTGTTTCAGGGATCCCTGAACGTCTTTGCCGATTAATCCCCAGACAATTTCATCTGCCACGACAAACGCATTGTTACCAAGTTCTGCAACATACTCACCTAACTGTGCCATCACACCTGCACCCTGGACATATTTCCGCGGTGAAGAGAAAACGAATTTACTCATGTGGGACTCCTTTCAGTTAATTGAAACGGGCTGACTCCATACTGGACTGAATAGCGCTAAGGCGTTTGTTAAAAAAAGGGTTTGTGAAAAAATACGCATTCTCATTGAGATTAGCAGGTCTGGATGGCTTGGTGGCAGGTCAGTGAGAGGGGGACTTAAAGGCAGGTTGTCTGGAGGGCTGGCGGCAGGTCAGGAAGAGTGGGCTGAACACAAAGACGCAAAAAGCGTCGTCCATGACAGCTCGGCCCGGCACGTCCATGTGCCGGGACGCTTTGTTTATCAGCCCACTCTCCCTTCCCGTTAGCTTCAGTTTCGCCGGGAGCGAGGCGGATACACAGGTCAAAACCAACCCACTTTTGCTTTGTGTAATCACTCAACCACAACCAGCTTTTGACCTGTTTATCCGCTAAACCACAAATCGGCACTGAAAATGAAGGGTGGAGCCTGGGAGCACGTTAGCCGAGTTTCTGCCGCATGGACGCGGCAGCAAAGCCCCCAGGGACCGGGTTCACGGCGTCTCGGATAACGTGCTTCCTGGTGACGCCTTTGCACATCACCGGTTTTGACCTGACCTTAAGGTTTCCTTGCTACCAGCACGGCGCGGAGCGGTGCCGGGTAACCTTCGACGGTTTTGGTTGGGTCGTTCGGGTCGAGGAATTCCGCCAGTGATTCGCTGGTCATCCAGTCGGTGCGGCGCTGCTCGTCGGTGCTGGTGACGGAGTAATCCACAATGCGGACATCTTCAAAGCCGCACTTTTCCAGCCAGCTCTTTAAGGCGCCAGTTGAAGGAATAAAGTAGACGTTACGCATCTGCGCATAACGCTCACCGGGTACCAGCACTTCACGATCGCCGCCTTCCACCACCAGCGTCTCCAGCACCAGTTCGCCGCCGCTCACTAACTGATTTTTCAACTGTAAAAGATGGTCCAGAGGAGAACGACGATGGTAAAGCACGCCCATGGAAAACACGGTATCAAAGGCTTTCAGTTCCGGAAGCTGCTCAATGCCCAACGGCAGTAAATGCGCACGCTGATCGTCGCCTAACAGTTTACGAACCGCTTCGAACTGGCACAGGAACAACTGCATCGGGTCAATTCCAACCACAAGGTTGGCACCCGCTCCAATCATCCGCCACATGTGATAGCCGCTGCCGCAGCCGACATCCAGCACCGTCCTGCCCGCAAGCGAGGAGATATGGGGTAATACGCGCTCCCATTTCCAGTCCGAACGCCATTCGGTATCAATATTCACGCCGTATAACGAATAGGGGCCTTTACGCCAGGGCATCAGATTGCGCAGCAAACTCTCAATGCCGCCACGCTGACGCTCGCTAAGGTGTGGGCTGTCGGCGGTTACGCTGTGGAGTAAATCCAGCGTCTCAGGCTTCAGTGAAGGCAAATGCTCTACTGAACGATCCCAGTTTTTGAAATGTCCATGTAACTGCTCGCGCTGCCAGGCAGCAATTTGTGCCGGCAGCGTCTCCAGCCAGTGGGAGAGGGGGCTTTTTGCAATAAGCTGGTAAAAATTACCGAAATCCATCAGACCTGACCTGCTTTCAGGGCTATCAATGACCCAAAATTAAAACACTGGAACCACAATTCAGCGTGCTCAAAACCGGCGGTACGCAGGCGAGCTTTATGTGTCTCAACGCTGTCCGTCAGCATGACATTCTCCAGCATGCTGCGTTTCT
This sequence comes from Erwinia sp. E_sp_B01_1, assembly GCF_036865545.1. Taxonomy (NCBI): domain Bacteria; kingdom Pseudomonadati; phylum Pseudomonadota; class Gammaproteobacteria; order Enterobacterales; family Erwiniaceae; genus Erwinia; species Erwinia sp. E_sp_B01_1. The sequence continues at coordinate 2,738,184 of NZ_CP142208.1, read as the reverse complement.
GGCTGATCTCCAGCTCGCTGTAGCCGTTGGCACGCTTAAAATCGTGATGCATATTGAATAACAACTCGCCCACATCAGCATCGGCAAAACTAAACTTCTCTGAAAGAACCAGCGCGCCACCAGGGCGAAGGCCTTTCCAGACGGTGTTCAACAACTGCTGGCGCTCATCCGGCTCCAGGAATTGCAGCGTGAAGTTCAGAACTACCATCGAGGCATTTTCAATGGTGATATTGCGGATGTCCGCCTCAATCACCTCAACCGGCGTCTCTGCGCGGAAAGCATCAATATGACGTCGGCAGCGTTCAACCATTGCCGGGGAATTATCTACGGAAATGATCTTGCAGCCTTCGGCTTTGATATTACGGCGTACCGAAAGCGTCGCCGCACCCAAAGAACACCCCAGATCGTAAACCTGAGTGTTGGGCTGCACAAAGCGCTCAGCCAGCATGCCAATCATGGAAATAATGTTTGAATAACCCGGCACCGAGCGCTGGATCATATCGGGGAAAACTTCTGCAACGCGCTCGTCAAACGTCCAGTCACCCAGTTTGGCAATTGGCGCGGAGAACAACGTATCGCGGTTAGACATAGTGGTAAGCCCGGAAACGGAAAGGCCGTATTTTGGCAGAAAGCGGCGCGGGCTGCACCCTTTCTGCCACTGTAGCCAGTCAGAGAGGTTAAAAAGTGACGGCGAAACGATTAATGCAGGGTCAGAACCAGATCCCACGGCAGAAAAATAAGATTCAAAATAATCATCCCCAGCAGCGAGAGCAGGGTGATGATCATACCGTTTTTACGCCACAGCAGCGTGCTGGTGCGCATGCCGTAGCTGTGCAGGATGCGGCCCAGGAAGAAGAACAGGCCCGCCAGATGCAGCATCCAGATATCGGCCCCGTTCATCTCCATCACCACCAGTAGCAGGGTGGCCAGAGGAATGTACTCCACGGCATTTCCGTGAATGCGAATGGCGGTCTGAAGTTCGTAAAATCCGCCATCGCCGTGTGAAACGCGATACAGGCGGCGAAGACGAACAACATCAATAGAAAACTTAATCAGAAACAGTGCTCCAAGCACGACATACAGGGCGCTGACCATCCCAACTCCAAAAGCACATAAATAACTGGCCTCATCATAGCGGTGAAAGCGCTGGCTGTCAGTGCGTGACCGCCATAGTTAAGGATTTATCTTAGGCTTAGCCTCAGAAAAGGTGTGCCTGCTGCGGCCAGTCTGGCGGATCGCCCACCTGAGGCAGCGCCTGTTGCAGAGCCTTCCACAGGTACTGCACCAGTTCAGGTGCCTGGGCAATATCCGGCGTATGGAGAAACAGCCAGGGTTGCCCCTGTTCACACCACTGCGGCAGCCTGGTCAGCCAGGCCTGAAACCATGCCAGGTTGGCTTCAGCATCATCGCTGCCGATAAAACGGATCATGGGCTTATCGGCGGTCATCACGGCATGGACCGGCAACTTAGGCTTTTTGCGCTGTGCGTCAATAACGGCCTGACTGGTGGGCCTGGCGGAGTGGACTCCACGGGTATCCAGGATGACCCGATTCACGCCTCGCTGATGTAATCCGCGATTCAGCGCCAGCTCCGCTTCCCCTTTGGCAAAAAAGTCGGGATGGCGGACTTCCACACCATAGCTGAACGACGCTGGCAGGGCATCAAGAAAGGCCCAAAGCGCGGGCAAATCGGCGGGAGCGAATTTTCCAGGCATTTGAAGCCAGTACTGACCAATACGTGGGGCCAGAGGTTCAAGCAAAGCGAAAAATTCAGCCGTCAAATCGCCGCAGTTACGCAGGGCAGACTGATGAGTGATGGTGGCGGGGAATTTAAAGCAGAAGCGGAACTCATCGCTGGTCATATCGCGCCAGCGCTGAACAATTTCAGGACGCGGTAGCGCATATAGCGTGGTGTTGCCTTCCACACAGTTAAAGTACTGCGCATAATCTTCGAGGGTACTCATACCCAATTTTTTCCACTGCGGATGCTGCCATTGCGGCAGTCCGAGATAAAAAGGTTTCATCGGCGTTTCCGGATTGGCGACCTGCCTGAAATGTAGCGAGTGAGTGAAGAGAGCGCAACCCGCCGGAGGATCGCTGACCGGCGGGTTGGGAGATTACAGCGCGGAAAGGATTTCTGAAGAGTTACGCACACGACCCAGACGCGGGAAGATGTGTTTAAAGCTGCCGTTGTGCTCTTCGGTGCTGCCGGCGCTGCAGATATCTTCAGCCACCACCAGATTGAAGCCCAGCTCCCAGGCATTACGCGCGGTGGATTCCACGCCGATGTTGGTTGAGATACCGCCCAGCACGATGGTATCAATGCCGCGACGACGAAGCTGCAACTCAAGATCGGTGCCGTAGAATGCGCCCCACTGATGCTTGGTGACTTCAATATCGCCGTCTTTCTTACCCAGAGCTACCGGATAATCCCACCAGTTTTCTGGCAGTGCACCGCCGTGGCTGACATCCACAGGCTGTTTTGGCGCATCGCCAAAATCTTTTGCCCAGCCCACGCGGACCAGCACCACAGGAGCGTTTACCGAACGGAATTTTTCAGCCAGCACCGCAGAACGGGCTACCACATCTGAAGCAGCATAAGGACCGCCAGCAAAAGGCAGAATGCCTTCCTGCAAATCAATTAATACCAGTGCAGTCTTGCCCGCATTTAATTCCAACATAGTCTCTCCGGTCAAAAGGGGGAAATCAGTGAGATTACGGGTGATAGGCCCCCACGACAATGTTCGCAACGGCTGAAATTTGTTAGCTTTTGTGAGAAGTGAGTGAATTGAGATCAATTAAGCGGGAAAAGGTCAGGCCAGATGGGGTTACAGCTCTTATCGCGCCGGGCTTTTTCCATTATAATGGCCGCCTTTTTTCGCGGCAGCATAGCTTTGTAAGAGTGGATCGCTTTGCAAGGCTGAACACTGAATCATGCTGCGGCGATGCGGCGAAGTTTAAAGGATATCGTTATGCGTACTGATTATTGCGGGCAGATCAACCTGTCTCACGTAGGCCAACAAGTGACACTCTGCGGTTGGGTCAATCGCCGCCGCGACCTGGGTAGCCTGATCTTTATTGATATGCGTGACCGCGAAGGCATCGTGCAGGTGTTTTTCGATCCGGATCGTCAGGATGCCTTCAAACTGGCCTCTGAACTGCGTAACGAATTTTGCATTCAGCTTACCGGCACCGTCCGCGCCCGTGATGAGAAAAATAAAAACAGCGACATGGCCACCGGTGAAGTCGAAATCTTCGCCACCGATCTGACCATCATCAACCGTTCAGAACCTCTGCCGCTGGATTCTAATCACGCCAACACTGAAGAAGCGCGCCTGAAATACCGCTATCTGGATCTGCGTCGCCCTGATATGGCTCAGCGCCTGAAGGCCCGTGCCAAAATCACCAGCTTTGTGCGCCGCTTTATGGACGATCACGGCTTCCTGGACATTGAAACGCCAATGCTGACCAAAGCCACGCCTGAAGGTGCGCGTGACTACCTGGTGCCAAGCCGCGTCCACAAAGGTAAATTCTATGCGCTGCCGCAATCACCTCAGCTCTTCAAACAGCTGCTGATGATGTCCGGCTTCGATCGTTACTACCAGATTGTTAAATGCTTCCGTGATGAAGATCTGCGTGCTGACCGTCAGCCAGAATTTACCCAGATCGATGTTGAAACCTCCTTTATGACCGCGCCACAGGTGCGTGAGATCATGGAGAAGCTGGCGCGTGGATTATGGCAGGATGTGAAAGGCGTGGATCTCGGGGCGTTCCCGATGATGACCTTCGAAGAAGCGATGCGTCGTTACGGTTCCGATAAGCCAGACCTGCGTAACCCTATGGAGCTGGTGGACGTTGCGGATCTGCTGAAAGAGGTGGAGTTCAAAGTCTTCTCCGGCCCGGCTAACGATGCCAAAGGCCGTGTGGCTGCGCTGCGTGTCCCTGGCGGTGCGACTCTCACCCGCAAGCAGATTGATGAGTACACCAAATTTGTTGAAATCTACGGGGCCAAAGGCCTGGCGTGGATGAAAGTCAACGAGCGTGCTAAAGGCCTGGAAGGCATCAGCAGCCCGGTGGCTAAATTCCTGACCGCTGAGATCGTTGAAGCGATTCTGGAACGTACCAACGCCGCTGATGGCGACAGCATCTTCTTCGGTGCTGACAGCGCCAAAGTGGTAGCCGATGCTTTAGGCGCGCTGCGCCTGAAACTGGGCCGCGACCTGAACATCACCAACGGTAACGAATGGGCCCCTCTGTGGGTTGTCGACTTCCCGATGTTCGAAGAGGACGGCGAGGGCGGTCTGACTGCCATGCACCATCCGTTCACTGCGCCAAAAGATATGACGCCGGACGAGCTGAAATCCGTGCCGGAAACCGCTATCGCTAATGCCTACGATATGGTGATCAACGGTTATGAAGTGGGTGGCGGTTCAGTCCGTATTCACAGGGGCGAGATGCAGCAAACCGTGTTCGGTATTCTCGGCATTACCGAGCAGGAACAGCGCGAGAAATTTGGCTTCCTGCTGGATGCGCTGAAGTACGGAACGCCGCCTCATGCAGGCCTGGCTTTCGGTCTGGATCGTCTGGTGATGCTGTTGACCGGCACGGATAACATCCGTGATGTTATCGCTTTCCCGAAAACTACCGCAGCGGCCTGCCTGATGACCGAAGCACCCAACTTCGCTAACCCAACCTCGCTGGGCGAGCTGGGCATTGAAGTGATGAAAAAGTATCAGGCCGCTGACCAGACTTCAGAGAAAGAGTAAATGGCCTTTAAGCATCCCGTATCGGTACTGGTGGTGATTTACGCCCGAGATACCGGGCGGGTGCTGATGCTCCAGCGTCGGGACGATCCCAGCTTCTGGCAGTCGGTAACCGGCAGCCAGGAACCGGACGAAACGCTGGCGGAAACGGCGGTGCGGGAAGTGCGGGAAGAGCTGGGAATTGATGTCAACGCCAGGCAGCTCACAGTAGTTGACTGCCAGCGTCAGATACAATTCGAAATCTTCGCCCACTTCCGCCATCGTTATGCGCCGGATGTGACGCACAACAGTGAGCACTGGTTCAGCCTGGCGTTGCCTGCCGAGTGGGAGATGACGCTAAGCGAGCATCTGGCAATGAAGTGGCTTACGCCTGCTGAAGCAGCCCGGCTCACCAAGTCCTGGAGTAACCGCCAGGCAATAGAAGAATTCGTTATTTAGTCTTTATGGAGAATTGAATTTATGGCAGGCCACAGTAAATGGGCTAACACCAAGCACCGTAAAGCGGCGCAGGATTCCAAACGCGGCAAGATTTTCACCAAAATCATCCGTGAACTGGTGACTGCCGCCAAACTGGGTGGCGGCGATGCCAGCTCTAACCCACGTTTGCGCGCCGCTATGGATAAAGCGCTGTCGAACAACATGACGCGTGACACCATGAACCGTGCGATTGCACGCGGCGTGGGCGGTGATGATGACACCAATATGGAAACCATCATCTATGAAGGTTACGGCCCCGGCGGCACCGCAGTCATGGTGGAATGCCTGAGTGATAACCGTAACCGTACCGTCTCTGAAGTGCGTCATGCCTTTACCAAAACCGGCGGCAACCTGGGGACAGATGGCTCTGTAGCCTACCTGTTTACCCGTAAAGGCGTGGTCTCTTTCGCACCGGGTCTTGAAGAAGACACCGTGATGGATGCGGCGCTGGAAGCGGGCGCAGACGATGTGGTGACCTATGAAGATGGCACCATTGACGTCTTCACCGCCTGGGAATCGCTGGGTCAGGTCAAAGATGCGCTGGAAGCGACGGGCCTCAAGGCCGAATCTGCTGAAGTGACCATGATCCCGTCAACCAAAGCGGATATGGATGAAGAGACTGCACCTAAGTTGATGCGTCTGATCGATATGCTGGAAGACTGCGACGATGTGCAGGAAGTCTACCATAACGGTGAGATCTCCGACGAGGTGGCGGCAACCCTTTAATGGCGTTGTCAGCACAGACTAACCCCGTGGCCGGAGAAGCGTGATGGCGATCATTTTAGGTATCGATCCAGGTTCACGCATCACCGGCTACGGCGTAATCCGTCAGGTCGGACGCCAGTTAACCTATCTTGGCAGCGGCTGTATTCGTACCAACGTCACGGATCTGCCGTCCCGCCTGAAGCTGATATATGCTGGCGTCAGTGAAATCATCACCCAGTTCCAGCCTGAGTATTTCGCCATTGAGCAGGTCTTTATGGCGAAAAATGCGGATTCAGCCCTCAAACTCGGCCAGGCACGCGGGGCTGCGATTGTGGCGGCAGTGAACCAGGATTTACCGGTATTTGAATATGCGGCACGCCAGGTAAAACAAACCGTGGTGGGCACCGGCAGCGCGGAAAAAAGCCAGGTACAGCATATGGTGAAAACCCTGCTGAAACTCTCTGCCAGCCCGCAGGCAGATGCCGCCGATGCGTTGGCGATCGCCATCACTCACTGCCACCTCAGCCAGAACATCACCCGCATAGGGGAAGGACAACTGAACCTCGCGCGTGGCCGTCTTCGTTCCTGATAAGCTGGATATTCATCCAGCTTTTTTTATGCTATAACCTCCGCATTCTTATTTATATAAAGCTTACCTGAAAGAGAAGGGGTAAAAACGTGATTGGTCGTCTTAGAGGCAACATCCTGGAAAAACAACCGCCGCTGGTCCTGCTGGAAGCCAATGGCGTAGGTTATGAAGTGCATATGCCGATGACCTGTTTTTATGAGCTTCCTGAACTGAACCAGGAAACCATCATCTTTACCCATTTCGTGGTACGCGAAGATGCCCAGCTGCTGTTCGGCTTTAACAGCAAGCAGGAACGCGCGCTGTTTCGTGAGCTGATCAAAGTCAACGGTGTCGGGCCTAAGCTGGCTCTGGCAATCCTCTCCGGCATGTCTGCTCAGCAGTTTGTCACCGCCGTCGAGCGTGAAGAGATTGCCTCACTGGTGAAACTGCCGGGCGTGGGCAAGAAAACCGCCGAACGTCTGGTGGTAGAGATGAAAGACCGCTTTAAAGGCATGCATGGCGATCTGTTTGCTGCCGATACGCCATTTGCGCTGACCAGTGAAGTTCAGCCAAACGATGCTGCCAACGACGCAGAGAGTGAAGCCGTTGCCGCACTGGTATCTCTGGGGTATAAACCGCAGGAAGCCAGCCGGATGATCAGCAAAGTAGGGCGTCCGGATGCCGATTGTGAAACGCTGATCCGCGAAGCACTGCGCGCGGCAATTTGAGGTAAGCATGATAGAAGCCGATCGCCTGGTCTCGCCGGGAACCATCACTGAAGAAGAGGTCATTGACCGCGCCATTCGTCCCAAGCTGCTGACGGAATATGTCGGGCAGCCTGTGGTCCGCGAGCAGATGGAAATCTTTATTCAGGCGGCCAAAATGCGCGGCGATGCCCTAGATCATCTGTTGATCTTCGGGCCACCGGGTCTGGGCAAAACCACGCTGGCTAATATAGTGGCCAATGAGATGGGCGTGAACCTGCGCACCACCTCTGGCCCGGTACTGGAAAAAGCCGGCGATCTGGCTGCGATGCTGACCAATCTTGAACCCCACGACGTGCTGTTCATTGATGAAATCCATCGCCTCTCGCCAGTAGTGGAAGAGGTGCTTTATCCGGCAATGGAAGATTACCAGCTGGATATCATGATTGGCGAAGGCCCCGCCGCAAGAAGTATCAAACTCGACCTTCCACCCTTTACCCTGATTGGTGCAACGACGCGCGCCGGATCCCTTACCTCGCCCCTGCGTGACCGCTTCGGTATCGTGCAGCGCCTGGAATTTTACAAGGTGGAAGATCTGCAGCATATCGTCTCACGCAGTGCCGCCTGTCTGGGCCTGCCACTGAGCGAAGAAGGCGCGCTGGAAATTGCCCGCCGTGCCCGTGGAACACCACGTATAGCTAACCGCCTGCTACGACGCGTGAGGGACTTTTCTGAAGTCAAAGCCGCAGGAAGCCTGAGCGGGGATGTCGCCTCCCGCGCGCTGGATATGCTGAGTGTGGATACCGAAGGCTTCGACTATATGGACCGTAAACTGCTGCTGGCGATCATCGACAAGTTTATGGGCGGCCCGGTAGGGCTGGATAACCTCGCCGCTGCTATTGGCGAAGAGCGGGAAACCATCGAAGACGTGCTGGAACCCTACCTGATACAGCAGGGCTTTATCCAGCGTACGCCGCGTGGTCGTATGGCAACAAATCACGCCTATAAGCACTTTGGGATTTCACGCGAAGAATAAAGAAGAGAGTAGTCACTGAAACCTCCCACCGACAACACTACAGTTGAGGGGAGGGGAACAAAGGCTGTGAATAAAGCGTCTCGCCACATGGACGTGGCGAGCCGAGCTATCAGGGACGATGCTGTTTGCGTCTTTATGAACAGCCAGCGGTGCCACAGCAGTCCGCCCTTAGATCCCCCAGCAATTTCGCCCTTTGCTCGCCTCGCCCTTAAAAACCTATACCGCAGGGCGCTTCATCATACTCAGCATAAACATTACCGATGCTCCCAACACTACCGATGGGCCTGCCGGCGTGTCGTACCAGGCGGAAAAACTTAAGCCAGCCGTGACGGCCAGAATCCCCACCAGCACCGCAATTCCCGCCATCTGCTCTGGCGAACGGGCAAACCGCCGCGCCGTGGCCGCAGGAATGATCAGCAGGGAAGTGATAATCAAAGCACCAACAAACTTCATCGCCACACCGATCGTCAGCGCCGTCACCAGCATCAACACCAGCTTGGTACGCTGAAGATTAACCCCATCAACCTGCGCCAGTTCGGGGCTGATAGTCATCGACAGCAGTGAACGCCAGTTCAGCGCCAGCACGGCAAGCACAATGAAAACGCCCGCTGCAATGGTGTAAAGATCGGTTGGGGTTACAGAAAGCAAATCGCCAAACAGGTACGCCATCAAATCCACGCGCACATTCGACATCAGACTGACCACCACCAGACCCAGCGACAGCGCGCTGTGTGCCAGAATGCCCAGCAGCGTATCAATCGCCAGATGTGGCCTGCGTTCCAGCCATACCAGCAACAACGAAAGTAGCAGCGTCACGGCAATCACCGCGTAAAAAGGGCTGACGTTCAGCAGCAAACCAAAGGCGACCCCAAGCAGAGAAGCATGGGCCAGGGTATCGCCGAAATAGGACATCCGACGCCAGACAACAAAAGAGCCGAGCGGGCCTGCTGCCAGCGCCAGAAGGAATCCGGCAAACCAGCCGGGTAAAAGCAATTCAATCACTGGCCTTGCCCTCTGCGTAATACAATGCGTCCCTGTAAATCGTGACGATGATTGTGGTGATGACGGTAAATTGCCAGCTGCTCAGCGCCGCGGCTACCGAACATCGAAATAAATTCCGGATGTTTGGAAACCACTTCTGGCGTTCCTGAACAGCAGATATGCTGATTCAGACAGAGAACTTCATCCGTTTTGGCCATCACCAGATGCAGATCGTGGGAAACCATCAATACGCCGCAATTCAACTCCTGGCGCAGCTGATCTATCAAATCGTACAGCGCGACTTGCCCATTCACATCCACACCCTGGGTCGGCTCATCAAGTACCAGAAGCTGGGGCTGATTCAAAAGAGCGCGAGCCAGTAACACGCGCTGCATCTCCCCGCCGGACAATTTCTGCAAAGGATAATGAAGCAGCTGCGCGGCCTGCACTCGTTTGAGCGCTGGCTGAATATCAGCGCGTTTGACACCGCCACGCAGCAGCATAAAACGTTCAACGGTTAACGGAAGGGTCGCGTCCAGGTGAATTTTTTGCGGAACGTAGCCAATGCGCAGCTGGGCCGGGCGCTCCATGGTTCCTTTATCCGGCTGAATCAACCCCAGCACCACGCGCACAAGCGTGGATTTGCCCGCGCCATTCGGGCCGAGCAGGGTCAGGATTTTGCCGGGTTGCAGCGTTAGCGAGACGTCCGAAAGCACCCGGCGCTGACCAAAGCTGACAGAAATTTTTTCAAGCTTAATCAATGAGGACATAAACATTACGGCTTGCAGAATTAATAGAATGTTATAATATCACATTTCTTCGACTTATCACGATGGATTGAAAAATTATGTTACACAATAAAAAGACCCTGACGACGCTGGTTTCTTCTCTGGCATTAGCCGGTTCGCTTACTGCTTCTGCCCATGCCGACGTTGTGGCTTCCGTTAAGCCGTTGGGCTTCATCGCTGCAGCAATTGCCGATGGCGTTACGCCGGTCAAGGTTCTGCTGCCAGATGGCGCATCCGAACATGATTATGCTCTGCGTCCGTCGGATATCAAACGCTTGCAGGGCGCGGATCTTGTGGTGTGGGTGGGGCCGGAAATGGAAGCTTTTATGCCGAAAGCAGTCGCGCAATTACCGGCACAAAAATCTGTGGAATTATCTGATTTACCCACGGTGAAACCCCTGTTAATTCGGGGTGCCGAAGAGGATGAGCATCAACATGATGAGACCAGCGAAGCACATGATGAACATCAACATTCTCACCATCACGGTGAATATAATATGCACCTGTGGATGTCCCCAGAGATAGCAAGGCAATCCGCGGTTGCAATCCATGCAAAATTATTGGAACTTATGCCGCAAAGCAGAGACAAACTAGACGCGAACCTGCAGCATTTTGAAGCAGAATTGGCGACCGCCAATACGCAAATCAGTTCTCAGCTTGCGCCGGTGAAGGGGAAGGGGTATTTCGTTTTTCACGATGCTTACAGCTACTTTGAAAAACAGTTCGGTTTGACGCCACTTGGTCATTTTACCGTTAACCCAGAGATCCAGCCGGGCGCACAACGATTACATCAAATTCGAACAGAGCTGGTTGAGCACAAGGCCGTATGCGTCTTTGCTGAGCCACAATTCAGGCCAGCCGTAATTGATGCTGTTGCCAGAGGAACCAAAGTGCGTTCTGGAACGCTGGATCCGCTGGGAATTGACATCTCCCTGGGCAAGGACAGTTATGTGAAATTCCTCTCACAACTGTCCAGCCAGTATGCGAGCTGCCTGAAAGGAGCCTAGAGGAACAACTAAGTGCAGCATATTGCCCGCGCTGTCAGCATGGCGTTTAACACATTGCCACGAACCCACCGCATCATGCTGGGTTCGCTCACCGTCGTAACGCTGGCCGTCTCCGTATGGCGGCCTTTTGTTTACCATCCCAGCGGTGAAACCAATCCCATTGTCAAAAGCATCGAGCTGGACAAAAATCAGCTGCGAACGCTGCTGCCTGAAGCCAGTGAGCCTATCGACCAGGATACGCCTGCGCCTGAAGATGATGTGCCAAAAGATGAGATAGATGAGGATGTCCCGAATGAAACCGGCACCCATGACTACGTTGTCTCATCGGGCGATACATTAAGTAGCGTTCTGAATCAGTATGGCATTGATATGGGAGATATCAACCAGCTGGCCAGGGTCGACAAGGATTTGCGTAATCTGCGGGTGGGCCAACAGCTGAGCTGGACGCTGACCGATGACGGGCAGCTGCAACGTCTGAGCTGGGAAGCCTCGCGCCGTGAAACCCGTACTTATGACAGGTCCGGAGATACCTTTAAATCCTCTTCAGAAGTGCAGAAAGGGGAGTGGAAAGATACCGTTCTCTCCGGCACCGTTAACGGCAGTTTTGTTAACAGCGCCAAACAGGCAGGGCTGAACAGCGGTGAAATCAGTGCGGTGATCAAGGCACTGCAGTGGCAAATGGATTTCCGTAAGCTGCGCAACGGCGATAAATTCTCGGTGCTGATGTCCCGTGAGATGCTCGACGGCAAAAGCGAGCAGAGCCAGCTTTCCGGCGTTCGCCTGCAATCGGGCGGAAAAAATTACTACGCTATTCGCGCAGAAGACGGCAAGTTCTATGACCGCACCGGTGCAGGGCTTGCTCAGGGCTTTATGCGTTTCCCTACGGTTAAACAGTATCGTGTCTCCTCGAACTTCAATCCTCGCCGTCTGAACCCGGTTACCGGGCGTATTGCACCGCACAAAGGGGTGGATTTTGCTATCCCGGTTGGCACCCCCGTGCTGGCTGTGGGTGACGGTGAGGTTATCGTCTCTAAACGCAGCGGCGGCGCGGGCAACTACGTGGCTATCCGTCATGGCCGTCAGTACATGACGCGCTATATGCACATGAAAAAATTGCTGGTGAAACCCGGCGAAAAAGTGAAGCGTGGCGAGCGTATTGGTCTGTCTGGCAGTACCGGACGTTCCACCGGGCCTCACCTGCACTTTGAAATCTGGATCAACAATCAGGCTGTTAACCCACTGACGGCGAAACTGCCCCGGATGGAAGGCCTGACCGGGAAAGATCGCAGTGCTTATCTGGCTCAGGTACGTGAAGTGATGCCGCAGCTACGCTTCAAATAAGAGGTTAATGGCGTGCATCAGAAAGCCGACGGGGTCTCCCGCCGGCTTTTTCATTTTGTTAATGGATTGAATCGCCATTGCAAAATCGCCCGTCAGCACTATCATAAGCCGGTTATTGTCTGAGGCGAGTGCATGGAAAACAGCAAAAAAAGCAACAATGAGTTCATCCCTACTTTTCAAAAATCCTTTCTGCTGCCGCGTTTCTGGGGAAACTGGCTGGCTATTGGAGCCTGCGCAGCAATGGCGTGGGTCCCTGCACGCCTGCGCGATCCGCTGCTGGGTTCGCTGGGGAGTTTTGTCGGCAAGTATGCCAAAAGTGCCAGAAGGCGCGCGCAAATAAATCTGTTTTACTGCCTGCCTGAAGTGTCGGAAGCCGAACGGGAAAAAATCATTGATGAGATGTTTGCTACGGCACCTCAGTCAATGGTGATGATGGCCGAGCTGGCGATGCGCCCGGAGCATACCCGTCAGCGTATTACCTGGCATAACAGAGAGATAATCGAAGCCATTCGGGCTGAAGGTCAGAACGTGATACTCCTGGTCCCGCATGGATGGGCTGTGGATATCCCGGCGATGGTGCTGGCCTTTGAAGGGCAGAAGATGGCCGCGATGTTTAACCATCAGAGCGACCCGCTGATGGATTATGTCTGGAATGCGCTTCGTCGGCGTTTTGGTGGCCGTATGCATGCCCGCGATGACGGCATTAAGCCCTTTATCAGTTCGGTGCGTCAGGGCTACTGGGGCTATTATCTGCCGGATCAGGATCACGGTGCAGAACACAGTGAATTTGTAGATTTTTTTGGCACCTATAAAGCCACGCTGCCCGCTGTTGGCCGTCTGATGAAAGTATGCCGCGCTCGTGTAGTTCCGCTGTTTCCGGTTTACAACAGTAAAACGCACCGTCTGGATATTCACCTGCGTGAACCCATGGACGATTTGCTGGAGGCAGACGACTCTACCCTGGCACGCCGGATGAACGAAGAGGTGGAGGAACTGGTCCGCCCCAATCCGGAGCAGTATACCTGGATTCTGAAGCTTCTGAAGACGCGGAAAGAGGGCGATATTGAGCCTTACAAGCGCAAAGATATTTACCCTAAAAAATAATCAGCAAGATTCAGGCAGTAAGAAAGGCAGTGAATAACACAGGAAAGGTTTTTTGCTGCCAGGCATTATGAGTGCCCGTGCCGTAGAGCATCACATCGCTCTCCGGCACGGGTAGGTTTTATTCCACTGAACTCACCGCGGTACGACGCTTACGCTCACGCAGGAAACCCCGCACCAGCCATAACCACACCAGCCCACAAGCCAGGTTCGCCACGCTGAACCAGAAACTCCCCCCGCTGAAGTAGGCGCTTTTAGCCAGCTCAATCCCCAGAGCAAAGACCACTATACTGACCATCCCCAGCATGGCTGCCACGCTGCCTTTGCCCGCTGAACTGGAGAACAGCGTCAGACGGTAGAGCCCGGCATTCACCAGCCCGGTACCAAAACCATACAAACTTAGTCCGGCGGTCAGCCAGAGGTAGCTGTGCGAATTGATCGAGGTACAGAGCGCGGCCAGGGCCAGCCCGACAATGATTGGCCAGGCACCCAGCTTCAGGGGCTGCTCTATCGGCAACCGGCCTGACAGGCGACCAAGCGTCAGGTTTCCGGCGATCATCGCCACGAAGACCGGCAGTTGCAGCAGGGCATAGTCCAGACGGGATAAGCCCTCGTCGTGGATCAGGATCACCGGTGAGAGCGCAACCCAGGCGAGGCAGGGGATAGTGACCAGGCCGATAGCCAGCGAGCCCGCCATCACCTGGCGATCTTTCAACAGCGAATAGTAACCTTTACCCAGCGATTTCAGCGAAAGCGAGGTGTCACGATCGCCGGAGGTTTCCGGCATAGTGCGCCAGAGGCCTACCAGCGCAATCGCCGTCACGCCGCCAAACAGCCAGAACATGGTGCGCCACTCGCCAATAGAGAGAAAGGCCGCGCCTGCCAGAGGGCCGGCAAGGGGAGCCAGCAGCGCCACGTTAGCCATCAGCGCCATAATCTTCACGCTCAGGGATTCATCAAATGCCTCCTGAATGGCGGCATACCCCACAGCGCCAATAAAGCAGAGGCTGATCCCCTGTAAAAACCGCAGCAGAATAAACTGCTCGATACTCTGCACCCAGTGGGTTGCAAAGCAGGTCAGCATAAAGAAGGCCACGCCTGCCAGCATCACTGGCCGTCTTCCCAACTTGTCCGAGAGCGGCCCCAGCAGCCATTGCAGCACAATGCCGCCGACAAGGTAAGCAGTCAGGGAAGCGGAAACCCATTCCGGGCCGACCTGAAATTCACTGGTCACCAGCAGCATGCCGGGCTGGATCATGTCATGTGCGATGTAGGTCGCAAATTCAAAAAGTACCAAAGAGAGGGGGAAAATCAGATGACGGCGGGTCAGGCTCGACACCGGAATAAATGAGGCCATTCTGGCTCCTTCCAGCAGAAAAATTAAAAGACGCGGCCGCCGAAGCGACCGCGCCAACATACACCAGTTTTGTGCCGGTTTGATGAATTATCTGGCGCTTTTTAAACGCCAGCTTGCCCGTTGGTGGAAAAGGAATCTGGGTCCGCTTCCCGTCAGACGATTAATTCTCCCGGAAGGCTGCAATCGGATTCACCAGGGTTCCGGCGAATTTAAGGTTTTCCGCCGGATCGCTGAGATTGATCATCTGCTGATTATTCGCCAGCTGCAGGCGGTTCAGGCAGGAGCGGGTGAACTCCGCGGTGAACATATCGTAACGGGCAAATTTCGCCGCCAGCTGCGGATGTGCCTGCTGGTACTCTTTCACACAGTTGGCTACCGCCTGCCAGAATTTCTCTTCCGGCAGCGTGCCGGATTCGTCCAGGATCGCACTGATAAAGCGGAAGATGCAGTCAAAGACGTCAGTAAAGACCGACAGCAGCTTGAGATCCTCCGGCACGTCAACGGCCAGGCGCTGCACTTTTTCTGGCAACACGGCATCCGGATTCATCACCGCAATCTCTTCACCGATATCTTTCATATAGGCGCTGACCGGCACATTGTTTTCCAGCAGCAGGATGAGATTCTCACCGTGTGGCATAAAGACCAGGTCGTGCTGATAGAAACAGTGCAGCAGCGGGCTGAGGTAACAGGTCAGATAGCGGCCGATCCATTGCTCAGCAGGCAGCCCGGAGTCTGCAATCAGGGCAGGCAGCAGGGCGTGCTGATGCTGATCGACGTGCAGGAACGAGGCCATAGTCATGAGACGCTGGTTAGCCTGCAAACTGGCAACCGGATTGTCGCGCCACAGCGCAGCAAACATTTTTTTATAGGCCGAATCCCCGCTGATAGCCTTCTCGTAATAGCGGTTGTGGTATCCAACGGCAGCCACCTCACGCAGAATGCGGAAATCACAGCGCTGAAGCCACGCATCCTTAGCCACCAGGCCTTCCAGCCACTCATTTATCGCCGGCGTGGTAGCCATATAGTAAGGCGACAGCCCGCGCATAAAGCCCATGTTAAGCACTGACAGGGCAGTTTTGACATAGCGTTTACCGGGCTGGCTACGGTTAAAGAAAGTCCGGATTGACTGCTGAGCCTGATAGCGGTCGTCACCCATGCCGAGATAAACGATATCGTGATTGGCAATATCCGGCGCAAACACGGTGAGTAATTTGTTCTGCCACTGCCAGGGGTGCACGGGCATAAACAGATAGTCGTCAGGCGCGAGATTTTTCTCCGTTAACTGACGGTTGAAACCATCAATCACCGGCTGGCCCAGTTCATCGCGCATCAGCTGTTCATACTCAAGATCGCTCAGGCTGGAGAAGTGAGCGTTGCGCAGATGCACGGCAACCCAGACCAGGGAGATCGGTGTGGCCGCTTCCGGCGCATAGGCCAGGTAGTCGCGGGCATCAAAGCCAATGCGGCCATTGTTCGCCACAAAGCAGGGATGGCCTTCAGTCATTGAAGCTTCCACCGTCTGGAAGTCGGCATGAACCAGCGCGGCGCTGTCAGGATTGTTCTTCTGCAGTTTGAACACGCTGCTGCACAGCGTACTGGTGATCTCTTCCATGTAGGTTGCCAGCATGGCGGGCGGAATACCGATTTGCTGATTGAATTCGACGATAAATTGCAGCGCATCCAGCGACAGCTGATGGCCATTCTCCTGCTTAATCAGCGAAGCGGCATCAATTTCCCAGTGATCCAGCGCCAGGCGACGGGCTTTGAACTGATAGTCCGCTTCGCCACCCGGCACAGGCAGCGAGAAGCGGCCCGCGTTCAGTTCCGCCGGGGCAATGATTTTTTCATGAGCAAACTCAGCAATGGCTTTGCGGATCAGCATACGATTAGCCTGCGCCCAGTTGTCACCAGAAAGATGGGCGCCGGAAAGAAGAGGGGTGTCATTCGTCATAGTCAGGGTTTCCTGCAGAAGAGCTTGTTGATAATCGTCACGCTGGCAGAACGCCAGCCATGCGGTTTTATGTCCCATATCTATGGTGTGCTGATAGCGGAAACCTGCGCGCTTGTTCAGCGGGTGAATTTTGGCGTTGCGGACATCTGGCTCCACCACCACGCGTTTGACTTCAGGCTGGCTGAACATGTAGTCCATCACCACGCTGAAGACCTGCCAGCTGAACTGAGGAATCGGCCTGCTGGCCGGGGCTATCAGCAGGTGCATTCCGTAGTCGCCGGGCTGAGTCGGATAAAATTTACCCACCTCATCTTCGCTGGCCTGATAAAACTCCATCAGAAACACCGGCTGGTCATCTAAACAGCCCGTCAGCGCTGCGGCAGGATTGCTGGCCGTAAGGTTCAGGTAGAAGGTCTTCACCTGTTCCAGGCTGTCGTTCTGCATCCCCCAGAAGCGGGCATAATCACGCGTGACCCAGTTATGGATCTCAATGGCATCCTCTTCGCGAAAAGGACGAAGGGAGAAGCGGCCCGCCGGGCGGGTTGCCGTGAAGGGTATCTGTGACATATCAAAGTTCCGATTGGGCCGGGAAGGTCTGGAAAGCGATCTGACGTTCAACCGGATAGACTTCCCGGCCAGCCAGCTCACGCAGCAAGACAGAGTTGCGGTAGCACGCCATTCCCAAATCGGGGGTGACGAAACCGTGGGTATGAAGCTCGGCGTTCTGCACAAAGACCTGATTGTGATGGTCAATACTGTAGTTACGCTGTACGTCGTACCGGCCTTTTTCATCCCAGCGCAGCCGTGAGGCGATGCCTTCAATGAACATGGGCGGACGGTAGTGATAGCCAGTGGCCATTACCAGGCCCTGAGTCCGGCGCGTAAAGTCCCGCTCCTGTTCCTGCTGATGGAGTGACAATTCAAACTCGCCTTCCGGCAGCCAGCGCATATCTTTCAGCTCCGAATGGGTAAACAGATTGACGTTGAGCTTCCCATCCAGCTGCTTCACATACATCAGATCATAGATATCGTTGATCAGGCTGCTGTTGATGCCTTTGTACAAATTTTTATGACGTGCATTCAGAGCATCACGCTTGGCGGGAGGCAGGTCGTGGAAGTAATCAATCCACTCAGGCGACGTCATCTCCAGCGTCAGCTTGGTATATTCCAGAGGGTAAAAACGTGGCGCACGGGTGACCCAGTTCAGCTGGTAGCCATGACTGTCGATATCTGTCAGAAGATCGTAATAGATCTCCGCCGCACTCTGCCCACTTCCCAGCACGGTGATGGAGTTCTTCTTCTGCAGCTCAGCTTTATGAACCAGATATTCACTGGAGTGGGTGAACCGCTGGCGATGAGGGCGGCTGCACTCTGGCATCCAGGCGGCCGGGCCGGTTCCCAGCACCAGGTGACGGGCAAGCCACTCCTGCGGCTCACCGGTCTGGCTGTTCACCGAGCGTATACGGTAGCACTGCTGGCTGTCGTCGTAGCTGACGTACTCCACGCGAGTATTCCACCGCAGGTTACTCAGCTGTGAGGCGGCCCACTGGCAGTACTGGTTATACTCTTTGCGCATCAGGAAAAAATCTTCGCGGATATAAAACGAGTAGAGTTTGCCTTTTTGCTTCATGTAGTTCAGCAGACTGTAGGGGCTGGTGGGGTCGGCAAGCGTGACCAGATCGGCCATAAAAGGCGTCTGAAGATGGGCGCTTTCCAGCATCATGCCGGTGTGCCAGTCGAACCCAGGATTCTGGTCTAGAAAGACGCCGTTCACTCCTTCTACCGGCTCGCTCAGGCAGGCCAGGCCCAGGTTAAAGGGGCCGATACCGATGCCAACGAAATCATAGATTGTAGACATAGCCTGCTCCTTACTGGTTAGCAGCGTTGAGGGCGGAATGACGAATCTGCTCACGACCGTAATGCACGATCAGGGCGAGCACGTCTTCGAGATCGGCCGTGGTAGTGGTGGGATTCAGCAGCGTGAATTTCAGGTACTGTCGGCCACCGACTTTGGTACCTGCAATCACCGCGTTGCCGGAACGGAACAGAGCCTTACGTATGTTGGCGTTGATTTCATCAACGGCGGCGTCGCTCATGCCGGGACGCGGGACATAACGGAAGATTTGCGTGGTCAGTTCCGGCGCGTGAAGCACTTCGATTGCCGGATGGGCGCTGAGCAGGCTATGGGCAGTTTCTGTCAGATCGATCAGCGTATCAAAAGCTTCACCCAAAGCCGCTGGCCCCATAATGCGCAGCGTCATCCACATTTTCAGCGCATCGAAACGACGGGTGGTCTGGATGCTTTTGTTCACCAGGTTAGGCGTGCCTTCCTGCTGTGCGCTGAGCGGGTTGAGGTAATCAGCATGGTGCGTAACATGGCTGAGATGCTGTTTGTTACGGACGAAAAAGGCGCCACAACTCACCGTCTGGAAGAAAGATTTGTGATAATCGACGGTGACAGAATCGGCCTGTTCAATGCCCTTGAGGCGCTGACGATGCTCTGCGGAAACCAGCAGGCCACAGCCATAAGCGGCATCCACATGCATCCATAAACCGTAATGCCTGCAAAGCTGAGAGACCGCCTGCAACGGGTCGATACTCCCGAAATCAGTGGTGCCGCTGGTGGCAACCACCGCAATCGGAATCAGCCCCTGTTCATGGCAGCGCTGGATCTCCTGTTCCAGCTTCATCGCATCCATCCGGTAATGGTCGTCATAGTCCACCGGGATCACAGCGTCATAGCCCAGCCCCAGGATCGCCATGGATTTCTGGATGCTGAAATGGCTGAGTTTCGAGGTGAATACCCGCCACTTGCTGGCATCGTGTGGCAGGCCCTGCTGTTTGATCAGGTGGCCTGGATGATGAGCAGCGCACCAGCTGTCGCGAGCCAGCAGCATAGCCATCAGGTTAGACTGGGTACCGCCACTGGTGAAAATGCCATCGGACTGCTGTGGCAGGCCGATACGGCTCAGCGTCCAGTCAATGACTTTTTGTTCAATAAGGGTGCCGCCTGCGCTCTGGTCCCAGGTATCAACCGAGCTGTTCACCGCTGCCATAATCTGCTCCGCCAGCAGGGAAGGGAGCACCACCGGGCAGTTAAGATGCGCCACGTATTTAGGGTGATGGAACCAGACCGCATCGCGTAAATAGAGCGCTTTAAGCTCTTCCAGTGCGGCTTCATTGCTGCCCAGCGGGCAATTCAAATCAACAGCGCTAAAGTCCGGAGCCAGTTCGTGAGGAAGGATGCCGCTGAACGGTTTTTCAACTGCGCTGATGGTACCCGTCAGAAGCGTCAGCACTTCCTGAGTCTGCTGATTCCATGCGGCCAGCTGCTGGTCATTGAAAATGTAATCCTGAGACCCGGCCGCTGTGGTGAGGTGCATGCGAGGGACCGGCTGAGTTTGAGTACGTAACACCATAGCAATTCCTTAAAAAAAGACGTAGTAAGCCCTGCCACCCTGAAAAAAGGGCGACGTTGACCGCCTGACGCTGGGGCGTCAGTTCAGAGTTGTTAACCTTTGCGTGGGGCGACAAGGCCCCCAATGACACAGCAATTCAGTGGTTTTAGCTGTTTAAACTAAAAAAACTCCTGTTTGTGTGGTTTTGTGGCGTTTAAACGCCATTTGTTATTGAGAGTGAGATTATAAATAGTAATCATTATCATTCAATAGGATTATTGTGACAGCATTGTTATAAGCGTTGTTAATGTTGAAAGTGTGATATAGATCACAAAAGTGGGGCGGACGGGGAGCAAAGGGTTTCAGGGGGCTTAAAACGGGGAGAAGGAATAAGAAAAAGTTATTGAGCCTTGCGGCTCAATAACCTGGGGACGTTACTCCACCCGCAGCACGCGGCTGGTATTAGTGGTTCCAGTGGTACTCATCACATCGCCCTGCGTCACAATGACCAGGTCGCCTGAGACCAGGAAACCTTTGTCGCGCAGCAGATTGATAGCGTCATGGGCCGCAGCCACACCATCATTGTTGCTGTCAAAGAAGACCGGCGTCACGCCACGGTATAACGCCGTCAGGTTCAGCGTGCGTTCATGACGGGACATGGCAAAAATCGGCAGGCCGGAAGTGATACGTGAAGTCATCAATGCGGTACGGCCAGATTCGGTCATGGTGATGATGGCCGTTACGCCCTGCAAATGGTTGGCAGCGTACATGGCAGACATCGCAATCGCCTCTTCGATGTTGTCGAACTGCACATCAAGACGGTGTTTGGAGACGTTAATGCTGGGGATTTTCTCTGCGCCAAGGCACACTTTGGCCATCGCGGTGACGGTTTCAGCAGGATACTGACCGGCAGCGGTTTCGGCCGACAGCATGACGGCATCGGTGCCATCCAGCACGGCGTTAGCCACGTCCATCACTTCTGCACGCGTTGGCATAGGGTTGGTGATCATCGACTCCATCATCTGGGTAGCGGTGATCACAGAGCGGTTGAGCTGACGGGCACGGCGGATCAGCGCTTTCTGGATGCCGACCAGTTCAGGGTCGCCAATTTCCACGCCCAGATCGCCCCTTGCCACCATCACCACATCGGATGCCAGGATGATGTCATCCATTGCTTCCTGTGAGGCGACCGCCTCTGCGCGCTCTACTTTAGAGACGATTTTGGCATCGCAGCCTGCATCCCGCGCGAGGCGACGAGCGTAGTTGAGATCTTCACCACAGCGCGGGAAGGAGACGGCCAGATAGTCGCAGTTAATTTTGGCCGCGGTAAGAATATCCGCTTTGTCTTTCTCGGTCAGTGCTTCTGCAGAGAGGCCGCCACCCAGTTTGTTGATGCCCTTGTTATTGGAAAGTGGGCCACCCACGGTCACTTCGGTGAACACCTTCATGCCCTGAACTTCCAGCACTTTCAACTGCACGCGACCATCATCAAGGAGCAGGATATCACCAGGCACTACGTCAGCCGGTAAGCCTTTGTAATCAATGCCGACTTTGTCTTTATCGCCTTCGCCTTTACCCATGCTGGCATCCAGCAGGAAGCGGTCGCCCACGTTCAGAAAGACTTTGCCTTCCTTGAAAGTGGAAACACGAATTTTTGGACCCTGAAGATCACCGAGGATAGCGACATGACGACCAAGCTTTGCCGCAATTTCACGAACTTTATTGGCACGCAGAAGATGATCTTCGGCGGTGCCGTGGGAGAAGTTCAGGCGAACGACATTGGCACCCGCAGCGATGATTTTTTCAAGGTTATTATCGCGATCGGTAGCGGGCCCCAGTGTGGTTACAATCTTGGTTCTTCTGAGACGTCTTGACATGTATGACTCCGTTGACTTTGAAAGGGGCGTTGCCGGAGCAACCCCTGAAAAGGTTCATTCTGTTTTACATGAGATGGGCCGGATTCCACGACCCTGCAAGATCCGGCTAGCGGCGCGAAAGCACCAGCAGCGGATCTTCTTTTTCAAATCTGGACTCTTTTAGCGCAGCCTTGACCCGTTTGAGATTATCCCGGAATTTGGCGCCGCGCCGCAGGGTAAAGCCGGTAGCCAGCACATCAATCAATGTCAGCTGCGCCAGCCTGGAAACCATAGGCATATAGATGTCGGTATCTTCCGGGACATCCAGCGTCAGCGCCAGGGTGGCTTCATGGGCCAGCGGCGAGTCAGGAGAGGTGATCGCCAGGACCGTGGCATCATTTTCCCGTGCAAGCTGCGCCAGTTCGACTAAATTTTTAGTGCGTCCGGTATGAGAAATCAGCACCACGACATCGCCTTCTGTGCTGTTGATACAACACATCCGCTGCATCACAATATCATCGGAATAGATGACCGGCACATTGAAGCGAAAAAATTTATTCATTGCATCATGAGCCACGGCCGCCGATGCACCCAGACCAAAGAAGGCGATTTTTTTGACTGGGTAAGCAGATCTACCGCGCGGTTGATCGCGGTAGCATCCAGCGCGTTGCGAACCTGATCCAGCCCGGCCATCGCCGATTCGAAAATTTTTGCCGAGTAAGCTTCGACACTGTCATTTTCATCGACATTCCGGCTGACATAAGGGGTGCCGTTGGCCAGACTTTGTGCCAGTTGCAGCTTAAAGTCAGGGAAGCCACGGGTTTGCAGCCGGTGGCAAAAGCGGTTAACGGTAGGTTCACTGACCTCTGCTTCACGGGCCAGCAGGGCGATGCTGGCATGGATGGCGGAGCCAGGCGCAGCCAGTATGACCTCCGCCACTTTTCGTTCGGATTTGCTAAGGTGCTCCAGGTGAGCCTGAATTTTTTCCAGCATATTCATCATGGCATCCACTCATACATTGTGACGATTTCAATCAAAGGAGAAATCGATGTCAATTTGTAGAGAATATACAATGCGCTAAACGGCGGCGGGCAGGGGCACAGCGCGGATCCCCGGCTTTTATTGTCAGACTTTGAACTGTGTCTGATTTTCAAATATGTAAATACAGTAACAAAAAAGTCGAAAAATTACGCACAAACTGTCCGTTCCTTCGACGGTAAAGATTCAGACAATTGCATACTCTGTGCTGGTGTAGCGCTGCCCGGTTTACGCGGACCGGGCAAAAGCAGTACATTGTACTGAAAGAAAATTACAATAAGAGCCTGACTGCTTACGGATTAATCCGGTCAGGCTAATCCTGCAACGAGGAGAATATAATGGCGGTTACACAAACGGCCCAGGCATGCGATCTGGTGATATTCGGTGCCAAAGGCGATTTAGCTCGCCGGAAACTGTTGCCTTCCCTGTACCAGTTAGAAAAAGCCGGGCAGATCCATGAAGAGTCCCGCATTATCGGGGTGGGTCGGGCGGACTGGGATAAAGCAGCCTACACCAAGGTAGTGCGCGAAGCGCTGGAAACCTTTATGAAGGAAAAAATCGATGAAGCGCTGTGGGATAAGCTGAGCAGCCGACTCGATTTCTGCAATCTTGATGTTAACGATGTGGCCCACTTTACCAATCTGGGTAAAATGCTGGATCAGAAAAAACGCGTCACCATCAACTATTTCGCCATGCCGCCGGGTACCTTCGGTGCGATCTGTAAAGGTCTGGGGACCGCCAAACTTAATGCACAGCCTGCACGAGTAGTGATGGAGAAACCGCTGGGGACCTCTCTGGCTACCTCCCGTGAGATCAACGATCAGGTGGGTGAGTATTTTGAAGAGAACCAGGTTTTCCGTATTGACCACTATCTCGGCAAAGAGACAGTTCTGAACCTGCTGGCGCTGCGCTTTGCTAACTCGCTGTTTGCCTCCAACTGGGATAACCGCACCATCGACCATGTGCAGATCACCGTGGCAGAGGAAGTGGGTATCGAAGGTCGCTGGGGGTATTTCGATCAGGCTGGTCAGATGCGCGATATGATCCAGAACCACCTGTTACAGGTTCTGACCTTTATTGCAATGTCACCGCCTTCAGATCTCTCTGCTGACCGCATTCGCGATGAAAAAGTGAAAGTGCTGCGTTCACTGCGCCGCATTGACCATACCAACGTACGTGAAAAAACCGTGCGCGGGCAGTACACCTCAGGTTTTGTGCAGGGTAAAAAAGTGCCTGGCTACCTGGAAGAGGAAGGCGCTAATAAATCCAGCAGCACCGAAACGTTCGTCTCTATTCGCGTGGATATTGATGACTGGCGTTGGGCTGGCGTGCCGTTCTATCTCCGTACCGGTAAACGTCTGCCAAGCAAATGTTCAGAAGTTGTGGTCTATTTCAAGAACCCGGCAATGAACCTGTTTAAAGATTCCTGGCAGGAGCTGCCTCAGAACAAGCTGACTATCCGTCTGCAACCGGATGAGGGTGTGGATATTCAGATCCTGAATAAAGTGCCGGGTCTGGATCACAAACATAATCTGCAAACCACCAAACTGGATCTGAGCTTCTCTGAGACCTTTAACCAGTCACATCTGGCCGATGCTTATGAGCGTCTGCTGCTGGAGACCATGCGGGGTATTCAGGCGCTGTTCGTGCGCCGTGACGAAGTGGAAGAAGCCTGGAAGTGGGTCGACTCCATCATGGAAGCATGGGCCGCTGATAATGACGCTCCCAAGCCTTATCAGGCCGGGACATGGGGACCAGTGGCGTCAGTAGCCATGATTTCCCGTGATGGCCGTTCCTGGAACGAGTTCGAATAACATATGATTACAGGCCCTGTACTGGCCTGTATACGGTGAATAAACCCTGCGCTCTCTGCAGGGTTTTTTTATCTCTCAGCGTTCTGCCCGTCAGTTATTTCCCCTCACTGCCACTTTTCATCGCACACAGAATTGCCTCTCATTCCCCTGCTAAGGGTGAAGCCCCGAAAAATGAACCGTAGTTTTAAAAAATGAATTGTGCTGATAGACGGCGCGGAAGCTGATGCTGTATGGTAGTTCAGGTAACCCTGTCCTGACGCCGCGCGCGTCGCTTTGGAGAAGCAGAAACAATGACTAACTGGAAGACCAGCGCAGAACACATTCTGACTACCGGCCCTGTGGTACCGGTGATTGTGGTTAACAAACTTGAACATGCCGTCCCTATGGCGAAAGCCCTGGTGGCGGGGGGAGTGAAGGTGCTGGAAGTCACCCTGCGTACTCCCTGTGCCATGGATGCCCTGAAAGCGATGATTAAAGAGGTGCCGGAAGCCATTGTCGGCGCGGGCACGGTGCTCAATGTCCGGCAATTAAAAGAAGTGACCGATGCAGGCGCGCAGTTTGTTATCAGCCCCGGCGTGACGGAAAGCCTGCTAAAAGCCGCTGTTGAGGGGCAGGTCCCGTTGATCCCGGGTATCAGCACGGTTTCTGAACTGATGACGGGGCTTGATTATGGCCTGCGTGAGTTTAAATTTTTCCCGGCTGAAGCGAATGGCGGGGTAAAAGCGCTGCAGGCGATTGGCGGACCCTTCCCTCAGGTGCGTTTCTGCCCGACTGGCGGCATCTCTCCGGCCAACTACCGTGATTATCTGGCGCTGAAAAGCGTGTTATGTATCGGGGGTTCCTGGCTGGTGCCAGCGGATGCGCTGGAAGCGGGGGATTACGACCGTATTACTCAACTGGCGCGCGAAGCGGTAGCTGGCGCCCGCTAAATAGTTTGGTTCAGGTTTCTGTGATCGCCTGATTCCGCAGCTAAAAGCCTGATGCCCGGGTGCCGATAAGGGTAACCTGGGCAGACGCAATTAGCGTTATCCGTAACAGTTTCGCCGTCCCTGGCGCATGACGCTTTATGAACCTGCCTGGGCCCCTTGCCTTAGTCGTCGGGGCATCAGGGGCTAAAGGCTATTACCCGCTGACTTTTACGCCAGCTGCGCACTTGATGGCGCGCTCAATCGCCAGATCAATGTTGTCGCCAGTGGCCAGCGCCACACCCAGACGGCGCTTGCCGCGGATTTCTGGTTTACCAAATAAACGAACCTGCAAGCCTGCTCCCAGCACATCACCCAGATTCGCGAATTGCACATTATCGCTGTCCAGCTCTGGCAAAATGACCGCGGAAGCAGCAGCGCCATACTGGCGAATGCCGCCAACAGGCAGGCCGAGGAAGGCGCGAACATGCAGGGCGAATTCAGAGAGATCCTGAGAAATCAGAGTTACCATACCGGTGTCGTGTGGGCGAGGAGAGACTTCGCTGAAGACGACCTCATCGCCACAGACGAACAGTTCCACGCCAAACAGGCCATGTCCACCCAGTGCCTTCACGACCTGCTCAGCAATCTGCTCAGCGCGTTCCAGCGCCAGAGCACTCATCTGCTGCGGCTGCCAGGATTCGCGATAGTCACCGTCTTCCTGACGGTGACCAATTGGCGCGCAGAAGTGGATGCCGTCCACGGCGCTGATGGTCAGCAGGGTAATTTCAAAGTCAAACTTCACCACGCCTTCAACGATCACGCGTCCGGCACCGGCACGTCCACCTTGTTGCGCATATGCCCAGGCGGAGTCAAGCTGTGAGGCTTCACGGATAAAGCTCTGACCTTTACCGGAAGAACTCATTACCGGCTTAACGATGCACGGGAAGCCAATTTCATCAGCGGCTTTTTTAAAAGCATCTATGCTGTCGGCAAACTGATAGCTGGATGTCGGTAATGCCAGCTCCTCTGCCGCCAGACGACGGATACCCTCGCGGTTCATGGTCAGGCGGGCTGCGCGGGCTGTAGGCACTACGTGTTGACCCTGTTTTTCCAGCTCAATCAGCATGTCGGTGGCAATAGCTTCAATTTCCGGCACGATATAATCCGGACGTTCCAGCGCGACAAGCGCTTTCAGCGCTTCGCCATCCAGCATATTGATGACATGGCTGCGGTGTGCCACATGCATAGCCGGGGCATCGGCATAGCGATCGACTGCAATTACCTCGACGCCAAGACGCTGACATTCCAGCGCCACTTCTTTGCCCAGTTCACCTGAACCTAACAGCATTACACGGGTTGCGGCAGGGCGCAGCGCGGTTCCAAGAGTGGTCATAGTCTCTACCTGATTGGATGAAAAAAACGCGCGCAGTATAAACGAAAACGATTGCGCGTACATCAGCTTTCCAGGCTTGAGCAAAAAATGGCGGGCTGATATACTGTATAAAAATACAGTTAAACGAGGTGAGAACTATGGCTGTTGAAATCAAATATGTTGTCGTCAGAAAAGGTGAGGAAAAGATGACATTCGCCAGTAAGAAAGAAGCCGACGCGTACGATAAAATGCTCGACATGGCAGAAGTCTTTACAGACTGGCTGAGTGACTCGTCGCTGATCATGGAAGAAGATCAGCGTGAAGCACTGGGAATGTTCCTTGCCGGGAATAAAGAGGCTCTTCAGCACATTCTGCGTACCAGCAAAATGCCTGAAGCCAGCGACCCGGCCACGGGGAAAGAAGCGTCATCTGCTGCAGAGGGAAATTCTGAAGCCCTGAGCGCTGACGAAACTGCCCCAGAAGGTGATGACGAAGAGGCTGAAGCCTCGGCAGCCCAGAGTGGCAAAGCGGCGAAAACCAAATCCGCCGCCCGTGCCAGCAAAGCGGCCTGATTTACAGTGTCGCAGCGCAGACTCGTTTAAGGGCATGCATCGCCTCTTTTGCGACCTCTGCCGGGGGCTGCTGGTGGTAACCGTCATTAAACACCTCCAGCCCCAGGGGGCCGCTATAGCCCTGAGCATGCAGGTAGTTAAGCAGGGTATAAAGCGGGAAACTTCCCTGGCCCGGCAGCAGCCGCTGGTGGCGTGCCGTGTCTACCAGATCCTCCCGGGCGGGGAGGGTAGCCAGGTCAGAGAGCTGTACCAGAAAGATCTTCTCCATCGGTATGCCCGCCAGGTCAGCCAGGGTGCGGTTCCTTGCAAAGATATGGAAGGCATCCACCACCAGGCCGAGGTTCGGTTCATCCACTTTCTGTACCAGCTTCCACGCAGCCGCCGTGTTGTTGATATGCGTGCTCCAGGCCATCGCCTCAAAAGCCACCCGCAGTCCGCGCTGGCCCGCTTCCCTGGCAAGCCAGCGAATATCTTCCTCTTCACGCTCCGCAATACAGGCTGAGTGGGTAGACGCCGGGGTCAGCAGCGTTGTGGCCCCCAGGCTTACTGCGGTATCCAGCATTTTCAGTGCTTCCTGCCGCTTAGGCTCACGCTGATCGTCTGGCGCACCATCAAAATCCAGCAGTACCTGATAGTCAGTTAACCCCAGTTTCTGTTGCTCCAGTAACCTGGCAACATCGCCGGCATTTCCCTGAGCTGCTTCAACATCCTGACGCCACAGTTCAACCTGGCTAAAGCCCGCTTCTGCAGCCGCCAGGAGTTTTCCTTCCGGGCTTCCGCCTAAAAGAACCGTATTGATAAACAGCGGATTCTCACTGAAACGCGTCATGGTATTCCCTTCTTAAAGTGTTCAAAAATTCAGAAGCAATAAAAATGTGTCTTCATGCAAGGTAATATTTAGTGCTTACAGAGCCTTACCTCCACATCAAGTATAGCGACATGGACAAATTTGCTGTGCAGGATGAGGCATTTAAGGTTTTCCAGGCTTTTCCTCGCTTGACGCTTCTTGACGCATACCGCTCTATGCTGGTGGTTTTCCGGCAACAGAGATCAACATATGACTAACTGGCTGCAGCAGATTCAATCGGTACTGGGAAACAGTGCAGGCAAGGGAAGCGGTGGAGAAGGGTTGAGTAAAATGCTCGCGCCTGGTGCACTGGGCGGACTTGCTGGCCTGCTGATCGCCAGTAAATCTTCCCGTAATCTTTTGACTAAATATGGTAAGAATGCCCTGATTATTGGAGGAAGCGCTGCCGCAGGCGCAGTGCTCTGGAAAAAATATAAGCAGCGTGTCAGTGAAACGCACAGTGACGAGCCCCAGTTTGGCCAGCAGCAAACGCCGGTGGATCGCCGTGCAGAACGCCTGGTGCAGGCGCTGGTTTTCGCGGCTAAAAGTGACGGGCACATCGATCCTCAGGAAAGAGAGGCCATCAATGAACATATTCATCAGGCCGGTCTGGGGAGTGAAGGTGAGAAGCTGATCCAGCAGGCCATCGATATGCCCCTTGACCCACAGAAACTGGCCGTTGATGTGAAAAATGAGGAAGAGGCTTTGGAGGTCTATTTCCTCAGCAATCTGGTCATCGATGTGGATCACTTTATGGAGCGCAGCTATCTTCAGGCCCTGGGCGACGAGCTTAAAATCCCTCAGGACGTGCGTGACAGCATGGCCAACGACATCAAAGCTGAAAAGCAAAAGCTGACGGCTTAGCAGGTTACGGGGTGGCTGTCTGGTCATCCCGTAGCCCTGACGAGAATATTTTCCAATCCTCTGCCATTGCGCTTGGCATTCCCTGCGACAACTGCCACCCTTAGCCCATGTACTTGATCCTGCGGGGCTGAACCATGATAAAACCACCGATTGCCAAAAAAATTCCTTTTGAAATGACGCTTCACGGCGAGACTCGCACCGATAATTATTACTGGATGCGCGATGATGAACGTGAAGATCCCGCGGTACTGGAATATCTGCATGCCGAAAATGCGTACGGCAAAGAAATTATGCAGTCGCAGAAAGCCTTGCAGGAAAACCTGCTACAGGAAATTATCGCCCGTATTCCTCAACGCGATCACTCTGTGCCCTATGTGAAAAAAGGCTACCGTTATCAAAGTCGCTACGAAGAGGGCAACGAATACACCATTTATGCCCGTCAGCCTGAAAACACCCCTGAGCCCGATCGGTGGGATGTTTTGCTGGATGGAAATCAGCGAGCGGCGCAGAGCGAGTTTTATACGCTGGGTGGCATCGCTATCACTCCGGATAACGCCATTATGGCGGTGGCGGAAGATTTCCTTTCACGCCGCATCTACGGGATTCGCTTTTGCAATCTGGAAACCGGAAGCTGGTATCCGGAAGTTCTTGAAAATGTCTCTTCCAGCTTTACCTGGGCCGGTGACAGCAGCACGCTGTTTTATGTATTGAAGCACAAGCAAACCCTGCTGCCGTGGCAGGTCTGGCGCCACAAGTTGGGCACCAGCCAGCAGGAGGACGTGCTGGTCTACGAAGAGAAGGACGACACCTTCTATGTCGGCGTACATAAAACCACCTCTGAAGATTTTATCCTGATCTCACTGAGCAGCAGCACTACCAGCGAAATCCTGCTGCTGGATGCCAGTGATCCTGAGTCACAGCCACAGATGTTCTGCCCGCGCCGTAAGGATCACGAGTACAGCGTTGACCACTATCAGCAGCAATTTTTCGTGCGGTCTAACCGCGAAGGGAAAAATTTTGGCCTGTATCGCACCTCAGACGTTGCTGAAGAACAGTGGGAAACCCTAATCCCGGCCAGGGCAGACGTGGTGCTGGAAGACTTCAGCCTGTTCCGTGACTGGCTGGTTGTTGAAGAGCGTGAACGTGGGCTGACCAGCCTGCGTCAGATCAACTGGCAAACCGGCAAGGATAACGGTATCGCCTTTGACGATCCCGCTTATGTTACCTGGCTCTCCTATAACCCCAGCCCTGAAACCAGCAAACTACGCTACGGTTACTCCTCAATGACCACGCCGGATACGCTGTTTGAACTGGATATGGACAGTGGTGAACGCAAAGTATTGAAGCAGACCGAAGTTAAAGGCTTTGATGCCAGCCACTACCGCAGCGAACGCCACTGGATCACCGCCCGTGATGGCGTCCAGGTCCCCGTTTCGCTGGTTTATCATCGTGAACATTATCAGCCAGGTGAAAATCCGCTGCTGGTTTACGGCTACGGCTCCTATGGCAGCAGCATGGATGCGGACTTTAGCGCCAGTCGTCTGAGCCTGCTGGATCGCGGCTTCGTCTTTGCGCTGACGCATATTCGTGGCGGCGGAGAGCTGGGTCAGCAGTGGTATGACGAAGGTCGTCTGCTGAACAAAATGAATACCTTCACCGACTTTATCGATATTACCGATGCGCTGGTGGCGCAAAAATATGGCCATCCTGACCGGCTGTATGCCATGGGCGGCAGCGCGGGCGGCCTGCTGATGGGGGCGGTGATGAACATGGCACCGGAGCGTTTCCGTGGGGTGGTGGCACAGGTGCCATTTGTGGATGTGGTGACCACCATGCTTGATGAGTCCATTCCGCTGACTACCGGAGAGTATGATGAATGGGGTAATCCGGCTGACGAAACCTATTACCGCTATATCAGTCAGTACAGCCCTTACGACCGGGTAAGCGAACAGGCTTACCCACATCTGCTGGTCACCACCGGCCTGCATGATTCCCAGGTTCAGTACTGGGAGCCGGCGAAATGGGTAGCCAAGCTGCGTGAGCTGAAAACCGATGACAACCTGCTGATGATTTGCACCGACATGGAGTCGGGGCATGGCGGCAAGTCAGGCCGGTTTAAAGCCTATGAAGGTGTGGCGCTGGAGTACGCCTTTTTGATTGCGCTGGCGCAAAAAACGCTCGGCGCTGACTGATTACTCTGCTGACAGC
The DNA here is from genome assembly GCF_036865545.1 of Erwinia sp. E_sp_B01_1. Lineage (NCBI taxonomy): Bacteria > Pseudomonadati > Pseudomonadota > Gammaproteobacteria > Enterobacterales > Erwiniaceae > Erwinia > Erwinia sp. E_sp_B01_1. Next base: position 2,706,529 of record NZ_CP142208.1, on the reverse strand, counting down.
GCTCTTTCGATGGCGCTGCGCAGATCTGGCTTAAGATCCGGGATGTTTTTCATCATCCATTTGAGATATCCCGGATCCCGTTTTGCCACATCATCTACTTTACTGCCCCGGTATTTGCCAAACGGGAAGGTCGCGCTTGATCCCCGAACCTGCATACGGCGAACCATCTCCGCTGCATCCCACCCTGAATAATCCATGATACGGATCAGCAGCGCCGCAGTGACGTAACAGTCATAGAGCGCACGGTGAGCATGCAAATCTGAAGGCGGCGTCACTTCCAGCTGCAACGTTTCCCGCAGTGCCTGATTGCTGTATTTGATACCCGGCCATAACCCTCTGGCCAGGGTCATGGTACAAATCCACTCACCGTTCATTTCGGGCAGCATCCGCCGATCGAAACTGGCATTGTGCGCGACATAGTAAGGGCTGCCGTGATAGCGACTGATAGCCTGTTCGATGGGCGGCATATCCGCCACCATCGCTTCAGTAATCCGGTGAATAGCCATAGCCTGGCGACCAATCGGCCGGTCAGGGCAGATCAGATCGCTCATGGGGTTAACAATTTCGCCGTTAACCACATCCACAGAAGCCACTTCTACAATGCCCCCCTGCAGACCACAGGTTTCGGTATCTATTACTCTTAACATGGTGCGTCCTTGTCAGATTGCGGGTGCAAGGCCTAAGGAATAGACTTCTCCCTGCCACTCTGTGCCCGTTCTTCTGGCGATAACCAACTGTTCGCCTTCACCGCCCGTAACCACCCGCCGGCCGCTTTCATCCCATAAAACGCTTTTGCCAGCGCTCTGGTAACCGCCTGTCGGCAGGGCATGATTGGCCATCAGCACCGCCATTTTGTACTCGCGGGACCAGCGGGCGAGATATTCACAATCCGAGTGATAGCCGTTCTCAGAAACCAGCACGCCGGTGGCATAAAGATTTGCGCCACGTCTTGCGGCATCACGGGCAAACTCCTCTACGCTGATATCCGCGCAGATGGCCATCGCCACATGATGCTGGTGATAACCGAACAGCGGGACACCCTCGCCAGCGGTGAAAAACAGATTCTCATCACCCATCAGATTGCGTTTGCCATAAGCCATCCGGGTGCCATCAGCCAGGAAAGCCAGCGCGCTCAGCAGGATGTTATCGCCATTAGTCAGCGGAAGCCCAATCACAATCGACATCTGGTGTTCGGTTGCGGCATCGGCAAAAACCTGCAAACGGGGATCGTCCATCGCCATCGCCAGTTCAGGAGTGCCAGTAAGTTCATAGCCGGTAAGGGAAAGTTCAGGGAAGATTAGCAAATCAACATGATGAACGGCCGCCTGACGTATAAAGTCGAGATGACGGGCAATGTTCCAGGGGATGTCACCCTGGCGCGATCCCGATTGAGCAGCAGCGATACTCCAGACAGACATAATTTCTCCAACAGGCCTGAAACGGACCTTTATCTCAACCGAAGCGGTGAGGAATAACAAGGGAAATAAGTCAAATTCTGAGCTATTTCATTTTGGGTTCATAGGGTAAGCGTGACAGGCTCAGAGAAGCCTGGCGATACTGCGTCAGCCGCTGACGGAACCACTCCCGCAGGGCTTCAGGTTGCTCACGCTCCACCATTTCAGCAATCACCGGCATATTATATCGCTCTTTAAATGCGACGCCCGCGGCTGCCAGGTCGACGTTGACCTTATCTTTCTCTTCCTGCGGCCATTCAGCCAGATTGTGATTCATCCACGTTTCTCCTGTTCCGACGGCAAAAATATAGCAGTTAGTGCACTTTCGCAAGCCTGGGCACCGTTACGGGTTGTTAACGGCTCGACACTCAATTTTAGGCGGAGTATCCTTTTGGCCTCATCGCAGCTATCGGGCTGCCAAGGACAGGATGATACGACGATTATGCGTAAGATCTTTATGGTTTTTGCTCTGGCGCTGACCACCGCCGCTCTATCACAGCAGGCTTCGGCCCATGCTCATCTGAAAAACCAGTATCCGGCAGCGGATGCCAGCATGGAGGCTTCGCCTCAGGCGCTGACCCTGACCTTTACCGAAGACATTGAACCTGCCTTTAGCGGAGTAACAATCACCGACGCTGGTCAGAAAGCCATGCCGCTGGCGGAAGCTGAGCGTGCGCCCCAACAGCATAATCAGCTGATCGTGCCGCTGCAAAAACCCCTGACGACAGGGCAGTACCAGGTGAACTGGCATGTGCTGTCGGTGGACGGCCATAAAACCAACGGGAACTACTCCTTCAGCGTGAAGTAACGTGTCCCTGACGATTTTCTATGTGCTCTGCCGCTGGTTGCACTTTGCTGCATTAATGGCTCTGACAGGCGGCAGCTTGTATACCGCGCTGATGGCTCCGGCCCGTTTCAGGGGCCACCTGACCCAACGCTTCCGGCTTCTGCTGAGCTGCAGCGCCCTGATATCGCTGCTGACCGCTGTATTATTGCTGGCGGTGCAAACGGCACTGATGGGGGAGGGCTGGCAGGACGTGCTCAGGCCTGAAATCTGGCAGGCGGTATGGCAGACCCACTTCGGTCAGGTCTGGCAATGGCAACTGGCAGCCGCTTTACTGGGCGCCGCCGCATTGCTGCTTAAAGGACGTCTGCGGCAGCAATTATTGCTGGTGAGTGGAGCAGGGCAGTTAGCGGGTCTGGCTTTCGTGGGCCACGCGGCAATGCTGGATGGCGTGATGGGCTTCCTGCAACGCAGTAATCAGATTGTGCATCTTCTTTCCGCCGCATTCTGGGCAGGAGGATTGCTGCCGGTAGCAATGCTGATGCAGGATGCCCGCCAGATGACGACGCGCTATGATGCCATCCGCACGCTGATGCGCTTCTCACGTTATGGACATCTGGCTGTAGCGCTGGTGGTGATCAGTGGAGTAATCAATGCGTTGTTGCTCCTTGGCTGGCCGCCCGACAGTTTCCAGTTCTACAGTCGGCTGCTACTGATTAAAACGCTACTGGTCATGCTGATGTGCACCGTAGCCTTGTTTAACCGCTACTGGCTGGTTCCGCGATTTCAGCGCAGTGGAGAAAACGCGCAACATGCGTTTCTGCTGACCACGCTGGGGGAGCTGGCGCTCTCCGCGCTGGTCCTGCTGCTGGTTAGCTGGTTTGCCACGCTGGAACCGGCCTGAGACTGAAAATATTTATCGCCTGTAATGGCAGGCGCTTTAGAGAGAGAGAGTGCGACACCATGAAAAGATTGGCCAGTCTGATGATTGCTATGAGTTTTTGTTCCAGCGCTATGGCGGCGCAGATTATCACCGTCAGCCGTTTTGAAATGGGCAGGGACAACTGGCCGTTCAGCCGTGAAGAGGTGATGCTGACCTGTGATAAAAGCGGCGCGCTGTTTGTCATCAACCCGGCTACGTTGGTGCAGTATCCGCTCAATGATACTGCCAGCGAGCTGGTGAAAAGTGGTCAGGCTAAAGGTCAGTCCATCAGCATTATTCAGAGTGAAGACCCGCAGCATCCGGGGCAGATGAAGAGCCTGACGCCAGTCATCGAACGTACGCAAAAGTTATGTAACTAGCCTGCCATCAGGCAATAAACCCCTGTCTTGCCGCACGGCAAGGCAGGCCAGCCATTTCTGCCGCCACGATCACAGAGCTGGCATCTTTCAGTCAGCCCCTTTCCAATTGCCTGGAAAATCCTCACGCCTGTACTACCTTTTAAAAGGCAAGGCGACATAGCCTGCATAAATGCCAACTTTTAGCGCACGGCTCCCACAAAGAGCCATTTCCCTGGACCGAAGATAGGAATCGTCTTCGGTCTTTTTTTGTTTGGTATTTAAAATCAATCACGTATCTTAAAATGAAGCAATTACACACTCTGCCGGCTTCTTTTATCTTCCATAGAGCCAGGTATAACCAGGCAAACGAAAAGGAAGCCGGTAATCACGTAGCCGCTTCATACCCCCTTCACTATTGATCCATCAAACCCGTAGCATTTCACCCAACACTTGTTTATCCCGCGCCGATTCTCTACCCTCAGGGAGCAACAACGACACGCGAAATATGCGTCCGCACGTTATGGCCTGGAGCCAACCTGATGAAAAGCGATAAAGAAATCTCGATCGACCAGTTTACGGAAGCAGAGAAAGAGCTGGTAGCGGCTAAGGTTAAGAGCCTGACAGCGAAGCTGAGCCATGTGGCCAGCAAAAAAGAGGAAAAGGAAATCCTGAAAGAGGCCAAGCGCCAGGTGATGAAAGATCGGGTGGTGAAAGAGACTACCAAAGCGGTGATTGCGAAAAAACCACGTAAAGCTGCCTCTGCCAAAGAGAGCGAAGTGAAAGAGTACAACTGGTCGGCGTCACTGAGAAAAAACCCGCGGGCCCTGAAAGCTAAATAATCCCGCCAGCTACAGCGTCAGTGGGTTGCCAGACCTCAGCAATCTGACGCTGTCAGCCTCAGCCCACAATAATCAGATGGACCAGTCGGGCTAACACTTCGATGATTAATAAACTTCCAGCTGTTATTAACACCAGCGTGAAATAAAACTGTTTACGGTTGCTCATGGCGCACGCTTTTCCAGACCCTCAACGGACTATACTTTAGACCGTAATGCTTAAACAGCCAGTCAATACTTCCAGTAAATGCACTCAGGGTGGATCATGTTGTATCAATATCTTAGCGGTGAGAACTGGCGTCATATTTACATTGTGGGCGATCTGCACGGTTGCAGGGCATTGTTGGATGAGCAACTGCTGGCGTGGCATTTTAATACGGATGAAGATTTGTTGATCTCGGTAGGGGATTTGATCGATCGCGGGCCGGACAGTCCCGGCTGCCTGGCGCTGGTGAATCAGCCGTGGTTTCGCAGCGTGCGGGGTAATCATGAAGAGATGGCGATCAACGCGTTGAGTAAAGGTCTGCACCGGCAGTGGATAGCGAACGGAGGTGACTGGTTTTACGCGCTGGAAGGCGTGGAGATGATTGAAGCGAAACATGCCATCAATCGCTGCCGGGAATTGCCGTTAATCCTGCACTTACAGCTTGAGGATCGTATTGTCGTGGTGGCCCATGCAGATTACCCTTCCTCCCATTATGCCTGGGGTGCAGAGGTGGATGAGCAAAAAACCGTCTGGAGCCGCTCCAGAATAGAGCGACTTCAGAGAGGCACCGGCCAGACAATTACCGGTGCCGATGCGTTTTATTTCGGTCATACGCCATTGAAAGATCCGCTGGATGCGTGGAACCAGCACTACATTGACACCGGCGCGGTATTCGGTAACCGGCTGACAATGGTGCAGGTTCAGTAATCCTGTCAGGAAGAGAACAGTTTGCCATCGCGAACCAGATCGCGCGGGTAGTTATTCTTGATTCGGCTACCCACTTTTTTCGCCAGACCAATCTGCTGGTGCTGACAGGTGACGATCATTTCATCGCCAGGCAATGCCCGTTCCGGGTAGATATCCCGCCCCCTGTACCATTCCTCCGCTTCGTTCAGCGTCAGCTCAAAGCGGTTTTTCGCATCGGACTGGGCGAGGGCGATTACGGCCTCATGCTGCCAGCGGTAACCTTTCGGGAAAGTTTCAGCCAGCTTCAGGCCAATACGGGAAAAACGCACTTTTCCCAGTAAAGGCTCAATCGCTACAGGGAACAGCCACAACTCCTTGTCACGCTGCCACAACTGGTGAGTCTCGCTATCCCAGCGTAAACCTGACTTCTCAGCGGCCTGCGCAATTTCATCTCTTTGCTTCGGCTTCACCGGAACAAAAGGCAGCTTGCCGACTTTATAACCGGGCACCGGTAAGGGTGGAACGCTATGGGTCTTGCGCAGACGGGCAACAAAAAATCCTTCACTGTCGAAGATTTGCGGGAAAACGTGCAAAAAACCTTCCGGGGTGACGGCCTTATCTGCCCCAGGGAAAAGATCGTTCAGCGTTTCGATCTCTACAGCATCCGGATACTGCTGCTGCAGCCAGGCGATCACCTGCTGATTTTCACTGCGGTTTAGCGTACAGGTTGAATAGATCAGCGTACCGCCAGGTTTAAGCGCGTGAAAAGCACTCTCAATCAGGTCGTGCTGGGTTGCGGCAATCTCTTCCGTGCTCGCTTCTGACCAGTTACGGAGCGCATCGGCATCTTTGCGAATAACGCCTTCGCCGGAGCAGGGAGCATCCAGCAGGATGGCATCAAAACTTTCGGGCAATGCCGGGCCAAACACGCGGCCATCAAAGTGCGTCATAGCCGTATTGCTCACGCCACAGCGGCTGAGGTTGGCATGCAGCACTTTAACGCGGCTGGCTGAATACTCATTGGCGAGAATGGCGCCGCGATTGCCCATTCGTGCGGCTATTTGCGTGGTTTTGGAACCTGGAGCCGCAGCCACATCCATCACCGTCTCCGGCTGAGGGCAACCAGCAAACAGGGCGGTCACGGGTAGCATGGAGCTGGCTTCCTGAATATAAAACAGGCCGGAAAGGTGTTCAGCGGTACTGCCAAGCGGCAGGGTGTCGGCGTCATCACGGGCGATCCAGAATCCCTCTTCACACCAGGGGATCGGCGTCAGTGCCCACTGGTAAGGTTCAACCAGCGCCAGGAAATCGGTCACGCTGATTTTCAGCGTATTGACGCGCAGGCTGCGTCGTAAAGGCTGCTGGCTGATAGCAATAAACCGCTCAAACTCTGCCGTATCTGGCAACAGTTGGTGCATCTGATTCAGGAAGGCTTCGGGGAAATACACGCGTGAGGAAGAGGACACTGAAAGATTCCGCTGGAAATAAGTGCGGCGAGTTTATCACATTCATTGCGGCGAAAAAAAACGGGCAGCGCCAGGCTGCCCGTTGAGGTTAATTTCCCGGGAGTGCGGTTCCCCATTTACGCCAATCTTTTGGCTCCTCGTCTTCCAGCAGGTAGTGTTTGCCGGAGGTCGCCTGTGGTGCCAGCGGAACGGTCGGTGGCGTGGCAAAAGCAATGCCGCCCTGTATAAATTGCTGGAAGGTGCCGGTTTTCACCACGCCGCCAATCAGGCCAAATTTGAGGTTGTAACCGGAAGCCAGCCAGAACACTGAGTTATTGCGGACCAGGTGCTGATATTTCTTGCTGATCCGCAGCGTGATTTGCACACGGTCTGCCATTGCGCCCAGTGAGGTTCCGGTCACGGTTCCCACTTCAATGCCACGGAACAGAACCGGCGTGCCCACAGAAAGCGATCCCCCTTCCGGTGCATCCATGATCACGTTCAGCCCATCGAGATAGCGGGCGTCAGTAATAGTCGACTCCTGCAATTCGAAGGTGCGTTGAGCACGGCCTTTACCTGGATCCACGTTGATATAAGGCTGAAGCAGCGTATCCAGATGATTGACGCCAGCGGCAGAAATTTCCGGCGAAACCACCGAGAAGCGGCTGCCAAGACGTGCAAAATCTTTAACGTATTCCGGATACAGCACGGCTTTGGCAATGACCTGATTTTTGTCCGGGCTGAGCGCCAGATTTTCAAGCTGTCCGATGGTGATGCCCAGATAGCGGATCGGCATTCCGGAGGCCAGTTTGGTCGCATCATAGGTATGCAGAGTGATCTGGCTACCGACGGCACGGGCAGTGGTCTCAGATTCATAAAGTACGCGCTTGTCTTTGCTGGTCAGCCCGGCTCCTGCTCCCGTCAGGTTATCGAAGCTGATAGCGCCTTTCAGCGCCCGGTTCAGAGGCGATGCCTGAACCGTCAGGCCGCTGCCGTTAAGCTGGACGCGGGCACCGCCTTCAGACCAGAACACGCTGTTAGGCGTCAGCAACTTGCGATACTCCTGCTTCACATGCACGCGAACGTCGAATTCATTGGCTCTTGGAATAACATCGACAATTTCGCCGACCTGAAACTTGCGGTAGAGCACGACAGATCCCGCCTGAACATCCGGCAGACTTTTTGCAGTGAGGGTAAGCGTAACCGGAAGTTGATCGGTGGTGATCCCTTCCGCGGCTTTTTCTGCATTGGAATAGAGGGGATAGCTCTGCTTAGGCTCGCCTTTACTTCCGGGGTCGAGGCGAATGCCGCCATCCACCCATTCACGGGCGCTGGCACCCAGGACTTCCATGCCATCCAGACCCAGTTTGACATCCAGGCGGCTGTTGATGATGAACTTGCTGTCACCATGCACCAGTTGACGGTAATCCGGAGCAATGGCGATGGCAAAACTGACGCCCTGTTCATTAAGCGTCCGGCTGATCACCTGGCCGATCTGCATGCCGTGCAGCATGATCGGCTGGCCTGCATCAATACCGTAGCTTTCAGGCGCGGTGAGTTTCACTTCAATCGCGTTGGGCTGTTGCAGCAACGATTCATTGCTCTCCAGCACGGTGTAATGATCTGTTGGTTCTCCCTGTCCCGGCACCAGTTCCAGCGTGTTACCGGTCAGCAGACTGCTCAGGCTGGTATCACTGAGGCTGATTTTCGGGCTGCGCATCTCAATGCGCGTTCCGGTCCGCATCAGGCCAGTTACGGAGGGATCAATGGTCAGTTCGCCAGTGACTTTGCCACCGGGTTGCAGCGTCATACCTGTCAGCGTGCCCACTTCCAGCCCCTGATACATCAGCGGCGTACTGTTAACCTTGAGATTTTTACCGTTTGGCAAATCCAGTGCGATGCTTACGCCACGATGGCTGTGGGCCAGGTCGGGATAGAGATCGTAATTTTCATCAGACTGCGCCTGTCCGGATTTCTCCGGCGAATCGAATGCGACCGCACCGTTAACCAGCGCAGCCAGACTTTCCAACTCGACTTTTGCGCCGTTCAACCCCACGTCTGCTTTCACGCCAGAAACGTTCCAGAAACGGCTGTCCTTCTTCACCAGGTTGGTAAAGCGACGCTCAATCAGCACGTCTACAGTCACTCCTTTGTTACCGGGGTTAATGCTGTAGTCATAAACGCGCCCAACCGGGATTTTGCGGTAATACACCAGCGAACCGGTATTCAGCGAGCCCAAATCTGGCGTATGCAGATGGATCAGCATTTCGCCGGTGTTTACACGGTATTTCGGCTGGGTATCCAGCGCAACGAAGTGATCTTTCGGCTGACCTTTACCCGGCATCATGCCGATATAGTTACCGCCAACCAGCGCATCAAGACCAGAGACGCCCGCCAGTGAGGCCTTGGGCGTGACCAGCCAGAACTGTGTTTCATCCTTGAGTGCATCTTTCATATCGCTTTTGATGCTGGCATTGATTTTGATGGTGCGTAAATCATCCGTCATACTGATGCCCTGCACCAGACCCACTTCCACTCCCTGATAGCGAACCGGCGTTCTGCCCGGCACGATGCCGTCTGCGGTAGCAAAATCAATGGTGATCGTAGTGCCGCGATCCTGGTAGTTAGTCCAGACAAGCCAGCCAGCGATCAGCAGCGCAATAAACGGCAGCAGCCAGAAAGGTGAAATTTTCCCCCGGCTTTTGATGCGCGCGTTAGTCGGTGTAGTCGGCGTTTCCTGTTGCATGAGCATCCCAAAGTAAACGGCTATCCAGCCACTCAACGGCAAGGATAGTAAGTATGACCGCCGAGCCAAAGTAGAAGGCGGCCGGTCCCATAGTAAAAGCCAGCAGCTGATCGCGATTGACCAGTGACATGGTTAACGAGATAACAAACAGGTCCAGCATAGACCAGCGTCCGATCCAGGTAACCACCCGCAGCAAACGAACGCGGGTTTTCAGGCCCTGCTCACATTTAAAGTGAATGCTGATCAACAGCGTCAACAGCACAATAACTTTGGTGAAAGGAACCAGGATACTGGCTACAAATACCACTATGGCTACCGGAACATTCCCTGAAGCCAGCGACATAATACCCGAAAGGATGGTGTCATTCTGACGGGCACCATTAAGGTAAATGATCGAGATAGGTAGCAGGTTAGCCGGGATTAACAGCACTATTGATGAAATGAGTGCCGCCCAGGATTTTTGCAGGCTGAACCGACGGCGAAAACGAAGCGGCGTGTGACAACGGGGACACCGACCGCGATCGTCAGCCAGGCCAGTATGATGGCAACTTAGACAGACCTGTAATTTTTCCGGGGCTACCTGCGGTTGTGGCTGCGGATAAAAGCGGTGCCATAACTGCTCCACGTTCAGGTGAATAAGAGTAATCAGGCTCAGTACGGCCAGCGAAATAAAAGCGATTAAACCAGGGCCAGGCGTGATGTCGGCATAGTCCTGCACTTTAATTGAGGCCACCGCAATGCCCACCAGATAGATATCCAGCATTACCCACTCTTTCAGCCGATCCAGCATTAATAAGACCGGACGCAGGTTCAACCCCAGCTTTGGACCAAAGAAGAGCCAGGCTATAGAGGCAACCAGCGTGGCCGGTGCGCCTATAGTACAGAAGGCCACCATAGAGGCTGTAATGATCTCTCCCTGCTGCGCCATCTGAGTGATGCCTTCCAGTAAACTGGCGCGAATATTGGTGCCCAACAGCCGGATAGTCAGCAGCGGTTCACTGAAGGCAAAAGGCATTAACAGCAGCATAGTTACCGCCATCGCAGAGAGCCGGGTCATAGACCAGTCACGGCCATTCATAATTCGGGCATTACAGCGGGGGCAGTGCGCAGACTGATTAGATTTCACATCTGGTAAGGAAAAAAGGGTATCGCATTGGGGGCAACGCTGATAACGTGCCTGGGGCAGAGCATGGCTGATGGCGTGTATTTTCATAATCCTGAGGTTCTCAGGCCCGGCAGCGCAGGTGCAGGGCAGGGTTAAGTTTTATCGCCATAAAAGATTAATGACACGTCAGGGTCATGCTTAAGGCTTCAGACTGACTAAGGGTATATTAACTAATGAAATGATTCACCTTGTCTGCCTGAGCAATTAATGCTTATTTTAACAAGGGGTCATAATGGGCCCCCTGACACGTTTCCACAATGGTTAAAAAATGACAAAAACAGAGTTTTATTCGGACCTGAACCGTGATTTGCGCGCGCTTATCGCTGGAGAGACCAGTTTTCTGGCAGCGATGGGAAATTGCAGCGCATTATTATATGAACGCCTTGAGGGTGTTAACTGGGCAGGTTTCTATCTGTTGACCGAAGCCGATACTCTGGTATTGGGTCCTTTCCAGGGAAAAATTGCCTGCGTGCGTATTCCGGTAGGTCGCGGAGTGTGCGGTACGGCAATTTCTGAAAAACGGGTACAGCGCGTGGATGACGTACATGCCTTCCCCGGACACATCGCTTGTGACGCGGCCAGTAATGCTGAAATCGTGCTGCCATTAGTGGTGAACGGGCAGGTAATCGGCGTTCTGGACATCGATAGCGTGGAATACAACCGCTTTGACAGCGAAGACGAAGCAGGGCTTTTAAGCCTCACTGACGGGCTGTGTGAAGTGCTTGCCGGGTCAGATGTGGAAAAATTTATTCACATGAAACGCAGCTAAAGCGCTGGATCACGTAGCATTTGCCGATGGGGTCATTATAATGACGCCTGTTCATGCCTGCGGCTTGTTGGCAACCGTTGTAATCAGGAAATTTCATGGAAAATCAACCCAAGTTGAATAGTAGTAAAGAAGTCATCGCCTTTCTGGCCGAGCGTTTCCCCCAATGCTTCAGTGCGGAAGGCGAAGCCCGTCCCCTTAAGATTGGCATCTTTCAGGATTTAGTTGAGCGCGTGCAGGGCGAAATGAATCTGAGTAAAACTCAGCTTCGCTCCGCACTGCGTCTTTATACCTCCAGCTGGCGCTATCTGTATGGCATCAAAGCGGGTGCCATTCGCGTTGACCTCGATGGCAATGCCTGCGGCGTTCTTGATGAGCAGCATGTGGAACATGCACGTAAGCAGCTCGAAGAGGCCAAAGCGCGTGTTCAGGCACAGCGTGAGCAGCAGCAGGCGAAGAAACGCGAAGCCGGTGAAGAGGGCGCACCACGCCGCACTCGTAAACCAGCCCGTAAACCTTCTGCCGAAGGTGAGCAGCCGCGTCAGGTTCGCAGCAAACCTGCTCGCAGCGCAGAGCGCGCGCCTTCCGCAGAGCGTCAGGCACCTGCCACTAAACCCGTTACCGATACCGCAGCACTGCAAGTCGGGCAGAATATTAAAGTCACCGCAGGCAAAAGTGCGATGGATGCCACCATTCTTGAAATCACCAAAAATGGCGTCCGGGTACAGTTGGCTTCCGGCCTGGCAATGATAGTACGCGCAGAACACTTGCAGTTCTGATACGGAGGCCAATCAGGGCATGAACAACTTTTTTAAAACCACCGTACTGGCTGGACTGCTGCTGGCAGGGAATGTCTTCGCTGCTGATAACATTACGCGTGCCGATCAGATTCCTCAGCTGCACCAGGAAGCTCAGCATGCAACAGTGAGTGAACGTGTCTCATCACGTTTCACCCGCTCCCATTACCGTCAGTTCGATCTTGATAAGGATTTTTCCGTCAAGATTTTTGAACGTTACCTGAATCTGCTGGACTACAGCCATAATTTGCTGCTGACCTCAGATATCGAACAATACGCCAGCAAAAAAACCAGCCTCAGCGACGAGCTGAAGTCCGGAAAGCTGGATGTGTTTTACGATCTCTATAACCTGGCGCAAAAACGCCGGTTCGAACGCTATCAGTACGCTTTGTCGGTACTGAATAAGCCCATGAATTTCACCGGTAACGATACGATTGATATCGACCGGAGCAAGTCGCCGTGGCCAAAAACCACTGCTGAGCTGAATCAGTTGTGGGATGCAAAAGTCAAATATGACGAGCTGAGCCTCAAACTGACCGGCAAAGACGAAAAAGAGATCCGCGAAGTGCTGACCAAGCGCTATCAGTTTGCGGTTCGTCGTCTTGCACAAAGTAACAGTGAAGACGTTTTCCAGTTGGCGATGACCGCCTTCGCTCACGAAATCGATCCGCACACCAACTACCTTTCCCCCCGTAACACCGAGCAGTTTAATACCGAAATGAGCCTGTCTCTTGAAGGTATCGGTGCGGTGTTGCAGATGGATGATGACTATACCGTGATCAACTCCATGGTGGCGGGTGGTCCGGCAGCCAAAAGCAAATCTATCACCGTTGGCGATCGCATCGTGGGTGTAGGCCAGCCAGGCAAGCCTATGGTGGATGTGATCGGCTGGCGTCTTGATGACGTTGTCGCGCAGATCAAAGGGCCTAAAGGGAGCAAAGTGCGCCTGGAAGTCCTGCCAGCCGGGAAGGGCACCAAAACCCGTACCGTCTCCCTGACGCGCGAGAAGATCCGCCTTGAAGATCGTGCGGTCAAAATGACCGTGCATAATGTGGGCAGCAAGAAGGTCGGCGTGCTGGATATCCCAGGCTTCTATGTTGGCCTGACGGATGACGTGAAAGTGCAGCTGCAGAAGTTGCAGAAGCAGAACGTCGACAGTGTGGTGATCGACCTGCGTACTAACGGCGGTGGTGCATTGACCGAAGCTGTTTCCCTGTCCGGCCTGTTTATTCCAGGCGGCCCGGTGGTTCAGGTTCGTGACAACAACGGTAAAGTGCGTGAAGACAGTGATAACGACGGGATCGTGTATTACAAAGGTCCTTTAGTGGTACTGGTCGATCGTTTCAGTGCTTCCGCATCCGAAATCTTTGCCGCTGCCATGCAGGATTATGGTCGTGCGCTGATTGTGGGTGAACCCACCTTTGGTAAAGGCACCGTTCAGCAGTATCGTTCTCTGAACCGGATCTACGATCAGATGCTGCGTCCGGAATGGCCTGCGCTGGGTTCTGTGCAGTACACCATTCAGAAGTTCTACCGTATTAATGGCGGCAGCACTCAGCGTAAAGGCGTCACGCCCGATCTGTTGATGCCAACCGGTGTTGAAGCGGTAGAAACCGGTGAGAAGTTCGAAGACAATGCCCTGCCCTGGGACAGCATCAATGCGGCAAACTATACCAAAACCGGTGATTTAACCTCACTGGAGCCGCAACTGATCAAAGACCATCAGGATCGCATTGCCAGAGATCGTGAGTTCCAGTACATCATCAAAGATATCGCGCGCTTTAATGCCCTGAAGGATAAGCGCAATATCATCTCTCTGAACCTTGCCGAGCGTGAGAAAGAGAATCATGAAGATGATGCACTGCGTCTGGAGCGGATCAACGCCCGTCTGCAACAGGAAGGTAAAAAGCCTCTGGCTAAGCTGGACGATCTGCCGAAGGACTATAAAGAACCGGATCCCTACCTGGATGAGACGGTGAATATTGCCAACGACCTGGCGCAGCTTGAAAAAGCGCAAACGCCGCCAGCCGCAGCAAAATAAACCGCAGGGCACAGCACAGTCTGTGCCCTTTTTTTATCTCTGAAACAGTCCTGCAATTGTCAGCTTATCGCCCTTTATCTTTTCTTCCGGTCAGTGATTCTGCGTGGTTGCCATCCGCAGCGGAGGATAATGTAAAGTTATGTCTTTTTAGACACTTAAAGCTGCAGAGTGCTTGAAAAGTTTCCTGATGCCCATAGGATAGTTATCCGCAACGGGCTTAATTGAGGAAGATAAAATTTTATGATGCGTATTGCGCTTTTCCTGCTGACCAACCTGGGCGTTATGTTGGTCTTTGGGCTGATCCTCAGCCTGACAGGGATCCAGTCAAGCAGTGTACAGGGCCTGATGATCATGGCGGGTCTGTTTGGCTTTGGCGGTGCGTTTGTTTCACTGCTGATGTCAAAGTGGATGGCGTTGCGATCCGTAGGCGGTGAAGTTATTGAGCAGCCGCGTAACGAAACGGAGCGCTGGCTGGTGCAGACCATTGCACAACAGGCCCAACAGGCCGGGATTGCTATGCCTCAGGTTGCTGTTTATCACGCACCTGATATCAACGCTTTTGCTACCGGTGCACGACGCGATGCGTCGCTGGTTGCCGTTTCAACGGGTCTGTTGCAGAACATGAGCCGTGATGAAGCCGAAGCGGTACTGGCGCATGAGATCAGCCATATCGCTAATGGTGATATGGTCACCATGACCTTAATCCAGGGCATAGTGAACACCTTTGTGATCTTTATCTCGCGTATTCTGGCGCAGGTGGCTTCCGGCTTCCTGTCTGGTAACCGCGACGAAGGTGAGAGCAACAATGGTAACCCGATGGTTTACTTCGCCGTGTCGATGGTGCTGGAGCTGGTATTTGGCATTGTGGCGAGCATTATCACCATGTGGTTCTCCCGTCATCGTGAATACCATGCAGACGCCGGTTCAGCAAAACTGGTGGGCCGTGAAAAGATGATTGCCGCGCTGCAGCGTCTTAAAACCAGCTATGAGCCGCAGGAAGCCAGCACCATGATGGCATTCTGTATCAATGGCAAATCCAAATCGCTGAGCGAGCTGTTTATGTCGCATCCGCCGCTGGATAAGCGTATTGAAGCACTGCGCAGTGGCCAGTATCTGAAATAGCAGCGTCACAGAAAGACAAAACCGGGCATTGCCCGGTTTTTTTATGCCTGAAGAGCGTCAGCTACTGGCTTTGGCCCTGGGCTGAGTGATCCGTAAGGCACTGACCACAGCGGCAAGCGTTGAGAAGCTCCCCGCCAGCAGAAGCGAGGCGTGAGTACCATGAGCACCGAATAAATTGAACATCAGGGCTACCAGGGCGGCTCCGCTGGTCTGCCCTAACAGGCGTGCCGTGCCCAGCATCCCGCTGGCACCGCCGCTCCGGTGACCGGGGGCAGAAGAGATGATGGTATGGTTATTGGGTGACTGGAACAGACCAAATCCCGCGCCACACAGCGCCATGCGCCAGATGATGTTTAAATCCGAAGGCGATTCGGGTAACAAAGCCAGCGAGAATAACCCCCCAGCAAAGAGTGCCAGACCTGCGGTGCCCAGAAGGCCAGGGTGATAACGTTCAATCAACCTGCCCGCTATCGGTGCCATGACCATAGTGGCCAGCGGCCAGGGCGTCAGCAATAAGCCTGTTGCCACCTCGTTACGTTCTAATACCGTTTGCAGAAAGAAAGGCAGTGAGACCATCGCCAGCATCTGGGCGCAAAAAGAGCAGACGGAAGTGCCTATCGACAGAGAGAAGATCGGAATGCGCAGCAGATCGACCGGCAACAGAGGGAAGGGCATTTTTAACTGACGACGAATAAACAGGTAGCCGATCACGACCAGCGCCGCCAGTTCAGCCAGGATTAGCTTGCCGCTTTGACCCTGTGCGAATCCGCTTAAGGCGGAGATCATCAGGCCAAAGGTCAGGGCATTCATGATGGCACTCGGGATATCAAAGCGCTGTTCTTTGGCTTTCTGCGTATTGTCGGGCAGGAAGCGGAACGCCAGATATAAGGCGGCCAGCCCCACAGGAATGTTGATCAGGAATAACCATTTCCATGACGCTACGGACAGCACAGCGGCAGCCACGGTGGGTCCTGCAGCGGTCGAGACGGCGACAATCAGCGAGTTGATACCCATGCCGCGTCCCAGATAACGTTGCGGATAGATAATGCGAATCAGCGCAGTATTAACGCTCATCAGCGCTGCACCACCGAACCCCTGGATTACGCGGGCGAAGGTCAACATTTCCAGTGAACTGGAGAGCGCGCAAAAGAGCGAGGTACAGGTAAACAGCACCAGCCCGGCCTGGTAAACCCTGCGGTAGCCAAGAATGTCACCCAGGAAGGAGAGGGAAAGTAGCGAAACGATGATGGCCAGCTGATAAGCATTAACAATCCAGATAGATTCCGCCGGACTGGCCTGTAACTCTCTGGCGATAGTAGGCAGGGCTACGTTGGCAATAGCCCCGTCGAGCACGGCTACGGTTATACCCAGCGCGATCGCCATGATGGCGCCATAGCGCTGAGGAAGGGGCAACCCGTCTGTTTGTGTTGTTTGCGACATAGACCAGAGTAGTCAGAAGAGTGAATATCACTATGCTAATGATTTTCGGCAAACTATTCCAGAATGTTGCACTCAGGAACTATCAGCAAATATGTCCGGGTAAAATATCCCGGAGTCTTGCACCTGAAAGTCTGCAAAACGTATACTGGAAATACTGTTCCATTTTTTATAAAACAAGTAATAAGGTTCTGTTATGGCATCTGGCGATGTGGATAAACAACCCGACTCTGTCTCTTCGGTAATGAAGGTTTTTGGCATTTTGCAGGCGTTGGGTGAAGAACGGGAGCACGGCATCACTGAACTTTCACAGCGTGTGATGATGTCTAAAAGCACCGTTTATCGTTTTTTGCAAACGATGAAAACCCTGGGATACGTCGATCAGGAAGGGGACTCTGAAAAATATACCCTTACCCTGAAACTGTTTGAACTTGGCGCTAAGGCTCTGCAAAACGTAGATCTGATCCGCAGTGCAGATATTCAGATGCGGGATATTTCACGCCAGACTAAAGAGACCATTCACCTTGGCGCGCTGGAAGAAGACAGCATTGTCTATATCCACAAGATAGATTCGCTCTATAACCTGCGGATGTATTCACGAATTGGCCGCCGGAATCCTCTTTACAGTACGGCTATTGGCAAAGTATTGCTGGCATGGCGTGAGACAGCGGAGGTCAAAGAGATCATGGCTGAGGTGACTTACAGTAAGAGCACGCCAAGGACCGTAGACAGCACAGAAGCTCTGTTACCCGTGCTGGAACGCGTCCGGTCTCAGGGCTACGGTGAAGATAATGAAGAGCAGGAAGAGGGGCTACGCTGCATTGCGGTTCCGGTGTTCGACCGGTTTGGTGTGGTGATTGCCGGACTGAGTATCTCTTTTCCTACAATCCGCTTTGCTGAAGAAGAAAAAAGTCGCTATGTGGCGATGCTGCACCATTCGGCCCGGATCCTCTCTGAACAGATGGGGTATCACAACTATCCTTTCTGAAACAATGGGCCAGCACAGGGCTGGCCCACAGTCATTTAATTATCGACCACTTCCGTGCTCTTTTTCAGCAGAGGGCAGTCGGTGACGCCGACCACACCGCTGTCAGTGTGCAGGTACTGAGCGGTTACCATGCCACGCGCCGTCAGGTACTGGCACTGTAATCCCAGTCCGGCCACATTTTTAGAGCTTCCTGCCAGTACCCCATAACCCGTGACCAGCAAGGCAATCCAGACAACCACCAGCAACGCAACGATGCGAACTAAAAATCTCATGTATTCCCCTTTGAGTTTGTCAGACAACCATCCAGACATTCACTTCCGCTACCCGTGCTTTTTTAGCACTAAGGTGTGAAGCTGTACGCAATCACACTTGAGAATACACAAACATCGCCATCGCGCCTTCGCGAAGGTTCTTAAATTTTTGTGAGCTGGCTATCTATTCGTGTCTGACCTGGTAGAATCTTCGCAGGTCTGCATCGGTCTGTATTGCAGTGGGCACCGGCATTTTTGAGGCATGTATGAACGAGATAGCAAATGGCGCGATGGGTTTCGCATCAATGGGGTTTACGGTAGCACTGGTAATTGTCGGGCTGATAGCCTGGTTCTTTGTTAACCGGGCCAGCGTCAAAGCCAGCCAGCAGGTGCAATTACTTGAGGCGCTGCTGGAGGAGCAGAAACGGCAGAATACATTATTACGCCGTCTGACCGACTCCGTGGCAGGTAAAGAAAAAGCCACTGCCGAAGAGGCGGATAACAAAGACTTCACGCGACTGATCCCTGAACGTTAATTTATGCATTAAGGAAGAGTGTAATGGCCTGGCAAAATCCCTGGTACGATCCTGATAAAGCGCACCACACCCCTGAAGGATTTCGTAATCCCGAGCCGGAGCTTCGTCAGAATGGTGACCTGAAACGCTGGCGCAAAGAGCGCAAAGCTCAGGGATTACCTTTTCCTCCAACCCTGGGATACGAAGATTTCAAAACTCAGTGGTGGCAGCGTGCCGATCTGAGCGGTGCGGAAGACGCAATCTGGTGGCTGGGGCATGCCTGCCTGTTACTGCGTACCGGGGGCAGGTACACGCTGATTGACCCTGCATTGTCTGAAAGGGCATCGCCTTTCAGCTTTTATGGCCCCAGGCGGAAAACACCTGCGGCGCTGGCTGTCGGGGATTTACCTTCACTCGACTCTGTTTTGATCTCTCACAGCCATTATGACCATCTGGACAGGCCAACCATCAAAAAAATCCTCAGGCGCTTCCCGAACGTTCATTTCGTCGTGCCGCTGGGGCTTGAACCCTGGTTCAGGAAGCTTGGAGCCAGAAACGTCACCCAGCTGGACTGGTGGGAAAGCACTGAAACCGCCGGGATTGACGTTCATGCCGTGCCCGCGCGTCACTGGAGTATGCGAAGCCTGAGCGACCGCAACCGCTCACTGTGGTGTGGCTGGGTAATTAAAAGCCCGACACTGAGCTTCTGGTTTACGGGAGACAGCGGCTACTCTGAGAGCCTGCTTGAGATACCCCGCAAACTGGGCCCGTTCAATCTGGCCGCGTTGCCCGTAGGCGCTTATGCACCAAAATGGTTCATGCGGGGTCAGCATATGGATCCGGAGCAGGCCGTCTCACTGCATCAGGCACTGGGGCAGCCCCTGAGCATCCCTATTCACTGGGGCGTGTTCGAACTGGCCGATGAATCACTGGATGAACCGCCGATTGTTCTGTCACAGGCGATGCAGGCTGCAGGCCTGGATGAGAGCCGTTTCAGAGCATGGCGAATAGGCGCAAAAAGTGCACTGAATAATATCACCCAGGAATAATCCTAAAACGATTAATTTAGCAACTTTCAAAAATGAGAGCAACGTCTAATAATGCAAATTGAATGATGGTACGACCGGAAATAAATAGATGTCCGGTCATGCTTTTAAATGGGGCAACGGGAAATTCATATTCCTGATTTTGGTGCAATTTAAATCTCAAATTGAACCATCAGCTTCTTTTTATCTCTGCGGCTGCTCTGAAAGTAAACTTTTACACAGCGCCATTTTAAGCTTAGTAATGCCATAATTGTGCAATGAAATCAGAGCGAAATCCTCTGCTGTACAAGGACAGGTAATAGACTTCGTCTTTCTGACGGTTTATGATGATCCCCATGTTTTGAGGGGCGATTGGGCTGTGTGCCAGCGACAATCAATGCCGACGGATAACGACTTCATATGTAAAGTGCAATATGTGCCAGACCGTTTCAATTGTGTGCGATGACGCAATCACTGTTTAAAAATGACTTGCCAAAAATAAACGAATATGTGATAACGCATTTGGGTAAAACGAGGTACAGTTCTGTTTATGTATGGCATCTTCAGTAAAGAAGTTTTGAGTAAAAACGTTGACGTTGAATACCGCTTCCTTGCCGAGCCTTAATATCGTGCCTCATGCAGTAATGTTTCTGGTTTTTCTATACGTAAGGCCCACGGGCGAATAAACACTCTAAGGAATTTGCAAAATGGCAAAGATTAAAGGTCAGGTTAAGTGGTTCAACGAGTCTAAAGGTTTTGGCTTCATCACCCCTGCAGACGGCAGCAAAGATGTATTCGTACATTTCTCTGCAATCCAGGGCAATGGCTTCAAAACTTTGGCTGAAGGCCAGAACGTTGAGTTCGAAATTCAGGACGGCCAGAAAGGCCCTGCTGCTGTGAACGTCACCGCTATCTAATTTTCGATCTGCGCCTGCTATTGCCCGCGTGTAATCCAGGCAAGAATCTGAATGCTAAAGCCCTGCCAGAAATGGCAGGGCTTTTTCGTCTCCGCACCAATAAGCCCTGCCGCTGGCTCTCGCTTTCCGGTAAACTGCCGCCCGGACCCATTTTGGAGAGTTGTCATGTCTTACCTTTGCCCCCTTTGTCACCAGCCCCTGATGCCTGAAGCCGCCCTGTGGCGCTGCGAAAACCGGCACCAGTTTGATCGGGCCAGAGAGGGCTATGTCAATCTCCTGCCGGTGCAGCATAAGCGTTCAAAACAGCCTGGAGACAGTGCCGATATGATGCTGGCCCGCCGTGAATTCCTCGATGCCGGACACTATCAGCCGCTACAGGAAAAAGTCTGTGACATCTTTGCACGCGTGCTGAATGAGAAGGCCTCTGCGGTGCTGGATATTGGCTGCGGAGAGGGCTACTACACGCACGCTGTGGCTAACAGACTGCAGGCGAGAGGGGATGTGGAGATCCACGGGCTTGATGTCTCTAAAGTGGCCGTGCGCTTTGGCGCGAAGCGCTATCACAACGTGCAGTTTTGTGTCGCCTCAAGTCATCGTCTGCCTTTTGCTGAGGGGCAGTTTGATGCCGTATTAAGGATTTACGCGCCCTGTAAGGCTGAAGAGCTGGCAAGGGTGGTAAAAGAGCAGGGCTATGTGCTGACCGTGACGCCAGGCCCGCGCCATCTGCTTCAGTTTAAAGAACTGATCTACCAGGACGCGAAACTGCATGATGAGACGCCAGAGAAGATGGCAGGCTTTGAGCTGGTGGAACAGCATTCGCTGAATTATCCGATGCAGCTCAACAGCGAAGAGTCAGCGGCGCTGTTGCAGATGACGCCATTTGCCTGGCGGGCCCGTCCGGAAGTGTGGGGCGTGCTGGCCACCACCCCGGTATTTGACTGTGAAACAGATTTTACCCTGCGTCTGTGGCAGCGCAGGTCAGAGGAACTTACTGCTGTTGCACCATAAACTGGTAAATGTTTTCCAGGTCATCCAGCTTTCTGACGTGGATTAACAACCGGCGGCTTTCCAGCTCAATGACCAGAATGCCATCTTCTGACAGATTCATATTTTTGATCCGGCTGTAGGGGATAAAGAGGGTGGCATAGTAAAAGCCCCCGGACTTGAACAGCAGTTTTGGCAACCTGATCCAGAAAAGATAGATCGACAGCGAGGCCAGCACCATCAGCAGCAGGGTGGTGGCTTGTGGCCCCTGATTGTTGACGTTCTGCCAGATAAGGATGCCTGTAAGCCCGACAAATATCAGGCTGTCCAGCTTGTTCCGGCGCTGAAGAAACACCTTCAGCCTGGTCGGCCCTTTCAGCCGGGGTGTCACCAGTTCATCGTAAATTGCCCAGGCCAGCAACAAAACGATAAATACCACGATGACGTAATCTGTTAATGACATCTTTGCTTCCTTTGAAAGCACAGCCGGCATCGTTTGGTAAAAAGCGATGCCGGCTGGTCTCTTAAAAGCCGGGGCTGCCCCCGGCTCTGTAAATTACACTCCCAGCAGGCCAATCCAGTAACCGAAAATACCGATTACGAAGAAGCCAATAATGATCCACAGCGCATTCACTTTGCGACGCAGCAGCCACATACACCCGAAGGTCAGCAGGAGCGGGATCAGGCCCGGCATCAGCTGGTCCAGAATCGTCTGAACGGTGGTGACCGTGGTTTTCCCGGTCTGGTCAGTGATGCTTGAAACCACCAGGGGCACATTCACATGCGTCCACTTATTGACCAGCGCCCCCATGACAAAGAGGCCAAGTATGGACGCCCCCTCAGTCAGTTTTTGCAGGAAGCCACCGCCCATGTCGCTGACGATATCGACGCCTTTACGGTAACCATAAGCCACGCCGTAGTAGCGCACCAGCAGACGTACAAGGTTAAACAGGACGAAGAACATCAGTGGCCCAAGCAGGCTGCCCTGCATTGCAATACCGGCACCCAGCGCGGCAAATACCGGGCGAACGGTTCCCCAGAAGATTGGGTCGCCCACGCCCGCCAGGGGGCCCATCAGACCCACTTTAATACCGTTTATCGCCGCATCATCTATCGCTGCGCCGTTCGCACGCTCTTCTTCCATCGCCATGGTCACGCCAAGCACGGGTGAGGCAACGTACGGGTGCGTGTTAAAGAACTCCAGATGACGCTTGATGGCCTGCTTACGATCTTCATTATTCTCAGGATAGAGGCGACGGATCACCGGTACCATGGAATAGCAAAAGCCCAGCGCCTGCATACGTTCAAAGTTCCATGAACCCTGAAACAGGTTTGAGCGGAGAAATACGCCACGTATATCACCCTGCGTCAGCTTTTTATGCGGGGTCGTTGTGGTGGTAGTTTTTGCGATATCAACCATTTTTGTCACCCTTTCCCTAATCTAATTCGTTATCAAGGTCGTTTGTCACCGGGCCTGAGGCCTGCGCACCCGCCACGCGGTTATATTTCGGTGCCAGCTGGATATAAAGCACCGCCATCACCACACCAATCACACCCAGTGCCACCAGGTTGAAGTCGGTGAAGGCCGCGGTAACGAAACCGAGGTAGAAGAAAGGCATCAGGTAGCCCGCACGCATCATGTTGATGACCATCGCGTAACCGACCACCACGATCATGCCACCGGCGATGTTCAGACCGTTGGTGACCACATCAGGGATCGACTCCAGCAAGCCCTGCACAACGCTGGTTCCCACCGAAACACCAACGATTACCGCCGGGATTGCGATACGCATCGCCTGCAATAACAGGGCGGAGACGTGGATCCAGGATATAGCGGTCAGGTTGCCTTTTTCAGCCGCTTTATCTGCCGCATGCTGGAAAGCAACGGTGATAGTACGGACGATAATGGTCAGCACCTGGCCTGCTGCTGCCAGCGGAATGGCCAGGGCGATACCGGCACCAATACTCTGACCGCCAGCGATAACAAGAATGGTAGAAATAATGGAGGCGAGGGCGGCATCAGGGGCCACAGCGGCACCGATGTTCATCCAGCCAAGGGCGATCATTTCCAGCGTACCACCGATGATAATACCGGTTTTTATATCACCCAAAACGGCACCAATTAACGTACAGGCGACCAGTGGGCGGTGGAACTGAAATTCATCGAGAATAGATCCCATACCTGCAATACAGGCAACAATAAATATCAGCACAATCTGAAGAGTGGTAATCTCCATTGTACTTCTCCTCTGACGTTCGTGAACCGAGTTAGACCTGTTTGATCAGGCGATAAATAAAAATCTCACTGCGCAACTTTGGCTATAAGATCCATCATTTTCAGGCGTTGATCGCTGGAAACTTTACGCACTTCCAGTTCAATACCCCGCTCATTAAGTTTCCTGAAAGCAGCGATATCCTTTTCATCGACAGAGACCGCATTGTTTACCTGAGTCTTACCCTGCCGGAACGCCATTCCACCAATGTTAACGCTGGGGATTTTTACCCCGGCTTCAACCAGACGTTCAACGTCAGTAGGATTGGTGAACAACAGCATGACGCGGTTGTTGGCATATTTAGGGTTATTCCAGACGCGGATCATTTTAGCCACATCCACGACATGGGCCGTCACGCCGGGAGGCGCAACCTGTGTCAGAAGAGTTTTACGAACGTGGTCGGCAGCAACTTCATCACTGACCACGATAATTCGCGTCACGTTGGTCTCTTTGGTCCAGCGTGTGGCAACCTGACCGTGGATCAAACGATCGTCGATCCTCGCCAGGCCAATCTTCATATAATCGTTGGGTCCCATTGGCTTCTGCGCTACGGGAGTAGCCGGTGCAGGCGCTACAGAGGCAGGTGCCGAAACAGGGGCAGGAGCCGGTTCCACTTCTTTGGCTTTTAACGCTTTGACGCCTTCGCGGCCGGTTTCAACAGCCACCGCGACCAGTTCATCAAAGCCCGGGTCGTCATCGCGTGCCATCAAGGTTTCCACCAGCATCGGAATATTCACGCCAGCGATAACCTCGTAATTTTCTTTGTCCACTACGATACGGCTGGCAGCATTAAAGGGGCTGCCTCCCCAGGTATCAACGAGAAACAGTACACCCTGGCTGGTATCTAAATTGGTCAGTCGCGCCTGATATTTCTCAATCAGAGTTTCAGCATTTTCGCCGGGTACGAAATCGATCCACCCAACGTTTTCCTGATCCCCGAGGAGCATTTCAGCTGTTTTGATTAGCTGCTCAGCAGCCCAGCCGTGCGTGCCAATCACAATAGCAATAGTCACTTGCTACCCTCCATAATCAATAATCATCGGCCCGAATGCCTGTTGAGCCGCGTAAGTTTCCCACCAGTAAAACAAGCTGATGTGGATTTCTGCATTTATTCTATTGAGTCAGTAAAACTCTTCATTGTTGTGACAAATCTGGAAAAGATTTGTTATTAATCCGGACTTCAGGACGGATTTATTTTAGTCTGCGAAAAAATAAATTATGTGACGGTGCTCAGCTATTTAGATGCCGGATAAGCGCTTTTGTGCTGTTGCTCAAAAGTGCAGCACAAATCCTTCAAGGCACAGTGTAAATGTAATTAAATATTTTGACGTAATCAGGGCGGCTGTTTACAGTAGAGTTCCTTTAATAACACAGGAGTACCGGCTTCAGCCCGCCCTATGGACTGTCACCGACGTCGCTTAATCATGCCACCGGGTCATCCGGCCAGTTTTATCTCGTCCTTTGACGACACACACTTTCCCTGCTGCGTTACTTCCCGCATCGCTTTCTTTCAGGCGCCTGCTGCGCTTACCTGTGCCTTTTTCCGGAGTCTGCAATGGAATTTCTTTTAGACCCCTCGATTTGGGCCGGTCTGTTAACGCTGGTCGTGCTCGAAATCGTTCTCGGTATTGATAACCTGGTCTTTATTGCCATTCTGGCCGACAAGCTGCCGCCTAAGCAGCGTGATAAGGCCCGTTTGATTGGACTTTCACTGGCGCTGGTCATGCGTCTGGGCCTGCTTTCACTGATTTCCTGGCTGGTGACCCTGACCCGTCCGTTGTTCAGTGTAGGTGAGTTCAGCTTCTCAGGGCGGGATTTAATCCTGCTGGTGGGGGGGCTGTTCCTGCTGTTCAAGGCCACGATGGAACTCCATGAACGGCTCGAAAACCGCGAGCATAATGGCGAAAGCAACAAAGGCTATGCCAGCTTCTGGGCCGTGGTAGTACAGATCGTTATCCTGGATGCCGTGTTCTCGCTGGATGCCGTTATCACAGCCGTGGGGATGGTGAACAACCTGGCGATAATGATGACCGCAGTGGTCATTGCTATGGGTGTGATGTTGCTGGCCTCTAAGCCGCTGACTAACTTTGTTAATGCGCATCCTACGGTTGTAGTGCTCTGTCTGAGCTTCCTGTTGATGATCGGTCTGAGTCTGGTTGCCGAAGGTTTTGGCTTCCACATTCCGAAAGGTTATCTCTACGCGGCGATTGGCTTCTCAATTCTTATTGAGCTCTTTAATCAGATAGCGCGGGTTAATTTCATGCGCCATCAGGCCAGACGACCGATGCGTGAACGTACTGCTGAGGCGATTCTGCGTCTGATGGGCGGCCGTCGCAGTCAGGAGATGAACAGTAGCGAAGGCAGTGAGGTGGCCGCGATTATGCCTCAGGAAGCCTTTAAGGATGAAGAGCGCTACATGATCAATGGTGTACTGACGCTGGCTTCACGCTCCGTGCGCAGTATTATGACGCCGCGTGGAGACATCTCCTGGGTAGATGCTACCCGTCCGGTGGATGAAGTTCGTCTTCAACTGCTCGACACTCCGCACAGTCTGTTCCCGGTATGTCGCGGTGAACTGGATGAGATTATCGGTGTGGTCCGGGCTAAAGAGCTGCTGGTAGCGTTGGATCAGAACATCGATGTGGCGAGCTTTGCCTCGGCCAATCCGCCTATCATCGTACCGGAAACGCTGGACCCGATTAATCTGCTGGGCGTGTTGCGCAGAGCCAAAGGCAGTTTCGTGGTTGTTACCAGCGAATTTGGCGTGGTACAGGGGCTGATCACGCCACTGGACGTGCTTGAAGCCATCGCTGGCGAGTTCCCGGACGAAGATGAAACGCCGGATATCATCGCCGATGGCGAAGGCTGGCTGGTCAAAGGGGGCACGGATCTGCACTCGCTGCAGCAGTTACTGAATACTCAGGTGCTGGTTAATCCGGAGGATGACCATGCCTCCCTGGCGGGTCTACTGATTGCGCAAAAAGGTCAGTTACCGGTGCCGGGCGAAGTGATTGAGCTTCCTCCGGTAAGCTTCCAGATCATCGAAGCTACGGATTATCGTATCGATCTGGTTCGCGTGACTCGTGCGCGTGAGCATCATGAGGACGATGAAGAAGAGTAATCTCTGAGAGCAGGGGGAAAGGAGTCCCTCTGCTCATTGATTCAGGCAGTGAGCGTCTCTTTATGATCGCTCAGCCACTGCTGGAAGTCGCCCAACGGCATTGGACGCGCATAGAAGTAACCCTGCAGGACATCCACCCCTTTTTCGCGCAGATAGGCTGCCTGATCTGCCGTTTCCACCCCTTCAGCAACCAGGCTGATGTTCAGGCGTTGAGCCAGCGAAATGACCATATCTGTCACCGTAGCATTGATGGCATCCGTGCCGATGGCGGCGGTAAACACTTTGTCTATTTTCAGGACGTCCGGGCTGAGTGTTTTCAGATAGGAAAGCGAGCTGTGACCCGTGCCAAAATCATCAATCGCCAGCTTTACCCCAATCTTATGCAGATGTGATACCACCCGCTGATCCACTTCTGGCAGGGAATCCCTTTCCGTCAGTTCGACAATCAGTTGCGGCACCGGATTAGCCGGCCACCACAGACTCTGCAGGTCGTCAATAATCTCCCGGTCATGGAAGTGACTTGCTGCAACGTTAATGGCGATATGGAATGAGGGACAGGCCGGCATCTGCGGTAAATGGCGGACCACTTCACGCAGAACAAAACGGGTCAGTGGAGCAATCAGATTCTGCCTTTCCGCCATCGGGATAAACACATCCGGCGGGATCCAACCCTGGCGGGGATTGTGCCAGCGCAGCAGCAATTCTATGCCATCGCAGTCACCCGATTTGGCGTTGATCAACGGCTGGCAGTAGACCATAAACTCACGTGCAGTAATCCCGTAGCTGATCTGCCAGGAGAGACTCATCCTGTTAGCGGTAGCCAGCCAGACGATATAGCCCATCAGCAGACTCAGCAGCAGCGCCAGCGGCAGTTGTGAAGGCAGTGTCGACAGGGCCAGCCGCGTTGGAGAAGGGCCAAACAGCGTAATGGTAAACGGATAGCGCATAGAAGCTTTCTGATAACTGACTTCGTCTTCAGAAGGGAAAGCCTCCTCAATCATCGGATTACCGTATTCCAGGCTTTTGCCTGCAACTTTGAATATTGCCCGCTCAACCCAGGGCAGCGAAGGCTCAAGCAGATAGTTGCTCATCATCTCGATATTGATGATTTGCAGGATACCAGAGCGGTTTCTGTTGTCGTGCGGCGTCCAGAGCAGCAGGATCGGGGAGCCCTTGAGCAGGTGTTCGTCAGTGCTCAGGGTCATGCGTTCATTATTGAAGGCCAGTTCCGGGAAGGACTCACTGAAGCCAAGATTGCTGGCACCAAAGATGCTGGAACAGTACATATTGTCATTATCCACCAGGATAATTGACCGTACCGTCTGTAGCGTGGCCAGTTTTGCAATCAGCGGAAAACGCACCTGTTCACAGGGCAGGCCAACGAGGCCCAGCGTGTTACTGGCGGCGACATCCAGTGGAGAAAAGAGGCGATCAAAACGCTGGATAGCTTTTTCCGCAAAGAGATGCGACTGCTGCTCAATCCGGCCTTTCTCTTCCATAAAGCGAAAGGTCAGGGTGAGGATAAGTACCAACGCCGCCACCACCACAGCAATCAACAATCGCTTGCGGCGAAACTGTCCGAAAACTTCCTGGGACACTTGCATCAGTAACCACCCTTAAATCGACATGCATACATACAGGGACCGAACAGGAGTTATCGGCAATGGAAAAAGTAAGTTTAGTCTTAGTGGAAATAAAAGCAGAATTAATCAAAACAGGTACTTATCCTGCCCCGATCGCAGCAACACTCTAGCCGTTTATATGAAAAGGGGATAGCCGGTGTACCAAATAATTTTTTTGCTGTGCAGCTTAAGAGCCGCCCGGAGGGCGGCGGAGGGAGTTAACGCAAAGACCGGACGGGGAAATCAGTCACACTGGACCTTGATGGCAAGACCACCCCGTGACGTTTCACGGTATTTGGCATTCATGTCCTTGCCGGTTTCATACATGGTTTCGATCACCTTATCCAGTGAAACGCGGGCTTCGCTGGTCCGGCGCATCGCCATGCGTGCGGAGTTAATCGCTTTCACCGAGGCAATGGCATTACGTTCAATACAGGGAACCTGCACCTGGCCTGCGACCGGATCGCAGGTCAGCCCCAGGTTATGTTCCATCCCGATTTCTGCCGCGACACACACCTGCTCCGGGCTGGCTCCGAGTAATTCCGCCAGACCGGCTGCAGCCATTGAGCAGGCCACGCCAACTTCGCCCTGACAACCCACCTCGGCACCGGAAATGGAGGCGTTCATTTTATAGAGGATCCCCACTGCACCTGAGGCCAGGAAGTAGCGGATGAAAATGTCCGGGCTGACCTTCTCAATAAAGTGGTCGTAGTAGGCCAGGACGGCCGGCACTATGCCGCACGCGCCGTTGGTCGGTGCAGTCACCACTCGCCCACCGGCTGCATTCTCTTCGTTAACCGCCAGGGCAAACATGTTCACCCAGTCGATAACGTTCATCGGGTCGCTGGACAGCTTGTCTGAAGAAACCAGCAGACGGCGTAACGCTGAAGCACGACGCGGAACCCGTAATGGGCCCGGCAGCACGCCTTCGGTGTTCAGGCCGCGATCGATGCAGTCACGCATGCTTTGCCAGATAGCGGTAAAGTACTCTTCAATTTCCTGACGGCTGTGCAGCGCCAGCTCGTTCTTCATAATCAGGCCAGAGAGCGAAAGTCCGGTTTCATGACAGTGCTCCAGCATCTCTTTAGCGGAGTTGAAGGAGTAGGGCACCGACACTTCATCCAGCGCTGGCTGATCGAAATGTTCTTCATCGACGATAAAACCGCCACCGATGGAATAGTAGGTTTTGCTGTAAAGCAGGTTATCGCCTTCAAATGCCTGGATGCGCATTCCATTTTCGTGCAGCGGCAGGTTATCACTGCGGAAAATCATGCCGCCCTCGCGGGGGAAATCCACTTCATGACTGCCACCGGCAATCAGCAGACGCTGTCTTGCTTCAACATCACGGATAAAGGCTGGGATGCTGTCGATATCGACGCTGTCCGGAGAGGCACCGGAAAGCCCCATAATGATGGCGATATCGGTCTGGTGTCCTTTACCGGTCAGGGACAGGGAGCCATAAACATCTACGGCTATGCGCGACACTCGCTTTAGCAGCCCGTTGTTCTGCAAATCGTCGACAAAAAGTTTACCGGCTTTCATTGGGCCCACAGTGTGAGAACTGGAGGGGCCAATGCCGATTTTAAACATGTCGAATACGCTAATCACATTTTGCTCCTTTACTGAGCCCGGGAGGCTGCCCGTAAAATTTTGCTGTAAGAGTAATCATCATTGCCTGAATGATCGCATGAAATAATCTAATCCACATCAGACAAGAAAGTTATGGCCAGTGGCGGTTTTGCAGGCTTCACGACCTGCGTTTGCCTGACAAGAGGTAGGGCAAACGCCCCGGCGGGCGCTTTCTGCTCTCGTATTGCGGTGCAATATAAATGATTCGGAAGGATTGTGAAGTGATTTGACCGGCAAACTGACAGAATTTTTGGTGAAAAATAGCGTTCTGAAAGATATTTCCAGCGGTTCTGTCGACAAAATGGGCAGTTGCTGCCTATTTTGCCACCTGCAAACTGAGCTGACGGATGATGCCCGCGGTCATCCCCCAGATAAAATATTGCTCAAACCACGAGAGCCAGACGCGATGTGACTCGCCGTAACGCTGAATATCCAGAGGGGAATAGCGACCCAGCCGCAGTGCTTCCTGGAGCGGCATCTCAAAAACGGATTCAACTTCACCTTCGTTGGGATGCCAGTCCAGCCCTGAGGGAACAATGCCCACTACCGGTGTCACCTGAAAACCGGTGCTGCTGGTTACCGCTGGCAGCACGCCGATCACCCGAACCTGCTCCGGAGGGATGGCGACCTCTTCCTGAGCTTCACGCAGCGCGGTGACAATCAGCGAGCCATCCTCTTCATCCATCATGCCGCCAGGAAAAGCGACCTGACCGGCATGTTTGCGTAATGTTGCAGCCCGACGGGTCAGGAGCAAGGTCGGGCGTGGGCGGTCAACGATGGTCACCAGCACGGCGGCCCGGCGTACCGGTAGCGGGCTGGGGAAGGTTTCCGGAGCCTGAAGAATAAAGCGGCTCATAAAATCATTCAGCGTCATAGAGGTATCAGACATCTGACCGTTCCAGGCAGGGCAAAATCCGGTTCACTTTGTCAAACGTCTCCTGATATTCAGCCTCTTCCTGGCTGTCTGCCACAATGCCGCCGCCCGCCGAACAGTAAAGGCGTCCCTTTTCCGCGGTCAGGGTGCGGATAGTGATGCTGGTGTCCATATTGCCACACAGGCTCAGATAACCGATGCTGCCACACCAGGCATTGCGGCGATGAGGTTCCAGCGTATCTATGATCTCCATGGCCCTGACTTTAGGTGCGCCAGTGATCGAGCCGCCGGGGAAGCAGGCCCGCAGCAGATCGCAGGCGCTCAGTGAAGGTTTCAGCCTTGCGGTGATGGTGCTGACAAGATGGTGGACAGCGGGAAAAGGTTCCACCACAAATAATTCCGGCACGGCCACGCTGCCGGGCTGAGCAACCCGGCCAATATCGTTGCGCAGCAGATCGACAATCATCACGTTTTCCGCACGATCTTTTGGTGAATTCGCCAGCTTTTCACCCTGCAAACGATCCGCTTCAGGATCGTTGAGCCGGGGAAGGGTGCCTTTGATGGGGCGGGTCTCAATTTTATCGCCGGTCATTTTCAGGAAACGTTCGGGCGACAGGCTGAGGAGAGCGCTCCCGGGCAGCCGCAGGAAGGCACTGAAGGGCGCGCGGTTTTGCTGGTTTAACCGCTGGAATGCCAGCCATTCATCGCCGGTGTAGCTGGCCTCAAAGCGCTGGGCCAGATTGATTTGATAACAGTCACCGCTGTGAAGCCACTCCTGTACGCGGCGGAACTTTGCGCCATACTCATCTCGCGTCATATTAGACTGCCAGCTGCTGGTCAGCCTGAAAGGCGTCAGGGGTTTGCCGGTGCCTGAAGCATTCAGCCAGTTCAGCCTGGCTTCTGCATCGCCATGCACAATTAAGGTCAAGGCTTTGCGGTGATGATCGGCAATCAGCGCCCAGTTGTAGATCCCCACCGCCATATCGGGAGTGGTGAGATCGCTCTTTGCCTGCTGCGGCAACTGTTCAAAACGGCGGCCTAAATCATAGCCAAATAATCCTAAAGCACCACCCTGAAAAGGATAGTCAGCCTGTTCAGTGGCCTGCAGGCCACTCTGTTTCAGCGCGTTATCCAGCAGGGTAAGAGGATCTTCATTACTGGTTTCCACGCCATCCTCATGTCCGATACGGGTGATTTCCCCTTCGGTGAGCAGCGTGGTTTGCGGATCCGCCACCATAATATCGAAGCGATTATCGCTGTGGTCGGCGAATCCGGAATGCAACAGCATCGCCCAGGGCTGATGGGCAACAAAACCAAACAGATTCCCAAGGGCTTCCGGCGTATACTCAAGAGGATAATAAACAGGTGGCATGATTATTCGGCAGATCAATAAAAGGCTCAGCCTGACATATTTTTCTCCGGCTGGCATCTGTTTGTTGCGCGTGGAATAATCTTCGCGAGATAACAGGAGTAGATATGATTACTGGTTTACCGGCGCTCTCCTATGAGCAGCAGCAACAGGCGGTTGAACGCATCCAGCAACTGATGGCGGAAGGCATGAGCAGCGGACAGGCTATTCAACTGGTGGCGGCAGAAATCCGCGAGACGCATACCGGCGAAATGATCCCTGCACGTTTCGACGATGAAGATGATGAAGAACAGGATCCTGAAGAATATGTCGATCGTGATGATGACGAGGACGAAGAAGAGGATTACTAAGCCAGCAGAAGAGAGGCAGGTGCTTTTACCCGTTGGCACAGCACCTGCCAGAGCTTACTTAGCCGCAATAATTTTGATTTCTACCAGATATTTCGGGTTCATCAGCTCAGCCTTTACAGTACAACGCACGGGCGCATTACCCGGTGAAACCCAGGCATCCCAGGCGCGGTTCATAGCCTGAAAATCTTCCTTAAAGACCAGGAAAATGGTCGCATCCAGAATCTTGCTTTTGTCTGAGCCTGCCCGTGCCAGGATCTTATCGATCACGGCCAGCGCATTAGCCGTTTGCGCTTCGGCATCTTCATCAAGATTCTCCGGCACGCTGGTGTAATAGATCGTGTCGTTGTGGATCACAGCTTCTGACATGCGGTGTTCTGGATCAAGGCGTTCAATAGTCATCAGTTTTCCCTCTTATTTATACTCTGGAGTGGGCGTCAGCCTGACACAGTTTCGGCGTGGCTGTCATCTAAAGGGTGGAGTGGGCGGACGGATACTGACATAATTACAGTGTTTTTTTCCCGTAGTGAGGATGTGTGGCAGACGATTTTGCAGCAGATGGCGCACTGGCGCAGGCAATCCCCGGCTTTAAACCGCGTGAACCGCAACGCCAGATGGCTCAGGCGGTCAGCGAAGCGATTGAAAACAAGTGTGAGCTGGTGGTGGAAGCGGGAACCGGAACCGGGAAGACGTACGCCTATCTGGCTCCCGCATTGCGATCGGGAAAAAAGGTTATCGTCTCTACGGGCTCCAAAGCGCTTCAGGATCAGCTGTACAGCCGGGATTTGCCCACGGTAGCCAGAGCACTGAAATTTAAAGGACAGGTCGCGCTGCTGAAAGGGCGCTCAAACTACCTCTGTCTGGAACGACTGGAACAACAGTCTATGGTCGGTGGGGAACTGGCCGTTCAGGCGATGAGCGATCTGGTTCACCTTCGCGGATGGTCCAACGAAACTGTGGATGGCGATATAAGCACCTGCGGCGGCGTGGCAGAGGACAGCACTATCTGGCCTCTGGTGACCAGCACCAACGATAACTGTCTGGGCAGCGACTGTCCTCAGTACAAAGATTGTTTTGTCGTCAAGGCGCGTCGCAAAGCGATGGATGCGGATGTGGTGGTGGTGAACCACCATCTCTTTCTGGCCGACATGGTGGTCAAAGAGAGCGGTTTCGCTGAACTGATCCCGGAAGCTGACGTAATGATTTTCGATGAAGCGCACCAGGTGCCGGATATCGCCAGTCAGTATTTTGGTCAGCAACTCTCCAGCAAGCAGCTCATCGATCTGGCCAAAGATATCACCATTGCCTACCGCACCGAGGTGCGGGATATGCAGCAGTTACAGAAATCCGCTGACCGTCTCGCACAATGCGCGCAGGATTTCCGGCTGGCATTAGGCGATCCTGGCTATCGCGGGAATCTGCGCGACCTGCTCAGTAATCCGTCCATCCAGCGCGCGCTTTTGCTGCTCGATGATGCTCTGGAACTCTGCTATGACGTGGCGAAGATGTCGCTTGGGCGTTCGGCATTGCTGGATGCCGCTTTTGAACGTGCAGCACTCTATCGTGGGCGCCTGAAGCGCCTTAAAGATGTCAGCCAGCCCGGCTTCAGCTACTGGTACGAATGTAATTCCCGTCATTTTGTGTTGGCGTTGACGCCGCTTTCAGTCTCGGATCGTTTCCGGGAGGTGATGGATGAGCGTCCGGCCAGCTGGATCTTTACGTCAGCCACCCTGGCGGTAAACGAGCAGATGACACATTTCATCGACCGGCTTGGGGTCAAAGCGGCGAAGACGATGATCCTTGAAAGCCCGTTTGATTTCGCCAGCCAGGCGCTGCTCTGCGTGCCGCGCAATCTTCCTTCACCCAATCAGCCGGGTGGGGCGAAACAGATGGCCCGCATGCTGTTACCGTTAATTGAAGCCAACAATGGCCGCTGCTTCTTCCTCTGCACCTCGCATCAGATGATGCGGGATCTGGCTGAACAATTCCGCGCTATGCTGACCTTACCGGTGCTGCTTCAGGGGGAAACCAGCAAAGGGCAGCTTCTCAAGCAGTTTGTTGCCGCCGGAAATGCCTTACTGGTGGCCACCAGCAGTTTCTGGGAGGGCGTGGACGTGCGTGGCGATGTGTTGTCCCTGGTCATCATCGACAAACTGCCCTTTACGTCACCGGACGATCCGCTGCTGAAAGCCAGAATGGAAGACTGCAAACTTCGCGGCGGCGATCCTTTTGAGGAAGTCCAGTTACCGGATGCGGTGATCACCCTGAAGCAGGGTGTGGGCCGTCTGATCCGTGATGTGGACGATCATGGCGTGCTGGTGATCTGCGATAACAGACTGGTGATGCGACCTTACGGTGCGGTGTTCCTGAACAGTCTGCCGCCCACGCCCCGCACCCGCGATATTCAGCAGGCGGTTGAGTTCCTTAAACCGTCGTCACAACAGTAATCTGTAGCGCAGTATGCTATGCTGCGCGCCGAAAATTTCTCCCGCCAGAGGTGTGTATGTCCACGCGTATTTTAGCGATTGATACGGCTACCGAAGCCTGTTCAGTCGCTTTGCTGAATAATGATAAAGTCACCGCTCATTTTGAGCTTTGTGCCCGCGAACACACGCAGCGTATTTTGCCAATGGTGCAGGCAATGCTTAAGCAGGAAAATACGGCATTGAGGGATCTGGACGCGCTGGCTTTTGGCCGGGGGCCGGGCAGTTTCACCGGCGTGCGTATCGGCATTGGCATCGCGCAGGGGCTGGCACTGGGGGCAGAATTGCCGGTGATTGGCCTCTCCACGCTGAAAACCATGGCGCAGAGTGCCTGGCGGCTTCAGGGTGCCACACAGGTAGTGGTTGCGATTGACGCCAGAATGGGCGAAGTCTACTGGGCCGAATATCAGCGTGACGCTCAGGGCAACTGGCAGGGAGAAGAGAGCGAAGCGGTACTGAAGCCGGAAGCGGCTCAGGCCCGGATGGCAGCGCTGACCGGAGAGTGGGCAATGGCAGGAACAGGCTGGAAAGCCTGGCCTCAACTGGCAGAAACCGCGGGGCCACGCCTGATACCAACAGAAGTGACCTTACCCTGTGCGGAAGATATGCTGCCGCTGGCAGCAGCGGCGCTCGCGGCTGGCCATACCGTCGCGGCAGAGCAGGCTGAGCCTACCTATCTGCGTAACGAAGTGACATGGAAAAAACTGCCGGGTCGCGAGTAACCTCAGCAACTATTTAACAAGCGCGCAGTCATAGTAGTCAGTACCCTGGAGAACTTTATGCGTAAACGTATTTTGTTGCAGTTAGGTAGTGTGTTACTGGTCTCAGTGTTGCTTTCCGGCTGCGTAAGCGTGCCGGATTCGGTAAAAGGCAGTTCGCCCACCCCCCAGCAGGATCTGGTCCGGGTGATGAATGCTCCTCAGATATATGTGGGCCAGGAGTCGCGATTTGGCGGCAAAGTGGTCAAAGTGGTCAATAAAAATGGCATGACGCGGCTGGAGATAGCTGCTCAGCGTCTGGACGACACCGCCAGGCCGGTGCTGGGTACCCCCTCTATTGGACGTATCTATGCAGATATCAAAGGCTTTGTTGACCCGATAGATTTCAACAATCAGATGGTTACCGTGGTCGGGCCGATCAAAGGCACCGAGAAAGGTGAGGTGGGGCAGGCATCCTACGATTTCGTTGTGGTGGATGTTACGGGTTACCAACGCTGGCACCTGACGCAGCAAATCGTTTCACCTCCGCAGCCCATTGATCCCTGGATTTGGTATGGCCCGCCGCGCGGGCATCATCGTGGGGGATACTGGGGCCCGCCGCCGTTTGGTATGTACAATACCGGACCGTCCCAGGTACAGACCATTCTGACTGAATAGCCCTGACGTTATACTTACTTACGACCCGACGGCTTCACCAGCCCGGGTCGTTTTTTATTGTCGATCTCAGGATGAGATTATTTTTAGTGATGGGCTTCGCAACCTCAAAAAGCAGACCAGGGCAAACTGGTACGCTGAGTTAAAATAATGTTAAAAGACGCGATGGTTGAGGCTCATGACAACAAATACGAGTTACCGAGGTGTTTCCTTGAATAAGGTCTGGTTAAACCGTTATCCGGCTGATGTGCCGGCAGAGATCAGTGCGGATCGTTACACTTCTCTGATAGATCTGTTTGAACACGCAGCCACCCGCTATGCCGATCAGCCCGCTTTTATCAATATGGGTCAGACGATGACCTACCGTAAACTGGAAGAGCGCAGCCGGGCTTTCGCGGCTTACCTGCAACAGGGGCTGGGCCTCAAAAAAGGTGATCGCGTTGCGCTAATGATGCCTAACCTGTTGCAGTACCCGATTGCCTTGTTCGGCATTTTACGCGCGGGCCTGATTGTGGTGAATGTGAATCCCCTTTACACCCCACGCGAGCTGGAGCATCAACTCAATGACAGTGGCGCAAGTGCCATTGTTATCGTATCTAACTTTGCCCACACCCTGGAGAAGGTCGTAGCCAAAACCCAGGTAAAGCACGTCATCCTGACCCGTCTGGGCGATCAACTGGCCCCCGCCAAAGCCACCCTCGTCAATTTTGTAGTAAAATATATCAAGCGCCTGGTACCGAAATACCATCTACCGGACGCCATCTCTTTTCGCAACGTGCTCCACCAGGGCTACCGGATGCAGTATGTCCGGCCTGAGATCATCAACGACGACCTGGCCTTTCTGCAGTACACAGGAGGCACCACCGGGGTAGCGAAAGGGGCGATGCTCACCCATCGCAACATGCAGGCTAACCTTGAGCAAACTAAAGCCACTTATGGCTCGTTGCTGAAAGAGGGTAAAGAAACTGTGGTTACGGCGTTGCCGCTCTATCATATCTTTGCGCTGACGGTAAACTGCATGCTGTTTATCGATCTGGGCGGCGCTAACCTGCTGATCACCAATCCCCGCGATATCCCCGGCCTGGTCAAAGAGCTGTCGAAAGTGCGCTTTACGGCTATTACCGGCGTGAATACGCTGTTCAATGCCCTGCTGAATGATGAAGATTTCCAGAAGCTTGATTTCTCCAGCCTGAGTCTCTCCGCTGGCGGTGGCATGTCGGTACAAAAAGCGGTAGCCGAGCGCTGGGAAAAGCTGACCGGTCACTACCTGCTGGAAGGGTATGGCCTCACGGAGTGCTCACCGCTGGTGTCGGTCAATCCCTATGACATCCGTTATCACAGTGGCAGCATCGGATTACCTGTGCCTTCAACGGATATCAAGCTGGTGGATGAGCAGGGGAATGATGTCGCCGAAGGCGAGCCGGGAGAACTCTGTATCAAGGGGCCACAGGTCATGCTGGGATACTGGCAACGGCCTGATGCCACTGATGAAGTGTTAAAAAATGGATGGCTTCAAAGCGGTGATATTGTTACCGTTGACCATGAAGGCTTTATCCGCATTGTCGATCGCAAAAAGGACATGATTCTGGTTTCAGGTTTCAATGTTTATCCGAACGAGATCGAAGATGTGTTGATGCTGCATCCGAAAGTGCGCGAAGCGGCGGCTATCGGTGTGCCTCATGAGGTGGCCGGTGAGACAGTGAAAATTTGTGTGGTGAAGAAAGATGCTTCGCTGACCAAAGAAGAGCTGATCGTTCACTGCAAGAAACATCTTACCGGCTACAAAGTTCCTAAAATCGTTGAGTTTCGGGAAGAATTACCCAAAACTAACGTCGGCAAAATCCTGCGCCGTGAATTGCGTGAAGAAGCGATAAAAGCGGCCAAAGCCAGCTGATTGCCCGATCGCTTTCTGAGAAGACTTACTACGCCGGTTAAGCCGGCGTTTTTATTGTGATGACACTGAGGCAATCTGCCCCAGCGAGAGGATCAATTTGAATTACACCATGATAACCACCAACGAGGCGCTGGCTGAACTCTGCCAGACAGCCCGTCAGGTTCCGGCGCTGGCGCTGGATACCGAATTCGTCAGAACCCGTACTTACTATCCTGGCCTGGGGCTGATCCAGCTCTATGACGGTGAGCAGATTGCGCTGATTGATCCTCTGCCGATTACTGACTGGGCACCGTTCCGCGATCTGCTGCTTGATGAGAAAGTGATCAAGTTCCTGCATGCCGGTAGCGAAGACCTTGAAGTCTTCCTGCATGAGTATGGCGTATTGCCAACCCCGATGATTGATACCCAAATCCTGGCCGCGTTTACTGGCCGGCCGCTTTCCTGTGGCTTTGCCACCATTGTGGAATCTTTCACCGGTATCGCGCTGGATAAAAGCGAATCCCGCACTGACTGGCTGGCACGCCCGTTAACGGAAAAGCAGTGTCAGTATGCTGCGGCGGACGTGTTCTATCTGCTGCCTGTTGCCCAGAAACTGATGGCTGAAGCGGAAGAAAACGGCAGGATCGGTTTTGCACTGAATGAGTGCGGGCTGTTGTGCCAGCGCCGTCAAACGGTGGTCGATCCGCAGGAAGCTTACCGCGATATCACCAATGCCTGGCAGCTGCGCCCACGTCAGCTGGCTACGCTGAAATTGCTGGCCGCATGGCGGCTGGAACTGGCGCGCGAAAAGGATATGGCGGTTAACTTCGTAGTTCGTGAAGAGAACCTGTGGAAAGTTGCCCGCTTTATGCCGGGTTCCCTGGGCGAGCTCGATCATTTAGGTCTGGCAGGGCAGGAGATTCGGTTCCATGGCAAAGCGCTGGTGGCAATGGTAGCCCAGGCGAACGCGCTGGATGAAGGCGAACTGCCGGAACCGCTGGCTAACCTGATTGATAATCCTGACTACAAAAAAGTGTTTAAAGCGCTGAAAGCACTGATGGTGGAAGTGGCGGAGAAACAGGGTATCAGTCAGGAGTTACTGGCATCACGCAGACAAATAAATCAGCTGCTGAACTGGCACTGGCGTCTTAAACCGCGCGACAGAAAGCCGGAACTGATTGATGGATGGCGGGGCGAACTGCTTCACGACGGGATCGCAGAGATCCTGAACGAGTACTGAGCATGGCTTTCCCCTGCACAAAAGCAGGGGAAAATCAGGCGCAGGAGAGGATCATTTCGGTGCTTCTTCTGCCTCCGGAAGCGTCACGTTCAGCTCCAGAATCGAAATATCATCATCCTTTTGATCCAGTTTGACGCTAAGCATCTCTGGATCAATTTTCACATATTTGCAGATGACTTCAAGAATGTCCCTTTTCAGCTGCGGCAGGTAGTGGGGCTCACTGTCCCCCCTCCTGCGCTCTGCCACAATAATCTGCAGCCGTTCCTTGGCTATATTGGCTGTGCTCTTTTTACGGGATAAAAAGAAATCTAATAAGGCCATGTTTTATCCCCCAAACAGGCGTTTCAGGAAACCCTTCTTCTCTTCTTCAATGAAGCGGAAGGGACGTTCTTCACCGAGAAGACGGTCAACGGTGTCGGAGTATGCTTTGCCCGCGTCAGATTCCACATCCAGAATTACCGGCTCGCCCTGGTTAGAGGCACGCAGCACGGACTGATCTTCAGGGATCACACCGGCCAGAGGAATGCGCAGGATTTCCAGCACATCTTCCATGCTCAGCATATCGCCACGGTTTACACGGCCGGGGTTATAGCGAGTCAGAAGCAGGTGCTCTTTAATAGGATCCTGACCATTTTCCGCACGACGGGATTTAGAGGAGAGGATACCCAGGATGCGGTCTGAGTCGCGTACTGAGGAAACTTCAGGGTTAGTAGTAATAATAGCTTCATCGGCGAAATAGAGCGCCATCAGCGCACCCGTTTCAATCCCCGCCGGAGAATCACAGACGACAAAGTCAAAGTTCATGGTAGCCAAATCGTTAAGCACTTTTTCCACGCCTTCACGGGTTAGCGCATCTTTATCACGCGTTTGCGACGCAGGCAGGATAAAGAGATTTTCAGTACGTTTGTCTTTGATCAGCGCCTGATTCAGCGTGGCATCACCCTGAATAACGTTTACAAAATCGTACACCACACGGCGTTCACAGCCCATGATCAGATCGAGATTACGTAAACCGATGTCAAAGTCGATAACCACGGTCTTTTTGCCCTTCTGGGCTAAACCGGTAGCGATGGCCGCGCTGGAGGTGGTCTTGCCCACGCCTCCTTTTCCCGATGTAACAACAATAATGCGTGCCATATAATTATTTCCTTAAGAAAAGAAAGGGCTCGTGAGCCTGGCTCAATTCAGTGTCTGTATAGTCAGAGCGCCGTTCAGCAAACTGAGACGGGACGCTTTTCCAAAAAATTCAGCTGGAATCTGGTCCATAATCCAGTATTCACCGGCGATGGAGACCAATTCTGCTGATAAACTGGTGCAAAAAATCTGAGATTCGCGGTCACCGCTGGCTCCCGCCAACGCCTTTCCGCGCATCATGCCATAAACATGGATATTGCCATCGGCAATGAGTTCGGCACCGGCGCTGACATTGCTGATGACGATCAAATCGCTGTTTTTAGCATAAATCTGTTGGCCAGAACGGACAGGGGCAGTGATGATCCGCGTTTTGACCGCAGGGATCTCTACTGGTTGGACGGGTTCAGTGACCTCAACGGCTTTTTTCTGCTCTTTTCCTTCCGACAAAAAAGGCAGCCCTGCACGGCTGATAACGCGCTTCAGCGACTCATCTTTGCAGCCGCTGACGCCGACGATATGCAGTCCGGTTGAGGTGATGGCCTGTTGCATCAGTCGCCAGTTAACGTCACTTTTCAGTGACATCACATTCAGCACAACCGGAGCATTTTTCAGGAAGGCAGGAGCCTGGTTAACTTTATCCTGTAGCGCCTCACGAACCACGTCTGGGTCGGCGTGATGAAGGTGCACAACAGACAGAGTAAAATTACTGCCTTTTAAATCGATTGGCGTTTGTGGCATCTGTCCCGGCTCAGTCCTGTTATTTCATGCCCCAGCCAAATTCAGTCGATAAACGGACATTTTATCGGGTTGGGACAATATTCCGAAGTTCTGCAAGCATGTTATAGTTACTGCTATATTCAGGCAAGTCACCATCCAGGTTAATTCGAGTAAAAAATATGTTTTGTGTGATCTACAGAAGCTCCAAACGCGACCAGACTTATCTCTATGTCGAAAAAAAAGACGATTTCTCCCGTGTCCCTGCAGAGTTGATGCAGGGTTTCGGTAAACCCTTGTTAGCCATGCTGCTACCGCTGGACGGCAGCAAGAAGTTAGCCAACGCTGACCTGACTAAGGTAAAGGCTTCCCTTGAGGCTCAGGGTTATTATTTACAGGTTCCTCCTCCAATCGAAAGTCTGCTTAAGACCCATCTTGAAAAAGAGTAAAAAAGATTAATTAGGAATCATCTGCAAAATATATCGCCGCCACAAGCATAATCCACTGGATTTTAATTGGGCGGCGACGGCAAAAAAAGGATGCCCGCATGAAGCTTACCTCTCTGAGCAGCATTATTTTCTCGCTGATTCTGGCCGGATGCGCCAGTAAAAACAACGCGGCTCCCACGCCTCAGACGCCGGTTCCGGCTACGCCTTCTGCTTCCTCCGCGCCCGCATCGGCTTCACAAGGTGGATTCCTGCAGGCCGCACCGGTTAAAACCAGCACTACGCTGGCGACTGAAGGGCGCGATCCTGCAGAATTTCCTGCCTATATAGATACGCTGAAAGCGCATGCCCTCCAGCAGGGTATCGATCAGGCCACGCTGGACAGTGCTTTTGCCAATGTGCATTTTGTCGATCATGTGATCGCCTCTGACAAAAATCAGCTGGAAAAAAAGGTGACGCTGAGCGACTACCTGTCCCGGGTAATCACCGACAAAAAAATCGCGCAGGGGCGTGACAATCTGCAGCGCTATCAGGGGCAGCTGATGCCCATCAGCCAGCAGTATGGCGTGCAGGCGCAATATATAGTGGCGCTCTGGGCGATGGAGAGTAATTTTGGTCAAATCCAGGGTAGAGAAGATTTGATCTCTGCGCTCTCGACGCTGGCCTTCGAAGGGCGGCGCGAAGCCTTCTTCACAAAAGAGCTGGTTGCCGCGCTGAAAATTATCCAGCAGCAGCACATCACCGCTGATGAGATGAAAGGGTCATGGGCCGGCGCTATGGGGCAAAACCAGTTTATGCCAAGCTCCTTTATGAACTACGGTGCAGACGGTGACGGTGATGGCAGGATCGATATCTGGAACAACGTCGATGATGTGTTCGCCTCTACGGCCAATTATCTTTCCAAAGAGGGGTGGAAGCCGGGAGAGGGCTGGGGAAGGGAAGTCATCCTGCCTGTGGACTTTGTGCCAGAACAGGCCGGGCTGAAAAATCAGCAGGCTAAAACCGTCGGCGAGTGGGAAAAACTGGGGATCCGCATGAACAGCGATGAGGCTCTGCCGGATACCCATCAGCGAGCCTGGATTGTTACCCCAGACGATGCGCCGGGAAGGGCATTCATGGTTTATGACAATTTCCGCACAATCATGCACTGGAATCGATCGTATTATTTCGCCATCAGTATCGGCATGATGGCCGACGCTATCTCAAAGTAACCTAACGCACACTCACGGAAAGGTGGCCACTGGCTGGCCATCTCACCTCAACGCAGGCAGGGGAACAATATGTATCAGCATCACAACTGGCAGGGCGCATTGTTGGATTATCCGGTAAGCAAAGTGGTCTGCGTGGGCAGTAATTATGCCAAACATATTAAAGAGATGGGCAGCGCTACACCTTCAGAACCGGTGTTGTTTATTAAACCTGAAACGGCGCTCTGCGATATCCGTCAGCCGCTTTCAATCCCTAAGGATCTTGGCGCGGTACACCACGAAGTTGAACTGGCCGTGCTGATCGGTTCTACTTTAAAGCATGCAACAGAAGACCACGTGGCCAAAGCCATCGCGGGCTACGGGGTGGCCCTGGATTTGACGCTGCGTGATGTGCAGGCGGGCTGCAAAAAAGCCGGGCAACCCTGGGAAAAAGCCAAAGGTTTCGACAACTCCTGCCCTGTTTCCGGTTTTATTCCGGTCAGTGAATTTGGTGCCGATCCGCAAAATGTGGAACTGAAGCTGTTAGTGAATGGTGAAGTTCGCCAGCAGGGCAGCACCGAAGATATGATCCATAAGATCCTGCCGCTGATTGCCTATATGAGCAAATTCTTCACCCTGCGCGCCGGGGATATTATTCTGACGGGCACCCCGGAAGGAGTAGGGCCGATGGCCTCCGGCGATAAGCTGGAAGTCTCGCTGGGCGGACATGGCGTCGCTACTCGCGTGCTGTAAGGCTTGCAACTGAAGCCCGAACTGTTTATAAGGTGCGGGCTTTTACTTAAACGGGACACCGAACATGACTGATACCCCTTTCTGGCAGCGGAAAACGCTGGAACAAATGAGTGATGAGGAATGGGAATCCTTGTGTGACGGATGTGGCCAGTGCTGTCTGAACAAGCTGCAGGATGCGGACACTGATGAAATCTATTTCACCAACGTCGCCTGTAATCAGCTCAATATCAAAACCTGCCAGTGCCGTAATTATGAGCGCCGCTTCGAACTGGAAGAGGATTGCCTCAAATTAACGCGGGAAAATTTACCCACTTTTTCCTGGCTACCGCCCAGCTGTGCCTATCGGGTACTGGCTGAAGGCAAGAATCTGCCGGTCTGGCACCCTTTACGCAGTGGCTCTAAAGCCGCTATGCATGCCGCGCGTATTTCTGTCCGGCATATTGCGGTGCGTGAAAGTGAAGTGCGGGACTGGGAAGATCATATTATTAACCGGCCTCATCGCTGATAAAAAGAAAGCCGCCTCTGGAATGAACTGCCTGCATAAGGTTGAAGCAGGTGAACCGTTCACAGAAAGGCTGCTTTGATTTGAGGATGGAGTCGGCTATCAGGCTTGAGGTTGCCCTACCGGGCCACTTCCACCTGGTGCGCCAGGGGGTTGTTGACCGCTGGGCGGTGCAGG
Organism: Erwinia sp. E_sp_B01_1; assembly: GCF_036865545.1. Lineage (NCBI taxonomy): Bacteria > Pseudomonadati > Pseudomonadota > Gammaproteobacteria > Enterobacterales > Erwiniaceae > Erwinia > Erwinia sp. E_sp_B01_1. Next base: position 2,661,966 of record NZ_CP142208.1, on the reverse strand, counting down.
TGGTGGAGAATGCGTGTCATCACGCGGAGCACAGCCAGAAAGGATAGCGGCAGAAAACGTCAGTGCCAGCACAAATGCGATCTGTTTCATAACACTCCCTTGAGTTTTATTGCGTGTTTTCAGCTTAGTAGCGCAATCTTGTTCCTTCCACTAAATTTCTCCCCTGCATGAATTCCAGCCGAAAAAAAACTGCACCTTACGCCATTACTGTTCCGGCGCTAACGTGCAGTTTACGGGGTTGCCCTGCAGTAATGATTAACGTGAGAACAAATCACGCCGCTTAGGTTTGAAGGGTTGAGCAATCAACACCAGCACCGCCACCACTAAAAACGCGGCAAAAATGCCCACCAGCCACTGTGGCATTCCCAGCGTCAGGAAAGACCACTGCTTTTCAGCACAATCCCCCGATGCGACAAACACAGAGGGCAGCCATTTGTTCAGCGGCAGCCAGGCAGGAAAGCGTGCAGCAAAGTCACAGGTCACAAAGGGATTGGGATGCAGTTGGATCATGGTATGTTCCCAGGAGAGCCGCAGGCCTTCCCAGGCGCTGTAGATCCAGAGCAGGATCGCGACCCAGCGCAGCGGGGTTTTAGGGGCAATGGCACCCACAATACCGGCACCCATGATGCCGAACAGCGCGCAACGTTCATAGATGCACATTACGCAGGGTTTCAGCATCATGACGTGCTGGAAATAGAGCGCAACCATTTCCAGCGCAAAAGCAGTAAAAGCCATTAACAGCCAGGCACCCCGGCCGCGGGAACAGCTATTCAGATATCGCAACATAATCATTCCATGTGATGGGCGTCACCCGGCAGTGTAAACTAAAAGCCTCTTCGTGCCAGCCACACTCAGAGAAAATATAATGCTGAAAGTGACTTATGAGCCCATCAGGGCAGCAGGACGGCACGATCGGGCCGGACCAACATTTTTGGGAATTTTGCGGGATCAACGCCGTTTTAACCCCGGCCTGATCTATGTCATCCTGCGGGCATCTGGTATGATGAGCTCAATATTTGCAGTCCTGAACGCAATGGAAACAATTCGCTATGGTCATTAAGGCGCAGAGCCCAGCGGGTTTCGCTGAAGAGTATATTATTGAAAGCATCTGGAACAGTCGCTTCCCTCCCGGGTCGATTTTGCCAGCAGAACGTGAGCTTTCAGAATTAATTGGTGTCACCCGCACTACCTTACGTGAAGTCCTTCAGCGTCTCGCCCGCGACGGCTGGCTGACCATCCAGCACGGTAAACCCACTAAAGTTAATAATTTCTGGGAAACGTCTGGCCTGAGTATTCTGGAAACGCTGGCACGGTTAGATCACGACAGTGTGCCCCAGCTGGTTGATAACCTGCTCTCCGTACGCACCAATATCTCCTCCATCTTTATCCGACGTGCTATCCGCACTTATCCGGAAAAAGCTACCGAAGTGCTGTTAACAGCGCAGAACGTAGAGGATAAGGCTGAGGCCTATACCGACCTCGACTACAATATTTTCCGTGGGCTGGCTTTTGCCTCCGGCAACCCTATTTATGGTCTGATCCTCAATGGCCTGAAAGGGCTATATACCCGGGTAGGAAGACACTATTTCTCTAATCCGGAAGCGCGGCAACTCGCCCGCGACTTCTATCAGCAATTGTTAACTATCTGTCAGAATCAGCAGTTCGATGCAATCGTTGACACGGTTCGCGATTATGGCAGACGCAGTGGCGAGATCTGGCACGGGATGCAGAACAGCATGCCGACGGATTTGCCCCCGCAACGCCGCTGAGTGTCATGCATAAAAAAGCCGGTTCATTTGGAACCGGCTTTTTTTTAACCAAAAACTACAGTGTGGAAGGACGTGGAGGACAGCGATCCAGCAGTTCTGTACTGCCGTCTTCATTCTGTTGCTCAAGATGCACATCAAAACCCCACAGGCGATGCACATGCTTCAGCACCTCCCGGCGGCTTTTATCCAGCGGTGCACGGCTGTGAGGGACATAACGCAAGGTCAGTGAACGGTCGCCCCGCAGATCAACATCATAAACCTGGATGTTGGGCTCAAGATTGCTCAGGTTATATTGAGCGGAAAGCTGCTGGCGAATGGCACGGTATCCAGCCTCATCGTGGATGGCGGCAATCTCGAGAAAGTTATTACGATCGTCATCCATCACGGTAAACAAACGGAAATCACGCATGACTTTTGGTGAAAGGAACTGGCTGATAAAGCTTTCATCTTTAAATTCACGCATCGCGAAGTGCAATGTTTCCAGCCAGTCACTACCAGCAATATCCGGGAACCAGTAGCGATCTTCTTCTGTTGGCTCCTCACAAATCCTTTTAATATCCTGGAACATCGCAAAGCCCAGCGCATAAGGGTTGATGCCGTTATACCACTGACTGTTATAGGGCGGCTGGTAAACCACATTGGTGTGGCTGTGCAGAAACTCCAGCATAAAGCGCTCGGAAACTTTGCCCTCATCATAAAGGTGATTAAGAATGGTGTAATGCCAGAACGTTGCCCAGCCTTCATTCATTACCTGGGTCTGTTTCTGTGGATAGAAATACTGACTCACCTTCCGGACAATACGTAATATCTCGCGCTGCCATGACTCAAGCAGGGGAGCATTCTTTTCCATAAAGTAGAGCAGATTTTCCTGGGGTTCGGAGGGATAGCGCGCCGCTTCAGCCTGGGTTGATTCAATTTCACGCCGTGGCAAAGTGCGCCAAAGCATGTTTACCTGGCTTTGCAGATACTCCTCGCGGCTCTGCTGACGGGCTTTCTCTTCCTGCAGAGAGATCTTTTGTGGGCGTTTATAACGATCCACGCCGTAATTCATCAGCGCATGGCAGGAATCCAGTAGTTTCTCCACCTCTTCCAGGCCGTAACGCTCTTCACATTCAGAGATGTAGTTGCGGGCAAAAATAAGATAGTCAACGATCGAACTGGCATCTGTCCAGCTACGGAATAAATAGTTATTGCGAAAGAAAGAGTTATGACCGTAGCAGGCATGGGCGATAACCAGCGCCTGCATGGTAATGGTGTTCTCTTCCATCAGGTAGGCGATACAGGGATTGGAATTTATGACAATTTCATAGGCCAGACCCTGCTGGCCATGCTTATAACGTTGTTCGGTCTCAATGAATTTTTTACCGAATGACCAGTGGGCATAGTTGATGGGCATTCCTACGCTGGAGTAGGCGTCCATCATTTGCTCTGAGGTGATCACTTCGATCTGATGAGGGTAGGTTTCAAGCCGGTAGAGCCTGGCGACGCGGTCGATCTCTTTCAGATATACATCCAGCAGATCAAAGGTCCAGTCTGGTCCATCACTGAGTCGTTTGCTGTCCTTAATGGCATCATCGAAGATAGTCGTCATAGCGCACCCCTTTTTTAAAACCGGTTTTCGACGTTACTCCAGGTAGCGGCAAAACATCCGTTTTCATGTCGACCTGTTCCCGCGCGGTGAGCGCAGAGAGAGGTCTGGAATTAAAGCCAGTAACTCAATGATAGTTCACTCTCTCCGATCCCTGTGATGATTACAATGGAAATCTTCGGGAGAAAATAGAGCGGTGAGAGGAAAATAAATTTTACGTCGGGTGAAATGCGATAATTGATGTAAGTTGCAGAATTATATTCTGTATATAAGGGAAAGATATGAACGGATCACTTTCTGCTGGTAAAGGCATAAAATCCCCTGTTTGTAATTATTTGCTGCTTTTAACCGGGGTCCGGCAGTATTAAATTCCGAATATCTCCCACCATCGTCTTTTTATTACCCTTTATAGTAAAAAACATGTGAAATATGTCAGTGCAATGTTGCCTGTGGGTCACCAGTGGTTTAATCCGTGGCGATTGCAAAAAACCAGTTTATTCCTCTTTTTTAAAACGGTGGTGAGACGGTATGCGAGTTGTCATTCTGGGTAGTGGGGTAGTCGGCGTAGCCAGCGCCTGGTATCTTGCGCAGGCCGGGCATGAAGTCACGGTTATCGATCGTCAGCCTGGCGTCGCGCTGGAAACCAGTGCCGGGAATGCGGGGCAAATCTCTCCGGGTTATGCCGCGCCCTGGGCGGCGCCTGGTGTGCCCCTTAAGGCCATGAAGTGGATGTTTCAGCGCCATGCACCGCTGGCTATCCGGCCAGACGGCAGTCGTTTTCAACTGGAATGGATGTGGCAAATGCTGCGCAACTGCGATCTGCGGCATTATCAGGAAAACAAAAGCCGCATGGTGCGTATAGCGGAGTACAGCCGTGACTGCCTGAAAGAGCTACGCCATCAAACCGGTATTGCCTATGAAGGCCGCCAGGGCGGCACCCTGCAACTGTTCCGCACGGCGCAGCAGTTCGAAAGTGCCAGCAAAGATATCGCCGTCCTGAAAGAGGCCGGTGTGCCTTACGAATTACTGGAATCTTCTGAGCTTGCAAAGGCGGAGCCAGCCCTGGCCGCCACTCAGCATAAACTCACCGGTGGCCTGCGGTTACCCAATGATGAAACTGGCGACTGCCAGCTCTTTACCCAGCAGCTGGCCGAAATGGCCGTCAGCGCCGGGGTGACTTTCCGCTTCAATATGTCAGTGGATGCGCTGTTACAGGAAGGCAATCAGATTGCGGCAGTGAAGTGTGGCGCTGAACTGATCGCTGCGGATGCTTTCGTGGTGGCATTCGGGTCCTATTCGACCGGCTTACTGAAAGATGTTGTCAGCATTCCGGTCTATCCGCTCAAGGGCTATTCCCTGACTATCCCGATCAAAAATGCACAAGCCTCACCGCTCTCTACCGTGCTGGATGAGACTTATAAAGTGGCAATAACCCGCTTTGACGATCGCATCCGGGTAGGGGGAATGGCTGAGATTGTCGGCTACAACACCAAATTACTGCCTGCCCGCCGGAAAACGCTGGAAATGGTGGTCAGCGATCTCTATCCGGAAGGGGGCCATATTGAGCAGGCGACCTTCTGGACGGGGCTGCGCCCGATGACGCCAGATGGCACGCCGATAGTGGGACGTACCCCGCTGAAGAATCTTTATCTTAATACTGGTCACGGAACGCTCGGTTGGACCATGGCCTGCGGTTCGGGGCAGCTTCTTTCTGATATTATCTCCGGACGGAGCCCTGCAATTGCCGCTGATGATCTGTCCGTAATGCGCTATCTGCCGGGATTTTATCCAAACCCCGGCCAGACGCTACACGCTGCCCGCTGATCTTCCCGATTTGAGAACCAGGAGAAGTTATGTCTCGTCCGATTGTCGCCACCCTCGACACCAGCGCGTTGCGACATAACCTGGCGGTCGCCCGCCAGGCTGCACCTCATTCCCGCCTGTGGTCAGTGGTGAAAGCCAATGCCTATGGTCACGGTATCGACCGTATCTGGCAAAGTTTTGCTGAAACAGATGGTTTCGCGCTACTCAATCTCGAGGAGGCGATTCTGCTGCGTGAACGCGGCTGGAAGAAACCCATTCTGCTGCTGGAAGGCTTTTTCCATGCCGACGAGCTGGAGATTCTGGATCGTTATCGTCTGACCACCAGCGTGCACAGCAACTGGCAAATTCAGGCGCTGGCCCGGGCTGAACTTTCCGCTCCACTTGATATCTACGTGAAAATGAACAGCGGCATGAACCGTCTGGGCTTTCAGCCAGAGCAGGTTCAGCAAGCCTGGCGAAAACTGCGCACGTTGAAGAACGTGGGTGAAATGACGCTGATGGCGCATTTCGCCGAGGCAGAAACCAGTGAGGGTATTGTCGAACCGTTAAAACGCATTGAACAGGCGGCAGAAGGGCTGGATTGTCCGCGTTCGCTGGCAAACTCTGCGGCCACGTTGTGGCATCCGCAAACGCATCATGACTGGGTGCGTCCGGGAATTATCCTTTACGGGGCATCGCCCAGCGGACAGTGGCAGGATATCGCCAGCTGTGGCCTGAAACCGGCAATGACGCTGAGCAGTGAAATAATCGGCATCCAGACCTTAAAAGCGGGCGATGGCGTAGGATATGGCGCCCGTTACCGTGCAGCCGGTGAGCAGCGAATCGGCGTGATAGCCTGTGGCTATGCCGATGGCTACCCGCGGCATGCACCCACCGGCACACCAGTCTGGATAGAGGGCGTCAGAACGCAGGTTGTTGGGGCGGTATCAATGGATATGATTACCATTGATTTGACGCCTTGCCACCAGGCCGGCATCGGCAGCAAGGTGGAGTTGTGGGGAAATAATGTCAAAATTGATGAGGTGGCGCAGGCTGCCGGCACCGTGGGTTATGAGCTGATGTGCGCGCTCGCCCCGCGGGTACCGGTGAAGGTTATTTAGCTTTTCAGCGCGGTCAGCGTACCGCGCACTTTCTTACTGCACATCCACGCCAGCGCCGCCAGGACAGAGCCGATAATCATCATCACGCTCAGCGCCAGCTTCTCGTTCACCGGCAGAGCCATAGCCAGTAATCCGGCTGAAGAGCCGCCCGCCATCTGAATAAATCCAGCCAGAGCCGAAGCGACGCCGGCCTGCTGCTGATAAGGCTCCAGCGCATAGCTGGTGGCGGGGCCGACGGTAAAGGCCAGTCCGGCAACTGAGATAGCGACCGGGAACATATAGAGCGCCCAACTGGTTTGCATCTCTGCCGGGAAGATGGCCATCCCTGCCAGCATCGTCAAAGCGCCCACAGCCATTGCCAGACTGCCAAATGCCAGGCAAATTGGCCGGCCCAGCTTACGGATCATTTTATTCACCAGCACGCTGACCAGCATAATCCAGAAACCGTTAGCGCCGAAAGCAATGGAGAACTGCAGGGCAGAGAGTTTGCCTTCGGTCATCAGCACCTGGGGAGCCAGTGAGACATAAGTCAGCACCATTCCCATAGCTCCCGCATTGGCAAAAGCAAAGGCCAGAAAGCGGGGTTCACGCAGGATCCTGGCGTACTGAGCCACCGGGAGTCCTTTCACCGCCAGCGTTCCTACGGGACGGGTTTCCGGCAGGAAGCGCAAAATCATCAGGCCAATCACCAGCGCATAGCTTGTCAGGAACCAGAAGGGCGCGCGCCAGCCAAAAGCATCGGCCAGGAAGCCGCCAAGCATCGGAGCCAGCGCCGGAACAATATTCAAAGCACCGTTCAGGAAGCCATAAGCCCGGGCCGCTTCATCACCTTCAAGACGATCCCTGACGCCGCTGAAGGCCACAACAGCGGTACAGCAAACCGCACAACCCTGAACAATTCGCGCGCTGAGGAATTGTGGCCAGCCGGTGGCCGTAGCCGCAAGAATGCTGCCCAACAGATAAAGCAGGATCCCGGCTATAGCCACAGGTTTACGGCCAAAGTTATCAACCAGCGGGCCCGCCACGATCTGTCCCAGGCCCATCACCAGTAAAAACAGGGGAATGGTGGTCTGAATAGTGGTGACTGGCGTGTCAAGACCCAGCGCGATGTCAGGAAGGGTAGGCAAATAAAGGTCGATGCCCAGGGGGGCCAGGAGCACAAGACTGAGTAAAAGCAGGGTGAATTTTTGCATCGTGCGTAGCGGCATCCATATAAAAGCAAGCCGCACAGGTTAGTGACAACTGCAGAAAAAGAAAAGAGGAACTTTCAGCGGTGAAGTGAGAGTCATTCTGGCTTCTGGCAAAAATGACTCCCACATTTCACACTTTAATAAGCACCATCGCGGCGGAACACGACGCCGGCGGTTTTAAACAGAATAGCGATATCGGTCCACAACGCCCAGTTTTTCACATACCAGGAATCGAAATAAACGCGGGTATCGTAGTCAATATCATTACGGCCACTGACCTGCCACAATCCGGTCATGCCGGGTTTAGCCATCAGGTAGTAATCAACATCACCGGCATAACGTTCCAGCTCAGCTTCAATAACCGGACGAGGGCCGACCAGACTCATCTCACCGCGGATAACATTCCACAGCTGGGGTAACTCGTCCAGGCTGGATTTACGCAGGAAGGCGCCAATTTTAGTGATGCGGGGATCGTTCTTTAATTTAAAGTCTTTATCCCATTCCATTCTCGCCTCCTCACTGGTGGCCAAAAGCTCCTCCAGCACCTCTTTTGAGTTGGTGACCATCGAGCGGAACTTCAGGCATTTAAATTTCTTCCCTTCATGGCCCACGCGTTCATGGCCATAAATTTTATTGCCGCCATCACGTCCCACCATCCAGCAAATCACGCCGAAGGCAGGTGCCAGCAGAAGTAACAGCATCGAGGCAACAACAATATCAAAGGTGCGTTTCAAAAAGCGTGAAGAACGCTTGGCCAGATTATTGCTGACCCGAAGAATCATCACCTCGTGACTGAAGATAAAGGACATATCCGTACCGTAAAGCGGCACGCCACGAAGGGTAGGAACAACGGAGACGGAACGGCACTTCTTCTTCGACAAAAGCTTGAGCCATTTATCACGCATACCCTGCTGTTCATATTCCATTGCCACAATGAACTGGGTATTTTCCAGGTCTACGGTATCCCAGACGATATCCTTTGAAGTGATAACGGGCACCCCATTCAGACTCTCTGCGCCGGTATGTCCGTTTGAAGCCACAAAGGCAGTGACTTCATAGCCCAGCAGCTCTTCACTTTGCAGCGCAGCATAGGCTTCGCGGGCATTCTTGCCAGAACCGATGATGATGGTCTGTTTCTGCCACTGTCCCGCTTTGAGGATGGCGTGCTTAACGCTGGATCGCAGAAGGGGCACCAGAATCAGCGCGTAGGTCCAGGTGAAACACCAGAGCAGGCGGGAGAAATCCCATTTTGAAAAGGCAATAAGTGCCAGATCAAGAAGCGAGAATATGACCAGCGTTTTGATGATCTCTTTTAATTCAAACCAGAATGGTTTTCGGTATGTGTAATGACGCAAACGCATCCAGAACCAGGCAGTACAAACCAGCGACATAACGAATTGAGCAATAAAGCGGACCTTCACTTCCTGGGGCGGAATAAATATATCCAGGTTACCCCAAATACCCTGCACGGTTGCTGCAGATAAAAACAAGGCCAGGTTAATAGAGATTAAATCCGAAAGACTGAGTGTGACTTTGGCAATAATGTTTTTTCGGGTGCCGCTGAATGCCCGGCGACGATCGTTCAGTACCAGAGTACTAGCCATAATGCCTGCTCTCTTTTCATTAAGAATCAATGGCCTGACGGGGATCAAGCTCGCGTTCAGGATTGGCGCTATTAACGCTGTTTCCTACAGCATCAATAAATTATTCTTGATAGCTCGCAAAGGACAGAATAAAGACGGAAAAGAAACTTTTATTATTGGGTATACCAGGCTGTTTCATCACGAAGCAGTACAGGGAGTATGCAGCAGTTATTTAGGTTAGTTAATACGGTAAATTCCTAAAAGTGCGTAAAGAATGAACAGCACAAAAGCATTAAACAGGAGGGGGTAACGAAGCGGGGAAATTTAGCTAAACCCGGACTGTGTGACGGTTTAATAACAATTGAAAGGAAGTTTAAAGAGGGATTCACCGTTACGTTAATCCGTAACGGTGAAGGAGACAAAAAGAGTCAGGCGGGTTTTTTCAGTATCCAACGATCCTGCTGTTTGTCATAATGCCCGATGGCGAGAGTGACAGGTTCGCCATCAATCCATGCGGGAACGCTGGTTTCACTGTCCCACCCGTCAAGCTGGTAGCTCAGATCGGGATTAGTGTTGCAAGGAATGCTCAGGGTATCAAAATCCTCAGCATCCAGTTCAGCATCGATGATCTCATAGCGACCGATCTTAACGATATGACCCATATTTTTCTCCCTTCAGGATGGATACGAACTTTAAGCGTAGTCGTTATCTGTCGGAGATCGAGCCAGTTTAGCCAGGAATAGTCCTTGTCTTAACCGGTACGTCTCAAAGCCGGATTATTCTTTCTCTTCCGCAACGCGCACCCCAATCTTCACTATCTCATTGGCTTCTTTTTCGGCCACGGTCCAGATCATGTTTTTCCATTCAACCTGATCGCCTACCACCGGGGCGCCGCCAATCATACCTGCCACCAGATGCCCCAGCGTTTGCTGAACATTGGTTTCAGCATCGAGATCGATGCCGTAAATTTCAGAAACATCATTCAGGCGGGCATCCGCTTGCAGAATAAAGTCGCCAAAGAAACGCTGGTCCAGGGAGACAGGAGGCGACTGGCTGAACAATTTCCCCAGCGCCGGTAAATCTTTTTCGCGGCCAATGATACAGAGTACGTCGCCTTCTCTCAGCCGGGTGTTACCCGTCGGATGGAGCAACAGATTATGGCGGAACACGGCTGCAATGCGCGTTTCTCTGGGGAGCTTAAGCTCGCGTAATGCCGCGCCCACACACCATTTATCAGCACCCAGTTGATAGACAAATTGCTCCCAGGGGTTTTCCGGATGGATATCCAGCCCTATACGGGATACCGGTGAGGCAGTAGGAGGAACAATCACTCTGGCTTTACGTGCCGCTAATCCCAGCGACGTCCCCTGAACCATCAGGGAAACCAGCACCACAAAGAAGGCGATATTAAAGAACAGGGAAGCGTGAGGTAAACCGGCCATCATCGGGAACACGGCAAGGATAATAGGCAGCGCACCCCGCAGACCCACCCAACTGATAAACATACGCTCGCGGAGGGTGAAGCTGCGGAAAGGCAGCAGGCCAATAAACACTGACAGCGGACGGGCAAAAAGGATTAGCCACAGCGACAAAAGCATGGCCGGTAACGCTATGCCCCAGAGATCGGCTGGATTGACCAGCAGCCCCAGCACCAGGAACATGCCAATCTGACTCAGCCACGCCATTCCATCAAAGGTCTGCAGAATGCCATGACGGTTGCGTATAGGCCGGTTACCCAGAACAAAGCCGCAGAGATAAACAGCAAGAATGCCGCTGCCTTCAAGTGCCGTGGTCAGCGCAAAAATCAGGATGCCGCCGCTGACGGCCAGAAGGGGATAAAGTCCACTGGCCAGCGAAACCCGGTTAATTAACTGCTGCAGTGCCCAGCCACCGCCAAGCCCCATAACGATCCCCAGACCAAACTGCTGGATAAGATGGACAAGGAACATCCAGCTAAGCCCGGTTTGCCCCATCTGAATCATCTCAATCAGCGTAATGGTCAGGAACACAGCCATAGGGTCGTTGCTGCCTGATTCAATTTCCAGGGTGGCGCTGACGCGCTCGTTCAATCCTTTGCCGCCCAGCAGTGAGAAAACCGCAGCGGCATCGGTTGAACCAATAATGGCCCCGACCAGAAAACCGTCAATCATATCCAGATTAAATAACCAGGCTGCAGCCATGCCGGTCAGACCGGCGGTAATCAATACGCCAACGGTAGCCAGCGACAGGGCTGGCCCCAGGGCGACTCTGAAGGAGCTGGCCTGAGTGCGCATTCCGCCATCCAGCAGAATCACTGCCAGTGCAAGATTACTGATCAGATAGGCAGCGGGATAGTTATCAAAAGCGATCCCACCAATCCCATCAATGCCCGCCAGCATTCCCAACGCCAGGAAAATGACCAGAATCGGGATGCCAAGCTTTGAAGAGAAGGAACTCAGCAAAATGCTTGAAGCAACCAGCACGGAACCGATGATAAACAGACTGTAAATTGCGCTGGCTTCCAATGGGGCGTTCTCCTGTGTCAGAAAAGACTGCTTTAACAGTGTGTTGTAAAGACACCGTCATTGTCAAAATATTGACATACTTCATCGTGCCAATATGAGAGTTAATATTAATAATACATAATAACTCACAAAAGGCGCATCCAAATGGCGCTGAGTGCGCATGAAACAGGGGTTATTTGCGGGATTGAGTGTAAATATCGACGAAAGGGGGCATTTTAACAGAATTCAGGGCGCAAAACAGGCGGGAAAGCCAGTAAGAAATTTTACTGGCTTGCAGAGGCAGGCGGATGTTCAGTAGCTTTCTTCCACCTGTTTGTGGAACAACTCGCGGAAGACCGGATAAATATCTTCTGGTTCCCGAATATGCTGTATAGCGAAATTATCAAAAATCGCCTGCAGATGTTCATACTCTCGCCACAGAGTCTGATGTGCACGCCGGGTGATTTCGATATAGCTGTAATACCTGACCACCGGCAAAATGTTCTTCGCGAGGATCTCATGACATAAAGGTGAATCATCCGCCCAGTTGTCTCCATCCGACGCCTGAGCTGCATAGATATTCCATTGAGTCGGGTCATAGCGCTCTTTAACAACTTCATCCATCAACTTAAGCGCGCTGGAAACGATGGTTCCCCCGGTTTCCTGAGAGTAGAAGAACTCCTGCTCGTCAACTTCCTTGGCCTGCGTATGGTGACGGATATAGACCACATCAACATTCTTGTAAGTCCGGCTAAGGAACAGATAAAGCAGGATATAGAACCTTTTAGCCATATCCTTGGTCGCCTGGTCCATAGAACCTGACACGTCCATCAGGCAGAACATTACCGCCTGACTGGACGGCTCAGGACGTTTCTCAAAGTTTTTATAACGCAGATCGAAAGTGTCGATAAAGGGTACCCGCTTGATCCGCGCTCTCAACTCGGCAATTTCTTTACGCAGGTGCTCCTCTTTCAGGAGTTGAGCCGGTTCCGCTTTTTCAATCTCCTCAAGAGTGGCTTCCAGTTCGCCCAGCCTTCGACGTTTACCCGCAGTCATCGCCGTACGACGGGCAAGGGAGTTTTGTAGCGAACGGACAACACTAATGTTTGCCGGCACCCCGTTAGAGGTATATCCCGCGCGATGGACTTTGTATTCATTAAGCTGGCGATGCTGATTTTTCTTGAGATTTGGCAGTGCTAAATCCTCGAAAAGCAGGTCCAGATACTCATCTTTAGAGATGTTAAAGACAAATTCATCCGATCCTTCACCATCCTGGCTGGCATTACCCTGGCCACTGCCGCCACCGCCGCCACCGCCCTGAGGACGTTCAACGCGGTCGTTTTGTACGAAATGGTCATTACCTGGGTGAACGCGATGGCGCTGGCCGCCGCGACCCTGATGGAAAATGGGTTCATTGATATCATCAATTGGAATAGAAACGGACTCGCCGCTTTCAACGTCTGTTACCGAACGCTTGTTGATGGCCTCGGAGATCGACTGTTTGATTTGCGACTTATAACGGCGCAAGAAACGCTGGCGATTCACCGCGCTCTTGTTTTTGCCGTTAAGACGTCGATCGATAAAGTAGGCCATAACTCCCCCAAACAACGTTGCAAGCTGGGGCGGGTTTCCCCGCCCCTTGAAATGGACTTATGAGGCAACTATCAGGACGATTTTCTGACTCGCAGATACCATTCGCACAGCAGGCGAACCTGTTTACGGGTATACCCTTTCTCCATCATACGGTCGACAAAATCATCGTGTTTCTTCTGTTCATCCGTGGACGTTTTGGCATTAAACGAAATGACCGGCAGCAGCTCCTCGGTATTCGAGAACATTTTCTTCTCAATCACAGTACGCAGCTTCTCATAGCTGGTCCAGTTTGGATTGCGACCGCTGTTGTGAGCCCGTGCACGCAATACGAAGTTAACGATTTCGTTACGGAAATCCTTGGGATTGCTGATGCCCGCTGGCTTCTCAATTTTCTCCAGTTCCGCATTCAGCGATTCACGGTCAAAGAGCTGACCGGTATCAGGGTCACGGTACTCCTGATCCTGAATCCAGAAGTCGGCATAAGTGACATAACGGTCAAAAATGTTCTGACCATACTCTGAGTACGATTCCAGATAGGCTGTCTGAATCTCTTTGCCGATGAACTCAGCATATTTAGGAATCAGATACCCTTTGAGATGTTCCAGATGCTTCTCTGCCAGATCCTGTGGGAACTGTTCCCGCTCAATTTGCTGTTCAAGGACATAGAACAGATGGACCGGGTTAGCGGCCACCTCAGCATGGTCAAAGTTGAACACGCGAGAGAGAATTTTAAACGCGAATCGGGTGGAAAGGCCGTTCATCCCCTCATCCACACCGGCATAATCACGATATTCCTGATAAGACTTGGCTTTAGGATCGGTATCTTTCAGGCTTTCACCATCATAGACACGCATTTTGGAGTAGGTGCTGGAGTTCTCAGGCTCTTTCAGACGCGAGAGAATAGAGAAACGGGCCAGGGTTTCCAGCGTGCCAGGTGCACAAGGGGCGTGCGTCAGTTCGCTGTGATCCAGCAGTTTGTTGTAGATTTTAATCTCTTCCGATACGCGCAGGCAGTAGGGCACCTTGACGATATAAACACGGTCAAGGAACGCTTCGTTGTTTTTATTGTTACGGAAAGTCACCCACTCTGATTCATTGGAGTGCGCCAGGATAATCCCGTTGAACGGCAGGGCAGAAATCCCCTCGGTGCCGTTATAGTTACCTTCCTGAGTCGCAGTGAGCAGGGGATGCAGCACTTTAATCGGCGCTTTAAACATCTCCACGAATTCCATCATCCCCTGGTTTGCGCGGCAAAGCGCACCAGAATAACCATAGGCATCAGGATCGTTCTGTGCGTGATTTTCCAGCTTACGGATATCCACTTTACCAACCAGTGCGGAGATATCCTGGTTGTTTTCATCACCCGGTTCCGTTTTAGCAATCGCCAGCTGATCCAGAATGGAAGGCCAGACTTTGACAACTTTGAAGCGGGAGATATCGCCCCCAAAATCATGAAGTCGTTTGGCAGCCCAGGGTGACATGATGGTGCCCAGATAGCGGCGGGGTACACCGTACTCTTTTTCAAGAATATTGGCATCTTCCTGAGGATTGAACAGGCAGAGAGGGTGGTCGTTAACCGGGCTACGCTCACCATCAGCACTCAGAACATAAATAGGAACGCGCTGCATTAACGATTTGAGGCGCTCGGCCAGTGATGATTTACCGCCCCCTACAGGCCCCAACAGATAGAGTATTTGCTTCTTCTCTTCCAGGCCCTGAGCGGCATGTTTCAGGTAAGAAACAATCTGTTCAATGGCTTCCTCCATACCGTAAAATTCTTCAAAGGCTGGATAGCGCGCGACGACACGATTAGAGAACAGTCGGGAAAGGCGTGGCTCAAGAGCAGTGTCGACCATTATTGGATCGCCAATAGCCATTAATAGTCTTTCTGCCGCGTTGGCGTATGCACTGCGATCTTGCCGACAAACGGTAAGAAACTCCTGCAGTGTGAACTCTTCGTCCTTGGCAGCTTCATAACGCTGACGATAGTGATCGAATATATTCATAGCGATGCCCGTCCTTTCGTTTTTAGCACAGGAACCAGGAGCCTAATAGTGGTCAGCCCCTGAAGGAACTTAACTGAGTACAGCAACCCTTATGCCAACCTGATGTTTCTGTATCGGAATACACAAAACTTATGGGTGCTCTGCTCGACAAATTTAGCGACTTTCATTAAAGCGTAGTTGGCATTTAAGAAATTTCCTGACCCTCCCTCTGTTTTCAATGAGATTTCAATAACAAAGTCACAACTCAGCTAAGTGATGACCATGAGTGATGCGGGCTGGCCGAAATTTGTAAATAAGCCAGATTGATGGGCGGCCGGTTAGCCAGCCTTAAATTGATTCTACGTGCTACAAAGGATGTAAACTTTTTAACCCACGGTGACTCTGCTGTAGACTAGCCACCTGATTGTTATATTTATGGAATGAATAAATTGTGAACTGTTTCAAACTTACCGCGCTTGCTGTGCTTTTGCCTTGTAGTTTTGCTGCCACCGTTGCTCAGGCTAACCCTTTAACTCTGGGCGCTTCGGTTATCTACAGTCAAAGCCCTTATAAAGGCGGGGAAGGCCGTTATTATCCTTTCCCGATTGTTAATTATGAGGGTGACAGCTTTTATGTTCGCAGCCTTACAGCAGGCTACTATTTGTGGAAAGATCCTCAGAATCAACTCTCACTGACTGTCCTTGGTTCGCCTCAGAACTTTGATCCGGATGACACTAAAGACAAGCGCCTGAAAGCGCTGGATAAGCGTCATATGACCATGATGGGTGGCCTCAGCTATCGTCATACGGCAGACTGGGGGATCGTCCGTACCGTGCTGGCGGGTGACATGCTGGATAACAGCGATGGCTTTATCTGGGATCTCACCTATCTTTATCGCTTCCAGCTTGGCGATCTGAGCCTGACGCCGGGTATCGGTGCGATGTACAGCAGCGATAATCAGAATGACTACTACTACGGTGTTTCCAAAAGCGAATCACGCCGCAGCGGGCTGGGTAGTTATGAAGCGGACGGAAGCTGGAACCCTTATCTGGAGCTGACTGCCGCTTATGCCATTAATCAGAGCTGGAATGCGACCCTCTCTGGACGTTACACCCGTCTCAGCAGTGAAGTAAAGGACAGCCCGATGGTGGATAACAACTCTCAGGTTACGATCTGGACCGGAATCAGCTACACCTTCTGACCCGACGGTTATGCACTGGACAAGGGCGCTTTGCGCCCTTTTGCATGATTACAGGGCTCCAAAACAGTGCGAGGTCTTCATGTCAAAAACAATAAAATTTTCCGACAATATCACTCTGCCAGCGATAGGTCAGGGCACCTGGTATATGGGCGAAAATGCCGGCCTGCGCAAACAGGAAGTGGAGGCACTTCAGTCAGGCCTGGATCAGGGCCTGAAGCTGATTGACACTGCCGAGATGTATGCCGAAGGCGGTGCTGAAGAAGTCGTGGGCGAAGCTCTGCTGGGAAGAAGGGAGAGTGCCTGGCTGGTTTCCAAAGTTTATCCATGGAATGCTGGATCGCCAGATGCCATTGCAGCCTGTGAACGAAGTTTACGTCGCCTGAGAACTGATTACCTGGATCTTTATCTGCTGCACTGGCGTGGAAATGTCCCCCTGGAAGAGACGATTCGGGCAATGGAAACTCTGAGGCGTGACGGCAAGATCAGGCAGTGGGGCGTATCCAATTTTGACAGTGAAGATTTGATGGAGTTGCTGTCTGAAGAGGGCGGTAATGCCTGTGCGGCAAACCAGGTTCTTTATCATCTTGCTTCCCGGGGAATTGAATACGATCTCCTGCCAGATTGTCAGCAACGACACATCCCTGTTATGGCATATTGCCCGCTGGCACAGGCAGGCCGGCTTCGTCGTGACTTAATGGAACACCCGGTTTTAAGAAAAATTGCACAGCAAAAGGGCATCACCGTGGCCCAGCTTCTGCTGGCCTGGGTTATTCGCGAAGAGGGCGTAATCGCCATCCCCAAAGCCAGCTCTGTTCAGCATGTGACGGAGAATGCCGCTGCACTGGAAGTGGTGCTGAGCAGTGAGGAACGGGCGATGATTAACCAGTCCTTCCCGCCGCCGACTGAAAAAGTGGCGCTGGATGTGGTCTGAAATACAGGGGCAATGGTCAACGCCCCTCTGAGGTTAATTCTTTCTGATCCGAAGAGTAGTCGCCAGGCGGGAAGGCGATTCGCCTGCGCTGATCATCGGGGATGAAATATGCGCTGTTTCCACACAGACCATCGTTTTATACCCTTCGTTAGCCATATCTCCCATGCTGCAGGAGAGTTCTGGACCCGGATTCCAGGTGACAACGTCACTATGATGGTGATGATAAACTTCAATCGTCCGTTTGCCCGACTTATCATGAATGATGCTGCAATCTTCTGGCTGCGTATAAATACGATCGATACGGTCTGGATAAGTTTGCTTACCAGAGTCAGAGTGGCCCTCCACCCCCTTGTTCACTTTATCGATAAAACGGCTCCCCAACCCACTGACTTCCACGTCTGAGATGTCTTCTACGCAGAAATAGCTGTGCAGGGCGGCAGTAGACTCAAAGTCACCATGCGCTTCCAGTTCGATTTCGCAACGGTCTGCAAAACGGAAACGGGCAAACAAGGTGAAGTCATGGGGCCACAACTTTTTGGTCTGCTCATTGCTTTCCAGCACCAGCGTCAGCATTACGCTTTCGTCATTCTCATCGTGCGCTGACAGCGTCCAGGGGAGGCTACGGGCAAATCCATGTGCCGGTTCACCAGCAGGCCCGAACCAGGGCCAGCAGATGGGAACTCCGCCACGAATCGCTTTACCCGGTGCCCAGGCTGTTTTTTCACTCAGCCAGATAACCGGTTGCTCTCCGGCGGGTTGCCATGCAATCAGGTGAGCACCCTGCAACGTCACTGCTGCCCGGACTTTCGGATGCACAATCACCACCACCGGAAGATCGCCTGTTTTGCGCTGAGAGATATACGGGGTGAGCTGAGCAATCACGGGTAAAGAAAATATTTTTTCGTTCATAATATGACCTGTGTTCAAGCGAAAAAAAGGGCGACCTAAGTCGCCCTCATCATTCGTTCACGCCGCTTATTTTGCGATGTGAGCAATCAGGTCCAGGACCTTGTTGGAGTAACCAGTTTCGTTATCGTACCAGGAAACCAGTTTCACAAAAGTGTCGCTCAGTGCGATACCGGCTTTGGCATCGAAGATTGAAGTCAGAGTTTCGCCGTTGAAATCGGTAGAAACCACTTCGTCTTCGGTGTAACCCAGAACGCCTTTCATTTCGCCTTCAGCAGCAGCCTTGATTGCCGCACAAATTTCTTTGTAAGAAGCAGGCTTAGCCAGACGTGCAGTCAGGTCAACCACGGAAACGTTAGGGGTAGGAACGCGGAACGCCATACCAGTCAGTTTACCGTTCAGCTCAGGGATAACTTTACCTACTGCTTTAGCAGCGCCGGTAGAAGAAGGGATGATGTTCTGAGATGCGCCGCGGCCGCCGCGCCAGTCTTTGTGAGACGGGCCATCAACGGTTTTCTGAGTAGCGGTAGTGGCGTGCACAGTGGTCATCAGCGCTTCAACGATACCGAACTGGTCGTTGATCACTTTAGCCAGTGGTGCCAGGCAGTTAGTGGTGCAGGAAGCGTTAGAAACGATATCCTGGCCAGCGTAAGACTTGTGGTTAACGCCCATCACGAACATTGGGGTGTCATCTTTCGATGGACCGGTCAGAACGACTTTCTTCGCGCCAGCCTGAATGTGTTTACGAGCGGTTTCGTCGGTCAGGAAGATACCGGTTGCTTCAGCAACCACATCAACACCGATTTCGCCCCATTTCAGGTTTGCCGGATCTCTTTCAGCGGTAACACGGATGGTTTTGCCGTTAACAACCAGATGGCCGTCTTTAACTTCTACGGTGCCGTCGAAGCGACCATGAGTAGAGTCATATTTCAGCATGTAAGCCATGTACTCTGCGTCCAGCAGATCGTTGATAGCAACGATTTCTACATCAGAACGCTGCTGAGCAGCACGGAAAACGATGCGACCGATACGGCCAAAACCGTTGATACCTACTTTGATAGTCATATATTCCACCAGCTGTTGTTAGTGAATAAAAGGTTGGCTGTAAAATTACAAAAACCTTACCAGGCGTCAAGCGGAATCGCTTCAATAGTTGCGGCAAATCAATCCAAACAGCAGGAATTATTCACCCAAAAGCCTCATCCGGAAGCGCCACTCAACCTTGATCTTGGGTCACCTTGCCCGAATATAAAGGGGTGACGAAATCAAAGGGTGATCTGAGTCACATTTTCATCTTCAGATCACTTTCAGACTTCGCCTGAGACGAAAAAATCCCCTGTCGTTGTTAAGTATTTGTTAGAATACTAGCCGATATTTTTAGAATCACACTGCCAGAGAACAGCAAAATGGCCAAAGAACCGAACGAATTTACCCCAGAAAGCGACATGAGCGAGATGCAGCGGTATGTTACGCAACAGCGTGGCACCGAACCGCCATTCTCAGGCAAACTCCTGCACAACAAAGGCGAAGGAATCTATCGCTGCCTGGTGTGCAATTCTGCGCTATTTTTATCGGAAACAAAATATGACTCCGGTTGCGGATGGCCGAGTTTTTATCAGCCTTATCAGGAAGATGCCATTCGCTATATTGAAGATGAGTCACACGGCATGCAGCGCATTGAAATCCGCTGCGGCAACTGCGATGCGCATCTTGGTCATGTTTTCCCTGATGGCCCGCAGCCCACGGGTGAGCGGTACTGTGTTAACTCTGCCTCGTTAAACTTCGCAGACGACGAAGGCAACAACATTAAGGGATAGTCGTTATGGAGCTTGATGAGATGATCGCTTCCATGACCCCTGAAGTCTATCAGCGCCTTGTGACGGCGGTTGAAACCGGGAAGTGGGGTGACGGTGTGGCGTTAACCGCTGAGCAGAAAGAGAACAGCCTGCAACTGGTGATGCTCTGGCAGGCCCGTCACAATGATAATCCCCAGCACATGAGTGTGGGCAAGGGGGGCGAAATGGTCATGAAAAGCAAACGCCAACTGAAGGAAGAATTTGGCATCAGTGATGACAGCGTCACACGCATCAAACTGCAATAAATTATTCCTGCAGGAATAATATTATCTGAGGGGCCCTGTCAGGCCCCCGATCTTATCTGGACTTGTTATCAAGTTGAGTCATTCAGTATCCGCTCAGAGAATGACAGCCCCACGGGCGGCCATTTCACTCAAAGCCCGATCCGCATCTCCTGGCGAAAGATTTACTGCCCTGCAACCGGCAGTAATAACCGTTACGGTGTAGCCCAGCGCCAGCGCATCCAGAACGGTATACTTCACGCAATAATCGGTAGCCAGCCCCATCACCGTCAGCGCCGTAATATTGCTGGCTTTCAGCACCGCATCAAGAGCGGTTTTATTGCGATGGCCGTTATCAAAAAATCCACTGTAACTGTCCATCTGCGGGTTTTGCCCCTTGCAAATCCGCTCCGTGATGAAACTTTGTTCAAGCAGCGGGTGGAGTGCGGCGCCATGACTGTGCTGAATACAATGATCGGGCCACCAGACCTGCGGCAATCCGGCCAGTTCCCCTTCAGTCCACGGAGAGTGACCGGCTACGGTGGCAAAGCTGCCATGATCGGCAGGATGCCAGTCCAGCGTGGCAATCACAGGCTGATGCCGTTGAGTAAATTCGGCAGCATACTGGTTAGCAATGGCGATAACCTCATCACCCTTATGCACCGCCAGTGCGCCCCCGGCACAAAAGTCATTTTGTAGATCAACCAGCAGCAATGCCTGTTGAGTTGCCATCATCGGTTATCACTTCTCATCAGGGGTCAGTTCACCGCGCAGGTTAACCTGCATCAGCCGTCTCACTTCATCACTGGACAGATCCTGACTGAGCAGAAAATGCAGCTTAGTCAGGGTAGCTTCTACCGTAAGATCGTATCCGCTGATGACTCCGGCAAGGGCCAGCGCATTGCCGGTGGCATAGCCGCCCATATTCACTTTGCCGGACATACACTGAGTCAGATTTATTACCACAATCCCCCGGGCTGAGGCCTCTTTCAGCTCCCTGAGAAACGCCGGGTTTTGCGGGGCATTGCCCACGCCATATGAACGCAGAATTAAAGCTTTTACCGGCTGAAGCAGGAAGTTACTGACCACATCAGCAGAGATGCCAGGATAGATCGTTACCACACCCACAGGCTGTGGCGTGATGGGATGGACGATTAACTCACCCTGACCACCGGGTGCGGGTGGCGTATTCAGGCGACGTATATGAATGCCAGCTTCAAGCAGCGGGGCCAGATTAGGCGAAGCAAATGCATTGAAGCCGTCAGCGTGTGCCTTGGTGGTACGGTTACCGCGATAAAGCGTGTTGTTAAAGAACAACGCCACTTCGTTAATGGGGTAATTTGCCGCTACGAACAACGCATTTAAGAGATTCTGCTGTCCATCGGAGCGTAATTGCTCAAGCGGGATTTGTGACCCTGTCACAATTACCGGCTTAGCCAGGTTCTCCAGCATAAAGGAGAGCGCCGAAGCGGTAAACGCCATGGTATCCGTACCGTGCAGGATAACAAAGCCATCATACTGGTCATAATTCTGGCGGATATCATCCGCAATCGATTGCCAGTCCAGCGGCGTCATATCTGAAGAGTCGATCAGCGGCTGGTATTCATGAATAGTAAAATCGGGCATTTCGGCACGATGAAACTCTGGCATGTTAGCCAGCTGTTGCTGCAGATGCCCGGAAACAGGAATAAATCCCTGGTCGGAACGCTGCATGCCAATGGTACCGCCCGTATAGGCAACGTAGATGGATTTCTTTTGCATGAACTCACTCAGGCTTGCCAAAAAGGCGAAGTATAAGGTTAAAAAGGGGGAAAAGCAGCCCGGCCAGGAGGCCGGGCCGGACGTTTTATTTTACCTGCGCACAGGTCAGGCACATTGCATAGCGATTCTGCGGATCGTTGAGGTTATCAAACAGACCCGGCTGGTTTCTCATGGAAGCCATCACGTCATACATTGGAGCCGGCAGATACGCTTTCAGCGCTTCTGGCAGCGCAGCACGCGCAGAAACATCCATCTGACTGAAGAGCATGTCAACAAAGTTTGGATCGTCCTGATACCAGCTCAACTGCCAGTGCTTGAGTTTGGCGAGTTCAGCGGCTTTAGCCACTGCATCGTCAAAGTCGCCGATCGCATCGACCAGGCCATTGGCTTTAGCATCGCTGCCGGTCCAGACGTGGCCCTGAGCAATCTCATTAATCTGCTCCGGGGTTTTGTTACGGGACTTCGCCACCAGGCCCAGGAAGTTTTTATAGCCGTTTTCAATGCTTAACTGCATCATTTGCTGCACTTCAGGAGGCAGCGCCTTGGTTGTGGCAACATCGGCTAAGGGGGAAGTCGCCACGCCATCAGTGTGTACACCGATGGAGTCAAGAGTATTCTCCACGGTGTTAATCACCCCAAAGATACCGATTGAGCCGGTCAGCGTATTGGGGCTGGCAATGATGTAGTTTGCCGGTGTAGAAATCCAGTAGCCGCCGGATGCTGCCATCCCGCCCATAGAAACCACCACAGGCTTGCCCGCTTCTTTGGCGGCGGCCAGCTCTTCCCGGATAGTCTCTGAAGCCGTAACGCTGCCTCCAGGACTGTTCACCCGCAGCACAATAGCTTTGATCTTAGGATCCAGCCGTGCCTGGCGAATCTCCATCGCCGTGGTATCGCCACCCACACTTCCCGGCGTTTCATCGCCGTCCATGATCGCACCGTTGGCCATCACCACAGCAATATTGCCGTCTGGCGAGCCATTTTCCTTCACCTGATAATCGTAAATGCTGGTGCCTTTAAAGTCTTTCGCCTGCTCATCCCAGCCGAAAACTTTGGTCATCTGCTGATCAACCAGCGAGCGGGAAGCCAGCTCATCGACAAGTTTGTTATCTCTGGCATAGACCGCCGTATCACCACCGACTTTCTGCAGGCCATCCAGCACGCCCTGAGCGCCAGGGAAAACCTGTTGAGGGGTGATTTGACGGTTAGCTGCAAGCGTATTGAGGTAATTCTGCCATAGCTCACCGATCCAGCGGCTGTCAGCATCGCGTGCTGCAGGAGACATGTCATCGCGCAGGAAAGGTTCCACTGCGGATTTGTAGGTTCCCACACGGAACACATGAGAACTGACTTTCAGTTTATCAAGCAGAGACTTGTAGTAGAGACCATTGGTCGCGAAGCCGTGGATATCTACGGTTCCCTGTGGAGAGAGGTAAATTTTATTGGCGAAGCTGGCAAGGTAATATTGCGCCTGACTGTAGCTGTCACCGGTGGCGTAAATTTGTTTACCACTGTCACGGAACTCACGTAACGCTTTACCGATGTACTGCAACGATGGCTGATCGGCACCGGCAAAGTCACGCAGATCAAGCACCATACCCGTGATATTGGCATCGCCCTTAGCCTGGCGAATCGCATCCACCACATCAAACAGCGAGTTTTCTTTCAGTCTGTCGCTGCTGGCACCCAACAACTGGCGACCAATTTTACTGAGCTTGTTACTCACGGAAGGTTTATCGACCACCACGCCGCTGAGATCGACAATCAAAGCACCTTTTTGCGGCTCCACTGGTCTGGAAGAGGAGCTGAACTGGAAATAGATCCCGACACAAATCAGGAGCAATACCACTAAAAAGAGGTTGAGAATAAATTCCCGGACGAAATTCAGCAGTCGCCAGGTCCATTTAAAAAAACCAGCGATAAATCGCCACAAAGTGCGCATATTATCTCCATATTCGCGATAAATACCCCTGGTACAGGGGCGTTGCCAGAAGGCTGACCGGCTCAAACCGGGTTGGGATGGTGACATCCTAAATAGCAAGGGGCAGATTGTCAGCAGGAAAAAGCGGAATGCTGTAACAAATCATCATCCTGTGCTAGTTTCAGCTAAATGAAAATCATTATCAGGAGGTAGTTATGGACGCACTGGATTTAGTGGTCAATCGCCGTTCAGCATCCCGTTTGAGTGAGCCAGCCCCGGCTGGAGAGGCGCTGGAAAATATCATCCGGGCCGGTATGCGTGCGCCCGATCATGGCACTTTACAGCCGTGGCGTTTCAAAATCATTGAGAACGAAGGGCGTGAGCGCTTCAGTGCCTTGCTGGAAAAAGCGGCCCGTGACGATCGTATGGAAGAGAAAGCGATTGAGAAGGCAAAGCAGTCTCCCTTCCGGGCCCCGATGATCATTACCGTTGTTGCGCATTGCGAAGAGCATCATAAAGTGCCTCACTGGGAGCAGGTCGTCTCCGCAGGATGTGCGGTGATGTCCATGCAAATGGCTGCCCTGGCTCAGGGGTTTAATGGTATCTGGCGCAGCGGCGCCTGGACAGAACATGCTGCGGTCCGTGAAGCCTTTGACTGCCGTGAGCAGGATGTCATCGTTGGTTTCCTCTACCTTGGCACGCCGCAATTAAAATCCTCCACCACGCTGATTCCGCCAGAAACCGCTCCCTTTGTCAGTTATTTCTGAGTGACAAATCTTTCCTGAGCCTTCAGGGTTGTGACCAGCCCTGAAATTTGTCGGGATAATGAGCGAACAGCCTGGCGAAACTTCCTGAAGGGTTACTCCCGCCTGCCTAAAGCGCTACCATATCGCCAGTAACCGCCGGGTGGGCGTTAATTGAAATAGTTTCCTGAAGGAAGTCACTGCCGGATGCGTCTGTTTATTGCCGAAAAACCAAGTCTTGCCCGCGCAATTGCGGATGTTTTACCCAAGCCTCACCGCCGGGGCGACGGTTTTATTGCCTGTGGTCAGGACCAGATGGTCACCTGGTGCGTGGGTCACCTGCTGGAACAGGCCCAGCCCGACAGTTATAACAGCCGGTATGCCCGCTGGTCGCTGGCAGATTTGCCCATCGTGCCTGAAAAATGGCAGCTCCAACCCCGGCCTTCAGTGGCTAAACAACTTAATGTGATTAAAGGACTCCTTTCACAGGCCTCTGAAGTGGTTCATGCGGGTGACCCGGATCGGGAAGGTCAGTTGCTGGTGGATGAAGTGCTGGACTATATGGCGTTGCCATCAGAAAAACGAGCCAGGGTTAAACGCTGCCTGATAAACGATCTCAATCCTCAGGCGGTGGAAAGGGCGATTGAGCGTCTGCGTGAGAACAAAGAGTTTATTCCTTTGTGTGTTTCTGCTCTGGCCCGCGCCAGGGCTGACTGGTTGTACGGGATCAACATGACCCGGGCTTACACCTTACTTGGGCGTAATGCCGGGTATGATGGCGTGCTTTCAGTTGGAAGGGTGCAGACGCCAGTGCTGGGCCTGGTGGTACGGCGCGACGAGGAGATTGAAAACTTCGTAGCCAAAGACTTCTTCGAAGTGAAGGCGCACATTGTTACGCCAAAAGATGAGCGTTTTGTCGCGCTCTGGCAGCCCAGTGATTCCTGCGAGCCTTATCAGGATGAGGAGGGGCGTTTGCTGCACCGTCCACTGGCAGACCATGTGGTGGCCCGCATCGGTGGACAGCCCGCTCTGGTCAGCAGTTATAACGATAAGCGGGAAAATGATACGGCTCCGCTGCCGTTTTCGCTTTCAAGCCTGCAGATCGAAGCAGGTAAGCGCTTTGGGCTGAGCGCTCAGAACGTACTGGATACCTGTCAGAAATTGTATGAAACCCACAAGCTGATTACCTATCCCCGTTCTGACAGCCGTTATCTGCCCGATGAGCACTTTGCCGGTCGTCATGCGGTGCTTAATGCCATCAGTGCCCATCAACCCGATCTCAGCCCGCCAGCGGATTTCGACAGCGATCGCCGTAACCGCTGCTGGGATGACAAAAAGGTGGATGCGCACCACGCCATCGTGCCTACCGCCCGCAGTAGCCAGGTCAGGCTCACTGAAAATGAAAATATTATTTATCGCCTGATTGCCACTCAGTATCTGATGCAGTTCTGTCCTGACGCGGTTTACCGCAAATGCGTGATCGAACTGGATATCGCCGGCGGCAAATTCGTCGCAAAAGCCCGTTTTCTGGCGGAAGCTGGCTGGCGTGCGCTGCTGGGCAGTAAAGAGCGTGATGAGGAGAACGACGGTACGCCATTGCCGGTGGTAGCCAAAGGGGATGAGTTGCTGTGCGAGCGTGGCGAGGTTGTTGAAAAGCAGACTCAGCCCCCGAGACCCTTTACGGACGCCACTCTGTTATCGGCTATGACCGGCATTGCACGTTTTGTTCAGGATAAAGATCTAAAGAAAGTGCTGCGTGCGACCGATGGTTTAGGGACAGAAGCCACGCGCGCCGGGATTATTGAATTGCTGTTCAGACGCGCCTTTTTATTTAAAAAAGGGCGCTATATTCACTCAAGTCCGGCCGGGCGGGCGCTGATCCACTCGCTGCCAGAAATGGCCGCGCGTCCCGATATGACCGCTCAATGGGAATCCACGCTGACCAAAATCAGTGAAAAGCAGTGCCGCTATCAGGACTTTATGCAGCCTTTAGTGGAGACGCTGCATAATCTGATTTATCAGGCACGGCAGCAGCCTGCTGCTCATGCTTTCCGTGGACTTCCGGCGGCTGAAACAAAAAAGAAGCCGCGCCGTAAGGCGGCAAAAGCAAAGGAAACTGAGTGATGAAACTATCAGGCGCAATAATGCTGGTGGGCGCTTTACTGCTGAGCAGCCCAGTGCTGGCCGCAGGAGAGGGCTGGGATCTGAGCACGGGCCACGGCAGTCATGGCGGAAACCATAATGGCTCCGGGCACGATAACGATTATGGCAATGGCAATGGCAATACCAGCGGGTCAAATACGGATGTTGTAGTCGATCTGCCGCCAGAGGTCTGGACACAGGGACAAAATCGGCAGGCTCCCTGCCAGACCTGCTGTACTTATCAGAACCGTAGCTACACCGAAGGATCGGTTGTCAGGATGGAAGGCGTGTTGTTGCAATGCGCGCGCGATGAAAAATCGTGGGGCACCAATACGCTTATCTGGAAAACGGTGAAGTAACCTGATAAGCCGTTCATTCAGCGTCAGACAGGGTAACCCGGTTAAAAAGCCGTTCAATCAGCGTCAGACAGGGTAACCCGGCCAAAAAGCCGTTCAATCAGCATCGTACAGGGTAACCTGGTCAAAACTGTCACACCGCGCCAGGTACTGATGTTTCTGGTGCGGTGAACAGAAGTCATTCGGCAATCTTCAATCCGATTTTCAGAAAGAGAATTCAGCCCAGACTGGCGCATGGTCAGAAGGCTTCTCCATGCCACGAATTTCGTAATCGATGCCGGTTGCCACACAGCGTTCAGCCAGCGGCTTGCTGGCCAGCACCAGGTCAATACGCAGCCCCCGGTTATCATCAAATCCTTTTGAACGGTAGTCAAACCAGGAAAATCGATCGTTCACCGCCGTGTTTTGCGCGCGCCAGGTATCAATCAGTCCCCAGCCCATCAGGCGATCCATCCACTCACGCTCTTCAGGCAGGAATGAGCATTTACCGGTACGCAGCCAACGTTTGCGGCTGTCTTCACCGATCCCGATATCCAGGTCCGTAGAACTGATGTTCACATCTCCCATGATCAGTACCGGATTCTCTGGCTTGTGCTCCTGCTCCAGATAGCTTTGCAGGTCGCGATAAAATTTCTCTTTAGCCGGGAATTTGGTGGGGTGGTCGCGGCTTTCTCCCTGAGGGAAATAGCCGTTGATGACCGTCAGCATGCCCATCGGAGTGGGGATGTCCGCCATGATCAGGCGGCGTTGTGCTTCTTCATCGTCACCCGGAAAACCACGGCGTACCACGACTGGTTGAGCTTTGGTCAGTAGGGCAACGCCATAATGACCTTTCTGCCCGTGGTAAAAAACGTGGTAACCCAGCTTTGCCACCTCTTCCAGAGGAAACATATCGTCGTGGACTTTTGTTTCCTGCAGGCCAATCACATCAGGCTGATGCTGCTCAATGATGGCTTCAAGCTGATGCGGACGGGCGCGTAGCCCATTGATATTAAAAGAAACAAATTTCATTGTACTGACCATAAAACGGAAGAAAAGTGTCCGGAATGGTAGCAAATAAACGGCTGGGGGGAAATATGAGTCAGGGAGGTAAAATTAATTGGAACATGCCGATGAGTGCAAAAAACTGAACAGGGGGAGTAAGTCTGAAATGGTGGTGGCAGATCCAATAGCGGAAAAAGAAGGATTTTTCGTCGCTTTGCGACTCACCCTGCGGGTCAAACCTTCGAGGTCGAAGCTTCTCATCCTTCCCCGTGGGGAATTTGAAAATCGTTACTCTGAATGCTGAACCGGGATGCAAATGAGAATGGTGGTGGGGGAAGGATTTTTCGTCGCTTTGCGACTCACCCTGCGGGTCAAACCTTCGAGGTCGAAGCTTCTCATCCTTCCCCATGGGGAACATGCCGATGAGTGCAAAAAAACGAACAGGGGGAGTAAGTCTGAAATGGTGGTGGGGGAAGGATTCGAACCTTCGAAGTCGATGACGGCAGATTTACAGTCTGATCCCTTTGGCCACTCGGGAACCCCACCATTGGGGAAGCGTATTACTGAGGTCAAACTTCCGAAGTCGAAGCTTTTCATCTTTCCCCGTGGGGAATATGAAAATCGTTACTCTGAATGCTGAACCGGGGTGCAAATGAGAATGGTGGTGGGGGAAGGATTCGAACCTTCGAAGTCGATGACGGCAGATTTACAGTCTGATCCCTTTGGCCACTCGGGAACCCCACCACTGGGGTTACTCATTACTTTACTTCAGACACCGGCCTTGCTGCTGTGCCTGTAAGCGGGGCGCATCATATCAAATGTCATGAGGCTGTAAAGCCCGGTATCAGCGAAAAACGATCGTTTGCCGCTTTTTTATCCGGGCTGCTGTTTTGCTAATCAAAACGGCAGCCCGTTGACTCACAAAATAATTGTGCGGTTACCGTAAACAAATACCCGTTGCGCCAGCACCTGATAAAGCGCACGGCTGAGGGCATTTTTTTCCACGTCACGACCGGCACGCATCATATCTTCTGCAGTGTAGGTGTGATCAACATGAATCACGTCCTGCATAATGATCGGGCCTTCATCCAGATTATCATTCACATAATGCGCAGTCGCACCAATGATCTTCACACCGCGCTCATAGGCCTGGTGATAAGGGCGGGCGCCAATAAAGGCCGGCAGGAATGAGTGGTGAATATTGATAATCTGGTTCGGATAGCGCTGAACGAATCCAGGGGTAAGAACACGCATATATTTAGCCAGCACAACATAATCAGGCTGATAGCTGTCGATCTCAGCGGCCATGTTGTTGTCATGCTCTTCACGGGTCAACCCTTCATGGCTTACCAGAATGAACGGGATATCAAAACGCTCAACCAGAGTGCGAAGCGTTTCGTGATTACCAATCACCGCTGCGATTTCAACATCCAGACCACCGTAGGTGCTTTTCATCAGCAAATCGCCCAGGCAATGGGCTTCTTTAGTCACCAGAATAACGATACGGCGACGGCCGGCCGGGTGTAACTCCCGCAGCGAACCTGAAGGAAGCGCGCTGTCCAGATCGGCCAGCAGGGTGGTATCGTTGAAAATCCCTTCAAGCTCGGTACGCATAAAGAACCGGCCGGTGCGGTGATCGACAAACTCATTGTTCTGCACAATGTTGAGTTCGTGCTTGTAACAAATGTTGGTGATTTTGGCGATCAGACCTTTGGCATCGGGGCAGATGGTCCGTAATACTTTTCGTTGCAGTGTTTGCGGTTGCATTGCAGTGGTTTACCTGTCGAAGCAATTCTTTAAGGTGAGCGACTTTACTGGCCGCAGCATTTCTTGAATTTTTTGCCGGAGCCGCATGGGCAACGGTCATTACGCCCTGTCTCAGGGTAGATTCCGTCAATATAATACCAGCGTTGTTCTTCCTTAAGAAAGCGGGAACGCTCATGAATAAAGCTTTCGTGCTGATTTTCAGAGAAACGAGCAAAAAAAGTCACGAAGCCTTCAGATTTATCTCCGGTTTTTTCTGCCGCAATAATCTGTAAACTGAGCCAGGTTGTGCTTTTGAAGCTTTCCACAAGGCTGGCATGAAAACGTTGGGCATCACAGGTTGGATGCCAGGTCGCAACAAGGTACTCTGCATCCTGGGTCGCATAAGCGGTATATCGCGAACGCATCAGGGCTTCCGGTGAAGCAGGTATAGCCAACCCTTTTAGATAGGGCTGACAACATACGCTATACTCCATTCCGCTACAGCATGGGCAATGTTCTGACACGTAAACTCCAGAGAGTGATAAGACCGAAAAATTTTGGGCGTCATGGTAACCGAGCAGCAACGATGATGCCATTTGTTAGTTAAGTTAACGCCAGAGGTTGAATGAGACAGGTTAAAATTGGACTGGCACTGGGGTCGGGTGCCGCCAAGGGATGGGCGCATATTGGTGTTATCGCAGCGCTGGAAAGAGCTGGGATCAAAGTGGATGTGGTAGCGGGGTGCTCTGTAGGGGCACTGGTCGGTGCCGCTTATGCCAGCCAGCGTATGCCTGTCCTTGAAACCTGGGTGCGTTCATTCAGCTACTGGGACGTTATCCGCCTGATGGACTTCTCCTGGCGGCGTGGGGGATTGCTAAGAGGCGAACGTGTATTCAATCATGTTCGTCAGTTGGTTAAACACCAGCATATTGAAGAGTGCAGTCTGCCTTTTGGCGCCGTGGCGACCAATCTCAGCACCGGGCGTGAACTCTGGCTGACAGAGGGCGATCTGCACAGAGCAGTGCGTGCCTCCTGCAGCATGCCAGGCCTGCTGGCTCCGGTTGCCTATAATGGCTACTGGCTGGTGGATGGGGCCGTGGTTAATCCGGTCCCCATCTCGCTGACCCGCGCGCTGGGGGCCGATATTGTGATTGCTGTTGACCTGCAGCACGATGCCCATCTGATGCAGCAAGACCTTTTGTCTGTAACGCCACAGACTGAAGATGAGAAAATAGCAGCCTCAACGACCTGGCGTGGCAAGCTCCGACAGCGTCTCTCAAGCGTTGCCCAACGCAAAATCAATCAGACGCCTGGTGCTATGGAAATCATGTCCACCTCCATCCAGGTGCTGGAAAACCGACTCAAACGCAATCGTATGGCGGGAGATCCGCCCGATGTATTAATTCAGCCTTTTTGCCCTCAAATTTCTACTCTGGATTTTCACCGTGCCGGAGAAGCTATCGAAGCCGGCAGGCTGGCCGTGGAGAAAAAAATGGATGAATTACTTCCGCTGGTCCGTCAGGCACAATTTTCGGGTGAGTGAAATATGAGAGTTCAGGCAAATCTTAGAGGCGTAAATATGGTTTATGAGCCACTATTGACTAATCCGGTGTACAGGGGGGATAATGGACAAGCCATTAAGCGGAAAAAAGATTCTGATTGTTGAAGACGAAGTCGTTTTCCGCTCTCTTCTTGACAACTATCTCGGTTCTCTTGGCGCTGAGATTACGCTGGCTGAGGACGGCCTTCAGGCCCTCGAAAAACTGAACCAGTCTTCTCACGATTTGATAATCTGCGATCTGGCCATGCCGCGCATGAATGGACTCAAGCTTGTTGAACATCTGCGCAGCAAAGGCAACGTTCTGCCCATTCTGGTGATTTCTGCTACGGAGAATATGGCTGACATAGCCCATCTGCTGCGTCTCGGCGTGCAGGACGTACTGCTTAAACCGCTTAAAGATCTGGCCCGGTTGCGTGAGGCTGTTTTTGAATGCCTCTATCCTTCGATGTTTACGTCCAAAGTCGAAGAAGATGAGCAACTGTTTCAGGACTGGGATGCGCTGGTGCGGGATCCCCACGCCGCTTCAAAACTTCTCAAACAACTTCAACCACCCGTTCAGCAGGTAATCGCCAACTGCCGGATTAATTACCGGCAGCTTACGATGGCAGAACAACCAGGACTGGTGCTGGATATTGCAGCGCTATCTGAAAAAGATCTGGCCTTCTATTGCCTGGATGTTACCCGGGCTGGTGATAATGGTGTGCTGGCTGCGTTGTTGTTGAGAGCGTTATTTAACGGGCTGCTACAGGATCAATTATCCGGACAGTCTCAGCGACTGCCGGAATTAAACAGCCTGCTTAAACAGGTCAATCTGCTTTTACGTCAGGCTAATCTTCAGGGGCAATTCCCGTTACTGGTAGGGTATTATCACCAGGGCCTGAAGAACCTGATCCTCGTTTCTGCTGGCTTAAATGCCACGCTCAGCGTCAATTCCCATCAAATTCAGCTCAGTAACGGCGTTCCTCTTGGTACTTTAGGCAACACCCATTTGAACCAGATTAGTCAGCGGTGCGAGGCCTGGCAATGCCAGGTTTGGGGCGCCGGAGGCAGGCTGCGCCTGATGTTGTCTACTGAGTAACTTTCCGGGCGTAATTATTTTTTCGCCCGGCAGACAGGACCAAAGTTAAGCTTTACACTTGGGTAATAATCTTAATTTATGCTGAAAGGGTTCATCCAGGATAAATCCGTCAGGGTTCCACTGGTATACTCAACTCGTTTTTTAACTCGACATATCAAGTAATAACTTGAACGGCCTATAAAGAGAGGTACTTAGATGTCTGCCTATAAGTCCAAAGTAAAAAAAGCGGTAATCCCGGTAGCTGGTTTGGGAACGCGTATGTTGCCTGCAACCAAAGCCATTCCAAAAGAAATGCTGCCATTGGTTGATAAGCCGTTAATTCAGTATGTCGTTAATGAGTGCATCGCAGCAGGGATCACTGAGATTGTGTTAGTGACACACTCCTCTAAAAACGCCATTGAAAACCACTTTGATACCAGTTTTGAGCTGGAATCAATGCTGGAAAAACGCGTTAAGCGTCAGCTGCTGGAAGAGATTCAGTCTATCTGTCCTCCGCACGTGACCATCATGCAGGTCCGTCAGGGTCTGGCAAAAGGCCTGGGCCACGCTGTAATGTGTGCTTACCCGGTTGTAGGTAACGAGCCTTTCGCTGTTATCTTGCCTGACGTTATTATTGATGAATACGAATCTAACCTGACCAAAGACAACCTGGCCGATATGATGCGCCGCTTTGATGAGACCGGCCACAGCCAGATTATGGTTGAGCCAGTAGCTGACGTAACAGCTTACGGCGTGGTGGATTGTCAGGGTGCTGAACTTAACGCGGGCGAAAGTGCTCCTATGGTCGGTGTTGTAGAGAAGCCTAAAGCAGATAAAGCGCCATCCAATCTGGCAGTAGTAGGACGTTATGTTCTTTCTGCAGATATCTGGCCTCTGCTGGCTAAAACCCCTCCGGGCGCTGGTGATGAAATCCAGCTGACCGACTCCATCGCTATGCTGATGGACAAAGAAACAGTTGAAGCTTATCACCTGAAAGGTATCAGCCATGACTGTGGTAACAAGCTGGGCTACATGCAGGCTTTCGTCGAGTACGGCGTGCGTCACGATACGCTGGGCAGCGACTTTAAAGAGTGGCTTGAAAGCACCGTTGGTAATAAAAAGTAATTTTAATTTAACCGGGACAATTCAATGAAAGTCACCGTATTTGGTATCGGCTATGTGGGTCTGGTTCAGGCTGCGGTTTTGGCCGAAGTCGGACATGACGTTCTTTGTATCGATGTCGACGCGAATAAAGTCGAGAATCTGAAGAAAGGGATCATTCCAATTTTTGAACCGGGCCTGACGCCTCTGGTGATGAAAAACTATGAAGCTGGTAGCCTCAAGTTTTCCACCAACGCGGAAGAGGGTGTGAATCACGGCACGATGCAGTTTATCGCTGTGGGCACACCTCCGGATGAAGACGGCTCTGCGGATCTGAAATATGTTACCGCTGTAGCCCGCACTATCGCGCAGCACATGAACGATCATAAAGTGGTGATCGACAAGTCTACTGTTCCAGTAGGGACAGCAGATCGTGTTCGCGCAGTAATGGAAGAAGCCCTGAAAGCACGCGGTGAAACCATCGCCTTTGATGTGGTTTCTAACCCAGAATTCCTCAAGGAAGGTGCCGCTGTTAACGACTGTATGCGTCCTGAGCGTATTGTCGTGGGCACGGACAATGATGCCGTTGTTGAACTGCTGCGTGAGTTGTACGAGCCGTTTAACCGTAATCACGATCGCATGATTTTGATGGATATCCGCAGCGCGGAGCTGACCAAGTATGCAGCAAACTGCATGCTGGCCACCAAAATCAGCTTTATGAATGAAATCTCTAACCTGGCTGAACGCCTGGGTGCAGATGTTGAGAAAGTGCGTCAGGGTATCGGTTCTGACCCGCGTATCGGCTACTCATTCATCTATCCTGGCTGTGGCTACGGCGGTTCCTGCTTCCCTAAAGATGTGCAGGCACTGATCCGTACCGCAGAGCAAATTGGCTACACGCCTCGTTTGCTGCAGGCTGTTGAAGACGTCAATGATTCGCAGAAGAACAAGCTGCCAACCTTCATCAAGCGTCATTTCGGTGACAATCTGCAGGGCAAAACCTTTGCGCTGTGGGGGCTTTCCTTTAAGCCAAATACCGATGACATGCGTGAAGCATCAAGCCGTGTGCTGATGGAAGCGCTTTGGGAAGCGGGTGCATCCGTGCAGGCTTTCGATCCGGAAGCGATGGATGAAGCGCAGCGCATCTACGGTCACCGCAGCGATCTGAAGCTGATGGGTACCAAAGAAGCGGCTCTGCAGGGTGCTGATGGCCTGGTTATCTGTACCGAATGGCAAAACTTCCGCGCCCCGGATTTTGATGTCATTAAAAATGCTCTGAAAGAACCCGTGATTTTTGATGGTCGTAACCTGTATGATCCAGAAAGAATCAGCAAGCGCGGTTTTGTTTATTATGCAATCGGCCGCGGAGCTTCAATCAACATTGCATAATTAACGAGGGCAGTATGAAATATCTGGTTACCGGCGCAGCAGGATTTATAGGTTTTCACGTAGCGGAACGCCTGCTGGCAGCCGGTCACCAGGTTGTCGGGATCGACAACCTGAATGATTATTACGATGTTAACCTCAAACTTGCCCGTCTTGAATTACTCAAGCCCCACGAGCAGTTTTCTTTTATCCAAATCGATCTGGCTGACAGAGAAGGGATCGCCCAACTCTTTCGCGACGAAGCGTTTGAGCGGGTCATCCACCTGGGCGCTCAGGCCGGCGTGCGTTATTCACTGGATAACCCCCTGGCTTACGCAGATGCGAATCTCATTGGCCATCTGAATATTCTTGAAGGGTGCCGCCATAACCATATAGGCCACCTGCTTTACGCCTCATCCAGCTCCGTTTATGGCCTGAATCGTAAGATGCCATTCTCTACAGATGATTCTGTTGACCATCCTGTGTCGTTGTACGCAGCGACCAAGAAAGCCAACGAGCTGATGTCTCACACCTATTCTCACCTGTACGGCATTCCCACCACTGGTCTGCGGTTCTTTACCGTCTATGGTCCCTGGGGGCGTCCGGATATGGCTTTATTTAAATTCACCCGGGCGATGGTTGCGGGTGAAAAGATTGATGTCTATAACAACGGACAAATGCGTCGTGATTTCACTTATATCGACGATATTGCTGAAGCCATTGTACGTTTGCAGGATGTTATTCCTCAGCCGGATGAAAACTGGACCGTTGAGCAGGGCAGCCCTGCGACCAGTTCCGCTCCTTACCGCGTCTATAATATAGGCAACAGTAATCCCGTCACGCTGATGGCTTATATCGAAGCGCTGGAAAAGGCGCTGGGGATCAAAGCTGATAAGAATATGCTGCCAATGCAGCCCGGTGACGTGCTGGAGACCAGTGCCGATACCACCGCCTTGTATGAGGCGACGGGCTTTAAACCTCAGACCGGGGTTGAAGAGGGTATTGCACAGTTTGTCACATGGTATCGTTCTTATTATAAGGTGTAGCAGATAACCACCCGTAAACAGGAGCTACGGCTCCTTTTTTATTGTCTGAAGACGAACGCGGTTAAATCGCTGCCAATAAAAAACCCATCACGGGGATGGGTTTTTCTGAAGCACCTGAATGAATGATTACAGCAGGAAATCGTCCAGCTGTTTACCTTCATCAATGGCTTTTTTAATGACTGCTGGCGTACGGCCCTGGCCGGTCCAGGTTCTGGCTTCGCCATTTTCATCAGTATATTTGTATTTAGCAGGGCGGGCAGCACGTTTGGCTTTGCCTGGCGCTTTGGTGGCGGTCAGCGTTGAAAGTAGTTCGTTAGGATCAATGCCATCGGCAATCAGCATCTCACGGTATTGCTGTAATTTACGGGTGCGTTCCTGAACTTCAGCCTGAGCATGGCTCTCTTCATCACGACGCTCATTAACAACAACTTCCAGTTTTTCCAGCATTTCTTCCAGCGTTTCCAGAGTACATTCTCTGGCTTGAGCACGCAGGGTACGAATGTTGTTCAAAATTTTAAGTGCTTCGCTCATTATATGAATCTCAAAAATTATAAAAGTGGGGGAACTGTTCTGCCCGATAATAATAGAGTGAGCAAAAACGAACTGCAATAGTTAATTTTGTAAGGAATTCAGAATAACGGAAGATAAAGATTCCTTCCCCATTATTAACCTTAATGCGAAGTTAAAATAGCAATTGCAATGCCTGTTTTGTAGTCATTAAGCCGGGGAGTACCCATGCTCAAATGCAGGTTGAATATAGCAGTTAAAACAGCAAACAGGTAATCATTTCAGGGTAATCGCAATTTGGTTAAGTGAATTGCGCTGATATTAACAGAGCTGTAATTGTTTTTTTAATCGTAAAATGCGAAAAATCCCTGAGGAAAAAAGAGGTCAGGGTAAGAAAAACAGGGTTAATTCAAAGACATTTTCTTCCTGAGGGGCAATTCCATTGAAATACTCAGCTTCACGTTATGTCACCGATCAACGCCGCCACGGCTGATGTGGCTTGTGGTACAATTCCGATTATTCATTTGAATTATCTGCAGGGAGTGAAGGCTGATGGCTCAGCTGTATTTTTATTATTCCGCGATGAACGCCGGCAAGTCCACCGCGTTGTTGCAATCCTCATATAACTATCAGGAACGGGGAATGAGGACTATAGTCTACACTGCGGAGATCGATAACCGCTTCGGTTCGGGCAAGGTCAGTTCGAGAATAGGGCTTTCTTCTCCAGCAAAATTGTATGATAACACCACGTCACTTTATGACGAGATCAATGCTTTGCATTTGATGGAACCGGTTCACTGCGTGCTGGTGGATGAAAGTCAATTCCTGACAAGAGAGCAGGTAAAAGCCTTATCAGATGTAGTGGATAATCTCGATATACCTGTACTTTGTTATGGATTACGTACAGATTTCCGCGGCGAGTTATTTACCGGAAGCCACTACTTATTAGCCTGGTCAGATAAGCTTGTGGAATTAAAAACCGTTTGCCACTGCGGAAGAAAAGCCGGAATGGTATTAAGGCTGGATCAAAATGGCGCACCATTCAAAGAAGGCGAGCAGGTAGTGATTGGCGGTAATGAACGCTATGTTTCGGTATGCCGTAAACATTATAAAGCAGCAATTGAACAGGGTTGTTTACAGGCGATTTATGGCAAGCAGGTCAATTAAGAGCAGTGGAATAGTTATGCCGGACCAGGTGACCCCTTTTGAATATGGCTGCTGATATTGATTAGTTTTTCTTTATAATCGCCTGCATAAAAAAACCCGCCTTCAGGCGGGTTTTTAAATTGAACAACGCTTACTTTTTCACTTTCTTCTCAACTTTTTTTGCCGTTACCGGTTGAGCTTCCGCGGCTTCAGCAATACTGGCGAAAACTTCGCTGTATTCACGTCCGTAGAAGGTGTCGAGCATGATTTGCTTAAGTTCGGCAATCAGCGGATAGCGTGGGTTAGCGCCAGTACACTGGTCATCGAAAGCATCTTCAGCCAGCTTGTCCACTTTCGCCAGGAAGTCCGCTTCCTGCACGCCTGCCTCGCGAATTGATTTAGGAATACCCAGTTGAGCTTTCATCTCTTCAAGCCAGGCCAGCAGCTTCTCGATTTTCTGTGCAGTGCGGTCACCGGGAGCGCTGAGACGTAAATGGTCGGCCACTTCGGCATAACGACGACGAGCCTGAGGACGGTCATATTGGCTGAATGCCGTCTGCTTGGTTGGATTGTCATTGGCGTTATAGCGGATGACGTTGCTAATCAGCAGGGCGTTTGCCAGACCATGGGGAATATGGAACTCAGAACCCAGTTTATGCGCCATGGAGTGACAGACACCCAGGAAGGCGTTGGCGAAGGCAATACCTGCAATGGTAGCCGCATTGTGAACACGCTCACGGGCTATTGGATTTTTCGCACCGTCACGATAACTGGCCGGTAAATTCTCCTGCAGCAGCTTCAGGGCCTGCAATGCCTGACCGTCAGAATATTCGTTAGCCAGTACTGAGACATAAGCTTCCAGCGAGTGGGTCACCGCATCCAGTCCCCCAAAGGCACAAAGAGACTTAGGCATGTTCATCACCAGGTTGGCGTCAACAATAGCCATATCAGGCGTCAGCGCATAGTCGGCCAGGGGATATTTCTGGCCGGTGGCATCATCAGTCACCACCGCAAAAGGCGTCACTTCAGAGCCGGTCCCGGAAGTGGTGGTGATGGCGATCATTTTTGCCTTCACGCCCATTTTCGGGAATTTGTAGATGCGTTTACGGATATCCATAAAGCGCAGCGCCAGCTCCTCAAAATGGGTTTCAGGATGTTCATACATCACCCACATAATTTTGGCGGCATCCATCGGTGAACCCCCGCCAAGAGCGATAATGACGTCTGGTTTAAAGGAGTTCATCTGTTCAGCACCTTTACGTACGATGCTCAGGGTTGGATCCGCTTCAACTTCGAAGAACACTTCTGTTTCAATACCATGAGACTTCAGCACTGAAACAACCTGGTCTGCATAACCATTATTGAACAGGTAGCGGTCAGTCACGATAAAGGCACGTTTCGCGCCATCTGTCGCCACTTCTTCAAGCGCTATAGGGAGTGAACCGCGACGGAAGTAGATAGACTTCGGAAGTTTATGCCACAACATATTCTCTGCTCGCTTAGCCACGGTTTTCTTGTTAATCAGATGTTTAGGTCCGACATTTTCAGAAATGGAGTTACCCCCCAGGAACCACAGCCCAGCGTCAGCGAAGGCGCCAGTTTAAAGTTATACAGGTCACCAATCCCGCCCTGAGAAGCAGGCGTGTTAATCAGGATGCGGGCGGTTTTCATCTTATCGCCGAAATAATTAACGCGCTCGCGCTCATTATCCTGATCGGTGTACAGACAGGAGGTGTGGCCGATTCCGCCCATTGCCACCAGTTTTTCCGCTTTACTCACCGCGTCTTCAAAGTCTTTGGCCCGGTACATGGCCAGGGTAGGGGAGAGTTTTTCGTGAGCAAAAGGCTCGGACTCATCAACCTTCTGGACTTCGCCGATCAGGATTTTAGTATTGGCAGGCACATGG
This sequence comes from Erwinia sp. E_sp_B01_1, assembly GCF_036865545.1. Lineage (NCBI taxonomy): Bacteria > Pseudomonadati > Pseudomonadota > Gammaproteobacteria > Enterobacterales > Erwiniaceae > Erwinia > Erwinia sp. E_sp_B01_1. The sequence continues at coordinate 2,622,394 of NZ_CP142208.1, read as the reverse complement.
ATACCGGCCATCTCAGCAATTTTGACCGCTGGCTGACCTACGATGGCGGCATTCAGCGCGCCGTTTTTCAGAATGATCTCCTGCACTGCCTTGAGTTCCTGGCCCTGCAGCATGTAGCCACCGTGGCTGGCAAAACGTTCGCGAACGGCATCATAGGCTGAGTCCACCACAATAACTGACTGCTCTGAGGCACAAATCACCCCATTATCGAAGGTTTTGGACATCAGAATTGAGGCAACCGCACGCTTTATATCGGCACTGTCATCAATCACTACCGGCGTATTACCCGCGCCTACGCCAATTGCTGGTTTACCCGAGCTGTAGGCCGCCTTAACCATGCCCGGTCCACCGGTAGCAAGGATCAGATTGATATCAGGGTGATGCATTAACTGGTTAGAGAGTTCAACTGAGGGCACGTCGATCCAGCCGATAATATCTTTTGGCGCCCCTGCGGCAATGGCTGCCTGCAGGACAATATCCGCCGCTTTATTGGTGGCGTCTTTTGCTCTTGGGTGTGGAGAAAAGATAATGCCATTTCGTGTTTTAAGGCTGATTAACGCTTTGAAAATGGCGGTAGAGGTAGGGTTAGTGGTAGGGACTATACCGCAGATCAGACCGGTAGGCTCGGCTATAGTGATGGTACCAAAGGTTTCATCCGTACTCAGGATCCCGCAGGTTTTTTCGTCTTTATAGGCGTTGTAAATATATTCGGAAGCGAAGTGATTTTTGATGACTTTGTCTTCAACAATCCCCATGCCTGATTCGGCTACAGCCATTTTTGCCAGCGGGATGCGGGCATCGGCGGCGGCAAGGGCTGCAGCACGGAAAATTTTGTCGACCTGCTCTTGAGTGAAACTGGCGTATTCGCGCTGTGCTTCTTTAACACGTTCAACCAGTGCGTTAAGTTCAGCAACATTAGTAACGGCCATAATGCTCTCCTGATGAAAGTTAAACTCTATTAGTAAACAAGTCAGAACTTAGGAGTATAGCCACGCGGTATTGATGTGTTGTGATCTTGCCGTGACTGAACTTGATTCTTTCCAAAAAAGTTCTACAGGTTTACTGAAAGAGTCTTGGCATCACACTGAGGGTAGGTGAAGCAGGGACTTATCAGCGCCTTTCAATGCCACAAAGCTTACTCATTAAGAGGTAACTCAATTTTGATCTGGATCATCTTATAACCAAGCTGACACCTTTCAGCTCTGGTGTTCAGGCAGAGAGTGATTTATGCCTGAAAATAATTTCCGGCAAAGGAAGTCTGGCAGGGCTTATCTCCCTGAAGCAGGCTAATAACCAGTTTTTATCACTGCATTTTGCCCTTAAATACAGGCGAAAATACACCCTTGCTGTGATAGCAACGCCGCCTGTTTTCCATTACATTAGCCGCCATAAATTTGGCCCGCTCAGGAGCACAGTGTGAATCCGGCACTTTTAGATCTATCCGGCTATATCAAATTCTTTGTCGGGCTTTTTGCCCTGGTCAATCCGGTAGGGATCATTCCGGTATTTATCAGCATGACCAGCTATCAGGTGCCGGCAGCCCGTAATAAAACCAATATGACAGCCAACCTGTCAGTCGCCATTATTTTATGGACTTCCCTGTTTCTTGGTGACGCGATTCTGCATATTTTTGGCATCTCAATTGATTCTTTCCGCATAGCTGGCGGCATACTGGTTGTGACTATCGCTATGTCGATGATCAGTGGCAAGCTGGGTGAAGACAAGCAGAACAAGCAGGAAAAATCAGAAACGGCTATTCGCGAAAGCATTGGTGTGGTGCCGCTGGCACTGCCTTTAATGGCAGGCCCTGGTGCTATCAGTTCCACCATCGTCTGGAGCACCCGTTATCACAGTTGGTTGAATCTGCTGGGATTCAGCCTGGCTATCGCGCTGTTCGCCTTCTGCTGCTGGCTACTGTTTCGCGCCGCTCCTCTGATGGTCAGATTACTGGGACAGACAGGGATTAACGTAATAACCCGTATCATGGGACTGCTTCTTATGGCCTTAGGCATTGAATTTGTCGTTACCGGTCTGAAGGCCCTTTTTCCGGGGCTGGTGAACTAAATTTTCTCCACTGTAAATAAGTCAAAAAGGCGCATAATCTGCGCTTTTTTTTCGACTGCAACAAAATGAAGCACCAATATAGTGCAAAACAGCCTGTTGGCCGGTTATTTTGGTGCAATTATTCATTTAGCTTAACGCCGCTTCGCTGTTATTAATGTAATTACTGCAAATCCCCGCAAACAACCCGCCTCAGTAAACTTTTACGTTAATTGTTAATATTTTCACACCATTAATCACTAAATGACCGGGCTCAGTTTAGTTTCATCCTCTGGTTTGGTGGAATTTTATGGGATTTTACGTTGAAAGTAAGGGTTTGCAGGGTAAATCGTTTACTTTAAACACAAAATTGACGGTAAAATTGTTTATTTAATGAGCTTCTATCTACGAAAAGCCATTAATATCAATAAGTTATCTATTAATTCGGCAAATTAAATAACATTGCTACACAACATTTTGTTGTGATAAAAGAGAATTAGTTAACATTTCTAAGATTTTGCTTTGGCTTAAAAACTACCCATCTGATAGTTTCCGGAAGATCGGTGTGAAACTGGCACCAGATGTGCAAATGAATACTTCATTTTCCGGTTCAGCCGCAGATTCACGAACACAGGTTACTAACGCTTAATGAAATGTCTTCCAGTTCCTGGCCAGTTGTTATCTCAGCTTATCGCGTTAAGCTTTGGCGTTTTTGCCGGCGGCGTTATGGCGGCCACAATGCCAGCTAACGTAGTCCTGGCACCTCAGCAAACTATGGTGATCAACAATGGTGGGGAAGTTTCTTCACTGGATCCGCAGAAAATTGAAGGTGTTCCGGAAAGCAATATTATTCTGAATTTGCTGGAGGGGCTGACCACTACGGACAATAACGGCCATGTTGTGCCTGGCGTGGCGGAGAGCTGGAAGAGCGAACAGGGTAAAATCTGGATATTCACCCTGCGTGCAGATGCAAAATGGAGTAATGGCGAGCCGGTTACCGCAGCCGATTTCGTTTACAGCTGGCAGCGACTGGTGGATCCACGAACTGCTTCGCCTTATGCGAGTTATCTGCAATATGCTCATATCGACAATATAGACGCCATTCTTGCAGGGAAAAAGTCCCCGGATTTGCTCGGCATCAAAGCGTTAGACGCCCATCACCTTCAGGTGACTCTGAGCGAGCCCGTTCCCTATTTCATCGCCCTGACGGCCCATACTTCACTGAAGCCCGTCAACCGTAACGCGGTGGAGCAATGGGGTGAGCAGTGGACCCAGCCTGGTCATTACGTTAGCAATGGCGCTTATACGCTCAGCGACTGGGTGATTAACGAAAAAATCGTGGTTAAACGTAACCCTGCATACTGGAATAACCGCCAGACAGTGATTGAAAACGCCACGTTTCTGCCCATTACCTCAGAGTCGAGTGATGTAAACCGCTACCGCAGCGGTGAAATTGATATGACCAACAGTGCTTTGCCACCGGAGCTTTTTCCTGTGCTGAAAAAAACGCTGGGGAAACAGGTACATATCAGTCCTTTGCTGTGTACGTTTTATTATGAACTCAATAACAAGCGTCCTCCGTTTAACGATCCCCGCGTTCGTACAGCGGTCAAGCTGACGCTGGACCGCAATATCATCACCGATAAAGTCATGGGCCAGGGGCAGATACCGGCGGGTGGATTTACTCCGCCGTTTATTGAGGGTGCCGACCTTTCTCAGCCTGAATGGATGCGTCTGACTCAGCAGCAACGCAACGAGCAGGCAAGAAAACTGCTGGCTGAAGCGGGATATGGCTCAGATAAGCCGCTGACTTTCAGGCTGCTGTATAACACTTCTGATGTGAATAAAAAGCAGGCAATTGCCGCGGCCTCGATGTGGAGTAAAAATCTTGGGGCTAAAGTCGCGCTGGATAATCAGGAGTGGAAAACCATGCTTGATACCCGTCATCAGGGTAATTATGACGTGGCGCGGGCGACCTGGTGTTCAGATTACAACGAACCGTCCACCTTCCTGAACGCCATGCTCAGCAACTCTTCCAGTAATACCGCTTTTTACAAAAGCGAAAAATTCGATGCGCTGATGGCAAAGTCACTTCTCGTTTCCGATAAAGAGCGCGCGGCTGTCTATCAACAGGCAGAACAGCAACTGGATCAGGATTCAGCCATTGTGCCGGTTTATTACCGTGTAAGCGCCCGTCTGGTAAAACCCTGGGTAGGGGGCTTTACAGGCAAAGATCCGCAGGATCTCACGGACCTCAAGTATTTCTACATCATTAAACATTGAGACCGGGTGATAAGTTTTATCCGGTTTCAGGCAGTAACCGGCAAGGGTAATTCCTCCCACGCGTCATCGTTCCGGCGCGGCGGGCAGAACCTCTGATAACTGAGGCTCTGAAAATTTCAGACCGCATTGATAAAAATAACTGGAGTAGGTAACTCATGACCAACATCACGAAGAAAAGCCTGATTGCTCTTGGCATCATGACTGCGCTGGCAGGAAATGTGGCCATGGCCGCTCAGGTGCCGGCAGGCGTTGAACTGGCAGGAAAGCAGGAACTGGTGAAAGGCAACGGAGATGAAGTCCAGTCTCTGGATCCCCATAAAATTGAAGGCGTACCGGAATCTAACGTCAGCCGCGATCTGCTGGAAGGGCTGGTAATCAGTGATACTCAGGGGCATCCAATTCCTGGCGTGGCAGAAAGCTGGGAAAACAAAGACGGTAAAGTCTGGACCTTCCATCTGCGCAAAAATGCCAAGTGGTCTAATGGTGAGCCTGTAACCGCACAGGATTTCGTCTATAGCTGGAAGCGTCTGGCCGATCCTAAAACGGCTTCTCCTTACGCCAGCTATCTGCAATATGGTCATCTTGAAAATATTGATGAGATCATCTCCGGCAAGAAAAACCCGGATACGCTGGGTGTAAAAGCGATCGATGCCAATACGCTGGAAGTGACCCTGAGTGAATCAGTGCCTTACTTCTTTAAATTGCTGATCCACCCGTCAATGTCCCCGGTGTATAAGCCAGCCATTGATAAAGCTGGTGAGAAATGGACGCAGCCAGAAAACTGGGTAGGTAACGGCGCATTTAAACTGCAAACCCACGTCATTAACGAACGTATTGTCCTGGTGCGTAACACCGAATACTGGGATAACGCGGACACCAAACTGGATAAGGTCACCTTCCTGCCGATTTCTTCCGAAGTCAGCGACGTTAACCGTTACTTCAGTAACGACGGTAGCGACATGACGTACAACAACATGCCGATCGAGCTGTTTAAGAAACTGCAGCGTGATAACCCAAAAGAGTTACATGTTGATCCTTATCTCTGTACTTACTATTACGAAATCAACAACCAGAAAGCGCCATTTACCGACCCGCGCGTCCGTGCAGCGCTGAAGCTGGGTATCGACCGTGACATCATGGTCAACAAAGTACTGGCTCAGGGACAACTGCCAGCCTACAGCTACACGCCTCCTGCCACAGACGGTGCCGATCTGATCAAACCAGAATGGTTCAGCTGGTCCCAGGACAAACGTAATGCTGAAGCGAAAAAACTGCTGGCCGAAGCCGGGTATACCGCTGACAAGCCGCTGACCTTTGAACTGCTGTACAACACTTCCGACCTGCATAAGAAGCTGGCTATTGCTGCAGCCTCTATCTGGAAGAAGAACCTGGGTGTGAACATCAAGCTGAACAACCAGGAGTGGAAAACCTTCCTGGATACCCGTCATCAGGGTAACTTCGACGTTTCCCGTGCCGCCTGGTGCGCGGATTACAACGAACCTACTTCTTTCCTGAACACCATGTTATCTGGCAGCAGTAACAACACCTCACATTACAAGTCTGCTGACTTCGATAAAGTGATGGCCGACGCGGCGAAAGCCAGTGACGAGAAAGGTCGCAGCGATTTGTACGCGAAAGCCGAGCAGATCCTCGACAAAGACTCCGTGATTGTTCCGGTCTATTATTATGTCAATGCCCGTCTGGTTAAAACCTACGTAGGTGGCTACACCGGCAAAGATGCGCTGGACAACGTGTACGACAAAAATCTGTATATTATCAAACACTAATGGCAACAATCAGGGAGGAGGGCGACCTTCTCCCTGCGTGTCTATTTTAAGCAGTGCTGAGGCACAAGCCAGCAGGTACGGGCAATGTTAAAATTTATTTTTCGTCGTTTTCTGGAAGCGATTCCGACGTTACTTATCCTGATTACTATCTCCTTCTTTATGATGCGTCTGGCACCGGGGAGTCCTTTTACCGGTGAACGCACGCTGTCGCCTGAAGTAATGGCCAATATTGAAGCCAAGTACCACCTGAACGATCCCATGTGGAAACAGTACACCAACTACCTGGTGCAGCTGGCGCATGGCGATTTCGGGCCATCGTTTAAATATAAAGATTATTCGGTCAACTATCTGGTCGGCCATGCTTTCCCGGTTTCTGCAAAACTGGGACTGGCGGCGTTTCTCCTTGCGGTTGTGCTGGGCGTGTTTGCCGGCGTCATTGCCGCTCTGAGGCAAAATACGAAATGGGACTTTGTGGTCATGGGGGTGGCGATGACCGGGGTGGTGATCCCCAGCTTCGTGGTAGCGCCTTTGCTGGTCCTGATCTTCGCCATTACTCTGAAATGGCTGCCCGGCGGCGGCTGGAACGGCGGGGAGGCGAAATACATGATCCTGCCTATGGTCGCGCTCTCTCTGGCTTATATTGCCAGCATTGCGCGTATTACCAGGGGCTCAATGATTGAGATCCTCCACTCCAATTTCATCCGCACCGCGCGCGCTAAGGGGCTGCCGATGCACCGCATCGTGCTGCGCCATGCGCTGAAACCGGCCATGCTGCCAGTGTTGTCCTACCTGGGCCCGGCTTTTGTGGGCATCATCACCGGATCTATGGTGATTGAAACCATTTACGGGTTGCCGGGCATTGGTCAGCTGTTTGTGAATGGCGCATTGAACCGCGACTACTCGCTGGTGCTGAGCCTGACGATCCTGGTGGGTGTGCTGACCATTTTGTTTAATGCGATTGTTGATGTGCTCTATGCCGTTATCGATCCGAAAATTCGTTATTAATCCCGGAGCTCGCCATGATGTTGCGTAAAAAAAATAGCGAAGCTCTCGAAGCCTTCAGCGAAAAGCTGGAGGTCGAAGGCCGCAGTCTGTGGCAGGACGCCCGCCGTCGCTTTATCCATAACCGTGCGGCGTTAGCCAGCCTTATTGTGCTACTGCTGATTGCACTGTTTGTGATCTTTGCGCCGATGCTGGCGCCGTTTACCTACGATGATACCGACTGGGGCATGATGTCTGCCGCACCGGATATGATCTCAAAACACTACTTCGGCACCGATTCGTCAGGACGAGACCTGATGGTGCGCGTGGCTATCGGTGGACGTATCTCTCTGATGGTCGGCATTGCATCCGCGCTGGTGGCTGTGCTGGTCGGGACACTCTACGGATCGCTGGCAGGCTATCTGGGTGGAAAAACCGATTCGGTAATGATGCGCCTGCTGGAGATCCTTAACTCCTTCCCGTTTATGTTCTTCGTAATCCTGCTGGTGACCTTTTTTGGCCGCAATATTCTGCTGATATTTGTCGCTATAGGCCTGGTTTCCTGGCTGGATATGGCGCGTATCGTTCGCGGTCAGACGCTGAGCCTGAAACGCAAAGAGTTTATTGAAGCGGCACATGTCGGCGGCGTCTCCACCTACAGTATTGTGCTGCGCCATATCGTGCCTAACGTGCTGGGTGTGGTGGTGGTCTATGCCTCATTGCTGGTGCCCAGCATGATCCTGTTTGAATCCTTCCTGAGCTTCCTGGGGTTGGGCACGCAGGAGCCCTTAAGCAGTTGGGGCGCGTTGCTTAGCGACGGGGCGAACTCGATGGAAGTTTCACCCTGGCTGTTAATGTTCCCGGCTGGCTTCCTGGTCGTGACGCTGTTTTGTTTCAACTTTATCGGCGATGGCCTGCGTGATGCCCTCGACCCGAAAGATCGTTAAGGAGTTTCCCGATGAGCGTAATCGACATGCAGCCAGCAATGGCAAAAAAGCGGGAACTGACCTTCTGCTCGACGTGAAGGATCTTCGCGTGACCTTTGGCACGCCTGACGGTGACGTTACGGCAGTTAACGATCTGAACTTCAGCCTGCGGGCGGGCGAAACCCTGGGCATCGTAGGCGAATCCGGTTCCGGCAAGTCTCAGACGGCGTTTGCCCTGATGGGGCTGCTGGCCAGTAACGGGCGCATTGGCGGTTCAGCCTTGTTTAACGGCAAAGAGATCCTTAACCTGCCGGAAAAACAGCTGAACCACCTGCGTGCAGAACAGATTTCAATGATCTTCCAGGACCCTATGACCTCCCTGAATCCCTACATGAAAGTGGGGGAGCAGCTGATGGAAGTGCTCAAGCTGCATAAGGGGATGAGTAGCGCTCAGGCTTTTGAAGAGTCTGTGCATATGCTGGATGCGGTAAAGATGCCGGAAGCGCGGAAGCGCATGAAAATGTTCCCGCATGAATTTTCTGGCGGAATGCGCCAGCGCGTGATGATCGCTATGGCGCTGCTCTGCCGGCCAAAACTGCTGATTGCAGATGAACCTACTACTGCGCTGGACGTGACGGTGCAGGCACAGATTATGACGCTGCTGAACGATCTTAAGCGGGAGTTCAATACGGCGATTGTGATGATCACCCACGATCTGGGCGTGGTGGCCGGGATCTGCGACCGCGTACTGGTGATGTATGCCGGGCGCACCATGGAATATGGCTCGGCCCGCGATGTGTTTTATCAGCCTACGCACCCGTACTCCATAGGCCTGTTGAATGCCGTACCGCGTCTGGATGCCGAAGGGGAATCGCTGACCACCATTGCTGGCAATCCGCCGAATCTGCTGCGGCTGCCTGCGGGTTGTCCGTTCCAGCCTCGTTGTCAGTACGCAATGCCGATCTGTTCCACAGCCCCCCGCTGGAACCTTTTGGTGAAGGGCGCCTGCGTGCCTGCTTTAAACCCGTGGAGGAGCTGGTATGAGTGCGCTAGCTGAAAAGAAAGTCCTGCTCGAGATTGCCGATCTGAAGGTCCACTTTGATATCAAAGATGGCCGGCAGTGGTTCTGGCAGCCGCCTAAAACGCTGAAGGCGGTTGATGGTGTCAGCCTGCGTCTCTATGAAGGGGAAACTCTGGGGGTGGTAGGTGAGTCCGGCTGTGGTAAATCCACGCTGGCCCGCGCCATCATCGGGCTGGTAAAAGCAACCGAAGGGCGTGTAGCCTGGCTGGGACGTGACCTGCTCGGGCAGAGCGAAGAGGAGTGGCGCAAGGCACGCAGCGATATCCAGATGATTTTTCAGGATCCCCTGGCCTCGCTGAATCCCCGTATGACCATCGGCGATATTATTGCCGAGCCGCTTCGCACTTATCATCCAAAGATGGCCCGTCAGGAGGTCAAAGAGCGGGTGAAAACGATGATGATGAAGGTGGGTCTGTTGCCCAACCTGATCAACCGTTATCCGCACGAATTCTCAGGCGGTCAGTGTCAGCGTATCGGCATAGCCCGCGCCCTGATTCTGGAACCCAAACTGATCATCTGTGATGAACCTGTTTCGGCGCTGGATGTTTCCATTCAGGCTCAGGTGGTCAATCTGCTGCAAAAGCTGCAGCGTGAGATGGGCCTGTCGCTGATCTTCATTGCCCATGACCTGGCGGTAGTGAAACACATCTCCGACCGGGTACTGGTGATGTATCTGGGCCATGCGGTGGAGCTGGGAACCTACAGTGAGGTATACCAGAATCCGCAGCATCCTTATACGCGAGCGCTGATGTCAGCAGTGCCCATTCCCGATCCGGATCTGGAAAAAAATAAGGTCATTCAGCTGCTGGAAGGGGAATTGCCGTCACCCATTAATCCGCCATCAGGCTGTGTGTTCCGTACACGCTGCCCGATTGCCGGACCAGAGTGTGCGAAAACCCGGCCGCTGCTTGAGGGCAGTTTCCATCATGCAGTCTCCTGCCTGAAGGTTGATCCGTTGTAACAAAAAAAGGCCGGGCATTGATTCAATGCCCGGCCTCCCGGCAGAGTGGTGTTATTCACGCCACAGGATATGACAGAGCTTGTGATCTTTCTCGCGGCACAACAGGACGCGGGCAAAGACATCATTGATTGGCTCACCATCAGCCTCGCCCAGACCAATCACCACTTCTGCGAAGAAGTCCGGATTCAGATCGTAGTCTACATGTTCAGACCAGTCATCAGACGGATCGAACAGCTCTGCGCCGCCGCGTTCTTCAAACTGCAGATTGAACAGAATGATATCGGCTGGATCAAGATTATCGGCCGCCAGCTCAAGAAAAATATCGTAAGCCTGTTCAAGAGTTTCATCTTCGGTAAGGCGGTTATTCAAATCCATAACATTTCCCATAATGCCCCTGCGGGCGCTGTGCAATTTCGCTCGTTTTACAGCAACGGACTGAAGAAGTAAAACAGTCGTTCAACAATCCGCTGCCACCAGGCACGTCTTGACCAGCGTTGACCATCAACCAGCCGGGAACGGGCTATATAATCATCCTGAACGCGCGCCAGGTCGCTGCCAAAACCATCATCATCAATCACCAGGGTAATCTCGAAATTCAGCCACAGGCTGCGCATATCCAGATTCACGGTGCCCACCATGCTAAGTTGACCATCTACCAGCACGCTTTTGGTGTGCAGCAGGCCATCTTCAAACTGATAGATCTTTACGCCGGCCGACAGGAGTTCTGCAAAGAAAGCCCGACTGGCCCAGCCAACCAGCAGCGAATCATTGTGGCGGGGCACGATAATGCTGACATCCACGCCACGCAGAGCGGCAGTACAGATGGCATGCAACAGATCGTCACTTGGCACGAAATAGGGTGTGGTCATGATCAGCTGTTCCCGTGCGGCATAAACAGCGGTCAGCAGCGCCTGATGGATCAAATCTTCCGGAAAACCGGGGCCGGAAGCGATGACCTGGATGGTATGGCCACTTTCCTGCTCAAAGGGCATCACGTTGCCGTCAGGCGGGGGCGGCAAAATACGTTTGCCGGTTTCAATTTCCCAGTCGCAGGAGTAGATAATGCCCATGGTTGTCGCCACCGGGCCTTCCATCCTCGCCATTAAATCAATCCACTGACCTACGCCCGCATCCTGTTTGAAATAGCGGGGATCAACCAGGTTCATACTGCCGGTGTAGGCAATATAATTATCAATCAGCACGACTTTACGGTGCTGCCGGAGATCCATACGCCGCAGAAAAACACGCCACAGGCTGACTTTCAGCGACTCCACCACGTCGATACCGGCATTGCGCATCATCGCGGCCCAGGGACTACGGAAAAATTGTACGCTCCCGGCCGAATCCAGCATCAGGCGGCAGTGCACGCCGCGTCTGGCCGCCGCCATCAGTGATTCGGCCACTTCGTCGGCCAGGCCACCGGGCTGCCAGATGTAGAACACCATCTCAATATTGTGTCGGGCCAGCTGGATATCCCGCACCAGCGCCTGGAGTGTGTCATCAGTGGAGGTCAGAAGCTGAAGCTGATTGCCTTTTACGCCTGCCACGCCCTGACGGTTTTCACAAAGCTGAAACAGCGAACGGGCCACATCACTGTTTTCATGTGCAAAAATCTGATGACAGGACTTCAGATCGTTAAGCCAGCGGGCAGTGGAGGGCCACATAGTGCGGGCGCGTTCGGCGCGACGCTTGCCCAGATGTAGCTCACCAAACGAGAGATAAGCAATGATGCCTACCAGCGGCAGAATATAAATAACCAGCAGCCAGGCCATGGCAGAAGGCACGGCACGACGTTTCATCAGAATACGCAGCGTTACGCTGGCTATCAGCAGCCAGTAGCCAAATACCAGCAGCCAGCTGAGTACGGTATAAAAAGTCGTCATGGAAGTGGAAATCCTGTTCACGCCTGAATGGAGGGAGTTTACGTGTTGAAGAGAACTCGCGAAACCTTTTCATTTTTAAAGTCATCGGACCTTGCCCCAGTAAAGAAAGGGATATACTGCGCCGCGAGTTTTTCAAGCGTAGACAGAGGGTAAGATGAGACGGAGTAGAAATGAAGTTGCACGCTGGCGTATGTCGCGTCAGGTCCAGCGTCGTCGGGCGCGCTGGCTGGAAGGACAGTCACGCAGGTATGGCCGGATGCATGCCATTCGTCACTCACTGAGTCAGCAGCAACGGCGTTCTATTTTGTTTATCACCCAGGTCCCTTGAGGCCGCACGTCCCGGATAACACGCGCCCATGATGGCATAATGCCAGACAGGGGCGCGTTTTCTTCAGGCTGTCAGAACACCCGTTTGAAAGGTTTTACGGCTACCTGCTTATAAACGCCTGCCGCTATATAGGGGTCGTCCTGTGCCCAGGACTGAGCCGCTTCCAGTGAAGAGAACTCGGCCACAATGGTGGAACCACTGAAGCCTGCTTTACCAGGGTCATTACTGTCGACAGCGGGCATTGGGCCGGCCAAAATCAGCCGACCTTCATCCTGCAGCAGTTGCAGACGCGCAAGGTGAGCAGGGCGTACGGCGGTACGCTTTTCCAGAGAATCAGCATTATCTTCCGCGTAAATTACGTAAAGCACGTTTACAACTCCTGTCAGGTCAATTTGTCGTTCATCACGTTAAGTCATCGCTCAGTAATCTGCAAATGAAACCTGGCTGAGGCTTGATAACAGTCAGTGCAAACCACTTTTCTCAGGAAATCGGCGCTCCGGGATTGAGATGTTATTGAAACTGATTGCTATTTGCATTTAAACTTGCCCCTTCACACTTACAGCAGAAAGATTATGACGACGCTTGCAGAAAATTCTTTACCTCGCCGTGTTTCGCTGCCGATGCTGTTCTCACTGGGACTGCATGCCGTAGTGATTGGAGGGATCCTCTATGCCTCTTTTCATCAGGTTGTTGAAGTGCCTAAAGCGTCTCAACCCATTAGTGTTTCTATGGTTGCTCCTGAAGTGCAGCCAGAACCCGCACCTCAGCCTGTTCCGGAACCTGTGGTTGAACCTGAACCCGAGCCCGAGCCAGAACCAGAACCCGCTCCAGAGCCCCCTAAGCCGGAACCCGTGCCGATCCCTAAACCCGTGCCGAAACCTAAGCCTAAGCCAGTGAAGAAAGAAGTGGTCAAGCCGAAGAAAGAGATCAAGCCACGTACCGAACCGAAACAGGCTTCTCCTTTTAACAACGAAAAGACGGCCACGGCACCTAAGCCTTCTACCGCGCCCAAAACCTCACCAGCGCCATCAACGGCTGTGTCGACCGGGCCTAAAGCGCTGAGCGTGGGCAAACCTGCCTATCCGGCTCGTGCTTATGCATTGCGTATGGAAGGGCGTGTGCGCGTCCAGTTTGACGTAAGCAGTTCGGGAGAAGTTGATAACATACGCATTCTTTCTGCAGAGCCGCGCAATATGTTCGAAAGGGAAGTTAAGCAGGCGATGAAGAAATGGCGCTATGAAGCCAATAAGCCGGGCAAAGATGTGACAATGAATATCGTCTTCAAGATCAATGGCGGTTCAAGCATCGAATAGTGCGTGAGGAAGGCGGCCTGAGGCTCAGGTATCTGGCCTCAGGCCTGTCATCATGGGTCGGGAATCAACCGCAACCCATGATAATCAGCTTCAACTTAAGTTAAGACTTTTCATCGTAACGGAAGTGGCTTTTGCCTTCTGGCAGAGGGCGGGGTTTGCCTTCACCGTCTACCGCAACATAGATAAATACCGCTTCAGTGGTGCAGTAACGCTGACCGATTGGCTCAGAAGAGACTTTCTTGATCCACACCTCAATATTGATAGTGATGGAGCTGGTGCCGCTGCGAATACAGCGGGCGTGGCAACTCACTACATCACCCACGGCTACCGGCTTAAGAAAAGTCATCCCATCTGCGCGAACGGTCACCACCCGGCCACCGGCAATCTCTTTGGCAAGGATCGCGCCACCCATATCCATTTGCGACATCAGCCAGCCACCGAAGATATCGCCATTGGCATTGGTATCCGCAGGCATAGCCAGCGTACGCAGCACCATCTCGCCCTGCGGCACTCTGTTGTTGTCGTCTGTCATTGTCATGCTTCTCAGTAAAAAAGGGGGAAGGCCCGGACGAGTGCCGGGCGAATTTTATTTTTCTTCTTGCGGCATCAGTCGGTAAATATAGAGACCGCTGATGACGGTAAACAGCAGGGTGAGGCCAGTCAGTCCAAACACTTTAAAATTAACCCAAAATTCCTGAGATAACCAAAACGCGACGTAAATATTTGCCAGACCACAGGCGAGGAAGAATACCGCCCAGGCGATGTTGAGTTTTTTCCAGGCAAAAGCGGGCAGGGTCAGCTCTTTGCCCAGCATGGTCTGGATTAACGGTTGCTTCATCCAGAACTGGCTGAACACCAGCGCAACAGCGAAGAGGGTGTAAATGACCGTCACCTTCCACTTAATGAATTCATCGTTATGGAAAACCAGCGTCAGGGTGCCAAACACCGCAACCAGCACAAAAGTGATGATGGTCATTTTTTCCAGCTTACGATAAAGCAGCCAGCTGGCAACTAAAGCCAGAGCGGTCGCCACAATCAGCGCGCCTGAAGCGACAAAAATATCGTACAGCTTGTAGAAGACAAAAAAGACCACAAGAGGAAGGAAATCGAGTAACTGCTTCATAGAGGCGTCCAAATAGCAGGCTGATGCAAAAAATTACGTGGCGCCTGCGAACCCCAACGGGGCACGCAGACGGGGATTAACGTAACAGCATATACAGGCGATACAGATAAATAATCAGGATGGCTGAGACCAGATTGCTCAGTGCATTCAACACCACTGAGGCGACGTTGGCAGGCAACACGGTCACAGAGGTTGCCAGCAGCAGAACCAGGATTTTAGCCAGTAACCAGACAGCCACGGCCGGAGCGACGACTTTCATCTGACTCCAGACCAGGCGGATACTGGTGCGCATGGCGGCAACAACACCGACCTTTTCAGTAGCCTGAATCACCGGCGCCAGCGCCAGCAACACCGTGAGCACCACGCCAGGCACAACCAGTACCATAAAGCCGAGTTGAATCACCAGCGTCATGATAAACACCAGCAGCAGCAAACGTGGCAGGAAAGGCGCAGACTGGCCGATTGCGCGCAGGGCGCTGACACGCTGACCGGCAGAAACCATCGGGATCAGGCTCAGCATTCCACCCAGCAGCAGGGTATTGCCTACCAGTGAGGCAAAGGTTCCGGCGGCGGAAGCCCTGAGCAGCACGCGTTGTTGATCGGGTGACATGTTCTGCACCATTTCAAACAGGCTCATTCCGGCCCCGCTGTCACCCTCAGTAAGGATCGACAACTGGTCTGCGTCTGGCGTTAAAGCATGGCCTATCAGTACGGTGATGAATGAGGTAAGCAGCGCCAACAGGATAATGGTAACCAGTTGATGGCGGAAAAAATTCCCCGTGTCACGGTATAGCGAACCCGCCGTGAATGACATGTACACTCCTTTTTTAAACCCTTAATTGCGATCCGGCAATTGTACATGGTCTGCGGGCAACCTGGCACCCTGACTTACATAACTTTCAATTAAAGAAGGGATTAGTCGCTTATTTAATCAGGAAGGCGGTATTTGCAGTTGAAAGAAAATCTCTGGCCGCCCGGGATTATTCCGGCACGTGAGGAAACTACTCAACCCCTGAAAATTGATCTGAATCAAATCTATGTTTTTTAATGGGTTAGAAAGAATTGATCCGGGTGATCTTTGCAGGAATTAAGGTAAAACTGTCGCCAATAAAAACAACGACTGCGCAATTGCGCACACCTTAATTTGCAAAGGAGTGGATATGAAAGTGAAAGCATTGGTGCTTGCCGTGGCAACTTTACTGCCGGTGGTGGCATCTGCACATCAGGCTGGCGATTTCTTTATGCGTGCAGGTTCCGCCACCGTACGTCCAACCGGTGGCTCTGACAATGTTCTGGGACTCGGCGAGTTTGACGTCAGCAACAACACGCAGTTGGGCCTGACCTTTACCTATATGGCAACGGACAATGTCGGGATTGAATTATTAGGGGCCACGCCATTCCGCCACAAAGTGGGTTTAGCGGCAACCGGTACTTTGGCGACGGTTCACCAGTTGCCTCCGACGCTGATGGCGCAGTGGTATTTTATGGGTAACAGCAGTCAGTGGCAGCCTTATGCGGGTATTGGCGTGAATTACACCATGTTTTACGACAGCGATTTTAACCAGGCAGGGCGGGACGCCGGTTTAAGTAACCTCAGCGTGAAAAATTCCTGGGGTGTTGCAGGGCAAGTGGGTCTGGATTACCAGCTGACGCCCGACTGGATGCTGAATGCTTCCCTGTGGTACATGGATATCAAAACCAAAGTCGGCTTTGACTCCGCAGCCGGCCATCAGAGTATTGATACCCATATTAATCCGTTCGTATTCTTCTTCGGCGCGGGCTATCGCTTCTGAGTTCGGGCTGAAAAAAAAGGCGCTGAATCAGCGCCTTTCCTCGTTATGCAGCACAATTACTTGATTTGCATATTGTTCGTAACGGAGGTAACACCTTTCACGCCACGGGTGATTTGCACCGCACGGTTAGCTGACTGCGGGCTGGTGACAAAACCACTCAGCTGAACGCGGCCTTTGAAAGTCTCAACGTTAATCTCAGTGGATTTCAGTGATTCGTCTTTCAGTAATTCCGTTTTCACTTTAGTGGTGACAACAGTGTCGTCAATATAGCCACCGGTTCCTTCTTTCGTCGGCGTTGGCGCACAGGCGCTGACTGTGATCGCGACTACAGCCGCAACAAGCATACCCGTCAGGACTTTAAATAACTTCATTCTATTCTCCCTGTCATTAATCAGTTGGCATAAGCCGTGTGTACAGATCACTCTGTATCAGAAGCTTAGCCACAGGCGGGAAATTTTCCAGAAAAGGGTGTAATAAAGAGTGAAAAAATAATGCCTTACCCAGGCGGGAAAGGCATTTAAGCCAAATTAACGCGTCGCCGCTTTCAGCTTGCTGACAAAGGCTTTGAGTTCAGCCAGCATCACCGGCGGATTTGCGTGGTTTTGCTCGATGATTTTGACAACAGCTGACCCGGAAATGGCTCCGGCAGCACCGGCTTTCAGTGCTTCTTTTACCTGTTCAGGTTCAGAAATCCCAAATCCCTGTACCGGCGGTGCAGCGTGATACTCGCGCAGTTTCTCCACCAGATGCAGCAGAGAGTGGCTGACGCCACGATTTTCCGCGCCGGTTACGCCAGCGCGGGAGACCAGATAGGTATAACCCCGGCCATGTGAGGCAATCTCACGTAATAAATCGTCATCCGCATTAGGCGGGCAGATAAAGATCGGCGCAACGTTGTGACGAAGTGCGGACTGACGGAAAGGGGCGGACTCTTCAACGGGTACGTCAGCAACCAGTACCGAATCGACACCCGCTTCCTGACAGCGTGCATAAAAGTTATCGATGCCGTTGGAGAAGACCAGGTTTGCATACATCAGCAAGCCAATTGGAATTTCCGGGTGCTTCTGACGCACGGCTTTGATAATTTCAAAACATTGTGACGGTGTCACTCCTGCTGCGAAAGCACGCAGGGCGGCGTTCTGAATGGTAGGGCCATCTGCAAGTGGATCAGAGAAGGGGATCCCCAGCTCAAGAGCATCGGCTCCACCTTCAATCAGCGCATCGATGATTTGCAGGGAAAGCTCTGGTGTTGGATCGCCCAGCGTCACGAAAGGAACGAAAGCCCCTTCTTTTGCGGCATCAAGACGTTTAAAAAGCTGGTCATAACGCTCCATTAAATTTCTCCCTTAGCTGTCAGGATATCGTGAACGGTGAAAATATCTTTATCACCGCGCCCGGAAAGGTTGACCACCAGAAGCTGCTCTTTTTCCGGAGCCTCGTGCATCATTTTCAACGCATGGGCCAGCGCGTGTGAAGATTCCAGCGCCGGAATAATCCCTTCGCTACGGCACAATATTTTAAAGGCTTCAAGCGCTTCATCATCGGTAACAGAAACGTATTCAGCGCGACCGATGCTGTTCAGATAAGCATGCTGCGGCCCTACTGAAGGGAAGTCCAGACCGGCTGAAATAGAATAAGACTCTTCAATCTGTCCATCTTCAGTCTGCATCATTGGCGATTTCATGCCGAAGTAGATCCCTACACGGCCGTGCTTCAGCGGCGCGCCATGCTCGCCGGTTTCAATACCGTGGCCCGCTGGCTCTACGCCGATCAGGCCCACCGACTCATCATCAATGAAATCAGCAAACATGCCGATGGCGTTAGAACCGCCACCCACGCAGGCCAGAACGGCATCCGGCAAACGTCCTTCTCTTTCGAGGATTTGCGCTTTGGTCTCTTCCCCAATCATGCGCTGGAATTCACGCACGATAGTCGGGAAAGGATGGGGGCCAGCAGCCGTACCCAGCATATAGTGCGCGGTATCATAGCTACCTGACCAGTCGCGCAGGGCTTCGTTACAGGCATCTTTCAGCGTGGCAGAACCACTGTGGACCGGGATCACTTCCGCGCCCATCAGACGCATTCTGAACACGTTAGGTGACTGGCGTTCAATATCTTTCGCGCCCATATAAATGCGGCATTTCAGGCCCAGCAGGGCGCTGGCCAGAGCCGAAGCCACGCCATGCTGACCTGCGCCAGTCTCAGCGATAATTTCGGTTTTGCCCATGCGCTTAGCCAGCAAAGCCTGACCCAGCACCTGGTTGGTTTTATGCGCGCCGCCGTGCAGCAGATCTTCGCGCTTCAGATAAAGACGTGTTTTGGTGCCTGCCGTGAGGTTTTTACACAGCGTCAGCGCCGTTGGCCGGCCTGCATAGTTTTTTAACAGGTCAGTGAATTCGGCCTGAAATTCTGGATCGCGCTGGGCACTGACAAAGGCTTCTTCCAGCTGGCGCAGCGCAGGCATCAGGATTTGTGGCACATACATGCCACCAAACTCGCCGAAATAGGGATTTAATAAGGTCATGTCGATTCTCTTTTCGCAATCCGGGGCTGCCGAAGCCGCCCCCACGGTCAGTACGCCTTCAGAGTGTTAAACACTGAGGCAATCTTCGAAGCATCTTTAATTCCGGGTTCACTTTCAACGCCGGAGTTGAAATCCAGGCCAGCACAGCCAAGTTGCGCCGCGGCCACACAGTTATCTGCGCCCAGTCCACCGGCCAACAGCACGTTATCCAGCGCCTGTCCGTCGAGCAGTGACCAGTCAAAACGGCTGCCGCTGCCACCCTTGCCGTTGTCAAACACATAGCGATCTACATGCTGCCAGTCCCGGGTCGGCAAAGCTTCTTTGATGCTGAAAGCTTTCCAGATTTGTACCGCTTCAGGCAGTTCCGCGCGCAGCGCAGAGACAAAAGCCTGATCTTCATCACCATGTAGCTGCACAGCGCGGAGGGATAACTCACCGACATTAGTGACAATGTCACTAATGCTGTTATTACGGAACACGCCGACGTATTTCAGCGGAGCACCGGACATTACCTGTCGGGCTTTCTCAATATCTATTTTGCGGGGTGAACCTTCAGCGAAAATCAGGCCGCCATAAATGGCTCCGGCCTCATGTGCGCTGCGGGCATCTTCAGCACGGGTCAGCCCGCACACTTTGTTATCTCCCAGAATGACCCGGCGAACTGCGGCGGACAAATCGTCCTCTGACATTAATGCTGAGCCAATCAGGAAGCCGTTAGCAAAATGACTGAGTTCACGTACCTGAGAATAACGATTGATACCGGATTCGCTGATCACCGTAACGCCGTGGGCCACTTTAGGGGCCAGACGACGCGTGCGATCCAGGTCGATCGATAAATCGCGCAGGTCCCGGTTATTAATCCCAATGACTTTTGCCCCTAAAGCGGTGGCACGCTCCAGCTCTTCATCGCTGATCACTTCGGTCAGTACGCCCATATTCAGGCTGTGAGCCACCGCGGCCAGTTGACGATATTGTTCATCGTTCAGGACTGAAAGCATCAGCAGAATCGCATCGGCCTGATAGAAACGCGCCAGGTAAACCTGATACGGGTCAATCATGAAGTCTTTACACAACACCGGCTGAGTAATGGCTGCGCTGACAACAGGCAGGAAATCAAAGCTTCCCTGAAAATATTTTTCGTCAGTCAGCACCGAGATTGCTGAAGCGTAATGCTTATAGATGCCGGCAATGGTGGCTGGATCAAAATCTTCGCGGATCAGCCCTTTTGACGGTGAGGCTTTTTTACATTCGAGGATAAAGACGGTCCTGGCACCCTGTAGCGCATCGTAAAAGCCACGGGTGGACGGTTTAATCTCTTTCTCAAAGGAGGAGAGCGGCTGCTGCTGCTGACGTTCTGCCAGCCAGACGGCCTTATCCTGCACAATTTTGTTCAGTACGGTTTCCTGCATGATTATCCTCTTGCTGCCAGGGCGACAACGCGCTCGTAAGCCTGACCACTGCGAATGGTACGCAACGCGAATTCAGCGTTTTTACGTAAATCTTCCTGTCCAAAAATCTTCAACAGCAGGGCGACGTTGGCGGCCACCGCTTCTTCGTGGGCGAGTTCGCCTTTACCCTGGAGCAATCGCGTCAGAATGTCACGGTTTTCTTCCGGCGTCCCGCCTGCCAGCGCTTCCTGCGGATGAGCGCTGAGACCGAAGTCCTCTGGCGTAAGCTGGTAGCTGGTGATCTCGCCTTCGCGCAGCTCCGCAACGTGCGTGGCGCTGTGCAGAGCCACTTCATCCATGCCGCCGCCATGAACCACGGCTGCACGCTGGTAGCCTAACACTTTCAGCGTCTGGGCGATGGGCAGCACCAGTTCAGGGCTGTAGACGCCAATCACCGCCAGCGGCGGGCGGGCTGGGTTGATCAGCGGGCCAAGTACGTTAAACAACGTTCTGGTTTTAAGCTGCTGACGCACTGGCATCGCATGACGAAAACCGGTGTGATATTGCGGGGCAAACAGGAAGCAAACGTTGAGTTCATCCAGCGCCTGACGGGCCTGTTCAGCCGGCAGGTCCAGGCTAATCCCAAAGGCGGCCAGCAGATCGGAAGAACCGGACTTGCTTGAAACGCTACGGTTACCGTGTTTTGCCACTTTCAGCCCGCAGGCTGCCGCTACAAAGGCGCTGGCGGTGGAAATATTGATGCTGTTACTGCCGTCGCCGCCGGTACCGACAATATCAGCAAAGGCATAGTCGGGGCGCGGGAAAGGTTTGGCATCTTCCAGCAGCGCGGTAGCTGCTCCGGCGATCTCTTCCGGGCGTTCGCCGCGTACTTTCATGGCAATCAGGGCAGCAGCCAGCTGAGTCGGCTCAAGCTGACCGGTGATGATGGCGGAAAAGAGCTGGTGGCTCTCGGCCTGCGTCAGCGTTTTCGCCTGATAAAGCTTTTCCAGAATAGCGTTCATCGAAGTCTCCATGTTTTATGCCAGCGCCCAGGCCAGGGTTTGTTCGAGCAGGGTTGCGCCCTGAGTCGTCAGAATGGATTCCGGATGGAACTGGAATCCACAAACCCGATCCTTATCGTGGCGCACTGCCATCACCATGCCATTAAAGGTGGCGTTCACCGTCAATTCTTCGGGCACGTTACTGCCTACCAGTGAGTGATAGCGGGCTACCGGAAGGGGATTCGTCAGACCCTCAAACATGCCATGATCATCATGGCTAATGGCCGAGGCCTTACCGTGAAGAATTTCTCCCGCCTGGCCTACGTGTCCACCGTAAGCTTCCACAATCGCCTGATGTCCCAGGCAGATACCGATGATGGGCAAATGTCCGCGCAGGCGGCTCAGAAGCTCAGGCATACAGCCTGCTTCAGCAGGTGCGCCCGGACCAGGTGACAACATCAGCACCGGATCCTGCATCGACTGTAAACGCTCGATCAGCGTCTCAGCCGGTACGCTGTTACGGTAAATCACCACGTTATGACCAAAGGCACGTAACTGGTCGACGAGGTTGTAAGTAAAGGAGTCAATATTGTCGAGCAGCAGAATATCGGCCATCAGAAAATCTCCTTGCAGTGATGAGCGGTAGCGATGGCACGTAGCACGGCACGGGCTTTATTGCGGCTTTCATCGGCTTCTGCCTGAGGAACAGAGTCCAGCACCACACCGGCACCGGCCTGAACCGTGGCCACGCCGTCTTCAACATAAGCCGAACGAATAACGATGCAGGTATCAAGGTCGCCGCTGGCAGTGAAGTAACCTACTGCGCCACCGTAGCTGCCACGACGCGTGCCTTCTGCGCGGGCAATCAGCTGCATTGCACGGACTTTAGGGGCACCACTCAGGGTGCCCATATTCATACAGGCGCTATAGGCGTGCAGCACGTCCAGATCTTTGCGCAGGGTTCCCACCACGCGGGAGACCAGGTGCATCACAAAGGAGTAACGGTCCACTTTAGTCAGGTCTGCCACGTAGCGGCTGCCTGGTTCACAAATTCGTGCCAGATCGTTACGGGCCAGGTCAACCAGCATCAGATGTTCGGCCAGCTCCTTATGGTCAGTACGCATTTCCAGCTCAATACGGCTGTCCAGATCGCGGTCCAGTGAGCCATCCGCGTGACGACCACGAGGACGTGTTCCGGCTATCGGATAGATTTCAATCTGGCGGCTGGTGGCATCATATTTCAGCGAGCTTTCTGGTGAAGCGCCGAACAGGCTGAAATCCTGATCCTGCATAAAGAACATATAAGGGCTTGGGTTGCTGTTCTTCAGCGTGTCATAGGCCGCCAGCGGTGAGGGGCAGGGCAGCGAGAACCGGCGGGAAGGCACTACCTGGAAAATTTCGCCAATGCGGATAGCTTCCTGCATCTGGCGAACCACGGCGCAATACTCTTCATCACTCTGGTTAACGCTGAGGGCCATCTTCTCAACCGGCTGCACGGGAAGCGGCTGCGCTGGTTGCAGCATCTGCGCGTGTAACTGCTCTATGCGGCTTTGCAGACGCAGAAACTCCGAGGAGGCTGGCGTAAACAGGCTGGCCTGCAGGCGTGCAGTCTGGCTCTGATGATCGATAACCAGTAGCGTCTCGGCCAGATAAAAGCAGTAATCAGGGCAGCGCTGTTGGTTATCCAGTTCTGGCAGATCCTCAAAACCGGCCACAAGGTCATAAGCAAACAGACCGCCAAGCAGCACGGCCTCACGCTCGTCTTCCGGACTGTTTACCAGCTGTGGGATCAGCCGCAGGGCATCGAAGACCGAGGTCGCTTTCAGCCGTGAATCCTCATCCTGGACCTGGGTATTTTCCGGGAAAGTCAGTTCACGGCCATCCGGGCGCAGGGTACTGATGACTGATTCAGGCAGTGCCGCATCAAGCAGTGGGAGAATTGCGCGGCCATTTTCGGACAGCGCCTGCACGGTAACACTATTACCCAGCGCTTTGATGCGCAGGGCGCTGTCTACGATCAGCAGGCTTTTCAGATTGCGTTTGCTGTCGATGTCGGCAGATTCCAGCAGCAGTGTCGCCGGGCGGGCGCCGCACAATTGATGGAACACGGCGGCCGGATCCTCGCGGTAGGGTGCGCTGCCGGTGATTAACTTCACTCCAGGTTTGGCATTTTGCATGAAATCAGTTCTCTGAATTTTGCTAAAAAAAAGCCCGCTTTCGGCGGGCCTGGGTATCTGCACAACGTCTGGTTGCGTGCATGACTCCTTCGCCCATTCAGGGTGAAGTGCGCCACCAACCAGTCATCATCGTATGTGTCATAGTCATGATTCCGATACCCTTGCATGTGAACTTGCGTACTAGTTAACGGGTTCATGGCAAAAAAGTCAATACTCTTTTTCCCCGCGTCGGGAATTCTGGTTATCATGCTGCGACATTTATCCGCCAATGACGGAGCAGTTTTGACAGATCCAACCCCGCTGAACCCTTATCCCATCTACGATTTGCACAGCCACACCCGCGCGTCGGATGGCCTTCTCACGCCGGAAGAGCTGGTACTGCGTGCCGTAGAGCATCGTGTTGGTGTGCTGGCTATTACCGATCACGACAGCATTGGCGGTATTCAGGCTGCCCGCGAGGCGATAGCAAAGCATCAGCTACCGCTGAAGCTGATGGCCGGGGTGGAGGTTTCCACACTGTGGGAAAATCATGAAATTCATATTGTCGGGCTGGGAGTGGATGAAAAACATCCGGTGCTGACTGCATTTTTGCAGGAACAAAGCGACCGCCGTATGGACAGGGCCAGGTTGATAGCCGAACGGCTGGAAAAAGCCCATATCCCGGATGCTCTTGCGGGTGCGCTTGCGCTGGCAGAAGGCGGAGCTATTACCCGCGGACACTTTGCCCGGTTTCTGATCGCTCAGGGCAAGGCTGACAATATGGCCCAGGTATTCAAAAATTATCTGGCCAGAGGCAAAACAGGCTACGCTCCGCCACAGTGGTGTACAATTAAACAAGCTGTTGATGCTATTCATCATTCTGGTGGCCGTACGGTGCTGGCCCATCCTGGTCGTTACGGCCTGTCAGCTAAATGGCTGAAACGTCTGATAGCGTATTTCAGTGAGCAGGGCGGTGATGCAATGGAAGTGGCGCAGTGTCAGCAGGCGCCCAACGAACGCACTCAACTGGCACGCTATGCTCAGGATTATCAGCTGGCCGCTTCACAAGGGTCTGATTTCCATCAACCCTGCCCGTGGATCGAGCTGGGAAAAAAATTATGGCTTCCGGGAGGCGTAGAGGCGGTATGGCTACGCTTTCCTGAAATTGCACCCGCGTGATCTGCTGCGGGTGCGGCAGATAAGAGGTTTTTTATGAGTCAATTTTTCTATATTCACCCGGAAAACCCGCAGCCAAGGCTGATCAAACAGGCTGTGGAACTGCTTAACAAGGGAAGTGTCATTGTCTACCCTACGGATTCTGGGTACGCGCTGGGCTGTAAGCTGGAAGATAAAAATGCGATGGAGCGTATCTGCAGGATCAGAAAGCTGGATGGAAATCATAATTTCACGCTGGTCTGCCGCGATCTCTCTGAGCTGTCAACCTATGCACATGTGGACAACACGGCGTTTCGGTTAATCAAAAACAACACGCCCGGTAACTACACTTTTATCCTGAAAGCGACCAAAGAAGTGCCACGCCGGTTGATGAACGACAAGCGGAAAACGATTGGACTCAGGGTGCCTTCAAACCCAATCGCCCTGGCTCTGCTGGAGGCGCTGAATGAACCTATGATGTCTACTTCACTGATGTTGCCAGGCAATGACTTTACAGAATCCGATCCTGAGGCAATTCAGGACAGCCTGGGCAAAACGGTTGATTTGATCATTCATGGAGGCTATCTGGGGCAGCAGCCTACGACGGTAATCGATCTCACCGATAACTCACCTGAAGTCGTGCGTGAGGGCGTTGGCGATATTCAGCCCTTCTTATAATAATTAGCGGCCCGCCAGGCGTATTATCACTGGCGGGCTAATAAATAATAAGAGGCATTTACCTTAATTTTTTGTAGGGCGACGCAGTTTATTTGCGTTATGTCGTTGATTTAAGCAGCCACTCCTGGAAATCTTTATAAGGAATATACAGGGAAACATTCTTAAGCGGCACTGTTGTATTCTTGTGGCGTTTAATCTCTTTGGTATAACCAACAATTACCCCACCGATAGTGTCATCGTGATTATAAACTGCGCCACCGGACATGCCTTTCACCACGCCTGCATTTGAAACCATAGCGACGCAGGGGCGTTTATTCCACTCATTGCGGATGCCTGTCAGCGCAAGATTAACACCTGAGGACTCAACAGGCATGGCAGTAATAAAACTGTAACCATACATTTTGACCGTCTCACCTATATCACCGCTACGAAATTTTGGCAGACTTTTGAGTTCGTTTTTATGGTAGATAATCGCGAGGTCGCAGTAGGGGTGATACGCTTTGACTCGCTGCACAGAAAGTTTAGCAACGTGCGCTGCTGTCAGGCTGTATTCGGGCGTGATTGGGATGCTGGTGCCCAGCGCTCCGACGCCAAGAATGGTAGGGATGCCGGTAAAATTCATATCGACACGGTTCATGGCTTCGCTGCTGTACTGGTATTTTCCCACAGAGCAGCCGGTTAGCAATAGCAGAGCTAATGCCGGGATCGTCATTATTTTTTTCATGATCGCTACACTTTGTCGGACACGTCAGTAAATCCCTGGTGAAGATTGATGACGTGTAAGGCCGATGCTGACACAGGTCAGCGTATATTGTTGACGAGTCTGGCCCGTCTTTTTTAGTAATGATTTAAAAGTGCTTCAGATGATTATTTTTTTGTACTTAAACTAAATTATAATATTTATTATTAAATCTTATTTTTCTGGCCATTTATGACCTGGGTGAATTCTACACAAACTTATTAGCGGAGCAAATATAATAAATGCCTTCAGGGATAAAAACAGTGAAGATCCAGAATTAACTCAATCTGCTATTTGAAAGGCCTGAATATTTGCCGTTAAGTTCAGTTTACTATAAGCAGATTTTTATTAAATCAGTATAAAGCTCTGTTATTATCCTAAAGTGCAGTGTTAATATCTATCGGTGAAATTAAGTGTGGTGCGGAGAACTACAGTTAGCGATATCAGGCTTTATTTCCTGCCACAGCCAGTACCAGTGCGCTTCTTAAGGTGTAAAGCACCCTCCCAATTATCCGTCCGGCTCATCCCAAAATTTTTAACAAGTCGGTAACGAATGTGAATTTTTCCCCAGAAATCATTAGCGTGATACCCCATTGTTTCATTTTTGCTGTAAAGAATGGCAAATGCTTTCAATCGCCTGTGGCGCTAAAAAATCCTCTCCACAACTTCAGTCAGCCTGCTTGTATAAGGCAGCGTCATCCGTGCACAGAGTGCCCCTAAATGAGATGTGCATAGCGTTATCATAAAATAACAACTTAGTGTAGAATGCGCTTCCCCTGAAAAGGCAGAGATCCGGCAGTGTGCATCGCGCAGGTCGCGACACACCAGATTCGGCTGATGCACAGGGATACTTGTTTAGCATGACGCCTGGGAAGGCGACACAGAGGTAGCGCCATGAGCGAAAAATTACAGAAAGTCTTAGCACGCGCAGGGCACGGTTCCCGCCGCGAAATTGAAACCAAAATTTCTGCCGGACGCGTCAGCGTGGACGGTAAGCTGGCCACGCTGGGTGACCGCGTGGAACCCAGCGCATCCATCAAGATCCGCATTGACGGCCACCTGGTTTCAGTAGCCGAATCCAACGAAGAAGTTTGTCGCGTTCTGGCGTATTACAAGCCGGAAGGTGAACTTTGTACGCGAAACGATCCGGAAGGTCGTCCTACCGTCTTCGACCGTTTACCGAAATTGCGTGGAGCACGCTGGATTGCCGTAGGCCGTCTGGACGTGAATACCTGCGGTCTGCTGCTGTTCACCACCGACGGTGAACTGGCAAACCGTCTGATGCATCCAAGCCGTGAAGTGGAACGTGAATACGCCGTACGCGTATTTGGCGAGATTGATGACGACAAGATCAAAAAGCTGAGCCGTGGTGTTCAGCTGGAAGATGGTCCTGCCTCCTTTAAAACGCTGAAGTTTACCGGCGGTGAAGGCATTAACCAGTGGTACACAGTGACGCTGACAGAAGGGCGTAACCGCGAAGTCCGCCGCCTGTGGGAGTCCGTGGGTGTGCAGGTTAGCCGTCTGATCCGTACCCGTTACGGTGATATCAACCTGCCCAAAGGGCTGCCTCGTGGTGGCTGGACAGAACTGGAATTAGCGCCGACCAACTATCTGCGTGAACTGGTCGGCCTGCCGCCAGAAACCACCAGTAAAGTGGCGGTGGAGAAAGATCGCCGCCGCACGAAGGCGAATCAGATTCGTCGTGCTGTTAAGCGTCACTCCACGCATTCCAAAGCCAGCGGCAATCGCCGTCCTGCCGTCAAGCGTGAACGATAGGCGGCATGATTAGCCTGCGAGAGGTTGGCAGCAGTAAGCGGGCTGACAGCCAGTGAAAGGGTTGTCTGCCCGCTAACGTGGCTGATAAAACCTGTTAAAAAACCCCCTGA
Source organism: Erwinia sp. E_sp_B01_1 (assembly GCF_036865545.1). Classification (NCBI taxonomy): domain Bacteria; kingdom Pseudomonadati; phylum Pseudomonadota; class Gammaproteobacteria; order Enterobacterales; family Erwiniaceae; genus Erwinia; species Erwinia sp. E_sp_B01_1. The sequence goes on along the minus strand of NZ_CP142208.1, from coordinate 2,594,368 downwards.
GGCTCTGCCGCAGGGGGTTTTTATTTGCCGCAGCGGCAACAATTACCAGTCTATGCCTTGCTGGGCCTGTATTCCGGCATCAAAAGCGTGCTTCACCGGGCGCATCTCGGTAACTGTATCTGCCATTTCAAGCAGATCGCGGTGACAACCGCGGCCAGTAACGATCACACTTTGATGGGAAGGCCGGTTTTTAAAAGCTTCGACCACCTCTTCAAGCGGAAGATAATCAAAACTGATCATATAAGTCAGCTCATCCAGCACCACCAAATCCAGCGTCTCATCCTGTAGCATCCGTTTGCCGTGCTGCCATACCTGAAGGCAGGCTTCCGTATCGGTTTCACGGTTCTGCGTATCCCAGGTAAACCCGGTAGCCATCACCTGAAACTCCACGCCGTGCGGTTCCAGAAGATTTCGTTCGCCGTTTAACCATTCGCCTTTGATAAATTGGATCACACCCACTCGTTTCTTATGGCCTACGGCACGGGAGGCGGTGCCGAAGGCTGCCGTGGTCTTACCTTTACCGTTTCCGGTAAAAACCATCATGATGCCGCGAAGCTCAGTAGCTGAGGCAATACGGGCATCCACCTTCTCCTTGAGTTTTTGCTGACGCTGCTGGTGCCTCTCCCCGGCCATTATTCTGCCGCTCCCGGTTTACGTCCGGGCTGGGCATCAAAGCTGGTGCCGGTTTTACGTTTGCTGTCATCGCCCATCAGATAAAGGTACAGGGGCATGATTTCCGCCGGGGTTTTTAATTTATTGGCATCTTCATCAGGAAAAGCACTGGCACGCATTTTGGTTCGGGTTCCGCCAGGATTGATGCAGTTCACCCGCAGATGCTTGCTGTCATATTCATCGGCCAGGACCTGCATCATGCCTTCAGTAGCAAACTTGGAAACAGAATAGGCTCCCCAGCCCGCACGCCCCTGACGACCTACGCTGGAGGTGGTGAAGACCAGCGATCCCGAATGTGATTTGAGCAGCAGGGGGAGCAGGGCCTGGGTCAGAAAGAAGGTGGCGTCTATATTCACCCGCATTACCTGTTGCCACACGGTGGGATCCTGATGATCCATGGTGGCGATATCGCCCAGTAATCCGGCATTGTGCAGTACGCCATCAAGGCGAGAAACCTGTTGAGATACCTCTTCAGCTAATTGCCTGCAGCGTTCAGGGGTGGCCTGCTCTAAATCCAGAATAAACCAGCGCGGGGACTCTTTACCGGTAGCGGCGATTTCATCAGCCACGGCCTGAAGCTTTTGCGCACTTCGCCCCAGTAACAGAACCTGTGCACCATAGCGGGCATAGGTGAGTGCGGCCTCGCGGCCAATACCGTCGCTGGCACCCGTTACAAGGATGATTCGATCGTTGAGCAAATTGTCTTTAGGTTGATAGTACATGTTGATGTCCTCTGGCGCTGTGGGGGTTTGGTTACGGCATGCGGTGCCGTAAGCCTTTGCCCGCAATCAATAATGTGCTTTATGCCCTAAAACAGAGAGCAGTTCAACGTTCAGTAAAGGTAAAACCGTGCGCAGGAGGCGGGATTCGGGCGACGCCAGCCAGCGACTCGGTTACAATAGCTGCTGTTCTAATTCGATGTTAAATAAGGCGGAATGAGTGGAATTACTCTCTTATTATGGGCTTTTTCTGGCCAAAGTGGTCACCGTTGTGATTGCCATTGCCGTGATTGCGGTGCTGATCACTAATCTGGCAATGCGAAAACGCGTCCAGAACGGTCAGTTGAAGCTGACGCATCTCGGTGATAATTATCAGGAGATGAAAGATGAGATGATGCTGGCCAAAATGAAGCATCAGGATCAAAAACTGTGGCACAAAGAGAAAAAGAAGAAAGAGAAGCTGGAGGCCAAAACCGCTAAGCAGCGGGCGAAGCAGGGCCTGACTAATTCTACGGGTAAGCCAACGCTGTTCGTGCTGGATTTTAAAGGCAGCATGGATGCACACGAAGTCAGCTCGCTGCGCGAGGAAATTTCCGCAGTGATGGCCGTGGCTAAGCCTGAAGATCAGGTTTTACTGCGCCTTGAAAGCCCTGGCGGAGTGGTTCACGGTTATGGCCTGGCCTCATCACAATTGCAGCGCCTGCGGGATAAAGGCATCCGCCTGACGGTAGCCGTCGACAAAGTGGCAGCCAGCGGTGGCTATATGATGGCCTGTGTGGCCGACCGTATTGTGGCAGCCCCGTTTTCGATCGTTGGCTCTATTGGTGTGGTTGCGCAGATCCCAAACTTTAACCGCCTGCTGAAGCGTAATGAAATCGACGTCGAATTGCACACCGCCGGCGAATACAAACGCACCCTGACGTTGTTTGGTGAAAACACCGAACAGGGACGGGAAAAATTCCAGCAAGACCTGAATGAAACTCACCTGTTATTCAAACAGTTCGTCCATCAGATGCGTCCGACGCTGGACATCGACAAAGTGGCGACTGGCGAACACTGGTTTGGCACCCAGGCACTGGAGAACGGACTGATTGATGCTGTGGGTACCAGCGATGATTTAATCATCGATCAGATGGTCAGCCATGAAGTGATCGCCGTGAAGTACAGCCGCCGCAAAAAGATGATGGACCGCTTCACACAGAGCGCGGCAGGCAGCGCAGAAGCTTTGCTGCTGCGTCTCTGGCAGCGTGGCGAAAAGCCGCTGTTGTGATCTCTTTTGCGCCCGGTTAACGGGCGCTACTTATCCAGCTGATAACGAGGGGAGAGTTCGACGGCGAGAAATTTGAAAAGGTTAAAAACCACCCTACTTTTCTCACCCGGTAAACCTTGTTGGTCCAGAAAATAATCCCCCCTGAAAATCAAAACGTCCCCTTTTTGTTCAACATCCGTGGCTTTCACTCCCACGAAGTAGTCCTTGTGGCTGACCAACATCTCGTTGGCGATGCTTAAAAGGCTGTCACGATTTATAGTCTGGGTCTGATTCACGTTTTCCCTCCTTTATAGTACGCGTGGAAAAAAGAGTATATTACGTCCGCACATGACAAAACCACATTCTTTGTGCAGGCATGCGCCAGGTAACTCTTTTTGCCGTACTTTCTGGCGTAAACCCTGCGCAGATGCTAATTAAGTTGCGTATCAGATTTTATCAGGTACAGTGTGGGCGTTTCGGGTTCCGGGCGTAAAACTAGCTTTACGCAATGTTTGAAATGCACAGAACAGGTTGTAAAAGGTGTCGTTAATCAGCAGGTTGGATCCCAGAGCAAGGGAAGCCAACAGGGCAGAAAATCACCGGGTTGAAAACTTCTTCCCCGGTGGTAGCGACGCGCTTGCCCCGGCAAACGGCACAATTTACTCTCGGATGTTTTAATCAGGTAAAGGTAAATATGGGAAAAGCTCTCGTAATAGTTGAGTCCCCGGCAAAAGCCAAAACAATCAATAAATATCTCGGAAATGACTACGTGGTTAAGTCCAGCGTCGGCCATATCCGTGATTTGCCGACCAGTGGATCAACAGTTAAAAAGAGCGCTGACTCTACAACCAGTAAACCAGCCAAAAAAGTGAAAAAGGACGAAAAAACGGCGTTAGTCAACCGTATGGGCGTCGATCCTTTTCATGGATGGGAAGCGAATTACCAGATTCTGCCGGGCAAAGAAAAAGTGGTGGCAGAGCTGAAAGCCCTGGCAGAAAATGCTGACCATATCTATCTCGCAACGGATCTCGACCGCGAAGGGGAAGCCATTGCCTGGCACCTGCGGGAAGTTATCGGTGGTGATGATTCGCGCTTCAGCCGCGTAGTCTTTAACGAAATCACAAAAAATGCGATTCGTCAGGCTTTTGAAAAGCCGGGCGAACTGAATATCGATCGGGTAAATGCACAGCAGGCCCGTCGCTTCATGGACCGCGTGGTAGGCTATATGGTCTCCCCGCTGCTGTGGAAAAAAATTGCCCGTGGTCTCTCAGCAGGGCGCGTGCAGTCAGTGGCCGTGCGTCTGGTGGTTGAGCGTGAGCGCGAAATTAAAGCGTTCGTGCCAGAAGAGTACTGGGAACTGCATGCCGATCTGAATACACCGAAAGGCACTGGCCTGCCGATGGAAGTGACGCATCAGCATGACAAGCCATTCCGTCCGGTTAACGGCGATCAGACTCATGCCGCTGTCAGCCTGCTGGAAAAAGCCCGTTATGTGGTGGCCGATCGTGAAGACAAGCCAACCAGCAGCAAGCCTGGCGCGCCTTACATCACCTCCACCCTGCAGCAGGCGGCCAGTACTCGTCTGGGCTACGGCGTGAAGAAAACCATGATGATGGCGCAGCGTCTGTATGAAGCCGGTCATATCACTTATATGCGTACCGATTCGACCAATCTGAGTCAGGATGCGGTCAGCATGGTGCGCGGCTATATTGAAGATGAGTTTGGCAGTAAATATCTGCCGAAAGCGGCGAACGTCTATACCAGCAAAGATAATTCTCAGGAAGCGCACGAAGCCATCCGTCCTTCTGATGTGGCTGTAGTAGCTGAACAACTGAAAGATATGGAAGCCGATGCGCAGAAGCTTTATCAGCTGATCTGGCGTCAGTTTGTTGCCTGTCAGATGATGCCAGCCCAGTATGACTCCACCACGCTGACCGTAGCGGCAGGGGAGTTCAAACTCAAAGCAAAAGGCCGCACACTGCGCTTTGATGGCTGGACTAAGGTCATGCCGGCACTGCGCAAAGGTGATGAAGATCGTACCTTGCCGCCGGTAGAAGTGGGCGAAGAGCTCAGCCTGCAACAGTTGAAACCAAGCCAGCACTTTACCAAACCACCGGCACGCTTCAGTGAAGCCTCGCTGGTACGTGAGCTGGAAAAACGCGGTATTGGTCGTCCTTCCACCTATGCTTCAATCATCTCAACCATTCAGGATCGCGGCTATGTTCGTGTTGAGAGCCGTCGTTTCTATGCGGAGAAAATGGGTGAAATCGTTACCGATCGTCTGGAAGAAAACTTCCGCGAGTTGATGAATTACGATTTTACTGCGCATATGGAAGACAACCTCGATAAGGTTGCCAACAACGAAGCGCAGTGGAAAGGCGTGCTGGACCAGTTCTTTGCCGATTTCAGCCAGCAGCTGGAGATAGCGGATAAAGATCCGGAAGAGGGCGGAATGCAGCCCAACCAGATGATCCTTACCTCCATCGACTGCCCGACCTGTGGCCGTAAAATGGGGATCCGCACGGCGAGCACTGGCGTGTTCCTGGGCTGCTCCGGCTACGCTTTACCGCCGAAAGAGCGCTGCAAACAGACCATTAACCTGATCCCAGAAAATGAAGTACTGAATATTCTGGAAGGGGAAGATGCTGAAACTAACGCCCTTCGTGCCCGTCGCCGCTGCCAGAAGTGCGGCACGGCTATGGACAGTTATCTGATCGACAACCAGCGCAAGCTGCACGTCTGCGGTAATAACCCCGGTTGCGACGGTTACGAAATTGAGCAGGGTGAATTCCGCATCAAAGGCTATGACGGCCCGATAGTGGAGTGCGAGAAGTGTGGTTCTGAAATGCACCTTAAAATGGGACGTTTTGGTAAGTACATGGCCTGCACCAATGACGACTGTAAAAACACCCGTAAGATCCTGCGCAATGGCGATGTAGCTCCGCCGAAAGAAGATCCGGTGCCGCTGCCTGAACTGACTTGTGAAAAGTCAGACGCTTATTTTGTACTGCGTGATGGTGCCGCCGGTGTCTTCCTCGCGGCGAATACTTTCCCTAAATCCAGGGAAACCCGTGCGCCGCTGGTGGAAGAGCTTCAGCGCTTCCGCGATCGTCTGCCGGAAAAACTGAGCTATCTGGCCGATGCCCCCGTCAGTGATGAAGAGGGCAACAAAGCGGTTGTCCGCTTCAGCCGTAAAACTAAACAGCAGTATGTCAGTACCGAGAAAGAGGGTAAGGCTACAGGCTGGTCAGCGTTTTATGTCGATGGGAAATGGGAAGTTGCCACCAAAGCCTCAACGGCTAAAACAACTTCCACTAAAGCTTCTGCTGGTAAAGCTGCCACTGCAAAAGCCACTAAGGCTAAAGCACCTGCAAAAAAAGCCGCTGCAGAGAAAGCCGCTAAAAAGTAATCAGATGGGCCGGCGTTCGCTGGCCCTTCCTTAAATGCCTGCCATGCTATACATCTGACCTGTATTTGGTATAGTTGTTATAAATACCCCTTTCCTTAGTATTAAATCGCATTAGACCGGATCTTTCAGTGCTGCAGCGGTTTCACCGCTTCCTGCACCGGCAGGTGTTCGGCGCGTCGCTTCAAACCTCAGATGGAATGAAAAATGAAATTGCAGCAGCTGCGTTATATCGTTGAAGTGGTCAATCACAACCTGAACGTCTCCTCCACCGCAGAAGGGCTCTACACCTCTCAGCCAGGCATCAGTAAGCAGGTCAGGATGCTGGAAGATGAGTTGGGGATCCAGATCTTTGCCCGCAGTGGAAAACACCTGACTCAGGTCACGCCCGCTGGACAGGAAATTATCCGTATAGCCCGGGAAGTTCTCTCCAAAGTCGATGCGATCAAATCTGTAGCCGGTGAACACACCTGGCCTGATAAAGGCTCACTTTACGTTGCCACCACCCATACTCAGGCACGCTATGCCCTGCCTAACGTTATCAAAGGGTTTATCGAGCGCTATCCTCGCGTGTCGCTGCATATGCATCAGGGATCGCCTACTCAGATTGCTGAAGCCGTCTCTAAAGGCAACGCGGATTTTGCGATAGCGACAGAAGCGCTGCATTTATATGATGATTTAATCATGCTGCCTTGCTATCACTGGAACCGGGCCATCGTGGTAACGCCCGATCATCCTCTTGCAGGTAAAGCGAAAGTTTCCATTGAGGAACTTGCAGAATACCCGCTGGTAACCTATACGTTCGGATTTACGGGCCGGTCAGAACTGGACACCGCATTCAACCGTGCGGGGCTGACACCGCGGATTGTCTTCACTGCCACAGATGCTGATGTGATAAAAACCTATGTTCGTCTGGGACTGGGAGTAGGGGTTATAGCGAGCATGGCAGTAGACCCGGTTTCCGATCCTGACCTGGTAAGGATTGAAGCAACTGATGTATTTAGCTTCAGTACGACCAAGATTGGTTTTCGTCGCAGTACCTTCCTGCGCAGCTACATGTATGACTTCATTCAACGCTTTGCCCCCCATCTGACGCGCGATGTTGTTGATACTGCTGTAGGTTTACGCTCAAATGAAGACATTGAAGCCATGTTCAAAGACATTAAACTGCCTGCCCGATAACGCCTCGCTGTAAAAATCACTCTCCTGTATGAGGCCGTAATAGCGGCCTCTATTATCTAAATGGCCCTTTCTATTACTCTAATCGATAAAACCTTTTAATTATTTTGACGTAAATGAAACGTGTATCACATGTTTTTTCATTGTTATTCATTAAATGAGAAACAACACACACTTTTAACGGACAGACTTTGCGAAAGGTTAGGATGATTCTCATACTCTGGTTATCAAGTGGCTGAGACGGGCGCTTTCAGAGGGGAGGCAAAGAAGACCCCAGTAAAAAATGGATCTGAAAAGGAGGTTTACATAAGTAATTTGGCTTAAAAGATAATAAATTGAGTTAAGTTTGGTTAATGACAATCATTATAGTTTTTCTTGTTTGATAAATGCCATTAATCGTTGTGTTCAATAAAAATTACTGGATTTCCCATACGATAATGTTTAGGATTCATCCTAATTTCTGATTGGTTAAAACAATCGTTTACAATGAGAGTGATTATCAAAAACTATGGCTACCAGACTTTCAGTACAAACCGGTTTTGGTCAAAAGACCCTTAAGGCTCAGCGTACCAGCAATCTGAAACGCAAAGCCTGGTTGGCGGTATTCGCTGGCTCAGCGCTGTTCTGGATTGGTGTTGCAGTAATGATTTGGCATATGTGGGGGTAATAATGCATTTCCAGAGTGTTAATGAAAAACCACAAACAACCAGCAAAATGAAAGAGCAGTATTGTAAATCGAAAACCACTCATGATGTCGCTATTCCGGACTCATGGGGCCTGAGTGAACTGCAGCGCAATTTTATTGATTCCATGATTGATAAAAAATCGCCAGCTTTTAACGATTAGTTATATTCCGACTGCACGGGTCGGGCGTGATGATAAAAACGAATAATATTAAGTATATTGGCCACCTTCATCTGGCCGGGCACTTTACTGCCTGAAAACTGTAATTCTTTGAAAAACGGTGAAACCCGATCGCCTGGCGAGGGTTTTTAAGATGTACGCTTTTGGTCGCGAAGACCTGGGTGAGGGCAAAAATGAATTTAACTCAAATGACCTGGTTTAGTACCTGGACTTTTTCAGCCTTATTCTGGACCAGTGCTGTCTGGGTCGGTCTGATGATGCGTTAATAACGCCTGATTTATTATACAGAATTTTAAAAAACGCCCCGCTGGCACTTTCCGCGGGGCGTTTTTGTTTTTGCAGAGTGTTTCAGGTGTTGTCATTCCGTGTTGTTATCAAAACGTTACCTTCAGTTTGTACTATCTTTAAATCAGACCCTGTAATTACTCAGGTTATAATTTGAGATCAATGAAGGAGGAGTGATGTCGTCTACCCTACAAAATAAAACCAGGGCTACACTGGATGTTAAAGGCCAACGTTATAATTATTACAGCCTTCCCCGTGCTGCAGAACAGCTTGGTGACCTTTCCCGCCTGCCCAAATCTCTTAAAGTTCTGATGGAAAACCTGCTTCGCTGGCAGGATGGCGTCTCAGTAACCGAAGAGGATATCGTCGCACTGGCCGGCTGGCTTGAAAAGGCGCATGCCGATCGGGAAATTGCTTATCGTCCTGCCCGCGTATTAATGCAGGACTTTACCGGCGTTCCGGCAGTTGTCGATCTTGCTGCCATGCGTGAGGCCGTGGCGCGACTGGGCGGGGATGTGGCAAAAGTTAACCCTCTCTCACCGGTAGACCTGGTTATTGACCACTCAGTGACCGTAGATCATTTTGGGGATGATGATGCGTTTGAAGAGAACGTGCGCCTTGAAATGGAACGTAATCATGAGCGATATGTTTTTCTGCGCTGGGGGCAAAAAGCGTTTAATAAGTTCAGCGTTGTTCCGCCGGGCACCGGCATCTGTCATCAGGTCAATCTTGAATATCTTGGCAAAGCCGTATGGCATGAAACGCTGGATGGCGAAGAGATGGCCTATCCCGATACCCTGGTCGGTACAGATTCGCATACCACTATGATCAACGCGCTGGGGGTACTTGGATGGGGAGTGGGGGGATTGAGGCGGAAGCAGCCATGCTGGGCCAGCCTGTATCAATGCTTATCCCTGACGTTGTAGGTTTTAAGCTGACCGGAAAACTGAAACCCGGGATCACCGCCACTGACTTAGTCCTGACGGTAACCCAGATGCTGCGTAAACATGGCGTTGTGGGCAAATTTGTCGAATTTTACGGTGATGGCCTGGACGACTTACCGCTGGCGGATCGCGCCACTATTGCCAACATGGCGCCTGAATATGGTGCTACCTGTGGGTTCTTCCCGCTGGATGACGTTACGCTGGGCTATATGACGCTGACCGGGCGAAGCAGTGAACAGGTTGCGCTGGTAGAGGAGTATGCCAAAGCTCAGGGATTGTGGCGTAACACAGGCGATGAGCCAGTGTTTACCAGCTCTCTCGCTCTGGATATGAATGAGGTGGAAGCCAGCCTTGCCGGCCCTAAACGTCCTCAGGATCGTGTCTCACTGGGTGATGTTCCGCAAGCTTTTCAGGCAAGCAATGAGCTTGAGGTCAATCAGGCACAAAAACAGCATAAAGCGGTAAATTACACCGAAAGTAAAACGGGTCAGGAATATACGCTGGATGATGGGGCGGTGGTGATCGCCGCTATTACTTCCTGTACCAACACTTCTAATCCCAGCGTGTTGATGGCTGCGGGTTTGCTGGCAAAAAAAGCGGTCACTCTGGGCCTTAAACGTCAGCCCTGGGTAAAAGCTTCTCTGGCGCCGGGGTCTAAAGTGGTTTCAGACTATCTGGCAACGGCGCGGTTAACGCCCTGGCTCGACAAGCTGGGCTTTAACCTGGTGGGATATGGCTGCACAACCTGTATCGGTAACTCCGGCCCGCTGCCGGACGAGATTGAAAGCGCCATCAAAAAGGGCGATCTGACGGTGGGTGCCGTGCTGTCCGGTAACCGTAATTTTGAAGGGCGTATTCATCCTTATGTCAAAACCAACTGGCTGGCTTCGCCGCCGCTGGTGGTGGCCTATGCGCTGGCCGGAAATATGAATATTAACCTGCAACGGGATCCCATCGGCCAGGATCATGCTGGCAAGCCGGTGTATCTGAAAGATATCTGGCCTTCTCCGGAAGAGATCGCTGAGGCCGTACAGTTGGTCTCCACAGATATGTTCCACAAAGAGTATGCCGAAGTGTTTGAAGGCACGCCTGAATGGCAGGAAATCAAAGTCAGCGAAGCCGCAACCTATGACTGGGATCAGGGATCAACCTACATTCGTCTCTCTCCGTTCTTCGATGAGATGGGCAGAGAGCCGGAGCCTGTGAAAGACATCAGGGGCGCACGCATCCTGGCGATGCTGGGAGATTCAGTCACAACGGATCATATTTCGCCTGCGGGGAGTATCAAAGCGGAAAGCCCTGCCGGTCGATATCTGCAGAAACATGGCGTGGAGCGCGGAGATTTCAACTCTTATGGTTCACGCAGGGGCAATCATGAAGTGATGATGCGGGGAACCTTCGCCAATATCCGTATCCGTAACGAGATGGTGCCGGGGATTGAAGGGGGCATAACACGGTTTGTCCCTGGTAATGAGCAACTGGCCATTTATGACGCCGCAATGAAATATCAGCAGCAGTCTGTGCCCTTAGCCGTGATTGCCGGTAAAGAGTATGGTTCGGGGTCAAGCCGTGACTGGGCTGCTAAAGGGCCACGCCTGTTAGGCGTACGGGTAGTTATCGCAGAATCCTTTGAGCGAATTCACCGTTCAAATCTGATCGGTATGGGTATCCTTCCGTTGGAATTCCCTCAAAACGTCACCCGTAAAACGCTGGGGCTAACCGGGGATGAACAGATTGACGTTGAGGATCTGACGCTGTTGAAGCCAGGCGGAACGGTCAATGTGACGCTGACTTACCCGGATGGGCGCAAAGAGGCCCTGGCGGCTCGCTGCCGCATCGACACGGGTAATGAGCTGACCTACTACCAGAATGATGGCATCCTGCACTATGTCATCCGTAACATGCTGGGTGACAAATAGCAGGCATAAGCACAAATTAAAAAGGGCCGATTCTTATCGGCCCTTTTTTTATACCTGGTACAGACTCAGTCCTTTGACAGCAGGTGGCCCATTTTGGCCGCCTTGGTATCCAGGTAGTGAGCATTTTCAGGATTACGCCCGACAATCAACGGCACGCGCTCAACAATGTTGATGCCAGCCTCGCTAAGGATTTCTACCTTACGGGGATTATTGGTCAGCAGGCGGACTTCATTAACGCCCAGCAGTTTGAACATATCCGCGCACAAGGTGAAATCACGCTCATCGGCTGCGAAGCCTAACTGATGATTGGCCTCCACGGTGTCATAGCCTTTATCCTGCAGCGCATAGGCGCGGATTTTGTTCAACAGGCCAATATTGCGACCTTCCTGACGATGGTACAAGAGCACGCCCCGGCCCTCTTCTGCAATATGATTCAGGGCGGTTTCGAGCTGAAAGCCGCAATCACAGCGCAGGCTGAAAAGGGCATCTCCGGTAAGACACTCGGAATGAACACGAGCAAGCACCGCTTCGCTGTCGCTGATATCTCCATAAACCAGAGCCACATGATCGTGACCGGTTGCCAGTTCTTCAAAACCAACCATCAGGAAATCTCCCCATGGCGTGGGCAGTTTGGCTTCTGCTACCCGTTTAAGCTGCATGTGACTCTCCAGAACCATCAAGTGTTGCGCTATCATCATGGTAGCGCGCTGTCAGCAAACTGACACAATTCATAAAACGTATTTTGCCACAATCAGAGCCTGGGCGGTAAACCAGTTAGAGCGATTGTTGTTATACCGCACAATTATCACCTTCCTGAGGGGTATGTTATTATTTTTAATCATAAAGATATCAAGAATTGACCACAAGTCCTGAACCGTTACTGGAGATCTATGAGAGAAATTGCTATCCGCACCACTTTGGGTGCGCTGTTATTACTGATTATGCCAGCAGGCGTATGGATCTCTGGCTGGCACTGGCAACCGGTAGAGATGGGTACAGGACATAAAATTCTTTTCTGGCTGACGGAGACGGTAACCAGCCCCTGGGGAGTATTAACCAGCGCCATTCTCAGCGCCTGGTTTATGTGGTGTCTGAGGTTTCGTTTTAAACCTGCGCTGATTTTGTTGATTATCGTGGTTTCAGCGATCCTGACCGGCCAGTATACCAAGTCCTTTATTAAAGAGCAGGTTCAGGAGGCCCGTCCATATGTGGTCTGGCTTGAACAAAACCACAGCCTGGATGAAAAAACATTTTACGATCAAAAAAGAGCAGAACGCAGCACGCTGGTTCGCAATGCATTGATCGAAAATACACAGCTTCCGGACTGGCTCAAACAGCATTGGGAATTTGAAACGGGCTATGCTTTCCCTTCAGGACACACCATGTTTGCTGCCAGTTGGGCGCTGCTTGGGATTGGGTTGCTCTGGCCACGCCGCAGGGTAGTCACCGTTGCTATTCTGGTGGTCTGGGCAGTGGGCGTGATGGCAAGTCGTCTGGTTTTGGGGATGCACTGGCCACAGGATCTGATTACATCCACGCTGATCAGCTGGATACTGGTGACGCTGGCGACCTGGCTGGTCCAGCGATACTGTGGACCACTGACGGTGCCGCCGAAGGAAGAACAGGAGATCCAGCAACGCGAACAGAAGTGATTGTGTTTCTGCTTTTCGCCCCCATAAAAGGTAAGTCAGCAGACTATTTTCAGCGTCAGCACGCTTACAAAGGTTTCGGACAAGCAACAACGCAATTTTTTTGGCATAATTCATCTGGTTAACACCAGACTATGGGATGGACTGTGAAATATTTGCTGATTTTTTTACTGGTATTAGTGATTTTTATCATCTCTATTACGCTCGGGGCGCATAACGATCAGGTCGTCTCCTTTAACTATCTGTTAGCGCAGGGAGAATACCGCGTTTCCACGCTACTGGCCGTCCTGTTTGCCGCCGGATTTTTACTTGGCTGGGCCATCTGCGGTCTGTTCTGGCTGCGCGTACGCGTCTCTCTGGCTCATTCTCAGCGTAAATTAAAACGTCTCCAGCAGCAGTTGGGGCAGGCAGAAGAAACTGTGGCCACGTCACAAGTTCCTGCCGTCAGGGAATAATCACTCATGTTGGAATTGCTGTTTCTGTTACTCCCGGTTGCTGCCGCTTATGGCTGGTATATGGGACGCCGCAGCGCGCAACAGGATAAGCAACAGGAAGCCAGCCGGCTGTCGCGTGACTATGTGGCAGGGGTCAACTTCCTGCTTTCTAACCAGCAGGATAAAGCCGTAGATCTGTTCCTTGATATGCTCAAAGAGGACAGTGGGACGGTGGAAGCACACCTGACGCTGGGTAACCTGTTCCGCTCAAGGGGAGAGGTTGATCGCGCAATCCGCATTCACCAGGCACTGATGGAAAGTGCTTCCCTGACCTACGATCAGCGTCTGTTAGCCGTACAGCAACTTGGCCGCGACTATATGGCCGCCGGTTTTTACGACCGGGCTGAAGAGATGTTCAGCCAGTTAGTGGACGAAACCGATTTCCGTGTAGGTGCCTTACAGCAGCTGTTGCTCATTCATCAGGCCACCAGCGACTGGCCGAAAGCCATTGAAGTGGCTGAACGCCTGGTGAAGATGGGCAAGGATAAACAGCGGATGGAGATCGCGCATTTCTATTGTGAACTCGCTTTGCAGGCGATGGGCAGTGATGATTTGGATCGTGCGATGAGCCTGTTAAGAAAAGGCGAATCGGCTGACAGGCAGAGCGCACGCGTCTCGATCATGATGGGGCGCATCCATATGGCTAAAGGCGAATATGCCAAAGCGGTAGGGCATCTGAAGCTGGTGCTTGAACAGGACAAAGAACTGGTCAGTGAAACGCTTGAAATGCTGGAAACCTGTTATCAACAGCTTCAGCAACCCAAAGCCTGGGCAGAGTACCTTAAGCGCTGCGTTGAGGAAAATACCGGTGCGGCCGCCGAGCTATATCTCTCTGATGTGATAGAGAAAGACGAGGGGGGAGAGGTCGCCCAGATCTATATCAACCGACAGCTTCAGCGCCATCCAACCATGCGGGTATTCCATCGTCTGATGGATTATCACCTTCACGAAGCGGAAGACGGCAGGGCAAAAGAGAGCCTGATGGTGCTGCGTGATATGGTGGGGGAGCAAATCCGTACCAAACCTCGCTATCGTTGTCACAAATGCGGTTTCACCGCCCATGCACTTTACTGGCATTGTCCATCCTGCCGTGCATGGTCCTCAGTTAAACCCATTCGCGGACTTGACGGCCAGTAACCTTTGCCGGGGAACTGGCCATATTTCACCCTTTATTTTAGTTACAACATACTAATGACTTTTTAGTCATCGACTCCTCAGGCATTGGCATTCTCTTGAGCCTGACAGGGCATAAAAGGGAAAACACGCGCGGCGAACTGTGAATTTCCCGGTGTCACAGGTAGAATGCTTGCCGTTTATCTCCTGTGCCACAGGCGCATCACTCAAAGAGGGCTTTTCCATGCAATCACCTCAGGTATCCGGTTCCCCCATTCTGGTCGCACTGGACTACAACGACCGTGCAGCCGCCCTGGCCTTTGTAGACCGGATTGATCCCCAGAGTTGTCGGCTGAAAGTCGGTAAAGAGATGTTTACCCTGTTTGGTCCGCAACTGGTGAAAGAACTGCATCAGCGGGGATTCGAGGTGTTTCTGGATCTGAAGTTTCACGATATCCCTAACACCGCCGCACATGCCGTAGCGGCGGCGGCTGAGCTGGGTGTCTGGATGGTGAATGTGCATGCGAGCGGGGGAGCGAGGATGATGACCGCCGCGCGCGAGGCGCTGTTACCCTTTGGTAAAGATGCCCCATTGTTAATCGCGGTTACCGTGCTGACCAGCATGGAAGCTTCAGATCTTAAAGATATCGGTATTGATGCTTCGCCTGCCGATCATGCAGAACGCCTGGCGCGCCTGACGCAGAACTGTGGGCTGGATGGCGTTGTCTGTTCAGCTCATGAAGCGATGCGCTTCAAACAAGCGTTGGGACATGACTTTAAGCTCATCACGCCGGGCATCCGTCCTGCAGGAAGTGAGGCTGGCGATCAAAGACGTATCATGACGCCACAACAGGCGCAGCAGGCTGGCGTAGACTATATGGTGATCGGGCGTCCTATTACTCAGTCTGCAAATCCCGAAGCAACGCTCAAAACCATCCTCACGTCTTTACAGGAGGCATGATGACTGACAATAACAGCCGCCTGGTCTATTCCACAGACTCAGGCCGCATTGATGAACCTGAGCAGAAAGTCCAGCGCCCTAAAGGCGACGGCATCGTCCGTATCCAGCGTCAGACCAGCGGCCGAAAAGGTAAGGGCGTATGCCTGATCACCGGGCTGGATTTACAGGATGCTGAACTTGAAAAGCTGGCAGCAGAATTAAAGAAAAATGTGGCTGCGGAGGATCTGTCAAAGAAGGCGTCATTGAAATTCAGGGTGACAAGCGAGACCTGATCAAGACACTGCTGGAAGCCAAAGGGCTTAAGGTAAAACTGGCAGGGGGTTGAGCCAGAATAAAGGCCGCGAATTCTCGCGGCCTTCTTGTGTAGATGCGCTGCATTAGCCTGAATTATTATTTCTGTTAACGGCTGATTTGGTGGCCGATAATTCCACCTACTGCGGCACCGCCTACGGTACCTAATCCACTACCATTGGATAAAATCGATCCACCGATAGCACCAGCACCCGCACCCAGAGCCGTGTTCCGATCGCGTTTTGACCAGTTTGAACAGGCGCTCAGAGAAAGTACTAAGGTTGCGGCTAACAGGCCCGCGGTAATGCGTTTTGCAGTCATTGACATATCACTTCTCCTTAATTGCTACTGCAGAGGTATCCTGGTAAGTATAGCTACAGCTCTGCGTTAATGGCCCGGTCCGGGCTAATTTATAAGTGATTTATCTTACTTAAAAGAAATTAGCCGCGCGAAAATGTCGCCTTCTCCCTGAAGTGAGACAGTTGGGACAGGGCAGCAACAGCGCCAGGAAAGTTAGAACTCTAACTATCACCTCTGGGTCTATTACTGCTCTCTATTTTAGTGACGGCTGATCATCTTTACAGGTAAAAATTCTTAATTTTTGACACAATTCTGGCCCTACAGCTAATTACTACTCACATCCAGCGATCGCCTCCATACCCAGTCTCAACGCCTCCGCGGAGAATAGAGAAAAGGGTCCCGGAGAGATAAAATGTTAGAACAGCTGAAACAACAGGTGCTGGATGCCAATCTGGCGCTGCCGAAACATGGTCTGGTGGTGTTTACCTGGGGCAATGTCAGCGCTATAGATCGCGAGAAAGGGCTGCTGGTAATCAAACCTTCCGGTGTCAGTTACCCGGAGATGCGCCGTGACGATATGGTGGTGGTCGATCTTGCCAGTGGTGAAGTCGTGGAGGGCGATAAACGCCCTTCATCCGATACGGATACTCATCGCGCACTCTATCAGGCATGGCCCGGGACAGGCAGTATTGTCCATACCCATTCCCGCCATGCCACCATCTGGGCACAGGCAGGGCGGGATATCCCCGCATGGGGCACAACCCATGCTGATGACTTTTACGGCGCTATTCCCTGCACCAGGCAGATGAAGCCTGAAGAGATTCAGAATCGTTACGAGTGGGAAACCGGGCAGGTCATCATTGAAACCTTCCGTGACAGGGAACTTGATCCTATGGCGATCCCCGCAGTGCTGGTGAACTCACACGGTCCGTTCTGCTGGGGGAGAACAGCAGAAGACGCGGTTCACTCAGCCGTGGTGCTGGAAGAAGTGGCTTACATGGGGATCTTTAGCCAGCAACTCGCGCCATCACTCCCGGCTATTCAACAGCCGCTGCTGGATAATCACTATCTGCGCAAGCATGGCAGTAATGCCTGGTATGGTCAGAAAAAATGAACAGAACAGCGCTGATAACATAATTCTGACGATCGGATTATCTGGATATTTTTCAGAACATCTTGAGGACTATTAACTTGACTACAGCCAGGCCACTACCTCTTTTGTCTTAAAAATCAAAAGCAGATTTTGTGATTACTCGCTCTGGATTACGCTGGGACCGCGCTTAAGCGCACCCATAACCAGAGGATAAGATAATGACAGTAATTAATCAGACTACATGCCGGTTGTTTAGCGAAGTTGGACAAACCACACAGCTCTCTGCCTATTATGAAGAGGGTCGCCGTACCATGTGGATGTTACTTCGTGCGCAACCGCGTCCCAGCTTTAACCATGAGCTGATTGAAGAGATAATGAACCTCAGTTACGCTGCCCAACGCTCCGGTTTACCCATTGATTTCTGGGTGACCGGTTCGCTGGTGCCGACGATGTTTAATGCCGGTGGCGATCTGCGCTTCTTTGTTGAATCGATAAAAAATGGTCGCCGTGAGGCGCTAAGAGCTTATGCCCGGGCCTGTGTGGATTGTATTCATGCTGCGGCTCGTGGGTTTGATACCGGAGCGGTGAGTATTGCGATGGTGGAAGGCAGTGCTTTAGGGGGAGGATTTGAGGCTGCACTGGCCCATCACTTTATTCTGGCGCAGGACACCGCACGTATGGGCTTCCCGGAGATCGCTTTTAACCTTTTCCCCGGCATGGGCGGCTACTCGCTGGTGGCACGTCGTTCCGGAATGAAACTGGCCGAGCAGCTGATTTGTGAGGGAGAATCCCACACAGCGGAGTGGTTTGAACAGCGCGGACTGGTCGATAAACTGTTCCAGCCAGGGGAGGGGTATCAGGCTACCCGCACATTTATCGACACCATGAAGCCCAAGCTTAACGGCGTAAAAGCCATGCTCAAAGCGCGTCAGCGGGTACTACAGCTGACACGCGCGGAGCTGATGGACATCACGGAAGACTGGGTAGATTTTGCATTCACTATAGAGCCGAAGGATATCGCCTATATGGAGCGTCTGGTTCAGCTGCAAAACCGACACAGTGCTCAGGTGTTGCGTAAAGCAGGTTAAGGCTTTTCCTTTGTTCTGTCGGATAACCACTGCTCGAGATCTTCAGCGGGCATAGGTCTGGCATAGTAATACCCCTGGCGGGTGCCGACACCACTCGCCAGGACAAAGGCTTCTTCCTCACGGGTTTCGATCCCTTCGGCAATCACTTTCAGATCCAGCGCATTCGCCACGGCCACAATTGCTTTCACCAGCGACTGGGAAACAGGCTGGTTATTGACGCCACGGACAAAGCTCTGATCCAGTTTAATCACATCAACAGGCACACGCGCCAGCTGCGACAGAGACGAATAGCCGGTACCAAAGTCATCCAGATGGACCTCAGCCCCTATTTGCTGGAACTGCTCCATCAGCGCCAGCGCTTTATCTTCATTCTCAATCAGACAGCTTTCTGTCAGTTCAATATCAATCGGGCTGCGTTCCAGACCGGCTTGATCGAGCGCGAGCTTAAGATCGGAATAGATACTCTGGTCAATAAGCTGACGAGGGGAGACGTTCACCGCGACACGAAGGTTGATACATTTTTCACGCCAGCGCAGGATTTGCTCCAGAGCCGTTAACATCACCCATCGTCCCAGCGGAACTATCAGCCCTGACTCTTCGGCATAAGCGATAAAATTGCCCGGCGGAACCAGGCCGCGCTCTGGAGAGAGCCAGCGGACCAGCGCTTCCACGCTTTTCACTTCACCCTCCGCGTCAACTTTTGGCTGGTAATGAATAATCAGCTGATTTTGTTCGAGTGCTTTACGCAGATTGGTGTCCAGCCAGAGATATTCAAATACCCGATGATTCATCTCCGCGCAAAAAATACTGAATTTGCCGCGGCCGTTCTCTTTAGCGGTATACATCGCGGTGTCTGCATTTCTGATTAGACTTTCACGATCTTCTCCATGCTGAGGACTCATCGCAATCCCAATCGAGCAGCCCGAGTAGACTTCAATCAGGCCGATGCGGAAAGGCTGTTTGAGGCGATCGAGAATACGGGAGGCCATAGCCTCCAGCGAGGCCTGGCTGCTGTCGGTGGCTAAAACAATAAATTCATCGCCACCAAGCCGCGCCAGAGTCTGATCCTTCTCCAGGCAGGTCAGTATCGCCAGCGAGACGGCCTGTAAGAGCTGATCGCCAAACATATGACCGTAGGCGTCATTCACCTTCTTAAAGTTGTCCAGATCGAGATAGACGATGCCTACCTGACCTTCAGTCCGGCTTTCCAGCGCTTCGCCAATAGCATGATTGATGGCATTACGATTTGGCAGGCCCGTAATGGTGTCGGTATTGGCAAGCACGCGCAGACGCTCCTGCGCACGGCGTTCTTCGGTAATATCCATCCCCGAACAAATCAGGTAGATCTCGTTCTTACCGCTGCCGCTGTGGACGAATTTGTTGCGGAACAGAAATAACCGCTGGCCCTTTTTGGTTTTGATCCAGCGTTCCACTTCATAGGAGCTGCCATCGCGGAAAAACCCGCTGATGTTGCGGCGGGAAGCCGAAGCCTCCTGACGGGTCATAAACAGTTGAAACACGTTACGGCCAATGACTTCCTGCTCTTTCAGTCCGGTATATTCTTCGCTCAGGCGATTGAAGCGTTGAATAGCCCCGCGCTGGTCAACAATGACAATCACCGAGTTGGCTTCAGAAACCACCTGTTCGGCAAAGGAGAGGCCCAGAACAAGGTCGCGGGCAACGGCTGAAGTATCGCCCCAGGCGGAAGCGCTGCCTGCCCACGAAGTCTGATCCACCCGTCTGCCGACCAGATGCATTGACAGCGGCTCACCATAGAGTGAAAGCGTCAGGTTTACGCTGGAAGTGATCACCGTCATGCTGCGAATCAGATTAGCCTGAGGACCGGTCAGCGGGACGGCTATATGGGTACTTGCCTGTTCATCTTCAGCAAAAAGCAGCGCATCGCTGTCGGCCATTAAACGCCAATGAGGGCTGGTGGTACCAAAATAGGTATAAAGTAACGATTGCCCCGGTTCATCGGTCATCAGTTTCTCCTTGAAGGATGCAATGCAGACGGTATCTTATTATTTTAACAACAGTATTCGGCAACCAGAATAATCTCAAGGTGTATCTGGAATAATTTTCATCATGAATAATAGCCACACAAAAAGCATTGCCCCGATCTGGCGATCGGGGCGGGGGAGTTAACGGTAAAAATTTGTCTGGCCGACTGACTTCTTTCAGTGAGGCGAAGCTTCAGTCAGTCGGGCTTAAACAGAGTATAAAGCAGTAAATTAGTTTATGTTTTGCCAATAATGAAATCTGCGTCAGACATGGCGGGCTTCACTTCTTAAAGAGACTTCATACTCCTGACTGGTGGGGACAGGGCTTTTCAGCGCGCGACGGATCACGAAGAAGGCGGCAATCAGCATAGTGATGGCTACCAGCATGAAAAACCCGCACAAAGCGGCATTAATCTGATTGCTCAGGACGATGGTCTGCATATCGGCGACGGTTTTAGCCGGGGCAATAACAATGCCATCGGTCACGCCTTTCGAAAACTTGTTGGCCTGCGCCAGAAAACCTATGCTGGGCTTTTCATGGAAAATCTTCTGCCAGCCCGCAGTCATTGAGGTGATAAACAGCCAGGCGGTCGGCAGGATAGTTACCCAGGCATAACGCTGCTTCTTCATTTTAAACAGCACCACAGTCCCCAGGATCAGCGCCATAGAGGCCAGCATCTGATTACCGATACCAAACAGCGGCCAGAGAGTATTGATCCCACCTAAGGGGTCTACCACACCCTGATAAACAAAGAAGCCCCAACCGGCCACAGCAACGGTGGTCCCGGCCATATTACCCACCCAGGAACGGTTGTTGGCCAGCGAGGGCACTACGGTACCGACCAGATCCTGCACCATAAACCGGCAGGCGCGGGTTCCCGCATCCACCGCCGTGAGAATAAACAGCGCTTCAAACAAAATAGCGAAGTGGTACCAGAACGCCATCATCATCCGGCTGTTAAAGACTTCGGTAATGATATGCGCCATTCCCACCGCAAATGTCGGCGCGCCGCCGGCACGGGAGAGAATAGTAGATTCGCCCACATCCCTGGCAATCCCGGTTAACATTTCTGGCGTGACCACAAAGCCCCAGCCGTTGATCGCCTGAGACGCTGTTTCAACCGTGGTGCCAATCAATGCGGCCGGAGAGTTCATGGCAAAATAGACGCCAGGGTCGATAACCGATGCGCAAATCAGCGCCATGATGGCAACAAAAGACTCCATCAGCATCGCGCCGTAGCCAATAAAACGAATATGACTTTCACGCTCAATCAGTTTGGGGGTGGTACCGCTGGAGACCAGCGCGTGGAAACCTGAGATGGCTCCGCAGGCAATGGTGATAAACAGGAACGGGAATAAACTGCCTGAGAACACCGGGCCGGTGCCATCAATAAAGCGCGTGACGGCGGGCATTTTCATCTCCGGCATGGCAAACAGAATGCCGATAGCCAGGCCAATAATGACGCCGATTTTCAGGAAGGTGGAGAGATAATCACGCGGGGCCAGCAGCAGCCAGACCGGCAGCACCGAAGCGACAAATCCGTAAATCACTAACACCAACGTCAGCGTAGTACCTTTCAGGGTAAAGAACGGCCCCCAGTAGGGATGCTGGGCAATGTCACCGCCGAAGATAATCGCGGCCATCATCAGCACAAAGCCAATCAGCGACACTTCTGCAATTCTGCCTGGCCGGATAAAGCGCATATAGATGCCCATAAAGAGCGCGATGGGGATGGTTGCCGCAATGGTAAACAGTCCCCAGGGACTGTTGGTCAGGGCTTTGACCACCACCAGTGCCAGAGCAGAGAGAATAATGATCATCACGCCCAGCGCGCCAAGCATGGTCACCACGCCGGCAAAAGCGCCCAGCTCCTGTTTGGCCATTTCACCCAGTGAGCGGCCATCACGGCGGGTTGAAATAAATAAGATCAGGAAGTCCTGAACGGCACCTGCCATCATCACCCCGATCAGGATCCACAGAGTGCCGGGAAGAAAGCCCATCTGCGCTGCCAGAATGGGCCCCACCAGCGGGCCGGCTCCGGCAATCGCCGCAAAATGATGACCGAACAGCACCCATTTATTGGTCGGAACATAATCCAGCCCGTCGTTATTGAGTTCGGCAGGCGTCCGGCGACGGTCGTCCAGCTCGAAAATATTGCGGGCGATAAACAGGCTGTAAAAACGGTAAGCGATGCTGTAGCAGGCAACTGCAGCGACCACCAGCCACAGCGCATTAACATGTTCGCCCCGGTTAAGGGCCAGCATGGCAAAGGCTCCGGCACCGATTAACGCCACAGCAGACCAGATCACGCCGGTTTTGACGTTTTTCATCAGATTACTCCTCACAGGATCGCTAAAAGAGACTCAGCAGCAAGTTAAAAGTAATGTAATTATTTGTTAATGAAAGTCATGACAGAAGGAAGTGTGAGGCAAGAATGGTTTTTTCGATAGGGAAGAGAGCAGGCGGGATAAAAAGCGTTATCCCGCCTGTTAAGCGTCAGGCGTTATGCAACCGGACGGGCTACTACGCTGCGGTTTTCCATACGGACTTCAGCGATGGTGACTTCAATCACGTCGGTGACGCGATAAGCTACTTCGCCTTTGATCTGTACGGTGCCGTTCTCCTGGCTGCACACCAGTTCATCACGCACGGCGTGAATAAACGGGGCAGGGATAAAGGCTACGGCGCCATTTGCCGTCAGGCGCACGCGCATTCCGCCGCGCGAAACGTCAATGACTTCAGCGCTGAACCGCCGATCGGTCCCGGCTGAACTTTGCAGGAAGCGCGAGTAGAGCCAGTCACCCACATCACGCTCTGCCATACGGTTCAGACGACGACGTTCGCCCATTTTCACCGTAATGTCATCCTGCGGACGGGTAGTGGTCTCGCCCTTGATCATCGCTTTCAGCAGGCGATGGTTGATCATATCGCCATACTTACGGATCGGGGAAGTCCAGGTGGCATACGCCTCCAGACCCAGACCGAAATGCGGGCCTGGCTCGGTGCTGATTTCCGCGAATGACTGGAAGCGACGAATACGGCTGTCCAGGAACTGCGTCGGCTGAGAGTCCAGCTCGCGACGCAGCTCACGGAAGCCTTGCAGCGTGGCGATAGCCAGCGGATCCACTTTCAGACCGTGGTTTTCCAGCATGGTCGCGGCCAGCACGGCTTTTTCAGTATCAAAGCCTGGATGAATGTTATAAACGCCAAAGCCCAGTTTTTCACGCAGCACGGTGGCGGCACAAATGTTGGCGGTGATCATCGCCTCTTCCACAATGCGGTTCGCAATGCGGCGATGTTCAGCAATGATATCCAGCACTTCGCCTTTTTCGCCCAGCAGGAAGCGGAAGTCAGGGCGATCTTTAAACACCAAAGCGTGCGTCTGGCGCCATTCACTCCGGGCCAGGCACAGGCGATGCAGCAGACGGATCTGGTTAGCGATGGCGTCGTTTTCTGGCTGCCATTCACCGGTTTTTTCCAGCCAGTCAGAGACGTTGTCATAAGCCAGTTTGGATTTGGATTCAATCCAGGCGGCAAAGAACTGAATCTCTTCGCTCAGGGTACCATCAGCAGCCACGTCTACACGGCAGGCCAGCACCGGGCGGCGTTCATTCGGGCGCAGCGAACAGACATTGTCTGAGAGCTGACGAGGCAGCATCGGGATATTAAAGCCAGGAAGATAGTTGGTGAACGAACGCTCAGCGGCAATCGCATCCAGCTCGCTGCCTGCAGCCACATAGGCGGTAGGGTCGGCGATAGCGATAGTCAGGCGAAGCCCACCTTCCGGCTTCTCTTCCACGTACAGCGCATCGTCCATATCTTCGGTGCTGGCGCTGTCAATGGTAACAAAATCAAGGGCGGTCAGGTCTTCACGCTCAAGCTGTTCATCAAGCATCTCGCCGGTTACGGCTTCAGGGGCTTCGCGCTCGAGGTTGTGTCGGGAAAGCGTGACCCACCAGGGGGCAAGATGATCGTCACCCGTGGTGATAAAAGCGGTAAGCTCAGCGTAGAAAGTGCGGTCGCCCTTTAACGGATGGCGGCGCATTTCAGCCACGGCCCAGTCGCCAGCCTGAAAATCATGCGTCACGCTGCGGTCAGCACGACACTGAATAGCATCTTTCATCAGCGGGTGATCGGGAACAATCGACAGGCGATCGTCTTTGCGCTGTACGCGACCAACAAAGCGCGTCAGGAAAGGTTCAATCAGCTTTTCCGGATCGGCAACTTCACGATCTTTATCGGTTTGCACGACAGCCACCACGCGGTCGCCATGCATGACTTTTTTCATGAACGGCGGCGGAATGAAGTAACTTTTTTGTGCGTCGACTTCCAGGAAGCCAAAGCCTTTTTCGGTGCCTTTCACTACCCCTTCAACACGCGGCGTCTGGGAGTGGAGTTTCTCTTTGAGCTGCGCGAGCAGCGGGTTATCCTGGAACATAATCTCAACGTTTTCGTGGCCTAAGAGCGGCAGACAGTTTTACGCGATTAACCGCTTCGCGGCAAGTAAAAAGCCGGGAAACCCGGCTTTGATTAATGCTGATTTGACCTCAAAGTCAGGCGATACGCAGCCCTGCTTTGGCCGCGGAAAGGGTGATTTTCACCGGCACCGATTTTGAGGTTGGGGTGCCGCTGCCGTCGCCAAAGCTGGACAGAGGAACCAGAGGGTTAGTCTCAGGATAGTAAGCCGCGAGGTTACCCTGAGGAATGTTGTAAGGCACCAGCTTAAAGTTAAACACTTTACGGGTGATGCCGTCATTCCATAGTGTCTCAATATCCACATCATCCCCGGCCACAAAACCAAGGCCAGCCATATCGTCAGGGTGAATAAACAGCACTTCACGCTGGCCGTACACGCCACGATAACGGTCATCAAGTCCGTAAATTGTGGTGTTGTACTGATCGTGTGAACGCAGCGTCTGCAGGGTGAAAGGAACCTCCACGTCGCCCAACTGCGGGAACAGCGAGTCCGGCAGGCGGGCATTGCTGAACTGCGCTTTATTGTTCAGGGTGTTAAAGCGGAATTCAGCCGCCGCATTGCCCAGATAGAAGCCGCCTTTGATATCGCATTTCGCATTGAAATCGTTAAAGCCGGGGATAGTGGCCGCGATATGGTCACGGATTTTGTTGTAATCCGCCGCCAGCGCCAGCCAGTCAAGCTTCTCATTACCCAGCACGGCATTGGCGATGCCGGCAACAATCCAGGTCTCTGAGCGCTGGGTATCGGCGATTGGCTTACCCACGCCTTCAGAGGCGTGAACCATGCTGAAGGAGTCTTCAACGGTAATAAACTGCGGGCCGGTCGCCTGGATATCCTGCTCGGTACGGCCAAGAGTCGGCAGGATCAGCGCATCAACGGCGCCAGGGCACAGGTGGCTGCGGTTCAGTTTGGTGCTGATCTGCACGGTAAGATCGCAGCGGCGCAGGGCTTCTTCGGTGCGTGGGCTGTCTGGCGCTGCTGCGGCCAGGTTACCGCCCAGCGCAATCAGAACTTTGATTTCGTCACGCAGCATCGCTTCCAGCGCTTCAACGGTGTTGTGGCCGACATTACGGGGTGGTTCAAAATCAAAGTGTTTCGCCAGGCTGTCGAGAAACGCCTGAGTCGGTTTTTCATCAATGCCCATAGTGCGGTTACCCTGCACGTTGCTGTGCCCGCGAACCGGGCAGAGGCCAGCGCCTTTCTTGCCCAACTGGCCGAACAGCAGCTGCAGGTTAACGATTTCGCGAACGGTATCGACCGAATGCTTGTGCTGGGTGATGCCCATCGCCCAGGTACAGATAACCCGTTCAGCGCTCTGATAGATAGCCGCCGCTTCACGCAGTTGCTGCTCCGTCAGGCCGGACTGCTGAACAATCTGGCTCCACTCTGTGGCTTCAACTTCCGCCAGGTAGGCTTCCATCCCCTGAGTTTTGGCATTGATAAAGACTTCATCAAACAGGCCTTCTTGCCCGGCAGCTATCCGTTCGTGATGGGTCTGTGAAAGCGCCTTAACCATGCCGCGGACGGCAGCCATATCGCCGCCAAGATTCGGCTGGTAATAGGTTGAGCTGATGGTGCCGGCTTTGCTGGTGACCACTTCAAGCGGTTTCTGGGGATCGGCAAAGCGTTCCAGACCGCGCTCACGAAGTGTGTTAAAGGTAACGATTTTTGCACCGTGATCTGCCGCATGACGCAGGCTGTGCAGCATACGTGGATGGTTAGTCCCCGGATTCTGACCAAATACAAAAATGGCGTCAGCGTGATCGAAATCCTCCAGACGAATAGTGCCTTTGCCCACACCGATGCTGCGCTTGAGGCCACTGCCGCTGGCTTCATGGCACATGTTGGAGCAGTCAGGGAAGTTATTGCTGCCGTGCATACGGCCAAACAGCTGGTAAAGCCAGGAGGCTTCGTTGCTGGCGCGTCCGGAGGTGTAAAGCTCCATCCGATCCGGATTATCCATTGCATGAATATGTTTAGCGATCAGCGCAAAGGCGGCATCCCAGCTGATGGGTTCGTAATGATCCGTTTCGCGGTTATAGCGCAGCGGCTCGGTCAGACGGCCCTGATATTCCAGGAAGTAATCACTTTGCTGATAAAGTTTGGAGACGCTGTGCTGGGCGAAGAAGCTGGCATCAACAAAACGGCGTGTCGCTTCCCAGGTCACAGCTTTAGCCCCGTTTTCACAAAAGCTGAAGGTGCTTTTATTATCATCACCCCAGGCACAGCCGGGGCAGTCAAAGCCTTTGGCTTTGTTCATGCGCATCAGGTTGCGCATATTTTTCAGAACTTGTTTGCTGTCAAACACAAAGCGGGTGGTGGCTTCAAGAGAACCCCAGCCGCCCGCAGCAGCCTGGTAAGGCTTAATCGCAGTTTTAAATTTCATATCGCTTCGCAGGTAATTGAATTGTTTTTGTCTTGTTAAGAAGTTATTGCTTCTTTTGTAGGATAAGTCTGCAACCGGGTAAAAAAATTGTCTAATTGATTGGTTTAATGGTGCGATAGGCGCGGTTTATCGTGAAACCGTGAAGCAGCTCAAAGAAATGCCTGTAATGAGGGGGATTTACGCCTCCCCGCGCAATACCTGGCTAATAATTAGGCTTTCTTCAGTGATGATGAGGTGCCTGTGAAAGAATTTGCCAGCAAAATTCATGCCTTCGGCAAGGCGCTGATGATGCCCATTTCCGTGATTGCCGCCGCCGGTATTTTTCTTGGCGTGGCCGCTGCGATGCAAAACCCGGCTATCACCGGTGAAGCTTTTGCCAGTCTTCATACGCCCCAGTTAATCATTGGCTTTATTCGTAAAGTGGCGGGTGCCTTATTTGCCAACCTGCCGGTGTTTTTCGCCGTTGCCAGCGCTATCGGGCTGGCGAAAGCGGAAAAACCCACCGCTGCGTTTGCGGCGGTAATCGGCTTTATCGCCATGCATGTCGGGGTCAGCGCCACGCTGGGCGCGCAGGGGCTGACGGCTTTGACGACCACGCCGGAAGCGTTGCAGGCCAAAGGCATGGCGCAGACCGCCGCCATGATGACTTCGGCGGAATATATCGACATGCTGGGGATCTTCACTTACAACATGAGCGTCCTCGGTGGAGTCATTGCCGGTTTGCTTACGGTGACTATCCATAACCGTTTCTATACCACGCAGTTGCCGACCGCGATCGCCTTTTTCGGCGGACGCCGTTTTGTCCCGATAGTCACGGTGATGGTGCTGCCGCTGGTGGGCGTACTGCTGGCGATGATCTGGCCAACCATCGGGGCAGGCATTGCCTGGGTTGGCGAGCTGATTGGCAAAAGCGGGCAGTATGGGGCTTTCCTGTACGGCACCAGCGAAAGATTATTAATCCCGACCGGGCTGCACCATATTCTCAATGAAACGGTGCGCTTCACGCCGATTGGGGGCATAGCCACGGTAGATAACCAGACGATTGTGGGCGCACTGAATATCTTCAACGCCGCGCTCACCCATCCCGGCAGCATTCCGGATGATATCGTGAGAAATGCCACCCAGTTCCTCGCCCAGGGGAAAATTCCGGTGATGATGTTTGGTCTGCCTGCCGCCGCGCTGGCGATATATCATACGGCAAGACCTGAGCATAAACAGCGGGTTAAAGCACTGGTGCTGGCCGGTGCCTTGACCTCCTTTACCACGGGCATTACCGAACCGCTGGAATTTTGCTTTATCTTTGTCTCACCGGTGCTTTATCTGCTGCATGCCGTGCTCACCGGTCTCTCATTTATGCTGATGTCGTTAATGCACCTGATGATCGGCAACGTGCAGGGCGGAGCGATTGATCTGGTGGTGTTTGGCATCCTGGGCGGCAGTAAAACCCAATGGTGGTGGAGTATCCTGCTGGGGCTGGTGTATGTCCCGGTCTATTACTATGGCTTCAAATTTGTCATTACGCGGATGCGGGTTGAAACGCCAGGGCGGGAGTCCGAAGAAGCTGAGAACCAGTCCACAGCGGTGACTGCTGATGAACGCATTCAGGTCATTATCAGCGGGCTGGGGGGCGAAGCCAATATAGAGGAGGTCGATTGCTGCTTCACCAGGCTACGCGTCCGGGTTAAAGAGATGAAAGAGGTGGTGGATCAAACGCTGATGACCACCGGAGCCAACGGGGTGAACCGCGTCAGTGACCATGATATCCAGGTTATCTATGGCCCGCAGGTGGAAAAAATCGCCAGTGATGTGAAAACGGCACTGGGGGTTGCCTGATTTCTGCCGATAACTACCGGCAGGATTTACGGCGTTAATGGATAACAGAGTCGGATGAGTCATCGTGTTAGTATACGGAATTGTCTTAGTGAATGGGTATCGCCGGCCAGACGGGTTAACGTGAAAGAATTATGGACATAAAGCAGCTGATTTACCTGTGTAATCTGGAACGGGAACGTCATTTTGGTCGTGCAGCAGAGGCAAGTTTTGTCAGCCAGCCCACGCTCTCCATGCGACTGAAAAACCTTGAAAAGGAGCTGGGGTTGTCCCTGATCAACCGCAGCAATAACTTCGACGGCTTCACCGCAGAAGGGGAGCGGGTACTCTCCTGGGCGCGGGAAATTGTTTCCGTCTATCAGGGTCTGAAGCTGGAAGTGGAGTCGCTGAAACATGGGGTCAACGGCACGCTACGGATTGGCGTGGTGCCTCAGTGCAGCATCTCGCTGCCGGTGATGTTAAAGGCGATAAGCGATCGTTATCCGCAGCTGGACTACCGGGTTGCCGTGCTCAGCGCCGATCAGCTGCTTGAGGCCCTGAACAGCCATACCGTGGATGTTGGCATCGGTTTCTTCGAACTCGCCACGCTACGCGAACTGCATTTTCAGGCTGAACCTTTGCAGGATAACGGCGTGGAAGTCGTTTTCCATCCGCATCATTTTCCTGAACTGGCCGGTGATGCGCCGTTAGAACTCAGCGATTTAAAAGCTATTCCTCTCTGCCTGGCCGAACAGACCCGTTATTTCCGTCGGTATCTCGATACGCATTTCCGTGAGGCAGATATCAAACAGCGGGTGATCCTTGAAACCACCTCAATTTTCCAGCTGGTGCAGGGAATACAGGTAGGATTAGGCTGCCTCATCTCGCCCTGTGGGCATCTGCTGCCGGAGATGACGCCAGAGCTGCACAGCCGCAAACTGGCGATTGCGCCTATGTCCCGTCAGGCGGCCGTGGTCATAGCTGAATCGGGCAGGGCGACGCCGCTTTCACAGCATTTCTTTGATGAAGTGCGCCGCTGGTTAAGCGAAGGGCCGGGCGCAAGAGGATTTCCTGCCGTCGGCTGACTCTGGCGCCCGTGAATGCGGGTGATTTCTGTCGGGCAATGAAGTCAGATGTCGGCAATGACGGAGGGTAATTTCTGTCTGGCCGTTAACGCCGGTGCCGGAAGGGGACTTCCGGCAGGCGGTTACCGCAGGCCAGCAATGACCAGGCGGGAAGGCTGTTAAGCTTCAGTTTCCGTTAAGGGCGAGGTGGTCCCCAGCGCCTGCATCAGCCGGTTGTTCCAGCTTGCCAGCGCCGTACTTTGTACGATGTTGAACACGGCCAGATCGCTGTAACCCGCCTCTTTTAAGGGTTGCAGGTGGGCAGCACTTAACCGTTCAGGCGAGCGTGTTAACTGGGCGGCGCAGTGAATAATGGCCTTCTTTGCGGGCGTGGCACTCTGCAGCGCCTGATCCACTCCCTCTACCAGCGCCTCGCGCAATTCCCCCGCAGCATAACGATTCAGACAGAGCGGGCTGCCATTGATCCGGGCAGCAACGGCTGCGGCCAGACGGCCCTCTTCAGAGGCGGTGGCAGTCGCCGTGGCGCTGACTAAATTTCCCCAGCCATAAAGTGCATCGCCGTCGTGTGCCAGCAGCCACGCGCATTCACGTAATTTCTCCTGAGGCTGGCACCTTGTCAGTGCTTCCAGCTGGCTGGCGGAAGCATAGCGCAACTCCACCGGTGGCAGCAGGGGACGCCACGCAGTGAGATGTGCAAAACAGTCCGCAAGGGCATCTTCAGGAAGGGTTACGCCGGGGATCCAGCGAACTGGCAGGGCGAGCAGGGCATTTAATCCGGCGACGATACGCGCCTGGTAACTGACAAAGCCAATCAGCTGATGGAAAGCCACAATATCCGGTGCGGTCAGCCCCACTTCATCAAGACGCATCAGCGCGGCGGAGTCGATCAACGTTGGCTGGCTGGCGAGTTGCCGGGCATATTCGGTAATCTGGGTCAGACGGCGGTTACTCTCACGGGAAGAGTCGGGACCGGAAAGCGGGTTTAATCGCGCAGCATAGTGGTTACATAACCGTTGTATGCCGGTGACCTGTGCAACGGTTAAAGCCGTGCTGAGGCGATCGTAAATCGTCAGCGTGTGGGTTTTACTCGCGGTCAGTAGCTGAGGCATCAGAAGCTGGTACAGGTCTCGTGAGGCCAGCATCGCCGGGCGAGACTGGCTCAAAACTGGCCTCAGTGCATCCGGATATTGCTGAGCCAGCCCCAGCAGAAAACGGTCTTCAATCTCTGCCGCTTCAGGAACCAGCGGAGCAGCATGAGGGGTAAGGGTGGACTGCGTTTCGTGATACCAGTGGCTGTTGCCGGAAAAACGGCGCTGTTCCATGGTCATTCCTTTTCAAGTTAACCGGCCCGGAAAACCAAAAAATAACGGGTAACGCATCAACGGGCCTGAAGAGCATGACTATCCTCGCGCAAGCCTGAAGGTGAACCAAAGAATGATCGGTGCTAAATCATAGCGGAAAGGTATAACGAGACGGGAAAACGATTAAAACAGGGGGATCCGGACAGGAACAGAGCATTTCCTGTCCGGTTCTGGCAAAGCTTAGCGGAAAATAATCAGTGATCTTTACGCCAGGCATCGGCGGTTAACGCCTCACCAAAGTGGCTGTGGATCAGACGCCGGGTCAGCTCGTGCAGCGGGCTGGCCAGAACATCAGCCGTGCTGCCGCGCTCAACCACTTCACCCTGATGCATCACTATCACCTGGTCGCTGATATGCTTCATCATGCCCAGATGCTGGGTCACGTAGATATAAGCGATACCATGCTTGTCCTGGAGCTCGAGCATCAGGTTGACCAGTTGTGAGCGCATCGACATATCCAGAGAGGCCATAGCTTCGTCGGCAATGATCACTTTGGGTTGTAGAATCAACGCGCGGGCCAGTCCCACACGCTGTTTCTGACCGGGCGCGAGCATATGGGGATAGTAGGCGGCATGATCGCGAAGCAAACCAACCTGACGAAGGGTGGCAATGATCCTTTTCTCGCGCTCTTCTGACGACAGTTCGGTGTTCAGCCGTAAGGGAAAGTCCAGAATCTGGCTGATGCGCTGGCGCGGATTGAGCGAAGTGGAGGGGTCCTGAAAAATCATCCTGATACGCTGACTGCGATAGCCATAGTCGCCATATTCCAGCGGGTGGTTATCAATCAGAATGTCGCCCATAGTAGGTTCAATCATCCCGCTGAGCATTTTTGCCAGGGTGGATTTTCCGGAGCCGTTCTCACCGATAATAGCCAGCGTCTGCTTCTCCCTGAGCATAAAACTGACCTCTTTCACCGCTTCAACATGTTGACGGCGAAACAACCCGGTGCGGTAGCGAAAAGTTTTACTGAGATTGCGTACTTCCAGCAGTGTTTCAACCATTACGACTCTCCATGTTGAGCGGGAAGTGGCAGGCAAAAAGATGCGATTTCTGGCCGGTTAATCTCGGCGTTTCGATACATTTTTTCTGCGCATAGGGGCAGCGTGGGCCAAGCCGGCAACCTATCGGCAGATGCTCAAGCGAGGGGATCGCACCGGGTAAGGTATTGAGACGGCTTTTATGCGGCAGGGCACGGCCAAAGTCCGGCATCGCCCTGATCAAGGCCTGAGTATAGGGATGATGAGGGGCAACAATCAGATCTTCGCTGGGTGCCGTTTCTACCGTCTGCCCGCAGTACATCACGTTGATTCTGTCAGCCCAGTGGCTGAGCATCTGCAGGTCATGGCTGATCAACAAAATAGTGGTGTTATTGTTCTGATTAAGCCGGGCCAGCAGACGGAAAATTTGTGCCTGAGTGGTAGGCTCCATTGCATTGGTCGGTTCATCGGCAATCAGCAGACGCGGCTGATTGGCCAGCGCAATGGCGATCATCACTTTCTGACACTCACCGTCGGTCAGCTCATAGGGGAAACTGCGCATAATATCTTTATGATCTTTGATGCCCACGCGGTGCAGCAACTCAACGGCACGACGGCGACGCCAGCGAAAACGCTGATACCAGCGACCTTTATAGGTCCAGCCGGGGATCGCCTGCACAATCTGTTTGCCGATGCTTTCAGAAGGATCCAGACAGGACTGGGGTTCCTGAAAAATCATCGAGACGTTATGGCCGATAATTTTGCGCCTTTCACGGGGGGAGAGATGCAGCAGGTCAATATCGTCAAAGCGCATACGGTCTGCCGTCACACGCCAGTTTTCTTTGGTCACGCCACAGATGGCCTTGGCAATCAGACTTTTTCCCGATCCTGATTCCCCCACCAGCCCGCGTACTTCGCCTTCTGAAAGCGTAATACTGACGCGATCAACCGCCTTCACCGGGCCGTCTGCGGTCATAAATTCAATGGTCAGGTTACGAATATCAAGCAGCGGCATTTATTCAACTCCCGCAACGATGGCCCGGCGAATGCCGTCACCTAACAGGTTAACGATCAGCACGCTGAGCATGATAGCCGCGCCGGGAAGCATTACGGTCCAGGGGGCAACGTAAACCAGCTCCAGCGCATCACCCAGCATGGCTCCCCACTCGGGAGAGGGCAGTTGCGCACCCAGATCCAGGAAGCCCAGGGCGGCAATGTCCAGGATGGCCATCGAGAGCGCGCGGGTAAACTCCGTCACCAGCAGGGCCAGAATATTCGGTAAAATGGCGTACCAGAGAATATTCATACTGCTTGCGCCGTCCAGCCTCGCGGCCACCACATAATCTTTTTCCAGCTCGTCATGCACCGCTGTATAAATAGCCCGAACCAGGCGAGGAATGATCGCCAGGCAGACAGCCAGCAGCGCGTGCTGCAGATTTGGCCCCAGAAACGCGACCACAATAATCGCCAGCAACAGGGAGGGAATGGAAAGCAGCGTATCCAGAACGTGGTTGAGAATTGCCGAACGCAGCCCCCGCGTCAGGCCGGCAAAGACTCCTAATACCATGGCACAAAGCGCAGCAAAAAAGGTGACCAGTATCGCCGATCCCACCGTTGGTCCGGCACCGCTAATCAACCGGCTGAGAATATCGCGGCCCAGGTCATCGGTTCCCAAAAAGAATGAGACATCGCCGTAGCGTGACCAGGAGGGCGGCAGCAGCTGATAGCCCAGAAACTGCTGATCCAGACCATAAGGTGCCATCAGGCGACCAAAAATGCACACCAGCACCAGCGCAATAAACGCATAAAAGCCCACCATAGCGGTGGTGTCCCGGTAAAACAGGCGCCAGGCATTGCGCAACGTACTGGGTAGCCGTTCTTCGGCATAGATATTATCGGAGGGCATCGGCTGTCACTTTATTGAAATCTTCTCTGTGTGGTTTATCTGGGCTTTTGCATTCATATCAGCAGGTTGTTCCTCGCAGGAGGCTATCCTTCTCCTGCTGTAAGTGCAGGGGCCGTAAGGCAATATAGCTTAACACAGGCGTTTATCGCCCTGTAGCCTGTTCGACAAAGCTCACTGGCTTAAACTAAGGATACTCTGTAATGCGTTGGCTGATATGCCAACCACACATTTTTGACAGAAGCTGGCAGGTGATAGGACCCGATAGGGGATTGGGTCCGAATCGGATGGTAATTCTGTTGATTAAATACTCTTACATGCCGAGTAAATATCTGGTTTTTTTGGCTAAAAATGAAACAATTAAAGCAATAGCTATCAGCGCTATGATTGCCAATATGAACGTTGCGGGGTCATTCCCCCATTCATAATCAGAACTGAACCATTCATATCCGCCAGGTCCATGTTTGAAATACAACCATGAACCTGAATCAAAAATGGCGTGGTTAAGAGGATTGATATATCTGATGAGCAGGGCTGAAATCACCAGATAAATCAGCCCAAAAATTGATTTCTTAAACCACACACTTTTCATAATCTGCCTTACCCATTACATCAACATAACCATAGGCCATCAATCCGGAGCAGTTGACATCAACCATTTAAATTAAAACGAATTCCAATGATTAATGTGTACACGATTGGGTGCTTAATGATTATTATGATTTCGAATTTTTAATTTCATTGAATTTATCTGAATGATAATAAGCCCTATCGGAGGGCATACCATTCCTTATGCTTAAGTGGCGTCATTATCGCCCCCAGGATATCGGTCAACACATTCACGGTGATCACCAGACCGCCCACCATCATCACGCCAGCGGATATGGCGGCGTAATCCTGCTGACGGATAGCATCCACCAGCCAGCGGCCAAGGCCAGGCCAGCTGAAGACCATTTCTGTAATCATCGCCAGGGTTAACATGGTGGAGAACTGCAGCCCAAGACGTGGGATCACCGGCGGCAGGGCATTGTGCAGCACATGACGGCGAATAATGGTCAGTCTTGACAGCCCGCGAGTTGCCGCGGCTTTAATATAGTTTTGCTCCATCACCTCACGGGTACTGATACGCAG
This sequence comes from Erwinia sp. E_sp_B01_1, assembly GCF_036865545.1. Lineage (NCBI taxonomy): Bacteria > Pseudomonadati > Pseudomonadota > Gammaproteobacteria > Enterobacterales > Erwiniaceae > Erwinia > Erwinia sp. E_sp_B01_1. The sequence goes on along the minus strand of NZ_CP142208.1, from coordinate 2,559,009 downwards.
CAGACGAACCACCTCGGTAGTTGGCGCCACGGCCAGCGCCGTTACGGGGAGAATCAAATGCGTTAACGCGCTGATCATCATCTCATGCCGCCAGGGCGAATGACTGAGCCAGGCATCGATCAGCGCAAACCCGGTGATATTTTTTACCGGATAAAGCAGATCAAACCGGCCTGAAACAGGCAGCCAGCCGAGATTAAGCGAAAAGAACAGCGTCAGTAGCAGCGCCAGCCAGAACACAGGCATGGAAAAGCCGAGCAGGGCAAGCGCGCTGATGGCTTTATCCTGCCATTTATTGCGCATCACGCCAGCGGCAATGCCCAGAGGAATGCCCGTTAACATTGCCAGGGCAAAAGCCATAATGCACAGCTCAAGCGTGGCGGGAAAAACTTCACGAATCTGCTGGCCTATGGGTTCACCATTAATACTGGAAACGCCCAGGTCGAGATGAAACAGACCTTTATACCAGAACAGAAAAGCATCCGGGAGAGAAGCCCCCTGCAAAGGGGCATGAGGGGTAAAGTAGCTCAGGCTGAAGCCGACCAGGGTCAGCATAAACAGGGTGACCAGCCACAACACCAGGCGACGCAGCGCGTAAATAACCATCTTTATTCCTCGCCCTTTTCACGATGCACGCCAGCAAACGAAGCGTTACCAAAAGGACTTAAAACCAGCCCTTTGATATCGTGCCGGTAAGCCTGCAGCCGGAGAGAATAGGCCAGCGGCAGTACCGGCAGCGACTGCGCCAGCATTTTTTGCGCCCGGTCATAGTAGTCAATACGTGAAGCGAGTTGCTGAGAAAGCAGCGCTTTATGCAGCACCTCATCAAATTGCGTATCACACCAGTGAGCATAGTTGGTCTGCGACCCCATTGCCGCACAGCTCAGTAAGGGCCTGAAGAAGCTGTCGGGATCGTTGCTGTCAGTTGCCCAGCCGGTCAGGGTCAGATCGTGATTCATCTGCATCAGGCGGGCCTCCTGAAAACGCCCCTCAACCGGAATAATTTTAACCGTAACGCCAACCTGTGCGAGGTCGGCCTGAATCAGCTCCGCCGTTTTCAGCGGGCTGGGGTTCCAGGACTGAGAGGCCGAAGGCACCCACAGCGTCAGATGCAGATCCTCCACGCCCAGCGCTTTCAGCTCAGCAAGGGCTTTCTTCGGATTGTATTCGGTAACCCTGGCATCATTATCATAAGCCCATGAGGCGCGGGGCAGGAGTGAGGCTGCCGTTTCGGCCGTGCCGTAATAGATGGACTCCATCAGCCGCTCATTATTGATGGCCAGCGCCAGTGCCTGACGTACTTCAACCCGATCCAGCGGAGCCTTGCGGGTATTGAAGGCCAGATAGGCAATATTCATCCCCGGACGCAGCGTCAGGCGCAGGCGGGGATCGTCACGCAGAATTGAAATCTGGCTGGCCGCCGGGTAGGCCAGCACATCGCACTCACCGGTCAGTAATTTGGAGAGCCTGCCGGTACCGCCCGCGCCCATATCAATCACCACCTGAGGCATACGCGGCAGGCCTTTCCAGTAAACAGGGTTGCGTGCCAGGCGAATATATTGCCCGGTGCGATACTCGCTCAGCAGGAAGGGGCCGGTTCCCACGGGCTGGCGATCCAGCTGTTCCTGACGATCGGCCGCAGTCAGTTGCCCGGCATACTCTGCCGACAGCACCGGGGCATAATGGGTGGCGACATGCCAGAGGAAAGAGGCATCCGGGCTGCGCAGACGGATCTCCACCGTGTCGCTATCCAGTTTTTTCACGCTTTTTACGGCATCAGCAAACTGCAGGCTGTCAAAATAGGGATAGCTGCCGCCGTTAACATTGTGCCAGGCGGACTGCCGGTCAAAAATTCGCTGGAAACTGAACACCACATCATCGGCATTCAGCGTGCGCGTTGGCGCAAACCAGGCGGTTTTCTGGAAATGAACGTTATGACGAAGATGGAAGCGGTAAGTGGCGCCGTTATCCAGCACTTCCCAGCTCTCTGCCAGTTCCGGAATTAACCGGTAGGTATAGGGATCGACATCCAGCAGGCGGTCATAAAGCTGGGCGGCCAGCGTATCCACCACCAGCCCTCCGCTGGCCATTTGCGGATTAAAGGTGGTGACCGCGCCATTAACGCAATAAACGAAGCCGCTCTGACGAATATCGCCGGGCGTAGCGGACCAGGTTGAAGCACTGAACAGGCTCAACCCCAGCAGAAGCGTGGAGAGTAGTGTGCGCATTAAGTCATCTGAAATATCAGGCAATATTAAGAGTGTACCGCACTCTCCGGTCTCGCCCAAAGTTTGCCGGGATAACTGGCGCTTTTTCGCGCTGACAGGTCGTGAACACCTCACCGGGCGTTCAGAATACGCACATTGTTGCTATGGTAATGAGAAAAATTCTCAACAAAGCGCTTTACAGAGGGTGCTGAGAATGATTATTATTCTCCTGCGCTTCAACGGTGGCTCTACCGAAGAAGAGCACGACATTGCTCACATTGCTTCCAGTATTTTTTTAGCCCGCTTATAGCGGGCTTTTTTTTTGGCTGAACCGGCTCAATCCTTGTCCATACTGATGTCATGTTTCTTCATCATGGCGCGTAGCTGGTGATAGGTCACGCCCAGCAGATCGGCCGCCCGGCGCTGATTAAAACGAGCCTGTCCGAGACTTTTCTCCAGCAGGGCTTTCTCCTGATGATTCTGCCAGCGGCGCAGATCCAGAGGTAAAACGGGCAGGGGATCCTCATCAGAGGGATCGGGTGCCGCAGGCTGCTGTCGCTGGAAGGGATTGATAATAATGCTGTCCAGCTCCTGATCGACCTCACTGTGGCGATAGACCGAACGTTCCACAACGTTTTTGAGTTCCCGCACGTTGCCCGGCCAGCCGTAATCCAGCAGCATCTGCTTTGCAGCAGCGGAAAAACCAGGGAACAGCGGCAGGCCAAGTTCGCGGCACATCTGGATAGCAAAATGTTCAGCCATGACCAGAATATCACTACGGCGTTCGCGCAGTGGCGGCAACTGGACAACATCAAAAGCCAGCCTGTCCAGCAGGTCGGCGCGGAATTTCCCCTGCTGCGCCAGCAGGGGCAGGTCATCATTGGTGGCGCAGACCAGCCGGACGCTGACCTGAAGAGGCTGACTGCCGCCCACCCGTTCAAGATGTCCGTACTCAATCACCCGCAATAATTTTTCCTGCACCAGCATGGGTGCTGTAGCCAGTTCATCAAGGAACAGCGTGCCGCCATCTGCGCGCTCAAAACGTCCCAAATGCCGTTTCTGTGCGCCGGTAAACGCCCCGGCTTCGTGGCCGAAAAGCTCTGAGTCGAGCAGGTTTTCATTCAGGGCTGCACAGTTGAGTGAAATAAAGGGCCCCTGCCAGCGGTCGGAAAGATAGTGCAGGCGGCTGGCAATCAGCTCTTTGCCGGTGCCGCGTTCCCCCGTCACCAGCACCGGCTTATTCAGCGGCGCCAGCCGGGAAACCTGCTCGAGAACTTCGAGAAAGTTATTGGATTCGCCCAGCAGAGCATCTTTATTTTCACTCATTGAATTTCCCCGTCAGGGTAACGTTATTTTCATTCATCAAATTCACCAGTTATTGGTTATTCAGACCACATTAGACAATTACTGACAGGCTGTAAACTGTCGGAACTCCAGAAAATCAAGGAGATAAAAGTTGGCACGCGTATTGAATAGTCATGTTGTAGCCGCAGAGTTTGCGCAAACTAAAAAATGAATGAGGAGTTGATTATGGGTATTTTTTCTCGCTTTGCCGACATCGTGAACGCCAACATCAATTCTCTGCTGGAAAAAGCTGAGGATCCCCAAAAGCTGGTGCGTCTGATGATCCAGGAAATGGAAGATACGCTGGTTGAAGTTCGTTCCACCTCTGCCCGGGCCCTTGCGGAGAAAAAGCAGCTGGTCCGTCGCATCGACCAGGCTGAAACACAGCAGGCGGAATGGCAGGAAAAAGCGGAACTGGCTCTGCGTAAAGAGAAAGAGGATCTGGCCCGCGCAGCACTGATTGAAAAGCAGAAGCTGACCGATTTAATCGTTTCGCTGCAGCGCGAAGCGGAACTGGTTGAAGAAACCCTGACCCGGATGAAAGGCGAAATTGGTGAGCTGGAGAAAAAACTCAGCGAAACCCGCGCCCGTCAGCAAGCCCTGACCCTGCGTCATCAGGCAGCGTCCTCTTCCCGTGATGTGCGTCGTCAGCTTGACAGCGGCAAAATTGATGAAGCGATGGCACGGTTCGAATCTTTCGAGCGTCGCATTGACCATATGGAAGCCGAAGCGGAAAGCCAGAGTCTGGGCAAAAAGAAAACGCTGAATCAGGAGTTTGCTGACCTGCAGGCCGATGATGAAATCAGCGAGCAGCTGGCAGCGTTAAAAGCCAAAATGACCCAGCAATAAGGTTTGCTTCCGGCCTTCGTGGCCGGAAATTCATTACTGACCGGCTGATATTTCAAGGAGAATGAATGAGCGCGTTATTTTTAGCCATCCCCCTGACGATTTTCGTGCTGTTTGTGGCACCCATCTGGCTGTGGCTTCATTACAGCAATCGCCAGAATGGCGGTGCCGAGCTGTCACAAAGTGAATTGCAGCGGCTGCAACAGCTGACTCTGGATGCAAAACGGATGCGTGAACGTATTCACGCGCTGGAAGAAATTCTGGATGCCGAGCATCCGAACTGGAGGCAGCCATGAGCGGAGTGATTATTAAAGGAAAGAAACTCTACCGCATTCCTGAGCGGGCAAAAGTTAAGGGCGTCTGTGCCGGAATTGCAGAATACCTGGATATTCCGGTGCGTCTGGTCAGGGTCATCGTGGTGTTATCGATGTTCTTTGGCCTGTTTATGTTTACGCTGATTGCCTACTTCGGCCTGGCTTTTGTGCTGGAAGAGATGCCGGACAGCCTCAACCGCCGGGGCGAAAGAACGCCCACTGCCAACGAATTGCTGGATCAGCTGAGCAGGGAGTTAAATGGCGGAGAGGAGAATCTGAGAAACATGGAGCGCTATGTCACCTCAGAGACGTTCAGCGTTCGCAGCCGTTTTCGTCAGCTTTAACCTTTTATTAACCGGCTCGCCTGCGGGCCTTATCGGTTATTTTCTAATGGAGCACCCTTATGCATTCCTGGCAGACAGCTTTAAAACGTAATGCCGCGCCCACGTTGAAAAAGGCCGGTAAGTTTGTATTGATCGGCGCCATGACTTACGGGCCAGGCGGCGTGGCGGGCTGGGCGGTGAAATCGGTGGCGCACCGTCCGCTGAAACTCTTTCTGGCCTGGGCGCTTGAACCCTTACTCCGCCGGGCATTACGCGGTGCCAGCGCACGCTGGAAAAAATCCTGATCGCCTGTTTTTGCCGTAATTTGCTACACTTGCACCTCCTTAAGCCGTCATAACGACAATAAAAAAAAGGTGCCGACACCATAATGAAACGACTTCAAAATGAATTGCTGTCGCTGGTGAACCGGGGCGCGGATCGCCATCTGCGCCTTGCGGTTACCGGCCTCAGCCGCAGCGGCAAAACCGCTTTTATCACCTCTCTGGTCAATCAGCTTCTCAACGTCAATTCCGGTGCCCGCCTGCCGATGTTCTCTGCCGTTCGTGAAGAGCGGCTACTCGGCGTGAAACGCGTTCCGCAGCGGGACATGGGCATTCAGCGCTTCACTTATGATGAAGGCTTATCGCAGCTTTATGGCACGCCGCCCGACTGGCCAACGCCCACGCGGGGCGTGAGTGAGATGCGTCTGGCGCTGCGTTACCGTTCGCGCGAATCTTTATTGCGCCATTTCAAAGAGACCTCCACCCTTTATCTGGAAATTGTCGATTATCCCGGCGAATGGCTGCTGGATCTGCCGATGCTGGCCCAGGACTACCCTGGCTGGTCGCGTCAGATGACCGGGCTGTTGCAGGGCGATCGTGCCAGCTGGTCACAACGCTGGAAAACATTGTGTGAAGGTCTTGACCCTCTGGCTCCGGCAGACGAAAACCGGCTGGGTGAAATTGCGGCGGCATGGACCGACTATCTGCTGAAGTGTAAGCAGGAAGGACTGCACTTTATTCAGCCCGGACGCTTTGTTCTGCCGGGCGATATGGCGGGGGCGCCCGCGCTGCAATTTTTCCCCTGGCCGGGGCTGGAAGAGGGTAACGAAATCCGTCTCGCTCAGGCTGATGCCGGTAGCAACATCGGTATGCTGCGGGCCCGGTTCAATTACTATTGCCAGCATGTGGTAAAAGGGTTTTATAAAAACTACTTCCTGCGATTCGATCGTCAGATTGTGCTGGTCGATTGTCTTCAGCCCCTGAACAGCGGCCCCCAGGCATTTAACGATATGCGTCTGGCGCTGACGCAGCTGATGCAGAGCTTCTCTTATGGTCAGCGTACGCTGTTCCGGCGTCTGTTTTCACCGGTGATCGATAAACTGCTGTTTGCCGCCACCAAATCTGATCACGTTACCGCCGATCAGCATGCCAACCTCGTCTCACTCCTTCAGCAACTGGTGCAGGATGCCTGGCAAAATGCGGCGTTTGAAGGGATCACTATGGATTGTCTGGGGCTGGCGTCGGTGCAGGCTACCCAGAGCGGGCTGGTGGATCATCAGGGAGAGAAAATCCCTGCGTTACGCGGTCACCGTCTGGCCGACAATGAGCCACTGACGGTTTATCCGGGTGAAGTCCCTCCGCGGCTGCCGGGCCATGCTTTCTGGCAGCAGCAGGGTTTTCACTTTGAACAATTCAGGCCGCAGGATCTGGACGTGGACCGGCCTCTGCCGCACATCCGGGTGGATGCGGCGCTGGAGTTTTTACTGGGAGATAAACTGCGATGACTACGCCGATTAAACCTCGTATCGATTTCGCCAGGCCGCTGGATGCGGATACAGCGCCCCAGTTGAAGGCGGCGCAGACTTTTGAGCAACAAAATGCACTCTTCGTACCGCAAAACCCTGACCTTGAACCTGAAGAGGAGGGGGAAGGTGAGCGCGTAGTGGAGGCGGCTTTGCGCCCCAAACGCAGCCTGTGGCGGAAAATGGTCAAACTTGGCCTGGCCGTTATGGGCGTGAGCGTGGTGGCGCAGGGCGTGCAGTGGACACACAATGCCTGGCTACAGCAGGACTGGATAGCGATGGGCGGCTGTGTGGCGGGCGGTTTGATTGTGTTTGCCGGTGCCGGTTCTCTGATTGCCGAATGGCGACGTTTATGGCGCCTGCGTGAGCGGGCAGAGGAGCGTGAGATTGCCCGTGAGATGCTGACCAGTCATGGCATGGGTAAAGGCCGCGATTTCTGTGAAAAACTGGCTAAACAGGCTGGGCTGGATCAGGGGCATCCGGCGCTGCAGCGCTGGCACGCTTCGCTGCATGAAACCCATAACGATCGTGAAATTGTCGGCCTCTATGCCCAACTGGTGCAGCCGGTGTTGGATGGTCAGGCACGCCGTGAAATTGGCCGCAGTTCAGCCGAATCCACGCTGATGATTGCCGTTAGCCCGCTGGCACTGGTGGATATGGCCTTTATCGCCTGGCGTAACCTGCGCCTGGTCAACCGTATCGCCGCCATCTATGGCATTGAACTGGGGTATTTCAGCCGCATCCGGCTGTTCCGGCTGGTGTTGCTCAATATTGCCTTTGCCGGGGCTTCAGAGCTGGTCAGGGAAGTGGGGATGGACTGGATGTCTCAGGATCTGGCGGCCCGCTTTTCTGCCAGAGCCGCGCAGGGGATTGGGGCAGGTTTGCTTACCGCCCGTCTGGGCATCAAGGCCATGGAACTCTGCCGGCCTCTGCCCTGGATTGAAGGCGATAAACCCCGGCTGGGTGATTTTCGGCGGGATTTGATTACGCAACTGAAAGAGACGCTGCAAAAGGGCGCGCCGCCTTCTACAAAATAGCCGTAAATTTACGCGTCAGTCCGCACGGATCGTGGGCTGGCGCGCACTAAGTACACTACCTGTCAACTTTTCCTTCCAGACTACTTCTGGCACCCCCTGCGATAGAGTATTATCAGTTAACGCCCGAAATTGATGAAGGTTGCCCCTGATGCGTCTGGAAGTTTTTTGCCAGGACCGACTTGGTCTTACCCGCGAACTGCTCGATCTGCTGGTTTTACGCAGCATCGATCTGCGCGGAATTGAAATTGCCACTATTGGCCGAATCTATCTCAACTTCAGCCCGGTTGAATTTGAACAATTTTCGCAATTAATGGCGGAAATTCGCCGGATCCCCAGCGTAACCGATGTCCGTACCGTTGCCTTTCTTCCTTCCGAACGTGAACACCGCGCCCTGAGCGCGCTGCTTGTGGCATTGCCGGAACCGGTTTTCTCCATTGATATGAAAAGTAAAGTGGAGCTGGCTAATCCGGCGGCCCAGCTGCTTTTTTCCCTGAACCAGGAAAAAATGCGCACTTTCGGCGCTGGGGCATTGATTACCGGCTTTAATTTCCAGCGCTGGCTGGAGAGCGACCGCATCGAAGCTCAGGCCCACCATGTGGTGATCCAGGGCCGTGATTTTCTGATGGAGATCACCCCTATTTATGCCGCTGGTGAAAAAGAGCAGCCAGCCGATCCTGTGGGCGCGGTGGTGATGCTGAAATCCACGGCCAGAATGGGCCAGCAGTTGCAAAATCTGGCGGTAAATGATGACAGCGAGTTCCAGCATATCGTGGCGGTTAACCCTAAAATGCGTCAGGTGGTGGATCAGGCCCGCAAGCTGGCGATGCTGGACGCGCCGCTCTTGATTGTGGGCGATACCGGTACCGGAAAAGATATGCTGGCCCGTGCCTGCCACCTGCGTAGCGCCCGTGGCAAAAAGCCGTTCCTGGCGCTGAACTGCGCCTCGCTGCCGGATGACGTGGCGGAAAGTGAGCTTTTTGGCCACGCGGCGGGCGCCTATCCCAATGCGCTGGAAGGCAAAAAAGGGTTCTTCGAACAGGCGAACGGTGGCTCGGTGCTGCTGGATGAAATCGGTGAAATGACGCCACGCATGCAGACTAAACTGCTGCGATTCCTCAACGACGGGACTTTTCGCCGGGTAGGGGAAGAGCATGAAGTGCATGTGGATGTGCGGGTTATCTGCGCCACACAAAAAAACCTGACTGAAATGGTCCATCGCGGTGAATTCCGTGAAGACCTGTTCTATCGTCTGAACGTGCTGACGCTGAACCTGCCGCCGCTGCGCGATCGTCCTCAGGATATCCTGCCGCTGACGGAGCTGTTTGTCGCCCGCTTTGCCGACGAGCAGGGCCTGGCAAGACCCAAACTTTCTCCGCAGCTCAACGCTTTTTTAAGCCGCTATACCTGGCCTGGTAACGTGCGTCAGTTGAAGAATGCGCTCTATCGCGCACTGACCCAACTGGAGGGGCATGAGTTGCGCCCTCAGGATATCGTTCTGCCAGAATTTGCTATGGATATCCCGCTGGGTGAGGAAGTGATGGAGGGATCGCTGGATGAGATCACCAGCCGTTTCGAGCGCTCAATTCTCGCCCGTCTCTATCTCTCCTATCCCAGCACGCGCAAGCTGGCTAAAAGACTGGGTGTCTCTCATACCGCTATTGCGAACAAACTGCGTGAGTATGGGCTGAGCCAGAAGAAAACCGAAGACGAAGGGCAGTAAAAAGGGGCGGAAACAGATGCCGCCCCGACAGGATGAGACTCCAGGCGATGGGGTAAACATACCGCCATCGCTGAGCTTGCTGATTTTACGGATGATGGGATAAACGTTGTCCCCTCGTCAGGCTTCCCCGACGAGGGGAAATTATCCCCTCGCCAGGCCTGCTACTTCAGTGCGGCCAGCGCAGCGTCATAGTCAGGCTCGGTGGTTATCTCCTCCACCAGCTGGCTGTAAATCACCTTGTCCTGTTCATCCAGCACCACCACAGCACGTGCAGCCAGGCCTTTTAACGGGCCATCGGCAATCGCCACACCGTAATGCTCTTTGAACTCACCACCGCGCAGCGTGGAGAGCGTCACTACGTTGCTCAGGCCATCTGAGCCACAGAAACGTGACTGAGCAAACGGCAAATCTGAAGAGATACACAGCACCACGGCGTTACTGATTTCACCAGCCAGCTGATTGAATTTGCGCACGGAAGCGGCACAAACGCCGGTATCAATGCTGGGGAAAATGTTCAGTACTTTACGCTTCCCGGCATACTGGGTGAGCGACACGTCGGAGAGGTCTTTCGCGACCAGGGTAAAAGGCTGAGCGGTCTGGCCTGGCGTCGGAAGCTGGCCTGAAACGGCCACGGGATTGCCCTGAAAATGCACAGTCTGAGACATATTTTTTCCTTATAAGCGCAGTGAACAGAGAAAAGAGTGTATGTCATGCTGACGGACTCAGACAGAAAAAGTGCTAACAAAGCCCGGCGCATTGCATAAAACAGTGAGTCAGGACTATGTTGTGTGGGTGCATTTCATTCCCTCCCAATAAGGATTTGTCGATGAGAGCTGTAAAGGTCTATCCGGAAGCCTGGCCGCTGCATACGCCCTTTGTGATTGCCCGGGGTACCCGGAATGAGGCAGGCGTGGTGGTGGTTGAGCTGGAGGAAGAGGGGATTAAAGGCGTGGGCGAGTGCACCCCTTATCCCCGTTATGGTGAAACGGAAGCCTCCGTGCTGGCACAAATCGCAGCGTTATACGGCGAGCTTGAGCAGGGCATGACGCGGGAGCAACTGCAAAAGGCCCTGCCTGCCGGTGCCGCGCGGAATGCTGTCGACTCTGCGCTGTGGGATTTGCAGGCCAGAAAAACAGCCAGCGATCTCTGGCAGCTAACAGCAACCACACAACCTTCAGCGATCGAGATGGCGCAGACGGTCAGCATTGATACGCCGGAAATGATGGCAAGCTCCGCCCTGGCATTGTGGGAAAACGGTGCCAGACTGCTGAAAATCAAGATGGATAATTCGCTGATCACCGAAAGGCTGGTAGCGGTAAGAACTGCCGTTCCGCAGGCAACGCTGATTGTGGATGCTAACGAGTCCTGGCACAGTGAGGGGCTGGCGGCACGCTGTCAGCTGTTAGCCGATCTTAACGTGGCGATGCTTGAGCAGCCGCTGCCTGCCGGAGAAGATGCCGCGCTGGCTAACTTTATTCATCCGCTGCCCATTTGTGCCGATGAGAGCTGCCACACGCGTGAGAGTCTGCCCGCGCTGAAAGGTCGTTATGAAATGGTCAATATCAAACTGGATAAAACGGGTGGCCTGACGGAGGCGCTGGCCCTGATGCAGGCGGCCAGAGCCGCCGGGTTTGAAGTGATGCTCGGATGTATGCTTTGCACCTCCAGAGCGATTAACGCTGCGCTGCCGCTGGCAACTTCGGCCCGCTTTGTTGATCTCGACGGGCCGACCTGGCTGGCGGTGGATGTGGAGCCTGCGCTGCCATTCAGCTGTGGGCGGATCGACTTTTCAGGGCTGCCAGCTTAATAAATCCACCATTGCGCCCAGGTATTTTTCCGTTGATTCGTCAGCGGAAATGGGCGGCAACTCTGCGGTGATCACCGGCAGGCTGAGGTCGTCGCACCAGCTGCCAAAAGAGCCGGGCGTGGCATAACCCACGCTGGTCACCAGCGGGAGATCCATTTTTTTCGCCAGCCAGTGGCCCAGCGGGCTGGTATGCGGATCTTCAATACAGGCCAGGGGTTCGTGAAAAGTGACGATCCAGGCGGGTTTCAGTCCATGAATTAACTCACAGAGGGCCTGAGTTTCTGGCTCCGAATTCGGTTTGTCTCCGGTCGATAACACCACATCCCGCTCATCCGCGACGCTGTTCCAGCGATATACCGTGTCGCCTGCCTGCCAGTTGGCCGCCGGGAAATTACGGTTCAGATCCACGCCGCGTGAATTCGCCCGCAGCCCAAGCTGGCAGCCATCAGGGTTAACGGCCAGCACCACATGATGACGCCGGTGGCTTTCCTGCAGCGTCCGCATGGCGCAGGAGAGGGTGACAACGGCTGCCGTTTCATCGCCATGCGTCCCGGCGAGAATCAACCCGCTATCCTCATCGGCCGCCGGAGCGGGAAACCATAACAGTGGGGCACCGAGTACCGAGGCACCATACACTTTACTTTCTGCATCGAGTTTGCCGCGTAACGGCCGTGGATGGATCTGGGACATGGCTTTTCGCTCCTGAACGTTTTCACTAAAGCTAGCGTAAAAGAGCGGGGAACAAAAGATGTGTAGATCTCACACTTCTGCCAGTCGTCAGAGAGAGGGGCTAAAAATGCTATATATCTATCAACTGTTTGCGTTAGAGTGCCAGATAACTCCTGTTTGAACGCCCTTACTCCGAGGTGTCCTGATGAACAATTCTGCCCGTTTAACGTCAGCCCTGCTGGCACTGGCTGTTGCTACTGCTGTTTCTGCTGCCGAGGTTCCTCCCGGTACCGCACTGGCCTCCAGTCAGGAAATTGTCCGTCACATCAAAGATGAGCCTGCTTCACTGGATCCGGCTAAAGCGGTGGGCCTGCCAGAGATTCAGGTTATCCGTGATCTGTTCGAGGGGCTGACAAACCAGGATGCCAAAGGAAATACCGTTCCGGGCGTCGCCACGCAGTGGCAGACCACGGATAATAAAACCTGGATTTTCACCCTGCGTAAGGAAGCGAAATGGTCAAATGGTGACCCTGTCACGGCTGGCGACTTCGTCTACAGCTGGCGCAGGCTGGTGGACCCGAAAATTGGCTCAACCTTCGCCTGGTTTGCCGGGCTGGCCGGCATCCAGAATGCAGAGGCGATCACCAAAGGGGAGATGACCCCGGATAAACTGGGCGTAACGGCGCTGGACGATCATCGTCTGAAGGTGACGCTGGATAAACCCGTGCCTTACTTTGTCAGCCTGACAGCCAATTTCAGCCTCTTCCCGGTGCCGGAAAAGGTGATTGAAAAGGCGGGCAAAGAGTGGACGCAGCCGGGGAATCTGGTGGGTAACGGCGCCTATAAATTGCAGGAGCGCGTGGTCAATGAAAAGCTGGTGCTGGTGCGTAACGATCGCTACTGGGACAACGCCCACAGCGTACTGACCAAAGTTACCTTTGTGCCGATTAATGAAGAGTCCAGCGCCACCAAACGCTACCGTTCTGATGATATCGACATCACCGAATCCTTTCCGAAAAATCTCTACAACATGTTGAAAAAAGAGCTGCCGGGTCAGGTCTACACGCCAGATCAGTTGGGAACCTATTACTACGCCTTCAACACGACTAAAGGACCGACGGCTGATGTCCGGGTGCGTAAAGCGCTTTCCTGGACAATTGACCGCAAAATAATCGCTGAGAAAGTGCTGGGCACCGGCGAGAAACCGGCCTGGCATTTCACTGCGGACGTCACGGCAGGATACAAACCCCTGAAAGGCTTTCTGCAGCAGCACTCCCAGGAGGAACTTAATGCCCAGGCAAAAGCCCTGCTGGCAGCGGCTGGTTATGGCCCCACGCACCCTCTGGATTTAACGCTGCTGTACAACAGTTCCGAGAACAACCAGAAAATTGCCATCGCCGTGGCCTCAATGTGGAAGAAAAATCTTGGTGTAACGGTGAAGCTGCAGAATCAGGAGTGGAAAACCTATATTGACAGCCGTAACAGTGGGAATTTCGATGTGATCCGCGCCTCTTGGGTAGGGGATTACAATGAGCCCTCCACTTTTCTCAGCCTGCTGACTTCCAGTCACAGCGGCAATATCGCTAAATTCAAAAACCCTGACTATGACGCAATTCTGGAGAAAGCGGGCCGTGAAACCAACGCTGAAGTCCGTAATGAGGATTACAACAGGGCAGAGCAAATTCTGGCCGACCAGGTGCCGATCGCCCCAATTTATCAGTACACCAATGGTCGCCTGATTAAACCCTGGGTGAAAGGGTATCCCATTACCAATCCCGAAGACGTCGCCTATAGCCGGACGCTTTACATCCTTAAGCACGGCAACTGAGTCCGTTGTCATTCCGGGCAGGGCAGCAGCTTCTGTCCGGAGATGACAGGATAATTTCTCTGACCAGCGGTAACGGGCATGACCTGTGTGTGAGGATGTGGCCAGTCTGGGCAGAGGCAATGACTGGCGATCGGTTAATAAGTCGTCCTGTTTGCCTGATGATCAGGGCATCGCCTGAGGCATCGCTGGCAGATACTGCTCTGGTCATTCTTCTTTTTTCCAGAACGGGTCCTTTATGCTGAAAATTACCTGCGTACTTGCTGTGTCCATACTGCTCTCCGGCTGCGCCCTCAAACAGTACCCCTCTTCACCACCGGTGAGCGAAGTCCAGGCGACGACGCTCGACTGCCAGGGCGTGGAGGCAGAGATCGCCAGCCAGAATCAGGTGCAGGCAAAAATCGATAAAACCGGCGAGTTTGACGGCCTCACCGTGCTTGGCGTGATTGGCGATTTCGGTATCGGCAATGGCGTGGCAAAAAGTCTGGCGCAGAAACATGCTAATCAGCGTATGTCGCAGTTAAAAGCACTGGAACAAAGCCGCTGTCAGCCGGGCCTGGAAGGCTGATAAATCAGTAAATTACGAGAGTTATCACAGTTCCATCGCCCCGAACTTGAGCTGCGCTGACAATGAATTAAGGTAACCGCTGGAGAGTTACTGCTGTGGCTGGCAAAACCTCAGCGCCGGGATAACCGGGATTTTATTTTCGGTAAGGATATGAAAATAATCAAAGTATTAAATAATAACGTGGCGCTGGTTCATGATGAGCTGGGCTTCGAACAGGTGGTAATGGGGCGGGGGCTGGCTTTTCGCAAGCACCCCGGCGACAGGATTGATCCGCAAAACGTCGACAAAATATTTGTCCTGCAGGGGCAGGGTTCAGACTGCCCGGCTGACTCTCATGAGGCTGGCGAAGTGCCAGGGGCCGGTGGTTGCCCCCGGTAAAAATCTATTTCAGAGAAGCGCCCTGCGTTTTGATCACCCGCTGATACCAGTAAAAGCTCTTTTTGCGTGAACGCTCCAGCGTGCCCTTTCCCTGATCATCACGATCAACATAAATAAACCCATAGCGTTTGGACAGCTGTGCTTTGGAGGCGCTTACGAGGTCAATGGGCCCCCAACTGGTATAGCCCAGCACATCAACACCATCCGCTATTGCCTCGCTGACCTGCATCAGATGGTCGTTGAGGTAATCAATGCGATAGTCGTCGTGAATGCAGCCATCGGCTTCCACTTTATCCAGGGCACCCAGTCCGTTTTCAACAATAAACAGCGGTTTCTGATAACGGTCGTAGAGGTCATTCAGCAACAGTCTCAATCCTTTAGGATCGATCTGCCATCCCCACTCTGAGGCCGAAAGGTGCGGATTGGGCACCATATTAAGAATATTACTCCGCAGCTGTGCGGCATCTTCAGCAGCGGTGGCGCAACCCGTCATGTAGTAACTGAAGGAGACAAAGTCGACGGTATGCTGAAGATCTTCTTTATCCTGCTCGCTGAACCTTAATTCAATCTGGTTTTCAGAGAAGAATCGCGCCATCCAGGCCGGGTAGTAACCCCGCACCTGAACATCACCAAAGAACAGCCACTCCCGGTTGCGTTGCTGAGTCTCAAGCATATCGTCAGGATGACAGGTCAGGGGATAAAGCAGGCCACCCAGCAGCATATTGCCAATACGGGCTTGCGGATTACTGATGTGGCAGTCTCTGACAGCCCTGGCGCTGGCGACCAGCTGATGGTGAATCGCCTGGTAAACAGCCTGCATACTGCTGCCATCAGGTAACCCTACGCCGGTGAACGGCGCATGGAGTGACATGTTGATTTCATTGAAGGTGAGCCAGTTGCTGACTTTGTCTTTGTAGCGTTCAAACAGGGTGCGTGCATAGTGGCCAAAGAAGTCGATGGTTTTGCGGTTTCCCCAGCCGCCATAATTTTCCACCAGCCCGAGCGGCATCTCATAATGTGAGAGAGTCACCAGCGGGGTGATATTGTATTCAGCCATCTCATCAAAAAGCCGATCGTAAAAGGCCAGTCCTTCTTCATTGGGCTGGTTTTCATCTCCCTGTGGATAGATGCGCGACCACGCAATGGATATACGCAGTACGGTAAAACCCATTTCGGCAAACAACTTTATGTCCTGGGGATAACGATGATAAAAATCAATTGCCGTATCCTTGATGCTGAAATCACCTTGCTGGCGTGTAACGCGCTCGCCAAAAATCCCCTGGGGTTGTACATCTGAGGTGGACAGCCCTTTCCCTGCGGTCTGCCATGCCCCTTCAACCTGATTAGCCGCTAATGCGCCTCCCCATAAAAATCCTTCTGGAAAACGTGCAGTCATGATCCTCTCCTTGTGTGGTTTTTCCTCCGGACAATCCGAAGAGCCAGGTGGCCACTGCCGCAAAGACGAACGCAATAAGCGCACCGCCAATAGCCGCAAGCACTGTGGCATCCAGACCTGTTTTAGGTACGTACTGAAAAATCGTCAGAATACTCGCCATGCCCATGGAATAGACTTTGGTCTGGTAAAAGCCCACCACCGCTGAGCCAAGTGCGCCGCCGATACAGCCGAAAATAAAGGGACGACGGTAAGGCAGGGTGACGCCATATACGGCGGGTTCGGTGATCCCAAAAATGCTGGCGCTGAGTGCCGAGGCGGCAATGCCTTTTAGTTTATTGTCACGAGTGCGCAGCATGACGCCCAACGTTGCGCCTGCCTGGCCCATTACCGCAGCAAGCAGCAAGGGCCCCAGAGTATCTTCGCCAAAGACGCTGAGATTATTGAACATCAGCGGCACCAGCCCCCAGTGGAGGCCAAAGATCACGCAGACCTGCCAGACGCCGCCAACAAACAGCCCGGCAACCAGGGGAGCCAGCCCGTATATCCACAGATAGCCCTTCGCCAGCATCTGCCCGAGCCAGGTGGCTACCGGGCCAATCAGCAGGAAGGTCAGGGGAACCACCACCACCAGGCAAATCAGCGGGGTGGCGAAGTTGCGGATTGCGGCAGGTAAGTGCCCGTTGATTCGCCGTTCAATCTGGCAGGAGAGCCAGGCTGAAAGGAGGATGGGGATCACCGAAGAGGCATAATTAATCAGAATAATGGGGACGCCAAAAAACGACAGCGTACCCTGACCGGCCTGCTCCCGGCTCAGGGCTTCAAGCATTACCGGATGCACCAGCGCCGCACCAATGGAGAGACAGATAAAAGGATTGCCGCCGAATTTCTTACCGGCGCAATACCCCAGGACCACTGGCAGGAAAAAGAACAGACCGTCGCTGGCGACGAACAGCGTTTTATAGCTGCCGCTCTGCTCCTGAAGCAGATCCAATACCAGCGCCAGTGCCAGCAGCCCCTTCAAAATACCCGAGGCCGCCATAACACCAATAACAGGGGTAAAGATCCCCGAAACAATATCGATAAAACGGACAAACAGCGTCTGTTTTCCCTGAGAGGCTGATGGGTTTTCTTCTTCGTTAAAGCCACTCACTTTAAGGATGCTTTTAAATACCTCGCCGACATGATTGCCGATGACTACCTGATATTGTCCGCCGCTCTCTACAACGGTAATAACCCCGGGATGTATTTTCAGCTTTTCGGTGATCTCTTTGGCCGGAGGCGTTCTGAGTTTAAAGCGCAGGCGCGTGGCGCAGTGGATCAGCGACTGAATATTCGCTGATCCTCCCACGCTGCTGACAATATCCTGCGCAACCTGGTGATATTCCATCTCATCATTCCTTTGAGGTAGAGGCCCGGTACGAGCGGCTGACTGAGGAGCAAAAAAAACCTGACCCGCTTGTTTTGACACCTTCAGGTGAAAGTCAGCGGGTCAGGTTTTGCCTGATTGAACAGTAACAATCCTTGGTAACTGGATGGATATTTCAATAACGCCTTGTGAATAACAACCCTTAAGCGTCACACAATGTTTATTTCGTGAGCCGCCTCTTAAATAATTTACACAATGACAGAGTTTTTAACGGCTCCGGTAATAAGCCTGTTTTGCAACAACGAGTGGGCAGGCTAGACTGTTTCGCATTGATTATGCTAAATGCGGAGCAGTTGTGGATGTAATTGCAGGCAAGGCCTTACAAGTATCAGACGCCATCATTTCCTGTCAGCTGGATGGAAAAGGGGGCCTCATTCCCATTGAGGATAAAGACGTCATTAATTGCGACCAGCCCTGCTGGCTGCACCTTAATTACACCCACCGGGAAAGTGCAGACTGGCTGTTGTCGACCCCTCTGCTGCCGGATTCGGTACGTGATGCGCTGGGAGGCGACAGCATGCGTCCCCGCGTCAGCCGTCTGGGCGATGGCACGATGATCACTCTGCGCAGCGTAAACCTCAACAGCGAATCCCGCCCGGATCAGCTGGTTGTGATCCGGGTCTTCATCAACGACAAACTGATTGTCTCAACCCGTCAGCGCAAAGTGTTTGCCATTGATGAGGTGTTAACCGACCTGCAAAACGGCAACGGCCCGGTTAACGGTGGCAGCTGGCTGGTGGAGGTGTGCGATGCCCTGACGGATCACACCAGCGAGTTTATTGAAGAACTGCACGATAAAATCATCGACCTTGAAGATGCGGTGGTGGATCAACAAGTCCCGCCGCGGGGGGAGCTGGCGCTGATTCGTAAGCAGCTGATTATCATGCGCAGATACATGGCGCCCCAGCGGGATGTGTTTTCAAGAATAGCCAGCGAGCGTCTCCCCTGGATGAGCGATGACGACAGGCGCCGGATGCAGGATATTTCAGACAGGCTGGGCAGGGGGCTGGACGATCTTGATGCCAGCGTCTCAAGAACCGCCGTGCTGGCTGATGAGATCAGTTCGGTAATGGCTGAGGCGATGAACCGTCGGACCTATACCATGTCGCTGCTGGCAATGGTGTTCCTGCCCACAACTTTCCTTACCGGCCTGTTTGGCGTTAACCTGGGGGGGATCCCTGGCGGAGAGTGGCGTTACGGCTTTGGCACCTTCTGCTTTTTACTGGTAGCCCTGGTACTGGCCGTGGCCTGGTGGATGAAACGCCGTAAATGGTTATGATGTGAGCAAAAAACGGTATTAGCGGGCAAAAGCGCAGATAAAAATGACCAAAATCAATATCTGCCCGCTGATGTTGGGGCAAACTCTTTTCCGCAGGTGAATGCAACGTCAAGCGATGGGCGTTGCGCTCCATATTGTCTTACTTCCTTATTTTGAATTACTGCATAGCATATTTGATTCGTACGAGCCGGGTTATCCCGGCTTTTTTTTGCCTATTTGCCAGCGGTGAATGGGGTGCCTATGCTTAAGGTTCAAGCCAAGACTGAGGAGGAAGATATGTCATTTCACACTATGGACTCTCCACGCGCATCCGATCCTGTTCCAACCGATCCCACGCCGATTCCGGATCCTATTCCTACGCCACAGCCAATGCCGGATCCTTCGCCAGGCGACCCGGACCCGATTCTTGACCCGCCTCCACATATGTAACTGACTTGTCAGGCCGGTCGCCGGTTAACCGGCCTGACAGCATAGCCCTCCGCATCAGGCTTTCTGCCTGCGCAGATTATTTAAACCTTACTTAAAAACCCGTATACTCCCCGCCATAAAAGGGTTTAACCAGGAAATCAGCAGTCGATTTTTTTCGGCGGTGTGAGAAGTAGCTATGAATCAGACAGATACAAGAAAAGAGTCGCTTGAATATAACAAGCTTCAGAAACGCCTGCGCCGCAACGTTGGCAATGCCATCATCGATTACAATATGATCGAAGAGAATGATGTGGTGATGGCCTGCATGAGCGGCGGCAAAGATTCCTTTGCCATGTTAGATATCCTGCTGAATTTAAAAAAGGTTGCGCCCATTAATTTTGAAGTGGTGGCCGTCAATCTGGATCAAAAGCAGCCTGGTTTCCCGGAACACATCCTGCCAGACTATTTTGAAAGCCTGAACATCCCTTATTACATCGTCGATAAAGACACCTATTCAGTGGTGAAAGAGAAAATCCCGGAAGGAAAAACCACCTGTGGCCTCTGCTCAAGGCTGCGCCGTGGCACCCTTTACTCTTTTGCAGAACGCATTGGCGCGACCAAAATTGCGCTGGGCCATCATCTTGATGACATCGTTGAGACCCTGTTCCTGAATATTTTCCATGGCGCGCGGATGAAAGCGATGCCGCCAAAATTGCGCTCCGACGATGGCCGTAACGTGGTAATCAGACCGCTGAGCTACTGTCGTGAGAAAGACCTGATTGCTTACTCGGAACATAAAAACTTCCCCATTATTCCCTGCAACCTTTGTGGTTCTCAGGAGAATTTGCAACGTCAGGCGATCAAAGCGATGTTGAGCGAATGGGACAGGAAAGAGCCGGGCAGGGTTGAGAGCGTGTTTAAATCCATTCAGAACGTCAGCCCAAGCCAGCTGGCGGACCGCAACCTGTTTGATTTTGTCAATCTGCCGTTGGATCGGGAAGGGGAGAGGGAAGAGTACGCCTTTACTGAGGCCACGGTCTCCTCAACCAACATCGATAAGTCCCTGTTTATTGATGTTACCAACCTCTGATTTTATTTTCCCGGCCGGCACTACAGCGCTGGCCGGCTTTTAACTCTTCAGGGCGCTGCGCCTGCAACCGCCCGACGGTAACGGAAAGTCGTGGTTTTCTGCTACACTCAGCGCCAATCCGCACGCCGTTTTTCTCAGAGAGTAATTTGTGACTGCTTTTTCAACCCTGACATCCCTGCCAGCCAGCCAGATCGAGAATCTGAACGAGCTGGGCTACCTCGCCATGACGCCCGTCCAGGCTGCTGCATTACCTGCCATTCTGGAGGGGAAAGACGTCCGTGCCCAGGCTAAAACCGGCAGTGGCAAAACGGCTGCATTTGGTCTTGGCGTTCTGCACCGTATTGATGTGACCCAGTTTGTTACCCAGTCGCTGGTGCTTTGCCCCACGCGTGAACTGGCTGACCAGGTGGCGAAAGAGCTGCGCCGGCTGGCTCGCTTTACCGCGAATATCAAAATTCTGACCCTGTGCGGCGGACAACCTATGGGTGCCCAGCGGGATTCGCTGATGCGCGCACCGCATATTGTGGTCGGTACGCCAGGCCGTATTCTCGATCACCTGAAGCGTGAAACATTGCAGCTGGACCAGATCACTACGCTGGTACTGGATGAAGCAGACCGCATGCTGGAAATGGGTTTTCGTGAGGATATCGATGCGATCATCCGCTATTGCCCGCCATCCCGTCAGACGCTGCTGTTCTCCGCCACCTGGCCTCAGGGCATCGCGCAGATTAGCAAGACTATCCAGCGCGACCCGGTAACGGTAGAAACGGATGTGGTATCCGATTTGCCCGCCATTGAGCAGCGTTTTTATGAAGCAGGTCCGCGTGAGAAGTTAACCGCGCTGATTGGCCTGTTAAGCGATCGTAAACCCAGCTCCTGTGTGGTGTTTTGCAACACCAAAAGAGAGTGTGATGATATTGCTTACGCGCTTGGCAACAGCCAGATTAGCGCACTGGCGCTGCACGGTGATTTAGAGCAGCGTGACCGTGACCAGGTGCTGATCCGCTTTGCCAACGGCAGTTGCCGGGTACTGGTTGCCACAGACGTGGCTGCCCGTGGCCTGGATATTAAGGCGCTGGCGATGGTGGTGAACTATCAGCTCTCCTTCGATCCGGAAGTCCATGTTCACCGTATTGGCCGTACGGCGCGAGCCGGGGCAGAAGGATCTGCAATCAGCCTGGTTGCACCAGATGAGATGATCCGTGCCCATGCGCTGGAAGATTACCTTCAGCAAAAACTGAGCTGGCACAGCGTGTCTGAACTGAAGTCGGTAGCGGCTCAGCCTCTACTGGCAGAAATGGAAACCCTGAGTCTGGATGGCGGCCGCAAGGCGAAAATACGTCCGGGCGACATTCTGGGAGCGCTGACCGGCGAAGCAGGGCTGAAAAGCGAAGCGATTGGAAAAATCGACATTGGTCCGACGCTGGCTTATGTGGCAATTCGTCACGAAAGCGCCCGTCAGGCGATGAAGCAGTTGCAGCAGGTGAAAATCAAAGGCAAATCCTGCCGGGCACGTCTGCTGAAGTAAATTCCGCTCAATAAAAAGGCCAGATATCTGGCCTTTTTTGATCCTGACGCCGTCAGACTTTATGCACTTCGGGCGGTTGGGCCAGCAGGGGTTCTGCATCGGCCATCAGCGTTTTAAAGTGTGGCTGGTTGCCATGAATTTCCACTGCTTCTGCATTGCGCCAGGTTTCATGAAACAGGAATACATTCCCGTCTTCCACGCTGCGATAGAGGTCATAATGCAGGCAACCTTCTTCAGCACGTGCAGGTTTTACTCCCGCGTTCAGCACCTTTTTTAACTCATCGGCTTTTCCTGCCCGGGCAGTGAATTTCGCCACGATGAGGATATTTTTATCGGTCATCCACTTCTCCTTATAGTTAACATTGCCATCATACTCATGGATGGCGCTTTCGTGATACGCATTCCCTGCTTTTTACTGTCTCTTAACAGACTGGCCTCCAGCCCTGATCTGACGATCTCATCCGGTTAAGCCCTGTGGAGCGCCAGCCAGTGCAATATCAGACAGGCGGTCCCTAAACCTGCCTTACCCTCAGATTTGTATACCTTTTACTTTTCACAGTCCGTCTCCTTATAAAATGAGACGGCAGGCTATTGCTATTTCGATCGTTTTAATTTGGTAAATATTCGTGACAGCCCTCGACCCGCTCTGAATCGTAGCTTATGCTGGCTTCCTGCATAATCACCGCCCCCCGGAGAATAGATGAAAGCAGCAACTTTTCTGCTTGTAGGTTGTGCGCTGTTGCTGTCCGCCTGCAGCAGCAGCGAAACCGACAACGAACCGCCGCAGCAGGCAACCAGCGCCCATGTTCCCCCCCGCGTGGTAATGTCTGATTTTGCAGCCAGTACCTGCGCCAGTGCTGGTGGAACGCTGGCCTTATCGCGCCAGCTTGACGGCAGCTCTGTGGGCATGTGCCAGTTAGCAAACGGCCGTCGCTGCGGCGAAAATGCGCTTTCCAGTGGAAGCTGCGCACGCTAACGCCAGCGGATGTGATATCAACTCAGGCGCTGGGCTCCGTTATCTCGTTCGGACAGACCTGCTGACTTTCCAGCTGCTGGAGATTTTTCAGGGTGGTTTCTGCAATGCTGGTCAGCGCTTCTGCCGTCAGAAACGCCTGATGGCCGGTAAACAACACGTTGTGGCAGGCGGAAAGGCGACGGAAGATATCGTCCTGAATGACGTCGTTGGATTTATCTTCAAAGAATAGATCGCGTTCGTTTTCATAAACGTCCATTCCCAGCGACCCAATCTTCTGCATTTTAAGCGCATCTATCGCGGCCTGAGAATCAATCAATCCGCCGCGACTGGTGTTGATAATCATCACGCCGTCTTTCATCTGATCAAAGGCAGACATATTCAGCAGGTGGTGATTTTCCGGCGTCATCGGGCAGTGCAGCGTAATCACGTCGGCTTCTTTAAACAGAGTCTGAAGATCGACATATTCCGCACCCAGCTCCTGAGCCTGCGGATTGGGCCAGGGATCAAATGCCAGCAGCCGCATACCAAAGCCTTTCAGGATACGCAGGGTTGCCAGACCTATTTTCCCGGTTCCCACCACGCCCGCCGTACGGCCATGCATATTGAAGCCGATTAAGCCTTCGAGGGAAAAATTGGCGTCGCGTGTTCGCTGATAAGCCCGGTGTATCCGGCGGTTAAGGGTCATCATCATTCCGACCGCATGTTCCGCCACGGCCTCCGGAGAATAGGCCGGCACGCGAACTACTTTAATCCCCAGCTCTCTGGCCGCATCCAGATCGACATTATTGAAACCGGCACAGCGCAGAGCCACAAATTTAACCCCCATCTCTGCCAGCTCTTCAAGCACGACGCGGCCACCGTCGTCGTTCACAAAAATGCAGATACCCTCACAGCCCACCGCATTCTTGGCGGTGCTCTCGGTCAGCAGAAAGTCAAAAAATTGCAGTTCAAAGCCATACTCCCTGTTGACCTGCTCAAGGTATTTCCGGTCGTACTGTTTGGTACTGTACACCGCTAATTTCATGATCGCTCTCCTGTGACCGTAAAAGGGATACTACTAACAGCATAGTAACAATAATTCTCAACAAGCGGCGAATCTGAAGGGATACACGAACTAAATTTGCGCGAAGTCTGTTGATTACTGGTTAAAAACTTCTCCCTTGTGCTAATCCATGCCATCATTTCACCCCAAGATATTCACGGATGGAACGGAACCTTGACTGAGATCTCCCGTGGCTGGAAGGTGGTCATTTCGGTGGTGCTGATTGTACTGCTGTCGATCGCCAGCCTGTTGCTGACTGTGACCCAATGGCTACCGAAGCTGGTAGGGCTGTGGCTGCCCGTTAACACCACGCTGGTGATGGAGGAGAATCCGCGCTGGCAGTCGGGAAAGCTATTGCTACCCGGCCTGGTTTACCAGGTTGCCGACTGTAAGCTGGCAGCAGTAAAAGCGCTGGCTCTGGGGCGGACAGCGGGACGATGGACCCTGAACGCAGACAGTCTGACTATTGACAGCACCTGTGCCAGCAAACTTCCTGCCGGTGAAGCCAGCGCGCCACGTTCTCTGGCCGACTGGCAGGCGATGCTGCCCGGTGCAGATATCGCCATCACTCATCTCAGTATCTCCCCCTGGCAGGCCTGGGGCGGGGCGCTTAAGCTCAGTCTGGACAGCAAAACACAAAAAGTTACTTATAAAAGCCAAAACCTCTCTTTGCAGGCTGACCTTACCGGACAACAGTTAGCCATTCAGTCATTAACGCTCAATGCGCCAGGTGTTCCGGAGCCCATCACTTTAGCGGGAACCCTGAATTTACCCGCGATCCCCAATGCATTACCGGATGAGGGAAAGCTCACGGGCAATGTCTCATTACAGGGCATTTCTGCCCCGCTGAAGGTTAATCTGGACTGGCAGCAGCAGCAGGGACAAATGGTGGTGCATCAGCAGGGTGAGGAGCAGGCGCTGGTGACGCTGCCGTGGAAAATTTCTGACCAGCAAATTCTCATCCAGCAGGGCCAGTGGCGCTGGCCTTATGCCGCTCAACCGCTCTCTGGCGGGGTGACGCTTTCGCTGAAAGAGTGGCAGAAGGGCATTCCGGCGACAGAGATAACCGGCAGGCTGAACGTGCTGACTCAGGGGCGCGGCGGCAAGGGTAACGTGGTGCTGACGCTGGGGCCGGGGCATCTGGACTGGGCTGACAGCGGGTTACCCTTCCGTATCACCGGCGAAAGCAAGCTTGCACAGTTACAGTTTTACGCAGGTCTGCCCGGAGAAGTACAGGGGCCATTGCTGGACCCAAAACTCGTCCTCCAACCCGGCGCGCTGTTGCGCATGCGCGGGAGGCTGCTCTCCACGCTGGAAGTGGATGAGGCGCGCTGGCCGCTGGCTGGCGTCACCGTTTCATCTGCCGGAATAGGGGGCCGGTTACAGGCCATTCTCACCGCTCACGATGCGCAGATGGGCCGTTTCCGGCTGCATCTTGATGGCCGCGCTACTGATTTCTGGCCGGATAAAGGGCAGTGGCTCTGGCGCTACTGGGGCGAAGGCTATATGGCCCCGCTCTCAGCAAAATGGGACATGAGCGGACGAGGGCGCTGGCAGGATCGGCTGATTGAACTGTCGTCACTCTCTACCGGCTTCGACCAGATCAGCTACGGGAATGTGAAGGTTCGTGCGCCTCGTCTGAAACTCGACGCGCCGGTTCACTGGCAGCGGGACAGCGACCATCCTGCTTTTGAAGGCAGGTTCCGGCTGGATGCTCAGCGCACAACCTTCGCTGAAGGCGGCTATCTTCCCCCTGCCAGGCTCGAACTGGCACTGAAGGGGCGCGATCCTGCCACATTTAACTATAAAGGTTCGCTACAGGCTGAAGCTATTGGTCCGGTACGCGTGCAGGGGCGTTGGGATGGTGAACGCCTCAGGGGCCAGGCCTGGTGGCCAGAGCAGCCTCTGTCAGTATTCCAGCCGCTGCTCAGTGACGATCTGAAGATGAAAATTCAGGATGGCACGCTGAAAGCGCAGGTCGCTTTCTCAGCAGCCAGCGATCAGGGTTTTGAAGCCGGTGGGCACTGGGTGGTCAGTCAGGGCAGCATCTGGATGCCGGATAACGTCATCAACGGCATCGATTTTTCACTGCCGTTCCGCCTCAAAGCGCATCAGTGGTATTTCGGTGCAAAAGGGCCGGTTTCCCTGCGGATCAAAGAGGTCCGCAATCAGTTTGCCCTGCACAATATCAACGCAGATCTCCAGGGCTGGTACCCGTGGAACGACCGTCAGCCGTTGCGCCTGAGCAACGTGGCTGTGGATGTGTTGGGTGGGCAACTCAGCCTGGAAAGTTTGCAGGTTCCGCAGACGGAAGCGGCCACGCTAAGGCTGAACAATATCAGCATGAGCGAACTGGTCACGGCGTTAAAACCCAAACAGATTGCCATGTCCGGCCATATCAACGGGGCACTGCCGTTATGGCTGAACAATCCGCACTGGCTGATTAAAGACGGGTGGATAGCCAACAGCGGCCCGCTGACGGTCAGGCTGGATAAGGACTTCGCCGATGCCATCGCCAGCAGTAACATTGCGGCTGGGGCGGCGATGGACTGGCTGCGTTACATGGAGATTTCGCGCAGTTGGGCCACCCTGGACATCGATAATCTCGGCGGATTGACCCTGAAGGCTGAGGTCAATGGCACCAGCCGATTCAGCGATAAAAATCAGCGCGTGTCGCTTAACTACACGCAGCAGGAAAATCTCTTTCAACTCTGGCGCAGCCTGCGCTTTGGCGATAATTTGCAATCCTGGATAGAGCAAAATGCCGCGCTGCCGACGCACAAGGAAACGATCAATGATACGCATTAGCCTGCTGATGCCCGCCGGAATACTGTTGCTCAGCGGCTGTGTTCCCCGCATCGAAGTCGCAGCCCCAAAGGAACCGATCACCATCAATATGAACGTCAAAATTGAGCATGAAATTCATATCAAGGTGGATAAAGATGTTGAGGCGTTGTTAAAAAACCAGAGCGATCTGTTCTGAGGGGACGAGAATGAAACAGCTAAAAAGCCTTGTGGTAGCCCTTTTATTGCTGTCACCCGCCGCCCTGGCGGTGACGCTGGATCAGGCACGCCAGCAGGGGCTGGTAGGGGAAACCCTGTCAGGCTATATCGCGCCTCTTAAGCAGGACCCAGACACTCAGGCCCTGGTGGTACGTATCAATCAGGGGCGGATGCAGCACTATCAGACGCTGGCGCAGCGCAATAATCTGACCACGGCCGAAGTAGGGCGGATTGCCGGACAAAAGCTGGTAGAACGTGCAGCCCCCGGAGAGTACGTCAGGGGCATTAACGGACAGTGGCTAAAAAAATCGCCTTAACAGGATGACTTAACACCACCATGCAGCGGGCTGACAATTTCCAGTCCTCGTGCCAGTTTTTCGCTATTGTTCGGGAAATCTTCCAGCAGGATAGCAATAAACAGGCTGTCCAGCAGGTTAAGCTGAATCACCCTGGCCACAGCATTCTGACCGAGCAGCGGGCCGCCCATTGAGGGGCTGAAAATGGCGAGATCGGCACACTGTGAAAGTGGGGTACCCTCGTCTTTGGTGATGCAGACAACCTTTGCCTGATGCGAGCGCGCCGTTTTAACGGCGTTGATCATCTCCAGGGTGTCGCCAGTCTGGGATATTGCTACAACCACATCCTGGTGATCAAACTGGCTGGCTGCCATCAGCATCAGGTGGTGATCGCTGTAGGTATGGCTAAGGATGCCGATCCGCAGAAGTTTGTGCTCAAAATCCAGGCCTACCGATGCAGAGCCCCCAACGCCAAAAATAATCACCCTCCGCGCCTGAAAAATCATCCGTGCAGCTTTGCTTATCACCGAGGTATCAGCCACCGAGCGGGCTTCTTTCAATGCCTGAATGCTGTTTGAAAAAACTTTATTTAATACCGTATCCAGACTGTCATGTTCCGTAATCTCCTCTTCACGTTCATAGGGCAGTACGCTGAAATAGTCGTGCAGGGCGCTGCGTAACTCGCGATAACCTGAAAAGCCTATCTTCTTGGCCACTTTAACCAGCAAAGGTTCAGAGACACCAAGCGTTACAGCAACTTCACGCAAACTGGTGTTTCCCGTGATATTGCCTTTAGTAATCAGCCATTCAGTAATTCTGCGTTCTGTGGCATTGAGCTGGGACAAAGACATTTTAATTCTTGCGCCTGTAGCCAATGCACTTTCCATTCCCTGAGTGGATATTTTCTTGTCATTCATTGAGTTATACCAGGTCCCTGCTGATAATCATGAAAAAATCTTATCACAATCTCTGATTATCCAAAATAAAAAGCCCCGATACGATTGTTATTAATTTATAACTAAATTTTTTAACGTGATTTTTAAATATCACCTCCGTAATTAAATCTGTTTTTTATTAATGGTTATGGGTCCGTCTAACATGATCAATTAACTTCCCCATTCCGGAAGTTTACAGAAAATATTTATTTTGTGATGCAGGTCGCCTGAGGCTGTTGCTTTTCTTCTTTCTTCACATTAATAATTTGCCTCGTGAAGTCGCTGGGCGATAGTCAAAATAATTTTGATGCTCGCCTGCTAAATAAATGGATGGCATAACCTCAGGGAAGCGAAAACATGAAAATAAACCTCAACTTTGGCATTCTGCAACGGATAGGTCGCGCCTTTATGCTGCCTGTTGCGCTACTTCCGGTCGCCGGGCTGTTGCTGGGCATCGGTGCCTCATTCACCAATACCACCACAATTGACTCTTATGGACTGCGTGCTCTGCTGGGCGATGAGACGATACTTCACGCTTTGCTGACTGTGATGAAAAGTGCTGGCAGCGTGGTTTTTTCTAATCTGCCGCTGCTGTTCGCCATTGGTGTGGCCATGGGAATGGCAAAAAAAGAGAAGGACGTGGCGGCCATCTCGGGAGCAATAGGCTTCCTGATTATGCATGCCACTATAAACGCCATGCTGGAAATCAAAGGCATGCTGGTGCCGGGAGTTTTACCCGACGGATCGCTTGGCTTAACACTTGGCATTCACTCTTTGCAGATGGGGGTATTTGGTGGGGTTATCGCCGGACTGGGTGTGGCAGCCCTGCATAATCGCTATTACCGGATTGAACTTCCGGCGACATTGTCCTTTTTTGGCGGTACGCGCTTTGTTCCCATCATCTCAGCGGTCAGCTATCTGGGCGTGGGGATCCTGATGTTTTTTATCTGGCCCGCTATCCAGAACGGCATTCTGCATTTAGGTGCGCTGGTTAACAGTGCCGGTTATGCCGGAACCTTTATTTACGGGCTGATTGAACGAGCGCTGATCCCTTTTGGTTTGCATCACGTGTTCTATATGCCTTTCTGGCAGACAGGTATTGGTGGAACCGCCATTATCGATGGAATAGCCGTCTTTGGTGCGCAAAATATATTCTTTGCCGAACTGGCCAGCCCGTCTACACAGCAATTTTCGGTTGAAGCTACCCGCTTTATGGCCGGTAAGTTCCCGTTCTATCTGTTTGGCATTCCTGGTGCGGCCCTGGCCATTTACCATACCGCAAGGCCTGAAAAACGCCGGCTGGTGATGGGCCTGTTGCTCTCAGCCACGCTGACGGCGGTATTGACAGGAATCACCGAACCGATCGAATTCTCTTTCCTGTTCGCCGCACCTTTGCTCTATGTCCTGCACTGCCTCCTGGCCGGATTATCATTTATGTTTTGCCACCTGTTTAGCGTGGGCGTCGGGCAAACTTTTTCAGGCAGCCTGATTGATTTCGTGCTGTTTGGCGTAATGCAGGGCAATGCGAAAACTCACTGGGTGAATGCCATTCTGATTGGTATCCCCTTATTCCCGGTTTATTACTTCAGCTTCCGTTTCCTGATCAACCGTCTGGCTTTCAAAACGCCGGGCCGGGAGGATGATGCCCGGGAGACAAAACTTTATACACGTAAAGATCTGGCTGCCAGGAATGAGCAAAATAATCCCGCTGAGTCAGTCCCGGAATTGATTATTTCCGGGTTGGGTGGGGTGACTAATATCGTGGATATTGACTGCTGTGCCACGCGTCTGCGGATCACCGTGATCGATGAAGAATGTGTGGATGACGATGTCCTGAAAAGGAGTGGTGCCAAAGGCGTCATTCGTAAAGACAAAGGGGTTCAGATTATCTATGGCCCGCATGTCACCCTGATTAAATCAAGCCTGGAAGATCTATTTGCAGATACCGAAGGAAAATAGCGGACTGCTGAAGTCATCCGCTACTGGAACTGTTCAACATTAAAGGGAGAAACAATGAACATTGCGTTGGGTTGCGATCATGTCGGCTTAATTCTCAGACAGGCCATCACGGAACATCTTATTAACCGTGGTCACACCGTTATTTTTTATGGCACGGACAGCGAGGCCAGAACGGATTATCCGCTTTACGCCAGAGCTGTTGCCCGGGCTGTTGCCAGCGGGGAAGCCGATCGCGGCATCGTTATATGTGGCTCAGGCATTGGTATTTCCATCGCGGCCAATAAAGTGAATGGGATCAGGGCAGTGGTTTGCAGTGAACCCTATTCGGCCCGGCTCTCTCGTGAGCATAACAATACGAACGTGCTGGCTCTGGGTTCAAGAGTGACAGGCTCCGGGCTGGCGATGATGATTGTTGATGCCTGGCTGGAAGCGCAGTTTGACGGTGGCCGCCATCAGCAGCGGCTGGAAATGATTACGGATATTGAAAAGGAGCAAAAATGAGTAAGCAATTTTGCCCGTCGCTGATGTGCGTGGATTTTTCCCGGCTGGCTGAAGAGCTGGCGAGCCTGGAAGAGGCCGGCGCTTCGCTGTTTCATATTGATGTGATGGATGGTCATTTTGTTCCCAATTTCGCTCTGGGTCCGGAGGATATCAAAGCGGTGGCGAAACTGACCACGCTGCCTTACGACGTCCATCTGATGGTGACCAATCCGGATCCTTACATCGATCGTTTTGCTGACCTTGGCTGTAGCCTGATCTATGTGCATGCCGAAGCGCCTCTCCATCTGCATCGCACATTAAGTCACATCCGCGCCAGGGGAATCAAAGCGGGTGTGGCTCTTAATCCGGGGACGCCACTGAGTCTCCTCGAAGAAGTGCTGGATGTTGTTGATGTGGTGCTGGTGATGTCGGTAGATCCAGGCTTTGCAGGGCAGCCGTTTATTGCAGCCTCAGTGAGTAAGGTTCACCGTCTGAGGGCGTTGTTGCAGCAGCAAAACAGCTCCGCGCTTATCGCTATTGATGGGGCGATATCCCCGGAGGTTGTGCGGGAGCTGTTTGATGACGTTGACATGTTTATCCTGGGGACGGCGGGTTTATTTCGAAAAGGCATGACCTACCGGCAGGCGATAAAGGTGTTGAACTCGCAGGTCAGGTTTACCCGGTCGCTTGCTGAATAGCCAGAGAAAACCCCGCCAAAGCGATGCCCGGTATAAATGCTGAGTTCTTGTCCTTCAGGGTTGATTGCCATGTGAATGATCAGATAGTGTCATTGAGAACACTGGCTGATTTAATTTGCCCGCCCACACAGGAGTAATACGTGCTAACAATATGGGGAAGGAAAACTTCATCGAACGTGCAGGCCCTGATGTGGTGTATAGGGGAAATGGGGTTGCCTTACAAACGTCACGATGTAGGCCATAAATATGCTGGTACAGACTCTGATGAGTTTTATGCCCTTAATCCCAACCGTACCGTGCCGATATTAAAGGATGGCTCCAATCCTCCACTATGGGAAACCGGAGCCATTTTACGTTACCTGGCTAACCGGTATGGCGCTGACAGCTTCTGGCCCGCTGAACTGTTAGCTAAAACCGATGTTGATCGATGGGCGGAGTGGTCAAAGTTGAACATCGCTCAGGCATTTACTGCCCCGATATTCTGGCGAGTTGTTCGCACTCCAGCAGATAAACAGGATATTGGTGCTATCAGGTCAGCAGTCGATTATTTTGAGACAAAACTTCAGATTGCAGAGGAACGTCTGGGGAAACACGACTTTTTAGCAGGGGATAAGCTGACTCTGGCAGACATCCAGTTCGGTCATGTACTTTACCGTTATTATGATATCCATATTGAACGGAAGGCCCTTCCATATGTACAGGCTTATTACAGGCGCCTTACTGCCCGCCCGGCTTTCTGTGAACATGTAATGATTGCATATGATGAGCTAAGGGCAGAACTTCCTTAATACTGACGGCAGTGTTTCACAGGAGAGGTGAAACACTGCCGTAAGGTGTAGCGGGTAATAATGAATACCGCCCTTATCAAAACTACTGCTGAAATCTTAACGCCACACCAAATGCGTGTTCTGCGTCGACAACGATCGCGTGCTCATCTTCCTGGAACGGGACGTCGACTGCGGTTAAACAAGCTTTAACATCTGACAGGCTTTTGCTGCGCAGACTTAAACCCGCCATTCGCGCGCTGCCATTGTAATCCAGCGGCAAGCCTGCGAAACGTTGTATAACATAGTCTGTACAGGCAAAACGCACCGTCGCAACCCCTGCTTTTAATACAAAAGCTCCTTCATCACAGGCTGTCACCCTTTCAGGGCCAAACAAACGGCTGTAGGGCAGTGCTGCTGAGGCGGGATCCTGGGCTACCACCACAAATTCCACGATATCCGTCACGCCATTCGGATGCTGCCGCCACGCATCCTGCCACACTGCATGCGGTGTTTCATGCTGGCAAAAAAAGCTGCGCCCGTTCGGCACCAGCGTCGGGCGTAAGCGCACGG
This sequence comes from Erwinia sp. E_sp_B01_1, assembly GCF_036865545.1. NCBI lineage: Bacteria > Pseudomonadati > Pseudomonadota > Gammaproteobacteria > Enterobacterales > Erwiniaceae > Erwinia > Erwinia sp. E_sp_B01_1. Next base: position 2,526,317 of record NZ_CP142208.1, on the reverse strand, counting down.
TCTGAAAACGCGCCTGGTCTTCCTCGCCATCTGGTAAGAGCACTGGCCTGGAAAAGCTGGCTGGCGGTTCACCGTCGATGTCCTTACTCTCCAGATAACGCCATACCGCTGCGGCATCCTCGGTTTTCCAGACTAAACCGCTGAGCCCCGGCGGCGACTGCCAGAGATCCTTGCGCAGTTCGCCACGCCCGGCTTCAAAGCCCAGCAGTTCAAGGTAATTATCGCCAAACACCGCCAGATGATTACTGGAGCCGAGGGTATGGTGGCCGCGTTCGGTGAGCTGAAAGCCCAGTCGCTTAAACTGCGCGCTGGCCTGATCCAGACGATCTGAAACATTGATAACTACATGATCGAGGCGGGCAACGGGTGCAGATAAAGCCATCTCTTAACTCCTTGTTTTGACGGATACAATGTCGCTTTCTGTGCCATTATTTTGGTGACTGACGATTCCGGGCATGATGCGTTATTCCGCTAAGAAGGGTTCGCCCAGCGTCAGCATCAGGCGATTAGCCCAGGCAAAGAAAGCGGCGGACTGAATAACATCCAGCAATTCCAGCGTGCTCAACCCTTGATCGCGTAGCGTCTGTAACTGTTTCAGGCTGGTCGAAGTGGGGGTAACTGAGAGCGTTGCCACTAGATCGATGATGGCGGCCCAGCGTGTCGACTGCCCCTGCGTCAGTTCTTCACCCGGCGAGACATCCAACAGGTGTTGCACCGCAGCGTCATCTTTCGACAGCTGGCTGGCTTTGCGTGCGTGAACCGAGGCGCAATAAATACAGCCGTTAACTTTGCTTACCACCGTGGCTGCCAATTCACGCTCAGCACGTGATAACCCACCCGAAGTATAAAAAATGCCTTTGTCTGTTAACGTCCGCTGCTCCAGCAAGGGCAGATTAAGCGCCAGCAGGCGGAAATAATCAGAATCGCTGTGACCGTTTTTTTCAGTATTGCCTGCTCATCCTCGCTAAAAGCACTGAGTGGCTCCGCTGCCAGCCAGGGTTCCCAACCCAGTTCCTGCTGGGTAAAGGCGGTGAGGGCCGTTTTGCCGCTGGCGGTGCGGGGGGCATTGTGCCACTTGCCGGCTGCTGCCTGTGGCTGTTCGGCGGTTTCTTCTCCCTCAAGCAGGCGAAACCCCGCCAGCAACCGGCTCTGGAAACTGACGAAAGCGATCAGTTGCGCCAGCGTGATGATGCCGCGTGGGGTCCAGCCTGCACCTTGCAGCTCGTTGATATGCTCCGGTGTGGCGTCTACAGGGTGCAGGCTAAGCAGTTCGGCAAAAGCGAGCCCGGCGGTCAACTTTTCGTCGTGCGGAGGCTGTTTTAATTGTTGCTTATAGTGCGACTCCAGACGAGAAGAGCCCTGCCAGGAGGCAACCTGTGCCGCTATCGCGATACGGATCTGTAGCGGAAAATCTTCATCATCTTCATTAAACAGCAGGTCATAACTGCCTTGCGCATGTTGGGTGGCAGCATGGCGCTGCTCGCGAGCCTGCGCCAGTTCCGACGCGGGATCGATATCGGCGATCTGAGCCAGTAAATCGGTAGATTGAGACATAGTTTTCTCCAGTTAAGCTTTATCCATTACGCAACGGCGGGTGTAGCGGCAATCAGTTCAGGGGAACTCAGCGTGTGGGCCAGCACAGAAGCCGTAACAGCGCCGGTGCATCCTAAGCCGCAAAACGCACTGCGTTTTTGCATTATGCAGACTCCAAAACCTGCGGATAAAAAGTGGGAATAGCCTCGATCAGCGACCGGGTATAAGGGTGTTGTGGTGCACTGAACAGAGTGACAGTGTCACCTTGTTCCACGACTTCACCCGCGCGCAGTACAGTGACGCTGTGCGCGAGGCGACGTACCGTGGCGAGATCGTGGGTGATAAACAGATAGGTCAATCCCAGCTCGCGCTGTAACGTTTGCAGCAACTGGAGGATTTGCGCCTGTACCGTGACATCAAGCGCCGAGGTGGCTTCGTCCAGCACCAGAATCTGCGGTTGCAGGATCAGCGCACGCGCAATAGCCACGCGTTGACGCTGACCACCCGAAAGTTCACGCGGCCTGCGGCTAAGCAGCGTCAATGGCAACGCCACGCGTTCTGCCACTTCTTCAACGCGCTGACGCCGCTCAGCGGCATTCAGTTTTTCAAAGTTGCGTAGCGGTTCTTCAATAATGGCGAAAAGCGACTGGCGGGGATCGAGCGAGGCGAAAGGGTTCTGATAAACAAACTGAATTCTCCGCCTCAGCTGGCGCAACGCTTCACCGCGCAGGGCACCGGCATCAATACCCTCAATCAACACCTGGCCGCTGTCGGCCTTTTCAAAGCCAAGCAAAATGCGTGCAAGCGTGGTTTTGCCGGAGCCAGATTCGCCTACCAGCGCATGTGTGGTTCCACGCGCAACCTTAAGGTTCACCTGCTTCGCTACCGTTAACTGCTGTTTACCCAGCGAGAACTGTTTGTTAATCGCGCTCAGCTGGATGGCGGGCGTTGAGAAAGTGTCGGGCGTGGGCAGGGCTATTTCTCCGGGTGCTGCATCCCGTAATAGCTGACGCGTGTAAGAATGCTGCGGTGCGTTGATCACCTGCGCAGCCAGCCCCTGTTCCTGAATCTCACCATCACGAAACACCAGCAGACGATCGGCTCGCTCGGCGGCCAGTGCCAAATCGTGGGTCACAAACAATACCGCCGTGCCTGATTCGCGACGCAGCACATCCAGCAAATCGAGGATTCGCTTCTGCACCGTCACGTCCAGGGCGCTGGTGGGTTCGTCAGCAATGATGATTTGTGGGCGCAGGGCGAGGGCGATAGCGATCAGTACGCGCTGTTTCATCCCGCCAGAAAGCTGGTGAGGATACTGCTTCATCCGCTGTTCAGGATGGCTTAAACCCACTTTTTCCAGCAACGCCAGTACGCGCTGCCGACGATCGGCTTTACTCATTTTTTGATGGAGGTGGAGTATCTCAGCCACCTGATCGCCGATAGTTTTTACCGGATTCAGTGAGTTGCCGGGGTCCTGCGGGACAAGGCTGATGCTCACGCCCCTCAGGTTGTTCATGCGTTTAGAAGACCAGCCAGCGATATCCGTACCGTTCAGCACGATCCTGCCGCTGTCCCGGCGACCATTCTCTGCCAGCAGACCAATAATTGCCTGCGCGGTCGTGGTTTTGCCGGAACCGGATTCGCCCACCAGCGCCACCATTTCACCAGGTTGCAAATCAAAGCTTACGTTGTGCACCACTTCGCGCCATGCACCGCGCTGGCTGTAGCTCAGGGTGAGGTTTCCAACTTTCAACAAGGCGTTCATGCATCATCTCCTGCAAGCTGACGGCTGATGCGATTAGCGGCCAGCACCACCGCTACCACTACGATGCCGGGGAACGTAGTCAGCCACCACGCCGTGGCCAGATAGTTGCGCCCTTCAGCGATAAGCAATCCCCACTCCGGAGCAGGCGGCGGCGTACCGTAGCCGAGAAAACTCAGGGTGGAGAGCGCCAGAATGGCCTGACCAAATTGCAATGCAGCAAAAGCTACCACGGCCGTTAGCGAGTTGGGCAGGATGTGACGCCACAGCACGCGCCAGAAGCTGCCGCCGCTGCCGTAAGCCGCTTCAACAAATTCGCTGCGCCGGACGCGCACAACTTCACCGCGGGCCAGCCGGGCAAAACTGGCAATTGACGTAATGCCGACGGCGAGCGCGGCGTGTACGGTGCCAAAACCCAACAGGATGAGAATGCTAAGGGAGAGCAGCAGCGACGGAATGGACAGCAGCACATCCACCAGACGCATCAACAGGTTTTCGGTTCTTCCGCCTGTCGCACCGGCCAGCACGCCAAGCGTCGCGCCGCCGATGAATCCCATCGCCACTGCCGCAACGGCAGCAGAGAGAGATTGAGCGGAGCCGTAAATAATACGGGTAAAAAGATCGCGCCCCAGTTGGTCAGTGCCGAGCCAGTATGCGGCCTGCGGCGCTAAACGCTGTGCGCCAGCAATCCCCTCCGTCGGGCTGTAATGGGTAAACAAACCCGGCGCAAAGGCTGCCAGCACTGCCAGCAGCATAACCGCCCAGGCCAGCCACAAACCGGGCTGTATGTTCCACGCACGTTGTGGCCGCGCTCCCCGGTTAATCTGCCGTTCAGTGGTGTAGCTGATCAGGCTCATTGAGTTCCTCCGCTTAAAGTTTGCAGTCTCGGATCGAACAGCGGCATCAGCAGGTCAACCAGCAAATTTATCAGCACAAAGGCCAGCGCGGAAATCATGACCACAGCCTGTAACACGGCGACATCCTGATTATTCACCGCCTGCTGAGTCAGCTGGCCGATCCCGCTCAGGCCAAACACCGTTTCGGTGATCAGCGCGCCTACTATCAGCTCACCGAGCAGCAGACCTGCGACATTCAACACCGGTAATAAGGCGTTACGCATAACATGACGCCAGAGCACATGGCTTTCGCTGGCACCTTTGGCACGGGCCACAGCCACAAAAGGCTGTACAGAAACCTGATCGATACTGCGCAGCAAAATTTGCGCCAGCGGTGCCGATATGGGGACTGCCACGGTAATGGCCGGAAGGATCAACGCCTGCATTGCCGTTGGGTTGATAACGGGGATCAGATGCAGCTGAAAAGAGAAAAGCTGGATCAGGGCGATGCCAAGCCAGAAAGTCGGCAGTGAGATAAACAACGCGGGCAGCGATTGGAGCAAAGCACGCAACAGGCGCAGGGCAGGCAGGCGTGAAAGTGCAGCCAGCGCAAAGGCAAGCAGGGTGGCAAGAGAAAAGCCCAGCAGAGCTAATTGCAGCGTGGCAGGCAGATTGCTGGCGAGCAGATCGCTTACCGCCACGCCAGCCTGTACTGAATAGCCAAAATCACCGCGCAGCATCGCCAACAGCGTATGTAGATACTGCTGCCACAGTGGATTATCGGCGCCATAGGCTGTTCGCATCTCACGAATCTGATCCGGGCTTAAGCCCAGATCGGGATTCTGAAACTTGATCAGCACCGCATCGCCAGGCAGAACCTGTAACAGCAGGAACGACAGGGTAAAGGCGGCCCACAGCACCAGCAGACTCTGACCCATTCTTCTCAGCAGTGAACCTTGCATCATCAACCTGCCTTAATGTTTTTCCAGCCATGCACCGTAAAATGACGGGCGACCTACAGCCTCAAAACTGATGCCTTTCAGCCAGGGCGCGCCAGCAAAAACCTGTGGCTCTTCAAAGATGGGGATGACATAGGCCTGATCGAGCAGATAGCGCTGGGCTTCACCGGTAATGGCCAGCCGTTTCGCTGGATCGACCTCGGCAGAGATCCCAACCAGCAGCGCGTTGAGCTTGTCATCACGGAAGTTCTGCACCTTTTCGCTTGAGCCGCCTTTTTGCAGTAGCGCATCACGGTTGCTGGGGTAGAACATGCTTTTCACTACGTCAGGATCGGCACGGCCAACTTCAGAAACGGTAAGGGGTGTTTTAAGCGGATCGAGGTTGTCTAAAGTACGGCTACCAGCATCTCCGGCTTTCACCACCAGCTGCACGCCCACCTGACGCCACTGCTGCGCCAGCAGTTGCAGCACCTCTTTATTTTGCGGCTGAGGCAGAGATTCATAGACGGTAAGCGTGAGTTTTTTGCCCTCTTTTTCGCGAATGCCATCGCTGCCGGCTTTCCAGCCTGCTTCATCAAGCAACTGCTTTGCGCGCGCGGGATCGTATTTCAGCTTGTCGGCAAGATTGACATAACCGGCTGCCGACTCAGCAATGACCGAGGTTGCCTGAGGATAGTTTGGCGAGAACAGCGTTTGCACCACCTGTTGGGCGTTGGTGGCGTGCAGCAGCGCCTGGCGCACGTTGATATCACTCACCAGCGGGTTGTCAGGGCGGAAACTGATGCTGTCATTCACACCGCGCGTAGGTGCCGCGTAAATCGGGAAATCCTGCTGCTGTGCCTGTTTTTCGTCATAGGCCTGAACCTGGCGGATAAAGTCGGCCTGGCCCGCCAGCAGTGCGCCGATACGCACGCTGTCTTCTGGGGTGACAATAAATTTAATGCCGTCGAGATTAGCCGGGCCTTGCTGGGCAAGGTTCTTCGGTCCCCACTGATACTCTTTACGTGCGGTTAAATCGACTTCACGACCGAGTTTTTCATTACTGACCACAAAGGGACCAGAGCCAATGATATGCCGCGCGTCTCCCAGCTGGTCAAATGTGCGCTGTAATGTACTGAGGGAAACCAGTCCCGAGCCGATGGTGGCTGTGCCCTGTAAAAAGCCGGGCGAAGGTTTTTTGAAATAGAACTTCACCGTCAGCGGGTCCACAACCTCACTGCGCTCATAATTATTAATTACTTCAGAAACCGGCAGCCGCTGAACTTTATTGCCCAGCCCGTAGGTATCAAAGTTTTTCGCCACCGCATTCGCATCTAAAGGGGTGCCATCGGAGAAGGTCACACCGGGACGTATTTTAAAGGTGTATTCCGTTTTATCGGCGTTACTGCTCCAGCTTTCGGCTATCCACGGCTCAACCTGTAACGTTTTGGGATTCTGCCACGTCAGTTTATCGGTGATCTGATTGAGAATGCCGCCGTTGGGATAGAAGCCCCCGGCCGGAGGATAGAGATTGGTGTGTGCCTGTTGTTCGAGATAAACCAGCGTGCCGCCTTTAACCGGCGTATCCGCTGCGTTTGCGTTAAAAATCCCTGTCAGCAGGGCTAAGCTTAATGCCTGCAAGTGTACGTGCGTCTTCATACTGAATACCCTATGTTTTAATGAACAGGCGAACGGTTTTCATCATCAGGTACGACACCAGTCAGTTGAACCAAGGAATTGCACTAAGCTTTTGCGAAAATGAATAAAGGTGGGAGAAGGGACTCCTGAGGTGAATTTCTTATAAGCTTTTCTATTTTATGCATTTCCCCCGGTAACAACCCTTTGTTAATCCTGTAATGCGTTTTTTAACCACACAGGATCACTGAATGGAAATTTACTGGTATCTCACCGCCCCCGACGGGCCGCAACCCTGGACCTCCTCTGGCAGTCGCCAGGTCAACTATGCCTATTTTCAGCAGGTTGCCCGGGCGGTGGATCACCTTGGTTTTACTGGCGCATTGCTGGCAACCGGAGCGCATGATCCCTGGATACTTGGCGCCTCTTTGATCTCCCACACCGAACGCATGAAATTCCTTATCGCCATTCAGCCAGGACTGATTTCGCCTACGTTACTGGCGAAGATGGCGGTGACTTTTAATCAGTTCTCGAAAGGGCGCGTGTTGTTAAACGTGGTCAGTGGCGATAAGAACACCCTCGGCGCTTATGGGCTGCACCTCGACCACGATGCGCGCTATGACCTGAGCGATGAGTTTCTACAGGTGCTACGTCCACTACTGGCGGAGCAGCCAGTGAGCTTTGAAGGTGAGCATATCCACGTTGATAATGCACAACTGGCGCTGGGCAATGGCGGTTATCCGCCGCCACCGCTGTGGTTTGGCGGTTCCTCTGATGCCGCACAGGAAGTGGCAGCCAGACATATTGATACCTATCTCTCCTGGGGTGAAACGCCACCGCAGGCTGCGGAAAAAATCGCGCAGGTAAAAGCGCGTGCGGAAAAGCATGACCGGAAGCTGCGTTATGGTATTCGTCTGTATGTGATTGTGCGTGAAACCGATGCGCTGGCATGGCAGGCGGTAGAGGCGTTGTATAAGACTATGGATGAGAAAGCGACAGGTGCGCGGCAGAAACTGGCGAGGGGATCTGACTCTGTCGGCCAGTCACGGATGAGTGCGTTGCATAACAATCACAAGCCTGAGGATCCACGCGAGTTAGAGATTTATCCCGGCCTCTGGGCAGGGATCGGGCTGGTAAGGCCGGGTCCTGGCACCGCCATCGTCGGTAGCCCGGAAACGGTGGAACGCACCCTGCGCGCCTATCAGGAAGCCGGGGTTGAAGTGTTCATCCTGTCTGGCTTCCCACTGCTGGAAGAAGCTTATCGCTTCAGCGAACTGGTGATGCCGCTTCTCGATCTCAACACCCTTAACTCACAGCCCGATAACAGTTTCACCTGGGGCAATTTATGGGATCGCCCGATGGGAGAGAAAGAGTAATGGAGATCCGTATTGGCAGTCATCCCAGTAATCTTTCGCTCTTTATTTTGCGCCATCGCGGGGTACTTGAAAGCGCTGCCGCTGAACAAAAATGGACCCTGGCCTGGACCGATTACACCCAGGGCGCACGCAGCGGGGAATGGCTGGCGCGCAACGAGCTGGATGTGGTGGGCACCGGCTCAACGCCACCGATCAGCGCCCAGGCAGGCGGGCTGGATGTTGCCTATCTCGCCAGTTCCCCCTCGCGTGATGCAAGCTGTGCATTGCTGACTCATCAGAACCGGGATTTGTCCCGGCTTAAAGGCGCGCGCTTAGCAGCGATGATCGGGTCTTTTACCGACCACTTCCTCGCGCGATTACTGCAAAAAAAGCAATTACGCCGCAGTGATGTGGAACTGGTGGATATACAGGGCGAAGCGGCGCTGAATGCACTGCTTAGCGGGGAAATCGATGGCTGGCTGGCAATCGATCCCTGGCTGACGCACGCCCGTAAGCATGAGGGGATAAAAACCTCCGTCAGCGTGGGCGATGAAATTACTAACCGTTCCCTGTTCTGGACTCGTAGCGACTGGCCAGCACGCTATCCGCAGGCTGCTGCCTGGATTGTTGAGCAGCTACGGCTTAACGATAACTGGATAGCTTCCAATATCGAATCCGCCGCACAGCTACTCACGCAACACCTCAATTCGGCCATCACCGCTGAAGAGTGGCAGAGAACACTTCGCGCCCGTCCCTGGGGCATAACACCCGCGGATGAAAGTCTGATCGCTGAACAACAACAACAAGCAGACGACCTGTTTGCGGTTGGATTTATTCCTGCCGCCGTTAACGTTTCCCACCGGAGAACCGCATGAAAGCCATAATCCGTTCTGCTTGCGCTGCTTTATTGCTCTGCATCAGCGCGGCTCAGGCCGCTGAAAACATCACCCTGCGTATCGGCTTTTTGCGCGGCCCAACCGATCTGGCGCTGGCTAAAGAGAAGGGCACGCTGGAGAAAACGCTGGCAGCGCACAATATCAAAGTGGAGTGGGCAGGGCCGTTTTCCGCTGCCGCACCGGCCTATGAAGCGCTCAATGCCGGAGCGATAGATCTCACTACCGGAAGTTCCACCGCCTTTGTGACCGCCATCGCTGCCGGTTTGCCGTTGCGCTTTTTTGCTTATCAGGCGATGCCTGAGAACGGTGAAGGCATTGTGGTGCGCAATGAGAGCCACATCCTGTCACTGAAGGATTTGCGCGGTAAAAAAGTGGCGGTGAATAAAGGGGGAACCGGCGAATACCTGCTGTCACGAGCGCTCAGCAGCGCGGGTATTCCGGAAGATGCCGTGCAAAAAGTCTATCTTGGCCCCTCTGATACAGGCACCGCGTTTGTTGGCGGGCATATCGATGCCTGGGCAATCTGGGATCCTTTCCTGTCCCTGGCGAAACAGAGCTACGACGCGCGCTTGCTGGTAAATGGTAAAGAGATCGAATCAGAAAATGCAGCGGGATACTTTGTGAGTGACGACTTCGCCCGGGCGCATCCGGAAGTGCTGAAGTGGGTCTACGCGGTATTGCAGCAGGAGAACAGCTGGGCAAAAACTCATCAACCTGAAGCAGGGAAAATCTGGGCAAAACAGATGGGGCAGACAGGAGAAGGGCTGGCTGAGCAGCTGGGCAGGGTGAACACCGTCCCTGTCACGCCAGTGGATGCCAGCGCAATTGCTCATATCGAGCATATCGCTGACTGGTATCTGCAGCAGGGGATCATTAAGACTAAGCCGGATATCACTAGTCACGTTATTACACTGACACCGTAATCAGGATGCTTCCCCGGAGTAGCCGCAGGTATTTACACACTTACTACTGAAGCCTCTATCTACGCCGCCTGATAAAAAAATTTAGTAAGAAGTTAAAACAAAAGCCGGGGTCAGAAAACTGACCCCGGCTTTTTTCACGTAACAAGGTGTTCAAAATTCTGAACTACAACTCTGATTTCACAGGTTGCACATTGTTATCGTTTGTCACTTATGCAGCAACGATCTGCTTCAGCACATCTTTCGCATCATTGGCTGCTTTGGTCGCCACTTCAGGACCGTAAGCGATGCCTTCTGCAAAGACGAACTCAACGTCTGACATACCCAGGAAACCAAGGAACAGTTTCAGGTAAGGGGTCAGCAGATCGCTTGGGGTATCTTTATGGATGCCGCCACGGCTGGAGATTACCACTACTTTTTTACCGGTGATCAGACCTTCAGGGCCGTTTTCGCTGTAGCGGAACGTCACGCCAGCACGGGCAACCAGGTCAAAATAGTTTTTCAGCTGAGTAGGAATGTTGAAATTGTACATTGGCGCCGTAATAACAATGGTGTCATGCGCCTGAATTTCAGCAATCAGTTCGTTAGAGAGATCCAGCGCTTCCTGCTGACGTGGAGTCAGGGTTGCGTCTGAAGGGCGCAGTGCGCCTACCAGTTCACCGTCCAGCACTGGAATCGGGTTAGCTGCCAGGTCACGCACAGTAATGTTGTCGCTACCGTGAGCCGCTTTCCACTCCTCAACAAAGTGATCGGCCAACTGGTTGGACTGTGAATAACCGGCAAGAATACTGGATTTCAGAACTAAAACGTTGCTCATAATAATTTCCTGTTTGGTCTGCGTAAGGGGTTCCGCTCAATGATTTACACTCTAGGGGTAAACCCTGCTGAGTGATAGTGCAATATTCTGAGCCCTATGTTCGAATTTACTGAACAAGCATAGCGTTACCACGGCATGGCTAAGTGGTTGTCTGTGCTACACTACGCAACATTATTATTAGCCGAATCCCCTGTGGTATGCCGGTATAGCGGCAACTAGCGAGTTTTAAACCTTATGTCGATAACACCCCAATCGCCCCTGGCCGAACTTTTTCCCCGCCTGGACTCCCTGATGTTGCGCGACCGTCAGCGTTTACTAAAACGTCTGCACGGCGCGAAAAAAGTCACCAAACCGGCAGCGCTTCAGGCCATTACGGAAGAGCTGGAAAGTCAGATTACCCAGGCCGAGCAGCGGGTAGCGCAGCGCCGTGCAGCGACGCCCAGAATTCGCTATCCTGAAAATCTCCCGGTCAGTCAGAAGAAGCAGGATATTGCTGACGCTATCCGCGATAATCAGGTGGTGATTGTCGCCGGTGAAACCGGTTCAGGGAAAACCACTCAGCTCCCTAAAATTTGTCTGGAGTTGGGCAGGGGGATTACCGGGTTGATTGGGCATACGCAGCCAAGACGTCTGGCGGCACGCACGGTGGCCGATCGTATCGCTGATGAGCTGGAAACCAGTCTCGGCGGCTGCATCGGCTATAAAGTCCGGTTCAACGATCAGGTCAGCGAAACCACCCAGGTTAAGCTGATGACTGATGGTATTTTGCTGGCGGAGATCCAGCAGGATCGGCTGTTAATGCAGTACGACACCATCATTATTGATGAAGCGCACGAACGCAGCCTGAATATCGATTTCCTGCTGGGGTACCTGCGTGAGCTGCTACCGCGCCGTCCGGATCTGAAAATTATCATCACCTCGGCAACCATCGATCCGCAGCGCTTCTCAAAGCATTTCCATAATGCGCCGGTGATTGAAGTCTCAGGCAGGACTTACCCTGTCGAAGTCCGCTATCGTCCGGTGGTGGAAGAAGCTGAGGATACCGATCGCGATCAGCTTCAGGCCATTTTTGATGCCGTCGATGAGTTGGGGCATGAGAGCCGTGGCGATATCCTGATCTTTATGAGCGGCGAGCGCGAGATACGTGACACCGCCGACGCGTTGAATCGCCGGGATCTGGCCCATACGGAGATTTTGCCGCTGTATGCCCGCCTCTCTAACGCCGAGCAAAACCGCGTCTTCCAGTCGCACACCGGGCGGCGCATCGTGCTGGCGACCAACGTGGCAGAAACGTCACTGACCGTACCGGGCATCAAATATGTGATCGATCCGGGTACGGCGCGTATCAGCCGCTACAGTTTCCGCACCAAAGTTCAGCGTCTGCCGATCGAGCCGGTTTCCCAGGCCTCCGCTAACCAGCGTAAAGGCCGCTGTGGCCGTGTGTCGGAAGGGATTTGTATTCGTCTTTATTCAGAAGATGATTTCCTGAGCCGCCCGGAGTTTACCGATCCGGAAATTCTGCGTACTAATCTGGCTTCAGTCATTTTACAGATGACTGCGCTGGGGCTGGGCGACATCAGTGCTTTCCCGTTTGTGGAAGCCCCTGATAAACGCAACATCCAGGATGGCGTAAAACTGCTGGAAGAGCTGGGTGCTATCACTCAGGCAGAAAATCAGCATTACAAACTCACCCCCTCAGGACGTTCGCTGGCCCAGTTGCCTGTAGATCCCCGTCTGGCCAAAATGGTGCTGGAAGCGCAGCGCTATGCCTGTACGCGGGAAGTAATGATCATCACCGCAGCGCTTTCCATTCAGGACCCGCGTGAACGCCCTGTTGAAAAACAGCAGGCCTCAGATGAGAAACACCGCCGCTTTGCTGATAAAGAGTCTGACTTTCTGTCGTTTGTGAATCTGTGGGACTACCTGCAGGAGCAGCAGAAAGCGCTGTCATCCAGCCAGTTCCGCCGGATGTGTAAAATGGATTACCTTAACTACCTGCGGGTGCGTGAGTGGCAGGATATTTATACCCAACTGCGACAGGTTGTCCGTGAGCAGGGCATTCCGCTCAACAGCGAACCGGCGGATTTCCGGGGGTGCATACGGCACTGCTGACCGGTCTTTTGTCCCATATTGGTCAGAAAGATGCGGATAAGCAGGAATTTACTGGCGCGCGTAATGCCCGTTTCTCCATCTTTCCTGGATCAGGTTTATTCAAAAAGCCGCCAAAATGGACCATGGTGGCCGAACTGGTGGAAACCAGCCGCCTGTGGGGGCGTATTGCCGCCCGTATCGATCCGGAATGGATTGAGCCAGTGGCGCAGCATCTGATTAAACGTAGCTACAGCGAACCTCACTGGGAGAAGGCCCAGGGGGCGGTGATGGCCAGCGAAAAAGTGACCCTTTATGGTCTGCCGATTGTGGCCGCCCGTAAGGTGAACTACAGCCAGATCGATCCGGCATTGTCCCGCGAGCTGTTTATCCGGCACGCGCTGGTAGAGGGCGACTGGCAGACCCGTCATGCTTTCTTCCGCGCCAACCTTAAGCTGCGGGAAGAGGTGGAAGAGCTGGAGCATAAATCCAGACGCCGCGACATTCTGGTTGATGATGAAACGCTGTTTGCTTTCTATGACCAGCGTATTCCCCATGACATTGTTTCGGCCCGCCACTTTGACAGCTGGTGGAAGCAGACCCAGCGTGAAAAGCCGGAGCTGCTGAACTTCGCCAAAGAGATGCTGATTAAAGAGGGCGCCAGCAACGTCAGCAAGCTCGATTACCCGAACTTCTGGCAGCAGGGCAATCTTAAGCTGAAGCTGAGCTACCAGTTTGAACCCGGCACGGAGGCGGATGGGGTAACGGTACACATTCCACTGCCGTTACTGAACCAGGTAGAAGAGAAAGGATTTGAGTGGCAGATCCCCGGCGTGCGGCGTGAACTGGTGATTGCGTTGATCAAGTCACTGCCTAAACCTGTTCGCCGCAATCTGGTGCCAGCACCGAATTATGCTGATGCCTTTATGGGCCGCGTGACGCCGCTTGAGTTGCCTCTGCTGGAGGCGCTGGAGCGCGAATTCCGTCGCATGACCGGCATCACCATTGACCGCGAAGCCTGGCAGTGGGATCAGGTGCCCGATCATCTGAAAATCACCTTCAGGGTGGTGGATGAAAATAACCGCAAGCTAAGTGAAGGGCGGGATCTGGCCGGGCTTAAGCAACAGCTTAAAGGCAAGGTGCAGGAGACGCTCTCACTGGTAGCGGATGACGGGCTTGAACAAAGCGGGCTGCATATCTGGAGCTTCGGCGACCTGCCCGACCATTTCGAGCAGAAGCGCGGGAACTACAGCGTGAAAGCCTGGCCTGCGTTGGTGGATGAAAAGGAGAGCGTGGCGATCAGGTTGTTCGATTCTCAGCATGAACAACAGAAAGCCATGTGGCGGGGGCAGCGCCGTTTGCTGCTGTTGAATATTCCTTCGCCGATAAAATATCTGCACGAAAAGCTGCCTAACAAAGCCAAACTGGGGCTCTATTTCAATCCCTACGGCAAGGTGCTTGATCTGATCGATGACTGTATCGCCTGTGGCGTGGATAAGCTGATTGCCGAACATGGCGGGCCAACCTGGCAGGAAGAGGGATTCACCAGGCTGCATGACAAGGTGCGTGCCGAACTGAATGACACCGTAGTGGATATCGCGAAAAAGGTGGAGCAGATTCTCACTGCCGTTTTCAGCATCAATAAACGGCTGAAAGGCCGGGTGGATATAACTATGGCGCTGGGGCTTTCTGATATCAAAGAGCAGCTGAATAATCTGGTCTACCGCGGCTTTGTCACGCAGAACGGCTGGAAACGCCTCTCAGATACCTTGCGCTATCTGCAGGCGATTGAGCGCCGTCTCGAAAAACTGCCGGTCGATCCCCACAGCGATCGCGCCAGAATGCTGAAGGTGGATAAAATCCAGCAGGCCTGGAGCAGTTGGTATAACAAGCTGCCGCCAGTCCGGCGTGAAGATGAAGACGTTAAGGATGTGCGCTGGATGATTGAAGAGCTACGGGTCAGCTACTTTGCTCAGCAATTAGGCACACCTTATCCCGTTTCTGAAAAGCGCATTCAGCAGGCTATGGATGAGATAGTGGTATAGCTTATTCCTGCGCCAGCGCTTCCAGGTTATCGCGAAAAGCGGTCACGGCAATAGCCCGGTTGTCCGCTTCATAACGATCTTTGGCTGCCGGAGCAGAGCTCTGCACGGCAATCAACTGCCAGACGTTATCCACCTGCATCAGCAGCGGCGAGCCACTGTCACCCGGTAAAGTATCGCACTGATGCGAAAGCACCCCTTTTTGCGCCCAGCCGGTCACCAGACAATGACTGTGCGAGTAGAGCGCTTCCAGATGGTCCAGCGGATAACCCGCCTGGGTCACCCGACGATCCTGGTCTTTCAACGCGCTGGTTAAATCGCTGCGGCTGCCATCAAATAACGGGATGGGCGTAATGCCTGATGGTGGGTTGCGCAGGATGATTAAGCCATAGTCGTAAGGCGCAGCAGAAGAAGGAACAATCCAGCCGTCGCCATCCGCTTTGAGCTTTTTACCGAGCTCCGGATCCACGCGCGTTTCAATGTCATGAATCTCATAGCGCCATTTGCCGTGGTTATTGGCAATAAAACGAAGCGCGACGGCTTTATCAATTTTTCCTGGCGGAGCCAGCAGGCAGTGTCCGGCAGTCAGTACCAGATGTTCAGAGATAAGAGTAGCGCTACAGAGGTTGCCGCTCGCCGTTTCCAGTTGGCCGATAGCTTCCCAGGGTTGACTGGCTGTATCAGCCACAGGTTTACGATCGTCTTTACCAAAGAAGAGGGTTTTGACCTCAGCTGCACTGGGGCTTTCATCATCTTCATCAGCATGACTGTAAAACGAAAAGGCTAAGCATCCGATTAAAAAAACAGCTGTCAGGCGCATGTCTCTCTCTGAGTGGAGAATAAGTAGGGGGTTAACCAGGGCACGGTACTAACTATAGACGGATAGTCGAAAAAAGAGAGTTTAATCCGGAATATCAGCACGCTACAGAAATTACAGGTAAAAGCTGGCGGCGACAACACCACAAAGGATCATAAAGACCAGGATAATTTCGAATAAATAGCGACGCACCATCATCCGCTACTCCAGAAAAGAAACACCCGGATATATCCGGGTGTTCGGGTGAATGCCTGTTGAGGAGGAGCCTGGCTCCTGCTTCAATAATTACGCTTTAGGGGCGGCGGCTTTCTTCACAACTTTCTTGTGGTGCATTTTTTTAGCAGCCTGAGCTTTCTGCGCTACTGGCTTGGTGGCTTTCTTGTGGTGCATTTTTTTAGCGGCCTGAGCTTTCTGCGCTACTGGCTTGGTGGCTTTCTTGTGGTGCATTTTTTTAGCAGCCTGAGCTTTCTGCGCTACTGGCTTGGTAGCTTTCTTGTGGTGCACTTTTTTAGCAGCCTGAGCTTTCTGCGCTACTGGCTTAGTGGCTTTTTTATGGTGCACTTTTTTAGCAGCCTGGGCTTTCTGCGCTACTGGCTTCTTAGCCACTTTTTTGTGGTGCGTTTTTTTAGCGGCCTGGGCTTTCTGAACGGCAGCTTTATGGTGTTTTTTGTGGTGCTTAGCGGTGGTGGTGTTCGCTGGAGCAGCCGTTGTTGCAGCAGCAGTCGCGGCTGGTGCAGCCGTGGTTTCAGCAGCGAAAGCGGCTGAAGACAAACCCATTGCAGCGGCTACAACCAGAGCAAATAATTTTTTCATTGCAAAACCCTCAGATGTTTATTTCATTGTCAGCCCACTGCGGGGCCGGTAGAGAGACTATAGGGAAAAGACTGAGGGCGTTCAGTGAGTGATTGGTATCGGCATGTAACGGATTGTACAGTCAGCAGGAGCAGGCAGTTTGCCTGCTCCCCGGATACCTAAAGACCGTTGAGGTAACGGTTTTCCAGATGTTGGCGGAAGTACATCGGGTTAAGATCTTCTCCCGTTGCATTCTCAATCAGCTGACGGGTGCTGAAGCGACTGCCGTGCTGCCAGATATTCTGGTTTAGCCAGTCAAAGACGGGTTGCAGATTACCCTCAAGCAGCAGCTGGTTTACCTGAGGTAGCGCTTTTTTAAGGCCCTGGAACAGTTGAGCAGCATACATGGCTCCCAGCGTATAAGTAGGGAAGTAACCAAAAGAGCCGTCGGTCCAGTGAATATCCTGCATACAGCCGTCACGGTAATTGCCGGTGGTGTCGATCCCCAGCAGCGACTGCATCTTCTCCTGCCACAGAGCTGGAATATCGTCGACTTCAATCTCGCCAGCTATCAGCGCGCTTTCAATCTCATAACGCAGAATGACATGCGCCGGATAGCTGACTTCATCAGCATCAACCCGGATCAATCCCGGTTTTACCCGCTGATTAAGCGCGATAAAGTTCGACTCTTCCAGCGCAGGCTGATCGCCCAGCAGCAGTTTCGCCTGCGGCAGCAACAGGCTCAGGAATTCTGCGCTGCGGCCAAGTTGTTTTTCAAAGAACAGGCTCTGGGATTCATGGATGGCGGTAGAGCGTGCATGGGAAACCGGCTGTCCTGCCCACTGTTTTGGCAGATTCTGCTCATAGCGGGCATGGCCTGTTTCGTGGATTACGCCCATCATGGCGCTGATAAATTCATTTTCATTATAGCGAGTAGTAATGCGGACATCTTCCGGCACGCCGCCACAGAAAGGGTGGGCACTGACATCCAGCCGGCCAGCGTTAAAATCAAACCCGAGCTGCTTCATAATCGACAGGCCGAGCTGCTTTTGTGATTCAACGGCAAAAGGCCCAACCGGGACGTCAACGCTCTCCTGAGCCTGCTTCTCCACAATGCGTTGCAGCAGTGAAGGCAGCCAGGTTTTGAGCTCGCCAAAGGTGGCATCGAGTTTTGCGCTGGTCATTCCCGGTTCGTAGATGTCCAGCAGCGCATCATAACGGGAGCAGCCTTTGGCCTGAGAACGGATCTCCGCTTCCTGGCGGCTGAGTTTCACCACTTCTTTGAGATTTTCCGCAAACCCCTGCCAGTCATTGGCCGGACGTTGTGACCGCCAGGCGTGCTCACAGCGTGAACCGGCAACCGATTTGGCTTCCACCAGCGAAGCCGGCAGCAGGGATGCCTGCTCCCAGGCGCGTCGCATCTCATACAGATTGGCGCGTTCCACATCATTCAGTGAAGCTTCGTCAGCTTCATTCAGCCATTGACCGACCTCTTTAGCGGTCAGGATCTCATGCTGTAACACGCTGAGTTCAGCCAGCGCGGCACCGCGGGCGCTGCTGCCCCCTGGCGGCATCATGGTCATCATATCCCAGCCGGTAATGGCGGAAAGATGGCTGAAGCGCGAAAGGCGAGTGAAGGTGCGGGTCAGATTAGCGTAGGCAGATGACATAGGGCTCCCTGCAAATAGGTCGGGCGCTGTCAGGCAGCGCGTGAAGGGGATAAGGGTAAATTAACTGGCCAGCAAAAGCGAACGCTGGCGCCGCCCAACGGGCTGGTCTCGATCAGCACATAGCCGTTAAACGCCTGAGCGATGGAGTGGACAATTGCCAGCCCAAGTCCACAACCCCCGGTGGCACGGTCGCGGCTTGGGTCCAGACGAACAAAGGGTTCAAAAACCCGCTCGCGCTCCTGCGGCGGAATGCCTGGCCCATCATCTTCTACCTGCAGACAGGCGGTATCGCCGTCAAACCACAGCCCTACACGCAGACGTTGACTGGCGTAGCGCAGGGCGTTATTCACCAGATTATCCAGAACCCGCTCCATCAGGCGGGTATCAACCACACCTGGGTTATAGCGCTGGGGCATGTCCAGTTCAACATTAAAATCTGGCTGCATGGAGCGGATATCATCCATGCGCTCGCGCAGCCACTCAGCCAGATCCAGAGGCTGCAGATTCAGATTTACTTCAGGCCGATCCAGCCTGGCGTAGGTCAGTAGCTCTTCAATCAGCGCTTCCAGCTGGCCAATATCCCGGTTCAACGCGGCCGCTTCGGCATCCGTTAAATTCTCGCTCATCTCCAGCCGGTAGCGCAGGCGAACCAGTGGCGTTCTCAACTCATGGGCGATGCCGTCAATTAACTGCTTCTTGCTGGCGACCAGAGTATTGATATTGTCCGCCATCTGATTAAAAGCCACGCCAAGGCGTAACAGACTGGAGGTACTGTCAAAGTGGATACGTTCATTCAGATGCCCCTGGCCAAAACGCTGCGCCGCCGTTTCAAGCCGGAGCATCTCTTTCCAGTGGGGACGCATCCAGATAAATACCGGCAGTGCGAGAGAAATACCGATAAAGGCCAGCAGTGCAATATCAAGAAGGCGCATCTCATGCAGATAGAACAGATACGGGATAGGACCTACCGCCAGCACATAATGGCTGCGGGGGATATGCTGCAGGAAGGTGTATTCATCATCCAGCGCGACTATTTCGCCCGCGCGCAGATGCCGCATGTTGACGGGATCAAGCTGGTATTTGCTCATCGGCTCAATATGCAGCTTGAAGGAGAGGTTCAGGTCCAGATTTTCGATGGTCCTGTTCCAGTCACGCGGGGGGATTTCCCGCAGCTCGCTGCGCATCAGATAGAGCGAGCTTTTCATTAAATCATCCATCGACTGACGACCGGCACGCTCCGCAGTAAATTTATAAACCAGCCCGACCAGCATCGCCATCACCAGAAAACAGACGAACAGCAACAGGTAGAACTGTATAAACAGCTTTTTCATTGGGCGTCCCACGCGTGCGGTGCAAACAGATAGCCTTTATTGCGGATGGTTTTGATGCGGTAAGGTTCGGTGGCACTGTCCAGCAGTTTCTTACGCAGGCGTGAAATCGCCACGTCAATACTGCGATCCATACCGTCGTAGCTTACGCCCCGCAGGGTTTTCAGCAGGGCATCACGGTTGAGGATTGACCCGGCATGCGTGGCCAGTTCCCACAGCAGATCGAAATCAGCGGTGGAGAGGGCAATCACTTCTTTCCCGAGCGTAACCTGGCGATTCACCGGATCAATGGAGAGGGTACCAAACCGCAGCGCATTCTGACCGACGACTTTGGGGGCGATTTCTTCGCCCTGGCCGCCAGAGGCCTGACGCAGATGCAGCCGCAACCGGGCAAGAAGAACGGCCGGTGGCGTGGTTTTAAGAATGTAATCGTTGGCACCCATTTCCAGCGACAGAATATGGTTCATGTCACTGTCGAGAGAGGTAAGAAGCACAATCGGCCCGGACCAGCTTTTTCCGGCGCGAAGATCGCGGCACAATGTCATACCATCTTTGCCTGGCAACATGATATCCAGCATCACCAGGTCAGGCATGCACGCTGCAATAGTCGCTTCTGCTCTGTCGCCACGGCTTTCAACAATCACCTCTATATCATGGCGGTTCAGGTAGGCGGCAATCAGCTCGCCAACATCCTGATCATCTTCAACGAATACGATTTTGTTCATAGGACTGTTTTTCTGGAATGGAAAGCCAAGATTACTCTTTGTTAAACTTAACTACTATTACTAGCTCAAATAACATCAGAGGTAGTGTATAAGCACCCGGTAATATGCCATTATAGCCGCCGGGTTGCCGTGACGCCCCAGGGGAATAATCAACATGAGAAAGGAGAACAGGCGTGTCTGATAAAACGGTGGCTTGCACCGGGCAAAGTGATTACATCTGCCTGAATTATATTGATTTTCTTGCTGCATCCTGTAAAAAGCGCTGGAGCTTTATGGATGCCATCTACGGCGTGATGCCGATCTTTGGTCTGGTCACCAGAAACTCCCGCGATCTGCCTCAGGTGCCTTCAGAGCGGTTGAAGGTGCTGGCGTTACAGATTATTTCCACCCAGGTCAGCGATGAAATTAATATCGCCAGATTGATAACCCTGGCTGAACAACAGCACATCCACCAGTTCGATATTCTGCTGCCTTATCCGTTATCGGATCAGCAGCTTGAGCTTGTCCGTCAGGAATATGTCAAGCCGCTGACCCTGAAGCAGCATGATGACCGCTTAACGGTCACCCTTTCTGCCCTCCCGCACTAATTTACCAGCATCCACAGCGCTGGAGCCGATCCCACTACCAACATCAGCATCGCCATTTTTTCCATGATGTGCAGTTTCTCGTCGCCTCGTCCACCCCGACGGGCAAACAGAAACAGCAGCACGCCCGGCGCGTAGAGCACCACGGAAAGCAGCAGATGCAACGGCCCTGAGGCATACAGCAGCCAGAGGCCATAGGCGCTGGCTCCGCAGGCAATTGCCATCACGCCGGGACGATTCATCGCACGCGCCACCCTGAACAGGTAAGCCCCAACCAGCAAGTAAGGCACGAGGATCATTTCTGAGGCGATGGTCAGCAGGGTGTTGTAGTCTGAACCGGTGAGCCAGATCAGCACGAGGCAGAGTTGCACGCTGATATTGGTCAGCCAGAGTGAGGCCGAAGGTGCACCCCGTGTATTCTGTTTAGCCAGCGAGCGCGGAAAGGCACCGTGCTCAGCCGCGAGCAGCGGCACTTCTGCAGCCATTATGGTCCAGCTCAGGTAGGCACCACAGACGGAGATAATCAGACCCACGGCAATAATCATATTGCCCCATGAGCCGATCAGACGGGTCATCAGTCCGGCCATAGAGGGATTGCGCATCTCCGCCAGCTCCGCTCGTGGAATGATCCCCAAAGAGAGCAGGGTAACCAGCAGATAGACTACCAGCGCCGCTGTCACTGCCAGCAATGTTGCCCGCCCCACATCCTTTTTATTCCGTGCACGCGCAGAAACGACAACCGCCCCTTCAACCCCGATAAATACCCAGAGCGTGATCAGCATGGTGTCCTTGACCTGCTGCCATACGGGTGTACCCAGCTCAATGCCGGTAAAGTCGAATTTGAACCGATCGTAATTAAATGCCAGAGCGGCAAGAATCACGAAAAGCCCGAGCGGCACAAGTTTACCCAGGGTAGCGACCAGATTGATGCTGGCTGCGGTTTGCACCCCGCGCAGCACCAGGAAGTGGACCAGCCAGAGCAGCACCGAGGCACCCAACACGGACTGCCAGGTATTGCCGTCACCAAAGACCACATGGCCCGGCGAATCGGTGAAGAAACTCAGGGCAGAGAAGACGATTACCAGATAGGAAACGTTGGCGATCACCGCACAGAGCCAGTAGCCCCAGGCGGAGCAGAATCCGGTCAACTCGCCAAACCCGGCACGTGCATAGGTGAAGATGCCGCCG
Source organism: Erwinia sp. E_sp_B01_1 (assembly GCF_036865545.1). NCBI lineage: Bacteria > Pseudomonadati > Pseudomonadota > Gammaproteobacteria > Enterobacterales > Erwiniaceae > Erwinia > Erwinia sp. E_sp_B01_1. The sequence continues at coordinate 2,504,391 of NZ_CP142208.1, read as the reverse complement.
TCCAGTTCAGGCTTCAGGCGGGTCAGCAGCAGCAAAGCCAGTGACAGCAAGATAATTCCTGCACCGGTAATCGCCCAGCCCGTCAGTAAAGCTGCCGGACTGGCAACTGCGGCCATGTTTTGCGGCAGGCTGAAAACGCCTGCACCCAGCATTGAACTGAGAACCAACGCCGTCAGGGCAGTAAGGCCTAATTTTTTGTCCAAAAAAACATCCCGATTGCAGAATAAAAAACCAGATCATCGGCAAACCTTCGCGTTATATGCGCGGAAAGGGCCACAGATGCGAAGTGAACCACTAAAGTCGGCGGCGATTTTACGGAGAGAGGGCAGGAGATGCAATGCGAACAGCGTGGTTTGTGACTGGTTATGCAAAATAGCCCGGTAAGCTATTCAGAAACAGAGAGGGCAGCCTGAAGGCCGCCCCGGAAAGATTATTTGAACAGGTCAGCAGAAACGGTGAGGTTACCGCCGCTCTGGTTCGACCATTGACGCGTGATGTGGTAGTACTTCGCGCCTTTTTTGATAGCCGCTTTGCCCACTGCATCTGAAATTTCGGTAGGGGTACCGAAATGCCCGGTGAAGGTCACGCTGTCAAACGGCTGCATCTGAGCGGCCGTGATAGCGTTAACTTCCTGAACGCTTTGCCCGTCTGGTGTTTTAACGGTGTAACGCTGACCGGTAGAGGTCTGGGTTTCATAGAAACGGCCCACGTTGGTGCTTGGGGTTTCAGAAGAAGCCACGCCGGGGATCTGCACGGTTTTCGCGGCTGCTCCACCGGTGGCCAGTGCAGCCTTACCGGCCTGGGAATCCGCAGGGATCAGGTCAGGCGACTGAACCTTACGCTCGCGCGCATCGGCTTTATAGATATAAGCGGTAATAAACTGATTACCGCCGCTGTTAGCGTCAATCTGACGGATAATAAAGAACGAGGCTGCACCTTTGGCTTTGGCCGCTTTGGTGATGGCTTCATTCACATCCGGCTGGCTGCGGTAGAAACCATTAACGGAAACGGTATCAAACGGCTCCAGTTTGTAGGCTTCTGCTTTTTTCAGCTCACGCACGCCATTGATGATGCGGTCGTCGCTTTCAACGGCTTTTGGGGCATCATTGTGGTAAATGTCCGCCACTACCCGCCAGTTACCGCCGTTACCATTGGTATCGTTAATACCCTGAATATAGTAAGAATCCGCACCCAGCTCATCGGCACGTTTTGATACCGCGGTGCTTGCGTCATTAATAGCATTAAAACGACCGGAAACCGTGATGCGTTCAAAAGGTTTCAGCGTGGCCGCTTTTTCTGGGGACAGTTCCTGTGCCGCATACGCGGATAATGATGTGAGTGACAACAGGGCTGATGCCAGAATGGTGTTCTTCAGCTTCATAAAAATAATCCTTCGCCTTACGCAAAAAATGAGTACGAAAACGTGCTGGACTCTTGATGTGTAACAGATTAGCAGCCGATTATTGCATGTAATAATGCCTGCTGTCTCAGGCATTTTGAGCCATTTCCAGCGCTTCACAGCCGCTTCCTGTGCCAGTTTATTAAAAGAGGGGTAATTTGCCGGTTTTGTCTGCCGCTTACCACCTGAGCAGGTTATTGATATCACTAATAACGTTAATTCATTGTTAAATAATGTTTTTTCTTTTGCATTAATCAGCAATTGGTGAATTTTTGCTAGCAGATTATTCGTCAATGTTGGGTAATTACAGTATCAAAGTAGCGCTTTTGCCCCTTGTCTCTGAATTTTTATAGGTTAAGCGCGGTTCTGTCGGGCTGTGGCTGGATCGCAGAACATATTTTCAGTAGGTTATACACAGTTTGAAACAGATCCTGGGACGGTCATACGGGCCGTAACACTCAGTACCAACCATCATCTTACTTCTGATGAAAGGGAATATTATGCTAATTGGAATAACCAAAGAGCGGTTGCCCAACGAAGCGCGAGTCGCTGCCACACCGAAAACGGTAGAGCAGCTTTTAGCACTCGGCTTTACCGTCGCCATTGAGCGCGATGCGGGTAAACTGGCCAGTTTTGATGACGCTGCCTATCAGGCCGTGGGGGCTTCACTGGTGGATACCGCCACCGTCTGGCAGTCGGATATTATCCTCAAGGTCAATGCACCGGATGAAGAAGAGATTGCCCTGACCCGTGAAGGGAGCACGCTGGTGAGCTTTATCTGGCCTGCTCAGAACCCTGAACTGCTGGAAAAACTGGCCGCCCGCAGGGTTACCGTGATGTCAATGGACGCCGTGCCGCGTATCTCTCGCGCCCAGTCTCTGGATGCGCTGAGCTCTATGGCTAACATCGCGGGTTACCGCGCAATCGTGGAAGCCGCCCATGAGTTTGGTCGCTTCTTCACCGGGCAGATTACCGCTGCCGGTAAAGTGCCACCGGCCAAGGTCATGGTGATAGGTGCTGGCGTGGCGGGGCTTGCCGCTATCGGCGCGGCGGGCAGCCTGGGCGCTATCGTGCGTGCCTTTGATACCCGTCCGGAAGTAAAAGAACAGGTGCAGAGTATGGGCGCCGAGTTCCTTGAGCTGGATTTTGAAGAAGAAGCCGGTAGCGGTGATGGCTACGCGAAAGTGATGTCCGAAGCCTTTATCAAGGCTGAAATGGCCCTGTTTGCCGCTCAGGCAGAAGAGGTGGACATCATTGTCACCACGGCACTGATCCCAGGCCGGCCTGCTCCTAAGTTGATCACTGCTGAGATGGTTGCTTCCATGAAGCCGGGCAGCGTAATTGTGGATCTGGCGGCGCAAACCGGCGGAAACTGCGAGCTGACCGTGGCCGATCGGGTCACCACTACGGATAATGGCGTCAAAATTATCGGTTATACCGATCTGCCAAGCCGTTTACCGACCCAGTCTTCTCAACTGTACGGCACTAACCTGGTTAACCTGCTCAAGCTGCTGTGCAAAGAGAAAAACGGTGAGATCGCCGTGGATTTCGAAGATGTGGTGATTCGGGGTGTGACCGTGGTTCGTGACGGGGAAGTGACCTGGCCGGCCCCGCCAATTCAGGTATCCGCTGCACCTCAGGCAGCGCAGGCAGCCCCCAGAGCAACAGAGAAGGTGGAGAAAAAACCGGTTTCTCCGCTGCGTAAATATGCCCTGTTCGCGCTGGCGCTTGTGCTGTTTGGCTGGTTTGCCAATGTTGCACCGCCTGCTTTCCTCTCTCACTTCACCGTTTTTGCGCTCTCCTGCGTGGTCGGCTATTACGTGGTCTGGAACGTCAGCCACGCGCTGCATACGCCGTTGATGTCGGTGACAAACGCGATTTCCGGGATCATTGTCGTTGGCGCAGTATTGCAGATCGGTCACGGTGGCTGGGTCAGCTTCCTGTCGTTTGTTGCGGTACTGATTGCCAGTATTAATATCTTCGGTGGCTTCACCGTGACTCAGCGCATGCTGAAAATGTTCCGTAAGAACTAAGGGATAATCAATGTCTGGCGGATTAGTAACTGCAGCATACATTGTTGCCGCAATTCTTTTTATCTTCAGCCTGGCTGGGCTGTCTAAACATGAAACCTCCAAACAGGGCAACCTGTCTGGTATGGCTGGTATGGCGATTGCGCTGCTGGCAACCTTGCTGGGCCCGGACAGCGGAAACGTTGGCTGGGTATTAGTGGCGATGGTTATCGGGGGAACGGTAGGTATCCGGCTGGCGAAAAAGGTCGAAATGACCGAAATGCCAGAGCTGGTTGCCGTGCTGCACAGCTTCGTGGGCCTGGCTGCGGTGCTGGTGGGCTTTAACAGCTATCTCGATCACGCGCCGGGAATGGATGTGGTGTTGGAAAATATCCATCTGACAGAGGTGTTTATCGGCATCTTTATCGGTGCGGTTACCTTCACCGGTTCGCTGGTGGCGTTTGGCAAACTGCGTGGAAAAATTTCTTCCCGCCCGCTGATGTTGCCACACCGTCATAAGCTGAACCTGCTGGCTCTGGTGGTCTCTCTCTGCCTGTTGATCGCCTTTGTACGCACTGAGAGCACTGGCGTTCAGGTCTTCGCGCTGCTGATTATGACGATGATCGCCCTGGCGTTCGGCTGGCATCTGGTCGCGTCTATCGGTGGAGCAGATATGCCGGTAGTGGTCTCCATGCTGAATTCTTACTCTGGCTGGGCTGCGGCAGCGGCTGGTTTCATGCTCAGCAACGATTTGCTGATCGTGACCGGTGCGCTGGTGGGATCAAGCGGTGCTATCCTCTCTTACATTATGTGTAAGGCGATGAACCGCTCCTTTATCAGCGTAATTGCCGGGGGCTTTGGTACTGACAGCAGCTCCACCGGCGAAACTGATGAAGTGGGTGAATACCGTGAAATCGATGCGCAAAGCACTGCAGACCTGCTGAAAAACTCCAGCTCGGTCATTATCACCCCCGGTTATGGCATGGCAGTGGCCCAGGCTCAGTATCCGGTAGCGGAAATTACCGAAAAACTGCGTGCCCGTGGGATCAAAGTTCGTTTCGGTATCCACCCGGTGGCCGGTCGTCTGCCGGGACATATGAACGTCCTGCTGGCGGAAGCGCGCGTTCCTTATGATGTCGTACTGGAGATGGACGAGATCAATGACGACTTCAGCGACACGGATACGGTGCTGGTGATCGGTGCCAACGATACGGTGAATCCGGCAGCGCAGGAAGATCCCCGCAGCCCAATCGCCGGAATGCCGGTGCTGGAAGTCTGGAAAGCTCAGAACGTGGTGGTATTCAAGCGCTCAATGAATACCGGTTATGCCGGTGTGCAAAATCCGCTGTTCTTTAAGGACAATACCCACATGCTGTTCGGTGATGCGAAAGCTACCGTGGATGCCATCCTGAAAGAGTTATAAAAACGGGGCAGGGGCAGCCTGCATCAAAGAGTGAATAACCATGCTGACAGCGCGCTGCCCTAATCCACCTGTTTTATCAGGCAACAGCACATAAAAAAGGCCGGGATCTCCCGGCCTTTTCTTATTTAATGCTGTAAGTCAGTTAAGACTACGCCAGGCATTAATCATCTTCATCATCATCAAGCTCGACCGGCGAAGCATAACCATCCGGTTTGATCGCCAGCAGATCGCAACGCAGATGATCGATAACCTGCTCAGCCGTATTGCCCAGGAAGGCAGCAGACAATCCGGTACGCCCAATGGTGCCTAGCACCACCACACCCGCATCAAGATGATCGGCAAGGTCAGGGATCACCTCTTCAGGCAGGCCTTTATCGACATGGGTAAACTTCTCGTCGATGCCGAATTTCTGCCTCAGCGCTTTCATCGCCAGCAGATGCTGACCACGGATAGCGTCGTTATAAACGCTCGGGTCAAAATCCGGCAGTTCAATGGCGATATTGATTGGGGTGATGGGATAGGCTCCGACCAGATGAACCTCGGTATGGTTCACCATATCTGCCAGTTCAAGCGTCTCCCTCACCAGTTTGGTGTTGAGTGGGTCATGGTGAGGCTCTTCACTGGCCAGATTAACGGCTACCACGGCACGGCCACCTTCCGGCCAGGGCTGATCTTTCACCATCCAGACCGGGCAGGGGCATTTACGCAGCAGATGCCAGTCAGTAGGCGTGAAAACCACTGCCTGCAGGCGATCGTGCTGGTGCGCCATTTTCAAAACCAGATCGTAGCGTCCGTTCAGGACTTCCTGAATGATCGCCTCATAGGGCCGGTTATGCCAGATGACTTTGATATCAATCTGCACGCCTGCATCCAGATAGGACTGAGCCTGATCGCGGATCCATTCCGTGCGCTGGCTGACCACACCTTTACGCATGGTTGTGCGTTCATCAGGGGAAAGCAGGGTGGTCATTTCGTAGGAGAAATCATAAATGGGCAAGAAAGCGGTGATCCGGCCACCAAGACGTTGGTTAAGATAGACAGCCCGGCGAAGGGCTGGCTGGTCGTCCTGTTGCGGATCTATTGCCACAAGAATGTTTTGATATTTGGACATAGCTGAACCTCCAACCGCTGGTTAGGTTAAAGATAGCCCAATCGTGGCTGCGGCAGAAGGAAAAAGTTATAGCGGGATCAATATTATAACAAATAATAAGCAGGCTATTTGCCAGAACTGGCAGGGAAGGAAACGCAGGATAATTTTTGGCCGGGTCAGCAGGCTGCCCCCGGCCAGGACTGTCAGGCTATAGCGCGGCTTTGGCCCGCAAGCTGCGACAGCACGTCATGATCTTCAATAGTGATGTATTTGCCTTTAACCGCCAGCATGCCACTTTTCTGGAAGCGTCCCAGTAAGCGGCTGATGGTCTCAACCGTTAAGCCGAGATAGTTGCCAATATCACCACGGGTCATGGTCAGACGGAATTCTCGCGGTGAAAAACCCCGTTCCGCAAAGCGACGGGAAAGGCCATAGATAAAGGCGGCAAGGCGCTCTTCAGCATTCTTTTTAGAGAGCAGCAGGATCATCTCCTGGTCACCTTTGATCTCCCCGCTCATCAGACGCATCATCTGCTGGCGCAGGCTGGGCATTTTACCTGAGAGATCATCAAGGGTTTCAAAGGGGATTTCACAGACCATCGCCGTTTCCAGTGCCTGGGAGAAGCTGGGGTGCTGGCCGCCGTTAATGGCGTCAAAGCCGACCAGATCGCCAGCCAGGTGAAAGCCGGTGATCTGCTCGTCGCCCTGTTCGGTAATGGTGTAGCTTTTGATGGTCCCGGAGCGAATAGCGTATAGCGATTTCAGCTCGTCCCCGGCTTTGAACAGCGTCTGGCCCTTCTGAATAGGCTTTTTGCGTTCGATAATATTGTCCAGCTGATCGAGTTCGTGCTCGTTCAGCGTGAAGGGAATACAGAGCTGGCTGATGCTGCAATCCTGACAATGAATAGCACAACCGCCAGACTGGATACGTCTGTTGATAACACGCTTTTCCGGGATCATAGTGATACGCTCGAATGATTATTGACTGGGGTCAATTTTAACATTTTTTTGTAACCTAAGGGAACGGGTAGGGACAGTTTTAGCCACATAAAAAGCAGGGATGCTGTATAAAAATGCATCCCGTTGAAAATATTGCCTTTATACGGACCTAAGATTTGTTCTCCAGCGTTACCTCGCCCTGATAGTGGTTTGTGTGGCTTTTAGCCGTTACCCGGGCAGGTTGTTCTACTTTAATGATGAGCGTCAAAATCCCGGCAAACAGATATAAACCGGTATATGTCCATACAACCCCGACGATATCAAAGAAGGGTAAAACCAGTGAGGCAATGGCCGGGGCGAGAAAGTTACTCAGGCCAGCAGAGAGGTTATAAATCGAGATCGCCGCCCCTTTGTGTTTCGGTTCCAGCACCGGGAAGACGGCGGTCATCGGCACAAAGGCGGCCACTGTAATTCCCAGCATAACGGCCGGGATCATCGCCATCCAGTAGTTATGGCCAAAGGTCACCGGCAGATAGTAGAAGGCGAGACTCGACAGCGCACAGCCCAGGCAACCAAACCACCGCACCTGACGTATCCAGCCAATATATTCGCCCAGCACGCCCCACATGATGTTGGTGAAGATGGTCACAAAGAAGAACACCGCCCAAATTTGCAGCCATTCTGACATGCTGAAGCCAAGGCGACCCACAAACAGCATTGGCATGATCACGGCAAAGCCAAACAGTGACAGGGTGTTGATGATACGGATCAGGCAGGCCAGGAAAATATTACGGTTAGTAAACAGGATGGTGACGGCCCGTGATAGCTCGGTGAATTTCTCTCTGGTGGAAAGACTGGCCTTCTCACTTTCACTGCCAACATTGCGCAGCAGGATCATCGCCATCAAACCCCCTGCCACCACCCAGGCAATGGCAAACCACAGGGTGCCGGTTTCGCCCATCCAGGGAATGGTAAAGCTGGGCAGATAACTGCCGACGCAGCCAATACCCACGGAATACATCGCCCAGAACCAGCCCATCGCAGATGAGAGTTGATGTTTGGGGACGTTTTGAACCACCAGCATCACGAACGAATAAATGAACAGCGGATAAGCCAGGCCACGAATACCGTAAAACAGCAGCATCAGCGGATAGTTACGCATGCCCAGTCCCAGGGTCATAAACAGGATATGCATCACCACCCAAAGAATAAATCCTATGCGCATTGCCCGCTGTGGCGTGATGATCTCTGCCACCACGCCCGAACTCCAGGCAGCAAGCGCGGCTGCCGCACCATAAAGGGTAAAGACCATGGCAGACTGGGAAGGGGTAAAGCCCAGATCGGTAATGTGCTTGGACAGGAAGGCCATCTCAAAGCCGTCCCCGCTCATAAAGACGGCGATGGCGATGTAACCCCAAACCAGCGACAGGGGAAGGCCGAACCAGTTTTTTGCTGATTTCATGATAGTTCCTCAAAGGCATGCAGGCCCGGACGGACATAGCGTCCGGGTTGAATTAGAAGCCGGCTGCGCGAGCCTCGCGCTGTTGTTGATAAAGCAGATGGAAATGGTTGAGCCGTTTTTGTAACGCCTGATGGTGGCCGGCATCCGGCAGGTAGCGCTTCAGCTCGGCAGGTTTCTGACAGACCTGCGTCTCTTCTCCGCCATCTGCCAGCCAGCCCAGCCTTGCCGCGCCGAGCGCGCCGCCAGCCTCGCCTCCCTGGTGCGTCACCACCGTAATGTTCAGTACGTCCGCCATCATTTGCGCCCACCAGGGGCTGCGTGCGCCACCCCCAATCAGTGAACAGCGGGTCAGATTCGTTCCGGCTTCTTCCAGCACTTTCAGGCCGTCTGCCATGCCAAAAGTTACGCCTTCCAGCACGGCGTAAGCCAGTGAAGCGCGCTGAGTGGCATGGGTCAGGCCATGAAAAGATCCGCTGGCCTGCGGATCGTTATGCGGTGTCCGCTCACCTGAAAGGTAAGGCAGAAACAGGGGAGCACTAAGCTCATCGGAACGGCTGAGGGTTGCGACCTCAGACAGTAAAGTGGTTTCGGAGGCGCCAAGAAGATCGCATAACCAGCGCAGGCTGCTGGCCGCGCTGAGCATGACGCTCATCTGATGCCAGCGATCCGGCAGCGCATGACAAAAAGCATGAACCGCTGAAGCCGCATCAGGGCGAAAACGATCGTTCACCGCGAACAGCACGCCGGAGGTGCCCAGCGAGATAAAAGCATCGCCTGGATTAACTGCACCAATCCCCACGGCGCTGGCCGCATTATCGCCACCGCCACCTGCGATAATCACTGTTTCCTTCAGTCCCCACTGGCGTGCCAGTTCAGCTTTCAATTCTCCAGCCGGTTCCGAACCTTCAACCAGGCGCGGCATATGATCCCGCGTCAGGCCACAGGCCTCCAGCAGGCTGTCTGACCAGTCACGTTTTGCCACATCAAGCCAGAGCGTGCCTGCGGCATCTGACATATCGCTGAGCTTTTCGCCGCTCATTTTCCAGCGGAGATAGTCCTTTGGCAGCAGCACGCTCGCCGTCTGCGCGAAGATGGCCGGTTCATGGCGCGCAACCCAGAGCAGTTTGGGGGCAGTAAAGCCCGGCATCGCAAGGTTGCCCGAAAGGCTGGCCAGATCGGGGGCCAGGGCAGTCAACTCTTTACACTCTGCGGCACTGCGGGTGTCATTCCACAAAATAGCGGGGCGCAACACGCGGTTTTCCCTGTCCAGCAACACGGCACCGTGCATCTGTCCGGACAAGCCGATAGCGCGAATATTCTCCCAGCTTTTACCCACTTTTTGCCGCAGCTCGCTGACGGCCTGCTGCAGGGCTTGCCACCATGCCTCAGGATCCTGTTCTGACCAGTGCGGGTGAGGGCGCTGCACGCTGAGTTTTGCCCCCGATGTGGCGATAATCGCGCCGTGTTCATCGATCACCAGCACTTTAATTTCTGAGGTGCCTGCATCAATTCCAAGGTACATGGCCGTCTCCTTACTCGCTGACCGGCTGAGGATGATTCGCCCAGCTTCGCAGGCTGGCGACTGACCTCTCCAGCAGTGCAGCAAACTCTTTCCGCTCTGCCAGTGGACCAAACAGGGCGGCATCGGCAGCAAAGCGGGCGAGCGCATCTTTATGGCTCAGTAACTGATGCAGCGCATCCGCATCCAGCACGCCATCCTGATACTCATAAGGCAGTTCCTGTTGATGCCAGCGTTGCAGGAACAGGAAGAAGAGTGCAGGCAGCAGGGCCGTGGCTCGTGGAGTCTCTCCCCGCGCGAATGTTTCAGTCAGCGTGGGGGTAATGAAGCCAGGGATCTTTGACAGGCCATCGGCGGCTACCCGTTGGTTAGTATCGCGGATGTAAGGGTTGGCAAAGCGCGCCAGCACCACGTCGCGGTACTCTTCCAGATTTAACGGGCTGGGCATCAGCGAGGGGATCACATCCTGGGTCACATACTCCCAGGCCATCTCCCTGATTTCCTGCGTCTGCGTACTCTGATGAATAAAGGATTGCCCGATCAGCGTGCCTGCCCAGGCAATGCAACTGTGGCTGGCGTTGAGGATACGGATTTTGGCTTCTTCCCAGGGCAGTACGGAGTCCACCAGTTCAACCCCCACGTTTTCCAGCGCAGGCCGTCCGGCAGCGAAATCATCTTCAATCACCCACTGAATAAAGGCTTCTGCCATCACCGGAGCTTTATCATTAAAGCCGGTGGCTTCCAGCACTCGCGGTGCAATATCCGCCGTGGGGCGCGGGGTAATGCGGTCCACCATGGTGTTCGGGGAGGTAGTGTACTGCTTCACCCAGCCCAGCAACGCCTCTTCCTGGCGGAGCTGCAGGAAGGTAAGGAAGCCCTGACGAAAACGGTCGCCGTTGTGGCGCAGATTATCGCAGTTGAGCAGGGTAACTGGCTCACCGTGGGCCGCCAGACGGGCCTTTAACACCCGGGTCAACGCGCCATAGATTGTGCGGGCTTCACCATTGAGATCGGCTTTGATATCCGGATGACGTGGATCCAGCTTATGATCGGTATCCAGATAATAGCCGCTTTCGGTCACGGTAAATGCGATGACTTTAGTCTGCGGACTGGCTCCCTGCGCGGTCATTCCGGTGAGTTCTGCATCCCAGGGCACCAGGGTTTTTATGGAAGTGATTTTCTCATATTCACGCCTGCCTTCTGGGGTCACCGTTTCCAGCGTATATTCACCGTGCTGAGCGGCCAGCGTGTTTAGCAAAGGCACAGCATCATCACGAATATTGCTCAGGGCAATCTCCCAGCTATGATCGCCCTGTTGCAGCAGGCGATGGAAATACCAGGCCTGATGCGCGCGATGAAAGGAACCTGCACCTATGTGCAGCCAGATTGAGGGGGTGGCAGCAGTCATCATTCTCTCCGGTTTATTGGGCATTTGCTCTGTATAAGAGCTTTTGCCTGATAGCGTTATAGCCTGGTGATTAACGGGCCTGATGTCTGCGGGTAAGATCACATAAATTGCTTTTGCCCGATTGTCGGGCAATTATTCAGAGTAAGCTGAGGAAAATCAGGGAGCAGACTTATGAGCAAACATAATAAGAAACTTGACCAGGCAGCCCGGGCCGCCTGGATGTATTACGTGGCTGGAGAAACGCAGCACGATATTGCCGAAAAGCTGGGGGTTTCGCGGCAGGTAGCGCAGCGTCTGGTGGCGCTGGCCGTGGAAGAGGGGCTGGTCAGCGTCAGCATTGCTCATCCGGTTGCCGACTGTATGACGCTGGCTGAACAACTGAAAAAACGATTTGATCTGCAGCTCTGTCAGGTAGTGCCTTCGGCAGGAGTGGAAGGTGCAGGTGTTCAGCAAATGATTGCGGTGGCCGGAGCAGAGGTGATGGCTCAAACGCTGAGACAGGATCAGCCGCAGATCGTTGCTGTTGGGTCTGGCCGTACTTTGCGGGCCACCATTGATGAGCTTCCGGAGTTCGATCGCCCTCAGCACAGTTGCGTTTCCTTGATTGGCGCTATAGCCAGCGATGGCTCCTGTACCCGCTATGACGTGCCGCTTTGGATGGCAGAAAAAACCCAGGGACGCTACTTCATTCTGCCTGCGCCGCTGTATGCGGACAGCCCGGAAGACCGGGATTTATGGTGCAATCACCGCATTTATCGCACCGTGACCGACAAAGCAGCCAGGGCGGATGTGATGTTTGTCGGCATCGGGCAGGTTTCTGCCGGTTGCCCTCTCAACGCCGACGGGTTTATCAGCGACGGCCAGGTCAGCAGGCTGGAATCGTTGCAGGTTGCCGCAGAGATGCTGGGGCATTTTATTGGTCAGGATGGTCAGCGGGTTGCCAGTGAACTGGATGACAGGCTGACCAGCGTGCCGCTGACCGCGCAAACTCAGCGAAAGGTAATAGCCTTCGCCGGAGGAGCAGAGAAGCATCAGGCGATAGCCGCAGCGCTGCGGGGTCGCTGGATCACCGGATTGATTACGGATGAAGAGAGTGCCCGTTTCGCGCTGGCTCAGCCGGATTAGGGGGTCGCTTCCGCTGAGAGTTTTGCTAAACTCATCAGGTGGCTCAGTCCACATCCTCATTACCGTTGCCACCGGGGGACCCGAATGATGGACCTTAACGATCAGGATCTGTTTAAAGACGCGATGGAAGACGTCAAGCCGCTCAAGGATTGTGCCAACGTCCACTGGATGAAACCCCCTTCAGTCAAACCCTCCCGCAAAACGCTGGAAGAGGAGCAGGCAGACAATCCTCTGACCAGCGGCTTGCTGACCATTGTCCCGCTTGCCACGCCGCTGGAGTATAAAGCGGAAGGGATCCAGCAGGGGGTGCTGGATAAACTCAGGCTGGGAAAATATCCGCATAATGCAAGTCTGAACCTGATTGGGCAATCTGTAGAGACCTGTCGTCAAAAGCTCTACAGTTTTATGCTGCTGGCGGAGCGGGAAAACTTTCGCAATCTGCTGATTATTCATGGCAAAGGGCGGGATGAAGAGACTCATGCCAATATCGTGCGCAGCTATCTGGCCCGCTGGCTCCAGCAGTTTGATTCGGTTCAGGGCTATTGCAGCGCACAACCGCATGATGGCGGCAGCGGTGCCTGCTATGTGGCATTGCGAAAAAGCGAGCAGGCACGCCTGGATAACCGGGAGCGCCATGCCAAACGCAGCCGTTAATTCAGCTTTGGTGGGATTTACGGATAGTCGACAGCAACGCCACGCCAAGCGCAGCCGTTAATTCAGCCCTGGTGGGATTTACGGATAGTCGACAGCAACGCCATGCCAAGTGCAGCCGTTAATTTCAGCCTGAATGGGATTTGCGGATGGTTGCCAGCAACACCTCTGCACTCAGGCTCAGGGGCGCACCGGAGCGGGTAATTATGCCCACTGATTCGCCCGGCCCATGTGAAGCCACCGGCAGGGCTGCAAGCGAGTTATGCAGTAAATCCTCTTTGATTGCTCCGGAGGGCACAAACCAGACGTAGTTATAACGCAGGGCCAGTTGACGGGCCAGCGAGGTGGCGGAAGTTTCCACCAGCGTGGCAGGCAACCGGCAGCCCTGCTCCTGAATCATCTTATCGGCGAGCCTGCGTGGTGCAGTACCTTCGGGAGAGATCACCACTGGCCAGGAGAGGGCTCTGGAAAGGGTGACGTTGTCACTTAAAAGCGGATGCTCAGGGTGCACCACCAGCCGTAAAGATTCCAGAAACAGTAATTCGTAGGTCAGCCCGGCCATCATATCTGGCGCGGCCATGCGGCCAATGCCAACATCAAACTCTCCGGCTCTCAGCCCGGCGATCAGGACATTATTGTGCAGGGTTGCAACCTGAACTATTGCTCTGGGTTGCTGCTGATGGAAGCGGTCGAGAATGGAAGGCAGCATGCCAAGCGCAACGGTAGTCAGCACCCCGACGCGCAGAATGGCGGGTTCTTCAGGATCTGAAGGAGTGAAGGATTGCCCGGCATGATTAAGCGCATCAAGGATCCGGACGGCATGGGTGAGAAATTGCTCGCCCATGGTGGTCAGTTGTGCCCCCAGGCGCCCCCGTTCAAACAGACGGGCACCGGCAAGCTCCTCCAGTTCGTTGAGCGTTCTGGAGAGCGCGGGCTGGCTCAGCGACAGCGTTTCAGCGGCACGGCCCAGCGTCCCTTGCTGAGCAACGGCGACAAAGGTATGCAGATGGCGCAGTCGAATGCGCTGATTAAACAAATGATTTTTTTCCATAACCCAGCGTAAGCAGCGAGCCTGCTAACAGGCAAGACGTTCGAAACGATATTGTTAACCTTATTGCAAAATTTAGTTAACATTTGCCGCCATTGCGCAGTTTTCCATCACTTTCAGGGGGTCCGGCCAGCCTATATATCCACCTTAATTATAAAAAGTCTCTGTCCTCACGCCTGTAACGGCCCCGGGTAATCCGACGGGGCAATTTTTCAGGGTCAATAAGCGGACAATCCGCTATCATAGCCGCCTTTTTTCAGGAACGACGCCAGAGCTGGACCCGACTGGCCATGGAGCGCTAACGTGGAGAGTACCGCTGCGATTGATGTGCGTGCCTTAATCAACGAGGGCAGCATCAGCCGTTATCAACAGCGCATTATTGCGTTGTGTTTTGCCGTTGTGGCAATGGATGGCATGGACATAGCGCTGATGGGCTTTATTGCACCGGCGCTGAAAGGCGACTGGGGCGTCAGCACCCATCAACTCGGTGCGGTGATCAGCGCGGCGCTGATTGGTCTGGCATCAGGTGCCATGGTGGCAGGGCCGCTGGCTGACCGTTTTGGTCGTCGGGTGGTGATTATCAGCAGCGTGTTCTTTTTCGGCATCTGCACGTTGATCACCGCAATGTCACAGAATGTCGATCAGATGATGCTGTTCCGTTTTCTCACCGGGTTAGGTATGGGGGCAGCCATGCCCAACGTCGGCACGCTGGTGGCCGAATACTCACCGGAACGCAAACGCGCCTTCATTATTACCGTCGTTTTTTGCGGCTTCACCTTTGGTGCAGCAGGCGGCGGATTTGCTGCCTCCTGGCTGATCCCCCACTTTGGCTGGCATTCGGTACTGATCGTAGGCGGACTGCTGCCTTTAATCATCGTGCCAGTGCTGCTGAAGGGGCTACCCGAATCCGTGCGTTTCCTTCTCTCCAGACAGGCTCCCGCGGAACGCATCCGCCAGATTGTCTCCCGCATGGCTCCAGACCAGCAGCTTGCCGGCCGCGATTTTGTTATGGCCTCCACCCCACAGAGTAAAGGCGCAGCGCGACTGGTGCTGTCCCGGCCTTATCTGTTGGGAAGCACATTACTGTGGGGCGCCTATTTCATGGGGCTGTTCCTGGTCTATCTGATCGGCAGTTGGTTGCCATCGCTGGTTAAAGATATGGGAATGACGGTGACCCAGGCCGCGCTGGTTACTGCGATGTATCAGGCAGGGGGCACGGTAGGATCGCTGTTCGCGGGCTGGATGATGGACCGCTTCAATGCCAATCTGGCGCTGGCAGCCATCTATTTCACCGGGGCCATTGCTACCGTGGCGATTGGCTTTGCTCCGGCAGATACGCTGATCCTCAGCCTGGTCGCATTCTGCAGCGGTTTCTGTCTGAACGGCGCTAATACCGGCATGAATGCGCTTTCTGCCAGCTATTATCCCACCCATGCCCGCGCTACCGGGTCAAGCTGGATGCACGGTGTGGGGCGAATCGGCGCCATCCTCAGTGCGTTTGCCGGTGCGCAGATGCTGGCAATGGGCTGGAATATCACCGATGTCTTCACCAGCCTCGCAATACCGGCAATCCTGACTTCGTTGCTGTTGCTGGCTAAATTCCGCTACGGCCACCGCCGCTAGCGGGGTACCGGCACTAATACCTGCCCAGGCCCCGGTAGATGATTGTCCGCAGGTCAACGCGCCGGTGAAAGCACCCATGCAGGGCCACTGCCGAAGTCGTACCCGATCACAATTTATTAATAATTTTTTCCGGGCGCGGCGCTTTCCAGTACTCTGACTGCATCACGGCAAACAGGGGCAAAAAATGGAAAGTTTATGGGTGTCAGCCGACAGCATTCGCGCCGGATTTGCCAGCGCGATGTCGGAAATGTACCAGCGGGAAGTCCCGCAGTACGGCACGTTGCTGAATCTGGTGGCGCAGGTTAATCAGGAAGTATTAACGCAGAATCCGGACCTGAAACAGCAGCTGGAGCGTGACGGCGAGCTTTCCCGGCTGAGCGTGGAGCGCCACGGTGCTATCCGCGTGGGGACGGGAGCTGAACTGGCGATGCTTCGTCAGGTGTTCGCCATCATGGGCATGTATCCGGTAGGGTACTACGACCTGTCACAGGCCGGTGTGCCGGTGCACTCCACCGCTTTTCGCCCGTTAGATGACCACGCGCTGAACGCCAATCCTTTCCGCCTCTTTACCTCTTTACTCCGTCTGGAGCTGATAGAAGATCCCGCTTTACGACAGCAGGCCGCAGACATTCTGGCCGCCCGGGATATCTTTACGCCCCGCTGTCGCGAGCTGGTCAGCCTGCATCAGCAGCAGGGCGGGTTCACGCCGCAGCAGGCGAACGAATTTATCCTTGAGGCACTGGAAACCTTCCGCTGGCATCAGCAAACCCTTGTGGATCGGGCCACCTATCAGGCGCTGCTTGATCAGCACCGGCTGATCGCAGATGTGGTCTGCTTCCCCGGCTGTCATATCAATCATCTGACGCCCCGCACCCTGGATATTGACCGTGTACAGGCGCTGATGCCGGAAGCCGGCATCGTTCCGAAAGCCATTATTGAGGGTCCGCCGCGCCGCCAGATGCCAATCCTGCTACGGCAAACCAGTTTTAAAGCGCTGGATGAACCGGTCCGTTTTCGTGACGGTCAGGGGATGCATACCGCCCGTTTTGGGGAAATTGAACAGCGCGGGGTGGCGCTCACCGCTGAAGGCCGGGCGCTCTATGACCGCCTGCTGTTGCAAAGCGAAACCGGTACGGACAACAGCGTTCATCAACAGAATCTGGCCGCAGCTTTTGCGGAGTTTCCGGATGATGCCGCCACGTTAAGAAGAGAGAAGCTGGCCTGGTTCACCTACAGGCTGAGTGAAAAGGGCGAACAGAATCCGGCGGTCATCGCGCAGCAGAACGCTGAACAGCTAATTGAAGCAGGATTGATTATCGCCACGCCGATGATTTATGAAGATTTCCTGCCGGTCAGCGCCGCCGGGATCTTCCAGTCCAATCTTGGCAGCGAAACGAAGCCACGTAGCCAGGGACACAGCAGCAAAGCTGAGTTTGAACGCGCGCTGGGTGCAGTCGTTCAGGATGAAATTGCGCTCTATGCGCAGCGACAACAGGCCAGTCTGGCACGCTGTGGCGTCACTAAACCGGCCTAATACAGCCGGGCTGCCCGTGCCATTAATCACTTTATAGCCGTCGTGTAACAGCAACAGAAGTTTTGATTTTTTCAGCATAATCCGCAAATGCCCTGATTTATTGGACTTTCGTCTCCCGGCTGCAAATAATGATCTGCAGGTTATTTCTGGATGTGACGATGAAACACGAACGGTTATTCAGTACCAGTACGGCGGAGGGGCGACTTCGCGGGAGTCTCGAAAAAGATGTGTTTGTCTTTCGGGGTATTCCTTATGCGGCTCCTCCCGTTGGCGCTTTACGCTGGCAGCCTCCTAAACCTGTCACTCCCTGGCAGGGGGAACGTGATGCCACCGCGTGGGGAAATGCCAGCTGGCAAAACCGCGAATACTGCCAGGCAGTAGGGGGCGGCGATCCCGGCGTATTCAGCGAAGATTGCCTTTATCTGAACATCTGGACACCGGATCTGGAGCCAGCCAGGCCTTTACCGGTGATGGTATGGATTCATGGCGGCGGTTTTACCCTGGGCGCGGGTGGACTGGCTCCTTATGTGGGTCAGCCCCTTGCTTCGCGGGGCGTGGTGGTGGTGACCCTGAATTACCGTCTGGGGCACCTGGGCTTTTTTGCCCATCCCGCTCTGGATAAAGAGTATGCGGAAGGTGAGGTGGTGAACAACTTCGCCTTGCTCGATCAGATTGCTGCGCTGCAATGGGTGCAGCGTAATATCACCAGCTTCGGGGGCGATCGTCACAACGTCACCCTGTTCGGTGAATCTTCCGGGGCGCGCAGTGTCCTGTCGCTTTTTGCTTCTCCCCTGGCTAAAGGATTATTCCATAAGGGCATCGCGCAGAGCGCCTATGCACTGCCTGATATTCCCCGTGAAAAAGCGCTGAAAAACGGCGTCAGGCTTGCCAGCCATTTCAGACTTGAAGCGGCCACAGCGGAGCAGCTCAGGGCACTGTCGGCAGAGGCGTTCTGGCCTCTGGAAACGTCACTGGCTAACGGGCCGGTCGCCATCAGTGGAGATCGGGTATTACCTGAGCCGATGCTCGAGGTGTTTACCTCTGCCAGGCAACTCAAATTACCTTTAATGATCGGCAACAACAGCGATGAAGCGAGCGTGCTCAGCTATTTTGGCGTCGATCCGGCCAACGTCATTGCCCGTATACGCCAGACCCAACGAGTCGGGCTGCGTCTGAAACTGATCCGGCTCCTGTATGACGGTGTTTATGATGACAGCGAGCTGGGTCGGGAGGTTGCCAGAGACATGACTTTCACCACTATGGGATACATTGCGGCGCTGGCTCAGCACCGGAACGGCATGCCCGCGTGGCGATACTATTTCGATTACGTCTCCGAGAATTCCCGCGATCTCTACCCTGCGGGCACCTGGCATGGCAATGAGATCCCCTACACGCTCAACACCCTGGATGCGCCGGGTGTGGCCACCAGTGAACGGCCTTTCACTGAAAACGATCGGGTATTCGCTTCAAAAGTCAGCGGGTACTGGCTGAGATTTGCGCGCGATGCCAGTGAATTTTCTCACCAGCTTGAAGGGGAGATTAACTGGCCCGCGTGGCGTCCCTGGGAAGATAAAGTGATGCGCTTCGGCGACAAGGGCCAGGCCGTGGTGAAACTGGAGAACTATTTTATGCGCCGCCGGACGCAGTTATTTCGTCTGTTGATCGGGAGAATGGTCAGACTCAAAGATTAATTACTTAACAAAATTATCTACCCTTTGTTAACTTTACGGGCCGCTGGGGGAAAATAGGCTTTTGCACCAGTAACTTATAAAACGTCGCCAGTTATATAAGGTAATGAATATAAAAATGATTTGACTGAAACTTTCCCATTCCGTGCCGATAACACTGGATATGCGCCCGATCCCGAAGGCGATGACATCCGGTATAATACCGTTACGGAGTAGTTATGAACTTGTTAAAAAACTTTTCCATCCGCAGCGTGATGCTCTGGGTCCTTGGGCTTTTTTGCCTGATGTGGTCCGCCGTTGGCATGTACAGCGTCTCTTCCCTGAACGCCCTCGGAAAAGGTAATGAGGTTGACCGACAGTTAGTCAATCAGATGACTACCCTGAGTAAAGGCAACGATCAGTATTTCCGTTTTATTACCCGTCTGACCCGTGCGGTGGAGACCCGCCAGGCTGGCAGTCCAACCGCTGCGGCTGATATGGCATCGGTGCAAAAGGCTTTAGATAATATGGCTAAGCTGCTGGCCGATTTTAAAGCCCAGTCGCCTGGCCCGCTGGCGGCCAGCTACTCCTCTGAAGTGATTGAAAGCTGGCAGGCATTGCTGGATCAGGGCGTAATGCCACAGATGCGTCTGGCACAGCAGAGTACTCTGGATGACTTCCGTCGCCATGCCTCCAGCGTGACGCCGCCGTTAAGCCGCAGTTTTGGTGCCACCGTAGACAAGTTCAACCTGGCAGCCGGCGCTAAGCTGGACGCCACAAGAGTGACCGTAGATCATCTGACCGATGTCACTAAAGTGGTGATCGTGCTGGCCGTGATTGTCGGGCTGCTGATCCTGCTGTTTACCGATCGCTACCTGGTAAAAATGCTGGTTCGTCCGCTGGCCGTTATGCGTGAACACTTCCGTCTGATTGCCGAGGGCGACCTCAGCCAACCGCTGGTTGATACCGGGCGTAACTGCGTTGGCAGGCTGGTGCCGCTGCTGCGTGCGATGCAGGACAGCCTGCGGGATGCCGTCAGCGCTATCCGCAGTGGTACAGATAACATCTACCGTGGTGCTGCTGAAATCTCCTCTGGCAACAACGATCTCTCTTCCCGTACGGAAGAGCAGGCGGCTGCGCTGGAAGAGACTGCCGCCAGCATGGAGCAGTTAACTGCAACAGTAAAATTCAATGCCGATAATGCCCGTCAGGCCAGCGAACTGGCGCAGACCGCTTCTGTTACCGCCGGAAAAGGCGGCAAACTGGTGAGTGATGTGGTCAGTAACATGCAGGGGATTGCCGGCAGCTCGAACAAAATTGCTGAGATCACCAGCGTGATTAACAGCATCGCTTTCCAGACCAATATCCTTGCACTAAACGCCGCTGTGGAAGCAGCGCGTGCCGGTGAGCAGGGGCGCGGTTTTGCCGTGGTTGCCAGCGAAGTGCGTAATCTGGCGCAGCGCAGCGCCGGTGCAGCTAAAGAGATCGAAACTCTGATCGCCGATTCGGTTTCCCGTGTTGATAATGGTTCACGCCTGGTCGGCGAGGCGGGCAGCACCATGGAAGAGATTATGCGTGCAGTAGGGGAAGTGACTGAGATTATGAAGCAGATCGCTTCCGCTTCTGAAGAACAAAGTAAAGGCATCTCTCAGGTGGGCACGGCAATCACCGAAATGGACAGCGTGACTCAACAGAACGCCTCGCTGGTGGAAGAAGTTTCCGCTGCGGCCAGCGCGCTGGAACGCCAGACCGAAGAGCTTACGCTCTCCGTGTCGAAGTTCCGTCTTTCTGCTACGTCAACGTCATCACCTGCACCGGCAGCCTATGCTAAACCGGCTCCGGCTATGGCACGCTCACTGAAAGCAAAACCAGCCGCCGCATCAGCCGACGAGTGGGTCTCTTTCTAACCTTGTTGACACAACCACGCCACCAAAGCGGAAAGCTGCGGTGGCGCTTCTTCTGAAGGGCGCTGGATCAGACTGTAAACAGCGCCGGTTTTTACCGTTTCACTGAACGGGGCAATCAGCCTCTTCATCGCTAAATCCGCCTCAATCAAGGTCACATCGGCCACCGTCACGCCAAAACCCTGAATGGCCGCGCTGATCGCCAAATCCATCGTATCGAAATGCTGGTTACGCCTGAGGGTAAGCTGTGTCTGTTGCTGGCTAAGCCAGAGCTGCCAGTCCCGGCCATCGGCAGTGGGGTGGAGAAAGGTAAACCGCGCAAGATCCGCAAATGCCATCGGCGTGTCAGGTTGAAGGCTGGCAGCTATTACCGGCGTCAACGCCTCATCAAACAGGCGCGTACTTCCCTGCGGTGGCGTACCGTAAAGGATCGCTGCGTCAAAATTATCTAACTGGGTGCTGTGATCGACCGTGGTGGTAAGCGAGACATGCAAATCCGGCTGCGCCTGCTCCAGGGCAACCAGCCTGGGAACCAGCCAGCGCATGGCACAGGTCGGGGCTTTCAGGCGGATTACCGCATGGGTTTTGCTGGCCTGTTCAGCGGCCTGCACCAGTTGTTCAAAGTTGGTTCGCATGGCAGGAAGCAGGTTCGCTCCCTGAGCGGTGAGCGTGAGGCCGCGCGCATGGCGGTCAAAAAGGGCGAAACCAAGCCAGCTTTCAAGCGCGGCGATTTTGCGGCTGACGGCCCCCTGCGTGATACACAACTCCACCGCTGCGCGGGTCAGATTCAGATGCCGGGCGGTAACAATAAAGGCGTGAACTGCATTAAGCGGAAGCGATCGCCGTGACATGGCAGCCCTCTGAGCTATGTTTAAAAGTCATGGCTATTATGACAACAATTCGCTTGTCGGCTCAAGCGTGCTCACGTTGAATAGGCTAAAACCGCATCCCACCTCCACCGGAGACAGCATGACCCTTAACTCTTCCGTACAGCAACGCTCAAAATTACCGGATGTAGGTACCACTATCTTCTCGGTTATCGGCCAGCTTTCCGCGCAGCATAATGCCATCAACCTGTCGCAGGGCGCGCCAAACTTCCCCTGCGATCCTGCCCTGATTCATGGCGTTACCCAGGCTATGGAACAGGGCTATAACCAGTATGCGCCGATGACCGGTCTTGGCGCGTTAAAGGAAGTGCTGGCCAGCAAAGTGCAGGCGCTTTACGGCCAGCAGTATGATGCCGCCAGCGAAGTGCTGATTACCGGCAGCGCCAGCCAGGGGATCTATGCGGCGATCGGCGGGTTGGTTCACGCCGGTGATGAGGTGATATTCTTTGAACCGGCATTTGACAGCTATGCCCCTGTTGTCCGTCTGCAGGGCGGGATCCCGGTTGGCCTGAAACTTCAGGTGCCCGATTTTGCTATCAACTGGGAAAAAGTGCGCGCGGCCATCACGCCCCGTACCCGCATGATCATTATCAATACCCCGCACAACCCAAGCTCGCAGGTGCTTTCCCGTGCCGACCTCGATACGTTAGCAGCCATCACCCGCAATACCGATATCGTCGTGCTGTCGGACGAAGTGTATGAACACATTCTGTTTGATGGCCGCCAGCATCAGGGCATGGCTACGCATCCGGAGCTGGCTCAGCGCAGCGTGATCGTCTCTTCCTTTGGCAAAACCTTCCATGTGACCGGCTGGCGCGTGGGGTATTGCCTTGCCCCGGCAGAGCTGATGGCAGAGCTGGTAAAGGTCCACCAGTTTATGATGTATTCCGCTGACACGCCGATGCAGTACGCTTTTGCCGACTATCTGCGTGAACCGGCAAACTATCTGGGGCTGGGTGAGTTTTATCAGCGCAAGCGTGACAGGCTGGTGGAACTGATGAAAGAGTCGCCATTCCGTCTGCTGCCGTCTGCCGGATCCTTCTTTATGTTGGCCAGCTATGCAGATTTCAGTGACGAATCAGACAGTGAAATGGTAAAACGTCTGATTGTTGATTACGGTGTGGCAACTATCCCGCTTTCGGCGTTCTACACGGATGGTACCGACAATAAACTGATCCGTCTCTCTTTTGCAAAAGACGAAGCCACACTTGAGGCTGGCGCTAAGGCGCTGTGCCAGGTGAAGCCTCGCTAACCTATTTTTGAGGGTAAGTTAATGAAGAAACTGAGTGCACTGTTGGTGGCTGCAGGCCTGTTGTCATCCCTGTCGGTGATGGCGCAGGAAACGCTGCGTTATGGTCTTGAGTCGCAGTATCCGCCCTTTGAAAGCCGTAATGCTTCCGGTGAGCTTGAAGGCTTTGATATCGAGTTGGGCAAGGCGATCTGCCAGGCAGGGAATTTCAAATGCAGCTGGGTTGAGAGCAGCTTTGATGCCCTGATCCCGGCACTGTCGGCGAAAAAATTCGATGCCATCAACTCGGCGATGAACATCACCGAAGCGCGGATGAAAAGCATTGGTTTCACCAACCCCATTTACCGTATCCCCAGCCAGCTGATTGGCAAAAAAGGATCAAGCCTGCAGCCCACCGTTGAGTCACTGAAAGGCAAAAACATCGGTGTATTGCAGGGTTCCGTGCAGGAAACTTTTGCCAAGAAACACTGGGAGCCACAGGGTGTGACGATCACGCCTTACCAGGATCAGAACCAGGTGTACAACGACATGGTGGCTGGCCGTCTGGATGGCACGCTGGTGATGTCCGCTGCGGGCCAGTCTGGCTTCCTGGAAAAACCTCAGGGTAAAGAGTTTGCCTTTGCCGGTGGCCCGGTGGAAGACCCTCAGGTGCTGGGCGTGGGGATCGGTTTTGGCCTGCGTAAAGATGATTCTAAGCGCAAGCAGGAGCTGGATGCTGCCATCGCCAAAGTGCAGGCTGACGGCACCGTCACCAAACTGGCGGCGAAGTTCTTCCCGGGTATTGATGTGGCAGTGAAAGAGTAAGTGATTGGATCCTCACGCTGGGGCGATTCACAAAACGGGCTGTGAGCGAAAGATGGCGATAACACTGAATCCCCGCGCGCAGGGGGATTCAGAGTGACCGGGGGCGGATTTTCTGGAGAATATATCCTGTCAGGCAAGGTTCTGACAGGGACGATCGTCTCAGAAACCGCCCTTTTATTTGTCCTGAAGATTATTCCGCCGCCAGCAGGCAGAGTTTTTCCGCCACCAGATAGGATTTCACGAACGACGGCACCGGCAGGAATTCAAACTTAGAATGGAAGTTGTGCGCGCCGGTAAAGAAGTTTGGCGTCAGCAACCCTTTGGCAGAGAGGGCTGCGCCGTCAGTTCCGCCACGCATCGGCGTGACCTTTGGCGTAATATCCAGAGACGCCAGCGCGGCAAAGATAAGATCGATGGCCCGACGATCTTCACCAATCGCATTGCTGATGTTGCTGTAGGTGTCAGTGATGTTGAACTCTACTTTGCCGGTGGGATACTGCTTACGAATCAAGTCTGCCACGTCCGCAATTTTCTGCTTACGCTGTTCAAAGCTCGTCAGATCAAAATCACGGATTGAGGCTTTTAAGCGTGCAGCGTTGGCGTTAGCACTCATATCATTAAACCAGACGTAGCCTTCACGTCCTTCAGTGTGTTCCGGCGTTTCGGCTCGGTCAAAGTGACTGACGAAGTCCATCGCCATCAGCAGTGGATTCACCAGCACGCCTTTCCCTGACATTGGATGAGCCGTTACGCCAGTCAGCAAAATTTCAGCCGCTGCCGCGTTGAAGTTTTCATACACCACTTCGCCCAGTTCACAGCAGTCGATGGTATAAGCAAAATCGACGTCGAAGCGGGCTTTCAGGTCCAGCGCTTTAGCCCCACGCAGGCCAATCTCCTCATCCGGCACAAACGCCACCACAATATCGCCGTGCGGCGTGTCATGCGTCAGGTTTTCCATCAGCGTCATCACCACGGTCACCGCCGCTTTATTATCCGCACCCAGCACGCTGGTGCCGTCGCTGAAAATGATTTCCTGACCGTGATAAGCGTTGATTTCAGGGTGTTCAGCGGTGCGCAACCAGATATCTTCTTTGGCATTCAGGCAGAGGTCCTGGCCTTCAAAGCGCAGCGTCTGAGGATGAATATGCGGCGAAAGGCCCACATCAACGGTATCAATATGGGTAATAAAGCCGATGCGGGGTGCAGAAGGGCGGTTACCGGGCTTAATGGCGGTGACGGTAGCGAACTCATCAATCACCACATCCTTAAGACCCAGGCTGCGAAGCTCTTCGGCCAGCATCTTCGCCATATCATGCTGCTCTGGCGTGCTGGGCAGCACGCTGGCAGAAGCATCGCTCTGGCTGGTGACGGAAAGGTAACGGTAAAAACGTTTGCTGAGCTGGGTGGCCAGTTCCTGATTCATCCTGTCTTCCTGTGTCTGTGATGGGGTGTAACTGATTTGTTATAACTATCAGAGAGTCAGGCGCAGGTCAAAGCCGGGGGTGCGCTCATGAACTGAGCAGTTAGCAGAGATTGCCCGGCGAAGCGCTGAGAAGCCACTATACTGAATGTTCTTGATAAACAAACAGGAGGATTGTCATGACCATTCATAAGAAAGGGCAGGCACACTGGGAAGGCGACATTAAGCAGGGTAAAGGCACCATCAGCACCGAAAGCGGCGCGCTGAAAGAGCAGCCTTATGGTTTCAATACCCGTTTTGAAGGTAAACCAGGTACTAACCCGGAAGAGTTGATTGGCGCGGCCCACTCGGCCTGCTTCTCCATGGCGCTCTCCCTGATGCTGGGCAATGCTGGCTTCGTTCCTGAAAGCATTGATACCGTGGCCGATGTGTCGCTGGATAAAGCAGGCGACGGCTTTAAAATCACCAAAATTGCGCTGCAAAGCCAGGTCAAACTGCCAGGTATCGACAGCAGCAAATTTGATGAAATTATCAATCAGGCAAAAGCTGGCTGTCCGGTATCTCAGTTGATGAACGCTGAAATCACCCTCGAGTACAAACTGAACTAATCCTTCAGTCCGGCGGCGTTACGGCCGCCGACCGTTCCCCGCTATCAGGGCGGGGAATGTATTTTCCACCTCTGTCGGTCCCCACGGCTTCACTCTGCGTACATCCCACTAAATTACAGCCCTTATCTGATATTAAATCGCTGAAATATAACCAAAAGTTATGGTTAAAAAACCCTCTTTTTACTGGCTCCCTGCGCGATAACCGATTAAATTGTTAGCAGTTCAGGACAGACAAACCATAAAGAGAGGATGGAGATGAGAACATCTGTATTAAGGACGGCTGTTGCAGCTTTGACGCTGGCTGTGGCCTCTGGGGCTGCGGCGAAAACTCTGGTTTTTTGTTCAGAGGGCTCGCCAGAAAACTTTAACCCGCAGTTGTATACCTCCGGCACCAGTGTGGATGCCAGCGCCGTACCGATTTATAACCGTCTGGTCGATTTTAAAGTGGGCACCACGGAGCTGATACCCAGCCTCGCGGAGAGCTGGGAAATCAGCCCTGATGGCAAAACTTACACCTTCCATCTGCGCAAGGGCGTGAAATTCCAGAGCAACAAAGCCTTCAAACCTTCCCGTGACTTCAACGCCGACGATGTCATCTTCTCGTTTATGCGCCAGAAGGATCCCAAAAACCCCTACCATAATGTTTCCAACGGTACCTATGCCAACTTCGAAAGCCTGGAATTTGGCTCGCTGATCCAGAACATTGAGAAGGTGGATGAGCACACCGTGCGCTTTACGCTGGCCCATGCAGAAGCACCGTTCCTGGCTGACTTAGGCTGGTACTTTGCCTCGATCCTTTCCGCAGAATATGCCGATGCGATGCTGAAAGCAGGCACGCCGGAAAAAGTGGATCAGGTTCCGATTGGCACCGGCCCATTTGAACTGGCTCAGTACCAGAAAGATTCCCGTATTTTATATAAAGCCTTCCCGGACTACTGGCAGGGTAAAGCGAAGCTCGACCGCCTGGTGTTCTCCATCACGCCGGACGCTTCGGTGCGTTATGCCAAGCTGGAAAAGAATGAGTGCCAGGTAATGCCGTTCCCGAATCCTGCCGATCTGCCGCGCATGAAGGAAAACAAAGATCTGACCATGATGCAGAAGGCGGGGCTCAATACCGGATTCCTCTCCTTTAATACGCAAAAAGCGCCGCTGGATAACGTGAAAGTCCGTCAGGCGCTGACCATGGCGATCAACAAACCGGCAATCATTCAGGCCGTCTTCCAGGGCACCGGCACCGCAGCGAAAAATCTGCTGCCGCCAGGCGTCTGGAGTGCCGATCAGGATCTGAAGGATTACGACTACGATCCAGAACAAGCCAAAGTGCTGCTGAAAGAAGCCGGGATCAAACCGGGAACGACCATCGATTTATGGGCGATGCCGGTACAGCGTCCCTATAACCCGAATGCCCGCCGCATGGCTGAGATGATCCAGGCAGACTGGGCGAAAGTAGGGGTTAAGGCCAATATTGTCAGCTTTGAGTGGGGGGAATATCTCAAGCGCGTGAAGAGCGGCGAGCATCAGGCGGCGCTGATGGGCTGGACCACCGCCACCGGCGATCCGGATAATTTCTTCGGTCCGTTATTCAGCTGTACTTCCGCCAATGGCGGCTCTAACTCCTCGAAATGGTGCTACAAGCCGTTTGAAAAGCTGATTACCGAAGCCAGGGCAGAGCAGGATCATAACAAACGTATTCAGCTTTACCGTCAGGCGCAGCAAATCATGCACGATCAGGCTCCCGCGGTGATGATTGCGCATTCGACCATCTTCGAGCCGGTACGCAAAGAGGTCACAGGCTATGAAGTCGATCCCTTTGGTAAACACATTTTCTATCAGGTGGATTTAAAATAGCAGGGTGAGTGCACGTTAACGAAAAGGGGCTGACAGAGACCCATTAATCTGGTTCTGTCAGCCCATTCTGAAGTGACTTATTTACAGCCATTTTTCCAGCAGGTACCCATTAATTCGGTGAGTTGGGTCACCGTCTCAATGTTCTCGGCCGTTTTATTATCCTGTAATCCGCCAAACAACATATTACTGATGCCGCCGATCATCTCAGGGGTTATCTCTGTCTCGCTGGCAAAATTCAGCCAGAGATAAGACATAACATCATCAAATGAGCCGTTGGATTTAACGCCTCTGTCCCGCAGTAATTGCCAGAGTTTCTCGTCGAACCCTGAACTTTTTTTCCAAAGGTTGTAATCCTTTGTGAACTTGGTGATGTCGCGAATGGCCACGCCCTCATCCGTTTCGGCAACTTTACCGAATTCATCAAGCTGAGGAACACCATCAGGCTGAGTTTCATCAGGCTCAGGGGAAACGTCAGGCCCCGGAACAACATCAGGCTGAGTTTCATCAGGTTCAGGGGAAATGTCAGGGCCCGGAACAACATCAGGTTCAGGAGAAATGTCAGGCCACGGAGCAACATCAGGCTGAGTTTCATCAGGCTCAGGAGTGAGATCGGGAGTATCAGCCTCTTTCTGACCCTCATCGCCCCACGAAATGATTTCCCCTGCTGCTATCACTGTACCCTGAGGATCTTTTCCGTCAGCCACGTCTAATTTCAACAGGCTTCCTGATTCAATCCGGCCATCCTGGTTTTTCAGGCTGGTGGTTTTCAGGACCACTGCGTTGTTAGCAGCAATACTTCCTGATTCATTACTGATGTCGGCAGCCTGAATATGGATTTCATTTCCGTAGATTTCGCCCCCACGGTTATCGACTGACCCACTGTTAATATCAATATTACCGCTGTAGGAAAGAATGGCAGAGGTGTTTACCAACCGTTCGCTATCGAGCGTGATGTTTGCGGCTTCCAGCACCTCGTGGTTATGAATCTCCTGTCCTGAAAGCTGCAGATTGGTGTAAGAGGCTATGGCGCCGTCATTGGTAATTTTACCGTCTGCGGTAACTACGACATCACCCGGCGAATTAATGTAGCCAGCATTGTGTACGCCAACGCCATTTTCAGTACCAATCATGCGGATTTTACCGGCATAGATACTGCCAAGACGGGTCACGTCCAGGGCCAGTTCGGGTTTTACGCTACCGTCGTCTGCCAGTTTTGTCACGGTGCTATTGTTGGCGTCAACCTGGTTACGCCCGGTGGTGATTTTCAGGTCGTTAGCCTGGACTTTTGCATTGATTTTCACCGAACGGGCAATAATATCGGTGTAATCATCGGCACCATATAACCCGTTTCCGGTAACCTTAACCGTACCCTCATTCACCTTATAACCCGTCAGGACGCCATTTTCCAGCATGGCCTGGCCGGTTGTCAGGGTAGCGCGTGAGGCATTCATAAACTCACATCCGTTACAGGTAATTCCGGAAGGGTTGGCTATCACTACCTGCGCCCGCTGACCGGCCACTTCTATAATGCCATTCAGCTGGCTTGGATCTCTGGAATTGACCTCATTCAGGATAATGCGGGCTTCCCCCTGGGCAAGCGCAGCGTTTCCTGCAATCTCACCACCAAGATAGGAGTAAGTGTTATCACGGGCGTTATTCAGGATTACGCCACGCCGATCGACATCGAACTCGCTGTACACATTCCTGGAAACACCGTCAGCGTTGGGTTTCTGAATATTGACCTGAGGAACACCCCATGTACTTTCACTTACGGAAGGCTGAAGCGCCCGGGCTGCGCTACCGTCAGCGACAATACCAGCAGAGACAGGTTGAACCGCCCCAAAAGCCAGTAACATTCCCAGGCTGAGTGTTTTCAGTCGGCAAAGTTGCTGAAGCGTGCGTTTTTTTCTGCAGGGGAGCTTTTTGCAGCACCCGTTATTTTTTGCTCAGAGATAATGTTCACAATAATATCCTTATTAGTGAGTTAGAAACTCCAGTTGGCATTAAAACCGTAGGTCACCTTACTGGTAATGAAACCTTCCGGTCTGGAGAGGGGAATACCGGCAAACAGATCGTAGCCAATATTCAGTGTGTTCCCGCGCAGGCCAATAACACTGCCGGAAAGTCTGTTACCGGCCAGCAAAGTCAGGCTGTAGCCGCTGACTTCACCATAATCGAAGCCCAGATAGAGCTCCTGCAGC
The DNA here is from genome assembly GCF_036865545.1 of Erwinia sp. E_sp_B01_1. Classification (NCBI taxonomy): domain Bacteria; kingdom Pseudomonadati; phylum Pseudomonadota; class Gammaproteobacteria; order Enterobacterales; family Erwiniaceae; genus Erwinia; species Erwinia sp. E_sp_B01_1. The sequence continues at coordinate 2,474,574 of NZ_CP142208.1, read as the reverse complement.
GACACAGGGGTGCGCCAGGCAAGGTCGTTACGGACATACCACCCTTTGCTGGCACTTAACGTTCGCTGGCCATCAAATCCCCGGACGGTCCAGCGATTACCAATCGCCAGCTGATCCTGTGGCGTCAGCGGAGTGGGAGAGAGTTGACGAAAGTAGCTGGCGTTATAGCGGAATTGTTGGCCTGAGAGCTGAAAAGGCTGGTTGAGACGGGCATTCAGCTGCACTGTTTTGCCCAGAGCCGTAGCTTGTCCTGACCTCTCTTCAGGTGCAGGCCGTGCGCCAAACCAGCGGGTTCCACGCTGGTAACTGGCACCCAGGAGCAGCGAGGTTGAGCCAATGCGGTGTTCATGCTGTAATCCCAGACGCCAGGTTGATGTCTGACGCCTTTGGATCTCCAGCTCCGTCTCTTCAAGAAAATTGCGTGAACGCCTGGCCAACACATTGGCGGTGAGCGTGGTTTTCTGCAGGGCATCGTGATGAAGGGTCCTTCTCAGCCAGATATCCAACGTATCCATCTCGCCCCGGTATCGGTAATCAGTGAACAGGCCTGCGATGTTTTGCTGATAACGGTACTGGCTACACGTCATCCCCATCAGCCAGTACCCCAGAGGCAGAGAGTAGTGCGCTGCACGATAGCGGTTTTTTTCTTATTCCCTTGCTCTACTTCCCGGCTGGTGGAGAAATAAAGTAAATCGCTGAGTGCAAAGGGGTTATCCAGGGAAAGCGTCAGGCTGCCCTGATAGCGTCCGGTGCTTATCAACCCTCCGTCATCAACCGACAAATCAAGCCGCCATTTCTTTGTCTGCCGCCAGTTAATTTCTATATCGCTGATCCCCTGATGAGTACCCGGAATAATCTTCATCTCACTTTCCACCGTCGGCAGACGTAACTGATTTTCCAGCCCCTGTTCCAGATCGCGAAGATTTAACAGGTCATCATGGTGTGCAGGCCAGGCGGTAAACAGATTGAGATAATGGCTGCTCTCTTTAGCGAATTTGATCTCCCCGATGCGGCCCAGTATCAGCTTAAGTTTTAACTGACCCCGGTTCAGATCCTGCTCCGGTGCGACAATACGTGAGGTAATATATCCCGCCTCCACCAGCTTGTTTTGCAACGTTTTCATCAGCAAATTAATGCCTTTCCCCCCAGACACCGGCCTTCAGCCTGACGGATTATTTTGCGTAAGGGGATCCAGCCTGGTAATGCGCTGCTCCCCTCCAGAATAACCTGATTGACAGAAAAGCATGCCCGTTCTTCAGGAAAGGAAATACGGTTTTTATCGCCCTTAAATGAGGAGAGAGAAACACTGCGACCAACAGGCATCAGTTGATTATCCAGCGCGTTCTGTCGTTGCTGTTGATTGATTACAGCTTGAGAATTAGCAAAAACAGGACGGGAAAATAAGAGCATTAAACTCAGGAAAATGAGAGGGAGGCGAGTAAGTATGGGTAAGTTTTGCATAAAGACATTCCATGTCCAAAAAGAAGTTATATCACTTCAGAAAGGGAATAGTAATGAATAAAATATTAAAAAACAATTGAAACCATATGATTTCCCACTGTGAAATATATGAATTGTTATAAGCTTAATTATATTAATAATGTGAAAATTAAATTAAGCTATTACAGGAGTTAATTAACAGGTTGAGGGCTATTTATTAGCACTCTGTCGGGCAAAGACCGCATGAATGACGTTTAATTAATGTGGGGTAGAGAATGATTGTTTGAGGGGGTTGCTGATTACCCGCCAGCCTGCTCAGCAGCAGTTCTCCCGCCATTCGGCCTATCTCCCGGGCCTCAACGGAAATCGTGGTCAGGGAAGGTTCAATCAGCGAGGCTTCCGGGACATCATCGAAACCAATAACAGAAATGTCCTTACCGATTATCCTGCCCATTCTTCTTAAGCCCTGCACCGCGCCGAGCGCGATAATATCCTGGTGAAACACAATCGCGGTAATCTGCGGATAACGGCTCAGCAGTGCCGTAACAGATTCAGCGCCTGCCACTCTGGTAGATTCACAGGAGATTATCCAGTCATCATCGGGTGCAATTCCCGCCTCTTTCAGACGGCTGGTGTAACCTGCAATACGGTGTTCACGCGTTACCGAATCGGGCATTCCGCCAATAAAAGCAATATTCCTGTGACCCAGGCTGAGCAGATGATCGGTCGCCAGCCGGGCACCGGAAAAATTGTCTGTGCCCACATAATCAAAGGGCAGCTCCGGTGAAGGTCGGGCCACCAGAATCACCGGGAAGCGTAAGTTTTTAAGCCCTGCAATAAAAGCGGCTGGCGTGTTTCTCGCCAGGCATAACACCAGCCCACAGGCGCTGTTTCTGCCCATCGCCTCAACAAATTTTTGCTGTCGCCCGGTGGATTCTTCGCTATTGGCGATAAACATCATCAGGGCGTTAACTTCAGTCTGGTGACTCAACCCCGCCATCAGTTCGCTGTAAAAAGGGTTGGTGATGTCCTGTAACAGTAGTCCAACCTGATTGCTGGTCTGGCTGCGAAAATTGGCGGCCTGCTGGTTATAGACATAGCCCAGCTTCTCAATGGCACTCATCACTTTCTGCCGCGTCTGAGCGGAAATTCGACCCTTGTTTGACAGCACCATCGACACGGTTGCTGTTGAAACACCGCACTCCTTAGCCAGATCGGAAACCGTCACTTTCGCCATGTTAAACATCCTGCTGATGTGCAAATTTGCTACAGGTTAACCCATTAACCTGTTCTGTGACGAGCCTCAGATAAAAATTAATTCAACCGGAGTATGTTGTGCTGGTTAATCGATTAACCCATTAAAAGGAGGTTTTATGAAGTATCGGGTGGGCAAAGCGAATTATGATAAATCGCCCAGTATGAAGGTCAGTGCTTCGGAGGGATCCGCCAGGCTGGGATGGGAAAATATTGTTCAACAGATTAAGGCGGACATTCTGTTTCGCGGGCAGAAAAGCACGGTGGTGACAGTTGAGTGCTACCACGGTGTAGCGCTGGATGAGGTGCGAAACTTGCTGACAGCCGCGCTGAATCCGGCACTGGTGCTGGCTGCCGACGATGCCAGGCTCGAACAAAGTGCAATAGATTCAATGCTGGCCCGCTTTATCACCGACGATCGCGTGTTCGGCTATCTGGCTCCGCATAAACTCGACGACTTTTTCTCACCGCAGAAAATCCGCGCGCTCAGGGAAAAAATTGCCTCAGCAGAGCAGGGGATCGTGGTGGTAATGGGGACGGGCGCTTCGCTGATCCATCAGGGGGATATCAGCCTTTATGCTGATATGCCTCGCTGGGAGATCCAGCAGCGTTTTCGGCGGGGAGAGCTGGATAACTGGGGAGCCAGTAATTTTTCGGAAGATATTTTACGCCGTTACAAACGCGCCTTCTTTATTGAGTGGCGGGTATTCGATCGTTTTAAGGTAAAAGTCCTGCCGCAGGCAGATTACTACCTGGATACCAGCAAACCTCTGGCCCCGGTGCTGGTAAACACCGCGGATTATCTGGCGGCATTGAAAAGTCTTACCACTCAGCCATTCCGGGTTGTGCCGTTTTTTGACGAGGGCGTCTGGGGCGGTCAGTGGATGAAAGAGGTCTGCAATCTTGACCAGGATAAACAGAATTACGCCTGGGGTTTTGATTGCGTCCCTGAGGAGAACAGCCTCAACCTGCAATTCGGCGCGCTGACTCTGGAGACCCCGGCAATTAACCTGGTGTTGCTGGAACCCCAGGCATTACTGGGTGACCAGGTGCATGCGCGTTTTGGCGCAGAGTTCCCAATCCGGTTTGATTTCCTCGACACCTTTGAAGGGCAGAACCTGAGCTTACAGGTGCATCCGCTCACCGACTACATCCAGCAAGAGTTCGGGATGCATTACACCCAGGATGAGAGTTATTACATGCTGGATGCCGCAGAGGACGCGGTGGTTTATCTCGGCACCAAACCCCATACCACTGCTGATGAAATGCTCGGCGTACTCCGTGCCGCGCAGAAGACTCAGCAATCCTTTGATGACCGGAAATACATCAATCAGTTTCCGGCCAAAAAACACGATCACTTCCTGATCCCTGCGGGCACCATTCATTGTGCAGGCAGCGGCTCGCTGGTGTTAGAGATCAGCGCCACGCCTTACATCTTTACCTTCAAACTCTGGGACTGGGGCCGCAAGGGCATGGATGGCCTGCCGCGCCCGGTACATATCGATCATGGGCAGGAGGTGATTCAGTGGGACAGGGATACCAGCTGGGTGGAGCAGAACCTGATCAACCGTGTTGAATGCCTGGCGGAGGGAGAAGGCTGGCGGGAAGAACGTACCGGCCTGCACGAGCGGGAGTTTATTGAAACGCGCAGGCACTGGTTCAGCAAGCCCGTCATGCATACCACGGGAGGCACCGTGAACGTTCTTAACCTGATTGAAGGCGAAGAGGCGATTGTTGAAAGTCCGACCCAGGCGTTTGCGCCCTTTATCGTGCATTACGCTGAAACCTTCATAATTCCGGCCGGCGTGGAATGCTATCAGATCGCTCCCTGTGGTGAATCTGCAGGGAAAACCCTGGCCACCATCAAAGCCTTTGTAAGGGGATAATCATGCTTCAAATCATTGTGGCAACTCACGGTCCGCTCAGCGTGGCGCTGATTGAAAGTGCAGAGATGATCTTTGGTGAACTTGCCGGTGTTTCAGCGGTATCCCTGACCAACGAGGGCGGGATCGAAGGCTTTCGTCATCAGCTTACAGAGAGAATAGACGGTGCTCTGGCCGCTCACGAAGGGGTTCTGGTGTTATGTGACCTGCTCAGCGGCACGCCCTGGAACGTGGCCTCTGGCTACGCCTTTCACCCTGAAAAAGCGCAGCGTGTAGCGGTGCTCAGTGGCGTCAGCCTGCCTCTGCTGCTGCTGGCGCAGGAATACAGCGAGGTTGCCGATCCGAATTTCGTGGCCGAACAACTTATTGCTCAGGTTCCTGACCTTGTCGTCCATGCCCTTCCTGTTATTCATGACACCACAGAAGATTTTTAAGGAAAAATTATGGCTATCTCATTTATACGAATTGATGACCGCGTCATTCATGGGCAGTTAATAACGCGCTGGGCCAAGGAGTTTCCCTGTCAGGGCATTATTGCCATTGATGATGGCGTGGCTAACGATCCCTTTTTATCGCAGGTAATGAAAGGGGCCGTTTCAGATGTCAAAGTCTGGCTATTTACCCGGAAAGAAGCCCTGGAGAAACTGCCTAAGGTCATCGCGAGCGAAAAGAAATACTTTGTTATCTGTAAAACGCCCGAAACCTTATCGCATTTGATCAAAGCCGGGATCAGCATCAGGAATGATAATAAATGCATCAACGTCGGCCCGATGAGCGCCAGAGAGGGCACGATAATCATCGGGCCTAACCAGTCGGTCACCCAGCAGGAAATCAGTGCATTTAACGACCTGGCGAACCAGGGCTATAAAATGGATTTTCGTCTGGTACCGGATGGCAAAAGCTATGACTGGCCAGCCGCGCAGAAAAAACTGCTTAATGGAGGAAGCTAAAATGCTGATTGAATCGGCCCTGATTGGGCTGTTCTGTTATCTGGGTGCGCTCAGCACCCCGTGGGTTATGGGTCTGACCGGGGGATGGTATACCCTGAGTCGTCCGCTGGTCTCAGGGATGATCATCGGGCTTATCGTCGGCGACGTGAAAACGGGGATCCTGATTGGCGTCTCCGTTCAGGCGGTCTACATTGCGATGGTCACACCGGGCGGCTCAATGCCTGCGGATCTGAATTTTGTGGCCTGGCCGGCAGTAGCCCTGGGGATCCTCTCAGGTAAAAATCCCGAAGTGGCCGTGGCGATTGCGGCGACTATCGGTATTGTCGGCACCCTGGTTTTCAACCTTATGATGCTACTGAATTCCTACTGGAACCATCAGGCCGACAAGGCGGTAAATAAAGGCGACGAAAAAGGAATTATTCTGACCTGTATTGTCTGGCCTCAGGCCGTTCACTTTCTGCTGCGTTTTGTGCCAACCTTTATCGCGGTCTATTTTGGCGCGCAATATATACAGGGATTAATGGATTCACTGCCGGAATGGATAATCAAAACCATGACGGTGGTCGGCGGCATGTTACCTGCCGTTGGCATTGCCATTCTGCTTAAGCAAATAATTAAAAGTAATGCGCTGATGATCTATTTTCTGGTCGGGTTTGTCTGCATTGTTTTTCTGAAGCTGAATATGGTCGCGCTGGTTATGCTGGGCACGCTGTTTTCCCTGATTCACTTCAACTATAAACAGGAACCGGCGGCGGCGACTGCCACAAAAATGGACAGCAGTGAGGATGAATTCTGATGACTGATAACCTGACAAACCTGGCCCCGGCAAAAACCATCACCCTGACCAAAGGGGATTTATTCTCCTGCTGGCGACGCTGGATCATGTACAACCTTTGCTCAATGAGTTTCGAACGCTTCGAATCTTTTGGCTTTTGCCTGAGCATGATGCCGGTGATTAAAAAGCTATATCCGCAAGAGGCTCAGCGCAGGGAGGCTCTGAAACGGCACACCTCTTTCTATAATACCGAGCCGCAGATTGGTGCCATTATCAATGGCCTGGTGGTGGGGCTGGAAGAGAAAAGAGCCAATGGCGAACCTATTGATGGCGAAGTGATCAATACCCTTAAAGTCGGGTTGATGGGGCCGATTGCCGGAATCGGCGACTCAATGATCCCCGGCATGCTGATCCCGATATTACTCAGTATCGGAATGGCGCTGGCCGATGGCGGCAGTATGTTAGGGCCGATCTTCTACATTGTGAGCTGGTGTTCGATAATGCTGATCGGCTCCTGGTCCCTGTTTATGAAGGGCTACCGGCTTGGCACCGGCTCAATAGAGGAACTGGTCAGTTCCCGATCCACACGGCTGCGTGAAGCGATGTCTCTGCTGGGGATATTCGTGATGGGCGGGCTGGCGGCAAGCTATATCACGCTCTCCACTCCGCTGAGCTTTGTCTCTTCCGAAGGGGTAAATATTACCATCCAGACCATGCTGGACGGGATATTCCCTAAACTGCTGCCTTTGCTGGTGGTTACCGGCACCTGGTATCTGATGGCAAAGAGAAACGTCTCGTCGGTTAAGGCGATGATTATTCTGTTAGCCATCGCAGCTTTGGGAGTGATTATCGGCGTTTTCTGACTGCTGTTGACGCCAGTGCGCCTGCAGAAGATCAAAAGCCATACTCCTTACGAAAAGCTTCGTTTTGCTGCTGTAGCTGCTCGCTGACGTAACTCAGAAACAGATTCAGGGCCGCCGAACGCTGGCGGCCATTCACCGTCTGTACCTGAAGCGTTCTCTGGGTCAGCTGATCGATGCCCATTGAGCGCAGAGCCAGTCCTTGCTCTCTGGCGTGGTAAAGCAGGGTGAACTGACTGCAAATGGTCACCGCCAGCGGATTTTGCTGCAAAAAGGTATAGAGCGTACTGAAATTATTGCAGGTCATCGCAGGCTCGATAAAAGTACCGCTCATCTGACAGGAGAGATCAAATAACTGACGCACGGTTGTTCCCTGGTCAGGTAGCGCAACCGGGAACGCCAGCAAATCCTGGAGGCTGAAAGGGCGCGTGGCCAGCGGGTGCGACTGGTGCATGACAATCAGCACCGGCGCCGGATAAGAAGCGATAACATCCACGCCTCTCTCAGGATGGAGGCTGAACTGAAATGCGACGTCACACTCTCCCTGCCGGAGGATCTCCGCTACCTCCAGCGCACTGCTTACCTTCAGGTTGAAGCTTACCGAAGGGTGAAGCTGCCGAAACTGCGAACAGAGCGTGGGCAGCAGGCTGAAGGCCATGCCATCGGTACAGGCCAGGCGCAGGGCGGTCTTCCTCACCGCTTTCAGCCCTTTGATCTCCGCCAGCGCGTGCTCCATATCCATCAGGCTTCTGCGGACGTGATTCTCAAAAATCTTCCCGGCATCATTCAGCACCATACCTCTGGCATGGCGATCAAACAGCGGAGCGCCCACTTCCGCCTCCAGACGCTGGATCTGCCGACTGATAGCCGAGACGGCCACAAAGAGTTGCTGGCTGGCCGCGCTCAGTGAGCCGGTATTTGCCACGGCAAGAAAATAGCGGATTTCTGAACTCTGCAAGGACTTGCTTCCTTTTGGTGCATGCTGCCTGAACGTGCAATATAGCTTTGCTTTTGTAGCAAAGCTTATTTGATATTTTGATGATTGTGGCAAAGCGCGATTTTAGCTTAGATGGTCTGTATAACAAAATAATCAAACACAACAGGCAGGATTATGACCGCTAAACAGGCAGTGGCACAGGCAACAGCGTATTTTGACCGGGGTGAATTTCAGCAGGTGCTGGCACGACGTATTGCCATACGTTCTGAAAGCCAGCGCGAGGATCGCGACAGCGAACTTCAACGTTATCTCGATGAGGAAATAGCGCCTGCCATGCTGGCGCTGGGTTTTGAGCTGACGGAGCTGGCCAATCCTCAGGCGGAGGCTCGTCCATTCCTGGTCGCCACCCGCATTGAAAATGAGAGCCTGCCCACGCTGCTCTGCTATGGGCATGGTGACGTGGTCTTCGGTGATGACGAGAACTGGCGGGAAGGCTTGTTGCCGTGGCAACTGACTGAAGAGGGCGATCGCTGGTATGGCCGTGGCAGCGCCGATAATAAAGGGCAGCATTCGGTGAATATTGCCGCGCTGGAGCAGATCTTTGCCGCGCGAGGCGGTTCGCTGGGCTTTAACTGCAAATTTTTGTTCGAAATGGGCGAAGAGATCAGTTCACCCGGACTGGCGCAAATTTGTCGTGACCACCAGCAACTGCTGAGTGCCGATCTCTTTATCGCCTCTGATGGGCCAAGGCTGAATGCGGAACGGCCGACGCTGTTTCTGGGATCGCGCGGCGCCGTTAACGTCAGGCTGAGCATTAACGCCCGCGATCGCGATTATCATTCCGGTAACTGGGGCGGCCTGCTGACCAATCCCGGCACGCAACTGGCGAATGCAGTGGCTTGTCTGGTCAATCAGCAGGGGCAGCTACAGGTGGCGGCGCTGAAACCCCCGGCGATCTCAGAGGCTGTGCGCCAAATCCTGAGTGATATCGATGTTCAGGAGAGCAGCGATGGCCCGGCAATCGATGCCAACTGGGGCGAGGCGGGTCTGACGCCAACGGAACGTCTTTATGGCTGGAATACGCTTGAGGTGCTCTCTTTCCTTACCGGTAACCCGGCGCGACCAATGAATGCCATCCCAGGCAATGCCACGGCGGTTTGCCAGCTTCGTTTTGTGGTGGGCACCGACTGGGAAAATATTGCCGGTCACCTTCGTGAGCATCTGGATGCCAGAGGCTTTACGCAGGTAGAAGTGGAGTTTCTGCGCGGTTCGCCTGCTACCCGGCTGGACCCCCGCGATCCGCTGGTGGGTTGGGCACTTAAAGCTATGGCTGAAACCAGCGGTAAAAAACCGGCGCTGTTGCCGAATCTCGGAGGTTCACTGCCAAACGATGTCTTTGCAAAAATCCTCGGTCTGCCAACGCTCTGGGTTCCGCACTCCTATCCGGCCTGCGGCCAGCACGCGGTGGATGAACATATGCTTAAGTCCATCGCCCGCGAAGGGTTGCAAATTATGACGCAGCTCTTCTGGGAACTGGGTGAACAGGGTGAAGCACTGCTTGCCAGCCACCGCCAGTATCAGCAGCAGAAAGAGGGTGGCCAATGAGCTCTCTGACGCAAACGGGTGAAGTCGCCACGGCGCCCAACCTCTATAAAACCCTTTTCGCCACCTGCGTGGGCAATGCACTGGAGTGGTTTGACATTGCGGTCTATGGATTTTTCGCCAGCTACATTGCTCACGCTTTTTTCCCTGTTCAGGATCCTGCGGTCTCCCTGCTGCTGACCTTTGGCAGTTTCGGCGTATCGTTCCTGATCAGGCCGCTAGGGGCAATCGTGCTCGGTGCTTACGCAGATCGGGTCGGGCGGAAAAAGGCGTTGATGCTGTCGATCACTTTGATGATGGTGGGCGGGCTGATTATCGTGCTGATGCCTGCTTACAGCACTATCGGCCTGATCGCTCCCGTTATGATCCTGCTGGCGCGTCTGATTCAGGGCTTTTCTGCCGGGGGAGAATTTGGCAGTTCCACCGCCTTTCTGGTGGAGCATTTCCCGCACCGCAAAGCGTTTATCGCAAGCTGGCAGTTTGCCACTCAGGGAGCTAGCACGCTGATGGCGTCCGCTTTTGGTCTGGGGCTGACCCACTGGCTCAGCGAAACGCAGATCCAGGACTGGGGATGGCGTATTCCCTTTGCCTTTGGCCTGCTGATTGGCCCGGTCGGGCTCTATATCCGCCGTCATGTGCATGAACCGGCCACGTTCAAAGTACAGAAAACCCACTCACCGCTGAAACAGCTGGCCGGACAGCAAAAAAATCTGATGCTGCTGGCTATCGGGCTGATGGTGATCTCCACCGGCATCAACTACATGCTGAATTATGTGCCGACCTACGCGACTAAAAGTTTGCATCTGTCGGGATCGGCGGCCTTTACTGCCACACTGCTTGCCGGAGTGATTCTGACGGTAGTGACGCCATTGATGGGGTTGTGGGCTGAGAAAGTTGGCCGCAGGCCGCTGATGTGGGGATCGCTTGGCTTACTGATTTTGACCATTTATCCCGCCTTTTTACTGGTGGTCAATCACCCAACGCCCGGTAACCTTCTGTTACTGGTAGGCTGGATGGCGCTGCTTAAATCGGTCTATTTCTCCACCGTCCCTTCAATGATGGCCGATCTCTTCCCGGTCTCGACGCGTGCCAGCGGCATGGCAATCAGCTACAACATTGCCGTCACCGTGTTTGGTGGGTTTGCGCCACTGATTTGTACCTTGCTTATTACCGCAACCGGTACCAGCCTCGCCCCCAGCTATTACCTGATGGTGCTGGCAGTCGTCAGTGGCTGGGCGCTGTACAGAAGCCAGTTTACCCTCAGAAGTTAAAATAACGTCCCGGCGGCGACCGTTCCGCCGGGACGTTATTGGGGCAGACCTTAACCGAACCTTTCTTCCTAGCGGACTTTCGTCCACAACATGAAGGAAGCGCGACGTTCAACCAGCCGGTAAATAAGATAGCCCAGCGCAACCGAGCACAACGTTAATACTGCCACTGACATAAACATGGTGACATTGCCGCTGCCTTCCGGCGTGAAGAATGTCAGAGCCTTCTTCAGACCGCCCATCAGCAGAACATGACAGGCATAGATTGAATATGAAGCCAGACCGATAGCGGTCAATGTTCTGCCCGTATGTGAAGCTTTACGGGTATTGAAACTAAAGAAGGTCAACAGGAAGAAGGCGATGGTCAGCACCATCAGCTGGGCAATCCCCTGCAAATAAGCGGTGGCCATAATAATCAAGAGGCTGACCGTAAACAAAGAGTACCGGTTGTGATACCAGGGGATAGATAACCTCGGTTGCAGAGCAAAGCAAAATACGCCGCTCAGGAAATAGAGAATAATGGGGTTGGTGTAGAACCTGAACCAAAGATTATCGTAATGCAGGGTCTGACTGGCGGCTGCCAGCACCAGCATGCTGAGGAAAATCCAGGTCAGCCCGGAGCGACGGGCAAAGAGTAATCCGATGGAAAAAATCGCATAAAAGAGAATTTCATAGCAGAAAATCCAGCCTACTGAGAGCACCGGCGTCAGTGAGTTAAGCTCCTGGCTGAAGACAGAAGGGATGAAAATCAGCGATAAAAGGTTGTCCGCAGGCGTGAGTGAAATGGACGGGAACCAGTCAGGATTGATAATCCAGAAAATGATGGTCACTAAGGTAAAGAGATAATAGACCGGAAGTAACTTGATCAGTCTTCCTTTAATAAAGTTGGCCACTCTTCCCTCACCAAAATCCCTCCAGTGCAGGCTGGCGGTCAGATATCCACTGGTCATAAAAAACATGAAAACGCCAAGTTGACCCATCGCGGTACCGTAACCTGATAATCCACTGAATTTATCTACGGACAATTCTCTGACGAATCCTTCTGCATTACAGAGAACAATAAGCAGACAGGCCACGGCGTGTAGCCAGGTTATGGAGAGAATATTGTTTTTCATTTAAAGGACCCCGGTGCTGTGTAGGGAAAACCCTCACCGCGAACGGTGAGGGAGGGTTTTTATCCATTTAAATAATATTTGTTATATGGACTGAATTATTGGGCCCTTTTCGGGCCTCTTTGTAATAAGGCTGCTGTGTGCGTCTTTCTTTTAACACATTAGCACTGCCGTGCTCTGTGTGTGGTAATACATTAACCGGGTGACTCATTGATTGCTATATGTAAAACGCAACATTAATTAGTTTAGGAATTTCCTGTACACGTTACTTTATTAAATTTTGGTCAGGCCGGGTAAGTAATGATTGGTGCTAATAGTTTATAATTGAATTTCAAAATACAAGATGATTTTTTTCAGTGGGTTAGATTAAAGCCTCTCTTTTTTAACCGGTGAAAATGTTAACCAGGACACAGTAAAAAACACACATTCACATCCGTAATTCATTACTGGTTAAAAATTTTGCTTTATGGGCTTATTCCTGGCGCGCGGCTTAAGAGGGCTGAATGTCTGCGGTGCGGCCTGATATGACTGGTTGCAGCCGGTTAAAAAATACCGGCTGCTCTATTACTGGAAAGAGAACCAGAATTAATGATAATTCAGATAGGCGACATGCGTCTGTAGATATTCTTCCAGACCGTGACGGCCATCCGCTCCTCCGATGCCGGACTTACGCCAGCCTGCATGGAATCCCTGCATCGCTTCAAAATTTTCACGGTTTACATAGGTTTCGCCAAATTTAAGCTGCCCGAGAGCCTGCAAGGTTACGTTCAAATCGCGGGTGAAAAGCGAGGAAGTCAGGCCATACTCACTGTCATTTGCCATCGCTATAGCTTCTTCAAGCGTGTTGAAGGGGATCACTGGCAGCACAGGACCAAAAGTCTCTTCCTGCACGATGGCCATTTGCTGGTGAACCTCCGTCAGTAAGGTGGGTTCAAAGAAGAAACCACGGTCGCCAATACGTTTACCGCCGGTAACCACTTTCGCTCCCTGCTCAACAGCGAAAGCGACTTTCTGCTCAACACGTTTAAGCGCATCAGCAGAGATCAATGGCCCCATATCCACGTCGTTTTTTTCTGCGGGGTTCCCGCTGGTGACCCGTTCAAAGGCTTCAGCCAGCCGTGCCACCATCTCATCATAAACATCCCGCTGCACATACAGACGCTCTACACAGTTACAGACCTGCCCGGTATTGATCATTCTGGAACTGACAATGGCTTTCACCGCCAGATCCAGATCGGCATCTTGCATCACAATGGCCGGGGCTTTGCCGCCCAGCTCCAGTGAAACTTTGGTGATGTTCGGTGCGGCAGCCTGCAGGGTAGCCACGCCGGCCCCAACGCTGCCCGTCAAGCTGACCATGCCCACTTTGGGGTTAGCCGCCAGCGCCTGGCCAACTTCCGGGCCATACCCGGTCACCAGGTTAAACACCCCGGCGGGCAGCCCCACAGCATCCACTATTTCGGCAAACAGCATGGCGTTATTCGACGTCAGCTCGCTGGGTTTAATGACGATGGTGTTGCCGGTTACCAGTGCCGGGGCGGCTTTTCGCGCAATCAGGAAGAAAGGAAAGTTCCACGGCAGGATACCTGTGGTCACGCCGATAGCTTTTTTAAACACCATGATGGTTTCATTGACCCGATCGCTCTGCACAATCTCCCCTTCATAGCGGCGAGCCCATTCGGCCATATAGTCGAGATAATCCGCCGTAAACAGCACTTCTGTCTGGGCGAGTTGCTGCGTCTTTCCGCCTTCGGCGACGATAGTCCGGGTGATTTCAGCTTCACGCTCGCGGATCCCGGCTGAAATTTTGCGTAACCAGTTTCCGCGCTCTACCGCTGGCAGAGCCTCCCAGGCTGGCTGGGCCGCTTCAGCTGCTTCAATCGCCCGGTCGGCGTCTTCACGACTTCCCTGCGGGACCTGAGATAAACACTCTTCCGTGGCTGGATTGATCACATCAATCCAGCGGTCGCTGCGGTTTTCAACAAACTGACCCTGGATATAAAGGCGATGCTGGCGTGGGCTCATAACAGACTCTCCGTTAACGTTATTTTATAGTGAGGTTAATAAAATGTTGCGCTATAAAAGAGTGCCCGAAGCGCGCGTTGATGACCTTTCTGTGACTGCCAGCCGTGACCGTCAGATGGCAGAAATCAGAAGAACGGTAGCCGGGGAAGGCCAGAAAAGTATAAATGCTTTAAAAACAGACAATTAATTGGATATTGCCCGAATCGGGCGCTGGAATGTCAGAAGCTGGATTTGTGATCGCGGACAGCAGAAGGCACTGAATTTTGCCAGATCTGTTTAAGAGCGGGCAGCCAGCCTAAGGTGGCGGGGGGACGATCCTTCGTAGACTGCCTGTACCGGGAACCTTACCCACCTACGAAGGAAAACAATAATGAGTCAGGCAATCCTCTCAGGCATTCTGTGGCATCTGGTAGGCGCAGCAAGCGCCGCCTGCTTTTATGCACCATTCAAAAAAGTCCGCCACTGGTCATGGGAAACCATGTGGTCAGTTGGCGGTATCGCATCATGGATCATTCTACCCTGGGCAGTGAGCGCCGTGCTGCTGCCGAACTTCTGGGGGTACTACAGCAGCTTTTCGCTTTCACAGCTGTTACCGGTGTTTCTCTTTGGTGCCATGTGGGGCATAGGGAACATCAACTATGGCCTGACCATGCGTTATCTGGGCATGTCGATGGGGATAGGGATTGCTATCGGCATTACTCTGGTGGTGGGCACGCTTATGACGCCCCTGTTGCAGGGTCGCTTTGTGGAGCTGTTCAGCTCTGCCGGCGGCAGGATGACCCTTCTGGGGGTACTGGTAGCGCTTATCGGTGTAGCCATCGTCTCCCGTGCCGGTTTACTTAAAGAGCGGGCGATGGGCATTACGGCTGAAGAGTTTAATCTCAGAAAAGGGTTAATGCTGGCCGTGCTTTGCGGTGTGTTCTCGGCTGGCATGTCATTCGCCATGAATGCTGCAAAACCGATGCACGATGCGGCGGCGGCGCTGGGCATCGATCCGCTTTATATCGCACTACCCAGCTATGTGGTGATCATGGGGGGCGGGGCGCTGGTCAACCTCGGCTTCTGTTTTATCCGGCTGGCGACCAAATCGAACCTTTCAATAAAAGCCGATTTTTCGGTGGCGAAATCGCTGCTGATCAGCAACGTCCTGCTCTCCATCCTCGGGGGCACCATGTGGTATCTGCAATTCTTCTTCTATGCCTGGGGCCACGCCCGCATTCCGGCGCAGTATGATTTTATCAGCTGGATGTTACATATGAGCTTCTATGTGCTCTGCGGTGGGCTGGTGGGGCTGGTGCTCAGGGAGTGGAAAAACGTCGGGCGTCGGCCAGTCAGCGTGCTGTGCGGGGGCTGCTTTGTGATTATTATCGCCGCCAATATCGTTGGGATGGGCATGATGTCCTGAGTGGCACTCCCTGCCACACAACACGGCCACCACCGGGAAGTGGTGGTCATCCTTTATTCTGCATCACCAGTGGAATCTTCCTCTGACTGGCCTGTTCAAACTGCTGCCGGAATGCGCTTGGCGTGATGCCGGTTTCACGCGTAAACACCGCTGAAAAGTAATTACTGTCGTCAAAGCCACAGCGGGCAGCCACTTCACCAATCAGACAGCCGCTGCTGCGCAGTAAAAATTTTGCCCGGCACAGCTGTAACTGACGAATATAGTGCCCTGGCGTCATGCCTGTCTGCTGGCGGAAGAGCTGTTTAATAGCCCGTTCGGAAAGATGGTGCTGATGGCAGAAAGCGCTGAGATCAAAACTGGTGGCAATCTGACCCTGGATGGCTGACATTAACAGATCCAGTTGTTCCCCCTCGGGCAACTGACAGGCGCTGTCAGCAGAATATCGGTGACGTTGTAACGTGAGCGCCAGCTGAAGAAACAGCGTTTCCGTTAGCTGTCTGGAAAGCTGATCGCTTTTGCGGCTCTCCTGCGCCAGTTGCTGAATCACTCCCCTCGCCAGCGCCATTCCCCGGGTGGTTAATCGCCAGGCGGAGCCGGGCTCAACCGGCAGGAACCGATCCCAGTCCAGCCCCAGGCTGAAGCGCTCCCGGCAATAGATAATATTGTCCAGCACCAGTTCATTGACCGACTGAAAACTGTGGCAGTCGTCTGGCTTAAGATAGAACAGGTCGCCACAGGTGATTAGCCACGGCTGGTCGTTCATGACATGCAGCCCGTTACCCCGCCAGACAATCACCAGTTCGCTGAACTCATGAACGTGAGGCGGAAAGCAGGGCTGAGGCGCACGATCGGCCACCGCCACCGGCATAAGTTCAGAAGGAAAATAGTCGGCTTGCGCCAGGCGAAGGGGTTGAGTCAAGGTTCACCTCAGAGATCGTTTTGTCTGATGGTACGCGGTGAGAGGCCAAACTCGCGCTTGAACAGTGTGGAAAAGTGATTGCTGTCACCAAATCCACACTGAAAAGCAATATCGGTTATACGGATGTCGCTGTGCCGTAACAGATGCCGCGCCTGAAGCAGACGCAGACGATTAAGATAGCGCTGCGGCGTGCTGCCAGTCTGTTGCTTGAGCTGCCGGTGCAGCGTTCTCAAGGATAATGAGAAACGTGAAGCCAGCGCTTCCCAGTCAACTTCCTCACTGAAATGTTCTGCCAGCCAGTTCAGCAACCCCCGCATCCGGCCATCCTGATCCTCTCCTGGCAGTTCACTGCATCCCCGTCGCAGTAAGACCAGCAGCTGCATAAACCGCATCTCCTGCTCGGCCTGATTTTCCAGAGTGGGTTGACCGATGGGTATTTCAATCCCTGCGATCAGCGTTTTGGCCTGGGCGAGGACTTTGCTGCCAATGCGCCAGTGAGAAGGGTAGCTGCCTTCGATCTCCTGTGGCAGCAGATGCTGAAAGCCGGTGACAAAGCGAAAGGCCTCCGGGCCACGGTAGAGCACGTTAGTCAGAATGAGCCGCTCGGTATTCTCATACAGGTGGCGATCGTGATCGCGCACGAAACAGACACACCCGCCACACAGGGGTCTTGGTTCTCCGTTAAAGATATGGATCCCCGCCCCCTGCTCGACAATCACAATCTCATGGAAATCGTCGTGGTGATGTTCCGGAAAAGCCCCCTGAGGAGCCCGGGGTTCGATGGCTATCGGCAGCCCGCCGCCGGGGAAAAAATCCACACTGTGTAATACGGTCATGATCGGCCCTCTTTGCATGGTATCGACGGAGTCTACTGTCCGACGGGGGGCGTTCACCTTGAAAATCCGACAGAAATTCGGCGCATTGCGGCACATTTTTCAAGAAAGCCCCGGTGAAATAACAGAATTGAGCGGCATGTCACACCTGCGCGCGAAAGCAGTGAAAAACAGAAGTGTGAGCTGATTCACGTTCATCTTTGCCGGAGTGCCAGGCGGGGGCCAGGGCTGGCAGTTAGGGGAAGGTGACAAATTGTCAGGCTTTTAAACTGTGGCTATCGAACTGACAGGAAGCCACTGCTATGAGCATGCGACATTGTGTAGCCATCGACCTCGGCGCCTCCAGCGGCCGCGTTATGCTGGCCCGTTTTAACTCACAAACTGGCTCCCTCCATCTGGAAGAAGTCGCCCGCTGTGTGAACCGGCTGGTGACGGTTGAAGAGCGTCAGTGCTGGGATGTGGATGCGCTGGAAAGTTTTATCCTGACGTCCCTGAATAAGCTGGTCGCACAGGGCATCGTTCCTGACAGCATCGGCATTGATACCTGGGGCGTGGATTATGTGTTGCTGGACGGGCAAGGCAACAGGCTGGGCCTGCCGGTGGCTTATCGTGATGGCCGTACGCAGGGGGTGATGCAACAAGCCTGCGAAGCGCTGAGCCGCGAAGCGATCTATCAGCGTACCGGCATTCAGTTTCTGCCTTTCAATACGCTTTATCAGCTTCGCGCCCTGACCGTCTCACAGCCTGCCTGGCTGGACCAGGTTCAGCATGTGCTGATGATCCCCGACTATTTCCATTACCGGCTGACCGGCAGGCTGAACTGGGAGTACACCAACGCCACCACCACGCAGTTGCTGAATATCCAGAGCGGCAACTGGGATGAAACCCTGCTGGCGTGGGCCGGGGCCAGGGCCAGCTGGTTTGGTCAGCCTTCACCACCCGGCAGCCGGGTAGGTGAATGGAAAACCGCGGCAGGCGAGGCCGTACCGGTGATTGCCGTAGCCACCCACGATACCGCCAGTGCGGTGCTGGCCGCCCCCGTCGCCGGAACCAACGCCGCCTGGCTCAGTTCCGGCACCTGGTCGCTGATGGGATTTGAGAGCGTTGAACCTTTTACCGGAAAGGCGGCGCTGGCGCTGAACATCACCAACGAAGGGGGCGCGGAAGGGCGTTACCGCGTGCTGAAAAATATCATGGGGCTTTGGCTGCTGCAGCGCATCTGTCACGAGCTGACCCTCAATGATTTGAGCGAACTGGTGAGTGCAGCAGAGCAGCAGCCTGCCTGCCGTTCGCTGATCAATCCCAACGACGACCGCTTCATCAACCCGGTCAATATGGTGCGGGAAATTCAGGATGCCTGCGTAGAGCAGGGAATGCCTGCGCCTCAGGATGCGGCAACGCTGGCCCGCTGCATTTTTGACAGCCTTGCGCTTTATTACCGGCAGGTGCTGCACGAACTTGAGGATTTGCGCGGGTCACCCTTCAGCTGGCTGCACATTGTGGGTGGGGGTTGTCAGAACCCGCTGCTGAATCAGCTCTGTGCGGATGCCTGTGGCATACCGGTGATCGCCGGTCCCATCGAGGCCTCCACGCTGGGCAATATCGGTAGCCAGCTGATGGCCAGTGGAGAGATCCGGGACGTTACGCACCTGCGACAACTGATCAAACAAAACTTCTCATTAAAAACCTATACCCCTCACGCCAGTGACGCGTACCGCCGCAGTTGGCCACGTTTTCAGTCACTGACACACAAGGCAAAGGAGCTATGTATATGACCCGAGCAATCGAGCAGGCGTTTGAGCTGGCGAAACAGCGTTTCGCTGAGATCGGCATTGATGTTAACGCTGCGATGGCACAGCTGGATAAGCTGCCTGTCTCCATGCACTGCTGGCAGGGGGACGACGTGAAAGGGTTTGAGAACCCCCAGGGCGCCCTGACAGGCGGCATTCAGGCCACCGGTAATTATCCCGGCAAGGCCCGTAACGCCGCTGAACTACGCGCCGATCTTGACCAGGCAATGGCGTTGATTCCCGGCCCGAAACGCCTGAATCTTCATGCCATCTACCTTGAAAGCGACAGTCCGGTGGATCGCACCGACATCAGGCCAGAACATTTCAGCCAGTGGGTAGAGTGGGCGAAGCGCAACGAGCTGGGGCTGGATTTCAATCCGACCTGCTTCTCTCACCCGTTGAGCGAAGACGGTTTTACGCTGGCCCACAGCAATCCTGAGATCCGCCAGTTCTGGATTGAACACTGCAAAGCCAGCCGCAAAATTTCAGCCTCGTTCGGTGAGCAGTTGGGGACGCCTTCGATCATGAACATCTGGGTGCCGGACGGCATGAAAGATCAGACTGTCGATCGCTTTGGCCCGCGCGAGCGCCTGATGAATTCGCTGGATGACATTATCAGCGAGAAGCTGGATCCTGCCCATCATTACGACGCGGTCGAAAGCAAGCTGTTTGGTATTGGTGCGGAGAGTTACACCGTGGGATCCAATGAATTCTGTCTGGGTTATGCCAGCAGCCGCCAGACGGCCCTGACCCTGGATGCCGGGCATTTCCATCCCACTGAAGTGATCTCCGACAAAATTTCCACGGCAATGCTTTACGTGCCGCGTCTGCTGCTGCATGTCAGCCGCCCGGTGCGCTGGGACAGTGACCATGTAGTCACTCTGGACGATGAAACTCAGGCGATCGCCAGTGAGATCGTTCGCCAGCGGCTGTTCGATAAAGTGCATATCGGGCTGGATTTCTTTGATGCCTCCATCAACCGCATAGCAGCCTGGGTGATAGGTACCCGCAACGCGAAAAAAGCGCTGCTGCGCGCCCTGCTGGAACCGGTCGCAAAACTGCAAAAACTTGAGCAGGAAGGGGACTACACCAGCCGTCTGGCGCTGCTGGAAGAGCAGAAATCCCTGCCGTGGCAGGCCGTCTGGGAAGCTTACTGTCTGCGTCACGATGTTCCGGCTGGCGCTGGCTGGTTGGGTGATGTCCGTCATTATGAACAACAAGTGCTGAGCAAACGCTAAGGAAGTCACATGCAAAATATTCTGAATGCCTGGTTTGTGCAGGGAATGGTCAAAGCCACCACGGATATGTGGCTGAAAGGCTGGGACGAGCGTAATGGCGGCAACGTCAGCCTGCGTTTGCTGGAGGAGGAGGTCAAACCTTTCGCCGGGGATTTCTATCCTGTGCCACGCACGGTGGAGCTGACTCAGCCCGCTCCCGCACTGGCCAACTGCTGGTTTCTGGTCACCGGTTCCGGCAAATTTTTCCGCAATGTCCAGCTCGATCCGGCAGACAGCCTGGTGCTGTTGCAGGTCAGTGAGGATGGCCGTGCCTACAGCATCTACTGGGGCCTGAGCAACGGCGGCCTGCCAACGTCAGAGCTGGCTTCGCACTTCCAGTCTCACAGCGTGCGCATCAAGGCGAGCAGTGGCGTTGACCGGGTGATCATGCACTGCCATGCCACTCACTTTATGTCCCTGAGTTACGTGGTGGATCTTGATTCCGCCAGCTTCACCCGTCTGTTGTGGGAAGGCAGCACCGAGTGTCTGGTGGTGTTCCCTGATGGCGTGGGGATTGTCCCCTGGATGGTGCCCGGCACCGACGGTATCGGCGAGAAAACGGCGGAACAGATGGCCTCGCACAGCCTGGTGATGTGGCCTTTCCACGGCATCTTCGGGGCTGGGCCAACTCTGGATGAAACCTTTGGCCTGATTGATACCGCTGAGAAGTCATCCGAGGTGGTGGTTAAAGTGCTGTCGATGGGCGGCATGAAGCAAAGTATCACCACTCAGGAACTGATCGCGCTGGGAGAACGTTTCGGTGTGAAACCCTGGCAGGCCGCGCTGGAGGCAACGCATCCTCATGTTGCGTAAAGCTTTTGTGATGCAGGTGCATCCTGACAAACACCGGGAATATCAGCAACGCCACGATCCGATTTGGCCTGAACTGGCTGAGACGCTGAAAGCGCACGGCGCACACCATTACAGCATCTTTCTCGACGAGCAGCGCAGTCTGCTGTTTGCGGTGGTGGAGATTGAATCGGAAGCGCGCTGGAATGCGGTAGCACAGACGGATGTCTGTCAGCGTTGGTGGCGATCGATGTGTGAACTGATGCCTTCCAATGAGGATTGCAGCCCAGTCAGCACCGAACTGAAACCGGTATTTTATCTGGCATAAAAAAACGGGGCGAATCATTTCGTCCCGTTTTGTCATCTCAACCGTTGATCCTTAACTGCGGATAACGGCGCATACTCCAGCCACACCAGGCCAGTGAAATCAGACCGATAATCCCGCCCGCATAGCCGATGTTCTGCATACTCAAATGCAGGCTGACCTGGTTGCCAAGCAGTGCACCGCCGCCGATACCCAGATTATAAATTCCGGACAACAGCGACATCGCAACATCGGTGGCATCCGGTGCCAGCGCCAGCACACGAACCTGCACAGCCAGCCCGATAATCATCATCGACATTCCCCAGATAATACAGAGCGTCGAAATGGCCACGCTGTGGGTTACCGCCACAAATAACGTCAGCATACAAAGTGAAATTAAAGCAATGGCCCCCAGTAAAAAGAATGCCGGGAATTTATTGCCGAGGGTGCTGAACAATATGCTGCCCACAATGCCGGCTGCGCCAAATATTAATAACAGGAAGGTAGTGAAATTGCCCCCCATTGCAGCAACGCTTTGCAGGAACGGCTCAATGTAGCTGTACGCCGTATAATGGGCGGTGACCACAACGGCAATCAGTAAATAAAGCGACACCAGCGCCGGACGCTTAAATAAAATCGGCACGCTTTTTAGCGAACCAGTATGTTCACTTGGCAGTTTAGGCAGTAATTTCGCCAGGCACAGCATGGTGATCAGGGCCACTACGCCAATAATGCCGAAGGTCATCCGCCAGCCAAGATACTGACCGATCAGACGACCTATCGGTAATCCCAGCACCATTGCCAGGGCTGTGCCTGTAGCCAGCATACTCAACGCCTGCGTCTTTTTACCCGGCGGTGCCACGCGAATGGCCAGCGAGGCGGTGATCGACCAGAAAATTGCATGGGAAAGCGCAATTCCGATACGTGACAGCACCAGGATATTGAAACTCCACGCAAAAGTTGACAGCACATGGCTGGCAATGAACAGCGTGAAGATAGCAATCAGCAGAAAACGCCGTTCAACCTGACGTGTTAACAGCATCATCGGCAGAGAGAGCAGCGCCACTACCCAGGCATAGATGGTCAGCATCAACCCAACCTGGGCGGTATTCATGGCGTAACTGGCCGCAATATCTGACAGCAGACCTACAGGAGCAAATTCAGTGGTGTTAAAAATAAAGGCAGCAATGGCTAACATAACAACACGTAGCCACGCCGTTTTGCGTGATACAAGACTATTTGATTGCATTGGAGTTAACGACATGTTGATAAAAAGTTAATCCCACATCGGGCGGAATCCAGAAAAGAGCGCTTATTGTGTTTTATTTATCCGGCAGAAGACATCGAAAAAAGGCGATATTTTGTAAATCAGAACAGCAATGTGGTTTTGCAGTCACCACCTGAAGCAGTCCTGTTTCTGATATCGCCCTTTACCACGCAAAAAACTGCCGGCTGCTGAGTATAGACAGATTCATTAATTGTTCCAGCCCGATACAGCGACAGCGTAATAAGTGAGCATTGCGCGCTCAGGGATAATGTAACGTTTTTTAAGACATGCGCAGTCAGGAGGTCACTTTTCAGTCAGACTCAGCCAGCCTGAATCTGCAGGCGCCGGCGGGTCATTACCGCGCGGATAACCAGTAGCATCATCAGGAACAGCTCGGCGGCCAGGGCGGTCAGCACCGCATCATGATAACTGCCGTTATGTTGCAGCACCTGGCTGTACAGGGTTCCTAACAGCATTGGACCCAGACCAAAGGCTGCCTGCTGTACGGTCGAAAGCATTGAGCTTCCTGCGCCAGCGTGTTCTTTAGGCACATCAGACAATCCAATGCGGTAAAAACAGCTGACGATAAACGATTGTCCCGCGCCAATCAGCACGGTAGCCGGGATCAGCGCCAGAATGCCCACGTCTGGCCAGCCCCAGTTAAAGGTGGCCATCAGCACCACAAGGCCGCTCATCTGAACGCCGCATCCGGTCAACAGCGTGGCCAGTCTGCCCAGTTTCTCCACTACACGCGTGGAACAGATTGAACCGATAAAATAGGCCACGCCCAGGGCGATAAAAGCATTACCGGACTGGAAGGGCGTCAGGTGCAACCCGGACTGCAACGTCAGGGCTACAGCAAACATAAATCCGCTCCAGCAGGAAAAGAACAGAACCGCAATCGAGAGGCCGAAACGCACGCCGTTCAGCCGCATCAGGCTGGGCGGCAGTAGCGGCGCTCCCTGTTGTTGTTCCAGCTTAACTTCAACTTTCCACAAGCGGATCAGCAGAACAGGGAAAGCGGCGAGCAGCAGAATACAAGGCCATGACCAGTGCAATAAAGGCCCTAATGCCAGCGCCATCAGCAGACAGCCAATGGCACTGGCCAGCAGCAATGTCCCTGACAGGTCTAACGACACCTTTTGCGCTTTTTTGGTTTCCGGAATGCTTTTCGCCGCAAACATGACGATCAGTACGCAAAGGGGAATATTGATCAGAAATACGCTGCGCCAGGCATAGCCGCCTGGATCTGCTGCAATCAGAAAACCGCCCAGCACCTGGCCGATGATAAAAGCCAGACCGCCAATGCCGCCGTACAGGCCAATAGCGCGGGCATGGGCGCGCCCGTGCAGGGATACATGCAGCGTTGCAAGAATTTGCGGAACGACCAGCGCCGCGCCAATGCCCTGTAAGGCGCGCGCTATTAGCAGCAGCCAGACCGAACCCGCCACGCCGCACAGCAGCGATGCGAAGCCAAACACCACCACACCCAAAGTAAATACGCGTCGGCGGCCATAGTTATCACCGAGCCTGCCGCCCATCGCCAGGCTGACAGCAAAAGCAATGCCATAAACCGCCACGATCAGTTCAAGCTGAATCGGCGAGGCATGAAGGGTAGAGGAGATGGCATCCAGCGCCACATTCACAATGGAAAAGTCGATCATCGGCAGAAGTTGCCCGGCCAGCAGAACCAACAGGCCGCTACGGCCCAGGGTTGAGTTATTCATCAGGTGGAAACCTTGTCGGAAAGCAGAATGAGGCATAGCATCGGCGATCTGTAAAACGGGTACCAGTTTTTGATTATCATGGTATAAAAGCTACCTGTATCGGCCGGAGGCCTTGCCATGCCTGAATTTACCGTTATTCCTGTTACTGAAAATAATCGCCAGCTGCTTGGTGCCTTTCTCCGTCGCCGGCGTGAAAGTCTGGATCCCAACAGGCTGGGTCTGGCACGTATGCGAAATCGTCGCACGCCTGGCTTAAGGCGGGAGGAAGTGGCTCAAATCGCGGATGTAGGGGTCACCTGGTATACCTGGCTGGAACAGGGAAGGGAGATCAAAGCCTCGACGAAAACCCTGACCGCTATCGCCGCCGCGTTACAGTGTAACGAGGCGGAAACCCGCCACCTGTTTTCGCTGGCGGGGCACCAGTTCCCGATGCAGGCAGCCGCTAAAGTTTGCGCAAAGGTCTCCGCACAGGGGCAGATTACCCTGGATGCTTTGAATCCGTTGCCGGCGGTAATCCAGTCTGCCCGCTTTGATATTCTGGGGTATAACCAGGCCTGGCAGCGTCTGGTCAATGTTAATTTAGAAAGCCTTCCTCCTGAAGACCGTAACTGCATTTTTCTGGCATTTACTCATCAGGCGTGGCGCGATGCCATGCTGGACTGGGAAAGCGTGATGCCCACAATGGTGGCAAGATTTCGGGCGCAGATGGGCGATAACCTGGAAGATCCGCACTGGAAAGAGATGGTCGAACGGTTGCTGGCCTGTTCCGGTGAGTTTCGGGATATCTGGCAGCGTTACGAAATCAGGGCGATCGAAAACCAGATAAAACGCTTCTTTCACCCTTCCGTGGGCGCGATGACGCTGCGGCAGAATAACTGGTTCTCCGCGCCCAGGAACGGTGAAAGGCTGCTGGTTTATATCCCTGATGATGAAATAAGCGCCCGCGCGTTAAGCCAGATAACCGCAGAATAATGTTAAAACGGTCATACTCTTTTACGCATTTCCCACCGGTTTGATGCCTGATAAAACAGGAAATTTTGCGGACATTACGTTACCCTGGATCAAGAAGGGTGGCCGACGTGCCGCACCCGTCAACAACAAAAGGAACTCTTGCTATGACTCAACGTCCCTCTGTAGCCGTATTGGGATTAGGTGCTATGGGCCATGCCTTTGCCGCTAATTTACTGAAAAACAGCTTCACCACTTATGGCTGGAACCGCACCAGAGCCCGTGGGGAAGATCTGGAAAACGCCGGACTCAGGCTGATTGATACGCCACAGCAGGCGGTGGAACAGGCTGATGTGGTGATCGCCATGCTGGCAGATGCCAGTATCACAGAATCGGTGCTGGATCAGGCCATAAGCACGCTGAAGCAGGGTGCCATAGTGGTGCAGATGGGCACCATCGGCGTGGAATCAACCGAAAAACTGATCGCCACTTTCCAGCAGCAGCGTCCTGACGTGGTATTCCTGGATGCGCCCGTCTCCGGCACCAAAACCCCGGCTGAAAATGCGCAGATTGTGGTACTTGCCAGCGGCGATCGTGAGCGTGCAGCCGCTGTGGAACCGGTATTCGCTGCCATTTCAAAAGGCACAAAATGGCTGGGCGCGGCTGGCTCGGCGACCAAAATGAAGCTGGTGGTCAATGCCTGGCTGATTTCGATGGTTCAGGGATTATCAGAAAGCACTCAGATGGCGAAAGAGTTTGGTTTTTCCCCCGACGATCTCTGGTCAGTGCTGGAGGGCGGCCCGCTGGCAGTGCCTTACGTCAAAGGCAAACTGGAGATGATCAAAGAGGGAAGCTTCGAGCCGCAGATGCACCTGACCTGGGCATTAAAAGACGTCAACCTGGCGCTGGCGGCGTCGAAAACCAGCGAATTGCCGGGACTGAGTTTGATTTCCAACGTCTGGCAGGAGGCGGTAGAAGCAGGATACGGCGAAAAAGACCTTTCAGTGGTCTATCGCTATCTGAGTGAGAAAACAGGCTGACAGCAGCAGCCGGTCTGGGATCGGCTGAATAATGCGATCATAATCCCATATTATTCATGGTGATAAGGGGAATAGCAGTAATCGCTCAAGCCGCGCCTTCTAAAGTGCAACCATATTTGTTATATTAAGCGGGTAGTGTTTTTCCTAGTTGACTGATTTTTAATGCTTTTTAAGACCGCCTTAAAAAAGGTGTCGCACAGCTAAAAGCAAGGATCTGAACATGCTTGATATTCGTTTTCCTACAGCCTTACAAATGGTGCTCAGCATAGCCCTGGCAGAGCGGGAAGGTAAACGCAGCACCAGCAAAATTCTGGCAGCAGGCCTGGAGGCCAATCCCAGTTTTGTTCGTAAAATGATGGTGCCGCTTACCCGCGATGGCATCATTGTTTCGACACTGGGCCGGACGGGGACCATCCGGCTGGGCCGCCCGGCTGAAGAGATTACTCTTTGTGATATTTATACTTCAGTGCTGGAAGATAAACCGTTGCTGGCAGGACGTCCTGAAGTCCCGGCCCGTTGCCTGGTCAGTGCCAATACCTGCTGGTTCTTCAAAGAACTGGCGCGCGAAGCGGAACAGGCTTCGATGAACGTGCTGGCTAAACGCACGGTGGCAGATACGCTGACCGAGATTTATGAGCGCGATCGCCGTAATCCTGAAGGCAGCTGTGAAGCGACCAGAGCCAGGGAAGCAGCAGAGTCATAATTCTGCTTTCAGGGAAAAAGAAGCCGGACATCGTCAGGATGCCCGGTTTTTTTACGTCTGTTGCCAGGCGGTCACTTCATCCGGTGGGAGTGCAGGATCTTCGCCGGTGTAGCGCGCTGGCGGCACACCCACGTAGCGGGTAAAGGCAACGCTGAAAGCACTTGCGGAGCTGTAGCCCACGCGGCCGGCCACTTCAGCTATGCTTCCCTGTTTACGCAACAGCAGATTTTTGGCCATCGCCATCCGCCAGGCCAGCAGATACGCCATAGGGGCAACGCCCACCGCCTGACGGAAACGTTCAAAGAAGGTTGAGCGTGAAAGGGCTGCTTCTTTGGCCAGTTGTGCCACTGTCCAGGCCCTGGTTGGCATCTCATGCATCCTTTTGATTGCCGTTGCCAGTCGCTCATCGGCCATGCCCCGTAACAACCCCGGCGAGGCTGAGGCTTCGGTGGTCGACCGCAGCGCTTCAATCAACAGCACCTCCAGCAGCCTGGCCAGCACAACTTCTCTGGCAGGGCGTTGCACGCGACACTCTTCACCCACCAGTTGCAGGAGCGTCGCCAGCCTTTTCTCGCCCCGAACATGCACCAGATCCGGTAACAGTGACACCAGCAGGCCGGCATCCGGCGAACCAAAAAGACAATGGCCCACCAGGGTTTGCACCTCAGGGGGCCCGCTTTGCAAACCCGTGCGGAAATACCCCGGTGCAAGGGCGACAGGCATAGTGAAATCTTCAGGCTTTACCGGAAGATGGCTGGACAGGATGAAGCCTTCGGCGGCAGGGATTAGCACAAAATCCTCCTCCTGAAGCAGCAGGGGCTCTTTTCCGTCTACCGAGAGCCAGCAGGAACCCTGAAGGATAACGCAGTAAAAAGGGTCGCCGGAAACGGATCGCCGGACGGCCCAGGTCCCTGCGGCATCCACCATTTTAGAATAGGGGGTGCCGGGCCGCAGTAAGGTAACGACGTCGGCAAGGGGATCGATCATGGCTGGACTCCTGCTAATGAATGGCGGACGTTTGATGGTAGCAAGTCCGGATTATTCAGCCTATTGTTATTTTTCTGCTCACAACACCCTGGAAAACCTTATGAAAACTGTTCTGATTACCGGCTGTTCTTCCGGATTTGGTCTTGATATTGCGCGCTATTTTCTTGACCGGGACTGGCACGTCATAGCCACCATGCGTACACCGGATGAAGATCTGTTACCCCGATCTGATAAGCTTAAAATTCTCGCGCTGGACGTGACAAGTGCTGAAAGCATCCGCAAAGCTGTTGAAGCGGCCGGGCCGATTGACGTGCTGGTGAACAATGCCGGAATAGGGGCTTTTGGTATTTTTGAGAATTACTCTCTGGAAACGGCCCGCGAGATTTTCGAAACTAATACCTTTGGCACCATGGCGATGATCCAGGCTGTTCTGCCGCAGTTCAGGGAGAAGCAGGCCGGAACGATCGTCAATGTCACCTCCAGCGTTACGTTGAAACCTTTGCCGATGCTGCCCATTTACACCGCCAGTAAAGCTGCTGTAAATGCCTTTACCGAATCTCTGGCGCTGGAACTTGAGCAATTTAATATCCGCTTAAAAATCGTGTTGCCCGGTCAGGCCCCGGAAACCCGCTTTGCAGAAAATGCCGGGCCACGAATCGGTGAATTCCCACCGGCTTACAAGGATTTTGCTGAGTCAGTGTTTGCCATGCTAAAAGCGCCCGCTACTGAGATAACCAAATCACTGGATGTCTCGCAAGCGGTATGGCACGCGGTCAATGACCCAACCAGCCCGATGCGTATCCCTGCTGGTGCGGATGCGGTCGCTGTATTTAAATAAATAAGCCGGGCATCGTGATGATGCCCGGCTTTAATTCTTTTGATAGCCGATCAACCCCTGGATTCATAAAGGGTCGAACGGCACTGTCCCTTTACTCAACTCTCCAGGGCAGGTTTCTGCTCCGGCACGGGTTCTTCTTTTTTCACCAGCTTACGCAGGGCAACATAGAATACCGGCGTCAGGAACAGCCCGAACAGCGTCACGCCCAGCATCCCGGCGAAAACCGTAATCCCGGTTACGGTACGCACTTCGGCACCGGCACCGTGGCCCAGCATCAGCGGGATAGTCCCGGCGATAAAGGCGATGGAGGTCATGACAATCGGGCGCAGACGCAGGCGACAGGCTTCCAGAGCGGCCTGCACAATAGTCCGGCCCTGCATTTCAAGCTCCCGCGCAAACTCCACAATCAGGATCGCATTCTTACAGGCCAGGCCCATCAGCACCACCAGTCCTACCTGCACAAAGACGTTATTGTCACCGCCGGTCATCCAGACGCCAAACAGCGCGGAAAGCATCGTCATCGGCACAATCAGGATCACCGCCAGCGGCAGCGTCCAGCTCTCGTAGAGTGCCGCCAGTACCAGGAAGGCCAGCAGTATCGCCACCGGGAAGACAATCACCGCTGCGTTGCCCTGGGTAGACTGCTGATAACTCAGATCGGTCCATTCGATATTCATGCCGTTGGGCAGGATCTGATCGGCAATCCCCTGAACGGCCTGCATCGCCTCGGCGGAAGAGAGCACCCTGGGATCGGCATCGCCAATCAAATCCGCCGCCGGGAAGCCGTTATAACGGATAACCGGGTCAGGGCCATAAGTGGTGGCGATATGCACCATGCTGCCGATTGGCACCATCTCGCCACTGGCATTGCGGGTACGCAGGTTAGCGATATCCTCAATGCTGTCGCGGAACTCGCCATCGGCCTGGGCGTACACCTTCCAGGTCCGGCCAAAGCGGTTAAAGTCATTGACGTAAGAGGAGCCCAGATAGGTTTGCAGGGTGCCAAACAGATCGGTTAACGCCACGCCCTGCGCTTTGGCTTTATCGCGATCCACCTGTGCATCCAGCTGCGGGACGTTAGCCTGATAGGTTGAGATCGGGAAGTGCAGTCCCGGCGTCTGCATAATTGTGCCAGCCATCGCATTAGCGGCATCCTGCAGTGCGCCATAGCCCAGTCCTGCGCGGTCCTGAATATACAACGAATAGCCCGCGCCCTGGCCCAGACCCAGGATCGGCGGCGGCATAATCGAGAAGGTAAAACCTTCCTGAATCTGCGACAGCTTCGCGTTGATCTCAGCGTTAATCTCGGCGGCTGAACGTGTGCGCTGATTCAGCGGTTTCAGCGCAAAGAACACCGTGCCGGTATTAGGCGTGTTGGTGAACTGCAACGCATTCAGACCAGGGAAGGCCACCGCATCTGCCACGCCTTCAGTGTGCATGGCGATATCGCTCATCTGACGGATGACTTTATCGGTACGCTCAAGAGAGGATCCTTCCGGCATTTTCACCCCACCAATCAGGTAAAGCTTGTCCTGAGTGGGAATAAAGCCAGCGGGAACCAGCTTAAACATCATGCCTGCGCCAACCAGCAGCAGAATATAGACGCCGAACACCGCACCACGACGCCGCAGAAAGCGGGAGACGCCACCCTGATAACGTTGGGAGTTACGGTTAAAGAAGCGGTTGAACGGGCGGAACAGCCAGCCAAACAGCGCATCAATAATGCGGGTAGGGCGATCTTTCGCCGCCCCGTGCGACTTCAGCAGCAGAGCAGCCAGCGCCGGGGAAAGCGTCAGGGAGTTAATCGCTGAAATCACGGTAGAGATAGCGATGGTCACCGCAAACTGCTTATAGAACTGCCCGGTCACGCCGGACAGGAACGCCATCGGCACAAAGACCGCACAAAGCACCAGTGCGATAGCGATGATCGGCCCTGAAACTTCCCGCATCGCCTGATGGGCAGCGGCCCTGGGTTCCAGCCCCTCTTCGATATTTCGCTCGACGTTCTCCACCACCACGATGGCATCATCCACCACGATACCTATCGCCAGCACCAGCCCGAACAGGCTCAGGGTGTTTAGCGAGAAGCCCAGCAGATAGAGCACCGAGAAGGTGCCGACCACCGAAACCGGCACGGCCAGCAGCGGGATGATCGAAGCACGCCAGGTTTGCAGGAACAGGATCACCACCAGAACTACCAGCAACACCGCTTCCAGCAGGGTATGCAGCACGGAGCTGATCGAGTCGCGTACAAAAATAGTGGGATCGTAAGGCGCTTTCCACTCCACGCCATCCGGGAAGCGGGTAGCCAGCTCCGCCATTTTGGCCCGCACGGCATCAGAGAGATCGATGGCGTTAGCGCCAGGTGCCTGGAAGATACCAATCCCAACCGCATCTTTATTATTGAGCTGAGATCGCAGCGCGTAGCTGCCCGAACCCATCTCAATGCGTGCGACATCGCGCAAGCGCACGATCTGCCCGTCTTCGCCATTTTTCAGGATGATATTGCCGAACTCTTCTTCACTCTGTAAACGACCCTGAGCATTGATCGACAGCAGGAAATCGCTCTTGTTGGGCATCGGCTCTGCGCCAAGCTGACCGGCAGAAACCTGTACGTTCTGTTCCTGTATCGCCGTTACCACGTCGCCAGCGGTCATGCCACGGGCTGCCACTTTGGTCGGATCAAGCCAGATACGCATGGCATATTCACCTGCGCCGAAGATCTGCACCTGACCCACGCCAGGCAGACGCGCCAGCTCATCTTTGACCTTGAGCTGCGCGTAGTTACGCAGGTAGAGCGAGTCATAACGGCCCGATGGGGAGTCAAGATGCACCACCAGCGTCATGGTTGGCGACTGCTTCTGAGTGGTCACACCCTGACGACGCACATCCTCAGGCAGGCGAGCTTCAGCCTGTGCCACACGGTTCTGCACCTGAACCTGCGCCTGATCGGGATCGGTTCCCGGACGGAAGGTCACGGTGGTCACCAGCACGCCGTCCGAACCGGCAATCGATTTCATGTACATCATGTTCTCGACGCCGTTGATCGCTTCTTCCAGCGGCGTCGCCACGGTCTCAGCAATCACTTTTGGGTTAGCACCCGGATATTCAGCACGCACCTGCACGCTTGGCGGTACCACATCCGGGTACTCGCTGATGGGCAGCAGCGGAATGGCAATCAGCCCCGAGACAAAGATCAGAATCGACAGTACGGCCGCAAAAATGGGCCGGTCGATGAAAAACCTGGAAAAATCCATAACAGTTCCCGCAGTCCGGATTAAAGGGAGGCTGGTGCCATCGGCACCGGTTTGGCATTGACTGCCATACCCGGCATAAACACTTTCTGAACGCCGTCAACGATCACCCGATCGCCTGACTGCAAACCCTGCTGGACAATACGCAACCCCTCGGCCAGCTGGCCCGGCTTGATATCCCGACGCTGGGCTTTGTTCTGGGCATCAATAACCCAGACATACTTGCGATCCTGATCGGTAAGCACCGCTTTGTCACTGATCAGCAGAGCAGGGAAGTCGGCACGGCCAGGAAGTTGAACACGGGCGAAGAGCCCCGGCGTGTAAAGACGCCGATCGTTATCAAGCAGGGCGCGCATGCGGATAGTGCCGGTGCTGGCGGTGAGCTGGTTGTCGGTGAAATCAACCTTGCCGTTATGCGGATAACCCTGTTCGCCAACCAGACCAATTTTTACCGGCAGCGCGTGCCGGGCATTGGCGGCACTGTCACCCTGGCGGGTGATTTGCTGATAGCGCAGGAACGTGGCTTCATCGACATCAAAATAGACATACACCGTCTTCAGCGACACCAGCGTGGTCAGCACGCTGCTGCTGTCACCGGCAGTGACCAGATTTCCGGAGGTGATCATCGCCCGGCTGGCCCGGCCATCAATCGGTGCGGTTACGCGGGTAAAATCGAGGTTGAGTTTTGCCATATCAACCGCTGCCTGAGCGGAGAGCACGTTAGCCTGAGCCTGGGTGGCGGCAGAACGACGCTGTTCCCAGACCTCGCGGGAGATAGCCTGGCTGCCAATCAGCTTTTCAGTACGGCCAGATTCGCTGCGCGCCAGCGATGCCTGAGTGCGGGCGCTGGCGAGGTCAGCCTCTGCGCGTTCCAGCTCTGCTTTATAAGTCCGGTCATCAATAGTGAACAGCACGTCGCCTTTTTTAACTTCCTGGCCTTCGGTGTAGTTCACTTTATCAATGTAGCCGGTAACACGCGGACGAAGCTGAACGCTCTGTACCGCTTCAATGCGTCCATTGAAGTTATCCCACTGGCTGACGGTTTGTTGCTTCACTTCGGCCACACTGACCTGTGGGGCAGGCGGTGCGCTCTGTTCAGCCCCTTTGGAATCACAGCCCATCAGCCAGAAGGCGGAGAGCAGCGGCAGCGCGACAGTGCGCAGACGCGAAGAGGTGATTGAAATCATATTGGTAGTCCCTGTTGCAGATGCTTGACGACGTGAAAAGGGTGCACGGCATAATATGTACTTAAGATAAATACACTAAACAGGGGGAGTGTAAGAAGCGCGATCGTAAAGTGCAAGTATTATTGTTGCTTTTAGCACTTTCTTGTCAGGACGTTTTACAAACTGTGAATGAGGGGTCTGGCTAAGGAGAGTGAACTTTCGAAGAAGAATGCCTGCGAACCGCATTTAATGCAACAATTAAACTTGCATTATTGGGGCGGGTGCTTTAGCGTATATATGTGCATTCATTAAAGTTACCTTTTACCCTGCTGCGGGGGAGAGGTCAAGACCGACCAATAACAAAAAGCGCCTGAGGGGAAGAACAATGAGTCATGATGATTTCATAAGCGATCTCGTAAAGTGGATTGATACGCATATTGAAGGGAAGATGGATCTGGATACGGTGGCTGACCGTGCCGGCTATTCGAAATGGCACCTGCAACGCATGTTTAAACAGCATACGGGTCATGCCCTGGGTGAATATATTCGCGCCCGTCGTCTGAAAAAATCCGCTGAGCGCCTGGCAACGGGTGGTGAGCCGATTCTGGATGTGGCGATCTCTTTCGGATTTGATTCGCAACAATCGTTTAACCGCAGTTTCAAACGCCAGTTTGGTCAGTCACCTGGCGCATGGCGTCGTCAGGTTCAGGTCAGCGCCTGCCAGTAAATTTCCGTAGTGCTCAATAGCGGGCGTGCCAGCCCGCTGTGAGCCACTGTTCAACCAAAAACCGCTTGAATTTCCATCCTTCCAGCCCGACAAACCCACCCCTCCACATAGTCTTTGCCCGGCAAATCTTAGCTGTATTTGATATTTCTCCTTGTGACGAAAAAACATAATAGTGGCAGCAGAAAAGGCCAGGTTTCCTCGCCTTCACCTGATAATCCTGCTACGGGGGCATTATGACTCTTCCCACAACTTTGCCGGTACTCGATCTTTCCCATCTTCAGGGAGACAAAACCCAGCGGCAGACTTTTCTCAACGAGCTGAGCAAGAGTGCGCGTGAAGTTGGATTTTTCTATCTGATTAATCACGGCGTCGATCAACAACTTTCTGCCGATGTTCAGCGAGTTTCCCGGCAATTTTTTGCGCTCCCTGAAGAAGAGAAACAGCAGGTGGCGATGTTCCACTCGCCGCATTTCCGTGGTTATAACCGCGCTGGCTCAGAGATTACCCGCAACCAGCCAGACTGGCGGGAACAGTTCGACATAGGTGCAGAGCGCCCGGCTTTGCCTCTCAAAGCGGGCGATGCGGGCTGGAAGCGACTGCAGGGCCCCAATCTGTGGCCGGCATCGTTGCCGGAACTGCAAACCGTACTGCTTAAGTGGCAGGCTCAGATGACCAGCATGTCACTGCACCTGCTGCGTGCCTTTGCTGAAGCTCTTGCGTTGCCGGTCACGGCTTTCGATGCCCTGTACGGGGAGAAACCCAACGAGCACGTCAAACTGATTCGCTATCCGGGGCAGACCGCAGAAGGGGGAAGTCAGGGCGTGGGTGCCCATAAAGACTCCGGCTTTCTGAGTTTTCTTTTGCAGGATCGGCAGCGTGGATTACAGGTGGAAGTGGAGCCTGACCACTGGATTGATGCGCTGCCACGCGAAGGCGCGTTTGTGGTCAACATCGGCGAACTGCTGGAGCTGGCAACCAATGGCTATCTGCGCGCCACCGTGCATCGGGTTATCTCTCCGCAGGCCGACCGGGATCGGCTCTCCGTCGCGTTTTTCCTTGGGGCACAACTGGATGCTGTAGTGCCCGTCTACCAGCTCCGCGAAGAGATTGCCCGCCTGGCAACCGGCCCGGCCAGCGATCCCCACAATCCATTGTTACGGGATGTGGGCTGGAATTACCTCAAGGGGCGTCTGCGCTCCCATCCTGATGTGGCGGCTCGCTGGTACAGCGATCTGCTGACAACACCCGAAACGACTTACTAAAACAAGGATTTTATCTATGCGTTATGCCTCTTTTTCTGTGGCAGGGATTGCTCTGTCTGTGGCATTGGCTTTAAACGTTCAGGCGGCTGAACTGCGTGTGGCGGCCGATCCGGTGCCTCATGCCGAAATCCTGAATTATGTGAAAAAAATCGATCCTTCCCTGGACCTGAAGGTGATCGAACTCACCAGTGGCATCAATGCCAACGAACTGCTGGCCAACGGTGATGTGCAGGCCAACTATTTCCAGCATGCGCCTTATCTGCACGATCAGGAAAAGGCGCTGGGTCAAAAATTTGCAGTGGTGGCAACGGTGCATATCGAACCGCTGGGGATCTACTCCCACAAGGTCAAAAATTTAAAAGATGTTAAGGATAAAGCCACCGTGGCGGTGCCAAACAACGTGACGAATCTCAGTCGCGCGCTCTATCTGTTACAGGCAAACGGCCTGATCAAACTTAAAGAGGGTTTTACCGATCCGGCCAAAAATCAGGCCACGCCGCAGGGCATTGCAGAGAACCCCAAACATCTTAAAATCCTCGAAGTGGAGTCACCGCAGATCCCCAGGTCGCTGGATGATGTCGATTTAGCGGTAATCAACGGTAACTATGCGCTGGAGGCGGGTCTGGTCCCGGCAAAGGATGCGTTAGGCCTTGAAAGCGCTAGCCATAATCCTTACGCCAATCTGCTGGTGACCACGCCGGCCCTGCAAAACGATCCGCAGATCAAAAAGCTGGCAGCTGACCTGGAATCCCCGCAGGTGGCCGACTTTATTCGCAAAAATTACAACGGGTCGGTGATCCCTGTAGCGGGGCAATAGCCATGATCGTGATTGACGACGTCAGCAAATATTACACCCTGGGTCAGCCTCCGGCACTGGAGCAGGTTTCTCTTACCGTGCCAGACCGGGCGATATACGGGATCCTCGGGCGCAGTGGAGCGGGTAAAAGCACGCTTATACGCTGTCTGAATCTGCTTGAGCAGCCCACGTCCGGGCGGATTCTGGTCGATGGAGAAGACATTACCCGGTTCTCCAGCGCTTTGCTGCGCCGTCATCGCCAGCGTTGCGGCATGATTTTTCAGCACTTTAATCTGCTGCACAGCCGCAGCGTGGCGGACAACGTGGCGGTGCCGCTGGAGATTGCCGGGATACAGCGTGAGCAGCGTGAAGCCCGCGTGACGGAGCTGCTGTCGCTGGTAGGGCTGAGCGACAAGGCATCGGCTTTTCCCTCTCAGCTTTCCGGTGGGCAAAAGCAGCGGGTAGGGATTGCCCGCGCGCTCGCCGTAAGGCCTGATTATCTGTTATGTGACGAGGCCACCAGTGCGCTGGATGGCGAAACCACCCGTTCGGTACTGGCGTTGCTGAAAGAGATTAATCAGCAACTGGGACTGACCATTGTGATGATTACCCATCAGATTGAGGTGGTGAAAGCCATTTGCGATCGGGCAGCCCTGATTGAGAAGGGCCGGGTGACGGAAGAAGGATCGTTGCAGGAGCTGCTTCTCAATCCGCATTCGCAGTTGCGCGGGGCTTTACTGCACGATCAGGAAGAAGAACGCGCCTTTTTGCGCCGTCATGGACTGGATGTGATGCAACAGGTCAACCAGAAGGAATTCAGTTATGCGCGGTAACCTGGACTGGAATACGTATCTGGCTCTGCTCGGCAATGGCACCCTTGAAACCTTATATATGGTGGGCCTGGCCGGATTCTTTACCGTACTGGTCGGTCTGCCGCTGGGCGTGATGCTATTTATCAGCCGCCGTAAAGGCCTGAAACCCCTACCTCAGGTAAACACTTTACTGGCTACGGTGGTGAACATCGGGCGATCGTTACCTTTCGTGGTATTACTCATCGCCCTGATCCCCTTCACCCGGCTGATTATTGGCACCACGCTTGGCAGTACTGCTGCCATAGTGCCAATCACTATCGGGGCGATCCCGTTCTTTGCCCGCCTGGTGGAAAACGCGCTGGATGAAGTGGATAAAGGGCGCATTGAGGCCATTCTGTCGATGGGCGGGTCTGACTGGCAGGTGATCAGCAAGGCGTTACTCCCTGAAGCTTTACCTGCTTTACTGGCAAGCATCACCCTGACGCTGGTGATGCTGATTGGCTTCTCCTCTATGGCCGGAGTGATTGGCGGCGGAGGATTAGGCGATCTGGCTATCCGCTATGGCTATCAACGCTTTAACCAGCCGGTGATGATCGGCACGGTCGCGGTGTTAATCGTACTGGTACAGGGAACGCAGTTTATTGGCGATCGACTGGTGGCATCACTGGCTCACCGTCGATAACAGAGAAGAACCTGACAACGCGTTGTATACTGTCTGAATCACACTGATTTTTAATATCTTTCAGACAGGGATCATCATGGAGTTGGGGAAACTGAATAAACAGGGTATTTGCGAGGCTGCCAGTTTCTTACTGGTGTTTGGGGCATTGTTTCTGATTTTCCCCCTGCGGCTGCTGCCCTGTTTTCTTGCCGGATTTATTGTCTATGAAACTATCCTTGCGTTAACCCCCTGGGTGGAGAGGCTGGTGAAAGGCCCGCTGGCCCGCTGGATCATTATCTTCTTCCTGACGGTAATCATCCTGGTGGCGCTGGCGGGCGGGGTCACCAAACTGATTGGGTTTTTACTGCATGATTTCCAGAACCCGGCAGCCTTCCATGCTGCGGCAAGCAAGCTGCTTGAGGATGCCCAACGCACGCTCTCTCCGGTGGTGACACGTTATCTGCCCGCGGACATTGATGAGCTCCAGCATCAGGTTATCACCTGGCTGCGTGAGCATCTGGTGGTAGTGCAAACACTGGGACGCACAGCGGCGCACACCTTTGCCACCATGCTGATTGGTATGCTGCTGGGGGCGATCATCTCACTGCGCGTCAGCAGCCTGAATACCCGTGATGCGCCTCTTAAACACGCGCTGCTGGATCGTCTGACTATCCTGGCCGCTTCCTTCCATAACGTGGTGTTTGCGCAAATCAAAGTTTCGCTGGTTAACACCGTGCTGACCTGTGGCTTCCTGTTTGGCGTGCTGCCGCTGTTTGGCCTGCACTTCCCGTTTGCCAAAACTGTGGTGGTGCTGACCTTCGTGGCGGGGCTGCTGCCGATTATCGGTAACCTGATTTCCAATACGGTGATTGTGTTGATCGGTCTCTCTATCTCGTTGAAAGCGGCGGTGATTGCCCTGATCTTCCTGATACTGGTGCACAAACTGGAATACTTTATCAATGCGCGCATTTTTGGCAGCCGCATCAATGCCAAAACCTGGGAAATCCTGCTGGCAATGCTGGTGTTTGAATCGGCCTTCGGTCTGGCCGGCGTAGTTGCCGCGCCGGTTTACTACGCCTACCTGAAAAGCGAACTGCGTCTGGCGCGGTTAATCTGATTTCGCGCTGCCAGAAAGCGGCAGCGTGCGCATTCTCCCACTGCAAAACTGCCCGCGCTGTGACGAAGTTTATCGCTGGCAGTTTTAGCTAACTCTCTCTTCCGGGGCCGGTTTTTCCGGCCTGTTTTTATTCTGCGATCCATATCCGGGCTTTACCCCGCTATCCATCGACCTTATGGTAGAGAAAACGACTGACTGTTGAGCCCCACATGCCTGCGCTTTTGGATACGTTGCTGCACCAAATCCTGCTTTCTATGCCGTTGTTTATTCTGATTGCCCTGGGCTGGTTGCTGGTTCGCTGGCAGAAATGGCCCGGAAGCATCACCGAAGCCCTGAATCGCGTGGTGTTTAAGATTGCGCTGCCCGCCATGCTGTTCAGGTTGATGAGTGATTTCAGCAAAAGTCCCCCGGTTGATGCCCGCCTGTTAATCGCTTTTTTTGGCAGTTGCCTGATTGTTTTTGTGCTGGGAAGGCTGATCGCCAGCCGCGTATTTAAACTCGACGGTATCTCTGGCTCGGTTTTCGCGCTGGGTGGAATATTTTCCAATAACGTTATGCTTGGTTTGCCGATTGCCACCGTGATGCTGGGCGAACGGGCCATTCCGTCAGTCGCGCTGGTGCTGGTTTTCAATGGGCTGATCCTCTGGACGCTGGCGACAGTCTCCGTTGAATGGTTCAAACATGGCGCGCTGAATCTGAAAGGGTTTGGCAAAACGGCGATTAGCGTGCTGAAAAATCCGCTGATTATCGCCATCCTCTCCGGCACCCTGTTCAGCCTTACCGGAGTACCGCTACCGCAGATGGTGGATCAGCCCATCAGTATGCTGGGCAAAATCGCCGTTCCGCTGGCGCTGGTGGCACTGGGGATGAGCCTGGCGGCCTATCAGATGAAAGAGGGGCTGCGAGAGAGCTATGCCATCTGCCTGCTGAAACTGATTGTTCAGCCGCTGGTGATTTGGGCGCTGGCCTGGCTGATTGGTCTGCCGCCGCTGGAGAGCAAAGTGGTGGTGTTGCTGGGATCGATGTCCGTCGGCATCAACGTCTATCTGATGTCACAACAGTTTAATGTGCTGAAAGGCCCGGCAGCCACCAGTATGTTGCTGTCGACGATCTTCTCAGCGGTGACCACGCCCGTGCTGCTGATGGTGATGGACCTCGTCTGACGAGGAAATGTGAGCGGCCTTGCGGATTCAAC
Organism: Erwinia sp. E_sp_B01_1; assembly: GCF_036865545.1. Lineage (NCBI taxonomy): Bacteria > Pseudomonadati > Pseudomonadota > Gammaproteobacteria > Enterobacterales > Erwiniaceae > Erwinia > Erwinia sp. E_sp_B01_1. The sequence goes on along the minus strand of NZ_CP142208.1, from coordinate 2,434,651 downwards.
GCGGGGTGCTTGCGGTAAGAGTATTTATTTCATTATCTTCTTTAATCGGTTTATTTGTTTCGTTTGCACCGGCAGGCGAGGCAGGCCGATCCTGACTCTGGAGAAGAATAATGAAAACCTGTAAAGCCCTGCTGCTGGTCGTTTCGCTGAGCTGTTCCGCTTCCGCGCTGGCGGAGACAATCGGCGTTTCAATGGCCTATTTCGACCAAAACTTTCTGACTATTATCCGCCACTCTATAGATAAAGAGGCCAAAGCCAGAGGCATCACCGTGCAGTTTGAAGATGCGCGGGGGGATGTGGGCAGGCAGACCGATCAGGTCCAGAGCTTTATCAGCGCCGGTGTGGATGCAATCATTGTTGACCCGGTAAATTCCGCCGGCACACCCGCAATGACCAGACTGGTTACCGCTGCGAAAATCCCGCTGGTCTACGTTAACCGCACGCCTGGCGATAAAAAACTGCCAGATGGCGTGGTGTTTGTCGGTTCCGATGAGAAACAGTCCGGGACGCTGCAGATGGAGGAGCTGGCGCGACTGGCAAACTATCAGGGCAACGTGGCGGTGATGATTGGCAATCTGACCGATGCGGGTGCCATCCAGCGGACTAAAGATGTGGAGCAGGTGGTTGCCAAATACCCGAAAATGAAAGTGGTGCAGAAACAGACCGCCAACTATTCCCGCAATGAGGGGATGGATCTGATGCTCAACTGGATGACCAATGGTGAGGAGATCGATATCGTTGCGGCCAATAATGACGAAATGGCTATTGGGGCGATCATGGGTCTGCAACAGGCGGGCAAAAAAGAGAGCAAAATCCTGATTGGTGGGATTGATGCCACCCCGGACGGCCTGAAGGCGATGTCCAGTGGCAGGATGCAGGTCACGGTTTTTCAGGATGCTATCGGTCAGGGCAAAGCCTCGGTGGATGTCGCCCAGCGCATGATCAGAGGCGAAAAACTTGACCCTTACTACTGGATCCCGTTTGAGTTGGTCACCCCAGCCACGTTGCAGAAATACGTTGATAAGGAATAGACGCTAATTCTCCCGGCGGGGTAAACTCCGCCGATGAATAAAAAACTGATTATTGCGGCGATCCTGGCGATTGTTGCCACCGCCGCCGGGCTGCGTCATCCAGCCGAACAACATCACTCTACAGAAAGCCAGGAGACGACTCAGCAGCAGACGGGCCGGCACGCATCGGCGGAGAGCAGCGATGAGGCCTTCCCACGTTCATCTTCAGAGAGCCGCGACAATACTGTCGGCTCCGGCAGCGATATCACCGAACTGACTAAGTTACAGCGGGTGGCTGATTATCTGCACCAGCATCAGCGGCTGCCTTCTTATTACCTCACCAAATCACAGGCCCGGCGTCAGGGCTGGGAACCCAGCAAAGGCAATCTTTGCCAGATCCTGCCAGGCCGGGCGATTGGCGGGGATCATTTTTCAAACCGGGAAAAGGTACTGCCAGAAAAGCAGGGGAGACGCTGGTTTGAAGCGGATGTGAACTATGACTGTGGCCGACGCGGCAGCGATCGTATGCTCTATTCCAGCGACGGCATGATTTACGTCACCCGCGATCACTACCGCCATGTTGAACAGGTGTACTGAGATGAACACGATCAGTTTTGATTTTGACCAGATCGCTGATGTCCCGGACTTCTACCGCCAGTTTACCCGCAAGTTCGCTATTGAAATGGCCTTTGGGGCCAATCTTGATGCGTTATGGGATGCGCTGACCGGCATGATCGAATTACCCGCGCACGTTACCTTCCGCCATCTGGATCAGCATAAAGATGCGCAGCAGTTCGCGGGCATTATTGCGGTACTGCGTGAGGCGGAAGCCGAACTGAACGGCAAGTTCAGCCTGCGTATTCGCTGAGAGTGACAGGAAAGAATTCATTAAGTTACAAGACTCTTCCCGATTCGCAGCCTGAACATCAAGGCTGGGAGGAAATGACAGGCCGGCCCGGACAGTTAATTTACTCTCCGGGCCGGTTTGGTGATTAACGCCCGATTTGCTTGAGGATCGCGGCCAGCTGCTCGCGATGTTCTGCGTCAATCTCGCGCGCGGCAGAGTAACCGGCGTTCTGCAGGATCATCTCGTTCAGGCCAACCAGCCAGTCATAAATATACCAGGCGGCATAATTATTGGGTTTCAGATCCAGTCTGGTCAGTCGCTGCCCGGGGCCAAGACTTGCCGTCTGCGTTTCCGGTTTGGCAAAAATTTTCTGCCCCCGGTTAATCTTGCTCTCCGGCCTTTGTGCTTCGGGCAGATGCTGGAAGCCAAGCCAGGCGACAAAATCGCCCATCACGCTGAGCGCGCGGGAAACCTGACGATCGGCCATCATCTCTACCGGCGTACCTGGCGCTTCATGATCGGTGAGCATTTTTACCAGCGCGGCTTCAATGTCCAGACGAATACTGGCTGTTACCAGCTCCTCGGTCAGCATCTCCAGCGTGGGCTTGGTGACGCCAAGCAGCTCCAGCAGCGGCCCCTGATCCGGTAACTGACGAAGCACATTGATCCAGTGACGATAAACCTGCTGGGCAAACTCAGCTTCAGGTTCTTCCTGCGCGGGTTTCTCCTCCGGATTGAGTAAACCTGCCACCGGCTCATCGCTCAGCAGATCAATACTGATCCCGATGCCGAAGGGATCCTCCTCGCTCAGCGCATATTCTTCAACCAGCGGGCGCTGGCCAGGATTCTGCCGTTGCAGGAACAGGTGGCGCAGCGTCTCACGCGAGGGCAGTAAACGTTCCAGCAGCTCACCGTGGACGCCGGTACGCGCCTGCAACGACTTCAGCAGCGTTCCCGCAATGCGCAGTCGGGCCTGAGGTTCCTCTTTTTCAGAAGCGAGATGCCAGCGGCCCAATAAGTTTTCGCTCAGCTCGCGGCGGATCTCCTCACGCTGCTCCTGCAGGCGTTCCAGCTTGCTCTCGCGGCGGACTTCGCTTACCAGCCAGCCGGCCATACGTTTGACGCCTTTCTCATCCATCGCCAGCATCGACCCCCAGGCATCGCCAGGGTTACCGACGTAACGCTGAACGGCAGCGTCAAAGTTTTGCCCGTGAGTAATACGCTGGTCGAAGGGCGTCAATGCCCAGATCAGGCCGGGTTTGCGCCCGTTGCGAATCTGGCTATTTTCCCCCTGAGTCTGCCTGACCCAGTTATCCAGCACGCGGCCCACGGTGCGGGTGTCGGTACGCTGGCCGACGGCGCTGCAAACCATCAGTAAATTCACTTCCTGATGTTCCGCGGAACGGGTCAGCAGGAAAGGGCGTTTGGCGGTGATAAAGTCCAGCGCCAGCGCATGTTGTTCATCATCCGGCACCACGGCAGGCGTTTCAAAGCCGGGATAGTCCAGCAGATCGACCTGCTCAAATAAATTTTCACGCGGGGCGCTGTAGAGCGGCATCACAACTTCCCGGCCAAGCAGCGCCAGCTCGGCTAACGGCAGGTTGACCGGCTGAAGATTGCGGCCATTATGCTGTGGCACCACCTGAATGACCCGATCGGATGAGGCATTGAAATAGCGCAAGCCGTGGGTGTTCAGCACGCTGAGCGACGAATCGTCCAGCACCGAAAGCGGTGCCAGCACGCGGGGCACGCAGGAAACATGGTGCAGCACATGCGCAAGCTGGCGGTAAAGGGCGGTGAGTTCACGATCCTCTCCCCATAACAGGGAAAACAGCCGCGCACGGTCGTCCACGCCCAGCATGGGTGCAAGCTCAACCGCCAGCGGCCAGAAATGCGACTCCAGCGCTTTACTGACGCAGAGCTGAGCCGTCGCCAGGCGATCCCACAGAGCCACCACATCATGGGTGTTCATCCCGTCGATGGCTTCAGCCTGACGGTACATAGAGACGGTTTTCAGCCGCTCCGAAATCTGCTGTTCATCCAGCACGCTCGCCCGTTCGCCTGAACGGCGTGCCCAGAGATCGGCCAGAATCGCCACCAGTTCTTCTTCACTTAACAGCGCAATCTGCACCGGCCACTCGTTATCCACCCGCAGCTGCTGACCGCTGTAACGGGTCACCATAGTGCCGGTTAACTGTTGCGGATTGAGCTGGCTGTAATCGAGCGTGGTGTTGCCCAGCGCAATCTCGGTTCTGCCTTTCTCACTGGCAGCCAGCGCGGTGATCAGATAGGACTTTCCCGCCTGGGAAAGTCCAAAAAAGCCGATGGCGCACTCTTTTCCGGCGGCCTCCAGCAAACGGGTCGCTTTATTACGCTGGCGCTGAAGCCGGACGCTGAGACGATCGGCTTCCATATTCAGGCGCGGCGAACTTTCACGGGCGCTGTCCAGCCAGGCTACCGACTGTTCGATGCCTTTGGTCAGGGCTTCCAGTTTTTTGCCGAACGGCCCGGACAACTGTTTAGGCGTCAACGGTTTCATTTCTTGTATACGCTCCCACTGTCAATCCAGTAATGGCTGATTCCCGATCCGCTGCTGGCCAAGGTGTTCAGCCTGAGACGTAAATGCTCCAGCGGGACCTGGCTGCCATCATCTAACGTGGCATCAGCAATTTCAAATCGTTCCGGGCCAAATTCGCCGGACTCTTTAGCCACCGCCAGTTTAATTTTCAGCACCTTATCACCTGCCACGCTGCGCGCCAGTTGCGGATCGGCAATCGACAGCGTATAGAGCGGTGAGGCTGGCCAGCGGTCATTATCCAGCTGACGGAAGCCCAGCGTCATCGCGCCACGGACCTGGAACCGCTGGCGGGCATCCAGACGGAATTCCGCGTCGTCCAGATCGATATCGCCATACCAGACATTATCGCTGCCCAGTGCCCCGTTGCTGTCCAGCATCCCCAGATAGCGGATGGTGGAATAGGGCTGGAAATCGCCAGCCTTGAACCAGAAGTTAGCCAGACGCAGATCCAGCGACAGCAGGCAAAGCATCGCGCCGACCGCCGCGGTGGATTTCGGGTTCTCAATCCGGCCCTGTTTGTTAAACGGATACCAGTCATTGGTGTGATAGCCGTCCAGAGAGAGAATACGGCTGACCGGTAAAGGCTGCAGATGGCGGAACAGCGCCTGAACGCCAGGGAAGCGTGAAGGGCGGCCGGTCAGCAGCAGAACATCGCAGTCATACACCGCGACAACTTCGGACATTGAGCGCAGGCTCTGAGTAATATTCATGCGCGGCGACAGGAACTCCGCGTGAAGTTTGCTCATTTTGACCACCAGCGGGACACGCAGGATATCAAACTCTGCGGCTTCGCCCGGCAGCTCACGCTGGATCTCGCGGTTGATATAGTCCAGCAGCTTTCTGGTGGGGGGCAGCGCCAGCAGCTCTTCAAAACGCGCATCGACTTCGGCATTCAGCTCCAGCGGGTCAAACTGCTCGTAAGCTTCCAGAATAGCCTGGCCAACCGGAATAAAGATCTGCAATGTCACCTGCTGGCGCAATGTGGAGTGACCATCGAGCCGCCCCTCGTGGCCGAACAGCCGGGTCATTACCCCTTCCGGATTGATCATGCCCGCCTGTTTAAAGGCGGCCTGTAGCGCAGGCAACACATAGAGTTGGATCACATCCAGCAGAATGTCGTCACCCGCCAGCTTGAACCCTTCACGGAACAGCAGGCGAGGCATGATTTTCACGTTAGTGCCCACGCCATCATCAAGACGGTACTGGGTAATCGCCAGATCCGTGGTGCCGCCACCGATATCAATCGAGGCGATGCGCAGGGTTTTGCCTGGCTGCTCATCTGCCGCGCGGGCACGATCCGGGCGCGCCATGCTGACGAAGAACGCTTCGGCACGGCCACCAAAGTTCACCTGGGTTTCGTTATAGAGATAAACCATCTGACCGCAGGTCGCTTCGTCCCACTCCATCTGCACTTCCGGCACGGGTACCTGGCTTTTGGCTTTGTCTTTGGCGGTGGTGAAATCGTCATCGGCCGGGTGCCAGCACATGGCTTTCCACACCAGCGCGATCGCTTCGTGCATCCGGCGGCGGAAAATCTCCCGCTCCGGTTTAGGCATCGCAGAAGGTAATGTCAGAATAATGTTACGCAACTGACGGGGGGCGCTGCTGTGCAGCATCTTCTGGCGCTGCACCGCGCTGTTCATCTGCATCAGCGCCTGAGCCAGCAGTTCAGAGAGCATAAAGCTCATCACCGAGCTGCGGCTGTACTGCGGCGAGAACACCGGCAGGCGCTCATCCAGCGGCTGGTTGTAAAGAGGCTGGCCTTCGTCATTCACCAGGTTGGTCATCGGGGCAGCGGTAGCCAGCGGCTCCTGAGCGGCATTGCCCGGCGTGCGGCTGAAGCGCCAGCCCGGCGTGTAGCTCTCTTCATCCCAGAGATAACGGCGTGGGCTGGAGATACCGGTAGCGCCCTCGGTTCCGAGACGTTGCAGGGCCAGATGACTCGCTTCACGGCCTACACGGGTGATGGAAGGCCAGATAAAGGCATCTTCGCGACCGCTCTCCATCGAGAAATTCTGTTTGCCAAAATTGGCCTGAGCAAACTCCACGCGGCTCTCAAACAGCTCGTTAAACAGCTGATGCGGCTCGCTGAGATTGCGCAGGTGCAGCTCATAGGTATGTTTCAGCCCGTGATGATCGTCAACATGATCTTCCACCATGATCCCGCAGGTATGAGAGTTGCCCACGTCCAGGATCAAATCCACCGGGATGGCTGGTTCCTGCAGGGTGGCTGCACTGATCTTCAGTTCCGGCATGGAAAGCTGATGGCCCAGCATATGCAGGATATTCAGGTAGTGAGCCTGATATTCAAATTCACGCAGGGCGGTGCGGATATTCACCTGTGGACGCTGTTCCACTGAGGAGGCCTGCTGACTGAAAATTTCACGCAGCCAGCCATCGATCCAGGTATGGTCGAGGAACTCACCCAGCTCATTGCTGCGGTGAGCCAGCGCGAAGCTGACGCCATTTTTGACATCGCTTTCATTCAGCGCCAGCGACTCATCTTCGCCTTCGGCCCAGGTCCGGGTTTCAAAAGCCAGACAAATACGGTGCGTGTTGCCGTTCTGATCCGGTTTATCCAGGGCGACAATCTGCACACGCGCCCAGTTATCAGGACCGCCAATAAAGGTGCGCGGGGGAGTGAAACGGAAATAGGGCAGCGGTAGCCAGATGCCATCCAGCAGGCGCAGCGACTGCTCCAGCGGGAAGCTGAATTCAGGCTTGACCACTTCCGGCATATCGCCTGCATTCACCGGCAGCAGATATTTGCCGTTTTGCGTATTAAGGTTCAGACGCAGCAAAGGGCCGTTGGCCGTCTGGCGGACAAATTTCCCCGGCAGCTCGGCATCATGATCCGGCGTCAGCGCAAAGTCGAGGAACTGAATGCCGCTGTTCTGAATCAGCGTCATATTCGGTTTAAAATCAGCGATCGTCGCCAGCATCATCATTTACTCTCGCGCTTCATCGTCATCGGTAACACCGTACTGGCATCATACTGGCCACTACACTCTGCTGCGCCAGTGGCGCCTTGTTTACACACCAGTTCAGGCATCTGATAGCGGGAACCGTCGCTGCACCGGGATTTGGTACGGCTGTTGATCACCAGATTGCCCGAACTCATCAGCCCGGCATAGACATCCACGCGACAGCTGATGCCGCCGCCCTGAACAATTTTAGCCACGCCTTTGCCATTTTTAATCTGATAACGCAACACGGGTGGCTTGCCGGTAAGCGGGTTCTTGCCGCCCACAATCACGCGCCAGTTGCCGTTCAGGAATTTGGTTGACCCCAGTTTGACGGCATCCGCAGGCATCACCAGATCGTCTTTAGCCGCAGGAGGAACATCAACAGCGGGTTGTTCCGGGGCTGCTTCAGTCGCTACTGCCGTGGCCGGCACGCTGGCCGCATCGACCGGCAGATCTGCCGGGCCAGGTTGTGCAGTTACAGCCGCTGGCTGAGGTTGTACCGGAGCAGATTTGGCGTTTTCGGCCACGGCTTCGGGCTGTGCCGGAGCCGGAATAACGGCTGTGGCCGTTGGCGTTTCTGGTTTAGCCGGGGTCTTAGCGGCCTCAGCCTTGCTCTGATCGTCCACCGCAGGCTGAGGGGCTTTCGCTTCGGACGCCGCCTGCGTTTTAGCCGGTTCCGGCTGTGAGACACAGCCTTTGATCTGCACGCCAAAGGCGATCAGCAGGGCGGCGGCAGGTAACATCCAGCCGTAGCGGATCAGGGCATGTTTAGGCGCGGGCTTTTGCTCCAGACTCTGTGGCTCAGCAACTGGTTCCGCGGCGGCTGCGACAGGTTCCACAACCGGGGCCGCAATAACGGCCGGAATAACGACTGGGGCAACCGGCAGGGCGGCAACTTCAGGCACTATCGGGGCAGAAAGTTTAGAAAGGTTTAATGGCGGCTCGTCATCTTCGGCGGCACGCAGGCAGTCCAGCGCATCCAGACGGGATTTTTTCTCAAGGCTGACAAACCCCCAGAACGTCAGGACCGGCTTGCCGCCGACCAGATAAACAAAATTCTGATCGGGGAACTGTATGGCTTTGGCCAGCAGGGCACCAAAAAGTTTCTGGCTGGTTTTTTCAGCGTATTGCGCCTTCTGGCACATGTCGGCCACCGCCTGCTGGCAGGCAATCAGCTGATTAAGCGCGTGCGTGCGGGCGCTGTCACTGGCAGCAGCCCAGGAGGTGACTTTGCCTGAAACCGGGGAATACCAGTCCAGACGGTCTCCGGCATCATTGGACTGAGGAATGGCCAGACAGTCTGCAATCTGCGGCTGCTTTCTGAGGCGCAGCGTTTCGCGCAGTTGCAAAGCGGAAAGATAAACGGGCTGACCGTTCTCGCCGAGAGGCAGAACCGCATCCAGACTTCCGCTGCGTAAGAATGATTTTGCCACGCAAAAAGGACCTTTTTGTCAGAAGCGGAAAATAAATTATTCTCCAGTGTTGCCGATACTGTAGTGGAATTTGACTTAAAGCAAAGGCGGAAATAAGGGGGTAAAGAGGTGATTACTTTCGCAATGAGATTGCAGAATGTCTACGGGCCACGCATCCCATCAAAATCACTGGGTTTAGCTGGGGAACTTCCTCCCGGCGTGGGGGAACCTCTGAGCTATCCGTGGTCGTCAGAAAGGTAATAAAATTTACCGGACAAAAATTAAACATAGCTATTAAATACAACTTAAATAAATGCCTTATTTGCCGATAGTGTATTTGTGACGAATACCAAAAATATGACAATAAGGTTACAACATGATCAGCACGATTAAATCAGGGGTTTTATCGCGAGTTTTTCACAGCGCTTCACGGCATTCGCAGGCAACGCTTAGCTCGCTAAATGACGCCATCGCCATGATTGAATTTACACCGGAAGGATTAATTCTGGGGGCTAATTCGCTATTCCTGGAGAAAATGGGCTACGAATTTCACGAAGTCATTGGCCAGCATCACAGCCTGTTCTGCACGCCTGCACTGGTCAGTTCACCTGAATACAGCCATTTCTGGCAGCGATTAGGCCGGGGAGAAAGCTTCAGCAATAAATTTCTGCGAGTGGCGAAAAATAACCGCCCCTTGTGGCTGGAGGCGAATTATGTCCCGGTACAGGATCGTCATGGCAGAGTGATCAAAATCGTCAAGCTTGCCACCGATATCACCGACCATATCCTGGATGCGCAGGAGCAGCGGGCGATGACGAATGCCATTAATCGTTCAATGGCGGTAATTGCATTTAACCTTACCGGTCAGGTGCTTCGTGCTAACGACAATTTTTTGAAAACCATGGGCTATCAGGCGGCTGAGGTGGTGGGCAAACATCACGGCATGTTTTGTCCTCCTGAAGTCCGAAACAGCAAAGAGTACGCTGAATTCTGGAAAAAGCTGCGTCGGGGTGACTTTGTTTCCGGCCAGTTCGCCCGCGTGAACCGGCAGGGCAAAACGATCTGGCTGCGTGCTACTTATAACCCGGTCTTTGATGAAAACGATCAACTGTATGAAGTGGTGAAGTTTGCCACCGACGTCTCTCCCCAGGTGCTGAAGAATCAACAGGATCGTGAAGCGGCTGAGCATGCTTATCAGGCCGCGCTGGAGACCAGCGAAAACACGCGTGTGGGCGTCAACGTTATTGAAAACAGCGTCAGGAAAATGAATGAGATCGCCGGGGAGCTGCGGAAAGTCTCTAACGATATTAATGGCCTGAGTTCTCAATCCGCACAGATCGGCGTGATTGTTGAAACCATCCGCTCCATTGCCAGCCAGACTAACCTGCTGGCGCTGAACGCGGCTATTGAAGCTGCCCGGGCAGGCACGCATGGCCGCAGCTTTGCGGTGGTGGCTAACGAGGTCCGCAGCCTTGCTGCCAATATTCATACCGCCAGCCAGGAGATCAGTGGTGTTGTCGACCGCAATCATGAACTTGCCAGTCTGGCCCAGAAAAATATCACCGCAAACCTGATCCGCGCTGATGAGGGCGTGCATCTCGTGCGCGAAGCCGGGGATGTGATTGTCGATATCCAGGCCAATTCTGCTCAGGTTGTGGAGGCTATAGGTAACGTGACAAATAAATTGACGGATTAAATTGAGAGGCGGATGGTGGCTTAATCGCCAGTAGTGACTGAAAAACCAGCACTATTTACATGCAGATACAAACGAAGCAGCAAGGATGCCTCGTTTCGGTGCATTGCGACTATTTGGGCTTTGCTAAACTTCTCAGGGTATTTCCCAATCCGAGGTGAAGAGTGAAAATTAAAAGTTACGCAGCGATGAAAGCCGGTCAGGCGCTTGAACTGTACGAGTACGATCCGGGTGAACTGAGTACAGAAGAAGTGGAAGTCGAGGTTGAATACTGTGGAGTCTGCCATTCTGACCTCTCAATGATCGACAACGAGTGGGGCATCTCCCGATTCCCTACCATTGCCGGCCATGAAGTGATTGGACGTGTTTCTGCACTGGGTGAGTCTGCGCAATCCAAAGGATTGAAAGTGGGCCAGCGCGTGGGGATCGGCTGGACGGCCAAAAGCTGTCAGCACTGCGATGCCTGTATCAACGGCGAGCAGGTCAACTGTGAAAAGGGCACCACGCCAACCATTCTGAACCACGGCGGCTTTGCTGAGAAACTGCGTGCAGACTGGCAGTGGGTGATCCCGCTTCCGGAGAAGCTGGATCTGGCAAGTGCCGGTCCTTTACTGTGTGGCGGCATTACCGTCTTCAAACCGCTGCTGATGAGCAATATTACGGCAACCAGCCGTGTGGGCGTGATCGGTATCGGTGGTCTGGGACACATTGCGATTAAAATCCTGCGTGCAATGGGGGCGGAAGTTGTGGCTTTCAGTTCCACGCCGGACAAAAAGCAGTCGATTCTGGATATGGGGGCTGATGAGGTGATCAACAGCCGCGATCCTCAGGCACTGAAGGCGCAGGCAGGGCGTTTTGATCTGATCATCAGCACCGTAGCGGTAGATCTTGACTGGAAACCTTACTTTGCCGCACTGGCACCAAAAGGGAAATTCCACACCGTAGGCGCAGTGATGAAACCCTTCCAGGTCGGCGCGTTTGATTTGATCATGGGCGACAAGGCGTTGACGGGTTCCTCTACAGGATCGCCGGGCCAGCTACGTTCGCTGCTGAAACTGGCTTCCCGCGCCAATATCGCCCCCACCGTTGAATTCTTCCCGATGTCGAAAATCAACGAAGCGCTGGACCACGTCCGTGCCGGTAAAGCTAACTTCCGTGTGGTACTGAAAGCCGATTTCTGATCCTTTAAGGTCTTCAAACCGGTTTAAACCAGCGCACAGGCGCTGTTTTTTTTGTCAGAAACAGGGGAGAATTGCACTGACGGGCACCATTCAGTATGGTGTCGGCAATTTCTCCCTGTTAACAGGATGCACTATGACACCTCATTCACCGAAAGATCCCCTGCACGGCCTGACGCTTGAAGCCCTGCTGAATGCGCTGGTGGCTCGCTATGGGTGGGCAGAGATGGCTGCACGCATCAATATCAACTGCTTCAAGAGCGATCCAAGCATCAAATCCAGCCTGAAGTTTTTGCGCCGCACGCCGTGGGCGCGCAAAGAAGTGGAAGAGTTCTATATTGCCTCGCTGGATGAACCAGCAGCCCCTGAACCAGAGCTGCCCGCCGACAGCCCCTGGGCTAACTGGAAAAAGAAAGAATAAGTTTCAGGATGGGGATCTGGCAGTAACCCGGTCAATCAGATGCTGGCCAGCGTAGCGGAGAGCATTCAGGATCATCGTTAGTCCGGTTATTCTCCAATATCGCCAGGACTTGTAAGACAGTACTGGCGGTTGTACGAATTTACTGGCCCCCCTGGCTGGTTGAACCCCCTGAATAACATCAATGACATTTTTGCCCGTATGCAGGCAGCTAGGATAGAACGGCGTATCGTTGTCAATTTATCCCTGTAATTAATGAAGTTACCGGGTTTTATCATCCTGATGAATCCCGGAAATGCCTGCTTTCAAACGCTTCAACAGACACATCCCCCCGGCGTCTTACAAAATTCTGAAAAGTTCCCTAATATTCTTTTACATACTAAATAAAAAAAATTATAGTTCTCATTCGCATTTGAGCAAAGGCGGGGCAGTGGCTACATCGTCGCTCAAAATAATAAATAAGAGAAAATTCTGAGGTAGTACGATGTCTTTTGCTTCAAGCCGTATCAGGGAAAAGCGCTTCATCAGTGAAGCTGGCTCCAGCATTGCACCCCGCTATACTCTGGTCGCCGCACTGGTTGCGGCGGCTTTGCAGGTTCCTTATGCCTCAGCCGCAACGGAAACCCCCACACCCGAAGCGGCAAATACCAGTACCGGACAAACGCTGACGGTTAATGCCACCACTGGCAGCGCATCTGACACGGCCGCCACCGATTACAGCGTGCCGGTGACCAGTGCCGGTACCAAAATGACGATGATTGCACGCGACATTCCGCAATCGGTCAGTATCATCAGCCAACAGCGTATGGAAGACCAGCAGCTCCAGTCGCTGGGGCAGGTGCTGTATAACACCACCGCCATTCAGGAAGAGACCGCCGATCTGGATCGCAAAACCTACTACTCGCGGGGTTTTCTGATCGACAACTATATGGTCGATGGTATTCCAACCGTGTTTGAGCCACGCTGGAACCTGGGCGATTCCCAGACGGACTCTGCGCTCTATGAGCGTATTGAAGTGGTGCGTGGCGCATCCGGCTTGATGACCGGTACAGGCAATCCTTCAGCCTCGGTAAACATGATCCGCAAACATGCTGACAGCCGCGAGTTCAAAGGCGATGTCACCGCAACCTATGGTAGCTGGAATAAACAGCGCTATGTGGCCGACCTCTCCGCACCGCTGAGTGAATCAGGCAACGTGCGTGGCCGTGTTGTTGCCGGTTATCAGGACAATGACAGCTACGTTGAGCGTTACAGCGCAGAGAAGAAATTCTTTTACGGCACGGTGGATGCCGATCTGACCGATTCCACCACCCTCTCCGTGGGATACGAATTCCAGGAAACCAATGCCAATCGCCCAACCTGGGGTGGGGCACCGCGCTGGTATCTGGATGGCAGCAAAACGGATTATCGCCGTGGCTACAACACTGCGCCAGACTGGGCTTACAACGACAAAGAGAGTTCAAAGCTCTTTGCTAATCTGAAGCAAAGTTTCGACAATGGCTGGCAACTTAATCTCAACGCCACGCATAACGTCACCTTTATTAACAGCAAGCAGCTCTACATTGACGGCTATTTCGATAAAAACACCGGTGCTGGTGTTTCACGTTATGCCGGCTATCCGGTCGTGGGCGGAACAGGCTATAACAGCGGCAAACGTGAAGTGAACGCCGTTGATACTTACGCCAGCGGCCCCTATGAGCTGTTTGGACGCCAGCATGAGCTGATGGTGGGGGTGAATTACACCAAACAGGAAAACACCTATTACAGCGCCTTTGCCAATCTTTCTACGGAAGACATTGGCAACTTTAACAATTTCAGCAGCGATTTCCCGGAAACCGACTGGGGTCCACGTTCGCTTTCACAGCAGGATACCATCCGTCAGAGGTCGGGCTACCTGGCCACCCGCCTCTCGCTGGCTGACCCGCTGCACCTGATCCTGGGTGCCCGCTATACCCGCTGGAGCACGCACACGCTGACCGAAGAGTTGGAAAAAAACAACATCTCGCCTTACGCCGGAGTGGTGTTTGATATCAATGAAAACTGGTCAACCTATGCCAGCTATACCAACGTGTTCCAGCCACAGACCTACCGCGACATCAATGGTGCCTATCTGTCGCCAGTCGAAGGCAAAAACTACGAAGCCGGGGTGAAATCAGACTGGTTTAACAGCCGCCTGACCACCTCGCTTTCGGTGTTCCGTGCCGAGCTGGACAATGTTGGTCAGAGCACGGGGCAGATTATCCCCGGGACGCAGGACACCGCCTATGAGGGCAAAGATGGCACGGTTAGCCGTGGCGTGGAGTTTGAAATCAACGGCGCCCTTACCGATAACTGGCAGATGACCTTTGGCGGCACGCGTTACATCGCTGAAGAGCGCGATGGCACCGCGGTAAATCCTCAACTGCCACGCACTCAGTTAAAGCTTTTCACCAGCTACCGCCTGCCTCAGTTGCAGGATCTCACCCTGGGTGGCGGCGTGAACTGGCAGACGCATGTCTGGGATGAAATCGACGGGCCGGAAGGCGTGGGCACGCGTTATGCCGAGCAGGGCAGTTATGCGCTGGTTAACCTGTTCAGCCGCTATCAGGTGACAAAGCAACTTTCCGTGCAGGCCAACCTGAATAACCTGTTTGATAAGAAATATGACACCACCGTAGACAATATCTACGCGCAGTACGGTGAACCGCGTAACTTCTCGGTAAGCGCCAACTACAAGTTCTGATAATGTTGAAAATGGCTCCTGAACGGAGCCATTTTTTCCAGGCGCTGCTTCCCCGAGGCGATTCGCACACAGCCTGCCTTGATGACCTGGACACCACGTCCTCAAGGTATTTCGCACACTGAAAACCCCGATCACCAGGGAACCACTTTCCCCTGATAGTCCAGATAGTGCAGGCCTGAACGTCCTTGATATTCCGTCATGGTATTTATTAACGCCGGAATGCTTTCAGCGATAGTCAGCCGTGCCTGCGATCCCCCCATATCTGTGCGAACCCAACCGGGAGCCATCAGCAACAGCGTACGGGGATCTTCACTGTGCCGCGCCGCAAAACTGCGCATAAACATATTCAGTGCGGCTTTACTGCCCCGGTACACTTCGTAATTGCCATTGGTATTATTCGTCAGGCTTCCCTGACCGGAAGACATAACGCCAATCGTGCCGGTCTCCACCACCCGATCCTTGAACACTTCAATCACCCGCAGCGGGCTGAGGGAATTGGTGACCATCACCCGGATAAATTCGTCAGTGGATACATCGGCAATGGTTTCACCGTCGCTATTTTTAACGCCAGCATTGATAAAAAGCAGGTCCACTCGCAGATCGCCAAGCCGCTGGTGCAACGCAGCCACTTGTTCTGGAAGGGTAATATCGACGGTTTCCACCCTGAGATCGGGGTGTATATCGGCCAGCGCCAGGAGTTTATCAATTGAGTTACTGCGGCCAGTGGCTGTGACTTTCCAGCCGCGATGAAGGTACTCTTCCACCATCGCCAGGCCCAAACCGCGTGAAGCGCCAATCAGCAGGGCAGATTTTTGTTCTAATCTGGACATGGATGCATTCCTCATAGTTCAGCTGAAAAAAGTGTTTTCTCTTCAGTCTGTGTCAGTGAAGAAAATATAGCCCCGGCAGAGATAAGGCGGAAGACGCAACGCCTGCACTGATAACCTGCACCAAACGCCTTCCCACATTGAGGGGCGCGGGATAATATGGCTGCCATGAACGATCCCGATCTGAACTTACTGATAGCGCTTGATGTCCTGCTGGCAGAGGCCAGCGTGGCCGCGGCTGCCCGTCGTCTGGGGTTAAGCGCCTCCGCCATGAGCCGGACTTTGGGTCGGCTACGAACGGTGACAGGCGACCCTTTGCTGGTGCGGGCAGGGCGCCGCATGGTGTTAACGCCCGGAGCTGAAGCCCTTCGTGAACGGGCACATAACACCGTCTTCGAAGCCCGTTCCGTACTGCGTCCCGCTGTCGACGAATTTGATCTCTCCTCCCTGAATCGCGTTTTTACGCTGCGAACCAACGATGGCTTTGTGGAAACTTTTGGCGCCACGCTGATTGCTGCCGCCTGTGCTGTCGCGCCGGACGTGCTTCTGCGTTTTGCTCCCAAGCCTGAGAAGAGCAGCGTTCCGCTGCGTGAAGGGCAGATTGACCTTGAGATCGGGGTGCTGGGGGAAATGGGGCCGGAGGTCAAGATTCAGGCTCTGTTCAGAGATCGCTTTGTGGGCGTGGTCAGAAAAGACCATCCCCTGGCGCGAGAACCCGAGGTCACTGCGGAAAAGCTCGTTGCCTGGAGTCATGTGGTGACCTCCCGCCGTGGGCTAATCCACGGGCCGCTGGATATCGCGCTCGCGGCATCGGGTCTTGAACGTAAGGTGGCTGCTGTGGTGCCGGGTTTTGCTGCCGCGCTGGCCGTGGCTCAGGCTTCTGAACTGATAGCACCGGTATCTGAAGCCTTCCTGAATTCGCAGCCGGTGATCAATGCCCATATAAGGGGATCGCTTTTCGCTTTCGAACTGCCGGTCGCGACCGATCAAATGACGATATCGCAGATGTGGCATCCCAGGCTGGATGCCGATCCGGCGCACCGCTGGCTGCGGCAACTGGTACTAAGCGTCTGCCGCGGCCAGCCGTAAATTCAGGCCGACTTCAGGCAGCCTTCGCAGGTGCAGGTTGACTGCGTGCCGATCACACGGCGAAGGAAATCCTGAGTCGGCGCTTCCTGTGGCGTGAGCAGTACCCGGTTGGCCGGGCCTTGCTCTACAATTCTGCCGCTGTGCAGGAAGCAGACCCTGTCCGCCACTTCGCGCGCAAACTGCATTTCATGCGTCACCACCACCATGGTCATGCCTTCTTTCGCCAGATTGCGCATCACCTGCAACACTTCACCCACCAGCTCAGGATCGAGCGCGGAAGTCGGCTCATCAAATAAAATCGCTTTGGGTTGCAGTGCCAGCGTGCGGGCAATAGCGACCCGTTGCTGCTGGCCGCCGGAGAGTTGCGCTGGCCAGGCGTTGATTTTTGGGGCAAGGCCCACCAGATCCAGCAGCTCCTTCGCCCGTTTCTCTGCCTGCGCGCGAGGCTCGTTGTTCACATGGATTGCGCCTTCCATAACATTTTCCAGCACCGTGCGGTGGGGAAACAGATTAAAGCGCTGGAACACCATGCCAATCTTACGGCGAAGCTCATTGATGCTCTTGTCACGATTATTCACCCGCTGGCCCAGCACGCGGATTTCGCCTTCTTCATAAGTTTCCAACCCGTTGATGCAGCGAAGCAGGGTGGATTTGCCCGATCCGGACGGGCCAATCAGACAGACCACTTCCCCTTCCTGCACGGTAAAACTCACGCCTTTCAGCACTTCAACATTGGAAAACCGTTTATGGACGCACTCAATTTCGATCATATCAGACCCCTTTTGCCTGGCGGGATTCAAGGCGTTTGGTCAGCGCCATCAGTGGCAGACACAGCGCCAGATAGAGCAGCGCCACCAGCGTATAAACCGTGGTGTTATCAAAGGTGGAGGAGGCGATTAACTGGCCCTGGCGGGTCATTTCAGTGACGGCGATAGTTGAAGCCAGGGCGGAGTCTTTCAGCATCATCACCAGGGTATTGCTGTAAGGGGGCAACGCCACATGAAACGCCTGCGGCAGAACCACTCGCTTCATCGCTTTACCAAATCCCATCCCCATAGAGCGCGCAGCTTCCAGTTGCCCACGGTCGACCGACTCAATACCCGAGCGGAAGATCTCGGCAATATAGGTTGAAAAGCAGAAGGCGATACCGATAACGCTGGCCTGGAAAGAGGTCAGGGTGATGCCGATGTCCGGGAAAACAAAATAGATATAAAACAGCACCACGATGATCGGCAGACCCCGGGTGATATTGATGATGACTGACACCGGCCAGGAAATAATCTTCCACGGACACATTTTTCCGGCGGCAAACAGCAGCCCGAGGGGCGTACTGATCACCAGCGAGAAAAAAGTGATATACAGCGTCATTTCAGCCCCTTTCAGCAGAAAGGGTAAGTAGGTGTGGATATTGCTCCAGTCCATCGCTCACTCCTGTACTTTATGGGACGCGCCAACGGCTGACAGGACGCGAATTTCATTTAATTGAATATCACGCGCCCCCATACCCCTGTCAATCGCTTTAAATTAATTCAACATAGGCTTTGCTTATTGCTGATATAAAGGGGCTTTATTTACCCTAAAATACCTTATAAATCATCGTTAAATAAGTAATCCTACCGACTTAACATTAGTAAAAATAAAAGATTGACAAGGACACCCCGAAATTCATTATAGTGAAAACAGACCCTCAGCGCCGTTCTCACTGTTTACCCAGGAGTGACCTATGCCAGCTTCGTGTTTACCTCTCTCAGCTTTGCATCGTGGTGTGGTTCTTGCACTTACCCTCACCGCCAGCGTCACCTCATACGCAGCAGGATGGACAGCAGGATCGCCTCCCTCCAGCGCGCCAACCACCTTTCTGGACACCAAAACAGGGAACATCGAAGGCTTTATGCCAGATGTGGCTCACGAGGTCGCAAAACGGGAAAAACTGGATATCACTTTTACCGCCGTCCCGTTCTCAACCCTTATTCAGTCGGTGATTGCCGGTAAAATTGACATGATTGTGGCAGGGATGACGCCAACGCCCGAACGGGCCAAAAGGATCACCTTTTCCCAGGAGGTGACCGCGTTTGGCGCCGGACTGATGGTGCGCGATGACAACAAAAAAACGTACCACTCCTGGCAGGATTTGAAAGGCGAAGTGGTGGGCAGTATGGCCGGCACGGATTACTCGCAGAATTTAATTAAAAGCGGTATTGCCAAAGAGGTGAAACTCTATGACAGCCCGGCAGATATGACGCGTGACCTCTCTCTGGGACGAGTGGCCGCCGCAATGAACGATTATCCGATTATTAAAGCGCAGGAAAAATCCGGCGGCTTAAAAGGGATGCACGTGGTGGATGGATATAAACCGGAAACGGTTTCCCCGATGGCCTTTGGCGTGAAAAAAGGCAACGATGCGCTGATGGCGAAAATAAATGCTGCGCTGACCGGAATGAAAGAGGATGGCACGCTGCAAACGCTGAAAACAAAATGGAATATGCCGTAAGCACTCCGGATAATAGTCGTTCTCTGTGTGAAGGATAATTAAAGGGTAAAGAGCATGAAAAAGGAAAAAGAGACCCTCTCAGAGGCCGGTTCGCTGGAAGCGGATATCGGCGCACGCCTGAAGGCGATCCGTAAAGCCCGCAATCTGACGATTACCGACCTGGCCACGCTGGCCAATGTTTCAGCCGGGACCATCAGCCAGATTGAACGTAATATGACCAATCCCACGGTCAGGATGCTGGAGCAGTTGCGGTTAGTGCTTAAGGTGCCGTTGACCACCTTTCTGGAAGAGACGGCTCCCTCTCTTCGCGGCGCGGAATTTTATGTCCGCCGGGCTGATGCACGGCCCCATTTCCATGTGGGCAAGCGGGGCATCGCCAAAGAGATGCTTTCACCCTCTGGCGATCACGATATTCAGTTTATGATTATCGCCATTCCGCCCGGTGTCCGCTCAGATGAGATGCTGATGGGACAGGGCGAAAAAGCAGGATTGGTCATCAGTGGCGAGCTGACGCTGGAGCTGGATGGTGACGCTGTCACTTTATCGGCTGGCGACAGTTTTCAGTTCAACAGCACTCTGGCGCATAACGTCTTTAATCATACGGATGGCGAGGCCAGGGTGCTGTGGATTATGCATATTATTCCCGAGAACCATCTTTAGTTCGGATTACTCCGGCCCCGTTAAGGACATCTATGCGCATTAAAATTGATGCTGTACCAGACAGTTTAGCGTTTCCCGAACAGGCTGATGTGATCGTCATCGGTGGCGGAATTATTGGTACGTCGGTCACCTATGAACTGGCAAAACGGGGCGTCCAGGTAGCTCTGTTCGAAAAAGGGGTGATCGGCTGTGAACAGTCGGGCCGCAACTGGGGATGGGTCAGGCAGCAAAACCGCGATCTCTATGAGTTGCCGATGGCGATGTACAGCCTGCAACGCTGGTCAGAACTGGGCGATGAGACCGGGTATGACCTGGGATTCCGCCGCTCCGGCATTCTTTATGGCACCACCAGGGAAGAGGATCTGCAAAAGTGGGAAACCTGGGGGAAGAAGGCCCGGGAGGTGGGTTTTAACAGTGAAATTTTGTCGGCAAGTGAAGCGCGCGAGCGGATGAACAGCGCCACGCCCTGGCTGGGGGGCATCTGGTCGCCCACTGATGGCCGGGCAGAGCCTTCCAAAGCCGCACCCGCACTGGCGATGGGCGCACAAAATCTCGGGGCCAATATTCAGCAGCGCTGTGCGGTGCGCGGGCTGGAGATCGCTGCGGGTAAAGTGGCGGGTGTCTGGACTGAACGTGGCCTGGTGAAAGCCAGCACCGTAATCTGCTGTGGCGGAGCCTGGAGTTCGCGCTTCTTCAAGCAGTTGGGCATTGATTTACCCTGCGCCAATATCCTGGGTACCGCCTTTAAAACCACTGCGGCACCTGAAATCATCAAAGGCTGTGTCAGTACGCCAAACCTGGCGATCCGTCGCCGACTCGATGGCAGCTACACCATCTCCATTCCGGGGCGTGGACGGCTGGATCTTGCGCCGCAAAACCTGCGCTTTGCGACAAAATTCTATCCCATGTACAGAAGCAAAATTGCCAAGAAACTGAAAATACGCATCAACAGCTCCTTCTTCTCGGGAGCGGAAGCTGCCGGTTCCTGGTCAATGCAGTCGCGCTCGCCCTTTGAAAAACACCGCGTGCTGGACCCGGCACCCGATCGGGGCATCCTGCGTGAGGCAATTGCCTCGCTGGTAGCGGAGTTTCCCGCCCTGAAAGGGATAGGCATCGATCATGCCTGGGCTGGATGGATAGACACCACGCCTGACCTGGTGCCGGTGATCGACAGCATTGATGAAATCCCGGGCTTCGTGGTGGCATCGGGCTTTAGCGGCCACGGGTTTGGCATTGGCCCCGGCGCGGGCAAACTCACCGCGCAGTTAGTGATGAACGATCAACCCTATACAGATTTCTCTCCCTACCGCCTGAGTCGCTTCTATGATGGTACCGAAATTCGCCAGCCACAGATGATGTAGAGGCTCATTGACGAATCAGCGCGCGGGTTTTATCCAGCAGGAAAGGGCGCAGATAGCCGACGGTGTTGGAGAGCAGTATCACCTCGTCGGCTACGGTGATTTTCAACACGTCGCGCAGATAAGTTTTACGCGTCTCCATCCGATGCCACACCTCCGGGAAGTCATTTTGTAGCGCTGCACGGAGGCTGGCATCGGCAAGCGCCACCGTATCCTCAATGCTGCAACCGCCATATCCCGGCAGAGAAGGGATGATATCAATCTGGAAAATCATCCCGCTCTGCAAAGGGATAGCAGAATCCGGATATACCGGCGAGCAGAGCCACTCTTCATCCGCAACCAGATGACCAGGATTGAGATGCCAGTGATAGTGCGCTTTCGGCAAAACGCCCTCAATGGTCTGATAAAGCTCTCCGCCGGTCAGGCCGGTACGAAGGGTTTCCAGCCAGGTGATTACCGCCCGGTAATAGGGGATCGCCAGCGCTGGCAGATAATCGGCCACTCCGGCATTCAGCTCATTTTCGGCAGCCACCACATAAGCCGCCCGGCTTGTCAGCCCACCTTTGTAGCCCAGAGTCAGTGAAAATTTATCACCACGTTGAATTTTTTTGTCAGTGGGATAGAGGCAGGCATTGGCAAATCTGTCGCCAGTTGCGGCAATCATCACCACGCTGGCAGGTTGCCCTTCACTGGAAAGATGTTGTGCAACCGCCCGCTCGCTTTTTCCCACTTCGATACTGTCCAGGGCGGCCAGTAAAGAGGTTGAAGCGAGGTTAGCGCCGTATTCATAAAAGGCGATTTCACTGGCAGTATTGATTCGCCTGATACCCCGTTGCGGTGAGATCAGCAGCGAGGTGGCATTCACCACCTGCTGACGATTGCCAGCCGTTGTAATTATCGCCTCCAGCATAAAGGCCGGAATATCGAACAGGTAGCGATTGTCCTGTCCGGCGCTGGTAAACAGCTTCCAGCCAGCCACGCCCACTTTTTGGCCGGGGGCAATACCTGCCTGCGCCAGCACCTCAGCCAGCGGAGCCTCATTATCCATCGGTTGATTGGGCAGAGAAAAGGCGGGGGCATGCAGGCACTTCCCCGGATTTCTGGCAAAGGGCACCAGTTTAAGATTCTCATTCCCCATCACGTAAGCGAGTTCCCCGGCTGCGGAAATAACCAGCAAGGCCTCCTCAAAACGGGGAATAAAGCCTGAGAGGTATTCAAAATTGCTGCCATGCTCTTTGTCGGCATAAATAACCAGAGAGTCCAGATCCTGCTCGCGCATCGCTTTCAGCAGGTTTTGCAACCGCTGGCGCATAACTTCATCACTTATCACCGGGGTTTTAACGTCGCGAAACGTCGCAGGCGCGGGAATTTCACTTAGCTGAAAGTCATTCATTTTCTTCCTCATCTGGCCATCGTTAAAACAGCACCCTATCCCATAATGTTCTGGTAAGTAAAACAAAGCGCAGCAGGGCCGTAACAGAGATTTACAGCGTGACAATACGCGCAGGATTTCGCTATGAGGATTGGATCAGTAACAGCTAATCCTTATTATTACTGAATCTCACTTTACGCAGGTTTCTTATGATAACTGTTCCCTTACGCCGTCCCACAATGATCCTTGCCGTTGTTGCACCGCTGCTTTTCACCAGTACCCTCTGGGCAAAATCACCCCCGGCAGTTGTGATACAGCAAAAACTGCTGAAGTTAGAAAAAACAGCCGGTGGGCGTCTGGGAGTGGCTTTGATCGATACCACAAGTGGGACTCGCGTGGCTTATCGCGGTGACGAACGTTTTCCTCTGTGCAGCACCAGTAAAGTGATGGCAGCATCAGCGATTCTCAAAAAAAGCGAGACACAAAAAGATCTGCTGAACAAACACATCGTCATCAGCAAATCGGACCTGGTGAATTACAATCCGATCACCGAAAAGCATCTGGATACCGGCATGACGCTGTCAGCCCTGAGTGCTGCCGCTTTGCAATACAGTGATAATACGGCAATGAACAAGCTGATTGCAGAGCTGGGTGGGCCGGATAAGGTCACTGCCTTTGCGCGTTCAATCGGTGACTCCACCTTCCGTTTAGATCGTAAAGAACCTGAGTTAAATACCGCTATACCCGGTGATGAACGTGATACCACCACCCCCCATGCTATGGCGGAAAGCCTGCAAAAGTTGATGCTGGGTAACGCATTGCAAAACCCGCAGCGTGCCCAACTGGTGACCTGGATGAAGGGAAATACCACAGGCGAAGCCAGTATCAAGGCTGGTCTGCCGTCTTCCTGGATAGTGGGAGATAAAACAGGCAGCGGCGATTTTGGTACCACCAACGATGTCGCGGTGATCTGGCCGGAAAACCATGCGCCGCTGGTACTGGTAACCTTTTATACCCAGACCAGGCCGGAAGCCAAAAGTCGTAAAGATGTGCTGGCCGCAGCCGCCAGGATAGTTGCTGAGCAATACTGATACATATCAATGGTGCAGCAATAGCAGCCCCTGTTATATCCGGGGCCCGACTGGAAAACGGAAAATAGCCTACGCTAAGCCTGTTTTTTAAGCAGACATGACGGGCAGCATTGAGCGAACAGCGGAAGCCAAATTGCTTTCCTTTGCGGGTCAGGGGGTACCAACAAAGCTCGGCAACATTCAGGAAACATATTTGTTGAATCCGGTAAATCTCAGTGCTAAAACAAAAGAGCAGTTTTTTACGATTCGTAGTGTTTCCTGTTGCTAATACCCATAAGAGAAAGTCAGAAAATGATAAAGTCTGTTCATCCAGCGACAACCGTTACCACCACCGGAAATTTCGGCGGCGTGGGCGTATCTGTGACTGGCTCCTGACAAAACAGACTCTGACTCCCCGCCAAACCGGACGGGGAAGAAAATTTCTCCGTTCATGACCTACTGAATGGAGATACATCATGATTTCATCTGAAAATGCGCTTTTAGTTATTGATATGCAGCAGGGACTTTTCCGTGGACCCGCCTCACCGTATTTTGCAGATTCGGTTCTGTCTAACATCTGCTTACTGATTGAAAAAGCGAGGCAGGCTAAGGTGCCCGTATTTTTTGCCCGCCACACCGGACCTGAAGATTCTCACTTCTCTGAGCAAAGTCTGTTGACACAACTGATACCCGAAATGAATGTGAACGCTGAGCACGATGTCGTGTTTATCAAAAAGTACCCCAACTGTTTCCGGGATACGAACCTGCAGCATCAGCTCAGCCAGAGAGGTGTTAAGGAACTGGTTATCGCCGGGATGAAAACAGAATTCTGTGTGGACACTACCTGTCGCGCAGCACCGGAACTGGGATTCAGGACCGTGCTGATTTCAGATGCGCACACGACAATGGATAACAATCACCTGTCCGCAAATGAAATCATCAGCCACCACAACGTCACACTAGCTGGCCCGTTTGTGTCGCTCGCGACAGCAGCTGACTGGGCCTTTCACTCTGAGAAATGAGTTGAGACTGAGAGCCGCCCTCAGGGCGGCTAAGGTGCTTAAGGTCCGCTTTTGGCACAAAGCGGACATTCTGTAACGCCACGTCAGGGCCGGAGCAATTGCCGGAATGGACGTACCGGCTACCTTCACTTTATGCCAGCTTCGGTAAGCTGGGTGAGGCACCGACTCATAAAGATATCATTGATAACAATCGCAGCATCAACTGGCCTGTATAAAGGCGCTGCCGGTAAACTGTTCTCAGACTGGTAAGGCTATCCCTGCCTTAAAATTTTCAGAAGTTGCCTCCTGCAAAATTTCACAATAAACGCCGTCTTAACATGCCGTTAGAGGAATGCTTCTGGTTTGTTGGATGGCGTTGCCAAAACGGTTAACTCATCATACTGGTCCAAGCTGTATTATCAGGGACTGCGAGAAAAAGGAAAATCTCACCAGTCTGCAATCCGGGCTCTTGCCTTCAAATGGATAAGGATCATTTACCGCTGCTGGAAGACCAGAACCCAGTACGATGAAGCGAAGTATTTGCTGGCTCTTGAAACGCGACACTCGCCCTTACTGAAACCATAAAAGCTTGTCGAATGTCTCATGGCGTGAAGCGGACGTTAGCGATTGATATCATCTCTACTGGTCAAATAGATGCATTGAGACATCTGGAAATCCATAATTGCGTGCACCCCGATTACCAGGATTGCCTGGTCTTCCGGGATTCCCAGGGTTTCCCGGGTTACCTATGTTTCCAAAATTACCCATGTGCTTGTTTAGGATCATGCTTTCATGAAGTTCACCAATGTATTGACCAGAAAGCCTATGTACATGTGTTCCATGAAGTTGGCCGACCGCATTGCCGTTCATACCATGTATGTATTTCCCACAGATAAAGCCTACGGCTTTACCTTGAGAATTATAGATATAATCTGTCATTTAAATGCCTCATAGATTCTTAGTTAATATTCATTATGGATGTATTACAAACTATACACACTTAACTTCTTCAATTTCGTATCTTAATCATGGTAGCACTGTCATAAAGTTTGATTTTGTCTTAAAGTGAAATTAAACGCTGACCAGTGTCCAATTTTCGTAAATTTCATTCATTACTTTTTTCACTAAACATCCTTTCTCAATAAAGACACTCAATGAACCGAAGAGTGTCAATGATAATAATATGATGCATCCTAGATTACATACACTTTCACTAAGACTTTGCCATCTTTACTTGAGCGCTCACCTTCCAAATCACTTTTAAATCCTTGTGAATTAGTTATATATTTGTTTGGGTCATATACGATACACCATAAATTCTTGCATTCACTATGCCGTCTGTAATGTTCAATATCAATTATAAGCTCATCGCCAATTTTTTTGGCATGACCACGGTCTCTTACAATTTTTGTTTCAAGAACAAGCTCATGCGCAGGCAAAAGGAAATCCATCCTAGTACTTGAACCAGCATAGCTAGGAGTAAATTCTTCTGGGCGTATATCTTGAATCCATGGTCTCAATAATGAATGAAGTAGATCTTGCACATCATATTCATTGCTAAACGTTAAGTTTTGACTTCCTTTTCTTCGGTGAGTGAGGGGGTGCATAGCACGTTGCAAACCTCTAACCAACCTTTCCAGCAGAGCTTCCACTTTATGAGGAATAACTGGCTGCTGACTAATTCTTAAAGTCTCTTCATATGGGATATCATCTGCGGGAATGTGACCCAAGGGTAAAATTCGGCCAAAACGATAATATCGAAAACCATTGTCATGTAATGCGGCTTCGACTCGCTCTCTTTTTTCAGACCATTCAAAAAACTCGGGGCTTCCTTGTTTCGGAGGAAGATCCATAAATTCTTCAATTACCCCACCTAACACAGATAGACTATCTACCTCCTTGTCCTGACCAGTGAGGTATAGCCAGTCCTTCCACTTTGTACCATGAGATCCTTGTGGTGGTTCACCAGGAGCGCCCGCTGAGAAAAATAGTGATTCCAACGCTGCATGAGACGCAGTGTTAGCAATGACGTCCCCAACAACTTTGCATAGCGACCGTGATAACCTCATCTTCGCCCCATTCAGAGAAAAACATTCACATTGACTTTATCGTTGAAACGCACAAATGGAAATATCGAAATTTAATTAAATCTTCATTTTTAATCGTTACTTTCTTTATTTTTCCAATATTAAGTTGTGGTAGTAAAGTCCGCTTTTGGCACAAAGCGGACTGACGGCAGGCCAGGGTCCGTTATGAGCGAGAAGCATAAGTCGCTGCTGCGTGAGCTGGAATAGAGCTTTGGTGGTGCGGCGGGCGAGAAGAACAGTCCGCATTCAAAAAGCTTTCTCGATGGCGTCCAAAAGGTTCTTCTACGATTTGACTCGCTAAGCGGAAACGCTGCGGGAACATAAAAAGCCCCTGCTGTGCAGGGGCTTTTTTTATTGCTGTACTATTCAGCAAAACGTATCCGTTAGGCGTACTTAAAAATCTTTCTCATGTTTCCGCTTTCGTTGTCGATAACCAGATGGCTGGCTGAGTGATGATTTCACTCAGCATTTATTTTTTTATTTCACGCGATAAGGGTATTTATGAACAAGCTTTGTGTTGCGGCGTTGTTGGCTCTGAGTTTAACCGGCTGTGCGCAGCAGACTTTCGTAATGAAACAGAATCAAGTTGGCGCGGCGACGAAAACCACTAGCCAGCCGTTCTTTGTTTCAGGTATCGGTCAGCGTAAGAGCATTGATGCGGCGCAGGTGTGCGGCGGCCAGGAAAAAGTTAGTCGGGTTGAAGTGCAGCAGACGTTTGTTAATGGCTTACTGAGCGTGGTGACGTTTGGTATCTACACGCCACGTGAAGCGCGCGTTTATTGCGCCATCTGATAATGCCTCAGGCCGGTTCGCCGGCCTAATCCTGCGCCTGTTATTAAATCGCATTAGTATATTGTAACTATTAAATTCTGCTGTCGCACCGCTGCGCGGCTTGCCTGCTGACGACGTTACTCGAAACGAGTTCAGGCAACGTCGTCCAGCCTGGTAAAAGCAGTGGTAAGCTGTTGAGGCATGTCAGTCCACTATGAGCGAGGAGCGGACATATTCTCATCAAGCTTTGCAGCTTGGACAAGTTTGTAAGGTAAATCTGAGAAGGTGCTTTTAATTGTAGATTGATCGATCTACAATCAATTCTCACTTCTGGAGGATTAAATGAAAGCATCTGTTGGTAGACCCCGAGAATTCGACCCTGAAACATTTCTCAATACCGCGCTGGAATGCTTCTGGCAAAAAGGATATCGGGCAACATCAATGTCAGACCTCATGAAAGCCTCTGGTCTTGCAAGCGCCAGTATCTATAAGCTTTACCCTGATAAACGCACAATCTATCTCGCGGCCTTACAGCAATACATGGATGAAGGTGTTTCCAGAGCAACAGAACGCGATGCGGAGTTATCTCCAGAAAAGGCATTGCGCGAAACGTTAGAATTTGTAGCGCTTTTATCATCTTCTCCTGATGGAGAAAAAGGTTGTTTTACCATTTCCGCGGCCAGTGAACTTCTACCGGGTGATGCAGAGATAAAAAGTAAGGTTCATCATAAATTCAACTCAATAATCAATCAGTTGGAAAACATATTACGCAAAGGTCAGACGCAGCGGCTGTTTCGGTGCGATGAAAGCCCACGAACAATGGCCATGAGCATTTTTATGATGCTGGAAGGGATGCGGGTTTATGGAAAAATTCAGCCTGAAATTGACGAACTTAAAAGGTGTAACGAATTCATCGTCAGATCGGTGCTCTTAAACAGAAATGTTGATGGGAAAGCTCTCTCCAAAGAGACATCAACATGATGGCAGTGGGCACAATTGTTCGTCGTCGAAAAAGAAGGAAAACAATGGTTGTGCTCGAATATGAAAACGGCATGGCTTTATGTGGTTGGGTCGATAACGGAAAGCTTTTCAAAAGACGCTTTCTACTGTCTCAGTTAAAGATATGCGTGCCTTACTCAAACTTTTGGCCTCTAACTTGAAGCGCTGGATTGGCCCTTTTCCGGCGACTGATACTGACGTCCGCTTCTGGCACAGAGCAGACCGTCCAGCTAAGAGGTTTAAGCTGAATTTATACTCAGGATTGTTGTCCTGCCTTTACCCGGAGTAGGGTTTGGCGGGTGGGGGCTGTCATTTTAAACAGGCTATATACTTTTCGCCTGAACGCTGCACGATGTCACCGGCGTTTGCCGTGATGTTCTGACCTTCAAATGCGCCATAGAGTTTTGCAAACGGCACTTCACTGAGCCGGTGCGTGATATCGCTGACGGTATTTGCCGGAAGCGGCAGCATATTCGGATAGCTCCACATAAAAGAGACGGCATCCGCACCGGGTGTCACCTGGACGATATCACCGGCAAGTACGACCCCATTGCCCCGGGAGCAGTGTAAAACCGTGCCGCCGGCAAAATGGCCACCCAGACGCAGTAAGGTGACGTCAGAAGTGAGTTGAATCGACTCGCCTTCCCACAGCTGGATATGAGGATTATCACGCATTATCCACTCACGATCGCTGGCGTGCAGGTATACCGGCGCGTCGAATTCGTCCGCCCAGTCCTGCATGGTGGTGTAGTAGTGAGGGTGGGAGAGAGCGATGGCTTTGATTCCCCCCAGTGCGGCAATCAGGGATTTGGTGGCCTCGTCAAGATTGGCAATACAGTCCCAAAGAATATTGCCTTCCGGGGTTCTCAAAAGAAAAGCACGCTGATTGATAGCAAAGTTGGGCACGGTTTTGATACTGAATAGCGTGCTGTCGTGTTGTTGCCACTTATTTGTGTGTGAAGCCACCAGCGCATTCAGCTCCAGCCACGCCTGACCCTGAACCGGAACATACTGACGTTCGTCGTCGCATATCCTGCACTGTTCCGGCCAGCGGTCGGTGACCTGATATGAAGTGCCGCAGGCTTTGCATAACGTGATCATAAAGTCATCCTCTCTGTTTTCGCCACAGCAATGTGTTACGCCGGGCGGGTTTATCTGAGCATGGCATTGAAAATGAAATTCGCTAACCCCCGCGCACCGACCCACGCCAGATAATCTCTGACTGATATACCCGGCAATCACCCACCGGTCTGGCTGGCAGGTCATGTTCCTGTTTTTCGGCGGCAATTAACCACGTGACAGCGTCACGTGCAAACTGCTCTACGGGCTGGGCGAAGGTGGTGAGGTTATAGGAGGACCAGCCGGACTGAGGAATATTATCGTAGCCGACCAGGCAAAGATCTTCTGGGATTCTTAACGAGAAACGGTGGCGGGCCTCATCCATAAATCCGCAGGCCATTAAGTCCGTCACGCAGAACACGGCATCGGGGCGTTGATCTCTGGTCAGCAGCCGGTGCGCCAAGATCTGGCCGCTTTCATAGGATGTGGTGCCGAACCGCTCCACGGTGACGGGCAAGCCAGCTTTGTCCGCTGCGGCCAGAAAATCCCGTTCTCGGTTCATCAGGCTCGGCGTGCCCGCCAGGGAATTGGCAAACGCAAGGCGGCGGCAGCCTGCACGAACCATAGCCATTACCGCCATCTCAGCGGCTGAACGGGAATCGAGATTAATACTCAGGGAGCCGGGAAGCGTCTCATCTCGGTTGATCATAACGATGTGCTGGCCATGTTTATAACAGACCCGGGTGATGGCTTTATCAGGCATGCCTGAAAGGATTATCGAGGCATCCGCGCGAAAATTGATCGCCTGTTGCAGGGCAAGGGTGACGCTCTCATCAGACCGATCGGTATTGATCAGCATCGCCACTTTTCCGGCATCCTGCAGAAATTGCGTCAGCCAGCGCACCAGGCTGGCACGATAGGGCGTTTCCACTTCTGAAACAATCAGGCAGACAATGCCGCTGCGGTTACGCACCAGCCCCCGCGCCAGGTGATTAACGTGGTAGCCCAACTCTTCCGCAGCCTTCATCACTCTGGCCCGCGTGGCTTCCGATACGCTGGCGCCAGGGGTGTAGGTTCGTGACACCGCTGAACGGGAAACGCCGGCACGATCGGCCACATCCTGCGCACTGACCACCGTTTTTTCAACGCTCATATCGCTTCTCCTTTAACCGACGTCCCGCTCTGGCCCGGCGGGCTTTTACTCAAGAGTGAAGAGGCCTTTAACCTGTTTATCGGTTTGCTCTTAAACGAAGGCCAGTGTGCCTCACTTTGCAAAGCTGTGCAAAAAACCTTTGCGGCCGGATGTTTCAATTTTGTGACATTCCCCTTCAAATGCTGAGCAGGCTGATTGACAGGCCAGACGATGTTCCCTACTAATTTGCACACACGTGCAAAGAAAGGTGCCGGTGAAGCACCACACCCTACAAACCCAGGAGAACACCATGCGATACACTTCTCTGTTAGCTGCCCTGACTCTTACCTGCGGAACACTGCCTTTCGCGGCATCAGCCGCGGGCAACCTGAATATGATTTGCTCGGCAGACGTGGTGGTCTGTGAACTGATGACCCGCCTCTACAGTCAGTCCCATCCCGATATCAAAGTGAGTATGGTGCGGCTTTCCGCCGGTGAAGCCTATGCCCGAATCCGCAGTGAAGCGCGCAACCCCAGAACGGATATCTGGTGGGCAGGTACGGGCGATCCCCATATGCAGGCGGCGGAAGAGGGGCTGACCCAGGTCTATAAATCGCCGTTGCTGCCACAGCAGCAGGACTGGGCGCAGAAACAGGCGGAGATTTCCGGCTATCGCACCGTGGGAATTTACGCCGGTGCGCTGGGCTGGGGATATAACACCAAACTGCTGGCGGATAAAAAGCTTAAAGCACCAGCCTGCTGGGCCGATTTGCTGGATCCTGCCCTCAAGGGTGAGATCCAGATAGCTAACCCTAACTCTTCCGGCACGGCCTATAACACGCTGGCCACGCTGGTGCAGATAATGGGAGAAGATAAGGCCTTTGATTACCTGAAAAAACTCAACGGTAATATCTCCCAGTACACCAAATCTGGTTCTGCGCCGGTGAAATCGGCAGCGCGTGGCGAAACGACCGTCGGCATTGTTTTTATGCATGATGCCGTGGCCATGCAGGTTGATGGCTTCCCGATCAAGGCGGTGGCCCCCTGTGAAGGCACCGGTTATGAAATCGGATCAATGTCGATTATCAAGGGCGCGCGCAATCTTGCCAACGCCAAATCCTGGTATGACTGGGCGCTGAGCGCAGAAGCTCAGTCGCATATGAAAGAGGCTAAATCTTTCCAGCTTCCCTCTAATCGTGAGGCCGAAATCTCTGAACACGCGCCGCGATTCGAGGACATCAAGCTGATCGACTACGACTTTAAAACCTACGGCGAC
The DNA here is from genome assembly GCF_036865545.1 of Erwinia sp. E_sp_B01_1. Lineage (NCBI taxonomy): Bacteria > Pseudomonadati > Pseudomonadota > Gammaproteobacteria > Enterobacterales > Erwiniaceae > Erwinia > Erwinia sp. E_sp_B01_1. Next base: position 2,402,635 of record NZ_CP142208.1, on the reverse strand, counting down.
TCGGCGAAACGCAAAGCGTTACTGAGCCGCTGGGACAAAGAGATCGGCGCCAGCGCGCAGTAAAAGCGACGCTCTGGCCGGCATCAAGGGCCGGTCATAACCTTCTGTTGCTGAACAGCGGTGGCTATAGCCAGATGTCCGCATCAGCCTGAACCTTCAGGTCGGGGTGAATTATGAATGCTAATAACCGGCGCTTAACCGGTGCGCTGATTGCGGGCGCTATCGCCTTAACCCTGCTGCCCTGGTACAGCCTCGAAGCGGGTTTTTTCCAGGGGGCTGGATACTCTCTTTATGGGCGAACGCTGAAACCGCGCCCGCCCTCTGGCAAATGCTGGTCTGGCAGCATCCGTGGCTGGCCGTAGCAGTGGGGCTGTATCTGCTTTGTGCAGCCTGTGGATTAATGCCTGCCGGAAAACTGCGCAGCAGCTTACTTCTTCTGCTCAGTACCGCTGGCGTGGTGTTTCTTATCTTTGAAGGCCATGCCATCGGTTACAGCGGCTGGAGTTGGGTCTGGCTTGAGAACCTGATGGGCACGCTTGAGCAGGGGCAACCGGCGATGGGGGCTGGCGCACTGCTGATGCTGACCACCTTCCTGCTTATTTTCTCTTTTGCGCTGGCGGAACGCGGGGTATTGAGGGGGGATGCTTTTGTGGTGGCTTCGATCGTGATGCTGGTAGCGCTGGTCACCACCTTCGTTCTTTATCCGGTGTTAAGCCTGTTTATCGCCTCGGTGCAGGATGTGGATGGCAGCTTTAAGCCGGATGGACTGATTGCCAATATGATGGATCCTTCGATCTGGAGTCTGTCATGCCTTTCCGGAGGAACCTGTGGAACAGCCTGGCGCACGCTGGCGCTGGCCCTGATGACCGCAGCCGGTTCAACGCTGTTGGGGCTGGCCTTTGCGCTTGCCGCCACCCGCACAGCTTTCCCCTGCAAGAAAGCGCTGCGCATGTTGACCATTCTCCCGATTATCACGCCGCCGTTTGTGATCGGCCTGGCGCTGATCCTGCTGTTCGGGCGTTCAGGCGTGGTGACGGAATATCTGGCCGCTCTGTTTGATATTGAGCCGGGACGCTGGCTATACGGCCTGACCGGCATCTGGATTGCCCAGGTTCTCTCCTTTACGCCCATCGCCTTCCTGGTACTGATTGGCGTGGTGGAAGGCGTCAGCCCCTCTATGGAAGAAGCCTCACAGACACTGCGGGCCAACCGCTGGCGCACCTTTACCCGTGTCTCGCTGCCGCTGATGGCACCGGGGCTGGCGAATGCGTTTCTGATCGGCTTTATCGAAAGCATGGCGGATTTCGGTAACCCGATGGTGCTGGGCGGCAGCCACGGTGTGCTTTCCACTGAAATATTTTTCTCGGTGGTCGGGGCGCAAAACGATCCAAGTCGCGCTGCGGTGCTGGCAATGATCCTGCTCTGCTTCACGCTGGCTGCCTTTATTCTGCAACGCGTGTGGCTCTCGGGGAAAAGCTACGCCACGGTGACCGGCAAGGGTGATGGCGGAAAACACGGGCAGCTGCCGGTGGCTCTGCGCTACAGCGTGTACGGCATGATTATTCCGTGGGGACTCTTTACCCTGGTGATCTACGGCATGATTTTTGTTGGCGGTTTTGTTCAGTCCTGGGGGCTGAACGATACGCTGACGCTGCAACACTATATTCACGCTTTCCGTGTCAGTATTACCGATGGAGAGATTATCTGGAGCGGAGTGGCCTGGAACTCCTTCTGGACCACGCTGGAAATTGCCCTGATTGCTGCGCCATTAACGGCGGCGGTGGGATTACTGACCGCCTGGCTGATTGTGCGGCAGAAATTTGCAGGCCGACAGACCTTCGAATTTATGCTGATGCTGAGTTTTGCCATTCCGGGCACGGTCATCGGCGTGAGCTATGTGACGGCTTACAATCTGCCACCGCTTGAGATTACCGGCACCGCTCTGATTCTGATTGCCTGCTTTGTGTTCCGCAACATGCCGGTAGGCGTGCGTGGTGGCATCGCGGCTATGACCCAGCTGGATAAAAGTCTGGATGAAGCTTCGTTGACGCTGGGTGCAAACAGCTTCCGCACGCTGCGCAAAGTGGTGCTGCCGCTGCTTAAACCGGCGATCAGTGCCGCGCTGGTTTATGCCTTTGTCCGGGCTATCACCTCAATCAGCGCGGTGATCTTCCTGGTCAGCGCGCAGTACAACATGGCCACTTCGTACATCGTGGGCCTGGTGGAAAATGGTGAATATGGCGTGGCTATTGCCTACTCGACGGTGCTGATCGTGGTGATGTTAACCATTATCCTGGTGTTTCAGCTTCTGGTGGGTGAACGTCGGCTTCGTCGTGCGGCCACTGCCGTCCCCGTTGCGGTTCCCCCAACGCCCACATCCTTAACGCAGGAGAGTGCAGTATGACTTCGGTAACCGCAGGATCCGTTGTATTTGAGCATGTTTCAAAGCAGTTCGCGGGCTTTACGGCGCTGCCGGATCTCTCACTGACCGTGGAAGCCGGAACGCTTGTGACGCTGCTGGGCCCCTCTGGCTGTGGCAAAACCACCACGCTCAGGCTGCTGGCCGGGCTGGAACATCCGACTTCTGGCCGTATCCTGATTGGTGGGCGTGATGTGACAAATCTGCCCGCCAATGAGCGTGACGTGGCGATGGTGTTCCAGTCCTATGCGCTGTTCCCGCATATGACCGCGCTGGAGAACATCATGTACGGGCTGCTTTCGTCGGGCATGAATAAAAAAGAGGCCCATGACCGGGCGCAGGAAGGGATGAACCTTGTCGGCCTGGCTAATCAGGGGCACCGGCTGCCTTCTGAACTCTCCGGCGGGCAGCAGCAGCGTATTGCCGTGGCCCGCGCGCTGGTGCTTGAACCTCAGGTGCTGCTGCTGGATGAGCCGCTCTCAAACCTGGATGAGCGCCTGCGGCGACGGGTCAGAACCGAAATTCGCGATCTGCAACAACGGCTTGGCTTTACGGCAGTGTATGTCACCCACGATCAGGAAGAGGCGCTGGCGGTGTCGGACAAAATTATCGTGATGAAAGAGGGCGAGATTGCGCAGCAGGGTGCGCCGGAAACGCTCTACCATTCGCCAAATTCGGTGTTTATTGCCGACTTTATGGGGGAGGCAAACATTCTGCCCTGTGAAGTGGAGCAGGTGGAAGGCGACAGCGCAATGATCAGAGTAGGCACCCAGCTTTATCGCGTCCGGGGAGCCGGAGCCAGAATGGGGGCTGCACAGCTTTCCGTCCGCCCGCAATTTATCACCTTATGCGGTGAGGGAGAGGGCGCGCTGAAAGGGGAAGTGATCCACAGCACCTGGCTGGGCGACCACATCGAATATGAGGTGCATACCGAGCTGGGATCGCTGTTTATCGTTGACGCGCAGATGGAGCATCAGCTGCCTTTGTCATCGGCCGTGGCCGTGGACTTTAAACCTCAGGGACTGGCGCTGATTGCCTGCTGATCCCTTTTAACCTAAGGATTGACTATGAATGCTGGTAAAAATGAAATGATGGCTCGTCTGGCACTGGCAGAAGAGGTGGCGCGGGCAGGCGGGGAGGCCGCACTGGCCTGGTTTCACAAACGTGACAGCCTGGTGATCGAAACCAAATATGACGCTCAGGATGTGGTATCGATCGCGGACCGGGAAGTGGAACAGCTTATCAGCGAGCGTATAGCGGCAATGTTTCCGCACGATGGTTTTCTTGGTGAGGAGAGCGGCCTGCAAAAGGGCACCTCTGATTATACCTGGGTAGTGGATCCCATTGATGGTACCAGCCCCTTTCTGAACGGTATGCCAAGCTGGTGTGTCTCTGTCGCGGTACTGCGTGGCGATGTTCCGGTGATTGGCGTCATCTTCGCGCCCTGTTATCAGGAATGCTACATCGCCGCGCTGGGCGAAGGGGCGACACTGAATGGCCGCAGGCTCCAGGTTGATCCCACACGAACACTGCAAAACCATGTTACCGGCTTTGGTGCCAACAGCTACGTCAGCCCCGAAAAAGTAGGAGAGATTCTGGCTTCTCTGCTCACGGCGGGCGGGAACTTTATCCGGATTGGCTCCGGCGCACTGATGCTGGCCTGGGTCGCCGCCGGACGAGTCGTCGGTTATTACGAGCCCTATATGCACGCCTGGGATTGTCTGGCCGGGTATTGTCTGGTGAAAGAGGCAGGCGGCTGGTATCACCCGTTTAATACGGAGGGGGATCGCCTCACGAAAGGGGCACAGGTCCTGGCCGTGGCGCCGGGCGCGGAAGCCGAGCTGAGGAAAATTGCTGGTATTTAACGGCGGATGGGCAAACCAGTAGCTATGACTGCCGGTTTGCCCCCGTCATGCGCTTTTATTACTGACCGGGAACCCGGTAGATCAGCGGTTTATGAGGCAGGGGGGCAACTCAATGTCAATCATGTCGCCCGGATAGACTTCGCCGCCCTTGATTACGATGCTCATCACCCCTGTTTTGCGGACCATGCCGGCAGGTGTTTTTTCAACAAGATGCTGAAACAGACCGGGCTGAAACTTTTCAATTTGACTGCAGGGGTTTCGCAGTCCTGTCAGTTCAATGACCGCTTCACCGCCGAAGTGCAGGCGTGTCCCCACAGGCAGGCTGAGCAAATCGACATTCCTCGTTGAGATATTTTCGCCCAGTTCGCCTGGCCGCACGGTGTGACCCTTTTCCAGTAACTGATCAAACAGTTCTGCCTGGATCACATGCACCTGACGAAGGTTGGGGTGTTCTCCGAAACGCCGGATATGGTAACGATGCTGGTCGTTGATTCCGGCATGAGAATCGCCCTCAACGCCAACATTTTCAATCAGCCGGACAGACTGCTTCGGCGCTTTGCTGAAGGCATGTCTGGTGCTGCTCTGGACGGAAACCACCACGGGGAGGTCAGGCTCATACACGGAGATATCCTCTCATACAAAACGTTCCTTTCAACGGTGCCGTTGAGACACCGTGGCAGGCAAAGAGTTGCAGAAGAAAGCCTTGCTGGCCTCCTTTGTCTGAGAGGGAAAGGCCGGATTCACGACCCTACAGATTTAAGCTGGTCCAGCGTTTGCTGCAAAACAACCGCAACCTGCTGCTGGGTGTCTGCATCACTGCCGTGATAATTATGCAGCTGAGTGCGAAGCTGATGAATCGCCTGCATTAGTGCAGGTTCAAACGGTTGGCGGTGCTCGGACATCGCCTGATTCACGGTATCGCTCTGGCGGGCAAACAGGGCAAGTTTGGCGATCAGCGCTTCTGCCACAGCCTGATTTTCCGCAAGCCAGGCTTCACCCTGCTGGTTGATCGCATAGCGTTTACGATTACCTTCCTGCTGCACGGTGACATAACCGACATCTTCCAGATAGGTCAGTGCAGGGTAGATAACACCAGGGCTGGGGGTGTAAAAACCGCCGCTTTTCTCGGTCAGCGTTTTGATCAGCTCGTAACCGTAGCTGGCCTGCTCTTTGAGCAGCGTCAGCACCAGAATTTGCAGCTCATCCGCACCAAATTTACGGCCACGCAGGAAAGAAGGGCGATCGCGATGACCAGCATCATCACCGCCACGGCCACGGCCATGTCCACGGTGCCCCTCGTGACCCTCACCACGGCGATGGGCATGTCTGTGATGATGGTGGTGGTGGCCACCCCGGCTTTCGTTAAACAGTTCTTTAAACATAAATGATCTCCTGAGTAGAATAAGTATCTTACGACTGTATCGTAAGATAGTGCTTGTTATATATCTTACGATAGTTAAAAGCAACATAAAATGGCGAACTCAGACTCCCTGGTCTTGATTGCAGGTAAACTGTGCCAACATAATGTGCAGCAGGGATAGCCCTTTACAGAATCTGGTTTATCAAGCCGGTGCCTCATACAACTACAAATTTCTAAAAGCGAGTGTCGTTATGGATGCTGATTCTTTCGCATCAAAAGAGTCTGATTCGCAGGGGAAAGAGCCCTCCCTGCGTCTGCTGTTCAGTGCTTTATTGCTGGTGATGCTGCTGGCAGCGCTGGATCAAACTATCGTCTCCACCGCGCTGCCCACCATTGTGGGTGAACTGGGTGGCCTGGATAAACTGACCTGGGTGGTTATCGCCTATACCCTGGCTTCCACGGTTGTGGTGCCGTTGTACGGTAAATTCGGCGATCTGTTTGGGCGTAAACGCGTTCTGCAGATTGCCATTGCGCTGTTCCTGCTGGGGTCCGCCTTGTGTGGACTGTCGCAGACCATGGAACAGCTGGTGCTGACCCGTGCGCTTCAGGGACTGGGAGGCGGGGGACTGATGGTGGTCAGCATGGCCGCCGTGGCGGATGTGGTTCCTCCCGCCAGCCGGGGGCGCTATCAGGGGTTATTCGGCGGTGTATTTGGGCTGGCTACGGTAATCGGCCCGCTGATTGGAGGCTTTATCGTTCAGCACACCACCTGGCGCTGGATCTTCTATATCAACCTGCCTCTGGGGCTGTTTGCCCTGCTGGTGATCGGCGCGGTGCTTAAACCGGCCGGAAAGCGGAAACAGCACGAGATCGACTATCTGGGCGCTTTCTATCTGTGCCTGGCGCTGGTTGGAATAACCCTGTTCACCAGTGAAGGCGGCAGCGTTAAAGCCTGGTCCGATCCGCTGTTGTGGTGCATCCTGGCATTTGGTCTGGTCGGCCTGGCTGGCTTTATTTATGAAGAGCGCAGGGCGATCGAACCGATCATTCCGCTGACCCTGTTTCGGGAACGCAGCTTTCTGCTCAGCAGCCTGATCGGTTTTATTATCGGCATGGCGTTATTTGGTAGCGTGACTTTCCTGCCGCTCTACCTGCAGGTGGTGAAGGCTGCAACGCCTACGCAGGCGGGTATGCAGTTGCTGCCGCTGATGGGGGGCTTGCTGCTCACGTCAATTATCAGCGGCAGGATAATCAGCCGCACCGGGAGATACCGTCTGTTCCCCATTGCCGGAACCTTGTTCGCCAGCATGGGCATGGCGCTGTTAACCACCATCACCACCGATTCCCCGGTCTGGCATCTCTATCTGTTCACCAGCGTGATGGGCATGGGCCTTGGCATGGTGATGCAGGTGCTGGTACTGGCGGTGCAGAATACCGTCGCGCCCACTATGCTTGGCGTTGCAACCTCTTCCGTCACGCTGTTCCGTTCGGTGGGAGGATCTGTTGGCGTGGCGCTGTTTGGTACGGTATTCACTCAGATCCTGAAGTCGGGACTGGAACGCCTGATCCCTGAAGGTTCAGAACTGCCGAAGTCACTGGACCCGACTGCCATTCGTCATCTGCCCGAACCCCTGCATCATGACTACCTGCTGGCGTTTGGCGATGCGATTCACGCAGCCTTTATGATGGCTACCGGCGTGATGGTGATGGCGTTTATTCTCTCCTGGTTTTTACCCGAATCTACGCTGAGGAAAAGCTAAGCGCCTGTTTCGATCGGCAGCAAATAAACGGGGGGATATCGCTTCAGCTTCAGAGGGTTCATAAGGCCGGGCAGGCAAACTAAATTTCTGCACGCTTCAGGAGTTAATGGATTAAGCTTGTGCCCATGTTGTAAAAAAGAGTCAAAACACTATGCTGCTGTTGGTTAACATTTTGATTGTTATCGCTACCGTTGTTGTGATGGAAATCGTTGCTGCACTTTCCCATAAATACATCATGCATGGCTGGGGGTGGGGCTGGCATCTCTCTCACCACGAACCTCACGAGGGCGGCCTGGAGTTGAACGATCTTTATGCGGTGGTGTTTGCCGTACTGGCGATTGGGCTGATTTACTTCGGCAGTACCGGACTCTGGCCGCTGCAGTGGATCGGGGCGGGAATGACGACCTATGGCGCACTCTATTTCATCGTGCATGACGGTCTGGTGCATCAGCGCTGGCCGTTTCGCTATATCCCGCGCAAAGGCTATCTGAAGCGCCTCTATATGGCTCACCGCCTGCATCACGCGGTCAGGGGCAAAGAGGGGTGCGTGTCATTTGGTTTTCTGTACGCGCCGCCGCTGACGAAGCTGCAAAAAACGCTGCGTCAGCGGCATAAAAGGCCGGTCAGAGCGGGCGCTGCCAAAGCGCCGCAGGACGGGATGTCCGCTTCGAAAAAAGAGAAGTAGCGGCCTGACCTGCCGCCGAGGCCAGCAAGCCGAGCTTTTCCAGCTTGCTGGTGCCCTGGCGTTTCTGCCAGGCCTGTTCGCCCGCAGCCATCACTTTTACGCCAATCTCACGATAAACGCCTCGCGCCGTGGCGATCGCCCAGGCAGAGCGTAAAGGTAAACCTTGCAGCCCAGCCTGAGCTGAGTGGTAATAAGGTTCAGCCGCCATAATCAGGCGCCTTGCCACTCTTGCCAGCGCAACACGCTGAGCAGGTTCAGCGTAATTTTGCAGGGTCAGACCCTCTTCCTCAAGCCAGCTTACGGGCAGATAGCAGCGTCCGGCCTGTGCATCCTCCACAATATCGCGGGCGATGTTGGTTAACTGGAAGGCTAATCCCAAATCGCAGGCGCGATCCAGCACAGCCTGGTCGCGGACGCCCATCACCTGAGCCATCATCAGTCCCACCACGCCGGCGACGTGGTAACAGTAGCGAAGCGTGTCATCCAGCGTGTAATACGTTTCTTCCCGCACGTCCATCGCATAGCCTTCAAGGTGATCAAACGCCAGCCGTTCGGGGATCGCCTGCGCCAGCGCCACTTCCTGAAAAGCGGCAAAAGCCGGGTCCTGCATCGGCTCGCCCCTGAATGCGGCACGGGTGGACTGCCTCAGCTCCTCCAGCCGCTGTTCCGGGGTATCAGCCGGGACAGGTGCTGCAAACCCCAACTGCTGGCCGTCAATCACATCATCACAATGACGGCACCAGGCATAAAGCATCAGCGCGCTGCGGCGGGTAACGGGATCAAACAGCTTTGAAGCGGTGGCAAAACTTTTGGAGCCAGCAGCCATAGTTTCGGTGGCGTGATTAAGCAGAGGCTGATTCATGGCGCTAAATCCTTAACCATCAGGCTGGCAGTGGCTTTGGCAGAGCCAATCACACCGGGTACGCCCGCGCCAGGATGCGTGCCTGCGCCGACCAGGTAAAGGTTTTCAATCTGGCTGTCCCGGTTATGGGGCCGGAACCAGGCGCTCTGGGTCAGGATAGGTTCGATGGAAAACGCCGAGCCCAGGTGCGCATCCAGTTGATCGCGGAAATCAAACGGGGTAAACATGCGATGCGTGACCAGTTGCTCCCGCAGGCCGGGCATATAGCGCTCTTCAAGGTAATCAAAAATGCGATCGCGCAGGCGCGGGCCTTCCACTTCCCAGTCAATGTCGGCGGTTCCCAGATGCGGTACGGGGGCCAGCACGTAGTAACTCCCACAACCTGCGGGAGCCAGGGAAGGATCGGTCACGCAAGGGGCATGAAGATAAAGAGAAAAGTCTTCCGCCAGCTCTGGATTGTTAAAAATTTCATCAATCAGCTCCCTGTAGCGGGGGCCAAAACAAACCGTGTGATGCGCAAGCTGACTGTGATGATGATTCAGCCCGAAGTAGAGGACAAACAGTGAGTTACTCATCCGTTTGCGGCTCAGCGAGGCCGCCCGCGCCACGCCCTGAGGATGATGGCTTAGCAGCTTTTTATAGGTGTTCACCACGTCGGCATTCGATGCCACGGCGGAAACAGGGATCAGCCGTCCATCCTCAAGCTCCACACCCGTGACCCTGTCACCTTTTGTCTGGAGCTGGCTGACCCGTGCATTGAGTTGAATCTCTCCTCCCAGGTCTTCAAACAGCTTTACCATTCCCTGAACAAGGGCGCCGGTCCCCCCCGCGGGAACCAGACACCCCATTCGCGCTCCAGGGCGTGGATCAGCGTATAAATGGCGGAAGTGGCAAAAGGATTACCGCCAACCAGCAGAGAGTGAAACGAGAATGCCTGACGCAGATGATCCTCCTCTATAAAAGAAGAAACCATAGAATAGACGCTGCGCCAGGCCTGAAGACGTGCCAGTTGAGGGCCCGCTTTCAGCATGTCGCGAAAAGAGAGAAAAGGCACGGTGCCGAGCTTGAGATAGCCTTCGCGGAAAACAGCCTGCGAATAGGAAAGAAAACGCTGATAGCCCGCCACATCTGCCGGATTAAAACGGGCGATTTCCTGCTCAAGCTGCTGCTGATCGTTGTCATAGTTCAGCACCTTGCCATCTTCCCAGCAGAGCCGGTAAAACGGCCTTACCGGCATTAATTCGACATAATCTTCCAGCCGCTTACCCGCCAGGGTGAACAGCTCTTCGATAGCACTGGGATCGGTGATAACCGTAGGGCCGGCATCAAAAGTAAAACCCTGATCCTGATAGACGTAAGCGCGGCCGCCGGGCTTGTCCCGACCTTCCAGCAGCAGGGTGGGAATGCCTGCCGCCTGGAGGCGGATCGCTAAGGCCAGGCCGCCAAATCCGGCGCCAATTACCGTGGTTCTGTTCATTATAATGCTCGCAGACGGGGAGTTTGCTTGAGCACGGCCTTCAGCGCTTCACCTACCGGAACCGGTGGTTTACCTGTCAGAACCCGTGCCATATCGTATAACGTTGGCTCTCCCGCATAGAAGCGGGCAATCAGCTGGTCATCCAGCCGGTAAAAACGTTGCATCACCTGCCAGCGCCTGGAAGGCGTTCCAGCCAGAAATAGCATGCGGTTAAGCAGACGGAAAAAGCGCTGCTGCTGCCACTGTCTGGCCGAAAATCGCTGGATGAGTTCGGCCAGGCTGCTGCTTTCCAGATCGGGCTGGCTGGCGATCAAATCGGCCAGCGTGGTTGCCAGAGGCAGGGAATAGCCGGTTGTAGGATGGAAAAGGCCGGCGCGAATACCGCTGCGGGGCTGGCCGCCAGCGTGCTGCCAGAACGCTTTGGGATCGCCCGCCAGCGTAATAGGCAGGTTTCCCTGCTCTTCACGCTCCAGTGTTTGCAGTTCCCAGCCTTTTTCGCGGGCATAGGCGGCTATCCGCTCCCGGGCTTCACTGGCGTTGAAGGCGGTGCCATCAATGTAATGGGTATCTTCAATCAGCAGCGAATCGGGCGTCAGCGGCAGTGTATAAACAAACCTGTAGCCTTCAAGCTGATCGACCCTGGCATCCATAAGGATGGGGCGGGTTAATCCGTGTGGCCTGGCAAGCTGCCACTGCTGACCCAAAAACGCCTGATAGCCAATCTTCATACAGGGGCTGGCCTGATAGCCCCTGCCATCAATAACTGCCGGAGCGGAGAAAGTACGGCCATCGGCCAGCCTTACCTCAGTGGGCGTGAGCTGAACGATGTCGCTCTGAGTCAGGATGTTTTTGCCCAGAGCCTGCTCCATAACCCCGGCGAAACGTTCAGAAGTCACCGTCAGATAGCCGCCTGGCAAAGTGCGATTAAGCTCGGGGAAGGAGACGTCGTAGCCCTCCCAGCGATGGGCTATCAGCGGGGCGATCTCTGCCAGTTGAGCAGCGGTTAAGTCGCTTTCGTGAAATGACCAGGTATGATTGCCGCCGGGCCGTGGCCCTGCTTCAATCATCAGAATACGGATATCGGGCTGACGCTGGAGCAGGCGCAGAGCAATCAGTCCGTTTGCCAGTCCACCACCGGCGAGGATCAGATCCCAGACTCTCACCCGGCCGCCTTAGCGATGACGCTGAAAGAGGGGCTTAGTGCCTGGCTGATAAGGCGGGCAGCCAGTACCGCTCCGCCCGCGTTGTTGAGCTGCGCCTGCAGGGGCTGAAGATGTTGCTGATAGCGGTTTTCACTTAACAGCGGGTGCAGATTTTTTGCCAGAGTATCGCTGCTGCAATTGCGTGAGACACGACGACCAATCCCGCTCCAGCTGACCCGTGCCGCCACACCGGGCTGATCAAATGCCACCGGCATAGCCAGCACCGGCGTCAGGGTGGCAATGGCATCAGCCACGGTATTCATCCCACCGTGGGTAACGACCGCCTGAGCCTGCTGTAAAACGGCGTACTGATCGGCAAAATCTGTGACCCAGGTGGCGCCGTTTTCCCGCAGGAGATCGCTTTGTGCTTCATCCAGTCCGCCGCAATGGGCGATCAGCAACTGAACATCCAGGCTGCGGCACGCCCTGGCGATGCTTTTAAACTGGCTGAATCTGTGACCCTGTAACGTGCCCAGTGAAGCAAAGACCAGAGGACGCGAAGAGGAGACACCCGGATGCGGCTGAAGATGATGACGGGGCTTACGCAGCGGGCCAACAGCATGAAATGTTTCCGGCAATGCGTAGCGGGGGAAATCCAGGCCGGGCAGAGTCTGGCTGATCTGCAACAAGGGCGAAAGGCAGTCATGCAACCCTTTACGGCTGCGCAGTCCAAATGCTGCGGCGTGGCGGTTAATGGCTCTGTTCTGCGCCCGCATCAGCCAGTCATAGATGCGCTGGCTGGATTTAAAAAGCCTGAGCGAGCGCTGGTCGGTGCCGTAATCAAAGGGCATCACCGGTAAGGGTAATCCCGGCTCGCGGTTGACCGGTAGCGCACAGGCAACGGAAACAAAAGGCAGGCCCAGCGCTTCGGCCACCAGGCCTCCGGCCGGCTCCATCTGATCGACAATTAACCCGTCGACGGCCAGTTTTTCCAGCGCGGCGGGGAGTTCCGCACAGAGCATATCAGTGGTCAGCGCCATATCCTCGATCAGGCTGAGGAGCGAAAGGCCGGGACTGGCCGCCAGTTTCAACGTACGCGAAAGGGATCCCTCAGGGTGGGACAATATGCCCACGGGATGCCTGCCGATACCCGGCTCCTGCAGATTTGCCAGGGCTTCAGGCTGCTGAATAAAGGTAATGCGGTGTCCCAGTGCCATCAGTTCATAAGCCAGCGCCTCCAGGGCGCGCTGATGGCTGTAAAGCGGGGGAGCGATAATGGCGTAATGGCTCATTTTTCCCTCCCGGTAAGCCGGCGATCGTGGTTTCGCTGAATCAGATCCTCGTCCTTCATTCACTCTCCGTTGGGGTCTGCAGCCGGGCTCTAACCGAACGAGGCAAGCTGCTGATCGAACCAGGCATGCATAAACTGGCGGGTAGCCATACCCTGTCGGCTGACAGAGGCAAAATGCTCGTCTGCACTCTGCAGATGCGCACGCAATCGCTGATGCACCTCTTCGTTACCCAGCAGGGCGACCAGCGTGGATTTTCCCTGATCCTGATTGATATCTTTGCCCGTTCCGCTGTGGCTGTCGGCCAGATCGTCAAGCAGCTGAAACGCCTGCCCCAGGTCATGAGCAAAACAGCGTAATCGCTGGCGAACTTCCTGGTTGGCATCGGCAGCGAGAGCGGCCATCTGCAGTGAGGCATCAAACAGCATGCTGGTTTTCAAATCGTTGGTCCGGGCAATCGCTTCTTTGCTGCGCGTGGTATTGCCCTTTTTCAGATCCAGAAATTGCCCCTGCACCAGCCCCTGTAAACCCACAGCGGCAGATAACTCTGCAACGGCCTGTGCCCTGCAGCTGCCTGACAGGCCTTCCGCAGAGGCCACGGTGCCGAAAGCGGTGCTGAGCAGCGCAACGGCAGAAAGAATGGCCACATCCTGGCCGAACTGGCGATGAATGGTCGGCTTACCCCGGCGCATTCTGGCGTTATCCATGCAGGGGATATCGTCCAGAATCAGCGAAGCCGCATGGACCATCTCCACCGAGCAGGCCAGATCGATCATCCCCGGATGCGCAGGGTCACAGCCGATATCCTGGGCCACCAGCAGCAGCAGCAGGGGGCGGATACGTTTACCCGGCGTCAGCGTGCCTTCACGCATCGCCGCAATGACACGATCTTCTTCTCCCCCTGGGGGCAGCAACTGCTCAAGGCGATGATTAACGGCCTCGCGCATCCGCAGCAGCCCGTTTTCATGATTAAGAGATTTTTCAGCTAATAAGGTCATGGTCACTCTTAATTGCGTCAAAAGGGGATTTCCGACGTTGATCACAGAATGACCAGACGAAGAAAGCGTTTGTTCCTCTTTGATAAGGCTAGAATATTATTGAGAAATTGCGCTGATAACCCACGATTAAAAGTGGATTTACCGATAAAGCAGCCGGCCACGGGGGGTAAAGGCACCGGACAGGGGGGCAGAACTACTGAACCAGCGTTTTCAGCAGGGTCATAACCTGTTCAACTTCTCCGGAGGTCAGCGCGCCCTCTTTAACGAAGCGCACAATCCCCTGACGGTCCAGCACCGTCACGGTCGAACCTCCCGGTTTCAACTGCCAGGCCTGGCTGGCGGTGCCCCTGCCATCAACAATGAATTCTGACCAGGGCGACTGCTCTTTACTGGATTTCAGACTGGCGCGGACAAACATCGCGCTGCCCGGGATGGCATCGTCAGTATTCACAATCAGCGTGGTCTGGTAACGATCTCGCGGAAGATTGGCAGTCTGTAATTTCTCCGTTAAGACTTCATTTTCATCCTTCGCCGAGAGGCGGCCTGCCAGATGCAGTAAAACCCGTACTTTTCCCGGCAGTTTTGCGCTGTTCCACGCGGTATAGCTGAAATCTCCTGAGGAGTAGTTAAGCCTCCCCGGATCGGCTACCACCGCCAGCGGCAGGCGTTGGCCCATGACCAGATTGTGTGCGGAACAGCTAAAAGAGAGGGCCAGAAAGGTACAAAGACAAAGCTGACGCGGAGTGATCATATTGCTCCTGAAGGTCGTGGCAGGTTCCTGATTTCCCCAAAAGCATAGCAGCGGCGCGGCAGGCCGGTGGCCGAATTCCCGTATTAACTGTCCGGACGCCTGTCAAAATCGGCTAAAAGTGCTAAACCTTAAGCTTGCGAGATAAAAAACAGAAAAGGGCTAACCCTTACTCTTTCAGGCCTGGTCACTGCCTGAACACTTTTCCACCCAGAAAATGGGAAGTTTGCAATGTCGGATAAAATCACACTCAACTTGTTCATTAATGAGCAACCTGAACGGCTGGATATCGATCCACGCGTCACCTTGCTGGATGCATTACGCGATCATCTGGCGCTGCCGGGCACCAAAAAAGGGTGCGACCAGGGGCAATGTGGAGCCTGTACCGTGCACGTTAATGGCCGTCGTGTTCTGAGCTGCCTGACGTTGGCGGCACAGGCTGAAGGCGCTAAGGTCACCACCATTGAGGGGCTGGAAAAGCCCGATGGCACGCTGCATGCGGTTCAGCAATCTTTTCTCAATCATGACGGTTTTCAATGTGGTTACTGTACGCCCGGCCAGATAATGTCGGCCGTGGCCTGCATTAAAGAGGGCCATGCCGGTTCTGAAGAAGAGATCCGCGAGTATATGAGCGGCAATCTTTGCCGCTGTGGTGCTTACCCGCATATCGTTGATGCTATCAAAGAAGCCGCTGCTGAGATGGCCAGGGAGTCCGCATGAATCCGTTTAGCTGGCAGACAGCCGGGTCGGTCACTGAGGCCGCAACCCATAAGAAAAATGACGGCAGCCAGTTACTGGCGGGGGGCACCACCCAGCTGGACCTGATGAAGTGCGGCGTTTTCAACCCGGAAACGCTGATTTCGGTTACGCAGTTGCCGGGAATGGGATCCATCACCTTTGCGGATGAGATCATCACCCTGGGAGGCGGGGTGTTGATGAGCGAGCTGGAGAATCACCCGGAGTGTCAGCAACGTGCTCCCGCACTTTACGGCAGCCTGTGGCAGGCCGCTTCTCCACAGATCCGCAATATGGCGACGCTGGCCGGTAATCTTCGCCAGCGCACTCGCTGCGCTTATTATCGCGATCCTGCAACCTTTCCTGACTGCAATAAAAGAACGCCAGGTTCAGGCTGTGCGGCGCTGGCGGGCGTGACCCGCAACCATGCCATCCTTGGCGGCAGCGAAAGCTGTGTGGCGACCTATCCTGGCGATTTTGCCGTTGCGTTGATGGCGTTTGATGCCGTAGTGGTGCTGGAAAACGCTCAGGGTGCGGTGCGAAAAGTCCCGATAGACGATTTTTACCTGCTGCCCGGCAATACGCCGGATAAAGAGCACAACCTTGAAGATGATGAGCTGATCATCGCTATCGAACTCCCGCAAACGGCGGCGCTGAAAAATTCCACTTACCTGAAGGTGCGCGATCGCAGCTCTTATGAATTCGCCGCAGCCAGTGCGGCCGTGGGGCTGGTGGTTGAAAATGGGGTGATGGTGGAAGTGAGGATCGCTGTGGGTGGCGTGGCGACTAAACCCTGGCGCGCGCGCCGTGTTGAAGAGGCATTGCAGGGCCAGCCCTTCAGTGAGGCGCTGGTTAATCAGGCGGCAAGCCGGGTGACAGAAGATGCCCATCCGCTGACCCACAACGCTCACAAAATGACTCTTTTACCACGTGTTATCGCGCGTGCGCTGATCGCCGCAGGAGAAACATCATGACTTCATCGACCGATACACAACGCCGCGGACTCCAAAAGGCCACGGAAGTCGTCACGGCGTCTGGCGGCCCTGAATCTGCTCAGGCTGAAATCTCTTCCCCCGTCAGAAAAACAGCCGCAGGGGTGCAGGGTCTGGGATCTTCACGCTCTCGCGGAGATGGCCAGGTAAAAGTTACCGGGCGCGCAACCTATGCGCTGGAAAGCCAGGTCGAAAATCCTTTGTCTGGCGTGGTGATCCAGTCCACGATTTCCAGCGGCCATATCACCCACATTGATACCGCAAAGGCAGAACAGGCTGCGGGGGTGATCGCTGTCTACACTCACCTGAACAGCCTTAAAATCAACAAGCCTACCCCCATTGCTGAAGGTGGGGCCGCCCAGTCAACCTATACGCCGATCCAGGATAACGTCATTATCCATAATGGCCAGAATATTGGCCTGGTGGTCGCCGAAACCTTTGAGCAGGCCACTTATGCCGCCTCGCTGGTGGAAGTGACCTATGAAACTTCTCCGGCGCTGATTTTTGCCACGGATGAAGGCGTGGAGCCGCAGGATATGAGCGAGGAGGATATCCTGCTGGGCGATGCTCAGGCCATGATGGCCGGGGCCGATGTGCGCAACAGCCAGTGCTATACCACTCCCCGCGAATACAATATGCCGATGGAGCCCCATGCCTGTATTGCAAGCTGGCAGCAGGGGATCATGACCGTCTGGGAGCCGAGCCAGTGGGTGGCCGGTGCGCAGGTTGAGATCGGCGAGTGGATGGGGATCCCGGCGGATAATGTGCATATTATCTCCCCCTATGTTGGCGGGGGATTTGGCTCCAAACCTGTGCCTTACACCCATGTTGCTCTGGCCTGTGTTGCTTCCCGCCAGCTCAACCGTCCGGTAAAGGTCTCCCTGACGCGTCCTCAAACTTTTACCGGGCTGGGCGGACGGGCGGCGACTTCACAGCAGCTTGAAATGGGAGCGACGCAGGACGGAAAAATTCAGTCGGTGATCCTCACCAGCTTTAATGAAACTTCGCTGCTGGATTCGTTTTCAGAGAATTGTAATCACGTTACCGGGCGCATGTATGCCATCGCCAACCTCTCTGCTAAACATCAGGTCATCCCCATCAATACGGTGACGCCAGGCTGGATGCGCGCGCCGGGTGAAAACCCCAGCGCCTTTGGGCTGGAAGTGGCCATGGATGAAATGGCCTATGCGCTGGATATTGATCCGCTGGAATTACGTCTGCGCAACTGGGCGGATCACGATTATCAGATGAACATCCCCTGGAGTTCCCGCCGGCTGAAAGAGGCTTACCAGAAAGGGGCCGAGGCATTCGGCTGGGGAAAACGCATTATGGCCCCGCGCTCGATGCGCGAAGGACGGGAGCTGATAGGCTGGGGCATGGCTTCCGGAACGTATCCGGTGAGCCGTTTGCCGGCGGAAGCCAAAATTATCCTGACTCCACAGGGGCAATTTATCGTGCAGTGCGCGGCGGCGGATATCGGCACCGGCACCTACACCATTCTGGCGCAGACCGCAGCGGATGTACTGCAGGTTTCCTCCGAAAAAATTGTGGTGCAGCTTGGCGATACCCGCCTGCCAAGGGCCGGAGTTGCGGGCGGTTCACAACTGGCTGGTAACACCACGGCGGCAGTCCATGTCACGGCTGAAAAAATGCGCCAGAAAATCCTTGAGCTGGCGAGTCAGCTTGAAGGATCGGCTCTGAAAGGTTCCCAGGGGCAGTTGATCCTGGTGGACGGTGAGGTGCGGCTGGCTTCCCGTTCAGGCAAAGGCATCAGCTTCCCTGAGCTGATAAAGCTGGCAGGGCTGCCGGAGCTGGAAGTGACCGGCGGGACTTTTGCCGAAAATCTGACCCCAGAAGAGAAAGATCGGATCATTGGTGGGCTGGATAAAATGACCCAGCCGGAGCATGTTTCAGCGCATAGCTGGAGCGCACAATTTGTTGAAGTCCGCGTTGATGAAGACTTTGGAACTGTCAGGGTGAAACGCATGGTTGCCGCACTGGACAGCGGCAGGCTCTACAATCCCAAACTGGCCAGAAGTCAGTGGATTGGCGGGATGATTATGGGGCTGGGGCAGGCCTTGCTGGAGGAGGGTATTGTTGACCCGAGAACTGGCAGAGTTATCAACAACAACCTTGCTGACTATCTGATCCCGGTCAATGCTGACGTGCCGGAAATCACCACCATCAATGTTGGAGAGCCCGATTTTGAGGCAACAACCATGGGTGGCAAAGCGGTGGGCGAACTGGGCATTGTCGGGGTGGCGGCAGCCATCAGTAATGCGGTGTTCCATGCTACCGGCAAGCGGGTCAGGGATTTACCCATCACCCTGGATAAGCTCCTGTAGAGCCACCCAGGTGACCTGATGAAAAGTGCAATATTAGTGATGGCGGCCGGTCTGAGCCGCCGCTTTAATCAGGCGGGTGCCGGGCATAAGCTGCTGGCAACGCTTGATGGCAAAACGGTTTTACAGCATACGCTTGAGCAGGCGAGGGCGACAGAAAGGGACGTGTATGTGGTTTCACAGCCCGCTGATGTGCAAATTCACCGGCTTTCCGGTCAGGCTACGCTGGTGCTTTGTGCCAGCGATGGCCTGGGGGATTCCATAGCAGCGGGCGTGCGGGCCTGTAAACAGTATGATGGCTGGCTGATAGCGCTGGGCGATATGCCCTGGCTGACAACGGGCAGCTATCTGGCCGTGCTGGAAGCCCTTGAACGCTATCCGGTCGTCCGGCCCGTTTTCGCTGAGATGCCGGGGCATCCGGTGGGGTTTCAGTCGTCCTTTTATACTGCCCTGACCGCCTTACGGGGTGATAACGGAGCAAAAGCGATCCTGCAACTCAATCCACCCCATATGCTGAGACTTCAGGATCGGGGCTGTCTGCTGGATGTCGATTATCCTGAAGCGCTGTCAGGGAGTGCACAATGATCAGGCTCGATCAGTTAGTGATTAAAGAGGCGCTTGGCTGGCATCAGGCCTCTGAAGCGGTATGGCTTTGTACGGTGTTACATACCTGGGGATCTTCTCCCCGTGCTCCCGGCACCGTCATGGCTGTGAACACGCAGGGGCAGTTTTGTGGTTCCCTGTCCGGCGGCTGCATTGAGGAAGATTTTCTGGCACAGGTAGCTTCAGGCCTGTACCGCGAAAGCAGCCAGGTCGTGCGCTATGGTGAGGGCGGAATGCGTCCTGACGTTAAGCTTCCCTGCGGCGGCAGCCTGGATATTCTGATTGAATTCCTGCCTGCCGATGCGCCGACCCTGGCATTACTTCAGGCGATGCAGGCTGCATTAGCGGGTCAGCAGCGCATGGTGAAAATCTTTAAACCGGGTGAACGAGCGCATTGGGAAAGTCTGGCGGCTGAATGTGCAATGCCGGTATTAACCCGCACCGGAGAGCAGATCACAGTGCCGGTAGGTGCCACGCCGGAGCTGCTGGTAGCGGGCTATTCTTCTGTAGCCTTTGAATGTATCCGCCTGGGGCAGATTCTGGGGTTTCATGTGCGGATTTGTGAGCACCGCCCGGAGAGCCTGAGCGAAGTCGAACGGCATTTTCAGGGGGCCGATAACGTCACTATTGTGCCACAGCATCCCGCCCGCTGGCTGGAGGTAAACGGCGCAAGCGCGGCAGTGGCGATTGTTTCACTGACTCACGATCCGCGTATCGACGAGCTGACGATGATGGAAGCGATCACTACTTCTGCTTTCTATCTTGGTGTGATGGGTTCTGAGAAAAACAGCGAGCAGCGCAGGGGACGTTTACGGCAAATTGCCGGTTTTGAAGATGATGATCTGGCACGCATTCATGCGCCTGTGGGTATTAAGATAGGCAGTAAAACCCCATCAGAAATCGCATTGTCGATTATGGCGGATATCGTCAGGGTGAAGAACGGGGCGTAATCAGCGCCCCTGAAAGATGGCCGGTTCAATTATCCGGCCATCGTTAAAATTCCTCATCTAAGGAGTTTTAAGCTTTTCCTGTGTGTCTGTTTCTTTCCGTAAGTCAGCAACCTTTTCTTCGGTGACCTCACTCGCTTTATTACCCCAACTGTTACGAACGTAATTGAGTATGTCTGCAATCTGTTGATCGTCCATTTTCCATGCAAACGATGGCATTCCCGCTGCAGTCTGGCGCGCCTCCGTATGGGGTGCCCGGGTACCCGTTAGCATTGCATGAATCATATTAGTGGGGTCGTTTTGCATGGAACGGTTACCGGCAAACGCCGGAACCATGCCGCTAATGCCTTCTCCCCGTAATCCATGACACGCCGAACAATTCACTTCATAACTATCGGCCATGTTTTTTTCACGCTCGCCATCCATATGAAAAGCCTGCTGCGCGGGTGCTGATGATGCCGGGAGATCTCGTAAATAGCGGGCGATGGCCTGAAGATCGTCCGGTGCAAAGTACTGTGTAGAATGTTCAACGGCTTCTGACATCGGACCGGCGGCAACACTGGTGCCGTTAGAGCCGGTTTTCAGGTAGTTGGCGATTTGATTATTATCCCAGCCACCAATTCCAGCATGAGGATTTGGCGTAATATCTGGTGCGTACCAGCTACCAAGTTTTCCGCCCTGCAGATAAGCGCTGCTAATTTCCCCTCCCAGCGCATTGCGGTCGGTATGACAGACGCTGCAATGCGCCGGTCCATCTACAATATATTTACCGCGGTTCCAGGCGCTATCTTTATGAATATCAACTTTAAAACCTTTATTATCAAAAAACAGCAGGTTCCAGCCTGTCATTGCCAACCGTATATTATACGGGAAATTCATGCCCGCATTTTCATCCACCTCATGCTCAACCGGTTCAACGGTGGAAAAATAGGCCCACAGGTCGTGCATATCCCGATCGCTCATCTGCGTATAAGCGGTATACGGCATTGCCGGATAAAGAAAGCCGTGTCTACCGCGCCCCTGTCGCACCGCATTAAAGAAATCGCGTTCGGTCATGTTGCCAATACCCGTTTTTCGATCTGGCGTAATGTTAGAGGTTTCCAGCGCGCCAAATGGAGTGTCAATCTTGTAACCGCCGTTAAAGCCCGGATTATGACAGGCTGCACAATCGCTGAGGCGCATCACATATTCCCCGCGACGGATCGCTGCTTCATCCTGGCTTTTAAAATCAGCAAGTGTCGTCCGATCGTCAGCGACATCAGAACGCGAGCTTTCCAGCACTGCCCATAAACGGTAACTGGCTCCCAAACCAGCCAGAATCGCAACAACTGCAGCGCCATAAGCCAGTTTTTTTCACGCTCATGATTATGCTCCCACCAACGGTGAAGGATTTTGTATGTAATGCTGATAGATGGCTTGTGCTGCGCGGATCGCCAGAGCACCCACGGTGACGGTCGGGTTATAACCCCCGTTATTGGGAAACGCCGATGCACCGACCACAAACAGATTGTGCGCATCCCAGCTCTGAAGATAGGGATTCAACGCTGAGGTGGAGGCATCTGCGCCCATGACTGCGCCACCAATGGTGTGTGAGCTGTGTTGCATATAGGGATTCCAGCTGCGCTCTGTCTGGTTGTCGATGACCAGATGCTTGCCACCCACCTCCTGCATAATTTTTACGGCGCGGTCCGTGACGTAATTCGCCATGCGCACATCATTCTGATTCCAGTCAAATGTCATACGCATCAGGGGTTGGCCATGACGGTCTTTATAAACCGGGTCGAGATCAAGATAGGCTTCACGCACCGGCATTGACGTGCCCTGAGAGAAAATCGTGCCTGCGGTCTGATAATCACGCGCATAACCGGCTTTCCATTCGCTGCCCCAGCGCGGGGTACCCGGACGCAGTGCATCCATATTTTGAATCGGTCTTCCATTGGTTGAGAACCCCATAATTCCCGCACCGCCAATGAAGTCCAGATTGCTGTGATCGAAGTTGTCACCATTGAAATCATCAATTTGAACAGCTAAAGCTCCGCCTCCGATAAACGGATTCATGTACTCATTATCAAAGAAGCCGGTAACGCTGGAACAGGTCTGGTAGTTATAGTTGCGGCCAATGGTGCCGCGGCCAGTGCGCGGATCATATTGTTCACCTACGCCGGAGAGCAGCATCAGGCGAACATTATCCATCTGATAAGCAGTGATACAGACGATATCGGCTGGCTGGAATCCCTCTTTGCCATCTTCAGAAATAAACTTAACGCCTTTTACCGTTTTGCCATCGTCATGCTTCACGGCGTGCAGAACTTCGGTGTTGGTCAGCAGCGTGAAGTTTTTCGGCGCATCAGCGCAGGTAAAATACAGGCCTGTGGAGAGGATTTTGAGAAGTTACCGCAGCCGTGGAAGTCACAGAAGCCACAGTAGGTGCATGGACCCATGGTTACGCCCAGTGGATTGACGTAAGCCTGTGAAATGTTGCCCGCCGGCACGGTGAACGGGTGATAACCCATTCTCTCGGTAGTTTTACGGTACTTACGCATCCAGTGGGTATCTTTTAATGGCGGAGTGGGGTACTCGCGGCTGCGTGAGCCTTCAAAGACATTGCCGCCGTGTTGTGGCTGACCATTCAGGTTGCCTGCTTTACCAGACGTGCCAGCAATACGCTCGAAGCGATCGTAAAAAGGGGCCATTTCATCATAGGTAACGCCCCAGTCCTGCAGCTGTAATCCTTTCATCTTTGCAGGGCCGTAACGTTCACGTGTCCGTTTAGCAACTTCAAAATCCCAGGGTGAGAAACGCCACGACATACCGGCCCAATGGGTTCCAGCACCGCCTACGTTCCAGCCAAACTGAAATGCCGACCAGTTACGCACCGGCGCTGCATCCTGATTACTCCTGTTTCGGAATGTGGTGGTTTCAACGCTCATCGGCTGCATAATCTTACGGCGGGTTCGCCAGCGCAGTTCATCAGGATCGACGGCGGGAGGAAAATCGGTTGAGGTATCACGCCAGGCGCCGCGTTCAATCGCGACGACTTCAAGGCCGGCTCGCGTTAATTCTTCTGCCATGACGGAGCCAGCCCAACCTAAGCCGACGATTACCACGTCCGCTTTTTTCTTATTAAAGACACTTTGTAACGCTCCGTAATTAATTATCTGGGATAAGGCTGACAGGAATGAGCTGCAGGTTTTCATTATGTCGATCGATATAGGGTCGATAGTCATAACGCGCGCCAGGGAAACCAATCATTTTCCATCCCGCCATATTTTTATTACCGCCATACATAGGGTCGGCAAGATAACCTTCACGAACGTTTTGTAGCATTAACTCAAAAAAAGCCTGACTGTTGATAGTACTGCCCAGATCGATACTTCCGGATTCCATTTTTTTTAAAAATGAATCAATATCTTCATTATTCAACTGATGAAAGGGGCTTTGCTTATTCTTCTGCGCCCAGCTTTCCAGTGCTTTTAGCCCGGTCAGATATCTTTCACGGGGCGGCATGAGGAACTGCGGACTTCCCATCAGCGCCTCTTCATTGCCCGGATTTAGCGGACCATCAAGATAAAGTGCAGCACCGCTGCCATAATCCCCGGCCAGTTCACTGTCAATGAATTCGATACAGCCCGCTTCACTGGCTGAAGGACCATGCCGATCCGCCGGGATCAGGCGGTCAAATATAGCGGTCAACGTTTTGCGGTCCATCTCATCGGTCAGCACCTGATAACCTTTTTGCCATGCAGGCTGAGGTAAATGATCGCTGTTGAGCTGTGTGGACAGGGGGACATTACGTAATTCTTCTGACCTGAGTTTTGGTGCCACCGCCAGTGAGGCAACGATAGAAGTCAGTGAAAAGAGTGCTTCTCTTCGGTTCATTTTTAATACCCTGTTATACCGGCACTACACCGGGCATCATCGTTTTTTAACGACATGTTTTTTCTGACGTGAGCGCACATGCACTCGCCCTGTAATAAGATTTGCTTTTTTTCAGACAAAAAAAGACCTGCGAAAAATATCGCATAAATTTAATCGAGCTATTTACACTATCAGTGTGTGGCCGTTTGATTAACGGAAAGCTGATAATGCTATTTTATTAAAATATTTTTTATTCTGACATGATCATTATTCATGCCGCACAAACGTGGCATGATATTTACTTTGCGATGCCATACTGTTTCAGGCTCTGCATACTCACTTTGCCAATTTCAAACAGATCTTTTTCCCAGGCATGAGGGCTCAGCCATTCTGGCGTCCAAACGCCGTCATACCCGGTTTCACGGACAGCATTCAGCCACACTGGCAAATCAACGTCACCCTGACCGGGTTCATAGTCTCGCTGAACCCATTCATCCCAGCCTTCATCTTCATGTGCAGCACGACCATCACAGAAATGGATACCGTAAATCAGATTTACGTCCATTTTGGCCACTTCTTCAGGCCGCGTGCTTCCACCCGCGTGCAGATGCCAGAAATCAATCACCAGCCCAACATTCTCTCTGGCGCAGGCTGCAACCATTTCCAGACCTTGTTGCAGGGAGTTGAAGGGGGTAAAAGCCACAACTTCAATCTGAAATCTAATACCAAGCGGTTTACCGATATCCGCAATCGCGCTGATATTTTCGCGCAAGATGGCGTTGCGCTCAGTTTCAGAAAAATCATCCAGTTCATTAAGTGCCATTATCTGAACGACCGGGCAGCCCAGCTCAACTGCGGCATGGCAGATTTTATGCGCTTCCTGCATCATCGCCGCCCGCTCTTCAGGCTGATGACGCCCGATACGCTTCAGAGCATTGATGCAGGTGATATCGATGCCGAATTTTTCCATTAATTCACGATATTCGGCGTAACTTCCCCCGTTATCGAGGTAACGAAAAAGATGTTCTGGCAGCAGTTCCAGTCCGCTGAAACCAGCTTCATGGGCAATCCGTAACTGCGTGACGGCATTGCTGTACCAGACAGAAACACCGTGTAGCGATAATCTCATCTTATCTCCTTAAATTAAGGCTTCAGATGAGAGCGCCTGATACGCAATTCTCCCTGTCGCCAGTTATTGTTTTCTGCTGTCTGCCCGAGCAGCAGACGGTTTAAGGCTTCGGCAATCAATAAATCCAGCCGCTGGCTGTAGGTGGTCAATTGCCAGCCCGGTGCCGCCGCTTCGTCGATATCATCAAATCCCACTATCGCGATATGCGTTTTGGGCGCGGTATCCCGAAGCGCCGCCGTTGCGCCAAGCGCCAGAATGTCATTTTCACAAAACAGCGCTTCAAAGCGTTCGGATGCCGCTGTTTTAAGCAGGTAATGCTGCATAGCCTGGTAACCGAGCTGGCGATCGTAATGTTCAGTTTTGAGCTCATGGCTCAGGGTTAGCCCCTGGGATAAAAGCTCATCGCGAAAGCCTTCTTTTCGCTGTAAATGACCATCTTCCGATCCAGGGCCCGCCATATAGCCAAACCGCTGATAATCCTGTTGCGTTAACAAACGCGCGATAACACGGCCCGCCTGGTACCCGTCAATATTGACCACGTCAATATCCTGTCCGGTGGTGTTCCGACACACCTGCACTAACGGGACGTTATGCATATCTTCGGCAATCGCCACTAACTCCGGGGTTAATGCCGTACCCAGAAACAGGATGCCATCTACCTGCAGCTGATCGGCCAGTGACATTACCGATCGATAATTTTCACCGGTTATATTCAGCATCAAGGCCATATAGCCCCGCGCCTGAAGCTGTCGCGTGACTTCATCCAGCATCAACATTGAATGTGGATTTTTCAGCTCATCAATCACAACGCCAATAATATGGGTACGTTTTTGTGACAGGCTCCGCGCCAACAGGTTAGGGCGGTAACCCAGCTCTTTCGCTACGGCCAGAACGCTTTCACGTGCCTTGTCTGAAATGGAGGCACCCGGCGTAAACGCGCGCGACACCGTCCATTTTGAAACGCCTGCTTTGGCTGCCACATCGCTTGCCGTGGCCTTATGTCGTTTTACTGGTTCTTTAGTCATCAGCCCGCGTCCCGAGGTTAAATTTCTTCCTCAGCATTGAACGCGAAACGCTGACTAAAAGAAACCCTGGCAGTCAGACTGGTTCAAAAAACGCTGTAAACCTTACTAATGTTGCGATTATGTTTGATCATTGCACCCGATTGCAAACATTTTGTGATCGAGCGGGGCGAATTGATAAAATGCCAATTGACTATTTTTTAAGCCTCTTACACATTTGTATCTGAGCCCGTCCAGACCGCGAGGGGTGAAAGAGCAATATTTTTTAAAAGCTGCGCAATCATTTGTGCACCCGGGTGCATAACTGATCGCAGTGTGACTTTAACCCCCGTTCCGGCTGCAAAAGTAAAAGACAGGTTTCAGGAAAGGCTACAAGGGCAGTGTGAAGTCGCTCTTCGCGTCGCGTAATGAATGTTAATTCTTACCCCACAGGACCCGATGATGAAAAAGACACTCTGTTTAATCATGCTCCTCATGCTGGCATATGTCGCGCCAGCCACGGCCAAAACATTCCAGGTTGGTGTGGCACTGGCCAACTTTGATCTCAACTTTGTTTCAATTTTGCGCACGCAAATGGTTCACGAACTTGAAGTTCAGGGGCTGAAAGGCCAGTTCTCTGATGCCAAAGGAGACGTTGCGTTGCAGGCGCAACAGGTTGATGACTTTATCAATCAGGGGGTTGACGCCATCATTCTTAATCCGGTAGATACCCAGGGTGTGTTACCCATGATTAATGCGGCAAAGCAGGCCAATATTCCCCTGGTGTTCGTTAACCGTAAGCCCGAGGTTCCGTTGAGCGGCGCAATGGCCTATGTAGGATCTGACTCCGCGCTTAGCGGCAGGATGCAAATAGAGGCGCTGGCAAAACAGATGAACTATCGCGGCAACATCGCCATTTTAATGGGGGCGTTGTCCAATGAAGAAGCGCGTGAACGTACCCGTGCCGTCGAAGAATTTGTTGCCCGGCATAAAGAGATGAAGATTGTTGAAAAGCAAACGGCAAAATGGCAGCGCAACGAAGCAGTCGACGTAGTCTCAACGTGGTTACTTAACGGCACCCCAATTAATGCCATCGTAGCCAATAATGATGAGATGGCGATTGGGGCTATTATGGCGCTAAATCAGGCTAAAAAAACCCAGGTTCTTGTGGCAGGAATTGATGGAACTCCCGATGGCCTGCAGTTTATCAAAAATGGAAAAATGGCCGTGACTGTTTTTCAGGATGCTAAAGGGCAGGCAACCGGGGCGGTTAAAGTCTCCCACGACATGCTCGAAAAACAGAAAACTGCAGTTTACAACTGGATACCTTATCAGACCGTTACCAAAGCGAATTACGGCCAGTTCACGCAACAAAACTAAAATAATCTTCTAACCCTACAATTGCACCCGAGTGCAATAACGCTGAGGATCCACTATGTTAAACGGTGAAAGAAGTATTCCAGCCCCCTCCGCTGGGCGATGGTTGGGGGCGGGCGCCTGAGTCAGGTCGGCTATAAGCATCGTTCAGGCGCGCTGCGTGACAATACCGCATTTCAACTCGTCGCCAGTGCTTTTGATATTGATGCCACACGGGGTCGTGAGTTTGGGGTTAACCTCGGCATCGCGCCAGAACGCTGTTACGACAACTATCAGCAACTGCTGGAGGAAGAAGCGAAACGGGAAGATGGCATTGAAGTTGTCACTATCGCCACTCCAAATGGCACCCATTATGAGATTACAAAAGCGGCACTGAACGCGGGGATCCATGTTATATGCGAAAAGCCGCTGTTCTTTACCGCTGCTGAGGCGCAGGAAATCAAAGCGCTGGCTGACGAAAAGAGGCTGATTGTGGGGGTCACGTATGGTTATTCCGGTCACCCACTATTAATGCAGATGCGTGCCATGATAGCCAAAGGTGAGATCGGCGACGTGCGGATGGTCGAACTGCAGTACACCCATGGTTTCAGCGCCAGTGACAGTGCCGATAAATTCAGCGACGCGCAGAAATGGCGGGTTGATCCGAAAATTGCCGGGCCCACGTTTGTACTCGGCGACATTTCCACGCACACGTTCTACATCTCACAGCTGGTCATGCCTGACCTTAAAATTAAAAGCCTGCTCTGCGATAGGCAAAGTTTTATTCCCTCACGCGCTCCGCTGGAAGATAACGCTATGGTGCTGATGCACTATGAAGGCGGTGCGGTTGGACGCATGTGGGCCTCAGCAATCAACGCGGGTTCGATGGATAGCCAAAGTATTCGGGTGATAGGTTCACGCGCCAGCCTGGAATGGAGTGATTACAATCCGGGTGAACTCAGGTTTGAAGTGCAGGGGCAACCAAACCAGACGTTACATCATGGCATGCCTTATCTTGATGCAAGCGCGCTGGCGGATGAACGACTCGGGGCGTTACATACTGAAGGGCTGGCTGAATCCTGGGCAAATATCTATCTCAAATTCGCTATCGCTATCAGCGCCACACAACGTGGTGACACCGAAACGCTGGCTTCGCTGATATACCCGGATATTAACGCTGGCGTGGAAGGCGTGCGCTGGATTGAGAATTGTGTGCGTTCAGCAGACAACGGCTCCAGCTGGATTAATTACGAATAAGGGATCGGCATGAAACTTTCATTTTGTACGGACAGTCTGGGTAACCTGCCTTTTGAACAGATGCTGGATAAGCTGCTGGAGCTGGGTGTTAACGGCGTGGAAATGACCACCGGCGGCTGGTCACCGGCGCCACACGTACCAACCTCTGAGCTCCTGGCCAGTGCCGCTAAACGTCAGCAGTTTTTACAGGCTATTGAAAGCCGCGGCATGTCGATTGCTGCACTCAATGTATCGGGGAATCCTCTTGATCCCGGCGGGCTGGGACAGCGTCATAAACAGGATACTGAGGATGCACTGACGCTGGCCGGTGAACTTGGTGTGAAGAAAATTGTAATGATGAGCGGCCTGCCGCCAGCCAGCCCGCATGACACGATCCCCAACTGGATTACCTATACCGTAAGTTGGCCGCCCACACTTAAGAACTGCCTCGATTATCAATGGAATGAGGTGGCAATTCCGTACTGGCAGGGATTAGTTGAACGCGCGAAAAATAATGGCGTTGATAAATTTGCGCTGGAAAACTTCAGCTCTATGCTGGTATGGAATCCTGAAACCCTGTTCAGGCTGCGGGATGCTGTGGGCCCGATGGTGGGGCTGAATCTCGATCCAAGCCACCTGATCTGGATGGGAGCCGATCCGATTGCGGCTGCACGCGCACTGGGGCCCGCCATCCATCATGTGCACGGTAAAGATGTCCGCCTTGAGCGGGGTCTCGTTGATATTAACGGCCTGCTGGAAACCAAACCGGTTGAAGATGTTGCTAACCGTGCGTGGAATTACGTCGCAGTAGGGTGTGGTCAGGATATGCAGTGGTGGAAAGAGTTTTTCTCGGTGGTGCGCATGATGGGTTATAACGACTGGGTGTCGCTGGAAATGGAGGATTTAACCATGTCCGTTGAGGCCGGCGTAACCTCGTCCATCGCGGCGCTAAAACAAACCCTCAGTCAGTAACTCTCGCAGTAAAGACCGCAGTCATCGTGCTGCGGTCATTTTGAGCTTTCAGCTAAAGCTGTTGCGCGCTCGTATAGAATTTGCCCTGACTGCCAGTCCAGAAGGAAATCAAACTGCTTCAGTCGCGCGTCACTTTCCTGGTTAATCAGTTTCTCACGAGTGAAATTGATTGTCATAAGCCTTCCGTAATGAAATTAAAATTTCATGGTTAGAGTAAGAGATAAAACCATAAATTATTTAACATCAGAAGCTTGAGTAAAGACACTTAATTTTGCACCCGATTGCATTTTAGTTATCCACGTCACAAAACAAGATTATATCTTTCGCCAAAAAGATATTTGGAAATTACATTTCACTTTATGTTGCAGGGTTACCCATCTAAAACGTGATTTCAATGCTGTCGCTCATTGCAGAACATTGAGAGTTGACACTACTAAGGGCTCCAGAATGGAAACAAAACACATCCGGTATAATTTGAAGTATGTAATGTTGTGTTGCACCGTTGCCGCCTTTGGCGGATTACTTTTAGGATACGATTCCTCAGTGATTTCAGGTGCAATCGAACCGCTTAGCCGCTACTTCTCACTTTCACCCGCTGAAACGGGATGGGCGGTCTCTAACATTTTGCTGGGTAGCCTGATAGGTTGTTTTATCGCACCAAAATTAAGTGACAGGTTGGGGCGCAAAAAGTCTTTAGCCATTACCGCTTTTATTTTTACATTGTCCGTTGCGGGAACTGCACTGGCGCATAATTTCACGTTATTCGTCTTTGCGCGGATGTTGGGCGGTTTAGCCATCGGCCTGGCCTCGGTAATCTCCCCCATTTACCTTGCCGAGCTTTCCCCCTCTAAGTTCCGTGGTCGTACTACCGCGCTCTACTCCGTATGCTGTGTTGGCGGTCAGTCAGTCGTTTTGCTGACCAACTATTACATCCACAAATCCATGATGCCCGAAGTGATGGATAATATCGGCTGGCGGTATATCCTGGCTACAGCACTGGTACCTTGTGCGCTGTTTATCATTTTTATAGCTTTTATCCCTGAGTCTCCACGCTGGAATGTATTACGCGGACGTCATGAAGCGGCACTCGATACGCTGAGCAAAATATCCAATGCGTCCCATGCTCAGCGCGTCATGAAGGAAATTCAGGCATCTCTTTCTACCGACGTGCAGGAACAGCATAAAGCACGTTTCAGATTAGACCGGCGTACATGGCCGCTGTTGCTGGTAGGGATTGGCCTTGCGGTGGGGAATCAAATCAGCGGTATCAACGTCATTCAGTATTTTGGACCTTCGTTGCTCAGAAACGTTTTTCCTGACGCCGGGTCCGCATTACTGCAAACTTTTTGGCTGTCTGTATGCCAGTTTATTGGTGTACTGATTGGCATGTCTTTGATCGATCGCGTTGGCCGCCGCAAGCTGTTGCTGGCGGGTGCTGTCGCCTCAAGTATCTTTCTGACCTACTCGTTCTTTGCTTTTTATTACCATTTGCCCGGCATGCTGGCGGTGGTGGGGTTGTTTGCTTACATGATCTTCTTCGGCATTACCTGGGGGCAGATAGTCTGGACAGTACTGGGCGAGATATTCCCAACTGAAATCCGGGCCGTATGTGTTGGCATCTCAATCTGCATGATGTCTCTGGCTAATTTTGTCATCAGTACCACTTTTCCTGTACTGAACACCAACAGCTTCCTGCAGGAACTGTTTCATGGTGGTTTCCCGCTATTGTTATTCGCTGTTTTTTCATTGGGTATGTATTTTTTCACCTTTCGCTATCTGCCTGAAACCGCAGGGGTCTCTCTTGAGAAAATTCCCGATTTGCTGTTACGCAAATATCAGGGTGAACAAAAGGACTCACGGATTAATCATGATGTCGCGCGCACTGAGGAGTCGTAATGTTGATAAGAATTGCAAATGCACCCTGTAGCTGGGGCGTTGACGATCCGCAAAATCCATTCCTGCCACCCTGGGATAAAGTGCTTAGTGAGGCGGCACAGGCCGGCTATAAAAGTATTGAACTGGGTCCATGGGGATTTCTGCCCGTAGAAAGTGAAGCGCTGACTGCAGCACTCAATAAGTATCAGCTCTCACTGGTTGCAGGCACAATCTTTGACGATTTGGTCAGCGAAGAAAATGCGGCGAAGCTGTTCGATCTCACGCACAAAATATGTCAGACACTGGTCAGTGTACCCCAGGCTGAAAAGGTTCACGGGAACAATGTGCCAGCGCCTTATTTGGTGATTATAGATTTTGGCGATGCAGAGCGTGGGCGGCTTGCCGGACAATCGGCGCTGGCACCCCGGCTGCCGGAGGAAGCATGGCAGCGCATGGTCAGACACATCAGGGATATCAGCAATATCGCCCGACAGTATGGTGTCCGGCCAGTCATCCATCCTCATGCGGGTGGCTATATAGAATTTATTGATGAACTGGAAAAAATCACGGCGGCTATCCCGCATGAGACAGCGGGTTTGTGCCTTGATACTGGCCATATTTACTATTCAGGCTCCGATCCACTGACTGTGCTCGAACGCTATTTTTCGCGGATCGATTATCTGCACTTCAAAGATGTCGACCCCCGGCATTTCCGCCATGCGATAGACAATAATCTGGATTTTTTTACTGCCTGTGCTGAAGGCGTAATGTGCCCGCTAGGCCAGGGGGCAATTGATTATCCGGGGGTTCTGGCGCTGTTAAAAAAATGCGCCTATCAAGGCTGGATTACGATTGAGCAGGAACGCGATCCTCGACATGTCGAAACCAGTCTGGAAGATGTGACGGCAAGTCTGCACTATCTGCGAAGCGTGGGTTTCTGAGCCATTTATTTTTACCTGCATGACCATCAGGCATAATCATTCCCGTCTGTATAGCTGCCGATATCGGCGGCTATACAGCCCACCTGCATCATCAGCCGGGACAGGGACTGATGTGCTTGATGCGGCTATCCGCACAGACCTGACCCTGAACGCCACTGTCGTGTCAAAGCGGAGCGGGTGCATAAAAGCACGAGTGATGATATTGTGTAGGCACATCCAGCTACCAATGGGTAACGTGTGCAAGACAAAGACAATGAGTGCACTGCAGAAATTTATGCGGTGATTGGCAAGGCGGTCGCTGAGCTGATCAAATCTGGAGAGGACGTAGGTAAAAAAAACGTGCTGCTCAAACTCCAGCTCCACAGCACCCTGACTACCGACACATCACTGCAGGCTGTCTATAATCAGGCGTTTCGAAATATTCTTGAAAGCTTCCACTGACCAGCACTAACGGCTTAATACCTAGTGCTTCTTCGTGCCATCCGGTGGACCTTCGCTGCTGAACATGTGCGTCATGTTCTCATGCTTATTACTTTCATGGTCGGCGGCCATATAACTCCTGACTTCACTAATAGCCCGACGGCAGGCACGTTGCCTGACGGTGTCGGACTCTGCGGAAGCCATAGCCTGAAGCTGCCTGATCAGAGCAGCATTACTGATGGCTGCGTCATCTTTCAACAGCACCATCACCGCTTCACCAAGCAGGATATCGATCAGTTTTTCATCTTCGTTTTTATACATACCAACTTCTCTGAATCAGTAGTAATGCAGGCGCTGTAGAAATGGCCGCAGATACTTTAGGCAAACCCTGTTTTACAGGTGTTCGCAGGTCGAAAACACCAGACCTGTCATACAACAGGTGGGCATACCGGTCAGATTGTCGGACTGAGTTATCAAGCAAGAGACACCATAAAAAACAGTTCAAAAATATACGTGCTAAGACTCAGTCACCCCGGCCAAACAGCAGGCCAATTAACTCCTGATAATGCTGCTCCTGCTCCGGACCAGAAGCGTGCTCAAGCCGCTTGAGAAGGCGAGCACAGAGAGATTTACGGTTCAGGGTATTTCCGGCGCGCAGGATCTCAACCACAATCTGGCCAAGCGTTTCCTGCTGTGAAGGCACAATAGCTTCATTAAAATAACGGCTGATGTCATTGCCAATGCTGGTGTTAGATCCATTCTGACGCATCATGTTCACCCCTCAGTCGTAAAGTATAGAAAGTGTTCAAAAAAACCTGCAATAAAGTTATACACCTTTTGCAAACTTGTACAGCGATTCTGGCTTTATGCAGTTTTGATTTTTTAGCAAAAAGTGCTATTTGAATGTTTTCAGTAGGTTGGGAGCAAACGAGTCGTTCTGGAAAACTTAACCCGGACAAGCGGAGAGGTTGTACAACGTTAAGATTTAACAATATTACCATGACAGGGAAGTGAGGCGCAAAGCGAGGGGCATACTATTAGTAAAGTTGAGGGGCAAATCGTGGGCTACTCTGTTCGTCGTCCCTGACGATGCTGTCCTGTCACTTTAGCGGTAGAGGCAAAGGCGCTCATACCATTTTCCCGGACTAGCGTTTAGATTTATCGCTTCCCTGAGCGGATCTCAGACGAATATCAGACTCTTTTGCCTGTGGATCGGGCTGTGGCCTGGAGGAAAAAAGCCAGTTGCTGGTTGAGGTTAACGGATTGGTGACCTGTTTATACTCCAGTAACCATTTACGTGCCTTCCAGATACTCAGTAATCTGTCATCATCTTCTTCATCTGAGGCCATAGCCTGTAGCTGATTCAGAAGTGTTCCAAGACTTATCTCTTCCCTGCTGAAGACAACATTCATTGCCGCTTCGCCTATCATAATATGCAGTAATTCATCTTCTTCAGAAATAGTCAAAATAACCTCCGGTACATCTGTCCTCATTAAAAGTGAACGTTCATTAGTAACCTTAGGTCATGATCCTCATTTTGTGAAATTCTGCCGGTTTATTCAGCTTTTTCTCACGCTTTGAGTAGAGCATAAATCGGGTGAGCTGTAAGTTTTTAATTCTGGTTGCGTCATTGTGTGTGGTTAATTAATGCAGAAGATTATTATTAAGTCAGCATTTATCATTCAGGTTATTAACCAGCTTAAAAAACATACATAATAAATGCTCATATAAATTTGAAGGCATATACGTCGGAAAGTGGCCCTAATTTTTTACGTAAGTTAATGTAAAGCATGGTAATCCGGCGTCATAATCAAGCGCTGGCGATCGGCCAGACAACCCGGTAAGTTATAAGCAATTCCTCTTCCTGTTCAACTGCGATTGCCCTTAATGATGTCACTGGTTAACTTTAAAAATCTGTTATGCCTTATGCTGATTGTCACCGGAGGATGTTCCTCTAAGACTCATAAAAGTCCTCACTCTGATGACGATCTGCCAACAGCATCCACTGTACAACCCGGCGCTCAGCCCGATCTTATTCCTGTCCTCGCTGCGCTGCACGATCAGATGCATTCATGGCAGGGAACCCCGTATCACTGGGGTGGAACCAATCTGAAAGGGGTGGACTGTTCGGGCTTCGTCTGGAGAACACTGAAAGACAGATTTAACATTCCTATGGAGAGGGTGACCACTAAGCAGCTGGTTGAGATGGGTAAGCCAGTCGATGCGAACCATTTGCAGACGGGAGATTTAGTCTTTTTCCAGATCCATCATCAACTGCATGTCGGTTTTTATGACACGCAAAGACATTTTTTACATGCCTCTTACAGTAAAGGTGTCATTCGTTCATCGCTGGATAATCCTTACTGGCAATCCGTATTTTATCGGGCCCGCAGGCTGAAAAAAGAGTACGGGGCGGAAATCTCTTTTAATCATGATGAAAAGAAAATCTTTTTAGCCAGCAAGTAATTAAATAAGCTTAAATAATGGACTAACGAACCCCCTGAGCTCACTATTTTTCAGCCAGCTGTTACACTGAATCAATCAGAATGACAGGGGGATATAATGAAACTTGGTTTTGCTTGCAAATATTTAAACGCAGATTTAACACAACCTTTTCCGTTAAAGGCTACCACGCGTAAGCGTTTTCTGAGCCTGGAAAATAAAGAGAGAAAGGCGCTGATTTCTGGCATTGCAGAGATCAACCTGAAGAACCTGTTTCTGACCCTGGAGCAACTGGCTGTTCTTCCTGAAAGTTTAAGAATGATGAGAATTGGCAGCGATCTGCTGCCCCTGTATACGGTTCCGGAAGCCACGGTGTTATATGCGGATTTCCTGCCCGATCTCTATCCTCTGTTTGAAAAATGCGGTGATTTTGCCAGGAAAAATCAGATCAGACTCTCCTTTCATCCTGGCCAGTATACGGTTTTAGCCTCTGATAACCCGCTGGTGGTTGAAAGAGCCATAGAGGACGTGGAGTATCACGCCCTGTGTGCGAGGCTGATGGGATTTGGTAAAACCTTCCAGGATTTTAAGATTAATATCCATATGAATGGCAAAGCGGGGATCGAAGGATTCAGGGATTCGTTCAGCAAGCTGAGCGCGGAAGCCCAACGCATGCTCACGGTAGAGAATGATGAAATCTCCTGTTCACTGGACGACGTTCTGCAGGCCAGTGATTTGTGCCCGGTGGTACTGGATATCCACCACCATTGGGTAAAAGAAGACAGCTTTATCAAACCGGACGATCCCCGCATAAAGCAGGTCATTGCCTCATGGAGAGGTGTCCGGCCGGTTTTGCACTACTCGATTTCACAGGAAGGCGTAATCCCCGTGCAGGGATTTCCAGAACAGCAGGCCCTGGGCATATCAAAATCTAAGCTACGCGCCCACTCTGATTATTATTTCAACGAAACCCTGAATGACTGGGCGCTATCATTCACCGACTTTGACATCATGTGTGAAGTGAAGATGAAGAATCTGGCCAGAGAACAGCTCTACGCCTGGGCCAGGAAAACCAACAGAATCTGAGATTCCACAGGGTAAGCGTTCATCATCTTCTGCTTACTCATTCATTATCTTTCTTATCAAATTGACTGTGGTTCACCTGTAACAGGGTAACCGCAGTTATTCGCTGGCCTCGTTTTATCGAGGAATTTTTATATTAATAATAAGTTATTGCTTTTATTGCATGATGACATGACCTCCGGACTGGTACACATTTCTCAGCAGGACAATAGGTTATTGTCAAAGTTCAAAGTAAATACTCCTGTTTATTTTTCTCTGAAAAATTCCTGCTGAATTTTATTCATTAAATTATTGTTACATTTGTATACCCGGCAATTACAAACAAATCCTGAGAGTGGGCTACAGTTAAAAGCGTGAAGGGGAACAGCAGGGCAGCACGTCATATTAACCTTTACCGCTGGCATTTTTTCTTTAACCTGATTTATAAGGACGACTATTATGGAAAATACCAAAATGCCACGGGCTGGAGAGCATGATGAAGCTACACTTAAGCTGGCTGAGGAGCAGGTGGAAATAACCAAACACCGCCATGTTGATGCAAAGGTTGAACTGCATCGCACCACTCACAGCAGAGATGAGCTGTTAGAGACTGAGCTGACGCGGGAAAATGTGGAAATCCTGCATATTCCCCGTGGTGAGGTTGTTAACGACGATTCTCTTCCTCAGGTTCGACAGGAAGGAGATGTATTAATCATTCCTGTTATTGAAGAAGAAGTTGAAATTATACGGCGTAAAGTGCTTAAAGAAGAAGTTCACATTATTAAGCATCAGGCCACTGAAAAATTCAGGCAGAGTGTCACTCTGCGCAATCAGGAAGTCACCATCACCAAAGACGAAAACTGAAACCAATCTACGAGGATCTATTTTATGGCACACGAAAAAATCGTAACCGCATTCAACCAGGTACAGCAGGCAGAAGCAGCCAAAGAAAGATTGATCGTCGAAGGTATTGCTGAAAAAAATATTGATATTATTTCAGGCGAACGTCTGAGAGTAGAAAATAAAGAAATTCGTCATCCAAGTTTCTGGCAGCGCCTGTTTGGTGACGATGTGGATGATAATAACGCCGCAGAATATAATCGCGCCATCCAGTCTGGCGGTGTGCTGCTTACTGTAAGAGCGCCTAAAGATCAGGCCAGCCATATTGAAGAAGAGCTTTCTGCCTTTGCAGCTGACTATTCTTCAGTAGGTCATAATGAGGGGGCGCTGACAGGCGGTGAGTTTGCCGGGGAAACTAATGACCGCGCAGTCAATTCACGCACTGAGTTCACCTCGCAGAATCCTTCACTGGTAGCGGAAGATCCGGTTGCCGGCCGTGAACCGACGCTTGGTGAAAACCGTGATGCGGTTAAGCTGGCGGAAGAGCAGGTTGATGTGGGTAAACGTCGGGTCAGTGACGGTACTGTACGACTTCGCCGATATACTGTTGAGGATGAAGTTGCTGAAGATGTCTCTTTATTCGATCAGCATGCAGAAGTGTTCCGTAAAGCGGTCGATGAGCCGGCCTATCTTAATGATGTAGACTGGTCAGACAAAACAC
The DNA here is from genome assembly GCF_036865545.1 of Erwinia sp. E_sp_B01_1. NCBI lineage: Bacteria > Pseudomonadati > Pseudomonadota > Gammaproteobacteria > Enterobacterales > Erwiniaceae > Erwinia > Erwinia sp. E_sp_B01_1. The sequence continues at coordinate 2,364,558 of NZ_CP142208.1, read as the reverse complement.
TGGTGGTTGAAGAATCCCATGAGGTACCCACCATTGCCAAGACAGCGCGTGTGAAAGAAGAAGTTGGCCTTCGCGGTGAAGAAACTGCCCGAGTGGAGACAGTGAAAGATACTGTCCGTCGTCAGGAAGTGGAAGTTGAACACACTGATGATACTCGCCTTGCAGGCAAACCCGATGCTAAGAAGTTCTGATGTTATAAACTAAGGCTCCGGCCATAAGCCGTGGTCACATGAAAAAAAGCGCCGTCATACACGGCGCTTTTTTCTTGTTCTGAATCTTCCTGGTCGGCGGCATTTGAAGCCTGGCTGATACCACGCTTTGCTTTAAATGATAAATAGCTGTGATAACATTTAAAGTGTGATAACGCGATCTGCTGAAGCAATAGTGGAAGGGCGATGGGCAACAATGATACGGGTGATTTTCAGAGATGAGATTGCTTTATTGATCGCCGCTTCATTGGCAATATCCAGATGGCTTGTCGCTTCATCCATAAAAATAATGTTCGGCTGCCGGTACAGCGCGCGGGCAATGAATAATCTCTGCTTCTGCCCGCCAGAAATACCCGTTCCCAGTTCACCAATCATGGTCTCATAACCCATCGGCATACTGAGAATTTCATGATGAATGTTACTGTAGGCTGCGCAGGCCATCACTCGTTGTCTGTTTGCATCCTGAGCAAATCCACTGATATTTTCTGCAATTGAGCCGGAAAATAACCGATCATCCTGCAATACACAGGAAATGCTCTGGCGATAGTTATTGATCCCCATTTTATGAATATCCAGTCCGCCAGCCTGAATTTTTCCGCTTGTCGGCGTCAGCAGCCCGCTCATCGCTTTCAGCAAAGTCGTTTTACCCGCGCCAGAAGGGCCTACAATAGCCACACTTTCTCCCGCCTGGACCAAAATATTCAGGTCCTGAAAGATCGGTTTTGACAAAGTATCATACTGATATGAGAGTTCTTTAATCTCTAAAGCGATGCCTTCCCCTTTCTGGAAGAGTGTACGCAGGGGAAGTTCTTCTTCCGATTCGGTAAAGATAATGTCTGAAATCCTTTCATTATGCAGAGACAACATCCTCAGGCTCAGCGTGAGATCGATCAGATTGCCAGCACGTTGAGAGAATTGCCCGCGATAGGCGTTAAAAGCCATAAACATCCCGAGAGTCATAACATTGTCGATCACCATCGACGCGCCCAGCCAGAGCACCGCTACCTGATCAAGCGTGGAGATAAAAGTATTCAGGCCGCCAAATAACATGCTGTAACGGGTAGTCTTAATCCCCGTGTTAGTCGCATCAATATTCAGATTGAGCCAGTGGCTGGAACGAATATTGTTGATGCCGAGTGCTTTAATGGTGGAGATCCCGTAAAGCGTTTCCATAAAATGCGAACTTGCTTTGGCACCTTTAACGATTTGCTCCTCAGATAACTGGCGAAATACCCGATAGGTCGCCAGACGGATCAGCGCATAAATCACCGTAAAACCCACGACGACCCAGACCAGCCAGCTGCCGTAAACCGCCATCATGGCCAGAAGACCCAGGGTCATGATGCCGTCGATAATGCCGGTAACGATACTGTTAGTAAAAGTAGAGCGAATGGCATCCAGCGAGGCAAAACGGGACTGAATATCACCGAGGTGCCTTTTTTCAAAAAAGAGAGGGGGAGCTTTATCAGATGGTCGAACAAGGTGGTCTTCCACTGCACATCAGTCAGGGTACCGAGCACGATTGAAGTCCAGGCGCGGAGCATACTGACCAATGCTTTGAACAGCGTAAACAGTACCAACCCCAGACATATCACGGTCAAAAGATCATAATCATGCGCAGGGACAACATGGTCCATTACCAGTTGCGTTCCCACCGGCAGTAACAGGTTAACGGCCTCAATGACCAGAGAGAGGGCGAATATTTTTATCAATGCGCCCGTTAACCCGTCGATGTTTCTCATTAAATCGGGCAGGCGCAACCGGGTTTTGACCGTCTCTTTATGAAACTCTTTGTCTGGCCACAGTTCCAGCGCCACGCCGGTAAAATGACAGGACATCTCCTTAATACCGACAACGCGACGGCCGAAAGCAGGATCGTGGATAACAAAAGAGCTGTGACGAACTTTGACCAGGACCACAAAGTGGTTCATGTCCCAGTGCAAGATGCAGGGTGTTTTTAACTGGTCGATCTCATTGATGTCCAGCGAAAGGGCACGGGTTTTAAGCTGTAGCTGTTTTGCTATATCAGCCACCAGATTTAAGGTAGCCCCCTTGGTGGAGACGCCAAACTTTTGCCGCAGGTTAAACAGGTCAACGTTGAGGCCATACCATGATGAAATCATCGCCAGACAGGCCAGCCCACATTCTGAGGATTCAGACTGCAAAATTTTTGGCACCTTACGCCGCAATGAGAAGTTAATTTTGCCGTTAATTTTTTCAAAAAGGGTTTTGCTATTCACCGACCACTCCCGTCACGCTGTTCTTGATTTTATTAACAGGGGAGGTTGCCCATTGATACAGGGGTTTTGTTTCAAGAAAGACAATAGCTTTAGCCTGCAGGCCGCTGGAAATTTCAAGTTTCTTACCTTTATCACTGATTTCTGTATTATTAATAGCAACCAGAACTTTATAATAAGCGCCAGTTTCTTTACGGCTTGCGCTGCTGTACCCCCTCAATTCCTGTGGCGGCGCAGGCAGAGAGGAGACAGAAGCCACCTTTCCGGGGAACTGACCAAATTTATCTGATGGAAAGGCGTTATAACGAATGTTTATCCCGTCTCCAATTTTTATGTAGGGCAAGCTATTATCCGGTAACCACAGCAGCAAGTAATATTTCACATCATTAATGGGTTTTATTTGCGCCAGGCTGGCGCTGGTTTCTACCATTTGACCGGGGGTGACGCTCATTGATTCGATAAAGCCATCCAGTTTGGCACTGATAATCAGGCTGTTACTGGCTTTATATTCGGCAAGCTGACGTTCCAAATCACTGGCCTGAGACTGGTTTTGTATTATCTGATTATCCAACTCTGCGCCTCGTGTAATTTTGTCACTTTGCAGTTGTGCCAGCTGAATAATTTCCTGATTACTTTGATTACTGAGGGACTGCCAGGCACTTTGTTGTGACAAAGCCTGTGCGCGCTGGTAGTTAAGTTGATCCTGAGTGATCAATCCTTTTTTCAGGTATCCCTCATAGTTTGTCAGGCTCGCGTTCATTTTTTTCATGCCCTCCCAGGCATTTTTGACGATTTTCTCCGTTTCTTTATGTGCTAAAGCGTAATTATCGATCTGATGTTGCAGATTATTCAAAATAGATGTTTTATTCCCTTCAAGCTTGTGAATAATGGCCTGAAAATTAGCTGACTGTTTCTTAATGGATTCAACCGCTGCATAGCTCACGTTTCCAGAAGACGTCGTTCGTGAAACATCCAGCTCATACAATGGATCGCCTTTTTTGACCCGGTCACCCACCTTAACAAAGGTAAAGGTGATATACCCCTGCTGGGGAGAGTAAATATTGATCGAATGGGGCAGGGTAATCACTTCACCATCTACATCTACGCGTCTGCTGTAATCAAATAGAATCATTGCCATGACCAGGGCAACAATAAAAGCCAGAGAGGTGCCAGCAACAACTGGCGCAGGAATTTTGGAAAGCAACAGTGCTTTACCTACCCACTTCTGGCGTTGATAATCAATCGCGTCACTGCGAAAAATACTTTTTTTGTTTTCCATTTGCGCTCTAGAAAAGAGCCACAGACGTGGCTCTTTGTCAGTGGTTTTTTAACTCAATGTGCCTTCAATAATTCCCGCAGTAGCTTTTTTACTGTATTCCAGCGTAACATCCCACCCTAAAACAGCTCCGGCAATACCATAGGTCAAGCCCCCTATAATAGCACCAGAAATCATTCCGACACCCTGACCGATAGATCCAAAGCCGAGCAGGCCGCCACCGTCACCACCGTGCTTCCCTGCTATCAGAGCACCTGCAGCAGTTCCTACAGAGGCGGCCAGAGTAATACTTGCAACGGCTTCAACGGTATTACCTGCAAGGGAACCGAAAAAACCGCCAATGCTACTAAAGTCCCAGCCATAAGCACCAGATACATCATTCATCTCAATTACTGTAATTTCTTTCATTCTAAAAATCCTTTTGTTTTCCATTCGTGTTTTCTAAGGAATATTCCATACTCCTGGATATCCCTTTATTTTATACCCACTCTATTGGGGCAAGAAAACCTTAATTAAAAACCACATGAACTATCAAGTGATTTGTTTATATTTAATGTAATTCATACCTTCTTAAATCAACTTGAGACCATTTTATTGGAGTTATTAGAAAGCTCATGGTTAATTGCATGCCATTAAACGTGGGCGTTAATTTATCTATATATAACTTCACTTATCAGGTGTTGATTAAATAAAATAATTAATTTTGTGTAATCGTAAAAGTCATGGCGGCATTAGCTGAGCCGGGCGTGATTATCCCAACTTGCTTATATCTTGCAATAAGGGGGATTTCAATCAATGCCTCTGACAGGCTGTGATAGAGAGTAGTTTGTCCAAATATAATCGGTGTTCTGCTACTGTCCAGCACCTCAACCACAATGCCGGAAGCCGTATCATTACCTGCATCCAACGTAATCATGCCATTTCCACCCGAACTTCCCACTGGGTCGAAACTTACCAGGACAGGGATATTGTCTTTTTGACAATTCATCACCACACTGAAGTTATGTTCAGAAGAAGGTGCACTACTTCCAGGACCGTTAAAATCACTGCGATTGTGGTTACCTAATATCACTGTCTGATGCCGGGTGTTAACGTCTACCAGGCAACTTTTTTGAAAAATCCTGATGCTGGGTACGGTAACCGAGGCAAAAATAGTCCCATTAAGATAATAATTGGCATACACTTTTTTCCCCATTGAACCCGCAATTATTGGGCCTGTTTTGACAAAGGTTAACCTCACTCTTTCAGCGAGCCAGTTAGTAAGAGCATTGGGGCCCAGTGAAGTGCTAAAAGGAACTAACCTGGCCGGGTTGTAGAAATCACTTATTTTTACACCTACACCAGGAATGCCCGTTTCATAAGCCCCCTCAACGGTAGTGCTTAAAGCTAATAATGAAGTCGAACGATAGGGTGAACTGCCTGTACAAATAACGTTGTATCTGCCGCCTAAATGCTCGGCATAACGGTAGCCGAGTATCGCCCCTGGATCCGCATCAGGATCAACACCAAGTGATACGACTGCTGTTGTTGCATTCCTGATTCCTATCGGGCAACTTCCTGCCCAGGTAAAACAAGGCATCGTGAAGAGCACTAAAATGATTTTAAACTTCAGGCTGTAATTTGATAGATTCATATCTTAAGCACTCCGAATCCGCAGCGTTTGTTTCCAGATTACTGACATTCATGGGTTAAAATATTGATGCCAGCTCCGGCTTTTTGTTTGGGCAGAATATAATCGACCTGACATTGTCTGTTCGCAGTTTTTCCCCACTGAACCAATAGCCTGCCTTCTGGTTGCAGACCACTCAGATAAACCTGTCCTGCATCACCGACGATATAACTTTGTTTATTATTTTTGCTGTTATCGACCACTATTGCACCAAAAGGAACCGGGCGACCATTATGGGTTAGCGTCATAATGCTTCTGGCGCCCACCTGCGCAGAAAACGTTGCGCGGACAATAGCCCCACGGGTAGGTACCACACTTTGGCTGGCCAGCCCCAGGTCAACATCTTCTGGCAGACTGGTCGTATCCAGCATAATGTCGGACTGGCGATAAGGTGTGACATCAGGCACCACGGTGTAACCGCGAAAATCTGTTTTAACCCCTGTCTGATTGGTTATCTGTACGCCACTGGCTCCTGGAGCCATCACCAGGGCTGCGGTATCGCCAAAGGCCTGGCTTAACGTTGCCCCATCCTTATGAATGATCACTCCACCCTCAACGCCATAGTTCACTCTTTTACTCTCTCTGTCATAGCCGTAACCCGCGGAGATCTCACCATAGGTGCCCCGGTAGCCGCCATCCAGGTTGCCACTGTTGCCCACTCCCTGGCTGCCATAGCCTTCGCGGGCGTTCCAGTACAGGTTGTTGTTTTCCAGTGAGGTGCCACTCAATCCCACGCTCTGGCTGCTATTGCCCGGCTTGCTGTTGGTGACGGTGTAACTGGCCCAGGTGTTCGATAACCAGTGGTCGAGCGGAACAGAAACGTTGAAAGAGACCAGCTGGTCTTTGCTGTAACGGGTTGGGCCGTAAAGCGGGGACGAATTACGGTTATAACTGTAACTCACTCCGTAATTGATGCTCTTGTAACTGTTGTTGTAACCCAGAGCCAGGGACTCCATCCTCCGGTTGGTACGCCAGTAATCCTCACGCAGCAGACTGACACTCAGTGATCCCGCAACCTCGCCAAGGTTCTGATTCACAGTGAGTTCAGTACGATTACGCGCCTGTTCCCGCACCGCAGGATTTTCGTTAAAACGGTATGTTTCCATCAGCTCTGACAGGGAGTAGTAATCACGGGTAGAGTATCGGTAACCCGCGATTGCAAAGTTGGTGCCTGTCTCATAGAAATTTTTACTGTAGCGCACACGAAACGACTGACCTTCTGCCTTTACAGCGTCTTTGGCAGTGGCCCAGGAATTAAGGATATCGGCAGAAAATGCCCCAAAATTACCCAGGTTTCTACCCACGCCGAGTGCCAGCGACTGGTAATCCGCTGCCGCTTGCACGCCGCCATACAGGGTGAGATTCCAGGGCAGACCGTAGATCGCCGTGGCCTGACTGAACGATTTTTTGACGACCGCATTGTCGAAGGGCCGGTAATGTCCAGAGGTGAGGCTGTATTTCAGATGACCTTCACGCACCAGTACGGGCAGTGATGCATAGGGAACAACTAAGTGTTGCTCGCTGCCATCCGCTTCCTTGACGGTGACATACATGTCACCGCTGCCGCCGGTTGCATAGAGATCGTCGATCTCAAAGGCGCCGGGAGCAACATAGCTTTGATAAATGATATAGCCATTCTGGCGGACGATAATTTGGGCATTGGTGCGTGCGGTGCCGCGAACCACTGGGGCATAACCGCGCAGACTCTCAGGCAGCATCTCTTCATCAGAGGCCAGTTGTGCGCCAGTGAAAGGAACACTCTCGAAAATTTCGGCAGGGGAAGTGCCTTCACCTACTGTCAGTTGAGATTTCATCGGCACGATATTCCGCTGTAACCGGGTATAAACCGTACTCCATTTTCCTTTATCGGCATCGGTGCTGCTGCGATTCCAGGTGGTGTAATTACGCATACGCCAGGGGCCGATATTGAAACCCGGTCTCAAATTAAGATACTGACTGTCGCTGGTGGTCCCTGTGCGGCTGCGGGCACTATTATTTGCCCCGGAAAAACGGTAGTTCAACGACAGGGCAGTGATCCCCTCGTCAAATTTATCCGGTGAGACGTAGCCCCTGGCACTGGCAAGCATGGCAGCCTGAGGGATACTCAGTAACAGACGTTGTGTATTAAAGTTGAAGGTGGCAGTAGCCTGTGGGATGACGGTAATATCAACACAACCGTTATTTTCTGTGAGATTCGGGAAGGCTTTAATCCGTATGCCGTAAGCCCTTAATGTTTCCAGCTTAAGACAGGGCGCAAGTCCGGTGTTATCTTCAGGATCCTTGCTCGCCAGAAAGGTCACGTTTCTGGATTCAATAAAACGGTAGTTAAGCCATATATCAACCAGATAGTTACCAGGAGCCTGTGACTGACTGTTCTCAAACACCGACAGGTCGGCTATGCTCGCCCCCTCCTGGCCAGACTCCAGGAAAACGGGGTTAAAGGTTTCTGCCGCCTGGACTTGTTGAGCCACTAACCCAAAATTTATTGCAGGAAGAATCAAAATAACAAGAAAACTATTCCAGGATTTAATCCTTTCATTGATAGCCATTTTTTTCATCTTTACATTCCATTGCTCAAGCACTGACATCATTGTCAAATCACAGGAACTCTTGTAAAAAACACTTTCTTAAGTTAATGCTGAAGAAGATATTTATAGTGTGAAGTGATGTGCAGGACCTGTACCACCGTAATCATTGATGATCGCCCAACTGAGGTCGCCGGTGAGGTTATTTGCAGGCAGTGTAAAAGTCATTGCAGACTCCGGCCCGACAAAACCACCGTCGGAGATTTTTACATTGTTAATTTTAACAGACATAAAATTCATATAATATTTCGACGGATTAGTAACGGTTAATTCATTCCCCTGGCGATGCCAGACTAACTTTGCTGAAAATTCCTCGGGCACTTCACTCAGTAAACTGTCAGGACGATAAATCAGTTTCAGACGCGAACGTACGGCTATTTGTAGCGAATTTTTGTCTTCATCCGATTTTGCCGGAATAGACTTGATATTTAACCAGAACAGCGACTCCTTGTCCTGAGGCAAAGATTTCATACTGTTGATGATCCGCAGAATATTTTTCTGCCCGCCATCCAGTCGGAACAGGGGAGGGGTGACAAAAAATTGGGGAGGCGAGTTAAGCAATTTTCCTGACGCATCTTCAATCCATGACTGGATCAGAAAAGGTGTGGGATCCAAATTTTCAACCGTGATTGACTGCTCTTTTTTATTTCCTTCGTAAACCATTCGGCTGCCGCCAATGACTACGCCAGCGCTTACTTCGAAGGTGATGATACCAAGCAGTAGTAAAAACGAAATCTGAAATCTGCGCATTCCGCTACCTTTTTTGAAAAAGACACCTCCCATCCCGGGGAGGTGTCAGCAATTAATAATTAACGGTAAAAGTTGCCACAGAGTTAGCTTTACCCGCCGTTACAGCAGCGTCTTTCTGAATATAGCGGGCATAAAAGTCGAGGATATTGGCATTAGCACCACTAACGAGATTGTAGGATGCAGACTGGGTGAAGAGTGGCAGTACCTCTCCCGATTTGTCAGTCAGCTGGATACCCACACCTTTTGCCACCCCGGTTTCATTGGTCAACGCCAGAACGGTGTTATCACCCGCATAGGCTATACCATCGAATTTAACTTTGGCTGTAGAAACAGTCTCAGGACAGTTCTTCAGGGTGATGTTGAATTTAGTGGCGCTTGCGCTACCCCCAGCAGTTGAGCCTGTACCGGTAAAGGCGGTTTTAGAGACATCTCCCATCAGGACATCCATCGTTTTTGCACCTGCGCCGTCCAGATCGACGATACAGGCAGCATCAAGGATATTTCCTTTGAAATTGATAGTGCCATCAGCGGCGCTGATTGATGCGGAGGAAAAAACGGCCAGCAGTGTTACTGATGTCATAGCGGATACGATATATTTCATATTTCTGTCCTTTGAATTTTCATGTAAATAAGTTCACCGATAAAGGTGGACTTACTAACGGTTTAAGTCTGAAAAGCATTTTTCATTTCAGGCTAAATGCTTCCCTGTCCATTATTTTCGCCACTGCAAGTAACCTGAGGTTCACGCTGCAGTCGGATTACTTTATGTTTAAGAAATTAAAAAATCCATTTAACTCAGTCTTAATTATTTCGTTCATAAATCCTGCAGAGCGGGTTCACATGAAATATTACTGTCTTACAATGCAATTTACTGACTGGAACCCCCTCCGCGTTAACTTAATCACTCAGCTAACAGGGGGTGGCAATTAACTATTTAACTGGAAAGGGACTGAACCGTTAGACGCTAAAAATTACGAAAAAAGATGGTTATTAATTAATATTATGATTGTTGCAATAAAGATAGCAATGATGATTTTATGGTGAGGCTGTAGCCTTGAGGTTATTATTTCTTTCTCCTGGCGTGGCGTTCCTCTCATTTTCATTTCGAATTCATCTTTCTTACCTTCTGTCTGAGGTGAGTGAATTGATGTTTCTTCCTGATGATAACTATCATAAACAGCCGTTTTGTTGTCAATGACATTATCTTCTTTTTCAATACTCACATCCAGAGCAAGGGTCAGGCCTTGATGAGGAACGGTAATGATGATGTCCTCTTTGATTCCGGCTTTTTTTAATGTTCTCCTTAAAATTGAGATATTTTGATAATAGGTATTCTGTGAAACGAAAGCTCCGTTCTCTATCCAGACATGCTGAAGAAATTCCTCACGCGTAACAACCTTACCCCTTTTTTGTATAAGCAGCATGAAACACCGACTGGCAGGCGTATTCAGGCTAAATTCCTGAGGAGATAAATCCTTTCCGCGACAAAATAACTTATGACCCTGTGGATCAAAAAAAATGGTTTCATCAATCGTGAACAATACCTGTGATGACTGATTGTCGTTGTTATTTTCCATGTTTACCTCAGAAGACATTACGCTTCCTGATTCATACCCAATTTCTCTGTTTTAGGTTTGTGATGAGTTAGTTAATTTTAAATTTCTTTTGTATGATAAAACTCTACTTATTTGACTTAAGTCAGAATCTTTTTATCGGGTCGGGGCTTTGATGTCCAGAAAATTTCATCTGAATTTTCATGCTTATTAAGAATTGAGAGTGAATGAACCTTTGCAATCTGGGACTTCATGGCACTTATCGTTAATAAAAGAAATCTTCTAAGATAAATGAATGTTATTTTTGTTGCTGGGCTGCTGGCGCTAACAGGGAGTGAAAAAGGGCGAAGGGTATGCAAAACAAAAGCGCCGTGTCGCGGCGCTTTGAACAGATATAAAGTTCGTGATGGAGAGGAAGATCCTTTCATCTTCCTGCACAGAGCCATTAAGTACTCTGGATAAACAGCGATTCACTCTTTCTGCCGTTGAGCATTGTTTATCCCGCCGCGAATCACTCCACCGCAATGGGCTTTTCATCAATTTTCACTGACTCATCACCCTGAATCTCCTTCACTCTTTGCTCAACTTTCTGAACGGCAGCCGCATCTTTCAGCAGGGAATAGGTGAGGGTAAACGCCGTGCTCTGACCTGGCTGTAGCTGCTTAACTCGTCCCTGTTCTTTTTCGATAGTGACCGGGTAGGCATAGTTGGTGCCTGGCTCAATGCCGGTGACGTATCCCTGCTTCAGGGTATCGGTGTTTTTCCACATAGTCAGCAGCGGTAACTGATGGGTATCAAACTCAACAGACGCGCCTTTGTCTCCTTTGCTGTTGATCACTGCTGCCAGCGTTTTGCCCTCTTTATCGGCTTTTGGCTTAAGGTTAAACACCATTTCATCAAAGTCTTTGGTTGGCGCATCATAGGTTGCCCAATCCTTAAGCCCTTTTTTGGCATAGTCGTTGAAAGGTGAAACAGAGACCAGTGGCGCAATAAAGCGCGCATCTTTTTCCAGGATCGGCGTACCAAAGTTACTGTGATAGATAATCTGGTAGTCGTGTGGGTAATCCGCCTGATTGGTTAAGACGTCATGTACGGTGAAGGAGTCACTGCCCGGCACATAACGCAGTTCCGTCCAGGTTTCCAGGTTGGCTTTCTTAAAAGTATGCTCTTTCAACAATCCACGAATGCGGATCTCATGCGGGGCTTTATCATCCACGCTGACTTCAACTTTGGATGCCGGAGTATTCCCCGCTTTACCGTGTAAAGTATAAATTAATCCGTCTTTAGTGACCGGGTGGCCAGTCCATTCAAAGCCACAGCGCACCATCATTTCATTGAAGCCTTCCAGCCAGCCCAGGCCATTGCGGCTTTCCAGATTGATATAAGCCGGGTTAACCACTTCATTTACCGGTGAATCCCAGCCCAGCCGCACGCCATGACCCGTTACACGCAGCAAATCCATGCCTCTGGTCGGGCTGAGCATGATAGTCAGGCCATTGTTGCTGGTCAGCGTTATGACCTTTGAACCTTCCTGTTTGCCGCCGTGCAGAACTTTCTGTTCAATGCTGAAGGGTTCGCCACCCAGCTTCAGCTCAGTGTTGGAAATCTGCCAGTTCCCCTCGTCCTTGCTGGTGTCAACGTCTGTCAGCACCCAGCTTTTTGCGGAAGCCTGTGCGCTTAATAAGGTAAGAACCACCAGGGCCAGAGTCTGTTTTTTCATCGTATTCATCCTTTTTGCTGAATTGATTTAGCTAACGTTTCAGGAGAGTACAAACTCATGCTGAATAAAGATGTGAACGGCGTCACCGGCAGGAAAATACGTTAATAAAGGTGGCAAATATCAGATACACATCACGAATTGTTATGTTTTGAGGGGCTTTTATCAGGCTAAACGTGAGTAAAGGAGCAATTTTTTAGCAAATAATGGATTCGATTCAGCTTTATCTCTACTGCTGGGGCAGAGCATTGCCAGAATACTCGACTAAGATTATTTCAAGCGAACGAGACGCAAGCTCGCACTATTGGTACTGGTCCGCGTGAAGTTTTCATTGATTGCTTAAACGAGGGAGTTGTATGACATCCAAAGCCTTTTTCAGGAGCTGGGGAGCCGAATATCTGGACTCCGGTGCAGTTCGCTTTGCTCTTTGGGCAACCGGGCAAAAGAAAGTAACGTTGAGACTAAACGGCGAAGACAGAGAGATGGAGCCTGGCCTTGATGGCTGGTTTAGCCTGGAGCTGGAAGGCATAAAGCCCGGCGCGGAATATAACTTTGTCCTGGCTGACGGCATGGTTGTGCCGGACCCGGCATCCCGGGCTCAGAAAGAGGGTGTTAACGGCCCCTCACTGGTTATCGATCCTCAAAACTATCGCTGGGAAAATGCCGGCTGGGCTGGTCGTCCGTGGCAGGAATCAGTGGTTTATGAGATGCATATCGGCACCTTCACGCCGGAGGGCACATTCAGCGCAGCAACCGAAAAGCTTGCTTACCTCGCCGGACTCGGCATCACCATGATTGAAGTATTGCCCCTTTCGCAATTTGGCGGCGATCGTGGCTGGGGATATGATGGCGTGCTGCTTTATGCTCCGCATTCCGCCTATGGCACACCGGAAGATTTCAAAGCCTTCGTTGATGCTGCTCACGGTCACGGGCTGTCGGTGGTGCTGGATATTGTGCTTAATCACTTCGGACCTGAGGGCAATTATCTGCCGCTGCTGTCACCGCATTTCTTCCATAAGGAGCGGATGACGCCCTGGGGTGCAGGCATCGCTTACGACATTGATGCGGCACGGCGTTATATAGTTGAAGCGCCGCTTTACTGGCTTGAAGAGTTCCACCTTGATGGCCTGCGTTTTGACGCTATCGATCAGATTGAAGACAGTTCTGACCGGCACGCGCTGATCGAAATCGCGGAACGCATCCGCGCTGATATCACAGATCGTCCCGTCCATCTGACCACTGAAGACTGCCGCAACGTTATTTACCTGCATCCACGCAATGCGGATGGTTCCGTCCCCTTGTTCACGGGGGAATGGAACGATGATTTCCACAACGCCGTTCACGTATTTGCTACCGGTGAAACCCATGCTTATTACCAGGATTTTGCCGCAGAGCCTGAAAAGCTTGTGGCGCGAACACTGACTGAAGGCTTTGCCTATCAGGGAGAGGAATCGCTGCAGAGCGGCGAGAAGCGGGGAGTGAAAAGCACCGGCCAGCCGCCCGTTGCCTTTGTTGACTTCATTCAAAACCACGATCAGATCGGCAACCGTGCGCAGGGCGAGAGGTTGATCGACCTGGCCGGAGCCGACCGGACCAAAGTTCTGCTGGCGACACTGCTTTTATCACCGCATATCCCGCTGCTGTTTATGGGCGAAGAGTATGGAGAAACCAATCCCTTCCTGTTCTTTACTGATTTTCACGGCGATCTTGCCAAAGCCGTACGCGAGGGCCGCGCCCGCGAGTTCAAGGGCCACGCTGGCCATGGCGAAGTCGTGCCCGATCCTAATGCCCGCGAGACTTTCGCAATGTCGAAACTCGACTGGAACAAGACCGGAAGCGAGCAGGGTAAGGAGTGGCTGGCACTGACCAGCAAGTTGCTGAAGCTGCGTCAGCAACATATTGTTCCCTTGCTGCACAATGCCGGGGGGAACAGCGGCAAGGTGGTCAAAACGGCGAAAGGTTTTCTGGCCGTGAGCTGGGATTTCCCACAAGGCACGCTTTCACTCGCGCTGAATATCGGTGAAAACACTCAACCACTGCCAGACCTGCCAGGTGAGAAAATTTTCGGCTGGCCGCAGGGGATCACCGATCTGCCACAGAATTCTATTATCGTGCGTCTGGCGCAGGGAGAGGCAGAGTGAAGATACCAACCGCTACCTACCGTATTCAGTTCCGTAACGGCATGACTTTCGATCGTGCCGCAGGCCTGGTGCCTTACCTGAAACAACTCGGCATCAGCCATCTTTATGCTTCGCCAATTTTTACCGCCACATCCGGATCGACTCACGGTTATGACGTTACCAACGCTAACGAGATAGAACCTGAGATTGGGGGCCGTGAAGGCTTTGACCGTATGGTCCGGGTTCTGAAAGCGGCCGGGCTGGGGTTGATTCTGGACATTGTGCCAAATCATATGGCGGCTTCGCTGGAAAATCCCTGGTGGCGTGACGTCATCGCGCAGGGTGAAAAAAGCCGATATGCCCGTCATTTTGACATCGACTGGTCACGCCGCCTGACTCTGCCTTTCCTCGGCGACAGTTTTGAAGCCGTGCTGGAACAGGGTGATATCAGCATTAAAGCCGATCCTGAAACGGGTAATCCCGCCCTGGCTTATTTTGAGAATATCTATCCGCTGGTGCCGGAAAGCTGGCAGGGGCGTGAAGCGGAGGTGCTGGCAATCACCGATAAAGCAGAAATTGCTGAACTGCACGATCGCCAACCCTGGCGGTTGATGTCGTGGCGGGATGCGCCGCGTGAACTTTCATATCGCCGGTTCTTTGAGATAACTGGCCTCGCTGGCGTCCGGGTTGAAGAGCGTGCCGTTTTTGATGATACACACCGGCTGATCCTGGAACTGGTCCATTCCGGGGCTGTTGACGGCCTGCGGGTTGATCATGTCGACGGGCTTGCCGATCCAAAAGGTTATCTTGAGCTTCTGCGCCAGCAGGCAGGGCCGGATTGCTATATCACCGTTGAAAAGATCCTGGGAGAGGGTGAGCACCTTCCCGAAGACTGGCCCATTTCCGGCACCACAGGCTATGAATTTATCGCCTCGCTTTCTGATGCGTTGGTGGATGGCGACAGGATCGACACGCTGCGTAAAGCCTATGAGGAAGTGCTGGGCAAGCCGGTAGATGTGGCGGCCGAACTGCTGACGGCGAAACTGCTGATGGCAGGAAGAAATTTTGAGGGCGAATCCAGCACGCTGCTGAAAATTGCGCTGGAGATTGCTGCTCAGCAAAATGTCGTAGCGGATGAGAAAGCTTTGCGGTCAGCCCTGCGGGAGTTGCTGGTCGCGTTCCCGGTCTACCGAACCTACGGCACGGCGGCAGGGTTGCCCCCGGCCGACACTGCGTTACTGCAAAAAGTGGTTGAGCAGGTCACGGCCAGTACTAACGCGCCCGATCCTGAAGCGCTGGAATTTCTGACCCGTATCATGTCTGGCAAGGTTTCTGAGGCATCTTCAGCTGACGCGGCCTCTTTCCGTACCCGCTTTCAGCAACTTACCGGCCCGCTGATGGCAAAATCCGTGGAAGATACCTTATTCTTCCGCCTGCATATGGCGCTGGGGCTGAATGAAGTTGGTGCAGAGCCGCTACCGCGTTCGTTCTCCCCTGAACGCTTCCATGAAGAGATGAAGATCCGGCGCGAACGTCAGCCTGATGCCATCACCAGTACCTCAACCCATGATACCAAACGGGGTGAGGATGCCCGTGCGCGGCTTTACACGCTGACGGAAGCACCGGAACGCTGGACGGAGTGCTTCACCCGCTGGTGCCAGATTAACCGTGCAAAAGTGGTGCAGCTTGACGATGGTCCGGCACCGCGACCGGGTATTGAATGGATGATCTTCCAGGCGCTGGCCGGCGTCTGGCCTGCCACACTCGGCCCGGATGACAGAGAAGGGCTGAAAGCGCTGGAGACACGGTTCCTGGCCTACCTGGAAAAAGCGCTGCGTGAAGCGAAGCTGCGCACAGACTGGGCCGACAATAACGAAGCCTATGAACAGGCCGTGTTTGACTATGCCCGTCATCTCTTTTCACCGGACAACCAGGCTTTCCTGCAGGATTTCGTCAGCGCATTGCAGCCATTTATCCGCGCAGGCCTGGTAAACAGCCTGACCCAGACGGCCATCAAACTGACCGCACCAGGCGTGCCGGATATTTATCAGGGCAGCGAGGGGCTGAATTTCAGCCTTGTCGATCCTGACAACCGCCTAGAGCCGGATTTTGCCCTGCTTCAGCAGCAGCTGGCTGAGGATAATATTGTCGACCCTCCGGTTGATGAAGCCTGGCTGAGTGGCCGACTGAAACAGCACCTTATTGCGAAGCTCTTGCCTTTACGTCAAAAGAAGCCGAATCTGTTTAGTCACGGTGATTATCTACCTCTCACCATCACTGGCAGCAGGGCGGATCATATTCTGGCCTGGGCGCGGGTGGATGATGAGGATGCCCTGATCGTTATCGTTCCCCGTCTTGTCTTCGGTCTGCTGAATGAAACATTTTGCGAAACCCCGACAACGCTCTGGAACGGGACGGAAATCGTCCTGCCCGAACGCCTGGCTAATCGTCGCTATCGGGATGTTATCACCGGTGAAGAGCGCGTCCTGACTAACCGTATCACGCTGGAGGATACCGGGAAGCTGACCCCTTCCATACTTTCAATTGATTAACCTGATTTATAAATCGCTTTCGTGCGTAATTAGAGTATCCATGGAGAGTAAAGCATGTCAGAAGGTAAGCCTTATGAGATCACGGCAGGTCACAGCCTTCGTTTAGGGGCTAATTATGATGGTAAGGGCGTCAATTTCGCGCTGTTTTCAGCCAACGCAGAGAGAGTTGAATTATGCCTTTACGACCCGTCCGGAGAGGTTGAAATCACCCGACTGGATCTACCCGAATATACCAATGAAGTCTGGCACGGCTTCGTTCCGGATCTGCAACCTGGCGCGCTTTATGGCTATCGGGTCTATGGCCCCTTTGATCCGGACAACGGCCACAGATTCAATCCCAATAAGCTGCTGATCGACCCCTATGCACGCGAACTTTCAGGCAGCCTTGACTGGAATGAAGCGCATTTTGCCTATGATATGCAGCATGAAGACAAAGACCTGACCTTTGATACGCGCGACAGCGCGCCATTTACGCCAAAGTGCAAGGTTATCGATCCCGATGAATTTGACTGGCACGATGAAAATCGTCCTTGCATACCCTGGTCCGAAACCGTGCTTTATGAAGCCCATGTCAAAGGCTTCACACAGCTTAATTCAGCTTTGCCAGAAGCGCTGCGCGGCACTTATGAAGGCATGGGGCACAAGGCCACTGTCGACTATATCAAAAGTATGGGCATCACTTCGGTCGAGCTTCTGCCGGTTCACTGGTTCCCGGATGACCAGCATCTTCTCGACAGAGGGCTGAAAAACTTCTGGGGCTACAATACGCTGGGCTTCTTTGCGCCAGCCAGGCGTTACTTTGGCCCCAACGGTATTCAGGGCTTCCGCGATATGGTACGGGCTTACCATGACGCCGGGATAGAAGTGATCCTTGATGTCGTTTATAACCACACGGCAGAGGGCAACGAACTTGGTCCAACGCTCTCCTTTAAAGGCATCGACAACTTCTCCTATTACCGCACAATTTCCGACCAGCATCGCTACTACGTTAACGATACCGGCACCGGCAATACCGTTAATACCTCTCATCCCCGCGTGCTGCAGATGATTATGGATTCCCTGCGTTACTGGGCGGAATCCATGCATATCGATGGTTTTCGTTTCGATCTTGGCACTATTCTGGGCCGGGAGCCGGACGGATTTACCGAGCGGAGCGGCTTTTTTGACGCGGTGATGCAGGATCCGGTGCTGTCAAAACTCAAGCTGATTGGTGAGCCCTGGGACATCGGTCCGGGCGGCTATCAGGTAGGCGGCTTCCCGCCCGGCTGGGCAGAGTGGAATGACAAGTATCGTGATACGGTGCGTGAATACTGGAAAGGTGACAACGTTTCGACCGATTTTGCCGCCCGCCTGCTGGGTTCCGGCGATCTTTACGACCAGCGTGGCCGTCGCCCCTGGGCGAGCGTCAATTTCATTACCGCCCACGATGGCTTTACCCTTAACGATCTCGTTTCTTACAATGAGAAGGAAAATGACGCTAACGGTGAGGATAATAACGACGGACACAATGATAACCGGTCTTACAACTATGGCGTTGAAGGCCTGACCTCTGATGAAAAAATCAATGCCATACGTGAACGGCAGAAACGCAACTTCCTCACCACGCTGATTTTCTCCCATGGTACGCCCATGCTGCTGGCGGGTGATGAGTTTGGCCGCAGCCAGCTGGGTAACAACAACGGATACTGCCAGGACAGCGAAATTTCGTGGGTTCACTGGGACAATCTGCCAGATTCTGCCGGGGCGCTGCGCGAGTTTACGCGTCAGCTGATCAAGCTTCGGGCTAAACAGCCGCTGCTGCGCCGTGAGAGCTGGCGCGACGGTATGGATATCAAATGGTTCAACGCCGGGGGAGGGTTCCAGCAGTCTGAACAGTGGGATGAAGGCTCGACGCTGGGCGTTTATCTTGGTCGTAACGACCTCAAACAGGAAGAAGGTATCTGGCACGATGTGCTGATGTTGTTTAATCCGTTTGAAGGCAACGTCCCGTTCAGTATCCCGCAGTTTGGCGAGGGCGGTTGGGTGCTGGAGCTGACCACCTCAGAGACAGCAAATCAGGGGTTAGTCATTACCAAAGAGGTGGATTTTGTGCTGGAAGGGCGCAGCATTGCCTTGTTCCGCCGCCGGTAAGGCTTCAACCCGCTAACTGAATCAGGCCTGAACCTTCCGGGGTTCAGGTTTTTTTTTACCAGAAGGTATGCAGATGCCTTTAAGGCCCTGCGGATCATAATGGTCGTGCTATCCCGATCGACCGGTGTCAGAACACACCAAAATGTAATCAAATGAAAATATCTTCCTGAATTACCTGAAGAGTTGGGTAAGACGTTTCATTAACACCTAATTAGCAATTAAAGCTAAAACGATTAACATCAAAAGGTATTTATTACTCCTGACGCGGGCAACGCTTGCCGTGCGCTTACGCTGTGACTGTTAAGGGAATTTGGGCCGATCGATCATCAAAAAGCCTGACCCTTGCCAGATCATCGGTTTTGAAGTCATCTGAAAGGAGTAAGACCATGAAAAAGCTGGTTAGCGATGTTTTAGCGATCTTTTCACCTCAGAGCGTCAAGCCTGTTTTGATCCGTTCAGGACTCTCCTGGAGTGAGATAGCCTCAATGCAGCCCGTGGGCGTGACAACGGTGAGTTGGGCAACCTCAATGGAAGAGCTGAACGATGCCATCGTTAAGAAGGCGCTGGAGGCTGGCGCCGTGGGCTATCATATTACGGATGTGGAATCCCATAAGCCGGGTAACGACGAGCAGCATGTGCTGGCCGCAACGGCAACGCTTTATAACCTTGACGCCAAGGCGATTCATGGCTGATGCTCAATCTTACTTTGGATAAGCAATACGCCGCCGTTCTATGAACCGCGGCGTTTTTTTCTGCCGGTAAAATTGTCACGAACCTCTGCCAGGATGACTATCCTTCTGTTAGTACATTGACTGAATCAGGGAGAGTGTTATGAGCGGTAAAATATCTGCCCAGTGTCATTGTGGTGCCGTGGTGTTCAACGCCGATCTCACCGATGGCTTTAATACGCTGCGCCGCTGCAATTGTTCATTTTGCCGTATGCGCGGCGCGGTAGTGGTCGCGGCCCGGCAGATTGAAGTGATCAAGGGCAAAGAATTTCTTATGGAGTATCGTTTCAATACGGGTGAAGCTGCGCATTACTTCTGTGCCGTCTGCGGCATCTATACCTTCCACCAGCGTCGCTCCGATCCTCAGCAGTACGGCGTTAACGTCGCCTGTATAGAAGGGGTCTCACCTTTTGACTTCCCTTCGATTGGCGTCACGGATGGCATTAATCATCCCAAAGATGGCGGTGCCGGGGGCGTAGTCGGGCATGTGAATTATATAGCCGTATCAAAGTAAAGATTGGGGCTCCTGAACGAAAACAGGCAGCGATCCGGTGAACACCAAATCACTGCCTGAAAAGATCCCGCTAAACTCAGGCCGGTACGAGGTTGCTGGTATCCGACATATGCCATTTATTGCCCATCAGCACATCCAGATCGCGACCATACCCTATACCAAACCCTGCGGCAGGCGTCAGGGTGACTTCGCCAAAGTAGAGTTCATCTTCATGGATATACCAGTCGATGCGGGCGTACTCAAGATCGCCCAGTAGCTTTATGCTTAATTCCAGACCTTGCTGAACTAAAGGCAGAAGTTCCTCTCCGATTTCATGCGTGCCGGAATAGGCTTCGGTAAAATTATTGATATAGAAGGTGCGGCTGAGCGCGCCTTCAAACCTGTCATCAATGAGTTGCAGCACGAAGAACACTGACCCGTCTGGTTGCTTAAACAGGTGGTACTTATAATCAGTCAGGGCCGCTACGCCATCACCGATGCGTTTTTCGATCAGCAGTTTTCTTTTGATATTCTGATAATGGAACTCGCAACTCTGAATTGAAAAATCGGTTTTCAGCCAGCTTTCAGCTTCAATCAGCAGCGCGGCGACTTCCTCTTCTTTCAATTTATCGTTGATGACTTTGACCATGCCCGCGCCATGATTAGGTTTCACCACGCAGTGTTCGAGGTTTTTGACGACATCCGCCAGCGAGTGGACATCGTCAAAATGCTCAACCAGAGGGATCAGGTATTTTTCACCGACACAGCTTTTCACATACTCCCTGACCAGAAACTTATCCGCCAGCATGGTGTAATTTTCATTGTCCGTGCAGAGGAAACGTTTTCTGTACAGTACTTTTTCATTGAAAGTTTTCGGTATCTTCAGATCGGGAAGCATACCAAAAGCACGGTAGTATTTATAACTGTCTCGTAACTTCCATGGCATTTTATTTAAAGCAAGATTTTTTAATCGCTTCACTTCAAGCTCCTTTGAATGACAGGGTCAGGATATGCAACTTCAGGATGAGTGCTTTGTTGAAAAAATAGTTCATTACCGTCAGGGATAAAAATTCCACTGCAACCACGCTTATTGCCGCGCCGGTAATGCCAAAATATCGGGTCAAGAAATAAGAAAGAGGGATGCTGATCAGGAACACGGCCACCATTTTTTTAGATAAGTAGGCATAGCCTGAATGTTTAATGATGTACCTGTAGGCCACTGAACCCGTGGAGGAGAGTAGTGTGCCTACGCAAAGGATCACCACAGGGATATAGGCATCTTTATATTCATCGCCATACAGCAGGTGAATAATCTCCCTGCCGAAGATAACAATGAACCCCACAAAGAAAGCAGAGAAGATCACCGCATATCTGTTGAGCTTTGCCGCCTGCTTCATTGCCGTAGCCTCATCATTTTCAGCATAGATTGAGGTATAGAAGGAGGTAATTACCGAGTTGACAAAGAAACTCCACGAGGTGGCAAGCGTCAGCGCTACCGAATAGATACCCAGCTGATAGCTTCCGGTGAATTCAGAGATGAAAAAGAGATTGATGCGCGTATAAATTGCCACCGAAATGCTGGAAAGCATCACGGCGCTGCCCGCCATCAACATGTATTTAGAATAAACCAGAGAGTTTTTTCGCCACTCTTTATGGATAGGTTTGACATGACCTGCATCGCGCCTGAACCTGGCTCTTCTGATCAGGAACGGGATCAGGGTGGTCAGCACAATCGGGATACCAAGCAGCATCGGGTCGAGCTGCAGTCTGGCGATGATGTACCTTACGCCAAGCCCAATCACCAGCCCGATAACGTTGGAAACAGCGTTGTATTTGGAGCTGAGGGTGGAGTTGTTATAGATGGTATACACATCTATAGCGCTGAACAGGCAGGCGAGAGCGACTGAAATGGCGAATACAAAAGCGGTCTTGTCAGCAGAGAACCAGAAGTAGAGAACCACCGGAATCGCCAGCACAGTATAAAGCATCAGGCGCAGCATAAAGGAGGCCCGGATCAGACGAACACCCGAATCGACCTTTTTGGCCACGCGTTTGAAAATGATATTTTCACCGCCCATTTGAGCAACGGTCTGCACTATCTGAAACACGGCCATTGCCAGCGACAGCGCACCAAATAAAGAGGGGCCAATGTACTTAGCTACATAAGAGGTCACAAAAAAAGACCAAAAATGGAAATGATCTTCTCGGACATCATCCAGATAGCATTTCGCCCTATACTATTTAAACGCATATAAAACTCGCATAACCATGATTAAAAAAACAGGAAAAAGCACCGGCCTGAAGGGGGCAAAAATTAAGCATGCAGGTTCCATGACATCAGGCCAGTGTCAGAGGGTAATAAAATTAACTGCAATGACGGACGCTGGTATATTTACTCGCTGAATAAATTCTCTCTGCTGGATTCCACTTCCCACATCATAGAGATTAACTCTGCTGCGGCACGAGCCTGGATCTCTAAAGAGTGGCCAGCCTGTTCTGCAATGGCCGCAAAACGAATCAAATTTGTGTGCTGTTGTTTGTCGGCCAAAACAAAACTGGTGTAATCCTTATTGAGACCCATAGTCCGGCAGCGGGCATTTAATAAGAAAAAAACTGACTTTTTTTAAGATTGTCTTCTGACCATGTCGGCTTTGAATCTGCCGGTGCTTTATCAAACAGGGAAACAACCTGCCTGACCACTTTGCTGACAGGTGCCGTACGGGAAAGTCTGACAAGCTTAATAAAACCCCAAACCATTGCTAAAAATAACAAAGTGAATATGGCCATGCTCTTTTTCTTCGTCCTGAATAAGGTATAAGTCTGTATGCGGCAGTAGACTATCATAAGGAAATGTTATCGGGCAAAGCTCTGCCAGCCCTTTTTCAGGTGTTATCAAAAGTGAAACATATGGATGGTCTGTTTAATGGCGTCCGGATGTGGGGAAACTACCCATAAATTCAGTACCGGATTTTATCATTAACAAGCATTGCATCAGCAGGGGGCAATCTGTGTTTCAGAGAGGATCAGCCCGCTTTTAAAGCGCCGCGAGCAGGCTTAAGCGCAAACGGACTCACGTATTTGACTTAAATTAACAAAATTTGCCGCGCTGACTTAGTAATTAGTGGTCATGCCGGTGGTTTTTATTATGGTTATAATTGGCACCAAATCAGTGCAGCTGTTAATTGTCTCGGGGCTATACCTGTTAGGAATTACGCCAAAAATTACCCCGTTTTTTTAAGATTTTCCTTGGTTACACCGCCAATATTCCTTTACTGATTCGAATTTCATCCTGAAAGCCTGTTAATGGGACGACACAAACTCTGATGCTGAATGCGCCGGCGGGATGGCGAAGTTTTCCCGCCTACGTCGTGCCTCTTCAGCCGGTGGAAGGCCAAATAAACGCTTAAATTCCCGGTTAAACTGCGACGGACTTTCATAACCCACAGCCTGACTGGCTACCGCTGCGGTCATGCCTTGCCGGACCATCAGCAGTCTTGCCTGATGAAGGCGTGTGGATTTCACGTACTGCATCGGCGATGTGCGGGTAATAGCTTTAAAATGGGCGTGAAAACTGGGTACGCTCATGCCTGCTTCGTCTGCCAGTTGGGTTAAATCCAGTGGATTAGCGTAATTTGCGTGGATACGCCGTAACGCCTTACCAATTTTCCCAAACTGACCCTGCATAGCCAATGCCGAGCGCATTACATTCCCCTGAGGCCCGGTGAGAACGCGAAAGTAGAGCTCGCGTAGCAAGGCCGGTCCCAGTATCACACTGTCCAGCGGCTTACTCATCGCCTTAAGAAAGTGAAGTACAGAAGTTTGCATCTCTGCATCCATCGGGCTGGACATCATACTTTCTGGAATGGCTGTCACCATCGCATCGCTTTGTCTGTCGATCTGGATTATCAGTTCAGCCGCCAGCCTGAAGTCCAGATGCAGATACAGGGCAAGCAGTGGATGTTCCGGTGAGGCATCGGTTTCCATCACAAAAGGCACAGGGACCGACACGGCCAGATAGTGCAACCGATCATAAACGTAAGTCCTGTCACCAAAATAGCCCCGTTTGCACCCCTGACAAACTATCACGATGCCGGGATCATAAAGGACGGGGGTGCGTGTAAGAGGGCGATCCGAACGCAAAAAACGCACGCCGGGGAGCGGCGTCAGGTTATATCCCTCCTGCGGCGCCAGCTTCTGTAACAGGTCAATCATGCTTTGCTGAGCGGAATTCTGGCTTTCAACAGCGGTGTCCGGATGATTCATATCACTACGTCCTCATAGAAACAGGCAATCATCAGAGAAGATTGGGTCTGAAAACGCCGTGTCATAGAGAATATTATTCATTTCTCTTAACCAGAAGGAGTTTTGTATGTCTTCATCAAAAATTATGTTTATCACCGGCGTCAGCAGCGGTTTTGGTCGTGCTCTGGCGCAGGAGGCCCTTGCCTGCGGTTATCAGGTTGTCGGTACCGTACGCAGCGAGTCGGCAAGGGAAGCCTTTGAGTCCCTGCATGCTGAGCGGGCTTTTGGCCGTATCCTCGATGTTACCGATTTTGAGGCTATCCCCGGTGTGATTGCTGAAGTGGAAGCCAGTATTGGTCCGGTAGAAGTGTTGGTCAATAATGCGGGTTACGGTTATGAGGGCATCATGGAAGAGTCGCCGCTGGACGAAATGAAACGGCAGTTCGACGTCAACGTGTTTGGTGCCGTAGCCGTGATTAAAGCGCTTTTACCCGCCATGCGTGAACGCCGTCGCGGGCATATTCTCAATATCACCTCTATGGGCGGATTTATTACTATGCCCGGTATCGCCTATTACTGCGGCAGCAAGTTTGCCCTGGAAGGTATTTCAGATGTGCTGGCGAAGGAGCTTAAGCCTTTCAATATCGCCGTCACTGCCGTTGCCCCGGGATCTTTTCGCACGGACTGGGCAGGGCGCTCTATGGTGCGCGCGGCCCGGACAATTGCCGATTACGATCCCTTATTCGATCCCATCCGTAAGGCAAGGGAAGAGAAAAATGGCAGGCAGCCTGGCGATCCGGTAAAAGCGGCGCGGGCCATGCTGGCGGTGATTGCCAGTGAGACGCCGCCTGCACATTTGCTGTTAGGGAGCGACGCGCTCAGCCTGGTGCGCGACAGGATCACAGACTATACCGCCGGGATAGACGCCTGGGAGGCGCTGACTTGTTCCACCGACGGCCCTTTAAGCTGAAACTGTGAGCCAGTAAAACCTCAGCCGCTTAAAGTCTCCTATACTCACCGATGCTTATGAACAGCGATACCTCTTCATTACGCCAGCCCAACTTAACGATGCCGGTGAAGCCAGACAATGCGGCTGCGCAACCGGCATCATCTTTGAATGTAGGCTCTGAATCAGAGGAAATAACATGACAGATTATCCAGAGATCAAAAGCGCCCGAAGGGTTTTCGTTATCGGTGGCAGTCGGGGCATTGGCGAAGCTATCGTGCGTCGTTTTGCAGAGAGCGGGGATGACGTGATTTTCACTTATGCCCGTTCTCCTGAGAAGGCTCAGGTTATCGCTGATGAGACGAACAGCCACCGGCTTCAACTGGATGTGTCCGATCGTGCTGCCCTTATAGAAACGCTGAATCATGCCGGTGAACTGGATGTGCTGGTTATTAATGCGGGCCTGCTGAGTGCAGGAGACCCGCTGGGGATCGAGGCGGATGAGATCGAGATGTTGTTCAGGGTGAATATTCACGCCCCCTATTTTGCAGCGGTCGAAGCTGCGCGGCAGATGCATGAAGGAGGGCGGATTATCCTTATTGGTTCGATCAACGCCGATCGCAGCGCAGTGCAGGGACTGGCTGCCTACAGCGCCACTAAATCAGCGCTTCAGGGCATGGTGCGTGGTCTGGCAAGAGATTTCGGCAGCCGTGGCATCACGGTAAATGTGGTTCAGCCAGGCCCCACAGATACCGATATGAATCCGGCTGAAGGGCCGATGAACGAAACGCTGCACAATTTAATGGCCATCAAACGGCATGCTCACGCCAGTGAAGTTGCCAGTATGGTGTTCTGGATTGCCAGCCCGGAAGCAGCAATGGTGACAGGTGCCGCACTGACCATAGACGGTGGATTTGGGGCTTAACTGCTGGCATGCCGCGCTGCGGTTTCTTACTCCTATAGCACATATGGAACGGAAAGCTGGCCTTTCTTCTCTTTTACAGCTTCATAAAAGCAAATATTTCCTATCATAAAATGTACGTTTCATTTTGTTTTATCTTTTAATGAAATTGACGGGGAAGCTGATGAAGAGATTATGTTTACTGGCGGTAATGCTCACCGGAGCAGCCACCTCGCCTTTGTTTGCACAGCAATCAACTGATATTGTTATAAAAAATGGCTATGTAATGCCACTAAAACCAGGCAGTATCGACTTGCCTGACAGCGATATTTTAATTCGCCAGGGCCGGATAGCTGAGATCGGTAAAAATCTCCCGACTGAAGGACGCCAGATAATAGATGCAAATGGAAAATTTGTTCTACCCGGATTTGTGGATACTCATTCACACCTCTGGGTGACCACTATGCGAGGGCAGTTTCGCAATCAGGATGGCAAATTTTTCCCAGTCAGCAACAAACTGGGGGCTCGTATGCATCCTGCTGATATCTATACGGCAATGTACAGTGGCGCAGTGGAGTTACTTTCCAGCGGGATCACCACCAGCGGCGACTTTTTCGACAATATCAGAGGACCCGAGTGGGGGGATGCCGGGCTGAAAGCGCTGAAAGACTCCGGTATTCGCGCTCTTATGTATTACGGCGGCCCGGATAAAACCACAAAGCACCCGATAGATACGGATCATTTGCTGAGCCTGGTGCAGCAGCAGCAGCCAGATGACCGGGTTAAGCTTGGGCTGGGGTGGCGCTTACCACGTCAGCTACAGGATGAAAATAACTGGGCTATGCGTAATAAAGAGTTCAGCTTCGCCAGGCACCACAACCTCCCGGTGCAGGTTCACGTCAGCGGGGAGGCGAATGCCATGTTCAATGCCCTGATAAAACGCGGCTTTCTTAATCCGTCGTTAACGGTAGTTCACGCAACGGAGGCTACCCAGGCTCAGCTTGCGGCGCTTGAAAAGGCGGGTGGAAGTCTGGCTTTAACGCCGATTAGCGAACAGCGGGTCGGCTATGGTTTGACCCGGCTCGACCATTTCTCAAGGGTAACACGCAAAGGGCTGGGGATAGACGGCAATGCACTGGCGGGCAGCGGGGATATGTTTGCCACATTACGGCTGGCAGCATTAACGTTAAGTGGAGCAACTAAAGATGAGACCAGTCCGGATGCCCGCCAGCTGCTGGAACTGGCAACCTGGCATGGTGCTGATACGCTGGGGCTTTCGGCGGTAACCGGCTCACTGGAGCGGGGTAAACGGGCGGACATCCAGATCCTTGACCCGGACGCGTTGAATTTAAGTGGTTTTGGCGGTGGCGATCCGGCAGCGCTGATTGTCTATTCTGCCCGACCAGAAAACGTCACCACGGTAATGGTCGATGGCATCCTCGTTAAACAGGACGGGCATATGCAGCAACAGGATGTGCATTCGCTGATAAGCCAGGCCAGTAAATCCGCCAGACGCCTGCTGAGCAGGGCTGAACAGTAAAAAATCTCACTCCTTCCTGCTGGCCCGGACCGGGGATGAGCGATGAAGCCATCTCCCTGTAAAGCCAGCAGAAACATTTTGAGATTCTTAACCCAGCTTTCACTGGGGTTTTGCTCCACCATTTTACCGATCCTGTACCAGGCTTAGAACCTGGTAAAAAGATAAGGTGTGGCAATGAAAAATAATAACCGGACTACTGGCATCGCACCCTATGGGGGTTCTGCAGGGGGTGGGGGGCACTTAAAGCGGTTGCTGACGCGATACGTGGACAAATGTCGGTAAAGCAGGATGTGATTGCCTTATTCAAAGTCAATCAGCCACAGGGCTTTGACTGTCCGGGCTGTGCCTGGCCCGATCCACAACATGCATCCTCGTTTGAGTTTTGTGAAAATGGCGCCAAGGCCGTCTCCTGGGAAGCCACCAGCAAAAGGACCACGCCCGATTTCTTTGCCGCGCATACGGTCAGCGAACTGTGGCAGCGTAATGCACTGGAACTCGAAGGCGAAGGCAGGCTGACTCATCCGATGAAATATGATGAGGCTACGGATACTTATCAGCCCGTGGAATGGGAAACCGCATTTAAAGAGATTGGCGAGCATCTGCGCAGCTATGAAGATCCCAACAGCGTCGAGTTTTACACCTCTGGTCGCGCCTCAAACGAAGCCGCCTTTCTCTGGCAGCTTTTCGCCCGTGAATACGGCACTAATAACTTTCCTGACTGCTCCAACATGTGCCATGAACCCACCAGCGTCGGCCTGCCTGAATCCATTGGCGTAGGCAAAGGCACGGTGGAACTGGACGATTTTGACCATTGCGATCTGGTTCTCTGTATCGGCCACAATCCTGGTACCAACCATCCCAGAATGCTGGGGACACTGCGGGAGGTCTCTAAACGCGGTGCCACAATCGTGGCTGTCAACCCGCTGCGGGAGCGAGGGCTGGAGCGTTTTACCTCTCCGCAAAGCCCGATCGAGATGCTGTCGTTAAGCTCTACCGAACTCGCGTCCACCTATTATAAAGTTCGTGTGGGTGGCGATGCGGCGATGCTGAAAGGCGTGATGAAAATCTTGCTGACAATGCACGAAGAGGCTCTGGCAAAAGGAGAGCCTGGTGTTATAGATGACGCCTTCATCCGCGAGCACACACAGGGATTCGAACAACTTAAGGCCGATCTGGATGCTACAGAGTGGGAACATATCATCAAAGTATCCGGAATGGATCGCCAGGAGATCCAGCATATCGCCCGCCTTTATGCGGATGCTGAGCGCACTATTATCTGTTACGGCATGGGCATCACCCAGCACCAGTACGGCACGGAAAATGTCCAGCAGATCGCTAACCTGCTGCTGATGCGTGGGAACATAGGTAAAAAGGGCGCTGGCATCTGTCCCCTGCGGGGCCATTCCAACGTCCAGGGCGATCGTACTGTAGGGATCACGGAAATTCCCTCGCAAACGTTGCTGGACAGCATAGAGCAGGTCTTTGGTTTTAAGCCGCCACAACATCATGGTCATGGCGCCGTTGCGGCCATTCAGGCGATGCGGGACGGGCAGGCCAAAGCATTACTTTGCCTCGGCGGTAATCTGGCTGAAGCGATCTCCGATCCACAGGTCACTTTCCCGGCCATGCGTAAGCTGGATCTGGTGGTGCATATGGCGACCAAACTTAACCGCTCTCATCTGCTGCTGGGCAAGCATAATTATCTGTTACCGGTGATTGGCCGTACCGAAATTGATTTGCAGGCTTCAGGTGAACAAAGCGTTACGGTTGAGGATTCCATGTCCATGGTGCACGCTTCACGGGGCTCATTAAAACCCGCTTCACCCTGGCTTAAATCAGAACCGGCGCTGGTGGCTGGACTGGCAAAGGCGACGTTACCGGACAGCGTGATCAACTGGGATAAGATGACCGGCGACTACAGTTTTATCCGGGACGCCATTGAAGCGGTCTTTCCTGCCTTTGAGAATTTCAACGAGCGGGTGAAAAAGCCCGGCGGTTTCCGATTACGAAACACCGCCTCGGAGCGCGTCTGGAATACCCCCTCAGGCAAGGCAGAATTCAGGATCATGCAGGGGATCAATGAAGACCCGCGATCCCTGAAGTGCCATGATCTCGTCCTGACCACTCTGCGCAGCCACGATCAGTACAACACCACACTTTACGGCCTGAACGATCGATATCGCGGCGTTACCGGCAGACGGGATGTGCTTTTTATCAACGCAGATGAAGCGGAACAACGCCAGTTGCGCGTCGGCGATCGGGTCAATGTTGTCGCCCTGGATTTTGAAGGTAACCCGACAACGCGGCGTCTGGACAATCTGACAGTCGTGGTAATCGATATGGCTTCCGGATCGGTTGGCGCCTATTATCCGGAGGCGAATGTTCTGGTGCCGCTGGACAGCCACGACACCAGGAGCGGAATACCGGCTTATAAAAGTATTCCGATTGCGATGGAACGCGTTGAAGTCCCTGTACCCACTTCCGGCGCACGCCGTTGAAGGCAACCGGTTAAAGCCCTGAGATTCAGAAGTCTGAATGTAATCGAACGTTTCTCTCAACTGAAGGAGTCACTTCTATGGCATTTGTCACGACGAATGATGGCGTAAATATCTGGTACAAAGACTGGGGGCCGGTAGAGGCAGAGCCCCTTGTTTTCCACCACGGCTGGCCACTGAGTGCCGATGACTGGGACAACCAGATGCTGTTTTTCCTGGCAGAAGGTTTCCGTGTCATCGCCATTGACCGGCGCGGTCATGGCCGTTCGGATCAGGTCAGTGACGGGCATGATATGGACCATTACGCAGCGGATGTTTCAGCCGTAGTTGAACATCTGGATTTGTATAATGCAGTCCATATAGGGCACTCCACGGGAGGGGGCGAAGTTGCCCGTTATGTCGCCCGCTATGGACAACCCCAGGGTCGGGTGGCAAAAGCGGTGCTGATCAGCGCTGTACCGCCATTGATGGTGAAAACCGAAAACAATCCTGGCGGTACGCCGCTGGAGGTTTTTGACGGTTTTCGGGCGGGCCTGGCCGCAAACCGCGCCCAGTTCTACCTTGATGTCGCTTCCGGCCCCTTCTATGGCTTTAACCGGGAAGGGGCGAAGGTTTCTCAGGGCACCATCCAGAACTGGTGGCGGCAGGGAATGATCGGCAGTGCCAAAGCCCATTACGAAGGGATTAAAGCCTTTTCTGAAACCGATCAGACGGAAGATTTAAAGGCGATTACTGTGCCGACGCTGATCCTTCAGGGAGATGACGATCAGGTGGTTCCTTATAAGAATGCGGCTTTACTGCAGGATCAACTCCTGTCAGACAGCACGCTGAAGGTCTATCCTGGCTTTCCTCACGGCATGCACACCACCCATGCTGATGCGATCAATGAAGACCTGCTGGCCTTTATCCGCTCGTGAGTTAGTCGACATAAATTGATTGCGAAGGCGCAGAGAGAGTCAGGCTCACCCGGTCTGCCTCTCTCTGTTTTTCTCGCTGAAGAGAGTGCTCATTCGCGCAACCTCATTTATCGACCGTATACAGCACATCTGAACTATTTCCCCTCCTCGCTTTGCTATTATCGAGCGTGTAATCGGAAAACGCCTTGAACCGACATTTGACGCAGTGCCTGTACAGATAAACAGGTATACGCAGAGATAATAGTAAGGTTATAAAAAGTCCCATACACTGCGGTATGGGTGTGAATTCTTCTCCGCCTTCAGATAAAAAAGCCATAAGGAAAGCCGGCATGTTCGTGTCGGTACTATCTAAGGATAAAAACAGCATGCAGCTGCCCCAGTGCATTGTCATCGTCGATGACGAGCAGTCAATCCGTAGTGGGTTGAGTAATTTACTTCAGTCAGAAGGCTACTCAACTCTGACTTTCGAGTCAGCAGAAGCACTGCTTGATGACGAAACTGCGATGGCAAAGGCCGCGTTGTTTATCATTGATGTGGAACTGAAAGGGATCAGCGGTTTTCAGCTTTTCAGCCAGCTAACGCGGCGGCTTGAAAACCCACCGGGCATTATTATTTCAGGCAAGAGTGATGAACATATGCTCTGGTATGCAATAAGCCTTGGCGCCCTGGCTTTTATGCCAAAACCCATTGATATTGAAGCGTTATTTTCACATATCCAGACAAAACTCTGCCTGCGGGATAAGCAACTATGAAAACGACCTCTCCGGCACAGCCGTTATCGGATACCGAAGTCCTGCCGCTGGCAGACGGGCTGATGATAACGTCTCTGGTGAAGGTGGGGCATATCGAATGGTGCCAGTGCAAAGATCCCAATACGGGTGAGATATTCAACCTGGCGACCCCATCCAGCGAGAAATACCTTTTTCAGGTTACGCAGTTACTAAAAAATGAATATCAGTTGCGTGACAGGCTGACATCAGATTGGGCGGTGAAAGCCTGCGGGCAGGCATTGTACTTTGGGCGGTACGCTTTGCTCTATCCCGCATTTTCCTACCGGACATTGGTCGGGTTACTTGACCAGCCTCCTGCGCCGCTGGCTATTTACCTGAATAACGCCATCCAGCTTTGCGCAGTCGTAAGCTGTGCGCACCGGCAGGGGATTGTGCACGCGGACATCAAACCGGCGAATTTCTTTATTTTTGATGATGACAGCTGGCGTCTGCGTGGATTTGGTCTTTCATCATCAGGCGAAGCGACAGATGAGCAGCCAAGACCGCCAGCTATCAGCGGCACTCTGGCTTATATGTCGCCTGAACATACGACCCGTACGACCCGCCAGGTGACCTTTCAGAGTGATTTATACAGCCTCGGCATCGTTTTATACGAATTGCTGACCGGCAAACTGCCGTTCGGTGCGCCGGATGGCAGCCTTGCCGAGTGGGTCCATCATCACATCGCTTCTGAACCGGTTCCCCCACACATTATTCGGCCTGATGTGCCAGCCGTGGTGTCAGCCATTATTCTCAGGCTGTTATCTAAATCACCTGAGCAACGCTATCAGACGGCTGAAGGCCTTCAGGCCGATCTCCACCGGTGCCTGTCAACAATCACTGCGGAGGGTCAGATTGAGTTGTTTATACCCGGCTTGCAGGATACGCAGCAGACAGGGTTAAGCTCAGACCGTCTTTTTACTGAACATCCGCAGGCAGTCGACGTCCTGGCCGCTTTTGAAGAAACAAAACGTACCGGATCTCCTGCGTTAGTTGTTATCACTGGCGCACCAGGAACCGGCAAGTCATCTTTGATTGCTTCGTCGCTTAAATTACTTCAGCAGGAAAAATTGCTGGTGACGATGGTGAAAGCCGACCGGCACGCACCGGTATTACCCTACGCCGTGCTGATAACCGCTTTTCGCTCTCTGGTATTAACGCTTCTGGGTCTGCCCGCCAGTGACGTGGCGCGATGGCGCGCGCATTTCGGCAGGCTTCTGGGCGATTATGCAGGACTGGCGGCGCATTTTATCCCGGAAATGGCCGCACTGATGGAACAGAAGGCGCGCATACCGCCTGATGTTCACTCGCCGGATGCGCGCAAACAGTTTCACAACATGGCCTGCAATATGGCCCGGGCTTT
Source organism: Erwinia sp. E_sp_B01_1 (assembly GCF_036865545.1). NCBI lineage: Bacteria > Pseudomonadati > Pseudomonadota > Gammaproteobacteria > Enterobacterales > Erwiniaceae > Erwinia > Erwinia sp. E_sp_B01_1. The sequence goes on along the minus strand of NZ_CP142208.1, from coordinate 2,331,365 downwards.
CGTTATGCCGGGCCGGCCGCTGGTGATATTTATTGATGATATTCACTGGGCCGATCAGGCCAGTCTGGAATTGCTCCAGCATCTGTTGAGTCAGGGTGAAGAGATTCCGGTAATGTTAGTGGTTGCTCACAGAGATGTCGCCTCTCTTCCGGATGCGCTGACTGGAACGCAGCTGGAAAAACTTCATCAGTCAGCTTCCCGCACGGTGATGATCACTCCGGTTTCTCTCTCAGTAAAAAATATTGCATGCTGGTTAAGCGGGATCTTCCATGTAAAAAGGGCCTCCACGCTGGACCTGGCTCAGCTTATCCATGAAAAGACCGGCGGTAATCCGCTGTTCACTCAGGAGTTTTTCAGGCAGGCGGTTCAGGACGGGCTGATTAACCTGCAAACATACCCGGCGAAATGGAGCTATAACAGGGAGGCAATACAGCGTTGTCATTACGCTGAGAATGTTGCCAGCCGGATAGTACAACAGCTGGAAGGCATTCCCGGTGAGACGCGCATGCTGCTCAGCGATATGGCCTGCCTGGGGGGTTCTGGCGACATTGCTCTGCTTACCAACGTTCTGAACCTTGATGCTGATAACCTTCGCATCCTCTTATATCCCGCAGTGACCGGCAGGCTCATTACGCTGACAGCAGACAAATATGCTTTTACCCACGACAGGGTTCATGAGGCTGTTTTGATGTTGAACAGCTCAGGGGATAAAGACTGGCTTCATCTCCGGGCCGCATCAAGGCTTTCAGAGCAGGTAGCCGCAGAGTCGGGTAATGAAGCGCTGTTCAGAACCGTGCATCATCTTTCATCCATTACGGATGTCGGGCTAATCCGTCCGCAGGTCACTCACTATCGCGCACTGATCCTGCTTGCCTCACGCAGGGCAAAGAACACCGGAGATTACGCCTCTTCACTACGTTATATTCGGGTGGCTCATAAGTTTGACGTGGCTTTAAGCCGTAATGAAACCTTTGTTTTTCTTCTTGAAGAGGCCGAGTGCAGATTCCTTCAGGGAGAGTTGTGTGAAGCACTGGAGTTATGCAATCAACTCATCAGCGCGCCGGGGGAATTAACTGACAAAGCTGTAGCTGTCTGCCTGCTGGCTGAAATTCATATGCGGCAGTCCGATCATCAGCTGGCGCTGGAAACCGCCTTGTCCTGGCTTGCGGTCTTTGGGATCCAGCTTCAACAATTTCCTGAGAAGCAGGAGTGTGATGTCGCCAGGATCAGGTTGAAACAGCACGTCGGGAAAAATCCCTACAGCCGTTTCCGTTCTCTGCCTTTATTAGCCAGCCGCGAAACCGAAGCTGTAATGAACCTTCTGGCCAGTGCCAGTATGTTTGCCGCCTTTATCTGCCCCCGTCTGCATTTTATGATTATCTGTAAAATGCTTCATATCACCCTGGACGAGGGAGTGACCGGCGCTTCAACCTTTGCATTATCCTGGTATGGCGTGCTCTGCGGCGATCACTATGATGAGTACAGCCGGGGTTTTGCCAGTACGCTGCTGGCCAGAGAGCTGGTGTATAAACATGATTTTACGAGCTTCAAAGCCCGGACGTTGTTGCCTCTGGATCAGGTCAGTATCTGGACCATGCCGGTAACTTATGCCATCGACTGTGCCAAAGCGACGTTTGATGCCGCCGTGGCTAATGGCGATCGCACCTCTGCCTGCCTCGCTTTACGCCATCTGATCATGAATTACCTGACCCGTGGCGATCACCTGGAGGGTGTTCAGACCTCAATAGAGCGTGGCCTGGTCTATGTCCGAAAGTCTCAGTATCAGGATGTGGAAATCATCCTGCAGTTGCAGCGTGATTATGTCTCATTTCTCCGTACCCCTACGGCCACTGTGTTTTCAGGAACCCACTTCACGCCGCGTGCCATACAAATTGTCAGGCCGGAAGTCGCCGTTGAACCCATCTCGCTGATGCAGTTCTGGATGTGGCTCTACAAGGGCATGGCGCATTTCTTTGCGGGCGAGTACAGCTGTTCCGGCCTCTGTTTTGAGCAGGGGGCGCTGCTGACTGAAACCCTTCCGGGCCATGCTCACATGCTTGATTTCCACCTTTACAGCGCCCTCAGCATCACTGTCCCGCTGAAGCCCGGTGAATATACCGGGTCAAAGCGGCAGGCCGTACAGCGTCACTATGAAAAAATTGTGACCTGGACGACCGAAAATGTGAAAACCTTTGCCGATAAGGAAGCTTTACTGAGTGCTGAAATGCACCGGCTGGAGGGCAAGAGTGCACAGGCAGGGTCGCTGTATGAAGCGGCTATAACGCTTTCCCGTGAGGGGCAGTTTCACCCCATTAACGGTCTGGCGCATGAGCTTGCCGCTGCTTTTGCCCTCTCAAACGGGTTACGGGTTGCGGCAGAAGCCTATATCAAAGGGGCCATTCATGCCTGGGAGCGCTGGGGCGCAACGGCAAAAGTGCGGGACCTGGAATCAAAACATCCGCATCTTGTGATTTCAGGCGTGGGATTGCCCTTCACTACGATGTCATATGAACAGAATGCAGCCATCAGCGATTTAGAGAGCGTCATCCTTGCCGTTCGTGCACTGACTGAAGAGATCAACCTGGACCGGCTTATCAACACCTTGATGGTGATGCTGCTGGAAAGGGCTGGTGCCCAGCAATGTATGCTGATCCGCCTGCATGATGGCGGTACTCCTGAGATTGAAGCCAGCGCGATGACCACCTCCCAGGGTATCAAGGTTAAAATTGTCAATCAGACTCCCGTCGCCACTGATATGCCGCTGTCGCTGCTGTCTGCGGTGATCCGTACCGGACAGGAAATCCGCACCGGCAAGCCTGAAATATTCAGCCCGTTCAGTCAGGATCCTTATCTGGTGGCGTCGGGGGCTGCCGTTATGTGTGTCCCCATGTTCAAACAGGCCCGCATGACGGGCGTGCTGTATCTTGAGAACAGGTTAATGCCGGATGTGTTTACCGCTGAGCAATCGCGGGTGGTGTCAATGCTGGGGGCTCAGGCCGCCGTTTCGCTGGAAACAGCCCGGTTATATGCGAAGCTGCTGGATGAAAACAACCATCGCAGGCGGGTGGAGAAGCAGCTGCGTGCCAGTCAGACCTCCCTGATGCTCGGTGAGAAAATCAGCCATACCGGCACATGGCACTGGCATCTGGATACCGACGTTCAGCTTATCTCAGATGAGTACAAGCGCATCATGGGCCTGCCGGATGGACAGAACAGCACCTCAATGAGTGAATTCCTGACGCGAGTTCATCCTGATGATGTTTCCTGGCTGAAGGTACTGATAGAAACTAGCGTCAGAAAGGGCATCAGCATGCAGGCCGAGTTTCGTATCATCAGGGATGATGGCGAATGTCGCTATATCAAAGGCATTGGCGATCCGGTCGAGAGCTGGCCGGAACTGGCGGAATATTTCGGCACCTTATCGGATATCACCCCCGAACGTCAGGCTGAGGATGCCGTAAGGATTGCTCAGGCCGATTTGGCTCGCGTTTCCAGGGCTACAACCGTCGGGCAGCTTACTGCTTCGATTGCTCATGAAATCAATCAGCCGCTGATGTCGATAGTGGCCAACGCCGGGGCCAGTCTGCGCTGGTTGAAAAAGGATCCTGCCAATGTGGAAAAAGCCGCACTGAGCCTGAACGAAATACTCAGTGAGGGGAAAAGGGCCGGCGATATCATTCGTGGGCTACAGGGGCTGACCCGGAATAATACGGCAGAATTTGCCCCGGCAAACCTTCATCTGCTGGCCAGGGATATCCTGTCTCTTTCAAGGATGGAGCTTGAAAGAAGGGCGATTTCGCTGGAGTTAAATTTCCATGCAAAAAGTGACACCGTATTCTGTGAGCGGGTGCAAATCCAGCAGGTGCTGCTTAATCTGGTTCTCAATGCCATTGATGCGATGGATGAGAACGGGCAGGAGATGCGTATGCTGACGCTGTCATCTTCAAGTCCCGATAATGAAACGGTCCGCTTTGAAGTATCGGATACCGGTACCGGTCTTTCAGAAGAGGTTGTTGAAAAAATCTTTGATTCTTTCTACACCACTAAAGCGCAGGGAATGGGGATGGGGCTGACCATCAGTGCGGAGATCATCAGAAAGCATGGCGGTGAGCTGAAAGCAGAGAACAGAAAGGGGGCAGGGAGCACCTTCTGGTTTACGCTGCCGGTAGAAAAAACCGATCTGTTTTGATTCGCGGTGACAGGGCCGGGTTTCATCCGGCCATCCGCCACCCTGTTCTGTCCGCAGATTTCTCAGGTAGTCAGTAGCGCAGACTTGAACGACCTGATATGAGCACGCGCGGCTTCAGAAGCCTGTTCTGAGTTACCCTCTTCCAGCGCCCTGATAATGGCGTTGTGCTCCGCAATCACCTCATCCATATGCGTCACGCTCGACAGCGTGGTGGCCCAGAACCGCTGTGCCTGCGCATGGATGATGCTGAGAATATCGGAGAGTCGGCGATTGCCCGCGATGTCTGCCAGCACCTGATGAAACTCCCGGTCCAGCAGCATCATTTTTTCCCTGTCGCGAGCTTTGCCTGCCGCCGCAATATCCTGATTCAGACCCTGCAGTTGAGTAATGTGCTCCGCATTGACCTTCTGGCTGGCGAGCTGCACGCAAAGTGTCTCATTGACCAGGCGTACTTCAATCAACTCCAGCGCATCATCTATCGACAGCGGTGCCACCATCACCCCTTTGCGGGGGATAATCTGCAAAAGTCCTTCGGTGGCCAGCCGGTGAACAGCCTGGTTGACCGGTGTGCGGCCCATTTTCAGATCGTCCATCACCTGAGCGGTATTGAGATATTCACCCGGTTTATAGCGCAGGGTGATCAGCCGGTGCCTGAAAGCCAGATAGGCCTGATCGTTCAGGGATAACGTTCTTTCACGGCTGCGCAGGTTCACACCTTCGGTAATCGAATCATTCATCGCAACATTCCTTTTTTAGCTTCTGAGACATATTACACAAAAAGATGGCATGAAAATCGCTAGTTTAGAATTACTGTGAAATTTCACTGTAATTTTCAAGCGAGGAATCTCCCTATGCATCTTCAGTTCAATACAGACGCCAAAGCCACCACCACGCTGGATGTTGAGATAAATCATTTCGTGATCGCAGGCTGGGTAGGCCGGGATCAGGAAGCCGTGTTGCACCATATCAGGGAGCTGGAAGCGCTGGGTGTGCCCGCTCCGGGTGCAGTGCCTCTGTTTTATCGCGTGGCAACCAATCAAATCAGCCAGCAAAGCCAGCTGGAAGTCGTCGGTAACGAAACGTCTGGCGAAGCTGAACCCTTCGTATTCTTTCACGACGGAGAGTACTGGGTCTCACTTATCTCCGATCACACCGATCGGCATCTTGAAACCTTCAGCGTGGCTCTCTCCAAGCAGGCCTGCATCAAGCCGGTGGCTTCCGGCGCATGGCGCATGAGCGAGGTGACCGGGCACTGGGATGCACTCGAACTCACTTCCTGGATCAAAGAGCAGGGCGAGTGGGTGATCTATCAGCAGGGTACTCTGGCTTCACTTTTAACCCCGCCCGACTTGCTGGCCCGCTATTTAGGTGACGGCTCAGTGAAAGAAGGGTTTGCCATGTCCTGCGGCACCCTGGGGGCCATTGGTGGTATCCGTCCCTCCAGCGAATTCCGCATGGCGCTGCACGACCCGATTCTGGGCCGGACGCTCGAACATCATTACTGTACCGGCGCGCTGCCGGTCGTGGCATGAGGAACTGAGCGATGACCACACTATGGCAGGCAAGTCAGCAACTCCAGGCGGGAACATCCCGGCCTGATACCTTCACGGAAGCTGCCCTGAAGGCGGCCAGCGATCCTGCTGGTGAAAGCACACGAGTCTTCCTGCGCCGCTATGAGGAGCAGGCAAAAACTCAGGCTCAGCAGGCGGGATTGCGCTGGGCATTGAAGGAAGAACAAAGCCCAATCGATGGTCTCCCGATCAGCATAAAGGATCTCTTTGACGTTCAGGGTGAGGCGACCACCGCCGGTTCGCGTCTGTTGGCTGATGCGCCTTTAGCCACGGCTGACGCAAGCATGGTCGGAAGACTGAAGCAGGCAGGTGCCGCGATCGTTGGAAAAACCAATATGACCGAGTTCGCCTTTTCCGGATTAGGCATTAACCCACATTACGGAACGCCTGCTAATCCCTGGCGGCGCGAAGAGAAACGTATCCCTGGCGGTTCATCCTCAGGTGCGGCCGTAGCGGTTGCCGATGGTATGTGCCTGGGGGCTGTGGGGACTGATACAGGAGGTTCGGTCCGCATTCCAGCGGCACTGTGTGGTCTGACCGGCTTCAAACCTACTGCCAGTCGTATTGATCAGACAGGTACTCTGCCGTTGTCCGTATCACTCGACAGCATCGGCGTGATTGCACATGACGTCCGCAGCTGTTGGCTGCTCGACAGCATTATTGCCGGTTATCCTCTGGTGATTGAAGAACGCGACCTTAGTCAGGCGCGCTTTGCCATTCCGCAGACGCGCGTGCTGGACGATATGGATGAAGAGGTGACGCAGGCGTGGCAGGCAGCCATTGCCGTTTTACGCAATGCCGGTGCCACGCTGGTTGACCTGCCACTTCCTGAGCTGAACGAACTGAACGTGATGAATGCGCGCGGCGGCATCACGGCCTTTGAGGCCTGGCAGTGGCATCAGCGTAGCGCAGCCGAACGGCCGGATGCTTACGATCCGCAAGTGCTGGTGCGGGTGCAGCGCGGCAGCCTGCTGACCGAACAGGATGCCGCAGAGTTATATCAGCAACGTGCAGAGTGGCAACAGCGGGTTAATCAGACGCTGGCTGGTTTTGATGCGCTGCTGATGCCCACCGTGCCTCGTATCGCTCCCACTATTGAATCGCTTGAGGATCCACAGCGTTACATGGAGATCAACGCGCTGATGCTGCGTAACACCAGCGTCATCAACATGCTGGATGGCTGCGCCCTCTCTTTACCCTGCCATCAAAGCGGCACTGCGCCAGTTGGCCTGAGCCTTGCTTCCCTTCACGGTGATGATGCCCGCTTAGTCAGCTGGTCGCTTGCCGTAGAAACTGCCCTTAACCGGAGTAAATGAACATGACACAACCCCACGGCATGCTGTTTGTGGCGACCAATGTCGGCGCTGAAGACGAAGCGGATTTTAACCAGTGGTACGATCGTGAGCACGTTGAAGAGCGCGTGGCCATCACCGGCTTTTTAAGCGGTACGCGCTATCAGGCCGTCAGTGCAGAGCGTAAATACCTTGGCCTGTATGAGACAGAATCACTGGAAGCCTTCACCAGCGCGGATTATCACGCGGCGTTTACACGCCAGACGGAATGGTCGGTGAAGAACCTGCAGAAAATGATTAATCCGATGCGTCGGGTCTGCGCGGTGAGCCACCGTCAGGGTAAAGGTACCGGCAATCATCTGGCGGTCATTACCCTGAAAGAGCCAACAGATTTTACGGCGTTAACCGCTTGGCAGCATAGTGTCAGCCACACGGCTGGCTATATCGCCTCTTATCTTCTCACTCCGGACACCACTCTCAGCTCTCCACTGCCGATGGAGAAGGCTGAAAACCGCCAGATGCAGTCGATGCTGATTGTCAGCTGTAGCAGTGCAGCGTGCTGTGAAGAGCTGGCCTCTGCGGCTGCACAGACCCTGCAGGGCGTCGCTCAATGCTATTCATTCGGCTGGACACTGACCAAACAGGAGATGACTCATGGCTGATACCCACACCACTTTATCCGGAGCGGTTCGCGACAGGCGCACCAAATCAAAAACCGGTCGCCTCGCGGCGGCCAGCTCTATAGGCACCGCGCTGGAATGGTATGACTTCACGGTCTACAACATTATGGCGGCGCTGGTTTTCAACCATGTCTTCTTCCCAAGCTTCGATCCCCTGGTCGGAACCATACTGGCGTTCTCCACCTATGCCGTAGGTTATATCTCGCGCCCGCTGGGTGGTTTTGTATTTGGTCATCTTGGAGACGTTGCTGGTCGCAAGGCGGTGCTAATCATTACGCTGGTCATTATGGGCGTGACCACAGCCCTGATGGGCTTGCTGCCCGGCTATGCAACCTGGGGGATCTGGAGCCCGGTGCTGCTGGTGGCGCTGCGCTTTGTGCAGGGCATCGCGCTCGGCGGCGAATGGGCAGGAGCCGTTCTGCTGTCGATGGAGCATGGTGATGCGGATAAACGCGGGCGGAATGCCTCGTTTGCCCAGGTCGGCCCTTCATGCGGTACGCTGATCGGGACCGGCTTTATTACACTGGTGACAGTTTTGATGAGCGGGGAGCAATTTCAGGCGTGGGGCTGGCGCATTCCTTTCCTGCTGAGCCTGCTGCTGGTGTTGTTTGGTCTGTGGCTGCGCCGTGGCGTGGAAGAAACACCCACATTTCTGGCCATGCAGACGGCAGAGAAAACGACCCATACCCCATTAAAAGAGGTTTTCGTTAACTATCCTAAACAGCTGCTTATCGCTGGTGGCTCCCGCATTGGCTCAGATGTGCTGTATGCGCTGGTGGTGGTATTCACACTGACCTACGTGACGACCGTACTCCACTTACCGCGTCCCCTGGCTTTGATAGCGACCATGCTGGGTGCGATTGGTAACGCCATTACCGTGCCGATGTTTGGTGCGTTGTCTGACAAATGGGGTCGGCGTCCGGTCTATATTACCGGGGCGCTGCTGGCCATTGTCTGGTCGTTCGTCTTCTTTGTGCTGCTAGACAGTACGCAACCGGTATTGATTGTGCTGGCGGTGATTGGAGGCCTGTTGATTCATGCAATGATGTATGGCCCGCAGGCGGCTTTCGTCACCGAGCAATTCCCAAGCCACGTTCGTTATGCCGGTTCATCGCTGGCCTATACGCTGGCCGGGATTGTGGGGGGCGGGTTTGCTCCGCTGATTATCACCACGCTGTATAAAGAAATGGGCAGTACGCTGTGTGTGTCGCTGTATGTGACTCTGGCACTGCTGATCACGCTGTTTGCCGTGTGGAAAGCTAAAGAAACCGCGCATCGTCCGCTTTGACCCTGGATTTTGGCGAAGGATTGCCAAAACTTTCAGGGTAGCCGAAGTTCACAGTTCATATCCAACACCTCTCAACATTTCATCTGCCACGGTTCTTCTGCCACATCACAAATCCCATATCTCATATCCCGTAAAACCGTTACAACTTTGCTCAAATAAAATACTGGATATTTGAACAGGGGTTTGTATAATAATTCTACTGCCCGCTGGGTATTGGTAGAGTGAGTGAGGGGTGAACCCATGATGATTTCCACTGAAAGTCTTAAATCCCTGGAACAATCGGTCACAATGAGCAGCCGTGAATTGGCTCAGATGACCGGCATCACGCATGGAGAAGTGAAGCGGTTATTTAAAAGCCTGGAAACTGCTGGACGTCTGTCGCAACCCATCATCGTCAATGACTATGAGCGGGAAGGGGAGATGCGTCAGGAGTATCGTCTGAATAAACGTGACTCGTTGTTGGCAGTAGCTCGTTTATCACCTGGCTTTACCGTTGAAGTGCTGGACCGCTGGCAGGATCGCGAAAAAACCACGCACTTGCCTGACTTTACCAATCCGGCCGTAGCGGCACGCGCCTGGGCTGAACAGTTTGAACAGCGCCAGGCTGCTGAGCGTCAGCTTGCGCTCTCAGCCCCTAAGGTCGCTTTCTTCGACAGCTTTATTGAGGTTCAGGATTCACTGGGCTTTCGTGAGCTGTGCAAGATGATGAAAGTGAAGGAGCCTGAGTTTCGCCAGTTCCTGCTTGAGCGCAACATCATGTATCGCGCCAAAGGCACCCTGACACCGCAGAATTACCATCTGCAGGCCGGTTATTTCACGCTGCACTCTGGCGTTGGCGAAAACCGTCATACCTTTTCGCAGGCTCGCTTCACTTCAAAAGGGGTGAAATGGATCGCCAGCTTGTGGGCAGGGCACGTTTCAACGCAGCCTAAAGGCGCGGCGGCTTAACAGGGCATTGCGGCTCCACAGGCTGATAGCCGCATTGCGAATACTTGTTGTCTGGCATAAAAAGCCACATCCGGTCCTGACAATCGTCATTCGATATGCCAGGAAAGTGGGGAAACCTTCACTTTTGACAAAATAATCGATTACCGCTCTTATACAGGGCGGGCGAAGGCATGCATTCGGATGGATTTGAGCAATATGATCCAGTTCAATCATGATTGCAGTAATGAATCCTCTATTAATGTTTTATAATTAAAAATTAATGCAATCCCATGCTAAAGTAGCCTGGTTCTATATGGAGATTTACGGAAAACCCTGGTCCAGTACTTAATGGCCACTACCCAATGGAGGGGAACAAGGATGAGTATAAGAAGCGAAATAATTGATGGCAGCCGGGCGCCAGGGAGTAATTACGGATTAATATATACGGAAGTATTAGGTTGGGTGGATCTCGGACATGCCCAGGGCACAGACATACGCAATTTATGGGCGCAAATGCTGCGCGGTGAATCTCAAAGCGATTCAACTTATGATGTAACTTATAAACAATCAATGATTGGTCTCAAACATCGTCTGACGGTGGGTAAATCCCTCACCTGGCGACTAAAAAAAGGCCTGTCATATACTCAAAAGCAAAGCATTGCTCTAACCATGATGATAACAATAGCCCGACGGTTTGAAAATCTTCAAGGCTCTTTCCCTTTCAACTGGGCTACAGATAGCGGATTTAGTTGTGAGGATCTGGTATCGGACCTGCTCGGTTTTTACCGGGTTATGACGTGTATGAGCAACGTGTTTAGCTACCTTAAACCGGTGAGTAAAAAGGAAGCCTTAAAACGGTGGGACCATTACGGGAAAATAGGCTCTTGGAAAAATGAAACTTTCAAACCGCTTCTCTTCCCAGATCCGGATCATTATCCTAATGGCAGACCGTACTTTGGACAATTACCAAACTTCATGAGAAGGGTTACACCTTACAACAGATGGACATCTGAGGATGTCATTATTGTTGATCCTAATCGGGGATTTATTCGTTTTGGCAGGGGAGAACCACGGCCATGAAAAGGTTTCTAAAAAGTACACTTGCCATTTTAATGGTATGTGTAATTGGTCTTTTCTATGGCTTGGAATACCTCAAGATGGAATTCGCCGACGGTGCTGATTACTCGGAAATGGATAAACGAGAGTATGATTTTTATACCCCAGAATTGCTGAAAAATATGCCACGCGTGAGTAAAACCTATAACTTTCATTATAGTAATTTGTCTGGACCTAACGCTGCTCTGATTTATCAGTCAAACTTTTTTGGCATTAGGGATACCCGACAAATTGATATCTACCTGGAAAAAAACGGATTTAAAAAAGGTGGAACGTGCAACACCAGTGAAAATTGCTGGATTAGCAAGGACCCCAATCTAACCGTATCGGTAGAAGTTGAGGAAAGTCCGGACACCATCCGCGTCAAGATGATAGATAAGGTGGGATATTAACGAGAGTTTCACCGGAAGCCCCGACAGGCAGCAATGTCCGGAAGAGGCGAATTACAGCCTGTTAAATCACGATATAATATGGAATGATTGGCAGATATATGATTATCAAGGAAGCGAACTTTGAGGCATGAACTCAGGGTAGAGCCCGATGGATGCCAGACTTTTTGTCTGAAAGGTGCCCACGGAAATGCAGTAAGATCATTATTAGAGACTGGTGCAGAGCTTGTATGGGAAGTTGAGGCGGCCAGCCATTATGAAGCAATGACGCTTTACTATAAATATATGGACTGGGGTAAATATAAGACGTCCTTTCCTGAACAGGATTGTAAAACTTATTGTGAACGGGGTTGGGAATAAAGCCAGTTAACAATCCGGATTCAAGTGTCTTTCTGCTCAAAGATTTCTTTGATGCGGGTCTGTAAATCAAAAAAACGCTTTAAGCAAATCATCTTCATTAACCGCACGCTGTCGCTTTCTAGTCGGATTTTTCTTCGTACTCCTGCGACTTGGCCCGGTTCCGGCCGGAAGCGCCTGCGATCGCGTATTATCACGCTTGTCCTGCATTATTTTCACAACACCCAGCGCGTGGCCAAGCCGTTTATTGTCAACGATCGCGCTTTGGTCAACTTCGGAAAGCCGGTCATAGGCAGAGTAGGGAAGCACCACGCCGTGACTCCTGAGCTCAACGCGGCCATCCGGGTACTGCCAGGCATCCAGGTATTTACCCATCGCGCGGCGGCTGTCATCGTTATCCTCAAGCAGCAACAGCATTTTATCGTAGCGGACCGTCAGCGCTTTTGACACCTTACGCGGCTCGCGCCAGGTAAATATCTGGTTCAGGTTGTCGTCAGCATCGAGCGGCCGGTGCACGTCAAAATCGTGCCTCGGTGCCTTAGCAAAGCGGCGGTTATAGTCCGCCATAAACTCAGCGGCAAAGGTGTTAGCCACGTCAGGCGTACTGATGCCACGCAGCCTGAAACTGGTGTTGGCACAGATACCGGTGATGTTCAGCTCGTTCATCGCGCGTCCGAACTGTGTCTGACCGTCGCCGCCAGCCGCATTTTCATGGTAGCTGATAGTTGCTGGGCATGCCGCGCCGCCGGTCAGCCATGCCCAGCGGACCGTCTATACGATAGCGCTGAAGCAGACGGCGACATTGTCTGTTGGAAATACCAAGACGCTCAGCAGCGAGGTGGTTTGTCAGTCGCCGATCGACGACGTCCTGAATGACTATAAGTCGGTTAACTTCGTTCATCGTGAAAAACTCCACCTTAGAAGCCGCCATATCTAGTTCCTCAGCAGGTCCACCCGAAGCGGCCATGTTAGCTTAGCTCAAAGCGGACATTACTACTTTTCCTCTATAACCTTAGTTCGCATAATGTATATTATGTTAAATTGGATATCCTATAGCGCACTTAACATCAACCTAAGCTGTCACCTGCTGATCGCTGTCGTGTTTAGTAGTTTTGCCTGCGATCGATCCATAACATCATCTGAAGCCCTCCGTAAGATCGAACAACCACATCCCAAGGCGTCTTAGCTTTTGGATGAACTTTTCCATTAAGACTGCATAGCGTGGACGCGCTAGCGGTTTGACGCACGTTATTCCTTTTTGGCTCAGCGTTTGCCAGGCATCTAACCTCACCTGATAAACAAAATCGTTTTTTGCCAGATGCTGTAATGCCTTTATGCTGTGTTCATCTGAGCATTCTTTCAGGTCTGCTATCAGTTTCAGTCGTTTTTTAAAATCGCTTTTATCTTTCAAGATGGTTTCTACTTCATCTGATCGCACAGGCACTCCTCATATCGGGCGAAAAACCGGCATCGATACGTGAAAAACTTACGAATACTCCTGCACGCCATCACGCAGATTTTACGTAGCGACACCTGTTATAGATGTCTGTCTGACGCTTGTTCTAATTGTTAATTCCGTGACATGAAAAAACTTAGTCTATTATTACCGATGGTTTTTCATTCTCGGGTGACCAATAGCCACCCCTACCATGATAGGTTTAGCGCCCAATTAGGATGAGTAATTAAGGATCTTACATGCCGTTATGAAATTTATCAGCTAATTTGTATACGATATAGGCGATAACGAATCCAAGACATGATATGCCCGCCATAATATATCTGTAATTTGATTCAGACATGAAGATAAACCAGAATAACAATCCAAGTGTAGCGAGAATTATGCAGTCACTGATGCCTGCGATACCCCGTGCGACCAGTGTTTTTAATAGCTTCATTAAGGTCTGACCTGTTGAAAAATGTCCCTAAAAATATATTTGAACTTAACTTCACAATCTTTTTCTAGATCATTTCATATCCTTGTGACTGGACCCTATCATAACCCGACCTTATAAAATTCAAAAATGTGAATCCAATCAGTGCTGTATAAAAATCCAGTAAATCGAATTCGTGCTGACGATGGCTAAAATGAGTACAGGTTGCGCTACGTGAATTCTGATAATTAATCTGGGCATCACCCCTGCAGATTTCACGTAGCGATGGCAAAAAATGGTCTTAAATTTGCCGTCGGCGCCCTTTTCTCTCATCATCACTACGGCATATGCCGAAAATCGCGTCAACATTCCCGGTAAATCTGCCACACACATATCTTTTAAACATTCCCCTCAAACTTTCCGCTGCGGTGCCGATACCTGATTAAGACGGGGATTTTCAAGCCCCCAGACATTTTTCAAAACACCAGGTAAGTTACAGAGACAGTATCCCGGCATGCGTACTTCGGGCGTAAAGAGTCACGGTCCTCCGCCACATATGGTTGAAGGCTAAAGTGTCCTGCAGGGAAAAATTATGCGGCCCCATAAGGGTAACCGCGAAAATTCATTTGCGAAGGCCCGGCCCGCAAACGAGTCACAGAGATGGTGATATCTTCCTGAGGTTTATATGTTTGGTGTGAAAAAATCGAGTCTTTCCCTGCCCTTGTCCAAAGGCAGTAGCATTGTTAAGGACATCAATGCAATTAAACAGCATGTGGCATGGATTGAGTTTTTACCCGATGGAGAGATCCTCAGCGCCAATCAGCAGTTCCTGGAGGTTACCGGCTACTCTCTGAGTGAAATTCAGGGCAAGCATCACCGGATTTTCTGCAAACCCGAATACGTCCGATCTTCAAGCTACAACGCTTTCTGGCAGGCACTCGCGTCTGGCGAGTCGGTCACCGGTATCTTTGAACGCTTCAGCAAAAATCATCAGCGTTTTTACCTTAGCGCCACCTATTTTCCCGTCAGCGATGATAAAGGTAACGTTTACAAGGTGATCAAGGTGGCTACCGATATCACGGCGCGCCATCAGGAGCTGGAACATAAAGAAGCAGTCATTAACGCACTGGATCTCTCAATGGCGGTTATTGAGTTTACGCCTGACGGCAAAATCCTGACTGCGAACAACAATTTCCTCACCACGATGGGCTATGCGTTGTCTGACATCGTGGGTCAGCATCACCGTATTTTTTGCTATGAAAGCTTCTACAAAGATAAACCCGATTTCTGGCAAAAAATTGGTAAAGGTCAGCACTTTGTTGGCCGTTTTGAGCGCAAAACGGCGAGCGGAGAACGTATCTGGCTGGAAGCGAGCTATAACCCTGTTTATGACGCCGATGGCAAAGTGGGCAAGGTCATTAAGATCGCTTCTGATATCACCGCCCGCGTTGAAGCTGCAAAACGGGTAGCGGATATCGCTGTCACCACCTCAGAAGAAACATCGCAAATCACCCATAACGCCAACGAAGTGCTGGATGAAACCGTGCGTAACTCCGGGCTGGTTGCGATCCAGGTGAATGCGGCTACTGAAATTGGTGCGCAGCTCAATGCTTCGGCTAAAAGTATCAGCGAAGTGGTGGATACCATTAACGTCATTGCTGCTCAAACGAATATTCTGGCGCTGAATGCCGCAATCGAATCAGCCAGGGCGGGTGAAGCTGGACGAGGATTTAGCGTAGTGGCTGCCGAAGTGCGACGGCTTGCTGCTTCTACCGCCAGCGCCACGCAAAAGATCACTGCTGTGGTAGAAATAAACTCGACGCTGATTCAGCAAATGTATCAGCAACTGGATGCGGTAAAACAGATTGTGGTTAGCGAGCAGGATAAAATCTGCGATCTTTCGCGCAGCCTGAAAGAGATCAACAGCGGCGTACACCAGTTTGTCAGCGTTATTCACCGGCTGGACGTCTGATTAACCCGGAAAATGGGGAGCAACGTGGCTCCCCTTTTTTATAATTACTTATCCGTACCGAATCCCTGCTTTTTCAGCGCAGCCAGCACGTCTGGGAAATAGATCTTGCTGTAGTATCCGCTGACACTTTCACTCCAGCTTTCACCATCGTTGCGCCCGATGTCTTTCCAGTGCTGAACCATGACCTGATTATATTTTTCGATCTGATTTTCCAGGCCCTGGGTCTGGTAGGTTTCATTATGTCGGAAAGTTTCCATCGCCATGCGTGGTTTCATGTGCGAAGGTTGGTCAACATAGCCAATTACAACGCCAGCTACCGGGAAGGTTAATTGCGGCAAATCCAGCAGAGTAATCAACGCCTGCGGATCACGACGAATACCACCAATCGGTACAATCCCTAATCCTTCCGCGCGGGCTGCGGCCATCACCGACCCCAAAGCAATTCCGATATCTGTCGATCCGGAAACGATGCTTTCAATACTCTCATGTGCCAGTTGGGCCTTATCCACAGCCGACATGCCAACATAAGACTTATGCATATCGAGAACAAATGTAATAAAAACAGGTGCTTTGGCAATCCAGGGCTGGCCGCCAGCGATTTCAGAAATCTTTGCACGTTTCTCAGCACTACGAGTCACTATCACAGAAACCTGCTGAGAATTAACAGAGGTCGGCGCATGGTAAGCGGTACTGATGATGCGATCTAATACTTCATCCTCTACAGGCCGATCGCTGAAGCTACGTTCACTTTTATGGCTGATAAAATTTTTAATAACTGAATTCATGATTTCTCCTGTGATTAAGGGAAGACAATAACAAAAAGGCCGCTTCCAGACTTAACCGTATTTGCGGCAGTTAAAAAAGGAGACTTTTTGTTCTGTGCAGATAAAAGAGGAATGAGTGAAGAGGGATTTAATTTCGGATAAAATTTTATGAGGCATTTTGACATTCAAATTAACGCTGTGGCAGCATTCGGAATCCATCACTGCCTTAACATTCAAATTAACGCTGTGGCAGCGTTCGGAATTCATCACTGCCACATTGCTATTTATTACTTCCACATTGCTATTTATTACTGCCACATTGGCATTTATCACTGCCACATTGCTATCAGTTACTGAACAAACTGCTTAATAAGCAGCTCTGCAGTAGCGGCCGATGAACCTGGATTTTGTCCAGTGATCAACAAACCATCCTGTACGACATAGGAACTCCAGTCATCACCTTTAGAATAAATCCCACCTTTGGCAATAAGCTCGTCTTCAACCAGGAAAGGCACAACGTTTGTTAATCCTACAGCCTCTTCCTCGGAATTGGTAAAGCCAGTGACCTTCTTGCCTTCAACCAGCGGTCGGCCCGCCGGTGTTTTGACATGACGCAGTACGCCAGGCGCATGGCAGACCAGCGCAACGGGTTTATTAGCGGCAAGGAATGATTCAATAAGCGCGATGGAGTGTTTATCTTCAGCCAGATCCCAAAGCGGGCCATGGCCTCCTGGATAAAACACGGTGTCATAGTCAGCCTGAGAAATTGTGTCCAGGCGTACCGTATCGGCGAGCTGAGACAGAGCAGCGGTATCAGCTTCAAAGCGATGAGTCTGCTCTGTCTGGAAATCTGGCTCATTACTTTTTGGGTCCAGAGGCGGCTTACCGCCCTGCGGCGAAGCCAGGGTGATTTCTGCCCCGCTATCTTTAAACGCGTAATAAGGTGCAGCCAACTCCTCCAGCCAGAAACCCGTTTTACGGCCAGTATCGCCAAGTTGATCGTGAGAAGTCAGAATCATCAGAACTTTCATGTTGTATCTCCAGTAGAATGAAGCGAGCTATTAAGTAGACCAGTCGTATAGAAAATACCTAAATAAAAATTCAACAGTGTTCAGTGCCAGCTCAAACTCAGGGCGGTTCAATCCGACCAGTCGTCTTGATTTTAGTGCAAAAAATATCCCTGTGAGGGTTTACTGATTGCCCTGTCTACAGGGCAATATTGAGACTCTTTTTAGTCAGCAGCATGGCTGATTCAAAGGGGTCTTTATTGCGAACAATTTTCACCATCACGCTCGCGCCAAGCCAGAGCTGGTACAGGCTTTCTGCCACCCTCGCCGGCTTATCATCGATATGCAGTGACCCCTCCTTCACGCCTGATTCAATGCCCTGCGTCAGGCGCTGAATAATGGCAGAAGTCCCCGTTTTAAGCGTAAGCCGCATATTTTCGGAGAGGTCAGCCACTTCGGCTCCCAGCTTCACGGCGAGACATTTCCCCTGGCAATCGAGAAAAGATTGGGTGTCCTGCCACTGTTGCCAGTAATGCATCAACCGCTGCGCCATGGTGCGATCGGGTAAAGCCAGCGTAACGTCCAGTTCAGCCAGATAAGCGTCGAAATAGCTTTCAAGCATCGCCACGCCAAAGGCATCTTTGGAACCAAAGTAATGATAAAAAGATCCTTTGGGCACACCTGCATCACTCAAAATTTCATTGAGTCCAACTGCCGAATATCCTTTGCTCGCCATAATACGCTGGCCCGTAGCCAGGATATGCTCGCGGATATTATTTCTGTGTGAGTGAGTAGATGTGGTCATGCATTGAAGATAGCCCCAATTAGACCGACCGTCTAGGATAATTTAAAATAAATTAAAAAAATCAGCCCTGCTCCCTGTCCCACCTCCAGAAAAGGATCCGCAGATCCTTTTCTGGCACGATCGGCGATCTCCCCTATTCTTCTTCAATTGAGGAGAGCAACGCGTTCTGAATAATGCGCTGCGCCTGCATGGCATCCTGACGATGCTGTGCCGCCTGCAGTGCCGGGATATCCAGCTTATCCAGGGCGCGATAGATATGCTTCAGGAAACGAATCGACAGGCGTGCCGCCTCAACGTTATCTTCGCGGAACGGGAACTGATCCAGTTGCCAGACGCCATCCCAGTTATTGATCTTCAGTACATAGAAGAATTCAAAGATCTCCGTCATATGTACAGTGCCGACCACCAGGTCATCATCCCAACCGCGCAGGTTATCGTTCACGTCCATTCCAAACAGACGACCACGATCGATGATCAACTGGGCAGAATCCGCCGGGGATTCTCCGCCAAACAGCGCATGACCAAAGTCCAGCAGCACGCCGACATTATCCAGACCGATCTCTTCGATACCCAGCAATGTGCGTGCCGCTGAATCCCAGGTCATTTTTACCCGTGGCTCACGAGGCTTGTACTCAATAGCAAACTTCACATCCGGGTTAGCTGCCGCCAGTTCGCGCATACCGTCAACCGCCAGTTTCCACAGCTGTTTATGATCCACCTGGAAGGGATAATCCCAGCCATCCTGACCCGGCCAGACTTTGACATAGCTCGCCCCCAGCTCCCTGACCACCTGCGCCGCTTCGTTCATCAGCTTCATTGCCTCCTCCCTGGCGACAGGATCGGGGTTGGTAAAGGCACCGCGTGACCATTTGCGCAGATAGATCTCCGGCGTGATGCCAATGGCCTGCAAGCCAGCCTCCTTCAGCGCCTCCCTGACCTGATCTAACGTAACGCCCGGCGAGAACGGATAGGGAATATCCACAAAGGAGAGGTCTCCCACCTTTTTTGCTTCCTGAATCTGTTCCAGCGTGCTCAACGGCGGACCGTAACCGTCTACCGCGTAACGGTCAATGTAGTTGGCAAAATGCCACAGGCCAGCACCAAATTTGGGATAGTTATAGGTCATTTCTCTTTCTCCATGCTGAACGACGTAAGAGTGCACGCGGCTGCGTGAGATAAGATGTTTTGAGCAAATCTGATTGCTGGCAGAGAGGTACACCAGCCTCATCATCTCGCTTTTGAATTTAAAATTATTAGTGAATATATATTCACAAGGGGTGTGAAAAGTCCCGGTTTTGTCCTGTTCAGCCGCTGCGGCTGGCACCCTCTTCCTGAATCAACGCCTTCTGGGCAACCACTGCCGCCTTCTGCTGCATCCGGTTCTGCATCTGGTCGATAATGACGGCGATAATGATCACTATGCCTTTTATCACCATCTGCCAGAATTCACTGACGCCCATCATAATCAGTCCGTCAGCAAGGAAGCCGATAACGAACGCCCCAATCAGCGTGCCCAGAATGGTCCCGCGTCCACCAGCCAGTGAGGTTCCTCCCAGCACTACGGCAGCAATAGCGTTCATCTCGAATGAGGTACCGTTGGCTGGATGGCTCGCCACCAGCTGCGAGGAGACCACAATCCCGGCGATCGCGGCGCAGAATCCAGAGAGCGCATAGACCATGATTTTGACCCGCTTCACCCGTACCCCGGAGAGCTCCGCTGCCCGTTCATTGTCACCAATGGAGTAAACATGGCGGCCAAACGGCAAACGCTGCGCGATATAGGCGATGACCAGCGCCAGCACAATCATCATCCAGATGGCATAAGGCAGGCCGAGAAAATAGCCTGCGCCAATCTCATCAAAACCGGTATTCCCTAACTGGGGATTACCCTGCAATCCTGGAAAAGTTTCGCCGCCCGAGGTCAGCATGGCCGCCCCGCGCAGGATATACATAGTGCCCAGAGTGCAGATAAAAGGCGCGACGTTGTAGCGAGTGATTATCCAGCCGTTACCTGCCCCTATAAGCGCCCCCACCAGCAGCACCAGCGGGACGATAACCCAGACGCTGGGGAAGATGGCGATGCCAAACATCGGCAGAACGATGCCTTTGGTAATCAGCCAGCCTGCAATCATGCCGCACAGCCCCAGCGTGGCCCCGATGGAGAGATCGATTCCCGCAGTGATGATCACAAAGGTAATACCCAGCGCCAGGAAAGCATTGATTGCAATATGTTTAATCATGATCACCATACTGCCGACCGCGAGAAAATCCGGCACGGTGATGGCAAAGAAGCCGACAATCAGAATCAGCGCGATAAAGGTGCGCATTTTTAATAACAGCAGAAGCAGGCTTTCCCGTGAATTAAAGGCTTTTACTGGCACGATGCCTGGCGTGGCCGTGTGGCTGTTTTTCATGTCAGAACCCCTGAGCACTTGCTTTAACCAGCGCCGACTCTTCTGCCGCCGCACGAGGAATATCGGCGGTAAGTTTCCCGCCGGACATCACCAGAATGCGATCCGAGACCGCCATGATTTCTTTCAAATCCGAGGTGGAAAACAGAATGGCTATGCCCTGCTTCGACAGATCGACCATCATGCGGAAGACGTCCGCTTTCGCCCCCACATCAATACCCCGGCTGGGTTCATCCAGCAGCAGCAGGCGGGGATTGGTCAGCAGTGAACGTCCAATCACGACTTTCTGCTGATTGCCGCCGCTCAGGGCATTAATGGTGACCTCCGGCGAGGAGACTTTGATCGACAGATTACTCACCGTCTCCTTAACCACCGCCTGCTCCTTACGGCGGGAAATAGCAAATCTGTATTCCAGACGTTGCCACAGGCTCCCCACAGTCAGATTGCTGGCCACCGACGACACCGGGAAGATGCCGGTACGCTTACGGTCTTCCGGAACTAGGCTCATCCCCATACGGATACGTTCTGCGGGTTCCAGCCTTTGAGGCACCGGCTTACTGTCGAGCCAGATTTTGCCAAGGTAGTTACGTTGCGTACCCAGCAAGCACTCAAACAGCTCGGTACGCCCCGCGCCCATGAGGCCATAAATCCCGACAATCTCTCCCGCCCGCACGTTAAACGAAACGTCATCCACCACCGGAATACCTGCGGGACCCACGCAGGTGATTTTCTCGACCTCCAGCACCGGCGCACCAAATTGCCTGCCCGGCGGCAGAAAACTGGAGATGGGTTCACTGCCCAGCATTTCACGCACTATCCACGGCACATCGATGTCACTGACCTGCGCCTCTGCCTGAAACCGTCCATCCCGCAAAATGGTGATCACATCCCCGATGGCCATCAACTCTTCCAGCCGGTGAGAGATATAGATAATAGAGACGCCCTGCCGCGTCAGCTCGCGGATAACCCGGAACAGAATCTCCACTTCCGTTTTACTCAGGGCTGAGGTTGGCTCATCCAGGATCAGGATGTCGGTATTTTCTGCCAGCGCTTTGGCTATCTCCACCAGCTGCTGCTGGCCAACCTTGAGATTAGCGACCAGCTCACGCGGTGAGATAGCCTGATCGAGACGCCGCATCAGTTCAGCCGTCCGCGCCTCCTGGGTTTTCTCATCAATCGGTCTTAGCCCATGCTGTAACTCACGCCCGAGGAAGATATTTTCTGCGACCGTCAGATTTTCAAACAGGTTAAGCTCCTGATGCACCATACCAATCCCATGCCGGGCCGCCTCACGGGTACTGTGAAGCGTTACCAGCTCGCCGTTGAGCCGGATCTCTCCGACTGAAGGCTGCTGCACACCGGCGAGGATCTTCATCAGCGTGGATTTTCCGGCGCCGTTTTCTCCGATGATAACGTTCACCTTACCGCGCCAGACGTTGTAGTCGACGTTGTCCAGTGCCAGGGTACCGGGAAACAGCATTGATACGTTCCTGGTCTGTAAAATTACCGGATCCGCATTGGGCTGGGTCATTATGGCTGCTCCTGCTTCAGGGAAACGGCGACCACGTCCTGCACCTTGTTGGTCTGTAAGGTCACGGCCACCACCAGCTGCACGGATTTACCCACCCAGCTCCCATCAACCGGCGGTAGCTGTTTCACCGCATGGCGATTCAGTGCTCTGGTGATCTGGGCATACTGCACCTGGTTAGTGAACTCCTCAAACCGGAAGCCCGCAGCATCACGTATTGCGTTACTGCGGATAACCGGCCCGATAGCAACCGGCACCGCCTCACCGTTCAGGGTTACCGTCATGATGCGTTCACGTTCGCTGGCTGCACTGACCGCCGTCACCGTACCCGTACCGCGCACAAACAGGCTGTCACTGGTGCCCGCCTTAACGGTAGTGCTGCGAATTTTCATATCGGCCCAGCTCAGGGCGTGCTTATCGGCTCCGGCAAGCACTTTGCTCTGCCAGGTGGCTTCTGCCACCTGCTGCGCCGTCAGGTCGCGGTAGCCCTGCTTCGCAGCAGGGTCCTTTGGAATAATCGGCTGCCCGTTGGCATCCAGATCGACCACCGTACAGGCACTCAGCATCAGGACCATCAGGGCGATCGGCGCACGTTTCGTCAGCATCATCGGCTCCCTGACTACTGTGCGAGGTTGAAGAGTTTCAGTTTGCTGGCATTGGTGTCATCAATCAGCGTGCAGTCCATCAGCTGTTTCTCTTCTTTCTGCGCTTTGCCGTGCGTCAGGTAGTAGTCAGCCTGTTCAATGGCCATCTGCGCCTGTGCCCAACCCGGTTGCAGAACCGTGGCCTTGATATTGCCTTTGTTGATGATGGAGTCACGCACGTAATCGCTGCCGTCAAAGCCCACTACAATCACATCTTTTTTGCCGGCAGCCTTCAGGGCCGCTTCAGCGCCCAGCGCCATAGTGTCGTTGCCGGAGATCACGCCGACAATATTGGGATTTTTTTGCAGAATAGTTTCCATGCGGCTGAAAGCCTCTGTCTGGCTCCAGTTAGCGCTCTGTTGTGCCACCATCTTCATATCGGGATAATCATCAAGCACGTCGTGATAGCCCTGAGAACGTACCCCGGCGTTGGTATCAGACTCTTTACCCAACAGCTCTACATAATCCCCTTTACCGTTCAGCAATTTGGCGAACTTTTCTGCCCCAAGCTGCGCGCCCTGATAGTTATTGGAAACGATCTGCGCAACGGCGATGCCCGGCTTGTTGATCTCACGGTCAATAAGGAAAGTGGGAATGCCGGCATCCTTCGCCTTCTGAACCGGCCCTACGGTGGCATCCGCACCCGCGTTATCCAGCACAATAACTTTGGCCTTGCGGGCAATAGCCGTTTCAATCAGCTGATTTTGTTTGTTAACGTCGTCGTCATGCGATGCCACCAGCGTACTGTAGCCAAGGGCTTTGGCTTTCTGATTCGCACCATCGGCTTCCGCCTTGAAGAAAGGGTTATCGTGTGAAGGGGTGATGATAACTATCAGCCCTTTATCGGCGGCCAGTGAAGCCGCAGAAAACGTCATGGCGGATAAAAGTAAACCGGTCAGCAGGGTACGTTTCATTGTCTCTCTCCGTTATGAATATATATTCAAAGGTGATTTATTATTCCATGAATATGATTTACACTTGATTTTCCCGCCAGATAAACCGGACAGAAAAGCGAACAGGATCACAGCTCGCCGGGGGATTTACTCGAAATTGGGGTTGAGTCGTCATTTTTGCGACTTTCAGGATAATCAGCACCGCGAGGGAGAAACGATGTCAAAGCAGGATGAACAGCGCCTGATGGTAAAAATTGCCACGCTCTATTACACCGAAGGGATGAAGCAGTCTGACATTGCCAGAACCCTGCATTTATCTCAGTCCTTTATTTCGCGGATGCTGGTGCGCTGCCTGAATGAAGGCGTGGTGAAAATCAGCGTCATTCCACCCGGCAACATTTTCCCCGCGGTTGAGAAGAGTCTCGAAAAACGCTATGGCCTGAAGCAGGCCATTGTGGTGGACACTGCAGAAGACGCGACGCAGATGCAGATTCGCCATGCGATTGGCTCCGCTGCCGCGCATTACGTGGAAACGCGTATCCGCGCTAATGACCTGGTAGGCATCTCCTCCTGGAGCGATACCATCCGCGCAATGGTGGATGCCCTGCACCCGCAAAGCGTCAAGGCGCGGGGAGTGATCCAACTGCTGGGCGGCGTCGGGGCCAATGGCAACGTACAGGCCACCATCCTGACCCAGACCCTGGCCGCCGCCATGAACTGCAAAGCCTGGCTACTCCCTTCCCAAAGCATTGAGCGGTCGGTAGATGAACGCCACCGGCTTTCGACCAGCGACGATGTCGCCGAAGTGGTCAGCAAGTTCGCTGAAGTTGATGTCGCCATTGTGGGCATTGGTGAACTTGAACCTTCACAGCAGTTGAAAAGCTCCGGTAACTATTATGATGAAGAGATGCTCAGGATCCTGGCTTCACGCGGGGCGGTGGGTGATATCTGCCTGCACTACTATGATGCCAGCGGAAAGCCGGTGCTGAATGACGGAGAAGATCCGGTGATTGGCATGGAGCTCTCTCAGGTTCATGCCTGTCCCCAGGTGGTGGCGCTGGCTGGCGGTCTCAGTAAGGCCAGCGCCATCCGGGGTGCGCTGGTGGGCGAATACATCAATGTGCTGATTGTGGATTACCCTACCGCCAGGAAACTGCTGGAAGAGTATTAACGTCCTCTGGCAGCGTTCACAAGCCCGTCCAGCCAGTCCTGGTGACCATTGATCATGGGGTTGGGATGCGCTTTTGCGAGCCCGACCGCCGGAAGACCCTTTTGTGTTTCCTGAGTCAGGATACGGACACGGTTGCCTGGCAAATCTTCCAACAGCCAGGCATGCAACACATCCAGCCTCTCAGCACTGCCCTTTTCTCCAGCCCAGCCATGCCAGGAAATACGCGCGGCTTCACCTGGGGCTGGCGCCACAAACTCAGTAACCCTTGCTTCGACAGGAAAACCAAACGTCTCAAAGCTAAACCTCACATCCAGTTCCAGCTCAGGGCCTTTATTGTCATGAAAACGAGTATTAGCTGAGTTCTTATAATAGGTTGGCCAGCGCTCAGGATGGCTCAGCAGTGGCCAGATTTCGCTGGTGTTAAGCCCCGCAACAATCACTTCATTTGAGCAAAAGTTGTCACAGAAACCCGGTAAAAACCCTTCAGGCCAGTTGATAGCATGCATTTTCATCTCTTACTCTCTCTGAAAAAACCACAGGATTGTAGCGGTAGAAAGAGTATGTTCTCCTGTAAGAAATAAGACCAATCACCATTTACTATTCTGATTATCAATTTTCGTGATATCAGGATATCCTCGAATACATCATCATTTATGCATCCCGGTAAACCATGAAAATCGATGTCAGAAATCTGGATCTGAACCTGTTGAAGGCGCTTGATGCTTTGCTGGATGAACGGAGCGTCACCCGTGCGGCTAAGCGATTAGCTCTCACGCAGCCCGCGATGAGTGGGATGTTGAACCGGTTGCGGGATTGCTTCGAAGATCCTCTTTTTACCCGGACGCAGCGCGGTATTGTGCCCACGCTTCGTGCCCTCGAGCTGGCTGTTCCGGTCAAAAACATTCTGACTGACGTGGGAGAATTACTGCAGAAGCGGCTCTTTGATCCTGCTACTGCCGCGATGACGCTTAATATCGCCGCCACAGATTACGCATTGCGGGCCGTCATTGTGCCCTTTATGTCCGCATTGCGTCAGCAGGCGCCGGGGATTCGCGTGGCTGTGTTACCGGTGAATAATGAACAACTGAGTTTACAGTTTGAGCGTGGAACCCTGGACATCGCGTTGATAACACCCGAAACCACCCCACCCGATTTACATGCAAAAGCGCTTTACGAAGAGCAGTACGTCTGCCTGATGAGGAGAGAGCATCCACTGACGCAACCCGGTGCCTTTACGCTGGATGCTTTTTGCTCTCAGGATCATGCGCTTGTCTCTTATCCGGGTGGGAGTTTTTCTGGCGTAACTGATGAAGCGCTGAGAAAAATCGGACGCGAGCGGCGGGTTACACTTTCAGTATGCAGTTTTCTGGTGCTGCCTGAAATTCTGCGCGTCAGTGATTTAATCAGCGTTGTGCCCAGGCGACTGGCCCTGAGTACTCAGGGGCTGGTAATGTTACCGCCACCTATTGAAATTCAGGGGTTCACTAAAACCCTGGTGTGGCATGAACGTACACACCGCGATCCGGGTCACCAGTGGCTGCGTGAGTTGTTATTTTCAACGGCAACTGTTCGACACATACGCTGAGACCTCATTTAACATGCCCGCGCAAAGAGGCAAACTTCTTCACTGCGGCCTGATAATGGCCACTCTGCCCGGTGGCAGTCAGATGAGGTCCACTACCGGAACCTGATTTTCTGTGATCCTGAAGGATTAAATTGCATTTATAATTATTCAAATGCAATATTGGCAATAATTTTATTGCTTACCACTGTTTTGTAGGGCTACCGTCATGAAAATAAGTGCTCTTACGGAAAGGCTTTCTCAGAAAATAATCACCATGATCGACAACGGTGGGCTCTTGCCTGGCGCGCATCTCAGCGTCCCTAAGCTGGCAGAATCTTTTGATGTTTCACGTTCTCCAGTGCGTGAAGCTTTAGTCTACCTCGAGAACAAAGGCGTCCTTCAGCAGCAGCTTAACCGGGGTTTTTTCGTTAAGCAGGACTACGCTCCGCAACTTCAGAATTCAGATGAGAGTGAAGTCGATAATGATCTTCCTGAATACTATCAGTTAGCGGAAGACTGGCTGCAGGATAAAATCGAATCGGAAGTGAACGAACTGTATCTGCTTAAGCGGTACAACCTTTCTAAAACTCAACTAACGACGATCCTTGCGCGCGGTATCAGTGAAGGTTGGGTTGAACGTAAGCAGGGTTATGGCTGGCGTTTTCTGCCGGTTGCCAAGACAAAAGCCGCACTCGAACATATTTTTAGCTTCCGCATGGTCATCGAACCTATGGCCATACTGGAATCTACGTTCAAAGCACCACAAAGCAAAATTGATGAACTGAAGCGCGAACTGGATATGTTGCTCGGGAGTGGTATTCAACGTCTCTCTCCCACTCAGCTGCAGCTAGCCGGGTACCGCTTTCATGAGACTGTTATCAGTTTCTCAAATAACCCGTTTTTTGAGATATCACTGCGCAATGTTAACCGCATGCGACGTCTGATGGACTATCGCATCATGGATGACCGCAATCGTTATTATGCTGAAGTGAAAGACCATATCCATCTTCTGTCATTGATCGAGTCCGGGCAACTGATTGAAGCGTCTTACATGATGAAGCAACATCTTGCTGTCGCGCTTGATAACAAAAAGCAACGTAGCATCGGGATATAAAAAATGGCCCGGATGGGCCATTTTTGTTATCAAGGCGGTTATCCCGCAGGTGAATAAAGCGGGTACAGTCCTAACAATAAACCTGAAGCCAGGAAAATCATGCAGAGCAGGAAAGCCCACTTGAAGGTGTATTTCTGATGATCGCTGAATTCCACCCCTGCCAGGCCCACCAGCAGGTAGGTAGAGGCCACTAACGGACTAAGTAAGTGAATGGGTTGTCCCACTAACGATGCACGGCCAATTTCAATAGGGTCAATACCGTAGGCTTTCGCCGCTTCTGCCAGCACCGGCAAAACACCGTAATAGAAGGCATCATTTGACATAAAGAAGGTGCCAGGCAGACTGATTAATGCCGTAATCGGAGCCAGGTAAGGCCCCCATGAATCGGGTAACACATCCAGCAATGAGGCTGACATTGCAGTAACCATGCCCGTACCCGAAAGTATCCCGGCAAAAATCCCGGCGGCCAGAAAAATGGACGTCTGGTTTAAAGCGGCAGGTGCATGGGCTGCTATACGCTGCCGCTGGGCATCAATATGCGGATAATTGATCAGCAGCGCCAGTGCAAAGGCGACCATAAACAACACAGACAGTGGCAGTAACTCCATCACCAGCGAACCCATCAGAACTAATGTCAAAACGGCATTCAGCCAGAACAGTTTTGGGCGACGCAGCTCTTCATTAACTTCATTGATGGCCGGAAGATAGCTTTCAGCATCATCTTCAGTAACGGCTCCGTTTCCACCGGTATTAATACTCAGCTTGCCCAAACGCCCACGTTCACGAATGCCGATATACCATGACAGAACCAGTACCCCGACAAAACCACAGACCATGGTTGGAATCAGTGGAATAAACAGATCGCTGGATTCAACTTTCAGGGATGCCGCAACGCGTGCCAGTGGCCCGCCCCAGGGCAGCAAGTTGGTGATACTGCCGGCCAGGAAGACCACACAGGTCAACGCCAATGGGTCCAGACGAATGCGTTTGAACAACGGAAGCATCGCCGTAACGCAGATCATATAGGTGGTTGAGCCATCACCATCCAGTGACACCATCGCCGCCAGAACAGCGCTACACATTACTGCTTTAACCGGGTCACCATTAATAATTCGTAAAAAGAAGCGAATAACAGGATCAAATAAACCGGTATCAAACATCGTACTGAAGTAGAGAATGGCAAATATAACCATGATGGCAGTTGGAGCAACTTTCTTAAGCCCCTCAATCATCATCTCGCCCATTTCTCCACCGAAACCGGCAATCAGGGCAAATATTATCGGAATAATGATCAGTGCGACGAGTGCAGAAAGTTTTTTGGTCATGATGAGGATCATAAAGACCACAATCATGCCATATCCCAGAAGCGAGAGCATAAGAGCCTCCAACGCATATTATTGCTAATATGCGTAATAATTAATTAAAGGAATTTTTTTAAGCAGGTTTATTTTAATTAATCAGCCCATATGCAGGCCGCCATTAACAGAAAAATCAGCGCCTGTCGCAAATCCTGATTCGTCAGATGCCAGCCATGAGCAGATAGAGGCAATTTCCTGAGGAGAGCCCAGTCGACGAACCGGGATTTCCTGAACAATTTTATCAATGACCTGAACCGGCGTGACCGTCTTCAGTTTTGAGGTGGCCAGATAACCGGGGGAGACTGTATTCACCGTCACGCCACGAGCTGAAACCTCACGGGCCAGCGCGCGAGTGAAACCCCGTACCGCAGATTTTGCTGTTGAGTAGTTAACCTGACCCGTTTGACCAATTTGCGCATTCACCGAAGAAATATTGATAATACGCCCCCACCCTCGCGACATCATGCCATCAACAACCTGTTTTGTGACATTGAATAATGAGTTCATATTGGTGTTAATCACGGCTTGCCACTCCTGTGGCTGCATGTCACGAAATAAAACATTTCGTGCCGTACCGGCATTATTAATCAGTACATCGATTTCCCCAATTTCAGCCTTTATTTTGTTAAAAGCTTTGACCGTCGATTCCCAGTCAGCCACGTTGCCTTCTGATGCTATAAAATCAAACCCCATCTTTTTATTGTCATCAAGCCAGGCGTTTTTACGTTGAGAATTGGGGCCGCATCCTGCAATAACTTTAAAACCATCCTTCGCCAGCCGACGGCAAATAGCGGTTCCGAGGCTTCCCATCCCGGAAGTAACATACGCGATACGTTGGGTCATAACCCTTCTCCCAGATGCATTTATGTAACAGTTTTTCACGACTTGTTAACAGTAAGCTGCCTGCGGTTTTTTTTAGCAATCCCGGACCGCTGAATTTGTGACCACGATCGTCAATTTTCTGCATTTGAATACAGCTAAATGCAATGACAGGTATCTCAGTGCACTTTCAATCTTGTATGATTCGAATCAAAACCCGCCACAAAACCCTTTATAAATGGGCATAAAACTTGATGTGAAAGGGAAATCGTGATTTCAGTCACAAGATCATTAATGCACTTATGTTTAAATAAATGCATATTTCACTTTATGGAATTGTAAATGAGTCAGTTTGCCTATGTTGGTTGCCGCACATCCCAGTGGCGTGGCGCGCGTGGAAAAGGGATCGAAGTGTTCCGCATTGATGAAGGGGGTAACTGGCATTCTGTTCAACGCGTGATATCCGTTCAGGAGAACCCTTCCTGGATCACGCTGGATGAAAAACGAAACCGGCTTTATGTGTTGCACGGCGATGGTAACCAGGTAGCCATCTTTGCGCGCGATGCTCTGTCTGGCATGCTTACCCTGTTATCTTCACAGGCTACCGGCCCACAAAACCCCCATCCTGATCTCGATCCACTGCGGCGTAACAACCCGGTGCATGCCGCTCTCTCACCTGATGAGCGTCATCTGCTGATTGCCAATCATGAAGGGGGCAACGTGGCGGCATTGGCGTTTGCTGATGATGATTCGCTGCTGCCCCCCGGCCATCTGGCAATGGTGGAAGGTCATATGAATGAGGCTGGAGTAGCGGCCAGCCTGTCCCGCCCCCATGAGATTGTTTTTGCGCCTGAAAGTGATTACTACACCCTGCCCGTCCAGGGGCGTCAGGCGGGCAATGGCATTGATATGGTGCGTGTTTATCACTGGTGTAACGGCCAGTCATTGCTCATTGATCAGGTGCTGTTGCCTGCGGGAAGCTGGCCGCGACATGTCGACTTCCATCCTCAGGGCAAATGGCTTTATGGTCTGAGCGAGCTGGCCAGCACGATCACCGTTTACGACTTTGATCGTGAAACGGGCAAGATTGCCTTAAAGCAAGTGTTGAGCAGCCTGCCGGTGGGCTATGAAGAGCGGAACGATGCAAGCGAAATCGAAGTGCATCCTTCAGGACGCTTTTTATATGCCGCGAATCGTGGTCACAATAGCATTGCGGTTTTCAGCATCGATCCCGCAAATGGTCGTTTAACCTTTGTTGAGTGGGTTTTTTGTGGCGGTAAAACCCCGCGCTTTACCACGCTTTCTTCTGATGGGCTGCGTTTCTATAGCGCAAATGAGGACTCCGATTCCATTCGGATCTTCAGTATTGACCAGGACACCGGGAAATTAAAAGACACGGGTAAAGAGGTATTTACCGGCAGCCCGACCTGCATAGTGTTTTCCGGTTGATGGCGCGCCTGAGTTCAGGGTTGATAAACCGGACTCAGGCCTGTTCGCCTCCTGCAAAAGTTGTAAGCTTCGAGGGTGTGACGTTTGCTATAAACGCTTTCACAGAGGGAGAAGAGAACGCATAACTTTTCACGCCGACGTACAGTTCACGTTTCGCCCACGGCTCATCCAGCGGAATACAGCGTACCGATTCATGATTCGCCCCCTGCCCGATCTCGTTCACAGGCAAGATGGCTATCCCCAACCGCTGCGCAACCAGTTCCGCCATTGAGATAAAACTACTGACCCGTAAACCAGTATTCAGCGTTTTTCCCAGTTTTCTGGCTTCACGATCGAGAATATGGCTTACAGCGCTTTCACGATGCGGGCCAATCATCTTCTCACCGATGCAATCCGCTAAGTGCAAAGTAGCGCGTTCCGCTAACGGATGTCCCTTCCAGACCAGCACGGACAGCTGGTCATGCTGCCACGGCCAGACTTCAATTCCGGAAGCCGGTGTCCAGCTGGAAAAAACCCACATCCGCATCGCCCTGCAATAATCCCTGCACCACGCCAATACCGGTGTGCTCTTCAATATCGATATCCGTCTGGGGATAGTAGGTAAGGAACTGGCTGACGGCACGCGGCAGATAATGCATTAATGCTGCAGAGATAGTGAAAATGCGGATGTGGCCGCGTACGCCGGCCACATAGTCACTCAGCTCCTCTTCCATCTGCCCGAGATTGCGGAACACCTGACGGGCATGAAACAGCAGTGAGTGACCCGCAGGCGTCAGCTCAATACCCCGCGGCAAACGTAACATCAGCGGCGTGCCAATTTGTTGCTCAAGCTCAGCAATGCGCTTACTCACGGCTGAGACGGCCAGATGCTTACGCCGTGCGGCACGGGTGAGATTCTGCTCATCAGCTACAGCGACAAACAGCGAGAGTGTGACCAGATCGTAGCGCATGAACTTCCTGTTAATTTGTGAGTGTTTGCTGGATGACGAAAGGCAAAATACCGCCATAGCGCAGATAGCGCAGCTCCTGCTGTGAATCAATCACTGCCTTAAGATTCAGTGCAGCAACCTCCCCGTTATCACGACGGATATAGAGTACCAGCGGGGTCTCTCCCGGTGCCAGCGCTTCCAGACCAGTAATATCCAGCACCTCTGTACCCTCCATTTCAGGGAGTTTCTCATACTCACCGGCCATAAAATGTAGCGGAAGAATACCCATACCGATCAGATTGGTGCGGTGGATACGTTCGAAGCTTTTGGCAATCACGACTTTAACCCCCATTAAAGCCTGAGCTTTGGCAGCCCAGTCACGACTTGAACCCGCACCGTAACGCTCCCCGGCCAGCACAACCAGTGGTGTGTCTGTTGCCTGCCATGTCTGCGCGGCTTCAAAAGCCGGAAGAATATGGCGATGGGTCGCGTCCCAGGCAAAACCGCCACCGCCACGCTTATCAGCCGGTAACAAACGATTAGACAGCGCTCTGTTAGTGAAAGCACCGCGTACCATCACTTCATGGTTACTGCGCCGCGTGGAATACAGATTCAGATCCTGCGGATCTTCATGATTTTCCAGCAACCACTGGCCGGCGAGACTGGAGGGGGAAATTGCCCCGGCAGGCGAAATATGATCGGTGGTAACGTCATCACCAAACCAGAGGAAAGGTCGGGCATTATTTATCAGGAGCGGTTCAGCGGGATCGCGCGGTAAGCTTTCCAGATAGCCTGGGCGGCGCAGATAGGTCGACGTCGGTTCCCAGGGATAATGGACGCTACCCGTTGCTTCAATTTGCTGCCAGTGAGGGGTTCCCTGCCAGATGATATCGCGACGCTGAATATAGTGTTCCCGTTTCATCACCGATTTGACCCAGTGCTCCACTTCTTCACGAGCCGGCATAAGTTCTCGCATCAAAACCGGCTGGTTATCCTTATCGTAACCCAGCGGATCGTGCAACATATCATGCTGCATACTGCCGGCGATGGCCCAGGCAATGACCAGTGCTGGTGAGGTGAGGTAACCATGGCCGAGGCTGGGATTAACCCGGCGTGGAAAGTTACGGTTACCGGAAAGTACACACGCCGCCTGAAGACCGTCACTCACCAGACTTTCCATTGCGGGTTGTAATGCACCGGAACTCCCGATGCAGGTCATACATCCATACCCTGTCACATCAAAGCCCACCTTCTCCAACTCGCTAAGCAGGCCAGATTCGCCCAAATAATCGGTAACTGCCCGGGAACCGGGTGAGAAGGACGTTTTTACCCAGGGTTTCGGTTGCAGTCCGTACTTTGCAGCATTACGGGCAAACAATGCTGCCTGGATCACAAGCCAGGGATTGGCGGTCGTTGTGCAACTGGTGATGGCCGCGATGGCAACGGCACCTTGCCGGACAGGCTGCGCGTAATCCTCGTGATGCCATTGCAAAGTACGATCGGCAGGTTTCAGGGTTTCCATAAAACTCTCAGCCGAGTCGCTAAGCGGAATTTGCTGATGAGGATTATACGGACCTGCCACACAAGGTTCGATACTGCCCAAATCCAGCTCAATCAGCTGCGTGAATTCCGGCTGCCGATCGTCTGGCATACGCCATAAATGCTGATGGTGCATATAGCCGTGGATAATGTCCTGTTTCTCTTTACTGCGGCCCGTCATGTTGACGTACTCCGCGCTGCGCTGGTCAAACGGGAAGAACACCACCGTGGCACCGTATTCGGGAGCCATATTGGCAATGGTGGCGCGCGACTCAAGCGGCATGGTATGAAGAGCGGGACCGGTGAATTCTACAAATTTGCCGACCACGCCGCTTTCACGCAGCAGGCGCGTGATGTGCAGTGCCAGATCGCTGTCGCTGACTTCAGGTGGCAGCTGACCAGACACAGAAATGCCTGTCACTTCCGGGAACCGCAACGTTACTGGCTCACCGACCAGGGCGGCCTGACCTTCCAGCCCCCCCACACCCCAGCCTAATACGCCAAGTGCATTGATCATCGGCGTATGGCTGTCGGTCGCAATCATGCAGTCGGCATGCAGCAACGGGATGGTTTCACGTTCATCCACCGTCACCACTTCCGCAATGGTCTCAAGGTTCATCAAATGAATAATGCCGGTGCCTGGCGGAATAACGCGAAAGTTATCCAGACTTTTTTCTGCCCAGCGGATAAAGCGGTAGCGTTCAGCGTTGCGACGGAAATCAAACTTAAGGTTATCTTCCAGCGCGTCAGCAGTGGCATAACTTTCAACGATTACCGAATGATCGATCGCCAGCACAGCAGGAATGTGTGGATTGATGGCGCGAGGATTGCCGCCTGATTCGGCGGTGAGATCGCGCATCGCGGCAAAATCAGCCAGCGCCGGTAAGCATGTGGTGTCGTGAAACATCAGCCGGTCAGGGTAAAACTCAACTTCACCCGGAGATGAACTGCCCGACAGATAGTCGAGAAATTCCGGTAGCCTGTGCGGCGAACATCGCGCTACGTTCTCCAGCAGAATGCGAATGCTGTAGGGTAATGTCTGTAGCTGTTCAAGCGGCACAATGTTGGTGAGATCAATAAAATGATACAGGCGGTCATTAATGACCAGCGATGAGCGTTCCAGAGTTGAGGGCGATGTCATAAAAACCTTCCGTCACAGCAATCTATTTATGTTTGTCGCTGGATAACGTCTCATGCCCTGCAATGAATGAAAATTGAACATACGCTAATACAGCGTTCTCCAGAAGAGAACGCTGTACCGGGTTCAGGGCTCAGCAAGGTTTCTCTCAATGATCTCGCTTATGACGCCATTGTCCTGCCACTTATGCAAACAGTGGCTGATTTCATTACAGAGCTGCTCATTCTTACGGGGTACACAAATTGCCTGAAAAATCTGACCGAAATTATCCGGCAGCACGCGAAAACCGCCGTTGTTGCGGGCTGCCTGTTCCAGAGGCTGACGAATTCCGGCAGCCATATCCCCTTCTCCATTAAGAAACGCATCAATAGCCGCCTGTGAGGAAGCTAACCGGCAGAGCGAAGCCTGCTTCAATTCCCGGGTCAGGAAAAGATCGTAGGCTGCGCCTTTACCAACATTAATAATGACACCCGGTTTGTCCATCCCGGTCACGCTTTGCCAACGGCTGTTCTGCCTGACCAAAACGGTGCCTTCAATGGTGATATAAGAGTGAGTGAACCGCAGCACTTCTTCACGCCTGGGATCTATTGCCAGAAAGGCAACGTCCCAACAATCGTTACCGGCATCGTCCACCACCTTCCCCGCGGTTGGATAAGTGACGAAGTGCGCGACTTTCCCCTGTTCTTCCGCGATTTTGTGCGCAATCTCAACTGTAATCCCGGCGGGTTGTCCGTTGGGCAGTGTTTTGGCTAACACGGCGTTTCCGAGGTTTATGGCAAAACGTAGTGGTAAGGCGTTATCGGTGGCTGACATGCGGTTCTCCCGTTAATTCGTTATCCTGGCCCTGCTTTGGCGTTTCAAAATTCAGGCGTTGGATTTTTCCGGCCACAAACAGATAACAGCACAGATTGAGGAAAGCGCAGACGCCGACAAAAATCAATGCGCCATTGAATGAACCGGTATCTTTAATGATGTAGGCAATAATGATTGGCGTGAAGATCCCGGACACGTTTCCAATCATATTAAATAAGCCGCCGCTCAGGCCTACAGCCTCTTTAGGGGAAAAATCGGAAACCACGCACCACCCCATTGCACCAAACCCTTTGCCGAAGAAAGCCAGCGACATGATGCCGACCACAATCCACGCCGAATCTACGTAATTACAGATCACCATGCTCACGGCCAGCAGCATACCGATAACAATGGGGGTTTTACGTGCTGCAGACAGACTGAAACCCCGTGCCAACATGTAATCGGATAACACGCCACCCAGCAGCGCCCCGGCACAGCCGCAGAGCGCAGGCAGTGAAGCAATAAAGCCCGCTTTAAGGATGGTCATGCCACGGTCATGTACCAGATAAACCGGGAACCAGGTCAGGAAAAAGTATGACAGCACGGTAAAGAAGAATTGCCCCATATAAACGCCCAGCGCTAACCGGTTAGTCAGCAATTTGCGGGTGTAGCCTTTGCCAACATTATCGCCTTTTTTACTGGCCTTCATGTTAGTCAGTCCACCGCCGGCCTGGATATATTCAAGTTCAGCATCATTGACCAATGGATGAACTTTTGGCGTATCGGTGAGTACCCGCGTCATCAGCAACGAAACCAGAATGCCCGTCACGCCCATGAACCAGAACACCGATTCCCAGCCAAACGAATAAGAGAACCAGCCCATCAAGGGTAAGAAAACCACCAGAGCAAAATATTGCGCTGCGGTAGTGAATCCCGAGGCTTTACCGCGCTCTTTGGCCGGGAACCAGGCGGCAAGAAACCGGGAGTTCGCCGGTAAGGTGGGTGCCTCAATCAGCCCCATCATAAAGATGAAACCGAACATCAGTACGCGTGTCACCCAGATGTTGTCGAAAGAGGTGCTAAAACCAACCAGGAAGACAAACAGAGACCAGGTGAAAACGCCTGTCACCAGCACTTTTTTGGAACCGTAGCGATCCAGTAACCAGCCGCCTGGATATTGTCCCAGAACATAGGCCCAGGTAAAGGTTGAAATCAGATAACCGAGCGCGACAATATCCAAGCCAGCAGATTTCACCATATCCGTACCGGCAATAGAGAAAGTCGCTCTGTCGCCATGATTTATTGCAATACTGAGAAACACCATCAGCAAAATCATATAACGATAATGCGTCGGTCGGTTCTTTTTCACTGTAGAATTCAGAGTAATCATAATATTCGGCCTTTTCTGGCGTACGATTAATTAAATCGGTAAAGTTCAGCCGGGTTAGCCACAAATAACTTGCGTCGAACCTGATCGTTATGCGCCCAGTGGTATATTTTCGATAATATCAATGCATCATCTGGCATTTTTTTATTGGCACTTATCAAATTGGGATGTGGCCAGTCACTTCCCCATAAAACACGTTCAGTGGCTTCACGAAATAAGCGCGTAATTAAAGGCGCCATATCAGACACATCATTTCGTTGTGACTGATGATAAAGCGCAGAGAGTTTTACCCAGCATCTGCCTTTTTCAATCAGCTCCCACGCCAGCGTCCAGCACGGGTGTGCCATCGGGTCAGGCTGCGGCAGCCGGAAGTAGTGATCGATAACCAGATTGCCAGGGATCTGAAGCAACACAGAACGCAGTTGCCACAGTTGATCGGCAGTGGCATGGATCTGCACATGCCAGCCACGTTCTGCCACGCGGTGCGCCACGGGTAACAGCATCTCAGGGGGCGTTACGTTGCCTGCTCCGAGATTGAAACGAACACCTGTAACACCAGCCTTCTCCAGCGCATCCAGTTCTGCCTCAGTGACAGCTTCGTTTACCACAGCTTCACCGCGCGCGTTCGCGCCAAAAGCCCGCAGCGCATCGGTCAGGCAACTGTTATCGGTTCCATAAGATGAGGGTTGCACCAGAATATGACGAGAATGTCCCAGCCAGTTTTTAAACCGCTGGTAATCGTTGACGGTCGCGTCAGGTAAGTTACGCGTGTCATTCGCGGCATAGGGATAACGTCGGTCATAGATATGATGATGGCAGTCACAGCTATTTTCAGGCAATACGATCTCAGGCAGGTGTGAAATATGGCTATACTTCACCTCCGCCGAAATATCTCTGCTTTCCACGATAATGCCTTTTTAACTTGAAAGAGACTGGATTAATCAGCCATTACTATTTTCAGTTTTGAAACGGCCGCATGCGGACTGCTTAATACCGGACACTTCACCGCTGACTGAACCTGGTGCCAGGCAATGGCCATCGAGAAGTGCGCAAGGAGAATGGCATCGGCATCGCTGTGTTCACGTGCCGTCTGCACGATCAACTGGTTATGCCGTTCTTCATCACCCTGCTCAAGTGCATCACGCGCTCCTTCGACCAGAATGCTGGTAAGCGTGGCTTCAGAAGAACTTTTGCGCGCCAGTTCTTTGAATTCAGACTCCATCCCCGCAATAGCGGGAGCAAAGGTTGCGAGCATGACAATATTTTTACCCTTCACTAATGCCGCTTCAAACATGGCTTCATTTGGCTTGAGTATGGGAAAGCTGTTTTTGGCTGCGCTGGCATCAATAGCTTCACCAAAAGCTGAACAGGTAAACAAAACTGCCCCGGCATGAATGCTGCCAGCATAGTCCACCAGTGAATTAATCCTCTGATACAGAGGATCGGTCAATACAGTGACTTTGCGGCGGTCAACGCTTAGCGCGTCATCCAGCAGGTTACTGATTTCAGCTTCTGGCCACAGGTCAGCAAAAGCCTGGTTAATGGGCTCAACAGCCAGCGGAGTGGCGTGGATTAAAACAATACGTTGATTCATCTTCGTCTTCCTAAAAGCAGGCTGCCGCTGAAGTGCGGCAACCCTCTGACGCTAAATCAGGCGCGAATGGATGCAGCCACTTTCTCAGCAAAGGCTTTAGTACCGCACTTGCCGCCCAAATCAGGTGTACGGGTGTCCGGATTTTCCAGCACT
This sequence comes from Erwinia sp. E_sp_B01_1, assembly GCF_036865545.1. Lineage (NCBI taxonomy): Bacteria > Pseudomonadati > Pseudomonadota > Gammaproteobacteria > Enterobacterales > Erwiniaceae > Erwinia > Erwinia sp. E_sp_B01_1. Next base: position 2,292,654 of record NZ_CP142208.1, on the reverse strand, counting down.
TCATCAACTGCACGGTTGATCTCTTCCGCGGCTTTCAGGAATTTGGGCTGATTATGTTTCTCTGCGTACCACTGCAGCATCATCGCAACGGACAGAATCATAGAGACAGGATTAGCTTTGTCCTGATTCTGAATATCCGGCGCTGAACCGTGCTGGGCCTGCGCACAGCAGTGGGTGTCGCTGGCCATGATGGAACCGGCCAGGCCGAGGCTGCCTGATAATTCGCTTGCCAGGTCGCTGATGATGTCGCCGTAGAAGTTAGTGGCAACCAGCACGTCGAAGCGCTCCGGGTTACGCACCAGGTGCGCAGTGGAGGCGTCAACTAACAGATCGTCCAGTTCAACTTCCGGGAACTCTTTTGCAACGTGGCGCACAGCCTCAAGGAACAGACCATCGGTCATGTGGAAACTGTTAGCCTTATGAATTGCCGTCACTTTTTTACGACGCTGCATCGCCAGCTCAAAGGCTTTGCGTGCAATACGCTCAGAACAATGACGGGTGATTTTACGGGTCGAAAGCGCCATATCCGGGCTTGGCATCACTTCACCCCAGCCGCGAGTCATGTTGCGGTCTGGGTAGAAGCCTTCGGTTGCTTCACGCATGATCACCAGATCCATTGATTTACCTTCCTTCATATTAGAAGTCAGGAAAGGACGGGTGCGCGCAGGACGTACGTTTGCATAAAGGTCCAGACCGATACGGAAGCCGGCAGAAACATTACGTCCTCCTTTTTCCGGTGCAGGATAATCAGCATGGGACTGTGTGCCCAGGATAATGCCGTCATAAGTTTTAGCACGGTCAAGAGATTCCTGACGCAGAGTGGTACCGTGTAATTCCAGGCTTTTAAAACCTACGTCTTCATAATCGAACTCAAAGTTCAGACCATAGGCTTTATCCAGTGACTCCAGCACGCTTACCGCAGCAGAAGTGATCTCAGGGCCGATACCGTCACAAGGCAGAACCAAAATACGCATAAATACTCCAGATAGATGATTTGTTTTCGATTGCATTTTTATACCAAGAAATGCACCTAGTGCAAGGTGATTGAGATCACATTTTTGATACAAAAAAGACACATCGCCATATTCTCCTGTTTAATCATCAGGTTAGGTAAAGCCTGTTCGGGTCAGTAATTTGGTCGTCAGAGTGACAGGTACCTTCAGATACCCACAAACCTGCATTTGTTAATAAATAACCCCATTTATGTGATCTGAAGCACAAAACAACACGCGGATCAATTGCACTTCTTTACACATAAAAGCAATATAAACCGGAACCGTTACCCCTGACACTTTTGACTGCGGAAATAGTAAGGATAAGTTATGTCACTAATGCTTATTACTGGCATTGTCATGTTTGTTATTTTGACATGGTGCTTATTGAAAAATAAGTTCCCTCCCAGTGTGCTTTTTATTGTATTACCGACGGTCGCTGCACTGGTCTGCGGGTTTGGCTTTAAGGAGTTGGGTGAATATGTTGCATCAGGCTTGAAATCGGTGGTGGGCACCGCAACGCTGGTAGCCTTCAGTGCGATGTTCTTTACTCTGATGAAAGAAGCGGGTGTGTTTGACGTTATTGTACGCTTTATCCTGCGCTTCGTTACGCAGTCAACTTTTTCTGTTCTGCTGGCTACGCTGGTTATAGCTTCAGTATGTAGCCTGGATGGTAATGCGTACGCCACCCTGCTGGTGACTGTCCCAGCGCTGTTGCCCTTGTATGAAAAAATGAATATCAGCCGAAAGACCTTGTTGATGCTGGTTACTGTGGGTGTCGGCGTAACGGGTATTACCCCGTGGGGAGGATCGCTGAACCGCGCCATTGCCGTGACGCATCTTGATATCCTTGACGTCTATTACAAACTCATTCCTCTTCAGGCCGTACTGTTTGCGCTCGGCGTTATTCTCTGCTGGTACATGGCCAGAGTGGAAAATAAAAGCGGTTCAGGGATCGGCAAAGAAGCCTTCCTGCTGATGCGTCAGGAAATGCTATCGAGCAAAGGCGACCATAATCCCTGGCTGTTACGCGCTAACTTTGTGTTGGTGATTGCCACAATTGTTATCCTGGTTTCGGGTTTAGTCGCGGGTAATTTCCTGTTTATGATCGCTTTCTCGCTGGCGGTGATGATCAATTATCCTGATGCTAAAAAAGCACAGCAGAAAATCAAAGATTATGCGCTGACTATCTTCCCGGTCATCGTGATCTTCTTAACCATTGGGGTATTCGTCGGGATATTACAAAATACGGGGATCATTAAAGTATTAGTAAATGAACTCGCAGCCGTTCTGCCCTCAAGTTTAGGACCCTACCTTTATATTATTCTGGCTGCTTTCAGCGTTCCGATTGTTATTCTTATCGGTTCTGATGCATTCTATTTTGCGCTTCTTCCTCTCGCTGTCGGACTTGGGCAAAGCTTTGACATATCGCCACTCCATGTCACCATCGCTATGCTTATTACCGAACAGATAGGTTTGCTGTTAAGTCCGGTTATACCGGCAACGCATCTTGGACTGGGGCTGCTAAATCTCCAGGTCGGTGAGCATATTCGTCACTCTATGGTGAAAATCTGGATCATGAGTGTGTGTGCTCTGTTAGCCGCTGTTGTTCTTGGCATTATTCCTGTGTGATGAGGATTGGTACTACGCTATGTTATCCTGGTTGTAGAGATCTCCTGGCGGTGACCGTCGAAAAAATTCAACCGGTTTTATTAAGGGTTAAGATGTGAATAAAAATATGTACCGTCAGATCGGTGTACTTGCAGGTTCTCAAGCTATTTTTCAGACGGCTTCCGTGCTGGTGGCTACCATAGGCGGACTGGCAGGAGGTCAGCTGGCTCCTTCTCCGGATTATGCCACTCTGCCAGTAGCCACCATGTTTTTAGGCACGGCCGTGATGACTTTCCCTGCGTCACTCTGGATGAGTAAGGTCGGGCGAAAGAGGGGCTTTTGTGCAGGGACGGTTGCCGGAATAGTGGGCGGCATCTCCGGCGCCATGGGTCTTATAACCAGCTCTTTTTTCCTGCTCTGTTTTGGAACATTTCTGGTCGGAGTATACCAGGCCTTCGCTCAGTTCTACCGGTTTGCAGCCAGTGAGGTTGCAACGCCTGCTTTCAGACCGAAAGCAATTTCACTGGTAATGGCGGGGGGTATTGTTGCTGCGTTGGCTGGCCCTCTTCTGGCCCAACTGGGAAGCAACCTGTCAGCAGTGCCTTATGCTGGTTCATTTGCCCTGCTCATTGTTATCTCGCTGGTGGGCCTTCTGACCTTAACCCGCCTGAAGACAGATGAACCGGTCTCCACGCAGATGAATGCCATCTCCGGAAGACCCTGGCATACCGTTATCTCTCAACCCGCCTATCTTATTGCCCTTTTCGGCGCGGCCACAGGCTACGGAATAATGATCCTGGCAATGACCGCGACACCCCTTGCCATGATGCACCATGATCATCCTCTTGCTGAAACATCCATAGTCATACAGTTACATGTGTTGGGTATGTTTCTTCCCTCATTTTTTACCGGCAGGTTGATTGAACGTTTTGGTGTTATCAGCATTATGCTGACGGGGATTTTATTTTTTATCGTTCACATTTTACTTACGCTTACCGGAACGGGATTTGCTTCATTTGCAGGCGCACTGATTTTTGTCGGTCTGGGATGGAATTTTCTCTATATTGGCGGGACCACTCTGGTCACTACCACGTTTTCCTCTGCGGAAAAAGGTGTGGCGCAGGCGGTCAATGATATGACGATTTTTGTGGTGGGGCTGGCGTGCTCACTCTGCGCTGCCGCGCTTCTTAGCTCGATAGGGTGGGAAAAAATGAATCTGATGCTGCTGCCCTGGTTAGCGGTAACTACCCTGACGCTTTTATGGCTTGCGATGCGTCGTCGCAAGTTGGCTTTAACCAGAGATGCTGCCGTTAAATAAGTAAAACGCATCAGTGTAAAAATGAGATTGAGTGATGCGAATCCGTTCGCATCACTCTGGCTGTAAACAAAAGACTGACTTAACCCCTGATTTTTTCAGCGCTGTCTAGCGCTTACTGAACGCCAGCCGGGCTGCAAACAGCAGAAAAATCATCCCGGTTGTGCGATCCAGCCAGCGGATAACTTTCTCTTTACGCAACAAAGCTGCCAGCGGGCGCGTCGCACCAATCAACATCATCGACCAGATAATGCCAATCACCATATGAATACTCACCAGTGCAAAAGTCCAGATAACGGGCGAGTGCCCCTGTGGAATAAACTGAGGTAAAAAAGAAACATAGAAGATGCCCACTTTAGGGTTCAGGGCATTGCCGAGAACGCCTTTCAAAAACCAGTTTTCAGCCGGTTTATTGGAAGTCTCTGCCACTGCGAACTGCTTCCTTGGACGCAGCAACATATTTATGCCCAGCCAGCTCAGATAAGCTGCACCGCAGTACTTCAGAATGTCATAGGCAAGTTCGGAAACAGCCACCAGGGCTCCTAACCCGAAAGCCACTGCTACGCCCCATATTAAGCAGCCGGCACTGATACCAAGCGCAGCGCGAACAGCCTGTTTTCTTCCTTCCACAGTGGCGGTTCGCAATACCAGGGCAGTATCCAGGCCTGGGGTTAAGGTTAACAGCACTGCAGCAAAACTAAACGCCAGAAGCGCATCCATGATGGACATAACAACATCTCCGGGTTATTAAAATGACGTATTCATGCTCGGTCACAGCCGATTTTGATTTAAGGCCTTATTATAGTGATTTTGCTCCCCAGGGTCATGGTTTTTCATTTCATAAAAGCAGACAGAGGGAGATAAAATTAAGTGATTTTTGAAATCAATTATTTTAAATAAAATCATCGAATTTGAATTCATATGGGGTAAAAGCCTTATCATTTACGAAAACTCTCAACATCAATAGAGTAGCGTTTGATTTTGTTATAGAGTGCCGTACGCGAGAGGTTCATGGCCAGCGCAACCTGACGAAGATTGCCATTCTTTTCTAAAAGACATAATTCAATTAAATACTTTTCCCCTTCCTGAAGATTATATCTTACTGCTGAAGGATGACTTTTTTTATTATCCGGACGGGTAGCATGTTGGATATCATCAGGTAAATCCTCCAGACCAATGACAGAACTTTCGGTCATATTGATTGTTCTCTCAACAATATTTTCAAGTTCACGTACGTTCCCCGGCCAGTTGTGGGCTTCCAGTGCACGGATCGACTCAGGTGTAAAATGCGAAGGATCTTTCCCCAGCGACCGGCAAACTTGCTCACTAAACAGTTGGGCTAACTCCGTTATATCCTCCGTTCTCTGCCGGAGTGGAGGTATCAGCAAGCCAATAACATTCAGACGAAACCAGAGATCGCGGCGGAAGGCGCCATGTTCCACATCTTTCTTTAAATCACGATTAGTTGCAGCAATGATCCGGACATTAACTTTCACTGAACGGTCACTCCCTATGCGGGTAATCTCACTCTCCTGAAGCACCCTTAATAAATTGGTTTGTGCCTCTAACGGCATGTCACCTATTTCATCAAGAAACAATGTTCCCCCATCGGCGAGTTCGAACTTACCTGCTGCCCCTCCCCGTCTTGAGCCGGTAAAAGCCCCGTCTTCATAGCCAAACAATTCACTCTGAACTAAATCCCGGGGTATAGCGCCGCAGTTTACCGCAAGGAAAGGACCATTATTACGCTGGCTGACGTTATGGATGGATTGTGCGAAGAGCTCTTTGCCTGTTCCACTCTCTCCCATCAGCAGTACCGTGCTGTCGCTTTTTCCCGCAATGCGGGCTTTACGTCGAATATCCTGCATGACTTTTGACTGGCCGAGAATCATGTCGAAATGGTAGCTGGCTTTGCTGCCCATAACCTTATGGGTGATGTCGCGAATACGGCGATTTTCTCTTAGCGAGATCACTTTGCCGCCGTCATGAGTTAAGACAACGGAGATCAGACAATTTATGGGGTTTTTCAGCACGGGGCAAAACGTTACATTACGGTCTTTACATACAGGAAGTTCCTTTAAAGAACCCGTATCAAGAAGCAATATGTTATCGATATCATCACCTTCCTTAGCTTCCACAATATCCATAACTTTCAATGCGTAGCGATTAAACTGACGAACAGTGCCCGTTGGCGCTAAAACAATAACCCCTTCATTAATGGATTCCAGAACCGATTGCTGCTCACCCACCACCCTTCGGAGAATCAACTGCTGTGCTATCGCCTCGGCAGCTGCCTGTACGGTGCCCACAGTATGGTAGTGAAAGTAGCCGGGATTGGCAGTTAACGTCAGTACAGCGATTGTTTTTCCATGCTCATCTCTGACTGGGGCTGCCGCACAATGTTTACCGCGAGCACGCAGGGAATATTTGTAGTTTTCTTCACTAAGCAGGTAAACCAGATGGTTTTCACTCAGGCAGCGACCTGTGCAGTTGGTGCCCAATATCTCCTCCCTGAGTAAGCTGCCCACAGGTGTTATATCCTGACCACAATAACAGAGAGTCACGCCATCGGCGTCTGTGAGGTTGATGTGACCGTCAGGATTATAAGTGAGTAAATTAGTCATAATGTCCCGAGCCGTAATGATCAGCTGGGCATTTTTCTGCAAAATTGCTTTTAATTGAACGGCATCAGCAAATTGATATTTAAAAACTTTACCTGTGATCCCCTGGTCACGACTCCGCTGCCAGGAAGCATAAACAGTTGACCTGAGTCCCACAGGCTTAACACCCTGTTCAAAGGCTTCCCAGAATCTGTGGACATCTTCAGCCTCTTTGGTGGCACTCTGTTCATTATTGAGTCTTGCGATAAGCTCCCATTCTTCATTTCGGTCATCCCCTTCCATGTAAACCCCTTGAAATTTTCTCTGAACAGTATGTCTGTTTTATAAACATGTTAACTTTACATGTAAACTATGTGAACATTTTATTTACATATAAATTTTATAAAAATCATTAAAAACAGCAAGTTAATTTTTGGCATACTAATTGCTTATCTATAGCAGCGATAAAAATAAACATGTTCATAACGATAATCACACGCTCTTAACCCTGTAGAGAAGGAGGATATATGGCAGTTCAAAATATCGTACGCGTAGGCCTGATTGGTGCAGGCCGTATGGGAAGTTTCCATGGACAAACAGTAGCCCAGCTTATTCCAGGAGCGGTATTGGTAGCAGTAGCCGATCCGGTACCGGGCGCTGCAGAAAAACTCGCCGCGACGCTTGGCGCGGAAAAATCCTATACCGATCCTCAGGCTTTATTTGCAGATAACGATATTGATGCTGTTGTCATTGCCTCACCCGCCCGCACACATGCAGAACTGGTGATTGCGGCGGCAAAAGCTGGCAAAGGCGTATTTTGTGAAAAACCTATGGCTGTCACGCTGGATGAAGCGGACCGGGCCATCAATGCGGCAAAAGAGGCCGGGGTCGTACTGCAGGTAGGCTTCAATCGCCGGTTTGTAAGCGGTTTTGCCGCCGCCTTTCAGGATATCAAAGCGGGCAAAATTGGTATCCCTCAGTTAATGCGTTCAGTTACCCGCGATCCTGGTCTTGGTGACCCGACCCCAATCCCACAGTGGACTATTTTCCTGGAAACCCTGATCCACGATTTTGACATTCTGCTCCACCTGAATCCCGGGGCAAGACCGGTACAGGTATATGCAATGGCTGATGCCCTGGTTCGTCCGGATTTCAAAGATCGCGGACTGCTCGATACGGCGGTGGTCAATATTCGCTTCGACAACGGTGCCATTGCTACAGCGGAGGCAAATTTCCAGGCCGTCTATGGTTACGACGTACGGGGCGAGGTTTTTGCCAGCAAAGGAATGGTTCAGGCAGGCAATATAAATGTTAACAACTGCGTACGTTACACCGCAGAAGGCATCTCGGTTGATACAGCCCGCAAAGATACGGATTTATTACGTGATGCCTATGTTGCAGAACTGACAGACTTTGTGCGTTGCGTTGCAACTGGAGAGACACCTAAAGCAACCGGGCAGGATGCACGTAATGCGCTCGAAATTGCCCTGGCCTGTATTACTTCTGTCGTGCAGTCAAAACCTGTCACCCTGTAAGGAAAAACGTTCTATGCCTCATTACACACTTTCAGTTTGCGCCGAAATGGTATTCCTGGATTTACCCTTTATTGAGCGGGTTCAGCGCATCCATGCCATGGGGTTTGGCGTGGAAATCTGGGACTGGACACAAAAGGATATTGCCCAGCTGGCGTCCACAGGCGCACGTTTCACTTCAATGACGGGGTATATATGTGGCAACCTCACGGATGATGATGAAATCGGGGCACTGCTTCATAGTGCCGCTGAGTCAATTGCCGTGGCTGAACAGCTAAATTGTCCCTCTCTCAATCTCCATGGAACAGGCCTGAACAATGTTGGACTCCCCGTTAAACCTGTTGAAGTGGTTACGGGGGCGATGTGGCTGAAAGCAAAACAGACTCTTGAGAGCCTTGCAGCTTTAGGGGAAAAAGCCAATCGGGTCTTTACGCTGGAAAATCTGAATACCGCGGTTGATCACCCCGGAACACCCTTTGCAAAAGCAGACGAGACCTTAGCTCTGGTACAGGCTGTTAACAGTCCGTGGCTAAAAATGAATCTTGATCTCTATCACGCTCAAATTGGTGAGGGAAACCTTATTGAATTAATACAACGATGCGGTAGCAATATTGGTGAGATTCAGGTTGCCGATGTTCCGGGGCGAAAAGAACCCGGCACAGGTGAAATTAATTATAAAGCAATAGCTCAGTCACTAAAAAATATTAATTACGCGGGTGTGGTGGCACTGGAAGGCTGGGCATCCGGTGATTCTGAAAAAGCGCTCCATGCATTCCGCGAAGCCTTTACTGTATAAAATAAAAATTAATTATTAATAACGGAATCCCCCCTGATCCTTCAGGGGAGGATTCAGGGGTTAAATTTTATTGTGTATTTTTAATATATCCGAATACCAGAAATAAAAGGTGAACATTATGTCATTGGCAATGAACCTCAATGGACAGCAAAAGAAACGATTGCATCAGGTAACCCTGGCTGTAACGTTTGGCGGTTTACTCTTTGGTTATGATACAGGTGTTATTAATGGCGCATTTACCTCCCTTAAAGTCAGCATGGCACTGACCTCCTTTACTGAAGGTCTGGTGATGAGCGTACTCTTGATGGGGGCGGCAATAGGTGGAATATGCGGCGGCATTTTTGCCGATTATTTTGGCCGCCGAAAATACCTGTTATATCTGTCCGTTCTGTTTCTTGCAGGGGCACTGATGTCAGCGGCCTCACCAAACCTCACCCTACTTTTAATTGCCCGTTTTATTCTGGGTTACGCCGTTGGAGGGGCCTCAGTAACTGCACCTACCTTTATTTCAGAAGTTGCCCCTACTGAAATGCGGGGCAAGCTGACCGGAATAAATGAGGTGGCCATTATTATCGGAATGTTTCTGGCCTATTCAGTTAACGCCTTTATTGGCTACTTCTGGGGACATTTGCCTGAGGTGTGGCGCTACATGCTGGTTGTGCAGGCCGTTCCTGCTCTCTGCCTGTTAGCAGGTATGCTCCGTGCGCCGGAAAGTCCACGCTGGTTAGCCAGCAAAGGACGGCATCAGGAAGCTCTGGCCATCCTGAAACAAATTCGTCCTGCAGCCCGTGCGGAAAAAGAAATTGATGATATTGTTAAACTTCTTCAATACGAAAAAGCCAAAAAGCAGCATTCTCACAGTTATCTGAAAACTATCACAACAACGCCATGGTTGATGAAACTGATCCTGGTGGGCATTGTCTGGGCTGCTCTTCAACAAACCACTGGCGTGAACGTCATCCTTTATTACGGAACTGACATTCTTAAATCAGCCGGGTTCTCCGAGCAAACCGCGTTGATATGTAATGTTCTGAACGGGGTTTTTTCGGTCGGTGGAATGTTATTTGGCGTCCTGTACCTGGTTGACAGATACAAAAGAAAATCGCTTATCACTTTTGGTTTTATCGCTATGGCAACCCTGCACCTTATCATTGCCGGAGCCGACTATTATCTGTCAGGTGATATGAAGGCCACAGCGATTTGGCTTCTGGGTGCACTGTTTACCGGCATAATGCAATGTACTATGGGTTTCCTGACCTGGGTCGTTCTGGCTGAACTGTTCCCTCTGAAATATCGCGGATTTGCTATGGGAATTTGTGTATTTTTCCTCTGGGTCACCAATTCAATTGTCAGCTACCTGTTCCCGTTGTTAGAAGCAAAAATTGGGTTGGGATCGGTGTTCCTCATCTTTGCGGTAATCAATTACCTTGCCATTATTTTTGTGGTCAGGGCACTCCCTGAAACGTCCAATAAATCTCTGGAGCAGTTGGAGATGGAGTTATCTGCCTCCAGATAGCGTTAAAACATCTCTTAGTGATGTTAATGAGGAATGAATTTATGATTGAAAATATGACCCCAGACAACCTTCATATGGATTGCCGCGCGAAAAACAAGTCAGACGTTATTGCGATGGTGGGAAAGACATTTTTGGATAAAGGTTATGTCAGTCAGGAGTGCATCACATTTCTTCATGAGAGGGAGAAACAGGTGTCCACTTTTCTGGGGAATGGCATTACCCTTCCCCACCTGCCTAAAACGGCAACCAATATCATTCTTAAAACAGGCATTGAGATTTTTCAGTTCCCGGACGGAGTGATATGGGACAGGAGCAACGTCATGTTTATTACCATAGGGGTAATAGCCCGGGAAAAAGAGCATATCGATGTTCTTCGTGAAGTGGCATCTATTTTCAGCGATGAGATTATTGCTAATGCACTTTCAATAATATCAGGTAAAGATGATTTTCTGCGAATTCTTAATCAGGTGAACGAATAAGGATGATTGATGATTATTCAAAGGTAACCGCCGCTCATCATACAAATTGACGGCAGAATTATCGGGCAGAAAAACAGTCATCTGAGGAGTTTTTAATGTCACTAAAAGAACGAATTCGCGTTGGTGTGAGTCCGCTGTCCTGGACTAATGATGTTCTCGAAGATCTGGGTGGTGAAATTCCACTTCTTACCTGTTTGCGTGAAGCCGCGCTTGCTGGCTACCAGGGCATTGAGCTGGGCAGAAAATTCCCGCGCACTCAGCATGAGCTTCAGCCTTTGCTGGATGAGGAAGGCCTGCAGCTCGCATCGGGTTGGTTTAATGGTTTTCTTGCTGAAAGATCGGTAGAAGAGGAACTTACTGCGGTACATGAGCATGCTCAGCTATTAAATGCCTTAGGCTGCAAAGTCTTGGTCTATGGTGAATGTGGAGCAATGCCGGGTGAGGCGCCTCTGGATCTCCCTTTATCTGCTTCACCTGCATTAGAACAGGTTAGTCTTGAAGAGTATGCCGCTAAGCTTTGCCTCTTTGCAGAGAGACTCTGGCAACGCTACGCCCTGAAGTTAGCGTATCACCATCATCTGATGATGCTGGTAGAAAAGGATGAAGAAGTGAAAGCCTTTCTGAAGGCTACGAATGACCATGTTGGCATTGTTCTGGATTGCGGTCATGCCACTGCGGCTGCCGTAGATATCAGCTGGATAATCGATCATTACGGCCATCGCATTGTTCATCTGCATTTGAAGGATGTCCGTGGCGATATACTGGATGCCGTGCTCAGTCAGGATAAAAGTTTTAACGAAGCGGTCAGAGAAGGCCTGTTTACGGTCCCGGGGGAAGGCATTGTCGATTATCAGCCCGTGCTGAATTTCCTGCAAAAATCGTCATACAGTGGATGGATAATCATAGAAGCGGAGCAAGACCCCCAAAAAGCCCCCTCCTTTGAAACAGTTGTCCGGGCGCGTCAATGGGCATTGCAGAATGTGGGACTTTAACTCTTACACTAGCTGAACTGCCAGATGTGTGAGCATAAGAGATTGTCATTACAGACTCAAAAGGGAAGCTTTTTCAAACAGATCGCCTGCAGGCGATCTGTTGATAAAGGCTTACTGCATACTCCCGACCTCTTCCATCCGGGATTACATTGTCCTCTGCGCTCACCGGCGAAGGCGTCGTTACAGGGGATGCTTATGGCTGGCTATCGCACAATCCTGCAGGGACTTCGATCACCAGCGCTTTTTTTCCGGCAAGCTCCATTAGCGGTAGTTTCTCACCCTTTCACGTATTTTTTTCGGGCAGCGCAGTTTCATGAAGATGCCGCCAGATAATCTGACCTTCACATAATTCAAATACCACGGTAGAGAACCGCAATGTGGCACTTTGCCCGGGAAGCTGCTGTTTTTCCTGATACGTCACCGTTGCACCATCAGCACTTTCGGCAATCAATTGCATATTCATCACTTCAATCAGCAGCCCCTTTTTTGCACCACGCTGCGCGCGAAAAAAAGCACTTAACGCAGCAAAATCGAGCAAGGCACCGCCCGGCGTCACCATTGAATAGACCGGACTGAAGCGAGCCAGTAACTTCTCGCATACCTCTGGGGCAACCTCAGAATGCCCCAGCCAGTTACCAATAAGCTCATGAGCCTCTGAAACTTCCTGAAAATAACGATTCATTTTTTTCCTGAATAAGTGTGATGACATTTTGGTTAGAAATTCGCAGGCAACACGCTATGGGGATGGCAATGCTACAGGCGGCTAATATAAAGCAAAGATGAAAAGCCTCGTTTGCCGGAATGCCGGAGTTCAGCATCAGGTTGAGGAGTAAGCTTATTATGGTGACGCCAAAGCAAAAGCTGAGCTGCCGGTTAATATTCCACAGGGCACTGGCATCAGCCAGGCCACTGTCGGCTATCTGAATGAAAGCAGAGCTTTGTGCCGTGCTGCTGCATAAACTGCTACCGAACCCCATGAGTGTGTAAGCCAGCACTGTCGTGAGTACGTCACCAGCATCACCGATGGTTGCCAGTAATCCAATGCCTGCTCCCTGAACCAGGCAACCGGCAATAAACAGAGGACGCGGACCAGTATGGTTAAACTTTCTACCAGTCAGGCTGATTGCTGCAAATGAAGCCAGCGCCCAGGGGATCATCATTGTGCCTACCATCGTGGCACGCATGCCAAGTTGATTTTGCAGGTAGAGCATCGCAATGAGGCTAACCCCGGTAAAGATGCCTGGAATAAACTGGTAAATCAGCATCGCAGTTTGCAACAAAGGATCCTTTACCAAACGCAGATTAAGTAAGGGATTTGCTTTATTCAAAGCGCCACGCACATACCAGATTAAAGAGAGGGTGCCAGCGATCAATAACGCTGCTCCTTTCAGCGTCTGATCAGCCTCACCGAGATAAGTCAGTCCCAAAAGAAACAAAGTCAGCGCCGCGCAGGCACTCACTAATCCGGAAAGATCTAACCGCATGACGCCCTTAACCAGCAGGTTGAGGGCGATAACATTCAGCTTTGTTTCATCCCTTTCAGCATATTATCGGCCAGCCGTAAGCTTAAAGCCGCGCCTGTTAAGGTCGGATTCATGCAGGAGGCGGAGGGCATCACGCTGGTGCCGGCAATCCACAGATTTGGATGATCGTGGGTACGGCAGTCACTGTTCACCACCGAGTTCTTTGGATCGTTGCCCATAATGGTGGTACCCATGATGTGCTGACGATCCTGGAATTTGGTATCGATCGACAGTATCTCGGCGTTCAGCAGCTCAGCGAACTTATGAAAATCCTTGATGCCCTCTTCTTTCCCGGCGTGCCAGTAATCCGTCACGCTATAGTAGATTTCCGGCAGGGGGATCCCAATCGCATCTTTTTTAGTTTTGCTGGGCGTTACGCGGTTCTCCGGCAACGGCAGCGTTTCAAAGTCGATAGCGAAGTTAAGTGAACGCGCTGACAGGCGGCGGAGTTCCGAATCAAGCTTAGATCCCAGTACCCCTTTCTCAATCAGTGAAGCCGCGTAATCCGCCGTCGGCACCGTATTACGCACCTTGATTTTGTAGCTGGGGAAATTTTTGCGGAATGCGCCATCACGGTTATTCAGCCAGACCAGCAGTTCTGTCGGCCCCTGACCCGGCCAGACATCCTCTGACATCATCACATTCATGCTGATCCCGGTATGCCCCATCAGATTACGCCCGACCTGATCGGAAGAGTTGGCGATGCCGTTGGGATACTTTTCCGAAGTGGACATCAACAACAGCTTGGGTGATTCAATACCGTACGCGGCCAGCACAAAGTAGTTTGCGGTGAGATGATGTTCAGACCCATCCGGCTTTTTGTACCTTACGCCGGTAATGCTCCCGTCCTCTCCCGCTTCGATACGGTATACCACCGCATTGTCGAGCAGCTTTGCGCCAAGACGTTCAGCTTCATCAATGTGCATTGAACCATCATATTTGGCCGCAATCGGACAGACCGGGTTACAGTTATTGTTACCACCACACACCGGACGTTTACCCCAGGGTTTGGTTGCGCGTCCGTTAGGTTCCAGCACCGGATTGTAGCCGCCTTTACCAAGCATGTCGGTCAGGCGATCGAACAGGTAACTGGTTGGCAAACCCGGCATCGGGAACGGCGTGGAGCGTGGCGGCCAGGCTTTGCCACCCTGTCCACTTTCGTCCTGACCCTCCATTCCGGATACCCCCAGCTCATGCTCTGCTTTGCCATACCAGGGCTCAAGCTCATCGTAACCGAATGGCCAGTCACGGCCACGACCGTAGAGGCTGTTGAGTTTGAAATCGTTGGGGATCATCCGCCACAACGCGGAACCAAAATGCCAGGTTGTGCCGCCAACCACGCGCAGGTATTTAGTCGGATATTTCACCGGCCCGACCTGTTGAAGGTAATCTCCGTAGGTGGACGGTATATGCGGCGGATTGGGATACGGTGACCCCACGCCCTGCAATTTAATGTTGGTAAGTGACATTTTAAACGGCGAGTTGCGGAAGCGCTCAACGATCTCCTGTCGCGAAACGCGTGGCCCCGCCTCAAGAATGATCACTGATTTACCGGCTTTAGCCATCTGCGTTGCAATCACCCCGCCCATCACGCCGGAGCCTATGATGATGACATCCGCATCCACTTTTTGTGCACTCATTCGCCTTCTCCTGTAGTAGCCACTTTGCCCTGCGTCACTGCCCAATAGAACGGCCCACCGCCGTAGGTCGGCACCACCAGAATGTCTCTGGTCGGCAGGTACATCAGCGCACCGGCGTAAGCTATCAATTCCAGATCGCTGCCCTTGCCCACCACGCCTGAGTACCAGGCTGATATCATCGTTTTTGCTGTCTGCCAGTCACTGTTGTCCGCACCAAACGCCGCGAGGAAATCATCAACGTGCGCAAATTGATGCTGCTGCAACAGCGTGTTCAGGCTGCTGAGTTTTTGCGGGAACTGCGCATCGTGGCGCGTCAGGCCATCGTAGTAGCGCTGACCCAGTACCGGGCCAACCTGGCGGCTGACCAGGAACGCTGAAACCGGGAGAAAAGCGTTGTCAGACATCTGCCCGGCGGCCACTGCGCGTGCCGGAAACAGGGAATTGCACATCGCGCCGAGGGACAATATGCCCATGCCCTGCAGCAAACGCCGCCGGGAAATCGCTGACGGAGAGTTATGCCTCATGTTTTTTACCCCTGCGAGAAAATGAAACAACGATCAGCAACAGCACGATCGTCACCACAGCCCCCGCCACCCAGACAGCAGGCTGCGCCAGACGGGCAATCAGCGGACGTTCGCCACCTTCACGCACGGTTTTCACCTGCTCTGGCGTTACCCTGAGCTGTGCATTGCCAAAGTTCTTCAACACATAATTACTGACATCCGAGATTTGCTGGTCGCTCAGGCGGTCGGTGAACAACCCATCAGGACCAAAGCCCGGCATATCCACCACTTTGCCATCCACCGTGCGATGGACACCGTAAACGATGGCCGCAATCAGGTTGTCGGCCTGAGGAGCGCCGGTTGTGGTGTTATGGAACAGCGAAGGATAAATACGGTTGCCAGAACCGTCTGGCTGGTGGCAGTTGGCGCAGGTGCTGCCATACACTTTCCAGCCGGGATCGGGATCTTTTACTGCGCGCATTTCCGCTTCACTGGTTGCCGGTTGCCCCAGGTTGTCCCGTGATGTCTTCACGGGCTGGCTGACTGCGGGGATCTGACGCAAATAGGCGACTATGGCAGTGATATCGTCGTCGGAAAGGTGTTGCAGGCTGTGTTCAACCGCTTCAGCCATTGGCCCGGCGGCCTGAGCTTTGCCCGCGACATGACCGGTTTTCAGATACTGGGCGATCTCTGTGTCGCGCCAGTTACCGATACCTGCCTGCTTATCCGGGGTGATGTTCGGGGCATACCAGCTTCCGAGGCTACCGCCACCTAAAGCCTGGTCGTTGTCCTGCCCCATCAGCGCATTGCGCGGCGTGTGACAGGTATCGCAGTGCGCCAGCGCATTGACCAGATAATCACCGCGATTGATCAGAGCGGATTTATCTTTTTGCGGAATAAACACGGTTTTATCGGCGAACAGCCTGTTCCAGATGAACATAGTTGAGCGGATATTAAACGGGAAAGGTAAATCAGTGGCCTGCGGGACATTATCGTCTGCTTTCACGCCATGCATAAAATAAGCATAGAGTGCATGAATATCATCATCGGTAATTTTTGCGTATGAGGTGTAAGGCATAGCCGGATACAGGTGTTGCCCCTGCTTATTAACGCCATTGCGCACGGCACTGGCAAAATCTTCTTCGGTATAGTTCCCTATCCCTGCAATTTTAGAGGGGGTGATATTGCTGGCCACGATATTTCCCAGCGGCGAGGAGATAATATAACCGCCTGACATTTCCGGGCCGTGGGAGGGCGCTGTATGACAGGCACCACAATCTGCAGCTATGGCCAGATACTTGCCTTTTGCTATAAGAGACACAGAGTCATCCGCCTTTTCAGCCTGAGCTAAAAAGGGTGCAGAGATCAATATGCTTAATGCAAAAGGCAGACAACGTTGTCTTGCCTTCATTATGATTGCTTCCGGTAAATAACTAAAAGGTGTCAATAATAAATGCCCCTCTGCGGTATCACCGCAGAGAGGCAGAGTATCAAAAGGGTTTGATTAACAACTTACAAACAGTGCTATAACAGTTCATAATCATTGAAGACGATATTTTCGCCACTGGCGGCGGTTAAATCGACCTTACCCGGCTCGGTCAAAAAGGCGTCCCCCGCATGAACCCAGACTTCCTTAACCCGGTTATTATGCGCGGGATCGGCGATGAGCACCCTGCCTTCCGTAAAGAACACGCGCACGCCAGGGCCGTGCTGGGTATAGTCGCCAGTGCTTTCGCCTGGTTTCAGCGTGACCTTCCATCCCTTAACGGTTTTTTTATCCAGCACCTGCTGGAAGGCCTGCCCTGAAGGCCGGGTCGCCCCGCCAAAATGTTGTGGGCCGGGAATGTTGATTTCAAACGCGACCTGATGATTGACGCTGGTCCCGGTATTGGTAACTTTATCGGTGTCAGATTTTCCCTGATGCTCGCCGAATTTTACGTTACCGCTTTTCATCTCGGTGTTATTTACCGGCTTGTCGGGATAGTTAATGCTTACCGGGCTGCCCTGAATATGTGTATTAACATAATCGAGGTGCTGCTCATGAAACAGCGTGGAGTGTCCGGGCTGGATCAGCACCCGCATAACCGTGACATATTTATTCTCCAGAATAACGTGATGCAGGGGTTCCAGATCGGTAGCCACAACTTTCTCTGCGGCCTGCGCCTGCATTCCGGCAGAAAAAAATAAAGGGACTAATAAACTCGTCAGTAACTTCTGTTTACTTCCGGACATAACTTTTCCTTTTGCGTGAAAGCATAGAATATCTTTCTGATGACCTCAGTGAATGTAAGAGCGCTCAAGTGACAACGATTTTTTATTCGACGATTGTCACCCAGTTGGCTCCGTTACCCGTTGGCACACGCTCAAGTAAATTGAGCCGGCCATTTCCCTGATCAATAGAATAGAGCGCCACCTTATTCGACTTCTGTCCTGATTCGATTAAGTAATGGCCTGTCTTATCTATAGCAAATCCGCGTGGCTGGGTTTCAGTTTTCAGGCTGCTAATAAAAGATAACCTGCCATCCTCCGGGGAGACGCGAAATGCCGTGATAGTGCTGCTGGTACGCTCAGTGGAATAGAGAAAACGCCCGTCAGGCGTAATATGAATGTCGGCCTGCCATATCCGCGGTTTCGCTGACTGAGGTAAATCATCGTCGCCGGTCAGCGGCCTTGGCTCCCCCCGCTGCATCCCACCGGCAATAACCGGATCGAGTGACGGTGTCACTTCTTTTTCCTGCAGAGTGCCGTCTTTATCCTGCGTCAGCCGTGAGATATTGCCTGCCATCTCCGTCAGCAGATAGATGTTCTGCTCGCCCTTCCCATCACGTTTCGGTGCAAAAACAAAATGACGGGGTCCGGTAGCCGCTTCACGCTGAATATTCACAAAGCCTGGAGTATTAGCAGTGACTTTGCCGCTCTGACTGTCAAACCGGTACTGCAACATCTGATCTGCACCAAGCAGTGGAACATACAGATAGCGGTTAGTGGGATCGGTCTGAATGGAGTGGGCACGTTTGCCAGTGTGCACCACCTGTACAGGCGCGCTTTCCACTTTACCGTCATCAGCGATGCGGTTAATGCTGAACATATCGCCGCCATAAGATGAGGAGAGGAGAAATCGCCCGGTTTTATCCAGCGCGACATAAGCCATCGCTTCCGGCAGCGGCGTATCGGCAAAATGGGTCAACGACCCATCCGTCTGAATATGCCAGGCCGATATATGATAAGGCTGGCTGCGCACAGAGACATAGAGCGTCTTTTTATCGCCGGAGACCACCAGAGGCATGCTTTTCAGGCCGGTTGGATAGTCGCCAACGGGCGTCAGTTTATGCTTCCCCTTATCCAGTGCGTAGGCGTTCACCGTGCCGCTGTCCCCGTTTGATACGTAAACAAATGTCTTTTCCTGCGCCATTGCGGCTGATGCGATCAGCATCATGCCGGCGACCATGACCACCTTTTTCATTATCAGTCTCTTTTTTTCAGGGTACGGGTACAAAATCGTTATGCCTGTTGTTTTTGCTCAGTCGTTGGCAGTGGCAACCACATTCCTTTTGGGACTGGTGCTGACAGGAAGCGGCTCCAGCTTGCCGAGTACAAACATGAAGGTCAGCGCGCCCAGCACGCAGATGCCCCCCGCTACCACTAAAGGCACCACGAAAGAACCGTGGCTGAGGCTGAGCATTAATCCGGTGAACGAGGCGGTAACAATCCCGGCGAGATTTCCCGCAAAGTTCTGGATGCCTCCCAGGGTGGCAACATAGTTACTGGCCGGAGCCACATCAGCAGGCAGCGTCCAGATATTGGCTGCGGTAAACGCCAGACCGGCGTAGGTGATGGAGAACAGCGTCAGGATCACCGCAATGCTGTCGGTGAAGGCAGCGAAAGCTATTACGGAAGAGAGCAGCATGCCTGTGACCAGACAGGTTTTACGTGCTGCTGTCAGGCTGAATCCTTTACGGTAGAGCGTGTCGGAAACCAGACCGCCTAACAGACTGCCGGGAATGCCCATCAGAGCCGGGATCGCCCCCAAAGTGCCCAACTCTTTCAGCGAGAAGCCGTGCGCCATCGTCAGGTAGGTCGGGAACCAGGTCACAAAGAAGTAGGTGGCAAAGTTCATGCAGAAGAATCCAATCATCATGCCCCAGACGTTACGGTGGCGGAACAACGACCAGAGCTCGACCTTCGCGTTTTCATCGGTCACCGGTACAGCGCGATCTTCGATAAGGTTCTGGCGTTCCGTTTCATCCAGCCCTTTCATCTTTTCGGGATCGCGGTAGAACACCAGCCAGATGACCACCCATACCAGGCCTAGTGCACCGGTGACCACAAAAGAGGTTTCCCAGTCCCAGGTACTGATCAGCCAGGCGACCAGCGGCAGCGCCAGCGCACTCCCGGCACGCGGGCCGGCATCAAAGATCCCACTGGCGGTGGCGCGCTGTTTTTTAGGAAACCAGCTGTAAACCACCTTAACGCAGCCGGGATTGCCTCCCGCTTCACCAATACCCAGTGCCAGACGGGCAGCAAACAGTGAGGTAAATCCTTTCCCGAATGAAGTAAACACGGTGAAGAGAGACCACCAGCCCACCGCCAGCGCAAGGCCAGTACGCGCGCCAAGGCGGTCAATCAGGCGTCCCGCCGGGATCTGCATCAGCGCATAGGTCCAGAAGAACGCGCCCAGCACCAGGCCCATGCTGGTGTCATCAAGACCCAGGTCGGCTTTGATATGCGGAGCGGCAATAGCCAGGTTAATGCGGTCGATGTAATTGATGGCGATGGCAAAAAAGCAGAACACGATCATCAGCCAGCGAATTCGTGGATATCTGCGCATGGTGAATTCCTTTATTATTTATGCATAGGTTACAGAGATTCTGCGGCATATCAGCCTGCAGCAGCCCGCGTTGCGGTTAGAATCTGGCGATGCACGTCATGAGATTGTTAATAATACGTGAGCATGTTTCGCCAAACTGATAACATAATGTAGAAAGTAAGCGATTACAAAATACAGTCAAGCCAAAAGTAAGCGCTTTCAAATTTGACGGTGAGTTGTCTGCAAATTTTGTGGGTGAGCTCACTCTTTCAGCAGGAGTAACTTGATGAGTGAGAAACAAAATGGATCTGGCCGCGTATCACTGGAAGATGTTGCACGTCTCTCAGGGGTATCCACCGCCACGGTCTCACGGGTGCTGAACGGCAGCAGCACGGTGAAAGCAGCACGCCGCGAAGCGGTGGAAAAAGCCTGTGAAGAACTGGGGTACGTTATTAACCGTGCCGCGCGCACTCTGGCTTCACGCCGGAGTATGACCATTGGTGCCGTGGTCCCCACGCTTGCAACAGAAACTTTTTCGCGACCGCTTGCAGCATTTCAACAACTGATACATGAAGCGGGTTATACCCTGCTGCTGGCAAATTCTAATTTTGACCCGGAGACCGAGCTGAAAGAGGTCAACAAGCTGATTGAATACGGTATTGACGGCCTCATGCTGGTGGGTAATACCCATCATCCGAGGCTGTGGGAGCGTATAGAGCAGCAAAATATCGCCTGTGTGCAGGCCTTTTCTCAGGATCGGGAAAAACCCAGCGTCGGTTACGACAGCGAGGGGGCAGCGGAGACGCTTGCCAATCACCTGCTTGGACTGGGGCACCGGCGTTTCGCCGTGATTGTGGGGACACCGCCTACCAACGACCGTGTCTCAGAACGCCTTAAAGGCACACGGCGGGCGTTGCAGCAGCATGGCCTTTCGCTGCCTGATACACACCTGATCGACAATGCCTTTACCATGAATGAGGCGCGTAAGGCGGTTTTCCGTCTGCTTGATGGCGCTGAACCCCCTACTGCGATTGTCTGCGGTAACGATCTGCTGGCTTTCGGGGCGATGCGGGCGGCCAGCGAACGTTACCTGCGCATTCCAAATGACATCTCTATCGTCGGCTTCAACGATTACGAGTATGCCGAGCACCTGGAACATCCGCTGACCACCATGCGCGTTGATCTGGCGTCGATTGGTCAACACGCCGCACGGTATCTGTTAAATACGCTGAATAATCAGACCGCTGAAGCGCATACGGCAATCAAAACCGAGCTTATAGTCCGGGGCAGCACCGGATCTGTGCCGCGAGAGCCTTAATCGCGGCGCAC
The DNA here is from genome assembly GCF_036865545.1 of Erwinia sp. E_sp_B01_1. NCBI lineage: Bacteria > Pseudomonadati > Pseudomonadota > Gammaproteobacteria > Enterobacterales > Erwiniaceae > Erwinia > Erwinia sp. E_sp_B01_1. The sequence continues at coordinate 2,271,019 of NZ_CP142208.1, read as the reverse complement.
CAGACCAAACTGGGTGAAAATCTCCGTCACCTGAGGCTGCTTCAGCCACGCCAGAAATTCTCCTGCCCGCGCAGGAAGCTCAGCCTGGGCCAGCACAGCAGCCGAAATCGAAATGGGCTGCTGTGTGCCGGGCGGCAGCGGGCCTGCGATATCAATACCCCTGACCATCAACAGCTCGCTGATCTGCTGCACCGCCAGGTCCGCGTTTCCCTTCACCAGTTGCTCAGCGGTAAAACCGGCAGGAATGACGGTGCCACGCGAACGCAGCTCCTGATCAATGCCGAGCTGCTTCATCAACTGTGAAAACCAGACGCCACTGGCTCCGGCTTCCGACCAGGCCACAGATCGCGCCGCGAGCAGGCTCTCAACCAACCTGTCGCGGCTGCTGATATCCGGCTTCGGCGCGCCCTCCACCACCGCGATGCCAATCGGAGAGTCAACCAGTTCAATGCGGCTCCCGGCATCAGCCAGCCCGGACTGAATCAGGTTACTGACCGTTGCAACAGTGGCAATGACCAGGTCAGCCTGCTCGCCCTGCCTGAGCGTTTTTTCAATAACTGTGCTGGGGTGCCAGCGTATCTCCAGCCGCGTATCGGGCTGCTGCTTCTGCCACTGTTCCGTCAGCAAACTGAACGGGGCGCTCAGGGTCAGGGCGCTGTAAATGACTAATTTCATGATTATCCCTCACGTACAAACAGGGTAGTGCAACGCAGCAGTGCACTGTATGAAACTGATTTCATGATTATCCCTCGCGTGCAAACAGGGGAGCACGACGCAGCAATGCGGAATCGAGTTGTCCGGGACGGCTCACTCCAATCAGTGCCATATCCCGGTCAATTTCATCGCGCAGAATATGCATCGCATGTTCAATTCCGGCCTGAGCGCCGATAACGGAGCCATACAGGAACGGGCGTCCGAGAAACACAAAGTCGGCCCCAAGCGCCATCGCTTTCATCACGTCTGTGCCCCGGCGAATGCCGCTGTCGATAATCACTTTCATATTCCCTTTGGCAGCGGCAATCTCAGGCAGGGTATGTAACGGGGGAATGGTATGATCGAGCTGGCGCCCACCGTGGTTGGAGAGGATCACCGCATCGGCCCCTGCATCCCGCGCAATAAACGCATCCTCAGGCGACATCAGCCCTTTAATCACCAGGTTACCTTTCCATTTTTTGCGGATGGCTTCGACGTGTTTCCAGCTCAGTTTGTCGCGCGCGTTGGTGTTGCGCACCTTGTTCGACATCATGGGTGGGCCGCGCTCGGCATCGGTGTTTTCAAAGTGGGGTGCGCCGTGGCGCAGATAGGTTTGTGCTACGGTACCCAGCAGCCAGCGTGGGCTGATGGCGCTCTGCCACATTACCTTTGGCGTCAGTTTTATCGGCATGCTGAAACCACTGCGCGTGTTATGTTCGCGGTTGCCCAGCATCGGAGTATCTCCGGTTACGACCAGCGTTTTGTAACCCGCACGTTCAACGCGCTCCACCAGCCGGTCAATACGCGGCTGATCGCCTGCCAGATAGGCCTGGAACCACGCATCAGGGTTGGCGGCAATCACCTCCTCAAGCGGGATCAGCGAGGAGGCGCTGAGGATCATCGGCACGTTCATCGCCCGCGCCGCTTTTGCCAGCATCAGGTCGGCACGGTAGCTGACAAAAGACGCGCCGCCAAGCGGAGCAACACCAAAGGGGTGTGACCAGTCATGGCCCAGCAGATTAACCTGCTGATCGCGCCCTGAGACGTCCCTGAACATGCGTGGCACAAAGGCATACTGCTGGTAAGCCTCATAAGCAGCAGCCAGACCTCTTCCGGTTTCAGCGCCCCCCTTAACATACTGAAAAATCATATTGGGCAAACGCTTACGGGCATGACGTTCAAAGTCATCCAGCGCCAGCAGGTCACGAAAATGGCCTGGTACAGTGCTGACCGGACGGGTAGTCGCTTCCGGCGTAACGGCGATGTTGATAGCGGTGGTTTCTCCACGAATTGTCATAGGCATTCTCAGTATCAGAAGTAAGTAAGCGATTTCAAAAATAGACATTCACAGGAATGCGTGCTGGATATATCCTGCCAGACGCCCAGTTTTTTTATGTGACTCCCGTCACTATTTTGCTATTTTTGTAAGCCCTTACATTTTCATTCGGCGCTATTTATGGTCTGGTGTAGCTGAGCGATCCTGCGGCTGATAACGGAGACAACGATGAGCCAACGCATAGTTTTACTGCATGCCACCCCGGTGGCGATGACTCCCATTCAGGAGGCCTTCAACGATTTATGGCCGGAAGCTGAAATTGTTAATCTGCTGGATGATGGGCTGACGATTGATCGTGCTAAAGAGGAGCAGCTTTCACGCGGATTAACTGACCGCTTTGTCGCCCTTGGCCGTTACGGCTACGCCATGAAGGCACAAGGCATACTGGTAACCTGTTCCGCCTTTGGTCCGGCCATTGACGAACTGGCTGAAGCGCTGCCCATCCCGGTGCTGAAACCCAACGAGGCGATGTTTGAAGCGGCGCTGCAGCAGGGCGAACGCATCGGTATGCTGGCGACTTTTGGCCCGTCGCTGGTCACCATGTGCGACGAGTTTGATCGCTATGCGGCGCAGATTGACTCCAGCGCCACGCTGGAAACCGTGCTGGTGCCGGAGGCCATAGATCTGCTGCGCAAAGGGGATGTCGCCAGCCATAACCGGCTGGTGGCGGAGTATGCGCCGCAGTTGAGCCACTGTGATGCGATTATGCTCGCTCACTTCTCCACTTCACGCGCCGCAGAGGCGGTACGGCAGCGTGTCTCTGTTCCGGTGCTGACTGCACCCCACGCGGCAGTGAGAAAGATGCGCGCAGCACTGCGTGGATAAAACAGCGGGATCGGGAAAAGAGTCCCTGATCCCGGACCTCTGCTCCCCGATTCTGACCGGCCCCGCCTAACTCTGTGCCCAGACGCGCGGGCCATCGATCTGCGGATTGCCCCTGGAGGCTGTCTGTGCGGCATCCAGTACCTGACCAGCACCCTCTTTTATCCCCTCCTTCACGCCCTGCTTCAGACCTTCCTTCAGCCCGGCAGTCACCGCAGCGCGTCCGGCTGTGGCCGCCAGACCTGCAGCGCCAACGCCCGGAATAAAGACGGTAAGCGCGGAACCGATATAGCTGAGTATATCCAGCAATTTAAAGATGCCGCCGCCCTTCTCTTTTTTGGTGTCCGGCTGCGTCTCCTGGCCGGTTGCCATATCCTGCCGGGCGGTCATCTCGCCCACCGTTTTGGCGGTGCCCGATAACGAGTCAGGGGTGGCTACCTGATTACTGCCTTTTTTGATAAAGGCATCCAGGTCCCCTTTACTGATGTTCTTGTCATTGGCTTTGTTGAAGAAGTTGCCGCCAGCCCCGTGTTTACCGTTATCAAGCATGGTAAACAGCATTGACTCTGGCTGACTCAGCAGATTTGCCGCATCACGCACATCCTGACTGTTATTTTTGTCGTTAGCGATATCGGCCAGTTTACCGGTCTTCAGGCCTCCGCCTTTAAAGAAGATATCCTGATTATTTTTCAGCGTTTCAACCGCTTTACTCTCCTGCGGTGAGAGCTTCACGTTATAAGAGGCGAGATCGCAAAGACGGTCGCGCGAGACACCGGCATTTGGATCATCCTTGCCGGTCAACTTCTGCCATTCATCGGGATGATCGGTGTAATATTTCGCAGCAGCAGCGACTTGTGGCGGACATTTACCCATATCCTGCGAGCCATCGGCGATTTTCTTTAACGTCTCCGCATTGATGTTTTTTGGCAGGCTTTCGGAATACTGATAAAGCTCGCGCATGGCATCATTGGATGACATCTCGCGCGGTGCCGAGCCTGGCTGAGCGTCGGAAGGCACATAATCGTGGGTATAACTCTCAGCTTTGGCGCTGGCATACTCTTTAACCGCCGGATCTTCCTGCCACTTGCGAATATCTTTCGAACTGATTTTTCCGTCGTGCTTACCATTCTTTGCCGAATCCAGCCGATCGAACATTTGCGGATCGTTCAGCAGGGTCTCCAGCGCTTTTTTCTCATCGGTTGGCGTGTCGGGGTCGTCGCGGAGCTTCTCCATGCCCTCGCGGTTAGTGGCTTTCTTAAGGAGATCTTCATGCCGCCCCAGCGTAGTCACCACCTGCTCAAACGGCATCTGACCGTTGCTGGATTCGCCTTCAGCGGCGCTTTCTGCCGTCAGCGGCTGATCGAGTCTGGCGGTAGCGGCTGAGGTGGCAGGGGCCGCTTCCCCGCCCGCCTGGGTTATCAGGTTACCCAGCAGCGACGAGATCAGTTGTTTGATCATCGTCTCTAAGGATTGCGGGCTATCCTGGCTGAGCTGAGCTGCCGGGTTGCGGTTGCTTTCGGCTGACTGTGCCTGTCCCTCCAGGGATGATATAAATGAAAGCACGCCGGATTTGGTGGCCGGCTGCTGGGTTGGCGTGGTGCCTTTATCCGGCAACGTACCGATCATGGGTTTATTTGTAGCAGGTGGTGAAAAGCCAGAAAGACGCATCAGGATCCCCTCCCGTAAGTATGGAGGTACTGTGTGGCTTTTTAGCTCCGGGAGTTCCTTATCACCTGAATCTTCCTGGGGTTTCGCGCACATTTCCCCGAAAAGTGCCACCTGGCGTCTAAAAAATTATTATTATCATACTATTAACCTATAAAAACAGGCTCTGTTAAGGGGCTGGCGCTCAGTGGAACGAAAACTCACGTTAAGAGATTTTGGTCAGGCGATTATAAAAAAGGATCCGCACGGGATCCTTTACAGGGGCTACTACCAGCTACCATAGGGATAGGTTTTCCCTTTGATAAAATCCTTTATGTCCTGATCATATCCGTAAGAAAAGTCACTCTGCGTAATCCCTTTACAGGCATCCAGTTTATCCCCGGACAGCGTGGTCATTTTTACCGGTTCAACCGGCAGGTTATCACCGCCTGCGCTGTTCTGAAGCCAGATACGGACTTTACCCTCTGGTGCCAGCCCGAACAGTAATGTTTTATACCAGGCCGTATTACCTCTTCTGTCCCTGCCGGTTGGTACAGACATTTTTTCCCGAAGAGCGGATGAGAAGGTGATACGCGTCTCGTAGGTCTTTTTATCGATGACCGAATCCCAGCAGAACAGCATTAGCGCGGGCGGATGCCGGACCTTGTTGAACTGGATCCCCCCGTCATCTGTTCTGCTGTTCCAGATCCCCACAACATCAGGGTCATTCTGGGTACTGTCCAGTGTCCGGAAGGTGGATACCACCTTTTCGTTGTCGATAATCAGCGCTTTCGTCACTACCGCTGGTAATGCCCTGGGGGTGAAAAACGCAAAACCGACCTCACCATAGGGCATTTCACCGGTGTCTTCCGGCGTCTGCGCTTCGCCTGCACAACAGCCGCTGACCATGACCAGCATCACCAGGGGAAAAAGGGATTTCAGCCTCATACCTTCTTCCCGTCCATGCTATAGACGGAACGTTTCCACTGCTCATCCGGGCGGTCGATAAAGCCAATCAGCTCTGAGGGTGATGCGCCCCCGTGAATGAAGCCGTCCGTATTCACCACGATGGCATTCCAGTTGGCCGAACAGTGAATATACTTCTCCGCAATCACGTCCACCTCATCCTGGCTGAAAGCCGGTGGCGTCTGGCCGCTGCGGACAGCTTTCCCCATAGTCAACGCCTTATCACACAAAGAAGACAGCTCATCCGGGAGGTGTAATTCATGATTCGTTGCGCGAATAGGGTCAAACACCACCCCGGCTTCCTGCGCAGCCTCAAGCATCACCCTCAGCGCCACGCGGGACCAGTCGTTTCTGACGGTCCGCTCACGCAGGGTCAGTGCCGCAAAGCTGCGCTTCTGCATCTGGCCATACCGATCCGGAGGAAGCCTGTCGTCATGCCAGGTTTCTGCCGATATTTCATTTGTCCGCAGCAGCGGGGCCAGGCAAGGCGATTTATCCAGCGCCTGCAACTGCGCCACGGCCTGCCGGTAGGCCTGCGTCTTTTCGCCGGGCTGACTGTATGGTACGGTTTCCGTTGCAGGCCGCGTCAGAAAAAGATGTTCCTTCGTGACGGGCAGATAGCCGCCGCCAATATCGGAATGCACGCCGGGCAGCGCCAGTTCCGGCCACGCCGGTTTCACGCTGTTCAGCGCAAAGTTGAACCGGCATTCGTTCGCGGCAGTGATATGAAACACCTTCTCCGCCACGCCGGGGCGCAGAGTGAGTTTCACGTCACCGGTATCCGCGCTGTGCGGATTCAGACCGTTAACCGGCGTACCTATGGCGGCAACGGTATCGAAAATGCCGATGAAGCGTATTTTACCGGCAGGAGAACCATTGAAGTCCGTGCCAGTTACACCCTGCCTGATTGCGCTGATAATAGCGGGGTCTTCAGACTGGATGCGGTTGGCAAAATGGCGGGCCGCCGCTGCACCGCGGCTGAAGCCAAAAATATCGAATTGCAGGGCACTGATGATGAGCGTGCAGTCAGTCTGCTTTTTACTGACCGCATCCAGCGCATCCTGAATACTGTCAGCAAGCATGGAAACCGCTTTATCCGTTTTGGCAACAACACCGGTATCAGAAATACCAAACCCCTGGCCCAGCTTGCTGTCAGGTTTTCCCGCGTCAGTGCCAATACCGTCAATATATACAGCTCGCTGCACATCGGGGCTGTCTTCAGTAAGGCGACGGCTGTAGAGCGTGCTCAGCCAGTGAATATTGGTGTAGTACCCGGTATAGCTGGTTGCACCGCTGCCCGACACACCAAAATTGTCACGGGCGCATTTTGCCAGAATGGACTCAGCTTCCGGGTCATCCAGATTGTAATGACCTGCGGTATACGCCTTCAGCATGTTCTGTGTGTTAACGGCATTGTTGCCGGTACCGTCGAAGAACAAGCCTATCGTCAGCATGATCTTCCGTTTCTTTCTCATCACCGTCTGCGCATGCTGTTCCGGCTCCGGAGCGACTGCCGGGGTCATCCCGGCTTTTGCCGCTGAAAGCTGCGGTATCGTACCCGGCGCAATCAGAAAATTGGTTCCCTGTGGGCACCCGCAACGGATTGCCGAGCCATCCACCGCGACTGCGGCGCTGTTTGAGTGCCGGTGATCGCCGTCCACAATTATCCCCACTTCCCCGCACTTCGGGCAGGGAGTAGTCTTGTCGCCAATATAGAGCTTCAGCAGCCCCATGACCGACATACCGGGACGGGCCGCGATACATTGCGCCCCCGTTGAAGTCCTGTCCCCGTGCAGCCCGACGTTTTTACCGTGAATGATACAGCCTCTTCGGATCATCGGCTCAGCCCTCTGCCGGTAAAAAATCAGCATCCATTGGCAGACCTTTCTGCTCATTCAGCGTACATTCCGCCTGTGGGGTGCTGATAATCACATCACCGTTACTCAGCCGGCTGCCGACCAGCGCGATCCGGTAAATCGCCACCACCGGATGTTCAAGCAGAAATGCCTCCTGCTCTTCAACCGTCTGACGGGCACCTGCAGACATCCCGGCCTTTTTCTCCGCTGAGAAGGGCGGACGCGCCAGTGAGGCGGCTAATTCCGGGGTCAGTTCGTTGGTATACTGCTGTTCCATATAAAATCCCTCTTATTCCTGTGGTTACTTGTCCCATAGTAACCGGATGGCATGACTTAACCAAAATTTAGTGCCAGCGTCAGAGCGGCTGAACTGCCTTTTCGTCTTCAAGAATTTTATACACCATGGAACGGGCAATGCCGGGCTGCCGGGCGATATCCGTTGCGCCAGTTCCTTTGCCGTGGAGTGCCAGTACACTATTTCTGTCGATGGTGCGTCTGCGGCCAAAGCGGATGCCTTTCAGCTTTGCTTCCTGTCTGCCTTCATTCGTACGCTCCAGTATCCTGCGCCGCTCGGCCTGGGCTACAGCTGACAGGATGGTCACCACCATCTGGCCCATTTCACCATCGGTACTGATCCCGTCATCAATAAACCGGACGGCCACGCCCTGGGCGTCAATATTCTTTTGAGGAGCAGGCTGCAATCACAGATCTGGATGGTATCCTGGAAGATGTTGATCCATTAAGTGAAGAAGATGACGATTTAGTTTAAAACACTAAAAGCATGATAAATAATGATAATTTATCATGCCGTGGCGCTTTTCGAGGAGATGAGCACTGAACCCTTTCCTGTTACCTGCCAAAGTGTGCAACGGGCACCCACTCTGGCAGCGGTTCTGCCCTGTCAGAGGTTATACCAGTTCTGCAGCAAGCAACGTCCATGAGCTGGGGTGCTGCTCAAAGCCAATTTTCGGATAATAATTTACCGCCTGGGGCGCAGCTAACAGGATAACCCGGCATTGCGGATGAAGCTGTTCTGCAGTTTTCGAGATCAGTGCCTTGCCTATCCCTGCTTTCTGAATGCTGCCAGAAACCGCTAAATCTGACAGATAACAGCAGAAGGTGAAGTCGGTCAGGGATCTGGCGACCCCAACCAGCTTATCCTCAGCCCATGCCGTCACCAGCAGGTTTGCATGTTCAAGCATTGACGTGATGCGCGCTTTATCGGCTAAAGGCCTTCTCTCACCCAGTGAAGTTTCACCTAGCAGGGCAACAAACTCCTGTTCCGTTATGGGTTCATTGATTTTGTAAGTGATGTTTTTATCCGTCATTTCTTTTACCAGACCTCGCTATAAAAACAGGCTATTCAGTGGGTTACTTTCTGTGCTTTTTGAGTATCAGGGATTGCTTTCACTCCCGCAAGCCATAAGCATTTAAATTGCTCCTTAAACCGCCCGGTGGGGAATTATCCACGATAACCGTAGGGATTATTTACTCAACTGACTCTCGACTAGCGATTGCCAGAGCCTGATACCGGTTTCGATAATCCCATCATTAAAGTCAAACCAGGGGCTGTGAAGCGGATAATGCGTGGCGGGATCGCCCTGCTCTTTTGCACCCAACCAGAAATAAGCCCCTTTACAGCTTTCCAGCATAAAGGAGAAATCTTCAGAGGCCATTGAAGGGCTGATATTCCAGATCACCCCGGACTCGCCCAGCACTGAAATAGCGGCCTTACGGACATTCGCTGCGGCTTCCGGATGATTCAGGGTCACCGGGTAGCCCTGCTGATAGCCAAGCTCACAGGTTATCTTTTCAGCCACGGCGGTTGCCTCTGTCAGTTCCCTGATTAATGCCTCAATCTTTTCGCGCGTTGGCTGCTGCAAACAGCGAACGGTTCCCCTGATCATCACCTTTTCCGGTATGACGTTATAGGCCTCTCCTGCATGAATCTGCGTCACGCTTATCACGGCATTGGCCAGCGGTGAGATCTTCCGGGAGACAATCCGGTTAAGGGAAGCGATCAGTTCGCCTGCAATCAGAATGCTGTCCGTGCCTGTTTCTGGCATGGCTGCATGGCAGCCCTTTCCGGTCAGCTCAATATCAAACGTATCCAGAGAGGCCATCATGGCCCCTTCGCTGACGCCAACCAGCCCGGCCTCCAGGCCTGGCCAGTTATGCAGGCTGTAAACGCTGTCCACGGCAAACTCTTCAAAGAGCCCGTCTTCAATCATCGCCTTCGCGCCGGCAAACCCCTCCTCTGCGGGCTGGAAAATATAATGGACGGTGCCGTGAAAATTCCTTGTTTCACTGAGCTGGCGTGCGGCCGCAAGAAGTATCGCCGTATGGCCATCATGCCCGCAGGCATGCATACAGCCCGGATTTGTGGATCGGTAACTGACCTCAGAAAGTTCAGCGATGGGCAGCGCATCTATGTCGGCACGCAGCCCAATAGTGGGCCCCTGCCCGTTGCTCAGGGTGCCGACAACGCCCGTGCCGCCAATGCCGGTCCGCACTTCCAGACCAAAGCCTGTCAGCAACCCGGCAATCATGCTGGCCGTTCTGAACTCCTGATACGCAATCTCGGGGTGAGCATGAATTTCCCGCCGCCAGCTTACCGCCGCCTCCAGAAGTGAAACCGGTATTGTCATCTGCTTATTTCTCCTGGGCTCCGTAACCAAAGTTGACCAGGGGATCGGCAGCGGTTTCCACCCATACGCTTTTCACTTCGCTGTATTCCCTGAGCGCTTCAAGCCCGGAGGACCGTCCATACCCACTTTCGCCATAGCCCCCGAACGGGGAAGCCACATTGATGGTTTTGTAACCATTGATCCAGAATGTTCCCGCTTTAATTTGTCGGGCTACCCGATGCGCACGGCCAACGTTGTTGGTCCAGACCGCACCCGCAAGGCCAAACCGACTCTCATTGGCAATGCGTATAGCCTCTTCCTCATCTTTAAAAGGAATGGCAATCACCACGGGCCCAAAAATCTCTTCCTGGGCGACGAACATCTGATTATTCCCCTTAAGAATGGTCGGATTGATGTAGTAGCCTTCAGAGTCCGGCACCGGGATGGCGTTCTGCCCGGCCACTTTTGCGCCCTCCGCATGGGCTTTATCCAGCATGCTGCATACGTGACGATACTGCTTCTCGTTGTGGATCGGGCCAATCTGCGTTTCTGGCTCTTCCGGATTTCCCACGCGGAACTTTTTAGCGGCTTCAGCCATATCAGCCACAAATTTCTCGTAGATACTTTCCTGAACCAGCAGACGGGAACCTGAAACGCAGCTCTGCCCGGCACCGCCGAATATGGCGCCCTGTGCACCCCGCAGCGCTTTATCCCAGTCGGCGTCTTCAAACACGATATTGGCCGACTTGCCACCCAGCTCAAGTACTGCCGGGATCCCACGCTGTGCAGCAGCAACAGCGATCAGCTTGCCTGTGGCCGGAGAGCCGACGAAGACAACCTTACGAATGGGCGCTTCGGCAATCAGCTGCTGACCAATCGTATGACCATACCCGGCAATGACATTGATCAGCCCTTTTGGCGCGCCGGCACGTTCAGCCAGCACTGCAACGATCAGTGAAGTCAGTGGCGTCATTTCAGAGGGTTTGAGGATCACCGCATTGCCCGCAGCAATAGCCGGGGCTATTTGCCAGCCACAGGTGAAAATCGGTGCGTTCCACGGGGTGATCTGCAATACGGTGCCCAGGGGTTCATAGGTAACATAGTTCAGATGGGTGGTGGGCACCGGGATAACCTCACCATGAAGTTTGTCGGCCCAGCCAGCATAGTATTCGAACATCTCCGCGACTTTTTGCACTTCACCTTTTGCATCACGAACAGGTTTGTTCGCGTAAAGGGCTTCGATTTCGGCGAGGTTATCCGCTTCTTTGCGAATCTCAGCGCCGATGTTATACATGATGCGTCCACGGGCCTGCGCCGTAAGCGCCCACCATTGGGTTTGTGCCCGGCCAGTCGCTGTTTTCAGCACCGGGAGAAGCGCGGCTCCCGCATCTCTGTAACTGAACAAATCAGTGCCGTCATGCGCTTTTTTAACGGTGATGATGTCACCCTCGCCGGCGATGAAACGCCCGTCAACATAGCTGGCCACACCCTGATGATCGCCCCAGTAGTCAGCGAGTTTTTCCTGCAATTTGCTGATGCTCATGACGTTACTCTCCTTTGGCAAACAGTGATTTATCGGTCTGTGAGACGATAAAAGTGAAATCCTCATCATCCGGGATAGTGGCCAGACTTTTCTGCCAGAGCTGGCCGACAGAGGCAAACAGTGGCAGGTCCAGTTCGAGCTGATCGGCCAGTTTCAGGGCCAGGCCGACATCTTTGCGCATCAGACCCATGGTAAAGCCTGAATTCCAGGCTTTATTCAGTATCCACTTCTCAAAAGAGACTTTGCTCACGGTGCTGCCGCCAGATCCGGCATTGATGCCCTGCAGGACCCGCTCCGGATCCACCCCGGCATGAACCGCCATGGAGAGGGCTTCTGCTGTAGAGATCAGATGGGCAGCGCACAACATATTGTTGGCGATTTTGGCCACGTTTCCTGCGCCACATTCCCCCACATGAACCTGCGTGGTGCTCATGGCTTCAAGGACGGGCAACACGTCCCGGTACTGCTCTTCACTGGCGCCAATAACCATGGACAGGGTTCCGGTAGCAGCACCTGCTGGCCCACCTGATACGGGCGCGTCGATAAAACCGATGCCTTTTTCCTGTAATTTTTTCGCTGTGGCACGACTGACCTCCGGGGTCGACGTAGTGGTATCTATAATGATCAGTCCGGGCTTTCCGGAATGAATAACCCCTTTTTCACCCAGACAAACGGCCTCGACATGCTCCGCTTTAGGCAATGAGAGGATCAGAATATCGGTGCTTTTTAGCAGCTCGCTGACGCTGGTGGTGCAGGCTATCCCTTTCTGGCTGAGCCTGCTACGGGCCTGCTCTGACAGGTCGAAGCCGGTAACTGAAAACCCTTTTCCGGACAGGGTTGTTGCCATCCCCGCCCCCATATTGCCCAGGCCGATTACCCCAATGTTGAAACTCATAATTGGTCGCCCTCCTGAATACCCGTAATAAATTCGAAAATGACGTTGCCCGTCCAGTCGGGGGCAACCAGGATACGGTCAGAAAATTCGCTAAAGGGGATGTTCTGATGCTCAAGGATCAGTTTCAGATCGTCGGGTTTATGGGTGTTCAGGGTGATAGCAATTCCATGCGCGCCCGGTTCTTTCCGTTCAGGAAGAGGAATGCCGGGATAATGTTTCTCTGCTGTTTCCTGATCCATTGCGCGTAGCTGGCCATACCCGGTTTCCGCTGTGAGCACGCCATCCTTAAGCACCACATTCTCGCCGTAGAAGGTTTTCCAGCGCTCAACCAGAGAGGCTGGATCAGCTAGCCAGGTGACGGCAACAATGGCATCCACGCCATTGGGGTGGTGTTGCCAGCCCGGCACCCAGATAAGTTCTGGTTTGTGCTGATGGCAGATAAAGTTAGAGATATCAGGCTGCTGTTCATCAATAAACAAACCCAGGGAAACCACAGCTTCATCTGGTGAACCATCTGGCAGGGTCATCCTGCGGCGAAAATCTATACGCCCCTGTCCTGCAAGACCGGCAGTAGTCAGATCTTCATAATCTTTATCAGCATCTTTGCTGTGCAGGGCCACCAGCGAAATCCCCTCTTCACCCCGTTCCAGGAAAGAGCCAAGCTGCCTGCCAAAACAGAAGCCATTAACCGAATTGGTGCCAAATTTCGTGGCGTCGTCAACGCCTATCAGCTCAATGAAATTATTGCGAAACATCATCAACGAGGTGACGGTTCCCCAGGGGTGGTAACTGACCGGTGAAGGTGAAAAACCCATCCGGATATAGAGCTGTAATGTCCGGGCGTGATCTTTTACGGTAACTAACGGATGTTCCAGACCAAATCTGGTTTGTGCTGGAGGGATCATAACGACTCCTTGGTCTTACAGGGCTTAGAGGAAAGGGTTTGTAGCTCTGCGGGTACGTCCGCAATAATTTTTGCAGGCGATCCGGCAACGATCACGCCAGCAGGAACAGCTTTAGTAACCACAGCACTGGCCGCCACAATGGCGCCCGGCCCCACGGTAATATTGCCGAGCACGGTAGCACCGGCACAGATAAGCGCCCCCCGGCCAATTTTGGGATGTCGCTCTCCGGCTTCAGTCAGGGTGCTGCCCAGCGTGACGCCATGCCAGAGGCTGACGTCATCTTCCACCACCGCAGTTTCGCCAATCACGATGCCAATGCCATGATCAACAAACAGTCCGCGTCCCATGCTGGCCGCAGGATGAATATCAATATTCCAGTGTTGCGAAGTCCAGTTTTGCAGGAGCACCGCACTTTGCCGGTCTCCTGAAAGCCAGACCTGATGAGAGAGACGTTGAGAGGTTAAAGCCAGAATGCCCCTGAAGCTCAGAAGCCCGGTCAGCTCATCCGGACAGGCAGGATTTACCGCCGCCAGTTTGCGCAGGTCATACTTTGTGTCATCAGCAATATCGGGGAAATTCTGCATTACTTCGGCGAACCACCCCTTGAGATCAACGCCCGGCGCATGGAGAGAAAGGTGATGCGCAAGATTCCCACAAAGCGCTGAAGGCAGATCGTCGAAATCCAGGATCAGTGATTTCAGATACTCTTTAAGCCGGGGATTGCGTTGAGTCAGCAAGCCGGCCTGCTCACAAATGTCGCGCCACAACATAGTGTTAACCTTTGCATATTTAATTTAACCGCAGTATAGACAGCTGTCAGCGCTCTAAACAATAATCAGCTTATGTCTGCTTTGTTGCGTTTAGATCAACACAGGAACTGAGAATGAACGGAATTAGCTTTAACCGGCTGCGCTATTTTTTTGAAGCTGTGAGGCTGAAAAGCGTCCGGGGCGCCGCGGATTACCTGAATGTGGCCCCTTCCGCAGTAAGCCGACAGATCTCCCAGCTTGAACTTGAACTGAACAGCCAGCTGATCGAAAGACATCGCCGTGGCGTCCGGCCTACGGAAGCGGGTGACAGAGTCCTGGCTTTTTATCAACACCATCTGGGTGAACAGGAACTGTTGATTGATTCTTTACAGGCCTTGCGGGGGTTGCAGTCAGGCAGCCTGACGCTGGCAATAGGTGAAGGGTATATAGAGAGTATTTCAGGGATCCTCTCCGATTTTTCTGCTCACTATCCCGCTATCAGAATCAATATTGAGATTTGCGGCAGCAATGATGTCATACGGCTTATCGTTGAGGATGAAGCGCACATTGGCATCCTTTATAACCCCTCCAGGGATACAAAATTACGGACTCATCAGTCTTACACGCACCCGTTGTGTGTAATCACCAATCCTGAGCATCCGCTGGCCTTACAGGCTAAAGCGGTTGAGATCCAGAGCCTGGGTGAACACAGGCTGGCTCTGACCAGAGTCTCCCACGGTATCCGGCAAATCGTCAGTCGCGTTGAAGAGGATACCGGCATCACTCTGGAACCGGCCGTAGTCTGTAATAATCTGCTGCTGCTGAAAAACTACGCCAAAGAGGGGGGCGTCTCTTTGTTACCGGATTTTATGGTGCGGGATGAAGTACGGGCTGGCAGTCTGGTGGCTATCCCACTGCATCACCGGCTGTTTGCTTTTACTGAAACGCAGATCGTGACCCGTCTGGGAAGGCAACACGGATCCGGCGTGAACAAACTTTTGCAGAAGATCACCGGGAATTTATTTAAAGAACAAAAGGCATCCTGATTTACAGCGTTCTGTTTTTAGCAACAACATAATCCCGGTATGATATTGCAGCGTTGAGTAACAGTGATAATATTGACACTTAACTATATTCACTCCCTTATTATTTATTACAAGGGAGTGCTTTGCGTTGCTGAATTTAATCATTAAAAGCCAGATGCACCACAATAAATCAGCATAACCATCAGGGTGCGTAAATTATTTATTATTACTGTGACTTCCCCCGCCAATCACAAATAACAGCCATGTCATCACCCTGCTTTTCATTTAAATTGCATTTTTTCTCGCTATTATCTGTGTGAATCTGACCTGCGGATAACTTTGCCGCCCCTGCTCTGCCCATTATTTTTTATAAATGAATGCGGAAAGATGTTTGTGGCATAGCCTTTGCAGATACTTAAAGGTGGCAAAAATTGTTTTTTATTTTCCCTGCAATTAAGAGGTAAACCGTTATGGCCCAGGGTGAACAACAGCGTGGACTTAAAGAAAGACATCTGAGTTTGATGGCATTGGGTGCGGCAATAGGAGTAGGTCTTTTCCTTGGATCCGCAGCCGCCATAAAAATAGCCGGACCCGCCATCCTGGTGGGGTATTTAGTGGGAGGACTGGCTATCTTTATCATCATGCGTTCTCTGGGTGAGATGGCAATCAAAAATCCTGTTTCCGGTTCTTTCAGCCGCTATGCGCGTGACTATCTTGGGCCCCTCAGCGGCTATCTTACCGGCTGGACGTACTGGTTTATGTGGATAGTGACCTGCATGGCGGAAATCACCGCCGTAGGGATCTACATGCATATCTGGTTCCCTGAAACGGCGAACTGGATCTGGGCGCTTGCCGCACTGACTGCCATGGCTTCAGTGAATTTTTTCGCGGTGAAGTTTTATGGGGAATTTGAATTCTGGTTTGCGATGATCAAAATCGTCACCATCGTGCTGATGATTGTTGCGGGTTCTGGTGCGATCTTTTTTGGATTAGGACACCACGGCATTCCCACAGGGTTTCATAACCTCTGGAGTAATCACGGCTTTCTGCCTTATGGTATTACCGGTATTATAATGGCTATGCCACTGGTGATGTTTTCCTACGGCGGCATTGAAATTTTGGGGGTTACCGCAGGAGAAGCGCAAAACCCGGAGAAGTCTATCAGTAAAGCAGTTAATACCGTTTTCTGGCGGATATTGATTTTTTACGTGGGTGCCTTACTGGTTATTATGTCTGTTTATCCCTGGGATCAGCTGGGGACTCAGGGAAGCCCCTTTGTAATGACCTTTGAAAAAATGGGCATCCCTTCCGCTGCCGGTATTATTAACTTTGTCGTGATTACAGCCGCTCTCTCCTCCTGTAACAGTGGCATATTTGGTACGGGCAGAATGCTGCTTAATCTTTCTCAACAAGGTCATGCGCTGGGATTATTTAAGCGAATTAATAAGAATGGCGTGCCAGGGTTTGCGATAGCGTTCTCAGTAATAATGCTGTTGATTGGAGTGGCCTTAAACTATCTCGCTCCAAAAGAGCTGTTTATCTGGCTCAGCGCCGTTTCTACTTTTGCTTCGGTCTGGACCTGGCTAATCATCCTTCTCTCGCATATTAAATTCCGTGCTTCTCTTTCTCCCTTAGAGAAATCAAAAACCTTTTTGCTGGTCCCGCTCTACCCTGTCACCTCCTGGCTTGCCGTGTTATTTCTGCTGGGTATCGTCGCCATCATGCTCTCACAGGCTGAACTGAGAGTATCCGTCGTCATTGGCTTTGGCTGGATAGCCATGTTGACAATCCTTTATTACGCACTCGGCTATAACAAAACAGAACGGCGGGCGGAAGCCCTTCTGGTGCCGGGCAGAAGCAATCACTAAATCGCCCCGGTTATTGCATTAAAAAATAGCCCCCTGTCCTCAGGGATAGAGATTCTGCATCAGGGGGCTTTCCTGGCGCGACAAAGCTGTTGCACTCCATGCGTTTCGACTATCCCTGCAACGTTTGCTCTCCCGCGCCTCTTCGGATTGGTGTCGGGCGTTCGCAGGTAGTCTGAAGCACAATTTCCTTACCTGCGGATTTTTCCAACCCGTCAAGAATTTCAAAAATATGCAGCGCCATTTCGCCAGATGCCCGGTGATCGCGCCCCTCTTTGATGGCCACAGCCATATCCACTAACTTTTTTGCGGTCAGCAACAAAGGGGGAGTTCTCTACTTTCGGCTCCAGAAATATCCGTCTATTTATCGCGGAACATCCTGTTTTTACGCCGTTCGGTCAGCGCCGGCTATGGCCGGACTGTGCTTCAGAAACTGGAGGACAGACTGACATCGGCTGGGAGTAAAGTTCTTGAAGTCTCCTATAACGATGCCGATCACGCCCGACTGGCTATTCAGGGACTTCCAGCATTTGATGCCTGTGTGGTTCAGTCCTCATTCAAAATCATTGCTATTCAAACGCTCCAGGCAATAAGAGAAAAAGCGTCGGGTATTATTCTTCACGGGCTGGGGCTGACCGGAACAGAAGTGGATTGTATTGGCCACGACTGGGGTTCCTCAGTCTCACAAGCACTAAGAATTTTGTCCGGTAAAGGCCATAAGCAGATCGGCTTCGTCACTACAGATCGTCCTTTCATGGCTAACCTGATGGGAATTCGTCGTTTTCTTAACTGGTGTGATGAGCGTCAATATTCCGCTGATGAGTATTTAATCCGCATGCCTGTGGTGATCCAGGGCGACTACGAAATGGCCGTTGCTGAGACGCTGCAACAAAAACGGAAGAGCACAGGTAAACTCCCTTTTACTGCCTTGATCTGTTGGGGAGTAGAGCATCACGCGCGTCTTCTTGAGGCGATGTCTCTCAGCCATATAAAAGTCCCGGAGGAGTTAAGCGTAATTCTTCTTGGCGGTCCGGATGAGGCACAAAATCACTCATCCGCATTTACCACGCTTGGTTCAACCGCTGAGCTTCAGGCTGAAGGAATATTTAAAAATATTGGCGAACGACTTGCGAACCCCACTTCGGCCCCAAAAGTGACTTTTTTGCCTGCAGAACTTTATGAAGGCACCTCAGTACACAAGATAAGCAAATAATAATACAATTTACAATACTTCGCTAAAGTGTATTACTTTTTCGTATTGAAAAAACCGGGCGCTATCCTGCCCGGGATTAACCATTCTCATCCATCACGATAGAAACTGACGTTAATATAAACAGGGACTCCGCCCTTCAAGTCACAGGGTAAAACTCTCTTCAACCGCCGAAGCGAGTCCAGCCACGGCCAAAGTCCCCATAAGCCTTTACGGAACCATCAAGTTCAATGGCCAGGGTATCTTCCAGTTTGATAAAGCCTACGCGGGGATGTTTAATCGCCGCTTCAACAGATATCACCATGCCTGGCTCCAGCGGGCGTTCAGCATCCGGGTTGTCGTACGGGTAGCCAGATGGGGCAAGACGCGGAGTCTCGTGGGTGACAAGCCCCAGGCCGTGAGCCACAAAGTCGACATATTTTGCATTAGGCGAACGTGCAATCTGCGCATTGGCGGCAGTGTAGATCTCTTTGCCTGATACACCTGCCTGAATGGCACCGCGGGCTGCCGTCTGGATGGCATCAACTTCCGCGATCAAGTCTTCCTGTTCCGCATCCGGCTCACCCACAATGGCCATACGGCAAAGATCGCCAATGTAACCTCCGAGTTGTCCACCTGAGTCGATAGAGACAATATCGCCCTGCTTCAGAACGTAATCAGAAGGAGCGCGGTTAAGGCTGGTTCCTGCGGTAATGAGGCAGTATTCATAAGAGAGGCCACGTTTGATCTCTTCGGCTGCAAGTGCCGAAACCAACTGATGTTTAGTGGCGCCAGGACCGTGCGCAGCCACAACGGCCAGCATTGAGTGAACCACGTCATCGGAAGCCTTTTTGATCATCTCAAGTTCACGGGAAGTTTTGATCGACCGCAACAGTTCCAGAGGACGCTGGCAATTGACCAGTTCAGTGCCGGGCAAATGTTTCTTTAATGCCAGTGCGGCTTCATAAGGCAGGAAGTCAGGTTCAATGCCGATTTTGGTAATATCTGCCCCCATATCCCGGATATAGGGCACGGCAAAGTTCAGCGAATCCTGAATACCCCAGGCTTTGGTGCTGACTTCATGCATCCAGAACTTATCCAGCTCCAGTTCAAAGGATTCCATACCATGACCGATATAGACTGTTTTTTCCGGTTTCCCCCGGAAATAGGCCATCAACGGGAAATATTTACTGGTGCCAAAGGCTTCAAAAGAGTCAAAAAAGAAAAACGTATAACCACCGAGTAAATAACGCAGATTATGGCGTGATGACACCAGAATAACGTCTAATCCGGCATTCTCGAGATAAGTATCAAGTTTCTTACTGTCGAAGGGAGGCCTTCCCTTAGTCACTGGAATAGCGGTGGTACCCATTTTTCATTTCCTGTTATTAACGTTTAGTTGCGGACTCGAGCCTTGCACGCTGATGTAACCAGGCCACCAGCTTGCCACCCTCGCTTTCATTGTGCGCCCAGGCTTCATGTGCGGCCGCCAGGCCATCGCCCCGCAGCAACGCATCGATCATGGGCCGGTGCTGCTCAATGATGCCAGGCAGATTACCGGTCATTAACTGGTTGCTGATCTGGATATAAAGGCGGACCTGCTGCTCAACCAGACGATACTGATCGGCAAGGCGTGTATGCCCAACGCATTCAATCAACGTGCGGTGAAGCGCGAAATCGCATTCACTTGCCTCATGCACATCGCCATTCATGCAGGCATGGACAAGGTTGTTCATCGCCTCTTCAATCAGGGACTGCAAATGAGGCGTCATATTCTCCGCGGCCAGCCTGATCGCCAGACTTTCAAGGCTGGCCCGCAGTGTCCAGAGTTCCCAGGCATCGTCAGCGGTCAGGGATTTCACTTCCCAACTGGTATAGGGTTTTTTGACCAGTAATCCTTCCGAGGCCAACTGGTGCAAGCCGGTACGCAGGGTTGCCCGGCCAATCCCCATCTGATCCGCCAGCGTGGTTTCTGTGATCCGCTCACCTGGCTGCAGTGCGCCAGAAAGGATAAATTCCCGCAGGCTGTCTGTAGCCAGTGCTTCTATTGACCGCTTTTCTAACGGCGCGAGTGAACGTTTAACAACCACAATAAGTATCCTTTCTGAAACCTGGTTAAGTTAGCTCTGGATCAACCGGCGGGAATTACCAGTCGAAGTGAACGGTTTCGCCTTTCAGCGCAGAGGTCAGTGAAGCTTCAATGACTCTGATAAGTGCCGCACCCGGATGGTGCAGAACGCTTCTGTTAGGCAAGCCACGAATTGCATGCGCAAATTCAGTAAATTGATTGCGGAACAGTTCATTCGTGACCAACAGCGTAGCGCCCTCGCCTTCTGGCGGAGAAAGCACAACTTCCCCATTGACTAAGACGGTGTTCACATCGCGGATTTCCACAACATATCCGTTAAACAACAGCACGTAGCGCTCGAAGAATGGCTGTTGATTGTAAGACAAATGAACGGTAGCCATCTTATCATCCGGATAGCGGATCAGGATCATCGCTTCATCTTCTGCTTTCCAGCAGTCACGCAGTCCGGCCGCTTCCGCATGAACCCGCAGCGGGTAGTCTCCCAGCATTGCCTGGACAAAATCAATCGCATGCGATCCCAGCATCGGGAAAACCAGACCTTCTTCACGCGTGCGATCTTTCCACCAGGGTGCCTGTGGGCCATCCCAGTACATGCAGAATGAGGCCTGAACGGCACGCAAGGTGCCAAAACGCGCCATATTGTCCTGAACGTAACGCACTGCTGAACCATGACGACGCGACTGCCCAATGGCGAGAACAAGTTTCGTTTCATCTGCCACGGCGGCCATCTGCATTGCCGTCTGGTAATCATCCGTCATGGGTTTTTCAACCAGCACATGTCGGCCACCGCGAAGACATTCAATGGCCACAGGAGCATGTAACTGGTTAGGCAGGCAAAGATCGAAGGCTTCAATTTCTGAACAATTTAACGCTTCTTCAACGGAGGAAAAGGCATAAAGCGCGCCATGCTTTGCGGCAGAAGCTCTGGCCAGCTCAATGTTCTGATCGATAACCGCGATCAGTTTCCCTTTCTCCGGCTGCGAGGTGATGGCACCGAGGTGGGCATCTGAAACGCGGCCTGCGCCAACAACGGCCATTCCTACAGGCTTGATAGTATCCGACATATATTTACCTTATTTATAAAGAATCAGTAGCTGATTGCTATTAAAAAACGCCCCTGACACAGGATAACGGGTGGGGTTTAAATAAGATGCTACGACCATCGGCGATTGTCGTCAATATAATTTAATCCTCCCCAAAATAGTGCTTCAGTGCGTTTATTTGGTGCAATCAAAAAGCCACCACACCCCCAGATTAATATTTACCATTCAGTCTGAAATTAACAATAAATCCATTTAAAACATACAATTATAAATAATATTTTGCGCAAATTTGAATATTGGCCTTTAAATTGCTTCAGTAAAAAACAGCATGGTTGGTTGTCGACAATCATCACTTAATAATGAAAATCAGTCCTTTTGTGGAGATTGCCATGAGCATTAACCGTCGCAAGTTTTTAAAAGCATCGGCCGCCGCAGTGCTGACGTTGCCTTTAGCGGGAACTTTTTCGAAAGCCTTTGCTGCAGGATCCAGCTACACACTCAAAATTGGAAATTCTTTTCCCAGCGCGCACCCTCTTAACGTGCGTTTGAAAGAGGCGGCTAAAGCCGTTGAAGCCAAAACCAACGGTCAGTTAAAAGTCCGAATCTTCGCTGACAGCGCATTGGGATCTGACAGCGACATGATGAGCCAGGTCCGTTCTGGTGCACTGGATGCCGTCTGCACCTCTCTGCTGTTTTTCGAATCTCTGGAGCCTTCCGCTAACATTGCCGGTCTGGGTTTCGGCTATAAGAACTACGATACCGTCTGGGCAGCCTGGGATGGCGATGTGGGCCACTACGTCCGCCAGCGTTTGTCCAAACTGGGTATCACTCCCCTTGAAAAAACCTGGGACAACGGATTCCGTCAGATTACCAACAACGTGCACCCGATTAAGACCGTTGGGGATCTCGCCGGGATGAAAATTCGTGTTCCCAGCGCACGTATACAACAGGATTTGTTCGTTTCACTGGGGGCAGCGCCCACTTCACTGAGCATTAAAGAGACTTACTCAGCCCTGAAAACGCATGTGGTTGATGGTCAGGAGAATGCCCTTACCCACGCTGAGTTCTGGAAGTTTTATGAAGTGCAGAAGTATTGCTCAATGACCAGCCACATGTGGGATGGGCTGACCGTGGTGTGTAACAGTGATATCTACAGCGGTATTCCGGATAACCTTCGCACCGTGTTTACTCAGACCTTTAATGATACTGCCCTGTTACAGCGTAAGGACATGGTTGCGCTGAATACCCAGCTTCGTGACTCTCTGAGCAAAAAAGGCATGGCGTTTAATGATGTCGACAGAGAACCCTTCCGCCAGAAGCTGGTTGATGCCGGTTTTTATAAAAAGTGGCGCGGGATTGTTGGTGAGGAAGTGTGGGCGCTTTACGAAAAGTATGCCACCGCATGATTGTTTGTTTCATTACCCTAAGTTCCTGAGGTAAATATGAGTATCCCCTTTTCTGTGGAAAATTCACTGTATTCCGACCGTCGCCCGACGCTGTTGGGGCGTATCGAAGCGATCGCTGGAGAGATAGTGGGTGGCCTGGCTGCGGCTATTATCCTGTTTGAGACAGTGCTCCTTGCAATGGGGGTATTCGCCCGTTACGTGTTGCACTCGCCCATTTTCTGGAGTGATGAACTGGCATTAATCCTGTTTGCCTGGCTCTCTATGTTTGGCGCTGTTCTGGCCCTGCGCAACGCTCAGCATATGAAGCTCGGTTTTATTGTCGACAAGTTCTCACAATCCACTCAGCATCGCCTGCAGGTGTTTACCTGGACACTGCTTACGGCAGTGATCGCCGTTCTGCTGGTCGCTTCATGGAATTACACCCTGCACTCCTGGATTGAGAAGACCCCTTCTCTTCAAATTTCAGTGGGATACAGAGCGGCCTCTATCACCGTCGGTTTTGCATTGATGTTGCTGACTTGTCTTTCACGTCTGCAGGATATCGCCCGTCTCTCCACCCTTTTAGGATCCGCGGTAATTATCGGCGTGATTGCGGTCGCTTTCTGGGCAGCAGGGCCCTTTTTTAACAGCATCGGCAATTACAGCCTGATTTTCTTCTTTGTGCTGATGGTGCTGGTCTGTATCGCAGCGGGCCTGGAAATTGCCCTGACTTTTGCCATGGCGACCCTGGCCTATATCGCCATCATGACCCATGCGCCGTTCAGCATAGTGATCAACCGGCTGGATGCGGCTATCTCTGACTTTGTGTTGCTTTCCATTCCGCTGTTTATCTTCGTCGGCGTCCTGCTGGAAGCCACCGGGCTTTCCAAAGCGCTGATCGACCTGATGGTGAAACTGCTGGGCCATGTGAAGGGCGGCTTCCATTACGTTCTGATTGCTGCGATGTACCTGGTATCGGGAATTTCAGGTTCAAAATCCGCTGATATGGCGGCAATTGCCCCGATCCTGCTGCCGGAAATGAAACGTCGTGGAAACAGCGAAGGCGAGACTGTCGCGCTGCTCTCGGTATCCGGGGCGATGGCTGAAACTATCCCGCCAAGCATCATTCTTATCGCTGTGGGGGTTTCATCGGGCGTCTCGATTGCCGCGCTGTTTGTCAGTGGACTTGTTCCGGCCCTGCTCGGCCTGCTGGCTCTGGCGGCGGTGGTCTTCTTCCGCCAGCGCAAAAGCACCACGGTCAGTGCAGAACGCGCCAGTAAAAAAGAGGTGTTTAAAGCGCTGGTCATCGCCCTTCCGGCCCTCGCGCTTCCTTTACTGATTCGCGCGGCAGTGGTGGAAGGTGTGGCGACGGCAACGGAAGTGGCAACGGTAGGCGTGGTTTACGCCATCTTCTGTGGACTCTTTGTCTACCGTAAGTTCCCGCTGAAACGTATTTACCGCGCGATGATCGCCACTGCTTCACTGACGGGCGCCATTATGCTGGTGACCGGCCTGGCGGGCGGTATGGCCTGGGCGCTGACTCAAAGTGGCTTCTCAGATGACCTGATGACCCTGATGAAGAGCCTGCCCGGTGGCTGGATTGGCTTCATTCTGGTGTCGGTGGTGTTCTTCGCCATTCTGGGCAGCATTCTGGAAGGGTTCCCGGCCATCGTCCTGTTTGCTCCTCTGATGTTCCCTATCGCCAGTGAATTCGGTATTCACGGCGTGCACTATGCAATGGTGGTGGTGCTCTCAATGTCGATTGGCCTCTTCTCTCCGCCTTTCGGCGTCGGATTCTACTCAGCCTGTGCAATTGGTCAGGTAGCACCAGATAAAGTGATGAAAGATATCTGGATCTACATGCTGGCTTTTATCGCAGTGGTGTTGGTTGTCGCTCTGGTGCCGTGGTTCTCCACCGGCTTGCTCAATGATCTGTAAGGGTAAAAGGATAAAAATATGAAAAGTAAGCTGATTATTGATTTAGCCACGGCCAGAGCAGTCTGCAATCAGGCGATGAATTATGCGACCGGACAAGGCTGGAATGTGGCTGTAGCCGTAGTTGATGACGGTGGACACGCGGTGATGGTCGCCCGAACGGATGGCACTTCGCCAGTGAGCGTTTATATCGCTCAGGATAAAGCTAAAACGGCTGCCATTGCCCGTCGCGAAACCAAAGTTTTTGAAGACGAGATCAACAGTGGCCGGGTTGCGTTTCTCAGCGCGCCGGTGAAAGGCGCTCTTGAAGGCGGTATCCCACTTATCGCTTTTGAACAGACGATAGGTGCAGTAGGCGTGGCCGGAGTGAAACCTCATCAGGCCGCTGAAGTGGCCAGGGCGTCGGTTGCCCTGTTCGACCAGATAATTTCGGAATTATAAATCACTGATTACCTTCAGTTGCAGCAGGGAACTGGCAGTAGCGCTTGCGGCTGAATAAGCACATTGAAATGGGGATCTTTCTGCCTTTTTAAATTGTCGACAAACGACAACAAAGGCAGAAAGAGTGTACTGATACTCACTAATTAAGTAATCACTATGAAACCAACCACGCAAATTATCGATGACAATATTGAGAAAGTGGCAGAAGAAGGTGGCCTTGCCGGCGCCTATACGGTGATGGGGGAATATGAAGCTATCCGCCTGGCCTCCACTGTTTACAGCCTTTCAGCTTCTGCACAGCGTCTGGATACCGAGAAGGATGACACCTTCCTGATGAAAACCAGCCAGGGCGAGAAATATATTCTTAAGGTGGCTAATCCTTCTGAGGATAGTGAGGAAATTGATTTTCAGACAGAGTTGCTGGAATACATCACTACCCAGGATCCCTCCTTACCTGTCCCCCATACGGTCAAGGCGCTTGACGGCTCTCTGCACCCGGTGATCACCGACCGGGCAGGACAGACAAGGCATGTTCGCCTGATGACTTATCTTGAGGGAACACCTCTGGACAGAACCACCTCATCAGCGGCGGAACGCGAGCACATTGGGGAAGTGCTCGGGCGGTTACGCCTGGCCTGTACCGGTTTTTCTCATCTGGGCGACTCCCGCGTACTGGCATGGGATGTGCAGCATCTGAAAGAGCTTCAGCATCTGTTGCCCGAAATTGCCGACGAAGAACAACGCGCACTGCTCGAACAGGGCATGGATCGCTATCTTGCTCTGCTTCCCCGTATCAGAGCGTTACGCACACAGGTGCTGCACAACGATTTCAGCCAGTCCAACATCGTGGTGGATCACGATGCGTCTGCCTTCGTCACCGGCATTATCGATTTTGGTGACGCGGTGAAAACAGCCATAGCCATTGATGTTTCAACTGCCCTGCTGAACCAGTTGCCCCGTAATGCGCAGGGTGAACGCGGAGAAGATATTTTTAACGCGGGTAAAGATCTTTTAGCCGGTTATCTCAAAGTTACTGAACTCACAGAGGAAGAGCTTGAGCTGATCCCGCACCTGACCATGGCGCGGGTGATTGCCAGAACCCTGATCACCCACTGGCGCGTGAAGCTTTTCCCGGAAAACGAACCCTACATCATGCGCAATACCGAACAGGGCTGGGCACAACTCCGCTGGTTCCTTGCCCATTCAGTAGAAGAAGTTTCCGCCTCCTTAAAAAACGTTACTGCCCTGGCAGAGTAGTTTTATCCTCAAGTCCATCAATAAGAGAACTGTTTTTATGACAACTTCTAAGCCAAATGCACCTCGCGGTAAAATGAACAACGCATTTAACCCGAACGATCTTGATCATCTCGATGCAGAAACCCGCGAGCTGGTACAGCGTCGTATGCGGTTACTTGGGCCTTCCTACCGCCTGTTCTACAGCAATCCTGTGGAAATCAGCAAAGCGAAAGGCGTGCTGCTTTGGGATAAGAACGGCAATGAATATCTTGATGCCTACAACAACGTGGTTTCTATCGGGCATGGCAATCCTCGCGTCGTTCAGGCGGTGGCTCAGCAGATGGAAAAACTCTGCACCCATACCCGTTATGTCAGCGACGATATTCTGAATTACTCTGAGCAACTGCTGAAAACCTTTGGCGGCCGCATGAGTGAAACCGGCCATACCATGTTCACCTGTACCGGCTCAGAAGCCAACGATCTGGCGATTCGTATTGCTAAACACCATACCGGCAAAAACGGCATTATCGTCACTTCTGAGGCCTATCACGGTAACTCTGATATGACGGCTTCCTTCTCCCCTTCGCTGGGTGAGCACTCGCCGTTAGGCACCTGGGTTCGTCGCGTCCCTGCCCCGGATTCTTACCGCACATCACCAGAAGAGATGGGCAAGTTGCTGGCGGCCCATGTCAGAGAGCAAATCAAAGATCTCGAACGTCACGGTGATGGCCTGGCAGCCTTTGTGGTTGACTCCCTGTTCACCTCCGACGGCATCTATCCTTACCCGGATATCCTCGCACCGGTGGCTGAAGTGGTCAGAGAAGCGGGCGGCCTGTTTATCGCCGATGAAGTGCAGTGTGGCTTTGGCCGCTGCGGCGATGCGATGTGGGGTTATCAGCGTCACGGTATCGATCCAGACATCATCACCATGGGCAAACCAATGGGCAACGGCTATCCGGTTGCCGGTATCGCCGTCACGCACGAGGTGGTGGAAAGCTTTGGCCGTGATATGCGTTACTTCAATACTTTTGGCGGCAATACCGTGGCAATCGCCGCGGCTCAGGCAACGTTAGACGTTATTGTCGAAGACAAGCTGATGGAAAATTGCGATAAAGTGGGCCGTCTGCTGCTTGAAGGCGTTCAGGGTATTGCCAGACGTTATCCTCAGATCGGGGATGTGCGCGGCGTTGGCCTCTATATGGGCGTGGAAATCATCAGCGATGCTGAAAACAAAACGCCGGATCAGAAAACGGCAGCGGGCCTGGTTAATGCCCTGCGCGATCGTCGTGTACTGATCTCCGCAACCGGGTTCCACGGTAACGTGCTTAAGATCCGCCCACAGCTTATTTTCACCGCCCAGGATGCAGAACGTTTACTGAAAGACATCGACGCTGTTTTTGCTGCACTTTAAGCAGGGGAAAATTATGAACTGGGATCTACCTTTCTCATCAGGCAGACAGCCTGTAACAGGCCGCAACGTTGTGGCCACCTCTCAGCCTCTGGCCGCTCAGGCGGGTGCTGCTGCGCTGGCGCGTGGCGGAAACGCCATTGATGCGGCGCTGGCTACGGCCATCACGCTCACCGTGGTTGAGCCGGTGATGAACGGCATTGGCGGCGACGGTTTTGCGCTGGTCTGGGATGGCAAAACGCTGCACGGCCTGAACAGCTCGGGCTTATCCCCGGCTGGCTGGACACCTGAGCGCTTTGCCGGTCTGGATTCTATGCCTTATCGTGGTTGGGAAAGCGTTACTGTACCAGGCCAGGTTGCAGGCTGGGTTGAGCTTTCCAGAAAGTTTGGCCAGCTGCCGTTTAAAGATCTCTTTATTGATGCCATCCGCTATGCCCGCGAAGGCTTCCCGGTCAGCCCGGTGATTGCCCGTCAGTGGGAGCAGTCGGTTAAAGATCTGCATATGCAGCCTGGTTTTAACGCCTTCACGATTGATGGAAGAGCGCCAAAAGCCGGTGAAATCTGGCGTTTCCCTGAGCAGGCCGACACGCTGGAAGAGATTGCCGCGACCGAAGGGGAATCGTTTTATCGTGGACGCCTTGCGCGCAAAATCGTCGACTTCGCGGAACAACACGGCGCAGTTTTAAGCCTCGAAGATTTGGCCGCGCATAAAAGCGAATGGGTTAAGCCGATCTCGGTGGATTTCCAGGGTTATAAAGTGCATCAGATCCCACCTAATGGTCAGGGTATCGCCGCCCTGATTGCGCTGGGTCTGCTGGATAACCTTGCCTATAACGAAACGGCACCGGGTTCTGCCGAACGTATGCATCTGGAAATTGAAGCAATGCGGCTCGCCTTCGCCGATCTGCATGAGCACGTTGGTGATACGCGGCATATGCGCTTTGATCCGACCTCGTTATTAAGCAAAGAGTACCTTGCTGAACGCGCCAAAACGATCAACCCAGCTTTACGGGGTAAACACATTGCCGGAACGCCTAAAAGCAGTGGCACTGTCTATCTCTGTGCCGCAGATGACCAGGGCCGGATGGTCTCCTACATCCAGTCTAACTACCGTGGCTTTGGCTCGGGGGTTGTGGTGCCGGGCACAGGGATTTCATTGCACAATCGCGGCTACGGTTTTGTCACCACGCCCGGCCATGTCAACCAGGTTGGCCCATCTAAAAAACCGCTACACAGTATTATCCCGGCGTTTCTGACCCGTGATGAGAAGCCAGTCATGGCATTTGGCGTGATGGGTGGCAACATGCAGGCACAGGGACATGTCCAGATGGTGCTGCGCAGTGTCGCTGAGGGGCATAATCCTCAAGCCTGCTCTGATGCCCCACGCTGGCGTATCAACGATGATTCGGTGCTGACTCTGGAGCCAACTGTCTCTGATGAAGTCGTTGAAGGGTTGAAAGCGATGGGCCATGCGCCGGAAGTATTGCCGCCGGGTAATCTGGATTTCGGCAGCGCTCAACTGGCTCAGCGCATCGATCACGATGAAAGCCGGGATGGCGTGGCCTATGTTGCCGGGTCAGATCATCGCCGTGATGGCTTAGCTCTGGCGAAATAAACGCTCCTGAAAGCAAAACTGGAGAACGCTTTTAATGGCGTTCTCCAGTCTGAACAGTTCCCGGAGCAGTAAATAATCCGGCATTTTCACTGTCAGAAAATGCCGGATATCCTCTTGCTAAATGTTGCCTGAGGTTACGTCAAAGGTTTAACTCACTTCCTCTTCCACCACTGGCTTCTTTTTAGCCGTAAAGTTATAAATAACCATCAGCGCAAAGATACCGGTAATTACCATGGTGATGGTGCCTTTATCCATAAAGCGCGCCATATTGCCGAGAATAATGCCCGTCACGCCAAAGTCAGTATCCGAGAAGGTGGTATTAGTCAGGCCAATCGCACCCAGTACCGGCAACAGAGCAACCGGCAGGAAGGTGATCAAAATACCGTGAGCAAAAGCCCCCAGCATCGCCCCGCGTTTACCACCGGTGGCATTACCAAATACGCCAGCCGTTGCCCCACAGAAGAAGTGCGGCACCACACCCGGCAGGATCAGCACCCAGTGAAGCTGACCCAGAACGAACAGCCCTACCAGCCCGCCGATAAAGCTGGAGATAAACCCAACCAGAACGGCATTTGGCGCATAAGGGAAGACGATTGGGCAATCCAGCGCAGGCACTGCATTGGGCACCAGCTTCTCAGAGAATCCTGTAAAGGCCGGGACAATTTCCGCCAGAATTAAACGTACACCCTGAAGAATGATAAATACGCCCGCAGCAAAGGTAATGGCCTGAATAAAGGAGTAGACCAGATAGTTCTGACCATTACTGAAGTTGCTTTCCACATACTCTTTGCCCGCTGAAATCGACAGAATCAAATAGATAATCAACATCGTCAGGGAGATAGAGATGGTGCTGTCACGCAAAAAACTCAGGTTTTTTGGCATGTTCATCTCTTCGGTAGATTTGGATCCTTTACCTACCAGGGATCCAATCCAGCCGGATAAGATATACCCAATCGTCCCGGTATGCGCTAAAGCAACCTGGTCAGTGCCAGTAATCTTACGCATATAGGGCTGAGCCAGCGCCGGGAAAGTGGCCATCAGCATACCCAGCAGTAAAGAGCCGGTGTAAATAAGCTGAATACCTTCAAAACCAGCCACTGACAAGATGATCGCCACCATGCACGCCATATAGAAAGTGACATGCCCTGACAGGTAGATATATTTCAGGCGGGTAAAACGGGCGACAACAATATTCGCCACCATCCCGAATGCCATAATCAGCGTGGTTGGCGCACCATATTTAGCCAGCGCAATCGAGACCATAGCTTCGTTGTTAGGGATGATCCCCTGAACATCAAAAGCCTGTTTGAAAATGTCGCCCAGCGGCGTCAGTGACCCGACCAGTACGGATGCACCACCAGCCAGCACTAAAAAGCCCAGGATAGTTTTGACTGTCCCTTTGATAACATCAGGGAAAGGCTTTTTTGTGCCATCAGTCCGAACAATGCCACCAGTCCTACAAGGATGGAGGGCACTTTCAGGACATCGACGACAAACTGCAAAAGGTTGTGAGCAAACATAGTAACCTCTACTTAAGGCGTTAATCTGAATTCAGGAATCAGTGCTTATCGAAATACTCACGTATTTTTTGCTCGACCTCTTTCAGGTCAATGATGTTGTTGATGATAATGACCTTGTCTTCAGGAAGATTCGCACTGTAAGCAATGTCTTTAGCCATCACAAATACATCAGCCAGATCGGGGGTTACAGACCCTAAATCGGAATGGTCTACCTCAGCTTCCACTTCAAGTTTCTTCAACACTTTTTTGATGTTCATTTCCATCATGAAGCTGCTGCCCAGACCCGATCCACAAACCGCTAAAATTTTCATATCTTGCCTCACCCGTTAATTATTTGTTGTTTACTGACTGACACTATTGTCGGCCAGTAGAATTGCTTTGAGTTCTTCTTTGCTACGCGCAGCAAAGATCGTTTCCATTATTTCATCATCGGAAAGCACTTCTGCCATCTGAGAAATCATTTCGATATGGCTGTTGCTGTCCGGTGCCGCGAACATAAAAATGGCGTCTACCGGATCGTTCTCATCAGCATCAAACTTTACCGGGTTAGCCAGTTTGACAATCGATAACCCCAGGGCTTTTGCGCCCTGTTCAGGCCTGGCATGCGGCATGGCAATCCGGGGGGCGATAACAAAATAGGGCCCGATCTCTTCTTTCTGACGGATGATGGCGTCAATGTAATCCTGCGAAATTGCGCCCTCCGCCAGTAATGGACGCCCCGCAATCTGCACGGCCTCTTTCCAGTCTGCTACCGCTTCAACATACTGAATTTTTTCGTTGTTCAACCACTTTCCCAGGTGTGACATAATTTTTTCCTGCTTTAAAAAGAGATGATCAATGCTTGCTTATTTCTTCAGCATGCCCCGGGCGACTTCAAGGACATTTTCTTTGGTAAAGCCAAAGTGCCGGAAAAGTACCGCTGCCGGTGCGGATTCACCAAAGGTCTTCATGCCGATTACCTTGCCGTCCAGGCCGGTGTAGCGTTGCCAGAACCCTTCAATACTGGCCTCGACTGCCAGACGAGTGCGAACATTACCTGGCAACACAGATTCTCTGTACGCCTGATCCTGTTTATCGAAACGTTCCGTACAGGGGATGGAAACCACACGAACCTGATGCCCCTCTTCTTTCAGCGCTGCCGCGGTAGCCACGACCAGCTCCACTTCAGAACCTGAAGAGATCAGCAGGATTTCAGGTTGTTGTTCGCAGTCGATCAATACATAACCCCCACGCGCAATATTCGCAAGCTGGACTGGCGTGCGGGGTTGCTGTTCCAACGGTTGACGGGTAAGGATCAATGCCGTCGGCCCATCTTTACGCTCTACCGCCTGCTGCCAGGAAACGGCCACCTCTACCTGATCGCAGCCACGCCAGGTTTCCATATTAGGCGTCAGACGCAGAGAGGCCAGTTGCTCCACCGGCTGATGCGTGGGGCCATCTTCACCCAGTCCGATAGTGTCATGGGTATAGACAAATACGGTGCGGATTTTCATCAGCGCCGCCATGCGCACGGCGTTACGGGCATATTCCATAAACATCAGGAAGGTGCCGCCGTAAGGGATAAAGCCGCCGTGCAGCGCCAGACCATTCATAATGGCTGACATGCCGAACTCACGGACGCCGTAAGAGATATAATTCCCGTGCGGCTGTTCAGCGCTGAAATCGACAGAATTCTGGTGGCGCGTAAGGTTTGAAGGAGAAAGATCGGCCGATCCCCCCATCAGTTCAGGAAGCAGAGTGGAGAACTGGTTCAGGCATTTCTGGCTGACCTGACGGGTAGCCAGGTTTGCAGGATTGGCCTGCAGCTTCGCGATGTACTGATCCATCTCTTCACTCCAGCTATCAGGCAGTTCCCCGCTCATCCGGCGGGTAAACTCTGCCGCCAGTTCCGGCCATTCCTGCTGATAACCCGCGAAAAGTTCGCTCCATTGCTGCTCATTGCTGGCACCCTGTTCGGTAGCATCCCACTCTTTATAAATATCAGCGGGGATCTCGAAGGCTTTATAAGGCCAGCTAAGCTCTTTACGCACCAGAGCCACTTCGTCTGCACCCAGCGCTGAACCGTGGCTTTCATGGCTGTTGGCTTTGTTGGGTGAGCCAAAACCAATGACGGTTTTGCAGCACAGCAGGCTGGGTTTGTCAGTTACCGCTTTTGCTTCACGTACTGCGGCATCAACCTGATCAGCGTTATGACCATCAATGCCTTCGATCACATGCCAGCCATAAGCGCGGAAGCGTGCAGCGGTATCTTCTGAGAACCAACCTTCTACGTGGCCATCAATGGAGATGCCGTTATCGTCCCAGACGGCAATCAGCTTGCCGAGCTGTAAGGTCCCGGCCAGGCTGCACGCCTCATGGGAGATACCCTCCATCAGACAGCCATCCCCCATAAACAGCCAGGTGTGATGATCGACAATGTCAAAAGCGGGTTTATTAAACTGAGCCGCCAGCGCTTTCTCTGCAATCGCCATCCCTACCGCATTAGCGATGCCCTGCCCTAATGGTCCGGTAGTGGTTTCAATACCGGGGGTATAGCCATATTCCGGATGCCCCGGCGTGCGGGCATGGAGCTGACGAAACGCACGGATATCATCCATAGTCACGTCATAGCCGGTCAGGTGCAGCAGTGAATAAACCAGCATAGAGCCATGACCGTTGGACTGAACGTAACGGTCGCGATTGGACCACTGCGGATTCTTAGGGTTGTGACGAAGATGGTGACGCCAGATCACCTCTGCAATATCGGCCATCCCCATAGGGGCACCGGGGTGGCCGGAATTGGCCTGCTGAATAGCATCAATGCTAAGAAATCGAATGGCGTTGGCTAGATCTTTCCGGGTCATTATTTCTCTCTCTTAATCATTGTCTGCTTCAATTTGAGGTTTATTCAGGCGGCTTATGAGCCCTGAACATGTCTACACATACCCTGGCGTGTAGCGGGTGCTGCACTGCATAACTGGCTGTATTGCATCGTGATGGTCAGAAACGCCATTTCTCAGGCCTTCGGCATCATAGAAATTAAAGCCTTTATATACATGCTATTAAAACAACGTGCTGGCAACTTTACTACCGAATCATCTGCAGAAAGTGCTTAATTCCTTCACGTCTAGACAGCTTTAAGGTGTATAGTCATCTGGATGATGAACCTGGACGTGTAGAGATACAACCTGTAAAGTGCAAATTGCGCTGGACAGGGTCAACGGGAGTGCAAATTCGTTAACTTGATCACATCTCAGGCGCTCTGAGAGGTATTGATAACGCAAAGTCAGGCATACCTGTGCAGGCAGGGCTGAACCAGGCCCCTTTTATACAATTGGCGGGAAGAAAGCAGATGGTCGATGGCATCACAGAGAAGCAGAAAGAGGTTGTGGAATACATCCTCAGCAAAATCAAAAATGAAAGCCTCCTGCCGGGAGACAAGCTGGATACTGAGATTGCTATCGCCAAAAACATTGGGATCACCCGCGCCACCGTGCGTGAAGCTACGCGTATTCTGATTGAACAGCAGAGGATCTACCGGGTGAAAGGCTCCGGGCTTTTTGTGGGTTCCATCGGAATAAGTAACCAGTCGGGGAGATTCCATGCCCTCTCGCCTTTTGATTATCAGGCCCAGAAACACGGTTATAAAGGCGTCAGGAAGGTCATCTCTGTCAGCATTATGAAAGTCCCCTCGCCTGATATGGCGCAGGCGCTCCGCATCAAGAACAGTGACCAGGTGTATAAAATCTTACGCCTGATGTGCTTTGATGATATCCCGGTGGCGCTGGAGCATGTCCATCTGCCGGTAAGCCTGTTCAGCAGTATGGAGTTCAGCAAACTGGAAATATCGAAATACTCTTACCTTGAGCAGCTTACCGGTAAAAAAATCCAGCGCAGGGACCAAAATCTGACGGCAATCAACCTGACCGATCCTGATATTCTGCTTTTACTTAATCTGACGGAGAATGATGCCGTTCTGGAGATCAATGAAACCGTTTATCTGGACGATGAAACGCCCTGCGAGGTGAATATAGCGGTGATCAATACCCGGCTTTTCCCGTTGAGACAGAACTCGCAAAGGCCCTGACCCCGGCGGCCTTTACCCACGTAAGGCCGCTGCTGTTCTTCTGAGAGATTGACTTACGGTCTGATAAGAAGAGAATGTTTCTTTTTACGCATCTGCCTGAAAAAGGACATTTCTCATCGCCAGTTTCCCTCGCTTACCTGCTGTTTCCGCAGCCCTGAAATCTGGCGGACTGATTGTCGCTGCGCTTTTGCTTGCCCACTGCGCTTCAGAGCCACCGAAATCGCTGGTCACGCCGGTTACCCCTGTTGTTAAAGCCCCGCTTCCGGTCAAACCTCAGCCGGCCCATCAGCCGGTGCGTGGCGTCTGGTTGACCACCGTTTCCCGTCTGGACTGGCCACCGGTCTCATCCGTGAATATCAGCTCCCCGGCCCTTCGCATTAACCGGCAGCAGCAGGCGCTGAAAGACAAACTGGATAAGCTTAAAAGTCTCGGTATTAATACGGTGTTCTTCCAGGTGAAACCCGATGGCACCGCGCTGTGGTCATCCAAAATCCTGCCGTGGTCAGATATGATGACGGGCAATATCGGTGAAAACCCGGGCTATGATCCGCTGCAATTTATGCTGGATGAAGCGCACAAGCGGGGAATGAAAGTGCATGCCTGGTTTAATCCCTACCGGGTGTCAGTCAATACCAGACCCTCCACCGTTGCCGAACTCAATCGCACCCTGTCGTTAAATCCTGCCAGCGTCTATGTGCTGCACCGCGACTGGATCCGTACCTCAGGTAACCGCTTTGTACTGGACCCCGGCATCCCGGAGGCCAGGGACTGGATCACCAGCATCGTGGCTGAAGTTGTTGCCAACTACCCTGTGGATGGCGTGCAGTTTGATGACTATTTCTATACCGACTCGCCTGACTCCGCCCTTAACGACAACCAGACATGGAAAAAGTATGGCCAGGGATATAGCTCAAAAGCGGACTGGCGGCGTCATAATACGCAGCAGCTGATTGCCCAGGTTTCCCGCACTATCAAACAGCTTAAACCGGATGTTGAATTTGGCGTCAGCCCGTCTGGCGTATGGCGTAACATTTCTCACGATCCGGCAGGTTCAGAAACCCGTGGCGCGGCAGCTTATGATGAATCCTTTGCCGATACCCGTGGCTGGGTGCAACAGGGCCTGCTGGATTATATTGCCCCGCAGCTTTACTGGCCCTTTTCGCGTGATGCAGCCCGCTACGATGTGCTGGCAAACTGGTGGGCGAACGCGGTCAAAAACACCCACACCCGTCTCTATATCGGGATTGCGCTGTATAAAATTGGTGAACCTTCCAGGGTGGAACCTGACTGGATGATCAAAGGTGGCGTGCCCGAACTACAGAAACAGCTCGATTTAAATGACGCCCTGCCACAAATCAACGGCACGATTTTATTCAGAGAAGATTACCTCAACCAGCCCCAGACTCAGGAAGCGGTCGGCTATCTTCAAAGCCGTTGGGGAAACCCTACAGCTGAACAAAACGAGGATTTGCATGGCGATGCTGGAAAGCCTGGGGATTGAGTTAGTGGACTGAATTCTATTATGCAGCAGAAAGGCTTCTGCCGCTGACCATCGTTTCCCCCTCATCAGCCAGTCTGGCCTAAAGACTGGCTGGTACCCCCTCTGAAAGTAATAAACCCTCTGCAAATCACATAACAGACCAATGAACACAACAAATCTGTGACATTTAACACAACACTCTCACAATCATTTGGCGCAGATGACCGTTAAAAAGGATACTAATTTCACTGTGTACATCATAGTTTTACACAGTAAAACAGGCGGCTTTTTTTTCGGGTTGCATGCAACATTTAAATGTGGGGAACATCATGTCTGAAAAATTTCATGACAGCTCATCGGGCACTGATATAGAGCAGGAGACGGTAAAACGGGTTACCTGGCGGATCTTGCCTTTCCTTATCGTCTGCTATCTGATTGCCATCATCGATCGTGGCAATATCGGCATGGCTTCGTTACAGATGAACGAAGATCTGGGCCTCTCTAAAGCGGTGTTTGGATTTGCCAGTAGCTTATTCTTTATCGGCTATTTCATTTTTGAAGTCCCCAGTAATCTCGCCATGCAAAAAGTGGGCGCTAAAATCTGGATCTCACGCATCATGGTCAGCTGGGGCATTGTTTCAGTCTGCACCGCTTTTGTTGAAAGCGCCCAGATGCTCTATGTCCTGCGTTTTTTACTGGGTGCCGCCGAGGCAGGATTTTTCCCCGGCGTCATTCTCTATCTGACTTACTGGATCCCAGGTAAATACCGCGCACGCGTCATCGCTACTTTTATGGTTGCGATTCCAGCCGCTAACTTTATTGGCTCCCCCATTTCTGGCGCCATTCTTTCGATGGACGGCTGGTTTGGTTTACGTGGCTGGCACTGGTTATTTATCCTTGAAGGCATCCCTGCTGTTATCCTGGGCATTGCCGCCTTCTTCGTGCTCAGCAATCGTCCTGAAAACGCCACATGGCTGACTAAGCCGCAAAGAGAGTGGTTAAGTAACAAAATCGCTGAAGAAAACGCTTCACGTAAAGCTATTGGTCATATCTCACTGTGGCAGTTATTACGCCACAAACATATCTGGGTGATGGCACTGATCTACGCTGGCGCTTCTGCCGCAGGCTCCACGCTGAGCGTCTGGTCGCCACAGTTACTAAAATCCTTTGGTCTGGATAACTTTACTACCGGTCTTGTGAATGCCATTCCTTATGGTCTGGCTTCTGTGCTGATGATTGTCTGGGGACGCAGTTCAGATCGCACCGGCGAACGCCGCTGGCATACAGCACTGACCCTGTTCCTGATTTCGGCTGGCTTACTGTCTGCCTTCGTTCTGCAATCACTGGCTGGCAGCGTGATTATCCTGTCGATGATTCTGGTCGGAGCGTATTCAATGAAAGGCCCGTTCTGGGCACTGGCATCCGGCTGGCTTTCTTCCTCCACAGCGGCCGCAGGACTGGCCGCCATTGGTGCCATGGCTAACCTTATCGGAGGGGGATTGATGGTCAACGTTTAC
Source organism: Erwinia sp. E_sp_B01_1 (assembly GCF_036865545.1). Lineage (NCBI taxonomy): Bacteria > Pseudomonadati > Pseudomonadota > Gammaproteobacteria > Enterobacterales > Erwiniaceae > Erwinia > Erwinia sp. E_sp_B01_1. Next base: position 2,233,169 of record NZ_CP142208.1, on the reverse strand, counting down.
GGCATGATCAACGAACGTACTGGCAGCCATGCGCTGGCCATGCTCCCTCTCGCGGTGCTTTGTCTGGCAGGCGGCATTAGCGTACTGGTAATGGGAAGAAAAAAGGCCGTTAATATGGAGATCAAAAAGTCAGTTACCAGCACGGGCAAATAACGCTTCTTTACTACGTCTGTTGCAGAGGCCCCGGCATTCAGTGCAGGGCCTTTTTTCCAGCAGAGTAATGCTCCCACGGCCAGCGGACTCGGCTCTGCTGAGCAACTTTTCATAAACGCTCTCTGAACCTGCCAACAGGGTTAATATGATCGGATATCCTGAAGAAGAATCAGGGTAACCAGTCTGACTACCAGCAGGCGTTAACCAACCTGAGGCTGTACAGAGCTATTCTCAGCTTTTGTCTGATTCGGAGATCCGATCGCCTGATTTTAGTGGCTCATGAGAGATAAAAATGATTATCATTCGATAAGATTATCTAATCAAATGAAAGGGAATTTGTGATGCGCAGGATTTTGAAGATAGCTTCTGGATTAATTTTTGGACTCATCGTTGTAATGAGTCTGTGCGTACTGGCTTTATACATTGATATACGTCTGGGTTATAAGGCTGATGTGAAAGCCTGTCCGAACGTTAAACCTTCTGAAGCAATAGCGGCTGTCATCCGGGATGTCATCCGTCCCACCAATCAGGTCTTTGCGAAGTATCACTTATCTGCGAATGATGTCTCAGTTAATCTTAACGAAGTTCAGATCGGACCATCTGCAATACTGGTGCCTTTCCGCATCTCAAAAGCGCCCCAACGAGAATTTTTCGGCATGCCGCGCTGCTCAGTGCTGTCCAACATTGAATATGCTTCAGATTAAATAGCTTGATGTGCCTACAGAGGGTTATAAACAGATAGCTGCCCGCATCAATGATCCACCGCTACGCCAGTAATGTGTAGACCAGTCATCACGGCCGTGTTTGACGGAGATATTCACGCATGAGTCAATGCTGCGGGCCTTTCTTTAGTCAAACTTCATCCAGCGTTTACGGTGTCACTGGCTTCCAGCGTTTGAACAACATTGCTGGCGGCAACCGTGCCCATTTTCACATAAGAGTTATCGCTTACCCCGGCAATATGGGGTGAGAGGATCACGTTATCTACTGACTGCCAGAGATGTGGCGCTTCAAGAGGCTCCTGACTGAAACTGTCCAGAGCTGCCCAGCTAAGCGTGCCATTGTTCAGCGCCCGGACCAGAGCCTCGTCATCGATAAGTCCTCCGCGCGCCGTGTTGATCAGAATGGCCCCCTTTTTGAAGTGGGCCAGCAGCGAATCATCGATCATTTTCCTGTTTTGATTTGTCAGGGGGCAGTGAAGCGAGACAACATCAGACTGAGTAAGCAGATCGCTTAGCTGCTCTGCCACGCCACATTCTGCCGGGAAGCTTTTCGCCCAGGGATCATAAGCGATGACATTCATCCCCATGGCGCGGCCAATAGTGGCCACACGGGTGCCAATTGCTCCCAATCCTATCAGTCCAAGCGTTCGTCCTTCCAGCTCCAGTGATTTGTGTCTGGACTTATCCCAGTGTCCCTCACGTAAACGCCTGTCCAGAGGGATAACGGATTTTGCACAGGCCAGAATCATCGCCCAGGTATGCTCAGCAACGGCCGCTGCGTTAGCACCCGGAGCCGATTTAACACCGATATTACGTGCTGCTGCGGCTTGCTGATCTATGACATCTGTTCCACTGCCATGCTTAGAGATCACACGAAGTGACGGAGCGGCATCCATGATTTGCGCGCTGATTTTGCCGTATCGTACAATGATCGCTATAGGATCGTATTTTTTGCATAGTTGGATCAGGTCAGCTTCACCGGGCTGTTTCCCGGCGAAAATCAACTGATAGCCCTGTAATAGCTCAACGGCTTCTTCAGCTAAATCGCTGCCCGTTACCAGAATATAACGTTGCTCAACCATCACAGAGTTTCTCCTGATTTCAGCATACCCGCGTTGCGTAAAGCCTCTTCAAGCCATCCGGGACGAAGATTCCCCTCTTTAATAGCTGCTATCCGGCGAGTTTCGCTATCAAGTTTTTTCTGCGCCAGCTCAAGGACAGCAGCCACCTCATCACGGGGAATGATCACCACGCCATCGCAGTCAGCAACCACCAGATCGCCTGGTTCTACCGAAGCGCCTGCAACAGAGAGGGGGGAATTAACCCGGCCAGGTATGGCTTTAGTGGGGCCACAAGGATTCAGGCCTGCCGAAAAGACCGGAAACTTATTGGCAATCAGGGCGTCTGCATCCCTTACCGCACCATCAATAATGATGCCTGCTATCCCAGATGCCTGTGCCTGAGTTGTCATGATTTCACCAATCAACGCGCAGCTCAGGTCGCCTTTGCCATCCACCACAATCACGTCGCCAGGCTGAGCAATAGCCAGAGCGGCATGGATCGCCAGATTATCACCGGGACGCACTTCCACCGTGATCGCAGGACCAGCCACCTTCATCTCAGGGGAAACGGGTTTAATACGGCCATGTAAGGTGCCTCTTCTTCCCGCGACATCGGCAAGAATGGCAGCCTGAAACAGTGACGCCTGACGAATATGCTCTGCCGGCACGCGGGACACAGTACGATTGATAAACGGTTTTTCCTGAGCTGACATAGAGGACCTCACATTGTTTTACTCCGTACAACCATGTTGTACAATACGAAACTACTATATCTTTGCTCCGGCGGTATTTGCCAGTGTTAAGACTTTGTTTGTGATGTAAACACGATGTGACTCACATTTTTCAGGTAGACTTTGACCCGGTTTACACAAGGAGAAAGAGAATGGGAAACGAGGGCGTAATAGCCGTTGAGAAGGCGCTGTCTTTACTGGACTGTTTTAAACCTGGGGAAGAGAGCCTGTCGCTGACTACGTTATCTCAGCTCTCTGGCTATCATAAGACCACGGTTTACCGGCTGATGAATTCACTGGAGAGAATGGGCTACGTGGTACGCCATGAAAACGCAGCCTATACGCTGGGGCCACGCCTGCTCTATCTGGGCAAGCTTTATGAACAATCTTTCCATCTGGCAAGCATCGTTCAACCCGAGTTGCATGCCCTTGCCACAGCCACAGGTGAAAGTGCCAGCTGGTATGTGATTGATAATGGCCAGCGCCTGTGCCTGTTCCGCGCAGAGTCATCTGAAGGACTGCGTCACACGCGTTTGCCCGGAACCTATTTCCCTCTTGATAACTCTGCCATTGGCCAGGTTCTGAGGCACTGGGGAACGGATGAACAACTTTTCGATCGCAGTCCCCCTCTTCCTCTGTTCAGTTCTGGTGCCCGCGATCCGCACATTGCTGCCTTTGCCTTACCGGTTTTTGGCAATGATGAGAAACTGGTGGCGGCCCTGGCGCTGACGGGTCCCTCATCCCGACTGACTCCTGAGCGCAGTAATGAGGAGATCACCGCTCAGATGTTAAAGGCAGCCAGCAAACTTTCGCTGCAACTTGGTGCCAGTAAGGCGTTCTGCGATCGGTTTTATTCTGAACATTTTGCCTGAGATTCTGCCAGCCAGAAATTGCCTTTTCCCTGACGGCTAAAACAGCGTCAGGGAGAGTTTCTGTGACCCCCATCACCCCAATCTGCAGCGAGCTGGGTATACTGGTATGGTAGACTACCAGATAACCTGTTCAGTATAGCGAGATGACAGTATGCAAATGACAATGCGTTGGTTTGGGCCAGAAGAGGACAAAATTCCACTGGAGCACTTTCGTCAGGTTCCCGGTGTGGAGGGGGTGGTAGGGGCCCTTTATGATGTGCCGGTCGGTGAAGTCTGGCCAAAAGATAAAATTCAAAAACTGGTGGGTCAGGCTCAGGCGGCCGGGCTGACCATGGAAGTGATTGAGAGCGTCAATATTCATGACGCGATCAAAATTGGCAACGAGAGCCGCGATCGCTATATCGCCAACTATCAGCAGACCATTCGTCACCTCGCCGAAGCGGGTGTTAAGGTGATTTGTTATAACTTCATGCCGGTATTTGACTGGATGAAGACGGACATGAATTATGTCCTTCCGGACGGCTCCCTGACCATGGCGTTTGAGAAGAAGGGGATCGACAAAAGCCTTGATGAAGTTGTTAAAGAAGTTCTGGAAAACTCAAACGGCTTTGCCCTGCCCGGCTGGGAGCCAGAGCGCCTGGCGAAAGTGCAGGATCTGTTTGCACAATATAAAGACGTGGATGACAACAAACTGCGTGAAAACCTGGCTTACTTCCTGAAAGCGGTGATCCCGGTCTGTGAAGAAGTCGGCGTTAAAATGGCTATCCATCCCGATGATCCACCTTATTCTATTTTCGGCTTGCCGCGCGTGGTAAAAAACCGCGACGACCTGGACTGGATCTGTAATGCAGTGGATTCAGAAGCCAACGGTATTACTTTGTGCACCGGCTCGATTGCAGAAGATCCGGAAAATGATGTTTACGCTATTCTGGCTGAATTCTCGCGCCGCAACCGCATTCATTTCGCCCATGTGCGAAATATCAAAATTATTAAAGACAAAGATTTTTACGAGTCAGCGCATCCAACACAATATGGCTCGCTGAATATGTATAAAGTGATCAAATCCCTGCATGATAACGGCTTCGATGGCTATATCCGTCCCGATCATGGCCGCTTCATCTGGGGCGAGACTGGCCGTCCCGGCTATGGTCTGTATGACCGCGCCTTAGGCGTAACCTATCTTATGGGTTTGTGGGAAGCCGTCAGTAATCAGTAAATTCTCAGGGCGGGAAATTGTTCCCGCCCTGGTTATACTCTTTATACTACTCGAAAATATCAGGGATTATCAGAGAGCAGATGTCCCTCCTTATATTTAAGCGGTAGGGCGTTCGTTCCATGCATCTGAATGCTGGATATTTCCATCTACAATGCGCCATGTGATTTTTTCATACTGTAAGCTGATACTCTCGACGTGGTTCATCTTATCGTTGCCCGCTAATTTCACATTCGGTACACCACAATTAACGCTTGTAACCTTTACGCTTTCCAACAACACGTTGTAATAGCAAACTTCCTGCCCGGCATCATTGATATGGTAGAATCGAATTTCAGCGCTTTCAAGCGTCTGCCCAGTTGTAGCAGCTTTATAGAGGTAAGGTGTAGAGCTATCGACTTCCTTCTCTATCATCATGGAAGAGTGCTGTCGGGTGCCGGTTATCTTCCCATTGGCATTATCAACCGGCAGGTTAATTCCATGACTCAGGCCAATAATCTCAATGCTTCCTTCACGATCCTGAATATCTACAGAACCCTTAATGTCTGCACCGCCATCGTCTTTTAGCCACATATATGGAGGGATTGGCATTTCATTTTTTCCTTATTTTTTTGATTAAATCCATCGTTATTAAGTAAATAATTATGGTGATAGTCGTCACGCATGTAACATCAATGTAAAAATAAGCGTCATACATTGATTCAGCATTCACATCGCCGCTAATTGTCTGGGCAAGCAAGCCTGCAAAATCGCGATTGATATAAATTTCAGGACTGCCAACGGTTCGAGCCACGGCAAGCATGAGAAGTAAGAATATAGCGATTTTTATAGCCCTACGGGCAAGTGTTCGAGCCACTGGCAACGACCTCAATCCAGCCCAGAGCCATAAGGGAACGCATGCAGGGAACTGGCATCGGGGATGTGTTAAGTAAAGCATTACGGATTCGCGCAAAGTCCGTATTATGAGCAATCGTTATACACCCTTCTGACAGTACGCCTGGATGAAGTCTGAATAACCCACGATAAATACCCTTTATCCATGTGCCGTCGTCAATGCCCCAATCATCTTTATATAGAGCAAACCATTCATCGCGGCTAAATTCAGCCCCATAACGCACTTTATTCCATGTGTCCTGAATTTCAGCTTTTCGCTTTGAGAAAAAACCACCAGATCCACGCTCAACAATCCAATATTTACCAGGAGGGAGTGGACCATCGCCTTTGATAGCACCGCAGGCACCTTTATTCCTGTAAACACCATTACCAGAAAAAGCCATAAAGACGCCTACGCCATAAAGTTCAAAAGGAGCGTAATCAGCACCATTCAGAACCATTTTTCCTTGTAACGCCATAAACCACCTTTATCCTTAAAGTTTGCATGGTTTATGATACAGAAAAATAAATTTATGCACTATTTTAAGTCCTGAACAAACCAAAGTGGTGAACCGCCTGCTTGAAGGCGGCGAACAGGGATTTGAGGAGGGCATCAACGCCAGTCAGTATCAGAAAGTGGCAAAAGTCAGTAAAGCCACGGCAACCCGTCACCTGGCTGACCTGCTGCAGAAAGGCTGCATTGAGAAACTGGAAGGCGGCGGACGGAGTACCCGTTATCGAATAGCAAAAATCAACACTGCTGAAAAGTGACAACGTCACATCGGTTACCTTCCGAATTTTATGCCTTGTTGCCTGAGGCAGTTATCCCCTGATTTTCGCCCTGCTCCCTCTCAGGGCTTAATCCAGGCGGCGATACACTCTTTCATCACCCGTAAACGTTCGTCCAGCGCGGCTTTTTCGCCGAGGTCTTTCTGGTAGAGAATCGACAGGGTCGACTGGTTAATCAGATAAAAGAAACCTAATGCAGAGATATTGATATTCAGTTGCATCACATCGATATCTGCGCGGACATTCCCCTCCTGCCGGCCTCGCTCCAGCAGTGCCTGAGTAATGCCGATCCAGCTCTGGTTAATCTGCACCGTAACCTCAGAACCTTTGAGATGACGGGCCTTGAGCTGATTTTCGCTGTTAAGAAGCCGGATAAATTCAGGATTTTTCAGATAGTAGTGCCAGGTGAATTCAACCAGTTTCAGGATCGCTTCGCTGGCCGGAATAGCGTCCAGAGACAGGGCCGCTTCATGCTCGCGGATATCACGGTAGGCATCTTCCAGCACGCGGGTAAACAGAACGTCTTTATTGGTGAAGTAATAGTAGATGAGCTGCTTATTAGCCTCAGCACGCAGGGCGATGCTGTCCACTCTTGCGCCATCAAACCCCTTCTCAGCAAACTCAGCACGCGCCGCCTCAAGAATGCGCACCTGCTTATCTGCCGACTCGTTTTTATCCTTAACACGCCTGGTAGCCAAACCGGATCCCCTGATTTTATCGACTTTTCTCAGCATTATAGTGCCTCATTTCACAGGTAACACAAGGCGGATAATTTTTTCAACCAACTAGTTGGTTATGTGAAACCGATCAAAGTCAAAATTGAAACCGCGCTCTATAGTGAGTTTATCAACTACCTGGTTGAATGATTATTACCCACTCCCGGTCTGTGGGGCTGAGACAATCTGCGTTATGTGGTTTGACTCACAAACTCCCTGACTGACCCACTCTACTGCGAGGCGATTAAATGGCTCAGATTCCAGTTGGCATTATCATGCATGGCGTTACCGGACGAATGGGGAAAAACCAGCATCTGATTCGATCGATTGTGCAAATCCGGCAACAGGGCGGCGTGCAACTGGCCAACGGTGACCGCCTGATGCCCGACCCCATTCTCATTGGTCGTAACGCAGAGAAAATCGCCGCGCTGGCGGAAGAATTTGGCATCACCCGCTGGGGGACCAGCATTGATGAAGCGCTGGATAATCCTCATGACATCATCTTTTTCGATGCCGCCACTACCCAGGCACGCCCTGCTCTGTTGAAAAAAGCCATCAGCAAAGGCAAGCACGTTTACAGCGAAAAGCCGGTGGCGATGGGGCTGGATGAGGCGTTGGATCTCTACCATTTTGCCCGTGAAAAAGGCATCTGCCACGGCGTGGTTCAGGACAAACTTTGGCTGCCGGGTTTGCAGAAGCTCAGGCTGCTTAATGAATCCGGCTTTTTTGGCAAAGTGCTCTCTGTGCGGGGTGAGTTCGGTTACTGGGTGTTTGAGGGTAATCTTCAGCCAACTCAGCGCCCTTCCTGGAACTACCGCAGTGAGGATGGCGGCGGCATCATTCTGGATATGATTTGTCACTGGCGCTATGTGATCGACAATTTGTTCGGGGATATCAAAAGCCTCAGCTGTATTGGCGCCACCCATATCCCTGCGCGCTGGGATGAAGAACATAAACCTTATCAGGCCACTGCCGACGATGCCGTTTATGCCACTTTCGAACTGCACAACGGAGCCATAGTGCAGATCAACAGCTCATGGTGCGTGCGGGTCCGGCGTGACGATCTGGTGACTTTCCAGGTGGATGGCATCAACGGCTCTGCGGTCGCCGGGCTGACAGACTGCTTCACCCAGGCCAGCGTAAACACCCCCAAACCCGTCTGGAACCCGGACGTGCGCCAGACCCATAACTTTTTCGAAGACTGGGCGGAAGTGCCAGACACGCAGCACTATGACAACGCTTTTAAAGTGCAGTGGGAACTCTTCCTGCGCCATGTCTGGGGCGAAGGCGACTACCGCTGGGGCCTGCTGGAAGGGGCGAAAGGATTGCAACTGGTCGATCTGGCATTAAAAAGCTGGAAAGAGCGTCGCTGGATTGATGTGCCATCGCTGGAACGCTAAGGGGAACACCAGATGAACCATCCCGATCCGCAAAAACTCTCGATCAATACGGCAACCCTGCGCCAGCAATGGGATCTGCGGCAGATTATCGAAGGCTGCGTCCGTCATGAAATCCGTGGCATTTCACCCTGGCGGGATCAGGTCGCCGCCCTGGGCCTTAAAGAAACCGCGCGGCTGATCCGCCAGCATCAGCTCAGGGTAACCGGTTACTGTCGGGGGGCATGTTCCCGGCCGTTACCGCTGAGCAACGGCAGACCAGACTGAACGATAACTTCCGGGCCGTAGACGAGGCTCTGGAATTAGGCGCGGCCTGCCTGGTATTGGTTGTGGGCGGATTACCGGCGGGGTCAAAAGACCTTAACGGCACGCGCCAGCAGGTACGGGACGGCTTAAGTGCCCTGCTGGAATATTCCCGCCCGCTGGGGATGCCACTGGCCATTGAACCGCTTCACCCGATGTATGCCGCCGACCGCGCCTGCGTAAATACGCTGAAACAGGCCAACGATCTTTGTGACGAACTGGGTGATGAGGGGCTGGGGATCGCTGTCGACCTTTATCACACCTGGTGGGATGCCGATTTTCACCGTGAAATTGCCCGTGCGGGCCTGAAGCGCCTGCTGGCCTTTCATATCTGCGACTGGCTCAACCCCACGCAGGATATGCTGGAAGATCGCGGCATGATGGGCGACGGCGTAATAGATATCCGCGGTTTTCGTCAGGCCGTGGAAGCCCAGGGCTACACCGGTTTTCATGAAGTTGAAATTTTCTCCCGCCTTAACTGGTGGACTAAAGACCCCGATCAGGTGCTGCTGACCTGCAAAGCACGCCACCTTGAGCACGGTTAACATCATCCTGCTTATCAAGCCGAAAAGCTGTTTTCGTCGGTCAAGAGACATGTCGAGGAAGAGATGAATACAGATACCCGAAAAATGATCCTGGTGACCGTGCTCTGCGGGCTGGGTTACATGATGTACTCCGTTGACCGCATGACGGTCTCTTCAGCAATAGGGCTGATAGCCCCGGAATTTGGTCTGGGCAAAGGTGAGAGCGGCATCATCCTCTCCTCGTTCTTCTTTGGTTTTATTCTCTTTCTGTTTATCGCCGGAATTATTGCCGACAGACTCAGCGGCAAGCCGGTATTGATCCTCGGCCTGATGCTGTTCTCAGTAGCCACCCTGCTTACCGGCGTGGCGGGTAGCCTCTCCAGCCTGATTTTTTATCGGGTGATGACCGGGGTTGGCGAAGGGATTTTCTGGCCTGCCGCCTCGCTGGAGGTGGCGAACGTCACCAGTGAAAAACAGCGCACCACGGTGATGTCGCTCTACTGGATGGGCTATCCGATTGGGGGTTTCCTTGGCACCTGGATGGGCGCAATGCTCGGGCCGGTATTTGGCTGGCGGGTGGTGTTCTACGTTGCCGGTGCAATGGGGATTCTGGTGGCGATCCTTTATGCCGTACTGGTGAAAAACGATCGCAAACCGGCTCAGCTTGCCGCACGTCAGGCCGCAGAAAAAGTGCCGCTGCGCACGCTGTTCCACCATGCGCCGGTGATGATGATGGCCCTCTACTATTTTGTGCTGCTGGCCGGCTGGTGGATCGTGCTGCTGTGGGCACCTTCTTATCTGATGCAGGTTAAAAATTTGTCGATAGGAATGGCAGGCACCATTGCCAGCCTGCTGGGGCTGACCGGCGCACTGGGGGGCTTCCTGTTGGGCCGCTACTGTGACAAAGGGGACTTTCTCCGCCGCAGGAATATTTTGATGGTGATAACCATTGCCAGCGGGCTGTTGATGGCGGCTATGGCAATCAACCTCTCGGTGCCGCTGGTGGTGATGCTGGTGATGCTGTTGGGTTTTCTGGGCTACCCCATCACCCCCATAGTTCTGTCGGTAACGGCGGAGCTGGTTCCGCCTTCACTGCGCGGTTCGGCTATCGGATTTGTGATGAATATGGGCATGGCCGCCGGAGGCATCTCGCCAATCCTCGCCGGGTATCTGGCGCAGCACTACAGCCTGCAACCTGTCTGGCTCGCCGCAGCGGCGGTGATCCTTTGCAGCAGTTTCGTCCTGCTGGGCGTGCGTAAAGTGCCGGTTACCACAGCCAGTAAAGCGGGTGAGCCGCTACCCCAGGGCCATCTTGTAAAGCATTAACTCAGAGGAAGCTGCTATGACCATCAGCAATAAAGTGCGTTTATTAGACAGTCACGGAAATCCCTACAGCTACGTGGTAAAAGGGGAACGAAGCTGGAGTGTGCCACATAAACCCGTGTTTAACCGTCGCGTATTTGCCGCCGCTCATGTGGTGTCCGATCCTGCACGGATGCAAAACCCCCTGACGGATAAGGCCATCGACTGGGACGCGACGCTGGAGTATCGCCGCCACCTGATGTCGCTGGGCTTTGGCGTGGCCGAAGCGATGGACACCGCCCAGCGGGGAATGGGGCTGGACTGGGCCACCAGCCTGCAATTGATCCAGCGCAGCGTGGAACAGGCGAAAGATTTTCCCGGAATGCGTGTTGCCAGCGGCGCAGGGACCGATCATCTGACCGACTTCAGCGGCCTGACAGTGGACGATGTGATTGCTGCCTATGAACTCCAGATCGCCGCCATTGAGGCCTGTGGCGGCAGCATTATCCTGATGGCCAGCCGGGCGCTGGCCGCCATTGCCAAAGGCCCGGAGGATTACATCCGGGTTTATGACACCGTTTTACGCCAGGTGAAGCAGCCGGTGATCCTGCACTGGCTGGGAGATATGTTTGATCCGGCATTACGGGGCTACTGGGGTGAGGAGCAGATCCATAGCGCGATGGAAATTTGCCTGGCGGTAATCCGTAATAATGAGGCGAAAATCGACGGTATAAAAATTTCGCTGCTGGATAAGGATCGTGAAATTGAGATGCGCCGTCAGTTGCCAGCCTCGGTGAAAATGTATACCGGCGATGATTTTAATTATCCTGAACTGATTGCCGGTGACAGCCAGGGCTATTCTCACGCGCTGCTGGGGATTCTGGATGCGATAGCCCCGGCGGCGGCGGCGGCCCTTCATGCGCTGGCTCAGGGAGATAAGGATCGTTATCATCAAATTCTTGCGCCTGGCTTGCCGCTGGCACGGCATATTTTTGCCAGCCCGACGCAGTATTACAAATCCGGTATCGTGTTTCTGGCCTGGCTGAACGGCCACCAGCGGCATTTTACTATGCTGGGCGGAATGCAAAGTGCACGCAGCCTTACGCATTACTGCGAGCTGTTCCGTCTGGCCGACGAGGCGGGACTGCTGGAGAATGTTGATGTAGCGTCAGAGAGGATCTGGCTGTTGGCAAAGCTGCACGGGATTTAAAGGTATCCCTCCGCTTTACGATGAAAGCGGAGGGGGATTGTAATTCCTGCGATTCTGCACCCAGCGCAGAGATGTCGTTTAGCGCCGACGGCGCCACCACCAAACTGCTAATGCGAGGATGACGACTATCGCGCCCACCATCCCACCCTGGGCCAGCAGTAACAGCGGCGAAGGATCGCCACCCTTACGTAATGCCTTAACCCGTTCCGGGGTGATGCGCACTTTACTGTGGCCGAAATCCTCCATCAGGTAGTTAGTGACCTGGGCAATCTGGCTGTCGGTCAGTTCCCGATCGAAGCCGATCATCCCCTGCCCCTTTTCGGGCCAGACGCCCTGCAGCACCGCCATCGCCACGTTATCTGCCACAGGCTTATCCAGCACCGGGTGGCCTTTCAGCGCAGGCAAGCCGTTAAGTCCCTGCCCCTCCAGATTGTGGCAGGCCGCGCAGTTATTACGGTAGACGCGCTCGCCTTCACTCATCCGGGACAGGGCACGGGGCGTATCGTCACCGGTTATCAGCACGGGGGCGGGAGCCCGCGCGGACCGCTTATCCGCCTGAGCCTGAGCCTGAGCCTGAGCCTGAGCCTGAGCCTGAGCCTGAGCCTGAGCCTGAGCCTGAGCAGTGGAGGCTACCCCGTCCAGAGCTGGCGTGCTGGTCTGCTTTGCCGCTGACGTTACAGCTCCGGCCTGCTCTGGCTCAGCACTCCCTTCTGGCAGAAGATAGGCGACTATCGCCTGGCGATCGTCTGGCGTCATGCGCGCAAAGCTTTTGTCGATCGCTTCCAGCATCGGGCCGCCTGCCGTTGCACCATTATCCGCATGGCCCGTAGCCAGATAAGCCGCCAGATTCTCGCGCGTCCAGCGCTGCCTGGTCTGCAAGGCCGCAGCGGTGATAGCCGGTGCAAACCAGGTGCCGAGAGAAGCGCCCTGCAGGTTTTGCTTCTGCTGCTCCGCCATCAGGAAGTTTCTTGGCGTGTGGCAGGTGCTGCAGTGGGTTAATCCTTCCACCAGATAAGCGCCACGGTTCCACTCTGCCGACTGCGAGGGATCGGGCGTAAAGGGTTTGGCATCCAGGAACAGCAGATTCCAGGCCGCCATGCTGAAACGCAGGTTAAACGGAAACGGCAGATCGGTTTTTTCCGGCTGCGCATCTGAAGGTTTCACACCCTGCATAAAGTAAGCGTAAAGCGCGGAGACATCGCTGTCGGTGAGCCGGGCATAAGCGGTGTAAGGCATCGCGGGATAGAGGTTTGCCCCATCGGCACGAACACCTTTGCGCAGCGCATCCGCAAACTGCTGCTCGCTGTAGTGACCAATGCCTGCCGTGGCGGAGGGCGTAATATTGGTGCTGAAAATGGTGCCCAGCGGGCTGGCGATGGCGTGCCCGCCGCTGAACGGCGCTTTGCCTTCCTGAGAGTGACAGGCCCCGCAATCGCCCGCCGTAGCCAGATATTCACCGCGCCTGATCAGATCGAGGTTCTTATCCGTAGGGCCATTATCAACCTGGCTTGCAGACTGGTCACTGTGAACCTGATGCCCGGTCTGACTGACTTGCAGGCCATTTTTAGCCGTGACCTCCTGACCCTCAGCAAACGCCAGAGAGTGATTCAGACTCAGAATCAATGCGCTGAGAGGAAGTACGCATCTCAGTAAATTACCCATGCTGCGTCTCCTGCAGGATTTTGTCTGCGGTGCGCAGCGCCAGGGCCATCGCGGTCAGCGTCACGTTGCAGGTGCCGACCGTTGGCATCACGCCCGTGCCCACCATAAAGAGGTTTTCATGATCGTGAGCGCGGCCCCAGGCATCGGTAACACTGGTTGCCGGATCCAGCCCCATCGAAAGCGTGCCGGTGATGTGCTGACGGTTAGAGAACTTGCCACTTTTGCTGTGTTTGATATTAGTGGCACCGAGTTTTGCTGCGATGGCGTCATAGCATTCGCGGGTTTTCTCCGTGCCGCGGATAACATAGTCATCCACATTCCAGAACAGCGCAGGCGTGGGCAAGCCCAGCGGATCTCTGTTTTTGCTGAGCGTGACCCGGTTAGCCGGATCGGGTAGCTGCTCCAGCGCATTTTTGATGCTGAGGCGACGGGCTGCCCGGAAGCGGATCTGCTCCTCAAGCTTGCGGCCAAAGAAGCCCTCTGCCAGCGCTTCTTTGGTCACCGACGCCACCTGTGAAGCGTTAGAGATATCGATGCGGAAAGGCGAATGCTCGCGGCGGAAATCACCGTCGCGGAACTGACCAATAGAGCACGGGCTGACCGGCCCACGGCCTGGCCAGATCTCTTCATCCACATCGAAAGTCACCCCGATGGCGGGATGGTCACAGAGATTACGCCCCACGTTGTCATGGCTGTTGGCAATGCCCTGCGGGAAGCGATCGCTGACCGACATCAGCAGCAGCTTAGGGGTTTCGATAGCATTGGCGGCCAGCACGAAGGTTTCAGCGGTGACACGGTGGCTGACCTTGTTCCAGTCGTAGTAGTTTGCCGCAACAATCTTGCCCTGGCTGTCATGTTCAAGCTGATACACCACCGCTTCAGTGATGATCTGCACGCCGCTGGCTTCCGCTTCCTGTGCGGCCAGTCCGCCGTGATATTGCGCATCGATGGGGCACACCGGCATACAGTTGTTATTGCCGCAACAGGCGGGACGCCCGTCATAACTGCGGCTGTTGCGCCCGGTGCTGTCATCCAGCACGGTAAAGTCAGGAGCCAGACGGGCGGTAACCCGCTGTTGCAGCCAGGAAGCAGGAACCCGCTCCATAGGATAAGGCTTGCTGCGGGGCGAGCCGTTATCCGGCGATCCTCCCACCCCGGCAATCACTTCGGCCTGATAGTAATAGTCTTCCAGGTCCTGATAGCCAATGGGCCAGTCTTTGCCCACGCCATACGCGGAATGCTGACGGAAATCATTCGGCACAAAACGCCAGAGCTGCGCCGCCCAGTGCCAGCTGGTGCCGCCAAACATCCTGATGTACTGCGCGTTAAACGGATGTGGGCCAACCTGTTCTAAATAGTCGTTTGGCTCAGGCGTGTAGCGCGGGTGCGGCGCAAGAGGCGAAAACGGATAGGGCGACATAAAATCGGATTTAAAAGCGGATTCGCGGAAACGCTCAACCAGCTGGTCGCGCCCCACTTTCGGGCCGGATTCCAGCAGCAGTACGGATTTACCGGCTCTCGCCAGGCGGGTGGCCAGCAGCGACCCGTTCACGCCCGCGCCAATCACCACCACATCGGCAGTTCTGTTCTTATTCATCAAATGACTCTTTTTATTCAGGGCTGTTCAGCCCAGCTACCACAGGCACCGTAAGAGAAGCCCGGCGGAACCAGTTTGTCTTTCACCAGCTGGCTGGCAAGCGTGCTGGTATAGGTGACATACAGCGCTTTGTTACCTTTACCCACCACGCCGTTGTACCAGCCCGCCAGAATCGCTTTCGCCAGGGTTTCGCCAATGGCATCGCTTTTCGGGAACTGCAACCGATCCTGCTCTAACAGGTCTGGCTGGTTATGCAGCAGCGCCTTTAGCTGGCTCAGACCGACAATGAAATTTTTCTGCGTCAGGTTCAGCGCATAAAAGAGGGCGGCTCCCACCGTCTCGTTCAGGTGTGCCTGCTGCGTCAACTGCGAGGAGAGCTGCATAAAGTCAGCCAGCGCGGCCGCTCTGGGCCTGGGCTGGGCTGCGTTAAGTGCTGGAAGCGGCATCAGGTGCCCGGCAGCGCTGGTCACGGCGATCAGCCCCACCATTTTCAGCACGCCACGGCGTGAATAGTGCTTCATGTTTCTTTTCCGGTAGTCAGAGTCGCCAGCGAACCGGCGACGAAGTAAAGGGGGATCACGCAACAGCCTTGCGGCGTTTACGCCGCCAGAGGAGGTAGCCCACCAGGCCAGCCGCCGCCAGCGCGGCCACCGCCACGCCAGCCTGCGCCATCAGCACCAGCGGTGATGTCGCTCCACCTCGCCGGATATCGGCAACCTGGCTGGCAGTAACGGTGACGCTGGCATTGCCATACTTCTGCAAAATCCAGTTCGACAGCGTAGCCACCTGCTGATCATCAAGGTGATTCAGCGCTTCAGGCTGCCCGCCAAAAGGAGGCATAAACACGTCGCCCTCCGCCGTTTCGCGCTTCACGCCAAACAAAATGGTGGCGATCAGGTTTGAAGGGTTGTTTTCAGCGGTGGCGCTGTTGTGGAACAGGCTGGGATAGAAGCCATCAGCCGTTCCCTGCGCGCTGCTGCCATGACAGGAAGCACAGTTGCCGGAGAAGAGTCGTGCACCTTCATCAGGGGTGGGAGCAGCAAAAGCATCGCCACGGAATGCGACCAGATTATTGCCCGGCTTGCCCTGTCCGAAACGGGAGCTGCCCGCAGCCTGAGTTGTGTTGCCCTGCACGCTGCCGAGGTAGTCGGCAATCGCCGAAAGATCCTCAGCTGAAAGGTGCTGGAAGCTGTGGCTGATGGCTTCCGCCATGCTGCCTGCGGCCTGGGCTTTGCCCGCCAGACGGCCAGTGCGCAGATAGGTGACCAGATCCTGCTGCGACCACTCTCCAATGCCGCTGACCGGACTGGCGGTGATATCCGGTGCAAACCAGGCGCCCACCTGCGCCCCGCTGTAGGCTTCGTCCTGTTTTTCCTGCATCAGGAAACCACGGGGCGTGTGGCAGGTACTGCAATGGGCGGCCCCCTCCACCAGATAACGTCCCCGGTTCCAGCTTGCGGACTGCGAGGCATCAGGCGTGTAGCCGGGCGATTTCAGGAACATCGCATTCCAGAACATCATCGAAAAACGCAGGTTCAGCGGGAACGGCAGATGGGTTTCTTTAGTGGGTTCATCCACTGCTTTCACCCCGCTCATAAAGTAAACATACAGCGCATGAATATCTTCATCGGTCAGCGTGGCGTAGGCGGTATAGGGCATCGCCGGATAGAGATTCGCCCCGTCGGCCCGCACGCCTTTTCGCAGCGCATCGGCAAACTGCTGCTCGCTGTAATGGCCGATACCTGCGGTTTTTGACGGTGTGATATTGGTGGCGACGATCTCACCCACCGGCGATGCAATCGCGTTGCCGCCCGCAAAAGGTTTAGCTGCAGAGCCGGTGTGGCAGGCAGTACAGTCTGAGGCCACGGCCAGATACTCGCCTTTTTTCAGCAGTGCCGCCTCGTCATCGGCGCTGGCGGCCGGACCGCACAGCATTAACAGGGCGATCAGGCCGAGCTTCGTTTTCAGCTTCATCACACCGCCCTCGCCTGTTTAACGATCGCATCGGCAGCTTTAAACGCCAGCGCCGTCATGGTCAGCGTGCTGTTGCCACAGGCGGTGCTCGCCATCGCACCGCCGCCAGGCAAAAACAGGTTGGGATGATCGTGCGCGCGGCAGTCAGCATCCACTACCGAGCTGGCCGGATCGTTGCCCATAATGGTGCCGCCCATGATGTGTTTACTCTGGTTAAACTGGCTGGAGAATTTCTTCTCTGTCGCGCCCATCGCCGCGGCAATTTTATGAGCAATCGGCATTGAGTAGTTTTTCAGCGAGCGGCGCACATAGTCCCCCACGTCATAGTGGATGGCCGGTTTCGGCAGGCCGAGCCAGTCTTTTTTATCGGATAACGTCAGGCGGTTGTTGGCGTCCGGCAGGATCTCATGGGCCAGCACGATATCGGCGGTGCAGGCGGTCATCCGCCGGATCTCTTCATCCAGCGCTTTGCCCACCAGCCCTTTCTTCAGCGCGCCAAAAGTCACAAAGCGGTTGCGGGCGAAGTTATTGAAACGGAAATAGGCACCGGCATGTTCTGAACGGAAATCCCCCTGCGAGGTTTCCATAATGCCGCTGTTGACCACCGGGCCAACGCCTGCCCAGTAAGGCTCTTCCAGCGTGACGGTCATGGTGATCTGCGGATGGTCCATCATATTGCGGCCCACCTGATCGGAACGGTTGGCGATGCCGTTGGGATTGCGGGAATCTGCCGACATCAGCAGCAGTTTCGGGGTTTCCAGGCCGTTACAGGCAACGATAAACAGCTTGCCGCTGACGCGATGACTCTGTTTATGCTGGTCGTAATAATGTACCGCTTCGATATGGTTCTGCTGATTGGTTTCAATGCGCCAGACCACCGCATTGTCGCGGATGACGGCTCCCTTAGCCTCCAGCCGTGACAGCGCGGTTGAGGCATCGTACTTAGCCCCGACCGGGCAAACCGGCACACAATTGTTATTGGCGCAGCATGCCGGACGGTCGTCATAAGAGGTGCCGCTGTTACGTGCCTGAGCGGTGGGAATGTTGTGCAGGCCTAGCTGCTCTTTCACGACCTGGGTAAAGCGTGCTTCGCCCGGCCCAAACGGCAGTGCGGGCATAGGGTAAGGTCTGGATCGTAAAGGAGGCCACTGTAAAGCGGGATCGTCAGGGCCGCAAATGCCCAGCTTGTATTCCGCACGGGCGTAATAAGGCTCCAGGGTGTCGTACTCAAAGGCCCAGTCGCGCCCCACGCCGTAGCGCGTGCGTAGTTGCATATCCGCCGGGGTCAGACGCCAGCAGGTGCCCGCCCAGTGCCAGGTCGATCCGCCGGCATAACGCACGTAGCTCTGGGCATAAGAGTCTTCACCGCTGAGTTGCAGATAGCCTTTGCCGGGCCCCGCAGGTTCAGGATGAGGTGCCCACTCGCGCGAGGGATAGCATTCTATAGGATTCGCTTTCGCGCCCAGCGGCAGGTTGCGGTAATTTTCAACGATTTCAGCGCGGGAAACGCGCGGACCAGCTTCCAGCATCAATACCGGAATACCGGCATCCAGCAGTTGTTCAGCGATCACCACACCGACCACGCCGGTGCCAACGATCACCACAGGTGACTGAGAAGGGGCTGTCATAATTTATCTTCTTATAGGGGATTCAGAATGTCGGTAGCGGAAGAACCGGTGTGTTGATGCGTTGCCAGTTATTGGGACCACTGATGCCATAAGAGGGAATGGTGATCGTATCCAGCGTTGTCTGCCAGGTCAGCGCCTGCTCAAAGGCAAAGCTTTTTGCAGCGCGGGTAGGTTCAAGGCTGCCGGTGTACCAGCCAAAGATGATCTTGTGCGCCAGATCCTGGAGTTCCCCCTGCGGAATAGCCGGGAAAAAGTCCTCCACGATCCGGGCGTTGTGGGCACGGGCGATGGCAATCAGCTGGTTAAGGTTATCCGGCAGTCCCTTCTCTTGCGCGGCAAGCAGCCGGAGCATACGTTGCCCTACCGCCTCATCAAGTTGATGATTTACCAGCAGTCGTGAGAGCTGCATAAAAGGGGTGAAGTGTTCAGAAGCGTCTGCCAGGGCAAAGCGAGGCAATACGGAAGTCATCACCCCACCGGCCATGATAACGGCACCCGCGAGTAAAACCTGGCGACGACTTAGCTGAACGTTTCCTGAAGAAGGTTCATTAGAATTACGCATGGTATATCCCTGACTGTTCACATAGCTCAAAACCACCCGGCTGGCGGGGGTAGACATCAATTTTTAGTTTTAATCAGCCTGAAACGCACCGCACTACCATACTAAACGGCATGCTGGCGTCGCTCATAATCACACAGGTTACTATCTTAATAAACAGTTTTTAAACAAAACCTATACAAGAAAGCGAATGTTTGTTAATGAAATTCAACAGGAATGTTACTGAACAAAAAGGCGTGGGCGAATTAGCGGGATATTTGCCGGCTCGTTTTAAAAACTTATGCAGGCATTTTAAATAAGCGCTGAAGGTTTTAATGCAGCCTGCTTTCACGGCGGAAAGGGACTAAAAAGTGCTAAATATCAGTAGGCCACGGCCAATCCCACCCTTTAGTCAGGACATGATTGATTAATTACTCAACAACCCTATGATTCCTATAGAAAAAATGTTAGCAAAACTTAACAAAATTAATCATTGAGCTCGGGCGTGAAAAGTCCTATATTGGGCGCGCTTTTATACAGAGTTGCTACTTTTTTAACCACATTTTCAACCTGGGCGTAACAGACCCCCAGGTTGTAGGAGAGATATGATGACGGATAAAGTCCGTATTGACACTTCAGTTGCGAATTCTTCACATGCCAACAATGAAACCTATTTAGCCAGACAGGCTGAATTTGAATCGAATGTCAGAAGTTATCCCCGTAAGTTACCCTTTGCTATCGCTAAAGCGAATGGCGTATGGATTACCGACGTTGAGAACAATAGTTATCTCGACTGCCTTGCCGGTGCGGGAACGCTGGCTTTAGGACATAACCATCCGGATGTCCTGGAAAGTATTCAAAGTGTCATTACCAGCGGCTTGCCGTTACATACTCTCGATCTGACCACGCCATTGAAAGATGCGTTCTCAGAATACCTGCTCTCTTTATTGCCTGGTCAGGGCAAAGAGTACTGCCTTCAGTTCACCGGCCCTTCCGGCGCCGATGCGGTTGAAGCAGCCCTGAAACTGGCTAAAAAGCACACCGGCCGTACCAGCGTAATCAGCTTCTCCGGCGGCTATCACGGTATGACGCATGGCGCGCTGGCAGTAACAGGTAACCTCTCTCCTAAAGAAGCCGTTAACGGCATGATGCCGGAAGTGCAGTTTATGCCTTACCCGCATCTCTACCGCTGCCCGATGGGCATTGGCGGTGAAGCCGGCGTAAAAGCGCACAGCTACTACTTCGAAAACCTGATCAACGACGTTGAAAGCGGCGTTCGTAAACCTGCTGCGGTGATCCTGGAAGCCGTTCAGGGTGAAGGCGGCGTCAACCCGGCGCTCGGCCGAGTGGCTGCAACGCATCCGTAAAGTGACTCAGGAACACGGCATTCTGCTGATCCTTGACGAAGTTCAGGCTGGCTTTGCCCGTTCAGGCAAATTCTTCGCCTTCGAGCACGCCGGTATCGAGCCAGACATCATCGTGATGTCTAAAGCTGTAGGCGGCGGTCTGCCACTGGCTGTTCTGGGTATCAAAAAGCAGTTCGATGCCTGGGAGCCAGGTCACCACACCGGTACTTTCCGTGGCAACCAGCTGGCGATGGCGACCGGCCTGACCACGCTGAAGCACCTGAAAGAGAACAATATTGCCGATAAAGTGGCCGAAAAAGGCGCATGGCTGACCAGCCAGCTGGTCGCCATGCAGAAACGCTTCCCGGTTATTGGTAACGTGCGCGGCCCGGGTCTGATGATCGGTATTGAGATTGTTAAGCCAGAGCTGCCGCAGGATCACATGGGTTGTCACCCGGCTGACGGTCAGCTTTCTGCTCTGCTGCAGAAAAAATGCTTTGAGTCTGGTCTGATCCTGGAGCGCGGTGGTCGCAACGGTTGCGTTCTGCGCCTGTTGCCTTCCCTGCTGATCACTCAGGAAGAGATGGCTGTGTTCCTGGATAAATTTGAAAACGCCCTGCTTGCTGCTGGCGTGAAACCTGTCTGAACGGAGTGTCATTGATGTCCAGGGAAAACCCTATTCTGTCTGCTTCTGCGCAAAGCACGGAAGCCTATAAGCAGGCCATTGAGCAGAGTAGCCAGGCCGTGGTGCAGTGGCTGCAACAACCCGAGATGTATCAGGGCAAATCTGTTGCGGAGCTGCGCGAACGTATCACGCTGGATTTCAATCCTCAGGGCCTGGGTAACCAGGCCGCTATTGAGCGTGCCATTGAGTATTTCCTCAAAGACAGCCTGTCGGTGCATCACCCGCAGTGCGTGGCTCATCTGCACTGCCCAAGCCTGGTGATCAGCCAGGCGGCTGAGGTGTTGATCAACGCCACCAACCAGAGCATGGACTCCTGGGATCAAAGCCCTTCTGCCACCATCATTGAGATGAAGCTGATTGAATGGCTGCGTGCTCAGGTAGGCTTCCAGGCTGGCGATGCAGGCGTGTTCACCAGCGGCGGCACTCAGAGCAATCTGATGGGCCTGATGCTGGCGCGTGACGCCTTCTTTGCCCGTCAGGGACACTCGATCCAGCAGGATGGCCTGATCGGCAATCTGCGGAAGATTAAAGTGTTCTGTTCTGAGCACGCTCACTTCTCCGTGCAGAAGAACATGGCGTTGCTGGGTCTGGGCTATCAGTCGGTGACTCTGGTGAAAACCGATGAGTTTGCGCGGATGGATCTCAACGATCTCACTGAGAAACTGGCGGCGGCGAAAGCCAACGGCGAACAGGTTCTGGCGATTGTTGCCACAGCGGGAACAACCGATGCCGGTGCTATCGATCCGCTGCGGGCTATTGCCGGGCTGGCTGCAGCCCAGGATATCTGGGTGCATGTGGATGCAGCCTGGGGCGGCGCGCTGCTGATGTCTGAGAAATATCGTCATTATCTGGACGGTATTGAGCTGGTGGATTCCATCACCCTGGACTTCCACAAGCAGTTCTTCCAGACCATCAGCTGTGGCGCGTTCCTGCTGAAAGAAACCCGTCACTACGAGCTGATGCGTTATCAGGCGGCCTACCTGAACTCCGAGTTTGATGAAGCTCAGGGCGTGCCGAATCTGGTGTCCAAATCGCTGCAAACCACCCGCCGTTTCGATGCGTTAAAATTGTGGATGGGCCTGGAAGCACTGGGCCAGAAGCAGTACGCAGAGATCATCGATCACGGCGTTACTCTGGCGCAGGAAGTGGCAGAATATGTGACTTCACGGCCTTCGCTGGAGCTGGTGATGAAGCCGCAGCTGGCGAGCGTGCTGTTCCGTTTCCGTGCGGAAAACGCGGCGATGGATAATGCGGCTGTGGCTTTGCTTAACCAACGTATTGGTGATGCGCTGCTGGATTCCGGCAAGGCGAACGTGGGCGTGACTGAATCAGATGGCATCACCTGTCTGAAAGTGACCCTGCTGAACCCAACCGTGACTCTGGAGGATATCAAAGTCCTGCTGTCACTGGTTGAAAGCACCGGTCAGAGCCTGCTTCAGGCTTAAGCCACCTGCCCTGCAAACTGAACAGAAAAGCCGGTAACTTTGTTACCGGCTTTTTTTATTACCCGAAGCCAGCCCAATTCCACCGCATATGGTCTGCATGTATGATGCCCCTGCATATTGATATGACCGTGCTTGAGCGGTGGTTTGTTTACAGAGCCGGAGATGGCGCCCGAAAAAAAGATTTCAAGAAGACCCTTTTAATTTTGATGATCGTTATGCCTTACCACTCACCGTAAGGATAGGTTTTGCCCTTGATGAACCCGGATGTTTTTCCATAATAAACATATCCGTTAGGGTGCTTCGTTACCCCCTTACAAATCAGCATATCATTCCCCGTCATGGTGGACAGCCTGACAGGGCGCTGGAGGGCTACTGGATTACGGTTGTCCTTCAGCCATATTCTGACTTTCCCTCCAGGGGCCAGACCAATAATCATTTTGTTTCGGTAATACGTTTTTCCCGGACGCCAGGTATCAGGATAGGCAGCAAGCATCTGCTGCCAGGTATCCCGGCTGAACCAGATCTCCGTCTCATACGCTTTCTTGTCGATAACTGAGTCCCAGCACACCGTCATCCTGACCGGCAGCGCCTTACCGATATTAAAGTTGGCGGGAAAACCACCCACGCGCTCGCTCCATGCTCCCACGCTGCCCTGGCTGGGTTCGGTTGGATCAAGTCGCCGAAAGATACTCTCCCGGATATCCCCGTCTTCCAGATATACCTGCGTCACCAGTGCAGGCAGGTTAACGGGATAGAAAAAATTGAATTCCCAGTGATCATAAGGCAGCTTCTGGCCCCACTGCTTCACATCGTCCCCTAACAGCGTCTTCACGCCTGCCCGGCGGTCATGGCAGCCGGCAAGCAGCATTACCCCCAGCGCGGCCACCATCAGCTGTAATCGCCTCATCCCTGCCTCCTCAGAAAAAACCGTCCAGTGCGTCCGCGTTCGCACGCGCCCGGTCTTCCCACTGCTGCTGGTCGTCCATCCGCCATACCGTCCGCCCCCATCCCCTGCCCGGTGCCATAGGCCACACGAAAGAGCGCTCATTCGTCGGCTCAGAGTGATTTCGCAGAAAAACCTCCCCCGTTGACGGACTCACCCACAGACTCAGGTCGGAGTCGATATTCCAGTTCGCCGAACAGTGCAGGTAACGACCAATGATGTGCATTTCGTCGGCGGTAAAACTTAGCGGCTCACCTCCTCGTCGTACGGCACGGCCCTGTGCTATCGCTTTATCGCACAGGGGAAGCAGTTCCGCAGGGAGGGATGTGTCTGGGTTTTGCGGATCGATATCCCCGAACATAACACCAGCGTCCTGCGCCGCATCCAGCATCACCCGCATGCACACCTTTTCCCAGTCGTTCGGCACCGCTTTCCGCGTCATGAACACCGCCGCCCCGGCCTTTTTCTCAAAAAGAAACGCGCGCGCCTTGTCCCGGTTGACCAGCGGCCACGAAATCATTTTCGTCACCACCTCACCGTGCGGCATCAGGTACCTCAACACCGGAAGCGAATACAGCACCTGGCGCATCTTCTCCGCCTGACGGTACACTGCCGTCTGCGTCTCGTCCGCGCTGTCGCGTATCACCTCAAAATCCGGCATCGTCAGCAGCGAAATCTCATCCTCCACCGCGTTGTAGCCCCCGCCGATGTCCGAGTGTACGCCCGGCAGCGCAAGCTCCGGCCACATTCCTCTGATGCTGTTCAGGCTGAAGTTATACCGGCACTCGTGCATCGCGCTTATCTGAAACACCTTCTGCGCAACGGAGGGCCGCAGCTCCAGGTTTACGCCGGGATTACTACGCCCGTTGAGGTCGTAGAAGTTCAGCAGGCTGCCGATAGCGGCTACCGTGTCAAACAGCCCCAGAAACCGTACCTCTCCGGCGGCCTTTCCGTGGTGTCCCGCCATGCCCAGCCCTTTGTTTATCGCCGCCGCTATCGCGCCGTCCTGGTTCATCACCCGGTTGGCAAAGTGGCGGGCCGCCGCCGCCCCGCGGCTGAACCCGAACACGTCAAACTGCACCTTCGCGATCGCCACCTCTGTGCGATTAACGTCGATGAAGTCCTTAAGCGTCTTGCTGATTTTATCCAGAGCCTCATCGGTCTTCGTCACCACCCCCTCAAACTGCCTGATGAGGCTGCTGCCCAGCGCCATCCCCAGCACCGAGTCGCTTTCCCCGTCCGCCGTTCCGATGCCGCACACGTAGGCTTTCACCTATGCCTCTTTCTCGCTGTTTTTGAGTTCATTATGCTGCTGGTAAAGATCGAATAGTCGGGAAATATTGGTGGGACCGCCCTGCCAGCTTGAATTACCCAGCCCCTTTTCAAACCGTTTCTCAAATTCCGCGCACGCTTTTGCCCGCGCCTCATCCACCAGGTCGGCACAGTGGGCATACGCCAGCCGCAGGTCATTTGAGTTAGCACGGTTGTTACCCGTACCGTCAAAGAACACGCCAACCGTCAACGTAACGCCCCTGACCGGCACCTTCCGGCACTGAACGACTTTTTCGGTGCACTGAACGCTGGTCCGGTGAGTGTTTTCACCAATAATGTCATACCGGTAATAGCCGGTATCGCCCGGTGTTGCTTGATCGTCTGTGGTCATAAAATCCCTTTTTTATCGCTCAGTACCAGATCATCCCTGGTTGGAAGCAAGCCTGATGATGCAGCCTGTACGTTCGCGTACAGGCTGCATCTTTGCACTGCTACTTTTTAGTTTGTTGCTTTGAGGAGTGATGCCGCGTTAAGTAGCGCTTCACCAGAACAAAGAACAGCGGGACGAAGAACAAAGCCAGCACCGTTCCGGCCAGCGTGCCGCCAATAATACCAGTGCCGATGGCAATACGGCTGTTAGCACCCGCACCGGTTGCTACAGCAAGCGGAACCACGCCTGCAATAAACGCCAGTGAGGTCATCATGATCGGACGCAGACGCGTTCGGGCCGCCTGAAGCGCCGCAGCACTCAGTGAACGTCCCTGCTTCACCGCATCCTCCGCAAATTCAATAATCAGAATCGCGTTCTTTGAGGTCAGCCCCACGGTAGTGAGCAAAGCCACCTGGAAATAGATGTCGTTGCTCAGCCCACGCAGCGCTATCGCCAGCACCGTTCCCAGCACGCCCAGCGGAACGGCCAGCAGCACGGAGAACGGTACGGACCAGCTCTCATACAGCGCGGCCAGGCAGAGGAACACGACCAGTACCGAAATAGCGTAAAGCGCGGTTGACTGACCGCCAGCCTGCTTCTCCTGCAACGAAAGCCCGCTCCATGCGCCTGTGGTGCCAGCAGGTAAGGCATTTGCCAGCTGTTCCATCGTCGTCATGGCGTCACCGGAGCTGTAACCTTCGGCATTCTGACCCTGAATTTCATAGGATGCAGAGCCGTTATACCGGTTAAGACTTTCCGGCCCCATCGTCCAGCGCGTCGTTGCAAAAGCAGAGAACGGCGTCATGCCCCCTTCGCTGTTGCGAACAAACCATTTGTCGAGGTCGGCTGGTGCAGAGCGGTATTCGCTGTCACCCTGAACATAAACACGCTTCACGCGGCCACGGTCGATAAAGTCATTGATATAGGCCCCGCCCCAGGCGCTGGTCAGCGTGTCGGTCACGTCATCCAGCTGCAGCCCCAGCGCAACCGCTTTATTGGTGTCGATATCAATCTGAAGCTGTGGCGTCTGCGGCAGGATATTGGCCCGCACGCCAGAGAGTACCGGACTCTGCGAAGCCTGCTGCAACAGCCGATCGCGCAGGCTCTCCAGTTCGCCTCTCGTGGTGCCGCCGCTGGCCAGCAGTTCATAGGTAAAGCCATTGTTCTGGCCCAGACCTGGCACAGAAGGCGGCGTCAGCGCGAAGATCTGCGCATCCCGGATGCCTGAAAGTGCAACCGTAGCGCGGGCGGCTATCGCTTCGGCTGAGTTTTCTCTCCCTGCTCG
Organism: Erwinia sp. E_sp_B01_1; assembly: GCF_036865545.1. NCBI lineage: Bacteria > Pseudomonadati > Pseudomonadota > Gammaproteobacteria > Enterobacterales > Erwiniaceae > Erwinia > Erwinia sp. E_sp_B01_1. The sequence goes on along the minus strand of NZ_CP142208.1, from coordinate 2,206,498 downwards.
CTGGTCCCAGTTTTTAAGCTTGATAAAAGCCATGCCAGCATTCTGAGCAGCCCCGCTGAAGTTAAAGCCGTTGATGGTGAACACGACGTCGATATTCTCTTTCTCTTCCGTGAGGAACCAGTCAACAATCTGCTTATTTACTGCCTCGGTTCTGCTGGCGGTAGCGCCCGCCGGAAGCGTTGCCTGAAGCATGATGCTGCCCTGATCCTCTGTCGGCAAAAAGCTGCCCGGCAGGCGGGTAAACATCACAAACAGCATCAGCCCCAAAGCGGCATAAATTGAGACCATAATCAGCGGGCGGCGCAGCGTGCTGAGCACCTTATGGCGATACTTACGCTCTGTCGCCTCATAAAAGCGGTTAAACCCGCCGAAAAACCCTGTCCGGTGCGGCTTAACGGGCTTCAATAACATGCCGCAAAGCGCGGGCGTTAACGTCAGCGCCACCAGCACGGAAAAGGCCATAGCGGCAATGATCGTGACGGAAAACTGCCGGTAAATTACCCCGGTGGAACCCGCAAAGAACGCCATCGGCAGAAACACCGCTGAAAGTACCAGCGCGATAGCCACCAGCGCGCCGGAAATCTCTTTCATCGACTTTTCTGTGGCCTCCCTGGCGGGCAACCCCTCGTCATGCATGATGCGCTCGACGTTTTCCACCACCACAATCGCATCATCCACCAGCAAGCCGATCGCCAGTACCATCGCAAACAGGGTCAATGTATTGATGGTATAGCCGCACAGTGCCAGTACGCCAAAGGTTCCCAGTAACACTACGGGAACCGCCAGTGCCGGGATCAGCGTCGCCCGAAGATTCTGCAGGAACAGATACATCACCACCACCACCAGCGCGATCGCTTCAATCAGGGTAATGACCACATCTTCTACGGAAATTTTTATAAAGTCGGTGCTGTCGAGCGCATAGGCAATTTCATAGCCGGCTGGCATGGAGTGCCTGTACTCTTCGACCTTCTGTTTTACCAGCGTCGCTGCATCCAGTGCATTCGCCCCCGGAGCCAGCATCACGCCGATACCTGCGGCAGGATGACCGTTGAGGCGCGTGGTCATATCATAGGATTCACCGCCCAGCTCAACCCTTGCCACATCGCCCACCCGGACGATCGCGCCGCTCTTATCGCTTTTGATAATGATGTTACGGAACTCATCCGGCGTTTGCAGGCGTGACTGCGCGCGGACGGTGGCAGTAAGCTGCTGATTTTCTGGCGAAGGAAGCCCGCCGATTTTCCCGGCTGAAACCTGAATATTCTGAGAGCGGATCGCCGTGGTCACATCGGAAGGCTGTAGCGCGTAGGCATTGAGTTTAAACGGATCAAGCCAGATACGCATGGCGTACTGCCCGCCAAACACCTGGATATCGCCCACCCCTTCGATCCTGGCGAGCGGCTCCTGCATATTACTGACCAGCCAGTCCCCGATGTCGGTGCTGTTGCTTTTACCGCTGGTGTCGTACAGCCCCATAACCAGTAAAAAGTTTGACTGCGATTTGGTGACCGTCACACCAAGCTGCTGAACTTCACTGGGCAACCGGGTAAGCGCCTGCTGAACTTTGTTTTGCACCTGCACCTGAGCCGTATCCGGATCGGTGCCCTGGCTGAAGGTCACCGTTACCGTCACATTGCCCTGTGAGCTGCTGCTGGAAGTGAAATAGAGCAGATTATCCAGGCCGGTAAGCTGTTGCTCAATGACCTGGGTAACGCTGTTTTCCAGCGTCTCTGCTGATGCGCCGGTATAAGAGGCGCTGATACTGACCGACGGCGGCGCCACGTCAGGGTATTGTTCAACGGGTAACAAGGTGATGGAAAGCGCGCCAAGCAGCATAACCAAAATGGCAATGACCCAGGCAAAGACCGGGCGATAAATAAAAAAGTGAGAAAACATCAGGTGCCTGTTCCTTTTATCGGGCGGGTACAAATTCTGCATTCCTGCAGGTTAATTCATGCGTTCCAAAAACACCGGGGAGGGGAAATTTATAGCGCAGCGACAACCCGGTGCTAAATTTTCGCCAAAATGGCTGGCCTCAATTCTGCCACTAAATCTGCTTTTCTGTACTAAATACCTTTCATGTATGCCGGTATCCAGCCTGAAAACCTGTCTCACTTTGTCCAATATTTACTGATGCGGATGAGTATTATTCGCGTTTTTAAACACGGACGACCGACATGACCGCTTCCCCCCTTAAGCTTCGTACCCTGGCTGAACTGATCGGCCTTGCCCTGCTCTTTCCCGCTGTCGCCCTGGCCGAAGAGCCGGAACCTCAACAGGAGACAATGGTGGTGACCGCCACCGGTTATGAGCAGCGTATTGAGGATGCTCCCGCTTCCGTTACCGTCATCCCCGGTGAAGAGCTGCGTAAAAGATCTGTGCAAAACCTCGGTGACGCGCTGCGCGATGTGGAAGGTGTGGTGGTGAACGGTGCGGCTAATGAAAATGATATCTCTGTTCGCGGCATGCCCGGCGATTACACTCTTCTGCTGGTGGATGGCAAGCGTCAGGGCGGTCGTGACTCCCGCGTCAATGGCAATGCCGGTTACGAACAGAGCTTCGTTCCTCCCGCTGCGGCCATTGAGCGCATTGAGGTGATTCGTGGCCCGATGTCTTCGCTGTACGGTTCGGATGCCATCGGCGGTGTCATTAACATCATCACCCGCAAAGTCTCAAAATCCTGGGGCGGAACGCTCTCCTGGGACTACTCCGCACGCCAGCATCGCGATCAGGGTAACGCCAGTAACTCTCAGTTTTTCCTGAACGGGCCGCTGGTTGACGATCTGCTCGGGCTCCAGCTCTGGGGCCGCTATCTTAATCGCCAGGGCGATGAGAATGTGCAGGAGACCAACGGCTTTACTCAGGCCGATCATAAAGACATCACCGCCCGCCTGGCCTTTACGCCGGATGCGCAACAGGACTATCTGCTGGAAGCAGGTGCCAGCCGCCTGAAAAATGGTGACGGGTTGAGCGCCAACTGGGCAACGCGTGAACAGAAAAATAACCGCGATCACTGGTCACTGTCACACGAAGGGCGCTGGGACTGGGCGACCTCCAGCCTGGCTTTTTCTCAGGAAAAAACCAGCCGTGAAGGGCTGGCAAGCGCCAGCCAGACCGATGTGCTGGGCCGTAAACCCACCATCAAAAACAGCGTGTTTGATGCCAAACTGGTGATCCCTACCCTCTATAACATCACGACGGTGGGCGCACAGTGGCAGGAAAATGAGCTTAAAGACTGGAATCAGGGGGACGGCACCCGCGAAGATCATCGCTACAGCGTGGTGCAGAGAGCGCTGTTTATGGAAGATGAGTGGCGGCTGGCGGAATCTTTTACCCTGACTGGCGGCCTGCGGCTGGATAACCACGAGCAATACGGTAATCACTACAGTCCACGGCTTTACGGCACCTGGTATGTCACGGATGAGTGGACGGTAAAAGGCGGCGTGGCACGAGGGTTTAAAGCGCCGGAAATCCGGGCGGTTATTGATGGCTATGCCGTGCTGCGTCGTAATACCTGGGCCATGCTCGGGAATCCGGATCTTAAACCTGAAACCAGCACCAATTATGAACTTTCCGCCATGTGGTCAAACCGGGATGACCTCTCAGCCAGCGCCACGGTCTTTTACAATGACTTCAAAGACAAACTCTCAACGCTGACCACCACCGACCGCTGGAACGGCTATCTGGTGATGGAAAGGATCAACATCGACGAAGCCGTGATCAAAGGGGCTGAACTGACCGGTAGCTGGCAGATCGCGCCGGCACTCTCGCTGAAAGGCAATTACACCTTTATCGACTCGGAACAGAGAAGCGGCACCAATTCCGGCGCGCCACTGGCGCTGACGCCAAAACATAAGGCGAGCGTTAAATCGGAGTGGGAGGTCACCGGCGATACGCAGTTGTGGGCTTCAGCAAATTATTACGGCAAAGAATATGGCACCACCGTCAGTGAAGAACCGGCCCCGGATTACATTACGGCGGATATTGGGGTCTCCCACAAGTTGACCCGCACCGTCACGTTAAACGGCGCGGTCTATAACCTGGGCGACAAACGTCTGGATGATGAAACCTATGGCACGGTGAACTACGGGCGAACCTTCTGGGGCGGTATCAGCATTGATTTCTGATGCCATCCGGCAGTAACACCACGGCACAAAGACCGGCGGGCGGGCGATTTTCCAGCGTCAGCTCGCCCCCGTGGGCATGAATGCAGGCGCGGGCAATGGATAAGCCCAGGCCAAGGCCGCCTCCGGAAGTGACGGATTGATTCAGCCGTTGTTCGCCGAAGCGGACGAAAGGTTCGAACGCCTGAAGAAGATTTTCGGCAGCGATACCCGGCCCGTGATCCAGAACCTCAATGCAAATTCCCTCTGGCAGGCTGGTCAGCACCAGAGTGGCGTCGCCCGCATAGGCCAGCGCATTATCAATCAGATTTCCCAGCGCCCTTTTCAGGGCCAGTGGACGGCAAATAATCTCTGTCTGTTCCGGCCCCTGCCAGCTTACCGCTTTGCCCTGTAACCGGTATCTTCGAACCATCTCCGCTAACATCAGGCTTAGCGAACAGCGCTGTGAACACTCCTGGCTGCTTTCGCCCCGGATAAAGTTCAGCGTTTCACTGACCATCGCACGGAGATCGTTCAGGCTTTCCAGCATATCCTCACGCGTCTGCCCGGCTTCCAGCAGCTCCACCTGAAGTCTTAACTCGGTGAGAGGGGTATTGAGATCGTGGCTCATTGCGGCCAGCATTCCGGTACGGCTTTCAATGTGCCGCGCCAGCCTGATCTGCATCAGATTAAAAGAACGGGTCAGATCGCGGGCTTCACTGGGCCCGGTAAGCGGCAGCGGGGTTGTCCACTCGCCGCGGCTTAACCGGTCAGTGGCGACCGCCAGCGTTCTGATTGGCCGGACTACCCGGAAGATAAAGAAGATGCTGATCAGGATCAGCGGCACGCTGGCTACCGGAAGCGACCACGAAAGCAGGCGGCCCCACTCATAGGCCTGGATCACCGGCTGAACCCCATTGAGAAAGCGACCGTCGGGCAGCTTCACGCTGCTGCGCAGACGCAGAGGAGACCAGCGTGAGGCGCTGAACACTGAGCTGCGGGCCAGACCGCCATCGGTGCGCTCCAGTTGCATGGTGACCAGGGTTGCAGAGGACAAGGCAAGCTGGCGCATGAGTTCCTCTCTTAACTGGCGCTCTTCGCTTCGCAGGGCAAAAGCCGGGACTTCAGGATCCTTTGCCAGCCAGAACCGCGCTCCATCCTCACGTTGTTCAGTGAGTCCGGGCAACTCATCCGCAGAAGAGAGCTGTCGTGCCATCTGATACGCCACGCTCAGCCGCTCCACGGCCAGCGATCTTGAAAGGGGATGCAGTAAACTGCCGGTCAGTTGCGTGCCGGTCACGGCTATCAGATTAGCCAGCAGTAACGCCACCAGCAGCAGCAACACCAGTTGTGCGACCATCTGACGTGGCCAGAATTTTTTCACCAGATCCATTATGCAACCTTAACCTCTGAGACCAGCGAATAGCCTTCTCCCCAGACGGTGATAAGCAGCATCTTATCCGGCAGCAATTGCAGCAGTTTGGTCCTCAGGCGGCTCACCTGCCGGTCAATGGCACGGTCAAAGACCTCATTACCCGGCGTAATACATTTGTCGATCAGGATTTCTCTGCTGAGCACGGTGTGAGGATGGTCAAGAAAGGCCGTCAGGAATTTGCCTTCCATCGTGCTGAGCAGCCTCTCTTCCCCTGTGTGGTGGGTCAGCCTGCGCGAGGCGGGGTCAAAGCTGAGGCCGGAGAAAGCGTAGTTGCGCACCGGTAAGGCAGAAGGCGCTGCAAGGGTGTTTTGCCCCGCTCTGCGTAATACGCTCTGAATACGGGCTAACAATTCCCGCGGCTCAAAGGGCTTGACCACATAGTCATCGGCACCGTAGTCCAGTCCGGCAATCCGGTCGGCAACCGTGTCCCTGGCCGTCAGCAATATCACAGGTGTTTTACTGCGGCGTTGAATTTGTTGGCAGAGCACCATGCCATCGCCATCTGGCAACATCACGTCCAGCACGATCAAATCAAAAGGCCTTGCGCGCAACATCAGCCACAGTGTTTCGGCGTTTTCAGCCGTCAGCACGGTGTAGCCCTGGCGACGCAGCCAGACAGCCAGCGGTTCACGAATTTTGCGGTGGTCATCAACCACCAGAAGATGAACAGGAGCAACCCTCTCCTTCATACCGGTATTACTCCCTGAAAACTTACGGAAAACAGACTATTTTTTTCATTTTACCGACGGCTAATTTACCTTATTTGAGAATGAGATTCATCTGCCTTCAGGACTGTTGGGGCCTGGGCAGTAGCGATCCCTATGTTGGGCGTTGGCAAAGCCTGAATTCGGAACCAGCAGAAGGTATAACCAAGGGCGCTGGAAAACATAACTGCTGGATAATCAGGCGCTGCAGGGCAAGAGCACATCCTGATAATTTTTGAGAACAACCCTAACGTTTAACTGCTGTTTATCCCGGGTCAGTAACGGTAAAATGGTCCCTTCAAAGCATTGCAGGATAGCGAGGTATGATGTCTTATCGTTTCACCCTGGCCGCGGTAACGGCCGCCATTACGCTCACCGGCTGCGCAAAACAGCAGACCTCGAGCGATCAGCCTGAAAACTATTTTCAGGGTCCATCGCAAATAACGGTATCACATGTGGTTACCCGTGCTGATGATGGGTCCGATATCTTTCTGACTATTGATGGTAATGACGCGGGCCCGCTGATTGCCGGTCAGTCTAATCAGATCAGCGTGCCTGCGGGAAAACATAAGGTGGGGGGCTATGCTGCCACCATGCTTGGCCTGGGTCGGGTGACTATTGAGCCGGTAGAGATCACCACTAAACCCGGTGAACTGACGCAGGTAGCCTATTCGGTGACCAAGACCAAGCCGGTATTTGTGAATGAAGGGGTCACTAAGCTCCCTGTTAAGCCAAAACCGGCACCGGAACCTGTTCAACCGGAAGCCCCGGCAGAAGCCAGTCAAAATGCGGCAACCGTTCAGGCGACACCGGGCGACAGCATAAGCGTGGCATCAGCTAATACTCCGCAGAGCACGTCCGTGACAACGTCACCTGCTGCTGCAACGACTGACAGCACTCAGGCTGCCTCGGGCGAAGTCATTCAGCGGGGAACCACGGCATCCGGAACCACGCAGCCGGCCACTACGACCACTGAGACTACCCAGAGCACCACCCAGCCGACTACGACTGAAACTACCCAGAGCACCACCCAGCCAACTACGACTGACACAACTCAGAGCACCACTCAGCCAACTACGACTGACACAACTCAGAGCACCACTCAGCCAACTACGACTGACACGACTCAGAGCACCACTCAGCCGACTACGACTGACACGACTCAGAGCACCACTCAGCCGACTACGACTGAAACTACTCAGAGCACCACCCAGTCGACGACGACTGAGACGACTCAGAGTTCAGCTACAGACAGCACCTCTACCGACGCCCAGTAGTCGGAAAGCGAGAATCCTCCTTTGCGGTGTCGGGAATCAGTCACTCCCGGCACCGGCTATTCGCCATGACAGGCAGCCATCCCCTGCCCTGAAAGGTGCCTTTCCTGCAAATTTTGCTTCATCTGCGCCAGCGCCAGGCTGGCGCATTATCACCGCAGCAGCAAACAGCTTTAGTCGCGCCAGCCCAGTGCTGGCGCAACATGTTTCAGGATACTTTCCATTACATGCGCACAGTAGTCGACGCCAAGCTGGTTCGGGATGGTCAACAGCAGCGTATCTGCTTCAGCAATCGCTTCGTCTTTGGCTAACTGCGCAATCAGCGCTTCTGGTTCAGCGGCATAGCTGCGGCCAAAGATAGCCCGGGTCTTCTCATCCAGATAGCCGATCTGATCGCCACCTTCACGGCTCGAACCAAAATAAGCGCGATCTGTTGCGTTCATCAAAGCAAAAATGCTGCGGCTGACCGAAACGCGCGGTGTACGTGTGTGCCCTGCTTCCTGCCAGGCTGCACGGTAAGCACGGATCTGCTTAGCCTGCTGAATATGGAAAGGCTCGCCGGTTTCATCATCTTTCAGCGTCGAACTTTGCAGATTCATCCCCAGTTTTGCAGCCCAGACAGCCGTTGCATCGGAGCCGGAACCCCACCAGATGCGATCGCGAAGCCCGGCAGAAAAAGGTTCCGGCCTCAGCAGGCCGGGAGGGTTAGGAAACATTGGCTGCGGGTTCGGTTTGGCAAAACCTTCGCCCTTCAGCACCTCCAGCAATCTCTCGGTATGACGACGCCCCATATCCGCATCGCTTTCCCCTGCCTGCGGTTCATAGCCAAAGTAGCGCCAGCCTTCCACCACCTGTTCCGGTGACCCCCGGCTGATCCCCAGTTGCAGCCTGCCGCCACTGATCAGATCGGCAACGCCCGCATCCTCCGCCATATAGAGCGGGTTCTCATAGCGCATGTCGATCACGCCGGTGCCAATTTCAATGCGGCTGGTTTTTGCGCCTACGGCGGCCAGCAGAGGAAACGGCGCGCTGAGCTGGCGGGCGAAGTGATGCACGCGGAAATAGGCGCCATCTGCGCCCAGTTCTTCGGCTGCAACGGCAAGATCGATGGATTGCAACAGCGCATCAGCCGCAGACTGCGTGGCCGACTGCGGTGAAGGCGTCCAGTGACCAAATGAGAGAAATCCAATATTTTTCATCCCGGTACCTTAATGATTGAGAGAGATCGAATCGACCCGGTAAGCATGAAACGAAATCAGGCTGGGCTGCAACTAATTACTGTTTCACGATTTTATAAAGCCTTGGCTGTAAAGCTGGCGGCTGTGCTTCAGGGCACTCTGCCCCCCCTGTGCCTGAAAGCGTTTCCACAGAAGAATCTGATTACCGTATTAAAGACCGAAATTAACTGGACTAAAGCTGAGGTTAAATTACAATCAGCAAAAAACAGAGCCTGTGGCAGACGCAAACGTTTACGCAGCGCATCTGTGCTCTCTTCGTCTTAGTTATCCAGTTGCCGGATTGTGCCGGTTTTATCAGGGAATTGCGCCAGTGCCTGGTTTTGCAGAGGAGTCTGCCCATTGCACTTCTGATAAAATGCTCTTTTCCCGGTGAAATATGGATAAAAATAACTTTTTCACTCGACTGGCGAGGTGGCCGCGGATCGTCTTCACTGACGTACAGATCCTGGCTATTCCGGCTGATAACTCACGCCTTTCCCCTCATGAGCTCTACGTTCGTGACCGATCCGAACCGCCCGCGCGGCTTTTTATCTGTCACCTGGCTAAAGAGGCTGATTTGATGAGGGTTGAACGCACCTACCAGCTCTGGCTGGAGGAATATACCCGGCCACAACCCGCAGTAGCGGAAAGAGCTGACAGCTCGCTGTATCCTCCCCAGCCAGCTCACCTTCTTCTCTCCCCTAAAAGAGCGCTGCCGGACCCCGTACAGGCGGTCTTCTTCAGCCGTTAATCTCCGCATCGGCGGGAAAAATTGTAAATATTATCTATACTTATCACTTGTTTCGGATTTGCGCTCTGCTGAAGCCTGAAGGCCGTTGCCATTGCAACGGCCTTTACAGCCGGCGTATGACTTTCCCTGATAAGGATGATGCCAGGTGGAAAATAAAACCTACCACTCCCCCTTCGCCAGGACGGCTATGCCGGACTCGGTGATTATGCCGCTATTGGTGAAGGCCGCTCGGTGGCGCTGATTGCACCGGATGGATCAATCGACTGGTGGTGCGCACCCAATCTTGACTCTCCCCCTCTTTTTGACCGGGTGCTGGATAAAGAGATCGGCGGCTACTTTCAGCTTGAGCCCGAACTGCCTTATACCGTAAAGCGTAAGTACCGTGAGGACAGCAACGTCCTTGAAACGCGGTTTGAAACCGCCACCGGCTCGATCCTGATCACCGAATCGATCAACAGCACGCTGGCTGGCCGTCTTCCCTGGAGTGAGCTGGCACGGCGCATTGAAGGCGTTGAAGGTCATGTGGTGGTAAACCTGCGTTTACGCCTGGGAACGGCAGCAGAAACCCGCTCTCCGTGGCTGGCAGATACCGAAAAAGGCAACGTCTTTCATGTCGCCGATTTGATGGCGATGCTCAGAACCAGTGAAGATATCGAACTGAGCCATTTTGATGATGAACAGGTGATCGGTCAGCTGATTACGGCACCTGGCTCAAGGTCGCTGGTCGCATTGCTGGCCACTGAAAAAGAGCCGCTGGCGGTACCGGAACTCGCCTCCATTGATCAGAGGATCGAAACCAGCCATCTTGCCTGGTGTGACTGGGTAAACAGTCTGAGTTACGACGGGTTGTACCCTCTGCACGTAAAGCGTTCCGCCCTGTCTCTGAAATTTCTCTGGTACTCGCCAACCGGTGCGCTTGCGGCGGCAGCCACCAGCTCTCTGCCAGAAGGTCTGGAGAGTGGGAAAAATTACGATTATCGCTACGCCTGGGTGCGGGATGCCTGTCTGATCATCAAATCCTTTGTGTTCCTCGGCGCGCTGGAAGACTGCAAGGCCGCTTTCTCCTGGCTGACCCACACTATTATCCGGCACGGCGTCAAACTTCGGGCCTGCTACACCCTGGAGGGCGGTCTGGTACCGGAAGAGCGTCTGATCCCCCTTGAGGGGTACAAGGGCGCACAGCCGGTACGGGTTGGCAACAACGCCCGCGATCAGATTCAGTTAAGTATGTACGGAGATATGCTGGCCGTTGCGCAGCGGTTTATTGAGGCTGGTCACGTACTGGATATCGCCACTTCCCGCATGCTGGGCGAGCTGGCTAACTGCTGTGCCGATCACTGGCGGCAGAAAGATTCCGGCATCTGGGAACTGCCTGAAGAGCAGCACTATACTCACTCGAAAATGGCCTGCTGGCTGGCGCTGGATCGGGCTGTGGCGATGGCGCAGAGCAAGCATATTGAACCCACCTGGCTGGGACGCTGGCAAAGGGAGCGGGATCGCATCCGCGACTGGATAGAAACTCACTGCTGGTCTGAGAGTAAACAGGCTTACCTGTTTTATGTCGGCAGCGAGGATCAACTGGATGCTTCTGTCGCCCTGGTTCATCACTATGGCAACAGCGTTAACCCCCAGCGGATGCTCTCCACCTATGAGGCTATTCTGCGGGAGCTGGGTCGCGGCACGCCGATGCTCTATCGCTACAGCGGCGTGGAGAAAGAGGAAAGCACCTTTGTGGCCTGCGCTTTCTGGCTGGTTGAGGCCTGGGCCTCAATGGGTGAAGTCACCCGCGCGGAGCAGGCTATGGAAGCGATCCTCAGCACGCTGTGTGACCAGGGCAACGTGGAGATATTCAATGAGATGTTTGATGTACGAACTCAGGACTGGTACGGCAATCTGCCTCAGGGGCTCAGCCATCTGGCACTGATCTGTGCCGCGCAGGCGGTATCTGACGCGAAAACCCAATAAGGAACCTCACGTGACTGGTAAATTGACCCTGATGGGCCTGGTTTCTCTGGCCCTGCTGACCGGCTGTAATGCCAACAACTCTTCCACCGATGTTAAGGCTCCGGGTGCGCCCACGTCCACGGGGATGAAAGTGCTGGATACCGGTGCTGATGCCCTGCAGTCCAGGCCGCCGATAGAGGCCATTAACGCCTATCTGGATGGTTTTCATTTCTATGACGGCGATAAGAATGGTCAGATGGAAGCTCACCATTATGTCACCGTATTGAATGAAGATGTGATGCAGGCGGTGATCTACGACGGCAATACGCGGGATGCGCATCTGATGGGCGTTGAATATATCATCAGCGCGCGTCTGTTCCGCACGCTGCCTCCGGAAGAGAAAAAGCTCTGGCACAGCCACCGTTATGAGGTGAAATCGGGATCGCTGATCGCGCCGGGCCTTCCTGCTGCGGCGGAACATGCGCTGATGACGCGCCTCTCTACCACCTATGGTAAAACCTGGCATACCTGGCACACCGATCGCGATAAAACCCTGCCGCTGGGCATTCCGGCTCTGATGATGGGCTTTACCCAGGATGGTCAGCTGGATCCCCGGCTGCTGGCTGACCGCGACCGCCGGTTTAAAGTGGATACCCGCGAAATCCGCAAATCGCGCGAGGATATCCCTGTTGAACCGGTGCTGAAAGGCGCAGATGCCTGGCAACAAGGCCAGACAATTCAACTGCGCCGGACGGAGGGGGTGGCGAGCATGCACACGGTGCCACCGGCTTTGGCACTTCCGAGCAGACTAAAAGCGGCAAGATTCCTGAATAAGGACGATCACTCAGCCAGCGCTTCGGGGCTGGCTGATTCGGTTTCCGTTACAGTGTAACGGTTAGCCCGGAATGGAATAGCCAGCCTGCCACGCAGAGTCGTTTCTGTTGAAGGCTGCCAGTAACCCCGTTCCGCCAGGATCGGCAGAACCTGGGTAGTGATATCCTCCAGCGCCTCCACCAGCACCGGCCCGCTGATAATAAAGCCACTGGCTCCTCCCTGCTCCACCCATCGGATAAAGGTCTCCGCAACCTGCTGCGGCGTGCCAAAGAATTCGCCTCTTGGCAGCGTTGTTTCAAAAGCGATTTGCCTCAGCGTCACGCCCTGCTCTTTTGCCCGCCGTTTGATGCTGTCGGTGGTTGAGCGGAAGGTGTTTTGCCCCAGCTCGCCCAGTTCCGGGAATGGCCCGTCGAGCGGATACTGGCTGAAATCATGGTGGTCAAAGAATCTGCCGAGATAGGCCAGCGCATCTTCTTCTGAGATCAGCGACAGCAGATACTGATATTTTTCTTCCGCTTCTTCTGGCGTTTTCCCGACGATCGGGCTGATACCGGGGAAAATACCCGGCACATCCCGGTGATTTTTACCGGCTTCTGCCTGTAATCTGGTGGCATAAAGCCGGGCCTCTTCCAGCGTGCGGGCATTGGTAAAGACCGCCTCAGCGGTTTTGCCTGCCAGCGCTATACCGGTATCGGAAGCACCGGCCTGGAAAATCACCGGCTGGCCCTGAGGAGAACGCTGGATATTTAACGGCCCTTCCACCGAGAAGAATTTCCCCTGATGGTTGAGCTTGTGCAGTTTCGCCGCATCAAAGAACACCCCGCTCTGACGATCGCGGATAAACGCATCATCCTCCCAGGAATCCCACAGCCCCTGCACCACGCCGATATACTCTTCCGCAATCTGGTAACGCAGCGCGTGTTCCGGATGATCCTTGCCGAAATTTTTGGAAGATCCGGCCAGCGGTGATGTCACCACATTCCAGCCCGCCCGGCCATTACTGATGTTATCTAACGAGGCGAGCTGCCTGGCGACGGTAAAGGGATCGCTGTAGGAAGTTGAAATTGTGCCGGCCAGCCCGATCTTATGCGTCACTGAAGCCAGTGCTGACAACAGCGCAATGGGTTCAAAACGGTTAAGAAAATGCGGCAGGGATTTTTCATTGATATGCAGCCCGTCCGCCACGAACAGAAAATCAAACTGCGCCGCTTCGGCCCGCTGGGCCAGATCGGTGAAGTAGCGGAAGTTAACGCTGGCATCAGCCGGCGCTTTCTCATGTCTCCAGGCGTTCATGTGCCCGCCTGCACCGTGCAGCATCAGGCCAAGTTTTATCGGGGTAGCACTCATAACATCTCCTTACTGCTGGTTGGCCAGCAATGCAATCGAACGCAGACGCAGCTCAGGATCGACCAGAGGCGTATGCAGAATAAATTCGCTGACGTTCAGACGCTGGTGCAGGGAAGCCAGACGTTGATGGACCTGGCTGGCGGTGCCGTGCAGGACGCTCAGCGCCTGCTTTTCTATCCGTGCATCGCTGGCACCGGACTGACGTACAAAAGCTTCAGCCTGTTCAGGAGTGCCCACGGTGACGTGCTTTTCGCCCAGGATCACGCGGTAGTTATGCTGTTCAGCGACCAGCGATGCCGCCTCTTCCTGAGTCTCTGCGGCCAGCGCAGCCAGGCTTATCACGGCCTTGCCCTGCCCGCTGGCGTACTCATGGTAGGCCAGTACGGATTCGGTCATCACCTCTTCAGAGGTGGCAATAAATCCGGCGAACACGAAGTGCCAGCCCAGGGTTGCCGCCAGCTTTGCGCTCTCTTTACTGGCACCCAGTAAAAATCGCTGTGGCGGCTGAGTGGGCGCCGGTAAGGCACGGGCTTCCAGACCCTGTGGATCGGGCTCTGTCGGGTTCAGATAGTGGGTAAGTTGAGCAAGTTGCCCGGCAAAATCATCCCGTTGTCCGCCTGACGAACCCCGCAAGGCCTGAGTGGAGAGAGGCAGACCGCCAGGCGCCTTGCCGACGCCAAGATCCACACGGCCGGGTGCCAGGGAGGCCAGCAGATGGAAATTCTCCGCCACTTTATAAGGGCTGTAATGCTGGAGCATCACGCCGCCCGAACCGATCCGCAGCCTGCTGGTCTGGGCCAGCAGCCAGGCAATCAGCACCTCCGGGGAGCTGCCTGCCAGCCGGTCGCTGTTGTGATGCTCAGAGACCCAAAGCCGGTGATACCCCAACCGCTCTGCCTCACGGGCAAAATTCAGCGTGGCTACCAGCGCCTGCTCCGGCGTCTGCCCCTCAGCCAGGGGACTTTGATCTAATAAGCTCAGTTGGTATGGCATTCAGGCTTTCCTTATTCAGTATTCAGCGAGAATTTCACAGTTCACGCCTGCAACTAAATAGAAAATCCGTCTTAGCATTGCAGCCTGGCAAATATCAGGTTCTTAATGTTTCCAGCTTATTTATCCCCACCGCCATTTGTTATTTCGCCCTTTGGTTATTTGTTTTTGTTGTTTTACTTCACCCTGGCCATCCGGAATAGTGCAGGCAGATTAAGTCGGTATAACAGGGACATAAAATAATATGATGAATAGCACAGGTTTCACCCCGCTCGCGCTGTTGCTGGCCCTCGCTGGCACGGCACAGGCCGCGCCGGGCATCGATTTAATAGCGAATGAGACACCGGTTCATGCACCGAAGAGTGACAAAGCAGCGGCGTTAATCCCGGCTGGATTTAAATTTGTCGAGCCCGGAACACTCACTGTCGCTACCGCCGTATTAGGCAGCGCACCGCCTTTTGGTCTGTTTGCCAGAGACAATAAAACGGTGATTGGCAGTGAAGCGGATATTGCCCGTCTGGTAGCTGACGGACTGGGGCTGAAATTAAAAATCGTCCCTTCATCCTGGGAGGACTGGCCTCTTGGCGTGGCTTCCGGAAAATATGATGCGGCAATTTACAATATTACCGTCACTAAAGAGCGTAAGGCGCGTTTTGACTTTGCCACCTACCGCCAGGACACGCTGGGCTTCTACGTGAAATCCACCAGCAAAATCACCAAAATTGATTCGGCAGCGGATATTGCCGGTAAGCGCATCATTGTCGGTTCCGGCACCAATCAGGAAGCGATCCTGCTGGAGTGGGACAAACAGAATCAGGCTAAAGGCTTGCCGCCGCTGCAACCGCTCTATGTGACGGACGATGCGGCCTCCACGCTGGCAATCCAGTCTGGCCGCGCAGATGCCACCTTCGGCCCTAACGTTACCGGAGCTTATAAAGCCAAACTGACCGGCACCACCCGGCTGGTCGGCGTGGTAGCCGGTGGCTGGCCTAAAACCGCCAACATTGCCGTGACCCTGAAAAAAGATAACGGGCTGGTGAATGCCGTGCAGGCCTCACTGGACAGCGCTATCGCCAGCGGCAGCTATCTGCAGGTGCTGGATCGCTGGGGAGAAAGCGTGGAGAAAATTGCCCAATCCCAGATTAACCCGCCGGGCCTCGGCGACTGATAACCGGAGACTCTGATGAGCGAAGATATCTTTATTCATACCCGCCCCGACGATCCCCTGATTGAGCCCATTCTTGACGGCCTGTTTGCCGAGTACCGGGATCGTTATGGCGACTATTTCGGGCATCAGGAAGAGGAGCCGCTGGGGCTTTATGCCCCGCCACAGGGGGCGTTTATCGTGCTGCTGAGGCACGAGACGCCAATCGCTATGGGGGCTTTTAAGCGTTACGACGCTGAAACCGCCGAGTTGAAGCGGATCTGGACTCACCGCTCCATGCGCCGTCAGGGACTTGCTCAGAGGGTGCTGCTGGAGCTGGAGCGGCTGGCGCTGCTTCAGGGTTATCAGCAACTTTTTCTGACCACCGGTTTTCGTCAGCCAGAGGCCGTGAGGCTCTATCTCTCTCACGGGTATCAGCCGCAGTTCGATACCTCACTGGATCCTGAGCATTATTCCCGGCCCCCTTTTGATGGCCGGTTACCCTTTACCAAAACCCTGACCATTAACAGCCCTGTGAAATGCAGCGCCTGAGGAATCAGCCATGAGCCACCTTTCCTCCCCAGAGGCCGGGCACCCCCGGCTGAAAGTGGTGCCCGCCCGCTATCCATTTCGGCTCGCCGGGGCGCTGTTCTCGCTGTTTATCCTGCTGGGGATTATTGAGTCTGTCGCCACCAATGCCCGCTGGGAATGGGGCGTATTTGCCCACTATTTCTTTGACCCGGCGATCCTGAGCGGCCTGGGGAAAACCCTGTTGTTGACGCTGCTGGGCACCCTTTTTGGCACCCTGATCGGCACTGCTCTGGCCCTCGCCCGCCTGTCCCAATCCTGGCTGCTGAATGCGCTGGCCTGGGGCTATATCTGGCTGTTCCGTTCCCTGCCGTTACTGCTGGTGCTGATCATCCTTTATAACTTCTCTTACCTTTATGACTCGCTCTCTCTGGGCATTCCGTTCACGTCCGTGACCTTTTTCAGTCATGCCACTACCGACCTGCTGGATCAGTTTTCGGTCGCCGTGCTGGGGCTGTCGCTGGTGCAGGGTGCTTACACAGCAGAAATCATCCGTGGCGGCATTGCAGGCGTTGAACAGGGGCAGCATGAAGCGGCAGCGGCGCTTGGTCTGCCACCGCATCGCAGGACGTTTCGCATCATCCTGCCGCAGGCGCTACGTGCGATCCTGCCCACCGGCTTTAATGAAGTGATCAGCCTCGCTAAAGGCACCTCGATTGTGTATGTGCTGTCGATGCCGGAACTCTTTTACACCGTGCAGGTGCTCTATAACCGTACCCAGCAGGTGATCCCCCTGCTGATGGTCGCCAGCATCTGGTATCTGCTGATCACCACCGTACTTTCCATTCTGCAGCACTATGTGGAACGTTACTTTTCCCGTGGTGTGGTGCGCCAGTCTTCCCCTCGCCGCTTTACCCTGTTTCGCCGCGCGGCGCGTGCCTGACCCCTGAGGAGTTAATGATGTCCGAAGCCATTGAACTGTATCCACAGCATGCCTCTGTTCACAGCACCTCCCGGCATCCGCATCCGGATACCGAAGCCCGTCAGGGACGGATTGAAATCAGCAACATCAGCAAGCGTTATGGCAGTTTTACCGCGCTGGACGATGTCAGCCTGACCATTGAGCCAGGCACGGTCACGGTGATCCTGGGGCCTTCCGGCTCAGGGAAATCCACCCTGTTGAGAACCATCAATCACCTTGAACGCGTGGATGAGGGGTTTATCCAGATTGATGGCGACTATGTGGGTTACCGGCGCAAAGGTGACCAGCTGTATGAGTTAAAAGAGCGCGCCATTCTTAAACAGCGCATTCAGGTGGGCTATGTCTTCCAGAACTTTAACCTGTTCCCCCATATGACCGTGCTTGAGAACATTATTGAAGCGCCGGTGGTTCATGGTTTGCTGACCCGAAAACAGGCCATTGAGCGGGCTTATGCGCTGCTGGAAACCGTAGGGCTGCGCGAGAAAGTGCACGCCTGGCCGCGCGAACTCTCAGGGGGCCAGCAGCAGCGGATTGCCATCGCCCGTGCGCTGGCGCTTAATCCTAAAGTGATGCTGTTTGATGAGCCGACCTCAGCATTGGATCCCGAACTGGTGGGTGAAGTGCTGGAGGTGATCAATAAGCTGGCCCGCTCCGGGGTGACGCTGGTGGTGGTCACGCACGAGATAGGCTTTGCCCGGCAGGTGGCCGACCGTGTGGTGTTTATGGTCGATGGAAAAGTTGTGGAATCTGGCAGCGCTGAAGAGGTTCTCAGCCGCCCTGCCCATCAACGCACGCGCCGTTTTCTGGAGCGGGTTCTCTGAGGCAGGCTGCATGAATATTTCAGCTAAGCTTATGATTATTCGTCGCTAAGCGCTTTTGCCGGTATTTGCTATGTTGCATCAACCTCCATTGTTGCTCAGGGAAATATCATGAAAAAGGTTCTGCTTAGCGGCCTGATTGCCGCTGTACTCTCCGGTTCCATCACACCTGCAATGGCCGAAGACGCGCCAAAAACCGTGAATATTGGTTTTCAGAAAGCCAATATTTTTGCGTTACTGAAGTATCGGGGGACGCTGGATGCGGAGTTCAAAAAACAGGGAATTTCCGTGCGCTGGGTGGAATTTCCCGCCGGGCCGCAGATGCTGGAAGGACTGAATGTCGGCAGTATTGATTTAGCCGCCACCGGTGACGCACCACCGACTTTTGCTCAGGCTGCGCAGGCCGATCTGGTCTATCTGGCGCACTCTCCGGCGAACCCTGAAACCGAAGCGATTGTGGTGCCAGAAAACTCACCCATCCATAACGTGGCCGATCTCAAAGGTAAACGTGTGGCGTTGAATAAAGGCTCGGACGTCAATTACCTGCTGGTCAGCGCGCTGGAAAAGGCCGGGCTGAGTTACAAAGATATCACCCCCGTCTATCTCCCCCCTGCTGATGCCCGTGCCGCTTTCCAGCGTGGCGCGGTGGATGCCTGGGTAATCTGGGACCCCTACTACGCGGAGGTGGAAACCAATGCCAAAGCTCGCCTGGTGAAAAACGCCGAAGGTCTGGTCCCGCACTACACCTTCTATCTGGCGAGCCGCAAATTTGCCGATACTTATCCGCAGACGGCTAAACAGGTTGTTGATCAGCTCGGCACGCTGAGTGACTGGGCCAACAAAAACCCGGCTGAAGCTGCCAGAATCTTATCCGCATCGACCGGACTGCCGCAGCCAATCTGGCAACATGCGCTGGATCGTATGCCGTTTGGGGCGGAAAGAATGACGCCGGAAGTGTTCAGCGAGCAGCAAAAGCTGGCGGATAAGTTTACCCAGATCGGCCTGCTGCCGGTAAAAGTGAACGTCAGCAGTGCAACCTGGTCGCTGGATAAGCAACAGCTAAAATAGGGAGCAGTAAGCCTTTGCTTACACGGTCACCCCCACACACGGCGGGGGTGACTGAACAGGACGATTTAGTATCCCCGGTATGGCTTTCTGCTAGGCCAGTCCCAACAGGCGTGACATGGAGTGGCTTTTTTTGATCAGCATCGAGAGTAAGAAACTCAGCACTATATTGAGCAGCACCGCGTAGGTTAAAAAGAGCACGGGATCCTTTGATAAAGCACTTTCACTCCAGACCCACCCTAAAAAAATTAGAATCGGCAGATGCGTTAAATAGAAAGGCAACGCCAGCTTCGATAAGGCTGATATGGCAGGGCTGTCTTTTATTTTAAGATTTTTGAAGGTGTAAAAAATAGCCAGGCACATGGCCAGAACTGCCACCACCCTGCTCAGGCTTAACGCTAATTTCATCTGACCTTCAAAAATAACGCTGCAAAGGTACCAGATAAAATAGATCGCAGATAACGCCAGAGCACTTCGTGCAGAAATATCTTTATTAAGAAAGTACAAAATCATACCAGTAAAAAAGTAAGGCGTGTACTGGATAAGATTAATTAACTCGGTCAGATCCAGTATCAGGGATGGCAGAGTATTACTCGCTACTTTGCTTATCACCACGCATGCACAGTTTACTGCCGCAAAAAGAGCGAAGATGCCGATCCAGCTCCACCGGTTAAGGTGCTGAGCCAGCCCCGATATGCCTCGTGTTATCCTGGCAGGGGAAGACATCAGCAGCAGGCTTAACTGGCAGAGCACCACCAGGAACCACAGGTGCTTGTAGCTCAGGTAATCAGACAGATCGGTGTCTTCGAACAAAAAATACATTTCTAATGCAATCAGGGGCAACGTAATTAAACCTGCAAGCAGCGTTGGCTTAATCAGTTTTTTCTTTCTGCTTTCGACAAAATGTTGTGGGCCTTTTTTAGTGATAATTAAAGCGGAAAAAAAGCCGGAGATAATAAAAAACAATCCCATTCTGAAAGGGTGCGTGAGATTGAGAAGATCAACTACAGATTCGTTTCGTTGCAGCTGGTAGTCAAATCCCCACGCTCCGCTATAGAGCATAGATGCATGGAAGGTGGGACCAAAGATCATAATAACAGATCGTAAAAGATCAAGACCGTTAAGCCTGCTGTTCATTTTTAGTAAACTTATAGTGGGAAGGACAAGCTATTATCAGGCAATCCCCACGCCTCTTCAATTAGCCAATATCTGAAAAAAAACAGACTGTCCGGCTCTTATTTTACTTAGTTCAATATCAAAGGTTAATTAACCCTTAGCCTGGCCAATTAGTGGCTATTACAATACCCGCCGCAACATGATGTTACTGACTGTTTTAGTTACTCTCTTTATCCTGAAGAGATGCACCTGAACCGGAGAGTTCAGGTGCGGTATTGCTTATGCAGAAAGAGACTCAGAATGTCGCTTCTTCAGACCGCATACCCGGTACCAGAATGACTTTACGGCACTCTTCCTGGCGCTTTTCGAAGATTTCATACCCGCGCGCGGCTTCCGACAGCGGCAGGTGGTGGGTAACGATCTCTTCCGGTTTAAGATGGCCACTTTCGATCAGTGCCAGTAACTCCGGCAGATAAGCATGCACATGCGTCTGGCCCATTTTGAACGTCAGCCCTTTATCGAAAGCATCACCAAACAGGAATCCATGAATAAAGCCGGCATAAACGCCCGGCACGCTAACGATGCCCCCACGCCTTACCGCGGCAATGCACTGACGCAGGGCCTTACCGCTGCTTCCCTCTATTTTCAGCGTGCTTAATACGGTCTCCGTCAGGCTGCCTTTCGCTTCAAATCCTACCGCATCAATTACCGCATCCACGCCACGGTGTCCGGTTGTATTGTCGATAATCCAGGCAGCAGGATCGTCATTCTGGTCAAAATTAATGGGGATGACGCCGTAGCACTGGCGGGCAAATTCCAGCCGGTAGTCATTGTGGTCAATCATGAAAATCTGCTCTGCACCGGCCAGCCGGGCACAGGCTGCACTCAAAAGACCGACCGGACCCGCACCAAAAATCGCCACGCTGGAGCCCTGCTTCACCTCCGCGTTTTTAACGGCCTGCCACGCGGTGGGGAGAATATCGGAAAGGAACAGGACTTTTTCATCAGGCAGGAAATCGGGCACTTTAAAGGGGCCGGTGTTGGCTTTCGGCACCCGGACATATTCCGCCTGCCCGCCCGGTATCCCACCATAGAGTTTACTGAAGCCAAAGAGCGCGGCCGGTGGGGTGATATTTTTTTTGTTAAGGATAGCCCCTCTGCCGCTGTTGGTGTTTTCGCAGGCGGCGTACTGGCTGAGATGGCAGAAGAAACAGTCACCGCAGGCTATTACAAAAGGGATAACGACCCGATCGCCTTTGGCGACTGCGGTCACGTCACGACCCGCTTCCACCACTTCGCCCATAAACTCATGGCCAAAGATATCGCCGTGGCCGGTGCCCGGGATTTTTCCACGAAAAAGATGCAGATCTGAGCCACAAATGGCCGTGGCGGTGACGCGGAGAATGATATCGTCTGAGGCTTCAATAGTGGGATCGGGCATCGTATCGACGCTGACTTTATGTGGGCCATGATAGGTTAAGGCTTTCATGTTTAAGCTCCAGAGGGTCAGAGAGAGGGCAATCACTCCCTGAAGTTGTGAAATCCTGAGGGAGTGAGCTTATAAAAAGTAAATTACAACGTACCCGTGCCGCCGTCAGAGCACCAAACCTGGCCGGAACAGTAGCTGGTTTCACTGGAAGCCAGGGTTACGTAGAGCGCGGCTATCTCGGCCGGTTGACCAGGACGGCCCAGCGGTGCCTGAGCGCCAAATTGCTCCAGCTTCTCCTGGGGTTGACCGCCACAGGCCTGCAATACCGTCCAGTAAGGCCCGGGGGCTATGGCATTAACACGGATCCCTTCAGGTGCCAGTTGTTGGGCCAGCGATTTGGTAAAAGCGGCAATACAGGCTTTGGTCTGGGCATAATCCAGCAGCGTTTCACTGGGCTGGTAGGCTTGTACAGAAGAGGTGTTGATGATTGATGCACCGCGGGGCAGCAGGTCCAGCGCGGCCTTGGTGATCCAGAACATGGCATAAACGTTTGTTTTGAAGGTGGCATCAAAATCTTCAGTAGAGAGGTCTCTTATCGACTCCCGGAACTGCTGACGACCGGCATTATTCACCAGGATGTCCATCCCGCCGAGTTCTTCCCCAGCTTGTCTGACGAGCTGCTGACAAAAAGCTTCCTCACGAATATCACCCGGGATGGCTACGGCCTTGCGCCCTTCAGCGCGAATAAGCTCAATCACTTCACGGGCATCTTCTTCCTCTTCAGGCAGGTAATTAATGGCAACGTCAGCCCCTTCACGGGCGAACGCTATAGCCGCTGCCCGACCAATCCCTGAGTCACCGCCGGTAATCAGGGCCTTCCGCCCCTGCAGACGACCGCTGCCCTTGTAAGAGGTTTCACCATGATCCGGACGGGGAACCAGTTTTGACGCAAGACCGGGGAACGGCTGCTTCTGTCGGTCGAATGGTGGCTTTGGATAATCTGCTGGTGAAATGCTGTTTTGCGAAGCCAGAATATCATTGTTGCTGCTCATCATTATCTCCTCGGAATTATGCGGTCTGGTTCTCAAGCATAGGACAGATTCAGGCTTTTCATCCAGGCGATGAATATTGATTGCCTGTTTATCTCTCTCCTTTGCTTTATAAAAAGATAAAAATCGACCGGTAGAAGCGTCCCCTGTTTTTAGAATGCGCGGTTTATTTCATTTATTATCCGCGATTACTGACCCTGATTTGAGCCAGCGGATGAAAAGGGATGAAGAGAGGCCATCTGTTTTAACTCCAGAGCATCATGACTGCAAAAAAGCGCGATCTCAGCACCATGCTGCCCGGAGAGTTCACGCAGACGTTGCTGGTTACGCCTTCTGGCCTGGTTATCCATTGCCATCATCCACTGATAAAAGCGCAGCCCGGGGGTGCAATGATGGTTGTCCGCCTCTTTTTCACCGCGATAAAACCAGGCGTCGCCACCATGAAGCAGCCAGCCGGTACTGGTCTGGATGGCGATACCTGCATGGCCCAGAGTATGCCCAGCCAGAGGGATCATAACTATTTCAGGGGGCAGCCCTTTTAACGCCGTGACCGCATCAAAACCGAACCATTTTTCACCGGCAGCCTGATATCCCACCCAGCCTGATGTGGCTCCCCACTGGCCCGGCCGATAGCGTGAACGCGTAAGCCAGCTATGACGCTGCCGGGAGGTATCAATTTCGCGCTGCATAAGATGAATTTGCGCCTGCGGGAAATCGCTGAGGCCCCCGGCATGATCAAAATCGAGATGAGTCAGAATAATATGCCGCACGTCAGAGGCGTTGAACCCCAGTGCCTGAATCTGTGATAAAGCGGTCAGTGAGCGATCGTACTGAATATTATTCATTATCTTAAAGAACGTCGCGATTCGACTCCCGGCGGGTCTGAGATCTTCACTGCCAAATCCCGTATCGACCAGTACCAGGCCGTGGCTCGCTGTTTCAATAAGCAGGCAGTGACAGACCAGATGAGCTTTAAGGCCTTTACTGAACCCGTCATATAACGCCCCGCCATAGGGGCACATACAGCCACAATTGAGATGGTGTACTTTCACGATGTCTCCTCAGAAATTCATAACGTCATTAATAAGCCTGAATAAGCTTATGCACGGTTGGCACAGCCTACGGGTGGGCACTCGCCCTGAAGAAATAATTATGCGAACCTGGTCACAATTAGCGGTAAAAAAAAGCGAATACTAAATAAAGGCTGGCCGCCCTGAAAAAATCAGGGGTATAAAAAACACTCCCCCAATAAAGCGGGCGTGTTTTATAGTTCAATGATAACTAATGAGTTTATTTTTAGTTTTCTGTAATAAAAAATATTTAAGTTTTTTAAAGGAAAATTAGCCTGAATTTTTCAGCTCTAATTTTAATTCTTTTTAAATTGTAAGAATTTTTATTTCCGCACAAATACCATTTATTCAGTTAGTTAGCCAGGCCGCTGCCGGATATTTTTCCGCAATACCTTTTCTTGCAAAATTTGGCTTATGGACCTAGCTTAAACAGTGTACTGACGGAGGAGAAAATTAAAGGGAATGTACATAAAAATCAATATGAGGGTTCAATTATGACTGGCCAACGCGGCGGAGCAGGAAATTTTGCAGACGACAAAGAAAAAGCGTCTGCAGCAGGAAAAAAAGGCGGACAGAGCAGCGAAAAAAATGCCAAAAGCGATACCGGAAAGAGTTCTCAATCAGATAAGAAGGAGGGAGGAAAGAGTGGAGGAAGCTTTAAAGATAATCCCGAAAAAGCGGCTGAAGCTGGCCGTAAAGGTGGAAAGAAATAGCGTTGACGTAAGAGATTATCGATGATCCACTACTCACTTTGGGGTTTGCATCAGACAGTAGCACTGGGCAAACCCCGAACGTAGCGCCAGCCCATTTGCTTCCTGAAGTTTTGTCCAGCCTGTCCTCAAAATTCTGTTCGCTACGCTTCCCAAATTTCTCTCCAGCCTGTCCTCGAAATTCTGTCCAATACGCTCCCCAAATTTCTCTCCAGCCTTTCCTCAAAATTCTGTCCAATACGCTTCCCAAATTTCTCACCAGGGCTACCCCCAAGCTTTTATCTGATTTGTTTCCCAAACTTTTTTCCCGCCAGTTACCTATTTTTCACTGGCCTCCTTTCACATCTGAATGACCTGGCGAGAATATCTCTGACTTTAATCACCTGTTAACCGGTGAAAGCGTTTAATTCTGCCCTGCCTTTTACGCTTTAGCTACGGCTATTTAATTCACACCTGGTTACCCATTTTTTACCGCCTGGTCCGTGACAACCCTTTAAACAGCACCCAGGCTAAATGCAGAGATATTATGAATAAAAAGCCAGTGGAAGGCACAAACAGCCGGGAAGCGTTAACGCAATGTCGTGTCAGAGAGAACGTAATGAGCGCAAAAACATGTACCCTGGTTTTTAATGGGGAACAGTTAACGGGTAATGAAGGTGAACCCTTAATTGATTTCCTCACCGCGCAGGGTAAAACCCTGCCGCACGTTTGTTATCATCAGGCACTGTCACCGCTTCAGAGTTGTGATGTCTGTTGGGTACAGTTTGAGGGGGAACTGGTGCGGGGATGCTCCCTGACTACCAGGCAAGGTATGGTCATCTCCAGCGTGCAGGAAACGGCTAAGGCGGCCCAGCAGGAGGGAATGGATCGCATTCTTAACCGGCATGAACTTTATTGCACGGTCTGCGAGCACAATACAGGCGACTGTACCCTGCACAACACCGTTGCCGATATGCATATCCCCATCCAGTATTATCCCTATCAACCCAAGCCTTATCAGAAAGATCACAGCAACCCCTTTTATACCTACGATCCCGATCAGTGCATCCTCTGTGGACGCTGCGTTGAGGCCTGCCAGACTGTGGAAGTCAACGAGACCCTTTCCATTGATTACACCAGCGATCACCCCCGTGTGTTATGGGACGGAGGCGAACAGATAGCGGGATCAAGCTGCGTCAGTTGCGGTCACTGCGTGACAGTCTGTCCCTGTAATGCGCTGCTGGAAAAAACGATGCAGCCCGATGCCGGCCCTTTTACCGCTATGCCCGCAGATCTGAAAAGGCCGTTGATTGATTTTGTAAAATCTCTTGAGACTACCATCGGGATGGAGCCGATCACCGGCGTTTCCAAGATTGATATGGCCATGCGCCAGCATGAAATCAAAAAGACCAAAACGGTCTGCACTTACTGCGGCGTGGGCTGTAGTTTTGAGATGTGGACCCGCGATCGCCATATCCTGAAGATACAACCGGTGGTGGATGCACCCGTTAACGGTATTTCAACCTGCCTGAAAGGGAAATTTGGCTGGGATTTTGTCAACAGCCCGACACGCCTGACCACCCCGCTGATCAGAGAAAATGGGCGCTTCCGGCCCGCAAGCTGGGACGAAGCGCTGAACCTGGTTGCCCGTAAACTGCGTGAAATTGCCGCCCGTGACGGGGGAGACAGCATTGGATTTATAGGGTCAAGCAAGGCGAGCAACGAGGAAGCCTATCTGACACAAAAAATCGCCAGGCTGATCTTTGGCACCAATAACGTGGATAACTCTTCTCGCTACTGTCAGAACCCGGCAACCGAAGGTCTGTTTCGTACCGTGGGCTATGGCGGTGATGCTGGCAGCATCACCGATCTGCAGAAAACGGCCCTGATCGTTATCGTTGGCAGCAATATCGCCGAGAATCATCCCGTTATCGCCTCCAAAATCAAACAATCGCATAAATTCCACGGGCAGAAATTACTGGTCGTCGATCCCCGTCGTAATGAAATGGCGGAGCGGGCTGACAGCTATCTGCGCATTAAGCCAGGCAGCGATATGGTCTGGGCTTCCGCGATGGCACGCTATATGTTTGACCACGGCTATGCCGATGAGGCTTTCCTGGCGGAAAAAGTCAACGATGTTGAGGCTTATCGCGCTTCCCTCGCCCCCTTCACCCTGGAATACGCCAGTGAATTAACCGGTCTCAGCGTGGAAGAGATGACCGAAGCCGCAGAGATGATTGGCCGGGCGCCCAGCATGTGTATTCTGTGGGCAATGGGCATTACCCAACACAGTCATGGGGCGGATCACAGTACCGCGCTCTCAAACCTGCTGCTGGTCACCGGAAACTACGGCCTGCCGGGAACCGGTGGCTATCCTATGCGCGGGCATAACAACGTGCAGGGTGCCAGTGATTTTGGCTGTCTGAGTAATGTCTATCCGGGCTATGAGAAAGTCACCGACCCGGCCATGCGTGAGAAATGGGCCAGGGCCTGGGGCGTGGATCCGCAGGCACTGTCGGATAAGGCGGGCGCGGATAACTTCAAAATGGTGCAGGAAGCCGCAGAGGGAAAAATCAAAGCGATGTATATCATCGGTGAAGAAACGGCCTTCTCCGATGCTGACTCGACGAATGTGCATCAGGCTTTCAGCGGTCTGGAGTTTATGGTGGTACAGGATATCTTTATGAGTCGTACCGCAGAATTTGCCGACGTGGTTCTGCCGGGCTGCCCCAGCGTGGAAAAAGAGGGCACGTTTGCCAATACGGAGCGGCGGATACAGCGGTTTTATCAGGTTATGCCCCCGTTGGGCCAGAGCAGGCCTGACTGGGAAATTCTTACCGATCTGGCCTCACGCCTTGGGCATCCCTGGTACTACACCGATCCGGCACAGATTATGGCTGAAGCCGCGAGCATAGCGACGATTTTTGCCGGTGTCAGCTACGCCCGGTTATCAGGCTGGCAATCCCAACAGTGGCCGGTTGACGCAGAGGGAAATGATACGCCCCTGCTCTATACCGACAGGTTCAAATTTCCCGATGGCAAGGCAAAGCTTCACCCTCTCAGCTGGAAATCACCAGACGAAGAAGCCGATGCTGATTACGACTTGATCCTCAATAATGGCCGTATGCTGGAGCATTTCCAGTCAACCAATCAGAGCGGCAAGGGAAACCGGCTGCTGTCGCTATCGCCTGACTGGTATGTGGAGATCGGCCCCGATCTTGCTAAAGCCCGCGATCTGCATGAAGGGGACTGGGTCTCCCTGACTTCCCGCAGGGGGACGGTAGAGGTGCCAGTTGTGGTGACAGAAAGGATGGCAGGCAATATTTTGTTTATGCCTATTCATCACGGTAAACCCGGTATCAACCTGCTGACCGGCGATCACCACGATCCTGACGTCAACACCCCCGCCTACAAAGAAATTGCCGTTTTTATGAAGAAACTGAACCGCTCACTGAAACGGAGTCCGCTGCCGCGAGATAACTTCCGCTACGGTAAGCGTACGCCCCTTACCCACCTTCCCATCGAGGATAAATGGCAGCAGGAGGGTTACACCCTTCCGCCTGAACACACCGACCACCCGGAGAAATTTTAATGGCTGAACGTATGCAATATGAGGTTCCCCCTACCCGCACAGAGCCCGATGCCGGTGAAGCTCTGGGCACGCTGCTGGAAAACCTGCACAAGCATGGTTTTCTCAGGCTGGCTAACGACCTGGTTTGCGCCAATACCGATATTGCCAAAGTGGTGGTAGGCGGATTAAATCAGCCCGGCTCTCAGGTGGCTGTGCAGAATATCTCCCTGTTACTGATGGCGCTTTCACGGGTGCCCCCTGAGCGTTTTAACCAACTGCTGATGGCGCTGACCGACGGAGCCAACGCGCTCAGCCGTCAGTCAGATTCCACCCAGCAGCAGGGAGCGCCGGGGATCAAAGGGATGATTAAACTGCTCAGGGATGAGGATCTCTGGCGGGCTGTAACGCCGTTACTCTCCGCCGTGCGTGCTTTTTCTGCCTCAATGGAAAAAGCGCCAGAAAAACCCATCACCCGCTACAGCGGCAAAGATACTCATGCATGAATCAGCACTGGCCCTGCTGCTCTCCCGGGGTCAATTTGCCTTTACCATAGGCCTGCACATCGTGCTGGCCGCTTTTGCGCTGGGGCTGGCTCAGTTTCTGGTTTTTCTTGAGGGGATGTGGCTGTTTCGCGGAAACAGAGTCTGTTACGACCTTTATCGCTTCTGGCTCAAGGTGTTTGGTTTTACCACCGCCGTTGGCGCCGTATCCGGAGTGGTCATGGAGTTCCAGTTTGGCACCAACTGGGCACCTTTTGCTTTCAGGGTTGGGGGCATACTTGGCCCGCTGATGCTGTATGAGGTGCTGGTGGCATTTTTTTTAGAATCCGCGCTGGCCGGGGTGATGATTTTTGGCCTGGGGCGGATCCGGCCAGGCATTCATTTTGCGGTCACGCTGCTGGTCGCTCTGGGGGCGCTGATCAGTGCCTTCTGGATCCTGGCCGCCAACTCCTGGATGCAGACCCCCACCGGCTTCACGCTGGATGATGCCGGGATCTTCCATCCCGAAAGCTGGCTGACTATTCTGCGTGCCCCCTCCTTTCCCTGGCGTCTGACGCATATGATCCTGGCCTCCCTGATAGCCACCGCTTTTCTGATTGCCGGCGTGGGTGCCTGGCGCCTGCTCAAAGGTATTCAGAGCAGTGGCGCCAGAGTCATGGTCTCCTGCGCCATGTGGCTGGCGGCGATCCTGCTCCCCGTGCAGATCATTACCGGTGACCTTCACGGGGAAAATACGCTGAAATACCAACCACAAAAAATGGCTGCAATTGAGGGAAGCTGGCGTCAGCCCCCGGCAGGGCAAGGAGAACCGATCCGGCTCTTTGCCCTGCCCGATCAGAGCGCAGCCGTTAATCATGCTGAACTGGCCATTCCACAACTGGGATCCCTCTACCTGCGGCATAATCTCCACGGGCATATCAAAGGGCTTTCCGAATTTCCTGCAGCCGATATCCCCCCGGTGCTTCCGGTCTTCTTCGCCTTCAGAATAATGGTCGGGCTGGGCATTCTGATGCTGATTGTCAGTGGTACGGCCCTGATTATGCGGTTACGCAACCGGCTGTTCACTTCACAGAGGATGTTAAAGGTGCTGGTCGTGATGTCTCCGGCGGGGTTTATTGCCATGCTCTCCGGCTGGGTGGTCACCGAGGTGGGTCGCCAGCCGTGGACCGTCTGGGGGATATTACGCACCTCTGAAAGCCATTCCACGCTTACGGCTCTTCAGGTTTTCACCTCCGCTACGGCAATCCTGATTATCTACGCTTTCGCCTTCTTTTCAGGGCTGCGTTACTTTATGCGTTACGTTGCCACCGCGCATGATGATGAAATCACCGGGCCAGAAAAGGAGCACGACCATGCCTGATCCCGTCAATTTATCTGCCGGTATCATCGGCTTCTCACTGCTGATGTATGTGCTGCTGGACGGCACGGATCTTGGCGTGGGGATGCTGTTTGCCTGGTTTATCGATGCGGATGACAGGCGCAGGCTGGCCTCTTCCATTCTGCCGGTGTGGGACGCGAATGAAACCTGGCTGGTGCTGGCGGGTGGCGCAATGCTGGCGCTGTTTCCTGCGGCTTACAGCCAGATACTGAGCGGACTTTACCTGCCGCTGTTCGCTATGCTGCTGGCTTTGATCCTCCGTGCTGTGGCCCTTGAGTACCGGGATCAGGCTTCACCCAGGGCGCAACGCAGGTTAGATACGCTTTTTATCTGCTCCTCCGCGCTGACGGCTTTTCTTCAGGGGATGCTGGCAGGGAGTATCTTCGGGGGCGTTGCGCCGGGGGGAACATTTTCATTCTTTACCCTGTTTACGGTGCTGTGCGGAGCCGCTGCGATGACGGGATATCTGCTGATGGGTTGCTGCTGGGTACGCTGGCGGCTGCAGGGAGAAACGGGGCGTCAGGCCAGTCTGCTGGCAAGCCTTTTTCTGGTGGCAACCCTGATCCTGATACTCTCCCTCTGTCTGCTTATGCCCGGCCGGTTTCTGGCAGCCTGGAGTCTGCTGGCAGGAAAGCTTCTGTTGCTGACCGGATTAGCCCTGGGTGTAGCTATTCCCTGCTTTCTGCACGGCAGCCGGCTGCTGATGCCTTTAATGGCAGTGCTACTGTTAATGACCTGCCTGATGCTGCTGGCGATGATGGCGCTTTATCCCTGGCTGATCCCGGAAACCTTAAGCCTGAAAGAGGCTGCATCCGGACCTGTGACCCAACAGTTTGTGCTGACGGGGCTGGCCATCATTATTCCGATGACGGTGGCTTATAACAGTTGGGCATTCTGGGTACTGAAAGGGAAAGTAAAATGAGGGGGGAAACTGACACCACCTGGGTCGCGGCCCGGATGTCAGATGGTGCAGGTCGGGGATCTCCCCGCCCTGAACCCGTCAATGGATTCAGGGCGCGGCGCCATCAGCGGCGCTATCTGAACACCAGCAGGCTTAAGGTTTTCTGATCTGCTGCGCCTGGATATGGCGAGCTTCACCCTTGCCTTTCACATAACCGCTAAGGCGCATCTTATCTTTAGCGGTGTACTCCTTGCCATCAAAGGCGGCGTGGGGAACGATAACTTTGATCGTGCCGGTGTTATCGCGGAAATCGTAACTATCCTTGCCGGTTTTTTTGATCAGATACCCTTCCATTGTGACCCACGCGTTGTCGCGCTGGGTGCGAACAGATTCCACGGAACTTTCAGCCGTATCTTCTGAGCCTTTATAGCCCTGGTCCTTTTGATGTGGCGGTGGCGGTGCTTCACCCGTTTTGTAGCCACCCTCTGCGGCCATAACATTGCCGCTGAAGGCCAGTATCGCAGCCAGTACCATCAACTTTTTCATTGTATCTCCTTAATGTTTCAGACTAAGCCGTTTTCTACGGTGTTCCCTTAAGCCTGGCACAGGTATGCAGACTTTCCTGGCACAAGCCTGATTTTATCTGACTGAGCCTGTCAGACGGGGGCCTGTGGGGCCATCAGAGGAAGATTGTTATCCGGTTGACGACAATCTTTAGCTGATTTCCTTACTTCACCCCCGGCATACAGACGCCTGATATTGACAGCTACAGCGCTGTTTTCACCGACCTTCAGGCAAGTATCAACCGCTCTGCCACCCTGAGTGATCTCCGCCACTCTCCTGACACTATGCCGTTATTAAAGGAAGCCTTATGAGCAAAAGAATCGGTTTTTTTACCCGTCTGCTGGATAAGACCAGCGCCAGGGAACGCTATCATCTGGCCACGCTGCAAATTCAACATGCCGAGCGGCTTGGCTACGATAACGCCTGGATTGCGCAACACCATTTTCATGAAAATGAAGGGGGGCTGCCTTCGCCGCTGCTGTTCCTCGCCAGCGTGGCGGCGCAGACTTCCCGAATCCGGCTGGGAACGGCCATCATTACCCTGCCTCTGGAGAATGCCTTGCGGGTGGCTGAGGATGCGGCTGTGCTGGATTTGCTGAGCAATCACCGACTGGAAATTGGCCTGGGTTCAGGGGGTACGCCAACCTCTTTTCTACCCTTTGGGCTGACTCTCGATCGGCGCGCTGAGGCATTCTCCCGCAATCTTGAAACGCTGCTTGCGGCCTGGCGTGGAGAGACGCTGGCGCACCCTGATAATCGTCTCTATCCTCCCGCGCCGCAGCTGGCGGAAAGGGTCTGGCAGGCGACTTTTTCCGTAGCGGGTGCCGCACGTGCAGGCGCCGCAGGTCATGGTCTGATGCTCTCACGCACTCAGCCCCGCCCGGCAGAACAGCCGCTGTTGCCGCTGGATGATATCCAGAATCCGATGATCGACGCTTACCTGGCCTCATTGCCCGCCGGTGTCGAACCCCGGATCCTGGCCTCCCGTACCGTGTTCGTCACTGATAATGGAGCAGAGGCGCGTGCTTTTGCAGTCAGTGGCCTTTCTGCTCAGGCAGCCCAGCACCGCGCGGCAGGTCACCTGATTTCAGGGTCTTCGCTGGATGATTATATTGCCGCCTTTGATGTCCATCTGGGTTCGCCTGAACAGGTCGTTTATTCACTGGGGCAGGATTCCGCCGCAGCCAGGGCTACCGATATCTCGTTCCAGGTTCACTCCATCGATCCTCCCCATGCTTATATCCTGCGATCGCTTGAGCTTCTGGCAACCGAAGTCGCTTACGCTCTGGGGTGGAAAACGGCCCGTCATGACTGACAGGCTGGGGAAGCGTAACGCTGAGGCCTGTTCAGGGGAAGCCTCATTCGGGCTTGATAAGACGGATAGCGTGCTCAAGGACTTTTTGCTCGTCGCGATCGGCATCTGCACGATCGTGGCGGGTTTTCATCAGCAGATTAGTCAGTGCCTCGCGATGGGTGTTGTAGCCGCTCTCTGCCAGCACAATCACCGCATCGCCAATCACCCGGCAAACTTCGTCGTAATACTCTTCACTCAGCACATCACGTTTCATACTTTTACCTTACTGTTAACCGCAAACAGAGATTTCACAGTTTTACCCTGGCAAAGATTTGACGCATAAACAAGCCGGTTCATATTTTGTAAAACTTATTATTATTTTGCAGAAGAAACGGTCCGTTCTTTAATAAAGCCCCAACCGGCGCGTTGAGAAAATCAGGCACAATATTGTCACGCGAAATTCCCCCTGGCGGAATATAAAAATATATTTCGCATTTCTTAGGTCGCCTGCCCAATTAATCGCCAGCTAAACGCTGAGGGGAATTTTTTTAGCAGATTAATGTGACATATTTCACAATTGTGCCAGGCTTATTATCACTTAAGCGATAACGAAGGAGTAAAACATGACAATTCAGGATAAAAAATCCCTCATATCCATTGAGTACCCGGTTCCGCCATTCCCGGAACAGCCACAGCCCGTTCCGGGTCTGGCAAGTAAAATGGTCCCGGTGCCGGACCACGGTGAAAAAAGCTACCGCGGATCGGGTCGACTTGCTGGCCGTAAAGCACTGATTACCGGCGGAGATTCCGGTATTGGTCGCGCAGTGGCTATTGCCTACGCTCGTGAAGGTGCCGACGTAGCCATCGGTTATCTGCCAGAAGAAGAGTCGGATGCTGCCGAAGTTATTAAGCTTATCGAAGCAGAGGGCCGTAAAGCTGTTGCCCTGCCTGGTGATATTCGCTCAGAAGAATTCTGTATCTCACTGGTTAAAGAAGCCGCCAGTAAATTAGGCGGGCTGGATATACTGGTTAATAATGCCGGTCGTCAGCAATTTAATGAATCTATCCGCACCTTAAGCACTGAAGATTTTGACGCGACGTTTAAAACCAACGTCTATGCCATGTTCTGGATAACCAAAGCCGCTCTGGATTATCTTCCACGGGGTGCTTCTATTATCAACACTTCTTCCGTGCAGGCTTATAAGCCCAGTGAAATTCTGCTGGATTATGCCCAGACTAAAGCCTCTATTGTTGCCTTTACCAAATCTCTGGCTCAACAGTTGGGTAAAGAAGGCATCCGTGTTAATGCCGTAGCTCCAGGCCCATACTGGACTCCACTACAGTCCAGCGGTGGCCAGCCTCAGGAAAAAGTGAAAGAATTTGGTGCTTCTGCGCCGCTGGGCCGTCCTGGCCAGCCTGCTGAAATTGCGCCACTTTATGTCACTATGGCCTCCAACGAGAGTAGCTATACCTCTGGTCAGGTATGGTGTTCAGATGGCGGTACCGGCACGCTTTAAGGATGTTTCCCAACAAGGAGTGAGTTGATGAAATATTGCTGGCAGCAAAAAGGCCTGACAGCCGATGAAAAAGCCAGGCTCGTTGTCGATGAGATGACGCAGGATGAGAAGTTCGCCTGGCTTTCCGGCCCGATGGCCATCCCAATGCATAACCAGCCCCTTCCTGAAGGGGCAATTGGTTCCGCTGCTTACTACCCAGGCATTCCCCGCCTGGGCATTCCCCCTTTACAACAGTCTGATGCCAGCCTTGGCGTCTCCGCGCTGGGCAACGTCAGGCCCGGAGACAACGCCACAGCGCTGCCTTCCGGCCTGCTGCTCGGGGCAACGTTTAATACTGTTATGGCTGAACGCACCGGTGAAGTAGTGGGACGTGAAGCCTTTGCCAAAGGATTTAACGTCCAGCTGGCAGGCGGAGCAAATCTTATCCGTGAACCGCGTGGTGGCAGAAATTTTGAGTACATCTCTGAAGATCCGCTGCTGACAGGAGTGCTGGCCGGGCATTCCGTAAAGGGAATTCAGTCTCAGCATGTGGTTTCTACCGTCAAGCACTTCGCTGTTAACTCACAGGAGACCGGCCGTGTGGTGGTCAGCTCTGATATCAGCGAAGCTGCCCTGCGTGAATCCGATTTGCTGGCGTTTGAACTGGCAATTGAGATCGGCAAGCCCGGCTCAGTGATGCCGGGGTATAACCTGGTTAACGGCGAATGGGCCTCTGAAAATGATTTCCTGCTGAACAGAGTGTTGAAGAGCGACTGGCAGTTTGCTGGCTGGGTGATGTCAGACTGGGGAGCGACCCATTCTGCCACGAAGGCCGCGCTGGCGGGGCTTGATGTGCAGTCCGGCGCTAACCTTGATGAAAAGGTCTGGTTCGCTGACCCGCTGCGCGAGGCGGTGGCAGCCGGTGACGTTCCGCAAAGCCGCATCGATGAGATGATTCACCGTATTCTCCGCAGCCTGTTTGCAGTGGGGGCCATAGATCAGCCAGCCATACCGGGGGGCAGTATTGATTACATGGCTCACCGGCTGCTGGCGCAGCGTGAAGCGGAACAGGGGATCGTACTGCTGAAAAATGCAGGCAATTGTCTGCCCCTGCGAAAAGGTGCCGCGAAGCTGTTAGTCACAGGCGCACATGCAGATGCTGGCGTGCTGGCAGGTGGCGGATCCTCCGCCGTGACGCCGGTGGGCAGCCTGAAACTGCCGGGCATCGATTTTATGGGTATTGCCACAGAGAAGGTCTATCACCCTTCTTCTCCCCTGCATGCCATCCGTGCGGAATCAGGCGCGGCTGAAGTTGTTTATCTCAGCGGTGAAAATGCCGCGGAAGCGATCGGGCAGGCCTCTGAAGCTGATGCGGTGATTGTTTTTGTCGAAGAGTGGCGTTCGGAAGCACTGGATGCCGAAGGCCTCTCTTTGAGCGAGGCGCAAAATCAGCTGATTGATGGGCTGGCCGCAGCCAACCAGACAGTGATTGTGGTGCTGGAAACCGGTGGCCCGGTGACAATGCCCTGGCTGGATAAAGTGGCGGGAGTGATTGAGGCCTGGTATCCGGGTTCTGGCGGCGGCGAGGCTATTGCAGGCGTCCTGTTCGGGCGGGTCAATCCCTCCGGACGCCTGCCGGTCACTTTTCCGGCGGATGAGTCGCAGTTGCCCACGCCGGAGCAAATTGACCCAACGACCACCACTTCGTTGCCCGGCGCACCGGTTAAAGGAGGGATACGTCATATTGATTATGATGTTGAAGGGTCTGATGTGGGCTACCGCTGGTTTGCCCGCACGCAACAAAAACCGCTGTTCCCGTTTGGTTTCGGCCTGAGTTATACCTCCTTTGCCTGGACAGCCTTTAGTGCTTATGAGGATAACGCCGGATTGCATGTCACTCTGACCCTGACCAACACAGGGCAGCGTGCCGGTGCAGATATTCCTCAGATCTATGTTCAGCCAGCCAGTCGGTCAGCCCCGCCCCGGCTGGCAGCGTTTGCCCGGGTTGAGCTGCAACCTGACGAAAGTCAGACCCTTGAGCTGACGCTGGAACCCAGAGTGATAGCAAACTGGGATAGCGACAACGCCGGGTGGACGATCAACAGTGAACAGGTCATCCTGACCGCCTCACGCAATGCCGGAGAAGCAGAACTCTCTTGCCTGCACCGGCTGCGTAAGCGCCGTTTTGGCTACTGAATAAGGCGCATGCCGCTGACTGTAGCAGGTCAGCGCATCCCGCCAGGCAACGCCGCCACAAACCGGGCGGTGATTTGCTGAGGCCGGGTAATGGCCCCGCCAACCACCACGGCATGTGCCCCCAGGGCCAGACATCTGGCCATCATCGCCGGGGTGGTAATGTTACCCTCGGCGATCACCGGTTTTTCCACCACGGA
Source organism: Erwinia sp. E_sp_B01_1 (assembly GCF_036865545.1). Lineage (NCBI taxonomy): Bacteria > Pseudomonadati > Pseudomonadota > Gammaproteobacteria > Enterobacterales > Erwiniaceae > Erwinia > Erwinia sp. E_sp_B01_1. The sequence continues at coordinate 2,169,912 of NZ_CP142208.1, read as the reverse complement.
CAGCACCTCGCGCAGAAAGGCAAAGTCATCCTCAGGCAGCATTTTACCGGACGTTTCGCGGGTGTAGCCGTGCAGCGTGGTGCCGATGCAGTCAAAGCCCAGCGCCGAGGCCGTGCGCGCTTCTTCAGGCGTGGCAATATCAGCCATCAGCAATAGCTGCGGATAAAGCCTTCGGATATCACTGACCAGCTGTTCCAGCGGCACGCCATCCGGGCGGGAATGGGAAGTGGCATCAAGGGCAATCATTTCTGGTGCAGCTACCATCAGCTCTTCCACTTCACGCAGCGTTGCGGTGATATAGACCTCACTGCCAGCATAATTCCTCTTCAGAATGCCGATCACCGGCAGATCCACCAGCTGCTTTATCGCTTTGATATCCTGCTGGCTGTTCGCCCGGATAGCGGCAGCCCCTCCCTGATGCGCCGCCAGGGCCATCCGGCTCATGATAAAATCACTGTGCAGCGGCTCATCTTCCAGTGCCTGACAAGACACTATCAGCTGCCCCTGAACAGTTTTCAGCATCGAACGATTCATATGGCTAACATCTCCTCAATTTCATTCTTGATTACCGTCACATGGGGACCATAAATAACCTGAATCCCTTTGCCATGCTGTACCACGGCACGCGCGCCGGTCTGTTTTAACTGCGCTTCATCCACCCGCCCGGCGTCGTGAACCGTCACCCGTAATCTTGTGGCGCAGCAGTCCAGCTCCGCTATGTTGGTTTCCCCGCCCAGGGCAGTAATCACCTGAGATGCGCGTGACCCTGTCACTTTTACGTTGGGCGCAGTGGATGAGGTGTCATCTTCCCTGCCCGGCGTTTTCAACCTGAAACGGGTGATCAGGTAGCGGAACGAATAGTAATAAAGAAAGAACCAGGGAATGCCGACCAGCGGCACCAGCATCCAGTGCGTCTTGGCTTCGCCCTGCAATACGCCGAACAGGATAAAATCGATAAACCCCCCGGAAAATGTCTGCCCGATGGTGATGTGCAGCATGTGTGCCAGCATAAAGGCAAGGCCATCGAAAAAGGCGTGCAGGACATAAAGCAGCGGCGCGATAAACAGGAATGAAAATTCGATGGGTTCGGTGATCCCGGTCAGAAACGAGGTGAGCGCCGCTGACAGTAACAGGCCGCCCACACGCTTTTTGTTCTCAGGCTTCGCGGTGTGATACATCGCCAGGCAGGCTCCCAGCAGGCCAAACATCATGGTAATAAAGCGCCCGGACATAAAGCGGGATGTACCGGCATAGAACTGGGTGGTGGTGGGATCGGCCAGTTGCGCAAAGAAAATCCGTTGCGTTCCCTCAACCAGATGGCCGTTAATCATTTCACTGCCGCCCAGCGCGGTGGTCCAGAACGGCAGATAGAAGATATGGTGTAACCCCAGCGGCCCCAGCATTCTCAGGATAAAGCCGTAGAGGAAGGTGCCGATATAGCCTGTTTGATCCACCAGCCCGCCAAGACCGAAGATGATTTTCTGAAAATGGGGCCAGATCACCACCATCACGCCACCCAGCAGAATCCCGGCGAAGGAACAGACTATCGGGACAAACCTTGAACCGCCGAAAAAACCCAGAAATTGCGGCAGGGACTTTTTGTTATAGCGCTGATGAAGCCAGGCACTGACCAGCCCGACAACCACCCCACCGAAGACGCCGGTCTCCAGCGTCTGAATCCCCAGCGTGGTGCCCTGACCCACCGCACCCGGGTTCGTGGCGGCCAGCTTTCCCGTCAGCGTCAGCAACGCGTTGATGGTGGCGTTCATCACCAGGAACGCCAGTAACGAGGCCAGCCCGGCCGTGCCTTTATCACTGCGTGCCAGGCCGACAGCCACACCCACGGCAAACAGCACGGCCAGATTGGCAAAGACCACGGTTCCGGCACTGCTCATCACCGCAAAAATACCCTGTAGCCAGGCGATATTGAGGAAGGGATAAGCGGTCAGGGTATTCGGATTGGAGAGCGCGCCGCCGATACCGAGTAACAAACCTGCTGCCGGTAGCACCGCGATCGGCAACATGAATGACTTGCCAAAGCGCTGTGCTTTTTCAAACCAGACACTCTCGCCACTGCTGCGAAATATCGACATGAAAATTTTCCTCAATGGAATTGACTGTGGTGATAATTTTTATCACACATCAATCATAAGAAAATAATTATTTTCATAGGATTTGATTATCTCCACAAAATGTATAATCCGCTGGAGAATCTCCTGCACGCAGGCCACACTTACCCTCCCATCAGGGAAGAAAAGAGGATCGGATGAACGACAAAGAGAACGTACTGTTGAACCTGAGGCTCGATATGCCGGGGCTCAGCCCGACGTTGCAGAAACTGGGCGGGTTTGTTGCTCAGCACGCAGAACGGGTGCTCTATATGACCATCACGGAACTTGCACGCGAGAGCCAGACCAGTGAGGCCAGCATTACACGGTTATGCCGGCATCTTGGCTGTAAGGGGTTTACCGAATTTAAAATGGCGCTGGCGTTTGATATTCAGCAATCTTCTCCGGCTCCCGTTGAGGGCGAACGCGATGATATTGCCACCCTGATTGATGAATGCGCCCTCTCGCTGCATGACACTGGCAAGCTGATTAAGCGCCAGGACCTGGAAACCGCGGCGGCACTTATCCATCATGCCCGCCAGATCCAGATTTTCGGTATTGCTGCCAGTGCGACCGTCGGCGATTACCTGCACTATAAGCTGATGCGTCTGGGTATTCCGTCTCAGGCATTTACCGATATCCATTCCGCCGCAATGAACTGTATCAGCCTGACGCAGGGCGATGTCACCCTCGCCATCTCCAGCTCCGGTTCCACCAGAGACGTGCTTTATGTCGTTGAGCAGGCGAAAAAACGCGACAGCAAAATCATCGTGATGAGCAATACCTCGCGCAGTCCGCTGGCGAATCTGGCCGATGTGGTGCTGGTTGCCGCAAAACCAGAAGGCCCCTTTACCGCCGGGGCGCTGAACTCCAAAGTGGGCGTGATGCTGCTGGTGGAGCTGGTAGTGATGTCGTTACTTAAATGCGATCCGGCCTATGCCAGGCGCAGCCAGGAAACCGCCAGCGTTACCCTGCCGATGCTGCTTTAATGCCCCCTCTTCCAGCCGCACGCCTGCGGCCCCCTGTAGCCCCGCCCTCCACTCCCCCTGCGGCTGGCAATACCTGAAGTCGAGCTGGCTTAGCTCTTTATCAGCCCGTAATCCTTGTGGGTTCACGTTATTGTCGACGGACTTCAACTACGCTTTTATGACTGCTGAACTCCCTGTCCGGATTTGAGGATTTGTCATGAAACAAGAGATTATTGCCAGTGTGGTTACGGCTGCTTATCAAGTTAGTAACCAGCAGCGTACGCTGGAATGCGGGGATGACCAGGTACTGGTCCAGGTGGAACGCGGCGGAATTTGTGGATCTGACATCCACTATTTCCAGCATGGCCGCGCAGGGATGTCGGTGCTTAAAGAGCCGATGACACTGGGCCATGAATTTGTCGGCCGCATAGCCGCAGCACCGCCCCAAAGCGGGCTTCAGCCAGGCCAGCGTGTGGCGGTCAATCCTTCGCATCCCTGTAATCACTGCGAATTTTGCCTCTCCGGTAAACAGAACCTTTGCAGAACCATGAAATTCATGGGCAGTGCGCAGTTCTTCCCCCATGTGCAGGGAGGTTTCGCCAGCTACGTTGCCGTTACCCCTGCCCAGTGTGTGACATATTCAGATCAAGCCGAGTCGAGGGTGATTGCCTTTGCCGAGCCGCTGGCGGTGGCCTTACACGCAGTTCACCAGGCGGGGGATTTGGTCGGTAAAAAAGTGCTGGTCACCGGTTCCGGTCCCATTGGCTGTCTGGTCATTGCCTCAGCTTTTGCCGCAGGTGCCTCTGAAATTGTTGCCACCGATATGAGCGAGCGCTGCCGTGCGCTGGCGCTTGAGATGGGCGCATCCAGCGTTGCCGATCCCAGCGATCTCTCCACCCTGAGCCACTGGCAGGAAAACGGCGGTTACTTTGACGTCTGCTTTGAAGCCTCCGGCTCGCCTGCGGCCATTGCCTCAACCGTGAGTTTTACTCGTCCTAAAGGACGAATCGTTCAACTGGGAATGGGTGCTGCCTCCGTTGATTTTCCCCTTGGATCGCTTCTTACCAAAGAGATTGAGCTGGCAGGTTCTTTCCGCTTTATCAATGAGTTTGAGATTGCGGTTCGCTGGCTGGAGAGTGGACGAATTAATCCCCTGCCGCTGCTTTCTGCGGAGTTTCCACAGCAGGATGTGGTTAAAGCACTGGAGATGGCCAGCGATAAAAGTCAGGCAGCTAAGGTGCAATTAACGTTCAGTTAACAGACAGTTAATCATCCCTGTTACGCCAGTCAAAACAGCGCATCACAGTTTTACTGGCGTATCACCGGAGGATAATATTTTCGTCAGAGAGAAAAAACTTTTCCGCTTTCCCTCTTTCTTTCTGTTAATTTTTTTTAATTCCCCACCGGTAGGAAATGTTTTCCTTCTGATCTCTCAAGCCTGTAGTCCCTTTTTACGCAAAGATAAAGTATCAGACTGAAATTTTTTTGGTCGAATGTTTTGTTAAGTTGCGCCAACAAAATCTCCCTTTCAACCTGAAAACAGCCACACCTTAAAAAACATTCGCTATTATTCCTGAATTGATTCAACTACCCATGCCGTATCATTCCTCCCATACTGATTATTTTATTTCAGGGGGATGCCTTCAGATAAACACCAACTAACTCAATTAATAAATCAATCACTTATATACCTGATTTAAAAGAAATTTATAGCCCCGCGATCATGCTAAATTGATACTTTTTCAACCCTCTTTTTTTGAGCAGATTATATTATTCATTAGCCCTGAACTTACACCTGCTTACATTCAGGGCACGATTTCCAGTCACAATAAGGTCAATATTCATCCGGACCTGAAAACAAGCCCTGCCGCTTACCTGTACAGCTATTATTTCGAGGTACAAGTTCCCGCCAGATTTGCATCGCCGTTCTCGCTTTCAAAAAATTGAAATATTATTTAGGCCGCTAGGAATAATCTTAATGTTACTTTTTTACCCCCATTACTCATCCGCTTCCGGCGTTATTGACTATTATTTTTGAGGTGATAGCCGATTATCTCGCTCTACCCCTTGCGTAATTAAAAACAGTTTTCGGAGAAGAAGATGACCATCAAAACATTAGAAGACTTATTTATTCACGACCTTTCAGACATTTACAGTGCTGAAAAGCAGATTACGCGTGCATTACCAAAAATGGCGCGTGCGGCAACAGATGAAAAACTGGTTGCCGCCTTTAAACAGCATCTTGAGGAAACCCAGGGCCAGATTGAACGTCTGGATCAGCTGGTTGAAAGTACCGATGGCGTGAAAATCAAACGGATGAAATGTCATGCGCTTGAAGGCCTGGCTGAGGAAGCTCAGGAAATTATCGACTCCGTGGAAGCCGGTCCGGTACGCGATGCGGGGCTGATTGGCGCAGCGCAAAAGGTCGAACACTACGAAATTGCTACTTACGGCACCCTGGTAGCGTTGGCCACCAAGCTCGGTTACACCCAGGCAGCTAAATTGCTCGCTGAGACGCTTGAAGAAGAAAAGTCCACCGACCAGAAACTCACGGTCATTGCTGAAAGCCAGGCTTAAGGCCAACACTTTTATCAGTGATCAGGCCCGCATTATCCGGATAACGATAACTTGTTACCTGAGTGGGCATTGTTAACTTAGAGGTAAATCATGACACACGAAGAGAACTATCTTGACTGGGTCAGAGACGCCCATGCCATGGAAAAACAGGCTGAAAGCATGCTTGAAAAAATGGCTTCCCGGCTGGAACACTACCCTGACTTAAAAGCCAGACTTCAACAGCACATTGATGAAACCCGCCAGCACCAGGCGCTTGTGCAGTCAGTTATCGACCGTTACGACACCTCCAGCTCCACGCTTAAAGACACCATGGGCAAACTGTCCGCTTTTGGTCAGGCGATGGGCGGCATGATGGCTGAAGATGAAGTGGTCAAAGGCGCGATCAGCGGTTACGTTTTTGAAAATCTTGAAATTGCCAGCTACACCTCGCTGATTGCAGCGGCTGAGCTGGTTGGCGATCGTGAAGGTGCACGGATTTTTGAGCAAATCCGTGAGCAGGAAGTTGCTATGGCCGACTGGGCGCTACAGCATCTTCCTGATGTCACTGAACAATTTATGGTGCGCTCTGCCGCAGACGGTGTGGAAGCTAAAAAATAAACCGCGACACCGGCGGAAGGCCTGCCATGAGGCAGGCCAGTGGTACTTATAACCTATTGGAGTGAGCTATGTTCAGACACGTAAAACAATTGCAGTACACCGTACGCGTGGCCGGTCCCAATCCGGGCCTTGCTAATTTATTACTGGAGCAGTTTGGTGGCCCGCAGGGTGAACTGGCTGCAGCCTGTCGCTATTTCACCCAGGGGCTGGGCGATGATGATCCAGGCCGGAAAGATATGCTGATGGACATTGCCACTGAAGAGCTGAGCCACCTGGAGATCATTGGTTCACTGGTCGGCATGCTGAATAAAGGTGCTAAAGGCGATCTGGCTGAAGGCACGGAGAAAGAAGGCGATCTCTACCGTTCGATTACCGGCAATGGCAATGACAGCCACCTTACGGCGCTGCTTTACGGCGGTGGTCCACCGCTGACCAACTCAGCCGGTGTACCCTGGACTGCAGCCTATATCGATACCATTGGTGAAGTCACCGCAGATTTGCGCTCAAATATTGCGGCCGAAGCCCGTGCCAAAATCCTGTATGAACGCCTGATCAATATGACGGACGATCCCGGTGTTAAAGATGCCCTTGGCTTCCTGATGACCCGTGAAGTCGCCCATCAGATGTCCTTCGAGAAAGCGTTGTATTCGATCCGCAACAACTTCCCGCCGGGTAAACTTCCTCCTGTCGAGCAGTATGCAGGGGTTTACTACAATATGTCTGAAGGCGGTGAGGTGCGTGGTAGCTGGAATTCGGATCAAAACTTTGACTACGTTGCTAACCCTGCCCCGGCGGTGGATGGCGGTGACGGCAGTGCAAGCGTGATGCTTCCGGCCGATCAAAAAGCTAATCTGGACGCCATGGCGCTGCGTACAGCTTCAGATCCTTCCGTCAACCCAGTGACCGGCACGGATCTCGGATCTGTTCCACCGATCGAGAACGAAGCGGCCAGTACAGATCTGACCAAACCGCAAAAATAATTTTCTTTTTAGTGGCGGTGGCAAACCGCCTGAATACAGAGACAAGTCATGTTCAGATTGATAAGAAGCCTGTTCAGCAGTCCTGAACGCTTGCTTGACGTCATGTCGCGAGCGGATATGCGAGAGGCTCAGGAAGAAGGCGAAAGGATCCTCATTGATGAGGACGGTAATGCTTCGGTAAATTTCAGCAGTCCTGAAGTGCACAAGGATTTTGAACGGCACGTTAATGCCCTTAAAAAGGTCATTTTGATCCCTTCAGAAACCAAACAACGGTAATCAGCGACTGTAAACCCTGAAATTTATTGAACTTCTTTCAGCCCTGACTGACAAACAATAGAGTGATTGCCACTGTAACGAATCTTTAAACCTCCTGATGGAGGTTTTTTTTGGCCGTCTGTTGCCTGCTTTGCAGGGATAGCATCGCTGGGGCGTCGCTCCTGAGGACAAACCCGCTTTCGATAACCTGCTACAGTGTTGGCAACGTTTTTTCTCACTGAAAGGATAACTTATGGAAACTTCAAAACAGGCGTTAATCATCGGTGCTTCGCGTGGGATTGGTCTGGGACTGGCGAACACGCTGGCTCAGCGCGGCTGGAATGTCTCAGCAACTACCCGTAATTCGGCCCCGGTTTCAGATTCAGGGATCCACTGGCTGACCGTGGATATTAATGAACCCACTCAGCGTGAGACACTTAAAAATGAGATTGAAGAGCAGTCCTTTGATCTGATTTTTATTAACGCGGGTATGTTTGGTCCGGACCACCAAAATCTTGATCGGGCGAAAGATGATGAGCTTAGCTCACTGTTCCTGACTAACGCTATCTCTCCGGTGCGTTGCGCTTCAGAGCTTCTTCCCCTGCTCTCTCAACAAAATGGCACTCTGGCGCTGATGACGTCTCAGCTTGCCAGCCTGACTGAAAACCCCACCGCTACTTACCCCCTCTATTCAGCCAGTAAAGCGGCACTGAATATGCTTTCGCGCGAGCTGAAAGATCGCCTCTCCAGCGGGCAGACTTTGCTGAACATTCATCCGGGTTGGGTGCAGACAGATATGGGCGGCGAAAGCGCCACGCTGACCGTTGAGCAGAGCACCAGCGGCATTGTGGACCAGATAGCATTGTGGTCTGGAAAAGGCGGCCATCATTATATTGATTATGCCGGTAATCAGCTTAGCTGGTAACAGGGGCTGTTCAGAGAACTCATCCAGCCAGATTTAACGATCGGTAATCCCGTAAAAATATCAAACAGGATTACGGACTGCGCTTAAAATGGCTCCTCATGGTTTTCATGAGGAGCCCATCAGGGTCAGGATTCAGTGGCAGTGCTGGAAGCCGCCGTTGAGGGCCATTTGCGGAACATCACTCCCGCCCAAATCAACCCGGCAATCGCCGGCACGGCAGCCACATACCCCACCGAAGAGACACTCATCTCCAGGCTGACTTTGTTACCCATCAGCGCACCGGCACCAATGCCAATATTGACGATGCCGGAATATAACGCCATAGCGACGTCAGTGGCATCCGGCGCTAACGTCAGCACTTTCATCTGTAAACTCATGCCGATAATCATAAAGGCCATGCCCCACAGCATACTCACTGTTGCCGTACCCGCGTGGCTGGCTGAGGCCGGAAGCAGGACCAGCAGACAGACTGAAAGTACCGCAATAGATGCCGTCAGCAAATTAGAGGGGTTGCGGTCGCCCAACCGGCTGAAAATCAGGCTGCCTGCAATCCCGGCAATGCCGATCAGGAACAGCAGCAGCGTGGCAAAACCTTCAGTGAACCCGGCCACGTTAACCACAAACGGCTCGATATAGGTGAACGCGGTGAAGTGTGCCGTTACAACCGCCACCGTCAGCGCATAGATTCCCATCAGCGCAGGACGACGCATCAGCGCAGGTAAATTCTTCAGCGAGCCTGAGTGTTCTGATTTGACCGAAGGCATTACCCGGACGATGGCAGCCAGCAGGATCATCGCCGTGCCGCCAATAATCAGGAACGTTACGCGCCAGCCAAAGAGTTGTCCGATAATCCTGCCCAAAGGCAGTCCCAGTACTGACGCCAGTGCAGTAGCCATTGCCAGCAGGCTCAAAGCCTGTGCGCGTTTCCCTGCCGGAGCCAGCCTTACCGCCAGCGAAGCCGTGATTGACCAGAACAGCGCATGAGCGAGGGCTACCCCTGCGCGGCTGATTAGCAGCACATCAAAGTTCCAGGCAAAAAACGACAGCAGATGGCTACCTGCGAACAGGGCAAAAAGCACCATCAGCAGCGACCGGCGGTTAATGTGGCTGGTGGCCAGCATCAGCGGCAGTGACATCAGTGCCACAATCCAGGCATAGAGGGTCAGCATTATGCCAGCCTGAGAGGACGCCATCCCGAAGCTGGTGCCAATGTCAGTCAGCAGCCCTACGGGAATATATTCGGTGGTGTTAAAGATAAATGCGGCGACGGCCAGGGTCAGAACCCTGGACCAGGCAACTTTGCGCGATACTGCTAATAAATCAGACATAGATGCCGCTCCTGGCGAAGGCTTTCAGAAAGCGGCTAATTGTAGGGAGAACTGGCTGTAATTCAATCCGAATGTGACCTGGATCACACCTTTTCATAACAGGAATTTATGATAAGCGGCAAAACTTCAACCAGAAATGATTATACATTCTGTTTTATAAGTTTTTTAAACGCTTATCTCAGCGATTAGAAACCAGCCCGGATGGTCTTCCCTGCTCAGAAATAGATACGAGCTCGCTTCCCTGCTTTATGATGAATAAAAGCTCCATGCACTGCATAAAAAAAGGCCGGTTTCCCGGCCTTTTCATCTACATCAGTGCGGCAGTGACTTTGCCGCCCCTCACGTCTTTTACTTCAGACGGTATGCCACCACGGCATCACCTTCTTTGGTGCCCAACGAACCGTGGCCACCCGCCGCGATAACAACGTACTGCTTGTTGTCCGCACCCATATAGGTGGATGGCGTAGCCTGGCCGCCTGCAGGCAGTTCGGTCTGCCACAGCAGTTTGCCGGTGCTGACATCGTAAGCGCGGAAGAAGTTATCTGCCGTTGCGCCGTGGAAGACCAGGTCACCTGCCGTGGTCAGAGGACCACCATGTGCCACCATACCCATCGGGAAACCAATCGGGAAACGGCCCGGCAGGAAGGTGGTTTTCAGGTTTTTGGTAGTGCCCACGCGGCGCAGCCATTCGGTTTTGCCGGTTTTCAGATCCACGCCCACCATACGGCCCCACGGCGGAGCAATACAAGGGATCCCCAGCCCGGAAGCCAGCTGCTGGATATGGATTGCATAATCACCCTCAAAGTTTTCATTCCAGTAAGGAGTGCCGTCTTTGGTGAACAGACGTTGCTGAGAAGTCTCTGGCGTACGCTTAATCAGATTGTATTTGTAAGCCAGGCGCACCGGCGAGGCGATCAGGATCTGGCGCTGAGGATCGACAGCAACAGAACCCCAGTTAAAGACCCCGATATTGCCAGGGAAGATAATAGAGCCCCCTTCGGTAGCTGGCGTCCAGGGATTACCATCGTAACGCAAAGATTTAAAGTCAATGCGGCAAGCCATCTGATCAAATGGCGTCAGGCCCCACATGGATTTCTCGCTGAGCGGGTCCGGGATAAAGTTCAGGGCAGAAACGGGCTGCGTAGGCGAATATTTCTCACCCGCAATGCCTTTAGTGGACACATCAACCTGGTTAATCGGATAGACCGGCTGACCGGTCAGACGATTCAGCACAAACAGGTTACCGGTTTTGGTGGGCAGAATGACTACCGGCTGCTTTTTACCCTGATAATCGATATCCAGCAGTGAAGGCTGGGAAGGATTATCACGATCCCACAGGTCATGTTTAGAGGACTGGAAACGCCATTTAAAGGTGCCGGTTTTCAGATCCAACGCCACCAGGGTGTCACGGAATTTTTCGGTGTTGCTGTCTGGATCGCGCTTAATCCCCAGTTCGTCCGGGGACGCGTTACCAAAAGGCACATAGACCAGACCATTTTTAATGTCAGCACTCAGCGTACCCCAGGCCACAGGGGTATCCTGCGGATAGTTTTGCCCTGCTGCAATCGGCTGGGTGTTGTCCGGATTGGCCGGATCAAAATTCCACACCAGCTGACCGCTGTTGACGTCGTAAGCGCGGATCACGCCTGAGGGATTACCGGCATTAAAGCCGTTATCCATTACCGATCCCCCCACAATGACCAGGTTACCGGCAACCAGAGGCGCGGCAGTCTGCATCAATGCATGAGGACGGAGCGTGCCCATATTAGCGCGCAGATCTACAATGCCGTTGTTACCGAAGTCTGCACAGAGCTTACCGGTGTCAGCATCCAGCGCCAGCAACCGGGCATCGGTGGTGGCGTTGAAGATACGTTTGCGGCAGATAGCAGGAGCGTCAGCTACCGCGGCAGGCTGAACAACGTTCTGTGCTGGTGCAGCGGGTTCTTCATAGTAGCTGACGCCACGACAGGTCTGGTGCTGTTGCAGATATGAGCGATCTTTAGCTGGCGCATATTTCCACTTCACCGCGCCCGTTTCCGGGTTCAGTGCATGCACTTCGTTGTGCGGCGTACAGAAGTAAAGGGTGTTGTTTACTTTCAGCGGCGTTGCTTCGAAAGTGTATTCCGTCGCATCTTCTTTAGGATCGCGAACGTCACCAGTGTGGTAAGTCCAGGCCACCTGCAGATTGCTGACGTTATCGGAGGTGATCTGTTTCAGGCTGGAAAAACGGGTGCCGTTACTGGTCCCGCCATAAGCCGCCCAGTCATTGCCTGCCACGTCAGTCTCAGAAGTCTCACGCTGGTTGGTGAGGTTACCCTCTTTCGGGTAGGGATCGTAAAACATCATGCCGACGACAATAGCCAGAATGACGATCACTGTAGTGCCAAGGAAAGGATGGAATTTTGACCGGCTGGCGGGATTCTGGGCCTTATAAAGCGGGCGAACGATCCACGGCATGGCCAGCCATACGCCGATAACGCCAATCAGATCGCCACGCGGGATCCACTGCCATTTATCGAAGCCGACTTCATAAATCATCCACGCCAGCACGATCCACATCAGTACCGCATAGAGTGATAAAGCCATTTTTTTATTTTTAAACAGCGCAACTGCCGTAATCAGCAGTCCGATTGCCATAACGGCATAAAAGGGTGTGCCCCCCAGCATCAATAGCTGGCCACCCATGTAAAGCATAGCGAGACCCACAATCGCTATAACAATACTGGTTAGTTTGTTAATCATCTGATTCTCTCAATGTATACAAATGGATAATTACTATCCTTACGAATAATTACAATTCGACAACACAAATTTAACTGCAAACGGATCGAAAAAAAAACCTATTTATTTTATGTATATCAGGTGATTATTTCGTTCCGATTACAGATTGCAGCGCCCTTGCAGGCCAGGAAATAAAGTATGGGCAAAAAAAAGCCTCATTCTCAGAGGCTTAGAGGGTTGACTTACCAGAGGGGTTGCTACAATGAAGCGCCCTGACGGGCATAAAGCGCCTGCAGTTTTTGCTGATAGGCGGAAATATCATGCTCGGTTTTAATTCGTTCGATAGCTGCCGCCGCCTTCACACCGATCTGTTCCGGGTCCTGGACAATCGACAGAATAGTGGTTTTAAGCTGTGTGATAATGCGCTGACGCAACGCATCACGCACCTGAACAGAGGTCACCCGGTAATCCAGATCCTCATCCAGAGGATTGATAACCTGCCAGCCCGCCGTCACAGGGTTGATCTCCGGCAGAGCGCGGACGTTAGAGGTGATCACCGGGCATCCACAGGATTGCATCTCCAGAACTGAGAACCCATAGGTTTCGGCCCATGTTGGCAACAGGCCCACGTCTGCACGTTGCAGCAGGGAGAGCACCTGGTCATTCGGCATAAACCCCTGATGTTCAAACAGGCTGTGCTGAGAAATCAGCTTTTCAGTCTCTTTACTGAAGAACGGATCATCCTGATGCTGACCGTGAGCATAGTTAACTCTTTTCTCCAGATCGCCAATCAGCGTTACTCTGACCTGCTCAGGTTGCAGTAACCGTTCTTCTACAAGTTCACTAAAAGCGCGCACCACCTCGCCCCCTCCTTTACGGTAAAACTCATTACCAATAAAGACGAAATGCAGCGGATTTTGCGCCAGTCGCTTCTCGCGGTGGGTAACATGCAGGGCCTGTGGCGGATGCATCACCACGGTTTTGCCCATGATCGCTTCCCCCACTTCCGGAAGACGTTCAAACAGCCGCTTTTCCATCTGGTATGCCGCACCGGAAAGTGCAATCAGCGCTAAACAGTTATTCGCCACCAGCGCGGGTGCAAGCCGGTCCAGTTCAGGGAAATTGTCGCTTTTATTACCGCTTTTTTGCGGCAGGATACGCGGTAACTCCGTTTCAAAGGTGGCAATCCATTTGCGGCTGGTTAACGCAACTTCATTAAAAAGATGGAAAATATCAACCCGATCTTTGCCCGTTGTCCGCAGGGGCTTAAAGATGAAATTCTTTCTTTTGTGCAAAACCTTCATATTAAGAAGATTAATGTAGTAATAAAAGTTATTGGTTTTAAAGTTTACGTATTCAACATTATTGTTAACAATAATTGTCCGCTTCTCCGGATACTTATCATTAGAAATGCCCACGATCATTGTTGCCGCCTCAGTAAGGATAGCGCTTTGAGCACCGTTTGATTTAAAGGTGACGGGTACGTTTATTTTTATTCTTGCGCTTAGCTCACCATGAAAACCCCGGCCTGTAAACACCCGTTTATTCCTATAGTGATTACGTTAGCCGGGCAGTAAATTCATCAAGTGGCTGCACAGTATTAATTTATCTTTTATTAATTCAGGTGAGCCTTTAGAAATGTGAACCATTCTGAAGAGCGGGATCCCTCCGGGTCCTGATTACCTGTTTGTGTATTCATTGAAGACAAAGGGCTTTATTTTTACATGTTTAATTTCAATGATTTAAAATAAACCCCCTTGTCGCAACCGGGTGCTTCCTCTACCGGGTGCGGCTGACGTATATCCAGCCTGGCGTGGCATAACTCTGATTAGCGCGAATAATCTTATGAATAAGTATTAGTAAAATTAAGGAAAGATTTCCTCTGCTTGCGATTCCTCTGATTATAAATTGCCCTCCTGAGTATTTATTGACATATTTATTCCTTTGGCGCCTGATAGGTATATTAAAAACTTTCAGGCTGACTTGCTATGAAGCTCTCCGTTATCATTCCTGCCTATAATGTCGAAAACTATATTGTAGAGTGTATTGATTCTCTACTGATGCAGATTCCTGCTCCTAATGAATTAATCGTAATTAATGATGGATCTACAGATAATACGTTGGCACTGATTGAAAGCAAATATCACCACGTCAGTAACGTGCATATTTTCACCGTGGCTAATGGTGGTCTGGGCCAGGCTCGCGACTACGGTATAGCCAGAGCCAGTGGGGAGTTTGTTTTCTGTTGCGACCCGGATGATGTGCTGGCCCCCGGCTTTTTTAATGAGCTGAGCCAGGTCAGTAATGAACATCCGCAGCTGGATATGTTCTGTTTTAACTCCGTGATGTTTGATGATGATGCCGAAGCACGCACGCAGCCTAAACTGACCCATCAGCGCCTGGGTTTACTGCCGGCAAAGCAGGTGTTTACCTCCCTGCTGGAGACCGAAACCTATACCTCAGCCACCTGGAATTATGCGTTAAAGCGGGAACTCATTGTGCGTAACGGCATGAAATATTCCCGCCGCCTGCACGAAGATCATATTTTTACGGTGGAGGCTTATCTGCGCAGTGGTCTGGCTTTCGTCAGTAAGCATGTTTACTACAAACAGAGGATCAGAAGCGGTTCGCTGACTAACAGCGTTCGTGACGATCGCTTCTACCGTCAGCGTTATGAGGCCTTTTTAGGTTCGTATAACATGCTGATGATTTTACTGGATAAGGATCCTGACCGGGACTATCTGAAACGTCTGTATGCCATCCACTCTTTCAAGCTGATGATGTACCTGTACATTTGGGATAATGCCGCCCCGCCGCACTATATTCTGGAGGCGGTTAAGTATCTCGGCCGTGATTTTAAGCCGGGCAGCCTGATCAATCTGATCCTGTTAAAACACCCCGGATTGTATGCCTCACTGATCCGCATGAAGCTTAACCGTCGCCTGGCTAAAGAGCAGAAGATGCTGGTTGCAGAGAAGCGTGGTGCTTCTGCTGCCAGCCATAACATGCACTGACGGCCCAAAAAAAAGCCCCTCCTCTCTTCAGCTCAGGGCTGAGAGCAGGCGGGGCTGAGGGTCAGACTCTTATCAGAATGCTTCCCAGTTCTCTGATGAATTACCCGGGGCGGCCATCACCGGCGATTTCATGGCCCGCACCGGGGCGGATTTAACCGGAGCCCTGCCGATCCCAGCCTCAGGTTTCAGGCGGAAGACGGCTACTGCACTGTTCAGACGAGCCGCCTGCTCTTCCAGCGACTGTGCAGCAGAAGAGGATTCTTCTACCAGCGCGGCATTCTGTTGCGTAACGCGATCCAGTTCCGATACCGCCAGCCCTACCTGACTGATCCCTTTACTCTGCTCCCCGGATGCCGAAGAGATTTCATCCATAATGTCCCGAACCTGCTTAACTGAGATCACAATCGCCTGCATGGACTCTTCAGCCTGACCGGCCAGTTTCGATCCGTTCTGAACGCGGGCAGAAGATTCAGCAATCAGGCTGTTGATGTCCTTAGCGGCTACGGCACTACGCTGTGCGAGGTTACGCACTTCTCCGGCTACCACGGCAAAGCCACGGCCATTCTCACCGGCGCGCGCGGCTTCTACTGCGGCGTTCAGTGCCAGAATATTGGTCTGGAAAGCAATGCTTTCGATTACGCCGGTAATTTCGGCAATTTTCTTTGAACTGCTCTCAAGACCGAAGATGGTTTTGATGACGCCATCGACAATTTCGCCGCCCTTCTCTGCGGTATCTGATGCGGAGAGCGCAAGTTTAGCCGCTTCAAGCGAGTTTTCTGCATTCAGCTTCACCGTGGCCGTGATCTGCTCCATGCTGGCAGCCGTTTGCTCCAGCGATGCCGCCTGCTGTTCCGTGCGGGCAGAGAGATCGTTATTGCCTGCGGCAATTTCACTGACGCCGGTGAGGATAGTGTCAGAACTGTCACGGACGTTGCCTACGGTTTTAACCAACGCCAGCTGCATGCCTGCCAGCCCGTTAAGCAGCACGGCCATTTCGTTACGCGCCTTGCGCTCAACGTCTATCGACTGAGTAAGATCCCCCTGTTCGATAGCCCGGATATGCCCCAGCGCCAGCGTTAACGGCTGGATCAGCACGCGCTTCATCACCTGCCAGCAAAGCCCGATAAAGAACAGCACCACCAGCATGATGCTGCCCAGCAGCCAGAGCATCTTGCCGTAGGCCAGATTGCTGCGGTTGGAAGCCTCTTTCGACAGATGGCTGATGGCATCGCGCCAGTGGTTATAATCCTGCTCCATAGCGAGCTGGACAGGGGCGATATTCAGGCCAAACAGCCCCGGCATATCCCGGTTGGCGGCAATGCCAATCAGGCTGGTCAACTGCGAAGAATAGACCTGATAGGTCTGAGCCAGACGGTCGTTCAGCGCGGGATCGAGCCCCGGAATAGCGGGACCGGACTGATATTCCCTGAACCAGCGGTCTGCCAGCGCTATCTGTTCCCTGCCATGCTGAACCATGCCTTCAACTTTACCGCTTGAAGGCCCTTCCTTTTGCAGCCAGACCAGCACGCGGTTGCTGTCAGAACGGGCAGCATTCAGGGCATACCAGGCGTTGGTGAGTGCCATCACTTTGTCATTCGCGGATGACGCAGTCTGAAAGCTGTCTTTGTTATCGCTAAGTGAAGAGAGGAACAGAACGCCGGCAACAAGCTGGAGTAACCCGAAGGCCACAATACTGCACAGCAGAAATGATGAAGTTTTAATACGGTTAAAAACTGACACGGCACTACCCTTTTAAACGTGACTCAAGTCACATTTATCGGCAGAGTTACCGGTAACATTAGGGCCATATCACATTTAACAATGAGGCGACTTCTTGATTAACAGGGATTAAGCTTCACCTGAACAGACAGATTCAGCGTTGCCAGCCTTAATAAGAATCAGCAGACGACTGACGAATCCAAAGCGATGGGAGCCTGTGCCTTGAACAAAGCATCACGGGCCATGTATGGCCCATGCTGAGCTGGATGGCGCTTTTTGCGTCTTTGTGAGAGGCACAGGCTTCCGGAGCCTGCACTTTGTCAATCATCTCAGCTTTCAGCTTCGCTCAATTTTCTTTGCAGCTTCATCCAGCGCATCGATAATATCGTACAGCGTTTGCTGCGCGAGATCCGGCTGGGAAAGGCGGGCGTTGAGCGCCATTTTCATATTCAGGATGGCGCGTTCCACTTCAGGGATACTGCGGTTATTCACCAGCACCGCCATAGAAGTGAGTCGGCCAATAATGGCCTGCAACACCGGCTGGTTCAGACTGAGTTGCCGCTCGCCTTCCGCTTCAAGCCGGAACGCCTTGCGGGCAGCCTGAGGATCCTTCACGCGGATGCAGTCCATCTCCTCAAGCAGGGTCAGGTTAGGATAAATAATGCCCGGACTGGGGCTGTATTCTCCCCTGGATAACTCTTCAATTGATTTAATCAGCTCATAGCCGTGGGCCGCGCCCTGCGAGATAAAGTGCAGGATCAGCAAACGGATATCGCTGGCATCCAGCATTTTTTCACGCCGCTTTCTGCGCACTTTGGCACAGGCTTCCTGCGGTGTGGGCTCCTGAGAAGAGTGGGAAGAAAATTTCATCGCCTGCCTGAGCATGATTCAAGGGGGGACGATAGTAAATGACCCCCCGGTAAATTTCAATAAACCTACTTTTGGTGCCAGTAAGCCACGGCACGGACAAAATCGGTCTCCCGCTCGCGGGCCCCTGTAAAGTAGTCGCTTAAGCTTTTAACCGCGGCGCCCTCGCCCGTCAGCCAGATGAAATAGTCCTCATCGGGCAACGCCAGCTTATCAAGTTCAGAAATCAGTGCCGTCACGCCCTGGCTGTTCATGGAGCCGCTGCCAAGCCAGGTCACCTCGACATGATCAACATCGCCCAGATAAGCCTGACCGGTGGCCCGATCGGCCCAGGCGTAGAGCCTGATGCGGCTGCCGCTGAGCGTTTGCAGGCGTCGTTTAAAGGCCGGAAGCCCGGTTTCATCACAGACATAGAGCTGGAAATCATAATCTTCCGGCACCACAAGAGAGCCACGCGGCCCGCCGATGGCCAGTTTGTCACCCGGCTGCGCTCTGGCTGCCCAGTCGCTGGCAATGCCGGACTGGTGGAGGTAAAAGTCCAGGGTCAGACTGCGTTGACCATCGAAAAACAGCGGCGTGTAGTCGCGGGCAACAGGTCTGATGCCCTCTTTCCATACCACCCCGTCTTCGGTGATCTCCGGCAGGTGAAATTCACCGGTTTTCGCATCGGGGAAAAAGACTTTGATATGGTCATCAAAACCCGCTGAGGTGAAGCCTTCCAGCGCTTCTCCACCCAGTTCGATACGGTAGAAGCACTCTGCGATTAACGTTTTGGCCTTCACTTCCACCGGACGAAAACGCAGTTCATTTCTTACCCGTCGCGGGACGCGGCGGCCTGATTCAACACTCTCTGACAAAATTATTCTCCCTGATAAAAGCAGGCGAACCCGTAATTGTCTCGCCTTATTGAATGCCCTGAAATATATCTATGATATATCTTGATCGCAAGAACATTTCGCCGGGAGCGCATTACGGGTTGCCTTTCCGTTAAGGCGTTTCTGCCGCTGAGACCCGCCAGACAACGTTTCCGCCATCATCAGCTATCAGCAGCCCACCCTGTTTGTCCATTGTCAGCCCTACTGGCAAACCACGCACTTCCTTCTGATCCTCAGTAAGGAAACCTGTCACTACGGGTTTTGGCTGGCCCACCGGCTTACCGTCCTTAAAGGCTACCCAGGTAACCTGGTAGCCATTCAGCGGCTTACGGTTCCAGCTTCCGTGTTCACTGATAAAGGCGCCACCCCGGTATTGCGGCATATTGTCGCCGCCATAGAACCAGAGTCCCAGCGGCGCAACATGGGAGCTGAGGGCATAGTCAGGTTTGATCGCTTTTTTTACCAGGTCCGGGCGCTGAGGAGTGACGCGCTCATCAACATGCTGGCCGAAATAGCTGTAGGGCCAGCCGTAAAAACCGCCTTCCTGTACCGAGGTCAGATAGTCAGGCACCAGATCGGCACCGATTTCGTCACGTTCATTGACCACTGCCCAGAGCTTGCCCGTTTGCGGCTCCCACTGAATACCCGTGGGGTTACGCAATCCACTGGCATAAATACGGCTGGCCCCGGATGCCGCATCCACTTCCAGAATATCGGCACGGCGGTATTCGGCACCGATGCCATTTTCGGTGATATTGCTGTTAGACCCGACGCCCACATAGAGTTTGCTGCCATCAGGGCTGGCGAGCAGCGATTTGGTCCAGTGGTGATTTATCGGGCCGCCCGGCAGTTCGGTCAATTCCGTGCCCGGATCGGTGATTTTCGTTTCACCGGTCTGATACGGATATTTTCTCAGCGCATCGGCATTGGCGACATAAAGCGTATTGCCAATAAGCTGCACGCCAAACGGCGAGGAAAGATTCTCGAGGAAGGTGTGTTTTTCCCAGGTTTTCCCGTCGCCATTGCTGTTTCTCAGCAGCGTGATGCTGTTACCGCCAGCCCCGCCTTTTCCGGAAGCGCTTTGAACGAGCCCGGTAATCAGCTGCTTAGGCTGCGTTACCGGCGATTTTGGCCCGCTGGCTTCCACCACCAGAATGTCGCCATTGGGTAGCGTGTAAAGCTGACGCGGATGCTTCAGTCCTTCCGCAATCTTCTCTATTTTCAGCCCTTCTGCCACTTTGGGCATTTCACCCTCTTTCCAGTTTGCGCCACTGGGCACCTTCATTGGGGGGATCAAAAAGTTTTGTGCCGATGGCAGTTCGGGATTGGCACCAGTCTGACGGGAAGGATCAATTTTTGCACTGTTATCACAACCGGCAATAACCAGCGGAACTGACAGGGCCAGGAGCATTAGCGGCTTATTCATCAGATAACCTCCTGAGTACGGCTGCGCAGGCCGAGATGGACGTTCGAGAACAGCAGCAGTAAAACCACCAGCGTGGAGAGGATCACGCCAGCAGGCACCACGGCAAATGCATCACGGCTGTGAATAAAGGCGTTAAAGATCGAAAGAATGATAGCCAGTAGCCACGCCCAGAAATGGGCTTTAGTGGCAGGTCCCTGAGGATAAGAACGGCCAATCCAGACCTGCACAAGATTGATCAGACGAGGAATAATTGCGATCAACAGGCCAAAAGTAATTAACCAGCTGGCAGCTTTGATCCACATAATTTCCGTGCTGAAAATATAAATAATATCGAATATCCACGCGGCAACGAAAAAACCGAGCGGGACCGGATTAAACAGCGAATAGAGTGCCACGGCCACCGGGGAGTGGCGCGAGGATGTCGGGGATGTCATTCATGATCTCCTTTTACAAAACGTACGTGAAGGGGGGCTTGCCAGCCGCCGGCTTCACACCTGACTGTAAAAGGTTAGTAAATTTAATGACTATCTGTATGAGAATGTGAACAAAAAAGCCCGCACCCTCTATTCCAGAAACCGATCGGGGTGGTCAGCTCTGGGCTGCTGATACTCGCTGTAGCGCCCGAACAGACGATAACGATTACTGGCAATCAGGTTGTAACAGCGGTTACTCAGGGCTTTGGGCAGATAGCGCAGTACGCCAAACATCCGCCAGGGGAAAGGAAGCCATTTCATTACGCGGAAAATTGCGTCTGCCCGGAAATAGGTTTTCCCCCCTCCATCAGGACGATGGTATTGACATTGTCTGGCGACATCCCGGCCCGTACCAGCAGCTCGCGGCCCTTGCTGGTCTGCACGGCGGCCAGCCTGACGCGGTGTTTTCTGTCGTGACGGATCAGGAAATTAACCCAGCCGGTACACAGCTTACAGACGCCATCGTACAACACGATATGTTCAGTCGGCTCAGGGGAAGCTTCAGGTTGACTCATGGCATTATCCGTTCCGCTCAGAAGATTGTTAAAAAAGGGTTAGCTGCCAGCAGCATTGCTCTATTTTAGCGTAGTTTACTTATCTGACATCGCTGACTTGCCGGGGCATGAGGGGGGCGGGGATTTCAGGCAGCCGGCCCCTTGCTGCTGAAGGGGCCGGATCAGGTTCAGGGTTATTGTCAGTTCGCTGACTCAGCCTTCCTGCCAGACCGTCTGGGCGTTGGTGAATTCACGAATACCGAAATGAGAAAGTTCACGGCCAAATCCGCTGTGCTTCACGCCGCCAATGGGAACGCGCGGGTCAGAGAAGCTGGGTGAGTTAATAAACACGCCGCCGGTTTCAATCTTCGCGGCCAGTTCTCTGGCTTTCGCCACGTCACGGCTCCAGAGGCTTCCACCCAGGCCGAACTCTGAATCGTTAGCCATCGCAATCGCCTCATCAGCATCTGACGCCCGGATCAGTGAAGCGACCGGGCCAAACAACTCCTGACGGAAACTGGTCATGCCCGGCTTTACATTGCTCAGCACGGTTGGCGCGTAGAAGTTAGCCTCGCCGGGAATAACGTGGCCGCCGAGCAGGCATTCTGCCCCCTCTTTTAACGTGGCCTGCACCTGCGTATCCAGCTCATCACGCAGATCAAAACGCGCCATTGGGCCGATATAGGTCGCTTCATCGCGCGGATCGCCCAGCTTCATCGCCTTTACCGCTGCGACGAATTTATCACGGAAGGTGTCAAAGACGGCGGCTTCCACAATGATACGTTTAGCGGCAATACAGATCTGCCCACTGTTCATAAAGCGCCCTGAGATCGCCCCTTTTACCGCCGCGTCGATATCTGCATCGGCAAGCACGATAAAGGCATCGGCACCGCCGAGCTCCAGCACGCTTTTCTTGATAGCCGCACCGGCCATCCCGGCAATGGCTGCCCCGGCACGCACGCTTCCCGTTAAAGTGACAGCGGCGATACGACGATCGTTGATCATTGTTGCCACCGAGTCGTTATCGGCGTTGAGCACGTTAAACAGCCCATCCGGCACGCCTGCTTCGATCAGCACAGATTTCAGCAACATCGCGCTGCCCATGACGTTAGGTGCCGGTTTCAGCAGGTAGCTGTTGCCTGCCAGCATAATTGGCACGGCACCGCGCAGAACCTGCCAGATCGGGAAGTTCCACGGCATCACTGCAAGGATCGGCCCCAGTGGCAGATACTGCACAAAGGCTTTTTCAGTCAGGGTGGGTTCCGGCTTCAGGAACTCAGGCCCCTGCTCTGCATACCATTCACACAGGTTGGCACTTTTTTCCACTTCCGCCAGCGACTGGGTAACGGGCTTGCCCATTTCGTCGGTCATCATCTCTGCCAGTTCACGGGCGTGCTTACGCAGACCGCCGGCAATCTTCAGCAAAAGCTGGCTGCGTTCGGCAATTTCACTGCCACGCCAGGCGCGGTAAGCACTCTCCGTCTGCTGCAAAGCCGCTTCCACTTCGGTTGAGGACGCGAAAGGCGTGTGAAGCATCACTTCACCGGTGAAAGGATTACGGGATACGGCACCGTTTAAAGTTGTCATAAAATTCTCCTGAATCGCAGCGGGTAAACCACGGGATAAATGAATTAACAGAATGCGCTCATCATAGCCTTGCGGATGATTCATGAAAAATGAATAATAATGAAAATATCTTACTCATATTGAGAATGTAATGGATCTGACCCAGCTGGAAATTTTCCGCGCCATTGCCGAAGAAGGCAGCGTTACAGCGGCCGCTGAACGTCTGCATCGTGTGCCCTCCAATATCTCAACCCGACTGCGACAGCTTGAAGATGAGCTGGGCGTTGAGCTGTTCAGCAGGGAGAAATTACGGCTGCATATTACCGATGCGGGCCGCACGCTGCTTGACTACGCCGGCCGGATTCTGGCTTTAACGGAGGAGGCGCGAGAACGTGTGTCCAGCCAGACGCCCTCCGGCGTCTTCACGCTCGGGGCAATCGAAAGCACGGCGGCTGTACGCCTGCCGCCGCTGATTGCCCGCTATCATCAGGCCTGGCCCGGGGTAGAACTGGATCTCTCCACCGGCCCGTCGGGTGAGATGACCGAGGGGCTGCTTTCTGGCGAGTACAATGCCGTGTTTATTGATGGCCCGCCCAAACATCCCCAGCTGGAGGGTATCCCGGTTTTTGCCGAGGAGATGGTGCTGATCTCGTCGCTGAGTCATCGGCCCGTGACGCGTGCCGCTGATATTAACGGCGCCACTATTTATGCCTTCCGCGCTAACTGCTCTTACCGTCGGCTGTTTGAAAACTGGTTTGCGCAGGATGAGGCTGCTCCCGGCAAAATTTTTGAAATGGAGTCCTATCATGGCATTGTTGCCTGCGTCAGTGCCGGTGCGGGGCTGGCAATGATCCCGGAGAGTATGCTGCAGAACATGCCGGGCAGAGACAGCGTGCTTGCCTGGCCACTGGCTGAACAGCGGGGGCATCTGAATATCTGGCTGGTGTGGCGTAAAGGCAGGAGTTCGGCCAACCTGCGGGCCATGGTGGAGATGCTGGAGAGCAAGCCATAAAAAAGCCTATCCGGAGACAGGCTTACAGAGTGCTGACGAAACCCAAAGCGATGGGAGCATATGCCCTGAACAAAGCATCACGGGCCATGGACGGCCCGTGCTGAGCTGTCATGGACGGCGCTTTTTGCGTCTTTGTGAGAGGCATATGCTCCCTGAGCCTGCGCTGTTCTCAAGCCTGTCCGGGGACAGGCTTTTATTCAGCATCAGCGTGGTTACATCTGGATCAGATTTTTGATCTTCACGTCCGGATTAACGTCAGCTTCATAATCCACGCCCTGCAGGCCAAAGCCAAACAGGTGCATGAACTCGGCTTTATAGCCCGCGAAATCGGTCAGTTCGTTCAGGTTCTCGTTGGTCACTGTAGGCCACAGTTTTACCACTTCGTCCTGCACTTCCGGCTTCAGCTCTTTGTAGTCGGCACGCAGACGGCCCACTTCATCCAGAATTGGCGAAGCACCGTACAAACTCTCTTTAAACAGGCCGTAAACCTGCTCGATGCAGCCTTCGTGGGTGCCTTTCTCTTTCATCACTTTAAACAGCAGTGACAGATAAAGTGGCATCACCGGAATAGCAGAGCTTGCCTGAGTTACAACGGCTTTCAGCACGGAAACGCGCGCATCACCGCCCTTTTCAGCCAGCGTCTCACGAATATTCAGTACACGCTTGTCCAGGTCTTTTTTGGCTTCGCCAATCGAACCGTTCCAGTAGATATCGTGAGTGATCTGCTCGCCCAGATAGGTGAAAGCGGTGGTTTTTGCGCCATCGGCCAGCACGCCAGCCGCGTTCAGGTCATCGATCCACATCTGCCAGTCATCGCCGCCCATTACCGCTACGGTGCCGTCGATCTCTTCCTGAGTCGCCGGTTCCAGGGTGATGTCAGTGATGGTTTCTTTATCGGTGTTCAGACCGCGAGTGGTCAGCGTTTTACCCACTGGCTTCAGGGTGGAGTTGAACACTTCACCGGTTTTCGGGTGAGTACGGCGGGGAGAAGCCAGGCTATAAACCACCAGATCAACCTGACCCAGATCCTGTTTGATCAGCTCGATGGTTTTCTGCTTAACCGCGTCGGAATAAGCGTCACCGTTGATGCTTTTCGCATACAGGCCTTTGGCCTCTGCCAGCTCTTCAAAAGCGGCAGAGTTGTACCAGCCAGCCGTTGCCGGTTTGGTCTCTTCGCCTGCACGCTCAAAGAACACGCCAAGGGTATCAGCTTCACAGCCGAAGGCCGCAGAGATGCGTGCTGCAAGGCCGTAACCGGTAGAAGCACCGATCACCAGCACTTTTTTCGGGCCGTTGGCAATTTTGCCCTGGCTGGTGACGTACTCGATTTGCTTCTCAACGTTAGCTTTGCAACCCGCCGGATGGGCAGTAACACAGATAAAGCCACGGATGCGTGGTTTAATAATCATGTCGACCTCAATGGATACTGTCTCAGTAAATATGGGCAGTAGAATACCCGCTTGTGCCGGTTCAGGCAAAGCTAACGGCCAGATGTTGGCTTTTCGCGCCGCCGTTTGCTCACTCTTCGCGCAATTAACCCATGCGTAAACAGCCAGTTATCCTACTGTCAGAGGCAACGAGGGCAGCCCAGGGGCCGCCCTCGTCTCCCGGATAATCACTTAGCGACGTGACACCAGTTACGCAGTTCGTTGATACCGCCATCTGGCGAAGTGTAGCCCATGCAGCCCAGGATGCTGTCGAACAGCTTTTCGTGGAACACCGGCGTTTTGTCCTTAGCCAGGGTTTTCAACTGCTGGAATGCGCTGGCATTGTAGGGCTGCTGCAGGAACTTATCAGAGGCCCAGACCATAATAGGTACGGTGCGTTGAGCCATCGGCGCTTCGTTACGTGGCGTGCCGTGGAAATGCATGTTTTTCGAGATCGATTCACCGTGGTCAGAGGCATAAAACACAATGGCATTTTTGTCTCTGAGCTGGTTAAACACCTGTTCCAGCACATGGTCGGTATACAACAGGCTGTTATCGTAGGAGTTCACCATCTCTTCGGTTGAGCACTGATCGTCTATCCCTTCGCACTCTGGCTTATAGCGGGCAAACGAGCGAGGGTAACGTTCGGTATAGAGATAATGAGAACCTTTGGTGTGCAGCACCACCAGATGTTTCCCCTGGGGATGCCGCTCGATAGAATCCTTCAGCTCGCTGACCAGCGCCATATCATCTATCGGCTTGCCGACGTTACGCTTTTCAGACTGGATGGTTTCACGCAGGGCGTAGTCATCCGTCATGACTTTGTTATAGAACCAGGCTTCACTCTGCATGGAGAACAGCTCAGAAGAGAAGCCCTGCTTTTTCAACACCGAGAAAACGTTCATCTCTTTCAGCGTGCGCTGTGGCGCTTCAGATGCGCCCCCTTCCCTGACAAACATGCAGCGCAGCGAGAGTTTGGTGGAGGTATCACAGGAGTAACCCTGCAGTGCGGCCAGGTTCGGCTCTTTGTCCAGATTCGGGGTGTTATCACGGTCATAACCGTACAGACCCATGTGATCGCGTCGGGCACTCTCACCGATAACAAAGACCACATAGAGGTCTTTCACATCCTTTGGCGGGGTATAGGTAAAGTGTGCAGCGGGATCGAACAGGTTCCGGCTGTCTTCTGCCTGGCTCCAGGAGCTGTAGGCCAGCAGGCCCATACCGGACAGCCAGTTTGACGGGGAGTAAGTGCCGGCTACCACGCCGCCGTAACTCGCCATCATCCGGTTATGCTGTTTATCCATCTCATCCTGATGGTTGCCCATCACCTTCAGCGGCACCCAGCAGCAAAGAGCGGCCGCCAGCATGACACCGGCACGGCGCAGAAACGCCAGGCTGTTTTTGCGACGCACTGAGGCCTCCGGCATGGGTGAAAGCCAGAGCATCAATACCGGTAATAAACTCACCAGCACTACCCATAACGAAAAATGCCAGCCTACGGATTCTTTTGACAGGTCCAGACTGTCGGTGGCCATTACGGCAGCGATGATGCCGTAGCCAATATCGACGTTGAAGAAGATCATGTAATAGCTGGCTGCTACCGAGAACACCACCAGCAGCGTGATTAAAATTCTGAACAGCCAGCGACCGGCCAGCGACGCCAGCAGCGTGGTAAACAGCACCAGCATAAAGGCCGCCACCATTTCGATACCGGTGGAGAGGGCTGCGTCATAGTGGAGTTGATGAAAGCGGCGGATAAAAATGGGCAGGTTGAGCAGGATCCCGATATAAAAAGCGATAAAACAACACACCCGAGTCTGGGTCAAAAAATGCAATTTTTTCATCTGGTTCTTCGTAATTGCTGGTGAATGTCATGCCAGAAACAGCGCGTTAGCGATCTGCAAGCTGCCACAGTAATGCGTAAGCAGAGTGTCAGACAAAGTAAAGAAACAGGAGTTTAACGAAACGGAAAAAAAGCGGGTGTTATAATGTAACGAAAAGTGAGTGAGCCCCTCTGCCTTGAACTGGCCCTGCTTATAAACCTTCAGCCACCCCGCTGTTTCAGCCGCGTTTCTTCAGAGTTTGATCGCATTCAAAGTTTTAGAAAATAAAGCCGTAGCACCGGCTATGCACTTAGATTGCATAATTATAAGAATAATTCTCATCTGGCCTGCTGTCGGGCTGCAAAGATTAACTATTTATTCGGCGTTTCCCTCCCCCACACTCATTCACCATTAAAATTCACATGAAATTAACCAAATAGTTACATGAATTAGTGGTAGATTCCGTTTCGCAGAAGTCAGATGCACCAAATCCTCCCTGGTTTAGCAGTACATTTAACTAATTAAAGAAAGGTTTGTTATGGATAAGCTATCTTACATTTCGGAAGGCAGCACAACGGCCTGGTCAACTTACTTACAGCAAATCGACCGCGTGGCACCCTATCTCGGCGAACTTAACCGCTGGATCGATACCCTTCGTCGGCCTAAACGCGCGCTGATAGTCGATATCCCGCTACAGATGGACGACGGCACCATCCGCCATTTCGAAGGTTTCCGCGTACAGCACAACCTCTCGCGCGGGCCGGGGAAAGGGGGCGTCCGTTACCATCCCAATGTGGATCTGAATGAAGTGATGGCGCTGTCAGCCTGGATGACCATTAAATGTGCTGCGGTAAACCTGCCTTATGGCGGGGCTAAAGGCGGGATTCGTGTCGATCCTTTCAAGCTCTCCGAAGATGAGCTGGAACGCCTGACCCGCCGCTATACCAGTGAGATCGGCCTGATTATCGGCCCGCAGAAAGATATTCCCGCACCGGATGTCGGCACCAATGCCAAAGTGATGGCCTGGATGATGGATACCTACTCCATGAACCACGGCACCACTATCACCGGCGTTGTCACCGGTAAACCTATTCATCTGGGCGGGTCTCTGGGACGTGAAAAAGCCACCGGACGGGGCGTCTATATCACTGGCCGTGAGGTCGCGCGTCGCTCAGGGATTGAAGTTGAAGGGGCGAAGATTGCCGTGCAGGGCTTTGGTAATGTAGGAAGTGAAGCGGCACGTCTGTTTGTTGAAGCTGGCGCGCGCGTCGTGGTGATTCAGGATCACTCCGCCACCCTTTACAATGCCGGGGGCATAAACCTGACCGCGCTGAGCGAATGGCAGCACAAAAATAAGGTCATTGCTGGTTTCCCTGGTGCAGAAGAGATCGACAGCGAAGCTTTCTGGACTACACCGATGGATATTCTGATCCCGGCCGCGCTGGAAGGTCAGATCACCCGCGAGCGTGCCGAAGTGCTGAGCTGCAAGCTGGTGCTTGAAGGTGCCAATGGCCCGACCTATCCCGACGCCGATGATATGCTGACGTCACGGGGCATCACCGTGGTGCCGGACGTGATCTGTAACGCCGGTGGCGTAACGGTCAGCTACTTCGAGTGGGTACAGGACATGGCCAGTTTCTTCTGGAGCGAAAGTGAAATTAACAATCGCATGGACAAAATCATGACGGAAGCCATGGTGCATGTCTGGGACAAAGCCGGAGAGAAAGAGTGCAGCCTGCGCACCGCAGCCTATATTGTGGCCTGTGAACGTATTCTGATGGCCCGTAAAGATCGCGGTATTTATCCGGGTTGACTGGGTGAGAAATGGGGCGGAGCAATCCGCCCTTGTTTGCCAATGTCCACAACCTGCCCATTGC
Organism: Erwinia sp. E_sp_B01_1; assembly: GCF_036865545.1. Classification (NCBI taxonomy): domain Bacteria; kingdom Pseudomonadati; phylum Pseudomonadota; class Gammaproteobacteria; order Enterobacterales; family Erwiniaceae; genus Erwinia; species Erwinia sp. E_sp_B01_1. Next base: position 2,140,877 of record NZ_CP142208.1, on the reverse strand, counting down.
ACCACCGCGACAGGTCATCAACACCCTGCCCGTTATTCCGCCTGAGCGGCAGCTTCGGCAGCGTCGTATTCGGTTTTGAAAACTTCGTTTTCTTCCGTTAAGCGGATGGCGGCTTCAATCATCTCATTCTGCATCAGCGTGGTTGAACCGCCACTGGTGCGCCAGTGGATATACAACACGCACAGCGCCGCAACCTGGAGCATATCGTTTTCACGCCCTGTGCCCTCGAAGCCATACTCTTCATCTGACCAGCGATAAACCTCTGCCACAAACGGCATCGCGCCGTTCTCATCCAGCTCGGGCAAGGTGGCAAACAGTTCCAGCATCTCCGGGGTGGCAACATAACTCTGGCGCCCTACCGCATCCAACTGCTTGCCACGCGCGCGCGCATTGTTAGCCTGTTTCGCTTTCACTTTGGCGCGTTTTGCACGTTTGTCCTGTTTATTGCTCACTGGTGATACCCCGTATAAAAAAAGAGCGCAATCATAGCAGACGGGCCCGTAGAAATCAGTGCGCGCCTCTACCTGGGTATGACCACCCGAACCAGGATTTTAAAAACGTGCCGGCCGTTTACATCTTGCCGATAAACAGGGAAACCAGACCCGCGGCAATCAGTGGCCCAACAGGCACGCCACGAAACAGGGATACCCCAATGATGGTGCCTATCAATAAACCGCCGACCACGCTGGGCTGGCTGCTCATCAGCGTAACGCCGCGTCCGCCTACCCAGGAAACAAAAATGCCAATGCCGATAGCCAGCAGGGATTTCCAGTTGAGAAATGAATGCATCAGCGTGGTCGTTGGGATGGCCCCGCTGGCGATGGGCGCCATTACGCCGATGGTAAGAATAATGATCCCCACCGTGACCCCCTGCTTTTCAATCCAGGGAAACATGGCGTTCAGAGGCGTCATTCGCACTACAATCAGCGTCAGTAAGGCTATGGCTACGGTCATGTTGTGGCTGAAATAACTCAGGCCAGCCAGAAAAAGCAGGATAAATAAAGTCAGATCGAACATGGGATTTCCTGGTGAAGCAGAACCTAACGTATTGGACATTCAGCTTAAAACACTTTTCCCCTGCTGTTCTGACTTTTTTGCAGGTCACCAGGTGGCTTCGATTGCCGCCTGCAGCACAACCTGCGGCCCGGTCAGAACGGCCAGCGTACTGTGGATATATTTTTCTGCCCCGGCCATCGAAGCCTGAGCCAGCACGATACAGCCCAGCGCACACTCAGGACGCTGCTGAATATAGTGGGCAATCTCACGGTGGTAGGCTTCAATGTCGCCGTCATTAAAGTATGCCCAGGCTCGGGGGATTAGCTCCACGGCCAGCCTGTCGCCGGTGACAAAGGCAGCGAAGAGATGTGTAGTGGATTCCAGGGTACTTTGCGCGGTGCACAGCACCAGAACAGAGCCGTGATAACGTGACGCCGCTTTTGCCAGCGTGGCATCGATCCGCAATACGGGTTTGCTGAACTGCCTGGCATCCCAGGCGACCACACCCAATGTGGTGCAGGTGACAATCACCGCATCAGCGTGCTGGCATAACTCTTCAATGGCCTGCCGGACATGTTCCGCAATTTCAGGCGTGACTTCGCTGGCTTCTACTGCCTGGTCCAGCCACTGGCTTTCGACCCGATGCAGCAACTCAACATCCTCAAATTCAAGCGCATTCAGCGCTTCTTCAAAAACAGCGATGTTACTTCTTGCAGCATGCAGACAGGCAATAATGGCCATAATGGCGTCTCCGGATAAGCTGGAAAGTCACTGTGACAAATATCCTTCTCTTTGCCAACTTGTTGCTGCACTTAATTGCAGTCGTTTCATTATCAGCTCACCAACATAGTGCAATGCCTCCTGATAATGCAGGGATTGCATGAAACCATCGTTTCATAGCGCTGAAATCCCCCATGTAATCAAGCTCCGGAGAACTTCGGAAACTGGTACAAAAATTGCTTCATCCTTAAGAGATAAAGGAGAGACAGATGAAAGCAATAGTAATTGGTGCCGGTATCGGCGGCATGTGCACGGCAATAGCCCTGCAGCGTTTTGGCATAGAGTCTGAGGTGTATGAAGCCGTTAAGGAGATCAGGCCGGTTGGTGCGGCGATATCCGTCTGGCCAAATGGCGTCAAGTGCCTGAATTTTCTCGGGATGAAAGAAAAACTGCGCCAGCTTGGCGGCCCGATGCACTCTATGGCCTATCACGACTGGCAGACAGGCACAACGCTGACCCGGTTCAGTCTTGAACCTCTGGTTACCGATTCGGGTGAACGTCCTTACCCTGTTGCACGGGCCGCGTTACAGGCAATGTTGCTGGATACTTATGGCCGCGAAAAAGTGCAGTTTGGCAAACGTGTTGCCCGCGTGGAGCAGGACGAAAATGGCGTGACGGCATGGTTTGAAGATGGCAGCCGGGCCCAGGGCGATTTACTGATTGCCTGTGATGGCACCCACTCCGTGGTACGCCAATATGTGCTGAACCGAACCGTTGAACGCCGTTACGCCGGCTATGTGAACTGGAACGGGCTGGTGGACATTGATGAAAGCATCGCCCCGGCACAGCAATGGACCACCTTTGTCGGTGAAGGAAAGCGGGTTTCGCTGATGCCGGTGGCCAGTAATCGTTTTTACTTCTTCTTTGATGTGCCGCTGCCTGCGGGGCTTGACGAAGATCGCAGCACCGTCCGTGAAGATCTGACCCGCTACTTTACTGGCTGGGCCGGACCGGTACAAAAACTCATTGAGCAGATCAATCCCGACACCACCAACCGGGTAGAAATTCATGATATCGATCCCTTCCCGGAACTGGTTAAAGGCCGGGTAGCGCTGCTGGGGGATGCAGCCCACAGCACCACGCCCGATATTGGTCAGGGGGGATGTGCGGCGATGGAAGATGCGGTGGTGCTGGCCAATAGTCTGCAGACGAATTCGCTGGGCATTGAAGACGCCCTGCTGCGCTATCAGTTTAAGCGCGCTGACCGGGTGAAAGATCTGGTGCTGAAGGCCCGTAAACGCTGCGATGTGACCCACGGCAAAGAGATGGACGTCACGCAGCAGTGGTATGAAGATCTGAAAAGTGAAACCGGCGAACGTATTATCAGCGGCATGTGCGACACCATTCAGGGTGGCCCGCTGGCCTGAATTCTGGGGAAATGACCGGTGATTGTCACTATGGCGAACTGGCCTTAATAACAGGAAGAAATGCAGCATTATTCATTGTTGCGTGCTGGCCTGAAGCTACCGGGGCGAAGTGCCGCCCCGGCTTTTACTTTCCAGCCTTTAACGCAGGGCTGATTACTCTTTCAGCCCACGGTTAATCAGCATCGGTTCAATCTCCGGATCATGACCGCGCCACTCTGCATACAGCTGCCTGAGATCCTCGCTGTTACCCCGTGAGAGTATTTTCTCCCGGAAAATCTGACCGTTTTCGGCGGTCAGACCGCCCTGCTCGTTAAACCACTCAAATCCATCGTCTGCCAGCATCTGCGTCCAGATATAGGCGTAGTAGCCTGCGGCATAGCCATTTCCCCAGATATGCTGGAAATAGCTCGAACGGTAACGAGGGGGGACCTGCGGCAGATCGATGTTATCAGCCTGTAAGGCACTTTTTTCAAAGCTGGCCACTTCCTGTTGAGGGGCATCAGCCGGCAGGCTGTGCCAGTGGAGATCCAGCAAGGCGGCGGCCAGCAGCTCGGTCATGTCGTAGCCTTTATTGAACCTGCTGGCTTTCACCAGCTTGTCCCGCAATGCCTGAGGCATGGGTTCGCCGGTCTCACAGTGGCGGGCATAGTGGCTAAACACCTGCTCATTGCTGGCCCAGTGTTCATTGATTTGCGAAGGGAATTCGACAAAATCCCGGGGTGTATTGGTGCCGGACAGGCTGGGATAGCGCTGCTCAGCAAACAGGCCGTGCAGGGTATGACCGAATTCGTGAAACAGGGTGATCACGTCATCCCAGGAGATCAGTGCAGACTGGCCTTCCGGAGGTTTGGTGTAGTTGCAGACATTATAAATCACCGGTTGCGTGCCGAGCAGGCGGGACTGGTCGACGAAGTTACTCATCCAGGCCCCGCCGCCCTTGCTCTCTCTTTTGAAAAAGTCGGTGTAGAACAGCGCCATCGGCAGACCATTTTTGTCGATGATCTCATACACGCAAACGTCCGGATGCCAGACAGGAATATCGCTGCGCCGCGCGAAGGTGATGCCAAAAAGCTGCGTGGCAGCGTAGAACACGCCGTTTTCCAGCACGCTGGTCACTTCAAAATAGGGTTTGATCTGACTTTCATCCAGATCGTATTTCTCAGCACGAACCTGTTCGGCATAGAACAGCCAGTCCCAGGGCGCCAGGCTGAAGCGCTCTTTACGATCGATTACCGCCTGAATATCTGCGGCCTCTCTTGTGGCACGACGGGTGGCCGCGGGAACGATAGCCCGCATAAATTCCAGCGCTGCCTGAGGCGTTTTCGCCATCTGATCCTGCAATTTCCACTCAGCAAAACTGCTGAAACCAAGCAACTGCGCCTGCTGCGCACGGACAGCGGCGAGTTGCACTATCAGCTGGCGGGTGTCGTTAGCATCGTTTTTTTCAGTGCGTCGCCAGGCATGATCGAACAAGGCTTCACGCGTTTCCCGGTTTCCAAGGTTCTGCAAAACGGGCTGCTGCGTAGTGTTTTGCAGTGCCAGCCACCACTGGCCCTGCAATCCACGCTCGGCGGCGGCCTGGGCCGCCACGGCCAGCTCAGCCGGACTCAGGCCAGCCAGTTGCTCCTGATCGGTAATAATCAGTCCCCCGGCTTTGGTCCCGGCCAGCAGACGGTTAGTGAACTGCGTGCTCAGCGTGGCAGCCTGCTGATTCAGGGCTTTCAGTTCGGTTTTTTGCTGTTCGGCAAGACTGGCACCCGCAAGCTGAAATTTTTGCCAGATGACCTCTGTCAGCCGCAGCGCTTCACCGGATAAACCTGCGGCATCGCGCTGCTGGTAAACCTGATCAAGGCGGCTGAAAAGCTTGCTGTTAAGGTGGATTTCGTCATTCAGTGCCGCAAGCCGGGGCGACATCTCTTCATCCAGCGCCTGTAAAGTGGCATTGGTGTTGGCGGAAGTCATGGCACCAAAGACATTTTCCACGCGCCGCAGCATTAACCCGCATTTTTCCAGCGCCTCAAAGGTATTTGCAAAACAGGGAGCCTCAGGATTATCCGCCAGCTGCTGCACTTCTTCGCGCTTCTGGCGTATCGCTTCTTCCAGCGCCGGACGATAATCCCGATCGCTGATCTTATCAAAAGGCGGTGCCTGGTAAGGCAGAGTACTGGCCTGACTGAACGGGTTGGCTTGCATCGCTGATCTCCTTGTACTGGTTGAACTCCAGCATAGGCTGATAATCCCGTCAGGCCAACTCAATCAGCCCGTTGATAACAGGCAATGATTTCTCCCGCTATCGCTACCGCAATCTCGGCCGGGAGTTTACCGGTCACATCCGGTAAACCAACCGGGCAACGCATAGTGTCAAGCTGCTGGCGGCTGAAGCCTTTGCCCTCCAGCCGGTATTCAAAGCGCTGGCGTTTTGTCTGCGATCCGATGACGCCAAAATAGCGGTAATCGCCACGTTTAAGGATATGCTCACAGAGTTCAAGGTCACGGGGATGATGATGAGTCATCACCACATAATAGCTGCCCTTGGGCATCAGGCTGACCTGCTCGGTGGGGTCTTCAGAACAGCAGACAGTTACGCCATCAGGCACGCTGGAGAACTGCTCAGCCCGTTCATCCACCCAGGTTATGTGACAGGGTAACGTCGCCAACAGCGTCACCAGCGCCTGTCCGACGTGGCCCGCGCCGAACACCACGATTTGGGGCTGTGCCTGTAAAAGAGGCTCAAACAGCACGGTGGTCATGCCGCCGCAGCACTGTCCCAGCCGCGCACCAAGGTTGAAATGTTCGCTGCGTGTTGTGGACTCACCGGTTGCCAGCATCTCTCTGGCGGTGGCGATACACTGAAATTCCAGATGCCCTCCACCAATTGTCAGCCAGGTTTTGTCCGCCGTAACCACCATTTTGCTGCCACGGTCACGCGGCACCGATCCTTTTTCATCCAGCACCGTCAGCAGAACGCAGGGTTTGCCTTTTTGCTGAAGCTGGGTCAACACGGTTATCCAGTTATCAGGATGCATCAGACACCTCCTGCCTCAGCCTCTCTGCTCCCCAGAACACCCTTTCCGGCGTCGCCGGGGCATCCAGCAAAGGATGCTGCTGATAATTGCCCACGCTGGCAACCGCATCCTGCAGGGCGCACCAGGCGGCAATCCCCAGCATAAAGGGGGGCTCACCCACGGCTTTGGAGTGAAACACAGTCTCTTTCGGGTTTTTACGGTTTTCTACCAGCGTTACACGCAGATCGGCAGGGACATCGCCAATGGCCGGGATTTTGTAGCTGGCCGGGCCGTCAGTCATCAGCCGCCCTTTCTCGTTCCACACCAGCTCCTCACAGGTCAGCCAGCCCACCCCCTGCACGAAACCGCCCTCCACCTGACCGATATCAATTGCCGGATTCAGTGAAGCTCCCACATCATGCAGAATATCCGCGCGCAGCAAACGATATTCGCCGGTCAGGGTATCGATAATGACCTCGACACAGGCAGCGCCAAAGACGAAGTAGTAGAACGGCGTGCCGCGCCCGGCCTGACGATCGTAGTGAATGCCGGGGACTTTGTAATAGCCGGTGGCGGAAAGCGGCACCTGATTCAGCCAGGCCATTTGCGCCACGTCCGGGAAGGTAAAGTAGTGCTCTCTGACCCTGACGATCCCATTGCTGAAGCTTACGTCATCAGGCTGGCACTGGTGCAGCCTGCACAGCATTTCTGTCAGCCGGTCACGCAGGATCTCAGCGGCATTCTGTGCCGCCTTGCCGTTCAAATCGGCACCGCTGGAAGCCGCTGTCGGCGAGGTATTGGGCACTTTGCCGGTGTCAGTCGCGGTGACCTGAATCTGGTCGACGTCGATTTGCAGCACTTCGGCCACAATCTGCGCCACCTTGGTATTCAGCCCCTGACCCATTTCTGTGCCGCCGTGGTTCAGTTGAACCGTACCGTCGGTATAGATCAGGATCAGCGCGCCCGCCTGGTTCAGGAAACTGGAAGTAAAGGAGATGCCAAACTTCACCGGCGTCAGTGCCAGGCCGCGTTTCAGCCAGGGACTGCCGCTATTGAACGCCTGTATTTCCTTGCGCCGGGCCGCATAAGAAGAGCTGGTTTCCAGCGTTTCGGTCATCTCGTCTAACAGGTTGCCCTCAACCTGCTGGTGGTAATGGGTGATGTTGCGATCCTGCTTGCCATAGTAGTTCCGCTTGCGGATTTCCAGCGGATCAAGCCGCAGTTCACGGGCAATATGATCCATAATTTGCTCAATCGCCACCATGCCCTGTGGGCCGCCAAACCCGCGATAGGCGGTGTTCGAGGCGGTGTTGGTCCGGCAGCGATAGCCGGTAATCAGAGCATCACCGAGGTAATAAGCGTTGTCCGCGTGGAACATGGCGCGGTCGATAATTGAGCCGGAGAGATCCAGCGAATAGCCGCAGTTTCCCGCCAGGTCTATTTTTACGCCGCAAAAACGACCGTCCTGATCCACGCCAACGTCGTAACGGACATAAAACGGATGTCGTTTGCCGGTCATCTGCATATCATCCCGCCGCGCCAGGCGCATTTTCACCGGACGGTTAGTGAGCCTTGCCGCGACGGCGCACAGGCAGGCCACACCAGCCGCCTGAGTCTCTTTGCCGCCAAATCCGCCGCCCATGCGCCGCATATCAATGGTGACTTTGTTCATGGTCAGCCCCATGACTGAGGCGACCAGCTTCTGTACCTCGGTCGGGTTCTGGGTGGAGGAGAAAACCTGAAGTGACCGGTCTTCGCCGGGGATCACCATCGCCACCTGAGTTTCCAGGTAAAAATGTTCCTGGCCGCCAATATGAAATTCTCCCTTCAGCCGGTGAGTTGCCCGCGCCAGCGCGGCCCCCGCATCTCCCCGCTGATGAACATGCGGCTGCTGGACGAAGTGCTGCTTTTCCAGCGCCTCTTTCACATCCAGCACCGGCGTCAGCACTTCATACTCAATGATTGCCGCTTCGGCAGCCTGACGGGCTGCGTCTGGCGTTTCAGCCGCCACCACCAGCACCACCTGGCCGACATACTCCACCAGCTCCTTCGCCAGCAGCGGATCGCCAGGCTCCAGCGGGCCGATATCCAGCTCGCCCGGCACCTGTTGCCAGGTCACTACCTGCACCACACCCGGAATGGCGTAGCAGGGTTCAGTATTGATGCCGAGGATGCGGGCATGAGCGTGAATACTCAATTTTGGACAAAGGTGAAGCAGGCCCGGCAGTTCCAGCTTGTCATCGATGTAGAGGGCTTCACCCGAGACATGTTTGTCCGCGCTCTCATGCTTATTGCTCTTGCCCACACCGCTCTGGATCCCTTCGCGGTACTGGCGGGCAATCACTTCTGCGGCAACCTCTGGTCGGTTATGAGACATAGCGTGATACCTCCAGTACGTTGAGTTCATCTGTCTGCGAGGCGTAATAGCGGCGTAACAGATTTTTAGCGATTTGCAGGCGATAGGCGGCGCTGGCCCGAAAATCGCTCAGCGGGGTGAAATCCTGTTCCAGTGCGGCACAGGCCTTTTCAACGGTCGCGAGCGTAAAGGCTTTGCCGGTAAGCGCATTTTCACACTGGGTGGCGCGGCGGGCGGTTTCAGCCATACCGCCGAAAGCAATTCTCGCCTCTGTAACGATGCCCGAAGCGTCAGTATCCAGTAGAAACGCGGCAAAAACGGCAGAGATATCATCTTCCAGCCGTTTAGAGACTTTCCAGGCACGGAAAGATTGTGACGCGGTCACTTTTGGAATGCTTACGGAGCGAATAAACTCCCCGGGTTCCAGCGCTGTTTTGCGGTAAGAGAGGAAAAAATCACTGAGCGGAATCCGGCGAATCTGCTGCCCTTTCTGTAAATCGACAGAGGCATTAAGCGCCAGCAGCATCGGCGGGGTGTCACCTATCGGCGAACCGTTAGCAATGTTCCCTCCCAGCGTTCCCTGATAGCGGATTTGCAGCGAAGCGAACCTTTCCAGCATCGCTGCAAATTCTGGAATTTCATCCGCAAGCAGCCGGTAACAGTGATGCAACGAGGCACCCGCCCCCAGTATTATGCCGTCCGGGGTGATCTGGCAGGCTTTGAGTTCATCGATCTGCTCCAGAGCAATAATCATGGGTAACGCTTTATAATGCTGTGTCACCTGCAGCGCCAGATCGGTCCCCCCAGCAAGCAGCGTGGCCGTGGGATTTTCTGCCAGCAGGTCCGCCAGTTGTGCCACCGTTTTCGGCAGCAAACAGGTGTTTCCATTCAGCGTCAGGGTCTGGACATCTGTGGTTTTAAGCGCGTTGAGCCGCGTCACTGTGGCAGCTTCCTGCTGTTGAAAACGATCGACTAAAGGCGCTTCACAAACCTGACGCGCCGCCTCAACAATGGGACGATAGCCGGTACAGCGGCAAAGATTTCCCGCCAGCGCCTGCTCTGTCTCCTTATGCGAACCGCTACTGTTTTTTTGCAGGGTGAAGATCGACATCACAAAGCCTGGCGTACAGAATCCACACTGTGAGGCGTGGCAATCCACCATTGCCTGCTGAACGGGATGCAGCTCATCTCCCTGCTTTAAATCCTCAACGGTGATCAGCTGCTTCCCCTGCAGAGTGCTGACAAATGTCAGGCAACTGTTGGCGGTCTCAAAGACCATTTTTCCGTTTTCCACATGGCCCAGCGTCACGGTACATGCGCCGCAGTCGCCGGAAGCACAGCCCTCTTTGGTACCGCAGCGCCGCTGATTCTGACGAAGGTAGTTCAGCACGGTAAGATTGGGATCGAGCTCGTGTTCGGTCACTAAGGTCTGGTTCAACAGAAACTGGATCATGCGGCTTGCTCCTGACGGTGAGTCTGCCAGACGCACTGGCCATTAACCCAGGTTGCGGCAATATTGCGGTCGTCGCCCAGCGTCATCAGGACAAAGAGCTTTTCCCAGATATCCCGGCTGTTGGCATGGCGCATCTGTTGCAAAGCGGAGACTGCCGGATCCAGTACGACAAAATCGGCCTCTTTACCGGCCGCGAAGTTACCAATGCAGTGATGCAAGTCCAGCGCCTGCGCGCCGCCCAGCGTGGCGTGGTAAAATGCCTCACAGGCGCCCAGCTTATAATTTTGCAATTGCCCCACCTTGTAGGCTTCTCCCAGCGTTTCCAGCATGTTGAAAGTGGTACCCGCGCCCACATCCGTGCCGATACCCAGCTTCACGCCTTTATCCCAGCAGGTTTTCAGGTTGAACAGGCCGCTCCCCAGAAACAGATTTGATGTCGGGCAGAAAGCCACGGCAGATCGCGTCTGGTGCAGGCAGTCCCACTCCTGATCCTCCAGATGGATGCAGTGCGCGAAAACGCTACGCGGACCCGTCAGGTGATACTGGTGGTAAACATCGAGATAGCTTTTATGCTCCGGAAACAGGGATTTAACCCACTCGATCTCCTGCGGGTTTTCGCTGAGATGGGTGTGCAGCCAGGTATCCGGATACTCCTCTTTAAGCTGCCGGACTTTCTCCAGTAGCGCCGGGGACGAAGTGGGTGCAAAACGCGGCGTGAGGGCATAACTCAGGCGACCGCGATTGTGCCAGCGCTCAATCAGCTCACGGGTTTGCTGGTAGCTTTGCTCAGGGGTTTCGGTCAGGTAGTCAGGGGCGTTGCGATCCATCATCACTTTGCCGGCGATCAGCCGCATTCCCAGCTGGCCGGCAGCGCTGAACAACGCATCAACCGATTCCGGATGGACAGTGCCAAACACCAGCGCGGTGGTCGTGCCGTTGCTTAACAGCTGGTGCAGGAAAAATGCCGACATTTTGGCGGAGTGCTGCGGGCAGTGATACTGGCTCTCTACGGGGAAGGTGTACTGCTGCAACCACTCCAGTAGCTGTTCACCAAAGGCCCCGATCATTTCTGTCTGCGGATAGTGAATATGGGTATCAACAAATCCCGGCACGATCAGTTTGCCAGGGTAATGCTGGAGGGCACTCTCATCGGTCAGTTGATGCCGCCCCGCCTCCCAGGTTTGCAGCGAGACAATCTTCCCGCCATTGAGTAACAGCAGACCATCTTCAATGTAGCGGGCGTGTTCGGGTAACTGCTGTGGTGTCTGCACAACCGCTTTAATATCAAAAAAACTGCCGCGAATAGCCTGAGTGTATAGTGCTGACATAACGCTTCCTGTAGAGAAGTTCTCTCATTTGTTATTGCAGGTGATGACCTTTAATTCAAATTGCAAGAGTTATGCCAGGTGGGAATTAACTGTAAATCCGTTATTTTTCATAAGCTTATATTTTATTTATTCAGATAGTCCGCACTTAATCCAGGTAATCGTATGCGCAACCGGTTGCCTACCTGCGCAAACGGTTGCACTGAGAAAGTATTTTCAGGCAGGGTGTGAATTTTACTTTTCATCAGGGAAGCAGCGCCCTTAAATAAAGCATTTACCGCAATTAACGCACCAGCAGTGTGCAACCTTTTCAGGTTTATAAATCATAACCTTTTGGTCCTTATCAGCCTCCTGGGGAAATGGTATGGTGGCTGAAACCCAAAATATGTTGAGGAACAGTGAGATGATTGTATTTGTTACTGGTGCTACTGCGGGCTTTGGTGAAAGCATTACCCGTCGCTTTATCGCTCAGGGGCATAAAGTGATTGCCACAGGCCGCCGCCAGGAGCGTTTGCAGGCCTTAAAAGAGGAGCTTGGCGAATCGCTTTATACCCTGCAACTGGACGTGCGTAACCGTGCCGGTATCGAAGAAGCGCTGGCCAGCCTGCCTGCAGACTGGCGCAACATTGACGTGCTGGTAAACAATGCGGGTCTGGCGCTGGGGATTGAACCTGCGCACCGGGCCAATATTGATGACTGGGAAGCAATGATCGACACCAATAACAAAGGCCTGGTTTATATGACCCGTGCTGTACTGCCTGCAATGGTGGAAAGGGATGTCGGCCATATCATTAATATTGGTTCTATTGCCGGAAGCTGGCCTTACGCGGGCGGAAACGTCTACGGCGCAACCAAAGCTTTTGTGCGTCAGTTCAGCCTGAATCTGCGTACCGATCTCCACGGCACCGCGTTGAGAGTGACCGATATTGAGCCAGGTCTGGTGGGCGGTACCGAGTTTTCCAACGTCCGCTTTAAGGGTGACGATGCCAAAGCAGACAGCGTGTATGACGGTGCAGTGCCATTGACCGCAGAAGATGTCACCGAAGCGGTATTTTGGGTAGCGACATTACCCAAACACGTCAACATCAATACGCTTGAAATGATGCCTGTAGGTCAGACGCTGGCCGGTCTGAAGGTTCATAAGGGCTAATCGGGCCTATTTTCCGGGGGAAGAAACAGTTTTCCCCCGCTTCCTTTCCCAGATACCCACGTTGATTTCTGCCTCTTTAAAACACTAAGCCTTTCCCCAGCCCGCAACGATAATCAGCATACCGGTGAAAGCCACTCCTGCCCCAAGCCAGTCATAGTGGCTGAGCCTGATACCGTCGACGAAGCGTAACCACAGCAGCGCCGTCACCACATATACGCCACCATAGGCGGCATAAACGCGCCCGCTCGCGGCAGGATGCAGGGTCAGCAGCCAGACAAACAGCACCAGGCTGATGGCAGCAGGCACCAGCAACAGTACAGATCCGCCTTTTTTGAGCCACAGCCAGGGGAGAAAACAGCCGGTGATTTCGGCCAGTGCGGTAAGAAAAAACAGCAGCGTCGTTTTACAAAACAGCATAAAAACTCTCTGAAACTTCAATGAAGATAAGGGCCGACTGGTGAGCCCTTTCCAGCAGATGATATACTTATTATTGCAGTTGCAATGGCTACATGAATAGTGGTTAACAACCGAAACAAGGAAATGACGATGAAACAATGGCAAAAACATCTGAGCAAGGCCGCTCTGCCGCTGGTGCTCTTTGGCGCCTTGTTCAGTATGCAGCAGAGTGCTCAGGCCCGCACCGACCGGCTGATTATTCAGGATGGCGATAACGCCCTGAGTAACGAGGAAGCGCGTCAGGACAAAGAGCAGTGGGATGAAACCCGCCGTCTGCGTAGCAAGGTTAATACGCGCGTTGAAAAGAATTTTGATAAAGCCGATCGGGCAGTGGATACCCGCGATGCCTGCGACGAGAGCCTGAACGTCAATGCTTACTGGGAACCTAATACGCTTCGTTGCCTGGATCGTCGCTCAGGACGTCCGGTTACGCCCTGAACAGGGTGGACTGCTATAGTTAACGCAACGTCGATCGTATTTGCTACATAGGATGTCAGGATGAAATACAAAAAGTTACTGGCCGCTGCTTTGATCATGGCCGCACCGCTGGCCGCTCAGGCCTCTTGTGAAACGGTCAAAGCGGATATCAATCAGAAAATCATTAACAATGGCGTGCCGGCGGGGGATTTTTCGCTGGAAATTGTGCCGAACGATCAGGCCGAACAGGCGGGTGGTCAGGTGGTTGGCCATTGTGAAAATGATTCACAGAAGATTGTCTATAAGCGTAACGGTGCGGACAACGATGCCGTGCCAGCCAGTACGGGAACGTCTCAGGATGCGCCCTCCTCATAAGCAAAGGGGGCGAGCCTTTCGCCCCCCGCAGCCCCTTCTGTTATCCAGACTCAGTGCGGCTTAACCGCCGGGATCATCCTGGCAACCAGCAAACTCGCCACAGCAATGCCTACCGATACGGCAAATACCCAGTGCAGCGAAAAGGCAATTTCACTCACCATCTGATGCAGATTAAGGGTGCTCAGCGCTTCCCGCTGAGGCTGGGACATGATCTGCTGTACCGGATCGTTGTAATGCGGTAACCGCACCATCAGGTTGTAATTCAGCACGGCTCCCATTATGGCGGTACCCAGCGCGGAACCCAGCATCCGGCTGAACATGATCGAGGCGGTACAGATGCCCCTGATATGAAACTCTGCCGTGTTCTGTACGGCAATCAGAAATGTGGTGCTGGTCATCCCCATGCCGGTGCCGATCACGAAAGCTGAAAAACCGGCGTGCAGCACGGAACTGTTGTGGTGCAGCGTCAGCAGCATTGCTGTGCCGATGATCAACAGGACCGAGCCCAGCTGCGCGGTAAAACGGTATGAGGTTCGCTGCATCAGTCTGCCGCTGAGCGTACTGGCCAGCGGCCAGCCAATGGACATCATCGCCAGCGCAGTACCCGCCTGTAACGGAGTGCCGCCATTCACCCCCTGGATCCAGGTAGGCAGGAAGGCGCTGATCCCCATCATCGCCGCGCCAATAATCAGATTACCGGCGTTGCCTGCCACCAGCGTGCGGTTACGCCAGATCGCCAGCGGGAACAGCGGCTCACGGCTGACTTTTTCATGCCGCACCAGGGCATACCCCGCCACGAACGCCAGCGCCAGCAGCGCCACAACCCAGTAGCCTAAAGTTTCCGCCTGTAATAAGGCTGTCAGCAAAGCAGTAACGGTCAGCATTAACCAGGCGCTGCCGGTCAGATTAAGCTTTTGTGTTTTTCCTTTATGGGATTCCGGAAACCATCTTGCCAGCATCAGCATCGAAATAATGCCAACCGGCACATTGACCCAGAAGATCAGCGCCCAGTTAAAATGCTGCACAATCCAGGCGCCGGTCAGAGGCCCGGTGATGGCCGCAATGCCCCACACGCTGGAGAGCCAGCCCTGAATACTGGCGCGCTCTTTGGGAGGATAGACATCGGCAATAATGGTGGAGGTCAGCGGCATAATAGCCCCTGCGCCCAATCCCTGAACGGCACGAAACAGGATTAACCAGCCCATATGTGAAGCAAATCCGCACAACACAGATCCGATCAGAAACAACGACGTGCCGATGAAAAAGACCCGTTTTCTTCCCCATAAGTCCGCCAGCCGCCCATAGATCGGCACGCTGACGGCCTGGGTTAGCAGATAAATAGAAAACACCCAGCCAAACTGCGAAAACCCACCGAGTTCCGCAATGATGGTCGGCATAGCTGTGGCGACAATGGTGACTTCAATGGCCGCCATAAACATTGCCAGCATTGCGGCAACCAGAATCCAGTGGCGGTGTGTAACCTGGTGTTGGGCTGTTTCAGACATAGTTATCCTTTATTCGACTCCTCTTATTGTGGCCTGGATTTACCGGCAGAGTTTCCTGATAGTGCTTTTTTTAACAAGATAATTGTGACAACGTCACTGACAGGTCGATGAAATATTTTCATTGAAGGCAGGCCAGTGCCGGCAAGGGTTTTAAGCGGATAGGGTAAAAACTATCTTACTGATTTCTGGCCTGAAACTGGCAACTCTATGGAGAGGCTGCTATAGATTTAAAGGCGCTTTCTGACTCTTTATCCATAAAAAGCGTTTAACGTGGTCTTTTTTACCGTTTCCGGCACCTCCAGTGCGGATTTTCAGGGAGAATGGAATTCATGCAAAACAAGCTCCTGCGGAAGGCAGCACTTGCCGTGCTTTTCCTTGCCGTAATTATTGGCTTACTGGTTTACGGCCTTGGGTTAGAGACCATCAAAGCCCGTCAGGTCGATCTGCTTTATCTGGGTAAGCAACATATGCTGCTGGTGTTCTGGTCTATGCTGTTCGCCCTGCTGGTTGGCATTCCCAGCGGCATCGCACTCAGCCGCCCTGCTGCCCGTAAATGGGCGGAATACGTGATGCAGATTTTTAACATCGGTAACACCCTGCCGCCTCTGGCCGTGCTCGCCCTGGCTATGGTGATTATTGGTATCGGCGAGCGTCCTGCCATCATCGCCCTGTTCCTCGCTTCCCTGCTGCCCATTGTACGTAATACCTATGCCGGCCTTTGCTCTGTGCCCGTTTCTTTAATCGAAGCCGCCAACGGCATCGGCATGACTAAAATGCAGCGTCTGCGTCAGGTTGAACTGCCTGATGCCTGGCCTGTGATGCTTTCCGGTATCCGTGTGGCTACTGCCATCAATGTGGGTACCGCTCCCCTGGCATTTCTGATTGGCGCCAGCAGCTACGGCGAGCTGATTTTTCCCGGTATCTACCTCAACGACTTCCCCACCTTGATTCTGGGTGCTGCGGCTACGGCGCTGTTCGCGCTGGTGCTGGATATGCTGCTGGCTGGCCTTGGCCGCCTGTTAAGCCCTCACACGGCCGTATAGAAGAACAACAAGGAGCTGAATATGGCTAAGGCCTTCACTTTTCCCCGCTGGATCCAGCATACCGCCCTTGCGCTGGGTGCAACGCTGGCGATGAGTTCCACCCTCTTTGCCGCTGAGCCCATCGTGATGACCACAAAGAGCTTCACTGAGCAGCACATCCTTTCTGCCATGACCACGCAATATCTGCGTAAGAAAGGTTTTCAGATCGAGCCAAAGACCAATATCGCGACCACTATCGGTCGTAACGCGATGATCAACAAACAGGTCGATATGACCTGGGAATATACCGGCACCTCGCTGATTATCTTTAATCACATCAGTAAGCCGATGTCCTCCAAAGAAGCTTATGAAACGGTCAGGAAGCTTGATGCCAGACTGGGTCTGATCTGGCTGAATCCGGCCCCGATGAACAACACCTACGCTTTTGCTATGCAGCGTAAACGGGCTGATGACGAGAATATTGATACCCTGTCTCAGCTGGTGGCCAGAATTGAACAAGTTCGAAAAAACGACCCGGATAATAACTGGATGCTGGGTCTGGATCTGGAGTTTGCAGGGCGTTCCGACGGGCTGAAACCGCTGCAAAAAACCTACAATATGCCGCTGGATCGGCCACAGATTCGTCAGATGGATCCGGGGCTGGTTTACAACGCGATTCGTGATGGCTTTGTGGATGCCGGCCTGGTCTATACCACTGATGGCCGTGTGAAAGGGTTTGATCTCAAGGTGCTGAAGGATGACAAAGGATTTTTCCCAAGTTACGCCGTAACGCCCGTGGTCACCCAGGCCGCGCTGGATTCTCATCCGGGCCTGGCCGATGCGCTGAATTCGCTCTCTCCTTATATTACCGATGAGGCGATAACGGAAATGAATAAGCGCGTTGATGTTGACCATCAGTCTCCGCAGAAAGTGGCGGGTGATTTCCTGAAATCCAAAGGCTTACTCTAAGGAGGCAGTATGGACACTATCCATTATATTATTGATAACTGGAGTTATTTAGCCTCACTGACCTTTCATCATCTCTGGCTGGTGGGCCTGGCAGTGGGGATGGCTATCCTCATCGGCGTGCCGCTGGGCATTCTGATTGTCCGCTACAAATGGCTGGCAACGCCGGTACTGGGTCTGGCAACTATCGTACTGACCATCCCTTCTATTGCACTGTTTGGCCTGATGATCCCGCTGTTTTCGATGGTCGGTCAGGGGATTGGGGTGTTGCCTGCTGTCACGGCCGTATTCCTTTATTCACTGCTGCCTATAGTCCGCAACACCCATACTGCGCTGGAGAATATTCCACCCGGATTGCGTGAAGCAGGACGCGGCATTGGTATGACTTTCTGGCAGCGTCTGAGCTGGGTTGAGATCCCTATGGCGTTGCCGGTCATTTTTGGCGGCATCCGTACTGCTGTGGTGATGAATGTTGGCGTGATGGCGATTGCGGCCGTTATTGGTGCGGGTGGGCTGGGGCTGCTGCTGCTGGATGGCATCAGCGGCAGTGACATCCGTATGTTGATTGCAGGCGCTCTGATGATCTGCCTGCTGGCAATTATTCTTGACTGGCTGCTGCACCGTTTGCAGCTGGCGCTGACTCCGAAGGGGATTCGATAATGATAAAACTGGAAAACCTCACCAAAACCTTTACGCAGAAGAACGGCACCTCTCTGAATGCCGTCGACAACGTCAGCCTCAACGTGCCGGAAGGTGAAATGTGTGTACTGCTCGGCCCTTCCGGCTGTGGTAAATCCACTACCCTTAAAATGATTAACCGCCTGATCCCTTCCACCAGTGGCCGCATTTTGATTAACGGAGAAGATACCAGCGGCCAGGACACGGTGACCCTGCGCCGTAACATTGGTTATGTTATTCAGCAGATTGGTCTGTTCCCGAATATGACCATCGAGGAAAATATTACCGTGGTTCCGCGTATGCTGGGCTGGGATAAAAAACGCTGTCGCGACAGAGCCAGTGAGCTGATGAGTATGGTGGCACTGGATCCTAAAACCTTTTTGCAACGCTATCCGCGTGAGATGTCGGGTGGCCAGCAGCAGCGTATCGGCGTTATCCGCGCGCTGGCTGCGGATCCACCGGTTCTGCTGATGGATGAACCTTTTGGTGCGGTGGACCCCATTAACCGTGAAGTGATCCAGAATGAGTTTCTGGATATGCAGCGCCAGCTGAAAAAAACGGTCATGCTGGTCAGTCATGATATTGATGAAGCGCTAAAGCTGGGCGATCGCATTGCGGTATTCGGTCAGGGAAAAATCGTGCAGTGCGCCAGCCCGGATGAGTTGCTGGCAAAACCGGCGAACGAATTTGTAGGCTCCTTTGTGGGTCAGGACCGGACGCTGAAACGCCTGCTGTTAGTCAATGCCGGAGATGTCACCGATCAACAACCCACCATCACCGTCAGAAAAAGCACCCCGCTTACCGAGGCCTTTGGCATGATGGACGAGAATGACATGCGATCTATTACCGTGGTTGATGATGACGGTAAGCCACTGGGCTTTGTGAAGCGTCGTGAAGCGCGTGGCGCTCAGGGTCAGTGTTATGAAATGCTGAACAAATTCACCGTTACCGGACGGGCGGAAGAAAACCTGCGTGTCGTGCTGTCAAAACTCTATGAACACAATCTGGTCTGGATGCCGATTGTCGATGAGGATGGCCGCTACAGCGGAGAGATTTCGCAGGATTATATCGCAGACTATCTGAGCTCTGGCCGTACCCGCCGGGTTCTGAACGCAGGTTGATTCTGATCTAAAGCAGGCAGCGGCGATCCCGTCGCCGCTGCTGTTCATCAAAGGCCCAGTGGGCCAAAGTGCAGATATTTTGCCAGTTCACGCGTTTCTGCCTTGGGCAGATAGGGTAATTCACCCAGGATCGGAGCCGGAATTTTACCGATCAGCACATCAATAATTTCCGCATAGTGCGCCAGTCCGGGATTAATGCGGTTGGCGACCCACCCCATCAAAGGCAATCCGTCGTTGATTATCGCTTCTGCCGTCAGTAATGCATGGCTGATACAGCCCAGTTTGATGCCCACCACCATAATCACCGGGAGTTTCTCTTCTGCTACCCATTCTGACAGTGGCCTCATATCGTTCATCAGGCTGCGCCAACCCCCCGTTCCTTCTACTACGACATGATCAGACTGTGCAGACAAAGCCCGCAGTCCGTTGCTCAGCGTCAGGAAATCGACTGACGTTTCACGGCTTGTACTCACTTCATCATCCACAACCGTGACCGGATTGATCGCGGTATAGGGCAAAACAAGCGAGGAGGAGGATTGCAGAACCAGCGCATCTTTATTTCTTGGCCCCTCTTCCGTCTGCTGGCTGCTCTTGGCAACGGGTTTGTACCCTGCCGTCCGTTTCCCTCCCTCTGAGAGCTTTTGCAGGAGTGCACGGCTGACCACTGTTTTCCCCACCTCGGTATCGGTGCCAGTGACAAATATCTGCTTCAACATGCTGCGCTCCACCGGCTGATGCCGACCATATTGATTAAAAAGTGTTAACTGTCAGGAGCGGCTATGGTAAGTCACGGAGGAGAGAACCGGTTTGCGTTAGCGCAACATTTTGACACTCTTTGCTTATCAGCCCTGCAGCAATTTCACCAGAAGAGTGCCGTTATACAGGGCATCTTTCACCAGAGCAGCGCCGGGCATGGTGCCGACATTGTAAAATTGCGTCGGTTCGACTTCTATTTGCTGGCTGTAATCGGGTAAAGACTGGCGCTGAATGCAGTCGGAAATGGCAGGAAACAGAATTTCACTGGCCTGGTTCAGGGGAGAACCAATCAGAATTTTTTGTGGATTAAACAGATTAACCATGATCGCCACGATACGTCCCACACTTTGCCCCACGCCGGCGATCAGTTCTCTGGCCAGCGGATCGCCCTTGATTGCGGCATCACAAAGTGAATCAAGTGTAAGCGGCGCTTCACTCAGCAGGGTATGTGTGGCAGTGAGTAAACGCTGATTCGCCAGTTCCAGCAAATTTTCGCTGCTGGCTACGGTTTCCAGGCATCCGTGATTCCCGCAGTAGCACTGCTTACCCTGTGGATCGACCTGAATATGACCGATCTCCACCAGCGTACTGCTGCCGTTATGCAACAGCCTGCCGCCGCTGATAACCCCGGCCCCTACCTGATGATCAATCACCACCTGAATGACGTTTTTAGCCTCCTGCGAGGCGCCAAACAGTGATTCGGCAAGGGTCCAGGCGCAGACATCATGCTGGATATAGACCGGTAGTCCGCTGCGTTTTTCCAGCTCTGGCCCCAGGGGCATATCGGTAACCTGGTAGAAAGGCATACGGTGAACGATGCCGGTGCGGGCGTTCAGAATGCCGGGTAAGGTGATGGCAATCGCGGTCAGGCGTTCCAGCCTTTGCTGATGGCGAATAAAAAAGGCGTCAATCACGGCAACGATACGGGTGAGCAAAGGATCGCTGGCTTCAACGGGTAACGGGCAGAGATCCTCAACCACCAGCTGGCTGCTTAAATCCCTTAAGGCCAGGGTAATTTCCCCATTGCCAATGCGCACTGAAAGATAGTGCCAGGCTTGAGTATCCAGGATTAGACCCACGGCAGGCCGCCCACGACTTCCGGCTTCCTGAAACTCGGTTTCCTGCACCAGGTGGGCTTCAAGCATCTCGCGAACAATTTTAGTGATGCTGGCGGGCGCCAGCAGCGCTTTTTTGGACAATTCAATACGCGAAATGGGACCAAACCGATCGATCAGCCGATAAACTGCCCCTGCGTTTGTCTGTTTGATCTGGTCGATGTGGCCAGGCTGACCGTCCGCTATCACACCCCTGCTCCCACTTATTTTCGCGCATCAAAATAAAGCTGTCAGCCATGGTGAAACACTTCTCTTATGGCGTCAAATATTTGATTCGGAATGTGATTTACAGCACATAAAAGGCGCTCAGCCGGCGGATATTCCAGCATTTGTCTGCTTAAGAAGCAGCGCTTTCATGCGTTTCACTGCGGCGGTAGCTTCCCGACGTCTTGACCAGACCAGCCAGACTTCAGACCAGGCATCCTGCTCTTTCAGAGCCACCCAGCTGACATCCTCCAGCCGGATACGGCTGAATGAGGCTGGCAGGATCGAAACGCCCAGGCCAGTTGCCACCAGGCCAAGAATGGTCATGGCTTCGCCAACCTCCTGAGCAACATTCGGCGCAATGCCATAGCGATGGAGCAGCGCCAGAATCTCTGTGTAAAGCGCGGTACCCACCTGCGGGTCAAAAAAGACAAAGGGTTCCTCTTCCAGTTCCTTTACGGAAATAGCCGCCCTGCCTGCCAGCCGGTGCTCCCGGGGTAGCACTGCACAAAGGGGCTCGCGCAGCATCAGCTCATGGTCAAGGGTTTCCGGCAGCGGTGTATTACGCATTACGCCAAGATCCAGCCGGCCTTCATGCAGCGGCTGCAGCTGCTGGCGCGTATTGATTTCCTGCATCTGAATATGGACGCCAGGGTGCTGGCGGCGAAAAGTGTACAGCGCATCTGATACCGCAGTAATAAAAGGCGCGGACGAGGTGAACCCGATCCTCAGCTCGCCCTCGTCCCCCCGGTGCAGCCTTGCGGCCTTATCGGCGGCCTGAGCCACACTCTGCATTATTTGCCTGGCATCGGTTAAAAACTGTTCGCCCGCAGCCGTTAATCGCACGCTGCGGTTAGTGCGGGCGAATAACCGGGCACCAATCTGCTGTTCGAGAATTTGAATTTGCTGGCTCAGCGGCGGTTGTGAAATATTCAGCCGCTGTGCGGCGCGGCCAAAGTGCAACTCTTCCGCCACCGCAATAAAGTACCGTAAATGACGCAGCTCAATAGTCATATCTTAAACGTCTCATTCGAGATTATTAATAGATTAGACATCATAATAATCCCTTATTACAGTTAACGTAATGTTAACTACAAGGTATTTACCGTGAATCGCCTGGCACCTTCTGCGACGCTTGATGACAGCGCCGATCGCTTCTCCCCTTCTGTTCCTGTCACTGATGGCTATATCCGGCGGGGCACGCCGCAGTTTATGCGGGTCACTCTGGCCCTTTTTACCGCAGGACTGGCAACTTTTGCTCTGCTC
The DNA here is from genome assembly GCF_036865545.1 of Erwinia sp. E_sp_B01_1. Lineage (NCBI taxonomy): Bacteria > Pseudomonadati > Pseudomonadota > Gammaproteobacteria > Enterobacterales > Erwiniaceae > Erwinia > Erwinia sp. E_sp_B01_1. The sequence goes on along the minus strand of NZ_CP142208.1, from coordinate 2,118,564 downwards.
TATTGCGTACAGCCTATATTGCCGGTGTTATCCCAGGAGTTTGGCATCTCACCGGCCGCCAGCAGTCTCTCCTTATCCATTTCAACCGGCCTGCTGGCGCTCGGCTTACTGGTCACTGGCCCGCTCTCTGATGCAATAGGCCGCAAGCCGGTAATGGTGACTGCACTGTTGCTGGCGGCAGTCTGTACGCTGCTTTCAGCGACCATGACCAGCTGGCATGGCATTCTGATTATGCGGGCGCTGATCGGGCTTTCACTAAGCGGCGTTGCTGCTGTTGGCATGACTTATCTCAGTGAAGAAGTGCATCCGGGGGTGATCGCTTTTTCAATGGGCCTCTACATTAGCGGTAACTCAATAGGCGGTATGAGCGGGAGACTGTTAAGCGGTGTGATAACCGACTTCACTTCGTGGCGCATCGCCGTAGCGGTTATCGGCTGTTTTGCCCTGGCATCGGCGCTGATGTTCTGTAAAATCCTGCCGCCCTCACGCCATTTCCGCCCCGCCTCGCTGAAACCGCGTAGTTTGCTGATCAACTTCAAGCTTCACTGGCGAGATGGTGGCCTGCCGTTGCTGTTTGCCGAAGGTTTTCTGCTGATGGGTGCCTTTGTGACGCTGTTCAATTACATCGGTTATCGTTTGCTTGCTCCTCCTTATTCACTCAACCAGGCCATCGTGGGGTTACTCTCGGTGGTCTACCTGACCGGGTCCTGGAGTTCCCCCAAAGCGGGCGCGATGACTGCCCGGTTTGGGCGCGCTGCCGTGCTGCTGTTTGCGACTGGATTCATGTTGGTTGGGGTGCTGATGACGCTGCTCAGTTCTGTCTGGCTAATCCTGCCCGGCATGATGCTGTTCACGGCAGGCTTTTTTGCCGCTCATTCGGTTGCCAGCGGCTGGATTGGCCCACGGGCAAAACGGGCTAAAGGCCAGGCCAGCTCGCTCTATCTGTTCAGCTATTATCTGGGATCGAGTGTTGCAGGTACGCTCGGCGGGGTGTTCTGGCATCAGTTTGGCTGGCACGGCATCACCGCGTTTATCAGCGGACTGTTGCTGGTGGCTCTGCTGGTGGGAAATCGTCTGAGGAGTAAAAAGCTGTAAGGAACGGGCATTGCGCCCGCTCCTGCACTGACTATTTAGTGCGGTCGGCAAAACGTTTATGCAGTTTCTGCAATTTAGGAGGGATCACAGCCATACAGTAACGGTTTTGCTGCCCTTCACCCTCCCAGTAGTTCTGGTGGTAATCCTCTGCAGGATACCATTCAGCCGGGCCTTCAATAGTAGTCACAATCGGGCTGGTATGATCTTGCTGGGCACGAATGATAGCTGCTTTGGCTTCTTCTGCCTGTGCTTCATCAGCCGGGAAGATGGCGGAACGGTATTGCGTGCCAATATCGTTGCCCTGACGATTTAACTGTGTTGGATCGTGAGTGGCAAAGCTGATATCCAGCAGATCGCCATAACTTACCTGCTGCGGATCGAATCCCAGACGGATAGCTTCGGCATGCCCCGTGTCGCCTTCACAAACCTGACGATAAGTGGGATGGGTGGTATGGCCACCGATATAGCCACTTTCCACGGAAACAACGCCCGTAATCTGTTTGAAGACGGCTTCGGTACACCAGAAGCAGCCTCCGGCGATGGTTGCATATTCAATAGTCATGGTGACTCCTTTTTTGCAGGTCTGCCGGGGTCAGTCGCAGCCTGTCCGGCTTAATATCGGCCATTGCAGCATAAGCGTGTCAATAATGCCATCCAGTTCTGCCCTGCCTGCCCCTTCACGGGCCCTTACGGACATCCCCTGAAGCAAGCAGCCCAGATAGGCAGACAGCGCAGCAATGTCAGTTTTCTGGTCAAGTTCACCCGCGGCCTGACGGCTACGGAGAAACTCTTCCAGATGATTATCCTGAGTAGTGTGGCGTGCCCGCAGCATATCTGCCACCTCGGCAGAATCCGCCGAAAGCGCCGTTGAAGTACAGATAAAGAAACAGCCAGCAGGTTTCCCACCGTCCGTGAAGCAGGCAGCAGTGGAACGGAAATAACTTTCCACGCCGCTTGCGACGCCACTGTCAGGACAGACCAGCGCCGCATGACGCTGCTCGCCAAACTTTTCTATATAGCGATCGACTACTGCGCGGAACATCCCTTCTTTATTTGTAAACTCCGCATAGAGCGTCGGAGCTTTTGCGCCGGTGGCCTCCACCAGGTCAGCCAGCGAGGTAGCTTCATAACCATGACGCCAGAACAGTTCCAGTGCTTTGTCGAGTGCGGCTTCACGATCGAAGGTTTTTGGCCGTCCCCGTCCCTTGCGTGTAATCAGTTCCTGTTCGGTCATAAATCCTCTCCCGGGTTACTCTTTGAGGAATAAATTACCGATCATTATAAAAACATTACCCTGCGCCTGTCGAGTCTGATGATCACATTCCTGAAGCAGGGCTGACAAAGGTTGACTTTTCAGCCTGAACACCGTCAGGAAAAAAATTTTTAAAATTAAAATTGCGGTTAATCAAGTGGTTGATAATTAAATTAACGATCGATAATAAATTGGTGTTGACGTAACAACGCCACAGGCATACCATTTAGTTATCGATCGTTAATAAATAACGACGCAACCTGATAACTGACTGAGAGACTACAATGAAAACCCTGAAAATGACCCTGGCCGCCCTCGCCCTGACCTCCGTATCCTTTGCTGGTTTTGCTGCTGATATCGTGAATGCAGAACCTGTAAACCAACAGCAGGTGGGCGTGGTAAGCGCATCTGGTACTAACCTCTCCTCGCTGGAAGCCCAGTTAGCGGCCAAAGCTGATGCTGCAGGTGCAAAATCATTCCGCGTTACCTCCACTACAGGTAACAACCGTATGCACGCTACCGCAGAAATTTATCAGTAAATTAGCCCGATTGAGCTTTTGCCGACGCTGACCTGCGGGTCAATCCCTGAGGCTCAACCTGCTAAGTGACTCCTTCTGCTAATGCCGTCAGCTAATCACTGACGGCATTTTTGTCTCTGCCATTTCAGTTCTGATAAATTTATTGGCGTGAAAGCGATAATATTCCTGAGTAAATTTGTCTTAATCAGATAAATATCCTCTGCTAAAAGTCCTGGTAAATAGACACTTCATCGAGAATAAAGCGGCAAATAAAGCCACTCTTTGTGTGGAAATAAACCCCACAGTCCGGCTGTAAAATTTATTTTTAATTGAATGCTCAATCAATAAAACCTATCATGGGTGCCTGAAAGCTCATTAAACGTGCTCAGAAGGTGAAAAATTGACTAATTAGCAGTGAAATATCAATAGACTAAATTACACCTGATTGTTCCTCAGTGTAGTTAGCGGATATGCGGTGGAGTTTTCCCAGTATGCGCTAAGGCACGCTTTGCGAAGATCGGATCCTCTCTTGATCATTTTTCGGAGATGTTATGCCGACGACTGAATTACCCAGGAAAGAACAGCAAGACCGTATAAATCCAGTGGTCTTTTACACCTCAGCAGTGCTGATTTTGCTATTTTCTCTCACCACGATTTTCTTCACGGATTTATCCGATCGGTGGATCAACAACGCCCTCGAATGGGTATCTAATACTTTTGGCTGGTATTATCTGCTGGCAGCGACCGTTTATATTGTCTTTGTCGTGGTCATTGCCGCCTCGCGCTTTGGTTCAATCAAACTCGGTCCTGAACAATCCAAACCTGAATTCAGCCTGATGAGCTGGGCGGCGATGCTGTTTGCCGCAGGGATTGGTATCGACCTGATGTTCTTCTCCGTGGCGGAACCCGTCACACAATATATGATGCCACCGGAAGGCCAGGGCCAGACCATGGAGGCCGCTCGTCAGGCAATGGTCTGGACACTGTTCCACTACGGTCTGACCGGTTGGGCAATGTATGCGTTGATGGGGATTGCGCTGGGCTATTTCAGCTACCGCTATGGCCTGCCATTGACCATCCGCTCTGCCCTGTACCCTATCTTCGGAAAGCGGATCAACGGCCCTATCGGCCACACTGTGGATATTGCCGCGGTGATTGGAACCATCTTCGGCATAGCCACTACCCTGGGTATCGGGGTAGTACAGCTCAACTATGGGCTGAATGTCCTGTTCCATGTGCCTGAAGGATTGACGGCACAGGCAGCACTGATTGCTCTTTCAGTGATCATGGCGACCATCTCCGTGACTTCGGGGGTGAATAAAGGCATTCGAATTCTGTCAGAACTCAATGTCCTCTTAGCCCTGGGACTCATCCTGTTTGTGCTGTTTGTGGGAGATACCAGTTTCCTGCTGAATGCGCTGGTGCTGAACGTGGGTGACTACATCAACCGCTTTATGGGCATGACGCTGAACAGCTTTGCGTTCGATCGTCCCACTGAGTGGATGAACAACTGGACGTTGTTCTTCTGGGCCTGGTGGGTTGCCTGGTCGCCGTTCGTAGGCCTGTTCCTGGCCCGTATTTCCCGTGGCCGTACGATTCGCCAGTTTGTCGTGGGCACGCTGACTATTCCGTTTATCTTCACCCTGCTGTGGCTGTCGATCTTCGGTAACAGCGCGCTGAATGAGATTATTCATGGCAACCTGGCTTTTGCTCAGGAAACGCTGGCGCACCCGGAGCGTGGATTCTACAGCCTGCTGGCGCAGTACCCTGCTTTCTCCTTCAGTGCTTCCGTAGCCACCATCACCGGCCTGCTGTTCTATGTTACCTCAGCGGATTCCGGTTCACTGGTGCTGGGTAACTTCACCTCACGGCTGAGCGATATCAATAACGATGCACCAAACTGGCTGCGCATCTTCTGGTCACTGGCGATCGGATTGTTGACGCTGGGTATGCTGATGGTCAATGGCGTATCCGCCCTGCAGAAAACCACGGTCATTATGGGGCTGCCCTTCAGCTTCGTGATTTTCTTTGTGATGGCCGGGTTATATAAATCCCTGCGGGTTGAAGACCACCGTCGCGCCAGCAGTGTTGCGAGCACGCCACCCATTCCGGTTTCCCGCGACGATCGTCTGAACTGGAAGCAGCGTATCTCCCGTGTGATGCACTATCCCGGAAGCACACACACCAAAAAGATGCTCGATACCGTTTGTCTGCCAGCCATGCAGGAAGTGGCGGTGGAACTGGAGCGCCGTGGCGCACAGGTTCAGGTTAGCGAACTTCCCCCTCTGGAAGATGAACGCCTGAATCATCTGGAGATGCTGGTAACCCTGGGTGAAGAGCAGAGCTTCCTCTATCAAATCTGGCCGCAGCGTTATTCCGTGCCGGCGTTTACCTACCGTGCGCGCAGTGGTAAGTCAGATTATTTCCGTCTGGAGACTTTCCTGCTGGAAGGAACCCAGGGTAATGATTTGATGGATTACACTAAAGAGCAGATCATTAATGACATACTCGACCAGTACGAACGTCATCTGACCTTCCTGCATATTCACCGGGAGGCGCCGGGTAATACCATGCCCTTCCCTGAAAGCAGCTGATTGAAATGAAATAACCAGGCCAGGCTAATCAGCCTGGCTTTTTTTATCATTCACCCTGTTTTTGATCTCGCGCCGCCATCGAATTAGCAACCCAACGAGCCAGTGCCGGGCCCGTTAACAGCACAATAATAAAGCGGCCAGTCTGCATCGACATAACAAAGGACATATCTACATGACTGGAGGAAGCGATAATAGCTACAGAATCTGCACCACCCGGGCTGGTCGCCAGATAAGCCGTTAGCGGATCTATGCCGGCAAAATGCACCAGGCCAAACGCCAGCAGTCCACATATCGCCACCAGGCTCAAAACAGCCAGCAGCAGCCGCGGCAGCGCTTTTGCCGCATAGGCAAGAATCGCGCGATTGAATCGTAATCCTATACTCCAGCCAATCAGAGCATAAGCGGCCATTAATAACACAGGAGGCAATTCAATGTTAACCAGGCCAAAATCCTGAAAAAGCACGCCTCCAGCCAGGGTTAATAATAATGGCCCCGCGGGAATACGAAACAACCGGCTGGCGATCAGTCCTGCCAAAATTAACAGCAAAGTCAGACCGAAATCCCCCCAGGCCACCGGCTGAATTAAATGAAAGCTGGAAACAACGTTGCCCTGAGGCACTTCAGGTGCCCAGATACGGGAAATTACCGTAGCCGCTACTGCCACAATCACCACGCGAAGGTATTGCATAAAAGCCACCAGGCGCACATCCGCACCATAGCTTTCTGCCATCAACGTCATTGCTGTAGCCGCACCTGGCGACGATCCCCAAATAGCCGTTGAGCCGGGTAATATCTTCCAGCGCGTCAATACCCATCCCAGGAAAGCACTGGCAACAATCACCGAGAAGATGCTGAAGATAAATAAAGGCCAGTTTTTTGCCATTTCAACAAATACTGAGGCAGGGATGGTTCTGGCAATCATGCAGCCCACTACGCCCTGCGCCAGCCAGAAAAGAGTGCGGGAAATAACTAAAGGTTTGTCACGTGAGGCGAAGATAATCGCTACTGCCATAGGTCCCAGTAACAGTGCAGCAGGAAGCTTCAGGCTTTCAAGTCCCAGCACTGCCAGCGCGGAAAACAGAATCAGCCATAACCAGCGCAAGGGCGGTATTTTCATTCTTTACTCCAAAACAGGTTAACGTCCAACGCGAATATATTATCAGCTCCCCCTCCTGCTGGCAGGCCTTCTTACAGTTTAATCAGTGTCCCATTTTTTAACCTGGTTGAAGCGACGAAGTGGTTTTGAATACCCATTAGTATGTTGTAACTAAAAACCTGCACTTGCGTCAGGGTTACCGGTAAAAATGACGCTGCTTATTACACCTGAAGTGGATAACCATCCCATATTAAAATGGCTCTGCTTCTGTCAGATAAATATAATATTGTGACAAAATCCGTGACTAAAGGATTACCGCCGTGCTGAGAATTGTTCAATTGCCCAACCTTTCCTCTCCGGAATGCGTTAAGAATTGTCTCATTAATGTAAATATAGGCCAGACGACCCGGATAAATTTGCCGTTAAACAAGGCAAAAAGATAAAATAAATAAAGAAATTTACTTTCAGGTGTTCTTTACCAGCATTTTTCTATGTACACTGGTCTCCGATACATACACAGATTAATTTTAAACCACCTTAACGCTACGGATTCCTTTATGAGCGAAACTCTGAAAGTATTAAATAACATTCGAACCCTTCGTGCACAGGCTCGTGAAGTTTCTTTAACTGAACTTGAAGAGATGCTGGAAAAACTCGAAGCGGTAGTTAATGAACGTCGTGAATCAGAAGCGGCTATCGCTTCTGAGGTCAAGGAAAAAGAAGAGAAGCTGGCGAAATATCGTCAGATGTTACTGGATGATGGTATCGATTTAAGCGAACTGACCGCTGCTGAAACCACTACCGGTAAATCGCGTGCTAAACGCGCTCCTCGCCCGGCAAAATATCAGTACACTGATGAAAACGGCGAAACTAAATCCTGGACCGGCCAGGGCCGTACCCCTGCTGTAATTAAGCAGGCGCTGGACCAGGGTAAAAAACTGGAAGACTTTTTGATCTAATCTTCCTGCCACGTCAGATAAACTGGCGTGGCAAACTCCCCTTCCCTGATTTGTCTCGCAGTTTGAATTAACTCTTCCCGATCCGTTGCTCTTAAAATTGAACTGAATCCTCCAACCCGGCAAATATACAGTATGTTGTAACTAAGAGGTTTATATGCGATATGATGCGGTTGAGAACTTACATCGTTGCGTTACGGATTTGCAGACCGCTCTGTCAGCCCTCACGCAGGGTTTGCCCTCCCTGCGGCTGCTGATGGCGAGGATTTTTGAACTTCCGGCCATTCATAAAGGTCAGGAACACGATCCTCTGACTGAAATAACCGTGACGCAGCATCTGGCAAAACCTGCACTGAATCTGGCGCTGGCCCACTATGGCCGGTTATTTATCCAGCATCAGTCTGAATCATTAAGCACTAAAGCTGCTGTACGGCTGCCGGGGGCAATATGCTTTGAGGCCAGCCCGGAACAGGCGGCGATTGTACGAGAGCAGGTCAGGGTAATAAATAATCTTAAACTGCGGCTTGAAGAGATAATTACCCTTGAGTCAGGCGTTCCCAGCGAAGAACGGTTTGAATTTGTTCATACTCACATGCGTGGCCTGATAACCCTGAATGCTTATCGGGCTATTACCCTGCTTGAGGCACCAGACTCACTGCGTTTTGGCTGGGCGAATAAACACATTATAAAAAATGTCACCCGGGAAGAAGTGCTCGAAAAACTGAATAAAAGCCTTAACTCAGGACGGGCAATGGCGCCCTGGAGTCGTGAGCAGTGGGCTGAAAAAGTGACAGAAGAAATTGAGCGGATTAGTTCTTTACCTTCATCGGCAAAATTGAAGATAAAACGGCCGGTCAAGGTTCAGCCCATTGCCCGCGTATGGAATAAACAACAACAAAAGCAGACACAACTTGCCTGCCCTTCTCCTTTACTGGTTCTTTGTCCCGATTCTGCCAGCGTCCCAAAACTGGGGGAGTTGCTGAATTACGATGCCACTAATGTGGCACACCGATATAAGCCTCAGGCAATACCGCTGTTCTCCGTTATCCCCCGGTTGCATCTTTATAGCGACCGTGAGCATTAGCCATGAATTTCACGCAAAAAAAAGAGCGGAAACTTTCCGCTCTTTTTTAGCTGGCTGGATCAGGATTTCATACTGCCGACCATCTCTTCCGGGCGCACCCAGGCATCAAACTCTTCTTCCGACAGATAACCTAATTTAAGCGCGGAACCTTTCAGAGTAAGTCCCTCTTTATGCGCCTTTTTCGCAATTTCTGCTGCTTTATCGTAACCGATGTGCGTATTTAACGCGGTAACCAGCATTAATGACTCATTCAACAGTTGGGTAATGCGATCGCGGTTTGGCTCAATACCCACCGCACAATGGTGATTAAAGCTGTCCATGCCGTCCGCCAGCATACGAATGGATTGCAGGAAATTATGGATAATCATCGGGCGATAAACATTCAGCTCGAAATTGCCAGACGCACCGCCCATATTTACCGCAACGTCATTGCCCATCACCTGACAGCACAACATCGTCATGGCTTCACACTGGGTAGGATTCACTTTACCTGGCATGATTGAACTGCCGGGTTCATTTTCGGGAATGGCAATTTCACCAATACCACAACGCGGACCGGAAGAGAGCCAGCGAACATCATTGGCAATTTTCATCAGTGAAGCCGCCAGGCCTTTAAGGGATCCATGAGCATGAACCAGCGCATCGCAGGTTGCCAGGGCTTCAAATTTATTCGGTGAGGTGACGAAGGGCTGTTTCGTTAATTCAGCAAGCTCAGCGGCCACACGCACAGCATATTCAGGATGGGTGTTCAGCCCGGTCCCTACGGCTGTCCCCCCCAGCGCCAGTTCGGCGACATGAGGAATACTCTGCTCTATATGCCGGAGGTTGTGGTTCAGCATGGCTACCCAGCCAGAAATTTCCTGTCCCAGCGTCAGCGGCGTGGCATCCTGCAGATGGGTACGGCCTATTTTGACGATGTCTTTAAAAGCTTCTGCTTTGTCGTTAAGCGTCTGCTGCAGAATTTTCAGTTGAGGGATCAGGTGTTCCTGCAGTGCCAGCACGGCGGCAACATGCATCGCCGTAGGGAATACATCGTTAGAACTCTGACTTTTGTTCACGTCGTCATTAGGATGAACCAGGCGCTCCATCCCCCTCTCCCCACCCAGTATTTCACTGGCGCGATTGGCGAGCACTTCATTCATATTCATATTGGTCTGGGTACCGGACCCGGTCTGCCAGATGGCCAGTGGAAATTCTGCACCGTGCTTGTCGGCAAGAACTTCATCTGCGGCCTCAATAATGGCTTCTGCACGTTCAGCCGGTAACAGGCTTAAATCGCTGTTAACCCTGGCCGCTGCGCGCTTGGTCAGGGCGAGCGCCCGCACCAGCTCAACGGGCATTTTTTCGGTGGAGATGCGGAAATGTTCAAGGGAGCGCTGCGTCTGCGCGCCCCAAAGTTTATCCGCGGGAACTTCGATGGGACCCATTGAATCTTTCTCAATGCGGTTGGCGACCATGACTCTCTCCTTTAGCACAATGATATGAATTTCAACCCCTTCACCTGCCCCTCCGGGCCTTCAGCGCGGGCCGTGATATTTAAAACAATAATTTAACATTATGGAACTCATTCGTTGTTATTGCACCCCGGATTGTCTTTTAGGCGCGGTTTTCTGTTTTAATACACCCCAGTTATTATCTGAATATGTGTGGGTGAACATGCAAAAATTGATTAATACGCTGCAAAATTACGCCTGGGGCAGCCCTACGGCGTTGACTGAACTTTATGGCATCCCTAATCCTGAACGGCGCCCCCTGGCCGAGCTGTGGATGGGTGCTCATCCGAAAAGCCCTTCTTCTGTTGAGATCGAGGGAAACAGGCTTTCGCTGCGCGAGGTTATTGAGGCAGATAAAGAAAGCCAGCTCAGCAAAGCGGTGGCCGATCGGTTTGGTGAGTTACCTTATCTGTTTAAAGTGCTCTGCGCGGATCAACCCTTGTCCATTCAGGTGCATCCCAGCAAATCCGCTGCTGAAAAGGGGTTTGCCAGAGAGAATACGGCCGGTATTCCGCTTTCTGCTGCGGAACGCAACTATAAAGATGCTAATCACAAACCTGAGCTGGTGTTTGCCCTGACGCCGTTTAAAGCTATTAATGGCTTTCGTGAACTGCATGAAATCATCTCTCTGCTACAGCCGGTAGCCGGTGCCCACCCCGCCATAGCCCATTTCCTGCAAACGCCAGCAATGAGCGGGCTGGCAGAACTTTTTGCGGCGCTTCTGTCGATGGAGGGTGAGGAAAAGAGCCTTGCGCTGGATGTGCTGAAGAGCGAGCTGCGCGGCCAGCAGGCTGAACCCTGGGCTACCGTGGCCCAGATTGCTGAATTTTATCCGCAGGATAGCGGGCTGTTTTCACCGCTGCTGCTCAATGTGATTGAGTTACAGCCCGGTGAAGCGATGTTCCTGTTTGCCGAGACGCCCCATGCCTATCTCAAGGGTGTGGCGCTGGAGGTGATGGCCAATTCCGATAACGTTTTACGGGCCGGGCTGACGCCGAAATATATCGATATTCCTGAACTGATGGCTAACCTGCAGTTTGAAGCTAAACCTTATGCCAGCCTGTTAACTCAGCCGGTTAAAGAGGGTGATACGCTGAACTTTCCGGTGCCGGTAGAGGACTTTGCTTTCTCCCTCCATCAGTTGAGTGCCCAGCCAGAGCCTGTTCAACAGCAAAGTGCGGCCATTCTTTTCTGCGTGGACGGTCAGGCTTTAGTCAGCCATGACGATCAACAACTTACCCTTAAGCCGGGGGAATCCTGTTTCATTCCCGCAAAGGATTCCCCCGTCACCCTGGCAGGTAACGGACGACTGGCACGCGTCTTTAACGATCTGCAGGATTTACGGCTGACGTAAACCGGGACAATTGCTATTATTAATCAAATTATTAAGCAAAACGCCTCAGGGCGTTTTTTATTCGCCAGGCATTTTTCCCCAGGATCGATTTGCCGGCGCCAGTGACTAAAGGACGACTTTACAGATGAAGAAGACAAAGATAGCGATTGGCGTAGTAGTCGCACTCGGCGTGATTTGGACCGGAACCGCATGGTTTACCGGGAAGCAGCTGGAAAAGAACATGGATCAACTGGTGCAAAATGCGAATGCCCAGATGAACAATATGGCTCCGGAAAGCCGTCTTAAGCTGAGCTATCAGGATTTCCAGCGCGGCGTGTTCAGCAGCACCGCCCGCTTTGTTCTGCAGTCCAGCTCCCAGACTGAAGACAATGCCATCATCAAGCCGGGCCAGAGCGTCGTTTTTAACGAAAAAATCGACCACGGTCCCTTTCCGTTCGCCCAGCTGAAAAAATTCAACCTGATCCCAAGCATGGCTTCGGTGCATACCGAACTTGAAAACACCGATGCGGTGAAAAAACTGTTTGAGATGACCAAAGGCCAGTCCATTATTCAGGCGGATACGCGTGTGGGTTACAGCGGGGCTACCGCTTCTGAGATCCACCTGCTGCCTGTGGATTACAACAACGCCCAGACCGGCGAACGCTTTGCTTCTAACGGCGGCACGGTCAACGTCAGCGCGGACAAAAAAGGCGATAAGGTCGATTTCAACGGCGAGATGGAGAGCCTGGTACTGACCACCAAAAATCAGCTGGATATGCCGGTCATGTTTACCGCTAACGGTCTGAAGGTGGATGCCAGCACGCATCTCAGCCCGGAAGGCCTGCGTATTGGCGATCAGGGTATCAACCTGAAGAAACTGACCGCAGCGGTGGATGGCAAAGAGGCGTTTATCGCTGAAGGCCTCAACGGTAAATCTTCGTTCAATTCCGAGAAGAGCCTGATTTCCGGCAATATCGATTACGCGCTGGATTCCCTCAAGGTGCAGAACCAGGACTTTGGTCAGGGTAAGCTGGCGATCAAATTGTCGCAGTTTGATGCCAACGGCATGAAAGCCTTCTCTGAAAGCTACAACAGCCAGGTACAGGCGCTGATGAATGAGCCGGGGATTAATGAGAATCCGGAACTTTACCAGCAGCGTATGAGCCAGATCCTTTCCACTAATCTTCCTCTTTTACTGAAAGGCGATCCGGTAGTGAACATCGCTCCCTTCAGCTGGAAGAACGACAAAGGCGAAAGCAGCTTTAACCTGGCCGTACACTTCAAAGATCCGGCGACCAGCACCGCTCAGCCGCAGGATATTGGTCAGGCAGTGGATAACGTGCTGAAGACGCTGGACGGAAAGCTGACCATCTCGATGGATATGGCGACCGAACTGATGACGCATGTCGCGATGGCTGAAGGCTACAAGCAGGAAGATGCCGCTAAACTGGCTGACCAGCAGGTGAAAGGCGTCGCGGCTATGGGCCAGATGTTTAAACTGACTAAGCAGCAGGACAACAACATCGTTACCAGCCTGCAGTACTCTACCGGTCAGGTCACCATGAATGGCGATAAAATGGCGCTGGATCAGTTCCTGGCGCGTTACATGCTGGGCGGTATGGCTCCGGCTGGCATGCCTCAGTAACGTTAATAAATGACCAGGGGCGCGTTTATCGCGCCCTTTTTTTATGCCGATCCCCGTTCAATCAGCACCGGGGGCAGGATGACGTTTTGCACGGCACTAAGTGGTTCGGCCATTCTCTGTAACAGCCTTTGCGCCGCGCTGCGCCCAAGCTCCCGCGCTGAGCTGGTGATAAAGGTCAGGGGGGATCGGTGAGTTCCGCTTCCGGTGCATCGCCAAACCCCACCAGCGCCATCTGACTGCCGTAATAGCTGTCCAGGCCGCCTTTACCAATGGTTCTGCCGGTGCGTTGCAGACCAAAATAGCAGCCCAGCGCCACCGACGCGTTATGACAAAGGATGGCCGTAATAGTGGGATGCTGGTGAATCAATTCTGCCGTGACTTCGGCTACGTCCCGCTGATAGCGCCCACTTTCGATAATCCATTCACTGCGAAAAGGCAGCCCGTACTGCAATAACGTGGCGCAGTATCCGCCAATCCTTTCTGCCCTGGTCAGGGATGATCCAGACCCACCCAGCCATGCAATACAGTGATGACCGCGTTTTATCAGATACTCGGTGGCTATTTTTGCCGCGTGGAGATTATCCGGGCGAATGGAGTCGGTCTCTTCAAGGCTGCTGGCGCGCGAGGCACAAATCAGGGCGATCCCCTGCTCCCTGGCTTTCCCCACCAGATGCGAGGCGTTTTCAGCACCGCCCCCAGCACTATCCCCTCCACGCCCTGCGCGACCAGGGTATCAAAACAGCGATCGATATTCTGGCCTCGGGCTCCACTCTGCGTCAGGAACAGAACCTTGCCATTTTGTTCCAGACCTTCGCTCAGCCCTGCGGTCATCTCAGCGTAGAAAGGCTGACAGAGGTCGCGAACAATCAGCCCCACCACCCCGCTGCCACCTCCCCGCAGCATGGTAGCGGAACGGTTAGGCACAAATCCCAGAGCGCTGACAGCCTGGCTGACGCGCTCTGCGGTAGCCGGAGAGATACGCCCCTTTCCGGACAACACCAGGGAGACAGTGGTAACAGATACCCCTGCCTCAAGCGCAACATCATTAATGGTAATTTTTTTCAGTGACATAGTTTAATCAGCCAGCCCAAGCCGGCCTGCACATCCTGGTAGACTGAAGTCAGATAAAACGTTACACCGCATAGCCTTAAAATAAAACCCAAACCCCCGATAACATTGTGACTTGCCGCTCATTAAAGCCTGATAAAACGTTTTATCATTTTTTACCTCAGCAGCGGCTGAGCTTTTTTAACGCCAGGAGAGCACATGTCGGCCACCAAACAAAAAATTACCCTCTGGGAGTTTTTCCAGAGTCTGGGCAAAACCTTTATGCTTCCCGTCGCCCTGCTGTCGTTCTGCGGCATCATGATGGGCATTGGCAGCTCGCTGAGCAGCCATGATGTGATTACGCTGATCCCCTTTCTGGGCAATCACCTGCTGCAACCGATCTTTATGTGGATGAGCAAGGTCGGTTCCTTTGCCTTCAGCTATCTGCCGGTGATGTTTGCCATTGCCATTCCGCTGGGTATGGCGCGCGATAATAAAGGCGTGGCAGCCTTCTCCGGGTTTGTCGGCTTCGCGGTGATGAACCTGGCGGTAAATTTCTGGCTTAATGCCAAAGGGATCCTGCCGACCACCGATACTGCCGTGCTCAAGGCTAACAATATTCAGAATATTATTGGCATTCAGTCAATTGATACCGGGATCCTCGGTGCGGTTATCGTCGGGATCATTGTCTATTATCTGCATGAACGCTTTCATACCATCCGCCTGCCTGATGCGCTGGCGTTTTTTGGCGGAACCCGCTTTGTGCCGATTATCACCACGCTGGTGATGGGGCTTGTGGGCCTGGTGATCCCACTCCTCTGGCCGTGGTTTGCCGCCGCCATTACCGGCCTGGGCTGGATGATTAACGGCGCTGGCGATTTTGGCCCGATGATCTTTGGTACCGGCGAACGTTTACTGCTGCCCTTTGGTTTGCAGCATATTCTGGTGGCGATCATCCGCTTCACCGATGCGGGCGGCACGCTGGACGTTTGCGGTCACAGCGTCAGCGGCGCGTTAACGATTTTCCAGGCCCAGCTTTCCTGCCCCACCTCTGGCGGCTTCTCAGAGAGCGCAACGCGCTTCCTGTCGCAGGGTAAAATGCCTGCCTTCCTCGGGGGACTTCCGGGTGCTGCACTGGCAATGTACCACTGCGCACGTCCTGAAAACCGTCATAAAATTAAAGGCCTGCTGATTTCCGGCGTGGTTGCCTGCGTGGTGGGGGGAACAACCGAGCCGGTTGAATTCCTGTTCCTTTTTGTGGCGCCAGTGCTGTATGTGATCCATGCGCTGTTAACCGGTCTGGGCTTTACCCTGATGGCTGTACTGGGCGTGACCATCGGTAACACTGATGGCAACGTGATCGACTTTGTGGTGTTTGGCATTCTGCACGGCCTGGCAACCAGATGGTACTACGTGCCGGTAGTAGCCGCAGTGTGGTTCGTGGGCTATTACCTGATTTTCCGCTTTGCCATTACCCGCTTTAATATCAAAACGCCGGGGCGTGAAGTGGATACGCGCAGCGTGGAGAAAGCCTTTACTGCCACCGTGGGCAAATCAGGCTATGACACGCCAGCGATTGTCGCCGCGCTGGGCGGCATGGAAAACATCACCTCGCTGGATAACTGCCTGACCCGTTTGCGCCTGACGGTGAAAGAGATGAGCCAGGTTGATGATGCGGCACTGAAAGCTAACCGGGTGATTGGCGTGGTGCATATCAACGAGCACAGCCTTCAGGTAGTGATTGGCCCGCAGGTTCAGTCGGTAAAAGATGAGATGGTCAGCATGATGGAAACTTTCGCGGGCTGATCCTGAAGTAATCCGGGGGAAGAAAGGCAGAACGCCGGACTTCCCCCACCTGCCAGAGGTTTCTGAGAGGTTGTTATGTTTGATTTTGATCGGGTGATCGATCGGCGCGGAAGCTGGTCCACCCAGTGGGATTTTGTGGCCGACCGGTTTGGCCACGACGACTTACTGCCCTTTACCATTTCGGATATGGATTTCGCCACGGCACCCTGCATCACTGAGGCGTTGCAGCGGCGGATTGCGCATGGCGTGCTGGGCTACAGCCGCTGGCAGCATCATGATTTTCTGTCTGCGGTATGCCACTGGTACCAGCGCCGTTTCCACCTCAGCGTCGATCCGGAGCAGATAGTTTACGGGCCGTCAGTGATGTATATGGTGGCCAGCCTGATACGCCTCTGGTCTGGCCCCGGCGATGGCGTGCTGATCCATACTCCCGCCTATGATGCTTTTTACAAAGTTATTGAAGGGAATCAACGCAGGGTGCTTTCTCTGCCACTGCAACGCCAGAATGCTGACTGGCACTGCAATATGCAGGAAATGGAAGCCCTGCTGCAACGAGAAGACTGTAAGATTCTGCTGTTATGCAGCCCGCATAACCCCACCGGCAAAGTGTGGCGTAGTGCAGAGCTGCAACAGATCGCAAGCTTATGTGAACGTTATGATGTTCGGGTGATCAGCGACGAAATTCATATGGATATGGTGATGGGCGAGGCGCGACATCTTCCCTGGAGCGCGGTGGCAACCGGCCGCTGGGCCCTCTTCACCTCCGCGTCGAAGAGCTTTAACGTTCCGGCGCTGACCGGGGCTTACGGGTTTATCAGCGCTGAGCAGGATCGTCAGGCCTGGTTTCAGACGCTGAAAAGTGCCGATGGCCTCTCTTCGCCCGCCGTGCTCGCCGTAGCGGCCCATATAGCTGCTTACCGTGAAGGCGAAAATTGGCTGGATGCCCTGCGGGACTATATCAAGGCTAACCTGCTGCATGTCGCCTCGCGATTGAATCAGGCTTTCCCGCAGCTCAACTGGCAACCGCCACAGGCAACTTATCTTGCGTGGATTGACCTTACCCCCCTGGGGCTGGACGATGATGCGCTGCAACGCGAACTGACTGAACAGCAAAAAGTGGCGATTATGCCGGGCTATACCTATGGTGCGCAGGGTAAAGGTTTCCTGCGGCTGAATGTTGGCTGCCCGCGCAGTAAAGTTGATCAGGGGCTGGACAGGTTGATCGCCGCGCTGCAAAAGCTCTCTCCAGCATAAATATTCGGCACTTGACGCGGCGTTTGCGCAATTCGCTGGCGGAGTTGCGCAAAATGTTTTTATACTGTTATGCACTTTATTAAAACAACAGAGTGCGCCGACATGATCGATACCCAGCTCCCCCTTACCGATATTCATCGCCACCTTGACGGCAATATTCGTGCACAAACCATTCTTGATTTAGGCCGGGAATTTAACCTTACTTTGCCCGCTACCACGCTGGAACTGCTTCGTCCGCATGTTCAGGTTACCGAAACGCAACCCGATCTGGTCAGCTTTTTAAATAAGCTCGACTGGGGCGTCAAAGTACTGGGCTCGCTGGAGGCCTGCCGCCGGGTAGCGCTGGAAAACGTTGAGGATGCCGCCCGTGCCGGTATTCACTATGCGGAACTGCGCTTTTCACCTGGGTATATGGCAATGACCCATAACCTGCCCGTGGCGGGCGTGGTGGAGGCGGTGATTGATGGCATCCGTGCCGGTTGCCAGCAGCACAACATTGACGTGCGCCTGACCGGGATCATGAGCCGGACCTTTGGTGAAGAAGCCTGCCTTCGCGAGCTGGAAGGCCTGCTTGCACACCGTGACCACATCACCGCGCTGGACCTGGCAGGAGACGAGCTGGGCTTCCCCGGCAGCCAGTTCCTCAGCCACTTTACCCGCGCCCGCGATGCCGGTTTCCGTATTACCGTCCACGCAGGCGAAGCGGCAGGCCCGGAGAGCATCTGGCAGGCGATCCGTGAACTGGGTGCAGAGCGTATCGGGCACGGCGTGAAGGCGGTTGAAGATCCGGCCCTGATGGATTTCCTGGCAGCGCATGAGATTGGTATTGAATCCTGCCTGACTTCGAATATCCAGACCAGCACCGTCTCTTCACTGGCACACCATCCGCTGGCAAAATTCCTCGCGCACGGCATTCTGGCAACCATCAATACGGACGACCCTGCCGTTCAGGGCATTGAGCTGGCGCATGAATATGAAGTGGCGGCCCCGCAGGCTGGATTGAGCCAGGCACAAATCCGCACCGCACAGGATAACGGTATGAAAATCGCCTTCCTGAGTGAAGCAGAGAAACAGGCCGTTCGCGCGCGCGTCGCAGCTTAATTGCCTGCCGATAGCGGCATAAACAAAAACCCCGCCAGAAAATCCTGCGCGGGGTTTTATATTACTGTCGGCTGGAAAGCTATTTCAGCGTCAGCGTCTGACGTTTTTCGGCAGACTGCAGGCCAAGCTCAATCAGTTCCATCACCTGAATCGCTTCTTCTGCAGTTACCGGGTTTTTACCGTCGCCATTAATGGCATCACGGATGCCGGCATAATAGGCCGGGTAATTACCTGGAATAGTCAGCAGGGTCTCTTCTGCCATCATATCGCCATTCGCCAGGGTCACCACGCCATCACGCATATCGTAGCCCCAGTCTTCCTGCGGAGGACGGGCGCCCGCTTTCAGGCTGTCTTCCTGCGGATCCAGACCGTACTTCACGTAACTGCCACGGGTACCGTGAACCTGAAAACGCGCCGATTCCGCTGCCACCAGCATGCTGCCATGCAGCACCACACGACGCTGAGGATAAGTCAGCACGGCATGGAAGTAGTCGGTGGTTTGCGCGCCAGGGCGCAGTTCCGCAGTATCCACATTGATCGCCACTGGGGCACCAAAGAGTTGCAGTGCCTGATCGATCACATGCGGCCCCAGATCGTACCAGATGCCGCTGCCCGCGCCTTTCTGTTCACGCCAGCGGTTACGCACTTCCGGCCTGAAGCGGTCAAAATGCGATTCAAAATAACGCACTTCACCCAGCGTGCCTTCGTTCAGCAGCGCTTTCAGCGTCAGGAAGTCACTGTCCCAGCGGCGGTTGTGGAACACAGAAAGCATCAGCCCTTTGGCCTTAGCCAGCGCATCCAGCTCGCGAGCCTGTGACAACGTCACGGTAAACGGCTTATCCACCACCACATGTTTACCGGCGTTCAGCGCAGCTTTAGCCAGCGGGAAGTGGGTATCATTGGGGGTAGGAATAACGACCAGTTGCAGCGTGGGATCGTCAAACAGGGTTTGTGGATTGGAAACCACCTGCGTGGATGGCCAGTCTGCGTGCACTTTACCGGCATCGCTGCTGGAGACAGCCGCCAGTTCCATCCCGGAGGTTCCGGCGATTAAAGGCGCATGAAAGGTCTTGCTGGCGAAGCCGTAACCGACCAGCCCTACACGAATTTTGTCGCTCATTTGCACTCCTCTTGTCACTTACCCTGATGATTTAAGACTATCAGCAGGGTAAGAACAAGGCGGAATTCACTGAATTGTCCCGTTTCGCTTAACTGTTGGCACTTCTGGGTAAATCCCAGGTTTCCTGAGCCACCAGCGCATCATGCGCATCCAGCGTGCGGCGGCGGAAATCGCTGGGGCTGACGCCCACACGTTTACGGAAGACCCGCGAGAAATAAAGCTGATCGTCATAGCCGACAATCCGCCCGATAGTGGCGATCGGCTCCTGGGTGGTTTGCAGCAGCAGTTTGGCACGGATAACCCGCTGATCTTCACGCCAGCGCAGCAGATTTACCCCCATCTGCTCCCGGAAAAGGTGGGCAAGCCGTGAAGGCGAAAGGCAGACATGGTTCGCCACTTCATCAATCTTCAGTTCGCCCGCCAGATTGCTGGTGACGAACTGACAGGCTTCGATAACCCGCGGGTCCCGGATCTGCTGATGGCTGCGGGGATCTTCCTCCACCGCCCTGAGCAGTAGCCGCTCCAGCAGGTTCATCGCCAGTTCTTCAGCGAAGCGCCTCCCTGAAGTGTGAGTCTGTTCGATATTGGCGAACAGTCGCTCAAACTCTCCGCGCAGACGCTCAGGTAATCTTAACCTTCCCACGCCCTGTTTCTCATCCTGCCACGCCAGCCAGTCGCTCCAGTAGGCACGCGGGCGGAAGTATATCCAGCGATGGTGCCAGCAGTCGCTCTCCGGCGAGCGACCATAATAGTGAGGGGTTTTCGGCTGAAACAGCAGCAGGTCGCCCGGTTCACAGTCAAAGGCGTGCTCATCATTAAAAACCTGCCCCCGGCCTTTGGTGGTCAGGTTAATGATGTAACCTTTCATGCCCTGGGGACGGTCAATAAAGAAATCCAAACCATCCCCGGCATTGATTGGCGTCAGGCCAGCCACCAGCCAGGCGTTAAACTGATAGCCTGGCAACAACGGATTAGATTGCGCCACGGGCGCTAAGCGATGGTACATAACGCCTCCTTATCAGGCTGTTTTGGCTTTCTGTTTGTAGCGGTCGAAGATCACCGCGGCTAACAGTATCAAACCGCGCACCACATACTGTGAGAAAGGCGAGATATTCAATAAATTCATCGCGTTCTCAACCGTTCCAAGGATCAGCACCCCGGCCACCACGTAGGAAATTTTGCCGATACCGCCCTTCAGCGATACGCCGCCCAGCACGCAGGCAGAGATAACGATCAGCTCGTAACCCAGCGAGGTCATGGGCTGTCCGCTGGTCATACGGGAAGCCAGAATAATGCCTGCGGCAGCGGAGACCAGGCCAGAAAGGATAAAGATGATAATCCGCGTGCGTACCACCGGCACCCCTGCCAGGCGGGCTGCTTCTTCGTTACCGCCGATTGCCAGCGTGTTGCGACCAAAGGTGGTTTTATTTAACAGAAAGCCAAAGATAATCATCGTACCGATGGTCAGCCAGACCGGCGCAGGCACGCCGAACCAGTTGGTATAGCCCAGCGCAAAGAAGCGTTCATCCTCAATGCCCACCGCCTGGCCGTTGGAGAAGATATAGGCCAGCCCGCGCACAATCTGCATCGTCGCCAGAGTGGTGATCAGCGCGTTGATTTTCAGTTTGGCAATCACAAAACCATTGATAAACCCGCAGGCCACGCCCAGCAGCAGCCCGGCAAAAATGCCAATCCACAGGCTTTCGGTCATGTTGATCACCACGGCAGTAGTCACACCTGCACAGGCAATTACCGAGGCGATGGAGAGGTCAAAATCGCCGGAGGCGAGACAGAACAACATGCCGCAGGCCACCATGCCGGACATCGACATGGCCAGCCCCAGGCCTTTCATATTGATCAGCGTGCCAAAGTTTGGCACGAAAATAGTGCAGCCGATAAACAGCACGGCGAACACCACCAGCATGCCGAAGTTATCCCAGATCCGGCTCAGATTGATCCGGTTGCCCCGCGTTGGTGGCGTTGCAGAAGATGTGGTGGAAGATGACATCAGGTATTCCTTCTAATCAGGCCACGGCTGCGGCACGTTGAGTCGTTTTTGGCATGGCAAGGCTCAGGGTTTGCGCTTCGGTGGCCTGGTCATGGCTCAGCTCACCGGCAATCTCGCCCTCTCTCATCACCAGGATGCGGTCTGCCAGTCCCATCACTTCAGGCAGGTCGCTGGAGGCGAACAGCACCGCAATGCCCTTCTCCGCCAGCGCATAAATCAGCGTGTAAATTTCATTTTTGGCTCCTACATCAATCCCGCGCGTGGGTTCATCCAGCAGGATCACTTTCATCTCCTCCGAGAGCCAGCGGCCCAGAATGGCCTTCTGCTGATTGCCACCGGAAAGGTTCATGATCAGCTGATCGGCTGAAGGCGTTTTGATATTGAGTGAACGGATGTGCGCGGCGGCATTTTTGTTTTCCCACTGGTTATCGATCAGACAGCCTGCGGTCAGGTTATTGCGCCGGGCGCTGATATTGATGTTGTCCCGCACCGAGTGAACCGGAATGATGCCATCCGCTTTACGATCTTCCGGACAGAGCAGGATCCCGGCGCGGATAGCATGTGCAGGCTCTTTGATCACAACAGGCTCGCCATCCAGCCGCAGTTCGCCGCCGGTGAGTTTGGTCGCGCCAAACAGCCCCTTCATCAGCTCGCTGCGGCCTGCACCGACCAGGCCAAACAGGCCAACAATCTCCCCGGCGTGCACTTCAAGCGAAATGGGCTTCCGCACGCCTTTGGCCTGTACCTCATTTAGCTGCAGGCGTACCGCGCCCGTTTTACGCGGGGAGTAACCATAAATATCGCCGATTTCACGGCCCACCATCGCCTGAACCAGCTCATCGTGCGAGGTGTTGGCAACGTCATCAAAGGTACGAACAAAGCGACCATCTTTAAATACGGTGATGGCATCGCTCAGCGCGAAAATTTCTTCCATTCGGTGTGAAACATAAAGCACTACCCGCCCCTGTTCACGCAGCTGGCGGATCACCCGGAACAGGTGTTCAATCTCACGCGCGGAAAGCGAACTGGTTGGCTCATCGAAAGCGATGACCTTGGCATTCCGCGCCAGCGCTTTGGCGATCTCGACCATCTGCCACTGCCCCAGAGAGAGCGATTTTAATGGCGTATCCGGATCGATATTCATGCCCAGATTTTTCAGTTGCTCCCCGGCTTCATAGCGCAGCAGTTTACGGTTAACGAATCCGGCACGCTGAGGTAGCTGGCCGAGATAGATGTTCTCCGCTACTGACATTTCCGGCACCAGATGAAGTTCCTGGTAAATAATGGCGACACCCGCATCCAGCGCATCGGTGGTATGGATAAAGCTGACGGGCTCTCCCCTGAGGCGGATTTCGCCACTGGAGGGCTGGTAACTGCCGCTGAGGATCTTCAACAGTGTGGATTTACCGGCGCCGTTCTCGCCCATCAGCGCATGGATCTGGCCTGCGCCACATTCGAAGCTGATATCCTGCAACGCTTTCACGCCGGGGAAGGTTTTGCTGATGCCATGAAAGCTCAGGTAAGCGGGTTGCGTGCTCATATTCTCTCCTGCCAGGTTGCCGTACATCGCAGGGGGGCGGCACTGAGCACCGTCCCCCACGGGCTGGTTACATCAGGCCTTTTTTCGCCAGTTCTGTTTTGAAGTTGTCGCGGGTAATCAGTACCACGTCGGTAACTTCAGTGAACTTCGCCGGTTCGGCATCTTTAGTCACCCAGTTGTAAAGCATCTGGATGCTCTTATAGCCATGCACGTCCGGGCTTGGCAGCAGGGAACCGTAGAAGCCGGTTGCCTGGCCTTTCGACAGTTCATTCACCGCATCCACACCGTTGATGCCGATGCCAATCACGTCAGGCGCTTTAAAGCCCTGACCTTCGGTAGCGCGAACGCCGCCCAGCACGGTGTTGTCGTTCATGCCCAGGATCAGCCAGTGCTTCACGCCGGGATGCTGTACCAGCAGGGAGTTACCGGCATCAAACGCGCCAGGAATATCGTTGGATTTGGTAGGCACTTTATAGATTTGCGCCGCAGGGAATCCAGCCGCTTTCAGCGCGTCCATTGAACCAGAAGTGCGGCGACGGGCGGTATCAAGTTCGTCAGCCGTGATAGCCATCACGCCGGTGTCTTTCGCTTCCCAGCCGCGCTTTTTCATCTCTTTAAACAGTTCCTGCCCCTGACGTTCGCCAATTTTGGTAGCGGCCATCATCACCAGCGGCACGGTATCCATCGGTTTGCCTTTGGCAGTGACAAACTGATCGTCAACGGCAATCACTTTCAGATCGTAGCTGCGGGCCTTGGCCACGATGGCTGAACCCAGTTTGGGATCCGGGGTACAGATAACGAAACCTTTGGCCCCGCTTGCCGCCAGGCTGTCGATGGCGTTAAGGGTTTTTTCACCATCCGGCACGGCGATTTTGATGACTTCAAAGCCCATCTCTTTGCCAGCTTTGTCGGCGAACTTCCACTCTGTCTGGAACCAGGGTTCTTCCGGTTGTTTAACCAGAAAACCCAGCTTCATGGTTTCGGCCATAGCTGATTGTGACATAACGGCTGCAAGGCCAATGGCGGCCAACGCGTAGGGTATTTTGTGCATGAGGCTCTCCGGCTCAGTACCCGCTTTCAGGCGGTGTGATGTAAACGGTATCAGTCAGTGTGATGCCTGGTTAAGGGCTTAAATCGGCAAGTATTTCGGGAAAGGCGGTGAGGCCTGAACCGATGAACGCTAGTTTTAACGGGAACTTAGCCCGGAAAGGGAGAGCCATATCACACCCTGTGATTACAGTGATTCTGTCCATAGATTCAGCCAGATTAACCTTCATGTAACATTTGAGCTCTGTCACATAACACTCATCCATGACAGAAAAGTGCATATTTGCAGCGTCCTTTACCTAACTCCCGGACGCCAGCCTTCATAGGCTATTCAGACAGGTTCTTACATACCGTCTGGAGAGAAGAGAATGCAGTTGGGTGCCATTACAATAGGTCTGGATTTTGGCAGCGATTCGGTTCGCGCACTGGCAGTAGACTGCGCCAGCGGAACGGAATTGCATTCACAGGTTGTGGCTTACTCCCGGTGGCAAGCCGGGCTTTACTGCCAGAGCCGCATCAACCAGTTTCGTCATCATCCACAGGACTATATCGACGCCTTTGAACAGGCCATTCGTGACGTTGTCACAAAACTTTCCCCTGAACAGCGCCTGAACGTGGTGGGAATTGGTGTGGATTCTACCGGCTCAACCCCTGCCCCAATCGATCGCGACGGTAACGTCCTGGCGCTGCGGCCAGAGTTTGCCGAAAACCCCAATGCGATGTTTGTATTGTGGAAGGATCACACCGCCATAAAGGAAGCCGAAGAGATCACCACGCTGTGCCACAGTGGCCAGTTTGAAGATTACTCACGCTTTATTGGCGGCATTTACTCTTCTGAATGGTTCTGGGCGAAAATTCTGCACGTCAGCCGGGAAGATCGGGCGGTGCGTGAAGCCGCTGTTTCCTGGATTGAGCTTTGCGATTGGGTGCCTGCGCTGTTGAGCGGCACAACCGCGCCGGAAGCTATCCGTCGTGGTCGCTGCGCCGCCGGGCATAAATCTTTGTGGCATCCGGAATGGCAGGGTTTACCTACCAGCGAATTCCTCAATGCGCTGGATCCCCTGCTGACTCAGCATCTGGACACGCCGCTGTTCAGCGAAACCTGGACCGCCGATTTGCCGGTTGGCACGATCACCGCTGAATGGGCCGGTCGTCTGGGCCTGCCTGAAACGGTGATCCTCTCTGGCGGAGCGTTCGACTGCCATATGGGCGCGGTGGGTGCCGGAGCAAAACCCTATACCCTGGTCAAAGTGATTGGCACTTCAACCTGCGACATCCTGATTGCCGATCGGGATCGGGTTGGCGATCGCGCTATCAAAGGGATTTGCGGCCAGGTCAACGGCAGCGTGATGCCGGGGATGGCTGGACTTGAAGCTGGCCAGTCCGCTTTTGGTGATATGTATGCCTGGTTCAGCCGTTTGCTGAGCTGGCCGCTTGAACAGGCGGCGAAGCGCTACCCGGATCGGCAGCCTGAATTAGCCGCCATCCAGAAAACCCTGCTCAACGATCTGACCAAAGCCTGGGCAGAAGATCCGCAACTGGATCATTTGCCGGTGGTGCTGGACTGGTTTAACGGTCGCCGCACCCCCTTTGCGAATCAACGCCTGCAGGGGCTCATTACCGATCTGAATCTGGGGACCGATGCGCCAACGCTGTTTGGCGGATTTATCGCCGCTACCGCCTTTGGTGCCAGAGCGATTATGGAGTGCTTTGAACAACAGGATATTCCGGTCGAAAGCATTCTGACGCTGGGCGGCATAGCCCGCAAATCCCCGGCGATTATGCAGGTGTGCTGCGATGTGATGAACCGTCCGCTGGATATTGTCGCTTCTGATGAGTGCTGTGCGCTGGGTGCCGCCATTTTTGCCGCCGTGGCAGCAGGTATTTATCCGGATGTGCCGTCCGCCCAGCAGCAGATGGCCAGCCCCATCGCCACTACCCTGCAACCGGACGCCAGCCGCGTCGATCGTTATCAACAACTTTATCAACGTTACCTTCAGTGGTGTGAAGTGGCCGAACCGCAGTTTGCCGCTCAGCCTTCCAAAATTTCAGGAGAAGTAAAATGACTCAACCCAATGCGCTTAACGTCTGGTTTGTGATTGGTACCCAGCATCTTTACGGCGCGGAAACGCTGCGCCAGGTGGAACAGCATGGTCAGCAGGTGGTGGACGGTCTCAATCGTGATGGCCGCCTGCCGTTCACCCTGGTCCTGAAACCGCTGGTTAAAAGCCCGGATGAAGCGCTGGCGTTATGTCGCCAGGCCAACCACGCAGAAGAGTGCCTGGGAATTATCACCTGGCTGCACACGTTTTCTCCGGCGAAGATGTGGATCGGCGGCCTCTCTATCCTGAATAAGCCGCTGTTGCAGTTCCATACCCAGTTCAATGCGGAGATCCCGTGGGACAGTATGGATATGGACTTTATGAACCTGAATCAGACGGCGCACGGTGGCCGCGAATTCGGCTTTATCGGCGCGCGGATGCGTCTGTCGCACAGCGTGATCACCGGTCACTGGCAGGATAAAGTTGCCCAGGAACGCATCGGCAAGTGGATGCGTGCAGCCGCTGCGAAGCAGGCGAGCCAGAATTTAAAAGTGGCGCGTTTTGGCGACAACATGCGTGAAGTGGCGGTAACCGAAGGCGATAAAGTGGCGGCGCAGATCCAGTTTGGCTATTCGGTCAACGGCTGGGGTGTGGGCGATCTGGTTGAGGTGATCAACGGCATCAGCGACGGCGATGTGAATGCGCTGGTTGATGAGTATGAGAGCCTGTATGACTTTACCCCTGCTGCGGCGGTAAACGGCGAGAAGCGCCAGAACGTGGTGGATGCGGCGAGAATTGAGTTGGGCATCAAAGGCTTTTTGCAGGCTGAAGGCTGCATGGCGTTCACCACCAATTTCCAGACCCTGCATGGCATGACGCAGTTACCGGGGCTGGCGGTTCAGCGTCTTATGCATCAGGGCTACGGATTTGCCGGTGAAGGCGACTGGAAGACCGCAGCCTTGCTGCATATTTTCAAAGTCATGGCCACCGGCCTGCCGGGCGGCACTTCCTTTATGGAGGATTACACCTATCATTTCTCGCCGGGAAATGAGCTGGTGTTAGGTTCGCATATGCTGGAAGTTTGCCCGTCGATTGCCAAAGAGAGCCGTCCGTTGATCGACGTGCAGTTCCTGGGCATTGGGGGTAAAGCCGATCCGGCGCGTCTGATTTTCTCCACGCCTGCGGGACAGGCGGTGAATGCCAGCGTGATTGATATGGGCGATCGTTTCCGTCTTCTGGTGAACGTAGTGGATGCGATTGAGCAGCCAAAACCGCTGCCGAAGCTGCCGGTAGCCCGCGCACTGTGGCACGCGCAGCCTTCACTGGCGACAGCGTCTGAAGCATGGATTCTGGGCGGCGGCGCGCATCATACGGTGTTCAGCCAGGCCCTGACGGTAGACGATATGCGTCAGTACGCCGAGATGCACGGTATTGAAGTGGTAGTCATTGACAACGAAACTACGCTGCACGGTTTCAAGGACGCATTACGCTGGAACGAGGCTTATTACCGCCTGAATCAGCGTTAACTCTTTTATGCGGAAGTGAGTGTTGCTCCCGCACGGTCACCGGTTAAAGCCTTCCCTGTGCTGGGAAGGCTTTTTTATTGGCGTTCCGAAGTTAAAACCGGTTTCTGTTGAAAGGAGTACATAACTGAACACGCCCTAAGATCTAAACCTGGGGCGATGGAAAGGTGTCGCCAGGGTTTAAGGTCAAAAGCTGGTGCTGTGCTAAGGCGTTATCTGGGTTTAAGGTCAAAAGCTGGCCCGGTGCTAAGGCGTCACCTGGGTTTAAGGTCAAAAGCTGGCCCGGTGCTAAGTCGTCACCTGGGTTTAAGGTCAAAAGCTGGCCCGGTGCTAAGGCGTCACCAGGGTTTAAGGTTAAAAGCTGGCCCGGTGCTAAGGCGTCACCAGGGGGCCTGTTATCCGGGACGTCGTGAATCCGTCCCTGGAGACTTCGCAGCCACGTCCATGTGGCTGAGACCCGGCTAACAGGCCCCCTGGCGCCACCCCTCATCTTCAGTGTCGTTGGTTAATTTAGTGGTCGCACAGGTTGAAAGCTGGTTAGTTTTGAAATGCCCCGTCTCCACCACACAAAACAGAAGCTTAGGGGCGGGGAGAGTGGGCTGATAAGCAAAGCGTCCCGGCACATGGACGTGCCGGGCCGAGCTGTCATGGATGACGCTTTTTGCGTCTTTGTGTTCAGCCCACTCTCCCCGACCTTGCCGCCTGAACAAACAGGCAACAGCCTTAGAACTAACAGCTAAATACTCTCCCCGACCTTGCCACCTGAACATACAGGCAACCAGGCAACCAGGTAACCAGGCCCCGAAGTATTAAGATCACCCAGCCAGCCGCTTAACCGGCGCATTTTGCTGACGATCCCACATCACGGTCAACAGACGCTGTAGCGCTATAAAGGCGAACAGTAAAATACCGATGGCGATTTTCGTCCACCACGAACTCAGGGTGCCGTCGAAATTAATCCAGGTCTGAATCAGCCCCTGAATCAACACCCCGAACAACGTGCCCAGAACCGTGCCCACCCCACCCGAAAGCAGCGTGCCGCCGATCACTACCGAAGCAATCGCATCCAGCTCCACGCCCATCCCCGCAAGGGCATAACCCGCCGAGGTATAAAGCGAAAACACAATGCCGGCCAGCGTCGCCAGCGCGGAAGAAAGCATATAAATTCGCACCGTGGTGCTGCGGGTTGAAATACCCATTAACTGCGCAGAGGTAACATTACCGCCAATTGCATAAACCTGATTACCAAAGCGGCTACGGTGCGCCAGAACAATCCCGAAAACCACCACCACCAGCATAATCACCGCCAGAAGACTTAACCGCCCTCCTCCGGGGATCTTCCAGGCCAGACTGGAAAGCGTGGTATAGAGCGGATGATCGATCGGAATCGAACTTTCTGCCACCAGATAGCTGCATCCCCGCAGGAAAAACATTCCCGCCAGGGTAATGATAAATGCTGGAATTTTTAGCGCATCGATCAGCCAGCCCATAAAAGCACCGAACGCAGAGCCCATCACCATCACCAGCGCAAAGGCCAGCCAGGGATCAAGATGAAAATCGCCAATCGCCCTGGCAAGAAAAACCCCCGTGAAAGCAATCACCGCGCCTACCGACAAATCGATGCCGCCTGACAGGATCACAAAGGTCATCCCTACAGCGATGATGCCGAGGAAAGCGTTATCAGTCAGAATATTGGCAATAACCCTGGTGGAGGCGAAGCCCGGAAACTGACTCAGACAAAACAGATACCCTGCCACAAACACCAGCAGCGTGATCATCAGGGGAAGATGACGTTTAACCACCTTTGCGTCCTCGCTTGAACAGTTGAATAAACCGTGGAGACTGAATTAACAGCACCGCCATCACCACCACCGCCTTCACCACCTGATTCAGCTCAGGCGGGAAGCCCGACAGCAGAATACCGGTGTTCATCGCCTGAATAATCAGCGCAGCAACCAGGGAAAGCAGCAGATTAAAACGCCCGCCCATCAGCGAAGCACCGCCAATCACTACCGCCAGGATCGCATCCAGCTCCAGCCACAGCCCGGCGTTGTTGGCATCCGCCCCGCGAATATCTGCCGCCACAATCAATCCCGCTACTGCTGCACATAATCCACTGATGGCGTAAGTGGTCATCACCACCAGCCAGCCATTCACCCCGGCATTTCGCGCCGCCCGCAGGTTAATACCCACCGCTTCGATAAACATCCCCAGGGCGGTTTTTCGCGTCAGCAGCCAGACCAGCAGCGCCATGCCCAGGGTAATCCACACCGGTACCGGGAAGAACCAGAGCGTGCCGCTCCCTAATCTGGCCAGCGAATCGCTGTCAAAGGTGACAATCTGGCCCTGAGTGATCAACTGGGCAATACCGCGCCCTGCCACCATCAGGATCAGCGTGGCAACAAACGGCTGAATTTTTAGCAACGCCACCAGAATCCCGTTCCATAAACCGCAAAGAAGACCGGTTCCTAACGTGGCGAGAATAATCACCGGCAGGCTGTGCCCCGCTACGGTCAGCGTGGCTGCGGTTGCTCCAGCAATGGCCATAACCGCACCCACCGAGAGGTCAATTCCCCCCGTTGCAATCACCAGCGTCATCCCTATGGCCAGCAAAGCCACCGGCGCGGCGCGGTTCAGAATATCGATCGGGCTGCCAAACAGCCTGCCGTCCTGCAAATGAATGGCAAAGAAATTATTGGCAACCAGACTGTCGACAAACAGCACCAGTAGCAGCGCGGCGATTTGCGGCATCCCCGCAGGCAGTTTGCGTTTGAACATGCGCGTTTTCCCCGGCACCAGATGTGACTCAAGCATGTTGCGCCCCTCCTGCCGCAATGGCGTTGACAATAGAGGCGACGGAAAGCTGCTCAAGCGGGATTTCCGCCACCTGCTGACGATCCCTGAGGATCACCACCCGATCCGCGTAACCCACCAGCTCCTCCAGTTCAGAGGAGATAACCAGTAATGCCAGCCCGTCGGCACAGAGTGTCTCAATCAGGCGGATGATCTCCGCATGTGCACCCACGTCAATCCCGCGCGTGGGTTCATCGAGGATCAAAAACTGCGGTTTGGTCACCAGCCAGCGTGAAAGCAACACTTTCTGCTGATTTCCACCGGAGAGCAGTTCCACCGGCTGATCGGCATTGGGCGTGCGGATACCCAGACTTTTAATAAAACGCGCAGCTATCTCCTGCTGCTCGCGGCGTTTAATCGGTCGCAGCCAGCCACGCTGGGCCTGTAGCGCCAGAATAATGTTCTCACGCACCGATGCCGCACCCACTACTCCGTCAGTTTTTCGGTCTTCGGGACAGAAACCCATGCCAAGCCGGGAAGCCTGGGCTGGATTGCGTATAGTGCGTTTTTTTCCCCTGATGAAGGCGGTGCCGCTGTCGGCACGTTTGATACCAAATAACAGCTCGGCTGTTTCAGTCCTGCCGGACCCTAACAGGCCAGCCAGACCCACGGCTTCGCCGGGACGGACGCTGAGACTGAAAGGTTCCAGAGTGCCTTTTTTACCGTAATCTTTAAATTCCACTACTGGCTGATTGCTTTTCAGCGTGCTGCCCGCCCGTTGCAGTGCGGTTTCCAGCAGCTCGCGCCCCAGCATCAGTTTGATCAGTTCAATCTGCGGCAGATCGCGTGTCTCACGCGTGGCCACAAACTGGCCGTTGCGCAGCACGGTGATGCGATCGCTGACCTTGTAGACCTGGTCGAGAAAATGGGTGACAAAAATCAGGCCCATCCCCCTGGCTTTCAGCTGATTCATCAGCGTGAACAGCATCTCCACTTCACTGGCATCCAGGCTGGCGGTAGGTTCATCGAGGATCAATACCTTCGCTGAAAGATCCACCGCGCGGCAAATAGCGATAATTTGCTGCATAGCTACCGAGTACTGTCCCAGAGGCCGGGTAACATCCAGCTCAAATCCGTAACTGTGCATCAACTCACGGGCTTTGCGTACCATCGTTTTACGGTCGATCAGACCAAAACGCCGGGGTTCGCGTCCGATAAACAGATTATCGGCTACGGACATGTTGGGCAGCAGATTCACTTCCTGGTAAACCGTTCCTATACCGATAGCCTGGGCCTCAGCGGTGCTCTGGGGATCGATCGCTTTGCCGTCCAGCGTGACGCTGCCGCTGTCACGTTTATAGACACCGGTCAGCACTTTAATAATGGTGGATTTCCCGGCGCCGTTTTCGCCCAGCAGCGCCATGATTTCGCCAGCGCGCACATCAAAGGAGACGGTATCCAGTGCCTTAACACC
This sequence comes from Erwinia sp. E_sp_B01_1, assembly GCF_036865545.1. Classification (NCBI taxonomy): domain Bacteria; kingdom Pseudomonadati; phylum Pseudomonadota; class Gammaproteobacteria; order Enterobacterales; family Erwiniaceae; genus Erwinia; species Erwinia sp. E_sp_B01_1. Next base: position 2,086,743 of record NZ_CP142208.1, on the reverse strand, counting down.
GGGGAAGGCTTTGCTGATGCCGTTGATACTCAGCAGGGGCTCAGGTGACATCTTCAGAGAGCTCATACGACTTTGCCTCAACCATGAAAAAAGCCGCCTGAGGATCAGGCGGCGCGGTGGTTAGTAACCCATGCCTTTTTTCTTGTCTAACTGAGCCTGTGCATCGGCAGGCAGGTAAAGCTTCGATTCCGTTTTGATAATTTTTGGCGGCATAGTGCCGTCTTTTTTGAATTTCTCGAGCGCATCGAACGCCGGGCCCGCCATATTTGGTGTCAGCTCAACGTTGGCATTAGCCTCACCGGCCAGCATGGCTTTATAAATATCGGGTACGCCATCGATAGATCCGGTCAGAATATCTTTGCCTGGTTTAAGCCCGGCTTCTTTAATAGCCTGAATGGCACCGATAACCATGTCATCGTTATGGGCATAGACCATGCAGATGTTTTTACCGTTATTTTCTGCCTTGATAAAGCTCTCCATGACCTCTTTCCCTTTACTGCGGGTAAAGTCACCGGACTGAGAACGGATGATTTTAATACCAGGGCCACTGGCAATAGCTTCCGCGAAGCCTTTTTTACGATCGATAGCCACGCTGGCGCCCACGGTGCCCTGTAATTCAACCACGTTACAAGGTTTACCTGCCTGCTGTTTCACCAGCCAGTCACCAATCAATTTGCCTTCAAGAACGTTATCAGCAGTGACAACTGCCATATAAAGCGACTTGTCTTTTACCACGATGGCGCGATCAAGCAGGAAGACCGGGATTTTGGCATCTTTTGCTTCTTCCAGTACCGGTTCCCAGCCAGTCTGCACCACCGGCGCGATAAAAATGGCATCAACACCCTGGGCGATAAAGGAGCGTACCGCCTTGATTTGGTTCTCTTGTTTTTGCTGTCCGTCAGCAATTTTCAGCGTGATGCCGCGCTTCTGGGCCTCGCTTTTTGCCACGCTGGTTTCTGCCGCACGCCAGCCAGATTCGGAGCCTACCTGCGAGAATCCCACCGTCATGGATTCGGCCAGGGCCGTGCCGGACAAGCTGGCGCTTATAAGGGTGGTCAAAAGTAAACGCTTCCACATGATCATTGTTCCTCTGAAGGGATTTCGAAGTCTGGGGTCAAACGCCACTAAATCCTGGACTATCCGGCGCCAAACATTTACGACAGTGCTCACAAAACGCAACAATTAAAAGAGCTTACGCGATCGGCTGCCTCACCCTGTTCCCGGCATGATATGGAGAAAACGCCTGAATAAATTTGCTGGTGTGTTAAATAACTGTAATAAACATAAGCGCTTATCATTCGTTCTGATGGAAGCGATTACAGCACCACGTCAGGTTCTGTCACCGGGCAGCAAGATTTCAGGGGGGCAACGAATTAACAGAATTGTGACTTACGCCTCATCTGCTATAAACCAATTGAAAAGGAGAATTTCACCTGGCCGAAATATGGCCTTATAAATAGGCAAAATCCTTACTCAGTATTCTGATTTTACTGGGGTTTAATCTTTGGACTATAGACAGACAATACGCCGGCAATATACTGGAGCCTCCCAATTCTCATCCCTGACGGCCATCATGACAGTTCAAGAATATCTGTTGAAATTTCGTAAAGTAAGTTCGCCGGATACGCTGGAAAAACTCTTCGACCATTTGAATTATTCACTGACCGATAATACCGAGATCGTTAATATGTATCGCGCTGCCGATCATCGTCGCGCGGAGCTGGTTTCGGGCGGTCGCTTGTTTGATCTCGGACGCGTGCCTAAATCCATCTGGCATTATGTAATATAACTTTTTCGTTAAAATTGAAGTCGCTTTCCGTATACTCCCCTACACCTGTTGTAAATGGCTTATTTGCTCAGCAAAAAGTCTTTCTAGTTGTATAAGGATAACGAGTGGCTGCTCAACCCACACCGCGCATTGCCGGTCTGCTTCTGGTCCCGCTGGCCTGGTTAATTATGACCATGCTTACCAGCGCCGTCGTGGTAGCAATGTATTTAAGCGCGTTACTGACCCCGGAATTACGCAGTGCCCTGTTTAATAACACCCACTCATTTACCCTGCAGTGGAGCATTTCCCTGCTCACTTCATTGGTTGTGTGGTGTTACAGCATCTGGGTGACGTGGATTTTCTGTAAACGTTCGCGCCGTTTGCCCCGTCATTACATTATCTGGCTACTTGTTACGGTATTACTGGCGATCAAGACCTTTGCTTTTTCGCCCGTAAGCGATGCTGCCGCTATCAGGACATTACTGATTGCCCTGCTGGCCGCAGCGGTTCTGGTGCCCTATTTCAAACGTTCACAACGGGTGAAAACCACTTTTATCGAACCGTGATTTTTCAAAGCCGTTGTTCATGTCCCTGAGCTGAAGTGAGTACAGCACCGGCTGATTTCACGTGACACATCCCTGGTGATGCCAGGGATTTTTTCCAAAACACCCGCCTGCGCCGTCTGAAAACCCGTGCGAAGAGAGTCTGAGCCCGAAAATGGGGGGATTCTTTAGTGAATATGCTGAAAAAAACAGCTAATTTTTAATCCTGCGTGCGCCAGGGGAATATCCTTACTGGTGATGAGTTGTCGTCAGGCTCCCAATGTCCGATAATAAGCGGCTTTCATTTTTTATCAGGCGTAAACATGACCGACTACCTGCTTCTTTTTATTGGCACAGTGCTGGTGAACAACTTCGTTCTGGTGAAGTTTCTCGGCCTCTGTCCCTTTATGGGCGTTTCCAAAAAACTGGAAACGGCGATTGGCATGGGACTCGCCACCACTTTTGTTATCACCCTGGCCTCGATCTGTGCGTGGCTGGTGAATCACCTTATTCTGTTACCGCTGGACCTCGTTTACCTGCGTACCATGGCCTATATCCTGGTGATCGCCGTCGTGGTGCAGTTCACCGAAATGGTAGTGCGTAAAACCAGCCCGGATCTTTATCGCCTGTTGGGCATCTTTTTGCCGCTGATCACCACCAACTGTGCGGTGCTTGGGGTGCCTCTGCTGAGCGTTAACCTCAATCATACTTTCCTGCAGGCAGCGCTGTTTGGGTTCAGCGGGTCACTGGGCTTTTCTCTGGTGATGGTGCTGTTTGCCGGCATCCGCGAGCGCCTGGTGCTTGCTGAAGTCCCTGCCCCTTTTAAAGGCTCATCGATTGCCCTGGTGACCGCAGGTCTGATGGCGCTGGCGTTCATGGGCTTCAGCGGACTGGTGAAATTCTGATGAGTGCCGTCTGGATTGCCATTGCCGTATTAAGCGCGCTCGGGCTCATTTTCGGTGGCCTGCTGGGCTATGCCTCCCGCCGTTTTGAAGTGGAAGAAGATCCCATCGTTGAGCAGATTGATGCGATCCTGCCGCAAAGTCAGTGCGGACAGTGTGGCTACCCCGGCTGCCGCCCCTATGCGGACGCGGTGGGTAACAATGGGGAAATGATCAACAAGTGCGCGCCCGGTGGCGAGCAGACCATGCTTAAACTGGCCGCCCTGTTGAACGTTGATCCCCAGCCGCTGGGTGAGGAAGCCGTTGCCGAACCGCAGCGCACGGTCGCCTGGATTGATGAAGAGAACTGCATCGGCTGCACCAAATGTATTCAGGCCTGCCCGGTAGACGCTATCGTGGGGGCTACCCGCGCGATGCATACCGTGCTCAGCGACGTCTGTACCGGCTGCGACCTCTGTGTTGCTCCCTGCCCAACTGACTGCATTGAGATGCGCCCGGTTGCCACTACAACGGCGAACTGGAAGTGGGATCTGCAAACCATCCCGGTCAGAGTTATTCCTGTGGAACGTCATGCGTAATCTGTTCAAATTATTTAAAAAAGAACCGCTATGGGATTTTCAGGGTGGCATTCATCCACCGGAAATGAAAACCCAGTCTTCCGGCACGCCGCTGCGTCAGCTGCCGCTTCCTGCCCAATTTATTATTCCTGTAAAGCAGCATATCGGCCATGAAGGTGAGCTGCTGGTCAGCCCCGGCGATAAAGTGCTGCGCGGCGAGCCTCTGACCTTCGGACGTGGCCGTATGCTGCCGGTACATGCTCCAACCTCAGGCAGGGTGGAAGAGATTGGCCCGCATATGACGGCGCACCCTTCAGCGCTGGCAGAGATGTGTATTTTTATCACCCCGGACGGTGAAGACCGCTGGTGCGAGCTTCATCCGGTTGCTGACTATCGTCAGGCTGACCGTGGTGACATTGTTAATCTTATCCATCAGGCTGGTGTTGCGGGTCTTGGTGGGGCGGGCTTCCCTACGGCCACCAAGCTGAAAGGCGGTTTGCGGGGCGTTAAAACGCTGATCATCAATGCCGCTGAGTGCGAACCCTATATCACTGCTGACGACCGTCTGATGCAGGACTGCGCTGAAGAAGTGATTGAAGGCAGCCGCATCCTCGCGTGGGTGCTGCAATCCGAACAGGTCCTGATCGGAATTGAGGACAACAAGCCGGAAGCGATTGCTGCGCTTAAACAGGCGCTGGGAAAAGCGACAGATATTCAGGTACGGGTTATCCCGACCAAATACCCTTCCGGTGGCGCAAAGCAGCTGACTAAAATCCTGACCGGGCTGGAAGTGCCACACGGTGGACGCTCAACGGATATTGGCGTGCTGATGCAGAACGTCGGCACCGCTTATGCGGTTAAGCGCGCCATTATTGATGGTGAGCCACTGACCGAACGTGTGGTCACGCTAACCGGTGAATCCATCGCTAAACCTGGCAACGTCTGGGGCCGGTTGGGCACCCCCATCAGCCATCTGCTGCACAATGCCGACTTCAGCCCCGCCTCCGGTCAGATGGTGGTGATGGGCGGCCCGCTGATGGGCTTCACCCTGCCGACGTTGAACGTGCCGGTGGTGAAAATCACTAACTGTATTCTGGCCCCTTCCCCCAGCGAAATGGGTGACAACGAGGAGGAGAAATCCTGTATTCGTTGCAGCGCCTGTGCGGATGCCTGTCCGGCGGCGCTGCTGCCACAGCAGCTCTACTGGTACAGCCGTGGTGCCGACCATGATAAAGCGCGCGAGCATAATATTGCTGACTGCATCGAATGCGGTGCCTGCGCCTACGTCTGCCCAAGTAATATCCCGCTGGTGCAATATTACCGTCAGGAAAAAGCCGAAATTCGGGCTATCGACCTTGAAGCCGAGCGTGCCGCTCAGGCGAAAGCCCGCTTTGAAGCGCGTCAGGAGCGACTTGAGCGTGAGAAACAGGCGCGTGAAGCGCGTCATCAGCAGGCTAAGCGGACCTCCAGCACTAACGATCAGGGTGAGATTGCTGCTGCGCTGGCAAGGGTGAAAGCGAAAAAACAGCTGGAAGATCAGCCTGCAGAGGCTGACAGCCCCACCCTTTCAGCCCAGCGTACCGCAAGGCATGCTCAGGCAGTCGCCCATGAAGCAGAAAGGCAATCTGAAACCGAACCAGCCACCCGTCAGGTTGGCGACCCGCGTAAAGCGGCGGTGGAAGCGGCGATTGCCCGCGCCAAAGCGAAGAAAGCGGAACCTGATGCCTCTGGCGATCCGCGCAAAGCAGCGGTAGCGGCTGCTGTTGAGCGCGCCAAAGCGAAAAAGGCCGCGCAGGCTGCGGAGAAATCCGCTGGGGCGCCGCCGGTGGAAGCTGAAGCCGGACAGGTTGCAGCTGAATCGGTGAAGGCCGAAGCCGGAGAGGTTGCAGCTGAAGCACCGGTCGATCCGCGTAAAGCGGCGGTGGCTGCTGCTATTGAGCGTGCTAAAGCGAAGAAAGCCTCGCAGGCGGCGGAGAAATCCGCTGGGGCCGCACCGGTAGAAGCCAGTGCCGAACCGGCGAAGGCCGAAGCCGGACAGGTGAAAGCTGAAGCACCTGTCGATCCGCGTAAAGCGGCGGTGGCTGCTGCTATCGAGCGTGCTAAAGCGAAGAAAGCCGCGCAGGCAGCGGAGCAATCCGCTGAGGCGGCACCGGTGGAAGCCAGTGCCGAACCGGCGAAGGCCGAAGCTGAAGCCGGAGAGGTTGCAGCCGAAGCACCGGTCGATCCGCGTAAAGCGGCGGTGGCTGCTGCTATTGAGCGTGCTAAAGCGAAGAAAGCCGCGCAGGCGGCGGAGAAATCTGCTGAGGCGGCACCGGTGGAAGCCAGTGCTGAACCGGCGAAGGCCGGAGCCGGAGAGGTTGCAGCTGAATCGGTGAAGGCCGAAGCCGGAGAGGTTGCAGCTGAAGCACCGGTCGATCCGCGTAAAGCGGCGGTGGCTGCTGCTATTGAGCGTGCTAAAGCGAAGAAAGCCGCGCAGACGGCGGAGAAATCCGCTGCGGCGGCACCGGTAGAAGCCAGTGCCGGGCCAGGTGAGGCTAGTGCCGAACCGCCGAAGGCTGAAGCCGGAGTGGTGAAAGCTAAAGCACCGATCGAAAATCATTCTGAAGGATCGCCAGCCACGGCTGAGGATCCCCGAAAAGCGGCAGTGGCGGCGGCCATCGCACGTGTTAAAGCGCGCAAGGCGCAGCATTCTACGCAAGAGGATTAAATGGCTTTTCGTATCGCTAGTTCGCCCTACACACACAACCGACGCAGCACCAGCACCATTATGCTGCTGGTGCTGGTTGCCGCCCTTCCCGGCATTGCCGCCCAGTGGTATTTCTTTGGCTGGGGCAACCTGATTCAGGTACTGATTGCGGCTGTTGCAGGGGTAGGTGCAGAGGCCGCCATCCTGAAGCTGCGCAAAATGCCGCTGGCCAAAACGCTGGGCGATAACTCCGCCCTGTTGACCGCCCTGCTGCTGGGGATCAGTATTCCTCCGTTAGCGCCCTGGTGGGTCATCGTTATTGGTACCGTGTTTGCGGTGGTCATTTCCAAGCAGCTGTATGGCGGTCTGGGTCAGAATCCGTTTAACCCGGCGATGGTCGGCTATGTGGTGCTGCTGATCTCCTTCCCGGTGCAGATGACCAGCTGGTTACCGCCTGATGCATTACAGTCGGTCACCCCCAGCTTTATGGATACGCTGAGTATGATTTTTCACGGTCATACCCTGAATGGTCATTCCATGCAGCAGTTGCAGATCGGCGTGGATGGCGTCAGTCAGGCCACCCCGCTGGATACGTTTAAAACTGGCCTGCGTGCCGGTCACAGCGCGGAACAGCTGCTGGCTCAGCCGATTTATGGCGGCGTTATTGCCGGGATCGGCTGGCAGTGGGTGAACATTGGCTATCTGATTGGTGGTCTGTTCCTGCTGTTTACCAACAGCATTCGCTGGCATATTCCCGTGAGTTTCCTGCTGTCGCTGACTCTGTTCTCCACGCTGGGATGGGCATTTTCCGCTGACAGCCTGGTGTCGCCGTGGATACATCTCTTCTCTGGCGCAACCATGCTTGGGGCCTTCTTTATCGCCACCGATCCGGTTACCGCTTCTACCACCAATAAAGGCCGCCTGCTTTACGGCGTGCTCATTGGTCTGCTGGTGTGGCTGATCCGCAGCTTTGGCGGCTATCCTGACGGCGTGGCCTTTGCGGTCCTGCTGGCTAACATTACCGTGCCGCTGATCGATTACTACACGCAGCCGCGCGTTTACGGCCACAGGAAGGAGAAGTAATGCTGGATGCCATTCGTAAAAACGGCGTCACGCTGGCGCTGTTCGCCGCCGTGACGACAGGCGTTACCGCAGTGATTAACGCCGTGACCAAGCCGACTATTGAGCACCAGACTGCAGTGCAACAGAAAATTCTGCTGGATCAGGTGGTGCCACCGGAGCTGTATAACAACGCCATACAGCAGGAGTGTTATCTGGTCAGCAATCCGGCACTCGGCAATGGTCAGCATCATCTCTACCTGGCGCGTAAAGATGATAAGCCGGTAGCCGTGGCCATTGAGACTACCGCCCCGGATGGTTATTCTGGTGCGATTCAGATGATTGTCGGCGCCAACTTTACTGGCCAGGTGCTGGGGGTTCGTGTGGTTGAACACCATGAAACACCCGGCCTTGGCGACAAGATTGAGCTGCGGATTTCTGACTGGATTAACAGCTTTAACGGTGTGCAGCTGCACGGCAAGGACGATGCGCATTTTGCCGTAAAAAAAGACGGTGGCGATTTTGACCAGTTTACCGGTGCCACCATCACGCCGCGTGCCGTGGTAAACGCGGCGAAACGTGCCACGCTTTATATCGAAACGTTGCCGGGGCAGATTGCCTCGCTGCCAACCTGTGGAGAGTCCAATGAGTGAAGCAAAAACCCTGCTGATTGGCGGGCTGTGGAAGAATAACTCCGCGCTGGTTCAGCTGCTGGGGCTCTGCCCGCTGCTGGCAGTGACCTCGACCGCCACCAATGCGCTGGGCCTGGGCCTGGCGACAACCCTGGTGCTGACCTGTACCAACAGCGCCATTTCCGCCTCACGCCGTTGGGTCCCTGCCGATATCCGCATCCCGATTTACGTGATGATCATTGCAGCGGTAGTGAGCTGCGTTCAGATGCTGATAAATGCTTACGCCTACGGTCTGTATCAGTCGTTGGGGATTTTTATTCCGTTGATCGTCACCAACTGCATCGTGGTGGGACGTGCTGAAGCCGTAGCCTCAAAAAGCAGCGTGCCTCTTTCAGCGCTGGACGGCATGGCTATAGGATTGGGCGCCACCAGCGTAATGGTTGTGCTGGGTTCCCTGCGCGAGATTATCGGTAACGGCACCATTTTCAACGGCGCGGATCAGTTACTGGGGCCGTGGGCCAAAGTGCTGCGCGTGGAGGTGGTGCACTTTGATTCTCCGATGCTGCTGGCGATGTTACCCCCCGGCGCGTTTATCGGTCTGGGCATGCTGCTGGCGGCCAAATACCTGATCGACAATAAAATGAAAGCGCGGGCGGCTCTGAAAGCGGAGCAGGAAGCGAAAACCCTGCCAGAAGGAAAAGCGAGTGCGCTGTGAATAAGGAGAAACGTCAGCAAATTTTAAGCCGACTGCGGGACAACGATCCGCATCCCACCACGGAACTGGTGTTCACTTCCCCTTTTGAACTGCTGATTTCCGTGCTGCTCTCGGCGCAGGCCACGGATGTCAGCGTGAATAAGGCCACCGCGAAACTCTACCCCGTTGCCAACACCCCTGCGGCCATCCTCGCGCTGGGCGTGGAGGGCGTAAAAGAGTACATCAAGACCATTGGCCTGTTTAACACCAAAGCCGGGAACGTGATCAAAACCTGCCGCATGCTGGTGGAAAAACATCAGGGTGAAGTGCCGGAAGATCGCGAGGCGCTTGAAGCCCTGCCCGGCGTGGGCCGTAAAACGGCTAACGTGGTGCTTAATACCGCATTTGGCTGGCCTACCATTGCGGTGGACACGCATATTTTCCGCGTCTGTAACCGCACAAATTTCGCCCCTGGCAAGAATGTTGAACTGGTGGAAGAGAAGTTACTGAAAGTGGTGCCGAAAGAGTTCAAGGTCGACTGCCACCACTGGTTTATCCTTCACGGACGTTATACCTGCGTGGCGCGCAAGCCCCGCTGCGGCTCCTGCCTGATTGAAGATCTTTGCGAGTTCCCGGACAAAACCGATTAGTAGACCCGTTAATATCAGCCTGTTTAGCAGGGGTTGATTTCACAGTGAGTTACCATGAAAAAGGGGCGGAATATTTTCCGCCCCTTTTTTACAGAGATCGCTGTACAGCCAGTCGAATCCCTTTGTCCTGCAAGCTTTTAGCCAGCCGTCACGTCAGCTTTTTCACGCTGCAACTGGTAATACTCGGCGGTGGAAAGAGCCAGTGGCGCTTTACCGCGGATCAGATCCGCCATTTTCTCAGCAATCATTACCGTCGGCGCGTTGAGGTTACCGGTGGTGATTTGCGGCATGATGGACGCATCCACCACTCGCAGATTCTGCATACCGTGAACGCGGCCTTCTGCATCCACTACCGCCATCTCATCGTTGCCCATCGCGCAGCTGCCGCAAGGGTGATACGCCGTCTCTGCGTGCTCGCGGATAAAGGTATCGATATCTTCATCGCTCTGCACATGCGCGCCTGGCTGGATCTCTTCGCCACAATATTCTGCCAGTGCCTGCTGCTGCATGATTTCACGGGTCAGACGCACTGCGTTACGGAACTCCACCCAGTCACGCTCTTCAGACATATAGTTGAAGAAGATCGAAGGAGCAGCATAGGGATGCTTTGAGGTCAGCTTCACGCGACCACGGCTCATCGAACGCATTGGACCAACGTGCGCCTGGAAACCATGTTCTTTCACCGGGCTGCTGCCGTTGTAGTTGATCGCTACGGGCAGGAAATGATACTGCAGATCCGGCCAGTCTGGCTGGTCATCGCTGCGGATAAAGCCGCCCGCTTCAAACTGGTTGCTTGCGCCAGTGCCGGTACCGTTAAACAGCCACTCGGCTCCAATTGCAGGCTGGTTCCACCATTGCAGCGAAGGATAGAGGCTCACCGGCTTTTTGCAGCGGAACTGCATGTAAACTTCCAGGTGATCCTGCAGGTTGCGACCCACACCCGGTAAGGCGTGGACCACATCAATATCCAGCTCGCGCAGCCACTCTTGCGGACCAACGCCTGAACGCTGAAGAATTTGCGGCGAGGCGATAGCACCCGCACACAGCAAGACTTCGCGCGAGGCTTCTGCCTGCTCTTCTTTGCCATTGCGTAACCAGGAAACGCCCGTCGCCGTTTTGCCGCTGAACAGGATGCGATCGGTCTGCGCATGGGTCACGATGGTCAGGTTCGGACGCTGTTTTGCCACGTCCAGATAGCCACGTGCCGTACTGGAACGGCGACCCTGTGCGGTCACAGTGCGATCCATCGGGCCGAAACCATCCTGACGATAGCCATTCAGGTCATCCGTTTCGTGGTGACCTGCCTGGGTTGCCGCATCAATAAAGGCGCGGAACAGCGGATTGTTGCCCTTTTTGGGCGTGGTCACGCTGAGGTAGCCTTCACCACCGTGATAGTCGTTTTCACCGATATCGCGCTTTTCAGCCTTGCGGAAATAGGGCAGGCAGTTCAGATAGGACCAGTTTTCCAGCCCTTTTTTACTCGCCCAGTTGTCATAGTCCATGGCATTACCACGGATATAGCACATACCGTTGATCAGCGAGGAGCCGCCCAGACCTTTGCCGCGGCCACACTCCATGCGGCGGTTGTTCATTTTTGGTTCAGGATCGGTTTCAAACGCCCAGTTATAACGCTTGCCCTGCAGCGGATAAGCTAAAGCGGCTGGCATTTGGGTACGGAAGTCCCAGCGGTGATCTTTCCCGCCCGCTTCCAGTAAAAGTACCGATACGTCAGCATCCTCAGTGAGTCGTGTTGCAAGCACGTTGCCTGCTGAACCAGCGCCAATAATGATGTAATCAAATTTCTGCATTTAAACTCCAGAGAGCCGCGGCGTTGACCGCGGCAAATAATCAGTAAGACATTAATTCCGGCAAATCAGAATGCGGATGGATAGTCGCCCATCTCGATCAGGATTGATTTGGTGCGGGTGTAGTGATGCAGGGTTTCAAGCCCGTTCTCACGGCCCACGCCAGACTGCTTGTAGCCGCCGACAGGCATTGGAGCCGGTGATTCACCCCAGCTGTTCACCCAGCAGATACCCGCTTCCAGCTGGTGGATCACCCGGTGAGCACGGTTCAGGGAAGCAGTGAATACCCCCGCTGCGAGGCCGTACTGGGTATCGTTAGCGCGGTCGATCACTTCCTGCTCTTCATCGAATACCAGCACGCTCATGACCGGGCCAAAAATCTCTTCCTGCACGATGCGCATGTCGTCATGGCAATCCGTGAACACGGTCGGCTCAACGTAGCAGCCTTTAGCGAAAGCCCCTTGCGTCAGACGGGAACCACCTGCCAGCACACGAGCGCCCTCTTCTTTACCAATATTCAGGTAAGAGACCACTTTCTGGCAGTGTTCTTCGCTGACCAGTGGACCGAAGTTCACTTCAGGATCCCGCGGGTCGCCACATTTGATACCGGCCATTTTCTCCTGCAGACGTTTTTCAAACGCGGGCAGCAGTGAACGGTGGACAAATACACGGGTGCCGTTGGTGCAAACCTGACCGCTGCTGTAGAAGTTAGCCATCATTGCGCCATCTACCGCACGCTCCAGCTCTGCATCTTCAAAGACGATCAGCGGAGATTTGCCGCCCAGTTCCATAGTTACTGACTTCAGGTTGGCCAGCGCGGCATCCGCCATCACGCGTTTACCGGTGTTGATTTCACCAGTAAAGGAGACTTTGGCGATTTTTGGATGCTGGCTCAGGCCCTGGCCTACGGCCGCAGCACCCTGTACCACATTGAAGACACCGTCTGGCAGGCCAGCTTCGGTGAAGATCTTCGCCAGTTCCAGCACGCTCAGCGGCGTCACTTCGCTTGGCTTGAAAATCATGGCGTTGCCGGTAGCCAGCGCAGGAGCGCTCTTCCACATGGCAATCTGAATCGGGTAGTTCCAGGCACCGATTCCGGCACAAACACCCAGCGGCTCGCGACGGGTATAGACCAGCGCGCTGTCACGCAGGGGGATAGATTCACCCTCTACGGCTACAGCCAGACCAGCGTAATACTCCAGCACATCGGCACCGGTCACGATATCGACAGCGGAGGTTTCACTGATGGGTTTACCGGTGTCCGCTGTTTCCAGCTCGGCCAGTTGCTGATTACGCTCACGCAGCAGAGCAACAGCCTTCAGTAATACGCGGCTGCGCTCAACCGGCGTGTATCCACGCCAGATGCGCTGGCCCGCTTCTGCGGATGCCACAGCACGATCGATATCCTGCTGGCTGGCAGAGGTAATTTCCGCCAGCACTTCGCCATTGGCGGGATTGATGGTGGTGAATGTTTCGCCATGACCGTGCTCTTCACGGCCATTGATATAAAGTCCACGGCGTTGCATATCTGCCATGCCTCCTCCTTTGGGGGTTAGTGTGCCGGGCCTGAAAGCCACAGCGCGAGATTTTGGTAGCAGAGTTCACGGGCACTCTCCAGCCCCTGCTCCATGGGTTGTGGCGCTAAGGTCATACGCAGCCACAAGCCATCAATTAATGCAGCAAGGCTTGCACCGGCGGCACGGGCCTGCTCTTCAGGCAATACCCTCGAAAATTGCGCCGAAAGGTTGGAAAAGAGTCGGCGGTCATTTATCCGCTGCAGCCGGTGTAAATTGGGCTGATGCAGACTGTTAGTCCAGAAGGCCAGCCAGGTTTTCAATACCGGCCCGGCCATCTGGGTCACATCGAAGTTGCCATCAATAATGGCGCGTATCTGCGACGCCGGTTCGGCATCTGCCTGCTTACGGTGATGATCGACGGCCAGATATAAGTCGGAAAGGATTTGCCGCATACAGGCATCCAGCAGGCCATTCTTGTCACCAAAATAGTGGCTGACAATCCCTGTGGAGACCCCGGCCTCTTTGGCAATCAACGCGAGGCTGGCATCGGCCAGTCCTACTCTGTCTATCACCGTCAGAGTGGCCTGGATCAGCTGCGCCTGACGGATGGCTTTCATTCCTACTTTTGGCATCGTTTCATCGGTTTTAGCTATTGAATGAGGGTAATGATAGCGTTTTTATATTGAACGTTCAATCAATAATAAGAGAAGCTTCTTTTTCTGGTCCTCTCCCGGTGTGAAAAAAGTGACATTTGGGGAAAATTGGCCGTGGTAATTGAAAAAAAATTTCCCGTCAGGCCTGGCGGGGCACAAATTGCTTAGTGGTTATTTTTCAATGATTAATATCTCTTTTTGATGTGAGCTTTGTCACATATATACCTTCCGCGGTGAGCAGAGGGCAAAAATACCGCATTACCTGGCGTCAAAAGCGGTCAATAAAGAATCTGATAGTGAATCATTTTGCACAAAAGCTATCAGGCGATATATTGACCTGAAAAACCACCCAGAGTGGGTTATGCTTCTGGATGATTAAATCATCCGCCACCCGCAGTGAGTTACGCTTAAAGAGATTTTTTTAACAGAACATTCATCCATTTAATCCAATTTAACCCTCAGTTAACACCGATTCAGTGCTTTCTGACAGTATTTGAAAAAACACTTGCCTGACGGGGCTCGATCGGCGAAATTAATCGCCGATTTTCCTTTCTTATAACCATGCGGCGAATGCCCACCCAAGTATAACGACGACTTAATTTTTGGGTCGAATCAGGATACGAACTTCAGAGGTACCAGTGTCAACTGCAAACAAACAACCCGAGGCGAGTAGCCTCAACGCGTTTAAGCAACCCAAATCGTTCTATCTGATTTTCTCAATCGAACTCTGGGAACGTTTCGGTTATTACGGCCTGCAAGGCATCATGGCGGTCTACCTGGTGAAAATGCTGGGAATGACTGAGGCCCAGTCCATTACGCTTTTCACCTCCTTCAGCGCGCTGGTCTATGGCCTGGTTGCCGTGGGCGGCTGGCTGGGTGACAAAGTGCTGGGCACCAAACGCGTCATTGTGTTAGGAACGCTGGTGCTGGCCCTGGGCTACGCGCTGGTCGCCTGGTCTGGTCACGATGTGGAGATGGTCTATTTAGGGATGGCGACGATTGCTGTGGGTAACGGGCTGTTTAAAGCTAACCCCTCCTCCCTGCTCTCAACCTGCTATGAGAAAGACGATCCCCGCCTTGATGGCGCTTTCACCATGTATTACATGGCGATCAATATCGGTTCCTTCTTCTCCATGCTGGCCACTCCCTGGCTGGCGGCGAAATTTGGCTGGAGCGTGGCGTTCTCGCTGTCGTTTATCGGCATGCTGCTGACCCTTGTAAACTTTATGTTGTTCCGCAAATGGGTGAAGCAGTACGGCTCGAAACCCGATTTCCAGCCTCTGCATGTCGGTAAACTGCTGGCTACGCTGGTTGGGGTTGTGGCGCTGATCGTGCTGGCTACCTGGCTGCTGCATAATCAGGGTATTGCCCGCCTGGTACTGGCCGTCATTGCTGCGGGTATCGTGCTGATTTTTGCTAAAGAAGCGTACGCTCTGAAGGGTGCCGCCCGACGCAAAATGATTGTCGCCTTCCTGCTGATGCTTGAAGCCGTGGTGTTCTTTGTGCTGTATATGCAGATGCCGACTTCCCTGAATTTCTTTGCCATCCGCAACGTTGAGCACAGCATTCTGGGTATCGCCTTCGAACCAGAGCAGTATCAGGCCCTGAACCCGTTCTGGATTATGATTTTCAGCCCGATTCTGGCCGCTATTTACAACAAGATGGGTGACCGTCTGCCGATGCCGCATAAGTTTGCGCTGGGCATGTTGTTATGCTCTGCGGCATTTCTCGTGCTGCCGCTGGGGGCGAAATTCGCCAGTGATGCAGGCATCGTCTCGGTTAACTGGCTGATCTTCAGCTATGCACTGCAGTGTATTGGCGAACTGATGATCTCCGGGCTGGGTCTGGCGATGGTGGCACAACTGGTACCACAGCGCCTGATGGGCTTTATCATGGGTTCATGGTTCCTGACCACCGCAGGTGCGGCGATGATTGCCGGTAAAGTGGCAAACCTGATGGCGGTGCCGGAAAATGTCACCGACCCGCTGCAGTCGCTGCACGTCTATAGCGATGTGTTTATGCAGATTGGCATGGCCACCGGCGTGATCGCTATTCTGATGATGCTGACGGCGCCTAAGCTTAACCGCATGACGCAGAGTGATGAGTCAGTGCTGAAAGAAGTTAAAGCCTGAAAGAGCTGACATAAAGAAAGGGCGACAGCAATGTCGCCCTTTTTGTTGCCTGCTATCCGGCAGCGATTGTGGAGTTAGCGTACTCTACCTGCAGTCCTGCTGCCGGTAAGAGTTGCCTGATACGCCAGACCTTATCTATTTCTACCGTCCAGTAACGCTCTGTCAGCCCAGCGGCTGTCGTATCCCAGTCGATCGCTGCACGTCCCTGAATATGCAGCGCCGCTCCCTGAGAGAAATCCAGCAACAGCAGCGCACAGCGCGGGTCAGTCAGCAGATTACCCAGGGTGTTCATATAGCGGTTGCCTGAATAATCCGGGATGCGTAATTTACCCTGTTCCAGAGTGATAAAACCCGGTAATCCCCCGCGATGTGAGATATCCACCCCATCCCGGCCCTCATGGCCCTGTGCCGCACTGGCAACCATCAGGGTATCCGTTGCCGCGATCAGGTAACGGGCATCTGCATCCAGCGATTCCAGTAGTTCTGTTTCAGCCGGACAGCTTGAGACCACCTGCGGCAAATCGCGTCGTTGAATATATTGCGGACAGTTGCCATAGCTCTCTTCTACGTGGATACCCAACCTGCCACCCGCCGTACCAGCTACTTTGCCATTGACCCGGTTTCGTCTTCTGTTAGCAAAGTCGATACCCAACCCGCCAACCGGGCTTCCGGGGATAAGCGGAGGCAACAGTGGCGCGCCCTTGATCGCAGCGAGGTCAACTTCCAGCAGCTTTTCCTCTCTGGCCAGGAGAAACCCCGGCTCGCCCTGAATGACCGTCGCCACAGGAAAGCCTTTCTCATCCAACGCTGCAAGGAAAAAGTACCGCAGGCCCTGATAAAACAGCCGGTGTTGTTCCGGCATGGCTGGCCAGACAGCCGCTCTTACCCGGCCATATCCCGCTTTTTCCTGCGCCAGTAACTCCCCCGGATGGAACATGATTACTCTCCCGCTGGCAAAGGCAATGGCGGTATAGCAACGAAGCCCGGCAGCGCCTCAACATTTTTCAGCCACTGCTGAATCGCGGGATAAGGAGTTAAGGCTATGCCGCCTTCAGGCGCGCAGGCGACGTAACCGTAACAGGCCAGATCGGCTAAGGTTGCCTGCTCCCCAACCAGCCAGCGTTTGCCGGAAAGATGCTGCTCCATCTGCGGCAGGAATTTCGCCGCCACGGCTTTAGCCGAGTCATAATTTTCAGGGGTGGAAAACTGTTTAATAAGCCTTGCTGATGCAACCCCATAACGGATCTCACCGGCCGCTTTCGCCAGCCACTGATGAACCTCCACTTCCTGCTGCAAATCTGCTGGCAGCCACTGACTGTCCGGCGCATAGCGCTTTACCAGCCAGATCAGGATCGCATTGCTGTCGGCAATCACCTTGTCCCCGTCTTTTAATACCGGGATCTGGGCAAAGGGATTGAGTGCGAGGAACTGTGGGCTTTTACGCACCTCCGCACCTGCTTCAATTTTTTCGCAGGGCAGATAGAGCATGTTCAGCAACAGCGTGACACGGTGAGCGTGGCCGGAAAGGGGCGTGGTATAGAGCGTCAGTGAAGTCATAGCGGGTCTCCTGTGTAAGAACTCCAGCATACTCTTGCACAAAACGGTGTAAATCCTGGAAAATAGCAATTCATAATTTCATTAACCGGAACAATCATGGACAAACTGGATGAACTTGAGGTGTTTGTCACCGTGGTTCAGCTGGGCAGCCTCTCCGCTGCCGCACGGAAATTACGCCGTTCGCCACCGACGATTACCCGGACGCTGGCTTCCCTCGAAACCCGCTTCGCCACCAGCCTGATAGAAAGAACCACCCGCAGTCTGGCGCCTACGCCTGCTGGTATGCAGCTTTTCGAGCGGGCAAAGGCGCTGCTGAATGACTATCAGCTGACGCTTCAGGACGCCACCAGAACGCAGCTTAACGGGCTGTTGAGGCTGACCGCGCCGGTTCAGTTTGGCCGCAAGCATATTGTGCCGCTGATGATGCAGTTTATGGACAGCTACCCGGATATTCAGATTGAGCTGCTGCTGAATGACAGTTATCAGGATTTAATTGAACAGGGGCTGGATATGGCGATCCGCATAGGTCAGTTACGGGATTCATCGCTGGTAGCTTATGAGCTGGGCAGCGTGCAGCGTATTCTGGTTGCCAGCCCTGATTATCTCGCCAGTGCAGGCTCTCCAGCTTCGCCCTCAGCCTTAACCAGCCATAAGCTTATTGCGGGATCTTCGATCAGTTCCGCTCGGGAGTGGCGCTTTGGCCCGGCCGAGAATCAGGATCGGGTGAGGATCCAGCCCGGTATTATGGTTAATGAAGTGGAATCCCAGCTGATTGCGGCCAGGGCAGGCAAAGGCATCACCCGCCTGCTCTCTTATCAGGCCTTTGACGATCTTAAATCAGGGCGCCTTTGTGAAGTGCTGTCAGAGCAGCGGCCGCCGGCTCAGCCTGTCCAGCTGGTGACGCAAAACGTGCAGTATATGCCAGCCAGGGTACGGGCCTTCTGGGATATGGCACGCCAGACTTTGCCGGGCCTCGATTGTTTTCAGCCCCTGAAAAGAGAATGATGATTAAAAAATACTCTATTTTAACAGGCGGGCCCGCCTGAAACGCTGACTTTTTAGCCAGTGAGCATTAAGCTGATAGAAGGTTTTGCCAATCCGCTAAGGAGCACCCATGAAACTCTACTGCCACTCAGGGATGTGCTCGCTCGCGCCTCATATTGTCCTGCGCGAATCCGGGCTGGATTTTACTTTGATATCGGTTGATCTGCAGACCCAACAGACTGAGCAGCATGAAGACTATCTGAGGATCAATTCCAAAGGGCAGGTTCCCGCCCTGCAACTGGATGATGGCACGGTACTGACCGAGGCAGTGGCTATTGTCCAGTATCTGGCTGACCTGAAACCGGACCGGCAGCTACTGGCACCCGCGGGCAGCCTGACCCGTTATCAGACGCTGGCCTGGCTTAACTTTATTGCCGCTGAATTGCATAAACGCTTTGAACCGCTGTATCACTCTGGCGTGCCGGAGGAGTACCGGTTGATGGTACGTGAGCAGCTACAACAGAAGCTGAACTGGGTAAATGGAGAACTGAAAGGAAAACACTGGCTGATGGGGCTGAGATTCAGCGTGGCAGATGCCTATCTCTATACCATCATGCGCTGGGCAAAAGAGACCGGGCTGGATTTTTCAGGCATGGCCGGGCTGGAAAACTGGTATCAGCAGGTGGAAGAACGCCCTGCGGTCATCGCGGCTTTAGAAGCTGAAGGGCTCAAGACTGAACACCAGAATGCTTAAATACCTGCACGGCTGAATGTCCCGATGACGGTTAAAGGCATTTTTCAATGAAACCCTCTGAATGCTTTCAGGCATCAGGCATTCAGTGGGTCTGATGCTTTAAGGCAACCGGCATTCAGTGGGCCCGCTGCTTTCAGGCAACCGGCATTCAGTGGGTCCGATGCTTTTTTGGTATCCGCCAGGTTTCCCTCAGCCAGGCTGAATGGGAAGAAGCCTTCCGCTTACAGTTTTACCGCGGCAAAATGCTGTTGAGGGTTAGCAATGCCCTCCTGAGCCGCAACCAGTTGCAGTTCATACTCGCCCATTTCATGCGTTTTGAGCATCACTTCATACACTGCGGCGGTCACGTGTTCCAGCGCGGCCTGCAAAGCTTTACCCTGCAGCAGATCCACCAGCAGCAGACCACTGGTCAGATCGCCCACGCCCACAGGCTGGCGTACGCCAAAATCGACCAGCGGACGGCTGATATGCCAGGCTTCATCCGCCGTGACCAGCAGCATTTCAAAGCGATCGCTGCGCAGACCTGCCCGCGCCAGATGCTTAACCAGCACCACTTTCGGCCCTCTGGCAATCAGTTCACGGGCAGTTGCCACGGCCTGATCCACATCACTGACCGCGTGGCCGCTGAGTATTTCCAGCTCCAGCAGATTAGGCGCAATGATGTCGCTGGCTGGCAGTGCCGCGTTGGTGTGAAACTCTGCCACGCCTGGCGCCACAATACAGCCTTTTTCAGGGTGCCCCATTACCGGATCGCAAAAATACCAGGCGTCCGGGTTGGCGGCTTTTACCTGACGCACGATCTCAAGGATCTGCTCGCCCTGTTCCGCCGAGCCCAGATAACCACTCAGCACCGCATCACAGGTTTTCAGGCGGTCAATTTCAGCAATACCTTTGACGATCTCAGTGAGATGCGTGGCGGGCATTACCACACCGGCCCAGTGTCCGTACTGGGTATGGTTGGAAAACTGGACGGTATTCAGCGGCCAAACGTTTGCGCCCATGCGGCGCATAGGAAATTCGGAAGCACTGTTCCCTGCATGGCCGTAGACGGTATGCGACTGTATAGAGAGGATGTTTTTCATAACAAGACCCTGGACCTGCCAAAAAGAAAGGCCGGCAAGACCGGCCTTCAGTAATGAATGTGTTTATTTCCAGACGATCAGACAGTAGTTTTTCTTGCCGCGGCGCAGCAGCGTGAAGCGGCCAAACAGGCGATCGGCATCCGCAAAGGTATACTCTGTGTCCAGCTGCTGTTCACCATTAATGCTCACGGCTTTTGAATCAATTAGTTTGCGTGCCTGCCCTCTTGAAGGAGCCAGATCGCCATCCACCATCGCCTGCTGGAGATCCTGTCCGGCTTCCAGCTCTACAAACGGCATTCCGTCCTGAGCCAGCTGGCGGAAGTCCGCTTCGGTCATGTCGTTCAGCGCGCCTGAGAACAGGCTTTTGGTAATACGTTCTGCCGCGGCCAGTCCTTCTTCACCGTGAACCAGTTTAGTCACCACTTCAGCCAGGACGTACTGAGCACGAGGCGCTTTGCCGCTGTTTTTGTCTTCTTCTTCCAGCGCGTTGATCTCTTCAAGACTCATAAAGGTGAAGAACTTCAGGAAGCGGTAAACGTCAGCATCAGCGGTGTTGATCCAGAACTGGTAGAACTTGTACGGACTGGTTTTGCTGGCATCCAGCCAGACCGCGCCGCCTTCGGTTTTACCAAACTTGGTGCCGTCTGATTTGGTGATCAGCGGCACAGTCAGACCAAAGACCTGATTCTGGTGCAGGCGGCGGGTCAGATCGATGCCGGAAGTGATGTTACCCCACTGATCGGAACCACCAATCTGCAACGCCACGCCGTGACGTTCATTGAGGCAGGCAAAGTCATATCCCTGCAGCAGGTTGTAGGAGAACTCGGTAAAGGAGATCCCCTGGTCGTCACGGTTCAGGCGCTGTTTGACCGCTTCTTTGTTGATCATCTGGTTTACAGAAAAGTGCTTACCGATGTCACGCAGGAAGGTCAGCACGTTCATGTTGCCAAACCAGTCATAGTTGTTTGCGGCGATGGCGCTGTTGTCGCCACAGTCGAAATCCAGGAACGGCGCGACCTGATGGCGGATTTTTTCCACCCATTCGCCTACCGTTTCGCTGGTATTGAGCTTGCGCTCGTCCGCTTTAAAGCTTGGATCACCAATCAGACCCGTTGCTCCTCCTACCAGCGCGACCGGGCGGTGACCCGCATCCTGGAAGCGTTTCAGGCAGAGCAACGGCACCAGATGGCCCAAATGCAGGCTGTCGGCAGTTGGATCGAAGCCGCAATAGAGTGCGATTGGCCCCTGCGCCAGTCGTTCTGCTAACGCCTCTTGATCCGTTACCTGGGCAATCAAGCCCCGCTCTTGCAATTGTGTGATCAGGTTACTGCTGGCCATCTGTGACTCCATGTAAAAAAGTCTGCACCTTGGCTGGTACACAGCTTTCCGCTACTTGCGGAAGAAAAAAATAAGGCATATAGAATAAAGCGCTGGCGCACTCTGTGCCAGCGCTTAACGGGATTATTTCGTGGATTACGGGGCGAGACGGTCGATTTTCCAGCCAGACTCTTCACGCTGGTAGAAAAAACGGTCATGAAGACGGTGTTCACCGCCCTGCCAGAACTCCATTGAGTCGATTTTGATGCGGAAACCGCCCCAGAAACTGGGGAGGGGCACTTCACCCTGCAGAAACTTCTGCTTCAGCTCAAGGAATTTGCCTTCCAGCACGCCACGGGCAGAGATACGGCTGGACTGTTTTGAGACCCAGGCACCAATCTGACTTTCACGCGGGCGGCTGTGGAAATACTTCATCACCTCAATTACCGACAGCTTTTCAACCGTGCCCAGCACCATGACCTGGCGCTCCAGCATATGCCAGGGGAACAGCAGGCTGATACGCGGATTGTTCTCCAGATGATGGGCCTTGCGGCTGCCAAGGTTGGTGTAAAACACCATGCCGCGCTGATCAAAATGCTTCAACAGTACGATGCGCTGATAAGGCTGACCCTTTTCATCCACCGTGGCTACGCTCATTGCGGTGGGATCGGGCAGCTGAGCCTCCACTGCCTGACCCAGCCAGTGTTCAAATAACGACAGAGGATCTTCAGGAAGATCGTTACGACGCAGGCCGCCACGAGTATATTCACGGCGCAGATGGGCAATGTGCTGCAGGGTATCGTTCTCGTTCATTTTCAGGTTTCTGCAGAAATGGGATGCGGCATTGTGCGCCTCACCCCGATGAGTTTCAACGGGTTAACTGCGATCCAACAGGCAGTCATTGATAATAATTTTATCGTTACGCTCGATAAATGCCCCGTCACCTTTTGACCAGAAAACATAATTCCCGTCGCTGTAGCGCGTTCCGGAAGCGGCTTCCTGCTGTTTCAACGTCAGCGGGTTACCATCCAGAATAAGGTTAACCTCCTGACGGGCATTATCAAGACTTACCGTCAACGGCATAGTTCCACAGGTGTAGTGCAGCATTTTCTGCTGCTCTGGCGCGGGGTGGAAATAGCTGCATCCCGATAAAAGGGCCAGCGTGGTGAGTAAAAATAGACGATTCATTTTTTCTCCTGAGTGGTTACAACTGGCGGTAATGGCGCGTATTGGCGGGATAAATGGCCCCCAGCACCGAGGCTTCTTTTGCACCGGTGACCGAAGGCAAATTCCCTGGCTGACCCGAGAGCGTGCGCCAGGCAAGCCAGGCAAACGCCAGCGCTTCCATGTCGTCGCCGCTGATCCCCGCCTCGTCGGTGCTGCCCACTTCGGTGCCGGGCAATTTAGCCGCCAGGCGGGCCATCAGTAACGGATTCCTGCTGCCGCCGCCGCAGGCTAACAGCCGCTCACAGCCGCCGTTCAGCATGACCTGTTCGGCAATGGTGGTCGCCGTGAGTTCCACCAGCGTGGCCTGAACATCCTGAGGTGCCAGGCCCGGGAAAAGTGACAACAGCTGCTCAAGCCAGGACATATTAAAGTATTCACGACCGGTAGATTTAGGTGCAGGCAGGGAGAACCAGGGATCGGAAAGCATCTTTTGCAGCAGGGGTAAAACCACACTGCCCTGGCTTGCCCATTGGCCATCCTTGTCATACCCCTTAGACTGATGCCGCCAGATCCAGGCGTCCAGCAGCATATTGCCCGGACCCGTGTCATACCCCCCACCGGCTTACCAGGGATAAGCAGTGACAGGTTGGCAATGCCGCCGATATTCAGCACCATGCGACGCTCTTCAGGATGCATCAGTATCGCCTGGTGGAATGCCGGAACAAGAGGCGCGCCCTGTCCACCCAGCGCCATATCACGGCGGCGAAAATCCCCAACCACCGTAATACCGGTGGCCGCGACAATCTGATTGTTATCCCCTATCTGCAGGGTGTTAGGAAAATCGCCCTGAGGCTCATGCCAGACAGTCTGACCGTGGCAGCCAATGGCGGTGATATCCTCTTTTTCCAGTCCCTGTCGTTGGATCAGCGTTTGCACGGCTTCGGCAAACAGCCGCCCAAGCTGCGTGTCGATCTGCCCCAGTTCTGAGAGCGTCAGGGACTGCCCCTGACAAATGTTCAGCACAGCCTGGCGCAGGGAGGCTGGCATCGGATGACAATAGCTGGCCTGCTGGGCCACCATATGTTCATCGATCGCGGCCAGCACCACATCAACACCATCCAGGCTGGTGCCGGACATAACGCCAATATACCGTCCTGATTTCATGGTTTTGCCTTTCGCTGTGGGTGTGCCTGAGTTCCGTTCTACAGCGTCGCAAAATTACCCCATCAATTCTATGATTAACTATTCAAATTTTGCTACAGGCAGAGTTTTCTGAGTCTGTTTGCTCAATTTACCGGCTGATTGATTCCTGGTTTATTTATGTTGCACTACGCTGTGGGTAACAGTTTTTTCCCCATTAATACGGCTTGTGCCATATAATTACCCTATTGATCGCTGCACTACGTTCTGCAGCACCTGGATAACTAAGGAGTTTTGACGATGATAAAGCGTTTATTAATCGTGGCACTGACCGGCGTGACTTTGGCAGGATGCTCTAACACTGACACGCTTTCCGGTGACGTATACAGTGCTTCTGAAGCCAAGCAGGTTCAGAACGTGACGTACGGTACGCTGGTTTCAGTGCGTCCGGTGCAGATTCAGGGCGGCGATGATAGCAATGTGATCGGAGCGATTGGCGGTGCGGTGCTGGGTGGTTTCCTGGGGAATACGCTCGGCGGAGGAACAGGCCGCAGTCTGGCAACAGCAGCAGGTGCAGTAGCGGGCGGCGTTGCGGGTCAGGGCGTTCAGGGCTCGATGAATAAAACTCAGGGCGTTGAGCTGGAGATTCGTAAAGATGACGGCAACACCATTATGGTGGTGCAGAAGCAGGCCGCCAGCCGCTACGCGGTTGGACAGCGTGTGACCATGGCCTCCAATGGTAGCCAGGTCACCGTTTCACCCCGTTAACTGAGCAAAAAAACCGGCGAAAGCCGGTTTTTTTATTCGTCGCGATGCTGAAGTTCCAGGATATTTTTTTCCAGCCGGGCGATGAGGGTCACCAGCTTGTCGATTTCACTTTGAGAGATACCTGACAGGATATCATCCCGCGTGGCATCGATAACATGCTCAACCTGGGTAATCACGGGCGCGGCTTCCTCAGTAAGCTTGATCCGTTTTGCACGGCGATCGCTGGCACAGGTCGTGCGGGTGATTAACCCCTTCTCTTCCAGCTGATCCAGCGTTCGCACCAGAGAAGGTTGCTCAATGCCGATCGCTTTGGCCAGCTGAATCTGCGACTGTTCAGGCGGCAACTGATGAATGTTGTGGAGGGTGACCCAGTGAGTCTGAGTCAGCTCCAGCGGCTTAAGGCGTTGGTCAATCAAAGAGCGCCAAATCCGCACTAATCTTGCGAGGTCCGTTCCTAATGGGGTATCCAATTTCATCTCCTTATAATTAGCTTGCTAGCTATTATGCCTCATTCCAGGGTATTCTGCGAGTATACAGGACAAAATACAAATCATCCGTCACGAAACCTGTTGTTCGCCCAGCCCGGTAACAAGGATTTTTCCCGTGGATAACACACTTTTTTCTTCATCCGCCCCGCTAACCGACCTGGTTTTTGGTGCCTCGGTCTACTTCCCCCCACTGTTCAAAGCCGTCATGTTGGGATTCTTCATCTGGCTTCTGCTCCATCCGCTGCTGCGCGGTTGGATCTACTCCGGTGAGATCTGGCATCCGACGTTGCTGGATCTCTCGCTGTTTATTCTTTGCGTCAGCGGTTCGCTGTGGCTTCTTATCTCCTGGTGATCAGATGAAATTCAGCACGTTAAAATACTTCTCTACGGTGATTTTCTTTGCTGCTGCCCTGGCTGCCGGCTGGTGGCTGTGGAATTACTATATGCAGTCTCCCTGGACGCGCGATGGCAAAGTCCGCGCCGAACTGGTCAGTATTACGCCGCAGGTTTCTGGCCGCATTGAGCAACTGCCGATCAGGGATAATCAGTTTGTGACTAAAGGCACACCATTACTGGTGCTGGATGATGAGCCTTTCCGGATTGCCGTGCTTAATGCCGGGGCTCAACTCGCCAAAGCCCAGTCGGACCTGTTGAAAGCACAGCATGAGGCACACCGTCGCCAGAGTCTGCCACGGAATGTGATTTCTGCAGAAGATCTGGATGCGGCAAACCTCAGCGCCAAAGCGATGGAAGCGGCAGAAAAAGCAGCCCAGGCCGGGCTGGACCAGGCCCGATGGAATCTCTCCCAGACGAAAATCACCGCCCCTGTTGATGGCTGGATAAGTAATCTTGAGGTGCGGCCGGGCAATTACGCTACCAGCGGCACGCCCCTCTTCGCCCTGGTCGACAGCCATTCATTTTATGTCATGGGCTATTTTGAGGAGACCAAGCTGCGTCATATTCGTCCGGGCTATAAAGCTTCCATCCGGCTTTACAGTGATAATCGTGAACTTCATGGCGAAGTGGAGAGCATTGGCCGGGCGATCTATGACCAGAGCGTGGAAACCGACAGCGGCCTGGTGCCGGATATCAAACCTAATGTGCCCTGGGTTCGCCTTGCTCAGCGGGTGCCGGTGCGTATTCGCCTGACCGGCGTGCCGGACGATCTGTCGCTGGTAGCCGGGACAACCTGCACCCTGTCCATCCAGCCATGAACCTGCGCTGGCTGGAGTGGCAGAACCTGCCCTGGATAAAAGCCACGGGTGCACAGTGGCGTTATGCCTTACGCAACAGCATCGCTATGTGCCTGGCTCTGAGCATCGCTTATGGTCTGCAACTCGATGAGCCTTACTGGGCAATGACCTCCGCAGCGGTAGTGAGTTTTCCTACCGTGGGTGGCGTCATCAGTAAAAGTTTAGGGCGCATCGCCGGCAGTCTGCTGGGCGCCAGCGCTGCCCTGCTCATTGCCGGCCACACGCTTAACGAACCCTGGCTGTTTGCGCTGGCTATGTCTGCGTGGCTGGCGCTTTGCACCTGGGTCGCCAACCATTATCAAAATAATGTCGCTTACGCTTTCTCTCTGGCTGGGTATACCGCCGCCATCATTGCTTTTACCTCAGTTAACATCACCGACATCAACGAGCTGTGGGACATTACGCAGGCCAGAGTCTGCGAGGTGATCTCCGGGATCCTGTGTGGCGGTCTGATGATGATGATCCTGCCCAGTACCTCCGATGGCGACACGCTGATCACCTCGTTAAAAGAGATGCATACGCGGTTGCTTGAGCACGCCAGTCTGTTGCTCCAGCGTGAAACCACAGACAACGTACGCAGCGCACATGAGAGCGTCATCAGCCAGATTCTGACCATGAACCTGCTGCGCATCCAGGCATTCTGGAGCCACTATCGTTTCCGTCGTCAGAACAACCTGCTCAATTATGTGCTGCACCAGCAGCTTCGGCTGACCAGCGTTATCTCAAGCCTGCGTCGGATGCTGCTCAACTGGCCCAATCCGCCCGAGGTACTGTTCAGCACCCTGCAGGCGTTACTGAGCGAGCTGGCCAAAAGTGACTGTAATAAATACCGGCTGGCGCAGATCCTCAGCGCGGCGGCTCCTCAGGATAAAACCGATTTCCGGCATCAGGCTTTCTGGCACCGGTTACGCTATTTTTGCTGGCTTTATCTGAATATCAGCCGCTGGCTGCGCCTGTTTGAACGTGCTGACGCTGATACCAGCCTTTCTCCTCCCAGAGTGCCTGCTCTTGCCCGCCATGCGGACAGTACTGAGGCCAGCTGGAGCGCCCTACGCACCTTCGTCGTTATTATGCTGGGCTGCGCGTTCACTATCACCACGCAGTGGGATTCCGGCGAAGCGGCAATCACGCTGGCGGCAATCAGCTGCGTGCTTTACTCGTCGGTTCCCTCTCCCACCAGCAGCGTTTCACTGCTGCTGAAGACCCTCGTGCTGCTGTCAGTTTTCAGCTTTATCATTAAATTTGGCCTGATGGTGCAGGTCAGCGTGCTGTGGCAGTTTTTGATTTTCCTGTTCCCGTTGCTTATCACACTGCAACTTTTCAAACTGCAACAGAAAAAGCGGGCCAGCCTCTGGGCGCAGCTGATTGTCTTCGGCGGCTCTTTTCTGGCGGTGACCAATCCTCCCACTTATGACTACCAAACCTTTCTGAATGATAATCTGGCCAAAGTCTGTGGCGTGATGCTGGCGTGGCTGGCTTTCCAGATCCTGCGCCCGGGTTCTGATAAACGCCGGGGTCGCAGGCATATCCGGGCGCTGCGGCGGGAATTTCTTGATCAATTGAGCCGCCACCCACATCTCAGCCAGAGCAGCTTTGAATCGCTGATTTATCACCGGGTAAATCAGTTAAATAGCAGTAGTGACGATCGGGCCCGACTGTGGTTGTTACGCTGGGGAGTTGTGCTGCTGAACTGTTCACATATTGTCTGGCAGCTTCGGGAATGGCACACCGATTCTGCCACGCTGGCTGGAATGCGGGATGCCACGCTGCGGGATCTGCACCGGATTATCAGCGAGCGCGGAATACACCAGGGTTCACTGACTGAAACGCTGGATGAATTACAGGAGATGGTGACCTCGCTCGCAGCGGAAGGCCGCGGGCAGGAAACAGAGCTGGCCGGGATTATCTGGCGACTGTTTTGTTCGTTGTCACAACTTCAGCAGGCGCTGCCGGAAGAAGCTCGCTCCGTCAGCGCCTGACCCCGTCAGATTACGCCGCAGGCAAACCGATCGCCCCCGCCGCCCAGCGGTGAAGGGCTGTCGGAATGGTTGTCGCCGCCGACATGAATCATCAGCGCTTTGCCTTTAATTTCTGACAGCTTTTTGATTCGCGGTGCCAGCACGGGATAGGTTGCCATGCCGTCATCAGTGACAAATAATGCTGGCAAATCACCGAGATGCCCGTTCTGCCAGGGCCCCAGATGCTTGCCGGTCTTGTCCGGATCCAGATGGCCTCCCGCAGCGCCAGCCGGCACGACTTTACCCTCTTTGGTTTGAGGTTCACAACTGCCATTAGCGTGCACATGAAAACCATGAATGCCAGCAGGAAGGGATTTCAAATCGGGGGTAAAGGTTACGCCATAGGGCGTTTCTTCAAGGGTTATCATGCCCAGACTCTGACCAGCCCCTTGAGGTGTAGCCAGCTTCATTTCAACCTTTTCACTGGCTGCATGAGCGATGCCCCCTGCGGCCAGTAACAGCACCAGTACGGTTAAGCGTTTCATACACTCTCCTTCATTATTCTTCCCAGAGTAGAGCCTTAAGTCTGGTCAGTTTCGGGAAAAATGCCTGAAAAAATGCGCTGGCTGACGCATCTTTACGGTAAAGCCTGGCCGGAAGCGTACCCGCTTCAGAACAATTCAGGTTGCTCTGGCTCGTCGGGAATATCGGCTTTGCTGGCCCGTTGCAGGCGAAGAAAACGCCGGTGACAAAGGCGGATAACCTCCCGCTTTTGCGCATCGGTAAATTTCATCCAGTTAAAGCGTTCGTCACGGCTTCGCATACAGCCGCGACAATATCCCCGTTCATCTGCCTGACAGATCCCTTTACAGGGACTGGGCACCGGGAAAAACTCAAGTTGTTCTGCCACCGCCCCTCCTGATGGAATATCTGTACTCTATTGAAGATCGGTTATTGGCTGCCCGCAAGTCTGTTGGGCAATATTTGCTCATCCTTTCCGGTACTGGCGCTGTAACTGTCGAAACTTTTAGTTAAATATGAGCAGAACTTCATTTCGTAATGTTGAGGAGAGGTTAAGGTTTCACTAAGGTTGTCTCGCTATCCTGAACGCTGAATTATTCATTAATGGTCAGCCATGAAACCTGTGATAAAGTTACGTTGTAACGAGCCCGCTTTTAACATCTTCGCTGCGCTTTTCTTTACCTTTATCCTGAATGCCGTGTTCTTAATGCGCGCCTGGGAGACGATTCCCTATACTTCGTTCCGGGATACTCTGTTTGCTGCAACGCTGCCTGTTGTGCTGTTCAGTGCTTTTTTATTCCTGTTTAATCTCTTCGCCCTGCCGTGGATTCGTAAACCGCTGCTAATCATTTTGCTGCTTATCAGCGTGGCGGCAAACTATTTTATTTACAGCTTTGGCACCGTTATCGACACCAACATGATCCAGAACGTGTTCGAAACCGATGCTCAGGAAGCCACCTCCCTGTTCAGCCTGCATTATCTGCTGTGGATGACAGTAGCGGGGGTAATTCCTGCCATTATTATTGCTGTAGTCAAAATCAACACTAATCGTCCCTGGTGGATGAATATTGCCCGACGTGTGGTAACAGCGCTGGCCGCTGTGGTCATTATCCTGCTGGTTGCCGCGTTATTTTATAAAGATTATGCCTCGCTGGTGCGTAACAATAAGGGTCTGGTCAAGATGATCACTCCGGCCAACGTGGTCAGCGGCGTGGGCCACTATGCAGATAGTCGCTGGTTTGCCGGCGATCAGACTCTGGTAAAAATTGGGCTGGACGCCCATAAAGGGCCACTAATCAGCGCAGAGAAAAAGAAAACGCTGGTGATATTTGTGCTGGGAGAGACGGGCCGGGCAGAGGACTTTTCCCTGGGCGGTTACGCCAGAGAAACCAACCCCCGGCTGAAAACGGATAACGTCATCTATTATCCGAATGCCACTTCCTGCGGAACAGAGACGGCCATTTCGGTACCCTGCATGTTCTCTAATATGCCCCGAACGCATTATGACGCCAACCTCGCGCATCACCAGGAAGGCGTTCTGGATGTCATGGCGCATGCCGGCGTGAATGTGCTGTGGCGTGAGAACGACGGCGGCTGTAAAGGCGCCTGCGACCGCGTGCCACACACGGACATGACTAAATGGAAAGTCAGCGAACTGTGCAGAAGTGACTACTGCCTGGATGATGTTTTACTGCATCGCCTGAATAATTACATCGACAGTGTGAAAGACGATACGGTGATTGTGTTGCATCAGATGGGCAGTCATGGCCCGGCTTACTATCTGCGCTATCCTGCTGAAGAGCGTAAGTTCACGCCGACCTGTGACAGCAACCAGATCCAGGACTGCGATCATCAGGCGCTGGTGAACACCTATGACAACTCGATTCTCTATACCGATTCTATGGTGCACGACACCATCAGCCTGCTGAAATCCTGGAGCGGTAAATTCAATGTTGCACTTGTTTACCTTTCCGATCATGGAGAGTCATTGGGTGAACATGGCATGTATCTGCACGGTGCCCCTTATCTGTTCGCGCCCACTCAGCAGACGCACATCCCCCTGTTGCTGTGGATGTCGCCGGATTATGCCAGCACTTTTGGGATAAATCAGGGCTGTATGCATACTGCGGCAAAAACCCAGTCAGTCTCGCAGGACAATATTTTCCATACCCTGCTGGGAATGATGAATGTGCAGACCAGTGAGTATCAACCCGCGCTGGATATGATCAAATCGTGCCAGACCTGAGCCATGAGATTTGTACCAGACCGATCGGTCTGGTACTGTACCCGGTATGAAAACACCCCGCTTTGATACCAGAGAACATATCCTGCTTACCGGAGAAGAGCTGTGCATCCAGCGCGGCTTTAACGGTATGGGATTGATCGAACTGCTGAAAGTAGCAGAGGTGCCTAAAGGGTCGTTTTACCACTACTTCCCTTCGAAAGAGGCGTTTGGAGTAGCGATGCTTGAACGTTATTTTGCCGTTTATCACCAACGCTTCAGTCACTGGCTTGGCGATCATCAGGGCAATCAGCGTCAACGTGTCCTCGACTATTATCAGCAATCGTTGAATACTTTCTGTCAGGAAAGCTCATTCGCCGGTTGTCTGTCAGTGAAGTTGTCTGCTGAAGTTTGCGATCTCTCCGAACCTATGCGCATCGCTCTGGATGCCGGTTCTAAGGCGTTGATCGCCACGCTGACATCCGCACTGGAACGCGCTGTGCAACAGGGGTCGCTGAAGCTTGAAAATACCCCTCATGCCTGTGCACAAAATCTTTATATGCTGTGGCTTGGTGCCAGTCTGCAAAGCAAAATCTCCCGTGACAGCACACCGCTGGTGAACGCGTGGCAGGAGATGAACCGTATGCTGCCAGAGCCACGTTAAAAAAAACTCAGTTACTAGTCGACCGGTCTACCAGGAGTAAGTAATGGAATTGAAGAAGCTGTTTACCCCGTTAAAAATGGGTGCGATCACCGTTCCTAACCGCGTATTAATGGCGCCACTCACTCGCCTGCGCAGTATTGAACCGGGTGATGTCCCTACGCCGCTGATGGCTGAATATTACAGCCAGCGCGCCAGTGCCGGGTTGATCATCAGCGAAGCGACACAAATCTCTGCCCAGGCCAAGGGCTATGCCGGTGCGCCGGGCCTGCACTCTTCCGAACAGATTGCTGCGTGGAAAAATATCAACGACGGTATTCATGCCAACGGCGGTCACAGTGCCGTGCAGCTCTGGCACACAGGCCGTATCTCCCACACCAGCGTGCAGCCTGAAGGTAAAGCCCCCGTTTCCTCTTCGGCCATCAATGCTGAAACGCGCACCTCGCTGCGTGATGAGCAGGGCCAGGCGATCCGTGAAGCGACCTCCACGCCGCGTGCGCTTGAGCTGGATGAAATCAAAGAGGTGGTTAATGACTTCCGTCAGGCCGTGATTAACGCCCGTGAAGCCGATTTCGATCTTGTTGAACTGCATTCCGCACATGGCTATCTGATCCATCAGTTCCTCTCTCCGGCGTCAAACCAGCGCACTGACATTTACGGCGGCAGCGTTGAAAACCGTACCCGTTTCGCCCTGGAAGTGGTTGATGCAGCGATCGATGGCTGGAGTGCCGACCGTATCGGCATCCGCATTTCGCCACTGGGACCGTTCAACGGCCTGGACAATGGCGAAGATCAGGAAGCAGCAGCACTCTACTACATCACGGAACTGGCAAAACGTAATCTGGCCTTCCTGCACATCTCAGAACCGGACTGGGCCGGTGGTAAGCCCTACAGCGAAGCTTTCCGTAAAGCTATCCGCGCTGCGTATCCGGGCGTGATTATCGGCGCTGGTGCTTATACCGCAGAAAAAGCTGAAGAATTGATCGAAAAAGGGCTGATTGACGCTGCTGCCTTTGGCCGCGTGTTTATTGCCAACCCCGATTTGGTTGAGCGTTTCCGCATAAAAGCCCCCCTGAATGAGCAGCGTCCTGAGCTGTTCTACGGCGGTGGCGCTGAAGGCTATACCGACTATCCTACGCTTGCGGGTTAATTTACCCTGAGCGTTGAAACCAGGCTGCGCAGTGCGCGGCCTTTTCTGTTCTTGCTTTCAGCCGGGATTCTTAGCCCTCAGGGGCTGCCCTGCAGTAAAATCATCGCTATACTTAATTTTTTTACTCGTCATCGGATGATGACGCTTTTTACCAAGAGGATGTTATGCGCTTACTTCACACCATGCTTCGCGTTGGCGATCTGCAACGCTCCGTAGATTTTTACACCAAAGTTTTAGGCATGCGCCTGCTGCGTACCAGCGAAAACACCGAATATAAATACACTCTGGCCTTTGTTGGCTACACCGAAGAGAGCGAAGGTGCAGTGATTGAGCTGACCTACAACTGGGGTGTGGACAGCTACAATCTGGGCGATGCCTATGGCCATATCGCGCTGGGTGTTGATGATGTGGCAGCAACCTGTGACCGCATCCGCGCTGACGGTGGCAACGTCACCCGTGAAGCGGGTCCGGTTAAAGGCGGCACCACCATCATTGCCTTTGTTGAAGATCCGGATGGCTACAAAATTGAACTGATTGAGAACAAACACGCTGGCCACGGCCTGGGTGCTTAATTTTTTCAGGGGTGTCCGGTGGACACCTCCCTTCCCCTGCTGCATCTCGCGGTGAAATTTGCCATAATGCGCGCTGCATTTTTTCGCCAATGAGATCCTGATGTCTGAATCGAACGAACTGAACGCCCTCAGCAGCCGTTTTCGCGGTTTTTATCCGGTAGTGATTGATGTGGAAACCGCCGGGTTTGATGCGAAGACCAACGCATTACTGGAAATTGCCGCCGTCACCCTGAAAATGGATGAGAATGGCTGGCTGGAGAAGGATGAAACGCTCCATTTCCACGTAGAGCCGTTTGAAGGTTCCGTTCTGCAACCTGAAGCATTGGCCTTTAACGGCATAGACCCTGCCAATCCGCTGCGCGGCGCGGTAAGTGAATATGAAGCCCTGCATGCTATTTTCAAGATGGTACGCAAAGGCCTTAAAGATCATGGCTGCAACCGCGCGATTATGGTGGCCCATAATGCAACCTTCGATCTCAATTTCACCAACGCTGCCGCTGAGCGTGCGGGTTTGAAACGTAACCCTTTCCACCCCTTCGTCACCTTTGATACTGCTGCATTAAGCGGGCTGGTATTGGGTCAGACCGTGCTGGCTAAAGCCTGCGCCGCAGCGGGAATGGCTTTTGACAGTTCTCAGGCTCACTCTGCCCTGTACGATACGGTGCAAACCGCAGACCTGTTCTGCGAACTGGTTAACAGGTGGAAGCGTTTGGGTGGCTGGCCATTACCTTTGCCGGAAGATGCGGAAAACGAAGCGTAAAAAAAGGCGGAGATTTGCATCTCCGCCTTTTTTATTTTACTGCCGCTTATTCAGCAGCGTCAGAAGGGTATTTCTGAGCTGTCTCTTTGATCAGCTGCTGCAGTTCGCCCTGCTGATACATCTGAATGATGATGTCGCAACCACCGACCAGCTCACCATCAATCCATAACTGCGGGAAGGTTGGCCAGTTGGCGTATTTTGGCAGCTCAGCACGAATTTCCGGGTTCTGCAGAATATCTACATAGGCAAAACGCTCGCCGCAGGCAGAGAGTGCCTGAACGGCCTGGGCAGAAAAGCCACAGCTTGGCAGTTTTGGTGAACCTTTCATGTAGAGCAGAATCGGGTTTTCTGCTATCTGGCGCTCAATTTTCTCAATAGTACTCATAAATGGCTTCCTTAAACGGATACTTCGTGTCTATTTATTGTAGCGACTCTGTCCCTCTGATGAAAACGACATTTTCAGCAGGATGATGCGCCGGCGAACCTGAAAACCTGCCCACTGAACAATAAAGTAACATTTTGCTGCTGTTTTCGTCGGATTAATCATTAAGATAAGCCTTATGATTGCGCAGATAACCAGCTGATTCAGCTTATTTTTACAGGTTTTACTTGTTCTGTATCATTGAAACAAAAAAGACCTTACCTTTTGTTAATAAGTTAGATTAGAATTGCGAAATGTCCCTGCTGAAAAGCAGAATCCCCTGTTTCTGACGCGTTCCGGCCACCCGCCTGAGCACAAATGGTTAATGGTAACGATGCGTTTACTCATCACGCTTTTCATGCTGGCCTTTGCCCAGCTGTTTTTTAACATGGCGCACGCATCGCCACATGCGCCTGTTAATGCAAATCACCATAAAGCAGATGCCGCCACCCCTGCCCGCGAAGATGAGCGACGTAAACGCCGGACGGTAAAAACCAGCGCTACCAAAAAAGTTAAAGAGTCCACCAGCAAGAAACCCCGCGACGTTACCGCTAATAAGCCCCGGCTTAAAAAGAAAGCCCCTCAGCAGACAACTACCCTCACCGCCGGCAAATATAAAAAGAAAACTGCGCTGCACGATGAGAAAAAACGCTACGGGCGTCGTGGCAAAATAATTAAAAAATCTGAAGAGCTGACCGCAGGCTCGCTTTCTGCCCCGCTTAAATTGAGCAAAGCTCACCGTGCCCGCTACCAGAAAGCACGCGAAACGGCGATGACCAAGCTGATGGGCCAGTTGGGTAAACCTTATCAGTGGGGTGGGACTTCACCTAAAACCGGTTTTGATTGCAGTGGGCTGGTCTGGTATGCCTATAAAGATTTAGTGAAGTTTAAAATCCCGCGAACGGCGAACGAGATGTATCACCTGCGTGATGCCGCTAACATCAAACGGGATGAACTGGAAAAAGGCGATCTGGTCTTCTTCCGCATCAATGGCCGGGGCACGGCAGATCATGTTGGTGTCTATCTGGGCGGTGGGAAGTTTATCCAGTCTCCGCGTACGGGCAAAGATATTCAGGTCAGCGCGCTGGGCGAAGATTACTGGCAGCGTCACTACATTGGTGCCCGCCGGGTGATGACGCCAAAAACGATTCGTTAAGCGCTGAAAACAAGGGCCGGGCAATCGGCCCCTGAAGGTTTAATGCATAACGGCGGTAAAGCTGAAAGCAATAATGACCAGCAGTGCTCCCAGCGTGGTCATTAACGATAACTTCAGATCGGTGTCCATATGTGCTCCTGAATAACCCTACAATTAATGGTGTCATTGATTTTCCCATACTTGTCAGTAAAAATCTCGTTTTCTCTGCTCAGCCTTGTTAGAATCCTTTTTTTGTTGCGCAACGGCCCGCGCCTTGTGGCGTTCCGCGGTCGGCAGGCAATCCCCTTTCCTTTCTGACGTCTCCGTAAGCATCAAAAAAACGTCGTATGACGTCAGATTTTCATCCTTACCAGGCAAACGATTAACAACAGACTTATCATCAAGTTAAGATAAGCGCAGGAGTAGCTATTTCATGGCAACGATAAAAGATGTGGCCAGACAGGCAGGCGTGTCTACCACCACCGTATCGCATGTTATTAACAAGACGCGTTTCGTCGCAGAAGAGACACGTGAAGCAGTATGGGCCGCAATCAAGGCGCTTCACTATTCACCCAGCGCCGTGGCCCGCAGTCTCAAAGTGAATCACACTAAAACTATCGGGCTGCTGGCAACGTCCAGCGAAGCGCCCTATTTTGCTGAAATTATTGAAGCCATAGAGAATCGTTGTTTTGCCAAAGGCTATACGTTGATCCTGGGCAATGCGCATAACGAACTGCAAAAGCAGCAGGCCTATCTCTCCATGATGGCGCAGAAGCGTGTGGATGGCCTGCTGGTGATGTGTTCCGAATATCCTGAACCTCTGATCAGGATGCTGGAAGAGCATCGCAATATACCGATGGTCGTCATGGACTGGGGTGAATCCCGTGGCGACTTCACCGATACCGTTCTGGATAACGCTTTTCAGGGTGGCTATCTGGCCGGGCGTTACCTGATTGACCGCGGGCACCGTGATATTGGCGTGATCCCTGGCCAGTTGGAACGCAATACGGGCGGGGGTCGCCATGCTGGTTTTCTGAAGGCTTTGTCAGAAGCAGGCATAACTTTGCGCCCGGAGTGGCTGGTTCAGGGAGATTTTGAACCTGAGTCCGGTTATCAGGCCATGCAGAAAATTTTATCGCAGAAGCAGCGCCCCACGGCAGTATTTTGTGGTGGCGACGTCATGGCAATGGGCGCGATTTGTGCTGCAGATGAGCTGGGCTTACGCGTGCCCCAGGACATTTCCGTGATCGGTTATGACAATGTGCGCAACGCCCGCTATTTCACACCGGCATTGACCACCGTCCATCAGCCTAAAGAACGCCTGGGCGAAACGGCTTTTGATATGTTGCTGGACCGTATCACCAGCAAGCGCGAAGATCCGCAGACCATAGAGGTTCATCCATCATTGATTGAACGCCGTTCAGTAGCAGATGGCCCCTTCCTGGACTATCGACGCTAACCGACGCTGTCGCCTGCTGAATTATCCTCGCGCAGCCATTCACTGTTTAAGGTGTCGCTTTCACCCAGGTAGTCCAGCAGCCAGCTCAATGCGGGCGAGGCCTGTTGTTCAGACCAGCTTACGCAACAGGGACTGTCGGGAAACGCCGTCTCAAGCGTTAACTCATGCAGCGCGCCGCTTTGTAACAGGGGGCGTGCGAAATGACCCGGGACCATCCCCACGCAAAGCCCGGCCAGCAGGCAGTCGAAGCCGCTTTCCCATTCCGGCACCACCAGACGACGCTGATTATCCAGCGTCCAGGTGGTTCTTTTAGGTAAGGCACGGGAGGTGTCCTCAATCACCAGCGAGGGCCATTCCCGGATAGCTTCCTCACTGACCTCACCCGTTAATGCAGCCAGCGGGTGCCCGGCCCCCACCACGCAACGCCAGTTCAACGCGCCCATATTGCGAAAGGCAAAACGTCCACCCACCGGAATAGCCTGAGTGGCACCAATAGCGACATCCACACGGCCATCTGCCAGCGCATCCCAGACACCATTAAACACCTCCGCAGAAAGATGCAGCTCCATGTCCGGAAAATGGCGGTAAAAATCGACCACTAACTGCCGTGTGCGCCGGGGCTTAACTATGCGATCCACGGCGATATTTATCTGCCCCCGCCAGCCGTTGGCGACCTGCTGACACTGACGGCGGGTGGCGAGCATTTTTTTGATAACACTTCGCCCCTCCTGGATGAACACCGCGCCGGCTGCGGTTAATACCACATCCCGGTGACGGCGCTCAAACAGCGGAACGGCCAGCCACTCTTCCAGTTGCCGGACGGTATAACTGATGGCTGAAGGCACGCGATGCAGCTCAGCTGCTGCTGCGGTGAAACTGCCGCTACGCGCCACTGCATCAACCACTTCAAGAGAATGTTCTGACCACATAATCTGCCTGCAATATTTTTGAACGCAACCTGCAAATATTACCGTTTCACAACATAAAGGGCACGCGATTACACTCTGCGGCGTTTCATTCATCTGAATAAAAGAGCTACTCATGCCCGCTAAAGGATTCATTGTCTACCTCGCGCTGCTAAGCATTGCCGGTTTTCTCGCCACCGATATGTACCTGCCCGCTTTCGGCGCCATGCAGCAGGACCTGCAAACAGACGCAGGCGCAATCAGCGCCAGCCTCAGCCTGTTTCTCGCGGGCTTCGCCAGTGCCCAGTTGTTCTGGGGGCCGCTGTCAGATCGCATCGGTCGCAAGCCGGTTTTACTGATGGGGCTGAGCCTGTTTGCGGTGAGTTGTGCTGCTATGTGGTGGGTGGAATCTGCAACCCTATTGCTGGCGCTGCGTTTCATCCAGGCAGTGGGGATTTGTGCGGCGGCTGTAACCTGGCAGGCGCTGGTAGTGGATCGCTATCCTGCGACGCAGGCTAACCGTGTCTTTGCCTCTATTATGCCGCTGGTAGCGCTCTCTCCTGCTCTTGCGCCGCTGCTTGGCGCGTGGTTGTTGAATCACTTTAGCTGGCGGGTCATTTTTCTTACGCTGATGCTGGTGGCGGTGGTATTGCTGATTTCCACGCTCTTCATAGCCTCCTCCGGGAAGAAAAACCCTGCTGCACCGGTTTCAGCAACCGGTTTTTTCAGTCTGCTGAAATCCCCGGCTTTCACCGGCAACGTTTTGATTTACTCCGCCTGTTCGGCCAGCTTTTTCGCCTGGTTGACGGGGTCCCCTTTTATTTTGGGTGCGCTGGGTATGTCGCCGGGCGATATCGGTTTGAGCTATGTTCCTCAGACTCTGGCCTTTTTGATCGGAGGTTATGGCTGCCGCTCACTGCTTAAACGTACCGAAGGGCATTCACTGCTTCCCTGGCTGATTGCGGTTTACTCGCTGAGTATTCTGGCCTTCTTTATTGCTGCGCAGAGGGATACCCCTTCACTGTATGGATTGCTCATACCTTTCTGTGGAATTGCACTGGCGAACGGAGCGATTTATCCGGTAGTGGTATCGAATGCGTTACTGCCCTTTCCGGAGTCCAGTGGTAAGGCCGCAGCTCTGCAGAACACGTTACAGCTGGGGTTATGCTGCGTTGCCAGCATGATAGTCTCTGCTTTTATCTCCACGTCACTGCTGACCACCTCCCTGGTGATGGGATCCACTGTTGTTTTGGTGGGTATCGGCTATATTTTACAACGGGTGAAGTCTGAAAAGCTGGCGCTGGCGGGCAGTCATAACGGTCATTAAGGCGTCAAATCAATTGATTAGCATCCTAACAATAATCAATTGAATATTGCCTGACGTGAGCATATACTCCTTTCAGGCATCAAAAAAACAACAGGTTACAACCTTTTTTTATCCTGACAGGGTGGTCAGCATTTTCTTTGCGCAACGTTCGTTGCGCAACTCTGCAGGTATTCAAATCAATTCTCTGTAACGCCGGATTTCAGGCGCACGGGAAAGCCGTGCGTGTTCTCAAACCCTGTAGAAATTGTCTATTCTATTTCTCAGGTTTCAATCACACAGAGTGATGGGGAAGCTATGAGTTCATCGATTATAGAAGAAGCGAGCCTTGAAGAAAATCAGTGGTACCGAATCGTTCAGGAGATGTTGCGCAACGCTGATATTGAAATGAATGGCACGCGCCCCTGGGATATCAAGGTCACCAATCCGGCGTTTTTCAAACGCGTCATACAGGAAGGTTCGCTGGGGCTGGG
This sequence comes from Erwinia sp. E_sp_B01_1, assembly GCF_036865545.1. Classification (NCBI taxonomy): domain Bacteria; kingdom Pseudomonadati; phylum Pseudomonadota; class Gammaproteobacteria; order Enterobacterales; family Erwiniaceae; genus Erwinia; species Erwinia sp. E_sp_B01_1. The sequence continues at coordinate 2,047,075 of NZ_CP142208.1, read as the reverse complement.
TGAAAGCTATATGGATGGCTGGTGGGAGTGCGAGCGGCTGGATATCTTTTTCCAGCATGTTTTGCAGGCCAAACTTGACCAGCAGCTCCCTCACCATTTCAAAGATACGCTAAGAATTGCTGCAGCCCGGTTAACCAATCTGCAATCACGCAAGCGGGCGTGGATAGTGGGTAAAGAACATTACGATCTGGGTAATGACCTTTTCTCACTGATGCTGGATTCCCATATGCAGTATTCCTGCGGTTACTGGAAAGAAGCAGAAACCCTTGAGCAGGCGCAAACCGCTAAATTAAAAATGATCTGCGATAAGCTGCAATTAATGCCGGGTATGACTTTGCTGGATATCGGCTGCGGCTGGGGTGGGCTGGCTGAATTTGCCGCCCACCATTATGGGGTCAGCGTCGTTGGCGTGACTATTTCTGCTGAACAGCAAAAAATGGCCCAGCAGCGGTGTGAAGGCCTGGATGCCACTATTCTTCTGCAGGATTATCGCGACCTTAATCAACAGTTCGATCGCATTGTGTCGGTCGGAATGTTCGAGCACGTGGGTCCCAAGAATTACGCCACCTATTTTGACGTGGTAAACCGTAATCTGAAACCTGATGGGATTTTCCTGCTGCATACTATTGGCGCTAATACCACCAATGAACATGTCGATCCCTGGATAAATAAATATATTTTCCCCAACGGCTGCCTGCCTTCAATTCGCCATATTGCTGAGGCGCATGAACCGCATTTCGTGATGGAAGACTGGCATAACTTTGGTCAGGATTACGACACCACATTAATGGCCTGGCATCAGCGCTTTCTTGCCGCCTGGCCCCAGCTGGCTGAGAATTACGGCGAGCGGTTTAAACGGATGTTCGTTTATTACCTGAATGCCTGTGCAGGTGCTTTTCGCGCTCGCGATATTCAGCTCTGGCAGGTGGTCTTTACCCACGGGATTGAAGGCGGTCTACGGGTGCCTCACTGAATCAGTGAAGGTTAAGGCCGGCATGTTGTCGGCCTTTTCATCCGGTTTATCTATGCGATTCTGGCTCTGCAGCGGCCAGTAAGGCAGCTTCCCGCTGCGCCAGAACACGCTCCACGGTTTCCACAATAGCCTGGGTATGCGGATCGATCTCGATGTTCACTCTTTCGCCAAGCCGTTTAGCGCCCAGCGTGGTGCGTGCCAGCGTTTCAGGAATAAGATGGACGCAGAATTTGGTTCTGGTCACTTCCCCCACGGTAAGGCTGATACCATCAATACCGATAAAACCTTTATGCAGAATATATTTCATCTGCAGCGCATCCTGAGGTTTAAACCAGATTTCGCGGTTATTCTCAGACGTCACTATTTTACTGATTTCGGCAGTGGTCATGATATGGCCGGACATTAAATGCCCGCCAATCTCATCGCTGAATTTAGCCGCGCGCTCAACGTTTATCGTATCGCCCACCTTTAAATCACCCAGATTGGTGATCCGCAGAGTTTCTTTAACCAGATCAAAACTCACCCGATTGCCCTGCACTTCCGTTACTGTCAGGCAGCAGCCATTATGAGAAACAGAGGCTCCCAGTTCCAGACCTGGCAACATTTCTGCCGGTAGTCGGACAATATGCGTACGAAAATTCGGCTTCTCTTCAATCGCCAATACTTCAGCGGTGCCCTGCACAATACCGGTAAACATAATTCTGGCCTCACAAGTAAAAATTCTTGCTCTAGTTTGCCCTGGCGACGGGATAAATCCAAATGCAGCCCCACTATTCTCGTGACACAAAGAGCTTTTTTAAAGGCGAATCATTGGCTATTTACACTGCGATCATTACACTGAGCGGCCTGCCCTGCTGTCTGAGCGCATAAATAACGTTTTTTGCTTTTACGGCGCTTTCCTCTTCCTATAAAACTTACAGGTGTATGTGTGCAGAAGTACCTGACAGAAGCGCGTCAATTATTAGCGCTGGCAATCCCGGTGATCCTTGCGCAGGTTGCGCAAACATCCATGGGCTTTGTTGATACCATTATGGCCGGCGCTGTCAGCGCCACGGATATGGCTGCCGTTGCCGTAGGCACTTCCGTATGGTTGCCTACCATTCTCTTCGGTCATGGCCTGTTGTTATCACTTACGCCCGTGGTTGCGCAATATAACGGTTCCGGTCGACGAGATCGGGTCGCCTTTCAGGTACGTCAGGCATACTGGCTTGCAGCGATAGTGTCAGTGCTGATCATGGTGGTGCTTTATAACGCCGGGTATATGATCCGCTCTATGCATAATGTTGATCCACGTATGGCCGAAATTGCGGTTGGCTATCTCCATGCCCTGCTCTGGGGAGCGCCTGGCTATCTGTTTTTCCAGGTTGCCCGTAACCAGTGCGAAGGGCTTTCCAAAACCAAGCCCGGTATGGTGATGGGGTTTATTGGCCTGCTGGTTAATATTCCGGTGAATTACATCTTTATTTATGGGCACTTTGGCATGCCCGCGCTGGGCGGCGTGGGTTGTGGCGTCGCGACGGCTTCGGTTTACTGGGTGATGTTTGCCGCAATGAAATACTGGATGAGTCGTGCCACTTCAATGCGGGATATTCGACTGACAGAGCGTTTCAGCCGCCCCGATCGCGCCACGCTGGTGCGCTTAGTCCAGCTTGGCCTGCCGGTGGCACTGGCTTTGTTCTTTGAAGTCACCCTGTTTGCGGTAGTGGCGTTGCTCGTTTCACCAATGGGCATAGTCAAAGTAGCCGGCCATCAGATCGCCTTAAATTTCAGCTCGCTGATGTTCGTTCTGCCGCTTTCACTGGGGGTGGCCACCACCATTCGCGTTGGCTATCGTCTTGGCCAGAGATCCACCGAGGCCGCAAGAGTATCGGCCTGGACCGCACAGGCTGTGGGCATCTGCCTGGCTTTATTGACAGCTGTATTCACTGTGACTTTCCGCGAGTCTATTGCGCGGCTTTATACTGATAACCCGGAAGTCATCACCCTCGCCGCCCAGTTAATGCTGCTGGCAGCCATCTACCAGTTCTCCGATGCTGTTCAGGTTATCGGTAGCGGTATTCTGCGGGGTTACAAAGATACGCGTTCGATCTTCTTCATTACATTTATTGCTTACTGGGTTTTGGGATTACCCAGTGGCTATATTCTGGCGCTGACCGACTGGGTTGTGCCGCCTATGGGCCCGGCTGGGTTCTGGACAGGCTTTATTATTGGCCTGACCTCGGCTGCAGTCATGATGGTATGGCGGATGAGACGTCTGCAGCGCCAGCCATCGGAAGTGATTCTGGCGCGTGCAGCACATTAATTTTACGGCGGTTTTCAGCCGCCCATGCTCAAAATTGCTGCGCTTCGCACAGATGCGCAGCAATCACCAAGAAAAAAGACGATTTCCGCTTGCCAGGTGCTGAGGCTGTCGTTAATATTCGTCCCCGCTGTTACCAAGACAGCAACGGTAAGCGTTCATAGCTCAGTTGGTTAGAGCACCACCTTGACATGGTGGGGGTCGGAGGTTCGAGTCCTCTTGAACGCACCACAGTGCGTCCGTAGCTCAGTTGGTTAGAGCACCACCTTGACATGGTGGGGGTCGGTGGTTCGAGTCCACTCGGACGCACCAATAGTTTTGCGTTCATAGCTCAGTTGGTTAGAGCACCACCTTGACATGGTGGGGGTCGGAGGTTCGAGTCCTCTTGAACGCACCATCTCGTCTTCCTGAGTTTAATCCTAAGCCTCCCTGCCCGACATTTTTTGCAACAAGCTGATCTGCCACAACCTTTACCCCCTCCCTCACTGCTTTTTAATTGGTATTCGCCTGCTGAACGACTATAATACGTGACGTTGTTTCACTTGAATGGTTTCAGCGTATGGTTGACCCTTTAGCAAAAACGATAGCTTGTTGCGCAACCCATGATTGCGCTTGCGCTGAAACCGCGTCTCAACTTCCCCTGCACGCTTTATCACAGTCACCTATTCTTACTCTGTATCGCAATTCGCCAATCCGGCACGCATTCTTATCCGGTGCTTATCAGCCTCCGGGATCTCGTATTTCTCATCCATCACAACTTAATAGATAACTCGTCATGAAAAAGACCAAAATTGTTTGTACCATCGGCCCAAAAACCGAATCTGAAGAGATGTTGACCAACCTGCTTGATGCGGGCATGAACGTAATGCGCCTTAACTTCTCCCACGGTGATTACGAGGAGCACGGTAAACGTATCTCTAATCTGCGTTCCGTAATGAGCAAATCAGGCCATCAGGCGGCTATCCTGTTGGATACAAAAGGCCCTGAAATCCGCACCATGAAACTGGAAGGTGGCAATGACGCCTCCCTGAAAGCTGGCCAGACCTTTACTTTCACCACCGACCAGTCAGTGATTGGTAACACCGAACGTGTTGCCGTTACTTACCCGGGTTTTACTGCCGATCTGAAAATCGGTAATACCGTGCTGGTCGATGATGGCCTGATCGGTATGGAAGTGACGGAAGTGAACGAAAACACCGTGGTCTGTAAAGTGCTGAACAACGGTGATCTGGGCGAGAACAAAGGCGTTAACCTGCCAGGCGTTTCCATCCAGCTGCCAGCGCTGGCTGAAAAAGATAAGCGCGATCTGATCTTCGGCTGTGAGCAAGGCGTGGATTTTGTGGCGGCTTCCTTTATCCGTAAACGTTCAGACGTTCTGGAAATTCGCGATCACCTGAAAAAGCACGGTGGCGAACACATTCAGATCATCTCCAAAATCGAAAACCAGGAAGGTCTGAATAACTTCGATGAGATCCTTGAAGCCTCTGATGGCATCATGGTCGCTCGTGGTGATCTGGGCGTTGAGATCCCGGTTGAAGAAGTGATCTTCGCACAGAAGATGATGATCAAAAAATGTAACCGCGCCCGTAAAGTGGTGATCACCGCGACCCAGATGCTGGACTCAATGATCAAAAACCCGCGCCCTACTCGTGCAGAAGCGGGTGACGTGGCCAACGCCATTCTTGACGGCACTGATGCCGTTATGTTGTCTGGCGAGAGCGCTAAAGGAAAGTATCCGCTGGAATCTGTGACCATCATGGCCACAATCTGCGAGCGTACCGACCGCGTAATGAAGAGCCGTATTGACTCTCAGCAGGACAACCGCAAGATGCGCATCACCGAGGCTGTCTGCCGCGGTGCTGTTGAAACCGCACAAAATCTGGAAGCACCACTGATTGTGGTCGCGACCGAAGGCGGTAAATCAGCCAAGTCTGTACGTAAATACTTCCCGAACGCGACTATACTTGCGTTGACTACCAATGCACAGACTGCACGCCAGCTGCTGCTGAGCAAAGGCATCATCACTTCCGTAGTCAATGAAATCGCCTCAACCGACGATTTCTATCGTCTGGGTAAAGAAGCGGCTATCGCCAGTGGCTATGGTCTGAAGGGTGATGTGGTGGTGATGGTTTCTGGTGCATTAGTACCAAGCGGAACCACCAATACCGCCTCAGTGCACGTGCTGTAACAGAAGTTTATGCCCTGAAGTCAAAAAGCGCCCTGAGTGGCGCTTTTTTTACAACTTGAGTAACCTGCTTTCATAAAATTTCCAATCGAAATTAACTATTCAATTTCCTGAAAAATGATAATGGGTCCGATTAAACCCATCTGTTTTCGCTAATTTTTTTGGTTAAAACTGGAAAGTCGGTGCATCTTTGAGCGAACGATCATATTTAAGCACGTTCTCATCAAAAATTTATTCTCATTAGAAAAAACTTTGTGTAATACTTGTAACGCTACATGGAGATTAACTCAATCTAGAGGGTATAAATAATGAATCGTACTAAACTGGTACTGGGCGCGGTAATTCTGGGTTCAACTCTGCTGGCTGGTTGCTCAAGCAACGCTAAAATCGACCAGCTGTCTACCGATGTTCAGACTCTGAACGCTAAAGTTGACCAGCTGAGCAACGACGTGAACGCAATGCGTTCTGACGTTCAGGCTGCTAAAGATGACGCAGCTCGCGCTAACCAGCGTCTGGACAACCAGGCTCACTCTTACCGTAAGTAAGAGTTCTGGTTATGAAAATGGCGCACATTGTGCGCCATTTTTTTATGCAGAATCAGTGTTTCCCTGCCCTCTGGCTTCCATTCTCCCCCTTTCCGTATACATCCCTGTTAGCTTCCTTGCTAAGCCTCAGGTGTTAGTTTTTAACTAACGCGTTTCTGTTATTCGTTGCCGTAACACATATCACTCATCTGAACGCGTCAGATTCAATTCTGCGGGCTTTGGACCTCTGCCTGAGTCACAGTGGCAGGTTGAGCTGAAGGGGCCTCAGAATCGTTTTGTTGCATCACAGCAGGCATTGGCGTGTTATCACTTACCGGCTCTCCCGTATTCACCAGCACCGGCATGCCTGAACGGCGTGCAATAACCTGCTTCGCTATCTCTGCATCACTGTGCTCGCTTTTAACAAACTTTTTACCCGCAGGGGTCAAAGCCAGAGGCATGGTCTGAGGATCGTCATTTTCACTGTGTGACAGCGGCTGATGCACTTCAAGATAGCGTTTGCCGTCAGGCTCCACGGCATATTTAAGCGGCTGATTGATAATCTGAACCCGGGTGCCTTTGGGCACGCTGGTAAACAACGCCTCAATATCGTCCGGTCGCAAACGGATACAGCCTGAACTGACGCGCATGCCGATGCCAAAATCGGCATTCGTGCCATGAATCAGGTAATGCCCTTTGCCATAGGCCAGACGCATGGCAAACAGCCCCATAGGGTTGTCCGGCCCAGCGGGCACCGTCACCGGCAGGGTTTTACCCTCGGCGGCGTAGCGTTTACGAATATTCGGTGTCGGAGTCCAGGTAGGATTGGGGATTTTTTGGCTGATGCTGGTGACCATTGGCGGCGTGTTCGCGCCAAGCTGGCCAATCCCGATAGGATAAACAATGACTTTGTTCTCGCCTTTGGGATAGTAATAGAGCCGCAGTTCAGCCACGTTCACCACAATCCCTTCCCTTTTGGTATCCGGCAGCAGCATTTGGGTAGGAATAGTCAACCGGGTTCCGGCTTTGGGTAGCCAGGGATCGGTGCCGGGGTTTGCTTCCAGCATGCCTAACAGACCAATTTTATAGTGCGCGGCAATTGCCTCCAGCGAACGACCATCCTCAGGAACAGTAAAGGTGGTGTTCTCGCCAATCAGACGACTGTTTTCTGCCGGCAGAGGATATTCAGTGGCAAGGGCAGAACAGGTTGTGGCAAGCAGCGTAAGGAATAAGGTGACAAGAGGAGACAAGGGTTTCATGCGGGTTTCTCGGTTAGGATGAAGAAACTTCCCGCCAGCGAAGCGGGAAGCCTGTCGAGAAGTGTAGCAACTTAGCCCTGTGAGAGGGACTGCGCTTTGTAACGGATGGCGCGGATCATCGCTTCCAGACCCTGAGAACGGGATGGCGTCAGATGTTGGGTCAGCGCCAGTTGTTCAAACCAGGGGCGGACATCAAAGGCCAGAATTTCTGCCGGAGTCATCTTCTGATAGAGAATAAAGACCACGGCGATCAATCCTTTAACGATGGCAGCATCGCTGTCACCCTTCAGGATCACCTGACCACTTTCATTGGTGTCCATCAGGATCCAGACCTGACTCTGACAGCCGGAAATGGTGTTCTCCGGCTGATGCAGGGATTCAGACAATTCTGGAAGCATTGCACCCAATTCGATCACGTACAGGTACTTCTCTTCCCAGTTCGCGCAACGGGTAAAGTTGCGGACCAGTTTTTCTTTCTCTGGCAAGGTTGCCATTCGTTCCTCCGTTATCGCCAGGCGAAATCAGCCCAGCAGGCGGTGTATACGGGTCAGGCCAGCCGCCAGGCGGTCAGCCTCTTCTTCGCTATTATAGAGAACGAAGGAGGCACGGCACATCCCCGGCACGCCGTAGTGGGTCATTAACGGCATGGCACAGTGGTGGCCAGTACGAATGGCAATACCATACTGATCGAGGAAACTGCCCACATCGTAGGCATGATGCTTGCCCAGATTAAAAGCGATAACGCCAGCACGGTTCTGCGGCCCGTAAATGACCAGGTCGGGAACTGAGGCCAGCTTATCCAGAGCATAACGCATCAGCGCCTGCTCCCGCTCGTAGATAACATCCAGATCCAGCGCCGAAACCCAGCTCAGTGCAGCCCCCAGACCGATAATGCTGCCGGTATTAGGGGAACCAGCCTCAAAACGCCAGGGCGCTGCGGCAAAGGTAGTCCCTTCCGTCAGGCTGACGGTGGCGATCATCGATCCGCCCCCTTCCCACGGCGGCATCTGATCCAGCAGCGCTTTGCGGCCATACAGGATGCCAATCCCCGACGGAGCGTAAATCTTATGGCCTGAGAAGACGTAAAAGTCGCAGTCCAGATCCTGCACGTCGACTTTTTCATGCATCACCGCCTGCGCACCATCAATCAGCGTGACCACACCGGCCGCTTTTGCCTGAGCAATGATCTCTTTTACCGGGTTAATCGTGCCAAGCACGTTAGAAACATGGGTAAGAGCCAGCACGCGGGTCCGGCTGTCGATCAGCGAAGGTAACACGGTAAGATCCAGCTCACCGGTTTCGGTCAGAGGGATGAAGCGGACTTCAGCCCCTGTGCGTTTAGCCACCATCTGCCAGGGAACGATATTGGCGTGGTGCTCCATCTCGGTGATGATAATGTTATCACCAGCCTGCAACTGGCTTCCGCCCCAGCTGCTGGCTACCAGGTTGATCCCCTCGGTGGTGCCTTTTACAAAGACAATCTCCTCAGGGGATGCCGCATTCAGAAAACGCGCAGCCTGGGTGCGCACGTTTTCCATTTCTGTGGTCGCTTCAGCACTCAGGGTATGAATACCCCGGTGAACAGCGGCATAGCCATGCTGATAAAAATGGCTTTCCGCATCAATCACCACCTGCGGCTTCTGGGCGCTGGCGGCGCTGTCAAGATAGGCCAGCGGTTGGCCATTCACTTCTCGCGCCAGAACGGGAAATTCAGCCCTGACGCGTGTCAGGTCAAAACTCATTTAATGCCTCCGGGGAAACGCTGGGCAATCCGCTGCATCACCGCTTCTTTCAGCACTTCATCCGTAATCGCTTCAGTGAGTTCTGCAGCAAAGGCGTAAATAATCATGCGCTGTGCAGACTCTTCGCCAATCCCACGGGCGCGAAGATAAAACATCTGCTCATCATCAATGCGGCCAATGGTCGCGCCGTGGCTGCACTTCACGTCATCCGCGTAGATTTCCAGCTGTGGCTTGGTATCCACTTCGGCCAGGCGGCCCAGCAACAGGTTGTTGTTGGTCATCTGTCCGTCGGTTTTCAGTGCATGCTTAGCAACGGTAATCATGCCATTAAACACCGCACGGGCTTTATCACGCACGATGGTTTTATGCAGCTGGCGGCTCTGGCAGTGACCTTTATTGTGCTCAAGATAAGTACGGCTGTCGCAGACTTCTTTCTCTACGGGCAGCATCAGGCTGTTAATACCCAACTCCGTACCTTCACCATTCAGCTGCACGCTGGTGTTATGGCGGGTCAGACCCGCACCCAGCAGGAAGCTGTGGCTCTGGACATTGGCGTCACGCTCAATAACCAGATCGTTATGCGAGAAGTGGTAACTGCTGTTGTGCTCAAAAGCCAGCTTGTAATGCTTCAGGCGGGCATTGTTACCCACGGTTGCCGTAAAGCGCGCGCCGGTGAAATGGCTGGCGTCATTCAGGCTGACGTAGTGCTCAATAACCGTCGCTTCCGCGCCATCATCCAGTTGCAGATGATGACGGTAATGCGTGGTGTTCATCCCGGCCGGTGCGCTGCTGCTGATATGCAGCATATACAAGGCACGGGCAGCCGACTTACCCCGGGCAAGGCGAATGGTGGTGACCTCTTCTGCCAGGCTTTCGGTAAGATGCAGGAACACTTCCGGCTGAACCGGTGCGTTCATTTCACGACGATCTCCAGCCTGAGAAATCTGGATATCAAACAGATCAAAAACCTTGTCGCTGAGCTCAGCACTGAAGCGGCCATCAACGAAGACCATTTTGACCGCGTCAATGTCCAGCGCCAGCGCCTTAACCTGCCCGGCATTCAGCACAGGTGCAGCCGGAGCAGTAAACTGATTATCCAGCAGCCCTTCCAGCGGCGTGTATTTCCAGTTTTCCTGCTTACGTCCTGGCAAGCCTAAATGCAGCACCTGTTGCCAGTGCTGCTGCGCCTGCAGGGAACGGTCGCCCTGAATTTCAAACAAGTGATGCCACTGCTGCAGGGCATGATCACTATTCCTGGTCGGTAAGCCAGCCATAGCCTTGCTCCTCCAGTTGTTTCACCAGCGAGAAATCACCGGATTTAACGATTTTGCCCTGATACAGTACGTGCACGAAGTCTGGTTTGATGTAATCCAGAATACGCTGGTAGTGAGTAACGATAATGAAGGCACGTTTGCCATCACGCAGCGTGTTAACGCCGTTAGCCACGGTTTTCAGGGCATCGATATCCAGCCCGGAGTCCGTTTCATCAAGAATGCACAGTTCAGGTTCCAACGCGGCCATCTGCAGGATGTCATTACGCTTTTTCTCGCCGCCTGAGAAGCCTACGTTCACTGAGCGGGTCAGCAAATCTTCAGGCATTTTCAGCAGCTGAATTTTGTCTTCAATGAAGTCCTGGAAATCAAAACGATCCAGCGCTTCCTGCTCACGGTATTTGCGCACGGAGTTCACTGCCGTCTGCAGGAAGAACTGATTGCTGACGCCAGGAATCTCTACCGGATACTGGAACGCCATAAAAATCCCTTCACCGGCACGATCTTCCGGGGAGAGTTCCAGCAAATCTTTGCCCTTAAAGTTCACCGTTCCGCCGGTGATTTCATACTCTTCACGTCCTGCCAGAGTGGCAGACAGGGTACTTTTCCCTGAACCGTTTGGTCCCATGATGGCGTGAACTTCACCCGGCTTTACCTCGAGGTCCAGTCCGCGCAGGATCTCTTTATCTTCAATGCTAACCTTTAGATCTTTAATACTTAACATAGTGTTTCCCTGGCAGTGCTGTCCGGCACTGCGCTGAATGACCGTTGGCGCGGGCGTTAGCCCACGCTGTGTTCAAGGCTTATCGCCAGCAGTTTTTGCGCTTCCACCGCAAATTCCAGCGGCAGTTCGGAGAAGACGTCTTTACAGAAACCATTGACGATCATGGAGATAGCATCATCTTCGCTGATCCCGCGCTGCAGGCAGTAAAACATCTGATCTTCACCAATTCTTGAGGTCGTCGCCTCATGCTCCAGCTGTGCACTGTTGTTACGCACTTCCACATACGGGAAGGTGTGCGCACCACAGTCGGCGCCAATCAGCATTGAGTCACACTGGGTGAAGTTACGGGCATTGGTTGCCGTAGGCATAATTTTCACCAGGCCACGGTAGGTGTTCTGACTTTTGCCTGCCGAGATGCCTTTAGAGATGATCGTCGACTTGGTATTTTTACCAATGTGAATCATCTTGGTGCCGGTATCGGCCTGCTGATGGCCGCTGGTCAGCGCCACAGAGAAGAATTCACCGACAGAATTATCACCACGCAGGATAACGCTTGGGTATTTCCAGGTGATGGCTGAACCGGTCTCGGACTGGGTCCAGGACATCTTGCTGTTTTCGCCTTCACAAAGCGCACGCTTGGTAACGAAGTTCAGGATGCCGCCTTCAGATTCGCCGCCGGAGAACCAGTTCTGCACGGTGGAGTACTTCACTTCAGCATCTTTATGAATAATGACTTCCACTACCGCCGCATGCAGCTGATAGGTGTCACGCACGGGGGCTGAACAACCTTCGATGTAGCTGACGTAGCTGCCTTCATCGGCAATCAGGATGGTGCGTTCGAACTGGCCCGTTTTCGCCGCGTTGATGCGGAAATAGGTCGACAGCTCCATCGGGCAGCGAACGCCTTTCGGGATGTAGACGAACGTGCCATCGGAAGCCACGGCCGAGTTAAGCGCGGCAAAGAAGTTGTCATTGGCCGGCACCACTGTTCCCAGGTACTGTTTTACCAGTTCCGGGTGCTCGTGAATGGCTTCGCCAAAGGAACAGAAAATAATCCCCTGCTCTGCCAGCTTGCCACGATAGGTGGTGGAAACAGATACCGAGTCAAAGATGGCATCCACAGCCACTTCCTGACCTTCACGAACAGGGACGCCCAGCTGTTTAAAGGCGTTCTCCACTTCTTCAGTCAGATAGTTGGCAGGCGTTGCCCCCGAAGTCTGCTGAGCACCGGGTTCAGAAGCGCAGCTGTCGTCGCAGTTGCCGCAGGAAGGGGCTGAATAGTAACTGTAATCCTGATAGTTCAGGGACTTATAGTTCGCTTTCAGCCAGTGTGGCTCTTCCATTTCCAGCCAGGCAGCATATGCCTTAAGGCGGAATTCAAGCATCCACTCAGGCTCGTTACGCTTGGCAGAAATGGCGCGCACAACGTCTTCGCTGAGGCCGTGTTCAAACTCTTCGGTTTGCAGTTGGGTGAAGAAACCTTCTTTGTACTTCAGATGGTTACCTTCCCAGACCTGCACATCATCCGATGTATCAGTGTTTCGGGACATAAGATTTACTCAACGCCAAAGCTCTCACCACAGCCACAGGCGTGTTGAGCTTTAGGATTATTAAATTTGAAAATCTGGTTCAGACCTTCACGAACGAAATCTACTTCGGTACCGTCGATAAAGGGCATCGCCTGCAGGGGGACAAAGAGATGCGCGCCCTGATGTGAAAAGACCAAATCATCGTCGGCAGGCTCTTTGATCAAATCCATGGTGTAGCCAAAACCGGCGCAGCCAGACGTCTTCACGCCCAGCTTAAGCCCCTTCACATGAGGGTCATTAGCGGCCAGCGCAATGATCTGTTTTGCGGCGCTGTCTGTAAGCGTCAGTCCTTTCCAGACATAGTCGTCGGGAGAAAAAGAAGCTGTAGTTGCTGATGGCATAACATTACCTCGTGAGTCGATAGCCCTGCGGGCTAATGCCCCTATGTTAGTGATAATGAATATCGCTTCAACCTCTTGTTTTGCAGGGATTAAGGTTAAATGAGGTTTTTAAGCCCTCTTTTTTAAGTTTAGTCTCTGCAGAGAGGATTGCGATCTGTGTCACACGCCGTTTTAACGAAATGGTAACACATTGAAAACAGGTCAGTAAATCCGGAGAGCGCATACCTAAACAGGAATAACCTCTATTTTAACGCTTTGAGCCACCCCGGTTATCGTTCTTATCAATTTTTCTAAGAGGCAGCATTTATCGATAAAATTTATCCGGCGGCATTGAAAAACAGGCCAGTTAATTTATGATAATGATTATCATTAGCGCAAATGGGTCAAAAAATGAATCTGTCGATGAGTGCCTGGCTGCAACACAAGATTGACGAATACAAATTTTCAGTTCGTGATATCACCGTCGATTACTACATGGCACAAGCCAAAGTGAACCGCCCGGAGTGCACTCTCGAACAACTGCGCAAATTCAATGATACCTGCCTCGATATGGCAGAACTCTGCCAGCTTAACGGAGACGACCAGAGCTACCTGCATGCTATGGGTAAACTTCATCATCGTCTCGTTCAGGAGTTAGCCAACAGCGAACGCGACAGATTATTCCGTATGCAAGCCTGGCAACTGGCCCGTCACTCGCTTACCCGCCTGTGCCATCAACTGGCCATGAGCGGGGAGTGGGATAAAGCAACCCGACTACAGAGTGAGTTCGTTAAGCACGCATCCTGGATTATGTAAGGCTTCCGGGATCGGTTTTAAAGGCGGAAGAGTATATCACTATTTTGCACTGGCTGACATCACCGCCGTGGTCAAACGGGAGGTGCAGCACAGGCGTTGTTGCGGGTCAAAAACCTCAATCTGCCAGACCTGTTGACGCCGGCCCAGGTGAAGGGGCCGGCATACCCCCTTCACCTCCCCTTCCCGCACTGCACGCAGGTGGCTGGCATTGATATCCACTCCCACGATGTTCTCTTCGCCTTCGGTACAGAGATAGCCCGCCATTGACCCCAGCGTTTCAGCCAGCACTACAGAAGCTCCGCCATGCAGCAGGCCAAAAGGCTGGCGTGTGCGGGGATCAACCGGCAGCGTTGCCGTTAAGCTATCGTCATCCAGAGCGGTGAAAACAATGCCCAGGTGTGAGACAAGCGTCCCCTGGCTCTGTTGATTAATCTGCTCCAGGGTGACCTGACGTTTCCAGATAGCCATTATAAAAGCTCCAGCAAAGCCTGAAGAGGATGACGCATCCCGTTCCCCTCCACGCGTTTTACCTGACTACGGCAGGAATAGCCGGTGGCGAGGCAGCGTTGACGAGGCAACCTTTGCAACGCCTGGTGCCACGACAGTTCATAAATCCCCAGCGAATTCGCCAGATTTTTACTTTCGTGACCGTAGGTACCGGCCATACCGCAGCACCCGACGCTGACATTCTCAAGTTTTGCACCGAATCGGGCAAATATGCCTTCCCACTGTTTCACCGACGCAGGCAGCGCAGTCACCTCAGTGCAATGGCCAAACAGATACCACGCATCGCCGCTGACCGGCGGTTTTTCCTGTTCCGGCAGCGCCTGCTGCAGCCATTCATGCACCAGCTGCACATGGAAGTTACCCCGCCGCTCAGCCAGAATTTCTTTATATTCTTCGCGATAGCAGAGTACCAGGGCCGGATCCACCCCTACCAGGGGCAGTTCCAGTTTTGCTACCCGGTTCAGGAAATCTGCTGTTTTCTTAGCCGTACGTGCAAAGCTTTGCAGGAAGCCTTTCACATGCTGCGCTTTGCCGTTGGGGGAGAACGGCAGGACCACAGGCCTGAAGCCCAGCTTTTCAATCAGCGAGACAAAATCTGCCACCAGCTGCGCTTCGTAATAGCTGGTAAAGGGATCCTGTACCACCAGCACATAGCGTTCACGCTCTGTCGGGCTCATGCTTTCAAGCTGCTCCAGCGTCGTGGTCAGCGCTGGCTGTCCGGAGAGCTGCTTTTTAAGATTAGGCGAGGAAAGCAGCGGCAAATCTACCATTCCAACATGCCGTTTACTCATCTCCCTCATCAATGGCTGACGCAGGAAGAAATTGAAGAATTTGGGTGCTTTAGCCATCAGCGGCGCGTAACTTTCCACACTGCCTACCAGATAATCACTGGCCGGACGCAGGTAGCGGGTGTGATAAAGCTGAAGGAAGCGGGAGCGGAATCCCGGCACGTCGATTTTGATTGGGCACTGAGTGGAACAGGCCTTGCAGGCCAGACAGCCCGACATCGCCTCTTTCACTTCGTGTGAGAAGTCATACTCACCGCGCCGGGCATACCAGCTGTTACGGGTACGCTCAATCATGCCCCGCAGCGAGACTTTGCTCTCAGGCAGACGTTTTTCCAGCTCAAGCGGATCAACGCCCTGCTCCGCCAGCAGGCGTAACCATTCACGGGTCAGTGTTGCGCGGCCCTTTGGCGAATGGATACGGTTACCGGTTATCTTCATCGACGGGCACATCGGGCTGCGGACATCAAAGTTAAAGCAAAGCCCGTTACCGTTACACTCCATGGCACCCCGCCAGTCGGTACGGACATTGACCGGGATCTGGCGGTCAAAGGTGCCCCGCTTAACCGCATCCACTTTCATCATCGGATCGTCTACGCCAAACGGCGCGCAAATTTTACCCGGGTTCAGCCTGTTGGCCGGGTCAAAGGCGGCCTTAATGCGACGCAGGTCGTTAAACAATGCCTCGCCAAAGAATTCCGGGCTGTACTCTGCCCGGAACCCCTTGCCATGCTCTCCCCAAAGCAGACCGCCGTAACGGGCCGTCAGGGCGACCACTTCGTCGGAGATCTGCTTCATCAGCATCTCCTGCTGAGGATCGCACATATCCAGCGCAGGCCGCACATGCAGCACGCCCGCATCAACATGACCGAACATGCCGTAGCTCAGATTATGGCCATCCAGCAGCGCGCGGAACTCGACAATATAATCGGCAAGGTGCTGAGGGGGCACACAAGTATCTTCAACAAAGGGGATCGGTTTGGCACGACCTTTAGCATTACCCAGCAGGCCCACAGCTTTTTTACGCATCGCATAAATACGCTCAATGCCGCCCGGATCGTCACAAAGCTGGTAACCAATCACGCCAGACTCCCTGGCGGCAATCAATCCATCCAGACGCTGACACAAGGATCCCAGTTGCTGATCGATCAGCTCTTTGTCATCCCCGGCAAATTCAACGATGTTCAGCCCCAGCATCTCCTGATTGGGCACATCGGTGATCAGCTCACTGACCGAATGCCAGACGATGTCTTCGCGGGCCAGATTAAGGACTTTGGAGTCGACGGTTTCTACCGACAGCGCTTTCGCTTCCACCATAAAGGGGGCGCTTCGCAGAGCGGAATCAAAGGAGTCATATTTGATGTTTACCAGCCGACGAACTTTGGGGATAGGGGTGATGTTCAGGCGGGCTTCGGTGATAAAGGCCAGCGTGCCCTCTGCCCCACAGAGGAGAGGCGTCAGATCGACGTGTTTAAGATCGTCACTGACCACGTGCCGCAGATCGTAACCGGTAAGAAAACGGTTCAGTTTCGGGAATTTATCGATAATTTGCTGATGACGATCGCGGCAGCGCTCCAGCACTGTGCGATAAATAATGCCTTCCTGGCTCTGCTCCTGAGCCAGTTCTTCAGCCAGCGAGACCGGAAGGCGTCGTGTATCCAGAATATCCCCACCCAACAGCACGGCACGCAGGCCGGTGACATGATCGGAGGTTTTTCCGTAGACCAGAGACCCCTGTCCGGAGGCATCGGTATTAATCATGCCGCCCAGGGTGGCACGGTTGCTGGTTGAAAGTTCCGGTGAGAAAAAGTAGCCGAAGGGTTTCAGATAAGCATTGAGCTGATCTTTGATCACCCCCGCCTCTACCTTGACCCAGCCCTGTTCAACGTTGATCTCCAGGATGCGGTTCATATGGCGCGACATGTCCACCACAATCCCCTGATTAAGCGACTGACCGTTAGTGCCGGTGCCGCCGCCTCTGGGAGTAAAGACCAGGCTACTGAAACGCTCTTCTCCCGCCAGCCGGGCAATCAGTGCAACGTCGGCAGTGGAACGGGGAAAGAGAACGGCATCAGGAAGTAGCTGATAGATACTGTTGTCGGTGGACATCGTAAGACGATCGGCATAGCTGGTAGCGGTATCGCCGGTGAAGCCCTGCTGCTCTAACGCCTGCAAAAAATTCAGCACCAGTTGAACGAGGCCCGGCGCCTGAGAAATCTGTGGGATCATTATCGGGTGACCAAAATGTTGGGGGAACGTTTGCTCTTGCTCTCCTTTTTTTATCACATTTTTTTATGGCCTGTCGCGGTTTCAAAACAGGGGGCAAAAGAATAGCGTGCCGTTTCTGTCGAAAATGCGTTTAATGCATCATGCTTTGGGTGGTGAGCGGGAAGACAGGGGTCTTTCAGGGATAACCCGTAATGGACTTTTATCTGATGTTAGGGTGTCAACCATGAAGAATATGCAAAAAGGCTGGGATTTGCCGCAAATCATCTTCTCCCTGTTATTTATCACGCTGCTGATTGTGGCCTGTATCTGGGTGGTTCAGCCTTTCGTGCTGGGCTTTGCCTGGGCCAGTATGGTGGTTATCGCCACCTGGCCGCTGATGATTAAAATCCAGGGATTACTGTGGGGACGCCGTTCGCTGGCCGTTATTGCCATGACGCTGATCCTGCTCCTGCTCTTTATTTTCCCCGTCGCACTTCTGGTCAACAGCCTGATTGAAAACAGCGGTCCCGTGGTGGCATGGGCATCGGCCCGACATCTTGATTTACCGGATATGCACTGGCTGAAAAGCATTCCGCTGGCGGGTAAAAAAATCTACTCGGCCTGGTTTAATCTCGTCCAGGGCGGCGGCAGTGCCATGATGGCTAAAGTACAGCCCTATATCGGCCGCACAAGCGGTTTCCTTTTTGCCCAGGCCGGACATTTTGGCCGGTTCATGATGCATCTGGGCCTGATGCTGTTATTCAGCGTGCTGTTGTACTGGCGGGGTGAGCAGGTGGGTCACGGTATCCGTCATTTTGCTTTCCGCCTGGCTTCACGCCGTGGCGATGCTGCCGTTTTGCTGGCAGGACAGGCCATTCGCGCGGTGGCACTGGGCGTGGTCGTTACCGCGCTGGTGCAGGGGGTGCTGGGGGGTATTGGGCTGGCCATTGCGGGTATTCCTTATGCTACGGTGCTGACGGTGGTGATGATCCTGGCCTGTCTGGTGCAGCTGGGTCCACTGGTGGTGCTGGTGCCCGCCATCATCTGGCTCTACTGGAGTGGCGATAATACCTGGGGCACCGTGTTGCTGATCTGGAGTTGCGTGGTGGGCACGCTGGATAACGTGCTGCGGCCTATGTTAATCCGGATGGGCGCTGACCTGCCGATGATCCTCATCCTTTCAGGCGTTATTGGCGGCCTGTTCGCATTTGGCATGATTGGCCTGTTTATCGGTCCCGTCGTGCTGGCAGTCTCCTACCGTCTGGTGTTGGTGTGGATGCATGAAGCCCCGGCCCCGGAAGAATCGCCCGAAGACGTGGTGGAAGAGCTGGCAGAGATTGAACAGGATATAGCCGCAAAATAATCTCTTTTCGCGGTCAGGACTCCTGGCCGCGGCTAATGTAAAAAAAATTTCCGTCACGTCTTAACTCACTTTGATTAGGAAACTTTATAAGAAAAGCGCATTTTTTGTGCTTTTTAGCAGTGCAGAGGGGCTATTGATTACATTCCATACAGTTTAATCCTGGGCATTCCACTGAATCTGTCACAAAAGGTTATGGCTTTTAAACTAATAAGAGGATTCTTAATGACTAGCCCCGCCCGTCTGAATAGTATGAATCACATGTTTACGATCAAACCGCTGATTTTTAAACAACCTTTTTCCCCCGAATAATGTAAAGAATTGCTGTGTGTAGTCTTTGCCCATCCCATGTGATGGGCTTTTTTTTGTCTGCAGGAAATGCAAAAAGGCCAGATTAACTGGCCTGATTGCGGTTATGACAGTGAACTCTGCTATTTAGCCGGTATTTCTGCCAGGCTTAACCAGGTCTGAACGACCGTATCCGGGTTAAGAGACAAACTGTCGATACCCTCATCCATTAGCCAGGCAGCGAAGTCTTCATGATCCGAAGGACCCTGACCACAGATCCCCACGTATTTTCCTTCTTTTTTTGCCGCACGTATCGCCATAGAGAGCAGTGCTTTCACAGCATCATTACGTTCGTCAAACAGTTCAGACACTACGCCAGAATCCCTGTCCAGCCCCAGCGCGAGCTGAGTCATATCATTCGAGCCGATAGAGAAGCCGTCAAAATACTGCAGGAACTGCTCAGCCAGCAGGGCATTAGACGGAATTTCGCACATCATAATCAGCTTAAGGCCGTTCTCGCCGCGCTTCAGTCCCTGGCGCTCAAGTTCTTCAACCACGGCTTTAGCCTGAGCCACGGTGCGGACAAACGGCACCATAATCTCAACGTTGGTCAGCCCCATATCGTTACGCACGCGCTTGACGGCAGCACACTCCAGTGCGAAGCAGTCACGGAAGCTGTCAGAAACATAGCGTCCTGCACCCCGGAAGCCCAGCATCGGGTTCTCTTCTTCCGGTTCGTAACGCTCGCCGCCCACCAGATTGGCGTATTCGTTAGTTTTAAAATCAGATAAACGAACAATGACGCGCTTCGGCGAGAATGCGGCCCCCAGGGTGGCAATACCTTCGGTAAGACGGGCGATATAAAACTCGACCGGATCGTCAAAACCTTTCATCAGGCTGCGGATCTGCTTTTGCAGCTCAGGTGTCTGCTTATCGAACTCCAGCAGCGCTTTCGGGTGTACGCCAATCATGCGGTTAATAATAAATTCCAGACGCGCCAGGCCTACCCCTTCATTGGGCAGACAGGCGAAATCAAAGGCACGATCCGGATTACCAACGTTCATCATGATCTTCAGTGGCAGCGACGGCAATTCATCCACCTGAGAACTTTTCACTTCGAAATCCAGCAGTTCATCATAAACGTAGCCGGTATCGCCTTCAGAACAGGAAACCGTTACCTGGTGACCCTCTTTAAGCAGATCCGTAGCATTACCGCACCCTACCACCGCAGGAATACCCAGTTCACGGGCGATAATCGCCGCATGGCAGGTTCGTCCCCCGCGATTGGTCACAATGGCTGAGGCCTTTTTCATGATCGGTTCCCAGTCCGGGTCGGTCATGTCGGTGACCAGCACGTCACCTTTTTCTATGCGATTCATTTCACTGATGTCGTGGATAACTTTTACTTCACCCGCGCCGATTCGGTGACCGATAGCACGGCCTTCCACCACCACTTTCCCCTTGCCCTGCAGGGTATAGCGTTCCATTACCTGACCATTTGAACGGACGGTTTCAGGACGGGCCTGCACGATAAAGAGTTTGCCGGTATGGCCATCTTTCGCCCACTCAATGTCCATAGGACGCTGGTAATGTTTCTCAATCTGTACTGCCTGAGTAGCCAGAGCTTCAACTTCTTCGTTAGTCAGACAGTAACGATCCCGCTCCTCTTCCGGAACGTCCTCAATACGGACCTGTTCACCGTGCTCCTGAGAGTCGGCATAGACCATACGGATTTTTTTCGATCCCATATTGCGGCGCACAATGGCAGGCCGACCGGCCGCAAGAGTGGGTTTATGGACATAGAACTCGTCAGGGTTTACGGCACCCTGCACCACCATTTCACCCAGACCTAACGCCGCGGTGATAAAGACCACCTGGTCAAAGCCCGATTCCGTATCAATGGTGAACATGACGCCTGCAGAACCCAGATCCGAACGCACCATGCGCTGGACCCCGGCGGAGAGTGCCACCCCACGATGATCGTAGCCCTGATGCACGCGGTAAGAGATGGCGCGATCGTTAAACAATGAGGCGTAAACATGCTTCACCGCGATCAACACTGCGTCATAACCCTGGACGTTCAGGAAGGTTTCCTGCTGGCCGGCAAAAGAGGCATCCGGCATATCTTCAGCGGTGGCAGAGGAGCGAACCGCAAATGAGGCTTCAGCATCGTCAGACGAGAGTTGCTCATAGGCCTGATGAATAGCCTGTTCCAGTTCGGGCGTAAAAGGGGTGTCCACAATCCACTGACGGATTTGCTTGCCCGCTTTAGCCAGTTCATCAACATCATCAATATCGGTCTTATCCAGCAAATCGTAGATACGCTGATTGACGCCGCTTTGATCGAGGAACTGATTGAACGCATCTGAGGTCGTCGCAAAGCCATTAGGGACAGAAACGCCCAGCGAGGACAAATTAGTAATCATTTCACCCAGAGAGGCATTTTTGCCTCCCACCCGATCAACATCGTTCATGCCAAGCTGGTTATACCAGAGCACAAGCGGCAGTTCGCCTTTATTGGACATTGAAACAATCCTTTTGAATTTAATTAATGGGGAGCAGTGCATTTTGAGCCTGGCATATTCCCGTGCCAGAAAGAAACTGTTGAATCGATAAAGCGGATTAAAAATGCGTTTTTAAGAAAACTCCGCCATGAAACAGGGCGTTGCGCAAGCGGGTGAATAGGATAATTCTTTATCTTTCAGGAGCCTGCTCACAGTTTTGCAATTACCTCACCCACCTTGTTGCGCAATTCATTTTGATGAATAAACCGAATGCTTTTTCTTCTAAGCTCTATTTTTAGGAATAAAAAACGGAAACATCATTTCATTAATTCCTGAATTCAGTGAGACGACCAGCTTATAAAAATGAAAAGTTCATATCATTAACTTATGAATCATTTAATTTGTTTTGCAGGCGATATCACTATTTGCTTTCCAGCAGTGAATTAATTTAGTCTGCAGTGATGCACAGTGTCGGGAGAAAAAATGGACGTGAACAGTGAGCGAAGTGTTTTTTATATCTCGGATGGCACAGCGATAACGGCAGAAGTGTTAGGGCATGCGGTGCTTTCTCAATTCCCGGTGGGCATCAACAGCGTGACGCTGCCTTTTGTTGAGACTGTACAACGCGCGCTGGCGGTTAAGGCGCAAATCAATGCCTTATACCTGAAAAGTGGCGTACGCCCGGTGGTGTTTATCTCGATTGTGACCCCGGAAATCCGCGATATTATTTTGCAAAGTGACGGCTTCTGTCAGGATATTGTGCAGTCGCTGGTGGCACCTTTACAGCAGGAGCTGGGCATTGCACCGGCCCCGGTGGCTAACCGCACTCACGGACTGACGGCCAGCAACCTCGGAAAATATGATGCCCGCATTGCCGCTATCGACTACAGCCTGGCGCATGATGACGGTATTTCTTTGCGGGGACTCGAAGATGCGCAGGTGATCCTGCTCGGCGTTTCCCGCTGCGGTAAAACACCCACCAGCCTCTATCTGGCGATGCAGTTCGGTATCCGCGCCGCTAATTACCCCTTCATCGCCGATGATATGGACAACCTCAAACTGCCTCCGGCGTTAAAACCTTTTCACAATAAGCTTTTCGGGCTGACTATCGATCCCGAACGTCTGGCCGCCATCCGTCAGGAACGGGCAGAAAACACCCGCTATGCTTCTATGCGCCAGTGCAGGCTGGAAGTAGGTGAAGTAGAAGCGCTGTTCCGCACCACTCAAGTCCCCTATCTCAACAGTACCAACTATTCTGTTGAAGAAATCGCCACCAAGATCCTCGATATCATGGGGCTGACGCGCCGGATGTATTAAAAAGTGATATTTATCGCGTTACGCCCGTTTAACGGGCGTTTGCGGTTGAAATCATCGCTGGTTGGTTTATTGTGATCGGCATCACTTCCCGGCACTCCTGCCGCTGCGAAGAAAAAATTTCAGAGATGGTTATGAACAAAACAGATGAACTGCGGACCGCGCGCATCGAGAGCCTGATTACGCCTGATGAACTGGCTAAGCGGCACCCGATTACACCGGCCATTGCAGCCAACGTCACCGACTCCCGCAAACGCATTGCCCGTATCCTTTCCGGCGAAGATCCCCGGCTTTTAGTGGTGATTGGCCCCTGCTCTCTGCACGATCCTGAAGCAGCTGTGGCCTATGCTGGCAAACTCAACGGCCTGCGTGAGAAGTATCAGTCGCGTCTGGAAATTGTGATGCGCACCTATTTTGAGAAACCAAGGACTGTTGTTGGCTGGAAAGGGCTGATTTCAGATCCCGACCTGGACGGCAGTTTCCGGGTGAATCATGGTCTGGAAGTGGCCCGTAAGCTGTTACTGGATATCAATGCGCTGGGCATGCCGACTGCCACGGAGTTTCTGGATATGGTCGTTGGTCAGTTTATCGCTGATTTGATCAGCTGGGGCGCAATCGGTGCCCGCACCACCGAGAGCCAGATTCACCGTGAGATGGCTTCTGCCCTCTCCTGTCCGGTTGGGTTTAAAAATGGCACTGACGGCAACATTCAGATCGCAGTGGATGCTATCCGCGCAGCAAGAGCCAGCCATATGTTCCTCTCCCCGGATAAATTCGGTCAGATGACCATTTATCAGACCAGCGGTAATCCGTCAGGCCACGTAATTATGCGGGGCGGCAGACAACCAAACTATCATCCCGAAGATATTGCCGCTGCGGCGGCCAGCCTGCGGGAGTTCAAACTGCCGGAACAGCTGGTGATCGATTTCAGTCATGGTAATTGTCTGAAGCAGCACCGGCTGCAGAAGGAAGTGGCGACTTCCGTGGCTCAGCAAATTCGTGGCGGATCCAGGGCCATAGCTGGCGTGATGATTGAGAGTTTCCTGCAGGAAGGTACGCAGAAAGTAGAAGCCGGTAAACCCCTGGTGTACGGCCAGTCGATCACCGACCCGTGTCTGGGATGGGAAGACAGTGAAGCGGTGCTGGCGCAGCTGGCGGATGCGGTTGACGCCAGGTTCTGATCGGCTGAGGGATTAAGATTAAGGCTGGTTTAACGTCTGACGTCACGGGGAGCAGGTCAAAACCGCTTCGGGGTCTGGCGTCACCGGGGAGGCTGTCTGTTGCAGGTCAAAACCGGTTTGGTGCCAGGCGTCACAGGTGAGGCTGTTAGCCGGGACGTCGTGAATCCGTCCCAGGAGACTTCGCAGCCACGTCCATGTGGCTGAGACCCGGCTAACAGCCTCACCGGCGCCACCCTTAAGCTATAACATTGTGGGTGAGTGAAGTGGATACACAGGTCCAATGAAGGTACAGGACCTGCGCCACTGTCATCACTTAAAGTCAGCTTGAACAGCTCACTTCCAGCTTTTTGCCCCACTCCGGCGGACGCTTTGTCAAATCGGCAAACTCTGGCGCATCGTCAAACGGATGACTCAGCGCCTGATGTAACCGGCTTAACAGGCTGATATCGTCGTTTTCTGCCAGCTCAATTGCCTGTTGAGCAAGGTAATTGCGCAGCACGATAGCCGGGTTTGCCCCTTTCATCTGATGCTGTCGATCCTCATCGCTGCGCCCTTCTTCCAGCAGACGCTGTCGCCAGATGTTGTACCAACTGTCGAAGGCTTCACGGTCGATAAACTCATCGCGTAAAGGGGAAATCGACTGCTGTTGCTCCGTCAGGGAGAGCTGGCGGAAAGTCCAGGTATAATCACTGCCCTCTTTGGTCATCATTGCCAGCAGGCCGGTCAGGATAGCGTTATCGTGCTTATCCTGTGTCACCAGCCCCAGCTTCGCGCGCATTTTCTCACCCCAGGCCTGCATTAATTCTGGCTCGTACTCTGCCAGCGCCTGCTTAAGCTGATCCGTGGTCATAAGATCAGACAGCGAATGCGCCAGACGATTGAGGTTCCACAGCCCGACCATCGGCTGATTTTCAAAGCTGTAGCGGCCCTGATAGTCGGAGTGGTTACAGATAAAGTCAGGCTTATAGTCATCGAGAAAACCAAAAGGACCATAATCCAGTGTCAGGCCGAGAATCGACATGTTGTCCGTATTCATTACACCATGAGCGAAACCAATGCTCTGCCAGTGCGCAATCAAACGCGCAGTTCGCTTTACCACATCGGTGAACCACAGCAGGTACCGCTCCTGCTCATCTTTCAGGTGGGGCCAGTGATGACGGATGGCGTAATCAGCCAGTTGCCGAACTTTTTCCGGCTGCTGAGCATAATAGAAATGTTCAAAGTGGCCGAAGCGAAGATGACTTTCGGCTACCCGAAGTATCATGGCTCCCCGTTCAGCGGTTTCACGGTAGACGGGTTCATCACTGGTCACCACGGTCAGCGCACGGGAAGTGGGCACGCCCAGATGATGCATCGCCTCCGAGGCCAGGAACTCACGTAAGGAAGAACGCAACACCGCGCGTCCGTCTCCCATTCGGGAATAAGGCGTCAGCCCTGCCCCTTTGAGGTGCCAGTCCATTTTGCGGCCATCTGAGAGCTGCTGCTCACCCAGCAAGATGCCACGACCATCACCTAATTGTCCGGCCCAGACGCCAAACTGATGCCCGCTGTAAACCTGAGCCAGTGGCTGCATGCCGGGTAACAGGAGATCGCCACTCCAGACACCCGCTTTTTCGGGCGTAAACCAGCTTGCATCAAGTTCCAGCTCATCGGCCAGCGAACTGCTGTGAAAGAGTAAACGAGGATTTTTCAGTGGCGTGGGCTGGAGGGCGGTATAGCACCCCTCCAGCTCCTGATACCAGGTATTAGTAAATTGCATAAGATCCCCTTGGGATTTGCCAACATGGGCAGTAAGTCTGTTTAGTGTAATCCTCCGGGCAGAAGGTTAACACGGACTCACAAAGGGGTTATTAGTGTGAATTTCCGGCCAGTTCTTTCGGTGGATGTATCAGAGTGGGGAGTGCATCTTCGCCTACCGGCGAGAATAATGAGCTCTGCACCCCATCAAAATCGTAATGGCTGATGGTTTCCAGTCCGGATAAATCATCAATTCCCTGAACGATTACCTGCTGGCAATGTGGTTTGATATGTTCCAGAAGCGTACTTATAAATGGCCTGAAAGAGAGCCGGTTGATATTGTGTTTAATAAAACCCCGGTCCAGTTTAATGCGGTAGAAAAGATTATCGTAAACAGCTTTGGAGGATGTTTTGCCCGCGCCGTAGTTTTCAAGGCTCAGGTCGAACCTCTGGCTTAAAGCCATCAGTCCGGGATGATCTTTACCCAATTTTAAATCCGGATAGCTTTCGTTTATTTCCAGCTCCAGCCATTCCAGTCCTTCCAGCTTACGCAGCAATATTTCGCTTTCCAGAATAACCTGTGAAGTCACTTCATCAATCTTAAGTGTCACCTTCACGCCCTGCTGGCGGAAGAAGTCATGGTGCTTTTCAATACTTTTAATCTGGTTCTGAAGTAACAGAATACGCTGATCGCTGTCCATTTGTGGCAGCACCATCTCCTGAGGAATGGCTACGTTAGCGGTAGTATGGGAGAAATGCGTCATTAACTCGACAGCAATCAGCAGGCCGTCAAAGCTGTATACGGGGTAAAATGCTGTGTAACTTTTATAATCCGCTTCCAGATGGATTTTCATTTCTTTTCTGCCGTGATGAAGACCAATACGTGCATCCTGTCTCACCAGTCAATGGCCTTCTGTAGTGCCATTATTAATTGATTTATCGGCAAGATTTTGAAACTGCAGGATGTGACCCTTTGTGTTGCAGTAAACTATCACATATTTGACATGAAAGATGCTAATCAATTAAACCCGGCACTGCCCTGATTTCATCAGTGTGCTCTATACTTCATCTTATCTTTACTAAAAATTGACTTAATGCTCACATCAGGCTGACATGGAGCGGATTTACCGGGAAAGAGAAATAATAAAGCCGGCAATTGCTGACGATTTCTAATTATCACTCCTTTAATCAAATGCTGAAGAATTGACCCTGCAATTTATTACTTAGCTTGCTAAATATTTTGGCACTCAGATTCTTCTTGCCTGCCAGAACACTTTTTTCCAGTAAACATTATTCAAAGAGGATCGGATTACGCCCTGGCTGGTCGAAGCATGAATAAACTGGTCGTCCGTATCATAGATCCCGACATGTAAACCATTCTCGCCACTGCCCGTTTTGAAAAATACCAGGTCGCCCGGTAGCAAGTCATCTTTATCAATACGCGTACCAATGTCCGTTTGGGCAACGGTAGTCCGGGGAAGCTGCAAATCAAAACGATCGCGATAGGTCAGAAAAACAAACCCAGAACAGTCGACCCCTCCGCGTCCCATGCCGCCATAGCGGTAAGGTGTGCCCCGCCACTGGCTGAGTTGCTCGTTCAGTTGGGCGATGACGGTAATAGAATCGGACAGGCGCCCGTTGGGAGGTGGCGCATGTCTGCTACAGCCTGTAAGAATAATCATAATCAATAAAAGCCAGTAGCGCATAACAAGGTCCTTCGTAAATGACAGGTTACTTTACAGGCGAAACGAGTTTTCAGACAACTGTCACCAGACGGTCAAAGAAAGGTTGTCAGGATTTCGTGGTTCTCCACCCTTATTCGCCGGAAAGGGACGTCAAAAACAGTCGACAACTGGTCTGGCTGAAGCACCTCATCCGCCGTACCCTGCCGGACAAGTTTGCCCTCTTTCATTAACCAGACATGATGGGCATGGTGCAGACTGTGATTGATGTCATGGCCGCTCATTATCACCGTGAGTCCGTTCGCAACGTGGGAAGCCAGATAGTGATCAAACGCGGCCTGCTGGGCCAGGTCTACACCGGTCAGCGGCTCATCAAGCAACAATAGCTTACCTTCAGGCTGCGACATCTGTAACAGCACCGCGGCCAGACGTACACGCTGCCATTCCCCTCCTGAAAGCTGGCTCAGGGGCCGTGCCAGTTTGTCAGTGAGCTGAAAGGTCTGGCATAACAGGGTTAATGCCGCTTCGTCAGTATGAACACCGCCAACCTGATGCAGCCGGAGGAATTGCCACACGGGCATTCTGCCTGCTGGAAGCTGCTGTTGTGCCAGATAAGCGCGTTGACGCGCAAGCTCGGTAGCAGGCCAGGCAGACAGCGATCGTCCGGAGAGCCGGACAACACCTTTTGCGGGCAGCAAACCTGCCAGACAGCCAAGAAGCGAGCTTTTCCCGGCGCCGTTTGGCCCCAGAAGATGTATCAGCTCGCCCGTATTGACCTCAGCATCAAACGACGCCAGGCGTTGCTC
The DNA here is from genome assembly GCF_036865545.1 of Erwinia sp. E_sp_B01_1. NCBI lineage: Bacteria > Pseudomonadati > Pseudomonadota > Gammaproteobacteria > Enterobacterales > Erwiniaceae > Erwinia > Erwinia sp. E_sp_B01_1. The sequence goes on along the minus strand of NZ_CP142208.1, from coordinate 2,019,001 downwards.
AAGGGCAACGCCTTCACACTGTAAAAGCATTTACCGGCTCAAAGCCTGTTTAATGGCATTCACAACGACAGGATCGCGGGGCTCCATATCAGGAGAGAAGCGTTGAACCACTTCACCCTCAGGATTAATCAGAAACTTTTCGAAGTTCCACAAAATATCACCCGGCTCTTTTGGCGCGCGCCCTTTGCTGCTCATGCGCTCCATAAAGCCGCTGTTCTCCGGGGCGACAGCTTCTGGCCTGGCAGCGACCAACTGCTGATATAGCGGGTGACGTTCTGGCCCGTTAACGTCGATTTTACTGAACATCGGGAAGGTCACGCCATACGTTGTGCTGCAAAACGTTTTGATCTCATCTGCACTGCCGGGCTCCTGGCCCAGGAATGCATTACAGGGGAATCCCAGCACTGAAAAACCCTGATCCTGCCACTCTTTTTGCAGGGTTTCCAGCTGCTCATACTGAGGGGTAAGGCCGCATTTCGACGCCACGTTTACCACCAGTAAAACGTTACCCTGCCATTTCGCCAGAGTCGTTTCTTCACCTTCAAGCGTTTCCAGTCTGGTATCAAAAATAGTCATCGGTTTTTCCTGTTCAGTTGAGTGAGAAAATAGGCCGGCCCTCAGGGCCGGTTGCGTAACAGTAACCAGATAAAGATCGGGGCGCCCAGCGTAGCCGTCACCACCCCAATCGGTAATTCAGCTGAGGTTATTGCTATCCTTGCCAGCACATCAGCAGCCAGCAGTACCCCGCCTCCGGCCAGTGCGCAAGCGGGAAGAAGCGCCCGGTGATCGCTGATGCCGTTCAGCCTCAGAATATGCGGGATGACCAGCCCAACGAAGCCAATTGCGCCCGCCAGAGCTACACTGACGCCCGTCAGCCAGCCGATACTCAGCACCAGCAAATTGCGCCACAGCAATAAAGGCAGCCCCAATTGTCGGGCCGATATCTCACCAAGGGCAATCAGGTTTAGCACTTTCCACTGAGCACAGAGCCAGAGCAATACGGGCAACAGCGCCATCATCAGCCAGCGATAGCGCCAGTCGATGCCGCTGAAGCCGCCCAGCATCCAGTACATCAGCTGCCGTAAATCCAGGCTGGTGCTGAAATAGACGGCCCAGGTCATCACAGCGCTACAGATTATTCCCAGCGCCACGCCAGCCAGCAGCAGGCGGCTGTTAGAGAGATACTGGCGTGAAAAGCGCAGCAGAATAAAAGTGACGATCAGTGCGCCGATAATCGCGCTGAGGCTGATTTGCCCTAAACCGGTGGCGCCAGCGAAAATGCTCAGCACCAGCCCTACTCCGGCCCCGTTGGAGACGCCTAACAGGCCGGGTTCCGCGAGCGGGTTTTCGAACAGGGCCTGCATCACTGCACCTGCAACCGCCAGCGAAGCGCCAACTAACAGCACAGCCAGCGTTCTTGGCAGACGCAATTGCCAGACATAGAGCGAGGCTTCCTGAGTGAACCAGTCACAGGGAAACAGCCAGCTGTCACCTGCTGAAAGGCTCAGAGTGACCATCAGCAGGCTAAAAATAATCAGCCCGGTCAGCCAGCGCCAGTGATGGCGCCGGGCAAGTTTCATGTGTTCAGAAAACAGGTTCATGGTTCGCTTCATATGAAAAAGGCCGCACTAAGCGGCCTTTTTGACTGGCAAAAAATCAGTCTTCTTTCGGTGTTGCGTTCTCAACCCGACTTTTGAGTTTCTGTCCAGGCCGGAAAGTCACCACACGGCGCGCCGTGATCGGGATATCTTCACCCGTCTTGGGATTACGCCCCGGACGTTGGTTTTTGTCGCGAAGGTCGAAGTTGCCAAATCCTGACAGTTTCACCTGTTCACCGTTTTCCAAAGCGCGGCGTACCTCTTCGAAAAACAGCTCTACCAGCTCTTTGGCATCCCGTTTGCTAAGCCCCAGCTTCTCAAACAGGTATTCAGACATCTCAGCTTTTGTAAGCGCCATAGGTTCAATCCCTCAAGGTTGCCTGGAATCGCTCTTTCAACGCCGCAACACATTTGGCGACGGTTGCAGCGATCTCCTCTTCTTCGAGTGTCCGATCGGTATCTTGCAAAATCAGGCTGATAGCGAGGCTCTTAAAACCTTCATTTACGCCCTTACCGCGGTACACGTCAAACAAGTTTACGCCAACTACCTGATTTACGCCAACTTTCTTACACTCTGCGATGATATCTGCTGCGGGAACGTTTTCAGCCACCACAACGGCGATATCACGGCGGTTTGCAGGGAACCGTGAAATCCCGCTCGCGTCAGGCAGGACGCGGTCTGACACCTTGTCCCACAGCAGTTCAAACACCACAGTGCGCCCGTTAAGATCCAGTTTCCGCTCAAGTTCCGGATGCACCACACCGATGAAACCGATGCATTCATCCTGCAAATAAATTGCTGCGCTCTGTCCGGGGTGCAGAGCAGGATTTGCCTCAGCGCGGAACTGAATCTCAGACAATTTACCGGTCAGGTCGAGTACGGACTCCAAATCACCTTTCAAATCATAGAAGTCAACTGCCTGACGCGCCAGATCCCAATGCTCTTCATAACGGGTGCCGCTGATCGCTCCAGCCAGCATAACATCCTGACGAATACCCAGGTTTGCCTGAGTATCAGGAACAAAGCGCAGTCCGCTCTCAAATAAGCGTACCCGGCTTTGCTGACGATTTTGGTTATACACGACGGCCGAAAGCAGGCCTGTCCACAGTGACAACCGCATTGCAGACATCTCAACCGAAATTGGGCTTGGCAACACCAGGTTCTCTTCGCCCGGGTGCAGCAGCGCCTGAAGCTTGGGATCAACAAAGCTGTAAGTGATAGCTTCCTGATACCCTTTATCCACCAGCAGCGCTTTAACACGCTTTAATGACAGGTTAGCTTCGCGGTGCCTGGTCATCACCAGACCCGCCTGAACCGGCACGTCAGGAATGTTGTTGTAGCCGTAAACACGGGCCACTTCTTCCACCAGATCTTCTTCGATTTCCATATCGAAACGCCAGCCTGGCGCCACTGCCTGCCATGAACCTGGCGCTTCAGTCACTTCACAACCCAGACGACGAAGGATATCGCTGACATCCCGATCGGCAACCACATGACCAATCAGTCGATCCAGCTTTTCACGACGCAGGGTAATGGTTGCCCGCTTGGGTAAGGTAGCTTCACAGGTTACATCGATAACCGGACCGGCTTCACCGCCACAGATATCCAGCAGCAGACGGGTGGCTCGCTCAATAGCCTTATGCTGCAACTGAGGATCCACACCGCGCTCGTAGCGATGGGAAGCATCGGTATGCAGACCGTGACGACGTGCGCGGCCCGTAATTGAGAGCGGGCTGAAGAAGGCACACTCGAACAGCACGTTGGCCGTCTCTTCGTTAACGCCGGAATGCTCGCCGCCAAAGATGCCGCCCATTGCCAGCGCTTTGTGGTGATCGGCAATCACTAAAGTGTCGGCATTCAGTCGGGCTTCCGTGCCATCCAGCAGCGTCAGAGTTTCGCCCTCTTCTGCCATACGCACCACGATGCCGCCGTCAATACGATCCAGATCGAAAGCGTGCATTGGCTGACCCAGCTCAAGCAGCACAAAGTTTGTGATGTCGACGACCGGGTCGATCGAGCGGATACCGCAGCGACGCAGCTTCTCTTTCATCCATAATGGCGTGGCGGCCTTAACGTTGATTCCTTTGACCACACGGCCAAGGTAACGCGGGCACGCTTCGGTAGCATCAACCCGGATTGGGAAAGTGTCCTGGATAGTTGCCGCTACCGGAGAGATTTCCGGTTCAGTCAGGGTCATTTTGTTCAGTACGGCAACATCGCGGGCCACACCAATAATCCCCAGGCAGTCAGCACGGTTAGGCGTGACGCTGATTTCGATCGTGTTGTCATCCAGCTTCAGGAAGTCGCGGATGTTTGTGCCCACAGGTGCGTCCAGCGGCAGTTCAATGATGCCGTCGTGGTCATCAGAGATGCCCAGCTCGGAAAACGAACACAGCATCCCCTCAGAAGGCTCGCCACGCAGTTTCGCCGCTTTGATTTTAAAATCACCCGGCAGCACGGCGCCTACGGTAGCTACAGCTACTTTCAGCCCCTGGCGGCAGTTTGGCGCGCCACAGACAATATCCAGCAGGCGATCGCCACCGACGTTAATTTTTGTTACGCGCAGTTTATCGGCGTTTGGATGCTGTCCGCATTCAACCACTTCGCCCACTACCACACCGTTAAAGGCGCCGGCGACAGCATCCACGCCGTCCACTTCGAGGCCAGCCATAGTGATCTGCTCTGACAGCGCTGCACTATCAATGGCCGGGTTAACCCACTCACGTAACCAGAGTTCGCTAAATTTCATTGGTACAACCCGCCCTTATTTAAACTGTTTGAGGAAACGTAAATCATTTTCGAAGAAGGCGCGTAAATCCGTCACACCGTAGCGCAACATGGTCAGACGCTCCATTCCCATGCCGAAAGCAAAGCCCGAATAGACTTCCGGATCGATGCCCACGTTACGCAGGACGTTAGGATGCACCATGCCGCAGCCCAGCACTTCCAGCCACTTACCGTTTTTGCCCATCACATCCACCTCAGCAGAAGGTTCAGTAAACGGGAAGTAAGACGGACGGAAACGTACCTGCAAATCTTCCTCAAAGAAGTTGTTCAGGAAGTCGTGCAGCGTGCCTTTCAGATTGGTAAAGCTGATATTACGATCGACAATCAGCCCTTCCATCTGATGGAACATTGGGGTGTGCGTTTGATCGTAATCGTTACGGTACACACGGCCAGGGGCAATGATGCGGATTGGCGGCTGCTGGTTTTTCATGGTGCGGATCTGCACGCCAGAAGTCTGGGTGCGCAGAAGGCGGGTCGCATCAAACCAGAAGGTATCATGGTCAGCACGCGCCGGGTGATGGCCAGGAATGTTCAGCGCGTCAAAGTTATGGTAGTCATCTTCAATTTCGGGGCCGGTTGCTACGGCAAAGCCCAGCTCACCAAAGAAGGTTTCAATACGGTCAATAGTGCGGGTGACCGGATGCAGGCCCCCGTTTTCAATCCGACGACCCGGTAATGAAACATCAATGGTTTCTTCCGCCAGGCGGGCATTCAACGCAGCAGATTCCAGCGACTCTTTACGCTCGTTCAGCGCTTCCTGTACCTGCTGCTTGGCCTCATTGATGACCGCACCCGCTGCCGGGCGATCTTCCGCAGGCAGTTCACGCAGTGTGGTCATCTGTAACGTCAGATGCCCTTTTTTCCCCAGATATTCAACGCGCACCGTATCTAATGCGGCAACATCGTGAGCATCAGCAATGGCCGCTTTCGCGTTCGCCACCAGTTCTGCGAGATGTGACATGCTTTCCTCTTCTTCCAGCCCCCGTGGCCGGTCTGTTTTATTATAAGGACGAGAGTTCGTCCGATATCATTAACGCCAGAAACAAAAAAGCCTCCACTGGGGAGGCTTTAAGCGCGATTTTTCGTTTCTTTTCTTTGCGCACAAGCCCCTGTTGTTCAGGTGCTAAAGTAAAAAAAGAAACGGAAAATGGCAGCATTCATGCTTGCGATACCTTGTACGGGAATGAAAACCTGATGCCCGGGTGGAAAAAATAAAAGAGGGAGACAAGCTCCCTCTTTCACCTGACTTACGCCAGAGCTGTTTTCGCTTTCTCAACCAGTGCCGTGAAGGTCACTTTGTCGAAGACTGCGATGTCAGCCAGAATCTTACGGTCGATCTCAATAGAAGCCTTTTTCAGGCCATTAATGAAACGGCTGTAAGAAATTCCGTTGGTGCGGGCCGCTGCGTTAATACGCGCGATCCACAGCTGACGGAACTGACGCTTCCGCTGACGACGGTCACGGTAAGCATACTGACCAGCTTTGATAACAGCCTGGAAGGCTACGCGGTAAACACGTGAACGTGCACCGTAATAGCCTTTAGCTTGTTTTAAGATTTTTTTGTGACGTGCGCGAGCAACTACACCACGTTTTACACGAGCCATTTAGCTCTCCTGTTTAATATTCTGTTAAAAAAATAGACTTATGCGTACGGCAGGCAAGCAACAACACTCGCCAGGTCAGCCTGACAAACCATGCCTTTAGGGCGCAGGTGACGCTTACGTTTAGTAGATTTTTTAGTCAGAATATGACGCAGGTTAGCGTGTTTACGCTTGAAGCCGCCAGAGCCGGTCTTCTTAAAGCGCTTGGCCGCGCCACGTACAGTTTTAATCTTCGGCATTTAAAACATCCACTTCGCATTGTTAATAAAATGAACCAGACAGGCGAATAAAAGCCCGGGCCGAAGCCCGGACTTCGATTACTTTATGGCCTACTGTTTCTTCTTCGGAGCGAGCACCATAATCATCTGACGACCTTCGATCTTCGAAGGGAAGGACTCGACAATCGCCAGATCACTATCTTCACACAGATCTTTACGGACGCGGTTAAGCATTTCCATACCGATCTGCTGGTGCGCCATCTCACGACCACGGAATCGCAGCGTGATTTTGGCTTTATCGCCCTCTTCGAGAAAGCGAACCAGGTTGCGTAGTTTTACCTGATAGTCGCCATCATCGGTTCCAGGACGGAATTTAATTTCCTTAACCTGAATAACTTTTTGCTTTTTCTTCTGTTCCTTAGAAGATTTGCTTTTTTCGTAAAGGAATTTGCCGTAATCCATGATGCGGCAAACGGGCGGCTCGGCGTTAGGGCTGATTTCAACTAAATCAACGCCTGCTTCCTCAGCTTTTTCCAAAGCCTCATTCAGACTGACAATACCAATCTGCTCGCCATCGACGCCAGTCAGTCGTACTTCTGTGGCGCGGATTTCTCTGTTAATGCGATTAGGACGCGCCGGTTGAACTCGTTTTCCGCCTTTAATACTTTATTCCTCCAATTGATGAAGATTGCGACTGCGAATTTCATCCTGCAGTTTCGCGATCACTTCGTTTACGTCCATGCTGCCCAGGTCTTTACCACGGCGGGTGCGAACGGCAACTTTGCCAGCTTCCACCTCTTTATCACCGCAGACCAACATATAAGGGACACGACGTAAAGTGTGCTCACGGATTTTAAAGCCAATCTTCTCGTTTCTCAAGTCCGCTTTTACACGAATGCCCGCATTCTGCAGTTTTCGGGTCAATTCTGCAACATATTCGGACTGGCCATCGGTGATATTCATCACCACAACTTGTACTGGAGCCAGCCAGGTTGGGAAGAACCCGGCATACTCTTCGGTCAAAATACCGATAAAGCGCTCCACTGAACCCAGAATTGCACGGTGGATCATCACCGGCACCTGACGCTCATTATTTTCACCAATATAGGAAGCACTCAGACGGCCCGGCAGAGAGAAGTCGAGCTGTACGGTGCCACACTGCCATGCACGATCTAAACAGTCATGCAGGGTGAATTCAATTTTAGGGCCATAGAATGCCCCCTCACCCGGCTGATACTCGAACGGAATGTCGTTCTCTTTCAGCGCGGCAGCCAGATCGGCCTCAGCACGATCCCACTGTTCGTCAGTGCCGATACGTTTTACCGGACGGGTAGACAGTTTCACCACGATTTTTTCAAATCCGAAGGTGCTGTACATGTCATACACCATGCGGATGCAGCTGTTCACCTCAGTACGCACCTGCTCTTCAGTACAGAAGATATGGGCATCATCCTGAGTAAAGCCACGCACACGCATCAGACCGTGCAGAGCACCTGAAGGCTCATTACGGTGGCAGCTACCAAATTCGGCCATACGTAATGGCAGGTCGCGGTATGATTTTAGACCCTGATTGAAAATTTGCACGTGGCCAGGGCAGTTCATAGGTTTGATGCAATATTCACGGTTCTCTGAAGAGGTGGTGAACATGGCTTCTTTGTAGTTTTCCCAGTGACCTGTTTTTTCCCACAGCACGCGGTCCATCATCAATGGGCCCTTCACTTCCTGATAGTCATATTCAGTCAGCTTGCTGCGCACAAAGACTTCCAGCTCGCGGAAGATAGTCCAGCCATCGTTGTGCCAGAACACCATACCCGGTGCTTCTTCCTGCATGTGATATAGATCGAGCTGCTTACCGATTTTACGGTGATCGCGTTTGCCCGCTTCTTCCAGACGCTGCAGATAGGCTGCCAGCTGCTTTTTATCAGCCCAGGCGGTGCCATAGATACGCTGCAACATTTTATTGTTGCTGTCGCCACGCCAGTAAGCGCCAGAAATTTTCTGCAGCTTAAAGTGATGGCAGAAGCGCATATTAGGCACGTGAGGCCCACGGCACATATCAACATACTCTTCGTGATGATACAGGCCAGGACGATCGTCATGGCTGATGTTCTCATCAAGAATAATCATTTTGTAAGGTTCATCACGGGCGGCAAAGGCTTCACGCGCTTCATGCCAGCTCACCGTTTTCTTAATGACCTCGTAATTGGTTTCGGCCAGCTGATGCATACGCTTTTCCAGCTGCTCAATGTCTTCCTGGGTCAGGGTACGGTCAATATCCACGTCATAGTAGAATCCGTTATCAATCACCGGGCCAATCGCCATTTTCGTGTCTGGCCACAGCTGTTTGATCGCATGACCTAACAGGTGAGCACAGGAGTGGCGAATGATTTCCAGACCAGCGTCATCTTTTGCGGTGATGATAGCAACGTGAGCGTCTGTGGTAATCGGATCGACCGCATCCACCAGCTCGCCATTTACACGGCCTGCGATACAGGCTTTTGCCAGCCCCGGACCGATGTCCTGAGCGATGTCCATCACGCTGACTGCGTGGTCAAAAATACGCTGACTTCCATCAGGAAGAGTAATTACGGGCATATTACATCCTTAGTTGCAGTGGTAACCCATACGCCAGGCTACATACAAAAATATTTTTATCGTTATACAACAGGCTGACAGCACTTGAAACCGACTCACAGTTGTCAGTTTGGTACACAGCCTGGTACGCAGGATCGAAAGTCTGTTTGATACAAAAACTTACGATGGCCGAACATCTTACACGCAATGGGCTCTTCATCAAAGCCTCATCAGAAGGAGTTGTAATCTGGTTTCCAGAAATGAAGGGTCCGGAGTGAAGTATTTATCACTCATCCCCCAATGGCTTTAAGTAACACAATCGTATTGGTCATCACCTGTTGCCGGTGACTTTCAAGATCAAATTGCGACGAAGTCAGTAAGTCGATCGCCTCATAGAGGTTGTATAAGTCACCATACCCGGCTTCGTAACGTGTGGTCAGTTTGCTCAGATTTTGTCGGTGAATATCAACTTCGTCCATTAACGTGGCCGTTGTCTCTTCACTGGCACGCAGATTATTGGTTGAGTCCTGAATATCCAGCAACCCCTGAGCCACGATCTTGCGGTAGGCAACTACCGCCAGTGCCTGTTGTGAATGCGCATAATTCAGATTGGCGTAATTTTTTGGCCAACGAAAAATGGGGATAATCACCGACGGCGTTAAGGTCCAGTTATCGGTCAAATTGCCAAGAACACGATCGAAAGAGTCAGAGGTGTGATAGGCATTAGCAAACAGATTAAATACAGGTAAAAACGCGGCGCGCGCCATACCAATAGTGCCATTTGCCGCTTTAATTTTAGCTTCTGCGGCTATCACATCAGGCCGGTTGAAAATGACATCAGACTGGATACTTTGTGGAACCGTCTGAATGGCATAGTCCCCGGAAAGATTTTTCCAGCTCTCTTCATTCAGCCAGGGGGATCGGTATCCGGAAAGATATTCCAGCTTATGGATCCTGTTGAGGATCTCTTTCTGCAGGTTTTGCTGGTTAGTGACATCACTGGTTTTGCCCCGCATAAACTTGGAGAGCAGCAGCGGATCCAGCCTTTCCATTTCGTTCACGCCTTTCAGACGGGTATGAATGTCATCCAGCATGACAATTTTTCCGGTCAGCATATGCCAGATTTTTATCATCGACAGGGTTTCATACCAGGTATTGGCAAGATCGGACATTAATGTTAACTGCAGAGCGGCAACCAGGCTCTGATCCCCTTTGCTCTCTTCACTCAGTGAATCAATTTCGCTTAATTTTTTCCCCCAGATATCCACTTCATAAGAATCAAAGCCCAGGCTGCTTTGGTATGTTTTAGTTTTTTGCTTCACATCCTTGCCCGTAAAGGGGGACGTCATTTCAGACATGCTGGTGCTTTTAGTGCCTGTGAAGCTCACGCCGGGTATCAGGTCAAAGATTGAGCTGTACATTTGTGCACGGCTCATCTCTACACGCATCAGGCCATCCTGTAAATCGTAGTTATTAATTTGAGCCTGTTTCAGAACTTCTGCCAGATGTTCGTCCTGAGCGAACATTTCGCGGAAGGAATAGTGATGACTGCCTTGTGCTGCTTTAAGTTGCTTATTACCGTCTGCAACCGTGTCAGGTTTCACATAGTCAGGTGAAAGTGAACAGCCAGAGAGCACGACGGAAAAAATAAAGAGTGGAATGTTCTTTATCATGATTTTTTACTGGCATGGGAATATTTAGCATTAAGGCGAAGAAACTGCGCCTGATTCTTTTTGTAAACTGCCTGAATACGCGAGAAAGGAATATGGTAATAGGTATCCAGATTAGCAATGAAGTGCCACTGGTAAGGCCTGACTTTAAGACGCGCTTCAATATAATCCACCATTTCACGGCGCAAATCCTGTTCTGCAGCATGTTGTGGCATGGGTGAAAACTCAACGATATATTTATTCTCCTGTAAGCAAAACTCGCAGGCTACAAAACTTACCTTTAACGATAACTTTCTGATGATTTGGAGAATACCTGTGGTCATAAACCCCTTTTTATTTGCAAAATTCACCGCTTCAACGCCGCCATTATAAATACCAGCAGCGTGGCAATAGAGATCGTAAAAAATCGCCACCACACAATCAGGCGCTTTAAGATAACGGGTGAGTCTCAGCAGCGTACCTGGCTCATGAATATTAACGAAAATAAGGTTAACTCCCTTTATCTCTATTTTTTTGTAAAGTGCCTTATTCTTTTCCTCAATTTTCTCATAGATGGGAACAATAAAATTACAGCCTTTACCCTCATACTGCATCGCAGCAGTGAGGATAGCGACCCAGTAATCACCGGTGTGCGTGACCAGCAGCATATTTGAGTTATCAATTGCTTTTGAAGCAGTGCTGAGGCGGCTGTTACTCTGCAGAAAGCATGCGACTTCTGGCCAAAGTGAGCGTTCGAGGTAAGTACGAACAAAAAGGCTCGTTAATTTATTTTGCAAATAGAATTTTACGAAATCTTTTTGTCTGACATCCAAAACCTTGTTTGTCAAAAACTCAGCAGCGTCTGCATAATAACTTTCCCTTAAATGTGATCGAAAAACAAATGAAATAAGTTTCAAAAACTTGATTGCACAAGGTAAATTTGGGCACCCCCCGAAAGCCTGACCTGGATAATTATCAGCGATGAAATAATCTGATCAATGAAATTATTTAGCCTGACTTTTAACAAGGTTCGAAGTTTCATCCTATTTAACTCCCCCACTCATCTGAATTTCATTGCCTATTGCTTTAATCAGATGTTCGTCATGACTGACAATGATGCAGGAAACAGGGAGCTGCGCCACCAACTCCATAATGGCTTCCCGTGACAGCTTATCGAGGTGAGATGTAGGTTCATCCATCAAAATCAGGGTTGGCCTGCGATACAGTGCCCTGGCCAGCATCAGTCTTTGCTGCTGACCTGAGGAGAGCCTTGCACCATTAATGCCTAGTCGCGTATTTAAACCTGCAGACAAACTGCGGATGACATCGGCGAGATTGGCTTGTTCAATACACTGCCCGAGCAGAAGCATATCGTAAGAATCGGATTCATAGACGATGTTCTCAATGACGCTTCCATTAATGATTTTGTCATCAGGAGAGACAATGGAAATTTGCGACTGATACTGACGTAACCCGAATCGGTTCAGGGAGATGTCATTGATAATGATCTCACCTTCTGTTGGGCTCAGTAATCCTGACAGCAAATTCAGAATGGTGGTTTTACCGCAGCCTGATGGGCCAGTTATCACCAACTTATCGCCCTCATTCAGGGTGAAGTTGATATTTTTTATAAAAGATTCTTCTAAGTTCGAATAGCTGAAGGCCAGATTCTTTACGGATAGCGTTTTTATTTGTTCTTTTGTGGTGACCGCAGAGGAACTGAACTGGCTGACTTCCGTCACATTCGCCGGTGAGATATCCAGCAGTCTGCGAACCTCAACCGAGCAAAGCTTTAAATTGACATGATTTTCAACCAGCGTCTGAACATTACCCATCAAACAGTTTTTGTAAAAGATAAAGGAGATGAGCTGACCGGCGGTGCTTTCCCCTTTCAGTACGGCATAGGCACCCATTCCCATAATAATCAGCGTCTGAAGATGTGAAATCGTGGTCACTGAAAGCGAAATCATGGCGTTGATTTTTTCAATGGAAGAACGATTATCTTCAAGTTCAGCATGACTGTAAAACCAGTCGCTTATCTTGCGTGGCTCCGCATGGTTGATCTTTATCATCGTGATATTATCAATCGACTGAAGCAGGCTGTTATCACGCTTTACTTCAGCATCAATAGCAGAGTATTGACGGGACATCAGGGTTGAAAGCAACAACACACGCGTCAGAACCATCAGTCCGGTGACCGTGACCGTCATTAAGGCCAGTTCAAAACTGATCATAAAGAGCAACACAATAAAGATGACGGCAAAAAACCCATCAATGACGATATCCAGCCAGCCATGCGTAAAAATGACATGGAATACATCAACGGATTTCACTTTTCTCAACAGGTCAGAGGGCATTCTTTTGTTGAAAAATTTCAGGTCCATCTGGAACAGCTTGCGGACCGTTTTGACACCTTCAAACTGCGAAATAACTCGCCTTAAGCGTTGTGAAAGCAAAATTTTCAGATAGCTGCCTACCGCCTGAACCAGATAGACAAACCCAAATATGTAAAGCAATAGAAACAGAAAGTCCTCATCGTTTTTTGGCAAAACTTCGTCAAACACCAATGACATAAACTTCGGTATGGCAATGTTGGTTACCTGAATAACGATGCCCATTATTGCCAGAGGTAACATGTAGCCTTTATATTTCAGAACACCGTTTTTAAATGACCTGAGGCTGAAGAAACTTTTGTCCTCTTTAGATTCATCGCCCCAGATCTGATGAGGTCTGACCGTGAACTCATCACCAGGCTCAATCTCCAGAGCCATGCCGGAGAAAAATCGCAACACTTCCAGATGGGTAAATTTTCGACTACCTACGGCAGGATCCATTACCTCAATGCCTTTCCTGCTTACCTTCTTTAGAACAACAAAATGGCAGTTATTCCAGAGCAGGATAGCTGGCGTTTTAATTTCGGAAAGTGAATCAGCAGCAACCTGAACACCCGTTGCAACAAGTTGATACTCCGCAGAGATATTCATCAGGTTGTAAAAGGAGAGGCCATCCAGAGTGACATCAAACTGTCTGCGCAGCGTTGACAAAGCGACCTTTTTTCCTAGAGTTCCGCAAATATAGCTGATACAAGCCAGGCCACATTCAGAGACTTCATCCTGAATAACGTCTTTTGTTTTATATTTCTTCATTGAATGAAATCCGGATTACGTTTAAACGCTTTTTTCACAGGTAAGAACAGCCATTCCATCAGAGTTTGTTCAGGCTGACGCAAAGAGGTGGTCACGGACATCCCGTCATTGAGCCTGTCCAGCGGGATCTTGCTCAATGCATCATGCTCATCCAGCTGGAGCTTGACCCTGAACCAGGAATCCTTGTCATCCAGACTGACTTTGGTGGGCGTTTTGGAGACATTCACAACGTGGGCCGTCAACATGCCGTAACTCTCATAGGGAAAGGTGTCGACCCGCAGGAAAATTTTTTCATGACGATCGAGCAAGCCGATCTGACTGCTGGTCAGATGCAGGATGGCAAGAGGCTGAGCCTGAGTATCTGTTTTGACAATCATAGAAGGAGATTTGCCATCGACAAAATCGCCTTTAAGGATCCCGACATCATGGATAATGCCATCAACGGGAGAGGTCACGATATATTCCTGTTGCATCTCTATTTTATTCAGGTCGTTAATCAGCTCACGCTTTCTTCTTTCAACGTCATCTCTTATTTGCAGCAGTTCGCGTTCAGTTCTGGCATAGGAGATCTGCTTCTCTGCTTTGTTCTGCAGCAAATTTTGCTTTTCCATCACCGTCCTGGTTAAAGCAACATTGTTATCCAGGGAATACTGCCGCACATTTTCCACATCTGTTTTATTTATCGATTTTGAAAGCAGCAGTTTTTCATAATCCTTAAGCTGAGTAGCCAGGATTTTTTTCTTAAGCAGATAATCTTTTTCGATGCCATCTATTTTACTGATATTTTGATCGATGCTACTGAAGAAAGCGGTTTTTTGTTTGATTAAATCAGCCAGTTCTTTTTCGAGCGAGAGACCTTCACGCTGTAATTCAGACTGGGTTTGCCTGAGCCTTGAAATGGACTCTTTTGTCATACTGGTGCCGTTATGTTGATCCGTGGCATCCTGCCAGGGAAGCGCTATGCGGAAAAGAGGCGCTCCCTTTTTAACGGCCTGCCCCTCTTCAGCGTATATATCCAGCACGTTCCCCATTCTGTCAGCAGCAACCCGGAAAAATGATTCATTTCGGATAAGACCTTTAACCATCTCCTGCTTGCCGTATCTTCCCTGGGTAAGTATGAGGATAAAAATCACAGTAAAAAAAAGTAATACTGAGGCATAAACCTGCATACCCAGGGGGGATTTTATCAGGCATTTATTGAATTCTTTGCTCATAATATTTCACATTACATAGTGGAGTTGAGGCTGGCCTCAACTCCACTAAAGGGTTATTTCATATATATCAGGTAATGAAAACCCCATCCAATCTGGAAACAGTCAGAGCATACTATCAATAGTAATTAATACCCTTTTCTGTAGTCCTTATCAGAAAGAGTTATTATGAGGCTCCATTGCCTTTACCTGCACCTACACTGGCGCCTACTCCGGCACCCACAGCGCCACCTGCCATCGCCCCTGCAATGCAGCCCACGCCGGGGATCAGAGCACCAATAATGCCGCCAGCAACAGCGCCACCCGCTGCGCCCCAGGCGGTATCGCTCACGCCACCGCGAACTTCTTTACACTGCTCCAGAGTCATTACCGTTAAGTTAGTCATTTTATTACTCCATTAATAAATTTAAGACATTATCATTACATTAATAGCAACATTTGGCTTAATACTGAAATTAATGAATTCATTACTGAATCCTATAATTCAGTTGCAATGTCGGTGAGAAATTTAACCGCCATCAGGTAATATGACAAGTTAAATTATCTGCATCCTGGATTAGGAAAAGTTCTAATATATTTTCTGATTAATGACTGGAATTTAGGAGTAAAAGAAGGGGTTTTGCGATGCGAAAAGGGATTAAGTAAAATTAGGGTCAGAATATTCTGACCCTGAAAACATTACATTGCGTAAGAAAGCATAATAGTTGTTTTAGTATCAGTTTTATCTGGCGCAGATTCTGGCGGATTCTGGTTCCAGGTCACGTTATAGGCCAGCTTCAGAGAGAAGTGATCGTTAATGGCGACCTGTAAACCGGTTTCGGAGTTCACTGTCGTATCATCGCTACCCAGAACGGATACACCCTGTATGAATTTGGTGGTATCGGTCAGCTGCCACTGATAGCTCAGCGCGCCATAGGCCAGCGCAGTGGTATCATGGCCACCGTCGTGATAATCGTCATAACGCACACCAGGACCGGCTTCCACACGCAGTGAATGCACCGGACCGTTCAGCAGCTGACGACCATAACCTGCGGCCAGGAAGGAACGACCGTCATAACCGTTGAAACGGTCACTCAACCAGCTCGCCTGTCCAAACAGGTAATCAAAGTTGGTGAGGTTGTAACGCGTACGGCCACCGACCTGATAGGTTTCTGATGAGCGTTCGTCATTAGAAGAGGTGTTGCTGGCGTTGCCCCACAGGCTGTAGGCCGTTTTAGGCTGATACCAGGTCATGTTGGTATTAGCTGTCAGTGAGGAGCTGGTGGTGTTACCGGTCTGAGCCAGGTAACCCGCGGCGGCATTCCCTTCAAAATCTTTCTTCGCTGTGGAAGGGTCATCCATGACCGTAAAGACGTTGTTATCAGCCAGAGCTTGCTGACACAGCGCGCCACCGGAAAGCAAAAGAACTACAGAGAGCTTGTTAAGCACTTTCATTAAGTGTGACCCATACGACAGTTTAAAAAGGGTGAGTCTGAAGGGTTTTACCGGGCAATCAATGCCTATTAGGGTAAGAATCGTAACATTTTATGAAATTACCCCTTTTAGGCAAAATGCCCGCCAGGCCAGACCCCGAATGAGAGCATTCTCATTAACGTCGCGTATCATAAGGGTTATCTGAAGAGATTGCAGTAGAGTGTAAATAAGAATGTTCTCTGAAACAGGCCATAAACATTTCAGTTTATGTCTATAAACGTCCTGATGTTACCCCGCCTGTAGGCGTGTTTTTCATCCAGAGATAACTCAACAAAAAAAAGGTGACCCTGAAGGTCACCCTGATTTATAGCGGACTGCACCCGACCAGCAGAAAAATTTATTTCGCCGGAGCCTGAGCACCCAACACCCCTTCTCCCATAGGTACTTTGGTAAAACGAGTGACAATTTCTTTCCAGGTGTTCGCCGGGTCAAGTTCAGTAAACTGTTGTGGATAGATAAACTTCGCCAGATATTCCAGCCCGACAATGTTGTAAGGGTGGTTATAGAAGTTATGGTACAGACCATAGAAGCGATTGTTGCTGATGGCCGAAACCTGCGCAAAGCCGGGTCGCTGCTTCATTTTGTTGAAGGCCTGATCCACCTGGTTCTGGGTCACGTTGTAGCCAAAAGGCACGGCAGCATTGTTTTTGCTCGCCCACTGCGAGCCGGAGACGATATAGACATCAGGCTTCATGGCGATAACTTTTTCCAGCGAGATATCGCCGGTAGCACCGGGTAACAGGCCAGACCCAATGTTTCTGGCGCCCACTGCTTCAACCATAGCCCCCCAGCCAACATGCGCATGAGTAAAGCAGCAGGATTCAAGACCGCCCAGCCCGGCTTTGGCCTCGATAAATACCTGAGGCTGCGGTTTCACAGCGCGCGTTTTTTCCAGTATTGCCTGATAATGCTGCTGATAAAAGTCGGTATAGTCTTTGGCTTCTGCTTCGCGGTTAAGCGCCACGCCCAGTGACGTGATGCTTTTGGGGGTATCTTCGACCGGCTTTTCAAAAGTATCGATAAAGAGCACCGGGATCCCCAGCTGCTTCATTTTATCCAGCACCCCGCCCTGAGCAAGAGAGGGTTTTGAGCGCAACTGAGCGATCATCAAATCGGGATGCTCGGCCACCACACTCTCAAGGTTCACTTCACCTTTATCGCTGAAGCCCATATCAATGATTTTTTTAGCCTCAGGCCATTTATTGGCCATCAGTTCCCAGGTAGGCGCATCGCTTTTTTTCAGCAGGTTGTTCCAGGCCACCAGACGGTGGAAAGGATCGTCACGATCCAGCAACGCCAGCGTCAGAATATCGCGGCCATCCTGTAAAACAACCCGTTGAGGTTCCTGTTTAAGCGTCACTTGCTTGCCATCACTGTCGGTCAGCGTCACAGGATAAGTGGTGGCAAAAGCCGGGTAAGAAAGCGCCATTAAGGTGGCAAGGGCGGCAAGTTTAGGGATAAAAGGCACGTCATACTCCGGCAGGCTGTGATAAAAAGAGCATTGATAGTAATGATAATTAATTGCATTTGCAATAATGCATCCTGCCCATTGCCTCTCCCTTTTCCCCCTGTGAACTATGCTGTTAAGTCACTGTATAATCATGAGGTGAAAAATGAGTACTTCTGATATTACCCAATATGTTGTGACCTTCCGTTTTCAGGAGGAAGGGTTAACAGATATTCTGGAACTAAACAGTGCGCTGACCAATGGCGGTTTCAGCACCTCTCTTACCGATAAAGAGGGTCATCCCCACGAACTGGGCACTAACAGTTTTGGGATTACCAGCGCACTGGATAAAGAGAAAATCCGCGAACAGGCCCAGGGTCTGGGCGAGATGGCGCTGGGAGACAAGCCAGAGGTTGAGGTGCAGAGCTGGGAAGAGTTCCTTAACGACAGCAAAAGCTAATTTGGTGAAAAAAAGTGCGCCATGCCATGCGGAGGTGCTGGCATTGATTATTCTTTAAGCGTTATCATCAGTTTGTCCTGCAAGACACAGCGAAAAGAGGAAACCGCTATGTGGTCAGCCATTAGTCGTCTGTTGAGTGAGCAGTTAGGTGATGCTGAGATCGGCCAGCGTACCGAATTACCGGGTGGCGATGTGCACCCGGCATGGCATATCCGCTATGGTAAGCACGAGGTGTTCGTAAAATGTAACAGCCGCGACATGCTGAATCTTTTTGCCTGGGAGGCCGATCAGCTTCAGTTACTTGAACGCACAAAAACGATTCGCGTCCCCACTGTTTACGGCGTGGGAAGCGATCGGGAAGTCAGTTTCCTGTTACTTGAATATATCCCCCCACAACCGCTCGATCAGCAAAGCGCACGGCAGCTTGGTCAGCAGCTCGCCCATTTGCATCAGTGGAGCGAACAGGCGCAGTTTGGCCTCGATTACGATAATAATCTGACAACCTCTCCCCAGCCGAACAGCTGGCTTAAACGCTGGTCGATCTTTTTTGCTGAGCAGCGTATTGGCTGGCAACTGCAGCTGGCTGCTGAAAAAGGCATTCAGTACGGCGACATCGAATTAATTATTCATTGTGCTCAGACTGCGCTTGCAAGCCATCATCCTCAACCTTCCCTGCTGCATGGCGATCTCTGGCCCGCAAACTGTAGTGGCAGCAGTACCGGACCCTGGGTTTTCGATCCTGCCTGCTATTGGGGAGACCGGGAGTGCGATCTGGCCATGCTCTCCTGGTATGCGGATTTACCTGAGCAGATATTCGAAGGCTATGAGTCGGTCTGGCCGCTTCCGCAGGATTATCAACAGCGTCAGCCGGTATATCAGCTCTATTATTTGCTTAACCGGGCAAACGTGTTTGGTGGGCACTGGTTTGGCGAGGCCCAGCAGGCTGTGGGTGCGCTGCTGGATGCGGATGAACTGGGTAAAAAGCATGCCCGACCGGCCTGATGCGTTCACCAGGCCGGCCCGTCAAATGATAAAGCCGAGCAGTTTCAGAACAAAATAGCCCGCTACCGCAATGACAACCGGCAGGATATACAGCGGGAAAAATTGCAGAAAAATAGTGTGTCTCGGCACCACTATTTTCTCTTCGAGTTGCTGACGGGAGCGTCCTTCCGGGCCTTTGGCGTTCTCCAGGATCATCTGGTCCTCAATTCCCTCGCGCAGATGGCACGACTGTCGCCACATTCTCGCCCCGGAGGCCTGCAAGGCCAGCCCAACAAAAATCAGGAAATAGACGATCCAGAAAGTGATGTTACTTCCCTGGTTAAAGTCCGGCTGGGGGGAGTTATTCCAGAAGGCATTCAAAAAACCCGTATTGAAGCGGATCATGTCGATCATCACATGGGAGAAATCCTGCATCACTGCATTGATACCCTCACGTTTCTCACGGCTCTTCTCAAGAAAAGTCATCAATGAAATCAGCGTTGAAATCAGCGCCGGAATGAAAATAATCCAGCCGGCGACTCGCTTAAGGACAGCGACCCGGCCAGCTTGTTGATAAGTCATGCTTTCTCCTGACTAAGGTTTGAGGTGATAAGTTTACCTGCAGGTAACGAAAAGTGCCTGAAAAAAGTCATCCTGTCGCGCTTTAAGAGATGTTAAGCGCTCTGCCCGGCGGATGTTGTGGTGCAAAACTTCATGTTATGGTGTCTGAAATCGTTAAAATGGAGCCGTAATATGTCTTATTCCCGCCCAGTTCTTGCCGCTATTTTTGATATGGATGGTCTGCTGATCGACTCTGAACCTTTGTGGGATCAGGCAGAGATGGACGTGTTTTCCACGCTGAATACAGACCTGACAAGACGCAACGAATTACCGGATACCCTGGGTCTGCGCATCGATCAGGTGGTTCGTATGTGGCACGAGACGCTGCCCTGGAGCGGCCCTTCTCAGGAGGAGGTGACTCAACGCATCATCACCAGGGCATTAACGCTGGTGGAAGAGACGCGTCCACTGCTCCCGGGCGTTGAACAGGCATTAAAGCTCTGTAAGGCAGAGGGATTGAAAATTGGTCTGGCCTCGGCTTCACCGTTACATATGCTTGAACGCGTGCTGGCGCTGTTTAACCTGCGTGACTACTTCGACGTGCTCGCTTCTGCAGAATCACTGCCTTACAGCAAGCCCCATCCGCAGGTTTATCTTGATGCGGCAGCCAGGCTGGGCGTTGACCCGCTGAATTGCGTCACGCTGGAAGATTCTGTCAATGGGATGGTGGCCACCAAAGCCGCCCGTATGCGCTCAATCGTCATCCCGGCAAAAGAATATGCTGAAGATGCCCGCTGGTCTCTGGCCAATGTAAAACTCACTTCTCTTGTTGAGTTAACATCAGCTGATTTACACGGTAACTGACTTCAGGCTGAACCGATTTACACCTTCCCTGCCTGCACGCAACAAATCCAAATGAGAGACGGCGTGTGCAGGCAGGTCCAGGGATAATCAGTCTCCGTCATCTGACTGAAATATTCCCGAAAACTATTCATCTTTCGTTACAGCGTCACATATTTATTCTACTGTATATATCACCTATACTGGATGCATCGACAGTTCTGCAGCCAGGTGTTCCCATGACGGCCGAAGGCCATCTCATTTTTGCTATAGCCAGTGCCATATTTGCCAAACGGGCTGAACTGACGCCAGAACTGGCAAACGGCGACTGGTGGCATATTGTCCCCGCCACGCTGCTGACCTGTCTGTTGCCGGATATCGATCACCCCAAATCTACCCTTGGGCAGCGCTTCCGCTGGCTTTCTCAACCGATAGCCCGGATATTTGGCCATCGCGGATTTACCCACAGCCTGCTTGCCGTGATTGGCGGCGTGGCGTTGTTTCATCTTAAATTGCCCAAAGAGTGGGTAATCCCGGCAGATGTTTTTCAGGGTCTGGTGCTGGGTTATCTCAGTCATATCGCTGCCGACATGCTTACCCCAGCGGGCGTTCCGCTGCTCTGGCCCTGCCGCTGGCGCTTTCGCCTGCCCTTGATCAGAAGTCAGAAAGGCAATCAGCTGGAACGCGCTTTATGTCTTGCCCTGGTCGGATTTTCAATGTGGTTTCCGCCCGGCATGCCCCCCTTTGGTGCGACCGGATGGCCTGCCCAGATGGTCAGTTCGGTACAAAACAGCCTGGTCCGCTTTATTAATACGCAAACCGCGCAATAAAAAAGCAAAAACAACCAAAAAGTTATAACCCATGCCTTTTGGATATATGGATGCCCCACGATCAACTGTTACCATTCGCGCACTGGGCGCACTTACTGCGCAATAAAAAATATCTGTTGCTAATTGACGCAGGAATGACGTCGAATTGACTGGAGAACTGGGGATGAACCTTCCATTAATAGCTAACCTTGCGGCCTTTGTTGCCCTGTTAGCGATTCTGAGTAAAAGCGGCGCGGCCAACTGGAGCCTGTCGAAAAAAGTCCTGCTGGGGCTGGTCATCGGCGTGTTGTTTGGCCTGGCGCTACACACTATATATGGTGCTGACAGTCCGGTACTGAAAGAGTCCATCAGCTGGATTAACATTGTGGGCAACGGTTATGTGCAACTGCTGCAGATGATTGTGATGCCGCTGGTCTTCGCATCGATCCTCAGTGCCGTGGCACGCCTGCATAATGCCTCTTCTCTGGGCAAAATCAGCGTGCTGACTATTGGCGTCCTGCTGTTTACCACCGCTATCTCCGCGCTGGTAGGTATCTTCGTGACCTGGCTGTTCGACCTGAATGCCACAGGGCTGGTTCAGGGTGTCCAGGAGACAGCACGTCTGGCTGCGCTGCAAAATAACTATGCCGGCAAAGTGGCGGATCTTTCCACCCCTCAGCTGCTGCTCTCTTTTGTGCCCAAAAATCCGTTTGCCGACCTGACCGGTGCCAACCCAACCTCAATTATCAGCGTTGTTATCTTTGCTGCTTTCCTGGGTGTGGCTGCCCTTCATCTGCTGCGTGATGACAAGCCAAAAGGCGAGCGCGTGCTGGCAGCGATTGATGTATTGCAGGCGTGGGTGATGAAGCTGGTTCGCCTGATCATGAAGCTGACCCCTTATGGCGTCCTGGCCCTGATGACCAAGGTTGTTGCCGGCTCCAACGTTAATGACATTATCAAGCTGGGCAGTTTCGTTGTGGCCTCTTACCTCGGGCTGGCCATTATGTTTGCTGTTCACGCCCTGCTGCTCTCAGTGAATGGCGTTAACCCGAAACGCTTCTTCCGCAAAGTCTGGCCGGTGATCACCTTTGCCTTTACCAGCCGCTCCAGCGCCGCCACCATTCCGTTAAGCGTGGAAGCACAAACCCGTCGTCTGGGTGTGCCGGAGTCGATTGCCAGCTTCTCAGCTTCATTTGGTGCCACTATCGGCCAGAACGGTTGTGCCGGACTCTATCCAACCATGCTGGCAGTGATGGTTGCGCCAACGGTGGGTATCAATCCTTTTGACCCTATGTGGATAGCCACTCTGGTCGGTATCGTCACCCTCAGCTCTGCTGGCGTGGCTGGCGTAGGTGGCGGTGCAACTTTCGCTGCGCTGATTGTCCTGCCTACTATGGGCCTGCCGGTCACGCTGGTGGCGCTGCTGATCTCGATCGAACCGCTGATCGATATGGGTCGCACGGCGCTGAACGTTAACGGCTCAATGACGGCCGGCACCCTGACCAGCCAGTGGCTGAAGCAGACCGATAAGTCGTTGCTGAATTCAGATGCCGATAACGACGCCGAGCTGGCTCACCGTTAAATCTGATGGGGCTGGCAACTTTGCCAGCCCCTCTTTCTCTTCCCTTCCCGCCCTAATTTCCTTCAGGTCACCGTTCGCTCACTTTCCCCGCGATTATCCCCTTAGTTTCCAGGCGTACCCGCTTCACTGTTCTATAGTTACTGGAGTCTTAAAGATAACAACAGGAGCAAGTTAGCATGTCGAAAGAAACCGATAACAAGGACCTGAGCCACAGTGCCCCAACAACCGGCCCCGAATCAGCCAAACCAGGGCTGGATTCGCTGGCCCCGGAAGATGGCTCGCATAAACCTTCAGCGGAACCGACCCCACCAGGTAAACAGCCCACCGCACCAGGCAGCCTGAAAGCGCCCGACACGCATAACGCCAAACTTGATGCACTGGAACCCTACCGCAAAGGCGGGGAAAATTACCCTCTTACCACCAATCAGGGTACCCGCATTGCCGATGACCAGAACTCGTTGCGTGCTGGTACCCGCGGCCCTACGCTGCTTGAAGACTTTATCCTGCGGGAAAAAATCACCCACTTTGACCACGAGCGCATCCCGGAACGTATCGTTCATGCCCGTGGCTCAGCCGCTCATGGCTATTTCCAGGCTTATCGCGATATGAGTGACGTGACCAAAGCTGACTTCCTGCGGGATCCTGTCCAGCAGACGCCGGTTTTTGTTCGCTTCTCTACCGTTCAGGGTGGTGCCGGATCGGCAGACACCGTGCGCGACATACGCGGCTGGGCTACCAAGTTTTACACCGAGGAGGGGGTATTTGACCTGGTAGGCAACAACACCCCGGTATTCTTTATTCAGGATGCGCATAAATTCCCGGACTTTGTCCATGCCGTAAAACCTGAGCCCCATAATGAGATCCCTCAGGGCCAGAGCGCACACGACACCTTCTGGGACTATGTTTCGCTACAGCCAGAAACGCTGCATAACGTCATCTGGGCGATGTCGGATCGCGGCATTCCCCGCAGCTACCGCACGATGGAAGGCTTCGGCATCCATACCTTCCGGTTTATCAATGCCGCAGGCAAATCGACTTTCGTCCGCTTCCACTGGAAGCCGGTAGCTGGCAAAGCTTCACTGCTGTGGGATGAGTCGCAGAAACTCACCGGACGCGATCCGGACTTCCACCGTCGCGATCTGTGGGAAGCCATTGAAGCTGGCGACTATCCTGAATACGAGTTAGGTGTGCAGCTCATCCCGGAAGAAGATGAATTCAAATTTGACTTCGATATCCTGGATGCCACCAAGCTGATCCCGGAAGAACTGGTGCCGGTTGAGCTGATCGGGAAAATGGTGCTGAACCGCAACCCGGACAATTTCTTTGCTGAGACTGAACAGGTCGCCTTCCACCCGGGCCATATTGTTCCCGGAATGGATTTCTCCAACGACCCGCTGCTTCAGGGGCGTCTCTTCTCCTATACAGATACGCAAATCAGTCGTCTTGGCGGCCCTAACTTCCATGAGATCCCGATCAACCGCCCGGTTTGCCCGTACCATAATTTCCAGCGTCAGGGTATGCACCGCACGGAGATTGATACCAATCCGGCGAATTATGAGCCGAACTCCATCAATGACAACTGGCCGCGTGAAACCCCACCTTCCCCACACCGTGGCGGTTTTGAGAGCCATCAGGAACGCATTGAGGGCCACAAAGTTCGCGAGCGCAGCCCGTCATTCGGCGAATACTATTCGCAGCCGCGTCTGTTCTGGAACAGCCAGACGCCGGTGGAACAGCAGCACATTATTGATGCCTTCTCGTTTGAGCTGAGCAAAGTAGCGCGTGAATATATCCGTGAGCGCGTAGTGGATCATCTGGTTCATATTGATGTTTCACTGGCTCATGGCGTGGCAACCAACCTGGGGATCGGCCTTTCGGATGAGAAAATGCATACTGCCCCACCGAAAGATGTCAACGGCCTGAAAAAGGATGCCAGTCTGAGCCTGTATGCCGTGCCGAGTGGATCCATTAAAGGCCGTCAGGTTGCGTTACTGACCAGCGATGGGGTGAATGCGGCCGATACCCTGGCCATTCTTCAGGCGCTGAAAGCCCAAGGGGTTCA
The DNA here is from genome assembly GCF_036865545.1 of Erwinia sp. E_sp_B01_1. Classification (NCBI taxonomy): domain Bacteria; kingdom Pseudomonadati; phylum Pseudomonadota; class Gammaproteobacteria; order Enterobacterales; family Erwiniaceae; genus Erwinia; species Erwinia sp. E_sp_B01_1. The sequence goes on along the minus strand of NZ_CP142208.1, from coordinate 1,994,001 downwards.
TGCCAAACTGCTGGCACCGCACATGGGCCAGATCCGCGCTGATGATGGTTCTGACCTGCCGGTTGACGCCACCTTCAGCGGTCTGCCTTCACTGACCTTTGATGCCGTTATCGTGCCGGATGGCAATATCGACGCCCTGCTGCTGAGCGGCGATGCGCGTTACTTCCTGCTGGAAGCCTACAAGCATCTTAAAGTCATTGGACTCAGTGGCGATGCCCGTCGCTTTAAATCTCAGTTCGGTCTGGGCGACAGTGAGCAGGAAGAGGGTCTGATCGAAGACAACAAGGCAGAAGGCGTGTTTATGAGTGAGTTCCTCTCGGCTATGGCCGCGCACCGTATCTGGTCACGCAGTCAGAAAGCGCTGAGCGTTCCTGCTTAACCTGCCCCGTCAGGTGGCAGTTAAGAGGTTCTGAACGTTCCATCAGGGTGCAGCAGGCTGAACAGGGCCTGCTCCCCTTATTACCTACCCGCAGAAATCCCCCCGCCCTGAAGGTTTGCCCCCTCTGGTTAACACTGTGGCATTAATGTTGCTTTACATTCCTTACACTTGCAGTAAGGAACCAGAATATGAAAGTTGATGCCAGACACAATTACCGCTACCGCATTTTTGGCATGCTGTTTTTTATTGCCCTGATTAATTACATCGACCGTGGCGCGCTCTCTTTTGCTGCCAACGCTATCTCGGATGAGTTTCACTTCAGTAAAATTCAGCTGGGCGCAGTACTGAGCTACTTTGGGATTGGTTATCTGTTTGGCTCGCTGTGCGGTGGCTTCCTGGCTGACCGTCTGGGTACCAAAAAAGTCTGGCTGATGGCAGGGATCCTCTGGTCGCTGCTGGAATTTGCCACCGCCTGGGCCGGAGAAGTGGGCATGGCGCTGTTCAGCGGCTCGGCCATTATGGGTTTTGCCGTGATGCGGGTGCTGTTTGGTTTTGCCGAAGGCCCGGCCTACGCCCTGATGAACAAAGCTATTGCCAACTGGGCACCGGATAAGGAGCGCGGGATTGCTCTGGGCATTGGCCTGCTGAGCACGCAGGTAGGCGCGCTGCTTACCGCTCCCGTGGCTGTCGGGCTGCTGCTGCTGACCAATGACTGGCGGGTGATGTTCATTCTGCTGGGGATTTTTTCTCTGGTTGCCATGCTGCTGTTCGCCCGGGTGTTTGCCGATACCCCAGAGCAACAGCCCCGGGTCAGCGATATCGAGCGCGCCCTGATCGCTGAAGGTCAGTCGGAGAGTGCATCAGGGCCCCGGCTTCCCTGGTGGCGCTTCTTTACCAACCGCACGCTGGTCTGTAATGCACTGGGCTACTTCTCGTTTCTTTACATCACCTTTACCCTGGTGACCTGGGGGCCTAAATATTTGCAGGACAGCTTCCATTACGATCTGCACTCACTGTGGTATGTGGCGATGATCCCGTGGAGTGGAGCCTGTATTACGGTGCTGCTGGGAGGCAAAATCGCCGACACGCTGTTAAAGCGTTTTAATAATCTGCGCCTCGCGCGCAACGTTTTTGCTTCAGTCACGCTGTTGCTGACTGCGGCCTGCTTTATGGCCATTCCCTGGATGCCTTCTGCCGCCGGGATCATCCTGATGATGACGCTGGGCAATGCGCTGAACGCGCTGGTGAATAATGTTTACTGGTCGGTGGTGATTGACGTTACGCCGAAATCCACCGTGGGAACCTACAGCGGGATCACTCTGGCTGTCGCTAACCTGGCATCCATCATCTCCCCGATACTCAGCGGCTGGCTGGCACAGCACTACGGCTATAATGCGATGTTCAGCGCCACGGCGGCGATTGCACTCTGTAGCATGCTGGCGATGACGCTGCTTCAGCCTGAAAAGCGTCTTAAGTCTGAACCTGTAAGCCTGGCGACCGGACAAAAAGGGCTGATTTGAGAGGCTTTAAGGCGGTACTTATGTTGTTGTGCAACCGCCGGTGGAGCATATAAGCGACGATATGCGTGCGCTGGGTTTCGACGGTGAACGTTTCTACGTGAAGGATGGCCACGCTTATCGCCGTGATATTGATGGCCGCTAGCCTGAAGTCCCCCGTCCGCCAGGCTTTGAACACCCCATAAAAAAACGGCCACAAAAGTGGCCGTTTTTCTCAATCAGGCAGCGCGATTACTGTGCAGCTTGCGGATCGGTATCATACTCTTTGCAGCTCTGGAAACCGTAGTTCATTACACGGCCAGTGTCGTTATAGCTGACGAAATAAGTCTGTGGTTTACCATCGCGTTCACCCAGCACATAGCTCTGGCAGGTGCCACGAGCGTGAACCATGGTGATTTCAGTAGAAGGTGGGCCAGCAATGTCACGTACCTGCTGACGGGTCATCCCTTTCTTAACGTCCTGAACAACCGGTTTGGTGACGTAGCTTTCTGCACGGTCATAGGCAGTACAGCCCGATAAAACAGCCAGAGCCACTGCAGCACCAATAAATCCTGTTAACTTCTTCATGTTTTTATTCCTCATTTATTTTCCATGGACGCTTAAGCCTGGAACATAAACGCATATTTATCAACTTTATGGCTACGAAATTCATAAAACGCATAGGCTATAAGTGATCAAAGGCCTATAATGTCGGGCCTGAGAATGAACGTTCACTCTCAAAAAACGCTCTCTCTTCTCTTTGAGTCCGCTTTTATATACACCCTCCGGATGCCCGAGGTAACGATGAGTACACCCAATGAAGCCCGCGATGCCCGCCATCGCCAACGTCAGGATGAGATCGTCGCTGCCGGTCGCCGCTGTTTCCGCCAGTCCGGTTTTCATGGTGCCAGCATGGCGCAACTGGCAACGGAAGCCCGTCTCAGCGTCGGGCAGATTTATCGTTACTTCACCAGCAAAGACGCCATTATCGAAGAGATTGTTAAGCGGATCATCGACGCCCGCCTGATCCATATTGAAGAGACGGCCACCGCCATCAATCTGCCAAAACTGCTGGCCTGGCGTTATGCTCTTGATGAGGATGACGAAGCGCTGATGATGGAAGTGGCCGCAGAAGCCACGCGCAATCCAGTGGTGGCGCGCATGATGGTGGAGGCCGATGACCGCATGTTCGCCCACGCCTGTAGCAACGTGAAAAAAGACCATCCCCACTTCAGCGATGAACATATCCGCGCCTGTGTGGAGGTGTTTGCCGTGCTGGTGGAAGGGACCTCCTATCGCCGACTGACGCCACAGAAAGCGTCGGCAGAAAAGCTCTATACCATCTATCAACAATTCACCGATCACCTTTTTAAGACAGAGGAAAAATGACACCTGCACATCCCAACCGTCTTGGCTATGCCATCACGCTCGGTCTCCTGGCGGCATTAGGCCCGCTTTGTATCGATCTCTATTTACCGGCTTTGCCTTCGCTGGCAAGCGACCTACAGACACCTACCGCTACCGCGCAGCTCAGCCTGACAGCGGGTCTGTTGGGATTAGGCCTGGGGCAGTTAATCTTTGGCCCGATGAGCGATAAATATGGCCGTATTCGCCCTCTGCTAATCTCGCTGGTGCTGCTGCTGATCGCTTCGGTGGGCTGCGCGCTGGCGCAGAACATCAATCAACTGTTGCTGGCTCGTCTGTGTGAAGGGCTGTTCGGTGCCGGGGGGCGGTTCTTTCCCGTGCTATCGCCCGCGACATGTACAGCGGCCACGAACTGACCCGCTTCTTTGCCCTGCTGATGCTGGTGAATGGTCTGGCCCCTATAGCCGCACCGGTAATGGGCGGCGCGTTGATGGCGATCCTTGACTGGCGTGGGCTGTTTATGGTGATTGCCCTGATCGCTTTGCTGCTGTTTGTGCTGGCTAAAGTAAAATTGCAGGAGACCCTGATCCCGGAGCGTCGCAGCCAGGGCAGCATTTTTTCCGCCTGGGCCGCGCTTGGTCAGGTCATCACATACCGGCCCTTTATGGGCTTTTGCCTGACCCAGGGCTTTATGATGTCGGGCATGTTTGCCTATATCGGCGCCTCACCCTTTGTTCTGCAGCAAATCTATGGTCTGTCACCGCAGGCGTTCAGTTTTTGCTTTGCCGCCAACGGCGTGGGCCTGATCCTTGCGTCGCAGATCAGTGCCCGCCTCAGCCCATTATGGGGCGAGTATCGGGTGGTGAAAGGGGCATTGACTCTGGCCTTCGTCTCCTCCGGCAGCCTGCTGATCGCCGGATTAAGCGGCGCGCCTTTGCCAGTGGTCCTGGTGGCCCTGTTCTTCAGCGTGGCCAGTAATGGTGCTGTGGGCGTGGCAGCGGCCTCGCTGGCGATGCAAAGTCAGGGGCATCGCGCGGGCAGCGCTTCCGCCGTCATGGGGGTCACAATGTTTACTCTTGGGGGGATCGCGGTGCCGGTCACCGGTATCGGCGGAACCTCAGTGCTGACCATGACCGCCACCATCTTTGGCTGTTACATGCTGGCCATCACTATGTTTGTTTTGCTGGCGCAAAAACCCGGTAAAGCGTGATGACTAAGCATAAGCTATGGAAACAACAGCATTGATTCTTGTTGTTTTCCGCTGGCCGCGCTAGTTTTATCCCAGACATATTAGCAACTGCCCCGTAATGACGGGGCTGAATCTGAGGAGAGGTGAATGGCTCTGCAACAGGAAATTATCGAAGCGCTGGGTGTCAAGCCCACCATTGATGTTAAGCAGGAAATCCGTACCAGCGTCGATTTTCTTAAGTCGTACCTGAAAACCTACCCGTTTATCAAATCCCTGGTACTGGGTATCAGCGGCGGCCAGGACTCCACGCTGGCGGGTAAACTCAGTCAGATGGCTATAACTGAACTGCGTGAAGAGACGGGCGACAGCGCTTATCAGTTTATTGCCGTTCGCCTGCCGCATGGCGTTCAGGCTGATGAGCAGGATTGTCAGGACGCTGTTGAATTTATCAATGCCGACAAAGTGTTGACGGTAAACATTCGCGAAGCGGTGCAGGCCAGTGAAAAAGCGCTGCGTGACGCCGGTATCGCCCTGTCCGATTTTATTCGCGGCAACGAAAAAGCCCGCGAGCGAATGAAAGCCCAGTACAGTATTGCCGGCATGACCTCGGGTCTGGTGGTCGGCACGGACCATGCTGCAGAAGCCGTGACCGGGTTCTTTACCAAATACGGTGACGGCGGCACAGATATCAATCCGATTTTCCGTCTGAATAAAGGCCAGGGGAAAAAGCTGCTGAAAGAGTTGGGCTGTCCTGAGCATCTCTATCTCAAACACCCCACGGCGGATCTGGAAGACGATCGTCCTGGCCTGCAGGATGAAGTGGCGCTGGGCGTAACCTACGAGATTATTGACCAGTATCTTGAAGGGAAAACGGTTGACGAGTCTGCCGCCAAAATTATCGAAGGCTGGTATCTGAAAACTGAACACAAACGTCGTCCACCGGTTACCGTGTTCGATGACTTCTGGAAGAAGTAATTTTTAAACAGACTTTCCGGGCGGTTCCAGCCGCCCTTTTTTGATCTCAACGGAACCTCATGGCACTGACCCCGCAACGCGCAACGCTGACAGGCCTCTGCGCTATCGTTTTATGGAGCACCACCGTCGGGCTAATCCGCAGCATATCAGAATCGCTGGGCGCTACCGGAGGCGCCGCATTGATCTACAGTGCCAGCGCGCTGTTTCTCTGTCTGGCGCGGGGTTTTCCGGGCTGGCGTCATCTGCCCCAAAGGTATTTATGGCTGGGTGGCGCACTGTTCGTCAGCTATGAAATCTGCCTGGCTGTCTCGATAGGCCTTGCCCATAACCGTCCCCAAGCCCTGGAACTGGGGATGATCAACTATCTCTGGCCCAGCCTGACCCTGGTGTTTGCTATCCCCTTTAATCAGCAACGTTTCCGCTGGTGGCTCTGGCCCGGCCTTGCGCTGGCTGTCGGCGGCATTGTCTGGGTGCTCAAGGGCGACAGCGCCTGGACGCCTCTGCTGCTCTGGCACAACGTTATGGATAACCCTGTGGCTTATGGCCTGGCATTTTTTGCGGCTGTGGCCTGGGCGCTGTATAACAACGTCACCCGTCGTTATGCACGCGGCCAGAGTGGCGTTACGCTGTTCTTTCTGGTCACGGCCCTGGCGCTCTGGCTGAAGTTCTTTATTACCGGCCAGCCTCAGCCGATGCAGTTCAGCCCCACGGTGGTGATGGAAGTGCTGTTTATGGCGGCCTCTACCGCCCTGGCGTATTCAGCGTGGAACACAGGAATTCAGCACGGCAATATGACGCTGCTGGCTACTGCGTCCTATTTCACGCCGGTCTTTTCAGCCCTGCTGGCATCCGTCTGGTTGCAGCTTACCCCCTCTTTCAGTTTCTGGCAGGGGGTGATCATGGTAACGCTCGGCTCATTAGTGTGCTGGCGGGCCACCCGCTAACTGCCGCTTTTTTATCCGTCCGCAGCCTGCTACACTGTACAAGTAACCAGTAACTGGAGTGCAGTGTGGCAAGACGTTTATCAAGTCATCGCCTGGAGTTCGAACCCGCGGCGATTTATCAGTATCCCGACCATCTCCGTCCTTTTCTTGAAGGGCTGCCTTCTGTGCCAGGCGTCTATATTTTCCATGGCGACAGCGAGACGATGCCGCTCTACATCGGTAAAAGCATCAATATCCGCAGCCGGGTCATGTCGCATTTCCGCACTGCGGACGAAGCCAAAATGCTGCGACAGACCCGGGAAGTCACTTTTATTCCCACGGCGGGAGAATTGGGGGCTTTGCTGCTGGAAGCGCAGATGATCAAAATTCAGCAGCCGCTGTTTAACAAAAGGCTACGCAAAAATCGTCAGCTTTGTTCGCTGCATATAGCAGAGGGTAAGCCCAGCGTGGTCTACGCCAAAGAGCTGGATTTTTCCCATACCCCCAACCTTTTCGGTCTCTATTCCAGCCGTCACTCGGCGCTGGAAACCCTGCAAAAAATTGCCGATGAGCACAAACTCTGTCTGGGATTACTGGGGCTGGAGAAAGTAAGTAAAAACCGCGCCTGTTTCCGTGCGAGCCTGGGCCGGTGTGCCGGAGCCTGCTGCGGTAAAGAGCCGGTTGAAGCGCATAATCAGCGACTGATGGCTGCGCTGGAGCGGGTCCGCGTGCAGTGCTGGCCGTGGGATGGAGCAGTGGGGGTTGTTGAGCAGGGTGTCAGCAACCTGCAAATTCATGTCATCAACAACTGGTTCTATCTGGGTTCGGTCGGAGATATCGCGCTGGCGCATGAGTTGACCAAAACGCCACACGGTTTTGACAGCGACGGGTACAAGATCCTTTGCAAGCCAATGATCAGCGGCAAATACCCGATCGTCCCCCTTCCCTGACCGGCAGCAACGAAAACGCCGGCGCTGTCCACGGCCCTTAAGCCCGTGTGAACAACGTCGGCGTTCTCAAATTACTGAGAGAGATTAACGCTCATTACTGAGAGATTAATCCTCTGCTGGAGCCATCTTACCTTCATGGTGCGGTTTTTCAGTCAGACGTTTCTCAAAGTTCTGATTGAACTGTTTCTTCTGCTCCGGCGTCAGAATGTTATACAGCTTGTTCTGCGTTTCCATCATCTTCAGCGCGCGTTCTTTGCCATCTGCAGACATTTTAGTTGCCTGAGCATCCGCTTTGGACTGGTCGAAACTGTCAGAGGCAATAATGCTGTGCATGTTGCGGCGCTCTTCCAGAGAAGGACGTTTCATCTCTTTATGGGCATCTTTCATGATGGTACGCATTTGCTGTTTCTGCGCATCGGTCAGGTTCAGGCCTTTAAACATTTCATGTGGGCCGCCATGACGGGGTGGCTTATGCATCATGGTTTTATCTGCGCCGGCTGGAGGAGGCGTCATATTATCAGCCGCAGCGTGGACGATATTCGCAGCACCCAGGGCCAGGGTCATAGCAACAACTACAGAAGTTAATTTACGCATCGTTTATTCCTTACTTATCAGTTCTGAAGCGACGCTTTGTCGCGATGTCGGAACCCAGTTTATTGCGCTGAACGTCAAGTACTCAGAGCGTGGGTAAAGCCCTGAAAGCATAAAAGACAAAAAGGCTTCAATCATGGAGAGAATGCGAAGATTATCGTGAGGAATTGCTAACAGATATGAATTTATAACGATTAAAGCAGGAATTATGGAGAAGTGTAATATGGCTGGCAGGATCGGGAAAGGGAAAAGTAAGCATCAGATTAACAGGCTGCCGGAATAAGAAGCGCCTCACGGGCCGGGGTAATAGTAAAAGAATCAGGCTAAGGTAAAATATTGGGCGATCCTTCTGAGAATCGCCCTGTTTATTCCGTCTTTTAATGAAGCTGAATTACTGTCCGGAACTTAAAGCCTCATTATGGGCATTATCTTCCACCAGCATCAGCCCCGCTCGCTGACCAGGTGCAACGTTGGGATTAGGGAACATCACATATTCTCTGGCCTGCTGAACGTAAAACCGCTGTTCGCCATCTTCAGCCAGCAGGGTCCCCTGGGGGAAGGCAGTAAAATTCAGCGTTTCTCCGCTCATATGCAGCCTGAATGCTTCAGTGTGGCGGGTAATCTGTTGGGAGACCCGATACCGCCGTGGCATTTCCGTCACCTCTGGCAATGCTTCACCAGAGAGAACCGCGGCCAGTGCCGCGTGCGTCGCACTGAACTGCGTGAGATCGTTGCTGCCAAACGGCAGGGCTTTACCCAGTTCAAGCGTGCAGCTCGCCGCGTTAAAATGCTGGCAGCTGTAATGGGTGAAAGTCCCGCCCGCTGAGCGATGAAACACCAGGGCTTCCAGACCTGCGGCGGCAAGCCAGTGAAGGAAATCTTCCGGCCACGGCGTTTCGCGGCGGGGCATCACACCAAACCGCGTATGGTAGGACCCGCGTATTGCCGTATGCATATCCAGGTGCCAGCGGATCTCTTCACTGCTGCCAGCCTGCCAGAAGGTTTCCATCGCCTGCTCCAGCCGCCAGGCGCGCCGCGCTTCCGGGCAGTCTTCATACTGTTGCCAGCGGCCGCCGAACATCCGGTTGATGTCACAGCGCAGGTAACGTTTGTCGGCACGTAATGCGGCCGGGTTGCCGTAAATGACCAGCAGACGGGGCAACAGCGCGCGCTCTCCCGCCAGCAGCTGGCTGACCAGGCTGTTCAGTATCTCAACCGGCGCCGTTTCATTGCCGTGTATACCGGCTGAAATCACCAGGGCCTGCGAAGAGGCGTTGACTGGCGTCATTTCCAGGATCCCCTCATCAAGCCATTGCCAGCTTAGCTGGTCATTAAGGCCTGAGAGCTGTTCAGGTGGCTCTGCACTGAGGGTCTGGGTCAGGAAATCCTGCATGAGTTCTCCTTGTTATGGGTTTCTGCTCCTTCATTAGGGCGGGGCGCGATGTTGTGCGCCCCGCTTCATCCGTGATCACTGCTGAAAGCTATAGACATTCCCTAAGTTTAGCAGCTTCGTCAGTTCGTCCAGTGCTTCACGCCCTTCAATAATTAATTGTGGATCGGCCAGGTCATATTGCGACAATCTGTCGCGGTAGTGTCGATCGACCCAGTCATTCAGCGTTACGAAAAGCCTGTCGTTCATCATTACCGAAGGATTAACCGCAGCCAGCTGGCGCTCTTCCAGCACGACCCGCAGCCGCAGACAGGCCGGCCCCCCGCCGTTATTCATACTTTCACGCAGATCGAAAATCTTCAGTTCATCGATCGCGCCGCCGCTTTCCACCAGCTCACAGAGATAGCGCCAGACGCCGGGATGTTGACGGGCCTCTTCCGGCAATACCAGCAGCATTTTACCCCCGGGTTTGCTCAATAACTGGCTGTTAAACAGGTAGGTAGCTACTGCATCCGTTACGCTTACCCGGTTATCCGGCACAACGACAGGCGTGAATCCGGGCATTTTTTCTGCGAGCGAGGCCAGCAGTTGCGGCTGATGCAAAAAAGCCAGCTCATGGCAGAACAGCACCTGCTGATTGCTGACGGCGATCACATCGTTATGAAAAACACCCTGGTCGATCACCGCTGGATTCTGCTGAGCAAATACCGTGCGCCGGGCATCAAGCTGATGCAAACGCGCCACCGCCTCGCTGGCTTCACGGGTCTGACGGGCAGGATAGCGAGCAGGAACCAGTCCGCCCTGTGTTTCTTCCCGCCCGTAGACAAACATCTCTACGCCCGGCTCACCATAAGCCAGTGAGAAGCGGTTATGATTTGCGGCCCCTTCATCACCAAACATCCCGACCTGAGGCAGCGCATCATGCACGCTGAAGTGTCGGGGATCGCAGAAAATCGCCCTCAACAGCGCGCCTGTGCCAGGAGCCTCCATTGCCCGATGGAATTTATTGTTGAGGTTGGCGACAGTCAGATGCACCCGGCCATCGGCACAGTCCGCAGAAGGTGAAACGGTAGCCGCATTGGCTACCCACATTGCGGATGCCGAGCTGGCGGCAGACAGCAGTTGGGGAGCCTGCTTCGCCGCTTTCGCCACCACCTCAGCATCCGTACCGGTGAAGCCAATCTGCCGCAGCGCCGCGACGTTTGGACGTTCATGCGGCGGGATCACCCCCTGAATAAAGCCCATGTCCGCCAGCGCTTTCATCTTGAGCAGCCCCTGTTTCGCCGCAAGCTTGGGATTAGATCCCCGATGCTGGTGACGGGTGGAAGCTTCATTACCGAATGAGAGCCCGGCATAATGGTGAGTCAGCCCCGGCAGGCCATCAAAGTTAGCTTCACGGGCGCTCATCGGTCACCTCCGCCCTGGCTGAAATCGAGTCCCGGAGAGAGGGTGGCGGGCAGAACCACATCGGCGGATTCCAGCGAAGCCATTGGCCATGCGCAGTAGTCTGCAGCATAAAACGCGCTGGCACGGTGGTTGCCAGAGGCGCCAATTCCGCCAAAGGGTGCGCTACTCGCCGCACCGGTCAGGGGTTTATTCCAGTTAACGATACCGGCACGGCACTCAATTAACAGGCGATCAAACAGCCTGCGGTCCGGTGAAATCAAGCCACATGAGAGGCCATAACGGGTGTTATTCGCCAGGCTGACAGCCTGATCAAAATCCTCATAGCGGATCACGGCCAGCAAAGGTCCAAACACCTCTTCATCCGGCACATTTTCCAGCGAGGTGATATCAATGATGCCCGGCGTCAGGATGGCGCTCTCCCGTGAAGGCCATGTCATCGGCACTAACACCTTGCCACCGGCATTCACGCGGGCCTGCCACTCACTGTAGATCTGTTCCGCAGCCTGAAGCGAAATCACGCTCCCCATAAAAGGTTGAGGCTGGTCGTCCCAGCCACCCGGTTTGATTCTGGCGACCACCTCGCTGAGACGGGCAAGGAAAGCATCGCCTGCAGCCCCTCGCTTAACCAGCATCCGGCGGGCACAGGTACAGCGCTGACCGGCAGTGATAAAGGCTGACTGGATGGCCAGATTCACTGCCGCATCAATATCATCCGGATCCTCAACAATCAGCGCATTATTTCCGCCCATCTCCAGCGCCAGCATCTTGTCGGGACGCCCGGCAAACTGGCGGTGCAACTGATAGCCCGTAGCCGCGCTGCCGGTAAACAGCAGGCCATCGATATGCGGTTCCTGCGACAAAGCCTGACCGGTTTCCCGCCCGCCCTGTACCATATTCAGCACGCCTTCAGGCAGGCCGGCACTGAGCCAGAGTTTCACCGTTTTTTCGGCTATCACCGGCGTCAGTTCGCTGGGTTTGAACACCAGGGTATTACCAGCCAGTAAGGCGGGAACGATGTGTCCATTGGGAAGATGGCCAGGGAAGTTGTAGGGGCCAAAGACGGCCATCACCCCATGAGGCCGGTGGCGCAGGGAGCTTTCAGCCTCAAGCGTCACCCCGGTGCGGGCGTGATAAGCCTTCACGGAAATAGCGACTTTGTTGATCATTGCCTGAATTTCTGTCGCCGCTTCCCAACGCGGTTTGCCGGTCTCTCTGGCGATAGTGACCGTCAGGTCATCTTTGTTCGCTTCCAGCAATAAGGCGAATTTTTCGGCAATCGCCTGGCGCTCAGCGAAGGGACGCCACGCCCAGTCTGCAAAAGCCTGGCGGGCAGCATCCACAGCAGCAGACACCTGACCGGCGCTGGCCGCATTCCCCTGCCATAACAGCTCACCGCTGACCGGATCCAGCTTGCTGAAACCCTCACCTTCGCCGGTCAGCCATTGTCCCTTAATACAGTGCGTCATGCTTTTTTCTCCGGACTCTGTAATGTCACCACGCGCAGGGAGTCACCCGGCCCACAGCGTAAAATTTCTGCCTGTTTCGCACTGATGCTGATGCTCTCCCCCTCGGGATCAACATTGAGCAACACCGACCGGAAATCTTCATAATGGTCATTGGCCACCAGGCATAATGGGGATGATTCGTCCGCTGGCTCACCGATACGGACCACAAGCAGACGACTTTTGCGGATCGCCCTTACACGATCGATATCGCACTCAAGCGTGGGGCCACCGTCAAAAATATCGACATAGTTCTGATACTGGAATCCCTCTGCCTCCAGTACCGCACGTGCCGGAGCAGTTTGCGGATGCGTCTGACCTATCACCGCTTTTGCCTCTTCGGTAAGGTAATCGATGTAGAGCGGATGCTTGGGCATCAGTTCAGCAATAAAGGCTTTTTGCCCGGTGCCGCACAGGTAATCCGCCTCGCTGAAGGACATGGAGAAGAAGCGACTGCCCACGCTCTCCCAGAAAGGAGAATGACCAGCTTCATCGATGACCCCACGCATCTCCGCCACCACTTTCTGCATAAAGCGATCGCGGAAAGCGGCCATAAACAGAAAGCGCGATTTTGACAGCAGGTAACCGTTTTTCCCGTTGCGGTAGTCCGGATCCAGGAACAGGGTGCAAAGCTCGCTGCTGCCGGTGTGGTCGTTACTCAGCGTCAGAGTGGGCAGCATGTTGTAAACGTTGAGTTCCCGGGATGCGTGAACTTGTGTTCCCACGCGGAAGTTATACCAGGGATCCTGCAGGCCAACGGCCACTTCAATCGCGCAGATACCCACGGCTTTGCCGGTTTCACTCTCTTCAAGAACGAATACATAACCCTGCTCCGCACGCGGCAGCGCGTTTTGCCAGGTCAGAATGGAACGATCGATACGGGCTGACAGCGTGTTGCTGTCAGCAGGCAGCGAAGTCAACCCGCCACCGGTTTTACTGGCAAGCCCCATCAGCTGTGCGAGGTCATCGCGTTCAACCGGACGGATGACCATCATAATCTGGCCCCTTCCGTCACGGCGCGACAGGCCGTTTCGAACCGCGCCAGTCCCTCTTTCACTTCCTGCTCAGAAATAATCAGCGAAGGGGCAAAACGGATCACGCTGGCGCCCGCTATCAGCACCATTAAGCCTTCCTTAGCTGCAGCCTGGTTAAACAGTTTTGCCTGGCCGTTGTAATCCTGATTCAGCACACAGCCGATCAGCAGGCCAAGACCGCGAATTTCACTGAACAGATGCAGACGTGAATTGATGTCGTTCAGGCCATCAACGAACCACTGATGACGTTCAGCCACCCCCTCCAGAACTTCAGGGCGATTAATGAGCTCCATGACCTTGCCACCTACGGCTCCTGCCAGCGGGTTTCCGCCATAGGTGGTGCCGTGGGTGCCCACCCCCATCACCGCCGACAGCTTTTCCGTGGTCAGCATTGCGCCCATCGGGAAGCCGCCGCCCAGCGCCTTGGCGGTGGTCAGCACATCCGGCGTTACGCCGTAATGCATATAGGCATAGAGCGAACCAGTACGGCCCACCCCGCTCTGAACTTCGTCAAAAATCAGCAGTGCCTGGTGTTTGTCGCAAAGTTCGCGCAGGCCACGAAGGAAAGCTGGTTCAGCAGGAACCACTCCGCCCTCGCCCTGAATAGGTTCGACAATAACCGCACAGGTCTGGTCGTTGATGAGTTCGGCAGCGGATGCCAGATCGTTATAGACAGCATGTTGAATGCCAGCCGGCAGTGGTGCGAAATCTTTCGAATAGGCTGGTTGTCCCCCCGCTGAGACGGTAAACAGCGTGCGACCGTGGAAAGCATTTTTAAAGGCGACGATGCCGCTTTTGTTCTCTCCAGCCCCATCGTGTGCCGCTTTACGAGCCAGCTTAAGGGCAGCTTCGTTGGCTTCAGCCCCCGAGTTACAGAAGAAAACCCGATCGGCAAAGGTGGCGTCGATCAGCTGTTTTGCCAGGCGTAAAATCGGTTCGTTAGTGTAACCGTTGCCGGTATGCCACAGCAGAGCGGCCTGTTGCTGCAATGCCAGTTGTAAATCGGGATGAGCATGGCCCAGTGCATTCACCGCAATCCCACCTGCAAAATCGATATACGATTTTCCCTGCTGATCCCACAACGTTGACCCTTCTGCCCGAACCGGTACAAAGTTCGCAGGCGCGTAAGTTGGGACAATCCACTGATCGAAATTTTCGCGAGATACTGACGGTTTCATAACGGCCTCTGTTTTCTGCTCACGGGCAGGTAACTTAAAAGTTTGAATAATGTTAATGAAATGATTCATTGCAGCTGTACTGTAATTTGCATGCTTCGTGCCAGCCAGCGATAAAAGTGCATAAATCAAACGTGACCACCTGATATCAATAACTTACGCCCTGACGCTATGCACAAAATATGCATATAAAGTGAATAAGTTCGCGACAGGCAGAGGTTTGCCGAATAAAAAAGAGAGGAATTATGCAAAGGGAAAATAAAATATCGCTTTTGTGATCAATGCCGGAATTAGGTTTTAAAAAGAGGCATTTAGCGCACCCTTTTTGCGCATTGCGCACCAGAACAGGGCGTTATCTGAGGTGAATGTCAGGGATGAAAGGACTGACTTGAGCAGCAATGAGGGTGTTCGTTTCGGCTTACAGGTTTTACTAAAAGGTTATCTGACTGACGCAAAGAAAACTCCGGCTCAAGTTTTTTCATCCAGCCCTCCTCTTTTCCTGACCCTGGCATTTAAAAATTAACTGCGGCGAGAATTTCACCTGAAAATAATAATATCCAGAAAAATAATAACACCCTAAATCAGTTACATTATTTTAATGCTCACTTAATAAGCAGAAATATTCAGATACAACCAATAAATGAAAAATGGCAATAATTTATTCATCATGTCGATATTCATTTTTTGTTATTGAACAAAAAACTCCCTTCACCCGCGCATCGCTCCTGAGATCGTTAAATCCTCAAGATGTATACAAAACGCTGATATGGAATAAAAAACAGTAAAATCAATAAATTATGATTTTAATTGTCATTAATACCCGCAATTATAAAAATAAGAAAAATGCATAGGTAAGTTAAACAAATACTAAACATCATCGAAAATGATGATAGAAGAGTATATTTTACAAAATGTTACATATATTTAGTTTTTATGACATATTGAGTTGTGTCATTTTCTTATCCGGCGCATTTCGACGCCTTTAACTATAAATTTTTTACAGGGACATTTGATGATGAAGCGTAATTTTCTGGTATGGGCTATTCCTGCCCTCCTCGGGATTAGCAGCGTTAACGCCGCTGAGATTTATAACAAAGAGTCTAATAAACTGGATCTCACCGGTAAGGTTAACGCCGGTCACTTTTTCTCCTCAGATGACGCTAATAATGGCGACGTCAGCTATGCCCGTCTGGGCTTTAAAGGCCAGACACAAATTACCGACAGGTTGACTGGCTATGGCCGCTGGGAATATCAATTCCAGTTGAATAATTCCGAAGGCGATGATGCTCAGACCGGCAATAAAACCCGTCTGGGCTATGCAGGCCTGAAGTTTGGTGATGTGGGTTCATTTGACTATGGCCGTAACTATGGCCTGATTTACGATGCGCTGGCCTACACCGATATGCTGCCGAAATTTGGTGGCGACTCTGCTTATACAGATGCTTTCCTGGCGGGTCGCTCGACCGGCGTGGCGACCTGGCGTAACAGTAATTTCTTCGGTCTGGTTGATGGGCTGAGCGTGGCGGCCCAGTATCAGGGCAAGAATGAGCGTAGCGGGACCAATACCGTGCGCCGTGCAAATGGAGATGGTTATGCCACCTCTTTAGCTTATGATTTTGATTTCGGTCTGAGTCTGACGGGCGCATATGCCAACATTGATCGCACGACGGCCCAGAATCAGGCAGCGCGTGGAGAAGGCGATCGTGCGGAATTATGGGCCACGGCGATTAAGTATGATGCTAACCAGATTTATCTGGCGGCAATATATGGCCAGACGCATAATGCGACCCCAATCAGTGGGGGTTTTGCCAATAAAGCGCAGAATTTTGAAGTCGTGGCGCAGTATCAGTTTATTAACGGTTTCCGCCCTTCTCTGGCCTATGTTTCTTCCAGGGCTAAGGATATTGAAGATATTGGCAGTGCGGACATTTACAAGTATGTCAGCGTGGGTGCCAACTATTACTTCAACAAGAACATGGTGTTCTATACCGAATACCGCATCAATCTGCTGGACAGCGATAACGCGCTGGGTCTGGCGGATGATGACATCACTGCAGTGGGTCTGACTTACCAGTTCTGATCGGAGAGTGAACCCCTCAGCCTCTTCTGCCTGTGTCGATGGAAGGGGATTATCCAAAGGGCCCAGCCGGGCCCTTTTCCGATCCTGCGGGCGGGTCTTCTGAAGGTTAAGGTGGCAGGGTTGGGGAGAGTGTTTGGCTGGTAGCTCTAAAGCTGGTTGCCTGTTTGTTCAGGTGGCAGGGTTGGGGAGAGTGGTTGGCTGGTAGCTCTCAAGCTGGTTGCCTGTTTGTTCAGGTGGCAAGGTCGGGGAGAGTGTTTGGCTGGTAGCTCTAAGGCTGGTTGCCTGTTTGTTCAGGTGGCAAGGTCGGGGAGAGTGGTTGGCTGGTAGCTCTAAAGCTGGTTGCCTGTTTGTTCAGGTGGCAAGGTCGGGGAGAGTGGGCTGAACACAAAGACGCAAAAAGCGTCATCCATGACAGCTCGGCCCGGCACGTCCATGTGCCGGGACGCTTTGCTTATCAGCCCACTCTCCCCACCCCTAAGCTTCTGTTTTGTCTGGTGGAGACGGGGCATTTCAAAACCAACCGGCTTTCACCTGTGCGACCACTAGATTAACCAACAACACTGAAGATGAGGGGTGGCGCCAGGGGGCCTGTTAGCCGGGTCTCAGCCACATGGACGTGGCTGCGAAGTCTCCAGGGACGGATTCACGACGTCCCGGATAACAGGCCCCCTGGTGACGCCTTAGCACCGGGCTAGCTTTTGACCTTAAACCCTGGTGACGCCTTAGCACCGGGACAGCTTTTGACCTTAAACCTGGGCAACAGTCTCAGATGACGCCATACCACCGCGCCCAGCTTTGACCTTAAGTCAGCCTGTAATGCCTGTCCGGCACCGGGGTCTCTGGCAGCTCGCGCTGATTGTTCATCTCCAGCAAATTGATCTCGATATTTGCGCACATCGCATCCATAGGCAGATGATTATTGGCGAAGCCAAACGGCATCTCCAGCTCCTCTGCCAGCTCATCCAGCGACAAAAATGTGTAGGAAATAAACACAGAAACCAGCGGCGTCATGTAATGCAAGTCCGGCACCAGCGCAAAAGGCAAAAGAGAACAGAAAAGATAAACAGTGCGGTGTAGCAACAAACCATAAGCAAAAGGCAACGGCATACTTGCCAGCCGCTCGCAGCCGCCAAGAACATGCGACAACTGATTAATACTGTTATCCAGCTGGGTATACACGATATCTGAAACAGCTCCGCTGCGGCGCTGATCCCCCAGCCACTGGGAAATCTTCATCTCAATCACATTCGTTGGCGCACGGCGCCTGAGCACATCCTCAGTTTCATCACCGAGATAACGTTGCAGATCCTCACGCGGATCCGTACGCCGCAACTGATGCTTCAGGCTGTAACAGAAGGCCATTAACAGCGCGCTTATTCGCGGTGCATCGGCGGGGGAAATAGCCTGCACCTGACGCATAATGGTCCGGCAGGCGATCAGCAATCCTCCCCATAACAGCCTGGCTTCGGTAAACCGCGCATAACAGACGCTGTTACGAAACCCAAGGAAGACGGCAATAGAGACACCAAGCAGGCTGAATGGCGCCAGCGTCAGCTTCACCCCCAACGTTTCATACCAGTCGAGGCAGAAAATCGCCACAATCGATATCATCAAATTCAGGCCGAGGCGAAACAGAATGCCGGGCAGCACGGAACCGTGCCAGGCGAACAAACGAACAAACCAGTGGCGATGCGGACGGATTATCATGATGGCAGATGAGAAGGATTTTTCCGAATTCTGGCAAATTCCAGCAGCGCTGCCCAGCTATTTTTTGTGAGTAAAGTCACATTTATTTGTGGGTGCCTTATTGACTCTTTGCGCCAATAAGGCATTCGTCCTAGCCGCCAGATAAAGGAGCCATTAAATCAAATTGATTTACCGCTGCGCTTTGTAAAGTCACTGGCGGCACCAGCTTCAGCGTAATCCAGTTTGAAGTCACTCGCTGCTGCTTACTGTCCTCCAGGGTGACGGAAAGCCGGTACTCATTGCTTGCCCCTTCGGTACTGTCCCAGGCGGGGACAATCACGCTCCAGCCCTGCGTATCTGTATTGCTCGCCGGTGGCGTCAGGCTCATCGCCTGAGTATCACCCTGCCAGCTTATTGCCTTGATCGTATTGGCATTGCGGATCTGCAATTTCAGCGGCAGTGTCTCACCAGGCTGGACCTGCCACGGCGGCGTGGCAAGGAACACCGACAACGTTTTACGCTGGCGGAACTCCATCACCGGGGAATTATTCCGGTTCACCGCATCGTAACGGCTGCCGCTGAGCGAACGAGCCGCCGCCACGTTATCCGCAGAGAGCTGCTTGCTGAGCGCCACACCAATCTGATAGTTCATCTTCAGGCCAAACTGATCCTGAGTCTCACCGGTATCGGCTGTTTTGTGCGAAGCGGTGACGGTAAACAGCGGTACAGGCGTATAACTGACGCCAAGTTCAATCGCAGCAGGATTGGTGCCCAGCGTCCCGCTGTTAAACAGATCGACATTGTCGCCCAGATATTGCTCATAACTCAGCGACACGCCCAACTGACGATAAAATGGCAGGTAGCCCTGAGTCGTAATGTCATAGCCGCGCGCCATGCGCATATCATTCTGGTGAGTCTGCATCCGCCAGCCCGAAAGCGGCTGGTAATAGTTGGCGGAAAAACGCAGATAGTCGCTCCAGGCTTCGGCCCCCAGCGAGCCCCGCTGCTGGTTAGACTCAAAAAGCTGATCGATAAACGCGTTATAGCCCAACCGCCACTTTCCGGCGACCCAGCGCTGTCCCAGACCGGCATTGCCCACCAGCCCGTAATCCGTTTGCTGAACGCCCAACTGGCTAAAGGTGAGGTACTGATAGTTATCGGCCCAGGGCGTAATAAGCTCGGCGGAAGTGCCGTCGAAGCTGCCTTTCATATCCACCATCAACGACAGGTTAGCCTTGCCGTAGGGTGATAACAGATCCTGCCCTTCAGTTTCGGCTCGTCTGACCGCTTCATCACGAAAATGGTTAAATGCCCACTGCCCGGCTTCGTTGCCCAGTGACTGATCGTCGTCACTGCTCATACTGGCTTCACCAATGGTTTTCATCGCCTGAGCCACACGCTTAGCCAGCGCAGAGTCATCGTTACTCTGGCTGCCTAAATCCGGAAGTGACTGGCTGAAACGGGCAGGATCGTCAAAGGGCGCATCGGCGACACGGGTATCCATTGTCAACGCCTGCGCGACAGGGAGTTCAGCACCACCGGCCAGAAACAGCACCAGCGCACCGCTGTAGGAGCGAATTGGGAAAAATTTTTTCATAACCTCATTTATTGCCGTCTGGCAACACTGATTTATAAGCAAAAACGTATTACAGCTCACAAAATTAGTGAAAGGTTAGCTTAGCACAGGTTTGCCCCCTGACGGCACCATCAGCGGGGGGTAATTAACACAAAAGTAACGGTAAGGCACTGGCAGATCGGGCATTTATCCACCAGGATTCAGACATATTCTTAAAAAGGAGCTGCCTGATGAAAAAAACGTTGTTCTGCATCTCTCTGCTGGCCTGTTCTGTGGCTGCCAGTGCCGCGCCAGTTTTTACCCTGAATTCTCCGGACTTTAATGATAACGATCTGATGGCAAAAACCTTTGCAGGTAACGCCAAAGGCAACGCCAGCTGCACCGGCGAAGGCATCTCCCCCGCTTTAAGCTGGAATAACCCGCCTGAAGGCACCAAAAGTTTTGCCCTGACGATAGTGGATCCCGTTGGCGCAAAGGGGCTGGGGGTAAATCATATGGTGGCTTATAACATCCCTTTCCAGCGTACCAGCTTTGCCCGGGGTGAACTCAGCGACGGCAAAGGCTATACCGGTGGCAAAAACACGCCGGGAACGATCCGCTATTATGGCCCCTGCCCGCCGGCAGGAAGCGGTCAGCACCATTATAACTTCACGCTGATTGCCACAGATTTACCGGCCAACGGCCTGGGGCAGGGATTGACCCGGGAGGAACTGCTGAGCAAGCTGAAGGGCCACACGCTGGGTGCGGCCGGTTTGATTGGGCGGTTCGGCAACGAATAACGACCCCTGGGAAGCGACAAATTGCCGGACGGGACCAGATTACCTGGACGCTCCGGCAACAAATAACGTCCCCAGGAAAGCGACAAATTGCCGGACGGGACCAGATTGCCTGGACGCTCCGGCAACCCGTCACAACCTCACGACATAATCAGCCCGCCGTCGACGTTGATGGTTTGTCCTGTGATATACCGCGCATCATCGGAGGCTAAAAAGGCCACCAGCCCGGCGACATCCTGCGGCTGTCCGGCGCGCTTCAGCGGGATATTCTGCACCCATTCGGCCATCAGCTCGCCCTTGCCGTATTGCTTCTCTTCCGTGCTGAGGATCTCGCCCCAGACCCGGTCGTTGTAATCCCACATTTCACTTTCAATGATGCCGGGGCAAAAGGCGTTCACGGTGATGTTCCACGGCGCCAGCTCCTGTGAAAGGCTCTGAGTAATGCCGATCACGCCCATTTTACTGGCAGCATAGTGCGGAGTGTAGATAAAGCCCTGACGGCCCTGGCCGGAAGAGGTGTTGATCAGGCTGCCTGACTGCTGCTTTACCATATATTTAGCCGCTTCCCGGCAGCACAGCCAGACGCCGGTGGTGTTCACTGCCAGAATTTTTTCGAAGTCCGACTTCGGCATTTTGTCGAAGTAATCAATGGTGATCACCCCGGCATTCTGGATGGACACATCAATGGTGCCAAAGCGTGCTGCAGCTTCCTGATAAAGATGCTGCACCTGGGCTTCGTCGGTAACATCAACCTGTAGCGCGAGGATCTCACTGCCGTAAGCGGCCTTGAGTTTTTCTGCCGTTTCATACACCCGCTCCGCATTGGAAACCATCACCAGATTCGCCCCGTCCTGAGCAAAGCGCTCGGCGATACCGGCCCCAATTCCGCGGCAGGCTCCGGTAATTACTACCGTTTTACCCTGAAAATTACGTTTCATTCTCTTCTCCTTAATGAGTCTGGGCAGCAGGCTGCCAGAGGGTGCGCTGCACCGCTTCGCGCCAGCCTTGCCAGCTCTGCAACAATTGTTGGTGACGGGCTTCATCAGGCAGCCAGCGATCGTGTTCCGGCAGCAAAGCGGTGAGCTGGCTGTCACTGAGCTGTTCAAACGCCCGGCGAGCCAGCAGCCCTGCCCCCAGTGCAGAAAGCTCCGGAGTGACGCTCCGGGCTACCGGACAGCCGAGTAAATCCGCCTGAAACTGCATCAGCCACGGGTTCTGCGTGGGTCCACCGTCCACCATCAGCGTTTCCAGATGGAAATCGGGGTGCTGTCGCATCGCGGTAATCACATCAGCAATCTGGTAGGCGATAGCTTCCAGCGAGGCGCGGATCAGATGAGCAGGCGTAACGCCCCGGCTGAGGCCGCAAATGACGCCACGGGCCTGATCGTCCCACCAGGGCGCACCGGTTCCGGTCAGCGCTGGCACAAAATAGACGCCCAGCGTGGAGTCGATACTCGCAGGTAGCTCGTGCAGGGCCCGGCTCAGCACCTGGCCCTTGCCGTCTGTCAGGCCGGTAGCCTGCGCCATCCACGCCACGCCATCGCCGGTGTGAGGGATGTTGCCCTCCAGCCCGTAAACCAGGCGTTCGCCATCATGCCAGGCGACGGTGGTTGCCAGCTGGACAATGCTGGTATCCGGCATCAGTAATGGCGCCATCACCGAGGAACCAGTGCCATAAGTCGCTTTTACGCCACCCAACTTACCCAGCCCGTGGCCGTAAAGCGCGGCGTGGGAATCGCCGACCATTGCCATAACAGGCAGCCCGTCAGGAATGCCGGAAAGCCCGCTGGTGGTGCCGAACAGGCCGCTGGAGGCGCAGATTTCCGGCAGCGCTACCCGCGGCAGACCAAACAGCGCCAGCATACTTTCGTCCCACTCGCCGGTTTGCAGATTCAGTAACTGCGTGCGTGCCGCATTCGAGGTATCGCAGCGGAACTGCCTGCCGCCGGTAAAATGCCACAGTAGCCAGGCATCGATGGTCCCCAGGCAAATCTCGCCGTTGCGGGCCCGCGCCATGCCGTCAGCACTGTTATCCAGTAGCCAGCGCATTTTGGAGGCGGAAAACAGCGGCGCAACGGGCAATCCGGTCACCGAGCGAATCAGCTCTTCCTGCTGATCCCGCCTCAGTTGTTCACAGAAGGCGGAGGAACGGGAACACTGCCAGGTAATGGCCGGCGCAAGGGGCCTGCCACTTGCTCTCTCCCAGCCGATGGCCGTTTCGCGCTGATTGCTGATGGCCAGAGCAGCCACACGATCCTCACCCACCGACTGGATCACCTCCCTCAGCACGGTCAGCGAGGCGTTCAGCAGCATCATGCCATCCTGCTCCACCCAGCCAGAGTGAGGTGTTTCTATGGTCAGTGGCCGGGAAGCTTTGGTCACCACGTCTCCGCGAGCATCAATTGCTACCGCTTTCACATTGCTGGTGCCTTCATCCAGCGCAATTATCAACTCTCTAGCCATGGGTCACCTCAGAGAGCGGCGCGGCCACCTGCTTTTTTTCATGACGACGCATCAGCACGACTTTGCTCTGCAGGCGTTGCTGGAACTGGTCAATCACCACGGCGGTGACGATCACCAAACCTTTGATCACCATCTGCCAGAAATCGCTGACGCCCATCATCACCATGCCGTCCGCGAGGAAGACGATAACAAAAGCGCCGATAATCGACCCTGAAACCCGCCCGCGCCCGCCCGCCAGCGCAGTACCGCCCAGCACCGTGGCGCCGATGGCATCCATCTCAAACATGTTGCCGGTCATCGGGTGCGCCGTCTGCAACTGGGAAGCCACAATCAGCCCCACCAGCGCGGCACACAGGCCAGAAAACGCATAGACAAACACTTTCACTTTAATGATGGGCACCCCGGCCAGGCGCGCCGCCGATTCGTTGCCGCCGCTGGCGTAGATATAGCGGCCAAGCGGCGTTTTACGGGTGATATAGAGCCCCAACAGCAGGAAGCCCACCATCAGCCAGATCGGGATATAGACGCCCAGCAGGGTGCCAGAGCCGAGGATGGCAAACCCCGTGTTACCCAGCGGCGGCATGCCGACCAGGTTGGCATAGGTGCTGCCGTCGTTCCACAGCAGCGCCGCACCGCGTGCCACATACATCATGCCCAGCGTACAGATAAAGGGGGCCACGCCAAGACGGGTGATAACCGTTCCGTTGATCAGACCCACAATGACCCCAAACACCGCCACCACCAGGATCACTTCCGGCACGTTAAGGAACAGCACGTTGCCGCCCCAGAGTGGGATACCGTTGGTCAACAATGCCCCGGCAACCATGCCGCAAATCCCGGCCACGGCGCCCACCGAAAGGTCAATGCCGCCGGTGAGGATCACCAGCGTCATGCCGATGGCCAGCAGGCCGGTGATCGCCACGTGCTGAGTCATGATCAGCAGGTTGGAAGGGGTTAAAAAGTTCGGCACCATCACGCTGAAAAAGCCAATGACGATCAGCAGCGCGATAAACGTACGGGCCTTCAGCAGATACATATAAAGCAGGTATTTCTGATTCATGGTGTTGTCCTCAACGCCCGGAACACAGGCTAATCATGTGGAGTCGAAGCCGTGATAAGCCGCTCGCGGGTGGCTTCAGCCCGTGAGAGATCGGCGGTAATTTTTCCATCCGCCATCACCAGGATGCGGTCGGCCAGCGCCATCACCTCATCCAGTTCCGAGGAAGAAAACATCACGGCCAGCCCCTGTCGGGCCATGGATCCAATCAGGTGGTAGACGTCGGTTTTGGCGCCCACGTCAATGCCGCGCGTGGGCTCATCCAGCAGCACCACTTCGGGACGGGTCATTAGCGCCTTGCCCAGCACCACTTTTTGTTGATTGCCGCCGCTCAGCGAAGTAATCGGCAGTTCGGCATCGCTGACTTTGATCGCCAGGCGCTCAATCATCTCGTTGACGCGAACCGCCTCTTTTTGCGGATTAAGCAGGTTCAGCGCTTTGCGGAATCCGCGCAGGCTGAGGTCGCTCAGGGTCATATTGGTTTTGATCGACATCAGCTCGATCACCCCTTCGCCTTTGCGATCTTCCGGCACCAGCGCGATGCCTTTTTTCAGCCGGTACTGGAAATTGCGTTTATCCAGACATTCACCGTTCAGCGTGACGCTGCCGCTCTGACAGGACATCAGCCCGATCAGCCCCTTAAACAGCTCGGTTCTGCCCGCGCCCAGCAAGCCATAAATGCCCACCACTTCACCTTTGCGCAACGAGAAGCTGACATCGTTAAGCTTGTAGCCACCGTTTTGCGCCAGCGCCGTCAGGCCACTGACGTTCAGCACGGCATCGCCCTGCTCTGCAGCCTGATAATCAAAATGCTTTTTCTTGTCGCCGACCATCTGTTCAATAATCCACGGCACGCTGGCATCACGCACTTCCCGTTCGGAGATAAAGCGCCCGTCGCGGAAAATGGTGATGTGATCGCCAATCTCCATCAGCTCTTCCAGCCGGTGGGAGATGTAGATAATGGTCACACCACGGCGCTTAAGCGCGGCAATGACGTTGAAGAGCACCCGGACTTCTGACTGGCTCAGCGCTGAGGTCGGTTCATCCATGATCAGCACTTTGGTGTCTTTGGAGAGCGCCCTGGCGATCTCCACCAGCTGCTGATGGCCGATGCCCAGCTCACCCAGTTGTGACCAGGGATCCACATCCAGCTCCAGCCGCTCCAGCAGCGCTTTCGCCAGCTGGTACTGGTATTTTTCGTTGATCACGCCGCGCTGGAAAAACTCGTTGCCAATAAAAATGTTGTCCATCACGTTCATGTTCGGGAACAGGTTCAGCTCCTGGAAGATGATGCTGATCCCGTGTTTCTCTGCCTGCTGCGTGGAGTGCAGCGCAACCGGCTCGCCTTCCAGCAGGATCTGACCGGACGACGGCACTTCCACCCCCGCCAGCATTTTCATCATGGTAGATTTACCGGCCCCGTTTTCCCCGATCAGCACGTTGACCTTGTTGCGGTATACGCGATAGTCCACCTGATCCAGCGCGGTGACGCCGGGATAGAGGCGGGAAACGTTGCGGGTTTCGATAATCACTTCTGACTGTGCGCTAGCCGGGGTCAGGAGATCCGCTTCACTGTGCGCCATAATCTACTCCTGTTGCCGGACAACGCGGGCCGGGGTGATATCCGGAGGGGTCTGGGGCAGGTCCCAACTGCTGAACACGCCATCCACTTCCACGCGATCGCCCACTTTCGGCTGCAGTTTTTTCACCTCTGCTGAAGCCAGGGTATTGATCGCCTTGCCGTAATCACCAAACATCACCTGGTCGTTGAAGTCCTGATAGCTTGCGCCCTTATAGACATCCCGCAGGGCAGTGCCACGAATGATTGGGCCGATCTGCACCACAACTTGCTGGCCGCCGACATCTTTCACCGTCATTTTCCCGCTGCGGGAGGTGGTATTCACCGCGGAGATGCTGCCGCTGACTTTCACCGTAAAAATACAGGGATTCTCTTCCTGACTGCGGTAACCAAACTGCTTACAGGCACTGTCGATATCCTTAGCGGCAGCCAGATCCTTCATCACCTCTCCCAGGGGTCTGGCATCCTTCACCACCTGCGGCACGATCTGCTGCTGATAAGTGCTGGTGATGTTTGCCATTTTTGGGTTGGGGGGATTTTTCAGGTCGGCTAATTCCTGTTGTGACACGATGCGACAGCCGCCAAGCACCAACGCGGCCATTGCCAGCCAGACTCGCCTGGACATAGGGATTCTCCTTCGCGCCCCCGCAGGGGCGCAGCAGTCTCACGCTTTAGGATTTGAAGTTAAAGTCCTGCACTTTGGCGGCGTTTTCCGGGGTGATCAGAATGCCGCGGAACATCACGCGCTGCTTCTCAGGTTTGGTGCCCTTCTGAATAAAGTTGTCCAGATCGGTCACGCCCTGAGCGGCAATGGCCTGAGCCTGGAGCATCACGGTGGCTTTCAGCGTGCCGGCCTTCACCGCCTCACGTTCATCGTTGCTGCCATCAATGCCAACCACAATCACATCGTTGCGGCCTGCCGCTTTCAGCGCCGCAATCGCGCCCAGCGCCACCGGGCCATTACCGCAGATCACGCCCTTCACATCCGGATGCGCCTGCAGAATACTGTCCATAATGCGTTTGCCGTCGATCAGCGTGCCTTTGGCATCCTGACGCGCCACGCTTTTCATATCGGGGTACTGGTCAAGCACCTGGTGGAAGGATTTGGAACGGGTGACGCAGTTATTATCCGCCAGGTTACAGGTCAGTTCGGCATAGCTGCCCTTCTCGCCCATCTGTTCAACAAAGACGTTAGCCACGTCAGATCCGGCCTGGAAGTTGTTGTGGGTGATCTGCTCCAGCGCGACGTTATCAACCGGGATTTCACGGTTGATCAGCACCACCGGGATCCCGGCATCTTTGGCTTTCTGAATGGCGGCGACGCTGGCCGTGGAATCGGCGTTGTCCAGAATAATTCCCTGCACTTTTTTCCCGATCGCGGCATCAATCAGTTCGCTCTGTTTTTTGACATCTTCGCCGTGTGACAGCACGGAAGTTTTGTAGCCTAACTCCTGCGCTTTGGTATTGGCCCCTTTCGCTTCTGAGGCGTAATAGGGGTTATCCAGCGAGTTCACCATTATCATGATGGTGCCTTTATCGGCCGCCAGCGCCGCGTGCGAAAAAGTACAGGCTGTGGCAACGGCTAATACGGTTAAACGCATGTTCATAGGATGTTCTCTCATTATTGTAGGTACAGCGCGTAGGGTATTGCGTCAGGGTCAGCGAAGCCTTACCAGATGGTAAATCCGCCATCGATCATCAGATCGGCCCCGGTGATCATGTCGCTGCCGTTGCTGGCAAAGAACAGCACGGCGGCGGCAATTTCATCGGTATAAGCAAAGCGTCCCATCGGGATCAGCTGCTTCATCGCTTCCCCTTTTTCTCCCCGCCAGGCTTTTTCGCCCATCGGTGTCAGCACCACGGTCGGTGAAAGCGTATTAACGTTAATTTTGTGTGGCGCAAACTCTTTCGCCATCACCTTTGTCATGCCCAGCAGCCCGGCTTTGGCCGAGGTGTAAGCGACATGATTATCGATGGCGATGGAAGCAGCCTGTGAGGCGATATTGATGATTTTCCCGCCCTTACCGGCTTTTACCATCCGTTTAGCCACCGCCTGCGAGCAGAGGAAAGGCCCGGTGAGGTTCACGGCAACCTGCTTCTGCCACTCCGCAAAGTCGGTTTCCAGCACCGGCTGCAACATCACATACCCGGCGCAGTTAACCAGAATATCGATATGGCCATAATGCGCCTCGACCTGGCTGATGGCCTGTTCTACCGAGGCGGGATCGGTGACGTCGCACTCCACAAACTGCACGCGTTCGGCACTGAACTGCCCGGCCACATCGCTGACTTTAGCCTGCTCAAAAGCCGGATAGAGCAGCGCCAGGCAGGCGCCCTTTTCCAGCAGCATCCTGTTGCTGGCCATTGCAATGCCACCCAGCCCCCCGGTGACTACCGCTACTTTGCCACTCAGATCCATGCTGGTGTCCACGCCGTAGCGCAGATTGACATCGTATTCATTGCTCATCAGCGGCTCTCCTCAGGCGGCGGCGACGATATGTTGCAGGGTGGTGCGCAATCCTTCCGCATCAATACGGAACTGGCTGCGCAGCGCAGCACGGCTGCTGCTGTGGGTGAATTCATGCGCCGGAATGCCCAGCGGCGTGAAGCGCTGACGCAGGCCGTGCTTATGCAGGATTTCGCCAATTATGCTGCTCAGACCGCCGCTCAGTGAGTGCTCCTCCATGGTGATCACCAGCTGATGTGCGCCGATCAGTTTCACCACGGCGGCCTCATCAAGTGGCCAGAGAGAAGGCAGGGAAACAATGGTGATGCTGTCGTTTTTAGCGGCCAGCGCTTCATGAGCCAGCGTGCCCAGACAAAACACAATGGTCTCCTTGCCCTGTTGCAGCACTTCAGGTTTACCCGGTACAAACTGATACTCTTCCCCATGCAACACCGGCACTTTGTCACTGTCCATGCGGATGTAGACCGGCCCGTTATGTTGAATGGCGTAACGGGCGACGGCGCTGGCCTGCACCGCATCTGCAGGGGCGAAAATTTGCAGGTTGCCAAAGGTGCGGGCGATGGCAATGTCATTGGTGCAGTGGTGAGTAGCGCCCAGCGGCCCGTAGGCAAAGCCAGCGTTCAGCCCCAGCATTTTTACGTTGGTTTCGGTATAGCAGATGTCGTTTTTCACCTGCTCGTTAGAGCGGGCAAACAGGAAAGGTGCCGCATTAGCGGTAAACACGGTGCGGCCACTGAGTGCCATACCCGCAGCCATCCCGATCATATTCTGTTCGGCAATGCCGACGTTGATTACCCGGTCCGGAAAGGCTTTTTCAAACGGGGCAATTTTGGATGTGGAGGTGGAATCAGCGACCATCACGCTGAGGTTTGCCCCCCTGGTCTGCTCTTCCACCAGCGTGGCGATTACGGCGTCGCGTAAGTCTTGCATTATTTTTCCTCCAGCTCAGCCAGCCCAAGGGCCAGTTGCTCATCATTGGGAACGGAATGGTGCCAGGCCGGAACATTCGCCATAAAGGAGATGCCGTGGCCTTTTTCGGTGGTGGCAAGGATCACCCTGGGTTTACCGGTTGAAGGCTGGTTGACCGCCTCAGCGATAGCCTGCGGATCGTGCCCGTCGCACTCCAGCACTTCAAAACCAAACGCCAGCCATTTGTCGGCGAGCGGTTCCAGCGGCATGATGTCTTCGGTTTTGCCCGCCAGTTGCAGGCGATTGCGATCGACGATGGCAATCAGGTTATCGAGCTTGTATTTGCTGGCCGACATTGCGGCTTCCCAGTTCGAGCCCTCTGCCAGTTCGCCATCGCCCAGCAGCACAAAGGCACGACGATGCCCCAGCCCGGAAAGTTTGTTGCCCAGCGCCAGACCCACGCCAATCGGCAGGCCATGTCCGAGGCCTCCGGAGTTGATCTCCACCAGATCCGGCAGCTTCTGCCTTACCGGATGCCCGGCCAGCAGGGTGTCATCGCCCATAAACTGATCAAGCACCGCCGGATCAAGCAGCCCCATTGCCGCTGCGCTACAGTAAAGTCCCCCTGCCCCGTGGCCTTTTGAGAGAATAAAGCGATCCTGATCCGGACGTTCAGCACCGCGATCCATCACCCCCATAAACAGCGTACAGATGATGTCCACTTCCGAGAGGTCAGCACCGGTGTGCCCCTTCCCCGCCCGATGATTCATTTGCAGGACATAGCGCCGGGCCTGACGCGCAGTCTGTTTGATTGCCTGAAAGTCCATCATTACCTCCGTCTTTAATGCCGGGGACCGGATTAGCCGATCAGTTCTGCGGCCCATTCGTTTTCGAATAAAAATATACGCTATCGTTTTAAGCCATATTGTGGGGTGGATCAAACTTCGAACAAAAGCCATGCGAAAGTGTAACCCGTTGATTTATCAGCAGCAGACGCCTGAATGACGGGGCCGACAGGGACGAAAATGCTGAAAACCTGTGTAAAATCAACGGCGTCAACCCGAATACACTTTCATTCGAAAACGAAAGGGTCGCCAGGCGGACTCGCATTCAGGCGATAGCGGGGTTAGTATTTGGCATCGGGCCTGGCGCGGGTTCCAGTCAGCTCAGCACGGGAAGGGAGATTTTCGGTTGAAAAGCAAAAGTGAACAATTAGCGGATATGCAGCAGCGGCGGGAAAAAATCCTGGAGATGATCCGCGAGGATGGCACCGTGACTGTGAAAATGCTGACAGAAGTGTTTGATCTTACAGAGGCCACCATCCGTACCGATCTTCGGGTATTGCAGAAAGAGGGTTATGTTCAGCGTTATCATGGCGGTGCCACGTTGATGACCGGCAAACAGAATACCGGTGCCCTGATGCTGGAACGGCAGACTCACCTGGATGAAAAGGACGCCATTGGCCGGCTGGCCGCCCAGCATATTGAAAATGGTGATACGGTGATTTTCGATTCCGGCACCACCACCACCTCTATTGCCCAGTACCTTGGCCACATTAACAGACTCTCCGTGGTCACCACCGCCGTGAACATCGCGCTGATGCTCGGGGGGAGCCTGGGGTCAACATCCTGCTGACCGGCGGGACCTTTAAATTCCCGACCCTTTCCACTTCCGGTGAGAAAGCGGCGAGCTTCTTTGAAAACGTGCTGGCCGAAAAACTGTTTCTCGCCACCGCCTGTATCTCGCCAAAACTGGGCTTAAGTTTTCCCAGCGAAACCGATATCAAGGTTAAAAGCGCGATGATCAACTCGGCCAGCACCGTCTATGTGGTGGCTGACTCCAGCAAAATTGACAAGGTGTCGATGTTTGCTCTGCCCTGCGACTGGAGCAATATTCAGTATCTGATCACCGACAGCGGAATTTCAGCCGACTCGGTCAGGGCGTTTGAAGCGCTGGGGGTCAAAGTGCTGGTGGCCGCCGTCACTGAACGAAACGATAGCCAACGCCATTTTCGGTGATGAAGTGTCGGGGCCGGGCCGTTGACTCCTCCAGCTTCTGACGCAGATGCCCCATATAGATACGTAAATACTGGCTGTTGCTGGCGGAAGGTCCCCACACCTGTTTTAGGATCTGGGATTGTGTCAGTACCTTTCCCGGATTGCCGATCAGCAGCGCCAGAAGCCGGAATTCCGTTCGCGTCAGATGAATATGTTCGCCCTTGCGCAGCACGGTGCGGGCGTTAAGATTGACAATAATGTCTGAAAAAGCGACTACCTGCTCTTTATCGATCTCCGTCCGGCGCAACGCGACACGAACCCGCGCCTGAAGCTCGCCGATACCGAAAGGCTTACAGAGAAAATCATCGGCACCGGCATCCAGGGCTTCAATTTTATCTTCTTCCCCCGAACGGGCGGACAAAACAATGATAGGTTTATTACTCCACTGGCGGAATTCACGGATAAAATCCACCCCATCCCCATCCGGCAAACCCAAATCCAGGATCACCAGATCGGGCTGCCGTGACGCGGCGGTACTCAGCCCGCGCGCCAGGTTTTCGGCTTCATAAACTTTGAATTCATCACGCTCCAGCGACGTCGTTAACAGCCGACAGATCTGCTTTTCATCATCAATAACCAGAATACTTTTCACGGCGTCTCTTCCAGTATGGCCTCAGGAGCAGGCCCGGGTGGTAAGGGCAAAACAAAAGTAAAGCAGGCTCCCCCTTCCGGGCGATTACAGGCCTGGATTGTGCCCTGATGCATCTCAACAATTGTCCGGCAAATTGCCAGCCCCATGCCGACACCGGGAATGGCGGACTCACTCTCTCCGCGGGTAAATTTTTCAAAGAGGGTCTTCTCTTTTCCCGCGGGTAAACCCGGACCACTATCCCAGATCCCGATCTCTATTTCTCCGCAAAGCTCACGGGCGCGGATGCCAATAATGTCATTTTCAGCGCTGGCATATTTAATGGCATTTTCCATCAGGTTGACAAAAACCCGCTCCAGTAACGGGCCATCCGCCTGTAAAAGGATCATTTTATCGGGGAGATCCAGCCTGATTTTTTCAGCAGGCAGCAACATCTCCAGGGATTTTATCGCGCTGCCGACAACCTCTTCCAGCGAGATCCAGTCAGTGCGCAGGCGAAAGCCCGCATCTTCAATACGCGCCATATCCAGCATATTATTCACCAGCCGGATGGTGCTCAGCGTCTGCATGCGGATATCACCAGCCTGCCGGGCGTATGCAGAGCCGCTGGCGGAGAGATCCAGCGCCAGGATCTCAGCCTGGCCGGACAGCACGGTGAGCGGCGTGCGCAAATCATGCGACAGGGCCGCCAGCAGGGAGTTTCTTAATTCCTCACGCTCTGCTGCCAGCCGTGAAACCTGCTCTTTTCGCGTCAGTTCCAGCCGTTCAAGGGCACCGGAAATCAGCATACAGAAAGTATCAAGCAACCTTTGCTGCTCCGGGATGATCAGATTGCGGGCATTTTTCGGTTCGATAATCAGTAAACCCAGATTTCCGGATGAGCGCAATGGCAGGATTTTATAGGGCACGCCAGGCAGGGTATCCGTTCCGGCACCGGCAGCCTGCCCTTTATCAAAACTCCATTTAATAATTGCGCTGTCGGGCACCACATCAAGCATCGGCTCTGCCGGCGGGACAAGCTCCCCCCGGTGATCCGGCAGCCACACTTCACAGCGGGCATACAGCGCCGCGCTCACCACCCGCTGGCATATACGGGTCAGCTCGCCCGGATCCCGCGCCTGATTTAACCCCCCGGCAAGCTCATACAGGTAGCGCGCCCTCTGTTCACGATGCCTTGCCACACGAGCCTGGTAACGCACCCCGGCGGTTAAATTACCGGTGATAACGCCCACGGCCAGCATCACCGCAAAAGTCACCAGATACTGGGCGTCCGACACGGCAAACTGCCATTCAGGCGCCACAAAGAAGAGATCGAAGGCGACAATATTCAGCAGCGAGGCAAAAACTGAAGGAAGTCGCCCAAAGCCGATAGCGATCAGCACCACGCCCAGCAGGTAGATCATGACCTGGTTGGTCGGCGAGAAATCGGGCAGCAGCCATTTAGTGAAAAAGGTTATGCCGGCACACAACATCGCCGCCGCCAGACAGCCCCTGATTTTTTGCCGCCATTTACCGGAAGTCCCACGTACCTCTGGTGATTTTGCCACTGCCGGGTCAGGGTGATCGTCCAGAGCGACCACGATCAGATCCAGATCGGGGCCAAGGTGACTGAGACGGCTGGCAAAGCGACTGGCCAGAAAGCCGGGAAATCGCCACTGGCGATGGGGGCGGCCCACCACAATTTTCCCCAGATTATGTTCACGCGCGTAGCGAAGTGTCGCTTTTGCTTCATCGGGATCGGAAAGCGTTGCCGTGACTGCCCCCATATTCTGGGCAAGTTGTAAGGTGCGCAAAATAGCACGACGGCGCGCCTCCCCCTGACGATAAAGCGTGGGGGTTTCCACGGTAATGGCGTGCCATTCGCAATCTAATTTTGCCGCCAGCCGGGCGGCAACGCGGACCAGTTTTTCGTTACCTGCACCCGCCCCTATGCAGAGTAAAATGGCATCGCGCGTGTGCCAGACTTTCTCTTCATGCCCACGGGTATCCCGCCAGATTTTAATCTGGTCATCCACGCGGTCGGCTGTGCGACGCAGGGCCAGTTCGCGCAATGCATAGAGATTCCCCTTACGGAAAAAATTTTCGATCGCCCGTTCCGCGCCCTCACCTACATAGACTTTCCCCTCTTTCAGCCGCTGGCGAAGATCGTCCGCAGGCAAATCAACCAGCACCACCTCTGAGGCAGCATCAAAAAAAGGATCGGGGACGGTTTCGCGCACCCGGATGCCGGTTATTCCGCTGACCACATCATTCAGGCTTTCCAGATGCTGCACGTTAACGGTGGTCAGTACATCAATACCGGCATCCAGCAGTTCGTCGATATCCTGCCAGCGCTTGGGATGACGTGAACCGCGGATGTTCGAATGCGCCAGTTCATCCATCAGGATCACCGCCGGGCGACGCGCCAGCGCCGCATCAATATCGAACTCCTGATGGTGATGATGTTTACCCGTTCGCCTGGGGAGAACAGCCAGCCCTTCCAGCAAAGCCGCAGTTTCCTGGCGTCCATGCGTCTCCACCACGCCGATCAGGACATCCAGCCCCTGCGCCCGCAATCTGCGCGCCTCCTGCAGCATCGCCCAGGTTTTTCCCACCCCCGCACAGGCACCGAAGTAAATCTTCAGTTTTCCCCGCTCCTCGTGGCCGGTTTGCGCCAGCAGGGCATCAGGATTGGGACGCAAAGGTTCTTCTGTCATATCGCTTCCTGTCAGTTCTGTAACTCGTCCAGCGCAATATTGAGCTGCAGGACATTCACCACAGGCTCACCGATAAACCCGAGCTTCGGCTGGCTGGTATTCACTGCTATCAATCGCTGAACTTCGCTTACAGGCAGATTACGGGCTTTCGCCACGCGTGGCATCTGCCATTGTGCGGCAGCCGGAGAAATATGGGGATCGAGTCCGCTTGCTGAAGCGGTAACCAAATCAACCGGCACGGTTTTACTTGCATCAGGATTAGCCTGACGCAAACCGGCGATACGCTGTTTAACCGCATCATCCAGCGCCGGGTTACTTCCCGCCAGATTGCTGCCTGAAGACGCCAGCGCGTTATAGGGCATTTCCGCCGTGGCCGAAGGTCTGCTGTGGAAATAGTCCGGACGGGTGAAGTTCTGGCCAATCAAAGCGGAACCCCGCACCTGTCCGTGGTATTCAATCAGCGAGCCTTTAGCAGCCTGCGGAAACAGCAGTTGCGCAAGCCCGGTAGTCAACAGGGGATAACCTGCCCCGACAACCAGCGTTAACAGAATAAACAGGGAAAATGCCGGACGTAACAGATTCATCTCTTCTCTCCTTAACCCAGACCCAGCAGGGTCAGAATGATGTCGATCAGCTTGATGCCGATAAACGGCACCACTAAACCACCGGCACCATAAACCAGCAGATTACGACGCAGTAATGCGGTGGCGGGCATCGGGCGATAGCTGATGCCTTTAAGCGCCAGGGGGATCAGCAACACAATTATCAGCGCGTTGAAGATGACGGCGGATAAAATGGCCGATGCCGGAGAGTGCAGCCCCATCACGTTCAGCGTATTCAGTTGGGGATACGTTACCGCAAAGGCCGCCGGGATAATGGTGAAATATTTCGCGACGTCATTGGCAATGCTGAAGGTGGTCAGCGATCCCCGCGTCATCAGCATCTGCTTACCGATATGCACCACTTCCAGCAGCTTGGTGGGGTTAGAATCGAGATCCACCATGTTTCCCGCTTCTTTTGCCGCCTGAGTTCCGGAGTTCATGGCAACCGCAACGTCAGCCTGCGCCAGCGCCGGGGCATCGTTGGTGCCATCGCCGGTCATCGCCACCATTCGCCCTTCGGCCTGATACTGGCGGATCAGCGCCAGTTTGGCTTCCGGCGTCGCCTCGGAGAGGAAATCATCCACACCGGCTTCGGCGGCGATAGCCGCTGCGGTAAGCGGATTATCCCCGGTGACCATCACCGTTTTGATCCCCATTTTGCGCAGCTCGGCAAAACGCTCTTTGATGCCGCCTTTCACAATATCCTTCAGCGCCACCACGCCCATCACCCTACTGCCTTCGGCGACCACTAACGGCGTTCCCCCTCTCTTCGCCACCGAGGCGACCAGCTCTTCAACCTCCGCCGGGAAATGGCCGCCATTGCTTTCAACATGACGACGGATTGCGTCGGCAGCCCCTTTACGCAGCATTTTCTGACCGATATTGACCCCGCTCATTCGGGTCTGTGCAGAAAACGGAATAAAGGTCGCTTCAAGGCTTTGCAGATCCCGTTCCCGCAGGTTGAATTTCTGCTTGGCAAGCACCACGATGCTGCGGCCCTCCGGGGTTTCATCCGCCAGTGAGGCAAGTTGCGCAGCACTGGCTAACGCCTCCTCCCCGACAGCGTGCGCCGGTAAAAACTGCGTGGCCTGGCGGTTCCCCAGAGTGATGGTGCCGGTTTTATCCAACAGCAGAACGTCAACGTCTCCCGCCGCTTCTACAGCGCGTCCGCTGGTGGCAATAACGTTGGCTTCCAGCATACGGCTCATTCCGGCAATCCCGATGGCTGACAGCAAGGCTCCGATGGTGGTCGGGATCAGGCAGACCAGCAACGCCACCAGCACCGTGACGCTGACGGGCGTACCTGCCCAGGCGGAGAACGGCCAGAGTGTGGCGGTCGCCAGCACGAAAACGATCGTTAACGAAATAAGCAGGATCGTCAGCGCAATTTCATTCGGCGTTTTGCGCCGCTTCGCTCCTTCGACCATCGCGATCATCCGGTCAATAAACGTCTCGCCAGGATTGAGGCTGCACTGGATGACCAGCCAGTCAGAGAGAATGCGCGTCCCACCGGTGACGGAAGCAAAATCGCCTCCGGCCTCGCGGATAACCGGCGCAGATTCGCCGGTGATTGCGCTCTCATCCACGGAAGCGCCCCCCTCCAGCACTTCACCATCGCAGGGGATAATATCGCCCGCCACAACCAGCACGATATCGCCCTTGCGCAGGGAGTCGGCAGGCACTTTCTGCTGCGGCGCCTCTTTAGAGGTGCCCGACAGTTTTCTTGCCCAGCTGGTGCGTTGAATGCCTTTCAGGCTCGCGGCCTGCGCTTTACTGCGCCCTTCGGCAAGCGCTTCGGCAAAGTTCGCAAACAGAACGGTAAACCATAGCCACAGGCTGATTATCGTCGTAAAACCCGAATCCTCCTGTGATGCAATCACACCCGTGGCAATCAGCGTGGTCAGGATGCTGCCCAGCCAGACAACGAACATCACAGGGTTGCGAAACTGCACCCTGGGGTCCAACTTTTTAACGGATTCAAGCAGCGCATTAAGCATCACCGTCGTGCGCTGCTGAGAGGGAAGTTTATGTGCCATACAAAATTTCTCCGGCTAATTAATGCCCAAACATCTGTAAATGTTCAATAACAGGCCCCAGCGCCAGTGCCGGAATGAACGTCAGGGCACCCACCAGCAGCACCACACCGATAATCAGCGAAACAAACAGTGGGCCGTGAGCAGGAAGCGTTCCCGGCGTTGCAGGCTGTGTTTTTCTTGAGGCAAGCGATCCCGCCATCATCATCAAGGGAAGGAAGGGTAAAAAGCGCCCTAAAAGCATGGCTGCGCCCAGTAGCAGATTCCAGAAAGGCGTGTTTGCAGAGAGACCTCCGAAGGCGCTGCCGTTGTTATTGGCAGCCGATGAGAGGGCATACAGTGCTTCACTGAACCCATGCGGTCCGGGGTTGAAGATTCCCGCTCGTCCGGCCTCCGTCATCAAAGCGAGTGCCGTCCCGATCAGAACCAGCGAAGGCGTGATAAGGATGTAAAGGGCGGCCATTTTCATCTCCCGCACCCCAATTTTTTTACCGAGGTATTCCGGTGTCCGTCCAATCATCAACCCGGCAATGAATACGGCCAGCAACACATTCATCAGCATGCCATAAAGGCCAGCGCCGACGCCGCCAAAGACCACCTCACCCAGTTGCATCAGCCACAGGGGGATCATGCCGCCCAGCGCGGTAAAGGAGTCGTGCATGGCATTCACTGCGCCGCAGGAAGCCGCGGTGGTGATAACCGCAAAAAGGCTGGAATTGAGGATGCCGAAACGGCTCTCTTTGCCTTCCATATTGATCGCGGAGTCCGCGCCCAGCAGCGTGAAATGCGGATTCCCCTTGAGTTCAGCCCACATCACAATAGCGGCCGCCAGCAGAAACATCATGGACATTGCCCACAGCAGGGTATGGCCCTGCCGCCTGTCCCGCACCACGTTGCCGAAGGTAAAGCACAGTGCGGCCGGAATAAGGAAAATGGCGAGCATCTGAATAAAGTTGGTCCAGGCCGTGGGGTTTTCGAACGGATGCGCAGAGTTGGCATTAAACAGGCCGCCGCCGTTGGTCCCCAGCATTTTTATCGCTTCCTGCGAGGCCACTGGCCCCATCGGTAACGTCTGCTGCACGCCTTCAAGCGTGGTCAGGGTGACATAAGGGCTGAAGTTTTGAATAACGCCCTGGCTGACCAGGTAAACGGCCATGATCAACGACAGCGGCAACAGAACAAACAAGGTGATCCGTAGCAGGTCGCGCCAGGCATTCCCCAGTTTGTCAGTGGTATGACGCGAGAAGCCGCGGATCAGAGCGAAGAGAATTGCCATCCCGCTGGCTGCGGACAGGAAGTTCTGTACGGCCAGACCGAGGGTTTCACTGAAATAGCTGATGGTGGTTTCACCGGCATAGGACTGCCAGTTGGTATTGGCGACAAAACTGATCGCCGTGTTAAGCGCCAGATGCCAGGAAAGCCCCGGTAACCCCTGCGGATTAAGCGGCAGTAAATCCTGGAAACGGAGTATCAGGAACAGGAAGATCAGGCCGGTGCCGTTGAAGCTGAGAATAGCGAAAAGATAGTGCCGCCAGTTCATCTCTTCAGCGGAGACTCCGCAAAGGCGGCCCAGGATTTTCTCAATGCCTCTTGTCCCCGGCAGAGCCTGGTCAAGCACCATCCCGGTCATGTAGTTGCCCAGAGGTTTTGCCAGTGCCAGCAAAACAATCATAAAGCAGGCCAACAGTAAAAACGCTTCAGCCGCCATCAGAATGCCTCCGCCCGCAACAGGGCATAAAACAGATACCCCAGAAGCAAAAATACCAGCCCGGTGCCGGTAATAATTTCTGTGCTCACGGTCGCTCTCCCGTTATTTATGTGTGCAACTTAGTCTAAAAAAAGGCCCATATAAAAACTGTCAATGTTGCGGAGAGCGATATAAAAAAAGTATATAAATCCGTGGGAATAGAAGGTTTTTTGTACCTTTGAGGAAGCGGGGATAAGGGTTACGAAAAACTGTAAGACGGCAGATGGGGCTGTACCAGAAAGAAGGGAATGTCTTCGTGTGAATACGAGAAACCCCGGCAAGATGCCGGGGTCCAGTTTAAAAGTGACAATGATTCCACAGAGGGGGAACGGTCGTTTACACCTTCATATCGCTTTAAGCGAGCAAACTTAATGGTGCAGCATCTCCTCTACGACCTGCTCATTGTTCATCTGCCACGGATAATAAGTCGGCCAGTTATCCATCTCTTTGAACAGCGCCTCTTGTGAGGTGTTGCCCATGAAAATATGGAAGTGGGCAGATTGACGTGGGCCAATGGTGTGATCGCTGAACTGCACGAATTTTGGCGCTTTGCTGCTGGCGTCCTTACATTCGAACAGATAACGCACCCCTTTTTTCCCCGAGGCGTAAGTGAAAATTTTATAGCCCGCATAATCATACTTACAGGCATTCACCTGCTCGCCTGTATGAAATTCCATGCTGCCGTTTTCAATGCCAATTTCCGTGACGTCAGTGGCATAGCCTTTACGGTAGTACTCTTTGATCTGCTCAAAGGATTTCCCCTGCTCCTTTTCAGCTTTTTTCCTGAACACAGGGTCCATCTCCCCTTTCAGCATGATCGGATAGACGGACTGCCAGGTTCCTTCCCAGTCTGTGAGGCTGCGATCCTTAACATCCGTGTCGTTGAATACGCCCACGGCGGCTTTTTGTTCCACCTCCGTCAGCGGTTTTCCATGCGAATGTCCGTGGGCAAAAACCTGCCCGCTAACCAGAAGTGTGCCCAGAGAAAGGAGTAATTTTAAATGACCAGCCAAAATTCAGACCTCATGTGCCTTATAAGTTTGATGTTATAACATAACATTTTTATCCATCATGACAATCCTTACCGCTGATTTTTTTGTCTGAGGGTCCGCTGGGATTCAAAGCAGTGACAGCTTCGTTCACCGTCCGGCAGAACAGTTTATACAGTCTGTAGCCTGAGACTCGCGCACTCAGTTAATTCCTTCTTCCGGTATAACCGCACCACCTCGCCCACGATCAATAAAGCGGGCGACTGCGGTTTCTCACGCAATACCGTTTCAGCCAGCTGGTGCAAAGTGGTGAGGGTGACACGCTGATCGGCCCGGGTGCCACGCTCCACAATGGCTACCGGCGTTTCGGCATCGCGGCCGAAGGCGATCAGCTGTTCGCTCAGCGCTCCGCACCAGGTCAGGCCCATATAAAACACCAGCGTCTGCCGCGCATCTTTCAGGCTTTCCCAGTCCAGCTGCGGTTTGCCGTCTTTGCCATGTCCGGTAATAAAGCGTACCGACTGAGCCAGATCCCGGTGCGTCAGGGGGATCCCCGTTGCCGCTGCGCAGCCGGTGGCGGCGGTGATGCCGGGCACGATGTGGCAGACCAGCCCCGCTTCCTGTACCGCCGTCATCTCTTCGCCACCGCGCCCAAAGATAAAGGGATCGCCGCCTTTCAGACGGATCACCTGCTGCCCTGCGGCGGCCAGCTCCACCAGCAGCTGGTTGATTTGTGACTGCTTCATACCGTGAAAACCGGGCGTTTTACCCACGTCGATGCTCAGCGCCGAAGCGGGGATCAGGGCCAGAATTTCCGGGCTGACCAGGCGGTCATACACCACCACTTCTGCCTGTTCAATCAGCCGCAGCGCCTTGACCGTCAGCAGATCCACATCGCCCGGCCCGGCCCCCACCAGCCAGACCGCACCGGCCTGTTTTCCGTGACCGTTACTGGCTAACAATTTTTCCAGCCCTGCATGTAATGTTGTCATGGTGTACCTCATTCAGGCGGCTGACTGCGCGCGGGCAATCAGCTGTTTCAGTTCGGGAAGACAGGAGCCGCAGTTGGTGCCGCATTTCAGGCTGGCACCCAGCGCTTCAGTGCTGCAACAGCCTGCGGCAATCGCTGCGTTAATGGTGTTTTCGCCCACGCCAAAGCAGCTACATACCGTTCTGCCCCGGCTGATGCCGCTGGTGGCGCGGCCAGCCAGCAGCGCAAATCGTCCTGCGGCATCGCCAGGCGGTTGAGCAAAGGCAGAAACCACCGCCTCATTATTAATGTCAACCGGCCCACGCCCGCTGTAGAAAGCCAGGGCCAGCTCGCCCTTTCTCCAGCCCAGCAGATGGAAATATTCCCCCTCTGCTTCTGCGGTCTGGAGATCTAAACCGGTCAGCACGCCCTGCTCTGTCAGCCAGCGCTGTGCGTTACCCGGTCCCGCAAGCTGGTAGCGGGTGGCACCCTGCTCAGGCACTTTTGCCCACCACAGTTCCTCCCCCAGCGGGGCTGCTTCACGCAGGTATAAAGCCCCCTGCCAGTCACTTTTCCAGCGACGCAACCGCACCGCCGTCTGTTTACTTTCCGGCTGCCCGGACGCCGGGCAGACTTCGGGAGCGACCAGCGCATCCACGCTGCCCTGATGGCAAAACTGGCGGTTCCAGTGCATCGGCAGGAAGACGTTGCCAGGCAACTGACCTTCACTGATTTTTGCCCGGCAGATCATCCAGCCGCTGGCGGACTGTACGCGAACCAGGTCAGCTTCACGCAGGCGATATTGCAGGGCATCCTGCGGATGGATTTCGCAGAAGGGTTCGCTGTAATGCTGCATCAGCCGCGGCACGCTGCCGGTACGCGTCATGGTGTGCCACTGGTCGCGGATGCGTCCGGTATTGGCTATCAGCGGATAGGCCGCGTCTGCCTGCGCCACCGGCAGACGCGGCACAATCGGTATCAGCCGGGCTTTGCCATCGGGATGAAAGAAATGACGATCGCCAAACAACCTTGCACAGCCAGCGGGATGCTGCTGATTCACCGGCCACTGAACCGGGGCCAGCCGATCCCACTGATGATTGTCAATCTCCGCCAGCGCGCTGATATCAAAAGCCCGCTGACCGTGATTTTCGAAGCCCGACAGCGCGGCATGCTCACGGAAAATCTCCGCCGGATGCTGCCAGCTAAAGGCGTCAGCGAAGCCAAGCCGTTGAGCCACCTGGCTGAGGATCCACCAGTCCGGCTTCGCTTCACCCGCTGGTTTAACAAAACTGCGCTGACGGGAGAGTCGGCGTTCAGAGTTGGTCACGGTGCCGTTTTTCTCCCCCCAGCCCTGTGCAGGCAGCAGGATATCAGCCAGTGCGGTGGTATCCGTCTGCGCGCAGACGTCGGAGACAATCACCAGCGGACAATGCTGTAGCGCGGCCCTGACCGCACTGCCATCCGGCAGGGAAACAGCCGGGTTGGTGCCCATAATCCACAGCGCTTTGATCTCTCCACGTCCCGCCGCCTGGAACATCTCCACCGCCTTGAGGCCTGGCCGGTCAGCTACGCCAGGGCTTTGCCAGAAACGCTGCACCAGATCGACCTCCTGAGCTGAAAAGCCCATGTGCGCAGCCAGCTGGTTCGCCAGGCCGCCCACTTCACGGCCTCCCATCGCATTTGGCTGTCCGGTCAGCGAAAACGGACCGCTGCCCGGCAGGCCGATTTTGCCGCAGGCGAGATGGGCATTGATAATGGCATTACACTTGTCGCTACCGCTGGTGGACTGATTGATGCCCATGCAGTAAAGCGTCAGCACGGCTGGCGAAGTGAGAAACAGACGGTAAAACGCCACCACATCGGTTTCAGCCAGTTCACAAAAATCGGCCACGGCGGCTATGCCCCAATTGCTGGCGGCGTCCAGCGTTTCCGGCAGGCCGCTCAGCCAGGAGGCGGCATCAGCCCCCAGCCCCTGGTGCCGCTCCAGCCAGTGCAGCAGCCCGTTAAACAGCGCGGCATCACTGCCCGGCTTCAGTGCCAGGTGCAGATCGGCCTGCTCGCAGGTTGCCGTTCTGCGGGGATCGATCACCACGATC
The DNA here is from genome assembly GCF_036865545.1 of Erwinia sp. E_sp_B01_1. Classification (NCBI taxonomy): domain Bacteria; kingdom Pseudomonadati; phylum Pseudomonadota; class Gammaproteobacteria; order Enterobacterales; family Erwiniaceae; genus Erwinia; species Erwinia sp. E_sp_B01_1. The sequence goes on along the minus strand of NZ_CP142208.1, from coordinate 1,951,253 downwards.
TTCATCCCCGGACGATCTTTTTTCGCCTGTACCAGCCGTTGCCAGGCGACCGGATGCGCCCAGGCCGTGTTGGAGCCGGTCACCACCACCAGATCGGCCAGCGCCAGATCCTCATAACAGCAGGGAACCGCATCCGCGCCAAAAGCTCTTTTGTAGCCCACTACCGCAGACGCCATACAGAGCCGGGAGTTGGTATCAATATTTGCTACGCCCAGAAAGCCTTTCATCAGCTTGTTAGCGACGTAATAGTCTTCGGTCAGCAGCTGGCCAGAGGCATAAAAAGCCACCGCCTGCGGGCCATATTGATCGATGACCTGCCGCAACCGGCTGGCCACTTCATCCAGCGCATGAGGCCACCCGGTGCGCACGCCATCCACCTGCGGATGTAACAACCGCCCTTCACTGCCCAGCGTCTCGCCCAGGGCTGCTCCTTTCACACACAACCGCCCTGAGTTGGCCGGGTGATCTTTGTCGCCCCGGACCTGACAGCTGCCCGGCTGCTGAGAGACAATCTCCACCCCACAGCCGACCCCGCAGTAAGGACAGGTGGTTTTCATGACGCCACCGCCTGCGGCACCACCATTTCCGGGCTGGCAACCCAGACGCGCCCGTCCTGAATCTTCACCGGCCAGCTCCGCACGCCCTGCTGGCTGTTATCCAGCGCCTGGCCGTCACGCAGGCGGAAGCGCTGTTTGTAGATCGGAGAAATCACCACAGGCTCGCCTGCGCTGTCACCGAGGATCCCGCGTGACAGGACGCTGGCCTGGGTGCCAGGTTCGTTATCATCCAGCGCGAACACGTCATCATCCAGACGGAAAAGCGCGATGCGCTGGCTGCCAAAACGGGCACCGATTCCGGCCTGGGCGGGGATCGCTTCCAGCTCGCACACTTCGGTCCAGGGTAACAGCTCCGGCATCTCTTTGCGTTGCAGGGGTTCAGTGGAGGGACGGATCTGGCCGCGCTCCAGCGACCAGCGCACGGTTTCATCCGGCAACGGGCTGTTGACCGTGGTCTGGAACAGCGCCCGACGGTCGGGGCTTTCCAGCGTGGTCTGCCATTCGCACTGGTAAGTTTCAACAACCCGTGCCATCTCCTGCTCCAGCTCGGCCGCAATACCCAGTGAATCTTCTATCACCACCTTGCGAAGATACGCCAGGCCCCCCTCAAGATTGTCCATCCAGACGCTGGTACGTTGCAGACGTTCACCGGTACGGATATAGAACATCAGCAGGCGGTCGACATAGCGAAGCAGCGTGGCGTCGTCCAGGTCGCTGGCAAAGAGATCGGCGTGACGGGGCTTCATGCCGCCGTTGCCGCAGACATAGAGGTTCCAGCCTTTGTCAGTGGCAATCACCCCGATATCCTTGCTTTGCGCTTCGGCACACTCACGCGTACAGCCCGACACGGCCATTTTGATTTTGTGCGGCGCACGCAGACCCTTGTAGCGATTTTCCAGCGCGATGGCGAAGCCGGTGGAATCCTGCACGCCATAGCGACACCAGGTTGATCCCACGCAGGATTTTACCGTGCGCAGCGATTTGCCATAGGCGTGGCCGGTTTCAAAGCCTGCCGCCAGCAGCTCTTCCCAGATGGCCGGAAGCTGATCCAGCCGGGCACCAAACAGATCGATACGCTGACCGCCGGTGATTTTGCTGTAGAGGTTGTAGCGTTCGGCCACCTGACCAATGGCGATCAGCCCTTTCGGGGTGATCTCTCCAGCCGGGATCCTCGGCACCACCGAATAGGTGCCGTCCTTCTGGATATTGGCAAAATAGCGATCGTTGGTGTCCTGCAACGGCAGATGCTGCGGTTTCAGCAGGTATTCGTTCCAGGTGGAGGCGAGCAACGATCCCACCAGCGGTTTGCAGATCTCGCAGCCCAGCCCGTGACCATGTTTCTCCAGCAGCGCATCAAAGGTTTTGATTTCGCCGACGCGGATCAGGTGATGAAGCTCCTGACGGGAGTGAGCGAAATGCTCGCAGATATCTTTTTTAACTTCGACGCCCAAGCTGGCTAACTGAAATTCCATTACCTGCTTCACCAGCGCGGAACAGCCGCCGCAGCCGGTGGCCGCTTTGGTGCAGCTTTTCAGCGAAGCCATATCGCCACAGCCTGCCGACACGGCTGAACAGACATCGCCTTTGGAGACGTTGTGACAGGAACAAATTTGCGCGCTGTCCGGCAAGGCCGCCACGCCTAGCGCCCTGACCGGTGCGCCTTCGCTCTGCGGCAGGATCAGCATTTCCGGCTGGGCTGGCAGCGCCATGCTGTTGAGCATCATCTGCAACAGCGTGCTGTAATCGCTGCTGTCGCCAACCAGCACGCCGCCCAAAAGTGTTTTGCCATCTGCAGAAATCACAATTTTTTTGTAGATCTCCTGTGGCTCGTTGCTCCAGCTGTAACTCTTGCTCAGCGGCGTGCGCCCGTGGGCATCGCCAAAGGAGGCCACTTCCACGCCCAGCAGTTTCAGTTTGGTGCTCATATCCGCGCCGCTGAACTGCGCCGTTTCTCCGGCCAGTGAGGCTGCCGCAACTCTTGCCATCTGATAGCCGGGTGCCACCAGGCCGAAGATCTGCCCGCTCCACAATGCGCACTCGCCGATGGCGTAAATATCAGGATCGGAGGTGGTGCAGGCATCATCCACCGTGATGCCGCCACGAGCGCCCAGGGTTAATCCCGCTTCTGCCGCCAGTTGATCGCGCGGGCGGATACCGGCGGAGAACAGCACCAGATCGCTCTCCAGCACGCTGCCATCAGCAAAGTTCAGACGCATTTGCCCATCGGGCAGCGATTCAATCGACTGCGTGGCTTTGCTGGTGTGAACCTGCACGCCCAGCGCGGCAATCTTGCGGCGCAACATGCCGGCGCCACCCTCATCCAGCTGTACCGCCATCAGCCGTGGCGCAAACTCCACCACCTCGGTTTCCAGACCCAGTTGTTTCAGCGCGTTGGCCGCTTCCAGCCCCAGCAGCCCGCCGCCAATCACCACGCCACGGCGCGAATGCTGCGCTCTGGCCGCGATAGCATCCAGATCGTCCAGGGTGCGATAGACAAAACAGCCGGGGCTGTCGTTGCCCGGAATCGGCGGGACAAAGGCATAAGATCCGGTAGCCAGCACCAGTTTATCCCAGCTCATCTCATGGCCGCTGGCTTCACGGACGCAGCGCCGCTGGCGGTCGACAGCCACCACCGGGCAGTGGGTACGCAGTTCAATATGGTGTTCAGTGAAGAAGTTGTCGGCCACCAGCGATAACTCCGCATGGCCTTTGCCGGCAAAATATTCCGAAAGATGGACGCGGTCATAGGCGACGTGGCGCTCTTCGCCATAGACCACGATGTGATACTCAAGGTGCAGCTGTTTTGCCACCAGCTGTTCGAGAAAATGGTGGCCAACCATGCCGTGGCCAATAACAACTAAAGTAGGTTTGCTCATCGGGAGAGTTCCTGCAGCTTCAGGCTGCGCTGAGTGAGTCGGGTTAATCAGGACGCGGGCATCGCAGGGCGTACCCAGCCGCGTTAATAACGTGACAGCGTCACTTGTATCGCCATACAGCAGGATGCCGGTCAGCCGGCCATCGCGGAAAAAGAGCCGTCGATAGTGGTGGGTCAGAGGATCAAAAGAGCAGGCACTGGCTGTGCCAGCGGGTTGAGAGAGATTGCCGGCACTGAATACTTCAATACCGGTCACCTTCAGTCGGGTGCCGTTGTCTTCGCTGTAAAAATCCGCCGCAGGTAAGCCTGCCAGCCGGTGAGCCAGCACGTCAGCCTGCGCCAGACAGGGTGCTACCAGCCCGAAGGTTTCCCCCTCAATCTCACAGCATTCGCCCACAGCACTGACTGAGGGGGCAGAAGTGCGGAGCTGCCGGTCAACCTGCACGCCACGCTGGCAGGCGATACCTGCCTGACGGGCCAGTTGACTGGTGGGCGTAACGCCAGCCGCCACCACCACCCTGGTCGCTGGCAGTTGGGTGCCCTCCGGCAATGTGACACTGTCACTGTTTATCCGGGTGATACCGCTGTTTATCCGGCAGGTTATGCCCCGCTCAGCTAACGTGCCCATCAGCAGGTCAGCGGCTCTGGCATCAAGCTGGCGATCCATCAGCCAGCCATTGCGGTGCAGCAGCGTGACGTCCCGGCCCCTGAGCCGCAGTGCCGCTGCGGCTTCAATGCCCAGCAGGCCGCCTCCCAGCACCACCACCGGTCCGTTGTCCGTCAGCATCTGCCCGACGTCTGCCAGCCGGCGAAAGCCACTGACATGCGGCAGCTCAATGCCGGGGATCGGCGGCATCATCGGGTCAGAGCCGGTTGCCAGCACCAGTTGATCCCAGTGCAGCGTGCGGCGGTCGGTGATGGCCGTTTTGCGGGCGGGATCCAGTGACTGAACTTCCTCGCCCATCAGCAGGGTAATACCGCGCTGCTGATACCACTCCGGTGAATGCAGGACGGTATCAGCAAAGGGTTTCTCGCCGCCAAGCACTGGCGAAAGCATGATGCGGTTGTAATTACCCTGAGGTTCACGGCCAATCACCGTAATGCGGTAACGTTCCGGCGCAAGCTGCAACAGCTTTTCCACCATGCGCATTGCCGCCATCCCATTGCCGATCACCACCAGATGCTCCGCCATCATTCGCTCCTTACGCTGCCTGTTTTTCGTAGAGGAAATGCAGCACCTGCTGGCGCAGATGGTGATAATGCGGGTCATCGGCCAGCGCCACTCTTGAACGGGGACGCGGCAGATCGACCGTCATGATTTCACCTACGGTAGCTGCTGGCCCGTTGGTCATCATCATCACCCGATCCGACAGCAGCACGGCCTCATCCACATCGTGGGTGATCAGCACTATGGTGGTGTTGAGTTTCTGCTGGATCTCCATCACTGCATCCTGCAATCTGGCCCGCGTCAGGGCATCCAGCGCGCCAAATGGCTCATCCATCAGCAGCACTTTGGGCTTCATCGCCAGCGCACGGGCGATCCCCACGCGCTGCTTCATGCCGCCAGAAAGCTCGCCCGGCCTTTTATTCAGTGCATGGCTCATCTGCACCAGCTCCAGATTGTGAACAATCCAGTCGTGTTTCTCGGCCTTGCTTTTCTCTTTGAATACCTGATTAACGGCCAGCGCAACGTTGTCGTAAGTGGTCAGCCAGGGCAGCAACGAGTGGTTCTGGAACACCACCGCGCGTTCCGGACCTGGCCCGGCGATTTCGCGGTTGTCACAAAGCAGGACGCCTTCACTCGGCTGGGTCAGCCCGGCGATCAGATTAAGTAAGGTGGATTTTCCGCAGCCGGAATGCCCAATCAGACTCAGGGTTTCCCCTGGCTGGATATCGAAGCTGACGTTGTCCAGCGCGAGGAACTCCCCTTTCGAGGTGGTAAAGCGCTGGCTGACCTGCTGAACCTGAATAATGGGTTGCATCACTGACCTCCTTCCTGCCATGAGAAACGACGGGCGAGCAGCATTAAGCCCTGCTCCAACAGCAGCCCGACCACACCAATAATTCCTATCGCCACCAGAATGTTTTGCACATTGAGGTTGTTCCATTCGTTCCATATCCAGAAGCCGATCCCCAGGCCACCGGTCAGCATCTCTGCGGCGACGATCACCAGCCAGGCAATGCCGATAGAGAGCCGCACGCCGGTCAGCACGGAAGGCAGCACGGCGGGAAAGAGGATTTTGCGCATGATGGTGAATTCAGAGAGCTGCAACACGCGGGCCACGTTGAGGTAGTCCTGCGGGATGCGCTTCACGCCCTCGGCGGTGTTGATGATCATCGGCCAGATAGAACAGATAAAAATGGTCCAGCTTGAGGCCGGTTCCGCACGCTGGAACAGCAGCAGGCCGATGGGCAACCAGGCCAGCGGGCTGACCGGACGCAGCAGCGAGATGACCGGACTGAACATCCGGCCCAGGAAGGTGAAGCGCCCCAGCAGGAACCCGCCAGGAATGCCCACCAGGGCGGCCAGGCCGAAACCGATCGCCACGCGCTCCAGCGAGGCCAGCACGTTCCAGCCGACGCCCTGATCGTTTGGCCCGGCGTTATAGAAAGGATCGGCAAACAGCGTCACTGCGGCCTGCCAGGTGCTGAGCGGATCCGGGAAGCCCTTGCTGTAGATTGCCGCAATCTGCCAGACCGCCAGCAGCAGCAACATGCCGCACACGCCTGGCAGCACTCGCTGGATCGCGGGGCGGATCAGTTTGCGTCTTACCGCTGGCGCGGCTTCTGCCGGGCTTTTCAGCGGGATAACATCGGCTTTTACCGGTGCGGCTTCCGCCAGCAGCGGCACTACGCGAGCCTGGTTTTTCATTTCTGACCTCCGGAGTGAATGGCAAAGCTGGCGGCATACTGAGCCGGATTGCTGCCGTCCCAGACTTTGCCGTCAATAAGCGTGCTGCTGCGCATGTCGCTGGCAGGCAGCGAGATGTTGCCGACGGCAGTGGCCGCCTCTTTGTAGATGTCGATACGGTTGACCTGCTTCGCCACCGCCAGGTAGTCAGGTTCCTCTTTCAGCAGACCCCAGCGTTTTTGCTGGGTGAGGAACCACATGCCGTCGGAGAGCCACGGGAAGCTGACCGCCCCCTCGTTAAAGAAACGCATGGCATGGTCGTCGTGCCAGGTTTTGCCCAGGCCGTTTTCATACTTGCCGAGCATCCGGCCTTCAATGGTTTCGGGTTTGGTATTGATGTATGCACGGGCGGCGATCGTCTTTGCCGTCTCAAGGCGGTTGGCGTCTGAAGCGTCTATCCAGCGTGAGGCTTCCAGCACTGCCGCTGTCAGGGCGCGTGCGGTATTGGGGTTCTCTTTTACCCACGCCGCACGGGTGCCGAGGATTTTCTCAGGATGGTCAGGCCAGATATTCTGTGAGGTTTCAGCGGTAAAGCCGATATTTTCGCTGATGGCACGCTGGTTCCACGGCTCGCCAACGCAGTAGCCGCTCATGTTGCCGATCTTCATGTTCATCACCATCTGCGGCGGCGGAACCACCAGGGTGCGGACATCTTTGAACGGGTCAATGCCGCCGTTCGCCAGCCAGTAGTAAAGCCACATGGCGTGGGTGCTGGTCGGGAAGGTATGCGCAAAGGAGTAGGTCCCTGCCGGTTTGCCGTCGATCGCTTTTTTCAGTGCGGCAATGTCAGTCACCCCCGCCTCTTTCAACTGCGTTGACAGGGTAATCGCCTGGCCGTTCTGGTTCAGGGTCATCAGGTTGGCCATATCATGCTGCGGACCGGCCACCCCCAGTTGCAGACCGTAGATCATGCCGTAAAGCACATGCGCCGCATCCAGCTCGCCTGACGTCAGCTTATCCCGCACCGCCGCCCAGCTCGCCTCTTTGCTCGGGGTGATAGTGATGCCATATTTTTTATCGAACCCTTTCACCGACGCCATCACCACCGGGGCACAGTCGGTTAATGGGATAAAGCCAACGCGGATGGTGGTTTTCTCCGGCGCGTCAGATCCGGCCGCCCAGACGCTGTTCATCAGGCCCGGAACAAGGTAGCTGCCGCCTAACAGGGCGCTACCGGCAAGGAATCGACGTCTGGACAGCGGAAAACTCGGTTTGCTCATCTTTGGCTTCCTGAAAAAAAATCATAAAAAAAGGCGTCCGACCGGCGTGCTGAAAGCACGCGGTTGGACGCCTTTATCCAAAGCACTCGTTCCACCGCCATTGGCGGAACAAATGCAAGACTGTATGCAGGGGTGTTGCAAGGGCTATGCCAGAATCATTAATCCGGCGCAATGCCTGATGACGCTGCCTTTCTCAGCCTGAATCTCTCACCCTGAGCCCGGAATTTGCCCCAGCATGAAGCACAATTCGCACACCCTTTGTGCAACTACTCATTTAGGAGTAGAGGGAAAAACTGCGGCTACAGAGAGCAAAGCGCTGGCGATATCGACCATCCGCCGGTTTTGATCCATCGCCATTTTTCGCAGCGTCTGCCAGGCCTGTTCCTCGCTGAAATTGTGGTGGCGGATCAGCAATGCTTTGGCCTGATCGATCTGCCTGCGTTCATCCAGGCTGGCTCGCATTGCCGCCAGTTCATCGTCCTGCGCTTGCAAACGTTGCGACTGTTCCTGTACCAGCCCAAGCACGGAGCGGCTGAGGTCAGGCATCAGGCCGCCGGTATCCAGCGATTCGGCCTCTTCCCTGAGCCAGTCCTGTCCGGCCACATAGAGGCTGTAAGTCGGTTCGTTGTCCCACTGCGCCATCGCCTGCTGAATATCCAGTTCTCCGGCCTCTGTTGATGCCAGCCGCAGGCTCTCACGGCAGCGCTGCATCAGATGTTGCGCCAGGCTGTCCTCAATGGTTTTCAGCCCGTCGATGCGCCGGGTCATCAGTTGAAACCAGCGCAGCGCCATTTCAGTGCCCTGCGACTCGGGTTTACTGCGGGTACAGGCGATGCGCCTCAGTCGCTCCACCTCATTTTCACGGGTGCAGAGGGTGCGCCATTTCTGCAGACTGCGGGCATCGGCAAACCGGGCGAAATTGCTGAAGCAGCGCTCCTGTGCGTCGATCAGCATTACCATACGTTCCGCCTGCTCCACGCTGAACTGCCCGGCGGCATAGCCTGCTGAGCCGGTCGCTCTTTCCTGTCCCGCCAGCTCCTTGCCCTGCATAAAACTGAACATGGCGATCAAAGCGCGTGAAACCTGTGGGTCGGGAGCCGTGTCGATCATTTCGAACACCAGGCTCATTAGCTGGCGGATGATGTGATTGAAGTGAGCCATAGCCTCCGCATGGCTGAGCTGAAAGCCCCGGACGTTTTCGCGCAGGGCAGGCAGGTCGCCAAGCGCGTGAAGCGCCGCCGCGATCCGGCCGAAGAGGCGCCGGTTTCCGGCAAAGGTATGACCGGCAGCAGGCAGCGGCGGTAAATGCGCCAGCACGCTTTTCAGGGCCTGGCTGACCTGTCGTTCTCTGGCCGGTAATTCGTCGCCAAATAACTGGCCTTGCGAGCAGATCCAGATGTTGCTTGCCCCGCGTTCCCGCTGGAGTTGGTGAATCAACTGGCCGATCTCTTCAGTCAGCTGACCGGTTTGCAGTAAATTCTGTAACCCGGCCCGCTCACACTGGTGCGATGCCAGTAGCCAGGACAGGGCTGCAGGAATGGTTTCACTCATCATTCCGTCTCCATAAATCAGGGGCTGTACCCCCGATCAAGCAATTCTTATGCCGTTCGTAAGGAAGGGGCGGTTTTAACTGAAAAAAACCGGCCCTGGTTAAAATATTTCTCCCCCGTAATTTATTAATGGCTCTTATAGGTTGCCATGCGCGCAGATTTCCAGTTATTGTCAGTCAGCCCTCCCTCTCCTCCAGGAGCCTCAGGACTGATTATTGATATTAATCAAATTGACTCAGCGTCACCTTTCACGTAAAGATTGTCGCCTCTCTGGCGGCACTATCATGTAAAGTGGCTCGCTGCAATGGTTCCCATTCCCAAAAGCGTCAGGTAAACTGGCGGTGAATTTATCTTTCTGTAAACCTGAGTGATTTTTCTGCCTTTCGGCGTTTTTTTAAGCGGAAAGTGACCAGGCTCTCTCGGGTATCGCCTGTGGACTATTAGACTCACTGATGAAATTCATGAGGACCAAAGTGAAAATAAGCATCGCGTTTACTCTTTTGGCAGTGCTGTCTCTGTCAGGATGCAAGGCTCCTCCTCCTCCCGTGACGGATGACACCCTGGTGACCAGTGAAGTGAATGGTGTGGCGTTGACTCATCGCCATGTGGTGCAGGCTCCCCACTCTTTTACACCCGTTAATGAAACGTATCGGGCGCTCTACGGTGCCTCCGTTATGACCAGCCCCGACTTCAGCGGCAAAATTGTCCGCTACCTCGACAATGGCAAAGACTTTATCGTCCTTGGTGAGGTCGAGAATCACTGGCTGGCGATTGCCGATGCTGATGCCGATGGCGACCAGCAACAGTTGGTGGGTTATGTGCCGTTCAAGGCTGGGGTTAAAACCGGCTTGTACGATGCCACAGTGAAAAGCGATCGTCCCCGTCCGCGCAAAAATGCCAAAAAGGTCTGTGTGGATGTGGGCGGACAGAGTAAAGCCTGCCGTAATAACAACACGGCGACCTGGATTCTTGAGTAGCAAGTTTGCCCTCTGCCAGGAAGGCAATGCCCGATCACACGAATAAAAGCGCCTGCAATCAGGCGCCCTATAACCGAGACAGTAATAGCCTGATGAGCCCGGATACCCCCGCTGACACAGTTTCTTCCGTCAGCAAGGACAACCCGTTACTGACCGCCGCGGCGCCGTTGTTGAATGCAATTGTGCAAATCCGCCTGGCAGTAACGCATGACGATCCCGCCGGCCTGCGTCAGCAACTGGTCGATGAGATCCGCCTGTTTGAAACCCGCAGCAAGCAGGCTGGCCTGCCCTTTGATATGATCATTGGTGCCCGTTACTGCCTCTGTAGCGTGCTGGATGAAGCCGCGGCACAAACGCCCTGGGGCACGCGGGGTGTCTGGTCGGGCAATGGCCTGCTGGTCACCTTTCATAATGAGAGCTGGGGCGGAGAGAAAGTTTTCCAACTTCTTTCCCGCGTGTCACAAAATCCGGCGCAGCATCTGCCTCTGCTTGAAGTGATCCACTACTGCCTGCTGCTGGGCTACGAAGGTCGCTACCGGGGCATTGAACAGGGACGGATCCAGCGTGATGCACTCCGCACGCGCCTGGCGCAGTTGATTAACGATACCCGCACCCTGACACCCCGGCCTGCCGGGCCTGTGCCGCTGGCTCCGGTGACTCAGAACGCCCTCTGGCGTCCCCCGATCCCCCTGTGGGTCTGTTTTACCGTCACCGCTTTTATTGCCTGTGTGATCTATTCCAGCCTGAACTGGCGGCTCAGTAACACCGCCGAACCTTTGCTGCGCGCTATCTGGCAGATCCCCCTGCCTAAAACTGAGCCCATCCGGCGCACGACAGCCACCCAGGCCATGCTGGATTTGCACAAGCGACTGGAAGATTTAATCGCCGCCAGAACCCTGGATGTCGCGGACAGCCAGGGCGGCAGCAAAGTGATCATTGCCGCAGACAAGTTATTTAACCGGGGCAGCAGTGATGTGACGCCGGAAGGCCGCGCCATCCTGACGCGGGTTGCAGCAGCAATCGATACCCTGAAAGGGACGATTCAGGTCACCGTCTTTACCGATAATCAGCCGGTGCGTTCATCCCGCTTCCCTACCAATTACGAATATTCGCTGGCGCAGGCGCACAGCCTGACGTTATTACTGCAACAGTGGTTGATCCAGCCCGGTCATCTGATCAGGGCAGAAGGCCGTGGTGACAGTAATCCCCTGCTGCCCAATGACAGCAAAGAGAACCGGGCGCAAAACCGCCGGGTTGAAATTTTGCTGTTCCCGGCGCCGGAAGTGAAAGCCAGCACCAAACCAGTAAGGGCTCCCTGATGCCATCTCGCCTGTTCAGCGTTGTCTTTAACCGCCTGCTATGGGGTTTTCTGGGGATCAGCGCCCTTTCCGCCTTAATCTGGATGCTCGGCCCGCGGCTGACGCTTAACGGTATCCACCTGCTGGAGCCTGACCTGAATCGTCAGGTGGCGATTGGCCTCTGCTTTTTCCTGTGGATTGTTTTCCAGCTTATTCCTCAGCTTTATCGCGCATGGTTCAATACCCGGCTGCTCACCAATCTGCAAACCGCCAGTGTCGACCATGCTGACCAGGCGATGACCGGAGAGCTGCTCGATAATCGCTTCAGCGAGGCGGCGATGATGCTGAAAAAAATCCAGTTTACCGGGCGGGAGCAGAAAAAGAGGCGGGCCAAAAGCTGGCTGCAGCGGTTTAACTCGCACTATCTCTACCAGCTGCCGTGGTACATGATTGTTGGCGCGCCGGGGGCCGGTAAAACCACCGCCCTGGTGAATTCCGGTCTTGAGTTTCCGCTTGGCGACAGCCACGGTAAAACCGCGCTGCGTGGCGTGGGTGGCACCCGTCACTGTGACTGGTGGTTTACCAATGAAGCGGTGCTGCTGGATACGGCAGGCCGCTACAGCCTGCAGGAAAGCCAGCGCGCACGCGATGCCAGCGAATGGCAGACGTTTATCACCCTGCTAAAACGTTACCGCACCCGTCAGCCGATCAACGGGGTGATCATGACCATCAGCGTAGCCGATCTGCTGAGTGACTCTGCCGAAGCCCGTATCAGGCAGGCCACCTCGCTGCGCCAGCGTATGGCTGAACTGCATCAGCAGACGGGCATCCACTTCCCGGTGTACGTGATGGTGACCAAAACCGATCTGCTGAAAGGGTTTATGAGTTATTTCGGCGCGCTGGATAAAAGTCAGCGTGACCGGATGTGGGGATTCAGCTTCCCCTGGGAAAACCACCGGCACAGTGAACTGACGGTGAATGCCCTGTTTGAACGCCAGTTCCACGAGCTGAGCCAGCGTTTGCAGGAAGATCTGGCCGGGAATATGGCCAAAGAGAACGATTTGACCCGCCGGGCCGACTGCTTCCTGTTCCCTCAGGAATTTGCCTCACTGCGTCCGCTGCTGGCGGAGTATCTGGAGATTGTCTTCTCGCCGGAAAAGGGCGAAATGCCGTGGCCAGTGCGGGGCCTGTTCTTCACCAGCGGTGCGCAGGAAGGGCTGCCGTTTGACCGCATCATGGGAGAACTGACGCGCAAGCTTCAGCTCCCTCAGGTTTCAGGCCACTCGATAGCCAGCTGGGACTCGGTCAACCGTCAGGCGCCGATCCCGGCCAATAAAGGCCAGAGCTATTTTATCCGCTCGCTGATGAGTGAGATGATTTTTGCCGAAAGCGGGCTGGCGGGCAGCGACCGCTCCTGGGAGCACCGCAACCGGCTGCTGCACTGGGCTGGCTATGCGTCTCTGGGGCTGGCCCTGCTGATCGCCACCCTGCTCTGGACCACCAGCTATTATAAAAATCAGCACTATCTGCAGCAGGTAGAGAGCCGGATGGAGGGCGTCAACCAGCAGGCCAGCCTTCTGGCCCGGAGTCCCTCCACTGATATTCTGGATCTGCTACCCTTCTTAAACAGCCTGGTGGCCTTGCCGCAGAGCGATAAGTTCTCTCTGGATGCGCCGCCACTGAGTATGCGGGGCGGATTATACCGGGGCGGTCAGGTCAGTGATGCCGCCTGGGGCTTCTATCAGAATGCGCTTAAATCCCTGCTGCTGCCGCGCGTGGCGCAAAACATTACCCTGATCCTGCGCGAGGATAAAGGGGAAGACAGCGAGTTCAGCCGTAATGCCCTGCGCGCCTATCAGATGCTTTATCAGCCGCGCAGTTATGACGGTGAGTTTTTGCGGGGATGGATAATGCAGAATCTGCAACGCACCCTGCCTGCCAACGTGACCACCCGCCAGCTTCAGCAGCTTGACTGGCACCTCAGTCAGTTGCTGGACCGGCAGATCCAGAGCTCGCCTTTTGTCCGGGACAATGCGCTGATGATGCGCAAGCTGGCATCACACCTGGAGAAAGCCGGGCAGGACTCTGAGAACAGCGCGGTGATTATTCCTGCTCCGCTCCGTGTTGCAGCTAACGTTCACTGACCAGAAGGTATCACAATGCCAGAAAACAGTGCGCTGGGGTGGTATGGCAAGCTGCCAACTACCGGTGATTTTCTTCAACGCCGTCTGCCAGAGGCGATTGTCAGCAGCTGGTCTAACTGGTTTCAGCTGGGGCTGACGCACTGGCATCACCACCGGACGGAAAACAGAGAGCTGTTCAGCCGCGCACCGGTGTGGAATTTTGCCTTGCCTGCCACACTGGGCGTGCAGCGGGTGCAGATTGGTTGCCTGGTGCCGTCACGGGATCGGGTGGGCAGAGCTTTTCCACTGATGGCGCTGCAGAGCGTGACGGTCAGCCACTGGCACCCGGCTCAGCTTGCCGTTTCCGGTGACTGGTTTGCCTCACTGGGCAATGCGCTGCACCAGGCCGTCAGCGGAAACTTCAGCCCCGATGAACTGGCCAGCACGCTTCAGTCGCTGCCGCCCTTGTCCCTTCCGGATACCGGCAGATCGGACATTATGGATGTAATCGGCTATCAGGATCTGCCCTGCACGCTGGCCTGGCGGGAGGCTGCGGCCCGGTTTAATCCCGGTCAGTACACCAGCTACTGGTGGACTAATCAGAGTGATGGCTATCCGCTGGTCAGCCATAAACACAGCGGGAACCTTACCGCACAGCTATTTTCACAATTATTCGATCCGGACGCTGTGGCACAACCGGGTCGACATGGACTCTATCCACCGATGTTTGAATAGAGTCAGTTGGCCTCTGGCCCTGGCTTCAGGAAAAGCGCATGCGATTTACCCTTGTTGAGAGCAGAACCGAGGCACCGGTCACCAGCTGTGATTTTGTGGCCCCCGGCGGCACCATTGGCCGCAGCCTGGATAACGATCTGGTGCTTCCCGATGCTGAACGCGCCATTTCCCGCCTGCAGGCGGTGGTGCATGTTGCCTCCAACGGCGACTGCCGTCTCACCAGCCACGGCAGCGTGATAGCGGTAACCCATAATCAGGTTCCCCTGGCGCGTGGCAGCCAGATCGCGTTGCAGCATGGCGATCGGTTGGGCATTGGGGAGTACACCATTCAGGTCAGCGATCCTCTTCGTGAAGAACCTGAAGCGGATTTCAGCGATGTGGACCCGCTGGCGCTGTTCAGCGAGGAGGGATCGCAACCTGCCGATCCGCTGGGGATGCTGTACGAGGAAGAGCCGGTGCTGGTGCATCCGACAGAGACGCAAACCCCCGAACAGATGGCGGCCCGCACAGCCCGGCAGACCGGTGCCAGGCTCGGAATAGAGCCGATCAACCACGAGATCCCTCACCGCGAGACAGATTCTGACTGCAATTCCGACCGGCTTCTGGCTGCCCTGATGGAAGGGATGGGGCTGGAACAGGGGCCGGGTAAGCCGCCTCTGACCGAAGATCAGCTGCGCGTTACCGGCAGAATGCTCAGTCTGTTCTCGCAGGGTACGGTGGCCCTGCTCTCCTCCCGTTCGATTCTGAAACGGGGTGTGAAAGCCGAAATGACCATGATCCTCAACGAGGCGAATAATCCGTTTAAAATTTTGCCCTCTGGCAAAACCGTACTGATGCAGATTTATCAGAGCCAGATGCCTGGATTTATGCCGCCAGAGCAGGCGGTACGGGATGCACTGGTCGATCTTCAGGCTCATCAGCTGGGGATGATCGCCGGTATTCGCGCCATTATCGCCGCCATGCTGCAGTCATTTAATCCTCAACGGCTGGAGGAGCACGCCAGGCGCGATGGCGTGCTGCCTAAATTTGGTCTGCCCGGAAGTAAAAAGGCGGCCATGTGGGAAGCCTTCCAGCGCCATTACCAGCACACCTCTGGCGAAATTGAGGACGATTTCCATACCCTGTTTGGCGATGCTTTCCTCCAGGCCTATGACATGGAAGTGAATCAGTATAAAGACTCACAAATCCGACCGGACAAAGAATGAATATTAACTATGCTTCGACGTCACAAATTGGTGCAAGAGAGAGCAATCAGGATGAAACGGGTGCCCATAAGGGTGAGCAATGTGCCTGTTTTTTAGTCTGCGATGGCGTGGCGGGCACGCCGGGTGGCGAGACGGCGGCCAGGCTGGCGCGCGACACGCTGCTGGCTGAATTAACGGCAGACAGTGCAATAAGTCCGGCGGATACCGTGGAATGGGTCAATAATGCCGACAGGGCCATCCGCAGCGCGCAGAGGAAAAATCTGAATTTTCACCGGATGAGTACCACGCTGGCCGCGCTGTTTATAGACCGGATAAACCAGCGCTCCTGGTGGGCGCACGCGGGTGACAGCCGCGTTTATCACTTCCGTCGGGGGTTTATTCATACCGTCACCCGCGACCACAGCCTGGCCCAGCAAATGAAAGAAGCCGGCGTCGATAATTCCGGTATTAACAGCAATTTACTCTATAATGCGCTCGGCGCTGATGGCGCGCTTCCCATCAGCCACAGCGAGGTGATGCCGCTGGAAGATGGCGATGCTTTTCTGGTCTGTACCGATGGCTTCTGGTGCAGCCTGAGCCCGCAGGAAATGGAACAGGCATTGAGAATGGTCAACTGCCCGGAAGAGTGGCTGGCTCTGATGCAAAAAGCTATCAACCGCAGTGAGAAAAAAGACAACCTGAGTGCCGTGGCCGTTTGGGTAGGCTCGCCACAGGAAACCACCCTATTACAATCCGCGGCGGATTCCGCTCGTTTTTTACCGCCGCGAGATTAATACCAAGGATCGCTATGAAATTCTGGTTGCCAGCTACTGCCTCATTGTTGATAGCGACTGCCGCACAGGCTGAAGATTACCGCGTGGTTTACTCCCCCAGCCTGGCGCTGGAGGTGTTCATCGACGACGTCGCGAGTAACGCACCGC
Organism: Erwinia sp. E_sp_B01_1; assembly: GCF_036865545.1. NCBI lineage: Bacteria > Pseudomonadati > Pseudomonadota > Gammaproteobacteria > Enterobacterales > Erwiniaceae > Erwinia > Erwinia sp. E_sp_B01_1. The sequence continues at coordinate 1,934,882 of NZ_CP142208.1, read as the reverse complement.
AGGACTGGTGCCAGGAGAATCTTCATCTGCGTATCGTGTCGGGCAAGAGCAAAGAGTCCAGCGTGCTGACCACTTTTTTACCGCGCGTGGGTAATCTGCTGCAGAACCAGTGCGGCAAGCTGGTGGAACTGCCGTGGCAGATGACCAATGAATCAGGCTCGGTGCTGGCAACCGGCACGGCGGCAAAAGAGCAGAGCTGGCGACCTATCGTGATTGCCGATGGCACCGATGCAGCCACCTCCAGCAATGCCGTGCCTTTCGATCTCTCCCAGCCGGCAAATAACGCGCCCCTGCAGCATTTTGATCTGCCAGCCGGCTGCCACTTCCGCACCTGGTGGGATGAAAAAGGCCAGTCGCTGTTTATTCCCGACGGCAAACAGCTGCGCTGTTCAACCGAAGGCTGGCTGGAAGGCAGCAGCGTGCTGACCCTCTCCAGCAATGGCAAAACTGAACCGGTTGCCGTGCAGTTTTACCAGGGCTACCCCCTGAAGAATGTCCATCCTGCGGCGGGCAAACTGGATATTGTGGCGGCCAACAATCAGCGTCTGGTCGCCGCCAAAGCGGATGCCCCGGCGAGCTGGCTGCTGCTGCCCTTCAACCCGACGCTGCATGTCTGGTCATTTGACGGCGTGCTGCTGGTGAAAATGGATAAGGCTCAGGCCGCTAATCCGGATGCGCTGAAAAGCCGGGTCGAAGCCTTACGTAAGAGCTGGTCCGAAGTGGTGAACCCGCAAACCCGAATTACCGTGCTGCTGGTGGATGACCTGCATGCAGACCTGGCCGATCCGGCTATTGGCGCCTGGCGCACCGTTAACTAACCCCGGATGGATACTATGTCGGCGAACGAAAAAACGAAACCTGTCCCTAATGCCCTTCCGGCCGGACACCGTTTCAATGAGTTTGAAATCAAGGAAGTGATTGGCGGCGGAGGCTTTGGCATCGTTTACCGGGCCTGGGACCATCTGCTCGAGCGGACCATAGCGATCAAGGAGTATCTCCCCATCTCTCTGGCTTCACGAGGGGATGACCTGACCATTGTGCTGCGCGGAGAGCGTTATCAGAAACTGTTTAACGCCGGTCTTTCCAGCTTTATTCAGGAAGCTCGTCTGCTGGCCCGTTTTAACCATCCCGGCCTGCTGCATGTGCTGCGGTTCTGGGAAGAGAACGGCACTGCCTATATGGGCACCCTCTATTACAGCGGCATGACGCTGAAAGAGTGGCAGCTGGGCAAACCGGAAAGCGTCACCGATGAGTGGATCCGCCAGTTGCTGCCGCCGCTGTTTGGTGCAATTGATACCATTCACCGGGGCGGCTATCTGCACCGTGATATCTCGCTGGATAATATTCAGATTCAGGAAAATCAGCTGCCGGTGCTGCTGGATTTTGGCTCCGCACGGAAAGAGATCGGCAATCTGTCGGATCAAACCGAAATCATGCTCAAGCCCGGCTATGCGCCGATTGAGCAGTACAGCGAAGAGACGGACAGCGATCAGGGCCCCTGGACCGATATTTACGCGCTGGGAGCCGTGCTGCATACGCTGGTTACCGGCAATCCGCCGCCGGTCAGCGTGGTTCGCTGTATCGAGGATCGCTACCAGCCGCTGACCCAGCTACGCCCGGAAGGTTTTTCCCTGTCGTTGCTCAATGCCATTGACCGTTCGCTGGCGATGAAACCTCAGGATCGCCCTCAGTCTATTGAAGAGCTGGCCGCGCTGATTGAACTCCCTGTGAGTACGGTAGAACAGCTGGTGACCACCGTCACCCGCATTTCTGAGCCAGAACAACAGCCGGTTGTCGAGCCTGTGATGGCTCAGGAACAGGTGGTGGTGGCGGTGAACCCGGCTGCGGGTGCCGCTGAAATGGTCCGCCCACGCACTGCACGCAAGCTCTCCAGGCCCCTGATGGCGCTCGCTGGTCTCACGGTGCTGGCAGTTATCGCGCTGGTTGTGGTGCTTAACCGGGGTGACAAAGCGGCGGTTGAGCATCCCGCCGTTGCCGGAGGCACGGGATCCAGTGCGCCCGTCACCAGCGCTAAGCCGCAAACTTTGCCTGCGAATGCACCGATGCTGGCTACCGTTTATCTCAAACTTGCCAGCGGCGAAAGCGTGCTGTTGAACGGGATGCCAATGGACGTTAAGCCTAACAACAGCGGCTATGCTTCACTGAATCTGGCCGCCGGGAGTTATAAGGTTGAAGTGCACTCCGCGACCGCAGTACGCAGCCAGCAGCTTGAGATCAATAAAGCGGGCACCTGGCTGATCAATCCGGGGCTTTGAGCAGAAGGCTGACGGAGGCTAAAGCGGGGGACCGGTCAGCTCAGACAACCGGCGATGGAATCTGACCAATCGGTCCGGCAGAGGTGGGCTTACCCCACCAGATGATTGTGGCATTGCTCCAGTTCCCGCACGCGCTGGACAAGATCGGTCAGACAGTCGTCATATAACCCGCGCTTCTTTAACTCCTGGTCGAGCGAGTAAAGATACTGAGCATTGGTGCCCAGCGGGCCGCTGGCCTGCGCAATTAGCGGGGCTATGGTTTTCGGACAGGCATCTGATTCATACAGTGCATGGCGCGGATCCATCACAAAGGCCAGAGCAGTAACGGTGCGGCCATCTGCCAGCGTCAGCCCACACCAGGTTGGCAGATAGCAGCCGGTCACCATCTCCCGCTTCCAGAGCAGTTCCAACTCTTCATGCAGCTTCTCTTCCGGCAGACGGAAAGCCAGCCCGGTAGTCTCACCCCCCTCTCTCAGCGCCAGCATACGCCCCGGCTGGGTAGCAGTGCCCCGCCCGGCGGTCAGACGCAGGCAGAATGCCCGGTGCCAGCCATTGAGCGTGCCCTCAGCCACTTCATCGGCTTCGAAAATGGGGTTCCACATCAGTGACCCGTAACCAAAAATCCACACCGGGCTGTGATCGGGCCGGAAAGAGAGGGTGGCCGCTAATGAGGCTGCGCGCTGTTCACAGGTCCATAACAGCGATTCCTCAATAGCACCAAAAGCGGTTTTGCAATCCGCTCTTAATAAGAAATCTCTTGTTAACACAGCACCTCCCCGCCACTGCTCCCTGCGGTGATACATCCCTGAAGTTGAATTATTATGAAACTTATCGTTTCAACGCTATCAATGACCCTAAATCATTCGTCTCAGGCTATCAAGTTTGAAACCGGTCACAAAAGAAAAAATTTCGCTTAATACTCTCATCGGCATAATAAGAGAAAATTAAGGGGCTGATGCTGAGAATAGCGGGCAGACAAGGGTTGTCTGTAACGGATGAGAACTTAGCTGCAGGGGTTAACTGGGCAGGACGCGAAAAGAGTGACTTATCAGGGAGCGATAAAGAGGGACCGATCAAGGAGCGATAAAGAGTGACTTGTCAGGGAGCGATCGGGGGGCGACGGCAGCCGCCCCGCCAGGGTCAGTGTTTTTTATGCCATTTGTCATCATCACCTTTCTCGTAGGTGTGCTTAACAGCTGACCAGGCCACTTTGTGGGCCACTTCTTCGCGCGTTTCATCCCCGCGGCGATCTTTCTTCTCTTTGTATTCATCCCAGGCGCTGTTAAAAGCCTCTTTATAAATATCCTGAGCATGGGCCGGAAGCACACTTTTCACGTTGTCTGGCAGGGAAGAACGGGATGAGTAAGGCATAAAATTTTCTCCGGGCAATAAACATCCGGTAAGTCTGGACCCTGATCCCGTCTTTTTCCAGCCAGACATTTAACCGCACTTAAACGAAAAAACAGTTAAAGGCTGTATTTCACCTGTCCAATTCGAATTTTAACCATGCTTATTGGGTTTATTTATTGGTTTATTTTAAAAATAAATTTAGGTAATACATATGGATAGAAAGCTTAATACCTTAAAATTCACCGCTAACCTGATTTATGGTTAAAAGCTGTAAATTTTCGTAAAGTTTACAGGCACGCAGCCGATAATCCGTTAGGCTGGTTGCTGCAAATATGACCTCTCACTTCGGTGCTATTATTTATGCCTGCAGGCATACCCTGATTTCAGGCAAAACAGGTGATAAAAAAAGGAAAAACTGCCTATGAGTGCGCAAGAAGCCGTCAAAACGCGGCATAAAGAATATTCCCTGATCCTTCCCCTCGCCGCGCTGGCCATATTATGGTTCTGGGGCACCTCAAACTCTTTCCCCGTTGTGATAACCATTAACCTGCTGGCGCTGGTGGCTATCCTCAGTAGCGCATTCAGCGTGGTTCGCCATGCCGATGTGCTGGCTCACCGCCTTGGTGAACCCTACGGATCGCTGATCCTGAGCCTGTCGGTGGTTATCCTTGAAGTCAGCCTGATTTCGGCGCTGATGGCCACTGGCGATGCCGCACCGGCCCTGATGCGGGATACCCTCTATTCGATCATTATGATTGTGACCTGCGGCCTGGTCGGCGCGGCGCTGTTACTGGGTGGACGCAAGTTCGCTACCCAGTACGTCAATCTGGCCGGGGTTAAGCAGTATCTGATTGCTATTTTCCCACTGGGTATTCTGGTGCTGGTGTTTCCCAATGCCCTGCCCGGCGGCAATTTCTCCATCACCCAGGCGCTGTTAATCTCTGCCATCTCCGCGGCGATGTATGGCGTGTTCCTGCTGATCCAGACCAAAACGCACCAGAGCCTGTTCGTCTACGAGCATGAAGATGAGGGGGACGATCCGCAGCATGGCCGGCCCTCTGCCCACTCCAGCCTGTGGCACTCCATCTGGCTGATTGTGCACCTTATCGCGGTAATAGCCGTGACCAAGATGAACGCTAATACGCTGGAATCCCTGCTCTCTGAACTGAATGCCCCCGAGCAGTTCACCGGTTTCCTGGTGGCGCTGCTGATCCTCTCTCCGGAGGGCCTGGGCGCGATTAAAGCGGTGCTGGCTAATCAGGTACAGCGGGCGATGAATCTGTTCTTTGGTTCGGTTCTGGCGACCATTTCACTGACCGTTCCGGCAGTGACCATTATCGCCACCCTGACCGGCCAGCAGCTGATCTTTGGGCTGGAGCCACCGCAGATGGTGGTGATGATTGCCGCCCTTCTGCTGTGCCAGATCTCCTTCTCGACCGGCAGAACTAACGTCCTGAACGGTGCAGCTCATCTGGCATTATTTGTCGGTTATCTGATGACTATAATGCTTTAACTGACGCAGGCTGAACAGCGTCCCCCTGACAGAGGGACGGTTGCCAAAGGCGTATAAATAAAAAGCGGGGCGAATAATTCGCCCCGCTTTTTTTATCAACCGCAAAAGCCCCTTCTGAGCCAGTCAGAGGAGGCCTCTAATCAGTTACTGGTGTCGAGTTCCGGGAAGTTCTTCACCAGATCGTCAATGGCTTTAATCTGCGCCAGGAACGGCTCCAGCTTATCCAGCGGCAGAGCGGAAGGCCCGTCGCATTTTGCATTGGCTGGATCCGGGTGAGCTTCGATAAACAGACCCGCCAGGCCTACTGCCATACCGGCACGCGCCAGTTCGGTCACCTGACCACGACGTCCGCTGGAAGCGGAGCCAAAGGGGTCACGACACTGCAGCGCATGGGTCACGTCGAAGATCACCGGGCTGCCGTTAGTCACCTGTTTCATCACGTTAAAGCCCAGCATATCAACCACCAGGTTATCGTAACCAAAGTTGGCACCGCGATCGCACAGGATCACTTTCTCGTTGCCACCTTCCGCAAATTTCTCAACGATATTGCCCATCTGGCCAGGACTGACGAACTGCGGCTTCTTGACGTTGATTACCGCGCCGGTTTTCGCCATCGCTTCTACCAGGTCAGTCTGACGTGCCAGGAACGCAGGAAGCTGGATCACATCCACCACGTCAGCCACGGTCTGGGCCTGGCTGGCTTCATGCACATCGGTGATCACTTTCACGCCGAAGGCCTGCTTGATATCCTGGAAAATACGCATCCCCTCTTCCAGGCCCGGGCCACGGTAAGAGCGAATGGAGGAGCGGTTAGCCTTGTCGAACGAGGCTTTGAACACGTAAGGGATACCCAGCTTCTGGGTCACAGTGACGTAATGCTCACAGATGCGCATCGCCAGATCGCGGGATTCCAGAACGTTCATGCCGCCAAACAGCACAAACGGCAGATCGTTCGCTACGTCGATATCACCAATGCTAACTACTTTCTGATTCATCTCTTCGCCTTTTTCAATTAGTGCAACGTAATGTGTTTTTGACCTATCGAGTGGATCTGCAGTTTGATCATTTCGCTGACCGGATCTTCAGGACACTGCTCGACAAAATAGGTCAGATCGCTCAGGGCCACATGCTCGCAGTCCAGCTGGGCAAAGATCAGCCCACGGTCGCGGATTTCGTAAGGGTCTTCCGGATCCATCTGCACCAGCACCTGGCTGACCTGCAATGCCAGCTCCATCTGCTTCTCTTCCATCAGGGAAGATTTCAGCGTATCGAGCATTTTATTCAGTACCAGCTGCGGCTCAGCTTCCTGCAGATCGTCGTCATAAAGCTCTGCCACCGGGCCGATATTCCCCTTGAGCCACACTTCCAGCGTGTGTTCATCCAGGGTATCGCCGTTGAACGGGTTGATTAACCACATCTCTTCATCAATCCAGTCTGCCCTGAGGATCAGCTGGGTAGGGAAAATCACCGGCATCAGCGGCAGCGAAAGCTGTTCGGCTATATGCAGGAAAATCACCCCCAGCGATACCGCTGTGCCCTGGCGGGTTCTTAACACATTGTCCAGCCACAGGGTGTCGGAAAGGCGGTATACGCCGCTGGCGCCGCCAAATCCCCACTGTTTCCAGAACAGTTCAATCAATTTTTCGAGCTGGATATCTTTTTCTGACTGCTGTGGAATTGCTGAGCGGGCTTCTTCTACCAGCGCCGCTAACTGCTTTTTCACGTCTTCAGCAGGAAAATCGGGGCGGATAGCCTGAGTGGCAGCTATCACAGCCTCGCACAGCGATAAGGCTGTGAGATCAACATTTGCTATCGACGTCATACATTCCCCAACAATGGCATTTTCAATATGGCCAGGTCGCAGATCAGTACCAGGGCAACCCCCGCCACTGTAAATGCTATCCAGCGCACTTTCTGCGCGCGCGGCCTGCGCCCAAGCGCAACAGCGCCAAGCACGATATAGATAATAACGCCAAACAGCTTCTCAGTCAGCCACGCACCCTGCGGGCTGAAAGGATAAAAGTGTGTGATCGTGACCAGCAGGATACCGGAAACCAGCAGCAGCGTATCGTTGAGATGGGGGACAATGCGAACCCAGCGCTGCTGCAGCATGGCCGAACCGGTCTGCAGCCAGTAAAAACGGATCACGAACAGCGTGATTGTGAGGGCAATAGTGATTAAATGCAGTGTTTTAACAGAACTGTACCATTCAGCCATTTATTTTTTCCCTGTTCAGATTTTTTGCGCAAAAGTGACGCGATCGTTACCGCCATAATCCTGACAGGTTGCGACATGGGTGAATTTGTTCTCGCGCAATATTTCCCGCACCGCTTCTGCCTGCTGCCAGCCATGCTCCAGCAACAGCCAGCCACCGCTCAGCAGATGCTCTGCCGCCCCGGCGGCGATAAGCTTGATATCCGCCAGCCCGTTATCACCCGCTACCAGCGCACTGTCGGGTTCAAACCGTACATCGCCCTGTTGCAGATGGTCATCGGCTTCATCTATGTAGGGAGGATTACTGACAATCACCGCAAACTGCTCGCCTGCGACAGCGCTGAACCAGTTGCTGAGCCGGAACCGGGCATTAGCTATGCTGAGACGCTGCGCATTACTTTCCGCCAGTGCAACGGCTGCGGCTATTCGATCCACCCCTGTCACCTCACAGTCGGGCCGCTCGCTGGCGATCGCCAGGGCAATGGCTCCGGTTCCCGTGCCCAGATCCAGCACGCGCACCGGCTCTGCCGGAAGATGAGCCAGCGCCTGCTCTACCAGCAATTCGGTATCGGGACGGGGAATTAAGGTATCAGGAGAGACGGTGAGAGAGAGTGACCAGAACTCTCGCTGGCCGGTGAGATAAGCCACCGGCTCGCCGTTGATTCGGCGTTGCAGCAGCGCTGACAGCAGGCTTAGCTGGTCCTCACTGAGCAGGCTGTCATCAAAAGCGATAATCCAGCTGCGGGACTTGCCAGTGACAAACCCCAGCAGGATTTCGGCATCCCGCTTTGGGCTGTCGCTTCCTGCCAGTTGGGCAATGGCCGCCCTCAACCACTGGCGGACGATCATTAGTCCTGCCCGGACAGCGCAGCCAGCTGATCCGCCTGATATTCCTGTACCACAGGCTCAATAAGCATATCCAGCTTGCCCTGCATCGCTTCATCCAGACGGTAAAGCGTCAGGTTGATACGGTGATCGGTGATCCGCCCCTGCGGGTAGTTGTAGGTGCGGTTACGGTCTGAACGGTCGCCGGTACCCAGCAGGTTGCGGCGCGTTGAGGCCTCTTCCTGCTGTTGACGTGCGGTCTCGGCAGCACGGATACGGGCGCCCAGCACTGACAGGGCTTTGGCCTTGTTTTTGTGCTGCGAGCGTTCATCCTGACACTCCACCACGATACCGGTCGGCAAGTGGGTAATACGGATTGCGGAGTCGGTGGTGTTAACGTGCTGACCACCGGCACCGGAAGAACGGAAGGTGTCGATTTTCAGATCGCCCGCGTTGATCTCCGGCATTTCCGCTTCCGGCAGTTCCGGCATCACGGCAACGGTACAGGCTGAAGTATGAATACGGCCCTGAGATTCGGTTTCCGGCACGCGCTGAACACGGTGCCCCCCCGATTCGAACTTCAGACGCCCGTAAGCCCCCTCACCGATCACTTTAGCGATGACCTCTTTATAGCCCCCATGTTCGCCTTCGTTGGCGCTGAGGATTTCCACTTTCCAGCGGCGCATCTCTGCATAGCGGCTGTACATGCGGAATAAATCTCCGGCAAAAATAGCCGCTTCATCCCCACCGGTTCCGGCGCGGACTTCCAGATAGCAGTTACGCTCATCATCCGGATCTTTCGGCAGCAGCAGAACCTGTAACTCCTGCTCCAGAGCTTCTCTGGCAGCACGGGCTTCTTTTAACTCTTCCTGCGCCATGTCGCGCATTTCCGGATCGTCCAGCATCTCTTCTGCTGCTTCGATATCCTGCTTATTTTGCTGCCACTTACCAAAACACTGGCTGACATCGGTGAGCTGCGCATATTCCCGTGACAGCGCACGAAAACGATCCTGATCGGCAATCACGCCCGCATCGCCAAGCATCGCCTCAACTTCTTCATGGCGTTCCTGCAAGGCTTCCAGTTTGGCAACAATAGAAGGCTTCATTGATGGTGTTTTACCTTGTAATCAAAAGAGGCGAAACGCTACAGCCCGAGGCCGTCGCGTAAAATCTGCAGGCGTTCGTCATCCCCGTCGCGGGCAGCCTGCTGAAGAGATTTGGTTGGAGCGTGGATCAATCGGTTGGTCAGTTTATGGGCCAGATCGCGCATCACTTCCTGCGCATCCGCACCCTGTTGTAACGCCAGCAGCGCGCGGGCTTCCAGCTCTTCACGAACCTGTTCGGCTTGTGAGCGGTAGTCACGGATAGTCTCTACGGCATTCTGCGAGCGCAGCCAGGACATAAATTCGCTGCTTTCCTGCACCACGATAGTCTCGGCCTGTACGGCGGCGGCTTTGCGCTGCGCCATATTGCTTTCGATAATTGCCTGCAGATCGTCCACGCTGTAAAGATAGGCGTTGGGCAGCTTGCCCACTTCCGGCTCCACATCGCGCGGTACGGCGATATCCACCAGCAGCATCGGCTGGTTGCGGCGTTTTTTCAGCGCACGCTCCATCATGCCTTTGCCAATAATCGGCAGCGGGCTGGCAGTGGAGCTGATAATAATGTCAGCTTCCGCCAGACGCTGGTCAATTTCCGCCAGGCCGATCACTTCAGCCCCGACTTCATCGGCCAGTGCCTGCGCACGTTCGCGGGTACGGTTAGCAATAATGAGTTTTTTAACGCTGTGCTCGCGCAGGTGACGCGCGGCCAGCTCGATAGTCTCTCCGGCGCCGACCATCATCACGGTCACCTCAGCCAGAGATTCAAAGATTTGTCGCGCCAGGGTACAGGCAGCAAAGGCTACAGAGACCGCGCTGGCCCCAATCTCCGTTTCAGTACGAACGCGTTTGGCCACCGAGAAAGACTTCTGGAACATCCGCTCCAGCTCGCTGGCAATGGGCTGCCCGCGATGGGAGTCTGCAAAGGCTTTCTTCACCTGCCCCAGGATCTGCGGCTCCCCTAACACCAGCGAATCCAGCCCGCTTGCGACGCGCATCAGATGGCTGACGGCCTCGTTATCATGGTGCCAGTAGAGGCTTTTACGCACCTCATCAGCACTCAGTTGATGATAATCACACAACCATGCCACCAGCTGTTCCTGCAGGTTTTCCTGCTGCTCAACGCTGAGGTAAAGCTCCGTCCGGTTGCACGTAGACAGCACAACGCCGCCCTGAACCAGCGGCTGGGCCAGCAGGCTATTCAGGGCCTGATCCAGCGTATCTGGCGAGAACGTGACGCGTTCACGCAGAGCTACCGGTGCCGTTTTGTGATTTATTCCAAGAGCGAGCAGGGTCATGGTGATTAGGTCGGGGTTATCCCACAGTTGATAGGGTTTTGTGAGGCGCATTCTACAAGATGCGCGAGATCAAGAAAAGCCATCGTTTACCGTTCGCTGTAACAAGTTATAGCTATCAGGCAGCAAATAAGACAAATTGTGCATTGACGCCGCCTGTCGGGGTGGTTAGCTTGGACGGTTACTTTGGGCAAGAATGCCCTCCCGGAGTCTGAGGAGTTGACCCCTACATGTTTAAGCAGAATCGCCGCCTGATGCGGATTCTCCCGCTTGCAGCCGTGTTACTGGCCGCCTGTACATCGAATAAACCCCAGGGGCCAGGACAGAGCGTAACCTCTCCCCAATGGCAGCAGCACCAGCAGGCCGTTGAAAAAATCACTCAGTACCAAACCCGCGGCTCTTTTGCCTATCTCACTGACCAGCAGAAAGTCTATGCCCGCTTTAACTGGCAGCAGACCGCGCCGGATCGCTATCGTCTGATCCTGACCAATCCGCTGGGCAGCACCGAACTGCAGCTCGACGCACAGGGCAGCGTGGCGCAGTTGGTGGACAACAAAGGCAAGCGGTATACCAGCAACGATGCCGGGAAAATGATTTCTCAGCTGACCGGTATGGATATCCCGCTGAACAGCCTGCGTCAGTGGATGATGGGCTTACCGGGTGACTCTTCCGATTTCCAGCTGGACGATCAGTATCGTCTGCGCACGGTGAATTACAGCCAGGATGGCGAGAACTGGCAGGTGACCTACCAGGGTTACGACAGCAAACAGACGCCTGCCCTGCCCTCAAACCTTGAACTCAGGCAGGGTAACCAGCGTATCAAACTGAAAATGGACAGCTGGACCGTTAAATGAGCACAGGCAAGCCCCCCTCCCGGCGGTCAGCTGCATAAAGTGGCCAGCTCCCGCTAAACTTAATTTATTCCTCTACATCACTGGCCGTCGTTCTGACGGCTACCATAATTTGCAGACGCTGTTTCAGTTTCTCGATTATGGCGACACCCTGACCATTGCAACCAACGCCAGCGGGAAAATCAGCCTGCTGACGCCAGTGGCCGGCGTGCCGGAAGAGGAAAATTTGATGATCCGGGCTGCCAGGCTGCTGCAAAAGCAAGCCCTGCTGCGGGGTACGTTGCCTGCCAGCGCCGGTGCAACCCTGGCGATCGATAAGCGTCTCCCTATGGGCGGCGGCCTTGGCGGCGGCTCTTCTGATGCCGCCACCGTGCTGGTGGCGCTGAATCATCAATGGCAAACCGGCTTTACGCTGCAGGAGCTGGCCGGTTGGGGCCTGACGCTCGGCGCGGACGTGCCGGTGTTTATTGAAGGCGTTGCAGCGTTTGCCGAAGGCGTAGGCGAAAAATTGACCCCGGTGTTACCGGAAGAAAAATGGTATCTTGTTGTGCACCCTGGCGTGAACATTTCCACACCGGCTGTTTTCAAGGATCCAGATTTAACCAGAGACACGCCAGCCCGTGAAATCAGGGAGTTATTAGGTGCTGTTTACCGTAATGATTGTGAGCCAGTAGTAAGAAAACGTTTTCGCGAGGTTGAACAGCTTGTTTCCTGGCTGCTAGAATACGCGCCGTCGCGTCTGACCGGAACCGGTGCTTGTGTGTTTGCTGAATTTGACACTGAGTCCGCTGCCCGTCAGGTGTTTGAGCTGGCTCCGAAAGAGTGGCAGAGCTTTGTTGCGCGAGGCGTTAACGTTTCGCCGCTGCACCGCCATCTTTCAGAGTTATTAAAGTGACCGTGACAGCATCGCCACGTTCCTGATGCTGCACGTAGATGACTATACCCGTATGAAACCGTCGTTGGAGCAGCGCCGCTAACGATGATGTTCATTCTCTGGACGCAAAGCCTGAGGTTCTTCTCGTGCCTGATATGAAGCTTTTTGCTGGTAACGCCACACCCGAACTAGCACAACGTATTGCCAACCGCCTTTACACTAGCCTGGGCGACGCCGCCGTCGGTCGTTTCAGTGATGGTGAAGTGAGCGTACAAATTAATGAAAATGTACGCGGTGGTGATATTTTCATCATCCAGTCCACCTGTGCCCCTACCAATGACAACCTGATGGAACTGGTTGTGATGGTAGATGCCCTGCGCCGGGCATCCGCTGGCCGTATTACTGCCGTAATACCTTATTTTGGTTATGCCCGTCAGGATCGTCGTGTACGTTCCGCTCGCGTACCCATCACGGCCAAAGTGGTTGCTGATTTCCTCTCCAGCGTAGGTGTCGATCGCGTACTGACTGTGGATCTGCATGCTGAACAGATTCAGGGCTTCTTTGACGTCCCGGTTGATAACGTATTTGGTAGCCCGATTCTGCTGGAAGATATGCTGCAGATTGGTCTTGAGAATCCGATTGTGGTTTCTCCGGATATCGGCGGCGTGGTTCGCGCCCGTGCTATCGCTAAACTGCTGAACGATACCGACATGGCGATCATCGATAAACGCCGCCCACGCGCCAACGTCTCCCAGGTGATGCATATCATCGGTGACGTAGCTGGCCGTGACTGCGTGCTGGTTGATGACATGATCGACACCGGTGGAACGCTGTGCAAAGCTGCAGAGGCGCTCAAGGAGCGTGGTGCCAAGCGTGTATTCGCTTACGCCACTCACCCTATTTTCTCCGGCAATGCCGTTGAAAACCTGCGTAATTCCGTGATTGACGAAGTGGTGGTTTGCGACACCATTCCGCTGCCGGAAGAGATCAAAGCTCTGCCTAACGTTCGTACGCTGACGCTGTCTGGCATGCTGGCTGAAGCGATTCGTCGCATCAGCAATGAAGAGTCTATCTCTGCGATGTTTGAGCATTGATAGCTGGGGGACGGGTTCGCCCGTCCCGCTTTCATTCGGCGCTTCCCGGATAACTGTCCGGTCCTTAACGTTACTCTCCTGATACTTTACTCTGCCTATCCCCTGTATTGCGTGCTCCGTTATCCCTCTTTGTCGCCGTTAATTGTTCCCTCCTGAAAATATTTTCTTCCAAATTCTCCGCAGGCTCTTTTGACCTGTAAACATTAATGATATTTTGCCTGAATCTTATCCCCAGGATTATTCTTAATATGGCACTGGACGTCTACACCCTTTTCATCTGTGAACTCTATGTGCTGTTTTTTCTCAGCATTATCATGGTGTTCGCATGGAAAGGAGCCCAATACAATCTCGTGCTGGGATATCAGTGTCTGGCGCTGGTGCTGACAATTGTTGCCGTGTTCCTCAGCAGCCTGCGCAGCGATGGTCAGCTTTTCCTGCCGGTGGCGGTAGGCAATACGCTGATTTTGCTGGCCTACAGCGTCATGGTGATGGCTTTTCGCGCTTTTCGCGGCGCCTCCTGCGGTTATCTCTGGGCGGCTGGCCCTTTAATCTGGGCGCTGCTTTGCCTGTCACCCGATTTTTATCACTCCATGCCGCAGCGAATTCTCGCGGTCTGTATTTTCTGTGTGATTTATACCGGCTGGATGATTGTGGAACTGCACCGCTCGCGCGAGACACTGCCAGTGACCTACTGGCCGGCGCAATTGCTGTTGTGGATCCATCTGCTGTTTCATGTATTCAGGGGCATCGTGGACGGCGGCATCCCCAGCCCGCTGCACGGGGCGATTGGCGGCTCAGTCTTCTCGGTCTATGTGATCCTGGAATCGATTCTGATGGTGATAGGCCTGAGTTTCACCATGCTGGCGATGGTCAATGAGCGCACGCAGATCCAGTACAAAAATGCTTCGTTGCTGGATCCCCTGACGGGGATCTGGAACCGTCGTGCCCTGTTTGAACAGGGGGATAGCCTGGGCCGTTTTTGCAATAAAACCGGTCAGCCTCTCACCGTAATGCTGTTCGATCTCGATCACTTCAAATCCATTAATGACCGTTTCGGGCATTATCAGGGAGATCAGGTATTGATTGATTTCTGCCGACTGGTCGTGCTTCTGATGCCCTCTAAAGGCCATTTTGCGCGACTGGGAGGAGAAGAGTTCGCTGCGATCATGATTGCCAGCGAAACTGAAGCGGTGGTCTGTGCCGAAAAGATCCGTACTGCCGTGGAGCTTTCACTGCCTGAGGGGATCAACTACACGGTCAGCATCGGGATAGCGAGCAGCAACGGCGCCGATTACCAGATCGCTTCCCTGATGGTGGCAGCGGATGAAGCCCTGTATCAGGCTAAAGCGCTGGGCCGTAACAGAGTTACCCGCTTTATCGCCACAGAGGCTGAAACAGCCGACACGATTTGTATCTGAACGGCCACAATTGCTGAAAAACCGACAAACTAAAGGCTGACGCTCGTTGCGTCAGCCTTTTTATATGCCCATCCGGACTCTGAACCCTGGGCCGCCGGTGAGGCGTTTAGTGGTGATGGTGACCGTTGTCCCTGCGGCAGCGCTTGTCGCCAAAGTGACGTACCCAGTAATAGCGATCGCAGACTTTCTCCCGCCCGCTGATTCGGGCCCCTACCAGCCATAACAGGGCGCCAATAAAAATACTGAAGATGGCCCCGTGAACCATAAACTGCGGCAGTTGAAGCTGAGGTAGCTGGTTCAGCACCGAATACCCGACACCCACTACCATGACCACCAGCCCGAATATCATTAACGCATTACCGGTAAAGTCGGCTTGTTTACGTTTCATCATTCCCCTCCAGTTTGCAGATAAAGAGCCCGTTCCTGTGCTCAGATGTCATAAGTTTATGCAATAGAAAGGCTGGCCGGTGCGGGGCCGATCACAATTGTTACTTAAAGTTTGACAAAACTTTACGTCCAAGCCGCTGAATTTCTATAGATTTTGCATTATCACCCTGGGGTATTAGTGCAAATCTGTTACCGGCCCGAGCGCAATTTTGAGTTCTTCTGTCGGTCAAAGTACACTAGTCCCCTTCTCCACTGCACTCCTCAGGAAAAACAGAAACGTGAGCAGCATTAAACTGATTGTGGGCCTTGCCAATCCCGGCGCAGAGTATGCCGCCACCCGCCATAATGCGGGAGCCTGGTACGTTGATTTACTGGCGCAGCGTCACAATCAGCGGTTAAAAGAAGAGAGTAAATTTTACGGCTACACCGCCCGACTGAACGTCGGCGGAGAAGATGTACGGCTGCTGGTTCCCACGACGTTCATGAACCTCAGCGGCAAGGCTGTTGCGGCAATGGCGACGTTCTATCGCATTACGCCAGAGGAGATTCTGGTGGCGCACGATGAGCTGGATTTACCGCCGGGCGTGGCTAAATTCAAACAGGGCGGCGGACACGGCGGGCACAATGGCCTGAAGGATATCATCAGCAAACTGGGCAACACCGCCGACTTTCATCGTTTGCGTATTGGTATCGGCCATCCGGGCGATCGTAATAAAGTGGTGGGTTTTGTACTGGGTAAGCCGCAGTCAGCCGAACAGGCGTTGATTGATAATGCCGTGGATGAAGCTGCACGCTGCACAGAGGTCTGGCTGAAGGAAGATCGTTTAAAAGCGATGAACCGCCTGCACAGTTACAAAGCAGAATAGCGAAATAAGAGAAGGGCAAGGTCAGTCTGTCGCCATCATGACCTTGCTGCCCTCTTACAAGCTACGACTGGTGAGCGCCGTCATTTCCATTTCCGGTAAATAATAGCCCTGCACGCCCCAGATTTTATTGTCGATAAGTTTATCGAACTGCACGTTGCCTTCCACCCCTGCCACTATCACCCGGTTGGTGTACCGGCGGATATTAGCAATCAGAACACTGAACCAGGGTTTGGACACATTCTCCTGAAAGAACTGCCGATCCAGCTTTACCGCTTCAAACATCCTCGACTGAAGAGCATGAAGATTGGCATCGCCAGCCCCCAAATCATCCAGCCACAAAATGTTCAGCTGCTCAAGCAGCGTCCGCAATAAAGGATTGTTGGGGCCATCATGCAGATTAGGAAAATCTTCTGACAGCTTTAAGCGCACAAAAGGTAACTGACCCAGTATTTGCTGAATAAATACCGATTCAGAGACCACCCTTGCCAGCTGGAAATTGATCGTCAATGAGCACAACAGACCGTGCTGCTGAAAATAGTCTGCGTGCTGTTCAATTGTCAGCAGTCGATCCAGTAAACAGTTTTCCGGGTCCTGCTGCTGTTGTATTTCGCCCTGCTTAAGATCCAGTGCGATAAGTTCACCGCTCAGGGTGTGAACAGGAATCCAGGTGTAGTTTGTTATCATGCCTTTATGCCAGAGTTTAGGCTTCCTGCCAGTGCTAAAAATCGTCGTACAGATAAAACATAGACGTTCATTCTGCAAAACAGCGAATCAATACGACGATTTTACCAGGTTATCGGCAGGTCAGGCGTCAGCTTTAAAGCTGATTACCGATCGGAAGCAACTTTATAGTCAGGATCGTCGAGCTCGTGACTACAAAAAGGGCCTGCCTGCTTCAGTAATCCGATGCAATCTTCACTGAGGTGCCGTAACCGCACGCTTTTACCCGCTTCCAGATAACGGGCCGTTAATTTATCTATAGCTTCAACGCCGCTGGAATCCATCACCCGCGTTCGGGCAAAATCTATCACCACGTTCTGCGGATCTTTCTCCGGATGAAACAGCTCATGAAAGCTGGCCACCGAGCCGAAAAACAGCGGACCTTCAAGCCTGACAGTCTTCTGTTCGTCGCCTTGTTCCTGAGAAAGAATGGTGATGCGCGCATGTTGCCAGGCAAAAACCAGCGCCGAAATTATTACGCCGAAAATCACCGCCATCGCCAAATCGGTATAGATAGTGACAATCGTCACGGCAATCATAATGACCGCATCCGGTTTTGGCATACGCTTCAGGCGTCTCAGCGAACTCCATTCGAAGGTATTAATGCAAACCACGAACATAATGCCTGCTAATGCCGCGACTGGAAGCAAGGCGATATATTTCGACAGGCTGACCACAAACAGGATCAGCAGGATGGCCCCCACCAGATTAGAGATACGTCCTCTGCCACCTGAAGTGAAGTTGATAATCGACTGTCCGATCATCGCACAACCCGCGAAGCTGCCGAAGAAGCCGCATATTGTGTTACCTATGCCCTGCGCCACGCACTCTTTATTACCATCGCCTTTCTTGCTGCCCATCTCGTCAAGAACGGCCAGCGTTAACAGCGATTCTATCAGACCCACTAAAGCGATAATCACCGAATAAGGCAGCACAATCTTCAGTGTTTCCCAGCTTAGAGGGGCTTCTGGCAGATGGAACATCGGCAGCGTTCCGGAAATATCGGCCAGATCGCCAACCCTTTTAGTATCAAGACCAAAGCCAATAGCTATAGCACTGATGGCAATTAACGCGGCCAGCGAGCCGGGAATGACCTTGGTAAATTTAGGGAAAAGCCAGACAATCAGCATCGCCAGAGCAACCAGTGCGTACATTAATGGCCCCTGATTTTTAATCATCGGAATTTGTGCCAGCGCGATAACGATAGCCAGACCGTTGACGAAACCGTAAATAGCCGGTTGCGGCACGAGGCGGATGAATTTGCCCAGCCGGAACAGGCCAATGGCCAGCTGGATCACGCCAGCAAAGATGGTTGCCAGCAGCACATATTCATAGCCGTGTGTCTGGATCAGACTGACCAACACCACCACAATCGACCCGGCCGCACCGGAGATCATGCCCGGCTTACCCCCGAATAAGGCGGTAACCAGGCCCAGCATAAATGCGGTATGCAGACCGATAGTCGGTGACAGCCCGGCCAGCAGTGAAAAGGCCGTGGCTTCCGGGATCAGCGCCACGGAGACGACAGCGCCAGCCAGCACGTCGTTTTTGACGTCGGCAGCTCTGAAATTCAAATTAAACATCATATTTTCCAGTTATCATTATTCAGGTGACATCCTGCACCGCTAGCGGGCGCAAAAAAACTCATCAGGAAGATGAGAGGCGCAACAGTGGTTGCTGGCAGGATAAAAACTCAGGGCGGCGTAAGCTGCGTGCAGTGCATGAGAGGCGATCTCGACCGTAAAGATAAGTCAGTATCGGGAAATGTGAGGCAGATCTCAACCCTTATCCCCCGCTGCGGCTGATAAAACCAGGCGACTAAATGGCCATTCTGGCCCAGGCATCAGCAGAGAAAATGAGGATTCCCCTCTCCCTGCCGGGAGCAGAGTATCCTGGCCTGGCTGCCGGGGATAAATCAGGGTCATTCAGCCGATAATTCCGTGTATAATACGCGATAACTTTTAGTGTTAAATAACTCAGACCAACCTGTGAGGCGTGTTTTCACGGGTTATCAAGCAATTAAGGTGATGTAAACATGGGATTCAAATGCGGTATTGTGGGCCTGCCAAACGTCGGGAAATCCACCCTGTTCAATGCGTTAACCAAAGCGGGCATCGAAGCGGCTAACTTCCCGTTCTGTACCATTGAACCGAATACCGGCGTGGTACCTATGCCTGATTCCCGTCTGGATCAGCTGGCGGAAATAGTTAAGCCTCAGCGCATTTTGCCTACCACCATGGAATTTGTGGATATCGCAGGCCTGGTAAAAGGCGCGTCCAAAGGTGAAGGCCTGGGCAACCAGTTCCTGACCAACATCCGCGAAACTGAAGCTATCGGCCACGTGGTGCGTTGTTTTGAAAATGACAACATCATTCACGTGAACAACAAAGTCGATCCGGCTGACGATATCGACGTGATCAACACCGAGCTGGCTCTCTCTGACCTTGATACCTGCGAACGTGCGCTGCAGCGTGTTCAGAAGCGTGCCAAAGGTGGCGACAAAGACGCTAAAGTTGAACAGGCTGCGCTGGAAAAATGCCTGCCCCACCTCTCTGAAGCGGGCATGCTGCGTTCACTGGATCTCAGTGATGATGAGAAAGCGGCTATCCGCTATCTGAGCTTCCTGACCCTGAAGCCAACCATGTACATCGCCAACGTGAACGAAGACGGTTTTGAAAATAACCCGTATCTGGATCAGGTGCGTGCGATTGCCGAGAAAGAAGGTTCAGTAGTAGTACCAGTGTGCGCAGCCGTTGAATCTGACATCGCCGAACTGGACGATGCTGATCGTGAAGAGTTTATGGCCGAGCTGGGTATTGAAGAGCCAGGCCTGAACCGCGTAATCCGTGCCGGTTACTCGCTGCTGAATCTGCAGACTTACTTCACCGCTGGCGTAAAAGAAGTGCGTGCCTGGACCATTCCCGTTGGCGCTACCGCTCCTCAGGCAGCCGGTAAAATCCATACCGACTTCGAGAAAGGCTTTATCCGCGCTCAAACCATCGGCTTTGATGACTACATTACCTATAAGGGCGAGCAGGGCGCGAAAGAAGCCGGCAAAATGCGCTCTGAAGGCAAAGAGTACATCGTGAAAGATGGCGACGTGATGAACTTCCTGTTTAACGTCTAAATTAGTTTTGTTGTCTCATGAGGTTTCACTGAATCTCATCAGGATCGCAAAAAACTATAAAATCCACGCAATTGCGTGGATTTTTCATTTCATAGCGTCTCAACTCATCTCATAACAACGCTGTCAAAAATGAGTACATGGATGAGTACAACATTCTTCCATCTTCATTTTAAGTGAGTACAATAACGGTATAATAAATAAGGCCCTGTTATGCTCACCGATACGCAATGCCGCACTGCTAAGCCGAAAGAAAAACTTTCTCGACTCAATGACTTCAATGGTCTTTAACTCGAAGTGAAACCCAACGGCAAAAAGGCAATGGCGCTATCGGTTTAAACTCAACGGCAAATCCAGCATGTTCGCGTTGGGTGAGTATCCGACGGTCAAACTTGCCGAAGCTCGCGAGAAATGTGAGCAAGCGCGTAAACAAGTCGCGAATGGAGATAGCCCGACACAGGCTCGCCAGTTAAATAAGATTCGCAAGGTCAACGACGCATCCAACACCTTTGAGCTGATCGCCAAAGAGTGGTTGCAGATGAAAGACTGGGCCGAAATCACCAAAACTCGCCGCCTTGATATGCTTGAGCGTGTAGTTTTCCCCGCCATCGGGAAACTTCCTATCAGGGAAATCACCCCGCACCACATTCTTAAAATTCTTCAGGAAACGGCTAAGCGCGGCGCTCCGACCGTTGCCGCTGAAGCCCGCCGCACCATTTCATCCGTTTTTTGAGCTGGCGGTGGCGACGCTCAGAGCAGATAGCGATCCTGTCTGGCCGGTGCGTAAGGCGATTCCGGCAAACAAAACGCAGCACAAACAGGCATTGAATCCGCAGCAAATCGGGAAACTATTAAGCTGTTTTGACAACAGTCGCGGCTCATACCAGGTTAACTATTGCATGTGGCTTATGTGGTGGACGCTGGCGCGACCAGCCGAAGTAACTGAGGCAGAATGGACAGAATTCGATCTCGATAACGCACTGTGGACTATTCCGTCAACGCGAATGAAAGCCCGCAGAGAACACGTTATTCCCCTTCCCTCCCAGGCTGTCAACATGCTCAGAACACTACAGGGATTAACCGGGCATCGACAGCACCTTTTTCCGGGCAGGGATAATCCGAAAGGTCCAATGACATCGCACTCCCTGCGCCAGCTACTAAAAAGCCTCGGCTGGAGTGGCATTTATAGCCCCATGCAACCAGAACTACAGGAAGTACGCGTTTAAACGAAATGGGCTATCGACCTGACGCTATTGAGGCCCAACTTGCGCACGCTGATACCAACAATGTTCGTCGCACGTACAACCATGCAACTTATCTTGATGAGCGTAAAGTGATGATGCAGGAATGGGCTGATAAACTAGACGCATGGATGACAGCATTCAAATAAAAACCAATTGCATCTACTGGACCACAACGATATAACTCATAGCCGAGCATCCTTCCGAGTCCACTTTAGAACCCGAAGCAGACATTCCTAACTCTTGGCTAAGTCATCAATGCTATAATTATGTCCTGTTCGTATCTAGATGCTTCTATTGCTTGTTAGATAGTTTAACCTATATTAGCTACTTAAGAAAATTTAAGCTGTATCTATAATTCATTGTAAGTTTTGATATAGCAATGTAATGTTCTGCTTATTAAACTTACAAGAACGGAAAAGTCAGTGCTTAAGTGCAGATCTTTCTGCAGAATAAAATTTAGGTTCACAAATAAGAGATCGAATATGGAAAAAACTTGGGCATCCGGATCACTAGAGTTGTTAAGACATGCTGATTCGCACCTCAAACTAGAGACAGCTTTTGATAGCAGAATTGCCTTCATTAGTGTTGATAATTCAGTTGAGACATCCATCAGAACTTTTCTATCTCTTCCAGAAAAAATATCAGGAGTAAAATTCCAGCGAAAAGAAGTTGAAGATGCAGGTAATAGTTTTCCAAGGATGGTTGATCTTTTGTTCAACAAAGCTCAGTCAAAATTAGCTGGTTTGGATGATGGTGACATAGAGCATTATCATCGCATTAGAAATCGGCTATATCATGATGGAACTGGTTTAGCCGTTGATAGACGATACCTAAATGCTTATCGGCAAATAGCAGCCGTTTTATTGAATAATTTATTTGGTGTAATGATTGTTCAAAAAGGCACCGAGGCCACGCTAGAAAACCTTATATTACTATTTAACGAAGTAGAGACATTAGTTCGTAAAATACTCGAGGCTTCTGGTGTAGATACCGGCCATACGTTTAAATGGGAAATGGCAAAACGTGAGGGTGTGTTGGAAATCACTGATATCAACCAGCTTACCGAGTTACGCTTAATTCGAAATTCCCAAGTACATTCTACGTCAGAAAATATCGACATGAAGCGTATCGAATTAGGTATCGAAATAGCCGAGAAATTAATCAAAAAACTAAAACACTAATAAAGTGCTAGACCGACTGAACCCGCGAACACGGCTTTAGTTAACTGGGAGGGGGTGAAATTGAAGTGAATGCAACCTCCCTAACAGCCTTGCTAAACCAATCAGACAAATTTATAATTCTGTTGTCACGAGAAAATTAAATAAGTATTAATTTAATAGAATGAAACATCCTTATGTATGTCTTTACTTTCCTGCTCTAACCTTACACGACCAATTGTTTTTCTATCAGTGAAATAAGAACCTGATAGCTCGAGAATATAAGACGAATCTACTTTTTTAGATCTAACATCAAATACAGTGGAGCCTGTGTAAGGTTGCCTTGCAGGATCCTTTGGTATAGATCTATAAACATAATAAAGTTTACACTGACCACTATCAACAGAAGGAGTTGTTTCAAGCGTTACTGATTTTGAGGTTTCTGTGTGCATTATTATTTCTGTTTTGAGCAAAGTTTGCTTTATTGTTGCTTGCGCTCTAATAATCATGTTTCCCTCAGTAGTTATCTCTCCTACCCAACTACCGTTTAAATCTGGATATAATTCCTTATTAAATTTTCTCAGTACGCGCCAAAAGAATCTCGAGGTCGTAGCAGTTGTAAGTAGTATTACAATTAGAAAACTAACCCAAGGAGTAATGCTAATTACTTTTATTAATGGAAGGTCGTTATCCCAAAACCGATGTAGAAACTGATAACTCAAAATGCTAACAACAGTTGTTACAAACGCTGATACCCTTAACAATTTAATGAAATTTATAATCCTAAACATTTTTAATTCCAGTCAATGAGCTATAATGTTGATTCTTCCCATTACTCTTTGCGGTAATTAAAGCTATATAAGAATCTTTCAAACTTCTACCTGAGCCCATTGAGAACGTAATGTTTCCACATGAAATCATTTGAATTTTATCGAATATTTCGCTTAGTTCAACCGAATCACTTTCTATTCTTGCAGCCACTCCATCTGCAGCACGGAAAATCACGTCAAAACCATTCTCCGCTAAAATATCAGATATCTTTAAAGTTGCACAATTAACTAAATTATTTATTTCAATTAACTCTTCAACATTATTAAAAAGATATGATGCGGATATTTTTTGCCCCACATCATCTCCGTCTATTGTTACATAAATCATCACATCTCCTTATAATCCTACACTTTATAAAACAGCAAACTCTTCTTCTAAGGATTCAACACGTATCTCGATATTCACGTCCATAAAAGTTTTGTAGGAATTAAGTACCTCATCATAACAAAAGTTATTGCTACAATCTAGTCAATAGCTACTGCTGCAACTCATTGAATGCTTATCTTTAATTGAACATTTAATCTACTCAGTAAGGCTACAACACCCTTTATTGCAGTCGTAAACTTCAACTTCTCGACCAAAGCGATCAGTCGATATCTTGTAAATAATTTCTGCGTAACTGATCATCTATTAAACGTTATCGTTCAGGTGGTAACCGAATTCGATAAGATATCACTCATCATCAGCCGCCAGTATACTTAACGGCAAATCGAGCATGTATATGCTGGATGAGTGTCCAGTAATAAAGTTATCTGCGGCGCGTGAAAAATGCTAGCAAACGTGCACTGACCTGCCCTCAAGGTCCACTTTGTGCCAGAAGCGGACATTGGCACTTCATTCAATGTACTGGCTGAAGCGTAAGAGGTAGCCATCTGGATCCTGTACGAGGAACTTTCTTTGGCAGGCCGTCGTTTCTCCGATGTTATAGTGATTGTCGCGTAGCTCCCTGTACAACTTGAAGCCATTATCGCGGACACAAGCAAGCACCGACTCGATATCATCTACTTCTATCTGAAAATTAATGCCGCGACCCAGCGGTCTGACGAGTTCAGCCGTATTCCATCCTTCCGGATTATATTTCTCCAGCATCAGTTGTGCCTCTCCGAGACTGACGTAGGCAAAATCGGGCTCATGACGCCTTATCATGATGTTGAAACCAAGCACGTCAACATAGAAGTGCAGGGAGACACAAAAATCCATTACTGTCAGTTCAGGCACCATGCGATTCCAGTAGGGTGCTTTCAGCTCAGTCATTGCTCAACTCCATTTTTAACTGACATAGCATATATCAGATGGCTTTAAGAAAGTTCAAGTCCATGAACTCAGCGACTCAATTGTCAGATGCATTGTGTTGATCTCAGCTTATCCATCTCCATAGCGCCATACTTCCTACGCCAAGTGTAAAACGTGGTATGCGAAATGGCGTCCCTGCTGCGGAATTCACAGGCAGATACCGCGGCTTCCATTCCGCGAAGAGTAATGATGCAGAAAAATGCTTCTTCATGAGGATGTCCTCATATGGCTTAAGAAGATATTACTGGCATCGTGGTGTACTAATCGCCGGTGAGCAGTCACGGGCATTTTTTTATCTGCGTAAAACCTTGTGCCTCAAGGCTTCCAGGAAAACGAGCTAAATAAATATGCTTTTCCTATATCTTGTGTGGTTGCCTTTACTGAACACTATATCTAGTATACTTGCTTAGAAAGGTAAGGCACGCGTAGCAGGAATATCAGATACAAAACAAGATGGTTCGGCCGTCAAAGGCGCCGACAATCAACGTTCAAAATATGAACACCTCCCGCAGCATGGAACTATAGATTCAGGTCTAAAAATTTGCTCGCAACCAGAAGTCCGGGCTAGTCATTCACCGTTCAGATGGTCATATTTGCGACAAGGACAGTTACGGTAACGATTACTTAACCCCGAGGCTAAAGTGCTATGACAGAAATCCCCACTTATCATGTGCTAGCCCTTTCGGGTGGTGGCTATCGAGGTCTTTATACGGCTACGGTTCTTACGGAACTCGAAATCGTGCTAGGCCGCCCCATAGCTTCGCACTTCGATCTTATCTGCGGTACATCTGCAGGAGGTATGCTCGCTTTGGGCCTGGCTGCAGAAATACCAGCTCAAGAACTCAAAGCAATGTTTGAAGACGAAGGCAATCGTATCTTTGGTTGCCGCAGTCTTTCAAGACGCATTCTGGGGTTCTGGCTGAACGCGAAACATGACTCGAAGGGATTGCAAGGAGTGCTTACCGAACGTTTCCAAGACATGACAATCGGAAACCTGAAACATCGAGTTCTGGTACCAGCAGTCAACTATTCAACGGGGCGGGGGCAATTTTTCAAGACCCCTCACCACCCTTCCTTCGAGTTAGATCATCACATGAGGATTGTTGATGTGGCATTGGCAACTGCAGCTGCGCCCGTCTATTTTCCGTTAGCCCGCAATAACCGTGGTGTCTTCGCAGATGGGGGGCTCGTAGGCAATGCTCCAGGTCTGTTTGGGCTACATGAAGTCAATACGTTTCTAGCACCAGACCAAAGTGCTCTGATTCGAGTTCTCTCGATTGGCACGATGACAATTGGTGCAACTATTCGTGGCAATTCCAACCTTGATCGCGGATTCGGTAAGTGGCGTGGGGGGCTATTTGACTTGGTCATTTCTGCTCAGGAGTCATCCGTGGACTATATGCTGCGACAGTCGTTGGGAGACAAATATTTTCAGATCGACGATAAAGCAACACCCGATCAGAGCAAAGATGTTAAAGCGCTGGATAAGGTTTCAATCGGTGCCACCAATACGCTTAAGGATCGAGGTAACCACGCGGCACAGCGTGCTCTCGGCGATCCACTATTTAAACCATTTCGAACGCATCAGGCTGGCATACCCATCTTTTATCACGGCCCTAACAAGAACGCATCGGAGGCTACATGCTGAACCTTAGCCCACTTTTTTTTACCACGGTTAAAGATGAATCCTGTATGCATGACGAACTGGATTTGTTGCCAGAGCACCGAGATTCGATTGCCAGTGCTCGCAAGGATGTCAGGAACTGTCTGCGGACTGGCATTCCGCGTGTGCTAAACGAGCTAGGATATACAAAAGAAGACATACCTCAACCACGATTCTTCACTCAAGGCTCGTGGGCGTACAAGACGTTGAACTCTCCGGCACAGCGGCCCCAACAGGCAGATGTCGATGATGGTTGCTATTTACCATTGAGTTTTGTTACGCAGACAAAACGGCCCAGTACCGCAGCGTCAGTGTTCTTTAATGCCGCAGAAGAAGCCTTGAAACCTCTGATTGATAAAAATCGATGGACGCTCATCACAGACAAACCGACTTGCATCCGTATTGTCATTGGAACCTATGCCCACATTGACATCCCGTTGTATGCTATCCCTGATGAGGAATTTGCTACTCTCAGAGCTGCAATGGAAAGCTATGGCTATGATTCACTGTCGAAAGCGATGAACATTGCTGAACGGGACGTTTGGACTGCATTACCCGCGGATAAAGTGCTACTGGCTCACCGTGAGTGTAACTGGATGGCCTCAGACCCCAGGCCTGTTAAAGAGTGGTTCTTGGGCGAAGTAGAGGCAAAGGGTGAACAGTTACGCCGGGTAGTTCGTTACTTGAAGGCGTTCCGCGATTGGCGGTGGCCTAGCGGTGGTCCTACATCAATCTTGTTAATGGCTGCTGCTGCCCCACTATTTGAGAAACGTGATCGACGAGATGATCTCGCCTTGTTAGATGTTGTTGCGACACTGCCGGGTCGCTTACGTGCAGGAGTTAACAATCCAGTGGAAGGGAGTGAATCGCTCACTGCACGTATGGGCAAGGCCGGTGTTGAAGAAGCTGCTGAGGCGTTCGAAGAATTTGAAAAGGTTCTTCGCGGAGCGACTGACGCTGGTAATCCTTCACAGGCATGCATTTGGATGCAGGCCTCATTCGGCCCACGATTTCCGAATGAGCCGAACCGGGTAAAATTCGTATCCGTCGCAGCTACCATTGCTGCGGCACCCGCAACAACTGGTCCGAGTGAACTTATCGGGCGGACAAAAGCTGGATGAAAAGCACGGATGTTATTGCGAGTGTAATCGATGCCTTTGAAGAGCGAGATTTTGCGTTTGTCGGGAAGACGGACGACGGCTGGTTCAGGCTACGCGGACAGTTGACACCGTCAGCATACAAGGGTTATCTGTGCGAACTTCAGCTCGATCCATCTTTCCTCGACTTTCCTCGCATCCGGCTGTTAGAAATCCCGCCAGAACTTCCCGCCACGGTTCCTCACCTTGGTGCTGATGGCGGGCTTTGCTATATAGCCAAAGGCACTGTCGTGTTAGACATTTTCGACCCTATAGGACAGTCGCTGGCATGCCTGGAGCGTGCTGCGATTGTGCTAGGGCA
The DNA here is from genome assembly GCF_036865545.1 of Erwinia sp. E_sp_B01_1. Taxonomy (NCBI): domain Bacteria; kingdom Pseudomonadati; phylum Pseudomonadota; class Gammaproteobacteria; order Enterobacterales; family Erwiniaceae; genus Erwinia; species Erwinia sp. E_sp_B01_1. The sequence goes on along the minus strand of NZ_CP142208.1, from coordinate 1,907,329 downwards.
GATATTGAATGGCCAGTTGGTTGAAGATCTTGCGGAAGAATTCTTCGCCTACTGGCAGGGTTTATTTTGTTTTGTTGACATGCAGAGTAAAGATTTTGGGCAACATAGCTGCCTAGTCGCACAAGCAAATGAGAGTTCGTTTTACTTCGTTACCGATAACAAGGTTAGAACAACCGGGAAACTAAAGTCACTGGGTTACCAGGTCACCAATAAAACGGTGTTAACCTATCGTGTAAAGACAAAAGCTCAACCACGTCCACTGACAAGCCGTTGGCCACCTGAAACAGTAGGAGATATACTGGAATGGCAGAGCATTCTTGACACTCAGTGTCGGCGAAAAATTCACGAGCGTATTAAGGACGGAGAAAGGACAAAAGCAAATGGCTGCTTGATCTTCATTGAATCTCCACTGATGACGTATGGTTTTGCTGTTCTCTATGACCGTCAACATTTGGTCAGAAAGAAGAAGCACGTAGATCGTAGAGATTTGAGTTATCGGTTGAAAGTTATGCCCATATCCGTAGCCAGAATCGATGACGACTACCTTGCCAAGAGGAACATTCCAAACTCCAAGACTCTGGCAGGTAAGAATATAGCTGTCGTTGGATGCGGGACGATCGGTGGCTATCTGGCCGACATGCTTGTCAAGGCAGGTGCGGGAACATTAGGAGGGAAGCTCACCCTGGTAGATTACGAATGCCTTCTCCCACAAAACATTGGCCGTCATCGACTGGGATTTCCTGACCTTCTGTCTAATAAAGCTGAGGCGATGTCGAAGGAACTTAGACGCCTGGCGCCAAGCACAAAGATTCGTGCGCTGCCCGTAGATGTCAGGCGAGCCCAACTGGGAAAGCCAGACCTTCTCATAGATGCAACTGGAGAAGAATCCTTAGGACATTGGCTTTGTGGCCACTATCCGCTTCCAACACCCATGCTTTCAGTCTGGGTTGAAGGTCCGGGAACTGCTGTACGATCTCTCCTGAGAACAACTACATCAGGTGCCTGCTACCGGTGTCTTTGGCATAGCAGTAAGAGAGGCGAGCTGCGCTCCACGATTGAGCCTCTTCCTTTCATATTGTCTGGTCATGGATGTGAGGGTCTATATGTACCGTTCCCTGCTTCGGTCTCCGTGCATGCAGCAAGTTTGGGAGCCGAAATGGTGCTTGATTGGATTAATGGCATTTGTTCTCCTGCATTACGCACCAGATTAATCGATCAGACAGTGCAGCAGGCCACGTCCGATTGCGACCCATTTAATGATCCGGAATGCCCTCTATGCAATTTTTAGACTCATGGGCGACCTATGATAAAAGAACGTTACTGTGTTTTTCGACAGCTACGCTAGAAGCATTCTACAAGCATGTTCAGTACAGAGACACGGATTGCGAAGCTGGCGGACTTCTATTAGGTTCCATTCATGGAAACCATATGCTCATAGAGCAAGCTACTTTCCCCACTAAATGGGACAAACGTTTCCGTAACCTTTTCGAGCGAATGCCATTTGGTCACGATGTCATTGCTCTATCTCGATGGACGGCGAGTAAAGGAACAATCCGTTATCTGGGTGAATGGCATACCCATCCGGAAGATCATCCTCATCCTTCAAGCCTCGATAGGTCAGAGTGGAACAACTTATCTGAGAATCGCATGGATAAGCGACCTATGCTTGCTGTTATCGTCGGGCGAGAATCTCTTTATGTCGAACTGGTACCAAATTCAGGCAGAGGAGTTGTGTTATCCCCAATGGCCTAGGAGGGGTCAGTTTGGATATCGAAAATTATTGTACGTTAAGATTTTTTTTGACCTTTCTACTTTAGCTGGCCTAAGCCGACGAAACTTACCGGAAGCCGGTATCCAGTCACTCTTCCAGATATAATCGCCTGTCAGATTGATGTGTTCCCAGCCTAACGGAGTCAAATGCGACAGCAGTTGCTTGTTGATCTTCATCACTTTACGCTTCAGGGCATCGACTGCTCTTTCCATATAACGGCATTCCACACCGAAATAGCTGCCGTCAACAGCGTCAGTCCACTGGCGCGATAGCTCTGATTTTCCGGTTTTCTTTCCCTGATTTCACCCAGCCGGTGCAGGAATACCTCAGGTGCCAGCGCGTTACGGGCTTCTCCTTTATTCAGACCGGCCTGTACCCGCCGGCGAAGTGCTGGATCGCGGAACCTGTCGAGCATTAACAGAGTTCGTCCAATACAGCCAATTTCCCTCAATGCTTTGGCAAGTCCGTTTGGCTTGGGGTAGCTGGCAAGCTTTTTCAGCATCAGGGATGCCGCCACGGTTCCCTGCTTTATCGAGGTGGCCAGACGCAGCAATTCACGCCAGTGAGTTTCGATCTCTTTCAGATTCAGGCTGGTTGTTGATATCAGTGACTGAAGCGCCTGGTGTGAGTTCAACGGGTCGAAGCAATTTCGTAAAACACCATGTCCAAAAGTGTAAGTGGTCAGCGATATTTAGATGATTTTTCGAGTAAACTGTTGCTCAGTAATGGTATTGCCCCACTGATTGCCTTCCCATTTTTTCGACAATTCAAATCCGAATAATTCATATAATCGTCTCGCCGCGATAAGTTTATTAAACGTCCATAATTGTACCGAAGCGAACTTCTGCTCATCACAAAAACTCATTGCTTCTGCAATGAGTTTTCTGCCCAGTCCGCTGCCACGACAATTATCGTCAAGGATGAACCAGCGCAGATGCGCCTCATTATTCCCCAGATCCTCATCGTCAACAACTAAGCCGACTATGCGCTCGTTCACCATTGCCAGCCAGATTGACCTGTTCCCCGTTGATTAGTACACCATGATCTAATTAACGTCCGCTGTTTGCTCACAGCGGTCGTAAATTCTATCTCACTTCCTTAAATCTTTCCGTTGTTGCGTATCCATATTTGACACAAGCGTGAAATCTCGTCACTCTTCAGGCCGCTTCGTACAGGAAGGGTTACCCCCTTTTTGAGATAACGTGCCAGCTTCATTTCCCATTAACTTTAAAGTTGGGTGCCAGTTCAGATTGTAGCTTAAGTACAATGTTCAACTCTAAAGGTTCACCGGACCTAAAACTTTACCGTCAGAAGGAAACTGCCGACGTCAGGGGCCCGGAAATCATGCATTTCACACAGGCATCCGCCATAAAGCCGGTTCACCGAACTGGAAAGAAATTATATAGACAACTTTTTTCTGGCAGAGTGTTTAGCTTATGAGAAAAGGACTTAATTGGTATTACCTCTAGCACTGCCACCGGCTATACCGACATCATATGGTCAATTCACCGTGTGGCATACACCACACCGGGAGCCTTCATGGCGATAAATAAACATATTCGGTAGTTAAACGCTCAGAATAGACACTGCCAGTTGTGGGGCTAAAATCATGTATAAAGATTTTACTCAAGCTATCATGTGAGCGATAATTTCTGGCACATTAGCTGAGGTTTAAGGTTTAATATAGCTCAAACAGGGAGGAGAGATACATGCGATACCATAAACCACGAGTATACCACCTGAAAGGGACGGTTGGTGCCTGTGGCACCAATAATCCTGAAGATGTAAAAGAATTACAGCAAATGATAATGGGTGCCGGTTATAAGTTAGTTACAGGAAGAACCATCAGAGAAAATGGCATATGCGGGCCAGAAACCGAACAAGCGATAATTTGGTATCAACGACTTTTGACACTTTCTCCCACCGGGCTGGTTCATCCAACGGACAGTTTCTTTATCCAGGCCATTGAAAATGCATACTCCCCAGGATGGAGGCCAAAACATACTTCAGGCTCACTGCAGGTAAGCGAAGGACAGGTAACATTTGATTCAGAAGGTATTGATTATGTCACCGCAGTGGAGCCTTTCAGACAACAACATTATCCTGGCTTTTCCAGAATTTTGCACTGGCCACCAAAATTCTCATCAGGTGTGACACTCGGAAGGGGATACGATATGGGAAGTCGTAGCAGTGGTGAGATAATGGCAACACTCAGACAGGCAGGTATCAAAGAATATCAAGCTGTTATATGCTCTAAAGCAGCACATCTTAAAGGTCGGCAGGCTGGAGAATTTGTGAAGGTCTATGGTCCTCTTGTAGGCGAGATTACTCACGCCCAGCAAATCAGACTATTTGAAATTGTATACCGGGAAAAACTCAATTACGCGAAGGGTGTGTACTCAAGGAATTCGCGCCATGTGGCTAACGCTCTCATATGGGATAAAGTTGATAAAGAGATACGTGATGTTTTTGTAGATACAATATATCAAGGTAACAGAACAGCACCAGAAATGGTAAAAATTATGGCGCGAGGAGAGAGTCGAAATGAAGTTATTAAATACCTCAGGGACGACCCAATTTTAAGTGGGGACAGAAGAAGAAATGAAATCAGAATAAGGGGGCTAAGTAAATGAATAAATTCAACCCATTGAGTGTATTTTTTGCTCTGACTTTATCCTTCTCATTAAATTCATATGCAGAATCTAATGCGCAGGGCATTGTGGAAAATAAATATGTTACCGTCTGCACAGAAAAATATGGCGATAATAATAGTGAGTGTTTGACTTCCGTGAGTGAATCTGCAGAAAGACAACTAAATGCAGCCTACCAGGATAAGTTAAATGAAATTTCCAATTACGATTTCAGCCAGTGGTGGATGGGTGATAAAAAGCAAAGGGAAGACATGAAAAATGCTTTTATCCGAAGCCAGGAGCTATGGTTGAAATATCGTCAGGATTACTGCAAAGCGGCCAGCGCTGGTGCTGAAGGGATTGATGGTTACAGTTCAGTAATGCTAAGTTGTCAGATGAATCTGGGGTTAAGACGAATTGAAGAAATTAAGATGGTACATCCAAATCTTTCAGACGGTTAAAATTAGTCAAAAAAGTCTCTTATGAATGTTTACTATTAATGATTTTCAAAGTTAATGGTCATAAGGTTCAGTAAGTGCTCAATGTCCGCTTCTCGCTCAAAGCGGACCTTATGAACTGGCTTTCTTTCCGATCCGTGCCAAGAACAGGTATTGCTAACAGCGTCAGATTTCAATCTACGGGGGAGTTGATCCCCCCCTTATTGCGTAGCTAGTTTACTGAAGGTACTGATTCAACCAAATACGCGTCCCTTCAATGTCATACGCTTTTTCCCCAAACCCTTTCGCAAGTAGGAACTCTGGTAAATACTCGTCATATTTATCCAAGTACTTTTCTGGAACATCTGTGGCAAGATCAAATGCAGATGGCAAGCCTGACAACAGCATTCCTTTGAGTGCGTGCTGAACGGAAGCTACACTTGAGTTATCGATTTCTATAACACCAGCAAATGAATTTGCTTTAAAACCACAACCTATGAGAACGTCCCATACGCTGACGAAGACTGGAAACAGAATGCGTAGGCGTAACTTGTATAATCGACTTAACCTTACCGATATCAATTCCCAACTCGAGCGTCATTGTACAAACAGCTGTTATTGAATAAAGGCTAAAAATCGCCATGAATAATCCTGACGCTTCCGGGTCATTTTAAATGAATCAGAGGTGTCTGTTAAACCCGTGGCGATTCAGGTTTAGTGCCTTTTTTTGCCCTTTTTTTAAGGGAGCCCCACCCAGTGAGTGAGGCCGATGCCAGCCGATAAGATAAGATCAACTGCGTTGACCGCAGTAGTCATATGCTCTGATTTGGTCGCACCGATAATTGGAGCTTTAATCGCGGATTTGGAAAGCAACCAGGCGAGCGCAATATGGGCATGTGGAACACCTCTTTTACTGGCACTACGCGCAACCGTAAGCCAGTTCCGATAAATCCCCAACGCGCCCATGCATTGATGAGCTCACCTCATAACGCTATCCATTTTATAGCTATTCACTTCATAAGCCCTCTGGTCCAGAATTTACTTATGACCTGCCGTTTGCTTAACGACCCGGTACATCAGCAGTAAGTCCAACGGACTTCTGTGACCAAAACCCTCAAAACAGACAGGAATTTATCATGACCGATATTTATAAATGTGGTTCCCAGGCTTCTTTCGCGGGCCCGGAAGACTGGTTTACAGGTACTGTACGCGTTGATCCCCTTTTCCCGGCCAACGAACCCGCCCGCGCAAGCGGCGGTAGCGTGACATTCGAACCAGGCGCACGTACTGCGTGGCATACCCACCCACTTGGTCAGACGCTGATTGTGACCGCAGGTTTTGGTTATGTGCAGACCTGGGGTGAACCGGCCCGTGAAATCCGTCCTGGCGATGTAGTCTGGATCCCACCGTTTGAAAAACACTGGCACGGTGCCAGTGCCAAAACCCCCTGACGCATATTGCCATTCAGGAAGCGGAAAACGGCAAAGTGGTTGAGTGGCTGGAAAAAGTTACCGATGAGCAGTACGGAGACAAATAATGAGTGCGAATATTGCAGGAAAAGTCGTTGTCATCACCAGCAGCCAGCCTGATGAAGTGGACATTAACGAAATCCTTTATCGTCCAACCAGTCAGCAGGTCTGATCACGGTTGGCAGCGATCAAACCGTAAAAAAGGTGCCTCCCGTTTATTGGGATGCGCCTTTTCTCTGCCTGCCCGTTATGCGGAAGGCTCACAGGTAAGCTATGAGAGGTTCACTCTGATGTCCCGGGAAAGTCTTAACGATCTCGTTGCCTTTGTTACCGTGGCCCGTGAAAGAAGTTTTACCCGCGCAGCTGCGCAGCTGGGGGTCTCTCAGTCGGCGCTGAGCCACAGCCTGCGCGGGCTTGAAGCCAGGCTGGGCGTACGACTCCTGACGCGAACCACCAGAAGTGTTTCTCCCACAGAGGTTGGACAACGCTTACTTGACTCGCTGGGGCCACGTTTTGATGAGATCTGGAGTGAACTGGCCGTCGTGGGTGACATGCGCGATAAGCCTGCCGGAACTGTCCGGATCACAGCCACAGATTTCGCCATAAAGTTTCTTCTTTGGCCACGGCTTAAGGGGCTCCTTGAAGAGTATCCCGACATCAATCTTGAGCTGGCAAACGAATATGCTTTGACAGATATCGCTGCGAACCGCTACGACGCGGGTGTTCGTCTGGGTGAGCAGATAACCAACGGCATGATTTCCGTCCGCATTGGGCCGGACGTGCGATTTGCTGTGGTCGGCTCCCCTGCCTATTTCAGTAAAAATCCCATCCCCCTGACGCCTCAGGATCTTGTTCAGCACCGCTGCGTTAATTTAAGACTTTCGACACACGGGGGACTGTATGCCTGGGAATTTGAAAAAGAAGGGCATGAAGTGAAAGTTCGTGTTGAAGGACAGGTTGTATTTAACGATGTATTTCAGGTCATTGATGCGTCAGTTGCTGGATTTGGTCTGGCACACGTTCCGGAAGAAGCTGTCGCCAGCTACATTCAGCAAGGCAAGCTTGTCAGTGTTTTACAAGATTATTGCCCTGCCTGGGACGGACTACATCTATATTATCCCAGCAGGAGACAGTCATCGCGTGCGCTCACGCTTATTGTAGACGCATTGCGCTATAACAAGAGATGATGCCGACGCTCCTGCGAACGCCGGCATCAGGTCAGGACTTTTCGCGTGAATTGAAAACATCCCTGAAGACCGGTAAAGCAGAGAATACATTTGGCCAGCCTGCCACAAAGGCCAGTTGCGTCAGGACTTCCGAAGCCTCTTCTTTTGACAACCCATTGTCCATCGCGCGGTTCAGATGATACGGCACCTGGTTTACCTGCCCCGCAGTGACTAAAGCGCTAACGGTTATCAGACTTCTGTCACGAGGCGCAAGTCCCGGCCGTAACCAAAGATTGCGGAAAACGGCCTCTGTGGTGTATTTCACCACCCCTGGCGAGACATCACCGAAGCTGTTGCCCACCAGCGTGGCGCGTTTGAGTTCGTTCTCCTCATCAATGGCCAGCAACTGGACGTTTTCTCCGGGCAGTGTTGAGAGATCAATATGCCTTTGAGTAAACACGACCTGAGTAGTCACTGCTGCAGAGGTTGCGTTTGGCCAGCCAGCATAAAAAGCCAGGTGGGTAATCGTTTCAGAGATCTCAGTGGGTTTAACGCCACTGTCGAGAGCCAGATTGAGATAATGCGGCAGGTCAGTAGTGTCATTTCTGCTGATAAGCGCCGCTAAAGTGACCAGGCTACGGTCTCGTCGGGATAACCCGGTACGGTTCCAGAGATCGCGGTCAATATACTTATCGCCATAAGCCGCCATGCCAGGCGCGGCTCCGGCCACAGCTTGATGTACTTGTTGGGTATTTCCTGAAGCGCTGCCAGATTTCTCGTTTCCCATTTTTGTTGCGCAGCCTGCGATTAGCAATGCAGAGCAAAAAAGCATGCAGGTAACCAGTCTCATAAGTTCTCCCTACTGGACATATTGCTGATCGCTGACTTTCTCAAGCCAGTCGACATTTTTTCCTTCCGCCGTGACTTCCTGAATAGCCAGATGAACCATGCCCGTCTTATCCGTCGCGCCGTGCCAGTGCTTTACACCGGGTGGGCAGTTAATCACGTCACCAGCATGAATCGTTTTCTTCTCCCTGCCCCACTCCTGCACCCAGCCGGTCCCGGAGGTGACAACTAACGTTTGCCCAATCGGATGAGTATGCCAGGCACTCCGGGCCCCCGGTTCAAAGGTGACATAGGAGCCAGTCGCTCTCTGCGGTGCCTGGGGCTTCAGAAACAAGGGATCTACCCAGACACGACCAGTGAAATTATCGGCCGGCGCGCTGATAAACGTCCGGCTCCCACTTTCAGAAAGGGACATGGGAGCGGTGCCTGCACTTTCTGCCTGGGCAGAAAATCCAGCGACAACCAAAAGGGAAACAGCAGCAGAGGTATAACGGATCATCTGAAATTCTCCGGTTAATTATAAAGAAGGAAACTCATTGTTTTTTGGCAACAGAGACAGCTAAGAAGGTGACCTGAACTACCTGTCAGCAGCAATTTCGAATCTAGCCTGCCAGGGTGCTGTCTGTACCGGAAGAGCATCCGCGTCATCCAACTGGCCCAGTTTAATCAGGCCGGAGGCGAATCCGTGGTCATGATAAAAAATCGCCAGATTGCCCCAGGGGGCATAGAAGGTAATGTCTCCTTTGCGGGCGCTGGAACCTTCAGGGGAACCGACAACAGAGAGTTTTGCCGGTAAATCACTGACTTTTCTTTACTGGCGTAGTCTTTAAGTTCGAGCGTTAAAGGCAGCAGGCCGACAAAATCTTTACTTGCCTGACTGTTGTTAAGCGAAGCGGGGATTTTTCGATCGCCAATGACAATGTTTATCCTCATCTTTTTCAGTCCTTTTAGTTCATTCCCGGCATACGCGGGGGTGACAGCAGGCAACCCACCTTCAGGCTGAAATACCAGTGCTAAAACGAATATCCAGGACGCAGCCTCATGTAACAACTCGTAAGCAGAGCGGTCAATATATTTCCTGCCAGTTTTAACACAGGAGCTGAGGAGGGTTAATAGCTGAATTCAGGATAGACAAATGAGTGTTACTCACTAATGGAGGAAACTGATTTTTAAATTTTGAGATACTGACTGAAATCGTCATTCATGAAAATCCTGAACGCTTTGTCAGCACGTCTGTACCGTCCACATTTACCAATGTGATTTATAAGTGAATACAGGCATACGGTACATCCATCTGATTAGCAGCGGCAACCAGCCTCAGATAACGATATCAACAAAAGTGAATACATTGAGGATGTATTAAAATAGAATTTAAAAATAAAAACATTAAATAACAAATAAATATTTGAGAATTTACTGTTCAACGTCTGATTGTCAGTCCCTTCACAAGTCTTTATAAAATTCGTGAAGATAACTGGTTCAAGAGAAAACCACGCAATCGCGTGGATTTTTCTTTTACGGCCCCTTTTCAGCACATTGGCTGCCAGTCTTAAAACGACGATAGTGTTCACTCTAAATCCCCCTTGTCCCATTTTTTAGATTCCTTCTTTTAAACCGATCCCATTTTCGAGACGGGTTTGTCTGTAAGAAATGCTTTTCCAGCATATAAATCATCAAAAACAATAAGTTATAAAGTTGGCATGCACTCTGCATATTCACATGCAACAGGGTGGAAATGAGCAGATCAGTATGGACTTCAAAAGAACAAATCAGAGACGACGGATTAAGCCTGTTCTGGCAGGCGGAACAGCATTGCTTATTCTGGTGGCGGGCTATTTTCTTATCAGTTTCGGGCCGGGGGGATATGAGGTTCAGGCATCCAGCCTGCTGATCGGTCAGGTGAAACAGGGCGATATGACAGTAGAGGTTCAGGGCAACGGCATTCTGGCTCCTCGCAACGCCACCTGGATTTCATCAAATATTGATGGCATCGTCGAATCCGTTGAAGTCAAACCAGGCGCAGCGGTTGAGCCAGGAGATTTGATTGCGGAACTGGTTAACCCGGATCTGATTCAGACGACCGAAGAGCTTCGCTGGGAGCTGGGTGCGAAAGAAGCTGAAAACAAAGCGCTGAAAAGTCAGCAGGAGAATGATTATCTGGCCGCTAAAATCGCAATTGTTAAAGCGATGCAGGAATATCGTCACGCCAAGGTTGAATATGATGCGGCTGAAATGTTGAATAAGCGCAACGATGGCTCGGTTCCTCTGTTGGTTCTGTACCGTTCGCGGCTGGCTACCGAACAGACACGTCAGAGCCTGCAATATACCCAGGAGCAGCTGGAAAAATTAACCCAGTTACAGAAAGAGAATCGGGAAGCCAGTGAGGCCCGGCTCAGCAAAATAAAAAATATGCTGGCCCGCTCTGAATATCAGGTGCGTTCGTTAAGAGTGAAAGCCAACGAAGCCGGTATTATCCAGGTAACTAATATTGAAGTTGGGCAGCATATCGCTAATGGGTTCAGCATCGCTCGTGTTGCGCGCAAAGATCAGCTTATTGCTGAACTGAAAGTGCCTGAGCGCCAGATCAGAAGTGTGGCGCTTAATCAGCCGGTGCTGATCAGTACGCATATCAATCAAATTCATGGCAAAGTTTCACGTATCGACCCGGCAGTGATCAATGGAACAGTTCAGGTGGATGTTGAATTTACCGATCCTCTTCCAGATGAAGCCCGACCGGACCTCAGTATTGAAGGCCGGGTACAGGTTGCGAACCTGAAAAATGTGATTTTTGCGCCGCGCCCGGTTTATGCCCAGAGCGATACGCCGGGCATTGTTTATAAAGTTACGGCGGATGGCCAAAGCGCGATCAAAATCCCAGTTGCTTTCGGGATGGGGTCCGCCAGTGAAATTGTCATTACGTCAGGCCTTGCAGCAACGGATAAAATTGTCTTATCCAGCTATCAGTCCTGGGAACATGTCGACCAGATAAGCCTTACTCGCTAAAAGGATTCTTGTATGTCAGCAATTGTAGAACTCAAAAATATCAAAAAGGTGTTTTTTACTGAGGAAATGGAAACCCACGCCTTAAGCGATGTGAGTTTCTCCATAAGCAAAGGCGACTATGTTTCTATTTCCGGTCCTTCCGGCTGTGGCAAATCGACTCTACTGTCGATCCTCGGCCTGCTGGACAAAGCCACTGAGGGTGAGTACGTGATTAACGGACATAATGTTAATTCGCTCAGCGCCAGAGAACAGGCGGCTATCCGCAACCTGGAACTCGGTTTTGTTTTTCAGTCGTTTAACCTGATAAGCGATTTGACCGTCAGTGAAAATGTCATGCTCCCACTGACCTATCGTAAGGGACTCGCCAAAAAAGAGATGAAATCCATGGCGGATGCAGCTCTTGAAAAAGTCGATATGAAACATCGCGGCAAGCATTACCCTTCCCAGCTTTCCGGCGGCCAGCAACAGCGCGTTGCCGTGGCAAGAGCCATCGTCGGCAATCCTTCTCTGCTGCTGGCGGATGAACCCACAGGGAATCTGGATTCACGTAATGCCGATGCGGTGATGGCGCTGTTTGATCAGCTTCATCAGGCCGGCTCGACTATCTGTATCGTGACTCACGATCCTCGTTCTGCAGCGCGGGCGCTTCGTCAGATAGAAATTTTTGACGGCATGGTGATCGATGACCATCAGCTCAGGCACCTGGCGCAGGTGGTATAAGGGGAAAGCAATGTCAATGTTCTTCGATCTACGTTATGCGTGCAGATTGCTGCTTAAACGTCCCGGTTTTGCCGTGTTTACCACGCTTATTATGGCCGTTGGGCTGGGTATGTGTGTTTACATGTATTCGGTCATTAATGGCCTGGTGCTGAAACCTCTGCCTTTTGAGGATGGCGAGCGCATGGTGATGATCAGCCCCAGTATCAATAATGTGCGGTTGGGTGATTCGCCTCTCAGCTATATGGATTTTGCCGATATAAAGAGCAAAAGCCAGCGTCTGGAGCAGGTGGGATATTATTACGGCGACGTCGCTAATATCAGCCTTGATGGCCAGGCGTCACGCTATATCGCGATACGCTCTGAACCCGATCTCTTTAATTTTACCGGCGTCCAGCCTGAGCTGGGACGTCTGTATAACCAGCAGGACACTGGCGAAGGCGCCAATGCCGTTGCCGTGATCAGCCATGAAATGTGGCAAAATTTTTTCGGTGGGCGACAGGATATCCTGAGCCAGACCCTGCTGGTTAACGGCATCAAAACCCAGGTTATCGGCGTTATGCCCGCGGGATTCGCCTTCCCGATGAATAACCAAATCTGGCTGCCTTCGGCTTTAAATTCCCTGCATATCACCGAAGAGAACGCGCCGTCAGTTCAGGTTTTCGGCAAGGTTAAACCCGGCATTTCAGTTGAAGAAGCAGATGCCGAACTGAAAAATATTATGGCCGCCAGAGCGCAGACATTTCCAGAGCTGAACGGCGGCCGTTCAGCCTTTGCCATCACCTTTATGGACAGTTTTATCGGCGAGGATTCCAAACCTATTTTCCTTATTATGCTACTGGCTGTTGGGCTGGTGCTGGTGCTGGCCTGTTGCAATGTCGGCAACATGCTGCTGGTGCGCGCCATTGAGCGTAGTAAAGAAATTGCAGTACGGGTGGCGCATGGCGCGCCCCCTTTCCGTGTTGTGCTGCAGATGATGTGGGAGAGCGTGATCATTTGCTGCGTGGGTGGGGTTATCGGCTTGCTGCTGGCGGGCTGGGGACTTTCCCTGACCAATAAATTGATCGTGAATATCGTGCCTGACCAGCCGCCATTCTGGTGGGAACTCGCTATAGATGCGGGAGTGGTCGTTAAAACAGTAATATTAGTCGCAGTGGCCAGCCTGATTACCGGGGCGCTACCGGCCTGGAAGATGGTCAACAGCAATGTCAACGATGCGTTACGAGATGGCACACGCGGCGCACAAAGCCGCAGCAGCAGTCGTATCAGCCGCGCGCTGGTGATATTCGAAGTCGCGCTCTCATGTGCAGTGCTGTGCATCGGTGCCCTGCTCTCGCTGGTCGTTGCCCAAGCTTCTAAAATTGATTATGGCGTACACACGCAAAATATCTGGTCGGCCAAAGTCAGCCTGCCGGAGCGGAGCTATCCCGGTGCCGTGGATAAATTTAACTTCGCCGACAAGCTGGTTGCAGAACTTAAATCACTGCCCAACGTTGATCAGGCCGGTCTGGTCACCAGGCTGCCTGGTGAGTTCACGCCAGCTAACAACATTGAAGTTGAAGGCGCCAGCTATCTGCGTTCTGACCGTAATCAATATCCCCGTGTGAATGATGTGATTGCCTACCCCGGCACACTTGAAGCGTTGAATGTCAAAGCCCAGAGCGGACGCTTACTGGCTTTGAGCGACGATAGCCGCTCGCAAAAGGTAGTGGTGGTAACCCGCTCATTTACAGATCGCTACATGCCGAACGAAACCCTGCCGATAGGCAAAAAGATTCGCTGGATTGATGGAAACGATCGCGACTGGTACACCATTGTCGGCGTGATCCCCCATATTATTCAGGGTCGCCCTTTCGGCCACAGTAAAGAGATGCCAACCCTCTACCGCTCAATGCTCCAGGTACCGCAGGATCAGGTATCCATTATTGCTAAAGGGCTTAACCATGAAAACCTCAGCCACATTATTCAGGCCAGCGTGAGCCGTATTGATAATCAGCTGCCGGTATATCAGGAGAAAACTTTGCAGGAGGTGATTGCCAGAAATACCGTCGGACTGAGTTATATATCAATATTATTTAATGTTTTTGGTATCATGGCGGTTCTGCTCGCCGGCAGTGGTATCTACGGCGTTATGGCGAAAACGATTCATCAACGCTATGCCGAATTCGGCACCCGACGCGCCTTAGGTGCGACGCCAGGCGACATTCTTTCGCTGATTATGAAGCAGGGATGGCGGCAGCTGTCGATTGGACTGCTTATCAGCCTGCCGGTAATTGGTGCAGTGACGCCGATGATCCTGCGCATTTTCGGCGGTCAGGGTCTGGGGATGCTGGTTCTGTTTGCCGTCATCGCGCTACTTATCGCGCTGATCGTTACCGTAGCCACCCTCGTCCCGGCAAGACGGGCAGTAAAGATTCAGCCGATGGAAGCGTTAAGACACCAGTAATGATTCAGCGAAAGGGAAGGCTGTATGAAAAAAAACTATAAGGTTCTGGTTGCCGACGATGATATCAACATCATCAGAACGTTGAAGCTGATGCTCAAGCTTCATAATTTTGATGTCATCGCCGCAACGCAGCCTGACGAAGCCCTTAGCCAGCTGCGGGAAGAGAAGCCGGATATCGCTCTGGTCGACCTTAACTACCAGCGTGATACCACTTCCGGCCGCGAAGGGCTTGAGCTGATTGCCGTGCTAAAACATCAGGAACCCGAGCTGCCGATTGTGGTAATGACCGGCTGGGGCTCGATCGATATCGCGGTAGAAGCGATGAAGAATGGCGCCGCCGATTTCATTCAAAAACCCTGGGACAACGAGCGGCTGCTACAGGTTCTTAATATCCAGCTACAGCTGGTTGAAGGATTGAAGAAACAGCAGGCGCTGCTACAGCAAAATACGTTGCTGCAGCAGCAGCTTCATCCCTGCCTGCAGGATGAGCTGGTAACGCAGTCGCCCGCGATGAAACAGGTTATGTTGATTTTACAACAGGTGATCCCCAGCGACGCAAGCATCCTGCTGACCGGTGAAAACGGGACGGGAAAAAGTATGCTGGCCAGCTACATTCACCAGCATTCAACCCGTAAAGACGCCAGTTTTGTTTCCGTGAATATGGGTTGTATTCCTGACAGCCTGTTTGAAAGCGAGATGTTTGGCCACGTTAAGGGCGCGTTTACCGATGCCAAAACCCAACGTATTGGCCGTTTTGAGCTGGCAGACGGGGGCACGCTTTTCCTTGATGAAGTGGGCAACGTGCCATTAAATCAACAGGCTAAATTGTTACGCATGCTTGAAGAGCAGCAGTTCGAAAAAGTGGGCGCCAGCAGAACCCAGACCGCTGACGTAAGGGTTATCTCCGCGACCAATGCCGATCTCTCCACGCTTCTTAACGCCGGAGACTTTCGCCGCGATCTTTATTACCGTCTTAATACTTTTGAAGTGCGCATCCCTTCCCTACGCGAGCGCAAAGAAGATATTCCGGAACTTGTCACCAGAATGTTGAGAAACCTCGCTGAGCGATATCGCAAACCGATGCTGGTTGTCAGCGAAGAGGCGATGCGCATATTGCAAGCCTACCCTTGGCCAGGCAATATTCGCGAACTCAATCATACACTTGAGCGTACTGTTTTGCTCAGCACCAGCAACATGCTGGATAAATATCTGCTTAGCCAGGCGCTCCCCTCTGATGCTGTAACCGCCTTTCCAGGTGAAAGCACCCTGACGCAGTCTGTCTCTGACGGGGAGTGGACTACGCTCGAAGATATCGTGCAGCACGCTTTGCAGAAACGCCTTGCTGAATACAACGGCAACGCAAATGATGCGGCGGAGTCAATGGGATTAAGCCGCAGTGCCTTTTATCGTCGCTTAAAAAGGACGGGCTGACTGCTATGTTTCGGCATTCACTGGAAGCATTACAGCGGCACTTGATTCTGATTTCATCGCTTCCGTCAGCGCTGGCGCTGATCGGACTGATGATCTGGCATGGCTATTCCAGCTATCTGGTTGCTTTAGTGGCCTTGTTTTCGCTGAGCGTTATTGGTTACAGCGTGCTGACAGCCAGGCAGGCGTTAAATTATCAGCTTTCCACGCTAACTAACCTGATCGATGCGATAACGCATGATGACTTTAGCCTGCGCGGCAAGCGTCAGCTAGGAGACAGCGCGCTTAACGAACTGATCGATATGATTAATGCACTGGCGGCATTAATGCAAAAACAGCGTATGAATGTCAGGCAGCAGCAGTATCTGGTACGTAAGGTGCTGAATAATATTGATGTAGCGATTATTGCACTTAACCATGAGCAGGAAGTCGCATTCCTGAATGATACCGCGGCTACCTTACTGGATACTTCGGCGGATGCGTTGAAAGGAGTGCCGCTTAATGAATTGTCTTTCAGCTCGCTGTTTCAGCAAACCGGCGATAGCGTGGTGGAGTATCAGTTTGCGAAAAGCCGGGGGCGGTTCAAGATTGTGCTGGACAGCTATTTTGAGGATGGCAAAAGGCAGCAACTGCTGTTTATCACTGATGTGAGCCAATTGCTGCGAGAAGAAGAGTACCGGACATGGCGTAATTTGCTGCGCGTGATGAGCCATGAAATCAACAACACGCTAACGCCCATCGCCTCTCTGAGCCAGGTGTTATCCTCTACAGTACCTGACGATGAAGCAGAACATCATCAGGATTTGCGCGATGGCCTGAACATCATCAATGAACGTGCGTTAAATTTGAAAAGCTTTGTCGACAGCTACCGAAAACTAACGTCACTGCCGGTGCCAAAGAAAGAACCCTACAATATTGATGCGCTGATTAAAAATATCCTGGCGTTATTTGATCAACGTACTTTACACATTCTTCATAGCGAAGAGGTGGTGATTGATATCGATGCGGTTCAGATTGAACAAATGCTGATTAATATTTTAAAGAACGCCGACGAATCAATGTCGGATTCAGAGGGGAAAATCTCTCTAAGCTGGAAAATGAAAGATAATGAATTTTGTCTGACTATTCTTGATGAGGGTTGTGGTATCAGTAATGCTGAAAATATTTTTGTGCCGCTTTACAGCACTAAAAAGAACGGCAGCGGCATAGGACTGATGCTGTCCCGTCAGATAGTAGAATCTCATGGCGGTTATTTTAACCTGACACAAAGAACCGACCAGCGCGGTTGTAAAGTTACGATTAAGTTACCATCAAATTAGTTTGGATAGATTGCCTCCAGCCAAAATGAGCCAGACCAGGGGAGCATTCGTAGAATGCGTAACGCGCTGGCAGCTCAGTAAAGCTGTGGCGAAGCTCGTGGAATCCTGTATTGACGAACTGATGAAAAAATCCTGGCCAGGAAGATAAAAATCCGCGCAACGAAATATTTAAACAAGATGGGCAGGTTATCCCTGCCCTTTTTCTTGCTATCCATACCCGATATTAAGTCCCGGCATCACGCATCTCAATGCTATTTTTCACTTTTTCAGCCGCATGTTTACCTGCAATAAAGGCGTGATCGGAATTGTAATACTCCCATTCGCTGTAACGGCCTGCCAGCACAATATCCTGCTGAATCAGCCACTGGCGTACCGTGTCAACATTCTTCGCCCGCGCGTGATCGTAAATGACATAGGCGTAGGGGATATCCAACTGGTTGGCGGCCAGCACTTCATCATCAGCGTTAAAAATACCCAGCGCGATGCATTCGGCAATGCAGCGATCGATCAACGCCTGGCCGTCCACAGGCAGCGGTTTAAGTGGCGAGTAGGTGATCTCGCAGGTCAGGCCGCAGCCGCCGGGTGGGTTACAGTGCGGGCTGGTATTCCCCTGCACAAAAATACGGTGGAAGACCGTGTCGCCGGCAAAATAGATCCAGTGTTTGTCGGTGAGATCGGCCCGGTTGATCCCCAGATTCACGCAGCGAACCGAAACATGTTTCAGCCCTCTGGCAGCGGAGATAACCTCTGCCGGTACCTCATCGCCCATGATGCGGATAAGCTCGGGCAGCGGCATCGTACTGATCATCTGCTCATAGCGGTACTGCCTGCCATCCTTGAGTACGGCAATATGCTGCTGCGGAAACACGCGGGTGATCTCTGCATTGGTTTCCAGCGTGCCTTTGATGTGCGGCAGAAAACCGGACATCAACGCCTGAAAACCGCCTTTCAAAGGATAGCCAAAGCGCGCATTCGGCCCCATAGGTTTTCCGACCGGCTCAACAGCCCCTTCGATAATCTGAGCCAAATCCGGTAGCGGCACGCGCCCGCCCAGCCAGGAGATCTCCATCTGCGACAGCGGCACGGTCCACAGCTTTTTGTTATAAGGAATGGCGAAATGCGCGGCGATGCCCTCCCCCCAGGTTTGATAGATAAACTGCTCGAAGCTCTCTGCCTGCTGCTCAGGTTCGCTTTCGTAGCGGGCTTTTATTGCGCCCATAATGCACTCTTTAATGACCCCTGTTGGCAGACCATAGAGTGCCCCCTGGAACGGATAGCGCGTGTAGACGCCATCGGTATATATCCAGGCTTCACGCATCTGCCAGTGAATGTTATCGCCAAGCAGCATTTCATAGAGTTCAAGCACATAAGGATCGTTGGAGAACATGATGTGTCCGGCATAATCGAAGGTGAACCCCCGATCCTCAACCGAACGACACCAGCCGCCAACGCTCTCATTGCGTTCCAGCAGTACCGCATCTTTGCCGGTGTGATAGGCCGCACTCAGACCAGTCGGACCGCCCCCCAGGATCAGGCAGCGTGCAAACAGGGCATTGTCTGGATCCGGCGTCATCAGCCTCAGCGCAGAAGGTTTTGCTGTAACCGGATGTGATGCCGGCTCAGGGGTGACAGCAACCTGTTGCAGGGCCGCTTTGGTCAGCTGTTTTTCCATCAGCGTATGCATTAACAGCGTGGTCGCATCCCAGGATGTGGCATCCACTATGGCTTTCATCTCGCGCTGCATGGCCGCCCTTGCCGGATCGGAAAGTGCCAGCATCTTCTCACAGGCCAGGATAAAACTTTGTGGATCGCGGCCAATGGCCACCACGTGAGCATAGGGTTTTTCCACGTCGGTAATGGCCGTGCTGACCACTGGTATCCGGGCAGCCATGTATTCCAGCACTTTGGTCGGGCTGATAAAACGCGTGGAGGCATTCAGCGCAAAGGGCATCAGGCAGACATCCCAACCGGCGAGGAACTGCGGTAGCGCCTGATAGGGTTGCATACCGTAATAGAAAATATTGTCCCGCTGCGGCAAAGTCGCCGGGTCGATTTTTACCACCGGCCCGACCATCACCAGCTGCCATTCCGGGTGGGCATCGGCAATTTGCGCGAGCAGATCCAGGTCCATACGCTCATCAATAACTCCAAAATAGCCAAGCCGGGGATGCGGTATGTCCTGCTGTAACGGGTGGAAGTTAGCGCGATCCAGCGCCTGTTCAAAGTGGATGGCGTCCACGCTGCTGGTAAAACAGTGCACATCGGAGTGTCGTCCGACTTTCGCCGCATATAAGCTTGGGCCTCCGGTAAACACCAGATCGGCACGGGTGAGCAGAGCCGATTCACGCTGCAAAAGCTGGCGGGGGGCGTGCTCAAACGCCGCCAGCTCATCCATACAGTCATAAATGACCAGCGAGGGAGTAAATACAGCCAGCAGTGGCAGCGCCATCGGCGTGTAAAACCAGACGATCGGCGCGTCGTCTTCCGCAACGATTTCTGCCAGCAGAGGCTGGAGCCAGGCGATCTGACTGTCGTGGAAGCCGGCAGCCTGTGAAGGCGTATGCGGCTTAATCACGGTGACATTAGGCGCGGGCTCGCTCATGACCAGGCTTGCAGCAGAGGCGGTAAAAACCGGCTCCTCAATAAAAAATATCTGATAATGCTGCGCCAGACGGGTCAGGAGATGCTGTGGACGCTGAAAGACGAAATCCCAACGCAGATGACTGAAAACATAGATTTTTTTCATAGTATGTTTACTTCCCCTGGCGTTACTGAAAACGCCTGATTGGAACTGAAAGTGAGCCAGTGTTTGCTGCGCCCGTAAAAGCGCGGCGGCATAGACAGGATCCAGTTTGCGTGCAAGTGGGTCCGTTCCCTGGTGGTCAAGCTCCCAAAGTCCACTGCGGTGCCAGCGTTGTAATGCTTCCCAGTCCGGGCGGTCGATAATGGGATAGAGGCAGATCCCGAGCATCTCAACGCCCTTCTGCTGAGCCTGAGCAATCTGGGCGGCAATCTGCGTTATCCACGCCCCGCGCCCACTGCCCACGTGGCTGGTTTCCGCCAGCAGCACGGGCCGCTGATAGCGCTGATATAGCGTTGCCAGCATCTGATGAAGCGGCTGGCGACGCGGATCGCCAAGATGCCAGTAAAGTCTCGCGTTACTGCCGCTTTCCCACTGGTTATCGTGGTAATAATTGGCGCCAATCAGATCCAGATAACGCGGATTTCCCCCCAGTTCCGGTGCCAGTTTACCCGCGAGCATGTCCCACGCCTGATACTGGGCATTGCTGAAACCGGCTACCGTATCCAGCCACTCCGGGCTGTTTTCGGGGGCTACCAGATGAATAATGGGGTCGCAATGCAAAATCCGCGCGCGGGGATCCGCCGCCCAGATCGCATCGCAGGCAGCAATCGTCGCCCGTACGAGCTGTCGTTTACTCTCATCGCCGCTGTGTTCACCCGGCAAAGTTGAAGAACCAAATAACCCTACGGAGATCCCCCAACTCGAAAATGAAATCTCATTTACCGGTGAATAGACCGGACTTTCCTGATAAAAGGGGGCCAGAAAGCGGGCCAGTTCGCCGCAAAGCCTGGCAAAGCGGGGGATAAAATCGGGCGAGAAAACATCCGTATCTTCGGGCCAGCCGTAATGACAAACCGTCCAGCAAACCTGGATCCCGGCTTGCTGTGCGGCCTGCATTTTTTCCGCCACGGAGGAGAAATCATACCGGCCATTTTTTTCAACCAGTCGCCAGCCCACGCTTTCACGTACGGTCAGAATATTGAATTTTTTTAGAGCGTTATAATCCTCTTTCAGCTTTTGATTGTGACCCGTGATATCGTTCATGGAGAGCAAGTCACCAGGCCGGTTACGATGATCTGCACCTTCGTAACCGGCCTGCCAGAAACTGTTAAAAACAGGCATTCACCCTCCTTTGACCACCTCATGCGCTGGGGTGGCATATTGGACGACAATAGTGAGCAAGAGAGCCTGCTCTGAAATAATGGCTATGGGAAGGTCATAATAGCTGGTATTAATTTAAGCCTGATGCTGTCATTTAAATAACCGTCTTATGAAACTACGGATAATTAAAATGAAATCATTAAAGCAGGGGGATCATCTGCTATTTAATGATTTAGCTTAAGTATAGGCTGAGCTTTTGTTTTTGCCAGCGGGGAGCCTGGCTATTTTACTGTTATAGAAGAATTTTCATCCTGAATCTCGTCTTGTTTTTATTAACCCCATGAATTTTAAGACTAACGTATCATCCGGAATTAGCGTTTTAAAAAGCAGGGACAACCCACGGCCAGCCTGCTCTGAGATAAACAGAGAGATATAATCACCCATGAAATTTCTTTTAAAGTATTTTTGACCCCACGGAAAGAATTTCAGATTCCTCACCGGGTAACTATCTTATTACTTTGATTCCATTAATTATCAGACTTTAAGAGATAAAAAAGAGGGCCAGTTATTTAAAAAGTGTCTGCCCTTACTCTATTTTTTCTTTCACGGAAGAGGAAATACTTTAAAGTTCTCCCCCCTTAATCGGTCTGATGATAATGATTTTTATTCATCTACTGCTGAATCTGCTGCACATCAGATCACTATTAGCGCTATGGCGTTCATTGATTGTCGTACTGATGAGCACGCCCGTGTGTATTCTCAGAGATGCGTCTATGATCAGGCCTTAAGCTGAACATTTCAGCCTGAATAATTGATCCACTTGATCTCCAGCGGAGGAGTAATAATGAGCCAGTCCTCAGTGACATCAGACGAAATTTTATCCAGTGGCCACGCCTGGAACGGTCAGCCGATAACCCACTTTCCGGACGGAAAGCCAGTATTTACCGTGATGAAAATGGTGATAGAACCGCATTCTGCCCTGCCCTGGCACACCCATCCCGTGCCTAATACGGCTTACATCCTCTCCGGAAGTCTGACCATTGAAGATAAAGCCTCTGGCAAAACACAGACGTTCCGCACCGGTGAAGCATTTAATGAGTCGGTGGATCTGGCGCATCGGGGATATACCACGGATGAACAGGCAGAACTGATTATTTTTTATGCCGGTGTCGATAATGCTGAACTCTCGGTTCCTCTGCCTGGAGAAGAGCCGGAATACTGAGCCCGAATTTATCCGGAATTACTATTGGTGTCTGGATGACATAACCGTCATCCAGACACCGGAATACCCTCAGCTTTGAGCAATCAGGCTAAGGCGAGGTTCTCGCACGGTTTAGCAAATGACGGGTGCGCTGACGCTCTTCTTTGAGCCGTTGAGAATGGGCGGCCAGCAAATCGCCCCGGGTCAAAATCCCCACCAGCCTTTGCGGGTCATCACTGGCAAACACCACTAATCGCCCGATATCGGCATCTACCAGACAATCTGCCGCTTCACGAGCGGAGTGATCCTCCTGTACGGAAATCAGTGGTCTGGTGAGGGTGTCCCCCAGCGTCACTGCCCCCTTCCCTGCCGCCTGCATCAATCCCTTGCGGGTAATGACGCCCACAATATGGTTCTCCTGCCGGAGGGGGAAGCCCTGATGCTGGGAGTCAGGCGATCCGCCCTCGATCCATTTAATGACTTCATCAACCCGCTGCGAGGCATCCAGCACCTGCACATTACGACTACAAATCGACCCTGCCCTGATGTGATCCAGATAATCACTGGCGTAGTCCGAAGGCACACGCACCCCACGACGAGCGATTTTCTCCGTCATGATTGACTGGCGCATCATCAGACCCGACACCAGATAAGCAGCGGCGCAGCCGGCCAGCAAAGGAAGCAGTCCGTGGGGTTGCTGCGTGGTTTCAAAAGCAAAGACCACCGAAGTGAGAAAGGCCCTTGAGGCACCCGCAAATAAAGCCGCCATTCCAACCAGGGCGGCAAGTCGTGGATCCAGACCCAGCTCAGGAAAAGCGCCCGCCAGCTCAATGCCGGTGATACCACCAATGGCCCCCCCTATCATAAACAGCGGGGCAAGGGTGCCACCCGAAGTTCCGCTGCCCAGAGCAACAGACCAGGAGAGAAATTTCATTACGCAGAGCACCACCAGGGTGTTCAGCGCCAGAGTTCCGTTAAGAATTGCCGAGATATTGTCGTAACCCACGCCCAGGGTGGCTGGCTCAAAATAGCCAATAATGCCGATCGCCAGTCCCCCGATGGCGGGCCAGAATGCCCAGTGAATGGGCAGTTTTTCAAACGCGTCTTCAATGCCATAGGTGATTCTGGTGACCCCTACCGAGACCGCGCCCAGTAAGGCTCCCAGCAGCGTGCAGGCGATCACCGCCGCCATACCCGGTACAGCCAGGGCTGACATGGCAAACACCGCTTCGCTGCCCTCCAGAGCAAAGCGCACGCTGGTTGCGGTGACCACAGCCAGCGCCACGGGTATCAAAGTGCGGGCACGTCGTTCAAACAACAGCAGTTCGATAGCCAGTAGCAGGGCTGAGATGGGTGCGGCAAATATAGCGGCCATGCCTGCTGCAGCCCCTGCCGCGAGCAGGGCCTTGCGCTCATTGGCAGTGACGTGGATCACCTGTCCCAGCAACGAACCCAGCGCCCCACCGGTCGCGATAATGGGGCCTTCTGCCCCGAACGGACCGCCAGTGCCTATCACAATGGCTGACGACACCGGTTTTAACCAGGTCATGCGCGGCAGAATACGGCTTTCGTTACGAAGGACCTGTTCCATCGCTTCAGGAATACCATGACCCCGGATCGCTTTAGATCCCCATTTTGCCATCGCCCCCACAATCAGGCCGCCGGTAACCGGCACCAGTATCACCCATAATCCCAATTGATTGGCTGCAGGACTGACAAAATCAGAGGACACCTGACCATAAAAGGCAGCATTGGTGACCAGCCCAATCAGCTTAACCAGCAAGTGCGCAACTAACGCAGAGGCTATCCCCAATAAAATGGCAAGGAAACTGATCCAGAGGATCCGGCGATCCAGGGGCTGCGATCTTTTTGCAATGTTGGCCTGGGTGACCGGGCCTTCAAGAGAGGGTGAAACGGGAATAGCCGAATGGCCGGGTGCTGAGCTTTTAGTCATAGGTAGAGGTGCCTGATGGTTTTTATCGCGTGGGTATGAAGGAGTTTATGGGGCTGACTTACGCGCGGTGATTTGCGTCTGCGCACGCGCCTGACGGCGGGAGGCGTTTTGCAGTGCTTCTGAAAATATTTCCAGCAGATCGCCTTCATCAACATCCACAATTTCATCCCTGGCGGCCAGAGCGGCGCGAAGATCTTCCGGGTCCAGGTTCAGCGGCATCACCGGGCTGCGCCCTGAAGAACCCGCATTTATTTTGACGGAGTGAGGAGGTTGAACGCTATGTGGATAGCGTCTTTTGCAGGCATTGTTGAAGACCAGCGCCACCAGGATCAGCAGCAGGGAGTTTACCAGCACAGGATAAAGCACAAAGCCGTAGCCCAACCCGGTAATGGCCGGGCCACCCAGCACCGCCGTGACAGCCACTGCCCCACTGGGAGGATGGACGCAGCGAAGGGGAAACATCAGGGCAATCGACACTGCCACTGCTATCCCTGCGGCAATCTCACTGTCCGGGATCAGCAGCGCACAGCTAACGCCCACCAGAGAAGCGACCAGGTTTCCGCCGACCACGGACCACGGCTGAGCCAGCGGGCTGCCGGGGATCGCAAAGATCAGCACCGCTGAAGCGCCCATTGGCGCAATCAACCAGGGGATCTGCCCGCCAAAAACGCTGTGGCAAAGCGACTCGGTGATAATCAGGCCCAGAGCAGCGCCTGCGCAGGCAGCGACTCTTTCACGGCGACTGGAAAAAAGAGGATGCGGCCAGAAATGGGCACAACCGCGGACGAACTTACTTAGCAAAGAATGCATCTGAAAACACTGTTCTGAATCAAAATTTGCATCATAATATGATATAAATATCAGGCATGACAACATTCCTGTTTCAATTTATCGCGGATCTGGCCATGAAAAAGAACAAATACGAGGCACTCTCTGAGTTTCGCTATCAGCTGCGAAGGTTCATGCATTTCAGCGAGGAGATAGCAAAATCGGAGGGACTCAGCCCTCTGCAATATCTTCTTCTGTTGCATATCAAAGGGTTTCCGGGACGCGACTGGGCAACGGTGGGTGAGATTGCAGAACGCCTTCAGATTAAACAACATGGCGCTGTGGCGTTACTCACCCGGTGTGAAGCGCTGAACCTGGTTGAGCGGAGAAAAAGTGCAACTGACCGCCGCAGAGTGGAAGTGCATCTGCTGGATGAAGGGAGTCGAAGGCTGGAAAAACTTGCCTCACTGCATGAGGCCGAACTGCGCTCCCTGACTGATGTATTCCAGGTACAGCAAATCACCGCCTATAACGATGAGGCAGACCCCGGTTGCGATAAAGAATGAAATTTTACAGCAGGATGGCGCTCAGCACCCCCTCACTTTCTCAGGGGCTGACGCCATCATTAGCGGGAAATAAGCTATACATAATCATGGCCCTCACTTCACCATCAGAGGATTAAAGATGAACGACCAACTGCTTCATGCCGCAGAACAACTTGGTGAAACGCTCAGCCATGCCCGGTACAAACTCGCTACGGCAGAATCCTGCACTGCCGGGCTGGTGAGCATGTCGCTTGGCGCAGCCAAAGACAGTACCACTTTTTTACCAGCGGTTTTATCACCTATACGGACAGTGCCAAGCACCGGGTTCTTGGGGTGAGCGAAAAGACTTTGCAGATTCATACTGCGGTCAGCGAAGCCGCCGTCAGGGAGATGGCGCGGGGAGCCCTGGAACGTTCAGGAGAAAATGTCAGCCTGGCGGTAAGTGGCTATGCGGGTCCGGATGGCGGAGAAGATGGTACACCAGCAGGGACCATCTGGTTTGCCTGGTGTCTGCCGGGGGATCTTCTGGTCACCAGCGAACGCTTAATAAAGGGAAGCCCGGAAGCTGTGGTCAATGAGGCGGCCCTTTTTGCGCTGACTAACCTTGATCGTCTGTTAAAAATGCGAAGCTAAAGTCCACCTTCCCGGCGGGGAGCATCCAGCGCGCTGTTCAGACTCCCCCGCTCTGCGCTGGCACTCCCCGCCCGAAAAACCTACTATGGCAGCTCTGCTTTTCCCCTCTCCTTCAGGTAACTATATGGATAATTATTACTTCGAACATCTTAAGGGCCGTAAACGCCCGATGAAGCTCAGCCTGTCGGTGAGCCTGATGGTCAGTGCGGTGATTCTGACGGTGCTGCTGGTGGTTCATCTGGTCTATTTCTACCAAATCAGCGATGCCACCCGTGAAAGCGTAAAGGATAAAGCGGTCGCCGTGGCGCGCACGCTGGCGGATTCACCGGATATCCAGCGTGGTCTGCTGTTGCCGCCAGCGAGCAATATTATTCAGCCGGTTGCCAGCGCCGTCGTGCAAAGCAATGACCTGCTGTATGTGGTGGTGACCAATATGCAGGGGATCCGTTTTTCGCACCCCAAAAAAGAGTTTATCGGCGAGCATTTCATTGGTGAAGACCTGCAGCCTGCCCTGAAAAACCAGGAGAACGTTTCGGTTAATAAAGGCAAGCTGGCGACCGCGTTACGCGCGTTTACGCCGGTTTATGATGCGCAAAAACGGCAAATTGGCGTGGTGGTGGTCGGGATCGAAGTCAGTGATATTGACGATGAAATTGCCCGTAGCCGCTGGAATGTGCTCTGGACTGCGCTGTTCGGCCTGCTTGCCGGGGCCATCGGCACCTGGTGCCTGGTTAAAGCCTCCCGTCGGATCCTGTCCGGGCTGGAACCTTATGAAGTCTCGATGCTGTTCGAGCAGCGCCAGGCCATGCTCTATGCCATCAAGGAGGGCGTGGTGGCAGTGGATAATGAAGCGCGGGTCACCCTGATCAATCACGCTGCCCGTAAGCTGTTCCGTGAGACGGGTATGCCGCAGGCGCTGGAAAAGGAAATTATCCAGGCCATTGAAACCTCCGGCCCTTTACTTGCCAGCCTTCGTGCAGTCCTGCTCAGCGGAACGCCCCAGCGGGATGAAGAGATCCACTTCAACGGCCGCATTCTGCTTTGTAATACCAGGCCGGTGATCAGTAAAGGCAGGGTCATCGGTGCCATTTGCAGCTTCAGGGATAAAACAGAAGTGACTCAACTGACGCAGCGACTCAGCGGAATGGCCGATTATGCGGACTCTTTGCGCCAGCAGTCACACGAATTTATGAACAAGCTGCATGTGATTCTTGGCCTGCTGCATATGAAAAGTTACAGCCAGCTCGAAGCCTATATTCTGAAAACGGCCAGTAATTATCAGAGTGAAATCGGCTCACTGCTGAAAAAAATCAGGTCGCCGGTCATTGCCGGTTTCCTGTTAAGTAAGATTAGTCACGCTTCGGATCAGGGCCATCGCCTGACCCTCAGCGAAGAGAGCTTCCTGCCCGACGGCGGGAGTGAACAGCAGGTCTCAGTGCTGATTACCGTGCTTGGCAACCTGATTGAAAATGCGCTGGATGCGCTGGGCCAGCAGCCCGACGGAGAAGTCAACGTGTTGCTACACTATCAGAATGGCTGGCTGAGTTGCGAAGTCAGCGATGACGGGCCGGGTATTCCCCCAGGGCAGATTGAGGCCATCTTTGAGAAAGGGGTGTCGTCCAAGGGTGAACAGCGTGGCGTCGGTTTATTCCTCAGTAAACAGCAAACTCTGAGCCTTGGCGGCGAAATTATTGTAGAGTCCGAGCCTGGGGTTTATACCCAATTCTTAGTACAACTGCCGTGGGATGGAGGAAACATAAGCGCATGCTAAATGTGTTAGTCGTTGATGATGATGCGATGGTGGCCGAACTGAACCGCTGCTACATCGGTCAAATCCCCGGATTTGCCTGCTGTGGCGTTGCGCCGACGCTGAAACAGGCCCGGGAGCTGATACTCAACAATGAAGTGCCCATTGACCTGATCCTGCTCGATATTTATATGCAGCAGGAGAACGGTCTGGATTTGTTGCCGGAAGTGCGTGCGGCAAAGCGCAGCATTGATGTGATTGTTATCTCTTCCGCTGCCGATGCGCAGACAATTCAGCAGTCATTACACTATGGCGTGGTGGATTACCTGATTAAACCCTTCCAGTTCGCCCGGTTTGAAGAGGCGCTGACCGGCTGGCAACGCAAAAAGTCGCTTAAGGATAATCACCCGTTCTATGAGCAGGCCGATGTGGATGCGCTTTTGCACGGAAATCCCCAGGATAATGCGGATGCGCACCGCCTGCCAAAAGGCCTGACCCCGCAGACCCTGCGCACGCTCTGTTTGTGGATTGATGCGCATCACGACAGCGAATTCTCCACTGACGATCTGGCGGCCGCCGTGGCAATCTCCCGCGTCTCCTGCCGCAAGTACCTGATCTGGCTGGCTCAGCGTAAAATCCTCTCTACTAATCTGCATTACGGTTTAACCGGCAGGCCGGTCTATCATTATCGCCTGCAGGCTGAACAGAGCGCCCTGCTCAGAAAATTTTGTGAGTAGCAGGGATTGTTCAGCGGGTACGAAATTGCGGATCCAGCAGCGTAAAACGGAACTGACGCTGTGATGAGCAGATGACCTGCTGGTCCCGGGTAACAAACAGGGCTTCAATTTCGGGGCGGGTAGAGAGATAAGCCAGGCCTTTTTCCACCCCCATGCCATATAACAGCGTGGTGTTGATGTCGCCGTCTATGGAGTCTTCAGAGATGACCGTGACGCTGAGCAATTCGTTTTCCAGCGGATAGCCGGTGTCAGGGTCAAGAATATGGTGATAACACCGCCCCTCCAGTTCAAAATAGCGCTCATAAATGCCCGAGGTTACTACCGATTTGTCGCTGACGTTGATAACCCCAATTAAAGCCTCTGCCGCCGCGAAGGGCTTTTTCAGGCCGATTCCCCACCCTGTTCCGTCTGGCGGGCTGCCCAGAGTCTGAACGTTGCCACCCAGATTGATCAACGCCCCCTGCACGCCTTCCTGACGCAGGAAATCGCGGACCAAATCAGCAATATAGCCTTTAGCGATGGCACCCAGATCTATCTCCATCCCGCTTTTTTGCAGGAACACGGAACGGCTCCGGGGATCGAGGATAACGAGCTGAGGATTGAGTAAAGGCCGCAGGGCCTGGAGTTCAGCGGCCGGGGGGATGCTGTTGCCCTGAAAGCCAATTTTCCAGCGCTTCACCAGCGGGCCAATGGTGAAGTTAAACAGGCTACCCGGCTGCAAACTCACCGCCAGGGCCTGCGCAATCAGGTCAAACACGGGCTGACTGACCACCACCGGGCCATCGCCAGCGGCATGATTCACCGACATCACCTCAGAGTGCGCGCGGTTAACCGTCAGCAAAATCTCCTGCTGTTTAATCAGCCTGAACACCCTGCCCGCAAGCGCTTCATTGTGTTCAAACAGTTTGAGCAGGATGGGCGAACCCATTAACACAGCGGAGTAGGTATAAACGCGTTCTTCATCCGACATGAGGGTCACCCTGCTGTAGCTGGTTAGTGGAAGGGTTTGATAAAAGGGAGCCGGGACACGCGCCCCCCTTTTTCACCGGTCAGTGCCTGGCAAGCGCCGCCGCATTACGCCCTGCCACAATGCCGAAGATAATGATATCCGCCACGGCATTTCCGCCGATACGGTTAGCCCCGTGGATGCCGCCTACCACTTCCCCGGCCGCCCAGGCACCTTTAATCACCTGTTTCTGGCTGTCCAGCACCGCTGTATCGGTGTTGATCGTAACGCCGCCCATGGTGTGGTGCACGCCCGGTGCAACGCGGATGGCATAAAACGGCCCCTGATTCAGCGGGTGACGCAGCGCTGTTTTACGCCCGAAGTCTTCATCCTCCTGCTTATCAACAAAGAGGTTATAACGCTCAAGCGTCGCCAGCAGGGCATGCATATCCATATTCAGCTTCACCGCCAGTTCCTGCGGGGAAGGAGAACTGACCACAAAGCCTTTGGCGATATATTCATCCGCCGCTTTGTTATTGAGGCGAACCTGTTCATCAAATATCACCCAGGCACTCTTCTCTGGTAGCGCAATGATCTCTGCAGACACTTTGTCACGGGTCTCCATCTCGTTGAAGAAGCGATGACCAGCCTGGCTGACCAGTATGGCACCGCCGCCACGAATGGCTTCCGAAATCAGATAGGAGGTTGTCTGTTCCACAGTCGGGTGAATCTGGATTTCGCCCATGTCTACAGTATTGGCACCAATCTGCTGCAGTATAGCGATACCACTGCCTGTCGCCCCTTTGTGGTTGGTAGTGACGAAGCCATCCAGTTCGGGACGATACTTCACGACCATCTCGCGGTTGGCGCTGAACCCCCCGGTGGCGACAATCACGCTTTTCGCATTCAGGATCCGGCTGTCGTTGTACTCATCGACCACTTTCACCCCGGTCACCGCGCCATTCTCAAAGAGAATTTCCGATACGGACGTTTCCAGCAACACCTCGATTTCACGCTTGTTGATGTTTTTTACCAGGCCACTGATCAGGAAGCCGCCTACCGCAGAGCGATCTGCCGGGCGGTGGGTACGGTCGATGCTCATGCCGCCGGTGATGGTGATGTCGTTGAGTTCAATCCCTTTTGCCGCCAGCCACTCTATCGCTTCCGGAGCAAGCTCAACAAACTCTCTCAGCAATACCGGGTTGTTTTTATATTTTCCACCTTTCAGGGTCTCTTCGTAGAAGAGATCTTTACTGTCTTCGATGCCTTTAAGCCGCTGGAAACGGGTCTCCGCCGCGTTCATCCCCACAGAGGCCTTGATCGTGTTGCCTCCGATGGTGGGCATTTTTTCGATGATCACCACGCGGGCACCTTCATCATGCGCCTGAATAGCCGCAGCCAGCCCCGCGCCCCCGCTGCCCACCACGACCACGTCGTAGTTTTGCGGCGCCTGCGGATTGCCGCCTTCTTCAATAACCTGCTCTTTGCTGGACGTTGCCAGCGCACGCGAAACCGCTTTTTTCAGCGCCTCACTCTGGGTGGTGGCCCCGGTTATCGCATCCACATGGGGGCTGTTTGCCACCAGAATGCGGGTGCGCAGGCTCTCAAAGGTGGTGGTGAAGTCGACGTCGAGTGTCTCATCCGGCACCAGCAGGATGTCAGTGATACGGTCGGTGTCGAGCGTGACATTGATTTTCAGCTTCAGCGCTTCAGCTTCCACTTTTTCCTGATACACCCCGGCTTTATATTTCCGGCCGGTAGCGCTCATATCGCGGATCATGGCGTCGACCAGCGAGAAGCGCCACAGCGGTTCCGGAATATTCAGCTCTTCACGGCGGTTGCTGTCGATATACAACTCAAGGCGCTCGTTATTGATAATGCGATCGGCCCAGTCCGGGTAGGCGATACAGGCTTTGCCTACTGCCACCAGGTCAAAACCCTGTTCCAGCGCGCGCTCGGCATCTTCCTTATTCAGCACGCCGCCCACGCCAATCACCGGCACTTTAGCCAGGGTGGCAGAGCGCAGGGCACAGAATTTTTTAATCAGCGGCGTGGGATCCTGGGTATCGACTATAGAAGGACGCAGCAGTTGACCCACCGAGAAATGCACATAGTCCAGCCCACGGGCTGCGAGCTTTTCCAGCAGGTACATAGTGTCGTCAAAGCGGATCCCGGGGACTTCAATCTCTTCCGGCGAGAAGCGGTAACCGATAATAAAGGCCGGATCGCCAAAGCGCTCTGCCATTTTATGGGTGATTTCCAGCACTTCCAGGGCGAACTGCGCGCGCTTGTCGCGGCTGCCGCCCCATTTATCGTCGCGCTGGTTGGAGTTGGGAGAGTAGAACTGCTGGATCAGATAGGTATTTGCGCCGTGAATTTCCACACCATCAAAACCGGCTTTAATGGCGCGATTAACCGCATCGCCGAATTTGGTGATCATCACCTCAACTTCTTCGCCGGTTAAAGCCTGCGGGGTGGTCGCACCTTCACGGGGCGCGGCGATTGCACTGGGTGCCACCGGGGTTTTGCCCCCAATTAGCTCAGGTTCCACCATCCTGCCGCCGTGATAAATTTGCAGGATCGCCTTGGAGCCTTTGGATTTGATGGCGTTAGCAATTTTGGTCAGACCGGGAATTTTATTGTCGCTGTCGATGCCGATGGCACCGGGAAAGGCCGGGCCTTTGGTGTCGATAAAGCAGCATTCGACGATGACGGTGCCAATACTGCCCGCGCGGTCACGGTAATACTCCACCAGCTCGCTGGTCACTGTGCCGTCGTAAAACCCGGTACAGGTAGTCATGGGAGCCATCAACAGGCGATTCTTCAAAACAGCGCCGTTTGGCAGGGTGAGAGGATTAAGAATCGGGGTGAGCGTATTCATGATGATCAACTCCAAAATTTAAAAGTCTGAATTCTGTCGCGGACCCTGGCCAGTGGTTTAATAAAGTGGTCCGATGTCATACCTTTAATATAACTATTTCTTTGCTTTTATAATCGATAAATTTAGTTATTAAACTTTTAAATAAACCGGGATTATTTATTCCCTGACACGCTTTGCAACAGCATCCTTAATTGTTAATCAATAGTTACCAAAAATCAACCTTTGCTTAACCTGTGATTTTTATTGAGGATATTCATAAACCTATGAACGAATGCTGGACTTTCTGGAAATTGAATCTACAGTCAAAAGAACTGTCAACTGTCGCGATGAAAACATTGGCAGTTACAGGGTAAATAAATATAAGAAAATAAATGATACGCCTGTTTCTTTTGATGTAGATCAAAATTTAAAATTTCGGCCAGTCGCATTATATTTTTTATGAATTAATAATGTGGTTAAATAATATTCTCAAAGAGAAATAACCTTATTTAAGACGTCAGGGTTGAACAGCTAAAAATTAATCAAGAAAGTAAAAAAAGCTATCAGAACAACCGGGGCATCAAGCCAGATTCTCATCAACTTGCAGACAAATACTATGAAACAGACAACGATGATAAGTGAACCCGGAAAAGCTGTACCCGCAGCCCCTTCCGGTCAAAAGAAACGCCTGATCATGCTGTTCCTCCCGGTTGTGGTGACGGTGCTGTTGCTGCTGACGCCGGTTCCGGAAGGTCTTGAGCCTTACGCCTGGCACTTTTTTGCCGTCTTTGTCGGCGTGATTGTCGGACTGATCTTTGAGCCTTTACCAGGCGCGGTGATCGGCCTGACGGGGGTAGTGGTGATTGCCCTGTGCAGCCAGTGGTTGCTGTTCAGCCCGGCAGAACTGGCTAACCCTAAATTCAAAATGGCCTCTGAGTCCTTTAAATGGGCGGTGAGCGGCTTCGGTAACTCCACCGTCTGGCTGATTTTCGGTGCCTTTATGTTCGCCGCCGGCTATGACAAAACCCAGTTCGGTCGCCGCCTGGCGCTGATTCTGGTGAAATATCTGGGGCGGCGCAGCCTGACGCTGGGCTACGCCATTACCTTTGCCGACCTGCTGCTGGCGCCCTTTACCCCCTCTAACACGGCACGCAGCGGAGGCACCATCTATCCGATTATCGCCAACCTGCCGCCGCTGTATGGCTCCAAACCCAATGACCCCAGCGCGCGTAAGATTGGCTCTTACCTGATGTGGGTAGCGATTACCGCAGCCTGTATCACCAGCTCCATGTTCCTCTCCGCCCTGGCCCCTAACCTGCTCGCTCTGGCGCTGGTTAAAAGCATCATCGGGTTTGAGATCTCCTGGGGCACCTGGTTCCTGGCTTTTCTGCCGCTGGGCCTGCTGTTAATACTGACCATGCCTTTACTCGCCTACTGGTTTTACCCGCCGGAAGTCAAAATCAATGACGAAGTGCCGCGCTGGGCTAAGAGCGAGCTGGAAAAACTCGGTAAGCTCTCACGTAATGAGATCCTGCTGCTGGTGTTCGTTGTCAGTGCCCTGCTGATGTGGATTTTCGCCACCGCCTGGATTGAACCCGCTATGGCTGCCCTGCTGGTTGTGGTGCTGATGCTGTGGACAGGGGTACTGACCTGGAACGACATCACCAGCAACAAACCGGCCTGGAATACCTTCGCCTGGTTTGCCACCCTGGTGGCGCTGGCGGATGGTCTGGCCCGCGTTGGCTTTATCGCCTGGCTGGGAAAAGAGGGGGGACAACTGCTTACCGGGATCGATCCTCAGGTCGCTGCCGTTATGCTGCTGGTTGCCTTCTTCCTGCTGCACTATCTGTTTGCCAGCACCACCGCGCACACCACAGCACTGCTTCCGGCGATGCTGACTATCGCCGCAGCTATACCGGGCATCAATATGCCGGTTTACTGCCTGCTGATGGTCACCTCACTGGGCCTGATGGGCATTATCACCCCTTACGGTACTGGCCCAAGCCCGATTTATTACGGCAGTGGCTACCTGCCCACCAAAGATTACTGGCGACTGGGTACCATCTTTGGCGCCATCTTCCTCGCCGGACTGACAATGATTGGCTACCCGTGGATGGTGATGATGTTCTGACGGGTCTCCGCATTTATCACGCAGAAGCATGCAGTTAGCTCAGCGGTGTTGTACCATTCCCCCACCTGCTCACCTGCCTCCACGGCAGGTGAGCAGGATAACAAGATAAAATGTCGCCAGTGATGTTGACCATGCCCGCTTATGGACAGTGGCAACAGGTCATTAAGTGAGAAAAAAATGTCGAACAAACCTTTCTATTATCAGAACCCCTTTCCTCTTACCCACGAGGATACCGAATACTATTTGTTAACTTCTGACTACGTTTCCGTGACCGAATTTCAAGGTCAGGAAATGCTGAAAGTGGATCCCCAGGCGCTGACGTTGCTGGCTCAACAGGCCTTCCACGACGCCTCGTTTATGCTGCGCCCGGCGCATCAGCAACAGGTTGCTGCGGTACTGGCCGATCCGGAAGCCAGCGAAAACGACCGCTATGTCGCCTTACAGTTTTTAAGAAACTCCGAAATTGCCGCCAAAGGCGTGCTGCCAACCTGCCAGGATACCGGCACCGCCATCATCAGCGGTAAGAAAGGTCAGCGAGTCTGGACCGGCGGCGGGGATGAAGCCGCCCTGTCACAGGGTGTTTACAACACTTATATCCAGGATAACCTGCGCTATTCCCAGACCGTTGCGCTGGATATGTATAAAGAGGTGAATACCGGCACCAACCTGCCAGCACAGATTGACCTCTACAGCGTGGATGGCGACGAGTACAAATTCCTCTGCAT
The DNA here is from genome assembly GCF_036865545.1 of Erwinia sp. E_sp_B01_1. NCBI lineage: Bacteria > Pseudomonadati > Pseudomonadota > Gammaproteobacteria > Enterobacterales > Erwiniaceae > Erwinia > Erwinia sp. E_sp_B01_1. The sequence goes on along the minus strand of NZ_CP142208.1, from coordinate 1,871,946 downwards.
CGCCAAAGGTGGCGGTTCGGCCAACAAGACTTACCTTTATCAGGAAACCAAAGCGCTGCTCAGCCCCGCTAAGCTGAAGGACTACCTGATCGGTAAAATGCTGACTTTGGGAACGGCAGCCTGTCCGCCTTACCATATCGCCTTCGTGATCGGGGGAACCTCCGCCGAAAGCACCCTGAAGACCGTCAAGCTGGCCTCCACGCACTATTACGATGGTCTGCCCACTGAAGGCAACGAACATGGTCAGGCGTTCCGCGATATTCAGCTCGAAGAGGAACTGCTGGTCGCGGCTCAGCAGCTCGGTCTGGGAGCACAGTTTGGCGGGAAATATTTTGCCCATGATATTCGCGTGATCCGCCTGCCACGTCATGGCGCATCCTGCCCTGTCGGCATGGGCGTGTCCTGCTCTGCCGACCGCAATATCAAAGCGAAAATCAACCGTGAAGGCATCTGGATTGAGAAGCTGGAAGACAATCCGGGCAAATATATTCCTGCCGGACTGCGTCAGCAGGGCGAAGGTGAAGTGTTGCACATCGATCTGAACCGGCCGATGAAAGAGATTCTGGATCAGCTTTCACAGCATCCGGTTTCTACCCGTCTGTCGCTAAGCGGAACGATTATCGTGGCACGCGACATCGCTCATGCGAAGCTGAAAGAGCGTCTGGATAAGGGTGAAGGCCTGCCGCAGTACATCAAGGATCACCCGGTTTATTATGCCGGCCCGGCCAAAACACCTGAAGGGCATGCTTCCGGCTCGCTGGGCCCCACCACCGCAGGACGCATGGATTCCTATGTGGATCAGCTGCAGGAGGCGGGTGGCAGCCTGATTATGCTGGCGAAGGGTAACCGCAGCCAGCAGGTGACCGATGCCTGTCACAAACATGGCGGCTTCTATCTGGGCAGCATTGGTGGCCCGGCTGCCGTGCTGGCACAGCAGAGCATCAAGAGCCTGGAGTGTGTGGAGTACCCGGAACTGGGTATGGAAGCGATCTGGAAAATCGAAGTCGAGAACTTCCCGGCCTTTATTCTGGTCGATGATAAAGGCAACGATTTCTTCCAGAAAATCCATCAGGATCAGTGCGCGAAGTGCGTGAAGTAAGGGTGTAAAACCGGCTGAACAATGCCACGCACGGATGCCGCTGATAACTCAGGCGGCATCCGATAAAAAATCCCGGCCTGGTGCCGGGATTTTTTTAGCTTAAATCAGCGCCGTTGCTGGCTATCACTTTCTTGTACCAGTAAAACGACTGCTTTCTGGTACGTGCCAGCGTCCCTTTCCCACTGTCATTCCGGTCAACGTAGACAAAGCCATACCGCTTGCTCATTTCGCCGGTGGAAGCCGAGACAAGATCGATACAGCCCCACGAGGTGTACCCCATCACCGGGATACCATCGGCAATGGCTTCACCCATCGCCCTGATATGCTCGCGCAGATAACTGATGCGATAATCATCCACGATCTCGCCCTGCCCGTTGATTTCATCCCTGGCTCCCAGCCCGTTTTCCACCAGGAACAGCGGCTTCTGATAGCGGTCATACATCATATTCATGGTGATGCGCAGGCCCAGCGGATCGATGCCCCAACCCCATTCACTGAGCTGGATATGCGGGTTTTTCAGCGACTTCACCACGTTGGCGGCGCTGCTGTTGTTCTCGTTCATCTCCGCCGAGGCACAGCGTGAGGCGTAATAGCTGAAGGAGACGAAATCGACCGTATTTTTCAGGATTTCAGCGTCACCCTCTTCCATGGCGATGGTGATGCCTTTTTCAGCGAACAGCCGCCGGGTATAGGAAGGATAAGCGCCGCGTGCCTGCACATCGATAAAGAACAGGTTCTCGCGGTCTTTTTCCAGCGCAGCCCAGACATCCTCCGGCTTGCAGGTTCTCGGATAGAAATTCCCGCCCGCCAGCATGCACCCGACCTGGTTGTCAGGATTGACCTCATGAGCACTTTTCGTCGCCAGGGCGCTGGCCAGCAACTCGTGGTGGGCCGCCTGGTATTTCACCTGAGCCTGATCTTCGCCCTCTTCAAACACCAGCCCGGCACCAGAAAAAGGACTGTGCAGCAGGATGTTGATCTCATTAAAGGTCAGCCAGTATTTCACCAGTCCGTCAAAAGCTTCAAAACAGGTCCGGGCATAACGCGTGAAAAACTCCACCATTTTGCGATTACGCCAGGAGCCATACTCCCTGACCAGATGCATCGGCACATCGAAGTGGCACAGCGTGACCAGCGGTTCAATGTTGTGCTTTTTGCACTCTCTGAACACCTCCTGATAAAAGGCAATGCCTTCCGCATTCGGCGTCAGCTCATCACCCTGCGGATAAATCCGGCTCCAGGCTATCGAGGTTCTGAATACGGTAAAACCCATCTCCGCCATTAAGGCGATGTCTTCTTTGTAGCGATGGTAGAAGTCGATCGCCTGATGGCTGGGATAAAATTCATCCTCCCGCAGCTCAAAGCGCTTCTCCAACCCTACTTTTACCGCCAGACGCTGCGCGCCATGAGGGATCACGTCTACCGTCGTGAGCCCCTTCCCTCCTTCAAAACTGGCACCTTCGGCCTGGTTAGCGGCTAAGGCACCGCCCCATAAAAAACCGTCGGGAAATGGAGTTGCCATTACAAACCTCTTTATCAATGTGTTTTTACAGCAGGCGAAACGGACAGAGGAGCGGGAGCAACACCGCTCTGACTTTCCGTTGTGCGTGGAGCCTCTACAGGGATATCTTCAAAACCCAGCAGCAATGTGGTGACAAACGAGAGCACCACTGCCAGCACCATTACGCCCACCACCCAGACAATGCTCATCGGATTAGTGGGATCAAAGAACTGGACGCTGGTAAACAGCCCCGGCGAGGCCATAGAGTGGCTGGCCAGCCCACCAATCCCGGCCACCGCGCCGCAGATAAAGCCGCTGATCAGGCAGGCAACCAGGGGGCGTTTTAAACGCAGCGCCACCCCATAAAGTGCCGGTTCCGAAATCCCGGCGACGATGGCAGAAGCTGCGGCGGCCAGCGCGGTCTGCCGCAGCTCCGGGTTTTTGGTGCGCCAGGCCACCGCCAGCGAAGATCCGCCCAGGGAAAGGTTTGCACCAATTTCCGACGGCATCACCATTCCTTCCTTGCCGGTTTCGGCGATGGTCTGAATGATGGTCGGCGTGAAGACGCGATGCATCCCGGTCATCACCAGCAGCGGCCAGGCCGCGCCCATTATCGCCACGGACAACCAGCCCAGATAGCCGTGTACGGTATAGACCAGTGCAGAAATTCCGGTGCCAATCCAGATCCCCAGCGGGCCAATCAGCAGGATAGCGATGGGAGCAGCGATCAGCATAATCAGCATCGGTTTCAGGAAGTTTTTCGTCACCACTGGCGTGATGCGATCCACCCACTTCTCAATGTGTGACAGTAGCCAGGTCATAATCAGCGCCGGGATCACCGTGTAAGTGTATTTCACCGCCGTGACGGAAAGGCCGATAAACTCCACCGGCTGGCCTTTGGCGGCCTTCGCCATCAGCTCAATAAAGGCCGGGTGAACCAGTACCCCGGCAATAGCTATCGCCAATGACAGATTGGTTTTAAATTTCACGGCGGCAGAGGCCGCAACCATTACCGGCAGGAAGAAGAACGCCCCGTCGCCAATGACGTTGAGGATCACCAGCGTGGAGTCGGTTTTGGTAAAGACGCCGCTCATCTCCAGGATCATCGCCAGCAGCTTCACCATTGAGCCGCCAATAATGGCCGGGATCAGCGGGGACATAGTGCCAATCAACGCATCGAGAATGCCTGCCCCGACGCGTTTAAAAGTGAGCTTATTGGGAGCCTTCACTTCCTGTCGGGCAGCGCTGTTTTCCGGCAGCAGCTTTTGAACTTCGGCGAAAGCGTGCGAGACGTTGTTGCCGATAATCACCTGGCATTGGGTCTGGTTCTGTATCACGCCCATCACGCCCGGCAACACCTTGAGTTGCGCGCTGTCGATCTGATGTTCATCAGCCACAACAAACCGCAGACGCGTCATACAGTGGGTAACGGCCACCACATTACCGGCACCACCCAGCGAGTTGAGTATCGACCGTGCCAGCGAAGAAAAATCTTTAGCCATGAGAATGAATTCTCCATGAAACAAGGGGTTATATTAGTTTCATCTGACAGGCTGACGGCCATCCACTGGCGAAAGTCTGCTAAACTGAAAAAGAGGTAACCGGTTTCACACGAGAATGTTCACTAAAGGGTGAGACTTCAAGATTTAGTTAATTACGGGTTTCAAATTTGTGATTAAGATCGCCAATAGCGCTGAATTTCCGCGTCAGCGTAAGCGGTGTAGAATGGCGCATTAAAATAATTATTCCAGGAGGTGCCGGTGTCGACAATGCAGGAAGTGGCTAACAAAGCAGGCGTCTCTAAGGCCACGGTTTCGCGCGTGCTTTCCGGCAAGGGCTATGTGGGTCAGGAAACGAAAGATCGGGTGTTCAAAGCCATTGAAGAGGCGGGCTACCGGCCCAATCTGCTGGCCCGTAATCTGGCCACCAGCAGCTCAATGTGTATTGGCCTGGTGGTCACTAACACACTTTATAATGGCCCTTATTTCAGCGAGCTGATCTCGCAGGCAGCAAAAAAACTCAATGCCTGTGGCCGCCAGCTGTTGCTGGTGGACGGTAAAAACAGCGCAGAGGAAGAGCGGCAGGCTATCGAATATCTGCATGATTTACGCTGCGATGCGATCATCATCTGGCCGCGATTTCTCTCAATTGATGAGCTGGATGGCCTGATTGATAGCGTTAAAAAACCGCTGATGGTGGTCAACCGAAAGCTGCGTAAACACCCCAGTCACTGTATTTATTGCGATCACAAAGGGTCCAGTTTTGATGCCACAAAATACCTTATCGGGCAGGGGCACAGGGCTATCGCCTTTGTCACCGGATCGCTGGACTCTCCCACCGCTATCGAAAGGCTTGCCGGCTATAAAGAGGCACTGATCCAGAGCCACCTGCCCGTTGATGAAGCGCTGATCGTGCAGGGAAAATGGTCGCCGGCCAGTGGTGCAGCGGCGGTAGAAACTTTGCTGATTAACCAGGTGCCATTCAGCGCCCTGCTCGCCAGTAATGATGAAATGGCCACCGGCGTTTTAAAGAAACTGCATGAAACCGGCATAGCCGTACCGGCGCAGGTGTCGGTGATGGGTTTTGATGATATTCCCACCGCCTCGTGGCTGATCCCTGCTCTCTCCAGCGTGAAAGATCCGGTCAGCGAGATGGTCAGTGAAGTGATAACCCGGATTATCTCCATGCTGGATGGCGGCTATCCTGGCCGTGACAATCCCTTTTTTCCGGGATGGTTATCAGGGAATCCACAGGATCGGGGCCATTTATTAAAGCATCAGCAGGCTAATGATGCTGTCAAACATTACCCGGTCTGGCGTGTTGTCGCCAGGTCCGGTAACGGCAGAATGAGGCCGAAAAACCCAGATCGCATCACATTTCCCGGCATGTTCACCGTCGTTATGATGAAACTCGTCTAAAGTTTGTTTCAGGGTCAACAACTTACAGACAACGCATCGTCCGGACATGGAGAACTACTAATGCAGAGAGTCGATAAACGTCACTGGAAAGCGGTTTTGGTACTGCCTTTTGTGGTCGCGGCACTGACACAAACGGGTTATGCGGCGGAAGCCGACACGCAGCAACATTTGATGAGCAATACTCCACAGCCCCCTGATATTCGTCTTGGGCCGCTGTTTAATGCCGTGCAGGCAGCAAAATTTTATCCCGATCAAAAAACCTTTGCTGATGCGGTGCCCAAAAGTAATCCCAGTACCATTCTTGCTGACTGGCAGATGCAGAAAAATCAGCGCAATTTCGACCTGAAGCATTTTGTCGAGACCAACTTTACCCTGCCAGCTGAAGGTGAAAAATATGTGCCTCCGGCCGGACAAAGTTTGCGTGAACACATCAACGGTCTCTGGCCGGTGCTGACCCGCTCCGCTAAGCAGGCAGGCCAGTGGGATTCGTTGCTGCCGTTGCCCAAGCCTTATGTGGTGCCGGGTGGCCGCTTCCGCGAAGTGTATTACTGGGACAGCTATTTCACCATGCTGGGTCTGGCTGAAAGTGGTCACTGGGATCGGGTTCAGGACATGGTCGATAACTTTGCCTGGGAACTGGACACCTGGGGCCATATCCCTAACGGTAACCGCAGCTATTATCTGAGCCGCTCACAGCCGCCGTTCTTCAGCATGATGGTGGATCTGCTGGCACAGCATCAGGGGGAGAGCACATACAGTAAGTATCTGCCTCAACTGCAAAAAGAGTATGACTACTGGATGGCGGATGCCGACAGCGTCCAGGCCGGTGAAGCCAGCAAGCGCGTAGTGAAGCTCAAGGATGGCACCGTACTGAACCGCTACTGGGATGCGCGTGACGTGCCGCGTACGGAATCCTATATGGATGACATTACCACCGCGCAGAAAAGTACCGACCGAAACAAAGCCGAAGTGTATCGCGACCTGCGTGCAGGTGCTGCTTCCGGCTGGGATTTCAGCTCCCGCTGGTTTGATAATCCGAAAGATCTCTACACCATCCACACCACGCGTATTGTGCCGGTGGATCTGAATGCGCTGATGTTCCATCTGGAAAAAACGCTGGCGCGCGCCAGTAAAGTTGCCAACAACGAGCAGGCCGTTAAGCAGTTTGACGAGCTGGCTCAAAAGCGTCAGGCGGCGATCAACCGCTATCTGTGGGATAACAAACAGGGATGGTATGCCGATTATGACTGGCAGAAAGAGAAGGTCCGGCCACAGTTGACGGCTGCCGCGCTGTTCCCACTTTATCTTCAGGCGGCAACGGATGAAAAAGCGACACGCACCGCAGCGGGCGTCCGCGCTCATCTGCTGAAGGAAGGCGGACTGGCGACCACTAACGTCAATAATGGCCAGCAATGGGATGCGCCTAACGGCTGGGCACCGCTTCAGTGGGCGGCTGTCGAGGGGCTGAACAACTATGGCAAGCAGGCGCTGGCGAAGGATATCGGTATGCGCTTCCTGCAGAACGTACAGACGACTTATGACAAAGAACATAAGCTGGTCGAAAAATACGTGGTTGAAGGCAAGGGGCTGGGCGGAGGTGGCGGCGGTGAATATCCGTTGCAGGACGGCTTTGGCTGGACCAACGGCGTGACCCTGAAGTTGATGGATCTCTACTGCCCGAAAAATACTACCTGTAACAACGTGGGCGATCTGACCAAAGCCCGGTAACGGGTATTACACGGCGCTTCCTGACGCGGGAGCGCCCTTTCAATTTTGTCCTGCCCCTCTCAGCCCCTGATTTCCCTGAAATCCGCTGGATCTGTTTGCCCGCCTCCTCTATCGGATCACGACAACCCCTATCGTTATCAGGGAATATATAAGCAAAATCAATGCTTGAATCCCTTTAACGAAAAGATAATAATTCTCATTGAGATTATCATAAATCTTTACATTACCGTAACTGCGCGTCTTTCACCTCTGCCAGCGCAAACGGTTCTTACTTCGCATTTTGTAAGGGAATTAACAATGAGAATGGCTTTTACTCTAAAGCGTTCTGCTTTGCTGTGTTCGATTGCACTGGCTACTCCTGCTTTCACCTTTGCTGCTGAGACCCTGGTGGTCACCGCACAACCCGTAGAAACGGCGACCACGCCAACACAGGGTTACACCGCGAAAACCTCCTCTGGCGCGACCAAAACCGACCGCCCGCTAATCACCACAGCGCAGTCAGTGTCGGTAGTCACCCGCCAGCAGATGGAAGACCAGGGCGCAATGGATGTTAACCAGGCGCTGAACTACACCGCCGGGGCTTTTACCAATTTTGCTGGCGCAGCCACCCGCTACGACACCGTTTCACTGCGTGGCTTCCACGGCGGCGATGTGGATAACATTTTCCTTGATGGCCTGCGGGTAATGAGCGATCCGGGCAGTTACAACGTTATGCAGGTTGATCCCTGGTTCCTGGAACGCATTGACGTGATCAAAGGCCCCTCCTCTGCGCTCTATGGTCAGACCGTGCCAGGCGGACTGGTGATGGAAACCTCTAAAAGGCCGCAGTTTATTCAGGAAGGACATTTCCGTGCCTCCACCGGGACCAACTCCACCAACAGCGCCGCCTTTGATTACACCAATGCGATTAACGATCAATGGGCGTTTCGCCTGACGGGCATCACCCGTAACAGCGATACCCAGTACGATCATACCCGCGAAGAGAAGTATGCTATCTCCCCTTCTCTGCTCTGGCAGCCGGATGAGGATACCTCGCTGTTGCTGCGTGCCTATCTGCAGAAAGATCCTTCCGGTGGCTATCACGGCGCAGTGCCCGGTGACGGCAGCATCACTGAACACAATGGTCGTAAGCTGAGCAATGGGTTTTACGATGGCGACAGCTCGCTGGATCAGTTCAAACGTAACGAGCAGATTTACAGCTATGAGTTTGCCCATCGTTTTAATGACACCTGGGCCTTCCGTTCCAATGCCAGCTATTCCCACTCTAACGTCGATCTGGATCAGGTTTATCAGATTGGCTGGGACGCAAATAATCCGGATCTGCTGAACCGGTATTACTCAGGCTCCCGTTCTTCCCTGAGTGCCTGGGCCATTGATAACCAGCTGGAAGCGGATTTCGCCACTGGCGAAGTTGACCATAAAATGGTGCTGGGTGCTGAATACCACCAGTATAAGAACGATCTCAGCGATGCCGGCGGTGCGGCAAATCAGCTGAATGCGGTAACGGGTCAGGCAGTTGGCGATCGACTGGATTACACTTTTGCCGATTCCCAGCGACGTTATTATCAGACCGGCGTTTATCTGCAGGATGAGATGACCTGGCAAAAATGGCATCTGGACTTATCTGGCCGCTATGACCGGATTGTGTCAGAGACCCGATCGGCAGACGACAAAAAACGTCGTCAGGACGATCATATCGGTGGCCGTGCGGCGCTGCTGTACGCCTTTGATAACGGCATCTCCCCGTATGTCAGCTACAGCCAGGCGATCACTCCTCAGTCACTCTCTGCCCAGGATGGCAGCATTCTTAAACCGACTACCGCCGAGCAATATGAGGCTGGGGTAAAATATCAGCCCAATGGCACCTCCGATCTCTACTCCGTGGCGGTTTACGATCTGACGCAGAAGGATGTGGGCAACCGCGTGGTGAAGGAGTCTTACTTTGAACCTGCAGGTAAAGTACATTCGCAGGGGATTGAGCTGGAGGCACATAACCAGCTGACACCACGCCTGAGCACCATCGCCAACTACACCCTGAACCACGTTCGCTTTAAAGACTCAGTGGATGGCAACGACGGGCACACGCCATACGTCACCCCGAACTCCATGGCTTCTGCCTGGGCGAAATACCAGTTTGACTGGGGGATCAGCGTGGGTGCAGGCGTTCGCTACATCGGTAAACAATGGGCCGATAACGAGAACACCACTCGCCTGCCTTCCACCACGCTGTTTGATGCTTCCGTGCGCGCCGATCTGGGCGCCTGGAACAGCAGCCTCAAAGGAGCATTCGTGCAGGTTAACGCCAATAATCTGACCGATCGCGATTACGTTGCGGCCTGCTACGGCACAGGCTATTGCTACTGGGGCGCAGAGCGCACCGTGGTGGCGACAGTGGGCTACGACTTCTAATCTGCAGATAAAAAAAGGGAGACGATAATCGTCTCCCTTTTTTTAACCAGCACTCGTCAACTTTTGACTTTACGGTAAATCCACAGCACGACAATCGCGCCGATCACCGCTACTACAAAGCTGCCGAAGTTAAATCCGTCTACCTTGCCGAAGCCAAACAGGGTACTGATCCAGCCCCCAACCACGGCACCGATAATGCCGAGGACCACGGTGATGATAAATCCACCGCCATCTTTACCCGGCATAATCCATTTAGCGATGATCCCTGCGATCAGACCAAAAATGATCCAAGACAAAATTCCCATTACCTGCTCCTTGTTACCTACTGATTAGACGGCATAAGTATAGGCAAAAATTCTAACACTGTGATTTAAATCCAAACTTTTTGTTAAATTTTTTTGCCCCGGGGCTAAAGCGCCAGGTTATAGTGCCGATACTTTGACGTAGCACCAATGATGCCGCGTTTTCTGACATTCAACTGGAGTGGGATGTGAAAGAAGAAGATAAAGAGCAATACCTCAAACGCGGCCCGCTGGCCGTGCTTGCGGTGTTAAAGACTCTGTTAAAAAACCAGACACCGATCATGGTTTCCCATGCCAGGGGCCAGTTTATTACTAAGCTGTTAGACGCCGATCGGGAACGTATGGTTCTTGATCTTGGCAGTAATGATTATGAAAACCAGACCGCTCTGGAAGCTCGTGAGCTGCATCTGACTGCTGAAATGCAGGGAGCCAGAGTGGAGTTTGCGTTGAACGCGCTGGAAGACGACCGCTTTGACGGCCTGCCAGCTTTCAGCTCGGCCCTGCCCGATCAGCTGTGGATGATTCAGCGCCGTGAGTTTTTCCGGGTTTCGGCTCCGCTAAATCCGATCTTTTACTGCTATGTGAACTGGCCGGATGGCAGCGGTGAAGGCCGACTGCGTCTCCAGGACCTGTCACTGGGCGGCATTGGCGTTTTGGCTGATTCAGCGCTACCCGAAACGCTAAAGGGTGGCGAGCAGTTTAAGAAACTACGCGTGGAAATGGGTGAGTACGGCCGTTTTGAGGTCGATGCCAAACTGATCAACGTGGGCAAACGCAGCGTGGTGGGCAACAAAAATGAGACGGTAGTGACGCCTCGCCTCAGTTTCCGCTTCAGTTCATTGAGTTCCGGCGAAGAGCGCTCACTGCAGCAGGTGATTTTCTCACTGGAACGTCTGGCCCGTGATAAAGCCAACCGTTTCCAGTAAAGATCTCACCTGAGGATTTTGTCAGGGCACTGACGCTGGCCTCTGCGCAACGATGGCAGTCTCAGACAGCATCAGGAAAGGGCCGCTTTGTCGGCCCTTTTTTTATCAGACTGTTCAGATGGTGCGGTAAGCGGTGGTGACTTTCCACAGGTAACGCGGGGCCTGAGCGGCTGGATGCTTGTTCTGCACATGCCTGTAGAACTCATCCGGTGACAAGGCATTAATCATCGCAATCGCCTGGCTGCGATCGCGTGAGAAGGTTCTCAGCAATGCACCAGCGCCATTGGCATAGGAAACGATAGTGGCATATCGCAGCGTTTCCGGATCGCGGATCCCTGCCAGGGACTGATCCTGCAGGATTTTCAGGTAAGCCGTACCAATATCGATATTTTTCACCGGATCGCGCAGCTCTTTCGTGGACGGCTGCCCACGACGTCCCTGCACCCGGTAGACTTCACGTCCTGCTGTTGAAGCTTTAATCTGCATCAATCCAATGGCATTCGACTTACTGACTACCGTTGGATTGCCGCCCGACTCGACTGAAATAATGGCATCTACCAGCTTTTGATCGATTCCGTAGTTGTTCGCTGCACTCTCCGTGAACATCGACCAGGCCTGCGCCACTTTCTCTGGCGGTGCCTTGGTTAACGGCGTTTGCTGCTGAGTGATGGTCTGTTTATGTGGCTTGCTGGCACAGCCTGCAAGCAGTAATACGCCCAGTATCGCAACCGTTTTCACACTTCTCACGCTATATTCATCCTCTGAGCCTTAGCCTCGCGCTGTATAATAACGTGCGTGCGGCTGGAGAAAATTACCTTAACTCTGAATTTGAACCGCCAGCGGATGACTTCATCGCGGCTTTTCTTCATCATCAGGGACAGTGAACCCTCAGTGGCGTAAAGCATTCCTTTACCGCTGACCGAAAATCACATAAATCGCCGGTGATGGCGACTTTTTTTTCGCGCTGACTGCAAAATGAGACTGAAATGGGCTCGTCCTCACGCTGCATTAAGGAATAAAGTGAACATAATGTCGGTTATACCCCGTACTTTTCATCTGATTGCTCCTTCCGGCTATTGTCAGAATCAGCAGGCTGCCGAACTAGGCGTGGCGCGGCTTCGCCGTCAGGGGCATCAGGTTTTGCATACCGAAGTGATCGCCCGCCGGGATCGGCGTTTTGCCGGAAATGAGGCCGATCGTTTACAGGATATGAATGCTCTTGCGCATCTCGAAAGGCTGCCGGACATCGTGCTTGCCGTCCGGGGGGGCTATGGTGCCACCAGGCTGCTACCCCAACTGGACCGGGCTGGAATCGCTGCCCGACTGCGGGATCAACCTGTTGCACTTTGCGGTCACAGTGACTTCACGGTGCTGCAACTGGCTCTGCTTGGCGCTGGCACTACCACTTTCAGTGGCCCCATGCTGGCAGGAAATTTCGGCGCTGAGGTTTTATCTGAATTCACTGTTGACCACTTTTGGCGCGCCCTGACTTCACCTAAATTAACCCTTAGCTGGGAAACAGAACCCCAGGAAGTGGACGTTTCCGGCACGGTCTGGGGAGGCAATCTGGCGATGATAGCTTCGCTGATGGGCACCCCCTGGCTGCCTGAGATTGAAGACGGAATTCTGGTGATTGAAGATGTGAACGAGCACCCTTTCCGGGTTGAGAGGATGCTGCTGCAACTGGCCCAGAGCGGTATTTTGGCTCGCCAGAAGGCTATCGTGACCGGCAGCTTTACCGGCGCTACACTTACTGATTATGACAATGGTTATGACTTCGACAGCGTCTGGACGCTGATTCGTCAGGTGACCGGCTTGCCGCTGGTTACCGGGCTTGAATTTGGCCATCACTGGAATACCGTGACGCTGCCGTTAGGGGCTCAGGGGCATTTACAGGTCAAAGGTTCAGCCAGTACGCTGACGCTATCAGGGCACCCTACGCTTCGTTAACCTGCGGGAACACCCATGAAGCAGTTGTACGAAGACCTCTGGGTATCGACACCAGAGTTTCCGGCCAGTGAACACGAGCCGGAACTGATGATGCACGGCTTTTTGCTTCAGCATAAGCGGGGCAATATTTTGATTTCCCGCGTGGAAAATCTCAACGACCACCAGGCGATCGAGGATTTGGGCGGTATGATCCGTCACTATTTCACCCACTGGCATGAAGCCGGGCCCGGTGCCCGCCTTCTGCAGGCGCGGTTCAACTCTGCTTTGTACTGCCACAACCGGGCGCTCGGCCCAATCAGCCCCTGGGTTGAAGCCGACGACACGTTTAACTCGGCGGAGGTGCATTGCGGCAGTTTTCACGTCGTACCCACTCCCGGGCATACGCCGGGCAGCACCAGTTATCTGTACGCGTCACCCTTTGGTAAAACTTACCTGTTTGTCGGCGATACGGTGACGCTTTCGCACGATCGCTGGGTAACGGTACTGGTACCGGAAAGTAACGAAGCGGATCTTAAGAAGTCGATTGAATTTTACCGCGCGCTGCGGCCAGATGTGGTACTGATGGGCACCACTGCCAGCCATCTTGCCTGGCAGGAGGTGGATATGCGTCAATGGCTGACACTGCTGGATGAAGCGGAGAATTCACCGCTGGATCTACGCCAGCGGTTCAGTGAGTAACGATCAAAGCGTTTTTGTCAGGTAAAAGCGTTGATGAACACGGGGATAATTGTCGGGCATAAACTTCCTGAGTGGGGGTTGCTGTAACGATCGCTTCCATTGTTTATCTCCATGCCTGAAATGTCGGGGAAACTCAGGATTCCAGATTGCCGGAGGCATCGGTTCGTTGCAGTTCCACCGTGCTGTTAACGCGTTCGCTGCTGCGACTGCAGGAGACCAGTTTCGGCTCGCCATCGTAGGAGAAGAAGACTTCCTCATCCGATTTATTCACCACCATCTGATCGCCATTTCTGAACAAAATGATCGAGACTTTATCGCCGTTTTTGGTTTCAGATCGCTGATGACCCGCTGCTATCTGAAAATGATCGCCCGGCCACATCAGGGTCGTCAGCCCATATTGCGCTTTGGTCACGGTCATGGTCTGTCGACCCGGACAGGTTATCTGAAATTTAGTGTTCAGGTCAGACGTAGTGGTGTTTGCGTGAGCAGGAAAAATGGCGCTGGCAAGCAGACTTGCAGCGGCGATAATGCGGAACATGGGCAGATTCTCCGGACAGTACTCTCTGATTTCATTGACTATATAGTCAAAAGACTATCACATGAAGCTGCCCATGTTTGCCTTAAGTGTTACGAAATATCCCGGTCTTTCAGTTATTCAGGTCACTCATCTCTTTGATCTGGTCCTGATTTACCGCCTGTTGCCTGCCGTTTTCATCGGTATAAACCACCATGCCGGTGGCTTTATCAACCTGCGGCTTGCCCTGCACCACTTTCGTGCTGCCATCTTTCATTTGCAGGACATGGTTATCTGCACAGCCTGCCAGTAGCAGCCCCCCGGTTAACAGTACCAGTGCATACGCTGTTTTTTTCATCTTAAGCTCCTTGATTGGGTTCAACAATGGCAGTGTAGCCCAGGCTTCAGGTCTGTTTTGACGATTATTGCGTGATAACCTGACAGGCTTCACACACTGGCCGTTAAACCTCTGTTTTCAGTTTACGCCCGAAAGCGAAATTTCCATTGAAGATTGCCGACAATACCTGTATTTTTATACAGCATTTATAACCAGGATAAAACCATGTTTGTTGAACTGATTTACGATAAGCGTAACGTCGCAGGATTACCCAATGCCCAGGAGCTGATCCTGAACGAACTGGAGAAGCGAATTCAGCGCGTGTTTCCTCAAGCGGAAGTGAAAGTAAAACCGATGCAGGCCAACGGCGTGAAAACCGATGCCAGTAAAAGTGATAAATCGGTCATGCTGAGAATTATTGAAGAGATGTTCGATGAAGCGGATCAGTGGCTGGTATCTGAAGAATTTTGAACTAAAGCAGGGTTAATCAATGAAATATTTGAACCTGATCGGCCAGGGCTCCGGTTCTGGCGTTGCATTCCGCTCACAACGTGCCAGACTTAATGCAATAAGTTTCCCTGGTGTTGGCCCGTTATGATTCGCTCTGCGGGCATTTTTTTGCTCTTATTTCTGCACGATGCGGGTAATTCAACCCTGAATTCGCACTCCTGACCTTCCGCTGGTCTCTTTCAGACAGGGCTTTCTCGCCTGGCCTGCTGGTCATGCCACTCAACAGACTATTTCGCCCGTTGAGCAATTTCCGCATACAACAATTCATAGACTTTAGCCGCATGGGCAGAGCTATCCCGCAGCATCTGGATCGCATCTTCCAGCGTCTCGGGTTCCATTTGCCCTACAATTCGCCAGCCTAAAGCGATATTTTTTGCTTCTTCAAGCCGGTTGGGATTTTGATCAACACTTGCCGCTTCTGACACAGAATTCTCCTGATTTGAGATTTGGCCCTATTTTACGGACCATCGCTCCGCCATCTCAACCCTGTTTTTGCAGCGGAATGTGAATTTGCCCGTTTTTTAGGGTTTTCTGCGCAAAAAGACGCTTTTTCAGGCCAATCCGGAAAATTGCCGGGCAAAATACAGATTAGTCCTGGTAATGAAACTGCACTATTCCATTGTTTAAACCTGACTGCCAGAGGTTTAAGGTAAAAAAAAGCATAAATTATGTAAATAAAAAAAAACCGCCCTGAGAAGGCGGTTTAGGTTAGCTAGCTACTTTTTAGCTGAAGTAGGGAAATTTACGATCCGTCCCGTTAACGTTGAGCGTGATATACCCTGTTGCCGCAGTGCTGACAGGCGCTACAGCTTCAGAAGTTGCCAGCGTGACGACCCCTTTTTCATTCGCCCCTATTCCCGCCAGGCCATTGTGTAAACTTAAGCGAGCATTAGGCGTGACGGTGCCAAGCGTGGTTTCATCTGTCACCTCAGTCAGATCCGGTGTAAATAAGGAACACTCTCCCGATTCGAACCGGGTTGGTCCTGTGGATCGCAGGTTAAACATAGTATCCCCGCTGCCCGCCTTGAGTTTGACCCACACATCAGCACCATTCTGATAATTTCGCTGATATTTAACGTCCAGGATAGCGGTAAGGCCACGGTGGAACATATCTGCCCAGACGGCAGTGGCACAACGCTGAAGATTCAGATAAGTCACCCCGGATGACACAGACTGGACCGGACTGGCGGCCGTCCCTGAAGGATTAGCCGTCGAGAGTTTACTGACAATCTCTAACGTCCATTGCTGATTCACTTTCGGGAACACGAACTTACCAATGCGGAACCATTTGTCAGTATCCGAGGTATTAGTCATCTTGTAGCCTGAATACCATCCAGCCTTCATCGAACCGGTCATGGTGGTACCGAAATTTTCATCACGACGCCAGCCCGTCTCATACCCTGACAGCCAGCGTCCTGCGGCATTCTCCAGATCGACCTTCGACCCAGCCTGCAAATTAAGCTGCCGCATCTGCACGCGGCTGTTATTGAGCAGCAGGGGATTACCGCAGTCCTCCACGCTCAGCGCATCAATCAGCCACTGACCATTGCTCAGATCGCCAGGATAGCGGGTGTGCTCAATCCAGACGTTACGAATCAGCCCCTGCGTCATTCTGGGCATCATCAGGGTGGCATCCCCGTAGCCGAACTGGAAATTCGCATTCGACAGTTCAATGGCGGTGGCGTGATCCCAGACGCCATTAGGCGAATTCGACCAGCCAACATCAAAGACTCTGGCGTAGGTGTACTGGGAGTAAATCTGATCAAAACGGGTGTCCAGCGTATCCAGTAGTTTCACCGCCGTTCCGCCGTTATAGAGCACCCGGAAGCAGCTAATATGCACAAACTCACCTTCAACGGTGGTGTTTTCAAAGAACGGCTGAACGTTGCTTAGCATATCTGCGGTGATGGCGCCGGTATTGGTCGTGGTGTCCGCTTTGGCCTGACCATTCCAGGTAATGCCACGAATAATTGTCCGGCGGGCATTCACTTTGAAGACGGTATTCACCGACTTATCCGAAATAATCACCGTGCGAGGCCTGACGCCATAAGGCGCATCATCGCCATAGAGAGCAAAACAGGGGATCTCACTCGCGGTGAGATCGATCGGTGAAAGCAAAAACTTACCGGCAGGGAAACGCACTCCGATATCTATTGCGTTCGCATCATAGCTCTGAGACCAGCTAAACATCCTTTTAAAAGCATCACTGTCATCCGTCACGCCATCTCCTTTTGCCCCGAAGTGATAGAGATTGACCTGTTCCGTGTCGTTGATGATGCGTTTCCAGTAGAAGCCGGTGCCTTTAGCCAGCGAGCCGCCATCGTCCTTCAGCGTGGTCGTTCCCAGGAAGCCGACAAAATCGCCGCCACCATGAAAACTGGAATCCTTGTCGTAGTAACGTTTAAGCGCAGCGATATCACCGGATTTGGTGGGAGCAGTGGTTCTTAAATCCGCAAAGCAGTTTACTTCGATCATAAAGACCTCCAGATACAGGGATGTAGTGCAGTGAAATGCCCGGGAGGGCGAGGGATTACTGAGGGGTGAAAACAGGAACGGATAAATGCGGTATTGGTAACCGGGCACCGGTCAGGATTGCTCTTCGCAATCAAGCTTGCGGCGTTCATCAACCAGTGGACGCTGTCGGACAAATTGCGCCATTACCGCCATCGCCACCATAAAAGCCCCAATGAGCCCCAGGTAATTTGGCGGAATAACGCTTTTGACATCCGCTGGCAGCAACTGCCAGGCCCGCATGGCGGAATCGGGGAACGACTGCACCCAGGCACCCAGTACCGATCCCAGGGATGCCAGCCACACCGACCAGGTTTTAAACAGCAGTTTTGCGTGATGCACAAACTCCATTGAGCTGTACTTTCTGACCAGCATCAGCAGCAACAGAGCAATAATGACTGCACTAAGATAGAGGCTGAATCTCATAGCAGCCCCCGATAACTGTCCAGGGTGCCCGAGCGCATTACACAGGCATGGCGCTTAGCCCTGCCCGGCGTTTGTCTGGCCCACAGGCTGTTTAACATGCCATCGGCAGCAGACGAAAAATCACCGCGTGCTATTGCCCGCAGGGTCTCTTTAAATCCGGCCAGCCCGTCGACGCCCATCTGATAGGCCATACTGATAAGGATATCGGCTCTGGCCTCATTACACTGTCGTAACGCCTCTGCAATCAGGGGACGCTTTCTGAGGTCAAAGATTTTGCCCTCCACCAGCATCTGCATCCACAGTTCGCCGACCTGGCGTGGCACTTTAAAGATATAACTACTCAGCGTTGCCCCTTTGGGGCCAATTTTGATACCGCATCCCACGGTGGGATAGCCCTGGGTGTCAATAAATGGCTCATCGCGATACCCTTCTTCATACTTCAGGATGGCAACTATCTGGCTCATGATGAATACTCCTGTTTGACGCAAAAAAAAGGAAAACGGATCATGACAGGCAGGCAAAAAATGCGTACCGGTTTTTCAGTCGTCAGGAAAAACCGGTCAATGCTGTAAAATTGAATTTTACAGGCACCTGTATCGGTGCAGCCAGATTGTATAAAGAGCTTAATGACACCGGGTGGTTCAGAGTGACATTATTTAATGCGTTATACGCATATTAGTAAGCCAGAAAAAATGCGCAAGTAAATTTGCGTAATACGCAAAAAAAAGAGAGTGACCTTATGAAACCGGGAGAGAGAATTCGACAGCTTCGGAAAGCGAAGAAGATGACCCTGAATCAGCTGGCAGCGCAGGTAAACAGTGACGTGGGAAATCTGTCGCGCCTTGAACGCGGGAGGCAGGGCTACAGTGATGCATTACTACAAAAAATCGCGGATGCACTCACAGTGCCGATTTCTGCGCTATTCTCATCAGTAGAGCTGAAGAGTACTGTTGATTCATACAGTGTCTCTTCATTAACTGATATAGGGAGAGATGATGTGTATCGTGTTGATGTCCTTGATGTTTCAGCCAGCGCAGGCGAAGGTTCACCGGCCAGGGAAGTGGTTCAGGTTATCCGATCTATTGAATATGTTCGTAAAGAGGCCAGCGTTATTTTTGGCAACAAACCTGAGGCCATCGTTAAATTGATAAATGTGCGCGGCGACAGCATGGAGGGCACCATCGAACCCGGCGATCTGATTTTTGTCGATGTCAGCGTCTCCTTTTTTGATGGGGATGGGATCTACGTTTTTGATTTCAACGGCGATATGTTTGTGAAGCGGCTTCAGAAAGTGAAGTCTGAACTCTATGTCATCTCAGATAATCCCCGCTATAAAGAGTGGACAATCTCTGCCGATGAAATGGCCATGCTGCATGTGGCCGGGCGCGTCATGCTCAGCCAGTCTCAACAATTCCGGCGTCATGGTTAATCTCCTAAGGTAACCCGTTCGAAACGGGTTACCTATTATCAGCACTTAAATTATGCGTTTGACGCATATTAAATTATCTTCCAGGATTAACTTAAGCCCCTGTCAGAGAGGAAAATCCGATGAATTCACGCCAGCGTCGGGCCTTACGTTATCGCGAAGCCTGCAAAAAACAGTACCGCCAACTTTCACAAGCTACGGGCTGCCCACATCGCGTACAAAAAGCTTTGGCTCTGCCTCCACAGAGCCGGGAGTGAACCGGGCTATTTTTGCGGCTTAAGTACGGCTAAAAACAGCGCTATATTTCCTCTGGCGCGAAACACTGCCGCACAGAAGATCAGGTTGATCGAAACAGTCGCCCACGAGGTTTGATCATAATGATCAAAGAAATAACGGAAAGGAATGGAGGCATAGGCCAGCACCAGCACATAAGCCAGCCAGGAAGCCCAGCACTGGTGATGAGTTCCATGTTTACGAAAAATCATTAACCGCAGCGCAATGGCGGTTGCCAGAATGACATTGGTAATTACCAGCGGATCATTTACGACCATGGAAGCCTCCTTTCAGGCGTGCCAGCCAGTCAACTGGATCTTGCTGACTAAAAAACGTCAGGGTTTTGATTGCCAGAGCAGAGAGCAGGATTGCCCCCAGCCCATCCAGGGGCCTGTCGGTGTAGCCTGAAAGCTGTTCCAGTTTTGCACCCGCCAGCCCTGAGCCAAAAATACCCACTATCCACGACACGATAAAATAAGCGGCGCGTACGATCAGCCTGAGATCAACAGCACTGGCTACATAAAACACCGCCCCCGCAAAGGCACCAAATAGCACCCCATAATTAATACCGGCCATATGGCCGGACAGCAATGAATCTGCTGAAGATGCCGCGCCTGCGCCAACGGCTACTAAATGTTCAATCATAATGCCCCCTTCGCTCCAGCGTCTTCTTAAAGATTCAGGCAATAAAAAACCCCGGCCGGAGCCAGGGTTCAACGTATAAGCTGTCTGATTGGGTACTGCTGACACTATAACTTTAGAGGGGTTAATGCGTACGCGTGAGGAAATTATCGATTTATTTTTGGTGCTGATTCAGCAATACCCCTTAACTCAGGTGCAAGCTCGCCTCGCGGTAGCCTGTTAAACTGGCAGACAGCGGATACCCACACAAACAAAAAGGTTGTTGGTCATTCAAGCCCGTAAAGGTAATCTGTTGCGCGGTCCCGCTCAGGGAACATTCAGCACAGATAGCGCTTCAGCCTGTCGGGGCTTTAAAGCGGGTATTTTATCCCTGCAGCTCGAAAGATTTTAACTATCCGGGAGAAAAGCATGAAAACTGTTTCATTAATTATTGCTGCAGCTACTTTAACGGCCTGCTCACATCAGCCAGCTCAGCGACCTCAGACTGCAGGTATGGCAAATCCTGCTTCTGTCTACTGTCTGCAACAGCAGGGAAGCCTGCAGTTTGTGCAGGAACAGAAAGGCACTGTCGGCTACTGTACCCTGCCCTCAGGTGAAAAAATTGAAGAGTGGACGCTCTACCGGCAGAACCATAAGTAAATACCCGCCGTTGGGTGGCGGGTTCAGCTCAGGTTCCGGCTGATTGAAGGGATCACTCTCTGTCAGTCGGTTTTTCAGACTGCTTAGCCTGTTCTGCCGAAGAGGGAAAATCATCCTCCTCGTAAGGATTTACAGCGTTTGGCGCTGCTTCCGGTAGCCCTTTATGGACGTCGCCTTCTTTCTTACGCTCTTCATTCGTATCATGCTTATGCATAAATTATCCTCAGAGTTCCGGTTGTAAAAAAGGCAATAAACTGTGCTGTTTTCTGTGGTGCAGGAACCTTACAGAGCGTCTGACCTCTGTTAAATGACAGGATCCTCGATCTCATCAATCAGCTCACTGCCCTGATTTTTCACGTTTCCCACAATTTTAGAAACCGGATGCCAGGTAAATTCTTCCGCAGGCAGGGCGTGCTCGCTGGCAATGTCCTGCGCCTGTTTCGGACTGGTTTCAGGGTTGAGCCATGCCATAACGGCGGAGGGGCTGAGCACCAGCGGGCGGCGATCGTGGATATCCACCAGCCCTTTATCGCTGGCCGCCGTGACGATGACAAAACCCTCATCCTCATTTTGCTTATCAAAGGGCGCTTTACCAATGGCCGCCAGAAAGATCGGCTTCCCGGATTGATGATAAATAAAGTAAGGCTGCTTTTTGCTGCCGTCGCGCTTCCACTCATACCAGCCATCCGCCATGACAATAGCCCTGCCGTGATTCCACAAGGGTTTAAACATCCGGCCGGTGGCAGCAGTTTCTACACGGGCATTGATCAGAGGCTGCTTGTCCCACCAGTCCGGGTCATATCCCCAATGGACAGGATCAAGATGCAGCGCATCATTGCGCTGATTCAAAAGTAAAACGCGGGTGCCTGGAGCGATGTTATACCGCCCTACCGGCTCAGGATCGTAAGCGATTTCCCGCTCAACCTCATCGGCAAACTCTTTAAGGTACTCTTCGCGAGTTCGGTACTGAGTAAACCTTCCACACATAGTTTCTCCCCATCATTCAGGGTCTTTATCACCAGACTCAGGGGCTGAACCGGGATCGTCTTTCTTCGTCTCCTTTTCCTTTTCATTCTCGCTATGCAGAGAGTCAGGAATCGGCTTTTCGTCAGGTTTGTCACCATTTAAGGGGCGGTCAGTCATATACTTCTCCTTTATGTTTTAACGTATAAACAGAAAGTATAGTTGCCATTGACTTTAAGTGTGTTGATAGCTTAGTGGTTGTGAAATCAACGCCGGTCTTAACTTCACACTGTTTTGCGACTTAAGGAGGCGGGAATGAGACTGGAAGATTACCAGAGCAATTTGCCGAAAAAATTTGCTGAGGTTTTAGGAAAGAATTTTGAAGAGGTTTTGAAAAGAAATAATTACAACAAAAAGCCCGCATAAATTTAACACTTATGCGGGCTTTATTTATCGCACAAAAATTACATGTGCTTAATCATGGCGTCGCCAAACTCTGAAGATTTCAACAGAGTAGCGCCGTCCATCAGACGCTCAAAGTCATAGGTCACGGTTTTGGCAGCGATTGCGCCTTCCATGCCTTTAACAATCAGGTCTGCAGCTTCGAACCATTCCATATGGCGTAGCATCATTTCTGCGGACAGGATCACGGAACCTGGGTTCACTTTATCCTGACCAGCATATTTAGGTGCTGTGCCGTGGGTAGCTTCAAACAGAGCGCATTCATCACCGATGTTTGCACCTGGCGCGATACCGATACCGCCAACCTGCGCCGCCAGGGCGTCGGAGATGTAGTCACCGTTCAGGTTCATACAGGCGATAACGTCGTATTCCGCTGGACGCAGCAGGATCTGCTGCAGGAACGCATCGGCGATCACGTCTTTTACAACGATCTCTTTGCCGGTGTTAGGGTTCTTAATCTTCATCCACGGGCCGCCGTCGATCAGCTCACCGCCGAACTCTTCTTTCACTAACTGGTATCCCCAGTCTTTGAAAGCGCCTTCGGTGAACTTCATGATGTTGCCTTTGTGAACCAGCGTCAGCGAGTCACGATCGTTGGTGATAGCGTATTCGATAGCCGCGCGAACCAGGCGTTTGGTGCCCGCTTCTGAACATGGCTTAACACCGATACCGCACTGCTCAGGGAAGCGAATTTTCTTCACGCCCATCTCATCACGCAGGAACTTGATCACTTTATCCGCTTCTGCAGAACCGGCTTTCCATTCGATACCTGCATAGATATCTTCGGAGTTCTCACGGAAGATAACCATGTCGGTCTCTTCAGGACGCTTCACCGGGCTTGGCGTGCCAGTGTAGTAACGCACAGGACGCAGGCAGATGTAGAGATCAAGCTGCTGACGCAATGCCACGTTCAGGGAACGAATACCGCCGCCAACTGGAGTAGTCAGTGGGCCTTTAATCGCTACACGGTACTCTTTAATCAGGTCGAGGGTCTCTTCTGGCAGCCACACGTCCTGGCCATACAGCTCTACCGATTTTTCACCGGTGTAAATTTCCATCCAGGAAATTTTACGCTCACCGTTATAAGCTTTCTGAACAGCGGCATCGACAACTTTGATCATCACTGGAGAAACGTCCACACCGATACCGTCACCTTCGATAAAAGGGATAATCGGGTTGTTGGGTACGTTCAGTTTTCCCTCTACCAGGGTGATTTTCTGACCTTCCGCCGGAACAACTACTTTGCTTTCCATTAACCTCTCCTTCGAGCGCTTTTTTTGTTAATGATTTGTAAGATGCGCGTCAATACTACTTGAATATTCACGTCGCGCCAATCATCTCAGGATTGCGGTATAATGCGCTTATTGTTTTCAAGTGCAAAGACTATGCGAAAATCTTCCGTTAAGAATCACCGCGTTAAACGATTCAGCCCGCCCTCTGCCGCCCGTCAGGTCGATAAAGGCCCGCGGCGTGTCATTATTTTTAACAAACCATTTGATGTGCTGCCGCAATTCAGTGATGAAGCTGGCCGCAGCACGCTGAAAGATTTCATTCCGGTGGAAGGTGTCTACGCCGCCGGGCGCCTGGACCGCGACAGTGAAGGCCTGATGGTGCTGACCAACGATGGCGCGCTCCAGGCAAAGCTGACGCAACCAGGCAAACGTACCGGTAAAATTTACTATGTTCAGGTGGAAGGCGCGCCAGAAGAGAGCGATATTCAACCGCTGCGGACGGGTATTAATCTGAAAGATGGCCCTACCCTGCCTGCCGGGGTCGAAAGAGTCGATGAACCCGCCTGGCTGTGGCCAAGAAACCCACCCATTCGTGAACGGAAAGCCATTCCCACCTGCTGGTTGAAAATCACCCTGTACGAAGGACGCAACCGCCAGGTCAGGAGAATGACCGCACAGATTGGCTTTCCCACCCTGCGTTTAATCCGTTTTGCTATGGGTCCGCAGATGTTGCAGGATTTATCGCCGGGTAAATGGCGTGATGTCACCGGAGAATTTCCTCTTTAAGCCACAATTTCAACAAGGAGTCAGCCATGTTTAAGCCGCACGTGACCGTCGCAACCGTTGTACAGGCCGAAGGGCAGTTTTTGGTGGTGGAGGAGATGGTACGGGGTCGCGCTACCTGGAATCAGCCTGCCGGGCATCTTGAGGCGAACGAAACTCTGCTGCAGGCCGCCGCACGCGAACTCTATGAAGAGACCGGTCTGGAAGGGGTTCCTCAGGCTTTTTTGCGCCTGCATCAGTGGATTGCGCCCGATAATACCCCCTTTCTGCGCTTCCTGTTCGCGCTGGATCTACCGAAAGTGCTGCCTACTTATCCGCAGGATCGGGATATCGATCGCTGCTGGTGGCTCCCTCCGGAAGAGATTATTGGTGCGAAAAAGCTGCGTTCTCCTCTGGTTGCGGAAAGCATTCTGATTTATCAGCAGGGTCAGCGCTATCCGCTGGAGGTGTTAAGCGCCTTCCAGTGGCCGTTTAGCGAGGATGCGCCCGCCGCAGACGCGTGGTAGAATATGCCGCAATTTTAAAGGGCAGCCTTTAACTGCCACTAAAGTCGGGTATTTCTCATGTCTCAAAGTCTGAAAAAAGTGATCGTCGGTATGTCCGGCGGTGTGGATTCCTCCGTTTCGGCGTGGTTACTGCAGCAGCAGGGCTATCAGGTTGAAGGCCTGTTTATGAAAAACTGGGAGGAGGATGACGGTGAGGAATACTGCACCGCCGCTGAGGATCTGGCCGATGCTCAGGCGGTGTGCGACAAATTAGGCATTCATCTGCATACGGTGAACTTTGCCGCCGAATACTGGGACAACGTCTTTGAACACTTCCTGGAAGAGTACAAAGCGGGCCGCACCCCAAATCCGGATATCCTGTGCAACAAAGAGATCAAATTCAAAGCCTTCCTGGAGTTCGCCGCTGAAGATTTGGGCGCGGACTTTATCGCGACTGGCCATTACGTGCGCCGTCAGGATGTTGAAGGCAAAAGCCGCCTTCTGCGCGGTTTGGATGATAATAAAGACCAGAGCTATTTCCTGTATACGTTGGGTCATGAGCAGATCGCTCAGAGCCTGTTCCCGGTGGGCGAACTGGCCAAGCCTGAAGTGCGCCGTCTGGCTGAAGAGCTGGAGCTGGTGACGGCGAAGAAAAAAGATTCCACCGGCATCTGCTTTATTGGCGAACGTAAATTCCGCGATTTCCTGGGCCGTTATTTACCCGCTCAACCAGGGGTGATCCTCAGTGCCGAAGGAGAAGTAGTCGGTGAACATCAGGGTCTGATGTACCATACGCTGGGTCAGCGTAAAGGTCTGGGGATTGGCGGCACCCGAGAAGGCAGTGAAGAACCCTGGTACGTGGTAGATAAAGACGTTGCCAACAACGTGCTGGTAGTGGCTCAGGGCCACGATCATCCTCGCCTGATGTCGGTAGGTCTTATCGCGCAGCAGTTACACTGGGTGGATCGTGAGCCGTTGAAAACCACCCTCACCTGCACAGTGAAAACGCGCTACCGCCAGGCAGATATCTCCTGTACGGTCACGCCGCTGGATGATGAGCGTATTGAAGTCCGTTTCGACGAGCCGGTTGCCGCCGTGACGCCTGGGCAGTCAGCAGTATTTTATCTTGGTGAAATTTGTCTGGGCGGCGGGATCATCGAATCACGTCTTCCGCTGCTTTAAGCTGTTACCCAGCGCGCCATTTTCGCGCGCTCAGGTTTGATAACAGCACACTGGCGTAGCCCCTGTCGCAGTGATACAGGGGAATTACAGGAGTTACCGTGGCGAAGAATTATTACGATATTACGCTGGCCCTGGCGGGCATCTGCCAGGCTGCGCATCTGGTTCAACAGCTTGCGCACCAGGGCCACTGCCCGGCAGAACCGCTGAAAACTTCGCTGCAAAGCGTGGTGGATCTCAATCCGGCCTCCACGCTGGCGATTTATGGTAATAACGAAGCCAATCTGCGTTTTGGGCTGGAGTCGTTGCTGGCAGTGTTGAACAGCAGCAGCCGTCAAGGTGCCGGTGCTGAACTGACCCGTTACACGCTCAGCCTGATGGTGCTGGAGCGCAAGCTCAGCGCCAATAAAACCGCACTGAACGATCTCTCTCAGCGCATTGGTCAGCTCGATCGTCAGCTGGCGCATTATGATTTGGATTCTGAGACGCTGCTGAGCGCCATGGCCGCTATTTATGTCGATGTGATCAGCCCGCTTGGTCCGCGTATTCAGGTAACCGGCTCTCCTGCTGTGCTACAGAATACGCAGATTCAGAGCAAGGTTCGCGCCACGCTGCTGGCCGGCATCCGCTCTGCGGTGCTCTGGCACCAGGTAGGAGGCGGCCGCCTGCAGCTGATGTTTTCCCGCAATCGCCTCGCCAGTGAGGCGAAGCAAATGCTTTCCCGAATGACCGAGTCTTCACTTTAATTTGTTAACCGATCCAGGAGTTGCACTGATGGAATTATCCTCTCTGACTGCCGTCTCACCCGTTGATGGCCGTTATGGCGACAAAGTCAGCCCGTTGCGTGGCATTTTCAGCGAATACGGTTTATTGAAATTCCGCGTGGAAGTGGAAGTTCGCTGGTTACAGAAACTGGCTGCCTGCGCAGAGATCAAGGAAGTTCCTGCATTTGATGCCGACGCAAACGCTTTCCTTGATGCGATTGTCGCTAACTTCAGCGAAGAAGATGCTGCGCGTATCAAGACCATCGAACGCACCACCAACCACGATGTGAAAGCGGTGGAATACTTTCTGAAAGAGAAAGTTGAGCCGGTTGCTGCCCTGCACGCCGTCTCTGAATTTATTCACTTTGCCTGTACTTCCGAAGACATCAACAATCTGTCGCACGCCCTGATGCTGGACACTGCCCGCCGCGACGTTATCGTACCTTACTGGAACCAGATCATTACTGCGGTGAAAGACCTCGCCGTACAGTATCGCGATATCCCCCTGCTTTCCCGTACGCATGGTCAGCCAGCTACCCCGTCAACGCTGGGTAAAGAGATGGCTAACGTGGCTTACCGCTTTGAACGTCAACTGCGCCAGCTTGAGCGCATCGAAATGCTGGGTAAAATCAACGGTGCAGTAGGCAACTATAACGCCCACATCGCCGCCTATCCGGAAGTGGACTGGCATCAGGTCAGTGAGAGCTTCGTGACTTCACTGGGTATTACCTGGAACCCGTACACCACGCAGATTGAGCCGCACGACTACATCGCCGAACTGTTTGACTGCATGGCACGCTTCAATACCATCCTGATCGACTTCGATCGTGATGTCTGGGGTTATATTGCACTGAACCATTTCAAGCAGAAAACCATCGCCGGGGAGATTGGCTCTTCTACCATGCCACACAAAGTTAACCCCATTGACTTTGAGAACTCAGAAGGCAACCTGGGTCTGGCGAATGCCGTGATGCAGCACCTGGCAAGCAAGCTGCCTGTTTCCCGCTGGCAGCGCGACCTGACCGACTCCACGGTTCTGCGTAACCTGGGCGTGGGCGTGGGTTATGCGCTGATCGCGTATCAGGCGACGCTGAAAGGCATCTCTAAACTGGAAGTGAACCGCGATCGTCTGCTGGATGAGCTGGATCATAACTGGGAAGTGCTGGCTGAGCCGATCCAGACCGTGATGCGTCGTTACGGTATTGAAAAGCCTTACGAAAAGCTGAAAGAGCTGACCCGTGGCAAGCGTGTTGACGCCGCAGGCATGAAAGCCTTTATCGACAGCCTTGAGCTGCCGGAAGAGGAGAAAACCCGTCTGAAACTGATGACCCCGGCAAACTATATTGGCCGTGCGGTGCAGATGGTCGACGACCTGAAATAACCGATCCCTCCGGGCTGGCGCTTGTCGGCCCGTGTTAACCTGCTGTTTACCTGCTTTCCCCTATACTCTGCTGAACGACTTAACGTGGCGCTTTGGCCATACTAATGACAGACAGAAAGGACAGATTATGCGTGTACTGGTTGTGGAAGATAATCAACTGCTTCGCCATCACCTCGCCGTGCAGCTGCGTGACATGGGCCATCAGGTCGATGCCGCAGAAGATGCCCAGGAAGCCGACTATTTTCTCAACGAACACACGCCCGATATCACTCTGATAGATTTAGGTCTGCCAGATGAAGATGGCATGACGCTGATCCGCCGCTGGCGTAGCCAGGATGTGAAGCAGCCTATCCTGGTGTTGACCGCCCGTGAAGGCTGGCAGGCAAAAGTGGAAGCGCTGGAAGCCGGTGCCGATGATTACGTCACCAAACCTTTTCATATCGAAGAAGTTGTCGCCCGGATGCAGGCGCTGATGCGGCGTAACAGCGGTCTGGCCTCACAGATTATCAGCCTGGCGCCTTTTCAGGTTGACCTTTCACGCCGCGAGCTGACCATCAACGATCGGCAGATCAAACTCACGGCATTTGAATACACCATTATTGAAACGCTGATCCGCAATGCGGGCAAAGTTGTCAGTAAAGATTCGCTGATGCTGCAACTTTATCCTGATGCCGAACTGCGCGAGAGCCACACCATTGATGTTCTGATGGGCCGCCTGCGC
Organism: Erwinia sp. E_sp_B01_1; assembly: GCF_036865545.1. Taxonomy (NCBI): domain Bacteria; kingdom Pseudomonadati; phylum Pseudomonadota; class Gammaproteobacteria; order Enterobacterales; family Erwiniaceae; genus Erwinia; species Erwinia sp. E_sp_B01_1. Next base: position 1,843,187 of record NZ_CP142208.1, on the reverse strand, counting down.
AAAAAAATTCAGGCAGAATATACCCTGGACGTGATCACCACCGTGCGCGGCCAGGGTTACCGGTTCGATATTTCCTGAAATGCCTGACTTTCGCCCCAAAACGCCCTTCTCGCTTCGCGCCAGATTTCTGCTCGCTACGGCGGCGGTTGTGCTGATCCTGTCGCTTTCCTATGGCATGGTGGCCGTTGTGGGCTACGTCGCCAGCTTTGATAAAAATACCTATCGGGTAATGCGCGGCGAAAGTAACTTATTTTTTACCCTGGCCCAGTGGCAGAACGATAAATTAACCATCGTCAAGCCGGAGCGGCTCTCCCTGAATTTCCCCACGCTGGTTTATATCTACAACGAGAAGGGCAAACTGCTGTGGGAATTGCGCGATGTGCCGGAGATCCGCGATAAAATTAAACGTGAGTGGCTGAAACGGTCAGATTTCTATGAAATCGATACCGACAACAGCACCAGCCGCGAGGCTCTGGGGAACAACCAGGAAGCGCAGAATAAACTCACCGCCTACGACGACGATAATAACGACACCTTTACCCACTCCGTGGCGGTTAACCGGTATGAAGCCACTACCAGCCTGCCCGCTCTGACCATAGTGGTGGTGGATACCATTCCGCAGGAGTTGCAGCATTCCGATGTTGTCTGGTCCTGGTTCAGCTATGTGCTGTTGGTAAACCTGCTGCTGGTTATCCCCCTGTTATGGATGGCGGCGCACTGGAGCCTGCGCCCGATAGGCACGCTCGCGGGCCAGATCAGAGAGCTTGAGAGCGGCGCGCGGGAAACGCTGGATCCCCGGCCCCCGCAGGAGTTAAAGAGCCTGGTGCGCAACCTTAACCTGCTGCTGGATAACGAACGTCAGCGCTACACGCGTTACCGCACTACGCTCAGCGACCTGACCCACAGCCTGAAAACCCCGCTGGCGGTGCTGCAAACCACCTTACGCTCTCTGCGGGGAGGCCAAAATCTGTCGGTTGAGCAGGCAGAACCGATCATGCTGGAGCAGATCAGCCGCATCTCTCAGCAGATTGGCTATTATCTCCATCGTGCCAGCATGCGGGCCGATCACAGCGTGCTGAAGCGGGAGTTGCACTCCGTGCCTGCGCTACTGGACAGCCTCTGCTCCGCGCTGAATAAGGTCTATCAGCGCAAAGGGGTGGTACTGACGCTGGATATATCCCCTGAGCTGACTTTTGTCGGCGAGCACAACGATCTGATGGAAGTGATGGGCAACGTGCTGGATAACGCCTGTAAATACTGTCTGGAGTTTGTCGAAATCAGCGCCCGACAGACTGATGATGAACTCCATCTGATTGTGGAAGATGACGGCCCAGGCATTCCTGAGAGCAAAAGAGATCTGATTTTCCTGCGCGGTCAGCGCGCCGACACCATGCGGCCAGGCCAGGGGCTGGGGCTGGCAGTGGCCCGGGATATTCTGGAGCAGTACGACGGCGATATTATTGCCACCACCAGCGAACTGGGTGGCGCGCGGATGGAAGTGATTTTCAAGCGTCAGGAAGTGCTGCAAACTCACGAAAAGTGATAACCGCCGCTTCCCTGAACAGCCACCCGCAAATGCGTTACCCTGCCCCTGCCCGGCGCTGTTATAATCGATAAAATTCAGCGTTTCAGGAAACCTCATCATGGATTATCAACTCGATCTTAACTGTCCCGATTTTATTCAGCGCTACTGGCAGAAACGTCCGGTAGTGCTTAAGCGTGGCTTCAAAAACTTTGTTGATCCCATCTCCCCTGACGAATTAGCCGGTCTGGCGATGGAAAACGAAGTCGACAGCCGTCTGGTCAGCCATCAGGATGGCAAATGGCAGGTTGGCCACGGGCCGTTTGAGAGCTATGACCACCTTGGTGAGAACAACTGGTCCCTGCTGGTACAGGCTGTGGATCACTGGCACGAGCCCTCTGCGGCTCTGATGCGGCCTTTTAATTTCCTGCCTGACTGGCGCACTGACGACCTGATGATCTCCTTCTCGGTCCCGGGAGGCGGTGTAGGCCCACATCTGGATCAGTATGACGTCTTTATCATTCAGGGTACTGGCCGCCGCCGCTGGCGCGTGGGTGAAAAAGTGGCCATGAAGCAGCATTGCCCGCATCCGGACCTGCTTCAGGTTGAGCCTTTTGCAGCGATCATTGATGAAGAGTTAGAAGCTGGCGATATTCTCTATATTCCACCAGGTTTCCCGCATGAAGGCTATTCACTGGAAAATGCCATTAACTATTCTGTCGGCTTCCGTGCGCCAAGTGGCCGCGAACTGATCAGCGGTTTTGCCGACCATGTTATTGCCCGTGAATTAGGCAGCTATCGCTTCAGCGATCCGGATGTCCCGGCACGCGTCAATAAAGCGGAGATCCTGCCTGAAGAACTGGATGGCATTCGCGCCATGATGATTGACGTAATCAACCAGCCAGAGCAGTTCAGCCAGTGGTTTGGTGAATTTATTTCCCAGTCCCGCCACGAACTGGATGTGGCTCCGCCGGAACCGCCTTACCAGCCCGATGAAATCTATGATGCCCTGCAAAGCGGCGACAGGCTGACCCGTCTGGGCGGCCTGCGCGTGCTGACCATCGGCCCTGCGGTGTTTATTAACGGCGAGCAGATAGAATCACCGCATCAGGCTGCGCTGACGGTGCTGGCAAATCAGCACTCGCTGGGCGCAGAAGAGCTGGCAGAGGCGCTGGACGATCCTTCATTCCTGGCTCAGCTGGCCGGTCTGGTGAACTGCGGTTACTGGTATTTCAGCGACGAAGAGTAAAAAAAGGCCGGTCACAGATCGGCCCCAGACTGCTGACAAATCCTCAAGCGATGGGAGCCTGTGCCTTGAACAAAGCATCACGAGCCATGGACGGCCCGTGCTGAGCTGACACGGACGGCGCTTTTTGCGTCTTTGTGAGAGGCACAGGCTCCCTGAGCCTGCACTTTGTCAATAATTTCACGGCGGTCTTCGATCGGCCTTTTGCTTTTTATTTTCTGGCTTTTTCGGCGGTCAGTGCGGCAATGCGCGTGATGACCTTTACCGTTTTTTCCATGATATCCAGAGAGGCGAACTCATGTTTGCCATGATAGTTATAGCCGCCGGTAAACAGGTTCGGGCAGGGTAATCCCATGTAGGAGAGTGCCGCCCCATCCGTGCCACCGCGAATCGGCTTCACCTCAGGGTCCATTCCGCACTCCCGTATTGCCTGCAGGGCCAGCTCAACAATGTGGGGCTGCGCTGCAACCTTTTCGCGCATGTTGAAGTAGCTGTCATCAATCTGCACGTCAATTGCGCAGCCCCCCGGCAAACTTTTGCTTTGAGAAGCCGCAATTTCTCTCATCTTCTGCTTACGGGTGGTAAAACTGGCCAAATCAAAGTCCCGGATGATGTAATGCAGTTCCGCCCTGTCAACGCTGCCTTTGATACCGTGCAGATGATAAAACCCTTCATAGCCGGAAGTCTGTTCCGGTACCTCTTTCTCCGGCATGGCTGCATGAAAGCGCATCGCCAGATCCAGCGCATTGACCATCACGCCTTTTGCCGTACCGGGATGTACATTATTGCCGGTGATTTTTACCGTGGCTGAAGCGGCATTGAAGTTTTCATATTCGAATTCCCCCATCCCGCTGCCATCAACGGTATAGGCCCACTCCGCGCCGAAAGCCTCCACGTCAAAACAGCTGGTGCCTTTACCAATTTCTTCATCCGGGGTAAAAGCGATGCGGATTTTGCCGTGGGGAATATTTTTCTCAATCATGGTTGCCATTGCGGTCATGATCTCGGCAACACCTGCTTTATCATCGGCCCCTAACAGCGTTTTTCCATCGGTGGTGATCAGGGTATGCCCGGTCAGACTGTGCAGCACCGGGAACATCACCGGCGATAAAATTTCATCACCAATACCAAGCGCAATGTCACCGCCCCGGTAGTTTTCCACGATTTGAGGATTCACGTTTTTCGCGGTGAAATCCGGCGAAGTATCCATATGGGAAATAAACCCAATGGCCGGAACCGGCCAGTCGACGTTGGCTGGCAGCGTGGCCATCAGGATGCCATGATCGCTGAGGGTGACCTCGCTCAGCCCCAGCGTGATCAGCTCCTGCTGTAGCACCCGTGCCAGACGCCACTGCCCTTCGGTACTCGGCACCTGACGTACATGGTTTTTCGATTGCGTGTCGTAAGAGACGTAGTTTAAAAAGCGATCGAGTAAATTATTCATCTGGCTTTCCTTTGAATGCGAATGCGTAGTATGTGAAACCTCACCCTCTGGAATATTGCGTCAGGTCACTACTGCGTCGGGTTTCGGGCCGGAGTTTATATCAGGCTAATTTTAGGGGTTTTTCGCATAGTGGATCAGACTCTGAAAGTGAACCGGCCGGTCAGTTTCGTTGCAGTAGCTGTGTGGGCAGTCGGCCTGGAAACGAAGCCCTTCACCCGCCTGAAGAGTATGCCAGGTATTATCAACCGCCAGCCTGAGCGTGCCCGTTATCACCACTACGTGCTCAATAACGCCGCGATCGTGGGCTGAGGAGTGGCTGGTGGCACCGGCAGCCAGCTCAATGGCCAGCATATCGAACCCTAACTGCGGATCGAAAGGGAACAGCGGTGTTACCTGCATAGTGTCGTTTTGCTGTTGCCAGTCAGCCGCCGCACTGCTGCGCTGCACGGCAGGTGAACTCTGCACCGTGGCGGCGGAAATAAACCGGGAAAAAGGGACCTTAAAACCAGTGGCTATCTTCCATAAAGTGGCCACTGTCGGACTGGATTCTCCCCGTTCAATTTGTCCCAGCATCGCTTTACTGACGCCGGTCTGCTCTGCAGCCTGAGTCAGACTCCATTCACGCAAAGTTCGCAGCGCTTTCAGCGTTTGTCCAAGCTCTGTACCCATATGCCCTCCGGTCAGCTTTAGATCAGTCTATCACTTGTGCGTTATAACGCACAGTGGTAGCTTGTGCGTTATAACGCTCAACCGGGGATCTGCGATGCGCCCACCCTTTTCATTTCGACATCTGACTTTTCCTGCCGTAGTGGCCGGTTTTGTGGCCGTGCTGGTGGGCTACACCAGTTCGGCGGCCATCATCTTCCAGGCTGCTGGCGCGGCGGGAGCCTCCGACCTGCAAATCGGTGGCTGGTTGAGCATGCTGGGTCTGGCAATGGGCCTGACATCACTGGGCCTTTCGCTCTACTATCGCGCGCCCATTCTCACCGCCTGGTCTACTCCGGGGGCTGCTTTGCTGGTGACCAGCCTGCCGGGCACGCCGATTGCGGAAGCTGTTGGCGTATTCATCTTCGCTTCGGCACTGATTTTTCTCTGCGGGGTAACCGGGTTATTTGCCCGACTGATGAATTACATCCCACAGGCTATTTCTGCCGCCATGCTGGCCGGGATCCTGTTGCGCTTCGGGCTGGATGCGTTTGGCGCGCTGAAGCTGAATTTCACTCTGACCGCCAGCATGTGTCTGATTTATCTGCTGGCTAAGCGTTTCCTGCCTCGTTACGCCATTGTGCTGACGCTGATTGCCGGACTTCTGGTGGCCGGTTTCAGCGGGGAGATCCATTTCTCCCACCAGCCGTTGAGCTTCACCCTGCCCCAGTTTATTTCTCCGCACTTCACCCTGTCGACGCTGTTGGGTATTGGCATCCCGTTCTTTGTGGTGACCATGGCCTCGCAGAATGCGCCCGGCATTGCGACACTGAAAGCTGCTGGCTATCAGGTGCCGGTTTCCCCGCTGATAAGCTGGACCGGTCTGGCTTCCCTGCTGCTGTCGCCCTTTGGCGGGTTCTCGGTCTGTATCGCTGCAATCACCGCCGCTATCTGCATGGGGCCGGATGTGCATCCCGATCCTAAACGACGCTACTGGGGTGCTGCCTGCGCTGGCTTTTTCTACCTGATAGCCGGGCTGTTTGGCGGAGCAATCGGGCAGTTGTTCAGTGCTTTGCCTCCCGCTCTAATCCACACCATTGCCGGGCTTGCCCTGCTCGGCACCATCGCTGGCAGCCTGCAACGCGCGCTGGCGGATGAATCACAGCGCGAAGCGGCGGTGATCACCTTTCTGATCACCGCATCCGGGCTGAGTTTACTGGGTGTGGGTGCGGCATTCTGGGGGCTGGCGGGCGGGGTTATCGCCCATCTGATCTTTTCCCTGCCTGGAAAAAAGTGGGATGAGGTGGACGCCTGTGAGTTCAGATTCACTTCGTCCACGCATTGATGTTCTACGCTCTCCCTGCCCTTTCACCGAAGCCATCAGGCAGGGAGTCATCTGATTACCTGGCGATTTTCGCCAGCAGGTTGTGCACAAACTTCGGCACCACTTCGCTGGCCAGCCCGTAATCCTTCTCTTCGAACTCGCTGCCTACCTGGCTTGGCTCCAGGTTCAGCTCTACGGTATGCGCGCCGTTTAACTTAGCCTCGTGGACAAAGCCTGCCGCAGGATAAACGTGGCCGGATGTGCCGATAGCAACAAAATAGTCTGCTTCGTTCAGCGCGGCATAAATCTCATCCATCTGTAACGGCATCTCGCCAAACCACACGACATGCGGACGCAGCACCGACGGGAACTGGCAGCAATGACAACGATCGTCGGGCCTGACGTCGTCGTTCCAGTGCAGGATCTGGCCGCTGCTGGCACAACGCACCTTAAGTAATTCACCATGCATATGAATAACGTTGCGATTACCTGCCCGCTCATGCAGGTTATCGATATTCTGCGTCACCAGCAGGAAGTGGTCGCCCAGTGCAGATTCCAGCTCGGCAAGGGCATCATGGGCAGCATTGGGTTTGATCTCCGGCTGCTGTAACTGACGACGGCGGGCATTGTAGAACGCCTGCACTTTTTCAGGATCGCGTGCAAAGCCTTCAGGTGTCGCCACATCCTCAACTTTGTGCTCTTCCCACAGGCCATCTGCCGCACGAAAAGTACGAATACCCGATTCGGCAGAGATACCGGCACCGGTCAGCACCACCACTCTGGGCAGTGGATGACGGGCAATTTCGATGTTGCGGTCGCGTTCAAAAATACGCTGGCGAAAACGCTGATGCACCTGGCGTCGGGTCTTCTTATAACGTGCCAGCCTGAGTCGGCGACGGGGTGTTCGCATCATAATTCCTCTCTTCCTTTACGTGCAGGAACGCGGCACCCCGCATTCCCCCAGCGTCTCCGTGACGCGCCTTTTCAAATCGTGGCGGTTTGGCTACCGGCAACAGATGAGGAGTCACCCTGGCTGCCAGACCGTCATACAGCGCGTCAAAATTGGATAATCCACCGCCCAGCACCACCAGATGCGGATCCACCAGCGTCAACAGATTGCCCAGACAAACGGCCAGCAATTCGCAGTAACGTTCGGTGTGGGCGATGGCTTGCTGATCCCCCTGATAATAGCGGGTGATAATCTCAGGTGCACTGAGAGCCTGCTGATTATGCAGGGCCCACAGGCGGGAAAATCCCTGCCCTGAGAGCCAGGAATCAATGCACCCTTTTTTGCCACAGCCACACTGCGGCTGTTCAGTGTTGCGGCCAATAACCTCCAGAGCATCGACCGGCAGACGCATATGGCCGAATTCACCGACCACGTAATTGCGTCCGGTAAGCGGCTTACCCTCCACAATCAATCCGCCGCCAACGCCGGTGCCCAGGATCAACCCCATCACCACCGGGTAGGCCCTGAACTCTTCATCCCAGGCTTCTGAAAGTGCAAAACAGTTGGCATCGTTATCGATGCGCACTTCCCGCCCCAGCCGCTGAGTGAGGTCAGCCTGCAACGTCCTGCCTTTGGCGGCGGGAATATTGGCTGTAAACAGCGTGCCATCATCGGGTACCGGAATTCCCGGAATGCCCAGGCCGACGCTGCCCTGCATACCACAAAATGCATCGGCCTCTTCGGTCAGCGACACCAGCAGATCCACCAGCGCCTGATAATCTTCTCTGGGCGTGATAACCCGCTTGCTCCACACCTGCTGGCGCTGTGCGTTATAAACACCCAGAGCAATCTTGCTGCCGCCCACGTCGAAACCGTAGTACATAGTTTATTGTCCACTCAGCACGCGGGCCGGATCGATCCGGCTCGCGCGCCGGGCCGGATACCAGCTGGCAATCAGGCTCAACACCAGCGACGTGGCCAGCACTGTCACCACATCCATCCAGTGCACTTCCGAAGGCAGAAAATCGATAAAGTAGATATCGCCCGACAGGAAATGATAACCGGTTAAGGTTTCAATTCCGCGAATAATCGGCGTGAGATTAAAGGCGGCCAGCACTCCGACCACCACACCGCTGACGCTACCTACCAGTCCGGCCATCAGACCGTACCAGACAAAGATAGCGCGTATCAGCCCATCCTTCGCGCCCAGCGTGCGTAATACCGCGATGTCGCCGCTCTTGTCCTTGACCGCCATCACCAGCGTGGAGACGATATTGAAGCAGGCCACGCCAATCACCAGCACCATAGCCAGATACATGATTGCGCGAATCATCTGAATGTCGCGATACATGTAACCGTAAGTGCCGATCCAGCTGCGAATGTAGACATAAGAGTGGGTGACTTCGCCCGCATCGCGCACCAGCTTCTGGGCGGCAAAGGGATCGGTCATTTTCATCGCGATCCCCGTGACGTTGTCACCCATTGCCAGATAATTTTGCGCGTCGCCCAGGGGAACCAGCGCCAGGCTGTGATCGAGCATACCGCTCAGGGCCAGAATGCCGCTGACTTGCAGACGCACGCGTTTAGGCTGAAGCAGCTTATGCTCAGGATCGCTGTTGGGGATCATGATGGTCAGCCAGTCGCCCTGCTTCACGTTCAACGTTTTTGCCACGCCCTGGCCCAGAATAATTTGCTGTTTACCGGCGCTGAAACTCTGCCAGGCGTTGTTCTGCACGTAGGCAGGCAGCGCGCTGAGTCTGGTCTCCTGCTGCGGATCCACCCCTTTGACCTGAATCGCCTGCAGTTTGGCACCGCTTTCGATCAGCCCGGTGAAGTTAATGTAGGGCGCCGCGGCGGCAATCCCTTTCACCTGCTCCACTTTGGGTAACAGCGACTGCCAGCCGGTAAAGGGCTGATTTACGGGTTCGATCTCGCCGTGAGGAACCACCGCCAGAATACGGTTGTTCAGCTCGCGTTCGAAGCCGTTCATCGCGCTGAGGCCAACGATCAATACCGCCACACCCAGGGCGATCCCCACGGTGGAAATCACCGATATTAGCGACACCATGCCGCCGCGACGGCGCCCACGGCTGAAGCGCAGGCCAAGAAGAAGAGAGAGATTACCTGCCATCAGATCCTTCCTGCCTGGGTCACTTCTCCACTGAGCTGGCCGTCACGCATCTCCATCTGGCGATTCAGACGATGTGCCAGATGCAGATCGTGAGTCACTACCAGGAAGGCAGTTCCCTGACGCACGTTCAGCTCTCCCAACAGGTCGAAAATCGCATCTGCGTTACGCGCGTCCAGGTTACCGGTTGGCTCATCAGCCAGCACCAGGCGCGGGTTATTCACCAGCGCCCTGGCAATCGCCACCCGCTGACGCTCGCCACCTGAGAGTTCGGAAGGACGGTGCGCGGCGCGTTTTTCCAGGCCTACGGCTGTGAGCATTTCAATCGCTTTAGCCTGCGCCTCGCCTTTGGCGGCTTTACCAATTAACAGCGGCATCGCCACGTTTTCCAGCGCGCTGAAGTCCGGCAGCAAATGGTGGAACTGATAGATAAAACCGAGTTCACGGTTACGCAGTTCAGCTTTTGCCGTGGAACTCATGCTGTTCAATGATTTTCCATTAAAGACCACATCACCAGAGGTCGGCGTATCCAGCCCGCCCAGCAGGTGCATCAGGGTACTTTTGCCGGAGCCGGAGCTGCCAACAATCGCCATCATCTCGCCGGGTGCCACGCTGAAAGAGACATTGCGCAGCACATCCGTCTGGACGCTGCCTTCCTGATAGCGTTTGCACAGGTCATTGCACTGCAACAGAATTGGGTTACTCATAACGTAAAGCCTCAGCGGGTTGAACGGCGGCGGCGCGCCAGGAAGGGTAAAGCGTGGAAAGCAGCGCCACGACCATCGCCGTCACCATAATAGTGATGACCTGCGGAATTGAAATCTCTACCGGCAGCGCGGCCCCGTCCAGGAAAGCCCCAATAAGCGGCATCAGGTTATTAAGCTGACTGGCCAGCAATACGCCCAGCAGTGCGCCGAGGATCGACCCAACGATGCCAGCCGTAGCCCCCTGCACCATAAACACCATAACAATTTGCCTGCGGGTTAAGCCCTGGGTTTGCAGGATCGCCACTTCGCCCTGCTTCTCCATGATCAGCAGCCCCAGCGAGGTGATGATATTGAAGGCGGCCACGGCGACAATCAGGCTCAGCAACAGCCCCATCATATTTTTCTCCATGCGCACGGCCTGGAACAGCTCGCCTTTACGTTCGCGCCAGTCCTTCCATACCATGCCTTCCGGCAGCTTCTGCTGGCTCAGGGTATCCACCTGCAGCGGTTTATCCAGCCACAAACGCCAGCCGGTGATATTGCCCGCCGGGTAGCGCATCAGACGGGAAGCATCCTGCTGATTGACCAGGATTTGATAGCCATCCACCTCGCTGTTAGCCGCAAAGGTGCCGATAACGGTAAACAGGCGCTGACTGGGCAGGCGCCCCATCGGGGTGAACTGGCTGGCGGAAGGTACCATCAGGCGGATCTCTTCGCCACGTTTGATACCGAGTTGGCTGGCAAGCTGTTCACCGATGATGACGTTATACTTCCCGGCCTGCAGGTCGCTCTGCTTCACATTTACCAGCCAGGGCGACAGCGGATCCGGTTCATCCGGATTGATGCCCAGCATCACGCCCACTCCCACGCTCCGGGCACTTTGCAGCACCACATCGCCGGTGGTCAGCGGCGTCACTTTATTGGTTCCCTCAAGGGAAAGCGATGAGGCCGGGATTTGCTGAGGATTGATGGAGCCTTTGTCGCTGGTAACCAGCGCCTGAGGCATCAGATTGAGGGTGCTCTTTTCCAGCTCATGCTCAAAGCCGTTCATCACCGACAGAACGGTGACCAGTGCCAGCACCCCGAGGGTAATGCCGATAGCGGAGAGCCAGGAAACAAACCGGCCAAAGCGGTCTGAAGCTCGTCCACGCATATAGCGCAGACCGATAAATAACGCGACAGGTTGATACATGAATTCCGTCTTCTGGCAAAGCGTTAGCGAAAAGTGATCGAAGATAATAAAGGTTAGGCCGGCTTTATGGAACCTCTAAGCCGCTGACTCTGCTGCTTTGTTTTGTCAGCATGCGCTGCAAAAGGTTCCCTTGACGTCATACAGGTTGCAAATCAGCCGCTAATCGCGCAATTGTTGAGCAATAATCGGCTTAAACTGCTATTAACCCCGGTGAAAAAGGGGTCATACTGTGAATGCAATATCGCCCAGAATGAAGCGCAGGAGTGGGTAAATGTCGAAATATCCTAAAGGCAGCATTGTCAGACACAAAACGGGCGACATTAAAGGAATGATAGTCAACGTATTCGAACAGGCTGATGCCCCGGCGGGCTATTACGTTAAATGGGATGACGGCAACCACAGCTATCACGGTGAAAAAGAGCTGATTTGGGCAAACATTGACCGACCCCGTATGCACTACACCCAACAATCGCCGAAATAGAGGTATACTCCGGTTAGCTGAAGGGGGAACCCAGGTTCCCTTCTCTCCATTTTGCGAAGAGACCGTCTGACTGATTATGCCTGAAAAATCCCGATACACCCTGCCTGTTAAAGCAGGTGACCAGCGCCAGTTAGGGCAACTGACCGGCGCTGCCTGTGCGGTTGAATGCGCAGAGATCATCGAACGCCATTCTGGCCCGGTGATGTTAATCGCCCCCGACATGCAAAATGCCCTCCGTTTGCAGGATGAAATCAAACAATTTACCGATGAGCCGGTGATGAACCTGGCTGACTGGGAAACGCTGCCCTTTGACAGCTTTTCACCGCATCAGGATATTATTTCATCCCGCCTTTCGACGCTCTATCAACTGCCCATGCTGGAACGCGGTGTTCTGATCCTGCCGGTCAACACGCTGATGCAGCGCGTCTGCCCGCACAGCTTCCTGCATGGCCATGCGCTGGTGATGAAAAAAGGACAGCGTCTTTCGCGCGATACGTTACGAAGCCAGCTCGAACAGGCTGGCTATCGCCATGTGGATCAGGTGATGGAACACGGCGAATATGCGACCCGTGGCGCGTTGCTGGATCTCTATCCGATGGGCAGCGATCAGCCCTACCGGCTCGACTTCTTTGATGACGAAATTGACAGCCTGCGCCTGTTCGATGTCGACAGTCAGCGCACGCTGGAAGAAGTCCCGGCGGTGAATCTCCTGCCTGCGCATGAATTCCCGACCGATAAAGCCGCCATTGAACTGTTCCGCACCCAGTGGCGCGAACACTTTGACGTTCGCCGTGAATCCGAGCATATCTATCAGCAGGTCAGTAAAGGGACGCTGCCCACGGGGATAGAGTACTGGCAGCCGCTGTTTTTCGATCGGCCGCTGCCCTCCCTGTTCAGCTATCTGCCTGCCAGTACGCTGCTGGTGAATACCGGAGATATGGAAACCAGTGCTGACCGCTTCATGCTGGATGTCACCTCAAGGTATGAAAACCGCCGTGTCGATCCGATGCGCCCTCTGCTGCCCCCTGAAAAATTGTGGCTGCGCACTGCGGAGCTGTTAACAGAATTTAAGAAATGGCCGCGCATTCAGCTGAAAAGTGAAGCGCTGCCGGATAAAGCCGCCAACACTAATCTGGATTACCAGACGCTACCCGATATTGCGGTGCAGGCGCAGGCGAAAGCCCCGCTGGATTCGCTGCGGCGTTTTCTGGAAGAGTTTACCGGGCCGGTGATATTTTCGGTCGAGAGTGAGGGCCGGCGTGAGGCGCTGCAGGAGCTGCTGGCACGCATTAAAATTCTGCCAAAAAGCATTCATGCGCTGGGTGATGCCGCTAAAGCCGGTCACTATCTGATCATTGGTGCCAGTGAGAAAGGCTTTATTGACGGGCTGCGTAACCGCGCGCTGATTTGCGAAGGCGATCTGCTGGGCGAGCGGGTCAGCCGCCGTCGTCAGGATAACCGCCGCACCATCAATCCGGATGTGCTGATCCGCAACCTGGCCGAGCTGCATTCGGGTCAGCCTGTGGTGCACCTTGAACATGGCGTAGGGCGCTATATTGGCCTGACTACGCTCGAGACCGGCGGCATCACCGCCGAGTATCTGATGCTGACCTATGCCGGTGACGCCAAGCTCTACGTGCCGGTTTCTTCGCTGCACCTGATCAGCCGCTATGCCGGTGGCGCGGATGAAAATGCCCCGCTGCATAAACTGGGCAGCGATGCCTGGTCACGCGCCCGACAGAAAGCGGCGGAGAAAGTCCGTGATGTTGCCGCTGAGTTGCTGGATATTTATGCTCAGCGTGCCGCCAAGACCGGCTTCGCCTTTAAGCACGATCGCGAACAGTATCAGCTTTTCTGCGAGAGTTTCCCGTTTGAAACCACGCCGGATCAGGCTCAGGCGATCAATGCCGTGCTCAGCGATATGTGCCAGCCGCTGGCGATGGATCGCCTGGTTTGTGGTGATGTGGGCTTCGGCAAAACCGAAGTGGCCATGCGCGCCGCCTTCCTTGCGGTGGAAAACCACAAGCAGGTCGCCGTGCTGGTGCCCACCACCCTGCTGGCTCAGCAGCATTACGATAATTTCCGTGACCGGTTTGCTAACTGGCCGGTGCGCATTGAGATGCTCTCCCGCTTCCGTACCGCGAAAGAGCAGACCAGAATCCTGGCAGAAGCCAGCGAAGGAAAAATCGATATCCTGATTGGCACGCATAAGTTGCTGGCTAATGAGATCAAATGGCGTGATTTGGGCCTGTTGATCGTCGATGAAGAGCATCGCTTCGGCGTGCGCCACAAGGAGCGCATCAAAGCGATGCGTGCCGATGTGGATATTCTGACGCTGACCGCAACGCCAATCCCCAGAACGCTGAATATGGCGATGAGCGGGATGCGCGACCTGTCGATCATCGCCACGCCGCCTGCCCGCCGTCTGGCAGTGAAAACCTTTGTGCGTGAATTTGACGATCTGGTCGTGCGTGAAGCTATCCTGCGTGAAGTGCTGCGTGGCGGCCAGGTCTACTACCTCTACAATGACGTGGAGAATATTGAAAAAGCCGCTCACCGCCTTTCAGAGCTGATTCCTGAGGCCAGGGTAGCTGTCGGTCATGGCCAGATGCGCGAACGTGAACTGGAGCGGGTGATGAATGATTTCCATCATCAGCGCTTTAATGTGCTGGTGTGTACCACCATCATCGAAACCGGTATCGATATTCCCACCGCCAACACCATCATTATCGAACGTGCCGATCACTTTGGTCTTGCCCAGTTGCACCAGTTGCGTGGCCGTGTGGGACGATCGCATCACCAGGCTTATGCCTGGCTGCTGACGCCACACCCTAAAGCCATGACCACCGATGCCCACAAACGCCTGGAAGCTATCGCCTCGCTGGAAGATTTGGGGGCGGGCTTTGCTTTGGCAACGCACGATCTGGAGATTCGTGGTGCCGGAGAGTTGCTGGGTGACGATCAAAGTGGACAGATGGAAACCATCGGCTTCTCGCTCTATATGGAGCTGCTGGAAAATGCGGTGGATGCGCTGAAAGAGGGTCGCGAGCCCTCTCTGGAAGATCTCACCAACAACCAGACGGATATTGAGCTGCGTATGCCTTCCCTGCTGCCGGATGATTTTATTCCGGATGTCAATACGCGTCTGTCGTTCTATAAGCGGATCGCCAGCGCTCAGGAAGAAGGTGAGCTGGAAGATCTGAAAGTGGAATTGATTGACCGCTTTGGCAAGTTGCCTGATGCCGCCAGAAACCTGCTGGATATTGCCGCTCTGCGCCTGATGGCGAAGAAAATCGGTATCCGCAGAGTGGAAGCCAGCGACAAAGGCGGCTTTATAGAGTTTGCTGAGAAGAACTCTGCCGATCCGGCCTGGCTGATTGGATTACTGCAGAAAGAGCCGCAGCACTGGCGGCTGGATGGCCCGACCAAAATCAAATTCATCCGCGATTTAGGCGAGCGTAAGGTGCGTGTGAAGTGGGTGCGGGAGTTTATGGATCAGGTGCTGGCTAACGCCGCCTGAGCCTGCCCCTGACCAGTAACCAAAAATAGCGGCCTGAGCCGCTATTTTTTTCAGTAGAAAAGGATTATGTCCGGTTGTTCAGGACCAGCTGGCCATTGTTGTCCAGTGGGATGCGGGTGCCTGGGTCGTTTTCCATGCGGATTTTACCCTGCTCATTACCTATTTTATAGGTAACATCATACCCCATCATCTTTTCCTGCTTGTCGTAGACCGTTTTGCAGCGCTGTTCGGTAGTGGTATAGGTATCACGATCCTGCATGGCACCCTGCACCTGATTACCGCCATAGCCCCCTGCCACAGCACCCGCTACGGTAGCCACATCGCGACCGCGACCGCCACCAAACTGATGCCCCAGCACACCGCCCGCGACAGCACCCAGAACCGAGCCGGCTATCCGGTGTTCATCCTGTACTGCCCGACGGTGGGTCAGCGTCACGTTACGGCACTCCTGACGCGGGTTCTTGGTGGTTTCTTTAATCGGGGTTGCGGACAACACCTGTGCAAATTGCGGGCTACGATCAAATACGTTCATACCTGCTACAGCTGCGACACCCAGTGCCGCTGCTACGCCAATTCCAATACCCGCCAACATTGATTTATTCACAGGACATCCTCCTGAAATTGTTACCGCGCATTTTTGTCTGTTGCCCATCCCTTGGCAGAGACATCGACCTGGCGTGCGCGACGCGCCTTTTGGTACTGAAGTAAATTTTGCGCAACAGGACCAATTGTGACAATAAGAAAACAGGACGAAATGACTCAGGGCAGTCATAAGTGAATGCTTTTAAGAGTCTTCTTAACGGGGGGTTTGAAGGGGTGTAAAAGAAGAAAGGCTTATAGTAACGGGGTCACTATAAGCCTCAGGCTGGCAAATTACGTGGTACTACAAGGGCTAAAAAGCGATCAATGCAGTTTCAGGCGCGGGCGGATAACCCGGTTAATACTGCCCACCAGCATCATCAGGCCGGTTTTGAAATAGCCGTGCAGCGCCACCTGGTGCATACGGTACAGCGAGATGTAGACGAAACGAGCAATGCGCCCTTCCACCATCATAGAGCCCCGCATCAGGTTCCCCATCAGGCTGCCCACCGTACTGAAGCGTGAAAGCGAAACCAGTGAACCGTGATCTTTATAGACGTAGGATTTCAGGCTCTGGCCTTTGATCTGCGCCAGAATGTTGCTCATGACCAGTGAAGCCATCTGGTGCGCTGACTGCGCGCGAGGCGGGACAAAACCGCCAGAAGGCAGGGCACAGGACGCACAGTCGCCAATGGCAAAGATATTGTCATCCAGGGTGGTCTGCAACGTAGGTTTTACCACCAGCTGGTTGATGCGGTTGGTTTCCAGGCCGCCAATCTCTTTCATAAAGTCAGGCGCCTTGATCCCGGCAGCCCAGACCATTAAATCGGCTTCAATGAATTCGCCCGACTTGGTGTTTAGCCCTTTTTTCTCCGCGCTGGTCACCATAGTCTGGGTCAGCACGCGCACGCCGAGTTTGGTCAACTCCTGATGCGCAGCGGTAGAGATTCGCGGCGGCAGCGCCGGCAAAATTCGTTCACCGGCTTCGACCAGCGTCACGTTCAGAGCCTGATTATCTAATCCCTTGTAGCCATAGCTGTGCAGTTGTTTAACCGCGTTATGCAGCTCGGCGGAAAGCTCAACCCCTGTCGCTCCACCGCCCACAATGGCGATGTTCACTTTTTCCTTAACCCCTTCGCTGGAAGAGAATTTCAGGAACAGGTTCAGCATTTCATTGTGGAAACGACGTGCCTGATGCGGGTTATCCAGGAAGATGCAGTTGTCCTTAACGCCCGGCGTACCGAAGTCATTGGACGTACTGCCCAGCGCCATCACCAGGGTGTCATAGGCCACTTCGCGTGCGGGGACCAGTACTTCACCTTGCGCATCACAGATCTCAGAGAGCTGAAGGCGTTGGCCTTCCCGATCGATGGTAGTCAGCGTGCCTAACTGGAACTGGAAGTGGTGATTACGGGCATGGGCCAGGTAGCTCAGGCCATCAATGCCCTCATCCAGCGAACCGGTCGCCACTTCATGCAGCAAAGGTTTCCAGAGATGGCTGTGGTTGCGATCGATCAGCGTAATTTCAGCCTTTTTCTTACGTCCCAACTTGTGACCCAGCTGAGTGGCAAGCTCCAGCCCACCAGCCCCCCGCCGACAATTACAATCTTCTTCATTGGTGTAGTCAATTGACCCCCTTAAAATGTAAACCAGTCGTTAACTAAAGGTTAAATTAATATCCTTAGTAAACATAGGGTTGGCGAGTTTAAGTCGCTATCTGTAAGCAGAATACCACGGGGAAGAAGAAGAGATCTCTTAAAATTGATGCAGGTCAATTTTTGCCAGTAAACTCAGAATAGTACGAAGAATTCAGCAGGGACGCTCTGCCAGCAGAACGTCCCATAACCGGTTAGCCGAGGGTTTTAAACGCTTTGATTCGCTGCAAATGTGGGGCGATATTTTTGAATTTATGGCTCTGAACATCGTCCCAGATAATTTCATAGAAGCTCTGGAGTGCCCCGGCAGATCGCTGACTGTTCAGCACCTCGTCCTCACGCGAGAGTATAACCAGGCAGCGATCGCGGTTTTTCTCACGAAAATTGCTGACGCATTTAGTGGCAATATCCTCGTACTCTTCCGGACGATTAATTTTGCCCGCCATATTCTCTTCAGGCCACAGATTCGGGTTGAAAATGACCTGACGGATGTCGCTGAGAAAACCAATCCGCTCTGCCCAGAATCCACCCAGCCCTACGCCACAAATCATCGGCCTTTCATCATCACAGCGACGCAGGATTTTATCGGCCTCGTTCAGCAGATACTGCATGTCGTGCTTTGGATGCAGAGTGCTGTAACTGAGCAGACGTACGTCCGGATCGATAAATTGCAGCTGGAGAACCTTTTCGTGGTTTCCCGGACTGGTGGAATCAAAGCCGTGCAGATAGATAATCATCGCCATCCTCGTTGAGAATTGCCGTCAGCTGCCTTTCTGCTCCAGCCAGCGCGTTTGCAGCGCGGTCAGGGCCTGATTCGCCTCTTTCCAGCGGGGAGAATCCAGCAGTTGCTGGCGGGTAAATGTGCCACGATGGTACAGCCTGCTGACGCGTTCTGCGTTGATCGGCGACAGATTATCCAGCACGCTGACTGCGCCCTGGCGATTGTTGCAGACCAGAATCATATCGCAGCCCGCATCCAGCGAAGCCTGCCCCCGCTCGGCATAGCTGCCCATAATCGCCGCGCCTTCCATCGACAGGTCATCGGAGAAGATCACGCCATCGTAGCCCAACTCGCCACGCAGCACGGTTTTCAGCCAGTGGGAGGAGCCGCTGGCGGGTCGGGGATCTATCTGAGTATAGATAACGTGGGCTGGCATAATAGCGTCCAGCGCCTGTTCCCCGATCAGCGTTTTGAAGATTTGCATGTCATGCTGGCGGATCTCCTGCTCGCTGCGATCGTCCCTTGGTGTCTCCTTATGGGAATCTGCGCTGACGGCACCGTGGCCAGGGAAATGCTTGCCGGTCGTTTTCATACCGGCAGCGTGCATGCCGCGAATAAACTGACGGGCCATACGCAGCGCAATCGCCGGATCCTCATGGAAGCTTCGCTCACCAATGGCCGCGCTGCCGTGACCGATATCCAGGACCGGAGCAAAACTGATATCAATGTCCATGGCGATCATTTCTGAAGCCATCAGCCAGCCGGCCTGCTCTGCCAGCTCTGCCGCTTTCGCCTCGTTGTTCAGGGCGTGGAAAGCCTGCATCGCGGGCAGAGGAGTAAAGCCTTCGCGGAAGCGCTGAACGCGGCCGCCCTCCTGATCCACAGCCACCACCAGACGATGCCGGGAAGCCTCACGAATCTGACGGACCAGCTCCGCCAGCTGCTGAGGATCGTGATAATTACGGGCAAACAGGATCAGCCCACCTACCAGTGGGTGCTTCAAGATTTCACGCTCTTCTGCATCCAGCTCATAGCCGTGCACGTCTAACATTACCGGTCCCACACTTCACCTCTTAATCTGATAACACTCGCTGCCAGGCTTCTGCTGCCAGCGTGAAAAACATCGCATCCTGACTTTGCTGCCAGCGTAACTCATACCAGCTGGCCATCAGCAGCCGCAACCACGGCTGCCAGCGGCGCATTTGTCTGCCAAGCAGTGACGGATCCAGCTTCTGCTGCTGCGCATAAACGGCGATGAGTTGAGTCTGCTGTTGGCAATCCAGGTTATTCCCCGCAACGATAGCTGCCAGCTCCAGCGCCACATCCCCATCGCTGGCATACTCCCAGTCGATAAGCCGTATTTCCTCGTTATGCCGGATAACGTTACCGGCATGAATATCCATATGTAACAGCGCCAGACGCAGGGGTCTGGGTTCGCCCCGCTGCTGCAAACGCTGAAGCGCACGCAGCCAGCTATGATGCCGCCGCTCTGGCCTGCTCAGTAGCCAGTATTGCTCCAGCAGCTTTAATACGGAGAGTCGGTAGCCACTGAGCCGCTGTTGATGCAGAGTGGCCACCTGCCGGGCAAGCGGTTCAAGCTGCTGAACAAACGTCTGATGATCTAACACCTCCCCAGCCTGCCAGCTCAGCAGTAGCCACTCGCCGGCATAACCGCAGACCTCAGGCGCGAGATGACGGCCAGAAAGCTTGCGTAAAATATGGTATTCGCGACGACGGTCCACGCCCGGAACCGGGGCAGCCTTATTCTGATGCCGCGCCAGCAGGGTGATATCCCCCACCACCACTTTACCCGTCTGACCGGTGAGCCCGGAAAGCGGAAAAAAGAACCGGCGGATTGCGCCGCCGGATACTGTTGGGAAAGTAGTCTGCTTAACGCCGGATCAATGCTGTACGACACCATTGCCTGACCAGATAATTTCACCGGTCTGTACCAGCATCAACTGCATCTGCAGCGTGGGAGATTTCACCTCACCCTGAGCGTTGCTGTAAAGCACGTACTGGGCGTTGACGTATCGGGCCAGACCCACGGCTTTGCTGCGCGATCCCAGGCTGTCTTCAGCCGACAGGCCAAGCGTCTGCTTAGCGGTTGCCAACTGCTGTGGAGTCACCAGGGTAAACTGGGTATTGTTTTCCAGCGCAGATTGCAGGGCTGCCGTGGCTTTGGACGTTTGCAGACTGCCATTGGTACTGTTTTTCACGCCGTCCACCAGCAATACGCTGCCTGCCGTCACGCCGTCTGCTTTTAACATCCGGGCGATCATTGGGCTGACGCTGGCATCCCAGTTAATCGACTGGAGTTTCGGCGGCTGCGGCACGGTTTCACCCGGCTGAGGCTGAACCGGCGGCGGTACGGGCTGAGTCGGCTGAGTGGGCTGAGCCGGTTCAACGGGCGCAGGAGGCTGTTGGCGCTGTTGTTCAGTGACACAGCCACTGAGGATCAGCGCCAGTAACATCACGCCTGAGAGTTTAAATACTTTCCTTTCCACGCAATAATCTCCTAAAGATACAGATAGAGCCTGACTTTACTGGCCGTCAGGTTACCCGTTTGCGATGAAATTTCAACTTTGCTGTTTGCCGCTACGGAAGCGGTACGCGGACGTTCAAACGGGGTAATTTCCAGACCATTTTCGTCATACCAGTAGAAGCGGTAGTTTACCGTCACCGCTTTATCCTGCTGGTTGTAAAGCACGGCTGATGCCCGCTGCTGCCCTTCATGCTCAGAAATCACCGGCTCATCAGTGGTGATCCCGGCAGAGAGTACGGAAGATTCCATCACCAGCGACTGAGACGTGTTGATGGTAGCATGCTCGCTGCTGCAGCCGCTGAGCAGCGCCAACAACGTAATGCCTGTGACAAGAGTCCGCATAATCATTTTTGTCCGCATCAAAATTACCCGGCCAGCATCGGGCCTAAAGGCTTACCGCCAAGCAGATGCAGATGGATGTGATAGACCTCCTGACCGCCGTGCTGATTGCAGTTCATGATCAGCCGGTAGCCATCTTCTGCAATGCCTTCATCTTTAGCAATTTTGGCGGCAATGGTGATCATGCGTCCCAGCGCAGCTTCGTGACCGGCTACGGCATCGTTAGCTGTGGGGATCAGAATATTAGGAATGACCAGAATATGGGTTGGGGCTTTGGGTGAGATATCCCGGAAGGCAGTAACCAGATCGTCCTGATAGACGATGTCCGCAGGGATTTCACGTCGGATAATTTTACTGAAAATCGTTTCTTCGGCCATGGGGCAAATCCTTAGCAAAGAGATGAGTTCTGGCAGTATGAGCGAGTTATTTGTTTTCTTTCAACCTTCCCGTCACTTTTCTTACTTTAATTGCGCGTGTTTGCAGCATCTGGCCCTGATTCAGCGATAAAAAAGGGGGCTTTCGCCCCCTGTTTACCATGGTCAGGCATTGCCAATCAGGTACTACGGATAAAGTCGTCCATATCCGTTTTCAGGTTATCAGATTTCGTGCCAAAGATGGCCTGAACGCCCGATCCCGCGACCACTACACCGGCCGCGCCCAGTTTTTTCAGCTCTGGCTGATTCACTTTTGCCACGTCAGCCACGCTGACCCGCAAGCGGGTGATACAGGCATCCAGATTGGTGATGTTTTCTTTACCGCCAAACGCGGCCACCAGGTTGCCCGCCATTTCAGTGGCAGAACCGGTAGATTGCTCTGCGCTGGTCTCTTCACGGCCCGGTGTTTTCAGGTTGAATTTGGCAATCACCAGGCGGAATAGCGTGTAGTAAACCAGGCCATAAACGATCCCCACCAGCGGGAACAACCAGATTTTGCTGCTGTTTCCACTCAACACCACAAAGTCGATCAGACCGTGTGAGAAGCTGGTGCCATCACGCATACCCAGCAGAATACAGATTGGGAAGGCCAGGCCAGCCAGCAGGATATGGATCCCATACAGCACCGGCGCCACGAACATAAAGGAGAACTCGATCGGTTCGGTGATGCCGGTCAGGAATGAGGTCAGTGCCGCTGAGATCATAATCCCGCCCACTTTTGCGCGGTTCTCTGGTTTGGCAGAGTGCCAGATGGCAATCGCTGCCGCTGGCAGACCGTACATTTTGAACAGGAAGCCGCCGGAGAGCATACCGGCAGTAGGATCGCCCGCCATATAACGTGGAATATCCCCGTGGAAAATCTGGCCTGCGGCGTTGGTAAACTCACCAATCTGCATCTGGAAAGGTACGTTCCAGATGTGATGCAGACCAAACGGCACCAGCGTACGCTCAATCAGACCGTAAAGACCAAAGGCCACCACCGGGTTCTGATAAGCCGCCCACTGGGAGAAGTCCTGAATCGCTGAGCCAATTGGCGGCCAGATAAATGACAGCACCACACCCAGGAAGATGGCAGTAAAGCCAGAGATAATAGGAACAAAACGTTTACCGGCAAAGAAGCCCAGATATTCCGGCAGCTTGATACGGTAGAAACGGTTAAACATCCAGGCCGCAATGGAACCTGCAATGATCCCGCCGAGAACGCCGGTATCTGCAAGGTGGCTGGCTTCAATCTGAGCCGCTGGCAGATGCAGTACCAGGGGAGCCACTACCGCCATGGTTTTCACCATGATCCCGTAAGCTACAACGGCCGCAAGGGCGGAGACACCGTCATTATTGGTAAAGCCCAGCGCGACACCAATCGCAAAGATTAACGGCATGTTGGCAAAGACGGATCCACCCGCTTCAGCCATCACCTGTGACACTACCAGTGGCAGCCAGCTGAAATTGGCGGAACCCACCCCCAATAAAATACCGGCAATCGGCAGAACCGAGACCGGTAACATCAGGGATTTGCCCACCTTTTGCAGGTTTGCAAAGGCATTTTTGAACATAATGTGAAGCTCCTGAGTATAAGTGCTGTTTCCACGCGTTCAGCGCGATAACGGGAGGGAGATTCCCGCTTTTAGGTGAGCGTCTTTGCGCTCTGGGTATTTATTACGAAGAGTAAAATAAATCGGCAAAACATTGTTTGATGGCTATCACGTTTTATTTAACATCTGGCACTATGCCAGTAGAACAGCGCAATCAACGCCCGTTTTCAGCATAAAAAAACGCATTGCCCCAACAGAGCAATGCGGAAAGACAGGGTATAAATAGTGCTCAGGAGGAATTCAGCTGTCCGTCAGCCTGGAGAGCGGAACATGGAACAGTTTTGAAAAGTTTTGCGTGGTCGCTTCAGCCATCTGCTCAATGCTCACCCCTTTCAGTACCGCCATGTATTCGGCGACATCGCGGGTATAAGCCGGCTGATTCTCTTTGCCACGATGTGGAACAGGGGCCAGGTAGGGCGAGTCAGTTTCCACCAGTATTCGATCAAGCGGTACATAACGGGCAGCTTCGCGGATCGTCTCCGCATTGCGGAAGGTGACGATGCCAGAGAAGGAGATATAAAAGCCCATATCCAGCAGTTTTTTCGCCGTATCGCGATCTTCGGTAAAGCAGTGCAGTACGCCGCCGCAGCCTTCAACTTTTTCTTCTTTCAGTATTGCCAGCGTGTCTTCTCGCGCCTCGCGGGTGTGCACAATCACCGGTTTATTCAGGTCACGTCCTGTGCGGATGTGCTCGCGGAAAGAGGCCTGCTGCTGCGCTTTGGTCTCCTGTTGATAGAAGTAATCCAGCCCGGTTTCACCCATGGCTATCACCCGCTCATCCGCTGCCAGCTGACGCAGTTCGGCAAAGTCGTAGGCTTCTTCCTGATTCAGCGGATGAACGCCGCAGGAGTATGCCACGTTGGGACGATCGCCAATCAGCGTGGTCATCGCTTTGTATCCGGGAAGCGTGGTGGCTACTGCCAGCATAAATTTGACGTCACGGGCGGCAGCTTTTGCCAGCACGTCACTGACGTCCTGGTGCTGTGATTCATAATCCAGACCATCAAGGTGGCAATGCGAATCTACTAAAAACATAATTACTCTCTATCCGGACAGGCCAGTTGGCGAGGCGTGCAGCATTTGCTCCCACCCCAGCAACTGGTCAGTTAATAATAATTCACGGTTTACGGCCACTACGTTAAGCAGGCGATCGCGGCAGACCATCCACTGACGAACGCTCTGATCCAGCGCGTTGGCGGGCAGCTGTAAAGCTATCTCCGCAATCAGCGCCTGTTGATCGACGTTGGCGATATACTGGCCGCCGCCCTGCTGCCATTTCAGGGCATCCACCAGCAGGGCGCAGAGCCAGCCGGTGCGTTGTACGGCGTTATCATGGTTCAGCACGGCCAGCAAGCTTAGCATATCCTGCCGTAAAGCCGTGGGCAGCGCGAGGCACAGCGCCTGCCGGGATGCCCAGCTCTTTTCCTCTGACAGCTCCGCAGCCGCAGCCGGGGCACCGCCGCTGAGCCGCAGTGCAGTCATCCCATCCTGTTCCGTTACCGGCTTCTGCTTCAGCAACCAGTTCAGGCTCTGGGCTTCATCCGGAGGAGCAAGGTGGAAGTTAAGACAGCGGCTGCGCAGGGTTGCCAGAAGTAGCGCGGGCTGCTGACTGCTGAGCAGGAACCAGGTATTTTTCGGCGGCTCCTCCAGCGTTTTCAGTAAGGCATTGGCTGCTGCTTCAGTTAACTGTGCCGCATCCGGGATCCAGACGACTTTGGCCCCGCCCTGTTGAGCATGATGATAAAGCTTTTCCGTTACGCCGCGGACTGCATCAATCCCCAGCGAACTTTTGCCCTTTTCTGCTTCCAGGCTATACCAGTCAGGATGGGTGTGAGCCTGCATTAACTCGCAGGCATGACACTTGCCGCAGCTTTTTAAATCGTCCCGGCGCTGACACATCAGCCAGCGACTGATGCCCCACGCCAGCGAGGCATCCCCCATCCCTGGCAATGCCTGGACCAGCAGGGCATGGTGGCCCCGGCCGGCCTGATGCTGGCTGATGATTTGACGGTAAGGCTGATTCAGCCAGGGATACCAGTTCATTGCTGGCCCTTCAGCCAGGTCAGCAGCGTGTTACGGATAGCTTGTGAAACCTCTTCCAGCGAGCGCGTGGCATCAATTGTTTTGATACGTTTATCTTCAGCCGCCAGCGCCAGATAGCGCTCACGGGTGCGGATAAAGAAGTTCAGCGACTCCTGCTCGATTCGATCCAGCTCGCCCCGTGCTCTGGCACGTTGCAGACCAATTTCTGGCGTCACATCGAGGTAGAGCGTCATATCCGGGGAAAATGTCCCCAGCACGCTCTGTTTAAGCTGAGCCATCAGCACCCGGTCCATGCCACGTCCGCCGCCCTGATAGGCCTGAGAAGAGAGATCGTGGCGATCGCCAACCACCCAGGCTCCCCGTGCCAGCGCGGGTTTGATCACATTTTCCACCAGCTGCACGCGTGCGGCATAGAGCATCAGTAGCTCAGCCTGATCGGTAACCTGCTCGCCTTCGATTCCCTGCTTGATCAGCTCACGCAGTTTTTCCGCCAGGGGTGTTCCGCCGGGTTCACGGGTAAAAACGATCTCGGCTATCCCCTGCTCACGCAGAGTAGCAACGATAACCTCGCGCGCAGTGGTTTTGCCCGCGCCTTCAAGTCCTTCAATGACGATGAATTTACTGTCCATTTTTTCCTTTACCGCCAGACGCCAGGCCTGCACGGCACGATTATGGCTGGCAAGATTGGTGGTAAAGGTGTGCCCCCCTTTACCATCGGCCACAAAGTAGAGAAAGTTAGTTTTCAGCGGGTGTGCTGCTGCTTCCAGCGAAGCTTTTCCTGGCATAGCAATAGGGCCTGGCGGCATACCCGAAATAACGTAGGTATTATAAGACGTTGGCGTCTCCAGATCTTTACGTGTCAGCGCGCCTTTATAGTTTTCACCCATACCATAAATGACCGTGGGATCGGTTTGCAGCCGCATGCCAAGGCGCAGACGGTTAATAAAGACCGAGGCAACTTTACTGCGCTCTTCACTTACCGCCGTCTCTTTTTCGATGATTGAAGCCATGGTCACTAAATCGTTTTTGTCTTTGTAGGGCAAGTTTTCAATCTTTCCCTGCCACTGATCGTCCACCAGTTTCACCATGCGCTCATGGGCACGCGTCAGCAAGGCAACATCCGTGGTGTTAGCCGTGTAGGCATAGGTGTCCGGGTAAAACCAGCCTTCCACATCCTGCTCTGATAATTTCAGCGCTGCAGCCACGGTTGCCAGCTTATCATCACTCAGCGTGTGTTTAACGTAGGGAGCACTGCGTAACGTTGCGAGCCACTCCTGCATCCGCGTTCCTTCTACAAAACGCACCGGGAACTGGGCTTCTTTCCCCAGGGCCAGCAGCTCCAGCATTTGGCGTACCGTCATGCCCTGGGTGAAGCGATAGGTGCCGGCTTTAAAGTTTGCCAGTTCAGGCTCCAGTTTCAGCAGCCAGCCAAACCACAGGCTCTGCGGCACTATGTGCTGCTTGTTCAGCTCTGCTTCCAGCACCACCCGGCCCGAACCGGCTGGCAGGGTGAAAATAGTTTCTTTATTGATGGTCAGTGTTGAGTCAGCAAACTGACGGATTTGCCAGTAGCTGAACGCAATGGCCGCCACAATAATCAGCACAATCCCGGTGAAGAGTTTTCTTTTTACTGTCATGAAATTTCCCTGTTAATCGTCTTGAGGGCGTAGCAGGTTGAAAAGGTGACGCGAGGAGTAGTGCCAGTTTTCGATCTGATACACCGGCAGCACCGGCATCAGGGCATTAGTGATCAGAACTTCATCTGCATCGGCCAGCACTTCAGGAGGTCGGCTGACGATCTGCACTTCGGTGCCCTTTTCGTGCAGCTGCTGAATTAACTGCTGACGCTGAATTCCGTCGACGCCCGACTGGCTGAGATCGGGGGTAAACACCTGTTTTCCCTTGCGCCAGAACAAATTTGCCGCACAGCATTCCACCAGGCTACCGTCAGTGTCAAGCACCACCGCCTCGTCTGCGCCGGTCTGGTCAAGCTCTGTACGGATCAGCACCTGTTCAAGCCTGTTGAGGTGTTTGATCCCCGCCAGCAGCGGGTTTTTTCCCAGCCGGATGGTGCTCAGGACGAGCCTGACGCCCGTTTGCCTTAGCTGCAGGTAGTGAGCCGGATAATCCGAGAGATAGATCAGACGGGTTGGCTGGCCACAACCAGCGGCGCTGTACCCTCTTCCACCCTGACCACGGGAAAGAATGACCTTCAAAACGCCAGTCTTGCAGGTCGAAGCAGCAAAAAGCATCTCTTCGTGCAGCGCTGTCCAGTCTACGTTCCGGATCATCAGCCGCTCACATCCCAGGGTCAGTCGCGCAAGGTGGGCTTCTGTGGCTACCACTTTACCCTGCCAGATGCGCGCGGTAGTGAAGCAGCCGTCACCAAACTGAATGGCACGATCGCGGGCAGAGAGGCTTTCCTGAGGTTCACCGTTTATCCAAATCATTACTTTCCCCTCGTGAAGATCGCACAGCGGTAAAGATTACCCGCATAGCCCGGCAGAATCATCCGATTGTCCGTGCAGAATTGTACAGAAATGAAAAAAACGTCCGGGTTGCAAACAAAAAAGGCCCGCTGTCTGAGCGGGCCTTCAGGAGTGGCAAAAAATCAGACTTTGCGGAAAATCAACGAACCGTTGGTTCCACCAAAGCCGAAGGAGTTACACAACGTGTACTCCAGACCTTTTACCTGACGTGCTGTATGTGGCACAAAATCCAGATCGCAGCCCACATCCGGATTATCCAGATTGATGGTCGGCGGAATAACCTGGTCGCGCAGCGCAAGAATCGAGAAGATAGACTCTACCGCGCCAGCTGCACCTAAAAGGTGACCGGTCATGGATTTGGTCGAACTCACCATCACAGTAGCCGCACTTGCGCCGAAAATGTTCTTCACCGCCTGTGTTTCAGCTTTGTCCCCGGCTGGCGTGGACGTACCGTGTGCGTTGATATAACCAATCTGCTCTGGCGACAATTGCGCATCTTTCAGTGCGTTTTTCATTGCCAGGGCTGCGCCAGCACCGTCTTCAGGCGGTGAGGTCATATGGTAAGCATCGCTGCTCATGCCAAAGCCAACCAGCTCAGCATAAATTTTCGCACCACGTTTTTTAGCGTGTTCGTACTCTTCCAGCACCATCAGACCCGCACCATCGCCCAGCACGAAGCCATCACGATCTTTATCCCAGGGACGGCTCGCCGCCTGGAAATCTTCATTGCGGGTGGAGAGCGCACGTGCAGCGCCAAAGCCGCCTATACCCAGCGGCGTACTGCCTTTTTCTGCTCCGCCAGCCAGCATCACATCGGCATCGTTATACGCAATGATACGCGCAGCCTGACCAATGTTATGCACACCGGTAGTACAGGCCGTGGAGATGGCGATACTTGGGCCTTTCATGCCATACATAATAGTCAGGTGACCCGCTATCATGTTCACAATCGTGGAGGGAACGAAGAAAGGACTGATTTTACGCGGGCCGCCGTTGACCAGCGAAGCGTGGTTCTCTTCAATCAGACCGAGACCACCGATACCGGAGCCGATAGCGGCACCAATACGATCGGCATTCTCATCAGTAATGACCAGACCGGAATCCTGCATGGCCTGAATGCCAGCGACAACGCCGTACTGAATGAAGGCATCCATCTTGCGCTGATCTTTGCGCGAGATAAATTCTTCACAGTTAAAATCCTTTACTAAGCCAGCAAAACGCGTTGCGTAGGCACTAGTATCAAAATGGTCGATCAGGCTGATGCCACTCTGACCGGCAACAAGAGCATTCCAGGTAGACTCTACGGTATTGCCGACAGGAGACAACATGCCAAGACCGGTCACAACTACACGACGCTTAGACACGTTCGTCCTCCAGGGAGGGAAAAAATGACAGGGACACTGTGTGGGACTTTCAGATAAAACTCAGGCGGTCGAATGACCGCCTGGAGATGCTCACTTACGCCTGGTGACCATTGATGTAATCAATAGCAGCCTGAACGGTAGTGATTTTCTCAGCTTCTTCGTCCGGAATCTCGGTATCAAACTCTTCTTCCAGAGCCATTACCAGCTCAACGGTATCAAGAGAATCAGCGCCCAGATCTTCTACAAAAGAGGCAGTATTAACAACTTCTTCCTGCTTAACGCCAAGCTGCTCGCCAATGATTTTCTTAACGCGTTCTTCGATAGTGCTCATACTATTAAATTTCCTATCAAAACTCGCTTTCGCGATGGTTTTCGTAGTGTATAAAATGGTGAAAAAGATGCAACTAAATCCCGGCTGGTCAAACCACGAATTTACCTTATTTTGCGGGTTTTACCGCAAATAACGCAAATAGTTTTCGTGATTATCAGACCATATACATCCCGCCGTTGACGTGCAGCGTCTCACCAGTGATGTACGCAGCCTCGTCGGAGGCTAAAAATGCGACGGCATTGGCGATTTCCTGCGCGCCGCCGAGGCGACCCGCTGGCACTTCCGCCAGAATGCCCGCACGCTGATCTTCAGTCAGCGCACGCGTCATGTCGGTTTCAATGAAACCAGGAGCCACGACGTTAACGGTAATACCACGTGACGCGATTTCACGCGCCAGTGACTTGCTGAAGCCGATCAAACCCGCTTTTGCTGCCGCGTAGTTTGCCTGGCCCGCATTACCCATCGTTCCGACTACGGAACCAATGGTAATAATTCGGCCTACGCGTTTCTTCATCATAGCGCGCATTACCGCTTTTGACAGGCGGAATACGGAAGTCAGATTGGTGTCCAGAATATCCTGCCACTCATCATCCTTCATACGCATCAGAAGATTATCACGCGTAATGCCAGCATTATTGACTAAAATGTCCACTTCGCCAAATTCAGCACGAATATTTTCCAACACGCTCTCAATTGAGGCGCTGTCGGTCACATTCAGCAGCAAGCCTTTGCCATTCGTGCCCAGATAAGCACTGATGGCATCCGCGCCGCTCTGGCTGGTCGCTGTACCGACTACTTTCGCGCCGCGTGCTACCAGTGTTTCTGCGATAGCACGGCCAATGCCGCGACTTGCACCGGTAACCAGTGCGATTTTTCCTTCAAAGCTCATGTTCATCCTCGTCTGACTGTTAAAGCGCCGCTGACAGGCTGGCCGGATCGTTTACCGGTGCCGCGGTCAGGGTGTCAACAATACGTTTCGTCAGGCCGGTCAGCACCTTTCCAGGGCCAACTTCCAGCAACGACGTCACGCCTTCCTGTGCCATAAATTCCACACATCCGGTCCAGCGGACCGGGTTGTACAGCTGACGAACCAGCGCACTACGGATCGCCTCAGGCGAGGTTTCACACTGCACATCAACGTTGTTAACCACCGGAACTGTCGGGGCGTTGAAGGTCAGTGCTTCCAGTGCAGCGGCCAGTTTATCGGCAGCGGGTTTCATCAG
Source organism: Erwinia sp. E_sp_B01_1 (assembly GCF_036865545.1). NCBI lineage: Bacteria > Pseudomonadati > Pseudomonadota > Gammaproteobacteria > Enterobacterales > Erwiniaceae > Erwinia > Erwinia sp. E_sp_B01_1. The sequence continues at coordinate 1,812,714 of NZ_CP142208.1, read as the reverse complement.
AGCACAGTGAGAAGGTACGCTCACAGGTAACGGAAGAGCACGTTTGGCGCCAGCTGCTTTGCAGGCTGCACCAGCGCGTTCTACCGCTTCTTTATTTCCGGCAATAACAACCTGACCAGGGGAATTAAAGTTAACAGGGGAAACCACCTGACCCTGTGCAGACTCTTCACAGGCTTTTGCAATGGCTGCGTCATCCAGGCCGATAATGGCCTGCATCGCACCCGTTCCTTCCGGAACCGCTTCCTGCATCAGTTTGCCACGCAATTCAACCAGTTTGATCGCTTCCGCGAAATCGATCACCCCGGCACAAACCAGCGCACTATACTCGCCCAGGCTGTGTCCCGCCAGCATTGCAGGCGTGGATCCGCCTTTTTCCTGCCAAACGCGGAAAATAGCAACAGATGCGGCCAGTAAAGCCGGCTGAGTCTGCCAGGTTTTGTTCAATTCTTCAACCGGCCCCTGCTGCACCAGTGCCCAAAGGTCGTAGCCCAGAGCATCTGAGGCTTCACGGAAGGTTTTTTCTACCGTCGGGTTCTCTGCAGCCAGTTCAGCCAGCATACCCACCGTCTGGGATCCCTGTCCCGGGAAAACCATAGCAAATTGCGTCATTGTTATGTCCTGTTAATCAAAAACGAACCAGCGCCGAGCCCCAGGTGAATCCACCGCCGAAGGCTTCCAGCAGAATAAGCTGACCACGCTGAATACGACCATCACGCACGGCTTCATCCAGTGCGCAAGGCACAGAAGCGGCGGAAGTGTTGCCGTGACGATCAAGGGTTACCACGACTTTTTCCATCCCCATGCCCAGCTTGCGGGCAGTGGCGCTGATGATGCGCAGGTTAGCCTGATGTGGCACCAGCCAGTCAATCGCTTCACGTTCCAGGTTGTTCGCCTGCAGCGTCTCTTCCACGATATGGGCCAGTTCCGTCACCGCTACCTTGAACACTTCGTTCCCGGCCATGGTGACGTAAGAAGGTTGATCCTGATTCTCACGATCCTGATTGGAGAGCGTCAGCAGCTGGCCATAACGGCCATCGGCGTGCAGATGAGTAGAGATAATCCCCTGCTCTTCGCTTGCGCCCAGCACTACCGCACCTGCGCCATCACCAAACAGGATAATGGTGCCACGATCTTCAGGATCGAGCATGCGCGCGAGCACATCAGCACCAATCACCAGCGCATGTTTTACCGCGCCGTTTTTGATGTACTGATCGGCCACGCTTAAGGCATAAGTGAAGCCTGCGCACGCGGCCGCCAGGTCAAATGCCGCGGCATCATCAATCTCCAGCATTTGCTGGATCATGCAGGCTGAACTTGGGAAAGCGTGGCTTGATGAGGTGGTGGCCACCACAATCAGCCCAATGTCGTTCTTATCAACGCCAGCCATTTCCAGTGCGCGTTCGGCGGCATGGAAACCCATCGTTGCTACAGTTTCGTCTGCGCCAGCAATGCGACGCTCGCGGATCCCCGTGCGGGTGACAATCCACTCGTCCGAGGTATCTACCATTTTTTCCAGATCGGCGTTAGTCCGCACCTGCTCAGGCAAATAGCTGCCCGTACCAAGAATCTTCGTATACATGTCCGTTCAGTCACTCTTAGGTAATACAGCCTGAAGGCGGGCAGCAATCCGCTCGGGAACTTGCCGCCGCACCGCCTGCTCTGCCTGTTCAATCGCTGCAGTAAATGCGCGTTGATTCGCTGCACCATGACTCTTAATCACGGAGCCGCGCAATCCTAACAGACAGGCGCCATTGTACTGGTCGGGGTTGAGGTGGCCGAAGCGCTTTGCCAGACGTTTTTTAAGCAAACGCCCTGTCAGCTTCATCCACCAGGCCCTTTTTTTACCTTCGCCTTGTGAAGTCATCAGCGAAAGAAACATTCTTACCATGCCTTCCATGGTTTTCAGGGTGACATTGCCCACAAAACCATCGCAGACAAGCACGTCCGTCTTCCCGGTAAGAAGATCGTTCCCTTCGAGGTATCCAATATAGTTAAAATCTGGCAATTCACGCAGTATTGCTGCGGCGTCCCGGATACTCGTCAATCCCTTGGTCTCTTCCTGACCATTGCTCAGTAACGCAACGCGTGGCGAGGCCACCGACAGAATCTCTTCTGCCATGACCGCGCCCATGATCGCGAACTGCACCAGCATAGCGCTGTCGGATTCCACGTTTGCGCCCAGGTCCAGCAAGACTGTTTTTCCCTTTTGCTGATTCGGCAATACCGTCATCAGCGCGGGCCGCTCAATCCCATCCAGCGGTTTGAGCATTAATTTAGCGAGGCCCATCAGCGCACCGGTGTTTCCGGCGCTGACGCAGGCCCCGGCCTTACCTTCTTTCACCAGTTCAAGCGCCACACGCATTGAGGTGCCCCGGCTCTGTCTGATAGCCTGGGAAGGTTTGGCATCACTGGCAATAACCGACTCGGCAGGGATAATCTGCAGACGTGCCAGTAAGGCGGAATCAGCTTTTGCGAGTAATGACGAGATGTTGTCGGGATCGCCGACCAGAAGAAGATGCAGTTGCGAGTTAGAGGCCAGTGCCTGCATTGCAGCAGGCACTGTCACGCAGGGACCGAAGTCCCCGCCCATGGCATCTATCGCCAGGGTCAGACGTGGCAAAGTATCGCCTTGCGTATCCGCAAGAATTACTTAACGATGACCTTGCGACCGCGGTAGTAACCATCCGCAGTGATGTGGTGACGCAGATGCGTTTCGCCAGAAACTTTATCTACGGAAAGAGATGCTGTGGTCAGAGCATCGTGTGAACGACGCATGCCACGCTTGGAACGGGTTGGTTTATTCTGTTGTACGGCCATGGACCTTACTCCTAATTACTTACGCTTTAAACTGGCTAATACGGCAAATGGGTTTGGTTTTTCCGCCTCTTCAGGCAGTTTACCAAAGACCATGTCCGCCTCGGACACTTCACAGTGTTCAGAATCATGCACCGGAACGACAGGCAGGGCGAGGATAATTTCATCTTCAACCACCGCCAGCAGATCGATTTCGCCAAACTCGTTGACCTCGATCGGCTCGTACGCTTCCGGCAGTGCTTCAGCCTGTTCGTCAGTGACGACCGGACTGAAACAATACGTTACGTGGGCCTGATGCGGGAATGACCCGCCGCAGCGTTGACAGCACAGCGTTACGGAGACCGCAGCCGTACCGTTAAGTACCGCTAAACGCTGGTTGTCGATCGCGAACGACATGGTGCACTCTACATCTGTGTCCACGCTCACTACTGATTCGGCAATACGCTTCACCTGTTCAGGGGTGTAGACGCCCTGATAATCAAGGCGTTTTTGAGCGGTACGAACCGGATCAAGAGTCAGGGGTAATTTTACCTTTTGCATAGGGCGCGCATATTATCTTTGTAACGAGATAGAGTCAAAGAAAAAGGCCGGTTTACAGCATCTTTCACCCAATATTCGCATCCAGTGCGGCGCACAGTTTAAAATGCATTGAAGTGATTCGCTATCTATTCTGGAAAAAAGATGACACAACTTGTACTGGCTTCAACCTCCCCTTTCAGAAAGAGCCTGCTGGAAAAGCTGGGCCTTGCCTTTATCACCGCGGCACCTGAGGTAGATGAATCTCCTCAAGTTAATGAATCTGCTATTGATTTAGTACAACGTCTTGCCGCTGCCAAAGCTCAGGCGCTGGCAGATAAGTATCCACAACATTTTATTATTGGCTCGGATCAGGTGTGTGTGATTGACGGCAAAATAACCGGAAAGCCGCACACTGAGGAGAACGCGCGCAAGCAATTAAGTCAGGCAAGCGGGCACAGCGTCATTTTTTATACTGGCCTGGCACTTTTTGACAGTGCAAATAATCATCTGCAGGTGATTTGTGAGCCATTTAATGTTGATTTCAGGCATCTTACCGATAAAGAAATTGCCCATTATATTGCGAAAGAGCAGCCGCTGAATTGCGCCGGGAGTTTTAAAAGCGAAGGATTAGGGATAACGCTGTTTGACCGGCTTTCCGGCCGGGATCCTAATACGCTGGTAGGGCTACCGCTGATTGCTTTATGCGAGATGCTGCGTAAGGTGGGTGTGGATCCGTTAGCGTAATAGAAGGTGCTGGTTGAGCAAAGGTAAATTGCTTTCAGGGTCAGGGCATGGTCAGGAAGAGTGGTTATCTGAAAAGGGGTAAGTTGCCTTCAGGGTCAGGGGCATGGTCAGGAAGAGTGGTTATCTGAAAAGGGGTAAGTTGCCTTCAGGGTCAGGGGCATGGTCAGGAAGAGTGGTTATCTGAAAAGGGTAAGTTGCCTTCAGGGTCAGGGGCATGGTCAGGGAGAGTGGTTATCTGAAAAGGGGCAAGTTGCCTTCAGGGTCAGGGGCATGGTCAGGAAGAGTGGTTATCTGAAAAGGGGTAAGTTGCCTTCAGGGTCAGGGGCATGGTCAGGAAGAGTGGGTTGAACACAAAGACGCAAAAAGCGTCATCCATGACAGCTCGGCCCGGCACGTCCATGTGCCGGGACGCTTTGCTTATCAACCCACTCCCCCTTCCCTTTAGTTTCAGTTTCGCCTGCAGTAATGGGGATACACAGGTCAAAACCACAGGTAACAGGAATAATGACCGGTTACTCAGGTTTTGGTTTTGACCTGTGCAGCCTCCAGGCTAGCCAACGACACTGAAGATGAGGGGGCGCCAGGGGGCCTGTTAACCGGGTCTCAGCCACATGGACGTGGCTGCGAAGTCTCCAGGGACGGATTCACGACGTCCCGGATAACAGGCCCCCTGGCGACGCCTTGTCACCGCGCCGTTCCTGACCTTGCCCTTAAACAATTAAGCAAGTGAGCAATTGAGCAAATGAGCAAATGAGCAATTGAGCAATTGAGCCTGAAATCATTTAGCCGGGGCAGTTTTACGCAACACTTCCAGGCAATGCTTCAACTCTTTATCCAGTGGCGCTTCAACCCGCATGACTTCGCCCGTGTTGGGATGGGTGAACTTCAGCGCGGCAGCATGCAGGAATAACCTTTTCAGGCCGGTTCCTTTAAGCTGGGCATCAAAGTCGCGCTCGCCATAACGATCGTCAAAGGCGATGGGATGGCCCGCATGCAGGGTATGTACACGAATCTGATGAGTACGGCCCGTAATCGGGCTGGCTTTTACCAGCGTGGCATGAGCATAGCGCTCTTCCACTTTGAAACGGGTTTCAGATGGCTTACCTTCGCTGTTAACCCGCACAATTCGCTCGCCGCTTTGCAGAATATTTTTCAGCAAGGGTGCCTGCACTGCTTTGATATGAGAAGGCCACTGTCCGCGTACCAACGCCAGATAATCCTTCTGCATCCCCTTCTCCCTCAACTGCTCGTGCAGCGAACGCAGCGCTGAACGCTTTTTAGCAACCAGCAGGATGCCAGAGGTATCACGATCAAGACGGTGAACCAGCTCCAGGAAACGGGCTTCGGGACGCAGCGCACGCAGCCCTTCAATGACGCCAAAGCTCAGTCCGCTGCCACCATGAACGGCGGTCCCTGACGGTTTGTTCAGCACCAGCAGGTAATCGTCTTCAAAAATGATCGCGTCGGATAACGCTGCCACCTTATCCAGCTTAGGCGACACAGCCTCGTCATCGCGCTCCGCCACCCTTACTGGCGGAATACGGATCTCATCACCCGCTTCAAGTTTGTATTCAGGCTTGATTCGCCCTTTGTTCACCCGCACTTCGCCCTTACGCAAAATGCGATAAATCATGCTCTTCGGCACCCCTTTTAGCTGGGTACGTAAAAAGTTGTCGATGCGTTGTCCTGCCTCATCGGCAGAAATCGTCACCATTCGGACTGCTGGAGTATTGGTTTTCATGGTCGGCGATTCTAAATAGAGCGCCAGGATAGCGCCACTTCTTTTTCTGTGCTTAACTGACAGTGACCCTTGTGGGTGATGATTTATGACCAGTTTTTGGGCAATTTGTGGAAATGCGATGCAAATCTCTTTAAAAGCGGCAATAAACGCCACCTTCATCAAAAGTCACCTTGCTATCACAAGGTTAGCAATGGAATAATGCTAATGTTTTACCCGCTAAACCTTGTGAAACAAGAAAATAGCGTAATAAGAAGTTTTGCCGGATAGCCCATACACGCAGCAATGGCGTAAGACGTATTGTGTAATCAGGCATTTAGCGGGCTGCGGGTTGCAGCCTGGACGACAAGACGGGATTGGTTCACTCTGGTTACTCACTGGCGGTTCCCCCTTTTTTAAAAGCGCTGTTTTTCCAAATGAAAAACAGGCTGCCGAGATTTTGCGCCCCTTAGCAGGCGACAACCGTGAGGTTGACGGCTTTGCGATGAGACTCGGGGCCATCGGTTACTCGCGTCCAGCGTTACTATTGCCCGTAGCTTTGTCACTAATGTAAGAATAATGAGTAAGTTACGATGAAAAGAATGTTGATAAACGCAACTCAGCAGGAAGAGTTGCGTGTCGCTCTCGTGGATGGACAGCGCCTGTACGACCTGGATATTGAAAGCCCAGGACACGAACAGAAAAAAGCCAACATCTATAAAGGCAAGATCACTCGCATTGAACCCAGTCTTGAAGCAGCATTTGTCGATTACGGTGCTGAAAGACACGGTTTCCTCCCTCTGAAAGAAATCTCCCGCGAATACTTTCCCAGCAACTATTCCTCTCACGGACGCCCGAATATCAAGGACGTATTGCGTGAAGGTCAGGAAGTTATCGTTCAGATTGATAAAGAAGAACGGGGTAATAAAGGCGCAGCCTTAACCACCTTTATCAGCCTGGCCGGCAGCTACCTGGTGTTGATGCCTAATAACCCACGTGCTGGCGGTATTTCCCGTCGTATTGAAGGCGACGATCGTACTGAACTTAAGGAAGCGCTTTCTGCACTTGAGCTGCCTGAAGGCATGGGTCTGATCGTTCGTACTGCTGGTGTGGGCAAATCTGCTGAAGCATTGCAGTGGGATTTGAGCTTCCGTATGAAGCATTGGGAAGCCATTAAGAAAGCCGCTGATAGCCGCCCTGCTCCATTCCTGATCCATCAGGAGAGCAACGTCATTGTCCGCGCGTTCCGCGACTATCTGCGTCAGGATATCGGTGAAATCCTTATCGATAACCCGAAGGTTCTGGAGTTGGCCCGTCAGCACATTGCGGCGTTGGGTCGTCCGGACTTCAGCAGCAAAATCAAACTTTACACCGGTGAAATCCCGCTGTTCAGCCATTACCAGATCGAATCGCAGATTGAGTCTGCCTTCCAGCGTGAAGTGCGTCTGCCATCCGGTGGCTCAATTGTTATCGACTCCACTGAAGCGCTTACCGCTATCGATATCAACTCCGCCCGCGCAACCCGCGGTGGCGATATTGAGGAAACCGCCTTCAACACCAACCTGGAAGCGGCAGATGAAATTGCCCGCCAGCTGCGTCTGCGTGACCTGGGCGGCCTGATCGTTATCGACTTTATCGATATGACACCAGTGCGCCACCAGCGTGCGGTAGAAAATCGCCTGCGTGAAGCGGTTCGTCAGGATCGTGCGCGTATCCAGATCAGCCATATCTCCCGGTTCGGCCTGCTGGAGATGTCGCGTCAGCGCCTCAGCCCTTCCCTGGGCGAGTCCAGCCATCACGTTTGCCCACGCTGCAGCGGTACCGGCACCATCCGTGATAACGAATCGCTGGCTCTCTCTATCCTGCGTCTGATTGAAGAAGAAGCGCTGAAAGAGAACACCAAAGAAGTTCACGCTATCGTTCCGGTCCAGGTGGCTTCTTACCTGCTGAACGAAAAACGTGAAGCTGTCAGCGCTATCGAAAAACGTCAGGGCGGCGTGAAAGCGATCATCGTTCCTAACGATCAGATGCAAACCCCGCATTACTCTGTTTTGCGTGTCCGCAGTGGCGAAGAGACGCAAACCCTGAGCTACCATCTGCCGAAGCTGCATGAAGCTGAAATGGCATTGCCTTCTGAAGAAGAGCATGCCGAGCGTAAACGCCCTGAGCAACCGGCTCTGGCTGCTTTCGTGATGCCTGATGCCCCTCCTGCCCCGCAGGAAGCCGTAGCGGCTGCTCCTCAGGCTGCTGCTGAACCTCAGGCAACCCCTGCAGCGCCAGCACCAGCTGCCGCAGAGCCAGGCCTGATGAGTCGTCTCTTCCGTGGTCTGAAGAAAATGTTTGCCGGTGAAGAGAAGCCAGCAGAGCAGCCTCAGCCAGTAGTTGTGGAAGAAGAGAAAGCGCCGGAAGCGGCACCACCACGCGGTGAACGTCGTAACAACCGCCGTCAGAACAACCGTCGTGACCGTAATAACGGTGACCGCTCAGAACGTTACAGTGACCGTAACGATCGCAGTGGTGACCGTAACGACCGCGGTGGAGATCGCAACGACCGCAATTCAGATCGCAATGACCGTAACGCGGATCGCAATGTTGACCGCAACGACCGTAATGCTGATCGTAATACTGACCGCAATGCCGATCGTAATACTGAACGTTCAGACCGTAACGAGCGCAACGATCGTAACCCTCGTAATGACCGTAACTCTAACCGTAATGAGCGCATGGTACGCGACCGCGATCCTGCTGCTGAAAACCGTGAAGAAAACCGTCGTAACAAGCGTAACGCACCTGCCGCTGCAGAAGTTCGTGACGATCTCCAGCCAGTAGCTGAAGAGTCACAGCAGCAGCAGCCTCGTCGTGAGCGTCAGCCGCGTCGTCGTCAGGATGAAAAGCGTCAGGCTCCACAGGATGAGAAAGTTGCAGAACTGGCTCAGGTTGCTGAAGCTGCGCCGATTGAAGAAGCGGCAGAAGGCGAAGAGCACGTTCAGGTTATGCCGCGTCGCAAACCGCGTCAGCTGGATCAGAAAGTGCGTATCGAAACCGCTGAACAAACGGCAGCCCGCTCTTTCGCTCCGGCAGAAGAAGAGGCTCCCGTTCAGGCTCCTGTTGCAGTGGAAAACCACAGCGAAGCGGAAGAAAGCGAAGATCGTGACAGCAACAGCATGCCACGCCGCTCGCGCCGCTCTCCACGTCATCTGCGTGTGAGTGGTCAGCGTCGTCGTCGTTACCGTGATGAGCGTTACCCTAACCAGTCGCCAATGCCACTGACCTTTGCTGCTGCTTCTCCGGAAATGGCATCAGGCAAAGTGTGGATCACTTATCCGGTAGCCCATGCTGCGGATGAGCACGAGCACGAGCAGTCTGTGGTGCCGGATTACGGTCATCAGGATACGGCGGACGCCGTTGCTGTAGCCTCAACTGAAGCGGCCCACTCTGCTGACGTTGCCGAAGCCCAGCCAGTGCATATCGCTGAGCCACAGCCGGAAAATAAACCGGAAGTGACGCTGGTAAACACAGATGAAACTGCCGCTATTGAAACGCCGGTTAACGAACAACCTGCGGTGATTTCTGCTGCTGATGAACCTGTCGCTGATGCTGTTGCTCAGGAAGCGCTGCCAGCGGAAGAGACCCGCCCGGCGGTGGAAGCTTTTGTTGATGCGGTTGAAGAAATCGTTGAAGACGCTAAGCAGGCTGAAGAACAGCGCATTGCAGAAAAAGTCAGCCAGCAGGCTGCTGATACTGCCGCTGATGTCAGCCCAACTACTGAACAGCAGGTTAAAGAAGTGCTCTCTGCACCGGAAGCCGTGGCTGAGCGCATTGAAGCGACTGAGCCTCATGCACCGGTTCCAGCCCGTGACGAGCCTGTAGCTCCTCCTGCTGCTGCACCGCAGGTCTCTGCTCCGGCTGAGGCTCCTGCTGCTGCACCGCAGGCCTCTGCTCCGGCTGCGGCTCCTGCTGCTGCACCGCAGGCCTCTGCTCCGGCTGCGGCTCCTGCTGCTGCACCGCAGGCCTCTGCTCCGGCTGCGGCCCCTGCTGCTGCACCGCAGGTCTCTGCTCCGGCTGTGGCTCCTGCTGCTGCACCGCAGGCCTCTGCTCCGGCTGAGGCTCCTGCTGCTGCACCGCAGACCTCTGCTCCGGCTCAGCCTGCTTTCAAGCATCACGCTACGGCACCGATGACCAAAGCGCCTGCGCCTGAGTATCAGCCTGCACCGGCTCGTCAGAGTGACTGGGTTCGCCCTGCCTTTGACTTTGACGGTAAGGGTTCTGCTGGCGGTCATTCTGCCACTCACCAGGCAACTGCCCCGGCTACCCGCCCAGAGTAGTTAATGCCTGACTGAAAAAGCCCCGGTCTTCCGACCGGGGCTTTTTTTTACCTGCTATCTCTTCCTGCCCGATATGCCCGATTTCTCTTCCTGCCTGTTATCTCTTACTTCCTGCCAGCCATCTTTTCCAGCCCGCTACCTGTAACGGTCTGCCCTCATGCCTGCCTGACGGCTACGGCTACGGCTACGGCTACGGTAATTAATATGGCCAGAGAAACAGAGTGAGCGCGGCATTGGGCCAGATAAAAGACAAAAAAAACCCGCTATCGAAAAACGACAGCGGGAGAAAAGGAACGTACCCGGTTAAAGCACGTTCAAAGTTGGATGATCAGGCGTTCAGTTTAAACAGAGACAGTGAGGACATATCGGTAAAGACTTTATAAGAAGCCTGTAAGGCCGTCTGCTGCATGGTATAGCTTGAAATAGCGGCGGTGTAATCCACATCCACCAGCCCGCTCATCTGCGTGGACTGATTCAGTGCAGTGTCTTCGCCCTTGGCATCCAGGCTCTCCAGCTCACTGAGCTGTGTCCCGAGTTCAGAACGAATTTTCGAGACGTTGTTCAGCGAGTTAGAGAGACCACGGCTCAGCTTGCTCACTGCATCTGCCGCCGCTTTGGTATCGGCATCGCTGGCATCAGCAACGGGCGTGTTTAATGCTTTGATAGCGTTATTCAGGGTGTCAAAAATGTTGGCATCCACAGTATTGCCATCTGCATCTTTCTCAGCATTACTGGTGACGGACAGGAATACCTGACTGCCGGTGTGGCTGGTGGTCATAGTCCTGTTAGCATCCACTTTCTGCGTGATCGCCGTATCGCCACCGGTATAAGTTACAGAGCCGTCTGCTGCCTTTGTAAAGGGCGCCGCATCAGTTTTGTAACCGGCGAACATATAGCGGCCATTGCCGTCTGTCGAGTTCGCCAGGTTCAGCAACTGGTCACGCATCCCTTCAAGCTGGGTCGCATAAGACTGACGGTCGTCGTCAGACAGCGTGCCGCTGGCGGCGGCCACTACCACGCTCTGAGCGCCCTGGATGACCGTAGTCACCTGTTGCAGGTTCGTCTCTTCCTGACTGACGCTGTTGGTCGCAAAGACCCGTGCCGTTTTAAACTGGCTGGTCTGCGCCTGGGCCTGGCTAAGCACTACGGCCTGCGCCGCGGCAACCGGGTCGTCAGAAGGGTTGATAACGCGTTTACCGGTAGAGAGCTGTTCGCCCGCTTTCAGCCAGCTTGCCTGTGAGTTGGTGACCCCACGCATTTGCTGGTCATACATCATTGAAGTGCTGAGACGCATGGTTTATTCCTTGTTCAGTAATCAGCGAACAGCGCCAAGCAGCGCGTCAAAGATGGTGGTGGCGGTCTGCAAAACCTGCGCATTAGCCATGTAATATTGCTGATAGCGCGTCAGGTTGCCGTATTCTTCATCCAGGTTTACACCCGACACGGACTGCTGCTGATTGCTCAACTGCGTCACAACGTTGCCCTGGGTGGCGCTGGTGGTTTTCAGGTTATTGGTTTTGTTACCCACGTCAGCCACCATACTTGCGTAAGCCTGAGTCAGCGTGTTGTTACCGCCTATAACCTTTTTAGTTTGCAGATCAAGCAATGACTGCGCATTGGTATTGTCACTGATCCCTTCATCGGCACCGGCTGCAGCAACTTTAGACTCATCAGTGATATTCACGTCCATATTGACGATCACATCGTTGACCGGCTTCACCAGGAAGCTGTCCTGTTTGGCAGGTGACCCGCTGACCGCGATTTCCAGGCCATCGAAGCTCAGCGTGGCGTTGCCGCTGCCGTCAGTTGTCGCGTTGGCAGCTAGCGTCGCATTATCAGACAGACGGGTCACATCCCATCCGGAACCGTTGTAAGTCACTTTATAGTTGGATGCCTGAACTGCACTGGTATCCTTCCAGGTCGCCGTCAGGGTAGTATTCGTGGTGTTCTTGCTGTTCGACGTCACAGAGGGACTGCCCAGGCTAAAGAATGCCCCGCCTTTATCACCATTGCTGTCGTAGCCAGCCTCGTGCTGCTTGTTAAAGCTGTCACCTAAGCCCATCGCCAACTGACCCAGTTGATTACGTGCGCTATCAAGGTCGGTCCGGAAGGCTAACAAGCCACCCAGTGAGCCGGTGGTCAGCATTTTCTCAGGGATTTCAGTCGTCGCGCCGGTGCTTGAATCCACGCTGGCAATGGTTTTACGCGTCGGATCAGCACTGGAAGGAACGGTGGCCAGCTTGCTGTAGCTGTCGCCCTGCACCAGTGAAATACCGTTGCCGATGCTGATGTTATAGCTGCCGCCATCCTGCTGGCTGACCGTTACGCCAACCAGCTTGTTGAGTTCAGTGACCAGCTGATCGCGCTGATCCAGCAGATCGTTAGGGGGATTGCCGCCACTGGCACCGGTGAGTTTAGTGATCTGCTGGTTAACGTTAGCGATCTGTTTGGCATAGCTGTTGACCTGATCCACCGTGGCGGTGAGTGAGGTATTCAGGCTGCTGTCCAGATTGCGCAGATAGGTGTCGGTCACCTGGAACTGGTTTACCAGGCCATCGGCCTTGCCCAGCACGGTCTGACGGGCTGAAGGATCGTCCGCGTTGCTGACCAGGGTCTGCAGTGAGGAGAAGAAGTCCTGAATGTTGGCCGACAGGGTGTTGGTGGTGCCGGAAAACATATCGTCAATGTTCGACATCTGCGTGTACTGCGTGGTCAACGCACTGTTTTGCGTGGTTGCGCTGCGCAGCTGGTTAGTGATGAACGCATCATATTCGCGGTTCACGCTTCCCACGGAAACGCCGTTGCCATAATACTGGCCGCCACTCATCGTGCTGTTGGCCTGGTTAAGCACCGTAGTCTGGCGTGAATAGCCGGTAACGCTGTAGTTACTGATGTTATTACTGGTGGTATTCAACGCAGCCTGAGCAGCGTTTAATCCGCTCATTGCGGTATTAATTAAGTTAGCCATCGCGTTTCCTATTTTACCCTGACACAGCACGGGCGGCTTGAAAAATCTGCCGGTGTGCTTAACACAAATCCGGCCTCTAAGAGTTATCGGTTAAACCGGAATAAACTTGAGCAATTAATCAGAACAAATCGCCAATATCCTGGGTGTAAGCCTTCACCACTTTTTCACCCATGTTTTTGAATTGTTGAATCATCCCTACTAATTTTTGCGCATATTTAGGGTCGGTCGCATAGCCTGCGGCCTGCAACGCTCTGGCGCCCTGCTCCGGCGTTTCTGCGGTGGTCACCGCGCTGTAACGAGGGTTATTACTTAGCAGCTTGACGTAATCGTTCAGCGCTTCGAAATAAGAGTCATACACGCGGAATTTAGCTTTCACCTTCTTCGCTTCGCCGCCTTCATACTCGGTGGTCATGATATCGGTGGTTTTGCCCTGCCAGTTGGCAGAGGCTTTGATACCGAACACGTTGTAGCTTGGCTTGCCTTCGGCGGTCAGAATCTGGCGCTGGCCCCAGCCTGATTCCAGCGCGGCCTGCGCCAGGATCAGGTGATGCGGAATACCGCTCTCCGCACTCGCCATTTTGGCGGGCTGCGACAACTGCGCGATGAAATCGCTGCTGTCACCGTGCAGCGGCACCTCTGACGAGGGCAAACGAGGCACGGCCTTGCGGATAATCTGTTCCATCGCCAGCGGTGGTAAAGTATTGATGAAGTTCTTATCCAGCATCATTGGTACGGTTCCGGCATTTTCATCCGGTGCCTGTACCTGATCCATCTGCTTAACCATCAGGTCAGCCAGACCCAACCCTTTGGAGGCGATCTGCTGCCCAATCTGCTGATCGTACATTGAGGTGTAAAGCCGCGTCTGTTCAGTGCTCAGCAGACCATCCTGCGGCAGCGCCTGACGCATGCTTTTCAGCATCATCTGTACAAACATCCCTTCCACCTGCTTCGCAACTTCTCTGGCATGTGCCTTAGGGTCGCTGCCAGCCTGGCGTTTGAGGTCATTCAGAGAGCGGCTGTCGTACGCCGCCCCCATCAGAGACTGGGAGTTACTCATCAGATAATTTCCAGTTTGGCGTGCAGGCAACCCGCACTCTGCATTGACTGCAGGATGGACATCAAATCGATCGGCGTGGCACCTAACGCATTCAGGGCACGTACCACGCTGTTGAGGTTGGCGCTGGCATTAACGCTTTGCAGTGCGCCGCCGCTCTGGCGTAGATCAATCTGCGTCTGCGGCGTCACCACCGTCTGACCACCCGCCAGAGGGGTATCAGGCTGGCTGACGTTCTGCGACTGATTCACCGTTACCGACAGGTTGCCCTGAGCGATAGCACAGGTGCTCAACTGGACTTCGCGGTTCATTACCACCGATCCGGTACGCGAGTTGATAATGACTTTGGCATCCTGAATCGGCATGCTCACATCGATGTTCTGAATATCCGCCAGCAGCCGAACCTGAGAAGTGCCGTTTGCCGAAACCTGAACAGCAACGGTACGGCCATCCAGCGCCTGGGCTGAGCCGTAGCCGCTGCGGGCGTTGATGGCATCAGTGATGCGCTGTGCCATGCTGAAATCTTCCTGATTCAGATAGAGGTTGATGACGCTGGTCGTACCGAACTGGTTGGGCAGTTCACGTTCGATAGTGGCCCCGCCGGTAATGCGTCCGCCGTTTACCTGGTTTACGGTTACGCTACTGCCACCTGCTGATGCCCCGGCTCCGCCGACCAGAATGTTACCCTGAGCGAGCGCATAGACCTGGTTATCCACGCCTTTCATTGGCGTCATCAGCAATGTGCCGCCGCGCAGGCTTTTGGCGTTACCCATAGAGGAGACAACAACGTCAATCACCTGACCCTGGCGGCCAAACGCAGGCAGTTTGGCCGTCACCATTACCGCTGCAACGTTTTTCAGCTGCATGTTGGTACCCGCCGGAACGGTGATCCCCAACTGTGACAGCATGTTGTTTAAACTTTGCGTGGTAAACGGCGTCTGGGTTGTCTGGTCACCGGAACCATCCAGCCCCACTACCAACCCGTAACCGATTAAGGAGTTATCGCGCACGCCACCCACAGTGGTCAGATCGCGAATACGATCGGCATTCGCCAGCGAAGAGACGCCAACCAGCAGCAGCAAAGTGAGTTTGAAAATAATTTTACGCATTGAATCCTCTTACATCGGTGACAGGTTCAGGAAGAACCGTTGCAGCCAGCCCATAGTCTGCGCCTCATTGATATAGCCGTTACCGACGTATTCAATGCGGGCATCCGCAACCTGAGTTGAAACCACAGTGTTACTCCCGCTGATGGTGCGCGGGTTGACCACGCCAGAGAAGCGGATAAATTCCGTGCCCTGGTTGATTTCGATCTGTTTCTCACCAATCACTTTCAGGTTGCCGTTCGGCAGTACCTGATTCACGGTGACGGTGATCGTTCCGGTAAAGGTGTTATTGGCCGTAGCGCCACCTTTACCCGCAAAGTCAGTTTTGCCACTGGCATCAATATTGGTTTTATCGCCACCCAACAAGCCGGTAAGCGAGCTTGGTAAGGCAGTCAGACCCAGCGTACTGGTTCCGTCACGCCCGGCGTTGGCGCTGGAGCTTTTGCTCGCGCTGACGTTTTCCTGCAGCGTTATGGTCAGCGTATCGCCGATATTACGTGGGCGACGATCCTCGAACAGCGGCTGATAGCCGTAGTTCATCGGCATCATGCCCTGAAAAATGGAGCCGTTAACAACCGGCGGCGAAGCAGGCAGCGGCTGGGCCGTTGTCGAACCTTCGACCAGTGGCTTACGGGGAACTAAAGCACAACCGTTAAGCGTC
Source organism: Erwinia sp. E_sp_B01_1 (assembly GCF_036865545.1). Taxonomy (NCBI): domain Bacteria; kingdom Pseudomonadati; phylum Pseudomonadota; class Gammaproteobacteria; order Enterobacterales; family Erwiniaceae; genus Erwinia; species Erwinia sp. E_sp_B01_1. Next base: position 1,796,806 of record NZ_CP142208.1, on the reverse strand, counting down.
AGGAGCAGCGCGGCTACCAACAAACGTCCAGGCATTGAGATTTGCTTCGCCATGGAAACACTACCTTTAATATTGAGAGTTCTTTTAATAAAGCCGGGCGAACCCGGCCATTGATGCTTTTAAACTTACAACTGCGTCAGTTTGGCCAGCATCTGATCGGAAGTGCTGATGGCCTTGCTGTTAATTTCATACGCGCGCTGCGTCTGGATCATGCTGACCAGCTCTTCCGCAACGTTAACGTTTGAGGTTTCGACATAGCCCTGATAAAGCAGGCCTGCGCCGTTGTTACCCGGCGTGCTGTCAGTTGGCGCACCAGAAGCCTGCGTTTCCTGGTAAAGGTTCTCACCTTTACTTTCCAGACCGGCATCGTTAATAAAGGTGCTGAGCGTCAGCTGACCGACCTGAACCGGCTGGGTCTGGCCCTGCTGGGTCACGCTAACCACACCGTCACGTCCCACAGTCATGCTCAGGGCATTGGCCGGAATAGTGATTGCAGGCTGAACCGGGAAGCCACCGTTTGTGACCAACTGGCCGTTCTGGTCAGTCTGGAACGAACCGTCACGGGTATAGGCTACGGTGCCATCTGGCATCTGCACCTGGAAGAAACCCTGACCGCTGATGGCCACATCTTTCGAGGAGTCAGTTTTGTTCAGGTTACCCTGGGTGTGTAAACGCTCGGTGGCAACCGGACGGGTACCCGTACCAATCTGCATCCCGGAAGGCAGCGTGGTTTGTTCTGAAGACTGTGCTCCCGGCTGGCGCAGCGTCTGATACATCAGATCTTCAAACACAGCGCGCTGACGTTTAAAGCCGTTGGTACTGACGTTTGCCAGGTTGTTCGAAATGACGTCCATGTTGGTTTGCTGGGCGTCGAGTCCGGTTTTGGCAATCCATAAAGAACGGATCATAGTGGTATCCTTTAGCTCATTGACAGCAGCTGGTTAGCGCGTTGTTCATTCTGATCGACGCTGGAGATGACTTTCATTTGCATCTCAAAGCGGCGTGCGTTGGCGATCATGTCGACCATGGTTTGCGTTGAGTTGACGTTGCTGCCTTCCAGCACGCCAGGCATCACCTGGATAGTCGGATCGTTTTGCAGGACAGCACCACGCTGTGTCTGCGCAGCCGCAGTCGGACGAAACAGGCCATCATCCCCACGGGTCACTTCTGAACCGGTGGCTTTCACCAGCTTCAGACGGCCCAGCTGAACAGTGGCGTTCGGTGGATCGCCCGGATTCAGCGCGGTAATAGTGCCGTCAGCCGCGATGGTGACTTCTGAGCCCTGCGGCACAGCAATCGGGCCACCGTCGCCCATCACCAGGTTGCCCTGAATGGTCAGCTGTCCCGCCGGGTCCATTTGCATGTTCCCGTTACGGGTATAGGCTTCTGAGCCATCCGGTGCCCGCACGGCCAGCCAGCCGTCCTGACGAACCGCTACGTCCAGAGAACGTTCGGTATAGTCCATAGCGCCGGGTGACATATCGGAACCGGGCGTTGAGGCTGTCACCAGCGTACGCGTCGGCAACGACAGCCCCTGAACTGGCACAGCGCGCAACGCATTAAGCTGCGCACGGAAGCCTGGTGTTGAGGCGTTTGCCAGGTTGCTGGCCGTCACAGCCTGCTGATCGAGGGTCTGACTTGCAGCCCCCATTGCGGTATATATCGCGTGATCCATAAGACGATCCTGTTAGCCGAATTAACGCAGGTTGACCAGGGTATTGAGGATCTGGTCCTGTGTTTTGATGGTCTGGGCGTTAGACTGGTAGTTACGCTGGGCAACGATCATGTTCACCAGCTCTTTACTCAGGTCAACGTTTGAAGACTCCAGCGCACCGGCTGTCAACGTTCCCAGGTTACCCGTGCCTGCAAGACCAACCAGCGCCTGGCCAGAAGAGCTGGTGGCGGACCAGACGTTGTTACCTTCAGACTTCAGGCCTTCCGGGTTAGCAAAGTTAGCCAGCGCGATCTGACCCAGAACCTGGGTTTTTTCGTTGGAGTAGTTACCTACTACGGTGCCGTCGTTGTTGATCTGGTAGCTGGTCAGTTCACCAGGCTTGTAGCCATCCTGCGTTGGGTTACCGAAGGTGGTGGTACCGGTGTTCTGCTGCTGGCTGCCCAACAGGCTGAACGTGAACGTCTGTGCATCAGAACCGCTCAGCGCGCCGGAAGTCAGTGAAACCGTGGAAGGAGAAGCCGGAGTAATCAACTGACCGCTGCTGTCGAACTCCAGTGAAACCGGGTTAGCCCCTACAGCGGCAGCAGGATCGTTGGCATTGGTGTTGGTGCTTGAGTCAACTGCGTACATATCCCATTTGTTATCAGCCGTTTTGACATAATAAGTGTTGATGGTGTGCTGATTACCCAGTGAGTCAAAGGTGGTCATCGACCCTTTACCATTATAGGTATCTGGATCTGCTGGATTGAACGGGGTTTTAGTCGGCGCGGTATCCGTTGAGTTCAGGTTAGCCACCATTGCAGAAGAGGTTGTTGCTTTTGCTGACATCGCGGTGGTTGGCACGCTCAGTGCAACCGGGTTAGCACCGGTCTGCACGGTTGGCGGTGTACCCGTCGCCGGATAGCCAGTCAGCCCCAGGCCGTTGGAGTTAACGATGTTACGGTTTTCGTCCAGAGTGAACTGGCCGTTACGGCTGTAATAAACTGCGCCGTTAGCATCTGCCATACGGAAGAATCCTGACTGGCTGATCGCCACGTCCAGTCCACGGCTGGTTGAAGTAGTCGTACCGTCGCCAAAGTCCTGCGTTACCGCAGCCACTTTCACACCCAGACCGACCTTTGAACCGGCAAACATGTCGGCGAAAGAAACGGTCGCGGATTTAAAGCCCACGGTAGCGGAGTTGGAAATGTTGTTACCGATCACGTCCAGATTGCTTGATGCTGCGTTTAAGCCGCTTACTGCCTGAGAAAAGCCCATGTGTTCACTCCAGAAAAAGGGTTATTAATTAAATAATCTGACGAATGTTTGCGAGGGTGGTGGTACCCATAGTGCCGAGGTCTAAAACGGCACCAGACGCGTCGTTAGTCACCCCGTTAACCAGCGCATAGTTAAGCGGCTGCGTGACCAGTTGCCCGGTTGCATTGCTTGCGCTGAGTGAAATCGTGTATTTGCCATCTGCGGCTACCGTGCCGTCGGTGGTTGAACCATCCCAGGTAAAGGTATGCACGCCTGCGCTCAGGCCGCCCAGGTTAATGGTCTGCATCACTTTGCCGGTTGCATCAGTAATGGTGGCCGTGGTGGCGGTGGAGGCCTGTCCAAGACTGACACCAAAAGGCGTAGTCTGACCGCTGCCAACCAGCACCTGGGATCCATCAACCATCACGCCGTGGCCAATCAGAGCTGAAGCCTGCAAGGACTGCCCGCTGTTGATCTGGCCGGAAATTGATCCCAGCGTGGTGTTAAGTTTCTCAATACCACTCAGGGTATTGATCTGTGCCAGCTGGGTAGTCAGCTGACTGTTATCCATAGGATTGGTGGGATCCTGGTTTTGTAACTGCGTCACCAACAGCGTCAGGAAGTTGCTTTGCAGATCGGCAGCCGAAGTATCGGTTGTCGACGTGGTAGCAATCGTACTGTTGTCCAGTTTTTCGTTAAGGCCTACTGCAATGCCCATCAACCTGCTCCTTATTGACCCATCGTCAGGGTTTTCATCATCATCTGTTTAACGGTATTCAATACTTCAACGTTGGCCTGATAGCTGCGCGACGCTGACATGGTATTGACCGTCTCTCCAACAACATCGACGTTAGGCATTTTTACGTAGCCCTTGGCATCTGCCATTGGATTTCCAGGTTCGTAAACCAGTTTGGCTGGCGTGGGATCGTCAACAACCTGCGCTACACGGACACCGCCAGTGGCGGAGCCAGGCATGGCATTGGTCTGGAAGACCACCTGCTTTGCCACATAGGGCTGGCCATCGGGGCCGGTTACGCTGTCGGCGTTGGCCAGGTTACTGGCGCTGACGTTCAGTCGCTGCGACTGCGCGTTCATCGCCGAACCGGCGATATCAAAAATATTCAGTAATGCCATAACTTATTGCCCCTGTAGCACAGACATCATGCCCTTGATTTGGCTGCTGATGAGTGTCAGATCGGTTTGATATTTCAGGCTGTTATCCGCGAACTGGGTACGTTCGCGATCCATATCGACCGTGTTGCCATCCATCGAAGGCTGATCCGGGATCCGGTACATCAGGTCCATTGATGCTGGCTGGAGCGTTTCCGCTGGAATATGGCGTGCTGACGTCACCGCCAACGACATTCCCGCGCCCTGTGACCGCCCCTGCTCCATCACCTTGTTCAGCTGGCTGGCGAAATCAATATCGCGCGCCTGGTAGCCTGGCGTATCAGCATTGGCGATGTTGGATGCCAGGATTTCCTGCCGCTGGGCACGCAGGTTTAACGCTTCGGTATTAAACCGCAGTGCTGCGTCCAGTTTGTCGAGCATGCTTCCTCCGCAAAAAAATGAAAATTCAGAGCTGACAGAATAAACGGGGTGCGCAATAGTCATCGTCTGAATAGCGATAAAATTGCTCGCTAATTTGCGCCTTAATATTGACAACTCAGCGGTAGAATCAGGGCCAGTTTGACTTTGGGGAGAATTGACGATGCGGATCAAAACCGCTGTGCTGGTGACTTTACTGGCTTTGATGAGTGCTTCGGCCAGTGCAAAAGAGCTGACCGGACAACTCAATGACTATTTTAAAGCCCGCTATGGTGAATCCGGCCACACTGCCGATACTGTTACGGTGGTAGTGAAAACCCCAGAGTCACAGTGGCCTGACTGTGCGGCTCCGCAATTCTCCCTTCCGGGCAACAGCCGGATGTGGGGCAACATGAGCGTGGCGGCTAACTGCGACCAGAACCGTCGCTATATTCAGGTTCAGGTACAGGTGACCGGAGATTATATTGTGGCTGCCCGTCAGGTAGCCCGCGGTGGAACGCTGACCGCAGCCGATATCAGAGTGCAGCATGGCCGGCTGGATACCCTGCCCGCCAGGATTGTGATGTCGGCAGAAGAGATTACTGACGCCGTGGCGCTTCGTGATATTATCCCCGGCCAACCGCTCACCCTGATGATGGTCAGGCAACCCTGGCGGGTCAAAGCTGGACAAAACGTTACCGTGACCGCTAATGGCGGAGGATTCAGCGTGACCAGCGAAGGCCGTGCGATGAACAATGCCACCGCGGCCCAGCCGGTGCGTGTGCGGATGAGTTCAGGACAGATTGTCAGTGGCAAAGTCGGCGCGGATGGGATTATTCTGATTACGCTATAAAGGCCTAAAGATGGGTTCAGATCTGCCGATAGTGTTAATAACAAACGTAATACACTTAGCTTCTCAGGCCGGCATAACGCCTGAGTACACAGGAGTCAGACAATGAGCATCGACAGAACTCAACCTACGAACCCGGCCAGCACCGTGCAAACCCGTGATGCCAGCGAAACTGCGGCACCGAAGGTACGTCAGGCTGAGACCAAAACCACTGAAGCCGGCACTCAGGTTGTCCTGAGCGGCGCACAGTCGCAGCTGACCAAATCCAGCGCACAGGATATCAACGCCGCTCGCGTTGAAGAGTTAAAAACCGCTATTCGCAATGGCGAACTGAAAATGGATACCGGCAAAATCGCCGATGCCCTGATTCAGCAGGCAAAAGATTCTTTAGAAGGTAATTAAATAAATGCAAAAGCTGCTGACCGCGCTGGATAAAATGCTGGAAGTTCTGAATAACCTGGCTGAAGTAATGACAGCCGAACAACAACAACTCTCAGGCGGCCAGATCAACAGCAGCTTACTGCAACGTATTACCGAAGATAAAAGTTCTCTGCTGGCCACGCTCAACTTTATTGAGCAGATGCGCCGTGATGCGGAAAAAGAAGCCGGGCTGCACGCCCCCTACAGTCGTAACCCTGATATGGCGCGCCGCTGGGCAGCCATTCAGGAGCACACTGTGAAGCTGCGCGACACCAATTTACACAATGGGTTGCTGCTGAATCACCAGATCGGCCATACCGAGCAGGCGCTGGAAGTGCTGAAGCCTCATCAGACTCAGAAGTTTTACGGCCCGGACGGGCAGACAACTTCCAGTAGCTTCATCAGCCGTAAAGTTTAGGCCTGATTTTTACCTCAGGGTAGACTGGCCCCGGCCCCGACGCAGGAAACTGCCTCGGGGCTTTGCTTTTATCAGGCCAGCGTTTTTCGGGCAAAATCTTTGATACGAAAGCCCAGCACGGCCAGCACTAAAAAGAAGACCCCACCGCCTACCGCACAGACCCCTGCCAGCCGTAACAGGCGCCACGCCATATTGCCTGTTGCCCACTCCGGCATCACCCAGAGCATACCGACCAGGGCAGCGGCCATCATCACCACGGCAATAATCAGCCGGACAAGGAAGCTGCTCCAGCCAGGCTGTGGCTGAAAAATCTTCTGTTTACGCAACTGCCAGTAAAGCAGTGAGGCATTGAGGCAGGCGCCCAGACCAATCGACAGCGACAGCCCTGCATGCTTCAGCGGGCCAATAAAGGCCAGGTTCATTATCTGCGTCATAATCAAGGTCACAATGGCTATGCGCACCGGCGTTTTGATGTCCTGTCGGGAGTAGAAGCCCGGAGCCAGCACTTTCACCACGATGATCCCCATCAGTCCCACCGAATAGGCCACCAGCGCGCGCTGGGTCATAGCGGCATCAAAAGCGCTGAATTTTCCGTACTGGAACAGCGCCACGGTCAGCGGTTTTGCCAGGATCCCCAACGCCACAGCACAGGGCAAGGCCAGCAGGAAGCAGAGGCGTAAACCCCAGTCCATCAGCCGGGAATACTCATCGTGATTGCCGCTGGAGAAACTTTTAGCCAGCGAAGGAAGCAGGATCGTACCCAGCGCCACACCCAGCACCCCGGAAGGAAACTCCATCAGGCGGTCAGCGTAGTACATCCAGGAGACGGAACCTGAGACGAGGAAAGAGGCGAAAATGGTATTAATGATCAGCGAGATCTGGCTGACGGATACGCCAAGAATTGCCGGCCCCATCTGACGCATCACCCGCCAGACGCCAGCATCCCGGAGGTTCAGCCGGGGCAACACCAGCATGCCAATCTTCTTAAGATGCGGTAGTTGATAACCTAGCTGCAGAACCCCGCCAGCCACTACCGCCCACGCCAGCGCCATCACTGGCGGATGGAAATGCGGTGCGGCAAACAGGGCGAAACCGATCATGCTGACGTTAAGCAGCGTTGGCGCAAAGGCCGGGACGGAGAAGCGGTTCCAGGTATTCAGGATTGCGCCAGCCAGCGAGGCGAGAGAAATCAGAAAAATATAGGGGAATGTCACCCGTAACAGGGCTGACGTCAGGGCAAACTTGTCTGCCGTGTCCGCAAAGCCAGGCGCCGTGATTAGAATGACCCAGGGGGCAGCCAGCATCCCCAGCAGGGTAATCACCGCCAGCGCCAGCGTCAGCAGGCCGGAAACGTAAGCCACAAAAATCCGCGTAGCCTCTTCACCCTGCTTGCTTTTATATTCCGCCAGAATCGGCACGAAAGCCTGAGAAAAGGCCCCTTCCGCGAAGATGCGTCGCAGAAGATTGGGCAGTTTGAACGCCACGAAGAAGGCATCCGTAGCCATCCCGGCACCAAAAACTCTGGCCACAATGGCGTCGCGGGCAAAGCCCAGCACGCGCGAAAACAGGGTCATTGAGCTGACCGCTGCCAACGATTTTAACAGGTTCATGTTCTTCCTGAATCTCTTACCGGTAGGTGGCAAAGCCACGACGAGCACAGGCGGGCCGGGGAGACCCGCCAGAATGGGCATAGTCTACTGATGCTGAAGGAAATAACCAGATTCCTTTGTTACAACGGGTTATTCACGATCGGTCTCACGCCAGAGTTTTTCCACCACGCGCTGCGCCATCAGCGCCTGTTCACCGGAAGTCTGCGGCATTGTCTGATTTTCCACACAGGCGATGAAGTGCCGGGCGGCCCCGGCAAAGCCGCGCTGCTCAAGCGTGGACTGCCAGCCAGGGATCGGGTCGATAATCAGCTTTCCTGCTACCTCCTGCCGGAAATCCCGCATCTCATCAACCCGCAGCAGGCTGCCATCGGTGACGGCGCAAACCGATTCACCCTGGCTGCCAGCCCTGCGGTGCATGCTGGTGGTGATTTGGCTGTCACCGTTGGAGAAGTGATGCTCTGCGTAAAGCATTTCACCTGCGTCCGTGGTCATTAGCGTGCCGCTAAGCAGCCTGGCCTTTCCGCCGCTGAGCCACAGTGCGGTATCCACCACATGCAGGTAATCGTCCAGCAGCGTAAAGAAGAGATCCTGTGGCCCGACACTGTCGCTACGGTGTTTATCCATCCGCAGTGAAGCTAACGAATCCAGCTGCGCTTTCAGTTGCAGATAACGGGGAGCAAAGCGTCGGTTAAAGCCCACCATCAGTTTGCGCCCCAGTTTATGGGCCAGTTCCACCAGCTGTTCCGCTTCGTTCAGCCTGGCGGCCAGCGGCTTATCCACGCAGACATCCACGCCTGCCAGCAGCAGAGCTTTCACCACAGTGAAATGGCTTTCGGTCGACGTGTGTACAAAGACGGCGTCACTGGCCGCGGCTAAATCAGCCAGGCTGCCAAATAAGGGAATGCGGTAACTGTCACAAACTGGCCGGGCTTTCTGCTGATCCCGGGAAAAAGCCCCGGCTATCTGCCAGCCAGCCGTGTGGGTCACGACCGGCAGCCAGGCTTTCTGCGCTATGCCACCTAAACCAACGATACCAATACGGATCCCGGCCATCTCAATTTTCCCCACTTAAACGGGCCAGCTGCTGCTTAAGCTCAGCCATTTCGCGCTCCAGCCTGGCTACGCGATCACGCAGATCGTCGCTTTCGTCAGAATTTTCAGCCGGGGCCAGACTCGCTTCATCCACTTCGCCGCTGAACAGATGCATAAAGCGGCTCTCCCGCTTACCCGGTTCACGCGTAAGGCGCACCACAAAGGGACCATCCTCGCGTGAAGCCAGCGTTTCCAGAGTCTGTTCCACTTCGGCCATGTCGGCAAACTCATGCAGACGTGCAGTACGGGTGCGTAACTCTCCGGGCGTTTGCACACCGCGCAGTAGCAGAGTGGCAATCAGTGCCAGCTCTGCTGAAGAAAATTTCAGCTGACCAAATTCAGTATTACAGAACCGGTGCTCATACTTCATTACCCGGTTGCCCGAACCACTTTGGGGGGTGACCAGATGTTTTTTTACCAGCCTGTCCAGCGTATCCTGCACGTTTGCTTCGCTCAGAGAGAGAATGGGCTCACGATTGGATTTTTGATTACAGGCAGTGACCACGCCATTCAGTGACATGGGGTACTGGTCGGGGGTGGTGACCTGCTTTTCCAGCAGGCAGCCAAGGATACGGGCCTCAATGGCCGAAAGAAGAATTTTCATCAGGTTATCCGCGACGTTCAGGTTGCCACTCTTTGGCGGTAAGCGCCGTCAGCACATGATCCTGCCAGCGCCCGTCAATCAGTAAGTACTCTTTGGCATAGCCCTCTTTTTCAAAGCCCAGCCGGGCGAGAAGGTTGCCACTTCGTTGGTTGTGCGGCATGTAGTTAGCCATGATGCGGTGGATCCGCTGCTGGCGCTGCATGTAGCGTATAGCCGACTGCAGGGCTTCAAACATGATCCCCTGCCCCTGCCACTTTTCTCCCAGCGAATAGCCCAGATAGCAGGCATGAAAAGAGCCGCGGACCACGTTGCTGAAATTTGCCACGCCACGCACTTCATTCTCTTCAGGATCCATCACGGCAAAATAGTAGGCGCTGCCCTGCTTATGCATTTCACCGATCAGGCCCAGGCGAGCCTGCCAGCCTGAAGGGTAACAATGACTCTCATCACGGACAGGCTCCCAGGGTTTGAGAAAAGCCCTGTTCTCGGCGTAATAATCAGCCAGTCGCCAGGCATCGCGCTCATGAACAAGACGAATGACCAGCCTGTCGGTTGTCAGACGGACTTTAGGGGCTGCGGAACGATAGCCAAACATCTTATCTCCTGAATCCGGCCGGGGGCAGTAAAAGGGGTAAGCAGTTGCGCCAGCAGAACACAATTATTTCCGGTCCCTGCCCGACATTTCCTGCCTGCTCAAAACACTATAACCGCCTGAGCCATGACGGGTAAATTACTGAGCTTAAAATTTCTGAAAAGCGGAAAGGCTGAACGGCCGGGCCGCAGCGGTTTGCCCTCGCGGCGGATCTCTTCCATACTTCCTCAATGCATTCAGAAGATTGAGGGTGACCACTTCACCCTTATCGCTTTAAGGAGGCGTTCTTGAAACTCTATATTTATGACCACTGCCCGTTCTGTGTAAAAGCCCGGATGATTTTCGGCCTTAAAAATGTGCCAGTGGAACTGGTGGTGATGCTGAACGATGATGAAGCAACGCCGAAAAAATTGATCGGGCAGAAAATGGCGCCGATCCTGATGAAAGAGGACGGCAGTTGTATGCCGGAGAGTCTGGACATCGTGCACTACGTGGATCATAAAGATCGCGAACCGCTGCTGACGGGTAAAACCAATCCGGCGATCTCCGACTGGCTGCGTCATATCAATGGCTATCTGAACAAGTTGCTGCTGCCGAAAATTGCTGAAGCTGCGTTTGCGGAATTTGCCACGCCAGAAGCCCGGCGCTACTTTAAAGAGAAGAAAGAGGCCAATCTGGGCAGTTTTGACGAACTTAAACTGCATGCCGAAGGCTATATCAAAAACGTCAACGATGACCTGCGCAAGCTGGACAAGCTGATCGTGAAAGCCAATGCGGTCAATGGCGAGCTCTCGCTCGACGACATCCATCTGTTCCCGGTGTTACGCTCGCTGTCACTGGTTGCCGGCGTGGAGTACCCAAGCCGCGTTGCGGATTACCGTGACAATATGGCCAAACAGACCCAAATCAACCTGCTGTCTTCCATAGCCGTCTGATCCCGCCAGGGCCGTTTCCACGGCCCTGCTTTATTTCGTCACATTTTTTTCCTGACGCTTTCTCCTCTCACCTGGTGACTCTTCGGGCATTGTCGGGCACTCTATCGCCTCACGTCAGAAGGGTTACTGACGGCAGGTAATAAACAGAGGAAAACGATGAACAGAGCTTTTTTGGGCTGTGCGCCCTGCTGCTGGTTGGCTTACTGACCGGCTGTAATCAACTGACGCAGTACACCATCAGCGAGCAGGAAGTGAACCAGGCGCTGGCTAAACACAATAACTATGAGAAGCAGATTGGCGTAGCGGGTCTGGTGGACGCGCATATAGTGTTGACCGATCTCAGCAGCAAGATTGGCCGTGAAGAGCCGAACAAAGTCACGCTCTCCGGCAATGCCAAAGTCAATATCAGTTCGCTGTTTGGCCCACAACAGGCCGAAATGAAGCTGACCATGAAAGCACAGCCGGTGTTTGATAAAGAGAAAGGCGCCATCTTCCTGAAAGATATGGAGCTGGTGGATGTTCAGGTGCTGCCTGAAAAAATGCAGGGCATGCTGAAAACGCTGACGCCCTACCTGAATCAGTCGCTGAAAGAGTATTTCAATCAGAAACCGGCCTATGTGCTCAGCACCGATCGCAGCAAAGCGGAGTCTCTGGCAAAACGATTTGCTAAAGGGCTGGAAGTGAAGCCTGGCGAACTGGTGATCCCGTTCACCGGTCAGTAACTTTCTCAGGCGTTCCCGGCGGAGCGATTCGCCGGGAATTCCCGGATAAAGGTATTTTCCCTGGGGTTTAACAAACCAGGTGCATTCCCGCCTCTTTATCCCTATGCTTAGAACCCGGCTAAATCCCACTACTGATTTCCCTTCTGCCGGAGCATTAAGATGACAGCACAACCCCAGGTATTAACCCTTCGCCGCCCTGACGACTGGCATATTCATCTGCGAGACGATGAGATGCTGAAAACCGTGCTGCCATTCACCAGTGAGGTTTGTGGCCGGGCTATTGTGATGCCGAATCTTAATCCTCCTGTAAGCAGCGTTGCCGCGGCAATTGCCTACCGGGATCGTATTCTGGCTGCTATCCCATCCGGGCACGCTTTCACCCCGCTGATGACCTGTTACCTGACCGACTCGCTGGATCCTGACGAGATTGAAAAAGGCTTCAGCGAAGGCGTTTTTACCGCAGCCAAGCTCTATCCTGCTCACGCCACCACGAACTCCAGCCACGGTGTCACTAATATCGCCAGCATCGCCAGCGTGCTTGAGCGGATGCAGAAAATCGGTATGCCCCTGCTGATCCACGGCGAGGTGACCTCTGCTGACATTGATATCTTCGATCGCGAAGCACGCTTTATTGAAACGGTGATGGATCCTCTGCGTAAGCAGTATCCGGAGTTGAAAGTGGTGTTTGAACATATCACCACGAAAGAAGCCGCCGCCTATGTTGAAGAGGGCAACCGCTTCCTGGCTGCTACCGTCACGCCTCAGCATCTGATGTTTAACCGTAATCACATGCTGGTCGGCGGTATTCGCCCGCACCTTTACTGCCTGCCAATCCTGAAACGGAATGTCCATCAGGAAGCGTTGCGTAAAGTGGTTGCCGGCGGAAACGATCGTTTCTTCCTGGGAACGGATACCGCACCGCATCTGCGTCACCTTAAAGAAGCCACCTGCGGTTGCGCCGGGGTGTTCAATGCGCCCTCTTCACTGCCAGCCTACGCCACGGTATTCGAAGAGATGAATGCGTTGCAGCATCTGGAAGCTTTCTGCTCTGAAAACGGCCCGCGTTTTTATGGCCTGCCGTTGAATGAAGGCACGATAAAACTGGTGCGTAAGCCGTGGAAAGTGGCCGACAGCATCGCGCTGGGCGAACATTCACTGGTGCCATTCCTGGCTGGTGAAACGCTGAACTGGACCGTAGAGCTTTAACCCTTCACCAAAACAATAAAGTATTTGCCTCCGGTGAATTTACTGTATATATTTACAGTATCTTATCCGGAGGCTTTTATGCGTATTGAAGTCACTGTAGCAAAAACCACTTCCCTGCCCGCTGGCGCAATTGATGCGCTGTCGACAGAACTTGTAAAACGTATTGATAAGGATTTTCCTGATTCTGCGAACAGCGTTTCCGTGCGTTATGCTGGCGCTAATAATCTCACGGTGATGGGCGGCGGCAAAGAGGCCAAAGACCGCATCACAGAAATCCTGCAGGAAACCTGGGAAAGCGCTGAAGACTGGTTCATCACCGACTAGCCTGTTCCCCCCTTTTTTATTGCCGTTGTTTGCCGGGTGTCGCCACCCGGATTTTTTGCTTTCCAGCCTTTGGCGCGCCTGAGCAGCGCCGCAGCACCACGAAAAAAAGGGCCAGATTCGTTACCCGACAGCGCATTCTTATCGCTTCTTTTTTTGTTTATTATTTCGCCAGTGTAAAGTTTTAAAACTCATTTCTCCCGTTACCATCACATTTATTTTTTTCTGCCGCTTACGCTTATTTAAAAACCTTTAATCAAACTCTTTGGTCTTTACGGCGTTAAAATTTCGTTCAGCGGGATTTTGAAATGCTGTTATAATTATCCTGCTCTATGAAAAAAGGCCGCATTGAACCTCGATAAAACACTTCGTTGTCATCATTCACGAGTAATAGGGGGTTATAATGGACAGGAACAAAGATGTGATCCAGACACATCCCCTCATCGGGTGGGATATCAGTACCGTAGACTCTTATGATGCCATGATGATCCGTCTGCATTCACTGACTTCAAATAAGCAAGAGACCGACGAAGCAGAAGTGGGTCAGACTTACTGGTTAACGACCGATGTAGCCAGACAATTCATCAATATTCTCGAAGCTGGCATTGCAAAGATTGAAGCAACAGAGTATCAGGACCGTGACTACAAAAAGCATTAATTCCTGTTGATTTTATCTTGAAGGCACCCAAAGGGTGCCTTTTTCATTGGTGCTGCTTTTTGCTATCCTGCAGGGAATGCCTGATAAATAAAGGAGCCGGGTGCAAATGGTTTATGACTTAATAGTGGTGGGCAGTGGTTCAGTCGGTGCAGCAGCAGGCTGGTACGCCACCCAGGCGGGCCTGAACGTCCTGATGATCGATCGCGCTCACCCTCCTCACAGTGAAGGCAGCCACCACGGTGAATCCCGGCTGATACGTCACGCCTATGGTGAAGGTTCCCGTTACGTTCCTCTGGTGCTTCGCGCGCAAAAGCTGTGGGACGAACTGGAAGCCCGGTGCGGCGAACGCATCATGCACCGCTGCGGAGTGATTAACCTCGCCCCGGAGACCTCAGAGTTTATCCGTAACGTGCGCCAGAGCGCTGAAGAGTTCTCCCTCCCTGTTGAAACGCTTACCGGTGAGCAGGTTACCGCCCGCTGGCCGCAACTGGCTGTTCCACAAGGCTATACCGGCATTTTCGAGCCCCACTCTGGCTATCTCAAAGCGGAACTGGCTATCCGCCATCTGATCCGGCTTGCCGAACAGGCAGGTTGTGCTCAGTTATTTAACTGTGAAGTAACAGCGACAGAAGAGCGGGATGGCCTGCAGCTGGTGACCACCTCTGAAGGGATTTTCCGGGGCCGTAAATTATTGCTGAGCGCCGGAACATGGATCAAAACTTTATTACCGGATTTACCGGTTACACCGGTTAGAAAAGTGTTTGCCTGGCATCAGGCTGATGGGCGCTACAGTGAAAACAACAAATTCCCGGCTTTTACCGCAGAAATGCCGGATGGCTCCCATTTTTATGGTTTTCCCGCTGACAATAACGCCATCAAAATTGGCCGCCATGACGGTGGCCAGCCCATTACTTCCCGCGAACAGCGTAAGCCTTTTGGCATGGTAGCGGAAGATGGTAGCGAACTGTTCTCTTTCCTGCGGCACTTTCTGCCAGGCGTTGGGGTTTGTCTGCGGGGAGAAGCCTGTACTTATGATAATACAATGGATGAAGACTTTATTATCGATTCGCCTCCCGGTTCGCCAGACCGGCTTATTATTAGCGGACTAAGCGGACACGGTTTTAAATTTGCCAGCGTATTAGGAGAAATTGCTGCTAATTTTGCCCAAAATAAATCCACGGAATTTGACTTAACGCCGTTCTCGCTTTCCCGCTTTTAATCATTCTCTTCACAAAAAAATAAAGCCGGGCTTAACCCGGCTTTATTCGTCATGATGTTTTATTTTGCTGCTTCAATTTCGGCGGCGTCTTTCTTTTGCTGACGCAGGCGAAGTTTCTTAATCAGTTTATGCGCCTCGGCCTCACTGGCTACCGCAGGTGCAGATCCTGACAGCGGCTTACGGGCTGTTTCACGCAGGGTAAAGACGGTGACAACACCAATTACACCGGCGCCCATCAGATAATAAGCAGGCATCATCAGGTTATGCGTGGTTGATACCAGCCAGGTGGTGATCAGCGGCGTGGTGCCCCCGAACAGTGATACCGACAGGTTAAAGCCAATCGCCAGCGCACTGTAACGGATATCAGTGGGGAACAGAGCAGGCAATGTGGCAGGCATTGAACCACTGAAACAGGTATGAATGATGCCAAGAATAATCAGCCCCAGGAACACCAGCAGCATATTGCCTGAGCCGATCATCATCATGCACGGGATCGCCATAATAATCAGGCCAATCGCACCGGCCCAGATCACCGGACGACGCCCCAGACGGTCGTTCCAGTGTCCCCAGAACAATGTCAGCGGCATCATGACAAACATTACCACCAGCACCAGCAGCAGGCTGCTGAGTTCGCTGAGGCCCAGTATTCCGGTCAGGTAGCTGGGCATGTAGGAGGTCAGCATGTAGTTCGACACGTTAAAGAGCAGAACCAGGCCAATACACTTGAGCATCTGTGCACGATATTTGCTCAACATCTGGAACAGGTTAAGACGGGGCTTGCTGTGTTCGAGCGCTTCCTGTTTTTCCATATGTTTCTGGAAGGCAGGCGTCTCTTCCAGCTTTAAGCGCACATAGAGGCCAAATAAGCCAAGCGGAGCAGCAATAAAGAAAGGCACACGCCAGCCCCAACTTAACAGCGCTTCTTCTGAAATGCCGGCGGTCATGGCCGTCACCAGCCCGGCTCCCAGCAGGTAACCGCCAAGGGTACCAAACTCCAGGAAGCTGCCCATAAAGCCACGACGCTTATCGGTGGAATATTCAGCGATAAAAGTTGCTGCGCCGCCGTACTCGCCGCCGGTAGAGAAGCCCTGTACCAGTCTGGCCACCAGCAACAGCACAGGCGCAAAAATGCCAATACTTTCGTAACTGGGAATAATACCGATGCAGAAGGTGCCGATCGACATCATGATCATGGTGATCGCCAGCACTTTCTGTCGTCCAATCTTGTCGCCCAGAGGGCCAAAGACCATGCCGCCTACAGGACGAACGAGGAAGGCAGCAGCAAAAGCACCGAACGTGGCCAGCAGCTGCGCCGCGGCATTGCCGCCGGGGAAAAACACTTTACCCAGCGTCACCGCCAGATAGCTGTAGACACCAAAATCGAACCACTCCATGGCATTGCCAAGGGCAGCCGCGCCTACGGCCCGCTTCAACATATCGCCATCGACGATGGTGATATCATCCACTGTCAGCTCTTTTTGTTTCTTTTGCCAGAAGTGCTTCTTCGGCGGATGGGTGGAACCTGAATCGTTGCTCATACTGTCTCCGTAGTGACTGTGTGAAGTGAGCAGCGTTATAGCTTTCGTTGCCAGAAGTTATGGAGAGAAGGGGAATGAAAGCTATAAAGCAGCGGGCATAAAGGTGTGATTTACACGTTAACAACATCTCTTTACGGTAACTGACTCTATACGACAGACTGGTAATGATCAAGTTTGTGACAGAAATCGCTTTAATAGCCACCGCATTATGTCCTTCGCCACTAAAGAGCCGTTATTCCCCAGGCAAACCCACTGTTTACTGTCCCATTTATCTGCCCTCAGTTTCTTAACGGGCGAACAATCACGAAAAAATGTTAAGTTAAATTTGCCGTTTAAGTGCTCCAGGGCTGACAATACATGACATTCCACTGACAATACTATAAACAACCATCAAATTAATAGACTAATCATCCCGCTAGAAATAAAACTCAACTCACTGGATATAATGATATAAATTTCCCATTAAACCTATATCAGGCAAAATATGTGAGTAAAATAGACATTTATAATCACATAAGTTGAATAAGATTATCTTTTTTGTTTCATGTGGCAATTAAATATTGATTTTATGTTTCGGGTTGTCCAGTCTGAACAAAAATTACTCCCGGGGTTATTAAGATGTTGCTGAAAAACACACCCACGCATTTTGGGCAGATCAGCATCCTGCTTCACTGGCTGGTGGCTCTGTGCGTCTATGGCATGTTTGGACTGGGTCTGTGGATGGTCACGCTTGGCTATTACGATAGCTGGTACCACCCTGCTCCCGAATTACATAAAAGCATTGGGATTACCCTGTTTGCGGTGATGATCCTGCGCGTTATCTGGCGCTTTGTTTCACCGCCTCCCCGCCCTCTCAGCAGCTATTCCCCCCTGATACGTTACAGCGCCGTTATGGTTCACCTGCTGCTTTACGGGATTTTATTTGCCATTTTTATCAGTGGCTATCTGATCTCCACCGCCGACGGCAAACCTATAGAGGTCTTCGGGCTGGTCTCAGTGCCCGCCACGCTGGAAGGGTTCGGTGAACAGGCAGACCTCGCCGGAGATATTCACCTCTGGCTGGCATGGACTGTGGTCGTCCTGTCTGTGCTGCACGGACTGGCGGCGCTGAAACACCATTTTATAGATCGTGATATTACGCTAAAACGGATGCTGGGTAGCCGCATCGATTAACCTCTGGAAGGAACACAGATATGTTGAAGAAAAGCCTGTTGGGTCTCACAACTGCTGCTCTGCTGTTGAGCACCGCTGCTGCCTCTGCAGCCGATTATAAAATTGATAAACAGGGGCAGCACGCCTTTGTGCAGTTCCGTATACAGCATCTTGGCTACAGCTGGCTGTACGGCACTTTCAAAGATTTTGACGGCAGTTTCACCTTTGATGAAGCTGACCCGTCTAAAGATAAAATCAATGTCACCATCAATACCAACAGCGTTGACACTAACCATGCCGAACGTGATAAGCATCTGCGCAGCGGCGAGTTTCTTAACGTGGCGAAATTTCCCCAGGCTACGTTTGTCTCAACCGGCGTGAAAAAGGATGGCGACGAGCTGGATATTACCGGCAACCTGACGCTGAATGGCGTAACTAAGCCGGTCAAGCTGGAAGCGAAGAAACTGGGAGAAGGCAAAGATCCCTGGGGAGGCTACCGTGCCGGATTTGAAGCCGAAACCAAAATCGCCCTGAAAGATTTCAATATTACCACCGATCTGGGGCCCGCTTCCCAGAACGTGGAGCTGATGATCTCAGTTGAAGGGATTCGTCAGTAATCAGATGTGCTCAGGCCGGTGGTCTTCCACCGGCCTGAAGGAGATTATTCCGCAGAGGGAATTTTCAGGGTCATGCTTAATTTACCGCGTGATTTATTGAAGACCTTATTGCCGTTTTCACGGCCAGCACGACGGGCACGCTGTTCTTCCGGCGTTAAAGCCAGCTCTTCCATACAGATTGGGCTGCAGCATTCATGATATTTCACCGCACAGGCTGCACACTGAATAAACAGCAGGTGGCATCCGTCATTTTTGCAATTAACGTGCGTATCACAGGCAGCGCCACACTGGTGGCAATTCGCAATTACATCTTCCGAAATCCGCTCGCCCATCCGCTCATCAAACACAAAGTTTTTGCCTTTGAACCGGACAGGTAATCCCTGCTCACGAGCACGCCGGGCATATTCAATAATGCCGCCTTCAATGTGGTAAACATTATCAAAGCCGTTATGACGCATCCAGGCACTGGCTTTTTCACAGCGAATGCCGCCGGTGCAGTACATGACAATTTTTTTATCTTTGTCTTCTTTCAGCATATCCACCGCCATCGGCAACTGATCGCGGAAAGTATCTGCCGGAATTTCCATTGCGTTGTCAAAATGGCCCACTTCATATTCGTAGTGGTTACGCATATCAACAAACACCGCATCGGGATCGTCCAGCATGGCATTCACTTCACCGGCTTTCAGATAACCGCCGACATCGCTGGCATCAAAAGTTTCATCGGTAATCCCGTCGGCCACAATGCGCTCACGCACTTTCAGCCGCAGTACCCAGAATGATTTCCCGTCGTCATCCAGCGCGATATTCATGCGCAGGTTGTCCAGAGCCGGGTGGAAGGCATAGAGCATCGCCTTCATCGCTTCATACTGGCTGGCTGGCACGCTGATTTGGGCGTTGATCCCTTCGGTTGCAACATAGACGCGGCCAAAGACCTTGAGCTTAGTCAGCGCTACATAAAGCACATCCCTGAAGGCTTTAGGATCGTCGAGGGTAAAATATTTATAGAAAGAGACTGTAGTACGCGGTTCTGGCTCGGCCAGCATCTTCGCCTTCAGCTCTTCATTGGAAACAAGGTTATGTAACACTGGCATGGTGTACGTTCCTGCGTTCAAGAGAGAAATTTTGCGGGCGCTATCATACCTGAATGGTGATGAAATCAAACCGGGATCCGACAAAAAATAACCGGGAAGTCTGATTATTGCTGGAAAAACAAGCGCAAATTCCGGAAAAGCATGTGCTGACCATCTTCCCCCGAAAATCCGCCTATAGTTAGCCTTTGTACTTTGATATTTATAGCCGGAGAAAATACATGAGCCAGCTCTTCACCCCTGTTACGTTGGGGAAGTTGACCCTTGAGAACAGAATCGCAGTAGCCCCAATGTGCCAGTATTCCGCCGATCGGGGAAAAGCCACGGCCTGGCACCGTATCCATCTGGGACATCTGGCACTTTCAGGAGCAGGCTTGTTGATTATTGAAGCTGCGGCAGTAGAAGCTACCGGGCGCATCACTCCTCAGGATTTGGGCCTCTGGGACGAAGAGACCGCGCAGGCCCTAAGAGAAGTGCTGAAGGATGTGCGCACCTACTCCTCCATGCCAATGGGCATTCAGTTATCCCATGCCGGGCGCAAGGCCTCTACCGATACCCCCTGGCGTGGCGGCGGATTTTTACAGCCGGAACAGGGCGGCTGGCAGACCTCCGGCCCCTCAGCCGAGCCTTTTAATGACACGGATGGCACTCCTCTGGCGCTGACTAAAGATCGTATCAATGAGATCAAACAGGCGTTTGTTGACAGTGCTGTTCGCGCCGATGCCCTGGGTCTGGACCTGGTTGAGGTCCATGCCGCTCACGGTTATCTGCTGCATCAGTTCCTCTCCCCGCTTTCAAACCACCGTGAGGATGAGTACGGCGGCTCGCTGGAAAACCGTATGCGCCTGACGCTGGAAATTTTCCGCGAAGTCCGCCGCGCCTTCCCGGCAGACAAGCCTGTTGGCGTGCGAATTTCGGCAACTGACTGGGTTGAAGGAGGCTGGGATCTGCAACAGTCCATCGCTTTGAGCAAGGCGCTCGCGGCGGAAGGCTGTGCTTATATTCACGTCTCCAGCGGCGGGCTTGCTCCACAGCAGAAAATCAAAGTCGGGCCGAACTATCAGGTGCCTTTCGCTGCCGCGATTAAAGAGGTTGTTGCTGTCCCGGTGATTGCTGTCGGCATGATTACCGAACCGGAACAGGCTGAGGCTTTACTGGTGGATCAGCAGGCGGATATGGTCGCTCTGGCCCGTGGCATGCTTTATAACCCTCGCTGGCCCTGGCATGCCGCCGCAAAACTCGGTGCAAAAGTGCAGGCCCCTGAACAGTACTGGCGTTGTGAGCCTCATGAAGTGAAGGGGCTGTTTAAGCAATAGTGCTGCATGTCGCGGATGAATTTTACGCAATCCGCGACAAAATCTTGCTTAATCACAACAGATATTTCAGGTTAGTAACTGAAAAATGGCACAATAGGCCATAAATAAAAAAACACGGGCAGCATAATGATGCCCCTTTTTTACGGTCTGGACACTCATGACTCAGTTGCCTCAATTTACGCGTGCATTATTGCATCCCCGTTATTGGTTTACCTGGTTGGGGATAGGATTTCTCTATCTTCTTGTCCTGCTCCCCTACCCGGTGCTTTATCACCTGGGCTGTGGACTGGGCCGTCTGTCGATGCGTTTTATTAAGCGACGGGTAGAGGTTGCGCGGCGCAATCTGGAGCTTTGTTTCCCGACAATGCCAGAAGCCGAGCGTGAGGCTATGGTCGTGCGTAACTTCGAATCCGTGGGCATGGGCCTGATTGAAACCGGCATGGCCTGGTTCTGGCCCGACTGGCGCATCAGCAAGTGGTTTCATGTCCAGGGGTTGGAGCATATCGACAAAGCACACCAGGATGGCAAAGGCGTGCTGCTGATCGGCATGCATTTTTTAACCCTGGAGCTGGGCGCACGTATTTTTGGCATTCACAACCCCGGCATTGGTGTGTACCGCCCCAATGACAATGCCCTGCTGAACTGGCTGCAAACCTGGGGGCGGATGCGCTCCAATAAAAGCATGCTGGATCGCAAAGATCTCAAAGGGATGATCCGTGCTTTGAAGAAAGGCGACATTATCTGGTACGCGCCCGATCATGATTACGGGCCCCGGAGCAGCGTGTTTGTGCCCTTTTTTGGCGTGGATAAAGCGGCTTCCACCAAAGGCAGCTATCTGCTTATCCGCAGTGGGCAGCCCGCGGTGATCCCTTTTGTGCCGCGCCGTTTGCCTCATGGCAGAGGATACGAAATGGTGATCCTGCCTGAGGAAAAAGAGATGCCGCTTGATGATGAAGCCGCCACGGCAGCCCGTATGAATAAGGTGGTGGAACACGGCGTGCTGATGGCGCCTGAGCAATATATGTGGCTGCACCGCCGGTTCAAAACTCGCCCCGCAGGCGAGCCTTCTCTTTACTGAATCTCACTGATGGCAGGCCGCTTACGCGCCTGCCACCCGCCTGAAGTCCCTGAACATTTTCTCAACACCCCGCTGTTCAGCGTGCGGTTTTGGGCGCATACTTAGCCTGCTAATAACCTCCTTCCCCACAGGTCACCCACTGCGCTATGGCTAATGCTGACGTTACGGTTACTTCGATCAACTGGCAAAAAAATCTGTTTGTGGCCTGGTGCGGCTGTTTTCTTACGGGTATTGCCTTCAGTCTGGTGATGCCGTTCCTGCCGCTGTATGTTGAACTGCTTGGCGTTACCGATCCTCAGTCACTGAATATGTGGTCAGGGCTGGTTTTCAGCATTACCTTCCTGTTTTCCGCCATTGCTTCACCGTTCTGGGGCGGTCTGGCCGACCGTAAAGGCCGGAAAATTATGCTGTTACGCTCCGCGCTGGGTATGGCCATTGTGATGATGCTGATGGGAGTGGCCACCTCAATCTGGCAATTTCTGGCGCTGCGGGCCGTGCTGGGGCTGCTGGGGGGATTTGTGCCCAACGCCAATGCGCTGATTGCTACTCAGGTGCCCCGCAATAAAAGCGGCTGGGCGCTGGGCTGGCTCTCTACCGGGGCGGTCAGCGGCGCGCTGATTGGCCCACTGATTGGTGGCCTGCTGGCGGACAGTTTCGGTCTGCGTCCTGTGTTCTTTATCACTGCTGGCGTGCTGTTTATCTGTTTTGTGATGACGCTGTTTGCGGTGCGGGAAGAGTTCATTCCGGTACAGAAAAAGGACATGCTTCGCGCCCATCAGGTGTTTGTCACGCTTAAGAAGCCAAAACTGGTGATGGCGCTCTTTGTCACCACGCTGATTATTCAGGTAGCCACAGGATCGATAGCCCCCATCCTGACGCTGTATGTCCGGGAGCTGGCGGGTGAGATCCAGAATCTGGCTTTTGTCAGCGGGCTGATCGCCTCCGTGCCCGGCGTGGCTGCGTTGATGAGTGCTCCCCGGCTGGGAAAACTGGGCGACCGTATCGGGCCAGAACGTATTCTTATCGCCATGCTGCTGGTTTCCGTGCTGCTGCTGATCCCGATGTCCTTTGTGCAGAATCCTCTGCAGCTGGGTATTCTGCGTTTTCTGCTTGGGGCCGCTGATGGCGCCCTGCTTCCGGCGGTGCAGACTCTGCTGATTTATAACGCCAGCAATCAGGTGGCGGGCAGAATATTCAGCTATAACCAGTCCTTCAGGGATATTGGCAACGTTACCGGCCCGTTGATGGGTGCCGCTGTCTCTGCCCACTGGGGATTCCGTGCCGTTTTCATCGTCACCGCCTGCGTGGTGTTCTGCAATTTTATCTATAGCTGGACGACCCTGCGCCGTCGGCCGCCTCCTCAGTAACTTACTGAAACGCCTTTATAAACTTGTTTTCATCTTTTTTAGCTGCCGGGCTTTATCATGGCGGATCTTCGACTATCCTTTTTAAATCTGAAAATGTTGTAAGGAGATACCCATGAGCATGTTTGCGACCCTGGAAGAAGCGATTGATGCCGCGCGTGAAGAGTTCCTGGCTGCTAACCCGGAGATGGAAGAATCGGAAGCGTCCGTGGGCCAGTTCAATCTGCAAAAGTACGTGATGCAGGATGGCGATATTATGTGGCAGGCGGAGTTCTTTGCCGAGGAAGGGGATGAAGGCGAATGCCTGTCGCTGCGTGGTGGTCTGGCCGCTCAGGCTATTTTTGATGACGATTTCGATGAAATTGAGTTACGTCAGGAGTGGCTGCCAGAGAATACGCTGCATGAGTGGGATGAGGGCGAATTCCAGCTTGAGCCACCGACGGATACCGAAGAGGGTAAAGCTGCCGCTGACGAATGGGAAGATGATAACAGTGACTCCGATCGCTACCAGTAAATTCTGAGGCGTGCGTGGCGGGTTCAGCCCCATCGTCCTGAAAGAGACTGTACTGCCCGGAAAGCAGCACCCTGGCTTTCCTGTCCGGCACAACAGTTTCGCATTTTACTCCAGCCCGGTTTCAGCCGGGCTGCTCATTCATAAGGCCCGTGATTCGCATCCACCGGCAGTAACAATGTATCGACCACCAGCGACAGCGGCAGATCGATAATGGTCAGAAAACGCCAGGGCGTATCCCTGACATCCCACTGTACGCCCGGATAATACTGATTCCCATGCCCCTGCCCTGGAAAGGTGCGACTGATAATGCTGCCACAGCCGCTAAGCAGCATCACCACCAGACCGGCCATCACACCCCGTAAAATCATCTTAATCATCATTTACCAGTCAATATCATAAATCGAGCCATTGTAGAGTAACTGTCCGCTGCCCGTGTGGCAAAGAAAGCAAAATTTTCGTAAGGATTCAGCAAAGCCGCGTTTATTACAGGCAAAAAAAACCGGGAGACTGTAGTTCCCCCGGTCTTGTGCGGTTCAGCCTGAATGTCAGATTCAGGCATTCCCCTGGTTAATTTCCCACGGGCTTAGCTTTGAAGTTTGCCTTTCTGAATCGCCTGAGGATTCATATTCAGCGACTTATAATAGTCAAACCAGTCGTGGTACTTGTCGGCATGTTGCCACAGGCGGTAATGCATCCTGGACAGGGTGACCGGGTCACTCATCAGCGCCAGGCGGCGATCGCGATCCAGCTTCGCTGGAGACTCACTCAGCGCCTGATCAACCATACGGTCGCGGGCAAACTCCAGCACATCACTTTTCAGGTGGCGGGAGGTAGCCATAGCACTGGCCAGGGCGTTGAAGGAGGGATTAAACACGGCATGCATAAAGCCATCTTTCAGCGCGCGCTCACGGTTCAGCGCCACATAGCGGTCGGTATCGACCAGCTCTTTCGGCGGCTCAAACTCTTCCGGGATCAGGAACAGCTTAGCGCGCTTGGAAGCATTACCCATAGTTGAGCGGCTTGAGAAGACCGAGACAAAAGGCGACAGGATCAGTGAGAAGACGATCGGAGCCAGCCACCACAGGAAGTTCAGGTCAAGCCAGCCCATGCCCACAGCCCAGACGATACCCAGCGCCATCTGTGAACCATGACGCTTGAAAGCCTCGCTCCACGGCGTGGCATCATCGTCACGCTGAGGTGAATTCCAGACCACTTCCCAGCCCAGGAACGCGCTGACCACAAACACGGTGTGGAACAGCATACGGACCGGTGCCAGCAGCACTGAGAACAGCATCTCCAGGAACAGGGAAACCGTTACCCGCACGAAGCCACCGTAAGGTTTGGCTCCCTTAAACCAGATCAGCATGATGCTGAGCAGTTTTGGCAGGAACAGCAGTACCATGGTGGTGGAGAAAAGCGCTATCGCCAGTTCAGGACGCCATTGCGGCCAGACCGGGAACAGCTGCCGGGGCTGCAGGAAGTATTGCGGCTCCATCAGCGTATGCACCACCTGCAACGCCGTCGACAGGGCCAGGAACATAAACCACAGCGGCGCAGAGAGATAGGACATCACGCCGGTCAGGAACACGGCACGGTGAACCGGGTGCATTCCTTTGACCAGGAACAGACGGAAGTTCATCAGGTTACCGTGACACCAGCGGCGGTCGCGTTTCAGCTCATCCAGCAGGTTAGGTGGCAACTCTTCATAGGAGCCCGGCAAGTCATAGGCAATCCATACGCCCCAGCCCGCACGACGCATCAGCGCAGCTTCCACGAAGTCGTGGGAGAGAATGGAACCGGCAAACGACCCTTCACCTGGCAGCGGTGCTAAAGCACAGTGCTCGATAAAAGGTGCCACGCGGATGATGGCGTTATGCCCCCAGTAGTGGGATTCACCCAACTGCCAGAAGTGCAGGCCTGCGGTAAACAATGGCCCGTAGACGCGGGTCGCAAACTGCTGACAGCGGGCATACAGCGTATCCATACCAGACGCTTTAGGCGAAGACTGGATAATACCGGCGTTAGGGTTGGCTTCCATCATGCGCACCAGACCGGTCAGACACTCACCGCTCATCACGCTGTCTGCATCCAGCACTACCATGTAGCTGTACTGGCTGCCCCAGCGGCGGCAGAAGTCATCAATATTACCGCTTTTACGCTTCACGCGGCGACGACGACGACGATAGAAAATGCGCCCTTCCCCGCCTACATCACGAACCAGCTCCATCCAGGCTTTCTGTTCCGCTAACGCAATGTCAGGGTTGTAACTGTCGCTGAGGATATAGACGTCAAAGTTTTGCTGTTCACCCGTTCTTACCACGGATTCCCAGGTTGCACGCAGGCCGGCAAAGACGCGTTCCACATCTTCATTACAGATTGGCATAATCAGCGCAGTACGGTGCTCCGGATTGATCGGCTCGTCGCCGTTCAGACCATAGGAGATGCTGTACTTGTCTTTGCCGATCATCAGCTGCAGGAAGCCCATCAAGGCGGTCCAGAAGCCCGCCGAGACCCAGCAGAACAGCACCGCGAACAGGAACAGGATCCCTGTTTGCAGCACATAAGGCAGGATCTGCAGCACCGACTGCTGCCAGTTCTGGTTGATCATATCCATAGGATCGATCAGCGCCCAGCCCTGGTAAGGCAGAATGGTTTTCATGTACCACGTCGCCACGACCGTCTGGGCAATGGTCAGCAGCAACAGGATGTAGCGGCGAATCGAGCCAACATGACGCCACTTATCTTCCTGCCGCTGCTCTTCTGGATCGCTGTAGCGCGGCTTAGACTTACGGCCACGCAGAGAATCCCAGGCACGACCAACAGGGTTGGTGCGCCAGGCTTCCGGATACATGGAAGAGCGGGTGTGGCGAGGCATAGCCTTCAGCGTGGTACGGTCGAGTTCATCAGTGTCGAACTGCTCTCCCTCCGCCACGGAATCCGGCCAGCTCATTGCAATACGCGATTTGACCGACTCCAGCGGGGCATCGTCAGGGCGACACTCTACCGGGCCGCCGTCTGCCAGCGACTGGTGAAGCTGGCTGAAAGCCCGATCGGGCTCCGCAGGCAGCGACTCACGCAGCGCCCCTTTCCGCTCGGCGGGAAGGGGCAGCGCATCGATATAATCAGTGGGTATAACAGTAGGCTTATTCATTGGCAGGCAACTGATAGCTCCAGGTTTCTGTCAGCGTCTTGTCACCGTTCATCAGCGCAGCACGCATCTCGGTTGGCTGTTTGTTGTCTTTGACGCGTAAACGCATCACCAGACGCCAGCCTTTGGTCACTGGATTATAGCGCACGCTGTTCTCCACCAACTCACCGTTGTTGCCGATACTGACCTGAGGCGTGACCGGGGTGTTATCCGGCAGCTTGCTCATCTCTTTACCGGTGAAGTCAACCACAAAGGCTACCGTGCCGTCAGGCTGGCGCACCAGGTTGGACTGCTTCACATCGCCTGTGGAACGCAGCGTACTCTTAACATAGGCCATCTCTGGCGAATGCAGCTGATCTTCGTCACTGGTGAAGTGCAGACGATATTTAAAGTTCATCTCTTTGCCAGGATCTGGCAGGTTTTCCGGCGTCCAGAAGGCAACGATGTTGTCGTTGGTTTCGTCCGCAGTCGGGATTTCAACCAGCTCTATGCGGCCTTTACCCCAGTCACCCTGCGGTTCGATCCAGCCGCTTGGGCGGAGATCGTAACGATCGTCCAGATCCTGATACTGATCGAAGTCACGACCACGCTGCAGCAATCCAAAGCCTTTCGGATTCTCGACGGTGAAAGTGCTGACCGCCAGGTGTTTCGGATTGTTGAGCGGACGCCAGATCCATTCGCCGTTACCGGCATGGATAGAGAGACCGTTGGAATCATGTAACTGCGGACGGAAGTTGGTGTTTGGCGAAGGCTGGTTCGGCCCAAACAGGAACATGCTGGTCAATGGTGCCACGCCCAGCTTGCCAACTTTATCGCGCAGGTAAACTTTAGACTGCACGTCTACGGTGCTCTCTTTGCCCGGTGTAATAGTGAAACGGTAGGCGCCAGTGGCTCGCGGGGAATCCAGCAAAGCATAGATCACCAGATGCTTATCAGCAGGTTTTGGACGTTCAATCCAGAACTCTTTAAAGCGTGGGAACTCTTCACCTGAAGGCAGTGCGGTATCAATAGCCAGGCCACGAGAAGAGAGCCCATAGACCTGACCACCGCCGATAACACGGAAGTAGCTGGCGCCCAGGAAGCTGGAAATCTCGTCGTCTTTCTTGTTTTTGCTGTTCAGCGGGTAGAGCACTTTAAACCCGGCAAAGCCGAGGTTCTTAACCGTTTCCGGATCGTGCTTAACGTTGCCGAAGTTAAAATAGTCAGGCGAATATTTAATCTGTCGAACCGTTGATGCGGTGACTTCATTAATCTGCACCGGCGTGTCGAAGTACATCCCCTGATGATAGAACTCAAGTTTGAATGGGGTCTTCAGCTTACTCCAGTAAGCTTTGTCACGATTGAACTGAATCTGCTGATAATCAGCATATTTCATATCGCGCAATTGAGAAGGCAAATTGCTTTTCGGCGCTTCATATCCCTTCCCTGCCAAATCTTTAGCCTGCTTTGCCACATCATCAATGTTGAAAGCCCAGCTTGAGCTGGCATACATCGACAGCAAAACCGCCACGCTACACCAGCGCAATTTATTCAGTTCCGGCTTATTTTTCATTTTAGTCAGCACATCCCCCCTTTCGTGTGCTTAAATCAATTCGATCCATCTTAATGGATTATTCAGCATTCTGACAGTACGACCGTGATTTAGTTCTCAGTAATGAGGCCGCTTAGCGCCTGTTTCTCAAGCGTTTAGCCGATCCAGATTACCCTGATAGTAACCTTGTGATTTCTCACTTACAGTGAGCGCAAAGCTTTAGCGTGGCTCAGGGCGAGCCAAGGTAATAACGTGTTGAATACTGGATGAATATGACGACCAAAACACAGGAACGAGAGTATTTTTTTGATTCAATCAGGGCCTATTTAATGTTGTTGGGCGTTCCCTTCCACGTTTCCCTGATTTATTCCACACAGCCCTGGGCGGTAAACAGCCCGGCACCTTCAGAATGGCTGACGCTGTTTAATGATTTCATTCACGCCTTCCGTATGCAGGTGTTTTTTGTCATTTCCGGCTACTTTTCTTACATGCTTTATCTGCGCTATAACTCTCAGCACTGGCTTAAGGTCAGGGTGGAAAGGGTAGGTATTCCTATGCTGGCAGCGATTCCGCTGCTCACCGTACCGCAGTTCTTTATGATAAAAGCCTGGACCAATAAAATCGGTGACTGGCACACCTTCAGTTTCTATCAAAAATTTAATGCCCTTTCCTGGGATCTGATTTCTCATTTATGGTTCCTTCTGGTCCTGGTCGTGCTCACGGCTGCTGGCTTTTGGGTATTTAAGTGGCTGCGTGACGGCAAGGGATCAAAAACAGATTATTCCGAACTGACCTGGTTTAAATTAACCTTCGCTATTCTGCTTTGCAGCCTTGGCTGGGGAGCCGTTCGCCGTCTGTTGTTTATTTTTGCTCCGGAAGTGCTTAGCGATGGCCTGTTTAATTATGCCGTGATGCAGTCTCTGTTCTATCTGCCGTTTTTCGTACTGGGCGCAATGTCATGGAAATATCCGGCAATTAAAGCGCTGTTTATCAAGCCCGTTCCCTGGACATTCATTGGGTCGGTGCTGGCGTTTATCGCCTATGTGGCCAATCAGACCTGGAGCAAAGGCGAAGGCTGGCTGTATGAGATTGATGCCGTGGTGTCGATGATGATGGGGCTGTGGATGGTGAACGTGGTGTTCTCGCTGGGACATCGTCTGCTTAACTCACACTCTCCGCGCGTCACTTATCTGGTTAATGCCTCGCTGTTTATCTATCTGGTGCACCATCCTCTGACCATTCTCTTCGGGATTTTTCTGGTGCCAAAAATCAGCAATGATACTTTGGGCTTCTTTACCGGCCTGATGTTTGTATTTGGTATCGCCTTTATTCTCTACGAGATCCATCTGCGGATCCCTCTCCTGCGCTTCCTCTTCTCCGGTAAAACGCAGCGTAAGAGCTGAATATCTGCCCGCTCAGATTGCTGAGCGGGCGGTTTTTACCCTAGAGTAACCATTCAATCGGCAGTCGCCAGACCAGACGAACCAGCAGACGTTGCATAAAGCGGGTGCGGGGTTCATGTTTGTGAACAATCTCCTTTTCACCCTCTCCCGGATACTCAATCCAGTTTACCCTGCCCCATTTATCCAGACGCAGCGTCCAGGCGCGCTCCTGAATATGTTTAACAAAGCGTTGGTGGATGGTGGTGGCCAGAGATTCACTCTCAATAACGAAGCCCATTTCCGTGTTGAGCATTGCCGAGCGCGGATCAAAGTTAAAAGAGCCAATAAACACTTTTTCGTTATCCACACTGAAGGTTTTAGCATGCAAACTGGAGCCAGAATTACCGGTCAGGCCTCTGTCGTGTGGCGTTTCGCGGGTATCGTTATGGGGTTTCAGTTCATAAAGAGTGATGCCGTGCCGCAACAGTTTTTTCCGCCACTTGGCATAACCAGCATGCACAATTGAGACATCATTCGCCGCCAGTGAGTTGGTCAGAATAGCGATTTTAACCCCTTTCCTCACCAGCGACAGCAGCTGCGCCACCCCGGCTCGCGTGGGGACAAAATAGGCGGAAATGATATCAAACTGCGACTGCGGCCTGCCTATCACCTCCAGCATACGCTGGGGTAGTAAGGAACCGGCTCTGGCCCGGCCCAGACCTTTGCGGGGATCGTCACTCAGCAGGCGGGTTTTTGCCCATACCAGCGGCAGATCGCCAGCTTCAAGCTGATTCACAAAGGATGAGGCATGAATACGTTCGAGATAGCGTTTTACCTGGGGATTACTGTGCCAGGCTTCCGGCAGTGAGACGGCGGAATCCGCCAGGGCTTCATCCGCTTCCACCACTTTAGTGAAGGGCTCCACCGCCCGGCTTATCCAGTAGCGGTCAAAGTCTCTGGTTACCTCATCGACCACCGGGCCGAGGGCGAGGACATCCAGATCGGAAAACAGCGGCTCTTCTCCCGCGCCAAAATACTCATCGCCAACGTTCCTTCCGCCGACGATGGTGACCAGACCATCCACGGTAAAGCTTTTGTTGTGCATCCGCCGGTTGAGTCGCGCAAAGTCGGTGAGGTAGCCCAGCGCTCGCAGGGTCCGGAACGAAAAGGGATTAAACAGACGTATTTCAATATTGGGATGCGCGCTAAGCTGGCTCAGCGTCTCATCCAGCCCCATGGTGTTGTTGTCATCAAGCAGCAGGCGCACCTTTACACCTCGCCGTGCTGCCTGCAGTACCGCGCTGAACAGCAACCGGCCAGACATATCGTTCTGCCAGATGTAGTACTGAATATCGAGGCTGTGCTCCGCCATTGTCATCAGCAGATAACGGGCGGCAAAAGCATCCAGACCATCTTCCAGCGGATGAATGCCGCTGTGGTCGGGATGGTTTTGCACCAGTGGTGATACGGCGCGGGTCAGACGGTTCTGTGTAAAGGCCGGCTCTTCAGGTTCCGGGGTAAAGGCTTCGGCCATTCTTGATCCTTAGTTCGAAGAAAAGAGGCTACCGGATGCATTATCAGTCCAGTCGGGTCAGATTGTCATGCGACTGTTCTGAATGCGGCCGGCATGAGCAATTAGTCTAAACTTAGCCCAACGCGTTCGACTCTTTGCGATGAGGAAGATCCCATGAACAGCGAAACGCCGGACAACCCGGTGATGCGGCACACCCCCCAGTTGTTCAGAAGTTTTTATCAGGGCAGTTTTGCCTGCTCTACTGCCTGTCGTGGAGCAGGCAAGCGGCTGGATCTGGTGATCAACAGCGGGCACGATATTCTGCTGGAGAGAGATTATAGCCAACTGGCGCAGGAACGGATACTCACCGCCCGGGATGGCGCACGCTGGTATCTGATTGAGAAAACGCCCGGCGAGTATGACTGGTCAACTTTTCTGCCGATGTTGCAGGCGGCAAAAAATCAGGGGATGGAGATGATCTGGGAGCTGGCCCATTTTGGCTGGCCGGACGGGCTGGATATCTGGCAGCCAGCTTTTGTTGACCGCTTTACCGCCTTTGCCAGGGCTGCCGCCACCCTGATGCGTGATGAAGGAGAGACGGCCCCCTTCTTCACCCCGATGAACCAGATTTCATTCTGGTCATGGGCCGGGGCGGACGTGGCGTTTTTTAATCCCAACGTCACAGGCCGTGGCCGCGAGTTAAAACAGCAGCTGGTAAGGGCCTCGGTAGCGGCCATGCATGCCATTCGTGAGGTGCTGCCAGAGGCGAGGTTTGTGCTGACCGATCCTTTAGTCAATGTCGCGGGGCACGCGGAGTATCCAGCCAGCCGCCAGGAAGCGCGCGCTCAGCATGAGGCGCAGTTTGAAGCCTGGGATATGCTGGGTGGCCGTCTTAACCCGGAACTGGGTGGCGATCCGTCGCTGCTGGATATCATAGGGCTGACTTATTACCCGGATAACCAGTGGTTTGTTGATGGCGAGCCGCTTGCGGCCCATCAGCCTGAATACCGCCCTCTCTCGTCTCAGCTTGCCGAAGTCTGGCAGCGCTATCAACGGCCACTGCTGATTGCCGAAACCGGTGCAGAAGGCGAGATGCGTATTCCCTGGTTAAAAGGGGTGGCTGAGCAGGTGGGTGTAGCGATGGACAAGGGCGTGGCCGTAGAGGGCATTTCGCTGTTCCCGGCGGTGGATTACCCCTCCTGGGCCGACGATCGGCGCTCTCCCGGCGGCCTGTTTGGTTTGCCGGATGCCAACGGTAACCGGACGATTTATGAGCCCTACGCGCTGGAGATCAGGAGCCAGATAATCAAGTTGAAGCAGAAGGGATAACTGTCAGGTCATCCACAGCGTTACTGAAAGCACAAAGCCTATCAGCGTGAACGACGTCAGAGCCAGCACCACAATAGCAAACTGCGCGTCATCAAGGGGAAGACGGGGTTCTTTGGGGTAATCGTTTTCAGGGTGTGAGTTCATTTTTATCTTCTTTATTATGCTTTGACGCTTCCCTGTCATGCTTTCTGCCACGGGTGGCAGAAGGACTATACTATAGCACAGTAATGCCCTGGTAAAATGGTCAGTCGCATTTAAAGATCTTCTGTATCACTCCACTGTAAGCTGATCTTTCCACATCCGTTTACTTAAGCTAAACCCGCTGATTTTTATTCTGTTTCCGATATTAAAACGGACCACATAAGTGGCCCGCCTGAATTTAAAAACAAAGTGCAGGCTCAGGGAGCCTGTGCCTTTCACAAAGACGCCAAAAGCGCCATCCCTGGCAGCTCAGCACGGGCCGTCCGGATTAGAAATCGTAAGAGAGGGAGAGTTTCAACTCTCGCGGATCGCCCTGATAGATGTAAGTGCCATAGCTTTCCACCCCCGACCAGTATTTCTCATTGGTGACGTTCTCCACCGCCAGCCGCCAGGTCAGATCGTTCTGCTGCACTTTCATGCGGTAACGCATACCCAGATCGAGCGTGGTGTAACTGTCGAGTTTTTTGGTGTTAGCCTGGTCAGCATACTGTGAACCAGAGTGCGTAAGGCGAGCGGTAGCTGTCAGCCCATCCACCGGCTTGATGTCATATTCCGCACTCAGCACGCTATAAAAATTCGCCACGCCAATCGCGTCTTTACCATCGTAAGTCCCGTTTTCGGTTTTGCTCATCTTCGCATCCAGCCAGGTCGCACTGCCGTTCAGACGCAGGCCGTAGACAGGTTCACCAAAGATGTTCAGTTCCACTCCCCGGTTGCGCTGCTCGCCATTCAGACCAAACATGCCGGTTTGCTGATTGATGATGCCGGTAGGCTTTTTGATTTCAAACAGCGCCAGCGTACCGCCGACGTTGCCGTAATCTACTTTCATGCCCACTTCATTCTGTTTGGAAAGGGAAATGCCCGTGACCTGCCCTACGTTCAGCGCGCCCGTAGAGGCCGTTTCGCCAGGCTGTAATGCCTCAATGTGATTGGCATAGAAAGAGACAGTCTCCCAGGGTTTGACCACCAGGCCGTAGCCCGGCGTCCAGCGGGATTTGGTGAAGCGGGCATCGGTATCTTCGGCTGCCGTGCCGTAGGCATAGTTACGCACCACGACTTTCTGATGACGGGCACCCACGGTCAGTAAAATTTTGTCATCCACAAAGCCCAGCGTATCGGAAAGCAGCAGCCCCTCGGTACGGATGCGGCTGGTGGGACGCGGGTCATCCAGATCGCCACCAAAGTAGGTATTTTCAGGTGCTGCAACAGCAGTGGTGTCGTAGATATTGGTAGCCGATGAGGTCAGCGCCATGCCATAGGAGGTTTTTTCACGCTTAGTTTGCGCAGCATAGCCCAGGTTCACACTGTGGCTCACCACGCCGGTGTCAAATTTGCCCCGAACGCCAGCCTGGCCGCTAAAGGCATCGACAATTTTATTGGTGTCCATGCGCCCAATGGTGGCAGCCCCCTCTGCATCAGTGAGCTTTGGCGAGGCGTAAGCCCCCGTTTCATGCGAGTGCTGTCCGCCCATTGCGCCGTACAGCGTCCAGTCCGGCGCGATATCATATTCCGCTCTGGCCATGCCAAATTCGCTTTCCAGATCGCTGTAAACCCAGTCCTGACTGTAGTTGCTGGTGGCACGGGGCACTTCAGGAATGAAGTCCACGCCGCTGATGTTCACCCCCAGACGTCCGCCATGATAAGCCTGTTTCTGGTAGCCCAGATCCAGCGACGTCCGCAGATTGTCACCGCGATAATCCAGTCCCACAGAGGCGACAGTGGTCCGGCGTTTTTCATTATCCACCGCCGTTTCCCCTTCGCGGTGCAGCAGGTTTACCCTGGCCCCCCACTGATTCTCATCGCCAAAACGACGACCGGCATCCAGCGTAGTCCCCACCTGTGATGAAGAGGTGTAATCCACGCCAATGCGCGTCAGAGGGGTATCGTCAGCATGTTTGGGTTCGAGATTAATCATCCCACCCACGCCAGAAGAGGCTGAACCGTTGATCAGCGCATTCGAACCTTTGAACACTTCCACACGGTCAATCATCTGGGTGGAGACAACCTGACGTGGCATCACGCCAGGCAGACCACCCAGCGTCATATCATCGCCATCCAGATCAAACCCACGGATACGGTAAGTTTCCGCAAAGTTGCCATAACCCTGAACATTCTGCACGGAAGCGTCGTTGGCAACGACATCTTTCAGCGTGGTGGCCTGCTGATCCTGGATCATTTTGGCGGTATAGCCGATCACGTTGAAAGGAACGTTTTTAGCTTCCTGCTCGCCCAACATCCCCAGGCGTCCACCATTCGCTATCTGACCATCCAGATAAGCTGGCACCAGTTGATCGCCGCCAGCCTTAAAATTGTCATCCGGTTTTGCCACTACCGTCATAGTGTCGTCGGTTGCCGGGCTTTTTTTAGTGCTCTCTGCGGCAAAGGCTGGGGAAGTCACCGAACCTATAACTGCAGCCAGCAGAGTTAATCTGAAACGAGCGTGTGATGAAGAGAGAGAGGCCATTACGATTCCCTGACAATTAATGCGAGTGATAATAGTTATTATTCGGCTTGCGATTATCGTCAGAAGAATCTTAATTGCAAGCTGAAAATGTAGCCAGCAGAACTCAAGACTATTTTGGTACAGGCGGGTAAAATTCAGACAGTTATAGTTCAGATAGCGGACTATTAAAGAGAGGTTAAGTATGAGGGCGCGATCGGATGATGACAGAACTGAGACTGGGCTGGTAATCCCTGCGGATCCGGCAGCACCGCCTGACAGAGGTCAGCACCGACAGGGAGCTGACCTTTACGACAAATTTACGCCTGATCCTTCCAGCGACGGAATATCAACGAAGTATTGATGCCGCCAAAAGCAAAATTATTGGACTGGACGTAATCCGTGGTTATTTCGCGCGGCTGATGCATGATGTAATCCAGCTCGCCACACTCTTCAGAAGGCTCAGTCAGATTCAGCGTCGGCGCAAACCACCCTTCCCGCATCATCTCGATGCTCAGCCAGGCTTCCAGCGCCCCACAGGCTCCCAGCGTGTGACCGAAGTAACTTTTAAAGGATGAGATCGGCGTGCGCCTGCCAAAAATGGCCGCTGTGGCCTGGCTCTCCGCCACATCTCCCCGTTCCGTTGCCGTACCGTGCGCGTTGAGATAGCCAATATCTTCCGCTCTCAGCCCGGCCATTTTCAATGCGCCTTCAATACAGACCTGCATGGTCTCACGCTGGGGCTGGGTAATGTGCGCCGCATCGCAGTTAGTGTAAAACCCGACAATTTCGGCGTAGACAGTGGCACCGCGAGCCTTTGCGTGCTCCAGCTCTTCCAGCACCAGCGTGCCCGCACCTTCACCAATCACCAGCCCGTCACGCATTTTATCAAAGGGAGAAGGCGTGCTCTCTGGCGAATCGTTGCGCTGGCTGGTGGCAAACAGCGTGTCAAACACTGCGGCTTCTGACGGACACAACTCCTCTGCGCCGCCCGCCACCATCACCGTCTGATAACCATGACGGATAGCTTCCCACGCATACCCTATAGCCTGACTGCCGGAAGTGCAGGCGCTGGAGGTCGGGATTACCCTGCCCCGCAGCCCAAAGAACAGACCGGCATTCACCGCCGCCGTATGCGGCATCATCTGTACATAAGTGGTGCCGGTGATGTTATTGGTGTGCTTTTCGGTCAGCATCGTGGCGAACTCACTGACCGGCCCCGTGCTGCCGGTTGACGAGCCGTAGGCAATACCGGTTTCGCCACTGGTCAGCACCGGATTGCCCAGCAAGCCCGCCTGTTCCAGCGCCAGTTCACTGGCTCTGGTGGCCATCAGCGAGACTCTTCCCATCGAGCGGATACGCTTTCGGGTATAGTGCTCCGGCAGTGTGAAATCATCGACCGGTGCGCCCAGCAGCGTATTGAGCCCCTCGTACACCTGCCACTCCGGCATCTTACGCACCGCATTGCGGCCCGCCCTGATCCGTGCCGAAATCTCCGGCCAGCTGTTACCAAAAGCAGTGACGCCGCCCATACCGGTTACCACTACGCGGCGCATCACAGCATGCCACCGTTGATCGAAATTACCTGGCGGGTCACGTAACCGGCAATATCTGACATCAGATAGCTCGCCAGCCCCGCCACTTCTTCTGCCTGCCCCATGCGCTTCATCGGGATCATCTTCATCGCCTCTTCCACTGCCACTGGCTCCATCTGGATCATGCCGGTATCAATCAGGCCCGGGGCTATACAGTTAACGGTAATTTTGCGCTTCGCCAGCTCAATCGCCAGGGCTTTGGTCGCCCCAATGATCCCCGCTTTGGCCGCGCTGTAATTGACCTGCCCGCGATTGCCCATCAGCCCGGAAACAGAAGAAAGCGTAATGATACGCCCCCCTTTACGCAGCCCGATCATTGGCATAATGCACGGATGGATCACATTGTAAAAACTGTCCAGATTGGTATGAATAACGCTGTCCCAGTCATCTTCGCTCAGAGCCGGAAAAGCACCATCGCGCGTAATCCCGGCATTGCTGACCACGCCGTAATAGGCTCCGTGATCGGTAATGTCCTGCTCAATCAGCGTGCGACATTGCTCTCTGTTGGCAATATCAAATCCCAGACAGCGGCCATTGCCCCCCGCCTGTTGCAGTTGACTCAGGGTCTCTTCTGCCCCGGCGCGGTCGCTGTGATAATGCACAACGACGGTGAAACCTTCGGTGGCAAGGCGCAGAGCTATCGCCCTGCCAATGCCTTTACTGCCACCTGTGACCAGTACAGAACGCGTCATCCGTTATTACCCTGTTGCAAAAGTTGGTGTAGTTCATGGCGATCGGGCTGATAAGTGTTCAGCCTGCCGCTGGCATAAAGTTCGCCATCAAGGGTAATCAGCCCTTCGAAACTGCCAATTTTCTCATCGCGCATCAGCAGCGTTACCGTCACCTCAAGCGTGGCACCGGCCGGAAAAACAGCCGCCTTGCAGCGGTATCCACGGCCCCCCAGCAGCATTCCGGGTGCAGGTTTATTGTCGTGAAGCTGGCGGCCATGCCAGCCAGACCAGACACCGATAGTCTGGGCGATAATCTCAATGCCAAACCAGGCGGGAAGCGCCCCCTGCGGGTTAAGAAACGGGCTTAAGATGCCCTCTTCTATCTTAACCTGACAGCAGGCGCGCTCTTCGCTGACTGAAATC
Organism: Erwinia sp. E_sp_B01_1; assembly: GCF_036865545.1. Classification (NCBI taxonomy): domain Bacteria; kingdom Pseudomonadati; phylum Pseudomonadota; class Gammaproteobacteria; order Enterobacterales; family Erwiniaceae; genus Erwinia; species Erwinia sp. E_sp_B01_1. The sequence goes on along the minus strand of NZ_CP142208.1, from coordinate 1,758,818 downwards.
ACCTTATCCACCAGCACCATTGGCGCTTCATGCGGCAGATACTCTGCCGCCGTGCTGTATTCAACCATCAGTCTTTCCTAAAATCAGGCAGGTATTGTTGCCGCCAAAGGCGAAAGAGTTACTCATCACCGCAGTACCTGTTAAAGGTTGCGGCTGCACTAACAGCCCACAATCTGCCAGCGTATCATCCTGCTCTGCCAGGGTGAAATCCTGCGGCGGCAATGAAATGGGCTGCGTCAGTAACAGCCAGCTCAGTGCCGCTTCACAGATACCGGCCGCGCCCAGCGTATGGCCGGTCAGATGTTTGGTCGAGCTGCAAGGTACGCTGTTACCAAAAATTTTGTTCACCACGTCCGCCTCAATCTGATCGTTCAGCCGGGTAGCGGTGCCATGCAGATTGATATATCCCAGCGCACCGGCAGGCAGCTGCGCCTGTTTCAGCGCCATCGTGATGGCCCGAATCGCCCCCTCGCCCTGAGGATGCGGAGCAGACATGTGCCAGGCATCTGAGGATTCTCCCGTGCCCAGCACGGCGATGGCCTGAGGCTCTTTTGTCAGCAGCATCAGCGCAGCGCCTTCACCGATAGTGATGCCGTCGCGCTGTTTGCTGAAAGGGGCGCAGCGTACCGGAGAGAGCGACTCCAGGCTGTCAAAGCCGTTGATCGGCATCCGGCTGAGGGTATCGGCACCGCCGACAATCGCCACATCGGCGAGGCCTGATTCTATCAATCGCTGCCCGCTGATTATCGCTCTGGCACTGGAAGAACAGGCGGTGGACAGAGTATAAGCCGGGCCGGTCAACGCCAGATGATAAGCCAGGAAGCGGGAAGGATCGCCAAGCTCCTGTTGAGAGTAGTGATAACCAGCAGCCTGCCCACTCACCAGCTTGTCCGATTCATCCAGTCCTGAGGTGCTGGTTCCCAACACCACAGCAACGCGCTCCCGGCCAAATTTCGCGACAGCTTCATCAACCTGAGGCTGAATCTGGCGCAGTGCGGCCAGCAGCAGCTGATTATTGCGGCTGCGGTGCGCGGCCAGTGAATCAGGGATGGCTGGCAACTCTGCGTCCACCCGTCCGGTCCAGCAGGGTTTACCGTGCAGAAGCCAGCCCTCGTCAGGCCGCATACCCGGCGCTACTCCACGGGCAAGATTTTCTGCCGTTGCTGCGAGATCCTTGCCCAGGGCGCTGAGCATACCAACCGCCGAAATGTAGATCATTGTGAGTCCAGATGTTGAATAAGTATCTGATAACCGAAAGCAAACTGCTGAATGCTGACCGGCTCACGTTGCGATCCGCGTTGCATATAGCGGATCTCAGCGATTAGCTGGCCTTTATTGTCGCGCAGCTGACGGCGATCGCCGCTCTCTTTTAACGTCCAGCCCGCGGGTAAATGCCCCTGCCATGCCGCAACCGGCCAGTGGCTGAGCATAATATCAGCCAGTACCTGGCTCGCCGGAGGCATTTCCGGCAGCACAATAGATTGCTCAGTATGGATGCCGGACTGATTGTAGGTCACTCTGAACAACCGGATCCCCAGCGACGACAGCCCGGCCAGCGTCAGTTGTTGATCATCAGCGCTTAACAGCACCAGCAGTGACTGCTTTTTACCTTTAAAGGTGCCGGTCAGTAACTGCTGCTGATTGAAGGCAGGATCGATGCCTGGTGCAGGCAACGTCACCTTCACGCCGGGCTTCAGCCAGGCCTCAGGCTTAGCCCTGTCGGGTTTGCTGGCACACCCGGCCAGCAGCAGAGCCAGTAAGGCCGCAACAATCACTCTCATCTTTTTTCCTTTTGGGCGGCATGGCCAGCGGTGCCAGCAGAAAAGCGGTAAATATGCCGCTGCACAGCACAATACCGAAGCTGGCAATAGCCTGTGTACTGCTGAATACCAGCATCCCGAGCGTCAGTAAGGTCGTGGCCATCGCCAGCGTGACCGCCAGTAAAGAGGTTATCGGCGTGCCACGGGGATTACTGAAGAACAACGTGTAATTAATGCCGATCCCCAGCACCAGCACCAGCGCCAGCAGAGAAAACAGGTTCAGCGAATGCCCGGAGAGGGCCAGGGCTGACAGCCCGCCTCCCAGAGAGAGAACGGAGGGGAGTACGCTGACTGCCCCCCGGCGCATGCCAAGCCGTACCATATAGCTCAGCGCAATTGCCACCAGCGCGGCGGCCAGCAGCCAGCCCAGCAGCGTCCGGTAGAAGGCAAACAGCTGGTCAAAAGTGGACTTACGGTCAATCCAGCTCACGCCCGGCAGTTTTTCCGCCACGCCGGCTAAAGCGGCGCTGTTACTCACCCCTTCTACCGGCACCAGCACACCGCTGCGGCCAGCCGAAACGGAGAGCCACAACAGACGCCAGCCCTCGCTGTTCGGGCTGGACAGCCACTGCTGTGGCGTCAACGTCATGGCAGACAAATCCGGATCGGCCACCTGAACGCCCGCCTCTTTTAACGCCTTCATCACCCCTGGTGCTGCACTCTGCAACAGCTTATGGTCACGCTGCTGTTGTGCCTGCGAAGCCAGCGGCAGCAGGCGATAATTTTTCAGCCAGTGATCATCTTTAGCCTTCGCCAGCTCAGGTGCCAGGGCTTCGAGGCGCTGCAACGTCTGCTCTGGGGTCGTGCCGTAAACCACCATCCAGGTCTGATCGGCACCCTGGCCGGTGAGGGCGGCAATCTGCTTTTCCTGGGCCAGCAAAGCGGGCGGCAGGGTCTGTAACTGCGAAATATCATCATCGACGTGCAGTTTTGCCAGGCCCGCGAGAGAGATTATTGCCACCAGCAGCGGCACACCGAAGCGAACTGCAGGGTTTCGCCGCCAGCCACCCAGCCAGCGCGCCATCAGAGGCATCAAGGGCACTGGCCGGACAGGCAGGCCTTTCACCAGCAGCGGATACCAGCAGATCACCGTCAGGCAGGAAGCCGTCAATCCCACAGCGGCAAATACCGCCAGCTGGCGGATGCCGGGGAACGGTGCCAGCACCATAATCAGCCAGGCAATTGCCGTGGTGCCAAGCGCCAGCAACAGCGCCCGAATCACTTTTTGCAGGCTTTGTGCAGGCGTGGCTTCCGCGCCATGCACCATCCGTTCGGTGAGATAATAGAGCGTATAGTCGGCAGAGATGCCGACAATGCTCAGGCTCATCACCAGCGTCATCAGGTGCAGTTCACCGAACACCAGCAGCGTGACGGTAATCCCAGCCAGCGCGCCAACGCCTACAGAAAGCGCGCACAGCACCAGTGGACGGGGGGAGCGGAATACGGAGAACACCAGCAGCAGCACACCGATAACAGTCGCCACCCCCAGCGTGGAGACATCATGTTTCGCCTGCTGGCTGGCAAAATCGCTGAAATACACCGTGCCGCGGGACAACAGTTGCGCGTCGGGATACCTGGCATGTAATTCAGCCTTCAGTTCAGCAAGCTGCGCCACCACCGCATGGCTTTGCTGCATATCAAATGAGTTGCCCTTAAGCTCAGCATGCAGGAAGTACCAGACCCTGCCCTGCGGATCGGTAGTGGTCAGCCAGCCCTGGCTGAGTCCCAGCCGCCCGCTGTTTTGCTGCATCGCCAGTTGCGCACCCCGCACCAGCAGTAACGGATCGTGCGTTAACTCCTGACCGCTGACGCCAGCGAAAGCAGAATAGAGCTGCCCCAACACCCATTCCCCCTGAGCCTGCCCTCCCTGCTGTAACCGGGCACGGGTCGCGGGATCGATCGTCGCGTTGCGGTGCTGCCAGGCAAATTTCCCCCAAGCCTGCTGACGATCGGCAGCCATTGGCCCCTGCACCGAGTGCAGCGAGGGCATGGCCTGCAACTGCTGAAGCAGCCAGTTCGCCACTTGCGGATCGGGCCGATCGCCTGCACTGACCAGCCAGACCAGTTGACGATCGAGCCGCTGCATAAAGCCCTGTTGCAGATCGGCAGGAATATCGCCCATGGTCTGCTCCGGCAGTAAAGCCAGCACGCTGCTGTTGAGGGTCGCTCTGGGCAGTAAGGCCACCAGTGCCGCAATCAGCAGCAAACAGACAGCCAGCCAGCCGAGCGCCAGGCGCTTAGGTGCATCAGAAAACAAAACGTTGCTGCTCTTCGTCAGTCAGGCGGGCAGGTGTGAGGCGCTGATTGCTCAGGGTGATATCGGTAGTGTCACCCTGACGATCGTTGAGCTGTATGGCATCCAGATAGTCAGCGCCCTGAAGGGTGATGGTGTTGAACAGCTTATCCAGCGGCGAGGTTTTCGGCGTCAGGATCAGCTGCCATTTCTGCTGGCCCAGATCCTGGAAATCCAGGGTGAAATTTTGCTCAAGCACTTTCCTGTCCGCCTGGAACAGGGCGCGCAACAGATGGTTGAACTGGAACATCTGCGGGTTAGTCTCTGCGGTAACGATTTGCGGCGCCTGGCCGTTCATCACCTGCACCATCCGTTTATCATCCAGCACCAGCGTCAGCGGAAAGGGTTTCGCCTGATGCCACCACAGCCCTTTATCCCGGGCAATCAGCAGCTCACCGCTGGATTTCAGCGGTTGCGGCATACCTTTAATCTGCCGGAGCTGGGTGAAATCAGCGCGCACAACCGGCTGGCTGGCAAAGCGCTGCTGCAACGCCTCCAGCGTCACCGCCTGAGTGGCGGCGCTGAACAGCATCAATCCGGCGAGCAGGAATTTGATCATGGTTGCACTCCCAGGCGTTCAAATAAAACGGGCGGTGAGACGAAACTCAGCTCCTGACTGCCCTCTTCCACCGCGACCTGAATGGTGTAACCGGTAGTGAGACGCTTGCCGCTGAGGGTATCGAAAATCTGATAGCCAATCCGCAGGCGGTTTTCCACCTCTTCTAAAGTGGCGCGCACGCGAACAGTTTGCTCAAAAGTCAGCGCTCCACGGTATTTCACCCGCGTATCAACCACCGGCCACAGATAGCCAGAGGCTTTCATCTCACGGTAGCCGTAGTTGAATTTGCCCAGCAGCTTTTCCCGCGCGACTTCAAAATAGCGGAAATAGTTACCGTGCCAGACAACGCCCATGGCATCCACATCATGAAATGGAATGGTCAGCTCAACTTCAACAGAAAAACGGGGATCGTTCAGCACTGTTATTCCTCTTTCTCTTGAGTGTGCGGGGATTCCGGCAACTGCCAGAAATCAAAAAAGTTAAACCAGTCCAGCGGCGCAAGCAGCGCATGGTGCTCCAGCCTCGCGGCATAGCGATCAACAGCTTGCTGTAAAGCCTGCTGGCGGGTTGGACGCGGCAACAGCAGCGGATCGGCAAAGGGTTCACAGTGCACGCGCAGCATGCTGTTTTCGCGCAGGGCAAACATCAGCAGTACCGGGCAACGTAACGCCGCGGCCAGCACAAACGGCCCCTGAGGGAAAGGCGCAGGCTTACCCAGGAAACGACTCCAGATGACCCTTCTTACGCCACCGCGCTGCCGGTTTACCGCGGTGCGATCGCCAACGATGGCGATCCATTCACCGGCATCCAGCTTCTGTTGCAGCAGGATGGCGGTGTCCGGCCCGATCTCCGTCACCGGGATCAGATGCTGGCTGGCCTGCGGGGCAATCTCTTCCATCACCTGACGAAAACGTTGGGCATTATCGGTAAACACCAGCGCGTTGATCACCAGGCCACTCACCTGCTGAGCCAGGGCACGGCAGGCTTCGATATCGCCCAGATGCGAAGCCAGAATCAGCTTGCCGCCCGGTTTACCCTCAGCTATAGCCTGTTCAGCCCCCGGTGCGAAGTCGATCTCTTTCCCCCAGCGCAGATCGCCGCGCCAGCTGGCCGGTTTATCCAGCATCGATTCGCCGAAGCGCAGAAAGTGCCTGAAGCTGTTCAGCTTACCTGGCAGAGCAATACTATGCTCGCTGGCATAATCGCTGATGGTCTTTAACCACTGACGCGAAGCCTCGCGCTGCGCCCCACCACTTAACCAGTAGAAGCCCGTGACCGGCCAAAGCAGCAGCGTGAACAGGCCGCGGCCAAAAGTACGGTAAACCCATAGCATGAATTTCAGTCCGGCCAGGCCTTTACGCTCCTGAACGCCTGCCCAGTGCCGATCCCGCCGCTTTTTCAGCAGCGAAGGGATTCGGGGCAGCATGCCGAAGAACAGACGGGTGTGCATCCAGGAAATCCGCAGGTTGTCATGCAGCGCATCGAAATGAGAGAGGCCATCCAGTGGATAGGTGACGCGGGTGGGAATAAAACGGCTGGGCGTCCCCCGCCAGTAGAGGCGGACCATGATCTCAGTATCAAAATCCATGCGCTGCCCAATGGGGTGCCTCAGCGCCTGCACTGGTGCCAGCGGGTAGACCCTGAAGCCACACATGCTGTCTTTGATCGACAGAGAAAGGGTTTCTATCCAGACCCAGAAATGGGTGATATAGCGGCCATACAGACGTGATTTAGGGATCGAGTCATCATACAAAGGCTGGCCCGATATCAGGCATTCCGGATGAAGACGGGCCTCGGCCAGCAGTTTCGGGCTGTCCTCAATCTGATGCTGTCCATCGGCATCTACCTGCAGGGCATGGCTGAATCCGGCGGCAGTGGCGGCCTGTAATCCACGCATCACGGCGGCACCTTTGCCCTGATTTTCAGACAGGCGGATCAGGGTAATCTGCTCCGTCAGTAAGGGAGCAAGCTGAGCACGGGTGATTTCATCGCTGCCATCGTCGACGATAATAACCGGTAGACCCAAAGGCGACAGGCGTGACAGCACGGAAGCCATCATTGCCCCGTGGTTGTAACAGGGGATCACCACGCAGGGTTTGAACTCTGCGGTCAGCACAGGGAAATTTTCCCGCTGCTGGCGCGCAGTGCCTGCTCACCGTTCAATATTTCGTAATCGAACACCAGCCGGTTTTTCTCCGCCTGCCAGTTCAGCGTCAGGCGCAGGGTGTTACCCGGCAGAATGGGCTGCTGAAATTTGATGTTTTCGATAGCGGAGAAGTGTTTGCCGGGGGCCAGCAGCTCCACACCATAGTGCATCACCCAGTCCGTCTGGGCGACGCCGGGCAGGATCGGCTGGCCGGGAAAGTGGCCACGGAACCAGAACAGGTCGGGCTCCACTCGCAGTATCAGCACGGCGCTGTCAGCGAGTTGCTGGCAGGAAATTTCAACGGGCAGCATAAAATAACTCCTGAATTTGGGGCCATGCGCGCTTACTCTGGCTGTTATGCGGGATCGCTTTGACAATCCGCCAGTAACGGGGCATCGCGACCGGCTCCAGCCAGCGGTGCAGTTCGTGACGCCACTGGCGTTTCAATTCCGCCAGCGCTTTTTCACCATAGTCGGCATCCAGCACCAGCACCACGCCAATCCCACTGCGCTCAGGGCGGCTTACCGACAGCGCGACGGCATCAGTGACCTGCGGCAAGGCCAGTAACCGGCGCTCGATTTCACTGAGTGACACACGTTTGTCTTCGATTTTCACTATGCGATCGTAACGGCCACACAGACGGAATTTTCCCGCGTTAAATTCGAGCTTATCATCCAGCCGCAACCCCTGTTCTTCCGGGATCAGCGGGGATCGTGCCCACCAGCGCTGCTGTTGATCCTGGCTTAAGATCACCCGGCTGAACGGCTGCCACAGCTCGCTTTCACAGGTGCGGGTTCGGGTTGCCAGCACCCCCGTTTCGGTACTGCCATAAATTTCATCAACCGGCTGCTGAAGCCACTCCCGGACCTGTCGGGCAGCAGACCCTGTCAGTTCGCCACCGGCGGAGACAATAAAGCGGCAGTCCGGTGCGGCAAGGGAGCGATCGAGCCGGCGTAAAAATGCCGGACTGCTGATCAGCGCCAGACGCAGGCTGGCATCCTGAGCCGAAAGCTGTTCGCTGTAGAATACCTGGCGACTGTCAAAAACCAGCCCAAGCGCCAGCGGCAGGATGATTCGGAAAGTTAAGCCATAGAGATGCTGATGAGTGACCGAGGCGATAACCGTACAGCCTTGCAGGCGCTGGCCCCAGCGTTCGGCCAGCCAGCGAGCCTCTTCATCCAGGCAACTTACGGGTTTGACGATCTGGCGCGGCGCGCCAGTAGAGCCGGAAGTAAAGAGAACGATAAAGGCGTGGGGACTTATAGCAGGCAACGACGGTAACCGCGCCGGGCGGGAATCAGCCTGAGTTGAAGATACCTTACCGATATCGCCAGCAAGCTCAGCCTCACCTGTAGGGTTAACGTCAGCAACGTCAGAGAATGTTGCGCATGCTAAAGCGTCAGCACCAGCGTCATCAGCAAGTCCAGCCTCCGGCCCGGCGGCAGTCAGCGTGATAATGTGACAGTCTAAAGTTAACGCGATATCGGTCAGCACAGCGTCAAATTCGCTGCTCTGTTCCTGGAGCAGTGACTCCCGACAGTGGCCCGGGATCACGGGGATTTTCCCCGCGTGCAGCGTTGCCATCAGCGCGACGCTGAACAGATAACTCTCTTCAAAACAGAGCGCCCATCGCTGCTGAGAGTGCGAAAGCAGACGTTGGCCCAGCGAAACAATGTCCCGCTGCCATTGCTGGCGGGTAAACAGTTGTTCTCCCCGACGGGCCACAATGCCCTGGGCATCGCAGGTCAGCCATTGCCCCACAGGCCTGGCCTGCGTGCTCATCCCTGTTTTCTCATGCGCTGGCGCAACAGCCATTCCCCTGCCATCAGCAGCCCCATCAACAGATAACTGACCAGCCCGTTCCACACTGTCCACCAGAAAAGATTGTTCATCAGGCAGGTAGCCAGGGCGATGCTGCCATTAAATATAAAAAACAGGCACCAGACCTGAGTCACCTGCCGGGTCCACCGGATGGCTTTGGGCGGCAATTCTGGCTCACGCAGCCGGGCCAGACGCTCTACCAGCGGCATTCTGCTGAACAGCGAACTGCCAAACAGCGCCAGCATCAGCCCATTCACCATCACCGGATACCAGAGCAGCAAATGTTGCTCACGCAGAAACAGGCTGCTGAGACTCAGCCCTGCCCCGGCCAGCGCCAGCCATTTCCCTACCAGCGGTAACGCACCCCGTTGTCCACGCAGGGCGAGCCAGCGCAGGAGAAACAGGGCCGCTGCCACCGGCAGTAACCACCGCCATTCAGGGTGCGTCAGCGAGAGCCAGACCATAAAAGGCCAGATCGCCATCATCAGCCCACTGATGACCTGTAACAGCCTGTGCATAACGGCGGCGTTACGCTTCGCGGATCAGTTGATCAACAGCGTCGACCACATCCTGCACGGTACGCACAGCTTTAAACATTTCCGGCTTAATTTTTCGTCCGATGCGTTTTTGCAGGTGAACCACCATGTCCACAGCGTCAATACTGTCCAGTTCCAGATCTTCATACAGCCTTGATTCAGGCTTGATCTCATCCGCATCAAGTTCAAAAAGTTTTACCAGCAGGCCGGTAACTTCCTGATAAATTTCATTCTTTTGCATAAATAACTCGCGATGTTTGGTCAGGCACCCAGCTTGCGCTGAGTCAGGATGAAAGCCGCCAGCGTGGAGACGGAGTAAAAATGCTGTCGCATCTCTTCGCTTTCCGCAGAGAGCACCACGCCATAGCGATTTTTCACCGCCAGCCCCAGCTCCAGCGCATCAATAGAGTCCAGCCCCAGGCCGTCACCGAACAACGGGGCTTCACTCTCTATCTCTTCCGCGGCAATCTCTTCCAGATTGAGGGTGTCGATAATCATCTGTTTTATTTCAAGCGCCAGCTGTTCCATACCTGTTTCCGAATAATTATTCATGTTCTGGGGTTAATGCCTGTTGTAAAAATTGGGTCAAATGACGGGCTGCCAGCGGCTGCGCATCTTCGTTCCCTGCCATAAATTGTTGACTCTCGATCCGCTCGCCTACGGTGACGGTAAACCGGGGTTTTTCGGGCGGCACCTGATACCAGCGGCTCTGTTTATCCAGCATACGCTGGCTGCAACGGATGTGCACAATACGCAAATCACAGCCACAGCGCACGGCAATATTTGCCGCGCCGCGCTGGAGCTTTAGCGGCTCGCCGTAGCGGGTACGGGTTCCTTCCGGAAAGATCATGATTGCCTCCCCGTTATCCAGCCGCTGCTGGCAGTCGGGCAACAGCGTCTCTGACTGGCTGTTCACCAGATATTCCGCCGCACGGATCACCCCGCTGATAAAAGGATTACGCTGCAATCCGGCCTTTACCAGACAGTCCACATCCGGCATCACCGAGGCCAGCATCACGTAGTCGATCAGGGAAGGATGATTTGCGACGATCAGGCAGCGACGATCGCGGCGCAGTAATTCGGCCCCGTCAATACGGTAATCCAGCACGCCAAGAAAGGTCATGGTTCGCATAAAAAAGCGGAAGCTGAACGAGATGCTGCGGCGAGCCAGCCTGCGGCGGCGCAGGGGATCGCGCTGAACCAGCAGCAGCAAATTAAACCACACCACCGACAGCGCTAATCCTCCCAGGCCAAACAATGCAAAGCAGACGCCGGTCATTATGATGCGCCAGAGCCTGTTCAGCATGGCACGCACCGCCCGGTAACCTTCAGCGTCACGCATAACGGCACTGCCACTGCCAGTCTAGCCGGTCGCCTCTGAGCATAAAAGCAGGGGTTTGCGCCAGGTAAGCATGTAAAAACTGCAGGCTTTGCGGTAATTCACCCGCTTCTTTATTGGCCGCTGGCTGCGAAACGCACTGGCACTTCTCGCCTGCGGCCAGCAACAGACCCACGGCCCAGGGGCAATGAAGAAGCTCAGAAGGCAGATAAGGATGATAAAAGTCCGGGATTGCGCCGTCGAAATCCACCAGCAATACCTGCTGATAGCCCGCAGAATGCAGTGCGGTGACCTCAACCAGACCCTGCTGAAAAGTGTCGACGCCAGCGGCCAGCGAGGTAGTGACCAGCGGTGCCGAAGCGGCAATCGTCAGGCTTCCCACCGCAGCATTGTGGACTGACATCGCAAAATCCGTCGGCGAAAGGCTCTCCTGCCGGGCCAGTGAAGTCAGAATACGCAGATTTCGCTCAAGCTCACCGTGGCGGCTGGTAAACACTATGGCATCCACGCGCTGGCGGTTCAGCAGGGCCAGACCACTTTCCACGGCAGCACGGCTTCCACCCGTCAGGCGTCGGGCCGTCATCATCGGCAGAAAATGCGTTTTGGCCATCGGTTGGGAAGCGTCAATCTGCGCAGAACGGCTTGCCCACTGTTGCCAGTCAGCCTGCTCATTCAGTCCGGGGGCGCTGGCCTGCCAGTCGAGGAGTGTAAAAGCTAATTTCATACGTAAAATCTTCTTAAAGCATTTTTACAGCCTGGCTGGATCGGTGCATTAAAGCATAGCGCCTGCCTGAGCGACTTAGCACCAGGATTTACCCGCATTTGCTGGTGCAGCCCGGTGGAGTCTGGCAAAGAGGCATAAAGAGGTTGTCGGCAGACAACCCGCTAATCTTTAGATGTTTTTGCATTTTTTTAAGTAACAGAAACCGGATACTTAATCAGCATGCAAAGAAGCCAGGCCATCAGACTTTGCTGGCAAGGCTGGCGTTCCAGCAAAATAATGGGCCGCATAGTAGCACTCGTTGCTAAAAATCCGAAGCCCATTAAGCAGCCGTTATGGCTTCCAGCCCCCTCCCAACGCCCGGTAAAGGTCGATTTGCGCCAGCAGAAGATTATTCTTCACCTGTACAACGTTCAGCTGCGTGCTGAAAAGCGTACGCTGGGCATCCAGCTCATCCAGAAAGGAAGCATAACCATTCTGGTAACGGTTACGGGAAATACGCAGCGCTTCCTGCACCACCCGCTCCTGCTTCTGCAACTCGGTGAGCTGCTGCTTATAGCGTTCAATTGCATCAAGATCGTTATTCACTTCACTGAACGCGTTACGCACCACTTTCTCATAGCTGTATAAGGCCTGATTGCGCGCAGCCATGGAGACATCGACCTGTGCGGTCAGCGCTTCCCTGTTCAGTAAAGGCGCCAGCACGCTTCCCCCCACGCTCCACAAGCGGAAAGGATTCTCCAGTAGCTGGTGCAGTGCTGAACTTTGCAGCGTACCGGTCGCGGTGAGATTCAGTGATGGCAATAATCTGGCGCGTGAAGTCTGCAAAGAATCATCTGCTGCCAGTAGCAGACGCTCTGCCTGAACGATGTCCGGTCTGCGTTGCAGGAGTTCAGAAGGCAACACAGACGGCAGGCTTTGTGGCGAAACGGGCTGGCTTTGTCGGGCAATTTCCCTTGGGTTCATGCCGACCAGGATGCTCAGGGCATTTTCCTGTTGGGCAATCTGATGCTGCAGTACCGGGATCTGCGCCTTCGCCGTCTGATACTCCGATTCGGACTGAACCCACTCCAGCTTCGAGCTGTAGCCCGTTTCATACTGCCTTTGCGCCAGCTTCAGCGAGTTCTCGCGGGAGGAAAGTGTGGCTTCAGTGACCTTTAACTGCTCATCAAGAGAGACCAGCGTCATGTAGCCGGAGGCCACTGAACTGGCCACCGTGAGTTCTGCGGCGGTAGCGGCGGCCTGCTGCGCGGCCAGCGTGGCTTTAGCCGCATCAATACTGCTGCTGCGCGCGCCCCACAGATCCACCTCATAGTTGGCCTGCAGTAATCCCTGGAAAACCGCGGACTCATAAGGCTGCCCGGTGACTGAGGAGAGAGCACGGGCATGAGAAGCCGCTACGCCAGCATCCAGCGTGGGGAAATTATCACCCATCGCGCCCCTTAATTCGGCACGATACTGATCGACGCGTGAGCGGGCAGTCAGAATATCAAGGTTATTACGCAGCGCCTGATCAACCAGCCGGTTGAGGCTGGCATCGCCAAAGGCGTGCCACCACGCCTGCTCCACTGCCGAGGCTGGCCCTACCTGATTACGCCATTGCTGAGGGATGGGCAGCGAACCGGGGGCTTTATCCACTTCCGTTGCGCAGCCGGTAAGCACGGCAGCAATTGTTACCGCCAGAAGCGAGGCAGACCAGCGCATTATTGCTTCTCCCCGGCTTCGCCAGCGCTGGAGGTATCAATATTCACCTCTACCGACATGCCGGGACGCAGCAGGCCACTATTCGCGCTGGTGATTTTGATGCGCACAGGAATACGCTGAGCAATCTTCACAAAGTTACCGGTGGCATTGTCGGGCGAGATGGCGCTGAATTCGGAACCGGCAGCGGGTGAAATATATTCCACCTCTCCCTCGAAGTGTTGCCCGTCCAGCGCATCCACTCTGAACCGCACCGGCAGGCCAGGCTTAACCCGTGCCATCTGCGTCTCTTTCATGTTAGCCACCACCCAGAGCTGTTTGGGTACTACCGAGGTCAGACGCGTACCTGCGGTAACGTAAGCGCCCTGACGCACGGCAATCTGGCCCAGCTGGCCGTCCCGCGGTGCAATAATTCTGGTGTTATCCAGGTCGATTTGCGCCAGCTCAAGGGCGGCCTCCGCGCTGGCCACATCGGCTTCCAGGGACGCACGATTCACCACCACGGTTTGCAGATCCTGACGGGAGACATCCAGCGTGGCTTTGGCCTGTTGCACATCGGCAACGGTCTGGCTGTGGCTGGCGCGGGAGGCATCCCCCTCACGGATTGACAGAGATCCATCGGAAACGAGATTTTCCACACGTTTCAGGTCCAGATTGCTTTTAACCGCCTGGGCTTTGGCATTTTCCAGCGCGGCCTGGTTGCGCTCAATGACCGCCTGAGCGCTGCGCCGCTGCTGGATATTGTTTGCCAGCGCGGCCTTTTTCATCTCCAGCTGCGCCTGGGCCTGGTGCACCTTCTGCTTATAAATACGGTCGTCGATGGTCATCATCACGTCCCCCTGATGAACGGGCTGATAGTCCAGCACCTCCACCGAGGTGAGATAGCCGCTGACCTGCGGGCTGATAAAGGTTACCTGTCCGCGCACATAGGCGTTTTCGGTGGACTGAATCTGGCTGGTAAACGGGGGAAGCTGCCAGGCATAGAGGATCACCAGCACGCCCACTAAGGCGATTCCAGCGCCAAAGGCGATCGATAAAATGCGCAGTTTGTTGGTTCTTTCACGTTCAGAAATCTGGCTCTGTTCCTGCTGACTCATTATTGCCCCGTGCTAATCGAAGAGGTGGGTTGTTGCATGGCCCGCTGTTCAGCTTCTGCGTCCCGCTTTGCCTGGAGCCAGTTGAGATAACGCAGGCGGGAGAGCCGCCACAGCACCCAGACCAGGGTGATAAAGGCCATGCCCGCCGTAAGAAGATAGGTGTCGTTATAGGCCAGTACGTTGGCCTGCAGTGTGGCTACAGTTTGTAACTGCACCGTGCCCTCTGCACTGCGCAATGCGGTGTCACCAATAAAGCTGTTAAAAAGGTTAGTGTACTGCGTGAGCCTCTCCGTGACGTTGGGATCGAGATAGGAGAGCCGATCGCCCAGCAGGCTGGAGTGATATTTTTCACGCCAGGTCTGGAACGTCCCCAGCAGCGCAGAGCCCATCAGCCCACCGATGTTCTGGCTCATGCCAAACAGAACCACCAGACTGACCAGATTTTTCGGTTGGGTCACCACGCTACCAATGTTCAGCAACAGCGCCGGAGCAATAAAGAAGGTGCTGCTGAAGCCCAGTAAGAACTGACTGAAATACATATTATTGGCGCGGGTCAGCGGGCTGGACTGCGCATCCATCAACGAGGCCACTATGATCAGAATCAGCGACATCACTATTGGCCAGCTCAGATGTTTGACGTTAATGGTCAGCGCGCTGACGATAATGCCGGAGACCACGCCCGCGAGAATGGCCAGCGCGAGATGTTGCATCTGATCGTTGAGCAGACCGACCTGTTGCAGATAGCCAATTGCGCCGGTGTTTTGTTCTGCCAGCGTCACCCGCAGCATGATCATAACAATCCCAAGGCGGAAAATGGCCCCGGTTCGCAGCCAGCGCGTATTGATCAGCGGATTGCTGCGGTTATGTTCAAGCACCACGGCGGCGACCACCAGCACCAGCCCCAGCGCGAGACAGATCCCCAGCCAGGGCGTACTCGTCCACCATTCAATGCGTCCCAGCGACAGCACGCCACAAAACAGCGCCATACCCGGCGCCATCAGCAGGAAGGTCAGAAAATCCTTTTTCTCAAAGACTTTAATACGGTCGCCAGGCGGGAGTTTCAGCACCAGCACCGCGCCGAGGCAGACCAACGCCAGCCCCAGTTCGAAAAGGTAAAGGCCCCGCCACTCATCCAGCTGGAGAAGTTCGGTGGAAAACAGCCTGGCAAGCGGGATGGCCAGCTGGGAAGCGCCTAACCCGATAGTCAGCGCTTTCAGTCGGTGTTTCGCCGGCCAGGCCTGCACCTGATAATAAATCCCCAGCGAACTTAATGCCGCGCCCACCATACCGTGTGCTGTACGGACAATAATTGCCGAACTGAGATCGTTCACCAGCAGGTGGAAAAAGGAGACCAGCACATAGAGCACCAGAAAGGCCTCGGTAAAAGCCCGCAGGCCGAACTGCTGGCGGAATTTCACCAGCAGCAGGTTGATCGAGATATTTCCCATCACATACACCGCAGGCAGCCAGGCAATTTCATTGCTGTAGGCGCCAAATACGCCCTGCAGATTAGTGAGATTCGCCGTGACCAGCGCATTGCTCAGCGCGCCGGTGATCGAGATCAGCAGGCCGATGATGCCAAAAGCGATGCGCTTAGGGGTGGGATGCAGCGGCGTGGAAGGGGAACCCGGCAGCATCGGCTTTTCGCCTGGTGCCCATTCGCGTGGGGCGAAAGGATCCGGTCGGGTGCCGCGCATCTTATTTCGCCTCGGTGGCTGTGAGTAGCCGCTGGAGCACGCGCTGGGTAATCGCCAGTTCTTCAGGGTTGATATCGGCGAGCAGTTCGTTGCGCAGGCTGTCCGCCTCCACTTTCAGCGTTTGATAGAGGGAATTGCCCTGAGCAGTAACGTGCAGCAGTCGCTTGCGGCGGTCCTCCTCCGGCTGAATACGCTGGACCAGCTGCTGTTTTACCAGCCGGTCAATCAGAGGCACCACGCTGGCATCTTCCAGCCCCAGCGCCTGGGCTAGCTGCTTCTGGCTGATCGGTTCTTCCTGAATAGCTATGGTTGCCACGGCCATCCAGCTGCTCATGCTCAGCCCTTTGTCTTTCATCCGCCGATCGATAGCCTGGCGCCAGGCATGAGCCGTCAGATGCAATAAGCGCGAGAAGTTGAGTTCCTGAGCATTCAAAATGTAGAGGCCTGATGATTAGATATCTAACTAAATGGGTCGGCAATTATAATCAAGGATCATAGCCGTCAGGAAGAGGAAGCAAGAACAAATATTTAAAAAAAACAAAAATAGTGACCTGCCTGCCGCGCTCAGGGGTTCGCGCCCGCTAACAACATATTGCGCAGGTCTTAACAGGGCTATAACCTGATAACAGGATCAACGATGCGGGGCCAGAGTGATGAACAAGCCGGGTTGGGTGCAACTGACCAGAGATAACGATCTGCCGGTGGAAGCCATCCGCGCGCATTTCACCGGACATGCTTACGATCCTCACTGGCACGATACCTGGCTGATTGGCGTGACTGAACAAGGAGTACAGCAATTTCACTCCCGCCGTAAGAAACATCAGAGCCATCCGGGAACGGTGTTTATGCTGGAGCCGGGTGAATTGCATGATGGCGATGCCATAGATGAAAAAGGCTTCACTTATCGGATGCTCTATGTGGATGCTGATTTTATGCACCAGCAGCTGAGAACCATTTTTGGCAATGTCCCCGACAGCTTTGAACTGAATTTTGCCCGCACGCTTTCCGGCGATCGACGGCTGGCTTATGCAACCTTTCAGGCTTTCCAGTGCCTGCACGACAGGGAGCTGAAGATTGTGAAAGAGACGGCCATGCAACAACTGTTCGCCGCCCTTACCCAGCATCAGCACTGGCGAAAATCGGTGGTGATCCCCCATGAGGAAAAGGCGCTGGCGCTGAAGGCCAGAAGCTGGCTGCACGATCATCTGCATGAAAATATCGGACTCAGCGATATGGCCCAGGCGCTGGGGGTGGATCGGTTCCGTCTGTCGCGCGAGTTTCAGGCCCGGTTCGGTCTGCCGCCCCATGCCTGGCTTATTCAGTTGCGGCTGACCCATGCCCGGCAAATGCTTTCAGGGGGTATGCCGCCAGCGGAGGTCGCCGCCCATCTGGGATTTGCCGATCAGAGCCACCTTGGGCGCTGGTTCCGCCGCGCCTATCAGCTGACGCCGGCTTACTATCAGCAACGCTGCACAAATCTTCCAGACTGAATCCCGCCGCTGCCCTACTCTGCTCTTTTTAGCTGATGGAGAAGAGCGGATGAACGATCTGCGCTGTGTAGTTATCCTCAATAACGATCTGCCCGTGGGCAAAGCAACCAATGCGGCCGCCGTTATTTCATTGACGCTGGGGCAGCGCCACCCTGGTTTTGTAGGCTCTCCACTGGTTGATGGCAGTGGTCAGGCCCATCCGGGATTGATCCCTGTGGGCATCCCGATTCTGGCAGCCACCAACGAACAGCTCGGTTCGCTGACGGGTCAGTGTCAGGAGAGGGGTTTTGATCTGGTTCTGTTCCCGGTTGAGGGGCAAATGACCGTGGACTACGCCGCCTTTAGTGAGGCGGTCAGCCATATTCCAACCGACAGCCTGCAACACCTTGGATTAGGCATAGTTGGCGAGAAAAAAGCGCTGAGAAAACTCACGGCTAAGCTGAAGCTGTTTGACTGACCCCAGGCTCACTCAGGCGCATAAACGCTGACGGCCGCCTTTCGCAGGCTGAACACTGCGGGCGTTGTCCCGACAATTTCACCGTCGGCATTGATATTATGGGGTCGCCTGGTAGTCACTGTCAGACTGGTTGCAGGAAAAGCCCGGACTTTTTGCCAGTTGCCGTGCGTGCCGCGTCGCAGCCAGGGCATCAGAGCCAGCATTTCCCACCAGTGGTCCAGCTCCAGGCTGTAAACATCAAGCTGTCCGTCATCAGGACGGGCCGCTTGCTCTACCGTCATCCCACCACCATAAAAGCGTCCGTTACCTACCGATAGCTGGATGGTTTTGACTTTTTCCACTGTTCCCTCGTGGGTAATTTCCACGGTGAAGGGACGGCTCTGACGAAATAATTTTCCGGCTGCCAGGGCATAACCCACAACTCCCCAGCGTTTTTTTGATTCTGCGGTCAGGTTTTTTGCCAGCGAGGCAGAAAATCCAATGCTGGCCACATTAAAGAAAGGATGCCCGTTCACGTCACCCAGATCCAACTGGCGAAGGTGCCCACGGGCAATAATGGCCACGGCCTGAGGCAAAGAACGGGGGATAGCAAGCGTGCGGGCCAGGTCATTCGCCGTCCCTAAAGGAAGGATGCCCAGAGGAAGCCCGGTTTCACAAAGAGAATCAGCCACTGCATTAAGCGATCCATCCCCTCCCCCCACAATAACTTTGTCTACCTCCCCCGCATAATGCCGTACGGCATCCGAAAGACTCAGCTCTTTGTCAGGGCGAATAATTTCCACTCCCTGCTGTGCAAATAACCCGCAGATAGCATCCGGCGACTGCTGCCCTTTTCTGGCTTTAGGGTTTACCAGTAATAGTGCACGACCTGACATAAAAAACTCCGGAAGATATTTAAGGTTTTTTATTAGAACGTTCAGTCGTTTAGCGCTCAACCACGCTTAAGCTCTATTACATTCCATGACAAAAAGTGACAGAGAGGCCAGCGACTTCAGTGGCTGTGCCAGGTTCGGCTTAAGCCCTGGTGCACTGATTTTGTCATTTTGTTGTCATTTCCTCGTCAGCAGTTTGTGGGAGCCAGCTAAGTAAAGTGGCTCTACACCCTGTTGAATCCTGAGGATAGATCATGAAATTACGTTATCTCTCTGCAATAGCTTCCCTGGCTCTGGCTGGAATGAACATCTCAGTTGCCCGCGCTGATGCCGCTCCGCAGGAAGTTAAAAATATTGTTCTGGTCCATGGGCTGTTCGCCGACGGCTCAAGCTGGGGCAAAGTGATTCCCCTGTTGCAGGCTAAAGGTCTGCACGTTACGGCAGTGCAAAACCCTACCACCTCCCTGGATGATGACGTTGCTGCGGTGAAGCGGACGCTGGCACAACAAAAGGGCCCGGTGATCCTGGTCGCCCACTCTTATGGCGGCATGGCAATCAGTCAGGCTGGCGATATCCCGGAAGTGAAAGGTCTGGTCTATATTGCGGCCCGGGCACCTGAAGCGGGCGAAGATTATCCTGCACTGACGAAAAAATTTCCTGCGGCTCCCGCCTCCGCAGGTCTGAAATGGAATGACGATGGTTACGGTGCGCTGACCGAATCGGCTTTTATCCATGACTTTGCGGGCGATCTACCGGCAAGCGAAGCCAGGGCTTATTACGCCGTTCAGCAGCCAATGGGTAAAGCCATCACCACGGCAAAAACCACCGTCGCCGCCTGGCATGACAAACCCTCCTGGTACGCGGTCTCCACTGAAGATCGCACTATCAATCCAGACCTGGAACGCTTCATGGCTAAACGTATGAACGCACACACCATTGAGCTGAAATCCAGCCATGTTTCGCTGATTTCTCAGCCACAGGCGGTCGCCAATCTGATTATGAAAGCGGCGCACGTACCTGGCTACTGAAGTGCACCGATCTTATAATGACCAGGATGGGGCGCATTCAGCGCCCCTGACTGCTGACGAAACCCGAAGCGATGGGAGTCTGCACTTTGTCAGTAACCTCAGGCGCTCCGGGAGCGCCCTTTTCTCCTGTTAAAGGGATGCTGGCGCTTGAAAATACTGATTGTTGAAGACGAAGCTAAAACCGCAGCCTACCTGGTCAACGGGCTTCAGGAAGCGGGCTACACCGCTGACTGGGCAGCCAACGGTATTGATGGGCTGCACTGTGCGCGGGAAGAGACTTACGATTTGATCCTGCTGGATGTGATGTTGCCAGAGATTAGCGGCTGGACGGTGATGGAGCGATTGCGCGCCCACAGCCAGACGCCGGTGCTGTTCCTCAGCGCGCGCGGCACGCTGGAAGATCGTCTGCGGGGGTTAGGTCTTGGAGCCGATGACTATCTGGTAAAGCCCTTCTCATTTGCTGAGCTTCTGGCGCGTATCCGCATTATTTTGCGCCGGGGGCATCCTACGGCCGAACAGGATGAGATACTGACGCTTGCTGACCTGAAAGTCGATGTGACCAGGGTCCGTTGCGAACGAGATGGCAAACGTATCACCCTGACCAATAAAGAGTTTCGGCTTTTAGTCTGTTTCCTGCAGCATCCTGGCCAGGTCCTGTCACGGACTTATCTGGCTTCCCGCATCTGGGATATGAATTTCGACAGTGACACCAACGTGATTGATGTTGCCGTACGCCGGCTGCGGCAGAAAATTGACGATCCCTTTCAGGTACGCCTGATTCATACGGTATACGGTGTCGGCTACCGTTGCGAAACCGAATCATGAAACGTGCTTCGCTGACTTTACGGCTGGCGCTGCTGCTGGCGGCATTCTCCTTTGTGGCCTTCACGCTGATGGGCGGTGTTCTCTATTACGCATTGAGCCAGCAGTTATCCCTGCGTGATGATGCGGCGCTGGTTGCCCGCGTCGACCAAATCAGTACCCTGCTGAAGGATCTTAATGCCCGTCAGCTAATCCATGAAAAACCCGGCCTTTTTGCCAATATGCTGGGGAATACTGAATCGCTGCTGGTGATCCGCTATGTAGGCGGAAATACGCTGTTGGAAGTTAACCCTGCACAGCGTGATATTCCCTCCGTCACGCCGGTTGATACCGGCCAGCCTCTGAAATTGAGCGCGGTACATCATGCAAAAATCGCTGACGGAACCCCGATGGTTTATATGGCGGCCATAAGTCCTTCGGCAAATGCTTTGCCGCCGCTGGAAATTCTGTCGGCAAGGGTATTAAGCGATCGAACCCGTATTCTTGAAACCTACCGCAACAAAATACTCCTTTTCGCCTCAGTGATGGCAGCCATCTCCGTGGTGCTGGCGTTTATCGCCGCTCATTATGGCGTCTCTCCTTTACGCTCGCTCGCTGAGCGTACAGCCCGAATCAGTACCAGAACGCTCTCCTCAAGATTGAATAAGGAGGAGGCCCCAAGAGAGCTGGATACTCTGATTGATCAGATCAACGCCATGCTGGAAAGACTTGAACGCGGATACCAGCAATTGAAACAGGTCAGTGCAGATATGGCCCACGATTTGCGCACCCCGATCACCACCCTGCTCGGTCAGACAGAAGTGGGACTGAGTGCGCCACGCGACAGCACTTACTATCAGCAACTGCTTGGTTCTAATTTTGAAGAGCTACAGCGTATGTCACGAATGATCGACAATATGCTTTTTCTGGCACAGGCGGAGCAGCCTGACCAGGAGATTCAGCGTACCCGTCTTGATATCAGCGGTGAGATGGCCAGGGTGTGTGACTATTTTGAGGATGTCGCCGCTGACCAGAACCAGACAATCCACACAAGCGGTAGCGGAACGGTATTTGCAGATGCCCTGTTGCTGCGCAGAGCGCTGGCAAACCTGCTCTCTAATGCCGTGCGCTACGCCAGCCCGGCAAGCCAGATTGAAATAATTGCACAACCTAGGGCGCAGGGTATGAGTATCCGGATTGTGAACCGTGGTGAAACCATAGCCCCGGTGCATCAGGAGCGAATTTTCGATCGTTTCTATCGCGCCGATCCATCCCGCCATGATTCCGGACAATCCAGCGGACTGGGGTTATCAATTGTGAACTCAATTATGCAACTGCATCAGGGAAGATGCTGGGTTGAGAGCCATGACGGCGTGACCAGCTTTGGTTTGCTGTTTCCGGATTTGGATTTGGATTTGGATTTGGAACTTAGTTGAGCTGAATGCGGTGCAAACCGGCGGCTTATCTTTTTCAGAGAAGTGAATACTTATTCAACGCGCAAAAATCATGTCAGGCGGGGAATTGCAGGCACAAAAAAACCTCCCGTGGGAGGTTCGACGACATTGCACAAAGTGCTTGTTTTTATTCGTTATAAATCGGTAGAAAATAATGGTGCCCGGGGCGGGACTTGAACCCGCACAGCCATAAACCGAGGGATTTTAAAAACTAACTATCAGCCTTATAAATCATAAAATTATGAGCTATAAGGCTTTTTAAATTGCGTCTATCTGCGTATTTAGGCTTATGGCGTGATTTCATCGCCATCAGGATCACCAGTCGCTGGGACTCTCATCATAGATTTTTCGTACAGCGAACTTAAAAATGTAGTAGCCCAGTATCATCCCCACTACGGTTAAAGCAGCCAGGTAGTATCTGTACTCGCTGAATGAGAAAAACACGAACCATACCATACAGACTAGTGATAATCCGCATACACCCATTCCAATCCCCTGAATGATGCGTGAAAATGATGCCAGCAGTAATTTCTTCATATTTAAACTTTCTCGAAAAAGTAACAGCAAGTCTGGTGAAATTTATCGCGATCTGTGAACCATAGCGCAGCGGCGTCTTCAAAAGGCCTGGTTTTCTCTTCAACCATGAAATACAGAAGATCCAGATCTCCCAGCCGCCGAAGCATGTTGTAGGCATTGGAATTGCGGCGCTGTAACTCCCTTGAAACATATACTGAACGAGACATTGCCGCCCCTAACGACAGGATGCTCCCTATTGTCATTCCTGTGACCATTCTGGGGATTAATTTGGATGAAAAGACGTACCCCATATTCGCAGTGGCTAACTGGTTGAATGTCATTTTTCCCAGAAAATTCCCACCGCCTTTAGCAGAAAGCTCTTTCAATTTATTAAAATCGACATGCTGGAAAAAATTATCCATAAACAGGTGCAGGACTTTTTCCAGGTTCCGCCTTGAGGCCATCCCATGCTTCACCATCCTGACTATTCTTTCTTTGTCATGCGAATTGATAGCTCTGTGGTCTGTATCAAGGTAATCCCGGCCAAGATAATAAATATCAACGGGCCAGTTCACGAACCCCTTTAGAAATCCACGGAAAAATTTCCATCAACGTGGATCGCATCAGCCATTTCATCAGCTAATTTTCTGGCACTAATCATCAAGTTTCTTCCTTGTTCACTAAATTTTGCAAAGAGGGTGCGGGTTTTCGTCGCGCTGGCGGTGAACTGTGCGGCCTGCTGGCTCTGGCCGGTATCGGGGTGCGTATGGCTGGCGGTCAGCGTTGCCAGTTCGTTGACCACATCAAGCGTGTCGGTCAGCAGGATAAGCAGGTTTATTTCACCGTTACCCAGTATCACAACCGGTGCGATCAGTTGCTGGGCTGCCGCCGTGCTGCGACGGATGTCCACTATTTTTTCAGTCAGCGCCGCGCCCACCACAAGCGTGGCGTTCCGGCCAACACAGACAGATGCATCTTTGCTGCTAATATTCAGGAGGTACGCTCATTTTGCACCAGATCACCTTGATGCAGCCATCACCCTTAATCCTTTTGATAACCTGACAACAGATGACTAGGCAGCAGCTTAAATGCTGCGTCGCCATTTCATCGCCACTGCCAAATTGCAGGCACAAAAAAACCGCCCTTGGGCGGTTCGACGACATTGCACAAAGTGCTTGTTTTTATTCGTTTTAAATCGGTAGAAAATAATGGTGCCCGGGGCGGGACTTGAACCCGCACAGCCATAAGCCGAGGGATTTTAAATCCCTTGTGTCTACCGATTTCACCACCCGGGCATGGGTGTAAAGTGGAGGCGCGTCCCGGAGTCGAACCGAGGTTCACGGATTTGCAATCCGCTGCATGGCCACTCTGCCAACGCGCCTTAATCTTGCTGTATCACCAGACAGTCTGATGATTAAAATCTGGAGCGGGAAACGAGACTCGAACTCGCGACCCCGACCTTGGCAAGGTCGTGCTCTACCAACTGAGCTATTCCCGCATTCAACAGTACTGACTCGCAGAAGCTGCTGATTTACTTTATCTTCTGGCAGGCTTGCTGCCTTTCGATGCGTTGCATTCTACTGTTCTGGAGAAATGAGTCAACACAATTATCCGCACATTCCTTCCGTTTGCTGCTTTTTGAATCGCATCGATCACCGTTCGAACAAATCACCGCGCGCTGCGTTCAGATACTGGAACATTGACCAGAACGTGAGAACCGCCGCAATGTATAAAGCCACCACACCGACACCCACAACGGTGCTGTCCGGACGCCATAACAGAGCAAACAGCGATAACATCTGCGCAGTGGTTTTTACTTTGCCAATCCAGGAGACGGCCACGCTGCTGCGTTTTCCAATCTCTGCCATCCACTCGCGCAGTGCAGAGATGATGATTTCGCGGGCAATCATGGTTGCTGCAGGCAGCGTAATCCACCAGGAGTGAAAATATTCCGCCACCAGCACCAGCGCCATAGCCACCATCACTTTATCGGCCACCGGGTCAAGGAAGGCACCAAAACGGGTGGTCTGCTTCCAGCGACGAGCCAGGTAGCCATCAAACCAGTCAGTGATCGCGGCAAAGATAAAGATTAGCGCACAAGCCAGAGGAGCCCATACAAATGGCAGATAGAAAGCCAGCACAAAGAACGGGATTAAAACAACACGAAACAGGGTAAGTAACGTTGGAATGTTAAAATGCATAGGTACGCTAACTGTTTGGGCAGAGTAGGATTTGTCCCTATGTTCCTACATTGCCCCTGGGGTTGCAATGCTTAGTGTTTCAGCGAATAAAAGATTTTCTCCGCCAGCACGCGGGAAATGCCAGGAACTTTTGCTAACTCATCGACCGAGGCATTCATAAGCGGTTGCAGGCCTCCCATGTACTTGAGCAGCATCTGACGTCGTTTTGGTCCTATCCCTTCTATCGTCTCCAGCGCGCTGGTGTTCTTGACTTTGGCGCGCTTATTACGGTGACCGGTTATTGCATGATTGTGAGAGTCATCACGAATATGCTGGATCACATGCAGAGCCGGTGAGTCAGATGGCAGGGAAAAGCCTTCGCCTTCTGGTTCAAAGAACAGCGTTTCCAGCCCGGCTTTACGGTCGGCCCCTTTCGCTACGCCTAACAGAATGGGCCGGTCTTTATCCCAGGGAACATCCAGTTCTGCAAACACCGTTTTTGCCTGCGAAAGCTGGCCTTTGCCGCCATCGATCAGTATCACATCCGGGATTTTGCTCTCTTCGAGTGCCTTACCGTAACGACGACGCAACACCTGATTCATCGCGGCATAGTCATCGCCGGGCGTGATGCCAGTGATGTTGTAGCGGCGATATTCGGAACGCAGCGGGCCATTGGCATCAAATACCACGCACGATGCCACGGTTTGCTCGCCCATTGTATGGCTGATGTCGAAACACTCCATCCGGTTGATCTCAGGCAGCTCAAGCACTTCGCTTAGCGCCCTGAGACGTTGATGAATGGTGGACTGCTGTGACAGACGGCTGACCAGCGCGGTGCTGGCATTAGTGCGGGCCAGCTTCAGGTAACGTGCGCGATCGCCACGAGGCTTGCTTTGGATCGAGACTTTCCGCCCCGCCAGCCCGGTCAGGGAGTCGGCCAGCAGATCTTTTTCCGGCAGAATAAAATCCAACAGAATATCCGACGGCAGAGTGCGAGCCTCGCTCCCCTGTAGATAAAATTGTCCGACAAACGTCTGAACAACTTCAGCCAGGTCGGTATCGTTGGGCACTTTAGGAAAGTAACTGCGGCTGCCCAGCACCTTGCCCTGCCGGATAAAGAGAACGTGAAGGCAGGCCATCCCGGAATCGAATGCCACGCCAATCACATCCAGATCGTCGCCGTTATTTGAAACAAACTGACGTTCTGTTACCCGGCGCACGGCCTGAATCTGATCGCGCAGCCGTCCGGCTTCTTCAAACTTCAGGTCACGGCTGGCATTTTCCATCCTTGAGACCAGCTGATTGACCACCTGATCATCTTTTCCGGAAAGAAACAGCCTGACATATTCAATCTGCTGAGCGTACTCTTCCTCACTGACCAGCCCCTCAACACAAGGGCCAAGGCAGCGGCCAATCTGGTATTGCAGGCAGGGCCGTGACCGGTTGCGATAAACATTGTTTTCACACTGCCGCACCGGGAACACTTTCTGCAGCAATGATAAAGTTTCACGAACAGCATAGCCGTTAGGGAAAGGTCCGAAATACTCTCCTTTAGCCTGTTTGGCGCCACGATGGCTGGCGAGGCGGGGATGCGTATCGGCACTCAGGAAGATAAATGGATAAGATTTGTCATCGCGCAGCAGCACGTTGTAACGCGGCTGATACAGCTTGATGTAGTTGTGCTCAAGCAGCAGTGCCTCAGTTTCCGTATGGGTTACAGTGACATCGATTTGAGCAATATTGGCCACCAGCGCTTCCGTTTTCCGGCTTGCAAGGTTGCCGCGAAAGTAACTGGTCAGACGTTTCTTTAAATCTTTGGCTTTACCGACATAGATTACCGTGCCACCCGCATCATACATGCGATAAACGCCTGGCTGGCTGGTAACAGATTTCAGGAAGGATTTGGCATCAAACTGTTCATTCACTACTGATTAACGACTCCGCATTGAACAGGCCATGACGGATGGCCAGGTGTGTTAACTCAACGTCACCGCTGATGTTGAGCTTGCTGAACATGCGGTAGCGATAGCTGTTAACGGTTTTAGGGCTGAGGTTCAACTGCCCGGAAATCTCCGCGACTTTCTGCCCCTTAGTAATCATCAGCATAATCTGCAATTCACGTTCCGACAAACTCTCGAAGGGAGAATCTGTTTTTTGCGGTTCAATCTGGCTCAGTGCCATCTGCTGCGCAATATCTGAAGCGATGTAACGCTGGCCGGAGTTAACCTGGCGTATCGCATTCACCACTTCCTGAGGCGCAGCCCCTTTGCTGAGATAGCCGGAAGCGCCAGCCTGCATGACCCTGGCGGGTAAGGGATTTTCTGTATGAATGGTCAGCATGATGATTTTGATGTCAGGATTGTAACGCACAATTTTGCGTGTAGCTTCCAGGCCACCAATACCGGGCATGCTCATATCCATCAGCACCACGTCCGGAGAGTTGGCACGACACCATTTTACTGCGTCTTCACCGCAGTTAGCCTCACCGGTTACCTGGAAACCTTTGATCTCTTCCAGTATGCGGCGGATGCCAGCACGTACCAGTTCATGGTCATCAACAAGAAAAACGCTAATCAAGCAGGTCTCTCCAAGTGGGTTTACCGGAGTGTTTCAGACGGTATGAGAAGGGGCGATCTTACCACTCTTTTGATCGGCGTTAGAAATGAAATAATGGCAAGTTTACCTGAGCGCTGTTCATCTGCCTCACAGTGCTGCTGGCCTCGCCCCGAGGGTTATGTGATACACTCAGTTATGCATTACTTTTTCAGCGGCGCCAGGCGGAGCCGTTGAACGGACGAGGACAATAAGGAGAAATCATGAGCAACACTGACTTTTCAACCAGCGAAGAGACGAAAACGTTGTCAGAAGAGATGGCCTGTATGAAAGCCCTGGTCACCTTCATGTTAAAAGGTATGGGACAGGCAGACGCCGGGAAAGTCATTATTAACATGGAACGCTATATTGACCAGCTGACCGACCAGCAACAGGCAGATGTGTTCAGCAGCACCATCAAACAGATTAAACAGGCTTATCGCCAGTAATTCTGACCGCAATGCCAAAGCCCATTGATTTTCCTCCCCTGTTGTAACATGGTTAGGTTTTCCTTTTAGCTGAATGGAACAATGGGCTTACTTTTCAAAGCAGTTCTGGGCGCGCTGGTAGTGGTACTGATCGGCATGCTCTCCAAAACGCGAAACTATTATATTGCCGGCCTTCTGCCACTCTTCCCCACTTTCGCTCTGATAGCACATTACATTGTCGCCAGCGATCGCGGTATCGAAGCGTTACGCACCACAATTATCTTCGGCATGTGGGCCATCATTCCCTATTTTATCTACCTGCTTTCGCTCTGGTATTTTATCGGAATGATGCGATTGCCCTTCGCGCTGGCCAGTGCAGTTGCCTGCTGGTGTCTGGCCGCATGGTTGTTGATCACGCTATGGGCAAGATGGCAGAGCTAGCGTCCTCTGGCGCCCCAGCTCACTGACACGCCCAGGGTTGGCAACACCTCTTCCGGACTGAACCGGCGTGCACCCTTGAACTTTTCAGCGAGGCCTGGCTGACTCACCGGGATTCGGACAGCAAACAGATTATCTTCAGACTGAATGACACCAGCCGTTAAGGGTTCATAAACCACCTGGTGCTGTTCAAACATCTGCTCCAGCATTGGCGTCGCTGCGCTGTACAGGTAGTCAATACCGGATTGCTCAGCCAGCTGCACGCTGTGCCACAAAATGCTCAGCGGCAATTCAGCATCGATATCCAGCTTGGCGGAGAAGCGTGACATCTCCCACACCGGATCCGGCTTTTTATCGCGGCCTTCTGAAATCGAGCCTGTCTCGGGATCCTGCCACTGCATCAGCCTTGCGCAGCCACAGATCCCGTGCTGTGCTTTCCAGGCAATCAGCCAGATAACATCAGAGCGATCGAAACGATCGTATTCCTGGCCTGGCGTACTCAATCGGGAGGGGATAGACCACCCTTCCCCGCGGGCAAACACGTTATAGCGATAACTTCCCAATTCTGCCAACAAAGAGGATGGCATGTCCTTAAGCTTGGTCTGGATAATTTTCATCATTGATCCCCTCTCGCATTCCCTCGTGAACGCCGCTCCTGACGGCACGATCAGGGTTGTTACCCTGGGCGCAGGGTAGACAACCGATAAGTAATTCGAAACTACCAGATTTGGTAGTTGCATCTCCCCTAAAGTAAACCGATTGCGGCTGCGTATGAGGCCACCTGAGTTTTATTCGGCGCATTGAACCTTTTTTGCATATTTTTTTGGTGAAAATTAACCGTATTCTCTGAAATTGAAAGAATCAGAGATATTTCTGCGGAGGTTTTCCCTTCCGCGGTCCATTTCAGGATTTCCAACTCACGCTGGCTTAATTCCATATCCATCACCGACATGGAAATATCTTTAACACGTTGTAACGCTTCAAGAGAAAGTACCAATAAATACTGAAGTTTAAGCTGCATAACTGGCGTTAACTCAATCTTTTCGAAAGTTTTACCAGAGGCCATAGATAATATACCAATGGCTCTATTTTTAGCCATCGCCGAGCAGGAAAATCCGGAATAAATACCGTGTTCTTTAGCGGCCTCAAACACTTTACGACCACTGCGACTCAAAGGCTCGTCCCACAACAATATTTTACCTGGTACCTGGCAATTTGCGATAACAGGGTCTATGGCAGCAAAGCCCTCTTTCTGGTACGTCCGTACCCATCTCTCAGGATAACTGCTGTAAATGAAAATTTTCGGTCTGGTAAAAGGCACAGGATGACGAATATACAGCGCATAAAAATCTAATCCCAGCGCAATCGTCTGGTGTTCGATAAGCGTTGTTATATCAGATGCAACAAAAATTTGATTGAAAGCCAACTCGATTTCATTTCGCCAATTCAAATACCTGTCTGCCGTCATTTATCCCTCTCCGGGATGAAGCACCAGCCGCATCCAGTTTATAATTTTTCATTTAGTGGGGAAAATGAATGAAACTAGAAAGATTATTAATGTGTTATGTCTCTGCCCAGGATTAATAATAACCAATAACAGTTTTATAGCCATCTGAAGCAGTATAAAAAAAGAGCAATCTAAAAATAACCTCCTCTAAATTACCCGGGAAAAAATAGCTCAGAAAGGAGAAAACCCCGAAAAAAGAGAAAATTTTTTAGCCGATTTGTCTGTTTACCTTGCCTGATTAGAATAGGATTTTTCCTGGAAACATTCAATATTTTTGACCCGCGAGAGGCATTTTTAAGTAACTGAATTTTTACTTGATGCGCAGCCAGCCATCGGCACTGCTCCTGAGTATTACCATGACAAAATATTAGTAAGATTATGATTCTAATGTTTTTATTATTTTATTTTACGGGGATTTGCTTTTAATGAAAGCTTAAGCACAAGCCCATAACCTCATTAATAACCCCTTATAAAGTAAGTGTATAAGCTTATTTTTTGGCGTTAACAACATGAACCTGTGAATTAAGCTGGAAGTTTGCGTTCACTCTGCCACGCCACTGCTTAACCGGAAAGAAACATATAACCACTTGTTTTACATGATAATTAATTTATCAAAGTGATCGAATTTTGTTTCAGAGTGGATAGTTTCAATAATAAACTAAATTTTCTTCATGGTTCGGGGACTTCAGTTAATTGTTTTTGAATTTCCGCTTATTCTTCGGCTGGCTGGTGGCGTTTATGGTGATGAGCTTCTTTAAAAGTGCAGGCATTGCCAGGCTTTCTGATGAAAAAACGCACACAACATTTCTGGCTGATTATTAATCTGACTGGGGGTGTTATCCGCTGGTTGCCACTCCGCGTGATTTTCAGAATCAGTTGCCTCAGCACCTGCTCTCTTCAGAAGCCCTGCTGATAAGGCAATGTTATCCGGCTTTGTTTCAACTGATCTGCAAACAAAATAATGCTGCTCCAAAACTCAAACGTGGTGTTAGCGACAGACGCCAAATCCACGCATCCCAAGATGAAAATGGTTGGCATGGGCGGCGTTGTAATCAGGGCCAATCGAGTTGCCGTAAAACTGACAACTCTGCTGGAATACCTGGTGCAGCCAGTGAGACTCTTTTTCCTGACGGGGCCATACTTTAAGCACACTAATCGATTTGCCATTAGCCAGCCTGAACCCTGCGATGTCCAGCGCATCCGCTGTGGCATGTTCGCTCAGGCGTCCTTCAGCACGGTGATAGATATTTCTGCAGGCATAACTCCCGAGGTGATCGATACGTGCCAGCGGGGAACCCAATTCTGCCGCCGCCAGCGGTTTTGCCGTTTGTGTAACAAACATCGTGGTGCTCAGCGCCAGGGAACAGCTTGCCAGAAAGCTCGAGCTCAGCCTGACGTCGCCAAAACTTTGCACTCTCACCGGTGCTGGCAGAGGGCAATTGCCGCTGGACGGCGGGGGCTGGCTGAAGCGGATATAGCCCTGCTGCTGAGCTTTTTGCAGGGCCGCAAGGCAGCCTGCAACATTGCCTGAAAGGCGTTTGATTTTATAACGGGTAATAAAGGTGGGCGGATCGGTGACCTCAAGCGGCGTGAAGGGGTTCCAGCCCGGCGGCAAATTTTTCTCAAACCAGGGCGCTATAGCCAGTAGCAGTAGCATAACGCCTGCAAGAGCCAACGCTCCTTTCATCAACCCCATCTCTTCCCTCTCGCTTTAGCCCGTATTGGGCAGGCCTTCAGCCCACGGTTAGCTGAAGTAAAAGTGTAGCGGCGTTTTTGTGCAATCAGTCTGGTTATACCGAACTTTACCTGCCTTCCGGGGGCTTTTACGTTAAGCTTTGCGCCGTAAAAGCCTTCAGAGCTTACATAACATCACATACAGGACAGGAAAAAACTCCGTTATGGTTGACCAAATAAAAGAGTCGCAGCTCAGCGAAGAGGCACCGGTTGAGCTACGGCGCACTCTGCATAATCGTCATATCCAGCTCATCGCGATCGGTGGTGCTATCGGCACCGGCCTGTTTATGGGGTCTGGAAAAACCATCAGTCTGGCCGGGCCGTCGATCATTTTCGTTTATATGATCATCGGTTTCATGCTGTTTTTCGTGATGCGGGCCATGGGCGAACTGCTGCTTTCCAACCTTGAATACAAGTCGTTCAGCGATTTCGCAGCGGACCTGCTTGGCCCCTGGGCTGGCTATTTCACCGGCTGGACCTACTGGTTCTGCTGGGTTGTGACCGGGATTGCCGATGTGGTGGCCATCAGTTCCTACTTTCAGCTCTGGTTCCCGGACTTCTCAATCTGGATGAGCGCTCTGCTCTGTATCTTCGTGTTCCTGTCGCTGAATATCGCGACGGTGAAGCTGTTCGGAGAGATGGAGTTCTGGTTTGCGATCATCAAAATCGTCGCCATTGTGGCGCTGATTGCCACCGGGATCGTGCTGGTGGCCATGCATTATCCTTCTCCGGGCGGGGGCACTGCTGCCATCAGTAATATCTGGGATCATGGTGGCATGTTCCCTAAAGGGCTGAGTGGCTTCTTTGCCGGCTTCCAGATAGCGGTATTTGCTTTTGTAGGGATTGAACTGGTAGGGACCGCTGCCGCAGAAACGCATGACCCGAAAAAAGTGCTGCCACGGGCGATCAACGCCATTCCGCTGCGCATCATTATGTTTTACGTGCTGGCCCTGCTGGTGATCATGGCGGTAACGCCGTGGAACAGCGTGGTTGCTGACCGCAGCCCGTTCGTTGAGATGTTTATGCTGATTGGCCTGCCGGCTGCTGCAAGTATCGTCAACTTTGTGGTGCTGACCTCGGCGGCCTCTTCTGCTAACAGCGGCATCTTCTCCACCAGCCGGATGCTCTATGGTCTGGCACAGCAGGGCGTGGCGCATCGCCGTTTTGGTCTGCTTTCGCGTCGTGCCGTGCCTACCACCGGCTTGTTCTTCTCCTGCCTGTGCCTTCTGGGCGGCGTGGCTCTGATCTATTTAATCCCGAACGTGATGCAGGTGTTTACGCTGGTGACCACCGTTTCCGCCATCCTGTTTATGTTTGTCTGGACGATTATTCTCTGTTCATACCTGGCATACCGTAAGAAGCGTCCGGAGCTGCACGCTGAGTCCAGCTATAAGATGCCGATGGGCAGGTTCATGTGCTGGGTCTGCATCGCGTTCTTTGCCTTTGTGCTGGTGCTGCTGACGCTGCAGGAGGATACCCGTCAGGCGCTGATGGTGACCCCGTTGTGGTTTGTTATGCTGGGCATCGGCTGGTGGTTGCGCAAAAGAAAACAGGCTTAAAAAGCAATTCGACGGGCCGTTCTGGCCCGTTTTTTAACGAACCCGGATCCCTTCAATCACCATTCGCTGCACGTTCTCTAACGTCTGGTTGAAAAATCCCTGGTCGCTCAGCGTCTGACCGGTTACGGCTTCCACCTGGGTGGAGAAGTCTGCGTAGTGCTGCGTGGTCGCCCAGAGCATAAAAATCAGATGATGAGGCTCCACAGCAGCCAGTTTGCCCTGGGTTATCCAGCCCTCAATCACGGCTGACTTCTCATCCACCAGCCCTTTTAAATCGCCTTCCAGCTCACCTTTAAGCAAAGGTGCCCCCTGCAGCATTTCCATGCAAAACAGTCGGGAAGCCTGCGGATGATCGCGCGATACCTCCAGCTTGAGCCTGATGTAATCGCGGATTGCCTCGAGAGGCTGCTGATCTTCTCTTAACGCGCGCAGCGGTGCCAGCCACACATCCAGAATATCTTTCAGCACGGCAATATAGAGCGCTTCTTTGGAGGGAAAATAATAGAGGAGATTGGTTTTGGAGACATCGGCCGCTTCCGCAACTTTATCCAGGCTGGTGCCATGCACGCCGAATTGCGAAAACAATGCCAGCGCCGCATTGAGGATCGCCGTTCGTTTCGCAGCAACCGCACGTGAGCGACGCGTGGGCGCCTTCGCCGGTAACTTATCTGTAGAATTCACTGAGACCTCATGATCCATGTGGGTTGCCAGGATGATAACAAATCTCACACCGCAGGCCTAATGCACTCAAATTGAACAGCGCCGCCTGATTTCTGTGCACATATTTTTTACCAAATGGTCCATTTCAGACCATTTGCTCCACATGATTTTAACACCAATCAGCCAACAAACTGAAAAATATAGCTATTTATAAACTGGCACAGCCTTTGCAACTTCCCTGCCGAGCGCCGCATCAGGGAGAGTGCAGGAAGCACGGCAGCGCGGGAATCGACCCTAACGCAGACCCGGAGGTATCCCAATGAAAATCGGTGTGTTTATCCCAATTGGCAATAATGGCTGGTTGATCTCGACCAATGCTCCTCAGTACATGCCCTCTTTTGAACTCAATAAAGCTATCGTGCTGAAGGCCGAGCATTATCATTTCGATTTTGCGCTGTCGATGATTAAGCTGCGCGGTTTTGGCGGTAAAACTGAATTCTGGGATCACAATCTGGAGTCCTTCACGCTGATGGCTGGCCTGGCTGCCGTCACCTCCCGTATCGAAATTTATGCCACTGCGGCTACCCTGACGTTGCCACCCGCTATCGTGGCGCGCATGGCCTCTACGGTAGATTCCATCTCCGGTGGTCGTTTCGGCGTTAACCTGGTAACAGGCTGGCAGAAGCCCGAATACGATCAGATGGGCATCTGGCCCGGCGATGAGTATTTCTCCCGTCGCTATGACTATCTGACCGAGTATGTCTCAGTGCTGCGCGATCTGTGGGGCACGGGAAAATCTGACCTCAAAGGTGAGTTCTTCACCATGAACGACTGCCGCCTCAGCCCACAGCCGCAAAAGCCAATGAAAGTGATTTGCGCCGGGCAAAGCGATGCCGGTATGGCCTTCTCGGCAAAACACGCGGACTACAACTTCTGTTTCGGTAAGGGCGTCAATACCCCAACCGCCTTCGCACCAACGGCGATCCGTATGAAAGCGGCTGCCGATGAAGCGGGCCGCGATGTCGGATCCTATGTGCTGTTTATGATCATTGCGGATGAGACCGACGAAGCTGCCCGTGCAAAGTGGGAGCACTATAAAGAAGGCGCCGATGAAGAGGCTCTCTCGTGGCTCACCACCCAAAGTCAGCAGGATAAGCGCTCCGGCAGCGATACCAATGTTCGTCAGATGGCCGATCCCACCTCTGCGGTGAATATCAATATGGGCACGCTTGTCGGCTCTTATGCCAACGTAGCCCGTATGCTGGATGAGGTGGCTACCGTAGAGGGCACCCAGGGCGTGCTGCTGACTTTTGATGACTTTTTGCAGGGCATCGAAAACTTTGGCGAACGCATCCAGCCCCTGATGCAGTGCCGTATCGAATCCATTGAAGCCGCGAAGGAGGTTGCGTAATGAGCAGCAAAGAGACCGTAATCTGTACCACTGCTTCCAGCAAAAACAGACTTACTTTACCTGCACGTCCGGAAGCGATCGCTTTTCCTCCGGAGCAAACGGCGCTGATCGTGGTGGATATGCAGAATGCTTATGCCACTCCCGGTGGGTATCTGGATCTTGCAGGCTTTGATGTCTCGACGACGCTGCCGGTGATTGAAAAAATCAACATAGCGGTGAAAGCCGCGCGCGAAGCAGGCATTCAGATTATCTGGTTCCAGAACGGCTGGGATCAAGAGTACGTGGAAGCCGGGGGCCCTGGCTCGCCAAACTGGCATAAATCCAACGCGCTGAAGACCATGCGGAAAAACCCGGAACTGGAAGGCAAGCTGCTGGCGAAAGGCGGCTGGGATTATGATCTCGTGGATCAGTTACAGCCTCAGCCTGGCGATATTGTGCTGCCAAAACCCCGATACAGCGGCTTTTTCAATACCCCGCTGGACAGCATGTTACGCAGCCGGGGCATCCGCCATCTGGTATTTACCGGCATCGCCACCAACGTCTGTGTTGAATCCACCCTGCGTGATGGCTTCTTCCTGGAATATTTCGGCATCGTGCTGGAGGACGCCACATATCAGGCTGGCCCCCTTTTCGCTCAGCAGGCGGCCATTTTCAATATTGAGACCTTCTTCGGCTGGGTCTCTGATGTCACGACGTTCTGCTCTGCGCTACAGACAGCGTCCGCACCACAGACCCAGACGGCCTGATTCTGGCTGATCCACCGGAGAAAATGCAATGCCAAAAACCATTATCACCCCACCAGGAACTTCGGTTCCGATTGCGCCTTTTGTACCGGGTACCCTGGCCGATGGCGTGGTTTACGTTTCAGGCACGCTGCCGTTCGATAAAGAGAATAACGTGGTGCACGTAGGGGATGCTGCCGCGCAGACCCGCCACGTTCTGGAAACCATCAAGAGCGTGATTGAAACCGCCGGTGGCACGATGGACGACGTGACGTTCAACTCCATTTTTCTCACTGACTGGAGCAACTATGCGGCGATTAACGCCGTCTACGCCGAATATTTCCCTGGTGAAAAACCGGCTCGTTTCTGCATTCAGTGCGGTCTGGTAAAACCTGACGCGCTGGTGGAAATCGCCAGCGTCGCCCACATCGGCAAATAGCGGAGGACGCTATGCATATTGAAGTGTCAGGTTTGACCCATCCCCAGGCAGCCACGCTGGTGCTGTCGGCTGGTTTAGGCGGGCTGGGCAATTTCTGGCTGCCGCAGTTAAATGAACTTCGTCTGAAATACCGCGTGGTGGTCTATGACCAGCGCGGGACGGGACGGAGTCCGGACGCCCTGCCGGAAGGGTACAGCATGAAGGATATGGCTGCCGAACTGGCTGATGAACTCGCCTCAAGGGAGATTGAACGCTATATCGTGATCGGTCATGCGTTAGGGGGCATGGTGGCGATGCAGTTGGCGATCGACTACCCGCAACGGGTAGACGGACTGGTTATTGTCAATGGCTGGCTGCGGCTCAATGCTCATACCCGGCGCTGTTTCACCGTGCGCCAGGAGCTGTTGTTGCATGTTGGCGTGGAATCTTATGTCCGGGCGCAGCCCCTGTTTCTCTATCCTGCTGACTGGCTTGCTGACAATCAGGCACGTATTGAAGCTGAAGATGCCCTGCATACCGCACATTTTCAAGGCCGCGACAATTTACTCCGACGCCTGAAAGCGCTGATGGCCTGCGATTTCACCGAACAGGCCAGTTCAGTGACCCAACCCGTTCTGCTGGTGTG
This sequence comes from Erwinia sp. E_sp_B01_1, assembly GCF_036865545.1. Taxonomy (NCBI): domain Bacteria; kingdom Pseudomonadati; phylum Pseudomonadota; class Gammaproteobacteria; order Enterobacterales; family Erwiniaceae; genus Erwinia; species Erwinia sp. E_sp_B01_1. The sequence goes on along the minus strand of NZ_CP142208.1, from coordinate 1,722,175 downwards.
TTCGCAGGACGATCTGCTGGTGCCCTGGACCTGTTCACAAACGCTCTGTGAGGCGCTGCCTCATGCCACCCTGAAAAAGATGGCCTGGGGTGGACACGCGATGAGCGTTACCGACAGTAAGACCTTTAACCCTTTGTTACTGAACTGGCTGGACGAAATTACGCCAGCCTCCTCCCCAGCTGAACCGGAGCCGTTATGGCAGAAGCCCTGAATTCCCTGGCGTTAGAGACATTATTCACCGCAGCACGCACCCACAACGGCTGGCAGAACCGGCCAGTGACCGATCAACAGATTCAGGCGCTGTATGACCTGGTAAAAATGGGGCCTACTTCAGCCAACTGTAGCCCGGCCCGATTTTGCTTTGTCCGCAGTGAAGAGGGGAAAGCCAGACTGAAGCCCACCTTATCCAGCGGCAATCTTGAAAAGACCATGACCGCTCCGGTGACCGCCATCGTGGCCTGGGATCCCGCTTTCTTTGATCAATTGCCGCAGCTCTTTCCCCATGCCGATGCCAGAGCCTGGTTTACCAGCAGCCCGGCTCTGGCGGAAGAGACGGCATTTCGTAACAGCTCCCTGCAGGCGGCTTATCTGATTGCGGCCTGCCGCGCTATCGGGCTGGATACCGGACCGATGTCGGGCTTTGATCGCGCTGCGGTTGATGCCGCATTCTTTGCTGACAACGGCTGGAAAAGCAATTTGCTGATTAACATTGGCTACGGCGATGCCAGCAAGGTTTATGCACGCCTGCCCCGCCTTTCATTTACCGATGCCGCTATCCTGGCGTAAGGAGCAAACAATGTCTCTGGCAACCCTTTCGCCCGCGCTGAAGCCGGGCGTTGAAAAACAGGAGTTTCGTAACGCGATGGCGCGCCTTGGCGCTGCCGTCAATATCATCACCACCGATGGTCCGGCTGGACGAGCCGGGTTTACCGCTTCGGCGGTTTGCAGCGTTACCGATTCCCCGCCAACGCTGCTGGTCTGTCTTAATCGCTCTGCGTCAGTGTACGAGGTGTTCAAAACCAATCAGCAACTGTGCGTGAACACGCTGGCAGCCGGCCACGAATCCCTGTCGGCTTTGTTTGGCGGCAAGACCCCCATGGCAGAGCGTTTTATTGCTGCAGAATGGTCAAAGCTGGTGACCGGCTCCCCGATTCTGGCCGGTGCGGTGGCCTCCTTCGACTGCAGGGTCACGCAGGTAATGAGTGTAGGCACGCACGATGTGCTGGTGTGCGAAGCCCAGGCACTGGTTTGTAACGAAAACACCCACGGCCTGATCTATTTCGATCGTGGCTATCATCATCTGCACCGGCAGGAAGCCTGATCCCGCCGCATCCCGCGGCTACTGCTTTATTCACTTCTCTGGAGAAGACGATGGCGAGTTCCTGGTTTCCTCAATGGCATAAGAAGTCCGCAATGGCGCAGGGTATCGTGGCACCTGATGAAACGTTACCTCTTGGGCAAACGGTGATTATGGGCCTTCAGCACGCGGTGGCGATGTTCGGGGCCACTGTGCTGATGCCCCTTCTGATGGGTTTAGATCCCAATCTGTCGATCCTGATGTCTGGCATTGGCACCCTGCTGTTTTTCCTGATCACCGGCGGCCGTGTGCCAAGTTATCTGGGATCCAGCGCGGCCTTTGTCGGCGTAGTCATTGCGGTGACCGGTTTTAACGGCCAGGGCATCAACCCAAATCTCAGCATGGCGCTGGGCGGGATCATTGGCTGTGGACTGATTTATACACTCATCGGCTTTGTGGTCATGAAGGTGGGAACCCGGTGGATAGAGAAGCTGATGCCTCCGGTAGTGACCGGTGCTGTGGTTATGGCTATCGGGCTGAACCTGGCACCCATTGCGGTACGTAGCGTCTCTGCCTCAACGTTTGACAGCTGGATGGCCGTGATGACCGTGCTCTGTATTGGCGTGGTAGCGGTCTTTACGCGGGGCATGGTGCAGCGACTGCTGATTCTGGTGGGATTGATTGTTGCCTGTGCCATTTATGCCCTGTTAACCAACGGCCTGGGGCTGGGAAAACCGGTCGATTTCAGCCTGATGAGCAGCGTCCCCTGGTTCGGTTTGCCCGCCACCACCTTCCCTGTTTTCGACAGCCATGCCCTGTTTATGATTGCGCCAGTAGCGGTCATTCTGGTGGCTGAGAATCTGGGCCATATCAAGGCCGTAGCGGGGATGACTGGCAAAAATCTCGACCCCTATATGGGACGGGCTTTTGTTGGAGACGGCCTGGCGACGATGCTTTCGGGCGGTATCGGCGGCAGCGGTGTGACAACCTATGCCGAAAACATTGGTGTGATGGCCGTGACCAAAGTCTACTCCACGCTGGTGTTTGTCGCTGCGGCAGTGATTGCCATTCTGCTGGGATTTTCCCCTAAATTTGGCGCGTTGATCCATACCATCCCCGGCCCGGTGATTGGCGGCGCTTCTATTGTCGTCTTTGGACTGATAGCGGTGGCTGGCGCGCGGATCTGGGTGCAGAACAATGTCGATCTCGGGCAGAACAACAACCTGATTATGGTGGCAGTCACGCTGGTACTTGGTGCAGGCGATTTTGCGTTAAAAATCGGCAGCTTTACCCTGGGCGGAATTGGCACCGCGACCTTTGGCGCTATTATTCTCAACGCCATTCTTACCCGACGCCGTGCCGCTGCGCTGAAAAATAGCGACGTGGCACATCAGGAAAGCTAGAGACTCTTTGTGTTCACAGGCGAAGGATCATCCTTCGCCTTTTTTTCCGACTGAGCTTCAGCTCACTGACCAGAACGCCCGCCAGGATCATCGCCCCACCCACCAGCGCGGCAGCGGGCAACCTTTCGCCGGCAATCCGGCCCACAATACCTGCCCATACAGGTTCACCGGCATAAATTACCGTTGCACGCGTGGGAGAAACGCTTCGTTGTGCCCAGTTCATGGTCACCTGGATTACCGCACTGGCTACCCCTAATCCCAGAGCGCTGAAGAGTAAATATGGGGAGTACTCCGGCACCTTCTCAGCGTTGGGGATCATCAGCAGAAAAGCCAGCAACGAAGCAAAAGCCAGTTGCACAATGGTCACTCTTTTTACATCTACCTTGCCCGTACTGGCACCGATCAGAATAATTTCTGCCGCAATGGCCAGCGTGCTGGCCAGTGTGGCAATCTCACCCGCTCCAAAGGCCAGCGAATTCCCCTCCGGCCCGGCCAGCAATATCAGGCCAGCAAAGGCCAGCGCCACGCCTGCCCACGACATCAGTCCCGGCGGACGCCTCAGAAACAGCCACTGAAGTAGCGGCACCAGTGGTACATACATGGCGGTAATAAAGGCTGATTTGCTGCTGCTGATGGTCTGCATCCCATAGGTCTGTAAGCCATAACCACAGCCAATAGCAATGCCAATCAGTGCGCCTGCTTTCACTTCAGTGCTGGTCAGGCCGCGCAGGGTTCGCCAGGAGATAGCGGCCAGCATCAGTGCAGCAGTAGCAAAGCGAACGCCTACAAAAAAGAAAGGGCCACTGACGGTCATAGCATGATGGACGGCGAGAAAAGTGCCGCCCCAGACCATAGTGATCAATACCAGCACCGATTCCTGGCGGGTAAAAGCTAGCTTATAGCGGGAGAGTAAGGCAGACATAGCAGGCTCAACGAAGGATTTGGCGCTAGTTTGCAGGGAGGATTTGTCGGGGTCAACAGTCTGACGGTCCCGCCGGTTTAACCCGGCGGGGTAAGGGAGAATCAGTCATTCTGGCCAGATTTACTCCGACTGCCACGACTGTTTCGCCCTCCTTTCTCGCCAGCCAGTGAGGCGCGTTGAGGGTCATTCTTAAAATTCCCTCCGCTGGCTTTACCGCCTTTGCGTCCTGCTTCTGAAGCTCTCTTACGATCTTCAGCGAAATTTCCAGATCCACCACGATGTTCGGCCATTTCATACCTCCGAATAGTTAAGCTCTCATACTGTATTCATAGGGCAGCTTTAAGGTCTGCCGCAACGGTAAATCAGGAAAAGCACTCCCTTTACCGCGTTACTAAGCATAGATTATCAAGCCTGAAGTGAGAGAAATTTCTGCTTTACCCGCCGGTTTCTCAGGTTGCATCTGGCCCGAAACCCCTGAAGAGTCTCATAATTAACGCTAATATTTTTTCATTTCCCGCTGGCCAGTTGCTTACTTCTTAGGCAAAAGCACCGTGACGCTCTGCACGTCCTGCAAGGCTCTTCTATACTGATTTGGTGGCTGCAAAGCCGTTGCACGATCCCAACCGATTTTTTTACGCAGTCAATGAGGGAACAGATGGCAAAAATATTAGTGCTCTACTACTCCATGTATGGTCATATCGAAACCATGGCCAACGCGATTGCTGAAGGTGCGGGTCGCGTTAGCGGCGCGGAAGTCACGATCAAACGCGTTCCCGAGACCATGGATGCAGAACGTTTCGCCCAGGTGGGCGGTAAATCCCAGCAGGCCGCTGAGGCCACACCCGATGAACTCCCACAGTATGACGCCATCCTGTTCGGTACGCCGACCCGCTTTGGCAATATGGCCGGTCAGATGCGGACTTTCCTTGACCGGACCGGGGGACTTTGGGCGTCTGGTGCCCTGTATGGCAAGCTGGCCAGCGTCTTCGCCTCAACGGGTACCGGAGGCGGTCAGGAGCACACCATCTCATCCACCTGGACTACCCTTGCCCACCACGGCATGGTGATTGTTCCCATCGGTTACGGCACCAAAGAACTTTTTGATATTTCGCAGGTACGTGGCGGTACACCTTACGGTGCCACGACCATTGCAGGCGGTGACGGTTCGCGACAACCCAGTGAAGAAGAGCTGACTATTGCCCGCTATCAGGGTGAATATGTCGCGGGTCTGGCCGTAAAACTTAACGGATAACGCTTAACAGGAGAACAACATGGCAACTCAACAATCGAAAGCACATCGTGTAGGTGAATGGGCAAGCTTGCGGAGCACCTCGCCGGAAATCGCTGAAGCTATTTTTGAAGTGGCTGACTACGATGAAAAACTTGCCGAAGGGATTTGGGAGCAGCAAGGCAGCGACGAAGTTCTGCAACTTGCCTTCGGAAAAACCGACAAAGATGTGCTCACCTGGGATAATAAAGTGGTTGAGCGTAAAAACGTTTAGCAGTTGAAATCTACATTCAGGGCGGATTTTCCGCCCTTTTTGCTGTTTTAAACCCTCAGAAACGTCTGAAACCCCCGGTTAATCACGTTGTGAAACCACCTTTTTTCTACCAGGCTTATGCCCAGATAAATTTTGCCTGACAGACAGGCCGATTACCGAAAAGGAGTCCACTATGTCTTATAAGACAATCAATCCCGCAAGTAACGAGCTTGTTAAAACCTGGCCGGATCATAATGATGAGCAGATTGAACAGTCACTGAAAATCGCAGATGACCTCTATCATTCCGACTGGTCGAAAGGCGCTATTCAGCCACGACTTCAGGTACTGAAAAAACTGGCCGACCTGATTGATGGTCGGGTTGATGAACTGGCTAAAGCCGCCAGCATTGAGATGGGAAAACTGATCAACCAGAGTCGCGGTGAAGTGAAACTTTGTGCGCAAATCGCCCGCTATTATGCTGAAAACGCCGAGCGTTTCCTCGCGCCTACCCGTTATCCCAGTGAGTTAGGTGAGGCCTGGGTTGAGAACCACCCGATTGGGGTCCTGGTCGCCGTTGAGCCGTGGAACTTCCCCTTCTATCAACTGATGCGCGTGCTGGCCCCCAACCTCGCAGCCGGGAACCCGGTACTGGCGAAACATGCTGCTAACGTGCCTCACTGCGCCACGCTCTTTGAAGAGCTGGTGACAGAAGCCGGCGCACCAAAAGGCGCCTGGACCAATTTATTTGTCAGTAACGAGCAGATTGCCACGCTGATTGCCGATGACCGCGTTCAGGGTGCAGCCCTGACGGGTTCTGAACGTGCCGGAAGTGCCGTCGCTCAGCAGGCTGGCAAGTATCTGAAAAAAACCACGCTTGAACTGGGTGGTAATGATGTGTTTGTGGTGCTGGATGACTGCGACCTGGATAAAGCGGTGAAGGCTGGTGCAGGTGCCCGTCTCAGCAACTGTGGTCAGGTCTGTACTGCCGCCAAACGCTTTATCGTGCACGAAAAAGTGGCTGATGCCTTCCTGGAAAAATTCACTCAGGCTTTCCGTGAAATCAAGATCGGCAATCCGCTGGATGAGAGCACCACCTTAGGCCCGCTCTCCTCCTCCTCTGCCCGGGATACGTTGGTAAAACAAGTTGAGCAGGCGGTGTCAAAAGGCGCGAAGCTTCATCTTGGTGGTAAACCTGTTGAGGGGCCTGGCTGCTTCTACCAGCCCACTATCCTGACTGGAATTACTCGCGATAACCCGGCTTATTTCGAAGAGTTCTTCGGCCCGGTAGCTCAGGTTTATGTGGTTAAAGATGATGATGAAGTGGTGAAGCTTGCCAACGATTCTCACTACGGTCTTGGCGGCGCAGTATTTACCCGCGACATTCCACGCGCTAAAAAACTGGCCTCGCGGATTGAGACTGGCATGGTGTATATCAACTCCGCCAGCGATACCTCGGCAGAGCTGCCCTTCGGCGGCGTGAAGCGTTCAGGCTACGGGCGTGAGCTGTCCGACCTGGGTATCAAAGAGTTTGTAAACCAGAAACTGGTGGTCGTCACCGGCGAGTAGCTGATCACCGGATCTAAAGCGGAGCAAAGTGCTCCGCTTTTTTTATGTCAGGCTCCCGGTGCCTCAGAAACTGGCTGCGTGTCCGGGCCCAGTTGATGAGCATAGTCACTCTGCCAGAGCTGATTGAACAGCCGATCCAGGCGCAGGGTCAGTGCCGTATCCTTCACTACAATTTCCAGATTGCGGGAGTTATCCAGATATCCTCCACTCCAGTTACTGGTCCCCACCCAACTGTGTGACCCGTCCAGCGTCATCACCTTGCTATGTAGTACCCTGGCATACGGAACAGGGCCGCTACTTGCCTCCGGAATATGGACATAGCGGATATTGATCCGGGGCAACATTGCCAGGCTCTTCAGATAACTGAGCGCGGGCTGATGAAGGTTCCAGTCTGCCACCATCAGATTGATTGTTGCCCCGTGCGCTGCTGCTGCGCGCACGGCATTATCAATAAGTGGATAATACTGGCGTACCGGCCCATGACCATAAGCCAGCGGCGTATAATCCATCACCATGATGTTGACCTGTTTTCTGGAAGAATTCAGGAGTGTGGTGAGTGCCTGTTCAGAGTCCGTAATACCGGCCGGATTCCAGGCTTTTGGACTGGCTACCAGCTGAATCCCGGGCGCATCAACAAAGGGGAGAGGCTGAATATTATCAGGTATCACTTTCTGGTCCGCAGCCAGCCTGGCCTGTAACTGCCAGTCGTGATCGAACAGGCTTTGCACTTGTTGCACGACTTTTTCATCGTGGATCAGCAGCCCCGTCTCATGAATATGCTCCAGTGCGCGCCAGTCGAGGTTCTGACTGCCAACCCAGGCATCCTTGCTGTCTACCACAAGATATTTGGCATGCTGAATGCCCCCGGTCAGGCGACCAAAAGGGATCTGACTGAATGTCAGATTTGGAATGGCTTTCAACATGGCAATGGTTTCTGGTGTTGACATCCCAGCCCCCTTCTCTTCCATCAACACGCGGATCTTTACTCCCCGCTCACCCGCAGCACGCAGATGCTCCAGAGTCCTGTTCAGACGAGACCCCGGCTTACCGGAAATATAGAATGCGGCCAGATCGATTTTCTGCCCGGCATGGTCGAACAGGGATTGCCAGACCTCTTCAGCCGGACGAAGGTCGTTCACTGCCAGCGAAGTCTCAACCGGGGCATTGTAGACCAGCTCCCAGCCAGGGGATCCGGCCTGAGCCGCACTGGCCAGGGAGGCCAGCAATAAAGCGGCCCCGGTCTGCCATCGGGCTGACTTTGGGCGCAAAGTGTATGCATTACAGTCAGGCATAATGATTTTTCTCAACCCCTGTCAGCCGGGAAGTACTGCTGGCAACTGACGGATGCCCACCCAGCGTGGCGCGGATCAACAGAATTTTGAACTGCTCCTGAATGGCCTCCATGCGGCTTTGCAGGAAATTGTTTCCCAGCAGGCACAACAGCGCAATAGCTATGCCTAATGCTGTAGCATTCAGCGCCGTCCCCATCCCGGCGGAAACCTGACCGGGATCGGAAATGCCGGAAGCGGCAAGCGCTTTAAAGGTATCGATGATTCCCATCACCGTTCCCAACAACCCCAACAGCGGTGCGGCGGTAACAATGGTTTCCAACAGCCAGATCCCCCGGTTTAATGCTGGCTTGCAGCTGAGATATTGCTGTTCGGTCAAATCGCTCAGTCCCTCACGATCGCGAACCCCTGCCTGCTCCATGACGGGTGAAATCATGCGTAAAGCCACTGAAGGGCGCGAACGGATTTTTTCCGGCAGGTGAGAAAGCTGAGTGATAGTCTCACCCAGAGCCTCCTGAAGCTGACGCGTGTGGCGATGCGTCCAGCTGTAATAAAGGGTGCGTTCAATGATGATGACTACCGCAATCACCAGTGCGGCATACATCACCCAAAATATAATATCGTGCATCAATGTAGCGTCCATTATTATCCCGTTTTACCTGTCAGAAGGTTGTTTCCAGCGAGGCGTAGAATGTCCGCTCCTCACCAATGTTGTAGTAAGGCGTATCGGCACTGAGGCCGTTCTGCGCCACGGAGTTGGTGACAACGGTGCGGGCCGAGCTCAGATACTCTTTATCAAACAGGTTGTTGATACCAAACCGGAGCGTGGCACTTTTAACAATCTTTTTATCAATTGGCAGATAAATTCCTGCACCGAGGTCGTATACGGTGCGGCCACCAATCTTCTGATCGTTGGTCAGGTCGCCATAGAAAGCGCCCGTGTAGCGACCCGTGAAATTGCCGTAGAACAGACCATCGTCATAGCCCAGCGTGGCGTTGAACATATTTTTCGGTACATTGGCCAACTCCTTACCGCTGGTGGAGAGTGTGCCCCCTTTGGCACTGATATCATCCCGCTGCTCTGAGTCGGTATAAGTGTAAGCCGTGTGATAATTCAGGTTGTACGGCAGCTTGCCGCCCCACTCCAGCTCCAGTCCTTTGTTTACCACGTCACCCACGTTGATCAGGATGTCATCGTTATCTGCATCTTTGGTGGACAGCTGACGGTTTTCAAAGGTGAGATAGAACAGCGTGGCGCTAACCAGCATCTCTTCGTTCTGGAAACGCCATCCCAGTTCGTTGTTCCAGCTCAGCTCGGGTTTGGTGTTGATTGAATCGCCGGTGTTGTACAGCACATAGTTCATCGGGGTACGCATATTACGCGTCAGGTTATAGAACAACTGCTGTTCGGGAACAAATTTCCAGCTGGCGTTAAAGCTCGGCAACAACTCATGATAGGTGGCATCAGTTCTTGCGGGAGCGGCGCTCAGGCTTCCATGATTTTCACCTCTGCGCTGGACATATTCATAGGCCAGCCCTCCACTGAATGTCCATTCAGGCGAGAAGAACCAGGTATCCTGAACCCAGACGCGATGTGCAGGGGTCGTGGTGTTTTGATTACGTCCCTGCACCACATTCCCGTTAGCATCCTTCACCTGATTTGAACCACCGGGCTCTCCCCACAACTCCGCCGGATTACCGTCGCTGTTGATATTGATATAGGGCTGAGTCTGTCGCTGACGAGCGCGCTCATACCAGTAGCCCACATCCAGGCTGTGTTCTTCATTAATATCCCAGCGGAGTTTAGTGGTGATACCCGGGCGCCAGGTCTGCGTCCACGAGGGGCGGTAATAGGTGTTACTCTCAAGGTCGCTCAGATCATACATTCCAGCCCTGTCGCTGGATGAAGAGAGGCTGCTCGCGGTCTGGCCGTTAAAGCTTCCGCCATTACCATAGTAATAATAAGGCTGGATGGTCAGGGATAAATCATCTCGTAACTGCAATTTCTGCGTGAAAGAAATAGTCATATTCTCAAACGGGTTACGGTCAATTTTATAATCATTTGCCACGCTTCCATCACTGTTATAGGTGATGCCGTGGCGGTAATCAGAACGGGGATCGCTGTTAAACTGATCGCGACTGGCAGTGTTATAGTTGGTCAGATCCTGACGATTGAACTTCACAATCAGGTTACTGCTGTTGCCACCTTCATCTTCGTAGAGGGTATTGAATTCCAGCTTATCAGCCCGCTGCCCCCCCTGACCTTTCCACTTATCTGCTTCAGTATGGGAATAAGACATCCAGGCGCTGAAGCCATCATGCTCTCCGGTTTCTACCCGGGCGAAAGTCTTGCTCAGATTGTTGCTGCCCATAGTTTGTTTCACAAAAGCGCCAGGCTCTTTTGACGGGCGACGGGTAGTCATGGCGATGTTTCCACCGCTGGAGCCGATATGCGGGCCGTCCATTTCTGAAGAGCCCTGGGTGACAAACATGCCATCAATGTTTTCAATATCACCCAGCAGGTTTGGATAGCTCGCATAGTTACCGGAATCGTTGATGGGAATACCGTCAATAGAGAGGCCAATCTGGTCAGAATTCATCCCCCGCATGGTGTAGTCAAACCCACTTAGTCCAACCGAGTCGTTGCTGTTAACGTTAATACCGGGGGTATATTTCAGCCGATCGATGGAGTTAGTTGCTCCTCCCAGCTTAGCGATAGCCTCTTTGGTGACGGTCGACCGCGCTTTTGCGCTGTCTTCCTGCACCATCATACCTCCGCCCAGCGACTGCCCTTCAACGTTGATACTGCCGACATCGGTAGAGGAGGTATCAGCCGCCTGCGCGCTCAGCGCTGCTAAAACGGCCAGCGCCACCGCTGAAATCGAAAAACGCTTCATCTTTGTCATCCTTTGGCAATAGTGTGGTTTTTAAGGCGCCCGATAGCTAAATGTGGCGCTGAATCTTTTACTGTTTTGTCCTGCATAGGCTTCCGCAGGGAAAGGCTTGACCTGTGTCAGTGACTTTAATGAGGTCAGTGCAGCACGGTTCAGCAGCATATTGGTCGCTCGCTTACCGATTCCCGAAGCTAAAACCCGTCCACTGCGATCCACCTCCAGCCAGACCTCAACATCCCCTTTTGGTCGCTCCAGCGCGGCCTGCCGACCGGTGGGGTAGCGTTTGGTTTGTTCCAGCAGCCCACGAAGGCCACTCTGGTAGCTATTTTCCTGCCCTGCATTGTTAGCCACAGGCCGGGTGACGGGCTCAACGGGAGCTTTTTTAACCGCCTGAGGGGCTGGTGCTACCTGCTTTGCCGGCGCAGCTTTTTTCACGGCGGGCGTCTTTTTCTCGGGTGCTCTCTTTGCAGGCTCAGGCTTACGAGGTTCAGGCTTGCGCACCGGAGGGGGCGGCTGAGGAATTTCCGCCGGAACGGGGGGGCCTCTGGCGGCGGTGGAGGTTCGGCCACAGGCTCTGGTTGAGGTTCAGGCGGCGTCTGAGGTTCAGGAGGTGGTTCAACGGACGGTGAGGGTTCAGCCGCAGGTTCGACCAGCGCCAGCTCCATGGTAGTTTCTTCGTAATGAGGCTGGATTTTCAGTGGTGCCTGTTTACTGACCTGCCAGAGAGTCACTAATAAGGCCAGAGCAGGAAACCAGCTGAGCAGGTGGCGGATACGATAGAGGTGGAACATATCAGCGCTTCCGGGTGGCGATTGATATGGAAAAGAAGCCGCCCTGACGCAGCGTATCCATCACTTCTACCAGGCGTTCAACCGGAACGCTCTTGTCGCTGTTAACAATGATGGTGGTCTTTTCATCGCCTGTCTGCTGTTGACGCAGCGTGTCTACCAGAGAAGCCAGCGACTGGTCTTTACCATCAAGCTGAAGCGTATTTCCTTCCCCAAGCGTCAGGATAGCTTTCTGCTGCGGTTTCAATTCCTGGGTAGTATTAGCGGAGGGAAGCTGTGTTTTTAGCCCCTGAGAGGGGATAACGTTCAGACTGATTAACACAAAGAAGACCAGCAGAAACATCATCACATCGATCATCGGGATCAATTCGATGTGCGCTTTTTGTTTCTTAAGTTCGTTCCAGTTACGCATGGCACCTCCATAAATTCGAAGGGCCAAATATAAGTAGAAAATATTTACGTTTTATTACTTTTTAAATCACCCGCATACACTTAACTGTCAATAAACTGACATATTTGATTCCATAACCCATTGATAACCTAGAGTTAAAGTTTCATTCCGATATTAAAGCATTTTTTAATATTCGATAATAAATAATTAAATCAGTTAGTTATACATTTCACCAGCAGCCAGATCTGTAAATATCAGCCGGATTTAACTACTTCTTATTTTTCCTCACACCACTTTTAAACAGATTTAATAAGTTCTGTTTTATTTGACCATTAAGATAAATCCCCCGTTGACTGCACCAGAAACAGGCAAAAAGATTAACGTAAAGGCATAAAAAAACCGCCCCTTAAAAGGAGCGGTTTTTGAGGATACTGAAGAGCGTCTGTCAGATTATTTTGCTCTTAGCTGTGCTTAAAGATCCCGGATCAGGAGGCTTTTTCAGCTTCTGCCTGTGGCTCAGCCGGTTGTTCGGTTTGAGCTTTTTCAGCGTTTGGTTTATCCGCGTCGGCTTTAGCAGGTTCCGCTTTGGCCTTACCGGCATCAGCTTTGGTTTTATCAGCCTCTGCTTTCTCTTTCGCAGCCTGGTCAGCAGCAGCTTTGTCCGCTGCAGCTTTCTCTTTGGCTGCCTGGTCCGCGGCGGCTTTATCCGCAGCCGCTTTTTCCGCAGAGGCTTTTGCCTGAGCCGCTTTATCCGCAGCAGCCTGATCGGCAGCCGCTTTGTCAGCCGCTATTTTATCTGCAGGTTGCGCTTCCGCTTTCGCTGGCGCAGCCGCCTGGGCTGGTGCTGGTGCCGCAGCAGGTTGAGACGCATTCGCCGCCATTGGCGTGCCCTGAATCGCTTTATTCAGCACCTGTGTAAACTGCTCCCAGGGGCAAAAACCGTTAGCATCTGTCTGGCAACCATTCATCTGCAGAGTGACACGCTGAGGTGGCGTATCCAGAGAGAGCGGCGTGGCATTACGCAATTGATCGCTGGACTGATAAACGTACTCAACTTTCACCAGTTCACGATCGTTTTTCTTGTCATGCCAGCGCTGGAACTGAATCATCCCACCGATTGGCGTGCGTTCATTCTGTCCCGGCAGCGTGTAAGCTTTGAAATCCAGGGCCGTAAGCAATGAAGCGATATTCGAGTCATGCCCTACCATCAGAGTGACTTTAGGAGCGGTAGCTTTATCTTCATCCACCAGCATACTGCGGATGTAGTCAACAAGCGGGGCTGCCACGTCACGAGCAACTTCAGGCGAGGTGAACAGAGTATCCTGGTAACCATTTTTAATGGCAGAAAGCTCTTTCCACTGTTCAGGCGTCTTGATCTGCCCCCAGGCAACCTGATCCAGCGGCATACCTTCGTAATATTGCAGGGTGAACGCATCAACCAGCGAGTTTCCTACTTTCAACGGACCGGAAACATTGGGTTCTTTGCCATTTTCTGCGCTGAACTTATTCTGATTATCGCTGGAAAGATCGCATTTCTTTTTGCCATCACAAGCCGCAGCATTTTTGTAATCAATGATTTTTTCCAGACGCTGGAAAGCCGGCTTAAGCGCCAGTTTTTCACCGGTGCTGTTCATGGCCGTCAGCGCCTGCTTGTTGAAAGCTTCACTGTCATCGGTAATCACCGGATTAAACACCGGGTCCATAGACCCCATCTCATCCTGGTGTGAAACAGGAATATCGCAACCCGGGAAGGCACCGGTAATGAAGAACTGTGCAGTAGCAACAGTACGTTGCAGGCTGTTGGCGTAGGCATAGACCTCATCAGAGGTCGGGCATTGATCCTCTTTGATCACTCCCTGTTGTGCCAGCCATTCACGGGTATAGCGGCCCATATAGACTTCCAGTACGCCACCTTTGGTGGTCAGCTGACCACCCGGCACATCCCACTTTGGCCAGGCTTTTTTAGTGGACTGTGCCAGCACGCTGCCGTTATCCGCAAGGGGTGCACGGAGGTTGTGGCGACTCATCATTAACACTTGTTCAAGCTGGTAGTTGTCGTCGGCCGCATAAGCTGACATCCCGGTGAGTGCCGAGCAGACGGCTAACGCGCAAAGACTGAACTTTTTAATCATCTGTTTTTCCATTGATTCAAGGGTATATCACCCGGCCGTAGTATGGCGATGCGGTTGGAAAAGTTCACAACAACGCAGAGAATACTCGCGACGGCGCTCCGGAGAAAATGGGCCAGGCGCAGGGTCTGATAGTGAGAATATAGCAGAGTAACGCCTTTGCGGTTTAGTCGCATCAGGAGATTGAAAAGAAACAGGATGTTTTTTGCAAAGCTAAGATCTGCAGGAATGACCGGAAGAGGAAAAGCAGGAGTAAGGCAGAAAGCAAAACGGGCCAGCCTGAGCTAACCCGTTGAATTTGATGGCGGAGGAGGAGAGATTCGAACTCTCGAACGGTTTCCCGTCGCCGGTTTTCAAGACCGGTGCCTTCAGCCACTCGGCCACCCCTCCGCACTTTTATCAGCTACCGTTCAGGATTGCTCCTGAGCAACTGATGGCGCGCATTATAGGGGATGCCAAAAGCTTTGCCAAGCAAAACTTTTCCTACTTTGTTGAATTTATGCGCTTTTATACAATTTATTTTTCAGTGCCTGGTAAATGCACAATCGGGCGTTTTTGCCGCCCATAGCAAAACGGGCCAGCTTTCGCTGACCCGTTAAATTTGATGGCGGAGGAGGAGAGATTCGAACTCTCGAACGGTTTCCCGTCGCCGGTTTTCAAGACCGGTGCCTTCAGCCACTCGGCCACCCCTCCGCAATGAGGCGAACTATAAACATCCCCCCCGGCGATGTAAAGTGCGTTTTGGTTCAGTTGTCTTAAAAACCAGCAAATGACGTTTAACTGCTGCTTATCTCGCCACCCTGCACGCAAAAACAGCTGCTTAACGCGTAAAGAAGGGTAAAACGGCTTCCCCCGCTTCGTCGCCCTGCCTATTCTCTCTGTTAATTTGGTGACCCTGGAGGCATTTTTATGGATCGCATTGTATCGACTACCCGCAGCAGCTCGCTGATTACCACCCACAAGGTGTTGCGCAATACCTATTTCCTGCTGGGGCTGACGCTGGCCTTTTCTGCCGTAACCGCCACCCTCAGCACCGTCTTTGCCCTGCCAGCCCCCGGATTTATCCTGATGCTGGCAGGCTTTTACGGATTGATGTTTTTGACCTACCGCCTGGCTGACAGCCCGACCGGCATTCTGGCAGCCTTCGCATTTACCGGCTTCCTCGGCTATTGCCTTGGCCCAATGCTGAATTCATTGCTCTCTGCCGGAATGGGAGATGTCATTGGTCTGGCGCTTGGCGGCACCGCGCTGGTGTTCTTTAGCTGTTCAGCCTATGTGCTGACTACCCGTAAGGATATGTCGTTCCTGGGCGGCATGATGATGGCCGGTTTTGTTGTGCTGCTGGTTGCCGTAGTGGCAAACCTGTTCCTCAACATTCCTGCCCTGCACATGGCCATCAGCGTGATGTTTATTCTGTTCTCTTCAGGCGCAATCCTGTGGGAGACCAGCAACATCATTCACGGCGGCGAAACCAACTACATTCGGGCAACCGTCAGCCTGTACGTGTCGATTTACAATATTTTCGTCAGTCTGCTGAGCATCCTGGGGATGTCCCGCAGCAACTAACGTCGCCCGATCTGTTTACAACCCCGCTTTGCGGGGTTTTTTTGTGTTGAATAAAAGCGGCGTTCTCTCTCCGTGGCTCATTTACAGACTACCCAGCCCTGATGCCATTTTGCTAAACTGCACGGCCAGGCAGAACTGACAGAGGCTACACAGTGTTATTTGAAGGTAAAGAGATCGTGCGGGACGCGCAGGGATATCTGAAGTCCACGGCGGACTGGAGTGAGGCGCTGGCACCTTTACTGGCAGAGGAAGAAGCCATTGAACTGACAGAAGCCCACTGGGAAGTGGTGCTTTTCGTCCGCGCTTTCTATCTTGAGTTCAACACTTCACCAGCCGTACGTATGCTGGTTAAAGCCATGGCTAAAAAGTATGGCGAAGAGAAAGGTAACAGCCGCTATCTGTTTCGTCTTTTCCCTAAAGGTCCCGCGAAGCAGGCAACAAAAATTGCCGGTCTGCCAAAACCGGCAAAATGCCTGTAAAGGTTAACCGGTAGTAAAACCGCCGGGAAGGGTCTGCGGATGATGAGGCTCTTCCAGCACTTTATCCACCCTGGCACTTCCCGGCCCGCCCTGCTTCAGCCATGCGATCAGCGACTGAACTTCCTGCTCTTCTCCACAGGCCAGCACTTCGACGCTGCCGTCATCCAGGTTTCTGGCATGCCCTGTCAGCCCCAGCTCTTTAGCCTTATGCTGAGTACTGAAACGAAAACCTACCCCCTGAACGCTGCCGTGTACCCAGGCTTTTACGCAGACAGTTGTCATATTTCTTCTCCTTTCACTACGCAGATTGCATTTTGCCGGCTTGCACCGGACAATAACGCCTGTTTTTCTGACTGTAAGCATAGCAAATATGACTGTTCGTTTGATTCTTGCCAAAGGACGTGAAAAGTCCTTACTCCGTCGTCATCCGTGGGTCTTTTCTGGTGCGGTTGCCCGCCTGGAAGGAAAAGCCGTATCGGGTGAAACTATTGACGTCTGTGACAGCCAGGGTAACTGGCTGGCCCGTGCTGCCTGGTCTCCCGAGTCGCAAATTCGCGCCCGCGTGTGGAGCTGGCAACAGGATGAGTCGATCGACATCGACTTTTTCATCCGTCGTCTGCAGGCCGCGCAATCCCTGCGTGACTGGCTGGCCGAACGCGATAACCTCGACAGCTATCGCCTGATTGCCGGTGAATCTGATGGCCTGCCGGGCGTGACCATCGATCGTTTCGGCAACTTCCTGGTGCTGCAACTGCTTTCCGCAGGCGCAGAGTATCAGCGTGCCGCGTTGATTTCTGCACTGCAAAGTTGCTATCCGGAATGCGCAATCTACGATCGCTCCGATGTTGCGGTACGTAAAAAAGAGGGTCTTGAACTGACCCAGGGTGTGGTACTGGGCGACACGCCTCCGGAACTGCTGCCAATAACCGAACAGGGTATGAAACTGCTGGTCGATATCCAGACCGGTCATAAAACGGGTTATTATCTGGATCAGCGCGACAGCCGTCTGGCGACCCGCCGCTATGCAAAAGACCGTCGGGTGCTGAACTGCTTCTCTTATACCGGCGGTTTCGCGGTTGCTGCGCTGATGGGCGACTGTCAGCAGGTTATCAGCGTGGATACGTCTCAGGGTGCGCTGGATGTTGCGCGCCAGAACGTTGAGCTGAACGGGTTGGATCTCTCTAAAGCGGAGTTTCTGCGTGATGACGTATTTAAATTACTGCGTCGCTACCGTGACAGTGGTGAAAAATTCGATCTGATCGTTATGGATCCACCGAAATTTGTGGAAAACAAAAATCAGCTTGCTGGTGCCTGTCGGGGTTATAAAGACATCAATATGCTGGCTATGCAGCTGCTTAATCCAGACGGCATGCTGCTGACATTTTCCTGTTCAGGGCTGATGCCAACGGATTTATTCCAGAAAATCATCGCGGATGCCGCGCTGGATGCTCAGCGTGATGTACAATTTATAGAGCAGTTCCGGCAGGCAGCCGATCACCCGGTGATCGCCAGCTATCCGGAAGGACTGTACCTGAAAGGGTTTGCCTGCCGCGTTCTGTGACTTGAAAACACCGTTCCTGCCCCCAAATCGGTAGCAGGGCATGTTTATCAGGAGGTCACAATGATTGCCAGCAAATTTGGACTCGGCCAGCAAGTGCGGCACCAGCTGCACGGTTTCCTTGGGGTGGTTGTGGATGTGGATCCGGAGTATTCATTAGAGGATCCACAGGAAGATGAGGTCTCTTCCAGCGAAATGCTGAGAGACGCTCCCTGGTATCACGTTGTAATGGAAAATGAAGAAGGCGAGGCTGTTCATACCTATCTGGCTGAAGCCCAGCTCTCCTGGGCACTGCCGGGCGATCATCCGGAACAATCGTCAATGGATGAACTGGCTGATTCAATCCGGGAGCAACTACTGGCACCCCGCCTCAGAAACTGATCAAAACCCCCGCTATGCGGGGTTTTTTTATCTTTTTTCCAGCCCCAGCCGGGGAATTTCGATTTTCGGGCAGCGATCCATCACCACTTTCATTCCCGCTTCCCCCGCCAGCACGGCAGCCTGTTCGTTGATGACGCCCAGCTGAAGCCACAAAGATTTTGCCCCCACGGCAATCGCTTCCTGCGCAACGCCCCAGGCGGCCTCAGCGTTACGGAAAACATCGACCATATCAATGGCTTCAGGAATATCCTCCAGCCTGGCGTACACCTTTTGCCCTAACAGCGTCTCCCCTGCCAGCTTAGGATTGACCGGTGTCACCTTGTATCCCTGCGCCAGCAGATAAGCCATTACGCCGTAACTGGCCCTGGCAGGATTATCGCTCGCCCCAACCAGCGCAATATGCCGGGTAGAAGTCAGCACATCAGCAATCATTTTATCTTGCATACACCTCTCCTTGTTTGTCAGATAAGTCAGTTTATGCCCACTTTGGCGATTCAGGGAACCGCGATAAACAGTGACAGGCAATCCGGAAGATAAAACGTCAATAAATATGTTAAAATGTTAATATGCTGCCATACTGAAAGACTTTGATACATTCGATGTTTTTGCGTTTTTTGTACCCGGGAGAAAGAATGAAGCTGCGTTTGGTCATGACAGGCGTTTTAGCTCTGCTGGTTGCGGCAAATGTTTCCGCAACCACGCTGAAGCTTGCCCCTGATATTGATCTGTTGGTACTTGATGGCCGTAAAATATCCGGTTCTTTGCTGAAAGGTGCTGAAGGTCTGGAGCTTGAACAGGGTCAGCATCAGGTGCTGTTTCGTGTGGAAAAGAGCCTGAAAAAAGATGCGCAAACAGCCACGCCCTGGATCTCTGTTCCATTAATCGTGACTTTTACTACCAAAGCTCAGGCTATTACCATCACTTTGCCTCCCCTCAGCACGGCGGCGCAGGGTAAAGTCTTTGATAAAAAACCTGAATTCCAGCTGCTTGATGAGCATGGTGCCGTCATTGAAAGTCAGCAGGATCACCTGATCGTTAAGCCAGGAACCAATTTCGAACAGGTGATGGTGATCTATAACCTGAAAGGAAATGTCGCATCGGTTCCCCGTTTTGCCCAGCCTCAGCCTTCCAGCTCTCCGGTCAGTAGCAGTTCACTGGATTTTGCCAACGGCAACCATGCAGGCAACCGCGTGCTGCAACTCTGGTATCAACAGGTCGATTCGGCAACCCGTCAACGCTTCGTTTTGCTGATGCGCGCACTGCGTACCAGTTGATGTCTGAAGCCCTTCGGCCTACTATCAGAACGCTTAACAGGCCTTTACCCTACTCTGTTTGACGCTAAACCAGGAAGCCGGAATGGATCAGACCACCCGTAAGATTCAGGAAAAAAAACATATCGCGCTGGTTGCGCATGACCACTGCAAGACCTCTCTTATGCAGTGGGTTGATATCCACAAAGAGGTTTTACAGGCCCATACGCTTTACGCCACAGGTACCACTGGCAATCTGATTCAGCGTGCCACTGGCCTGCCAGTCACGGCCATGTTGAGCGGCCCGATGGGGGGCGATCAGCAGGTGGGAGCAATGATTTCGGAAGGGAAAATTGATGTGCTGTTCTTCTTCTGGGATCCGCTGAACGCGGTGCCGCACGACCCCGATGTCAAAGCCCTGCTGCGCCTTGCCACCGTATGGAACATCCCGGTGGCGACCAACCGTGCCACAGCCGATTTTATTATCCACTCTCCTCTTTTTGCGCAGTCCGTGGAGATCATCATTCCGGATTATCAGCGTTATCTGCAGGAACGTCTCAAATAACAGCCTTAGCGTGCCTGCGCGTTAAGGTTTACGTAGTGCAGGCACCCCGAGGCGTTTTAACTCCTCCACAAAGCCCGACGGGTTCTCTTTATCGTAGAGTAACCATACCTGCTGTTTCGCTCGCGTTATTGCCACGTATGCCAGCCTGCGCTCTTCAGCGTCCGGGAAATCCTCTGGCTGAGGCAGTAAAGCCTGCTCCATCACCGACTCCCGTGCCGCCGCCGGGAAACCGTCTTTCCCGGCCTGCAAACCCAACAGTATTACATAATCTGCCTGCTGGCCTTTACTGGCATGGACAGTGGTGAAGTCGATTTGTAATCGTGGCCAGCGTGTGTTTGCCTTTTCCAGCAGCGCCGGACGCAGGTGATGGTATCTCGCCAGAATCAGAATACGTTCATCTGCGGTGGCATAGCCGCTGATTTTATTCAGCAGCGCTTCAAGCTGGTTTTCCACAAGCAGAGATATCGACTTCTTCGTTCCCTTGCTCAGGCTGTTTAAAGGTTTTTTCAACTGATGCGGATTGCTCTGCACAAACTTGTTGGCAATATCCCCGATGCGATCGTTGAACCGGTAAGTAGTGTCGAGCACGCAGCGATCGCCTTCACCAAAGTGATGATGAAAAGCGGTGGTAAGGCTCATTTCAGCGCCGCTGAAGCGGTAGATAGCCTGCCAGTCATCTCCTACCGCAAACAGCGAAGTTTGCCTGTTCTGCCTTCTCAGGGCGACAAGAAGTGCCGCGCGCTGTGGCGAGATATCCTGGAACTCATCAACCAGAATATGTTTCCAGGGGCTGATAAAACGGCCTTTATCGAGAATATTTACCGCCTGATGAATTAACCCGGAAAAGTCTACCGCCCCCTCTTCTTTCAGGGCATTTTTCCAGGCTTTCATCAGCGGCGCCATCAGCTTCACCCGTTTTGCAAAGCGATCGCGAATCTCCTCAGGCGCAGAGTCAATCATTGCCGCCTGAGCACCGCCATGCATACGCATCAGTCCCAGCCAGCGTTCCAGCCGGCTGGCTAACCGTTTTGCCAGTCGCTCATCTTTCCAGTATTCCCCTTCACCCAGCTCCCACTCCAGCTCCTCCTGCAGCCACTGCTTCCAGCCATTGGCATGCGCTTTCTTTTCACTGCACTGCTGACGCCAGACATCAAGCAACAACTTATGACGAAGAGCGGTATCGGTTTCCAGCTTGCTGATTGCGGGTGATTTGTTACTGCCCTGTTGAATGATGTTCAGGGCGAGTGAATGGAACGTGCGTGCCTGGATCCCATCAGTATTCAGGCGCGCGCTGATACGATCGTTCATCTCTTCTGCTGCCTGGCGGCCAAAAGCCAGTAGCAGAATTTGTTCAGGAGTGGATTGCCTGCGCAGTAACAGCCATCCGGCCCGGGCAACAAGTACCGATGTTTTACCGCTGCCCGCCCCTGCCAGCACCAGCAACGACTCTTCGCCATTGACCACGGCTTTAGCCTGAGAAGCGTTGAGCGGGGAGGTTTCCACCGTATTGAAAAAATCGGCATGCTGAATCAGCATCCTTTCTGACCACTGCGCGTTGCGCTTGTGGCGCTGGAGGTCGCTGCTGTCCAGCCACGAAAGAGAGTAAGAGTAAGCTTCCCGACAGTTATCAAACTCGTCCAGTCTTTCCACCGGCAGTGGCAAAGAGGAAAATGCCGCCAGGATTGCCTCGCGCCAGCCAGACATCTCGCTACGCTTCAGCCATTTATCCTGCTGTTCATCGTTGCGAAGCCGGTCAACCAGCTCATCAAGTACCCGGGCGGAGACATCACTCATCTCCTCACTCCAGTGCTGCCAGGCCTGATTGAGATAGTGATAAAAGCGCTGCGTTTCCTGCCACTCGGTGCCGTGCAGCCGGACCACTTTTTCGTCGGGCAAGGCAAACTCCAGCTCGCCCCAGACCAGCCCACGCTTGCACCTGATTGCCAGCAACTGATTGAACGGGATGAGATATTCATGCTTCTCACCACTGACCTCAACGCCTGCGCTCAGTAATCGCACCCGGTTATAGGGATGTTGCGCCAGATGCTTACCCAGCGACGTTGCTTTCAGTTCCATGACCTGCCTCTGGCTGTCGTTGCCTTTGATGGGCTGTAGTTTACCTGGCGGGAGTGTACCGCTCCAGAGTTAAAACGCGCTACAATCAACGCATTGTAATATTGTGCTGCGCGCACTTTACGGGAAGAAAATTCATGCGTACTGTTTTAAATATTCTTAATTTTGTTTTGGGTGGTTTTGTGACCACCTTTGCCTGGCTGGTGGCGACGATCGCCAGCATCGTTTTCATCTTCACGCTCCCTCTCACCCGCTCCTGCTGGGAAATTACCAAACTCTCCCTTTTGCCTTTTGGTAATGAAGCCGTGCATGTTGATGAAATCGAGCCGGGCCGAAAAAACGCCCTGATGAACTCGGGCGGCACCCTGTTGAACATTGTCTGGTTTATTGTCTTCGGCTGGTGGCTGTGCGTAATGCATATTCTGGCCGGGATAGCCCAGTGCATTACTGTTATTGGTATCCCCGTGGGGATCGCCAATTTTAAAATTGCCGCGATAGCTTTGTGGCCTGTCGGTCGCCGCGTAGTCAGCGTTGAAGAAGCAAAAGCTGCCCGCGAAGCCAACGCCCGTAGCCGGTTCAACTGAGGCTATGCGTGTATCCTTGAGTTCGGGGCTGCGGCGTTATGCCTTAAACAGTACGCTACTTTATAACCTGCGTATTCTGATTGCCCTGCTGGGCACCGCTGCTTTTCCCTGGTGGCTGGATCAAATTACCTGGACCATTCCCCTGACGCTGGGGGTGGTTGCCGCTGCTCTTGCCGACCTGGACGATCGTCTGAGCGGCAGGCTACGTAATCTGTTCATTACCCTGGTTTGCTTCTGCATTGCTTCTGTGTCGGTAGAACTGCTTTCGCCCTGGCCCTGGCTTTTTATCCTGGGGCTGGCGGTGTCAACCTGGGGCTTTATTCTGCTGGGCGCGCTGGGACAACGTTACGCCACTATCGCCTTTGGCGCTTTACTGATCGCAATCTATACGCTTTTAGGTCTCGGCTTATTCCCACAGTGGTACCTTCAACCCGCCCTGCTGCTGGTCGGGGCCATGTGGTATAACCTGCTCACCCTGACCGGGCATCTTATTTTCCCCATCCGCCCGTTACAGGAAAACATCGCCCGCTGTTTTGACGGTCTGGCCGTTTATCTGGAAGCCAAGGCAGGACTCTTTGATCCGGACATTGAAGAGAATGATAATGCCACGCTGATTGACGTGGCGATGGCGAACAGCCAACTGGTAGCCACGCTCAATCAGGCGAAAATTTCTGTTCAGTCCCGTCTGCGTGGCGATCGCGGCCAGCGCAGTACCCGCCGGACGCTGCACTACTATTTTGTCGCCCAGGACATACATGAGCGCGCCAGCTCTTCACATGTGCAATATCATGCCCTGCGGAAAGAGTATCGCTACAGCGATATCCTGTTCCGTTTTCAACGCCTGCTCACGCTTCAGGCGAAAGCCTGTCAGCAATTAGCCAGGGCTATTCTGATGCGTGAAACTTATCAGCATGATGGGCGTTTTGAACGGGCATTTGTGCATCTTAATGCGGCACTTGAGCGCCTCTCCAACGCGCAACCCGGCAGCAGTGAGGTAAAAGCCATGCACTATCTGCTGAATAATCTCAAGGCGATTGATGCACAGCTGGCAACCATAGAATCTGAGCAGATACAGGAAAATCATGTCGAACGGCACGATCAGACCCTTTCCCACGAAGGGCTGACAGGCTGGTCAGATATTCGTCTTCGCCTCAGCAGGCATTTGTCGCCCGAATCCGCTTTATTTCGTCATGCTGTGCGAATGTCCCTGTTACTTTGTTCGGGTTATGGGTTCATCCAGTTAACCGGCATTGAACACGGATACTGGATCCTGCTGACCAGCCTGTTTGTCTGTCAGCCTAACTATAACGCCACTAAACGCAGACTGGCATTGCGTATCGTGGGAACCGTAGCGGGGATTATTCTCGGGCTTCCTCTGCTCTGGCTGGTGCCATCAGTTGAGGGGCAGCTGATACTGATGGTGGTGACTGGCGTGCTGTTCTTTGCCTTCCGGCAGTCGCAATATGCCCATGCCACCATGTTTATCACTCTGCTGGTGCTGCTTTGCTTTAATCTGCTGGGTGAAGGTTTTGAAGTCGCGCTGCCGCGAATTATTGATACCCTGCTGGGCTGCGGCATTGCCTGGCTTGCGGTAGCCTTTATCTGGCCTGACTGGCGGTTCCGCCAGTTGCCTGCGGTTGCCGAACGTACGCTGAATGCTAACTGCCGGTATCTCGATGCCATTCTGGTTCAGTATCATCAGGGTAAAGATAATCGTCTTGCCTACCGTGTGGCTCGTCGTGATGCGCATAATGGCGATGCGGAACTGGCTTCTGTAGTGTCGAATATTTCTGCCGAAAAGAATGCACCAGCCAGCCTGCGTGAAGCGGCTTTCCGTCTTCTTTGCCTGAATCACTCTTTTCTGAGCTATATCTCTGCGCTGGGTGCCCACCGTGAAAAAATTACCCGGCCTGCCATGCTGCAGTTAATGGATGATGCCGTCTGTTACGTGGATGATGTCCTGCAGGTTGATCTTGTCGATGAAACCAAAGCCCAGAGATTGTTGGCCAGTCTTTCTGAACGTCTGGCAGCAACAGAAGCCGACCCAGAAACGAAAGAACCTCTCGTATTGCAACAAGTCGGCTTACTGATAGCCCTGCTGCCGGAAATAGCCCAATTGAAAAAACAGGTTTGGGAAAACTAGTTTCTGTAAAGTTCACTCAGAGACTGGTATAGCAGGGTTTCAAGATGCCAGAGCCGAAGCTCATCTTTAACGACAGACGGCAAAGCTTCATAGTGCAACCCCTGAATTGCTCCCTGCAGAGCCAGCAGAATGTTGACGCCAAGATTGCGGTTGCACGCATGCAGTTTTAGCCAGCTACGCTTGGCACCCTGCTCTTTCAGCATTTCAACCGTAGAGATGCCTACTCTCCTGAGCTGGACTTCGAGTTTCAGGCTCAGGTTGGGCAGATCTTTGAGGCGTCGTCTGTTCTGTTGGCTTTGACGTTGCTGCTGCGCGCCCTGCAGGCAGAGTTGAGACAGGGCCAGCAGCTGATCGGGCTCTGCCCAAAGAGGGTCATCAACCCGGTAGTACTCCAGCACCACCGGAATACCGCGTCGGGTAAATAACAGAGGCTCCATTTTCCGCTCAATAATATAAGGCTTAACTTCTTCACAGGCCCTCAGGTAGAGATCTCCCTCGCTGACAAGCGCAAATACCACGCTTTCCACCGAGAGACTGTACCCTCCGAACTGGCTGCGGCTGCTTATCTCCCCCAGCGGGGAAAGCTGCCGTTTAGCCCGGATGATACTTTTTTTTGCATCTTGCATAATCAGCATCCTTTTTATGGTAAAAATCCTGAAAAATCCTTTTGTTGCGCATTCTGAACATAGGCAATCGCTGTTACAAGTTCAATGAATAATTGCCTGAAAAGCCATCAGCATTCCGTTTTTGCGAGACGTTTTCAAAAAAAATAAGATTGATCTTTAGTCACCCTCGCTATACTGTATATCCATACAGTAACCTTGTGAGCGAAGCCAAAATGCATACTCATTCCCTGAAATCATCTTCTGTTAAAACTGCTCTGCGTTCTTCCGCAGAATGTGCAACTGCACAGCCCGCAGCCGCGACAGGGCTAATCAGTGAGCTGACATACAGCGAGCCCGGTATGACACAAATGCTGCTTCTGCCTTTGCTGCAACAGTTGGGTACGCAGTCCCGCTGGCAGCTGTGGCTGACGCCCCCACAAAAGTTGAGCCGCAGCTGGCTGAAGCAATCAGGGTTGCCGCTGGATAAAGTCATGCAGAGCCCTCAGACAGGGGCAATTACCACTGTAGAGGCGATGATTAAAGCGTTGCAGACGGGGAATTACAGTGTGGTTTTAGGCTGGTTACCTGGCGAGATTACGTTAAAAGATCGTCAACGTTTGCAGCAGGCCGCCTTAAAAGGTCATGCGCTAGGGTTAATTATGCGTCCGGATCGGATCAATATTGCCTCCCCCAGACCCTTTAGCGGGTTAAAAATTCACTCAAGTTTGTATCATTAAGTAAAAATAAGAATTTTCTCATAAGATTATTCCAGTGTGTACCGGATAAGCCTCTGATTATGCTGTGAGCCGGTGGGACAATGGTTTAGCGCCATTTTGGCCTTATTGCATTCAGTGAATTTGGCTCTTCAGATGTGTAAATTTGTGTACGAAACCCTGTTTTTTTGCGGAGCCCCGTCACATCATACTTGTAAGTTTGCTGGTACGTTGTAGACTTTACGTCGCCAGGGTGCTCAATAATCTCCCTTTTTTGGATGAGTCATAATCGAGCGTCAGAACCCGGCGAAGGATTAATCAAAGAGCTAATTAAAGCTCATTGCCTATTTGGATGATAACGAGGCGCAAAAATGAAAAAGACAGCTATCGCAATTGCAGTGGCACTGGCTGGCTTCGCTACCGTAGCGCAGGCCGCTCCTAAAGATAACACCTGGTATACCGGTGCAAAACTGGGTTGGTCTCAGTACCATGACACTGGTTACTACGGTAACAACTACGTCAACAACGACGGCCCAACTCACGAAAGTCAGCTTGGTGCTGGTGCGTTCGGTGGTTATCAGGCTAATCAATACCTGGGCTTCGAACTGGGTTATGACTGGCTGGGTCGTATGCCTAACAAAGGCAACAACGTAAACGGCGCATTCAAAGCACAGGGCGTTCAGCTGGCTGCTAAACTGAGCTATCCAATTGCTGACGATCTGGACGTGTACACTCGTCTGGGCGGCATGGTATGGCGTGCTGATTCTACCCAGAACAACAACGGTACCCGTCAGAGCGATCACGACACCGGTGTTTCTCCACTGGCAGCCGTTGGTGTTGAATATGCAATTACTCAGAACTGGGCTACCCGTCTGGATTACCAGTGGGTTAACAACATCGGTGATGCACAGACCGTTGGCGCTCGTCCAGACAACGGCATGTTAGCACTGGGTGTTTCTTACCGCTTTGGTCAGGATGAAGCTGCTCCAGCACCTGCTCCAGCTCCAGCCCCAGCGCCAGTTGTTGAAACCAAGCGTTTCACTCTGAAATCAGACGTTCTGTTCACCTTCAACAAAGCTTCCCTGAAGCCAGAAGGTCAGCAGGCTCTGGATCAGCTGTACACCCAGCTGAGCTCCCTGGATCCTAAAGATGGTTCAGTAGTTGTTCTGGGTTACACCGACCGTATCGGTTCTGACCAGTACAACCAGAAACTGTCTGAGAAACGTGCTCAGTCCGTAGTTGACTACCTCGTTTCTAAAGGCATCCCTTCTAACAAGATCTCTGCACGTGGCATGGGTGAATCTAACCCAGTTACCGGCAACACCTGTGACAGCGTGAAAGGCCGTAACGCCCTGATCGATTGCCTGGGCCCGGATCGTCGCGTAGAAATCGAAGTTAAAGGCATCAAAGACGTGGTAACTCAGCCTCAGGGCTAAGTTCACTTTGATGAAAAAAACCCCGCTTCGGCGGGGTTTTTTTATGCTCAATTTTAGCCTGTAACCGCTGTGCTCCACGGGGAAGATCAGTCCGGTTTACCGAGGATCGCTTTAAGATCCTGCTTCAGCGAAGACATCTGACTGGCATATTTCTCTTTACGTTCAGCGTCTTCAATTAACTGAACCACGGTTTCTGACAACGTGCTGTTACGGCGTTGAGCCAGACCCGCCAGGCGCTGCCAGACAAGGTACTCTAAATCGATGGATTTTTTACGCGTGTGCTGATGTTCAGCATTGAAATGGCGTTTACGACGGGCACGAATGGTCTGCTTCATTCGATTTTCAAGCGCTGGGTTTATGTGCTGCGCGATCCAGGTCAGTACATCAACCGGGCGGTTTTCCATCGCTAACAGTTCATCCACCACCACCTGAGCCGCACTGTATTCCAGATAGCGCGTGATCGCTTCACCCTCCCGGTGCTTCTTCACCAGGTATTTCCATTTCCAACCGCTTTCAAGATTTTCCAGTTGCTGATATTTCATCGGAATCTCATGCTGACTTCGTGACGAGTTTAGAATAACAGCTTTTATTGACCATGCCGCTAAGAAAACAGGCCTGTCATCGCATTCTGCTGGTGAACATCATCTGAAGTAACAGTCTACGGTGCTTAACAGGCTGAATTATTGTATAATGCCGCTTTTACTCATTTCAGAAAAATACGATAACTTTGACCAACAACCGACTTGAATGGCGTGCCCTGCAGCCCGATACAGAGAGCGTCCAGCCCCTATTCCTGCAGGCATCTGACGATACCAGCTGCTTTGAAGCCGTACAGTCACGCCTGTTCAACGGCCTCAGCCTGTTACTGCAAACACCGGCTAAATTGCCGATGATGCTGGTAAAAACAGCGGAAAACGTTGAATACCAGTCTTTGATGCAGGATATCCTCTTAAGCCTTACGGAAGAAGATAAGATAACGCTTCAGGGAGGCCATTACCACGTTGAAGGTATGTCGGTTAGCTGGCGCCCTGCAGAAACTTTGCAGGATAATTTTGCCAGCACCGGCGGCATTCATCGTGCTGACTGGATTGAAGCTGAAGAGCTGCTGGGCTGTGTCCGGATCCATAACAATACGCTGACGCTGGAACCCGGTCTGGTTCACAGGGCCAACGGCGGCACAATAATCCTTTCGCTGCGGACTTTGCTCGCACAGCCGATCCTCTGGTTGCGACTCAAACAGATCCTGACCAGACAGCGTTTTGACTGGCACTCGCCGGATGAAACCCGCCCCCTGCCGGTCTCTATTCCATCAATGCCCATGCAGTTTCGTCTGGTCCTGACCGGCGAGCGTGATGTGCTGGCAGAATTTCAGGAAATGGAACCAGAACTGGCAGCGCTCAGCTTCTACGCCGAATTTGAAGAGAATATTCAGATTGTGGACGCTGACGATTTCAGTCTGTGGGTGAAGTGGCTGCTTGCCGTTGCGGCGAGCGAAGGCTATGGCCCCGTTGCTGAAGATTTCTGGCCAGTGCTGATCCGCGAAGCCGTGCGCTATACCGGCGATCAGGACACGCTGCCCCTCTGCCCGCTGTGGATTGGCCGTCAGTTACAGGAAGCTGGCATGTACAGCCCGGACGAGACGCTCAATGGCGAGCAGCTTCAGACCGCTCTGGAGACAAGGTCATGGCGTGAAGGTTTTCTTGCTGAACGCATGCGGGATGAAATTCTTCTGGACCAGATTCTTATCGAAACAGAAGGTGAGATGGTTGGTCAGATCAATGCCCTTTCAGTCATTGAATTCCCTGGCCACCCCCGTGCTTTTGGTGAACCTTCCCGTATCAGCTGCGTTGTGCACGTGGGTGACGGGGAGTTTATGGACGTCGAGCGCAAAGCTGAACTGGGTGGCAATATTCATGCGAAAGGCATGATGATTATGCAGGCGTGGCTTATCTCCGAGCTGGAACTTGAGCAGCAGCTGCCCTTCTCCGCTTCGATTGTGTTTGAACAATCCTATTCTGAAGTGGATGGCGACAGCGCCTCACTGGCGGAACTTTGTGCGCTGATCAGCGCCCTCTCCAGCCAGCCACTGACGCAACAAATTGCGGTGACCGGGTCGGTAGATCAGTTTGGCCGGGTACAACCGGTTGGCGGACTGAATGAAAAAATCGAAGGTTTTTTCCACATCTGTCACCAGCGCACGCTCAACGGTAATCAGGGGGTGATTATCCCTGTATCCAACGTTCGCCATCTCTCCTTACAACAGGAAGTGGTGGATGCCGTTCGTGAAGGAAAATTCCATATCTGGGCAGTCAGCAGTGTGGAAGAAGCCCTGACAATCCTGACAGGTGCAGAATGGGACAAGGAGGAAGGTCCTTGTCTGCTAAGATCAATACAGGAGCGCATCGCGCAGATGACACAGCATGATGGGCGTCAGCGGTCGTGGCCGCTGCGCTGGCTTAACTGGTTTAACCAGAGCTGATCGGACTTGTTCAGCTTACACCTGTTAGCTAACCTTCGTGATTCACTAAAATAAGGCTTATTAAGAACATGGTAGATAAACGCGAATCCTATACAAAAGAAGACCTGATTGCCTCTGGTCGTGGTGAGCTGTTCGGTGCTGAAGGCCCACCGTTGCCTTCCGGCAATATGTTGATGATGGACCGCGTGGTCAAAATGACCGAAGACGGCGGTAACTACGGCAAAGGTTTCGTTGAAGCCGAACTGGATATCAATCCGGACCTGTGGTTCTTCGGCTGTCATTTTATTGGCGACCCGGTAATGCCTGGCTGCCTCGGTCTGGATGCCATGTGGCAGCTGGTTGGCTTTTACCTGGGCTGGTTAGGCGCTGAAGGTAAAGGACGTGCTTTGGGTGTGGGTGAAGTGAAGTTCACCGGCCAGGTATTGCCAACCGCGAAGAAAGTCTCTTACCGCATTCACTTCAAACGCGTGATTAACCGCAAACTGGTGATGGGTGTGGCTGATGGTGAAGTGCTGGTAGACGGTCATGTGATCTACACCGCTACAGATTTGAAAGTGGGTCTGTTTAAAGACACTACAGCTTTCTGATCGGCCTTTAAAACGGAAACCTCCGCTTCGGCGGAGGTTCTCATCCTTTTAACATTGAACAGTCAGATTACACCGTAGCCGTCCTGTCCTCCATGGCTTGTCGCCAACCTCCCAACCAGTGAGATCTCGCATCAATTAACTGATAAGGACACATCTCCTTAGAGCGTCCGGTGATACCGGCCTGATAGCCTCTTGAATGTGCCCGTTCGAGCCGATCTCGTTTCTGTCTCTTCATCATGCCTGTAATCCCCTCTTCAGGTCAGGTGGAATCTGGTGGAAAGAAATGAGTGGTCACAGAATGTGCAACCACTATTAAGTTCTAACGCCAACTGGCCCAAAAATCAATGCGCAAATTTCACGCCAATGTCATCTTTGTATGCCAGAGTGAGGGTGATCTTTCGCCTGAAAATCGTGGTGGGAAACGAATAAACTTCTGTTTAGCAATAAAAAAACCCCTGAATGCGGAAAATCTTAATTTTCGACAATCAGGGGTTTAGGTTTAAAGATTAAATTTAATTAATTAATGCCACGGATCACATTAGCCATCTGACTGGCTTCCTGCTGCCACCCCTGAGCCAAAGTTCTGACTAAAGCATCATACCCATCTTCGTTCTGCGGCAGGGTCAGCGCAAAAGCACGCTTGATCACCTGCCCCTGATGTTCCAGCACCCAGTCTCCGCTGATGACCACATGGCCATCGTACCGGCCATGGAAACCGGTGACGTTGACGTTAAGGGTATCCTGCTGCTGTCCTAGAGGTTTGGACGAGACCAGGGAGCCAGGCAGCGCCTGACTCAGATTGCTTACCAGCGTCTGCTGTAACTGTTGGTCCAGCGGGCTGGCCCAAAGATTATTACTGGCAATAACGTACTTCACGTCGCTGCTTTGATAGACAAGGCCGTTTCCGGCCAGGTAATCAGGCACGGAAACATGCTCTACGAATATCGCCGGTTGAGTGCCGGCAGAGAGGCTGCTGGCAGGACGGGAAGCAGCAGCGACCGCCGGCAACTGATAATAAGTTGTCTCCGGGGTACTGCTACAGGCAGTCAACACCAGCGCCAGCGCTACGGGAATCCATTTCATCATTATTTAGCCCTCTTCGGCTGTGGGTCCTGTCCGGGTTTGGCTTCAAACACCAGAGCATTGCTTTTACTGTTCAGCGTTTTCAGCACCGGTTGCAGTTCCCGCATCACCTGGTCCAGTCGCTGCATATCACCAACAAGTTTACTGTAGGCAGGCGATCCTGGCTGGAAACCTTTCATACTGCGGTTCAGTTCACGAAGCGTTTTCTGCATATCATCAGGCAACTCTTTCATCGACTGACTGGAAGTGATCTGGTTAATGTTATCCAGCGTTTTCTGCAGTTCACGCATGGTCTGCTGACTCTGTTTCAGCGTGCCGGTTGCCTGCTCCAGCAGCGGATTCAGTGGCAGATTATTCACTTTATCCAGCGCATCCATCAGCTTCTGCTGAATCTGAGCCAGACCTCCGCTCATGGTAGGGATCAGCTTATAGCCCGCAAAGTTAACAGGTCCTGTTACCGGTTTAGCATTTTTGTAGAAATCGAGATCGATATATAAGGCGCCGGTCAGCAGGTTACCCGACTTCAGGGAAGCCCTGAGTCCATTGGCAATACCCTCTGTCAGATGCTGATCAATATTGAACTCCTGTCCCAACATGCTCTGGAAACGATCCGGTTCGATACGGATCAGCACGGGTATGCGGTAATCGGTATCCAGCTGCTGAGTGACTTCCTTAGATTTATAAGGCACCTCTGCCACCGTACCTAAACGGATGCCGCGGAATTCAACTGGCGCACCAGGTTGCAGGCCACGAACAGAGTCACTGAAGAACATCAGGAAGTCTTCATGCACCGTGTATAGCGAATCCTGAATGCTGCGCTGATCGTCAAACAACTTGTATTCGGATTTGTTTTTGGCAACCTGTCCCAGTTCCCAGCCGTCAGGTACATCAAAACTGACGCCGCCGCTGAACAGGGTAGTCAGCGACCCCATTTCAACCCGCATACCTGAAGCCGACATATCCACAGCGATGCCACTGTCTTTCCAGAAGCGAACATTGGTAGTGATCAGACGATCGTAAGGCGCAGCTACAAACAGCTGGTAGGTCATCATGCGCTTGTCAGCATCAAAATGGCTGGTCTCGACTGTACCCACACGGTAGCCGCGGAACAGCACGGGATCGCCGGCGTTGAGCTGACCCGATTTGGCACTGTCCAGAGTGATGCGAATACCTTTAGCGTCTGGTGGAGCCAGCGGCGGTGAGTCTAGCAGTTCATACTGCTCTGCCTTTTCGCCTTTGTTGCCCGGCTGTAACTCAATATAGGCGCCGGAAAGCAACGTTCCCAGCCCCGTGACCCCCTCTCGGCCAATTGTGGGTTTGACCACCCAGAAGGCGCTGTCACTTTTGAGCAGTTTCTCCATGCCGGAGTTCAGCCGGGCAGTGATCTCGACATGGTGCAGGTCGTCTGTCAGCACCGCGCTTTCCACGATACCAACGTCCACGCTGCGGCTCTTGATGGTGGTTTTCCCCCCTTCAATTCCTTCGGCATTGGTGGTGATCAGCGTGACCAGCGGGCCCTGATGACTGAAATGATAAAACAGGATCCATGCCCCGATCAGCAGGGTGACAACAGGGATGATCCAGACCGGTGACCAGCGTTTGATTTGATCAACCTTCGCCACGCCGTGATTATTTTCCTTCAATGCTTGGCTCCTCAAGACTTTTTTCACGTACACGATCCCATGTCAGGCGAGGGTCAAAGGTGATGGCTGCAAACATAGTCAGAATAACTACAATGGCAAACAGCAGCGCCCCCGCCGCGGGATAAATATTCATCAGTTGCCCCATTCGCACCAGCGCAGAAAGGACAGCAATAACAAACACGTCTATCATCGACCAGCGGCCAACGAACTCTACGACCTCATAAATTTTGTGCATCCTTTCACTGTCATGATGCGCCTCTCCTTTGCTGTTGGCATCCCAGCACAGCCAGCCAATCGCCAGCATTTTCAACGAAGGCACCATGATACTGGCGATAAAGATCACCAAAGCGACCGGGTAGGAACCTTCGCTCCACAGCAGGATTACGCCTGCCATGATTGTTGAGGTGATTTTTGAACCCAGGGCTTCAGTGATCATGATTGGCATCAGATTCGCCGGGATATAGAGCAGCACAGAGGTTAACAGCAAGGCCATCGTCCACTGCAGGCTGTGTCTCCGACGCGCATGGCCACGCGTGCCGCAGCGCGGGCAGACAAGGCGATCGGCAGGAAGAATTGCAGTGCAGCACCGGCAGGAACGCAGGCCCTGATGTAAACCGGTGATTGCCGGAACCGGTTTAGCGGGGAGTAGCGGCATTGGGGTGATGCGATTCCAGAGCCAGCGGCGATCCACACACTGAAAAGCTCTGAGTTGAAGAACGCAGAAGAGACACCACGGGATAAAGC
Source organism: Erwinia sp. E_sp_B01_1 (assembly GCF_036865545.1). NCBI lineage: Bacteria > Pseudomonadati > Pseudomonadota > Gammaproteobacteria > Enterobacterales > Erwiniaceae > Erwinia > Erwinia sp. E_sp_B01_1. The sequence continues at coordinate 1,688,125 of NZ_CP142208.1, read as the reverse complement.
TGGTGCCGATGCCAATATCGCCATAAGCCATGAGTTTGACGAAGCTGACCAGCACGCCTGCCAGAAAAATCTCTGCCATGCCCCAGGTTTTAATCTGGAACAGGACGCGGGACATTGCACGCTTTAGCGGCAAAGGCAAGGTGACAGGATTGACCAGCAGGATAATGGCCACCATGCAGATGGCTGGCACCACCTGGACAAACACCATAAACAGGGTTGCCAGACTGCTGTAGTCTTCAGAAACCATCACCTGCGGGATGCGCAGCAGGGAAATTTCGCTACTCATCCCCGCCACGTGCATATTGACGAACGGGAACAGGTTAGCCAGAACCAGCATAAACAGCGCAGCCAGCGCATACCCGGTGGGCCGCCTCTGCGGCTCCACCCAGCTGGCGGTCAACGTGGTACTGCAACGCGGGCAGCTGGCTTTGCTGCCCGGTTTCAGTTCTGGCAACTGTGTCATCAGGTCACACTGCGGGCAAAGCATCCATTGGTCAGCGTGGTGCGATGAACACATAAACTACCTCTTACTTAAGCATCAGCCGTTTTTCAACGACTCCAGATATTCCCAGCGTTCAAACGCCGTCTCCAGCGCCTGCTCTGCTTCAGCTAATGCATCAAGCACTGGCTGAGTCACATCATGAGGCTGGTTGAAGAAGTCGCCATCCGCCACTTTTGCCTGCAGCGTTTCCAGCTGGCTTTCAAGGGCTTCCATTTTTTGCGGCAGCTGCTCCAGCTCGCGCTGTAAGTTATAGCTTAGCTTACTGGCTGCACGTTTCTCAGGTTCAGATTTTACATTTTCCTGACGGGCAACCGGGGCAGCTTTAGACTGAGAGCGGCTCTGCTTGTAAGCCGAACGCTGCAACTGGGCATCGTGATAGCCGCCGACAAAGGCACCGATTTCTCCGTTACCTTCGAAGATCCAGCATTCAGTCACGGTGTTGTCGACAAACTGACGATCGTGGCTGACCAGCAGCACGGTACCCTGATAGCCATCGACCAACTCTTCCAGCAGCTCCAGCGTTTCCACGTCCAGGTCGTTAGTCGGTTCATCGAGGATCAGCAGGTTGCTTGGCTTCAGGAACAGACGTGCCAGCAACAGGCGGTTACGCTCTCCACCGGAGAGCGCACGCACAGGTGTCATAGCGCGTTTAGGATGGAACAGGAACTCCTGCAGGTAGCCCAGCACATGGCGTGGCTTACCGTTAACCATCACTTCCTGCTTACCCTCTGCCAGGTTATCCATTACCGTACGGTCCGGATCCAGTTCTGCACGATGCTGATCGAAATAGGCTACTTCGAGTTTAGTCCCGATATGCACGCGGCCACTGTCTGCTTTCAGCTGATCCAACATCAGCTTCAGCAGCGTGGTTTTACCGCAGCCGTTAGAACCGATCAGGGCGATTTTGTCGCCACGTTGCACCTGGGCTGAGAAATCCCGTACCAGTTGCTTGCCACCCACGCTGTAGTTAACGTTTTCCATCTCGAAGACAATTTTGCCCGAGCGGCTCGCTTCTTCTACCTGCATATTGGCTTTACCCATCACTTCACGGCGTTCTGAACGCTCATTACGCAATGCTTTCAGCGCACGGACACGGCCTTCGTTACGCGTACGGCGAGCCTTGATGCCCTGACGGATCCAGACTTCTTCCTGCGCCAGTTTGCGGTCGAATTCAGCGTTCTGCATCTCTTCCACCCGCAGCGCTTCTTCTTTGCTTTCCAGATACAGGTTGTAATCACCCGGCCAGGAAACCAGCTTGCCACGGTCCAGATCTACAATACGGGTAGCCATATTGCGGATAAAGGAACGGTCGTGGGAAATAAAGATGATGCTGCCCTGGAACGTTTTCAGGAACCCTTCCAGCCAGTCGATCGTTTCAATATCCAGGTGGTTGGTTGGCTCATCCAGCATCAGTACGCGTGGATTGCTGACCAGCGCCCGGCCCAGAGCCGCTTTACGCAACCAGCCTCCGGATAAGGAAGAGAGCGGCGCATCCGCATCCAGACCAATCTGCTTCAGCACATCGTGGATACGGTTTTCCAGCTGCCACAGGTTCTGATGATCCAGAATTGATTGCAGGCGGCCCATCTCATTGAGGTTTTTATCGCTGGGATCGGTCATCACCAGGTGGGAGATGGCATGATAGGCTTTGAGATATTCAGCCTGCTCGTTGACGCCTTCCGCCACGAAATCATACACCGACCCCTTCACGTTACGGGGTGGATCCTGTTGCAGACGAGAGACGACCAGATCCTGCTCATAAATGATGCGGCCATCATCCAGCGGCTGCTCACGGTTAATGATTTTCATCAGCGTGGATTTACCCGCGCCGTTACGACCTACCAGACAGACCCGCTCATTCTCTTCAATGTGCAGTTCCGTGTTATCCAACAACGGGGCATCACTGAAGGAGAGATACGCACCATGAATACTGATTAATGACATAAAACCTTATTCCTTACCGGCGTGAGTAATCAGCCAGCAGTTATGTATTTGACGGTTGCGGGCAAAATCCTGAGACTGAGTTTTGGCGGTGATATCCTGCGCAGCAAGATTCAACCCGGCCAGACCCTCAAGGTCCATTTTGAAACCGCGTTTGTTGTTGGAGAACATAATAGTGCCGCCTTTACGCAGCAGCTTTTGTAAGTCTTTCATCAGGCCTAAATGATCCCGCTGAACGTCAAAACTCTCTTCCATTCGCTTGGAATTTGAGAACGTAGGCGGATCGATAAAGATCAGATCGAACTGTTCGTTGGCGTCCTTCATCCAGCTCAGGCAGTCGGCCTGCATCAGACGGTGCTGACGACCGGTCAGGCCGTTAAGGCGCAGGTTACGCTCTGCCCACTCCAGATAGGTACGCGACATATCTACCGTGGTGGTACTGCGGGCGCCGCCCAGCCCCGCGTGCACGCTGGCACTGCCGGTATAGGCAAACAGGTTAAGAAAATCTTTATCACGGCTCATCTGGCCCAGCATTTTGCGGGCAATACGGTGATCCAGGAACAGCCCCGTATCCAGATAATCGGTGAGATTCACCCACATTTTGGCATTGAATTCGGAAACTTCGAAGAAGTCACCCTTCTCACCCAGCTTCTGATACTGGCTTTTGCCTTTCTGTCGTTCGCGGGTCTTCAGCACCAGCTTGTTGGACGGCAAATCCAGCACGTGAAGCGTGGCTGAAATAACGTCAAACAGACGCTGGCGGGCTTTAGCCGGCTCGATGGTTTTCGGCGGCGCGTACTCCTGCACCACTACCCAGTCACCGTAGCGATCCACCGCTACGTTGTAATCAGGCAGATCCGCGTCATAAATCCGGTAGCACTCTATCCCTTCCTGCCGGGCCCACTTCTCCAGCTTCTTGAGATTTTTACGCAAGCGGTTTGCATAATCTTCGGCTACCTGGCCACCCGCCGCTGCGGATGGATTCACCGCCAGCTGATAGTTTTTCTGCACACAGTCCAGCGGGCCATTTTTCGCCTTGAACTGGCGATCGGCACGCAGCTGCAGGCAGCTCAGCAGCTCTGGTGAGGCGCTGAACAGCGAAAGGTTCCAGCCACCGAAGTGACTCTTCATGATGCGGCCCAGCTGGCTGTGCAACGCAATCAGTGCCGGCTCGCTGTCCAGACGCTCACCATAGGGAGGGTTGCTCAGCACGGTGCCGACTGGCCCCTCTGGCAGCGGATTGGTCAGCTTAAGCACATCCTGTACGGTGAAGCTAATGACATCAGCAAGACCGGCGCGACGGGCGTTCGCTTTAGCACGCTCAATCACCCGCGAATCATTATCGTAGCCATAGAAGCGGGAGGGGGTTTCCTGTAAACCACGCTTTGCGCGAACCTGTGCTTCACTGGTGACTTCACGCCACAACGCCTCATCAAATTTAGCCCAGCCGGTAAAACCCCAGTGTGGACGATGCAGACCCGGCGCCCGGTCGCTGGCGATCATTGCGGCTTCAATCAGCAGCGTGCCGGAACCACACATAGGATCGACCAGCGGCGCACCCATTTCCCAGCCCGAGCGCAGCACGATGGCGGCGGCCAGGTTCTCTTTCAGTGGCGCCTGACCCGCCTGCTGGCGATAACCACGCTGGTGAAGTCCCTCACCGCTCAAATCAAGTGCAATGCTGGCGGTATCTTTGTTCAGCCAGACATTGACGCGGATATCAGGCTGCTCACGATCCACATCCGGACGCGGCAGGTTTTTACGGGTGAAGCTGTCCACAATGGCGTCTTTGACTTTCAACGCGCCATACTGGCTGTTGCGGATCACTTCATTGAGGCCGCTGAAATGCACCGCAAACGTTTTATCACTGCCGAACATCGCCGGCCAGTCGATTGCCTGCACGCCCAGATAGAGATCCAGATCGCTGTAGACGCCGCATTCGGTCAACGGCAGAAGGATGCGCGAGGCCAGACGGCTCCACATCAGACTCTGGTACATCAGACGATCGTCACCCTGATAATGTACGCCGCCCTGGACGACCTGGCAGGCTTGCGCCCCCATCGCTTCCAGTTCACTTTTTAACAGCTCTTCGAGCCCACGCGCCGTACTGGCAAACAGAGAATTCATAGCGTCACTTATCGTCTTCAGAAAATTGCTGCGCATTATAGCTAATCACAGGCACATGTCATAAAGTTAGCTTCTTTTCATCAGGCAGCCCGCCGCTTTTCTTGCCTGAAAACCGCTTTTTCTCTTTTATTTGCTGGAGCGCACCATGATTAGCCTGTCCCGTCTGTTTATTCATCCGGTGAAATCCATGCGCGCCACGCAGGTTTCCCACGCGCAGGCACTGGAAAGCGGGCTGGCATTTGATCGTGTATTTATGATCGCCGAGATGGATGGCACCTTTATTACCGCCCGCCAGTTTCCGGAGTTGGTGCTTTTCACGCCAGCCCTGATCCCTGAAGGTTTATTCCTCTCCGCGCCGGACGGCACCAGCGCCACAATCCGCCTGGCAGATTTTGCGCCTCAGGAAGCGCCAACAGAAGTCTGGGGTAACACTTTTACCTCACTGGTTGCGCCAGAGGGGATCAACCAGTGGCTCAGTGGATTTTTCCCGCGTCCTGTTCAGCTTCGCTGGACCGGTCAGCAAATGTCACGTCGGGTAAAACGCTTTGAGCAGGTGCCGCTGGGCTTTGCCGATGGCTTCCCTTTCCTGCTTATTAATGAAGCCTCCCTGCACGATTTGCGTCAGCGCTGTCCGGCGGGCGTTAAACTAGAACAGTTTCGCCCCAATCTTGTGGTGACAGGCGCAACGGCCTGGGCTGAAGACAGCTGGTCCACTGTACGAATCGGCGAGATCCTGTTTGATGTGCCTAAACCCTGTAGCCGTTGCGTGTTCACAACCATCAGCCCTGAACGGGGCCGTAAGCACCCGAGCGGTGAGCCGCTGGCCACACTGCAAAAATTCCGGACCGCAACGGACGGCAGTGGCGATATCGACTTTGGCCTGAATCTGATTGCCAGAACCAGCGGCATCATGCGGGCAGGCGATGAGCTTCAGGTGCTGGCCAGCAAACCGCCCCGCCCCTATGGTGAAGGTCAGGTGACCGAATCACTGGAAGTGGAAAACAGCAACGCTGCAAGCATCGATATCAGCTGGCAGGGAGAAACGTTCAGGGGTAATAATCAGCAGATCTTGCTGGAGCAGCTGGAAATGCAGGGTTTCCGCATTCCTTACTCCTGCCGGGCCGGGATTTGTGGCAGTTGCCAGATGACACTGGTTTCAGGTGAAGTCAGCCCTTTGAAGAAAGGGGCTGTTCGGGATAATGGCACGATACTCAGTTGCAGTTGTATACCAGCTGGGGATATCGTCCTGACGCGCTGAGGCTATACAGCCCTGGCAAATGCCATGGGCTGAGACAAAGGCTGCAGACGATCGTGCATCACCTTAATCGCATCCCCCAATACCATTCCACGTCCGGCTACCGTTAACTGTGGCTGGGCCAGCAGACAAAGCGCGGCGTTTTCTCCGCCTTCCACCACCAGCAAACTGGCCTCTTCACCCGTTTCGCAGAGTTTTACACTGACCAGCTCGCCTTCTGCCGGGGTCAGGTAACCCTGGCGATGCGTTTCAAAATGCCAGCTTTTGGGCATCAGCGGCTTAAGAAAACGACAGGCCACCAGCGCATTTAACACCAGCTCTGCCCGTTGATCCGCGTTCAGTCCGCAACGTCGGCAGTTTTCTTCAAAAGTAAAAAACAGTGCGGCATCATCAACGCAAAAACCTGAGGTATCAAAGGCATCTGGCGTCAGCATCTTACGAGGAAAGCGTGAACGGAACAGCATTCCGTCAGCCAGATCCAGCATCATACGATCCTGTTCTTCATCAAAAAACCAGCGCCAGCTGTCGTCAGGTTTAATTCTCATGATGCATCCTGTAGTAAAAAACTAACCTTCTGTTCAATGGTCGCACGCCTGAAATGAACATTCTCATCAGTTTGTCTGCGGGCGAAAATAGGCTTATTACTGCTTAAACAGGATAAAATATAAACGAGCCAGTGGCGAAAATAAAGCCCCTGGCCAATTTATATGAGGATTCTCTTAGAGATGGGTCACGATCTCTTTAATCAGCGGCGGTCCTTTGTAAATAAAGCCGGAATATATTTGCACCAGCGAGGCACCCGCAGCAACTTTTTCACGGGCTGAAACCAGTGAATCAATTCCCCCAACGCCAATTATTGGCAGTTTGCCCTGCAATTCCTGAGAGAGGCGACGAATAATTTCAGTGCTGCGTAGCTGTACCGGGCGACCGCTTAATCCCCCTGCTTCTTCGGCGTGTTTTAAGCCTGCCACCAGCGACCTGTCCAGCGTGGTATTGGTAGCAATCACCCCATCAATATTATGACGGACCAGGCTGTCGGCAATCTGAATTAACTCTTCTTCAGAAAGGTCGGGCGCGATTTTTACCGCTACCGGAACATATTTGTGATGAAGCATTTCAAGATCTTTCTGTTTTTGTTTTACCGCTGACAGAAGATCGTCCAGTGCCTCACCATATTGTAATGTGCGTAATCCTGGAGTGTTTGGTGAAGAAATATTAATGGTGATGTAGCCTGCATAGGCATAGATCTTCTCCATGCAGATTAAATAGTCCTCTTTACCCAACTCTACCGGCGTGTCTTTATTTTTACCGATATTGATCCCAAGTACGCCATCGTAATGGGATTTTTTAACGTTCTCGACCAGGTTATCCACGCCGAAATTGTTGAAGCCCATGCGGTTGATAATGCCCTCTGCCTGCAGGACGCGGAACATTCTTGGCTTATCATTGCCTGCCTGCGCACGAGGCGTCACGGTGCCAATTTCAATCGATCCAAAACCCATCGCGCCAAAGGCATCAATACATTCGCCATTTTTATCAAGCCCGGCGGCAAGACCCAGCGCATTTTTAAAGGTCAGGCCCATGCAATTCACCGGCTTAAACGGCAGTGTCTGACGAACCAGATGCATTAATGGCGTGCCGGTCACACGGTGAAGCTGTTGCAAAGTCAGCTCATGGGCACGCTCAGCATCAAGCTGGAATAACGCCTTACGGACGAAAGGGTAATACATGGTTGCTCCTGACTGCCCGATACTCTCAGGCCTGAATAGGACAAAAAGTCGATATCGCATGACGATACAAACCCGTAAAACTGCGTTTATCGGTCACAGCCCTGACTTCACACCTTTATTGTGTTGTAAAAATTGGTCGTGAAGAGGGTTGGGCTGCCAGAGGGTAACCCTGTGACGCTGCAGGCGCGGGGGAAAATGGTAAGGGCCTTTGCCATGAAAGTAAAATGGTTGATATCCGCAAAACGACTTATTTAACCCGAATAAATCATTTAAGCCTCTCCGGGCTCTCTGTCAGGATAGATTCATCAGTTCCTGAATAAGACAGTTCAATAACTTTTAGTTATAAGGAGAGGTTATGCGCGTTATTACTCTGGCGGGAAGTCCTCGCTACCCTTCAAGATCCACCGCCCTGCTTACCATTTGCCAGCACCTGCTCGAACAGCGAGGCGTGGAAGTGATCCCGTGGAATCTGCATAACTTTGCCCCTGAAGATCTGCTCTATGCCCGGTTTGACTCCCCCGCTCTGCTGGCTTTGAAAGAGGATCTGGCGCAGGCCGACGGCGTTATCGTCGCCACGCCGGTATATAAAGCCTCTTTTTCCGGCGCGCTGAAAACCCTGCTGGACCTGCTTCCTGAACGGGCCCTGGAACATAAAGTTGTCTTGCCACTCGCCACGGGCGGAACCGTGGCGCACATGCTGGCGGTGGATTATGCCCTCAAGCCGGTGCTGAATGCCCTTAAGGCACAGGAAGTTCTGCACGGCGTTTTCGCCGATGATACCCAGGTGACCCAGTACGACCGCCAGCCGGAACTTGCGCCGATCCTGCAGGAACGCATCACAGAATCGATAGATACCTTCTGGTCGGCTCTCGCTCGCCGTCATCAACCTCTTGCCATTGCCGTGTAAGGAAGAATGTGATGACGTTTGCACGAATTCTGGCGGCGCTCACGCTGAGCAGCGTACTGGCCGCTCCGGCAATCGCTGCCGGAAACGCCGCGCCTGAAACTTTTCGTATTGGCTATCAGAAAGGATCGGTGAGCATGGTTTTAACCAAAACTCACCATCTGCTGGAAAAGCAGTTCCCTGATACGCGGATTAAATGGGTGGAATTCCCTGCCGGCCCACAGATGCTGGAAGCATTAAACGTCAACAGCATCGATCTGGGCAGCACCGGTGATATTCCGCCAATCTTCGCCCAGGCTGCCGGAGCGGATCTGCTTTATGTCGGGGCTGAACCAGCCAAACCAAAAGCAGAAGTGATCCTGGTCGCCAAAGACAGCCCCTATAAAAGCGTTGCCGATCTCAAAGGTCATAAAGTGGCGTTTCAGAAGGGCTCGAGTTCTCACAACCTTCTGCTGCGGGCACTGGAGAAAGCCGGGCTCAAGTTTACCGATATCCAGCCAGCTTATCTCACGCCCGCCGATGCCCGCGCGGCATTCCAGCAGGGCGACGTGGATGCCTGGGCAATCTGGGACCCTTACTACTCGGCAGCTTTGCTGCAGGGTGGCGTAAGAGTGCTGACCGATGGCAGCGAGTTAAGCAAAACCGGCTCTTTCTATCTCGCTACCCGGCCTTTTGCCGAAGCTAACGGCGCCTTTATCAGCCAGGTTCTTGCCACTTTCAGCAAGGCAGATGCACTGACCCTCAGCGACAGAGATCAAAGCATTGACCTGCTTGCTCAGGCAATGGGTCTGCCAAAGGCGGTGATCGCCAGCTATCTGGACCACCGTCCGCCCACCACTATCGGGCCGGTCAGTGAAAAAATCACTCAGGCTCAGCAGCAGACTGCTGATTTGTTCTATGCCAACCACCTGATGCCGGTAAAAGTCGATATTGCCAGTCGTATCTGGCACGCCGCCAGCACTAATAAAGGAGCCACACAATGAGCCTTTCTGTTTTCTGGTTTTTACCCACGCATGGTGATGGACACTATTTAGGCACGGCTGAAGGTGCCCGCCCGGTCGATCACGGCTATCTGCAGCAGATTGCTCAGGCGGCAGACCGTCTGGGATTTGGCGGCGTGCTGATCCCAACGGGCCGCTCCTGTGAAGATGCCTGGCTGGTTGCCGCTTCTCTGATCCCGGTAACTCAGCGTCTGCGTTTTCTGGTAGCGCTGCGTCCTGGCGTCATCTCACCTACTCAGGCTGCGCGTCAGGCGGCAACGCTTGATCGGCTGTCAAATGGCCGGGCCCTGTTTAATCTGGTTACCGGCGGGGATGCAGAAGAACTGGCAGGCGATGGTGTGTTCCTCGATCACCGCGAACGCTATGCCGAATCTGCCGAATTTACTCGCGTCTGGCGCAGGGTGCTGGAAGGCGAAACGGTAGATTATGAAGGTAAGCATGTTCATGTTCGCGGCGCCCGCCTGCTGTTTAAACCGGTACAGCAGCCTCGTCCTCCTTTGTGGTTTGGCGGCTCTTCTGAGCCTGCGCAGGATCTGGCCGCAGAGCAGGTGGATGTCTATCTGACCTGGGGTGAACCTCCTGCTCAGGTAAAAGAGAAAATTGAACAGGTGCGCGCCAAAGCGGCGGCCCAGGGACGCAAAGTGAAATTCGGTATCCGTCTGCATGTAATTGTGCGGGAAACCAATGAGGAAGCCTGGAAAGCTGCTGAACGTCTGATCTCACATCTGGACGATGCCACCATTGCCAAAGCTCAGGCCACGCTGGCGAAAACGGACTCCGTCGGTCAGCACAGAATGGCTGCACTGCATGGAGGCCGTCGGGACAAGCTGGAGATCAGCCCTAACCTCTGGGCTGGCGTTGGGCTGGTGCGTGGCGGAGCAGGCACCGCTCTGGTAGGTGACGGTGAAACCGTTGCGGCGCGGATGCAGGAGTATGCCGACCTGGGAATTGAAACCTTTATTCTCTCCGGTTATCCGCACCTTGAAGAAGCTTATCGCGTTGGCGAACTGCTGTTCCCGCATCTGGATCTGGCAGTACCTGAGATCCCACAACCTCGCGTCGTCACCCCTCACGGTGAAGCTGTGGCCAATGATTTCACGCCACAAAAAGTAGCCCAGAGGTCATCATGAATAAACAGCTTTCGCGTATCGGCAATCAGTTTGTGCCCTGGGCACTGCCCATTCTGCTGATTGTGGTCTGGCAAATTGCTTCGCAGACCGGCTGGCTTTCCACCCGAATCCTGCCCTCACCTGAAGCCATTGTGATTACGTTCTGGAACCTCTCAGCCAGTGGTGAACTCTGGCAGCATCTGGCTATCAGTAGCTGGCGCGCCGCTGTAGGCTTTGGAATCGGGGGTTCAATCGGGCTGATACTGGGGTTAATCACCGGCATGTCACGGTTAGGAGAAAGACTGCTGGATACCTCAGTGCAGATGCTGCGTAACGTGCCGCATCTGGCGCTGATCCCCCTGGTGATTTTGTGGTTTGGCATTGATGAGTCCGCCAAAATTTTCCTGGTCGCGCTTGGTACCATGTTCCCTATCTACCTCAACACCTACCACGGTATCCGTAATATTGACCGGGGTCTGGTGGAGATGGCCCGCAGCTATGGCCTTTCCGGCTGGAGCCTGTTTATCCAGGTCGTGTTGCCTGGTGCCCTGCCTTCAATCATGGTCGGCGTGCGGTTTGCACTTGGCCTGATGTGGCTGACGCTGATTGTGGCTGAAACCATCTCGGCAAACTCTGGCATTGGCTATCTGGCCATGAATGCCCGGGAGTTCTTACAAACTGATGTGGTTGTGGTCGCCATTATTCTGTATGCCCTGCTCGGTAAACTGGCTGATGTCAGCGCGCTGTTACTGGAACGCGTCTGGCTGCGCTGGCATCCGGCTTATCAACTGAAAGAGGAAAATGCATGAGCGAATTAACGCCTTCTCCGGCACGTCTCATTGCCGGTACGCCGCTGGTTATCAATGGCGTCAGCAAGCAGTACAAAGGACGTACGGTACTGAACAGCATCGACCTGCATATTCCTTCAGGTCAGTTTGTGGCGGTGGTGGGACGCAGTGGCTGTGGGAAAAGCACCCTGCTGCGTCTGCTGGCCGGGCTGGAAAAAACCACTTCGGGCGATCTGCTGGCGGGCAATGCGCCCCTCAGCGAAGCCAGAGACGACACGCGCCTGATGTTTCAGGATGACCGTTTGCTGCCGTGGAAAAGCGTGATTGATAATGTCGGCCTTGGTCTGAAGGGGAAAAGCTGGAAAAAGATGCGCTTGAAGCTCTGGAGGCGGTAGGGCTGGCAGACCGGGCGAATGAGTGGCCAGCAGCCCTTTCCGGTGGGCAAAAGCAGCGAGTGGCGCTGGCCCGGGCACTGATTCATCGCCCGGGACTGTTACTGCTTGATGAGCCGCTGGGCGCGCTGGATGCATTAACCCGAATCGAGATGCAGGACCTGATTGAATCCTTGTGGCAAAAACATCATTTCACCGTTCTGCTGGTCACTCACGATGTCAGTGAAGCGGTAGCAATGGCCGATCGGGTGCTGTTAATCGAAGAAGGCTCTGTCGGGCTGGATTTACTGGTTGATCTGCCCCGCCCGCGGCGTAAAGGGTCGGTCAGGCTGGCTGAACTGGAAGCCGAGGTGCTCGATCGCGTGATGAAACGTTCGCCGGTTGAAGCGGAGAAACGTTACGCACAGCGCTAAAGAAAAGGGGCCACTGAATGTCTCAGTCGCCCCTTTTTTACTCTTTAATCACTATCAGGCATTCAGTGCTTTACTGATTTTCTCGTAAAGATCGCCCGACAGTTTATCCAGCCCTTTCAGCTGCTCCAGCGCTTTACGCATCAGCGCCTGACGTCCTGCGTCATAACGCTTCAGACGGATCAAAGGTTCAATCATTCGCGCCGCAACCTGTGGGTTACGCGTGTTGAGATCGGTGAGAATTTCCACCAGGAACTGATACCCACTGCCGTTGGCTGCATGGAAAGCAGACGGATTAGCAGAGGCAAAAGCCCCAACCAGAGAGCGGACGCGGTTTGGATTGCTCAGGGTAAACGAACGGTGGCTCAGCAACGCACGCACGCGGTTAAGCACGTCCGGAGCCGGGCTGGTGGCCTGCAGAGCAAACCATTTGTCCATTACCAAACCATCTTTATGCCAGCGCTCATCAAATGCCATCAGCAACGATTCGCGGCACGGCAGCTGCGCGGCAACGGCTGCGGACATGGCGGCCAGCGAGTCAGTCATATTGTTAGCCTGGTTGAACTGCGCCTGCACCAGTTTGTCAGCCAGCCCAACTTCACCAAAGGCCAGATAGCCCAGGCAGACATTTTTCAGCGAGCGCTTCCCGATTTCGGCATGCTCAACGCGGTAGTCGGTGCTGTGATTAGCGTTGTAGACCGCCAGCCACTCATCCGCCAGTTCGGTAGCCAGCAGGCGAACCAGAGATTCACGCACGTCAGAGATGGCCTGAGGATCGATAGTCTCAAACAGCTCGGCAATTTCGTTTTCACCAGGCAGGGAGAGGATCAGCGCCATCAGCGCAGGATCGCTGTTCTCTTCCAGCAGCACAGCGCGAAACGCATCGGCCACATGCAGCGGCACCGAGAGCGGTTGTCCCTGCTGATGGCGGGCAACATTCAGCCTGATATAGGTTGCCATCAGGCTTTGTGCAGCATCCCAGCGGGCAAAGTCGTTGCGGGCGTGACGCATCAGGAAGGTTAACTGGGCATCGCTCCAGTTATAGTCCAGCTTCACCGGCGCAGAGAATTCGCGTAACAGTGAAGGCACCGGCTGGAAATAAACGTTATCGAAAACGAAGCTCTGGAACTCATCGGTGACGTTCAGCACGTTATGGACAGGATGGCCATTGTGCTGCAACGGAATGACATTGCCTTCACCATCATAGAGTTCAATATCCAGCGGAATATGCAGCGGCAGCTTCTCTTTCTGATCGGCTGTGGCTGGCGTTCTCTGTGTGACGTGCAGGGTGTACTGCTCCAGCTCGGCATTATAATCGTCTTTGACAGAGAGAACTGGCGTACCGGACTGGCTGTACCAGCGGCGGAACTGGGACAGATCAACGTTCGAAGCATCCTCCATCGCCTGCACAAAATCGTCACAGGTCGCGGCACTGCCATCATGGCGTTCGAAATAGAGCTGCATGCCTTTCTGGAAGTTTTCTTCACCCAGCAGCGTGTGCATCATGCGGATCACTTCAGAACCTTTCTCATACACCGTCAGGGTGTAGAAATTGTTCATCTCGATCACCTGCTCAGGACGAATCGGGTGCGCCATCGGGCTGGCATCTTCAGCAAACTGGGCACCGCGCATCACGCGGACATTGTCGATACGGTTTACCGCTCTCGATCCCAGATCGGAACTGAACTCCTGATCGCGGAACACCGTCAGCCCCTCTTTCAGGCTGAGCTGGAACCAGTCGCGACAGGTGACGCGGTTACCGGTCCAGTTATGGAAATATTCGTGGCCAATGACCGCTTCAATCCCCAGGTAATCTTTGTCGGTGGCGGTTTCGGCTTTAGCCAGAACGTACTTCGAGTTAAAGACGTTAAGGCCTTTATTCTCCATCGCGCCCATGTTGAAGAAGTCCACGGCGACAATCATGAAGATATCCAGGTCATATTCCAGACCGAAACGCTCTTCATCCCACTTCATGCTGTTTTTCAGCGAGGTCATCGCCCAGTCGGCACGGTCAAGGTTGCCCCGATCGACAAAAATTTCCAACGCAACATCGCGGCCTGAGCGGGTTTTGAAGCTGTCACGCAGCACGTCAAAATCACCGGCGACCACGGCAAACAGGTAGCAAGGTTTCGGGAAGGGATCTTCCCACTTCATCCAGTGACGCCCATCTTCTAACTGGCCGCCGTCAATACGGTTGCCGTTGGAGAGCAGATAAGGATAGAGCGTTTGCTCTGCAATAATGGTGGTAGTGAAGCGGGCCAACACATCCGGACGGTCGGGATACCAGGTGATATGGCGGAATCCTTCAGCTTCACACTGGGTACACAAAGCTTCGCCAGATTTATACAACCCTTCCAGCGCGGTATTCTGGTCCGGATGAATGTCGTTGATGATTTTCAGCGTAAACGTATCTGGCAGTTGAGCCAGCACCAGCGCCCCTTCTTCAAGCCGGTAATGTGGCCAGGCCCGATCGTTAATCTCCAGCGAAACAAGCGTGAGGTCTTCACCATCCAGACGCAGTTCCACGCCTTCAGCACCGACCCTTTTCACCTGGCTGACAGCAGTCACCCGGGTAGTGCTGGCATCCAGATTAAATGTCAGATCGATATCCGTAATGGTGTAATCCGGAGCGCGATAATCATGGCGATTTTTAGCTTGTGGCAATTGCGTCATAAGTCCTTCTCACGTCAATAATTAGTTAACCTTTTCAAGTCTATTCCTGTTAGCCCGATGTTGCCACGTTGAATCACGCTGTTAGCATGACATTGGCCTTAAAATATACATTTCATTAACAAGCGCACAGATTGCCCTCGACGATGCCGCAGGAATTATGCTGTGATCGGGTTCAATATATGAGTAATCAAGTTATACTCCTGCGTCATTTCTTTTTTTAACCAGGGATAACGCTCTTCGCCAGAGGATGCTGAAACGCACCATGACACGACATGCTACCCCGATCCTGACCACGTTGTTGGACACGGACGCCTACAAATTGCATATGCAGCAGGCGGTGTTTCATCGTTACCAGAACGTTTCCGTGGTGGCTGAATTCCGCTGCCGGGGTGATGAACTGCTTGGCATTTATGCCGATGAAATTGTGCGTGAAATCGCAACCCTGCAGCATCTCGCACTGACCGAAGAAGAAGCCGGTTATCTTCAGGGGCTGCCTTTCTTTAAAGCCGACTACCTCGCCTGGCTTCGCGAGTTTCGTTACGATCCCTCACAGGTGAGCGTGCGTAATAACAAAGGCAAACTGGACATCCGCATTCGCGGGGCCTGGCTTGACGTCATCATGTGGGAAGTGCCGCTGCTGGCGTTGATCAGTGAAGTGGTGCATCGCCACCGCTCACCTCTGGTCACCCCGGACATGGCCATCACGCACCTGCATAGCAAACTGGCAGGCTTTAAAGAGCTGACGGCAGACCTGGATATGTCCCGCTTCAAGCTGATGGACTTCGGGACCCGCCGTCGCTTCTCCCGCGATGTGCAACTGGCGATTGTTGGCACGCTGAAGCAAGAGTTCCCGTGGCTGGTTGGCTCAAGTAACTACGAAGTCGCCCGCCAGTTGTCCATTGCGCCGGTTGGCACTCAGGCCCACGAGTGGTTCCAGGCCCATCAGCAAATCAGTCCGGTGCTGGCGAACAGCCAGCGCGCCGCACTCCAGGCCTGGCTCGATGAATACCCCGACAGTCTGGGTATTGCGCTGACGGACTGCATAACCATGGATGCCTTCCTGCGTGATTTCGGTGAGAACTTTGCCACCCGTTATCAGGGGCTGCGTCATGACTCTGGCGACCCCTTTGAGTGGGGTGAAAAAGCCATCGCGCATTATCAGCACCTGGGCATCGATCCGATGAGTAAAACGCTGGTCTTTTCCGATAACCTGGATCTGGAAAAAGCCGTGGCGCTTTATCGTCAGTTTGGCCAGCGAACCAATGTTATTTTCGGCATAGGAACCCGTCTGACCTGCGACATTCCTCAGGTTACGCCGCTGAATATCGTGATCAAGCTTGTTGAATGTAACGGTAAGCCGGTGGCAAAACTTTCTGACAGCCCTGGCAAAACCATCTGTCAGGATAAAGCCTTTGTCCGCGCCCTGCGTAAAGCTTTCGATCTGCCGTTGGTTAAAAAAGCCAGTTAATAACAGGTTAAAAAGAGAAGAGGCTCCCGCCTCTCAGACTGCTGACAAAGCCCGGAGCTCAAGGAGCCTGTGCCTTGAATAAAGCATCACGGGCCACGGATGGCCCGTACTGAGCTGCCAGGGACGGCGCTTTTTGCGTCTTTGTGAGAGGCACAGGTTCCCTGAGCCTGCACTTTGCTCCTCCCTCTTCTCTTTTCTGTACCGATCATTTCCCGAAGAAATCTCCCGCCTTACCACGAATTCTTCTTGTGTCTCGCCTGTCGGCAAGTAACATAGCACTACCCCAAATCCGGGGTATTTTTTTCAATCCT
Source organism: Erwinia sp. E_sp_B01_1 (assembly GCF_036865545.1). Lineage (NCBI taxonomy): Bacteria > Pseudomonadati > Pseudomonadota > Gammaproteobacteria > Enterobacterales > Erwiniaceae > Erwinia > Erwinia sp. E_sp_B01_1. The sequence goes on along the minus strand of NZ_CP142208.1, from coordinate 1,671,514 downwards.
GATTAATAGTGAGAGACTTTTATGAGCGTTGTGCCTGTAGCGGATGTACTGCAAGGCCGGATCGCGGTTGACAGTGAAGTCACCGTACGCGGCTGGGTACGTACCCGAAGAGATTCAAAAGCTGGTATTTCCTTCATCGCCGTGTATGACGGCTCCTGCTTTAATCCCGTCCAGGCTGTCGTCAATAATGCTCTGAATAATTATCAGGACGAAGTACTGCGACTGACTACCGGCTGTTCCGTAGCGATCACCGGCAAAGTGGTGGAGTCTCCGGGCGAAGGCCAGAGCTTTGAAATTCAGGCGACGGCAGTTGAAGTGGTGGGCTGGGTGGACGATCCGGATACTTACCCAATGGCGGCTAAACGTCACAGCATCGAATACCTGCGTGAGGTTGCTCACCTGCGTCCACGTACCAACCTGATTGGTGCGGTAGCGCGTGTTCGTCATACGCTGGCACAGGCGCTGCATCGTTTCTTCGATGAGCAGGGTTTCTTCTGGGTCTCCACCCCGCTGATTACCGCTTCTGATACTGAAGGTGCCGGTGAAATGTTCCGCGTCTCCACGCTGGATATGGAAAACCTGCCACGCACGCCAGAAGGCAAAATCAACTATGACGAAGATTTCTTCGGCAAAGAAGCCTTCCTGACCGTTTCGGGTCAGCTGAACGGCGAGACCTATGCCAGCGCAATTTCCAAAATCTATACCTTTGGCCCCACTTTCCGTGCAGAAAACTCCAACACCAGCCGCCATCTGGCAGAGTTCTGGATGCTGGAGCCGGAAATCGCCTTTGCCGATCTGGAAGATAACGCTGCCCTGGCAGAAGCCATGCTTAAGTACGTCTTCAAAGCAGTGCTGAATGAACGTGCGGACGACATGGCCTTCTTCGCCGAGCGCGTAGACAAAGATGCGGTAAATCGCCTGGAGCGATTTGTAACTACTGATTTTGCCCAGGTAGATTATACCGAAGCGGTAGAGATCCTGATTGCCTGTGGTGAGAAGTTCGAAAATGACGTTTCATGGGGTATCGACCTTTCCTCAGAACACGAGCGTTATCTGGCAGAAAAACACTTTAAAGCGCCGGTAGTAGTGAAAAACTACCCTAAAGATATCAAGGCGTTTTATATGCGCCTTAACGATGACGGTAAAACCGTTGCCGCTATGGACGTTCTGGCTCCCGGCATTGGTGAAATCATTGGCGGATCGCAACGTGAAGAGCGTCTGGACGTGCTGGATGCCCGCCTGGCTGAAATGGGCCTGAATAAAGAAGATTACTGGTGGTATCGTGACCTGCGTCGCTACGGCACCGTGCCTCACTCTGGCTTCGGTTTAGGTTTCGAACGATTAATCGCCTATGTCACCGGCGTACAAAATGTAAGGGATGTTATCGCCTTCCCAAGGACGCCGAGAAACGCTACCTTCTGATTTCATGCATTAAATATAAGAAATTCATATATATACTCAAGGTCAGCTCTGCTGGCCTTTTTTTATTTTTGTAAATTTAGAGATAGTTCACAAAGTTCCGTGTTTTTTACATTTTGTAATACATATTTTCCTCCTGTTACCAGAATAGGAGATTAGTAGCATTTTCGGGCTAGATAATCAGCGCCGCGAATGGAAAGATGCGTGCAGACACAGGAAGACACCAAACTCTCTTCGGGGTTCTGTAAAGAATTGTTGACGGCAGTGGCAGGTGTCCAAATAACTCCAATGAGGGTAATAAAAAATGATGAAGCGCAACATTCTGGCACTGGTTATCCCGGCCCTGTTAGCAGCTGGTGCAGCCAATGCAGCAGAAGTTTATAACAAAAACGGCAACAAGCTGGACCTCTATGGCAAAGCTGTTGGCCTGCATTATTTTTCTGATAATGACGGATATGCAAGCGACGGCGACAAATCCTATGTGCGCTTTGGTTTCAAAGGTGAAACCCAAATTAACGACATGATGACTGGATTCGGTCAGTGGGAATACAACATCCAGGCTAACCACTCTGAAGGCGGTAACGACTCTCAGACTGGTAACAAAACCCGTCTGGGCTTTGCAGGTTTAAAATTTGGTGATGCAGGTTCATTCGACTACGGCCGTAACTACGGCGTTGTGTATGATGCAATCGGCTGGACCGATATGCTGCCAGAGTTCGGTGGTGATTCTGGATACTCTGATAACTTCTTCGTAGGTCGTGGTAACGGTTTTGCTACCTATCGTAACACCAACTTCTTTGGTCTGGTTGACGGCTTAGACTTCGCTGCACAGTACCAGGGTAAAAACGAAGACAGCGCAACAGGTCGTGGCGTAGCTCAAGCTAACGGCGACGGCTATGGAGTTTCTGCTACTTACACCTTGCCAATCGGTATTGGCTTCACTGGTGCTTATGGTTCAGGTGACCGTACTAATGGTCAGGTGAACTCCTTCTTCGGCAACGGTGGCGACCGTGCTGAGCAGTGGGCTGGTGCAGTTAAATATGATGCTAACAACATTTATCTGGCAGCGATGTACAGCGAAACTCGCAATGCAACCTACATCGAAGATAACTCTGTAGGTAACACTACTTCTGGCAACGTTGGTTTTGCTAACAAAACTCAACAGATCGAATTCGTTGCCCAGTATCAATTTGACTTCGGCCTGCGTCCATCCATCGCTTACGTTCAGTCTAAAGCGAAAGATGTTGATGGCATTGGCGACGTTGACCTGACCAAATACTTCGAAGTGGGTGCGACTTACTACTTCAACAAAAACATGTCTACCTATGTTGATTACATCATCAACCAGATCGATGATAACAACCGTCTGGGCATCGGCTCTGGTGACACTGTAGCATTGGGCCTGGTTTACCAGTTCTAATTGCCTGCCGGGGTGATTCAGTTCACCACCGTGCAACTCTGAAACGGGGCTTTGGCCCCGTTTTTGTTTTTATGATTCTGGCTGCTGCTTTCTGCCTGAAGCGATGTTTCATCCTGCCCGCCCTGTCCGTCTCCCTTTTTTTACGATAACCCTTTTCCTCACCCTGTTTTTTAGCGCAAACGGTTGGCAATTTGTGCGCCCTGAGGGTAACCTGAAACCTCATTTCGCCTCAGTTTACGCTAACGGACTTCGACTATGTTTGAACGCATTGCAGCTGCACCCGCCGACCCCATTCTTGGTTTAGCCGACCTCTTCCGCGCCGATGACCGCCCAAATAAGATCAACCTTGGCATTGGTGTTTTCAAAGACGAAACCGGTAAAACCCCGGTACTGACCAGCGTGAAAAAAGCTGAGCAGTATCTGCTGGAGAATGAGACCACCAAAAACTATCTCAGCATTGATGGCCTGGCCGACTTCGGCAAGTGCACCCAGGAGCTGCTGTTTGGGAAAGAGAGCGTCATCGTGAGCGCTAAGCGTGCCCGCACGGCACAAACCCCAGGTGGAACCGGTGCGCTGCGCGTTGCGGCTGACTTTATTGCTACCCAGACCAGCGCTAAGCGTATCTGGGTCAGCAATCCAAGCTGGCCTAACCATAAAAACGTCTTTGAATCCGCTGGTCTGGAAGTATGTGAGTATCAGTATTACGATGCGGCGAACCACGCTCTGGATTTTGACGGGATGGTTTCTGTCCTGCGCGAAGTTAAAGCGGGCGATATCGTGCTCTTCCACGGCTGTTGCCACAACCCAACGGGTGTCGATCCTTCGGCTGAACAGTGGACGAAACTCTCTGAAATGTCACTGGCTAACGGCTGGCTGCCGCTGTTTGACTTCGCTTACCAGGGCTTTGCCCGTGGTCTGGAAGAGGATGCAGAAGGCCTGCGTATTTTCGCCTCCAGCCATCAGGAGCTGATCGTCGCCAGCTCCTATTCTAAAAACTTTGGTCTGTACAACGAGCGTGTCGGTGCCTTAACGCTGGTCGCCAGTGAAGCCTCAGTGGCTGACACAGCCTTCAGCCAGGTTAAAGCCACAATCCGTGCCAACTACTCCAACCCACCTGCACACGGTGCCGCTGTGGTAGCAACCATCCTGAGCAATGCTGAACTGCGTGCGCTCTGGGAGCAGGAACTGACCGACATGCGCCAGCGTATTCACCGTATGCGTCAGCTGTTTGTGAATACCCTTCAGGAAAAAGGGGCTAAAGGTGACTTCAGCTTTATCATCAGTCAGAACGGCATGTTCTCTTTTAGCGGCCTGACTAAAGATCAGGTGATCCGTCTGCGTGAAGAGTTTGGTGTCTATGCGGTGAATTCTGGCCGGGTAAACGTTGCCGGGATGACGCCTGACAATATGGCCCCGCTTTGCGAAGCCATTGTTGCCGTGCTGTAGAGCCTGTAAGCTACGCCCATAAAAAAGCCTGCATCGCGCAGGCTTTTTTTTGCCCTCTCTCCCGGAGAAAGAGGCGCCCCAATCCGGACCAGAGAAAATTATTGCAGGAAGGGATTAGAAATTCTTTCACGACCTAAAGTAGAAACCGGCCCGTGCCCCGGCAGGAAGGTCACGTCATCACCCAGCGGAAGAAGTTTGTTTTTAATGGAGGCAATCAGATCCGTGTGGCTGCCCTGAGGGAAATCAGAACGCCCCACGCCGCCATTGAAAATTACATCGCCGGAAATCAGCAGGCGTGAAGGCCGATCAAAAAAGACAATGTGGCCAGGGGTATGGCCCGGACAGAGCAAGATTTCGAAAGTAATCTCACCCAACTTCACGGTATCCCCCTCTTCCAGCCAGCGGTCTGGCGTCAGCGGATCGCAGTGTGTAAAGCCAAACATTTCGCTCTGCGTCGGCAGATTATCCAGCCAGAAAGCATCGGCTTTATGAGGACCGACCAGCGGTACTCCATAAAATTTCGCCAGTTCTGCAGCAGCACCAACATGATCGAGATGACCATGCGTCAGTAAAATCTGCGTGACGGTCACGCCCTGGTCAGCCACTTTGGCTTTAATGGTTTCGGCATCGCCACCGGGATCAACCACGGCGGCATGCTGCGTGGCAGTGCACCAGATCAACGTGCAATTCTGGGCGAATGCCGTGACCGGAATAATTTGATAGTCCATAACGCTCCGTTACCGGCGAGCCATGGCCCTGCCGGAATTTCATCTTACCAGTGCCGTGCCGGCCCGGTATCAATATGCACAAAGTTACTGCTGGGATAGTATCCTACACCACCCGTGCGCATGGAAAGCGCGGCTTTGCGAACATTGCTCAATGAAATCCCTTCAATATGAAAATCCATTGCCTGACCCAGCGTGTGGTAGCTGTGTTTTGCCACGCCCCTGCTGTGCTCGCGCAATGAATTATTGGTGGCCAGAGAGCGGTAACCGGAAATTAACTGCACCGGTTTGGTCGTTCCCAGCATCGCCTGCAGGCGGTAAAGCTGATCAAAAAGCTTAGGATCGATGCTTTTGATTTTATTGGCCCGAAAATCACGGAAAAAATGATCCAGACGCGACAACTCATCCTTGTCGTAACTTTTACCGTTGAAAAACTCCGTTTTGAGCGTTTCACCAGTATGCAGGTTATTCAGTGTCAGTATGCGAGGTCGTGAAGTGGAAAGCGAAGCAACAGCCTGCTTTGGCAGCAGCGCAAAACCCAGTGCAGCGCCCCCTAAAGTCAGCCACTTACGGCGATGAGAGTCGAAACTATTCATTAATCAGTGTTATCCAGCAAAATTGTTCAGAAATGGTGCAAAACGGTCACCGTCGGGAACCTTAACTGGCAGGAAGTGCTGAGTCAACTCGCGAAATGTGACAGGCGCTGCAATTCATAAGGTGAATTCAGCACCTGTCAGGAGTGACCGCAGTGGGGTCAGAGAGGAATATCAGAAGAATCAACCGTTAGAGCATTAATTGACCAGCCGCAGCCATGCTCTGTACTCCGGAGCGCGCGGTCATATCATAATTGTAAATATCTGTACGATATTGTGCCTTCCCATCGTCAGCAACCCATGCTGTCAGATAGTAAAGATTGACCGGAATACGATGACGAATTGGTACATAGCGCGTATCCCCTTCCTTAAGCGTGCTGGAAATACGGGTATCATTCCATCCTGCATCCTGTAACAGCAGGTTGGCGAGATCGGAAGCCTTATTGACGCGTACGCACCCCGAACTCAGTGCCCGAATATCTTTCTGGAACAGATTGTGGTTCGGCGTATCGTGAAGATAGATTGCATCCGAGCTCGGCATATTGAATTTATAACGGCCCAGCGAGTTGGTCGCCCCCGGAGCCTGACGGATGCGATAAGGGAATGAAGCCGCAGAGACCATGCTCCAGTCAATCATCGTTGGATCTATCACTTCCGCATCATTACTCCAGCCGGAAAGCAGCGTGTAATTATGCTTGTAGAGATAAGCCGGATCCTGCTTCACTTTTGGAACGATGTCCTTACGCACCAGCGTGGTAGGCACATTCCATGGCGGGTTAAGCACCACATTGTTTAACGCACTGCGCATCAGCGGGGTTTTACGATCCGGGCGGCCAACGATCACCCGCGACGTGAGGATCTGGCTGCCATTAAGATAGTAAATCAGTGAGTAATTGGGGATGTTCACCATAATCCCGTTGTGCATATCATCCGGCAGCAGGCGTAATCGCTGGATATTTAAAGCCAGAAGTGATGCCCTTAACTGCGGCGAGACATTCAGCCATTCACGAGTCCGGGGGCCAATAGCGCCATCGGGTTCCAGGCCCTGCCAGCGCTGAAAACGTTTCACCGCTTCCACCAGCTCAGCAGAATAAATATGCGTCGGGTCAGCGGGCACGGCTTCACTTTGTAAAATCCCGGAAGCTTCAGGCGAACCGGCCTGCTGTTCTTCAGGAGCGGGCGTAGCGGAAGGACTGACCGGAGCCTGAGGCACTGAGGTTGCTGAGGGGCTAACTGCAATCTCTTCATCTACGAAACCTGAGGGAACGGCCGTTGTCGTTACGGCATCTTCTGTTGGCTTAGGCGCCTCGTTTTCAGCACTCATCATCCCGGTACGCTGCAGAATCTCCCGCAGCGCCGGCACATCATCGCTGAGCTGGCCCGGTTTCAGGGTCTGTTTAGCGGCAAGCTGAGGCCAGGGATGGCTGTCTGCAAGCAGCGTTTTCAGTGCCTGATGCATAGGGACATACTGCGGATGCTGCGGGGTTAGAGAAGTGACAAAAACAGTTGTTCCGCCCTGTTCTACCGCTCGTTGCCACTGATTGATCACCGATAATGCCGGCACTTCCAGCTTGTAAGGCACATTGCTGTAAAGCCAGGTCTCACCTTTAGCTGGCACGGTAGAGACAAACTGCAGATAGCCCAGCATCGCATCAGACAGGACCACATCACGAGCCAGCCCGGTTATTGCCGGATCGGTTAACAGCCTGACCCATTGGTTAAACTGCGGCTGCACACCGGATATGGCCACTTCAGCAAGCTGCTGCTGAAACTGGTGTACGGCCTGGCGATCCTGCCACATCGGCTGCATGTCATGCGCTGCATAGAGCGAAGCCAGCGAGGTAAGATAAAAAGGTTTGTAGCCAGCAGGCAACGCAGCCATAAGCTGGCCCTGAGCCTGAGAAGCTGTATAGCTGGAGGTTACGGGCGCAGAAACAGGTGGGATCCCCGCAGAAGCGGGTTGCATCTGTCCCAGGGCTATCGCCAGACAGATAGCGGACAGCGTAAATTTTGCAGCATTCATTTTTGTCAGCAACATCCCTTGCCCCCTGTTCAATTGCCAAAACAGATGCAAGTCACCTGTTTATTACTTGTTGTTATCAGTATAGAAAAAGAAAACGGCATTTGCCGTAAATAGAGCAAATGCCGTTATGTAGAGTAATCCTACGCCTGGATTTTTACTATATCCGGCGGCGGTATTTTTCTCAGGAAGAGGCCTGTTGGTCCTCCGGCGTGACAGAGTTTGCTGCCGCAGGTTCAGCAGCAAAACCACGCAGCCCTACCACATGCACGTGTTCAATATTATTGACCACTTTACGGACCAGCTTATAAGTGGTGCCTTTCTCAGGACTGATGTTTTCCGGGGCCGCAATGATCAGCTGCATCTCAAGACGATCGCACAGCTCAAACAGGGTGGCGATGGATTTGGCATCCAGTCGGGCTGCTTCATCCAGGAACAGCAGGCGGCAAGGCGAGATATCTTTGCCACGCAGGCGACGAGATTCCTCTTCCCAGCTCTGCACCACCATCACCAGGATCGACATCCCGGTACCGATCGCTTCCCCCGTTGACAGCGCACCACTCTCTGCACGCAGCCAGCCATCCGATCCACGGTTAACTTCAACTTCCATTTCCAGATAGTTACGGTAGTCGAGCAGCTCTTCCCCGATGGTCTGCGGCGTGCGCTGACCCATGTCGATCTGCGGATTCAGACGCTGATAGAGCTTAGCCAGCGCTTCTGAGAAGGTCAGGCGGTTACTGTTAAACAGATCCTGATGCTGTTCATGCTGCTCAGACAACACATCCAGCAGCGTGGAGTGTGCTTCACGCACGTTCACGTTCAGACGCACGCTCTTTACCTGGCCAAAGCTGACGCTTTGCAGGCCCTGGTTCAGCTGGCGGATACGGTTCTGTTCGCGCTGAATCGTCTTACGGATAATATTCGCTACGCTGCGCGAACTGATAGCCAGCATCTGCTCGCGGGCGGTCAGCTCTTCTGTCAGGCGACCCAGCTCAATTTCCATCTGCTCAATCGCTTCTACCGGATCGTCCGTCCTGATAATGTCCTGACGGATACGTTCACGCAGATGCTGATAGACGGCAATAAAGAACTGGATTTTGCGTTCTGGCCGTTTTGGATCCTCAGAGAGACGCAGAACATCACGCAGATGTTCATTATCAGCCACCGCCAGACGCAGCGCACCTAAAGCCTTATCCGACATTGAGCGCAATTCGTCGCCACCCAGATAGGCCAGTTCGCGACGGTGCAGACGACGTTCCACGCCGTTGTCTTTCACCAGACGCAGAACGGCAACCCAGCCGGCCTTGGCATGCACAACCTGTTCACGGCCCTGGTGATAATCACGCTCCACACGCCTGAGTTTTTTCTGCAGCGCGTCCATCTCTGCTTCGCAGAAAGTAATCTGTTTTTCAAGCTGGTTACGACGGGCACGGTTGTTGCTTAAAGCAGCGTAGAGTTCATCGCGACGCAGGCGCGCGCGCTCTTCCGAGCTGGCATCAGCCTGTACGCCAATATCCTGCATCTCCTGCTGAAGTTCTTTCAGCATATCGCGCTTGGCATCGTAAGAGCTTTTCAATGAGGCCAGCACCTGCGAATACTGCGTAAACTGCGCCTGATGACTGCGCAGACGCTCACGGGCGCGGGCGCGTTCAGATTCAGCCTGCTCCAGACGCTTACGTAATTTCTCATTGAGATCGCTGTTACCGTCCAGCATACCCGCAGAGTCAACATAGCCAAAGTGGGCGCGACGCTGGACCACTTCAGTCAGGGCAAATGCCTGCTGGCGGGCATCGCGTTGCATCTGCTGCGCCTGCTGATAATCCAGCTTCAGCTGTTCGTGCTGCTCCGGATCGCTCTGCAATACGGCGATCAGAGGTTCCAGCTTAGCCAGCTGTTTTTCATGCTGCTGCAGGAAGCGGGCGGCTTCCTGCGCTTCGTCCAGCCGCTCCAGCAGTTCGTCATAGCGATCCTGCAGGGTCTCATCCTGTAACAGGCTGACGCGAGGCATCAGACGGTTCAGCTGCGCCACGCCCTCTTTCGCCTGGTCAAATTGCTGACGCTGCTGCTGATTTTCCGATTCATGAGCAGTCTGAGCGCGCTCAAGCTCGCTACGGCGGTTGTTGAGCACGCGAAGTTCAGCTTCCGGATCGGCTTCAAAGGCCACGGCCAGATGGCTACCGATAAAGCGGCTGAAAGACTGATGCAGACGCTGGGTTTTCTGCACGTCAAAGGACAAGGTGGCATAACGCTCAGCCAGCGTTTCACGCTCGGCATGCAGGCGCTCTAACTGGCTTTCGCGCGCTGCCCGGCCAAATAATGGCACTTTCGGGAAGCGCGAGTAGCGCCACTGACGATCGCCCGACTTGACCACAACCGCTTTCTGCAACTCGTCTACGTTGAAGACGCTGTCATCAAAGGATTGAGGATCCCCTTCGATCAGGTAGAGATCTTCTGGACAGTCTTCAAGGCCATCCAGCAGATCCTTAACCAGCGAGAGGTCCGGCACCACAATACCGTGACGCGCAGGACCGTACAGCGCCGAGAAGTAAGGCGCATCTTCGAGGGTCACATCATCATAAATTTCTGAGAGCAGCACCCCGCCAAAGCGTTCTGCCAGATGATTCAGGCGGGCATCTTCTGCGCCGCCTGGCTGGCTCAGACGCTCAATCTGGGCTTCAGCTTCGCGCTTGCGGGTGGAGACTTCGTCACGTTCTACGGTGGTTTCGCGTTCACGTTCCAGCAACTGCTGCATGAACTCCGTAACCTGCTGGCTGTTGTCAAACGCCTGGCCGGTCTGCTCGCTGAGCTGGGTCAGGATCTCCTGCGCCGCGTGCCAGTGAGGTGCCTGCTTAGTCAGACGGGCAATGCGATCGCGAACCTGCTCCAGCTCCTGACGCATTTCCATGCGCCGTTCACCGGCTTCCGACACGCTTTCAGAAAGCTGTTCGATGCGGGCTTCAAGCTCGTACTGGTAAGCTTCCAGATCCTGGGGTTCAAACTGCTGACCATGACGCTTACAAAACTCGGCGAGCAGGCGTTCCGCGTCCTGCTGTTCACGCAGGCGCTGTTCCATCTCTGACAGACGGGAACGTAAAGACTGGACCTGCTCCGCGTGATAACGCTGGTTGCTGGCATCGCGAAGCAGTTCCCGGCCACGCTGATACGCCTCTGAACGGCTGACCGGTCCGCCAATGCGGGTAACCAGTTCAAAAGCCTGCTCAAACTGACTGTGTGCGGCCTGAGCCACGCTCATCTTCTGTTCAAGCTGCAGTAATTTATCCGTGGCTTCCTGCTCCTTCGCCCGGAACGTTTCCTGCCAGGTTTCGGCATTGTCCACGCTCAGGTCTGCGATCTGGCAAACCTGCTGCGCACGCTGCAAGGCCTGCAACGCCTGCTGATACTGGATGGCGCGGGTTTGCTGCACATCCAGCGCCTGCTGGTAGTCAGCCAGCTGACTTTTCAGCTCATCCACTTCCAGTTCGGCGGCTTCGCTGCGCGCTTCGTTCTCTTCCTGCACTTCGCGTGCTTCGGCAACCACTTCACTCTGCTCTTCCAGACGGTAGGTCAGCTCATCGATGTCGCCTTCATAGCGCTCAATTTTTTCCTGCTGACGCATCGCCGTCTGCACCAGGCTCAGGTGGTCGCTGGCGCTCTGGTAATCGGTTTCAAGATCGCTCTCGGCACCGTTATGTTCGGCCAGTTCACGGGCCATTTCGACATGACGATACTGTTCGGCGCCGAGCTGCTTACGGCTGCCAGAAAGCTCATTGCGGTGCAGCAACGCGTTGTCGAGGTGGATGCGTCGCTCATTGGCATGACGCATATAGTCCGCCGCCACATAGCTGGTCGCTTCAGAGATCAGATGCTTAAAGAGATCGCGATCGGACTGGGTAACGCGAATGGCTTCCAGCGTCATGCGGTTTTCGCGCAGAGCCGCTTCCATATCCTGGAATGCTTTGCGCACGCCGCTGTTTTCAGGCAGCAGGTAATCGCGCAGCGAGCGGGTGATGGCGCTGGAAATCCCGCCATACAGCGAGGCTTCAATCAGACGATAATATTTGCTGCGATCGGAAGCTGAGCGGAGACGACGCGCCACAATCCCCAGATCAAACATCAGCGAGTGGTATTCAGTGATGGAGTTGAACTGCTTAAACTGCACGCTCTCCATCGCTTCGAACTTCTCTTTGAGTTCGCTAAGCGGCAATACGCGTGCCTGACGGGCATTCACGGTCTCGGTCAACACTTCTGTCGGGTTGATCGACATGGGCAGGCCGTGGATGCTGAACGGCTTGATGTCCACTTTGCGATCGCGGCCTGCGACCTGCTGAAGACGCACGCCCACAATCACGCGCTGATTAACAGAGTTCACCACATCCAGCGCGGCATAACAGACGCCCGGACGCAGCTTACCGTGCAGGCCTTTATCGCGTGAACCCGAGGTGGCACCCGCTTCAGTGGTGTTACGGAAGTGCAGCAGCGTCAGATCGGGGATCAGTGCGGTAATAAATGCCGCCATGGTGGTGGATTTACCCGCCCCGTTACCGCCTGACAGAGTGGTGACCAGCTCATCGAGATCAAAGGTTCGGGCAAAGAAGCCGTTCCAGTTAATCAGCGTCAGCGATCTAAATTTTCCGCGTTCAATCATTCGTCATTCTCCGCGTTTTCAGACCCGGCGCTCTGCGCCTCGTTGTCTTCTTCGCTTTCATCATTCAGCGCCAGGCCATCATCAATCGACATCGCCTCGCCATCCCTGATCATTCTCAACTGCGCTTCACGGGCATCGTCACCACTCCGCACGTCAGCACCAAAGCGAAACACCGATTCAATGATGCGGAACTTGCTGTTGTCATTCCCCATAAACCACACCATGCCCAGACGGCGCAGGCGGTTCAGGGAGGCACGCATTTTTTCCTGCAGCTTTTGCCGGTCGAGATCGGATCCTGTAGAGCGCTGGTTAACCAGCTTCAGCAGTTTGCCCTCATCGGCCAGCGTCACCAGCTCATCATAAAGTTCCTGCTGGGTAAAAATGCCTTCATTGGCCAGACGCTCAGGGCTGAGATAGAGATAGCAAAGAATTTTACCGACCATCATATCCAGCTCGGAAAGCACCGACCTTGGGATCAGCGTGGTGGAGCGAGGGCGCAGATAGAAAAAGCCCTCGGGCGCGCGGATTAACTCAACGTTGTAGCGCGCATAAAACTCTTCCAGATACTCCTGATAATCCATCAGGAAAGCGTGCTGGTCTAACTCTTCAATACCAATGTGGCGACCCGCACGTAGCTGGCTGTCCAGCGCCGGGAAAATCGAATTGGCCAGCGCCTGAGCCATTTTAACTGGCATCACTTGTTCAATATTTATCGATGACATGCGCCTGCACCTTGGCTCCGTAATCATTAATGACCTGCCATTCAGCTGGCAGGCCGGAGAAATCTGCTTCGGCCACGCCTAAGCGTACGGCCTGATCCACGACAATGCGCGCCACGTCAAAATGACGCGCCCGGGGATACTGCACCAGGTAATCACGCATCACTGCGCCCAGATTCAGCGGTTTTTGTTGCGCTTTATAGATGGCCAGCGCTTCTTCAATCATCGCCGCCAGCTGTTCGCGGATCTCGTTGAACTCTTCAAATTCCAGCTCGGAAGGCAGCTCGCCCGTGACCTCTTCGTTACGCAGGATTAATTCTTCGTCACGAACGTCGTAGAGGCGATCCGCATTGGCGTAAGTTAAGGCCCAGGGATGGTCAAAGTAAGTCTGAACTGAATGGCGAAGACGTTGAGCGAAGACGCGGTTTTTATCCATATCAATCGCGGTACGGATAAATTTATGCACATGCCGGTCATAGCCGATCCACAGATCGATCGCCTGCTGACCCCAGCTGATAATGCGGTCGAGCTTGTTTTGCAGGTCAAACACCAGCTTATCGATAAAGCCCAGGTCAGGACTGCTCAGTGTGGCATCCTGAATCCGCAGCAGGTTGGCCTGAAGTTTATCGCCTGCCGCTTCCAGCGTATCCTGCAACTCGCGCAGCGTGCCGGACGTTTCGTTCAGCAGCATTTCACAGCTGGAGATAGCGGCACGCCAGTCTTTGTTCAGCAACTGCGCGATATCATCTTTTACCGCCTGCTGCTGCTCATCCATGATGCGCTGGGTGATGTCGATGCTGTCAAAAATTTCCGCTACCGAGTACTTCAACGGCGCAAAGACATTACGGTGCCAGTGGAACTCATCACCATCTTCATCAGCCGCATCGGCAGCGCGTTTCAACTCACCGGCAACGATCGACAGCTGCATTGAGAGCCTGAGCGTGGAGAACTCCCGCTGACGTATGTAGTAGTCGGTAATTCCGATGGCGAGTGGCGTAAGACGGTAGATCGCGTTGCCCTCCGCCTGTTCACTGACAAAGCGGTTAAGCAGGCGCTGGCGTACCATATCGTTGATGGCATTGTTAGCCCTGACATTCACGGTTTCACTGGTTTGCTCAAACCCTTCACTGACGTGACGAAATGCGTCGGTCAGTTCACCTTCGCTCATCTCGCCATCCATGCGTTCTCCGTTCAGCGTGGCAACGGCCAGCAAAAACGTCAGGCGTTCGGTAGGCAGGGTGACGGAAAAGTCATTTTTTCGCGCCCAGGCGACCAGTTCCGGTACGGTCTGGGAAAATTCACTCATGGTTCGTCCTGTTTATGGGTTTCCGCGCTGTCACGTGGATATAACGGCCCAAACTTAAAAAAGGTTCCTGGCGGCAAAAGCGTTTTTCCAGCGCCAGAACTTCGTCAAATCGTTCAGTCTGCTTGAGCTTATCGCGCATGTAATCATGGAAAACGCGGATACCGGTTTTGTTCTCAACGGTAAATCCTGCTTCCTCCAGCCAGCGATAAACTTCCTGAGGTTCCCGCGGATAGTCAGGCGACAACGTTTTGCGTTTGCGCTTACGCAGACCAGCCTGCATATAGCCGAAGTTCCCCAGCACCAGCGTCTGCATCATCAGGCCATTGACGTTATAAAACATCAGCGACAACACGCCGCCTGGCGCCAGAGCATCATATAATGCTGCCAGAATGGCCTCGGGGTCGGCTACCCATTCAAGCACAGCGTGGAACAATACCAGATCGGCTGGCTTATCCAAATGTTGGCCGACTTGTTGGGCGCTAATTTGTCTGAATTGCATGTTCCCGCTCACACCTTTCTCTTCGGCGTTTGCCCGGGCGCGCTGCAACATTTCTTCGGATAAATCGCAAAGTAAAACCTGGTGGCCCAGCGCGGCCATACCGCAACCGGTTTGCCCTTCTCCTCCGCCTGCATCCAGAACCTGCAACGGCCTTTGCGGCAGACTGGCCAGAATTTCATCCAGCTCCTGCCAGACGATGGCCTGGCGGATACGCCCTTTGGTGGTACCGTAGATATTTTGTGAAAACTTTTCGGCTATATCATCAAAGTTGCGATCCTGCATGGCGGTTCCCGGCTGGTGAGAGGGTGAAACTGGGGGCTATTTTGACATACACTGACCCAGAATGAACCTTTCAGTGATCACAAGGCTCTCGGGTGGTGTTTTTTCGGACAAAAGGAGTCTGTTTTCATGCTTTTTGCATTAAAAAAATTCATTGGCGGGCTGTTACTTCCCCTGCCTTTGCTGATTATTGTTATGGCAATCGCCCTTTTGTTGCTCTGGCTCAGCCGTTGGCAGAAAACAGGCAAAATCCTCCTCTCTGTGGCCTGCCTTTCGCTGGCGCTGCTCAGCCTGCAGCCTGTGGCAGATGGCCTGCTGGCACCCACGGAAAATCGTTATCCAACCTGGCAAGGTCAGCAGAAGGTGGCATATGTGGTGGTGCTCGGCGGGGGATACACCTGGAACCCGGAGTGGGCACCGGGATCGAATATGATCGGTAACAGCTTGCCGAGGCTGGTGGAAGGGATCCGCCTGTGGCGGGAAAACCCCGGTTCAAAGATGATCTTCACCGGTGCGGCGGCACAAAACAATCCCGTCAGCTCTGCAGAGGTGACGTCCAGAGTAGCGCAATCTTTGGGCGTGCCGCTGAACGAGATCATCACGCTTGATAAGCCCAGAGATACGCGACAGGAAGCGGCTGAAGTGGCAAAAATTGTAGTGAGTCAGCCTTTCCTGCTGGTCACTTCCGCTTCTCATTTGCCACGAGCGATGATCTTTTTCCAGCAGCAGGGTCTGCACCCTTTACCCGCTCCGGCCAATCAACTGGCGATCGCTTCACCGCTGAATATCTGGGAGCGTGTCATTCCGTCCCCTCTCTGGCTGGGTCACAGCGATCGGGCGATTTACGAGTGGTTGGGCAGAGCCTGGCAGAAAGTGACCTCAGGCGAGACGGCGTCAACTGAGCCAGGGGAGCAGTGAGTCTGCGGCATGCTGGAAGCGCTGGGGATTAAACTGACCATTATGCAGCAGACGATCGGTTTCATCCCAGAGGGTATAGAGCCAGCGTCGGGCAACAAATCCTTCCGCTACAGGTGCCTGCTTCAGGTAGTGGAACAGCAACGATTGCGCCATACCCGCTTCATTCAGCCTGAAAAGTTCATATTCACGCGGTGCCCAGAGCATCATGCCGGGGTTTATCATCGACAGTAACCGATCGCTCCAGGCTTCTTTCAGAATAGTATTCAGGGAGAGATTGCCGTGCACCAGCACGCAGGGATCGTTGAAATCCGCCAGCAGATTACCAAGATTCTCCCGACTGCGGTAAAGCACCCGACGATGATCCATCGACAATGCTTCAGGCCGCATAAATCCCAGCGTTGACCAGAGAACCTCGACCCTTTGCGCATACCAGGCGACCCAGTTATTTTCCTGAGTACTGTCAACGCGGCCTACCAGTCCGTGGCTGTCGATACGATGCCAGGCCAGTAAAGCTTCAACAATCTGGTCCTGCAACTGTAACCAGCGTGCTGGCGTGCGGGTTGGAGCTTCTACAGAGACGCCACCCATACGCTCAATCAGCAACACTTCGTGCAGGGGTTGTTGCTGGCTGACAATCAGACCATAGACCGTGGGTAAACGAAGCGTGCTGTCACGCGCCAGCATTGAAAGCTTGTAAGCTTCCTGGGCTGCGACGCCCTTTACATTGAAATATTTTGCCACCAGCGGCAGTGAATGCCCCTGCTGGTCATAAAGCGAATAAAGGCTGGACCAGGGCTGGACGCTGATGCATTCGAGACGGCTCAGGGTTTCACCCAGCACCTGGGAAAGTTCAGTACGGAGTTGTTCCATCTCCTCCTCCTTTAAAAAAGTGGAGAGGGGGCCGGTGATGGCCCCAACAGCATTACTGCATGGCTTCGCGCACGCGCGCTAAATCCTCTGGCGTATCGACGCCGACGCTGGGGATCGCTTTCGCGACGGCAACGTGGATCTTCTCGCCGTACCACAGCACCCGCAATTGCTCCAGCAGTTCGATCTGCTCCAGCGGGCTCGGCTCCCAGCTGACATAACGGCGGATAAAGCCCGCCCGGTAGCCATAAATTCCGATATGACGCAGGAAGTGATCGCCGATTGTTTCACGTGAAGCGGTGAAACGCTCACGATCCCAGGGAATGGTAGCGCGGGAGAAATAGAGTGCATACCCTTTCGCATCCATCACCACTTTCACCGCATTGGGATTGAACGCCTCTTCTGCGGATTCAATCGGCACAGCCAGCGTCGCCATACCCGCTTCGCTGGTAGCCAGATTCTCAGCTACCTGACGGATTATGACCGGGGGGATCATAGGTTCATCACCCTGCACGTTCACAATGATCGTGTCATCCGGGAACTGATAACGTTCAATCACTTCGGCCAGACGTTCCGTTCCCGACTGGTGATCGGGCCGGGTCATGCACACTTCGCCGCCTGCGGCCTCAACTGCACGTGCCACATCATCGTTATCGGTTGCCACAATCACGCGATCGGCACCGGATTCCAGCGCCCGCTCCATTACGTGCACAACCATAGGCTTACCCAGAATATCTACCAGGGGTTTGCCTGGCAGCCGCGTTGAAGCAAAACGCGCAGGGATGATAGCGACAAAACTCATGGATGGATCTCTTCCATGGTCAGCGAGCGGGCTTCCGTCTCCAGCAGGACCGGGATACCGTCGCGCACAGGATAGGCTAACCCATCAGGCTTACAGATAAGCTCCTGCTGGTCTTTGTTGTAATACAGTTTGCCGTGACAAACCGGACAGGCAACGATTTCTAATAAACGGTGATCCATGGTTTCTCCCTGGTGGACCCGAACAGACAGATCCTTAGAATATCATAGCTGGGGAAAGAGCGGTTACTCCTGCAAGATGTTAAAGTGTCCACCCTTTTTGCCAGGCAGTCGCCAGCGGTTCCGGCATTTTATCCAGTACGACGGCATCAGCGCCCTGCCAGCGGGCAAACCGGGAAATGGCCAGACGCAGATCGTTAATCATCCCCTGACTGATACGTACCCCCGACTCAAACCAGAGTTGCTTAACCAGAAACACTTTCTCTTTACGCAACATTTTACTGTCAAGCCGCCCTTTCAGTTCACCCCGGTGCAGTATTGGCAGGACGAAATAGCCATATTGCCGCTTCGCTTCCGGGGTGTAGCACTCAAGCCGGTAGTCGAAGTTAAACAGCGCCAGCGCCCGTTTACGATCCCATACCACAGGATCAAAAGGAGAGAGCAGCGCAGTATGAGTCGCCTTTGGCCCGACTTCCAGCAAGGGCAGCAGCGAAGCGTGCAGATAGCATTGCCCCAGGGATTCAACATCTACCGAGACAACCTCCTGGTTCTCCAGCAACTCACCGATGACTTGCCGGATCGGTGCCCGTTTCAGCCGGTAATAATCTGCAAGCCAGGCATCCCGGAATAAGCCGAGACTCTTTGCGCTGTTGCTTAACATCTGCCTGACTGCCGCAGGTTCATCCAGCGCATGCACTGCGTCGTCCCATTCAGGCATCACCCTCTGACGGAGATCGTAGACCCGCTGGAAATTACGACGCTCAGTGACCATCAGTTCGCCGGCTGAGAAAAGATTTTCCAGATGACGCTTGTGCGGCTTCCAGGCCCACCATCCCGGTTTTTGCCCTTGTGGTGCGACGAAGTCTGCTGATTTCACCGGCCCGTTTTGTTCAATGTGTGCCAACAGTTCGCTGATTTCCTCCTGCCAGTTCTCCACCCACTCACTGTTATATTTCCAGCCAAGACGGTGGGGATTCAGCATCCGATGACGCAGCAAAGGATAGTCTTCGACAGGAATAAAACAGGCTTCATGGGCCCAGTATTCAAAGACACTGCCGGAGGAAAGCGCCTTGCCCAGCCAGGCTTCGGGATACTCGCCCAGCCGGCTAAACAGAACCAGATAAGGGCTGCGGGCAACGACATGGATAGTATCTATCTGTAACAGTGACATCTGACGTATGGCACTAAGCAGCTCTTCGTAACGGGCTTTGCGGGTAGGTGGACGCAGCAGTCCCTGGGCGGCGAGGTGAAGCTGCCGGGCCTGAGAAAGTGAAAGCTGAGAAGCGGACATAAAGCACCTTCATTGCCAGGATGCAGTGAGTGTAGACGCTTAGCCCCACTCCGGGGAACATAACCGGCATTTTCAGCCCGGTATCCGTTAGTCGCGCTGCCTTAACCCGACAGCAGGCCAGGTTATAGCTATCAGGGGTCAGGGGTCAGGTAGCGGGTTTTAGCGCCATGATGGTGTCGAGTAAAGAGTCTGCGGCCGCCTGAGGGAAATCCGCATCAACTGGCAGATACCACCAGTTATCACTCGCAAATGAGCGCGCTTTCACCGCATCCTTTTCGGTCATCAGTAATGTCTGACCTGGCTCAAGCAGAGAAGCAAGTTGCTGGTGTTGATAAGCCTGATGATCGGCAAAAGAAACTTCTTTTACTGCGGTTACGCCTTGCTGATGAAGCGTGGCAAAAAAACGGGGAGGATGACCAATCCCCGCCATGGCTACCACGTTTTCCAGCGCGGATGCCGGACGCTTTTCACCACTTTTCAAATTAACGGCCATGCCCGGCGTCAGTTGCATGGGCAATTCACCAGCCTGCGCCTCACCGCCATTCACAATGACAGCGTTCACGCTTTTCAGACGTGAAGCCCGTTCACGCATCGGGCCGGCAGGCAACCACCAGCCGTTACCAAAACGACGCTTACCGTCGATAACCACAATTTCAAAGTCTCTGGCCAGCGCATAATGCTGCAGACCATCATCAGTGATAATCACATCGATGTTGCCCTGCGCGGTCAGCGCCTGAACCGCCTCTTTTCTGACTGGAGACACCGCTACAGCCGCACCGGTCCGCTGGTAAATTAATACCGGCTCATCGCCTGCTTGTTCTGTAGTGCAGTGGTCGTCAAGCACCAGCGGATAACTTTCTGCCTTGCCGCCATAGCCCCTGGAGACAACACCGGGGCGTAAACCCCGTTGCTGAAGTGCCTGAACCAGCCAGATGACCACGGGCGTTTTACCATTGCCCCCGGCAGTGAGATTCCCCACCACCACCACAGGAACAGGCGCGCGCCACGCTTTGCGCCAGCCCCTGATATAACTGAGGCGGATCAGATTACTGATCAGACCATACAGCCAGCTCAGAGGCAGCAGCAGCAGATAAAGCGCGGAGCGACCGCTCCAGAGGCGCTCAATCATTGACCAAACTGCATCTTGTGAAGCTGAGCGTAGACGCCACGTTCCTGTAAGAGATCGGCATGGCTGCCACGCTCCACAATGTATCCATCCTCCACCACTACGATCTCATCGGCTTTTTCAATCGTTGAAAGACGGTGTGCAATAACCAGCGAAGTGCGGTTTTTCTGCAATTCATCCAGAGCAGACTGAATAGCACGTTCAGATTCGGTATCCAGCGCTGAAGTCGCTTCGTCCAGAATCAGAATGGGGGAATCGCGAAGCAGGGCACGAGCGATAGCGATACGCTGACGCTGACCACCTGAAAGCAACACACCATTTTCGCCAATCATCGTATCCAGGCCTTTATCCATTTTATTGATAAAGTCCATGGCATGCGCCATCACAGCGGCCTTTTCGATATCTTCACGGCTGTACTGTTCGTTACGCGCATAAGCGATGTTGTTAGCCACGGTGTCGTTAAACAGGTGCACATTCTGAGAAACCAGCGCGACCTGGTTACGCAGTGAACCCAGCGTATATTCACGCAGATCGTGGCCGTCCATCAAAATTTCGCCCTGCTGGACATCGTAAAAACGCGTCATCAGGCTGGCGATAGTGGATTTACCGGAGCCAGAACGCCCTACCAGCGCCACGGTTTTTCCAGCCGGGATAGCCAGATTGATATTGTGCAGCGCTGGTGCTTCACGCCCCGGATAGGTAAAGGTCACGTTACGGAATTCAATATCGCCCTTAGCGCGTTCGATAACACGAGTGCCTTTATCTTCTTCCTGCTCGCTATCCAGAATAGAGAACAGAGTCTGACAGGCCGCCATTCCACGCTGAAACTGGGCGTTGACGTTAGTCAGAGACTTCAGTGGGCGCATCAGAGCAATCATTGAAGAGAACACCACGGTGATGGTACCGGCGGTCAGCGTTTCCATCATGCCCTGCAGGCTCGCGGCTATCAGCACAAATGCCAGCGCCAGCGAAGCAATAAGCTGAATAATAGGATCGGAAATTGAAGAAGCTGAAACCAGTTTCATCCCCTGCTGACGCATACGGTTACTGACGCGGCCAAAGCGCTCGCTTTCTACCTGCTGGCCGCCAAAGATCAGCACTTCTTTATGCCCTTTCAGCATCTGTTCGGCGCTGGTAGTGACATGCCCCATGGTATTCTGCATGCCTTTACTGATATTTCTGAAGCGCTTTGACACGGTACGTATGGCAAAAGAGACCACGGGAGCCAGAACGATCAGCACCAGTGACAGCTGCCAACTGTAGTAAAACATCATGATGAACAGGCCGATAATGGAAGCCCCTTCACGTACCACGGTCACCAGCGCGCTGGAGGAAGAGGAAGCCACCTGCTCTGAATCGTAGGTAATTCTTGAAAGCAGCGTGCCGGTAGACTGCTGATCAAAGAAGGCAACAGGCATCCCCATCATATGGCTGAACAGCCGACGGCGCATTGACATCACAACGTTGCCAGATACCCATGAAATACAATAACTTGAAATATAGCTGGTCACACCACGCACTAACATCAGACCAATAATGGCCAGCGCCAGCCATCTCAGGATAGAGGGTTGCGCCTTGGAGAAACCGTCATCCAGCAACGGTTTCAACAGTGACAGCATTAATGTATCTCCCGCCGCATTAATTATCAGTGCTACCGCAGCCACAATCAGACCCGGTTTGAACGGTTTGATCATTGGCCAGAGGCGACGGAATGTCTGCCAGGTGGAGAGATCTTTTTCCTGATGCATTATTTAACCAGCTTTAAATGAAATAGCCGCTCATTCTACCTGGAATAACGTGGTACGCCAAACCACTGATGGTACCAACGAGACATTATTTGCGCCCTTAACCCTTTAACCTGCCAATTTTTTTGATAAAACGCGGCGCTCACCTGTCCGTAAACAGCCGTGTCATACCAGCTATAATGGTATTCCTGGTAACGCCTCAGTACCTTTTCAGCGGGGAGTTTCCAGGCGCTGTAACGTGCTGCAGATGCCAGCGCCACCTGCCCCTTAACTGCCCGAAGAAAAGGGGGGACTGAAGAGGTGTTACTGCCATGATGAGGTACCTGAAGGAGATCGGCATGCAGCGCCGTTCCGTATAGCCTGACCATCTCCAGTTCCGCCTGTGATTCAATATCGCCAGTCAGCAGAACGCGCCACTTTCCATCGCTGACACGAACAACGCAGGATTGATTGTTGCCCGACTGGCTCTGTCCGGATGATGGCCACAGGACCTGAAACAGTAATCCCCGCCAGCCCCAACTTTGGCCCATTTCACAGGGCAAATGGTTTTCAGTTCCCAGACCGCTGTGAACCACGGCATCAGGGAAAGCAGCAGAAAGGCTGGCAAAACCGCCAATATGATCAAGGTGGCCATGGCTGAGGATAATCTCTTTCACCTGTATTCCCTGCCAGCTAAGCCAGGGAAGGATCTGGCTCAGCGCCGCATCCCCTGCTGGCCAGCGGTTTCCCGTGTCATATACGACAGCCTCTCCCTGCTTTGAAATCACCACGGCCAGGCCGTGACCAATATCCAGCATATCTATCCGCCAGTCGGGCCGGGGCGTGTTCAGTCGCCAGCACCCCAGTGACAGGCAACAGCCAAGCAGCGTAACGGGCGAAGTACGCCACCAGTGGAACCGACAGGCGATAAGGCTCAGCCAGATCAAAGCGCTAATCAGCAGTGCCTGTTTATTCAGCGGCAGCCAGCCAGAGGGGAGCCAGCCCAGCGGAACGAACACCAGTTCAAGCGTGCGGTCAGCAAGCCACCAGACAGGATAAGAGAGCAGAGGAAATGGCGTCAGTGCCAGAGCACAAAGGATCAGGGGTACCGTCAGTAACGTCACCAGGGGAACCGCCCAGACGTTGGCGAGTAAGGCGCTGAAGCTGATGCCATGGAATATCAGCATTTGTACCGGCATCAGCAGCATAAAAAGACCCAACTGCAAATGCAGCAAATGCAACAGAAGCCAGCTTTTCTTTGCTGCAAACCGGGCAGGTAGCGGAAACCACTGAAACCAGAACAGCAGCCCTGCCACGGCCATTGCCGACAGCCAGAGACTGTCTGAAAGAATGCTCAGGGGATCGAAAAAGAGAATGATCCCGATGCAAATTCCCCAAACCTGCCAGTTATCGCAGCGAACCCCTGCCAGCCTGATGGTGCTCCAGGTGGATAAGGCCAGCATTGCCCTGATGGAGGGCGGATTCCCCCGGAAAGCCAGGTATAGGCCAGGGCGACCATCAGGCTGAGGAATAATGGGAAACGATAGCCAATCCAGTGAGCACGGAAAGTCAGTTGCAGTGCTCTGGCTATCAACCAGCCTACGCTGGCCGCCAGGCTGATATGCATACCGGAGATAGCCATGAGGTGCGCCGTTCCCGTCTCTCTCAACAGCCGGGTCATTTGCTGGCTGACCTCTCCCCGCTCTCCAAACGCCAGTGCGGAGATGATCGACTGCCACGGCAGGTCACCATACGCTGCCTCACTCCGCTGGATGATCCGATCGCGCCAGCCGCATCCAGCTTCCACTGGCTCCAGGGATAATACTCTTCCCGTTAGCGGCGTGCTGTTTGCCAGGGCAAAGCGTTGTGCATCAAATCCACCCTCATTCAGACGGGCATGGACGGGCCTGAGTTTGAGTTTCGCCGACCATTTTTGCGCCCGACAAAAGTGGCTTTTGTTCTGCTTTACGTTAATCAGCGCCTGGACGGGCGGAAAAATCTCTTTACCATTGACCTTCAGCAGCTTTATTTTGAGCCTTTCTGACTGGTTCAACACGCTCTCAATTTTTATCAATGCATCGGGTGTGCCCTGAGATAAAAGATCAACCTGATCAAGCAGGGTTCTCCCTGCCATTACCGCCCACAAAAAGAGCAGCATCAAAATAGCCAGATCTTTCGCCCAGCAACGGCACAGCCTCAGTAAACCCAGCGCACAAAGGACAATCCAGCCGTCATAGCGGGCTTCAGGAAGCTGGGGAAGGAAAACAAGGGGCAGCATAGCGACGATCGTCCACATCGCAAGCCGGCTGAGACTGTAAGGCATGACGGTTCTCCGTTATTCCGTCATCAGACACTACCTCCGTACTACAGGGCATGCAGCCCGGAATTATTGTTTTCCAGGTCCCGCTCGGTATATTTCAGAAGTCGTGACAATTTCACTCATTTTATTGCAGTCCGGCTCTCAGCGCTGGTGAAAAACAGGCAAAAAAAAACGACACCGAAGTGTCGTTTTTATTGGGTAATGCTAAGGCATCAGCCGTAAATATTTGCCCGGTCACGCAGCTCTTTACCTGGCTTGAAGTGTGGAACGTATTTACCTTCCAACTCCACTTTGTCACCCGTTTTCGGGTTACGGCCAGTGCGGGGTGCGCGATAGTGCAAAGAAAAACTGCCGAAGCCCCGGATTTCAATGCGTTCGCCCTGCGCCAAAGTGGTCGCCATGTGCTCAAGCATCTCTTTGACCGCATCCTCAACGACTTTCGCCGGAATATGAGAGTGCTGGCCAGCAAGTCTTTCAATAAGTTCTGACTTGGTCATAAATCCTCCGGTAAATTCCTGTTGGAAAAGCTCTGACAGTTACGGCATTCAGGGCAGCTTACACTGCCCTGCTGCAAAAGCAATTACTCGCCTTTAGCTGCTTTGAATGCTTCAGCCATAGCGTTAGAGAAGTTACCTTCTTCCTGTTTAGCGTTCACAGTATTGATGGCTTCTTTCTCGTCAGCCTGGTCTTTAGCACGAACAGACAAGCTCACTACGCGGTTTTTACGGTCAACACCGGTGAATTTAGCTTCAACATCGTCGCCAACATTCAGAACCAGAGTTGCGTCTTCTACGCGGTCAACAGAGGCTTCAGAAGCACGCAGGTAACCTTCAACGCCGTCAGCCAGTTCAACTGTTGCGCCTTTAGCGTCAACTGCAGTCACTTTACCGTTAACAATAGCACCTTTCTTGTTCAGAGAGATGTAGTTGTTGAACGGATCTTCTGCCAGCTGCTTAACGCCCAGGGAGATGCGCTCGCGCTCTGCGTCAACCTGCAGAACCACAGCTGCGATTTCGTCGCCTTTCTTGTATTCACGAACTGCTTCTTCTCCGGTAGCGTTCCAGGAGATGTCAGACAGGTGAACCAGGCCGTCGATGCCGCCGTCCAGGCCGATGAAGATACCGAAGTCAGTGATAGACTTGATTTTACCTTCAACACGGTCGCCCTTGTTGTGGGTTTCTGCAAACTGCTGCCATGGGTTGTTTTTGCACTGCTTCAGACCCAGGGAGATACGACGACGTTCTTCGTCGATATCCAGAACCATAACTTCAACAACATCGCCAACGTTAACAACTTTAGACGGATGAATGTTTTTGTTGGTCCAGTCCATTTCTGAAACGTGCACCAGGCCTTCAACGCCTTCTTCGATTTCAACGAAGCAGCCGTAGTCGGTCAGGTTAGTTACACGGCCAGTCAGACGGGTGCCTTCTGGGTAACGCTTAGCGATAGCGACCCAAGGATCCTCGCCCAGCTGTTTCAGACCCAGGGACACACGGGTACGCTCGCGGTCGAATTTCAGCACTTTAACAGTGATTTCGTCGCCAACGTTGACAATTTCGCTTGGATGCTTAACGCGTTTCCATGCCATGTCAGTGATGTGCAGCAGGCCATCAACGCCGCCCAGATCAACGAATGCACCGTAGTCAGTCAGGTTCTTAACGATACCCTTAACTTCCATGCCTTCCTGCAGGTTTTCCAGCAGCTGATCGCGCTCTGCGCTGTTTTCGGATTCGATAACTGCACGACGTGAAACAACCACGTTGTTACGTTTCTGATCCAGCTTGATTACTTTGAATTCAAGCTCTTTGCCTTCCAGGTGCAGCGTGTCGCGCACTGGACGCACGTCTACCAGTGAACCTGGCAGGAACGCACGAATGCCGTTCAGCTCAACAGTGAAGCCGCCCTTGACTTTGCCGTTGATAACACCGGTAACAGTTTCAGCTTCTTCGTAAGCTTTTTCCAGCGTGATCCACGCTTCGTGGCGCTTAGCTTTCTCACGAGACAGCAGAGTTTCACCGAAGCCGTCTTCAACAGCATCCAGCGCTACGTCAACTTCGTCGCCTACCTGGATTTCCAGTTCGCCGGCTGCGTTCTTGAACTGCTCTGCAGGAATTGCAGATTCAGATTTCAGACCCGCATCAACCAGAACGATGTCTTTGTCGATAGAGACAACAACACCACGAACGATAGAACCCGGACGGGTTTCGATTGTTTTCAGGGACTCTTCAAAGAGTTGAGCAAAAGATTCAGTCATATTGATAATCTTATGGATTCTTCAATTTAACGTCCACCTGACATCCTGACGGGTGGGGTTGTTTCACATGCCCCATGACGTCCATATCACAGGGTTATTTAAAATTTACGGGCCTGGAGGCCCGTGATTCACTGCGGCAAAGACAACTTTTCACGCGCATAATCGAGGGCGATTTTAATCACTTCCTCAATCGACATGCTGGTTGAATCCAGCACCAGCGCGTCATCTGCCGGTATCAGTGGTGCAATGGCGCGGTTACGATCGCGGTCATCACGCTCTTTTATCTCAGATAAAAGGCGCTCAAAGTTAACACTAAAGCCCTTTTCCTGCAACTGTAGCATACGTCTGTTCGCACGCTCATCCGGGCTGGCATCCAGAAAAATTTTCACTGGTGCATCAGGAAACACCACTGTGCCCATATCGCGACCATCGGCGATCAGACCAGGCATATCCCTGAAAGCCCGCTGACGGCGGAGCAACGCTTCCCGTACGCGGGGGAAAGCGGCCACTTTAGAAGCTGTGTTACTGACATCCTGCGTACGAATTTCGCCAGAAACGTCTTCCCCTTCGAGGATCACTTCCATTTCGCCATTCGTAGCCACGAAACGCACATCCAGATGCGCCGCAATGGGTACCAGCGCCTCTTCAGAGGTGATATCCACCTGATGATGTAACGCGGCTAACGCCAGCACGCGGTAAATTGCACCAGAATCCAGCAGGTGCCAGCGCAATGCTTCAGCCATCGCTTTACACAAGGTCCCTTTACCAGCACCGCTTGGGCCATCAATGGTGATCACCGGGGCTAAAGCCGTCATATCGTTCTCCTGTCGGTGGGATGCCTGTAAAACTCAGACAAATATCGACGCGCATTATACGCTATACAGACAGGATCGTTACCCCTTAAGCATAGTCGGGATCAAATTTATCGCGGGGATTAGCGGGAATAACCTTGCAGGACGTGAGTTGGCTCGCATCTCGCTGCACCGGAGTGCAGCGGAATGACAGATTTAAGCCAGCTTGCTGATACGGGCTAACTGCTCAAAATAATCAGGGAAGGTTTTGGCGGTGCATCCAGGATCAAGAATGGTCACTGGCGTGGAGGAGAGCGCAACCAGCGAGAAACACATGGCCATGCGGTGATCGTTATAGGTGCCAATTTCAGCATACTTTATCGTTTCTGATGGCGTGATGCGGATGTAGTCATGCCCCTCTTCCACTTCAGCGCCCACTTTACGTAATTCCGTGGCCATCGCAGCCAGACGATCCGTTTCCTTAACGCGCCAGTTATAGATGTTACGCATAACCGTGGTGCCTTCAGCAAACAGCGCGGCGGTGGCAATAGTCATTGCTGCGTCCGGAATATGGTTCATGTCCAGATCGATAGCCTTCAGTTCGCCGCGGGTGCAGGCAATATAGTCATCGCCCCATTCAATGACCGCGCCCATCTGCTGCAGCACATCGGCAAAGCGAATGTCACCCTGCATGCTGTTTCGACCGATACCGGTGACTTTTACCGTACCGCCCTTGATCGCAGCAGCAGCCAGGAAGTAAGAGGCTGAAGAAGCATCGCCCTCGACCAGATAGTCGCCAGGCGAAATGTACTGCTGATTGCCTGCGATCTGGAAGGTGCTGTAATTTTCGTTGATGACTTCCACCCCGAAAGTACGCATCAGGTTCAGCGTGATGTCGATGTAAGGTTTGGAAACCAGATCGCCTTTGATCACAATTTTTGTGTCGTTCGGTGCCAGTGGCGCTGTCATTAGCAACGCGGTCAGGAACTGGCTTGATACGCTGCCATCTACGGAAACTTCACCGCCGTTGAAACCGCCTTTCAGGCGCAGTGGCGGATAATCCGTCTGCTCCAGGTAATCGATCTCAGCCCCGCCCTGACGTAACGCATCAACCAGATGCCCAATCGGGCGCTCTTTCATTCGCGGCTCGCCGGTTAACACAATATCGTTGTGCCCCAGACAGAGTGCTGCAGCCAGTGGGCGCATCGCGGTACCGGCATTGCCTAAAAACAGCTCAACGGAACCTTCGGCACGCAGTGGGCCACCCTGACCCGTCACTTCACAGACGGTTCGATCTTCAGACAAGGTGAAAGCGACGTTCAGGGCTTTTAATGCTGTCAGCATGTGACGCACATCGTCACTGTCCAGCAGATTAGTCAGGCGGGTAGTGCCTTTAGCCAGTGCGGCCAGCAGCAAAGCGCGGTTCGATACGCTCTTTGAACCGGGTAAGTTAACTGTGCCATCTACCAGTGCAACAGGTTGTAGGGTCAGGGATTCCAGCATGTGAAACGTACTCTCCAGATAAAATGCAATGAAACCCCGCAACATCGCGAGGTTTCAATTTATTCAACTTATTAACCGGCTGACTTAACCGTGACGACGCTCAAAATCAGTCATAAAGTCGGTCAGTGCCTTCACGCCTTCCAGCGGCATGGCGTTGTAAATTGAGGCGCGCATACCGCCCACGACTCTGTGACCTTTCAGGGCATGCAGTCCGGCGGCAAAGGACTCTTCGAGGAACGCTTTATCCAGTGAAGCATCAGCCAGCTGGAAAGGCACATTCATCCGGGAACGGTTAGCCGTGGCCACTTCGTTGCGGTAAAATTCGCTTTTGTCGATGGTGCCGTAAAGCAGATCGGCTTTCGCCTGATTGCGCTTATCGAGTTCTGCCACACCGCCCTGCTCCTTCAGCCACTTGAATACCAGGCCAGAAAGATACCAGGCAAAAGTAGGTGGGGTGTTGAACATCGATTCGTTCTCACTGAGAACCTGATAATCCAGGATTGAAGGCAGCTCTTTCTTCGCCTTACCCAGCAGGTCTTCACGCACTACCACCAGCGTCAAACCAGCAGGACCGATATTTTTTTGCGCGCCCGCATAGATCACACCATAACGGTTGATGTCTATTGGCGAAGAAAGAATGGTGGAAGAGAGATCGGCCACCACCACTTTGTCGCCAAAGTCAGGCTCTTCGTGAATAGCCAGACCGTCAATGGTTTCGTTTGGGCAGTAATGAACATAGGCGGCATCATCTGATAATGCCCAGTCGCTCATCGGAGTAATAGCCCGCAGCCCATCCACCGTGGTTTTCACATCGATCACGTTTGGGGTGCAATATTTCAGTGCTTCATTAATAGCACTGTGCGCCCAGTAACCACCATCCACATAATCTGCAGTGGTTTTACTGCCTAACAGGTTCATGGGGATCGCCGCGAACTGCGCGCGGGCACCGCCATGAGAGAACAGGACTTTATAATTAGAAGGAATTTTCAGCAGGTCGCGAAAATCTTGCTCGGCCTCTACAGCTACCTGAATAAATTCTTTACTGCGATGGCTGATTTCCATCACAGAAGTGCCTAATCCCTGCCAGTTACGCAGTTCCTGTTCCGCACGACGCAGAACTTCTGCCGGCAGCATCGCCGGGCCGGAGCTAAAATTGAAAACCTGACTCATTTTCCCTCACCACTTTTAGTCCAATCGATTTCGATTCAGCTATCGGTTTTATCATTGCCCTTCTCCGGCTGCAATGTTTTATCCGGTAAGCCGACCAGTTCCGGAAAGATGCCAGTCAGCAGCGGCAGGAATTTCCCCCTCGCGTAGCGAATCGGGCAGAAACCCCGTATCATTGCGCCTTTTCCGCACAACCCAAAACAAGTGGGCACTATGACGCAAACTTATATTCCAGGCAAAGACGCCGCGCTGGAAGATTCCATCGCACGCTTTCAGCAAAAATTACAGGATCTGGGCTTCAATATAGAAGAGGCTTCCTGGCTGAACCCGGTTCCCCATGTCTGGTCAGTGCATATTCGCGACCGTGACTGCCCGCTCTGTTTTACCAACGGTAAAGGCGCCAGCAAAAAAGCGGCGCTGGCTTCCGCTTTGGGCGAATACTTTGAACGCCTGTCTACCAACTACTTTTTTGCCGATTTCTGGCTGGGCAACAACATTGCCAATGGCGATTTCGTTCATTATCCCAATGAAAAATGGTTCCCGCTGCCGGAAGATGACAGCCTGCCAGCCGGCATCCTTGATGAGCGCCTGAAAGCTTTTTACGATCCTGAGCAGGAAGTCAGCGCCAGCGAGTTGATCGACCTTCAGTCTGGCAACAGCGATCGCGGCATCTGCGCCCTGCCCTTTACCCGTCAGTCCGATCAGCAGACTGTTTACATTCCGATGAACATCATCGGTAACCTGTATGTCTCTAACGGTATGTCTGCGGGTAACACGCCTAACGAAGCGCGTGTTCAGGGCCTGTCAGAAGTGTTCGAGCGTTATATCAAAAACCGCATTATTGCGGAATCGATCAGCCTGCCTGCTATCCCGCAAACGGTGCTGGATCGCTATCCGGGCGTGGTGGAATCCATCGCCAGACTTGAAGCGGAAGGCTTCCCCATCTTCTCTTATGACGCCTCTCTCGGCGGCAAATATCCGGTTATCTGCGTGGTGCTTTTCAACCCGGAAAACGGAACCTGTTTCGCCTCATTCGGCGCGCACCCAGATTTTGGCGTGGCGCTGGAACGTACCGTCACCGAGCTGCTGCAAGGCCGTGGCCTTAAAGACCTTGATGTCTTTACGCCGCCAACCTTTGATGATGAAGAAGTGGCAGAGCATGCCAACCTTGAAACCCACTTCATTGATTCAAGCGGTCTGATCTCCTGGGATATGTTTAAAGATGACGCTGACTATCCGTTTGTTGACTGGCGTTTC
This sequence comes from Erwinia sp. E_sp_B01_1, assembly GCF_036865545.1. Lineage (NCBI taxonomy): Bacteria > Pseudomonadati > Pseudomonadota > Gammaproteobacteria > Enterobacterales > Erwiniaceae > Erwinia > Erwinia sp. E_sp_B01_1. The sequence goes on along the minus strand of NZ_CP142208.1, from coordinate 1,640,247 downwards.
GATGGCACAACGGAAGAAGAGTTCGCTACGCTGATGGCGATCTTTAAAGCGGAAGATCAGGAAGTATATATCGCGGATTATCAGCATCTTGACGTGTATGCCTGCCGTATCATCGTGCCGGGCATGTCAGATATCTACCCTGCTGAAGACCTGCTACTGGCGAATAACAGCATGGGGGCTTATCTGCGCGACACCCTGCTCTCGTTACCAGAAACTCAGTGGGAGAAAGCGGACTATCTGGCTCTGATTGAGCGTCTGGATGAAGACGGCCATGATGACTTCACCCGCGTGCGTGAACTCCTCGGCCTGGCTACCGGCAAGGATAACGGCTGGTACACTCTGCGCATTGGTGAACTGAAAGCAATGCTGGCGCTGGCCGGCGGTGATTTGGATCAGGCGTTGATTTGGACGGAATGGACGATGGAATTCAACAGTTCTGTCTTCACACCTGCCCGCGCTAATTACTATCGCTGTCTGCAAACTCTGCTGCTGTTAAGCCAGGAAGAAGATCGCGACCCGGTTCAGTATCACAATGCGTTCGTACGGATGTATGGGCTGGAAGCAGTGGAAGCCGCTTCAGCAGCCATTAGCGGAGAAGCCCCGTTCAACGGTCTGCAATCGGTGGATGAAGAGTTGCTGGCCTTCCCGGCTCATCAGTCTCTGCTTGCCGCCTATGAGAAACTTCAGCAGGCCAAGCGCCTGAACTGGAAATAACGTTAAAGCGGCCGGTAGCCTTTGCCGGTCGCTGTTTCTCTCCGTCAGTTTTGCTCCTCCCCTCCTCCTTTTTACTGTGCAAAAGTTAATGGAAAGTGAATTGTATTTTGGTTCCAGAAAACCCATTAACCTCCCAGCAACAAAACCAGCTAAAACAGGCCTCAACCAGGCGCAAAACGTGCTCATTTCAACTTTTTTTTAGAGTTTTAAAAAAAATTTAAATCAATAATTTCAATAAGATAAATCATTAACCTTGTAAAAATAAGGGTTTAATTGCCGCTTACTCCGGTGCAATATGATCCACATCAATTTCTCTCCTATACTCCTTTGTTAGTATCACGGCGTTGACTAATTTTGGGAGTAGTCAGAGTGAAAACTGCCAACCCGTTTGACTTAATATTGCCCTCTGAAATGGCCAAAGTGGCTGAAGAGGCGGGCGTCTATAAAGCCACTAAAAAACCTTTCGACACCTTTTTCCTGGCCATCACTGCGGGTGTCTTTATCTCTATCGCCTTCGTCTTTTACATCACTGCAACTACTGGCGCAGGTACTGCCCCCTGGGGCATGAGCAAGCTTGTTGGCGGCCTCTGTTTCTCTCTTGGCCTGATGCTGGTTGTAGTCTGCGGAGCCGATCTTTTTACCTCGACGGTCCTCACTATGGTAGCCAAAGCCAGCGGACGCATCACATGGGGACAACTGGCGCGAAACTGGATAAATGTTTATACAGGCAATTTTTTCGGCGCAATGTTCTTTGTCGCCCTGATCTGGTTTGCAGGTCAGGCTATGGCAGCCAATGGTGCATGGGGGTTAAATGTTCTGCAAACTGCTGACCATAAAATGCACCATACTTTTCTGGAAGCTGTCTGTCTGGGCACCTTGGCCAATCTGATGGTGTGTATGGCGGTGTGGATGAGCTATTCCGGCCGCAGCCTGACCGATAAAATGTTGGCAATGGTGCTTCCCGTAGCGATGTTTGTCGCCAGCGGGTTTGAACACAGCATCGCGAACATGTTTCTGATCCCCCTCGCCATCGTGATCAAAGATTTCTCCGGGCCAGAGTTCTGGCAGGCCACGGGCGCTACAGCCTCCCAGTTTTCCCATCTGACGGTCAGCAACTTTATTACAGATAACCTGATCCCCGTGACGATCGGCAACATTATCGGCGGTGGATTCCTGGTCGGACTGACATATTGGGTTATCTATCTTCGCGACAGAAATTATCATTAGCTGCACAACACTGATTAAGCACCTGCGGCTTTCAGGCGGCAGGAACAACAGAACTCCATGTAATTTAAGGCAGGTATCAAATGAGCGAGCACAACGAAAAACAGGCTGCGGCCTGGGAAAGCTTTGCACAGGGTGAATGGCAGAACAGCATTAACGTGCGTGACTTCATTCAAAAAAACTACACTCCGTATGAAGGTGATGAAGCCTTTCTGAGCGGTGCCACTGAAGCCACTACATCCCTGTGGGATAAAGTGATGGAAGGCATCAAGCTGGAAAACCGCACCCATGCCCCGGTAGATTTTGATACTGACCTGGCATCCACCATCACTTCACACGATGCGGGCTATATCAATAAATCCCTGGAAACTATCGTTGGTTTACAGACTGAAGCTCCCCTGAAACGCGCGCTGATTCCTTTTGGCGGCATCAAGATGGTGGAAGGTTCCTGCAAGGTATATGGCCGCGAGCTGGATCCTGGCGTTAAAAAAATCTTTAGTGAGTACCGCAAAACCCATAATCAGGGTGTGTTTGACGTTTATACCCCGGATATTCTGCGCTGCCGTAAATCAGGTGTGCTGACTGGCCTGCCAGATGCTTATGGACGTGGGCGTATCATTGGTGACTATCGTCGCGTAGCGCTTTACGGCATCGACATGCTGATGAAAGACAAGTTTGCACAATTCACCTCTCTGCAGGCAGATATGGAAAACGGCGTGAATCTCGAAGCCACTATCCGCCTGCGTGAAGAAATTGCTGACCAGCACCATGCCCTGCAGCAGATTAAAGAGATGGCCGCTAAATATGGTTGCGACATCTCCGGCCCGGCGCAGAATGCTCAGGAAGCCGTGCAGTGGACCTACTTCGGTTATCTGGCTGCGGTTAAATCCCAGAATGGCGCAGCAATGTCATTTGGCCGCGTCTCCACATTCCTGGATATCTACATCGAACGCGACCTGAAAGCAGGCAAAATCACCGAAGAACAGGCTCAGGAGCTGATTGACCACCTGGTGATGAAACTGCGTATGGTTCGCTTCCTGCGTACCCCTGAATATGATGAGCTGTTCTCAGGCGATCCAATCTGGGCAACGGAATCGCTGGCTGGTATGGGCGTTGATGGCCGTACACTGGTGACCAAAAACAGCTTCCGTTTCCTGAACACCCTTTACACCATGGGGCCTTCTCCGGAACCAAACATGACCATCCTGTGGTCTGAAAAGCTGCCGCTTAACTTCAAAAAATATGCGGCTAAAGTCTCCATTGATACCTCATCCGTTCAGTATGAGAACGATGATTTAATGCGTCCTGACTTCAACAACGATGATTACGCCATCGCCTGCTGCGTCAGCCCGATGATTGTCGGTAAGCAAATGCAGTTCTTCGGTGCCCGCGCTAACCTGGCAAAAACCATGCTGTATGCGATTAATGGCGGCGTGGATGAGAAGTTGAAAATGCAGGTTGGCCCGAAAGAAGCGCCAATGATGGATGAGGTGCTGGAATATAATAAAGTGATGGAGCGTATGGATCACTTTATGGACTGGCTGGCAAAACAGTATGTTACTGCGCTGAACGTTATCCATTACATGCACGACAAATACAGCTACGAAGCTTCACTGATGGCTCTGCACGACCGTGATGTTTATCGCACCATGGCTTGTGGTATCGCTGGTCTCTCTGTGGCTGCGGATTCTCTGTCAGCTATTAAATACGCTAAAGTCTCCACCATTCGTGATGAAGATGGCCTGGCCGTTGATTTTAAAATTGAAGGTGAATACCCGCAGTTTGGCAACAATGATGCTCGTGTGGATGATATCGCCTGCGATCTGGTTGAACGTTTCATGAAGAAAATTCAGAAACTGCAGACCTACCGTAATGCGGTACCTACTCAGTCAGTGCTGACCATTACATCAAACGTGGTTTACGGTAAGAAAACCGGTAACACCCCGGATGGACGTCGTGCTGGCGCACCATTCGGACCCGGTGCCAACCCAATGCACGGTCGCGATCAGAAAGGCGCAGTGGCTTCACTGACTTCAGTAGCCAAACTGCCGTTTGCTTACGCTAAAGACGGCATCTCTTATACTTTCTCCATTGTGCCAAACGCGCTGGGTAAAGATGATGACGTGCGCAAAGCTAACCTGGCCGGGCTAATGGATGGTTACTTCCATCATGAAGCCAGCATTGAAGGCGGTCAGCATTTGAATGTGAACGTGATGAACCGTGAGATGCTGCTGGAAGCAATGGAAGATCCGGAAAAATATCCTCAGCTGACTATTCGTGTCTCTGGTTATGCCGTTCGCTTTAACTCTCTGACCAAAGAGCAGCAACAGGATGTGATTACCCGTACCTTCACCAAAAGCATGTAAGTTTTGCCTCTGAGGCTCCACTTCGGTGGAGCCTTATCCAGTCTTGTTTGCCAGCCACCTTTACCCTGTTAAGAGGGCTGGCAAAACAGACTTAACGCAGCTTAAGACTGCGTGCCTGCCGAGAAATCAGGTTTAACGTGGAGAATTCATCGCAATGTCAGTCACAGGCCGTATCCACTCTTTTGAATCCTGCGGGACCGTTGACGGCCCCGGCATCCGTTTTATCACCTTCTTTCAGGGCTGCCTGATGCGCTGTCTGTATTGCCATAATCGCGATACCTGGGATACGCACGGCGGCAAAGAGATTACCGTTGAAGAGTTGATGAAAGACGTGGTTTCCTACCGTCACTTTATGAATGCTTCTGGCGGCGGTGTGACCGCTTCCGGCGGCGAAGCCATTCTGCAGGCGGAATTTGTTCGTGACTGGTTTCGGGCCTGCCATGCCGAGGGCATCAACACCTGCCTGGATACTAATGGGTTCGTCCGTCGCTACGATCCGGTCATCGATGAATTGCTGGAAGTGACCGATCTCGTCATGCTCGATCTGAAACAAATGAATGATGATGTTCATCAGATTCTGGTGGGCGTCTCAAACCATCGCACTCTGGATTTTGCCCGCTATCTGGCGAAGAAAAACATCCGCACCTGGATCCGCTATGTGGTTGTACCTGGCTATTCAGACGATGATGAGTCTGCACACCGGCTGGGCGAGTTCACACGAGATATGGGTAATGTCGAAAAAATCGAGCTGCTGCCCTATCACGAACTGGGCAAACATAAGTGGGTAGCGATGGGTGAGGAATACAAACTGGATGGCGTCCATCCGCCGACCAAAGAGACTATGGATCGGGTTAAGGGCATTCTGGAAGGCTACGGTCACAAGGTAATGTACTAAGAATTCCGGGCTGGTTACAGGCAAAGTGCAGGTTCTGGGAGCAGTTTATCAGCCGTCTGAAATGGAGCCATCAGGCTCCATTTTTTTCGGCTGTCCGGTCAGGCATGGGCAACAGGCGTGGCATGTTTGTCTGCTTTGCGTAACAGCATAACCAGATAGATAAAGGCCACGCCAGCGATCATCACAAACAGCACCCGGTCTGAATAGTTCTGCATCAGCATTGAGGTCATCGCCGGGCCCAGCAGGCTACCAATGGTGTAGCTCAACAGCAGTGCCTGATTCATTGCCACCAGCTCATGATGCGCCACGGTCTCACAGGCCCAGGACATCGCAACCGGGTAAAGCGTGAAGCCTGCACAACCCAGCACAAACAGGGCCGGGGCCATCGCAGCATTACTCAGCATGGCAAAGGCGCCCAGGATCACCACAAAGACCTGAACGCGCAGTACCAGCAGACGGCCATAACGATCGGCAAGACGCCCTACCGGCCACTGCCCTACAATTCCCGCGCTGACTAACAGCGCCATCCAGTAGCCGACTGTAGCGTCGCTCATGCCCTGATGGGAGAGGTAGAGTGGCATAAGACCGTACAGCGATCCCAGCAGGATGCCGGAAATGATGCAGCCATTGATCCCCAGACGCGCATTACGACGACGCAGCATCGACCACATACGTCCCGGCACCGCTTCATCATCACTCCCTCTGGCAGTAACTTTTGTGAAGACCAGGGGCAGAATTGCCGCCACCACAATGCCAGTCACCCACGGCAATACGTGCAGCAGTTCCGTTGAGACTTTACTGACCAGTAACTGGCCGGCAACGGTACCGATATAGTAAACGATCATATAAGCCGCCAGCAGCTGACCGCGATTACGCAACGTTCCGCTGCATAACAGCGCACTTTCGACCACAACCCATATCAGCGCACACCCCATCCCGGCTACGAAGCGCCACATTGCCCATGCCCAGAAGCCGCTTTCAAAACCCAGCGCCGCAGTAGCCACCGCAAAAACCGCCGAAGCGATATAATAACTGCGATTAAACCCCAGTTTTTTAATGGCCCAGCCTGCAAGCAAGGTGCCTGCAAGATTTCCTGTGTAATACGATGAACTGACCACACCAACCTGCCAAGTAGGCAACGAATCATGGGTGAGCCAGAGAGGAACCAGCGTATTCAGTACGGCGATAGAAATTGTCAGTAATAACAGGCCGCAGAGCAGCACAAGTACAGGGCGAGTCCAGGTAGACATAGGGGTGAAACTACCAAAAGAGGAGGAGATTTTGCGCGCATAATGCCATTAGCAAAAATATTGTCAACGGCACGAAATTGAGTGCAGCACGATTTGCTGCAGAGCGATTTAAATTTCTTATCTACAACGACTTAGATACCCCCTTCCGCCGCCAGGCCAAAAAGTTATCTCTATGAAAAAATGGCATTTTAACTATTCTGATGCATTTGATGTCGATAACTTTTATTTTTAGACTTTGGCAGCACTTTCAGAATCGTGCGTTTGACTGAAGATCCGTCAGCGGCTTTCATTATTCCCGGCCAGCTAAGGATTTGACGAGAAAGTCGCGGGGAAATTGCTGACAAAAAAAGCGCCCGGAGGCGCTTTCTGTTAGCTGACGTAATTCAAAGGCATTAGCCGATGAATTCCAGTCCTTTCATATAAGGTTTCAGTGCTTCAGGAACTGCGATACGACCATCAGCCTGCTGATAATTTTCCAGCACGGCAACCAGAGCACGACCTACAGCCAGTCCGGAGCCGTTCAGCGTGTGAACCAGACGAGGTTTTTTCTCGGTTTTGGTACGGCAGCGGGCCTGCATACGACGCGCCTGGAAATCACCCATGTTAGAGCAGGAAGAGATTTCACGGTAAGTATCCTGCGCAGGCAGCCATACTTCGAGGTCGTAGGTTTTGCAGGAGCCGAAGCCCATATCGCCAGTGCACAGCAGCACTTTACGGTAAGGCAGATCCAGTAACTGCAGCACCTTCTCAGCATGCCCCACCAGCTCTTCCAGTGCCGTCATGGAATCTTCAGGGCGGGTGATTTGCACCATCTCCACCTTGTCGAACTGGTGCATACGGATCAGCCCACGGGTATCACGGCCATAAGCACCCGCTTCAGAACGGAAGCAAGGAGTATGAGCGGTGAACTTCAGCGGCAGAGACTCTTCTTCCAGAATCTCATCACGGACCATATTGGTCAGCGGCACTTCCGAAGTGGGGATCAGCGCATAATCGCTGCTGGAAGCTTCTTCTTCCAGAGGGCGAGTGTGGAACAGATCTTCACCAAATTTCGGTAACTGACCTGTGCCATACAAAGAAGCATGGTTGACCAGGTAAGGCACGTAGGTTTCAAGGTAGCCATGCTGTTCAGTGTGCAGATCCAGCATGAACTGGGAAAGTGCGCGGTGCATCAGTGCGATCTGGCCCTGCATCACCACGAATCGTGAACCGGTCAGTTTGGCGCCCATGGCAAAATCCAGCCCGGACGCTTTTTCACCCAGTTCTACATGATCGCGTACGGCGAATTCGAATTTGCGCGGGGTGCCCCAGCGGCTGACTTCCAGATTTTCGCTGTCATCTTTACCCAGTGGCACTTCGTCTACCGGGATATTAGGAATAGCGGAAGCCATATCACGAATGGCGTTCTGTAACTCGTCCAGTTCCGCTTTGGCCGCATCCAGACGCTCGCCCAGCGCGTTCACTTCCTGACGTAATGGCTCGATATCTTCCCCACGCGCCTTGGCCTGGCCGATACTTTTCGATCGGGAGTTGCGTTCTGCCTGCAGGGTTTCTGTTTCTACCTGCAGAACTTTGCGGCGTTCTTCCTGCGAACGCAGCGTATCAACGTCAAGCTTAAAGCCCCGGCGTGCCAGTTTTTCAGCGACTGCGTCTGGCTCGTTACGCAGCAGATTGGGATCGAGCATGCTTGTCCTGTGAATAGTTTGATTGCGTGAAAGAGGGGCGCATCCGCTGTGCGAATGCATTGAATTGCCTGATAACCTTACCGTAACGACACTGTCAACGGTAGCGTTTTGTCGGGCTATTTTGATCCTGCTCAGCAAGCCAGGCTAGCTTTTCACCAATCTTACCCTCAAGTCCGCGGGAAGCTGGCTGGTAGTAGCGTGTTTGTGCCATTTCTGATGGGAAATAATTCTCACCAGCGGCATAGGCATTGGGCTCGTCGTGTGCATAGCGATATTCCGCGCCAAGCCCCATCTCTTTCATCAGTTTTGTTGGGGCATTACGCAGATGTTCCGGGACATCATAATCGGGATTTTCACGCGCATCACGCATCGCGGCTTTAAAGGCGGTATAGACGGCATTACTTTTCGGCGCACAGGCAAGGTAAACAATCGCCTGAGCGATAGCCCGCTCACCTTCAGCCGGGCCCACGCGAGTGAAACAGTCCCAGGCCGCAATGGCAACCTGCATAGCACGGGGATCGGCATTGCCAACATCTTCAGAGGCTATGGCCAGTAAACGTCGCGCCACATAGAGGGGATCGCCTCCTGCGGTAATAATGCGTGCATACCAGTAAAGCGCAGCATCCGGCGCTGAGCCCCGAACCGACTTATGCAGAGCAGAGATAAGATCGTAATAACGATCCCCTTTATTATCAAACCTGGCGCTGCGTTCACCGGAGACTTCATTCAACAGTTTGGCAGTGAGTTCCCGTTTGCCTTTGCTGTTGACCTCGGCCATATCGGCCATCATCTCCAGCGTGTTAAGAGCACGGCGGGCATCGCCATTTACCAGCTCCGCCACCATCCGGCGGGTGTTTGCAGGCAGAATGATATTCTCAGCGCCATATCCCCGTTCTTTATCTTTCATTGCCTGATCGAGAACAGTTTCAATATCTTCGCTGGTCAGCGATTTCAACAGATAGACACGAGCTCGTGAGAGCAGAGCCGAATTAAGTTCGAACGAAGGATTTTCCGTAGTGGCACCGATAAAGGTGATGGTGCCATCTTCAATATGCGGCAGAAACGCGTCCTGCTGGCTTTTATTGAAACGGTGTACCTCATCCACAAACAGAATAGTGCGGCGGCCGGCATTACGATTCTGTCGGGCACGTTCAATGGCCTCACGGATCTCTTTCACTCCGGAGGTCACTGCTGAAATACGCTCAACGTCAGCCTGACCATAGCGGCCAATAATCTCGGCCAGGGTTGTTTTCCCTGTCCCTGGCGGCCCCCACAGGATCATCGAGTGCAGATGCCCAGCCTCAATCGCCCGCGGTAGCGGTTTACCCGCGGCCAGCAGATGCTGCTGCCCGATATATTCCGCCAGCGTTCCTGGCCGCATACGCGCGGCCAGAGGCTGAAATTCGTTGTGGGAGAAATCCAGGGGCAGATTACTCAAGCGGACCTCACTGACGCTGATCGTCCAGCGTCACGCCTTTTGGCGGCGTAAACTGGAATTTACTGGCTTCGACAGCCCCGTTCTGCTGGCTCTTCAACGCATAGCTGCTGCGCTGACCATCCTGCTCCACGGCGCTGAACTGATTGATAGTGCCATTGGAAGAGACGTTGATGGTGAACTGCTTCAGGTTGCCATCGGTTGATTTAGGAGTCAGTTCAAAACTGTCTCCCTGCTGTTTGATGTTGTACTGCTTCCAGTCGCTTCCCTGATTACGCGCAATCAGCATAAACGGGGTATTGCTGGTGGCATCTTTCACCCAGGTCGCACTTACCTGCTCAACAAAAGGATTGTAGAACCAGAGCGTTTTGCCATCGGAAATCAGCACGCTTTCATCGGGTGCCGTCATATGCCAGTTAAATAAGTCCGGGCGCTTCACCCACAACTCACCTTCCCCATCCTGAACAGACTGGCCACTGCCATCGGTGACTTTTTGCGTGAAGCTGGCGTGGAAGCTGGTCACTTTACCCAGACGCTTTTGCAGATCTGATGAGGCATCAGCCAGAACGCTGGCAGAAGCAAAGGCAGTAATCAGACAGCAGGAAATCATTAACTTTTTCATTACGGCATCCTTATTAAAACTTTTAATCCCGGTAAGCGGGGAAGCCTGCGAGGATAACTGTAGCCAGGCAGTAGCGAAATCAACAGGAGATTATCCTGAATGAGACCGGCAATAGTGTCTGATATGGGGGCAATACCCAATAACTCAACGGGCCAGGTCGCCCTGGCCCGTGTTTCAGGCTACAACTGAAATCAACTGGCTTTACATCTCATGCGGCGGGGGTGAAAGCACCTCACGGTTGCCGTTATGGCCAGGTGAGGAAACAATTCCCTGCGCTTCCATTTGTTCAATGATACGCGCCGCACGGTTATAGCCGATGCGGAACTGACGCTGGACGCCTGAAATAGACGCACGACGTTTTTCCACCACAAAGCCAACGGCCTGATCGAACAGGGGATCCAGCTCTTCATCGCCATCAAGCCCCAGACCGCCTTCGCTCTCTTCACCCGCTGTGATGCTCTCAATGTACTGAGGACGACCGCGAGCTTTCCAGTCCTGAACGACGGCATGGACTTCCTGATCGCGCACAAAGGCTCCGTGCACACGTACCGGCATTGAAGAGTTAGGTGGCATGTACAGCATGTCACCCATCCCCAGCAAGGACTCGGCTCCCGCCTGATCGAGGATAGTGCGTGAGTCAATTTTACTCGACACGGTAAAGGCGATTCGGGTTGGGATATTGGCCTTTATCAGGCCTGTAATCACATCCACCGACGGACGCTGCGTAGCCAGTACAAGGTGAATACCAGCCGCACGAGCTTTCTGTGCGAGACGAGCAATCAGTTCTTCCACTTTTTTACCCACCGCCATCATCAGGTCGGCAAACTCATCCACCAACACCACGATATAAGGCAGTTTTTCCAGCACCGGCGGCGTGGTATCCATGCTGTCACCCGGCTTCCAGAACGGATCCGGAATAGGTCGTCCCATCGCTTCTGCCTGTTCAACTTTTTCGTTGTAACCAGCCAGATTCCTTACGCCTAACGCCGACATCAATTTATAACGACGTTCCATTTCGCCCACGCTCCAGCGCAGCGCATTGGCTGCATCCTTCATGTCGGTAACCACTTCCGTTAACAGGTGTGGAATACCTTCATACACTGAAAGCTCAAGCATTTTTGGGTCGATCATAATAAAGCGCACTTCTTCCGGCGTGGCTTTATAGAGCATGCTGATGATCATCGCATTGACGCCGACTGATTTACCGGAGCCAGTGGTACCTGCAACCAGCAGGTGAGGCATTTTTGCCAGATCCGCAATCACCGGTTGGCCGGCAATATCTTTACCCAACACCACGGTCAGTGGTGAAGGATTGTCACGGAACCTGGCGCTTTCCAGCACTTCACGCATGTAAACAGTCTGGCGATGCTTGTTCGGTAATTCCAGGCCAACATAAGGTTTGCCAGGGATAACTTCCACCACTCGCACCGCAACAGCGGACAGCGAGCGCGCCAGGTCACGAGACAGGTTAGAGATTCGCGCGGCTTTAACACCGGGAGCCAGATCCAGCTCAAAGCGGGTAATCACCGGGCCTGGAGAGATCCCGACAACTTCGGCTTTAACACGATAATCATTGAGGCGGGCTTCCACCAGACGCGCCGTTTGTTCCAGCGCGAACATATCAACAGGTTCGGCTTCCACAGGCGGTGACGTCAGCAGATCCAGCGAAGGTAATGGCGTGGTAGGCCTTTCCAGCGGCTGTTCATGGCGAACCAGGAACGGATGGAACAGGCTGTCGTGAGCTGGTTTAGCCGCTTCAGGCTGTGGAGCTGCCACAACAGGTTCAGGGGCAGCTGGTTGCTGAGCCGGAGGCGTCTGCCAGGCTGGCGTCTGTGGCTGTTGAACAGGTGGCGTCTGCCATGCAGGCGTTTCTGGTTGTTGAACCGGTGGCGTCTGCGGCTGTTGAACAGGTGGCGTCTGCCATGCAGGCGTTTCTGGTTGTTGAGCCGGTGGCGTCTGTGGCTGTTTAACAGAAGGCGTCTGCCATGCAGGCGTTTCCGGTTGTTGAGCCGGTGGCGTCTGTGGCTGTTGAACAGGAGGCGTCTGCCATGCAGGCGTTTCTGGTTGTTGAACCGGTGGCGTCTGTGCCTGTTGAACAGGAGGCGTCTGCCATGCAGGCGTTTCTGGTTGTTGAACCGGTGGCATCTGCGGTTGTTGAGCCGGTGGCGTCTGCTGAGGAGCCTGATTATGTTGCTGCCACTGAGTCTGCTCGGCTGGAGCTTCAGCAGGAAGCGTAAACAAAGGCTCACCTGGGCCATTATCGACCAGATCATCCACAGGAGAAAAATCAAATGCTCCGGCCGTGTTCAGATGCTGAGACAGGCTGCTTTCCTGGGACGGTTCCTCGCCATAGCGCTGATTTTGCTGGTCTGCAAACTGACGCGCCAGTGCAGCTTGTTGCTGCGCTTCTTCATCATCCTGCGCAAACTCTTCACCATAACGCGTCTGCTGCTGAGCCATAAAGGCTTCGCGCAACTGCGCCTCTTCCCTTGCCAGTGTTTCTTCATCCTGACTGCCGGAAGGCAAATCAGGTGACGTCTGCTCAAGCAAATCCTGTTCTTCTTTAGCTTTTTCTTCCGCCATACGCTGGGAGGGAAGTTTTATGCCATAGGAAGCCAGCTCACGGCGGGTAGGAAGCTTAACCGGATTAGGGCGCGGCAGCGTGGGGCCAATTCCCTGTTTAACCTGAGGATTGATATTCTCACTTGTTGCACTAAAGCCCGGCATAAATGGCGCTGAAGCTGCAGCTACTTTGGCCGCGTCACTCAGGCCCTGTGCACCCGCCACAATATCGCCAGGTTGCGAGGTTTGTGGTGACGAGAAGTCAAACGGTGATGACGTTGAGGCTTCACGCCAGTTACCCATTCGAGGGCCATCATCTTCCTGCTCGATCTGCACCGATGGCGCAGGCGTTTCTGCTTCAGCAGGCATTTCAAAGCGGTAAAGCTCAGGCGTTTCTACCGCAGGCGTAACTGGGCTGGCAGTTGACTGAACAGGCTGAGGAACGAGTGAAGCAGGCTGCGAGGTGGCCACTGGAGACGGAGCGGCAGCAGGTTGAGACGCGGCTACTGGTGATACAGGCGCAGACGGCGCGGCAGCAGGTTGAGATGCGGCCATTGGTGATACAGGCGCAGACGGCACGGCAGCAGACTGGGATGCAGCAGCCAGTGGCGTTGCGGAAGCTATTGCAGCAGCAGGCTTGCTGAGCAGAGGATCGTTGTCCTCTTCATCACCCTCTTCTTCTGACGTCACTTTCTTCGGAGCAGAAAGCAGAACATCATCCCGATCGCCCGCAGCGGATTGCTTCAGAACTGGCGCTGTTGTAGCGTCCTCATCATGATAGTCCTCTTCTTCATGCCAGCGCTCATCAGTGCGCGAGCGATTGCTGGCAAACGTCAGTACGCCCATCACAGCACCGCCGATCTTTTCGGCAATTGTAAGCCAGGACCAGCCAGTATACAGCGTAAGCCCGGCCGCCCAGATGCATAACAGCGTTAAGGTTCCGCCTGCGCCACTGAACCAGGGTGCCATAGCGTTACTCAACAGGCTGCCAATGACGCCACCTGAAGCGAAGTACCAGATATCATCAGCATTCAGCGCCGCAAGGCCGCAGGAAGTAACAACCAGCGCCAGCACGCCAATCAGCCGTAAAGCCACGGCAAAATAGTCGATATAATCCTGGGAATGTCGCTGACGGAAAGTGATCCAGCAGAGGCCTAAAATGACCGGAGGAATGGCATAAGCCATAACGCCAAAAATGAAAAACAGGGTATCCGCAAGCCAGGCGCCAACGCCGCCGCCTATATTGTGGATAGGTTCGTGCCAGGCGGTCTGAGACCAGCTGGGATCGGAAGGATTGAAGCTGACCAATGCCACCATCAGATAGACGGCGAAAAGAGCGACAATAATTAACAACGCTTCCAGCAGGCGACGCCCACTGCTCAGCGGTTGTAGGGATACATCTTTATCTTCTGTGTATTCCTGGCTCAAGAGTACTCTCCAGGGGCCTGTAAACTATGGAGGCAACAGCGCCGGGCGAGCCCGACGCTGAACCTGTATGAATTCACAGGAGTGTACCGAAATCTATCAGGTTTTGCACCTGCCCTGTGTTACCGCGTTTTAATGACTAAGCGGTTACTTTGTTTCACTTCTTCCATGACGACATAGGTACGCGTATCGTTAACGCCCGGCAGACGCAGCAGGGTTTCACCCAGCAATTTGCGATAGGCTGACATATCCGGAACGCGGGTTTTCAGCAGATAGTCGAAATCGCCTGAAACAAGATGACACTCTTGAGTTTCCTCAAGTTTTTGCACAGCGGCGTTAAATTGTTCAAACACGTCTGGCGCACCACGATTCAGAGTAATCTCAACGAATACCAGCAGCGATGCATCCAGATAGTGTGGATTCAGCTGTGCGGTATAGCCAAGGATGAATCCCTGACGTTCGAGGCGGCGTACGCGTTCCAGGCAGGGTGTAGGAGATAATCCCACACTCTTGGAAAGATCGACGTTGGAAATTCGACCGTTCTTTTGCAGTTCATTAAGGATGTTGCGGTCGATCCTGTCGAGATCTTTACCAGGTCGTTTTTTATTGTCTACCATTCTTATTGTCTCTCTAAATGCCTTCCCTTTACCTGCCATACCCTGAACGAGTTCATTGTGCAGGGTTGTTTTAAGTGAAGTCAGGAGCCTGTTGCGCCAGTAGTAAAACGCCCATCCGTATGACGCATGTGGTCTGTCCACCCCATGCGTCATGACCAATGACAGACTGAGTTTATCCGGCCTGATAGCTAAAACGCGGTATGAACGCCTGTTTTGCCAGCCTGAACACCCTCTGCTTCCTACACTGTTTTCGCAAAAGCGCAGCCGATTGTCAAAGCAAAACAACCAAAATCAGTACAACATGCCAGAAGTATCGCTGCGTGACTGTTTTTAAATGGATATTTTTCGTAGTGATGCACCTTAATCAGGCAATCCCTGCCCCAAAACAGCGCATTCTCACCTTGCCGGAACAACTGACTCATTGGTCAAACCTTTTACAACCATCGTTAACAAAAGCGCAGAAGGCTTTTGTTACCGCGTTAAATTCCCTACAATCGAAAAAATGTTTGCCAGACAAATAATGAGGGTCTCATGAGCACGGCAAGACACAGCAAATTACTTATCCTTGGCTCCGGTCCTGCAGGCTACACTGCCGCCGTTTATGCAGCACGAGCCAACCTCAATCCGGTTCTGATTACCGGCCTGGAAAAAGGGGGTCAGCTGACCACCACCACCGAAGTGGAAAACTGGCCGGGCGATCCCAATGACCTGACCGGGCCGTTGTTGATGGAACGGATGCAGGAGCACGCTGAGAAATTCAACACCGAGATTATTTTTGATCACATCCATACCGTTGATTTGCAGTCCCGTCCATTCCGCCTTACTGGTGACAGTGAAGAATACACAGCGGATGCATTGATCATCGCTACCGGCGCATCTGCCCGCTATCTCGGCCTGCCTTCTGAAGAGGCTTTCAAAGGTCGTGGTGTTTCCGCCTGTGCTACCTGTGATGGTTTCTTCTACCGCAACCAGAAAGTCGCGGTTATTGGTGGCGGAAATACTGCTGTAGAAGAAGCGCTTTATCTGGCAAATATTGCGGCCGAAGTTCATTTGATTCACCGTCGTGACAGCTTCCGTGCTGAAAAAATCCTGATTGACCGACTGATGGAAAAAGTGCGCAACGGCAACATCGTGCTGCATACCAATCAGACGCTGGATGAAGTGTTGGGCGATCAGATGGGCGTCAGCAGCCTGCGCCTGCGCTCCACGCTGGATGAACAACAAACCGAAGAGTTGACCGTTGCCGGCCTGTTTGTCGCCATTGGCCACAGCCCTAACACCGGCATCTTTAAAGATCAGCTGGAGCTGGAAAATGGTTACATCAAAGTGCAGTCCGGCCTTCAGGGGAATGCAACGCAGACCAGCATTCCGGGCGTCTTTGCTGCTGGTGATGTGATGGACCATATCTATCGCCAGGCTATTACTTCAGCCGGTACGGGTTGTATGGCCGCGCTGGATGCAGAACGCTATCTGGATGGATTAGTTAAAAACTCTCAGTAAGTTGTTAAATCCCTGCATCAATCTTTCCAAAGGCGACCTCCTCAGGTCGCCTTTTTGCTTTCTGCGTTGTAACATTGCAAACCAATTGCCCCTGTATATTGCAGGGTTGTTTTCTCCCTGTTTCGCATAACAACGCTCAGCTGGAAAAGCATGAACAAAACTCGACAGCAACAGTTACTCCGCTGGCTGAAAAGCCAGACCGGGCACGGCAAGCGCTGGCTACGGCTCTCAATGATTCTGGGCATGCTCAGCGCTTTACTGATTGTCTGTCAGGCCTGGCTGCTGGCCTCCCTGCTCCAGGCGCTGATCGTTGAGCATCTCCCCCGGGAATCAATGCTGTTCCGGTTCGCTTTGCTGTTTGGCTGTTTTGCACTTCGCGGTGTGCTAGCCTGGCTGCGTGAAAAAGTGGGATTCGAGTGTGGGAAAGCTATTCGAACCGCGCTACGCCGCACCGTGCTGAACCGGCTTAGCGAACTGGGCCCTGCCTGGATTCAGGGCAAACCGGCAGGAAGCTGGGCCACTCTGCTGCTGGAGCAAATTGAGGAGATGCAGGATTACTATTCCCGCTATCTGCCGCAGATGCTGCTGGCCGTATTTATTCCCTGCTTTATTCTGCTCGCCTTATTCCCGGTGAACTGGGTAGCCGCGCTGATTTTACTCTGTACCGCCCCGCTAATCCCTTTATTCATGGCGCTTGTCGGCATGGGTGCTGCCGATGCTAACCGCCGTAACTTCAAAGCGCTTAGCCGCCTCAGTGGTCATTTTCTCGATCGTTTAAGCGGGCTGGATACTCTGCGTTTATTCCATCGTGCTGAGGCAGAAACAGAGAGCATTCGTCAGGCTTCTGAAGCGTTTCGCCAGCGTACAATGGAAGTGTTGCGGCTGGCCTTTCTCTCATCAGCCGTGCTGGAGTTTTTCGCTTCGCTCTCTATCGCTGTTGTTGCCGTCTATTTTGGTTTCTCTTACCTTGGCGAGCTGAATTTTGGTCACTATGAAACAGGCATAACCCTGTTTGCTGGCTTTCTGGCCCTGATCCTCGCCCCGGAATTCTTTCAGCCATTACGCGATCTGGGGACCTTTTATCATGCCAAAGCCCAGGCCGTAGGGGGGCCGATTCGCTTGAAAGCTTCCTGAGCCAAAGCGAAACCCTGGCATCCGCAAGGGGTGATCTTGAGATTGATACGCAACGGGGCATTACTGTACAGGCAGAAGATCTGAATATTCTCTCACCTGACGGCAAAGTGCTGGCTGGTCCCCTGACGTTCACCATCAAGCCTGGTCAGCGTATTGCTATTGTGGGGCAAAGCGGCGCCGGTAAAACGTCCCTGCTCAATGCGATGCTTGGCTTTCTTCCTTATCAGGGGTCGCTGCGGGTGAATGGCGTTGAACTTAAGGCAATCAATCCTCAATTCTGGCAGCGGCAGCTGGCCTGGGTGGGGCAGAACCCTCACCTGCCTGCTGCCACAATACGGGCCAATATTACGCTGGATGGCCACGCCGATCCGCAAAAGCTGGCCCAGGTATGTGAACTTGCGGGCGTCACGGAATTTCTTCCCTGGCTTACTGAGGGTCTGGAGAGCCAGATTGGTGAACGGGCCTCAGCATTGTCAGTGGGCCAGGCACAACGTATCGCGGTTGCCAGGGCCCTGTATAAAACCTCGCATTTCCTGCTGCTTGATGAACCCGCAGCCAGCCTTGACAGCCACAGTGAACAGCATGTGAACCGGGCATTGTTGTCAGCCTCTTTCAGTCAGACCACTTTGCTGATCACCCACCAGCTTGAAGAGCTTGATCGCTGGGATGAAGTCTGGCTGATGCGCAATGGAAAAATTGTGCAGCAAGGCGGTTCCGACTTTCTGCTCAAAACGCCGGGCGCCTATGCCGGGCTGGTGGCGCAGCGTAAGGAGACCGTGGAATGAAAATCTTGCTTCCTTTTTTAGCTCTCTACCGTCGTCATTTCTGGCGTCTCTCTCTGGGAGTGGTACTGGCTGTCGTCACTTTGCTGGCCAGCACAGGCCTGCTAACGCTTTCCGGCTGGTTTCTTGCCGCCTCTTCAGTCGCTGGGGTGGCTGGCTTATACAGCTTTAATTATATGCTTCCGGCTGCTGGAGTCCGGGGGCAGCCATTATTCGCACGGCCGCACGCTATTTTGAGCGGCTGGTCAGCCATGATGGTACTTTCAGGGTGCTTCAGCACCTGCGCGTTTTCACTTTCAGCAAACTGCTACCCCTCTCGCCTGCGGGACTGACGGCTTATCGTAAAGGCGATCTGCTTAACAGACTGGTGGCAGATGTCGACACGCTCGATCATCTTTACCTGCGTGTGGTTTCTCCACTGGCTGGAGCCCTGGTGGTGATCCTGACCGTAACGGTGGGATTGAGCTGGCTGGACTGGCAGCTTGCGCTAACGCTGGGCGGCCTGATGCTGTTGACTTTGCTGTTGTTACCGCCGCTTTTCTACCGTGCCGGGCGTTCTGCTGGCATTGCCCTGACCCGCTTACGTGGCCATTATCGCAATCAGTTAACAGAGTGGCTGCAGGGACAGGCTGAGCTGACTGTATATGGCGCCGCCGCCCTTTTCCGGGGCGAGCTGGATCAAACCGAACAGCGCTGGTTATCCGCGCAGAAAAGCCAGGCCAGCCTTGCGGGGCTTTCGCAGGCCATGCTGACAGTGATTACCGGATTTACCGTAGTGTTCATCCTCTGGCTGAGTGCCGGAGGCACAGGTAGCGATCCGGAACCAGGCGCGCTGATTGCACTCTTCGTATTCTGTGCACTGGCCGCTTTTGAGGCACTGGCACCGGTCGGAACCGCTTTCCTGCATCTTGGCCAGGTCATGGCCTCTGCACAGCGTGTCACCGAGGTCATCAGTCAAAAGCCTGGTGTGGAGTTTGGAAATCAGGCTACGCCCGTCTCCTCAGGCACGATGCTCAGCGTGCAGAACCTGCACTTCAGTTACCCTTCTGGTCAGTCAGCGCTAAAAGACTTTACTCTGGACGTGAAGCAGGGAGAACACATCGCTCTGCTTGGCCGCACAGGCTGTGGTAAATCTACCCTGCTTCAGCTTCTGACCCGCGCATGGGATCCGGATAGCGGCACTATTATCCTCAATGGCCGGCCGTTAAAAACATGGAATGAACCGGCGTTGCGTGCCACCACAAGCGTGGTTACCCAGCGAGTACATCTTTTCAGCAACACGCTGCGGGAAAATCTGCTGTTGGCCTCCCCTTCGTGCAGCGATGAACACCTTACCCGGGTTTTACATCTGGTCGGTCTTTCGACGCTGCTGGAAAACGATTCCGGACTCAATGGCTGGCTCGGAGAAGGCGGCCGGCAGCTCTCGGGTGGCGAATTAAGAAGAATAGGCCTGGCCCGTGCATTGCTGCATGGTGGTGATTTGCTGCTGCTTGATGAACCCACCGAAGGACTGGATGCAGAAACTGAACAACAGATTCTGGCGCTGCTCCGGGACCTTGCCAGAGAGAAAACGCTGATTATGGTCACTCACCGTCTTCAGGGGCTTCAGCATTTTGATAAAATTTGCATTATGGAGAGCGGGAAAATTCTTGAAGCGGGCAATCATGCCGAATTAATCTCAAAACGCGGGCGTTACTGGTATTTTCACCAGCGGTTTGCGCTATAGTCTTACCCTCTCGTTTCGCTGAGACCGTCACTATGCGCCTGATCCAACTCTCCCGAGAGTCACTGAATTTCCCACCGCCAGAGATGGCGTTGCGGGAACCTAACGGACTGCTGGCCATGGGCGGCGATCTCAGTCCTGCTCGTCTGCTAAATGCTTATCATCGCGGCATTTTCCCCTGGTTTTCTCCCGGAGATCCTATCCTGTGGTGGTCGCCGGATCCGCGGGCTGTGCTTTACCCGGACAGGTTTCATCTCAGCCGCAGCATGAAGCGTTTTCATAAGAACTCGCCTTATCGCGTGACGCTCAATGAAAATTTTCATGATGTCATTGCCGGTTGCGCCAGCGATCGTGATGAAGGTACCTGGATTACTCATCAGGTTCAGCGCGCCTGGGAGCAATTATTTGATGCGGGCCATGCTCAGTCCATAGAGGTCTGGCATGACAAAGAGTTGGTCGGAGGAATGTACGGACTGGCGCTGGGGCACATTTTTTGCGGTGAATCGATGTTCAGCCGCAGAGAGAATGCTTCAAAAACGGCACTGCTGGTATTCAGCCGTTATTTTCAGCAGCAGGGAGGGAAGATGATCGATTGTCAGGTGCTTAATCCTCATACCGCATCACTGGGCGCGCAGGAAATTGCCAGGGCAGATTACCTGCAGCAGGTCAATTCGCTGGCAAATCAGCCGCTCTCCCCGCATTGCTGGCAGCCACAGACCCTTTTTTAATGCGATAATTCGATGTTTTCCACGCAAGATGAGATAACAGTGATATAATATGCGCGTTTGGTATGTCGTCCGCCCTTCGCCTCCTGTCACTGGCGAGCCGGGATCGGGCTGGCTGGGAATATTAACGCACCTTGTCTTTTGGTTTGCATTGCGCACAGGAGCGAATGCGAGACCCATTCTTAGCCCGCAATTCCCCCGCGCCGACGTCGATACACTACTCAGTTTTAATCTCCAATTCCTCTGCGCAGACGGCGCTACAGAGGGGTTGATGCTGGTGAATTCACCAACATTCTTTACATAATACTTGAAATTCGGCATTATCTTGCCGGTTCAAAACTAAGGTTGTAACACCTAGAGGATTCGATGGCCAAAGAAGACAATATTGAAATGCAAGGTACCGTACTGGATACGTTACCTAACACCATGTTTCGCGTTGAGTTAGAAAACGGACACGTGGTTACCGCTCACATCTCCGGTAAAATGCGCAAAAACTATATCCGCATCCTGACGGGCGACAAAGTCACTGTAGAGCTGACCCCGTACGACCTGAGCAAAGGCCGCATTGTCTTCCGTAGTCGCTAATTAGCATTCAGCCGTGCTGCCGCTTTCTGCCGCAGCACCCATAAAAAAAGGCCGGAATTTCCGGCCTTTTTCTTTTCTTCATCCTGCAAATCCATGCGCTGTTTAGTGCACAGATCCTTCCGTTTTACGCTTCTCAGCGCTGACGAAATCGTACGTCAGTTGGTTGTTTGCTTTGTCCAGCGCAACCGAGACCGAACCGCCATCCACCAGTGAGCCGAACAACAGTTCGTTCGCCAGCGGTTTTTTCAGGCTTTCCTGAACGGTACGCGCCATCGGCCTTGCGCCCATCGCCTTGTCGTATCCTTTCACTGCCAGCCATTCGCGAGCCTCATCGCTGACTTCAAGCGACACACCTTTGGCATCCAACTGCGCCTGCAACTCGACAATAAACTTGTCCACTACCTGGTGAATGACCTCAGTATCAAGGTGTTTAAACCAGATAATATTGTCCAGACGGTTGCGGAACTCTGGCGTGAAGATCTTCTTGATCTCTTCCATTGCATCGGTGCTGTTGTCCTGCTGGATCAGGCCGATGGATTTACGCTCGGTTTCACGCACGCCGGCGTTGGTGGTCATCACCACTACCACATTACGGAAATCAGCTTTACGACCGTTATTATCGGTCAGCATGCCGTTATCCATCACCTGCAGCAGGAGGTTAAAGACATCCGGGTGAGCTTTCTCAATCTCATCAAGCAGCACAACCGCATGCGGATGTTTAATCACCGCATCAGTCAGCAGCCCGCCCTGATCGAAGCCAACATAGCCCGGAGGCGCACCAATCAAACGGCTGACGGTGTGACGCTCCATATATTCCGACATATCGAAACGCAGCAGCTCAATGCCCAAAGCTTTAGCCAGCTGAACGGTCACTTCCGTTTTACCTACGCCCGTAGGGCCGGCAAACAGGAAGGAACCTACAGGTTTGCGATCCTGGCCCAGGCCTGCACGGCTCATTTTGATCGCTTCGGTCAGGGCTTCAATGGCATCATCCTGGCCGAACACCAGCATTTTCAGACGATCGCTCAGCGTTTTCAGCGTATCCCGGTCAGTGGCCGAAACACTTTTCTCTGGAATGCGCGCGATGCGGGCAACCACAGATTCGATATCCGACACGTTGACGGTTTTCTTACGCTTGCTGACCGGCATCAGACGGGAACGGGCCCCGGCTTCATCAATAACGTCAATGGCCTTGTCGGGCAGATGACGATCGTTGATATATTTTACCGCCAGCTCAACCGCTGCCCGTACCGCTTTCGCGGTGTAGCGTACGTCATGATGCGCTTCATATTTCGGCTTCAGCCCGTTCAGAATCTGTACGGTTTCATCAACAGAAGGCTCAGTGATATCGATCTTCTGGAAACGGCGGGCCAGCGCCCGATCCTTTTCAAAGATGTTGCTGAACTCCTGATAGGTTGTGGAACCCATCACACGGATTTTACCGCTGGAGAGCAGAGGCTTGATCAGATTGGCGGCATCTACCTGGCCACCAGAAGCAGCGCCTGCACCGATGATGGTATGAATTTCATCGATAAACAGAATGCTGTTGTTGTCCTGCTCAAGCTGCTTCAACAGTGCTTTAAAGCGTTTTTCAAAATCACCACGGTATTTGGTTCCCGCCAGCAATGAGCCGATATCCAGCGAATAGATCGTGGCATCCTTCATCACTTCCGGAACGTCGCCCTGCACTATGCGCCAGGCCAGACCTTCCGCAATGGCCGTTTTACCGACGCCAGATTCACCCACCAGCAGCGGGTTATTTTTACGGCGGCGGCAAAGTACCTGAACGGTACGTTCCAGTTCTTTCTCACGCCCAATCAGCGGGTCAATACCCCCCACACGAGCAAGCTGATTAAGATTGGTGGTGAAGTTTTCCATACGATCCTCCCCGCCTGCCTGCTCTTCGTTGACCGGGTTTTCCGCGCCAGAAGCGGGGCCTGGTTCATCTTTACGAGTACCGTGGGAAATGAAGTTAACCACATCAAGGCGGCTGACTTCATGCTTGCGCAGCAGATAAGCGGCCTGCGACTCCTGCTCGCTGAAAATAGCGACCAGAACGTTCGCACCGGCGACTTCGCTGCGTCCGGAAGACTGCACGTGAAAAACGGCGCGCTGTAATACGCGCTGGAAGCTGAGCGTCGGCTGAGTGTCGCGCTCTTCTTCGCTGACCGGCAAGACCGGGGTGGTTTGTTCGATGAAGGCCTCGAGTTCCTGTCGTAAAGCCACGATATCGACCGTACAGGCTTCAAGAGCCTCTCTGGCCGACGGGTTACTGAGCAGAGCCAGTAACAGATGCTCGACGGTCATAAACTCGTGACGGTGCTCGCGCGCTCTGGCGAAAGCCATATTTAAACTGAGTTCCAGTTCTTGATTGAGCATTGGCACCTCCCCCAATAGATCGCCTTATTCAGGCTTTTTCCAGCGTACACAGCAACGGATGCTCGTTCTCCCTGGCGTACTTATTTATGTGTGCGACTTTGGTCTCTGCCACTTCGGCAGTAAAAACACCGCAGATCGCCTTTCCCTGGTAATGGACCGCAAGCATCAATTGCGTTGCACGTTCAACATCATAAGAAAAGAACTTTTGCAGTACGTCAATAACAAATTCCATAGGTGTATAATCGTCATTGTTAAGAATAACTTTATACATCGAAGGTGGCTTAAGTCCTTCACGGAGCTTGTCATCTGCAAGGTGTTCAAAGTTAAGCCAATCGTTAGTGTTTCCCATACGTACCCAGTCTCAAAGCGTTACTTGCTTACGTCAGACTAACATTATTAAGGGTAAGTTTAACACGCCCAGAATGCTGGCCTGCGCGGGTGATTTTTTGCAACAAACTGCTGCTACGCGACCTTCATCACAAAAATTGGCAATAGCGTTAACTGCCTCAAATTTTGACGATTTCATCTCCGTTTCCCGGTCCCATTTGCTTGACGCTCTATACCAAATCTTTACAGTACAGGCATAAGCTGAATGCGTTTTAACCAGCTTTGAGGCTATCGCCTCGTCACCCCACTCAAATGAATGTCTTGCGAGGGATGTAGAAGCATGGAGACGGGTACTGTTAAATGGTTCAATAATGCCAAAGGCTTCGGTTTTATCTGTCCGGTCAGTGGCGGCGAGGATATCTTCGCGCACTACTCAACCATCCAGATGGATGGCTACAGAACGCTGAAAGCCGGGCAACAAGTCCAGTTTGATGTGCATCAGGGTCCGAAAGGCAATCACGCCAGCCTCATCGTCCCTGTGGAAACGGAAATGGCAATCAGTGCCTGACATTTCCTTTACTCATTCTGAACAACCCTACAGTAAAATGCCAGCAACGCACGCTGGCATTTTTATGAGCCAAACCCGGCAATACCTTTAAGATTGGGTTGCCGCCGCCTGTTTCAAGGGGGGAATTCAGAATTCCCCCTGTTCTCTTGCCAGCCGCTGCACGGTGGTAAACATTTCTCTCAGCACCTGAGGCACAGATTCCACACCCCGTTCCGCCGCCTCGGTAGCAACTTCAATAGCCAGTTCTGGCTTGGACGACCGCTGAATCGCTTTACTGATAATCCGCCGCAGGTTCATGGGCACATTCATGGGCAAGCGTGCCATTCGATGATAAACCTCTGAAAATCCCTGCTTATACAGGAAATGCTCCATATCCAGTGCGGGTAATTCCGTCAGATGACGATGCCCGGTTTGCCGGTGCTCTTGCAGCTGGCTTCTGGCCGTGGCGGCATACTTTTTCCCGGCCTGATCGCCATCGGTCAATACGTGCCAGGCAATGCCCATCCTTTGCGCAAATTTCAGCAAGGGACGCAGCCCCGATTGAGCAAATTCAATGACTTTGATCCCTTCAGCCGCAAAGTGAACCCCACACTGACGGGCCAGTTCATTCATCACCCACACTTCCGTTTCGCCCTCCACCAGCAGCCAGCAACGGGCAAAAAATGCAGAGGGACGGTTAAACCGGATATGAAAAGCGATGCGCCGGCTCTCTTCCGCGTTCATCCCGGAAGGCCCCAAACGCCAGGCAACCACCTGGCGATCCTCCCTCGCCAGGCGACAAACCTCTTCTACCGGCACCTGCGAAAGCAGTTCTGCGGAGTTCGTGGTGGTGATTTTCTGCAAAGGCAGCAGCGTGAGTAATCCCCACGCCACGGCCAGCATAATCGGATGCAGCCTTGTCTCGGGATCTTCAATCAACAGCAGAGGACGGGCATGAGGGTCCAGCCGATCGATACCTTTAGCCTGGGCCAGAAGCGAGAACATCCGCAACAGGATGAGCTGCCGGCTACGGTTATCAGCATCCGCCACCACCTGATTCAGGCTGTCCAGCGCGTGCCATCCCTGAGGGGTATGACGCTGTTGGGGAGCCATTCGCTGCTGAGGCTCTGCATCAGCACCGGGTTGCAGCGCAAAGTAGTGCCCGAGCAGCTGTTGCAGCGTCTGCACCCCTTGCCTGATAGCCTCATCAGTCAGGCTTTGCGGACGTGAAACCAGATCGCGAGTCAGGGCATCTATCTGGCCTGCCAGCGCAGTCAGAGACTCTTCTGAAGCGCCATTATGCGCAGGCTGACGCAGCCTCCGGGTAAAACGCGCATCCCTCAGCCGCAAAACCGGATGCAGCCGGATAAGTTGCCGGAGCAGCGCATCAGCGTCCACACCCTCAATCACTTTTCCCGCGTCGGTAACAAAATCTCTTCTGGTCGCCACCTGCTGACTCAGCAACACCTCGCCTTCGGTGCGAAACCGCAGGCGCGCCCTGCCATCCGGGCCTCGCTGCCAGGCGGAGAAAAACGGCGACCACAGCGGATTATGGGCTTCACCGGGCTCACTTTCGCAAAAGGTAAATTGTAACGACAGCGGGGTTAACCGGGCAGGCTGACTGCCATGAGGCGAGTGGAAATCGTGCAGGGAAAAGTCATACGGCAAAGCCTGAGGCGCCAGAAGCAGGGTCAGGGCATCCAGCAGGCTCGATTTCCCCCAGGCATTTTCGCCGATCAGCACGTTTCCCTGCTCCAGAGGCAACGAAAGATGTGAAATTCCGCGAAATCCCCTTACCGAGACATGTTCAAGAATCATGATCGTTTCCCTTTGTTTTTAGTGAGAATGGTCGCCGCCTCGTCAGGGGTCAAGCCGAAGCCGCTAAGATCCCTTTACAGCATTAAGAATATTCGCTAGCTTGGCGCCCTTCTTCTGCTCCCACGGACGACCTGCCCCATGTACTCAGGATTGCTGATCATTCTTCTGCCGCTCATTGTCGGTTATCTTTTGCCTGCTAAAAGCCTCTCATTGCAGCGACTGGTCAATAAATTTCTGAGCTGGATGGTCTATGTGATTCTGTTTTTTATGGGCATCAGCCTGGCTTTCCTGGAGGATTTGAATCGCAATTTGCTGGCGATTTTCCATTACTCTCTGGTCAGCGCGGCCTGTATCCTGATTGCCAATCTGTTGGCTTTACGCCTGCTTGAATCACGTCGCCCGTGGGCGCACTCCCATCGTCAGGAAGCGCTGCCCTCCAGGCTTCAGATAGCGCTGGAGTCATTGAAACTTTGCGGCGTGGTGGTGACGGGCTTTTTGATCGGTCTGAGCCACTGGGGGCCACTGCAATTTGCCACTCAGGCCAGCGAGTACGCGTTGCTGTTTCTGTTGTTCCTGGTGGGTTTGCAGTTGCGGGGCAGTGGCATGACCCTGCGTCAGATTTTGCTGAACCGCCGGGGAATGATGGTGGCGACCGTAGTCTTTCTGAGCGCGCTGGTCGGGGGACTGATTGCTGCCCTGGCGCTGGGCCTGCCGTTAAAAACCGGGCTGGCGATGGCGTCCGGCTTCGGCTGGTATTCGCTCTCAGGCATTCTGATGACCGAATCCTTTGGACCGGTAATTGGCAGCGCGGCATTTTTCAACGATCTGTTGCGTGAGCTGCTGGCGATTATGTTGATTCCAGCGTTAATCAGCCACCATCGTTCCACCGCTCTTGGCTTATGCGGCGCGACCTCCATGGATTTTACCCTGCCCGTTCTTCAGCGCAGCGGCGGCACGGAGATTGTTCCGGCCGCTATTGTTCATGGATTTATTCTCAGCCTGTTTGCTCCGATCCTTATTGCGCTATTCTCCTCCTGATCCCGCCCAAATATTGAGCCGGATCAATCCGGCTGCTGTTTTCTGAGACGCCGCCTGGGTCTGGGGTTTAAAGTTGCATTTTAAATGCAACTTAAGGATCACCCTGATGTTTTGCGTACAATGTGAGCAAACTATTCGTACTCCGGCAGGCAATGGCTGCGCCTGGTCACAAGGCATGTGCGGTAAAACGGCGGAAACGTCCGATCTTCAGGATCTGCTGATTGCGGTGTTGCAGGGATTATCAGCATGGGCCCATGAGGCGCGGCAACACGGCATTATTCTGCATGAGGTGGACAGTTTCGCTCCACGAGCCTTCTTTGCCACTTTAACTAACGTCAACTTTGATTCTCACCGCATCGTCGGCTACGCCAGCGAGGCTATTTACTATCGTGAGAAGTTAAGAGCGATGCTGCCTTCCTGCGTGATTTCCCTGAATCACCCGATGGCAGACATAACGCTGGCGAGTGACGATCTGGCACTACTTCAGCAGCAGGCTGCGGACTGGGCACTGAATCGCGATGAGGTCCATGAGGATATTTTTGGCCTGCGACTGCTGTGTCTGTATGGCCTTAAGGGCGCGGCAGCCTATATGGAACATGCTCACGTACACGGCAAATACGATGAAGAAATTTACCGGCAATACCATGAAATTATGGCCTTGCTGGGAACGCAGCCGGAGCAGGCAGATTTGTTACTGGCCACAGCCATGAACATTGGCAAAATGAACTTTGCCATCATGGGCCAGCTTGATGAAGCGCAAACCACTGCGTATGGGCATCCGCAGCCTGTCTCCGTTAATACGCGGCCGGTAGCCGGGAAAGCCATTCTGATTTCGGGCCACGATCTGAAAGATTTACAGCTGTTGCTGGAGCAAACCGCCGGAACCGGCATCAATGTCTATACCCACGGTGAGATGTTACCTGCACATGGTTATCCGCAGTTGAAAAAGCATCCTCATCTTGTCGCCAACTATGGCAGCGGGTGGCAGAACCAGCAGCAAGAGTTTGCCCGTTTTCCGGGGCCCATCCTGATGACGTCAAACTGCATCATCGATCCTCACAAAGGGGAGTATCAAAACCGAATCTGGACGCGCAGCATTGTGGGCTGGCCGGGCGTAAATCATCTTGAGGAAGATGATTTTTCAGCGCTTATCGCGCAGGCTCATCAGCTGAACGGCTTCCCCTGGAGTGAGATCCCTCATGAAATTACCGTGGGTTTTGGCCGTCAGGTGCTGCTGGATGCCGCTGACACAGTCATTGACCTGGTTGCTCAGCAAAAACTTCGTCATGTGTTCCTGATTGGCGGCTGCGACGGCAGTAAAGATAAACGCAGTTACTTCACCGATCTGGCGACTGCAGTGCCCGATGACTGCCTGATCCTGACGCTTGCCTGCGGAAAATATCGCTTTAACAAGCTCGATTTCGGTTCGCTGGAAGGTTTGCCACGCCTGCTTGATGTCGGGCAGTGCAACGACAGCTATGCCGCCATCATGCTGGCCGTCAGGCTGGCGGAAAAGCTGGGATGCGGTGTCAATGACCTGCCGCTGTCACTGGTTCTTTCCTGGTTCGAGCAAAAAGCCATTGTGGTGCTGCTGACGCTGTTGTCACTGGGGGTAAAAAACATTCGCACCGGCCCTGATGCGCCAGGTTTTCTCTCCGACAACGTGCTTGCCATCCTGCAAAAAGAGTTCGGTTTACAGCCGGTGACCTCGGTTGAAAACGATCTCAATGCCATGCTGGTTCATTAAGGAGGACATCATGACCACAGCTTCTCTGTGCCCCTGGCGCATGCAGGTTCATCATCTTCAGCAGGAAAGTGCAGATACCTGGACGATTTCGCTGATCAATCACGATTTTTATCGCTGGCAGGCTGGCCAGTTTGCCCTGGTGAAGATTGGCAGCAGCGGGCAATTGCGCGCCTACACGCTCTCTTCCACGCCGGGTCAGAGTGAGTTTATTACCCTGACCGTCCGTCATATTGAGGGGGGACCGGATCAAGCTGGCTGACCCAGGCAGTGCATCCCGGCGACACGCTGTGGCTTTCCGATCCGCAGGGCAGCTTTACCTGCGAAAGTCACCCTTCGGAACGCTACCTGTTCCTGGCTGCCGGGTGCGGGATCACTCCCATGATGTCGATGTGTCGCTGGCTGAAAGCGAACCGGCCAACCTGCAACGTGCAGTTGTTTTACAGCGTCCGTTCCCGGGATGCGGTTATTTTTGCTGAAGCGCTGGCAGCAATGACACCCTGGCTGGACTTACATATTACTGAAGAGAACAGGCCTTCTGCTGAACTTCCGGACGGCAGGATTACGCAGGCGTATTTGCAGCAGCGCGTGCCGGACATCGCCGACCGCACTGTGATGATCTGTGGTCCTCAGGGCTATATGGATCAGGTTAAAGGGTATGCCGCAAACCTCGGCGCTGAGAAAATCTTCCTGGAGAATTTTGTCCCGGTTGCCAGCCAGCGACCTGAGGGGCAGGCTGAAACCTTCAAAATTGGTTCTGCACAAAGTCCCGGAGAGGCTGAATTCCGTTACGGAGAAACGTTACTGGAAGCGATGGAAAACAATCAGATTGCCATAGAGACGGCATGCCGTACTGGCGTGTGTGGCTGTTGTAAAACCCAGGTGCTCAGTGGCCGTTACACCACGCAAAGCCAACAGACGTTGAGTGAAGCTGAGCAGCAAGCCGGTTACGTTCTCGCCTGTAGCTGTTATCCTGCCAGCGATATTATGATTGCCTGATCTCGCTGAGGGAGAGGCGCTGGCAGCACTGAGTGTCAAACGCCCTCCCTCAAATTTCCCCAGCCTCGTCTATGCTCTCTGCTTACCAGGAATAATGCTGAAAGGAGAAAAGCATGAAGCAGACAGTAGCCACGCTGGTGGCAAAAACATTAGAAAGCGCCGGGGTAAAACGTATCTGGGGAGTGACCGGGGATTCCCTGAACGGGCTGACCGACAGCCTGAACAAAATGGGCACCATTGAGTGGATGCCTACCCGTCATGAAGAGGTGGCCGCCTTTGCCGCCGGAGCAGAAGCCCATATCAGCGGCGAACTTGCCGTTTGCGCCGGCTCCTGCGGGCCAGGCAATCTCCATCTGATCAACGGTCTTTTTGACTGCCACCGTAACAACGTGCCGGTGCTTGCCATTGCGGCGCATATTCCTTCCAGCGAGATTGGCAGCGGCTATTTTCAGGAAACGCATCCGCAGGAACTGTTTCGCGAATGCAGCCATTATTGCGAGCTGGTTTCCAATCCTGAGCAGTTGCCGCAGGTCCTTGGCATCGCCATGCGCAAGGCGATCCTTAATCGCGGTGTGTCGGTGGTGGTTCTGCCGGGGGACGTTGCCCTGCAGGCGGCCCCTGAAGGCGCAACGTCAGACTGGTATCCTCCGCAGTTACCGGTGATCCAGCCGCCCGCCAGCGAGTTGACCAAACTGGCCGCGCTGCTTAATGGCTCGGCGAATATCACTCTGATGTGCGGCAGCGGCTGTGCCGGCGCGCATGCGGAAGTGATGAAGCTGGCAGAGACGCTGAAAGCGCCCGTCGTGCATGCCCTGCGCGGCAAAGAGCACGTGGATTATGACAACCCTTACAATGTCGGGATGACCGGTTTGATCGGTTTCTCATCGGGTTTCCATGCCATGATGAACGCCGATACGGTGGTTCTGCTCGGAACGCGTTTCCCCTACCGCGCGTTTTATCCTGCCGATGCCAACATTATTCAGATTGATATCGATCCCGGCAGTATTGGCGCCCACAGCCACGTCGATATGGCGCTGGTAGGGGATATTCAGTCCACGCTGGCCGCTTTGCTTCCTCAACTGGACGTTAAGCAGGATCGTGATTTTCTGGATAAGGCGCTTAAGCACTATGCAGAAGCGCGCAAAAGCCTGGACGACCTGGCGACGGCCAATGATAAACAGGCTATTCATCCGCAATATGTGGCGCAGCAATTAAGCCGCTATGCCGATGAGGATGCCATTTTCACCTGTGACGTTGGCACCCCTACCGTCTGGGCGGCGCGCTACCTGAAAATGAACGGCAAACGTCGCCTGATTGGCTCGTTCAATCACGGTTCAATGGCTAACGCCATGCCGCAGGCGTTAGGGGCGCAGTCGCTGGATAAACAGCGTCAGGTCATCGCCCTGTGCGGTGATGGTGGCTTCAGCATGCTGATGGGCGATTTTCTCTCGGTAGCCCAGTTAAAACTGCCGGTAAAGCTGGTGATCTTCAACAACAGCGTGCTGGGTTTTGTGGCGATGGAGATGAAAGCTGGCGGTTATCTGACGGATGGGACCGATCTGGAAAATCCGAATTTTGCCGACATTGCTAAGGCATGCGGCGTGAAGGGGATCCGGGTTGAACGTGCCTCCGATCTGGACGCGGCGATTCAGGAAGCGCTCGCCCACGACGGCCCGGTGCTGGTTGACGTGATCACCGCCAAAGAGGAGCTGGCGATGCCGCCGCAGATTAAAATGGAACAGGCTAAAGGTTTCAGCCTCTATATGCTCAGAGCGATCATCAACGGGCGCGGCGACGAGGTAGTTGAGCTGGCAAAAACCAACTGGCTGCGGTAAAACATTTGCAGGTCTTTTTTCGGACGCTTCGGCGTCCGTTTTCATAAGAGGAGCGCAAGAGTGATCGATTTACGCAGTGATACGGTAACCCGCCCCAGCGAAGCGATGCTGTCAGCCATGATGGCCGCAGAAACCGGGGATGATGTGTACGGCGATGATCCCACAGTAAATGCCCTGGAAGCTAAGGCAGCCAGACTCAGCGGCAAAGAAGCCGCCCTCTTTTTACCCACAGGTACCCAGGCCAACCTGATTGCGCTGCTTTGTCACTGTCAGCGCGGTGAGGAATATATCGTCGGGCAGTTGGCGCATAACTACAAATATGAGGCTGGCGGCGCGGCGGTGCTGGGCAGTATTCAACCTCAACCCATCCTTGCCGCTTCTGATGGTACGCTGCCGCTGGACGTGGTGGCGCAGTTTATCAAACCTGACGATTTTCACTTCGCGATCACCAAACTGCTGAGTCTGGAGAACACGCACAACGGTAAGGTGCTGCCGGTAGCTTATCTGCAACAAGCCTGGGAGTTCACCCGTCAGCATAAGCTGGCTTTGCATATCGATGGCGCCCGTATTTTCAACGCGGCGGTGGAACTTGGCGTCGAACTCGAGGCCCTGACCCGTTACTGCGATACCCTGACCATCTGTCTGTCGAAGGGGCTGGGGACGCCAGTGGGATCGCTGCTATGTGGCAGCGCAGAGTATATTCAGCGTGCGCGACGCTGGCGGAAAATGACCGGGGGGCAATGCGCCAGTCCGGGATCCTTGCCGCCGCTGGCTTGTATGCGCTGGAACACAATGTTGCCCGTCTGAAGGATGACCATGACAATGCCGCCTGGCTCGCAGGGCAGTTGCAGGCGGCTGGCGTCACGGTTTCACGTCAGGACACCAACATGGTGTTTGTCCGCCTGCCGGCAGAGCAGATCACACCGTTGAAAGAGTGGATGCAGCAGCGGGATATTTTGATCAGCACCGGCGCCGTTACCCGCCTGGTGACGCATCTGGATATTGATCGCCACGATCTGGAAACGCTGGTCGCCCAGTGGAAAGCGTTCCTGGCCAGCTAGCCGTCGCCGTACTTCTCCAGTAGCGCCTTCACGATGGCTTCACTTTCCGCATCCGGCAACCCACGGTAGTCCGCGGCGCGGAAGTGCATCTGGAAGGCCGCTATCACTTTCTGCTGCTGTTCTTCCGGCATTTCCGGTGAAGCCCTGTACCCGTAAAGCGAGAGCAACGTCAGCAAATGCGCCTGATCCACCCGCTGCTGAGGTGCCCGGTTTGCCAGATAAAAACGCACGCGGGCCGCGTCAGGCCAGGCACCAATCCCCTGCTTTGCCAGCCATTCCCACGGGAATAACGGGCCGGGATCCTGTTTTCGCTGCGGGGCGATATCGCTGTGGCCTACCACATCCTGTGGCTGGATGTGGTAACGGTGCACAATGTCCCGTGCCAGCGGCGCCAACGCGGCTATCTGCTGGGGAGCAAAGGGATACCATATCCTGCCACCTGCCACTCGCGTATAGCCCTGATTCTCAAGCTCGATGCCTACCGACGTATCATTTAAGCGTGAAGCACCCCGCCAGAAGCTGGGACCAGCGTGCCAGGCAAGCTGATCTTCAGGCACCAGACGCAATACCACCGGCTGCTGACGATGCTGGACGGGGGCGGCAGGGATCAGGTAATGAGCGCTGACATCCCGGTCTGTGAGGGTAGCCAGCGCGGCAGGGAAATCCTCCGCGGTATAGTGGATAACCAGCACTTTAACGCGGGGACGCGCGCCATAAGCCGGATGGCGCGTATCCAGGGTATAACCGTTATGCGACTCAAATCCTCCCGAGCCGCACCCGCTTAACAACACCGCAGCCAATGCTGCCATCAGCAGACGCATCAGTGGCTGGTTTTAACCGCGGTGCCGCTAACGCTGACCATCAGCATACTGCTGTCTTTCCCTACGGTTTCATAATCGATATCAATTCCCACCACGGCATTTGCCCCCAGCGCTTTGGCCTGCTCCTCAAGTTCTGCAAAGGCAATCTGTCGCGCTTTACGTAACTCTTTTTCATAGGCTCCGGAGCGTCCGCCAACGATGTCGCGGATACCGGCAAAGAAATCGCGGAAAATATTGGCACCCAAAATTGCCTCGCCCGTTACCACGCCGCAGTAATCGGTAATGGTGTGTCCTTCAAGCGTGGGAGTGGTCGAAAATTTCATCATTTGTTCTCCATTTGCGGTTCTTTCCGAGTGTAGCCCTTGTGGTTAAACAGAGCGGCTATACTTTATGCTAAAAAACGTCACCCAGAAACAATAAGGAAATCAAGATGAAATACCAAGCGATTGCTGCACTGGCTCCGGTGGCGCTGCTGCTCAGCGCCTGTACCACAGTAGAACCCGCGTACAAGGACACAGGGACACGCATGGGTCCCTGTGTTGAAGGCGGCCCGGACTCTGTCGCACAGCAATTTTACGACCTTCGTCTGAAAGAGCCCGCTCAGGGTCTGCCCAATGCGCAACAGCTGGCCAAATATCGTCCTTATCTCAGCGATAAACTCTACGCAACGCTGGTGAAAGCTAACGGTGAAACCGATAAGCCTGCCACGGTAAGTCAGGGTGATATCTTCTCAAGCCTGGCTGCAGGTCCAACCTCCGCCAGCGTGGCGGACTCCTCCTCAATTCCGAATACCGATGCCCGTAATATTCCACTGCGCGTCACTCTGAGCCGTGATGGCAGTAAGCCTGTGGAGTGGCAGGATGAAGTGCTGATGGTGCGTGAAGGCACCTGCTGGGCCGTTGACGATGTCCGTTACGCCAGCCCGAACCCTCACCTGGAGGGCGGCTCCCTGAGCCAGCTCCTGTTGAAATAAAAGCCTGACCGTGCCGCCTTCGGGTGGCGCGTTTTCCTGTTTTTCCTGTTGCCTCCCGGTGACAAAAAACGGTGAACCCCGCGATCTTATGCCAGACTTTCACTTTACAGCTGCTTATAAAGGTATTTTTCGCGCGGCGATTGCATAAGTATGCCGTCAACGTTAAGATTCGCAGCACTAATTACTATTCACTTTTAGCGCATGAGTATTCAACTAAACGGTATTAACTGCTTTTACGGTGCCCATCAGGCGCTGTTCGACATTCAACTGGCGTGCCCTGAGGGCGAAACGCTGGTTCTGCTGGGTCCAAGCGGTGCCGGTAAAAGCTCCCTGCTGCGCGTTCTTAACCTGTTGGAGATGCCGCGTTCCGGAACGCTGAGCATTGCAGGTCATCATATTGATTTCAGTAAAACCCCGTCAGACGCCTCTGTCCGTGAGCTGCGCCAGAATGTGGGCATGGTTTTCCAGCAATATAATCTCTGGCCACATCTGACCGTGATGCAAAACCTGATTGAAGCGCCCTGCCGCGTGCTGGGGTTAAGCAAAGAGCAGGCGCATGCCCGCGCCGGAAAACTGCTGGATCGCCTGCGCCTGACCAAATTTGCCGATCGTTTCCCACTGCACCTGTCCGGTGGGCAGCAGCAACGCGTCGCCATTGCGCGCGCGTTGATGATGGAGCCTGCGGTTCTGCTGTTTGATGAGCCTACCGCAGCGCTGGATCCGGAGATCACCGCGCAGATCGTCTCGATCATTCAGGAACTCGCCCAGACCAACATTACCCAGGTCATCGTCACGCATGAGGTGGAAGTGGCGCGTAAAACCGCCAGCCGGGTGGTGTATATGGAAAATGGCTACGTGATCGAACAGGGTGATGCCAGCCGCTTTACACAGCCGCAAACCGAAGCGTTTGCCAATTATTTATCGCACTGATGCAGGGTATAACAATGAAAAAAGTTCTGGTTGCCACACTGTTAGCGGGTTTAAGCCTTGGCGCGAACGCTGCGCAAACCGTTCGTTTTGCTACTGAAGCTTCCTATCCCCCCTTTGAGTTTGTGGATTCCGATAACAAGATCCAGGGCTTTGATGTGGATCTGGCTAACGCACTGTGCCGTGAAATGGATGCCACCTGTACCTTCACCAATCAGGCCTTCGACAGCCTGATCCCAAGCCTGAAATTCCGCCGTTTCGATGCGGTGATGGCCGGTATGGATATTACTCCCGAGCGTGAAAAACAGGTGCTGTTCTCCAAAGCCTATTACGACAACTCCGCACTGTTTGTTGCTCAGAAAGGGAAAGTGGCTTCCATCGATGCGCTGAAAGGCAAACGCGTTGGCGTACAGAATGGGACCACTCACCAGAAATACCTCACTGAGCAGATGACTGACGTAAACGTTGTTGCTTACGACAGCTATCAGAATGCCATTCTGGACCTGAAAAATGGCCGTATTGATGCGGTATTTGGCGACACTGCCGTGGTCAATGAATGGCTGAAGCAGAATGCTAAACTGGCTCCGGTCGGCGAAAAAGTCACCGATAAAGCCTACTTCGGCACGGGTCTGGGTATTGCGGTTCGCCAGGGCAACACCGAGTTGCAGAGCAAATTCAACGCCGCTCTGGATAAAGTGAAAGCCGACGGTACTTATAAAACCATCTACAGCAAATGGTTCCAGCAGTAATCCCTGAATGAATGAATTTTCTCCTTTAGCAAGCGCCGCCGGCATGACCGTCGGCCTTGCCGTTTCTGCTCTGGTCGTCGGACTGTTCCTGGCGATGATTTTTGCTGCCTGGGAATCGGCGCGCTGGCGACCCGTTGCCTGGCTCGGGACTGGTCTGGTAACCCTGTTCCGGGGATTGCCAGAGATTCTGGTGGTGCTTTTTGTTTACTTCGGCGCCTCACAGTTGCTGCTGACCCTTTCCGACGGTTTTAACGTCAATCTGGGGCTGTTCAGCTTCCCTGTCCAGATGGAGATTGAGAACTTTGACGTCAGCCCGTTCCTTTGCGGGGTGATAGCGCTGTCAATCCTCTACGCCTCCTATGCTTCCCAGACGCTGCGCGGTGCTTTAAAAGCAGTGCCGGTGGGACAATGGGAGTCAGGTCAGGCGCTCGGCATGAAAAAATCCGCCATTTTCTTCCGGCTGATCCTGCCGCAGATGTGGCGTCATGCCCTGCCGGGCCTCGGCAATCAGTGGCTGGTGCTGCTGAAAGATACCGCACTGGTTTCGTTGATCAGCGTCAACGACATTATGTTACAGACTAAAAGCATCGCCGCCCGCACTCAGGAGCCTTTTACCTGGTATCTGCTGGCGGCCGCCATTTATCTGGTGATCACCCTGCTGAGCCAGCAGGTGTTGAAACGCATTGATGCACGCGCGACCCGTTTTGACCGGGGGAATACCTGATGCTGAGCTATTTACCTGAACTGCTGAAAGGGCTGCATACCAGCCTGACCCTCACGGTCGCTTCGTTACTGCTGGCGCTGATGCTGGCACTGCTTTTCACGGCGATCCTTTCGCTGAAAGTGCCGGTGATGGGGCTGATTGTACGGGGGTATATCACCGTATTTACCGGTACGCCGCTGCTGGTACAGATCTTCCTGATCTATTACGGGCCAGGGCAGTTTCCGTCCATCCAGACCATCCCGTGGCTGTGGCATCTCCTTTCTCAGCCCTGGCTTTGTGCGCTGCTGGCCCTTTCGCTGAACAGTGCCGCCTACACTACTCAGCTATTTTACGGTGCCATGCGCGCTATTCCTTCAGGCCAGTGGGAATCCTGCTCGGCGCTGGGAATGAACCGTAAAGAAACGCTGGGTATTCTGCTGCCTTACGCCTTTAAACGCGCCCTCTCCTCCTACTCCAACGAAGTGGTGCTGGTGTTTAAAAGTACCTCTCTGGCCTATACCATCACCCTGATGGAAGTGATGGGGCATGGACAGCTGCTTTATGGCCGCACTTATGACGTCACGGTGTTTGCCGCCGCAGGGCTGATCTATCTCTGCGTAAACGGGCTCCTTACACTGATGATGCGCTTGATTGAACGACGCGCCCTGGCTTTTGAACGCCGAAACTGACGCATAACTGACCGGTATCCCTGAGAAACAGCCCTTCTGTAGTGGCTATTCATCGAATAGCCCGTGCTTCGTGCGCGAGATAATGGCCCGATAACAGGACCGCAAGAAAGGTACGTGATGTTAAAGCTTGTTTTGACTCTGCTGATAACCGGGATTTGCGCTTTTGCGCAGGCGGCTGAACCTCTGCGTTTCGCATCTACGGCCAATAATCCCCCCTTTGAATTCCTGACCACGGATAATGAGCTGGTGGGATTCGATATCGATTTATCGAAAGCCCTGTGTGAACGTATGCAGCAGGAGTGTATTTTCACCAACATCGTTTTCGAGCGCCTGATCCCTTCACTGAAATTCCGTCGTTATGACGTGATTATTTCCGGGCTGGATATCACCAAAGAGCGTAAAAAGCTGGTGGAGTTTACCGATCCCTACATTACCAACTCCGGGACGCTGATCGCTGGCAAAGGGCTTTACACGGATATTGAGCAACTGAAAGGCAAACGCGTCGGCATTGGGGCAGAAACGACCCAGCAGGCTTACCTGCTCGCTGCCTGGCCAGAAATCATAGCCGTGCCCTACGACAATTATCAGAACGCGCTGCTGGATATGCGCAGCGGCAGGCTGGATGGGATTTTTGGCGATACGCTGGCAGTGCAGGAGTTGCTTAAAACGGACCCGATGCTGGCCAGGGTGGGCGAATCCATCACGGACAGCCACTACTTTGGTACGGGTTTAGGGCTGGCCGTGCGCAAGGGCAATGTGGAGTTAAAAGAGAAGCTGAACAGAGCCCTGCAAAGTCTGAAAGAGGATGGCACCCTGCACAAGCTGGGCCTGCGCTGGTTTGCGCCTTCTGCTGATGCTGCCGGCGTCTGAGCAAAGTCAGCACCTGGCTGATTAAGGCTGCCGGTAATATCCCCGGCTGGTTGCGGGGAGAAACAGCAGCATGATGACCAGAAAATCGGGCAGCTTCTGCGACAGCAGCAGATGAATGATTTGCAGATTGTTTTCACCGTTGATGCTGAACAGCTCAGGGTAAATCCAGCCTACAGAAGCGCAAAACATATAGAGGATCACAACAAGCTGGGCAGCGACAAATCCATACCTTCCCCAGTTCTTACCCCGCATCAGGGCTACTGCGCAGCGCAGCTCAAAAAAGAAGATCAGCTGGCTGGCGATAAAAATCAACGTGGAATCCCAGGCCTGGGCGCTGCGATAAACAAAACTGGCCACTTCTGCCAGCCCTGAATCATGCACCTGTAACGCCACATTTATCACTCTTGTCGCCACAATGGCAATGCCCGCGACCAGAACCGGGACGGGTACAGACGACGGGGAAGCCAGTACAGCCTTACTCTCTCTGAGCACCTCAGACATCAGTCTCTCCTGACAAATGCGTTGTTATGCCCCAGAACGGTGCATACGCGCCATCGTGGGGATCTGCCGAACTTAATCCTTTGAATCCAAACTTCCACGCCGGATATTAACTAATCAATCCTGTAAAAGGCCGTTGGTTATTACGTTCGAAAAATGCACGATGAAGCTGCTAATGGTTTATCGGCAATAACTTTACTTAATTTAGTGACTCTGGCATGAAGCCTGCAATTCTGACCTGGACCCTAGCAATTGTTATTTTTAGCGCAACAAAGGGACTCTTTCCACTCTGCAGCCGCCTTTTATCGCGTTACGGGTCATTTCTTTTATTACAGGAGGTCATTCAATGAGGGATGAAAAAATCATGCCGCAAACCAGACAGTCGGTGGGTATCGGATCTTATCTGGCCCTGATAGTAGCCCTGCTCTTTTTCTCCGGTCTTTTCTATAACGTCTCGGGAATGAAATGGCTGGGTGCCTTTGATTTTACCACCCTGGGCGGTAAGTTCGGCAGCATGAAAGATGCCGCGCACAACACCTTTGTGGGCGAAGGCGGATTGGGTGCCAAAGCGGGTTTTCTGTTTGCCCTTTCACTGGTGCCAACCGTTATGCTGGCGCTTGGCCTGCTGGAGATTTTTACGCATTACGGCGCTATCCGCGCAGCCCATAGATTACTCACCCCGTTACTCAAACCTCTGTTAGGCATTCCTGGCCGTTCAGGTCTGGCATTAATCACCGATCTGCAAAGTACCGATGCCGGTGCCGCATTAACCAAAGAGCTGTATGACGAGAAGCAAATCAGCAAAAAGGACGTGATTATTATGGCTGCCTGGCAATATTCCGGTGCCGGGCTAATCAATAACTATTTTGCTATTGGCTCAGCCCTGTTTGTTTCCCTGTCGATACCCGTACTGATCCCTCTGGTGGTGATGTTCGTGCTGAAATTTGTCGGAGCTGCATTTGTCCGTCTGATATTGAACACTTTCTATAAACGAGATTTCCAGTATGCAGAATAAACCTCAGACCCTGACCAGCCAGAATCCATTCGATATCTTTGTGGTAGGTGCCCGCAAAGGCTTCCACATCGCTATTCACAATTTAATGCCCAACGTGGTAATGGCCTATGTCATTGCTGAGATGCTAAATTTACTCGGCGTTATGGGCTTTATTGGCCAGATCTTTGCTCCGGTGATGGGCGTCTTTGGTCTGCCGGGAGAAGCGATCACCGTATTATTAACCGCGTGGCTCTCCTCCTCAGCCGGGACAGGCGTGGCCGTCAGCCTGCTGGTTAAGGGCGTGCTGAGCGGCGCAGATATCACTATTTTAACGCCAGCCATCTTTTTGATGGGCGCGCAGTTGCAGTATATGGGACGCCTGCTGGGGGTCTCTGATGTACCGAAGAAATACTGGCCATTGCTGATGGTGACCAGCATCCTGAATGCGGTCATCTCAATGTTTGTAATGCGGGTCGTTGCCTGACAATTGCTATAGGGAGTATTTAACGTGTTAAAAGTTCTGGAGCATTACGCTTATCTGCATGAAATCCCTGAACTGGGTTTTCAGGAGTTTAAAACATCAGCTTATATCAGCCAGCAGCTGAAGGCCGCGGGTTTTGCGGTGCAGGATAATTTCAATGCCACAACCGGCATCGTGGCGGTGCTGGATAGCGGCCTGCCGGGACCAACGCTGGCACTTCGCGCTGATATGGATGCGCTGGGCCATGTGATCAATGGTGAGGCCTGCGCCCGTCACACCTGTGGTCATGATGCCCACTCTTCCGTAGTGCTGACAGCGGCACAGGAGATGATGGCCGAAGGGGCAGTAAAAAAAGGCCGCCTGAAGCTGATTTTCCAGCCTGCTGAGGAGTTAGGCACGGGGGCGCTGGCCATGATCGCCGGTGGCGCTATTGATGATGTTGATATGATGCTGGGCTTCCACCTGCGTCCGGCTGAAGAGTGTGCTGTCGGCACGGCTATTCCTGCCGTTAACTATTCCGCCTGCGTGACTGTTGAGGCCACCGTATACGGCCAGACTGCTCACGGTGCCCGTCCTCATCTCGGCATCAACGCGCTGGATGCCGCCGTCAGCGCTGTTCAGGCGGTCAACGCCGTACATATGGCCCCCGGCAAAAGCTGGAGCGCCAAGGCGACGCGCTTCCTGTGCGACGCGGGGGTAACCAACTCAATTCCTGATGAAGCCCGGGTTGTTTTCGACCTGCGTGCAGCAGAAAACGAGGATATGGAGCTGCTGAAAACCCGCGTTGAGAAAGCCATTCAGCACAGCGTGGCAGCCTATGGCGCGAGAGCAGAGATCATGGTGCTGAAATCGATGCCGGCGGCAGAAATTAATGCTGAGATGACCACGCTGATTGCGGAGTCAATTAAAGAGGTGTTGGGCGAAAAGGCTGTGATGCCAGTGCGCTCCACGCCCGGCAGTGAGGATTTCTTCCACTATTCCGTGCAGCGGCCGGAGATGAAATCGGGCTTCTGGGGACTGGGAACAGGACTGGTTCCGGGTCTGCATCATCCCGATATGCGTTTCGATCTGAATTCACTGCCGGTGGGCGTTAAAGTATTTAAGGCGTGTGTGCAGAAGGTGCTGGGATAAGCAGACGTCTGCCGCACGGAT
The DNA here is from genome assembly GCF_036865545.1 of Erwinia sp. E_sp_B01_1. Taxonomy (NCBI): domain Bacteria; kingdom Pseudomonadati; phylum Pseudomonadota; class Gammaproteobacteria; order Enterobacterales; family Erwiniaceae; genus Erwinia; species Erwinia sp. E_sp_B01_1. The sequence goes on along the minus strand of NZ_CP142208.1, from coordinate 1,598,398 downwards.
GCGGCAGACTTACCCCTTTACCGCCCGCCCCGGGCCTTTTGAATATCCCGCAAACGCTGCTTCTCTTCGTGCGCCATAAAGCGCCAGGCAATAAAGCCTACGATCCCCACCACAAACAGAATCAACGATGCCAGCGCATTGATTTCCGGATTCACCCCACGGCGCACGGTGGCAAAAATCTGCATTGGCAGCGTGGTCGCACCAGGGCCGGTGACAAAGCTGGAAATGACCAAATCATCCAGTGATAAGGTAAAGGCCAGCAGCCAGCCGGTGACGATTGCCGGGGCAATCATAGGGATGGTGATCACAAAGAAGACTTTCAACGGCGTGGCACCCAGATCCATCGCGGCTTCTTCTATTGAGCGATCCAACTCGCGCAGGCGCGAATTGATCACCACCGCCACGTAGGCGGTACAGAAAGTGACGTGGGCCAGCCAGATGGTCAGCATGCCACGGTCCGCAGGCCAGCCAAACGTATTTCCCATCGCCACAAACAGCAACAGCAGGGAAAGGCCGGTGATCACATCCGGCATAACCAGCGGCGCAGTCAGCATAAAGGCGAAACCGGTAGAGCCTTTGAAGCGACCAAAACGCACAATCACCACCGCAGCAATGGTCCCCAACACTGAGGCCGCAGTAGCAGCCAGGGCCGCAATTGTCAGGCTCAGCGTTACGGCGCTAATCATCGCATCATCGTGGAACAGCACGTTGTACCAGTGCAGCGAGAAGCTCTCCCACGCCGCCAGCTGGGACGAGTTAAACGAATAGATGACCAGCAGTGCCATCGGGGCGTACAGGAAGAAAAAGCACACCACCAGGATCGCAATACGCCACGGAGAACGGATAGTCGGTAACGTAGTCATTCCTTCTCCCCCAACTCTTTATTCTGGTGCTTGTGGAACCAGATAATCGGCAGGATCAAAATCAGCAAGATAATCACTGCCAGCGCGGATGCAACAGGCCAGTCACGGTTATTAAAGAACTCCTGCCAGAGCACACGGCCAATCATGATGCTGTCCGGCCCCCCCAGCAACTCAGGGATCACGTACTCTCCGACCGCCGGAATAAAGACCAGCATCGAACCGGCAATAATGCCGCCTTTGGTCAGCGGGACAATCACGCTGAAAAAGGTCTTCAACGGACGCGCTCCAAGATCCAGCGAGGCTTCCACCAGCGAATAATCAATTCTGGTTAACGCGGTATAGATAGGGAGCACCATAAACGGCAGATAGCAGTACACAATGCCAATATAGACCGCGAGATTGGTATAAAGGATCGCCACCGGATGGTCGATGACGCCCGTCCACATCAGAAAACGATTCAGCACGCCGTTGTCATTCAGGATCCCCATCCAGGCATAAACGCGCACCAGGAAAGAGGTCCATGAAGGCAGGATCACCAGCAACAGCAAAATGTTACGCGTGGAGGGTGCGCTGTGAGCCACTGCCCAGGCAAGAGGATAGCCAATCAGCAAACAGATCACCGTTGATATCGCCGCCACCTGCAGGGAGTGCAGATAGGCATCAATATATAAAGGATCGTCGGTCAGCGTGATGTAATTCCCCAGATTCATCACCATCGTCAGCTGGCCATCAGCCCAGGTGACCAGATCGGTGTAAGGGGGAATTGCACGCGCAATATCAGCAAAGCTGATTTTCAGCACGATTAAAAAAGGCAGCAGAAACAGCAGGATCAGCCACAGGTAAGGCAGCGCAATCACCAGCTTTCGCCCCTGCTTCATCTGCAGCCTGCCGAGGAACGCGCTGAGCGCGCCTGGCGGCCGGGTTGACGACCCGGTTTTTGAAGATTGTTGACTCATAACTCCCCCACTACACTGTCAGAACCACACAACTGTCCGCGTCCCAGCAGAGACGGACTTCATCTCCCCAGGTCGGCGCACCCTTGCGGAAGCGATGGGCATTCTGCAACTGGGCGCTGATCATCTGCCCGCTGTTCAGACGCACATGATAAATGGAGAGATCGCCCAGATAGGCGATGTGAACCACTTCACCCACGGCAAAGTTACAGCCATCCGCCGGGAACTCTTCACAGAGCATCACTTTTTCCGGACGCAGTGCGACGTGTACCGGCACGCCATCCACTACTGAGGTATCCGAATTCACTTTCAGCGGATGAATCAGGCCGGGGCTTTCAATCACCAGACCATCGGCCTGACGCTCGCGCGGCAGCCCTTCAAACAAATTCACCGAGCCGATAAACTCAGCGCTGTAGCGGGTAGTCGGATGCTCATAAATCTCTTCCGGCTCGCCAATCTGAACGAATTTGCCCCGGTTCATAATGGCGATCCGCCCGGCCATGGTCATCGCCTCTTCCTGGTCGTGAGTTACCATCACACAGGTGGCCCCCACGCGCTCAAGAATATCAACAACTTCATGCTGCATCCGGTCACGTAATTTCTTATCCAGCGCGCCCATCGGCTCATCCAGCAGCAGCAGCTTTGGTCGTTTCGCCAGACTGCGGGCCAGGGCCACACGCTGACGCTGACCGCCAGAAAGCTGGTGCGGCTTGCGTTTGGCAAACTCCTGCATATGCACCAGCGTCAGCATCTCGGCCACCCGGCTGGCAATCTCATCTTTCGGCAGGCGATCCTGCTTCAGACCAAAGGCGATATTCTGCTCCACGGTCATATGCGGAAAGAGCGCATAAGACTGGAACATCATATTAATCGGACGCTGATAGGGAGGGACGTGAGACAGATCCTGACCATCAAGCATAATCTGCCCGGACGTGGGGGGTTCGAAACCTGCCAGCATACGCAGCAACGTGGATTTCCCGCAGCCTGAAGCGCCCAGCAGCGCAAAGATTTCGCCCTGATAGATGGTCAGATTGACATCATCAACGGCGTGCTGCCCGTCAAAAGACTTGATAAGGTTGCGGATCTCAAGCAGAGGCTTCAGCGCCTTGCTCGCTTTAGATTGGGGGCGTGGGTTCGCGTCATTCACTACCATTACTCTCCGGCGCTGTGCAGAATACGGCCACCAGGCCATATAAAAGACAAAACAGAGGCTGGTTGCGCCTCTGTTGCTTGATCTAAAAGGAAGTCAGACTCGCCAGTTACTTACCACTTTTAACTTTAGTCCATGCACGCGTACGCACACGATCAAGTTTTGGATCCTGTACTTTCAGCACAAACAATTTCGCCATGGTGTCCGGCGTTGGGAAAATGCCCGGGTTGTTACGCACGTCTGCATTGATCAACGGAACTGAAGCCTTGTTGCCGTTGGCGTAGAACACCTTATTGGACACATCCGCAATCACTTTCGGCTCCATCATATAGTTGAGGAACTGATAGGCAGCATCCAGATTTTTAGCATCTTTAGGGATGGCAAACATATCGAAGAAGGCCAGCGCCCCCTCTTTCGGAATGCTGTAAGCGATGTCGACGCCATTTTTCGCTTCCACCGCACGATTTTTTGCCTGCAGGATGTCACCCGCCCAGCCGATTGCCACGCAGGTATTGCCGTTAGCCAGATCGTTGATGTACTGAGATGAGTGGAAGTAACGAATACTCGGGCGCAGTTTCAGCAGCAGATCGGTGGCCGCGCCTGAATAGTCTTTAGGATCGGAGCTGTTCGGATCCTTACCCAGATAGTTCAGAACGGTAGCGAAGATTTCTTCCGGTGCATCCAGGAATGAGACGCCGCAGCTTTTAAGTTTTTCGAGATTCTCTGGCTTCAGCACCAGATCCCAGCTGTCTACCGGCGCATCTTTACCCAGTGCCGCTTTAACTTTCTCAACGTTGTAGCCAATTCCGGTGGTTGCCCACAGGTACGGGATGGCGTACTTATTGCCCGGATCGTGCTGGTCCAGCTTCTTCAGCAGGTCCGGATCAAGGTTTTTGTAGTTAGGCAGTTTGCTCTTATCCAGAGGCTGGAAAACGCCGGACTGTAACTGACGGGCCAGGAAGCTGGAAGAAGGCACTACCACATCATAACCGGTGCTGCCGGCCATCAGTTTCCCTTCCAGCACTTCGTTGGAATCGAAAACGTCATACACCACTTTAATACCGCTCTCTTTTTCAAAGTTCGGCACGGTATCCGGCGAAATATAGTCTGACCAGTTATAAACATGCAGCGTCTTATCAGCAGCAGATGCCCCCGCAGAAACCGCCATCAACACGCCAGCAACCATAGCTGACAACCATTTCTTACGTTGGTTGAACATGTTTTCCATCCTTCTGAACAGGGATAATGACTACCTGAGGGTCAGGCTGCTCACAGCAGGCCCGCTGGCTCTACAATGAATGATTATTCACTGTGCTGTGAAATAGAAAAAACCTATACCCTTTGCGACGTTGCACGCTAAATGCAGCTTCGCAAGGATAGCCCCACTGCTCCCCCCAGGCCAGACCCTGGCGTAAAAAACGCCTTTTATCGATTTTTAATGCATGTTTCCTCTATGTGATACGCCAGACATGGCATAAACGGCGACTGATATGTGGCATTTAAGGGTAAAAAGCAGAATAAAAACTGGTTTTCGTCAGGGGGTCAGATTGGGCGCAGCTGTTTAAAGAGTCAGCAAATGGCGCAGGCATGAGGGTCGATCAGCGATCAACCCAGCCAGAAGAGGAGATATTTAGTGCAGCATCGAGGAGGAAGAGATGCTCTCGGAACGATTTTCGTCTTCATCCAGAATCAGGAGTTGATTGGCGAAGGCTTCCAGAACCACCATCGAGATCTGCTCTTCACTTTGCTTCATAAAGTGAACAAACTGCCCGTAAGTCAGCCCGGCAGTGACACACAGCGACTGACAGACAATCAGCTTCGGCAGATTATCATCCTGAATATCCACGAAAGCTTTTACCGTAAGGGAGCTGGCGTTGATCTGGGATAAATCACCCACCAGGGGGATTAATGCTGTGGGTTTGACCTCGGCCAGCGCTGAAAACAGAATGACGTTATCAACCAGATCGAGTTTGGCATCAAATACTCCGTCGAAATTCTGCATATGCGGCAGGTGGAGGGCCTGACAAGAGTCACACTCAAACCAGGTGATGCTTTGCTGATCCAGCCAACGTCGTATTACGTCAATATCTGGAACGACGAGTGAATCCATGTGATAGCTCTCATACCGCCTTAAAATTGCGCCCTAGCTTACGGAAAAAAGCCGGTAAACACCACGGCTGTGACAGAAATAAGCTCTCACCCACCGGTTTTCAGACTGAAGCCGGGACGGGCCTGTTCTTCTGTCCAGGCGATCATCATCCCGGCAATATCCAGACCTGTTGCTTTCTCAATGCCTTCCAGGCCCGGTGAAGCGTTGACTTCCATTACCAGAGGGCCGCGCGTCGCGCGTAAAATATCCACACCGGCAACGTCCAGACCCAGAGTGGCAGCCGCATTGATGGCCATTTCGCGTTCCCGTCCGGTGATTTCAATACTGCGGGCCGTGCCACCCCGGTGAAGATTTGAACGAAAATCGCCCTCTTTTGCCACGCGCTCAATGGCCGCTACCACTTCGCCACCAATAACCAGACAACGAACATCCCGGCCATTGGCCTCTTTGATGAACTCCTGCACCAGAATATGCGCATTCAGGCCCCGAAAAGCATCGATCACACTTTCCGCCGCCTGGCGCGTTTCCGCCAGCACCACGCCAATTCCCTGCGTGCCTTCAACCAGCTTCACCACCAGCGGCGCACCCCCGACCATCTCAATCAGGTCGCTGGTGTCGTCAGGTGAGTGAGCAAAGCCGGTGACGGGCATATCAATGCCCTGCCGGGCGAGCAGTTGCAGTGAGCGAAGCTTGTCGCGGGCACGGGTAATGGCCACCGACTCATTGAGTGGATAGCTGCCACAGAGTTCAAACTGCCGGAGCACGGCGGTGCCATAGAAGGTGATAGCCGGACCAATACGGGGGATCACTGCATCAAAATGCGCCAGTTTCCTGCCACGATAGTGGATAGCGGATGAGCCGGGGTTGATATTCATATAACAGGAGAGCGGATCGATCACTTCAATGCTGTGACCGCGCAGTCGCGCGGCCTCAATCAGGCGTTTACAGGAATAGAGCGAACTATCCCGGGAAAGAATCGCTATCTTCACCAGCTGCCTCCGGAGAGTTTACCGCGTTGCCCAACCCTGCCGATGCAGGTAGTCCAGCATAAACGGGCGGCTTTCTTTGATAATGGTTTTCTGGATATGTTCACTCCAGCTCTCACGGCGTGGGTTACTCTCACGCGAGAGATAATATTCTTCCTGCTCACCGTCATAGGCAGCAAGCACCTGAGGATCGACAGGCTGGTACTGATTTTCGTGAACCAGCATCGCTGCCGGCATGCGCGGCTTAAGTTGAGGAGACTGAGCTGGCCAGCCGAGGCAAAGGCCAAACAGCGGCAGGACATATTCAGGCAGGCCAAGCAGTTCGGTCACTTCAGCGATGCTGTTACGGATGCCGCCGATAAACACGCCGCCCAGCCCCAGGGATTCTGCTGCTACCATTGCGTTTTGCCCCATCAGAGCAGTATCGACACAGCCCAGCAGCAGCTGTTCTGCCAGGCCCAGTTTAGCCTCAGGGCAAATCTGCAGATGGCGGTTGAAATCTGCGCAGAACACCCAGAATTCAGCGGCTTTTCCGACATATTGCTGTCCGCCGGTCAGGCCAACCAGTTTTTCACGCAGCGTTTTATCGGTAATGCGAATAATAGAAGAACACTGTAAAAAACTGGAGCTGGACGCGGACTGGGCAGCCGCCAGAATCGCCTCACGCTGAGGATCCTCAATCTGCTGTTCGGTAAAGGCCCGAATGGATCGGTGCGAGCAAAGGAGCTCAATGGTCGGCGTCATGCTTATCTCCTGGGGATTTTCCGTCACGTTTGACGTTAAAAAGGTCCGGCGCCATCGCTTTGGCCGTGCGCCACATCATCACTGTCGCGGCAGGAAGCATCAGGGCAATCCCGGCAAATATCATGACGGTGGCGGCCAGCGGGCCGGTAAAAGGTGCTGGCAAGGGTAGCATCTGATGCAGCGTGAAGTAAGAGAGCACCAGCAGAATTCCGCCTACCCCCTCCAGTACCAGTAAGGTTTTCGGTATACGACTAAAAGCTTGCACAGCGACTCTCCTTTAACGGGATACCTGACTGCCGGTAAGAAAAGGCCCGGAAGTCTCTGCATAGCCTGCACGAATCAGATCAACAGGTAATTCCTTCTTCCCTTCCCCAGTTGAAGCGGGCATCATATCCGCCAATAGCAGATAAGTTGTGATGTGTATCACATAAATCCCGACCTTTGAGGAGAAACCTATGTTTGCAGTAATCTTTGGGCGTCCAGGCTGTCCTTACTGTGTCCGTGCGAAAGAACTGGCTGAAAAACTCACTGAAGAACGTGAAGATTTTAACTTCCGTTATATTGATATTCACGCCGAAGGCATCACCAAGGCTGACCTGGAAAAAACCGTTGGCAAGCCGGTAGAAACCGTGCCACAGATTTTCCTGGATCAAAACCACATCGGTGGATGCACAGACTTCGAAGCCTATGCGAAAGCTAATCTGGGCCTGTTCCAGTAAGCTCCGGGCAAACTGCTGCTGAAAAGTAGCGGCTGTCTGAACAAAAAAGGTCGATAATATCGGCCTTTTTTATTGCCTGAAATTCACCCTGCACCCTGAACGCTCTGTATATTTTACACTGTACCAATCGGCCTGCTTAGCCTTAGTCAGTGAACCGCGAAACTGGGCTGACAGTGAGCAAGCTATTCAGCATTTCCCCTCAGAGCATCAATGCAAGTCGCCCGGCATAAATCAGAATGGCTCCTTATTTCCCCACAGCGTTCTCAGTAACATGATCAGTAATGCGCCCGAGCCGCACCAGAATATTGCGCTGGTAATAAAAGCTAACTCCTGTAACAAAGACCCCTGCTCTGCCAGAGAAATATGGAGCCCCAGCAGCACCAGAGGCGTTGCCAGAAACGCGCCCGCCAGCGCCACTGTCAGAGGAGCCTCTCTGGAGGTCAGCGCCGCAATGGCACCGGGTACGCCAAACATTAGCAGCCCCAGCCGGGGTTTGGTCTGCATAATACTGTCGAGGTTCATTTCATAACGCACGGCCACAAAAACGAGGCAGTAAAGGACAAAACAGGCAATGACACCCGTCCATGACATCCCTTTAAATACCATAGGAACTTCTCCCGGCTATGTTTTTAAGATAAAAACTGAAAGAGTGCCGATACAACGTCGCGGCTGTTGCTGGTTGAAAGAATGAAAAAAACATCTTGAAGAGTCTTAATTAAGACTCAGGGCTGAAATTCGCGGTAGTGGCGGAATATTGCCGCTGCTCTGCTGGCAGCGAAGTGAATATAGAATAAATTCCGATTCACTTCAACAAGTTACTGGTAAACAGGACGTTACATCACACCCCTAAAAGTCGCGGAGTTGTTAAAATGAAAAGACACCGTGTTTAGGGCTGGTGTGGCAAGTGAAGTAAGCTGCGGTTTTATAAGAACATTCTTAATTAAACGCCGGGCTGTTTTTTCATTGTTTTACGCTGAACGCGTCAAAAAAAATATTTTTTCCCTTTCGAGAACTTTTATATTCTCGTGCAGTCCTAATTAGTGCCACTGCTTTTCTTTGAAATCCCTAAATTGCGGAGCCCGTTAATCTGATGATTAGCGGGTTTTTTTCTTTTAAGTCCCCTACCCGACGCTCTTCTCCTCTCTTAATGTTTCCTTAACCCCTGTTAAGTATCCTGGCACTCAGATCCTCTTATTCATCTGGTAGCCATAAAAATGCCATCAATTCTTAACAAATCCCAAACCATTCGCCTGATTCGGAGCGAGACTATTTATCTTCTGCCCCGCCGCTTCTATCTTGTGCAGCTGATCTTACTGGCCGTCACCGGGCTGATTTTAACCTGGCTATCCCGTCACGAAGCCTGGGATATCGCGCTTACCAGAGTCTGGTATGACCCGGTAACACAGCAATTCCCGTGGAAAGATAATCGCTGGCTGGATCTGATCAATCACCGGCTGCTTAAAGACCTCGTAATTGGGCTGACGCTGTCAGCCTTATTTAAAGGGCTTTTTAATCGCAATCCCCGACTGGTGTTAGTCGCTCTGCTGGTCGGCATCGGTCCGGCGGTTGTCGGGATCCTGAAGGCGACCAGTGCTCATTCGTGCCCGTGGGATTTGATTGAATTTGGCGGTAAGGCCGTCTCATATCCGTTGTTCTCAGCGGTGCCTGCCGACAGTGGACCCGGCCGCTGCTTTCCTGGTGGCCATGCGTCCAGTGGATTTGGGGTTATGGCGCTGTTTTTCTGGTTCTGGCCACGCAGGCCGACTCTGGCCTGGGCCTGCTTTGCTCTGGGAGCCACGCTGGGAATGCTGATGGGCTATGGCCAGTTAATGCGGGGGGCACATTTCCTCTCGCACAATTTATGGGCTGGCTGGTGGGTTTGGCTTAGCCAGTGTTTAACTTTTTGGTGCGTCTCGCACCTGCTGAACAAGACGAGGAATGATTAACGATGGAAGAGCTGAACCGGACGCTGTTTCTGTGGATAAATGCCACCCCTGAATCGCCGGGCTGGCTGATTTCGCTGGCGACATTTATTGCCCGCGACCTGATTGCGATAGCGCCTCTTGCCGTGGTGGCTATGTGGCTGTGGGGATCAGATCGACAGTTGGGAACGCAGCGCACGCTGGTATTGAAGACCGGGATTGCGCTGGCCTATGCCCTGACCATCTCCTGGTGCATCGGTAATCTGTTTCCTCACGCCCGGCCATTCGTGGTGGGACTGGGTCATCAGTTTCTTCCTCATGCGCCAGATGATTCCTACCCGAGCGATCACGGCACCGCAATCTTTACCTTCGCTATCGCTTTTCTCTGCTGGCACCGTGTCTGGTCCGGAGCGATCCTGATGGGAGTCAGCCTGGCTATTGCCTGGTCACGAATCTATCTTGGCGTTCACTGGCCTGCGGATATGCTGGGCGGCCTGCTGGTAGGAGGACTTTCCTGCCTGTTTGCTGAGGTCGCCTGGTATTTCTGTGGCCGGCGTTTATTACAGAATATTTCCTCCCTTTATCGTCTGGTGTTTGCTGTGCCGATTCGTAAAGGCTGGGTACGTAATTAGTATGTTGTTAATACGGCCTGCTTTTAAGAAGGAAAATAACGGTTAAATAACATTCCGATTTATTGCGCAACACGATAGCCGATTTAAAATATTTCTCTGTCGTGTTGCGCAAATCCTGTAAAAAAGAACTCCCCCTCACGCACAAACAAATTAAATCAATGATTTAAAACAAAAAAAATTCCGTTCTGGACTTTTTCATACCCAACCGAACAATATTTAACCAATGAAATCAGTAAAATGACCAGTGAAAAAAACCATTCTAAAGGCTTAACAGCAGAATATTGAACGTCGTTAAAATAGCCTTACAACACATAGCTCTGATAATTATTTCAATGTTGTGATTCGGATCGCCAGAAATTGATTTTCTTCCCCTTCCTTCTTCGATTTCAGATGGTAAAGTGTCGCCCACTCCTGGAGAGCCATAAATTAAAAAGTGCCCGTCTGGTTATTTCTTATCCGGCACCTTTACTTTACTGTTTTTAATCTGGAGATCATGATGAATTCATCCAAAACGGCAACCCTGCCGCTGACGGGGGCGCAAGACGCCGCCTCGTGGCGTAAAAGCGATACGATGTGGATGCTGGGCCTGTACGGTACGGCCATCGGTGCTGGCGTTCTGTTCCTGCCTATCAATGCCGGGATTGGCGGCCTGATCCCACTGATCATTATGGCGTTGCTCGCTTTCCCGATGACGTTCTTCGCCCACCGTGGCCTGTGCCGTTTTGTCTTGTCAGGGCGAAAAGTGGGGGAAGATATCACCGGTGTGGTGGAGGAGCATTTTGGTGCAGGTGCGGGTAAGCTGCTCACCCTGCTCTACTTCTTTGCCATTTACCCGATATTGCTGGTCTACAGCGTGGCGATCACCAATACGGTTGAAAGCTTTATGACGCATCAGCTTCATCTGCAGGCCCCGCCAAGAGCGCTGCTGGCGTTGATCCTGATTGTTGGCCTGATGATGATTGTGCGATTCGGCAAAGAGATGATCGTGAAGACCATGAGCGTACTGGTCTACCCGTTCGTACTGGTACTGATGGCGCTGGCGCTGTTTTTGATCCCTCACTGGAACAGCTCGATTTTCCATAATGTCAGCCTGGCGGGCAGCGGGAACGGCCTGTGGATGACCCTGTGGCTCGCCATTCCGGTGATGGTGTTCTCTTTTAACCACTCCCCAATCATCTCAGCTTTTGCAGTAGCTAAACGCGAAGAGTATGGCGAAGAAGCAGAAAGGAAATGCTCAAGGATCCTCGCCCGCAGTCATCTGATGATGGTGATAACGGTGATGTTCTTCGTGTTCAGCTGCGTACTGAGTCTGTCGCCGGAGAATCTGGCAGAGGCGAAAGCCCAAAACATCTCAATTTTGTCCTATCTGGCTAACCATTTTGATACACCGCTTATGGCCTGGATGGCACCCATCATCGCCATGGTGGCGATCACTAAATCCTTCCTGGGCCACTATCTCGGGGCGCGCGAAGGCTTTAACGGGCTGATTGTGAAATCGCTGGGTGAGAAAGGTAAAGCGTTACCGGAATCCCGACTGAACCGCATCACCGCCATCTTTATGCTGATCACCACCTGGCTGGTAGCGACCCTGAATCCCAGTATTCTGGGAATGATCGAAACTCTGGGTGGACCGGTCATTGCCGTTCTGCTGTTCCTGATGCCGATGTATGCCATCAACAAAGTGCCTGCGATGCGCAAGTACAGCGGTAAAATCAGCAACCTCTTTGTGGTGCTGCTGGGTCTGATTGCTATTTCAGCAATAGCTTATGATTTGGTAGCCTGATCGAAAAGGGGGCGAATTTTCGCCCCCTTTTGCGGGTCCTGACTTCGGTCGACCCCGCCTGTTTCAATCCTGCTCCAGCCCGCTTATCAAACCAGCCTGGTTCAGATTGTCAGGAAAACCATTTCCCAAACCAGCCGGTCATCTTCATCATCACAAAATCCCACATCCGGCTTAAGAATCCGCCTTCATTTACCTCTTCCATCACCACCAGCGGACGCTGTTCAACAGTTTTGCCGTCAAGCTGGAAATTAATGGTCCCCACCACCTGATTTTTCTTCAGCGGCGCAGTAAGTTGAGGCTGAGACAGCGTGAAGCTGGCCTTGAGATTTTTGATCTGCCCTTTCGGCAACGTAATGGCGGCATCCTTAGCAACCCCCAGATTGACCTCTTTCTTATCCCCGAACCAGACGCGCTGGGTCGAAAACGGCTTATCCGCCTTGATAGGGGTAATGGTTTCATAGAACCGGAAACCCCAGGTAAGCAGTTTTTCACTCTCGCGGAAGCGAATCCCATCCGTTGCAGCCCCCAGCACCACTGAAATCAGACGCTGATCCCCGCTCACTGCGGAGGCGACCAGATTGTTTCCGGCGCCAGCGGTATGGCCCGTTTTGATGCCGTCGACCTGCAGGTTAGTGCTCCACAACAGCCGGTTGCGATTATGCTGACGGATGCGGTTGAAGGTGAACTCTTTCTCTTTATGTAGCGCATACTCTTCCGGAACATCGCGGATCAGCGCCTGACCAATCAGGGCCATGTCCCTTGCCGTACTGTACTGCCCTTCGGAATCCAGCCCGTGTACCGTTTTGAAATGGGTATTTTTCAGCCCCAATGCCTGAACATAGTTGTTCATCAACCCCACAAAGGAATCCTGGCTACCGGCGACATAATCTGCCAGTGCAATACTGGCGTCATTACCAGACTGGATAATAATTCCTTTGTTGAGTTCTGAAACAGGGATGCGATCTCCGGGCTTAAGAAACATCAGAGAGGAACCCTGCAGGATCGGATTGCCCGTAGCCCAGGCATCTTTACCTACGGTCACCATATCGTCGTTGGTGATTTTTTTAGCCTTAAGCGCCTGCCCCACCACGTAACTGGCCATCATTTTTGTCAGGCTTGCCGGGTCAAGACGGTCATCAGCATGTGATTCCGTCAGCACTTTCCCGCTGTTGTAGTCGAGTAATATCCAGGATTTGGCTTCAATCTGAGGAGGTGCAGGCGCTTCTTCAGCTCTGGCTGAGAGCGTGACCAGTAAACATGAGGTAGCGGTCACAGTGATGACGCGGGTGGAGAGCAGCGATTTCTTCATGGCGAGACCCAAGTATCCATTTGAAAGGTAAATATTTTCGAAGCGTGACGGGCGGAAACCCTGCTACGCTAACGTTTTCCGGCCGTAAAAAGAACAGCATTACTGTAAAGTTATTCAGAGTTTATTAGATAAATCTGGGATATGTCCTGATGTTGCGGTTTTTTTAGCCTGCTTGCGCTACTGAAACCAGGATAAATTCCGATTTTTCGCAGATCAGTTAAGCCAGTCACAAAATCCCGCTAACCTGAACAAAGTTTTTCTGAGGAGTCTGAAGATGGATTTAGCGCTGTTTGATCTGGATGAAACGTTGATAAGTGAGGACAGTACCGGACTGTGGCTACGCTGGCTGGTATCCCAGGGCTTTGCTCCGGCAGAGCTGATAGAGCAGGAACAGGCGTTAATGGCCCAGTACTATCAGGGATCTTTGTCGATGGAGGAGTATATGGCGACCACACTCTCCCCCCTGACAGGCAGGGGTACGCTGACGGTTTCCGGCTGGGTCAGGCGCTTTATTCAGCGTGATATCCTGCCCCGCGTCTATCCCTCAGCCCGCGAAAAAATGGCGTGGCATCAAGAGCGTGGAGATACGGTGATGGTGGTCTCTGCCAGTGGTGAACATCTTGTCGTCCCGATTGCTGAGCAGCTTGGTGCCCACGGCGCACTGGCTATTGGCGTGGAAATTGTTGATGACCGCTACAGTGGACTGACCTACGGCACCATGACCTACAGGGAAGGTAAAGTAACCCGTCTGAATGACTGGCTGGCGATTCAGAATAACAGTGCTTTCGCGAAAACCTGGGCATACAGCGACTCCATGAACGACCTGCCGCTGCTGGAACATGCTGACCATGCGCACGTTATCAATCCCGCTGAACCACTGCATCAACTGGCGCAGCAGCGTGGCTGGGAAGTCTGTCGCTGGGAAAGGTGATGGCATACCTGTCGTGTTGTAACGGGTTCTGACGCTCTGTACAGGGTAAGCCGGCCGGAAGCTTACCCTGGTTTAAACGATTTTATGCCGTTTGCTCTGTTATTTCTCCAGACCGATCTTAAGCAGTTTGCCGTCTGACTCATCAGTCAGCACATAAAGATAGCCATCCGGCCCCATGCGCACATCCCGTATCCGTTCGCCGCGATCTTTGAGCAACCGCTCTTTTTCTTCCACCTTATCGCCATTTATCGTCAGGTGAATCAGGCTTTGGTCTTTTAATGCGCCAATGAACAGCGAATTTTTCCATTCAGGGAAGCGCGTGCCGTTGTAGAAGGCCATGCCGCTGAGTGCCGGGGAGACTTTCCACCAGAATAGTGGCTGCTCGGTTCCCGCCACCTTTTCCCCCGTCGAACCGGGCACTTTTGCTCCGCTGTAATCAATGCCATACGTCGCTAACGGCCAGCCATAATTTTTCCCTTTTCCGGCAATATTGACTTCGTCCCCTCCACGCGGGCCGTGCTCGCTTTCCCACATTTGCTGCGTCCGGGTGTTAAATGCCAGTCCCTGAGGATTGCGCACGCCATAACTCCAGATTTCGCTCCTGGCGCCCTGTTTACCCACAAAAGGATTATCTTCAGGAATGCTGCCATCCCCCTTGAGACGAATCACTTTACCGGTCAGCGCGCCCAGGTCCTGAGAGGACTCAGCCTGGAAATTATCGCCAAAGGTGATGAACAGATAACCCTTATCATCAAAGGCCAGACGGGAGCCCAGATTAGCGCCGCTGGAGAGCTGAGGTTGCTGGCGGAGAATAACTTTAAAGTCAGTCAGTTGAGTGGCATCCCTGCTCAGGGTTCCGTATCCGACAACAGCCCCTGCGCGGCCTGCCTCATCGGCTTCGGTATAGGTCAGCCAGACGCGGCGGTTCTGGCTGAAGTCCGGCGCCAGCACGACATCCAGTAAACCACCCTGCCGCTGCGCCCATACCTTCGGCACGCCAGCAACCGGATCGGACAACCCCTTGCCCTGCTGCCAGTGGCGCAATTGCCCTGAACGTTCAGTAATCAACATGCCCTGATTGTCCGGCAGAAACGCCACGGCCCAGGGGTGATCCAACCCTTTTTGTAACTGTTCCACGCTGACCTTTTCAGCCAGCACAGGCTGGGCCATCAACATCGAACCAGCCAGTAAACACAATGAAAATAGACGAGGCATGCCTGCTCTCCGGAGTGAGGATGTCCGTTAAACTTAGTGAAACGTGCTGAAAAAGGCGCTGTTTTTACAAAACATTAAGCGTCGCAGGTGCCGTGACGCTTTTAGCACAAGTAAAGATGTTACTTATACGAAGCGTATTCCGTTTCCTGTTTAATCGTTAGAATCAGATAAAGTGTTGAGGTAGAATTGGCCTTCTGGTAAGCCTTACACCGGACTGGAGAATGAGATGAAAAAACAAAATACCCTGACCTACATTATGACTGCTCTGCTTGCCTTTGTGGGAACACAAGGTGAACCCGCGCTCAGTGAAAGCAAAGCTGAAAGTCATATCAGGAATCAGGTTTCCAGTTTTGGCGATACGCTGAATCTCACCGAGATTCTTGAATTGCTGGAAGGAATCAAAGCTTCTTCTCAACATATTTATTCCCAGCTTCTCACGCTGGGTGATTCTGATTTCGGCAGGGCTGAGCAACTGGCAATGGAATTCCGGGGCACGGTAGCTGCTGATTATGTAGTTATGGCTGGGATGGTCTCGCTGATTCAACGCCAGCTTGAAGTTACCACTTCTGAAGAAGTCGTAACCTGCTATAAAGCACTTCAGGCGGCTACAACGGCGGCAAAAAGCCTCCTTCATCTGACAGACCAGATAACTGCTGATACCGAAAGCATTGTTACTTCGGTCGACCCGGTAGCAATGCGCCATCTCTTGTCTGTTGGGAATCAGGCCGCAAACCAAATTCATTGATCAGGGAGTGAAGCAATGACAAAGGTTACAGTCGATTATAATGCCGAGACTTTGTCGCAATTTTTCACCCCTGCATTTATCAAATATCCTCAGTTAAAAGCGCAGCTACTTTCCGACTTCAGGCTATACAAAGAACAATGTGCCCGATCGGTGCTTTTTGGCCGCGATGTGCAGTTTGATTTTCCTGCGCAATACCGTGACAGTCAGGTTTGGCATATTCACCTTGATCTTTCAGGCAACGATTTCAACGGTCAGCGTCGTCAATTCAGACGAACAAGTAACGATTATCTTATCTATACTTTTGGCTTCAGCGACGAGTATCACTTCAGCTTGCTGGCTGTAATCTCACCTGACGCACATAAAAAGATGTCGGGACAGGATACTCGCTTACTTAGTTACTTTTCCCAAATTGCGAATAACTTCCGTGACAGGAACTGAAATCGGTCCCTCCTCATTTTCCAGAGAATCTCCCTGGTCTTAATATTGCTATATAAATCCTGCTCAGAGATGGGTAAAATCCCGCGCAAAATTGCTGTGCTAAACAGGTAAGTCATGTCGCAAAATACAACAACGGCACCACGAGTCGGATTCGTCTCTTTAGGCTGCCCCAAAAACCTCGTCGATTCAGAACGCATCCTCACTGAACTGAGAATTGAAGGCTACGAAGTCGTGCCGCGCTACGACGATGCTGAAATCGTCATCGTTAACACCTGCGGATTTATCGACAGCGCGGTACAGGAATCGCTGGAAGCGATCGGTGAAGCACTGAATGAAAACGGAAAAGTGATCGTTACCGGTTGCCTGGGCGCAAAAGAAAACCAGATCCGTGAAGTGCATCCCAAAGTGCTGGAGATCACCGGGCCGCACAGCTATGAGCAGGTGCTGTCGCACGTGCATCAATATGTTCCCAAGCCTGCGCACAATCCCTTCCTGAGTTTGGTGCCGGAACAGGGCGTGAAGCTGACGCCACGTCACTATGCTTATCTGAAAATTTCCGAAGGCTGCAACCATCGCTGCACCTTCTGCATCATTCCTTCCATGCGTGGCGATCTCGACAGCCGCCCGATCGGTTCAGTGCTGGATGAAGCGAAACGCCTGGCCGAATCTGGCGTAAAAGAGCTGCTGGTCATTTCGCAGGATACTTCTGCTTACGGCGTGGATGTAAAGCACCGTACCGGTTTCTGGAACGGATCGCCGGTGAAAACCAGCATGGTCAGCTTGTGTGAGCAACTGGGTAAACTCGGCGTATGGGTGCGTCTGCATTATGTCTACCCTTACCCGCATGTGGATGACGTGATCCCACTGATGGCGGAAGGTAAAATTCTGCCTTATCTGGATATTCCTCTGCAGCACGCCAGCCCGCGCATTCTTAAATTGATGAAACGTCCGGGCGCCGTTGAGCGCACGCTGGAACGCATCAAACGCTGGCGCACAATTTGCCCGGATCTGACGCTGCGTTCGACTTTTATTGTCGGCTTCCCAGGTGAAACCGAAGAAGATTTCCAGATGCTGCTCGACTTCCTGAAAGAGGCGC
Source organism: Erwinia sp. E_sp_B01_1 (assembly GCF_036865545.1). Classification (NCBI taxonomy): domain Bacteria; kingdom Pseudomonadati; phylum Pseudomonadota; class Gammaproteobacteria; order Enterobacterales; family Erwiniaceae; genus Erwinia; species Erwinia sp. E_sp_B01_1. Next base: position 1,580,802 of record NZ_CP142208.1, on the reverse strand, counting down.
GTCTGGATCGTGTGGGATGTTTCCGCTACAGCCCGGTTGAAGGCGCTGGCGCAAACGATCTGCCGGATCAGATCCCGGAGTCCGTGAAGGACGAGCGTTACGATCGCTTTATGCAACTCCAGCAGACCATCTCTGCTGAACGGCTGCAGGAAAAAATCGGCCGTGAAATTCTGGTGATTATCGATGAAGTGGATGAAGAAGGCGCGATTGGCCGCAGCATGGCGGATGCCCCTGAAATCGACGGTTCGGTTTATCTGAACGGTGAGAAAACGCTGAAGCCTGGCGACGTTGTCCGCGTGAAGGTGGATAACGCCGACGAATATGACCTCTGGGCGACAAAAATCTAAGCGTTATTTTACTGGCCGCCTGCCCTTCCGGCGGCCAGAATCTGCAAAATCTGCTGCTTTCACTGTCCACCATCAGGGTTTCCATACAACCCCCCAGGCAACATACATCCGCTTTTGTCCTGTTCAGACACGGGTTCTTTTGCCCGGTCAGCTGTACTGCTTCTGATGCTGTTTCTTGCGGCGAAGATAATCTTCATCGGCGCGAAGCTTATCCCAGCAGGTTTTGAAAATAGCGGCGGCGGCGGCCTTCTCTTCGTTCACCTCATAAGGCAACAGCTCGCGGTCAACGCCGTATTTCTTACCGCCTTTATGGTTGGCATAGCGCCTGGCTCGCGTGTAACCCATCTGAATAAACTTGCGGGCCATATCCATGCCCACGAAATCATCCGCTTTGCGATAATCTTCGAACATCTGCATGATTTTTTTCGACGATTCTTCGGCAATGGCTGGCGTCTTAAAACGCCAGTGTGGCAGTATTTCCGCTTTATAGGGCTCGACACTCAGCACCCCCTGCTCTCCTCGCCCCACCTGATAAAGTTCAGGATGCTGGCGAAAATCAATATTTTTGAAATCCTGTTGATAATCGAACTCTTTCATCGCCTGCTCCTGGTCATTCAGGTTTTCAGTTTAGGATCCAGCGCATCGCGTAACCCGTCACCCAACAGATTGAAGGCCAACACGGTCAGGAAAATCGCCAGGCTTGGGAAGATGGCCACATGCGGCGCCATCACCATATCCGCGCGAGCTTCATTCAACATTGCGCCCCATTCCGGCGTCGGCGGCTGTGCGCCAAGACCCAGAAATGAGAGGCTGGCAGCAGTGATAATTGATGTTCCAATACGCATAGTAAAATAGACCACAATTGAGGAGATAGTCCCCGGCAGAATATGGCGCATCACGATGGTGAAATCAGAGGCGCCAATGCTGCGGGCTGACTCAATAAAGGTCATATGCTTCAGCACCAGCGTGTTACCCCGCACCAGGCGGGCGAAAGCCGGAATACTGAAGATGGCTACGGCAATGATCACATTAGACATACCGGAACCCATGATCGCCACCACGGCAATCGCCAGCAGGATCCCCGGAAAGGCAAACAGCACGTCGCTGATGCGCATGATAATCCGATCCCACCAGCCTTCGTAATAGCCTGCCAGCAGCCCCAGCACCGAACCTATTGCCGCGCCGATGGCTACGGAAAAGAAACCGGAAATCAGCGACAGGCGGGTGCCCAGCAGCACGCGGCTGAAAATGTCCCGCCCCAGAGAGTCCACGCCGAACCAGTGCATCGACGAAGGCCCTTCAGTGAGCCTGTCGTAGTCAAAATAGTTCTCCGCATCGAAGGGCGCCAGCCAGGGAGCAAGCACCGCGACCAGGATCAACAGCAGCACAAACGCCCCGGCTATCATCGCCACGGGTTGCCGACGGAATCGACGCCAGAATTCACCCCAGGGCGTCCGCACGCGGTTTATCGTTGGCATCGCGGACAGTGCCGCGCTACGTCGCCAGTTTTTCATCGCGAGTCCTTATTTGTAACGTATCGCGGGGTTGATGGCGGCATACAACATATCCACAACCAGGTTGATAAGAATAAATTCCAGCGAGAACAGCAGCACTTCTGCCTGCACCACCGGGTAATCGCGCATCTCTACCGAGTCCACCAGCAGCCGTCCCAGACCGGGCCAGTTAAAGACCACTTCAACCACAATTGAGCCTCCCAACAGGAAGCCGAACTGCAGGCCCATCATGGTCACCACCGGGATCATTGCGTTGCGTAAACCGTGTTTCACCACCACCAGGGTTTCACGCACGCCTTTGGCTCGCGCGGTACGCATATAATCTTCCTGCATCACCTCGACAAAGGAGGCTCGGGTGAAGCGAGCCATCACTGCCGCTACTGCCGCACCCAGGGTGATGGAGGGTAAAATATAGTGCTTCCAGCTGTCCGCCCCAACCGTGGGCAGCCAGCCTAACTCTACGGAAAAGACCTGCATCAGCAACATCCCCAGCGCAAAGGCCGGGAAGGAGATGCCGGAGACCGCCAGGGTCATGCCGATGCGGTCAGGCCAGCGATTACGCCACACGGCAGAGATAATGCCGATGGTCATGCCGAAGATAACCGACCACAGCATGCTGCTGAGCGTCAGCCACAGGGTGGGGAAAAAGCGCGCGGCAATCTCGCCCGAGACGGGGCGTTTAGAGACCATCGACTGACCAAAATCGCCCTGCAGGGCGTTGATGATAAAGTGCCAGAACTGCTGGATAAGAGGCTGATCGAGTCCGAGTTGCTGGCGTACCATCGCTACCACTGTGGCATCAGCTTCCGGTCCGGCAATCAGACGAGCCGGATCGCCCGGCAACATATGTACAAACAGGAACACCAGCACCGCCACAATCAGCAGCGTGGGGATCAGTCCCAGTAATCGTCGGATAAAATAGTTGAGCATGCGTTTTCCTGCGCCTCAGACAGCCGCGCCTCCCGTGAGAGAGGCGCGATGCATAAGCGGGGTTTACTTCAGATCGGCGTCGTCAAAGCTGAACGAGGTGTCAGGCATGACATAGAAGCCCGTCAAATTTTTGGTGTTGGCCGAAACCAGTTTTTCCACCACCAGGGGCACCCAGGGCTGATCTTTCCAGATACGATCCTGGGCATCTTTATAGAGCGCAGCCTTCTTCTCACCGTCGGTGGTGTTCAACGCATCGGTAAGATCTTTATCCACCTGAGCATTACTGTAGAAGGCGGTATTAAAGATAGTCGGGGGCCAGGACTGGGTGGCAAACAGCGGCGTCAGCGCCCAGTTTGCTTCGCCGGTGGAGGCAGACCAGCCGGTGTAGAACATCCGCACACCGCTCTCTTTCTGGCCTTTGTCTTCCACTTCGGCGGCACGCTGACCGGCATCCATAGCCGTTACGGTGGCTTTAATGCCCACCTGCGCCAGCTGCTGCTGGGTGAACTGCAACACTTTTTGCGCGGTGCTGTGATTGTGAGAAGACCACAGGGTGGTGGTGAAACCGTTCGGGAAGCCCGCTTCTTTCAGCAACTCACGTGCTTTGGCCGGGTTATATTCCGGAGCCGGGTAAGCCTGTGAGTACTGAATGGCTGGCGGCACAATCCCGGTAGCCGGGGTTGCGTAACCGGCAAAGGCGACCTTAACCAGCGCCTGACGGTTGATGGCGTAGTTAATCGCCTCACGCACTTTAGGATTGTCGAACGGTTTCTGCGTCACGTTGAAGCTGATATAACGCTGCATGATGGAAGGAGAGGTCACCAGATCCAGCTTCTGATTTTTCTCCAGCAGTTTGGCCTGCTCGTAAGGGATCGGGAAAGCCAGGTTCGCCTCGCCGGTTTGCAACATCGCTGCACGGGTATTGTTATCCACTACCGGACGCCAGGTGATGGTGTCGAGCTTCGGATAGCCCTTCTTCCAGTAGCCGGCAAATTTTTTCACCTTGACGAAATCGGTCTGATTCCAGGTTTCCAGCTCATACGGGCCGGTTCCCACCGGATGGAAGCCAATCTCTTTGCCATATTTTTTCAACGCGGTGGGTGAAATCATCGCTGCTGCCGGGCTGGCCAGAGTGTTGATAAAGGCGGAGAAAGGCTGTTTCAGGGTGATTTTAACGGTGGTGGGATCTACCACTTCCGTGGTCGCCACAGACTTAAACAGGTTGTAGCGTTTGAGATGATTATCCGGATTGCTGGCGCGATCCAGGTTGACCTTGACCGCTTCTGCGTTGAAGTCGGTGCCGTCCTGGAACTTGATGCCGCTGCGCAATTTGATGGTATAGGTCAGCCCATCTTTGCTGGCGTCAAAACTTTCGGCCAGCACGTTTACCCGCTTCATCTCTTTGTCAAAACCAAACAGGCCCTGATAGAAAGATTTGGCCACCGCCTGCGACAGGGTATCGTTTGCGTCGTAGGGATCCAGGGTGGTGAAATTGGAGCCTACAGCAATCACCGCGTCTTTCGCCGCCCAGGCGGGAACGGCGGCAAAGCTGCTGAGTAAACCGGCGGTTAACAGTAACTTACGTTTGCTATGAATCATCATTTTACGTTCATCTCCTGAAGTCCTTGTTGTTGTGCAGCAAATCAGACACCGCCAATGGCATGACGGGCAACATAGTGTCCGGCACTGACTTCGGTCAGCGGCGCCACGATCGGTTCGTCCCCAAGGGCACGGATCGGGCTGGGTATTTCGTCCACCAGCAAGGCTCGTTCACGACGACGATGGCTGGGATCGGCCACCGGCACGGCAGACATCAGCTTGCGGGTATAAGGATGCTGAGGATTTTCAAAAACCGACTGGCGTGGACCAATTTCCACAATCTGCCCGAGGTACATCACCGCCACGCGATGGCTGATGCGCTCTACTACTGCCATATCATGGGAAATAAACAGGAAGGCGATGCCAAATTCCCGCTGGAGGTCGAGCATCAGATTCACGATCTGCGCCTGAATAGAGACATCCAGTGCCGAAACGGATTCGTCGGCAATCACTACTTTTGGATTCAACGCCAGCGCGCGGGCGATACAGATTCGCTGGCGTTGTCCTCCGGAGAACTCATGCGGATAGCGTCTTGCATGTTCCGGCAGCAGGCCAACACGTTCCAGCAGCCAGGCCACCCGATTTTCCGCTTCCTGCCCTTTCGCCAGCCCGTGAACCAGCAGCGGCTCCATGATTGAGAAACCGACGGTCAGTCTGGGATCCAGCGAGGCATAAGGATCCTGAAAAATAAACTGGATATCGCGCCGCAGATGAGAAAGCGCCGCGCCGGACAGGTTATCAATCCGTTTACCGTCGAAGGTGATGCTGCCCCCCTGGCTTTCGACCAGGCGCAGTAAAGAGCGTCCGGTGGTGGATTTACCACAGCCGGATTCACCCACCAGCGCCAGCGTCTCGCCACGGCGCAGGTCGAAACTGACTTTTTCCACCGCGTGTACCCGCCGGGTAACGCGATTCAGAATGCCACTGCGGATATCAAAGCGGGTAACCAGATCCCTGACCTGTAATACCGGTTCACTCCCGGCCACTACCGTATCCTGAGGGATCTGTATTTCGCCCTCCTGCTGAGTAATCAGCGGGAATTTTGCCGGGAAAGGCTGCCCTGTCATTGAGCCTAGTTTGGGGACAGCGGCCAGCAGAGCTTTGGTATAGGGCTGTTGCGGGTTCTGGAAAATGGCGTCGACCGGGCCGGTTTCCACCACGTCACCGCGATACATCACCTGCACGCGATCGGCCATTTCGGCCACCACGCCCATATCGTGGGTGATAAATATCACCCCCATCTGCATCTCTTTTTGCAGCACGCGGATCAGCTGTAAAATTTGTGCCTGAATGGTTACATCCAGCGCGGTGGTAGGTTCATCAGCGATCAGCAGCGCAGGCCGGCAGGAGAGCGCCATCGCAATCATCACCCGCTGACGCATACCGCCAGAGAGCTGATGCGGGAAGCGTGAAAGCACGTTTTTAGCTTCGGGAATGCGCACCAGATCCAGCATCCGCTCCGCTTCTTTCAGCGCTTCGCGATGGCTTTTGCCCTGATGCAGACGAATAGATTCGGCAATCTGTTCCCCCACCGCAAAGACCGGGTTCAGCGAGGTCATCGGCTCCTGGAAAATCATCGCCATATCGGCACCACGAATGCCACGCAGTTGTGACTGACGGGCGCTGGCCAGATTGACCAGCCGATCGTTACGCCTGCGCAGCCATATCTCCCCGCTGTCGATGCTGCCACCGCCCTGCTCTACCAGACGCATCAGCGCCAGCGAGGTGACGGATTTTCCGGAACCCGATTCACCAACGATAGCCAGCGTTTCGCCACGCTGAACATCCAGCGACAGGTTTTTCACCGCGTGTACAACCCCCTCTTCCTGACGGAAGCTGACGCTGAGGTTTCTGACTGAAAGTACCTGCCCGGCAGGCAGGTCAGTGGTCACCGACATCCTGCATCCTTATTCTTCGCGGTAAATACCTACGTTCGGCGCATCGCCGACGTAGCCATAGCCCCGGTACATGCCTTCGCTGTTGAAGGGTAGCGCAACGTTGCCGTCACGATCGACGGCAATAACGCCGCCGCTTCCACCGAGAACCCGAATTTTTTCCATCACCACGCGGTCGCTGGCTTCTTTCAGTGACAGTCCGGCGTATTCCATCAGCGCGGCAATATCATAAGCGGCCAGAGTACGCATAAAGACCTCGCCGGTGCCGGTACAGGAGACGGCGACGTTGGCGTTGTTCGCATAACAACCAGCGCCGATAACCGGCGAATCACCCACGCGTCCGGCCTGTTTGTTGGTCATGCCGCCGGTTGAGGTTGCTGCTGCCAGGTTGCCAGAGAGATCAAGCGCTACGGCACCGACAGTGCCGAACTTGCGATCGGGATCCAGGGGATCGTCCGAAGTCTGCGCTGCACCATCATGATCCAGCACGGCGCGATCGGAGTGTAGCGCGCGCTGTAACTGATCCCAGCGCTCAGGCGTGGAGAAAAAGTCAGGTGAAACCTGTTCCAGCCCCTGCTCAGCGGCAAATTGCTCTGCCCCTTCAGCAATAAAAAGCACATGAGGGCTTTTTTCCAGTACCGAACGGGCGGCCAGCACCGGGTTACGCACTCTGGTTACGCCCGCCACCGCGCCCGCTTCCAGTGTGCGTCCGTCCATTACGCAGGCATCCAGCTCGTGGGTGCCCTGATGGGTAAAGACGGCACCTTTACCCGCGTTAAACAACGGGCACTCTTCCAGAAGGCGCACCGCCTCGGTCACGGCATCAAGGGCGCTCCCGCCGCCTGCAAGGATCGCCTGCCCACTGGTGACAATCTCTGACAGGGCCTGAATATAACGCTGCTCTTTCTCTGCGCTCATGCTGGCGCGGGCGATTGCGCCAGCACCACCGTGAATTGCGATGACTGCTCTGACCATAATCCGGTTTACCCTGCGTCTCAAATCAGCATGAAAAACACTGAGTTAGAATGAAATTCTTAAGTATTAAGCCGTTTTCGACTATAGGCAGGCTGTAAAGTGATGTAAAGCAGAATGTTCGCTGGCTGATAATACCCAAAGGTTCTGTCTTATAACCGGTCCTGGGTTCGCGTGACCCGGCGGGGAATTCGCGCCATAATAACGCCCTCTTAACTGGATGACTGCCTGACCCTCAGGTCACGCTGGAGACATTATGGAAGCCTTTACCGCGGGTTTGATCTCGCTTGACGATGCGCTGGCAACAATGCTGGCGGCTGTTTCGCCCGTGACCGAAACAGAAATCCTGCCCCTGCCAGCCGCCGCCGGACGTATCACCTCCTGCGCCGTAACCTCGCCGGTTAACGTGCCGCCTTTCGCCAACTCCGCGATGGATGGTTATGCGCTGCGCCTGGCGGAACTCTCCATGCAGCCGCTGAGCATTGCCGGAAAAGCCTTTGCTGGCGCTCCCTTTAAGGGCGAGTGGCCAGCGGGAAGCTGCGTACGCATTATGACCGGTGCTCCCGTTCCTCCGGGAACCGAAGCGGTGGTGATGCAGGAACAGACGGAGCAGGATGGCGAGTCAATCCGCATTAACGCTGAAGTTTTCCAGGGCCAGAATATCCGCCTGCCGGGCGAAGATATTGTGCAGGGAGCCACGGTTCTCAAGGCGGGAACCCGTCTCGGAGCCGCTGAACTTCCCCTGCTAGCCTCGCTGGGCGTTCCCGAAGTGCAGGTGCTGCGTAAGCTTCGTGTCGCCGTGTTCTCAACCGGCGATGAACTTCAGCCCGTGGGGCAACCGCTTGCCGAGGGTCAGATTTATGACACCAACCGCTTTGCTGTTCACCTGATGCTGGACAAGCTCGGCTGTGAAGTGATTGACCTCGGCATTATCCGTGACGATCCGCAGGCGCTGCGCGACGCATTCCGCCAGGCAGACAGTCAGGCCGATGTGGTGATCAGCAGCGGCGGCGTGTCAGTGGGTGAAGCGGATTACACCAAAAGCATGCTGGAAGAGCTGGGTGAGATCAGCTTCTGGAAGCTGGCAATCAAACCCGGCAAACCTTTCGCTTTTGGCCGCCTGACCGACAGCTGGTTCTGCGGCCTGCCAGGCAACCCGGTCTCGGCCGCCCTGACCTTTTATCAACTGGTTCAGCCTTTACTGGCAAAACTCACCGGTCAGCAGGGTCCAGCGCTGCCTCCCCGGCAGCGGGTAAAAACGGCCAGCGCGTTGAAAAAGTCGCCGGGCCGCCTCGATTTCCAGCGTGGTCTGTTGCAGCGCAATGCGCAGGGCGAACTGGAAGTACTGACGACCGGGCCACAGGGTTCCCATATCTTCAGCTCTTTCAGCCAGGCCAACTGCTTTATCGTACTGGAGCGTGAACGGGGCAACGTTGAAGCCGGCGACTGGGTTGAGGTCGAACCCTTTAACAGTCTGCTGGAGGGCTGAGATGCTGCCGGAACTCAGTGATGAAGAGAGCCTGCGTTACAATCGTCAGATTGTGCTGCGGGGTTTTGACTTCGACGGGCAGGAGAAGCTCAAAGCCTCAAAAGCGCTGATCGTCGGTCTGGGCGGTTTAGGCTGTGCAGCCAGCCCCTGGCTTGCGTCCGCTGGCGTGGGGCATCTCACGCTGCTGGATTTTGACAGCGTCTCCCTCTCCAATCTGCAACGTCAGATTCTGCATCGCGACAGCCAGATTGGCGTGGCGAAAGTGGAATCAGCACGTCAACAGCTCAGCGCCATCAATCCGCATATCACCCTGGAAACGGTTGACCGGCAGCTTGATGACGAGGCGTTGCTGGCGCTGATTTCTCGCCACGATGTGGTGCTGGACTGTACCGATAACGTCTCCACGCGAGAACAGTTGAACAGGCTATGTTATGCCAGCAAAACGCCGCTGGTTTCCGGCGCGGCCATTCGCATGGAAGGCCAGATCAGCGTGTTCCGCTGGCAGGAGGATGCGCCCTGCTACCGTTGTGTAAGCCGTTTATTTGGCGAGTCCACGCTAAGCTGTGTGGAGGCGGGTGTGATGGCGCCGCTGGTGGGAGTGATCGGTTCCCTGCAGGCGATGGAAGCTATCCGGCTGCTGGCCGATTACGGCAACAGCGTGGCAGGAAAACTGCTGATGTATGATGCGATGACTCTGCAATTTCGCGAAATCAAACTGGCGAAAGATCCGGCTTGCGAAGTGTGCGGCGGTTGATAATTTCTTCATCCCAATCGCATCTGCCGGAAGCTATTTTTCACTCCATAAGAGGTTTTGAAAGGAAAAACAACGCGCTTTTCCTGCTGGCACTATAATCAGTCAATGATAACACCAGCAAAAAGGGAAAATAACTGATGGCCAGGGAGCCGGAGAGACAAACCGATCTCAGCATTCACAACCTGCGCCGGATGCTGATTACCTTTTTGCTGGTGATCGTCAGCGCGGTGCTGCTTGTCTCATGCTGGGTGATGATCAACAGCTGGGAACGCCTGAATCATGAAGTGCAAAAAGATGCCCGCAATCTTTCGCAATCCGTTTCACGCCAGTCTGAAGACTCAATTCTGCCCATTGACCTGACGCTCCAGGATCTGCGGGACCGTATCTCACTGGTCGGTCTGGATCATGAAAGGCTGACCTATCTGCGTATCCTGCTCAGCGAACGCAAAACTTCGCTTCCTCAGCTGCACGGCCTGTTTGTTTATGATGACCAGGGCAACTGGGTGGTCACTTCAGAAGGTTTACTGAAGCAACACCAGCCGAATAACGACCGCGCCTATTTCATCTGGCACAAGACGCATACCGATCCCGGGGCGCTCATCAGTAATGTGATCCGCAGCCGGACTACGGGTGAATGGATCATTCCGGTCTCAATGCGGTTAAATAATCGCGATGGCTCCTTCCGCGGCGTGCTGCTCGCCACCCTCAGGGTCAACTATTTCCGCCAGATTTTCAGTTACTACAACCTGGGCGATCGCGGAATGCTGGCACTGATCCTCAGCAGCGGCAACGTGCTGTATGCCCGTCCCTACGGCAATGAAATGATCAACCGCAATATCGCCGCAAAAAGCCCCCTGTTCACCGATTTGTTGAAAGCCTCACCTGAAGGTACAGCAACTTATAAGGCCGCCCTCGACGGTGTTGAACGGATATTCGGCTATGCGAGTATGAAACGTTATCCGTTGGTGGTGGTGGTTGGTTACGAAAAGGCCCTGCTGGTAAAGGCCTGGTTAACTGATCTGCTGGTTTATATGATACTGGGCGCGTTGTTATTGCTGGTGATCATCACGCTGGGCTATTTTCTGCTGCGAAATTTAAGTCAGCACATCCGCGATCAGGCGGAACTGACCCAGGTACGCGATCAGCTCACCAGTATGAACCGCACGCTGCAAACTCTGGCCCTGGTGGACAGCCTGACCGGGCTGGCCAATCGCAGGCAGTTCGATCTCTATCTGGACCACAGCCTGGAACGATCGCTGAAATTAAGAAAGCCGATGGCGTTACTGATGATCGATGTGGATTCTTTCAAGCGGTTTAACGATACCTATGGCCATCTTGCGGGTGATGACTGCCTGAAGAGAGTCGGAGATGCGCTGCTGACGGTTTCCCACCCTCCCGATGATTTGATTGCCCGCTATGGGGGAGAAGAGTTTGCGGTGATCCTGCGCGATACCACGCAGGAAGAAGCTCTGCGCTTTGCCAGGGGCGCGGTAGAGGCCGTGGCAGAGATGGGCATTCCTCATCAGAACAGCGATCACCCCAGCAAAGTGGTCACCATCAGCGTCGGTCTGCATATCATGCCAGCCGGTCTTACGGCCTTCGATCGCCACACCTTGATCAGTCAGGCAGATAAAGCGCTGTATCAGGCAAAAACTCTGGGAAAAAACCGGGTGGAAGTGCTGTAACAGGATGGTGAGTTGAGAGGATTTGACGCGCCATTATGAGCAGATTTCAGGCATAAAAAAAGGGGATCTGGCGATCCCCTCTTGTGGCAATCAGTGCAACAACAGAATCAGTTAATGCCCTGGCTACGCAGGTAGTCTTCGTAGTTGCCGGTGAAGTCTTTGAACTTGCCTGGGGTCATTTCAATCACGCGGGTAGCCAGCGAGCTGACGAATTCACGGTCGTGAGAAACAAACACCAGCGTGCCTTCGTACATCTCCAGCGCCATGTTGATCGCTTCGATGGATTCCATATCCAGGTGGTTGGTTGGTTCATCCATGATCAGCACGTTAGGCTTTTGCAGCATCAGCTTACCGAACAGCATACGGCCTTTCTCACCACCGGAGAGCACCTTAGCCGGCTTTTTGATGTCATCCTGGCTGAACAGCAGACGACCCAGAATACCGCGGATAACCTGCTCGTCGTCGCCTTCCTGTTTCCACTGGCTCATCCAGTCGAAAACGTTCAGGTCGTTAGCAAAGTCATGGGCGTGATCCTGCGCGTAGTAACCAATACGGGCATTCTCAGACCATTTCACTTCACCGTTATCCGGCTGCAGTTCACCCACCAGCGTTTTCAGCAGCGTGGTTTTACCGATACCGTTCGGACCGATGATCGCCAGCTTTTCACCCACTTCCAGCAGCAGATTCACGTTCTTAAACAGTGGACCCTGATCGAAACCTTTAGTCAGGGATTCAAGCTGCAGGGCGTTACGGAACAGTTTCTTGTCCTGATCGAAGCGGATAAACGGGTTCTGACGGCTGGAAGCTTTAACTTCTTCCAGCTTGATTTTGTCGATCTGCTTGGCACGGGATGTTGCCTGACGGGACTTGGAGGCGTTCGCGCTGAAGCGGCTGACAAACGACTGCAGTTCGTTGATTTGCGCTTTTTTCTTGGCGTTATCAGAGAGCAGACGCTCACGTGACTGGGTCGCCGCCGTCATATACTCATCGTAGTTGCCAGGGAATACGCGCAGCTCGCCGTAATCCAGGTCAGCCATATGGGTGCAGACCATGTTCAGGAAGTGACGGTCGTGCGAAATGATGATCATGGTGCTGTTACGTTCGTTCAGCACCTGCTCCAGCCAGCGAATGGTATCGATGTCCAGGTTGTTCGTCGGTTCATCGAGCAGCAGGATTTCCGGGTTTGAGAACAGCGCCTGCGCCAGCAGCACACGCAGCTTCCAGCCCGGTGCCACTTCGCTCATCGGGCCGTAATGCTGTTCCAGCGGAATACCCACGCCTAACAGCAGTTCGCCTGCACGGGCTTCAGCGGTGTAACCGTCCATCTCGCCGTAAGTGACTTCGAGATCGGCCACTTTGTAACCGTCTTCTTCGCTCATCTCTGGCAGCGCATAGATGCGGTCACGCTCTTCTTTCACTTCCCACAGCTCGCCGTGGCCCATGATCACCGTGTCCAGCACGCTGAACGCTTCAAAGGCGAACTGATCCTGGCGCAGCTTACCGATACGTTCGTTGGGATCCAACGCCACGTTACCGGCAGAAGGAACTAAATCCCCACCCAGAATTTTCATAAAGGTGGACTTGCCGCTGCCGTTGGCACCGATCAGGCCATAGCGGTTGCCGCCGCCAAATTTGACAGAGATGTTTTCGAACAGCGGCTTACTGCCAAACTGCATGGTGACGTTGCTGGAAACTAGCACAGGATTGCCTTTCGTTTGCGATGTGAGGAATGTGAATCAGCGCGCATTATGCCAAAAAAAGGGGCGGCGAATACACCGCCACCCCAGCTACTGCTTTTACTTTCCGTCAGTGGCTTTCTGCTTCACGTTTCGGAGCCGGCACCGGACGCGTTTCCACCTCATCATTCAGCCAGTCATGCAGGTAATGCTCAATCTGTTCCAGACTGCGGTTACGGGTTTCAGGGACGCATTTAATCACAAACGCAGCGCCGAACAGGCCGATAAAGGCGAAGACAAAGAAGGCACCCGCCAGGCCCACGCTTGAAAGCAGGACCGGAAAGGCCAGAGAGATAAGGAAGTTGGCGATCCACATCGCAAAGACTGCGCCGCCCATAAAGATGCCGCGCAGACGGGTCGGGAAGATCTCAGAGAGCAACAGCCAGGTAACCGGTGATAGCGCCCCCTGCTGGAAGCTGAGGAACATCAGCATACCCAGCAGCACCATATAGCCCCGGAACACGTCAACTTCGCCATTGATGGTTTCAGGCATAAAATAGCTGACGGCACCGATAAACAGCAGACAGGCGGTACAGCCAAACTGCCCAATCATCGTCATGGTGCGGCGACCTATTTTCCCCAGCAGCCAGATGCCGACAAATGTCATCAACACGGAGATAGCGCCATTGGCAATGGTGGCGAACAAGGCTGAGTCGGTACTCATCCCCACCGCTTTCAGCATGGTCGGCGCATAATACATAATGGTGTTCACGCCCGACAGTTGCTGAATAACAGCAATCCCCACACCAATCAGGAACAGTTTAAATAACCAGGGTTTCCGGAGTTCACGCAGTCCTGGCTTCGCTTTGTTTTCATCTTCACAGAGCGTTTCTTCAATCTCGGCCAGCTCCCACTCCACATCGGCTTTGGCGCGGGTGCGTTCCAGGACTTTACGCGCCTCTGCCAGGCGACCTTTCATCGCGTACCAGCGTGGGGTGTCAGGCATGAACATCATCCCAAACCACAGGGCCACGGCAGGAATGGTGGCGACGGCTAACATCCAGCGCCAGGTGGTTTCGCCGCCCCAGGCCGCATTAAAACCGGCATTGGAGATATAGGCCAGCATCTGACCGGAGACAATCATTAATTCCTGCAGCGTCACCAACTGCCCGCGCTTGTTGGCAGGTGCGATTTCGGCAATATAGACCGGTACCGTAGCCGAGGCTCCCCCTACGGCCACGCCCAGAACCAGGCGGAAGAAAATCATCCAGTGCACATCCGGTGCCAGTGCGGTTCCCAGTGCGCCTGTGGCAAACAGCACGGCAAGGATAATGATGATTTTCTTACGCCCGGCTGCAGCGGCAAAGTGACCAGAGAACAGCGCGCCAAATGCGGCACCAAACAGCAGGGAGCTGGTGACAAGACCGGTGGTAAACGGCGTGAGATGAAGTTCGTCGCCCATAAACAGCAGGGCACCAGAGATAACGCCGGTATCGTATCCAAATAACAGGCCACCCAGCGTGGCAACGATAGCGATAATTTTTACAAAAGGTTCGGTACGGGTTTCGCTGTTAGGGCCAGAGGCCCTGCTGGGAGTGAGATACTGTTCTTTTGCCATGATCTTTTTGACCCCATAATCATACCTGACAGAAAAGGTTCAGCCGGGAAATGCCCTGCAACAGCGACGCTCCCGTGCAACTGACAATTTAGTTTATTTTTTTCATTTTCATTAAATATGAAATTTAATTTTGAGACATGGCGCGCGTTGCGGCGGGAAGAATGTGACCCGTGGCGCATTAGTGGATTGAAATGGTTGTTTAAAAGGGCAAGGCGTGTCGAAAAGCAGATTGGCTGAATTTTATGCAGTTAAAAATAAAAATTTCATTTCGTTTTTTTTTGCTATTTCTGTTACGGAAAGCTAGTCGATCGCTCAGGAGAGTGAGTTTATCTGCCGGGCATTGCCAGCTACGCAGGCTGTGAAACGGAATCCCTCTCCGTCACAGCCGCGGGTTAAAAGCGCAAAGGCTACTGCCACACCGGTCAGTTGACCGGCTTATTGACCCCTTCTGCCGGGCCAAATACCGGATAGTCCGGCATTTTCACGTTCTGATACAGCTCCCAGCCGCCACCCAGCGCTTTGTAGAGTGCCACCAGATCCAGACTGCTTTGCACTCTTGCCTGAGCGGCCTGCTGCTTCGCCTGAGCAAGCTGACGCTGGGCATCCAGCGCGTCAATAAACGAGGAGAGCCCTTTGCCATAGCTGTCATTAGCCAGATCAAAGGTGTTCTGTAACGCCTCCACGGTCTGGTCAAGTCCCTCCACCTGCTGTTGATCGGTACGGTAGCTGACCAGCGCATTCTCCACATCCTGCAGCGCCGTTAAAACGGTCTGACGATAGCCAAGGGCAGCACTGGCCTGTTCTGCCCTCGCCAGCTTGACGCTGGAGACCAGTCGTCCGCCCTGGAAAATCGGGATCGATACCGACGGGCCGAAGCTGTAAAAGTGGCTGCTCCAGTTATCCAGGTAGCTGGTATCGGTATTGCGCATACCGAACTGGCCGGTCAGTGACAAATCCGGGAACAACTGCGCCACCGACACGCCAATGCTGGCTGTAGCGGCATGAAGCTGGGCCTCTGCCTGACGCACATCTGGCCGGCGTCTGGCGAGGGTGGAAGGTAATCCAACCGGCACCACTTTTGGCAACGGCGGCAACGCTTTTTCAGTCAACAACTCGGCATCCAGCGCGCCTGGCGGCTTGCCGACCAGCACGGCCAGACCATTCAGCGCCTGGTGAATTTGTGACTGATACTGTGGCAGTTGCGCGCGAAGCGAGCTGAGTTGCGCCCGGGCGTTTTCCACGTCCATCTGCGGTGCCAGCCCGTTACGCTGCTGACTCTGGGTCAGCTCCACGGTCTGCTGAGCGACCTCAATCTGCGTTTGCAGCGTCCGGCTTACGGACTGCGCGCCACGAAGTTGCAGGTAAGTCCGCGCCACTTCCGCCTCAAGCGACACCAGCGCATCGTTGCGGCTCTCAACCGATTCCTGCTGTTGCGCATCCGCCATTTCAACCTGACGACGCACTTTGCCCCATAAATCCAGCTCCCAGGAGGCATCAAAGCTGCCCTGATAGAGCGCCACGGGCTGAGTCAGGCCGTTCAGCGCCGAGCTGATTTCCGGGTCAGCCTGGTTATAGACGCCGTTGGATTCCAGCTCGCCTTTGATCCCCAACTGCTGACGCTGGGCGGAGAGCTTGCCGTTGACCGAAGGGAACCACGCGCCACGCGCCTGATTCAGCTGCTGACGCGATCCGGCAATGCGCAACACCGCCTGCTGTAGGCTCAGGTTTCCGGCAATTGCCCGGTCGATCAGGCTGTTTAACTGCGGATCGTTAAAGGACTTCCACCAGTTGGGATTGGTCACTGTGGCCTGCGGATTGGATCCACTGTCGGACCTGATGCTGTTAAATGAGCCCGGTGTGACCGGTTGCGGCGCATGATAATCAGGCCCCACGGAACAGGCGGACAGCGCCAGGGTGGCCATCAACACGCTGAGCCGGGAACGCATAAATTGGGGATAAACGAACATCAGTGTGCTCCAGCACTGCCTTCGCTTTTGATCGGCGAGAGCAGTAAACAAAAAGGAATAAGGATCAGCGCCACAATACTCAGGCCCATAAAGACATCGACATAGGCCAGAATACGCGCCTGAGCAATCATCTCTTTATAGAGTTGCCCGGTAGCTATAGTGACCGGGTCGCCTACCGCCGTGGTGAAATCTCTCACCCCCTGCGCCCAGCGTTCAACGGTCAGGTTGAAGGGCTCGTTTAGCGGCGACATGTTGTGCACCATGCTGGCACTGTGCACCTGTTGCCGTTCGGTGATCATCGCCGTGGAGAGCGAAATGCCTACCGACCCCGCCACGTTACGGCACATGGTAAACAGCGCTGCGGCATCGGCATTAAGCCGTTGCGGAATGGTCACGAAAGCTATGGTGGTCAGCGGTACAAACAGGAAGCCCAGCCCGATGGTCTGCGCGCTACGCATCAGCACCAGCGTGGTGAAATCCACATCCGGCGTTAAGGTGGCGGAATAGATAAACGAGACAAACAGGCAGGTAAAGCCAAAGGCGATGATCCAGCGCGTCTGAATAATGGGCATCAATTTCAGCACCAGCGGGATCGACAGCACGATCAGTACGGCACCGGGCGAGAGCACCAGCCCCGACCAGGTGGCGGTATAGCCTAAATCCTGCTGGGCAAGCTGCGGGATCACCACCGAACTGCCATAGAGGATTGCTGCCATGCCCGCCATCAAGATACTGGCGACGGCAAAGTTTTTATCCTTGAGCACATGCAGATCGACCACCGGCTTTTTAGCATAGAGCAGCCAGTAAACCGCCCCCACCAGCCCGATAATCGTCAGAATGGCAAAGGTCACAATAAAGCTGGAGCTGAACCAGTCGTCATCCTCACCGCGATCCAGCATTACCTGCAAACACCCCAGCCCGAGAGTAATCAGGCTGATGCCGATATAGTCGATCGTCAGCTTGCCTTTGGCCCACTTGCGCTCCCACGGCGGATCTTCCAGCAGCTGGTAGATCGCCATCACGCTGAAAATTCCCACGGGAATATTAATGAAGAAGACCCAGCGCCAACTATAATTATCGGTGATCCAGCCACCCAGCGTCGGACCCAGCACGGGCGCTACGATAATCGCAATGGAGGAGAGTCCAAACGCCTTGCCGCGATCTTCCGGCTTGAAATAATCCAGCAGCACAGATTGTTGCACCGGCTGTAGCCCGCCGCCAAAAAAGCCCTGTAAGACCCTGAACAGGATAATTTGCCACAGCTCGGTGGCGATCCCGCACAGGAAGGAGCAGACGGTAAACATCACGATACAGATCAGGAAGAACTGTTTACGGCCAAATAACCGGCTGAGGAAAGCAGAGATCGGCAGGACAATGCCGTTGGCAACCAGATACGAGGTCAGTACCCAGGTGGATTCGTCATAGCTGGAAGAGAGTGAACCGGCAACGTGAGGCAGCGCAACGTTAACGATAGTGGTGTCCAGGATCTCCATGAACACCGCCAGCGTAACCGTCATGGCGACCAGCCAGGGATTGCTGGCCGGTTTCCAGCTCTCGCTGTGACTCATTCCACCGTCACCTTAGGTTCAACTGACAGACCCAGAGGCAGCGGCTTATTCGGATCCAGCCCTTTATCCACCACGATTTTTACCGGCACACGCTGCACGATCTTCACGTAGTTCCCGGTGGCATTTTCCGACGGGAAAGTGGAAAAGCGCGAGCCGGAACCCATCTGCACGCTGTCGACATGGCCTTCCAGCTTCATATCCGGCCACGCATCCACGGTGATCTCCACTTTGTCGCCCGGATTCATCCGCTCAAGCTGAGATTCTTTAAAGTTAGCGGTGATCCATACATCTGGCGAAACCAGCGAGAACAGCGCGGTGCCTGCCTGAACCAGGGTGCCCACCTGAACGTTACGCTTGGTGACAAAGCCATCATAAGGCGCACGCACTTCGGTATAGGAGAGATTCAGACTGGCGGTATTAAGCTGCGCCTGCGCCTGCTCCACCTGCTGCTGGCGGGCCTCAACATTGGTTTCCTGCTGACGAATCTGCAGTTTGATTTGCGAAGCGACTTCCACCTGAGCTTTAGCGCTTTCCAGCTCGGCACGGGCGCTTCTCAGCTGGGCGCTGGCTGCATCAATATTACGCTGCGAGGTTGCCCGCGGGTCTACGCCACGCTGGCGCCGGTCATCTTCCTGAGCATTGAGGAAATTGGCCTGGGCTTTAGCCTGCTGAGCCAGCGCCTGGTCCTTTTGCGCAGGATACTGCACTTTGGAAAGTTCCAGCGAAGCCTGCGCCTGATGGAGCTGGGCTATTGCCAGGCCAAGCTGGGCCTGGGCCTGATCGCGTTGCGCAGTGTTATCACGCGGATCGATAACCACCAGCAGATCGCCCTTCTTCACCCGCTGGTTATCTTTGACCCGCAGTTCAGTAACGTAACCTGAGGCTTTTGGCGCAATAGTCACCGCATCCGATTCGGTAAAGGCATCATCGGTGGTTTCTATATTACGGGTAGTGAACCAGAACCACAGGGCAACAATGATGGCGATGACGACCACTATCGCCAGAATAATAAGCGGCTTTTTACCGGGGCGTTTGCGCTCCGGCTGGTCATTATCCTGCTGCCGATCGTTATCCTGCTGCTGGTCTTTGTTCTGCTGCGGGTTGTCATCCTGATGACGCTGGTCATCATCTGACGGAGAGTTTGATTGGTTAGCCATAATTCTCATCAGTTTACGGCGGACTCAGGCCGAATCCGCTAAGTTCACGCTGCTATAAACAATAGGACGTAAACTGACAAATGCCAGCGTTTCTTTACGAACCAGGAATACCCTGAGCCTGAGCCGCATTAATTACTAAAAACAGCCCCCATCCAACGGCAACCGCCCAGACCAGCATCGGCAGAGAATAGAGATGGAAATGCCACCAGATACTGCGATCTTTCGCCATCCGCAGAGCGATAAGGTTGGCGAGTGAGCCCGGCAGCAAGCCGAAGCCACCGATATTCACCGCCCACGCCATCAGGGTGGTGGCTGGCAGGCTGCTGAGTAGCAGGATGGTTGCCGGGACATTGCTGATCGCCTGCGACAGGCCGATCGCCAGAAGATACTGCCCTCCTCCCGACAAGGTTGAAACAGAGTGCAGAGCAGTCTGCAACACCGGCAGCCGGGTCAGCAGATAAACGTCGATAAACATGGCGATAAATACCGCCAGCAGGCTCCAGTCAATCTTCAGCAGAATCCCCCGCGCCATCACCGCAAAAACGGCAAATACCAGCAGCAATCCCCAGAGGGCGTAATCCAGCTCCAGCGAAACAATAAAAACGCCATAGAGAAGGACGCTGGCCACCAGCAACGGACGTTGCCACTGTGGCCGATCCTGCTGGGCGACCAGCTCAATTTTTTTGCGCGAGAAGCAGAAGAAAGTCAGCAGCAGCAGGCTCCCCACCAGTAGGGTAGCCAGCGGCAGCATTTGCCAGATAAACCCGGCAAAGCTGGCCTCACCGTGACGCCACATCAGAATATTTTGTGGGTTACCGATAGGCGTCAGTAATGAACCGGCATTGACGGCCAGCGCTTCAAAGATGATCAGCCGGGCGATGGGCAGCGCAGAGAACCGACGCAATGACAGCGTCAGCGGAACCAGAATAAACAGGGCTACATCGTTGGTCAGAAAGGTCGAGAGCAACGCCGCGGCAGCCACCAGAAACAGCGCCAGCGTGCGCTGCCGGTGAAAACGCTGCACCAGCCGCCGCCCCAGCACGTCAAAATAGCCGCTGGCTTCAATTCCCTTGGTCAGCATCAGCAAGCCGCAAAGGGTCATGATGGTCGGCCAGTCCACCGCTCCGGGAAGTTCCCGCAGTGAGAAGGGGGCAAAAACGGCCAGTATCAGACCCAGCAAAATTAACAGATGCAAAAATCGATCGTGCAGAAAAGGCCTGAGCAGCGTTGCCATACAGACTCACTGAGAGTGGAACGGGTTATTGACGGCTTTCGAAAAATTGCTGGAAGATAGCCAGGGTTTCATCACTGACATGATGTTCTAACCCTTCCGCATCACGGCGGGCCGTATCCGGGCTGATGCCCAGTGCCAGCAGGAACGTTTCCACAATGTAGTGCCGCTTGCGGCTCTCTTCGGCCAGGGCTTCGCCTTCCGGGGTCAGAAATACCCCACGGTAAGGAACCTGCTCCACCAGGCCGGCCAGGGCCAGTCTTTTCAGCATCTTCGCCACGGTCGGCTGCGAGACCCCCAGACGGGCGGCCATATCGACCTGACGGGCTTCACCAAACTCGCGGATCAGATCGGAAATCAGCTCAACATAGTCATCGATTAGCTCGCGACGGTGGGCTTCACGTACCTGGCGGAAGCCTTCGACATGCTCTTCGATATCTTTCAGTGGCGCAGGCACTGCACTTTTTGCGCGACGACTCATTCAGCTTCCTCTTCTTATTCTCTGATGCATATAAGGCTCACACCAGTCCTCGGTGCCACATTGTAAACGAAGCTCAAAGAAGCACAAATTTTAGCGAAATAGCGATGGCTACAAAATATAGCCTGTGCTATACCTGATTATAAAGCGAACGGAGGAAACCTGATGAAAAAGCCACTTTTATTGAAGCTGCTGAGTCGCTCACCGTTCACGCTGCGTCTTATGCTGCTTGAGATGTTAACGGAACAGAAATCCGCCCCACTCTGAATCAGCCAAAAAAAATCCGCCTCACAGGGCGGATTTTTTATTGCACCAGCCAGGCTGGGCTTGAGGGAAACAACTTAGAAGCTGTAACCTACGCCTGCGATCCAGGTGCCAACGTCAACGTTGCGGATGCGGCTCTGCTCGTAACCAACGTCCAGAGCAACATTTTCGATGCCTGGGTTGAACTGCATGCCAGCACCGTAGGAGAAACCTACGTCGCTTGAATCAGATTTGTCACGTGCAGTGGTGCTGTTCTGCTGGTATTTGCCGTAGCCGATACCTACAACGCCATAGATGCTAGCCCAGTCGTTCAGACGGAAAGCTGGACCACCGGTGATGCCGTAGTACTGACCTTTGTTGTAGATACCAGAGTCAGTGTTATCTTTTTCGGTGTAGGTGAAAGAGCCAATCCAACCCAGTGGGTCGTTACCGTTTTCGTAACGGTATTTCAGGTTGAAGCCGTTAGCTTTGTTAGCAACGCCCTGATAGTCGCTCTGTGCGTAGCCACCAGAAACAGTGCTTCGTGCCATTGCTGAACCAGCAGTAACTGCCAGTACACAAGCCAGTGCGGAAAGACATGCAATTTTTTTCATAACCACCTCAAATGTGAAAATACTTATTCTCCTGACAACGCTGAAAATATAACAAACCTTAGCGAGAAACTCTGCCTGGAAATTGTTGTCCAACACAATGTTTGGTGTAACAGGACGTTAATGATGGTTCGTATGTCATTCTTTTCTCTTATGTTTATTGAGTTCCCTGCCGTCATAACCGGTAATGTAAAAAAATGTTCATTGAGATAATTCTTAATTAATCCTGACATTTCTTTACTGAAATGGCGCTGTTTTTGACCTTTTCCTTAGTCTTTTTCCTGGTTTTTGATCTGTTTTAAGGCCCCGTCAGGTACACTTCAGGGAACTTTTTACTGTTTAAATGGACGAACAAGATTGATTCACAGGATCTCTGCTTCTCAAAAATCCCCTCTCTGGCTACCGGTCATAGTGCTGTTGGTTGCCATGACTTCGATCCAGGGGGCGCTGCCCTGGCCAAAACCTTATTCCCCGTGGTCGGCGCGCCGGGTATTACTGCGCTTCGCCTCGGCCTGGGTACCCTGATCCTCTGCGTCATCTTTAAACCCTGGCGTCTGCGCTTCACCCGCAAACAACTCCTGCCGCTGATTTGTTATGGCCTGGCACTGGGAGGCATGAACTACTCCTTTTATCTGGCGCTGCGAACCGTGCCGCTGGGGATTGCGGTTGCTCTGGAATTTACCGGGCCTCTGGCACTGGCTCTGGCAGGCGCAAGACGTCCGCTTGATTTTCTTTGGGTGCTGCTGGCGCTGCTGGGATTGTGGCTGCTGCTGCCTGTAGGCAAAGATATTTCCAGCGTCGATCCTGGTGGTGCTTTACTTGCGGTGCTGGCAGGTGCGTTCTGGGCTGTCTATATCCTGAGCGGTCAGCGTGCCGGTGCAGAGCACGGTCCGGCTACGGTCGCTATGGGCTCACTGATAGCTTCAGTCATCTTTGTGCCTCTGGGTCTGGCATATGCCAGTGCCGGTCTCTGGAGCCTCTCGCTGATCCCCGTGGCAGTGCTGATTGCTATCCTCTCCAGCGCCCTGCCCTATTCTCTGGAAATGGTCGCGCTGACCCGGCTCCCGGCCAAAACCTTCGGCACCCTGATGAGTCTTGAACCGGCGATGGCCGCCCTCTCTGGCATGCTGTTCCTGGGTGAAATCCTCTCATTGATTCAATGGTTTGGTTTGCTGGCTATCATCCTGGCTTCGGCTGGCTCCACCCTGACCATGCGCTCTTCTAAACAGCAGATAGATCCGGTCAGCGAGTTACGCGAATAACTGGTGCGTTATATTCGCCCCAATTTAGGGGCGATAAATTTATACTTTTCTTGAATAACATCACTCCTGAGATAAGATAAATCTTACCTGAGATTCCCTGTACAGAAATATCCTGAAAGGCTTATTCATTAAAAATAACGCCTGATGCCAGATGCTTTATGATTGATTAATTTTAAACATATAAATCAGCATGTTATATTTTAAATCCAGATGATAACTTCTATCACTCGCATTTAAACCTGCATGAAAGCGTTGATAAACAGCCAGTCATTCCTGAAAGGCCAGCGCTATTCAACTAATAGGCAGCAACTTTCCGGCAAAGTGTAAAACCGGTGCTATACTTAACTCCGTACTTAATTAGGACAACCCACATTAAGAGGATATTAATGATGAGTACCGCTAAACTGGTTAAAACGAAATCTTCCGATCTGATTTACACCCGTAACAACGTGGCTGACGACGAGAAAAAAGCCACCATTGAGGTGCTCAATCGTCTGGTTACGGAATTCATTGATTTGTCCCTGATTACCAAGCAGGCGCACTGGAACATGCGCGGCGCGAACTTTATCGGCGTGCATGAGATGCTCGACGGTTTCCGTACTACTATTACCGATCATCAGGACACGATTGCTGAGCGTGTCGTACAGTTAGGCGGCGTGGCTCTGGGTACTACTCAGATTGTCAACGACAGAACACCGCTGAAAAGCTACCCCCTTAACATTCACAGCGTACAGGATCACCTGAAAGCGCTGGCGGAGCGTTATGCTGTAGTGGCTAACGATACCCGCAAAGCGATCACTGAAGTTGAAGACGAAGACACTGCAGATATCTTTACCGCGGCCTCACGCGATCTGGATAAATTCCTGTGGTTCATCGAATCCAATATTGAGTAACCGTCAGGCTGCACAAGGTGCGGCTTCATAGAGTGAATTCAGAGCAGATGAGGCCTTCATCTGCTCTTTTGCTATCTGGAGGTCATTATGGCAAGCGGATGGGCACGCGATGACGCAGTGCAGGAACAAATTGACTCAACCATAGATGATGCTGTGGCCAGAGCACGCCGGGCTATACATCATGGAGCCAGTGCGGAATATTGCGAACACTGCGGCGAACCGATACCGGAAGCACGCCGCCTCGCTCTACCGGGCGTTCAATATTGCGTCCAGTGTCAGCAGAAGCGTGATAATCAGCAGGCGTCCTCTTTATATAATCGCCGTGGCAGCAAAGACAGCCAGCTCAGGTAACAAAACCTGTTTTCACAATTAAACCAGACTTCGTTAACAATTCTACTAATCCCTCTTCACTATAAGTTGTTTTTATCCCCTGATTTGCTAAAAGAAACCTGCACCCAAATGGATCTTACGCACCATTTTAGCGCCCCAAAATGGTGCGTAATAAGTTTCTGAACTGAGCCTTAGCGCCAAAATTGACTTAACGTGCTGTTTTCAATATATTTTGAAAAGTTGGCATAATTTTTTCATATGGCTGATGGCACCCAATCAGACAAAGACCTTGTCTGACTGCATAAAGGATAAAAAAATGAAGTCGATTGTTAAGTTTTCCCTGGCCGCGCTGACGTTGGCGTTTGCCGTCTCTTCTACTGCCGCAGAAAAGAAACTGGTTGTTGCAACCGATACCGCCTTCGTTCCTTTCGAGTTTAAGCAAGGTGATAAATACGTTGGCTTTGATGTGGACCTGTGGGCTGCTATCGCTAAACAGCTGAACATTGACTATACCCTGAAGCCTATGGATTTCAGCGGTATCATCCCTGCCCTGCAGACGCGCAATATCGATCTGGCGCTGGCTGGCATTACCATCACCGAAGAGCGCAAAAAAGCGATTGAATTCTCTGACGGCTACTACAAAAGCGGCCTGTTAGTGATGGTGAAAGCGAATAATGACAGCATCAAAGGCCTGGACGATCTTAACGGCAAAGTGGTTGCGGTTAAAAGCGGCACCGGATCAGTAGATTATGCCAAACAGCATATTAAGACCAAAGACCTGCGCCAGTTCCCGAACATCGACAATGCCTATATGGAACTCGGCACCAACCGTGCTGACGCCGTATTGCATGACACGCCTAACATTCTTTACTTCATCAACACCGCCGGTAAAGGTCAGTTCAAAGCGGTAGGCGAATCTATCGAAGCTCAGCAGTACGGTATCGCCTTCCCGAAAGGCAGCGATGACCTGCGCGAGAAAGTGAACGGCGCACTGAAAACTCTGCGCGACAACGGCACTTACAACACAATTTATAAAAAATGGTTCGGCACCGATCCTAAATAATTTGTCCCTCTTTAGCGCAGGCTCAGGCCTGCGTTTTTTACCACCAACGAAAAAATGTTTTTTGATCCGGAGAGTAAAGCATGCAGTTTGACTGGAGCGCCATTTGGCCATCAATTCCGGCCCTGCTTGAAGGCGCCCGACTGACCCTGTGGATTTCGGTCCTTGGTCTGGTAGGCGGCCTGATAATTGGGCTGGTAGCGGGATTCGCCCGAGCATACGGCGGCTGGGTATCACGCAATATTGCGCTGGTATTCATCGAGCTGATCCGCGGCACGCCAATTGTTGTGCAGGTGATGTTTATCTATTTTGCCCTGCCAATGGCCTTTACCGACCTGCGCATTGACCCGTTCAGTGCTGCCGTTGTCACCATCATGATCAACTCCGGCGCCTATATTGCCGAGATCACCCGCGGTGCCGTGCTGTCGATCCATAACGGTTTCCGTGAAGCCGGCCTGGCACTGGGTCTTTCCCGCCGCGAGACGCTGCGCTACGTGATTATGCCGCTGGCACTGCGCCGTATGCTGCCCCCGTTGGGAAATCAGTGGATTGTCAGCATCAAAGACACCTCCCTGTTTATCGTGATTGGCGTGGCCGAACTGACCCGTCAGGGCCAGGAAATCATCGCCGGAAACTTCCGCGCGCTGGAGATCTGGAGCGCCGTGGCGGTTATCTATCTGATTATTACTTTGGCGCTGAGCTTTGTTCTTCGTCGCATTGAGAAAAGGATGAAAATCCTGTGATTGAATTTAAAAACGTCTCCAAGCATTTTGGTGAAACGCAGGTACTGCACAACATCGATCTGACCATTCAGCAGGGTGAAGTGGTGGTGATTATCGGTCCATCAGGATCGGGTAAATCAACCCTGCTACGTTGCATCAACAAGCTGGAAGAGATCACCACCGGCGAGCTGATTGTTGATGGTCTGAAGGTCAATGACCCGAAAGTGGATGAGCGCCTGATTCGTCAGGAAGCCGGCATGGTTTTCCAGCAGTTCCACCTGTTTCCACAGATGAACGCGCTGGATAATGTCGCTTTTGGCCCTATCCGCGTTCGTGGCACCAAAAAGGCCGAAGCTCATCGTCTGGCGAAAGAGCTGCTGGGTAAAGTCGGTCTGGCCGAACGGGCGCATCACTTCCCGTCTGAACTTTCTGGTGGGCAGCAGCAGCGCGTGGCGATTGCCCGTGCGCTGGCCGTGAAGCCGAAAATGATGCTGTTTGATGAGCCAACCTCAGCGCTGGATCCGGAATTGCGTCACGAAGTGCTGAAAGTGATGCAGGATCTGGCCGAAGAAGGCATGACTATGGTGATCGTGACCCACGAAGTGGGCTTTGCGAAGAAAGTCGCCTCGCGCCTGATCTTTATTGATAAAGGCCGCATTGCAGAAGATGGCAACCCGGATGAGCTGATCGACAATCCACCGAGTGCCCGTTTGCAAGAATTCCTGCAACACGTTTCGTAATCCGTACTCCGGGGGAAAACGATTCCCCCGCGATTTTACTGTTCAGGGCGGACAATGACCTGCACCCGAATGTCAGACAAACTTCTGACATTTTGCGGCGCCGTTCATTGCCCGCCTTTTTATGCTAATCATCTTCTTAAAATTCCTGCTTTTACCTCCCACTGACACTCAGCCAACTATACTTGCAGGCTGACGCTTTGACGCGCGGCAACGGGAGAACACGATGTTAGAAACTCTTCCACCCTGGCGCTTTGCCTTCAGGTGGCTATTGCTCTGTTTCATATTTGCCGGATCGGCCCAGGCTGTGTCACTTCCGGCGGCCGCTGTGGCTGCCTCACAAACACAACAATCCGCTACAACCCAGACGGGTGAACCCGATCCTGAACAAAAAAAAGCCGCTTATGCAGCCTTAGCCAACATCCTGCAGAACGACCAGTCGCGGCAGGAGCTGATAGAGCAGCTGCGTAACGCTTCTGAAACGCCCTCCACCGCTGCGGAGCCGGTACTGACCCCACCGACAGAGGATGAGGATAAAACGGTGCTGGAGAGCGTCACCGACGTCAGCCGGCACTTTGGCGGAGAGTTTCTGACCAGGGTTGAAAAGCTTCAGCGTAATATTGCCGAGGCTCCTCATAAACCCTTCAACCAAAAAACCTTTTTCACCGCACTCAGCCATTTCTCCATGCTGGCAGCGGCGCTGTTTGCTTTTTACTGGCTGATTTGCTGGGCTGTGGGCCCGATATACCGGCGAATGGGTCAGTGGGGACGGGAAAAAAACAGCGTCCACACCAACTGGCTACACCTGCCGTTAATGATCCTCGGGGCCTTTATCATCGACCTGCTGCTGCTGGGGCTGGCGCTGTTTGTCGGCCAGATCCTCAGTGATTCGCTCAACGCAGGCAGCAGAACCATCGCTTATCAGCAGGGGCTGTTCCTTAATGCCTTCGCGTTGATTGAATTTTTCAAAGCGATCCTGCGATTGATGTTCTGCCCACGTTTTCCCCAACTGCGCTTTTTCCATCTGTCGGATGACCGTGCCGTTTACTGGAATACCCGCCTGAGCTGGCTTAGTGGGCTGATAGGTTACGGATTGCTGGTGATTGTGCCTATCGTGTCCAATCAGGTGAACGTGCAGGTTGGCGCGCTGATCAATGTAGTGGTGATGGGGCTGATCACCGTCTGGGCGTTATATTTGATCTTCACTAATAAACGCAATATTCAGCGGGAGCTCTCCGCACTGGCCGATCGCTCTCTGTCGTTCTTTTCGCTGTTTATCCGCGCCTTTGCCGTGGTATGGCACTGGCTTGCCAGCGCGTACTTTATCACCCTGTTCCTGTTATCCATGTTTAATCCGGGCGACAGCCTGAAGTTTATGATGTCGGCGACGGTACGGTCGCTGGCGATCATCGGCCTGGGTGCGCTGATCTCAGGTATTCTGACCCGCTGGATCTCCAAAACCATTATTCTCTCGCCCGACCTGCGCCGGAACTATCCGGAGTTGCAGCAGCGGGTAAACGGCTGGATTTCGGTGATGCTGAAGCTGGCCCGCACGCTGACGGTGTTTGCAGTAAGCCTGCTGTTACTTAATGCCTGGAACCTGTTTGATCTCTGGCACTGGCTGACGGAGGGCGCAGGCGTGAAACTGGTGGATGTGATTATCCGTATCGTGATGATCCTGTTCTTCTCGGCGGTTGGCTGGACCCTGCTGGCAAGCCTGATTGAAAGTCGCCTGGCTTCGGATTCACATGGGCGTCCCATGCCCAGTGCCCGAACCCGCACGTTACTGACGTTGTTCCGTAATGCGCTGGCGGTGGTGATCAGCACCATCACCATCATGATCCTGCTGTCGGAAATTGGCGTGAATATCGCGCCGCTGCTGGCGGGCGCGGGCGCACTTGGCCTGGCGGTCTCCTTTGGGTCGCAAACGCTGGTGAAGGATATTATCACCGGGATATTCATTCAGTTTGAGAACGGGATGAACACAGGCGACCTGGTCACAATCGGGGCGATCACCGGCACGGTTGAACGGATGTCGATTCGTTCGGTAGGAGTACGCCAGGATACCGGCGCGTATCATATTATCCCCTGGTCTTCGATCACCACCTTCGCCAACTTTGTGCGCGGCATCGGCTCGTTTGTGGCGAACTATGATGTGGATCGTCGTGAGGACAGCGATCGGGTTAACAGCACGTTGCAGGCGGCAGTACAGGAGTTGATGGAGAATCCCGACATCCGGGGAATGGTGATAGGGGAACCTTCGTTTGCCGGGCTGGTTGGATTAACAAACCAGGGCTTTACCGTGCGCGTTTCCTTCACCACGCAGCCGCTGAAGCAGTGGACCGTTCGCTTCGCGCTGGACAACATGGTGAAGAAACATTTCGATGCGGCGGGCATTAAAGCGCCGCATCAGACGGTTCAGGTGATGCAGACCGGCAGCGAAATTGAGGGCGCTGCCAGCTTTCAGTCATTGCCGTCGCCGGATTAAATGCGGCTCATCTGACGTTCACGCACCGGTTTTTCCATAAAGGTCCAGGCGATAATACGGCTCTGCTTTTGTCCCTGGGCCATCTCAATGGTGCGGTAAGCGGTCACTTCTGCCGCTTCCAGCGCACGCCAGATGTCAGGCAGGTTTTCCTTGCGGGAAACCAGCGAGGTGAACCAGACGCACTGACGTGAGAAGTTAACGCTCTCTTCAATCATGCGGCCAATAAAGCCTTTTTCGCCGCCTTCACACCACAGCTCATCCTGCTGTCCCCCAAAGTTCAGCGGGGAGTCTTTCGCCAGGCCCAGGTTACGCACTTTGCGCTGGCTGCCCTGCTGAGCATCGCTGGCGGAAGCATGGAAGGGAGGATTGCACATCACGGCGTGATAAAAATCGCTCTTGTGAATGATGCCGGTGAAGATAGCTTTACTGTCTTTCTGACGGCGTAAACGCACGCCACGATTCAGGCCAGGATTTGCTGCAAGGATAGCGTTAGCCGCTTTCATCGCTTCTTCATTGACTTCGCTGCCGGTGAAACGCCAGTCATATTCACGGTGGCCAATCAGCGGATAGATGCAGTTAGCACCACAGCCAATATCCAGCACGGTAAGGTTACGCGGCGGAATACGACGGTTATCTTCAGCCAGCAGATCGGCCAGATGGTGTACATAATCAGCGCGACCGGGGACCGGCGGGCACAGGAAACCTTCAGGGATAGACCAGCCTTCAATCTGGTAGAAGTGTTTCAGCAGTGCCTGGTTCAGCGACCGGACAGCCGCCGGATTGGCAAAATCCACCGACTCATCGCCATGCTTGTTGACGGCCACAAATTCTTTCAGTGGCGGATAGCTCTCGATCAGCGTGGGGAAATCATACTGTTCACGATGACGGTTACGGGGATGAAGTTGAGTTTTTTCGACGGTAGTTTTCATGGGCGGCTCTCTGGACTTAAGGCGCGTAAGATACCTGCTACGGTAAAGATCGTAAACAATTCCCGGCTTTTTTCCACACTCTCTTCAGCTACTATGATTGAATCCCGCTTTACCTGCGGCTTATTGCGGGTAAGACACTTCCTGAATGATAAGGACAAAGGCGTTCTGATGACCCACTCCCGTTACTCCTATCAACCCCGTCTTGGCCATGGTTTACCCCACGATCCGCTTAACGCTATTATCGGGCCGCGTCCGATTGGCTGGATCAGCTCGCAGAGTGCCAAAGGCGAGCGCAATCTCGCCCCTTACAGTTTTTTTAACTGCTTCAATTACAAGCCCCCGATCATTGGTTTTTCGAGCCAGGGCTGGAAAGACAGCGTGGCCAATATTGTCGAGACCGGTGAATTCGTCTGGAATCTTGCCACCCGCGAACTGGCCGTGCCGATGAATGAGAGTTCAGCCTCCGTCCCCAGAGGCGAAGATGAGTTTGCGCTTGCCGGTCTGACACCGTTGCCAGGCACGCAGGTCAACGTAAGCATGGTGGCGGAAAGCCCGGTGAATTTCGAATGCAAACTGACTCAGGTGTTACAGCTGGAAGGCACCGGCGGCGAGAAGCTGGAACAATGGATGGTGTTCGGCGAAGTGGTAGCTATTCATATAGATCCTGCGTTGCTGGAAGAGGGCATTTACCAGACCGCAAAAGCCAACCCAATCCTGCGCGCGGGCGGCCCCAGTGCTTATTACGCCATTGAAGAAGCTTCACGATTCGACCTTGTGCGGCCTGATGCCCGGAAGTAGCAATTAAAGGACTAAAGGATTAAGTTCAAAACAGGCTGCGGCGAAAAGGCGTCCCCCCGGAGCTCGTTATCCGAGACGCCGTAAATACATCCATGTAGGCTTGGCTGCCGCATCCATGCGGTAGACACTCGGCTAACGAGCTCCGGGGCGCCACCCAAAAACTTCAGTGCGGTTGGGCAGTCAGGTGGATACACAAGCCAGTTTCGTACGAGTTTTGACCTGGGCATCCCCATCCCTGCAGAAAAAACTGAAGCTAACGGGAAGGGAGAGTGGGCTGATAAGCAGTTGTATCGATGATGACTTCATTGCATTCCCGGCACAAACTCAGTTTGTTTTGACCTGTGTATCCCCACCCTGGCAGACAAAACTGAAGCTAACGGGAAGGGAGAGTGGGCTGATAAGCAAAGCGTCTCGCCACATGGACGTGGCGAGCCGAGCTGTCAGGGACGACGCTTTTTGCGTCTTTGTGTTCAGCCCACTCTCCCTGACCAGGCACTGGAACATGCAGACAACTTAGTGAGCTGCACCAATCCACTCTCCCTGACCAGGCATCGAAAAAGCAGGCAACTTAGCAAGCTCCCTGACCAGGCAACACCCCTTTCACACCGCAATATGCACAGACCGAATCAGCGCGGCGGCTTTCTCAATCTCTGGGGCTAACCACCGGTCTTCTGTCCAGGTTGCCACCTCATGCCGTAACAGCTTGCAGGCGCGCTTTGTCCCCTCGCCTGCTCTGGCGGCATCATGGAAATCCAGCGCCTGCGCGGCAAGCAGATATTCGATCGCCAGAATCTGAACGGTATTCTCCGCCAGCTTCAGCAATTTCAGTGCCGCGCTGGTCCCCATGCTGAGATGATCTTCCTGCAAACCAGAAGTCACGAAATTATCCAGCACTGCCGGTTGTGCAAGCTGCCGGTTCTCACCGCACAACGACGCGGCCACATACTGAGCAATCATCATGCCGGAATTGACACCCGGCTCGGCCACCAGAAAGGGGGGCAGCCCACTCACCAGGGGATTAATCAACCGATCAAGCCTTCGCTCCGCTACGCTGCCTAACTCCGCCAGAGCAATCGCTAATGCATCCGCCGCCATCGCCACAGACTCGCCGTGAGGATTAGCCTGAGAAACCACCCGCCAGCTTTCCGGGGTGCCTAACACCAGCGGATTATCCGTGGCAGCATTCAGCTCCGTCTCAATCTGCCGGGCGGCATAGTCAAACTGATCGCGACAGGCACCATGAATCTGCGGCATCGAACGCAAACTCAGCGCATCCTGCGTTCTGATCCCTTTGCTCTCCTCTACTATCTGGCTGCCCGCAATCAGCTGCCGCAACCTCTCTCCGACAATCTGCACATTCATGCTGCCCTTAAGGGCGAGGATTTCAGCATCAAAGGCTTCCTGCTGGCCGCGTAAGGCTTCAAAACTCATCGCACCGGTGACGTCTGCCCAGGCCAGCAAACGACTGGCCCCTTCAAGCGCCAGACAGCTTAGCCCGGTCATACACGGCGTGCCGTTAACCAGGCTCAACCCATCTTTTGCCCCCAGCTTACAGGACTGCAACCCCTCTGCCGCCAGCGCCGCGGCTGCCGGAATAATCTCTCCGCGATAGCTCACGTTGCCAATCCCAATAAGCGCCAGACCAGCATGCGCCATATGGGTCAGGTAGCCCACGGATCCCTGCGAAGGGATCTGCGGAGTAATGCCGCAATTCAACAGCGCGATCAATCCCTGTACCACCCCAGGGGAAATGCCGGATTTCCCCTGACTGTAATTGGCTACCGCCGCACAGATAATCGCTCTGGCCTGAACGTCAGTGAGCTTTGGCCCCACGCCACAGGCATGGCTCAACAAAGTATTGCGTGAAAGTAAACTGAGCTGATCCTCTTCCAGAGTGATATTGCACAGCGCACCCAGTCCGGTATTAATGCCGTAAGCTACCTGCTTTTCGCTGACGATCAGGCCAACAATCTCCCTGGCGGTATGAATACGCTGCCAGGCGGCCAGGCTCAACTGTAGCCTGGCCGATGACTTCGCCACGTGGACCACATCCTGCCAGTGCAAACGCGAATCGCCCCAGGTCACCAGTTCTGTCATGCTCATCTCAACCCGCCCGGTGACTGGAAATAAACTGCTGAAAACGCGGTGAGCCCCGATCGCCAAACATCGCTTCCGGCTCCCCTTCACAGTCGATGGTTCCCTGATGCATAAACACCACCCGGTTAGAAACGTTACGGGCAAAACCCATCTCATGAGTGACCACCAGCATGGTACGTCCCTCATCAGCCAGGCTGCGCATCACTTTCAGCACATCGCCCACCAGCTCCGGATCCAGCGCTGAAGTGGGTTCATCAAACAGCATCACTTCCGGCTCCATCGCCAGCGCACGTGCAATGGCTACCCGTTGCTGCTGACCACCGGAAAGCTGTGACGGGTAAAACTCTTTGCGATTCAGTAAACCCACACGATCGAGGATCTTCTCGGCCTGTTCAACGCACTCTTTGCGATTTCGCTTCAGCACGTACAACGGCCCTTCAATCACGTTCTGCAACACGGTCATATGCGACCACAGATTAAAACTCTGGAAGACCATCCCCAGTCGTGAGCGAAGCGTCTCCACCTGCCGGTGACTGGCGGCCATCTGATGACCGCGCGCATGGCGTTTCATCTCAATGGTTTCACCCGCCACGCTCACCACGCCGGAATCTGGCATCTCCAGCAGATTAATACAGCGCAGAAAGGTACTTTTTCCGGAGCCGCTGGCCCCGAGAATCGAAATAACATCGCCCTTTCTGGCTTCCAGCGAGATGCCTTTCAGCACCTCCAGCGAGCCGAAGGACTTGCGGATCTCGCTCATCGACAAGGTGACGGGGTTATTCATGTTTATCTCCGGCAATCACAGGGGGAACGGGCAGAGGCAAATCGGCCTCCACCGGGCGCAGACGAGGTGAAAGCCTGCGCTCAGTCCAGGCGTAGATCTGGACGATAATGAAATTGAGGATCAGGTAGATCAGCGCGGCACAGACGAAAACTTCCATCGTCCTGTAGGTACGCTGGATAATTTGCTGAGCTACTCCGGTCACATCCCAGACGGTAACCAGACTGGCGAGGGCGGTGGATTTCACCAGCAGGATCGCCTCGGTAGAATAAGCAGGCAACGCATAACGCAACATCACTGGCGCGATAATGCGGCGCAGCAGCAGCCAGCGGGACATGCCACAGGCCATTCCCGCTTCAATCTGGCCCGAAGGGATTGCCAGCAACCCGCCGCGAAAAATCTCTGCTGTGTAGGAAGCAGTACACAAGGCCAGCGCCACCACCGCGCAGAAAAACGGCTCGCGCAGCACCGGCCAGACAAAGCTGTGACGGATCACTTCAAACTGCCCCAGCCCGTAATAGATCAGGAACAGCTGGATCATCAGCGGTGAGCCGCGAAAAACCAGAATATAGAGCCGTGCAAAACCACTCAGCAGGCGATTACGGCTCATTCTCAAGGCGAGGATAACCAGCGCCAGCAGCCCGCCCAGCACAAAGGAGGAGAAAAACAGCCCCAGCGTAGTCGGCAACGCCGCCGCCAGCTTGAGGAAGGTTTCCGTCAGGAAAGGAAAATCAATCATCTGACCGCCTGTTAACTGTGGGCCGCAGTGCGGCTTTGATGGGCGCGGCCAAGGCGTTGTTCTGCCTTTTTAAATGCCGTGTTCGAGAGCAGGGTCAACACCAGATAGCAGATGCCCCCAATCAGATAGAAGGTGAAATACTGGCGCGTCGAGCCTGCCGCAACCTGGCTGGCCCGCATCAATTCCACAATCCCGGTGACCGAGATTAACGCGGAATCTTTCAGGCTCATCTGCCAGACATTCGACAGCCCCGGCAAGGCATAGCGCACCACCTGAGGCAGAATAATGCGCTGCAAAATACGCCACTTCGGCATGCCGATAGCCTGCGCCGCTTCGACCTCACCAGCGTTCAGCGCCAGCCTGCCCGCACGGAAAACCTCTCCCTGATAGGAGGCAGAAATCAGCCCTATCGCCAGCGCACCAATCAAGAAAGGCGGCACCTCTATAAAGCCATCCGCCCCAAAAAGCTGGCCAATCTGCGTAATCAGCCCGGAACCGCCGAAATAAAACAGATAGATAATCAACAGTTCCGGTATGCCGCGAAATATCACTGAATAGCCATCACCCAGCCAGCGCACCGGACGACGGGGAGAGAGCTTGGCGGCAGCCACTCCACTGCCCACCACCGCTCCTACCATCATCGCCACCAGCGAGAGCAGCAATGTGGTCAGCGCCGCGCTGAGGATTAAGGATCCCCAGCCATTTTCACCAAATCCGAGAATGGCCATTGTTCACTCCCCGCTTAAGGCGTCACGTCAGTTTTGAACCACTTTTCGCTGAGCTTTTTCACCGTGCCATCGGCCAGCGCGGCTTTGATCGCTTCATCCAGTTTCGCTTTGAGATCGCCATCGGATTTGCGGATGCCCAAGGCTTCGCCCTCGCCCCAAACCGGCCCGCCAAGCTGGGTGCCAGCCAGTTGCAAATCTTTGTTTTCAGGCTTACTCAGCACCGAGTTAGCAAAGGTCACGTCATCAAAAACGGCATCGATTCGCTCAGCCTGGAGATCCAGAATCGCATCCGCCGAGGCGTTGTATTCACGCACGGTGGCTACATCCCTGAAGTATTTATCGATGAAAGGCGTATAGACAGTGCCCGAGGCGATGCCGATGGTTTTACCCTTGAGCGCCGCTTTCAGACTGGCAATTGCCGGTTCAATCTCTTTAGGATCGTCATGCAGTTTGACGATCTTTTCCGGGCCGCTGCCCGCAGGCAGCACGCCACCGCTTTTGGTAGTAATAAAACTGGCCGGGGTGGAGGCATAGGGCAGGGTAAAATCAATGACCTTCCGGCGGTCAGGCGTGATCACTATCGCGTCCATGATCACATCGTATTTACCAGCCTGCATTCCGGCGATCATCCCGTCCCAGTTCTGCACCACCAGCTTGCAGCTGATTTTCATTCGCTGGCATAAATCTGCCATCAGTTCCGGTTCAAAACCGCTGAGCTTGCCGCCGGGTAAGGTCAGGTTCCAGGGTTCATAGCTTCCCTCGGTGGCAATGGTGATCGATTTCCACTCTTTAGCCTGTGAAGGTAATGCGCAAAGCAGGGCGGAAGTAACAATAGAGGTAAGCACTACCCGACGGACTGACAGATGTTTCATCAAGCGCTCCTGGAGAAATGATGGCCGGACGAGGGCAATGCGCCCGCCCGAAACCGGTGAATGTCTGTTAAAAGAGAAGAGATGCTGAGTAGCCATGTCATGTATATACAACCAAACAGCTCACTCTTCCCGTGCTCAGAGATAAAACTGTGACGCACTCTATGTTAATAAGTTGTGTCACAGGTTGTTATGTCTTGTACATACAACCAGAGCAATTTTTATGCCATCCCCCGGGTGAAGCTTATGAAAATCCGGTTCAGGTATAGCGGGATACCTGATATCAGCAGGCAAATTCAGCTGCGTGCGCCGTTTATAACAGAGGTGTTTATCCACTTACATGAGGGCTACTCTGGGAGAAAATGCCGGAGGTTAAGAACAGACAACGTCTTTCAGGAAGGTACCTGCGCTTTTCAGGTGCATAGCGGCCCTGTAAGAGTGCAGAAAAAACCTCTGCACGCTGTTAACCGGTATCGGTAATAATTTCATTGCATCCCTGGCACAGCCCATACGTATTTTGACCTGTGTATCCCCATCCTGGCAGGCAAAACTGAAGCTAACGGGAAGGGAGAGTGGGCTGATAAGCAAAGCGTCTCGCCACATGGACGTGGCGAGCCGAGCTGTCAGGGACGACGCTTTTTGCGTCTTTGTGTTCAGCCCACTTTCCCTGACCAGGCACGGGAACATGCAAGCAACTTAGTGAGCTGCACCAAACCACTTTCCCTGACCAGGCACTGGAACATGCAGGCAACTTAGTGAGCTGCACCAACCCCCTCTCCCTGACCAGGCACGAAAACATGCAGGCAAATTAGTGTGCTGCACCAATCCCCTCTCCCACGATAAAGCCCATCAGGCTTCAGCGCTGCAACAGCGTTGCGATAATCTTTTTCAGCAGCGGCTGCAAAGCAGCGGCTCTGTCGCCCCGCCAGCCAAACGGCGGCGTTTCATCCATATAATTGCACTGGGCCAGCTCCAGCTGCACCGCATGCTGATCCTGTTCGGGCTTGCCCCAGGCACGGGTGATATAGCCACCTTTAAACCGGCCATTCACCACCCAACTGAACTCCGACTGGGACTCGCATAAATGGGTCAGCGCTGAAGTAACAGCCGGGCTACAGCTCTCCCCACCGTTGGTGCCCAGATTCAAATCCGGCAGTTTTCCGTCAAACAGGCGTGGGATCACCGAAGCAATCGAGTGCGCATCAAACAACAGCGCATAGCCAAACTGCTGCTTTATGCGTGCCAGCTCCTGCTGAATCTGCTGATGATAAGGCGTCCAGATCCTCTCCAGATACCCCTGACGCTGAGCGTCGGTTGGCGTCATACCTGGCTTAAAAGTAGGCGTGCCATCAAACAGCGTTTCAGGATAAAGACCGGTGGTGGCAGTGCTATATAACGCCTGATTATCGGGAGGACGATTAAGATCGATAACGAAACGGGAATAGTTGGCCACCAGCACGCTGGCACCCATTTCTCGCACAAAATCATACAGCTGTGGGATATGCCAGTCGGTATCCGGCAAGCCTCTGGCGGCATCACTTAACCCCTGCTCCACCTCTGGCGTCAGCGCCGTGCCGGCATGAGGGGCGCTGAACAGCAGCGGCAGGGTTCCCTGAGTAAACTCAAACGGTTTCATCGTATTGCCTCTCCTCTGAAAATAACCTGGCAGGGAAGTTGCCCGCCAAGCCAGTAAACCAGCTCGGCCGGTCGTTGCAGCGGCCAGTGGACGAAATCAGCATACTTGCCGGTCTCCAGCGATCCCTGCGTCTCACCCAGCCCCAGCGCCTGCGCGCCGTGAAGAGTAACGCCAGCCAGCGCTTCTTCCGGCGTCATGCCAAACAGCGTGCAGCCCATATTCAACATCAGACGCAGCGACAACGCCGGAGAAGTGCCCGGATTGGCATCGCTTGCCAGCGCCATCGGCACCTTGTATTTGCGGAACAGTTCAACGGGAGGAACCTGCTTTTCACGCAGTAAATAGAAAGCACCAGGCAACAAAACGGCGACCGTGCCGCTTTCAGCCATCGCCGCCACATCAGCTTCGGTAGCGTATTCAAGATGATCGGCGGAAAGCGCATGAAATTTTGCTGCAAGGGTGCTGCCGCCCAGGGAAGACAGTTGTTCCGCATGCAGCTTCACCGGCAATCCCAGACGCTGCGCAGCTTCAAACACGCGGGTGACCTGCGCCGGTGAAAAAGCCAGATGTTCACAAAAGGCATCCACGGCGTCAGCCAGTTTTTCGTGGGCTACCTGAGGCAGCAATTCGTCACAAATCAGGGTGATCCAGCCATCGGGATCGCTTTTAAATTCAGGGGGTGTGGCGTGGGCGGCCAGACAGGTTGCCTGGATCTGAACCGGATGCTGTTTCGCCAGCTGACGGATAGCCTTCAGCATCCGCAGTTCGCTCTCTTTATCCAGCCCGTACCCCGATTTAATCTCAACGGTGGTCACCCCCTCGGCAAGCAGCCGCTCCAGCCGCCAGCCGCCGCTGGCCACCAGCTGCTCCAGCGACGCTTTACGGGTGGCGGTAACGGTGGAAATAATCCCCCCGCCCTGCGCGGCAATCTCGCTGTAGCTGACACCATTAAGGCGTTGCTCAAACTCATGGCTGCGATCGCCACCGAACACCAGATGCGTATGGCAATCCACCAGCCCTGGAGTCACTATTCCACCGCCCAGATTATTGTGGATCTCCGCTTTGATATGTTTCGCTTCTTTCCAGGGCCCAATCCAGATAATCCTGTCCTGCTGAACCGCAATAGCCCCGTTCTGGATGATGCTATACTTCCCGTCCTGCATTGTGACGATATCGGCACCGTACCACAGGCTGTCACAGCGAAGTTCACCGCTCATCTTCTCTCCCGGCTTTACTGTTGTTTCATAAGTATGTATATGTATATACAACTACATTGTCTGGGAAGCAACCATGATGGCTCGCTATTTTGCGCCTCGCGTCCTGCTGGTGGACGGTTGGCATCACAACGTATTGATTGAAGTAGACCCTGCAGGATTTATCCATTCTCTGACACCCGATTCCCCGCCGGATAATGCTCAACGCCTGAATGGCGCGGTAATCCCGGCAATGGCTAACCTCCATTCCCACGCTTTTCAACGGGTAATGGCCGGGCTTGCCGAAATGGCTGGCGATCCGCAGGACAGCTTCTGGACCTGGCGGGATTTAATGTATCGCATGGTGCAACGCCTTTCGCCCTCGCAGGTAGGGGATATCGCCACGCATCTCTATATCGATATGCTGAAAGGCGGCTATACCCAGGTTGCTGAATTCCACTATCTCCATCATGACACCGACGGCACGCCCTATCCCAACGATGACATGTTGCAGCAGTTGATTGCCGCAGCAGAGCGGGCCGGAACAGGTCAGACGCTGCTTCCCGTCCTTTACAGCTACGCCGGTTTTGGCGCGCAGCCGCCTCAGCCGGGCCAGAAACGCTTTATTCAGGACAGCGCCAGCTATCTGCGCCAGCAGAAACGGGTGGCGGAGTTGATTACCGACAAGCCGCTGCACAATCAGGGGATCTGCTTCCACTCGCTTCGCGCGGTCAGCGAACAGCAGATGCGTGAAATACTGGATGCGACCCCGGCCTCCCTGCCGGTACATATTCATGTCGCCGAGCAGGAAAAAGAGGTCAACGACAGTCTGGCCTGGAGCGGTGAACGTCCGGTCAGCTGGTTGTTAAACCGCTTTAATGTGGATGCCCGGTGGTGCCTGATCCACGCCACGCACCTCGATCCAGGCGAAGTCGCCCGCCTCGCCGCCAGTGGCGCTGTTGCCGGACTTTGCCCCACTACCGAGGCCAATCTGGGCGACGGCATTTTCCCGGCAACGGACTACATCGCTCAGGGTGGCCGCTGGGGTATTGGTTCAGACAGCCATGTGTCGCTGGACGTGGTGGAAGAGCTGCGCTGGCTGGAGTACGGTCAGCGTCTGCGCGATCGTCGCCGCAACCGGATTGTGAGCGGGCAACAAACCTCGGTGGGCGATCTGCTTTATCGCCAGGCCCTGGAGGGCGGCGCGCAAGCCTGTGGCGTGAAGATGGGCCAGCTTGCCATCGGCTACCGCGCAGACTGGCTGGTGCTGGCAGATGATGCATTGCTGGGAAGCACCGAAAACCACGCCCTGCTCAACCGCTGGCTGTTTGCCGGGCAGCGCGGACAGATCCAGGATGTATTTGTCGCGGGCCGCCAGGTTATTTACCAGGGAAAACACCCGATGCAGCAACAGGCCGACGCGGCTTTACGTACGGTCATTGAGGCGCTGAAATGATCCACTTTTATGACAGCAACACCCTGCCCGTCAGCCGCTGGCGGAATGGCGGGGGAGAAACCCGCGAAATTATCAGTTTTCCGCCTGAGGCCACCGATTTCAGCTGGCGCATCAGCATAGCGACCCTGGCCACAGACGGCGCCTTTTCCCGCTTTCACGGCATCGACCGGGTGATTACCCTGCTGGAAGGGGAAGGCGTGGAACTGAATGCCGAAGGAAAATACCGCCAGCAGCTACTCCGCCATCAGCCGTTTGCCTTTGCTGGTGAAGATCAGATCCATGCAAGGCTCAGTGGGGGCGTCAGCAGTGACTTTAATGTGATGACCCGTCGTGACACGCACCGGGCCGATGTCGGGGTAATCAGTGAGGCATTTTCCCCGGACAGCGCGGCATCAGGGGTGGTGTACGTGCTGGCTGGCGAATGGATTACCGGCGACCTCAGGCTGCAACAGGGTCAGGGGGCATGGTGGCAAAGCGACGGGCAGCCGCTGGATCCGGCTTCTTCGGAAGCGCTGCTGCTGGTAGCGCTGATCGGAGAGAAATAACGTCGGCATCACCGGCCGTGATGCCTCATGGCCTGACTTCAGGCCTGGGCGTTTACGCAACGAACGGGTCAGTTACGGCCCTGAAAACCCGCAATCATCCGTGACCTTTGAAGCGGCCCAGCAGTTTATAGCGCGACCCCGGATAGAGCAGTTTTGCGTAGGTGACGATTTTCGCATCGCTCCAGGTCTGGCGACGGATCAGCAGGCAGGGTTCGTTGGATTCGATCGCCAGAGCACCGCACTGCTGGCGGTCCGGCAATACCGCTTCCACAATATGCTCTCCCGCCGTTAAGGGTGCGACACGCATCAGATAGGTATAAGGCGTTTGCGTCTGAAAATCCTGTTCCAGATAGTCAGAAGCCACCAGCGGATTCACCAGGCGATCTTCAAGCTGTACCGCCAGGTCATTTTCGAAATGCACAATGACTGAATGATAAATGGCGTGACCTGTGGTTAGCCCCAGCACGGCTGCCTGTTCCGGATCGGCCTTGATTTTGCGAAGCTCCACCACTTTGCAGCTGTGACGATGGCCGCGCTGGGCGATCTCTTCTGCAATATTGTGCACTTCCAGCATCGCCGTATAGCCCTTGGACTCGGCAACAAAGGTACCCACACCCTGCATACGAAGCAGATACCCTTCACTGGTCAGCTCGCGTAATGCGCGGTTGATGGTCATCCGGCTGACGCCCAGTTCATTCACCAGCTCACTTTCGGAAGGGACTCGCTGATTGGGTTTCCAGACGCCTTCGGAAATCTGGCTGATAATCGCCTGCTTCACCCGCTGATAAATGGGCGCCGGGAGATCGCTCATGGCAGCAGAGAGTTGAGAAATGGCAGTCTGGTCAACCATAGTAAAGCTTCCTTGATGAAAAAACTTTAACCAGTTTACTGTCAACGGTGCTAAATGTATATACATCTGGGCGGCGTTGACTGCACCACCGTTGAGCATTCTGCCCTGGCATGGCGCAGCCTTTAACAGGCGACAGCAGATTCCTCAGACCCGGTGCACAAGATTTGCTGCTGAACGTCCCGCAAACGGGTACCTGATGCGCCAACAGGGTCTGGTAAAAGTTTTGTGATCGACCTGGCACAAGCATTGCTAATTGTATAGACAAGACTATACACATCTGCTTCACTGCAGAAAGCTATCTGTTATTCGCCGGTGATTGACTGCGCTGGCCGCCCTCAGAAGGGCCGAATACTTACCAACTTGTCTATACAGGAGTATACCATGTCAGCCACCCCGCAACTTTGTACCCTGGTCCCCGGAAAAGTGGATCTGGCGATGCTTAAACGCATTTATCACGGAGAGGTCCGTCTGGCGCTGGATGAACACGCTCGTGCCGGCGTTCTTAAGTCGCGGGACACCGTTGCAGCCATCGTCAATGCGGGCAAGGTGACCTATGGCATCAATACCGGCTTTGGCAAGCTGGCTCAAACCTCTATCCCTGCCCAGCGCCTGGAAGAGTTGCAGCGCAACCTGGTGCTTTCGCACAGCGTGGGCATCGGCGAACTGCTTCCTGATGACGTGGTCAGGGTGATTATTGCCACCAAAGTGATTAGCCTGGCCCGGGGTCATTCCGGCGTGCGCATCGAACTGATTGATGGCCTGCTGGCGCTGTTCAATGCCGGCGTTATGCCCTGCATTCCGGAAAAAGGTTCGGTGGGTGCATCTGGCGACCTGGCTCCTCTGGCGCACCTGTCGCTGATGCTGTTAGGCGAAGGCGATGTCCGGGTTGAAGGCAAACGTATCCCGGCGACCGAAGGCCTGAAACTGGCGGGTCTGGCACCCTTCGTGCTCGGTCCCAAAGAGGGTCTGGCTCTGCTTAACGGTACCCAGGTCTCTACCGCACTGGCGCTCCGGGGTCTGTTTGAGGGTGAAAAGGTCTTTGCGGCGGGTCTGGTTGCCGGTGCCCTGTCGCTGGAAGCGATCAAAGGCTCGATCAAACCTTACGATCATCGTATTCATGAAGCGCGCGGCCAGCACGGTCAGATTGTGGTGGCTGCCGCTGTCTCTTCTTTGCTTGAAGGCAGCGAAATTCTGGACTCGCATGCTGACTGTGGCCGCGTACAGGATCCCTACTCCATTCGCTGCGTGCCTCAGGTGATGGGAGCCTGCCTGGATAATCTCATCCATGCGGCAAAAATCCTGCAGATTGAGGCCAATGCCGCGTCAGATAATCCGCTGGTGTTCAGTGAGACAGGCGACGTGATCTCTGGCGGCAACTTCCATGCCGAACCCGTCGCCTTTGCCGCCGATATTCTCGCGCTGGCGATTGCCGAGATCGGTGCCATCTCCGAACGCCGTATGGCCCTGCTGCTGGATACCGGCCTTTCCGGTCTGCCGCCCTTCCTGGTCAACGAGGGGGGCGTAAACTCCGGCTTTATGATTGCTCAGGTTACCGCTGCGGCACTGGCCTCTGAGAACAAATCGCTGGCACATCCCGGCAGCGTGGACAGCCTGCCCACCTCCGCCAATCAGGAAGATCACGTCTCGATGGCCACTTACGCCGCCCGCCGTCTGGGTGCGATGTGTTTCAACACCGCCGCCGTGGTGGGCATTGAAGCGATGGCAGCCGCCCAGGGCATTGATTTCAATCGTCCGCTGCAAAGCTCCCCGCTGCTGGAAAGTGAACTGGCCGCCCTGCGCAAGCGGGTAGCTTTCCTTGAGAAAGATCGCCTGATGGCCCCGGATATCGAACAGATGCAGTTATGGGCAAGCCGCGACAGCTGGCCTGCGCCCGTCGCCGCCCTTTTTCCCAGTGCAGCACGTTAAGTAACCCCCAATTTAAGGATCAGATGATGAGTGACAATTTACGTAATGCAATGGCCCGTGAAGTGCGCGCGCCTCATGGCAGCGAACTTCA
Organism: Erwinia sp. E_sp_B01_1; assembly: GCF_036865545.1. Classification (NCBI taxonomy): domain Bacteria; kingdom Pseudomonadati; phylum Pseudomonadota; class Gammaproteobacteria; order Enterobacterales; family Erwiniaceae; genus Erwinia; species Erwinia sp. E_sp_B01_1. The sequence continues at coordinate 1,536,938 of NZ_CP142208.1, read as the reverse complement.
CTGTGCCAACTGGCTGATTGAAGCGGCATATCGCATGATTCAGAATAACCTCGATCCGGATGTGGCCGAGCGTCCTGAAGATCTGGTGGTCTACGGCGGCATCGGTAAAGCCGCGCGAAACTGGGAGTGTTTCGAGCAAATTTTACGATCGCTGAAGGCGCTGCAACCGGAAGAGACGCTGCTGGTGCAGTCCGGCAAGCCTGTGGGGGTGTTCCGCACCCATGCCGATGCCCCACGCGTGCTGATTGCCAATTCTAACCTGGTGCCACACTGGGCAACCTGGGATCATTTCCACGAGCTCGATAAACTGGGCCTGATGATGTATGGCCAGATGACCGCCGGGTCCTGGATATATATTGGTGCGCAGGGCATCGTCCAGGGCACTTTTGAAACCTTTGCCGAAGCAGGCCGCCAGCACTATAACGGCGATCTCAGCGGCAAATGGATCCTCACCGCTGGCCTGGGCGGCATGGGTGGCGCTCAGACCTTAGCGGGCGTGCTGGCTGGCGCATCAGTGCTGGCGGTGGAGTGTCAGGAGTCGCGTATCGATTTCCGTCTGCGCACCCGTTATGTCGATTACAAAGCCACCACGCTGGACGAGGCGCTGGAGATGATCGACAAGGCCAACAAAGAGAAGCGCGCCATCTCAGTGGGCCTGCTGGGCAATGCCGCCGAAATCCTGCCTGAGATGGTGAAGCGCGCCAGCGCGGGAGGAATGAAGCCGGATATTGTCACCGATCAGACTTCGGCTCACGATCCGATCAATGGCTACCTGCCGATTGGCTGGAGCCTGGAGCGCTGGGAACAGAGCCGTAAAGCCGAACCGAAAACCGTGGAAAAAGCTGCCCGCGCGTCTATGGCTGTTCATGTTCAGGCGATGCTCGACTTCTGTCATATGGGCGTGCCAACGGTGGATTACGGCAACAACATTCGTCAGGTGGCGCTGGAGGAAGGGGTGAAAAATGCCTTTGACTTCCCAGGCTTCGTTCCGGCCTATATTCGCCCGCTGTTCTGCGAAGGCAAAGGGCCTTTCCGCTGGGTGGCGCTGTCGGGCGATCCGGAAGATATCTATAAAACCGATGCCAAACTTAAAGAGCTCTTCCCGGATCATAAAAACCTGCATCGCTGGCTGGATATGGCGCAGGAGCGCATTGCCTTCCAGGGACTGCCAGCGCGTATCTGCTGGCTGGGCCTGGGAGAGCGCCATCTTGCCGGTCTGGCGTTTAATGAGATGGTCCGCAATGGCGAGCTGAAAGCGCCGGTGGTGATTGGTCGTGACCATCTGGACTGTGGTTCTGTGGCTTCACCAAACCGTGAAACGGAAGCGATGAAAGATGGCTCCGATGCGGTTTCCGACTGGCCGCTACTGAATGCCCTGCTGAATACCGCAGGCGGAGCGACCTGGGTCAGCCTGCATCACGGCGGCGGTGTGGGCATGGGCTTCTCTCAGCATTCAGGTGTGGTGATCGTCTGTGATGGCACCCCGGAAGCGGATAAGCGCCTTGGCCGCGTACTGTGGAATGACCCGGCAACAGGCGTTATGCGCCATGCTGACGCGGGGTATGAGCTGGCCCAGAGCTGCGCGACTAAACATGAACTGAACCTGCCAATGATCCGTTAACCTTTCTGGCCGGGCGCCCTGCCCGGCCTCTTTGAGGTGAATCATCTCCGATTCCCACCGCCTGGCCTGCCGCTTTTATGCTACCTTAAATCTGCCAGATATCAGGCAGAGCCTGTGAGGAGAGGACGCTATGACAATTCCCGTTTCGCTGATTGAAGAAGCCACCGGCTGGCGCAGAGAGTTGCACGCCCTGCCGGAACTGGGCTATCAGGAACAGCAGACTTCGCGCAGGGTTGCGGAACAGCTGCGGGCATTTGGCCTACAGGTTCATACCGGCCTTGCCGGTACCGGCGTGGTGGGCACGCTGGAAAATGGCCCTGGCCCGACCATAGGTTTTCGGGCCGATATGGATGCCCTGCCCATTACCGAACTGAGTGAACTGCCGTGGCGCTCAACGCAGCCGGGCGTGATGCACGCCTGCGGACACGATGGCCACACCGCCATGCTGCTGGCCGCTGCAAAACATCTGAGTAAAACCCGGGGGTTCAGCGGCACGGTGCATTTTGTCTTTCAGCCCGCCGAAGAGAACCTGGGCGGCGCGCGCAAAATGGTGGCTGACGGCCTGTTTACCCTTTTCCCGATGGACGCTATCTATGGCCTGCACAACTGGCCAGGGTTACCGGTCGGGCATGTTGCGGTGAACAGCGGTGCGATGATGGCTTCGCTGGATGCTTTTGAAATCAGGCTGCGCGGCAGAAGTTGCCACGCGGCAATGCCGGAGAACGGGGCGGACCCTATCGTGGCCGCAGCACAACTGATCCTCGCGCTGCAAACCATTCCTTCCCGCCGCCTGTCGCCTCTGGCTTCTGCAGTGGTGAGCATCACGCAGATTAACGGCGGTGAAGCGATCAATGTGATCCCGGAGGAAGTGGTCCTGCGCGGCACTTTACGCTGCCTGCAGGCCGAAGTGAGAAGCCAGGTCCGCAGGATGATTGACGATTTTGTGACCACCTTTACCGCGCCGATGGGTATAGAAGGTCGCATTGAGTATCTGACGGATTATCCGGTCACAAAGAACAACGCGGAGGAAGCACTGAAAGTCCGCGACAGCGCACTGAAGCTGCTGCCAGCAGAGCAGGTACACTGGGAAGTGAACCCGTCTATGGCCTCGGAAGATTTCGCCTGTATGCTGGATGTCTGTCCCGGCGCTTATTTCTGGATTGGCGCTGATGGCGACACGCCTTCCCGGCCTTTGCACAACGCGCATTACGATTTCAACGATGGGATAATTCAGGAGGGCGTCGCGCTGTGGGTGACGCTGGCTGAGCAACTGTTGCCGCCCAGCCATTCGCACTTTTAATAGCCGGCTTTACCCAACTGCTCCAGCGCTTCAGGCAGATCTACTGCCCTTCCGGTGGCCACATAGCAGCAGGCGATTTGCTGGCGCAGCGAGTCCGGCAGGGTAATCTCCCGATCCAGACAACGGCGGATCCACAGAGCCGTTGTCTCCGCATCTTTCGCCTCTGGCAGCGTGTCCCTTGGGGCTCCCTCCTCATCCTGACGCGGCAGCAGCACCTCCGGCTCGCTGGCGGCAATCAGACTGATCGCCGGGCGGCGTTGCGGATTGGCATACACTTCGCCTTCCGTGCCGTTCAGCAACAGCGCACGGCCGCCAATGGCCTGGAAGAATTTACCGACGCGGGGGATGTATTCGGGATGAGAGACGCTGGAGAGGCGCAGCGCGGCATCTTCCGCAAAGGGCGTAGCCAGTTTTGCCAGCGTATGCGCGCTGTTGCGCACCCCCATTTTCCAGCGCAGAGAGAGCTGCACGGCCAGTGGCTCACACAGCGTTGCCACGGTCATAAAGACCAGCTCACCCCGATCAAGCTTCGCCTGCGCCTGTTCTGCACTTTGTACGGCCTGCACGCCAAGCGCCTGAAACACCGCTTCGCTGGTGACGCGGGTGGGATCGTCACTGACGCCATGCACCACCACCGGGAAGCCAAGCTTGCTCAGAACCAGCGCCAGCAGAGGCGTCAGGTTGCCCTGCTTACGCGCGCCGTTGTAGCTGGGGATCACTACCGGCATCGCAAAATTTACTGGCGGAGTCAGTGTCAGCACCCGCTCCTGCATCGCCTGATAAAAGCCCAGCATCTCCTCTTCGCCTTCGCCTTTGATGCGCAGCGCAATCAGGATGCCGCCCATTTCAAGATCCGGTACTTTCCCGGCCAGCATTTCGCGATAGAGCTCGCGGGCGGTGTCAAAATCGAGATCACGGGCATGGTTTTTGCCACGGCCCACTTCTTTGATGATCTTGTTATATTCCATGCTCTGCTCTTAATAGTTAGCGACGACGACGGGAAGGCGCTCTCTTTTCCTGTAACGCGGCGCTGGCTTTGGGTAACTCCCCTTCCGGCATAGCCGGCTGCTCGATGGGGAATATCGGGAGCGCGCCCAGTAAACGGGCACCATAGCTTTTGCTCAGCAAACGTCGGTCATAAATCACAATTTCGCCAAAACAGTCATGGCTGCGGATCAACCTGCCTACCTGCTGGATCAGGTTGAAGGAGGCGCTCGGCAGACTCTGTACTTCAAACGGGTAGCGTTTCAGGCTTTTCAGCCATTCGCCCTCGGTCAAAATAACCGGACTGTCCACCGGGGGAAAGCAATTTTATGAATATGCACCTGTGACAGCAAATCGCCTTTCAAATCCAGCCCTTCTGCAAAGCTCTGCAGCCCCACCAGCACGCTGGTTTCGCCCTGCTGGACCCGTTTACGGTGCAGCGCCACCAGCGCCGGACGGGGTTTGTCACCCTGTACCAGCATCATCAGCCGCAGCTCCGGCAGGTAGGCCAGAAACTGTTTCATCGCCCGGCCACTGGCAAACAGCACCAGAATACCTTTGTGCTTGCCCTCTTTAATCTGGGCGCGGAAGAAATGCGCCATTTCAGCCAGATGCCCGACTTCATTTGCCAGCATGGGCTCAAGCCGCATTTGCGGGATGATCAGTTTGCCCTGCTCAACATGGTTAAACGGCGAGTCCAGCGCGACGAACCGATCGCCCACCTTTTCGCTAAGGCCGGACATCTCCTGCAGCCGCTGGAAGCTGTTCAGCGATCGCAGCGTGGCAGAGGTCACCACCACATGCGGGATTTTCCGCCACATCAGTTTTTCCAGCTGATCGCTGACGCGGATCCCGGCGCAGTGCAGCAGCAGATGAGCATTGCCTTCACGCAGTTCCCGCGTCACCCATTTAGAGACCGGCGCGTTGGAGGCTTTCTCCATCGCGGCCAGCCGCCACAGTTTGCTGAACGCTTCAAACCAGCCCAGCGCTTTGCTCATCTGGATCAGCGTGCGGTGCAGTCTGACCACATCAAACTGGCCCGTTTTTTCACCGAGATCGTTGAGTAACGCTTCTGCCAGCCCGCGCAGGCCATCGGATAATTTGAACAGGCGGGCGCAGATCGTCAGCACCTCTTCCGGCAACAGCCCCATTTCAAAACGGTATTCGCCTTCCTGATTATGCGGTAGCAGCACCTGATTCAGGATCTGCGAGAGCATTTGCAACTGCTCCCGCACCTCCTCACAGTGCGCTTTTAACCGTTCGGGATTGCTCAACCCCGGCGGCCTTTTCGGCCTGAACTGCGCCATACACTGCTCCACCAGGCGGCAGAAGAGATCGAGTTGCAGCGTATTCCAGCCCGGCGTGATTTCCCCGCTCATCTCCAGCGCATCGCGCGCCACATCCGGCAGATGATGCCCTTCATCCATCACCAGCAGCAGATTTTTTGGCGGCGGCAACACTGACTCCGTCTCCAGCGCGGCCATCACCAGGGCATGGTTAGCCACCACCACATCCGCGTGTTCAATCTCGCGGCGGGCGACATAAAATGGGCACTCCTTAAACCAGTGACAGTTGCTGCCCAGGCAGTTCGCCTTGTCCGTGCTCAGACGCTGCCACAGCGAATCTTCAATAGAGTCCTCGCAGTGATCGCGCAGGCCATCCCACTGATGGCGGTTCAGGTTCTTTTCAAGCGTGGTGCAAAGCGCGCGCTCGTCTTTGCTGGCGGTCATCTGCTCATCCAGAAACAGCAGCAGATCGCCCTGCTTTTCTTCATCAGTCGCCAGAGCGGAGAGATTACGGGGACAGACATAACGTCCACGCCCAAAGGCAGCGGTAAATTGCAGATCGGGGATAATTTTCTTCAGCAGCGGGAGATCCTTACTGAAGATCTGATCCTGAAGCGCCACGTTGGCGGTACTGACCACCAGCGGCTTTTCTTCCGCACGGCTGACGGCAATGCCGGGGATCAGATAGGAGAGTGTTTTCCCCACGCCAGTCGGCGCTTCAATCGCCAGATGGCGGCCGTCGTCGCCCGACAGCGTTTTTGCCACTTCAGCAATCATCTGCCGTTGCGGGGCGCGGGGAATAAAATCGGGAATTTGTTGCTGGAGGGCTTTATACCATCCGGCAATTTGCGCTTTCAACGCGGCAGATAACGCCATGACAACCACTTATGACCAGGAGAGCCTGTATTTTTACACAGTATCAGCCTCGCGTCAGCCCTGCTGAATCAATGAAGCGGTACGACTCGCAGTTTCACCATGTCGCGAAAGGCCCTGATCAGCATCTCACGGCTACGGCCCCGGCGAAATATCAGCGAAAAAGGTGCCTGATAGCTGAACTGGTGCGGCGAAAGTTTTTTTAACCGCCCTTTTTCCACCCAGGGCAGCGCACAATGCTCCGGCAGATAACCGATGTAGTTACCGGAGAGGATCAGAATCAACTGCGCCTCAATGCTTTCGACCGAGGCCGCACTCGCTTTGAAACCCCGCCGTGCCAGCTCAGCCTGGTTCCAGTAGCTGCGGGTGACAAAACCATACTGATGTAATTCTGTCGCTTCCGGCTCTGGCCGGGCATAAAGCTGATGGCTGTCACTGCAGTAAAGCCAGTGCTGCTCATGATGCAAGGGCACCGTTACCAGATTATTGACGTTTACCGGAAAATGCCCGATCGCCAGATCAAGCCGGTTATCCAGCACTTTCTGTTGCAACTCATTGGGATCTCTCACCGAGAGGTTGAGGTAAACTCCGGGGAACCGCTCGCTGAACTGATTAATACTTTCTGCCAGCCCCAGCTGATTATCGGTGGAAACGGAGTCCACCACGCCCAGAGAGAAAACGCCGCCCTGCTCCGTTTTCAGCCCTTCCACCTTGCGTTCAAAGTCAGAAAGCGTGCCGAGCAATTGCAGGCTGTGCTGAAGATACTGCTCGCCGCGTGCCGTCAGCGAAAAGCCCCCGCGTCCGCGCTGGCAGAGCACGAAGCCGAGCTGCTGTTCCAGCTCGCTCATATAGCCGCTTATTGCTGGCAGGGTCATATTGAGTTCCTGCTGCGCACGGGAGTAGCCCTGACAGCGGGCAACGGTGGCGAAGATGGTCAGCAGCTTGAGATTGGGAAGACGACTGGTGCTCACAACATTTCCTCCGGGGTGGCTGGCAATAGCACTCACTGACTCTGCCTTCAGGGCTGGCAAAAACTCTCGCCTGCGGGATTTTTTTGGCTGGCAATCCTGACGGCTAAGGGTTCGCCTCAGCGATCTTTTAGTTATGAAATTCCTGAACTGATTATTTGCCGTCAGGGATTTTTTCACAAGCTTATCCGACAGATGATGGCACCTCACAGCTGGCCGCTAATATTCTTTATGAAATGCTCTGTGTGTTGCCCGGAGTGAAGTACAACTGATGGCGCCGAGCGTCTCTCACATTAAAAGGTCCGGCATGTCTGAACAAAATCTGGTTTTCCCTGCACGCATACTGCGTGGCGCAGGCGTAATACATCAGCTCGGTGAAATCTGTCGCGAACTGGGGCAGCGCGCCCTGCTGATTGGCGGGCATCAGGCACTGAAAGCCGTTGAGCCTCAGGTCCGGAGACAGCTTGCCGATGCAGAGGTTGAGCTGGCAGGCTGCGAATGGTTTGGTGGCGAAACTTCCCTGAAGCAAATCAGCCGCCTGGGCGAGCTGGCAAAGTCGCTGAACGTTGAGGTGATCATTGCCGCCGGCGGCGGGAAATCGCTGGATACCTGCAAAGCGGTGGGGGCGGAGCATAACATTCCGGTGATTACTGTTCCAACCATCGCCGCCACCTGCTCAGCCGTTACTCCGCTGAGCATCCGCTATGATGACCACGGCAATTTCCACGATATCTTTCCGCTTCCTCAGGCACCTGCGGCAGTGATCATCGACAGCGAACTCCTGGCCAAAGCCCCGCTGCGCTGGCTGGCTGCCGGGCTGGGCGATACCCTGGCCAAATGGTATGAGTTCCGCGCTGTCAGCCAGCGCCATCCGCCGGTCGACGCCAGTGCCAAATCCTCGCTGGCCCACAGCCTGATTTGCTATGAAGTGATTGCGCAGCATGGCCCAAAAGCCTGTGAAGCAGTGCGTAAAAATCTGCCGGATCATCATCTCGATCAGGCGCTGGATGTGATTTTCACCTTCGCCGGGCTGACCTCTTTAATGAGTAACGGTGCGCATGCGGCGGCGGCCCATGCCATTTATGAAGGCTTTACCTTCTGCGACAAAACCCGCGAATATGGTCATGGTTTGCTGGTGGGCTATGGCAATCTCTGCCTGCTGGCGCTGGAAAACCGCAGTGATGAGGAGCTGCTGGAGGAGATGGCGCTGGCCAGAGCCTGTGGTGTGCCGCTCAGCCTGACGGCCATTGCGGATCTGACGGAGCAGGAACTTGCGGTGATCGTTCGTGAGTCCGTCCATGCACCGGATATGGAAAATATGGCAGAACCTGTCACCGAGGCGTTGCTGTATCAGGCCATCGCCCGCGTGGAGGCGCTCAGCGTCAGCCTGTGAAAACAGCGTAGCCCACAGAAGAGTGGGCTACAGCACGCCTGAAGGCGGGAACAGGTAGCGGCGCTGCAAGTGAATAAGACGGGCACTACGAAGCCGGGTCAGTCTCTGATTTACTTTGCCCCAGACGCCCAATGAAAGGTAAACGCAGCGCCGGATATTTCACATCCACCCCCATATTGAAGCCAAGAACATTCACTTCCAGCCCCTCTTCCGCGCCAAAAGTCACGCCCAGCACGCCCAGCAGGGAGAGCTGAAGACCCCGGCCAGAAGGCGGTAAGCCTACGGGATTGGTCAGCGCACGGAAATCTTTGCCAATGGCATTAGCAGGCAGATCCAGCCTGAGCGTGGGCACTTCGCGGCCTATGTGAGCCAGAAAGGTGTTGCTGTTGGGGCCCGGCCAGACGCGATAGGTGTGAGGCCAGGGATAACTTTTTATCGCCGCCTCAATCTTTGGGATCATCGCCGCTGCGGAAGCCCCACGATGGTCGGTGATAAGTTGCGGTCTGGCACCAAACCAGTAGCCATCAGGAAGGGTGAAGTTCTCGCGGATAACATTGCTGCTGCCCCAGCTCACCACCTCATAACGCCTGAACTCCGTTTCGCCCGCCTTTTTGATCAGGATCCACGGATGCACGGCAAGCAGGCCGCGCCAGCTAAAAGCAGGTGCAACATAGACCTGTACGATGGCCACGTCTTTCAGGGCGACAGGATCGGGTGCCAGATGAGCGGAGTCACGTCGGGCGGTTGACCAGCTCTGCCCACTCAAGGCCACACCATTATGGGTAGCTTTAAAATAGCTCTGTGCAAATGAAAGCAGCATCACGCAGATAAAACCAATACTGAAAACTTTTAACCAGATCATAGTTCCTTCGTCCACCAGTGGAAAACGGGTATTAAGCATGCATCAGAAAGGGTTGAGGTCAGCGGATCTTCGGAGATAAAGCTAATACTTGCACCTTATACCACACAACCTGCAAAACATTGTACAACCCGGAATGAGCGTCTATCGCCTGCTCAGCCCTCAAAATCTGATAATCAGTCTCACTCATTAACGCAGGTCTCCAACCTCAATTAACTGCGCGCACTGACCCCGGACCAGGAAAAAAGGGGCTAATTTCCGCCAGGCGCTCACCTCTGACACTCATCAGGATTCTCAGAATAGGACGATTTTCTGGACCAGGATCAAGTTGTACATATAAATTTTAGTTGTACAACAATGGAGAGTCCGCTACGGTTAACGGGTGCTGGAAGGATAAGAGGAATTGCATGGCATTGTACAGTATTGGTGACGTCGCCATACGCTGCGGGATTAATCCGGTGACTCTCCGGGCCTGGCAGCGTCGTTACGGGTTGTTAAAACCTCAGCGGACCGAAGGCGGGCACCGCCAGTTTGATGATGAAGATATTCAACGTATTGAAGAGATCAAACGCTGGATAGACAGCGGCGTGCCTGTGGGCAAGGTGAAAGCCCTGCTCGAAGGGGAAAGCGTTAACGTCCATGATGGCTGGGTGACCGTTCAGGAAGAGATGATGGCCGTGCTGCGTCATGTCAGGCCCGCCAAGCTCAGGCAGAAGATCGCCACCATCGGCAAGGAAAACCCGGCTGATGCGCTGATCGATCACGTTTTCATTCCCATTCGTCAACGTCTTGGGCTGGATCAGAATACCGCCCGCGCCATGTGCAGCCTGCTGGATGGGGCTTTAATTGATTATGTCGCCTTCTGTCTGACCGGCTCCCGTAAAAAGCCCGGCAAGGATGCATTGCTGATCGGCTGGGCTGTCGAAGATCGTACCCGTTTGTGGTTAGAAGCCTGGCGTCTCTCTCAACAGGGATGGCGGATTGACGTGCTGGCAGAACCTTTAGAGTTACCGCGCCCCGAGCTGTTCCCCGGCCAGAAACTCTTTGTGTTCACCGGCAAACCTCTTACCCGCAGGCAGCAGGAGCAGCTGGTCCACTGGCAGGAGCAGGGGTTCTCTGTCACCCATCAGGGAAGCTGAGGAGCCCCCTCTCTTCGACCTTCGGTTCATCAAGAGATTACGTCTATGAAGCGGGTTTTAATCACCGGTGCCAGCTCCGGTATTGGTTACCAACTGGCCCTCGATTATGCCGCTGAAGGCTGGCATGTTACCGCCTGTGGACGAAACCGCAGCAAGCTTGAAACCCTGCGTGAGAAATTCAGCAGCATTACACTCTGTGAATTTGATATCACCAGCCTCAGTGAAACGCGCACGGCCCTGAGTGGCAGAAACGCCCGCCTGGTTATTCTTTGTGCCGGCAGTTGTGAATATCTCAATCACTGGCGTGGTTGAGGCGGAAAAAGTCCATAGGGTGATGGACGCCAACTTTACCGGCGCGGTGAATTGCCTGGATGCGATGCTTCCGCAACTTTCTCCCGGCAGCCGCGTTGCGCTGGTGGGCTCATCAGCCAGCCTGGTGCCCATGCCAAGAGCCGAGGCTTATGGTGCGGCCAAAGCGGCGCTGGCCTATTTTGCCCGCAGTCTGGCGCAGGATCTGAAACGCCAGCAAATTGCCATCACCCTGGTGCAGCCGGGCTTTGTCGACACGCCCATGACCCGGCGGAATGATTTCGCCATGCCGATGATAGTCAGCGTCGGTCAGGCTTCGCGTTATATCCGTGAAGGGCTCGCCAAAGGCAAAGCGGAGATCGCCTTCCCCCGCCTTTACTCCTTTATCCTGAGGGTGACGTCGCGGCTGCCCGTGTCGCTACAGCGATTGTTGACACAGCAGATAGCCCGGTAACAAAAAGCCAGCAAAGGCTTAACCCGACGGGCTGATAAGCGGTATACTTCGCCCTCTTTCAGCGGCAGACCTGGGAACACACCGGCATGAACTGGCAAAAAATTGGCGTAATCTTTATCTTCCTGTTGATGGCGCTTGGCGGCATTGGCGGCGTAATGCTGACGGGTTACACCATCCTTATCCGCGCGTAAGCCGCTGTTGCAGGCGCTCAAACAGGCGGTCGGTAACGATGGCCAACAGCGCCACCAGGCAGGCCCCCTGGATGATATAGGCGGTATTGAAGCCGCTTAATCCAATGATCACCGGTGACCCCAGCGTTTTCGCACCCACCGTTGAGGCTATCGCTGCCGTCCCGATATTGATAATCACCGACGTCCTGATCCCGGCGAGGATCACCGGCGCGGCCAGAGGCAATTCTACTTTACGCAGGATCTGCCAGGCACTCATCCCCACCCCTTCGGCTATTTCCCGCGCGCTGCCAGGCACCGCGCCAATACCGGCCAGCGTGCCCTGCAGAATGGGCAGTAAACCGTAGAGCAGCAGCGCGATGATTGCCGGCTTTTCGCCAAACCCCATCACCGGCACGGCAATCGCCAGTACGGCTACCGGAGGAAAGGTCTGTCCCGCTGCGACCAGCGTCTCCACCAGCGAGCGAAATTCTTTGCCTGCCGGACGCGTAACAAAGATCCCCGCGCCCATGCCGATAATCACCGCCACCAGGCTTGAGATCGCCACCAGCGTAATATGGGCCAGCGCAAGCTGCAGAAAGCTGTCCTGCTGGTAGAGCGGCCTGTCGAGCTGGGGAAACCAGCTGGCAAACAGCGGCCCGCTGTAGGGCATAGCCAGTAGCAATGCCACAAACAGCCCCACCAGCCACAGCAGAGGATCCCGAAGCCAGCGCATCATTACGTCCTCCTCTGCTGCAGAAGATCGGCAAAGTGCAGCACGCCCAGCGGCTGTTGCTGTTTATCTGTGACCGGCAACCTGTCGGTCTGGCGGGCGATAAATTGTGACAGGGCCTCTCTGAGCGTCATCTCTTCCGGTATGGCTTCGCCTTCCAGCCACTCCCCACGCCGTGCTGCGGCCCCGGCATTGCCGAGTGAAAGCAGGCGCACGCCCAGTTCGCTGCGGCCAAAAAAATCCCGTACAAAATCATTTTTCGGCTGGGTCAGCAGCTCAACCGGCGTCCCCTGCTGGATCACTTTGCCGCCATCCATCAGCACCAGCCTGTCGGCCAGCGCCAGCGCTTCATCAATGTCATGGGTAACCAGCACGATAGTGCGACCGGAAATCTGGTGAATGCGGACGATTTCCTGTTGCAGCGCACCCCGCGTGACCGGATCCAGCGCGCCAAAAGGTTCATCCATCAACAGCACTTCCGGGTCTGCCGCTAAAGCCCTGGCGACACCCACGCGCTGCTGCTGGCCACCGGAAAGCTGATGCGGAAAACGGTGACGGAACTGTTCGTCCAGATTGAGTAACGCCAGTAATTCACTTACCCGCTCCGCAATCCGCTGTTTTGGCCAGTTCAGCAAAGCGGGTACGGTGGCAATGTTCTTCTCCACCGTCCAGTGCGGGAACAGCCCGATAGACTGGATTGCATACCCCATCCGGCGGCGCAGAACCTGCGGATTAAAGCTGCGGATCTCCTCACCGGCAAACTGAATGGTGCCGCGATCGTGCTCAATCAGACGGTTGATCATTTTCAGCGTGGTGGATTTTCCTGAGCCGGAGGTGCCGATCAGCACGGTGAACTCCCCTTTGGCTATGTGCAGCGTCAGATCGCTGACCGCCGCCTTGCCGTCAAAGTGTTTGCTCACCTGGTTGAAGTTGATCATTGGCGTTTCGCCTCAATAACGGAAAGAAGAAATTTGAACAGCGCATCAATAATCACTGCCAGGGCAATCACCGGTATGACGCCCAGCAGAACCAGCTCCAGCGCGCTGCTGAGCAATCCCTGGAAGATGATGGTCCCAAAGCCTCCGGCGCCTATCAGGGCGGCAATGACTGCCATCCCCACGGTCTGCACGGCAATCACCCTGAGTCCGGTCAGCAACACCGGCAGCGCCAGCGGCACTTCGGCATGCCAGAATATCTGACCGCGCGTCATGCCCATGCCTTCCGCCGTTTCGATCACCTCTTTCGGCACCTGTTGCAACCCGGCGACCACGCTGCGCACCAGCGGCAGCAGCGCATAGAGCACCAGCGCGATCAGGGCCGGGGCCATGCCAATGCCACTGATCCCCAGATCTGCCAACGCCGGAAAAGCACGAGCCAGCCCAGCCAGCGGCGCAATCAGCAGGCCGAACAGCGCGATGGATGGCACCGTTTGAATGACGTTAAGCACGGCGAATACCGGCGACTGCACCGCCTTTTTTGGCGCACAGCCAGCCCAGCGGAATACTGATCAGCAATGTCGGTATCAATGTTCCAGCCAGCAGTAGCAGATGCTGCGACAAAGCCTGATCGAAGACGTCCCGGCGATTGGCATACTCTTTCAGCAGGGCCAGCTGATCGAGCCGATCGCTGAGCAGTAAAACGATCACCGGTAGCCAGATTTGGCCATTGAGCAGCAAACGCCACAGGGCATTTTTGCTGAGCCGCCCTGCTGCATCTGCTGCCATAAGCAGGCACAATCCGGCAGCCAGCCAGAAGCCGCTGCCCCAGGAGGTTCTCGCCAGGGCGCTACCCTGCTGCGAAAGCAGTGTTGCCTGATGGCCGCTGAGGGCGATCAGGGCAATAAACAGCCCTTCGCTGAGCAACACCACCAGCGCCAGATTCCCGCGGGTGACGGGCAGAAAAGCCTGAAGGATCAGTATGCCTGGCGGCACTGCCACCAGCCACCAGCCCCCCTCTAAAACCTGATGCAACGGCAAAGGCTGGCCGGATACCAGCCGGTTGGGGGCGTAATCAAGGAATGGCAGGGTGGCCGCTGCCACAGCTAACAGAATGGACAGCGTCAGCAGCACAGGATTATGGATTTTTAGGCGCAAAATTTTCCTGATGATATGCGGGCCGGTCTCTCCGGCCCGGGCTAATCCTACAGCAAGTGTTTCTGCTGCAAATAATCCGCGGCTACTGTTTTCGCGTCCTGCCCTTCAACAGCAATTTTGGCGTTAAGCTGCTGCAGTGTTTTTTCATCCAGCGAGGCAAAGACCGGCTTCAGCCAATCGGCAATCTGTGGATAGGCTTTCAGTACCGCATCCCGGATAACGGGTGCAGGGGCATAAATAGGCTGCACGCCTTTGGGATCGCTTAAGGTCTGCAAGCCAAGCGCCGCTACCGGGCCATCTGTGCCATAGGCCATTGCAGCATTCACGCCGGAGGTTTGCTGCGCCGCCGCCTTAATGGTTACAGCGGTATCTCCCCCGGCCAGCGACAGCAGCTGATCCTGCTTAAGCGTGAAGCCGTAGGCTTTCTGGAAGGCAGGCAGAGCGTCAGGCCGTTCGATAAATTCGGCAGAAGCCGCAAGCTTGAAGTCGCCGCCTTTTTTCAGGTAGGCGCTGAGGTCGTCCAGCGAATTCAACTTGTTTTTCTGCGCCAGATCGCCACGCACCGCAATCGTCCAGGTGTTGTTGGCAGGCGCGGGAGTCAGCCAGGTCAGCTTGTTCTTTTGATCCAGCATTTTGACTTTTTCATACCCGGCCTGCGCATTTTTCCACGCCGCGTCGTGTTCATCGTTAAAGAAGAAAGCGCCGTTGCCGGTGTACTCCGGGTAGATATCCAGCTCCCCGGCGGTAATGGCGGCCCGGACAACCTGGGTGGTGCCAAGCTGCACTTTATTCACCGTTTTCACGCCGTGTTTATCCAGCACCTGAAGAATAATATTGCCGAGCAACGATCCCTCAGTATCTATTTTTGATCCTACCTTGACCGGTTCTGCTGCGCTGGCCGTGGCCGACAACGCCAGTAATCCGGCCAGTGCCAGCGCGGACTGAAGCCCTGTTCTCTTCGCCATTTTCTGTTCCTTTTCGTCAGGTTAGTAACAAGCGTAGCCTAATAAATCCCCGGATAAAGCCAGACGGCGAAAAAGCCCGGTGGAAGCCTCTGCAAGAGAACCTTTTGTCAGGCCATTTTTCAACGAGCATTTAGCTTTAAGTTATAACCAGCCGGCATTTAAATCCTGCTCAACCGGGGGTATTCTTTGCGCTTATTCTTAGAAAAAAAGACCATAACATCATGACTGATTTAGCAACTTCGGCGCATGTCGCCACGGCAGGGGCTCCTCCAACGGGTGAAACCGTCACTATCCGTCGGGCAGCCGACGTATCACATCTGGTCAATACCAGCACTCAGGCCCGCAGTAACGCCCGCATCGTTATTGGCATTGCTCTGGGCGGCGTGTTTCTGGACGCTTACGATCTGGGCGCGCTGGCGTTTGGCATGAAGGATGTCACCAAAGAATTTGGCCTGTCGCCGACCGGCGCGGGAATGGTGGCTTCCGCTATCGCTTTTGGCGCCATTGTCGGCGCATTGATTGGCGGCTATCTCACCGATAAAATTGGCCGTTATCGCGTTTTTATGGCGGATATGTTTTTCTTCGTCTTCGCCGCGCTGGCCTGTGCTTTTGCCCCTAACGAGTATGTGCTGGCTGCCGCCCGTTTTGTGATGGGGCTGGGGGTGGGAATAGATTTACCGGTAGCGATGGCGTTCCTGGCCGAGTTTTCAAAACTCAAGGGGCGTGGCAATAAAGCCGCCAGTATTGCGATGTGGTGCCCGACCTGGTATGCCGCAATCTCGATTTCCTATCTGCTGGTGCTGTTCTTCTATTCGGTGCTGCCGGAAGCGCATTCAGGCCTGCTCTGGCGCATTATCCTCGGGTTTGGCGCGGTACCAGCCATTCTGATTATCTGTATCCGTAGCCGTTACATGAGCGAGTCGCCAGTATGGGCGGCGAATCAGGGGGACCTTAAAGGTGCCGCCGCTATTTTGCGTCACTCTTACGGCATCAATGCGCAGGTGGCAAAGGATGCCGACCTGACGCCAGCTAAGCCGACACGTCCTGCCAGCTGGCGTAATTACGGTGAACTGCTGAAGGGGGTTTATCTGCGCCGGACCCTGCTGGCTACCATTACGGCTATCGCTTCCGCCTTTGCCTATAATGCCGTGGCCTTCGGACTGCCGGTGATCATTTCAAGCTTCCTCGCCCAGTCGATGCTGACCACTATTCTGGTGTCGCTGGCGCTGAATCTGCTGTTTGCTTTTGTGGGAGGGATTCTGGCCGTACGTCTGGTGCCGCGATTTGGCGCATGGAAGATGACCACGCTGGGTTACAGCTTCCAGTTTGTCGCCCTGATTGGGCTGGCGCTGATTGGCCGCCCAACGGAGGGGGCAGAAGCAGCGGTTTCCATTGCCATGCTGGCGCTGTTCCTGCTGGGTCAGGGCTTTGGTCCGGGTTCACATACCATGACCTTTGCTTCCCTGAGTTACCCGACATCCTTACGCGGCGTGGGCGTGGGCTTTAATCAGACGTTAATGCGCGGCAGCTCCACCGTTTCGCTGTTTCTGTTCCCGCTGCTCTCTGCGGCGCTGAGCACCAACGTCTTCTGGGTGATTGCGCTTGCCCCACTGGCCGGTCTGATTGCCCTGCTCGCCATCCGTTGGGAACCTTCCGGCTACGACGTGGATGCCGAGGACTTTGCGCGGGACATTCCCTGAATCCTTTCTCAACCGCCAGGACTTTCCTGGCGGTGGAGACTTCTGGAAAAGTCTTTTTATCGGGCTGACTGGATGGCGATATTGATTGATGGAAGGGCTGTTCAGCCCGCCAGTTGTTGGGCTGAAAAGGTTCTGAAGGCTTCCGGAATGCGGGAGAAAGTGTGCAGGAACCAGGGGGTAAAGCGTTCCGGATGGTGCGCCATCTCCTGCTCAATATCGCTGAGCGAGGCATAACGCCAGCTATCGGCCTCTTCAGGATTGGGAACGGGCAGCTCGTTGCTGAAGGCAAAATAGACGTGACCGTATTCATGCTCGGTCAGGCCATTGCCCATCGGCAGGTTATAGCTGAGTTCAAAAACAGGATGCAGCGTCAGCTGCATGCCCATCTCTTCACGCAGGCGACGCTCGGCCGCGGTACTGGTCGCCTCCTGAGGATAAGGATGGCCGCAGGTGGTATTACTCCAGAGCCCGCCACAGTGGTATTTTCCACTGGCACGCTGCTGCAACAGTAGCTGATGGCGAGAGTTGAACACATAAACGGTTACCGCGCGATGCAGCAGCCCTTTTTCGTGAACCTCAAGCTTTTCCATTCTACCGGTGGGACGATCGTGGCGATCAACCAGAATCACTTCAATAGCGGACATGCAGACTCCTTCGGACTAATCTCAGGTAATTGTGGCACATGATCCGCGAGGACGACGGCATAAATTCGTGCGATTTTGTGACTGTCTCAGGAAGATTTTACGCAGGGTTAAAACGGATGCCCTTCGCCCTGGTTCTGCCGGGCGGGCTTTTGAGGATGTCAGGCGTTGATCAAACGGGCGCTGCAGGTGTAATTTCAGATCGCAAAAAGGGAGCCCGACGCCTCTGCGCCGGGCTATTTTTCTACAGTTTGAAGCTGCTGACCACCTGTTCAAGCTGTACGCTTTGCTCTTCCATCGCCTGCGCGGCAGCCGAAACCTGCTCCACCAGCGAGGCGTTTTGCTGGGTAGTGCTGTCGAGCTGGTTGATGGCCGTGTTGACCTGATCAATGCCCATGCTCTGCTCGCGGCTGGCTGACATGATTTCGGCCATCAGCGTGGTGACGCTGCTGACGCCGTTCATCAGTTCATCCATGGTGCTTCCCGCTTCCTGCACCAGCTGGCTGCCCTGATCGATATTGGCCACCGACTCTTCAATCAGTTTCTTGATTTCACGGGCCGAGTTAGCGGAACGTTGCGCCAGGTTACGCACTTCTGAAGCGACTACCGCAAATCCACGCCCCTGCTCACCGGCACGAGCCGCTTCGACCGCCGCGTTCAGCGCCAGGATGTTGGTCTGGAAAGCGATGCTGTCGATTACGCTGATAATATCCACAACCTTACGGGAGGAGGTATTAATCTCGCCCATGGTATTCACAACCTGTTTCACCACGTTGGAGCCCCTTGCCGCCACGCGGGAAGCGTCACCCGCCAGCTGATTGGCGTGGGTGGCATTATCGGCATTCTGGCGCACCGTGCCTGTCAGCTCTTCCATCGAGGCTGCCGTCTGAACGATAGAGCTGGCCTGCTCTTCGGTCCTGGCGGAGAGATCAAGGTTGCCGCTGGCAATCTCTTTCGAGGCTGCGGTAATCGCCATCGCGCTGTCGCCCACCTGGCGCATCAGCCCCTGCAAATATTCGATAAAGCTGTTGAAGCTGTCAGCTACCGCGTTAAATTCCGGGCTGCTGCTGGCTGGCAGACGCTGCGTCAAATCGGCACCGCCGGTAGAGAGCGCCAGGATATTCTCGTTCAGGCCGCCCAGACGTTTCATCATGGTGCGGATAAAGCCCAGCAGAACCAGTAACAGCAGGATCGCCAGCGGGATCTGCACCAGGCCCAGACGGGTCAGAATAGAGTGAGTTTGTTTAGAGAGTAAGGCTGTCGGCACATCACTGGCAATGAACCACGGGCTGCCGCTGATTTGCTGAACAAACAGCGTGTGGTTGCCATCTTCGCCATCGTAAGTGCTCTGGACTGGCCCGCTGCCTGCGGTATTCAGCGCTGAACGCAACGAGACGGCCATTGGAGAAGTGATTTCACTCAGATTGCGTAACCTGGGTGCCGCACCAATCAGGCTGGCATCGCCCACCACTTTACCATCGGCCTCAACAATCAGCGCCTGTCCCTGTACCGCGTCGCCCATCTCTTTCGCCAGATGGTTGAAGAAGCCCAGCGTCACGTCAATAGTGGCTACACCCCAGGCCGTGCCGTTACGGTAGATGGTCATGGCACAGTTAGTGCGGGGCTGAGGGCTGGCGGCATCCTGATAGGCTTTCGCCCAGGCGCACTGCCCTTTAGCGGCGGCCAGTCCATCTTTATACCAGGATTGCTCGTAGTAATAAGGCGCTTCAGCCGAGTTCCAGAAGGTGTTCTCCTGCAAAGTGTTGCTGCTGTCGCGGGCAAAGAAGGTGCTGAATTTGTCTACGGCAGGATCGCGCATTTTCGGCAGAGGCCAGATGCCGCCGCCAAAGACGTTGACGTCCTGGTACTGGTTTACCAGTGCCGGTAACAGGGTGTTAATGCCGGTACTGTCCAGCACCGCTACCGATTCGGTAATGCTGCGCTGCTGAGCCTGGATGCGGTTCATCATCTCGGTAATGCGGGAACCGATTGATTCCACTTCATAACGCACCAGACGACTCTCATTGGTCGTGAGTTGGGGCGCAACGAACATATTGATCACCACTACCGTGATCAGCAGCAGCAGCATAAAGAAGCCGACGATCAGCAAGGTAATTCTGGCCTGGGTTGTTTTAAACATGAAAAGCCCCACTCAACTCAATCAGGCACAATTGCCTGATCGTGTTAACGGCCTGTTAAAGGAAAACTTGATGTGATCTTGATCAAATATCGCAAAACGGGTTTAGGGCAGAGATATCACGCAAAACAGATACAAAATTTAACTCTGTGAATCAACAACCTGCTGTCTTGGACGGAAAATATGGTTGCATCCCGCCTGCAGTAATTTCTCTACCAGCTGATTTCCCCCGCTCTCTTCCGCTTCGGCCAGCTCGCGTTCTGCCGTGGTCACCGGCGTGGCCCACAGCAGATTTACCTTCTCGCCTTCACGCTTTGGCAGCGTGAACTGCCCCTGTTCTCCGCCTAACTCACCAGAGAGCAGGAAACCCTCAAATCCCACTGGCGCAACTGCAGATTCCAGCGTGTGGCCTTCTCCCAGCCAGCTCAGACGAGCCCAGGGAAAATGCGCGAAGCTGGCTAAGGCGCTGGCCATCTGCACGGCGTTCTCTTCGGTCATCACTTCGGCATCTATCGCCATCGCCAGCTCTGTACGGCGGCGCTGCGGGGCCAGCTCTTCATAAAGAAAATCCACCCAGGGCATTGGCCGAATGCTCATGCCCAGCGTCAGGAAATACCAGTTTCCCTGATGATAATGCTGGGAGATGGCCATCGGCGGCCAGTTGCCCTGGTCGATGGAATAGTATTTCAGCGATTCGCCGTAGTGAGATTCATAGCATTTGATCATCTCACGCTGCATGGGATCCCACAGATGGCCATCGTGCCAGTCACGCCAGAAATGGCGATGCTTTTCAGCGCTGGCGTAATAGTCATTGGTCGAGGCTGACCCCAGGGGTGCAGTGAGACGGTTTGTTTTGATACAGGCCGCTGAGAAGCTGACCTGCTTATCCTGGTAGAGGCTCCAGCCAGGAATGACGGCTAACAACTGCCCCTGATACCACAGGGCTGCGCCATCATCGGCCGGTTCCCAGACGATCTGCAATCCGGCCGGATCCAGCATGGGCTCGGCTTCCAAAGTACGGCAGAATTCTGCACTCAGCAGCGGAGGGATCCCCTGCTCCATCGCTTCACGATCTTCACGGGCGGGGGCAGGTAAGAGATTACGCAGCCAGCAGCCCCGCACGGCGTACTGTCCGCGAAACGGTCCGGCAGGCCTGAGGTAAAAATAAGCAGTACGCTCATCCTGTTCAACCATGGCGATCAGCGTTTGTTGCTGATTAGTGACTTCAGCAATCCGGTACGACTGTGTCATAAAGCCTCGACGGTTGGGGTGGGGGATCCATTTCCCGGAGAATAGAGCAGGATGTCCCGTTGTGCCACGTCAGGGCAAGGGTAAAAGTCTCAAAATGGCCGGCCCATACGCTGCATTGCCCGCTGATAAGCGCCACGACGTATCGCCCAGCGCAGGGTGGCTGCCAGTAAGGTGATCCGCAGGCGAATCGCCCGACGGCGTAAAGGTGAAAACTGGAAGCCAAACTGCTGCTGAGCCCATTCCGGCAGCAGTTCAATCCCTGCCATCATCATCGATTTCATGGCGGGACGAGCCTGCCAGCTGGGCGCGGGGGCATTTAACAACAGCGAAAGCACCTCGCGGGTGCGTTCATCGCAGCGTAACTCGGGCCGCATCGCCTGCAGATACTCGTCGATCGCTTTTACCGTTTTGGGCACCTTTTCAGCGCCGAGCGCTTCGGCCACCACGGCGGCTTCGGCGTAATAGCGATCCTGTTCCGCAAGGCTGAGTCGGGGATTTTTATAGCGCAGGTGAGCGGCAAGGAAACGGCTGGTTTCGGCCACATGCACCCAGGTCAGCAAACGCGGATCGCTGGCGGCGTATGGCGTGCCCTGCGCATCCACCCCGCTGACCTGGAGATGAATACGTTTAACACGCTCGATCAAGGTTTGCGCATCGGCGGTGTTGCCGAAGGTGGTGACGGCAATAAACTGGCTGGTACGGCGCAGTCGTCCCATCATATCCTGACGAAACGTGGAGTGATCCCACACGCCAGCCAGCGCCAGTGGATGGAGCATCTGCATCAGCAAGGCTGATATGCCGCCGCAGAGCATCGACGAAAAGTCGCCGTGTACGCGCCAGATTACGCTGTCCGGCCCGTAGAGACCGGGGTCACCGACCGGCTTAGAGAGATCAAAATCATTCATCGCCAACCCATTCAGACGAAAGACCTGCTGTTGGATTCTGTCGCGAACCGAAGGCATAAAGGGATCCTGGTTGGGTCATCCGATCAAAAAGGGACGAAATCTCTTCGTCCCCTGAGTCAATTCAGAAACCCGTCACGGCGCTTTTTCAGCCGACCGTGCCGGTTTCTGCTGGCCTGGATCAGAGATAGGTAAACTCTGCATCCACCGTGCGGGCCGAATCCAGCCCGATCATGACGCTGAATTTACCCGGTTCGGCTACCTGCTGCATCTTCGCGTTCCAGAACTTCAGGGCTTTCACCTCTATCGGGAAGGTCACAGTTTGTGATTCACCCGCCTTCAGCATAATTCGCTTAAAGCCTTTAAGTTCTTTCACCGGACGGCTGAGGCTTGCCATCTGGTCACGCAGATACAACTGCACCACGGTTGCGCCCTCTCTGCTGCCGGTGTTGGTCACCGTCACGCTGGCGTTGACCGTGCCGTTGCGTGGCATGGTAGCCGCGGACATTTTCACCGGTGACAGTTTGAACGTGGTGTAGCTCAGGCCATAGCCAAACGGGAACAGCGGGCCATTGACCGCATCGTAATAATGCGAAGTGTATTTGTTCGGCCTGTCAGCGTCATAAGGCCGGCCCGTATTCAAATGATTATAGTAAATCGGGATCTGTCCTACTGAACGCGGGAAGGACATGGGCAGCTTGCCTGACGGGTTGTAATCGCCAAACAGCACATCCGCAATCGCATTTCCACCCTCGGTGCCGCTGAACCAGGTTTCCAGCAGCGCGTCAGACTGCGCCGTCTCCTGCACTATGGTCAGCGGCCGGCCATTCATCAGCACCAGCACCAGCGGCTTCCCGGTTGCCTTCAGCGCATCAATCAGCGCTCTCTGGCTTTGCGGAAGGGTGATGTCGCTGCGGCTGGAGGCCTCATGCGCCATGCCCTGCGCTTCGCCCACTACGGCAACCACCACATCGGCTTTTTTCGCCGTAGCTACGGCCTCATCCAGCATTTGCTGAGGCGTGCGCTGATCCACCACCACCCCATTTTTCTCGTACTGATTCAGGAACTGCTGAATCCCCTGGTTATCGGTGACGTTAGCCCCTTTGGCCGTCAGTACCGTGGCTTTTCCGGCGAGGACATTTTTCATGCCCTGCAACACGGTGATCGCCTGATCAGCTTTGCCAGCGGCTGACCAACTGCCCATGATGTCACGCTTGCTGTCGGCCAGCGGGCCAATCAGCGCAATAGTGCCGGACTTCTTCAGCGGCAGCGTCTCAAGACGGTTCTTCAGCAGCACGATACTTTTGCGCGCCACATCCCGCGCTTCCGCCCGGTGCAGACGGCTTTCAGCATTGGTATCCTCCGGGTCGCTCTCTTTTGGCCCCAGATGGCTGTAAGGGTCGTTAAACAGACCCATGTCATACTTGACGTTCAGCACATGGCGCGTGGCATCATCGATCTCTTTTTCGCTGACCGCCCCGCTTTTCACCAATCCCGGCAGGTATTTGCTGTAGTACTCATCGCTCATACTCATGTTCACGCCGGACTGAATAGCAATGCGCACGGCATCCTGCGGATCGCTGGCAACGCCATGTTTAATCAGCTCTTTAATTGCGCCGTGGTCGCTGATGGTGATGCCTTTAAACTTCCAGTCATCACGCAGCACATCTTTCAGTAACCAGCTGTCTGCGGTGGCAGGCACGCCGTTCAGCGAGTTAAGCGCCACCATGACCCCGCCGCTTCCGGCATCCAGAGCGGCTTTATACGGAGGAAGATAATCCTGCGCCAGACGCTGTGGGCTCATGTCGACGGTGTTGTAGTCGCGGCCGCCTTCCACTGCGCCGTAAGCGGCAAAGTGCTTCACGCTGGTCATTACCGAGTAGCGATCGGCCGGGCTTTTACCCTGCATCGATTCCACCAGCGTGCGGCCCATGGCGGAGGTCAGGAAAGTATCTTCTCCAAACCCTTCAGAAACCCTGCCCCAGCGCGGTTCACGCGTGACGTCAACCATCGGCGCCCAGGTCATATTCAGGCCATCATCGGCGGCTTCATAAGCGGAAATCCGGCCCACGCTGGCTACCGCATCCAGATCCCAGCTTGCTGCCAGCCCCAACGGGATGGGGAAGACCGTACGCTGCCCATGTACCACGTCATAGGCAAAAAACAGGGGAATTTTCAGGCGGCTGAGCTGCATCACCTGGTCCTGCATGGCGCGGATATCTTTGCGGGTAACCGTGTTGAAGATTGCACCCACCTGCTCGTGCTTGATCATCTCACGGATAGCTTCTTTAGGATTATCCGGCCCTACAGTGATCAGCCTGAGCTGCCCGATTTTTTCGTCGAGCGTCATTTTGTTCAGCAAGTCAGTGACAAATGCATCACGGGCTTCAGGGGTTAAAGGGTGTTGTCCGGACGGGTCTTCAGCAAAAGCCGGCTGCAGGGTTAAAGCGGCAGCGAGGCTGACAGAGTAAATCCATTTCATCAGGTTGGTTTCTCTTAATATCTGCGGAGCAGGAAGGTCATGCGCAACAGGCGCCACAACGTTTTCAGTGTGCCATAAGTTGAGGATAGCAGGTAGTTTTCAACGCACTGGCGCGATCGGCCTCTGATTTTTGCGCCTTCAGAGGCCGCAGGTAAGTGCTAAAGTCAGAGAGTGATACAGACAAGGACAAAGGATATGCACAACTCTACCCCTACAGGTAGCCAGAAGCTGGTTACCGAACTGCAACGCATTGTTGGCCGCGCCCATCTGCTTACCGAGCCTCAGCAAACGGCGCGATATCGCACAGGGTTCCGCTCCGGTCAGGGCGATGCGCTGGCCGTGGTTTTTCCCGGCACTCTGGTTGAACAGTGGCGGATCCTGCAAGCCTGCGTGGCGGCCGACGCTATCGTGCTGATGCAGGCAGCCAACACCGGCCTGACTGAAGGTTCCACGCCCAACGGCAACGATTACGACCGGGAGATCGTGATAATCAGCACGCTGCGGATGGATAAAATTCAGCTGATCGATCAGGGCAAGCAGGTGCTGGCTTTCCCCGGCAGCACCCTTTATCAGCTGGAGAAAATCCTTAAGCCGCTGGGACGTGAACCCCACTCGGTGATTGGCTCATCCTGTATTGGCGCCTCGGTGCTGGGCGGCGTCTGCAACAATTCCGGGGGGTCGCTGATTAAACGCGGGCCAGCCTACAGCGAGATGGCGCTGTATGCGCAGGTGGATGCCCACGGCAAGCTGACGCTGGTTAACCATCTGGGGATAGATTTGGGCACCACGCCGGAGCAAATCCTGGGCCGTCTGGATGATGAAACCTGGCAGCAGAATCAGGTGAAATATGACCAGCGTCTGGCCTCCGATCATGAGTATGCTGACCGCGTGCGTGAGGTTGAAGCCGACACCCCTTCCCGTTTCAATGCTGATGCGCGTCGGTTATTCGAAGCCTCTGGCTGTGCCGGTAAGCTGGCGGTATTTGCGGTGCGCCTCGACACTTTTGTCAGTGAAAAAGAGCAGCAGGTATTTTATCTCGGCACTAACGATCCCGGCGTGCTGGATGAATTACGTCGTCATATGCTCAGCGCTTTTACCCATTTACCGGTGGCCGGTGAATATCTGCACCGGGACATTTTTGATATTGCAGAAGTCTACGGAAAAGACACCTTTGTGATGATTGACAAGCTGGGCACTGACAAAATGCCCTTGTTTTTCACGCTTAAAGGCCGGGCTGATGCGCTGTTCAGCAATGCCGCGTTCCTGAAGCCCAACCTCAGCGATCGGCTGCTGCAAAAATTCAGCAAGGTGCTGCCTTCCCATCTGCCAAAACGCCTCAAGCAGTACCGCGACCGTTTTGAACACCATCTGATGATTAAAATGTCTGGCGAAGGCATTGCCGAAGCCCGCGACTACCTGACCGGCTATTTCCAGCAGGCGGAAGGCGAGTTTTTCGAGTGTACGCCGGAAGAAGGCAGTAAAGCCTTCCTGCACCGTTTTGCCGCAGCGGGTGCCGCGGTGCGTTATCAGGCTGTGCATCATGATGAGGTCGAGGATATTCTGGCGCTGGATATCGCTCTGCGCCGCAATGACCGCGACTGGTTTGAGCGGCTGCCGGCTGAATTTGATGATGCGCTGGTGCACCGGCTCTACTACGGGCACTTTTTCTGCCACGTATTCCATCAGGATTACATTGTGAAAAAGGGGGTGGACGTGCATCAACTAAAAGAGAAGATGCTGGCGATTCTCGCCGATCGGGGAGCGGAATATCCGGCGGAACATAACGTCGGCCACCTTTACCAGGCCAAACCGCAGTTAAAAGCCTTCTACCAGCAGCTCGATCCAACCAACAGTTTCAATCCGGGGATAGGTAAAACGACCAAAGCGAAACACTGGGGAGAAAGCGGTGTGCCACAGGCCAGGACCGGCGACACACCGCAGGCGATTAAGCCTCGGGATCCTTAACCACGATATTGCCGTTACGCTGTTCGACAATCATGGTCTGTGGCGTGGAGAGCACCACACCCTCTTTACGCAGGCGGGTCAGGATATCGAACAGCAGATCGCTTTTCGCCCCTGAGACCTGGCGTGGGCTGGCAACGTTGCCGGTCACGGCCAGCACGATACCCGCCGGAGTCAGATCTTTGAACGAGACCGACGGCTCCGGCGTTTCCAGAATACGTTCGTTTTCGTTATAGACCTCCAGCAGCAGATCGCGAACCTGTTCAGGGTCGATATCCAGCGGGAAAGTCAGCGTGATGGTAGCCACACCCTGCGCATTTCCCATCGTCGCGTTACGCACGTTCTGTGAAATAAGCTGCGAGTTCGGCACAATAACGGTGGATTTGTCACCGAGCTGGATTTCAGTGGCGCGCACGTTAATCCGGCGGATATCGCCCTCAATACCACTGATACTCACCAGATCCCCTACTTTGACCGGACGCTCCGTCAGCAGGATCAGGCCGGAGATAAAGTTCTTCACAATCTCCTGCAGACCAAAACCGATACCCACCGACAACGCACTGACGATCCACGCCAGTTTGTTCCACTGCAGCCCCATTATCGACAACGCCAGCAGGAAGACCGTCACATAGCCGAGGTTACTGAACAGGGTGATCAGCGACACCCTCATGCCGACATCCATAGTGGTTTTCGGCAGGAAGTCATGCTCAAGCCAGCGCTTAACCGAGCGCAGCACGTAGATGCCAACCACCAGGGTAATCAGCGCGTTCAGCACATGTGCCGGCACGATGTTCATCGACTCCAGGCCTTTACCGCCCCAGAACTCGATCGCTTTCTGCACCAGTTCGATCGGTGTCGAGCTTCCGAAGGTGCCGTTTAACAGCGCCATCGCGGCGGCCAGAATCAGGAAGGTCTTACCAATCGCCGCCAGCAGCGCGGCAACCTGCGACAGATGGCGCTCATCGATGTTCAGTGAACGCTGGATGCCTTTGCCAGAGCTGTTGCTGGTAGAGAACAGGCTTTCACAACCGTCAACAACCAGCTGGCTGAGGATATAGAAGGAGCCAAAGACGATGCCCATCCAGATCAGTTCATAGCTCAGGAAGCGGGCAAGGGTTACGTAACCTATGACCAGCGCGATCATAATCGCCACGCCAATCAGCGTGATAGCCATCTGGATCAGGCCTACCAGGGTGGATTTCGCTTCCGGCTGCTCCCCTTCCAGGATCATTTTGCGGCGAACGCGGTTGGTACGAAAACTGATGCACAGGGCGGTGATGCCTATCAGCAACGCGGTGATGCCATTGGCGAAGATAGTGGTGCCAACGCTAGTGCTGGCGCTGCTGTTGAGGACTTCAATGGTCTGGAAAACAAACACCAGCGCCGCGGTCAGGGGCGGGAAGGGTTTTAATGCCGTAGCCACCTCATTAGAAATATTCGGTAAGCGCCAGGAAGGACGACGGGTGGAAAGAAACGCCCTTCCCAACCCGGCAATCAGGCCACACAGGACGCTCAGCCCGACCAGTTTATCGGCGAAATCCCGCACGTCATCCAGCACCTGGTCATGCCGGGTGAAGGCTAAATCCAGGAAGTTAAAGGCCACCACCACCGCCGCCAGGGTGGTCACGGCGGTAGCTGCCGCCAGGAAACTACGGCGCAGACGCCCTTCCGGCAGCAGATGGATACCGACCCAGGCCAGGAACTCTTCCAGATAGCGACGGCCCAGCGTGGCGACCAGAATGGCCGATATAATCCACAGGATAGTGCCCACGCGCCAGCCAGACTCCCAGGAGAGCGCTGCGGTGTCCTTGAGTTCATCCACAAAGGCACCGACTTTTTCGCTGTCATCGCTTTGGGTATCGAAGACCGGTGCCCAGAAACGCGGCCCGAAGATACTGCCGGCATTCAGCGCCAGCTGGGTTTTAAGCGCGTCGCGTCGCAGGTTGATGATCTGGGCAGAAAGATTGATTGAACCGCTTTTGATCGCCTCAGCCTGCCTGACCTGATCGTCCATTTTGCTTTTCTGGTTGATCAGATTTTTGCGTTTGCTGGTGACTTCTGAGGTCTCTTTCACGCCGCTTTCAGGTTTGGGCGCCGGACCCAGCACATCCAGCTGGGCCTGAAGCTGGGCACGTTGCGGGATAATGCCCTGCATCAGGGTATCGGCATCGCCCGAGAGCTCAAGCGCCATGTCATTCAGGGCGCTGAGTTTACTGTCGTTGCTCTCGCCAGAAACCTGCTGCTTAATTTTATCCAGCACTTTCTGCATTTTCGGCAGTTCAACCGCCGCGTTGACCTTAACGGGCGCGTCGGCGGATTGCTGGCTGTTATCGTCAGCCGCCTGCGCCATCACCGGAGAGAACAGGGTGAGGGCGAACAGGCAGAGGCTGAAGCGTAAAAAAGTTAATAACGTCGACATGAAAATTTCCAGGTATCAGACCAGGCCGGGCAATTCCGGCAGCCTGCGCAAGTCTAAGCGTTTGCCCGGCCCGACACTATAGGATTCAGTAACGATAATTACTCAACGATTTCGGTGGTACTGCCGGTGCTGGCCATCTCAGCCGCTTTCTGCTTTTTATAGCTCAGCGCCGCTGCCGGGACCGGCGAGATTTTACCGGTTTCAATCCAGCTACGCAGACGATTGGCATCGGCAAAATGGGTGTACTTGCCAAAGGCATCCATAACGACCAGAGCGACCTGACGCTGTTTGATCGTCGTGCGCATCACCAGGCAATGCCCTGCTTCATTGGTGAAGCCGGTTTTGGTTAGCTGGATGTTCCAGTCAGGCCGGTAAACCAGATGGTTAGTGTTGCGGAAAGGCAGCGTGTAGTTCGGGCTTTTAAACACCGCCATATCTTCATGCGTGGTGCTCAACTCGCCGATCAGCGGATAGCTTTTGGTGGCAATCAGCAGTTTCGTCAGATCGCGCGCCGTGGAGACGTTTTGCGTCGATAATCCCGTGGGCTCAACATAGTGGGTATGGCTCATGCCCAGCGCCCGCGCTTTGGCATTCATCGCGCGGATAAACGCATCGTAGCCTCCCGGATAGTGGTGCGCCAGGCTGGCGGCCGCCCGGTTTTCGGAAGACATTAAGGCCAGCAGCATCATATTTTTGCGGCTGATTTCACTGTTCAGACGCACGCGGGAATAGACGCCACGCATCTCCGGCGTATGGCTGATATCCACATTCAACATCTCATCCATTGGCAGGTGCGCATCCAGCGTCACCATCACCGTCATCAGTTTGGTAATGGAGGCCATAGGGCGCACCAGGTCCGGATGACTGGCGAAGAGGATTTTATTGGTATTCAGATCGACAATCATCGCGCTGCCGGAAGCGATCTGCGGCTGAACGATAGGGGCAACATCCGCCAGACGCGGAGCGGCAACAGCCTGATGCAGGCAGGCCTGACCAGTGAAAAGCAAAGCCAAACTCAGAAGAGACAAGCGAATTTTTGCGGGCATCTTAAACTTAACCGGGAAGTGATTCAGGTGCGGAATTTCCGCACGTTGCCGCCGCGTAAAACCAGGCCTCGCGGGGGCTGACAGCGCATCATACCCTTGCGGTTAAGTTTTTTCCTGGGAGATTTTGTTTCTGATGATGAATGGAAAGCCGCCGGCGTTCCGGCGGCTGAAAGCGTCAGAAAAGTCGGTATCCGTAGCCCCAGAGCACGACGGTCATGGCCAGCAGAACTTCCAGCACCAGCACCCCGATAGCAAGGGTTGAGCCGGAGAAGCGCAGGCTCTCTTCCCGGTCGATATTCAGGAACAGAGGAATGCCGAGATAGAGCAGATAGCCGGTATAAACCAGCGCCAGAGTCCCTGTCAGTACGCACAACCAGACCAGTGGATAGAGCGCCACCAGCCCACTGAGAAACAGCGGTGTAGCTACGTAACCTGCAAACACCGTACAGCGTTGCAGTGAAGGACGTTGAGGATAATTGCGCGCCATCCAGTGAATGACCCGCCCCATCACGGCCACTCCGCCCAGGATCAGCGCATAGAACAGAACAGCCAGCCCCAGGGCATTCATCAGCGTCAGAGCGATATTATGCTCAGCGCCTAAATCCCAGCCTATTTGCGTGGTGCCGATAAAGGCACTGAGTACCGGGATCAATGCCATCAGTAAGACATGGTGAGTGTAATGATGGGAAACCGTTTCGTTTTCCTGCTTGATATTACGCATCTCGCGATCAGGATGCGCAAGAAGTCCCCAGACATGGTTCATATCTTCACTCCTTTACTCGGAAAGCCGCAGCCAGGGCGGGGTAATCACAAGTATAAGTGGTCCCACTCTGTTTGTTTTTTATCCCGCAGGGGTTTGTGCTAATCGCTTCTATTTGCTGTGAAAAAAAACTGTTTTCCCGACAACTTTTATCGCCGTTTACGTCACAGCAGTTAGACTTAGGATTTTCTGCGCAACAACCGGGGGAGATTTTGCATATGGATGTAAACAGTCTGATTTCACAATACGGTTACCTGGCGCTGTTTATTGGCTGCATAGCCGAAGGGGAAACGTTCACGCTTCTGGGGGGGATCGCCGCCCATGAAGGGTTATTGCACTATGGCTGGGTCGTTCTGGTGGCGATGGCGGGTGGCATTGTGGGTGATACGGCGCTGTTTTTTATTGGCCGTCACTATGGCAACACCATTCTGAAACGCTTTAAAAAACACCAGAAGCAGATTGCGAAAGCCAACCGGCTGATCCGTAAACGGCCCGTGCTGTTTGTGATTGGCGTGAGATTTATGTACGGCCTGCGGATTGTCGGGCCCATTATCATTGGCGCGAGTAACCTCAAACCGCAAAAGTTTATGTTGTTGAATATCGTGGGCGCCATTCTCTGGGCCACGATTTTCGTTTCTCTGGGCTATTTGGGTGGCCAGGTGATTGCCCCCTGGCTGCACACGGTCGACCGCCATCTGAAACAGATTTTCTTTGTGGTGCTGATTCTGGCGCTGGTGTGGGGCGTGCGGATTTACCTGAAACGCCGCTCGGAAAAAGAGAAGGATGAATCTGAAGCCGAAGGGGAATAGCCGGGGCAAACAGCCACGGGGGAGCGTGCTGTGCTCTCCCCCGTAGCGGGTCAGCCCTGAAGACGCCTGCAGAAAACCACCAGCGCAGAGCCCAGGCATCGGGCTCTGTAGCCAGTGAAGTGCTGAAGGTGCTATTTCTGCATAAAATATTGCGGATTGGCCAGAGTAAACCCGCCGTCAATCACAAAGGATTGCCCGGTGGTATAGGTTGACCACTGCGAGCAGAGCCAGGCGACCATGCTGGCAATTTCACGCGTGTCGCCAGGGCGCCCCGCCGGGATCTCCGGCATGGAGACAGTCATGGCATCTTCATTACTCATCTCGTTCATGGGTGTGGCAATGGCACCGGGTGCAACCGAGTTCACCAGGATTTTGTGCGGCATCAGGCTCAGCGCCATAGATTTGGTCAGCCCGCCGAGCGCATGTTTGGCGGCGGTGTAAGCTACAGAACCAGGCAGGGGCGTATGTTCATGGACTGAGGTGATATTGATAATTCTGCCCCCTTCCCCCTGTGTAACCATATGGCGTGCGGCAATCTGCCCGCAGACAAAGGCGCCATCAACATCTACCGAGAACACTTTTCGCCAGTCTTCAAAGGTGGTTTCCAGAAAATCCGCCTTGACGTTGGTCCCGGCGTTGTTAACCAACACGTCTACCCTTCCCAGCCTGGCAATCAGCGTTTGCAGAGACTCCCCGCCCTGCTGCGGATCCGCCAGATCCAGCCGTTCAATTTCAGCTCTTCTGCCCAGCTCCCTGACCTGCTTTGCCGTCTCCTGCGCGCCTTTATCATCGGAACGCCAGGTAATGCCAATATCAAACCCCTGCTCTGCCAGCATCACGGCGCAGGCCTGCCCGATCCCGGAATCTGAAGCGGTAACAATAGCGACTTTATTGTCGGGTGAACGCATGGTTTTCTCCTCGTTATGAGTGACAGCCAGCAGCAAGTATAGAAGAGGAAATGTTAACCCGGTTGTCCCGCCGTTGTGGTCGCGGTCCGCACCGCTGCTCTTCTGTGACTATAGTTAAGCCTGTTTGTTTGGTTTTTTAACGCCGGGAGCGATATGAGTCAGGTTAAACGGAAAATAGAAGACCACGGTGTGATTGGCGATCTCCGCACCTGCGCATTGATCGCCAGCGATGGCGCGCTGGATTACCTGTGCTGGCCCGAGCTGGACAGCCCTTCCGTCTTTACCGCGCTGCTGGATGGCGATGAAGCGGGCGTGTTCAGCATCGCGCCGGACTGGCCGGATGCGCGCCGCCAGCAGATTTATCTGCCCGATACCAATATCCTGCAAACCCGCTGGCTGGCCAGTGAGGGCGTGGCGGAAATCACCGATTACATGCCTCTTTGCCGCCAGGAGGAGGATCTGCCACGGGTTATCCGCCGGGTGAAGATGGTGCATGGTCAGGCGACTTTCGCCCTGCGCTGCTCACCGGTGCATGATTATGCCAGGGCCGACACCCGTGCCACCCTGAAAGAGGGGTCTGTGGAGTTCAGTGCGGAGGGTCAGCCGACACTGCGCCTTTGCGGCAAAGTGGATTTCTGGCTGGATAAAAACGCGGCGGAGTCCTCCTTCAGCCTGAAGGCGGGCGAACACCGCGAATTTATTCTTGGCAGCGCCGACGATGAGCACCTTGATGATGAGAGCAGCGGCGAGTGTTTCCAGCAAACGCTGAATTACTGGCGCCACTGGAGCGCGAAAAGTAACTATCGCGGCCGCTGGCAGGAGATGGTCAACCGTTCCGCGCTGGCGTTGAAGCTGCTGACCTCCTGGAAGCATGGCTCAATTGCGGCAGCGGCCACCTTTGGGCTTCCGGAAGAGCCTGGCGGCAGCCGTAACTGGGATTACCGCGCCTCCTGGCTGCGTGACGCCTCCTTCAGCATGTATGCCCTGATGCGTCTTGGCTATGTTGAGGAGGCCAAACACTTTACCCACTGGGTAGGCCGCTGCGTGGAAAACAGCCATCACGACGTGGAAAAACTTCAGGTGATGTACCGGCTGGACAGCGGCACTGAACTGCACGAAAGCGAGCTGCTGAATCTGTCGGGCTATGCCAATTCGACGCCGGTCAGGATAGGTAACGATGCCTGGAGGCAAACGCAGCTGGATATCTACGGCGAGCTGATGGATGCGGTCTATTTAGCCAATAAGTATGGCGAGGCGATATCCCATCGCGGCTGGGCACACGTCAGCAAGATGATTGATTTTGTCAGTGAGAACTGGAACCAGCCCGACGCCGGGATCTGGGAAATGCGCGGAGAGCCGCAACATTTTCTGCACTCCAGGCTGATGTGCTGGGTGGCGCTGGATCGGGCGGTGCGCCTTGGCGAGAAGCGCTCGCTCTCTTTCCCCTATGAGCGCTGGTGTAAGGCCAGGGATGAGATCCGCGAAGACATCTGGAGCAATTTCTGGAATGAAGAGCGCGGCCATTTTGTTGCCACCCGGCAGGGCGAGTTTGTGGATGCCTCCATGCTTCTGATGCCGCTGGTGCGCTTTGTGGGGGCGACCGACCCGGACTGGCTGGCAACGCTGGATACGATCAAAGAGAAGCTGGTAAGCGATGGACTGGTGCGGCGCTACAATCTTTCGGAGACGCCCGCCGACGGTCTGGAGGGTGATGAAGGGGCCTTTACCGCCTGTTCTTTCTGGTACGTTGAGTGTCTGGCGCGGGCGGGACGGGTGCAGGAAGCCCATTTCGAGTTTGAAAAGCTGCTGCGCTATGCCAATCCGCTGGGATTATATGCCGAAGAGTTTGACCGTCAGGGCTATGCGCTGGGCAATACGCCGCAGGCTTTAAGCCATCTGGCGCTGATCAGCGCGGCATTTTTCCTCAATCGTAAGCTGAGTGGCGAGGATCCTTTATGGCAACCCTGAGGGATAATCGCAGGCTGGTGCCCCGCCAGGCCCGGTTTCGTTGACCATTTTGCGTAAAGTTAGTTCAACTGTTACAAATCCTGGTTTATTCCTGATCCATTATGACCATATAATGTGCAGCCGGTTGGACCCGACCGGCACTGGCATTTTTATCCACCGTTTACAGGCGCTTCAGTTTAAAGAATATGAAAAAGAGCATTCGCGCGTTAGCCACTTTAGTCCTGGCCGTGACGGCATACAGCCAGTCAGCCTCTGCCGTAGTTTATTCCCTGCCAGCGGCCAACAGCCGTCTGCTGGGAGAGAACTTAGAAATCACCGTGCCTCAGGACAGTAAACTTCCGCTGGAAGCCTTTGCTGCACAGTACCAGATGGGCCTGAGCAATATTCTGGAAGCCAACCCTGGCGTTGACGTCTACCTGCCGAAAGCCGGCACTAAGCTGATTATCCCTCAGCAGCTGATCCTGCCAGACGCCCCGCGTGAAGGCATCGTGATCAACAGCGCCGAGATGCGCCTTTATTACTATCCGAAAGGCACCAAAACCGTGGTTGTGCTGCCGGTTGGCGTGGGCGAACTGGGCAAAGATACCCCAATCAACTGGACGACGGCGGTTGAGCGTAAGAAAGATGGCCCAACCTGGACACCGACCAAAAAGATGCACGAAGAGTCCGTGGCTGCGGGGTCACCTCTGCCCTCCATCTTCCCTGCCGGTCCGGATAACCCGATGGGCCTGTATGCGCTCTATATCGGTCGCCTGTATGCCATCCACGGCACCAACGCCAACTTTGGTATCGGTCTGCGTGTGAGCCACGGCTGCGTGCGTCTGCGTGCTGACGACATCAAATGGCTGTATGACAACGTGCCGGTTGGCACCCGCGTGCAGTTTATCGATCAGCCGATCAAAGCGTCTGTCGAGCCGGATGGTTCCCGCCTGGTGGAAGTGCATAACCCACTTTCCCAGACCGAAGAGCAGTTCAACTCCCGCGAGCCTGTCCCACTGACCATCACGCCTGTGGTGAACAAAGTGGTCAGCGATGCCAGCGTGGATACCGCCGCAATGGACAATGCGCTGAAAGCCCGTACCGGGATGCCAACCAAAGTGAACGGTGCTGCGGATAACGCCCCTTCAGCGCCGATTGCCGTACCAGAAAACGACACCGCCATGCCGGTGGAGCAGCCAATGACCCCGGCGACCCCACAGGGCGCTAACGTGCAGGATCCGAACGCGGCACCCGCACCGGTGGAGACTGCCAATCCAGCCAGCGCGGCTCCGGTAACGCCTGCCCAAACGGGTGAACCTGCTCAGCAGGCGCCTGCCGCAACGCCGGACGCTCAGGCAGCCACGCCTGCTGCACCAGTTGCGCCGGAAAATAACACCTTTGTGGTGCCTAAACAGCCAGGCCCGGTTTATGAAAGTGCCCCGGTGCCGGCTAAAGCCACCGCACCGGTTACTGCTCCGGCTGCTGCCAGCACCCGGTCTTAAGCCGATAGCGTGTTCAGAAACGGGCCTGATGGCCCGTTTTTTTATGCTTTTTCCCCCTCCCCAAAGCATAACGATCTCTCCCACACCGGCAATTTCAGATCCACCGCCAGCCTGAGCCACTTTTCAGCTTCATCTCTTTGTCATAAAACCTGCGTAGACCCTCACTGAGACGTCCTTCTCACCCGATCAACAGGTCACTTTTCTTTAACGGAAAGTCCAGGAGAGTTTATGAGCCAGAACAGTGCGCTTCAGCAGGGCCAGTCCGCCAGTGGACGCCTGCCCGTCTATGGCAAAAACAGCCGCTTCTCGGTATTGCTGTTTATCCTGCTGGTGATCCTCGGGATTGCTTTCGCCGGCGTTAATCTCTTCAACGATGTCAGTGACGCCGGGGGCATAGTGACCAGCTATGTTCCCTTCCTGCTGCTTGGGCTGGCGTTGCTGATTGCGCTGGGCTTTGAATTCGTTAACGGCTTTCACGACACTGCCAATGCGGTAGCGACCGTGATCTATACCCACTCGATGACGCCCAATGTGGCGGTGATGTGGTCCGGCTTCTTTAACTTTCTGGGTGTGCTGCTCTCCAGCGGCGTAGTGGCGTTTGGTATTATCTCGCTGTTGCCGGTGGAGCTGATTTTGCAGGCGGGCACCGGCAGCGGCTTCGCCATGGTCTATGCCCTGCTGTTCTCCGCCATCATCTGGAATCTGGGCACCTGGTGGTTCGGTTTACCCGCTTCCTCTTCCCACACGCTGATTGGATCGATCATTGGTGTGGGCGTGGCGAATGCGCTGATTCATGGCCGCACCGGTACCAGCGGCGTGGACTGGGATCAGGCGTTAAAAGTGGGCTATGCGCTGCTGTTCTCGCCGGTCATTGGCTTTGTCTGCGCAGCCGTGCTGCTGTTGGTGATGAAACGCCTGGTCAGAAAGCCGGAGCTTTACAGCGCTCCGCGAGGCAATAAAAAACCGCCGGCCTGGATCCGGGGCCTGTTGATCCTCACCTGTACCGGCGTCTCTTTTGCCCACGGCTCCAACGACGGGCAGAAGGGAATGGGGCTGATTATGCTGATCCTGGTCGGCACCATGCCGATTGCCTATGCGCTGAACAGGTCGATTCCGGCAGAACAAAGCCCACGCGTTGCCGCACTGGCGACGGTAACTCAACAGCAACTGATCGAATCGTCTTCAGCTACCCCTCCACCCAACGCCTATAACACCCTGACGGAGTATGTCCGCACCGGCACGCTGAATCCGGGCGTGCTTCCGGCGCTGGCACAGATTACCGGCAACATCGGCAATCAGATCCGGCAGTACGGCACGGTGGAAAAGATCCCGGCCCAGGCGGTATCCAATACCCGAAACGATATGTACCTGGCTTCTGAAACCATCAAACACCTGAAGAGTGACGAGCAGCTTAAACTGCCCGCTCAGACGCAGCAGGATCTGGATGCGCTGAAAGTTGAGCTGGATAACGCAACCCGCTATATCCCCTGGTGGGTGAAAGTGGTGGTGGCGATTGCATTAGGTCTGGGGACCATGGTCGGCTGGCGACGGATTGTGGTCACCGTCGGCGAGAAAATTGGTAAAACGCACCTGACTTATGCTCAGGGTGCCAGTGCCGAGCTGGTGGCGATGGCCACGATTGGCGCGGCGGATGCGTTTGGCCTGCCCGTCTCCACCACGCACGTTCTCTCTTCTGGCGTTGCCGGGACCATGGCCGCCAACCGTTCCGGCCTGCAAATGTCCACCCTGCGCAATCTGTTGATGGCGTGGGTACTGACGCTGCCGGTTTCTGTCCTGCTTTCAGCCTCGCTGTACTGGCTGTTTACTCACTTCTGACCGCAGGGGCCATGCAGGCATGATGCCTGTATGGCCGGTAAAGTCACTCGGTGACGGCCTGCCTGCGGGTCATCAGCTGCAGTCTGAGGGTCAGAGCAAAGGCAAACATCACCACCACTGCCGCCGCCAGATAGATGGAATCCACCCCCCAGCGCCCAATCAGCAGGCCCGCTACCGGCCCGGTGATCCCCAGGCCAAAATCCAGGAAGGCGGAATAGAGGCCCAGCGCCGAGCCCTGGTTTTGCGGTGCCACCTGACGAATGGCTTCGACGCCCATAGCCGGGAAAATCAGCGAGAAGCCTGAGCCGGTCAGGAAGGCACCCGCATCGACCATCAGCGACGAATCGCCCTGCCAGATCATCATCAACCCCACGCATTCCATAGCAAACGAAACCAGAGAGACACGGATGCCGCCGAAACGGCCAATGCAGTTACTGAACACCAGCCGCATGGCGATAAAGCCCAGGCTGAACAGCGTCAGTGAAAACGCTGCGCCCTCCCAGCCGTGGCTGGAGAAGTAGAGAGTAATAAAGGTGGCGATGGTGCCGAAGCCCACGGTGCCCAGCCCCAGACAGAGGCCGTAAACCCAGATGCGTGAGAACACCTGACTGAAGGGAATGCGCTGCCCGACGGCCACCACTACGGCGGCGCGCCTGGTCGCCAGCCAGAAGCCAAATACCGCCATCAGCATAATCAACACCGCGAAGCCGGGGATGCCAAACAGTGAGTTAAGCATCACGCCCAGCGGCGCCCCTATCGCCATCGCCAGATAGGTTGCCACGCCATTCCAGGAGATCACGCGGGCGCTCTGTACGGTGCCCACGATATTGATGCCCCAGAGAATCGAGCCGGTGGCAGTCAGGCTCTCACCCAGCCCCAGGAAGATGCGTCCCACCGCCAGCAAAATCAGGCTGGTTAAGGGATTCGCTTCATAAAACACCGCCAGCAGGGTGAACAATCCGCTGGCCCCGCACAGCACCAGTCCCATCAGCACCACTTTTTTGGGGCCGAGCAGATCGGCATAGCGGCCGGACTGCGGGCGGCTGATCAGCGTGGCGAAGTATTGCAGGCTGATGATCAATCCGGCCATAAACGAGCTGTAGCCCAGCTGGTTATGGACATAACCCGGCAGCACCGCCAGCGGCAAACCTATGGAGAGGTAACAAAAGAAGGTGAACACCACCACAGAGATGATGCGCTTGTTTAGCTGTGCGTTGGATAATGCCGGGGTCGAAGACATGTCAGGACCAGAAAAAGTGTGTGATGTAAGTCACATCATACACTTAGCAAGCTAAGATATCCTGCGAAGAAGTGAAATAAGACGTTAACTCTGCGTTACAGGATAGTAAGTGATAAAACGCTGTATCTCGGCGGAAGTTTTCATCGCCCGGATATGAACGAACAATTCCGTAGCTTCGTTATACTCTTTGCGCAGATAGCTTAACCACTGTTTGATACGCGCCACATGATACAGCCCGGAATCGCCCTGCTTTTCCAGCTGCACATATTTTTGCAACAGTGTGACCACATCCTGCCACGCCATTCGCGGCTCATTGTATTTAATCACCCTGCTGAGATTCGGCACGTTGAGTGCGCCACGGCCAATCATCACCGCATCACAACCGGTGGCTTGCAGACAAGCCTGGGCGCTTTGCCAGTCCCAGATTTCGCCGTTGGCGATCACCGGAATAGCCAGCCGTTGACGGATTTCGCCGATAGCCTGCCAGTTGATGCATTCGGCCCGGTAGCCCTCTTCCTTGGTGCGCCCGTGCACCACCAGTTCGGTTGCGCCAGCCTGCTGAACCGCATCGGCAATTTCGAACTTCTTATCACCCGATTCCCAGCCCAGCCGGACCTTTACGGTAACCGGAAGATGATCCGGCACCGCCTCACGCATCGCTTTCGCCCCGCGATAAATCAGCTCGGGATCTTTCAGTAGCGTGGCACCGCCGCCGCTGCCGTTGACCGATTTAGAGGGACAGCCACAGTTGAGATCCACGCCCCAGGATCCCAGTTCCACCGCGCGCGCGGCGTTTTCAGCCAGCCATTCGGGATACTGGCCCAGCAGCTGGATGCGCACGAGCGTTCCGGAAGGTGTCCGGCTGGCATGGTGAAGTTCGGGGCAATGGCGATAGAAGGATTTGATCGGTAAAAGCTGGTCAACAACCCGGAGGAATTCCGTGATGCAGAGATCGTAATCGTTGACGTCGGTGAGCAGTTCGCGCACCAGTGAGTCCAGCACGCCCTCCATCGGGGCAAGTAAAACGCGCATGTCACAACCTGTCCGGAGCGTTGAAAAGGGGGATCGGAGGATCCCCCGGATGAGAAACTATTTAGGCTGGATCGGAACGGCGCTGACGGGTTTTGTTCACGCGTGGTGCCCCGCTGCTGCTGCCTTCCGGCTTGGCGCTGCGTCCGGCACCTGCAGCCTGACGACGCTGGCCGTTGCCCTGGCTACGTTCGCCACCCGCAGACTGGCCACGTTCGCCGCCTGCAGACTGGCTGCGCTCGCCGCCGTTACCACGACCGCCGCCACCCTGACCACGACCGCCACCGCCTGGCGCGCCACGACCACGGCCACCGCCGCCACCTGCACCGCCACGCTGCTGCTGGCGACCGTTCTGGATCGGCTCAGCTTTGATTGACGGGTCCGGCTCGTAACCTTCAATAGCCACTCGTGGGATCTCACGCTTCAGAACGCGTTCGATATCACGCAGCAGTTTGTGCTCGTCCACGCAGACCAGTGACAGGGCTTCACCGGTTGCAGCCGCACGACCAGTACGGCCAATACGGTGAACGTAATCTTCCGGCACGTTAGGCAACTCATAGTTGACTACGTGTGGCAGCTCGGAAATGTCGATGCCACGGGCAGCAATATCCGTTGCCACCAGCACACGAATTTTACCGTCTTTGAAATCGCTCAGCGCGCGGGTACGGGCACCCTGGCTTTTATTGCCGTGGATGGCTGCCGCGGTGATGCCATCTTTATTCAGCTGTTCAGCAAGATGGTTAGCCCCGTGCTTGGTACGGGTGAAGACCAGCACCTGCTGCCAGTTGTCACGCCCAATCAGGAAGGAGAGCAGCTCACGCTTGCGCTTCTTATCCACGAACATGACGTGCTGAGTAATCTGCTCAGAGGCGGTGTTGCGGCGCGCCACGGAAACTTCTTCCGGGTTGTGCAGCAGTTTTTCCGCCAGGCCTTTGATCTCATCAGAGAAGGTGGCAGAGAACAGCAGGTTCTGACGTTTGGCAGGCAGTTTAGCCAGCACGCGACGGATATCATGGATAAAGCCCATATCCAGCATGCGGTCCGCTTCGTCCAGCACCAGAATCTCCACTTTGGAGAGATCCAGTGCGTTCTGATGTTCCAGATCCAGCAACCGGCCCGGCGTGGCGATCAGCACATCAACGCCGCCGCGCAGTTTCATCATCTGGGGATTGATGCTGACGCCGCCAAAAACCACCAGCGAACGCAGATCCAGATACTTACTGTAATCAGAGACGTTTTCCCCTACCTGAGCGGCCAGCTCACGGGTCGGGGTTAAGATCAGCGCGCGAACCGGGCGACGACCTTTTGGATGAGGATTGTGGCTGCTCAGCAGCTGTAACAGCGGCAGCGTAAAGCCTGCTGTTTTACCGGTACCGGTCTGGGCGCTGGCCATCAGGTCGCGGCCCGCCAGAACTACCGGAATGGCCTGACGCTGGATCGGCGTTGGCTCGTTATAACCCTGTTCTTCAACAGCACGCAAAATATCGGCATTCAGGCCGAGAGAATCAAATGACATAAAATTGACTGACTCCGGATCCGCCCTGACCGCAATAAGCGGTGTAGTTTCCAGGGGGAGAATATGACGCCAGGCTTCGCCTGACGTTTGAAAGGGAGCACAAACCACGGTGCGTAAGCGGCGGATTATAACAGATGTTGCGCCAGCACAGAGAGATATTCTTTTCAGGGGGAAAATCGTGCGGGGGCGGGATAAAGAACAGGCCACTTTCGTGGCCTGCAGTGCTTAGCGGTGACGCTGGCGAGCGGGAACAGGCTCTTTAGCCAGCAATGAGACCACACAGGGTCCGGTCAGCATCAGCACACCAACAACCCCCAGTAGCAGGTTGTTGTGGATCACGCGGGAGAGCATAAAGAGCACCAGCATGGCCGCGCCAAAA
Source organism: Erwinia sp. E_sp_B01_1 (assembly GCF_036865545.1). Classification (NCBI taxonomy): domain Bacteria; kingdom Pseudomonadati; phylum Pseudomonadota; class Gammaproteobacteria; order Enterobacterales; family Erwiniaceae; genus Erwinia; species Erwinia sp. E_sp_B01_1. The sequence continues at coordinate 1,495,328 of NZ_CP142208.1, read as the reverse complement.
TAGTACGTGGTGGTGGCATCTTCAAGGAAGTCCCCTACCCGGCGCAGACGTGGCAGCCGCTGAGTCAACAGCATTGCGATAAACACGCTGGCATACATCGCCAGTAAAACCGTGCTGACCTGCAGCAGTGCCTGGTGCTTCCAACCCCACACCAGCCCTGCGATCAGCAGAAGATGGAGCGTGATATGTACACAGGTTTGTCCGGTGACAATCTGAATACGGTTAGACCATTTCATTTTCTTCTCCTGGCAGACCCAACAGAGGTCGCCCAGCCTTGTTAACACAGTAAGTGATAACGAATTTCCTCAGACTAACTTAGTTTTCGGATAATGCCTTAAAGAACGCGGTTTCAGGGCACTCTTTTGTGACAAAGACTACACTTTACTCTTCACAGGTGAAAAGGAGAGCGCGCACAGTATGTCACAAAAATCCCAGGGATTTTCATTAAAAGTCCTGACGATCAATACGCACAAGGGTTTTGCAGCCTTCAATCGCCGTTTTATCCTGCCAGAACTGCGTGAGGCCGTCAGGGCAACTTCAGCTGATATTGTTTTTTTACAAGAGGTGATGGGCACCCACGCCGTTAACCAGGAGCAGGTTGAGAACTGGCCGGAAACACCTCATTACGAATTTCTCGCTGACACCATGTGGAACGATTTTGCCTATGGCAGAAACGCGGTTTACCCGGAAGGGCATCACGGTAATGCCATCATGTCCCGCTTCCCGATCGTGGAATTTGAAAACCTGGATATCTCCGTGGAGGGCACGGAGAAACGGGGGCTGCTGCATTGCCAGGTGAAAATCCCCCATCAGGATCAGACCGTTCACGCTATATGCGTGCATCTTGGCTTAAAAGATGCCCACCGACGTGCTCAGTTAAATTTGCTGTGCGACCTGGTCAACAGTCTGCCCGCAGGCGCACCTGTAGTTGTGGCGGGTGATTTCAATGACTGGCAGCAAAAAGCCAATGCCATATTAAAGAAAGGAGCCGCTATGGAAGAGGTCTTCAGCCGTAAATTTGGCCGCCCGGCGCGCACCTTCCCCGCCCGTTTTCCACTGCTGCGGCTTGACCGCATCTATGTGCGAAATGCTGGCATCAGCCATCCGCAGACCATACCGCTGCGCCCCTGGTCCCACCTTTCCGATCATGCCCCGCTGGCAGTGGAGATTCACCTATGAACATGGAATGGCGTGACGGTAACCGCCTGCGCCTGCTGGAAAATGGCGAAGAGTATTTTCCACGGGTGTTTGAGGCTATCCGGCGGGCGCGCGAAAGCGTCATGCTGGAAACTTTTATCTTATTTGAAGATGAAGTGGGTAACGAGCTGCATGAAGTGCTGCTGGCGGCAGCCAATCGCGGCGTGAAAGTTGAGATGATGCTGGATGGTTATGGCTCTAACCACCTCTCCACGGAGTTCGTCAACAGCCTGACTTCGGCCGGGGTTCGTTTTCTGTATTACGATCCCCGTCCGCTGGTATTAGGTATGCGAACCAATATCTTCCGCCGCCTGCACCGGAAAATTGTGGTCTGCGATGGCGTAATTGCCTTTGTTGGCGGCATTAATTATTCCGCGGAACATAACTCCAGCTATGGCGCCCAGGCCAAACAGGATTACGCCGTTGAGGTGAAAGGCCCGATTGTTGATGACATTACGCAGTACGTGCAGCAGGCGATAAACAGCGAAAATGTTACCCGACGCTGGTGGGGAGGCCGCTCGCACCGTCCGGCAAAAAACGCCACGCCTGGCGATGCCCAGGTGCTGTTTGTCTGGCGGGATAATGACGAACATCGCGATGATATCGAGCAGCACTATATTGATATGCTGCGGGATGCGAAGAAAGAGGTGATCATCGCCAATGCTTACTTCTTCCCGGGCTACCGTCTGCTGCGTGAAATGCGCAGTGCCGCGCAGCGGGGCGTTTCGGTGAAGCTGATTGTGCAGGGTGAACCCGATATGCCTATCGTTAAAGTCGGCGCGGAGTTGCTCTATAACTATCTGGTGGGAGGTGGCGTGGAGATCTATGAATATATTCGTCGCCCCCTGCATGCCAAAATCGCCGTGCAGGACGATTACTGGTCAACGGTGGGGTCCAGCAACCTTGATCCGCTCAGCCTGTCGCTGAACCTTGAGGCCAACCTGATCATTCACGATCGTACCTTTAACGAGGTGGTGCGGGGTAACCTCAACCGTCTGCTGAATGAAGATTGCCAGCGTGTGGAAGAGAGCCAGCTCCCCAAACAGAACTGGTGGCAACTGAGTAAAAGCGTGGTGGTCTTCCATTTTCTGCGGCATTTCCCGGCGATTGCGGGCTGGCTGCCTGCTCACACCCCGAAACTGGCGCAAATTTCGCCTCCTGTCCAGCCAGAGCTGGAGACCCAGGATCGTGTTGAACCCTGAAACTGAGCGAGTGTAATCCTGATGTCTGCTGCGCATTCCCGCTGGAAGTGGGTTAAAAAGATCCTCACCTGGCTGTTCTTTATCGCTGTGATTGTGTTGCTGGTGATCTATGCCCGCAAGGTTAACTGGCATGACGTGGTGGAGGTCATTTCCAACTATAACCGGTTCGCCATTCTGGCCTCAGTGGCGCTGGTGGTGGTCAGCTATCTGACCTATGGCGTGTACGATTTAATCGGCCAGGCCTACTGTGGCCATAAGCTGCAAAAACGCCAGGTGATGCTGGTGTCGTTTATCTGCTATGCCTTTAATTTAACGCTGAGTACCTGGGTAGGCGGCGTGGCCATGCGCTACCGGCTCTATTCCCGGCTGGGCCTGGAAGGCAGCACCATCACCCGTATTTTCTCGCTGAGTATTGCCACTAACTGGCTGGGCTATGTGCTTGTGGCTGGCGTGGTGTTCAGCTCCGGCATGGTACCGGTGCCCTCCGGCTGGTTTATCGGTGAAGGCACGCTGAGAACCATTGGCGTGGCACTGCTGGCTTTTGTGGTGCTCTATCTGGCGCTTTGTGCTTTCTCTAAACGCCGCCGCTGGGTGGTGAAAGGGCATAAGCTGGCGCTGCCGTCGTTACGCATGGCCCTGCTGCAATTTACCGTGTCCAGTGCAAACTGGCTGGTGATGGGCACCATTATCTGGCTGCTGCTGGCTCAGAAAGTCGATTATCCGCAGGTGCTGGGCGTGTTGCTGATAAGCAGCATTGCCGGAGTGATTATCCATATCCCGGCGGGGATTGGTGTTCTGGAGGCGGTGTTCCTGGCTTTACTGGGTGGCGAGCATCTTTCTCATGGCTCAATCATCGCCGCGCTGCTGGCCTACCGGGTGATCTACTTTATCGCCCCCCTACTGCTGGCGCTGGTGCTCTATCTGTTGCTTGAGGGCAAGGCAAAAACGCTGAGGAAGAAGAATCAGCAGGATATGCAAAAGCAGACTTAGCCACGCGGGCAAAAGGGGTTTGAAAAAAGGGGGCGAATGATTCGCCCCCTTTTTTTATTAACGGCGGTTGCCGAAAATCCGCAACAGCATCAGGAACAGGTTGATGAAGTCCAGATAGAGTGTCAGTGCGCCCATGATGGAGTAACGACGCAGATTCTCTTTGTCTTCAACGTTGATCCCTTCACCGATGTTTTTCAGCTTCTGCGTGTCATACGCGGTCAAACCCACAAAGACCACCACGCCGATATAGGTCACAGCCCACATCAATGCGGTGCTTTTCAGCCAGATATTCACCAGAGACGCCAGCACGATACCAATCAGGCCCATAAACAGCAGGCTGCCCATTTTGCTGAGATCGCGTTTGGTGGTGTAACCCCAGAAACTCATCACACCGAACATGCCGCCGGTGACCACAAAGGTGCTGGCAATTGAGGAGTAGGTGTAAACAAGGAAGATACTCGCCAGGGTTAACCCGGTCAGTGCCGAATAGAGCATAAACAGCGCGGTGGCCGCCGCTCCGCTTAGCTTGTGCACCATGCCAGACAGCACGAACACCAGACCGAGCTGCACAATGATCAAACCAAAGAAGGTGATACGGTTGGCAAAGACCATCTCCATGACCGCTGGCGTATTAGCAGCAAACCATGAAACGAAGGCCGTCAGCAGCAGGCCGCAGGTCATCCAGCCATAAACCTGAGCCATATAGGTTTGCAGGCCAGCCTGCGAAACCATTTGACTGTCGGAACGTTGATATCGATCCATGATGCTCTCCTGATTCTTGAATTAACAAAGTGAACGCAGGGAAATGCAGACCCTGGTCGTGGTTAAGTCTGGCACAGGCAGGGGAAGATAAGCCAGCCCTGCCAGGGGTTTTTCAGTCAGCGTGTAGCCAGCGTTGAAACAATAATTGCACAAAGCTCTACAGCGTGCATAAAGTTTGTCCAGTTTTCGCCGATAGATTAAGCACAGGGAGATTTACCAACAGGAAGTCAATAAACGCTTCATCTCTTACACCGGGGAATCTTCCATGTCTAATCCTGCTAAGCGGAAAATGAGTACCCGCACGCTTATGCTCCTGACGGGAGCCATGACCATCACGCTGGGTTTCACCATCACCATAGGTTTACTGAGCTGGCAATCCAGCCAGCAGCAACGCAAGCTGGCTGGCGATTACCTGGGCCAGATCGCCGAAAGCAACGCGCTGAAGGTGCAGAATGACCTTGATTATGCCCGAACCGTGGCGCGGAACCTGGGACAAAGCCTGATTGCCCTGCCCGCTACCGGCATCACCGATCGCAAAGTCGGCGAAGAGCTGATGAAGTATTCTCTGAAGCAAAACCCCGACTATCTTTCCATGTCAGTGATCTTCGAAAAAAATGCCTTTGATGGCCGCGATGCCGACTTTGCTCAGCAGGCTGATTCCGCACCGCAAGGCCGGTTTGCACGTTTTGTCGATCGTGACAGCGCAGGTAATTTTAAGCTGCACAATCTGGATTCTATCTTCAAGCCTGGTCAGGGCGACTACTATCTGCTGCCGCAAAAGTCGCAGAAAGATATGCTTATTGAGCCTTACAGCTATGCCTATAACGGGGTGGATACCCTGCTGACTTCCGTGGCTGCGGTGGTGGTCGACGATAGCCAGCTCAAAGCGGTGGTCACTTCTGATATCTCACTGGCCAGCCTGCAAAAAAATGTGGGTGCCATCAAGCCCTGGCAAGGCGTGGGCTATGCCCTGTTGCTTTCACACAAAGGCCTGGTGGTCTCCAGCCCGGAGAAAGCGCTGGCGGGTAAGCCTTATAAAGGCGAGACCCACCAATTTACCACCGGGATCGTGGAGCATTTTGACAGCGTGCTCGGTGAAGATGCCCTGGTCACCTGGCGTCCGGTGACCGTCGGCAACAGCGATTTGCCCTGGTATCTGGGCATTGTTACCCCGGTGAGCGCGGTGATGGCAGAGGCCAACCGTCAGTTGACCTATGCCCTGATGATGATGGTGTTGAGCATCATTATTGTCTGTACCGTGCTGGGCGTGATGTTCAGCCGTAAAGTCGCCCGCCCTATCGGTGGCGAGCCTTCTCAGGCGGCAGAAATTGCTCTGGGCGTGGCAAAAGGCGATTTGACCGCCGGGATCCCGGTGGCGGCTCAGGATAGTCAGAGCATCTTCTATGCCATGCACACCATGCAGCAGCAGTTACGCAATATGGTCGGAGAGATTATCTCTGCCAGCGAGTCTGTCCGTCAGGGGGCCGGGGAAATCGCTTCCGGTAACCTTGATTTAGCTTCCCGCACTGAACAACAGGCGGCGGCGCTGGAAGAGACCGCCGCCAGTATGGAGCAGCTTACCGCCACGGTAAAACACAATGCCGACAATGCGCATCAGGCGACGGCACTGACGGAAAACGCCACGGACATCGCCAGCCGGGGTGAACATCTGGTGCAGCAGGTTGTGCAGATTATGCAGCAGATTGACGAGAGTTCCCGCAAGATCGGCGCGATCACCAGCATCATTAATGGCATTGCTTTCCAGACCAATATTCTGGCGCTGAATGCGGCGGTAGAAGCCGCCCGTGCCGGTGAACAGGGTCGGGGTTTTGCGGTGGTGGCGGCTGAGGTTCGCAGCCTTGCCCAGCGCAGCGCCAATGCAGTGAAAGATATTTCTGCGCTGATCGGCGAATCCACCCAACGGGTAAACCTGGGGGTTTCTCTGGTGCAGGATGCCGGAAAAACCATGCAGGAGATGACCACGGCGGTGAATTCGGTGAAAACCATTATTGGCGAGATTGTCCATGCCTCCGATGAACAGTCTCAGGGGATTGGCCAGGTGACCGTGGCAGTGAATCAGATGGATGGCGCCACGCAGCAAAACTCCGCGCTGGTGCAACAGATGTCCGCCGCTGCCGCTTCGCTGGAAGACCAGGCGCAGCAGCTGGCGCAGACGGTGCAACTGTTCAGGCTGGATGCGGCATAAGCCGAAAGCAGAGGCCGCCAGCCCCTCAGATAAAAAGTGCAGGGTCTGGCGGCCACTGATTACTTAACGGCTTTCTCCCGGATAGCAGGTTCTGCTTCAGCCTTGAGGGTAATCTCCGGCACTTCACCGAAGGTTACCTTAGTTTTTTTCAGGCGCTCTGCCAGCGCTTCCGTGAGCCTCATTTCAGGGGCGACAGCCAGTGCGGTGTGAAGAGGCATGATGGCCTGCAGATTTTTTTCCTTGCGCAGTTTTTCAGACTCAACAAGCAATACGTTTTGCACTGCCTCACGAGCCTTGTTTTGCTCAGCCTGCCACTGCACCTGAAGGATCTGTTGATCGGCCTGGCTGGCCTGAACGACCTTTTCCTGCGGCAGCTCTTTGTAACGCGCCTGGGCCAGTGCCATGCCTTTGTCCAGCGCGGCCTTGACCTGCATCAGGTGAGCCTGCTCCTGCTCGCGAAGCCCTGACTGCACAACTACCTGTTCAATACTGGCATATTTAATCATTCCTGCTTTTTCTCCCTGATCCCTGCAGCCCGTTATCAGGCCTGTCAGCAACACTGGCAACAGCCAGTGCAGACTTTTCCTTTTCATATTACTGCTCCTTTTACGCGGAAGCCCTCCCGGCTCCCGCGCAGGTTTTACCTCACTTAAAAACTCCGCTCAAGATTAAGCAGGAAGCCCCGGTCTGACGCCCCGTCCTCTTTCCAGTGATAAGCGTTCATGCCAAAGGTGACGTTACCGGCCTGATAGTTCACGCCCAGAAGCGCCTGGCCATTCAGGCTGCCGCTTTTTTTACCGCTCTCCACGTTGAATTTTTGTCCCTGCAGCCCTTCAAGGCTCGCCTGGCGTCCGCTCTGGCTGAAGCTCAGGTTTGGCCCCGCTTCCAGCGTTGCATGGGCACCCCAGCCGTGCTGGCCGGCATAGTTCAGACGCAGCCCCGTGACCACATCCACCGCCGTTTCGCTGTAGCGGCTCATGGTCAGGTTGAAGTCGCCTGCGCCCTGCTCCTGATAGCCGTCGTTTATCTGATGGCGCAGCTTCACGCCGGCAAACGGCGATACTGTCAGGCCTGGCTGAAGCTCAAATTCCCTTACTCCTTCGCTGCGGAACGCCATGTGCTGCTGGCGTCCTGAGGTGGTGGCGATGCGGTTTACCCCTTCAAAGCCGATCTGGCGGCTGCTGTTCAGCTGATAGAGATCGTAACGCAGGCTGTTGTTCCAGCGGCTGCTCTCACCCAGTTTCAGGCTCTGATTAAATCCGAAGAACTGGCTGTAACCGCCGGTCAGACCGTTATCACCGGCACGCTGGCTGCTGTTGCCGCCGCTCCCGGTCAGCCGCGCCATACCGTAGGTCGCCGTGAGCTGACCAAAGCTGGTGTCGAAACGCTGGCCCAGCGCCATCATGTCGTAGGTGACCTTGTTGGACATCTCGGCGCGTTTATCGCCCTTCGCCACCAGATTAAACGACAGCCCGCTTTCGCTCGTCACCGGCGCATTTTCCGCGAGCAGGGTAAAGCGCTGCCCCAGCACGCGGGCCTCCTGGTTCAGGCTGGTTGCCTGCGCGCCAGAGACCTGCATCAGCGCCCTGTCCAGCGCCTGCGGGGTGGTGACGTTGAGGCTGTTGAACAGGGCATTGTTGGTGTAGCCCGCGTCAAGCGCATCGGCCAGGTTGGTCAACCTGCCGTCAGTGATGACCTCCGCATAAGCCTTTTTAGTCAGAGTCACATCCACATTGCCTTGATCATTAAGGCCTGATTTAGCGCTCCACACCGCTGAGGTTGAGTGGATGTTCTCCTGACCGGTGACGCTGTCAGCCACCAGGACGTTGTTGAAGGTCACTTCTTTGCTGTCAGTTCCTGCGGCAAAGCCGGTATCAATCGACACTGAAGGGTCTACAGAGAGCGCACCCGCAGTCAGAGAGCCCGCCGTACCGTTGCTGTTGGTGCCTATCACGTAGTTGCTCAGCACCATCACCGACTGCGACGGCTCTGTGGGAAGAGTCGGCACACCGGCAGGCGATGGCGTGGTCATATCGCTGCCTTCCGTCGCCGTGCCCGCTTTAAAGATCCCGCAACCGTTGTTATCACCGCACAGCAGGTTTACCTGTCCATTATTGATGAAGGTGGCTTTGGCAGACCTGGCATCGAATGCCCAGGAATCATTTGCCCAGACGTTGATCACTCCCTCTGCCCGGTTATTGACGGTGGTTCTTGCGCCGCTGGCGCTGATCCCTACCAGGCCGGTTCCGTTGGTGCCGTCCTTCTGGCCCTGCTCCGTACCCACATTGATGACGCCAGCGTTGATCGCCTGCATTTCATACGCGGTTCCGTCAACATAAATGGCCGTGGCATTGTTGCCCTGGACCCGAATTTCACCCTGATTGAACAAAGAAGTCCCGCGATTCAGGTTAATTACCTTTGAATCCTGCCCCGTGCCAGAAATCAGACCGGTGGGGGTGTTATGCACCCAGGCGGATATCGAAGCGGGGCCGGGAACGCTGGTCAGCGCGCCGTACCCGTCAGTGGCTAAAATTTTCCCACTGTTGATAACGGATTTTGACGCCGTCTGTGAAATCAGATAATTATCCGCTCCCTTAACCGCCTTACCGCCGTTACTGATTACTCCCTCCGCCAGATTAAAGACCTCGACGTTGCCGGAAACCACCGCCGCCCCGTCAGTGGTTCCGGTGAGGGTGCCGCCGTTAACCAGTTGCCCCGCGAACAGATCGCTGCCTCCGGAAGTGGTTAAGGTACCGGTGTTGTAAAGCTGCATAATGCGATCCAGCTTGCCACCCGGGTTAACCTTGAGGCTCCCTTTGTTCACCAGCCAGGCTTTGCCAGTAAGAAGAAGTTCACCGCCAGCATTGACGTCGATAGTGCCCGCGTTATAAATGTCTCCGCGGGTACTGGCGTTGAAGAACAACAAATTATCAACAGTCAGAGACTCACCCGCCGCAAGGCGCTGTGCGTCGTAAATAACGGGATGATTAAGGATATTACCGGTGCCCCACTCAGCTGCATCTGCATCTGCATCTGCATCTGCATCTGCATCTGCATTATTCACTTTAACAGTGCCCCGGTTGATAATCTGGCCGGTGCCGTCGGTATAAAACGCCTGGCCGGCATCAGTGTTAATGACGATCGCCCCGGTGGTGTCGTTAAGGGCAAGGCCGCCGTTAAAAGCGCCCAGGCCATAAAGCAGACCGGCATCAGCATGATCTGATGTCAGGGTAATGGTCCCCTGATTCACCGCCACCGATCCAGGTTGATCGGCCACCATACCGAAGCCGGAGTTCGTCACGGCGATATCAGCGCTGTTAAGCGCATACCCCTTCGCGCCATAGGCATACATGCCCGCACCGCGCATCCTCAGGCGGGTAGCATCGGCATCGCTCCATGCCGTTTTTTTGCCGGTAAACGCACCGCTGTCATCGGTCAGCAACTGCAGGGAGTCCAGGGTAATGGTGCCAGAATTTATCACCCGTCCATTGTTGCTCAACAGGCCAAATGCACCGGCACCGGCTACGTCAATCGTGCCAGCATTTACAGCCTCTCCCCCGTCGCGGACAGTCATGGCGAAAAGGGTATTACCTCCGCCATATTCAAAAACAATTCTTCCTCCCAACCCAAAACTGGCGGGAAGCAGGGATTTGCGAAGGGTAAACTTTCCATTTTCAGCGTTTGTTAAAGTGGCGTTATCCGCATAGGCTAACGGATAAAAACTGGTTCCTGCGCCCTCGCCAAGATAACTGATATGGCCCTGATTAATAAAAGCAGCGCCCTCTTCAAGATTTATCAGGTTGATAGAATTATGCCCTGACAGCTCAATCTCTCCCGCATTTTGCACCAGGTTGTTTTTGCCGGTTATCATGAACAATGTGGGCTTGCTGGCTCCGGTGTAAATTTCCGGGATAAAATGGTAGGCGGCATCGAGTGAAAATCCGCTATCCAGCAGAACGCGGTTATTTTCCCCTGTGAGCGTCAGCAGTTCCCGCTGATTGTTGACCCCAGCCAGCCCGGTACTGGTCACCCATGAAGAGGTTCCTGAAACCACTATGGAATTATTGTTGCCCGTGACCGCAATACCACTGCTGTAATTATGATCGTTTTGCTCCTCACCTTCGGAAACCACCTCATAGCGCATGTTGATGCCGCCATTCAGCGTGATGCTGTTGTCCTCACCGGTAACCAGGATACCTGTGTTCCGCGCAGGCCTGAGCGGCATGCTGTCCGGTACGCCCTGGTAATCAAAATTTACCGCCCCGTCAACAATCAGGGTATTGCCCTGTCCGGCCAGCTTCACGCCCGTTAAATCCGGCACGTTTTCGCCCGGCGCGGCCATCAGAATATCGCGGATATCCACGTTGCCTTTAACATTCAGCACCCCCTGATTGCCGGTGATACTTGCGCCTGTTGCTGAAAGACGATGTTCCCCCGCCTCCACCGCCATATTGCCGTTGATCGCTGCCTGAAAACGATCGCCACTGATGAGCACGCCGGTGGCATTATCAGACACTGAAATCGTGCCCTTGTTGGTGAAGGTGAGGTCGTCTGAGGTCAGCTTTACACCGGTGCTGTTGAGATCCTTTACCGTGATAGTGCCGGTATTGAGAATGCTGCTTCGCGCACCGGTCATACTGACCCCTGTCGCGCCTTCCCTTACCGCTATATCGCCATTGAGGTTAACCCTGCCGCCTTCGCCATTAACGATCAGCCCGGTGGAACCTTCGCCCGTTACGCTGGAATCACCGTTATTATTTACGGTTGCGCCGTCACCGTTGATCACCACAGCCGTGCCGCCTGCTGCAATATTAGTAGGGCCATTATTATCCACGATGGCATTGTCGCCATTCACTTCCACACCGATGGCAGCCTCACCCGTGATGGAGCCCTCTCCGTCGCGAGAGGTATGGGAGGCATTGCCGTCAATCACCACGCCTTTTCCCCCCTCCGCCACGGAGGTGTCACCGGTAAGGATATTTTTCGTGTTATCACCGACAATCAGATGACCGATCTGCCCGGTATCGACCTGGCCGCCGCCGGGAAGATGATTGATCTGACCATCCCCTTCGCGTTTATCTTTGACGTCCCAGTCATCGTAATTTTTGCCTCCGTCTGCACCGCCATCGGTATCGCCACCTGAGCCACCATCGGTATCACCACCTGAGCCGCCATCGGTATCGCCGCCTGAACCGCCATCGGTATCGCCCCCTGTGCCACCATCGGTATCGCCGCCTGAACCGCCATCGGTATTGCCACCTGAGCCACCATCGGTATCGCCGCCTGAACCGCCATCGGTATTGCCACCTGAGCCACCATCGGTATCGCCACCTGAGCCGCCATCGGTATCGCCACCTGAACCGCCATCAGTATCGCCACCTGACCCACCATCGGTATCGCCACCTGACCCACCATCGGTATCGCCACCTGTGCCGCCATCGGTATTGCCACCTGTGCCGCCATCGGTATCGCCACCCGATCCCCCGTCCGATCCACCATTATGATGGCTGCCCGATCCGTTACTGGCATGGTTTGCAGCGACCGCAACCACGCCCAACAGGGCTGAGGTGCCTGCGACAGAAAGCAGAACCTGCTCACCGTGCCGCGCTTTTTCCACTTCAGAGGCCTGTTCAGCCAGGCATTCCGCTGTGACAGCCGTTTTTTGGGATTCTGTTAGCTGCGCAGAGTTTTCCTGACAGGCGCTTTCCGCTGGTGCGCTGACTGACGAGCTGGTGTGATTAACGGGGGCTGAAGAGAGGTGTGCTGTATCAGCAAACGTCTGATGACTTAACGCCATTGAGATACAGACTGAAAGGATGCTGAGTGTAGATTTCTTTGGGTGCATGATAACTCTCCTTGGTATGCACTGATTACTGTTCCATTGCATGGCGGGCCTTAATCAATCAGGCTCCCTGCTGGTCCTTAGCCTTGTCCCTCTTACCATCCTGATAAGGGAGAATTTATATCGACGTATTCGTTAAATACTTTATGGCAACCAGACTAAAAGCAGCCTTAGATTTGATTCAGATCAAACTTATATCTGCTTAAAAAATTTATTCCCAATCCGGGGTGGAACTCTACCTGAAGGTGCTTATTGATTCGCCGCATGTTATAAGCGATCAATTAACCCCAATCAATAGATACTTAATGATAAATATCCCCAGGCGATCGGGGACCCCCGCCCGTTAAATAGATGTGAAATTAATAAAAATTAAGGCAGGAACAGAGAAATGAAATTATGGAGAGTGCTAATAATTAATCAAAAAATAATTAATACATATCAGTTTTCAGCTGAAGTTCTGCGAGGGGTAAAAGGAGTGAGCAAATTATTTCAAAGCCAGAAAATGAAAGGGCAGCCTGTTACCAGAAACTGCGCCCTCTCACTTCCCTGCCGGAGAATTATTTTCCGCGAGCCAGACAATTCTGGTAACGGCCATCCACGCGCTGCGCGAACCAGGCGGTGGTCAGATTACGGGTGATTTTGGGGCTTTCGAGTTTAATGCCGGGCAGCATCTCTCTGGGCTGGCGCTTGCCACCATTTTTATCGGCCAGGGCGAACACCTGTTTCCAGAGATCGGTTTTTGCAAACGCCTCGCTGTCACCTTTTTCCAGGGCATTGCGGATAGTCCGGTCGCTCATATCCAGACGTTTGCCCAGCGTGCGCACGGCCAGCTCTGTTGAACCCGCCGTGTCAGAACCGTACTGAATCAGATCACCGTCCAGCGCCAGCTTTATCCCACTTAGCCGTGAAACCGCCGCCTGGAATGCCGCATTCCGGCTGGCATACCATCCGGCATTGAAATCGGCAAAGCGGTAAATCTGGCGGCTGTAATCTGCCGGATATCCCAGTAAATGCATCGTGCCAAACCAGACGCCACCGCGACGGGTAAACACCTCACGACGAATCGAGCCATCGATCGGATACGGATAGCCTTTGGCATGGGCTTCGGCAAACTCAATGCTCACCTGCATTGGCCCCCCGGTATGAATGGGGTTGAGGTTGCCAAACAGCGTCTGCCCCATCGGCACCATATTGATAAAATCATCAAAAATGGCGCTCAGCTCTTTTTCACTGCGCACGTTGTCCAGTCTTGATGTGTAGCTTTTACCGTTCGGGGATTTAATCATCAGCGCGGTGCGAACCACAAAAGAGGGGATATGTAATTTGCCTGCCCGACGGTCAATTTCACCCCAGGCAATTTTTGGCAGGCCCGGCACGCCAGCATCCGCACTGAAGGTGGACTCCTGATCGGCAACGGCGATGACGGAACAGAGATTTGACACGGAGGGATCCAGCCCCTGACCGTTAAACGTGGCGAAGATATCATTGGTCCAGCCCTGACGATCGCTGACCTTTGCGGGCAACAACCGGGCGATTTGCGCTTTAACATCGGCGGGTTGCCGCTCGGGGATCTGTTTCTCAGGCTGGCTGCTACAGCCTGCCAGCACCAATAAACCCAACAGAGAAAGACGGTTCAGGGCAGCCATAACGTTCCTTGCAATTTAACTTGCCCTGAGGGTACACAGCCCGGCGGCAGGATGCCATCAGAGAGCGGGAATTTCTCAAGACTACTCGCAGGTCAGAACGGCATTGAGTGTGGAGGTCCAGCTTCCCGATAATGCGTTTGAGTTCACGGTAACAGCCAGCGGAATGCTGGTTCTGTCGCCGCTGGAAAACCAGGAGGCGCCAGAGCTGAACGTGCCTTTGTCGGTGGGATAAACCAGAATACCCGTATTTTGCCCCCCCAGGTGCACAACACCATCACTGAGAAGATCGCTGCCTTTGAAAGTAACCTGACCTTTTCCCGTTTTAGTAATCTCCAGCTCAGCTGTGTAGTTTACTCCCTGATAAAGTTCGCCCAGTTCGACGCTCTTCACGCTGGAGCCACAGGATAAAGATTTGCTGACTGAAATATCAGACAAGCCAACGTAGTCTCTTTTGCCATCATCGGAGACAATTTTAAATCTGACGGAGATCCCGGGACTGCTGGCTGCATAAGCATCGATAGTCCCCGAAGCATTGAATGTCCCTTGCACCAGCGGCCCCGTATTCCCGGTGTTGGTATTGCAAACGGTTCTGGATTGGGGCTTTCCGGACATCTCAATAGAGACGTTATAAGCAATGGTACCGAGAGCGGCACACCATAATCTCCAGGAGCCGCCTGCGGGGGGCCTGCTTGAGGCGCGATAGGATGCTGAGCCTTTTGAAGGGAGATTCACGATAAGATCTGCGCTCTGGCTACTGAAGGAGAGCAACCCGGTACAAATCAACCCGACTTTTTTATAAAAGGTAAAGCGTGGAAAATAATGCCGGGTAAAATGTCTGAATAAAAATAGAGAGTAAATTGCTGAACAGTGTTTGAAAGCTTTCATTTCTCACCTTTGGAATAATCAATTGCATTTTATGAACACAATTAATCCTTTCAGATATTTCTGCTAATCCTGAGCCGGAAATAACCTGGCTGCACGTTCCCGACAAAGCATTTGGATTGCAGAAAAGTTAACGCAGGGCTGTTTCAACTGAATGACCCCAGTCACCAGAAGTGATGACAGGAGACTATAATATCAGCCCGGGTTTATAGTTATCATTACGGCGGGAAGTATGACTTAACTCGGTAAAAGCGTCAAAACATAAATAAAAATTTAAAATTAACATAATATTATTTTTATTGCATATGCACTTATAAAATAAAACATAACAATATTATAATTAAATTTAAATTAAGAAAAAATTAACTCATCAGACACATTAAGCGCGTTAACTCAGGTCAGGAAAAACATTTTCAGCTAAAGATGAAGGTCCCGGAAGGCACGCTCTCCGGGACAGATGACGTTATTCCCAGCGTGCCGCCGACTGGCGATCGCTGTCGCGGGATTCCACCCAGCGGTCGCCTTCCGGCGTCGCTTCACGCTTCCAGAACGGCGCGCGGGTTTTCAGGTAATCCATAATAAATTCAGCGGCCGCAAAGGCTCCCCCACGGTGTGCCCCACTGACGCCGACCATCACAATTTCATCGCCAGGGAACAGCTCGCCGATTCGGTGAATGACCGTAACGCGCTGCATCGGCCAGCGCTCACGCGCTTCAGTGACAATCTCCGCCAGCGCTTTTTCGGTCATGCCTGGATAGTGCTCCAGCGTCAGGGCAGAAACGTTATCGCCCAGATTGTGGTTGCGGACTTTGCCGGTAAAGGTCACTACCGCGCCATCTTCATCACAAGCCGCCAGCCAGCGATACTCTTCGCCCATATCGAACGGCTCTGTGCCTACTCTGATTCGCGTTTCCATTTCAGCCTCCGGTCACCGGTGGGAAGAACGCCACCTCATCACCCGCCTGCAGCGCGTGCTGGGGCGAAACCAGCGTCTGATTGACCGCAGAGAGTACCTTGCCGGACTCCAGCGCCAGCGCCCAGCGATCGCCTTTAGAGGCCAGCGCTGTTCTTAACGCGTCGACCGTAGCGTAATCCTGCGTCATGGTGACGCTCGCCGTGCCAACCAGCTCGCGGATTTGAGCAAAAAACAGCACGTTAATCATGAGGCACCGCCTGAAAATCACCCGATTTGCCGCCGCTTTTACTGAGTAAACGGCACTGTTCAATGCTGATGTCTTTCTGCACCGCTTTGCACATATCGTAAATGGTCAGCGCGGCAACGCTGGCCGCGGTTAAAGCCTCCATCTCCACGCCGGTTTTCCCGGTGAGACGACACAGAGTCTCGATACGAACCTGGCTGTTAGCCTCGTCAGCGGTCAGCGTCACTTCCACTTTGCTCAGCAACAGCGGATGGCAGAGCGGGATCAGTTCCCAGGTGCGCTTGGCGGCCTGAATACCGGCGATGCGGGCGGTAGCAAACACATCGCCTTTGTGATGGCTGCCGTCAACGATCATCTTCAGCGTCTCAGGGTGCATCTTCACAAAAGCTTCTGCGCGGGCTTCGCGCACGCTGTCGGTTTTGGCGGAAACATCCACCATATGTGCCTCACCAGAGGCATTGATGTGGGTAAGTTGTGACATTCAGGGCTTCTTCACATGCGAGACAAAATTACAGGGACGGGTGCGGGCATCAAGCTGCTCCTGAATAATCCGCTCCCACGCGCTCTGGCAGGCACCGGTTGAACCGGGGACGGCGAAGATCACCGTCTGATTCGCCACGCCAGCGACGGCACGGGACTGTAATGTCGAGGTGCCGATTTCTTCATAAGAGACCATGCGAAACAGTTCGCCGAACCCTTCAATTTCGCGATCGAACAGCGGCAGCAAGGCTTCCGGAGTGCTGTTTTTGCTGTTGAACCCGGTGCCGCCGTTGATCAGCACCACTTGCACATCGCGGCTGGCTATCCAGCTTGAGACCACGGCACGAATACGGTAGCGATCGTCTTTTATCAGCGCGTGATCCAGCACCTGATGGCCCGCTTCAGTCACGGCTTCGCGCAGGTAATCACCTGAGCTGTCACTGGCCGCATCGCGGCTGTCTGAAACGGTGAGTACAGCGACATTGAGCGGGATAAATTCCGCAGAAGGTTTGCCCATTTTTAACGTCCTTAGTGTTAACCGCCGATATAAGAGAGGTTTTGCGTAATGCCGGTGTTGCCCTGATGCAGAAAATGCGTCTGCTTTTTGGTTCTCAGGCTGGCGGCAATACGTTCCTGCAGCTCCTGCTGCTGACCGTCGTTTTGCAATAAATCCCGCAGGGAAACGCCGCCATCGCCAAACAGGCAGAGGTGGAGTTTCCCGGTGGCGGAAACGCGCAGACGGTTACAGGTGGCGCAGAAATCTTTTTCATAAGGCATGATCAGGCCAATTTCACCCTGATAGTCAGGATGACGGAAAACCTGTGCAGGTCCGGCACTGCGTTCGCTGACCTGACGGATCCATCCCTGCATCAGCAGACGATCGCGGATCACTTCACCAGAGACATGATGATTGCGGAACAGATCGCCGCCGTCGCCCGTTTCCATCAGCTCGATAAAGCGTAGCTGAACCGGACGTGTACGGATCCACTCCAGGAAGGTTTGCAGACTATTATGATTAATGTCGCGCATCAGCACGGTATTGACTTTCACCTTGCTGAACCCCGCCTCAAAAGCGGCGTCGATCCCCTGCATGACCTGGTGAAACTTGTCCTGTCCGGTAATGGCGTGAAACTGGCGGGCATCCAGACTGTCGATGCTGACGTTCAGCGCGGTGAGACCGGCATCGCGCCATTTGGCGACATCGCGTGCCAGCCGGTAACCATTGGTGGTCACGGCCAGTTGGCGGATGGCGCTGTTTTCGCGTACGGCAGCGATGATATCGGTAAAGTCACGCCGCAGAGAGGGTTCGCCCCCGGTCAGGCGCACTTTTTCTGTGCCCGCAGCCGCAAAGGCACGGGTGACACGCCGGATCTCATCCAGCGACAGGAAGCTTTTATTGGTTCCCCCGTGAGGCTTGTAGCCGTCAGGCAGGCAGTAGTTGCAACGAAAGTTGCAGACGTCTGTGATCGACAGACGCAGGTAATAGAACTTGCGATCGAAGTTATCAGTAAATTGTGACACCAGAACACCTTTCCAAAACGGGAGATGCAGGCATTTCTTTCTGCACCCTGGCAACACGTGGTTGCGGCCAAAGCACCCTATCCGCAGACGTAGGTACAAGGGCTAAGTGTGATTTACCGAACACCGGTAGATCTTGGTGAGAAAATTCTACTGCTAAACCTCGGGTGTTACCAGAACTGAGTTTCGCTATGTATTTTGATATATAACGATTTTTGGCGTATTTTAAGCGCAATTTACGCTAAAATAGACGCACAGCCCCCGGCATGGGGCTGCACTCAAGACTGAATAAACAAAGGATTTTCATGCGTAATCGCACATTAGCCGATCTCGACAGAGTGGTGGCTTTAGGGGGTGGACACGGTCTGGGCCGTGTGATGTCCGCCCTTTCCCCTTTGGGATCCCGTCTTACCGGTATTGTAACGACCACAGATAATGGCGGATCCACAGGCCGGATCCGTCGCTCCGAAGGCGGCATTGCCTGGGGAGATATGCGTAACTGCCTGAATCAGCTGATTGCCGAACCCAGCGTGGCATCAGCAATGTTTGAATACCGTTTTACCGGCAATGGCGAACTTTCAGGCCATAACCTGGGGAATCTGATGCTGAAAGCGCTGGATCATCTCAGCGTGCGTCCTTTTGAAGCGATCAATCTGATCCGTAACCTGCTTAAGGTCGATGCCTTTTTGATCCCGATGTCAGAGCAGCCGGTGGATTTAGTGGCGGTCGATAGCGAAGGTAATCAGGTTTACGGCGAAACGGAAATCGATCAGATGCAGCTTCCGCCGCAGGAGATGATGCTGTCGCCTAACGTCAGCGCCACCCGTGAAGCCATTGAAGCGGTGGCCGAAGCGGATCTCATTCTGATTGGCCCCGGCAGCTTCTATACCAGCCTGATGCCGGTGCTGCTGATGCCGGATATGGCTCAGGCTCTGCGCCGTACGCCAGCCACTATGGTATTTATTGGTAATCTGGGCAGGGAGCTCAGCCCGGCGGCAGCGCAGCAGACGCTGGCAGGTAAGCTGGCGATGATGGAAAAATATATCGGTAAGAAAGTGATAGATGCTGTGGTGGTTGGGCCATCGGTGGATGTCAGTGGTGTCAGCGACCGGCTGATTATTCAGGAGCCGCTGGAGGCTGCCGATATCAAGTACCGGCACGACCGCCAGCTGCTGCATATTGCGCTGGAGCATGCCATTCAGGCGATCAGGTGACGATCCGGCATTAAAAGCAGCGGGGAGATTTACCCTGCCCGCTGCAATCAGCCAGAATAACAGCCGTCTGCATCAGCATCCGTGTCAGGCTTTAAGCTGTCATCGCCCACCGCACCCGACACAGAAAATTACCTCACTGCGCCGCACCAGCCTATGAAGCCGCAATAAACAGCTCACGGATTTGATGCAGCTGATCGCGCACGTTAGCGGCCTCTTCAAACTCCAGGTTCTGCGCATGCTGCTGCATTCTGGCCTCCAGCTCGTGGATTTTTTTCTGCAGCCCTTTCGGCGAGAGATCCACCGGCTGTGCATCATCTTCCACAATGGTGCGGGAAGTTTTGCCACGCCCTTTGGTTTTGTTCTTGTTAAGCCCCTGCCCAAGCTCAAGAATATCAGCGATTTTCTTGTTAAGCCCCTGCGGTACGATGCCGTTCTCAGCGTTGTAAATTTCCTGCTTCTCGCGGCGACGTTCCGTTTCACCAATGGCTCTGAACATCGACGGCGTGATTTTATCGCCGTAGAGAATAGCTTTACCGTTGATGTTACGTGCGGCGCGACCAATGGTCTGGATCAGCGAGCGTTCTGAACGCAGGAAGCCTTCTTTATCCGCATCCAGGATAGCGACCAGGGAAACCTCCGGCATATCCAGCCCTTCCCTCAACAGGTTAATACCCACCAGCACATCGAATTTACCCAGACGCAGATCGCGAATAATTTCCACGCGCTCAACGGTGTCGATATCTGAGTGCAGATAGCGTACGCGCTCGCCATGTTCGGTCAGATACTCGGTTAAATCTTCCGCCATGCGCTTGGTCAGTACCGTGACCAGCACGCGTTCATCAATCGCTGCCCGCTTACGGATCTCCGACAGCAGGTCATCAACCTGGGTGGCTACCGGACGCACTTCAATTAGTGGGTCCAGCAGGCCGGTAGGCCGCACAACCTGATCGACCACATCGCCACCCGATTTTTCCAGCTCGTAATTGCCAGGCGTGGCGGAAACATAGATCGTCTGGGGAGCAAGCCCCTCAAACTCCTCAAACTTCATCGGGCGGTTATCCAGCGCGGAGGGCAGACGGAAACCATACTCCACCAGCGTCTCTTTCCTTGCGCGGTCACCCTTATACATGCCGCCTATCTGTGGGATGGTAACGTGGGATTCATCAATCACCAGCAGGCCATCCGCAGGCAGATAATCAAACAGCGTGGGAGGCGCTTCGCCTGGCCCACGGGCAGAGAGGTAGCGCGAGTAGTTTTCAATGCCTGAGCAGTAGCCCAGCTCATTCATCATTTCCAGGTCAAACTGCGTACGCTGCGAGATGCGCTGCTCTTCCAGCAGCTTGTTGTTGGCCATCAGCACTTTGCGGCGATCGGCCAGCTCCACCTTTATCTCTTCCATCGCCTGTAGGATGCGCTCGCGCGGCGTAACGTAGTGCGTTTTAGGGTAGATGGTGTAACGCGGCACGATTGAACTGACCTGCCCGGTGAGCGGATCAAAGATCGACAGACGTTCCACCTCTTCATCAAACAGCTCAACGCGCAGCGCATAGTCGTCAGATTCCGCCGGGAAGATATCGATCACCTCGCCCCGCACGCGGAAGGTGCCACGCTGGAAAGCCTGATCGTTACGGGTGTACTGCAATTCTGACAGCCGGCGCAGGATCGCGCGCTGGTCAATCACCATGCCGCGCGACAGGTGCAGCATCATCTTCAGATAGAGGTCCGGATCGCCCAGACCGTAAATAGCCGAGACCGAAGCCACCACTATCACATCCCGCCGCTCCAGCAACGCTTTGGTGGCAGAGAGACGCATCTGCTCGATGTGTTCGTTCACCGACGCATCCTTTTCGATAAAGGTGTCAGAGCTTGGGACGTAGGCTTCCGGCTGATAATAGTCGTAGTAGGAGACGAAATACTCCACCGCGTTATCCGGGAAAAACTCTTTCATCTCGCCATAGAGCTGCGCGGCCAGGGTTTTGTTGGGTGCCAGTACCATCGTCGGGCGATTCAGATCGGCAATGACGTTGGCCACGGTAAAGGTTTTACCAGAGCCGGTGACCCCGAGCAGCGTCTGATGCGCCAGCCCGTCTTCCAGTCCCTCTTCAAGGCGACGGATAGCCTCGGGCTGGTCACCGGAGGGTTTGAAATCGGAGTTGAGTTTAAAGACTTTGCTCATTGAATGGCTACCTGGTAATGAATTGCACGAACTGGATCCTGATTTTACTCTGCCGTTGCGATTTTACCAACAAAAAAGACTGGATATAAACCCAGTAATTTTGCATGATGCAACAGAAGCAAGCATAACGTCACTTTGCCGTTTCAACCAGGCGTGATGAAAAGAAAGCGCGCAGAGGTTATCCCCAACAGGGGTCAGAAGTTTAACATTTGTCAAGCCTCGCTGACAAAATGCCATGACGGGGATAAGGGCGAATTTTCGTAAGCTTGCTTTTCAATAAGTTATTGATTTATAAATAGTTGAAGGGAAAGATGAGTTTAACGCCAACTCGTGCTCAACCCGCGCCCGCTCTCGCTTTCCGTAAGTTTTCAGACGCTCATACACATGGTTATCCACAGGAATGGTGGATAACTGATATCAGCGCCCGACCCGTCTGATGTGTATAAAGCACTAACCGGGTGCGATCCGCTTCGCAAAAAATTTTTTTGGTTTATTTTCGCCTTTGCCCCAGGGTTTAATGGTACTGAAAGGCATATTCCCTCCTGTATCGCCACCCTTTTTTGCGCTTTTTTTCACTTTCATGACAGCGCCAGAATGCTTCGCTAACTGGCAGTTGCACCATCACCTTCTCCCCCACAGCACCTGCAAAGTGCAGCTAAATATTCCCCCGGGAAATTATGTAACTTTTATTACTAGTTACACAGGCTAATCATCAGGGCTCAGAGGTTTTTCCAGGACTTTCGCTATGTTGGCCTGCCAATTGCAGGTTCATTTCACCGCCTCACGCTTTCTGACACCAGAGCGAGGAGCACAAAGCCGCAGGCGTTTCGCAGGAAACGTTGACGACTGTTTGCCACACGACGCAGAGCGGAGGCAGTCAGGTGCGATCGAAAACTGTCTGGAGGAGAGTGTCAGATGCTCAGCTTACGTTCAATCAACCAATTTTACGGCCAGAATCACATCCTGTGGGATGTGGATTTAGACCTCCCGCCTGGCACCTGTACGGGTGTTCTGGGGCAGCCGGGTATGGGCAAAACCACGCTGGTTAACTGCATCATGGGGCATCTGCCCATCAACAGCGGCTCGATGATCTGGCAGGAGGAGAATCTCCCGCCGCAGAATTTGCTGTTGCAGCCGATGGAGCAGCGTGCCGCTCTGGGGATCGGTTATGTGCCACAGGGCCGCCAGCTCTTCTCACAGCTCAGCGTGGAGGAAAACCTGCAAATCGCCCTGCTGGCGGGGGCGGGAATGGAACGCCACCGGGCAATTCCGCAGATGGTTTACGACCTTTTCCCGGCACTTTACTCTCTGCGGCATCAGCGCAGCGGCGATTTGCCGATCGAACAGCAGCAGCAGCTTGCGCTGGCAAGAGCGCTGGTGTTACAGCCTAAACTGTTGATTTTAGATGAGCCAACCGAGGGCATGTCGCCCTGGCTGGAAGAGGAGATGGGCAACCTTATCCACCGTCTGAATCACGATTTTGGACTGACCATACTGCTGCTTGAACAGCGCATCTCCTTTATCCGCAAGGTGGCAGATTATTTCCTGCTGCTGCACCGGGGACGCAATGTTGCCCACGGCAAAGTGGCACAACTGGATGAGAGTATGGTCAACACCTGGTTAACGGTATCCTGAAAGGGTGTTATTCCGGCAGCCGGAGGTAGTGTCCCAGGTTTTCAAATGCCTCTGGCTGAGTCAGACAGGGGATCTCTCCCAGCAGGGGCGCAGGCAGGTTTCGGGTCAGCGTCGTCAGGTACTCCTGATGACGTTTTCCCGGCGGCTGGATGTCATTGGCTATCCAGCCTGCCAGGCGTAAGCCACTGGCCCGTATGGCCTGCGCGGTGAGCATCGCATGGTTGATGCAGCCCAGCTTCACGCCCACCACCAGCACCACAGGCAACTGCTCGTGGATCACCCAGTCGGCAAAGGTTGTGCTCTCAGACAATGGCGTGAACCAGCCGCCAGCGCCTTCCGTTAACACCCAGTCTGCCTGCTGCGTCAGGGAGGCCAGCCCGGCTGAAAGGCGGTCAAACGTAATCGGCCTGCCCTCTTCTGCACTGAGAATATGCGGCGAAGTGGGTTCTTCAAACGCCAGCGGGTTGATACTTTCATAGGGAAGCTGCAAAACGCTGTTGTGCTGTAACGCCAGCGCATCGCTGTTGCGCAATCCCTCCGCACTTCTTTCACATCCTGATGCCACAGGTTTGTAGCCGACGCTGCAAAATCCGGCGGCTTTCGCGGCCTGTAGCAGGGCGGTGCTGGCAACTGTTTTGCCTACTTCAGTATCTGTTCCGGTGATAAACCAGCGTTCACTCACAATGCATTACTCCATAAACCAGATGATAACTGAGCAGATAGCCACGCTGATCCTGTGGCCAGTACTGCTCCAACTGCTGAAAATGCCGGCGGCTCAGCAGGCCACCACTTCTGCCCTGATGCAGATGCGTGGCACCAATGCCTTTCAGGGATCTCAGTGCGCTGAGCGCATCCGGAAAGCCCAGCGTCAGGGTTTGCTGCGTCAGCGTCAGGGGAAGATGTTGTCCGGCGTGCTGGATGGCCTCTGGCGAAAGAAACCGGTTAACCGGGGCGGGTAAATCCAGCGGTTTCCAGGCTTCGCCAAGCTCGTGTAACGAGCCGTCAGAGAGCGTTGAAAACAGCACCTGGCCTCCCGGCAGCGTCACACGGTAAAGTTCTGTGAGCGCCCGTGTTAAATCACTGCACCATTGCACCGCAAGGTTGCTCCAGCAGAGATCAAATTTCGGCTCACTGAAAGGCAATGCCTCGATATCGCCGGGCTGATAAACATCAGCAGTCTGTGATGCCTGAGCCTGAAGCAACATTTCTGCTGACAGATCCAGCGCGGTGACATGATTTCCCGCCTCCCGCCAGCGCTGGCTGAACCAGCCGGGGCCGCACCCCGCATCCAGCACCTTCTGGCCCTGCTGTTGTTGTGCATAACCGGCAAGCGTTTCGCCACACAGGCGTTGCAGTTCCGCGTGCTGATTGTAACTTTGGGCCGCGCGACCAAAGGCCTGAGCGATCGCCTGCTTATTGACTGTTTGCATGGTGTAACCCCTCCAGCAGGCGCTGAATGTCGTCCGGACGGTGTGCGGCACTCAGGGTAATCCGCAGCCGTGCCGTGCCGGGCGGGACGGTTGGCGGACGAATGGCAGTGACCCAGCAGCCCTGCTGGCGGAGTTTTTCAGCCAGCCGCAACGCCTGCTGCTCTTCGCCCACGATCAGCGGCTGGATAGCCGTGCAGGAAGGCAGCAACGCCAGACCCCGCTCCAGTGCGCCCTGGCGGAACAGGCTGATGTTCTCCTGAAGCTGCTGGCGCAGGTCATCCCCCTGCCGGATACAGGCCAGAGAAGCCTGCAGGGCATAAGCCTGCGCCGGTGGCATGGCGGTGCTGTAGATAAGATGACGGGCAAATTGCAACAGATAGTCTGCTGTATCGTCGTCACAGAGCACCGCGGCACCGCTCAGCCCAAAGGCTTTGCCAAAAGTCACCACCAGCAACTCCGGCTTCACCTTCTGCTGCCAGCAACTGCCGCGCCCCTGCCCGCCGGTGGTGCCAATGCCGTGCGCATCATCCACCATCAACCAGCTACCCTGTTGCCGGGCTAACTGATGCAGTTCTGCCAGCGGCGCGCTGTCGCCATCCATGCTGAACACCCCTTCTGTCACCACAAGAGTTTCTCCCGTGCCGTGAGTATTCAGTAATTTTTCCAGCGAGGCCGGTTGATTATGGGCAAAGCGTCGCAGCGTTGCCGGGCTGAGAGAAGCGGCCTCCAGCAGGGAAGCATGTGCCAGCTTATCGGCGAAAATGCGATCGTCTTTGGCCATCAACGCCGCAATAACTGCCTGATTTGCCGCAAAACCGGAAATAAACACCAGCGCACGGGAATAGCCGAGCCAGTCGGCCAGTTGCTGCTCCAGCTCCGCCTGCGCGGCATGATAACCAGTGACGTGCCCTGAGCCTCCGGCACCTGTGCCATAGCGTTCAGCCCCCTGCTGCCATGCCCGGATAATGCGCGGATGCTGGCTCAGGCCAAGATAGTCGTTTGCCGAGAAATTAAGGTAGCTTTGACCGTCGATTTTCAGGGTGCGCGCTGAGCTTTGCTGGTTAACCCGACGATGCCGGAACTGCCCTTTTTGCTGGCGCTCCTTGAGCGCCAGAGAAATGCGTTGCTGCCAGCTCATTTACACTGCCGCGTTGTAAAACTGTTCGGTGTCGGCGTTGAGTAACTGACCAGCCAGCGACTGCTGCTGTTCGTTATCGCCAGCTTCAGTGGTGGTATGGCGGGGATTGAGGCCCAGCTTGCGGAACAGCTGCATATCTTTGTCCTCTTCCGGATTTGGCGTTGTCAGCAGTTTGCACCCGTAGAAGATTGAGTTGGCACCCGCCATAAAGCACATCGCCTGGGTCTGCTCGCTCATCTGCTCGCGTCCGGCGGAAAGGCGAACGTGCGAAGCTGGCATCATGATGCGCGCCACCGCGATGGTGCGGATAAAGTCGAACGGATCGACATCGTCGTTATCCGCCATCGGGGTGCCCTTGACCTTCACCAGCATGTTGATCGGCACGCTTTCTGGCGGCACAGGCAGGTTAGCCAGCTGTACCAGCAGCCCGGCACGGTCTTTAACCGTTTCGCCCAGACCCACAATCCCGCCTGAACAGACTTTGATGCCCGCATCACGTACTTTGCCCAGCGTATCCAGACGCTCCTGATAGCTGCGGGTGGTGATGACGCTGCCGTAAAATTCCGGCGAGGTATCCAGGTTGTGGTTGTAATAATCCAGACCGGCACCCGCCAGACGCAGCGCCTGCTCTTCGCTGAGCGTACCCAGCGTCATGCAGGTTTCCAGGCCCATCTCCTTTACCCCTTTAACCATCTGCTCAAGGTAAGGCATGTCACGCTCGTGCGGGTTTTTCCAGGCGGCACCCATACAGAAACGGTCTGACCCTGCGGCCCTGGCTTTACGTGCTGATGAGAGCACTTCTTCCACTTCCATCAAACGCTCGGACTCCAGTCCGGTTTTGTAACGCGCGCTCTGAGGGCAATATTTACAGTCCTCCGGACAGGCACCGGTTTTGATCGATAGCAGGGTACTGACCTGCACCTGACGGGGATCGAAATGCTGACGGTGAACCTGCTGGGCTTCAAACATCAGTTCGAGAAAAGGTTTATCAAACAGCGCCTGTGCCTGCGAAATTGTCCAACGAGTTGCCATTGCTTGCTCCAAAAAAATCTGTAATTAGTTATCTTTGCATGGTTATACTTGTAAACTAAATTTTTTGAAATTGGTTTACAAGTAATTTATGACCCCATCCGACCTCGCTTTCGACCGTGACCATATCTGGCATCCTTACACCTCCATGAGCCAGCCGCTGCCGGTGTACCCGGTGGTTGCTGCCCGTGACACCTCACTGCAACTGGCCGATGGTCGCCAGCTGGTTGATGGCATGTCCTCCTGGTGGGCGACCATCCACGGCTACAATCACCCGCGACTGAACCGGGCGATGGCTGCACAAATTGAGCAGATGTCACACGTAATGTTTGGCGGCATTACCCACCCTTCCGCCGTGGCGCTGTGCCGTAAGCTGGTTGAGATGACCCCGGAGGGGCTGGAGTGCGTTTTCCTGGCGGATTCAGGGTCGGTAGCGGTGGAAGTGTCGATGAAAATGGCGCTGCAATACTGGCAGGCCAGAGGCGAGCGGCGTCAGCGTTTTCTCACCCTGCGCAATGGCTATCACGGTGATACTTTTGCGGCAATGTCGGTCTGCGATCCTTACAACTCCATGCACAGCCTTTATCAGGGTTATCTGCCCAACCATCTGTTTGCTGCGGCTCCGGCCTGTGGCTTCAGCGATGAGTGGCAGGAGCGGGACACTGAGGATTTTGAAAGGCTGATTCGTCTGCATCAAGGCGAGCTGGCAGCGGTGATCCTCGAGCCAATTGTGCAGGGCGCAGGCGGCATGCGTTTTTATCATCCGCGCTATCTGCAACGTGTCCGCGAGTTGTGCGATCGTCATAACGTGCTGCTGATTGCCGATGAGATTGCCACCGGTTTTGGCCGCACCGGCAAGCTGTTTGCCTGCGAGCACGCCGGAATTTCACCGGACATTCTCTGCGTGGGGAAAGCGCTGACCGGCGGCACTATGACGCTCTCTGCGACTCTGACAACCCGTGAAGTTGCCAATACGATCAGCAACGGCGAAGCGGGCTGCTTTATGCATGGCCCGACGTTTATGGGCAACCCGCTGGCCTGCGCCGTGGCCAGCGAAAGCCTGGCGATCCTGCAGGAAAATCAGTGGCAGCAGCAGGTCGCCGCCATCGAAACGCAGCTTAAGGCGGCATTGCTTCCGCTGAAAGATCGCCCTGAGGTCGCCGATGCCCGCGTACTGGGCACCATCGGCGTTATTCAGACCCACCGCCCGGTGAATATGGCCGCTCTGCAGGCTTTCTTTGTCGAACAGGGTGTCTGGATACGTCCGTTCGGCAAGCTGATTTACCTGATGCCTCCCTACATCATTAAGCCAGAAGCGCTGGCGCAGTTGACCGGTGCCATCGCCCAGGCAGTGGAACGCCCTGAGTTCTTTCTGGCGGTCTGAACCAAAGCTATCGCTCCAGCCACGGATACGCCCTGAGTTCTTTCTGGATACGCCCTGAGCCCTTCAGGGCAATCTGAATTCCCGCGCACCGGCACCCTTTCCCGCGCCGTTCTGCGCACTATTTCGCCAGTGTGCGAAGCGTCACAAAGCAGTGAAGCCGCTGATGCACTACGCTTTTACGGGTCAACATCCCGTAAAGGAGCCTGGTTATGCCACAAGAGAAACAGACTAATCGCCGAATCGTGCTGGCTTCGCGTCCGCACGGCGCACCAACAGAAGCCAATTTTCGTGTGGAATCCCAGCACGTTCCTCAGCCCGGCAAGGGCGAGATTTTACTGCGCACCGTCTGGCTGTCGTTAGATCCCTACATGCGTGGCCGGATGAGCGACGCCCCCTCCTATGTTCCCCCCATTGCGGTCAATGATGTGATGGGCGCGGGCACCGTAGCTGTGGTCGAACAGTCAAACCACGACGACTATGCGCCCGGTGACTGGGTAGTGAGCCAGAGCGGCTGGCAGGATTTTGCTTTGTCCGATGGTAAAGATCTGTTCAAACTCACCGGCCCGGTACTGAAACACCCTTCCTGGGCGCTGGGCATGCTCGGCATGACCGGTTTCACCGCCTATATGGGGCTGCTGGATATTGGTAACCCTCAGCCGGGCGAAACGGTTGTCGTTGCCGCCGCTACCGGGGCAGTTGGGTCGCTGGTGGGTCAGATTGCCAAGCTCAAAGGCTGCTATGTGGTGGGGATTGCAGGGGGCCAGGAGAAATGCCGCTATGCCGAAGAGGTGCTGGGCTTTGACCGCTGCCTCGATCATCGCTCCGCCGATCTGCCTGAAGCGCTGAAACGCTACTGCCGCGACGGCATAGATGTCTATTTTGAAAGCGTCGGGGGCAAGGTTTTCAACGCCGTTCTGCCGCTGATGAACACCAAAGGCCGCATCCCGGTCTGCGGACTGATTGCCGATTACAACAGAACAGAAGCCTCATCGGGTCCGGATCTTCTGCCGCAATTCCAGAGCGCGATCCTGCGCAAACGGCTGCGGGTGGAAGGGTTCATTATTACCCAGGATTACGGTCACCGCTTTGGTGAGTTCTTCAGCCAGATGAGCCAGTGGGTTGAACAGGATCGCTTTGTGTTCCGTGAAGATGTCATTGAAGGGCTGGATAACGCCCCGGAAACCTTTATCGGCATGCTCGAAGGTAAAAACTTCGGCAAGGTCCTGATCAAAGTTGCGGGCGACAAACCCTGAAGGAGCCAAAAAAATGAAATTGTTAATGGTGCTGACCTCGCACGATCGTCTTGGCGAGACCGGCAAAAAAACCGGGTTCTGGCTGGAAGAATTTGCCGCCCCTTATTATGTGTTCCGTGATGCCGGGGCCACCGTGGTGCTCGCCTCCCCTGCCGGAGGCCAGCCGCCCATCGATCCGGTCAGCGATCGGCCCGATGCCCAGTCACAGGATACGGAACGTTTCCGCCAGGATATGCCTGCGCAGCAGGCGCTGGCCAATACGCAAAAACTGGAAACGATCGACAGCACGCAGTTTGACGCAGTGTTTTATCCCGGCGGCCACGGCCCGCTGTGGGACCTGGCCGAAGAGCGGGTCAGCATTGATTTGATTGAAAACTTCTATGCTAACGGCAAACCTGTGGGCGCGGTCTGTCACGCGCCGGGCGTGTTACGCCATGTTAAAAAGCCGGATGGCACGCCGCTGGTGGCGGGTAAGCGGGTAACCGGCTTCAGTAACAGCGAAGAGGAAGCCGTAGGGCTGACAGATGTGGTACCTTTCCTGGTTGAGGATGTGCTGAAATCGCTGGGTGGCAGCTATGAAAAAACCGATGACTGGGGGGTTTATACCCTGACAGACGGCCATCTGGTGACCGGCCAGAATCCAGCCTCCTCAGCCGCCGCAGCCGAAGAGCTGCTGAAACTGCTTCATCAATAACCAGGAGATGGAATGAAACTGATAAGCCAGGATTTTAAAGATGGCGATAAGCTCCCGGAGCGCCAGGTCTTCAACGGCATGGGCTACCAGGGCGATAACCTCTCTCCCCACTTAGCCTGGGACGATGTGCCCTCCGGCACCAAAAGTTTTGTAGTCACCTGTTACGATCCGGATGCGCCTACAGGTTCCGGCTGGTGGCACTGGGGTGTGGCTAATCTGTCTGCGGATACCCGCGTTCTGCCGCAGGGTGCAGGTTCAGGCGTGGCCGATCTGCCAGAAGGTTCGGTGCAGACCCGTACTGATTTTGGCAGCAGTGGTTATGGTGGCGCGGCACCGCCGAAAGGCGAAAGCCATCGTTATATCTTCACCGTCTATGCATTAGATGTGGAGAAGCTGGAAGTGGATGAGAACGCCAGCGGCGCTTATCTGGGCTTTAACGTGCATTTCCACCAGCTGGGCAGCGCTTCGATTACGGCGATGTACAGCTAGCGACAAAAAAGGGGCAAATCTGCCCCTTTAAGTCAGCGCAGGCTCGGGGAACACAGGCCGTTCATAAAGACGCAAAAAGCGTCGTCCCTGACAGCTCGGCCCGGCACGTCCATGTGCCGGGACGCTTTATTCACGGCCTGTGTTCCCCTCACTTCAAGTCCGGGTGTCGTCTGCAGGGGCAAGTCTGCCCCTTTTCCATCAGATTTCAGTAATCACTACCCACATCGGGCCCTGGCCCACGGCATAGCGTGCCAGCGGCTGCAGTAATCCCTGCTCTCCACCAATTTTGTACACTTCGATGTGATGCGACTTCTGCCCGGCTGACACCAGATATTGTCCGCTGTTGTCGATGTTGAAACCGCGAGGCTGAGTCTCTGTAGGCTGGTGCCCTTCCACCGTCAGCAATGCCCCATCTTCACTGACGCTGAACACTGTCAGAATGCTGGCAGTACGGTCACAGCTGTAAAGGTGGCGGCCATCCGGCGTCAGATGAATATCGGCGGCCCAGCGTGTTTCGCTGAAGCCCGCTGGCATCATATCCAGACTCTGCACCCGCTCCACTTCACCGTGGGCGTTTTCAAGCTTCCAGACATCAACCGTGCTGTCTAACTCATTAACACAATAGGCATACTGTTTATTCGGGTGGAACACCATATGACGCGGGCCAGCGCCCTCTACGGTGGTGACCTGAGCCTGCTGATGAGGTAACAGCTCGCCGTTTTCCTGCAGATCAAACAGACAGATACGATCCTGCTTCAGCGCCGGAACAAACAGCGTGGTGTTATCAAGGTTGATATTGGCTGAGTGACAGCCATCCATGCCTTTAATGACCTGCACTGGCTCCCCTGGCAGGCCATCGGTCCCAATCGGGCTGACGCTGACGCAACCGTCATTGTAAGAGCCGACGAAGATAAAACGCCCCTGACGATCGGTGGAGATATGGGTTGGGCTGCCCGGCAGTGAAGCCTGACCAGCCTCCTGCAGTTTGCCATCCTGTTGGATTTGATACGCGACAACACGGAACTGCGGGCGAACGCCAACATAGAGAAAACGTTTATCCGGGCTGACCACCATCGGCTGCACCTGGCCTGGCGCATCCACGACCTGCAGAAGGGTGAGCGTGCCATCCCCGGCTAATTCCCATGCATGGATCTGATGGCTCTCCGGGCTGGCGGTATAAACAACTTGTTTCATGAATTCTCCTTTTTCTGAGTAATCTTTTGGAAAAGCGTAGCCTGTTTTTCCTGCCCGCGTGGGGGGATTTATGGCGGGTGATTTTGTTAAGCGCGTCACAAGGTGTACACTCACTGCCTCTTAATTAGCCACTTCCGGAACTGTTTATGAGTTATCGCGTCATCGCTTTAGACCTGGACGGCACCCTGTTAACGCCGCGTAAAACCATCCTTCCTGAATCGCTGGAAGCGCTGAAAAAAGCGCAGGAGGCTGGCATCAAG
The DNA here is from genome assembly GCF_036865545.1 of Erwinia sp. E_sp_B01_1. NCBI lineage: Bacteria > Pseudomonadati > Pseudomonadota > Gammaproteobacteria > Enterobacterales > Erwiniaceae > Erwinia > Erwinia sp. E_sp_B01_1. The sequence goes on along the minus strand of NZ_CP142208.1, from coordinate 1,463,547 downwards.
GTGGCTATCGTCACTGGCCGCCATCATGTCGCTATCCATCCTTTTTATCAGGCACTGGAATTAGATACACCTGCAATCTGCTGTAATGGCACCTACTTGTATGATTATCATGCAAAAAAGGTACTACAGGCCGATCCGCTTCCTCAGGAGCAGGCGCTGCGGGTGATTGAGATGCTGGATGAAGCAGCGATCCACGGGCTGCTCTATGTGGATGATGCGATGCTCTACCAGACGGAAACCGGTCATGTGACGCGCACTATCAACTGGGGCCTGTCGCTGCCGGAGCATCAGCGTCCGGTGTTCACTAAAGTCGACAGCCTGGCGCAGGCTGCTAAAGAGGCTGACTCAATCTGGAAATTTGCCCTCTCCCATCCCGACACCCGTGCTTTACAGCAGTTTGCTGAGCGTGTGGAGCAGGAGATGGGGCTGGCGTGCGAATGGTCATGGCACGATCAGGTGGACATTGCTAAAGCGGGCAACAGCAAAGGCAAACGTCTGGCGCAGTGGGTGGAATCAGAGGGCTATCAGATGAGCGACGTGCTGGCTTTCGGCGATAACTACAACGACCTGAGTATGCTGGAAACGGTGGGCCTTGGTGTGGCAATGGGCAATGCCGATGAGGCTATCAGGGCGCGGGCTGGCCGGGTGATTGGCACCAACCTCGAACCCGGCATCGCCGAAACCATCTACCGCGAAGTGCTGTGAGTTGGCGCAATAATTGAGACGCTTTTGATCTGGGCATAGAGCCACATGCCCGGTTTGATCATCAGTTCATCGCGGGCCCAGGGGGTGATACGCGCCCAGAGCTCGCTTTGTCCTATCGTCAGTTTCACCTCAATCTGATCCTCTATCTCCAGCAACCCGGCCACCTGTGCCGGGATGACGTTGCGGATACTGCTGTTTACCGGCGGCTGTAAAACCAGCGAGACGTCGGCAGACTGAATGCGCAGACGCAGCGGTGTTTTGGGCGGAGCGTCAACACGGCTGACCCAGATATGCTGATCGCCAAACGAAAGTGCCGTCATCGCATAGTGGGGATGCTGTTCCAGCACCTGTACCCGCAGCACGCTGCTTTGCTCCGCACGGGGTAGCCAGGGACGCATTACGCTGCTTGCCCAGACTTTTTCAACCGTACCCAGCGCTTTTACGCCGCCGTTATCCAGCACCAGCACGTTATCGGCCAGTTGCAGGATCTCATCCAGGCTGTGGCTGACATAGAGAATGGGGATATTAACCGTCTTCGCCAGCTTCTGCAGATAGGGCATTAACTCACGCTTGCGGGGCAAATCCAGCGCGGCCAGGGGTTCATCCATCAACAGGATCTCAGGTGCGGTCAGCAAAGCACGACCTATGGCCACCCGCTGTTTTTCACCGCCAGAGAGTGAAGCCGGATAGCGTGAGAGCAGCTCTTCGATGCCCAATAACCGGACCAGATGATCAAACTCCGGGCGCAGACTTTTTGCCATGCCGTATTCGAGATTGCCACGGACGCGGTAATGCGGGAACAGCCGCGCATCCTGGAATACGTAGCCAGTTCGGCGTTTTTCCGGCGGCAGATGGATTTTATTTGCGGCATCGCTGAGCACGCGCCCGTTGAGGATGATATGCCCTTCCTGCGGCGTGGTTAACCCACCAATGGCGTTAATCAGCGAGGTTTTACCCGCGCCTGACACGCCAAAAATAGCGGTGATCCCGGTGGCCGGCAGGTTGGCATTGAGGGTCAGCGTATGATCGCCAAGCCGCTGTGTGAAATTAAGCTCCAGCATTATACGCCCAACCTTTTACGGCCCCAGCGGGCCAGCCATTCAGAAATCATCAGTGAACAGAGCGCCAGCACTATGGCTATCACGCAGAGACGCGCCGCCGCATTTTCTGCGCCGGGCGTTTCAATCAGGGTATACATGGCGGAAGGCAGGGTTCGCGTCTCGCCTGGAATGTTGGAAACAAAGGTGATAGTGGCGCCAAATTCACCCAGCGAGCGGGCAAAGGCCAGCACCGTTCCCGCAATAATACCTGGCAGCGTTAACGGCAGCGTGATGGTAAAGAAGACGCGCAGGCGGCCAGCACCCAACGTCCTGGCGGCCAGCTCCAGCTTGCTGTCGACGTTTTCCAGCGCCAGCCTTATCGCTCTCACCATCAGCGGAAAAGCGATCACCGCTGAAGCCAGCGCGGCTCCCCGCCAGCTGAAGGCAAAAGTAAAACCAAACCAGTCGTAAAGAAACTCGCCGATAAATCCCCGGCGGCCAAAGGCGATCAGCAGAAGATACCCCACCACGACAGGCGGCAGCACCAGCGGCAGATGAATCAGGCTGTCCAGCAGGGATTTACCCGGGAAACGGCCACGGACCAGAAGCCAGGCCATCAGGATCCCGAAGGGCAGACTGAAGATTACCGCCACTGAGGCGACTTTAAGGCTCAGGGCTACAGCCTGCCATTCGGGGTCACTGAGGATCATGATGCTGGCGTAAATCCATAACGTTTGAACACGGCCGCAGCTTCCGGCCCTTTCAGGTAGGTGTAAAAGGCGGTGACGGTGGCAGAATTACGATCTTTTACCATCGCCATCGGGTATTCAACGGGTTTGTGGCTCTCTTCCGGGAAGGTGCCCACCACCGTGACTTTTTTACTGGCTACGGCATCGGAACCGTAGACGATGCCGTAAGGGGCTTCGTTACGCTCCACCAGGGCCAGCGCCACACGAACGCTGTTACCCGGAGCCAGCTGCGAGGATAAGGTATCCCACGCGCCCAGTTTTTGTAACGCTTCTTTGGCATAAATACCGGCCGGAACATGATCGGGATCGCCCACGGAGAGACGCTGCCCTTTCAGCAGGTTCTTCCAGTCGGTATTTTTCGAAATGCTGACCCGCTCTGGCTTATTGGCCGTGGGTGCCACCAGCACCAGTTCATTACCCAGCAGGGTAAAACGGCTGGCATCATCCATGCTTTTCTTCTCTACGGCGTAATCCATCCACTGCTGATCGGCAGAGATAAACAGATCTGCCGGTGCGCCCTGCTCAATCTGGCGTGCCAGCGTGGAGGAGGAGGCGAAAGAGGAGACTATCTTCACTTCTTTACCTTTCTGGTATTGATCCGCAATCTCCTGCATAGCATTGGTCAGGGAAGCCGCTGCAAACACGGTGATGTTTTCTGCGGCAACAGCATGGCCTGCAACGCTTGCAGTGAGCACGACGGCAAAGAAATGACGTAATTTTAGGGACATGATCTTCTCCAGTGAGGTTCGTTATGTAGTCAATGATATAACGACTACAAAAACACTGTCATGGAGTTTATCGGCAGAGCGAAGGATAAGTTGAGCAGGCGCAATAAAACGAACGCCCGACAGAGTCGGGCGTTTCAGGAGAGGTTACTGGCGGTGACTGGCAGACCGGTCTTTAGGATGACCAATTTTGGAGATAACGTTAAACACTTCGCCCAGTCCGTAAATCAGACCCAGGATAACCGCCATCACCACAGGGACCATGAGGATCGCTACGGCAAGGCCTTTAAGTAATTCCAGCATGGGAGCCTCAACTTGCTGAACAAAAAAGCCATTGTAGCCAGCGGAGAAAAAAGTGCACCGTCCTTTTGTGCGCTTTACCTGTTTTTACGCCGTGCACTGCAACAGTGTACAATTTAACGCTATTCCCTTTTCCCGGAGCACGCTATGCAGGCCGACCTTTCCCTGATCCTGAAATTACAGCAGCGGCTGTTTGCCGATCCCCGGCGTATTGAGTTGCTGAAACAGGTTAAACAGACCGGATCCATCAGCCAGGGGGCAAAACTGGCCGGGATCAGCTACAAAAGCGCCTGGGATGCCATCAACGAGATGAACACGCTGGCCGACCGGCCTCTGGTCGATCGCGCAACGGGAGGCAAAGGCGGCGGCGGGGCCAAAGTGACGGCATACGGCGAACGGCTGATCCAGTTATTTACCCTGCTGGAGCAGATTCAGCAGAAAGCATTCGATGTGTTGCAGGACGATGTGCCGCTGGGCAGCCTGCTGGGCGCCATTGCCCGCTTTTCTCTGCAAACCAGCGCCCGTAACCAGCTTTTTGGCACCGTTATCGATCGTGACGACCGGGCAATTGTGCAGCATGTTGAGGTGCTGCTGGCAGACGGCGCTACGCGGATCAAGGTTGCCCTGACTGAGCAGAGCGCTAATCGCCTCGCCCTGATCAGCGGCAAAGAAGTGCTGGTGCTGATTAAAGCGCCGTGGATTGATGTCACCCCCGGTGCTTCCGGTGCGGATAATCAGCTCAGCGGTATCCTGTCCACGATTGAACAGGGCGAGAGCCAGAGCGAAGTGCTGGTTGCCCTGCCAGGGGGTGAGACGCTCTGCGCCACCCTGAGCAACGAACGCGTGGCGGAGCAAAATCTTCAGCCGGGTGCGGCTGTGACAGCACATTTCAATGCTGACAAAGTGATTATCGCCACGCTGCTCTGAAAGGGGCTGCGAAATTTGACATTGCCTGCCATGAGGATCAATAGTCTGGGTACAGTGCATAAAATGGAATGAACAATGTCTACGTTGCATATTTCGCAAGGCACGTTTCACCTTAGTGATACCCGAACCCTTACCCTCGATGGTTTAGCATTGCAGGCTGGCGAAAGCTGGGCGTTTGTCGGCGCCAACGGCAGCGGCAAATCCTCTCTGGCCCGCGTGCTGGCTGGCGAACTCCCTGCCGCCAAAGGCGAGTTCCACAGCAGCTTCGTCCGTCCTGTACGCCTTTCGCTGGAGCAGCTTCAGAAACTGGTCGCCGAAGAGTGGGAGCGCAACAATACCGATTTGCTCAGCCCTGGCGAAGAGGACACCGGCCGCACCACGGCGGAGATTATTCAGGAAAATAACCAAGACCCTGCACGCTGCCAGCAACTGGCTGCCCTGTTTGGCATCACCCGTCTGTTGGATCGCCGTTTCAAATACCTTTCCACGGGCGAGACGCGTAAAACGCTGCTGTGCCAGACGCTGATGGCGCAGCCCGATCTGCTGGTGCTGGATGAACCTTTTGACGGCCTGGATGTGGCCTCGCGCGCTAATCTGGCTCAGGTGCTGGCTGAGCTGCATCAGCAAAACTGTACTCTGGTGCTGGTGCTGAACCGCTTTGACGACATCCCCGATTTTATCGATAACGTGGGTGTGCTGGCTGAATGTACGCTGACCCACACCGGCGCCCGTCAGGAAATTCTTGCGGAAGCCCTTGTCGCTCAACTGGCACACAGTGAACAACTGACGGGGATGACACTTCCGGAACCGGACGATGCCTCAGTTAAACCCGCGCTTGATGCAGAAGCGCCGCTGATTGTACTGCGTGATGGCGTGGTCTCTTACAACGATAAACCGATCCTGGATCGTCTGAGCTGGGAAGTGAAACCCGGCCAGCACTGGCAGATTGTCGGGCCGAACGGGGCCGGTAAATCCACCCTGCTGAGTCTGGTCACCGGCGATCACCCGCAGGGTTACAGCAACGATCTGACGCTGTTTGGCCGTCGTCGCGGCAGCGGTGAAACTATCTGGGATATCAAACAGCACATTGGGTATGTCAGCAGCAGCCTGCATCTGGATTACCGGGTCAGCAGCAGCGTGCGTAATGTGATCCTCTCAGGCTATTTCGATTCCATCGGTATCTATCAGGCGGTGTCTGACCGTCAGCATTCACTGGCGAAGCAATGGCTGCATCTGTTGGGCATGGAGAAAATGGCGGATGCTCCTTTTCATGGTCTCTCCTGGGGGCAGCAGCGTCTGGTGCTGATTGCCCGGGCGCTGGTCAAGCACCCTGCTCTGCTGATCCTGGATGAGCCTCTGCAGGGGCTTGATCCCCTTAACCGTCAACTGGTCCGCAGGTTTGTGGATGTGCTGATTGGTGAAGGTGAAACGCAACTGCTGTTTGTTTCGCATCACGCAGAAGATGCCCCGCAGTGTATTACTCACCGTCTGAGTTTTGTCCCGCAGGAGGAGAGTTATCGCTATCAGCAGGAAACTCTGGCCTGATTTTAAGGGTGTCAGCGCTGGCCGGCACCCTGACTCTCACCCGACAGGTTGACTCAGTACCGCAACTAATCCACCCCGCCTTAATCAGCTGGTTTACATCAACCGGCCTTTTGAACGCATCTTTCTATGTAACCGCTACCACTAATTAATGATTATTACAGCAGGTGCATGGATTATTTTGCCGTTTTTACTGGCAGTTCGGATTATTCAACTTGTGTAAACGATTCCATTTATACAAACTCGATCACGCTTTATTTCCCGGCGCTGTGCTATTTTTCTTTGAAGCTATCGACGCATAAAGAAGGTTACCAGGACTCAACATGCAAAAATTTAATCCGGTCGATCACCCCCATCGCCGCTATAACCCACTGTCCGATCAGTGGATTCTGGTCTCTCCTCATCGCGCCAAACGCCCGTGGCAGGGTGCGCAGGAGACGGCCTCCCAGGAAAAACTGCCTGCCCACGATCCGGACTGCTTCCTCTGTCCTGGCAATACCCGTGTGACAGGCGATAAAAATCCTGACTACGCCAGCACCTATGTCTTCACCAATGACTTTGCTGCCCTGATGACGGATACGCCAGACGCGCCGGAAAGCGAAGATATTCTGATGCGCTGCGAAAGCGCACGCGGCACCAGCCGGGTGATCTGCTTCTCGCCGGATCACAGCAAAACGCTCCCGGAACTGACGCTTTCAGGCCTTGAACAGGTGGTGAGGACCTGGCAGGAGCAGACAGCCGACCTCGGCCAGCATTATCCCTGGGTTCAGGTTTTTGAAAACAAAGGCGCGGCTATGGGCTGCTCTAACCCACACCCGCACGGACAGGTCTGGGCCAACAGTTTCCTGCCGAACGAAGCGAAGCGTGAAGACGATCTGCAACGCGCTTACTTTGAGCAGCACGGCTCGCCAATGCTGGTGGATTACACCAGCCGCGAACTGAAAGACGGCAGCCGTACCGTGGTGGAAACCGATCACTGGCTGGCGGTAGTGCCGTGGTGGGCAGCCTGGCCTTTCGAAACGCTGTTGCTGCCGAAAGCGCACATCAAACGTCTGGTGGATTTAACCGACGATCAGCGCGCCGATCTGGCGCTGGCGCTTAAAAAACTGACCAGCCGCTATGACAACCTGTTCCAGTGCTCTTTCCCCTACTCTATGGGCTGGCATGGCGCGCCGTTTAACGGCGAGGCCAACGACCACTGGCAGCTGCATGCGCACTTTTATCCTCCGCTGCTGCGCTCGGCGACGGTGCGTAAATTTATGGTTGGTTATGAAATGCTGGCAGAGACCCAGCGTGATTTAACGGCGGAACAGGCAGCAGAACGTCTGCGTTCCGTCAGCGATATTCATTTCCGCGAGACGGGAGTATAAAAATGACCCTACAGACCTCTACCCACAAAATTTTCTCCGAAAAATTCGGCTACGACGCTGACCATACTATCCAGGCTCCGGGCCGCGTAAACCTGATCGGTGAACACACCGATTACAACGACGGTTTCGTTCTGCCCTGCGCGATCGATTATCAGACGGTGATCGCCTGCGCTAAACGTGACGATCGCCAGGTGCGCGTTATCGCCGCAGATTACGATAATCAGCAGGATATCTTCTCGCTGGACGAAGCTATAGAGCCGCTGGAAGATCAGATGTGGTCCAACTACGTTCGTGGCGTGGTGAAACACCTGCTGAAAAGAGATAAAAATTTCGGCGGCGTGGATATGGTGATCGCCGGTAACGTTCCGCAGGGGGCGGGCCTCAGCTCTTCGGCCTCGCTGGAAGTTGCTGTAGGCACCGTTTTCCAGCAGCTCTATGGGCTGGCGCTGGACGGTGCTGACATTGCGGTGAACGGTCAGGAAGCAGAGAACCAGTTCGTGGGCTGTAACTGCGGGATTATGGATCAGCTGATCTCCGCGCTCGGCAAAAAAGATCACGCCATGCTGCTGGACTGCCGCACGCTGGGCACGCGTCCGGTTCCAATGCCGGAAGATATCGCGGTGGTGATCATCAACACCAACTTCCGTCGCAGCCTGGTGGGCAGCGAGTACAACGTTCGTCGTGAGCAGTGTGAAGCGGGTGCGAAATTCTTTGGCAAGACCTCGCTGCGTGACGTTGAACTGGCACAGTTTAACGAAGCGGAAGCCAGCCTTGAGCCCATCGTTGCCAAACGCGTGCGCCACGTGCTGACCGAAAATGCCCGTACGCTGGAAGCGGCCGATGTACTGGCCAAAGGCGATTTAGCGCGGATGGCCGTGCTGATGGCTGAATCCCATGCCTCTATGCGTGATGATTTTGAAATCACCGTACCGCCTGTTGATACCCTGGTTGAGATCGTCAAAGCGACGCTGGGCGATCGTGGCGGCGTGCGCATGACCGGTGGCGGCTTTGGCGGCTGCGTCGTGGCGCTGATGCCGCTGGATCTGGTGGATGAGGTGAAAGCCGCCGTGGCAGAACAGTACGAAGCAAAATCCGGCATTAAAGAGACCTTCTACGTTTGTAAAGCCTCTGAGGGAGCCGGCTTATGCTGACAGAACACACTTCTCTTGCACCTGATGGCCTGCCGTGGCACATCACCACGCTGCGCAATGCTGGCGGCATGGTAGTGACCTTTATGGACTGGGGGGCAACCTGGCTTTCAGCCCGCGTGCCGATGAAGGATGGCCGCGTGCGCGAAGCCCTGCTGGGCTGTGCAACGCCTTCGGATTACCTGCATCAGACGGCTTATCTGGGTGCTACCGTAGGCCGCTATGCCAATCGCATCGGCCACTCTGCCTTCAGCATTGATGGCCAGCGCTATACGCTGGCAGCCAATCAGGGCCCCCATCAGCTGCACGGCGGGCCCGAAGGTTTCAACAACCGCCGCTGGCAGATTGTGCGTCAGGCAGAGCAGGAAGTAGAGTACCAACTGGACTCGCCGGAGGGTGACCAGGGGTATCCTGGCAACCTGCTGGCTACCCTACTCTACCGCCTGGAAGATGATAATACGCTGACCATTCAGTATCACGCGACGGTGGATAAAACCTGCCCGGTGAACCTGACCAACCATGCCTATTTTAATCTGGATGCTCAGCACGGCGATGCACGCGGGCACAAATTACAGCTGAATGCAGAACGCTATCTGCCTGTAGACAGTGACGGCATCCCGAATGCGGATTTGAAAGCCGTAGCCGGAACCAGCTTTGACTTCCGTCAGCCAAAAACCGTGTCTCAGGACTTTTTGCAGGATGAAGATCAACGAGCCGTGAAGGGTTACGATCACGCTTTCCTGCTCAGCGGCCAGGATCAGGCGCAGCCCGCCGCAGAACTCTGGTCTGCCGATGGTCAGTTGAAACTCAGCGTCTTTACCTCCGCGCCCGCTTTGCAATTCTATTCAGGCAATTATCTGCAAGGTACCCCGGCTCGCGAGCAGGGCGTCTATACTGCCTTTCAGGGGATTGCACTGGAGAGTGAGTTTCTACCCGACTCACCGAATCACCCGGAGTGGCCGCAGCCAGACTGCCGGATCAAGCCAGGTGAAACGTATCAGTCAGTCACGCGCTATCGCCTGACGGCGGTTTGATACAGCGCATGAAAAACGCGCATCGGCGTCGCCTCAGGCTTACGCCGTGCGCAGATTTCCGTTATGGTAATGAGCTGTAAAAATTGCCCCAGGATGTTCAGGCAATTTACGGTTACCATTATCATAGAAACGTCAGATTATTAAGGAGTTAAGCTATGGCTGTAACTAAGCTGGTTCTGGTACGTCACGGCGAAAGCCAGTGGAATAATGAAAACCGCTTTACCGGCTGGTACGATGTTGACCTGTCCGATAAAGGCCGTACCGAAGCGAAAGCAGCAGGTCAGCTGCTGAAAAATGAAGGCTTTACCTTCGATTTCGCTTACACCTCCGTGCTGAAACGTGCCATTCACACTCTGTGGAACATCCTGGACGAAGTGGATCAGGCCTGGCTGCCGGTTGAAAAATCCTGGCGTCTGAACGAGCGCCACTACGGTGCGCTGCAGGGTCTGGATAAAGCTGAAACCGCCGCCAAATATGGCGACGAGCAGGTTAAACAGTGGCGTCGTGGCTTCGCGGTAACTCCGCCAGAGCTGGATCGTGCTGATGAGCGTTTCCCAGGCCATGACCCACGTTATGCAGGCCTGAGCGCTGAGCAGCTGCCAACCACTGAAAGCCTGGCACTGACCATCGACCGCGTGCTGCCTTACTGGAATGAATCTATCCTGCCACGCATGAAAAGCGGCGAGAAAGTGATCATTGCTGCCCACGGTAACTCCCTGCGTGCGCTGGTGAAATACCTGGACAACATGAGTGAAGAAGAGATCCTTGAACTGAACATCCCAACTGGCGTGCCGCTGGTGTATGAGTTCGATGAAAACTTCAAACCGATCAAACACTACTATCTGGGCAATGCCGACGAAATCGCAGCGAAAGCCGCTGCCGTGGCAAACCAGGGTAAGGCGAAGTAACAGCGCTTATCCTGCGGGAAAATCGTGGTTAATAAGCATAAAAAATCCGCCATCTGGCGGATTTTTTTTCGGCATAAGCGGCTTGATGGATGTAAACGGCTTAACTACCTGGCGGGCTTAACCCGCTGGCTTACTTAACCGTTTTAACCCGCTTAACCGGCTTAACCGTTTTAACGGGCTCAACCGCGACGGGCTTTTACCGCACCGGCTAACTGACGAAGCACTTTCTCGGTGTCTTCCCAGCCAATACAGGCATCGGTCACGCTCTGGCCGTAAACCAGCGGCTCACCGCTTTCCAGATTCTGATTGCCTTCCACCAGGTGGCTTTCAATCATCACGCCGATAATCGCATTTTCACCCCCCGCGATTTGCTGTGCCACGTCATCAGACACCACCAGCTGCTTCTGGAACTGCTTGCTGCTGTTGGCATGGCTGAAGTCGATCATTACCTGCGCATCCAGACCGGCTTTCTCCAGGCCTGATTTCACCGCATTAACGTGATGTGCGCTGTAATTGGGCTCTTTACCGCCACGCAGGATGATATGGCAGTCACCGTTACCGCTGGTTTCCACAATAGCGGAATGACCATATTTGGTGACGGAGAGGAAGCAATGCGGTGCGCTGGCAGCATTGATGGCATCGATAGCCACTTTAATGGTGCCATCCGTGCCGTTTTTGAAGCCCACCGGGCAGGAGAGACCGGATGAGAGTTCGCGGTGCACCTGAGACTCAGTGGTCCGGGCGCCAATCGCTCCCCAGCTCATCAAATCGGCCACATACTGCGGGGTGATCATATCCAGAAACTCACCTGCAGCCGGTAAGCCAGTGTCATTGATATCCACCAGCAGCTTACGGGCAATGCGCAGGCCATCGTTGATCTGGAAGCTGCCATCCATATGTGGATCGTTGATCAGTCCTTTCCAGCCAACCGTGGTACGGGGTTTCTCAAAATAGACACGCATGACCACTTCAAGGGAATCGCTAAGCTCTTCACGCAGCGTCAGCAGGCGTGCAGCATATTCTTTTGCCGCTTCCGTGTCATGAATTGAGCAGGGACCGATCACCACTAATAAACGATCGTCGCTCTTGTTAAGAATATTATGAATAGCCTGACGTGCATGGGAAACGGTTTTAGCCGCCATGTCCGTGGCAGGATACTTTTCAAGCAGGGCTACAGGAGGTAGAAGTTCTTTTATCTCTTTGATTCTTAGGTCATCATTCTGATAATTCATAATATTTCCAGTATTTTACAGGCCGTTCTGCACATCGGGCGCATCAGGCTCAATTTATCGCGTGAGCTCTGTGCTGTAAATCGAATTTGGACACTTAATTGCCGTACTGAGTTGCCGTTTCGCCGATCTTTACTACACTTGTTCCTGTGAATACTTAAAAAAACGCATACAGATCGCCGGGCTGATCTGAGCGGAATGCTATTTCGCTTTATACGGTAATTTATTCAAACCGCATTTTATCGGGGTTTGGTATGACAATATTCGTAATTTAACGGAGCATAATGATGAATAAGTTTGCAATCGTATTTCTGACAGCAGCAATGACCCTGGGTAGCGGCGCAGCTATGGCGGCTCAAAGCAACAATGGTACCTCTAATCAGGCGGCGGATGCCGGTGCTGTGGCGGGCGGAGCTAAAGAGAAACTTGCTCCAAATAACGTCAGTAACGACAAAATTAATAATACTGGTGATGCCACCAGCACGCACGACTCCATGAAGTCACATAAAAAAATGACGGCTAACGAAATCGATCAGAATACTCAGTGCAAAGACGGTAAATGCCCTGATATCAACAAAAAAGTGGGACCAGGTGCAGATACCAAAACAGACGGCACCACGCAGTAACAGTCCTGCATGAGTCTGAGGAGAGCGAAAGCTCTCCTTTTTTGTGCTTCTTTGCTTCACCCTGCCATTAGGCTATCCTTGAACGCTCTGATTTCCCACGGGTAAATTCATGGTTAAGCTGCTGCTGATTGACGATCACCCGCTGGTGCAGGTCGCTCTGGAAGCGGCCCTGAACCGTGCGCCCTTCCCCATCACGCTGCTGTCAGCAGAAGAGGAGAGTTCCGCCCGGCATCTGCTCGCCAGCGAGGCTGTGGATGTGGTGGTGCTGGATATCGGCCTGCCTGACAGTGACGGTTTGCAATTCCTGAAATATATCCGTCGTCATTTCCCTGAGCTTCCCGTCATTATCTACTCCGCGCAGGAAGAGCGCCTCTATCAACGTCTGGCAGAAGCCGCAGGGGCATCGGGCTATGTCGCCAAACGCCAGCCCGTGCCTCAGCTTCTTTCCGCTATTCTTGCCGTGCTGGGTGGCCAGCAGGTGTTCGCTCACGCCGGTGAAGAGAGCACTGAAAGCCTGCTGACGGCTAAAGAGCAGCAAATCCTCGCGTTGCTGGCACGGGGGCTGTCAAACCTGCAAATCGCCGAACAGCTTAATATCAGTAACAAAACCGTCAGCACCCATAAAAAAAATATCATGGAAAAAACCGGCGCCACTTCCGTCGTGGAACTGGCCGGGCTGTGGAAATCACAACGGTGAAAACCCGCGTTCTGGGACTTTTTCTCCTGCTGTTTTGCCTGCAGGCGGGTGCGGTACTGAGACCGGTAAGCAGCGTGATGCTGCCTCAGGAGATGATGCCGCTTGAACACTCCTCCCCCTGGCAGGAGAAGCCTCTGCGGGTGGGAATTCTGCGGGACAACAGCACGCCCTGGAATATGGTGGTAGGGCGGGATTTATACGGCATCAATGCGGACTATCTGGTGGCGCTTTCGCAGACCACAGGCATGAAGTTTCAGGTTGAGGCGTATCCGGACTGGCAGGCTCTGCGCGAGGCGCTGAAAAAAGGTCAGCTCGATATTCTGTTCGGCGTTCCTCAGCACGCTCTGGAGCCAGAGATGAGCGCTACCCAGCCCTGGTTCACCAGTCCGCTGCGCATCTACCGCAGCCGCGAGAACCTGCGTCCGGTCATGTTTAACTCCGGAGAGGCGCGTATCACGGTCAGCCGCGCCACTTTAGCCCTGATCGATACCGGATTTGTCCGGCGGCATCACTGGCAGGTGGTGGATAACGATCTCCAGGCGCTCTATGCGCTGCTGGATAATCGCAGTGACTATGTGGTGGCGGATGAAACCAGCGCAGGATTTCTGCTCAGCCAGCTTCAGCAGGGTCAGATTTATCAGCTCGCTTCGCCCCTGAATCCCGGTGAGCTACGGTTGCAGGCAATGACAGCCGATCCCCAACTCACCCATCAACTCGACAGCGCTATCCGCCAGCTACCGATGGACGTAGTGAATGGCATTCAGGGCCGCTGGAGTAGTCAGCTCCCCCGCTACCAGGATACCAACACCGCACACCTGACCCCGATGGAGCAAAGCTGGGTGCAGCAGCATCCCGTCGTCACTTATGCCGCCATCAGTGACGATTACCCCTGGAGCTATCGCGCTGCCAATGGTCAGCCCAGAGGATACAGCGTGGAGCTGCTGAATATCATTGGTCAGAATACCGGACTGCGTTTTCAGCCCTGGTGGGTAAGCAATGCGCAACAGGCCCAGGCCCTTGTCGATCAGGGCCGTGCGATGGTTCAGCTTACCGTGCCACTGACCGGCGATGATGCGATGCGCACCAATACCCTGCCTGTCTGGCGTGCATTATGGGGCGTCTATGTCGGCCAGATGTCGCAACCTGTCACAGGCTGGCAGCAGCTGAAAGGCCGTAAAGTGGGGGTCCGGCGCGGTGATATTGCCCGACAGCTCCTCCCTGCTGATGTCATCCCGGTCACTTTTGACGAGAATAAAAGCCTGTATGACGCCCTGGCTAACGGCCAGATTGATGCGCTGGCAGACAATGTTATTTCTGCCCGCTGGCTGGTTCAGTCGCGCTACAGCGATTCGTTGCGGCTGGCTTTTGCGGCCAGTGATGCTGCCTGGCCGATCACCCTGGGGGTCAGCCCTTCTTATCCGCTGTTGAGGACGCTGCTTAACAGCAGTCTGCAGCAGATTCCCGCCGATACCCAGCAGCGTATGCGCGAAAACTGGAGCAATAACAGCTCGGTTCAGGCCGGAGAAAGCGCAAATCAGATGCGGCCAGTCTCGCTTTTTGTGCTGATTGCCGCGCTGTTTGCCATTCTCTTTTTGCTGCTGCTACTGGTGCGTCGTTATCTGGAACAGCGTCGGGAGCGTCTGCAGCGCCGCCAGCTGGAGCTGGAAAGAGAAGAAGCTAACCGGGCCAACCAGATGAAAAGTCAGTTTCTGGCGACCGTCAGCCATGAATTACGTACGCCAATGCAGGCCATTCTGGGCCTGCTGGAAGTTGAGGTTTCCCGCCAGCCGGAGGCGAAAAACCTGACCGTGATCCACAACAGCGCCTCTGCATTGCTGACGCTGCTCAATGACCTGCAGGATCATGCCAAACTGGAGAACAACAGCTTTACGCTGGTTCCCCGGCCCCTTGACCCGGCAAAATGGCTCAGCCGTCTTGCGGATTTCTATCATCCGCTGATGCGCCACAACGGCCCGGCGTTCCGCGTGGAAGCGATCCCGCCTTTGCCGCCGCAGATCCTGATTGACGGGCAGCGATTACAGCAGATAGCCCATAACCTGATCGGCAACGCCATTAAGTTCACCCGGCAGGGAGAAATTCTTGTAACTCTGGCTGCCGATCTTCAGGCGGACCAGCTGATTTTTTGCGTGACCGACAGCGGTAGCGGCATTCCATTAGCGGAGCAGAGCAGACTGTTTGAACCCTGGTATCAGACACCCTCCGGACGCCAGTTTTCCGTGCAGGGAAGCGGACTAGGCCTCTCAATCTGCAAAGAGATTGTGGCCCGGATGAAGGGAGAAATTCACCTCGACTCCACACCTCAGGTCGGCACCACGCTGAAGGTCACTCTTCCACTGCAAAGGGTGACCCCGGACCTCCAGCCGGAACCGGCTCCGGTCTTATCCAGCCAGCCGGTCAGCAAATTACGGGTGGCGGTGACCGATGACCATCCCACCAACCTGCTGGTGATGCAGCAGCAGCTGGCATGGTTTGGTCTGGAAGCTGACTGCTATCCCGATGGCAAAGCCCTGCTGGCTTCCGCGACCTCTTATGACCTGCTGTTTATTGATTACAGTATGCCGCATCCCGATGGCCTGACCCTGGCCAAAATTATCCGCCGCCGGGAGCGTCATGGAGCACATCGCAGCCGTATTGTGATGTGCTCGGCGGATGCCGATATTCTTGCCAAGCCGCAGGTTCAGGCGCTGACGGATAAAGTGCTGCTCAAGCCGGTGACGCTGCGTGAAATCGAGCCGCTGCTTGCCCCCTCCCGGCACCCGTTTTTGATCGGCTCGCAACACGTCTCTGGCAACTGGCCGGTGAGGACCGGACGTTTTTCACTAAACTGCTGCAAACCCTGAAACAGACGTTACAGGAAGACAGCCGCCGGCTTAGCGTCGCACTTGCTGAAGAGGCGTGGGAAAGGGCTGAAAAAGCGGCTCACCGCCTGAAAGGAAGCTGGCAGATGCTGGGCTACAGCGAAGCCGAAAACCTTACCCAGCGCATTATTGAGCAAATCAGGACAAGGCAACGGCCTGACGGGCTGAATTTATTGATATCATTAACAGAAAATCTACTCACTGAACTGGAATCTTATGGCGCACACTCATTCTGAGGGCACGGGCAACCGTACCCGCCTGCTGGCCGCTTTCCTGGTCACCGCTCTGTTTATGGTCGCCGAGATTGCCGGGGGCTTGCTCTCCGGCTCGCTGGCATTGCTGGCAGACGCAGGCCACATGCTGACCGACGCCGCAGCGTTACTGATGGCGCTGCTGGCGGTGCAATTTGCCCAGCGTAAACCCAATGCCCGCCACACTTTCGGACTGCTACGGCTCACAACCCTGGCCGCGTTTGTGAATGCGATTGCGCTGGTGGTGATCACCTTTTTAATCGTCTGGGAGGCGGTCATCCGCTTCCGGCATCCTGAGCCGGTCGCCAGTGGAATGATGCTGACGATTGCGGTGGCGGGCTTGCTGGCTAACCTGCTTTCATTCTGGCTTTTGCACCGGGGCAGTGAAGAGAAGAATCTGAATGTCCGCGCGGCGGCGCTGCATGTGCTGGGGGATCTGCTCGGCTCGGTGGGTGCCATCGTCGCCGCATTGATCATTATGTTTACCGGCTGGACGCCAGCCGACCCGATTCTGTCAATTCTGGTATCCCTGCTGGTGCTGCGTAGTGCCTGGGCATTGATGAAAGAGAGCGTGCACGAGCTGCTGGAAGGTGCCCCAGCCTCGCTGGACGTGGATAAACTGAAACGCGCGTTAACCCGGGGAGTGCCTGAAATCCGCAATGTGCACCATATCCATCTTTGGCAGGTGGGCGAGAAGCCGGTGATGACGCTGCATGTTCACGTTGTTCCTCCGTACGATCACGATGCCCTGCTGCACCGTATCCATGACTGGCTACACGAACATTATCAGATAGAGCATGCCACGGTGCAGATGGAGTATCAGGGATGTGATGATGGCGACTGCGAGCTTAGCTGGGGAAAAAGCGGGCACCAACATTCTCATGCCCACCACTCCCATTAACGTTTCAGGAGAGCGCCCGTGAACCCTGTTCGCGGGCGCTTTTCATCCACAACCAGCAGCCGTTCAGAGCAATCACCGTCAGGATGACGTACTCCAGCGACATCGCATAGACTCCCTGACGCGCAAAGATCATCACGCTGATGATATTAATCACCACCCACAGCAGCCAGTTCTCAACGTATTTCCGCGTCATCAGGATCATCGCTACTACCGACAACACCATCAGGCAGGAATCCCAGAACGGGAACGCGTCCGGCTGCAACGCCGGCATCGCCACAGAGAGCCCCATGCCCTGCATCAGCGTGACCGCAATCCGGGTCAGCCAGGCAAAGACCGGGTTGATGTACAGAGTCATCAGGGTAATCGATACTACGCAGGCCAGCAGCCAGCCCAGCGCTTTAGGCAGCGTCAGCCAGCGGATATGCAGCGCCTGCTGGTTATCGCTGGTTTGCCTGCTCCACGCATACCAGCCGTAGATGTTGGCCACAAAGAAGAAAAGCTGTAAAAGCAGGCTCGCATAAAGTTGAATCTGAAAGAAAATTACCGCAAACAGCGTGACGTTAATCAGGCCAAATGCATAGTTAACGATTTTTTCCAGGCTGGCGAGCCAGATACAAAGCAGTCCTGCCAGAGTCCCTATAGCTTCAATCCAGGAGAGATCGTAGCCCCCGGTTCCCAAAGGGATGTGAACCAGAATATTCTGCGTGCTGAAAAAATCCATATTGGCACCTAATGTCCTGAGCAAGAGGGTCAGGAGTTACCCTTTTAAACTTGCAGCAAAGGTTAGCATACGGTTCAGCGGGATCAATGCGCCTTCACGTAGTTGCGCATCAACGTGAATTTCATGCTGGCTCCCCCCTGCTCCAGCCCTTCTGCAATGGCTTTAAGGCCATTCATCGCCATCCACGGGCAGTGAGCACAGGTGCGGCAGGTTGCGCCCTCTCCTGCCGTAGGCGCTTCGAGTAATTCCTTGTCCGGACAGGCCTGCTGCATTTTATAAAAGATGCCGCGGTCGGTCGCTACAATCATCTGAGGATTGGGCAGGGTTTTGGCAGCCTGGATCAGCTGGCTGGTCGATCCCACCGCATCAGCCAGATCGACAATAGCCTGAGGCGATTCCGGATGCACCAGCACCGCCGCTTCCGGGTAGAGCGCTTTCATACGTTGCAGCGCCTGAGTTTTGAATTCGTCATGGACGATACATGCGCCCTGCCAGCAGAGAATATCCGCGCCGGTCTGGCGGGTGACGTACTGCCCCAGGTGACGATCCGGTGCCCAGATAATCTTCTCGCCGAGGCTGTCCAGATGCTCAATCAGCTCTACAGCTATACTGGAGGTTACTACCCAGTCTGCCCGTGCTTTCACCGCCGCCGAGGTATTGGCATACACCACTACGGTGCGATCGGGATGCTGGTCGCAGAAGCGGTTGAATTCTTCAATCGGGCAGCCCAAATCCAGCGAGCATTCCGCCTGCAGCGTGGGCATTAAAATGGTTTTTTCCGGGCTGAGGATTTTTGCCGTCTCCCCCATAAAACGAACGCCTGCAACCAGTAATGTGCTGGCAGCATGCTGGCTGCCAAAGCGGGCCATTTCCAGCGAATCCGCCACGCAGCCACCGGTCTCTTCTGCCAGCGCCTGGATTTCCGGATCGGTATAGTAATGAGCGACCATCACCGCGTTACGCTCTTTGAGTAAACGTTTGATTTTGGAGCGATAAAATTCTTTCTCCTGCGCGGACAAACGGGCAGGTTTTGGCGGGAAAGGATAGATAGCGGTTTCGGGATCGAACATCAGGCTCATATCGCGGCTCTCGTTTCTTTAACTTAACCAAATTAGCGGAATCTGCCGCTTGCGTGGCAACATAACCGTCAGTTTGTTTTATATGCTAAACACGATAGCCGAAATAGTCGCCTGTGTCGCTGAGTTTTTCGGGACGATCGCAGGATGTGATGGCGATCACTTCAGAGCAAAATCGCCCTGCTGTTTCATCTCAATATTCAGCAGTAGGGCTTTGGCTTCAAGCCCGCCAGCAAAGCCCGTCAGCTTGCCGTTGGAGCCAATAACCCGATGGCAGGGAGCGATAATAGAGATAGGGTTTTTCCCGTTCGCTGCCCCTACTGCCCGCACCGCTTTAGGGTTACCAATCTCGCGCGCGATATCGGCGTAGCTGCGCGTTTCGCCAAACGGGATCGCCACCAGCGCCTGCCAGACTTTTTTCTGGAATTCGGTGCCGACGAAATCCAGCGTGACGGTGAAACTTGAACGCTGCCCGGCGAAGTATTCGTTTAACTGGCGCTCCGTTTCCACCAGCACCGGATGGGATGGATCTTCTTCAGGTGCCATCTGCCTGACGCGGTTTGGGTTCTCATTTTCCCACAGAATGGCAGCAACGCCCTTGTCGCTGGCTATCAGGGTCAGTACACCCACCGGTGAAGGCATCAGTTTATAGAAATAGCTCATCTGTATTCTCCCTCTGTCACGCCCTGTTGCAGGGACAAGGCTTATTATCCCCAATCAGCCTCGTCATGCCAGCCGTTTCCGGACATCAGGTTAACTAAGTTTGCTGTCCGAAAACGGCTGGCACAGCACATAAATCCGCCTTACTCTGCCAGCATGACCAGTCGACAGGAACAGATTATGATTGATAAAAAATCAGCTTATCGGGCGTTAACCTCCCGCGACGCGCGTTTCGACGGGGTGTTTTACGTGGGCGTCACCTCTACCGGAATCTATTGTCGACCCATCTGCCCGGTCAAACCGCCTCTTCAGAAAAACTGCCTGTTTTTTGACAGCGCCGAAGCGGCAGAAAAAGCGGCTTTTCGCCCCTGCCTGCGCTGCCGTCCTGAACTGGCCCCTGGCAATGCACCTGTCGACAGCAGTCACCGTATTGCTGATTTACTGATCCGGCGTATTGAGGAGGGGTTAACGGAGGATGTCGCCAGTCTTGAAGAGATTGCGGCCCAGTTCTCTTTAAGCTCGCGCCAGCTGCGGCGTATTGTGCAGAAGGAGCTGGGCGTTTCGCCACTTGAACTCAGGCAGACCCGACGCCTGTTGCTGGCTAAACAGCTTCTGACGGAAACGATGCTGTCAGTCACGGATGTGGCTTATGCCAGCGGCTTTGCCAGCCTGAGGCGCTTTAATGAGGTGTTTCACCGTCAGTACCGGATGCCGCCCAGTCGCTTACGCAAAGAGGCACGAGAGCCCGGACACTGGATCGGCAGTGATACCTCCACCCTGCTGCTGAGCTATCGCCCGCCTTTTAACTGGGACGCCCTGCTGGCTTTTCTGCGCCTGCGTGCCATTAAGGGCGTGGAGAGTCTGGATGAGACGAGTTATGCGCGTACCGTGCGTCTGGGGGAGCATACGGGATGGGTCCGGGTGACCCAGGCCGCTGGCAGGCATGGGTTAAGCGTGGAGTTCACGCATTCACTGACGCCGGTTCTTCCTCTTTTGCTGCGCAGATTAAGAAGCCTGTTCGACCTGGATGCCCATCCTGAGATTATCGCTGCGCACCTTGAGCAGGACCCTCTGCTGCAAAGCAGTCTGAACAGGGACGCAGGTTTAAGAGTACCGGGAGCCTTTGACGGTTTTGAGATGGTGGTCCGGGCTGTGCTGGGCCAGCAAATTACGGTGAAGGCCGCCACCACAATTGGTGGACGTTTTGCTCATGCCTTTGGCGAGCCTTTTCAGACCCCCTTCCCTGAACTGACTCATCTCTCACCGGTACCAGCAAAGGTGGCTCTGGCTTCGCTTGATGACGTTGCCAGCCTTGGCATTGTCAGCGCGCGTTCGCGCACATTGCTGGCTGTGGCAGAGGCCTGCGTCAGGGGCGACCTGAGGCTGGATGCCGGTATGCATCCTGAGGAGGCGATAGCCAGCCTGGTTACCCTGCCGGGCATTGGGGACTGGACCGCACACTATATCGCGATGAGAGCCTTGCGCTGGCCGGATGCCTTCCCCGCCGGGGATATTGTGGTAAGAAAAAATCTGGGCGGCATAACGGCAAAAGAGGCAGAGAAGCGCTCTCAGGCCTGGCGTCCGTGGCGCAGTTATGCGGTGATGCATATCTGGAAGAATCTGACGCCTGAGCATTAATATGTGATGAAGGCCTGATACAGGTTCAAATCCTTCACGAATTGCGCATAGCAAAAAGGCGCCTTTAGGGCGCCTTTCTACATTGGTGGGTCGTGCAGGATTCGAACCTGCGACCAATTGATTAAAAGTCAACTGCTCTACCAACTGAGCTAACGACCCGCTTTCGCGGTAATGCTTCAATGCAAGTTGCGGAGAAATGATTCTCTTTAAAAGCTGAATCCTTCACGCTTTACAACGGATACCACGATAAAGTGGTGGGTCGTGCAGGATTCGAACCTGCGACCAATTGATTAAAAGTCAACTGCTCTACCAACTGAGCTAACGACCCGCATCGAGCGGTTACTGCTGCACTACTTATAAAAGTAATGTTTCGAACTTGGTAAATCTTTAAAGTGGTGGGTCGTGCAGGATTCGAACCTGCGACCAATTGATTAAAAGTCAACTGCTCTACCAACTGAGCTAACGACCCACTTTTGCGCTGCCAGAACGTTTTCACATATGTCCCTGCAACGGCGGCATATATTACTGATTTACCGATTCAGCGCAACCACTATTTTCAGATAACCCGTTCAACTGACTACCTTTCGTTCGCTACGACCATAAATACGGCATTATCTGGTCAAAGCTTGTCACTTACAGCGATGCAGCCCGTTTTGCAGCATTTTTCGCAGCATCGGTGTTTGGATAAAGTTTGGACACCTGCTGGTAAACGGCTTTGGCTTTCGCTGTATCGCCCTTCTCCTGCATGATCACCCCAACCTTATACAACGCGTCCGCGCTCTTTGGTGACTTCGGGTAGTTCTTGACCACGGTGGCAAAATAATATGCCGCGTCGTCTTTTTTGCCTTTGTTGTAATTCAACTGACCCAGCCAGTAATTGGCGTTAGGCTGATAGGTTGAATCCGGATATTTCTTCACAAAAGCCTGAAATGCGGCAATCGCCTGCTCGTTCTGTTTTTTCTCCAGAACCAGCGCAACCGCCGCATTGTAGTCGGTATTAGCATCACCGCTCTGTACAGGGGCCGCAGAGGCGCCTGCAGAGGCATTGTTGCCACCGGCAGCATTATCTGCACCCGCACCACCCGCAGCCGCTGCAGCATCACCAGAAGCGCCCTGAGCCTGCGTATTACTGCTGCTCAGCGTGTCGAGCTGCTGATAGAGGTTTTTCTGACGCTCAGTGATTTGATTCAGCTGATACTGATTTTCCTGAATCTGTCCACGGAGTGAGTCGATATCGCGCTGTGTGTCGGAGAGCTGTTGCTGAACTTGCTGAAGAAGTTGCCCCTGAGCATTAGAGATACGCTCAAGAGTCGTGACGCGGTCTTCGACCGAGCCTGAGCCAACGTTACTGATTGACGCCTGGGCATTAGCGGCCCAGGGGGCCGCTACGCCAACCAGTAACGACAGACTCAACAAGTGAAGTCTGAAGTTACTAATCATGTGATTCTCTTAGTATACCAGTACGGCACGACGGTTTTTAGCATACGCTGATTCGTCGTGACCCAGTACAGCTGGCTTCTCTTTACCGTAAGAAACGATAGAGATCTGGTCAGCAGAAACACCTTTACCCTGCAGGTACATTTTAACAGCAGAAGCACGACGTTCGCCCAGGGCGATGTTGTATTCTGGTGTACCGCGCTCATCCGCATGACCTTCGATGGTCACTTTGTATGATGGGTTGTTACGCAGGAAAGTTGCGTGCGCATCCAGCATCTGAGCAAATTCAGACTGGATCTCATACTTGTCCAGACCGAAGTAAACGATGTTGTTTTTCTGCAGTTCCTGCATCTGCAGGCGAGCCTGCTCGTCAGATGACATGTTACCGCTGTTCATGCCGCTGTTTGCGCCATCGCCCATACCGTTACCGTTGGTCTGGTCGTTGTCGTTATTTTTGTGTGAGCTACAAGCAGCCACTGCGATTACTGGCAGTGCCAGCAGTAAGCCTTTCAGCACTTTGTTCAGTTGCATTTCTACAATCCTATTATTGTTAGCCATACATATTTTCATATGCATCACATATACGGCGACCAGGCAGGTGATTTTACCTGTCCATCAGTAGCCGGAAGACGCGCTTTGAAACGCCCATCTGTCGACACCAGCTGCAATACGGAACCCATGCCCTGTGTGGAGCTGTAGATTACCATGATGCCATTGGGTGCGAGGCTTGGCGTTTCATCCAGGAACGTGTCCGTTAATTGCTGAACGGCTCCCGTTACCAGATCCTGTCTGGCGATGTGTTGTGCACCACCGTTGGTGCTCACCATCACCAGAGATTTACCATCAGTGCTGACGTCGGCATTCTGATTCTGAGAACCTTCCCAGGTCAGACGCTGCGCTGAACCGCCGTTAACGCTGATTTTATAAATTTGTGGACGACCAGCCTGATCTGAGGTGTAGGCCAGCGTCTGGCTGTCCGGGAACCAGGTTGGTTCTGTATTGTTATAACGACCGTCGGTAATTTGACGAATCTGACCAGAGGCAAGATCCATCACATACAGATTCATACTGCCGGTTTTTGACAGGGTGAAAGCCAGTTTAGTCCCGTCAGGTGAGAACGATGGGGCACCATTGTGACGAGGGAAAGAGGCCACCTGCTTGATCGCGCCATTAGCCAGCGTCTGGATAACCAGGGCAGACTTACCGCTTTCAAAGGTCACATAAGCCAGTTTGCTACCATCTTTAGACCAGGCCGGAGACATCAGCGGCTGAGGTGAACGGTGCACGGTGTTCTGGTTGTAACCATCGTAATCAGAGACGCGCAGTTCATACGGGAACTGGCCGCCGTTAGTCTGCACGACATAAGCAAGACGGGTACGGAACGCGCCTTTAATACCGGTCAGTTTTTCAAAAGCTTCATCGCTGGCGGTATGGGCCGCGTAACGTAACCACTGCTTAGTCACTTTATACTGGTTTTGTGCCAGCACAGCGCCCGGATTCCCGGAGGTATCCACCAGCTGGTAAGAGACCAGATAGCTGCCATCGGCACCCGGCTGAACTTTACCTACCACTACCGCATCGATCCCCAGCGCGGTCCAGGCAGCAGGCTGCACTTCGGCTGCTGTGGTCGGCTGCTGAGGCAGGCGTGCGCGATCCAGCGGATTAAATTTACCGCTGTTGCGTAAGTCAGCAGCAACGATGCCACCTACATCTTCCGGGGCAGCGCCAGGGCCTTCCCATTTAAACGGCACCACACCGATAGGACGCGCGGTGTTGACGCCCTGGGTGATCTCAATGCGAACTTCTGCATGCGCCACAGCGACAAACAGCAGTAAAAAACTCAGTGCTACACGGAATGCCTGCTTCATCTTCTCTCCCTTACCTGAACGCAATGTCCACGATAACCAGCAATGTTTCAACCAACCAAAAGTGCCTGTATAGAGTACGGCATGTTGACCTTAGTTCAACATGCCGGATGTTACCGAATTCTTATGGCTTGAATTCTAACGTTGCGTCTTTAACTGCCTGGTACACATCTGCGCTTGGCGGCTTAGGGATCCTTGCCATGCGGGCTGCGTTGATTGCAGCCTGACATAGTGCAGGATCGCCACCCGCCTGAACTGCCGAGACTAACAAGCCATCGGGAGCCAGTTTGATGCGAACATCACAGGTTTTGCCTTTGTACAGATCCGAATCATAGAACTTACTCTGGATTGCACCCTGAACCTGGCCCAGATAACTGTCGATGGCCGCACCCGATGCCCCGGCTTTTTTCTGGTTCCCCTGCCCTGCTGCTGCACCACCGGATTTCCCCTGCTTTGGCGCGTTTTTGCCGGAGCTGAGTCCACCCAGTAAATCGTCAACATCGCTGGTTTCTTTAGCCGCGTCAGCCGCAGCTTTTTTCTTGGCATCCGCCGCGGCTTTGGCTTTTGCGGCAGCATCGGCTTTGGCCTTGGCGGCAGCATCCGCTTTCGCTTTAGCGCTGGCCTCTGCTTTGGCTTTCGCCTCTTCAGCGGCCTTTTCTTTCGCTTCCTGAGCCGCTTTCGCGTCCTCGGCGGCCTTAGCCTTAGCGTCAGCAGCGGCTTTGGCTTTTGCATCCGCGGTAGCTTTTACTTTAGCGGCCTCGGCTGCGGCCTGTTTTGCCTCGGCATCAGCTTGTTTCTTCGCTTCAGCAGCGACTTTTTTCGCCTCTGCTTCCGCTTTTTTCTGTGCGTCCGCAGCAGCCTGTTTGGCTTCTGCTTCGGCTTTTTTCTGGGCTTCAGCAGCGGATTTGGCTTGCGCATCAGCCTGAGCTTTGGCGTCAGATTTTGCCTGAGCTTCAGCCTGCGCTTTAGCGTCAGACTTCGCTTTGGCTGCGGCCGCTTCGGCCTGCTTCTGCTCTTCCTGCGCCTGCTTTGCAGCATCCTGCGCTTTCTTCTGCTCCGCTGCCTGCTCGGCGGCCTGCTGCTTCGCATCCTGCTGAGCCTGCAGACGCTCTTTTTCCAGCTCTTTCAGACGCTGCTGCTCGGCGGCCTGCTTCTGCTGAAGCTCTTCTGCCTGCTGTTGCGCCTGCTTTTTACGCTGGTTATCCGCGCGATTGCTGTCGCTTTGCTGATTCTGTTGACGATTATATTGATCCACCACCGCACCAGGGTCGACCATGACGGCATCGATATCGCCTCCGCCACCGCCGCTACTGCTGACGTCGATGTGTTCGTCAAACGAGCTCCAGATCAGCAGCCCAATCAAAATGATATGCAGGATGACTGAAAAGATGATCGCTCGTTTTAACTTAACGTCTTGCTCGGTTGCCTTCGACACTCTCGGTTCCCAAAAACGGTTCGAATGAATTAAATCGGCTGCGTCATTAATCCAACAGACTTAACGCCTGCCTGATGCAGCAAGTTCAGTGCCTTGATGATCTCATCGTAAGGCACATCTTTCGCCCCGCCGATCAGGAACACCGTCTTCGGATTCGCCTCGATACGGCGCTGCGCTTCGGCGACGACTTGCTCAGCCGGAAGCTGCTCCATCCGGTTATGATCGACCACCAGGCTGTACTGCCCCACGCCCGCCACTTCTACAATCACTGGCGGATTATCGTCGCTGGAGACAGTTTTCGAATCTGTTGCGTCCGGCAGGTCAACTTCCACGCTTTGCGTAATGATCGGCGCCGTAGCCATAAAAATCAGCAGCAGCACCAGCAGGACGTCAAGCAGGGGAACAATGTTGATCTCGGACTTCATTTCGCGGCGATTGCCGCGACCACGCCTTATGGCCATACCAACCTCAGCTCTTACTTGGTGCTCTCGCTGGAGAACGCCTGACGATGCAGAATAGCCGTGAACTCTTCCATAAAGTTATCGTAATTCTGTTCCAGCTTGTTTACGCGCAGGTTGAGACGGTTGAAAGCCATAACGGCAGGGATAGCCGCGAACAGACCGATCGCGGTGGCGATCAGCGCTTCTGCGATACCCGGTGCCACCATCTGCAGCGTGGCCTGCTTCACCGCACCCAGGGCGATGAAAGCATGCATGATGCCCCAGACGGTACCAAACAGACCGATATAAGGACTGATCGATCCCACGGTTCCCAGGAAGGGAATATGGTTTTCCAGTGCTTCAAGCTCGCGGTTCATTGAGATGCGCATCGCCCGCGTTGCCCCTTCCACTACCGCTTCAGGTGCGTGGTTGTTGGCACGGTGCAGACGGGCAAACTCTTTAAACCCCGCATAGAATATTTGTTCAGAGCCGCCTAACTCGTCACGACGAGCCTGGCTTTCCTGATACAGGCGAGACAGTTCGATACCTGACCAGAACTTATCTTCAAATGCATCAGCATCACGCCCGGCGGCATTAAGGATGCGCGTGCGTTGAATAATGATTGCCCATGAGGCGATAGAAAAACCAATCAAAATCAACATGATAAGTTTGACCAGAAGGCTAGCCTTCAGGAACAAATCAAGAATGTTCATGTCAGTCACTGCTTGAACTCCGCGACAATAGACTTGGGAAGCGCAATAGGCTTCATTAGATGTGGATTGATGCAGGCGATCAGCACTTCCGCTTCATTCAGCGTCCGTCCTTCTGCATTCACAATACGTTGTGCGAAAGTCATGGTCGTTCTGGTCATACTGAGCACCTCACACTGCACCTCAAGTAAATCATCAAGGCGGGCAGCCGCAAGGTAGTCGACCGTGATCCGACGCACGACAAACGCGACCTGCTGCTCCAGCAAAGCCTGTTGGTTGAAATGGTGCTGGCGCAGCATTTCAGTTCGTGCCCGTTCATAAAAAGCGACATAGCTGGCATGGTAAACCACACCGCCGGCATCGGTATCTTCGTAGTAGACACGGACCGGCCATCGAAACAGCGTTGTACTCACTCTACATCCCGGTAATACGTTAAACGCTGCTACTATACGCAAGAGCATACGCCTTTGGAATGGATTGCCAGAGGGTAGAGAAAATAATTATCGTTGGGAAACAACCGGGAAGAAATAAGGAGAAATCTTAGACGTTTTTTGACAAAACCCGACGAAAAAAGGCTTTTTACTGGCCCTGAAGATCGGGCGGAGAGATTCCCCGCCCGGCCGGCATTATAAATAGAAGAAAAACAGGCCAGCCAGCAACACAAACCAGGCCGGCAGAGGCGAGAAAAAAACCTGCCATCGCCAGTGACGGGGGCGGAAACCCACACCGTGAATCACACCGGTACAGACTGCCCACATCATTAACAATCCCTGCCAGATTTCCAGCGGGCTGCTGTTAGCGGCAAACCGGCGGGGATCCCAGAAGATGCAGCCCGCCAGCCACAACGCCAGCAGCAAAGACAGAGCCCGTAAAGGACTCTTATCCCTCCACTGAAATAGCCGTGAAGTGCCTGTTTCAGTCACGGTTTCACATCGCTGTCTTCAATATGTTCAATAGCCAGTGCTGTTACGATGCCAAAAGCACAAGCCAGTAACGTTCCGAGGATCCAGGCAAAATACCACATGATTCAGCGCCTCATTAATAGAGTGAATGGGTGTTGTTTTCAATCTGCTCTTTGGTCACACGACCGAACATTTTGGCGTAACACCAGGTTGTATAGGCCAGAATGGTCGGCACGAAAATAATCGCGGCAACCGTCATGATTTTCAGCGTCAGCAGGCTGGAAGTGGTGTCCCACATCGTCAGGCTGACAGCCGGTACGGTGCTTGAAGGCATAATGAACGGGAACATCGCCACGCCAGCCGTCAGGATCACACAGGCCAGCGTCAGGGATGAGAAGAGAAATGCCCATGCGCCTTTTTCCAGCCGTGAACAGATAATGGTCATTAACGGCAGCACCACGCCCAGTGCGGGAATTACCCACAGCAGAGGGGTTTGATTAAAGTTCACCAGCCAGGCACCGGCTTCACGCACCACTTCTTTACCCAGAGGGTTAGAAGCCGCATTGTGATCCAGCACGGTGGTCAGCACATAGCCATCAATGCCGTACATCACCCAGACGCCCGCCAGAACGAAACAGATCATCATGACCAGTGAAGAGATCTGAGCCGCCACGCGGGATCGAATGTGCAACTCCCCTACCGTACGCATCTGCAGGTAAGTAGCACCCTGCGTCAGGATCATGGTCAGGCTGACGATACCAGCCAGCAGCGCAAACGGATTCAGGAGCTGGAAGAAGTTACCGGTGTAGAACAGCCGCATGTACTCATCAAGATGGAATGGAACGCCCTGCAACAGGTTGCCGAAGGCCACGCCAATAACCAGCGGCGGTACGAAGCTGCCGATAAAGATCGCCCAGTCCCAGGTGTCACGCCAGCGCTTATCTTCGATCTTCGACCGGTAATCAAAGCCGATAGGACGGAAGAACAGCGAAGCCAGCACCAGAATCATCGCCATATAGAAGCCAGAAAATGCCGCGGCGTACACCGTTGGCCAGGCAGCAAACAACGCTCCGCCAGCGGTGATTAGCCAGACCTGATTCCCATCCCAGTGGGGGGCAATGCTGTTGATCATAATGCGGCGTTCCGTATCGTTACGCCCCAGAATGCGGGTCAGCATGCCTACCCCCATATCAAAGCCATCGGCCACGGCGAATCCGATCAGCAGTACGCCAATCAGGACCCACCAGACGAAGCGCAGCAGTTCATAAGTGATCATTGAAAGACTCCTGTTCTTGCGTCACGGGGAGCATGGCTGGATTGTTCATAGTGGTAGCGGCCGGTTTTCAGGCTGCTTGGCCCCAGACGTGCAAATTTGAACATCAGGTACATTTCAGCCACGAGGAACAGGGTGTACAACCCACAAATCAGGATCATTGAGAACAGCAGATCGCCCACGGTCAGAGAGGAGTTGGCTACCGCAGTCGGCAACACCTCACCAATAGCCCAGGGCTGACGGCCATATTCCGCGACAAACCAGCCCGATTCGATGGCAATCCACGGCAGGGGGATACCGTACAAAGCGCATTTAAGCAGGAAGGTACTTTTACCAATGCGGTTGCGGATCACGGTCCAGAATGCACAGCCAATAATCAGCAGCATCAGGACACCGCTCGCGACCATGATGCGGAAGGAGAAGTACAACGGAGCAACGCGGGGAATGGAATCACTGGTTGCCTGCCTGATCTGCGCTTCGCTGGCGTCTGCAACATTTGGCGTATAACGCTTCAGCAGCAGGCCATAGCCGAGGTCTTTCTTCACATTTTCGAACTCGCTCCGCACCGCAGGATCTTTATTCCCTGAGCGCATCTGCTCCAGCAGGCTGTAAGCCTTCATGCCGTTGCGGATGCGTACTTCATGCTGGCCCATCAGCTCTTTCAGACCGGTAACCTGCTTATCCACCGAGCGGGTGGCAATCAGCCCCAGCGCCCAGGGGATTTGAATCGCATATTTATTTTCCTGCGCTTCCTGATCGGGCAGACCAAATAAAGTGAAGGCTGCCGGAGCAGGCTGAGTTTCCCATTCCGCTTCGATGGCGGCCAGTTTGGTTTTCTGCACGTCGCCAATTTCATAGCCGGACTCATCACCCAGCACGATCACGGAGAGGATCGCCGCCATACCAAAACTGGCTGCAATCGCAAAGGAGCGTTTGGCAAACGCCATGTCGCGCCCGCGCAGCAGATAGTAGGAGCTGATCCCCAGAATGAACATGGCACCACAGGTATAGCCCGCAGCCACGGTATGCACGAATTTCACCTGAGCAACAGGATTCAGAATCAGCTCTGAGAAGCTGACCATTTCCATACGCATGGTTTCAAAGTTGAAATCGGAGGCTACCGGATTCTGCATCCAGCCATTGGCTACCAGGATCCACAGCGCGGAGAGGTTTGATCCTAATGCCACCAGCCAGGTGACCGCCATATGCTGAACTTTGCCTAAGCGGTCCCAGCCAAAGAAGAACAGGCCGACAAAGGTTGACTCAAGGAAGAATGCCATCAGGCCTTCGATGGCCAGAGGTGCGCCGAAGATGTCTCCGACATAGTGAGAATAATAGGACCAGTTAGTTCCGAACTGGAACTCCATAGTCAGCCCGGTAGCCACCCCCAGCGCAAAGTTAATACCAAATAACTTGCCCCAGAATTTGGTCATATCTTTATAAATTTGTTTGCCTGAAAGCACATATACCGTTTCCATGATCGCCAGTAAAAACGCCATACCCAGCGTTAACGGGACAAACAGAAAATGGTACATAGCCGTCAGAGCAAACTGTAAGCGCGACAGTTCGACAATATCAAACATCTTAACTCCTTGCTCCTGACTTGAATGTGTTGACGCAGTTAGAGCGGCCGGCTGGCCGAAAACAGGTCAGTACCAGTATTTTTTTAATTTACAGATCTGCGTTGACGTAATGAATCGATCGACAAACCGACATTAGCGCCAAAAGTTAACAAGTTAGCCAAATTAAACCGACAGAAACGGGCACAGGCGGCCGATGCCGTTATACTCCGCTGAAAGACTTCAATTTTTGATTTTGCATCTGTTTTAATAACTCAGATCAAATTCTTCTGAATATGAGGTGAGACGGCAGTATTGATGCAGAACAATTTAATCGAAAAATGGTTTTTATATCCAGCTATAAGAATTGATATAGCTTGAGGTTTCTTGATCTGAATTAAGGTTTAGAAGTGCGACAATGTGGTAGCTGGGCGGATTTGTTACATGAATGTATTAATTAAAAATAAAATATAGCTAATAAAATAATAATTGCCTCATTAATTTAACCATAAAAAAAGGCCACCCGTCGGTGGCCTTATGGCTGTGTGGTCAGACACAACATTTTACTGAGGCAGAACAGCCTTCACTGCATCGCCAATGTCGGCCAGGCTGCGAACGGTTTTCACACCAGCCGCTTCCAGCGCAGCGAACTTCTCGTCTGCCGTGCCTTTGCCACCTGAAATGATTGCACCAGCATGACCCATACGTTTGCCTTTAGGCGCGGTCACACCAGCGATATAACCCACCACCGGCTTGGTAACGTGATCTTTGATAAAGGCGGCTGCTTCTTCTTCAGCACTGCCCCCGATTTCGCCGATCATCACGATAGCTTCGGTCTGTGGATCTTCCTGGAACAGTTTCAGGATATCGATAAAGTTAGAGCCCGGGATCGGGTCGCCACCGATACCCACACAGGTAGACTGACCGTAGCCAATATCTGTGGTTTGCTTAACAGCTTCATACGTCAGGGTACCAGAACGGGAAACGATACCGATACGGCCTGGCTGATGGATGTGGCCAGGCATGATGCCAATTTTGCACTCGCCCGGGGTGATAACACCTGGGCAGTTCGGGCCAATCATGCGCACGCCAGCTTCATCCAGCTTCACTTTCACGGTCAGCATATCCAGCGTCGGGATGCCTTCAGTAATGGTGATGATCAGTTTGATACCGGCTTCAATCGCTTCCAGGATCCCGTCTTTACAGAACGGAGCAGGAACGTAAATAACGGAGGCCGTAGCACCTGTAGCTTCTACAGCTTCACGCACGGTGTTGAACACTGGCAGACCCAGATGCTCGGTACCGCCTTTGCCTGGGGTAACACCGCCAACCAGCTGCGTGCCATAAGCCAGCGCCTGTTCGGAGTGGAAAGTCCCCTGGCCACCGGTGAAGCCCTGGCAGATTACTTTGGTGTTTTTATCGATCAAAATGGACATTATTTACCCTCCGCTGCGGCAACAACGCGCTGCGCCGCGTCGCTCAGGCTGGTTGCTGCAATGATATTCAAACCGCTGTCTGCCAGTTTCTGTGCACCCAGCTCGGCATTGTTCCCTTCCAGACGTACCACTACCGGTACGTTAACACCCACTTCTGCTACCGCGCCGATGATGCCATCAGCAATCAGGTCACAGCGTACGATGCCGCCGAAGATGTTTACAAATACCGCTTTCACCGCGTCATCAGACAGGATGATTTTAAATGCTTCGGTCACGCGCTCTTTGGTCGCACCGCCGCCAACGTCCAGGAAGTTGGCCGGCTGGCCGCCGCTGAGCTTAACGATGTCCATAGTACCCATCGCCAGGCCTGCGCCGTTAACCATACAGCCGATGTTGCCTTCCAGCGCCACGTAGTTAAGTTCCCACTGTGCAGCATGGGCTTCACGGGAATCTTCCTGGCTTGGATCGCGCATTTCGCGCAGTTCAGGCTGACGGAACAGGGCATTGCCATCGGCGGTCAATTTACCGTCCAGACAGATCAGATCGCCCTGCTTAGTGATCACCAGTGGGTTGATCTCCACCAGCGCCAGATCGCGTTCCAGGAAAAGATTCGCCAGACCCATGAAGATCTTGGTGAACTGACCCACTTGCTTACCGGTCAGGCCCAGTTTAAAGGCCAGTTCGCGGCCCTGATAAGGCTGCGGGCCGGTCAGGGGATCCAGCGCCATTTTGTGGATCAGATGCGGGGTTTCTTCCGCAACTTTCTCAATTTCCACGCCGCCTTCAGTAGAGGCCATAAACACGACGCGACGGGTGCCACGGTCAACCACAGCACCCAGATAGAGTTCCTGATCGATATCAGTAGCCGCTTCAACCAGAATCTGGTTTACAGGCTGGCCATGAGCATCAGTCTGATAGGTGGTCAGGCGCTTGCCCAGCCAGTGTTCGGCGAAAGCACGGATCTCTTCTTTGCTTTTCACCACTTTCACACCGCCCGCTTTGCCGCGGCCTCCGGCATGAACCTGACATTTCACTACCCACGGGCCGGCGCCAATCTTTGAGGCAGCTTCTTCAGCCTGACGTGGAGTGGTGCAGGCATAACCGGTTGGTGCCGGTAAACCATACCGTGCAAACAACTGTTTGGCCTGATATTCGTGTAAGTTCATGATGTTCTATCCATTCAGATCGGAAAGATTTGGCCGAATCTGGCGGCTTGCCAGCGTGTCGGCCACACATAGGGTTGGGTGCGGCACCAGACCGCACCCGACAGGGATTAAACGTCCAGCAGCAGCCTTGACGGATCTTCCAGCAGGTCTTTGATCGCTACCAGATAGCTGACGGATTCTTTTCCGTCGATCAGGCGGTGATCGTAAGAGAGCGCCAGATACATCATTGGCTGAATCACAACCTGGCCATTGACGGCCATCGGGCGATCTTTGATCGCATGCATACCGAGGATCGCGCTCTGCGGCGGGTTGATAATCGGTGTGGACATCAGCGAGCCGAAGACGCCGCCGTTGGTAATGGTGAAGTTACCGCCGGTGAGTTCGTCAACGGTAAGCTTACCGTCACGGCCTTTAACGGCCAGCTCTTTGATTTTCTTCTCGATGTCGGCCATACCCAGCGCATCAACATCTTTCAGCACAGGCGTTACCAGCCCACGAGGGGTGGAAACAGCGATGCTGATATCAAAGTAGTTGTGGTAAACCACATCTTCGCCATCGATAGAGGCGTTAACTTCCGGGAAGCGTTTCAGCGCTTCAACTACCGCTTTCAGGTAGAAGGACATGAAGCCCAGACGCACGCCATGACGTTTTTCAAAGGCTTCGCCATATTGCTTACGCAGGTTCATGATTGGCTGCATGTTGACTTCGTTAAACGTAGTCAGCATCGCGGTGCTGTTTTTCGCTTCCAGCAGACGTTCGGCTACGCGCTTGCGCAGACGGGTCATAGGTACGCGCTTCTCGCTGCGGCCTGGCAGGGCTGGCGCTGGGGAAGCCGCCGCCTGGGATTTAGCTTCGGTCGCTTTGGCTTCCGGTGCCTTCGCCAGATGTTTCTCAACATCTTCACGAGTCAGACGTCCACCGACACCTGTCCCTTTGATGGCAGCAGGATCCAGGCTGTGCTCGGCAATCAAACGGCGAATAGCCGGGCTGAGTGCATCGCTGCTCTCTTCTTCCAGTGAAGCGCTCTGGCGCTGAGCCGGAGTGGAATCATTGGTGTCCGCTTTGGCAGAACTCTCTTTGCCGCCGCTGTTCCCCTCTTTCAGGCGACCCAGCGCCTGACGAGAAGTCACCGTTGCCCCTTCATCTTCCAGAATGGCTTCCAGCACGCCATCGGCAGATGCAGGCACTTCCAGAACCACTTTGTCAGTTTCGATCTCTACCAGCACTTCATCACGCTGGACAGTATCGCCTGGTTTTTTGTGCCAGGTTGCCACGGTGGCATCGGCAACGGATTCAGGCAGGTCGGGAACGAGGATATCTACGCTACTCATTATTTTTCCTTTAATTAATTAACGTTCAGCGCGTCATTGACCAGATCTTGCTGCTGCTGCTGGTGAACGGACATATAGCCAACGGCCGGCGATGCGGATGCGGGGCGACCGGCGTAACGTAATGAAGCCCCAAAAGGTACCACTTCACGGAAGTGGTGCTGACTGCAGTACCATGCGCCCTGGTTAAGCGGCTCTTCCTGGCACCACACAAAATCATGCACGTGTGAGAACTGTTGCAGCTTCTCCTGCAACGCTTTGTGCGGGAACGGATAGAGCTGTTCAACACGCACGATAGCAACATCGGTTTGTTCGTTTTTACGGCGCTTATCCAGCAGGTCGTAATAGACTTTGCCGGAGCAGAGCACGACACGCTTGACGCCTTTCGGATCAATATCGTCGATCTCACCGATAGCCGGCTGGAAGCCGCCGGTAGCCAGTTCTTCCAGAGAAGAGATAGCCAGCGGATGGCGCAGCAGAGATTTCGGAGACATCACCACCAGCGGGCGACGCATACCGCGCAACGCCTGACGGCGCAGCATATGGTAAACCTGAGCCGGAGTGGAAGGTACGCAAACCTGCATATTCTGCTCGGCGCAGAGTTGCAGATAACGTTCCAGACGTGCGGAGGAGTGCTCCGGTCCCTGACCTTCATAGCCATGCGGCAACAGCATCACCAGGCCACACATACGGCCCCATTTCTGCTCGCCGGAGCTGATGAACTGGTCGATAACAACCTGAGCACCGTTAGCGAAGTCGCCAAACTGGGCTTCCCAGATAGTCAGCGTGCGGGGTTCTGCTGTGGCATAGCCGTATTCAAAGGCCAGAACGGCTTCTTCAGACAGAACGGAGTCCCAGACTTTGAAGGTGCCCTGTCCATTATGAACGTGCATCAACGGGGTATAGGTTGAGCCATTTGCCTGGTTATGGATCACTGCATGGCGATGGAAGAAGGTGCCACGGCCCATGTCTTCACCGGAGAGACGGCAGGGAATGCCCTCATCTACCAGCGTGGCGTAAGCCAGGTTCTCGGCTGCGCCCCAGTCAAAGGGTTTGTTGCCCGCGGCCATTTCGGCACGGTCATTGTAGATTTTCGCCACGCGCGACTGCATTTCAATGGCTTCCGGCACCGAACTGATGCGCTTAGCCAATTCCTGCAAACGTTTGAAGTCCAGCGTTTCCGGGTAGCTTTCATCCCAGTCATGGTTCAGGTAAGGCGACCATGTAAAGGAGTGGAGGCTCATCGGACGCCATGCCGGGACCACGCATTCGCCTTCATCCAGCGCATCGCGATACAGGTTGACCATCTCGGTGGCATCTTCCAGGCTGGTGATCTGCTCTGTTTCCAGACGATCGGCATAGATTTTACGCGGCGTAGGGTGTTTCTTGATTTTCTGATACATCACCGGCTGAGTCGCACTTGGCTCATCGGCTTCGTTATGGCCATGGCGGCGGTAACAGACCAGATCAATAAACACGTCGCGTTTAAAGGTATTACGGAAATCCAGTGCCAGTCGGGTAACAAAAGCTACCGCTTCCGGGTCATCAGCATTCACGTGGAAGATAGGTGCCAGCACCATTTTACCGATATCGGTACAGTACTGGGTGGAGCGGGCATCTTTCGGATTGGAGGTGGTGAAACCAATCTGGTTGTTGATGACGATGCGCACTGTTCCGCCCACTTCGTAGCCACGAGCCTGAGACATGTTCAGGGTTTCCTGAACAACGCCCTGGCCGGTTACGGCAGCGTCACCGTGGATGGTGATTGGCAGAACTTTGTTACTTGCCGGCTCGTCCAGACGATCCAGACGCGCGCGAACGGATCCCATTACTACCGGGCTGACGATCTCCAGGTGTGACGGGTTAAACGCCAGCGCAAGGTGAACCATGCCACCTTCGGTTTCCACATCTGAAGAGAAGCCCATATGGTACTTCACGTCACCGGTACCAAGGTGTTCTTTGTGCTTGCCTGCGAACTCGTCGAACAGATCCTGCGGCTTTTTACCCAGCACGTTAATCAGTACGTTCAGACGACCACGGTGGGCCATTCCCAGTACCACTTCACGCGTGCCGTTTTTACCGGCATGGTGGATCATCTCATTGAGCATCGGGACCAGCGCATCGCCGCCTTCCAGTGAGAAGCGCTTAGCCCCGGGGAATTTTGCACCCAGGTAGCGTTCCAGACCTTCTGCTGCGGTCAGCTGCTTCAGGAAGCCTTTTTTCTCTTCGGTAGAGAAAGAAGCCTGCCCGGCCACTGATTCAAGACGCTGCTGGATCCAGCGCTTCTCTTCAGTGTTGGTGATGTGCATGTACTCAGCGCCGATGGATCCACAGTAGGTCTGCTTCAGCATGGCGAAAAGATCGGCCAGTTTCATGGTGTCTTTGCCAAAGGCAAAAGATCCCACATTAAAGGTTTCCTGGAAATCCGCTTCGGTGAGATCGTGGAAAGCTGGATCCAGATCCGGCACCGGCTCCTGTTTCCACAGGCCTAACGGATCGAGGTTAGCAAGCTGATGCCCACGAAAACGGAAGGCGTTAATCAGCTGCAGAACCTTAACCTGTTTGGCATTGGTATCGGGGTCGCTTACGGAGGAGGTGTAACGAGTGGCATCTTTCGCCAGACGGCGGAAGTACTCGCGGGTGCTTGAGTGAAATTGTTCCGGTCTGACTCCGGCACCAGGAAGCTGCTGAAACAGCTCTTTCCAGGCGCCATCCACAGAGTCAGGATCGGTCAGAAAGTCCTCATAGAGCTGCTCTATGTATGTCTGGTTCGCGCCGGCCAGCCAGGAGGAGTCCAGCCAGGGTTTCATCGCGCTGTTCTGCATTGTGATCCCTTAAGCATTTATGCTTTTTTTCACAGTGATTATTTAAAGGAACATCGCTGTTCCGCGCCGCTTAAGCGGCATGCCCTCGGCTGAGTTCCGCAACCATCACGGAACGCTGCCAGAAAGTTCATCGATACGAGCGCTGTGCGCTACTGCTGGCGCCCGGGCCCGTAAGGGAACCTTGCAAGGCAGACCCGTGGATCAGCCTGGCAGGGTTTCCTGGTTAAACAACCGGGAACCTCGCGGTTCCCGGAAAAGAAACGCTTATGCGCCTCTCTGTAGCAGCATCGACTTGATATGGCCGATGGCGCGGGTGGGGTTAAGCCCCTTAGGACATACGCTCACACAATTCATGATGCTGTGACACCGGAATACACTGAAAGCATCGTTAAGATTGTCCAGACGTGACGCGGTTTCGGTATCACGGTCATCAATCAGGAAGCGATAGGCCGCCAGCAATCCGGCCGGACCGATGAATTTGTCCGGGTTCCACCAGAATGAAGGACAGGATGTCGAGCAACATGCGCAAAGAATGCACTCGTACAGACCATCCAGTTTTTCACGCGCTTCCGGCTGCTGAAGGTGCTCACGGGCCGGTGGATTTTCCCCATTATTCAACAGGTAAGGTTTGATCTTCTCATATTGAGTGTAGAACTGTCCCATGTCCACTACCAAATCGCGGATCACCGGCAAACCTGGCAGGGGGCGGATCACAATTTTTCTGCTGCCGCCGCCAAGAGCGGAAACAGGTGTGATACAGGCCAGGCCATTTTTACCGTTCATGTTGATGCCGTCGGAGCCACAAACCCCTTCACGGCAGGAGCGACGGAACGCCAGGGAAGGATCCTTTTCCTTAAGACGCATTAATGCGTCCAGCAGCATCATGTCACGCCCTTCTTCGGACTCCAGGCTGTAATCCTGCATGCGTGGCGCGTCATCAACATCCGGGTTGTAACGATAAATTGAAAATTCGAGTCTCATCGCTTATCTCCGCGAACTAGTAAGTACGTGCTTTCGGCGGGAAGGCCGCGCGCAATTTCGGCTGCATGTTCACCTCACGGCGGGTCATGCTTTCGCTTTGCGGCAGATAGACGCTGTGGCATAACCAGTTTGCATCGTCACGCTCCGGGTAATCGAAGCGGCTGTGCGCCCCACGGCTTTCGGTGCGGAAGTTGGCCGCAACCGCCGTGGCGTAAGCTGTTTCCATCAGGTTATCCAGCTCCAGGCACTCAATACGCTGGGTATTGAAATCGCTTGAACGATCGTCCAGACGGGCATTTTTCAGGCGCTCGCGCAGGACTTTCAGCTCTTCCAGACCTTTAGCCATCGCATCGCCTTCGCGGAACACTGAGAAGTTATTCTGCATGCAGGTCTGCAACGCTTTACGCAACTCAGCAGGATCTTCACCCGTAGTGTTGTTGTTCCAGCGATTCATGCGTGCCAGCGAAGCTTCAATCTCTTCGTCAGTGGCCTCTTTCAGCTCGCCCTGCTCCCGGATGGATTCCTGCAGATGCAAGCCAGCCGCACGGCCAAACACCACCAGATCCAGCAGCGAGTTACCGCCGAGACGGTTTGAACCGTGCACGGAGACGCAGGCAATTTCGCCTACTGCAAACAGGCCTGGCACCAGCACATCTTCGCCCTGCTCGTTCACTGTGAGCGCCTGACCGGTTACACGAGTTGGGATACCACCCATCATATAATGGCAGGTTGGAATGACCGGGATAGGCTCTTTAACCGGATCTATATGCGCAAAGGTGCGGGAGAGTTCCAGAATACCCGGCAGACGCGCTTCCAGCACTTCGTGGCCCAGGTGATCCAGCTTCAGTTTAATGTGAGGGCCCCACGGACCTTCACAGCCACGGCCTTCGCGGATCTCAATCATCATGGAGCGAGCAACCACGTCACGACCTGCAAGGTCTTTGGCGTTTGGCGCATAACGCTCCATGAAGCGCTCACCGTGCTTGTTCAGCAGGTAACCGCCTTCACCACGACACCCTTCCGT
Source organism: Erwinia sp. E_sp_B01_1 (assembly GCF_036865545.1). Taxonomy (NCBI): domain Bacteria; kingdom Pseudomonadati; phylum Pseudomonadota; class Gammaproteobacteria; order Enterobacterales; family Erwiniaceae; genus Erwinia; species Erwinia sp. E_sp_B01_1. The sequence goes on along the minus strand of NZ_CP142208.1, from coordinate 1,424,040 downwards.
TACCAGCACGCCTGCCCCGGCAATGCCGGTCGGGTGGAACTGCCACATTTCCATGTCCTGCACCGGCACGCCGGCACGCAGAGCCATGCCCACGCCATCGCCCGTATTGATGTGCGCATTGGTGGTGGACTGATAAATACGGCCTGCCCCGCCGGTAGCCAGTACCGTTGCGCGGGCTTTGAAGTAAACCACTTCGCCATCTTCAATATTCAGCGCAGTACATCCCACGATGGCACCGTCGGCGTTTTTCACCAGGTCCAGGGCATACCATTCTGAGAAGATGGTGGTTTTGTTCTTCAGGTTTTGCTGATAGAGGGTATGTAACAGGGCGTGACCGGTGCGGTCAGCGGCGGCTGCGGTACGAGCTGCCTGCTCGCCACCAAAATTTTTTGACTGGCCACCGAACGGGCGCTGATAGATGCGGCCATCTTCCAGACGGGAGAAAGGCAGGCCCATGTGCTCCAGCTCAAGAATCGCTTCCGGGCCGGTTTTACACATATATTCGATAGCGTCCTGGTCGCCGATATAATCGGAACCTTTCACCGTGTCGTACATGTGCCATTCCCAGTTGTCTTCGTGGGTATTACCCAGCGCAACGGTAATACCGCCCTGCGCAGACACGGTATGGGAACGGGTTGGGAAAACTTTTGATAACAGGGCACAGGTCTGGCCCGATTGGGAAATCTGCAGTGCGGCACGCATGCCTGCACCACCAGCGCCGATCACTACGGCATCAAATTCTCTGACTGGCAAATTCATTACGCACCCCACACTACTACAGTTCCATAAATCGCATAGACCAACAGCGCAACCACAACCACCAGTTGCAACATCAAACGCAGAGCGACTGATTTGATGTAATCCGTCAGTACCTGCCACATTCCTACCCAGCCATGTATCAGGATGGAGAACAGCGTCAGGAGCGTGAAGACTTTAGTAAAGTTAGAGGCAAAGAAGCCACGCCAGATATCGTAAGTCAGCGTCCCTGACATCAGGACGAAACCAAGGATGTAGAGCACATACAGCGTCATAACGATCGCCGATGCGCGCAGCAGCAACCAGTCGTGAACGCCGTTGCGGCCCAGTGCAGAAGCGTTGCTTACCATACGAGGACTCCAGCCAGAATTGACAGCACGACAGTGATACCGAAGGTGATTTGCGCCGAACGTGTTCCCACTGGCAGCGTTTCAGCAAGATAACCGAAATCCATTAACATATGGCGAATGCCACCGACGATATGGTACGCCAGCGCGGTCAGAATGCCCCACATAATGAATTTGACGATGAAGCTGTCCATGACGGCGGAAGCTTGCAGAAAGCCTTCGGGAGATGAGAGTGACAGGCCCAGTAACCAGAGCAGTATACCAACGGCCACAAAAGTGATAACGCCGGATACGCGATAGAGAATAGACGCTATTGCAGTAACGGGAAACCGGATCGTGGAGAGATCCAAGTTGACAGGTCTTTGTTTTTTCACGGTTTTGCCCACACAGCCTTTCTTATTTTGCTTCCTCCGGTCCTGAGGGCGGGTCAGACAGCGTTAACAACTGCGCCAGGCACTAAGAAACGTCCAGTGTCAAAACGACGCGTATGAAACGCTGGGTGGCTCCAACGGCAGGGATTTCCGGAGACCTGGCGGCAGTATAGGGGGTTCACAAACTCATTACAATTCCCCTACAAACTTCCTGGCAATATTTAGGTGGAACAGTGATCACACTCACATTTTTCACAAAATATACAAATTTAATTATCTGATTTGACAAAACTTCAACAATTTTGTTACAAACGGGGGATCGAAAGTTCTATGATGCACAAAAGTTATGGGGATACACTTTCCCCTAAGCACAAGTTATGTAACATTGATGAGATATTCATAAAAAGCATTAGGTAACGGTTACTAACAAGTTACGACCAGAACGGATCTTTAACAACCGCAAAACCCGATGTTGTTGTGCCTACCCGGCCTGCACAGGCCCCATCGCTCTGTACCCTGCACGATAAAAGATGCCACAGAGTCGATAACTTGCTTTATGTCTGTGCAGGCATGGACACAATGAGGTTTTCGGGTGTCAAAGATCCACAGATAAGGCGCAAAGGAGACAGTAAATGGCTGATAAAAAAGCAACGCTAACCCTACAAGGCGAAGCTCCTATTGAACTTGATGTGTTAAAAGGCACGTTGGGCCAGGAAGAGATCGATGTCCGTACTCTGGGGGCAAAAGGTTACTTTACCTTTGACCCGGGCTTCACTTCTACAGCGTCCTGCGAGTCTAAAATCACCTATATAGATGGTGATGAAGGTATCCTGCTGCATCGTGGTTTTCCTATCGACCAACTTGCCGTGCACTCCAACTATCTGGAAGTGTGCTACATCCTGCTGAACGGCGAAGCGCCGACCAAAGAGCAGTTTGAAGAATTCAAAACCATTGTGACCCGTCACACCATGATCCATGAACAGATCCATCATCTGTTCCGTGGCTTCCGTCGTGACTCGCACCCGATGGCCGTTATGTGTGGTGTTACCGGTGCGCTGGCCGCATTTTATCATGATGCGATGGACGTAAATATTGAGCGCCATCGTGAAATTGCCGCCTTCCGCCTGCTTTCTAAAATGCCGACTGTGGCAGCCATGTGCTACAAATATTCGATTGGTCAGCCTTTCGTTTATCCGCGCAACGATCTCTCCTATGCCGGCAATTTCCTGAACATGATGTTCTCCACCCCGTGCGAAGAGTATGTGGTGAACCCGGTGCTGGAGCGCGCTATGGATCGCATCCTGATCCTGCACGCAGACCACGAGCAGAATGCTTCAACCTCTACCGTGCGTACCGCAGGTTCATCTGGCGCTAACCCGTTTGCCTGTATCGCGGCAGGTATCGCCTCCCTGTGGGGACCGGCGCATGGCGGCGCGAACGAAGCAACGCTGCGCATGCTGGAAGAGATCAGCACCGTTGATCATATTCCGGAGTTTGTGAAGCGTGCCAAAGACAAAAATGACTCCTTCCGCCTGATGGGCTTCGGTCACCGCGTGTATAAAAACCACGATCCTCGTGCCACCGTAATGCGCGAAACCTGTCATGAAGTGCTGAACGAGCTGGGTATGAAAGATGACCTGCTGGAAGTGGCGATGGAGCTGGAGCGTATTGCGCTGAACGACCCGTACTTCATCGAGCGTAAACTCTATCCAAACGTCGATTTCTACTCTGGCATTATTCTGAAAGCGATGGGCATACCTTCCTCCATGTTTACCGTAATCTTTGCGATGGCGCGTACCGTGGGCTGGATTGCACACTGGAAAGAGATGCACGACGACGGCATTAAAATTGCCCGTCCTCGTCAGCTTTATACCGGCTACGATCAGCGTGATTTCAAGTCAAATACCAAATAGGCCGGCTTCGGCTGGATCAGAAAGCGCCGCAACTGCGGCGCTTTTTAATTATTGACAAAGTGCAGGCTCAGGGAGCATATGCCTCTCACAAAGACGCAAAAAGCGCCTTCCCAGGCAGCCGCCCGTGGCCCGTGATGCTTTGTTCAAGGCTTATGCTCCCATCGCTTCGGGCTTTGTCAGCAGTCTGAAAATTAATGAAGCAAAATGATTCTACTAAAGCTGACAGCCGGGGCACCAGTAGAAGGGACGCGATGAAAGCGTGCTCTTTTCAATTATCCCCCCACAGCGTTCACACGCCTTTCCTGCCCGATGAAATACTTTAAAGCTGAACAATGCGCCGTGATGCTTGTTCTCTTTAGAGATACCCCGCGTCTGATACGACAATCTGGGGATCGCCAGTAACGCCTCAACCAGTTTTTCTACCTGCTCTTCCGTAAGATCCTGCGCCTTGCGTTGCGGGGCCAGCCCTGCCTGCCAGAGGATCTCCACCCGCAGATAGTTTCCTAATCCGGCCAGAAAAGCCTGATCCAGCAGCAGCCCGCTGAATTGCCGCCGCCGGAATCTGGTAGAGAGCAGACGCTCACGAACCTGTTCACTGGTGAGGGTCATGTCCAGCACGTCAGGCCCTACGCGCTGCAAAAAAGGCTGCGCCGCCAGCGTATCCTGATTCAGCAGCTCAATATCTGAAGCGCTGTAAAGCAGGATGGTTTTATCCGCCGCAGCAAGACGCACGCGCAGGATCCGGCTGGTTGCAGGTTCGTTACCGCTTTTCACCACGCGCCATACGCCATAAAGCTGATTGTGACTGTAGAGGATCAGGCCATTAGAAAAATGGGTCAGAATGGCCTTGCCCCGGGTTTCAATAGCTTCCACCCTCTCCCCTACCAACGACGCTTCATAAGTTTTGAGCTGGGGGAACGCAAACCAGACATCCGTCAGCGTTTTGCCTCTGATAGCTTTTTCAAGTTTATCCGCCGCGCGACGGATCTCAGGTCCTTCTGGCATACTTCACCTTCGCTGATTGATGTTTAACGCCCTTTGCTGGCAGAGGATGGCTTCGCTCCCCCTGCCCGGTTGCTGGCCTGTACAGGTTCAGTGCGTGGCTCCGCCTTCCAGGCGAATATCCTGCTCAACGGTGAGCGCAACGCTCAGCGCCATCTCCAGCGCCAGCAGCACGGTGGCCGCAGGCATGCTGGCGACACCGGGATGCTTCACCGCCTGTTCAGGCAGGAAGGGAATATGGATAAAGCCGCCGCGAATTTTATTGTCGTGCTTCGCCAGATAATCCATCAGGCCATACATCACATGATTACAGACATAGGTGCCCGCAGTCTGTGAGACAGTGGCCGGGATACCTGCTTCACGGATCCCCTCGACAATAGCCTTAATGGGCAAGGTGGAAAAGTAGGCCGCCGGGCCCCCCTCCACAATGGTTTCATCGACAGGCTGGTTGCCGTCATTGTCCGGTATACGGGCATCATCCACATTGATACCCACCCGTTCAATGGTCACGTCGGTACGGCCACCGGCCTGACCGACGGCAATCACCAGTGCCGGTTTCACCTCGTCAATGGCCGCATAAAGCGCCGTCAGTGAGTCACCAAAAACGCAGGGCAACTGTTTAGCCACCACGCGCGCACCGCACACCATGCGCTCATGCAGCTGGTTTACGGCTTCCCATGAAGGGTTTACCAGCTCGCCATCAAAAGGTTCAAAAGCGGTAATCAGGACCGTTTTCATCGCAGCCTCACAGGAACATCAGGAAATAGAGCAGGAAAATATTTGCTATTAACAATAGCACGCCGGTTGGAACCTGAGCTTTGATCACCGCATTGCGGTCCGGCAGCTCAAGTAATGCAGCGGGAACAATGTTGAAGTTGGCCGCCATAGGCGTCATCAGCGTGCCGCAGTAACCAGAGAACATACCGATAGCCGCCATCACTGCCGGGTTGCCGTGATGTTGCAGAACCAGAATGGGAATGCCGATCCCGGCCGTGACAATCGGGAAAGCAGCAAAGGCATTGCCCATCACCATGGTCAGCAGCGCCATGCCGATGGCGTAGGTGGCAACGGCGATAAAGCGGTTATCCACGGCGAGATAGGTTTCTGTGAGATGCGAAATGGCGGTTCCCACGCCTGCCGTGGTAAACAGCAGACCTAAAGTGGCGAGAATTTGCGGCAGAATAAAGGCCCAGCCGATAGCATCCAGCAGGCGTCTCGCTTCCTGCACCGATTGTGCCGGGCCGTCGTGCGTCAGTTTCAGCGCGATAAGCCAGCCAACCACACAGCCAACCATCATCGAAAACAGCGTGACCAGCGTGGAGTGGTTCCCCGGGCCGAACAGACCTTCCTGCAGCCCCGGAATATTGTTAAATGCCAGAACGCCCACCACGGTTACGACCGGGATCGCCAGCGCAGGCAGGAAGAGTTTGTTGCGCAGACGTTTTGCACTCTCTTCTCTCTGCTCGCTGGTACGTTGATGGTAAGAACCCAGCTTTACGCCGCCAAGACCGGCGATCAACGCCATTACCACTACCATCACACCAATTACGATATGCAGTGAACGGGCACCAAGCAGGTTAACGGCCCAGTCCCCGACAAAGAACACCAGCCCATACAGACACCAGAAGAGCCCGGTGGTCAGACGACGCGGGTTAGCCTTGTCCTGCCAGGACATCACGGCAACCACCAGCAGGATGATCCCGGCCAGCCAGAAGAGATATTGTTGCTGGAACATTAGCGACCTCCTTTGGCTTTCAGCGCCTGATTATTCAGCGTGGCCAGTTCGGCGGCGATAGTTTTATCGAGACGGCGCAGGCGTACAGCGTGGATCAGGAAGGCACAAAGGGCAGTTGGAATTCCCCAGACTGCAATGTGCAGCGGCTCTGTCTGGATACCAGCAGACTCCTGCATAAAGTTATGCATAAAGATGATCGCGCCGAAAGCGACAAAAATATCTTCCCCGAAGAACAGACCTACATTATCTGTGGCGGCGGACATGGCCCGCAGGCGATGGCGTACGGCATCCGGTAACTCGCCGTAACGGTTTTCTGTGGCTCCTTCAGCCATCGGTGCCAGCAGAGGCCGCACCATCTGTGGATGCCCACCCAGGCTGGTCAGTCCCATCGCTGCGGTGATTTCGCGCACGAAGAGATAGACAATCAGCAGGCGGCCCGCGGTGGCACTCTTGATCTGTGCAATCCATGCCTGGGCACGCTCTTTCAGGCCATGACGCTCCAGCAAACCAATGACCGCCAGGGGCAGCAGCAGGATTAACGGGAGATTACGGGTATTCAGGAAGCCAGACCCCAGTTTTTCCAGGATATCGCCCAGCGGCATATGGGCGGCCAGACCGGTGATCAGACCGGAAATAATCACCACCAGTACAGGGTTAAACCGGAGTAAAAAGCCAATGACGATGGCAACAATCCCCGCCAGTGGCCATAAATTCACTGCATTTTCCATTTTTGTTCCCGGGTAGAAAGAGAAAATTCCCCGAACTCTGTCGGGGACCAGGGCGCGTTCAGACGCGCTGACGTTGTTTTAAAGGCTGGTAACCTGAATTTGTTGTTGAGTAAAAGCTTCACGCAGCCGGGCAGCAAAGGCCAGGGCATGAGCCCCGTCACCGTGCAGGCAAACCGTATCGGCTTTAACCTTCACCCACTCACCGCTCAGGCTCTGAACCTGGCCCTGCTGGATCATACTTAAGGTCTGTGCAATTGCCTGCTCATCACTTTCAACCAGCGCACCCGGTTGAGATCGGGGTACCAGCGAGCCATCTGCCTGATAGCCGCGATCGGCGAACACTTCCTCTCTCGTGGTCAGGCCAAGCGCTTTACCCGCCCGGATGGATTCGCTGTTTGCCAGCCCCACCAGCACCAGTTGGGGATCAACTGCTTTAACAGCACGGGCAATGGCTTCAGCGAGTTCAGGTTCCTGAGCTGACTGGTTATAGAGCATGCCATGCGGTTTGACATGCACCAGTTTCCCCCCTTCGCTGCGCGCGATAGCCTGTAACGCACCAATCTGATAGATCATCTGGGCACAGACGGTTTCCGCCGGTAGCTGCATACGCGTGCGGCCAAAATTCTCGCGGTCGGGAAAGCTGGGATGCGCGCCAATAGCCACACCATATTCCAGCGCCCAGAGCACGCTCTGACGCATGGTCTGCGCGTCACCCGCATGGAATCCACAGGCTATATTGGCCGAGGAAACCAGTTGCAGTAACGCACGGTCATTGCCGCAGCCTTCGCCAAGATCGGCATTAAGATCAACTTTCATGTTCCACTCCCCAGGCCATCTGTTCCAGCGCGAGTTGCTGTTCGCGTCTGGCTTTCAGCGCCTCGTCCAGCGTGCAGTAGACAAAATGAATGGGTTCCCCCAGACGGATCTGGGCCAGATGGTACAGGTCGGCTTCGATAACGCAGCCAATGCGGGGATAACCGCCGGTGGTTTGCGCATCAGCCATCAGCACAATCGGCTGCCCGTTTGGCGGCACCTGAATCACGCCGGGGATCAGCCCGTGCGAAAGCATTTCGCGCTTCACGGTGCGGGTCAGCGGCCTGCCCTGCAGGCGATAGCCCATGCGGTTACTTTGGGGATTCAGTTTCCAGGCGGTACGCCAGAACGCCTCGCGGCTGTCGTGACTGAATTCGTGGAACTCCGGCCCCATCATCACGCGGACACGGTTACCAAACAGTAACTGACGGACGCCGACCGGCTTGATGAACTTTTTCTGTGGTTCAGCCTGCGGAAGCTCATCGCCATCCTGCAGGGGTCTGCCACAAAAGCCGCCAAAGCCCCCTTTTGCATCGGTACTGCAAGAGCCCAGCGTTGGCTCGACAGCAAAACCGCCATCCAGCGCCAGATAGCTGCGCATCCCACGCTGCGGCATTTTCAGCGTCAGTCGCTGCCCTTTTTTCACGGCGGTTCGCCAGCCGGTCCAGACCGGTTGACCGTCCAGCTCTGCGTTGCAACCGGCCCCCGTAAGGGCTATCCAGCCATCGCGGGTGAACGCGGCGCAAAACTGTCCCAGGGTGATTTCCAGCACGGCGCTGTTTTTTGCATTCCCCACCAGCAGGTTTGCCGTTTCCATAGCCGGATTATCCAGCACGCCGCTGAGGCCAACGCCATACTGACGCCAGCCCGTCCGTCCACCATCCTGCAGGGTAGTTGCCATGCCGGCGCGGATAATTTTCAGCATATGCCCCCCTTTTGTGGCACAAAGCGCACGCTGTCGCCCGGCCTTAAGTAAGAAGGTGGCTGGTTCTCAGGCGAGAATAAACTGATGTCCGTCAGGCCGATTAACTGCCAGCCACCCGGTGCGGTAAAGGGATAGACGCCGGTCTGGCTGCCACCAATACCCACAGATCCTGCGGGAACAGCCACTCTTGGCTCCGCACGACGCGGCGTGTGAAGGCGGTCATCCAGCCCTGCCATATAGGGGAAACCAGGCTGAAAGCCAATGAAGTAGACCACGTACCGTGCTGAAGCATGTAACTCAACCACTTGTTGCGGCGTCAAACCGCTGTGGCGGGCCACTTCTTCCAGGTCGGGACCAGCTTTTCCGCCATAGATCACCGGGATCTCCATCTCACGGGAGGTCATCTCCAGCGCTTCGCTTTTTTCCCACCAGGATTGCAGCCACTCAATGGCATCCAGGGCGGTCTGCTGCGGATCGCTGAGCATCACCGTAATGTTGTTCATTCCGGGGACCACTTCAGTGACTTCCGGACGTGCCATCAGTCGTGCTGACAGCCCCCAGATGCGCTGCTGCGTAGCCAGCGAAACCGGGGGTTCAAGCTCAAGCACTACCGCGCGTTCGCCTAACAGGTAACAACGAGCTCGTTGCAAAAGGCTCCTCCTGACCTGAATTAAGGCCATCTCAAATTCTGTAAGGCAAATAGTTATGCGGAAATGTCATGGATGTGTCAACAAATGTTACGGGCGGCCAGGGATGCCACCCGTGAAAAATCAGGCGGGATTGGGGATATCAATAAAGGTCACGTCCAGCCCGTGGTTTTCCGCAAGCCAGTTGCCCAGCGCCTGGATACCGCAGCGTTCGGTAGCGTGATGACCGGCAGCAAAGAAGTGCAGCCCCTGCTCACGGGCGCTGTGAATAGTCTGCTCGGAGACTTCTCCGGAGATAAAAGCATCAACGCCGAACGCGGCGGCGGCATCAATAAAGCCCTGACCGCCACCAGAACACCAGGCTACACGGCGGATCAGCTTCGGCGCATTATCACCGCAATGCAGCGGCTCGCGTCCCAGTACCTGGCTGATATGCTGGGCCAGTTGCTCGCCTGTTAAGGGATCGGTCAGCTCACCCCAGGGAAGCAGCTCTTCCACTTCACCCCGGATTTCAATGCCAAAAAGCTTAGCCAGCTGCGCGTTGTTACCCAGTTGCGGATGGGCATCCAGCGGCAAATGCCAGCCGTACATATTGATATCGTTAGCCAGCAGCGTTTTCAGGCGAAGACGTTTCATGCCCTTAATGACTGAAGGCTCGTTTTTCCAGAAATAGCCGTGATGCACCAGCACCGCATCGGCTTCCAGCCGGACAGCCTCATCCAGCAAAGCCTGACAGGCCGTTACGCCGGTAACAATTTTCTTTACTTCGCTTCGCCCTTCTACCTGCAACCCGTTCGGGCCGTAGTCTTTGAACGCTGCGGTGTTTAACTGCTGGTTGACGATCTTTTCAAGCTCAGTATTACGCATAACAATCCCATGACCCGTTATCCGGCCAGACCGGATAAGAAGATAAGCGGCATCGCCGCCGTGAGTGATACTGGCAACAATAGCAGAGTGGCTGTGGGATGAGAACGTCCGGGGAAATGGCCCTTGCGGGCCAGCTTATTCTCGTGCAGCTTCGAATGCCGCTAACGCGCGTTTGCGGGCTTCTTTATGGTCGACGACAGGCAGTGGATAATCCAGCGGGGCGCCATTATTCCCGGCCCAGCCGTGTGGCTGGTGAATATGCTGATCGGGAACATTTTTAAGTTCCGGCAGCCATTTACGGATGAATTCGCCGTTTTTATCGAAACGTTCACCCTGAGTGGTGGGATTGAAGATGCGAAAATAGGGTGCGGCATCGTTACCGCTGGAAGCAGCCCACTGCCAGCCGCCATTATTGGAAGCCAGATCGCCATCAATCAACTGGGACATAAAATAACGCTCGCCAACCCGCCAGTCGATCAGCAGATCTTTGATCAGGAAGCTGGCCACAATCATCCGCAGCCGGTTATGCATCCAGCCCAGCGTATTAAGCTGCCGCATAGCAGCATCGACTATCGGATAACCGGTTTTCCCCTGCTGCCAGGCTTTAAGCTGCCGATCGTCTTTCTGCCACTTAACGTTATCGGTCCAGCTGATAAACGGCTGATGTTTGGAGAGTTTCGGCCAGGAAACCAGCAAATGGCGATAAAAATCACGCCAGATAAGTTCGTTCAGCCAGATAAATTCTTTGCCGTCATCCAGCGCACGAGGGTGCTCTGTCAGCAGGCGGTGCAGACACTGGCGGGGAGAAAGTACGCCGGTTGTCAGATAAACGGAAATTTTGCTGGTGCTGTCCGCTGCAGGGAGATCGCGAGTGCCGGGATAGTCGCTTACGGCCTGCTGGCAGAACTGGCGGAGCTGATGCAATGCAGCCTTCTCACCCACCGGGAATAACCCGGTATCAAATTTTTCGCTGGGATAATCAAAAGGCTCAATGGCAGCGGTTATCTCAACTGGCGCGCCCTTCCGGGGTTTTGGTGCGGGCACACATTCGGGCAACCCCTCATGCAGGCGCTTCACAAATGCCCGGCTGAACGGCGTAAAAACTTTATACATTTCACGGCTGCCAGTCAGCACACTTCCGGGCGGCAGCAGCAGGCTGTCATCAAAGCCCTGAGAAGAGATATCCAGATCGTAAAGCTCCCGCTCTGCCGCGGCATCGCGATCGCGTTCGTTAACCTCGTACTGATAGTTGTAAAACAGGCGGTCAACATTATGCTTCTGACAGAAGGCTTTCAGCAGCCCGACGGACGCCGTGAAATCGTCGCATTGCAGCGAGTAAAGAGGGATGCCTTTTTCAGCCAGCGACTTTTGCACATCAAGCAGACTTTGGTAAATAAACGCCGCCTGCCGGGGGGCCATGACGTGATTTTCCCACTGCGCAGGGGTAGCGATAAAAAGTGCCAGCACGGTCGCATCCGCGTCCCGGCAGGCAGCATGCAAAGCGTAGTTATCATGGATGCGCAGATCGTTGCGCAGCCAGACCAGATGGGTAGCCATTGAGATCCTGGTAAAATGAAGCTAGTGGCCGTAGCGCAGACGCAGCGCTTCCGGATAAGGTTCGAAGTAACGCTGTTGCGCCAGATAGGAGTCGGGAAACTCCGACATGTAGTGTTTAAGCAGGGTGAGCGGCGCCAGCAAAGGTTGCAGGCCCTGGCGATAGTGCTCAATTAACGAGGCCAGTTCCTGACGTTGTTTTGAGGTGAGCTGGGGACGGAAATACCCCTGAACGTGCATCAGTACGTTGGTGTGGTTGCCGCGGGTGGCCTGATTTTTCAACAGATCCATCAGCCTCTGCCGGTATTCAAAAGCGTAGGCTTCCAGTGAGGACCACTCTGCCATGGCGGCAACAAAGCGCCCCATCTCGCGATATTCCGGCTGTGAATGGGCCAGCAGTGACAGCTTATAGCGACTGTGGAATGCCATTAATTTGCCGCGGGTCAGGCCACTGCGCCACAATTCATTGAATTCGTGAAGGGTATACACCCGCTCGACAAAATTCTCTCTCAACGCCGGGTCATGCAGACGTCCATCTTCTTCCACTGGCAGCCACGGCATCTGCGCCATCAGCTCGCGGGTAAAAACGCCCGTCCCTTCTTTGCGATTATTGTTGTTATCGCGCTGATAAACGCGCACCCGCTCCATGCCGCAGCTGGGGGATTTGGCACAAACGATATACCCGCAAAGGTGATGTAAGGAGGCGATCCTTTTTTCAGAGTAACTTTGCATTGCTTCCGTCACTGGCTCGCCTTTACCGTTGCTGAAGCACAGTTCAGGATCGCAGCCCTCACCGTTCTCGGTCAGGCGTAAAGCAGGACGGGGAGTGGGTAAGCCAATGGCCATTTCAGGGCAGGCGGGCTCGTAACGTATGAAAGGGGCGAGATCTTCTGCAGCAAAAGCACAGCGTTTATGGCCGCCATCAAAACGGACTTTATCGCCAAGCAGGCAGGCACTGATACCGACGGGAATTTTCTCGCTCATACTTGTACAACCTCCAACTTCTTGTAGAGGTTTAAGTGTAGCTGAAAGAACGCTGATAAGCGCGTCTGGCAGAAAGAAAAGATCAAGAAGGGTAAAAAAACCTGCCGTATGAACTACACCTCGCAGGCTGGTTGAGTATCCACCTTAAGGGGTGCAGTTCATATAGCGGGTTAATATCATAAGAAATCGCAGCCTGCGGCTTCTGACTGGGCCAGCCAGACCGGCTGACTGCTGGTTTTAGACCAGACGCGGTGCAAATAGCTGTAGAACCTTGCGCGATCCTGGCGAAACACCATTATGGGTAACGCCAGCAAACCTACAACAATGACGGCTGTCCGACGCAGGACGATCCGGCTTAAAGAATAGGATTGGTAAAGACTCATACGCCCTCCAAAAGTTAATAAGTAATCTGTGCAAAATAATAGCGCTTATCGTGTAATTTTACTACTCATCCGACCACTAATTTGTACTAAAATTCACCAATTTTAATGCGCACCTGTAATCAAGTTACAGTCTTGTTAAAATTATGGTGATTATTTAACATTGCATCTGCCCTGCCCTTTCTGCTTGCCCGCTAAATCGCAGACATAAAAAAAAGCGCTGAAGGTAAATTCAGCGCCTTTTGTTATGACCTCGCGACTAAGCGAGGAGAGTCAGTGACTATGCGTTTTTCAACACTTCACTGACAATTTCTACTGCTTCTTTTTCAATCTTCTCGCGGTGCTCTGCACCCAGGAAGCTTTCGCAGTAAATTTTGTAGGCATCTTCGGTGCCGGAAGGACGGGCAGCAAACCAGCCGTTTTCCGTCATCACTTTCAACCCGCCAATAGAAGCGCCGTTACCCGGTGCTGCTGTCAGACGCGCAGTGATCGGGTCGCCCGCCAGCGTGTCGGCACTGACCATTTCCGGTGACAGTTTAGACAACGCCGCTTTCTGTGCGGAGGTGGCAGAAGCCTGCAGACGATTATAGCTTGGTGCGCCAAAACGCTCAGCCAGTTCGTCGTAGTGCTGCTGTGGGTTTTTACCGGTTACCGCAGTGATTTCTGCCGCCAGCAGGCACATGATGATGCCGTCTTTGTCGGTAGACCACGGGGTGCCGTCAAAACGCAGGAAAGAGGCGCCAGCGCTCTCTTCACCGCCAAAGCCAAAGCTGCCATCAAACAGGCCATCAACAAACCATTTGAAGCCAACCGGCACTTCCACCAGCTTACGGCCAATGTCATTCACTACGCGGTCGATCATCGCACTGGAAACCAGCGTTTTACCCACGGCGACGTCTTTGCCCCACTGTGGACGATTCTGGAACAGGTAGTTGATGGCGACTGCCAGGTAGTGGTTCGGGTTCATCAGGCCAGCTGGCGTGACGATGCCGTGACGGTCGTAGTCCGGATCGTTAGCGAAAGCCAGATCGAACTTGTCGCGAAGCGCCAGCAGACCCGCCATCGCACTTTCAGAGGAGCAGTCCATACGGATTACGCCATCTTTATCAAGGTGCATAAAGCGGAACGTCTGATCCACTGAATCATTAACAATAGTCAGATCCAGATTGTAGAATTCAGCAATACGCTGCCAGTAAGCGATACCCGAGCCGCCTAACGGATCGACGCCAATTTTCAGGCCAGCTTTCTGAATAGCGGGGATATCAACGATCTGTGCAAGGCCTTCGATATAAGGCTGAATCAGATCCTTCTCCTGCAGATGGCCGCTCTCCCAGGCTTTGTCCAGCGCAATGCGCTTAACATCCTTCAGACCATCTTTGATCAGCGCATTGGCACGGTCTTCCACAACTTTGGTGACGTTGGTGTCGGCCGGGCCACCGTTTGGCGGGTTGTATTTGATGCCGCCATCTTCCGGTGGATTGTGCGAAGGCGTGATCACAATACCGTCAGCCTGAGCGCCGCCGGCTTTATTGTGCTCAAGAATAGCGTTTGAGATGGCTGGGGTTGGCGTATAGCCATTGTCCAGCTGCACAATCACATCCACACCGTTAGCGGCCAGCACTTCCAGCACGGAAATGATCGCTGGCTCTGAAAGCGCGTGGGTATCTTTGCCCACGAAGCAAGGGCCAGTAATGCCGTTCTTCTTACGTTCTTCGGCAATTGCCTGAGCAATCGCCAGAATGTGCGTTTCGTTAAAGCTCTGACGCCCTGCACTGCCGCGATGGCCAGATGTGCCGAATTTCACCGCATGTTCTGCATTATTCAGATCGGGTTGCAGGACATAATACTGCGAAGTTAACTGTGCAACGTTAATCAAATCACTTTGCTGGGCTGGCTGCCCGGCACGGGGGTGATTGGCCATTGGCGATTCTCCCTGACGCTTCTTTATCAGTTAGAGGGTACCGCAAACCTTGTCAGCCAGCTCCTGAGGGAACTGCATTGACAGCATGATGTGTTCGACCATGCTTCGTTTGCGATCTGTGTTGGTGTTGGTGATCACCCAATACGGTGTGCCGGGAATATGTTGTGGCTTGGTATGGGTGCCATTCTGTATCAGGGTCTGCTGATTGCCTGCAAAGTAGACGCGCGTGCGGCCAAGCAAGGAGTCGGTCGCGGCGGCAAATGCCTTGGGATCCTGATTGTATAAAGTCGACAAAATCAGCATAAAACGATTCACCGCTTTTTTCTGCTCGGCGTATTCGTCAGACAACATCAGCTCGCGAACAGCGCGAACGCGATCCTGCGGGCGGGATTCAGCCTTTACCGGTGCGGCTTCTTTCGAAACGCTCCCGGCTGCTACTGCAACTGCAGGTGCACTCTGACCAGCAGTAAATTTAAGCATACGGCGTAAAATGTCAGAGGCGCTTTCACCAATATGCTGAGTGTGGCTGGCGATATAGCGGTATAGCTCTTCGTCGACTTCAATAGTTTTCATCTTGATCCAATACAATTATTGCTGATAAGAGCCGGACTGCACGGAACCTGTTGAGGACGCGTGCCGGATAATCCAGCTCTAACACGAGGATTATAAAGTTAAATCCTGCCGGGGAGTAGCGCCAGCCCCTGATACCAGCAAAAGTCAGACTATGCCGCAAAAAGTTTTGCGGGACTTCACTGGCCGTCGAAGCAGGAAAAAGTAAATCTATGATACCCTAACCCCTGGTTTCAACAGTAAGAACTTTGTTATGAAATTGAATGCCCGCTTGCAATCTGAACAATCTGTTACCTCTGACACGCCCGTGGTTTTACTGCATGGCCTGTTTGGCAACCTGGATAATCTCTCCGGGCTGGCAAGAGGCTTAAAAGACGACTGTCGTCTGGTGCAGATGGATCTTCGTAATCATGGCTTATCCCCGCGTAATGAGAGGATGGATTATCAGGCTATGGCAGAGGATGTCCTTGAAACCCTGGATAACGAGGGGATAGATCGTTTTTCAGTGATTGGCCATTCGATGGGCGGGAAAGTGGCGATGGCGTTAACTTCACTGGCACCTGAACGCATTGAGCAGGTAGTGGTGATAGATATCGCCCCTGTCGCCTACCCGGAGCGTCGACACGACGCCATTTTTGCCGCTCTGAAAGCAGTAACCGATGCCGGTATAACTGTGCGTAGCGATGCAGCGGCCCTGATGCGTGAGACGCTGGAAGAAGAAGGCGTTATTCAGTTTCTGCTAAAATCTTTCCATCAGGGAGAATGGCGATTCAACGTGCCGGTACTCTGGGAATGCTACAACCGGATTATTGGCTGGCAGCCGTTACCCGCAGGGTCACAACCCATATTATTTATCCGTGGCGAACTTTCTCCTTATCTCGCCGATGAGTACCGTGACGCGCTGCTTGCCCAGTTCCCTCAGGCCCGTGCCCATGTGGTAACCGGTGCCGGTCACTGGGTTCATGCTGAAAAACCTGATGCTGTTTTGCGCGCAATTCGACGTTTTTTTGCGCTGTAAAAACAAATGTTTCCTGAGATGGCTAAAACGTTGTCGTCATGACTTTCACTGGGGTATGATGGCGCGCTTTAAATTTGTCGCAGCACGAATTTCAGCCGACATCAGGCCTGAACCATCGAACTCCAGCCTTTCAGTATCACGATTCTATGGCAAAAGAAAACACGGACCGCACCACGATCGATCTGTTCGCAGATGACCGTCGCCCGGGACGACCTAAAACTAATCCGCTTACGCGTGATGAGCAGTTGCGTATCAACAAACGTAACCAGCTCAAGCGCGATAAAGTGCGGGGACTGAAACGCGTTGAGCTGAAAATGAACAGCGACGCAGTGGATGCCCTGAATGAACTCGCTGAGCAGCGTAATATGAGCCGCAGTGAGTTAATAGAAGAAATGGTTATGGCGCAGCTGGCCGACCAGAAGCGCTAAACAGCATCAGCTTACCGGCTGTCCGGCATCTGCCGGTGAAGCACAAAGCGACAAAAGCGGGCGGATTACTCATTTATCCCCCTGGAGCTGTCTGCTATCATTGCCGGTATCTGTAGTGAGCAGCCTTTACCCCATCATTGAGATTCAAGAGGTTAGTAAGTCATGGCAATCGTAGGCATTTTCTTTGGCAGCGATACGGGCAATACAGAAAACATTGCAAAAATGATCCAGAAGCAGCTCGGTAAAGAGGTTGCTGAAGTTCAGGATATCGCTAAAAGCAGCAAAGAAGACCTTGAAGCCTTTGATATTCTGCTGCTCGGTATCCCAACCTGGTATTATGGTGAGGCCCAGTGCGACTGGGATGATTTCTTCCCGACGCTGGAAGAAATTGATTTCAATGGCAAACTGGTAGCCCTGTTTGGCTGTGGCGATCAGGAAGATTACGCAGAATACTTCTGCGACGCGATGGGCACCATCCGCGACATCATCGAGCCTAAGGGTGCGGTTATCGTGGGTCACTGGCCAACAGAAGGTTATCATTTCGAAGCCTCTAAAGGGCTGGCGGATGATACCCATTTCCTTGGCCTGGCCATTGATGAAGATCGCCAGCCAGAACTGACCAGCGAACGTACCGAAAAGTGGGTCAAACAAATTTTTGATGAGCTCCAGCTGCAAGAAATCATTGAAGCTTAAGGAGTGCGGCCTGTTGTGGGACATATCTCACATCAGGCCAGTGATTTTTCCTATAGAAGTAATAGGCACATTTTTGTAACTTTCATCTGCAAAACTGTAGAATATCGCCATCGGTCACCCCGCTTTCTCAATGTCTTCGCCCTGCTGGCGATGACAGAGCGAAATGTTC
Organism: Erwinia sp. E_sp_B01_1; assembly: GCF_036865545.1. Lineage (NCBI taxonomy): Bacteria > Pseudomonadati > Pseudomonadota > Gammaproteobacteria > Enterobacterales > Erwiniaceae > Erwinia > Erwinia sp. E_sp_B01_1. Next base: position 1,406,219 of record NZ_CP142208.1, on the reverse strand, counting down.
ACCCAGCGCTTGCTCTTCCGGACGTAACGACTTTCATCATTACCTCCCTCAACAGTGACGCATCGCCGGTAGTATTCATTTCGAAGTATCAGATCTATAATGAGACGTTTAGCTTTTCGCGTCGACCGATGTTCATGGCTTTTCAGCCACACAGTGACTAGCAAAGTAACAGGACAATATCCGCATGACTGACAATAACACCGCATTAAAGAAGGCCGGCCTGAAAGTCACGCTTCCCCGACTGAAAATTCTGGAAGTGCTTCAGGAACCTGAGGGCCATCATGTCAGTGCGGAAGACTTGTACAAGCGCCTGATAGATATGGGCGAAGAAATTGGTCTGGCGACGGTTTACCGCGTTCTGAACCAGTTTGATGATGCGGGGATCGTTACCCGTCATAATTTTGAAGGCGGCAAGTCCGTTTTTGAACTGACTCAGCAGCATCACCACGATCACCTCATTTGCCTGGACTGCGGTAAAGTGATCGAGTTCAGCGATGAATCTATCGAAACTCGCCAGCGTGACATCGCTACGCGTCACGGTATTAAGCTCAGTAACCACAGTCTGTACCTTTACGGTCACTGTACCACTGGCGATTGCCGCGAAGACGATACCCTGCACGACAAGTAATCTGCACTAACAGTAAAAACCGGTGAACTTCACCGGTTTTTTTTTGCCCTTCTTAAAGCTTCTCTACCCTGCTGAAGCGTTCGCCGGCTTTATTCACCGTGCGCAACCACACTTTGCCTTCCACCTGTGGCTGATGCCCGGCCTCATAAAGCTGCCAGGTTTTCCCTTCATCCAGACTGTACTGCACAGCCAGGCCCGGTAATGCCGTATTGACCTGTAACTTACCCTTGACGATTTTACCGCCCGGTAAAGGTAAGCGATAAGCTATGCCAGCCTTGTCCAGCTTCGCCAGTTCACGCTGGCCCAGCAGATTGGCAAATCGCTGCCAGTCCTGGCGCTGAGCGTCCTGATCCACAAAGTGAGTTTTACCACCGATATACTCTTTCCCTGCTTTGTAATCCTGCTCCCAGTCAGCCCGATGCCAGGCTCGTTCCGCAACGGAAAGGACGCGAGGGAAAATCATATATTCCATCTGCTGGTCGGTACGAACCGTTTCGCTCCACAACTGAGCGGAAAGCCCGGTGGCTCCAGGCCAGGCTTTGTCCGATTTTGCACTGAAATTTTTGCCATCGCGATCGACCGAGGTCTCGGCATTTTGCGGCAGGTTATCCGGTGCGAAGCCGAAAACTTTACGTTCATCACTGAAGCGGGTGCCCCAGTAATAGCCACGCTCAAGAGGATTAACCTCATACGGGAAGTCCATATAGAGATAATCAGGATTTGAAACAATCACTTCGTAGCCTTTGTTTGCCCAGTCATTGGCCGAGTCAAATCCTCCCCAATAGAGGGTATCCCAGAAGTTCACCGCAACCTTTTCGGTGGCAAAAGCGTTAGCATCCCTGGCATCTTTCAGCCCATCCTGCCATGCCTGCATCTTGCCGATGCCATGCGCGTTAACCTGCTGACTGACTTTCACCGCAAAATAGCTCGGCAGGTGGCCAAGATCGGCCACTTTCCCCTCTTTAATCATCTTCTGACAAACCTGGGATTTCGCCCACGGCTGATCTTCCTTGCTCATGTCCAGCAACCCGGTGCCGGCAACCGGTTTTTTGATGTCAGAGTAACCCGCGCCAAATCGGATATTTTTCGCTTCATCTCCGCCGAAATGCCAGGTCTGAAGCGGCTGCCCGGCCGCCTGGTGCATAGCCTGAATCTCACTGATGATTTTATCGGTAAAGCGTAATGAAGAGGTCAGGCAGGGATTCAGATAGCTGGTGCGATTGTAGAGCTGAACCGAAGTGGTGTTTGAGTTATCGGTGGGATCGACAAGCCTGTAGGCCGTGGCTTGCTGGGTTTGACCTGCTTTCATCAGGCGATCGTAGCGTGCCTCCATTGAGACCACGGCAGCCCGGGCATGGGCAGGCATATCGATTTCGGGAATAACCTGAATGCCGCGCGCATCTGCATATTTCACGATGTCGATATAATCCTGGCGGCTGAAGTGGCCGCTACCATTGTTATCGCTCTGCGGGCCCGATCCAAGTTGCGGCAGCAGGCAACGCTTTTCACTGAGGTCATGGCAACGTTTAGATCCCACGTCAGTTAATTCAGGCAGGCCTGGAATTTCAATACGCCAGGCTTCATCATCGCTGAGATGAAAATGGAACACGTTGATTTTCCAGCCAGCCAGCTGATCCAGCATGCGGATCACCGCCTCTTTGCTGTGAAAGTTGCGTGCAACGTCAAGATAGACGCCGCGATACGGGAAACGCGGGGCATCAGTCGCTTTCAAGGTAGCGATTTGCAGGCTTCCATCAGCCGGGATCAGTGAGAGTATGGACTGCAAGCCGTAAAATACCCCGCTCTGGTCATACCCTGTGATTTCCGCTCTTTCTTTGCTGATTGTCAGCGTGTATCCCCCCGCAACAGCAAGACTTTCCGCCTGTGCCTTTTCTATGCGGGTGGAGATTTCATAACCCGCCGGTTGTTCTTTTAAGCCGAGTTGGGCAAAACGTTGCTGAACGGCTTTAGCTTTGCCAGCCGACAAGCTGTCCAGCTTCAGAACCACCCCGCCAGAGAGATCCACATCATCGGCAAAGACTTCAACTTTCATGGGGGTAGGGAGTATTTGCCCACGCAGTGCAGAGGAATTGAGCCGGGTAATATCGCTGTTCTTATCGAAACGGCTGTCGGCATTCATCAGCACATTTTGATCGTCCGCCGTCCGTTTCCACTGTTTACCGAAAGGTTCGACAAAGGTGGTGAGATCCTCAGTATCCGTACTGACAATAATCTTTGGCGTGGCTTCGCCGGAGGTCACATACCAGCGCGGCATCACATCAGTAATAAACAGCTGCCAGTATTCGTTGATGATGGGGATATCAATTGATTCACCTGCCGCGATGCCCTGGAATTTTTCAGTGGGTTCGAGGCGGGTGAGATCCCCGACGATATGTACGATTCGAAACTGTTCGCTGTCGACTTTCAGAGTGGCATGAACGTTTGACATATAAATAGCCCAGTCTTTGCTGTTAAAGGCCGGACCTGGGTTGGTTAAAGTAATAGTTGCACGGTTGCAGGAGGCCCAGTCAGCGCCCAGTGCGGCACAATCTACCCCGTTCTGTGCCGCCTGGTTATCGGTCACCCGATACTTCACACCAAACTGACTGACCTGATCAACTACCTGCTGATCGGCAAGCGCTGCCCCGCTATCCAAAGCTGAGGCCAACGCGATCGTAATAAGAGTGGCTTTGAACTTGTTCATCCTTTTTCCTTATCCTTTAGTCCTGTGCTTGCTCAGAAGAGAGTGAAAGGGGCAATCACGATAAACTTCACGTCTTTTTCATCCTGGAAGATATTGCCGTAACCACCGCTGTAGCTCGGCAGGTCGCTGTGGTTATCAAAGCGGGTGTAATGGAGTTTGAAAGAGGTGCCTTTGGCTATCCCCTGCTGCACCGTGTAAAGCAGGTCCATGTTCCAGGCTGACTCTTTAAGGCGGCGGTTCTGGTCCCAGGCTGAATGGTTAGCAGGACGGGCATCCCAGCCATAAGCGTAAGAAGTCCCTATCGCCCATCCCGGCAGGTTCCAGTTTTTAAGGTCATAGAGGATCCCGGCGAACAGCGCTTTTTCGCCATTAGCATTGAAATCAGATCGGGAATCCCACCACACATCAAGCCGGCCATTGGAAGTGGCATAACCCGGCGTCATGCGCTGTAAAAAAAAGCCCTGATTCCCGTCGGCTTTCACCCAGGTCCCTTCCAGCCGTAAATCGAACGGCCCGGCGGTATAACCCAGCGTGACTGCCTGTAGCCAGGCTAACCCGTCGTAGACATCATTGATGTTTGCCGCGCCACCCGACTCTTTGTCTTTGGCCCCGTAAAACTGCCAGCTGGTCTGGAGTTTGTTCGCTGCGATCGGGAAGCCATAAGAGACTTTGGTAAAATACTGATCCATGTAACTGGCAGCCTGACCAAACGCTGCCTCCAGTATCAGATCATTTTTAAAATCGTATTTCATGCCAACAGAATGCAGCCAGCTAATATCGGTCTGGCCGTCGGCTTTACGGAAGTGATAAGTATTCTGATACCAGGGAGCCTTATAAACATCGCTCCACATCCAGGAGAGTGACAAGGCGCCAGCATCAGCAAAATCATATTTCAGCCCTGCTTCTGCCCCACGATAGGTACCCGGTAAAAAACTCCAGTGAGGCGCGAGCAATGTTTGTCCCTGAGGCTGTAAATAACCCACCCTCAGCCAGTAATCGTTTACCTTGAATTTCACGGCGGCTTTATAAATACTCGCGCCATTTTTATCTCCGGTCCACTTTTCATCCCAGCGATTTTTCGCATCGCTGAACCCAATTTCATCAGGGGCAGCAGGCCCGCTGTTGGACATTTCCAGCGCGCCCATTACCGCCAGATCAAGACCAATAAAATCGGCTAAATAACCTGACGAGAAATCAAGGTTTGCATTAAATGTGGCGTGATGAAGATTTTGTTGATACTGATTGTATTTATCGCTGTCAGGATTAAGATCTTTGCGTTCACGGTGGCGTTGCCAGTAATAAATCCCACCGGTTAACGTGGCATCGTCAGTGAAGCCTGCTGCACCCGCCGTGGGCGCAAGGAACAGCGTTGACAGGGCGGTAACACAGGCGAGTGTGCCCGTAAGCGGATAGCGTAACGAGGTAAATAAAGACATAACAATCCCCTCTTCCATAAGAGTCATAGTCAGATATAAATATTAGTTATTTACAGTAGTCCCCTGTAGCCTGGCTCATTAAAGATGATATTTTTCGCGACGCGAATTATCAATATCTATTTCAGCAATTATTGGCGAAATATGACGACCAACACAAAAAATGGCGTATTACGCCAGGAGTATTCATGGATTAATCGAGACCTGCTGAGGAATTATTGCATTAGTTCACTTATCGGCAACAATAATAACTAAATATATTTCTCACCAGGAAATAACGTAATTCTGTGGCATCTGCATATTCGGAATAAATTATTAATGAGGTTAACTTTTCATCTACATATGCAGTTTATTAATTTGATAAACTCAAAAAAAAACGCGACCCAAAGGCCGCGTTTATAATGCTTTACTGAAAAAGGTTACTCGCCAATTTTAGCCCAGGTATCTCTCAGGCCAACCGTACGGTTAAAGACGAGACTGCTGGCGCTGGAATAGCGGGTGTCAGCACAGAAGTAGCCTTCACGCTCAAACTGATAAGGACTGCTGGCTTCTGCTTTCTGTAAACCAGGTTCCACAAAGCCCTGACGGATGACCAGAGATTCCGGATTGATGGTCGTCAGGAAATCTTCCGCTGCACCGGGGTTTGCCACGCTGAACAGACGGTCATAAAGACGGAATTCAGCAGGTAACGCATGAACGGCAGAAACCCAGTGGATCACGCCTTTCACTTTACGGCCATCAGCAGGATCTTTGCTCAGCGTATCGACGTCGCAGGTGCAGAACAGGCAGGTGATATTGCCCTCTTCATCCTTCGCCACACGCTCGGCTTTGATCACGTAAGCATTACGCAGACGCACTTCTTTACCCAATACCAGGCGCTTGTAGTGCTTGTTGGCTTCCTCGCGGAAGTCAGCGCGATCGATATAAATTTCGCGGCTGAAAGGCACTTCACGCGTTCCCATCTCCGGTTTATTCGGATGGTTTGGCATGATGATAGTTTCATCGTGGTTCGCAGGCAGGTTTTCAATTACCAGCTTAACGGGATCCATTACCGCCATTGCACGCGGCGCGTTTTCATTCAGATCGTCACGGATACAGGATTCCAGCGACGCCATCTCAACGATGTTGTCCTGCTTGGTCACCCCAATACGGCGGCAGAATTCACGGATGGAACCAGCAGTATAACCACGACGACGCAGACCAGACACGGTCAGCATGCGCGGGTCGTCCCAGCCTTCAACAACCTTCTCGGTTACCAGCAGGTTCAGCTTACGCTTGGACATGATGGCGTATTCCAGGTTCAGGCGAGAAAACTCGTACTGACGCGGATGGACCGGAATAGTGATGTTATCCAGTACCCAGTCGTACAGGCGGCGGTTATCCTGAAACTCCAGCGTACAGAGTGAATGAGTGATCCCTTCCAGCGCATCGGAAATGCAGTGGGTGAAATCATACATTGGATAGATGCACCACTTGTTGCCTGTCTGATGATGCTCGGCAAACTTGATGCGGTAGAGGACCGGATCGCGCATCACGATAAAGCTTGAAGCCATATCGATTTTTGCACGCAGGCAGGCTGTGCCTTCGGCAAATTCACCGTTACGCATTTTTTCAAACAGCGCGAGGTTCTCTTCCACTGTACGGTCGCGGTAAGGGCTGTTTTTACCCGGTGCCGTTAAGGTGCCGCGATATTCACGGATCTGCTCGGGGCTTAACTCGTCAACGTAAGCCAGGCCTTTGTTGATCAGCTCAACCGCGTAATGATGCAGTTGATCGAAATAGTCAGATGAGTAGCGAACGTTGCCGCTCCACTCGAAGCCCAGCCACTGCACGTCATGCTTGATAGACTCGACAAATTCCAGGTCCTCTTTGACCGGGTTAGTGTCATCAAAACGCAGGTTGCACTCGCCCTGATAGTCTTGCGCAATGCCGAAATTAAGGCAGATAGACTTGGCGTGGCCAATGTGCAGATAACCATTCGGTTCCGGCGGGAAGCGGGTATGCACGCTGGCATGCTTACCGTTCGCCAGATCTTCGTCGATGATCTGACGAATAAAGTTAGTTGGGCGGGCTTCAGCCTCACTCATCTTAATTTCCTCAGTAATGCTTAGCATAAGTAGTGCGTGAAATAACGGAGTATGATCCACAAAGCCGTGAAGGGAAACAACCGTTTGTTGGGGGAATACGATAAAAAAAGGGCGGGAATCACTTCCCACCCTTTTATTGACACCCAAACAGAGGTCAGCCTTTGATATCGTACAGTCGGCTCTCACCCGCCACGACGGTTTCTCCTGCCACCAGCGTGATGCCGTTGAAGTCATCAATATTGCTGACGACCACCGGGCTGATCATCGAGCGGGCATTGGCATTAAGGTATGCCAGATCCATCTCAAGAACAGGCTGCCCGGCAGTGACTTTCGCGCCTTCGTCAATCAGACGGGTAAAGCCTTTACCTCCCAGCGCCACGGTATCCAGCCCCATGTGCACCACAATCTCAACCCCTTTCTCTGTCTCCAGGCAGAAAGCGTGGTTGGTATTGAAGATTTTCACCAGGGTACCCGCAGCCGGTGAAACCACAGTGCTGCTGGTAGGCTTGATGGCCAGGCCATCACCCACGGCCTTACTGGCAAAAGCTTCATCCGGAACGGCTTCAAGGGCTACCACTTCACCGCTGACAGGTGCAACCAGGGTGGCAACGATCCCTCTGGCGGCCACAGGCACGGCCTGAGGAGCAGCTGCACGCGGCGGAGTGACTGTTGTTGTCTCTCCAGACAGCGCAGCAACCGGACCTTTAGCGATGATTCTCTTCATCACATCGGCAATGGATTCAGCCTTAGCTCCGACAATCACCTGAACAGTCTGTTTATTGAGTTTTACCACGCCTGAAGCACCCAGGCGTTTACAGGCTGCATCATTGACCAGGCTGGCATCTTTCACTGAAAGGCGAAGACGGGTAATACAGGCATCGATCACTTTCAGATTGTCAGAACCGCCCACGGCCACAATATATTGCTGAGATAACTGCGCCAGTCCTTCCTCGGTATTGCTGTTTGCCTCACTCTCTACCGGCACTTCCGACACGTCTTCACGGCCAGGGGTTTTCAGATTCAGCATGCGGATCATCGCAGTAAACACGACGAAATAGAGACCAAAAGCAACCAGACCCATCACCAGCAGTACCCAGACGTTTTTGCTGGCTGCGGGGAGGTTGTACATCAGTGCATAGTCAATCGCACCGGCGGAGAAGGAGAAGCCCGCATGAATGCCAAGTGAGGTGGCTATATAGAGGCTTATTCCTGTCAGCACGGCATGGATCAGATACAGCATCGGCGCCAGGAACATGAACAGGAATTCCAGCGGCTCGGTAACCCCGGTCAGGAAAGCCGTTACCGCCACGGAAAGCAGCATGCCACCTACCATCGGACGACGTTCTTTAGGTGCAGCCAGGTACATTGCCAGCGCAGCGCCCGGCAGACCAAACATCATGATAGGGAAGAAGCCCGACATGAACATGCCTGCTGTACCATCACCGGCATAGAAACGGTTGATATCACCGTGGAACACAGCACCTGCGGCATTGGTAAACTCGCCGATCTGGAACCAGGCGATGGTGTTCAGCACCTGATGCAGACCGGTTGGGATCAGAAGACGGTTCACAAAGCCGAAGACACCCGCGCCGAAAGCGCCTTCAGACACGATCCACTCACCGCCAGCATGAATGGCGTTCTGCACCGGTGGCCAGACGTAACCTAAGATAGCCGCCAGGACCAGACAGAAAAACCCTGTGGCGATAGGAACGAAACGCCTGCCCCCAAAGAAGCTCAGGAAGTCCGGCAGTTTAATGTCTGACCAGCGGTTGTAAGTGGCACCAGCAATCAATCCGGTGATGATCCCGGCCAGCACACCCATATTGATCGCCGGGTTAATGGTGACCATTGCTTTAGTCAGAATGAAATAACCTACTGCACCGGCCAGCGCTGCAGCACCGGCGTTATCCTTAGACCAGGTTGATGCCACACCGATAGCAAAAATCAGCGCAAGGTTATCGAAAATTGCCCCACCGCCCTGCGCGATAAATGGCATGTTCAGTAAATCGGGTTGGCCGAAGCGTAACATCAACGCTGCAACCGGTAAGACCGCGATTGGAAGCTGCAAAGAGCGGCCTAATCGTTGAAAAAATCCTAATATATTCACTATTCCCCCTATGAGACGCGTTTAAGCGCCAGTAGCCGTCTTCTGTTTTTATCACGGCTGGTCGGTTACTTAATGACAGTTAAACCACGGTACGGAGTGTAAAAAGAAATTAATTCGCTTCGCAAATTAAAAGCGTTAAATCTGTGACTTTTATCACCTAAATACACACAACAGTCACCATGCATCTGGCTATCCCCTCAAACTTATTTTATGATTCGAATTATCAATACGGATTAATCCCTCGTGGATACCGGCCAGGACGCGTTACGCTTTAGATGACCTGTCCGTAGAACTCTTTTTTAACATTTATATGAGGTGATATATGAGACTGATTCCTCTGGCTACCCCGACCCAGGTTGGAAAATGGGCCGCCCGCCACATCGTCAATCGCATCAATGCTTTTAACCCCACGGCAGATCGCCCTTTTGTACTCGGTCTGCCGACCGGTGGCACCCCACTGGAAGCTTACAAGCATTTAATCGATATGCATAAAGCAGGCCAGGTCAGCTTTAAACATGTCGTCACCTTTAACATGGATGAGTATGTCGGCCTGCCTAAAGAGCATCCGGAAAGTTACCACAGCTTTATGTACCGCAACTTTTTCGATCATGTTGATATTCAACCCGAAAATATCAACCTTCTGAATGGTAATGCACCTGATATTGACGCAGAATGTCGCCAGTATGAAGAAAAGATCCGCTCCTACGGTAAAATTAATCTGTTTATGGGCGGTGTAGGCAATGACGGTCATATTGCTTTTAACGAACCAGCCTCCTCTCTGGCTTCACGCACCCGCATTAAAACTCTGACTCACGATACCCGCGTAGCGAACTCTCGCTTCTTTGATGGCGATGTGGATCAGGTTCCAAAATATGCCCTGACGGTCGGCGTGGGTACACTATTGGATGCGGAAGAGGTGATGATTCTGGTTATTGGTCATATCAAAGCTCAGGCGCTTCAGGCGGCGGTGGAAGGCAATGTCAACCATATGTGGACTATCAGCTGCCTTCAACTGCATGCCAAATCCGTGGTGGTTTGTGATGAACCCGCCACCATGGAACTGAAAGTTAAAACTGTTAAGTATTTCCGCGAAATGGAAGCGGAAAACATGAAAAATCTGTAAGCCATATGGGTAACAGTCGGGAGATAATTATGTACGCTTTAACCCATGGCCGCATCTATACCGGCCAGGAAATACTGGATAATCATGCCGTTGTCATTGCTGACGGCCTGATTGAGCGCGTATGCGCATTAAGTGATCTGCCAGCGGGCGTAACCACACGTAATGTGGGTGGCGCAATAATTGCTCCCGGCTTCATCGATCTCCAGCTCAACGGCTGTGGGGGTGTGCAGTTCAATGATGATATCGAAGCCCTGAGCGTCGAAACACTGAATACTATGCAGCAGGCGAATGAGAAGTCCGGCTGCACCAGCTTTCTGCCTACGCTGATTACCAGCACTGATGAGATGATGAAGCGTGCGGTTGATGTGATGCGCGCTTATCTGGCGCAAAACGCAAACAAGGCGCTGGGATTACACCTTGAAGGGCCGTGGCTCAGCCCAAGAAAGCCCGGAACGCACAATCCTGCTTTGATTCGCAAACCCGAACAGCCGCTGGTTGATTTTCTCTGCGCCAATGCCGATGTCATTACCAAAATCACCCTTGCACCGGAACAGGTAGAGACGAGGGTGATTCGTCAATTGAGTGAAGCTGGCATCATTATTTCTGCCGGGCATTCGCATGCAACGAACGAGGAAGCCCGCATCGGAATTGCTGCAGGCGTGAGCTTCTCCACCCATCTTTATAACGCCATGCCAACCATTACCGGTCGCGAACCCGGTTTGATCGGAGCGCTGTTTGATTCACCAGATGTTTACTGCGGCATCATTGCAGATGGTTTACATGTTCATTACGCTAATATCCGTAATGCTAAACGTATCAAAGGCGACAAACTGATCCTGGTCACCGATGCCACCGCACCAGCGGGCGCGAACATTGACCAGTTCATTTTTGCAGGAAAAACAATATACTATCGCGATGGACTCTGCGTTGATGAGCACGGGACGCTCAGTGGCTCTGCCCTGACAATGATTGAAGCTGTAGCGAACAGCGTCGAACATGTTGGCATTTCACTGGATGAAACGCTGCGAATGGCAACGTTGTATCCAGCACGGGCTATGGGCATGGAGAAAACGTTAGGCTCTGTTCAGGCCGGAAAAGTGGCTAACCTGACGGTTTTCACCCATGACTATAAAATAATCCAGACTATCGTTAATGGTGACGAGGTCTTAAGCGAGTAGATACAGAATGACCACTGGCGGCCAGGCTCAAATAGGAAATGTCGATCTTGTTAAGCAACTCAACAGTGCGGCCGTTTACCGGCTTATCGATCAGCAAGGACCGATTTCGCGCATACAGATTGCTGAACACAGCCAGTTAGCCCCCGCCAGCGTCACTAAAATTACCCGCCAGCTGATAGAGCGCGGGTTGATTAAAGAAGTGGATCAGCAGGCCTCTACCGGAGGCCGTCGCGCTATCTCAATCATTACTGAAACCCGCGGTTTCCAGACCATCGGCGTTCGTCTTGGCCGCAGTGATGCGACCCTGACCCTGTTCGATCTCAGCGGAAAATCTCTGGCCCAGGAGGACTATGCCCTGCCAGAGCGCACCCAGGAAACGCTGGAAAACGCCCTTTTCACAGCCATCACCAGCTTCAGTGAACAACACCAGCGCAAAATGCGGGAGCTGATTGCAATTTCCGTTATATTGCCAGGCCTGGTCGACCCCAATAACGGCATTATCCGTTATATGCCCCATATTCATGTGCACCACTGGCCGCTGGTGGCCAATCTCGAAAAGCGTTTTAACGTGACCAGCTTCGTAGGACACGATATCCGCAGCCTGGCCCTGGCTGAGCACTACTTTGGTGCATCACGAGACTGCGCCGACTCTATTTTAGTGCGTGTCCACCGGGGCACCGGGGCCGGGATTATTGCCAATGGTCATATTTTCCTTGGCAGTAATGGCAACGTTGGCGAGCTGGGCCATATTCAGGTCGATCCCCTGGGTGAGCGCTGCCACTGTGGGAATTTCGGCTGCCTGGAAACCATTGCGGCTAACGGCGCGATTGAAAACCGGGTGCGCCATCTGCTCACTCAGGGCTATCCAAGTTCGCTGAGTCTTGATGACTGCCATATGCCGCAAATCTGCAAAGCCGCCAACCGTGGCGATGCGCTGGCCGTGGAGGTGATTGACTATGTTGGCCGTCATCTGGGCAAAGCCATCGCCATTGCCATCAACCTGTTCAATCCGCAGAAAGTGGTCATTGCCGGAGAAATTACGGAAGCCGAAAAAGTGCTGCTGGCAGCCATTGAAGGCTGTATCAATACGCAGGTTCTGAAAGCTTTCCGTAAAAATCTCCCGGTGGTACGCTCTGAAATCGATCATCGTTCAGCCATTGGCGCTTTTGCGCTGGCTAAACGTGCCATGCTTAACGGCATCCTGTTACAACATTTACTGGAAGGTTAATGAGCGCTAAGACCCTGACAGACAGTGAAATGAGCACCATCAAAAACGTCATTTGCGATATAGATGGCGTTCTGATGCACGACAACACCGCAGTCCCTGGCGCCAGTGAATTCCTGCAAAGGATCATGGAAAAAGGAATGCCGCTGGTGGTGCTGACCAACTACCCTTCCCAGACGTCGCTGGATCTGGCTAATCGCTTTGCTTCGGCAGGGATCGATCTACCCGACAGCGTCTTCTATACCTCAGCGATGGCCACCGCCGATTTCCTGCGTCGTCAGGAAGGTAAAAAGGCCTATGTGGTGGGCGAAGGTGCATTGATCCACGAGCTGTATAAAGCCGGTTTTACCATCACTGATATCAATCCGGATTTTGTTATCGTCGGTGAAACCCGCTCATACAACTGGGACATGATGCATAAAGCCGCCTACTTCGTGGCCAACGGTGCACGCTTTATTGCCACAAACCCCGATACTCACGCTCGTGGATTTGTACCTGGCTGCGGCGCGCTGTGTGCCGGCATAGAGAAAATTTCGGGAAGGCAACCTTTCTACGTCGGTAAGCCAAGCCCGTGGATTATCCGTGCTGCCCTGAATAAAATGCAGGCCCATTCGGAAGAAACGGTGATTGTCGGTGATAATCTGCGCACCGATATTCTCGCTGGCTTCCAGGCCGGGCTGGAAACCATTCTGGTGCTTTCCGGTGTGTCCACGCTGAGTGACGTCGACGCCATGCCATTCCGCCCCAGCTGGATTTACCCCTCGGTGGCGGACATCGACATTATCTGATTTATCAACCCGGCCTTCGCGTCGGGTTTTTCTTTGCCTTCCGGCTGCTCACTTATTAACCACCCTGACTAAAAAATTGCATATCCACTAATAAAACCTCCCTTTCACTGAACATTCGTCAAAGTTTGAGTCAGGTCAACAGGCTATTTTTCAGAGAATGGCTAAAATACTTGCCCGCACCGATGATATAGAGCATTTTCTTATACATCGGGCGATAACTGTCGCCATTCTTTTTCACGAACCACCATCATCACCGTTCAGGGATGTCGTTAGGGAGTTAGCTATGTGTTCTATTTTTGGCGTATTGGATCTCAAGAGCGATCCTGTTGAACTGCGTAAGAAAGCCCTGGAGCTTTCTCGTCTTATGCGTCACCGTGGCCCGGACTGGTCAGGTGTCTATGCCGGTGACAATGCCATCCTTGCGCATGAGCGTTTGTCTATTGTCGACGTCAACAACGGCGCACAGCCGCTGTACAACGCAGACCATACCCATGTCCTGGCGGTGAACGGTGAAATCTATAACCATCAGGCGCTGCGTGCAGAGCTGAGCGATCGTTATGAGTTCCAGACAGAATCAGACTGTGAAGTGATCCTGGCGCTGTATCAGGAAAAAGGCGTTGATTTCCTGGATGACCTGCAGGGCATGTTTGCCTTCATCCTGTATGACAGCGTAAAAAATACTTACCTGATCGGTCGTGACCACATCGGCATTATCCCGCTTTACATGGGTAACGATGAGCATGGCAACCTGTTCGTGGCTTCAGAGATGAAAGCCCTGGTGCCGGTCTGTAAATCGATCAAAGAATTCCCACCGGGAAGCTACCTCTCCAGCACCGACGGTGAAATCCGCCGTTACTGGCAGCGCGACTGGTTCAGCTACGAAGCCGTAGAGCACAACAAAACCGACAAGGTTGCTCTGAAAGACGCGCTGGAAGAGGCGGTTAAAAGTCATCTGATGTCTGACGTTCCTTATGGCGTGCTGCTGTCAGGTGGTCTGGACTCTTCAATTATCTCTGCCGTGACCAAAAAATATGCCGCCAAGCGTATTGAAGATCAGGATAAGAGCGAAGCCTGGTGGCCACAGCTGCACTCTTTCGCGGTAGGCCTGGAAGGATCTCCCGATCTGAAAGCAGCCAAATCCGTTGCTGAACATCTGGGAACCGTGCACCACGAAATTCACTTCACCGTGCAGGAAGGCCTGGATGCAATCCGCGATGTTATCTATCACATCGAAACCTATGATGTGACGACCATCCGCGCTTCCACACCGATGTACCTGATGTCCCGTAAAATTAAAGCGATGGGCATCAAAATGGTCCTGTCAGGTGAAGGGGCTGATGAAGTATTTGGCGGCTACCTCTATTTCCATAAAGCGCCTGATGCTAAAGAATTCCACGAAGAGAACGTGCGTAAGCTGCTGGCTCTGCACATGTTTGACTGTGCCCGTGCCAACAAAGCGATGTCAGCCTGGGGTGTGGAAGCTCGCGTTCCTTTCCTGGACAAGAAATTTCTTGATGTGGCGATGCGCATTAACCCGGCGGACAAAATGTGTGGTCCAAACGGCAAAATGGAAAAACATATTCTGCGTGAATGTTTCTCCTCTTACCTGCCGGAAAGTGTGGCATGGCGCCAGAAAGAGCAGTTCTCTGACGGTGTCGGCTACAGCTGGATTGATACGCTGAAAGAAGTGGCCGCTCAACAAGTCACGGACCAGCAGCTGCAAACCGCGCATTTCCGTTTCCCGTACAACACGCCAACCTCTAAAGAAGGCTATTTGTACCGTGAAATCTTCGAAGAGCAGTTCCCGGTAGCCAGCGCGGCCGAATGCGTGCCTGGTGGCCCTTCAGTGGCCTGTTCTTCTGCGAAAGCCATTGAATGGGACGAAGCCTTTAAAACCATGGACGATCCCTCAGGTCGTGCCGTAGGCGTTCACCAGTCTGCTTATAAATAACAGTCGGACAGAGATGACTGAACGGGCCGCTACCGGCCCGTTATTTTTATGAAATTTGTGGGTTACCCTCAGAATTTGTTGATTTATTCGTCATGCTGGTTATAAGCCAGCCAAACAACACGTTTAAGGGTAAAAACGTCAAAAAACTTGTTGACGCTTCATGGTCAACTCCGCATAATGCGCCCCGCAACGCCGATGAAGGTAACGCGCAAAAAGATGGCTACGTAGCTCAGCTGGTTAGAGCACAGCACTCATAATGCTGGGGTCACAGGTTCGATTCCCGTCGTAGCCACCATCTTTTTTGCGGGAGTGGCGAAATTGGTAGACGCACCAGATTTAGGTTCTGGCGCCGCAAGGTGTGCGAGTTCAAGTCTCGCCTCCCGCACCATTTCCGTAAACGGCTTTGCACGGATGGGGTATCGCCAAGCGGTAAGGCACCGGTTTTTGATACCGGCATTCCCTGGTTCGAATCCAGGTACCCCAGCCAGTTTTTGAATGGTTTTGTGCTTTGAAACGGACATTGGGATATCGCCAAGCGGTAAGGCACCGGTTTTTGATACCGGCATTCCCTGGTTCGAATCCAGGTATCCCAGCCAGTTCAGAAAAATGTACTACAGTTAGACGCAGTAAAATTAGGCTACTTAGCTCAGCTGGTTAGAGCACAGCACTCATAATGCTGGGGTCACAGGTTCGATTCCCGTAGTAGCCACCAATTTTATTGGGGTGTCGCCAAGCGGTAAGGCACTGGTTTCTGATACCAGCATTCCGGGGTTCGAATCCCTGCACCCCAGCCATAAAAAAGACGATTTGCAGTGCAGATCGCAACACCTAATTGGGGTGTCGCCAAGCGGTAAGGCACTGGTTTCTGATACCAGCATTCCGGGGTTCGAATCCCTGCACCCCAGCCAAAAGTAACGAAGCCCGCTAACGCGGGCTTTTTTACGTCTGACTATTCCAGAGGCAAGCTCAGAGAGAAACGTCAGGTCACCGTTAAAACTCCCTGATGGCTCAGCACTGGCCTCCCTGCCCACGATGCTTTGCTCATCGCCTCGCGCTCTTCCCTGTCAATTTTTAATGCGGTCTTTAGTAAGGGCAGAAGCTGATAACGAAACTGGCCTGTGCAGGGACGAAAAAATGATCCACTCTTCTGCCTGACAGCATTATCCTGTTCTGTCCAAAGCCCCCTTCTATAAACCCAGCGCGTATTTCAATGCCTGCCGCTTCAGCACGCCGGAACGTTCAGCAACCATCAGGCCGAGATTACGAACAATACGCAGCGGCGCTATTGGAGTACTGAAAGCAAAATAGAACAGATCCATACCGCTTTGCATCAGCATATTGTCTTTGTGACGTTTTCGCTGATAGCGTTGCAATACGCCCTGCGAAGCCCAGTCTTCAGCACGATCCCTTGATGCCACCAGGGTATCAATCAGCGCATCAACATCGCGATAGCCGAGATTCACGCCCTGCCCGGCAAGAGGATTGATGGTATGCGCAGCATCGCCCACCAGCGCCAGGCCCGGTAAGACATACTGCGTAGCGTGACGACGTACTAACGGGAAAGAGCCGGCAACCACCGGTGTGACATGCCCTAAACGAGCCGGGAAATGAGTCTTAATCTCCTGGCTGAGTTGCGCCATCGGCATCGCCTGGAGCTGGCGAATACGAGCGGGACTGTCATACCAGACCAGCGAGGCCCAACGATCGGATAGCGGCAGGAAAGCTCTTGGCCCGTCAGGAGTGAACTGCTGCCAGGTGCAATCGCCCGCTTCCTGCTCACAGCGGACGCTAATCAGCATGCAGGCCTGGGCATAGTTCCAGCCTTTGATGCCCAAACCCGCCAGTTGCCGGACTTTCGAATTTGCGCCATCGGCACCTATGACCAGCCTGGTAGAAATTTTTTCTCCATTCTCCAGCGTTAACTGCCAGCCGCCATTGCAGGGTGCCATCGCTTTCAGTCTGGCCGGGCAAATTAACGCCACGTTCTGTTCCTGAAGACGTTGCCACAATGCCAGCTGCAATACGCTGTTCTCCACCATATAACCCAGTTCTGGCAGGCCCAGCGATTCGGCATCGAAACTTACCTGCGCGGTATGCCACTCCCAGGTTTCCAGCTTGCGGTAAGGAGCCGCGCGCATCGCCTGCACCCGCGGCCAGACATCAAGCTGTTTCAGCAGGGCTACAGAGGCTGCTCCCAGCGCGGAGATCCGCACATCAGGATTGCTGGCAGGATCAAACTCAGCCGGTTCCTGCTGTTCCAGCACGGCCACCCTGAACCCCTGAGCCGTCAGTCCACTGGCCAGAGCTGCCCCCACCATTCCACCGCCCACAACGGCGACATCCCATTTTTGCATTATCTCAGTCATTATTTTTTTCCTGTCCTTAAGGACATCCTTGCGCCCCACACCTACCCTTCGCAGGGCCAATTCTGTTACCCTTAGTGTACCGGATTTTTGTGGGCCGACAGGAGGTTGCCAACAGAAAAGCCCTTGCGCTGTTCAAAACCTCAGCAAAGCCTGATTTTACGAGCCCGGCAAACCCTCCAGTATGATAAATGGCAAGCAGATGACAAAAAAACTTCTTATTAAAACCTGGGGTTGCCAGATGAATGAGTATGACTCATCCAAAATGGCAGACCTGTTAAACAGCACGCACGGCTATACCCTGACAGAGGTTGCCGAAGAAGCCGATGTACTGCTGCTCAACACCTGTTCTATTCGTGAAAAGGCTCAGGAAAAAGTTTTCCATCAGCTTGGTCGCTGGAAACTGCTCAAAGAGAAAAATCCCGACCTGGTCATCGGTGTGGGCGGCTGCGTTGCATCGCAGGAAGGCGAACATATTCGTCAGCGCGCCCCCTGTGTGGATATTGTATTTGGCCCACAGACTCTTCACCGCCTGCCAGAGATGATCAATACCGTTCGCGGCACCAAAAGCCCGGTGGTTGACATCAGCTTCCCGGAAATAGAGAAGTTCGATCGCCTGCCGGAACCGCGTGCTGATGGCCCTTCTGCTTTCGTATCCATCATGGAAGGCTGCAATAAGTATTGTACGTTCTGCGTGGTGCCCTATACGCGCGGAGAAGAGGTCAGCCGTCCAGGTGACGATATCCTGTTTGAAATTGCCCAACTGGCGTCACAGGGCGTACGTGAGGTCAATCTGCTCGGCCAGAACGTCAATGCCTGGCGCGGGCCAACCTTTGATGGCGGGATATGCTCTTTTGCCGATCTGCTTCGTCTTGTAGCGGCTATCGACGGTATCGACCGCATTCGCTTTACCACCAGCCACCCTATCGAGTTCACCGATGACATTATCGAAGTCTATCGTGATACGCCTGAGCTGGTGAGTTTCCTGCATCTGCCGGTACAAAGCGGTGCAGACCGTATTCTGACGCTGATGAAACGCGCCCACACCGCGCTTGAGTACAAAGCGATCGTTCGCAAACTGCTGGCGGCGCGCCCTGATATCCAGATGAGTTCCGACTTTATTATCGGCTTCCCTGGTGAAACGCAGCAGGACTTTGAACAGACCATGAAGCTGATCGGCGAAGTGAACTTCGATACCAGCTTCAGCTTCATCTATTCTGCCCGTCCGGGCACGCCGGCAGCGGATTTGCCGGATGATGTCAGTGAAGAAGAGAAAAAACAGCGGCTGTGGATCCTGCAGGAGCGTATCAATCAGCAGGTGATGCGCTGGAGCCGGAGCAAGCTGGGGACCGTACAGCGCATCCTGGTGGAGAGGGTTTCCCGCAGGAATGTGATGGAGCTTGCCGGACGCACAGAGTGTAACCGGGTGGTTAACTTTGAAGGCACGCCAGAGCTGATTGGTAAATTCGTAGATGTGGAAATTATCGAAGTTCACCCAAACTCAATGCGTGGTGTGGTAGTGCTGAAAGAAGAGCAAATGAACCTGCGCATTGCTGAAGCCCCTTCATCTGTTATCGCCCGTACGCGCAAAGAAGACGAGCTGGGCGTGGGGTCCTTCCAGCCTTGAATCCCCGAATAAATGCGGCGGACTTCGCAGGTTCGCCGCAGCAATTCACCGGTTTACCCTTGCTTTATCAAGGCGACGCCCAAATATCCTCTTCAGTGCTTGCGCCTTTTGGCTGTGCCATAAATACTTCACTTATGGCCCGCCTGCGAAAGGCGTTGATAGCCCATGACCTGCCATCCTCAACTGGCCCTGAGCGACCCAAAGGATTAGTTTGAATATTGAAACACGTGAAATTACGTTAGAGCCGACCGACAACCCTCGTCTGCTGAGCCTGTGCGGTCCTTTTGATGACAACATCAAACAGCTGGAGCGTCGTCTGGGGATTGAGATCAATCGCCGCGACAACGCCTTCAAGCTGGTGGGCAAGGCGTTGATCGTTGATGCCGCCGCCCGAATCCTCCGCGATCTCTATGTGGACACCGCGCCGGTGCGTGGGCATATTCCGGATATCGATCCGGAACAGATCCACCTGGCTATCAAAGAGAGCCGCGTACTGGAACAAAGCGCTGACAGCGTGCCGGAGTTTGGTAAAGCGGTGAACATCAAAACCAAACGGGGCGTCATCAAACCGCGTACGCCTAATCAGGCGCAGTACGTAGCCAATATTCTCGACCATGACATCACATTCGGTGTGGGTCCTGCGGGGACAGGTAAAACCTATCTGGCCGTAGCCGCTGCCGTGGATGCGCTTGAGCGTCAGGAAGTCCGTCGAATCATGCTGACCCGTCCGGCAGTGGAAGCCGGTGAAAAACTGGGCTTCCTGCCGGGCGATCTCAGCCAGAAAGTCGATCCCTATCTGCGCCCTCTGTACGACGCCCTGTTCGAAATGCTGGGCTTCGAGCGCGTGGAGAAGCTGATTGAGCGTAACGTGATTGAAGTTGCCCCGCTGGCTTATATGCGTGGCCGTACGCTGAACGACGCCTTTATTATTCTTGATGAAAGCCAGAACACCACCATCGAACAGATGAAGATGTTCCTGACCCGTATTGGCTTTAACTCCAAAGCGGTGATCACAGGCGACGTGACGCAGATTGATCTGCCCCGTAACCTTAAATCCGGCCTGCGCCATGCTATTGAAGTGCTGTCTGAGGTCGAAGAGATTAGCTTCAACTTCTTCCACAGTGAAGATGTGGTACGTCATCCGGTGGTGGCCAGGGTGGTTATCGCTTATGAAGCCTGGGAAGCCGCCGATCAGAAACGGCGTGATGCACAGGCTGAAGAACGCAAACGTGAAGCACTGGCGCTACAACTGGCCGCGCAGGAGCAGAAATGAGCACCGTAATTCTCGATTTGCAACTCGCCTGCGAGAAAACTGAAGGTTTACCGGCAGAATCTGATTTTCGCTGCTGGCTGGAGGCCGTACTCCCGAAGTTTCAGGAAGAGAGCGAAGTGACCGTAAGGGTGGTGGATGAAGCTGAAAGCCATGAGCTGAATCACACCTATCGTGGGAAAGATAAACCCACTAACGTGCTTTCGTTCCCGTTCGAAGCCCCCCCGGGTATTGAGCTGCCGCTGCTTGGCGACCTGATTATATGTCGTCAGGTTGTGGAGCAGGAAGCTGCTGAGCAGGAAAAGCCCCTGCTTGCCCATTGGGCCCATATGGTGGTGCACGGAAGCCTGCATTTGCTGGGCTATGATCATATCGAAGATGACGAAGCCGAAGAGATGGAATCGATAGAGACTGAGATAATGCTTGCTCTTGGTTATGACGATCCGTACATTTCGGAGAAAGAGTTACCTTAAGCAGGCCTTGAGGCCTGACATTGTCCCTGAGCTGTGCAGCCTGCAGGCAGGGACACCCCTTCACACGACAAGAGTGACAGAAACAAAAACGCCATGAGCGATGACCATTCACAGAATAATGACAGTCCCAGTACCAAAAAGGGATTTTTCACCCTTATCCTCAACCAGCTGTTTCACGGTGAGCCTAAAAACCGCAATGACCTGCTGGAGCTGATCCGCGATTCTGAACAGAACGATCTGATCGATCCGGATACCCGCGACATGCTTGAAGGCGTGATGGATATTGCCGAGCAGCGCGTGCGTGACATCATGATCCCCCGCTCGCAGATGATCACCCTGAAGCGCAACCAGTCTCTGGAAGAGTGCCTCGGCGTGATTATCGAGTCTGCACACTCCCGTTTCCCGGTGATCAGCGAAGACAAAGACCATGTTGAAGGCATTCTGATGGCCAAAGATCTGTTGCCGTTTATGAGCAGTGGATCTTCCCCGTTCAGCATGGAAAAAGTGCTGCGCCAGGCCGTGGTGGTGCCGGAAAGCAAACGCGTGGATCGGATGCTGAAAGAGTTCCGTTCCCAGCGCTATCATATGGCGATTGTTATCGATGAATTCGGTGGCGTCTCCGGACTGGTCACGATTGAAGATATCCTTGAGCTCATCGTGGGTGAAATTGAGGATGAGTATGACGATGAAGAAGATCGTGATATCCGCCAGTTGAGCCGTCACACCTATACCATCCGTGCGCTGACACCTATTGAAGACTTTAACGAAGTCTTTGAAACCAACTTCAGTGATGAAGAGGTCGATACTATCGGCGGACTGGTTATGCAGGCATTTGGTCATCTGCCGGCACGTGGTGAAAGCATTGAGATTGAGGGCTATCAGTTCAAGGTCGCTATGGCCGACAGCCGTCGTATCATCCAGGTTCACGTCAAAATTCCGGAAAACTCGCCGCAACCGATACTGGAAGAATAATTCTTTATGGCTATTGCCTCACTGTACCAGCGTCAGCGGGTTCGCCTGCTTTTAGCGCTGATGACGGGTGCCTTTGGCACCCTTTCGTTTTCCCCCTACGATTTCTGGCCTGCCGCGCTGGTTTCTCTTGCCGGTCTGCTGACCCTGACGCTCAATCGCTCCACTCGCCAGGCTACGGCGACAGGTTTTGTGTGGGGCATGGGGCTTTTCGGCAGCGGCATCAACTGGGTCTATGTCAGCATTGCCACTTTTGGCGGGATGCCCGGCCCGGTTAACGTGTTGCTGGTTGTCCTGCTGGCCGCCTGGCTCTCACTCTTTACGATGCTGTTTGCAGCCCTGCTTAACCGGTTGTTTCCCAAAACATCCCTGTTGCGTCTTGTGGTTGCCGCTCCCGTCTTGTGGCAAATCACCGAATTTTTACGCGGCTGGATCCTGACAGGCTTCCCGTGGCTTCAGTTTGGCTACAGTCAGATTGACGGACCGCTGAAAGGTCTGGGGCCGCTGTTTGGGGTCGAAGGCATTACCTTCATGCTGATGGTCGTTTCCGGCCTGGCCGTGTTTGCTGTGGTGAAACGTCACTGGATTGCAGGCGTGATTGCACTGGCTTTGCTGCTGCTTCCCTGGCCGCTACGACAGATCAGCTGGTATCAGGCTCTGCCCGAACGTGAAGTGAACATTGCGATGGTGCAGGGCAATATTCCACAGTCGTTGAAGTGGGATCCTGAACAGCTGATCAACACGCTGAAAACTTACACTTCGCTCAGTCGTCCATTTGTGGGCAAAGCGCCGATTATCATCTGGCCTGAGTCAGCGATCCCGGATCTGGAATCTAACCAGCAGCCCTTCCTGAAATCTGTCGATCAGGAGCTGCGTGCTAACGGCAGCAGCCTGATTACCGGCATTGTTGATTCGCGGCTTGAGCATAATCGTTATCACGATTACAACTCAATCATAGTGTTGGGGGGTGATAAGCCTTACGACTACAGCAGCAGCAACCGTTACCAGAAAAACCATCTGGTGCCCTTTGGTGAATTTGTTCCGCTTGAGGCCCTGCTCAGACCTTTGGCACCGTTCTTTGATTTACCTATGTCCTCTTTCAGCCGTGGCTCCTATATCCAGCCCCAGCTAAAGGTGGCGGGATATAATCTGACGGCGGCAATATGCTATGAGATTGTGCTGGGGCAACAGGTACGGGATAACTTCCGCCCTGATACCGATTTCCTGCTGACCATCTCCAATGATGCCTGGTTTGGTCACTCTATTGGTCCCTGGCAGCATTTCCAGATGGCGCGGATGCGCGCTCTGGAACTGGGCAGGCCTTTACTGCGTGATACCAACAATGGCGTTACGGCGGTAATCAATGCTAATGGTGATGCTGAAGAGATGATCCCGCAGTTCAAGGCCGGCGTGCTTGCCACTCAGTTGACGCCCACGCAGGGACTGACGCCTTATGCCCGGTTTGGCAACTGGCCGGTATGGATAATTACCCTGCTGTTTGGCATTGCCGCCACGGTTCAGGGCTTAAGAAAACGCCGCTAGCTGAATCCTGCTGTCAGATCGAAACGCTGAATCCTTACCGGTTCAGCGTTTTTTTTGGAACTCACTTCTCCCCCTCTCCACTAAGCACATCATGCTGACAAATGTTTCTTCAAAAACATTTTGGCACGATGGTTGCAAAACCCTAGGGTGAAACCGCTGAACGGTTTGTCTGACACCAGCCATAAACCGCGCATGCACTGTTAAAGGTCAATAAATGCCCCAGGGTGGAGCAGGCGACAAATGAATGCCTTTATTTGGTGCGGCACGCTTCGCAAAAAAGAAACTTTCTTGTTTCATCGCGTTAACATTCGGCTATGTTAGGGCTATTCAGAGTGCGGTCACGCCCTGGGATAAAAAAGAAAAGCTCGGAATTAAACACAAACCGGCGCAACGTTTTGACGCCACACAACGAAGGAGTTGGAGATGAAATTACGGAAACTGGGGCTGTGCCTTGCACTGGCTGGCCTTTCATCCGGTATCGCCCATGCAGAAGATGCAGCGCAATCCGCTACCCTGGACAAAATTGCTAAAAGTGGCGTAGTTGTTGTAGGCCACCGTGAATCTTCTGTTCCTTTCTCTTACTACGATAATCAGCAAAAAGTTGTCGGCTACTCTCAGGCCTATTCCGATGCCATAGTGGCAGCGATCAAAGCCAAACTGAACAAACCCGATCTGCAGGTAAAAATGCTGCCGATCACTTCGCAAAACCGTATCCCGCTGCTGCAAAACGGCACCTATGACTTTGAGTGTGGCTCAACCACTAACAACGCTGAGCGTCAGAAACAGGCTGCTTTCTCCGACACCATTTTTGTTATCGGTACCCGTTTGCTGGTGAAGAAAGGCGGTCCAATCAAGGATTTCGCGGATCTGAAAGGCAAAACCGTTGTCGTCACCTCCGGCACCACTTCTGAAATTCTGCTGAACAAGCTGAATGACGATAAGAAAATGGAGATGCGCATCATCAGCGCCAAAGATCACGGCGACTCCTTCCGTACGCTGGAAAGCGGGCGTGCTGTAGCCTTTATGATGGATGATGCTCTGCTGGCGGGTGAACGTGCGAAAGCCAAGAAACCAGACAACTGGGAAATTCTCGGCACGCCACAGTCGAAAGAAGCCTACGGTTGTATGCTGCGCAAAGATGATGCCGGCTTTAAAAAGCTGATGGACGATACCATCGCTAAAGCTCAGACCTCTGGTGAAGCTTCAAAGTGGTTTGATAAGTGGTTCAGCAACCCTATTCCGCCTAAAAACCTCAACATGAACTTCGCCCTGTCTGATGATATGAAAGCGACGTTCAAAACGCCAAATGACAAGGCACTGAACTAATAATGAAAATAAGGGCGGCTCATGGCTGCCCTATGATTGTTGAACCCAGGCTCGGACAGACAACAGCCAGGCTTTACCGGCGAATTACCCAACCGGAAGGCGGGCGAAGGTGCGAAGTGGTCGTTCCCCATAACGTACAACAGAGCCTCTCATCAATCTTCAGGGTAGCTTCGCTACCCTTTTTTCTCCCGGAGTTATTTATGTCAATCGATTGGAACTGGGGTATTTTCCTGCAACAGGCCCCCTTCGGTAATACCACCTATCTGGGGTGGCTGTGGTCAGGCTTTCAGGTCACCATTGCCGTCTCAGTTTGTGCGTGGATTATCGCCCTTTGCGTCGGTTCGCTGTTTGGAATATTGCGCACCGTTCCCAACCGTCTGCTTTCTGGCCTCGGCACCTGCTATGTAGAGCTGTTCCGTAATGTGCCGCTAATTGTGCAGTTCTTTATCTGGTATCTGGTGGTGCCGGAACTGCTGCCGGAAAATATTGGTATGTGGTTCAAATCTGAACTGGATCCCAATATTCAGTTCTTCACCTGCTCTGTTCTTTGTCTGGGCTTGTTTACCGCCGCGCGCGTCTGTGAACAGGTTCGTGCCGCTATTCAGTCGCTGCCTACGGGTCAGAAGAATGCCGGTCTGGCCATGGGCCTGACGCTGCCGCAAACCTATCGTTATGTGCTGTTACCCAATGCCTATCGTGTGATTGTGCCGCCGATGACCTCAGAGATGCTTAACCTGGTCAAAAACTCAGCCATCGCCTCGACCATTGGTCTGGTTGATATGGCCGCACAGGCGGGTAAGCTGCTGGACTACTCAGCTCACGCCTATGAATCCTTTACTGCTATCACCCTGGCCTATATCGGCATCAACATGGTGATAATGCTGCTGATGAGCCTGGTGGAGCGTAAAGTTCGCCTGCCCGGCGGCATGGGAGGCAAATAATGTACGAGTTTGACTGGAGCACCATTGTTCCAAACCTTCCTTATCTGCTGAACGGGCTGGTGATTACGCTCAAGATCACCGTCACTGCGGTAGTGTTTGGTATTGTCTGGGGGACCCTGCTGGCGGTAATGCGCCTGTCCAGCTTTAAGCCTGTCAGCTGGTTTGCCCGGCTTTACGTCAACCTGTTCCGCTCCGTGCCTCTGGTCATGGTGCTGTTGTGGTTCTATCTGGTAGTGCCAAGTTTCCTGCAGCAGGTGCTTGGCCTCTCGCCGAAAACCGATATCCGCCTGATTTCAGCCATGGTGGCCTTCTCACTGTTTGAAGCAGCCTATTATTCCGAAATTATCCGCGCCGGTATTCTGAGTATTGCCCGGGGTCAGGGCAGCGCTGCGCTGGCTTTAGGTATGACACAGTGGCAGTCGATGAAATTGATCATCCTGCCGCAGGCCTTCCGCGCCATGGTGCCGTTGCTGCTTACTCAGGGCATTGTGCTTTTCCAGGACACCTCTCTGGTTTACGTACTCAGCCTTGCTGACTTCTTCCGTACCGCCGACACCATTGGCATCAATAACGGTACCGAAATCGAAATGGTCCTGTTTGCCGGTGCGGTTTACTTTGTTATCAGCCTTAGCGCTTCGCTGTTGGTCAGCTATTTAAAGAAAAAAAGGACGGTTTAAATGATTACCCTGAAAAACGTTTCTAAGTGGTATGGTCACTTTCAGGTACTGACCGACTGCACAACTGAAGTGAAAAAAGGCGAAGTAGTGGTAGTCTGCGGCCCGTCCGGTTCCGGAAAATCCACGCTGATCAAAACGGTTAACGGATTAGAGCCTGTTCAGGAAGGCAGGATTGAAGTAAACGGGACCGCTGTGAACGACAAGCGCACTAATCTGGCGCAACTGCGTTCCAAAGTCGGCATGGTGTTCCAGCATTTTGAGCTGTTCCCCCACCTGACAATCGTTGAAAACCTGACGCTGGCCCAGGTCAAAGTTCTGAAGCGCGATAAAGAAGAAGCGCGTAAAAAGGGCCTGAAGCTTTTGGAGCGTGTGGGCCTTTCTGCACACGCTAACAAGCATCCGGGCCAGCTTTCCGGCGGTCAGCAACAGCGTGTCGCTATCGCCCGTGCGCTTTGCATGGACCCGATTGCCATGCTGTTTGATGAGCCCACCTCCGCACTCGATCCGGAAATGATCAATGAAGTGCTGGATGTGATGGTTGAGCTGGCAAACGAGGGGATGACCATGATGGTGGTGACCCACGAAATGGGCTTTGCCCGTAAAGTGGCGAACCGGGTGATCTTTATGGATGAAGGAAAGATTGTCGAAGATTCACCGAAAGATGACTTCTTTACCAATCCGCAATCCGATCGCGCGAAAGACTTCCTGGCTAAAATCCTGCATTAATCTCAAGGGCGGAGCAATCCGCCCTTAGCTATTCCCTCTGCCCACTAAATTAAGGCTCGAATGGTTGCCGCTGGAACTGATCGTTGCCGCATTCCGGACAGCGTGTCAGCGTTTCGGGCGTGTAAATAGCGCGGGTAAACTGACATTGTTCACAGACCAGATTACCAAGCCCTACGACTTCACCGCTTTGGTACACGCCGTGGTGATTCAGGTCCTGAAAAACTTCACGCCACTCAAGCTGACTCTTATCGGTTATGTCCGCCAGCTCCTTCCACACGCTTTCACGGATAACGCGCATAAATACGCTGTCGCCGGAATCATCCTGAGTCTCCGTGTAGCTCCGGGCGAACTCCTCCAGATCTCTGCGCACAGCACGGGTGACATCATCAATCTGGCTGCGGGTTAACTCCCCGCGGTTGTTCATGCGCTGTCTGGCACTTTCTACCAGCGCATCAATATCATGCTCTCCCCGATTGATTCTTTCCGTCAGAGAAGAGACCAGTTCACGATAATACTGAGCAACCTTGTTCATTTTTTCTCCTTAACGCACCAATACGTTACCTTTTAATTCTAGCGCCAATCATTTTTTTGCGGATGGCCGCCTGCAAAAATTGCCTGTTATCTTCCAGCTTGCAGAGAAATGCCGCTTGTCTGGGCGGTTACTGTTGTTGCGCCGGGTAGGGATCAGCTATGCTATGCGGATCTGAACGAACTCATAAAAAGTTTACAAAGGACTACTGGCTGCCATGCAAGAGCAATACCGCCCGGAAGAGATAGAATCCCATGTCCAACAGCACTGGGATGAGAAGCAAACGTTCAACGTGACCGAAGAGGAAGGTAAAGAGAAGTACTACTGCCTCTCCATGCTGCCCTATCCTTCTGGCCGCCTCCATATGGGTCATGTTCGCAATTACACCATCGGTGATGTGATTTCCCGCTACCAGCGTATGCTGGGCAAAAACGTCCTGCAGCCGATTGGCTGGGATGCGTTTGGCCTGCCTGCTGAAGGCGCGGCAGTAAAAAACAACACCGCACCCGCTCCCTGGACCTACGACAACATCGCCTATATGAAGAACCAGTTGAAACTGCTGGGCTTCGGCTATGACTGGAATCGTGAACTGGCTACCTGCCAGCCAGAATACTATCGCTGGGAGCAGTGGTTCTTCACTAAGCTTTACGAAAAAGGCCTGGTTTATAAAAAGACCTCAGCGGTTAACTGGTGCCCGAACGATCAGACCGTGCTGGCTAACGAGCAGGTTATTGATGGCTGCTGCTGGCGCTGCGATACCAAAGTTGAGCGCAAAGAGATCCCACAGTGGTTCGTTAAAATTACCGATTACGCTGATGAACTGCTGAACGACCTGGACACGCTGGAAAGCTGGCCTGAGCAGGTCAAAACCATGCAGCGTAACTGGATTGGCCGTTCCGAAGGGGTGGAAATCACCTTTGATGTGGCTGACAGCACTGAAAAGCTCAGCGTCTACACCACCCGCCCTGACACCTTTATGGGTGTAACCTATCTGGCCGTGGCGGCAGGTCATCCGCTGGCTGCAGCAGCCTCAGCAATGAATCCGGCGCTGGCCGATTTTATTGCCGAATGCCGTAATACCAAGGTTGCCGAAGCTGAAATGGCGACCATGGAGAAGAAAGGCATGGCGACCGGCATGTTTGCCGTTCATCCGCTTTCTGGCGAGAAATTGCCGGTGTGGGTTGCCAACTTTGTGCTGATGGAATACGGCACCGGTGCCGTGATGGCCGTTCCGGGCCACGACCAGCGTGACTGGGAGTTCGCCACCAAATACGATCTCAGCATCAAGCCGGTGATCCTGAATGCCGACGGCAGCCAGCCCGATCTGGCTGAAGCTGCCATGACCGAAAAAGGTACGCTGTTTAACTCCGGTGAGTTTGACGGCCTCTCCTATGACGCTGGCTTCAATGCTATTGCCGACAAACTGGCCGCAAGCGGTGTGGGCGAGCGTAAAGTAAATTACCGTCTGCGCGACTGGGGTGTTTCCCGTCAGCGCTACTGGGGTGCGCCAATCCCAATGGTGACGCTGGAAGATGGCACTGTGATGCCAACGCCGGAAGACCAGCTGCCGGTTATCCTGCCAGAAGACGTGGTCATGGATGGGATCACCAGCCCGATCAAAGCCGATCCGGAATGGGCTAAAACCACCGTTAACGGTCAGCCTGCGTTCCGCGAAACCGATACCTTTGACACCTTTATGGAGTCTTCCTGGTACTATGCCCGCTACACCTGCCCGGATTACGACAAAGGCATGCTGGACCCGGCTGCAGCCAACTACTGGCTGCCGGTAGATCAATATGTCGGCGGCATCGAACACGCCATCATGCACCTGCTCTACTTCCGCTTCTTCCACAAGCTGCTGCGTGATGCGGGTCTGGTGACCTCGAACGAGCCGGCTAAACGTCTGCTTTGCCAGGGTATGGTTCTGGCTGATGCCTTCTATTATCTGGGCCTCAACGGCGAACGCAACTGGGTTTCTCCGGTTGACGTAACGCTTGAGCGCGATGAGAAAGGCCGCATCACCAAAGCCACCGACGCCACCGGACGCGAGCTGGTTTACGCTGGCATGAGTAAGATGTCCAAGTCTAAAAACAACGGCAT
This sequence comes from Erwinia sp. E_sp_B01_1, assembly GCF_036865545.1. NCBI lineage: Bacteria > Pseudomonadati > Pseudomonadota > Gammaproteobacteria > Enterobacterales > Erwiniaceae > Erwinia > Erwinia sp. E_sp_B01_1. The sequence goes on along the minus strand of NZ_CP142208.1, from coordinate 1,376,452 downwards.
TGATCCTCAGGTGATGGTTGAGCGTTACGGTGCTGATACCGTGCGTCTGTTTATGATGTTCGCTTCACCGGCTGAGATGACGCTGGAATGGCAGGAATCCGGTGTGGAAGGGGCTAACCGCTTCCTGAAACGCGTCTGGCGTCTGGCCTTCGAACACAGCGAGAAAGGCCCGACGGTCGCGCTCGATGTGTCCAGCCTCAATGACGATCAAAAATCACTGCGTCGCGAACTGCACAAAACCATCGCCAAAGTGGCCGATGACATTGGCCGTCGTCAGACCTTCAATACCGCCATCGCGGCGATTATGGAGCTGATGAACAAGCTGGCTCGTGCCCCTCAGGAGAGCGAGCAGGATCGCGCCCTGATGCAGGAGGCGTTGCAGGCTGTGGTTCGTCTGCTTTATCCGTTCACGCCGCACGCCTGCTTCACGCTGTGGCAGGCTCTGGGCGGCGAAGGCGATATTGATAACGCGCCGTGGCCGGTCGCTGATGAATCCGCAATGGTGGAAGATTCTCTGCTGGTGGTGATTCAGGTTAATGGTAAAGTACGTGGCAAAATTACCGTTCCGGCTGATGCAACGCAGGAACAGGTTCAGGCTCGTGCCGCGCAGGAGCATCTGGTCGCCAAATATCTTGATGGCGTCACCATTCGTAAAGTGATTTACGTACCGGGCAAGCTGCTTAACCTGGTCGTGGGTTGATGTCAGGAGGAATTGTGCGACATCCGATTTTGTCTGTGATGCTGGGTCTTGCGGTGTTGATCACCGCAGGTTGTGGCTTTCATCTGCGCGGAACCACTGCGGTTCCGCAAGAAATGAAAACGATGGTGCTGGATACTTCCGACCCGTATGGCCCGCTAACCCGCGCCGTGCGTGAAGAGCTGCGCCTCAATAACGTTACTGTACTGGACGATCCAGGCCTGCGTACTGACCTTCCGTCTCTGCGTCTGCTGGGTGCTTCCCAGGGCAAAGATACCGCCTCGATCTTCCAGGATGGCAAAACGGCAGAGTACTCTATGGTGATGACTGTTCGTGCTCAGGTTCTGGTTCCTAATAAAGGGATCTACCCAATCAGCGCAACGGTCTACCGTACGTTCTTTGATAACCCGCTGGCCGCCCTGGCTAAGGACTCTGAGCAGAACATCATCATCAGTGAAATGCGTACTCAGGCTTCTCAACAGCTGGTCCGTAAACTGCTGACAGTGCATGCCGCAGAGAATGATAGCTCAATCAACACGCTGGACACTGCGCCAGCGGCGATTGATCAAACGTCTCCACAGTCCGTTTTACCAGACGACTCACTGGCAAGATGATCAGGATCTACCCTGAGCAGTTAAGCGCGCAGCTCCATGAGGGGCTGCGCGCTTGTTACATTCTGACCGGCAACGATCCCCTTTTACTGCAGGAATCCCAGGATGCGGTGCGCGCGGCTGCCCAACAGCAGGGCTTCACCGAACACTTCAGTGTAGTGACGGATGCTTACACCGACTGGGATGCGATCTTTTCGACCTGCCAGGCATTGAGCCTGTTTGCCAGCCGTCAGACCCTGCTGTTGACGCTTCCTGAAAATGGCCCTAATGCCGCTATCGGTGAACAGCTGCTCACCCTCTCTACGCTGCTCCATGCTGATATCCTGCTGATGTTGCGGGCTACCCGGCTGACCAAAGCGCAGGAGAACAGCGCGTGGTTTAAAGCGCTGAGTGCGCACGGTGTGGTGGTTCCCTGTCAGACACCTGAACATACTCAGCTTCCTCGCTGGGCCGCAACGCGGGCTAAAAGCCTCAAGCTCAGCGTGGATGAAGCCGCTATTCAGCTGCTTTGTTACTGCTACGAAGGTAATCTGCTGGCTCTGGCTCAGGCGCTGGAACGGCTGTCACTGTTGTGGCCAGACGGTAAGCTCACGCTACCAAGGGTGCAGCAGGCGGTTAATGATGCCGCTCACTTTACCCCCTTCCACTGGGTGGATGCTTTGCTGGCCGGTAAAAGCAAACGTGCACAGCATATATTGCGCCAGATGCGGGCTGAAGACAGCGAGCCGGTGATCCTTTTACGTACCCTGCAGCGCGAGCTGCTTACCCTGCTGACGTTGCAACGTCAGAGTGTAAACACGCCTCTGAGAACGCTGTTCGATCAGCAACGGGTATGGCAAAACCGTCGCCCACTTTACAGTGAAGCCCTGCAACGTCTCTCCGCCGGACAGCTTGCGCAGGCCATTCATCTGCTGACCCGCATTGAGCTGACCCTGAAGCAGGATTATGGTCAGTCGGTGTGGTCAGAGCTGGAGACGCTCTCCCTGCTGTTGTGTCAAAGTTCCTTTCCGCTGAGCTTCTGCGATGTCTGATACCCGCTCACTCCAGGCGCTGTTTGGCGGCACTTTCGATCCTGTGCATTACGGCCACCTGAAACCGGCTGAAGCGCTGGCAAAGCTGACCGGCCTGCAAAAAGTGACGCTGATGCCCAATAATGTCCCTCCTCACCGCCCGCAGCCAGAAGCCACACCAGCGCAGCGGGTGGAGATGATCAGGCTGGCAATAGCCGACAATCCGTTATTCGACATTGATTTGCGGGAAATGCAACGTGAGACCCCCTCTTATACCCTCGAGACGCTGATCGCGTTGCGGCAAGAACGAGGGAAAGATCAGCCGCTGGGGTTTATTATCGGACAGGATTCCCTGCTGACATTACACAAGTGGCATCGCTGGGAGGAACTGCTGGATTACTGTCATTTACTGGTCTGTAAACGTCCCGGTTATCCCGAACAGATGCCTCTGCCTGAACTGAAAAAGTGGCTTGCTGACCACCAGACTACAAACATCTCGCACCTGCATCAGCAACCTTCGGGCTGCATTTACCTGGCAGAGACGGCCATGCTGGACATTTCCGCAACTGAAATCCGTGAACGGCGCCATGCCGGGAACTCAGTTGCGGGGCTGCTGCCAGCGCCAGTTATCAACTGGATGGATCAGCACAACCTTTACTCTTAAGTCAGCGCCTTCCTCATAGATTCAGGATAAAGCGGTAACCACTGATTTAACTTAAATTTTTAAATCAGCGGGCTGGTTTAATTCTGCCTGATGCTACCCCCCATAAAACGCGCGTTTTTTACGCTTTCCCGCTTAGTTAAGCACCAAAATATGGGCTTAAGAAACATTCAGAAATAAAATCACCTGACAAGCCCGGCGTGGGGCTTGCAGGGGATATTCCCCCTGACACAGTAATCAGGGAGTTTTAATTTATGCACAGTAACAAAAACAAAGGCTTCAAAAAGCTGCTGCTAGCCAGCTGTGTTGCTTTATCCTTCAATGCCTTTGCCTATGAAACCTATAATCCGGCCCAAAGCTATACCGGGGGCGCCTATGTCACCCTCAATGGCAACGATTACCATGCAAAATGGTGGGTAGGTGCGGGTCAGCGTCCCGATGCAGCCGTCGAAAATGCCTGGGATTCTCCGTGGGAAAAAATCAGCAGTAACCCGGAAACCCCTGATGCCGGGACTCCAGACGTCACTCCCCAGCCTGAAGACAATACAGCAGAAGAGGTTGCCCCTTCAGATTACCCGGCTTATAAAGCAGGCGGCGCATATAAATCAGGGGACGTAGTCAGCCATGCCGGTAAAAACTATGTCTGCCTGCCTGGCGTGGCAGCATGGTGCAACGGCATTGCTGCTGCCTATGAACCGGGTGCAGGCTTTGGCTGGGAATCAGCCTGGAAAATCTTTACCGGCAGCGAAAGCAACGGCGCGGGTGAAGGATCCGCCGGGGATAAAGCGGACCCGGTAAAAACCAAAACCCTGACCCGTGCGGAACTGGCAGAGGCTGAAGCAGAACTGACCAACAGCACCATCATGACCGCAGTCAAAAAATCGATCGCCACGCTGGATAACGACAGCGTTGAGAAGATTGCTGCCGGAAACAAAAATAACCCCGCCAACGTTAAGCTGGTAGAAAAAATCATCGACGCGGAGCGCTGGGACCATCTTTTCTCCAGTCGTGACCCGGCTTATACCTACGAAAACCTGCTTAAAGCCGTCGGAAAATTCCCGCGTCTTTGCGGTGATTTCGACGATGGGCGCAATGCAGAAGAGATTTGTCGCAAAACGCTGGCTACCATGTTTGCGCACTTTGCACAGGAAACCGGTGAGCACAATGTTCACAGCGCCATTCCGGAATGGCGCCAGGGTCTGCACTGGGTGCGTGAAATGGGCTGGGCTGAAGGTCAGCCAAATGGTTATAACGGAGAGTGTAATCCAGCCACCTGGCAGGGAAAAGCCTGGCCTTGCGGTAAGGATAAAAATGGGCAGTACCTGAGCTATTTTGGCCGGGGTGCCAAACAGCTGAGCTACAACTATAACTATGGCCCCTTCTCTGAAGCGATGTTTGGTGATGTGCGGACTCTGCTCGATAAACCAGAACTTGTTGCTGATACCTGGCTGAACCTGGCCAGCGCCATCTTCTTCTATATTTATCCTCAGCCGCCTAAGCCAAGCATGCAATTTGTTATCGACGGCACCTGGCAGCCCAATGATTACGATAAAACTTCCGGCCTGACCCCGGGCTTTGGCGTCACCACGCAAATCATCAATGGTGGCGTGGAGTGTGGTGGCAGCCAGGAAATTGCCCAGTCACTGAATCGTATTAAATACTACAAAGCTTTTGCGCAGGCGCTGAATGTCTCCGTGCCAAAAAATGAAGTGCTGGGATGTAAAGGTATGCAGCAATTTTCGGAAAGGGGTGCCGGCGCTATCCCTGTGTACTGGGAAGAGAGCTGGGATTACAAAGAAGGCAATCCGGGTGGGAAAAGTTACGCCTGTAAACTGGTTGGCTATCAGACTGCCTACAGCGCCTTCAAAAAAGGCGATTATGAAAGCTGCGTCAAAGAGCATTTCCCGGATGTCGTGATCGCTGAATAACAGAAACTGAAATCAGCGGCAGCATTATGCCGTCGTCTGTTGGCCAGGAAGGCAGAGAATTTACCCTCGTTATCGCCCTCTCTCTCCTGGCCCTTTTTCATCCCCGCCCCCTTCCCCGTCAAGTTCATCTCCGGAATAAGCGCCGATACCATTGACTCTTATTGCTGGGCTGCTATTCTCCGCTGCCATGCTTTGGCGCCACGCAGGTGAAGACACAAATTCACAAAACTTTGTTTAGTGGATCCTGAACGCTGGCATGGGATACTAAGCCACATTCTGATACCACGCCTCAGGCTCCCGTCGTGAGCGATAAGTGACATTTAGTCCTGTCAGGATGTACCCTAATTGAGTCAACCATTTTCCAGGGGGAACCTTTTGCAAGGTCAAGCACTCCAAGACTTCGTCATTGATAAAATCGACGATTTAAAAGCTCAGGATATTGTTTCTATTAACGTTCAGGGCAAATCCAGCATTACCGACTGCATGATTATCTGCACCGGTACCTCAACACGTCACGTAGCTTCCATTGCCGATCATCTGGTACAGGAATCCCGTGCTGCCGGTCTGAAACCTCTGGGTATCGCTGGCAAAGCCACCGCCGACTGGGTCGTGGTCGATCTGGGCGACGTGATTGTTCATGTGATGCAGGAAGAGAGCCGTCAGCTCTACGAACTCGAAAAACTCTGGAGTTAAGCCGTGAAGTTGCAGCTGGTCGCCGTCGGCACCAAAATGCCGGATTGGGTGCAGACCGGATTTCTTGAGTATCTGCGTCGTTTTCCTAAAGATATGCCGCTGGAACTGACCGAAGTTCCTGCCGGTAAGCGCGGCAAAAACGCCGACATCAAACGCATTCTCGACAAAGAGGGTGAACTGATGCTGGCCGCCACGGGTAAAGGCAATCGTATTGTCACGCTGGATATTCCGGGTCAGCCGTGGGAAACCCCACAGCTTGCAACTCAGCTTGAGCGCTGGAAGCAGGATGGCCGCGATGTCAGCCTGCTGATCGGCGGACCGGAAGGATTGTCAGCCGCCTGCAAGGCCGCAGCCGAACAATCCTGGTCCCTCTCTAAGCTTACCCTGCCCCATCCGCTGGTTCGCGTGCTGGTGGCGGAGAGTCTGTACCGTGCATGGAGCATTACTGCGAATCACCCTTATCATCGGGAATAGCCCATAAGCTCAACGGGATACACTGAAACAGCGGATGAAATTACAACGTAACTCTTTTCGTGACTACACCGCCGAGCAGACACTGTTTGTTCGCCGTGCGCTGATCGCTTTTTTTGGCATTTTAGTGCTTTCCGGTATCCTGGTGGTCAATCTGTACCATCTGCAAATTATCCGCTACACGGATTACAGCACCCGCTCCAACGAAAACCGCATCAAACTGGTTCCGGTCGCCCCCAGCCGCGGCATCATTTTTGACCGTAACGGTCTGCCTCTGGCGCTTAACCGCACCATTTACCAGATTGAACTGGTGCCTGAAAAAGTCGAAGACCTCGAAAAAACCCTGCAGGCGCTACGGCCCATTGCCGATCTCACTGACGAAGACCTTGTGGCTTTTGAAAAAGAGCGTAAGCGCTCACGCCGCTTTACCTCTATACCGGTAAAAACAGGCCTGAATGATGTGCAGGTTGCCCGCTTTGCCGTGAACCAGTATGCGTTTCCGGGCGTGGAAGTTAAGGGTTATCAGCGCCGCTATTATCCGTACAACTCCGCCCTTACGCACGTACTGGGCTACGTGTCGAAAATCAACGACCGGGACGTTGAGCGCCTCGATAAAGAGGGAAAATGGCCCAACTACGCCGCTACCCATGATATCGGCAAGCTGGGCATTGAGCGTTTTTATGAAGAGATGCTGCATGGCAAGACCGGTTATGAAGAGGTGGAAGTTAACAACCGTGGCAGAGTTATCCGCCAGCTTCATGAACAGTCACCGCAGGCCGGGCAGGATATCTACCTGACTATTGACCTTAAGCTTCAGCAGTATATCGAAACGCTGCTGCAGGGCAGTCGCGCCGCCGTAGTGGTCACAGACCCACGTAATGGCGATATCCTGGCAATGGTGTCGATGCCGAGCTATGACCCGAATCTGTTCGTTGATGGCATCAGCAGCAAGGATTACAACATGCTGCTCAATGACCCGAACCGGCCACTGATTAACCGTGCCACGCAGGGTGCCTATCCGCCTGCCTCCACGGTAAAACCCTATATTGCTGTCTCTGCCCTGACGGCGGGCGTGATCAACAAAAATACCAGCCTGTTCGATCCCGGCTGGTGGCAGTTGCCCGGTTCTGAAAAACGCTTCCGCGACTGGAAGCACTGGGGACATGGCCGCCTGAACGTCACCAAATCACTGGAAGAGTCTGCTGACACCTTTTTCTATCAGGTTGCCTACGATATGGGTATCGATCGCCTGGGCGACTGGATGAACAAATTTGGTTACGGCCATCTGTCCGGTATCGACCTGGTGGAAGAAACGCCGGGCAATATGCCGACGCGTGAATGGAAAATGAAACGCTTCAAAAAACCCTGGTATCAGGGTGACACCATTCCGGTGGGGATCGGCCAGGGTTACTGGACTGCGACCCCGGTGCAGATGAATAAAGCGATGATGACCCTGATCAATGATGGCATGGTGAAAACGCCGCACCTGATGCAGTCTAACGTGGTGAACAATGTCCGCGTTCCTTATCGTCAGCCCGTCAGCGCACCTATTGCCGATATTCATTCCGGCTACTGGGAAATCGCCAAAGATGGTATGTACGGCGTGGCAAACCGCCCTAACGGCACGGCGAGAAAAAGTTTCTCTGACGCGCCTTACAAAATTGCTGCTAAATCCGGTACAGCTCAGGTCTATGGGCTGAAAGCCAATGAAACCTACAATGCGCATAAAATCGCTGAACACCTTCGCGACCACAAGCTTATGACCGCCTACGCGCCTTATGACAACCCCCGCGTGGCTGTCACCATGATCCTGGAAAACGGCGGGGCTGGTCCGGCTGTGGGCACCATTATGCGCCAGATTCTGGACCATATTATGCTCGGTGATAACAATACCAACCTGCCTGATGCCGCCCCTGTGCCGCAGGGCTACGAGGGTGAATAGTCATGAATGATCGTCACCAAAAACGCACCATCTGGACCCGGATCCATGTCGACCCGACGTTTTTCATCCTGATTTTTGCCCTGCTGGTATACAGCGCTCTGGTTATCTGGAGTGCCAGCGGCCAGGATCCGGGCATGATGGAGCGCAAACTTGGTCAGATCGCGATGGGTATCGTGATCATGCTGGTGATGGCTCAAATCCCGCCTCGGGTCTATGAAGGCTGGGCGCCCTATCTCTATATCGTCTGCGTGATCCTGCTGGTGGCCGTGGATGCCTTTGGCCATATCAGTAAAGGCGCGCAGCGCTGGCTGGACCTGGGAGTGGTACGATTCCAGCCCTCTGAGATAGCCAAGATTGCCGTGCCGCTGATGGTGGCACGCTTTATCAACCGCGATATCTGCCCGCCAACGTTAAAAAATACCGCTATTGCGCTGGTGCTGATCTTTATGCCCACGCTGCTGGTGGCGGCGCAGCCGGACCTGGGAACCTCAATCCTGATCGCCGCTTCCGGCCTGTTCGTGCTGTTTTTATCCGGGATGAGCTGGAAACTGATTGCCGTGGCAGTGCTGCTGGTAGCCGCTTTTGTGCCCGTGCTCTGGTTCTTCCTGATGCATGATTACCAGCGGGACCGCGTGATGATGCTGCTGGATCCCGAGAGCGATCCCCTGGGGGCGGGCTACCACATTATTCAATCCAAAATTGCTATTGGGTCGGGCGGGCTGCGCGGCAAAGGCTGGCTGCATGGGACTCAGTCCCAGCTTGAGTTTTTACCCGAACGCCATACCGACTTCATTTTCGCCGTGCTGGCAGAAGAATTAGGGTTGGTGGGCGTCCTGGTGCTACTGCTACTCTACATCCTGGTGATCATGCGTGGGCTGATGATGGCGGCGCGGGCGCAAACCACCTTCGGACGCGTGATGGCCGGCGGGTTGATGTTGATCTTCTTTGTTTATGTTTTTGTTAATATTGGTATGGTCAGCGGCATTCTGCCGGTGGTAGGGGTTCCGTTGCCATTGGTCAGCTATGGCGGTTCTGCCCTGATAGTGCTGATGGCCGGGTTTGGCATTATTATGTCGATTCATACCCACCGAAAACTGTTGTCAAAAAGCGTTTAAGAGGCGTACACATGCGTAAGGATTGGCTTTGGATTGGTCTGGCAACGGCGCTGCTGGCAGCCTGTACTGCCCCTGAACAGCAGCAGGCATCTGCCCCGCAGCAACCTGCTTATAACGGGCCGGTAGTGGAAATTGGCGGTGTGGAACCGCGTTATGAAGCGCAAAATCCAGGGACCAGCCAGGACTACAGCGTTAACGGAAAAACCTACCGCATAATCAAAGATCCCTCCAACTACAGCGAAACCGGGCTGGCAAGCTGGTATGGCGAAGAGGCGGGCGGTAACCGCACGGCCACCGGAGAGCAGTATGATCCTGATGGCCTGACCGCGGCGCACCCTACTCTGCCCCTGCCAGCCTATGTGCGGGTCACTAATCTGGCCAACGGCCGCCAGATAGTGGTGCGCGTCAATGACCGTGGCCCCTATACGCCAGGCAGGATTATCGATCTCTCCCGCGCTGCAGGCGACCGCCTGAATATGTCGAACAATACCAGGGTCAAGGTTGATTACATCAAGGTTGCGCCGGATGGCAGCCTGTCCGGACCGGGCACCATTGGCACTGTAGTGGCGAAGCAAAGCTATGCGCTGCCGGCCCGCCCGGATATCGCTGGCGGTATGACGGTCATGGGTGGCGATAACGCCGCTCCGGCTCAGGGCGACGCCAGCCAGCAACCTGAATCACACCCGATCGATAACGCCAGCCTGCGCAGCGATGACAACCTCGGTGCCCCGGTGCAGAGCAGCGGCTTTTTAGGTGCCGCCCAGCCTTTACGTTCCGGTGTGCTTGAAGGTAGCGAACCCGTGGAAGCGCCAGCCGCTTCTCCGGCCGTTGCAGCCCCGGCCGTGGCTGTTGCCGCACCCGCGACGGCAGCCAGTCAGCCAGCCGCTTCCGGCACCGCTTACGTGGTTCAGGTTGGCGCGGTTAGCGATCCTGCCCGTGCAAAACAGTGGATGAACACGCTGAGCAAACAGTTTGGTGTGCCTGGCTCCGTGCAGAGCAGTGGCAATGTGTACCGGGTGCAACTCGGACGCTTTACCTCACGCCAGCAGGCCAGCGCATTGCAGCAGCGTTTGACCAGTGAAGCTCAGCAAACCTCTTTTATTACGGTCGCACCTGGCGGAAGGTAATGTCGCGGCCTCTTCCTGAAGGTTAACAGGCTGATACGCCTGTTAACCTTCCAGGTAAAGACGGATGCCGGGCAGGACTGCTTTTGCTATAGTGAGTCACTTTTTTTAACCTAGCCGATGGATGTTGTAGTCCTGAATATGAACAATCTGACCCATTCCCCACTGATTAAACGCCTGACGGCGGGCTCGCTGATTGCCCTCAGCCTGACCTCCTTCGCCCACGCCGATGACGTGAATATTAAAACCATGATCCCTGGCGTCCCGGATATCGATGCGGAAGCTTACGTCCTGATTGACTACAACTCAGGCAAAGTGCTGGCAGAAAAAAATGCCGATGCCCGTCGTGACCCGGCCAGCCTGACCAAAATGATGACCAGTTATGTTATCGGTCAGGCAGTGAAAGCGGGCAAAATCAAACAGGACGACGTGGTTACCGTAGGTAAAGATGCCTGGGCAACCGGCAACCCGGTATTCAAAGGCTCATCACTAATGTTCCTGAAGCCTGGCGACCGTGTTCCCGTCTCCGAATTGACCCGCGGTATCGTTCTGCAGTCCGGTAACGACGCCTGTGTTGCTATGGCTGACTATGTCGCTGGCAGCCAGGATGCGTTTGTTGGCCTGATGAACAACTACGTGAAAGCCCTGGGCCTGCAAAACAGCCACTTCCAGACCGTGCATGGTCTTGATGCGGAAGGCCAGTACAGCTCTGCCCGTGATATGGCATTGATTGGCCGTGCGTTGATCCGTGATGTTCCGGACGAATACGCGGTTTATAAAGAGAAAGAGTTCACCTTTAACAATATCCGCCAGATGAACCGTAATGGTCTGCTGTGGGATACCAGCCTGCAGGTTGATGGGATTAAAACCGGTCACACCGAGGCTGCTGGCTATAACCTGGTGGCCTCTGCCACCGAAGGCCAGATGCGTCTGATCTCTGCCGTGATGGGCGGTCATACCTATAAAGGGCGTGAAACAGAGAGCAAAAAACTGCTGACCTGGGGTTTCCGCTTCTTCGAAACCGTGGCACCTTTGAAGGCGGGTAAAGAGTTCGCCTCTGAACCTGTCTGGTTTGGTAACACTGACCGCGTACAGCTGGGCGTGGAAAAAGATGTTTACCTGACCATCCCCCGTGGCCGCATGAAAGATTTGAAAGCCAGCTATACGCTGAGCAACACAGAACTGCATGCGCCGCTGACTAAAAACCAGGTGGTGGGTACTATCAACTTCCAGCTGGACGGGAAAACGATTGAACAGCATCCTCTGGTGGTGCTGAACGATACGCCCGAAGGTGGCTTCTTTGGCCGCATCGTGGATTACATTAAGTTGATGTTCCATCACTGGTTTGGTTAACCCCTTCACGCCAGTCTGCCTTACTCCCCTTTCCGGGGGAGTATTGCCCCTTGATTTCGGCGTGAATGCACCCCATATTTGAGTTATCTGCAGGCTCCCGCAATACCAGCGGGAGTCTTTGTTTTGGCGTTACCGGAGCGACTATGAAAACCAATCTTAAAGAACTACTCGAATTCCCAACCCCTTTTACTTATAAAGTAATGGGCCTGGCGCAGCCAGAACTGGTTGATCAGGTAGTTGAAGTGGTTCAGCGCCATGCGCCGGGTGACTACTCTCCGGACGTGAAGCCCAGCAGCAAAGGCAACTACCACTCTGTTTCCATCACCATCACTGCGACCCACATTGAACAGGTGGAAACGCTGTATGACGAACTCGGCAAAATCGAAATCGTCCGTATGGTGCTGTAAAATTTTTTCCTGACGGAGGGCATGCGTTTTGCCCTTTGTCAGCGTTATACTGCCCCTCTCTCTCCAACCGGACGATTCGTTTTGCCTCAGGATACTCTACTCATTCGCCAGCTGGGCCTGCAGCCCTGGGCACCACTCTCTCAGGCTATGCACGATTTCACTGAGCAGCGCGGTGAGAGCACTCCCGATGAAATCTGGCTGGTAGAGCATTTGCCGGTCTTTACTCAGGGTCAGGCAGGAAAAGCAGAGCATCTACTGATGCCCGGCGATATCCCGGTGATGCAAAGCGATCGCGGCGGGCAGGTGACCTATCATGGGCCCGGTCAGCAGGTAATGTACGTGCTGATCAATCTCAAGCGCCGCAAAATAGGTGTCAGACAGTTGGTTACCGCCATCGAAGAGACGGTGATCGCCACCCTCTCCCATTTTGGTATTAGCGCCGCCGCCAGGCCCGATGCGCCAGGCGTTTACGTTCAGGATCAGAAGATCTGCTCGCTGGGATTGCGCATCCGTAACGGCTGCTCCTTTCACGGTCTGGCGCTGAATGTCGATATGGACCTGACGCCCTTTCAGCGTATTAATCCCTGCGGCTATGCCGGGCTGGAAATGACGCAGCTCAGCGCCTTTAAGCCAGGCGTGACTCTCGCCGATGTTCAGCCGCAGTTGATTGCGCATTTCGCCAGGCTGCTGAAGATCGACGACCTGAGCTGGCAACCGGCTGAGCCCGATCGGCAAAAGTAACCAGGCGTGCGAATTTACAACTCCGTCACATTTAATCGCGCAGGCTGGCTGAAAATGTTGCGCCGGGATGATATAATTTTTGCGCTTTTATCAAATAAAGTTGAAGACGATAACAACTCTTTGAGTATTATGCGGATCGCGCATGCCAACCTGGAACTTGCAAGATTATGAGTAAACCCATTCAGATGGAACGTGGTGTTAAATACCGCGACGCAGACAAAATGGCCCTGATCCCGGTGAAAACCGTGGTGACCGAGCGCACGGAGATTTTACGTAAGCCGGAGTGGATGAAAATCAAGCTCCCTGCTGACTCCAGCCGCATTCAGGGTATCAAAGCTGCCATGCGTAAAAATGGCCTGCACTCCGTCTGTGAAGAGGCCTCCTGTCCTAACCTTGCAGAATGTTTTAACCACGGTACCGCTACCTTTATGATCCTGGGCGCGATCTGTACCCGTCGCTGCCCGTTCTGCGATGTTGCACATGGCCGTCCTGTTACGCCAGACGCTAACGAGCCGCTGAAGCTGGCGCAGACCATTGCTGATATGGCGTTGCGCTATGTGGTTATCACCTCCGTAGACCGTGACGACCTGCGTGACGGCGGTGCTCAGCACTTTGCTGACTGCATCACCGCTATCCGTGAAAAAAGCCCTACGATTAAAATTGAAACGCTGGTGCCGGACTTCCGTGGCCGTATGGATCGTGCGCTGGACATTCTCAACGCCACGCCACCAGACGTGTTCAACCACAATCTTGAAAACGTGCCGCGCGTGTACCGTCAGGTTCGCCCTGGTGCCAACTACGACTGGTCACTGAAGCTGCTTGAGCGCTTTAAAGAAGCTCACCCGGAAATTCCTACCAAGTCAGGCCTGATGGTCGGTCTGGGCGAAACCAATGCCGAAATCGTGGAAGTGATGCGGGACTTGCGCCGTCATGGCGTAACAATGCTGACGCTGGGGCAGTATCTGCAGCCAAGCCGTCACCACCTGCCTGTTCAGCGTTATGTCAGCCCGGCAGAATTTGATGAGATGAAAGAAGCGGCAATGGAAATGGGCTTTACCCATGCTGCCTGCGGACCCTTTGTCCGTTCTTCTTATCACGCCGATATGCAGGCGAAAGGCCTGGAAGTGAAATAAAGCTGTCGGGATAAGGCGACTTATCCCGGGACATACTTATTTACACATAGAACGCATAAACAAAAAAAGGATGACTCAGTCATCCTTTTTTTATGCGGCAAACGCTGATTACTCTTTATGAGCAACCTGCTCTGCAGGCTTTTCTTCTGCGACCGGCGCTTTTTTAGCGGAAGTGTCGTCGTCGCTCATTGCCTTTTTAAAGCCTTTAATTGCTGACCCCAGATCGCCACCAAGAGAACGCAACTTATTGGTTCCGAACAACAACACGATCAGAGCACCAATAATCAGCAGTTTTGCAATACTGATACCTTCCATACACACCTTCTTTTTTAACCTGACCAGTAATAAGGTCAATCACAATAAAGTGTATTAACGCGCAGTTAACCGGTCAATACAACTGCAATCTGTAACAGATTACGCTCTATACAGATGGCCCGCGAAATAATATCAGATAAAACGATTCAGGAAAGCTTTGAAACGAGGATGCTCAGGCTCCACCAGCACTTTTTCAGGTGGCCCCTGCTCCACGACCACGCCGCCATCCATAAACACCACCCTGTCAGCCGCTTCACGCGCAAAGCCAATTTCATGCGTTACCACCACCATCGTCAGCCCCTGATCTGCCAGGGTACGCATCGTCGCCAGAACTTCTCCCACCAGCTCAGGATCCAGCGCCGAAGTCGGCTCATCAAACAGCATCAGCCGTGGGCGAATAGCCAGCGCCCTGGCAATGGCCACTCGCTGCTGCTGCCCACCAGAAAGGTGACGTGGCCAGGCATCGGCTTTATCGCTCAGCCCGACGGTTGCCAGCAACTCAACAGCATGGCGGGTAGCTTCCTCGCGGGACGTCTTGTGAACGCCAATCGGCGCTTCGATGATATTTTCCAGCACCGTCATATGCGGATAAAGATTGAACTGCTGAAACACCATGCCAATTTCCTGACGCTGACGGGCAATTTTTCGCGCTGACAAACGCTGAAGCTGGCCGTTTTTCAACGCATAGCCAATCTGCTGCTCGCCGACCATTATTGAGCCGGCATTCATCTCTTCCAGATGGTTAATACAGCGCAGGAAGGTCGATTTACCCGACCCTGATGGCCCTAATATCACCACCACTTCGCCCGGCATCACATCCAGGTCAATGCCCTTCAGAACTTCATTGTCGCCGTAGCTTTTCTGCACATTCCGCGCCCGAACCAGAGGCTGAATATCGCTCATACATCCTCCTTGCGGACTAAGGGACGGTTAACCAGGGGGTTGTTCTGGCATCCGCTGCCGGTAACCGCCGTTTTGCTACGGTAACGGTACGGCGCACGCCACGGGAATAGTAGCGTTCAATCGCGGACTGCCCCACGTTAAGGACAGAAGTGATAAACAGATACCAGATTACCGCAACCATCAGCATCGGTATCACCTCGAACGTCCGGTTATAGACCGACTGCACCGAATACAACAGATCGCCCATCGCAATCACGCTGACCAGCGAGGTTGCCTTGATCATACTGATCAGCTGATTACCCGTAGGCGGAATAATAGAACGCATTGCCTGAGGAATGATAATACGGCGCAGGGCACGCGCCCGGCTCATGCCAAAGGCCTGAGTCGTCTCCACCTGTCCATTATCCACCGACTGCAATCCGCCACGGATAATTTCCGCCATATAGGCTGCTTCATTGAGTGCCAGACCGGCAATCGCGGCGGTTAACGGGGTGATTAAATCGTTGGTATTCCAGCTGGCTAACACCGGCCCGCCAAAAGGAATACCCAGGGTAATCTGCGGGAACAGCGTCGACATGTTGTACCAGAAAATCAGCTGAACCAGCAGCGGCGTGCCCCGGAAGAACCAGATATAAAGCCCGGAGAGCCCACTCAGCAGACGGTTATCCGACAGGCGGGCCACCGCCAGCAGCAGACCCAGCAGAGTTCCGAGGATCATTGATACCACCGTCAGACCCAGCGTCACCTGCAATCCTTTCAGCACCGACCCTTCGGTAAACCACTCCAGCACCACATGCCATTCAAAGTTGGGATTGGTAGCCACCAGCCAGCTGAAGTTTCCGGCGATTACCAGCACCACAATCCATGAAACCAGGCGTCCATAACGCGGTGCGCTGCGGGCGAAAGCCACGTCACGCTGTTGCACGTCAGCCCTTTCCCTGGCTCGTGAATCCGTGGTGCTTTTGGTCATTTCGCTACCCCTTTGGCCAGGTTAACCCCCGGCTCAGCGATCATGTTGCCGTCCAGTTTCCACTTCTTCATGATTGCCGCGTAGGTTCCGTTGGTGAACAGCTCTTTATAACCATCCAGCACCACTTTGCCGAGTTCAGAATCTTTGGGCACCACGGTCCCCTGGAAGATATCGCCAAAGCCGTTTTTCTGCCCCTGGCCGGTTAATTCCAGCTGGCCGTTAGCCTTATCAACGAAATAGACCAGGGGTGCCTGTGAAGAGAAGAAGGCATCAGAACGCTTAGAGCGCACGGCAAGAATTGAAGAAGGCTGATCGGTAAACGACTGCACGGTTACGGCTGGTTTACCGGCAGCGGTACAAACTTCAGACTGCTTACGGATCACCTGCTCGGCTGAGCCTGCTGCCATTACGGCGATGCGCTTACCGCAGGTATCATCCAGGCCATTGATTTTTGACGGGTTGCCTTTCTGCACGGCAAAGACCACAAACTCCTGCACGAAATCAATAAAGTCGTTTTTAGCCTGACGATCCGGGTAATCTCCCACCGGGCCAATGGCCAGCTGATAACGTCCTGATTTGATCCCTGCCAGCACGCCGGAAAGACCACTCACCGTAGCGTGTTCAATTTTAATCCCCAGCAGCTGGGCCAGCGCTTCGGTCAAATCAGCGGAAGCGCCGGACATAGAAGTCGGCCCCTCAACGATCTCATAGGGCGGGAATGAGCCGTTATTTACTGAGATCATTTTACCCGCTGATTTGATATCAGCCGGTAAGCGGTCATGCAATGCCTGGTCCACTTTCTGAGCAGGGATGGCGTCTGCCGCCTGGGCGAAGGCAGCCACCAATCCCAGAGCCAGTGCTATGGCGGTCGCGATTTTTTTCATTATATATTTCCCCGGTCTCTTAACTGTTTTTTAATTCAGGACGTGCGAAACGGCGGTTTTCCAGCACCGGCAGTACCTGACGGGCATGGGCAATACGTGCCGGGTCCAAATCAGCAAAGACCAGTGCCGGGGCTTCAGCGGCTTTGGCAATCGCCACGCCAAGCGGGTCAACAACCAGGCTGTTACCGATATTGCGCGGGCCACACTCTCCCACTGCAACCAGATAGCAGGTATTTTCCAGCGCGCGCGCGGTGACCAGAACTTCCCAGTGCATCTCTTTCAGCGGGCCTTTAACCCAGGCGGCTGGCAGAACCAGCACATCCGCGCCATCCAGCACCAGACGGCGAGCCTGTTCAGGGAAACGCACGTCGTAACAGGTCATCAGGCCGACTTTCATTCCGGCCACCTCAACCAGCGCCGGCACTTCATTGCCCGGCGTCACATTGCGTGATTCCTGCATGGCAAAGGCGTCATAAAGATGCAGTTTGTCGTAGCGGGCGACAATTTCTCCGTTACGGATGGCAATCAACACATTCAGCGCACGGCCATCTTCTGTTGGGACATGGACGGTCATCATCGTTGTCAGGTTGTTGCCACGGCTGGCGGCATAGACTTCGGTCAGGAAGGGGCCATCCAGCGGCTGCGCGGCTTTCAGCACCAGATCCGGATCGGCGATATCACGCGCCAGAACGCCCTCCGGTAAGACCAGTAAATCGGCACCCCCTGCCAGAGCATGAGCCATCAAATCCGTACAGGTGACGGCGTTTTCCTGCCACTCGCGGCTGACCGCGAACTGTCCTAATGCAACTTTCATCGTTATGCTCCTTTCTTCACGGCCGGGAACAAGTCGTCCGGCGTGAGGCGCTGAGAAGTAATACCCTGTTCAAAAAGCTCGGTACCAAAATCGGCAATCATCTTTTTGTTAGCTTCGAAGCCGTTCGCATTCCAGTCCGCAGGTAAATCCTGTGCGGTACGTCGCAAATCGTCCAGCAGCCAGGGGGTGGTGTCGGCGTATTTCTCTCGTTTGTCATTCCACATTCTGGCTGACTGTTCAATGAGTTCACTGACCTGCTGAGGGATCTCAGGATGCGCTTCAGCTATTTCAGGCTTAAAGGCCAGAAGGTGGTGGCCAGGGATATAGCCAACGCGATTGAAGTACGCCAGTTCTGCCTGACGGAAGTCAGTCTGCAACTGTCGTAGCCCGGAGCCTTTCAGGAAGAATCCCTGTGGCATAAAGGGTGTGAAGACCGCATCCAGCTCGCCCGCACGTAACAGATCGATCAGGGGATGTTCGCCCGGAGCCGCTTCGATACGGCCCGGACGACCAAACCCGTTGAGGCGATCAACGACGGGATGATCCGGCGTCAGGCGACCGGCAAACCAGTAAGCATCATCAATATTCACACCCGCTTCGCGAAGCAGGGCGCGGGTCCAGGTATTGCCGGAGTCCTGCCAGCCGGTGACACCCACTTTTTTCCCTTTCAGCTGGTCCAGAGAGACGATCGGGTTATCTTCGGTGGTGATAATGCAGCGCTGACGGAAACCCCGCATCAGGAAGTGAGGCAGGGCCAGCAGAGAGGTATCTCCTTTCGCCCTGCCCTGAGCATAACGGCTGAACGAGATCTCAGCCGCGTCGTACTCGCTGCTGGTAGCCAGGTCGCCCACCAGCGTCCCCACGCGATGAACCTCAAGTTTAAAACCCTCGGGTTTGATATCGCCCAGTGCCAGCGGCGTGAAGTAATCCCAGTCTCGTACAGCCAGTCTGATCGTGACCATCTCTTTTCTCTCTATGCCTGAAAAGTGCGCCGGAACGGCTCGTCTAATTTGTGTGCAATTACTGCTTGAATTCGATACTAGATCGAGAATAATAGCTGTACAATATTTTCTTTGTTACTGAACAAACGGATTTCTTATGACCTCAACTCTGGATGTGAACTGGTTCGCAGAACGCCTGACGGATGCTTCCGTGAAAGGCATTGCGGGGATAACGGCCAGTTTGATCCGCGAAGGTCAGATTCCCATCGGTACGCAGCTGCCATCGGTGCGTGAACTCGCTGAGATGTTAAAGGTCAGCCCGGCAACGGTGTCGGCGGCATGGGGTCAGTTAAAAAAACAAAAAGTGATCGCCGGAAAAGGCCGCAGTGGCGTCTGGGTTTGTGGCGATAACGTCACGCCAAGACCGGTGCGTTTTGAGAAGATAGGCAACTATGGCGACAATATTCGCGCCGATCTCGCTATGGCCTCACCCGATCCGGCGCTGTTGCCGGACCTGCAACAGGCGATGCTGGAAGGAATAAAGTGTCCGCAGTTAAACAGCTATCAGCGCGATCCTATCGCCCTGCCGCTGTTGGAAGCCGTGAGGCCGGACTGGCCTTATCCTGCCGACGCCTGGCTGGCCACGGAAGGCGGCTTTGATGCCATGAACTGCATTGTGCAGACGCTGTTCTCAGCGGGTGAGAAAGTTATTATCGAAGATCCAACCGCCACCCGCCTGCTGGATATGCTGGATAACATTGGCGCAGAGATAATGCCGCTGGCCTGTGACGAGCACGGGCCACTGCCGGGCGCGCTGGCGATGTTGCTTAACAAAGGCGCCACGGCCTTTATCTACCAGCCCAGAACGCATTCCGCCACCGGCCACACGGTCAGTGAAGCCAGAAGTGAAGAACTGGCAAAAGTGCTGGCAGGAACCCGGACGTTAATCGTTGAGGATGATGGGATTGGAGAGCTGTCTGCCTTTCCTGTCTGGAGTCTGGGACGGTATTTCCCGGAGCGGACATTACATGTGCGATCCTACTCCAAGGCATATGGCCCCGATCTGAGGCTGGCCGTGCTCTCCGGTCCTCCGGCGCACATCAGACGCATCCAGTCATGGCGTAACTTTGGGGCAGGCTGGACCAGCCGTATATTGCAGCAGGCTGTCGCCTGGATGCTGAATGACCCTGCCACGCAGCAACAGGTCAGTCGGGCAAAAAAAGTTTACGCCCAGCGTCGCCGGGGGTTACTGGAGGCATTAAATAAAAGGGGACTGGCGCTGCCCGATCGTGACGGCCTGAGTATTTTTATTCCGGTAGCGTCCGAGCAGTTTGCGATGATCACACTGGCTGCCAGAGGCATTGCAGTACTGCCGGGTGAGCGATGCCGCAGCGGAGGCGTGCAGTTTATCCGCGTCAGCATCGCGTTGATTCAACCCGGACAGATTGAGAGCATTGCCGATGCCCTGATACTGGCCAGCGGCCTGAGCCCCGATACTACCCGTTGAGTCCTTTGATCAGATAGCGGGGAGATTCGCTATACCCCTCACGAAGGTAGAACTGGTTGGCTTTGATGCGGTTATCATGGCAATGCACTTCCATGCGATCGCAGCCACGCTGCTGCGCCAGCATTTCAGCATGTTGCAACAGGTGTTGTCCCACCCCTTTGCTACGCTCGCCTTCCGCTATGCAGAAGTAACTGATGCGGGCAAAATCTCCTGCCAGCGCGAGCTGGGGATAAAATGCAGTGAAAGGAACCCCAGCACGGTGCTGCCATATTCTGCCACCAGCAATCGCTCCGTGCTGTCCTCAATCAGTTGTGCAAGCCGCGGGCCAATGACCTTCTCCGTATTTTTATACCCTAACTCCATTAACAGTGCGCTCAGCGCAAAGCTGTCTTTCTCTTCCGCCAGACGGATTTTCATGGTGTTTCCTCCAGGTTAAGGC
The DNA here is from genome assembly GCF_036865545.1 of Erwinia sp. E_sp_B01_1. Taxonomy (NCBI): domain Bacteria; kingdom Pseudomonadati; phylum Pseudomonadota; class Gammaproteobacteria; order Enterobacterales; family Erwiniaceae; genus Erwinia; species Erwinia sp. E_sp_B01_1. The sequence goes on along the minus strand of NZ_CP142208.1, from coordinate 1,355,793 downwards.
ACGTTGAGCGTGGCCACTCTGCACTGTTTATAACCCGGCTGTCCGGATAAGAAAACAGCAGAAAATGGCAGGATGTAACAATGTAATATCCTCTTCCTTCACCAGCTGGCCTCTGGCAGGGATCCACCGCCTGTGGCGCAGAGGATTAATGTTTCCTTAATAATCTTTCGCCACACTTGCTTATCCAGGTCTGAGAGGTGAGATAAGCTGATGAACATATTCCCCAAATCTTTGAGCGAGATTCTGGCCGTAGCCCTTAGCCTGCTGGCTGTGGCGCTCTGGCTGGAACAATTTTTTCCCGCTGAATCTTCTACTGCACGAGTGTTTTCCTGTCCCGCCTTTTGCGGTTGGGGAAACCTTCAGGCAAAAAAAACCCGCCATTCGGCGGGTTTTTAAAATTCTGTCTGATAACTTAAATGGCGGCAACGTTAGCAGCAGATGGGCCTTTGGCACCGTTGGTGATTTCGAACTCTACGCGCTGACCTTCAGCCAGAGTTTTGAAACCGTTGCTCTGGATGGCAGAGAAGTGTACGAACACATCTTTGCTACCATCTTCAGGAGTAATGAAACCGAATCCTTTGGACTCATTAAACCACTTAACGCTACCTTTGATCTTAGACATCTATATTACCTTTACATGAAAAATGGACACTCAACTGTGTCGCGGGTTAGTACAGCAATTGCAGAGGCTTTTGTCCAGTAGCCAGTTGCGAAAAAGTGATAAATATCGCCTTTTTGGCAGATACATCATAATTGCGGCACTTTCCCGTAGCTAAAACTGCCAGCGGAACCAGGCGAAATAGACGTTGCCATTATTGTAAGTTCCTGGAATATAAGTCATCTGAAAGGTCGCCCTGCTATAACCTATTGAAGCCAGGGGTAACACCGCTGGAATGGGTATATAGTTCCAGTTATCCCGCGCTGTTATCCCGGCGGTGTAGCCCAACCCAAGACGGAAGTTTTTATCTTCCAGCGGTCGCCAGGTCTTTTCCCAGCCATACCCCCCAAAGGGCTCCCATTTATTATAGGAGTCTTTAAAGGCCATCAGATAGAGGCCATTCCAGTTACCCTTCTCATCGTAATGGGAAATACCGCCGCCCGCGCCCCAGGGCCGCTCATTATAGCGATCGGTTTTATCTGAATCGTAAGTCAGCCTGTTATGCCAGGTCACTGCGGGCACATACAAATCGATATTATCGGGAGTGTTCCAGGTTTCACTGACATTGTCACTGAAAGCATTCCATGTATTTGAAAGACCTTTGACAAAAGTCGCTGCCTGAGCCGTCTGAGTAAAATTTAAACCCGCCAGCGTTACTAAAGTCAGGGTAAGTTTGAGTTGTTTCACTTTTTTCCAACCGCTTCCATAGGGTACTGAGAAATCTGCTCCTGCATGGCACAGCACTGATTTTGCTGTTGCCCGCCAGGGTTATGCCATTATAAACAACGCGCTTAAACAGATCTTAACGTAGTTGCTTGTGCTGCTCTTAATAAACAAGCCAGTCAGGCATAAACAGAGGGATCCTGATGAAAATAATAACAATGAAGCACTGTAAAATCACCAGGACTTCTCTTAGGAACACCAGCGATAATGCCGCTATCCCAGCCCGTTCAGGCCCGAAAAGAGTTTAAGGTGTGAATTCAATATTATTTACGCTTATTACTCTCTTAAGGGGTAAAACCCTGTACAAACCAGGGGGATTTATCGCTTCAGCCGCCCCTTAAGCTGTAAAAACCGCATTCCACCCTCCGATCACATTGTTAACGGTTATCATCACATTAATTTATTAGTGAATAATACTTATCATTGATCAGCGGTAATTTGATAAGCTTAAGAGAAATTTTCTTAGGAGGAGGGAGTTTTCAGGTATGAGAATCCGATGCCGGAAATGCGGAGAACACAGGTTTGTTTTTATCATCAACGGTGCAGGGAGTTATCACCACGGCGCCATTTGCATCCGGTGTGGTAACAGGATTTCGGTAAGAGATTTACTGTTCAGGGCCGGGGTTGATGCTGAAAAACACCAGGAGATGCTGCAATGGCGTCCTGAGAGGAGTAAGAGCACAGACTGAACGATGGCGATACAGTCAGGGTGACAGTGAATCGGTTTGCCACTGCCACCCACGTCCCGTCAGAACAGAACTTTAAACACACCCGTCAGCGTCAGCAGTCCTACAATAAAAATAATCGCAATAATCCAGAGAATAATCTTCATTCCATTTTCCTTAGCCACAGTAAAAAAGTCATTATGTTGTACCAGCTTGAGTATAGAAGAAGATTGTTTGCCGTGCCGCGTATGCCCCTGAACCCCATGCTAATCCCCTCAGTACAGCCCATTGAGGCCACAAGAAAATTATCTTTATTTATCAATTAATTGCGCAGTTAAAATGCAATTTAACTTTTGCTGATTTTTTTCGCGACGGCGGTCACGCTCTGCATTTTCTTTACAGAACATTCTTAGAATTTGACCCCGGCAAAGACTAAACTTGATAGGTCAATTGCTATGGACTCACTTGATATGACCTTTTCCAGACGTAACAAGGAGATCTTATGAGCACTATTAACAGCTGCATGGGCCGCTACAGTCTGAAAGCCAACAATGCTGGAGACTATATCCGGGGCTCAATTGCCATTAATGATGAAGGGGGCTCTCAGCTCACCTTTCAGGAGTTCAGCGAGCATTACCTTGACGATGTGGTCAATAATGTCATTTATCCCGTCACCGGCGGTAACCGGGTCATCGCCAACGCGTTCAGAGAGAAGATGATGGAAGCCGGTTTTTATCAGCCTCATTAGCTTTACGGTGAAAATTTCAGGGCCCCGAAGCGGGCCCTTTTTATTTATGCGGTTTCAGTTGTAGAGGGAAGCGCGAGGAAGTGCTGCAGCGTCCCGACCTGCCCGACGAAACGCTCAAACAAAGCGGTTACCTCGTGAGTATCCAACAGGCTGAAAGATTGACGTGCCCATACCACTACCCGTTGTTGTTCAGGCAGCGTTGCCGTCAGGACTGGCGGATGGGCCAGACCAAGAAGATTACACTGCAACAGCGTATTCAGCGTGGCGGCATCGGTAAAATCTTCTGCCCGCATCGGGATCAGGGAACTCAGCGTTAAAAAATCCGCCGGACTTTCTTCAAATTGTATCGTTACGCCATCAGCCATTTCCATAACATAGCTGCTGCTCTCTTCCAGAAGCTGCGGATCGATTCTCATCTGACGCCAGAGTGGGCTCAATATATTTTTCAGACGTGGGGAAACACTCATCTGTGACTCCTTAAACAGCGGCTTGCGGTTTGCCTCAGACACCCCGGTTAATATTATGCAGCAGGGTCCTGAGCTCGCCCCTGGTAGCCGCATCCTGCCTGCGACGGCGTGATTCATATACCGATCGCTTCATCTCAGGCCTTAACTCGACGTCATCCTCCCCGTCCCCTGTCTGGTAATACATATTAATATTGCGGGACGCCTGTAGCTGTTGATAACTTTGCCCACCGTGACGTCGGGCAATATGCTTCAGCGAATGAGCATCCTCTTTAGAAATGGGCATCCCCCGTCTCCGCATCTCATCACGATAGAGCCTGTCCACATCGCTGTGTGATGCCTTATCTCCGTGAATCAACGCCTCACGTATCTGCGGATCCGCAGCCTGGGGGGCATACTCCTTCACAATGCGGTAATGTTTTGACAGGTCATAGTTTCTCTCCATATCGGCACGCCCATACAGAGGCCAGGCATCGGAGTAAATTCGCTGGCCGTTGGCACGACGGTCACCCACCATAACAAAGCCATGATCGGCATCGATAGCATGGCATACCGCAACGGGCTCACTGATCCCTGATGAAGCCAGCATCAGCGCATTCACCGCCGCCATCTCACCGCAGTTACCGGCACGAAAATGGGCCGCTTTCCAGGCCTGATTGTCCACAGAGTAAGGGGTTGACTGCACCGCAACGGTTCTTTTCACCACGTCGCCACGGGTATAAATCACGTCATGCAACTGGTTGGCCGATCCTTTATCCAGCGCTTTCCAGGTATCCTCAATCGCCTTGTTGGCTTTTTTCAGGATCTGTTGCTGACTTTCCGTCACCGTCAGCGCGCAGCCGTGGCGTGTCCCCTTAAGCCCTGGCTTACCGGGCAGCGAGACAGTTTCATGCGCTCGCTGGCTGCGGTGGGATGAATGGGCCGGCCTGGCGCTCAGGTTATGATGCGGCATAGAATCTCCCGTCATAAAAAAAAGAGGGCGATTTACCATCGCCCGCCTGGTCACCCTCCGGTCAGTTCCTTTTCAAAATGATGACCGGAGAAGAGAGCGCTATTTGCTGCTTTCACCACCGCCCTGCGCGCCCGTGGCTCCACTTCCCTGCAGTGCAGAGAGAATGGCACCCAGGCCCAACATCTGTAGCGCACCGCCCAGTTTACCTGCCAGCCCGTTGCTGTCCTGGCTGCTCTCCTCAGACCCCTTGCTGCTCTGCGCAGTTGGAGAAGAAGCGCCGCTGCCACCCGTACCTGACTGGCCGGTACCCTCAGATCCCTCAGAGGATTGCCCCAGCATTTTCTTAATCATTTCCATCAGCTGCGTCAGCATATCACCGCTGTCCGAGGCGTTTTGCGTGCCCTGGCTGCCGCTGCCATTGCCGCTGCTGGCATCGTTACCGGTTTTGCCGCTCTCCTCTCCGCTCTGACCTTTCAGCAATTGCACGATGGCGTTCAGCAATTGGGTAATGTTGTTCATGGCGCTGTTGCTGTCACCACTCCCTACCCCCTGACCGCCTTCGCTACCGCTGCTGGAGTTCGCCAGTTTGGAAACGCCTCCGCCCTGGCTGCCAAACTGCACGCCCTGGTCGGCAACTTTACTCAACGCACTTGCGCCAAAATTCAGCGGGCTGTTGCCGCCTTTTTCTGCGCCGCCGGTATTCGTTTCGGGCTTTTTAGCGGCATCGGTAAACTTGCCGACAACACTCTCCAGCCCGCCAATCGATCCGCCGCCAGCACCGCCACCAATTTTCATACCATTCACAGGCACCTCCAGTCATTGAAATGAGTCGATCTGAGAATCAGCCCTTCAGGATCGCTGTCAGGCTTATCAGGAGATAGGTGGCTGGTTCGGGACGAGAGTTCCATTCCGCAGAAATAAACCAGTTATTTCTGCAATCTAAATTACAAAACCTTAACGATTAGCAATCTAAATAATGCATCTATTTACATCTAATTTTCATCGACATACTGTTTTTTTGTAGGGATTTCCCTACGTTGCAGCACGGAGATCCTCACAACAAGTTCAGAGGAAACTGATAGCCGCCGCCGTGCGCACTGGTAAATAGTAAATGAAATTGAAGGTTAACAGCGGGTCATCTGCGCATCGGGATCGCGCTGTTTCGTCTCTTATTTCGCATCAGGTTGTAACGTGAATTTGTAAAAATTCGTCTGCGGGAAGACAGGAGAAAATATGCTTACGGCAAGTGATAAAACCGACAAGATTGAGCTGCCTACAGGAGACATACATGCCAGGCTGCATCCTATGGTTAATACGCTGGCCCCACTGAAAGTTGACCTTCTGCTGGAAGGAGAAACGGGTACCGGAAAAGACACGCTGACCCGTCGTATCTATCAGCTTTCCGGCGTTAAAGGCCCGCTGGTGCCGGTGAATTGTGCCGCTATTCCCGAAAACCTTGCCGAAAGCGAGCTGTTTGGGGTAATGGCCGGAGCGTATACCGGGGCCAGCCATGCCCGGGCTGGCTATATAGAAGCCTCTGATAAAGGGATCCTGTTTCTGGATGAAATTGACAGTATGCCGTTGATCCTTCAGGCCAAATTATTGCGCGTGCTGGAAACCCGAGCCATTCACCGCCTGGGCTCCACGCAGCCTGTGCAGCTGGATCTGCGTGTGATTGCCGCATCGCAAACGCCGCTGGTTGACCTGGTGGAACAGGGACGCTTCCGCAGGGATCTCTATTTTCGTCTCTCCACCATCAAAATTGAAACGCCCACGGTGCGCGATCATGCCGAGCTGATTATTCCGCTGTTCCGGCGGTTTACTCAGGAAGCGGCAATGCGCCTGCAACAGGCAGTGCCTGCCCGCTCGCTGGCGCTGGATGAAGCGCTGCTGCTGCATAGCTGGCCGGGGAATATCCGTGAACTTAAAGCCGCTGCAGAACGTCATGTCCTCCAACTGCCACCGCTGTGCAACATCACTTCAGGTGAGGGCGAAGCGACGCTGTTAAAAGAGAGATTACGCCGTATTGAGCGCAGCCTGATTAAAGATTGTCTGCATCGTCACGGCCATAAAATTGATGATGTGGTACATGAGTTGGGTATTCCACGACGCACGCTTTATCACCGCATAAAATTACTGAATATTGTGGCCTGAAGCAGGCAACGTCCTTTTTACGCTGCGTTCCTAAAAAAAATAAATAATTTTGGAACCCTTTGAATTCACCACCCACTTAACTTATGAATACGCTGATATTCATTAACCTATTAATCAGGAGCGACATATGTCTGCAATCTCAAGTGGTATTTCAAACACGGCCGCAGCAGCAACGAAAATGGAAAGTGCAACTGATGGCGCAAGCTTTATGTCTCAAATGCAGGATGTTCAGGGCCAGATGCAACAGGATATGGTTGATAAAGCCAAGCTGGATGCTCAGAACAACAAAATGAACGGTATTGCAGACAGCGCCAGCAAAGCGGGTTCTGCAGCAGCTCAGGTGAAAATTCAGTACTAGTTTCGCCTTCCTTGCGGGCTTATGCCCCGGCCCGCGAGGATTATCTCACCACGTTTCTCTTCCGTACGAGCAAATCGCCATGAAAATAGCCTCCTCACAATCCGGGTTAACCCAGCCCGATCTGGCCGATCAAACGTCGATAGCGCAACCTGCTCAAAACGACATTGATTTCTTTTCCGCGCAACTGAAAGAAGAACCGAAAGTCGAAAAAGTTTCTGCACCTGCTCAAACAACTAATTTCCTTTCCGGCCTCGCCAGCACGCTGAATAATAATGAACGGGAAAGAAAAGAGACCTATCAGGATTTACAAAAAGCCTCACGATCTTCGAATTTATTAGAATTCAGCCAGGCTAATGCTGCGCTCTCAAATTATTACATCGAAAATTTAATGAATGCCAAAATTGTCGCCAAAGGCGTACAGAGCATCGATAAATTGACTAACTTACAGTAGCCCACATCATGAAAACGCTTGTGAATATGTTGGCGACGCTGTCGCTGGTGCTGGTGCTGACCGGCTGCGGTGATAAAACCGTGCTGTTCAGTGGTCTGGCTGAAAATGATGCCAATGACATTATCGCAGAGCTGAACCAGCATCAGATCCCGGCGGATAAGCTGATCGAAAAAGCCGGGATTTCGGTGTCAGTGGAGGCAAAAAACATTGAACGAAGCGTGAACATTCTGGACTCGGCAGGATTGCCCCGTAAAGCCCGGACCAACCTTGGCGAAGTTTTCCAGAAAAGTGGGGTGATCTCCAGCCCAATGGAGGAGCGTGCCCGCTATATCTATGCCCTGTCACAGGAAGTGGAATCCACCCTGGCACAGATTGATGGCGTAGTGGTGGCTCGCGTCCATGTGGTTCTGCCTGAAAGGCTTGCTCCCGGTGAACCTGTTCAACCGGCTTCGGCTTCGGTTTTTATCAAATACCACAGCAATCTCGATCCGGACAGCATTGAACCCCGGATCCGCCGGTTGGTGGCCACCAGCATCCCCGGTCTGGCGGGAAAAACGGATAAAGATTTAGCTATCGTTTTTGTGCCTGCGCAAACCTATGAAGATCGCATTGAAGTGGTGCAGATGGGGCCTTTCCAGCTCTCTCCGGATCAATATTCCACCGTGAAATGGGTCTTCTCTCTGTTTGCTGGCCTGCTGTTAATTGCTTTTGTGGTGCTCCTGCTTAAACCCGGCAAAAAGAATAAAGGCGCCGCCGCAGCGGCAGGCAAATAGCCGTGTGGGATGCAGAGCAGGCCGGGCGCTGGCTGAACTGGTGGCATCAGGGATACTGGCAACAGGCGGATCAAAGTTGGCGGGATAACGGTTTTTATGCCCTGCCTCAGGAACAGCAGCAGGCGCTGGCCTGGCAGCATCCGCTGGCCGTCGCGGCCAGTTTTGATATCGCCCCGAGCCTGCCGCCAGAGCCTGATCCACAGCTGCTTAAGCTGGTCGATCTGGATAACGAGGCCTGGCCGATGCTGCTGGCACTGCTGGCTGGCATCTGTGCGCCACAATCAAATCCTCCAGAGCTTACGCCTGCAAACCGAATCTGGTGTCGCCGCCTCGCAAAAGCGCTACGCTGCGAAAACTGGTTGCCCGCTGCCTGTTTTCAGCCTTACACCACCGGCGGCCTGATCCTGCTGCGCACTCTCCATCCGGAGAGCTGGCCACGTCTGCGGCTGTTGTTCCCCCGCGAATGGATCCTGCAGGCCGATAACCATCCTCCGCTGAATTTGCCAGCCCCGCGACTGGCCTCACTGTGGGATGCCGCCCTCTGGCAAAGCCAGCAATCTGAGAGAGTGTCACATGTGGATCACCAGGAAAATAGCGCTGTTTGACCCGCAGCTTTCTACAGGCCCGATCCTTAGCCGGGAAGACCTGGCCGGGCATCAGCAGGCGCTGACCCTGCTCCAGCAGGCTGAACAGCAGGCTCAGGCCCGGCTCGATGCCGCCAGTGAACAGGCAGAAAATCTGCTGGAAGCGGCGCGCGAGCGCAGCGTAGCCGAGTCGCAGGCACAGCAGGCGGAGCAGCAGCAGGATTTTCTGGTGCGAACCGGTGCTCTGTTCAGTGACTGGCAGGCGCAGCAGCAGTCGTGGCAGGCAGCTCTGTTGCCTCAGGCTGAAGCCTTGCTGGCTCAGGCGATGAATCAACTGCTGGCCGAACTTCCTCCCCCGGCCCGCCTCCAGTCAATGCTGCATCAGCTGGTCAAAGCCCAGGGCCGCCAGGCCAGTGCCACCCTGCTCTGCCCGCCAGCGCATCAACAGGATGTGGAAAGCTGGCTGAAGCAGAACCCTCACCTGAGCTGGGAGGTACAATGCGATACCAGCCTGGCTGACGACAGCCTGATCCTGACCACCGAAAAGGGCGAACTGCACCTTAGCTGGGAACGGGTTTGTCAGGCTTTGGTTCCCCGGGTCTGATTCCGCCCTCAGCGCTGTCTGGGAGAACCCGTACGTATTCAGGTTTTGTCAGGCCTCAATCTTCCAAAGCTGATTCCACCTTCAGCGCTGTCAGACCGAACCTGTTTGCAGCTTTTGTCAGGCAGCAGCGGCGTGCTCATTTACTGTGGAAAATTTTTCCTCCTCTCCCTGGAACCGGTCCGGTTTTGCAGCCACATAATCTTCAGACCCCCACAGGAGACCGACACGATGAGCTACGACGACTCTATCCAGCGTCGCTTAACCAGCCAGGTGGTTCATGCGCAGAAGGACATGTATCAGTTTGCGCAGAACAGCCAGGATCAGCCTTTCAACGTAAGCGATATGTACGCCTTCCAGAATGAGATGCTCGACGTTTCGAATGCCAACTGGGCCAGTTCGCAGTATACCCAGTACAAGCACGGCATTCGCAAGGCGATCATTGATGCCATCAACTGATGTTGCAGCGCTGATAGATGATTGCCTTGACCAGTCCACCGGAGAACTGGCGTTGTGGATTGACGGCATGCCCGTCAGGCTGCAGCGCCGCCCTGGCGGCTGGTATTTCCTTGCTGAACTGACCTTACCGTTGCCGGTTGATGCGGGCGTTTTACAAAGCGCACTCAGGATCACCCGCCCCGCTCTGGCCCATTTTAATGAAGAAGCCGCCGCGCTCTGTTTTCATCCGCAGAACGAGACGCTGTGCCTTATCGCCCGTCTGAAAAACGACCGGACTGAAGCTGCCGTCTCGCTGCTGGAAAGCCTTTGCAACCAGTGTGAAATCTGGCAGGAAACCCTGCTGAGCCTGTTAACGCGGCAACGCGTTACGCTGTCCGTATAACAAGGAGAGAAGCGTGTCCAGACCGCTGACTAATTTCCCGTTTCGTCCTCTGCTTCTTGCGCTGGCGATCGGATTATCTGTTTCACACAGCTATGCCAGTACCCCTGATGAGTGGAAGGATGGCGCCTATGCCTACTCCGCTGATAACACGCCGCTGAGCGTGATCCTGCAGGACTTTGCCAGTAGTCATGGCGTGGATGCCAACGTCGCCGGCCTGCCCGATACCTTTGTCACTGCCCGCCTGCGTTCGGACAATGCTGAAGCATTCCTCAACCGGCTGGCACTGGAGTACCGTTTCCAGTGGTTTGTTTATAACAACACTATTTATGTCAGCCCGCAGTCTGAGCAGACCTCCCGCCGACTGAAAATCAGCCCTGACGCCGCACCCGATCTTAAACAGGCGCTACAGGGTGTCGGGCTGCTGGAATCGCGGTTCGGCTGGGGTGAGCTGCCGGATGAGGGGGTGGTGCTGGTTACCGGGCCACCGAAGTATGTCGATCTGATTGCCGATTTCAGCAAAAAGTCTGAACCGGAAACCAGTGAGGATAAGCAAATGATGGCGTTCCCTCTGAAATATGCTGACGTGGCCGACCGCACCATTAAATACCGCGATCAGACTCTGGTCGTACCCGGCGTGGCCACCATGCTTAATGAGTTACTGGGGCAAAATGCCAACGGCTCAGCTAACGGCACCACCACCTCGCAAAATGGCCGGGGTGGCAATGACAGCCCCTATCAGGCCATGCAGGGGGAAAGCCGCAGCATTATGGAACAGATGATTGGCCGGAACACCCGCCTGGGCCGCAGCAATGCGCAGGATCAAAGCCAGGGCAAGGCGTTACAGGGCAAAGTCTCGGCGGATGTCCGCAACAATACCCTGCTGGTTCGCGATAATAAAAAGCTCAAGAGTGAGTACGCCGATCTGGTGAAGATGATCGACGTGCCGCAAAAGCTGGTAGAAATTGATGCGGTTATTGTGGATATCGATCGCAGCGAACTGGCCCGTCTCTCCTCTAACTGGTCAGGTCAGTTTGGCAACGTCACGGCGGGCGCGTCGATGCTTAACGGGGCCAGCACGCTGTTTGTGACTGATTTCAGCCGCTTCTTTGCCGATATTCAGGCGCTGGAGGGCGAAGGTACAGCCTCTATTATCGCCAACCCTTCGGTGCTGACGTTGGAAAACCAGCCGGCAGTGATCGATTTCAGCAATACCGCCTTTATCACCGCCATCGGTGAGCGGGTTGCGGACATTCGCGAAGTTACGGCCGGAACCAGTCTGCGCGTTACCCCCCGGTCGATTGGCGATAATCCGGGTAAGTCTGCCGTCCAGCTGGTGGTGGATGTGGAAGATGGCAAACTCAATAAAAATGAGGATGGCAGCGCTGAAGGCACTGAAAACGGCGTAATCAGCACCCAGGCGCTGGTGCAGGAAAAACGCTCGCTGGTGATGGGCGGTTTTCACACCAAGCAAAGCGGTGATGATGAAGAACGGGTACCGATCCTCGGGAAAATTCCGTTTATTGGCAAGCTGTTCACCTCCAACAATCGCACCACTTCGCAACGCGAACGGCTGTTTATTATTACCCCGCATCTGATTGGTGACCAGGTTGATCCTTCGCGTTATGTGGATGCGGAAAACCGCGATCAGATTAATGAATCCCTGCGTAATATCACCCGTCGGCATCAGTTTGGTGATATGAAACGCACCATTGAAAGCGCGATGCAGGATCTGGCGGAAAGCCGCCTGCCTGGCGGCCTTAAGGCGAACCAGACCGGTCTTTCGCTAAGTTCGCTGTGCAATATTCCGCTGACCTTCCGTACCAGCGCAAGGCATCAGTGGTATGGCAACAGTTCCATGCAGATTGCCGTTGGGGTGGTGACCAATACCAGCAGCAGCGAGGCAAGATTCGACGAGTCTGTCTGCCGCAGTGACCGGACGCTGGCGGTCTCGGCCTGGCCAAAAACCCGCCTGAAGCCGGGGGAATCCACGGAAGTTTATGTGGCCTATGATACTCAGGTTCCGGCCCGTCCGTCCCGCGTCTCACTGCTTAAAACGCAGGATGGTTATGTTCCTGCGGCACCTGTGGCGGCCACAACCGGTTCGTCCGGTCGTCTGCTGTCACGCTGAGGAAAAGAGATGAAAATGAACAGTCCGCTCTCGATGCCACGTTTGAAAAAGCCTGTGATGATGAAGATGAAAAAACTGCAAAAGCCTGTCCTGGTGCTGGGTCTGGCTCTGGTATTGACCGCCTGTGCCAAACCAAAATTTGTCGGCTGCAATGATGTCTCCTGCCGGCCCGTGTCGGGTGACCATTCGATGACCATCTGGTGGCAACCCGATATGCGCAACGGGCCGTTTGATTACACCCAGGCGTCCGTTAACGAATGAGAACAGTACAGACGATGGCGGCCTTTCTGGCCGCCTGGCAACACCATGAAGCCTGCTGCTGGGCCCCGCATCCCGGCAGCGAGCTGGACTTTATTCCTCTCCCCACCCCGACATTAACCCTGAAAATTCTGCCCGGTTCGTTAAGGGACTCGCTGCTAAAGCAGATCCTGAGCTGGCGATTCCAGCATCCCGATCGTTACGAAGGCTGCTACATCAGCCTTGAAGCTGACGGTGCCTTAAATATCCTGTGCCAACCCGCCCCGGAACGCTCCCCGCACGATGTCATCAACACTCTCTTCTCGCTGGCGGATTTGCAGTAATTCCCCGTACTCAATCTTTGTTCTCCGCTTCACAGGAGATATGCTCCCCCTGTAAAAAAGTCAAAACGACGCAGATGAACCGACACCAAACACCCCCCCAGGCCGCCATCATGACCCTAAGAATTCAGATGAACTGACACCTCAAAAACTGACTGCCGCCATCATGGCCCTACTCCTCGATCTCCAGCACTTCATTGATATGCTGATCCTCAATCTCCTTAAGCAGGCGATAAACCTGGGCGACCGCTTTCAGCGTTTCGCGGGGAATATATTCGCCCTCTTCCACGGTTCTGAACAGCGTGCGGGTCAGCCAGACAAAGCGAATCACCGGCACCTGGAGGTTTTTAGCTTCTTCAATGATTTCCTGAGCTTCATAGCCCTGCGCTTTATAAAGCAGGCGCGGCAGTGGGGTTTCACCGGGACGATAATAGAGACCCACAGCAAAGTGCGTAGGGTTCACCAGCACCATATCGGCCTCTTCCACGGCCACTTCCCGCCTGGGCTTAGGTGCTTCATTGAGGATTTGATGTGACAGAGACTTGCGGTGTCCTTTCATATGGGGATCGCCTTCACTCTGCTTGAATTCATTGCGGATATCTTCATGGCTCATTCGCTGCTGCTTGAGGAAGAAATACTTCTGCAGCCCGAAATCCAGCGCGCTCATCAACAGCAACAGCGCCAGCGTCTCGCGGACTATTTTTTTAAACAGCGCCAGTACGGAAAGCCAGAAACCGTTGAGATCGTCGCCGTAAGCCAGCTGCGCCAGCGGCCCCAGATCGGGTTTTATCGCCAGATAAAAAACGATGCCGATAGCCGTGGCTTTCAACACGCTGGTCAACAGCGTGGTGAGCTGCTTCGCCGAAAACATGTTTTTGAGATGGCCTACCGGGTTGATCGCATCAAACTTGGGTTGCAGCGCCTCGGTGGCAAACAGCGGGCCGAACTGGATCCAGCCCCCCAGCACGCGCAGCAGGAAGATCAGCGCGCAGACAATGCCGCAGAAATAGAGCACCACCATCAGCCCGTCCAGCGCCACTTCCTGCATTGCGTGACCAAAAGGATCGCTGAGCCGGGCCAGTGGCAGCATGATCATCGCCTCCAGCCGCTGCATACCGCTGCCGACCAGGGCAAAAATAGTCTCCATCACCCCGATACAGATCAGCAGTTTGGGAATATCGGGCGTCTGCCCGACCTGGCCTTTTTTTCGCGACTCTTTGAGTTTTTGCGGGGTTGCGTCTTCGGTTTTTTCTGCCATGCCTTACCCTTTCGCAAACATATCCGACAGATGAGGGATCAGATCTTTCAACTCGAACAGCCGTTCGCCGCCGACATAATTCAGAATGGGCAGATACAACACAAAGAACAGCATTCCCAGCAGACATTTGGCCGGCATCGCCAGCACCGTGGCCTGAAGCTGCGGACTGTAGATGCTCAAAATCCCCACGCTGAAATCCACCAGCAGCAACAAGGCCACCAGCGGCCCGGCGTAGAGCACCATATGGGTGAACACGCTGCCCAGCAGGTCGAGATAAACTTTAAAACCTGCCTCGCCGGGAAACGGCAACCACTGCATGGCTGGCCAGAGGCGGTAACTGTCCCAGATGATCTGCGTCAGCGTTGAAAGCCCAAGCCCCACCACCAGCAGCAAAATGATCGACTGCTGCATCAGAAAGCCCAGCGGTGTGGCATCCGGGCCGAGCTGCGGATTAAGCTGCCCCCCCATCAGCGCGCCACGCTGGTTATCGAACAGGGCGCCCACGGACTCAAACAGCCAGAACGGCATCGCCATCAGCAGGCCGATAAGGATGCCAATGATCACCTCTTTCACCGCCAGCGCGGCCAGCAGGAAAAGTGAAGGGTCGTCAATGGCGATCTGCTGCTGGATCATCGGGGCAGGAAACAGCGCCAGCGCCAGCACAATAGCGGAGCGCAGCCCGCCCTTGATGGCGTTGAAAGAAAATACCGGGGAGAGCAGCAGGCACGGGAAGATCCGCGCCATCGACAGCGTCACAGCCAGAATAAAATGGTAGCCATCGAACAGGACGTTATTCCACATATCAGTACTTTACGTTGGGCATCATGGCAAAGGCGCTTTGCGCCAGCTCCATCAGCTCAACGCCAATCCAGCGCCCGGTAAGGGCCAGTGCCACGCCTACCGCCACCAGTTTGATGGCAAAGGGCAGCGTCTGATCCTGCAGCTGCATGACCGCCTGCAACAGGGAGACGATCACCCCGACAATCACCGCCACAATCAGCGGCGGTGCAGAGAGGATCACCACCAGCAACATTGCCTGACGAAACAGCGTCAAAATATCCATCGGCCCCTCACAGGTAGCTGTAGAAAAGGCCGTCAAGCAGCCGCGTCCAGCCGCTCACCAGCACAAACAGCAGGATTTTCAGCGGCAGCGAGATGGTCATCGGTGACACCATCTGCATCCCCAGCGCCAGGAGCACGTTAGAGACAATCAAATCCACCACGATAAAGGGAATAAAAATCAGGAAACCGATCTTGAAGCCGTTCTGCAATTCCGAAAGTACAAAGGAGGGGATCAGCAGCAGCGGGCTGTCGTGCTGCACCGAGTCAGACATCTCTTTCGGCCACATGCGCTGCGCATTCTCCTGCAGGTGGGTCAGAATGTCCGGATCGGTATTTTTCACCATAAACCGCTTTAAAGGCTCCAGGCCGTTAGAGACGGTGTACTCCAGCCGTTCGGCTGACTGCGTATCCACCGGCATCGTTTTTACCCTCTGGCTCATCTCGTTGAATACAGGGGCCATCACAAACAGCGAGGCGGCCAGCGCGATACCGTAAATCGCCATATTGGGCGGCACCTGCTGCACGCCCATAGCGTTGCGGGTCAGCATCAGCACCATTGAGATTTTCAGAAAACAGGTACAGACAATCATCAGGACAGGGACCAGTGACAGCGCCCCCAGAAACAGGGCCAGCGTCATCGGATTTAGCGACAGGTTGTCCATGAGATCAGCGGGCCAGCGGGTTCTTGCTGCCGGGCAGCATATGGGTTATCTGCAGGCCAAGACGCCCTTCCACATCCACCAGCTCCCCTTTCGCCAGCGGATAATCCCCATGACAGAGGATCGCTTCCCCAGGCGTGACGTTATTGATCATCACCATTGAGCCGGGGCTTAACTGTTGCAGCTCCCCAAGCGTGAGTTTCAGCTGGCCGCAGCGAACCGACAGGGACAAGGGCAGCGGAGCAAAATCAGTCTCCGCGGTCACAGGTTCAGTATCCCAGTGGGATTCAGGGTGGTTCATGTGCTCGTGCTCAAACTCATCAGGGGTCAGGGTCACGTTCTGTCTCTCCGTTTCGGTAAGATAAAAATGGGCCGTCGGGCCAGACTGCATCTGCACTTCTCCGTAAAACCAGCGCGCACCGCAGCGGAGTGAACCCCGTCCGTCAGGGGTGAACCTGGCTTCAGGGGGAGTAAAACATCCCCACAGCGCAGTGCCTGCAGCGCGTCTGACGACAGCTCAAGTTCGCCAGTAATCACTGGCAGGGTCAGCATCATGCTCTCCGGCAGTGGCCAGGCATCCTGCTGCCAGCCGGGTTTGGTTATCAGTAATGCCAGGCTCTGAGCAGAGAGGGAAAGCAGGCTGTGCGCGCGTTGTCCGCCCCACTCCAGGGTCAGGGTCAACAACAGCTCGCCCGGCGCTGTTTTCTCTGGCTCAACAGCTAAGTGGCTGAACAACGCAAGAAGTTCGGCAGAAAGTTGCTGATTCCACCACGGCCAGTACCAGGCCTGGCTCTCAGACGAGGGCGGGAGGGCAAAAGTCGGGCATCCGGACATCAGCGACAGCACCGGCTGGGCCGCCGAAAGCTGCACTGTACCGATGCCGGTTTGCCAGTGGCTCATCTCCGGTGGTCGCGGCCCCTGAGCCAGCGTCAATCGCAGCACACCCTGCTCGCCCGCCAGAAAATAGGGATAACTGCAGCCCGCGCCGATCCGCTGACGCAGCCGGGCCTCTTCCCTGCTCATCTTCGGTAACCGCAGCGCCGTCATGCTTCCGGCTCCCTACCCGGCTCCTGGCGTTCAAAACGCAGGCGCATCCGGCAGGCCATTTTCTGCCGCAAAGAAAAACGGCAGCGCTCCTGATGAGGCAGCAGCGCCTGCCAGGCACCGGGCTGCAAATGCAGCGCAATATCCCAGCCGCCTCCGGGCAGCGCCGTCATATGCGCGCCCACGTTCCCCAGTTTTGGCAGCATCAGGGTCAGCATCATTTCACCGGGAGGGGTGCCAGCCAGGGCAGAAATCAGGGCAGGTTCAATCTCCTGCCACATCGCCATCGCAGGCGGAGCACCTGCGGCGGGCGTTTCATCCAGTTGAGTAAACCCCTGCTGCTGGTCTCCGCTCTGATCCAGCGCCAGCAACGGGATCGTCACCTCATCGCTTTCCAGCATCGCGCTGAACAGCGCATCCTCTTCACGAGTCGGGCGTCTGCCCTCATTGCGCAATGAAGGGCGGGGGGAAACTGACGTTTGCTGAACGCTGGGGGGACGTGCAGATAAGGCCGCACGGGGATCGTCACGCTGCGCCTCACGCGAGTGTAAAAATTGCTGGCGGGCCTGGCGCTGATTATCACGCTGATGTTGTGCCTGCCGCTCGGTAGCCTGATGCTGCGCCTGCTGAAGCGCTGCAATCTGAGAAAGGGTGCGGATCATCCAAATGCCTCCTGCAGAAGATATTCCAGTTTTTCCACTTCCTGCTGGCGCTGGCGGGTTGCCTGGCGGGCATGTTCCACCTGCACCTGTTGGTGCTGTTGCTGCTCAGCCAGCTGATGCAGGTTGAGGCGTTCGTTATCGACTTTGTCCGCGGCCTGCTGCTCGGCTTGCAGCGCCCGTTCCAGCCGAAACTTTGCCTGCTGAACCCCGCCGTTGTTGTGCATAAAAGTACTGCGGATCTGCTGATAGTCACCCTGCCGCTCGGCCAGATGCTGTTCCGTCAGGGTGGTTTTATCTTTTACCGCCTGCAGCGCCTGCTCCTGTTCGCGCTGCTGGCGTTCACTGCGGTTAAGACGCTGGCGGCGGATCGGCAGCAGCAGATTGAGCGTGCGCTGCAGTTCTGCGGCAGAGGCATCCACCTCTTCTTCAGGTTCAGGCTGGCTGTGACGGCGCATAACGGCTTACCTCCGACAGGTGAAAACAGGTTTGATCAAAGTTTGAAGGGTCACGCATTGCCTGTTGCAGGTAGCCATTGATCGCGCCCTGCGCCTGCACGGCTGCATCGGTGAGGCTGTCGTTGCCTGGCTGATATTCGCCAAGGCGGATAAGCATCTCGACCTGCTGCCAGGCCGCCATTAACCGGCGAACAGAGGTGGCTTCGCTGACCTGTTGTCTGGCGACCACGTTGGTCATGGTACGACTGAGGCTGGCCAGCACATCAATGGCTGGATAGTGGCCTCTTTCTGCCAGCTTGCGCGTCAGCACGATATGGCCGTCAATCAGCGAGCGCACTTCATCCGCTACCGGATCGTTCATCGAATCCTGCTCGATCAGCACCGAATAGAGCGCGGTGATGGAGCCGGTCGCGGTCTGACCGGCGCGCTCCAGCAGCGTGGGCAACAGGGTATAAACAGAAGGTGGCAGCCCGCCGCGTCCCGGTGGCTCGCCCAGCGCCAGGCCAATCTCACGTTGCGCACGGGCAAAACGCGTCAGTGAGTCCAAGATCAGCAGCACGCTTTTGCCCTGGTCGCGAAAGGCTTCGGCAATGGCGGTCGCGGTAAAAGCGGCCCGCGCACGCTCCATGCTGCTGCGGTCGGAGGTGGCGCACAGCAACACGGTGCGGCTACGGAGTTCACTGTCCAGTTCGTGATCGAGGAATTCGCGCAGTTCGCGACCACGCTCGCCAATCAACCCGAAGACAATCACATCACAGGGTGTATTGCGCGCCAGCTCTGCCAGCAGCGTGGTCTTACCACAGCCAGCGCCGGCAAAAATCCCAACCCGCTGGCCCACCCCCAGCGTCAGCAGGCCATCAATGGCCCGCATCCCTGTCGGCAACGGCGTATCAATTCGGGGCCGTTCAGTGGGCGGAGGGGCATCGCCGAGTACCGGTTTAATGCCTTCGGTGTCGCCCGGCTGAGCAAACGCGCTGAGGCTGCCCTCTTCAATCGGACGACCAAAGCCGTCCAGCACGCTGCCCAGCAGCGCTTCCGACACGCGGATGCTGTGAGGCTGATAAAGAGGCGTAACCCTGGCACCCTGCGCGATGCCATCAAGCTGGCCAAGGGCGGAAAGCAGCGTGTGGTGCGGATTAAATCCCACCACTTCGGCCAGCACCGGCTGGTTGTTTTTGCCTTCGATGCGGCAGAGATCGCCAATGCGTGCGCCGGGGAGGCTGCTTTCCAGCAGAATGCCGCTGATCCCGGTGATACGGCCAAACACCGCTACGGGGGCAAAGCGCGACAGGCGCTGCTGATGCTGGCTGAACCAGCGATCGAGTTCAGGCTGCATCACCAGTTCACCTTGATATGTTCACGTCCGGCAAATTCAATTTCACTGGAGGTAATAGCCACCAGCCGCAGCTCATCCACCTGATCGCCGATAAACAGGCGGTCTCCGGCATCCGTGACCACATTAGCCCGTTTGCCGGTGGTAATTTGCACGATGCGGAACGGCAGTTTTGCACTGTACTCACGGGTGTTGTTCACCAGTTTGGGCAGGACGTTATACTGCGCCTGGAACCGCACCAGCATCCGCTCAAGGATTTGCAGTTTCTCTTTGCTCAGTTCTCCATTGAGGATCAGCGTCCCTTTGCCCATGTCGATTTTCACGCCAGGCGTCAGCCCCCTGTCGCGCAGCATCGCCACCAGAGGGGGACGGACTTCCTGCAATGTCTCCAGCACTTTGCGATGGGATCCGGTGGTGGAAGTTTGTGCCACCGTGGGCTGAAGGATCCAGCTGATGATGGTAAAGCTGAGCAGCAGGATCAGGCTGACTGACAGCACCTGTACGCCGCGAGAAAAGGTGCGTGAAGGCTGAGGAGCCGCCTCTGGCGGGGAAGACGGGACAACAGGAGCGATTGCGGGCTGAGGTGCGCAAACCATCTCCTCCCACGGGGTTTCCGCCGGGGTCAGGCTCAGCCAGGTCTCCCCCAGAGCAAAGGGCTGATCCACGGGCAGCGGATCAAGAAGATTGACAGCCTCACCCTGAGCCGTGCGTATCTGTCCTTCGCTGGCCTGTAATTGCCAGCGATCTTCGGTAAAAATCAGCCTGGCATGCTGCGCCAGTACACCGCTGTCACTGAGCAACAGATCGGCCTCTTCAGCCGATCCCAGGCTCCACTCTCCGCCAGTCACGGGTAAAGCCGCCCCCTGGTGGCGGCCTGTTAACACACGTAGCTCAAACATAATCAGCTCCCTAAGCATCAAAGGATTCGGCTGAATCATCCAGATCAAGGCGACCCACTACGTTAATCGACAGGTTTGATTGCAGTTCGGCAAACGACAGCACCGGCACCTGATGGAATTCGTCCTGGATCAATCCCCGCAGCGGGCTGCGAAGATCCTGCGCCACCAGCAGTACGGCAAAGCAGGGATTGTCCGGGGAGAAGGCGTTGCGAAGCTGGGCGAGGATCGCCATGTTTTGCTCCTGAGCCAGCGCAAAGAAGACCTCGCTCTGGGTCTGACGCAGCGAATCACGCAATTGCTCCTCCATCTCCGGCGTCAGCAGCCAGACATGCAGGCCATCTTCGCGGCTGTACTGATAGCAGATATGTTCTTTCAGCGAGATGCGGACCAGATCGGTCAGCAGGCTGATATCCCGCTCATGCTGGCCATGCTCGATCAGCGCTTCCGCAATGGCACGCACAGAGCGCAGGGGGATGCGTTCCGCCACCAGGTTTTGCAGCACGTTAGAGAAGCGGGCAATCGGCATCACCCGCTGCAGTTCCTGCGCCAGTTCCGGCTGTTCGGTTTCGAGCCAGCTCATCAACGCGCGGGTTTCCTGCAGACCGATAAAATGCGGGGCGCTGGCATGAATGGCGTTTTCCATGCGTTTCAGCAGCAGCTCATGAAAAGTCCAGCGGGGCACCTCTTCATTTTGCAACAGCGGATGCTCAGCAGGAAGCCAGAGCAGGTCAGCCTCGCTCCGGGCCTCGGTTCCGGGAATGACACCCTCTTCTTCTGCAAGATGTTCATGGCCACGCAGCGCCACTGCAATTTGCCCCACCTGGAAAGTGCCGGTGACGCGGGGAATTTCATATACCGAATACCGAAATTCGTCGGCAGGCAGCAGTTCCTGAAATTCGATATCAAATGCAGGCAGCGTGAAGCCATAGTTATATACGATGCTGTTACGCATCCGGCGGATCGCCTGCACCAGCTCCAGGGTTTCGCTGGTCCCCCTGGCGCCGGAGGGAAACTGCAAAAGATAGGGCCGGGTTGGATTGAACTGGCGTAAATCTTCAGTGCCGTTGAGTTCCGGCGGGATGACTTCGTTCTCCATCTGCGGCTGGCTGGAAACCAGCGCCCGCTTCGCCCGCCAGACCTGAAAACTGCCGGTGGCGAGCGTAAGAACCGCCAGAATAACAAACACGCCGGTAGGCATGCCGGGCAACAGGGCAAAGCCAAACATCCCAATGGAGGAGAGGATCCAGGCTTTGGGCTGGCTGGTGAGCTGTTCGGCAATCTCGCGACCAATGTTATTATCTTCACCGATGTCGCTGTCAGACGAAACGCGGGTGATGATCATCCCGGCGGTCAGAGAGATCAATAGTGCGGGGATTTGTGCAATCAGGCCATCACCGATGGTCAGTACCGAGTAGGTGTGCATCGCATCCCCAGCGGGCATTCCCAGCTGCATCACACCAATGCTGAAGCCACCAATCAGGTTAATAAACAGGATCACCAGTCCGGCAATGGCATCCCCTTTGACAAACTTCATTGCCCCGTCCATCGCCCCGAAGAGCTGACTCTCTTTGGCCAGATCGACACGGCGGCGTTTTGCCGTATTCACGTCAATCATCCCGGCACGCAAATCGCTGTCGATCGACATCTGCTTGCCCGGCATGGCATCCAGGGTGAAACGGGCGGCAACTTCAGCAACGCGTTCAGAACCTTTGGTGATCACCAGAAAGTTCACCACCGTCAGGATCAGAAACATCACCATTCCCACCGCCAGGTTGCCGCCTACCACAAAGGTGCCGAAGGCTGCCACGATATGCCCGGCATCCTGCTGAACCAGAATCTGTCGGGTCGTGGAGATGGAGAGCGCCAGCCGGAACATGGTGGTCAGCAACAGCACGGCCGGAAAGCTGGAGAACGCCAGGGGCTTAGGCAGATACATCGCCAGCACGACCAGCAACGAGGAGATACAGATATTCAGCGCAATCAGCGTATCAATCAGCCCCAGCGGTAACGGGATGATCAGCATAAATACAATGGCCATCGCAAACATCGCACCGATGATTTCGGAGCGTTGCATCGCCCCCAGCGCAATGCGATTCAGTATCAAAAACATGCTGTTCATGCCCTTCTCTCCTTAGCGCTTCGCAGCGGCTTTATGCTCGTTATCCACCAGCATGCCAATGACGCTACGCAGCATTTTTGCCGCTTCGGGACGCTGATTCCGGTCGCGCCACAGCATCGGTGACATCGCATTCATCAGCGGTAACAGGCCGTTGAAAAACAGCATCTGCGCCCCCGGCTTCTCTCCGGCAAACTCTTTACCCAGACCCGTGATGTCGCGGCCCTGAAGGCCTGAATCCGCCACGTTCAGCAGGCGACGGGTCATCTCTATACCGCCCAGCGCCGAAGCAGGAATTTTTCCCCGCGAACGCAGGTCATGCAGCATTTTATTGCTGTCGTCAATCAGCTGGGTGAGCTTGCCCGCTTCACTCAGCCCGAGATGAATTTTATGCAGCGATCGCGAGGAGATAGAGGGAGTCAGCGAGGCGATATCTTCTGCCAGCGCGCGTTGCAGCGTTCGCAGGCCGGGCATAAACTGCTCGCGCCCAAAACGTTCCAGCAGGCTGTCCAGGATCACGCCAGGCGACTGATGTTTGACGATGCCGTTGTAATAGAGGTCGCGCATCCCCTGCTTCTCTGTGGGATCGGTAGTAAAGCTTGCTATGGCGGGCGCGGTGTTCAGCCCGGCACGTACCCGGTCACCAAACTGCTCATCCAGCTTATCCAGCCCATAACTTGCGGCGGCGGCAGTCTGCATATCCCCTGTGCGGTCAGCTTCCCGCAGGGTCATACGCAACAGTAAATCGCAGCGGGCCGGATCGTTATCTGCTGCCCGCACCAGCTCCTCAGCTTCGGGCTCCGACCCTTTACTGAGCACATCCTTCAGCGCGCTCATGCGGGTTTCCAGACGATCCTGCTGCTGTCCATCCAGCATCTGATAAAGCTCGCCCAGCCGTTCAATACGTTCCACAGCTCCACGATTGCTGCGTAAATGCTGGGTATTGATCTGTCGCCGGTTCAGCCCTTTGGTTTTTTTCTCCACTTTTTCACTGAACATCATGCCGATCTCTTCCAGAGAATCTGTCAGCGCTGCCGCAGCCGACCCGGTGTTAACAGGTCGGGTACGAACGTCAGCCCCTGCTGCCCGGGAGGAGGGGCTCTCCTGCTTAAGCAGCGTTTTTGACAAGGCTTGCTGAAATTGAAGGGAGGACTGAACTTTTATCATTTCGGACTCGTGGTTGCTTTCGCGATTCTGTTACGTGGCAGCAGGAGGCAATAAGTTCCCGAATTAAAAGCGGGATAAGAGGTATTTTAAATACCTGGTCAGAGTGAAATATTAAACCGGCGTTATTAGTGTAAAAAATTGCACAGCGAATTTTAGCTATCGGTCAGATTTTGTCTCAGATGATTCTTAAGCAATATAAAAACCACAGCAATAATCCCCTTCCGCGCCCTTTTTAGTGCCTGGCACGCTCCTTGCTATATGAGATTAAGCAGGCTGTTTATTAATTTCAGGAGCGTAAATATGTTAACTTCTTCACCCGCAGAAAGAGCGTTTTTACCTGAAGTCCCGGTGGGAATATTATGGCCGGAAATCCTGTGCGAGCAGAATCGCAAGCTGCATAATTTTATCCGTAAGCGTGTTTCTAACCGCGAAGACGTTGAGGATATTGCGCAAATGACCTGCGTGGAGGTGTTACGTAACAGCCACAAATTTTTAGGGGCCTCCCGCCCGGAGACCTGGCTGTTCGGCATTGCGGCAAATTTAATTCGCAACTATTACAAAACGCATCAAAATCGCTATCTGTTTGACAGCCTTAATGAAGATAACGTGCTGGAACTGATTCAGGATTGCGATCCCAGTGATATCATCGCCAATGATCAACTGCTTAGCGTTATGGCGCTCTCTATTGATAAGCTGCCTGAAGAGACGCGACAGATGCTGACTATTTTGGTGGAGCGCAACGGCAGCTATCAGGATGTGGCCACTTCACTGGACATTCCTCTGGGCACGGTAAAATCCCGCCTGTCACGAGTCCGCGAGGCGCTTAAAAGCACAATAAGCTGAACAAAGGAAACTTTTCAGGTCATACGCCGTGACGATTATTAATTTGCACACTGCCACCATTTTCAGAGAATATCGATAGTCAGCGCAGGGATTATTTGGTGTAATTGATCGCTATGGCAAATCGCTATCCACGATCTCCTCTGCGGTAATATAATCTATGCTTATTACAACTTTACTTTTTAACCTTCAGAGAGAGAGATGCTTTCGTCTGAAATATTCAGCCTCAATGTGAGTAACAACCCGGATGACGGTCGGACGATCTTACCCGACTTTGCGCTTGACAAAGTCAATGACGCTATCTATTTAGTTGGCAAGGACGCCAGGCTGGCTTATATCAATAATAAAGCCTGCGAAATGTTAGGGTATAAATATCAGCAGTTGATCCGATTAAGCTACGCCGATATTGACGGAGAGTTACTCGATCCTGATGTTACTGCCCTGTGGTGGAAACTCAGTATGCGCCCTGAAGGCATCCGCTTTACCTCTCAGCACCGGATGCACAATGGCGAGATGATCCCGGTTGAGGTCAGTTCAAGCACCTACGAGCACCAGGGTCAGACGCTGGTACTTAACGTCGTGCGGGATGTTCGTGAGCTGAAACAGCGTACCGAACGCTATCTTCAACAGGAGCAGCAGTTCAGGTCCCTGGTGGAGAATTCACCGGATCTGATCGCCCGTTTCGATATTCAGATGCGCTGTCAGTATGCCAATCCGTTAGTGCTGGAGTTAATCGGCTGCAGCGAAGAGCAGGCCCAGGGCTGGTGCTTAACCGACACCATTCCCTTTGATGATGTGGGCATGCGCCTGTTCCGGCTGGTGTCGAACACGCTGGCAAGCGGAGAGAAAAGCGAAGCGGAGCTGGAAGCCCGGTTTGGCGACCGCACTATGGTGCTGCACGTCCGCTGCGTGCCCGAATATGACCTGCGCGGAGAAGTGGTCTCTATTCTGGCCGTAGGGCGGGATATCACCCGGCTGCGTGAAGTCGAAAATGAAGTCCGCGCTGCGCATCAACAAATGCGTCTGCTGGCCAGTAATCAACAGCAGCAGACGGAAGATGAACGTAAGCATATTGCCCGGGAGATCCACGATGAACTCGGCCAGCATCTGACCAGTTTGCGCGCAGGCCTGTCAGTGATGGGAATGCAGGCAAAAAGCCCGGCCAGAGTGACGCAGCAGGTCGACTATCTGATGACACTGATCGACAGCACTATCCAGGTAGTGCGTGATGTTTCCACCCGTCTGCGGCCCAATATGCTGAACATGGGGCTGGTTCCGGCGCTGGAGTGGCTCAGGGATGAGTTTGTAAAGCACAGCCGCTGCGCCTGTATGCTGATAGTGCCGGAGGGCAAACCCATCGCGCTCAGCGACCAGGCCGTCACCGCCGTGTTTCGGGTGGTGCAGGAGTCGCTGACCAATGTTTCCCGGCACGCCAACGCCAGTAAAGTCTCGATCATTGTGCAGACCAGCCGTGAGTCAGTGGTGATCCAGATCCGCGATAATGGTCAGGGTTTTAAAATTCAGTCAGTCCGGCAGGATGCCTTTGGGCTGCTGGGCATTAAAGAGCGGGTGGATATGCTCAACGGCTTTGCCTCGATCACCAGTCAACCCGGCGAAGGGACGCTGCTGGAGATTACCCTTCCGCTTTCAGCAAAATAGTCACACTGGGCTGCTATAGTCGCGGCTCGCAAAAGGCCTTTACCAGGGAACCAGGATGAGTGAAGTAATCAGGTTAGTGATCGCCGACGATCACGCGTTAATGCGCGAAGGATTGAAACAGATTTTTGCGCTGGATGACCGGATTGATGTGGTGGGTGAAGCAGGAGATGGCACTCAGGTGCTGGAGCGATTACGTCTGGGCGGGCTTGATCTGCTGTTGCTGGATATTTCCATGCCTGGCATCAGCGGCGAAGATTTGATCAACCGTATCACTGCGCAATACAAGGATTTGCCTATTCTGGTGCTGAGCATGTTCAACGAACCGCAGATTGCCCGTCGCGTGCTGAACTGCGGCGCTCTGGGCTATATCACTAAAGATAAAAATCCGGATGCGTTGCTGGCCGCTATCCGCAGCGTGGCAAAAGGCTCCCGCTATATCGATCACGATTTAGCGCAGGAGATAGTGTTTGCCGAATACCAGAATGGCAACCGTGCCCTGCACGAAACGCTGACCACTCGCGAACGTCAAATCCTGCTGATGCTGGCGCACGGCGAGACCATCAATGCGATAGCGGACGCCCTGTCAATCAGCAATAAAACCGTGAGCACCTATAAATCGCGCATGATGGAAAAAATGCAGTTCACCAGCAATGCCGATATTGTGAAATACGCCATCAGCCATAAGCTGGTGCAGTAGGATAAGCATCACCAGCCTGGTCTGAATACCGGTTCAGGCTTCTGACTAGAGGCTGATGCAGTAACCTCAGGCTGCAGGCGTCTGACTTTCAGCCTTTTCCGGCAATGCTTGCTGCCCGGTTTGCGCCTGCATTTCAGCCTGGGGCTCTTTGCGCAGCCGCTTACTGACTAAAAATACTGGCGTGACCAGGAACAGCAGCAGGCTGCCTGCCATCCCGCACACCAGCAGACTGACACAGCCAGCCAGGCCCTCTCCGGCAGTCATGCCCGCAATCACCAGCGACAGGATAAAGAAGAACGTCACCGTCATGCTGACCGGCAAAATATTGGTGATATCCATATCGCTGAGGGCCATCTTGACCGGCTTCTTCGCCTTTTTTGCCGCCTCTCTTTCTGCTTCAATCGCCTCGTTCACTGCCAGCAGATCGACGCAGGGAGCAACAAAATCTGCCGCAGGCTGCGGATTATGCAGCTCGTCAAAAATACGGTCGACCGGGGGAAAGGTTAGCGGCCAGCTACCGCTGTGAACCCCATAGGTGGTCAGCGCCGGTAAAGTAATGCGCGGCCACAGTACCGGTTGCAGGTAACGGTCGTTGCAGACCACCCAGCTCTGCCGGGTCTGGCCTTTGGTAACATGGTAGAGTCGGAACCGGTCGGCAGGCGGATAACTGAGGTGACTGACTCTGGCGGTTATAAAAGGAATATTGCGCTGGCGGCAATAGTTCACCCGGCTTTGCCCCTGTGCCGCAAGCAGTACGCCAAGCGCCGGCAGGAAATACCAGGAGGTGCTTTCTGCCGCAAAAGGGCCATTAAGATGCTCAGTCAGCTTCGCTTCGCTGTTGGCATTCATATGTTCAGGCCACCAGCGCCAGCTACGGCCTATAACCCGTTCAGTGGGAACCTGGAAGATCCCCAGCGGGTCAGTCTCCGCAGGCAGCATGGCAAAAGGAAATACTTTGCTGAAGAACGTCAGGGCATCATCTGGCCCATCCCATTCGCCACTGCTTTCCAGACCGTGCAGGTTAGCGGTGAGTTCGCCCCACCCCTCTTTACCGAGCATGTCTATTTTATACTTTGTCTCTGCCAGACGTTTCCCCAGCCGCAGGATCTCCTGAGGAATACCGTCCAGCGGCAGCTCCGGGGGCAAGGCCGCCGGTGTTTGTTCAATTTCCATACTGCATCAATCCCCAAAGGCAAACGCCCGCAGACCTGTTAAAAAGAGACAAGGATAATTAACCGTTTAAGCAGAACGCGTTATGAAAAAAAGTGAGTGGCCTGCACCTGAAAAGAAGCGAGCTGATTCGTTATTGTTTGGGTGTGAAAATTTGGCTTTAGTCAAAAAAATCAAATTATATCAATGTGATAGTATACATGACTGGGTTTATAAGCAACTTTCCGGGAAAAATAGCAGGGAGTGATATCGGGCGGGCATAGAGGGGAGAAGAGCAATCCGGGACAGAGGATCTGTCCCGGCTTTTAACAGGTTAAATCACGGCCTGCATCAGCAGACAGCCAACCAGGCCACAAACGGCAATCACGGTTTCCAGCCCGGACCAGGCGCGAATAGTCTCGCCGATAGTCAGGTTAAAATACTCCTTGAACAGCCAGAAGCCAGGGTCGTTGACGTGGGAGAAAATCACGCTCCCGGAGCCTACCGCAATCACCATCAGTTCCGGGCTGACGCCGGTAGTGGCGATAATGGGAGCAACAATTCCCCCGGCAGTGATCGCCGCAACGGTGGCGGAACCCAGTGCAATACGCAGTGCAGCAGCAACTGACCAGGCGAGTATGATAGGCGAAATATTACTGCCTTCCATCAGGCCTGCAATGTACTTGTCCACGCCGCTGTCGACCAGTACCTGCTTGAACGCCCCGCCACCGCCGATGATCAACAGCATCATGGCGATGATTTTGATCGAATCCGTCAGGGTTCCCATCACCTCATCCATGGTGCGGCCACGGTTAAGACCAAAGGTAAAGATCGCAATCAGCACGGCAATCAGCGTGGCCATGATCGGATCACCGAAGAATTCGGCATAGGCCAGCAGCGGGTGCCCTTTCGGTAACAGCATCTCGGCGACGGCACGCAGCGCCATCAGCACCACCGGCACTAACGAAGTCCAGACGCTGACGCCAAAGCCAGGCATCTCTTCTTCAGTAAAGGTCTTTTTGTTGTAGAGGCCTTCCGGAATAGGCTTGTCGATACTTTTCAGGAAACGGGTATAAACCGGGCCGGCCAGAATCACCGTTGGGATACCTAACAAAGTGCCAAACAGCAGGGTTTTACCCATGTCAGCATGGAACAGCGTCGCGATAGCCGTCGGGCCAGGATGCGGAGGCAGGAAGCCGTGGGTCACGGACAGCGCCGCCGCCATTGGCACTCCAACGAACAGCAGGGGAACGCGGGCAGAAGCTGCAATGGTCAGCACCAGAGGCAACAGCAACACGAAGCCCACTTCATAGAACAACGCAAAACCTACTGTAAAGCCGGTCAGTACCACCGCCCACTGAATGTATCTGGTGCCGAACTTTGCAATCAGCGTGGTGGCAATGCGTTGAGCACCGCCGCAGTCCGCGAGCAATTTACCCAGCATGGCACCAAAGCCCATGATCAACGCCAGACTGCCCAGCGTCCCGCCAACCCCCGCCTTGATAGAGCCAATCACTTTGTTCACGGGCATTCCCTGCATCACACCAACGGCCAGTGCGACCAGGATCAGGGCAATAAATCCGTTGAGTTTAAAACGGATCATCAGCAGCAGTAACAGCACTACGCCAATCGCAACGATGACTAATGGCATAACTTCTCTCCGGTGCGTGCTCCTGAAAAGTGTTCAGGGGCACATAAATAAGTTCCCGCCTTGCCGGGGGCTTAACGGGTATCGGTGTCAGGTATTCGGTAATTTCGGTAAGTGTTACGGGGAACATGTTAACGGTAACATTGCAGCACTGATATGCCCCGGCAACCTTGAATTTACATTTTGAGAGGAAGATCAAACTTTTGACACAGGCGGGTGCAAGCCACTTTTTCGCCTGACCTGCACCATACAATAGCCGTTTAGATATTGACCTCAGACAAGAAAAGAACGCCTTAGTGGCGTCAAAAGGTAACAAAATGATTCTGAATGAATCAAAATAAGAATTTATTGTTTAACATTTACAGTGTTTTTCACAGTCAGGGTACAGAGCTTGAGACGCTAACCTTATGATAACAATCACGCACTTTATAATTAATGAGAATAGCCCTGCACCGCAACAATAAAATAACATCATCAGTTGCCGGACGCGCAAAAGCGCAATTAATTTCCAAAAAGTGCCCTTCTTCGGCCGATTAAATTATCAAAAAGTTATAGCTAAGGCGCTTTTTATAAATAAACTGCCGCCCCATTTTTTACACTCTTAACCCGTCTATAAACTACCCTGCCCGCCCGAAAAAGTCTTTCATAGCCTAAAGATACAGTTATTTTACATCGCAGTATCATTTGAGCTTTCTAATTTAACAGGGAGTCAATTTTTTTAACCTGAGAGTGAAACAATTCATCGCAAAGAACTATGCTGTTATAGGCAAGAACCCTATTACTGTAGCTACTCCTTCACATGATTTGGTCTCAGGATCAAACCTTCGATGAAATATCCGCTTAATGGCATTCGCTATGTATGTAGCCTGCTTGTTAATTGCCGGTAAATAAAAAAGAAAGGCAGTTTTTTTATGTTAGATCGAGGTAAGCAATGTTTGGATTAGATGCGTTCCACCTGGCAAGGATACAGTTCGCGTTTACCGTTTCCTTCCATATTCTCTTCCCGGCCATCACCATCGGCCTCGCCAGCTTCCTGGCGGTTCTGGAAGGATTATGGCTGAAAACCAAAAACCCGGATTATCGTGACCTGTATCATTTCTGGTCAAAAATCTTCGCCGTTAACTTCGGTATGGGCGTGGTGTCCGGTCTGGTTATGGCCTACCAGTTCGGTACTAACTGGAGTGGCTTCTCCCAGTTCGCTGGTGCTATCACTGGTCCGTTGCTGACCTATGAAGTGCTGACCGCATTCTTCCTGGAAGCGGGCTTCCTGGGTGTGATGCTGTTTGGCTGGAACCGTGTGGGCCCTGGGCTGCACTTCTTCGCTACCTGTATGGTTGCGCTGGGTACCCTCATCTCCACATTCTGGATCCTCGCGTCTAACAGCTGGATGCAAACGCCTCAGGGCTATGACATTCAGAACGGGATTGTTGTCCCGGCAGACTGGTTCAAAATCGTATTTAACCCGTCGTTCCCGTTCAGACTTCTTCATATGTCCACAGCGGCATTCATCGCCAGTGCTTTCTTCGTCGGCGCATCTGCGGCGTGGCATCTGCTGCGTAAGAACGACACCCCGGCTATCCGTAAGATGCTGTCGATGGCTATGTGGATGGCGCTGATCGTCGCCCCGATTCAGGCGATGCTGGGCGATGCCCACGGCCTGAACACCCTGGAACATCAGCCTGCTAAAATCGCGGCGATTGAAGGCCACTGGGAAAATCCACCTAATGAGCCAACGCCACTGATCCTGTTCGGTATCCCGGATATGGAGCAGGAAAGAACCAAATACGCGGTGGAAATCCCCTATCTGGGCAGCCTGATCCTGACGCACAGTCTGAATAAGCAGGTGCCTGCGCTGAAAACCTTCCCGAAAGAAGATCGTCCTAACTCGACTATCGTCTTCTGGTCCTTCCGCGTAATGGCCGGTCTTGGCATGCTGATGATATTCCTTGGCTTTGTCAGCCTGTGGCTGCGCTTCCGCGATCGCCTGTACACCTCAAGGCCGTTCCTGTGGTTCGCGCTGGCGATGGGTCCGTCAGGCCTGATTGCACTTCTGGCCGGCTGGTTTACCACCGAAATTGGTCGTCAGCCGTGGGTCGTTTATGGCCTGCTGCGGACTAAAGATGCCGTCTCCGCGCACGGTGATCTGCATATGAGCATCAGCCTGATCGCCTTTATTCTGGTTTACAGCTCAGTGTTTGGCATCGGCTATGTCTACCTGTTTAACCTGATTAAGAAAGGGCCACAACAGGGTGAAGGCGACGATACGCCACATGGTGGTCCGGGTACCAAGCATACCCCTGCACGTCCGTTGTCTGCCGTTCAGGAAAAGTTAAACACTCCGGAAGAGGATAAATAACGTGGGTATTGATCTTCCTGTAATCTGGTTCACCATCATCGTCTTCTCGACCCTGATGTATATCGTGATGGATGGTTTCGATCTCGGTATCGGCATTCTGTTCCCGTTCAACAAAGACGCGACAGAGCGCGACATGATGGTTAACACCGTCGCGCCGGTGTGGGATGGTAACGAAACCTGGCTGGTGCTGGGCGGTGCGGCGCTTTACGGCGCCTTCCCGCTGGCCTATGCGGTGATCGTTGATGCGCTGTCCGCTCCACTGACCCTGATGCTTATCGGCCTGATCTTCCGTGGTGTTGCTTTTGAATTCCGTTTCAAAGCCACCGAAGAGCACCGTCCGTTCTGGGATAAGTCCTTTATTGTGGGATCTTACCTGGCAACCTTCAGTCAGGGCGTGGCACTGGGTGCCATCATCAACGGTTTCAACGTCACCAACCGTGCTTTCAGCGGTACTGAGCTGGGCTGGCTGACGCCGTTCTCGTTGTTCTGTGGTCTGGGTCTGGTTGTGGCGTATGCGCTGCTGGGCAGCACCTGGCTTATCATGAAAACCGAGAACGAACTGCACCGTAAAATGACCGCACTGGCTAAGCCGCTGCTGCTGGCTCTGCTGGCGATCATTGTGGTGGTCAGCATCTGGACGCCGCTGGAACACGCGAACATCATGCATCGCTGGTTCACGCTGCCAAACCTGTTCTGGTTCCTGCCGGTACCGGTGCTGGTGGTGCTGGCATCACTGGCCCTGTTGCGCTCACTCAAGCGTCATGCTCACTACTCACCGTTCCTGCTGACGCTGGCGCTGGTGTTCCTGGGCTTTACCGGTCTGGGGATCAGCATCTGGCCGAACATCATTCCGCCGTCCATCACCATCTGGGAAGCAGCTTCACCACCGCAGAGCCTGGGCTTTATGCTGGTAGGAGGTCTGTTGATCATTCCGGTGATTCTGGTTTATACCTTCTGGAGCTACTACGTGTTCCGCGGGAAAATCAAAGCGGATGAAGGTTATCACTGATTTTATATCAGTCTCCGGCAAGGTTCAGCGGACCGATCTCTGTTGTAAATGATTAAAGGTATTCAGGAGAACACTATGATGGTTGAGGCACAGACGACAAAATCCCCGGCGTGGAAACGCGTGTTATGGATGGTGGTCATTTACGCTGCCAGCGTCATGGCGCTGGGCGTCGTGGCAACGCTGTTCCGCTTTATGATGACTGCAGCTGGCATGAAGTCACATTGATTCTCTGAGTGCCTGTTACAGCAAAGGGCCGACTTTATGTCGGCCCTTTTTCTTTACATCAGTCATAAATAGTCACATTACCGGAGCGGTAAGTGGCAAATGATGGTCTATGCTTACTCTTATTCATGAGGAAATCATGCCACTAAGAAGGAGACAGTATGAGTCTTTTAGATAAAGCTAACGATAAAGCTGATGAAGCAATTGGTAAAGGCCAGGAGCAATTTGGTAAAGCTGTCGATTCTCCGGAGCATGAGTTTAAAGGCAAAGTGCGCCAGGGCGCGGCTAAAGCGACTTATGCCGTTGACGATGCGCTGGACTGCGTGAAAACTAAAACGCAGGACTCCCCGTTTGTTTCGCTGGCGATTGCCGCTGGCGTGGGCTTCCTGGCGGCGAAAATTTTCGGTCGCCGCTAGCCGGTACGGGTGCTTCTTAACGCACCCGTCTCTTTAAAAAAGGCCGACATTGTCGGCTTTTTTTATGCCTCTGGTCCCCCCAGCATTGCCCCTTAACACCCGTCTTCACTTCAGTAACCCCTTATTTTTGTGTGATTTATGAGCGCCACCCTGCTGCTTTGCCAGCCATTATCAGCCAGAAATGTGACGCGCTTAAAAACTTTGAACGCTAATTAGTTCATCACTAATTAATTAGCACTAATTAGAAAATAATGGTGCCTGATTAATGCTTTCATTCTGGCAGTTAAGGCCAGCACATCCGCGTTATGTCAGCACTTCCCACCACCAGCTTGCTCAGGGTAAAGGATAATGCTCCACAGATACGGTCGGCCAAAACCTTCCCTGCCCGGTAAACACCGGGACCGTTATTCCTGTATAAAAGGTGTTCCACAATGAAAAGCAAATGTCCGCAAACCCCGCTGAAAAAGTCGGCGGTTTTCTGTGGTGTGGCTCTGCTGCTGGCTTCCGGCTCCGCAATGGCTGATTTTGCGCCGCTAAGCGTCGACTCGCCCTACGCATTTGGCGACTGGGAAGGCAGCCGCAGCCAGTTAAAAGAGCAAGGCGTGGATTTCCAGGTCAACTACACCATGGAGTCGGCCAGTAATTTTTCCGGTGGCTATCATCAGTCGACCAGTGCGCGCTATACCGACCAGTGGGGATTTGGCACCACCCTGGATTTGGATAAGCTGCTGAACTGGAAAGACACGCAGTTTCAGGCGACCATCACCAGCCGTAACGGTCAGGATTTAACGCAGTACATCAACGATCCGCGTTCAGGGGGGCTCTCCTCAGTACAGGAGGTCTGGGGTCGCGGGCAAACCTGGCGTCTGACCCAGTTCTGGCTGAATAAAGGTTTCTTCGATAATGCTGTTGAAGTAAAAGCGGGTCGTGTCACCGTTGGAGAAGATTTTGGCTCCTTTGACAGCAATTTCCAGAACCTGGCGTTCGGTAGCGGTCAGGCAGGTAACTGGCGCGGAGACCGCTGGTATAACTGGCCGGTATCCCAGTGGGGCGGACGAGTGAAGTTTAATTTCACCCCTGAACTGTTTTTCTAGGTAGGCTTCTATAACCAGACGCCGTCGAATTATGACACCGGCAACGGGTTCCGTCTGGATGCCAGCCCAACGCTTGGGAATATGGTCCCTGTAGAGCTGGGCTGGAAACCTGCTCTGGGGGCTGACAAGCTGCCGGGCAATTACCGCATCGGTATGTATTACTCCTCGGTTAAAGGAGATAACTACAGCTCCTACAGCAACGGGCAGTATGGCGAGCAAAATCACTCTTACGGCGGCTACCTGCTGCTGCAACAACAGCTGACCTCAATGGATGGCGATAATCAGCGTGGGCTGGGAGTTACCGTACAGGCGGTGATGAACGATCACAAAACCTCGAAAACAGACAACTATCAGTCAATCTCCTTTACCTGGAAAGGGCCGTTTGATGCCCGTCCAAAAGATGAGATTGGGGTAGGTGCCGCCCGTATCCATGTGAATGATGATTACGGCAATATGCTGCGTGAGACAAACCGGGAGAATGGCGTAAACGATTATGACAACCCGACCTATCTGCCGATTCAGAGCGGCTCTGAATACAACTATGAGATTTACTATAACGCCCAGGTGACCAACTGGCTGAAACTGCGACCAAACCTGCAATACGTAGCCTCACCGGGTGCGGTTAGCGAAGTGAAAGACGCGTTCGTAGGCGGCATCAGCGCGAACATTAATTTCTGATATTAAAGTGAGCTGATAAGCAAAGCTCCCGCAGCATCAAGCGTGGGCAGAGCCTCCGGAGAGGGTTCACGGCGACTCTATGTTCAGCTCACTTCCCCGACCTCTTTGTCCTTGCAGTCAGGTAATTACCTGAGCTGTGCACGGGCGTTAAAGAAACGTTTGAAGGCCAGATACCCGGCGATGATGGTCGAGATACTGGCGGTGCCGAGCAGCATAAAGGTGACCATAATCTGATATTTAATCGCTTTTACCGGATCGATACCGGCGAATATCAGCCCGGACATCATGCCTGGCAGGCTGACCAGTCCCACTGTTTTTGCTGCATCTACCGTGGGGATCATCGCGGCGCGTATACTGGCCCGAACCAGCGGGCCGGAGGCGGTTTTCACCGATGCGCCCAGGCTCAACATCTCCTGAACCTGCTGACGATTATCGGCAAAACGCTGATTCAGATTGC
The DNA here is from genome assembly GCF_036865545.1 of Erwinia sp. E_sp_B01_1. Lineage (NCBI taxonomy): Bacteria > Pseudomonadati > Pseudomonadota > Gammaproteobacteria > Enterobacterales > Erwiniaceae > Erwinia > Erwinia sp. E_sp_B01_1. Next base: position 1,320,235 of record NZ_CP142208.1, on the reverse strand, counting down.
TGTAACACAACCCCACCGCCACCATCGCATTGCCTGCGATCATCCCGGAAATGGGGATGACCTGCATCGGCATAAATTCAATTGCCCCGCTCAGCACCAGAATCACCAGCGTCAGCGTGGTGCTGGAAGCGATGGCGATAAAGGAGAGCACGAAGGCATTGCCAATGTTTTTGCTGCGTTTACGGGCATTCAGCGCTGCGTTGACGCAGATAAACAACACCATCAGTACCGTCAGCCAGGCGTTATTAAGATCAAATATATACTTGAGCACGTAGCCGACAATAATCAGCTGTACAATGGCACGCGAGACGCTCCAGACAATCTCTTTTTCCAGCCCCAGCTTCTCTTTGCGGCTGACAAACAGGGCAATCAGCACCAGAATCAGCGCCAGCCCCAGCGATTCATTGGTGATGTTATGCTGATTCATGAGTATCCTTTCCCTGTGCCGACACCAGCGTTAATACTCTCTGTGCCTGATTAATTTCAGCTTTATCGTGGCTAATCCAGATCGCCGCAACGCCCTTCTCCACGACCAAATCTTCGATCAACAATTTGATGGCCTGCTTATTCTCTTCATCCAGTGCGCTGGTGATCTCATCCAGTAACAGTACCTCCGGCAGGAATTGCAGATTGCGCAGCAGCGCCACCCGCTGTTTTTCACCGCCCGAAAGCTGCACGATGTTTTTATCCAGCATATCGGCAGCCAGATTGACTTTTTTCAGCCAGCTAATGAGCACTTCGCGATCGACTTTTTTCTGGCGGATTAGCCACGGCAGCGCCAGGTTGTTATATACCGTCTCACCAAACAGGACAGGGGTCTGATAGCAATAAGAAACCTGCTGGCGATACGTTTCGGGTTTACATTGGCTGACAGCCTTGCCTCTGTAAAAAATCTCGCCCTGCGTAGGGTCGAGCAGAGAAGCAAGGATCTTCAGCAAAGTGCTTTTACCACTGCCGGAGGGGCCGGTAAGAAGCATAAATTCACCCTGATGTAGCTGAAGTGAAACGGGTGATAACAGCCTGGTGCCATCCCGGGCATAGCCCACATCCTGCACATCCAGCAGGAGAGAAGTTTGCGACATTGTGATTAGCCTGAGTCAATTTTAACAACGCAATGATACCGCTTCAAAGGCAGCAAATCCCGACTAGTTGTCCGTTGCCTGCCCCCTGCCTGCTTACTCTTCCTGAACCTGCCACCTGCATATTCAGACAACCCGCCCTCTTCCGCTTTCAGCCATAAAAAAAGGACAACCGCCAAAACGGTTGTCCTTTTTCCAGTCTGAGGCCGGAATAACCCAGCCTCAGGGTCTGACGTTACGACTTACTTAGCATTATCCGGCAATGCATAGGCAACGATGTAGTCGCCCAGCTTGGTGCCGAAGGAGCCATGACCACCAGCCGCGATCAGCACATACTGCTTGCCGTTCACTTCATAGGTCATTGGCGTAGCCTGGCCGCCCGCTGGCAGACGCGCTTCCCACAGTTGATCGCCGTTGGTAACGTTGAACGCACGCAGATAGTTATCTGCGGTAGCGCCGATAAACATCACGTTACCCGCGGTAGAGATAGGACCGCCCAGCATAGGCATACCCATCTTGAACGGCAGTGGGATTGGTGAGCTGTCACGCACGGTACCGATGCGTTTTTTCCACACGATATCGTTAGTTTTCAGATCAACCGCAGAGACATAGCCCCAGGCTGGTTGCTTACAAGGGAAGCCCAGTGGAGACAGGAACGGGTTCAGGGTCACACCGTATGGCACGCCATACTGTGGCTGAACGCCAGTTTCTGAACCGCTGCCGCCTTTGGCATTCTCATCCGGCCACAGTGGGTTGCCCGGACCGCGTGGGATCAGTTTGGAAACAAACGGCAGAGCCATCGGGTTAGACACGGCGATCTGACGATCGGTGTTCACCGAGATACCGCCCCACTCGAACATCCCCAGGTTACCCGGGAACACCAGCGTACCCTGCTCAGATGGCGGGGTGAACGGGCCTTCGTAACGCATGCTGTGGAACATCACACGACAAATCAGCTGGTCGTAGATGGTAGCGCCCCACATATCTGCGCCGGACAGGTTTTTCTTCGGACGGTAAGTCAGCTCAGAGTACGGCTGGGTAGGAGACAGACGGTCGCCTTTAGCCGGGCCCTGTGGTACCGGAGTTTCCGGAGCAGGAACCACTTCTTTACCGGTACGACGATCCAGCACAAAGATGTTACCGGTTTTCGCCGGAACATAAATCACAGGGACTTTGTTGCCATTTTTGTCGTCGATATCAGCCAGAGTAGGCTGAGCCGGTACGTCCATATCCCACAGATCGTGATGCACGGTCTGGTAGAACCAGGCCAGCTTACCGGTCGTGGCGTTCAGTGCCAGCAGGCCGGAAGCGAAACGCTCCATTTCCGGGGTACGGTTGCCGCCCCAGATATCAGGCGTTGCCACACCGATTGGCAGGTAAACCAGATCCAGCTTAGCGTCGTAAGCCGCAGGTGCCCACGAGTTAGGTGAGTTAGCCACATAGTGCTGATCGGCTTCTGGCAGGACGTTAGGGTCTTTAGCGCCGGTATCGAAGGCCCACAGCAGTTTACCGCTGTTGACATCGAAACCACGGATCACGCCGGAAGGCTCTTTAGTCGAGTAGTTATCCGTTACCGCACCGGCAACCACAATCACTTTATCGGTAATCACTGGCGGTGAAGTTGGCTCGTAAGCACCGGCACGGGCGTTAGGCATGTTCTGCTGAAGGTTCAGCTTGCCGTTTTCGCCAAATTCCGGGCACAGCGCGCCAGATTCTGCATCCAGGGCATACAGGTGACCATCGTTAACCGGCAGGATGATGCGACGCGCGCACAGTTGCGGTTTAGTCCCGGCAGGCAGTGAAGCCACGTCCGGAGTCTGGTAGTAAGAAACACCACGACAGGTTACGTGCTGGAAAGAAGGATCGGCTTTTAACTGCGGATCAAATTTCCACTTCTCTTTACCGGTAGCCGCATCCAGAGCAAACAGGATCTGGTGTGGGGTACACAGGTAGAGGGAATCGCCGATTTTGATCGGGGTGACTTCATCAGTCAGCTCGCCTGGATCGGTTGGGCGCTTCATGTCACCAGTACGGAAGGTCCATGCCTCTTTCAGCTGACCCACGTTCTTGTCGTTGATCTGCTTCAGCGGCGAGTAGCGGGTACCCGCCTGATCGCGACCATAAGCAGGCCAGTCACCGGCAGCAATGCCGTCACCAGACTTCTCAACGTTAGCGGCTTGCTCCGGGCTGAGAGAGCCGTTGATTTCCTGCGGATCGTTGAACACTGAATAAGCCAGGGCGATCACAGTCACCACCAGCACCAGGCTCAGCGCGCCACGGGCAAATTTACCCTGGCTCAGGCCACGGTAAACAAACGGCAGAACCAGCCACAGGCCGAGGAAGAAGGTGACGTCAAGACGCGGCGTCAGTGCCCAGAAATCGGACCCGACTTCCCACAACGACCAGATCAGCGTCGCCAGCAGGAATACCGCATACAACAGCAGTGCTGAAGAGCGGCGACGGAACAGCAGCCAGGCAACAACCAGCTCAATCACACCCGCGATGATGTAATAGAACGAGCCACCCAGTTTAGCCAGCCAGATACCGCCAACCAGCAGGTACAACCCGCTGAGGACGGCAAACACAGCCGTAAGAATCACGAGGATCCGTGATAACGGTGCTTTACTTTGCATAGTATGGACCTTACCAAAATTTAACGTCTTCGATTTAGATCGTATGCTAAATCGCAAAAAACACTCGGATTCGTGCTTATTATCCATCCCGGTGTTTTGAACCTGCCGCTTAGCTCACGCTAACCGGCCGGCTGTCTGGATTCTTTACTACAGGAACGAGTAAGACAACGTGGCGCCCACGCCGTAGTTACGTCCCGGTGCCGGCTCGTAATACCGGCCATTTCCTTCGTTGACAATCACTGAGCCAACGTAGGCTTTGTCGAACAGGTTATCCACGCGGCTGAACAGGTCGAGCGACCACTTCTCCCAGCCAAATTTATAGCCCGTATTCAGCCCAACCACCGTATAGGAAGGCGCTTTGGCGTCATTTTCATCGTCAGCCTGAATACTGCCCATATAGCGGATATCCGCGCCCGCATGCCAGCCCTGTTCTGGCGCCCAGGCGAGTGAAGCGTAGCCCATATTTTTTGCCACGCCCGGCAGTCGGTTGCCTGAAGGAGTACAACTGCCGCTGTCATCGCAGGTTTCATTACGGTAAGTGGCATCGAGATAGGTCCAGGCCATCTTCATCTGCCAGTTTTCAGCGAACTGCTGGTCAAAGGACATTTCCACGCCACGACGGCGGGTTTTACCGGCATTCTTGTAGACCGAGCGGCCATTGCTGCTGTTGGCGACCACCAGCTCGTTATCGGTGTTGGTCTGGAACACCGCTGCGGTTAACAGGCCATAGCCAATGCGGGTTTTGCTGCCCAGTTCAAAGGTATCGCTGGTCGAGGGCTTCAGCCCCAGATTCAGGCCGGTGGTACTGCCATCCACGGAGCGGTAAGAGAGTTCATTGATGGTGGGCGTCTCAAATCCGCGACCGGCGGAGAAGTAGAGGTTCCAGGCATCGGTGACCGCATAATTCAGTGAGCCCATTGGCAACAGCTTGTGATAGCGCTTGCTGCCGCTGTCATCGCCGTTGCCGGTGGTGACGTAATAATCCTCAGAATCAAAGCTTACCGTGCTGTAACGCACACCCGCATCCAGCGTCCATTTTGGCGTCAGATCCCAGCTGGTTTGCAGGTAAGGGTCGAGATTCCACATCACATTTTTTTCATTGCGACGCTGGCTGCCCTTCTCGCCAAACTCCGGCACGCCGTTCACGAGATTATAGTTTTCAAACCCCTGACGGCGCTCGGTCATGGTTTCGTAATCAAGGCCACCAATGACGCTGAACGGCACTGAACCGATCTGATCCTGGTGCTTCCAACGGGTATCCACACCGGAATATTTTCTCTCCAGCACTATCACGCCACCCGGATAAGCTGGCTTCAGTTGAGGAGCCACAGGGATAGACTGATATTGCGTGGTGTGGCGCTCGCCATGCCAGGTGGTCAGCGTCAGCTGGTCGTTGTCACTCATCTCACGCTGATAACGCAGGCCCACCTGGGTCTGATCCAGGCTCTTACGGGTATTGAAACTGTCACCGCGAGGAGACTGACGGGGGTTATCTTTCCATTCAGCGCGGGTCAGGCCGCCCGGATCGTTAGCATCCACAGAGACGCTGTTGAACATCAGCGTCAGGGTACTGGCATCATCAAGGCGCACGCCCAGTTTTGCGTTGCCCAGATTTTTCTGAGTGCCACTGTGATCCCGGTAGCCGTGCGTAGTAAAGCGTGAACCTGAAACAGTATAGTTCACGTCGCCCGCGTGGGTGCCATCGCCGGTTGCGCCGCTGGCTTTGACGCTGTTGCGCCAGCTGCCAAAGCTGCCGAAGTAAGTACCGGCGGTCAGTGTGGTGGGTTGGCTACCGGTCTGGGTATCAATATTGACCACACCGCCTGAGGCGTTGCCGTAGAGGGCTGAATAGGGGCCGCGCAGCACTTCAACTTTATCAATGGAGTTGATATCAATATTGGAGGTCTGCCCCTGGCCATCAGGCATGGTGGCGGGAATGCCATCCACATAGACGCGCACGCCGCGCACGCCGTACATTGAGCGGCTGCCGAAGCCACGAACCGATAACTGTAGATCCTGCGCATAGTTCTGACGGTTCTGAATTTGCAGGCCCGGAACGCTGCCCAGCCCTTCAGAGAGATTGACCTGCGCGCTGTTGCTACGCAAATCATCGCCACTTATTACGCTGACGGCGGCGGGTGTATCCAGTTCCGACAGCCCGCTACGCTGTTTAACCACCAGCAGCGAGCTTTCATTGTTCTGCGTGGAGGCAGGTTCAGCAAAACTCACCGCAGGCTGGAGTAAAATCAGCGGCGTAAGTAAAAAAGCAGACGTTTTGTTATTCACAGGATCGGTTCGATTTTTTTGGTCAGTTCGTCAAAGTCTTTCAGCCGGGATCTGGTCAGCAGGAAAAAATCTGTTCACCTGGTGGTGGCCGAAAGCGCGCGCATCTCTGCTGCAAAAGTATACAAGCTGTTTTGAAACTTGCCCGCGAATCTCCCCACTTAAAATAGGGTAATAGCGCAATCAGTCGAGTAAAACGGCTGTTCAGATGCGGAGAATAAGGGGAAAGTGTCAAAATCGGCGTGAAGTGTAGCACTCAATAATCGGTTTGCGAACTGTTGTTAAGCGTTTAGCTGAATTGATTCAGTTATACCCCACAAAATGATAATGGATTGCTTACAATGCCGCTACGATGCCCGTTTAACCCTGTATTCATCAGGGTTTCAGGCCAAATCATAAGTAATCTATTCCCCGCTATACTCTGTGAATACTCTGATAAAAAGGAAGCTTTATGCGCTGGCAGGAATTCCCACATGGCCGCCTTCTGAGCCTGCCTCTGATTATCGCTCTCGCTGTGCTGACTGCCTGTTCGTCCGGTGAACGGGGTATGATCTGCCAGGGAGAGGTACAGACTCTGGGCGGCAAAACATTGAGCAAAGTTGAAGGGAAAATTGTCGACCGCTACGCCTCGTTCAGCGTCACGCTGCCCGATCTGAAGCTGGAAAGCGGTGTTCTGCACTCTGCCGACCGGCGACTTTACGTTCCCTCTGCGGTCACGCCTGAAGGCTGGCTGGCCATGCGCCTTTCTGATACCCGCTTTATGGTGGTTAATGCGCCACAGGATAAAGTTGTGACCTTCAACTGCCCTGTCCGCGCAATCTGATCTTTATCCTGCCGGCCAGGCAGGGTAGCCTGAGTGCTCCTTTTCTGACCCTACTGGAAAACCCGATGAGCACCAGCCAGATGATTGCTAACCGTCATACCTTTTTTGGCCGTGGAAGCCTGCGTGAACTGCTGCCGCTGCTGAAGAAAGAGGCCCAGCCTACCCTGCTGTTTTGTGGTCGTTCCTTTCTGCAGGGTGCCGCCTGGTCATCTCTGAAGGCAGAAGTGGAGCCGCTGCTGGCAGGCCATGAGATTGTCAGCCATGAAGCCTCGCCCGATGAGATTGATGGCTGGGTAGCGCGCTGGCGTGGCAAAGTTCACCGGGTGGTAGCCATTGGCGGTGGCAGCGTGCTGGATGCGGCTAAGGCCTTTGCCGCCATGAGTCAGCATCCGCTTAACACCCTGCGCTACCTTGAAAAAGTGGGCGATACGCCGGTAACAGGTGAAACCTTGCCGTTGATCGCTATCCCCACTACCGCAGGTACCGGCAGTGAAGTCACGCAGAATGCGGTGGTCACGGATAAAACCGGTATCAAAGTTAAAGCGTCGCTGCGCCACCCCAGTTTCGTGCCACAGACCACGATTCTGGATCCTGATTTACTGCGTGGCGCGCCCGATCATGTGCTGGCCTGCTGCGCCATTGATGCGTTTACCCATCTGTTTGAGGCTTATCTCTCCAGCAAAGGCAATTTCTTCAGCCGCCAGACCGCGTTGAGCGGTATGCGCGCTTTTATCAGCGCCTGGCCGCACCTTAACCGTGATGATGAACAGGGCGATCTCGCTCGCGAGCAGATGATGTTCGCCTCCTGGCAGGGGGGATTGAGCCTGAGCATGGCCGGTCTGGGCGTGATCCACGGGATTGCGGGCGAACTGGGTGCCATCAAGGATTATCACCACGGCGAAGTCTGCGGACGCTTACTTCTGCCCTTCCTGACGCTGTTGAATGACACGCAAGAGAGCCAGCAACAGATTCTGATGGCCGATCTCGCCACCGCGCTGTTCCCGGGCTTTACTCTGCCACCAGCCCGCATGCTTGCTCACTGGTTGCAGGATAATGCCATCACGCCTTTCTGGCATGATGCGCCGCCGCTGAGCGAGAAGGAAGTCAGTTGGATTCTGGCCCGGTCTAACAGTAAAAATTCGCTGGTAACGTACAGCGAGGAACAGCAGCGATTGATGCTGGAACAGGCATATTCAGTCGGCTGACCGTCAGGTAAATCCGGCCCGCCGGGCAGCATAGTGAACTTGTTCCCGACTCACGACTGACAGGCCAGCGTAGTGTCTGTCAGTCACTCCAGAACCGATATCAGCCCGCTTTTCAGCGCCCGGTTTTTCCAGTGATTTTGTTCACGAATGTAACGGCTGACAGGTTCACCGGTTTTGCCTGTCTACACTTATCTCTTTTGTGCCATCAGAGGAGATCACTATGAAGATTGAACTAAGCGGCAAAACAGCCATTGTGACCGGCTCAACTAAAGGGATTGGCAAAGGGATTGCTGAAGGTCTGGCGGCAGCCGGTGCCACGGTGATCGTCACCGGCCGTAGTGAAGATCAGGTCACTTCGCTGGTGAAAAAACTGGGCGGCGGAGCCAGGGGTCACGTAGTGGACTTAGGCACGGTGGAAGGCTGCAAGGCGTTGCTGGAAGCCGAACCAAAGTGCGACGTGCTGGTGAATAACGTCGGTATTTTCCCGCAGGGCGATTTTTTTGAAACCAGTGACGAAACCTGGCAATCCCTGTGGGACGTCAACGTGATGTCCGCCGTGCGTCTCAGCCGCGCTTACCTGCCTGCCATGAAGCAAGCCGGTTGGGGGCGGGTGGTGTTTCTCTCCTCCGAATCTGCCATTAATATTCCGGCAGATATGATCCATTACGGCGTCAGTAAAACGGCGTTGCTGGCCCTTTCTCGCGGTCTGGCGAAAGCGGTGGCAGGAACGGGCGTGACGGTCAATGCCGTGCTGCCTGGTCCGACGCTCTCCGATGGCTTTACCGATATGTTTAAGCAGGAGCTGGAGCAAGGTGCGGACCTGGAGGCGCTGGGCGTGAAGTTCGTGAAGGCCAACCGACCCACTTCTGTTATTAAGCGAGCGGCCAGCGTGGAAGAAGTGAGTAATATGGTGGTCTATGTCTGCTCGCCTCTCTCTTCTGCCACCACGGGCGCAGCATTGCGCGTGGATGGCGGCGTGGTGGAAACGCCGTTCTGAGTCAGTCTTTTGATAAGCAAGCGTAAATTAATCGTTAAGATCATCCCTCTCAGGATTAATCCGCTTGCCCTTGTTCCCCCTGGCCCCCAGATTGACCCCATCAACAAGCTTTGTGACTGAAATGACCAGGGAACATAAAAGATGAAAAAATCAGGAATTATTGCCCTTTCTGCGCTGCTGTTTGCCACCACCAGCCTGAGCGCATTTGCCGGGGGCCCACAGCAGGGTCACGATGAACAGCAGCAGCAGCAGCCGGTTAAACGTCCGCAGCAGGGTCAGCAGCAGGGCAATCAGCCGCAGCATGGCAACCAGGCGCAGGGTAATCAACAGCGACAATCTCAGGCTAATCAGCATGCAGCCAAACCCCAGCATGTCTCTGAGCAACGTCAGACGCAGCATCATGATTTCCACCAGGGCCGCCCGCTGCCGAAGAGATACCGTGGTGACGGTTATCAGGTTACCGACTGGCATAAACGCGGTCTGAAGGCACCCCCAGCCGGCCACCGCTGGCAGAACGTTGATGGCAATTACGTGCTGATTGCCGTGGCAACTGGCGTGATCACTTCTATCATTACTCACCAGTAATTGTGGATTCCCCCGTACCAGGGGGAGAACAAAAAGGCCCCACCAGAACAACCTGGCGGGGCCTTTTTTTATGCGGCGGTTTTACTAAATCTATCGGGAAACGCGACAGAGTTCACCGGTATATTATTGCTGTTAAATGAAATCAGGCGGGTAAAGCTATCTGCCCTGGCATCCCGGTTTAAAACAGCAGTTTCGCCAGCCCCAATCCCGTACCCAGAACGATAAACAGCGAAGCAACCAGCCATTTCGTTTGCCTGGCAAGTGAGGATTGCAGTTCACCTCTGACGCTTTCAACATCCTCTCTGGTGGCATAATTGGCTTTAATCACCGCCACATCAATCAGCAGCGTTTCCACTTTACTTTCCAGTAACATCACCCGGTTTATCATCCTTTTTATCCTCATATTCCCTCTACTGCTGCGATAATACGCCCGGAATAAAAAAATGCTACCGGCTCACCGCAGAAAGCAGAAAGATTACGAGCGAGATTCAGAAAATAAATACTGGTGCGGGCTTAAGCGGTGAAAGGCAGAAAACCGGCTGATACAAGGCGCATCAGCCGGGAAGGAAACTTAATGGAAGGCGTTATTCAGCAGGATAGAAGTGATGACACCTGTTGCAGCGGCAATCAGCACATAGTTACCGTCGATATAGGCCCAGTGCTCGCCGCGAGGCGGTTCACGCAGACCACGGTCATGCCAGTCATTCACACGGTAATCATCCCCCGGAAACGAGGTGGCATCGGATGGCCCCGACGGAAGTCGTGTCCCTGCCATGCAAAGCGATCGCGGGATTCATAATGACGATCCGGGCCGTGCCCACGATCGTCGTGGTCGCGACGATCGTCATGCCCGCGGTCATTGTGTCCATGATCGGGACCCCGACCTGAGTTTCCGTGGCCATCAGGGCCGCCGTGTCCACCCTGCTGATGCCACTGCTGTCCCGGAGGGCCTTCAGCCTGAGTCACCGTGGAGAACAATGTGCTGGCGGTGAAGACGCTCATTAAAAGTGCCAGAGTGGTTTTTTTCATGGTTATATCCTCAATTTGCTAACGGCTTCTGTTGCGCCGTTGAGGAGTACTATCGGCTAACCGGGCCAACAAAAATACTTCTAAATGTCTTAAAACCCATGAACTTACGGGACTTTACCCCTTCTTAGCGCTTTCTTAACACTATGAACGAATTAAGGACCTTCCGGACGAGAATGATTTGTGTTAAAGCGCCTCAGGCAGCCTGACGCAGCTCTGCAATAAAAGCGCTCACCTGCTCTGCCTGCAGGATAAAACCCTCCAGCGACAGCGCAAAACTTCTCGCATCCAGCGCTGCTACAGGCTGCTGGCTGCACAATCTGAGCGTCTCCTCCCCTTCCAGCGCCAGCCAGCAGCCACGCATCGCATTCATTTCAAAATTCAGCGCCAGCAGGGTCCGGAGAAAGTCTGGTGACTCACTGTTGAGCGTATCAATACGGCAATGAAACAGCACGCTGTCGCTCTCCGGAGGCAGCTCAACTACGGCTACCTCCTGCTGCTGCTGATTCACCAGCGCACATACGCCCTCTTTCAGGCTCAGCGGCACGTTGATTTTACGGCCATACTGGCTCAGGAAATGATTGATCTGTTCAGCTGGCATCCGTTACCCCTTAAGTACAAAGTGCTGTTCCTGCCCGCGCTGCAGCGCGCTGGCAAGATCCGTTGTGGCTTTGGCAATTCGCCCATCCAGAGCGTACTGAGTGGGTGTGTCCTGATTTTCACCGTAGCTGAAATTGATTTTCCCGAGATTACGCTTCATGGATACCGAGGCGTTGTTCGATCCCCCTAACAGAAATGCCGGGGTGGCAAAACCATCGGTCTTGATCTGCGTTTTGGTAAAGGCGATCGATTTCAGCCGCAAATTATCGCGATTGGTCAGTTCCGCCATCATCTCTTCCGGGCTGTTGCCGTGCTCCAGCCAGCGTTTCTCCAGCCTTTCCCGCACTTCATCCTTAAGCTCCAGCGTAACTGTGGCATCGGTACTGACGTTATCCTGTAGCGTGGCAATCAGCGACTGAAGCTGGTGATCATTGCCCATCAGCTCGCGAATCCGGGTGGCATTGCTGGCATTCAGTTTACCGTCAAGCAGGTGAGAAAGCTGGTGCCACAGGCCATTGCTGTCCACCTTGCTCAGGTTGGCATAGGTAGTCTGATACTCGCCGCTTTGCAGCAGCTTTTTCCCCCATCCGCCGCGCTTTGCTGACGGGTGAGTTTATCCAGATCGCGTAAGGCCGCCTGTTGCCCGTTGTTCATTGTCGCCCTGTTGCCCGAAGCAAAATGGGTGTTCAGCTGCGCCAGTTTCTGACGCGATGTCAGGGGAGTCGCCTCTGCGTCATCCTTTTTGTCTTTAAGTGCCTCCATCAGCGCGGCCGTTTTGGGATCGGCAAAGCTTTTCCCCAGGGTCTCCATAAGTTTATCAATGTGCACCGGCTCCGGCGGGCGGGCATTTTTGGTTTCCAGCGACAGGCTCTGCCTGGTCCGGTTATCAATAGACAACTGGATACTGGCCGCCGGCCCGGCAAAAAAGGGCATCCGCCCCTCGTCGTTCTTTACCATCACGCCGGTGGGCAGGGCAAAGTTCGCCCCTACTGAAGCTTTGTTCAGACCCCGCAGACGGTTATTACTGCGGCTGAAGGTGGTGCTCTCTTCTTTGCTGCTGCTGCCCCTTTCACGGGATCCCGAAAGCACATTCACCCCGGCATAGGCTCCGCCGCCTACGCGGAAGCTGGCAGGCGTATCTTTTTCATGTTTATTGGTCAACGGCACCCCGGCGGAAGCCAGTGCGGCGGCATTGGCATCCAGACTGACGCTCATTACAGTGCCCTGTTTCACGCTGTGATTGATTCCTCTGTTCAGCAGGGAAAGGGGATCCAGGGTGCCGTCGGTCAGTCCCTGTATAAACTCCGGCAGCTCAGCCTCCGTGATATCAAAACTGACGCTGTTCTGCTTTTTCAGATCCAGAGGCGTCGCAGCGACCACGCCCCCTAAACGCAGAGCGGGGGAAAGGTTACGGTCATGATCAATGGGCACCTCATGGGCGGAATCTTTCATATAATCGGTCAGCAGATTGTAACCAAACCCGGTAAATGCCGTGGCGCTACCGCCGCCGTCCCGCCCAAAGCTGACGTTGACTCCCCCTTCTCCACGGGTCAGGTTCATGCTGTAGCCCCGATCCAGATTTCCCCTTCCGCCCACGCCAGCAATAATCTGCGTGCCCGGAATACCGGTCAGCGCCGTTGCTGCGCCGTAGGATCGGCTGAAAGAGAGGCTTTCCCCTTTTTCCATTGATAACACGGTGTCCTGCATTCTCCGGGCGAGCGTCTGCTGATCTTCCGCCTGCATCACCGTTCGCGTGGTGACGTTCATACCATGATTTTCTTTGGTAAAGGCCTTGATCATCGACTTCATCGCATCGTAGTTGGACTCCAGCTTGTCATTGCCGGTAAACCCCTGGCTGGTGACTTGTTTAAGCGGATTATTTTCCCACTCCCGATCCCGCAACTGACGGAATTCGTTGCCCAGCGCATTCAGCGTTTTTTCGCGAATATCCCCCTCCAACGCCATCGCAGTCGACAGGCGTCCGGCCAGATCGTGCATTCTGGCATTGGTCAGGCCATCAAGGATCAGACGGGACTTTATCAGCCCCATGCTGTCATGTTTGTCGCGATTCAACCCAACGGGGATCTCAGCCGACGCTTTTTGATGCGAAAGCTGCACCCCCTGGTTTTGCAGGTCTGACAGGGCCATCTGGGCAAGATTGCCTTTGCCGGTCGGCTGGAGCGAAAAGAGCAAACCGAGCTTGCTGGTAAGATCGTCCCGCCGGGTGCTGGCCGGGTTCAGGTTGCCGGTGAGGGTATTCAACTGCTGCTTAACGCTTCCCGCAGGCTGGCCATATTGCTGCTGCAACAGCCCGGCCTGATGCGCTGCGCTGTCAGCCAGCTGGGTAGAAAATTTTTGCATTTCACCAAACCAGCCAGGAAGCGCCTGTTGAGTGGAAAGCGTTTTGAGCTTAAGGCTCAGGGGCTCTTCCGGCCTGACGGAGCCAGGAGATTTCAGCCTTTGCAGGCTGTGCAGATGCTGATTTAAATCCGCCAGCTGTTGGCTTTGCTGCTGATAAATGTCGGATAAGCCCTGACGGCCACCATGCGCATGCTGGATCAGGTTAGCCATGTTTTTCAGTGGGCGGGGCGTTTCCAGCGTGGGACGGAAAACGAAGGTACTCAGCCGGGTTTTGAAAGGCGTATGCACTTTATGCCCGTCATGGCCGGACTGCCCGAACGTATTAACCTCACGCTTGAAAGTAATGCCGGTCCTGCCCAGTCTGGCGTCTTTGGTCGCTGCACTCAGGCGATCGTAATGCTGATCTGCCAGATTTTCCTGCAACCGATCGCCAGCGGATACGCCATTAGCGATGGGTTTCCACTCGCCTTTTTCCAGAGCCAGCATCCGTTTGTTGTCCATTTCCAGCAGAAGATGACCTTTCTGATTGCCCTGAAGCTTCGACGGTTTTGCGGCCTCCTGCGGTTCAAATTCGTCGCCCTGCGCAAGGTTGGGTAAGCGCTCTTCACGCAGTTGTGACAGCTTCCCTTTTTGCCAGTTCTCCTGGCTAAGACTGAAAACTTTGCCTTTATCGCTGAGCATAATCAGTTGATTTTCCGGCCCTAAAGCCAGGTCTGTCAGCTTGTGCATTTCGGGTTCACCGGCAGGCCCGATAAAGTTTATCGGACGATTCATAGCCTGACTCAGCGCCTGATGGCTAAAGGTCTGCGTCATTTTTTTATCGCGGCGGCTTTCGCTGTCCACCTGATGAAAATGCACGTCACCATTGTCCTGCAGCGTCAGGTAGCGTCCGGTGTCCAGTACCGCAGACGCCAGCGTTTTCTGGTTTTTATCCAGCCCCGGCATCGCCAAATCTTCACTGACGCTTTTCTTCACCTGAGGAAGAGCGAAGACATTCTGATTGAAACTCACGGCGTTGCTGGAGAGATTGACCTTGAGTCGCTTCAGCTGGTTGTCTTTCATCACCCAGGCCTGACCATCCTGCCCGGCGTGCAGCCGATCGGCTTTGACGTCAGAGGCTTCCCAACGGCGGGTGGTGTCATTAAAGAAATGCACTTTACCCTCCTGCAGCGACAGTTTGCCGGCCATGCCGATATCGACAATCTCACCCCGCTGAGGCGTGATTTCCGGCAAACCTTTCTGGAAGTCCATGACCAGGCTGTCAGTGAGATTCCAGCCCGAAGGTGGCCGGGGCTGAGAAGGGTTGAGGTTCAATGCAATAGCATGCTGGCGATCCATGCCATCTTTCACCAGCGCATGAATAGTGCCACCGGCCTGGATAAAATCCTGAACATGGAAGCGATCTCCGGTGATATCGGCGATTTGCTGATGGAGCTGATTACGCAGCGTCTGGTTATTTTCTGCCGAAAAATCCAGTGAATCTCCCTGTTCACCGGGACGGGTGGCAACCAGTAAACGCCCTTGGTGATCGGCGGCAAGAATATGCCGATCGTTCTGGGTAATCCCCGCCAGCGTGGTTTCAGGGGGAATAACACCCAGGGTCCGGTGAGACCCGGCTGGGCTGTCTGAGCGCGCAAGCCATTTCACACTTTGCTGTTTGCTCTCTTCACCGGTCAGCAACAGTAAAGCCTGTCCGTCAGGCGCCACGGAAACATTGCTGATTTTGTCCTCAAAACGGGGGCTTTGCGTCTGGGTTTGCAGGTTATGGAGGTGGCGATCGTCATGGATGACATAGAGCGCATTATCGCCCTGTAATGAGAGTTTTGACTGATCCTTCTCTTTATCCAGCAGCGGGAAATCAGCCTGTTTCCATCCCTCATCCTGCGAGGCGAGCTGGTAAAGTTTGTCCTTGTGCAGACGAAAGGCCGTAGTGCCGCTGGCTGAGGTTTGCTTGTGCACGCCTGAAAGCTGGCTGAGGATGGCGGCATCCGGCAATCTGACCTGAGCGGCAGGTTGCCGGGCTGGTGCGCCATTCCGCGCAATCTGTACGGTGCTTTGGTCGGCACTCAAGGTCAGTGCATGATCGGTCACCACGGAGGCCCGCTTTCTGGGGAAAGAGGAGCCGGGGATTTCTTCACGCTGCCACTGAGGATTGGCCTTGCTGTGCGCTATCCCTGTGACGCCATCAGGAGCGGAGTGCAACGAGAGCAGCCGTCCACCGTCTTCCAGCAGGGTGTGCTGCTGGTCATCCCGGCTGGCCACCACGCTTTGATAATGCATTTTGGCGTGACCCACGGTCTGTCTGACCAGCGCTCGCTGTACATCGCGCCCTTCAAAAGCGGCTACAGAAGCGTTTCGCTTTGCATTCAGGGTAATTCCCATGGTGGAGGTGGCCACAGGCTGACTGGCTGCGGCTGCCGGTTCAGAGGCGATTGAATGATTACCGGATACCGACTGACCGTCAGAGACGCTGGCATTGTCCGCTGGCGCGGGAGGCGGATTACGAACGGGTTGATTATCTGCCGGCTGAGCGTGCAGGCTCGCCAGCCCATCCCGGATGTCCTGTGCCAGCCAGCCATCGGTCAGTGTCGGAAGGGTGACGTTCAGCCGGTCCAGAGGCTGCATCTCATAATGTCCGGCATCCGTAGCCGGGGGCGGCGCAACGTTGCGGGTCGACGCCCCCACACCAGCATTTCGCCGGAACAAAGGCATCTGGCTGAACGCTTTAAAACGGCCACCGCCTGTTGCGCGCTGGCCGTTCCCCTGTCGAAGCCCCTGCCCCGCAGCCCCGCCCTGCTCGCGAGCCGTTGCAGCCAGCGTGCCGCCGCCCGCCTGACGGGGGCGCGCCTCCTGTTGAGCCACAACCTGGCCCTGACGTCCCCCAGGCTGGGCATTGATCTGCCCCTGCTGACTCTGGCGCGCCGATCCTGCCCGCTGCGTATTATGCAGGCCCGATGTATTGAAAGCTGTTCTGATCCCCGATAACACAATCTCTCTCCCGGCCAGTCATAGCATCCTTAAACTCTTTCTGGGTGGCGTTAAATTCGCTGCGGTTCCTTAAGACATAAGTTTTTTGCATGACCTGACGGCGAAACAGAAACAGCAAAGGGTGACAGTGAACACATTTCGACCAATCAGGGAGTGCTATTTTTAATTAGTCCTAAGTAAGGATTAATTAATAAACGCCCTGCTCACCTCTCTGTACCGGTGATGTTCCCCCGATTTGCCGCTGGCAAATCCTACTCACTCACGTCTGCGGAGTCCGCTATGAATGCACTTGATTACAGTGTGATGGCTTTATATGCAGTGATGATTGTCTGTATTACCTTGTGGGCCATGCGTCGCATTGGCAGCACCAAAGATTTTTTCGCCGCCGGGGGAAAAATGCCCTGGTGGCTCTCCGGCGTTTCTCATCATATGTCCGGCTACAGTGCTGCGGTGTTTGTTGCCTATGCTGCTGTCGCCTATAACGTTGGGATCACCATCTACTTCTGGTGGGCGTTTCCGATCTCGATCGCCGTGTTGCTGGGCGCGGCGATCTTCGCCCCCCGCTGGGCACGTTTGCGCATTCACATGAACATTGAGTCACCGATGGAATATCTGGCTACCCGCTATAATGTGCCTACCCAGCAGGTGCTGGCCTGGAGCGGCGTACTGCTGAAGGTGTTTGATGTTGGCGCGAAATGGGCAGCCATTGCGATCATCATCAACGTCTTTACCGGCTTCGATCCGCTGATGGGGATCCTGATTTCAGGGGGACTTAGCCTGTTTTACTCGGTGATGGGGGGCCTGTGGGCAGATGCCTGCAACGACTTTGGTCAGTTTGTGGTGCAGTTTGTGGCGGCTATTGTGATGGTGGGTGCGGTAGCCCTGCACCTGGGTGGCGTAGATAACCTGTTAACCATCTGGGATCGGCTGCCGTCCAGCCATACCACTATCGTGCAGGAACCTTACTCCCTGGGTTTTATCCTCGCCTATTTTGTGATTTATACCCTGAGCTACAACGGAGGAACCTGGAACCTTGCCCAGCGCTTTATCGCTTCACCCGGCGGTAAAGAGGCGCGAAAAGCCGCCCTGCTCTCAGCCTCGCTCTACCTGATTTGGCCTCTGGTGCTGTTCTACCCGATGTGGGCTGCCCCCTTGCTTTATCCCGATCTGGCCGATCCTTCACGATCCTATTCATTAATGGCGATGGAGCTGCTGCCAAACGGGCTGATCGGACTGGTGCTGGTGGCGATGTTCACCCACACCCTGTCGATGACTTCTTCGGATGCCAATGCCATTACCGCCGTGGTCACCCGCGATATTCTGCCGGTTTTGCTGCCAAAACGGTTTTCTCACAGCACCCCCTCACTGCTGGCTGCGAGGATCACCACCACGCTATTTATTCTGCTGACGCTGGTGATTGCCATCAACGCCGGGCATTTTGGCGGCGTGCTGTCGTTGCTGATTGTCTGGTTTGGTGGCCTGGTGGGGCCCATCTCCATCCCGATGCTGTTGGGTCTGCTCCCCTGGTTTCGTAAAAGTGGCAGTACGGCTGCCATCGCCTCCTGGGCGCTTGGGGTTGCCGTATTCTTTATCGTGAAGTTCCTGCTACCCGGCGTGACCACGGCGGTAGTGGTAGCCTCACCCGTTCTGACCTCGCTGGTTGTTTACAGTGTCTGTGGATGGTTGCGCCGTAGCCCGGTCGCTCCCGAAATTGATGAATTGCTGAATGCCCTGAATCAGGACGGCCCGGCAAAGGATCGACAAATTAAACCGGCTTACCAGAATGAAGCCACAAGGAGAGCAGAATGAGCACCAAGGTTCAGCATTATCAGGTAGATCGGTTGCAGGTAGCGGTGTATGAAGATCGTCAGACGATGGGATCTCAGGCGGGACAACAGGCAGCGGACCATATACGCCAGCTACTGAAAACCCGTCAGGAAGTCAGGATTATCTTTGCTGCGGCCCCGTCGCAAAATGCGTTCCTCGCAGCCATGTGTGCCGCAGAAGACCTCGACTGGTCACGGGTTACCGCCTTTCATATGGATGAGTACACCGGCCTTGCGGCAGATGCTCCACAACGCTTCAGTGCGTATCTGATGCAGCATCTCTTTCAGCAGGTTAAGCCCGGTAAAGTGCATCTGATCCCCTGCTCCGGAGAGAGTGAGGAAATCTGCGCGCACTACGTCAGTCTGATCCGGCAGGCCCCCATTGATATGGTCTGTCTGGGGATTGGGGAGAATGGCCACCTGGCCTTCAACGATCCTCCGGTAGCTGACTTTGCCGATCCGCAGCAGATGAAACGGGTCGAACTGGATGATATTTGTCGCCAGCAGCAGGTCAATGACGGCTGCTTCCCGTCGCTGGAGGCGGTGCCTCGTTATGCGCTGACGCTGACAATTCCGACGCTGATGGCCGCGCACCGTCTGTTCTGTATGGTGCCCGGAAGAAACAAACGCCGGGCGGTGCGGGATACTCTGCAAGGCCCGATTTCTCCTGCCTGCCCCGCCACCGTTCTCCGCTGCCATCCCGCCTGCACCTTATATCTGGATCGCGATTCAGGAGAAGGGATATGAGTGAAACAAGCCTCAAAGGCAGAGATTACCGTACGGGTAAGGCAATCGAAGTGCGCACGGAACAAGGCCTGATCGGCCAGATCCTGCCGCTGCAGGGCGACCCTCATTTGCCGCTCATTGCCCCCGGTCTGGTGGATCTCCAGGTTAATGGCTTTGGCGGCCTGGATTTTAACCATTTTCCGTTCTCAGTCGGGATGGTTGACCAGGTGACCCGGTTGCTGTGGCAACAAGGGGTAACCACCTATATGCCGACGGTGATCACCGCCAGTGACCTGGCGATTGAAAGCGCCGTGGCCAGGCTGGCCGAAGCCTGCCGCACCAGCCAGAGGGTGGATCGTGCCGTGGCGGGCATTCACCTTGAAGGCCCCTTTTTATCGCCTGAAGATGGCCCGCGGGGCGCGCATCCGCTGGCACATATCAAAGCGCCGGACCCCGCACTGTTTCGTCACTGGCAGGAGTGTGCCGGTGGCAGGATAGCGCTGATCACGCTCTCTCCGGAATGGCCGCAATCCGCAAATTTTATTCGTCATTGCGTGGCATCCGGCGTGAAGGTTTCGGTGGGCCATACTTCAGCCACCGCGGAAAACATCTCGGAGGCTGTGGCTGCCGGGGCAACGCTTTCAACCCATCTGGGCAATGGGGCACACCTGCAGCTTCCGCGCCATCCCAATTATATCTGGCAGCAACTGGCGGAAGATCACCTTGCCTGCGCGCTGATTGCCGATGGCGATCACCTGCCGGCATCAGTGCTGAAAGTATTTATGCGGGCCAAGGGGGAACAGGCGTTTCTGGTGAGTGACGTTACCCGCTTTGCCGGAATGCCAGCAGGCGAGTATGACTCCCCGATTGGCGGTCGGGTGGCGTTAAGCCCAATGGGCCGGTTATCGGTAGCCGACAGGCCAGAGTTGCTTGCCGGGTCGGCCAGAGGGTTGCTGGAGGGGGTCAGTCATCTGCTGCGTCAGCAGCTCGCCTCACTGCAACAGGCGCTGGAAATGGCCTCGATCCGCCCTGCCCTTCAGCTTAATCTGCCGCATAAGCAGGGACTGGAGCCAGGCGCGCCCTGTGATGTGATCCTGCTGCGGGAAGAAGAAACCGGAGGCCTGGCCCTGCAGTCCACCTGGAAAGCGGGGGAAAAAGTCTGGGAGGCTTGTAGTAAGTAGCCGCTTGCTGCCAGACTAAGGCAGGACGGTTTATCAGGGAACCCGCATGAAAGAGTCAGGCAAGGGGCCAGCTTTACTTCGACTGAACAATGAAAAACGGATACTGACGGCGTTACGCCAGCAGCGCATCACCACCCGGCAGGATATTGCCGGGCATCTGGCGCTGAGTAAAAACACGGTTTCACTGATTATTGACGATCTGATTTCCCGTGAATGGGTGCAGGAACAGGGGCCACTTCAGGTGACTTCTGCCGGCCGTCCGAAGATTGGCATTGCCCTGTGCGGTGGCAAGCTCAAAGCGGCTGGCGTGATGGTGGAGCGCCATCACATTCATCTGACGGTCACCGATTACCTCTCAGAGATCCTTGAAGAGTCCAGTTGGCCGACAGAGACCAGCGATCCGGCCAGTGTAATGGCTGAACTCCGGGCGTTATGTCAGGCGCTATACCAGCGCCATCCGGAGCTGCTGGGCATCGGGCTGGGCTTTCCCGGCATCGTCGATCCCGCAGCCGGATATCTTCATATCTCTTCCCACCTTGGCTGGCACAATGTCGACATCCGGTCCGCCTTTATCTCCTGGGCTGGCCCACCCGTTCACATCATGAATTACGTCAGGGCGGCGGCACTTCAGGCGCGAACGCTGGATAACCCGACTGAAGGAGCCAGCTGTTTTTATCTGCGTATTGGTGAAGGGATTGGCGGTGCCTTACTGCTGGGCAACGAAATCTACAGTGGAAGCAGCTGGACGGCTGGTGAAGCAGGCCACCTGACCGTGGCTGAAGATCCTTTGTGCAACTGTGGTAAACGTGGCTGCCTGGAAGCGCTGATCGGTCTTCCGGCGATTGAACAACAATTGGCAGAAAAAGAGGCGGGGTTAAGCTGGAAAACGCGGGAGCAATCGCCTGAAAAAGTGGATGAGGTGATGCAGTTTGCCGGGCATTATCTGGGGAAAGCCCTGAGCCAGATTATGCTGCTGCTTAATCCGTCCACCATTGTGATCGATGGTCCCTGGAACAGGCATGCGGCTTTTCGGGCAGCGGTGGAACGAACCGCGCGGGCTGATACCCTGGCCTTTACCTTCTCACACACCCGACTGACCTTTGCCGAAGCCCCCCTCTCGCCAACACAAGGCCTGGCGCTGGCGATTATTGAGCACAACGAAGCATCCCCTTTCTGACATAAAAAAAGAGAGGCTTTCGCCTCTCTCTTCGTTTCCTGCCTGTTAAGTGCAGATTACTTTTTCAGGGTTTTCCTGACTTCCGCGACCTGATCTGCTGTCACAGCTTCAGCTTTGTTGCTCCAGCCCTGGCGGATAAAGGTGGCAAGCTTAGCCACCTGATCATCGCTGAGACGGTTAGCAAAGCCTGGCATCGCCAGCGTCGAAGGTGCTTTCGCTGTTGAAGGCTGCTGCGCTCCGGCCAGGATAGTGTGGATCAATCCACCCGGATCTTCTGCATTCACAATCGTTGCCTGATCCAGCTCAGGGAAGATACCCGGTGCGCCTTTGCCTGTGACGAAGTGACAGGCGCCACAGTTATCCAGATACAGACGCTCACCTTCAGAGAGGTTTTTTGCTGCCGTGAGTTTCGCTTCCGTTGGACTCACCGCATCAGCGTGTGCCACAGGAGCGGGTGGGTTCCCACCCAGGAACTTCAGGTAGGCGGCAATGGCTTTCAGGTCGGCATCGCTCATGTAGGAAGTGCTGTGCTCAACTACCGAAGTCATCTCGCCGCCTACAGCCGCTTTGTCATTGCGTCCGGTTGCCAGATAATCCACGGTTTCCTGCTCTGTCCAGCGAGGCAGACCGCGCAGTGAAGGCACTTCCCAGCCGTTGAGATTGCCCCCGGCCAGGAACTTGTCGTCGCCGCTGTCCAGCGCTTTCTCATTCATGCCCAGCCCGCGTGGGGTATGGCAGCTCCCGCAGTGGCCCAGGCTTTCGACCAGGTAGGCACCGCGATTCACTTCTGCCGTGGCTCCGCCAATTGGCTGGAACGGCTTATCAGACGTGAATGCCCAGTTCCAGAAACGCATGCCCCAGCGCTGGCTGAACGGGAAGCTCAGATCCGTTTCCGGCGGTGCTTCAGCGCTCGGCTTCACGCCTTGCATAAAGTACGCATACAGCGCGTGCATATCCCGATCGTTGATTTTGGCGTAATCAGGATAAGGCATTGCCGGGTAGAGACGTTTGCCATCCGGCAGCACGCCTTTGCGCACCGCATCAGAGAATTGCTGCTCTGAGTAGTTGCCGATACCCTGATCTTTATCCGGCGTGATATTGGTCGAATAGATGGTGCCCAGATTCGACTCAATCGCCAGCCCACCTGAGAACTCAGGTTTACCCGGGACAGAGTGACAGGCGCTACAGTCGCCCAGGCGCGAAATATACTCGCCCTGCTTGATCAGAGCCTCATCTGCCTGTGCCATCTGACAAAAACCTGCGCCCAGCAACAGCGTATTGGCGATTAAAAAACGGGTCAGTTTCATTTTCATCTCGCTTATGCCTGTACCAGTGGGCCGGGATTTTTCAGATAGTGTTCTTTGATAGCCTGAGCCGCCATCAGCGTAATCGCCCCGATGGTATCGGTCGGGTTAGCCTGGAAGTTCTGCGGGAACGCATTCCCCCTGGCACAAAGACGTTGTGCACATCCCAGCTCTGCAGATACTTGTTCAGCGCCGATGTCTGCGGATTGTCGCCCATGACCGCCCCACCCACGTTGTGCGTGGAAACATACTTGGTCAGGTCGAAATGCGCATCCATTGACAGGAAGCTTTCGCTGTAGCTGTCCGGGTTAAGCTCTTTGGTGATATTCCCGACGATGCCCTTAAGATACTGTTGCAGCTTAAGTTCATTCGCTTTCCAGTCAAAGGTCATACGCAGCAAGGGATAGCCGTACTCATCTTTGTAGTTCGGATCCAGATCCAGATAAATATCGCGATAGGACTGGCAGGTCGTGGTGATGCTGATCTTCATGGAGTGGCCGTACCACTCTTCCATGCCCTCTTTCCAGCCGGAACCCCAGGTTGGCGTGCCTTTCGGCAGTGCAGTGCTGATCGGCGTACCGGTAGCCTGAGAGCTGTGGATTTTTGCCCCACCGATAAAGCCCAGTGATGGACCATCAAAGTTGCCCGGAGAGATGTCATTGATCATCTGACCGGTAGCGCCGGCGGTGGCAAACGGGTTGAAGTTTTTATCTTTAAAGAACAGCGTGGAGCCGCCGTTGCTCAGGAACGCATAGTTACGACCGATTACACCCTCTTCGGTGATGGGGTTGTAAGGCTTACCAATGCCGGAAAGCAGCATCAGACGCACGTTGGCGAACTGGAAGCCGCTCAGCACTACAATTTTCGCGGGCTGGAAGCACTCGTTGCCCTGCTCATCGATGTAGATCACGCCTTTGGCGGTTTTCTTGTCATCGTGCAGCACCACTTTCAACACGTTGGCGTTCACTTCATAAGAGAAGTTTTTCATCCGCTTTAACGAATCCATTACTGCCGTTTGCGGCGAGGCTTTGGAGTAGTTCAGGCACGGATATTTACTGCAGTAGCCGCAATAGTTGCAGGGGGCGATCTGGTTGCCGTAAGGGTTAGTCCAGGCACGGGATACGCAGGCTGACGGGTTCGGGAACGGGTGATAGCCCAGCTTCTTCGCCGCCGCAGCGAACATGGTGGTGTTCAGCGTATCTTCCAGTGCGGGCAGAGGGTATGGCTCAGAGCGTGGACCTTCAAAAGGATCGCCCCCTTCCAGAATCTGCCCACGCAGGTTACCGGTGGTGCCGGACTGGCCACAGATGTTTTCAAACTTGGTGTAATACGGCTCAATTTCATCCCAGGTGAACGGGAAGTCCATGATGCGCATATCTTCCTGCAGGATGCCTGGCTTATAGGCTTCGTCTGCGTAGGTTTTCAGTTTGAGGTCTGTTGGGGTAGGACGGATCAATACAGCCGTCCAGTGCAGACCCGAGCCACCCACACCAGTACCGGGTGCGAAAGCGCCCCATTTACGGGTTGGGAGCGCGGTCTGGCTCATGTTATAGCGAACAGTCAGTGCGGCTTCTTTCGGGGTCGCCATCACTTTATTGCGCACGCCGTAGGCGTACTCGTCCGCCGGTTTCGGGTAGGCGAAGTCTTCATAAGTCCTGTCGCCACCCCGCTCAAGCGCGCGAACGTTCAATCCGGCCATAGCCAGCTCGATACTCATCAGCGAGCCAGCCCAGCCCAGGCCGACAACGACTACGTCGACTTCTTCTTTGTTTACCAGTGCCATATCAAATCCTGCCAATCAGATGAAAACGGAGAAAACTCACTTAAGCTTGCTGGCCAAGAATGCTGACCGGGCCGAGCGGATAAGGCACGTTGTGCTGTTTCACCCACTCGGTGAAGCTGGCTCGTGCGCCAGGGAAGCCGATGGCGATCCACGCCTTCATTCCCTTGTTTCCGCCGTACATAGGATCGGCCAGATAACCGTGCTTGGTATCCGACAGCAGTCCGGCAAAGAACTGCGATCCTTTCAGTGAGTCTTCCCCCAGATCGGCGAAGTTAATCGTGTTTTTCTGAACCTGAGTCAGCACGGCATCTTTGTCCGCATCTGAAAGTTCGTGGAACGCTTTTTGATGGTTTTTCTGGCACCAGTCGCTGACCAGTTTGATACCGGTTTTATAAATTTGCTGAGGTTTGAACGGGATCTGATAACCCATAGTGGCCGGAGCATTGACGTTGAAAGGCCCCTGCATATAGATCTCTTCGCCCATATCGGTGCGCATCTGCTGATCGATAAAGATCGGCACGTTGGTTTCCAGTGCGCCAGGGGCTTTACCCTTGCCGCCAGCCGGGATCAAACGATCGCAGGCGGCCATCACGAATTGCCACTCTTCGGCACTGAAAAATACCGGTTTGTAGTCGACCAGCTCAGGAGCGGCCATTTCAGCAGCTTGCGCTGCCGTTATTCCCTTAAATACCATTTCGCCTAAAGGTAAGGCTAACAGCGATCCTAATAAAAACTTACGACGGGTAGTTTCTTTTTGAAGGAGCATAACACCACGACTCTCACATGCTAATAAAATGTAATTTGAGTTAATAAGTATCTATATCGACGAAGCTTTACGTAATGTTATGGATACATAGGTTACAAAGTGTAATATTTGAATGCAAAATATATACAGTTAAGTTTTTGTCATATTGTTAAAAAATAAAGAATTAATGATAAAGCTATGTTATGGCTAAAAAACCGGCATAACCCCTCTGTTTATGCTGATTCAGGAAAGAATCTTTGGGTAACGGGCAGGTGATAATCGCCAGGCGTGACAATGCCCATGCTAAATATATGGAAAAAAGTCGTCTGTGGTCGCCAGGCTTATTTAACGATTAAATTCATTATATTTAACAATAAATACACAATGGGCGCGCGAAATTCCCCTTTTACAGGGAATAAAGAATTAAAGGGAATAAAGCTTAGTGGCGGTTGAGGCGGGAATGCAGCGGATAAACATTATTCTGCATACCCGGTGGGTGATCCTCAGGCGTGGCAAAACGCTCGTTATAGCGCTGGCGGAAAGCATGCATTTCCTGGGCATCGGGTTCCAGCTCACGCAGGAAAGTTAACGCCAGCCGCACATGCTCATTGCTGAGTTCACAAGGCAGGTAGGCCTTCCGCAGTACGCCGCGCCAGAACATCATGCTCTCATCGGACTCGTCAACGATAAACACCTGATAAATCAACAGCACGCTGGCGCTGTTGGCGATATGGGCTTCATTATCGCGGGCCAGGTACTGCACAAACTCTTCCCCGGCGGTGCGGCCCATCAGACTGATCAGGGATTCCACATAAACCGGCTCCAGGTTCAGCCGTTTTGTTAACGTGCGGGTTGCCCGCCGCGTCTGGGAGTTAAGCACACGAAAACCAATAATAAAGACCACAACCAGGGTCGCAAGCATCAGCCAAATCATCAACATTCCTGTTCAGGCACGCACCGTTCCCGGGAGTAAGAACGGCAGCGTCAGATTACCAGCAGCCTGGCGGCCATTGCAACCGGGAGAAAAGGCTGCCCGAAGGCAGCCGGGGTATCAGCGTTTCTGGCTACAGCACAGTGGACACAGGCGGCTGGAACCATAACGTTTGTTTGCTGTAAGTAATGCATCTGTTGAAGTGTAAAACGTGCCCAGAAACTCTCTTTGTCGTTTCAGAATGCTTAACTTCAGGCAGCCTGAACGATGGACAACTTTGAGAGCTTCCTGGCGCGGTTTCTGCTCCAGATAATAATAATCGCCCATTGTTATCTCTTTGTTAACTTCTGTCGAACAAAGAAACAGTACACCGGCTGGACTGGTAAATATGTCTTTATAAACGCTTTTTGGTCAAATTCAGACCCCTGACCAGGAAAAGTTTCAGGTCAGGTGCGCAAAGCAGAAGGCGCAAAACCATAGACGCTGCGGAAACGATTACTGAAATGGCTGGAGGAGCTGAAGCCACAGGCCAGCGCGATTTCTGTCAGCGGCAGTCTGCTGTGACGGACCAGATGCTCGGCTTTCGCCATTCTTCGCTGCATTACATACTGATGAGGAGCCAGTTTAGTGGATTGCCTGAACATTCTGGCGAAGTGAAACTCGCTCAGCCCGGCCTGCAAAGCCAGTTCTGCCAGCGTCAGGGACGAGGCCAGATTCTCTTCAATAAAGGCGATCAGTGTGCGTAACACTCCGGGTGCCAGTCCGCCGCGTACCGCAGGAAGCTTCCATAACACTTCACTGTAATGCTGCAATAAGTGGGTCATCAGCAGGGTTGAAGCGCTGCTCAGCGTCAGATGGTTAGCGTTTTGCTGCCAGTCGCTGCTCAGCAAAAAGTGCCGGTAAAGCTGCGTAATCCGCACATCCTCGCTGAACACCTTTTCGTCCAGCGAGATGCTGGCCGGGCTTTTGTCCCAGATTTGCTCAGCAAGGTGGCGCAGATGCTGGTCCGTGCAGTAAAGGTGCACAAACGAGAATTCAGAGCGGATATCCCATGTAGATTCGCTGTTCTCTGGCATCAGACAAAAACGATCCGGCCCGCCGCCATTCTGCCAGCCTGCCCGGGTTTTATGCCAGGTGTTGAATCCGGCCTCTACATACAGGCTCAGGGTGTGGTGATCGCTGCGTTGCGTGACGCAGTCAAAATCATTGCGCCAGGCGGCGAGCTGGATCCCCGAGCCAAGTTGCACGCTCTCCTGCAGGCGCGCGCGATGCTGACGCAGATTTTCAAAAGCCTGATAGGGCGCGCTCATAGTGACCTCGGGCGATAAACAGAAGCTCAGTTTAGGGAGGCTCAGAAGCAGATTCCAGTGGTTCCGGGCTGTGGTCCAAAATAACCGCAAGAATTTGCAAGTCACCGCAGCGCGCTGCAAGCGCAACCGGCCGGCAACGACGACACTGACGGGTAACTAAAGCAGTGACAGAGGCAGCGATGAACGGACTTTTGTATATGTTGGTGGTGGTGATTTGGGGAACGACGTGGATAGCTATTGTGATGCAACAGGGCGTGGTGTCGGTAACCGTTTCGGTATTCTGGCGCTTTCTGGTCGCCGCACTGGCGATGGTTGTCGTGCTGGGTCTGCTGGGCAGGTTACGTAAAATCAGCCTTAATGACCACCTCTTCTGCCTGCTTCAGGGCTGCTGCGTTTTCGGCTTTAATTTTGTCTGCTTCTACCATGCCGCTTCCTTTATCAGCAGCGGACTGGAGTCGGTGATTTTCTCTATGGCCGTGTTATATAACGCAGTCAACAGCATGATTTTTTTCCGCCTGCGTCCGCATCCCAATCTGTTACCCGCGGCAGCGCTTGGCATCACCGGTATCGTTGCTCTGTTCTGGCACGACCTGGTATCCAGCGAAATGGCCCCTTCTCTGCTGATCGGCATTGGCCTCAGCGCCCTGGGAACCTTTGGTTTTTCTCTGGGCAATATGATCAGCACCCGCCACCAGCGACGCGGGCTGGAGATCCTCTCCACTAACACCTATGCAATGCTGTATGGAGCTTTAGTGATGGCCGGGATCAGCCTGTTTAACGGCGATCGCTTTATGCCGGAGCTGTCGGCGCGCTATCTGGGATCGCTGCTCTATCTGGCTATTTTCGGCTCGGTGATTGGATTTGGCGCTTACTTCTCTCTGGTGGGGCGTATCGGTGCCAGTCAGGCGGCCTACAGCACGCTGCTGTTTCCGCTGGTGGCGCTGACGCTTTCCACCCTTTATGAAGGCTATGTCTGGCATGCCAATGCGGTCATTGGCCTGCTGCTGATCCTGCTGGGCAATCTGGTGATGTTTGCCCGGCCGGGTTTCTTCAGGCTGCGCCGGGCGGCGGCGTAAATCACATCCTCCTGGACAGAGGCTTAATTTGACGCCTCTGCCAGCACTTTGTGGATCACTGCTGAAAGCTGATTGATCTCAAATTTCGCCACATAGCCGTTGGCACCCACTTTTCGGACGTGGTCTTCGTTGGCACTGCCGGAGAGGGAAGAGTGGATCACCACCGGGATATCGCGCAGGTTAATATCACTTTTGATATTACGCGTCAGGGTAAAACCATCCATCTCCGGCATTTCGAGGTCGGTCAGTACCATCGAGATTTTATCGCGGACAGAGACGCCTTCAGCTTCAGCCTGCTTCGCCATCAGTTTGATCTTCTCCCAGGCTTCAAGCCCGGTATTGTGCATGATCGCCGGAATGTTCATCGCCTTCAGGCCCTGCTCCAGCATCTGACGCGCCACTCTGGAGTCTTCAGCCACAATGGCCACCGAACCAGGGCGGATATCAAACTCTTTCAGCTTGATGTCATCCTGCTTCACTTCACGGACGGAAGGGATGACATCATGCAGGATCTGTTCTACATCCAGCACTAACGCCATGGTGCTGTTCTGCTTGTCTGCATTCAGACAGGCGATGCTGGTGATGTTACGGCTGCTCACACCGGATTCGGCAGCGTGCACCTGACTCCAGTCCAGACGGACGATATCTTCCACGGATTCCACCGCGAACGCCTGGGTACTGCGGGCGTATTCAGTGACCAGAATCAGGTTAAGCCCTGTGGCAGGCGTACAGCCCACAACGGCTGGCAGATCGATCACCGGGATGAATTGTCCACGAATGTTCGCCATACCCATCAGCGGGGACTTCATGCCTGCCGCTTTGGTGATGGTGGTCATCGGCACAATTTCACGCAGCTTAAAGACGTTAATTCCGAATAACTCAGATTTTTCCTCGTTGAGATCGGAGCCTAAACGAAACACCAGCAATTCAAATTTGTTTGATAAGGCCAGGTTTGCCCTCTCGTCGATCTCTTTCTGAAAGTTATCCATTTTACCCTCTACGTTAATGTGCGCGCCTGAATCTCTCTGTCAGGGTTATCGGCAGAGCGGAAGAAAAGTACAGGGCTAACGCAGGGAGCCAGAGTAAATTTACCTGCTTAAAAGTTAAGCGGTTAGTTTTGTTGAGAAATTAAGGGGCTGCTTAAGACCAGCCCGATGCGATTACTGCCTGGCCGCTAAAGGTCGACCTCAATGCCATTATTGCCTGGCCGCTTCAACCAGCGAGTCACGCGTGATCTCTGCGATGGAACTCGCGCCGGTCAGCGTCATGGCTACCCGCATCTCTTTTTCAAACAGGTTCAGCAGATTGGTGACGCCTGCTTCGCCAGCTGTTGCCAGAGCATAGATAAAAGCGCGGCCAATTAACGCCGTGTCTGCGCCCAGAGCCAGCATCCGCAGCACATCCAGCCCGCTGCGTACGCCGCCATCCGCCAGAATAGTCAGGTCTCCTTTTACCGCATCCGCAATGGCCGGCAGCGCGCGTGCCGAAGAGAGCACGCCGTCCAACTGACGGCCACCGTGGTTGGAAACCACAATACCGTCGGCGCCAAACCGCACCGCATCCCGCGCATCCTCAGGATCAAGAATGCCTTTGATGATCATCGGCCCTTTCCAGAAGTCACGGATCCACTCCAGATCGCTCCAGGAGATGGAGGGATCGAAGTTATTCGCCAGCCAGCCAATGTAATCCGCAAGGTTGGTGGGTTCACCCCGATAGGCGGAGATATTGCCGAGATCGTGCGGACGCCCGTGCAGACCAACATCCCAGGCCCACTGCGGATGCATCACCGATTGCAGGTAACGGCGTAAAGGGCCATGCGCCCCGCTCATGCCTGAATGAGCATCGCGGTAGCGGGCGCCCGGCACCGGCATATCCACGGTAAAGACCAGGGTAGTACAGCCTGCGGCCTGAGCGCGTTCCAGCGCGTTACGCATAAATCCCCGATCCCGCAGCACGTAAAGCTGGAACCACATAGGCCGCTTCATGGCCGGGGCCACCTCTTCAATCGGGCAAACGGAGACCGTTGATAAGGTAAAGGGAATGCCCTTTTTATCCGCCGCACGGGCAGCCTGAACCTCTCCCCTGCGGGCATACATTCCGCAAAGCCCCACCGGGGCCAGCGCGACCGGCATGGACAAGGTTTCGTTGAACAGCGTTGTCTCCAGGCTCAGCGAAGACATATTACGCAGAATGCGCTGGCGCAGGGCGATATCCGCCAGATCTTCGCAGTTGCGTTGCAGCGTATGTTCGTCATAGGCGCCACCGTCAGCGTAGTGAAAAAGAAACGGAGGAATTTTCGCTTTTGCCGCGGCTCGGTAATCCTTTGAGGAGGAGATAATCACGTTCAGGCCTCACTTAGTGTTTGGTTCATTCGGGATACGCAGGCTGCGTGCGTGTCGCGCCTCCTGCTCTGTCAGGCCATGCAGGGTTTGGGCAACAAACTCAAGATGGTGGGTCATCGCTTGCCGGGCGGCGTCCGGCTCACCGCCAACGATTGCCTGGTAAATGGCCAGGTGCTGGTCTGCCAGACGGTCAGGGATAGTCGGCTGGAGATACAATCTCTGTCGGCTTTGCATGACCGAGGATTGCAGTAAATCAAACAGGCCCCGCATGGCCTGCAACAGCACCAGATTGTGCGAAGCCTCCGCAATGGTAAGGTGAAAACGCACATCAGAATGCGCAGCGAGATCCGGGTCTTCGCGATCGGAGATGTGCTGCATTGCAGCTAAACAGGTTTTCAGACGGGCTTTGTCTTCCCCGGTGGCGCGGCTCGCAGCATGCCAGGCGGTGCTGGACTCAATCGCTATCCTCGCTTCCAGCACGTCATAACGGTAACCCGGATCCTCTGCCAGCAGCGTGCTCAGCGGCATCACCAGCCGCTGCTCTGTCCAGTCGGGCCCGGCTGGCTGCAGAAAGGTCCCGCCCCCGCGACGGCTGAACAGCACGCCCAGGCTGATCAGCTTTTGCATCGCTTCCCGTAGGGACGAGCGGGAGACGCCTAACTGTTGAGCCAGCTGTCGCTCGGCTGGAAGCCGCTGACCCGGTTTCAGCTGATTATCGCTGATATAAACCCGCAAACGATCGGCTAACAGATCGCTGCTCATGGGATCATCCAGGGCAGGACATAGGCCTGCAGGGTGGTGATAACCCCAACCATACAGGTGAAGATCAGGCTGTGTTTTACCGTGAAGCGGAACAAATCCGACTCTTTACCCGCCAGGCCAACGGCCGCACAGGCAATGGCAATCGACTGCGGAGAGATCATCTTGCCCGTCACGCCGCCGGTGGTATTGGCGGCAACCAGCAGAACTTCCGGCACGCCAATCTGCTGGGCGGTGGTGGCCTGTAAAGCAGCGAACAGCGCATTGGATGAGGTATCCGATCCGGTCAGAAAGACCCCGAGCCAGCCCAGGAAAGGTGAGAAAAAGGTAAAGGCGCTACCGGTATGCGCCAGTGCCAGAGCCAGCGTAGTGGAGAGCCCGGAATAGTTGGAGATAAAGGCAAACGCCAGCACCGCGCCAATGGAGTAAATCGGCAATGCCAGCTCGCGCAGCGTTTCCACGAAGGTTTTCACTGCCAGTGCCGGTTTCATTTTCAGCCAGACTATCGCCATCAGCGCCGAGATAAAGATGGCTGTACCCGTGGCCGAGAACCAGTCGAATTTGAAAATGGCCGCATAAGGTTCAGCGCCCGCCACCACCGGGGGCATCTTAGTGACCTGCAGATGCAGGAAAGGCACGGCTACGGTGGCAACCCAGCTGTAAAGCGCACCTCCCGGCGTAAACAGCGCTTTGAACGGTGGAACGCTCCAGACGGTAACGGTAAAGGTCAGGAAAATAAAGGGCATCCAGGCCCGCAAAATCTGCCTGGCGCTGTACCTTTTTTCCGGCTGTGAATCCCGGTCAACCTGCCCTTGTTCCTCGCGGTCAAAGCGAAAAATGCGTACCGGCTTCCAGACGCGAAGAAACAGCGTCAGGCACAACAGCGAAACCAGCGCGGAGATCACGTCCGGCAGTTCCGGACCGAGGAAATTGGAGGTCAGATACTGGGCAATTGCAAATGAGCCACCGGAGACCAGTACCGCAGGCCAGGTCTCTTTCACCCCACGCCAGCCATCCATGATAGCCATCACCCAGAACAGCACAATCATCGTCAGGAACGGCAGTTGCCGCCCCGCCATCTGGCTGATCGCCATAGCATCAATGCCGGTCACCTGGCCTGCAACAATAATCGGAATGCCCATTGCACCGAAAGCCACCGGCGCAGTATTAACGATCAGGCATAAACCGGCGGCGTAAACCGGCTTGAATCCCAGGCCCACCAGCAATGCCGCAGTAATCGCTACCGGCGCGCCAAAGCCTGCTGCTCCTTCAAGGAACGAGCCAAACGCAAAGCCCACAATCAGCATTTGCAGGCGCTGGTCCTCCGTTATTGACAGGATGGAGCTGCGGATGATGTCGAACTGCCCGGTTTTGACGGTGATTTTATAAACGAAGACCGCCCCGACGATTATCCATGCGATCGGCCACAGTCCGTAAAAAAAGCCGAAAACAGCGGCAGACAGGGCTTTATCAACCGGCATACGATAAAACAGCAGCGCTACGGCCAGAGCAATTAACACCGTGATGGTGCCGGCAACATAGCCTTTCATGCGTAATTTGGTCAGGGCCAGGAAGAAGAACAATATTGGCAGGGCCGCGATCAGGCTGGAGAGCCAGATATTGCCCAGAGGATCGTAATTTTGTAGCCAGCTACCCATTATCGTTGTGCTCCTGAAAGAGTGCCAGAGGGTGCTGCTGTTGGCTGGATCAGGTCCGGGAAAAACGCCGTTTTCGGATATTGGTCCTACCAAAGCAGTCAGCAGCGGCAATTGTTTCTCTTTTGATAACCTTAAAGCAACAATTGCATAACCTCACTATTGCAACCCGTAAAGC
Organism: Erwinia sp. E_sp_B01_1; assembly: GCF_036865545.1. Taxonomy (NCBI): domain Bacteria; kingdom Pseudomonadati; phylum Pseudomonadota; class Gammaproteobacteria; order Enterobacterales; family Erwiniaceae; genus Erwinia; species Erwinia sp. E_sp_B01_1. Next base: position 1,286,662 of record NZ_CP142208.1, on the reverse strand, counting down.
GGCTCACAGTTTGGCTGCATTGGTAGGACCAAAATAAGAACGGTCAGCAGCGTCTTAAGGAGAAAGCGGAACTGGATATTGGTAAAAGCGGAATACTGAGATTTGCTGCACAGGGTTAACAGGCGGGCTGAGTCAGGAGGACAAATTGCGGGTTCGGGTTAAGGGTTCGGGTTCAACACCGGGAGACACTCCCCCGGCGTATGCTGTAACAGCTTAGATTACTTAAGTTCGCTAATCATGCAAACGGCACGGGCAGCTTCAGCCCCTTTCTTGATAAAGTGCTCGCTGTAAAAGCCAGTAAACTCATCGGCAGGCTGGAAATTGTGCGGCGTCAGGGAAACGGAGAATACCGGGACATCAGTTGCCAGTTGCACATCCATCAGTCCGGTTACCACGGCTTGAGCCACGAAGTCATGACGGTAGATACCTCCGTCCACCACCAGCGCAGCGCAAACGATCGCATCCACGTCGCCGCGTTTAGCCAGACGCTGGGCCAGCAGGGGCATTTCAAAGGCGCCCGGTACGTCCAGCACGGTAATCTGGCAGTCAACTTCACGGGCAGCCATCTCATTTTTAAATCCGGCCAGCGCCTGATTAACGATATCGGCATGCCAGTTGGCTTTTATGAATGCAACTTTCAGCGGGGAAACCATAGATTACTCCTGTCAAAATGGGCGACGATGACCACCCTAAAGTCCGCTAGTTTAAGCTTCACCGGCGCAATGGGAAAGCCTGTTTCTAAAACATTTCCTCATTACTTTTAACAAAAAAGGCTAAGCAGGCATTTACTGGTCCTGATATGGATCTTTCTTGTCATCTTCACTGTCATCACGTGTCCTGGGAATTTCACCATGCTCATTCGGTTTATCTTGAGCCGGATGGTGATCTTCTTTACGTTTTTTGTCCGCGTTGTGATCTGTCATCGCTCTCTCCTTTAACTTTTGTTTCTTAAGTTTAGACGATGGTGCCAGCCTGTCATTCTGCCCCGCCAGGAAAGTTTTTACAGAGAGATCCTGAGCACACATCCCTGATGCCCCAGTGCAGATTTATTTTCTTACATGCCTGCCCTGCTGAAAAGCAAAGGCAACGTGGTGAATATCTCTTCCGTTTCCGGATTAGGGGGTGACTGGGGGATAAGCGTTTATAACGCGGCCAAAGGGGCGATTACTAATTTCACCTGCTCTCTTGCGATGGATTACGGCACTGATGGCGTGCGGGTTAATGCAATCTGTCCCGGCTTTACGCTGACCGATCTTACGGAAGATATAAAAGATAATCAGGCACTGCTGAATAAATTCTGTGAGCGTATTCCGCTGGCACGAGCAGGGCTGCCGGAAAACATTGCCAGTGCAGTTGCCTTTATTGCCAGCGATGATGCCAGCTATATTACCGGCGTAAATCTGCCGGTAGATGGCGGTATTACCGCTTCCAACGGTCAGCCTGAACAAACATAGCCTGGGTTCAGAACCTGATGCATGGTCTGGCATCGGGTTCTGAACCTGCAACAGTGACGTTGTGAGATTTAGTTTTCTGCAGGTTTGCAATCCGAATAAACGTAACTCTCGCTGGCATTACGCAGTACATAGCTCTCTTTCAGCTTCACAAAAGTGACATCCTTCACTTTTGCTGCCATCGCCGTTTCGCCATCTTCAGTTTTTAAAGGCTGCAGCTCAGGGGAAGTGATTTTTTTCTGACCATCGGTAGAAAAGGTAAAGCTTTTACCCTCATCCGTCACCGTGGAGTGCGTGTTTACCACTGATACTTTTGGCTGCTGGCCGGGTGAGTTGACACTGTGCGTCAGGCTGCAAGTCAGTGTTTGTGAAGCGGAAGCCGTCAATGAGATTGCCGACAAAACCATCATTAAAACTGTATTTCTTGTGCGCATAAGCCTCCCTTAATGTCTGACTTAAGGTTAGCAGAGGATACCCCCCTTTGCGCACTGGATAATTCCGAGAGAGGGTTTAGTTATCTCTGCTCTTCATATTTGACGTAAGAAAAAGCCCGGCACGAAGCCAGGCTAAAAATGCAAAACTGGATGACCCAGTAATTCTCGTATACACACACACAGTGTGTACAGCAGTCTCATAATAGATCGGATTTTACCCAGTTCAAATAGCTGACGTCATAACTGGTCATAGGAGTTTGTTTTGACCGGGGTGGTACTAAGCCCCAGGCATCCAGGCACCGCTTGCGATAAACCAGACCAAAAGCGTTACGCCCGCAATTCCCACAGCAGCCGGAAACAGATAACCAATCTTCATAAATTCCTCGTTAATCACCCTGCCTGTAAACACTCTTACGGCGGCCATCGTTGATGAAGCAGGCAGGAATACTATCACATCGAGGCACGCTTAAAATTCCGTTGCACGGATGTTCGCTCTGCCTGAACCTGGATATCGGAAGAGTGATGTGAGGAGAACATACCTATTGTGCTTATTTAAGAGTGAGATTTGTTCAGATGTATCTATTCACTCACAGACCTGTAAGCTGGCGGTCTCAGTTGAAACTGAGACAGATTTCCCATTGTAAGAATTCCATGCCTGTGTAACGCAGGCTTTTTTGTTTTTCAGCTAAGCGTTAGCATACCGGCCGGTTTGAGATCGGTTTCTTAACCCCTCCCCCTGCCATTCCTTACAGCCCAATACTCATTGATCGCCCATTCAGACAGCCCTGCATTGATGAATACAATCTTCCCTTTCCAGGCAACCTGAAACGCATTGCTAAACACATTCTGCCCCTTACACGCAGTCACAAATGTTCACACCCTTCTTAGCATTAAGCGTGAAATACCCGCTTATGAGGATGCCTGACCTCAGGCACCCTAAGTTAACACTAAGGCCATCTTCCTGAACTAGTTACGTTATTTTCTGGAAATGCTCGCGACAGCAACTACTCTTAAAGTTCTTAACAAATTTGACCAAGGGAACTTCATGAAAAAATATGTAAGCGGTATTTTGATCGTAATGGCTCTGGCAACATTATCAGGCTGCCAGCATGACAGCAGCGCTGTCGGTAGCGATGGACGTCCACATGCGCCAAGCGGTCAGGCTTCCCCTGGCGGCACCCTGGGTTCTGGCCCGGTCGGTCAGCCTCAGTCCTGATTCTTTTACTGTCTCCCGCCTGATTAATGGGCCGGTAGCGCAGTAAAAAGGGTAAAAAAAGCCCCCGACATTTCTCAATGCCGGGGGCTTTTATTTTGCTCGCGCTTACAGTGCCATATCGTGCGCGTTAGTGCTGGACTGCTTCTCGCCTTCAGGCTTGGCGGCAGCGGCTTTATCAGCCCCTTGCTTCATGTTAATGACCGGTGGCTTGGTCAGTTGCAGCGCAGCAGCGGTGTCATCCCAGACTTTCTGAGTCAGCGCAACGTTGCCGTTCAACTGCTGGCCATAGCTTGGAACAACAGTGCGAATCTTGCTCTGCCACTCTGGTGAATTAAATTGTTCAGGGAACAGCTTCTTGATCACGTTGATAGAGATAGGTGCGGCAGTAGAAGCGCCCGGGGAAGCACCCAACAGGGCAGCCAGCGTTTTCTGCTGATCGGTTACGATCTCAGTACCCAGCTTCAACACGCCGCCTTTCTCAGCATCTTTCTTGATGATCTGCACGCGCTGACCAGCCTGAATTAATTTCCAGTCTTCTTTGCGAGCGGAAGGATAGTACTCTTTCAGCGCTTCAAAACGGTCGTCGTCACTCAACATCACCTGACCGATCAGGTATTTCACCAGATCGAAGTTATCCATACCCACGTCAGTCATTGGAATGACGTTTTTGGTAGTGGTGGTGCTCAGCAGATCCATGAACGAACCCTGCTTCAGGAACTTGGTGGAGAATGTCGCAAATGGCCCAAACAGCACTACGCGCTTGCCATCAAGGAAACGGGCATCAAGGTGTGGAACAGACATCGGTGGAGCACCCACATTAGCCTGGCCGTAAACTTTTTCAGCGTGCTGACGGGTAATTTCCGGGTTTTCAGTGACCAGGAATGAACCGCCAACCGGGAATCCAGCATAGTTATCCGCTTCAGGGATGCCGGTTTTCTGTAACAGCTTCAGCGCGCCGCCACCTGCACCGATGAAGACATATTTTGCATCCACTGCATGACTTTTACCGCTCTTCACGTCAGTCACGGTTACGTGCCAGGAATTGTCAGCATTGCGGCTGAAATCAGTGGCTTCAGTAGAGGTCTCCAGCGTGAAGTTGCTGTTCTTCTTCAGGCTGCCAACCAGCTGGCGGGTGATTTCGCCATAGTTCACATCCGTGCCGACCGGCGTCCAGGTAGCCGCAACTTTCTGCGCAGGATCGCGTCCTTCAATGATCAGAGGTGCCCACTTCTTGATTTGGTTCTGATCGGTAGAGAACTCCATTCCCTGGAACAGGGTGGTAGTCTGCAGCGCCTGGAAACGTTTAGTCAGGAAGTCGACATTTTTATCGCCCCAGACAAAACTCATGTGCGGCGTGGAGTTAATAAAGGAATGGGGATTCTGCAACACGCCACGCTGGAGCTGAGAGGTCCAGAACTGGCGGGAAATCATAAAGGCTTCATTAATTTCCAGCGCTTTAGCAAATTCAATAGTCCCGTCTGCACGCTGAGGCGTGTAGTTCAGTTCCATATTTGCAGAGTGACCCGTACCGGCATTATTCCAGCCGTTGGAAGATTCAAGCGCCACACCATCAAGCTTCTCAACCATTAACTGTTTCCAGTCAGGTTGAAGATCGTGCAATAAGGTACCCAAAGAAGCACTCATGATGCCGCCGCCGATCAGTAAAACGTCGGTTTTTTCAGTAGCATCTTCAGCGTGAACATTGGAGCAGATGAGCAGAGCAAGAAGGGAGACAGCAGGTGCAACTTTTTTTATCTGTGACATTTGAGTAACTTACGTAAACAATAATTGATAAATTAGACAATTATTTTAACAAACTCGTTAACAAATTAAAGACACATTTAACTACAAATGAAGTTTCTTTAGTTACAATTCTAATTGTGATATAAATCAATAACATACAAATAAAACAAGTGTGAGATAATTTACGTTAAGGCATGAATAATCCCTTATTACCCTGGGGATGTTAGCCATTTACGCCCTGAACTTATCTCTTTTTCATTCAATTGTGAAATTTAGCCGCATGGCATTTAACACTTGCGGCCTGTTTAAACCCACCGGGCGATGGGTTCAGGAAATAAAGGCAGGATTATCCAATATGATCATCAGGCGTATGCTGAACGATCATTTCCAGCGCATTTCTGTATATATCCAGCATGATGACATCCTGCTCAGTTTCCAGACGCTCGAGAAGTTTCAGGATAATTGCTTTATTGGATACAAAGCCTCCCTGAGCAGTCAGACCCCGGATAATTTCACCGATGATTCTGGTTTCAGCCCCCTTCAACTCACCAGAAGCATTCATGTGCTCCTGGAGCTGCATCTCGGCAGAAATCTGTTTTTGCATGATGTATCCCCTCACAGAGTAAATTTCATTCAAGTTGATGGCCAGGCTGGCGACGCTGTACAGATAAAATAAAGCTATACAAAAAAAGAGCCTCTGCAGGTAAAAATCCAGTAAATACCTTCAGAGGCGATGCAGTGCATCATTCGTTAGCAGTTTTTGAATAACTCCGCGGTAAACTTATACGAACTTTTAAAACTTGTACAATGATAAATTTCCGCTTCCGGGTGCGATAAGTTGCCAGAAAAATGCAACTTTTTGCCATGCATCAGATGGCGTGAACATTGTCATGTCAGGCCAAAAGTTTCATTAACTCAGGTTTGGAATCATCCTACGTTCCGAAAAGGATAAGAACTTTTGATATTTTGATTGAAAAATTCACGTTTGGAAGCGGCGTTCATCAGACCACTGTAAATGTGAGTTCTGACGCCAAAGTACTGATTAACGATGCCATAGCGGAACGAGATCTCCAGCGTCGAGGTGTCGGCATCATAGCCAACGGATTTCAGTATTGAAGAGGTTACAGGCTTACGGATCATTGCAATCTCCAGGTACGAGTTGAAAACCACAAATTAAGATTAGTACTAAGCTGAAGAACAAATATTGTCCATGATCAACCTAATTTCAACATCTGACAGGTAAGTTTTAGAAACTTTGCTTAAGTGATATTCCAGAAAAACCTGACAGGCAGAAGCCGGGCGCGGCAACGCTGTGCTTTTCAGTCAGCGAGAACAAAACCTTATGGCTCTGGAGCTACGGCAGCAGTTAACTGCTTATGCTGGCCCTGCCCTCAGGTTACTGCAAGGCAAAAACTCCAGCTCAAGGCAGCCCTCTGCTTAAAATGACAAGACTGAAAAATTCTTCTTCCTGGAAAAGCGTAAAGACATGACGTTGAAAGAGTGCCTGAAATCCCCAGATCAAAAATGCCAAAAAAAGGCCGCCTTTCGGCGACCTCTCTGAAGACTGCTCCCCATCCGGCGCTTATCTCCGGCACTCTTTATGGCTTAGCTCTTGAAGGGGGCGAGAGAGATTATGCCGCGATTGCCAGGATAATCCTTAACATTAATTGCTATTGTAATTATTAGTTAGCTCACTAAACAGCCAGCTTAAGGCAGTGGTTTTATCAAAGCTTAAACTGCTCCTGGCCTGCAAAAAAATCCTGTAAATGAACACACTCCAATTAGTTCCGAATTAATGGGCTATGCATTTGTTTTAAATCATTTTGTTAAACAGGCATAAAATGCTCACTTTGCGATTTATTCACACAAAATGAACAACCCGCCAGCGGCTTCTGGTACTGTATGGCGCAAAATATCTGAAACCTGGATCTTAAATGCTATCTACCATCATTTATCGCAGCCATATCGCTGATGACGTTCCGGTAAAAATACTGGAAGAGCTGGCTGTTAAAGCCAACAAAGTTAACGAGTTGTTTGATGTAACCGGCATTTTACTGTTTAACGGCACCCACTTTTTCCAGGTTTTAGAGGGCCCTGAAAAAGCTGTGCGTACGATTTATGATCGTCTGTGTGACGATAGCCGTCACCACAACATCGTTGAACTGATGCGCGACTATGCGCCTTCCCGCCGGTTTGGCAATGTGGGGATGGAGCTATTTGATCTGCGGCAGTATGACAAAGCGACTGTTCTACAGGCCGTGTTTGATAAAGGGACTTCAAAATATCAGCTGACGTATGACGACAGGGCATTAAGGTTTATCCGTACCTTTGTGGAAGCTACGGAAAAAGAGAACTACTTTGAGATTCCTCCAGCGAACAACTGGGACTTTGTCACTGATAAGATCGCGCCCTCCATCCAGCCCCCTGCCCTGCCTGACGAAGGGTGTCACTTTGCTTTCCAGCCTATTATTGATCCTCTTGCACAGCAGGTCGTCTCTATTGAGGCGCTGCTTCGGACTACTGATGGTGGCTCACCGCGGGACTATTTCTCAACTCTGCCAGAGGATGAGATTTATGCAGCCGATCTGCATGCCAAAAAACACGCTTTTGCTCTGGCTGATAAACTGGGCATTCAGGGGCAGACGTTATCTGTAAACCTGTTACCCATGGCGCTGGTGATGGTTCCAGATGCCGTGGAGATCCTGCTGGAAGGAATCCGGGCAAATGGGCTGGTGCCCGATCAGATTATCGTTGAGGTAACTGAAAATGAGGTCATTTCACGGCTGGGAGAATTTGCTATTTCCATAAAAAAACTGAAAGCAGCGGGAATCAGGCTGGCTCTGGACAACTTTGGTGCCGGGTTCGGTGGATTATCGTTACTTTCACGCATTCAGCCTGACGTAATCAAAATTGACCGCAACATTATTTGCGATGTGCATAAAAGTGGTTCAAAGCAGGCTATTGTGCAGGCAATTTTGAAATGCTGCTCCTCACTGGAGATTGCGGTGATTGCAGCGGGCGTGGAGAAACCTGAAGAGTGGATGTGGCTGGAGGCTGCCGGAATTTGTCAGTTCCAGGGCTACCTCTTCGCCAGCCCTGAACTCAATGCCATCCCTGACGTAGCCTGGCCGGAACCTAAATAGCGGCAACAATATTCTTTAAAGATAGCGCGCTGAAGCCTGCGGCCAGCGCGGCTATCGGCACTGGCCGGTTATACTGTCGATGCCGTTAGGGCACACGTCTGCAGACGGTATCAAGGTTGCCAGCCCTGCTCCACACCCTGACAACGTCAGGCAGGCTAACAAAATAATCATTTTCATTCTTAACCACCCTTCAGACTTAACCTCTCAAATTAAGATATATCGGAAGCCCGTATAAACCAACGTTTTGAGCGACATAGATCGTCAGATGATGTAAACCCCGCTCTAAAGTTTACTCTCTGCTAAAAACGTAAAAGGCCAGCTCTTAAGCTGACCTTTATGAAATTGCTTAGTGTAAGTGGAAGGCACTGATCGCTTCGATCAGGCTCCGTGTACCCCGCCTGTACCGATTTCAAGAAAGCGCCCCAGACCATTATGAGCACTGTCTACAGCAAGCTGATTTCTGGCTTCAAGGTAAAATTTACCGTAAATAACCTGAGGGGCATTTTCAGGGGGTAATACAGAATATGTAGCCACAGTCGCCCCTTTGTCATAGCTGCAACTCATTAACCAGCTCCCATCGGGTTCCTGATTAGCAAGGCACTTACCGGGTCCGTAGGTAGATTGAAGTAAATTATTTGCACCCTTTTCCGCCAGTCTGACGTATTCAGGATGACTTCCACTAGCGGAGTAGCTCGCATAAGCGGCTGAGGCGACTAGTGTTATAGTCACCCCAAGAACTAAGAATGATTTTCTCATTAAATATAATCCATCACTTTAATTGATGGATTAATGGTATAAGAAACATCTTAAACATGCACTCAATAAATTTCCAAATGTGTAAAATTGTTTCATTTGTAAGTGCTTACTAACAAATCTACAGGTTCGTTTGGAGGAGTAGTTGTAATGGGTTACTTAAGGAGATTGAACGCTATTTTGGCTGAGTATTGGGGAGAGATAGCCTGAACCATCGTTATCCCTGGCCTTTTGAATAGCCTGGCAAGAACCATCTTCTGATGATGGTCTTGTGACATACTTTGGAGCGCAGTATGTGGAAACTGAACAAAATTACCCCAGAAAAATAACCTTTATCATATCCCTCTCCCCAAGCGGAAATGTTGGGATAAACTCTGACATCACAGATCTGCAAGGCAACGCAAAAGGCTGTACTTTTATCAGGATTCCTATTGCTTTTCTTAAGTGTATATTAATGGTAGGGCCTTCCCCAATGGCAAGACTACACTGGAACAAAAAATGAAAAAGATTACCGCAATCCTTCTGGTATCAGTGCTGGGCATCATGTCTGCTTCAGCTTTTGCCTGTCCAAAAGGCCAGCACCCACATGGTGGGACTGGATCACATCATAAAGGCGGCTACTGTTCTTATTGATTAGAAGTGATTTGGGCAAGAAAGCCTGTAAGCAAAACCCGCCGGGTGGCGAGTAATGATCACCCGGAAGGTTTTTTCAAAACTGTCTTCGAGCTTAAGAAAACGTGCATCGATCTGCCCTTGGGAATCCAGCAACTTACCCTGTTCATTTCTACTTCATAAACGATATTGCTAACTTGCTGTTCGCCTGCCACCCACTATTCTCCGGGCATAAAAAACCCCGCCAGAGCGAGGTTTAAATTGATCCCGCATTGATTTAGAGCTTTTAGGAGTGATTCTCACAGCCTGGCAAACTGCGGTCAATAATCAGATTTCCTTCAGCGCGAATGCCAATTTTACCAAAAATGAATGCGTGGTTAAGTTGAGTGATTACGACATTGCTCAGGCCAACTGCACATTTGTCATTTTCGATAGCGCGGTCAATTGCGGTTTTCATGTTAGGTATCCCGGTTGGGAATAGAATAACCGGATAAGAATCTTCTGCCTTAACACGCGGACCAGTAACGAATTTATTGCCATTGATGTTGTAATTCTTTGTGCTACCCACTGTCAGGTCGGCGATTCGGATTGAGCATCCGGAAAGAATCATTGCGCCTAAAACCACTGCTAAAATCTTTTTCATTATATGTTTCCATTGATTGCAATCGGAAACATCCTAACAGAAACGTTAATGCTTTCAATAAAAAATAGTGGTGCTTTTTTACAAAGCCTTGGCTCGATATTCTGCCTGTTCCGCCAAGGAGTCATTCACTGCAGGCTCTTACTCTTCCTAGGTGAATGTCTATTAGTATGGATACTCAGCGTTAAATATGAGCTGTAGTTCAGTCATACTGAGTTGTTCCCCCCGGCTCTGATAATACTAAAGCGGTTAATCAGTTAATCTCAGGGCGTTGCTGGACGCTCAAGGATATGATTTCTATGAAACTACAAGCCCCGATAACTCCACCAAAAAAATCATTGCTAGAAAACTCACCCGTTCTTACGAAGCGGCCTGCCAGAAAGCCAACCGCAGCAAAATAGGTTTTCTGAAGAAGAACAGGAAATTTCAGTAATATCTCTATGCATGCAGACATCACAGACCAGGCTGCTGAGGTTGAAGAGTTGGAAAGGACTATTGCTTTGGCTAATAGGAAGAAGCCGGAACCTCCCTCACATGTATTTCGGGTCGACCTGTAATTTGAACGTCATTACTCCCAACTCTACACTTGGGAAGGTTTTGTTGAGCTTAACCTGGCGGTATGTCACCAGCTTTTCGCGAAAGAAAAACGGAAATAATATCGTGTTATCGATAATTGTTGATGTCAGGGTAAGGAATTATTGTGATTAACTGATTCAAGCAAGCTATTTTGTTGATTAAAAACAGTGGGATACTGGATTCCGGTTAAGTGAATGGTTTGTTTAGGTGGGATATTTACATAACCGTAAGCTTAAGCATGGCTCGAATTGGGCGGCATTATTATGCTTATGGGTAGCATGGGCAACTGCGCTTTGCATGGTGCCAGAGCCTACTGGGTTAGTTAAAGCTGTATGGTTAAAGAAATAGCCGGATCGGTTAGAATTCAACTTAAGGAGTATTCATGTCTATCTATTTGAAACTAGCTTTTCCACTTCTGGCTGTAGGACTGACCATGATTTATGGATTTTACAAAAAGAAGGATAAGAACTTCCTGATTCCCGGCTTCGTTCTGATAGCGACAGCGTTCGTGAATGCAGTTATCGGGATTAGCTTAAGCTGAGATGAAGGATCAGGGGGTACTGGAAGTGAAATTGCGGCCTCACCGCAGACATCTTAGACGGTCCGTCCGGCTTCGACAGACTTCAGAACGGCAATGATCTGGTGTTCGGTGATTCGGATCTTAGGCATGGCGATCTCCTTAGGGGACATAATCAGTATGTCGGAAGACCTGTAAAGTTTATGGGTCGTTTTGGCGGGATACTTACAGTCAGATTTATGTTTAGTGTGGAGAACTGAAGTGCAGCAATTTCATTAATTTCGGGCATAAAAAAAGACGTCAGTTGACGTCTCTTGATATGAATTTGGTACCTACAGGATTCGACCCAACCAAATAACCCATTGAATAATAACCATAAAATCGTGTTCGGAAAAAATTATACCTACCAATATACCAACACATTGTTTTGCGTGGTTTTGCATGTTGAGCTTAGATTGCGGGTTCACCGCCTTAGGCTACAGCTATTGTATCGGCCTGCTACCTTGACGCCAACATCCCCCGGACAATGTTTAGCGATGATGTCGTTCATCCTCTCTACTAGTTCAGGGCGCTTAAACGTCAGGTGCGCAGTACCCAAGTAGCGGGTCGAGAAGTATGCATCGTCGTAAACCTCCATCCTCGGATTATCACGGATATGCTCCATCAGGTGAATTGAGATATCAGCGCAATTGTCAGGTATTATTTTGCCATCCAGTAAAAACAGCATCCGTTCCAGCTCCGCCAACTGGTCGCGACGAAATCCCCACGTAAGGCTGTAGCCCCAGCGGTTATGCGTAACCAGGTTGCTGATGATTATCTTCTTGCCGAAAAAGCACGGGTTATTAGTTTTGTAATCCCATGACAGTCCTTTGAACACGTTGATAATCCCCCGCTCAAACACATCGGTTTTGCTCTGATGCAACTGTTCGAAGGTGCTGAGAATATTGGCTTCACTGATGGCCGGTAGATCGCCATCCTACAGGTTCTGATACCACTGAGTACGGGCCTGAGCATCCATAAGTGAAAGCATGCCGGATTTCAGCATCAGGTCGCATCAGAGGCTACGGTCAATGTTGCGGGTGATCAATGGCATCGCTTTCTCTGATGTTTCCATCAGCCAGCAGTCATAGCGATGCCCTGACTTCATCGCCCAGTCGGCAGCATTACCGCCACCGATTCCGGCAGTCAGCTGAAAAATGGCGTTGAGCTGCTGAATCAACTGCTCGATCTGTACCAGTGCTGCATCACGTCCTGTGACAATGCGCTCAATGTTGGTTGAGTTAACCAGCTCAGTGTGTTCAGTAAGTACTTCAAGTTCTGTTTGCATCGCAAAAAAGTCCATATAAGCAAATGCCCCTACCGGTGATGGCAGGGGCATTATGCGTTGTGAGATAAGGAAGAGAACTGCAGAAAGTTAAATCTGGAATCCGGTACGCAGGGTTTAACTGAGATTGCGTTGTGTTAATCCGGTAGCGTAAGTTGCTTTCAGAATATAGGCGGCGGTCAGAAAGATTTCTGACTCAGCACAGGCATTACTGCTGGTATCAACACGCACCAGTTCATACTTTTCGACCAGAAAATTGATGGCGTTGGCCAGCGTGATCCCCGCATCAATATGCTGCTGAATGACTGATTCGTCACAAAATGGTGTGTCGTTTAACTGTAATCTGAAATGCTTTTCCAGTAAGTACACAAGCAGTGTTTGCCAGTGCGCTACTGGTGGCAGACAGCACGGCCCCGGATATATTGCTGAGGTTGGCATATTAGTCTTCCATTTCTTCCATTAGTGAATTTTACTGAGGTATCGGGTAAATCGCGATATAGATGTAGCCATGCGAACCAAGCGTATCGGCTTCACAGGTCAACCCATTGTGGTAAATCGTAACGCGGTGCTCATAACGGGGATTAAATTCACCGGTTGTCGGCGGGTGTTTCAGCATACCGATTATTGCCGGGAATGACTGATTGAAATGTTCGATTAACTCTTCGCTAGTTCACCAATCATTCCGGCCCTGTCGGCCAGATAATGCAGCCGGTTTCCCTCCTGCAGCAGTCTTGTACCGAAGCGCGGCGTAATACCGCACTTAAGCCCCCATTCGTTGTTATTCACTGTGTCCTCCCGCTAAAGCCAGCTTCGTTCAGCAAACGACACTATCTATTTGCTGCCAACAACCAGATGATCCAGTAGGCGCGCATCAACCAGTGCCAACGCCTGTTTCAATCTTTCGGTGATATTCCTGTCAGCCTCGTTGGTTTCGGCAAACCCGGACGGATAATTATGAGCAAGGATCACTGCTGCAGCATTGTGCCGCAGCGCGGCTTTTACTATTTCACGCGGATGCACCACCGTGCTGTTGATGGAACCACTTAACAGCATTTCATGCGCTAGCAGTCGGTTATGATTATCGAGCAGCAAAACCAGGAATACTTCCCGCTCCAGTCCTGACAGATGCAACCGGAGCCAGTCACGGGAAAATGGGGTTGAGGTAAATGCTACGCCCGGTTCGCGCAGATGATTTTCCAGCAGCGTCAGGGCGCGTTTTATCGTGCGTTGTGATGTCAGCGGCAATGATGGCTGAGGCAAAACGGTACTTTCCATAGAGTCTTCCGGCTTCAGCCGATGATGCGTATTCCCCAGATATAAGATATCTGAAGTGGTCGTTTTGACCGATGATGCGGCTTTTGTTCCAAGGTGTCGTATTCATGATCAATCTCTAGTAATTTGGGAGATGTGATTATGGTTGTCTCATACGAGCGAGAAGCGGACATTAACGTCCGCTACAAGAGGTTACGCACACAAATTTTCTTGTTAAAATTTTTAAAAATTAAATCTCCAGCCCTGCTTTAAATTGCTCTTATCTCAGTACCAAGATGGCATCGCTTGGCATGAAACGCATCTGCGGTGTTTTATCCTGACTGGGTGAACAAGTCAGGATATAAATAAAATCATTGCGCTCGTACTGAACCATATTACTAATATTACTTTCCTTCCCTCTTATTTACAGCGGTAGACTTCAGCAAGAGACTAATCATATCTCGACCATGCTTATCTATTTCACACCCCCCACTCCTCATTATTATTTAAAATTTTAATCATTTCATATAGTTTTAAACTATCGATGGATCTCTTTTTCAACGCACTCGAGAAGTGAGCTAATTTTGCTTTAGGAGGAAAATTACTCAAACGAGAATTTTTGCTATGACTGATCAAGCAAAGGTTACCAAATTTGTGCACGTTTTCCTTTTCCAAAGAGGGATGGCCATCCATCGGATGTTGAGGATAAAAATGCTCTACCGAACTACGAAAAGTAAATTCAAATCCACTCACAACCGGATCAGTTAATTTTCCTTCTTGCCACAACAAATAATCAAGGAAATTAAAAATAAAGTTGTTTTCTAGGTTATTGAACGTCAAGCACGTTTGGTCGATATGCTTTAGCTTCCTATTTTTAGGATATTGATCTTCACCTTCAACATAGATCATGTCAAAGAAGGATTTTTCTTCACCAGCTGACAGGTACCGTTCAAAAACAAAGCGACGGGCAATATTTAATAGGTATGCAAGGTATTCTTCTGCATTAAATTCTTCCTTGTAATACAAGTAGTAAAGTGCCGCATTCAGCCAATGCTTATAAACCAATGTTGGGGTAGATACATGATAAGCAGCAAGCAGCATCAAGACCTCACGATTGATGCCCTCATAACTGCCGTCAAGATCATCGAGGCTATTAATAAAACTGACACTTTTATTAGAGTACCACTTAAGTCTTTTTATACTCCAACCATCTTGGCCTTGGCTAAATTCACGCTTGATGATAAACTGGTCAAATAAATATTTACATCGAAGGAGTGCGAAAGAAAAACACTCAACTGCAGCAATAGGATCATTATTATTCAACAGGTATTGATCAAACTGATTTAGCAGCTGTTTATCGTCTAGAGAAATATCTTCTTCTGTATAAACACGCAGTACATGCAACAGAAAATTAGAAAAGTTGATGACACTATTAAAGCGATCAGGCACATCATTATTATTCTTATCTGAGTCCCTACTAGAATGTGGTGACTGGGTAACAATGTCGAATAAAGATAATTCCTGATCATTTTCTTCACTTTCATCGAGACATTCTACAATATCTTCAAAATTTTCAGGGGTAAATTTCCCCCAATCATTTTTACCAAATAAGCAGTGCCGTTCAGTTACTGAAAAACCATACTGGATATAGCGCTCCATATTAGAACAGGCTTCCCATACCTTTTGTAAGGTGTTGATATGTTTGTTTCTTTCATCATCGTTTTTTATTGAGTTGAATACCGCCATTAATTTGGCTTTTAAAATTTCATGTTTTTCTAGTTGTTCACCACGGTTATTCATGGCTTCAAAATAATGATTAAGATCGGTGTCTTCTGGTACCTCAACCCGCATAATATGAACATGTTTAAACATATAGTCAGCAAAGTTTTTCACACTGCAGCTTTTCAATTTTGATAGTACCTTCTCGATTAACACATATCCTTTTATAAGGCTTTCGTTATATCCATCACCATTTAAAAGGTGCAAAGGCTTACGTTGGCTAAGAGCAGTAAAGGTATTTGTTGAATGCGGACGGCTTTCAAAGCTGATATTAACCCGCTGATACCAATCCATTTGGGGAAACTTTGGTGTTGAGTCTTGCGACAGAGCCAGGTTTCTTAGATACATGGCCATTAGCGTGAGCGTGGTAAAGCGCTGCTGGCCATCAATCACTTCTAAATTACCATCATTTCGCCTAAACACCACCAACGTACCGATATAATAACGAGCGTGTTTTTTCTGCTGATAATCGACCATATCTTGCACGAGTTGGCTAATTTCAGCTTCTCCCCATGCGTAATTACGCTGATACATGGGCACCAGATACTGATGGCTATCGCACAGTAAGCTCTTGATTGAAAGTTCAGTAATAATATTACTCATAATAATTCATTCCTTTAAACAGTTTCACCAAAGCATCTTTGTTTGCATTACTTTTACGCGAATTATTTTTGTTATCAGCATCAGTTAACGTCATAAGCGGTATAGATAGCACCTCGCTTGGTAAAGTCGCATTCTTGATACTTTTAAAGATGTTCTGATCTAGCACATAGTTATCTATGGTGGCTAGTTGCACAACTTGCTGCTTAATACGCAATTGATAAGCCCAGATAAAAATCTTTTCAATCGTACCAGACAATTCTGCTGTCTCAAATTTATCGATATAAAAAATCAGAGCACAGTCAAACATTGATCGAACATACTTATCACCTATACGGTGACGATTCTCATAAGAGTTCAGCGTTTGTAATATTTTGCTCGCTTGTTCGGTTAAGCGAGTACCCAAAAAATACCAAGGTTCTTCATACTCAGCTTTTACAATTTTTTGTACCTGGGCTTGGTAATGAGATGCCATTTCGAAGAATCGACGACCGTTTATAATTTGTTGATCGAGATGAAACGGGAAACGCATCCGTTGACCATCAATTTTTCGATGGTATTGCTGGTTATATTCATCAACATAGTGGTGAGCAATACGCAAAGATCCTACATAAGGATAATGGGCGATGCGGTCGATATTCACCCCTTTGAATGACCCCACATCATTTTTACCGAAATAACGCGCAGAATAACCTTGCGCCCAACGACGAATACGGTATAAATAATGGGCAAATAAATCCGCCAGCTGATTACTCTCCAAAGCTTCCCAGTCTGCTACGGTTTCTGCTTTAAGTGGTTGCTCCTGCTCGTTGAATTCGCGTAAGTGATAGGCTTTTAGTAGGTCGTGAGGCTCAAGGTCCCGACCTCGGGCGTTTTGCGCATCAAAAAATTGAAAAGCTTCTGAAATATCGTTGAGAGTAAAGGTAACCACTTCACAATGGTTCAATAAAAAGTCAATATGCTGCTCTGTAAATTCACTACGGGAGACTAAGCGATTTATTTCCAAAAAATTTTGATGCAAATTTCTCTGGGATATCTCACTGCTAAATTTTTGTTCATTCATAAAGTCTTCAAGATAGTTTGCAAGAGTTTCTAACTGCTTTGAAATATCCTGCCTCTCGATATTATCCCATTTTTGTTGAATAATGGCGTATACCGTCAACATCAACGTTAGCGTTCGCTGCTGACCATCAACAATATTGAGCAAGTTATCGTTTTCACTATCACGGTGAAACACTAAGGTTCCTAGTCGGTAGGCACTTAGCTGACTATGTTGTTGGATATCTTGAAACAACTGATGCACATTATGTAACGTCCATTTATAAGGACGCTGATAACCTGGTATGGTTAAACCGTCCAATTGCAATAATTCACTGACCTTAAGAACATCCTTCTCCAATGCGTGTGTCATTCACAGCCCTCTCTGCTTTTTTTGTTACCTTGCTTAAATGATGACCGCGTTTTGCCCCTCAATAGCTCTTGCATCATGCCTTGTTTGAGTTGGCTGGCTTTATTGAGGCGTTGTTCAATTACCTAAATATCCTAATCCTTATCGGAAAGAATAATGGTGACGCGATTTCTTAATAATGGGGAACAGGTTAGCATCGGACCAGACTAGCTTGATGCGTTCACAAATTCCTTTTTCGTTCATTTTTTAGCCTGATAAAGTTTGATCATTATAAAATTTATCTAAATTATATAAATACTCATTAGAAGACAAAAAATATTATCACTACGCCTTTAGAGGCGTCCCGTCCAATTCGTGGTCTGCTTCCCATTGATTAACATATCGTAATGTTAGTCATGTCCGCTTCTGGCACACAGCTGCCCCACCTAACAGAACAGCTATGAGCGAGGAGCGGACATTAAGCTTATTGGAATTATCTACAAATCCAATGGCAACGGTTCGCATCTATCAGGTGATAAAGTAGCCATCAGGATTAAAGAAAATGAAAGTTATAAACATCAATCTTTAAGCATGTCCTCAAAGGCAGGCTCCAGGATACATTTTCAACAGATGCTCGCAAGCCATGTACCCAAAACGGATCATCTGAAAATAATGTTAAGGCATTTTCTACATTCTCAGCCTTTACTATCCACAGAGCTCCGACAGGTTGATCGTTATGCTTTTCGCGTAATGAACCGGCAGTCTTAACCACATCTTGTTTCTGCTTCAACCACTCTAAATGAGGAATGAGATATTATTTTCTGACATCGTATGCCGCGGGGTGATCGGTAAACTTTAATGCGAAAAGCATTACTCCTCCTTTTTCCAGATTACTTTTTTGTCTGTTTAGCGTTTTCTGACTATCTATAAGTGCCTGAGATAGCATTTTTATCAAGCGATAATGTCCACTTCTTGCTCAAAACAGCCCGTCAACTTCTTCCAGCTTAAAAAAAGGCTTAACATTGGATATTTTCCATTCTCCAAGCAGCCCTCCAAGATCAGCCAGGCCTCGGCTAGCGCCGACGTGCGCAAGGGGAATGATGAGCTGGGAACCGCCAGGTGACCTTTTCCCTCAGAAGGGGATACGAGAAGATCCACTGGCCCTGGCCGGCCTCAGGCGCGGACGGGGCCAGTAGGCGAATGAGATAAACCTGCGCTCATGCCTTACCTGACCGGATTGACCAGCCAGTTCACCACCTACACGTTGCTGGACTGTTGCCGGAGCAATTCGATACGGGTTATCCGGGTCTAAGAAAGCTGATGTCCAGTACCGGTCACCCGGTATCTGGATAACCTCTGCTGGCTAGCTTGCGGAGCGCTATGCCCTGCCTGACTCCCAGCGTGTCAACTTTGCCGGGATGAAGCGCACGTTCCTTATGCCGGCGATGGAAAAAATCAATGCTCTGACGCCGCTGAAGGTCTCCATGAAGGAAGCCGGCAACGATAAACTCATTTTTCCCATATTGGCGCTTCCGCTGCAGTTTCCGCCGCTTTCCCCTTACCCAGTGAGGTTACTCCCGTTTACTGGCCCGGTTCAGAAACTGCACTTCCACCCTCCGGTTCCGTTCGTCGTTAGGGTCAATGTCAGGCAATGGCTGAGAGTCTCCAAACCCTGCCACTATCACCCGCTTCGCCTGAGTTTCCTGCAGTGAGGTAATCAGCAGCTTACGCGCCTCGCGAGCCCGGGCGGCTGAGAGGGTAAAGTTATCATCGTAAACGGTACAGAAGCGTGCGGCATCAATGACTGGACTGCTGACCTGCAGGTTATCGGTATGCCCCTCTACAAACACCTCCGCGCTGGCAGAACCGCTGATAAATTCTGCAATTCCAGGAGCAATGCGCGCCAAGGCTTCCCGCGCCTGCGGAGTAATACAGGCGCTGCCACGAGAGAACACCTTGTCGCGAAGGGTAATTTTATCGCTGCCAATGTCCACATAGATTAACGCTGCATCACCCTGCTTTGTCACAGTCTCTTGCATAGCCTGCAACAGGCCGTTCAGCTTGCGCTGTTCTGTCACTATACCGCTGTTCTTTTCCTGCTGATGCTTAAATTCAGCAAAGCGGTTCTGCAATACCGACATCACCAGCATCAACATCACGACTGCCATAACACCGGCCATCAAATCAGAAATGGAGATCCACTCATTTGGCTTCTCTTTCATGGCACTGGCATGGCCTCAATACGCTGTTCCGTTGCCATTCTGCGCAGGGAGAGCGCCTCTTGAGTTAATGCGTCCATGCTGCCGGAGATGCCCGTCAGCACCTGCGGCAGGTTTTGCTGCGCTTCAGCAATATCGCCAAACCGCTTCAGTAGGGTTTGGGTATGCTGATTGCTGGTTGAAACGGCGCGCAACCCCTGCTCAATTTCACCGGTCACCTTTTTAATAAAGCCCGTCATCTCCTGCACGTTAACGTTCAGCACATCGCTGCTGTCCATAAACTGTTCCATCGCCGTGCGCTGAATTTTGCCGGATTTCTCCGTCTGTTCGCCTACCATAGTCATAGTGCGATCGATCTGATCCGACATGCGGTTAACAGACCGGCTGATATCATCAGTGGCCACGGTGAGTGAGGAAGCCATGTTCGTCATATTTTCTCCAAAGGCGCGATCCATATTGCCGATGGAGGTCGTAAGCGCCCCCTCAATCTGTGCCAAGGTACGTTGCATGTCGGCCCCGGAAGTTGCTAACTGATCGCCCATCTGCTGGATATTGCGATTAAAGTCTGCGCTCATGGCATTTACCACCTCCCCCAGTTCCTTACGCACACCCTCCATTACCACGCTTAGCTCGCTACCCAGCGTATCCACCACCTGCTGAAGACTGCTGGCAGATCCTGCCACCTGCTGAGACGCTGTACTCATAGTGCTTGCCGCCTGCTTCAGCGCGACAAGGTTCTTATCATTATTAGAAATGTAAGTTTCGAGTAGTACGCGCGACTGCTCATTGATTTGTGCGATCTCGCCCAACACCGCTATTTGATACTGATGACGCTGCGCTTCACTCTCCTCCGCCCGCTTAGCCTGTGCAGAAAACTCCTCGCATAGTGCACTGGTCTGATCATTAAAGGCCGCTACCATGCTCTTTGCCAGCGCGTTGCGGTGGGTTTCTTCCCTCACCACAGCAAACTGCTGTTCCGCCCGTAGTTGTTCCTGCGATTCCTGCTGCAGCGCCTGTACCCGCTGAATACACCAGTTGAGGCGTCGCGCCTCAAAGCCATTCAGCGCCTCCCAGCCCTTTAGAAGCAGAAAGGCGATAATTCCCCATGTCGAGGTTTTAAATTTGGTGCCAAGGCCCTGCATCATGTCCATCAGGTCCTGCATGGAGCTGTCCATGGCTCCGGCGGAGGTCCCGCTGTTGTGCAGAATCGCCGATGCCTTATCGAGTGCCAGCCCCAGCCCCAGAAATGTACCTAACAAACCAAGGATCAGCAGCATTCCTGGCATGATGTTCGCCATCTTCTCAGAGTTGGTGGCAACAGCATGGCTCAGTTCTGGCACCGAACCGTGTTCAGTGGTCAGTCCGGCCTGTTCGCCATTGTTGCCTTCCTGCTGCCAGTTACGCTGCCAATTGGATTGCCGGGCATTGCGCCAGACCAGTATCACGCACAGCAGGATCGAGAGTGCAATCAGGGTAAAAAAAGTGAGTTGAATTGCGTCGTTGCCCGGAAGTAAAAAGTGCCCAATCTCCTCTAGCAGACTCATCCCATCACCTCTACCAGCTGTGCAGTGCGCTCACGACAGTCTTGCTCGAAAATATTGGCGAAGTCGACGATCAGCGCCTGCTGTTCGGTACTGAGAGAGGACCAGCTACGTCCTTGCTGTGCACATGTCATTAACAGCTGCCCCACTTCTGCGCCCTGCTCCAGCAGGTAGTCGCGCCCTTCAACCAACAAAGTGGCTTCATCTTTCTCCAGCATCTGCAAAAAGCCTTCGGCAGCATTGACGTAGAAGCGTTTTTCCATCGCCTCCTGCTGCAACTGTTGTAACGTTTCAGTGTCACGTGGTACGGATATATTCAAGTTATTAAGCTCAACTACTTCATCTGGCTCAATTTCATTATAACTTTCTGCACGTTTCAGACGCTTTAATAGCATGTTTTCTTTTGCCAGTTGTCGGTTCAGGGCCTCCCACTCTGCTTCGGTAGATTTGCGGTTGATCTCCCAGGCCATTATCATCTCTTCAAAAATGAACGGAATGATCGGTTTACCAAATAAACGCTGTGTCATTTCATCCAGCTTTAGCATTTGTGCTTCACTGAAGCTGGCCTGTTCGGCGATCAGCGCCTGCGCAGCTTCAACAATAAAGTACATATCCGGCGAAATTTCTCCGGTCTGCTCAATACTGATCATGCTGGTTTCGTAGTATGCCAACAGCTTTTGCACCGCACGCAGGCGCAGAAAGTATTCAAAGTCTTGCAGGTCGTCCTTACTCACCGCTAGCGCTACTTCCGCTTTCACCAGCAGGTAGTTGTTCATAAGACTAAGGGCACTGGCAATGGGCCGTTCTTCATCCTGCATGTGCGCTCGTGCTTCATTCCAGGCCTGTGCGTTCGCGCGCGCTTCCGCCATGGCCGCTTCGTCCATCTGCTTCTTCTGATACTCCTTCGCCCACTTAATTATCCACTCAATGGCCTTTTTCACCCGCATAAACAGATCGCTTTTTTCGATCTGCTCCAGGCTGGCTAACAACAGCTCAATACCCTGCAACGCTTTTTGAAGCCATGGCCAGGGCACGAACTTACTGATGGCTTGCACCGCAACCCGCACATGGTTAATAAAGGGCTTTACCCGCTGCCACATGCGGCTGATACTGCCCATAAAACCTTCGGCTTCTTCCGCCATCCAGCTGATGGCATCGTTCGCCATTCTTTTTGCCGTATTGACGATTGCCGAGCCGACAGCACGCGAGGCAGAACTTATCCAATTGAATAAACCCATAATGATTTTCCTTAGCTCACACCGAGCATTTTTCGCGCCATCTCTGTTGGAGATGAGGTTTGTTGAGGAGGTGACGACTGCACGGCGGCCCAGGCCTGACGAACCTGAACAATGGCCTGTTGTAGATGCTCGGGCGTGAGTTGCGGTTTATCCGGCATCTGCACTGCTTTGGGCAGGGCAAGGCGCATACAGTTACGGATGTCGCGCCCCGACAGCCCGGCAGAGGATTGCACCAACTGATCAAGCAAATGTTCACGTGTTACCGCGAGTGGAATGCCCGGCACTATCATGCGGGACCAAATGGAAAGGCGCTCGACCTCGCCGGGAAGTTCAAAGTGGATATGCTGTGTGATACGGCTAAGAAAGGCGGTGTCGTAGTTTTTCACGAAGTTGGTGGCGAAAATCGCTACGCCCTGGTAATTTTCAAGTTCAATCAGCAGAGTTGAACGCATAGCGTTCACTTCGTTATCAATGCCTTGGGTTACCGATGAGAGGCGCTTGCCCAGCAGCGTGTCGGCCTCGTCAAAAAACAGTAGCGCCCCTTCGCTCTCAGCCTGTTGAAACAATGCGACAATGTTTTTTGCCGTTTCACCCATAAATTTACTTTCTAAATCAGCAATGCTGACCATCAGGATCTTCATTTGTAACGATCCGGCCAGCGCTTCGGCGGTAAGGGTTTTACCGGTGCCCGGCGGGCCATAAAAGTTGAGGATAACCCCTTTACCCACTGGATCAACTGCACTAAAACCCCAGATCTGATAGATGGTGTGATAGTGCTTGATCTTAACGAGCGCCTCGCTAAGCTGCTGGCGAATCTGCGATGAAAGGGACACATCCTGCTCCAAATCGAAGCGCGGAGTGCGGCTAGTGATAATGGATAATTTGATTGCAGCTGATGACTGTCTGCTGGCCTGCTGAAGATAATCAGGCACTCTTCCCGTAGACATGCTTATTCCCTGCCCTATATGGATACAGCTATATCTATCGGCAGTAGGAAGAAATGGTTTAAATTTTTTAACTGCCGTAAAGTTCTTTTTAACCACGCGCCTGCGCATGGCATATGTGTCACTGGGTAAACTGGCTGGCGCGATCCCATGTTTGTAGCAGTTTTTTTAGGCCAGAAGGCGGCGTCGGCTCAAAAGTGACTTGAGCCGCTTCACTTCGGGTACTTCCATGCCGCCGAACTTCTTGCGCCAGGTGTAGAAGGTAGCGTCTGAAATAGCGTGCTTGCGGCAGAGTTCACGGGTGGATACATCAGCTTCGACTTCGCGGAGAATACTGATGATCTGTTCGTCGGAAAACGCTTCTTCATGGGGATGTCCTCATGTAGCTTATGAAGACATTACTAACATCGGGGTGTACTAATCAACGGGGAGCAGGTCATCTCAACGAAACAAAAATGTGGCTGCTGAAAACAGCAATGCCGGCAATTTAGCTAGCACTGTCGATTTATTCCGTTGAAATAATTAAACAATAAGATGTTAACTTAGGCTCGGCCCTTAAAATTCTCATGAACTATACCCCCACAAAGCTTTAGGTTGTCCACATAATCCCCATACCTCTGCAACATCTCCCTGCGCTGCTCCAAATACTGTGCATGATTGTAGGTGCCACGAATAGTGTTCTTATCCACATGCGCAAGCTGTAACTCAATCCACGCCGTGTTATAGCCTTGTTCATGCAGGATAGTACTCATCGTGTGCCGGAAACCGTGCCCCGTCGCCTTCCCATGATACCCAATCCGTTTAAGTACCTGATTGATACTTGCTTCACTCATCGGTTTCGTAATGTCATTACGGCCTGGGAACACCAGGTTGTAACGGCCCGTTACGGCTTGGATCTCACGAAGTGATACCACAACTTGATCGGATAGAGGCACCAGATGCGGACGACGCATTTTCATCCTTTCGACCGGCACTTCCCAAACACGTTTATCGAAATCAAACTCTTTCCATTCAGCCTGACGAAGTTCGACGGTACGAACTCCGGTCAACATCAGAATCCGAGTAGCCAGTCGGGTTATCGGACTACCAGAGTACGCGGCCAGAGCCTGTAAGAAATCAGGGAGTTCATCAGCTAACAGATGGGGATAGTGGGTAGACTTAGGCGCGGTTAAGGCACTTGCCAGTTCAGAGGCCGGGTTAGTTTCAGCTCTGCCGGTAACGATGGCATAGCGAAATACCTGATTGCAGGCCTGCCGGATTTTACGCAGTTTATCGAGCACCCCCCGCTTTTCGAGTTTACGCAGCGAACTGAGCACTTCGAGCGGTTTGATCTCAGCAATGGGACGCTTACCAATATCAGGAAATATATCGTTCTCGAACGCTTCCATCAGATCTTCAGCATAGCCTTTCGACCAGTTAGGCCGTTTGTACTCATGCCATTCCAGGGCGATAGCCTTGAAGGTATTTTCGACATTGGCCTTTTGAGCCAATTTTTCTGCTTTCTTTTCCTCTCCAGGGTCACCGCCTAAAGCGATGATCTTCCGTGCTTCCTCTCGCTTCAAGCGAGCATCAGCCAAAGAAATATCAGGATAAACACCGATAGAAAGCTTTTTCTCTTTCCCCAAAAAAACGATACTTCAAACGCCAGTATCTCGCCCCATTAGGCTTCACCAACAGATACAGACCACCACCATCGGTGAGCTTGTATTCTTTTTCTTTGGGTTTTGCAGTATCAATCTGTCGTGCATTTAGTGGCATGAAGGAGCCCCTAATTTCCATTGATCGAGATGAGCCCTAGCAAAGGCCCCTAGATACCACTTGATTTGGGTATAACTGAGTTGACCTCGGTAGAGCTCGTGACAGAAAAATTCAGTAATTTCAGGGAGTATAAAGGATAAAAAGCGAATTCAGTAGAGGTGTGTTGACTTGAAAATGGTACGCCCTACAGGATTCGAACCTGTGACCTACGGCTTAGAAGAACGTCGAGGTATAATTAACTTACTGTAAACACTGGCCTTATCTGCATTCACAAGTGACTTTAAGGCAAGCAGTGACGTAACAGTGACACTCCGATGACACCGTAGTGACGTCACTAACCTGACACTTTACACGGGCAACCCAGCCGTCAAATTATCGGCCGCTCATCATCGTGAGCTTTCGCCACCATGAACGTTACCTTTCCCAGCACCATCACATCCTCCAGAGAGTTACCCTCCAGCGCGTCACCGTCACGGGTGATGATTGCCCCGCCCATTAGCTTACCTATCCCCCTTTCGCCGTACAGCTCGTAACAGAGCACATCGCCATCTGATGGACGCAGATCGCTATCCAGCAGGTGAAGGATGCCGTCAATTTCAAACAGAGCGACGCTGGGGCGCATCTGGCATATGTGATTAATGCAGATACGAGATTCTATATAATCGGTAGCAGGTGAAGGAAAGCCCATTAGTAACCTCCGCCGCCGGTATTGAATTGCTTCCAGGTGCGGCGCTCACCCTCTTCAGTCGAAACGTCGCGGAAATCGGTACGGTAGAATTTTATCCACCGGTTAGCCTCAGCCATCCCGAAGTAATGATTTACCGCCTCGAGATTGCGCACGAAGTCCACCGTGGTGACCGTGCGCCGCCCCCTGCTGTCAATCTGTAAGCTGACACTGAATGCAGCTGGTATGTCTTGTCGTCTTGCCATGATAATCCTCCCTGTCAAAATACTGTTTTTATATACAGTATTATTGATCGGTGTGGGCTATCAAGATTCTTTACGAAAAAATGGTGATCCCTTGCCATCCCATTAACAGGTGGTAAGATTTATCCGTAAATAACTCAAGAAGATAACATGTATAAACTATTCGCAAGGTATGCATCTGTAGGCGTCATAAATACTGCTGTGCACTGGGCTGTTTTCTTTGCCGTGCATGCCTCCGGAGTTAATCAGGCATTTTCAAACATGTCTGCATTCTTCGTGGCGGTTACTTTCTCATTCTTCGCCAATGCGAGATTCACATTCAGGGGTAAAGCCACCACAGGGCGCTATCTGATATATCTAGGATTCATGGGTGCTATGGCCGCATCTGTAGGGCAAATGAGCGACAGCCTTAATCTGCCCTCGCTCGTCACGCTTATTACGTTTTCCGCTGTGAGCCTTGTCATGGGCTTCTTCTATTCAAAATACGTTGTTTTCAGGGAGGGAAAATGAAAATTTCGCTAGTCGTTCCGGTCTTCAATGAAGAGGATGCGATACCTATTTTCTATCAGGCCGCCAGGAGTGAATTGGCGGCCTATGAAGTTGAGATAGTTTTTATCAATGACGGCAGTAAAGACGGTACAGAAGCCATTATAAATGCCTTGTCCGTTTCTGACAGCCTGATAAAGCCATTAAGCTTTACACGTAATTTTGGTAAAGAACCAGCCCTCTTCGCGGGACTCGACCACGCTACTGGCGATGCCGTAATCCCTATTGATGTAGATTTGCAGGACCCGATAAGCGTTATCCCACTGCTCATTGAGAGGTGGCAGCAAGGCGCTGACGTAGTCCTGGCTAAGCGCACTGACAGAAGCAATGACGGCCATATGAAGCGCAAAACGGCTGAGTGGTTCTATCGCCTGCATAATAAAATTAGCAGCCCTACCATTGAAGAGAATGTCGGTGACTTCCGGCTAATGTCGCGCAATACCGTAGATCACATCAAAGCGATGCCAGAGCGAAACCTTTTCATGAAAGGCATTCTGAGCTGGGTAGGCGGAAGGGTTGAAGTTGTGGAATACAGCCGGGCGGAACGTGTCGCAGGCGAAAGCAAATTCAATACATGGAAACTATGGAATCTGGCGCTCGAAGGAATAACCAGCTTTTCCACATTCCCGCTTCGCATGTGGACATACATCGGCCTGATTGTGGCGGGCTTGTCATTTCTTTATGGCGCATGGATGGTGGTAGATACCCTTGCCTGGGGTAATCCTGTCAGAGGATACCCATCTATTCTGGTGTCAATACTCTTCCTTGGCGGTGTTCAGCTTATTGGGATCGGTGTTTTGGGGGAGTACATCGGAAGGATATACCTTGAGACCAAAGGCCGACCAAGATACCTGATCAAGAAAAAAGGTAATTAATATGAAGGACTTCTTAGAATACTCCAAACGGAATTACATACTTCTATGCCTTGCATTGGGGTGTTTATACATAACACCATTAGTCATCTCAAACTTTTATTACATTGATGACGTCTCAAGGAGCGTTGGAGGGTACGCCAGGTGGATCGATAATGGTAGGCCACTTGCTCAATATCTAATATTGGCCATGGGCTTCAGTAATGTTATCGATATCGCCCCACTCCCATTAATTCTTTCTGTTATTGTATTGGTAACTTCAGGTTATTATCTATGCTACTCCATAGGTGTAGAAGGCAAGTACCCTGCTGTAGTTATAGCTCTAGCTATTTTATGCAGTCCTTTCTATATACAGAACCTATCATACAGATATGACGCCCTAACAATGGGTATATCGCTGTCGTGCGCATTGTTAGCAGCATCCATTAGCTACAGATTTAATATAAAAATAGGCTTTCCTACGGCCACAATTCTGGTTGCAATTCTTCTTTGCTTCTATCAGCCATCTGTTAATGCATTCATCTCGGTGGTCTGCTTTTTGTTCATACTAAAGCTGAATGAGAAGAGTGCAATGAATGCTATTATCTACGCTGCTGCAAATGTACTTTCACTTATCGCGGGGATGCTGATATACAAGCTCTTTGTTGCTGAAGTTTTTGTTAACGGGGGTTATAGCGTTGAGCATAGCGACATTTTACCGATTGCGCTTTACTCCATCCCGCTTATAAATAAAAACCTTGATAGCTTTTTAGTTGTGTTCAAATCAACACTAAGTGGTTCATTTGGTCGGCTATTCTATTTCATGTTCTTTATTTCTACAGCGCTTACCATGTTTACTGTGGCTAAGAGTAAAGGTTATAGCTTGGCGCTCGCTGGAGTAAGCGCACTGCTTTCCCTTGTGGCAATTTTAGTCATGGTGTTCTCCATTGTCGGAACGATGATTTTCCTTAAGCAGCCAGTTTTTTATCCTCGCGTATTTATTGGATTTACAGGAGTAATGCTACTTATCTCTTACTCCTCAACAAAGATATTCAAAGGCTTTTCTTCGATTATACCTTCAATATTTTTCCTTGCTATATTCGTCCAGATGTTTGCTTACGGAAATGCATTATCATCTCAGTCAGAAAAAGAGAAGTTTATGTTTACTGCAATGGCTGATGATATAATAAAATCTAGAGTCAAAATAGAATCCATTCGGTTCAATGGAACAACTTCGTTAGCTCCAACATCTTACCTGTCATCTAAATCTTTTGGAATCATCACCCACATCGTGCCGTCTTACATCAGAACAGATTGGATGTTTGGGGCGTTCTATTTCGGTCGGTTAGGTGTGGATGTTACTTATGATTCCAAGATAGATGTTAATGGAGAGTTAAAGAAAGGCTGTTCGAAACCACATGAGAAAAGTTCTCTTTATGATTCGGTGGTTTTTGAAAACACCATGATTTTTGATTTCAATAGATGTAAGTAATTTTCAGGCCTCCGAGGAGGCCTTATTTCATTGTGACAAGATAAGTTTAAAACGAACCTGTCCAGTAGAAGGGGATACCGCTACGTTCGCACCAGTGTATGCGGAAACTGAGATAACCTTGCTAGTTGTGGTTCCTATCATGTTGATCGGAGTTCCGGAAAAAACCGGTCGCGTCGTTGCGGTGTCACAGGCATTCTGAGTTACATGGCCTTTCATGGTAACCAGAACGTTGTTTCCGCTTAATGAAACAGAGCTAATAAGCCCCCAGGGATCGTTAGTTGTGATGACCCC
Organism: Erwinia sp. E_sp_B01_1; assembly: GCF_036865545.1. Lineage (NCBI taxonomy): Bacteria > Pseudomonadati > Pseudomonadota > Gammaproteobacteria > Enterobacterales > Erwiniaceae > Erwinia > Erwinia sp. E_sp_B01_1. The sequence continues at coordinate 1,257,429 of NZ_CP142208.1, read as the reverse complement.
GGCATTACTATACACCTCGCATATGCGTGAAAAATCAACAGTCAGGTTTGTTACATTATCAAGGCCAGAGAATAGCGCGTCCCTGTTCTGATAACTTGCCTGTTTGACGTTTATATCGATACATGTTCCTTCAAATCTGATCAATGCATAAGATGATCCGGTCCCTGTGTTCGTTATGGATGTGACATTATTTATGTTGATATCACGACAAGTATCGAGAACAATACCATATGCGTCACCAGGTGACTGAATGATCGTATTTGATATAATACCCAACCTTACATTTGACAAATTTATCGGCATGGGTCTGCGGGCACCATCTATAATCCCTGCCGCTCTCGACAATGATATTTGGTTATTAGCCAGAAGAAGCCCGACGATATTGGCGTTACCAGTAGTAAATGTAGTTGCAATTCCAGTGCATGGGTCATCTGCCGTCTGCTTGGTTATGTCAATTAACTGACTGTTTGCAACCGTTACGCGAGTAGGCGTACCCAATTGATTTAGGATGTTTATACCCTGCCCACCATTCCTTAATTGCGAGTCACTTATGATCAATCCATCCACGATGCGCACATTAATGATAGGCATATTACGCGCACCATCAACCCCACCCTTGTTAGCTACCGAGTGATCTGCACGAAAACCAATTACACGAATATCTTTATTAGGCCGTAAGGTTGGTTCATTTGAAATGTACAATGCGTGGCGATCGTTAATGGTGTCCCCATATGATGAGTGACCGATTAACGCCAGATTCTGAGCACCTTCGGTCAGCACACCATAACCCCCGGCATTGAGCCCTGGGTGGTAAACCATGCTCCGGGTTTCATTCCCAATGGCAACAACATCATCCGTCCTGCGGATATGAATTCCCATTGTAGCTTTGCTCATTCTGTTGTTAGATATAAACTGGCCTTCTATATCATCGCCTGTTCGTAACAGATAAGTTGCTGCAGCGTCGCCAGGTGCTACCGTGCCATCCCCCTGGATAAGCATGTCTTCTGTTGTTCCGTTATCTGCCGACAATTGCACTGCGATAGTCTGTTTGGGTGCGACTATTTTACCGCCGCGAGCGCCTTTGAGCCTGAAATCTTGTACTGCGATCGTTGTGGCACCAAGAGTCGTATCCACAACTGCGTCCAGCCCAGCAGCTGTTAACGTAGTTAAGGGTCTGCCAGATGTCCTGATATCAATCACATCTAAATCTTTCTGCAGTGTCCCGCGATGATTGGTACCGATGATTTCTGGTGCAGTAAAAGCTTCTACTTCCGAGCGGTCAATCTTCTCTTCTATAGCTTCCTGCACCGTAACGGTTGAGCCGGTACTGTTTAACGCACCAACATTCGCTGCACCGGAAGGAGCGGAAATTGTGGTTTTATTTACTTTTGCGTTCAGAGCAAGTTGTACAGTGGTGGGGCTGCCAGAATCATCAGCTCCTATGCTTTCAGCGCCCGTCGATTGGCCTAACTGTGATAAAACGTCGTCGGTTAGTTGAACCCAGTTCTCGGCACTGGTAGCTGGTTCAGAGCCAAGGCAAAACGAATACCCCAGGTCTGTCCTCTTCGCAATGTCGCCAACCTGCGCATCAAGGGAGAGCATCTCCTCTTCGCTGCCCACCACAAACGGTTCAGTCAGGGCAATTGATGGAATAACAGAGATAGGGATTTTCCCATTACTACCTAAAGTTGCAAAGTCGGCAACAGGTTTAGTAGTGACGTTTCCATTGTCACCAAAATAAATAACGCTGTTTTGCCTGGCATCTGCTGCTGGCAAAGCATCCAGATCCTCACCTTCCGGAGCGCGGACAGAGCGGGCAATAGCCGCGCCCCCTGCATTTCCTGCGGATGCTGCCGACGCTGCTGCGCTCGTTGCTGATTCGCTCGCTGATACTGCAAGGTTGTTGACCACAGATTCTGCAGATATTGCTGCTTGCGCAGAAGACGCTGCAGCTAAGGCAGATTCCGCCGCCTGCTCTGCGTAATCTGGAGCGTTCTCAAGCTTATCTGCATTAAGTTTAGATTCAGCAGCGGCTACCTCTGCTATTGAGGCGTATTTTTGTGCTTTTAATGTTTCTGATATCGACATTTTTACCTCAATATTTAATGCAGTAAAGCAAAGCAAGGTTTCTTGGTCTTGTCTCTGCGGATGTAAGCTCCGGGGACGTTTGGAAGTCACCTGAGTTATAAGTTCTGAAAGGGATACTGTCTTTTATGAAGTAATTGTTTTGTAGGTTTGTGCCTGTCCTGACAAAATTAGCAGCAAGCTCGTCATCGAAAACCGCCGAAATACCGGACGGTCCGGTACCTCCACTTGTTGGCAGGTAATGGGTGTGATTCTGCATCGCATATCCCTGCCTTGATCCCATAACCCTGCCGGTATCTACTCCTCGCCCATTATCTATCCCTCGGATAAATTCAGCTCTTCCGTCAGGCTTATTGAATGTGGTCCGTCCATCACCAACCCCATAGATAGTTCCAATGCGTGAGAAGAGCCTTGCATACGTTATTCTGCTTATCTCTCCGCCATCTGCATCAAGCCATCCCTCCGGCGCTGAGTTCATAGCAAATCCTACTACTGCTCCAACCATGTCATTGTTTGGGTTATAGGTTTCATCAGTGATGTTCATGCCATCGCAGAAAAGGCGAGAAACCAGACCTGGAATAACTGATATTCCTGATCCAGATGCCGTTTTGCAGGTGACAGTGAAATTACCACTGCAGTTGTTGTGAACTACCCATGACTTAATCCAGGCGGGAAAAATCAAGTTTACGTTGGCAGTAAGCGTGCCGGTCAGGATAATTCGGTCTTTAGCTGCCTGGTTCGAAGAAAGCACAACGCTGGCTGATGAAAGCGAGAGTTGCGTAACGCCATAATTGTTAATCGGAACCCAGCCTGTTGAAGCTCCTGTCGGGGATTCTGGAGTGGTGCTGTTGGATTCGTTAAGGTTTAGCCACTGGCCAGTGAGCGCAGAGCTTGGGAGTATTGCGCCCTTGGGATACCCACTGACAGCCGTGGCAAAATCCGCATTAAATGGGTAGGTCATCCCGGCGTTATACCACTGCTGCTGAAGCGTTGCGGAGTAAAGAACACCGTTCATATCCTTTCCTGATGGCGGTATGCCTCCAGCACTAAGGGGCTGCATGGTTACGGATGGGAAACCTTTGTCGAACGTAGCTATGCCGTTGCTGTCAGTGGTATTGGAGGAGTCTGTGGCGATCGAATTGCGCAGGCCGTTAACGCCAAACGCTTTTGTAATGCGTGACGGGGTGTCAGACGAGTTCATTTTATACCTGCTGAACAATGTTTACGGTAACCCCAACAGGGGAAGGAAGTGCGCCGGAACTCTGTACAATCGCAAGCTCTGAGATTGACAGGGGGAATTCGAATACGTAGCTCATCACCATTCCGCCATCATTCCTGACGTAGCAACGGCCACTTTCGCCAAACATGAACATCAGTAGGTTATTCATATTCAGGATCGTGCAGTCTGAGATGTTTGCAGCGGCTTTCATAATGATGAGCTTGCGGTAAACATCATTTGTGAGTGTTACTGTCGATGTGAGCAAATCGCCGGAATAAAATGGAGCCTGATTGAAAGGCTGCGGGTCATCTACAAGAATGGGGTCGGAAGAGGATTCATTGAATCCAAAATAAATCTTGTTCTCTGTCACTGTAAGCTGCCTGCTAACAACCACTATTTTCCCCCACACATCTAAACCGTAGGTGTCAGCCGTTTGTATGTTCCAGATGAGGTCATAGAAATCATCCAGAAACCCCTCCACTCCTACTGCTTCGTTAAAGGAATAGATAAGCGACTTCAGGTTTGAGCTACCGGCGTACTGGGTCAAGATCGTATCTGCGACGTTTATCATGTCAGCGTCACCGAAATATTTGAGGTATCGAGAGTTGGCACTTCATCGATACCAAATGAAACTGACGTGCTGTAGGCGCTGCCGTCACGACTTAAAGTGATGCTGAAGATATCAACATTATCCGGGTCCACACTTTGCACGCCTGCGTAATAGCGTCCTGCATAAATCGTCGAGCCAATCCTTGCCCGAGTTCCGCCGTCCTCACCATTGAATGCGCTAAGGACGGCGGATCTAACTCTGTCGACGATATTACCTGGAAGGGAGTTATTGCTTGCCAGTTCAACTTTTACGTAAACGCTAACTGCTGCCGGGGTCTGCCACGTAATTTCATACTCTGGATAGGGTTGGACGTAGTTTTCACTATCCACAACGGTGTAACTGGTGTTCCCTACCATTTCTGGTCCTGGGTTTAACTTCTGGAAGATTGCGTTTGCGATATCTTCAGAAGAGCCCCCATAGGCCGACACGTAAAGTGAGTGAGCCGGGAGTGGGAAATCAGTCGCCCCCTTCTCTACCGTCGCGCCTGTATTGTTCTGAGTTACATAAGCGTCAGTAACGCCCGGCACGGCAAGAACATTGGCATATATAGCTCCCAATTGATTCTTGGCATTACCTGCAACTGATTGCTTGCGTCGATACTCAAAGTTGGCGCGGCTTTCCACGTCATTACCCAGCACACCGGCGGTGGTATTGGTAATGCCTGACCAGCCTGGGATTGCCCGATAAATTGTATTGAGCGATCCAATAGGACACGCAATAGCACCCGTGGCCTGATTCTGAAACAGCACATCTACCGATCCAGTTGACGGAATGGTGGCATCGGCAAGCGAGTAATAAAGGTACCCGCTGCTATCCTGGGCGATGCTGTTTGCCGGGATGACTGTTCCTACAAGGCCGGTCAACGTGGCAGTTACCACCGTACCAATTGCGGCGATCCGGTCAATAAAGTAAATCTGCCCGATAGCATCCTGCATGCGGCCTGATGCGTAGTCCGGGTTAACCTGATTCACCAGCCATGCAAGGTTATCGTTCTTGTCGCCAATGATTGCAGTGTCACTCATTGCAATCTGACCTTGCGGAGTAGTGAGGCTTTTGCTCATCCCACCACCCATTGCAGTATCAAGGTCAGTCAGTCGGCCATTCAGGATGTCAATTTCATCCGGCACTGACACGCCCGCATCTGAATAAGTGACCGATGGGACGGCCGTGCTTACTGTCACGTCAGCCATTTATTACCTCAAAACTGTATGGTCGATTGATTTTTGTTGGTGTCAGTTATCGTCATTACGCCCGACACTGCCCGGGTGTTTTTTCCAACCGTCGTAGTGCAGAATGCAGACTGAACGTAGGGAAGTTTCTTTGCTTCGGTCGCCATCTTGGTATTGATGAGCTGCGTGCCGGGCCAGTGCCCTAGAATCCGCTCGTAATAAGGAATGCCCAGCGTCGTGTCATACCAGGCTTCACCAAGGAAGGTTGAGCAAGAACAGGCTACGTCCTGAGAAACGGCGTAAGGGTTACTTGCAATCGCCATATTTCCAGAACTGTCCAGCCTGATATCCCATTCATCTGTATCGAGTTGAAATGATTTTGTGATCATGTTTATCCCGGCATAAAAAAACCCGCCGGAGCGGGTCATTTGACTGGTGCGTCAGTTTGGCTGGAGCCTCTATCTACCCCACCATGCGTGTGGGTTGAAAGTGCAACGCCAGCCCCTGTAATTTCACCTTTCGCGGTGATGCTGCCCTCAAACTCAAAGTTACCTGCGTAACTTCCTGCACCCTGGCTTACCGGGCCATTCAGCACGATATTGCTGGCGTTTACAGTGAATGACGACTCTGCGTTAACTTCGACTACTGGTGCTGACAGGCTAACGGTAAGAGGCGATACCACTTCAATTCCATCATTGCTGAACTTAACGTACTGGCTCGGATCTGCGTTGAGGACTCCACCAAGATAAATAGCGTCTCCGTAATTGTGGGTACGGTTAGAGCCAGGAAGAGAGGGTTCTTTCGTAGCCTTAACTCCGCTGATATCCCGATCGCAAATCGCTATCAGACCGATATCCCCTATAACAGGGGGCATGATGACTGCGCTTGCGCCGCGCTGTAGTCGCCAAACAGGCACGCCGTAAATGATGGTTTTTGGGATGCGATCGCCTGATCCGGTGAAACCTTCCACCATTGGCTTAACTGCTACCAGATCCCCCCCATCACTCACCTTAGTTACCACTGCAAGGGTAATGAAAGCATTACTCATCAGCATCTGCTGCATCATGAACTGCTGCGCATTTGCCTCGGTCGACGTGTCTTGCGGGCGTGTTGTGAAAAGATTACCCATCACTGCCTCACTTCTGTCAATTGTCCGATCGAGGCCCAACCGATGGTTGCCCACGGGCCGCCTTCTGACCAGGTTGAAAGGTGATGAATTGCTGACTGTATGGTGTAGATACCGCTACCGTTTGGCAGGTCGGTTTCAATCTGCACCTTGCGGCCGCGCAGTATCAAATCGCTGTAAGTGCATTGAAAGCTCAGTCCGTAGTTACTGAATACCGGGTATCCAATTAACCCAGTTGCAACTGATACCAATGGGATGGAGTCATCAACACTTCCCCCTGTGGCCAGATGTAAATTGATCCAAGCCTGAAGTCGATTTCAATACCGGCCGCATGTGCGCACTGCTGAATCTGAGAGACTGGGTTGCCCTCAAAGTAGGGGTTCTCAATCTTCGCCAGCACGCCATTGTTTACCAGCACATAACCAATGCTTTTAGCGATGGAATCAATGATCTCAGCGACACTGGCAGCCCCTTCTTTGGTAAATGGAGCCGCAATCACAGACTGGTCAAACCCAGTTGAGAAAGCGCTCATAATCAGGGGGGCGTCAGGCATCTGGTTAAGGTCAGCAAAACAGTTGGTGATGGCTCCGAAAAAAATAGGGCGGTCATCTGCCCACACCTTTACCATGTTCTGCCTGGCCCCGTTGAACTGGATGCCTTTGTAACTGAGCAGGGCCATTCTCTCTAAGCCAAGGCCGTATATTCTCGCTTCCAAAGTAGAGCCAGATATGCCGCCATATGCACCAATATCTACCTCAGCCTTTATATTATCAATGGTCAGGATGTTGTTGCCCTGCTCATCAAATTCACCCTCTTTCAAGGTGAACTGAAACTTCAGGCTGCGTTTTTTATACGTCATGCCGCCATCTCTTCTGCTGTTGCGTAGAAAAGCTTAAATCTGGTTCCAAGCTCGTCATACACCGGATCTTCGCCACCCTTCGTATCAGCAAAGAACAACTCGCCAATGAAGCCAAGATAGGAGTAGCGAACTATTTTGTTGCAGTTCAGGCAGAGGATGCCGAGAGCAATCCATTTATCCGCCACGCCTATATCCATAAAAAGGCCGGTGGTGCGCTGCACAATCCTTAACGTGACGTTCTGTCCGCCAAGGTTCACGCTTACTTCCTGAGCCTTGAGTGGCTTGAGAGAAATGTTTTGCATCAGGAAAGCCCCGCTACCAGTTCGCTGACGGATGTTGACAGGTTATTAATGGCTGACGTGGCCGCGCCGTTAATTGCACTGGTGACACCAGATGTGGCGCTACTAACAGTCGATGATACCGATGTGGCGACTGTTGTGGCTGCGCTTGATAGCGTGCTCTTCAGGCCGGTTAAGGCACCTTTCACATCATCAAGTGTCGAGTTGGTCGCGGTGGAATTGGCCTTCTCAGTGACAGCGCTGGATGCCTTGCTGGTTGCATTGGTAGTCGTGTTGTCGTTGGCCGTTGTACTGGTCAATGTCACCTCAGCTTCTTCAAGGATGGCCTGAAAGATAGCCTCAACAGTAAGCAGCGTTACATCTCGGTCGGATGTTCGGTAGTTATATCGTACCAGGTCATAATCTTCGTAAGTGGTGTCAGGCGTTTCGATATCGTATTTATCGGCGCTTTCTACCATGGCATCCAGTGCAGCCAACATGTCTGACCTACTTGTCAGAGTAAAGTTTGTCAGGTTGGGAATGCTGCCGCTAAATCCCGTCCAGCCCTCAAGCGTAAATAGCACCCTGATTACCGGGGGGCGCTTCACCTTATTGAACGAGGTGTAAGAGCCTTTTTCTATGGGGGCCGACACTACCGAAGCATCAGCACCATACTCGATTCCGAGAACTGAGGTAGGGGCCAGCGCCTTTGCGCCTGACTTAAGGTAGATGCCATAGCCGGGGGAGAGTGTGCTGTTGATGATTGAGAAAATATTGCCACTGCTTATTGCGCTCAGTAGCGTTGTTTCATTCAGTGAAAAGGCCATATCAACCCTGCCCTGTCGTCATTGGCGTTACCAGGCGGTTTCGCTGTACGTTCCTCATCAGGTCGTTGCCAAGAGCATTAGCATTGCCTGCTGACGTCTGCATGTTCACTTCACCGATGCTGATTGAAGTCTGGTTACCACCTGCCGGTGAATTGCGCATGGCAGTTGATTTGGAACCAAGCTGGATGCCACCCATGATATCTGAAGAGCTGATATAGCCTGCTCCGTTCTCGTGGTCGACGATCCCCTTCATCATGCGAGAGATTGTGCTCATGTCATTCGGATCTAGCGCCTCATCAGCACCTTTTCCTGTAGCCTTAGAAAGCGCAGCGACATAAGCACTGACGTTGTTGTTATCGCCCGCAGGAGCATAGGTTTTAACGATGGACGAAAGCGTATTCATGCCTCGCTTGAAGTAAAGTTGCAGCTGTCGATAAAGAGCTGCTACACCCTCCTGCATTGATCCAAACACGGCGAAGCGTCCATTCTCCCCGCCTTCCTTAGTTGCCCCAGCCTGGCCGGCGAAATTCAGGTTTCCGGGGTTGTTGTTGCGAATACCGCGCGGTGCAGTTTTGTAACCATCGCCTCGGGGTAATTCAATGCCGGTCTTATCAAACACCCAGTCATGGAGTTTTTTACCCCACTCGGTTGTTGTTTCAGTTCCAGCACCACTGTTAAGAAAGTTTGTCGCAGGATTGTCGGTCAGCCATGCATATTTCTTCTCAAGCGTGGCGGCATACTTCTGAAGCTCGACCAGCCCGGCAATGAGGCTTATACGGCCCAATGCCAGTAACGACCCACGCACGCCTCCAATAGAGCTACTCATCCCAAGCAGCCATTTACCGGCAACGAAAACGAGCAGTAGCTTCAGCGCGTTCTCTAAGCCGCCTACAGCGTCAGTAACCTTCCCGATTTCATCAGCAGTTTCAGAGAAGAACTTCTCTATTTCTGGCCCGTGAGTGGAAATCCAGATGCCAAATTTCTCAATGAGGGGGATAAGCTTTTCTACATACGGGATCAGCGCCTCATACAGCACCTGAGCAGCAGCAGAGAAGTTTTGCTTCATCTCTTCCAGGCGGCGATTAAACTCTAATGCCTTTTTAGTGGCATCATCAGTCGCCCTGGATATCTTGGCAAAGCGATCCGCATCGCGAACAAGCGAGCCGTCAGACAGCCCCTGCTGAGTTGCATTGTCAAAGCCGAACATTCCGCCAAAGCGGCGCTGCGCATCTTTGCTTAGTTTGCCCCAGTTAGCGCCAATCTTGCGCATGATGGCTTCAGAGTTATCATTCTGATAATCGAAGTTTGCCCCGGTAGCTCCACCGAAAGAAGCCAGCGCGCCAAACAGCGGGTCATCCTGCCCGCCGCCGGTGCGAATGCTGGTAAGAACCTTTTGAAAGCCTGCCAGTGTGCCAGACATTTTCTCGGCACTTGATCCGGCAGCCGAAGCTGCACGCTCCCAGCCATCCAGAGATTTGGCCGAGATATCCAGCGCTTTAGACTCGATGCCCAATCGCATCAGGTCTGACGTCATGCTTGTGATGAAAGTCTTAATGCCCTGCGCTGAAAGTGTCACACCTACGAGTGCAAGTAATTCTGTACGAATTGACCCAAAGAAAGAGGCCGCTCTTTTACCTGCGGCCTCCATGTCTTTCGCGGTCTGTTCAGCGTTCTTTCTTGTGTTTACCAGGCCATCTTTAACTTCACTCTGGCCCTTTTTGAAGCCAGAAGGGTCAAGGCCAAGAGTGACGACCAGTGAATCAATAATCGTTGGCATCAGCCATTCTCCTGCGCCCTGTTGATGACCATTTGGTTGTAATTGTCGACCGTGTTGATTTCAAGCAGTCGCCACAAATCCTCTGTACCGTACACAGTGTCCAGCTCGTAGAGGGTCGCAAGCTTTGAAGAGACTATCGTGGCGATGGTGGTTGGGACGTTTTCATAATTTACCAGGCCAACGACAGTGCCCCCCATGGTTGGCGGGATATCTAACCTGCGACGGCTGTGAAAAAATCAACATGCAACTTAAACACTTCGCCGCGCAGTTTGAGGCGGGTGATCACCTCTTCTGTGTCGTCTTCAATGAGGTTGCGGATAATCGACTTATTGGAAGGGTCCGGCACAGCCTGAACACATTTCATGAGTTCTTCGAGGAGTGGCCGGGCATCTTCGGGTGGGATTTTCGCAACCATCTCCAGCCCTACCTTTGCCATCCCTGCCATACCCATCTCTGAAAAGTTATCTGGCAGGCTTACGCCATTCTTTGCCATAGCCAGACCAGCGCGGATTGCCCACCACTCAGCAGCTGAGGCGGACATTTCTTTGATGTAAAAAACCTTTCCGGTATCGCGGCCACACTTCTCAGCCGTATAGAAAATCTCTTTGCGAGCCATATCAGACCTTATGCATTGTAAGCTTCACCGATGACGTTTTCCCAGTTGATCTGGTACGTCATTGCCTGCAGGACACGCTGTGCATCGGGCATAGCCTTAACGCGCTGCAGAACGCCATTAGTCAGCGTGAACTTGCGGCTAATTGCCGGGAGGATGATCGTGGCATTGCAGCGGAACACGGCTTTCGACGTCACTGAGGTAAGTTGCCATGTTTCGAAGATTTCCCGCGAAGGGCTGTCCGGCATAATAGTTACCGTCTGCAGGTACTCTCCAAATACGAAACCAGCAGAGAGCTTGCCGTCTGCACCACGTACCGACTGTGCAAGCTCAGTGTCACCCAGTGCAAACATGGCGTCAGCGGCATAACCTTCCAGCGTTTGGGCGCTGGTAAAGAGGTTGGTCACTGTCAGCGCAAAGATAGAATCTGCGCTCGTAATCGTGTTATTAGCCATTATTGAACCTCGATGCTGGCAAGGGTAATTTTCTGAACGCTACCGCCATCCGTGTAATAGAAAGAGCAGCCAGGCCGGGTACGCGCTGCACGCTGTTCAGGCGTGGCTTTTGGCAGATACAAATACCAGCCCTTGGCAACGATCGACGCGCCTACCTGCAAACCAACGGCGTTATTGATTTCAGAAATCTGCGCGCTGGACAGGTCAATGCCGGTTCGAATCCCGCCGAAGGTAATACCCTGGTTGATAGTGTCGACAAAGGAGGCTTCAATGGCCGCATCACCACGGGTGTTATATGGCAGCGATCGGTTGGCCTTGAACAGTTCGATCGCATCCTGCATCAGGTTGGCATTCAGCCAAATCTGGAAGCAGAAGGTGTCCAGCCATTTAAAGTCTCCGGTAACAGTGCCATCAGCCCAGTAGCGGGTGTCGTAGTTGTTTGCCGTGTATGCGCCGTAGAAGTTGTACCCATTTGCAATCAGGGCATCGTAGTCAGCTGATGACGTCACGGTTGGCAATAGGCCGGACAGGGAGCGGAACTTGAAGGTTACGCGGCCTTCCTGGCGGTCAAAGTCGAGTGAAGCTGCATAACCAAGTGCCGCCGCCGCATGACTCTGAGAGCCGTACACCGGGCAAACATTGGCATAGTCATTAACTGAGATGATTTTGTAGCTCAGCGTTTCCGTGGACCCGCTTACCAGCGCAGCGCCTTCCATGGTGAATGGCACATAACCAAAACGATAGTTTTGACCGCTCACCCAGGCTGAGAAGGCCAGAGCTTGAGACTCACTTGGGGTGAAGGAAGTGGTAAACAACGCCCAGTTTTGTGAGCCATCGAGCACCAGTCGCATTGAATCGGTCACAACTGCAGGTGCTGCGCCTTGTGAAAGGATTGCGCCTGTAGCTGCTGTCAACTTCAGGCCATCAGCAAGCGTGCCGGTAGCGTAGGTGATCGTGCTTTCTGCGCCCGTAGTAGCCGATGTGAAGATGAATGCTTTCTGAGTGGTGTCATATTCCACTTCAACATCATCGCCAACGCCGGTTTGGATCAGTTGTGCAGCCTGCGCAAAGCTTGTTGCCGTGCTCAGGTTAATGTTGGTAGAGGTGACCTCTTCGCCATCAACTGACAGCGTAATTACGCCACTCAGCAGCTTCAGTTGGTCAAGACTAACTGCGTTCATTGAACCAGACCGCAACCATGCTCCAACTGCTTCAGGGTTATATCGCGAGAACAACAATGCGCCAGGCGTTTTGGTTGAGTTGTCATAGCCCTGAAAATAGATTTCAGCCATGCTGTATTCATTTGATGCACTGCCGAAGTACAAAGCAACGTCATCATCAGATGAAAATGACACAACCCCACCTACCGGTGCATAGCTGCTGTCAGTAAGAATAAGGCCGTTCAAATCCAGCGCAGAACCGCCAGCAGGTAGTACGCCGGGATTAATCTGGATATCTTTGCGCAATGGGATTGCCATTTATGCACTCTCCGGTGGGTATTTTAAGTCTGCGGCGATGATGCCTACAGTTATTCCATCCATGAATGCCAGTGGTGTGGCAATCACAGCGTTATATTGAGCGTTGAAATCCAGCGTCCACCGATTCTCGTACTGAGCTTCAGCGTTAATCATCGTGGTCTGGTGTGGGTCGCCAGCGTAGAGCGGGCGAAGTGGCGAGTTGTTTTGCCTGAACCATTCCCCGGCATACTCAGAGCGGATCATGGTGGCCGCAATCTGCGCGAACTCCTGCGCTGACGAGCCGTAGAAATCAAGCTGGCATCTCCACTGGTTACTTCGCTGCGTCAACTCACTCCCAAGCCCAGCGCCCGTGTCAGCGTAAGAAACTCGGTTTGTTGATAGCCCGGTCGAATTCATTGGTGTCATTGTGATGAAGTCACCAACCGGCATCGGCACCAGGTTCTCCTGAGCAAGGAAAATCTCTGTATCAACCAGGGACAATAAAAAACCGCGCAAGGCGGTTGTCAGGTCATCCTGTCTAATGCTGATAGTCGCTGTCATGTCGTCACCTGCAACGTCACCACAAACTTGCACCAGTCAGGCCATTCTTCCAGCGGCTGAGTGATTAGCCATGTTTCGCCATTCACTACCAATTTGTCACCACCCTTTCCTTTCAGCCGGTTCACGCCTTCAAAGTTACCATTGACGTATGCCGCCTTCAGGATGCCCTGCAGGTTTAGTCCGTCAATCTTCTGTAGATCGGTGTAGCTAAGCGGTTGGAGTTGAATTGTGACGCTCTGAGGCTCGCTGTATACGGGCACCCTGTGACCTGCTGCGTCAGTGATGTATGTCCCGAGACTCACCAGCATCTGACCTGGTATGTCAGGGTTTACGGTGTTGATAGCGCGGCGCACGATTCCATGTAGATTCATACGCCGTCCTTAACGTCATAATCGACTGAATTCAGCATGTGAGACGTTTCAATCAGAGGCTTGGAAAAGCCCTTTCTCGCTATTGTGGATGGCGCAAGTGCCGGATCAGAGAATTCGCGGATTGAGCCTTGGAGCTGATCTTTGATGCGCTCACCCATCAGCGAAAAAAGCGTGGTGGCATCGTAATTAACCGCCAGCGCAATCTTGCCAATGTCATCCGACCATTCTGGTGACTTCTCGGCGATCATGTTGCGGAAGAATGGCCGTGGTGGCCTGTTCATTCCCGGGTCGCCAAACTCGTTCGCTGCAGCAACCATAGGCACCGAAGTGCCATCAGGATACGTCGCACCTTCGAGGAAGCCAACACGTAACGTCTTACCTTCGCCAAGACTTGCCGCTAACTCCGCGAGCTTTTGCTCCAGAGCGTCGCCACCGCTAAATGTTGCCATGGCTACCTCCGGTAATAAGTTCTGCGGTTGTAATGATATGGATACATTGATGGCGAGCCACCGGGCAGGTAACGTGCAGAACGATATGGCAGCGTGGCCTGCCAGTAAGCAGCACCGTATGGCGTTTGCATATACCACCATGACGATGCGCTTGATGGCCCGGCATCTACCGACACAGATACCGAACCTTCCGATGCGCTTGTTACCCGCCCAACTAACCCTGATGCCGCCTGACCGCCTACGCCGCTATTCATTGCGGCAAGGTGAGCAACCAGCATGTTGAGATATACCGCCCTTACAGCAACATCGCTGACCGGGCTGGTATCGGTGTTATTCAGATAGACCGTTGCCTCGACGAAGTACGCATTCAGCAACGAGTCACTTACCGTGTTGAATTCCGGGTAACGCTCGCGGAATGCGGCAATATCAAAGGTCACGATAGCCATCTTTATTTCCCGTCAGATTTCTCGATGCCAGGTGCTGGTTTATCTTGAGGTAACCCCTCAAGGCCAGACTTCACGTCTGCGTTTTCTTTCGCCTTGGATTCGGCGCTGTTGGTCTTGGCCTGAGCGAATACCAGTTCGTTTTTTACGTAAGCCTGGTCGCCGTGAGTTTTAATCCACTTATCAAAAGCGGCTTTATCAACGTTCTCGGTGAGGCCGTAGCCGCCAACCAGATTTGAGGCGTTCGCGCCGTTAAGCTGGACGGTATAACCGTCCTGTTCCAGCAGCAGGCCGTTAGGCAGCTTGCAACCTACAGTTACGACTTCAGACATAATCAGACTCCCAGCATTGTCGCGATAGCGAGCGGTTGACGAATGATTGCACCCCAGGTGCCGCCAGACTTTTTCTGTTTCCAGGATGACTCTTCAGTCACCACTGCGTGCGCACGCATCTTCTCAGTGAAGGCGGCGTATGCTGTGTCCTGCTCACCCAGGCGATCGGCGATCAGCTGAACAATCTCACCGGCTGTTGTTGAGTACTCAATGGCAGTCTCAATTTTCAGGTTCGGGAAGTTTTTCTTCAGCAGGTCAGAGACGTTCACGTTGTACATGTTCGTCTTAGCCAGATTTACTGACATAGCTGGGGACATAGCCAGCGTCATTGGCGTGCTCATATCCAGCAGGCCTTTGGTCTGTGAAACCAGTTGACCGAACAACTTCAGGATATCGTCATAAACAGCCTGACCATCTTTGGTAGCCCAGGTCAGAGCGCTGCCAGTTCCGGTTGCGCCGGGGGTGATCGAGGCCGGGAGGCTCGGGTCATTCAGCAGGCCAAAGTTTTGTAGTCCAGCAATGCCGTAGAAGTAGGATTTGTTCTGGAACTTATTCAGCACCAGAGCAGAAGCAACATTCAGTTCTGCGGCGTAACCGATACGCGCTGCGCCATACATATCCAGCTCACGCTCACCCCAGCGGGTGTGGGTCTGGTAGTGGTAAGACTGACGCGGCACCCAGTTAACGTTCGCTGCGGTCATGCCGTTGTTGTTGTAGTCGCCGTAGGAGCTGGTTTCACCTGCAGATTCCACGATAGGGAACTGCGCAGTAAGCGTGGTCCAGTCGCCTTTCTTAACTTCACCAATGATTTCTGCTGCTTTCATCGGGGTTACCAGTACGCGGATCAGCTCTGGGTCAACGTAGTTGGTGAAGTATGCCGGGATGCCGGAGCTGCCGGTAGTAACCATGGTGGGTTGCGCATCCATCGCCAGAGCGAAGTTATCTGCAAACTCAGGCTTCAGGTACTGAGCCTTTTCAGCACCGCGCAACACGATGCCGTATTTACCGCTTGCGGCGGCGTAGTGCTTTTGAAATTCGTTCATTACTTGCTCCAGGTGCTGATTTTCACAAGTTCGCCCGCTGCTGCGACGCTACCTGCGACAAATTCGGTTTCGGCAAAGCCGGCAATAGTTGCGCCAGCAGCGCCTGTCTGAACCTGACCGGTAGTCAGTGATGCGAAGATCTTCTGCCCGAGAGTGGCTGCGGTAGAAGTACGCGCCCAGAAGTCTCCCGCAACCATCAGGGTTACTTCGCGGCCAGACTGAATAACGTTGGAATCGCTGCCCAGCCATGTTGTGATAATCGCCTGACCATCACGATGCACGAAGCCAGAAGGAGCGCCGGTTCCGGCATTAGTAGCCACGCCATCAACTGCCCACGCAAAGCGTCCAATCGTCAGGCCATTAGTGCCTGACACCAGGGCCGCTTCGCCAGCCAGGAAAGTTGCGTGTGGGTTGGTGCTGGCAAAGCCACCTTCAATGCCCGGAGCTGGGTACTGGTTAATTACACTCTGAAAACCTGCCATGTTAGAAACCTCGTTTCAGTTTGCCAGCGGTCGGGAAAGCCTTCTCGAACTCGTCAGCGGAAGCGGAATCCTGAGCAATGACAGGACGTTTGTTTTCTTTCTGGCTGATAGCCATACGCACCATTGCAGGGAATGCAGATGCGTGAACGCCAGTGATATCCACCTCAGCCTGCTCAAGTGCAGTGCGGTAGACGTCTTCAGCGGAGTCCATAGCGATCACATCGCCAATCAGTGGGCGCACAGCCTGCTCAGCTTCACGCACAGCGCGGAAGTTTTCAGCGGCCTTACGGGTAGCGCTGTCAGAAGCCAGACGGATAGCGGAGTCCATAGCGGTTTTAGAAACCTTCTCATCCTTCTTATCGTCATCTTTCTTGTCGTCGTCTTTGTCTTCATCTTCAGCAACAGCCGGAGACAGAGCGGCAGAGATTTTGGCGATCACTTCTTCAGGCATGCCAGCTTCACGCAGCAGAGAGATGATCGACTCGTTGTCGTCATCACCGGCCACTTTCGGCTCTTCTTCAGGCTCAACACCTTCGGAGGAGGCTTCGATAATCTCTACCAACTCTTCTGGCTCCAGCTCCATATCGGCAGCCAGGCGGGTTTTGTATTTGTTAGCCACGGCCTGAGCGATCGCTTTTGCTGACTTATGCGAATTCAGAATGGCGGTGAGGTCTTTGGGTGCAGCATCCTGAGCCAGGCGCGGCTTCAGAAACGCTCCCAGCGCGGCACGGATGGCGACGCCTTTGCGGTCTAACTTCATGTATTTAAGCTCCAGTGGGAGAGAATCAGCGACCAATACGTCGCTACCTGCGCGGCCAGTTTCGACCAGTGCAACGTGGTTCCCGACAATGTCACGCATGATGCCGTCAAACTCTTCGTCATCAGGCGTGGTGCCGGAAGTCATGTCAGCCCTGTACTGGTACGAGGACGACAATTCTTTTTGCTCTTCTGTCTCAATACCTGCGATGGCAGAGTTATCCCAAACGGACAGGCCGTTACTGAGATAGGTGCCATCAAAATCACAGCCAGAGTGCGTCGTTCCTACGCGGTATTCTCGAGGCGGGTCACCAGGGAAGTCAGGGGTATGGATACAGAGAACGGGAATATTGTTGAAGGTTGATGCGGCTTTCTTCAGTTCATCAGGGTGACGCCAGAGCCGGTAAATCTTGTCCGGGTCCAGCCCCAGCGCTTCAGCATTAGGAATCTCGCGCCCGTAGTAGGGGCAGACATTCGCCTTGCTGATATTGCTTTTGGTGACCTGAAGCCTGCCATTACCATCGAAAGTGCGCACGGATGCGCGGTCAAACGCTAACCGTTCGATTGTCATGTGTGCTTCCGTTTAATTAAGTCCGGGGATGACTGGTGACCAAGTGCAGCGGCAGTTAATCTCTTCACCGGGAAGAGTCCACTTGCCATCCAGGTAAAGCCCTTTTGACAGGTCGAAAAATTCACCATTAGCTTTCACATGTGATGGTCGAGGCTCTTTACCTGCGTGTGAGTGTCGCCAGATGCCTTGCGTGATGCCGAGTGATTGCTGCCTGGCTGACTGCATGGTTGCGGTAGCCTTGTTGTTTTGATCGCGTGCGATGAGCGCTGCCCGTCTGCGCGTAATGCCGTAACGCTTCTCAAGCTCTTCTGTCAGCGTGCCGAGGTCTCGCCCCCTGCCTACTGACTGCATCACCATCGTCTGCACCTGCGTGAGATACTGCTCCGGGATGCTGCGTATCAGGCCAACGTTTTCAGTGATGGTTGCCTGCAATGCGTTATTCATCGCTGGCGTCATCTTAAAAGGCACGGTGAATCCAGCGGCCTCCAACGCGTTACTTAACGACACGTCAGAGTTCTTCATGGCATCACCGGCGAACCGGTCAGCAAGTTTCTGAGCGAGGTCATCAAAACGCTTTGTCCAGCGCCGGGCTAACTTCTTCATCGCGTCCCGCATAAACACAGCAGGTGATGCGTCCATTGCCATAGCGCCAGATGCCCGGTAATTCGCCTTCAGCCAGTACACCATCGAGTCATTCATATCTCTGACGGCTTTATCCAGCTGCTTGCGATACCAGGCCTCAACACCTGCGTTAGGTTGCACCGGCCTTATCGTCTTCGGGGCTGGCTTCCTCGTCGTCTGGGGCTTCTTCTTCGAGTTCGAGGTCATCGCTTAAGTCCAGTGAGTGGTAAGGGCTGTCCGGGTCATCAGCAATCTTCTCGCGCACTTCATTTGCAGACAGCGCACCATTGCTTATGTAGACCGCGTCAGTATCAGCATCAACCTTGCGAATATCAGCTTTCTCTTTCGCGCTCATCTCATAGAGAGGCTCGAATTCAAAGGTGATATCAGGGTCAATGTCGCCGAACTCAGAGAGCTGAATGATGTCGATAACGCGCTTAAGGGGAGCCTTAAACATCGATTTCTGCAGCGAGTGGATGTAGTCGTAGAAAACCTTAATCTCACCATCTGAGGAAGCGTTTAGGCCGTTTGGCGTGATGCCCAGCAGGAAGACTAACGGTATCCCGGATACTGATGCCATCTGCTCTTGAGACTGAGCCTGTAGCGTATCCAGTCCGCTGAGTGGCGCGTTGATAAACTCCAACCCTTCCGGCTTCGTAGCGTCGTTGTCTACTGCAAAAGCGCCTCGGTTATCACGGCACTGATTAAACATCTGCAGGCGGAAAAGCATGGTGTCTGCACCACCGCCTGTCAGCATCTGGCTCAAGTCCGTGCTGAGCACCGGCACGCTGAACGAGTGGATCATGTCGCTGACACTGTCCCGCGTGCGGAGCCAGTTGTTAACGTATGTCTCTGCAATCTGCGTAAGTGACAGGCCTCGGAAGTTATAAGCCGACTTCAGCAGGTCAGGCACGTTGCGTGATACGAAGTTGATCATGCGGCTGGCGTGAACCGTTTTCCCCATCACAAACCATTCTGTCGGCTTGTAGAAGTCAGGACTCAGCGGGTTTTGTGCGTTGTATACGCCGGGGTATGTCCAGACTGGCTCAATCACCTGAAAGCCTTTAAGGCTACCTTTGGCAATCTTCTTGTCGCTGATGAAAAGCTTGCTTTGCAGCTCGTTATCATCTGTCCAGGCTGATACGTTTTTAGGTGACAGGACGTCGATATAAATCTGCCCGCCACCAAAGTATCCATCATGTTCAGCGGCTTCTCTGAACTTGCCCACAACGTCAAAGCGCTCCATGGCATCGAGTATCTGCTTAACGCGATCTGACTTGTCGTCATCACCAACCGTCTTCAGCTTTATCCACTTCGCTGTCATCTTCTCAGCGATGATGCCGACCATCTTGCGGTATTCAGGCTTCTGCGCCATACCAGCCAGGTAAGGGTATCCGGGGAATCCCTCGAAAGTACCCATCCCGTACCCCATGTAAGCATCGTTCAGCATGTCGTATGGGGTTGAGTCCATAGCGAGAATGCCTCGTTCTAGCTTCTCAGGGATAACGCCTTTCGGTGGGGTGTACTGCTGATACTCTCGCTTAGCTACTGCCTGGATTGATGCTACAGCTTCAGGGTTAATCTTCATCTGAACCTTTTCAGGCTCTTTCACCGGCTCAGGCGCGGCGACTTCTTTTCTTTTAAACCACCGCACTTAAATTCTCCTGAGTTGGCTTGGGTCGATGACCATTGGCTTCCTGATAAGTGGAGCGAACGCCATAATCAGTGAGTCAGCCATGTTTGGTGATGGGATGCCGCGCTTCTTCATATCCTTCTTACTCTCAACCTTAACCTTGCCGTTACCGTCGTAGTCCACCCATGGGCGGGACAGTTCAGCTTTTAGGTATTCGAGCTTCTGGATATCAGAGGACAGGCTTATCAGCTCATCAGGGCTGTATTCGAGCGTGCAATTCGGATCGGCTTTGCGAGCCTCTATGCTACGCCATGTTTTGTAGAAGCGATCACGAACATGCCACCATGCTTGAGCCTTGATGTTCGAGAACATGTCTTTGTTCTTTTTACCGGGCATGTAGTCAGCTTCAGGGTGAAGCACGGCACCGCCAGCATTGAAGCCTTGAATATTAATTTTGGCTATGCGGCCTAACTGGGCCTTAACGCCAGCACCAACACCGATGGAGTCATAAATAATCTCATCGGCTTTCTGCTGCTCTGAATAGAGGTTCACGCGATTAGAGGATTCAATCACATCGCCTCTGTCCCAGTTCTGCACGTCGATAGCTACAGAACCATGGCGTAGAGTGGTGGCGTTGCTATCCTCACCTTCATCGGCCACATCGAATCCAACACGCTTCTCTCCGGCAATATCAAATCCAAGCGCCTTGTGAGCATCCACAGCAGCAGCAATCCACGAAGGCTTGATGATTGCCATGTCACTATCAGCAACCGGCTCGCCTTCCCATATGTGCAGATAGAGGTCATAGTCTTTGCGCTTGCACTCCTCCATCTCCAGCCGAAGCACATCAGGGAACCAGGGGTTCTCGCTGTAGTTCACAGTCAGCAAGCAGATATCATCAGGAGGTGCGATAACGAAACGCTGATGCGTATCGTCGAGAATATTCTTTGGGTTGTAGCTGACCCATATCTCAGAGCCAGGCTTACGAATGGTGGGGATCAGGATATCCCACGACTCTTTGGATACTGCTTCAGCCTCTTCCATCCAGCATATGTCGATGCCTTCGAGCGACTTAATTTTGGTCGGGTTGTTCTTGATGCCGTAGAACATGAATTCGCTACCGGTAATCAGGTGGCGGATGTTAGCTCTCTGCACTTCAAACTCTGCCTGATAGCCTTCACGGTTTATTGTGTCGTCCAGCAGGCGGATAACTGAGTCACTGATACTGTTCTGGAGTTCGCGGGCGCAGAGAAAGCGATAATTCCCCCGCCTGGCTATTTCTACCAGTAAGCGAGCAATCGTCCAGCTTTTACCTGACCCGCGACCACCTTTGCCACTTTGTAGCGGGATGGCTTCACGAAGGGTTTAAATATCGGGTTAATCGCTGTCATCGTCGAATAGCTCAGTGAGGGTTTTATTCAGGTTGATGCCGATATTTCCGGAATGCTCTGACTTGATGTTCTCTTTGAAAGCTTGAACAGTCACATGCTTACCAAGAAGCTCGAGGTTTTTCACCTTATCAGGCCACTTAATCTTTTTCAGGAATCCTGAGTCGTCGCCTGACATCTCAGTGACATCCATTCCCGAAAGGGTAGTGCGCCACGTCTTAGGCCAGTCCTTAATCGGCTTCAGCTCGCCATTTGGCTGGAGAATATCGATAACATCCATCTGGTCTATCTCTACCAGGCGGCGAAGCACGTAGGCTGCATCTATACCGACTTCTTCATTGCGATCGGCCTTCAGCGCTGCAATGCAATCTTGGACCATAACATTTGATAGCAGACGGCTTGATTGCATCTGAGCGGTCTTCTCGCTGTAACCCGCCCTGATAGCTGCCTGTGTAGCATTGAGGTCTTTCAGGTACTCACGGGCAAACAGCTCTTGTTTGTCGGTGAGCTTTGCCATTTAAATCTCTTTTGTGATGTATTGTTTTTTTATGCCGTGACTGGCTACAAAATCAGCCAGCCTGTCTACGTCGATATTCTTTCTGGTGACAAGAACCCATGCTTTAACAATCCCAATAAGTGGCTTTACCCACCATTTGATTTTGCAGTGGCATATGATATTGAACTTAACCATCATCAGCTCCCAATCACGAACATGCGGAATGTTGCGTTAGCCGGCGCATTGCCAAATGGCCCACCTGATAACAGGAGTGTGCCAAGTGACTGCAATACGGTGACGTTACATCCAGTCGTTGTAACTTCTGAGGCTGAACCAATGTTCATCTGCAATCCTGACCAGGTTGGTATTGGCGAGACTACAGGGGGAGTTGAATATGTTTTGGTGAACTTGATTGCCACCTTTGTGCCGGCTGTGACGACTTTAGAATCGATGGCTTCAAAGAGGATTGGCGTAGCATTGATGCCATCCTTCCCATTCGTACCATCTTTGCCATTCGTACCATTCAGCGAAGCCAGCCATTGAGTTTGCGTACCAGAAAAACCACCGGATACAGCTAACTCGTAAGCGGATTTTCCGTTCAGCCCGTCTTTACCGTTACTGCCGTTCAAGCCATCTTTCCCCGGCAAGGCGTCCTTTCCGTCTGCACCGTTTTTTCCATCAACTCCGTTAATCCCATCTTTACCGTCATAACCATTGAGACTTGCTAACCACTGTGTCTCTGTGCCGCCATAGCCAGCATCACGGGCAATCTGATAGGCAGAGTTTCCGTCAGATCCATTTTTTCCGTCTGTTCCGTCTCGGCCATCGGTACCATTTTTTCCATCAATGCCATCAATGCCGTCACTGCCATGAAGCGACTCAAGCCATTCGGTTTGGCTTCCTTCAAACCCTTCCTGAACAGCTATTTCATATGCTGACTTACCAGCATCACCCTTCACGGCAATCTGGGATTCCTGAATGCCTGCAGCATTGCGTATCTCTTCTGCTGTTTTTGCATGAAGCACGCTGTTTACTGCGTCACTCGCACCGGCAATCTGATTGATGCTGATTTGACGGCCCATCAGGTCGCCTGTCACATCGTCAGAGATTTCGTTAGCGTCAGGCATCTTTACGGGATAACCACCTGTCGTCATTACTCGCTGAACCATGGCATCCTCCACAGATACGTAAGTCATTATCAGAGCCACCGGGAAAAGTGGATGGCTCTTGTAATGAGCTACAGGTACTTCTGAGCCAGCGCCTTCAGCTCTGCTTTGGCAGCTTCACCCAACTTAGCAACGCCGCTCTCTACGAATGACAGTGCGGCTTCGAAGTCCTTCACGCCAGTTTTCACTACTGCTACTGGAGCTGGCTCAACTGCTGGGGTTTCAACGTTGGTTTCTGGTGCTGCTTCTGATGCGGTGATATCGGTCACTGGTGCTTCCTTGGTTACGGGCTCCGCTTTAGTCAGGAGCCATTTAAGAGGGTTCATTTCTTTTCTCCACACACGCGATCGTAAGTGTCGTTGTGCGTGTTTATCTCGCGGACGGTGCGGATATCCATCAGTTCGGCGTCTTTACCATAGGTGTATATGGGGCCAAACAGGGTGCAGCTGGAATCAGCGATAGTTGTGGGGTTACTCTGTCCGGTTGTATTGGGACTGGCGCAACTTGTCGCGAGCAGCGCTATCAGTGAGAGCAGAATTGCTTTGCTGTACATCCTTCACCGCCTGTGTGTTTTCTTTCTGCTTTTCAGCTACAGCCGATACCTGAGCAGATTCGACCTTAGCCGCTTTAACGTCAGCTTCAGCCTGTGTCTGCGTGGTGCCAATCTTTTTTCCGCCGAACCATGAAAGCGCGAGAGCGGCGACTATTGCCAGTCCGCCTGCCAGGTGACCCCATGCGCCGGTTAAGAGCGTCATTATCTCGCTCATGGCCTGCGCTCCATTTCCTGCTTTTGCTCTACCAGCTTGTGCTGGCGAACGAACTGGGAGATGACGGCCATTGCCACCATGAAAGCGCCAATCATGCCGAGGTAGTTCTGAGGCAGGAATGACTTAATGTCAGGGGGAAGCATGTTCCAGCCATTCATTGCAGCATCAGGGAAAGATTGCACCCAGGCGCTTAATGCTGAACCCAGAGAGGCCAGCCATACCGACCACGCTTTAAACAGCAGCCGGGCGTGAGCTACAAACTCAAGCGAGGAGTATTTACGGATCAGCAGCACACCGATGATTGCGATAAGCACAATCAGGAGCCAGATAGCGAATGTCATATCAGCCCCTTGTATGCGTCATAGCTACCAGTGCGCATTACTTCTGCGTGACGCTGGGCACGCTTAGGCGTTTGCTTGGCCCACAGGCTCTTGAGCATCTCGTTAGCAGCCCCAGTGAAGTTGCCGTTAGAGATGAGAACCAGAGTGTTCTTGAATGCTGCCAGACCATCGACGCCAAGCTGATATCCCATGCTGTAGAGAATGTCTGCCCGAGCCGGGTTACACGCTTTGAGTGCTGCTGCGATATTCTGCCGGTTGTTCATCTCGTAAATCTTTCCATCCAGAATCAACTGCTTCCACACATCACCAACAGCACGAGGAACGGTGAAGGTGTAATTTGTCAGGCTGGCACCTTTGGGCCCTATCCGCACGCCGCCTGCAACAGTGGGGTAACCGAGCGTATCGAGGTATGGGGATTCTTTGTACCCTTCCTCAAAATTGAGGATCTGGATTGCTTGGCTCACTTAGAATCCTCCTTAACAACCTGCTTGAGTTCTTTCTGGGTCGGAAGCTGATCGACCTGCTTCTTGATTTCGTTCACTACCTTGTCGCGGGCCTCTGCCTTGGGCAGGTACTCAGCACGAAAGTAGAAGTAACCAGATGAAACCCCGCCAAGGAATATTGCGAATGACGTTAAGGAAATAATCACCAGCATTTGCCAGGTCAGTATGGTTTCACCTTGGGAGTTCTTGATCATCATTGAACCCTCAGGGATTCTCGAAGCTCGATGAGTTGCTTAACCATCTCCATGTTAGAAGTGGTCAGCTCTTTCACCTGCTCCTTAAGTAAGGTGTTTTGTTCTTCGAGGTGCTTTTGGGATATCTGGATTATCTGAAGAGTGGTTTTGGTTTCTGATATCTCAGCCCAATACTTTCTTATCGTCTCATCACGATCTTCAATCTCATCACGCAGTTGCTTGTTCTCTTCCTTGGAGCGCTTTAACTCATCCATTTGCCACTGGAGCATATTGATTTGTGATTTGTCGTTTGCGTTCTGAGCCCTGCTGCTTACCCAGTAACGGCCAAACGCCATGACTCCCGCAATGGATGCGGCCAGGGAGCCGCCAGCACCAATGAAGAACTCTTTGGTTATATCGAATGCCATAGCCGTCTCCGGCGATCCCGGTCAGACCGGCTCTTTTGCTGTTGAATGAAAGACGCCCGCTACCACACAGGAATATTTGAGGGTCGAGTTAATTGGTAGGGGCGAAAACTGGAATAAAAAAAGGCCGCTCTAATGGCGACCTTCGGTATTAGGTGTTGTGGTGGTCAGACTCGAACTGACACTCAGGTTCAGCATAAGCATCATGCCTGCCCTGCCAGCTAACTGGTTGATGCATTACTCTACCCATCTAACCCACCGCCAGGCGGGAATTGAGTTACACCACAACGAAAAGCAGCCTGCTTCACAACACGAGCGGCGTATCTGTTGCCACTTCGTCAAGCTGCTTGTCAGTTGTGTACCCCGTTTCGTGGAGTGGACGGCTAGTCGCGAATCCAGCACCGAGTTGGGATTTACTAAGGCGACATGCCCGTTGTTACCCACAGGAAAGAGCACTGACGAGCGTCGTCACATTCACTCACTGTCATTTCACTCATCGCTAATCTTTGGTGAGAGATGCCGTCTGCCTAATGCTCTTACCTGTTGGGTGCCCATTATTAATCACAGCGGGCCACTGCGCCAAATTCGGTTATGAGGGATTGGAAGACCTCACTGACTTACAGGCTGTTAAGCCGCCATCAGAACTACATCATCGTTTGCATTTACTTTATTTGGTTCGTTTCTTAAAACCCGCAAAAGTTGCTAACCATGACGAAAACCCAATAAAAAAGGCCCAAGTCGCTAAACTCAGGCCTTATTTTCAGTAATCTGCCGCTCTTCTGTCTTTGTCATCCGAGCATGGCATAAATTTACCAGGTCGAAGTGACGTTTTCAATATTTATTTTCACGTTAACGAACTTAAGCGGCATGTTTGTGATTTATCCCATTCATTTCTCGCTTTATAGCGTGATAAACGGAAGCCTCAAGTAATTGCCTGCACCATTTTATTCGGGTTTTGGCATTTTCGAAGTGCATGCCGGTAATACGGGATAACTCATTAGCAATATCTTGCGAGCATTTGCGCTCACAGTAATGCTTAATAGCTACATACCGGATCGGATTGTTCGGTGCGAATATCTTAGTGATGATGGATTCTACAAAGTCGGCATCTTCCGTTTCGTTGGCGCGGTCGAGAAGATTGCTGACGCTGTTCTGAGGGTTGAGGATTTCTTTGGCCTTCAGAAATAGCACATTGCCGCTGTAACCCTGCTTGTGCAGATTGTTGACCACTTCCATGATCCGCTCACTCTCCCTTCCATTCCATTCCTGCCTAATCATCAGACGACCGATTACGCTGGATGCTCCTGCTGGCCCTTCGTTGCCGCCGTACTTGCTTCCCCATACATCGAGAATGCAGCGTACCCAGGTGGATTGTAACGGTGTGATGAGAGCTACAGGCTTGAGGTATCGTTTCTTCAGGTCTGACTTTCGCATTACCTGTGCCAACTGTGCCAAAGTGTCGTTATTCATGCTTCCTCCAGTTCAGTTATCAGGACTTCCAGCCGCCCACCCTTTTTCACTTCTCCACGCACCATGCGCACGTCATCAATCAGGCTGTCATCGGCTATTACGCCTGCCTGGGTGAGTGAGTCGAGAGGGGCTTTGAAGAGGTTGTCCAGGTCACGCCTGGCGCGTGTCGGTGGGTATGCGGTGATTTTTACTTTCAGGCTGCCGGTGAGGAGGTATTGCTGATTTGCTTCGGTGATTTGCTTGATGACTGCTGCTGTGTATTCCCTGCCTTTCTTGCTTTTGATTTTCCTGCCTCGAAACACTGAGAAGAGGTGATTGTTGCCCGGCGGCCAGGGTAGAACTATTCGATATTCGGTCATCGCTTCACCTTTCCTTCTCTGAGTAATGCATCCTGTGTCCTGATAACAACTTCCAGATGCGCTATACGGGCCTCAGTGACTTCACAGTGACGTGTACGCCTGTCTATCTCATCGTGGCAACCAGAGCACGCCCAGGCACCAAAAAGGTCATCAGGTTTCATGCCTGTTCCGCAGATGCCTACCATCCGGTAGTGCGCGAGTACTACTGTTTCAGAGTTGCCATTGCAGATGCCCGGCAATCTGACTTGGCACTCCCTGCCCCGCGCTTCTTTACGAAGGTTCGCCATCATCGTCTCCTGCCATATTCGAATTTGGATCAAGCATTGAGTAGAAAGCGCAACAGTCCTCACATACCCACGATTCATCAGCGCTCAGGGCCATACCACAATCCGAACAGGCCTGTTCTTTTGGTTCAGTCATCGCGTCCTCCGCATACGGTCCCATTTAGCCTTCAACAGCAGGTAGCAATAATCGAGAGTTACTACTTCACTCGCTGACGGGATAGGCTTGGGTTTATTGCGGCTTCTGCGGGTAGGCTGGAATATGAGTTGGTCGATTGCTTTCTGTGTGGGGCTTATTCTCTGCCTCATGCTTTAATTCTCTTGTGCTCACCAAGATGGCCCCGGTTAATCATGAGGGTTCCGTTAACAATGGCGTGATGCTCTGCCTTGAAGTCTCTGGCGTATTTCCTGATTGTCCCCCTGCTTGCTCCCAATAGCTCAGCGACAAGCGTTTGATTTCCCCGGGCGCTGACAAGCATTTCTGGAATGGATGACACTGTCCCTTTGAAGGCCACCGCCTTTTCCTGCTCTGCCCTGGCGTTTGCTTTCTGAACCATCTCAGAAATTACCTTTGCAGCCTGCCCAAGCAATGATTCAACCATGCTATGTTCTGCTGTTAAGTTCATACCCTCACCTCGCGGAGAAGCTTGTCCATTGCATAAATATTGCTGTGTTTGCGGCACAGTTCGAAGATGTCGTTATCACCGGCCTCTGTTTTTGGTTTGCGTGGCACCCTTCCCATTATCTTGCCCAGATTCGCGTGATTAGCTTTCTGGCGGGCTGAGGCAGCCTTTGGCTTGTAGGCTTCGTTCAGCTTCACATAGGTGTGGATGTGATGGCCGTTACTGATAACTTCGCCCCTGGAAACCATCTTCGATAGAGCGCTGCAGGAACTGACCCGGTTAAATCCAAGTGACTGAATATGGTCATGGAGAATTTTGGTTGATACGAACCTTTGCCCTGAAAGGAATTCTTTGATGCGTTCACGTGCTGTCATCTAAGCCACCTGCTTTTGTCTGAGTTGGTTATATTCGCTGTCAGCCGGTATCGTCAGCCTGCAACCGACATTGAGCGCCCATCCCTCTACCTGAGTGAGGTAGTGATGCATGTCGCCTGTGTCGAGGCCTGATGTATGCCGTAGCGTCTGTATCTGGGTTCTCTTTCCTGTCACCACATCGACCATTTCCCGGCTCTCATATCCCAGGTAGGTGTGCTTCATCGCATCCTTCACCCATTCTGGAGACGCAAATGGCTTGCCACGCTTGATGAGATAAGCGCTTAGCTCTGCGTACCACATGTGCTGAAGAGAGTTCTGAGGGATGCTGCGTTGGTCACGCCATGCTGAGAATTTGATGCGGTATTTTTTGTCGGAAGAAACGAGGTCGAAGATTAGTTTGGTGAACTGTCCCAGAGTGGATTTGTGCAAACAGAAGTCATGCACGGCCTACCTCCCTTTCATCTGCTCCTGCGCTTTTGCCAGGTCATCTGCCATCTTTGCCATAATCAAGCTCACGGTCTGATGGTTGTGTCCGCCGGTTGCGTGGAATGTTTTGAGTAGGGACAGACCGTTACTCACCTCTTGCAGGTGATCGGGGCGCTTTAGTGGGATTACTTCAGCTGTCATGCTTTTTCTCCGTGCGGTAAATCATGATTGTCAGGCTGCCCTTTGTGGT
This sequence comes from Erwinia sp. E_sp_B01_1, assembly GCF_036865545.1. Taxonomy (NCBI): domain Bacteria; kingdom Pseudomonadati; phylum Pseudomonadota; class Gammaproteobacteria; order Enterobacterales; family Erwiniaceae; genus Erwinia; species Erwinia sp. E_sp_B01_1. The sequence continues at coordinate 1,228,650 of NZ_CP142208.1, read as the reverse complement.
TACCTTCAAGGTGGTGCCATCTTTGATTTGATCGAGGTCGAAAGCATCATAGAGGTCATTAACCGCCTGCTGCTGACGGGTTTGCTTGCGGAGCTTTTCCCATGACTTGAGGAATACCCACATAAGCCACTGCCCAGTCTTGACCGTGATAAACAGGTAGCTGATTGCCATCAGGCCAACCATCATCCACTGGTTAAACGTAAGCTCAGTCATTTGAATTTCCTCTCGCAGTCTTCAAGCCAGCCAGATATGTTTCTCTCAACAATCGGCGGCCATTCACTACGCAGTGGATATTTCTTCACCGCTCGCTTGCAGCGGAAGTAAATTGACAGCCCAGCTAATGGGTAAATGAATCCCCAGAGCAACGCCAGGACGCAAACCATAAGGTTGAATGGTACCTTCCATACCTCTCTCATCTCGATATCTGGAATTTCACAGAGCAATGCCCATATACCTTGGAAAATGTTTATACGATTAGCCGCCTCAGACATGCAGTCGATGATGTTGAAATCGTAGCCAGCCACTGCTGCCCAGGATGGCCTGTCGAAAAAGTGCTTAAGCGTTAACATTACTCTCCCCCTGCTCCGCTCTGGCCTGCCAACCAGCCTGAAAAGCTTCCCATTCACGCTGAGTTGAATCGTCTTCTTCAGTCGATGAATACCCATCACCTTCACGCCAGTGGGCCCATCCAAATCGTGGGGGCTTGCCGTTGTGATGCGTAATTTCCCACCAACGCTCAAACTTCTCCCGCCCATCTTCGCTCTTAACTGTGTCGGTCATGATGCCTCCCCGGCGATTACAGTTTCATACCATTCCCCGATGCCGTCACAGTCAGGGCATGTTGCTTCCGGATTGCTGAAAGGCTCACCGCCTAGCCTTTCGTCAACTGTCCCGATTCCTCTGCAGCACTCGCATTCATGAATGACTGTTACGGTGCCGTCAGCATTTTTAACTTTGTTATCTTCCATCTTATTCACTCCCTTTGGCAGTCTGCCCGGCCATAACCCTGTCCTGAAGTACCGATGCCAGATCCATGCCCAGCCACTCACAAGCACGCTGCATATCCTCTTCCGGTATAATCCGACGCCCATTGTCGAGCACCATCACTGTGATTTTCAGGCCCGGCACTATCTTCATTTCGCCTTCGGAGATAACGGTTGGTAGTTTTTCCATCAAAAGCCCCCTTTCTGCTGATTGCCACCTTTGCCATCCTGACGCTTTTCGCGATCGATGCGTGCTGCAACCTGGTCTAAGTCGTAGATAGCGCCGTTCTTCTGCTGGCAGAAAACCACGCCTGTTTTGCCGTGCCGGTTCAGTCTGAGAAGTAATTCGGTGTCTTCCTGATTCAGGGTTTCATCGAATGCGCCCTCCCGGTGAATGCCTACCCAGTAATCACAGTCCTGCTCAATCTGGCCTGTATCGCGAGAGTCGCTTGGCAGCGGGCGTTTGTTGACGCGCTTCTCCAGCTCACGGTTTAGCTGAGTAAGGAGGACGACGACGCAACCCAGCTCTTTGGCGAGGTTCTTCAGTCCCTTTGTGATCATCCCGTACGCCAGGTCGTTACGGTCGGCTTTCTCAGCGGTCATCAGGGTCAGGTAATCAACCAGAACCATGCCTACGCTGCCCTTCTGACGCTTAACCTTGCGGCATTCTGCAACGATGTGAGCCAGTGACAGCCCGGGGGTGTCGTCGATGTACAGCAGGTCAAGCTCTCGCAACCGGTGAGCGGTTTTAATTGCCTTGTCGAAGTCGCCATCGTAATCACCCACGTACTCATCGCCATCGTCCTGCGTAGCCGGCATGTAAAAAATGCTGGGGTTAACTCCAGACTTCTGCCCTACCAACTTTTCCAGGATCTGGTCAGATGGCATTTCCAGGCTGAACATCAGGGATGGTTTCTTTTCACGAATGGCGCAATTGATAGCCATCTGGCTGTACAGGGTCGTTTTCCCCATTTTTGGCCTTGCGCCAATGACAAACAGGGAGCCTTTCACCAGTCCTTTAGGCGCCAGCATTCTGTCCATTGACGGGATGCCAGTGCTCAGGCCGCGAGTCTCTCCATTCGGATCGAAACGCTTCTCCAAATCCACTACCCAGTCATCCATAACCTCACCAAACGAACGCAGGCCACGACGGTTTCCCGTTTTGGCGTAGTCGCTAATCTGGCTGGTCAGGCTGTTAACGGCTTCCAGCTTGTCCACTGCGGTCAGCGTGCTGCGGGTGTAGAGCATCTCAGTGGCTTCGGTCAGCTTCTGGATGGCGTAACGCTCCATAGCCCTGTCACGAATAACCAGCGCGTAGTTCACGATGTTTGCAGATGATGGGGTGTTCTTACTCATCTCAGCCAGGTAAGCGAATCCGCCTGATTGCTGAAGTGTGGAGCGGGACTCAAGATCATCAGAGAGGGTCAGCAGGTCGATAGGCTGATTTCTCTTCAGCAGGTCACGCATTGCTTCGTAGATGGCACCGTGTGATTTGTTGTAGAAACTCTCTGGCTTTAGGATTGCCATAACCTTCTGGCTACGGTCTTCTCCGCCATCAAGCATCAAGCCTCCCAATACTGCCTGTTCAGCGTCAATGCTATGCGGGGGTGTCAGGTATGATTCACTCACAGGCAGTTCTCCCGGGTTTTGGTAAGCGTCTCGCTTCTCAGCAGGTAATCGAAGTTTGCAGCCCAGCCAGTGTCATTGGCACCGAAGTAAAACGGCTTTGCTCTGCACATGAAGGCACTGAAATACTTCTCAGCAGCATCGACTGTTGGCTCTGCAAGTTCGCTAAGCAGGCGCTTGATATCCCGCTTACGCTTGGGATTGAGTGATTCAGCATTTGGAAGCTTGTCACCAACCGAATTGTTATAGGCGCTCATCACTGCCTGATATGGGATTGACTTAGATTTCTTACGAGGCGATTCGTCATCCTGAGATGACATATCATTATCTTTAGATAATGATTTATTAGTTATATTGTTAGTTGTGGGAATCTTCTGGGAATCTTCTGGGACAACCTTCTCTGGAAGCCGCGCCACATCTGCATTTGGTCTGGGAATCTTCTGGGAATCTTCTGGGACAATTTCTCCCTGATATTCACCATATTTTGAGATGGTAATCACCGTGAACTTACCAGGAGATGCGGTCTCAATCATTCCCAGCTTTTTGAACTTCTTCAGCAGGTACTGAACGCGATTTGGTTCGATTCCTGTCTCGCTAGCCAGCGTGTTGCGACCGGTAATAAACTGGCCGCGCTGCAACTGAATAACCCCATACTCTGTTTTAACCGCCGCCTCTGTGTAATTTGCTGACATGATCAGATGAACCCAAAGATGAACAGCTTGAGAATCCTTTCTGTAGAACTCCGTCTCCTGTATTTTTCTGTGCAGCAAGGTAAACCCCTTACCGACCTCTTTCGGCGTGTCCTGTGAGCGTTTGGCCTCTCTCGCTTTGGCTAAACTTCTGACATTACTCATTTACCCTTCCCCTTCGGCTTATTCTCTTCCAGAATCCACTTCAGCTTTGCCGCAATGGATGGATGGAGAGACTTCAGGTACTGGTCACGGGTAATGATTTTGTGTGTTCCTGTATAGTCAACATGCTTTCTCATGTATAATGACTCCATTGAAATTGCTGAGATTTCGATATCAGGCCGCAAAAGAGTTCGTGCTCTCTTGCGGCTTTTCTTTTGTCATTTCCAGTTGCAGCCGGGAATACTCCAGCTGTATCCAGATCAAATGCCGGTAATGTTCCATCGGCATCTTCCGTTCCCCGCGCATCACAAAATCCTCTACACCGCAGGCGGCGAGAGTTTCCATAATTTCAGGGTATTTTTCGGTACGGCGAAGGATGGTTGAATCAGCCACTTCAAGCAGCCTGGCAACCACTGACTGACGGGTGTTTGATAATGCCTGGTGTGCAGTAGCCAAAAGATGGCGACCGATAAACGCAATACTTGCTGATTTGCGTGGGTTTGCCTGTTCCATTTCTTATAATTTCCATGTTGGTTAATTAGTTAGATACGTGTTAGCACCGTGGGGTGCCACATTGTTGTTTGCCTGCGTTGTCGGCGGGCGGCCTGATTGTGTAAAGAGCGGTGTTGCTTAGGCGGCCCTGGAGCCACCTGTGGTGCCGTACAAAAGCCAGAGCGGATCACACTTGAGCGCTAAAGCCAGTTCAAACAGAAAGCGCGGTCGTTGCGTCGAGCCTGCTTCAATTTGCTGTATAGATTGCTGCTTCATGCCAGCTTTCTCAGCTAACTGCGCCTGGGTGAGATTTAACTCCATGCGCTTCTGTTTGAGGCGTTGAGAAATAGTATCCATAAACTTGCCTCCACAGTTTTATCTGTATTCTCTAACAGTTACTTCTGTTTGTCAAATACAGCTTTACCTGTGAGGATTGTGGGAAATGGAGAGGAACCTATGAGCCTTGCAGATAGAGTAAAAAAAGAAGAATAGAGCTGGGCTTAACTCAGACTGAAGTCGCAGAAAAAGCGGGTATAACCCAACAGTCTTGGGCTAGTATTGAGGATGGCAAGACCCTTAAGCCTCGCAATATTGTTGGTATGTCCGAAGCACTGAGATGTGAGCCCTCCTGGCTGATGAATGGTGGAACTTTCGTACCAGTGAGCGAGGTGAATACAAGGAGGATTCCCTTGATCAACTACGTACAGGCTGGCGCATTAGCATCAAAGCCAGCCATAGAAGCAATGGACGGGAGTTTTGAGTACGTCCTGACAGACATGGACTGGTCTCAATACACCTTCGCATTGAAGATCGTGGGCGACTCTATGGAGCCAGACTTCAAAGCCGGGGATGTGATTGTTGTAGACCCTGAGATTGAACCGGCACCAGGTGAGTTTGTTGTTGCCAAGAACGGAGAGCACGAAGCCACGTTTAAAAAGTACCGCCCTACCTTTTACTCATCAGATGGTAAGCATCACTTTGAATTAGTACCTCTTAATGATGACTATCCAACCATGAATAGCGCCGAGAGAGAGATTAAGATCATCGGCACAATGGTTGAACACCGTATTTACCGCCGCAAACGCTAACCACCCTCCCAAATAAGCCGCCGAGAGGCGGTTTTTTTTCGCCCCTCACAAATTTCTTTCCTTTGAAATACAGTCTATTGCCTCAAAACCTGTAAATAATACAGTTTTATCTGTTGACGATAATACAGTTTTGTCTGTATCTTTAATCCCACAGCAAGAGGCTGAAGCAACACGAAACGGATATCACGCTCTTTAAAAATCAGATGCACGCTGACAAAGCGTGACCAATGACCAGAGATGGTTTTGGGGTGAAGCGGCGTGGAAAAACGAAGACACGCAACGTGGGCACGAACACAGGCAATTCGTGGCTGGGCAGGCAGGTGGCCCAAGGTAATGGTGACGCCCATGCCTGAACACATCGCCGGGGTAGCGTCCGGCCTTCACCACCAAAATCATCTACCCGCAACGGAGGTTCAAATGAACGCCAAGCAACGCCGCAGAGAGCGCCTGAGAGCCTCCGCAATTGAACGTGAACAAGATGCAAGATTGATGCGCAAAATCGCTGTAATCGCTACTGGTTGCAGCAGCAATGTATTCAGAGCAGTAACGGCACCATCAGCGCGAAGTGTGGCTGATCCGAGTGCAGACAATATGTGTCTGGGTCAGGTTGCGATTTTTGCGGCTGGCTTCAGGAAGCCAACAGAATCAGTTACGGCGAGGTAGCTATGACTAAGCGCCTGGAAATTTTAAAAGCTTCTCTCGTAAAGAAAGAGATGAGATTTGATGAGCGGCTTCAGAACCACTTCGACACTGTAGCTCAGGCAAATGGACAGCCGCTTAATGACAAGCGCAATGGACGCGCAACAATGAATAAGTGGGATAAGCAGAGTGACGCGCTGAGAGACTTGCAGGACAGTATTCAGCGCACGAAGGACGCCATTGAGAGAGAGGAGAATAAGACTGCTCTCGCTAGCCTTGTTGAGCTTCCGCCCTACATTCAGCAAGCGATTGATGATGGCCTGATAACGCAGTGGCGCAAGTTCCCGAGATTCTTCTTTGTGGTCGGCGTAAACAGTGCGCGCATCGTACTGGATGAGGAAACAGGGATTATCGGTCATCGCTACATGAGCAAAATTTCAAAGGACGAATACCCCATTTTCCGGGACGTCTTCAACAAACTAAACCGGCAGTGCCGGGAAGCACAACAGGCTGCCTAACTCGCAGCCTTTTTTTACGCCTGAATAACAGCGGCGCTGCCGCAGGAGTGAGAGATGAGTAATTATCAAAACGTGAGCGTTGATTGGCTGGTGAGGATGTTCAAAATCGGATATGTAGCGCTTCTGGATGCTGACAGGCAAGAGCTGCTCGACGTAGTAATTGAAAACTAACAGGCTGCCACCGGGCGGCCTTTTTTACGGGCTAAAAACATGATTCAGGTAAGAGGCGAGAAGCGGCGTGTTGTCAGGTTAGCGTGTGGATACCTTTTCAGACTCAAGCCTGAATATGCCGGTGTGAAATTAAACGCAGGTGAGACATTAAACAGAGACCAGCTGGTTGCAGCGGTCAGGAAACATTATCTGGAGGGGAAATGAGTGAATTTAAAGGAACGCCGGGGCCTTGGTCATACGATGAGCCTGGCTGCAAGATAGTGGCGTTGAATGAATGCGAATACATCGCGGATTTATATAACTCAACGCCTACTTACAATATTAACGATGCCAACGCGAACCTCATCTCAGCCGCACCTGAGTTGCTTGAGGCTTGCCTGCGCATTCAGGCTCACTTCCGTCAGGCGGGGATTGAATCGAAAGCCAGTTCATTTAATCCGGTCGAAGATAGCGCAGCACAAATTGACGCTGTGATTTTGAAGGCATTGGGCCAGCAGCAACTGTAAGGAGTTGGAAGATGGAACCAAAGGCTGGAGACACAATAAGAATTGTCAGGGATGACAACTGGTACGGGATTGAAGTGCTCACTTTCACATTGGAGGTTTTTAGACACACGCTGGGATATTTTGCCGATGAACAGGCCCGTGAGGCTTCGAGATTTACAGCCCTATCAGACCCGGATTTGTACGGCAATGGGCCTGAAAGCAAGGATGCTTACATATCCAATTACGGACCTTACAAAACAAACCAAATACCTCTCTACGAAATCATCAGCAAGCCTGAGTGACACCGCAGAGCTGATTCACTGAGTCGGCTCGAATGTGATTATCAGTCATCACAACGCGCTTTAGAGGTGACGTTGCAGACAGTACGAATTGGCCTGAATCACTTGCCGCTCAACACGAGCGGCTTTTTTATGCATCCCAAAGCGTCCGCTCGGGCGTTTCGTAATGAATAAACCAAACAAACAAAGGAATCACCCATGCAGGCATTCGCTTTAGCTGGGGCTACCCACATGGGTGGCTTCAATTTCAACGCATCTCAACTTGACCGAATCGTTAGGCGCATCCGCTCCGGCTGGCGCTCATTTATCGACGCATTAACCAGCCCAGGGAAGCCATAGCCATGAATGATGACGTAATTCTGGCCCGCAAGATGGCCCGCATCGCTCTGATTACACGGGACGCAATGATGTGGGCCGCAGCACATAACCTCATCAGGGGGAGTCTTCAATGCCATTAACCCAGCCAGCAAGAAGCATTCAGGAAAGCATCGCAAAACGTCATGGCCACGTTATTGACGCTTTGCACTACCGGCGCACAGGACAGCGCAAAGCAAAGCAGGCAGCTCTTAATTGTGCTCTCTGCGAAAAGTTAAACCAGAAATACTTTTTGGGCGAAGCGCCCTTCTGAGGACAGTCATGAAATTTGAAAAAGCCATGAGAAAGAAAGCCAGACTTAGGTTGGCTCTTACCGGGCCGAGCGGTTCAGGGAAAACTTACAGCGCATTGCTAATCGCCAAGGGAATTGGCGGGAAAGTAGCAGTAATCGACACCGAGAAAGGAAGCGCCTCGCTTTACTCAGATGTAGCTGATTTTGATGTGCTGGAACTTGAGCCGCCATTCAGTCCGGAGCGCTTCATTGAGGGCATTAATGCTGCTGAACAGGCCGGTTACGACACCATCATCATCGACAGCATCACGCATGAATGGAGTGGCGTTGGCGGCTGCCTGGAGCTGGTCGATACCATTGCTAAAGCGAAGTTTCGCGGAAACACCTGGTCAGCATGGAGCGAGATTAACCCGCGTCACCGACTGTTCCTCGACGCGATTCTGCGAACGAATATGCATGTGATCGCCACCATGCGCAGTAAAACGGAAACAGCGCAGGTTGAAGAGAATGGACGCAAGAAAGTAGCCAAGCTGGGCATGAAGTCTGAGCAGCGTGATGGCGTTGAATATGAGTTCACTACCGTGCTTGACCTGGTGCATGAGTCGCATCACGCCAACTCCACGAAGGACCGTACCAAGCTGTTCTCAAACTCAGACCCGATGATCCTCTCTGAGGATACTGGCAAGAAGCTTCTCAACTGGCTGGAGTCAGGAGTTGACCCGCACGAAGAGGCATTGAAGCACTTCACCGAACTGGCAACTTCAGCGCATTCAGTGGAAGAGCTTAAGCCGGCATTCGAAGAAGCCTGGCGAACCCTGCGCGGCACCGAGCAGCAAGCTAAAGCTAAGGATGTTTACGACATCCGTAAAGGCGAGCTGGAGCAAGCCGCCTAACCCCTCTCAGGAAACCACCATGCCAAACCTTAATCCTCACACGAGGGCGGAATCTCTGCGCCCTAAATCTGACAGAGAACAGATGCTGGCAAGGATAGCCGCTGATTGTGGTGCGGCATGGCTGGCGCTGAAGGCTGGGGATCAACACCCGCGGCACAAGACGATGGCTGAAAGGACAATCAATCGATGGACAAGGAAGTTTGCAGAAGAAGCGGCGCTCTATCCGAAGCTTCCAGAAATCATCGTCACTGTACCGGTCGATCCAAGCAAAGGCTATGGCGACTACCTGACCAGGCGTTACGGCTTGGGTGGTAGCGAACTTCAGGAGTAACTATGAAAGCAAAACTGAGGGTATGTGCCAGTTGTGAGTGGATATTCTCGGGCGGCGTTGGTTGCCCTAAGTGCCAGTTCGGAAGTTATGGTGCCAGATATGTGTATGGCAATAAAGCATACCGTTACGCCATTTCACAGAAGCCATGGTTAGAAAAAAAGATGTCCGATTATGCCTTCAAGTTGCATCAGGAAATCAATGCGAGCAAGCCAAAACAACGTTCACGGCTGATTGCAGCGGGACTCTACATTAAGGAGCTATGAAATGATATTGAAGTGCAATTACTGCGGCAAGGATGCTGCTCTCGTAACAGGAAAGGATATCTACCCTCACCGACCGGACCTTTACTCATTGCAGTTTTGGTCATGCCTACCCTGTGGCGCATGGGTTGGTTGTCATAAGCGCTCTAAGGCTGTCCCGCTGGGTAGGCTGGCAAATGCAGAATTGCGCAAGGCAAAGAGCGCAGCACATGCCGCATTCGACCCGATATGGAAGTCAGGTTCAAGGAGTCGCCGGGGAGCTTATGACTGGCTAAGCAAGCGGCTCAACATTCCTTTTAAAGATTGCCATATCGGCATGTTTGACACTGCGACCTGCGCTGAAGTGGTTCGCATCTGCAATGCACAGGAGCTATGAGATGAATTTTACAGAACATGAAATGCGCGGCGTGATTAAAGGTCAAGCGCTGCCAGCAGATATCAGCTTTGGCGAGAGCGTCCCGGCTTACCTGGTGCGCAAGTTTGCTGAAGTTGTTGCAGAGCGTGACCGGCTGCAGGAGCAGGTAAAGGCGCTGGCTGGCGAGCAAAACTGGTGGAAGCCAGAGCGATGCCCTGTAACTAATCGCCCATTCTTCCTGTGGATTGAGCACCCAAATGTCGGAATGGTTCCGACATACGGCGGTCCATACGACAGCTACACCATTCCTGAAGTTGATAATGACGGTGAGTTTAGTTGTGAGCGGTTTGACCATGACGAAGGTGGCTGGGTTGACGGGGTGTGTCTTAGCATTCGCTTAATCGACGATCAGCAGCAAGTCGTTGACGAAGACTTCATTGCCGAGATAAAGGCTCAGGGCGTGGAAGGTTTTGCCTCCGCAGTTCAGGGTGGGCATCCTGAAGGTGATCGGGCGATAGATTTAGCCAGACACTACGCCGCTCAGTTACGCGCTAAGCCAGCGGAGGCCGGGGATGAGTAAATCATGTGAAAACTGCGGGTGTGCTATCCGCTCCGGTTATTGCACCAATTGTCAGGAAGAGGCCTACATTGCTTTCGTGCAGGCTCCTGAAATTGAATTCAGTGAACCGTTTATGGAGAAAGCCTGGCAGCAGACGAAGGAGAGCAACCATGAGTAATCTGGATGAGCTGAAAGAGCTGGCACAGGGAGCAACCCCTGGCCCTTGGAAATCTGCCACTGATTGGGAAAGGGCCGCAGTCTACTCAGTCAGCGATGCTGCATACCCGGTAGGTAAGCGAGTGGTCTGCAGCGGGAACCAAAATAATCATAAACGGTTCAACGCAGAGCCTTGGTCTGGTTCCGACTGGAATGATGCAGCTTTCATTGCCGCTGCCAATCCCGCCGCAGTCACTGAGCTTATTGAGCGACTGGAAGCAGCAGAGGCCCGGCTTGATGCGCTGGCGAAGCAGGATCCGTTTATGTACGGAATTATGACGGCTAATGGTGACGCACACTTTGAAGATTTCTGCGTCAGTTCAGATCCGGGGTTGCTGGAAGATGAAATCTGGGGGTGGGGTAACAGCCTTGCGCATAATGAGCCAAATAGTCGCGTTGTTCCTCTTTTCACCCGCCCAGCACCAGCCGTGCCGGTTAAGTTGCCGGATGATGAAACGCTACGCGAAATGATCCGCACGTGGAATCGCGCCCCTACGCCTAAAGACGCCTGGCCCGCGATGCGGGAAGTGCTGCGCCTGAACAATGCCGGGGTGAGCGATGAATAATGAAGAGAAGCAGGCGCTTGAAGCAGAGATTAAAGCCATCCGCGAAGGTGGCGTTGACCTGCAATCACCACGGGCAGCTATTTACCTTGAGGCAATGGAGTATCAGTTAGAAGCCATGAAGGGTAAGCCTGATTACTTCATTCATCGGGTTGAAGTCTGTGATTCATACGGCCCTGACGTTGAGCTTCGTGCTTACAATAACTCGCTGGATGCCAGCAAATCCAAAGATGACCATGGCGGAGAAGTGGTTGAGGTATTTATCACCCCGCCAGCGAGTATCCCGGCACCGGATGGGTGGGTTAAGTGCGGCGTTGATTACCCGAAAGTCGGTGAGGATGTGTTGATACGCATTCCAGTTTGCGAGAGTTTCAACATAGAGAGCGGCAAATACATAGGTGATGGCCTGTTTCTCGGCGCTTGGTTTGACACCCGCGGCAAGGGGAAAGCATATGATGTATCGCACTGGATGCCTCTTCCAGCAGCCCCAGTGCCGGGAGGTAGCTAATGCTAACCGGCTTTGTTCTACTCATCACCTCGACCTTTCCTGTAGCAATACCAGTATCTACCCGGATATACGAAACCAGAGAGTCCTGTGAGCTTATGAAGAGTCGGATCATCGAGCGTAGGCCATTTGTTCAGCTTGAGTGTGGCGAGGTAAGGCGTTGAGGCTAAAGAATCTCACGGATGAGCCGATGATTTAGTCACGGGAATGGGCCCGGATAAATTGAAGGATGATTAGTAATGAAAGACGCAATACTTTCCGCCCTGCAAAACATACACAATAGTTTTGAGCAACAATCCCAATCAAATTTGCCAACATTTGGTATTACGTTAAGTCGCGTAATGCGTGAGATGGGATTAAACCCAGATATCTTCTACCAAGATTTCTATGATGCACTCGAAAGCCTGCAGGATGAAGGTTTAATCTGGGATGAAAGTTCTTCTAATGGAGGATTTGGCCAATATATTGGAGGACAAGGAGAAGTTAGCCGCTCAGTCGGCGCCAAAATAAGATTGGCAAGATAAACCCCATCAACCTGCTCCGGCAGGTTTTTTTACGCCAAAATTTCAGGAGATAACCATGAGTAAAGTTAAGAGTGAATTGGATATAAAAATTAGTGAAAACTACGTGATTGAAGGCGGGATGAGCGACTTCATTCTTTATGTTTTTAACACTGTTCAGCATGGGAAGACCGCCGGGCAGCTGACTAAGCAGCGCATCGGGTATTACTCAAAGATTGAGCATCTTATTCGCGCCCTGATTAACCACGACATCCGGACTGGTGAGGCCCAGACGCTGCAAGAAATTCAGCAGCAGATAACTCGCATCTCTTTGCAGTGTGAGAAAGCATTTGCGGAGGTATCAGCATGAATTTTGCAGACCCAATTGATGAAGCAGCAGCACGCGAGCAGCAAATGATTGAGCTTGCTCTCGCTAACAGACATTCAACGCCTCAGATGGTGTACACGGGAGAGTGTCACTACTGTGAAGATCCGATAGACAGCGGACACTTCTGTAGTCCGGAATGCAGGGATGACCACGCGAAGGTAGTGAGAGCAGAACAGCAGAGGAAATTATCATGAGCGTTGAATGGGATGGAAAAGGCTTCCCACCTGTGGGAGCTGAGATTAAAACTTGGGATGATGAAACGTCCACGTATCGCAGGGGTATCGTTGTCTATTCCGGCCATAAAGGCGCAACGGTTGATGTCGGGTTCTTATTATCATCTGGTGAGCAGGGTGATTTTAGTCTGATTACAACAGAGGATAGGCGTGAAGAGGTGGCAGTTAATGCGATGCTCGAACAGGCTGATATAGCCACAAAATCAGCAGAGAAACTTTATTCCCGCATTAAGAACGGTCAAATTCCCGGCGTAAGGCTCACCGATGACTAAATCAGAAAAGGCTTTCGAAAACTATCTGGATGAGGTGATAACTCATGCCGGTGCTACGGGTAAGCGGCGACATGTCCATGCTGTGGGCTGGAGAGCTATAGCCGCTCAGGTCTGGTCAGATTGCATGGAGCGACAGCATGACACAGGAATCGCAAAACGCGATCAACAGCACGGCTCGAGCAGCGCTTAAAGAATTCAAACACCAATCAAACACCCTAACCTACCGCCAGATACTCGACAAACACGCCAAACGCATTGAAAACCTGATACCTGCAAAACATCGCGGGCGGGCATGGTTGTGGCTGAATTGTGTGTGTCAGCGGCTGGGGCGTGGTGGATAAGGAGATTTCGTGAATATCAGATTCTATGCAGAACATGTAATAAACACACTCATGTTTTATCAACGCCCATTTAGTCAGGAGTGGGATGAAAAATTGATCGTAATAATGGCTGAAGGTGAAGTCGTTGGTTCTGGCGAATACACGATTACTTTCCTGCATAAAGGAAAGCGGAAAGAGGTATGGGTGGCAAATAAGTTTTTCGCTTATGGAAATCTATACCGTGTGGATGGGGAGACCGTTCCTGGCTCACTCCAGTGCAGGCCTTCAGCGAAGACAATGCTTCAACTTGACAAGATTGCTAGCAGCGCTCAGCAGGAGTCAATTAGAAATATGCAGAGTGACTTTATCGGGAGGCACCAACTTTAAGTGCAAGCCTACCCCGACATTCCCATCGCAATAGCATTCGTGATCGCCATCTGGGCGAGTTCAAAATACTCTGTGAGGTAAACGATGACTGATTTCAGAATGGATGACGTTCTGTTCAACCTCTGTGATGCGGCCAGTTTTCTCCGGAAATCACCGCGCACAGTCCGCCAGTTAATCAAAGACAGGAAGCTTCGTGCGGGCAAGTCTGGCTCCAATGGCGGAGGCCGCCTGGAGATTCTTAAATCTTCTTGTCTTGAATATATCCACAATCAGCAACAGAATCAGGCCGTGAATGCAGAGAACGGCCATCCAGAGAGGAAAGCTGTATGGCGCTCAAACAACGTTACGGCAATTGGTACTGCGACTTCGTCGAACCGGGTGGCAAAAGAGTTAGGCGCTGCCTTGAGACGACAGACAGGAAGCAAGCGCAGGAACTCTATGACCGGCTGAGAGCGGAATCATGGCGGGTGAACAAGCTTGGAGAGATTCCGGAGCACACCTTCGACGAAGCCTGTCTCAGGTGGCTCACAGAGAAGGACCATAAGCGGTCACTGGATGATGACCGAACGAAGATTGAATATTTTCTCGGTCACTTTTCAGGGATGAACCTTTCGGCTATTTCAGAGGAGAAGGTGATCGCATCAGTCTCGGGCATGGTGAACCGCAACCATCTTCACCGGTGGGAAACTATGCGAGACGCAGCATTAAGGAAGGGAAAGCCAGTGCCAGCCTACAAAGCTAAACCTTTGGCGGCCGCAACACGGAGCCAGTATCTGTCTTTGATAAGAAGCATGCTGAGGATTGCAGCTGATGAATGGAAGTGGCTGAGGCAGGCGCCAGTCATTAAGGCAAGGAAGCCTGTCAGCAAAAGGATTCGCTGGCTGACCAGAGATGAGGCGAGGGTGTTGATCGACTGTATGCCGGAAAGCATTAAGCCCATCGTAATTTTCGCTCTGTCTACCGGCTTGCGTAGATCAAACATCATCGACCTGGAATGGTCACAGGTCGATATGCAGAGAAAGGTTGCATGGATACATCCGGAAAACGCTAAAGCGGGCAAGGCTATCGGCGTGGCTCTGAATGATACCGCATGCAAGGTTCTTCGCGAACAGATTGGAAAACATGGTCGCTTTGTTTTTGTGCACACCAGGGCAAGTTATCGCGCTGACGGTTCAAAGACGCCTGATGTGAGAAAGATGAGAGTTGATGATAACTCTGGCTGGCGAATTGGATTAAAGAAAGCAGGTATAACTGATTTCAGGTTTCACGATTTGCGCCATACGTGGGCAAGCTGGTTAGTCCAGGCCGGGGTACCACTTTCAGCGCTGCAGGAAATGGGAGGTTGGGAATCGATTGAGATGGTGCGTCGTTATGCCCACATGTCGCCAAACCATCTGACCGAACACGCACGCAAAATCGATGACATGATTGGCACCAATGACACTAATCTGACACTTTTGGAAAATGAGGGAGAGAAGAAGAAAGCCTAACTCATTGAAAGTTAATGGTACGCCCTACAGGATTCGAACCTGTGACCTACGGCTTAGAAGGCCGGTGCTCTATCCAACTGAGCTAAGGGCGCACTGAGGTGCTGCGTGGGTCGAATTATACGGTGCGAACCTGCTGAGTCAACGATTTATCGGGCTGATTCGGTCTGTTGCTGCACTATTGAACAGTCTGCCCGCAAACTGTGCCTGACAGCAGCGCCCGCTTCTGACAAAATAGGCTCCATTCCCCGTTTCAACTCAATACAGATGGATCCCCTCTCTGATGGTAGCAAAAATTATTGACGGTAAAACGATTGCGCAGCAGGTGCGACAAGAGGTTGCGGCTAAAGTGCAGCAGCGTGTCGAAGCTGGTAAGCGTGCCCCTGGGCTGGCAGTTGTTCTGGTCGGTGAGAACCCGGCTTCGCAGATTTATGTCGGCAGCAAGCGCCGCGCTTGTGAAGAGGTAGGTTTTCTTTCCCGCTCTTACGATCTGCCCGCCTCCACCAGCGAAGCGGAGTTGCTTGAGCTGATCGACAAGCTGAATAACGACGGCGACATTGATGGGATTTTGGTGCAGCTGCCGTTACCGGCTGGCATCGATAACGTTAAAGTGCTGGAAAGTATTTCACCTGCAAAAGACGTGGACGGTTTCCATCCTTATAACGTTGGCCGTCTGTGTCAGCGCGCGCCTAAATTGCGTCCGTGCACGCCCCGGGGCATTGTCACGCTGCTCGAGCGTTATAACATTGATACTTTTGGCATGAATGCCGTGGTGGTTGGCGCGTCCAACATCGTGGGTCGTCCAATGAGTATGGAACTGCTGCTGGCTGGCTGTACTACTACCGTGACTCACCGCTTTACGAAAGATCTGCGCCATCATGTGGAACATGCCGATCTGTTGATTGTTGCCGTGGGCAAACCGGGTTTTATTCCCGGAGACTGGATTAAACCAGGCGCTGTAGTGATCGATGTGGGCATCAATCGCCTGGAAAGCGGCAAAGTGGTTGGCGATGTTGATTTTGCCGCTGCCTCAGAGCGCGCGTCTTACATAACCCCAGTACCAGGCGGCGTGGGTCCGATGACAGTGGCTACACTGATTCAGAATACCCTGTACGCCTGCGAACATTTTCATGATGGAGCAGTAAAATAATGGCAACGTTTTCTTTAGGTAAACATCCGCACGTCGACCTGTGCGATCTGCTGAAGCTGGAAGGTTTAGTGGAAAGCGGCGCAAGAGCAAAGTTGCTGATAGCGGAAGGCCTGGTTACCGTTGATGGCGTGGTGGAGACCCGCAAGCGCTGCAAGATAGTCAGCGGTCAGACCGTGGTATTTGAAGGCAACAGCATCTCCGTTGTAGCCTGACCGATCTGCCCTGCCTCTCCGGCAGGGCTTCTACAGCACCACAGTTTCCCCTTCCCTTTGTGAAAGCTGATAATGCCGAAGGTCACAATGCCGGCCGATTTGTTCTGCCAATGCTGGCGAGTGGCTGGTGACCCAAATCTGGCTGTAGCGGCTTGCTTCGGCGATCAGTAATGCCAGCGCAGGCAGTAAATCAGGATGCAGGCTGTTTTCAGGTTCGTTGATCGCCATAAAAGTGGGCGGCCTTGGACTCAGGAGCGCCACCACCAGACATAAAAAACGCAGCGTGCCATCCGACAGTTCGGCGACTTCCAGCGGCCTTAAGATCCCCTGGCGTTGCATCAGCATCTGGAAACGTCCTCCCTGGGCTTCAACAAAAAATTCACTGCCCGGAAAAGCCTCCGTCAGCACTGAAAAGAGCAGTTCGGTGTGCCCACGCTCGCGGATTGTTTCAAAAGCTGCCGCGAGGTTATGACCATCATGCGCCAGTACGGGCGCACGAATGCCTACCTGTGGCACACGGATGGGTGAGCCAGGCCAGACTGCGAATTCGTGGTAGAAGCGCCACTTGCTAAGATTTTCACGGACCTGGGAGACTTCCGGATAAAGGTGAGGATCGGAGAGCTGTGAGAAGACGGACTCTTCCTCATGCAGCGAAGAGGGATAAGCAATGCGCTCACCGTCTATATTGTTAAGAAAGGCCGCCTGATTTTTCCGCTCCAGCAGCCGTGAAGAGGGTCGCTGCCGCTGTCCGCTGAGCCAGATGTTTTCGGCTTTCACCAGCGGATCCAGATTGAACAGGCTGATCAGCGGCTCAGGGAAACCAATCTCCAGCTGATACTCATAGTCATCCATCTCCACGCCCAGCACCATACGTTTGCCGTTCCGCCGGGATTCCCCCCGCTTTGGCGCACCCGCCCACATCGTTTTCTGGATCCCGCCCTCTTCCGCTAATGCGGCAGACAATCGCCCGCTGGCCGCTTCATGCAGCAGACGCACCGCTTTATACAGGTTGGATTTGCCACAGCCGTTGGGGCCGCTGATAACATTGAGCTGTGACAGCTCCAGAGTGACTTCGCGGACAGAACGGAAGCCAGACAGCGAGAGTTGACGGATAGTCATGGTTGCCCCGCAGAAAACAAACAGGGGCTTTCGCCCCTGTGATGGATTAACAGTGCCGCTCGCCCCGGCCGCGATATTCTGGGATCCAGGGCAGAGGTTCCGGTGTTACTTACGGCGCCAGCTGGTTCCCTGCGGGCCATCTTCCAGAACGATACCCATAGCTACCAGCCTGTCGCGGGCCATATCAGCCTGCGCCCAGTTTTTATCCCTGCGGGCATCAAGACGCAGTCTGATCAGGGCTTCGATTTCTGCCACTTCATCATCGTTGGTCTTCGCACCATTTTGCAGGAACAGCTCAGGATCCTGCTCAAGAAGGCCGAGCACGCCAGCAAGCTGACGAAGTTTAGCCGCGAGGCCGTTGGCTGCCGCCATATCCTCTGCCTTCAGGCGGTTCACCTCACGCGCCAGGTCAAACAGCGCGGAGTAAGCTTCAGGCGTGTTGAAGTCATCATTCATCGCTTCACGGAAGCGTGTTTCGAACTCCTCACCACCCGCCGCCTCAACGGAGGTATCGGTGTTACGTATTGCCGTATAGAGACGCTCCAGCGCTGAACGGGCCTGCTTCAGGTTATCTTCAGCGTAGTTAAGCTGGCTGCGATAATGGCCGGACATCAGGAAGTAGCGAACGGTTTCCGCATCAAAATGCTCCAGCACGTCGCGGACGGTAAAGAAATTATCCAGCGATTTGGACATCTTCTCGCGATCAACCATCACCATCCCGGAGTGCATCCAGTAGTTCACGTAGGGGCCATCGTGGGCACAGGAAGACTGAGCAATCTCATTTTCGTGGTGAGGGAACATCAAATCCGATCCGCCGCCGTGGATATCAAAGTGATCGCCCAGCTGTTTGCAGTTCATGGCCGAACACTCAATATGCCAGCCAGGGCGACCCGCTCCCCAGGGGGAAGGCCAGCTTGGCTCATCGGCTTTGGACATTTTCCACAACACGAAATCCATCGGATTACGCTTCACATCGGCTTCAACTTCCACCCGCGCGCCGGCCTGCAACTGATCCAGATCCTGGCGTGACAGCAGACCATAATCAGGATCGCTGCTGACGGAGAACATCACATCGCCATTGCTGGCTACATAAGCGTGATCGCGATCGATCAGTTTGCTGACGATCTCAATGATCTCGCTGATGTGGCGCGTGGCGCGTGGCTCCTGGTCTGGCGGTAAGATATTGAGCGCGGCAAAATCTTTATGCATTTCGGCGATCATCCGGTTGGTCAGCTCTTCAACCGTCTCGCCGTTTTCGTTGGCGCGCTTGATAATTTTGTCGTCGATATCGGTGATGTTGCGGACGTATTTCAGCGAGTATCCGAGATAACGCAGGTAGCGGGCTACCACATCAAAGGCCACAAAAGTTCTGCCGTGTCCAATGTGACACAGGTCGTAAACGGTAATGCCGCACACGTACATGCCGATCTGACCGGCATGAATAGGTTTAAATTCCTCTTTTTGACGACTCAGGGTATTGAAAATCTTTAGCATTGAGACATTCCGTTTTGACGTGTGCGGGTGATAACCGGTGAAAAGCATATTCTGCCGTATTGTTAACGGAAGCGCCATGCAAAGCAAGGTTATGCCGGCGGCTGTTATGCAGCGATGCTGACTCGTCATCACATTTTGTGATATAAAAGCCGTCTATTAATAGTGTGCTGGCCACTGAATGTCGCCAGCACCGGTTTATCAAAAACCCCCAACCTTTACAGGATGAGAATATGGTCACTTTCCAGACAAATCATGGCGATATCGTCATCAAAACTTTCGACGATAAAGCGCCGGCCACCGTTGCCAACTTCCTGGATTACTGCCGTGAAGGTTTTTACGACAACACAATCTTCCACCGCGTTATCAACGGCTTTATGGTTCAGGGCGGCGGCTTTGAACCCGGCATGAAGCAGAAAGATACCAAAGCAGAAATCCAGAACGAAGCCAGCAACGGTCTGAAAAACACCAAGGGTACGCTGGCGATGGCCCGTACTCAGGCACCTCACTCCGCTACTGCCCAGTTCTTTATTAACGTGGCAGACAACGACTTCCTGAACTTCCGTGACGAAAGCCTGCAGGGCTGGGGTTACTGCGTGTTCGCTGAAGTGGTTGAAGGCATGGACGTGGTTGAGAAAATCAAAGCGGTTTCTACTGGCCGTAGCGGTATGCATCAGGACGTGCCAAAAGAAGACGTTGTGATCCAGAAAGTCACCGTCAGCGAATAATGCCTCATACGCTGTTTATCGCAGATCTCCATCTGTGTGAAGAAGAACCGGCAATCACTGCCGGTTTTCTTGCTTTTTTACGGCGTGAAGCGCCTCAGGCGGATGCGCTCTATATCCTTGGCGACCTGTTTGAAGCCTGGATCGGCGATGACGATCCTGATCCGCTTCACGCTGAGATTGCCTCCGCGCTGAAAGCGCTTCAGCAACAGGGCGTGCCCTGCTATTTCATTCACGGTAACCGTGATTTTCTGATCGGTAAACGCTTTGCTGCAGCAAGCGGAATGACCCTGCTTCCTGAGGAGCAGGTGCCTGAGCTTTATGGCAAGCGGATCCTGATAATGCACGGTGACACGCTGTGTACTGACGATCAGGGCTATCAGCGTTTTCGTCGCAAGGTTCACCAACCCTGGCTGCAAAAAGTATTTCTGGCCCTGCCTCTATTTGTGCGTCAGCGAATTGCTGCAAAAATGCGTGCAGGCAGCAAACAGGCTAACAGCAGCAAAGATCTGCGCATCATGGACGTCAATGCTGAAGCAGTCACACAAGCCATGGCGCGTCATCAGGTCCGGTATCTGATCCACGGCCATACCCATCGCCCTGCTGTCCACGCGCTGGACATTAATGGTCAGCCTGCTGAACGGCTGGTGCTGGGTGCCTGGCACAGCGAAGGCTCGATGATTCGGGTCAGCCCCAGTGAAACTACCCTGATCTCTTTCCCCTTCTGAAGCGTCAAATAGTGCCCAAAAGGGCCTGTTGAGGCCTGAGCAAACGTTTTCCTTGCCGCAGAGTCGTGATATTCTCTTTGCCCTTCCCATCTGACCACCGCAGAGGCTGTCAGATGACGTTTGTACAATCACAGGAGTCAGACCCCGATGTCTTCCAACGCCGCACCGGCCCGCATTGCTATTGTTATGGGTTCCAAAAGTGACTGGGCAACCATGCAATTTGCCGCGGAGATACTTACTGCCCTGGCTGTCCCATTCGAGTGCGAAGTGGTCTCGGCCCACCGCACGCCGGACAAGCTGTTCAGCTTTGCCGAACAGGCGGCGGATAACGGCATTCAGGTCATTATTGCTGGCGCAGGCGGCGCGGCTCATCTTCCGGGAATGCTGGCAGCGAAAACCCTGGTGCCGGTGCTGGGCGTACCGGTGCAAAGCGCAGCGCTGAGCGGTGTCGACAGCCTTTACTCCATCGTACAGATGCCACGCGGTATTCCGGTTGGCACCCTGGCGATTGGCAAAGCCGGCGCAGCCAATGCTGCCCTGCTGGCGGCGCAGATCCTGGCGATCCACGATAAAGATCTCTCTTCCCGTCTGGCCAACTGGCGTCAGGCCCAGACTGACGAAGTGCTGAACAACCCGGATCCGCGGGAGGAAGCATGAAGCCGGTTTGCGTATTAGGAAATGGTCAGCTTGGCCGCATGCTGCGCCAGGCCGGTGAGCCGCTGGGCATTGCCGTCTACCCTGTCGGACTGGATGCCGACCCCGAAGCACTGCCTGTTCAGCAAAGCGTGATCACCGCTGAAATTGAGCGCTGGCCGGAAACGGCTCTGACGCGCGAGCTGGCAACCCACAGCGCCTTTGTGAACCGCGATATCTTTCCCCGCCTGGCCGATCGTTTGACACAAAAGCAGCTGCTGGACCAGCTTGGTCTTGCTACCGCGCCGTGGCAGCTGCTGGCGGATGCCGCAGAGTGGCCTCAGGTGTTCTCAGATCTGGGCGAACTGGCTATCGTCAAGCGCCGCACGGGCGGTTACGACGGCCGTGGTCAGTGGCGCCTGCGGGCGAATGAAACAGATGCTCTGCCTGCCGACTGCTACGGTGAGTGCATTGTTGAGCAGGGCATTAACTTTTCTGGAGAAGTTTCTCTGGTTGGCGCCCGTGCCCATGACGGCAGCACTGTATTTTATCCCCTGACGCACAACCTCCATCAGGATGGCATTTTACGCACCAGCGTGGTGTTGCCTGAGCCAGACGCCGCTCTGCAAAAGCAGGCCGAATCGATGCTCTCAGCCATTATGCATGAGCTGAAGTATGTCGGTGTTATGGCGATGGAGTGCTTTGTGGTACCGGAAGGCCTGCTGATTAATGAACTGGCTCCCCGGGTGCACAACAGCGGCCACTGGACGCAGAACGGGGCTTCGATCAGCCAGTTCGAGCTGCATCTGCGCGCTATTCTGGATTTGCCACTGCCCCGGCCTGTGGTCAGCACCCCTTCAGTAATGGTTAACCTGATTGGGACGGCGGTAAACCTGGACTGGCTTAATGAGCCGCTGGTGCATCTGCACTGGTATGAGAAAGAAGTGCGGCCAGGGCGCAAAGTTGGCCACCTTAACCTCTCTGATGTCAGTAAAACGTCATTGCAGGCGGCCCTTAAGGCGCTGGTCCCGCAATTGCCTGCGGACTATGCCAGCGGCATTGCCTGGGCAGTGGAAAAACTGGACGTTTAAGGCAGGCAACCCGCGATAAACAGTTACTGCTGCCACTCGCGGGTGAAAAAGAACAGTGCTTAACTGTACTTAAGTATGGCTACCATTAATGATTCAAACATCGTATTGTATTGGCGAACCAAAAAAATAAATATAGTTAATTATTAGTACTTTAGATTTTATTTTGCCAACACCAAGGGAACCAGTACCAAACCGAAGAGTTTAAAATGGTAAATTAAATTCACCTTTAAAACTGTTCAGGCGCGATCTGGTTCACCCTTACCCCCTGCCTTTCCAGCCTGCGATCCTTGTTTTCTTCCCTGTTACCTTTCCTTTCTCTTTTGATGCTTTTCACACCGTTGCTCTGCCCTGTAGGGTTAGCCGGTAGATTAAATTTATGTTAAAGTCTCTGATTCACGATGGAAGCACTATTTCCCAGGGAGATAATGACATGGCTAAGTTATTTTTTGATAATCAAGCTATTAACACGTCAATCAAGGATTATCTGGAACGTAAACTGGTCCAGTTCAACAACATCAAATACGCCTACGCCATCATGAGCAAAAGGAATCCGGCGGATTTCTCGATTATCTCAAACCGTCCGGAGTGGTTTAAAGTCTATATCGATAACAATTTCCAGTTCATCGATCCGGTATTAATTACCGCGCTTTACCGACTGACCCCCTTTTCCTGGGATGAAAACCTGATGCTGAATCAGGGCGTGAAAGTGCCAAAATTATTTGATATGGCACGTAATCACGACATCATTAACGGCTACACCTTTGTATTGCATGACCATAATAATAATCTGGTGGTGCTCTCTCTGATGTTAGATAAACACTGCGACGATAATATCGAAGAGTTAATTCATAATAACAGAAGCAAGCTTCAGATGTTATTGATTACGGCTCATGAAAAACTGTCACAGCTTTATCAGGAGCTGGCAAGAAAAGCCGACTTCAATGAGATGAATACCCGCGAGATATTTTCCAACCGCGAAAATGAAATTATTTACTGGGCCAGCGTAGGTAAATCTTACCAGGAAATTGCGTTGATTCTGGGCATTAAATTGACCACTGTGAAATATCACATGGGCAATGCGGTGAAGAAATTAGGCGTGTCCAACGCTAAACACGCCATCCGACTGGGTATTGAGCTAAACCTTATCCGTCCGGTGCAGCCTGACGGGGAATGAGAGCGGCCAGCTGTTCAGCCGGCACGTTAAGGCGGGAACCTTTGCTTTTACCAGCGCCATCAGCGTTTGCTGGTTCCCTTTATCAACGGGCATAAATATCAGATAAATATTTTCGTCTTTTTCAGACAGACTCTGTTCCACTACCGAAATTCCCCAGCCGGATTTTTTGAAAATCAGATACATCGGATGGCTGACGATGGCATAGATTCCCTCATATCCATAATGTCTGGCATAGTTAATCATGGAAAGAAACAGCAAAGCGCTGACAGGCTGCTGACGAAGCTCCAGCGCCTGAACACGATCCTTGTCAATAAAAAGGCGGCTGGCTTCCACATAATTCCCCTGAGGCAGCTCCACATTTTTAAACCAGGATTTGAAGGTGCCGGTAATCATATTCGGATATTTGATATTTATGAATCGCAGGCTGCAGATACAGACTTCCTGATAAATGCCAAAAATATAGGTCGTTCTGGGATTATCATATTCATCCGACTCCATATTGTTCTCAGCATTTACCAGCCAGTTGAGCCGGTCTTTAAAAACTTTCTTTCTTAGAGTAAAGAGTTCTCTGGATTTCAGTTCAGACAGGAAACTGTAATTCACATCAAGCAGGTGCAACATACTTACTCCATCCTTAGCCAGAAATTACGTTAATAGTACCTCTAACGTTGACCGCCCACAAAGCACTATCCGGTGCGGCAGTGCACCCGACTGCACGGAGGTTATGCTGTAGTAGTGTCATTAATCATGATGAAAATAGCAGGCCGGCAGCTACCGGCCTCTGTTTATGCGGCGTTGTAGCCCCGGAAAAGGGCTTTACCTTTTAATAAACGAACCCCAAGCCAGCCGCCACACAGGGAAAGCAAAACGGCACCGGTTAAGGGCAGAATAATCCATAGCAGGTAGTCCGGCTCCCAGGGGAAGTCGAAGACTTTACGTTGCAGGCCCCATAACGCGGCTTCTGCCCCGATGGCCGCGGCAATACCTGAAACGGCGCCCAGTAATGCAAACTCACACCACAGGGTTCCACGCAGCAGTTTTTTACTCGCTCCCAGCGTGCGGTAAACCACCAGCTCCTGCCTGCGCTGACGCATGCCAACCTGGATTTGCGCCAGCAGCAGCAGCACACCACAGGCGGTCACCAGGATCACCATGATTTCCAGCGCCTGGCTCACCTGCGCCAGCACCTGCCCAATCTGACGCAGAATGCTGCCGATATCCAGCAGGCTCAACGTCGGGAACTGTCGGTTAAGCTGTGCCAGCAGCGGATTGTTGCCCTCCAGCCTGAAGCTGGTAAGCCAGGTTTGTGGCTGATCTACCAGCGCGCCACGCGGGAAGATAAAGAAGAAATTCGGCTTCAGGCTCTCCCAGTCGACTTTACGCAGGCTGGTAATTTTGGCGGTGAAATCCTGGGTATCCCCGGTGAACGTCAGGGTGTCGCCCAGTTTCACCTTAAGCCGGCCTGCCAGCTCCTCTTCCATCGACACTTCCCCCTGCTTCGGCGGCCAGCTTCCAGCCGTCAGAGGGTTGTGATCCGGCAACTGCTCCTGCCAGGTCAGATTCAGTTCGCGGTTCAGGGAACCATCCAGCGCCGGATCGGCAGGTTGATGATTGATGCCGGTGAGCCTGACTCTGGCGATCGGATAGAAGGTCTGTGGCACCACCTTATGCTGCTCAAGAAAGGTTTTTACCTGTGGAACCTGCTCCTGGGTCATATTGAGCAGGAAATAGTTTGGGCTGCCAGGGGGAGCTGCTGCTGCCAGCGATCCAGCAGATCGCCGCGCATCACCAGAAGCAATGCCAGCAGCATAAATGACAGAGAGAAGGCCGCCAGCTGGCTGAGCGTGGTCCAGGGCTGCCTTAACAGGCGATTAATGGCCAGCCGGAACGCCAGATTGCGCACGCTAAACCGGCGAAGCAGTATCAGACCGCCCCAGCCAATTGCACCTAACAGCGCCGACAACAGGACAATACCGCCCACCAGTGCCCAGAGCAGTTTGCTGCCACCGACCAGCGCGGCCAGCAGCGCAATGACCACCAGAGCCATCGCCGGAAGGTAGAATTTCAGCGGCCAGACGTTGGCGACAGCATCCCGCCGCAATACACGCAAAGGCTGAGTAGCCAGCAGTAAGCGATAGGGACGCATGCCCACCAGCAGCGAGATGATAAAGAGTGAGCCAATCGCCCACAGCCACGGCCAGCCGCTGGCCGGAGGCAATTCGCCGGGCAGAACCGGCTTGAGCATCTGAAGTAAAATTACTTCAAAGCCCATGCCAATTGCTCCGCCGCACACCGCCGCCAGTAGCAGCACAGCCAGCCACTGCCCGACAATCAGTTTTCTCAGCGCTGCCCGGTTAGCCCCCAGGGTTTTCAACACCGCGACCAGATCATAACGACTGCGGCAGTAGTGATTCATCGCTACGGCAACCGCCGCTATGGCCAGCATCAGCGTCAGCAGAGCCGAAAGCAGCAGGAACTGTTGCGCCCGCTGCATGGATTTCCCCAGCGCATCTTCTGAATTTTCCACGCTTATCCAGCGCTGCTCGGGTTTGATATTGGCCTCGATAAAACGGTCATACTGACTTAATTGCTGCGGCGTACCGGCGAATTTATAGCGCCAGGTCACGCGACTTCCTGGCTGGATGGCCCCGGTTTTACCAAGGTCGGCCAGATTCATTAACAGTCTGGGAGCCGTCTGGAAAGGATTGAAGCCCGCGTCCGGCTCTTGTACCACCTCGCCTGCAATGCGCAGCGTGGTATCACCCACATCCAGATTTCCGCCTGCTTTCAGGTTAAGCAGGGCCAGCAAACGCGGCGCAGCCAGTACGGTACCGGCAGCCGGTTTCAATCCCGCAGGCTCCGTAGCCAGCTTGCCAAACATCGGATAGAGATCGTCCACCGCTTTGACGGAGGCGAGCTGCGGCGTATCAGAAGCAAAAGTCATGGTCATAAAAGTGAGCTGACGCCCAACCTGTAATCCCTGTTTTCTTGCCTCATCCAGCCACGCCTGCGGCACTTCGCGCGAGCTTTGCAGCGTGCGGTCGCCCGCCATAAAATCGCGGCTTTGCTGGGTTAATCCCTTTTCCATCCTGTCGCTGAGCGAGCCCAGTGCCAGAACGCAGGCCACGGCCAGCGTCAAAGCCAGCCAGACAATCAGCAGCGAAGGCGATTTCCACTCACGCCAGAACCAGCGCCAGATCATGCTTCCTCCCACAGCTTGCCGTCACGCACGCGCAGCCGCCGGTCACAGCGTGCGGCCAGTTGCTCATCGTGGGTCACAAGGATCAGCGTGGTGGCAAAATCACGGTTGAGGGAGAACAGCAGATCGGCAATGCGGTCGCCCGTTTTGCGGTCAAGGTTGCCCGTGGGTTCATCAGCAAACAGCAGTGCCGGACGGCCATTGAAGGCTCTCGCCAGCGCCACACGCTGCTGCTCGCCGCCCGAAAGCTGAGAAGGCAGATGCGTCAGACGTTCGGCCAGGCCAAGCTGCGCCAGCAGGGCCTGAGCCTGTTCCCGACTGTGGCGATCGCTCTCCCCCTCAGCAACGCTGGCAGTTGCACGTTCTCAAGCGCATTCAGCGTTGGCACCAGCATAAATGACTGGAAAACGAAGCCAACGCTCTTTGCTCTTAGTCCGGCTCGTTGCTCTTCATCCATCGAGTGCAGCGGCGAGCCCAACAGAAAGACCTCGCCTTCAGAACCATCATCCAGCCCGGCCAGAATACCCAGCAGAGTGGATTTGCCGGAACCGGACTCACCAATCAGCGCAATGGTTTCAGCCGGTTTGACAACCAGCTCAACTCCGGTAAGGATGGAAAGCTGATGCTCACCCTGACCGACGGACTTACTAAGACGATGAACTTCAAGAATGTTTTCCGCTGGCATTACCCGTTCCTGTTATTATTGGCCCTGATGACGCTCCGCGCGACGGCGGCCGACACCCTGCTGGTGCTCGGCGACAGCTTAAGTGCCGGTTACCAGATGTCTGCAACCACCGCGTGGCCTGCGTTACTCAATGATAAGTGGCAGAAAACGCCTGCCATTGTTAACGGTAGCATAAGCGGCGACACTGCCACGCAGGGGCTGGCGCGCCTGCCCTCGTTGCTGAAACAGCATCAGCCTCGCTGGGTACTGATCGAGCTGGGAGGCAATGACGGTTTACGGGGCTTCCCGCCGAAGAATATCGAGCAGGATCTCAGTAAAATTATTGCTCAGGTTAAAGCTGCCGATGCGCAGCCGTTACTGATGCAAATCCGTCTGCCGGCCAACTATGGCCGCCGCTATACCGAATCTTTTAGTGAAATTTACCCGAAGCTGGCAAAAGAATTTTCCATCCCGCTGGTGCCCTTTTTCATGGAGCAGGTCTATCTGAAGCCTGAATGGATGCAGCAGGATGGCATCCATCCTAATCCTGATGCCCAGCCGTTTATTGCCGGGTTGATGGCCAAAGAGCTGGCTCCACTAGTTAAGCATGAGTAACAGGGTTTGCAGACGGTTAACAGGTAAAGTTATGCAAAAAATCATAGTAATAACCGGCTGTTCCAGCGGTATTGGTCTGGTGGCCGCCAACGATTTATTGCGCCGTGGCTACCGGATTTTTGCCGCCTGTCGTAAGCCGGAAGATGTGCAGCGGATGAACGATCTTGGGTTTACGGGGATTGAACTGGATCTCAACGACAGCCAGAGCGTGGAGCGTGCCGCCGCTGAAATACTTATCCTGAGCGACAACCGTATCTTTGGTCTGTTTAACAATGGTGGCTATGGCGTTTATGGCCCGCTGGAGTCGATTACGCGCCAGCAGATGGAGCAGCAGTTCGCCACCAATCTCTTTGGCACTCACCAGCTCACCACCCTTCTGCTTCCGGCACTGCGCGCCAGTGGATCGGCGCGAATTGTGAATACCAGCTCCGTAATGGGGCTGATTTCCACCCCTGGCCGGGGTGCCTACGCGGCCAGTAAGTATGCACTTGAAGCCTGGTCAGATGCGCTGCGAATGGAGTTACACGGCAGCGGCATCCGGGTCAGCCTGATTGAACCTGGCCCGATAAAAACCCGCTTCACCGATAATGTCCGTCAGGCGCAAGAGGATAAGCCGGTAAAAAATCCCGGGATTGCGGCCCGCTTCACGCTCCCTCCCGAGGCAATTTTGCCCAAACTGCGCCATGCTTTTGAGAGCAATCATCCACGCCTGCGATATCCGGTGACGCTGGTCGCCCATGCGATGACGCTGTTACGGCGTTTACTGCCGGGCTGGATGCTGGATCGCATTTTGCGCGGGAAATAAGCGGAAAGCGCGGATAAGCCTTGAAGCCCCGCCCTGCGCCCCAATAAAGTAATAAACCCTGGATAAGAGACGAATTCATGTCACCACAAGCTGCAATTGTTACGATCAACGAAACCAACCTGCAACAGACGCTTGAGCAGTCAATGCAGGTGCCGGTGCTGTTCTACTTCTGGTCTGCCCGCAGCCAGCACTGCCAGGAGCTGACGCCGGTTCTGGAGCGTCTGGCTCAGGAATATGCCGGACAGTTTATTCTGGCTGAGTTAGATTGCGATGCCGAGCCTGCGGTTGCCCAGCAGTTTGGGCTGCGCTCAATTCCTACCGTTTACCTGTTCCAGAACGGTCAACCGGTAGATGGCTTCCAGGGCCCCCAGCCGGAAGAGGCGATCCGCACCCTGCTTGAAAAAGTGCTGCCGAAGCAGGAAGAGCTGAAAGCGCAGGAAGGTATGCAGTTGATGGAAGAAGGCAAAGTGCTGGAGGCCCTTCCCCTGCTGAAAGAGGCGTGGCAGTTAAGCAATCAGAACAGCGAAATGGGCTTCCTGCTGGCTGAAGCACTGATTGCGCTGAATCGCAGCGACGAGGCAGAAGCCGTGCTGGATGTGGTGCCGTTGCAGGACAAAGATACCCGTTACCAGGGCCTGAGGGCGCAGATCGATCTGCTTAAGCAGGCTGCAGACACCCCGGAGATCCAGCATCTGCAGCAGCAGATTGAAGCCGATCCGGAAAATGCAGAACTGGCGACCAAGCTGGCGCTTCAACTGCATCAGGTAGGCCGTAATGAGGAAGCGCTAGAACTGCTTTTTGGTCATTTGAAGAAAGATTTAGCTGCCGCCGACGGCCAGGCGCGTAAAATGCTGCAGGAGATCCTGGCCGCGCTGGGAACAGGTGATGCGCTGGCGGCAAAATACCGTCGTCAGCTTTATTCCCTGCTTTACTGATTTTCCCCTGATTGCCGGCCCGCTGTGAGGGCGGCTGAGCGATAACGGGAGTGGGCCGAATGAGTCGGCCCTGTAACAACAATCCGGAGGTTATATGCTTACTGTTATTCCCGTTATTATTGTTCTGGCCCTGATCGTTGTCTGGGCAGGCATTAAAATCGTTCCTCAGGGCTATCAGTGGACGGTGGAGCGGTTTGGCCGCTATACCAAAACGCTGCAACCCGGCCTCAATCTTCTGGTGCCTTTTATGGATCGTGTTGGTCGTAAGATCAACATGATGGAACAGGTGCTGGATATTCCCTCGCAGGAAATCATCTCTAAAGACAATGCCAGCGTCACCATTGATGCCGTCTGTTTTACGCAGGTGGTGGACGCCCCGCGTGCCGCCTATGAGGTCAGCAACCTTCATCTGGCCATCATCAACCTGACGATGACCAACATGCGTACCGTACTGGGTTCAATGGAGCTGGATGAGATGCTTTCCCAGCGCGATAACATCAACACCCGCCTGCTGCGGATTGTGGATGAAGCCACCAACCCCTGGGGCGTCAAAATTACCCGTATTGAAATCCGCGACGTGCGCCCGCCAGCGGAACTGATCGCTTCAATGAATGCACAGATGAAAGCCGAGCGCACCAAGCGCGCCGATATTCTTGAAGCTGAAGGGGTTCGCCAGGCTGCTATTCTGCGTGCTGAGGGGGACAAACAGTCGCAGATCCTCAAGGCAGAGGGAGAACGTCAGTCAGCCTTTTTGCAGGCCGAAGCGCGCGAACGTAGCGCGGAAGCTGAAGCCCGTGCCACCCGGATGGTATCTGAAGCGATCGCCGCTGGCGACATTCAGGCCATTAACTACTTTGTTGCCCAAAAATACACCGACGCCCTGCAGAAAATTGGTACCTCAAACAGCAGCAAAATCGTGATGGTTCCGCTGGAAGCCAGCAGTCTGATGGGGTCTGTTGCCGGGATAGCCGAGCTGCTTGGGGAGTCCAAAAAAGGCCGGGGTGCATAATGTTAGCCGAACTGATCTTCAAACCCTGGTGGCTCTGGCTCTCGCTGGGCGGTATTCTGCTGGCTGCCGAAATGCTTGGCGCCAGCGGCTATCTGCTGTGGAGCGGCATCGCAGCTTTGCTGGTCAGTCTGCTGGTGTGGCTGGTGCCGTTACCCTGGGAGTGGCAGGGGATCAGCTTTGCGCTGCTGACCGTGCTTTCCGCCCTGGGATGGTATCGCTGGCTGAAAGCACGGGAGCGTACGCAACCCACCTCTTCGCTCAATCAGCGAGGTATCCAGCTGATTGGACGGGAACTGACGCTGGATGAACCCCTGGTCGATGGTTTCGGCCATGTGCGAATTGGTGACAGCGGCTGGCGCGTACAGGCCGCCGAAGATTTTCCGGCAGGCACCCCGGTCACGGTGGTAGCCGTGGAAGGGGTAACGCTGAAAGTCATCAGGCGCGCAGGGCGTCCTGCCAGCGTCTGACCAGGTAGTTATGCTCATCCATCACCGAGTTCCAGACACCAATATGACTCATCCGTTGTTCGTAACTGCCGCCATCGCGGACCTCACCTTTGGCGATCAACGGATTTCCTGCCGCATCAGGCAAAATTTCACTGGCGGCTTTACCGCCGTACCAGAAATCCCACTCTGCCGGGTAAAGATGCGCACGCGTACGCTCAGGATTGGAGATGTAATAACCCTGACGGGCCATAATTGCACCAGCCCAGCCCGACTGCCACCAGTTGAGATAGGCATAAGCAGCATCTTTGATTTTTCCGGTGGCGCATCGGGAGAGTGACAGGCCGCCGTACCAGGCGCGGTAGCCTTCCAGCGGGGTTGCCATCTTATAACCTCTCTGGCGGAAATGATGACGGAAATAGGCAGGCGCCCACAAACTCTGCACCCCGACCTGTTGATTTTCAATCAGCTCGCAGGCTTCATCCTGCGTCGACCAGAAAGCCGCAAAGTGCCCCTGACGGCGTAAGCGTGCCAGCACTGTCGTTAAATTGTCGATCTCTTCAAGGGTTAAATTGCCCGGATTGGCAAACTCGCCCAGACCTGCTCCCTGCACAGCCAGCACCGCATCCAGCGCGCCTATTGCCGCATCATCCTGCAGAGCGGCCTGCCCCGAAAACGCCGGATGCAGCAACCAGCCCCAGCTTTCAGCTTGCCCTTTTAATGCCGCTGGTAACCGGTCTGGATGGTAAGCAAAGCTGTCCGCATTGTGCGTCAGCGGCAGCATGCTGATCTGACCGGTAGGCTGGCCCCCAAGACTGCCATCATGCTGCACATAGAGACGGTTGACCGGCACGCTACCGTCACCCAGTTTCCCTCCGGGGATCAGCGTACCCTGTTTTGGCAGGGCGTTGATCTCATCCCAGTAGCGCAGTCTGACAATGTCCAGCGGCTGGATAGCCCTTGCAGGCCAGACAAAATCAATATTGTGGAACCACTGGTCGTAGAGATCGTAGCTTTCAGGCTGCATCACCGCAATGCGCTGAGCGTCTCCCACACTGCGTAACAGATACTCTATTTTTATCCCCAGATCCTGCTCTGCCCGCAGGCGAAGCTGCTCCAGCAGGGTCACGGAGGTGCCCAGCACCCGCAGGGTAATCTGGTTTGTCGCCACGGCTGCGGAGTTCATCAGAAGATTCATTTTTAATCCCTATAAACGGCTTTCTGTTCGCAGTATCGAGCGGATACGGCAGTGTAATAGCATCAACAGGTGGACGGCAAAGCCAGCCTGGTTAATTTTATCATCCGGGCAATGTGACATAATAGACACTTCTTCGGCGGGAAAGTGGGATAGAAGGATGGTCACTGACAGCACAAAGGTTGAGGCAAAAGCCCCGGCACGCTACGAAACGATCCGCGAGGTGCTGGAAGATGCCATCATTGCCCGCAAAGTACCGCATGGGCTGGTATTGCTGGAAGGCCCACTGGCACAGCTTTTTGGCACCAGTCGCGTGCCGGTTCGTAAAGCGTTAAGCCTGCTGCACGATCGGGGGCTGATCACCCGTTTTGAAGGGCGCGGTTTTATTGTGGCCGGGCCAAATGAAGAGGTTGAGCCCCATCGGATTGCCCTGAGCCGCAGCCTGCTGGGGTTGGATCAGGAGCGTGAGCTGGTGGATACCCGTAGCACCGGCGAAAAGGTGCTGCACAGTCTGCAACAGGCCCTCTCAACCTGCATGGTATTTGGTCATTATCAGCTGAATGAAGCCCAGGCCGCGGAGTTCTGTAACGTCAGTCGTAACAGCATCCGCGAAAGTCTGATGCGCCTGCGGGACAAAGGTCTGGTCGAAAAAGAGCCCTATTCCCACTGGCTGGCTGGCCCGCTGACGGCCAGAGAGATCGGCGATCGCTATGAAATCCGGGCCAGCCTGGAGGCCACGGCCTTACGTAAAGCCGCACCTCATCTGCCGCGGCAACAGATTCTGGCGAATCTTCAGCGTCTGGATCAGGCGAGTGGCAAACGGATCGGTCCGGCTGAACTGGAGCAGATTGAAGACGATCTTCACCTCTACTGTCTGGAGCCTGCAGGCAACCGGACGATGATGGAGATCCTGCGACAGAACCAGTCACCCTTTATCGTCATGCGCATTTTTTATGAGATGCTGGCGATCCCAATAGACGACGCGATCGTCAGTGAGCACCGGCTGGTCTACGAGAGATTGCTGGAAGGAAACTGGGATCTGGCTGCAATGGCGCTGCGGGAACATCTGGAGCGTTCGCGGATCCGCACGCTGCAAAAACTCAAGGTGCTTTCAGTGTTACCGGTGCCCGAACTGCCGCCTTATCTGCTGCGGCTGAGTTAAATCCGCCATTATTTTCCCGCATTATTGGGCGCTGTTTCCCGGCATGATACGTGCCTCCTGCCAGAACACCGGAAAAGGATTGCTCTCCTACTCAGAGGATTTAGTCGTGTGACAACAGCCAGCCAGATCGTTGATGATCGGGCAGTCAGCGCCGTTATCGCCAGGGCAACTTGCCGCCAGTGCCAGAAGACGATCGCGCATCTGATTCAGTTCCCTGATGTGCGACTCTATTTCCGCCACCTTATCCAGCGTCCTGGCTTTAACATCGGCGCTGTGGCGCTGCGGATTGTTAAACAGCATCACCATTTCGCGGCACTCTTCCAGCGTAAACCCCACCTGCCGGGATTGGCGCAGCAGCGTCAGCTCTTCGATATGCCGGGCTGTGTAACTGCGGTAGCCGTTCTCACTGCGTAACGGCGCAGTGACCAGCCCTTTCTCTTCATAAAACCGGATGGCTTTACTGGTCAGCCCGGTTTTTTTAGCCACATCGCTGATATTCATCTCTGCTTCCTGACCTTCCCCGTGATGGAGAGTTGATGTATGTATAATCAGTTTATTTTAACGGTAAAATCAGAATCAGCACTTAAGCAGGCATACGATCATAAATTAAAGAATATCGAATCTTTTGACTACAGCCTTCTCAACATGAACCAACGCCGGATCGAAGAAATCAATCTTATAAATGCCAGCCTGGCCGCTTAAATCCACAGGGGCAGGTCGATATCCGGCTCCTTCTCCAGACAAAGGTAGAATTTAAGGTGACGGGCACTCAGTCACAGCAGGCGATAAAAGGTTACGGAACAGGCATGAGAATCATTCCTTGACCTTCCCCTTGATGGAAGGTTTAACCTTTACTACTACTGTTAAACCCCTTCCGGGTGAAACGGGTAATAAGGAGTGAAAAGCATGACCCAGACAACAAGATTAACGCTGGACGGCCTGTCCTGCGGACACTGCGTAAAAAGAGTCAGAGAGACGCTGGAACAGCGTGCCGATGTCGAACAGGCAGAAGTCTCCCTTACTGAAGCCACCGTCAGCGGAAGCGCTGAAGCCAGTGAACTGATTGCCGCCGTGGAACAGGCTGGTTATCACGCCACGCTGGCAGAGGATAACGCACACCCAAAGGCTGAACCGCTGACAGAATCAGAATCCCAGCCGGAAGCGCTGACAGCGGAAACTCATCAGCTTCCGGCGCAGCAGGCGGAAAGCTTCCACCTGCTGATTGACGGCATGAGCTGCGCAAGCTGCGTCAGCCGCGTGCAGACGGCATTGCAGAAAGTGGGTGGTGTCAGCCAGGCTCGCGTCAATCTGGCAGAGCGTAGCGCTTTGGTGATGGGCGATGCCGCTCCCGATGCCCTGATCGCCGCCGTGAAACAAGCTGGATATGGTGCGGAAATTATTGAAGATGAAGGCGAACGCCGCGAAAAGCAGCAGCAAACGGCTCGTGAGGCCGTGCGGCGTTTTCGCTGGCAGGCAATTCTTGCCCTGACGCTCGGGATCCCGCTGATGCTGTGGGGCATGGTTGGCGACAATATGATGCTGACCGACAACAACCGGCCGGGCTGGCTGATCGTCGGCCTGGTGACTTTGCTGGTCATGATTGTTGCTGGCGGCCACTTCTACCGCAGTGCCGGACGCAGCCTGATGAAAGGCACGGCTACCATGGATACGCTGGTGGCGCTGGGAACGGCTGCCGCCTGGCTCTATTCGATGGCGGTCACTCTCTGGCCGGAGGCTTTCCCTCATGAGGCCCGTCATCTTTATTACGAAGCCAGTGCGATGATTATCGGCCTGATCAACCTGGGCCATATGCTGGAGCAGCGTGCCCGTCAGCGCTCCTCGAAAGCGCTGGAAAAACTGCTGGATCTCACTCCTCCCTCCGCCAGGGTAGTGACAGACGGGGGCGAGAAAGTCCTGCCGCTGAGTGAGGTTCATCCCGGTATGACCCTGCGTCTGACCACCGGCGATCGGGTGCCGGTGGATGGCAGACTCACTCAGGGTGAAGCCTGGCTGGATGAAGCAATGCTGACCGGTGAAGCCATGCCACAACAGAAAACGGTGGGTGACGAGATCCACGCCGGTACGGTACTTCAGGATGGTAGCGTGCTATTTACTGCCGGCGCCGTGGGGAAAAACACCACCCTTTCCCGCATTATTTCCAGCGTTCGTCAGGCGCAGAGCAGCAAGCCGGAAATCGGCAAGCTGGCCGACAGAATTTCAGCCGTCTTTGTGCCCGCCGTGGTCGCTGTAGCCCTGCTGAGTGCCGCTGTCTGGTACTTCTTCGGCCCTGCTCCGCACGGAGTGTATATGCTGGTCATTGCCACTACGGTGCTGATTATCGCCTGTCCCTGTGCACTGGGTCTGGCTACGCCGATGTCGATCATCTCAGGCGTGGGCCGTGCAGCAGAAGCTGGCGTGCTGGTGCGGGATGCGGACGCACTGCAGCGTGCCAGCACCCTCACCACCCTGGTGTTTGATAAAACCGGTACCCTGACCGAAGGTACCCCGCGCGTGGTGGATATCACTCTCTGCAATGGGGCAGATGAGCATCAGGTTCTGACCTGGGCGGCGGCGCTGGAGCAGGGTTCTTCACATCCGCTGGCCCGCGCCTTACTCGAAAAAGCCGGTGAGCAGCAGCTGCCTGACTGTGAGCAATTCCGTACCCTGTCGGGGCTGGGGGTGAGCGGTAAAGTCGGGGGTAGCGAACTGTGGCTGGGTAACAGCGCCCTGATGGCACAGCAGAATATCGCTACGGAAAACCTCAGCGAACAGATAACCCGGCAGGCTGCAAAAGGCATCACGCCCGTGTTACTGGCGGCAGAAGGGAAAATTGTCGCCCTGTTTTCTCTTCGCGATCCATTAAGAGCCGAAAGTGTCTCAGCGCTGAAACGCCTGCGTAACCAGGGCTACCAGCTGGTGATGCTGACCGGAGATAATGAGATCACCGCCAGGGCCATCGCTCAGGAAGCGGGTCTGGATCAGGTTATTGCTGGCGTGCTGCCGGAAGGAAAAGCCACTGCCATCCGTGAACTGCAACAGCAGGGGAACATCGTGGCGATGGTGGGTGACGGAATCAACGATGCGCCTGCGCTGGCCCAGGCGGATGTGGGCATTGCGATGGGCTCCGGCAGCGATGTGGCGATTGAAACCGCCGGCATTACGCTGATGCGCCACGACCTGAATGCCGTGGTGGATGCCCTGGCAATCGCCAAAGCCACGCTGCGCAATATGAAGCAGAACCTGCTGGGAGCCTTTGTTTACAACGTTATTGGGATCCCCATCGCGGCGGGTGTTCTTTATCCACTGACGGGGACGCTACTCAGTCCGGTTGTGGCCGGGGCTGCCATGGCATTATCCTCAATCACCGTAGTCAGTAATGCCAATCGTCTGATCCGCTACCAGCCACCTGCGGAGTGATGCAAGGCAGAATGCGCCTTTTCACCCTGTTACTCAGGCAGTTAAACCGTTAGCATGGTTTCAAACTGATAAGGCGGAAAGTATGGGAAAACTAATGCAGGGGGTGGCAGCACTTTGGCGGAAAGTGATGCCAGTACGCTACGCCTATCCGGCACAGGATGTGACGGCGGGACAAAGTCAGCTGCACCTGGTAGGCAGTATTCATATGGGTACGCCGACGATGATGCCGCTGCCCGCCCCCCTTCAGGCCCAGCTTGAGAAGGCTGATGCGCTGATTGTTGAGGCGGATATCACCGTCAACACCTCACCGTTCAGCGAAAGTGAACTCTGTCTGCCATTGGCCGAACGTCTGACGCCAGAGGAGATGACTCAGCTTACTCGTCTCTGCGAGGAAGTGGCCATCAGCCCGGAAGCCATAGATACGCTCCCCGCCTGGCAGGTTGCGCTGATGCTTCAGGCTCAGCAGGCTCAGCGTCTGGGGCTGCGGGCAGACTATGGCATCGACTTTCAGTTGCTTAAGGCGGCCAGGGCGCTGCAGAAACCCGTGATAGAGCTGGAAGGCCCGGAAACCCAGCTGGCCCTGTTAAAAGCGCTGCCGGATAACGGCCTGACGCTGTTACAGGACACGCTGATCCACTGGCACACCAATGCCAGACTGTTGCAGACTATGATTGGCTGGTGGCTGGAAAGCCCGCCCGGAGAGAAGCAAACCGCTCTGCCCAGCACTTTTAACAGCGCTTTAAATGATGTGCTGATGCTTCAGAGAAATCAGCGCTGGTCACACACATTGCAGGCGCTGCCAAAAGGCCGTTACGTGGTGGCCGTTGGAGCATTGCATCTGTATGGCGAAGGCAACCTGCCCGACTTGCTGAAAAAAGATAAAAAAAAGGCCAATATCTCTATCGGCCCGTCAAAGTAGTATTTTTTATGATTTTAGTTATCCGGCAGCAATCAGGTTGCTTGCGGGGAGCAGATTGTCGCCTAAAGCCTGGAATTTAGCCACTATTTTCGAACATAAAACGGTCCACCGGATTGTAGTCTCTGGAGAGAATAATGACCCCAGCCGTAAAACTACTGGAAAAACAGAAGGTCAGCTTTCAACTGCACGCCTATGAGCATGACAGCAATGATACCCATTTTGGTGACGAGGCCGTACGTAAGCTAAATCAGGATGCGGAGAAGGTTTATAAAACCTTGCTGGTGGCGCTAAACGGTGACGAAAAGTCGCTGGCTGTTGCCGTCACGCCCGTGGCAAGCCAGCTGGATCTCAAGAACGTGGCGAAGGCGCTGGGTGCCAAAAAAGTGGAGATGGCCGATCCGCAGATTGCTCAGCGTACCACCGGTTATCTGCTTGGCGGGATCAGTCCACTGGGGCAAAAGAAGCGTCTGCCTACCGTGGTGGACAGTCTGGCACAGCAGTTTCCGACCATTTTTGTCTCGGGCGGTAAGCGTGGGCTGGAAATAGAGCTTTCTCCTCAGGATTTGGCCCAGTTGCTAAACGCCCGGTTTGCGGATATCGCCCGGCGGGAGTAACAGCACTCCGGTGACTTCACGATCAAGACTCAGAACTGCGATCGTGGCCTGAATGCATCGCGGGTCTTCAGGCAGCTCTTAACCGGCTGTCTGCGCCAGCAGCTGGTCGATCATCCAGCGGCCTGCCGGCCCGGGTGGCGAGCGGCGGGACCAGGCCACATCCACAGAGATTTTTTGCGGCCAGCCGCTCACCGGCAGCTGACGTAATACCTGATGACCAAATTGCTCCACCAGCCAGTGTGGCAAAATTGTCCAGCCAAATCCCTGCTCCGCCATCTCAAGTAACAGCAGATAAGAGGGCGCTGACCAGATCCCTTTTCCCGCCTGATAGCGATCGTTATCGGTCCAGGTATTCAGGCAAAGCTGACGGACGTGTTTCAGTTCCGCTTCACTTACCGTCGATTGCTGCGCCAGCGGATGATCCTGATGAATGTAGATCGCCATCTGCGCTTCAACCTGCAGGCGTGCGGTGGCGATCTCCTCCGGATAGTCTCTTTGTACGCGGATCACCCCGATATGTGCCCTTCCCGCCTGCAAAAGGTCGATGACGTCGGCATCTTCGGCAATCATGCACTCAAATTCAATTTCCGGGTAACGCGCATCCAGACGTTTAAGCAGCGACTCATGATAGTCCGCCTGCCAGAAATCGGAAATCGCCAGGCTCAGGCAGGGTTCCGTCGCGCCAGCCAGCCGCACGGCCAGTTCATCCAGTTGTGAACTGGCCTGCAAAATTTCCCGCACCTGAGCCAGCGCCCGACGCCCATTTTCCGTAAGTACCGGTGTGCGGGCATCCCGGCTGAACAGCTGAAAACCCAGATCGGTTTCAAGATTGGCCACGGCGGTACTGATGGTGGACTGACTTTTACGCAAAGCCCGCGCTGCCGCTGAGAAAGAACCACTCTCTACGGTCTGCACAAATGCCTGCAAGGATTCTGGCGAGTAGCGCAATGAAGT
Source organism: Erwinia sp. E_sp_B01_1 (assembly GCF_036865545.1). Taxonomy (NCBI): domain Bacteria; kingdom Pseudomonadati; phylum Pseudomonadota; class Gammaproteobacteria; order Enterobacterales; family Erwiniaceae; genus Erwinia; species Erwinia sp. E_sp_B01_1. The sequence goes on along the minus strand of NZ_CP142208.1, from coordinate 1,189,368 downwards.
ATCGCTTTTATAGATGGATAATCATTTTATCTTAGCAAAGAAAGCGGAGAAAATAGTGCGCAATCATTAAGGAGCCTGTATGCGTACCAGAACACTGAAAGAACGTTTTTTACATGCCGCAGGATTTGAGGTGCTGGCAATCCTGCTGGTTTCCCCTCTCGCCGCCTGGATTATGGAGAAGCCACTGTTTCAGATGGGTGCATTAGCCGTGATGCTCTCCACCGTGGCGATGGGCTGGAATATCCTTTATAACGCCGGTTTTGATCGACTGGTCCCGCCCACTGTGAAACGCGGGTTACCGCTGCGCATCCTTCATGCGCTGGGTTTTGAGGGCGGATTTATCCTGATAGGCCTGCCGATTGCGGCCTGGATGCTGGGCACCGGCCTCTGGCAGGCATTTTTACTGGAAGTCGCTTTCTTCCTGTTCTTCCTGCCCTATACGGTGGCCTATAACTGGATATACGATACTCTCCGCGAGAAGGTGATCCAGCGCAGGCAGTGTCAGGCTTAACCGGCTTCAGGCGTAAAAAAAACGGCACCCTGAATGGCGTGCCGTTTTTTATTGCCGCTTCGCGGGCTCAGGATAGTCTCCGCCAGAGCCAGCGCATCGCCCTCTCCGGTTGGTATCCGCCAGAGTCAGCGCATTGCCGTCTCTATTTTAGGCATTCGCCAGATTTTTGGTCTGGCGGGTTTCCCCTCTGCGGGAACAGCTTTTGCCTCTTCAGGCGTTTTTTTCTGATAAACCACTTCCCCTTTCGGAGCGAACGCCGCGGCATCCAGCGGTGAATGACTCTGGATATACTGCTTCAACACCTCCGCATCGACAAAACCGGTATTCACGTAGCTGGGCAGTTGATTGACCGGCGGATAACCATCGCCGCCTGTGGCGTTGAAGCTAAGCGTGGCCATACGGTAGATTTTATCCGCCTGCAGAGGTTCGCCCTTTATTTTGACCTCACTGACACCGGTGCCGTCTGCGATCAGGCTGACATTGGCAAATTGCGCATAGGCTCCTGAATCCACCTGCTTATTGGCTACCACCGCCAGGTATTTTTCAACCTCGCTGCCTTTCATCTCCACATAGGTCAGCGTGTTGCCAAACGGCTGAACCTTAAGCACGTCTTTATAAGTAATGGTGCCCGACTCAATCGAATCCCTCACGCCGCCGCCGCTCATCACTGCAAAATCCGCTTTGGTGCGTTCCATCTGCGAGGCGAGGATTACCCGGGAGAGGTTAGTCTGCACAAAGCGAACTTTACTGCGGTCGCCTTCAAGATCGCCCTTCACGCTGCCGATTTTCACTCCCAGCTGCGCTTCTCCTTTTTTCTGGAAAGGCGTCAGTAACTTCATCATCGCCGGATTTTTGGCGATCTCCTGGGTGTAGTTCACCCAGCTGGTGCTGCCGTCAGCATTTTTGATTTTCTTGCGCAGGTTGATCGGCACCAGTTCGTAATGTTCCAGGGTGAGTTTGCCGTTCAGGAAAGAGAAATCAGCGCGGCCAATGTATTTGCCCCACTCATGCGCCTGCACAATCCAGGTACCATTTTGCCTGTCGGGCTGGCACGGCGTGCCGGGCACATAGTCCGCCTGTTTGACGTTCTCTTTTGCCATGCAAACCGGATCCTGCGAATGGCCGCCAACAATCATATCCAGATAGCCTGCGGGCAGCTCCCGTGCCATCTCCACATCGCCAGGCGCGTTGGAGCCATGATTGCCGTTGTCATAGTGCCCCATATGCGTGGCGGCAATGATCACATCCGGTTTTTCATTTTTACGCAGCTCTTCCACCACCGCTTTAGCTTCGGTAGCGGGTTTGCGGAATTCCATGTCGGTGAAATATTCCGGATTGCCAATTTTTGCCGTGTCGTCCGTTGTCAGGCCAATCACCGCAATTTTGAGCCCGACACGGTTAAACAGCGCATAAGGTTGGAACAGGCGCTTGCCGGTGCTTTTCTGATAAATATTGGCGGAGAGCAGCGGGAATTTGGCCCACTTTTGCTGCTGACGCAGGACGGAAAGCGGGTTATCAAACTCATGATTTCCGATAGCCATTGCATCATAACCCACCAGATTCATGCCCCTGAAGTCGGGTTCGGCGTCCTGCAGATCGGATTCGGGCACGCCGGTATTAATGTCGCCCCCGGAAAGGATCAGCACCTGGCCACCATGCGCCTGCACGTCAAAGCGGATTTGGTCCATCATCGTTTTCTGCGCAGCCAGGCCGTATTCGTCATGCTCGTTGGGCCAGAAGTGGCCGTGATGGTCGTTAGTGTGCAGTACAGTGAATTTATATACCCGGTCTTTTTCATAGGCCTGCGCTAATAACGGCGCAGTCAGTAATACCAGGGCCAGAACGGGCAACAACTTTTTCTTAAATAAAAGCACAACGAATCTCCTTGTTATAAACCGGTACCGCCGCTTAGCGTAAAGTCATTGTCATAACTATCAGTGGTTATGTCATTTTTTTGTGACTATTTGTCGATTATGCCGCAGGATAATCAGGGGCGGTAATCATGATCGCTTATCACGACCCTTTATTACCAGCCAGAACTCGCAAAAACGACTCTCTGCTTTTTAATCATGTCTGAACATACAGGTTTTATAATGGCAAGCGAACGTACTCTCTCTTCCCCCTCTGTTCCCGCCAGGCGGACGGCATTTGGTATTCTTGGCGCCATCAGCGTGGCTCATCTGTTAAACGATATGATCCAGTCGCTGATTCTGGCCATCTATCCCCTGTTGCAGAGCGAGTTCACCCTGAGTTTTGTGCAGGTAGGCCTGATTACCCTGACGTTTCAGGTGACCGCTTCCCTGCTTCAGCCGGTGATTGGCTACTATACCGATAAACATCCGCAGCCCTGGTCACTGCCGATCGGCATGGGCTTTACGCTTGGCGGGCTGATCCTGCTGGCCGTTGCCACCAACTTCCCCACTATTCTGGTGGCGGCAGCCTTAGTGGGCACCGGCTCTTCGGTGTTCCATCCGGAATCTTCCCGCGTGGCGCGAATGGCCTCCGGCGGGCGTCATGGTCTGGCCCAGTCGCTGTTCCAGGTGGGCGGCAATTTTGGCAGCTCGCTTGGGCCGTTGCTGGCCGCGCTGATTATTGCGCCTTATGGACGGGGCAATGTCGCCTGGTTTACGCTGGCCGCACTGCTGGCCATTGTGGTGCTTTTGCAAATCAGCCGCTGGTATCAGAACCAGCATCGGGTGGCGAAAAACAGCGCCGCGCCAAAAGAGGTGACCCTACTTCCCCGCCGTAAAGTGGCGTTTGCCATCTCCATTTTGCTGGTGCTGATTTTCTCAAAATATTTTTACCTCACCAGCCTCAGCAGTTACTACACCTTCTATCTGATGCAGAAATTTGGCCTCTCGGTGCAGAATGCGCAGTTCCATCTCTTTGCCTTCCTGTTTGCCGTGGCGGCAGGCACGGTGATTGGCGGGCCGGTTGGCGATAAAGTTGGCCGCAAACGGGTCATCTGGGTGTCGATTCTGGGTGTGGCACCTTTTACCCTGCTGCTTCCCCACGCCTCGCTGTGGTGGACCGGCGTCCTTTCGGTGATTATTGGCTTCGTCCTGGCCTCGGCTTTCTCTGCCATTCTGGTGTATGCCCAGGAACTGATGCCGGGCCGTATCGGGATGGTATCGGGCCTGTTCTTTGGCTTTGCCTTTGGGATGGGAGGGCTTGGGGCCGCCGTTTTAGGCGTGGTTGCCGATCACAGCAGCATAAATACTGTTTATCAAATCTGTGCTTACCTGCCACTTCTGGGCATTCTGACCATATTCCTGCCTGACAACCGGGCGAAATAACCGTTAACGGCGTGGATTTCTGCGATCTGCGCCGCTTCTTTCCTGCAACGAATCAAGCCTGGGGCCTGATAACTGCGGGAAATCACGCTTACACATCACTTTCCCTCACTCCCTGCTTTTTAATGCTGTTATAACCAGATATATCAAGCGCACTTATTAAATATGCCATACACTTAAAACTTACAACCGGACACATTTGTATACATAAGGAGAGAGGCATGCACCATACCACACCGCTTATCACCACCATTGTAGGAGGCCTGGTTCTCGCCTTCCTCTTTGGTATGCTGGCTAACCGCCTGCGAATTTCTCCTCTTGTCGGCTATCTGTTAGCCGGTGTGCTGGCCGGCCCTTTTACGCCGGGCTTTGTGGCTGATACTAACCTTGCCCCTGAGCTTGCCGAACTCGGCGTTATCCTGCTGATGTTTGGCGTGGGGCTGCATTTCTCCCTGAAAGATTTAATGGCGGTGAAGGCGATCGCTATCCCCGGTGCCATTGCCCAGATAGCGGTAGCAACGCTGTTGGGTATGGCGCTCTCCTGGGCGATGGGCTGGCCGTGGTTAACCGGCCTGGTGTTTGGTCTCTGTCTTTCAACGGCCAGTACGGTGGTGCTGCTGCGTGCGTTGGAAGAGCGACAGTTAATTGACAGTCAGCGCGGGCAGATCGCCATCGGCTGGCTGATTGTGGAAGATCTGGTGATGGTACTGGCGCTGGTGCTGCTGCCCGCCATTGCCGGTATGTTCGAAGAAGGCAACGCCAGCATCAGTATGGTGCTGCTGGATCTGCTGATTACCATCGGCAAGGTGGTGGCCTTTATGGTGCTGATGATGGTCGTGGGTCGCCGCGCGGTGCCGTGGATCCTTGCCCGCAGTGCGGCAACCGGCTCTCGCGAGCTTTTTACGCTCTCCGTTCTGGCGCTGGCGCTGGGGATTGCCTTTGGCGCGGTCGAATTCTTTGATGTTTCCTTTGCGCTGGGCGCATTCTTTGCCGGGATGGTCCTGAACGAGTCTGAACTCAGCCACCGTGCCGCTCACGACACCCTCCCACTGCGGGATGCCTTCGCCGTGTTGTTCTTTGTCTCGGTTGGGATGCTGTTCGATCCGATGATTCTGATCTCGCAACCGCTGGCAGTGCTGGGCGTGCTGGCCATTATTGTGCTGGGCAAATCTCTGGCAGCGCTGCTGCTGGTCAGGCTGTTTGGCCACTCGCTTCGCACTGCCCTGACCATTTCGGTCAGCCTGGCGCAGATTGGTGAATTCGCCTTTATCCTCGCCGGACTGGGCATCTCACTTAACCTGCTCTCCGGTGAAGGACGCAATCTGGTGCTGGCGGGGGCGATCCTGTCGATTATGCTCAACCCGATTTTGTTTGCGTTGCTGCAGGGCTATCTCGACAAGTCAGAACCCCTGGATAATCAGATTCTGGAAGAAGCCACTGAGGAAGAGACGCAGATCCCGGTCGATCTCTGTAATCATGCCATTGTGGTTGGCTTTGGCCGGGTAGGCAGCCTGCTGGGCAGGAAGCTGATTGAAGAAGGCATTCCGATTGTGGTGGTCGAGAACAGCCGGCCCAGAGTGGAAGCGCTGCGCGAACAGGGGATCAGCGCGGTGCTGGGCAACGCGGCCCGTGCTGACACCATGGATTTAGCCCGTCTCGACTGTGCCCGCTGGCTGCTGCTGACTATCCCTAACGGCTATGAAGCCGGGGAAATTGTCACTGCTGCGCGGATCAAAAGGCCCAATATCGAAATTATTGCGCGGGCGCATTATGACGATGAAGTGGATTATATTACCGAACGCGGTGCGGATCAGGTGGTAATGGGGGAGAGAGAAATCGCGAACAGTATGCTGACGCTGATGCACACTAACCTCAGTGAGCCATCAGGACAGTGCCCAATCTGAAACCCGGCGGTGCCCTGAGTCAGGGGGCACCGCCAGCATTTACCCTTCCCGCCAGAGCTTTTCTAACGTTCCCAGTATGACTCTTCCAGGCTGTCTTCCCGCTCCGGCAGGCCGCGCGTTAAGCGAGGCGAATGCTGATTCAGTACCTGATAACTTACCCGGTTGGCATATTTGCAGACCTGCGCCAGCGAAGAGTAAGTCAGATAGCTGCGACCATGCTTGCTGGAGTTAGGCACATTAAGACGGTGATAGTTGTTAGCCGTGATATCGTGCAGCATCGCCGCCAGCGCACCATCCCCTGCCCCGTTGGTGTTCATGATTTTCTCCGGTCCGCCCATATAAGGCGCAATATGCGAGAAAATACGCAAGGGTTGCTGGCAATCCTGATGCCGCATGGCGCGGCTGAATTCATACTGGTTAAATTCAGGGATCGCGCCTGGCAACAGAGGGTGCTGAGTCACCCGCTTACCCGCCTCTTCCGTAAACCCGGCCATAAACAGGCCATGCGGGCCAGCCGTACACAGCACCAGATCCACCCAGTCCAGCGCCATGTTGGAGGCCTGTAACGGATCGCTTAAGCCGGTCAGCGCTTCAGCTTCATCCTCATTCATTGCCAGAATAGAGACATGTTCCTGCAGGAATTCGCGCCAGAAAGAGGGGTTATCGCCAATCACATATTTGGTGCCCAGAGTAAGCACCACCGGAACATTATGCTTTTTAGCAAAGCTGATGGCCTGCATGGTGGCTTCCGGCATAGGTTCACCGGGCGCGCAGCGTACCAGATAAGACGTTAAAACCAGCGCGGAAGCACCGGCAATGACCTCTTCCGGGATGCTCTCTTTCTTAAGCTGGTTCATCTTGCCCGGACTGATGGCAAAGGTTCGTTCGCCATGCTCACCAATCAGGGTGAAGCAGCGGCCAATCGCCCCGTCCACACCCTGCAGGTAATTCAGATCTGTCCGGCTGGAGGTGTTGCAGAGATAACGGTAGGCGTAGCTGCCAATCTGCACGTTGCTGCACATCACGCCCAGCAGCACTGAACGGTCATCCGCCAGCACCGAATAGTTGTGCAGGGTATTGCCGATAGTGCCACCGGCAAACTGATGCGTAATCAAATTCTCCCTGACCAACTCGGCATAAAGCTGCTCGGCCACATCATCCGCTATGACCAGGGAATGTCCGCTGCTGAGGCCGTAGCGGGCAATGAAGTCATCGTCTACTTTGGCTTCAATATCCACCAGCGTCTGATCGATGCCGACAATCCAGCTTCCGGTGTTCTCCTGCTCGGGCTGCGCCTGTTGCAGCAGCGGATCCCGGGCGCTGACCGGGAAATAGTGTTTTGATTTACGCTTACCGGGAAATTTCATCTGACTATCTCCGCCCGTTGACCAGATCAACCATCATGTCGATGTGCAGTTCATCATCGTTGAGCGCCGGAATATACTCAAATTTAGTGCCGCCAGCGTGCATAAAGAACTCACAGTTCTGCTCGCTGATCTCTTCCAGCGTTTCAAGACAGTCAGCAGAGAATCCCGGGCTCATGATCTGCACATGTTTGATGCCTTTAGCCGGTAGCGACTTCATGGTTTCGTCGGTATAAGGCGTCAGCCAGGGTTCGCGGCCAAAGCGGGACTGGAAAGTCAGCATCGCTGTCTGGTCAGTGAGGCCCAGCGAGGCTTTCAGCGCTTCACCGGTATCATAGCAGCGCTGCGGATAGTCATCGCCTTCATCGGCAAAACGTTGCGGAATGCCGTGGAACGACATCACCAGCAGATCCGGCTTACCATGTCTGGCAAAAGAGCGCTCTACCGAGTCTTTCAGCGCCGCAATATAGGCCGGGTGTTCCGCATAATCGCGGATGAAATCTACAGAAGGCAGGCTTCTGTAGCCGGCGAAAACGCTGGTGATCCCATCCCAGACCGCCGCCACGGTGGAACAGGAGAACTGCGGATAAAGTGGCAGAACTATCAGGCGGGTTACACCCTGAGCCATCAGGCTGTCCAGCGCGCTTTTTAAACTGGGGTTGCCATAGCTCATGCCCAGCTCCACCGGCATATCCAGCCGTGCTGCCAGCGCATCACGCTGCCGTTTGCTGTAGACCATCAGGGGGGAACCTTCGTCCATCCACACGGAAGCATAGAGCTTTGCCACGCGTGGAGAACGGATTGGCAGGATTGCGCCATTGAGGATCGGCCACCACAGCCAGCGCGGCGTATCCACTACGCGGGGATCGCTGAGAAATTGTTTCAGGTAGCGTTTAACAGCAGGCGTGGTGGGCGCGTCAGGCGTACCTAAGTTCACCAACAGGACGCCGGGTTTATCTTGCCGCATTGTTATTCCTTATCTGGGCATCAGGAGATGAAAACGAGACTTATTCTAGCGGAAAATTGCGGGGGGAAAACCAATTGCTGTAACAGGGGCCAGACATGGCCTGGCCCCAGAATGTTAACCGAGGATTTTAGCCAGTTCAGCACTGACTTCAGGCACTTTACGGGTGCCATCGATTTTGTGATACGCGGTATTACCGGCTTCAGCTTCTTTGCTGTAGTAAGCAATCAGCGGAGCAGTCATCTGATGATACTCAACCAGGCGCTTGCGCACGGTCTCTTCCTGATCGTCTTTACGGGTGGTCAGCTCTTCGCCGGTCACGTCGTCTTTGCCTTCCACTTTTGGTGGGTTGAAGGTGACGTGGTACACACGGCCAGACGGCGCATGAACACGGCGACCTACGATACGCTCAACGATCAGTTCGTCAGGCACGGCAAATTCCAGCACGTTGTCGACTTTGATCCCCGCTTCCTTCATGGCATCAGCCTGAGGAATAGTGCGTGGGAAACCGTCCAGCAGGAAGCCATTACGGCAGTCTTCCTGAGCGATACGCTCTTTGACCAGCGCAATAACCAGTTCGTCGGTAACCAGCTTACCGGCGTCCATGATCTCTTTGGCTTGTTTACCCAGTTCGCTGCCAGCTTTAACCGCTGCACGCAACATGTCGCCCGTGGAGATTTGCGGAATACCGTATTTCTCCATAATGAACTGAGCCTGAGTCCCCTTACCTGCACCCGGTGCACCGAGCAGAATAATACGCATTGCGTAAATCCCCTTGCGAATCGCTTAAATGATCTATTTATCCAGGGCAAGAACATACCATCATGGCCCTTTATCCACAAGGAACTGCGCGGTTATCCTGCATCGGCATAACGGGCATGGGCAATCTGGCGCCGCGCGTAGAGAGTCTGGGCTATCACCGCCGTGACGATCACCGCACCACCGACAACTGCCTGAATTGCAGGCATTTCATCCATGAACAGCGCCATCCATAACGGAGCAAGTGCGGTTTCCAGCAGCAGAAACAGACCGGCATTCGCAGCAGAGACATATCGGGTCGATAAGGTGATCAAACCCATAGCCAGCGGCATGATCAACGCCCCTTCGGCCAGCGACCAGCCATATTGCTCAAGGGTCAATGTTTTCAGACTAGCACCCAATTCCGGCCCCATCCACAGAGCAATCAAAATGGAAGCAAGTAACCCGCCGAGCGAGGGTAATCCCAGCGTGCCCCCTTTGACCCGCGAGGTGAAAATAAAGGCCAGCGCCATAGAAACCGCGGTGCCCAGCGCATAGGCATTAGCGACAGCATGACTGCCCTCAGTGCGGCCGGACATCACGATAATCACGCCAACAATGCCGGCTAATGCGGCGATCATCACGCTACGATCGCTTTTGATGCTGAAAAACAGGCGTGAAAGCAGTGCGGAGATAAACGGCGTTGAGGAGATAATCACCAGCACCGTAGCGACATTTCCGCGGTTCAGCGCGTTGACGAAACAGGCTGAAGAGATGCAGAAAAACAGCGTCGACAGCACATTGTCACGGGTCAGCCAGGGCTGACCAATGGTGCTGCGGCTTTTGCCCCACATCGCCCAGACCAGCATGCAGATCGCCCACATAAAACAGCCACGCAGCGCGACGATCGTCCATGAATCCGGAATGTTCATCAGCCGGATGAAGACGGAATCCGTGCTGAGGATTATCCCCCCCAGAATGCCAATCAGATTGCCGGGATTCTGTTTCATTGTCGCTCCCATAATTGCATAAGATTTTGTTCAACCAGGGTGGTGGTATCAACCGGCTTTTTCCCGTCGCCTCTGGCCCAGCAGGAAAAACGCAGGGTGTTTGAATGCGGGAAGTAACTGGCTCCGGCCGCTTTCACCTTCTGCTGCAGCGCTTCGCTCAACGGCGGCACGGTGAAGCAACTGAACGGCAGGGTCGGTTCGCTGATGGAGGTGAAATCCATGCCACCGATATCTTTCATCTCCACCCGCATGACCTGCGCCACGTTATAAGGCTGCCAACTTTCGCTGCGGATATTGCTCAGGGCTTCCTCAAGCGGTTTTGAAGAGGCCGTAGACTCTTCAAACAGGCGAAGTTCGCTGCGCATCAGGGTACTGAAGTCCTCCGGACGCAGTGCAATGATCGCCAGTCCAACGGTCAGTGAAGCGTGTTTGTGCATCGGCGCCACGAAGATTGAACTGTCCCCGATCAGGCTGCCGTGAAGGTTGGTTGCAAAGCTGTGCGAGGCATCCACTACCCCTTTTCCTTTGCAATCTTTCAGGCTGTTAACCGTGCCGGTGTAAGGGTTAACGTGGGTGATGATCGGCACATTGCCCGGCCCCGTAAACTGCGAAGCAGGATGATGAAACAGTTCGCTGACCGGCTGGTAATGGGCGTGTTTAGCCAGGCACAGGGTAGTTTCCTGCTTATGGAACAGATGCGAAAGAATAACCAACCCCACCCGCACTGACTGGACAAAGAAAATATCGTAATCCTGCAGCTTATAGAGGCGGGACAGCTCTTCCCTTAATTCATCTCTCTGCATACGCGCTCGCTTATAAAATTGATCGCCATGAATTTTCTGTAACTGGGGTGATAATGAAGATGCATCCATTAGTTGATCAACTCTTGCTGATAAAGCAGTGGCATAACGTTATCGCGGAAGATCGATCCCACCGCGATTTCACAAGGTGGCCTGCGGTAATTGACCCAGGCAATTTCTTCGATTTCTGAACCTGCTCGGGGTTGCCCTGCAATCTCAACGTGATATACGTGATTCTCGATTGCCAGTGCCTCAAACTCTGCCAGGCCATGAAACAGGCCAAAAGGCCGGAAAGTTTTAATTTGCACACCCAGCTCTTCCTGAAGTTCACGCTTCAGGCAGGTCAGATGATCTTCCCCCGCCAGCGGTTTTCCGCCCGGTGAAATAAAAGTTGCGGTGCCGCGCTTACGCGTCAGCAGCAGAGAACGCTGAAAAATGATAATGGCCGCACATTTAACGATGATTTTCATTTCAGGCTCCATAAAAGGACGTAACCCGGGGGTTACGTCGCATGACGGTACCGCCTCAGGCGGCAGCGCTGGTGGTTTTACCCAGTATTGGCGTGGCCAGGGTTTCGCCTGAAAGGAAACGCACAATGTTAAGAGCCAGCGGGGTTTTATCTTTCAGGTAAGAGAGGATCACTTCATCACTGGGCGTGGAGAAGCTGTCAGCGAAGATGCTGATCCCTTCCAGTGATTTTGTGGAAATCCCGAGCTGCAGCAGGCGATATTTCACGTCATCCGCTGACTGAGCGAATTCATAGATTGGCGACTGATAGTTGATATCAAACTGCGCCATCATCTCCATCAAAAACGACTTCGCTACCTGCCGCTGCTCCGGGAACTCCATCTGATAATGGGTAATGCCGTCATTGATTGTATTGATGTCATTGCGACGGCAAAAATCCACAAGGTGGGCATGAATGGCTAACTTCTCCCCCAGCAGAACCAGATTCTTGCGGTACTTCAGGATATCTTCTTCCAGATGCTCAATAGCTATAGAGCGGAAGGCACCGCTGATATCGGCTACGGTGTGGTCGACAACCAGGTCACCAAACCGGTTTTTCAGCTCATCCACACGGTGCGATAAAATGCCACGATGAAGTGAACATCCACTGTTTCCTGACCAGAGGTGTACAGGAATACCCTGTAACATGAGATAACACGCTGCCAGCGTGCTGTCCCGTCCACCGGTAAACATTACAAGCTGTGTTTTTACGGAATGCTGATTTGTCATTTTCCTTTCCTTCACGTCGCTGTTGAATGTAATCGTGGGCTGAATCAGTGAGAAATGGCGCTGTACGGTATTTGACTTAAACGTCCGTCGCTTCGCTGTAGAGCAAGCCAGTCCATTGACGAACTCAGATTAGGCAAAAGAGACTGGACTTTAAAATGATATAAACAGACACTTCCTGTTAGTTTTTCTAACAGGGTAGAACGATGTCGGGACTTCCTTCGCTACGCGCCCTGCGCTATTTCCACCTGGCCGCACTGCATCAGAATTTCAGTCTGGCGGCGCAGTCGCTGAACGTGACCCACAGTGCGGTGAGTCATCAAATCAAGTTACTGGAAGAGTGGCTGGGTAAGCCGCTGTTTCTGCGGGCCAATGGCCGTGTGCAATTGACGTCCGATGGTGAGCGGCTGAAGGTGTGCTGTATGCAGGTTTTTAGTGAGATAGAGACGACCTGCGAAAAAATTCGCGCCAGAAATCATCACAGCCTGACTGTCTCCTGTGCGCCGAGCTTTCTGGCGCAATGGTTGATCCCAAGGATCAGTCGTTTTACTGAACGCTATAAAGATATTGCGCTGACCTTCCAGACACATGTGGATATTGAGCGGGTACGAAACGAGCAGTCGGACGTATTAATACTGAGCCATGAACAGCCGATGCAGGCTGATATTGCTGCCACTCTGATTACCGTGGATTACATAGGCCCGGTATGTGCGCCCTCTTTCAGTAACCGTTTTACCTATGAGACAGACTTTTCTACGCTGCCGCTGCTTCATGCTGACACCAAGCTTCATGCCTGGGCTGAGTGGGCGAAAAAAACTGGCGCACGGGGCGATTTCTGGGCCGGGAAACATTTCGATAATCTGACGCTGGCTATTCAGGCAGCCAGGAACGGGCTGGGGATTATTATGACGCCGCAGATTCTGGTGAAGAAAGAAATTCAGGAGAGGACACTGATAGCGCCCCTGGGGTTTGCTGAGGTGGACAGGGCGACATGGATGATGGTGAAGGCTTCACGCAGGGAAGAGAGGGAAATTGATGTTTTTCGCCGCTGGCTGCTGGAAGAGGCGGCGATGGCAGGTTGATGCGGATGGGGCAAACGGCAAAAAAAACAGCTGCCCTCCAGAGGGACAGCTGTTTATGTCTATTCAGCACTTCAAACTGCGGAGCTGATTATCCCAGCAAAAGCTGGTTCATACGGCGGATGAACAGGTTAGGATCTTCCAGCGTTCCACGCTCTGCAAACATCGCCTGATCCAGCAGCAGCTCTACCCACTCGGCAAAGTGAGCCTCATCATGCGTATCAGCAGCACGCTTCACCAGCGCATGATCCGGGTTGAGTTCAAACAGATACTTCACTTCCGGCACGGCCTGACCTGCAGCAGCAAACAGCTTCGCCATCTGGGTGCTCATGTCGTTGGCTTCGGTGGTGACGATAGCTGGCGTGTCGGTCAGTCGGTGCGTCAGACGCACTTCTTTCACCCGATCGCCCAGTAAAGTTTTCACTCGCTCAACAAACGGCTCCAGCGCTTTTTCTGCTTCTTTCTGCTCTTCGGTTTCTTCGTCAGCCAGCTTGCTCAGCGCTTCGTCATCCTTGCTCACTGACTGGAATGGCTTGCCGTCGAACTCGGTGAGGTAGCTCATCATCCACTCATCGATACGATCGGAGAGCAGCAGCACTTCAATGCCTTTTTTGCGGAACAGCTCCAGATGCGGGCTGCTCTTCGCGGCGGCATAGCTGTCGGCGGTGATGTAGTAAATCTTCTCCTGACCTTCCACCATGCGTGTCAGGTAGTCTTCCAGCGAGACAGTCTGTGCGGAACCTTCGCTGCTGGTGCTGGCGAAACGGAGCAGCTTAGCGATGGTTTCAGCATTGCTGGTATCTTCAGCCGGGCCTTCTTTCAGGACCAGACCAAACTGCTGCCAGAACTTCTGATATTGCTCTTCATCATCCTTCGCCACTTTCTCCAGCATCTGCAACGCACGTTTGCTCAACGCATTGCGCAGCGTCTGGGTGATGCGGCTGTCCTGCAGAATTTCACGCGAGACGTTCAGCGGCAAATCGCTGGAATCTATCAGCCCACGAACGAAACGCAGGTAGTTAGGCATAAACTGTTCAGCGTCATCCATGATAAACACGCGCTGTACGTAGAGTTTCAGCCCGTGTTTATGGTCACGGTTCCACATATCAAACGGAGCCTGAGACGGGATGTACAGCAGGCTGGTGTACTCCTGCTTGCCTTCCACACGGTTGTGGCTCCAGGTCAGCGGATCGGCATAGTCATGAGAAACATGCTTGTAGAACTCTTTGTACTCTTCTTCGCTGATGTCGGACTTGTTACGCGTCCACAGCGCCTGGGCTTTGTTGATCTTTTCCCAGCTGGTGGTGTTCTCTTCTTCGTTGTGGCTTTCGATCTCCACAGGCAGGGCAATGTGATCGGAGTATTTGCTGATGATGCTGCGCACACGCCAGGCATCCAGAAACTCATCTTCACCTTCGCGCAGGTGCAGGGTGATTTCGGTTCCACGATCTTCTTTGGTGATGTCGGCGATGGTGTACTCGCCCTCACCCTGAGATTCCCAGAACACGCCTTCATCTGCCGTTACACCGGCTGCACGGGTGCGTACAGAAACCTTGTCTGCCACGATAAAGGCAGAGTAGAAGCCCACACCAAACTGACCGATCAGCTGGCTGTCTTTAGCCTGATCGGAACCCAGAGATTCCAGGAAAGATTTGGTACCGGATTTGGCGATGGTGCCCAGGTTTTCAATGACTTCATCACGCGTCATGCCGATGCCGTTATCGCTCAGCGTGAGGGTGCGATTTTCCTTATCAACGGAAACCCGCACGCGTAAGTCGCCATCGCCCTGATAAAGATCCGGGGTGGACAGAGCGCGAAAACGCAGTTTGTCCGCCGCATCAGAGGCGTTGGAGATCAGCTCACGCAGGAAGATTTCTTTGTTTGAATAGAGGGAATGGATCATCAGGTGCAGAAGCTGTTTTACCTCTGACTGGAAGCCACGCGTCTCTTGTCCTTTCATGGTCATTGCTACCTCAACTAGTGGAGATGGAAATACGTTGAGATGTAGAGTGGGGGCATTAACAGAGATTTCAAGCGGGCACGACGGATCGTGCCGCTAATTGGCTAGAATCTAATCTTATGGCGGCCTGCCAGAGAGTGCGACAGCGTGGTGCCATCGACCATTTCCAGCTCACCACCAACGGGTACACCATGCGCAATACGGCTGGCTTCTACGCCATACTGTCCGCACATTGCAGCGATGTAGTTGGCCGTTGCCTCCCCTTCCACCGTGGGGTTGGTGGCCAGGATCACTTCCTGAACAGACTCTTTTTCCAGCCGCTGCTCCAGCCGATCAAGGCCGATGTCATTGGGACCAATGCCATCGAGCGGTGAAAGGTGACCCATCAGCACAAAGTAGCGACCGGCAAACTGCCCGGTTTGCTCAATGGCATGAATGTCCGCCGGGCTTTCCACCACGCAAATCAGCCCGGTTTGCTGACGACGCGGGTTAGCGCAGATGGTGCAGATTTCCTGCTCGGTAAAGGTCCGGCAGTCGGCACAGTGGCCGATTTCTGACATGGCACGCGTCAGAGCCTGAGCCAGACGCATGCCGCCGCTGCGGTCACGCTGTAACAGCTGAAAAGCCATACGCTGGGCCGATTTTGGCCCAACGCCTGGCAGACAGCGCAGCGACTCCATCAAACTTTCAAGGAGCGGGCTGGTCTGCATCAGAACGGCATCTTGAAGCCAGGTGGCAGCTGCATACCGTTAGAAACGCCAGCCATCTTCTCTTTCTGCGCTTCTGCGATGCGGCGGGCAGCATCGTTAAATGCCGCAGCGACCAGATCTTCCAGCATATCTTTATCATCTTCCAGCAGGCTTGGATCCACCTCAACACGACGGCAGTTGTGCGCGCCGTTGATGGTGACTTTTACCAGACCTGCGCCTGATTCGCCGGTCACTTCCAGGGCTGCGATCTCTTCCTGAGCCTGAGCCATTTTTTCCTGCATCTGCTGGGCCTGTTTCATCAGGTTGCCCATTCCGCCTTTTCCAAACATAGTTTTCTCTCTCAGATCGGGCCGCATTCCACCGGGGCGGTCATGCAGCGTTTCAAACGGGGCGAATACTCTCTTCATCCAGGTCCGCGTCAAAAAAACGACGCAGCGTCTGAATATGAGTATCCGCGATAATGGACTGACGCGCCTGCGCCAGTTTCTCTTCGTAAATCGCCTGACGCCATTCCAGCGGCGTTAACACCGATGGATTATCATCTTCTACCAGTGTCAATTCAACCGGTTGACCTGCTGCCGCGCTTAATGCCTCGCTCAACACTTTCTGCGCTGATGGAGAGTTAAGGTGGCGCTGGCTGGAGCGAAGATGCAGGCAAATGCCGCTCTCCGTCTCCTCTTTCCACGCGTTCAGCGCCAGTTGCTGTACCAGTTTAGGCAGCGTCAGCGTGGCAATCTCTGCTGCCCATGCATCCCGCAGCAAAGATTCAGAGGTCAGCCTCGCCATCAGTTCCGGCGTTTTTTCATGCTCAAGCGCGTTGCGCAAAGCCTTAGGGGTGGCTAAGGGTTCTGGCTCCGCCTCGCTCACCGTCTGCGCCTTCCAGCGATAGGCCTCTTTTTTTACCGGGGCTGCGGGTTCAGCGGCAGCCTGCCGCTTCTGGCCACGCCCGGTAACTGAAGCCAGCCGCTCCAGTGCCGAACTTGCCGGCCGCGCATTTTGCGCCGCCGGCTCATCCTTTTTTGGTTTGGTCGCTCCCTGCTGGCGCATCAACTGCGTTCGCGCCTGCAGTAACTGACTGGTGGTATCGGGCAAATTCCCCGGAGGGGGCGCTTCCTGCACGGTATGGGCAGGCGTGCCCGCTGTCGGAGGAACCGCCGGAGCGGGCTGTGAGACAGCGGGCGGCACCTGCGGCGTCATTGCCGGACGGGCAACCGGCTCAGCAATCACCTGTTTCGGGTGAAAGGCCAGCGCGCGCAACAGCGTCATCTCAACGCCCATACGCCGATCGGGTGCCAGCGGCAACTCTTTGCGGCCCACCAGCATCGTCTGATAATAAAGTTGGACATCTGCTGGCGGTAACACTCGTGCCAGTTCGCGCAGGCGGTGCTCAACGGCGGCATAGTCATCGCCCAGCGCGGAGGGCAGCAGCTGGATCATTGCCACCCGGTGCAGCAGGGTCAGCATTTCAACCAGCAGCGCTTCCCACTCAACGCCGCGAGAGGCAGCCTGATTCAGCAGCGCCATCACCTGCTCGCCTTCCGCATTGACCAGCGCTTCAATCAGCGCCAGCGGCTGCTCATCATCCAGCGTGCCGAGCATGGCGTTGACCGTTTCAGTGGTCACCTGCCCCTGCCCCATCGCAATGGCCTGGTCGGTGAGGCTCAGCGCATCGCGCATGCTGCCATCCGCTGCGCGTGCCAGCAGTTGCAGCGATCGCGCTTCGGCGTCAATTTTCTCTTCGTGCAGCACGTGCTCAAGCTGGCCGCGGATCTGTTCAACATCCAGGGCTTTCAGATGAAATTGCAGGCAGCGCGACAGAATGGTCACCGGCAGCTTCTGCGGATCGGTAGTTGCCAGCAGGAATTTCACGTGCTCAGGAGGCTCTTCCAGCGTTTTTAACAGCGCATTAAAGCTGTGACGCGAGAGCATATGCACTTCATCAATAAGGTAAACTTTGAAGCGGCCACGCGCTGGTGCGTACTGCACGTTGTCCAGCAGATCGCGCGTGTCTTCCACTTTGGTACGGGAGGCGGCATCAATCTCAATCAGATCGACAAAACGCCCCTGCTCAATTTCACGACAGTTATCACACTGACCGCACGGGGTAGCCGTAATGCCCGTTTCGCAATTCAGTCCTTTCGCCAACAGGCGGGCAATGGTGGTCTTTCCCACACCTCGGGTGCCGGAAAACAGATAAGCGTGATGGATGCGGCCGAGCGACAGGCCATTAGCCAGCGCTGTCAGGACATGCTCCTGACCGACGACATCAGTAAACGCTTGTGGACGCCACTTGCGGGCCAGTACCTGATAGCTCATTAATTCGCGGGATGTGTTGAGTGAACCGGAGGGTAATGCTAACACAGCCCCACCTTTACGGCGAGGCTGAACGTTGGGGGTTTAGTGCCCTGGGAAGTTAACGAGGCTGAAGGACTCGATGCCCTGCGCCTTCAGGCGGGCTTCACCGCTGAGGTCGAACAGATTGATAATAAAGGCGGCATCTTTTACTTCGCCTCCGGCACGGCGGATCAGCTTAACGGTAGCTTCAATCGTGCCGCCGGTCGCTAACAGATCGTCCACCACCAGCACGATATCGCCTTCGCCGATAGCGTCGCAGTGCAGTTCGAGCTTATCGGTGCCGTACTCCAGCTCGTAAGATTCGGAAAAGGTTTTGCGGGGCAGTTTGCCCGGCTTACGCACGGGAACAAAACCTACACCCAGCCCTAAAGCCACGGGTGCGCCAAATAAAAATCCACGGGCTTCGGTGCCAACGACTTTGGTGATGCCCCTGTCACGATAACGTTCAACCAGCAGCTTAATACTTAGCGCATAGGCTTCGGGGTCTTCCAGCAGGCTGGTCACGTCACGGAACAAAATACCCGGCTTCGGGTAGTCCGGAATGCTTTTGATACTGTTTTTAAGGAATTCAAGCTGCTGCGCAGTCGCGGTCATAGTGTTATGCCTGGTAAATACAAATCTGACTCGCGCAGCTTCATCAGCGCTGACGACCTGTGTCGCAGAGCAAAAAGGGAAACGTCAGGGGGAAGCCACGCACGAAAACGACCAAATCTATGCAAACCTTCGGGCAATTGCAACCATAGTCCGCAAAATTACCGCTTTTCTTGCCCGTCCCCGACTACCGGTAAACGTAGCATAAAGATCAGCAGAACAGTGAGCAGGCAGACTAACATCACCCGCACCCAGAGGATCTTCACCAGCCATAAAGAGAAGGCAAAGGTAATCAGGGTAAACACCACCATACGTCCTTTGGTCCTGGGTGGCAGCGCGCGATGCTGTTGCCAGTGGCGTAAATAAGGTCCAAACAGCGAACGGTGCAGCAGCCAGTGATGGAAACGGGGAGAAGAGCGGGCAAAACACCAGGCCGCAAGCAGCAGAAAGGGTGTGGTGGGCAACAGCGGTAAAATCACCCCCAGCGTTGCTAACCCCATCGCTAACCAGCCAATAATCAGTAGAATGATACGTTGCATTGTCTGAGTCCTTTCCCTTTCAGACGATAATCCTGGCACGCCTTGACTGGAGACCACAAGATGAAAAGTGCCCTGTTGCTTCAGCAACTGGAAGCAAAGCTGGAACAGCTGGCCGAAGCGGTGGCCCCCCACAGCAATAAACGCACGCCAAAGGCGCGTTTCGATGCCCAACTGTTCCATACCCACACCACCCGGTTGGGGGATTATCTTCTGGAGATCCGCCAGAATCTGGGGCTGCTAAAACAGAGCGTTGCAGACCAGCGGCCCGAGCGCGTCGCCTGGATGGCCGAGCGCGTGGTGCTTCAGATCACTGCATTACAGCGCGAACTGGCGACGCTTACCCTGCGCAAGGGCGAAGTGGTAGCCGAACCGGTCAGCGAGAATCTTTATGAGAAGCTGGCGAAACATCAGGATTATGAGCGGCGCCTGAGGGCGATGATAGCCGACCGTGAAAGCCAGTTAGCCAGGTGTGAAACGCTGGTGCAGCAGCAAAACCTTCAGCGTGAGATTGCCGCTCAGGAAGGCCGGCTTCAGCGCTGTTTGCAGGCTACAAAACGCATCGAACGCGCAATTGAAAAACGTGAACCTTAGCGTCAGCCAGGTTTACCCGGTTTTAACGTATATACTTGGATAAATTTTTGGCTGGAGATACGTATGGGGCTTCTCTCGTGGATAGTCATCGGTTTGCTGACAGGTTTCCTGACCCGGCGTTTTTTCCGGGCCGGCCCGGCGGCCTGATCCCGACGCTGGTACTGGCTGTAGTGGGTGCGTTGATAGGGGGCTATATCAGCGTCTTCTTCAGTTATGGCACCCTGGCGGAAATGGAACCCAGAGCCATGCTGATCGCTCTGGCCGGTGCGCTCATTATGGTACTGTTGATCAAAAAACTGCGGATCTGATGGTGTCGGGATCTGTAAGGAGCAGAGAATGTCGCTTGAAAACGCCCCGGAAGAAGTAAAGCTGGCGGTCGATCTGATTATGTTGCTGGAAGAGAACAATATTGCGCCGCAGACGGTGCTTGCCGCGCTGGCTATAGTGCAGAGAGATTTCGAATCTAAAGTGGCAAAACAGCCGTAAGGTTTTGTCTCTGACGGCAGCTCAGGTCTGAATGCGATTCGGGGATGTGAGGCTGGTCAGTGACCGGCGCATTACCCGGTTTTGCTGTTTACCAGGGTGATGCGCATTGCTGAGTTTTGAGGGTAAGTCAGCTTCTGCGCAATACCGGGTTTGATTGCTAACCAGCGGAGGTGCGTAACGTACGGCTGTGCTGCAACATATCGATCAGCACCTCAACCAGTTGCGGCGCATCAGCCACCAGATCAAAGCTTTCGGGCATAAACAGCCAGTTCTCCATGATGCCGGTAATATAGGCGCGCATCACAACGGCTGTACGGCGGGTTTCGAGTTCAGCAGGTAACTGACCCGCTTCAATACACTGGCGCAGAACATCTTCAATCTTCTCGTAACATTCCAGGTACAGAGTCTGCTGCATCATCTGCAAGGTGGTCATTTCGCCCACAAATTCGCATTTATGGAAAATAATTTCCATAAGAGCACGTCTGCGCTGGTCCCGGGCCGTGGCCACAAGGACATAGGTCACCATGGCACGCATGACAGAGAGTGGATCAGAAGGGTATTTTAATTGATACTCAACCTCTAAGTCTTCCAGTCCGGATTCGGACTGTGCCCAGATTTCATTGAGCAAGTCAGTTTTGTTTTTGAAATGCCAGTAAATTGCACCACGCGTCACCCCTGCCGCAGCCGCGATATCAGCCAGTGACGTTTTGGAAACGCCGTGTTCGGAAAACCTTTCAATTGCTGCGTCAATTATATGATTTCGCGTTTCTAGCGCCTGCTGTTTGGTTTTTCGTGCCATAGGATGATTTTTACAAAAAGGTGGACTTACATACATTTGCGAATGTATGTAACATAGCACGACCATAATTTAAACGCAGCAATGGGTTTATGGGTTTGTGATCCATTGAACAATCGATATCGGACACTCGAGGTTTATTTATGAACAAAAACAGAGGGTTAACGCCTCTGGCGGCCATTCTGATGCTTTCAGGAAGCTTAGCGCTGACAGGATGTGACAATAAAGAAGAGCAACAGGCCGGACAACAACAGGCACCCGAAGTGGGTGTATTGACGCTGAAAAATGCTCCACTGAAAATCACGACCGATCTTCCGGGTCGCACCTCGTCATTTCGCGTTGCTGAAGTTCGCCCCCAGGTTTCGGGCATTATTTTAAAACGTAATTTCGTGGAAGGCAGCGATATCAAGGCGGGGGAATCACTGTATCAGATCGATCCCGCGACCTATCAGGCTGCGTATGACAGTGCCAAAGGCGATTTAGCTCAGGCAGTG
Organism: Erwinia sp. E_sp_B01_1; assembly: GCF_036865545.1. NCBI lineage: Bacteria > Pseudomonadati > Pseudomonadota > Gammaproteobacteria > Enterobacterales > Erwiniaceae > Erwinia > Erwinia sp. E_sp_B01_1. The sequence continues at coordinate 1,167,950 of NZ_CP142208.1, read as the reverse complement.
GCAAATGCTCAGATTGCCGCTGTAACCGTAAAACGTTACAAGCCGCTGTTGGGCACTAAGTACATCAGTCAGCAGGATTACGATCAGGCTATGGCCACGCAAAGCCAGACGGCTGCTGCCGTTCAGGCTTCTAAAGCCAATGTCGAAACAGCCCGCATTAATCTGGCTTACACCAAAGTGACCTCCCCTATCAGTGGCCGTATTGGTAAATCTTCCGTTACGGAAGGTGCGCTGGTTCAGAGCGCTCAGACTACTGCACTGGCTACGGTACAACAGCTTGATCCTATCTATGTCGATGTGACTCAGTCCAGCGAAGACTTTATGCGTCTGCGCGATGAGCTGAACTCCGGTAAGCTGCAACAGGCTAATGGTAAAGCTCAGGTCAAACTACTGTTACAAAATGGTAGCGAATACGCTCAGGGCGGAACATTAGAATTCTCTGATGTCACCGTGGATGAGACCACCGGCTCGATCACGCTGCGTGCGGTGTTCCCTAACCCGGATCACACTTTGTTGCCCGGCATGTTTGTTCGTGCCCGTCTTGAAGAGGGAACCAACCCCAGCGCTCTGTTAGTGCCACAGCAGGCGGTAACCCGCACGCCAACTGGCCAGGCAACAGCGATGGTGGTGGGCGCGGATAACAAAGTAGAAGTTCGCACTCTGACCACAGACCAGGCTGTTGGCGACAAATGGCTGGTGACTGGCGGTCTGAAAGAGGGCGAAAAAGTCATTACCACGGGTCTTCAGCGTGCTAAAGCGGGAGCGCAGGTTACTCCGCAGGAAGTGAGTCCGGACCAGGCTAAAAATGCAGGGTCTGAACAACCGAAGTCTTAAACAGGAGCCACTGATACATGGCTAAGTTCTTTATCGATCGCCCCATTTTTGCGTGGGTTATCGCCATCATCATTATGCTGGCGGGTGTGCTTTCGATTCTAAAGCTGCCGATTGAGCAATATCCTAATGTTGCGCCACCGGCCGTGCAGATTCGTGCCACCTACCCGGGTGCCGATGCGAAAACGCTGCAGGACTCCGTCACGCAGGTTATTGAACAAAACATGAATGGTATCGATGGCCTGATGTATATGTCATCGAACAGCGATTCATCTGGTACTTTACAGTTAACGCTGACTTTCGAGTCAGGAACTGACCCGGATATCGCGCAGGTTCAGGTGCAGAACAAACTGCAGCTGGCCACGCCATTACTGCCTCAGGAAGTGCAGCAACAGGGGATTCAGGTTCAGAAATCCTCCAGCAGCTTCCTGATGGTAGCCGGTTTTGTTAGCCAGGACGGCAGCATGACCCAGAATGACATCTCAGACTATGTCGCCTCGAATATCAAAGATCCTATCAGCCGTACGCTTGGCGTGGGTGATACCCAGATATTTGGTGCTCAGTATGCGATGCGCATCTGGATGGATCCGCACAAGCTGAATAATTATCAACTGACCCCGGTTGATGTTATCAGCGCCATTGACAGTCAGAACTCACAGGTTGCGGCAGGTCAGTTAGGGGTTCCCCTCCGGTACCGGGGCAGCAGCTTAATGCCTCGATTATTGCGCAAACGCGTCTGACTTCTACCGATGAATTTGGCAAAATTTTGCTGAAGGTTAATTCGGACGGCTCACGGGTAACCCTGAAAGATGTGGCGAAGATTGAACTCGGCGGTGAAAACTACGAGATCATTGCGCGCTACAACGGCAAACCTGCTTCCGGTATCGGTATCAAGCTGGCAACCGGTGCCAACGCACTGGACACGGCCGCAGCGGTTAAAGCGGAGCTGGCTAAGCTGGAGCCGTTCTTCCCGTCAGGGATGGAAACCGTTTACCCGTATGACACTACACCTTTTGTAAAAATCTCCATCAATGAAGTGGTAAAAACCCTGATTGAGGCGATCGTACTGGTGTTCCTGGTCATGTATCTGTTCCTGCAAAACTTCCGTGCCACCCTGATCCCAACGATTGCGGTTCCGGTAGTGCTGCTCGGGACTTTTGCCATCATCAACGCGTTTGGCTATTCGATAAACACGCTGACGATGTTCGGGATGGTGCTGGCGATAGGTCTGCTGGTGGATGATGCCATCGTGGTGGTGGAAAACGTCGAGAGGGTGATGGCCGAAGAGGGTCTCCCACCGAAAGAAGCCACCCGTAAGTCGATGGATCAGATTCAGGGCGCCCTGGTAGGTATTGCTCTGGTTCTGTCTGCGGTATTTATCCCGATGGCCTTCTTTGGGGGATCAACCGGCGTTATTTATCGTCAGTTCTCCATCACTATCGTTTCGGCAATGGTGCTTTCGGTTATCGTGGCGTTGATCCTGACGCCTGCGCTCTGCGCGACCATGCTTAAGCCGATTAAAAAAGGCGATCACGGCAAGACTACCGGTTTCTTCGGCTGGTTTAACCGCATGTTCGACAAGAGCACCAACCACTATACCGACAGCGTTGGTCACATTATCCGTAGCACAGGCCGCTATCTGCTGATTTATCTGCTGATTGTGGTTGGCATGGCGTACCTGTTTGTCAAACTGCCCTCCTCCTTCCTGCCGGAAGAAGATCAGGGGCTGTTGCTGGCACAGGCTCAGCTGCCTGCTGGTGCAACTCAGGGTCGTACCCAGAAGGTGCTGGACCAGGTAACGGATTACTTCCTGACAAAAGAGAAAGATAACGTTAAGTCGGTGTTTACCGTTAACGGCTTTGGCTTTGCAGGACGTGGTCAGAACACCGGTATCGCCTTCGTCAGCCTTAAGCCCTGGGACGAACGTTCAGGTTCTGAGAACAAGGTAGAGGGGATTGCGGGTCGGGCTATGCAGGCATTCGGCGCCATCAAAGATGCGATGGTCATTCCGTTTAACCTGCCAGCCATTATCGAGTTGGGTAACGCCACCGGCTTCGACTTTGAGCTGATTGACCAGGCTAACCTGGGACATGATGCCCTGACGCAGGCACGTAACCAGCTGCTTGGCATGGTTGCCAAACATCCGGATGTGCTTGCCGGCGTGCGGCCTAACGGTCTGGAAGATACTCCACAGTACAAGCTGATGATCGATCAGGAGAAAGCAGAAGCTCTCGGCGTCTCTATCTCTGACATCAATACCACGCTGGGTGCTTCCTGGGGCGGCTCCTACGTCAACGACTTCATCGACCGCGGTCGTGTGAAGAAGGTGTACGTAATGGGCGAAGCCACCTCCCGTATGTTGCCGGACGATATCAATAAATGGTACGTGCGCAATGCTACTGGTGAGATGGTGCCGTTCTCCGCGTTCTCTACGGCTAAATGGCAATATGGTTCACCGCGTCTGGAGCGCTATAACGGTCTGCCTTCAATGGAAATTCTGGGACAGGCGGTACCTGGCAAAAGCTCGGGTGAAGCGATGGACCTGATGGAAGAGTTGGCCTCTAAGCTGCCGCAGGGCATAGGGTATGACTGGACGGGCATGTCCTATCAGGAACGTCTGTCTGGTAACCAGGCACCGGCACTCTACGCTATCTCGCTGATTGTGGTGTTCCTCTGCCTTGCCGCGTTGTACGAGAGCTGGTCGATTCCGTTCTCGGTCATGCTTGTGGTACCGCTGGGGGTGATAGGCGCTCTGATCTTTACCACCGTTCGTGGCCTCAGTAATGACGTTTACTTTGTGGTGGGCCTGCTGACAACCATTGGCTTGTCGGCGAAGAACGCGATATTAATCGTGGAATTCGCCAAAGATCTGATGGAAAAAGAGGGCAAGGGTCTGGTTGAGTCGACGCTGGAAGCGGTTCGTATGCGTCTTCGTCCAATCCTGATGACCTCGCTGGCCTTTATCCTTGGCGTATTGCCGCTGACTATCAGTACCGGTGCAGGTTCCGGTGCGCAGAATGCGGTAGGTACAGGGGTTATGGGCGGCATGGTGACCGCAACGATTCTGGCGATCTTCTTCGTTCCTGTGTTCTTTGTGGTGGTTCGCCGTCGCTTTGGTAAGAACAAAGAAGAGATTGAACAGGGTCATCCTGAAGAGCATCATCAGCACTGATTCGTGAGTTGATGTTATGAGAGGTCGCTAAGGCGGCCTCTTTTTTTGCCTGTATCGCCCCCCTGTTCCTTCTTTGTCATCCTTCTGAGCGGCATTACTGCCCTCTCCCGCTTTATGCAGAAACTTAAGCCACCCGCCTTTTACTGCGATGACGATTGCCTGGACTTTAAAGTGATTACAGTTGCAATCCGGCACGGCCGCGCGCATAATTATTGTTATGTTATAACATTCATTATTCAGTGGGGATTTATGAGAAAAGGTATTCATCCGGCCTACCGTACAGTGGCCTTTCATGACACCAGTGCAGACACTTATTTCACCGTGGGATCGACAATCAAAACCGATCGCACCGTAGAACTGGACGGCAAAGTGCTGCCATACGTACCGCTGGACGTCTCGTCCGCGTCTCATGCGTATTACACCGGCAAGCAGAAAGAGTTTGCTAAAGAAGGCAGCGCACACCGCTTTAATCAGCGCTTTGGCCGTTTCTTCACCTCGTCGAAATAAGGGTTGGTTATGCAGGTTTTAAGCTCTCTGGCTTCTGCCAAAAAACGCCACAAAGATTGCAAAGTTGTCCGCCGCCATGGCCGCGTTTACGTCATCTGCAAAAGTAATCCGCGCTTTAAAGCCGTGCAGGGTGGCAAGAAGAAACGCTGACGGTGCAGCCATTCAAAGCCGCAAACCTGAGCCGGTGTGACGGACAAAACAGTTGAATAAGCTGATACGATTTGCGCGAAAAGCGGGCCATTTAAAACGGCCCGCTTTTTTTATCCCTTAAGTAAAGAGAGGGCCGGCTGGCCCTCTTTTGATTACTTCATACTGGCAACCATCACCTCTACGTTATGTTTGAAAGCAGCTGTATAGGTATCCGCTGCACCGCCCTTTTTAGTCAGCGCTTCCGGATAAAGTTCGCCGCCCGGTTGCGCACCGGAGGCAGAGGCGATCTGTTTAACGAGGCGGGGATCGGTCTGGTTTTCGATGAAGTAGCTGTGGATGTGACTGGTTTTGAGCTGGGTTATCAGCCCGGCCACATCAGAGGCACTGGCTTCAGACTCGGTTGAAAAGCCCACTGGCGACATAAAGCTGACGCCGTAGCGCTGACCAAAATAGCCGAAAGCATCATGGCTGGTCAGGACTTTTCTTTTCCCCTGCGGAATGGCAGCAAAACTCTCTGCCGCCCAGCTATCCAGTTTGTTCAGCTGGCTGATATAGGCTGAACCACGCTGACGAAAATAAGCCTCGTCCTGCGGATCGGCGGCGATCAGCGCATTCATCACGTTGGTCGCATAGACAACTCCATTTTTCATGCTGTTCCAGGCATGGGGATCGGTAATCGATTTGCCGTCCTCCTCCATCGTTCGGGTTTCAATTCCCTGTGAAGAGACAATAACTTTCCCTTTATATTCCGAAGCGGAAATAAGTCGATCCATCCACCCTTCCAGACCCAGTCCGCTCACGAACACCACATCCGCTTTCGCCAGAGCCTGGCTATCCTGGGGAGTGGGCTCAAAGCTGTGCGGATCGCCATCCGGCCCTACCAGACTTTTGACCTTCACATGATCGCCACCCACCTCTTTGACAATATCGGCCAGCACGGAAAAACTGGCTACGGTATCCACCGTTTTCGCCATTGCCATTGGGGTCAGCATTATCCCCGCCAGAGCCAGCGCAACAGGTAACTTCTTCATACTTTCTCCTTACCAACTGAAAACGGGCGCGGACAGAAAATTCCGCCGCAGGGCCCCACTAAAATTGAGATAAAAAACAGCATCGCGGCGCTCAACACCACCGCCGGACCGGCAGGCAGCGAGAGGTAAAAGGAGGCGATTAATCCGCTGAAGCTCGCCAGCAGCGCCAGCACCATAGCGGCGGCAATCATGCCAGGCAGTGCTTTTCCCCAGAAACGGGCTGCGGCGGCAGGCAACATCATCAAGCCGACACACATCAGTGTCCCCAACACCTGAAAACCTGCCACAAGGTTAGTGACGACCAGCACCAGGAAAATGCCATGCACCAGGGGAGCAACCCAGCGATTTTGCGCGCGTAAAAAGCCGGGATCGAAGGCGTCAATAACCAGAGGACGGTAAATCAGAGCCAGAATCAGCAGGGAAACAGCTGCAATAGCGCTGACCAGCAGGATTGAAGGGTTATCCACGGCTAACAAAGAACCGAAGAGAACGTGCAACAGGTCAACGCTGGAACCGCGTAACGAGACGAGAGTGACGCCAAGAGCCAGGGAGCCCAGGTAAAAACCGGCAAAACTGGCATCTTCCCGCAGCGGGGTATAACGACTGACCGCACCAGAAAGTAAGGCGACGGAAAGCCCGGCAATGATCCCGCCGGTCCCCATCGCCACCAGCGATAAGCCGGAGATCAGATAGCCGATAGCCGCGCCGGGTAGCACGGCATGAGAAAGCGCATCGCCAACCAGACTCATTCTGCGGAGTAATAAAAAGACGCCAAGCGGCGTGGCGCTGAGAGAAAGGGCAATACAGGCCACCAGCGCACGACGCATAAAGCCAAACTCAATGAAAGGATGAAGCAGAGCCAGCATTATGAGGCTCCCTGAGCAGGATTAAAGTTCACCCGAGTGACGCTCGATCCTGTCCCTGACCATTCAGCATGGCTGCTTTTGAGACGCACAGTTTGAGGGAAATATTTCTCCACCCTGGCCATATCGTGCAGTACCACAATCAGCGTGCAGCCCGCCTGATGGCGCGCCTGCAACAACTGCAACAGCAGGTCCGTTGTCTGGTCATCGACGCCGGCAAAAGGCTCATCCAGCATCAGCAATGTGGCATCCTGAACCAGAAGACGGGCAAAAAGAACGCGCTGCAGTTGCCCGCCTGAGAGGGTGCCCGGCTGTGCAGTAGCAAAATTTTCCATACCAACTTCTTCCAGCGCTCGCATCACTGCCAGACGCATTTTTTTGTTAACAGCGCCAAACCAGCCACATTTTTCCCAACACCCCATTGCCACCAGGTCAAAAACATTAACTGGAAAGGTTTTCTCTATTTCTGACTGCTGGGGTAGCCAGGCAAGGCTGGCCCGTGGCCGGGAGAAGTTTACTGAACCGCTTACCGGACGCAATAATCCAGACAGAGTCTTAAGCAGCGTTGATTTACCAGAGCCATTTGCTCCGATCAGCGCCGTCATGGTCCCCGGCGCAAATTCCCCCTCAAGAAGGGGTGTCACTGCCCTTCCCTGATAGCCAACTCTTAACTGGTTAAGGGTAATCATCAGGCCAGTGCCCAGTCAGTTAAGATCATCAGCACCGTTACCACAGCGGCGGAAAGCAGCAGACGTACTGAGGCAGACTGGGTTAAGAGGGTACCGTAACGGAGTAAAGCTGAAACAGAAGACATCAGAAATTGCCATTATTATGTTATAACATAACAATAGCATACAATCTCTTTACCGCTTTACGTAATACAAAGTGTATCTAATTATTACTTCCTGTCCGGAACTGTCAGTCCCTATGTAATATAAAGTTTTTTCAACTTCCCCACTTTTAAAGTCGCAGAAATTCACTTTCTCTACTAAGATAATTAATAGCTAAATCATTGAGATAGTTACTTAACTATCCCGAAGGCTTGATTATTGCCTGCCTCTGACCAATTATGTCTATAAGTATTAATTAACTCTGTGGAGGAAAAATGCGCAAAGCGATACCCTTCATTTATACTGATAAAGAAGCAGACCTGTTTCGGTTAACGGAAAACCTTCAGCGGATTATTCCCAAAATAGAACAGGAGCTGACGGGGTCATTGTTTTGGTATTCACAAAACGCGCAATATGTTCCCGACAGCCTTAAAATTATTTCTGTAGAATGTTCAGGTGAATCGCGATATAAGATGAGATACAGCTTTCGCTGGAACGTATTCAACGCCTGTCTCGATATAGATGCAGACCAGACCATCACTGAATCGGTCAATTTTGAATGGATACCTGGTGAACTGATTTTTGATTTCGTTGACAACGATCAGACTACCGTGGCAGATGAATTGTAATATTGCGTAATAGCCCCGCAAATAGTGCTTTATTACGTTATATTTATTTATAAGTTTGGTTAAGAATTAATATCGCTTCCTGGCACACTACTCGCTTAAAGCCCGCGCTGACGGCATCAATACTCGCTATGGAGGGGAAAAAGATGGACGAATACTCACCAAAAAGGCATGATATCGCCCAGCTGAAATTCTTGTGTGAAAATTTGTACGACGAAAGCCTGGCCACCTTAGGTGACAGCCACCATGGCTGGGTCAACGATCCTACTTCCGCAGTCAATTTACAACTCAATGACCTGATTGAGCATATTGCTGCCTTCACCATGAATTACAAAATTAAACACATCGAAGACAGTGACCTGATTAGTCAGATAGATGAATATCTCGATGATACGTTTATGCTCTTCAGTAATTACGGCATTAATGTTCAGGATTTACAGCGCTGGCAAAAATCAGCAAAGCGTCTGTTTAACATTTTTGCAGAGGAATGCGCTCTTGTTCCTTTACCGGCGAGCCATTCATTTTAGCAACCCTTTATTTTTCCTACGGTTTAACAATGACAGATAAACTTCTTACTAAAACTGATTATCTGATGCGTTTAAGACGTTGTCGGTCAATCGACACCCTTGAGCGCGTAATCGAAAAAAACAAATACGAATTATCTGATAATGAGCTGGCTGTATTTTATTCTGCAGCGGATCATCGTCTGGCTGAACTGACCATGAATAAGCTTTACGATAAAATCCCGGTTTCGGTCTGGAAATTCGTTCGCTAAAGTATTTCTCAGAACTGAGTCGCAATTTAATTAAAGGCTGGATTTTACAAAGGAAGGTGGGGCTGGCATACAAGGGCAGAATTGGGTGGGGGCCCTGCCAGCTACATCCCGGCACACGCGTCACCTGCTGCGGCTGCTTCCTTCCGGATCTGACCGAGTTCACAAGTTAGCATTGCGGGAGAACCAACCGGGCCCCCATTGAGTGCTCCATCAGATGGAGCGAGGGCATTATCAATCAAGCCCCAGGCAATTGCAACCCTGCGCCTTTTGACCGTTGCTTTCTTGTTCAGGGAGAACAATGGAACACCCCGATTTTAAACAACGCATTTTTCATATAGTTGCTGCTATTCCCAGGGGCAAAGTCACCACCTATGGCGACATTGCCCGTCTTGCTGGTTCCCCCAGAGCTGCCCGTCAGGTGGGAGGCGTTTTAAAACGCCTGCCTGCAGGCAGTAAGCTTCCCTGGCACAGAGTAATAAACAGACTCGGTGAAATTTCCCTGACCGGTGACGATCTTGATCGTCAGCGTCATGCATTGCTGAATGAAGGCGTTGAAGTTAGCGCAGAGGGCAAAGTAGCGCTGAAAAAATATCGCTGGGAAGGCTAACCGCCCCACAGAGGGGCGGTGATTTTACAATGAAGTAGGTGCAGGAACTGCCCCGGAAGGCGTCATCTGCGTTGGAGAAGTTGAAGGCACCGTTGTCGCCGCTCCGCTTTGCGTTGGCATCGCCATTGAAGGAACCGGGACCAGTATCAACTCCTGCTTGTTCCCGCCATTATTGATAACCGGTTTAACCGTATCGGTAATAAACATCATTTTGTCTTTTACGGTGATAGCTGCACTCAGCAGGATCCTTGCATTGGGCTGAATATCCGCTGGATTGTAAGGCAGGATAAAGTTGAAAGGCGCCTGCTTACCATCGGTTCTCACTACCCGCTGTGAGATGACTTTTGAAGGTGCATCAGCCAGTGAAGCATCAGATAACGTGACCGTCAGCACTGCATCAGGCGGCAGCGCCACACGCTGGCGAATATAGATCGATCCACTGACGTTAGGCTGGCGAAGCGTTGCCTGCTCACCTGCCACCTGTGAAGCCAGCGTCGCCGTGGGCACATCTTTGCCTTTATCAGCACATCCGGAAAGTACCACCGCCAGCGCGGCGCCCGTTAACATTGGCCAGACTTTCATTGATGTATTCTCCTTATGATCAATGCAGAAGTTGATGTTTCAGTTAGCCCAAAGAACAGTCATTCACTGCTCTGTTAACTTTAATTCTGGCACAAGTTACTGATATTTTCCTGGAAGTGCCCTCTCCTCTCTTTATCTCTGAAGATAATTGTCACGCCCCGTTGACGGTAACTGGTCGGATCTCGCAAACTGTGAGCTAGTTGATCACTGAGGATTGCCGCTATGAGTCAGGCCCTGCAAAACCTGTTAAATCTGTTGAACCTGGAAAAGCTGGAAGAAGGCCTGTTTCGTGGCCAGAGTGAAGATCTTGGCTTACGCCAGGTCTTCGGTGGGCAGGTGGTAGGCCAGGCACTCTATGCTGCCAAACAAACGGTGCCCGCAGACCGTATTATTCACTCTTTTCACAGCTATTTCCTGCGCCCTGGCGACAGTCAGAAAGCGATTATCTATGATGTGGAAACGCTGCGTGATGGTCAGAGTTTCAGCGCCAGAAGAGTCAGCGCAGTCCAGAATGGTCATCCTATTTTCTATATGACGGCCTCTTTTCAGGCCCCGGAAAGCGGCTTTGAGCACCAGAAAACGATGCCTGACGTGCCCGGCCCGGATGCGCTGCCCAGTGAAGGCGATCTCGCCCATAAGCTGGCGCATTTCATCCCTGAAAAAGCGCGTGAGAAATTTCTCTCTGAGAAGCCGTTTGAAATAAGACCCGTAAAGTTTCACAACCCGCTCCAGGGCCATGTTGATGAACCTGTGCGGCATGTCTGGATCCGCGCTAACGGCGGCATGCCGCAGGACAAACGTATTCACCAGTACCTGCTGGGTTACGCCTCTGATTTCAATTTCCTGCCTGTTGCACTCCAGCCGCATGGGAAAGGTTTTCTTGAGCCCGGTATGCAGGTTGCCACCATCGATCACTCAATGTGGTTCCACCGCCCGTTCAGTCTTAATCAGTGGCTGCTGTACAGCGTTGAGAGCACCTCAGCATCCAGCGCCAGAGGCTTTGTTCGCGGGGAGTTTTATAATCAGCAGGGTACGCTGGTGGCTTCAACGGTGCAGGAAGGGGTGATAAGAGTGCGTGGGCCCAGATAGCAGAAGCAGGAACGGCTCCCGAAGGAGCCGTTTTGATTTTTAGTTATTTTAGCGCACTACTTTTCCTGCATCAGTTTTACTGGTTGTAAGCATTTTCGCCGTGGCTGTTCACATCCAGACCTTCACGTTCCTGATCTTCCGGAACACGCAGACCTACAGTCATGTCAGCAATTTTAAAGGCGGCGAAGGCAACCACACCCGTCCAGACGATAGTCACACCCACGCTGAACAGCTGGATCCATACCTGATGCCCCATGGTCACCCCTTCTGCATAACCCACGCCACCCAGTGAAGAGGAAGCGAAGACGCCGGTCAGGATGCAGCCTACGATACCGCAGACGCCGTGCACACCGAACACATCACAAGGGTCATCAACACGCAGCCATTTCTTCAGGGTAGAAACGCCCCACAGACCAGCCAGCCCGCCCACGATACCGATAACCAGCGCACCCCCCACACCAACGTAACCACAGGCTGGGGTGATAGCCACCAGACCCGCAATCGCACCAGAGCAGACGCCCAACAGGGAAGGTTTACCGCGCAGCGCCCACTCACCGAAGGTCCAGCTCAACATCGCACCCGCGGTAGCCATGACAGTATTAATGAAAGCCAGGGCAGCGATTTCGTTAGCAGCGCCGGCAGAACCCGCATTGAAGCCAAACCAGCCCACATACAGGATCGCGGTACCGGTAAAGACCATCGGCAGGTTATGAGGTTTAAACGCTTCTTTGCCAAAGCCTGCACGTTTGCCGACCAGGTAAGCGCCGACCAGCCCCGCCACAGCGGCGTTAATGTGCACTACAGTTCCGCCCGCGAAGTCCAGCGCGCCGTCCTGTGCCAGCAGCCCGCCTGACCAGACCATATGTGCAATCGGCAGGTAGGAGAAGGTCAGCCAGATGGCTACGAAAATCAGTACCGCAGAGAAACGGATACGTTCTGCGATAGCACCCACAATCAGACCCACGGTGATACAGGCAAATGAGGCCTGGAAAGAGACGTGGATATACTGATAGAAGGTGCCAACCAGTGCCGTCAGCTGGATGTTTTTCAACATCGCCATGCTGAAGCCACCGAAGAAAGCGTTACCTTCACTGAAGGCCAGAGAGTAACCGTAAATCATCCACAGCACGCAGACCATGGCGAAAGTGACGGAAACCTGAGTCAGCATGGAAAGGACGTTTTTGGCGCGGATTAAGCCGCCGTAAAACAGGGCAATACCCGGCAAGGTCATGAACAGCACCAGCGCGGTACAGATCATCATAAAAGCGTTGTCGGCTTTATCTGCCACCGCTGGGGCAGCTGCCATCGCAAGCGAAGGTAACAGTGCCAGACTGGCGAGGCCGAACAGAGCGAATTTTTTCTTCATTTTATCCCATCCCATCACAATACTTAGCCCCGAAATTACAGTGCTGCTTCGTCAGTTTCGCCGGTGCGAATACGGATGACCCGCTGCAGCTCCGCCACAAAAATTTTACCGTCACCAATTTTGCCTGTGTAGGCCGCTTTGCTGATGACATCGACCACTTCATCGAGTTGATCATCGGCAATCGCAATGTCTATTTTTACTTTTGGCAGGAAGTTCACGCTGTACTCAGCACCGCGATAAAGTTCTGCATGCCCCTTCTGGCGACCAAAACCCTTAACTTCGGTAACGGTCAGCCCCTGAATACCGATAGAGGACAGTGCTTCACGCACGTCTTCCAGCTTAAATGGTTTGATTACCACGGTAACCAGCTTCATACGATCCCCTCCAGGTATTGAAAACGGTTGTTTCGCCCGACACGGAATGAGTAAAGCAAAGGCTGTGCCATAAATTAAAAATTGGCATTTTTCAGACGATTAGTCAGTCCGGCCCTGAGTTCTTCTCTGTGGGCTGCATGATAAGCATAAAAGTAAACCGGACTTCAGGCAGAAAAAACGCACCATAAAGGTGCGTTGCGCGTTAAATTTGTGCAGAACAGGCTTTCAGAGAAAAATATCGCCTGCTAATGGTGCAGCGAAGCGGTGAGTTTTACACAGCATCGCCCGCTTCCAGTTCATCCCCTGCCTGCTGTAATTGATACATCTGCCAGTAGCGGCCCTGTTTTTCCAGCAGCGCCTGATGGGTTCCCTGTTCAACAGCACGGCCACGGTGCAGAACCAGGATGGTATCGGCATCGGTGATAGTAGAAAGCCGGTGAGCAATGACCACCAGCGTGGTTTGCTCCCGCACTGCTTTCAACGCCTTCTGAACGGCCTGTTCGGTGCCGGAGTCAATATTGGCCGTGGCCTCATCCAGTATCAGGATTTGCGGCGAGGCTACCAGCACTCGGGCCATTGCCAACAGCTGCTTCTGTCCAACGGACAGAGTGTTCCCCTGCTCACCCAGACGAGTATGGATCCCTTCAGAGAGGCTTCGCGCCAGATCGGCAAGCTGTACCCTTTCCAGCACCTGCCAGACGGTCTCCTCGCTGATATCACGGCCCAGGGTGACATTGGCGAAGAAGGTATCGGCCAGTACCACCGGATCCTGCTGAACCATCGCCACCCCATGGCGTAATACGCCGTGACTCAGAGTACTGAGAGGTCTGCCATCGAGGTTGATCTCCCCCTGCTGCAACGGATAGTAGCCCATTAACAGGTTCGCCAGCGTGCTCTTGCCGCTCCCGGTATGCCCGACCAGCGCGACAAAGTTCCGCGACGGCACCTCAAGGTTGATGTCGCTCAACACGTTGCGATCGTCCCGATAGGCAAACGTCAGGTCTCTGACCTCAATCCGGCCTGAGGCCAGCGGCTGGACATCGCTGCCGTAATGTTGTCGGGGCGCATCTATCAACTCAAAAATACGCTCACCCGCCACCACGGCCTGTTGCAGCATCGATTGCTGGGTGGTGAGCTCAATCAGCGGTTCGTTTAACCGGCCAAGATAATTGATAAAGGCATAGAGCACGCCCACCTCAATACTCCCGGCAGAAGAGAAGCCGAACAGCATCATCAGGCCGCAGAGGATCAGGGCTGAAAACAAGCTCAGCAGCGGACGCAGCAGGAAACCATCCAGCTTCAGGGTTTCCATTCTTGCCAGATAGTGTGAGCGACTGGCTTCACCCATCCGCTCGCCAAAACGAGCCTGCTGGCGAAACTGCTGGATCACGCTCATGCCATTAATCACTTCATTGAAGCCATTGTTGATATCGGCCAGATAGCTGCGTACACGTCGTACAATCGGCGTGCTGTAACGCTGATAAATCAGCATTACCGTCAGTACGGCAGGGAAGATGGTGATCGCCACCAGCGCCATGCGCCAGTCCAGGCTGAACATCGCCACCAGCATTGCTCCAATCAGTGCCGCACTGCGCAGCACTGTCGCCACTACGGTGACATATAAATCGCGGACGACCTCAGTATCATTGGTTACGCGAGAAATGATCTGCCCTACCGGCTGGGTATCAAAGGCACTCAGCGGCTGACGCAGCGCGGCATCCATAACATCCATACGCAGTTGCTGGACCACGCCCACCGCGGCCTGATTGAATAACAGGGCCTGCCAGTAATGCAGTGCCGCCGCCAGAATTTGCAGCAGAATAAAACTCACCGCCAGCCCGGCCACCAGCCCCAGCGGCATATACTGTTTCGCTACCATATTATCGATAAAGTAGCTGACAAGGATTGGCCCCATCACCTCTGCCCCGGCAGCTATCCACAGCAGTAGCACGGCCAGCCCAAGGGATTTGCGCCAGGGTGAACCATAACTCAGCAGGCGTTTCAGGGTTGGCCAGAGTTGCGTGAGATTAGCCATGTGGGACACCCTTTTCGCTCTCTTCTTCATCCAGTGCAGCCTCAAGCTGCTGATAACGATACATATCCTGATACCATCCGGCTTCAGCGGCGAGCTGTTCATGCCGCCCACGTTGGGTGACTCCCCCTTTCTGCAACACCAGAATCTCACTGGCTTCGGTCAGGGCGGATAAACGGTGCGCGCTGATAATTACCGTTCTTCCCTGCCCCCACTGCCGCAGGTTGTGCAGGATTTGGTATTCGGTACGTCCATCCACCGCAGAGAGCGCATCATCTAGGATCAGGATTTCAGCATCCAGCAGCAGCGCGCGGGCAATGGAGATCCTCTGCTTCTGTCCCCCTGAAAGCATCACGCCGCGCTCGCCCACTTCGGTCTCATAACCTTTTGGCAGCCGCAGAATATCGTCATGCACATTAGCCAGTTTTGCTGCCTGCTCAATATCGCCCTGCCTGGCGCCTGGTCGCCCAAGTGCAATGTTGTTTGCCACGGTATCGGAGAACAGGAAAGGAGTCTGGCTTACTACCGCCAGCCGGCTGCGCCAACTGTCCAGCCGCAGTTGCGTGAGGGGGATCCCCTGGTAGCGGATATCGCCCTGGGCAATATCGAAATGCCGCTGAATAAGGCTGAGCAGCGTGCTTTTGCCGGAGCCGGTGGGGCCGCAAAGCCCCAGCATCTGCCCCGGTCTGAGGTTAACGTTTACCTGTCTGAGTGACGGATAGCGGGCGCCCGGATAACAGAATTCACGAATGGCGACCTGTAACGGCCCCCGTTCTTCAGGCAGGGTTTTAGTGCCATCTGCCACCGCGGGTGCTTCTGATAACAGCGAGCGGATACGGCTCCATGCCGCACTGCCACGTTCAACAATGTTGAACATCCAGGCCAGCGCCAGCATCGGCCAGATCATCAGGCCAAGATACATGACAAAGCTGGTCAACTGGCCCAGGGTCATCTGATTATGCCAGACCAGCCAGCTGCCACCGCCGATCGCCAGCAGGTTGGACATGCCGATAGCGATATAGATAGTGGGGTCGAATCGGGCATCCACTCTTGCCACCCGCAGGTTTTTCTTGCCGGTATCTCTGGCGATGTCGGCAAACTGGCCAGACTGGTGGTCCTCCAGGCCAAAAGCTTTAATCATCCGGATGCTGGTTAAGCTTTCCTGAGTCTGATCATTCAGCGAGGAAAAGGCCGCCTGTGCCAGCTTGAAACGGTTATGCAGCTGATCGCCATAACGTTTTATTACCAGTGCCATGATCGGCATGGGCAGCAGCGCCAGCAGGGTCAGCTGCCAGCTAATCTGCGTGCTCATCACAAACAGCACCACCAGTCCCATAACCAGCGAGTCCACCAGCGTCAGCACGCCTTCACCCGCGGCAAACACCACGCGGTCAACATCATTGGTGGCACGGGCAATCAGATCACCCGTACGGTGACGAAGATAGAATTCGGGATGCTGGCGACTTAGCTGGCGATAGAAGTCCTGCCTCAGCTCCACCGCCAGTTGATAAGAGGCACCAAACAGCAGCACACGCCAGACATACCGCAGCAAATAAACGACCACGGCGGTGATCAGCATTACGCCAAGCCACATCATCAGCCGCGAGTGACTCATCTGCTGGTGGGAGACGCCATCCACAATCATGCCCACGATTTTAGGGGGCAACAGCTGCAGAATGGCGATAACGATCAGCAGGGCTACCGCCCCAAGATAACGTCGCCACTCTCGAATAAAGTACCAGCTTAATTGGCTAAACAGTCGCACAGAAAACGTCCCGGTTAAGATTGAGCAGGGTAAAGAGCAGCGCCCTTCCCTATTTCAGCGGCAGCGCCGTGGTGTATTTTATCTCTTCCATCGCAAAGCTTGAGGTGACATCCAGTAAACCTGGAACACTGTTCACTAAACTTTTATAGAAAGCATCATAAGTTTTCATATCGGCAACCTGAATTCGCAGCAGATAGTCATATTCACCCGCCATACGGTAACACCCCATCACTTCCGGCATCGCCTGCACCACTTCGACAAACTGTTGATACCAGTGGCTACTGTGCTGCTGAGTTTTGATCATCATAAACGCCGTGAGTGACAGATCGAGTTTTTCCGCATTAAGCAGCGCAACCCGGCCGCGAATATAGCCTTCATCTTCCAGCCTTTTCAACCGTTTCCAGCAGGGCGTGGTGGTGAGATGCACAGCATCAGCCATTGCCTGTAGCGATATCGTGCAATCCTGCTGCAGGAGCGTCAGCAGCTTAAGGTCTGTTTTATCTGTCATTCCCTATTCCCGGAGAAAAATATTCTCTTTACAGGTCATTATACAGCAAAGAGAGTAAACCTTTTTTCCGCTTAATGCCGTACTCTTAAGGAAATTTTGCCGGGGAAGAAGTATGACAGATTCATGGGTTTCACACGCTGTTCAGGAGATTAACGCGGATATTCAACGCTCTGCGGATACACATCTGATCCGTCTGCCGTTGGCCGCCTACCCTGGTATCTGGCTCTATCTCAAAGACGAAAGTACCCATCCCAGCGGCAGTCTCAAGCACCGCCTGGCACGCTCGCTGTTTTTGTACGGGCTTTGCAATGGCTGGATAAAAGAAGGCACGCCGATAATTGAGGCATCCTCGGGCAGCACTGCCGTTTCCGAAGCCTATTTTGCCCGTATGCTCGGTCTGCCATTTATTGCTGTCATGCCCGCCAGCACCGCAAAACGAAAATCAGAACAGATCGCCTTTTATGGCGGGCGCTGCCATTTCGTTGAGGATCCCTGCCAGATGTATGCTGAATCTGAACGGCTGGCAAAAGAGCTGAACGGCCATTTTATGGATCAGTTCACCTATGCTGAGCGGGCAACCGACTGGCGTGGGAATAATAATATCGCCGACAGTATTTTTCAGCAGATGAAAAACGAGCCATTCCCGATCCCCGACAGCATCGTTATGAGCGCCGGAACCGGCGGGACTTCAGCAACTATCGGACGCTACCTGCGTTATCAGGGCCATCCTACCCGTCTGGCCGTGGTGGATCCTGAAAACTCCGTGTTCTTCGACTACTGGTACAAGCGGGATAAAACACTGCGCACTATCCAGAGCGGTAAAATAGAAGGGATTGGTCGCCCCCGTGTTGAGCCCTCATTTATCGCAGACGTGGTGGATGAGGTGATCCGCGTTCCGGATGCGGCCAGCATTGCCACTATGCTGTGGCTGGAGAAACAACTGGGACGTAAGCCCGGCGCCTCGACTGGCACCAATGTCTGGGGCGCGTTGCAGCTGGCAGAAAGGATGGCGCAGGAAAAACGAACCGGGGCGATTGTGACTCTGCTCTGTGACAGCGGGGAACGCTACCCCGACAGCTATTACAACCCGGAATGGGTAAAAGAGCATATCGGAGATATCAGGCCGTGGCAGCAAATGCTGGATTAAAAAGCCGGACTTCACTGTCCGGCATGCTGTAATGAAGTTCAGTTCATCAGGACCGCCCGGTATTATCAACCTCAATATTCGGGGGAATAGATGAGGTCTGGGGTCGTAAGCCAGTGGTTCAGGTAATGTGACACACCCTGTGTTTCGCAGTGTCCGATTACCGGTAAATGTGGCAGTACCGATTTAAGCTGGCTCATCGCATTACCCATAATAAAACCGCGCCCCACGGTTTCCAGCATCTCGCGATCGTTCATCGCATCGCCAAACGCCATACAGTCAGCCAGGGTAAAGCCAAGCGCAGCTGAGAGTGAGCCCAGCGCCACGCCTTTATTACAGCCAGGCGGCAGAACTTCCAGGCAATTCCGGGCTGAGAAACAGAGGTGGGCACGCTCGCCCAGCGCTGCGCTCAACGCTTCCTGCAGCTTGCAGAGTTCATCGTGCTCAGCAATAAAACAGATTTTCGTCACTTTATGTGCCGGCAGACGCTTCAGGTCAGCCAGCTGATAGCGAAAACCGCTCATCAGATGAGCCTGCAGGATTTGCGGAAGATCGTGTTGAGTTAACCATCCGTCGTCGTTAAAGACATGCAAACTGGCGGTGGTATCCCAGCTTGTGTGGATGACTTCTTCAGCCACTTCCGGGGAGAGGTCGCTGGATGACAGCAGAATTCCCTGCCGATCGTGGACACGGGTACCATTGCCGGAGATTAAATAAGCCTTCAGCTTAAAGTCGGCAATCAGCGGCTGCATCTCCAGCCAGTGACGACCGGTAGCAAAAGTCAGTAATACCCCCTTCTCTTCCAGCGCCCGCAGCGCGGTCAGGGTTCTTTCGCCTAACTGATGATTTGGCATCAGCAAGGTCCCATCCATATCAAACGCCGCCAGCCGGGCCATCTTCACTCCAGTGTCTGTTTTTTCATCGGATTCAGAGTATCGCCTGGTATTTGCGGAACTGATAGTGAATACATGCGAAAAACGGTTTGATTTTTCCCGCGCCGGGTTCGCCCCGGCTATCATTCCCTGAGCAGCACTACCCTTCTTTTGCCTCAGGCAGTACCATATGGCGCATCGGATAATTAAGGTGAAAAGAATGAAACGTGCAGTAGTGGTTTTCAGCGGCGGACAGGATTCAACCACCTGTCTGATTCAGGCACTGAAACAGTATGACGAGGTGCATTGCATCACTTTCGATTACGGCCAGCGCCATCGTGAGGAGATTGAGATTGCCCGGGATCTTTCGCTTTCACTGGGTGCCCGCGCACATAAAGTGCTGGACGTGACCATGCTCAGTGAACTGGCCGTCAGCAGCCTGACCAGAGATAACATTCCGGTACCGGCTTACGATCCTGAAGCCACAGGTCTGCCGAGCACTTTTGTGCCAGGCCGCAATATTCTGTTTCTGACGCTGGCTTCGGTTTATGCTTATCAGGTCGAAGCGGAGGCGGTGATCACGGGCGTATGCGAAACAGATTTCTCAGGTTATCCGGACTGCCGCGATGAATTTGTCAAAGCTCTGAACCAGGCCGTCACGCTGGGAATGGCCCGTGAAGTTCGCTTTGAAACGCCGCTGATGTGGCTGAATAAGGCGGAAACCTGGGCGCTGGCCGATTACTGGCAGCAGCTGCCCCTGGTACGCAATGAAACCCTGACCTGTTACAACGGAATAAAAGGCGATGGCTGCGGCGAGTGTGCTGCCTGCCATCTTCGCGCCAATGGCCTGAACCAGTACCAGGCCGACAGCAGCGCGATCATGGCTGAGATGAAGCTGAAAACAGGCTTACGCTGACAGCATCTCTTCCATCCTTCTTTTCAGCTCTCCCTCCATCGGCTGCGCCTTTTGCGTGCGCAGATCGATGCAGGCAAAAGTCAGCGTGGCGTCTGCTACGGCTTCGCCCAGAGGTGCCAGCGTCACCGTCTGACCTATAACGCCACTTTTCCCGCCCAGCTGCACCAGCTTGCTTTGAATATTCAACACATCCCCCATGACCGCCGGACGGCGATAATTAATGTTGATATTGACCACGACAAACGCCAGGTGATTTTCCTGCAGCCAGCTGAACGACTTCAGCCCTTCAAGCCATTCCCAACGGGCTTCCTCAAGGAATTCAAGATAGCGGGCATTGTTAACGTGCTGATAAACATCCAGATGATAGCCACGGACTTTAATGGTGGTAAACATAATAACGCTGCCCCTTAATCAACAGAGGTCACACCAACTGGTATGACCTCTACAGATTAGCAGCGGAAGCTGCCGCACTCTGAACAATGCGTTAAACTCGCGAGAGATGTCACAATTTCAGCCGTGACAGGTTTCTCTCAACCAGCGCATTCCCCATCCCGGGAACCTCTTTCAACTGCTCAATGGCGGTAAAATCGCCATACTGCTCCCGGTAGCTCACAATGGCTTCGGCTTTTTTAATCCCCACGCCGTTCAGCGCTGCCGCCAGTTCCCCAGCGCTGGCCTGATTGAGGCTGACTTTCTCAGACGCAGAGGCCGTGCTTTCAGTCAGGGTCTCAGCAGGTGCTGCCGCGGTCGTTTCTGTTGCTTGTACCGGCATCACTATCATTGCGCCAGCACTTATCATCATTGCCAGCCCTACTGCTTTAAGTCTGTTGTGCATGCTGTATTCCTCCATGTGTTTGACAGCATGCCTACCCTACAGCGGCAAAAACGAAGTCACAAAGGGTGGAATTCAGAAATGGAAAAGGCCGCGAAAGCGGCCTTTTGATTTGCAAATCGTTGCAGGAATTTTGCGAGGCTTACTGGGCCTGCGCAGCTGCACCGTATTTGATTTTTGCTTCTTTACGCAGGTTGCTGAGCAGCGCTTCGAAGGCGATTTGCGCATTATTCTGCGTCACACCCTGAACCATCGCGTTCTTCTGTGCATCCGGCATGGCTCCGCTGCGAACTTCATCCAGCGCCAGCAGCAGCACGTTACCTTCGCCATCTTCACTGACCGCGTAAGAAGGCTTGCCCTTCTCTGGCTGGCTCATGGTGAAAGCAGCCTGGGAAGCAGCATCCTGACCATTGCGGGTCAGTGTTTTCTGGTTGCTGAAGCTCAGGTTAGCCGCTTTCATCGCCTGCTCGCCTTTGCCTGCTTTGAGATCGGCCAGCAGTTTGTCAGCCTGAGCTTTGGCTTCTTTCTGCGCTTTCTGAGTTTTCAGAGAGTCAGTAATCTCAGCCGTCACCTGATCAAGCGGTTTAACTGCTTCAGGTTTGTGCTCGCTAACGCGCAGGACGAAAGCACGATCGCCCTCTACGGTAATGATGTCGGAGTTGTTGCCAGGGGCACCATTCTCACCGACCAGATCGCCGCTAAAGATTGCCTGCTCTACCTGCTTAAAGTTCAGCTCGGCAGGCGGGTTTTCGTGACTGAACCAGCCAGTTTCCACCGCCTTGACGCCTGCAACCTGCTCGGCACCAGCCAGAGATTCATTGTCATTACTCGCTGCATCACTGACTTTCTGCTGCAGTTTGTAATAAGCATCGATCGCTTTTTCCTGCTTCACTTTTGCGGCAAGGTCATCATGTACGGCAGAAAGTGGCTTAATTTGCTGCGCCTGAACATCATCCAGACGGGCAACCAGGAAGCCTACTGAAGATTTGATCACCCCAGAAAGCTGACCTTTCTCTTTCAGGCCTGCAGATTTCAGTTCGTCAGGCGTGGTAGCTGGCTCCAGCCAGCCCATGTCGCCACCTTTACGGGCAGAGATTGGGTCAACAGATTTCTCTTTTGCCAGCGCAGCAAAGTCACCGCCCTTTTTCAACGCGTCCAGTACGGCCTGAGCATCCGCTTCCGATTTGGTCTGGATGATGCTGTAACGGGTGCGCTGAGGCTGGGTATATTCAGCCTGATGTTGATCGTACCAGCTCTGAATTTCACTCTCGCTGGCGGTTTCCTGCAGAGAAGCAGCATCCAGCTTAATGTAGCTGACGCGGAACTGCTCAGGAGACATAAAGCTGTTTTTGTTCTGCTCGTAGTAGTTTTTGATCTCTTCCGGGCTGACCGTCTGCTTAGCCGTCAGCGCCGCGACGTTGATGGTCGCTTCACGTACCAGACGTTCCTGAGAAACCAGTGCCGCCAGAGCATCCGTTTCACCCGTCAGCATAAAGTCCGTTCCGGTGATGGAAGCGATCAACTGCTGGGTGGTCAACTGCTTACGCAGGGCCTCAGCATAACTGTCGGCAGAAAAGCCCATCTGATTGATCAGGCCAAGGTATTTGGCATTATCGAATTTACCGTTGGTCTGGAAGGCGGGCTGGCTGAAAATGGCCTGCTTGATTTGATCGTCGCTGATAGCCAGACCCAACTCTTTGGCATAACCGGTCAGTAAAGTTTCATCGACCAGTTGAGACAGGGCCTGCTGGCGGATCTGCTGAAGGTAAGCCGGATTACCAGCCAGCTGAGAGAACTGCTCACCTAACTGCTGCTGCTGACGGGAACGTTCATTAGAAAATGCGTTCTCGAGCTGCGCGCGGCTGATTTCCTGTCCGTTAACTTTGGCAGCATAGTCTCCGTTACCGCCGGTCAGGTAACCACCCACGCCGGTCAGTACGAAAGAAAGAATGATCAAAGCCAATATAATTTTGAGCACGACATTATTCGAAGCCGCGCGTAAATTGTCCATCATGGTGTGACAACACTCCGCTGTAGTGTGAATGTAAACCTTTGCGCTTTCGTCCCGCATCCCGGGGACGCTCCACGCCGCTGCGTAGCAAACCGCACGCCACTATGACAACCGCAAAAAGCAAATGTCATGAAAACATAAAAAAAGGCACATCAGAATGCTGATGTGCCCCGTATGGTACATGAGAACGCCTGGACAATCCTCACTCCACCGAAGAAATTGCAGCGGTGGAAGCATACCGCCATTAGTTAACGGCGTCTTTCAGCGCTTTGCCAGCACGGAAGCCAGGCACTTTGCCTGCAGGAATGGTGATCTCTTTGCCGGTCTGTGGGTTACGACCAGTGCGCTCTGAGCGCTCACGCACGGAGAAGGTGCCGAAGCCTACCAGCGCTACTTCGTCGCCCTCTTTCAGTGAATCGGACACTGAACTCATGAAAGCATCTACTACACGTCCCGCTGCTGCTTTAGAAATGTCAGCGCTTGCAGCAATTTTGTCGATCAACTGTGACTTATTCACTCAATAATCCTCTCTTTTATTATTCACTTCATAAGCAGGTTTCCCACCTGTTACGAAAGCGTATCAATTATCTGGATTTAATTATGCTACGCCTGATACGGCCTCGCCGTCACTGGCTTAACAGCTCTCTAAATTAGCGGCACAAAAAAAAGCTGGCAAGTCCCAATTTGCCTGCCAGCGTTCTTTTTGTTTCAGGTCACTATTTTGCGGTCGCTACCTGCATGCCATAAGGAGCATTTTGCAGAGCAAGCGTCAGCACTTCCTCGATGCGCTTCACCGGATGGATATCCAGATCGGCGATAACGTTGTCCGGAATCTCTTCCAGATCGCGTTTGTTTTCATCAGGAATAAGCACCGTTTTGATACCACCACGGTGTGCTGCCAGCAGTTTTTCTTTCAGACCGCCGATAGGCAGAACCTGACCACGCAGCGTAATCTCTCCGGTCATGGCAACATCTGCACGAACCGGGTTACCGGTCAGGCAGGAAACCAGAGCGGTACACATGGCGATACCGGCGCTTGGACCATCCTTCGGCGTTGCCCCTTCAGGTACGTGAACGTGAATATCACGCTTCTCGTAGAAGTCCCCGTTGATGCCCAGCTTCTCGGCACGCGCACGGACTACGGTCAGTGCTGCCTGAATGGATTCCTGCATGACTTCACCCAGTGAACCGGTATAGGTCAACTTGCCTTTACCAGGCACACAGGCGGTTTCAATGGTCAGCAGGTCGCCACCCACTTCAGTCCAGGCCAGCCCCGTTACCTGACCTACACGGTTTTCATTTTCCGCACGGCCATAGTCGTAACGCTGTACGCCCAGGAAATCTTTCAGGTTGTCGGCATTGATCAAAATATGCTTAACGGATTTATCCATCAGCAGGGTTTTCACCGCCTTACGGCACAGCTTGGACAATTCACGCTCAAGGCTACGCACGCCCGCTTCACGGGTGTAGTAACGGATAATGCTGACAATAGCACTGTCATCAACCGTGATTTCATTGCTCTTCAGCGCGTTACGTTCAATCTGTTTCGACAGCAGGTGCTGTTTGGCAATGTTCAGTTTCTCATCTTCGGTATAACCCGAGAGACGAATCACCTCCATACGGTCCAGCAGCGGCGCAGGGATATTCATGGAGTTAGACGTTGCCACAAACATCACGTCGGAGAGATCGTAATCAACTTCCAGGTAATGGTCGTTAAAAGCAATGTTCTGCTCCGGATCCAGCACCTCAAGCAGTGCTGAAGCTGGATCGCCCCGCATGTCAGAAGACATTTTGTCGATTTCATCCAGCAGGAAAAGCGGGTTTTTGACCCCTACTTTTGCCATTTTCTGGATCAGTTTGCCCGGCATTGAACCAATATAGGTACGGCGGTGACCACGAATTTCCGCTTCATCGCGCACGCCACCCAGCGCCATACGGACATACTTACGGCCCGTTGCCTTAGCAATAGACTGGCCAAGCGAAGTTTTACCCACACCAGGAGGCCCAACCAGACACAGGATCGGCCCTTTGATTTTGCTGACACGACTCTGTACTGCCAAATACTCAAGGATGCGGTCTTTCACACGTTCCAGACCGAAGTGATCGGTATCCAGCGTTTCCTGAGCTTTGACCAGGTCTTTTTTAACCTTGCTGCGCGCATTCCACGGAACCTGCACCATCCAGTCGATATAGCCACGCACTACGGTTGCTTCCGCAGACATCGGTGACATCATCTTCAGCTTCTGCAGTTCAGCTTCCGTTTTGTCACGCGCCTCTTTCGGCATTTTTGCCGCATCGATTTTGCGTTTCAGCGCTTCATTTTCATCAGGCGCATCGTCCATTTCGCCAAGTTCTTTCTGAATCGCCTTCATCTGCTCGTTCAGATAGTACTCGCGCTGGCTTTTTTCCATCTGCTTTTTAACGCGATTGCGGATACGTTTTTCCACCTGGAGCAGATCAATCTCTGACTCCATCATCGCCATCAGATACTCCAGACGTTCATTCACGTCTGACATTTCCAGCACCGACTGTTTGTCAGCCAGCTTCAGCGGCATATGCGCTGCCACCGTATCGGCCAGACGTGCAGCATCTTCAATGCTGTTCAGTGAGGTCAGCACTTCCGGTGGGATTTTCTTGTTCAGTTTGATATAGCCTTCAAACTGATTAATCGCGGTGCGCACCAGCACTTCCTGCTCGCGCTCATCGATTTCAGGTGATGCCAGGTATTCAGCCTGGGCTGTGAAGTGATCGCCATTATCAGCAAGCGTGGTGATATGCGCACGTTGCAGGCCTTCTACCAGCACTTTTACCGTACCGTCTGGCAGTTTCAGCATTTGCAAAATAGAGGCTACGGTCCCTACAGAAAAGAGATCGTTAATGCCAGGCTCATCCGTTGAAGCTTCTTTCTGAGCGACCAGCATGATTTTTTTATCATGGTCCATGGCGGCTTCAAGGCAGCGAATAGATTTTTCACGGCCGACAAACAACGGAATTACCATGTGCGGATAAACCACTACGTCACGCAACGGCAACACAGGGATTTCAATGCGTTCAGAACGCTCAGGATTCATAGAGCTCTCTCTTAGTTTAATTTCCGCCAGGGTGATGGGAACCGCAACAGACAACTAAAGTGCAGTTTTACCCACAGGTAGTTGAGTATATGGGGATGAATATAAGACATTCAATGTTATCTGCGAGAGAAAAGCAAAAGGGGGAATAAATTCCCCCTTTTTAAGATAACTGACTGGAATTGTGTGGTTATTTATTCACCAGATGCCTGTTGAGCATCCTGTTTTCCATAAATCAGCAAGGGTTCGCTTTGCCCGTCAATGACTGAATCGTCAATGACCACTTTTTCCACATCGTCCAGTGAAGGAAGATCGTACATGGTGTTCAGCAGCGCGCCTTCCACAATAGATCGCAGGCCACGGGCACCTGTTTTACGTGACATCGCTTTTTTGGCAATCGCCGTCAGGGCTTCGTCGCGGAATTCCAGATCCACACCTTCAAGATTAAACAGCGCCTGATACTGCTTGGTCAGGGCGTTTTTCGGCTCGCGCAGGATCTGAATCAGCGCTTCTTCACTCAATTCGTTCAGCGTTGCCACGACCGGCAGACGGCCGATAAATTCAGGGATCAGGCCGAATTTAATCAAATCTTCCGGTTCAACCTGCTCAAGCAGCTGACCTTCGGTCGCTTTTTCAGCTTTACCCTTCACGGTGGCACCAAAGCCAATACCCGATCCGGTTTCAACACGCTGAGAGATAACCTTGTCCAGCCCGGCAAAAGCACCACCACAGATAAACAGGATTTTGGAAGTATCAACCTGCAGGAATTCCTGCTGGGGATGCTTACGTCCGCCCTGAGGAGGCACGGCCGCCACGGTCCCTTCAATCAGCTTAAGCAGCGCCTGCTGTACGCCTTCGCCCGACACGTCACGGGTGATTGATGGATTATCGGATTTGCGGGAAATTTTATCAATTTCATCGATATAAACGATGCCGCGCTGCGCTTTCTGCACATCATAATCACATTTCTGCAGCAGCTTCTGAATGATGTTCTCGACGTCTTCACCCACGTAACCCGCTTCGGTCAGGGTGGTGGCATCAGCCATGGTGAACGGCACATCCAGCAGGCGGGCAAGGGTTTCAGCCAGCAGTGTTTTACCACTCCCGGTTGGACCAATCAGCAAAATGTTACTTTTGCCCAGCTCGATGCCATTGCTGGTGTCGCCATTACGCAGGCGTTTGTAGTGATTATAGACCGCTACGGCCAGCACTTTCTTCGCCCGTTCCTGGCCGATAACGTAATCGTCGAGGTGATGGCGGATTTCATGCGGCGTCGGCAGTGCGCTGCGTTCACGGTGTGGCGCAACCTCTTTGATCTCTTCGCGAATAATGTCGTTGCATAGATCAACACATTCATCGCAGACATACACTGACGGGCCGGCAATCAGCTTGCGCACTTCATGCTGGCTTTTGCCGCAAAAAGAGCAGTACAGCAGCTTTCCTGAACCGTCTTTGCGCTTATCTGTCATCAGTTAACCTCTTCTGTTATCTTCGTCCGCACTCTGTTGCGGCGATGATGCCGCCTTGCGGCACCCTCATTCGTTGCTCCAGCCCATCCTTAACTATAGACGACGGATGGGCATCAGGCTTATGTGCGATGCGTAAGAATTGAATCGACCAGCCCATACTCTACAGCTTCGCTCGCTGACAGGAAACGGTCACGTTCCGTGTCTCTCTCTATTTCTTCAAGCGTTTTGCCCGTATGTTCAGCCATCAGTTCATTCATGCGCTGCTTCACTTTCAGAATCTCACGCGCATGGATTTCAATATCCGTCGCCTGACCCTGATAACCACCCAGCGGCTGGTGGATCATTACGCGGGAGTTCGGCAGGCAGTAACGCTTGCCTTTAGCACCAGCGGTCAGCAGAAACGCACCCATAGAGCACGCCTGGCCCATACAGATAGTGCTGACATCCGGCTTGATGAACTTCATGGTGTCGTAGATCGACATCCCTGCGGTAATCACGCCGCCAGGAGAGTTAATATAAAGGTGGATATCTTTTTCCGGGTTCTCAGCTTCCAGAAACAGCATCTGAGCGACGATCAGGTTCGCCATATGATCTTCAACCTGACCGGTCAGGAAGATAATGCGCTCTTTTAGCAGGCGAGAAAAAATGTCGTAAGAACGCTCTCCGCGAGAGGTTTGTTCGACCACCATCGGCACCAAAGCCATATGAGGTGCAGTTTGTTCACGTTCGCCACTGTATGACATTACCGTCTCCTGGATAAATTTCTTTTGGCAACACTCCGTACCAATTCTACTTGAGAGCGATCCGGAACACTATGTTTCCATTACTTTCCCCATACGCAGGGGAACAATCAAGACCAGACTCAGTACGCCATAAATCCTATCTGGGGATGCTGCCCCGCTGATTCAAGCATAACAACGTTTTTCGCAACTGCTAACCAGGAAAAGTAGCATAGTTGATATTTTGCCGGTTTACTGAGCGAATAGACGACAAATGGCACATCCGGGCAACCGATAAAAAGCAAAAAGCCCGCGGTCATCACAACCGCGGGCTTTTATTTATCTTTCAGAATCAGATAATCAGGCCGGTTGGGTCTGGTTCATCAGTTCCTGGAAGTTAGTGGCTTTTTCGGTCACTTTAGCTTTTTCCAGTACGGCTTCCACCGCCTGTTCTTCCAGAGCAACGTTACGCATGTTGTTCATCAGCTCATTGTTTTTGCTGTAGAACTCAACCACTTCTGATGGATCTTCATAAGCAGAAGCCATCTCTTCGATCAGCACTTTTACACGATCTTCGTCAGCTTTCAGCTCATGTGTGCGAATCACTTCGCCCAGCAGCAGACCGACAACAACGCGACGCTTAGCCTGCTCTTCAAACAGTTCACGAGGCAGCTCAAAAGCCTGCTTCTCGTTACCGCCAAAGCGCTGTGCAGCCTGGCGACGCAGCACGTCGATTTCGCCATCGATCAGCGCCACTGGCACCTCGATGTCGTTAGCGCTGACCAGACCGTCGATAGCCTGAGTCTTAACACGGTTACGCACTGCGCCTTTCAGCTCGCGCTCCATGTTTTTACGCACTTCGGTACGCAGACCTGCAACAGAGCCATCTTCAACGCCAAAACGCTTGATGAACTCTTCAGTGAATTCTGGCAGCTCACGCTCTTCCACTTT
This sequence comes from Erwinia sp. E_sp_B01_1, assembly GCF_036865545.1. Lineage (NCBI taxonomy): Bacteria > Pseudomonadati > Pseudomonadota > Gammaproteobacteria > Enterobacterales > Erwiniaceae > Erwinia > Erwinia sp. E_sp_B01_1. The sequence continues at coordinate 1,138,860 of NZ_CP142208.1, read as the reverse complement.
CTTCAGGACGATTTCAAACTTCGCTGCTTTCCCTTTCAGGGTTTCAGCGTGGTAATCTTCCGGGAAGTTTACGTCGATGGTGAAAGTTTCGCCGGCTTTATGGCCAACAACACCCTCTTCAAAACCTGGGATCATACGACCCTGGCCCATCGCCAGTACGAAGTCAGACGCTTTGCCGCCTTCGAACTCTTCACCGTCTACTGAACCGGAGAAGTCGAGGGTTGCGCGGTCTTCAGCTTCTGCTGCACGGTCGGTTTCTTTCCAGGTGGCCTGCTGCTTGCGCAGGGTATCCAGCATGGTGTCAACGTCTGCATCAGTCACTTCAACAACCGGTTTTTCAACTTCGATTGCGTCCAGACCTTTCAGCTCAACTTCCGGGTAAACTTCAAATTCAACGGTGAAAGTGAAGTCTTCGCCCATTTTGTATTCGCCTGGCACATAGTTTGGCGCGCCAGCCGGATTGATCTTCTCTTTGATGATCGCGTCAACGAAATTGCGCTGCATCATTTCGCCCAGAACGTCCTGGCGAACGGAAGCACCGTAGCGCTGTGCCACGACAGTCATCGGCACTTTCCCTTTGCGGAAACCGTCGATACGTACCTTTTTAGATACGCTGACCAGCTCACTTTTCACCGCATTCTCGATCACATCTTTATCAACGGTAATCGTAACGCGACGGCCCAGACCCTGAGTTGTTTCTACTGAAGCTTGCATCTTATTACCTCAAAAAATCACGTGCTCGGTCAACTTCAGCCCTCCCTGCTTCATAAGAATCAGGGTAGAGACTAAGAACCGGGACGGCTTCTGATGCCAGAACCACAATCCCTGTTACCAGAAGCGTCCCGAAGACATTCCGGAAAAATAGACGCAGCATTATAGCGGCAACGTTAAAGCGAGTCGAGGCTACACAAGCCCGACAGAGGGCTAACTTCACTGCTTTTGCCGGATAAAGGATAAAAAAGTGGGCCAGGCCGCAATTTTCCCCAGAAATGACAAAGCGGCCCGCAGGCCGCTTCAGATGAAAATACCCTGTCAGGCCAGCATGCCGGCTCCACGACAGTTTGGAGAACTGGGAACAGTATCCTGTAATCCTTCCCATTCCTTGACGGTGTAAGTATGTAAAGCCAGCGCATGAACGCTTCCAGCCAGTTCATCAGCGAGCGCACTATAAATAGTGCGATGACGCATCAGGAAACGCTGGTTAATAAAGTTGTCACTGACAATGACCACTTTAAAATGACTTTCTGCACCCGCAGGGACGTTATGACGGTAACTTTCGTCATGCACTTCCAGATGAACAGGTGTAAACGCCGTTCTTAGCTTTTCTTCTATTTGTTCGCGGATCATACCTGGACTCCTCTACGACAGTGAGCTCTGCCCCATCCCTTTAAATATTAGCTGGTTTTTTTTCGTTTCCGACCTGTGGCGATAAAAATACCCTGGCCTTAATCTCTGCTACTGTGCATTTTCACGGAGAAAGCTGCAACCTGTCTCTCTCAAACCGGCCAGGGCTACGGCGTTCATCATGCGCTGAAAAATTGCAAGGCGATGAATTTACGCGCTATCAGGGCTTCCCCTTGTTACAGGCAATGTTATGATGGCGGCAGTTTTGTCAGCACTACACCCTTTGTCATCGAGAAAATAAGCATGTTAAAAAAATTATTATTCCCTCTGCTGGCCGTGTTTATTCTGGCTGGCTGTGCAAGCAACAGCAACACACTCAACGTTTCACCAAAAATTCAGTTGCCACAACAGGATCCAAGCCTGACCGGCATCACCGTCAGTATTAACGGTGCCGACCAACGTAGCGATCAGGCCCTGGCAAAGGTGACCCGCGATAACCAGCTCGTCACGCTTACCCCTTCGCGCGACCTGCGTTTCCTGCTGCAGGAAGTGCTGGAGAAGCAAATGGGTGCACGCGGTTACATGATTGGCCCGAACGGCGCAGTTGATCTGCAGATCATCGTTAATAATCTCTATGCAGATGTCACCCAGGGTAACGTGCGTTACAGCATTACGACCAAGGCAGACATCTCTATTATTGCCACCGCGAAAAACGGCAATAAGCAGATCAAAAACTATCGCCAGACTTACAGTGTTGAAGGAGCCTTCACCGCTAACAACACCAAAATCACCAATGCTGTTAACTCCACCCTCAGCGATGTGATTTCTGATATGGCTCAGGACACCAGCATCCACGAGTTTATCAAGCAAAACGCCCGTTAATTCGCCTGTGCCCGCCGGGATCCTGGCGGGCTTTGTTGTAAGGTTTGTATGCCCAGCCACTACCTCCAGATTTTTACTCAACGTAACGCCGCCCTGCTTCTGATCCTCGGCTTTGCTTCCGGTCTGCCACTGGCACTGACCTCCGGCACGTTGCAGGCCTGGATGGCGGTGGAAAACGTCGATATTAAAACGATAGGCTTTTTCTCTCTGGTAGGGCAGGCCTACGTCTTCAAATTCCTCTGGTCACCGTTGATGGACCGCTACACGCCCTCTTTTTTAGGACGACGTCGTGGCTGGTTACTGGTGACGCAACTGCTGTTGATAGTTGGCATAGCCCTGATGGGCTTTATGAATCCTGCAAGGGATCTGACCCTGCTGGCTGCACTGGCGGTACTGGTAGCATTTTGCTCAGCCTCTCAGGATATTGTTTTCGACGCCTGGAAAACGGACGTGCTTCCCGCAGAGGAGCGCGGTAGCGGTGCAGCCATCAGCGTGCTGGGTTACCGTCTGGCAATGCTGGTATCTGGCGGTCTGGCGCTCTGGCTTGCTGACCGATTTTTGGGATGGCAGGCCATCTGGTGGCTGATGGCCGCAATGATGGTGCCTGCTGTGATTGCCACGCTGCTGGCGAAAGAGCCCGCCGACCCGGTCGCCCGCCCCCACACTCTGGAAGAAGCCGTCATCGCCCCGTTACGGGACTTTTTCAACCGTAACAATGCCTGGCTGATCCTCTCTCTTATTGTCCTTTATAAACTGGGTGATGCGTTTGCCGCGAGCCTGACCACCATCTTCCTGATACGTGGCGTTGGCTTTGATGCGGGCGACGTGGGCCTGGTCAATAAGACCCTCGGTCTGATAGCCACTATCATTGGCGCATTGTATGGCGGCGTACTGATGCAGCGCCTGAGCCTGTTTCGCGCGCTGATGATATTCGGGATTTTGCAGGCGGTGTCCAATCTCGGCTATTGGGTATTGGCAGTGACGGACAAGCACCTCTACAGCATGGCGGCAGCGGTGTTTGTAGAAAACCTTTGTGGTGGGATGGGCACGGCGGCTTTTGTCGCGCTGTTAATGACGCTGTGCAATAAATCTTTCTCGGCCACTCAGTTTGCCCTGCTCTCTGCACTATCCGCTGTAGGGCGTGTGTATGTAGGCCCGGTTGCCGGATGGTTTGTGGAGAGTTGGGGATGGCCGACATTTTACGCCTTCTCCGTATTTGCCGCCCTGCCCGGTCTGTTCCTGCTGGCAGGATGCCGCCAGACGCTGGAATATGCTCAAAAGCATCAGTCATTTTTACCCCGCAACCGCTATCAGTCTGGCTACCGCTGGGCACTTCGGGCGTTAAAACTGGGCGCGGGATTGGTCGTTGTGGGGATGCTTCTGCTGGCAATGCGCGCAATGAACCTGCCAGATGCGGGAGCAATCATTAGCATTCTGTTAGAATCCGGCGTGTTTTTTGCACTTATTGGGATAGTCACTGGCAGCCTGTTGGACTACCTGGCACAGCGCCACGTTTTGTTAGAATAGCGACCCCGGACTTAAGCTTTGAACAGGTATTGCCGGTTCACTCTCACACAAACATTTAACAAAATCGGGGGTGTTGCTGCACGTTAATGCGGCAACAGCGGCGGTTAAATCGCCGAATTTTAACAACCCTTTCTTCGTCACATATCTGTCCGATCCGTTATTTCCTGAAAGGTTTTCATCTTTACACTTCCAATAAAAGAAATATTAAAAACCGGTGCGTGACTATTATTGTATAAATTAAATCATGTAAATGATGCGTACATGTTAAAATATTGAGTACCAATTTCGCTGTTTATAGCAGAGCCCGCCTTAAATGCGAGGTTATCATTGGTTTTTGTTATATTAGAGCCAAACCCTTGCTCTCATTCATAATTTGTCACCGTCAGCAACATCTGTGACAGTGTTTGCAAAAGGTGTCAACACGGCGCTGACACAAGATGTTGCTGGTTTACAGTACTGAAACGTTCCCGTAAAATGCCGCCACACTTAAACGACAATAGAGCCCTTGTCATTGAGGTCGTTAAATGAGACTCAGTAAATACAATAAAAGTTTGGGGATTTTGTCATTAATAGCAGGCACTTTATTGTTAAGTGGCTGTGATAGTGCGTTATTGAATCCCAAAGGACAGGTTGCACTGGAGCAACGTTCGCTAATCCTGACAGCCTTCGGCTTGATGATGATCGTCGTAATTCCTGCAGTCCTGATGGCCGTGGTGTTCGCCTGGAAATATCGGGCATCCAATACCAATGCAAAATACAGCCCTAACTGGTCACACTCTAATAAAGTGGAAGCCGTAGTCTGGACTGTTCCCATTTTGATTATTATCTTCCTTGGCGTCCTGACGTGGAAATCTACTCACGCGCTGGAACCAGGCAAGCCTCTGGCATCCGATGTGAAGCCGGTTGAGATTGATGTGGTTGCACTGGACTGGAAGTGGCTGTTCATTTACCCGGAACAGGGTATTGCAACAGTTAACCAGATCGCGTTCCCGGCTAATACGCCTGTGAGCTTTAAGATCACTTCTAACTCCGTTATGAACTCCTTCTTCATTCCTACCCTCGGTAGCCAGATTTACGCTATGGCGGGCATGCAGACCAAACTGCATCTGATTGCGAATGAACCTGGTACCTTTGATGGGATCTCCTCCAACTTCAGCGGTCGCGGCTTCTCCGGTATGAAGTTCAAAGCTATCGCCACACCTGACACTGCAACATTTGATCAGTGGGTAGCGAAAGCCAAAGAATCTTCAAACACGCTGACGACAATGGATGACTTCGAGAAACTGGCAGCGCCAAGCGAAAACCATCCGGTTGAGTTCTTCTCTACGGCAAATCCTGAACTGTTCAAGCAGGTGATTGGCAAGTTCAAGATGAACCACGGGAAAATGGACATGTCAGGACACGAAGGCATGGACATGAGCGATACCCCTAAAGCGGGAGCCGAGGAATAATACGATGTTGGGAAAATTAACCCTTGATGCAGTACCGTATCACGAACCTATTATCGTGATTACGGTCGCCGCCATCATTCTTGGTGGCCTGGCAGTCGCCGGAGCAATCACTTATTTCGGTAAGTGGCAATACCTGTGGTCAGAATGGCTGACGTCTGTTGACCACAAAAAACTCGGTATCATGTATATCATCGTGGCTTTCGTCATGTTACTGCGCGGCTTTGCCGATGCGGTGATGATGCGTAGCCAGCAGGTACTGGCTTCGGCCGGCGAGGCAGGATTCTTACCGCCTCATCACTACGACCAGATCTTCACCGCCCACGGCGTGATCATGATCTTCTTCGTAGCGATGCCGTTTGTTATCGGTCTGATGAACATTGCTGTTCCTTTACAGATTGGTGCACGCGATGTGGCCTTCCCGTTCCTGAACAACCTGAGCTTCTGGTTCACGGCTGTGGGTGTGGTACTGGTTAACCTGTCACTGGGTGTGGGCGAATTTGCTCAGACTGGCTGGCTGGCTTATCCGCCGCTCTCCGGTGCGGAATACAGTCCTGGGGTCGGTGTCGACTACTGGATATGGAGTCTGCAGCTGTCAGGGATTGGTACGACATTAACAGGTATTAACTTCTTCGTTACTATCCTGAGAATGCGTGCGCCTGGCATGACCATGTTCAAAATGCCTGTATTTACCTGGGCTTCCCTGTGTACCAACGTGCTGATCATTGTCTCCTTCCCGGTTCTGACCGTGACGCTGGCATTGCTGACCCTGGATCGCTATCTGGGCTTCCATTTCTTCACCAATGAAATGGGCGGCAACATGATGATGTACGTCAACCTGATTTGGGTTTGGGGACATCCGGAAGTGTATATCCTGGTTCTGCCGGTCTTCGGTGTCTTCTCCGAAGTGGTGGCAACCTTCTCTAAAAAGCGCCTGTTTGGTTACACCTCACTGGTTTGGGCAACGATTGTTATCACCATCCTGTCCTTCGTAGTGTGGCTGCACCACTTCTTCACCATGGGCGCCGGTGCGAACGTTAACGCCTTCTTCGGCATCATGACGATGGTTATCGCCATCCCGACCGGGGTTAAAATCTTCAACTGGTTGTTCACCATGTATCAGGGCCGCATTCAGATGCACTCTGCTATGTTGTGGACCGTTGGCTTCCTGGTCACCTTCTCTGTAGGTGGTATGACCGGTGTTCTGCTGGCGGTACCAGGTGCTGACTTCGTGCTGCACAACAGTCTGTTCCTGATTGCTCACTTCCATAACGTAATTATTGGTGGTGTGGTGTTCGGTTGCTTTGCTGGTGTGACTTACTGGTTCCCTAAAGCGTTCGGCTTCTGCCTGAATGAAAAATGGGGTATCCGCGCCTTCTGGTTCTGGATTATCGGTTTCTTCGTTGCCTTTATGCCGCTGTATGCACTGGGCTTCATGGGGATGACCCGTCGTCTGAGCCAGGACATCGATCCACAGTTCCACCCACTGCTGGTTGTTGCAGCCTTTGGTGCTGCGCTGATCGCTTGTGGTGTGCTGTGCCAAATCACTCAGTTCTGGGTTTCAGTACGTGACCGTGAGCAGCTGCGTGATGTGACCGGCGATCCGTGGGGCGGCCGTACGCTGGAGTGGGCAACCTCTTCACCACCACCGTTCTATAACTTTGCTGAAGTGCCTGTCATTCACGAGCGCGATGCGTTCTGGGAAATGAAAGAAAAAGGCGAAGCTTACAAACAGCCTGCTAAGTACGAAGAGATCCACATGCCGAAGAACAGCGGCGCTGGTGTGGTGATCGGTGCATTCAGCCTGGTGTTTGGTTTCGCGGCTATCTGGCACATCTGGTGGCTGGTAGGTGTGGCGTTCCTCGGTATGATCTTAACCTGGATCATCAAGAGCTTTGACGAAGACGTGGATTACTACGTTCCCGTTGCCGAGATCGAAAAAATCGAGAATCAGCACTTTGACGAAATTAGCAAAGCAGGTCTGAAAAATGTCGACTGAAACTCTGACTAAGCACCACGACGCCCATGCGGAGCATGGGCATCACGATGCAGGAGCCAATAAACTTTTTGGCTTCTGGATCTACCTGATGAGCGACTGCATTATCTTCGCAACGTTGTTTGCGACCTATGCAGTAATGGTCAACAGCACCGCTGGCGGCCCGGCAGGTAAAGATATCTTTGAGTTACCCTTTGTTCTGGGTGAAACAGCACTGCTGCTGTTCAGCTCAATCACTTACGGGTTTGCCGTCATCAGCATGGAAAAAGGCACCAAATCAACCGTATTAGGTTGGCTGGCGCTGACGTTCCTGTTGGGTGCAGGCTTCATCTCAATGGAAATCTATGAGTTCCATCATCTGATCACTGAAGGCTTCGGTCCGCAGCGCAGTGGTTTCCTTTCAGCCTTCTTTACGCTGGTAGGAACTCACGGTCTGCACGTAACTTCCGGTTTGATCTGGATGCTGGTGCTGATGTATCAGGTCGCCACTAAAGGTCTGACCTCTACAAACCATACGCGTGTGATGTGTCTGAGCATGTTCTGGCACTTCCTGGACGTTGTCTGGATTTGTGTATTCACCATCGTTTATCTGCTGGGGGCCATGTAATGAGCAAGACATTAAGCGATCATGGTACCTCGCACGGTAGCGTGAAGACTTACATGATCGGCTTTATTCTGTCGATCATTCTGACTGCCATTCCTTTCTGGATGGTCATGAGCGGCGGCGCGTCTAAGGGAACTATCCTGACCGTTGTCATCGTGGCTGCAGTCATCCAGGTGCTGGTGCATCTTTACTACTTCCTGCACCTCAGCACCTCTACCGATCAACGTTGGAATCTGGTGGCAATTGTCTTCTCTGCCGTCATCATTCTGATAGTTGTAGTGGGCTCTATATGGATTATGTGGAACCTCAATTACAACATGATGGTCCACTAAAGAGCTGCCCGTGATGATTAAGCAATACCTGCAAGTAACGAAACCAGGAATTATTTTCGGAAATCTAATTTCTGTAATCGGGGGATTCCTGCTGGCCTCTAAAGGCAGCATCGACTATGCCCTGTTTCTCTCCACCTTAGTCGGCGTTTCGCTGGTGGTCGCATCGGGTTGTGTTTATAACAACTTTATCGACCGTGACATCGACATAAAAATGGAGAGGACCAGAAATCGAGTGCTGGTTAAAGGCCTCATTTCTCCGACAGTCTCTCTGGTTTATGCAACCGTTCTGGGTATTGCTGGATTCGCGTTGCTGTATTTCGGAGCTAACCCGCTGGCCATGTGGCTGGCGGTGATGGGCTTTGTGGTTTATGTCGGCGTTTACAGCCTGTACATGAAGCGCAAGTCTGTGTATGGCACGTTGATTGGTAGTCTTTCTGGCGCAGCGCCGCCGGTGATTGGCTACTGTGCTGTGACGAACCAGTTTGATGCTGGCGCGTTGATCCTGCTGGCTATCTTTAGCCTGTGGCAGATGCCGCACTCCTATGCGATTGCCATCTTCCGCTTTAAAGATTACCAGGCAGCGAATATCCCGGTTCTGCCGGTGGTAAAAGGCATCTCCGTGGCAAAAAATCATATTACGCTTTATATCCTGGCGTTTATGATTGCCACCCTGATGCTGACGCTGGGCGGGTATGCGGGCTACAAATATCTGGTTGTGGCCGCAGCGGTTAGCGTGTGGTGGTTAGGCATGGCGCTGTCGGGCTATAAGACGCAGAACGATCGCGTCTGGGCTCGTAAGCTGTTTGTCTTCTCCATCGTCGCCATTACGGCACTGAGCGTGATGATGTCGGTCGATTTTATGGCTCCGGCCTCTAAAGACCTGCTGACAATGGTCAGGTAGCACAGACCCCATCAAAAAGGGCGCGATTATCGCGCCCTTTCTTTTTGTTACCACTTAGCAAGAAGTATCATTTTACCCGCCCTGCCCTGCCGCCTAAAATACGTCGACCAGATAAACTGAGGTAGTAATGAACGATAATAAAATGACTCCGGTCGAGCTGCGTGCGACATGGGGTTTGGGGACGGTATTCTCCCTGCGCATGTTGGGAATGTTTATGGTGTTACCCGTCCTGACGACATATGGCATGGCATTACAGGGAGCAAGTGAAGCACTGATTGGACTCGCCATTGGCATCTACGGTTTTACGCAAGCCGTTTTCCAGATCCCTTTCGGGTTATTGTCGGACCGTATTGGCCGCAAGCCGTTGATCGTAGGTGGATTACTGATATTTGTTCTCGGGAGTGTCATTGCTGCAAGCACCACTTCCATCTGGGGGGTGATTCTGGGGCGTGCCCTGCAGGGATCCGGCGCTATCGCTGCCGCAGTGATGGCGCTGCTTTCAGATTTGACCCGTGAACAGAACCGCACCAAGGCCATGGCCTTTATCGGCATCAGTTTTGGCGTCACCTTTGCCATTGCTATGGTGCTTGGCCCGATTATTACTCATGCGCTGGGCCTGCATGCCCTGTTCTGGATGATTGCCATTCTGGCCAGTTGCGGCATTGTGATTACGCTGCTGGTGGTGCCTTCCACGCCAAACCATATCCTGAACCGCGAGTCAGGCATGGTGAAGGGGTCGATTAAGGATGTGCTGGCAAACAGCCGTCTGGTTAAGCTGAACTTCGGTATTCTTTGTCTGCATGTGCTGTTGATGTCGAGCTTTGTGGCGTTGCCGGGCGAGTTCGAGCGCGCTGGTTTCCCTGCGGAGCAGCACTGGAAAGTCTACCTGGTGACGATGTTGATTGCCTTCTGCGGGGTGATCCCTTTCATTATTTATGCCGAAGTAAAACGACGCATGAAGCGGGTTTTTGTCTGCTGTGTGGCGCTGATGCTGATTGCTGAGATTGTGCTGTGGGGAGCGGGAAGCAATTTCTGGACGCTGGTCGTTGGCGTGCAGCTGTTCTTTATCGGCTTTAATCTGATGGAAGCGATTCTGCCTTCGCTGGTCAGTAAAGAGTCGCCTCCGGGCTATAAAGGCACGGCGATGGGGCTTTATTCCACCAGCCAGTTTATTGGCGTAGCCATTGGCGGCAGCATGGGGGGCTGGGTATTCGGTCATTTCGATGCGCAGTCTGTGTTCCTTGTTGGCACGCTGGTCGCCGCTGTCTGGCTGATAGTGAGCTGTACGATGAAGGAGCCGCCTTATGTCAGCAGTCTGCGCATTGTGTTGAATGATGCGGCGCTGGAGCAGAAGTCGCTGGAGCAGCGTATTCGTGCTCAGCCTGGCGTTGCCGCAGTCTTTATTGTGCCGGAAGAGAAAACTGCCTACGTGAAGATTGACAGTAAAGTGACTAACCGCGTGGAGCTTGAGGCGTTGGTAGCCAGCTGCTAAGTGCTGAACCGATATCTGTTTTGGGAACATGGTGCCGAGTTTGGAATTCTAAAACCAGCGTAAGCTACAGGAACATGGGCCGCTCATAAAGACGCAAAAAACGTCATCCATGACAGCTCGGCTCGCGCCGTCCATGGCGCGAGACGCTTTATAATCGGCCCATGTTCCCTCCGCATTAATTTCTGAGTTGCTGGTAAGTAAGATCCTGAATGTGTTACGCGTTAATTTCTGAGTTGCTGGTAAGTAAGATCCTGAATGTGTTACGCATTAATTTCTCCTTGCCCTCCCTTTTTTGATTTGAATCATTCCCGCCTCACTTAGCGTTGCCAAATGATAATGATTATCTTTTAATAACCCTCTTTCTTCGCCCTGCCCCATGGAAGAGGTTTATGCAGATGGATTTTTCCCCCTGGTTCGCGATGCCTGGCTTTCCCGCTTTTGCAGAGCGACGCGCCGCTATGCCCTGGCGTAATACCCTACCTTTACCTGCCGGTGAGATTCAGTCCGCCTGGCAAAGCTTGCTGCTTAAGCCTCTGCCACCCTGTAAAAGGCTGCTGTATGTGCATGTGCCTTTCTGCGCCACACATTGCACCTTTTGCGGGTTTTATCAGAATAAATTTCAGCCGGATGAAGCAGAAAAATACGTGGGTTATTTACTGCGCGAAATCGAAATGGAGGCCGACAGTACATTGCATCAGTCCGCGCCGATCCATGCTGTTTATTTTGGTGGAGGCACGCCAACGGCACTTTCTGCGCAAGGTCTGTACCGGGTTATCAGCCTGCTGCGGGAAAGGCTGCCGCTGGCTCCGGATTGTGAGATAACCATTGAAGGTCGAGTCCTCAATTTCGATAATGCGCGGATTGATGCCTGTCTGGATGCAGGGGCGAACCGTTTTTCAATCGGCATTCAGACTTTTGACACGCGTATCCGGAAAAAGATGGCGCGCACCTCGGACCGACGGCAGTCAGTGACTTTTCTTGAAAATTTGTGCCGGCGCGATCGCGCTGCTGTCGTCTGCGATCTAATATTTGGCCTGCCCGACCAGACAGCCAGTCACTGGCAGAAGGATCTGGAGAGGGTCAGGGATATCGGTCTTGATGGTGTGGATCTTTATGCCCTGAATTTGCTTCCCACCACGCCACTGGCAAAAGCCGTTGCGAACGATCGCGCGAGCGTGCCGGATGTGAGCCAGCGGCGTGAGCTTTATCTTCAGGGTGCCGCGCTTCTGGCCGGGTATGGCTGGCGTCAGCTCAGTAACAGCCACTGGGCCAGAACCACGCGGGAGCGGAATCTGTACAATCTGCTGATCAAACAGGGAGCAGACTGCCTTGCGCTGGGATCCGGTGCTGGCGGCAATCTCAACGGTCAGGCTTATATGCTGGATCGCCGGCTGGAGAGTTACTACCTCACGCTGGATAGCGGTAATAAGCCCATCGCCATGATGACACCCCCTGCGCAAAGCCCGCATCAGTGGCGACACAAGTTACAGGGCGGCATTGAAACGGGTCGCGTGGATCTGCATGCACTAACCGCACAGGCTTCGCTGCTCCAGCCACTGGTCGATCAGTGGTATCACTCTGGCCTGCTGACAGACACAGGGCTGTGCCTGCATCTGACCGACAATGGACGCTTCTGGGCGAATAACCTGATGCAGTCGCTGTCAGAAATTCTGCTGCAACTCTCTTCCTCTCAATCATTAAAAGGAGATCGATAATGGCAACATGGCTGGTTTTTGGCGGCGCGAAAGGCACGGGTGCGCAGCTTATTGAGTATGCAATCCAACACCAGCAGCCCGTAGTGGCCGTGATGCGAAAGCAGGAAGATGCTGACAGGATGGCGGCTCAGCAGGTGCAGACTTTTGTCGGTGATGCCTGTGAAGTTGAGCTGGTTATGCGGGCCTGTAAAGCCGCAGGCAAAGAAGCGGTAATCATCTCCACAATGGGAGGCGCTCAGGATTATTCTGCGCACCGTAACGTTATCGATTGTGCGGAGAAAGCGGGGATCCGCCAGATGCTGATGGTGACGTCACTGGGATGTGGCGACACCTGGCCAGCCCTTTCCGACAGAGCGAAACGCGCTTTCGGTCAGGCCGTCAGAGAGAAATCTCTGGCGGAAAGCTGGCTGCAGACCAGCAGCCTTGCCTGGTGCATCATCAGGCCGGGCGGCCTGCTAAACGGCGAGGCTACAGGTCAGGGGCAACTGGTGCAAAACGCTGAAGTCCACGGTCTTATCAGACGGGCGGATGTGGTACTGGCGATTGCCAGCCTGCTCGCCCACCCGCTAAATCAGCAGATCTACAGCCTGACCGAGCCGGGTTTAACGCCACAGACGGTTTAGGGCAGGAAACAGGGCGAAATTCGTCGCCCTGTTCACTCAGTCGCGGAAGTTTTTGAACTGGAATGGCTGACCCAGATCGCCACCGCGTACCAGCGCCATTGCACCCTGCAGATCGTCACGGGATTTGCCAGTCACACGTATTTCTTCGCCCTGAATCTGCGTCTGGACTTTGATCTTGCTGTCTTTAATCAGCTTAATCAGCTTTTTCGCCACGTCCGCAGGAATGCCTTTTTTCATTTTGGCTTCCACGCTCCAGCTTTTGCCGCTGTGCTCAATCTCTTCCGGAACTTCCAGTGCCGCGCCTTCAATGCCACGCTTTAACAGCTTTTCGCGGATGATATCCACCAGCTGTTTGACCTGGAAGTCAGATTCGCTCAACACTTTGATCGATTCGTTTTTTTCATTCAGCTCATAGCTGGCCGTGACGTTACGGAAATCGAAACGGGTCGACAGTTCGCGGTTAGCATTTTCCACCGCATTGCGGACTTCCTGCATGTCGATTTCAGAAACGATATCGAAAGATGGCATGATGTATTCTCCTGGTTCTAAAGTGACATGCATAATACCCACTTAGGGCCGGTAAAAAAACCATCGGCGTAGAAAGCTATAATAAGGTTAACAAACCTGCCGGGCGCCTGTCAGGGTCGGGAGCAAGGTTGAACTAACGCAACCCGTACGCGGGGAGGACGCATGAAGATTACCGTACTGGGATGCGGTGCACTGGGGCAAATCTGGTTAGCTGCCCTTGAAGCTCAGGGCCATGAAGTTCAGGGCTGGCTGCGGGTGCCGCAGCCATTCTGTTCTGTGAACGTCATCGATCTGAGCGGCACAACAATCAACAAAACCTGTATCGCCAACGATCCAAAGTTCCTCGCCGACAGCGATCTGCTGCTGGTGACCCTTAAAGCCTGGCAGGTTTCTGAGGCGGTAAAGAACCTGCAATTTATTTTGCGTGATGACTGCCCGATCCTGCTGCTGCATAACGGCATGGGCACGCTTGATGAATTAAGAGCGCTGCATCAGCCGCTGCTCAGGGGTATCACGACTCACGCCGCAAAACGCGATGGCACGGTGATTATTCATGTGGCGGCGGGCATCACGCATATCGGCCCAACCTCTTCTGACGCAGCCGCGCTCAGCGAGATCGCTGAAGTGCTACAGCAGGCGCTTCCGGACGTTGCCTGGCATAACAATGTGGCTTCCGCCGCATGGCAAAAGCTGGCGGTAAACTGCGTGATTAATCCGCTGACCGTACAATATGACTGTCCCAACGGGGAGTTGCTCAATCATCTGCCGGAAGTGACGGCGTTATGTAATGAATTAGCGGTGGTGATGGAGCGCGAAGGCCAGCACACCTCCCGTGAGGGTCTGCTGGATTACGTGCTGGATGTCATTAATACCACCTCGGCCAATACTTCATCCATGCTGCAGGATATCCGCGCCCAACGGCGAACGGAGATAGATTATATTACGGGTTACGTTATCCGTCGGGCGCGGGCACAAGGCCTGGCTACGCCTGAAAACAGCCGTCTCTATGAATTAATAAAGCGAAAGGAACAAGATTATGAGCGTGAACGCATCGGTGCTGGTTTGCCTGGCACCTGGCAGTGAGGAAACAGAAGCGGTCACTACCATTGATTTGCTGGTACGGGGTGGCCTGGCCGTCACCACCGCCAGCGTAACGGATGACGGCAGTACAGAAATCCGTTGCTCGCGCGGCGTCAGGCTGCTGGCCGATGCCCCGCTGGTTGAAGTGGCGGACAATGATTTTGCCGCTATTGTTTTACCGGGCGGGCTGAAGGGCGCAGAGGCATTGCGGGACAGCCCGCTGCTGGTTGAAACGGTGCGCCAGTTCCATCTTTCCGGCCGGATTGTTGCGGCAATTTGTGCCGCAGCCGGAACGGTACTGGTCCCGCATAATCTGTTCCCGGTAGGGAATATGACCGGATTTCCGGGATTAAAAGAGACCATCCCTGAAGAGAAATGGATGGACAAGCGTGTGGTCTGGGATCCGCGCGTCAATCTTTTGACCAGCCAGGGACCGGGCACCGCCATCGATTTCGCCCTGAAACTGATAGATCTGATCGTGGGCAAAGACAAAGCCCATGAGGTGGCCAGCCAGCTGGTGTTGGCAGCCGGAATTTATGACTATCGCGAATGGATTGAGTAAGCCGGGGAGATGATTGATGCCAGCGGGCGGCTGCCCGCTGGCAGGGTCACACCGGTTGATTACCGGCGCGCACCTGTTGGAAAATCAGGGACGGTAAACCTTCACATTTTTAAAGCCCTGCTCATGCAGGTAGAGCGCCTGCAGGCGGCTCATCACCCCACGCTCACAGTAGAGCAGCCAGGTTTTACTCTGATCCAGATTGCCAAACTGCGTGCTGAGTTTATAGAACGGCAGGGTTTTCACCTCCACATTCTCCAGCTCCAGTGGGCGATCGTCCTGCTCATCTGCAGAGCGGATATCCAGCACCACATCTTCCGGGCCAAAAGAGACCACGGTTTCGACTTCCACCACTTCCTGCTGAGTCTCTTCAGCAATCTGACGGATATCCACGTTAGTCGCCTCAGCCACCATTTTATCGAGGATGGCAAAGTCAAAGTTCTGCTCTTCCGCTTCGATTTTCGCTTTCACTGCTTTCACAGTGGGGCTTTTCGAAATCACACCGCAATATTCCGGCATGGTACGGGCAAAATCTTCGGTACCAATCTGGCGTGCCAGATTAATGATGTGCTCTTTATCGTGAGAAATCAGCGGACGCAGGATCAGCGTGTCACTGGCGTTATCGATCAGACGCAGGTTAGTCAGCGTCTGGCTGGAGACCTGGCCCAGCGCTTCACCGGTGACCAGCGCCTGCACATCATAACGTTCAGCGATTTTAGAAGCCGCGCGCACCATCATTCGCTTGAGCACCACGCCCATCTGGCCATCTTCCACTTTCTCCAGAATCTCACCGACTACCGGCTCGAAATTGATCGCCACAAAGCGCACTTTGTGTGAGCGGCCAAAACGATTCCAGAGATAGTGAGCCACCTGACGAACGCCAATCTCATGCGCGGCACCGCCGAGATTAAAGAAACAGTAGTGAACTTTACAGCCGCGACGCATCAGCATATAGCTGGACACGCCGGAGTCGAAACCGCCAGAAATCAGCGACAGGACATCTTCCTGCGTGCCGATTGGGTAGCCACCGATGCCCTCATGGCGACCGGTCACCAGCAGAAGGCGGTCATCTTCAATTTCGAGATTTACCGTAACCTGAGGGTGGTTCAGCTTCACCTGAGCCGTGGCGATATGCTGGTTCAGCCCGCCTCCGACATAGCGCTCAACATCCTGGGAGCTGAAGTCATGCTTGCCACGGCGCTTCACACGCACGGCAAAAGTTTTCCCTTCAAGACGCTCACGGTTGAGCTCCAGCGCCTGCTCAAAGATATTGTGCATATCGGTCCAGGCACGATCTTCAACTTCCAGTACGTGATGGATACCAGGAATACGCTGCAGGCCCTCAACGATCGCTGAACGCTTGCTTTCGTCTTTTGAACGCACTTCGATATGGTCCCAGTGACGCACCACGGCCAGCGTCTCATCGCTGTCCTTAAGCACGTTACGGATGTTCGTCGTCAGGATTTTAATAAAACGCAGGCGAACAGACTGACTTTTGATGGTAATTTCGGGGAATAACTTAATGATAAACTTCATGGCGGCATGGGTTCGTTAAGCAATTAAGTGCTAATATGAAAGGCACTTAACTGGTAAAATCATCGTATTGCAAAGCTGCCTCAGGCCCTTTACATCCAGAGCCTGAGTGTATCACATCCGTCCGGTGGCCGCGTTACCGGCATCATTATTTTGCTAATCATTTCCAGTCGGCTACCATGAGCGACT
This sequence comes from Erwinia sp. E_sp_B01_1, assembly GCF_036865545.1. Classification (NCBI taxonomy): domain Bacteria; kingdom Pseudomonadati; phylum Pseudomonadota; class Gammaproteobacteria; order Enterobacterales; family Erwiniaceae; genus Erwinia; species Erwinia sp. E_sp_B01_1. The sequence goes on along the minus strand of NZ_CP142208.1, from coordinate 1,122,107 downwards.
TCACGGAAAAAAACACTGAGCAGAACGTCATTATGCCTAAAAAAGCCGAACAGCCAGTCAGCTTCGAAACATCGCTACAGCAGCTGGAGCAGATTGTTTCCCGTCTTGAAAGTGGCGATCTGCCGCTGGAAGAGGCGCTCAACGAATTTGAACGCGGTGTCCAGCTCGCCAGAACGGGCCAGCAAAAACTGCAGGCTGCTGAACAGCGCGTGCAGATCCTGTTGAGCGACGATAAGCAAGCCGACCTGCAGCCTTTCACCCCGGAAAATGACTGATGGATTTTAGTGCCTTACTGGATGCGCATCATGCGCGGGTGAATCAGGCTTTACACCGTTTTATCGCTCCACTGCCGTTTCAGAATTCCCCGCTGGTGAATGCCATGGAATATGGGGCATTATTGGGCGGTAAGCGCCTGCGCCCTTTTCTTGTGTATGCCACCGGCGAAATGCTGCACGCTGACAGCGCAGCCCTTGATGCGCCAGCCGCAGCCGTTGAATGTATTCACGCCTATTCACTGATCCACGACGATCTGCCCGCGATGGATGATGACAGCCTGCGCCGGGGTCAGCCTACCTGCCACATTAAATTTGGTGAGGATACGGCTATTCTGGCCGGTGATGCGTTGCAAACGCTGGCGTTCTCCATCCTGGCAGATACGCCAATGCCGGGCGTCACGGCAGAATCGCGCGTGGCGATGATTTCAGAACTGGCCCAGGCCAGTGGTGTGGCGGGTATGTGTGGCGGACAGGCACTGGATCTGGCCGCTGAAGGCCAGCAGGTTAATCTGGCTGCACTGGAGCAGATCCACCGCCACAAAACCGGCGCGTTAATCCGCTCAGCGGTGCGCCTCGGGGCGCTGGCTGCCGGTGAACAAGGCCGTGCAGCGCTTCCGGCTCTGGATCGCTATGCCAGTGCGATTGGGCTGGCGTTTCAGGTGCAGGACGATATTCTGGATGTGGTCGGTGACACGGCCATCATTGGCAAGCGGCAGGGAGCCGATCAGGATCTTGGAAAAAGTACTTACCCGGCATTGATGGGACTCGAAGGTGCACGGGCCAAAGCGCGGGACCTCTATGAGGAATCACTCAGCGCATTAGAAACCCTTGCAGCGCACTCTTATACAACAACATCACTACAAGCGCTGGCAAGTTACATCATTAAACGCAATAAATAACTTCCACAATGAGTCTCTGATGAGTTTTGATACTGCAAAATATCCGACGCTGGCGCTGGCCAGTTCGGTACAAGAATTACGTTCGCTGCCGAAAGAGAGCCTGCCAAAACTCTGTGACGAGCTACGCCAGTATTTACTCGACAGCGTCAGCCGTTCCAGCGGCCACTTTGCCTCCGGGCTGGGCGTGGTGGAACTGACCGTCGCGCTGCATTATGTCTACAACACGCCGTTTGATCATCTGGTGTGGGATGTTGGCCATCAGGCCTATCCACACAAGATCCTGACCGGACGACGCGATCGCATCGGTACCATCCGGCAGAAAAACGGTCTGCACCCTTTCCCGTGGCGTGATGAAAGTGAATATGATGTGCTGAACGTGGGCCACTCTTCTACTTCAATCAGTGCCGGTCTGGGCATGGCCGTTGCCGCCGAAAAAGAGGGCAAAGGCCGCCGCACCGCCTGTGTGATTGGCGACGGGGCGATCACCGCCGGAATGGCATTTGAAGCCATGAACCATGCAGGCGATATCAAATCCGATCTGCTGGTCATTCTGAACGACAACGAAATGTCGATTTCAGAGAACGTCGGCGCGCTGAATAATCGTCTGGCTCAGATTCTGTCTGGCAAAACTTATGCACGCCTGCGTGAAGGCAGCAAAAAGGTGCTGGGCGGGCTCCCTCCGATTAAAGAGCTGGTCAGACGCACCGAAGAACATCTCAAAGGGATGGTGGTGCCGGGCACGCTGTTTGAAGAGCTGGGCTTTAACTATATTGGCCCGGTTGACGGCCATGATGTGCTGACGCTGGTGCAGACGCTGAAAAATATGCGCGATCTCAAAGGTCCGCAGTTCCTGCATATCATGACCAAAAAGGGTAAAGGCTACGCACCTGCGGAAAAAGATCCGATTAGCTGGCACGCGGTGCCTAAGTTCGATCCCGCCAGCGGTCTGTTGCCGAAAGCCGTTGAAGGACTGCCGGGCTACTCCAAAATCTTTGGCCAGTGGCTGAGCGAAACCGCCGCAGATGATAACAGGCTGATGGCCGTGACGCCTGCCATGCGTGAAGGCTCCGGCATGGTGAGTTTCTCCCGCGATTATCCGGCGCAATATTTTGATGTGGCGATCGCCGAGCAGCACGCGGTGACGTTTGCTGCGGGCCTGGCCATTGGCGGTTACAAGCCGGTAGTGGCTATCTATTCTACCTTCCTGCAGCGCGCCTACGATCAGCTTATCCACGATGTGGCTATTCAGAAGCTGCCGGTCCTGTTTGCCATTGATCGTGGCGGCATCGTCGGGGCCGACGGCCAGACGCACCAGGGGGCATTTGATATCTCCTTCCTGCGCTGTATCCCGAACATGGTGATCATGACGCCAAGCGACGAAAATGAATGCCGCCAGATGCTCTATACCGGCTACCACTACTCGCAGGGGCCAAGCGCTGTTCGCTATCCCCGTGGGACAGGAACCGGTGCCGAGCTGAAACCTTTATCGTCCCTGCCGTTAGGCAAAGGCATGATGAAGCGCGAAGGCGAAAAGCTGGCGATCCTGAACTTTGGTACGCTGCTGCCTGAAGCGACGGCGGTTGCTGAATCGCTGAATGCCACGCTGGTCGATATGCGTTTTGTGAAACCTCTGGATGAGTCGCTGATTATCGAGCTGGCCGCCAGCCATGAAGCGCTGATCACGCTGGAAGAAGGCGCAATCAAAGGCGGCGCGGGAAGCGGCGTGATTGAGCTGCTGATGGCGAAACGCGTGCTGGTTCCGGTACTGAACATTGGCCTGCCGGATGAATTTATCCCGCAGGGAACTCAGGATGAGATCCGCCATGATTATCAGCTGGATGCAGAAGGAATTGAGCAGCAAATCAGCCGCTGGCTGGCGCAGTAACACCGCACAATGCTCCCCGTCCGGGGAGCTTTTCTCCTGCTATGCTTATTCAGATCTTAATCGGCTAAAGCCGTTCACTGACTGGCAGGAGCTTGCATGAAAACCACCAAACTGGGGACAACTGACCTCACCGTTTCCCGACTTTGTCTGGGCTGTATGACCTTCGGCCAACCCGATCGTGGCAACCACGCGTGGACACTCCCCGAAGAGAGCAGCCGTCCCCTGATCAAACAGGCGCTGGATGCGGGCATTAATTTCTTTGATACCGCTAACAGCTATTCCGACGGCAGCAGCGAAGAGATCGTGGGTCGCGCGCTGAAGGATTACGCCCGTCGCGATGAGATTGTGGTCGCCACTAAAGTCTATTTCCCCATGAGCAACCTTTCCGCTGGCCTGTCCCGCGCCAATATCATGCAATCCATAGATGACAGCCTGGGCCGTCTGGGCATGGATCACGTTGACCTGCTGCAAATCCACCGCTGGGATTACAACACCCCGCTGGAAGAGACGCTGGAAGCCCTGCACGATGTGGTAAAATCCGGTAAAGCACGTTATATCGGCGCATCATCCATGTTTGCCTGGCAGTTTGCCAAAGCGCTTTATACTGCTGACCAGCATGGCTGGACGCGTTTTGTCAGCATGCAGGATCAGTACAACCTGATCCAGCGTGAAGAAGAGCGTGAGATGCACCCCTTATGCCAGGCTGAAAACATCGCCGTACTGCCCTGGAGCCCGCTGGCAAGGGGTCGCCTGACCCGTCCCTGGGGCGAGACCACTGCCCGTTCGGTGTCGGATGAGTTTGGCAGCACGCTTTATAACAAAACGGAAGAGAACGACGGTGCGATAGCGGCCCGTGTTGCAGCTCTGGCGGAAGATAAAGGCGTCAGCCGTGCCCAGATTGCGCTGGCCTGGATGCTGGCTAAACCGGCCGTCACTGCGCCAATCATTGGGGCTTCAAGGGCTGAACAGCTGGACGACCTGGTGAAAGCTGTGGACGTTGAGCTGACGAAGGAAGAGCTTATTGAACTGGAAAGCGCCTATCAGCCGCACAATGTGGTGGGATTTGAGTAATAAAAATCAGCGGGTGTTATAGCAAGCTCCCCTGCCAGTAAAGGAGGGTATCAGCAATATCAAAGGGCGACCCTTGTCGCCCTTCTCAGCATTACAGCGCCAGATGGTGCCCGACGTAGTACAGGATGCCCGCAGAGAGTATCCCGGCGATGATATCGTCGACCATAATCCCCATGCCACCGTGCACATTGCGATCGAACCAGCGGATTGGCCACGGCTTCCAGATATCCAGAATACGGAAGATCACAAATCCGGCCAGCACCCATTGCCAGCTGTTAACCGGAACAGCCATCAGCGCGATCCACATGCCGATAAACTCATCCCAGACGATACTGCCGTGATCGTGCACGCCCATATCTTTTGCCGTACGGTGGCAAAGATAGACGCCGATGCAGATACCAAACATCACCACCAGGGAGTAAATATCCTGCGGCAGGTAGGTCATCAGACACCAGAACGGGATGGCTGCCAGCGAGCCCACGGTTCCCGGCATCCAGGGGAATAAGCCGCTGCCAAAGCCGGTAGCCAGCAAATGCCAGGGATTGCTCATTTTCAGGCGGCTTTTTGCCACATCTTTATCGCGCGTCAAAATGGTCAAATCCTTTCATTTTGTGCTGCACCGGCTTGCCGTCCTGTAACAGGATCAGCCCTTCGGACTGCGGCGCCATCTGGCCAATACAGGTAAAAGGCACGCCATAATGGCCCAGCGCCACATCCAGTGCGCCACGATTGATCTCGGGCACGGTAAAGCAGAGTTCATAATCTTCACCGCCGGTGAGCGCCCAGCGGATAGCCTGTTCCGGCTCGAAGTGCAGCTTCATCACTTCAGAGAGGGGCAAGGCATCCAGATTCAGACGCGCACCGCAGTCGCTGGCTTTAAGAATATGGCCCAAATCGGAAATCAACCCGTCTGACAGATCGATAGCGGCGCTGGCCAAATCACGCAGTGCCTGACCCTGCAGGATACGGGGCATCGGGCGCAGATGCCGTTTGATCAGCATCTCATGGGCCACCGGATCGTTGATCTTCACCCGGTGCTGCAACAGCGCCAGCCCGGCGGCACTGTCACCCAGCGCCCCCGTGACATAGATCCAGTCTCCGGGGCGGGCACCTGAACGTTTCAGCGCCCTACCCTGCGGCACCAGGCCGTGGATCCCCAGCGTCATACTTAGCGGCCCACGGGTGGTATCACCGCCTACCAGCTGCATATCGTAGTAATCCAGCAGCTCGAAAAGACTGTCACTGAAAGCTTTCAGCCACGTTTCATCGATCGAGGGCAGCGTTAATGCCAGCGTCAGCCAGGCCGGATCGGCTCCCATTGCAGCGAGATCGCTGAGATTGACCGCCAGCGCTTTGTAACCCAGATCGGCAGGATGAATGTCACGCAGGAAGTGGACGCCTTCCACCAGCGTATCGGTACTGATAGCCAGGGTCTGTTTTTCAGACAGCGTGAGTAATGCGCAGTCGTCGCCGATGCCCTTTTCCACATCGCGACGGGAGCTTGTCACGCGATCAAAATAGCGCGTAATAAGTTCAAATTCGCCACAGGCCATACAATGCATTCCGGGAATAAAAATAAAGAAGGCCGGATAACCGGCCTGGATGAATTACTTCTTGTTGGGGCGAATATAAGGAGCGGCTTTATCCAGCACGCCGTTGACAAACTTATGGCTGTCTTCAGCGCCGAACACTTTTGCCAGCTCAATGCCCTCGTTGATGGCTACCTTGTAGGGAACATCGGCACGCTTGCTCAGCTCAAACAACGAAATGCGCAGGATCGCCTTTTCTACCTGACCCAGCTCTTCAAGCTGGCGCGACAGGTAGGGCTTCATCAGGCCATCGAGGTATGCGCTGTTGGTTGCAACGCCGCTCAGCAGCTCACGGAAGTAGCTGATATCAACGTCTTTGACGTCTTGCTCCGCCAGAAACTGGTATTCGACATCAGCGATGTCGTTTTTAGACAACTGCCAGGAGTAAAGCGCCTGGACAGCACATTCACGGGCGCGGCGACGAGCAGCAGGTTTCACGAAATTCCCCTTTAAATCAGGCTTTGATGGCTTTCAATACGTTAATCATTTCAAGTGCGGTCAGGGCAGCTTCTGCGCCTTTATTACCCGCTTTGGTGCCGGCGCGCTCGATGGCCTGCTCAATGTTTTCTGTGGTGAGAACACCGAAAGCCACTGGAATATCGCTGTTCATAGCCACGCTGGCCAGGCCAGAGCTGGCTTCACCAGCCACATATTCAAAGTGGGCAGTCCCGCCACGAATAACGGTTCCGAGGGCGACAACGGCATCATGCTTGCCAGCGTTAGCCAGCGCACGAGCGGTCATTGGCATTTCATAGGCGCCCGGTACCCAGACCACGGTGATGTTTTCATCTTTCACCTGGCCGATGCGTTTCAGCGCATCAAGGGCACCGCTCAGCAGGCTGTCGTTGATAAAGTTGTTGAAGCGCGCAATGACAATGGCAACACGCGCATCAGGAGTAGCAACAGCAGCTTCAATAACGTTCATAATCTTCCTTTCAGGGTTCAGTTATGGCCCCGCAGGGGGGCGGATTCTATCATACTCTTTCAGGGTCTGCTCCGCTTTTAAACAGCCCTGTTTATTAGCTGGAAATGCAGCCGGGTTAGCGGCATTTGCTGGCAACCAGCGCAGTGCCGGTTGACGCTGAACGTAAATTCAGGCCGTCAGGGTCAGACGCAAATCTGGCCCCACCTGACGAATATCGCTGAAAGCAAAGGCAGGTGCGTCAGCAAGATGTGCTAAGCCGGGCAAATGGCACAAACCGCGTGCTCCGTCGCCCAGCAGTTTCGGTGCCATATACACAATCAGCTCATCCACCACGCCTGCGGCAAGCAGCGCACCGGCAAGCTTAGCCCCTGCTTCCACCCAGACAGTATTGATCTGCCGGCGGCCCAGTAACATCATCAGCGACACCAGGTCGGTTTGCCCGTTGTGACGGGGCACGGTGAACTGCTGAACATTGTCCGGCCAGCTAAGGCTGTCTGCCTGCTGGCGTGCCAGCCAGGTTTCACCGGGCTGAGCGATCAGACGGTGTTCCGGAGTGAGTTGATTATGACTGTCAATCACCACCCGCACCGGCTGACGCAAAGTGTCCAGCGCATAGTTCGTCTGAATCTCCTGCGGCAGTTCCTGCCAGCGAACGGTCAGAGAGGGATTGTCAGCAAGCACCGTGGCGCTGGTGCTGAGAATGGCAGAGCTTTCTGCACGCAGGCGCTGCACATCACGACGGGCTTCCGGGGAAGTGATCCACTGGCTCTCACCACTGGCCATTGCCGTGCGCCCATCCAGGGAAGCCCCCATTTTCAACTGTACCCAGGGGAATCCGGTGCGCATACGCTTGAGAAAGCCTCTGTTGATCGCTTCGGCTTCCTGCATCATCAGCCCGTGAGTAACCTCTATCCCCGCCTGCTGCAAACGATATAATCCTCGCCCGGCGACTTCAGGATTGGGATCCTGCATTGCAGCCACCACCCGACTAACCCCTGCAGCTATCAGCGCGTCGCAGCATGGCGGCGTGCGTCCGTGATGGCTACAGGGTTCAAGGGTGACATACGCAGTGGCTCCTTTGGCCTTCTCCCCTGCCATGCGCAACGCATGAACTTCTGCGTGCGGCTCTCCGGCGCGGAAATGATAGCCTTCCCCTACTAACTCCCCGCGGCGGACGATCACGCAGCCCACATTCGGGTTTGGTGTGGTGGTAAAACGGCCACGGCGGGCAAGCTCAAGTGCCCGCGCCATCCAGATTTCATCTTGCATGGATCAGTCCTGTAACCGGGCGATCTCTTCGCCAAACTCACGAATATCTTCGAAGCTGCGATAGACCGAAGCAAAGCGAATATAAGCGACTTTATCCAGTTTTTTCAGCTCGTCCATCACCAGGTTGCCAATCATCTTGCTTGGCACTTCACGTTCACCGGTGGAGCGCAGCTGACTTTTGATATGGCTGATGGCGTTTTCCACATCGTCAGAACTCACTGGCCGCTTCTCCAGCGCCTTCATCAGACCGCTGCTGAGCTTGTCTTCGTTAAAAGGTTCGCGGACTTCATTGCTTTTCACCACGCGCGGCATCACCAGTTCAGCCACTTCAAAGGTGGTGAAACGCTCATGGCAGAGCAGACACTGGCGACGACGGCGCACCGAAGTCCCTTCCCCGACAAGGCGGGAGTCGATCACTTTGGTGTCGACAGCTGAACAGAACGGGCAATGCATGATGCTTCCTGATAATCCTGGAAATTGGCTGCTAGTGTAGCGCGAAGTGCCCGCTAACAAAATAACGGCTTAGCCATTTCCTGGCTATGGCCGCCGCCCGCTCCCTCCTGCCCTTTAAAGTTGACGTGCCGATTTACCGTCTATAATAACCCTGCTGAAAAGCGTAAATTTTTCTCTTATCGACTATTAACCGGAGGATATATGGGATTGTTTAACTTCGTTAAAGAAGCAGGCGAAAAATTATGGGACTCGGTCACCGGCGGAGACGATCAGTCGAAAAAGCTGAAAGAGCACATCGATAAGCTGGGTTTGCCAGGCAGCGACAAGGTAGATGTAAAGGTCGGTGAAGATGGCAAGGCCAGTATCAGTGGTGATGCTATTTCGCAGGAGCTGAAAGAAAAAATCCTGATCGCTGCCGGTAACGTAGCCGGTATCACCGCCGTGGATGACAACGTCAAAGTAGCGCAACCTGCCACCGAAGCCACATTTTACACCGTGAAGTCTGGCGACACGCTGAGCGCCATCTCCAAACATGTGTATGGCGATGCCAGCAAATACAATAAGATCTTTGAAGCTAATAAGCCGATGCTCTCCCATCCGGATAAAATCTATCCGGGACAGACATTGCGCATTCCTGAATAAACACGGCAAGGAGCACGTGGGCATGGTGAAGAGTAAATCTCTGGTGATGATAACGGCGCTGATGCTGGCAGGTTGTGCAGCACCAAAGCCGCAACCGGAGCTGAACAAGTTACATAATCAGGTGGGGAAACTGAACACCGAGATGCGTCAACTGACTCAGCAGGCTTCCAGTCTTGAGCAGCAGAACATGCTCAACAGCACCTCCGATCAGGGGGCCTGGTTACTGCCAGCCACCCATACAGCGGTAGTGCTGAAAAGCCAGATTGGGGATATGCGTCTTTCTCTGAGCCATATCGAAAGTGAAGCCAACGGCACACGGGCGATCCTGCATTTTCGTGCCGCCGGAGAAAATACCCTGCCCGCCTTTACGGCACGGATTGAGTGGGGCGAAATGGATCCCACCACCGGTAAACCTTTACAGGCAGACAGTCAGAGCCAGGCCATCAGCGTTGCGGATTCTTTACTGCCGCGCAGTGAAGTCACTGTTCCTCTGCGCCTGAGTAATATCGCGCCTGAGCAGCTGGGTTATCTGCGCGTACATGATGTTGTGCCGCAGACGGCCTCACCGCCTGCCGCCACGCCATAAAAAAAGGCCGCTTTCGCGGCCTTTTTCATTTATTCAGCTTAAGGCAGAATCGAAGGCTGATCGGCGCCCTCTTTTTCCACTTTTTGCTGCAGCATATGTTCGCGTTTCATTCCCAGTTTCAGCGCCAGCGCTGAAGCCACGTAGATAGACGAAATGGTACCGATTGAGACACCAATCAGCATGGTCAGCGAGAAGCCTTCCAGCAGTGCGCCACCGAAAATAAACAGCATCAGTACCACCACCAGCGTAGTAGCCGAGGTCATGATGGTTCGGCTTAGCGTCTGGGTCAGTGAGACGTTGACGATATCGTAAGGGGTGCCGCGACGGATCTTGCGGAAGTTCTCACGAATACGGTCCGAGACCACGATGCTGTCGTTCAGCGAGTAACCAATTACCGACATCAGTGAGGCGATGATGGTCAGATCTATCTCTATATGGAACAGAGAGAGGATCCCCATGGTAATGATGACGTCGTGCGCCAGTGCCAGTACGGCCCCTAACGCCAGCCGCCACTCAAAACGGAAGCCGACGTACACCAGAATCGCAATCAGCGCTACCAGCAGCGCCATGCCACCAGCCTGCGCCAGATCGCTACCCACGCTTGGCCCGACGAATTCGATACGCTTAACCGTGGCATTCTGCTGGCTGGCCTGGTTAATGGTGGTCACCACCTTGTTACCCAGATCCTGCCCTACTGCGCCGTCATTGGGAGACAAACGCACCAGCACGTCACGGCTGCTGCCGAAGTTTTGAATCTGAGGATCAACAAAGCCAGACTTCTCCAGCGCACCGCGCAGGCTGTCCAGATCCGCTGGTTTCTCCAGTGTGATTTCAATAACGGTACCACCGGTGAAATCCAGCCCCCAGTTGAACCCTTTCACGCCCATCACCAGAAAAGAGGCGATCAGCAGTAAACCTGAAAGGGTAAAGGCCAGTTTGTCCCAGCGCATAAAGTCATGAACTTTACGCCCGTAGTTTAGTTGTTCAACGCTATAGTCCTGTGCCACAACGCACTCCTCAGATAGACAGCTTGGTGATGCGTTTGCCGCCGTACAACAGGTTGACGATGGCACGGGTACCGACAATGGCGGTAAACATAGAAGTCATCACGCCGATGGCGGTCGTAATGGCGAAGCCTTTGATCGACCCGGTACCCACCGCATAAAGAATAATCGCGGTGATCAACGTGGTGACGTTGGCATCAACGATACTGGAGAACGCGCCTTTATAGCCCTCATGGATAGCCTGTTGAATGGACCGGCCATTCTTTATCTCTTCCTTGATACGTTCATTAATCAGCACGTTAGCATCTACCGCAACCGCCAGCGTCAGTACGATACCGGCAATACCCGGCATCGTCAGCGTGGCGCCAGGCAGCAGCGACATGATACCGACAATCAGTACCAGGTTGGCGACCAGCGCAGTAGTGGCGATCACACCGAACTTACGGTAGTAAACCACCATAAAGACGATAGAGGCGATCAGGCCCCACAGGCAGGCTTCCAGACCCTGGGTGATGTTCTGCTGACCCATAGTTGGACCAATAGTCCGCTCTTCAACAATCTGAATCGGCGCAATCAACGCACCGGCACGCAGCAGCAGTGAAAGCTGGCGGGCTTCGTTCGGGTTGTTGATACCGGTGATACGGAAGCTGTTACCCAGTCGGGACTGGATATTCGCCACGTTGATAACCTCTTCCTGCTTCGCAAGGATCGACCGGCCATTGGCATCTTTCTTACCGCTGTCTTTGTATTCCACAAACAGCGTTGCCATCGGCTTACCGATATTATCCTTAGTGAAGTTGGACATGATGTTGCCACCGGCGCTGTCCAGCGAGATGTTTACCTGGGCCTGGTTGTACTCATCCTGGCTCGACGTGGAGTCAGTGATGTGGTCACCGGTCAGGATCACTCGCTTGTACAGGGTAACCGGCTGGCCATCACGCATGTTCTTCACTTCAGAATCACCAGGGACACGGCCATTAGCCGCAGCGGTTGGATCAACAGAGGTGTTAACCAGACGGAATTCCAGGGTCGCAGTAGCGCCCAGAATCTCTTTCGCACGGGCAGTGTCCTGAATACCAGGCAACTCAACCACAATGCGATCGGATCCCTGACGCTGCACCAGTGGCTCAGCAACGCCCAGCTGGTTTACACGATTACGCAGGATAGTGATGTTCTGCTGCACCGCATATTCGCGGGCTTCACGCAGACGATCGTCAGTCATCACCGCCCGCAGGAGATTGCTCCCCGAAGTGCTGATCACCAGGTCACGATGGCGACCCGTCAGGTAACTGACGGCATCATCACGCGCTGCAGCATCACGGAAACGAATTTCCAGACCGTAGTTGTCGGTCTTGCGAACGTTGGTATAAGGAATGTTTTTGTCGCGCAGATCGCTTCTGAGGTTATCAATGTTCTGCTCCTGGAGTTTACCCAGAGCAGTATCCATATCGACTTCCATCAGGAAGTGCACGCCGCCACGCAAATCAAGACCGAGTTTCATCGGCTCGGCGGCCAGCATGCTCAGCCAGGTTGGGGTGGCTGGGGCAAGGTTAAGCGCCACGACGTAATCTTCGCCGAGCACCTGGGTAATGGCATCACGGGCGCGCAGTTGCACATCACCGTTAGCAAAACGCGCCATAATGGCGCCATTTTCCAGCGCAATAGATTTGCTCTGGATATTGTCCTGTTTCAGGGCATTTTGGATCTGAACCAGCGTCTGCTCACTGGCGGCGCTTCCGCGCGCACCAGTGATCTGAACAGCCGGATCCTCACCATAAAGGTTGGGAAGTGCATACAACAGGCCGCCGATTAACACGACGATCAGCATGATGTACTTCCACAAAGGATAACGGTTTAACACGGCAGTTCCCTTAGGGAAAACAAAAAATTAAAGCGCCTTCATCGTACCTTTCGGCAGAACGGCAGCCACAAAATCACGTTTAACGACAACTTCCGTAGTCTCGTTCAGCGCGATGGCAACATAACCGGTATCACTCACTTTAGTGACACGGCCAACCAGACCGCCGGTGGTCAGCACTTCATCACCTTTGGAAATGGAATCCATCAGTTTTTTATGCTCTTTACCGCGTTTCTGCTGTGGACGCAGGATCATGAAGTAGAAAATCAGACCAAACACCACCAGCATGATAACCAGTGAATACGGGCTTCCCTGAGACGGCGCGCCTGCTGCTGCTACAGCGTCAGAAATGAACAAGCTCATTAAATTTCCCTCATTGTTTAATTATCAGACGTTTAACGGTGGAACCGCTGTGCCCGTCCGGTCATAGAATTCAGTCACGAAGTGCTCTAATTTACCTTCTTCGATAGCCTGGCGTAAACCTGCCATCAAACGCTGGTAATAGCGCAGGTTATGGATGGTATTCAGACGTGCACCCAGTATTTCGTTACAACGGTCCAGATGATGCAAGTAGGCACGGCTGTAATTGCGACAGGTGTAGCAATCACACTCCGAATCCAGCGTTGCGGTGTCATCTTTGTATTTCGCGTTACGAATTTTCACCACGCCGTCGGTCACAAACAGATGACCATTACGGGCGTTGCGGGTTGGCATTACGCAGTCAAACATATCGATGCCGCGACGCACGCCTTCCACCAAATCCTGTGGCTTGCCGACGCCCATCAGGTAACGAGGTTTGTCTTCCGGGATCTGTGGGCAGACGTGCTCCAGAATACGGTGCATATCTTCTTTAGGCTCACCGACCGCCAGGCCGCCCACAGCGTAACCATCAAAGCCAATATCTACCAGCCCTTTTACCGAGACATCTCGTAAATCTTCGTAAACCCCGCCCTGGATTATGCCGAAAAGCGCATTTTTATTCTCAAGAGAATCAAAGCGATCGCGACTACGCTGTGCCCAGCGCAGTGACATCTCCATTGAGCGCTTAGCGTAATCCCAGTCGGCAGGATATGGCGTACATTCATCAAAGATCATCACGATATCAGAGCCGAGATCGTTCTGGATCTCCATAGACTTTTCCGGATCCAGGAAGATCGCATCCCCATTTATAGGGTTACGGAAATGCACCCCAGCTTCCGTGATCTTGCGGATATCGCCCAGGCTGAACACCTGGAAGCCGCCGGAGTCGGTGAGGATCGGCCCTTTCCAGTTCATAAAGTCATGCAGGTCGCCGTGCAGCTTCATGATCTCCTGGCCGGGACGCAGCCATAAATGGAAGGTGTTGCCCAAAATAATCTGAGCGCCGGTCTCTTCTACTTCTTCCGGCGTCATGCCTTTTACGGTGCCGTAAGTGCCCACAGGCATAAATGCCGGGGTTTCAACCACGCCGCGATCAAAGATCAGACGGCCACGGCGCGCGCGCCCATCAGTAGTATCTAATTCGAACTTCACATTGCCTCCACCAGAGAAACAGTCTGATGTTAAGTGTTAACAGCCGCCCGTGGCGGCTGCGTAGGGAGTATGCCAACCTCAGGTCGGCGACGGTTCGCCCACCTGCTCATTCATCGCCTGCGGGTTGCGGGTGATAAACATCGCATCGCCATAGCTGAAGAAGCGGTACTGCTCTGCCACTGCCTGCTGGTAAGCCCGCATGGTGTTGCGATAGCCGGCAAAGGCCGAGACCAGCATAATCAGCGTGGATTCAGGCAGGTGGAAGTTAGTGACCAGCGCATCAATAACCTGATACTGGTAGCCGGGGAAAATGAAAATTTTGGTGTCATCAAAGAAGGGGGCAATCAGGGCATCCTGCGCTGCCTGAGCCGCGCTTTCCAGCGAACGGACTGAGGTGGTGCCGACGGCAACAACGCGATTACCCCGGGCTTTACACGCCAGCACGGCATCCACCACTTCCTGTGGCACTTCAGCGTATTCAGCGTGCATGATGTGATCTTCAATGCTGTCGACCCTCACCGGCTGGAAGGTCCCCGCGCCCACGTGCAGGGTGACAAACGCCGTCTCCACCCCTTTCTCGCGCAGGGCGGCCAGCAGAGGCTCATCAAAGTGCAGGCCGGCTGTAGGTGCGGCCACCGCGCCGGGACGTTCGCTGTAGACAGTCTGATACAGCTCGCGATCGGACTCTTCATCAGGACGGTCGATATAGGGAGGCAGCGGCATGTGCCCCACGGCTTCCAGGATATCCAGCACCGCTCGCTCATCCTCAAACTTCAGTTCGAAAAGCGCGTCATGACGGGCGACCATAGTGGCCTTAACGCTTTCGTCATCCCCCAGCAGCAATTCTGCACCCGGCTTTGGTGCTTTCGAGGCGCGCACATGGGCCAGAACACGGTGCTCATCCAGCATCCGCTCGACCAGCACTTCAATTTTTCCACCGCTGACTTTACGGCCAAAAATACGAGCAGGAATTACCCGCGTATTGTTGAATACCAGCAGATCGCCGGGATTAAGCTTGTCCAGCAAATCGGTGAAAACGCCATGTGACAACTCACCATCCGGCCCGTTAAGGGAGAGAAGGCGACATCCGCTGCGCTGGGCCTGCGGATAGTGGGCGATCAAAGATTCGGGCAACTCAAAGGAAAAATCGGCAACGCGCATGGTCATTCACTGTCTGGGAAATCAGGGCGCACATTCTAGCTGATAACCGCTCATATCTAAACAACTCCCCGCACGATATACTCCCCCCATGAACTTTCTTGCTCACCTTCACCTGGCCTCACTGGCCGACAGCTCTCTTCTCGGTAACCTGATGGCCGATTTTGTGCGTGGCAACCCGCATAATGACTGGCCTGAGTCCGTTGCTGAGGGGATCCTGCATCATCGCCGTATTGATGTGATGACCGATTCACTGCCCGAGGTCCGCGCCGCCCGTGAGTTTTTCCGCGTTGAAACCCGGCGCGTATCCCCGATTACGCTCGACGTGGTGTGGGATCATTTTCTGTCACGCCACTGGGATAAAATCGTCCCGGAAATTTCTTTGCCAGCTTTTTTGGCTAATGCGAAATCTGTGATCGAGCCTGAATTACCCTCGACACCAGAGCGTTTCCAGAATCTTAACCGTTACTTATGGACTCAGCGCTGGATGGAACGTTATGCAGAGGCGGATTATCTGCAAAACGTGTTAAGCGGGATGGCCAGTCGTCGCCCGCGCCTGGCCGCGCTGGAAAATTCATGGCAGGATTTTAGTGATAACTATGAACAGTTTAACGCTTTTTTCTGGCAGTTTTATCCGGTGATGATGGAAAAAGCCGCCCGCAAAGCCCTGTAGCCTGATGCAAAGTGCATAACCCTTGCCCTTTTGCTGAAAAAGTCTATTGTATGGGACTGCTTTAGTAATTCACCTGTTTTGATAGGTTACACCTATCAGAATAATCGGCGTTTAGCGCTGGTACCTTCACAGGCGTCGCTTTTATACTGCAGGCGTTTTGTTTTCTTAATCTAACTACCTTTACAGGAGTGAATATGGTCCTGGTAACTCGTCAAGCCCCTGATTTTACTGCCGCAGCCGTGCTGGGCAACGGTGAAATCGTTGAAAACTTCAACTTCAAAAAACACACCGCTGGTAAAGCTACCGTTGTGTTCTTCTGGCCAATGGACTTCACCTTCGTTTGTCCTTCTGAACTGATTGCCTTCGACAAGCGTTACGAAGAGTTCCAGAAGCGCGGCGTGGAAGTGGTCGGCGTTTCCTTCGATTCTGAGTTTGTGCATAACGCATGGCGCAAAACTCCAATCGAAAAAGGCGGCATCGGCGAAGTGAAATATGCCATGGTTGCTGATATCAAGCGTGAAGTGCAGAAAGCTTACGGTATTGAGCATCCGGACGCAGGCGTTGCTCTGCGTGGTTCATTCCTGATCGACAAAGCCGGTGTGGTTCGCCACCAGGTTGTTAACGACCTGCCACTGGGCCGTAACGTTGATGAAATGCTGCGTATGGTTGACGCGCTGCAGTTCCACGAAGAGCACGGCGAAGTGTGCCCGGCTCAGTGGGAAAAAGGAAAAGAAGGTATGG
This sequence comes from Erwinia sp. E_sp_B01_1, assembly GCF_036865545.1. Lineage (NCBI taxonomy): Bacteria > Pseudomonadati > Pseudomonadota > Gammaproteobacteria > Enterobacterales > Erwiniaceae > Erwinia > Erwinia sp. E_sp_B01_1. Next base: position 1,105,567 of record NZ_CP142208.1, on the reverse strand, counting down.
GCGCGTCTCCAGACGGCGTTGCTAAATACCTGTCCGAGAACGCGGCTAAGCTGTAATAGCTTTCCCGTTCCTGAAAGGCTCGCTAAGGCGGGCCTTTTTTATTGCTTTCATATCAAGCCTTGCTATCCCTCCAGCCACCTCTTTAATTCATTTATTTCTTTATTAATCCCTGTTAAACCCAGAATAAAATTTTTATATTCTTTGAGATTCGTCTCTGAGATTTTTCTATTTTTTACCTCGCATATAGCCACTCTTATCCGGCATCGTTACTCTGTAAAATCAGCCAGCCTCAGCAAGGTCACTGCTCTTACCCTGCCGTGCCAGCTGGACTCATGGGTCAGATTTTTTCCTTTCAACACCAATGTTGAGCTTTGTGGAAAGATTAAACATGGTTAACGTGCTTGCGTATCGCAGAGATATTGATGGCCTGAGGGCCCTTGCCATCCTGCTGGTGGTTCTGTTCCATTCCGGAGTGGGAGCATTAAGCGGAGGGTTTATTGGTGTGGATGTTTTCTTCGTGATCTCCGGATTTTTGATTGGCAGTATTATTTCGCGTGAAATAAGCCAGCACCGGTTCTCCTTTCAGCAATTTTATATCCGACGGATACGTCGTATTGCGCCCGCGCTATTCTTTATGCTGTTCTGCATTACGGCACTCAGCTATAACCTTCTCTCTCCGCTGGAGTTCCGCGATCTGGCGAAATATGTCACCTCAGTCCTGCTGTTCGTTCCCAATATCATGCTGATGAAAGGCATCGATTATTTTAATCCTGATGCCGATCTCAACCCCATGCTGATGACCTGGTCGCTGGGAATAGAGGAGCAATTCTATTTTGTCCTTCCTGCGTTGCTGCTGCTGGCCCACAAGCTGCGCTTCTCGCCCAAAGTGGCGATCGCCGTGCTGAGTCTGGCCTCACTGGTAGCGGGTATCGTTATTACCCCCCTCAACACCAGTAACGCATTTTATCTGCTGCATACCCGTGCCTGGGAACTGGGTGCGGGCGTCCTGCTGGCCCTGTACCGTAGCCAGCCCGTTACCGGGACAAAGAGCCTGCCGCTGACGCTGGCCGGTTTGGTGCTGATCCTGGTCCCGGTATTTACGCTGGATAAAGAGAGCGCCTTTCCCGGCTATCTGGCTTTGATGCCGGTCGGCGGAGCCGTGCTGTTGATGCTGACCCACAACGGGATTCACCGGCGGCTGCTGGAGAATCCCGTGATGGTCTTTATAGGTAAAGTCTCCTACTCCTGGTACCTGTGGCACTGGCCTTTACTGAGCCTGGCGAGGATCAGTACAGATGATCCTCTGACGGTAGTACAGGGACTGACGATCAGTGCGGGCGCGCTGTTAATCGCCACTTTCTCCTGGTATTTTGTGGAAAAACCCTTCCGTCGCCCCGCCCAGCCAGGGCAGCGAATTATTACTGTCTACACGCTGATGTGCGGGGTAGGTATTTTAACCTTTACCTCAATCTATCTGACCGGCGGGTTGAAATATCGGGTCAGCGAGCAGGTCAATAACGGCGAGTTCTACAAGATCGAGGCACAAACCAATCCCTGCCTGCTAACCTATGGCCCTAACCTGCCGTCAACCAACAGCCTGTGCATGCCAGTAACGGCCGTACCCGCCGTTGCGCTGGTGGGAGACAGCCACGCAGCCGCCCTGAGATCGGCTGTTGAGCACTATGCTTCAGCAAAGCAGAAGCCTCTGTTTGAACTGACCAAATCATCCTGTCCGTTTTTAGTGGGTGCCAGCCGTTATATGAGCGAGCAGCCTGCTCAGGGCGAGCAGTGCTCGGCGTTTAATCAGGCGGTCATGAAAACCCTGCTCAGTGATAAAGTCGATGAAGTGGTGATTACCGCCTACTGGTCCGCCGGATTATCGCTGACACCCGGCTATGGCTACCGCTCCCTTGATGGAAAAGTCACCGACAATTATCAGGCTCTTGATGCGGGGATTGGCAATGCGGTAACGCAATTACTGGCCGCCAATAAAAAAGTCACCCTGATTGAAGATGCGCCGGGGCTGGATATCGATCCTCTGCGCTTTAACAACAGCCAGCACATCCCGTTGCGGAAAACCCTCAACGGCTGGCTCAGTAACAGCTCGCAGCCCCAAAAAACCACAGACCGGACTCTGCGCTTCCATCTGACTGAAGATAAAATCAACTCTCTGCTGGACGCTTATGCCCAGAAAGGGGTCAAGGTTATCCGGTTGAAAGATAACTTATGCACGCTGCAAGGCTGTCTGATTGCCAGTAAAGGGTTGCCGCTTTATTACGATACGCACCATCTGACCGATCTGGGCAGCACCATTGCGCTGGGCAATAATTTATAGGCTCAAACACGCCAGGCGCGGTGGTTTCATTGCCCCGACGATTAGGTTACTGTCTGTGGCGATGAAAACTTCTGATGCCCCAGGGCGCTCAATGAGCCGCCTCCTTATCCTGCTGTTGAGCCTCTTCAGCCTGAGTCTGCAGGCTGAAGAGGCTCACTACAGGCTGGAAAAAGTGGTGGAGGTCAGCCGACATGGCGTCCGCCCACCCACCCCTGGCGATCGTAAGTTGATTGAAGTTGGCTCGGGGCGCAACTGGCCAGCCTGGCAGACTGAAGACGGCCATCTGACCGGCCAGGGTGAAGCTGCGGTTATACTGAAAGCCCGTTATGAAGTTCAGCGCTACCGTGCGCTTGGCCTGCTTCCGGCTGGCTGCCCTGCCTCTGGTGATGTTTATATTCGGTCCAGCACGTTGCAACGCACCCAGGCTACCGCAAATGCATACTCTTCAGCGGCTTTTCCCGGCTGTGACGTACCTGTAGAGACGCTGAAAAACAGGGATGTGCTCTTCTCATTCCCCAGCCATAAAGCCAGCGAAGCGGAAAAAGCCCGCAACAGACAGGAAGCGCTCACCGCGCTGGGAGGCGATCTGCAGCAGGCACAACAGCGTCTGCAACCCCAAATTTCCCTCCTCAAAAACGCTGTCTGTGAGAAGGATCGTCCCTGCCCTGCTTTCGAACAGCCGTGGGTTTTAAAGAGCTGGTCCAACGGTGGATTAGCAATCGTTGGACTGGACACGCTGGCCGCGATGGCAGAAACGATCCGGCTCGCCTGGAGTGAAAATCAGCCGCTGGATAAGGTCGCCTTTGGCCATGCCGACAGCGCGGCTGATGTGGGTAAACTGATGCCGCTGCTGACGGCGAAGTATGACTTCACCAATGACCTGCCTTCAGCCGCCCGTCGGGGAGGCTCAGTGTTGATGGGGCAAATCGCCAAGGCCATGAAGCCGGGAAAACAGCAGGATGCCCCACCTGACGTTCGCTGGCTGCTCTATGTCGCCAGCGATATCAATATCTCTTACCTGCGTACCCTGCTCAACTTCACATGGCAACAGGGCGATTATCCCCGGGGAAATATCCCGCCCGGTGGCAGCCTTGTTTTCGAACGCTGGCAGGATACACAGAGCCGGCAACGCTATCTCCGCATCTATTTTCAGTCGCAAAGCCTGGATCAAATCCGGCACCTTACGCCATTAAGTGCCGATAATCCGTTGATGATCGCTGAGTGGCACTTTCCCGGCTGTAAAAATACCCCTGCAGGCACGCTTTGCCTTTATGACTCTTCACTGGAGCATATCAGCGAGAATATCGACCACTCATGGCTTGAGCCTGTAAGTTATCCCTGATGCACCGTGGGGTTCGGTGAGGGTAATAATTACGAAACGGCGCTCTGGTGCGCTGTTGAAAACAAAAAGGCCGGATTTCTCCGGCCTTTTTGCAGTTATACGGTGACTTTTTTCCGCACGAAGAGCCAGCTGACCAGCAGCAGCACTATCCAGCCTACTCCCACGTACAGCGATATCCGGGTATCCGGGAAGTAACCAATCAGGCCGATAATAAAGGCCAGGAACAGAATCCCAACCAGGGCGGTAAAGATGCCGCCCGGCATAGCAAACTTCAGCGCTTTAGCCTGCTCTTTGCTCAGCGTCCGGCGGAAACCAATCTGAGCAAACAGGATCATTATCCACACCCAGACGGTGGCAAAAGTGGCCAGTGAGGCAATCACCAGGAAGACTTTTTCCGGCATCAGATAGTTCAGGTAGACCGCTATCAACATCGCGGCCATCATCACCAGCACGGTGACCCACGGAATACCACGGCGTGAGACAGTGCCAAACATTTTAGGGGCATGTCCCTGCTCTGCCATGCCGTGCAGCATGCGGCCAACGCCAAATACATCGCTGTTAATCGCCGATAACGACGCGGTAATCACCACAAAGTTCAGAATAGCGGCAGCCGCAGCAATGCCCATATGCTGGAAGGTCAGCACAAAAGGACTGCCGTTGGTGCCGACCTGATTCCAGGGGAAGATCGACATGATGACGAACAGCGTCCCCACGTAGAACACCAGAATACGCAGCGGAACGGTATTAATAGCCTTGGGAATAGATGTCTCAGGATCTTTTGCTTCGCCCGCGGTAATCCCGATGATTTCAATGCCGCCGTAGGCAAACATCACAATCTGCAATGACAGCACCATGCCGATCACGCCGTGGGCAAAGAAGCCGCCGTTGGTCCAGAGGTTATGGATGCCGGTCGCCTGGCCCCCGTTGCCGATGCCCCAGAAGATAATGCCAATCCCGGCGACAATCATGATGATGATGGTCGCGACTTTAAACAGAGAGAGCCAGAACTCGACTTCGCCGAACACCTTTACCGTGGCCATATTGATGGCGCCGATAATCAGCACCACGCTCAGTACCCAGATCCAGTGCGGCACATCCGGGAACCAGACGCCCATATAGATCCCGAAGGCGGTGACGTCGGCTATGGCGACAATCAGGATTTCAAAACAGTAGGTCCAGCCGGTGATGTAACCTGCCAGCGGGCCAAGGTAGTCCTGGGCATAGCGAGAGAAGGAGCTGGCCTGAGGGTTGTTGACGGACATTTCGCCCAGCGCGCGCATGATGATATAAGCAATAGCGCCGCCGATAATATAGGCCAGAATCACGCTCGGACCGGCCATCTTCATCGCATCAGCCGAACCGTAGAACAGCCCGGTGCCGATTGCTGACCCCAATGCCATAAAACGAATGTGGCGGGTACTCAGTCCCTTTTTGAGCGTATTTTTTGTCATCTTTCTACTTCTGTTATCACTCTGTGAACATCCCCTGCGGCAAGGCCGCCGGGGACGAATTCATCACTTATTGCTGGTGTGCATTAACCTGCTGACGAGCTGCTACGCGATCGTAAACCGCAACCAGAATCAGCATTGCTACCGACGGTGGCAGCCAGGCAAGGCCCTGCTCTGCCAGCGGCAGATTCTGCGCGAAGGCAGGTATCGCCTCTTTCCAGCTGGTAGTTTTAACCGCATCCACAATGCCGAACAGCAGGCTGACCAGCATGGTCGGCGCGATGATACGACTGCTTTTTTTCCACCAGTTCAGCGTGAAGCTCAGCAGGATCAGCACGATACAAGGCGGATAAATGGCGGTCAGAACCGGAATAGAAATCTCAATCAGATGGCTCAGACCGAGATTTGAGACCAGCATGGAGAACAGGCCCAGGATAAACACCAGCTGGCGATAGCTCAGCGGCAGATACTGCTCGAAGAACTCTGCGCAGGCACAGGTCAGGCCCACAGCCGTAACCATACAGGCAACGAAGATCAGCAAGGCGAGGAAGCTGCTGCCCATGCCGCCAAAGGTTTGCTGAACATAGGCGTGAAGAATAGCAGCGCCATTGGCGTTCTGATCAACGATAGAGGCGCTGTCTGAACCCAGTTTGAACAGTGCCAGATAAACCAGCGTCAGGCCAACACCCGCGATCAGACCTGCCATTACGGTGTATCGGGTCAGCAGTTTCGCTTCGCTGACGCCACGCGAGCGTGCAGCATTAACAATCACAATCCCGAACACCAGCGCACCCAGGGTATCCATCGTCAGATAGCCGTTTACGAAGCCACTGGAGAAGGCCGCATGCTGATAGGCTTCGGTAGCCAGCGCCAGGCCGCCCGCAGGCCAGATCAACGCGGCAATACCCAACACGGCCAGCGCGACAATTTTCAGCGGCGCAAGGAAATGTCCCACGGTATCCAGCAGTTTGCCGGGATAAAGAGAGATGCCAATAACCAGCGAGAAGTACACGAGGCTGTAGATAAACAGCGGCAGTGCGCCGTCACCCGTTAGCGGCGCAATGCCGACTTCAAAGGAGACTGTCGCGGTGCGCGGCGTGGCGAACAGGGGGCCTACTGCGAGATAGCACACCGTTGCCAGCACGATACCGGCCGCTTTACCAATGGGTGAACTCAGCGCGTCAATGCCGCCGCCAACGCGTGCAAGCGCGATAACGGTGATGACTGGCAGACCCACAGCGGTGATCAGGAAGCCCAGTGCGGCAATCCATACGTGTTCACCAGATTGAATACCCACCATCGGCGGGAAGATGATATTGCCAGCGCCCACAAACAGGGCAAAGGTCATAAACCCCAGCGCCAGGATATCTTTGGAAGTTAATCGATTAGTCATAAGCAGAAAATTAGCCCGTACCGGTGTTAAGTGAAGTCGTGATGTCAGCTTCATCACCCTGTGTGCTCTAAAAACGCTAATAATTCAAACCGATACAGGTCATTATTCTGTCCTGAGGTCGCTCTGGCAGCGGATTTGCGCTGATTTTAATTTTACTACAGGGGGATAATGTAAAAACGGCGCTAAGTAAACCGTTTATAGCGGAGAAAGGCAAGGCAGGATCGGAAAAGCAGAAGGATATGTTGTAAAAAAAGTAGCAACCAGCTTATCACTTCAGTTATTGGCCTGGATGCCTTACATGATTTGTATTCTTTTTGCCCGAAGCGGGGTTATTTTCTGCATGAATCGGGACTGGGATGCACAAAAGGCGCGAATTATCGCGCCTTTTACACAGTCTGATGCAGCCTTACCAGACTTCTTTAGCGATATCGACCACCAGCCGGAGCTTGGCCCACTGCTGCTCTTCGGTCAGGCTGTTGCCCTCTTCTGTTGAAGCAAAGCCACACTGAGGGCTCAGACAGATCTGATCGAGGCTGACATACTGAGACGCTTCAGCAATACGCTTTTTCACCGTTTCCGGGTTTTCCAGCTCACCGTTTTTCGTGGTAATCAGCCCCAGAACCACCTGCTGTTTACCTGGCTTCACAAAACGCAGTGGCTCAAAGCCGCCGGAACGTTCGTTGTCATACTCCAGGAAGAAGGCATCAATGTTAACGGTGCCAAACAGGATTTCAGCTACCGGCTCGTAACCGCCTTCAGAGATCCAGGTCGAACGGAAGTTGCCACGGCAGACATGCAGACCAATGGTCAGATCCTCCGGTTTACCTTCGATCGCTTTATTCAGCACCTGAGCATAGATGTGTGCCAGCTCTTCCGGATCGTCACCCCGTTCGCGGATCTGACTCTTCTGATCTTCGGAACAGAGATAGGCCCATACGGTGTCGTCCAGTTGCAGATAACGGCAGCCGGCGTCATAAAACGCCTGGATCGCATCGCGGTAAGTCTGCGCCAGATCGTCAAAATAGGCATTCAGATCGGGATAGACGTTGGCATCAATGGCTTTACGGCCCCCGCGAAAATGCAGCACGCTTGGGCTGGGGATGGTCATCTTAGCCACGGCATCACCGCTGATGCTTTGCAGATAGCGGAAATCTTCCAGCATGGGGTGATGACCAAAGCCGAGTTTGCCGGTCACGCGAATGCTGTGAGCTTTCGTCTGTACGCCATTAAACTGGATCCCCTGTTCGGATTCATAGCGCTCCACCCCTTCCAGACCATCGAAGAAATCGAAGTGCCACCATGCCCGACGGAATTCCCCATCGGTAACAACTTTCAGCCCACAGGCACGCTGCTGAGTGACCACATCACGAATGGCTTCATCTTCAATACGACGCAGCGCGACAGCATCGATCTTACCGGCCTGAAACTCTTCGCGGGCCTGTTTGATGGCCGCAGGACGCAGATAGCTGCCCACGACTTCGGCACGATACTGAGAGGTTTGTTGTTGCATGTTGTGTCACTCCTGGCACGCGCATGGGCGCATAATTTACCGGTGAAATTATCACGATTCGTTATTCTTAGACTTCTGGATGTCTAAATGTCCAGACGTAAGAGTGTCATGAGCGGGATTCAGGTGCAAACGAGGAAAATTCATCAGACATGAAGAAATTTCATGATCGAAAAAAGGCCGGGTCGGTAATTTACCCGGCCTTTGATCCAGTTGTGTCAGCCAGAACGGCTTTCACTCACTTGCGTTTCGCAAGGATTATTTCGAGAATCTGCAACATCACATGCATTATCTTCAGAACTATCAGGATGATAGCGAGAATAATCACTGTGGCATTTCTCCTGCAAGGAGAGTGCCGCACGCAGCTTATGCCTTCAGGTTCAACCCTCACCGCGCGCATCAATGTGAACAGATACAAGCAGCACTCAGGGTGGAGGCAAACAGGACAGCACCACCTGTTTCCTGCCGGGCGAAATTCTGATGCAGTGTGACAACTGCTAGGGCCACCCCGGAATATCCGAACACCTGTATATATTAACAGTAGTTTGACCACTAATGAAGCAGGAATCGTCTGTTTTGTGATCTCTTGACGGTAACACAATCCGTGATAAAATCGATCCCGTGAACAGATGCAAGCAGCACGTTCCGTCGCAGCACCAACTGCTACCGGAATGAAAAAAGCCCGATGTGATGTCGGGCTTTTTTACGTCTGAAACTTCTGTGCGTTTATGTCCTGAGTTCTGCCGCTTATCTGGCTCCGATCAGCTCCCGGGCCTGATTAACCTGCTTTTCAGATAAGGGAAGATAGCCTGCCTGTGTCACCTGCGCCTGTCCCTGAACGGATAAAACATGATGAAGAAACGCGGCGGTCAGCGGCTCCAGCGGCTTGCCTGGCGTTTTGTTGACATACAGGTACAAAAGGCGGGAATAGGGATAGCGGCCGCTGCGGATATTGTCGGGATCGGGTGGAATGACCTCACCATCCGCCAGGGAAACGGGCAGCGTTTTCACGCCGCTGAGGTGGATCCCCATGCTGGCATAGCCAATAGCATTGAGTGTGCCGGCCACCGCCTGAACTACCGCTGCTGAACCGGGATATTCGCCCACATCATTACGAAAATCCCCGTTACACAACGCCTGCTGTTTGAAAAACCCCCAGGTACCCGAAGCCGAATTGCGGCCAAACCGCTGTATCGGACGTGCGGCCCAGCCGGGTTCTTTGAGCTGTAAATCTCCCCAGCTTCGGACATCTGCAAGGGCTCCACAACGCCGGGTCACAGAGAAGATCGCATCGAGTTGCCGGGTATCCAGCTTCTGCAGCGGGTTATCCTGATTCACCACCACCACCAGCGCATCCATCGCTACCGGCACTGCCAGCGGTGGGTAACCGTAGCTCGCTTCAAAAAGTTGCCGTTCCACTGCCTGCATCGGGCGGCTCATCGCGCCCACCTGAGCAGCACCCGCAGCCAGCGCAGTTGGCGCAGTAGAGGAACCGGCGGCCTGCACCTGCACATTCACGCCAGGATATTGCCGGTTAAAACTCTCTCCCCATAACGTCATCAACGTTCCCAGCGTATCTGAGCCCACGCTGGTCAGGTTGCCGGCCAGCATGCCCTCTTTGGCGTGAGCCATCAGGCTGAAACAGGCCAGGGCAATCAGAAACAGCTTTTTCATCTCGGGTATCCGGTTCGGTCAGCGAACCGCATTTTGAGACAATTCACCGCTGACAATCAACCTCGACGGTAAAGAGAAGCTGAAACAGGTTTCCACACCAGGCCGGCTGGTGATATCAAGCCGGGTGTTATGGTGGCTCAGCGCATGCTTCACAATGGCCAGTCCCAGCCCACTTCCGCCCGTCTGGCGCGAGCGGGCTTTGTCCACGCGATAGAAGCGCTCGGTCAGGCGCGGAATATGCTCTGCGGCAATGCCTGGCCCGTTATCTTTTACCCTGAACTGCGCTCCAAGCGGGGTTTTCTGCCAGCTGATATCAATGCGGGTGCCCGGTGGCGTGTGATTGACCGAGTTATACACCAGATTGGAGATGGCACTGCGAAGCTGCTCATCGTTGCCATACACCTGCAAACCCGGCTCGGTGGTGAAGTGGATGTCGTGCCTGCCCTGGCTCAGGGTTTCTGCCTCCCGTTGCAATACCCTCAGCATCATCGGAACATCCACTTTTTCCTGAAGATCCAGCGCAGGCGCTGCTTCAATACGGGAGAGCGTCAGCAACTGCTTCACCAGCCCATCCATCCGGCGGGTCTGTTCCTGCATGGTATGCAGCGCTTTATCACGCAGTGGCCCCTCCATGACCGAGTCGTTCATCATCTCCAGATAGCCCTGCAGCACCGTCAACGGCGTGCGTAATTCATGGCTGACGTTGGCGAAGAAGTTACGGCGGGCGCCTTCCAGCTGGTGCATCTGCGTGACATCCCTGGCCACCAGCAGCCACTGCCCTTCTGAATAGGGCATCACGCGAAATTCCAGATGACGATGGCTGTTAAGCACCAGCGTCAGTGGCCGTGAAAAGTCGCGCTGACGTAAGTAGCGGGTAAATTCGGGATAGCGCAGCAGGTTAAGGATGTTCTGTCCGTTATCTTCCGGCCAGCGCAGCCCAAGCATCTGCTGGGCGAGGCCATTACACCAGAAAATGGTGCCCTCTTCCGTGGTCAGCACAACGGCATCGGGTAAGGATTCTGCGCCACTGCGAAATCGCTTGATCAGATGCCCCAGCTCACGCCGACGGCGGCGATTTCTCGCCTGCATCTGATACAGGCCATAAAACAGCGGCTCCCAGCTACCACGCCCGGCCGGAGGCGTCATGCTGCGGTCAATCCACAGCCAGTGGGATAAACGGAGTAAGTTAGCGAAATGCCAGCCCAAAACGGCCAGCACGGAAACCAGCAGGAGCCAGGGCAGATAGCCCACCAGAAGCCCCAGGATCAGGGCTGGCAGTGAGGCAAGTATCAGCTCAAACAACAATCTCTTCCAGGAGAGGCGTTCCAACACGGTAAAGACTCCAGTGCGAACGATCAGTAACGTGCAGAGAAACGATAACCTGTTCCGCGAACCGTCTGCACCATGCGATCGTGCCCGGTCAGTTCCAGCGCCTTACGCAGGCGGCGAATATGAACGTCAACGGTACGATCTTCGACGTACACGTTAGTGCCCCATACGTGATTAAGCAACTGCTCGCGGCTGTAAACACGTTCAGGGTGAGTCATAAAGAAGTGCAGCAATTTATATTCAGTTGGGCCCATCTCCAGCGGTTGGGTATCCGACATTACCCGGTGCGAGGAGGGATCAAGACTCAGCCCCTGAATTTCGATAACGTCTTCCACCGCCATCGGAGAGATGCGGCGCATCACGGCTTTGATACGCGCCACCAGCTCTTTAGGGGAGAAAGGCTTGGTAATATAGTCGTCAGCGCCCACTTCCAGCCCGCGGACGCGATCTTCTTCTTCGCCACGCGCGGTCAGCATCATGACCGGAATTTCACGGGTCATCGCTTCGCGCTTCAAATGCTTGATGAACTGAATGCCTGAGCCGCCGGGCAGCATCCAGTCAAGCAGGATCAAATCAGGCCAGGGTTCGATAAGCAAATTGACCGCACTGTCATAATCTTCCGCTTCTATGGGTTGATAGTCATTTTGCTCCAGAACGAAACACAACATCTCACGGATTGGGGCTTCATCTTCGACTACCAGAATGCGCTTTGCCATTGTTGCTCCTGCTACTGTGACGGAATGTCACTGGATTTGCGGCGTCATTATGCGTCAGTTTTATGACAGTTTTATGAAAAAAGCACGGCCTGTCCCGAGGTTTCATAACAGTTTTATTAAGGGTCGCTGAGATTGGGTCTGGGGTTTTACGCTGTGCTGTTTATAATCGTCGACTCTGCCTCGCGCCTTAAAGGGATCCCATGCGAATTATTCATACCTCCGACTGGCATCTGGGCCAATTCTTCTACACAAAAAGCCGCGCGCCGGAGCATCAGGCTTTTACAGACTGGCTGCTGGAGCAGGCTGTGGCACATCACGTGGATGCCATCATTGTTGCGGGTGACATCTTCGATACGGGATCCCCGCCCAGTTACGCGCGCGAGTTGTATAACCGTTTTGTGGTCAATCTCCAGCAGACCGGCTGCCAGCTGGTGGTGCTCGGTGGCAACCACGATTCAGTAGCCACGCTTAATGAATCCCGTGAGCTGCTCGCCTGCCTGAACACCCGAGTGATCGCCTCTGCCAGTGATGATATCAGCCAGCAGGTGCTGCTGCTGAATAAGCGTGATGGAGAACCCGGCGCGCTGCTCTGCGCTATCCCTTTTCTTCGTCCCCGCGATATCACCACCAGCCAGGCTGGCCAGTCTGGCCGTGACAAGCAGCAAAGCCTGCTGACAGCCATAACCCAGCATTACCAGCGCTGCTGGCAGGCGGCGCGGGAGATGCGGGAAAAACTCAACCTGACGCTGCCCATTATCGCCACCGGCCATCTGACCACCGTCGGCGTGACCAAAAGCGATGCGGTGCGGGATATTTATATTGGCACGCTGGACGCCTTCCCGGCGCAGGCATTTCCGCCAGCCGATTATATTGCACTGGGGCATATTCATCGTGCGCAACGTATCGGTGGCACGGAACATATCCGCTACAGCGGTTCGCCCATCCCGCTGAGTTTTGACGAGCTGGGCAAAGAGAAAAGCGTGTTCCTGGTGGATTTTGCCGATGGCAAGCTCATCCAGGTTGAGCCGCTGGCGATCCCCCTTTTCCAGCCGATGCAGATGATCAAAGGGGCGCTGGAAGAGATTGAGCAGCAGCTCGCAGCTATCCCTGCCCGTGATGATGGCAAAGTGGTCTGGCTGGATATCGAGATTTCCACCCAGTCATGGCTGAATGATCTGCAGCGACGCATTCAGGAACTGACTCAGGCTCTGCCGGTGGAAGTGGTGCTGCTTCGCCGCAGTCGGGAGCAGCGCGAAAAGGCTATAGATCGCCACAATAATGAGACCTTAAGTGAGCTCAGCGCCCAGGAAGTCTTCAGTCGCCGCCTGGCGCTGGTCGAGAACGAAAAGCCGGAAAGGCAGGCCCGGGCCACTGAACTGTTTAACCTGACGCTGGCAGAGATTGATGATGAGGCGCAAGCATGAAAATCCTGACGCTGAGGTTTAAAAACCTTAACTCGCTGAAGGGCGAATGGAAGATTGATTTTACCGCTGAGCCTTTTGCCAGCAACGGGTTGTTTGCCATCACCGGGCCAACGGGCGCGGGGAAAACCACCCTGCTGGATGCTATCTGTCTGGCGCTTTACCATGAAACATCGCGGCTGGGGAAACTCTCGCAGTCGCAGAACGATCTGATGACGCGTGACACTTCGGAGTGCCTGGCGGAAGTGGAGTTTGAAGTAAAAGGCGTCGCCTGGCGTGCCTTCTGGAGCCAGAACCGCGCCCGCGGTGCCGCCGATGGCAATCTTCAGGCACCACGGGTTGAGCTGGCGCGCTGTGATGACAATAAAATCGTGGCGGACAAGGTCAAGGACAAGCTGGATATGCTGACCACCCTGACCGGCCTGGATTTCGAACGCTTTACTAAATCCATGATGCTGTCGCAGGGGCAGTTTGCCGCTTTCCTGAATGCCGATGCCAACAGCCGTGCCGAGTTGCTGGAAGAGTTAACCGGCACGGAAATTTACGGGCGACTTTCCGCCAACGTCTTTGAACGCCATAAAAATGCCAAAGTGGCGCTGGACACGTTGCGCGCCCAGGCAGGCGGAATGGCGTTGCTGGAAAGCGGGCAGCTTCAGCAGCTTACAGCCCAGCTGGAGCAGCTGACAGAAGAAGAGCAGGCACTTACTTCACGCCATCAGCGCCAGCAAGTTTTACTGCACTGGCAGCAGCAGCATCAGCTGGCCTCGCAGGCTGTTACTGCCGCCGAAGCGGATTATCAGCAGGCAGAAACGGCCTGGCAAAAGGACCAGCCACAACTGGAGCGCCTGACGCTGGCGGAACCGGCGGAAAAACTGCGTCCGGTCTGGCAACAGCGCAACCAGTATCAGCAGGATTTGCAGCAGCTGAAAACGCAGCTTCTGCAACTTACACAGAAAAAATCCGCTACCGGACAGGCGCTTGATGAAATCACTCAGCAGCTCAAAGCCGCTGAAGATGCCCGACAGCAACATGAATCCCATCGCCAGCAGCAGGAGATGCTGATTACTGAGACGGTGCTGCCGCTGGATAACCGTATTACTTCGCTGACGCAGCAGAATGCGCAGCTGGCTAAAGAAGTGAGTGAGTACCAACATTCGTTGCATAGCCGTCAGCAATCCCTGCATGAGAATCAGCAGTTGCAGGCCAGCAAGCAGACAGAACAACAGCGGCACAGAGAATGGCAACAGGATAATCCTCATGTGGCTCGCTGGGGCGAATCCCTGCCCTTATGGCGCATGCGCTTTGAACAGCAGCAGCAAAACGAGCGGGCACTGAGCGCCCGAAAAACCCGCGCCGGGGAACAGAGAAACAGCGTTGAGCAACTGACGCAACAGCTCAGCCAGCTTGAACAGCAGGCCCGGCCACAGCAGGCGCTGCTGGATGAGGCGCAGAGGCTCTGCACGGAAGCGGAGAAAGGTCTCGCTCAGCATCTGCAGCAGCACTCTGAACAGCAGCTACAGGCTTCACTGACCCAACTGAGCCAGCACCGCCCACACCGGCAAAAGCTGGCTCTGCTCTCATCACAGTGGCACCAGTTGCAGATCCGCGCTGAACGGCAACAGGCCGCGCAGCAGCAGGGGCAGAAACAGCAGCAGGAAACTGAACAGCAGCTGGAGACATTACGCGCCAGCTGGAAAGAGAAGTATCAGCATCAACAGGATCTGGAAAAACGCTGCGAGCTTGAACAGCGGATTGCCGGACTGGAACAGCATCGTGCCCAACTTAAAGCTGGCGATCCCTGCCCGCTCTGCGGCTCCTGCGAACACCCCGCCATTGCTGATTATCAGGCGCTGGAACCTTCAGAAAACCAGCAACGCCTGCTGGTGCTGAGAAACGAGGTTGAGAAACTTAAAGATCTGGGCACCGCCAGGCGCGAACAGCTGAAAAATCTTCAGGCGCAGGCAGAGAAAGATTGTCAGGCGCAGGAGGAACTCCAGCGTGAGGCAGCCCAGCTACGCAGCCAGTGGCTGGCAACGGCGGAAACCCTGGCGATCGCACTGATGCCAGAAGATACCCAGCTAACTCAGGCGTGGCTGGCTGAACAGGAGCAGATGGAAACCGCTCTGCAGGCTCAATTGCTCAGCCTGCAACAAAGCGCCCGCCTGCTACAGCAGCATAAAGATACGCTGAGCCAGCGGCAGAACGAACTTGTTGCCCTGCAGCAGCAGCAACAGCTGGCAGGCCAGCAACGTCAGGCTGCCCTTCAGGCCAGTGAAGAGCAGGAAAAGCTGCTGGCGCAGGAGCAACAGGCCGTAGAGCAACAACGCGAATCGCTGCGCACTTCACTGGCCGAATCGGGCCTGATACCGCCGCAACAGGGTGAACATGAAAGCTGGCTCGCCAGCCGGGAAAGCGAGTGGCAACAATGGGAGAAAGCGGAGCAGGCGCTAACTGACTTACTGCCACAACTCACCGCTCTGGCAACCCAACAGCAGGCGCTGAACCACGAAATAACCAGCGAGCAAACCCGTGTTAACAGCCTGGAACAGCGCCTTAAAGCTGAACAGGATTCGCTGGCGGAGTTGAAACAGCGTCGTCAGTCGTTGTTTGGCGATCGGCACACAGCCGGGGTACAGCAACAGCTTCGTGCCCAGTCACAGCAGCATAGTGACCGGTGTCAGACCTGCCAGCAGCAGTGGCAGGCGGGGCAAAGCCAGTTAAATACACTGACCGGACAGCATAACTCACTATCTGAGCAGTCAGATGCGCTAATCCTGCGCCTTGAACAGGCTCAGCAGGCGGTTAGCGAGGCGCTGGCGGCCAGTCACTTCAGGGATGAAGAGGCCTTTACCACCGCCCTGCTGGATGAAGAACAGACGCAGCGACTCAGGCTGCTGCAAAAACAGCATGAACAGCGCCGCCAGCAAACGGCGGTGCTCCTGCAGCAGGCCCGGAAGACGCTGGAGAGTCATCAGCAGCAAAAGCCGGAAGACCTGCCGGAAGAAACGCAGGGATTAGCGGAGGTTGTTGCTTCGCTTTCAGATCGGCTAAGAGAAAACGCCCGCCAGCAGGGAGAAACGCGGCAGCAACTGACCAGCGATGCCCTGCGCCGTCAGCAGCAGCAAGCGTTGCTGGCGCAAATCGGCCAAAACGAGCAGGACGTCGAAGACTGGGGCTATCTGAATCAGCTTATAGGCTCACGTGAGGGGGATAAATTCCGTAAATTTGCTCAGGGTCTGACGCTGGATCATCTGGTCTGGCTGGCCAATAACCAGCTGAACCGGCTACACGGGCGCTATCTGTTACAACGAAAATCACAGGAAGCGCTGGAGTTGCAGGTCGTGGATACCTGGCAGGCCGATTCACTGCGTGATACCCGCACCCTTTCCGGCGGCGAAAGTTTCCTGGTCAGCCTCGCGCTGGCGCTGGCGCTTTCCGATCTGGTCAGCCACAAGACCCGCATTGAATCGCTGTTCCTGGATGAAGGGTTTGGCACGCTGGATGCCGATACGCTGGACAGCGCTCTGGATGCCCTGGATGCCCTGAACGCCAGTGGCAAAACGATTGGCGTGATCAGCCATGTGGAAGCGATGAAGGAGCGGATCCCGGTGCAGATTAAAGTGAGGAAAGTGAATGGTCTGGGCTACAGCAAACTGGAGACGCCTCCAGCCTGAAGCGGGCACCATTGAGGCCCCCGGCCAGTCAGAATTTCACTGTCTGGCTCGCGAGCCAGGCGAAAAAGCGGGCGCCATTAAGGCGCCCCGTCAGTTAAAGTTTCGCTGTTTTAGCACGCGGGCCAGGCAGAATGCCGCCGTTGGTGTTTGCCGTCAGTAAACGATTGCTGGTGACAAGGGCAATCTTATGTGACTCATCACTGACGTTGCTGATGACATGTTTCACTGCTGCCGCAACCAGTATGCCAATCACACCCTGATTACCATTACTTTCGTTGTTCGCAGCACTGGCTTTACCACTCCAGATCTCTTTACCGCTGCGTAGATCGACCAGCTTAGCCGTAGCGCTGACCTGGGTAACGCTGTCAACAAGGATAAATTTGGTTCCGTAGTCAGTGATATCGATATAGAGCGCCGCATCAGCGTTGAAAATGCTGCGAAGCTTAGTGGTGCTGACGCTGCGGATATCCGTAGCGTTGGTCAGCCCGTTTTGGTTGAAGGTTTCTTCCACCACGGCAACCGGGAACACGTAATAGCCAGATTCCGCCAGCGGTTGGGTCACCAGGGAAGTAAAGCTGTGGGCCGCATTGATATCCGTGCTGTGATTGTCTGCTGGCAAGACCAGAATAGAGGCCGGTTTGCTTTCACGGAACGCCGAATAGTCGTAAGGCTTTTTGGCACACCCGGTCAGGGCCACGGTGGCGAGTACCGCAACGATAGCTAAGATCTTTTTCATTATTTTTCTCCCTGCTTATTACGCATCAGGAAATCCATGTAGTGAGCGGATTCAGGAAAAGCCGTTTTCTCAGCGGTAAACTGCTGAAAGGCCAAATCAGGATGACCGGTATCTACATACAGCAATCCCAGCTGGGCATGCAAACCAGGCGCGACCAGTTTATTTTTCGCATGCGCCTGCTGAATAACCGCGTTAAGCGTTTCAATCTCTTTTTCTGGGGCCGCTGAGTGCTGGTAATAGCTGTATAACGAAGGCTGATAATCGCCCCAGTAATAGAGGCTGGTTGATTTTCCGGCGCAGGCCGTTAATAGCAGAGCCGTGGCCGCTGCCAGAGTATATTTCACAATACGCATTTTAAATTCCCTCTCTTATTTAGCCGCACGCCATGCGCCGGATTCCAGTCCGCTGACCAGGTGATTCACTGCTTCGCGAACCGCCAGATCCATGACTTTACCATTCAGGGTGGAGTCATAGCTGGCGGTGCCGCCAAAGCCAATTACTTCACGGTTTGAAAGCTTGTATTCGCCAGCACCCTGAACGGAATAGACCACTTCTGAGGTCGCAACATCCACGATATTCAGGTTAACTTTTGCGTAGGCAACCTGCGTTTTGCCCCGGCCAAGAATGCCCCACAGCTGCTGGTCGCCCACTTCTTTACGCCCAAATTCGGTAATATCTCCGGTGACGACATAATCCGCCCCTTTGATCGCCTGAGTGCTACGCTTGTAACCCGCTTCGGCTTTCAGCTCGTCCAGGTTAGCGCGATCCAGCACGGTAAAGCGGCCGGTTTGTTGCAGGTGAGTGATCAGAATGGTTTTGGACTGATTGCCAAGACGATCCACGCCATCCGAGAAGATGCCGTTCATATAAGAGGAGCGATTATCAAATTTGCCTACGGCAATCGGGCTTTTCACGCCCTGATAAGCAGGTTGGGTCGCTGCTGTAACCTGGGGTGCCTCAATGGCCCGCGAGGATTCAGTGGCACAGCCGCTGAGCGCAGCAGAGCTTAATAACGTGAAAGCAACAAGGTGATAATGACGTTTCATTTCTTTTCCATGAATAAAGTAAACAGTAATCCAGCACTGCATTAGCAGAACGATATTTTCAGAATGTCGGTAAAAAGAAGCACAAAGTAAAAGTGCTGAACAGCTAATAACATTCCGAATGCATAATAAAGTTTATACCCGTTATTAATCAATCTGTTTAATAAACAACCTTAAAATGATAATGTTGCTGCTTGTATGCAGGAGGTGAATAATCTGTAAAAGGTTTCAGGATGCTGGAATAATCTGTCAGCCAGAAGCCAACCCTGTAAACTATCGGCAGACATAAGATTATCTTTATTATTTTTGGGGAAAATGATGCGCTCAAAGCTAAGTAAAGCGGGAAAGGCAGGGGGAACCGGCTTGATACTCTTCGTGCTGGCAGCGTGCCAGTCTGTTAATGAGCCGCAGCATCCGAAACTTCCCCCGCCAACGGAACAGGAAATGCAGGCCGCCGCAGAGAAACAATGCGTCACTCCGCAGCCAGGGATCAGTAAGCCGGACTGTCTTTATACGGCAAAATTAGGGTATGGCATTCAGCGCAATTTTTACAACGCCAGTCTGTATGCCGGTCGTGAGTGTACCCTTACCATTCAGTACAATGACAAAGGCCGTTACGAGGTTGTGAGCACTGAAGGGGATGAAGTGCTCTGTAAGAAAGCCTGGGGCGTGGTCAGCAGCGCAGATTATTTACCGCCGCCGCCCGCAAACCTGCCCAAAAAAATGGTGCTGGATTTCAAACCAGAGCGCTGATGGGTTACCCCACCATTGCATCCTGACGCCACTGACGCGGGCTGATGCCAAACCAGCGGCGAAAGGCACGGGAAAAGGCGCTGACTTCGGAATAGCCCAGCAGCAGCGCCATCTCTGAAATCGGCAGCTGACGCTGCTGCAGATAGTGGGTTGCCATCTCGCAGCGTACTTTATCCACCAGCGCGGTAAAGCTGAGATTTTCATCACGCAGACGGCGCTGAAGTGACCAGCTTGAGAGCCCCATTTTCTCGGCGACCTCTTCCAGCACCGGCTCTCCCTTCAGCAAGACCAGATGCACCTGCGCCCGGGCCTGATCGACAATATTCTGCTGCGGCGTTGCGCTGTTCAGACGGCGGATAGCATCCTGCATCACCATCAGTAACATTGGATCGCTGTCGGGCATCGATCGTGCGAGATCGCGTTTGGGGATCACTAAAGAGTTGAAGGGTTGGTCAAAATAGACTGGCGCATCAAAGACTTTACAGTGTTCATGCCACTGAGCAGGCCGTGGATGCTCGAAATGCACCTCGCGCGGGGCCCAGTTTTTCCCCGTCACATGACGGATCAGGTTCATAAACATCCCCAGCGTCAGCTCAGCATCCTGACGACGGCTGAGTATCGCACCGTGGCGAACCTGGTAGTCCAGACGCCAGCAATCCCCTTTATCAACCAGTCGGGTCAGGGTGTCGTGCTGATGGTAAGGGAAGGCGTTCACCACATTCTGCAACGCCTGCTCCAGCGTGGCGGAACATAATCCGACATAGCCAATCAGACCTAATGACTGCGGTTTAAACTGCCTGCCGTAGTGCAAACCGAAGTTATCAAAACCGGAACAGCGTGCCGCCTCTTCCATCACCCGACAATAGTTGATTAAACCTAAGCTCAGGGTCGGGCTGGAGAGCAACTCCGGGTCAATACCGCTGACGCCAAAGATGCGATCCACATCGCCGCCCTTATCACTGATAAAATCACTCAATCCGCTGGCCGCAGCAGCCAGCACGCCGCGGTTGCTGACCGCTGCGGCATTCAGCGCTGTCGCCATCTCAGGCTGCTGGATAAGACCTGTTTCCATTATCATCGCCCCGACTGCAGAAAATATCCTGCTAATGCAGCAATTTTCATACCAGGTCTTAAGCTCTCACCGGAAAACAAGGCCTTAGCAAAGCAGCGACGGAAACAGCGCGCTGATTATGCCCGCTAAAGGTGCAACCTCAGGCACCGACAGGCAGTTCGCTGGTTTCAAGATAGCGGCGGCACAGCCTGACTGAATGATCTGCCCACTGCGGCCCCAGGCTCTGAGCCATTTCGGTTTCCGCATGAGATCCCACCCAGGCCAGCAGCTGGATGCGACGCTGGATCAGCAGCGTTGGCACCCTCGCCATTTCGCTGTCGCTGATGTGCGCCACCTGCTCGTAGCCCCTGATCCAGTGATCCACCCATTCGGCTGCACGGGGATGGTGCTCCACAAAACTGATCGCTGCCGCAAGATCGTGCAGATACCACCCCATGCCGCAGTCATCGAAGTCGATCACCCGCGTTTCACCTTTGTGCAGCAGCAGGTTCGTCAGGCGAAGATCGGCATGGATCAGGCCGTATTTAGAGGCGTCTTTGCCGAAGGTCAGAAGATCGTTACCTACTCTGGCGATCGCTTCTTCCACTACCGGACGATCTTCCCTGCGCAGATTGGGCGCATCACGCCAGTCACCCCAGTGGCTCTGTGGGCTGACCATGGTGTGATGATCCCAGATGATGCGCTGAAAACCGGCTGGCTTTTGCCAGGTTTTGCTGTGCTGATGCAGGCGCGCAGTGATGTGACCCAACTGCTGAAACGCACGCGGATCGACATCGGTGGTGGGCATATCGCCTTCAATCCAGTCAAACAGCACGGCATGGCGCTCGCTGCCGTCTTCCAGTTGCAGGGTTTGCACGGTCTGACCTTCTTTATCCGGCACAGCCTGAGGCACAATGATGCCGGTTTCCCGCAGTGCATCCAGCCAGTGCAGCTCACTTTCGATATCCGCCCGCGCATGGTAGTTGCCGCGATGCAGACGCAGCGCATAACGTTTCCCTCCTGCCTGTAACAGGAAAGTCGCGTTCTCCGAGCGACAAAGCAGGCTCAGCTCGCCCTGTAAGGCTGCCGGATAACGGGCCAGGGTACGTCGGGCGAGATTCAACAGGGCAGTATTATCCAGGTTGTCATATTGCGTGGCAGTCATAGTCAGGCTCCAGAAAAAGTTGGCTGTCGGTTACCCACCGTGGTGATACCAGCATGGCGTCGCCCGCCCTTACCCGCTTGACCGCAGACGACCCTCTTTTGACTGTAGCGTGCATCCGGCACTTTTTTTGCGGGGGAGTTGACCGCAGAGCACAAAATTCCTTATCCCGGCGTCAAGTTTCCCGCCCGGTAGCGACGGCATTATCGACTGACAATAAAATTCATCACGGGGATATCGGTATGACAGCTAAGCTAAAGCCCACTCTGGGCACAATCCATCTGTGGGGCATTGCGGTAGGTCTGGTGATTTCCGGTGAATACTTCGGCTGGAGTTATGGCTGGGGTGTGGCGGGCACGCTGGGGTTCCTGGTGACCACCGCGCTGATCGCCACCATGTACACCTGCTTTATCTTCAGCTTTACCGAACTGACCACGGCGATCCCCCATGCCGGTGGCCCGTTTGCCTATAGCCGCCGCGCGTTCGGCGAGACTGGCGGCCTGATTGCTGGTATGGCTACGCTGATTGAATTCGTTTTCGCTCCACCTGCTATTGCCATGGCGATTGGCGCCTATCTCAACGTGCAGTATCCGGACCTCAACCCGAAATATGCCGCTGTAGGCGCCTATATCGTCTTTATGACGCTGAATATTCTGGGCGTGAAGCTGGCGGCAATGTTCGAGCTGGTGGTCACCGTACTGGCCGTGCTTGAGCTGCTGGTGTTTATGGGCGTGGTGGCACCGGGCTTCAGCGTGGCTAATTTTGCCGCGAACGGCTGGTCAGGCAGCGACAGCTTCGGCCTGCCTGCGGTATCGGGTATTTTCGCCGCTATCCCCTTTGCCATCTGGTTCTTCCTGGCCATTGAAGGGGCCGCGATGGCCGCAGAAGAAGCCAAAGATCCGAAACGCACCATCCCGAAAGCCTATATCTCCGGCATCCTGACGCTGGTGGTGCTGGCAATAGGCGTGATGCTGCTGGCGGGCGGCGCAGGTGACTGGCGCACCCTGTCCGACATCAACGATCCGCTGCCACAGGCCATGAAAATGATTGTGGGTGAGCATTCCGGCTGGATGCATATGCTGGTGTGGATTGGCTTATTTGGTCTGGTGGCCAGCTTCCACGGCATTATCCTGGGCTATTCGCGTCAGTTCTTTGCCCTCTCACGCGCTGGCTATTTGCCCGCTGGCCTGGCTAAGCTTTCACGCTTTCAGACGCCACACCGGGCCATTATCGCTGGGGGCGTGATCGGTATTGCGGCGATTTTCAGCGACAGCTGGATTAATCTGCAGGGCATGACGCTGACCGCCGCGATGATCACTATGGCGGTGTTTGGCGCGATTGTGATGTACCTGATGAGTATGCTGAGCCTGTTCCGCCTGCGTCGTACCGAGCCGGAAATGGAACGCACCTTCCGCGCGCCTGGCTATCCGATTGTTCCGGGTATTGCGCTGGTGCTGGCGCTGGTCTGCCTGATAGCGATGCTGTGGTTTAACCCGGTGATTGGCGCGCTGTTTGTGGCCTTTATGGTAGCCGGATACCTCTACTTCCTGATGACCAAAAATCAGCGGGCCAGCGCCCCCCGCGATGCGATGTTGTTTGGAGAATAAGGGCGGCCGGATGCAAAAAAGGGGCGAAAGCCCCTTTTTTATTGCGTTTACAGTGGCCATAACCAGGCGGCACCGCGCACGCCGCTGGAATCGCCATGCATCGCTTTCAGCACCGGCGTTTCGCACTCGCCGCCAAATACCCACTTCTTCATCAACAGCGGCACCGTCCGGTACAGGCGTTCGTTGTTGCTCATTCCACCGCCCAGCACAATGACCTCTGGGTCGAAAATATTCACAATCTGCGCCAGCGATTTTGCCAGCCGCAGTTCATAGCGGCTCATCGCCAGTTCGGCTACCGGATCCTGCTGCTCAAGCAGGGTAATGATCTCTGCCCCTTTCAGCTCCACGCCGCTGAGCCGGTGGTAATCAATGGCGAAACCGGTGCCGGAGATAAAGGTTTCGATACAGCCCTGCTTGCCGCAGTAGCAGGGAACCTCCTCCCGGTAACGCAACTCGTCTTCATCCATCCACGGCAGGGGATTGTGCCCCCACTCACCCGCGTTGCCGTTACCGCCGCTGTGTGCATGGCCATTCAGCGCCACGCCAGCACCACAGCCGGTGCCGATAATCACCGCAAAAACCGTCTGTTTCCCCGCGGCAGCCCCGTCCACCGCTTCAGAGACTGCCAGGCAATTAGCATCGTTGGCAATCCGCACCTCACGGTTCAGCAATTTATGCAGGTCTTTATCCAACGGCTGACCGTTCAGCCAGGTCGAGTTAGCATTCTTTACCCGTTTAGTGAACGGCGACAGCGTGCCCGGAATGCCAATACCGACGCTTCCCTTCTCGCCTGTCTTCTCTTCGGCCAGGTTTACCAGATCGGCGATAGCCTCCAGCGTTTTCTGGTAGTCGTCGCGTGGTGTTGCCACCCGTTGACGGAACAGCGTGTCGCCGGATTCAGAGAGCGCGATCGCCTCAATTTTCGTTCCACCTAAATCAATACCGATACGCACTTGTTATTCCTCATTATTTAACGGTCTGTGTTCTACCTTAGAAGGCCAGGGGCGGAAAGGCAATGAAACAGCGCCGCCGATTCGCTATCATGCGCGCTGACTTTGATAGAGCGCGCATGACGCGCGCCAGTGAGGGAAAGCATAATGCTGTGGTTTAAGAATTTAATGGTCTATCGTCTGAATCGCGAGATCCCCCTGGCGGTTGAAGAGATGGAAAAACAGCTTGAGGCTTTCTCTTTTACCCCTTGTGGCAGCCAGGATATGGCCAAAACCGGTTGGGTATCACCTATGGGCCCCCGTGGCGATGCGCTGACGCACGTCAATAACGGGCAGATCCTGATTTGCGCGCGTAAAGAAGAGAAGATCCTGCCTTCGCCAGTCATCAAGCAGGCGCTGGAAGCAAAAATCAGCAAGCTGGAAGCTGAGCAGCAGCGGAAGCTGAAAAAGACGGAAAAAGATTCGCTGAAAGATGAAGTGCTGCACAGCCTGCTGCCACGCGCCTTCAGCCGTTTCAGCCAGACCTTCCTGTGGATCGATACCGTCAACAACCTGATCATGGTTGACTGCGCCAGCGCCAAAAAAGCGGAAGATACGCTGGCGCTGCTGCGTAAATGCCTGGGATCGTTGCCGGTGGTTCCCCTGACGCTGGAAAGCCCTATTGAGCTGACCATGACCGAGTGGGTTCGCTCAGGTGAGACGCCTGCCGGTTTTGCCCTGATGGACGAAGCGGAGCTCAAAGCCCTGCTGGAAGAAGGCGGCGTGATCCGCTGTAAAAAGCAGGATCTGGTGTGCGACGAAATCGCTAACCATATCGAAGCCGGAAAACTGGTGACCAAACTGGCTCTGGACTGGCAGGAGCGCGTGCAGTTCCTGCTGTCCGATGATGGTTCACTGAAACGCCTGAAGTTTGCTGACACGCTGCGTGAGCAGAACGATGATATCGACAGGGATGATGTTCAGGCACGCTTTGATGCGGACTTTATTCTGATGACCAGCGAACTGGCTGCGCTGGTCAGCAACACGGTAGAAGCCCTGGGCGGCGAAGCTCAGCGTTAATTTCCTCATCAGCATAAAAAAGGCCCGGCGGGTTATCGCCGGGCCTTTCACAGGAAACCCGAAGGGGGGATTTCCGACAGAATTAATCTTTCAGATAGCGGCAAAGGTAAGAAGAAGGCTCTGCCACCTGGAGGTGAAACTCGCTGTGGGCAGGCACGTTGAACACCTGGCCCGGCTCGTAATGTTTCCACTCCACTTCACCTGGCAACAACACTTTCAGCGTTCCGCTGACCACGGTCATCTCTTCCGCCTGGCCTGTGCCAAACGTATATTCGCCTTCCGCCATCACGCCCACGCTGGCGCGCCCGGTACTGGCACTCTCGAAACCAATTGATTTCACTTTTCCGTCGAAGTACTCACTGACGTTGAGCATATAAGCATCCTTAAAATCAGAGACAAAGGTAACAGTGTAAAAGTGCCGAGAGTTTCTCGTTTACACAAGCAGTTCCGCTGCCAGTCTGGCTATCAGCACGTTGGACAGCAGCACGGGGATTCCCAACAATTTCTGTAAAAAATCACGATGCCGCTGATGATATCCCAGGCAATCCAGCACCACGACATCTGCGCCCTGCTCCTGTAACAGCAGCGCCGCATCAATCAGTTGATCATCGCTGGTATGCCAGGGGCTGGCGACCGCAAAGTGAGGCTTCTGCGCCAGTTTTTGCCATTTATAAGCCTGCTCCGCAATATACTCCTCTCTTGCCACCACAATGCCTACCTGATGCCCGCCGGTAATTGCATCCACCAGCGGCGGCAAAATACGGTAAGGCTCCAGCAGGATGGCGCTGTCAGTGAACAGATTTTTATACTGTCCGCTGCACAACATCAGGATAGTCTCGTAGCCCTGACGTTCAAGTTCGACAATCTGTTTTTGCAGCGCCTCTTCCACTTTAGCGGCGGAGAGCACGACGTGCGTGCCGTCCTCCAGACGGGTCATCACCACTTTTTCAGCGCCGACTGAGGAGTAAAGACGTTCGATCTCCCGTGTTGAAAGCCCGTCCAGAAGTCCGATATGGGTGATATTTTCTTCGGGAAGATGTTCCCGCAGAAGCGGAAGGAGATCGCTGCGTGTTCCCCTGCCAAGGGTAAGTGTTGCCAGTAAATGTTTCATCGTTTTACTTTCCGCATCATTCGCTTTGTCAGCGAGATTTATTCCGTGATTTTCACCGGTGTCACTACCAGTTTGCACGGATACAGAAAGCATAGCAGCTGTCCCTGAAGGGGACCGGGGCTGCACGGATGAAAGGGTACTTTTAAGAAAATCTGTCAAGAGTCAGTCCAGTTCGGGCTAAGGATGGGCAAAATTTATTGTATTTGAATCAATGCTCACAGGCTAAAAGCAACATAAGGGGATGGCTCACCGGGGTCAAGCTTTTCTCGCGGGGAAAGTCACTGGCATCCTTGCCAGCAGGGGATCACTCTTTATCTTTGTCTTCATAACGCTCTTTAGCGTCCTGAGCTTCCTGTTCCGTTTCGTGCTCGCTTATCAGGGTGTCAGGCCTTGGATGGTCGGCACGGAGTTCATACCAGGTCACGGTCTTGTCAGTGGACCCTTTTTCAATCGCTACAACACGTGCTTCACGCGGATACGGCGGTTTACCTGCCATAAAAATTCCCTCCTGTAAGACGGGTTATTTTGCCCGGTAAGAAATGTACGGGCAGCCTGGTGATGCACTAAGTATAGACAAAGTCAGGTAAAACTCAGGGAGAAGGCGAGAAATCTTAGCGGAGAGGCGGCAAACGCGGGGCTGAGCAGACTGGAAAACTAAGGGAAAGCAGAGAGAGGGCCAGGCGGATTAGCTGGCCCCTGCGGCAGAACTCAGCTGGCGCGGGCCAGCGAGAGTAGCGCAATAATCTCTTCAACCACTTTTTCCGGACGCT
This sequence comes from Erwinia sp. E_sp_B01_1, assembly GCF_036865545.1. NCBI lineage: Bacteria > Pseudomonadati > Pseudomonadota > Gammaproteobacteria > Enterobacterales > Erwiniaceae > Erwinia > Erwinia sp. E_sp_B01_1. Next base: position 1,078,486 of record NZ_CP142208.1, on the reverse strand, counting down.
GCATCGCATTGATCACGTAGTGCGCAGTCTGCTGATAAAGGGCGTCGCGGGCGGCAAGCACTTCAACCATTTCATCCGCTATCGGACGGCCTGTCAGCGTGGGGCGTTGATCCTCTTCAGGATAAGCCTCAAGACGGGAGGCCAGCACTGCGGCATCGGCTTTGAGATAGATAACCCGACCATTTTCACGCATAAAGGCACGGTTTTCTGCTGCCAGCACCATGCCGCCTCCGGTGGCAACCACCGTGGCGGGAGCCGTCACGGCTTTCAGGGAGTGTGTTTCACGCTGACGGAACCCTTCCCAGCCTTCGGCAGACACGATATCAGCGACGGTTCGCTGCGTGGTGAGCTGAAGATGGCGATCGGTGTCACTGAAGGCATAACCTGAAGCCACAGCCAGCGCCTGGCCCACGGTGGTTTTCCCACAGCCGCGCGCGCCGATCAGGTAAAGGGGTAACGACATAACAGGCACTTCCTCAGCCTGTCGTCGTGGTCAGCACCCGCGTCGACAGACAGATAATGGTTAACTTTGCGACGCATCATACCGATAATTACCTTCTGCGACCAGTAGTCAATTTTTCTTTACACCCTGAGGGGTGGGATTGCGGGTTAAGCAATTGAATTATAACTGATAACTACCTGTATCATTTTATTTACAGTGAATAATAACCTGCGCTGATATCCGCAACATTTCCTTACCCGAAGGCCGTTTACTTTCCCCGGCGTGGCCCCAATATAGTCCTTATCGCCCGTTACGGAGGATTACTTATGCAGAGCGAAGAACAAAGATTAATTGAAAGCCTGTTTGGCCGTTTGAAACAGGCTGAAACTCAGTCAGGCCCGCGTGATGCGGCCGCAGAAAAGTTGATCCAGCAGCAGCTACAGCAACAACCGGGCGCGCCTTACTATATGGCGCAGTCGATTCTGATTCAGGAAGCGGCGTTAAAGCAACTCAACAACCGGGTGAGTGAACTGGAAGCCCGGCTGGCTCAGCAGCAACAGCCCCAGCAGAGCAGCGGCGGTTTTCTCTCCGGCCTGTTTGGCGGTGGAAATCAGCGTCAGCAGCCGCCTGCTCAGCCTCAGCAATCCCCGTGGAACAGCGCGCCCCAGCAGCAACAGCCGGGCTACGCGCCAGCACCTGCTCAGGCTGCAGCGCCTTCAGCCACTCGTGGCTTCCTGGGCGGTGCGTTGCAGACGGCGGTAGGTGTGGCAGGCGGTGTAGTCATGGCCGATATGCTGACCAGCATGTTCCACCATTCGCAGCCGGAAGAGATCGTCAATATTATCAATGAGCCCGCGATGCCGCAGGAGAACTTTGATAATAATCTGGACACCTTTAACGGTAATGATGGCCAGAATGCCGGCTTCCAGCAGGAGAACGGCAACGATTACAGTGATTTTGGCAGCGATGGCTTCGATAACGACAGCTTTGGTGATGACGACAGCTTCCTCTGATCAGCAGAGAGCAGGCTTAAAGCTGCGTGACGTTAACGGAACACTTCCCCTCCGGTAAACAGGCTGGCTGTGTCGTGCCCCTTAAATGCTAAAAAGCGCGATGGCCGGTCTACCCTGCCCTCGCGCCTCGCCTGTTCAGCCCGCTGTTCTGTTCAAAAGGGGATGCTTATTTCTTGCGCTGGCTTTGCAGCCACTTATCCAGCTCATTGGCAAACTGCTGACGGTCGCGCTGATTCAGCACGGCAGGGCCACCAGTTTGTACGCCACTGGCACGCATCGTATCCATAAAGTCTCGGATATTCAGTCTCTGGCGAATGGTATCGTCACTGTAACGTTCACCGCGCGGATTCAGCGCGACTGCGCCCTTCTCCATCACTTCCGCCGCCAGCGGAATATCCGCCGTAACGACCAGATCGCCCACTCCGGCACGACGAACAATTTCGTTGTCCGCCACATCAAAGCCAGCGGCGACGCGCAGCGTGGTAATAAACCGGGAAGGCGGCACGCTCAGCGGCTGATTCGCCACCAGCGTAACCTGCATCTGCTCACGGTCGGCAGCACGGTAAAGCACTTCTTTGATCACTTTCGGGCACGCATCGGCATCCACCCAGATTGGCATCGCCATTTCCTTTTAATTTGAGACTGGAATGATAGAGATCTTGCCGTTCTTTTCGAGAATGGCAAATTTAATCTGATCCAGACGCTCCAGCCCTGCTGTACTGCGCGCAGAATTCATAATGTCATCCTGAGATATTCCCGCCCGGCGCGCTCTTTCCGGCAGCATCCGGCCATTTTCCACCAGAATCAGTGAGGTGCCGTCAATCAACATATCCAGGCGGGGAAAGCGGGACTTCAGCATGCCAAACAGGATATCCACTACGATCAGCGTAATGATGGTCAGCGAAGCACCGGTAACGGAAAAATCATTGCCTAACAGCGCCTGTTGTGTGGCTTCACTGATGATCAGCAGCAGGATCAGATCAAATGAGGTCATTTCCAGCAATGTGCGCCTTCCGGCCACTTTCAGCACCACCATCAGCAACAGATACATACTGACAGCACGTAATACTGTTTCCATTCCAGACTCCTGCGATTAAGGGTAGATCCATTGGGTAAAGTGCACGCTGGTCGTGTCATCAAGGCTGACCGTCACCGGATAACGGCCAAACTCCATCGCCTGAGATCCTATCCACACCGTAGCCCCATCGTGAAAGCTTTCGGACTGGTAAGTCAGTTCCAGGGTGTTGTTATGGCTGATAGCCTGCAAAGGCTGGGGTTGCAGAGACTGGATCTGAAAATTCTCCATCTCTTCACCGTTGAGTTTCAGCGTAAAGCGGCCCTGCTGCGGTTTCACGCGGATGGTCATGGCGACATCACTGTCGCGCAGGCCAAAACGTTCATACTCAACCCTTAGCGTCCCGTCCGAAGAGGTGGCGATGCCATCACTGAGAAAACCTTTTGAAAACAATCCGCAGGCTCCCAAAATCACCAGTATAAACAGGCAGGCAATGCCAATACGCTGAATGCGCCACTCGGTGCGCTGCCAGTACATATGTTCCTGGATGGGATAACGGCGACTTCGTTCTTCATCTTTTTGTTCAGTATCCATATTGCAGTCCTGGCCAGCCGATTACCGTTGCTTAAGCGTAGCCGAAGCTGAATTAAGGTGGGGAATGACGTAAGCTAGACCGGGACGAAAACTGAATGAAACAGGGAGCACTACGATGGAGAAGAAAATCGGCTTCATTGGCTGCGGCAATATGTCTAAAGCCATCATCGGCGGACTGGTGTCAGCCGGTCAGGTCAAACCCGAAAATATCTGGGTATACGACCATAAGCCAGCCACCAATGAGGCGATGCAGAAGCAGTACGGCATCACCCCCGCAGCCAGTGCGGAAGAAGTGGCTAAGCAGGCAGATATTCTGTTTGGTGCGGTCAAGCCTGCCGTCATTCTGAATGTGTTGAGAGAGATCTCAGGCAGCCTGAATAAAGAGACGGTGGTAGTGTCTATTGCCGCAGGCGTGACGCTGGACGCTCTGGCTACCGTATTAGGACACGATCGCAAACTGGTGCGTGTGATGCCTAATACGCCCGCGCTGGTCAAGGAAGGCATGACTTCAGTCACCCCTAACGTGCTGGTGACAAAAGAAGAAGCCGACGAGATCGTCGCCATCTTTAACGGCTTTGGCAAAGCGGCACTGGTTCCGGAATATATGATCCATGCCGTGGTGGGCGTCAGCGGTTCCGCGCCCGCTTATGTATTCATGTTTATCGAAGCGATGGCGGATGCTGCGGTGCTGGGCGGTATGCCGCGCGCGCAGGCCTATCAGTTTGCAGCACAGGCTGTGAAAGGGTCTGCTCAGATGGTGCTGGAAACCGGTAAACACCCTGGCGAACTGAAAGATATGGTCTGTTCACCGGGTGGCACCACTATTGAAGCGGTGAAAGTGCTGGAGGAAAAAGGCTTCCGCGCCGCAGTGATGGAGGCTATGCAGCAGTGTATGGCGAAATCCGAGCGGATGAGCAAAAGCTGACGGCAGAGGGGGAGACCTGTTCTCCCCCCAGACGGCTCACGAACCCTGAGCGATGGGAGCCTGCACTGAGTCAATAATTTCAGGGAGAGAAATATTCTCCCCCTTTTTACTCTCCCGTTAACTCAGCGCTTCTTTCGCTAATGCAGCCGCTTCCTGCATCGTCATGGGCTCCTGCATTCTCAACACCAGATCGGCCGTGAAAGTATAGAGTCCACAGGAGGCTACTGCGGCAAGCTGCCCTTTCTGCCCGTACAATGCGACAAACTTCTGCTCCTTTAGCGAGCCGTAAAGCTGATAGTCATCCCACTCTTCTGCATGGCCTAAATACTCATAACGGGTGCCGAACTGCGCTGTCCAGAAGAAGGGAACCCGGTCAAATTCATCCTTCAGCCCCAACATATTTTTCGCCGCCACCCGGCCCTGCTGCTGTGCTACGCGGTAGTGCTCAATTCTCATCTCACCGGCGGGGGTTGGGAAGGTGGCGATATCTCCGGCTCCCCAGACATTGCTGGCCACTTCCAGCGTTGCGCTGGTGGTCAGGCTGCCATCTTCATTAAGCGGAATATCGTGAATAAAGGAGGTGCCTGGCGCCACGCCGGTGGCCAGCAGCACGCTGTCAGCCGGAATGACTTTTCCACTTTTAAGCTCAACGGCACTGACATGACCACCGTCCGCTTTGAGTTCAGCAACGTCCCCCTCAATGAACTCCACGCCCTGCTCTTCATGTAAGTCACGGAAATAGCGAGCAATCTCTTCGCCAAACTGCGCTTTGAATGGCAGTGGATTACGTGCAATCACCTGAACTTTAATATCACGGGATCGTAAAGCCGAAGCCAGTTCCATGCCGATAAAACTGTTTCCGATTATCACCAGCTGTTTGCTGCTATCCACCTCGTTCAACAGCGTATCGGCCTGCTCAATACTGCGCAGAACATGCACGCCGGACAGCGCTTTGCCTTCCAGATCCGGGCGTTGTGGAATGCCGCCGCTCGCGATCAACAGCTTGTCATAATTCAGCGTCGATCCATCGGCAAAATGGAGCTGCTGCTGCCTGGTGTCCAGCCGTTCCACATCTGCCTGCTTGCGTTCAGCATAGGGCGAAAAATCGTCCTTCAGCAGCGGCGGAACTTCGCTGATTTTCATCTTCCCGGCAGGCACGAATTTTGTTAACACAGTACGATCGTAGGGGGCTTCACTTTCTCTGTCCACCAGCACTAACTTACCTCTGAAGCCCTCCCGGCGTAATGTCCATGCCGCCGCCGCGCCCGCGGCGCCCGTGCCCAGGATCACAAAGACCGGCTCCTGCTGGTCGGCTGAAAAGGCGTAAAGAGGTGGCAGAGGGTCGGGATCCACCTGCACCATGCCGTTCTCAATCCTGACCGGGTAACGGGTTAAATCGCTCAGGGCTAAAGGCTCACAGACGCTGCCGTCACTGATATCGAAATTGGCCTTATGCCACGGACAAACCAGCCGGCCTTTGAGAATGGCGCCCTGCTCCAGCGGCGCGCCTGAATGGGGGCATTTTCCCTGAAACGCTTTCACCGTTTCCTGTTCACGAATCAAAATAATACCGGTTTCACCCACCGGCACTCTGACAGGCTTAAGTTCGGGTAGATCCTGTAGCACAATGGCATTCTGATAGCTCACGACAGCGCTCCTTTCATTATTATGTTTTTACATTGCAGACTGATAAGCCTGGCATTTACAGGGGAATTGTCGGAATGAAAGCCGTTAAAGCAGCCTGATATTGTGATAACTTACTGTTTAATATGCTGAATAATTTTTTAATAAAGTATGAACGAAGCACTACGGGGAGGGCCAGCACGGGGGAGCGTCACAGAATGGTGGGAATAACAGCAGGGATAAAGCGTCAAAGGAAAGCGGGCCCGATCAAGGCCCACAGGGTCTCAGCTTTTTTTCAGGCAACTGCTCATAAAGGTTTTACGTTCATCCCCTTTCAGCATTTTATCGCCAGCTTGGGTATTACAGGTTTTCATTTTCATTTGTTGCGGCGACATGTTGCCCATGCTGTTCTCTTTCTTAAGGCAACTGCTCATAAACGTTTTGCGTTCATCGCCTTTTAACGCTTTATCTCCTGCCTGTTGATTACACAGGGTCATTTTTTGCTGCTGGGCGATTTTTTCTGCTGCACCGGCGTAGCTACAGGCCAGCAGCGAGAGCATGCCCGCCGCGATCAGATATTTCAGCTTCATCTCTGTTTTACCCCTCATTGTTGACCAGCCAGTTAAGTCTGGCAGGTATTCCGGGGCGGATAAGAGAATTAAGTGAAATTACGGGCGGTATCGCACTGTTGAGTTATTTAGCTTCTCACTGCACCCGTTGCGGGCCAGATAAGATTACTGGCGGGGATGAAGCAGCAGTCGCTGAATATAATTCTCCAGCATAACGGTGTCCTGGGGATTAATAGTATCGGCACTGTTAGCCGTGGCCGTGTCCATTGCAGTGGTAATGCTTTCTGAGATTTGCTGAAGCTGAGCACTGTCCAGTTTTCTCAACAGGGCGGTAACCACAATTTCCAGCGCCTCAACCTGAGCCACTAATTCTTTGGACTCTTCTTCTTTTTCTGCCAGTCTGACCAGCAGCTCTGCAATGAGATTTTTCATGGTGAGCGTCTCAAAAATATAAAGCAAGACGTTAGCATTGAGCCTAAAAAAGAAAACAGATAATTACCCTGTATTAATGCTACTTACGCAGGAAGAGTGATTAACTATTCACATTTGTGAAACGCCGCAAATTTTTGATTTAGCGAAACGTTTTGCTCTCCTCTTTGTGACTAAAGAGGCAGAAAGAGTGAAAACCAGAGGCAGCTTGCCTCTGGTTTATCAGGCCGTTAGCCGTGGCCCTGAGAGAAGCCGCCGCGTGGCCCGCCGCCACCGCCATGACCGCCGCCACCACCCCAACCCCCACCGCCACCCGGAGGCGGGAACAGACATCCACTCAGGGCGGTTACCAGCGCAATGACGCTTACTACTTTAATCAATCGACTCATCGTTATCTCCTCTTGGTAACGTTGGCGCTGATAGTAAGCGGCGAGACGCGGCCCCACAATGCAGAATCCTCCGGTTCAGGGCCGTTTTTACCGCTGGTCACCACGCTTAACGATTTCCTGTCGGAACCCCTTCAAAACGCTTAATCATCGGTCTGATTCAGGCGAGCATCAGCCCTGTTCAGCCTTCGGCCGTTTCCGGTTACGCCAGCTGATAATCAGTTGAAAGGTGTTTATCAGCACCACCACTGCGGTGGCGGCAAATACCCAGCGGAAACCGCCGATGGCCGACACGCCAGAACCAATCAGGGGGCCCACCACATTGCCCAGATACATAAATGACTGGTTATAGCCGAAGATCCTTCCGGTGACTCTGTCGCTGGAATAGCGTAACAACAGGGTCTGAACCGCTGGCATCATTGCCCCTTCAGCAAACCCCAGAAGAAAGCGCAAAACGCCAAGCTGGAAAGCGCTGCCAGCCCAGGACATCGCCATAAACAGCACGAAAGTCAGTATCAGCGCGGTAATCAAAATGCGTTCAGCCCCGATACGATCGCCCAGCTTACCCAGCTTCGGCGCCGACATCAGGGCAGAAACACCTGGAATTGCTGCCACCACACCGCTGATAAAAGCAATATTCTGCACATCCGGTTCCAGCTCACGGACAAACAGCGTCAGAATCGGGCTGATGGAGCCGTTACAGAGCTGGATAACCAGCGTCGTTAAAAACAGGCTGATAATCAGGCCGGGGTTTGCTAACGAACGGAATACCATGCTGCCGGTCAGATTATCCTCTTTCTTCACGCGCGTCTGAGCACCCTCTTTAATCAAAAACAGGGTGATCAGAAAACTGGTCATCAGCAAAGCGGAGGTAATCAGGAAAACAGCACGCAGCCCGACCCAGTCAGCGAGGAAGCCTCCCATCAGGGGCCCCATAATCACCCCGCAGATTTGGGCGGTGCTGACCATACTCATTGCCCACCCGCTGCGTTCCCGCGGCACCTGAGTAGCCACCAGCGCCATAGCGTTAGGAATATAGCCTGAGGTTAGCCCCATCAGGGCGCGTAGCAGGAAAAGTTGCCAGACATCGGTGACAAAAGCCTGTAGAAAAATGACCACGCCCATGCCCAGCGAAGCACGCAGCAGCATCAGCTTGCGCCCTTTACGATCGGCCAGGCTGCCCCACATCGGCGAAACGATGGCGGAAACCATAAAAGTGACGCTGAAGATTAACCCGGACCAGAGCGTTAACGAGCTGGGATCGGTTACCCCTAATTGCTCTACATAGAGCGGCAGAAAAGGAATGATCTGACTGATGGCGAGGCCGGTAAAGAGGCAGCCGAACCAGACTGAGATGAGGTTAACCTTCCAGGATTCCATCTTGCTGTAAACAGGGCCTTATGGCTGAAGTGCGAAACCAAAGTGTAACAAGGAGGTTTTAGCGATGAGTGGCAAATCAGGGGATAGCATCAACTTTGAAGTTTTACGCTGCACTGGGGGTGAAAACTGCAGGAGAGAGGGGCTGTCACTGACCGTTGATCCGGCAAAGGCAGTGTTTCTGACTACCAGGGTGAGGCGATGACAGACGCAAAAAACCCGCCATAAGGCGGGTTTTTCGTATTCTCGCTGGGGCTGCCTGAACAAAGTTCCGCTGCGTACCGGCGAAAAGTTCTCTAATTACAGAGCAGTTACGTTAGCAGCTGCTGGGCCTTTCTGGCCGTTTTCGATAGAGAACTCAACTTTCTGACCTTCTTCCAGCGTCTTGAAGCCGCCGTTCTGGATTGCAGAGAAGTGTACGAATACGTCTTTGCTGCCGTCGGTTGGGGAGATGAAGCCGAAACCTTTCTCAGCGTTGAACCATTTTACTAAACCAGTCATTTTGTTAGACATTTGTCTTTCCTTCAATAAGTATTAAGCCGCAAAGGGCACGGGGTTTGTCAACAGGGTGGACTTATGAGGCACTTAAGAAGGAAGTCAGGAAGAGATATCAGAGATAACCTTTTACTGAAAACTGCTTTACTAAAATTGCTCGCATACGTTGTCTGTTTCAAAACCGACGGTGCATTTACTCATAACAGGAGGGGCAGCACAAGCCCCACCCACAAAAAAAACCAAACTATTTTATAATCAATTGATTTAAATGATAAATTTCAACATCGCTGCAAGGCAAGCCTTTGCTATTAACAACATTGCTCAATAGTGATTACATTTTGTTCACTAACTGCTGGTTTTTCCTGCTGAGAATTTCGCTCTCAGCCAGCCATCTGGCTACTTAAAGGCGCTGATTAGAGCGTGGATATTCTGGCTGTACTTCGTGAATGCATTATTTAATAAGAGGGGCCGGGCTGAAAGGCGCCACTTTAAACCTCATCCATGATTTGCTGACCTTTCTCAATCGCGTTTAAATCCGCGAAAACAGTGCTTTTCTGCTGCCTTTCAGCAAAGCGAAAAGCAGAATGAAAATTATTTCTGATTGTTACTGGAATTCCTCCACGCGCCATCTAGAGTAATTAAAATCCCCGCCTGTCTATTTTCCAGGCTAAGTGGCTATTTGCCGTTCTGGTAAATTAGAGCGTCTCAAAAAACTATTTCCGATCTTATCGGTCAGCCGTCGGCAATCGATAACGCTTCTCTGGAGGTTAAGGATGGGACATTACTCACCCAGCGCAGGTCGCGCTATTACTGACTATTTTAACAGCCCCGCTTTTCACGCGCCAAAAGAGAGTGAATTACTGGCGGCGATTATGACCGAGTTAATGCGTAGCGGCAGGCCCACCAACAGCAAGGTGATTATCGCCACGGTTATCGCCAAACTGGAAGGAGAGGTCGATGAAGCTCTGCTGCAGGGTTACCGAAATCTGCTGACGCAATTACTGGAAGAAAAAGAGACATGATGTCAGCCGTCAGCTAAAACGCCCCAACCAGAACTGCGCTTTTCCTGCGTCTGGGGAGAAAGTGCGCAATAAATAATATCCCCGCTTCAACTTCCCTTTCGTCACTATCGCGAACAGCCAGTCGCTGAACTTCAGACAAAAAAAACCCGCACAAGGCGGGAAGAGACGAGCATTGCATGTTTCACAGTGACCGGCAGATCACTTTTATAACCCCGTACCTTACAGAGAAGTTATTGCAATCTGGTGACAAGGTTATCCGCAATAGGCACGAGTAATATTGCCCTGCGCATCACCCATAAAGTTCAGGCGGTTCAGATTGAAATCCATAGTGACCGCAGAATTGTACGGGATTGCCCGGACGGGATGGTCAAAACGCGCGTTGTCTACAGAGGACATCGGCTTGCCGACGTACTGCTGATAGTGAGAAGCGCCACACCTGTCCATCTCAGGATCCACCGGGGCGGAAGCGCCCCCATTTTTTGTCGCCGTCTGGCATCCGGATAGCGTAACCAGCGCGGTGATAATGGCAATTCCATAGAGTTTCATCACTTTTCTCCTGTGCATGTATCTTTGGTAACTCAGAGAAAGCCTACCAGACCCACGCACAGGATGATAATCGCATTTCGCCTCCGGGCCGGTTTCTGTGATCGCTGCCGAAAGGGCACAAACTGCGGCTTTTATCACCCGCAACTGGCACTATAATTTAAGAGGAATCTTAGTATGGAGGTGCTTATGGAACTGGTGGTGTTTGTGCTGTTTGCCGTCGTTATGACGATCGTAGCGGTACGTGTCCGCTAACTGAAAAAGCCCGTTTCCACGGGCTTTTTTATCTTCTCTCTGGCGCTTATTCCGGCTTCAGAGGCTCATTCAACAGCAGCCGGAACCGCTCAACCGGCATCGGTCGGCCAAGGTAATATCCCTGCCCTTCCTCACAGGCAATAGCCTGCAATTCCTGCAACTGCTCGCGGGTTTCAATTCCTTCCGCAGTCACGGTCAGCGAGAAAGCCTTGCCCAGGCCAATAATCCCTTCCACGATGGACAATGCCTGGGGCGAGTGCGGGAAGCCGTTCATATAAGAGCGATCCATCTTCATCCCATCGAAGGGGAACGTTTTCAGGTAACCCAGCGAGGAACAGCCAGCCCCAAAGTCATCTACCGTCAGCCGGACGCCGAGAAGTTTAAGCGCCTGCATCACTTTCAGCGCACTCTGCGGATTTTCCAGCGTAATATTTTCGGTAATTTCCAGCTCCAGCCGTCCGGCAGGCAGCCCGCTGTTGTTCAGGGCCGCAGCCACCCGGCTCGGTAGCAGGCCGCTGCGGAACTCAACCGGTGAAATATTCACTGAAACATACATAGGTTCAGGCCAGCTCATCGCATCAGAACAGGCGCGGTTCAGTACCCAGGTACTGATATCAATAATCAGCCCGGTCTCTTCCGCCAGAGGAATAAACCTGTCCGGCATAATCAAACCGGTCGGTGGATGCTCCCAGCGGAGCAGCGCTTCGGCCCCTTCCACCTGGCCTTTTTGCAGGTCATAGCGCGGCTGATAGAAGAGCCGCAGCTCGTCCCCGACAATGGCTTTGCGCAGATTCCTTTCCATCTCACGCCGGTGTATCAGCTGCTCAGCCATTTCCGGCGTATACCAGGTCCAGCGGTTTCGCCCTTCATGTTTGGATTTATACAGCGCTATATCTGCCAGTCTCAGCAATTCATCGGCCTGCATCGCATCTTTCGGTGCCAGGGCGATCCCCAGGCTTGCGCCGATAAAGGCATCGTGCTGACCCAGGCTGAAGGGACGGCGGATCTCCTGCAGGAGTTCGCGACAACAGGCCGATATCTCCTCTTCCCCGGCCAGCCCGGAGACGATCAGGATAAATTCATCGCCCCCCTGCCGTGAGACCAGATCCCCGGCTTTCAGGACGCTTCTGAGACGATGGGAAACTTCATTCAACACGCAGTCCCCCGCGGCATGGCCCCAGGTGTCGTTGATCGGCTTGAAGTTATCAAGATCCAGACTGATCAAAACCAGAGGACGCTCCAGTGTAGGCTGTGCCTGAAGCCGGCTTAACAGGAATTCACTCATGTATAACCGGTTAGGCAGCCCGGTCAACGCGTCATGCTGGGAGAGATAATGGATTTTCGCCTGGGCTTCAACCTCCAGCGTAATATCGGACACCGTGCCACGATAGCCGATAATTTGCCCATTCCGGGTAACGGGATTCGCTATCAGGCTACAGATTCTGGTCGCCCCTAATGCGGTAACGGAATAGCAGCGCAGCGCGTGCCGCAATCCATCTGCACGCTGCTGAAATATCCAGTCAGAAACCCTCTGGTCATCATGCCGCAACACTTCATCAATGGATTTCCCCAGCAGATGCGCGACGTCAAAATGCGTCACCGCAGCAAACCGCTGCGAGAGATAGGTCAGGATCCCCTGCGCATTGGTTTCCCAAATCCAGTCCGAGGCGGTTTCAGCCACATCGCGGAAACGGGACTCACTGGCAGCCAGTTCGCGCTGGCTTTGAATCAGCTGCGTGAAACGCTCATCAGACAGCACAGCATTATTCATCGCCTGCTTAATTACCCTGCGCGCCGCCAGCCCGATAATGATCGCCACGCCAAACAGCATAGGCAGCAGGAAAAATAACAGATTGCCGCCGGGCTGCAATGAGTCCCAGCGGATCACAATCGGTGAATCATCCGGCACATCTTCGTTCAGCAACGGGGATTTAAAAGCATCTTCGGCACCGTTGGGGATGCGGGCATTCTCCACGCCAACGCTGATGCCAAAGGCCTTCAGCTTCTCCGGCGTGAAAAGATTCACAAATACCATCACCGACGGTGGGCCAGGCATGGTCCCCAGTCCGGGGACTTTTCCGGTTGAAATAGGGGCGGCGGCAACGATAGCCGGCGTAGAACCAATCATCGCGTTCTGCGTCATGCCACTTTCGTCACCGGCCAGCGCTCTGGCGTGCTTGATCAGGGGAACGGCGTGGATCCCCAGCCAGCTTTCCAGGGGTAAGTCGGAGAGTTTGCCGTTAATGACCGCATAACGGGTGCGGCCCTCGCCATCCACCACAAACACCCCTTCATAGTGGTATTCGCTGTAAAGACCGGGGCCGAAATTTTGCTGATCGAAAGCCCAGACGGAATCCACAGTCAGATGCAGACGATTCCAGGCCTCGCCCCAAAAAGCATAATCCCGGATGTCGGTCAGGATGCTCTGGCGGCTGTCTTTCCAGGCATTGTGCAGCAGAAAGGATTCCTGTCTGATCGAGTCCTGATTCTGTCGCCAGGCAATCCCGATGACCATCAGCATCGCCATCAGCATCACGAAACTCAGCAACAGGGATAAAGAGATCAGTATCCTTCGGGTAAAAAAGGTTGTTTTGTGGCCCTCAGCGGCAGGCAGTGGGCTGGCTACAGGTGGAAATCTCATACAGTGGGGACCTTGTCAGGCATTCATTCAAAACGTCCCTGTGGTTCAGTGCCTGTGCGGCATAAAAATCTCTGGTCCTCTCGTCCTCCGGACGCGATCGTCAAAGCACTATCGGCCTGGGAAGCGAACTATTTAGGGTGTTTTTGCAGGAATGCTGCACGCTCGACAGGTAATGTAGTGCTTGTTACCATCCGCTGATCCCTGAGCGAGAGACGTTACGATGAATAATCATGCTGACAGAGTGACCTGCACGCTGCTGTGTGCGGGGATGTGTCTTGTCTGGTACAGCATTACTGTGATGGTCAGCGCGCTGCCGGGTTATCCGACACTGCGGGCAAATGGCCTGTTGATGCCGCTGCTTTGTGCGCTGGAGTTTTCCGCTCTGGTACCGCTCTATCTCTGGTATGGGCGACGCTACAGCAATATCCCTTTCGGTAATGTGAAGCTCCGTCAGGTGCTGGTGTTCGGCCTGCTGCTGCTGGGTCTGATTGTTTCGCAATCCTTTTACCTGCAACAGGAGAGCTGGACCAGCGGCCAGTTTGGCGGAGGTAAAAGCACCATCCTGCTCTTCTCGCTGGCCGTGGTACTGCTCGCCCCGGTGTTTGAGGAGATTCTGTTTCGGGGGTTTATCCTGCAGGGGCTCCTGCTCTGGGCGCCCCGACAGCGTTTCGCCTGCGCGCTGTTAACCTCAATCAGTTTTGCAGCTATGCATACGCAATATGCTCACCTCCAGACGCTCATCGCCCTTATCGCCCTCTCGCTGCTACTCTGTTATGCAAGGCTGTTGTCAGGTGGCCTCAGACTGCCAGTCTTACTGCATATGCTGAATAACCTGATCGGCGTCTCCCCCTGGCTCTGGCTGGCTGTAACGCAATGACCTGCATTCCACAGGTTTTATAACCATATTGTCAGCTTTATAACTTTTTCGTCTATCGATAGCGGATAATCTACTATTTGTCGTACCGGCTGCTCATTTACACTCGCGGTCAATTAACAGGTAAGGAAGCGTCATGAAAACTTTAGTTCCTTCAATAATCGCCCTCGCGCTGGCCGGTTCTTTTACCGCCCACGCTGCCACGCCACCGGATACGCTGGTGATTGCCCAGTCTATCGATGATGCCAGCAGCTTCGACCCGGCTGAGGGTTTTGAACTGACCTCGGTGCAGGCGTTTACCAACCTGTATCAGCGTCTGGTCCAGTCCGACCCACAGAACCCGACCGATCTGAAACCGACGCTTGCTGCCTCCTGGCAGCCAGGCAGCGATAACCGCAGCCTGACTTTCACCCTGCGTGATGGGGCAAAGTTTGCTTCAGGCAATGCCGTACGCCCGGAAGATGTGATCTTCTCGCTGAGCCGCGTGGTGAAGCTGAACCTCGATCCCTCTTTCATCCTGACGCAACTGGGCTGGGACAAAGAGAATGTCGACGGGCAGCTTAAGAAGATTGATGACACCCATGTGCAGATCAGCTGGACGGCTGATGTCAGCCCGACTTACGTATTGAGCCTGCTCGCCGCGCCGGTTTCCTCGATTGTTGATGAAAAAACCGCCATGGCCAACGCCAAAAACGGTGACTTCGGCAATAAATGGCTGGCGATTAACTCCGCTGGCAGCGGCCCGTACCAGATCCGCAAATATATTCCACATGAAGTGGTGCTGCTCTCCGCTAACCCGACCTCTCCGGGTGGCGCGCCCAAACTGAAAAATGTACTGATCAAAAACGTGCCTGAACCGGCTGCCCGCCGTCTGCTGCTGGAGCAGGGAGACGCGGATATTGCCCGTAATCTGGGTGCCGATCAGATGGCCGCGCTGAAAAACAAAGCTGGCGTGAAGCCGATGGCGATCCCGATGGCTTCGTTGTATTACATGCAATTTAATATTGAAGCGAATCCTGTGCTGAAAAATCCGGCGCTGTGGGAAGCTTCGCGCTACCTGTTCGACTACCACGGGATTGCCGACGATTTGCTGAAAGGCCAGTTCCAGGTTCATCAGGCGTTCCTGCCGGAAGGTTTCCTGGGTGCGCTGAACGACAATCCTTACCGCTACGATCCGGAGAAGGCGAAAGCCATTCTGAAAAAAGCCGGTCTGACTAACGTCAGCTTCAAGCTGAGCGTCAGCAACCAGCCTCCTTACCTGGATATTGCTCAGGCTTTACAGGCCAGCTTCGCCAAAGGCGGCATCAAAGTTGAATTGATCCCCGGTCTGAGCAGCGAAGTTGCCACTTCGGTGAAAGCGCACAAATATGAAGCCACGCTGAACGCCTGGGGAGCGGACTATTTTGATCCCAACACCAACGCCGCAGCCTTTGCCTATAACCCGGAAGACGGCAGCAAAACGCTGGCATGGCGTTCAAACTGGCATATTCCAGAGCTGAATAAGCAGACGCTGGCCGCCACCGCTGAAAGTGATAAAGCCAAACGTGTGGAGCTCTATCAGAACATGCAGCGTGAGGTTCAGAAGAACTCGCCTTACGTGGTCGGTTTGCAGGCGCGTAACCTGATTGCGCTGCGCGATAACCTGAAAGGATATGTCCAGGGAATTAACCCGGATATGGTTTACTACAGCCAGGTCAGTAAGTAATGACGGTTTCTGTTGCTCAAGCCGGGTCAGCCCGGCTTTTTTGGTTACGAAGTAGCCGCCTGCTCATCGGGATAGCGTCACTCGCGGTGACGCTGCTCGGCCTGCTGGCCTTCACCTTTATGCTCTCGCATCTTTCGCCTGTGGATCCGGTTTTGCAGATTGCAGGCGATCACGCCAGTGAGTCCACCTATGCCCAGGTCCGCCACGATTTGGGGCTGGATCAGTCGCTGCCCGTGCAGTTCTGGCAATATCTGGTGCACCTGGCGCACGGCGATTTGGGTATCTCCCGGCTGACGAATCAATCCGTTACTGGCGATCTGTTGCGCACCTTCCCGGCGACCATTGAGCTGGCGACCTGCGCGATGATTTTTGGTGCGGTAGCGGGCATTGCGCTGGCGCTGCTGGCGGCCTGGAAACCCGGTAGCGTGCTGGATAACCTCGCCCGCCTGCTCTCCCTGCTGGGCTATTCAGTGCCGGTGTTCTGGCTGGGCCTGCTGGGGCTGCTGCTGTTTTATGCCGTGCTCCACTGGTCGGCAGGGCCGGGACGGCTGGATGATATCTGGGTCTATACCCTGGAACCTAAAACCGGGCTGGTGCTGGTCGATAGCTGGCTCTCTGGCGATCCTGAGATGTTTCGTAATGCCATTGCGCATCTCTGGTTACCCGTGGTGGTGCTGGGCCTGCTGGCGATGGCCGGAATTACGCGCCTGCTGCGTGCGGCGCTGCTGGAAGAGAGCAGCAAAGAGTACGTCACCCTGGCGCGAGCCAAAGGGGCCAGCCGGGGGCGGATCCTTCTGCTTCATGTCTTCCCTAACGTGCGCGGCACGCTGATTACCGTGCTGGCGCTCTCTTATGCCACGCTGCTTGAAGGGTCGGTACTGACCGAAACGGTCTTCGCCTGGCCGGGCGTGGGACGTTATATGACGACCGCCCTGTTTGCTTCCGATACGCCTGCCATTCTGGGGTCAACGCTGCTGATTGGCGGCTGCTTTATCACCCTGAATGCCCTGGCGGATGCTTTAACCTGGCTCACCGATCCGAGAACCCGATGACGCAAAATCTCACCGACCTCGACAGCGCCGCTGCTCCGCGCCGTCGCCTTCCCCGTATGACATCGCTGGCCATTGGCGGCACGCTGGTGGCGATTCTGCTGCTGGCGGCGCTGCTTGCCCCCCTGCTGGCCCCGTTTGATCCTAATGCCCAGACCATGTCTGCCCGGCTGCTGCCGCCTTCTGCTGCACACTGGTTTGGCACCGACGGTTTTGGCCGCGACCTGCTTTCCCGCGTGATCTACGGCGCACGCCCTACCCTGCTGCTGGTTTCATTGATCCTGGTGCTGACTATTCCTGTAGGAATGCTGATCGGGATTTGTGCGGGCTACGTGGGCGGCTGGACTGAACGCGTGCTGATGCGGATTACCGATATTTTCCTGTCGCTGCCTAACCTGGTCATTGCGCTGGCGCTGGTCGCCATGCTTGGCCCAGGCCTGATGAATGGCGCGCTGGCGCTGGCGCTGACCAGCTGGCCACCCTTTGCGCGGCAGGCCCGTGCTGAAACGCTGGCGCTGCGCCGCAGTGATTATCTGGCCGCTGCCCGGATGCAGGGCATCAACGGCCTGCGCCTGATGTTCGGCCATATTCTGCCGCTTTGCCTGCCAAGTGCCGTGGTGCGCGCGGCGCTGAGCCTCGGAGGGATCATTCTTTCCGCTGCCGGTCTTGGCTTCCTGGGGATGGGCGTACAGCCGCCGACCGCAGAGTGGGGATCGATGGTCGCTGAAGGCAGTAAAGTGATTTTCGACCAGTGGTGGGTAGCCGCCGCCCCCGGTGGTGCGATCCTGTTTGCCAGCCTGGCATTTAATCTGACGGGCGATGGCCTGCGTGACCGACTGGATACCCGAAATGGCAACTGAATCTCCCCCTCTTATCCTTGCGGACAATCTGAGGATTGCCAGCGCTACCGGCACCCCACTGGTGAAGAATATCAGCTTCACGCTGGGACGTGAGCGCGTGGCGCTGGTAGGCGAATCCGGCTCCGGCAAGTCCCTCACTGCCCGTAGCCTGATGGGCCTGCTTGCGCCGGGCCTGCAAATTCAGGCCTCAACGCTTAACGTCGCGGGTGAAAATGCCCTGACGCTGAGCGAACGCCGCTGGAGCCAGCTCCGTGGCAGCAAACTGGCCATGGTGATGCAGGATCCCAAATATGCCCTGAATCCCATGCGTACCATTGGCTGGCAGGTCGCTGAGCCGCTGAAACTGCACACCCGTCTCAGCCGGGCGGAGATCAGTGAAAAAGTGTGCGAGATGCTCGATGCGGTGGGTCTGCCCGACCCTAAGCAACTGATGCAGCGCTATCCTCACCAGCTTTCAGGCGGCATGGGCCAGCGGGTGATGCTGGCGATTGCCTTGATTGCCGATCCGCAGTGCCTGATTGCGGATGAGCCTACTTCCGCTCTTGATCACGCCATGCGCGATCAGGTGCTGGCGCTGATCCGTCGCCTTGTTGAGCAACGCAATATGGGGCTGCTGTTAATCAGCCACGATTTGCAGCAGGTTTCCGAGCATTGCGAAAGGGTGATGGTGATGTATCAGGGTGAAATCCTGGATACGCTGCCTGCGGCAGATCTGCCAAGGGCAACCCATCCCTATACCAGCACATTGTGGTCATGCCGCCCGAGCAAGGCGACGCAGGGCCAGCCTTTACCGGTTCTGGACCGTGCGGCACTGGAGGCCTGGCGTGAACATGATTGAACTGAAAAACCTCAGCGTTTCCCACCGTCAGGGCTATGAGCAGCGCACCGTAGTCCACAACGTTGAATTGCAGGTAAAAGGCGGTGAATGCTTCGGTCTGGTCGGCCCTTCCGGCTGTGGGAAGTCTTCGTTGCTGTGGGTCATGGCGGGTCTGAATCCCAACTGGCAGGGCGAGATGTCGCTGGCCAACCATCCGGTGCAGCCAGGCAAGCCGTTCACCGGGCAACTTCGTCGTGACGTGCAGATGGTCTTCCAGGATCCCTACGCCTCTCTGCACCCGCGGCACAGGCTGCGCCGTACCCTGGCCGAGCCGTTGAAAATGCTGAAAGTGCCGGACATTAACGATCGTATCGATCGGGGATTCCGCCATGTGGGTTTGGATCCGGCAATGGCCGATCGCTATCCTCATCAGCTTTCCGGGGGGCAGCGTCAGCGTGTGGCCATCGTGCGTGCCCTGCTGCTGGAACCCAAAATTCTGCTGCTGGATGAACCCACTTCTGCACTGGATATGTCCGTGCAGGCGGAGATCCTTAACCTGCTGAACAGTCTGAAACAGCAGGATAACCTGACGATGGTGCTGGTCAGTCACGATCCCGACGTGATCGATCATATGTGCGATCGTGCAGTACGAATGGATCGTGGGGTGATCGTCAGTTAACCCTGGTCTGGCTGGCCTGTACGGGTCAGCCATTCCCGGCAAATCGCGCTTTTGTTATTAACAGCTAAGCCTTGCCGGAATCGGCATTTCCTCCCCGTCACATTATCCCTATAGTCCTGATATCTCTCCTTTTCCAGGACAAATCATGTTCAAAACTCTGCCCTTTTCTGTTGCCATAGCCCTGGGACTGTCGGCACCCGCTTTGGCTGCCACCCCAGCCGATACCCTGATCGTCGCCATCCCTCTTGATGGCATCATCAGCTTTGATCCGGCAGAAAGCTTTGAAACCGTCAGCACCAGCAGTCTGCTTAACGTTTACCAGAAGCTGGTGGACTCTGACCGGAATGACCCACGCAAGCTGGTGCCACAGTTGGCCACGCAATGGCAGCCTGGCAGTAGCGACCACAGCCTGTTGTTTACGCTTAAAGAGGGGGCAAAATTTGCCAGCGGTAATCCGTTGACGGCAGAGGACGTTATTTATTCTTTAACGCGGGGCGTCAGGCTGAACAAAACACCGGCATTTATTCTCAATGAGTTCGGCTGGACGCCGGAAAATATTGACCAGCAATTTACCCGTCACGGCAATAACCAGCTGGAGATCCGCTGGACCTCAGCCATCGGGCGGGATCTGGCCTTACGCCTGCTGAGCGCGCCCGTGACGTCAATTGTTGACAGTAAACTGGCTGAACAACATGCCAGCAAAGGCGACTTTGGCAACGGCTGGCTTCGCACTCACTCTGCGGGCAGCGCCGCCTACAGCATCAAAAATTATGTTCCTCAACAGGCGCTGGTGCTGGAACAAAACCCTAATGCCGCCACTGCGCCAAAGCTCAAACGTATTATTTTAAAAGGCGTGTCGGACCCCGGTTCACGTCGCCTGTTGTTAGAGCAGGGTGATGCAGATGTAGCTTATGAACTGGGTTCCGATCAGTTTGATGCCCTGAAGAAAGTCTCTTCTGTCCGCGTAGCCAGTTTCCCTTCCAGCCTGATCTATTATCTGGGCTTCAATACTCAGGACAAAAACCAGCCTGCTTTGGGCAATCCTGCCCTGTGGGAGGCCGCGCGCTGGCTGGTTGATTACAACAGCATTTCGAAAGATCTGCTCAAGGGACAGTACCAGGTTCATCAGGCTTTCTTACCCAACGGATTCGATGGCGCGCTGGACAATCAGCCCTTCCATTACGATCTGGCTAAAGCCAAAGCGATACTGGCTAAAGGGGGCATTCAGCCCGGCACCTCGTTCGCCTTAACCATTGTTAATCAGCCGCCTTATACCGATGTGGCTCAGGCTCTTCAGGCCAGCTTTGCCAAAGCGGATATTCAGATAGCGATTAAACCGGTGGCGGAAGCAGAACTGTGGGGCAAAATGCGCAGCAGAAACTTCCAGTCGATCTTTATCTACTGGGGTGCGGATTACATCGATCCCAATACCAATGCCAGCACCTTCGCTTATAACGTGCAGGGCGGCCCTAAAACTCTGGCCTGGCGGGTAGGCTGGGCGATCCCGAAACTCAGCGAGCAGACCAGAGCAGCAGCGGCAGAAAGCGATGTGAAAACCCGCAACGCCCTGTACAGGCAATTGCAGACGGAAATTCAGCAGGATTCCCCTTACGTAGTAACGCTACAGGGACAGAAACTGGTGGGACTGCGTAAAAACGTTGAAGGGGCACAGCAGGGAATTGGCGGCAGCATGCTCTATTACGATCAGGTCAGCAAACTGTGAGGAACGGGCGGCGATAACACCGCCCAGGCAGTCATGAGATAGCAGAATCAGAGCTGTGTTTATGCTTATCGGATTCGAAATGCGTTTTGAACTGCTCATAGATCGAGATCATGTTGGCAGCATCGCCCTGCATCGGGCTAAGCTTACCAGCACGAACCAGCTCGATTACCAACTGTAAGGCAGCCTGCTTTGGGCTGCTGGCGGGATGGGAAATTTCAGTTGTCATTAGGGCTTCCATGAAAAAGGGGGCGAAAAGATAATTTTAACAAGTTTCCCTGAAGCTGGTTAAATTTTTCCGGTGATTATGCCCCTCTTGGGGTGCTTTTTAAGAAATTTTACTCAGTGAATGACGGCGGACGCATTTCCCTGGAAAAAGCTGTACAACTTTCAAAATAAACTTGTACAAGTTTTAAAAACCGTCTACCTTTCTAAGCTGTAATGAATGATGCATTTGCAGGCCTCAGGAAGTGATAGTGGGTTTCCCACTTCCTGAGGCAATTTTTTGTTCAAAAATCATTAAAAACTATCCAACGAAAATCACGCATATTACCTGCATCCTGCCGCTGTCCCGGCGGGCAAACTGGAGATAAAGAATGCACACGGCAATACAGTCCCCGCATGCGTTAACCGATTATTTCGAAGCTGAAATGCTTGAAGCTAAAAGTGAAGTGGCTATTCTGGGCTCAGTGATTGTTGAAATCCTGCACAGCGGCGTGCCAGTCACCAATAAAGCGATCATCGCGCAACTGTTAAAGCGTCTGGAATCCACCAGCGATATCGTTACGCTGGATCTGTATCGCCATGTGCTGGAGATGGTAGTCCATCAGACGGAAGACGATCTGATTAGCTGATCATCAAAGTGAAGAGCCGGGGCTGGCGGATCGCCCCGCCTCTTTTAGTTCATTTCTCCATACGGCTCACACTCTTTTTACTACAACCAGTCAGAATAAGAATACTCTGCTGGTCTCCCCTCAGGCTTCATCCGATATTGCCAGCAGACGCTTGTCTTAAGCCCCGCATCACCTGCGAGGTTTTTTATTACTGGCCCTTTGTAACCCTCAGGGACCGCAGTATGGCATTCATGTTTACCTAACCTGGCCCTCTTATATGAACAGAATAATCACAATAATGACCCTGTCGCTGACGCTGTTCAGCACTCTTCAGGTTCTGGCCGAACCCGTTACCCTGACGCTGTCTCAGGAACAGGATGGAGGAGAAGCGGGACGCGCCTGCCTCTATATTCATCAGGGCAAAGCGGAATACCGGCTTGTTCAGCCAAAAGAGCGCTGCCCTTCCACCGTGACGGTAGAGGCACAGCAGAGCCAGACCTGACCCCGCTTTTTTCTTGTCGGAAATACGTCGGCGTGAAGGAAATATGTTACCTTTTAGGCTGATGGCAATAATCTGAGTAAGAGTCAGATTAGGCTTTTTGACAAGGACTCAAGTAGTGAAGACGATCAATATTAAGCTGCTCATGCTGCTGGCAACATTCTTTGTGATTTTGTTGCACACCGCGGCTATTCCTTTTTCACATTTTCATATGGGTTGGTCCGTCTCGGTAATGTATGAGACGCTTGGGCGCATTGCTTTCCCGCTTTATCTGTTGATTGCAGGCTACGTTTCGCTGAATAAAGATGAGTCGCTGCTCAGCACGCTGAAAACCCGGGTGCTGGATCTGGTCATTCCGCTGATCGCCTGGTCTGTCATCTATCTGATCTACTCAAACTTCATTATCAATACCAAAGCACCAGTGAGCCTGCTGGAGCTACTCAGCACCCCGGCCTATCCCCATATGTGGTTTATCTACACCATGATCCTGCTGTATCTGGTGACGCCGCTGCTGAATACGTTCATCACTTATGGCAGCCGGCAGCGGGTTCTCTATACCCTGACCATATGGTTTGTGCTGGCATCGGTCTATATGCTGCTGGATAACACCAAAGCCAATCTGCTGGAAAACCGTGTACTCTCCGCCCCCAGTAATATTGATATGGTGGTCTACCTCTCCGGCTTTTATATTATTGGCGGCGTTGTACGTCGCTTTGAAATCACGCCAAAAGTAACAATTTCAGCGATCGTTTTTGTCCTTTCAGCGGTATTAACGGCGGTAATGACCTACTCTCTGTCTCTGGCCATCGCGTCCCCTAATACCGTATTCCTGTTCTACTCGGCGCCAACGCTGGTAGTGGTATCACTGGCCTGCTTCTTTATGCTACTGAACGCCTGTTTCCGCTATAACAGATCGGTAATAAAGGCACTCCGGGTGCTGTCACGGCTCAGTCTGGGGATCTTCTTCGTTCATGCGATGGTGCTGGAAGGTTTGGTGAAATTGCTGAATATGAATTTTGTCGGATACAGTTCAATCCTGACCATCCCCCTGGTAGCATTGCTCTGTTTTGCTCTCTCAGCGGGCATTATCTGGCTACTGCGGCTCATTCCCTATGTGCGACGCATCACCTGAGAGAAACAAAAACGGCCACTCATCATGAGGGCCGTTTTTCCGGCGGCTACGGGCCGGGTGCCACGGGCCTTCAGTAGGCTGCTGAGGCAAACCTGTGTGGCTGGTTGATTGCCTTACGCGCAATCCAGTAAAGTAATACCCGCTCTTCATCTTCATCCTGATCGGCCATGGCTAACAGCTTGAGAGCCAGCGTGGCTTTGGTCACGGGCTGCCCTGTGATACTGAGGTCAACCACAGCTTTACCGATGATAGTGCACACTTCTTCATCACTTGAGGGTGTCAGATCGTTTTCAGTACTCATTCTCTCCTCCTGTTATGGGTAAACAATAAGCCTGGCAGACTGCCCGGAGATTGCCATCCCTGCGTCATAATCACTTCACAAAACTGTGTGTCAGTCCGTGGCAAGGTCAGCGGGTGGCAGATTATCCAGGGAATGGCATCTGTAAACCCAGGCGGGCGGCAGATTAAAGAGCACGCGACGGCGGTTCCAGGCAAAGTATTGGGAAATCAGCGGTTCAGAGAGAGAAGTGTACTGGAACTGCACAAAAACCCCTTCGGGGCTGAGTAAGGCAGCGGCACGTTCAAGGATACCGTGGCGGACATTTTTCGGCAGCGACAGCAGCGGCAGGCCGGAAAAAATGGCGTCATATTCTCCACACAGCGTTTCGGCAGAGGCGCCTGTTACCTGAAGCCTGGGGTCATCAATCGCGGCCAGCCTGGCATGAAACCGGTTGTTGGTTTCAAAAGCCAGTAGCTCAGCATCAGGTCGCATCCTTGTCAGTAAATGACGCGTTAAGACGCCGTCCCCTGCTCCCAGTTCAGCAATGCGCTCACACTTGTTCCAGTCAACGGCATCAGACATGGATTTACACAGTGACAGTGAGGAGGGAGCGATGGTGCCCGTTTTCCGTGGATCGGCGATGAATTCCTGCAGGTAACCCGTTTTATCTTTGATATAGGAAAACGCGGATAACAGCATAGTTGAGCCCCTGGCTGAAAAAAGTCCTTTCAGTAGGCCACAACAAACTTACAGAGTTCTTAAAACCTTTCAGGCTGAGTGAAAACTAAGACTAATCGCATAAATAAATGCGCTCTGTTGTTCTTCTGTTTATATTTAGCAACAGCTAAAAATATCATCACACACTCATATTACCGCCTGAGAATTTGGCTTAAGATAATTACCCAGCCGGAAGGCAAAAATCAGCACCGGTATTTATTCTGAAAACAGGTGCAGAAATAAAGGTTAGCCCGGACCGGATTTACAGCCATTTTTAGCTGCTTATTTCAGGCAGGCGCTACCGGGTATTTTTGCGAAAAATCTGTATTTCAAACACCCCTTCCCCCACTCCCGCGGCATTATTGATAGCCCGCTGAAATATAATGATTTTTTTACATTTATTTCAATGGCCCTGTTTCAGTCACAGGGTTATCAGACGGGCTCTTTTTTCGTCTCTGGCAGCCCTGTCAAACCCGGAGTTTTAAAATTATGCTCTGAGCCACTGTCAAAAACTTCCTGAGGTCTGCTGAAAATGAAAAATATAACTTCGCTTGCTCTGTTTATGATGATGATGGCCAGCGCCAGCGTTTCTGCCGCCCCGGCCACAGGCGCCGCGGCAGGAAGTGAAGCAACAGCCATGTCTGACGGTAACTCTAATGCTATAGGGATTGGTGCTGTAGGCGCTCTGCTGGGTGTGGCTCTGGCCACCATGGGTGGCGGCGGTGACGGATCAAATTCCGGCACTCCAACCACAACCACCAATACTAATGCACACTGATTTCTTTACGTGCCTGGCGTGATAATGTCTGGCAAAGAAATCCGGCAGTGAGAATGTACAGGCCTGACCTTGTGGAAAGGCCTTGTTTAACGCTCTGTTTCCCTCATATCCGCTAAAGACCGCCGCCTTTTCTTACCTGTAAAGCTCAGGCAATAATGCCGGATACGCTGAAAAAGCCCGCCGTCTCGCTCATAGCCTATACTTACCTTTGGGTCTGTTTTTCAAAGGAGTGAGCTATGTTAATTGGCTTCGTATTACTTGTCAGCGCCTGTGGCTATGATGCATGCGACGCACTCCCCGTGTCTGAGCACATTTTTCCCACTCAGGTCGCCTGTGAGCAAATGGCTGAGCGCATTCATCAGCGCCGGCCTGACGCCGTGCTGCTCTGTGGTGAGGTGCATCGTGATCAGGGTACGGTGATAACAAAAGTGAACGGGGAGCAATAGTCTTACGTGGGCGGCTTCCGGACAGGACCGGTCATCAGCCCGTCTCTTCGGTACCTGATTTTTCATCCACAAAGCGGGTCACCGCCAGCAGACGATTGACATGGGTCAGTAACAGATCAATATCCGACTGCAAAAAGCCTTTTCCTGATGAAGAAGCGGCAACGATGGCATTCTGAATGTTTTCAGCAATATCTGACGCACCTTCTTTCCCTACGGTCAGCAGCAGAGCCGCTATCAGCAATGACTGCGCCTCAACTTGTGCGGTCAACTCCTTCGAATCCACATCGATTTTTGCTATCTTCATCAAAATATCAATGACCAACTGTTTCATAACCTGCTCCTGAAATGATTTGCCCCTGAAATTACCATCACCACGGGTAGTTAGTAAACAGGATTAGAATTTTTGAATCACATCAAAATACAACCACCGATTCCTTTACTGACGGGGATTCAGCAAGTTAACAATCTTCCTTACATCTGTTTCACTGCAAATTTTCTGAAAAGAGCCCATTACTCTGGTAAAAGGGCCGATTTAGGCTAGATTAAATCAACCCCGGATTGTGTTTCCGGTGGTGAAGTCCCCTTATTTCAATACAAAGATAACGTTGTTATTCCGTCCTGCTTTACAGGGCGACTTTGATTACTTACACAGAAAAACGGAGAGGTTAATCCGTCATGGATAAAAAACATTTTTATGAACGCCTGACGCGCTGGCAGCACTTGCGTTTCAATGATGTGGTGTTGCGCGAACGTTCCGATACACCGGCCTGGAACAAAAAGTACGAAGTTTATATTCAGGATAAAACCAAATCGTCCGCTCAACTTTATATCCGGACGACCCAACCCAATGAAGATATGACGTTAGTGATGGAAGAGTATTTGCAGTGGCTGCGTGAGTATAACGGCAGTGAAATCGCCGTCAGCGCCCCTGTTGACTCAACGGCTGGCACTCGTAATAAGCTTAAAGAGAGTTGCCGGGGAGTCAGCGGAAATCATCAGCCAAGACAGCACAGTTTCAATCCAGCAGTAAGACATATCAGAAGCCTGTCGTAACAGCTAAAGGCTGCCAGTTTTAACGGCAGCCTGTTTCTTTTCCGTTAACCGGATTTATCCTGCCCTGCTCCGTCAAAGGCCAAAAGCTGGCCATTTTACGTACAATTCACCTCCCCTCCCTCTGCGATATGGCCTTTATGGCTGCTAACAGCACATTTTTTTTGTGTTTTCCCTACCAAAATCGCATTCCTGGATTAGATTAAAGTGTCATGTGATCCCGATCACATGCAGAACATAATAATATCGCTTTTCCAGGGAGTAACTTGTGACTGAAACATCGAACAACGGCCCTTCGGGCGCGGCATCAAAAGCGCTGCAATCAACCGAGCCGCTGGTAAAAGTAATTGCGTTTATAGCCACGCTGGGTGGCCTGCTTTTTGGCTATGACACCGGCGTAATTGCTGGCGCACTTCTGTTTATGAAGCACGATCTGCATCTGACGTCTTTGACTACCGGCATGGTCACCAGCTTCCTGATCCTGGGGTCAGCGATTGGGGCAATATGCGCCGGTCGGGTAGCAGACCGGTTTGGCCGTAAAAAAGTTATCCTGGTGATGGCGGTGGTCTTTATGTGTGGCTCGCTGGGCTGCGCTATGGCACCCAACGTGGTGCTGATGATCACCTTCCGCTTCATTCTGGGACTGGCCGTTGGCGGCGCTGCAGCCATTGTGCCCATCTACATCGCAGAAATTGTTCCGGCTAACCGTCGCTGGCAGTTTGTGACGCTGCAGGAGCTGATGATTGTTTCTGGCCAGCTGATTGCCTACACCAGTAATGCGGCAATCAACGAAGTCTGGGGCGGAGAAACCACCTGGCGCTGGATGCTGGGCGTTGCCTGTGTGCCTGCGGTGATCCTGTGGGTAGGGATGCTATTCCTGCCCGATACGCCGCGCTGGTACGCCATGCACGGACGTTATCGTGAAGCACGCGACGTGCTTGAACGCACCCGCCAGTCACGCATGGTTGAAAAAGAGATGGGGGAAATCCGCAAATCTATGGATTCCAAAAGCCAGAAAAATGCCCGTCGTCAGAAGACCATATCGGTCTGGATGAAACGACTGGTGGCGCTGGGGATTGGTATTGCCATGCTGCAACAACTTTCCGGCGTTAATACCATCATGTTTTATGCGCCAACCATGCTCCAGGCTACCGGTCTGGGGACCAATGCCTCACTGCTGGCAACCATTGCCAACGGCGTTATTTCCGTACTGATGACCTTCGTGGGGATTATGCTGCTGAGCCGCTTTGGCCGCCGCCCGTTGTTACTGGTTGGGCAGATTGGCTGTACCTGTACGCTGCTGGCTATCGGTCTGGTAACCTGGCTGATGCCGGAGACCGTTCAGGGTCAGCCTGACGTGTTGCGCAGCTATCTGGTGCTGGCCGGGATGCTGATTTTCCTCTGTTTCCAGCAGGGTGCTCTTTCCCCGGTGACCTGGCTGCTGCTTTCGGAAATTTTCCCGATGCGCATCCGCGGCATGGCCAACGGCATCTCAGTCTTCGCGATGCAGATGACCAATTTCTCGATTGCCTTTATGTTCCCTATCCTGCTGGAGGCCTTCGGCCTGACCACCTGCTTCTTTGCTTTTGCGGCTGTGGGTGTGGCTGGCGGCATCTTTGCGATTATCTTTGCCCCAGAAACCCAGGGTAAAACGCTGGAACAGATAGAGAAACATTTCAAGAAACATCTGCAGGATGAGCCTCAGCAATCCGCCAGCTAAAAACCCGTGCCAGGGACGGCACGCCTGTTTCACACTAATCTGATAGAGAAAATCCCATTCAGTGACCAGGCTTAAGGTCCCGGATTGAAAAAGGATCGTCATGTTCAAATTTTTGTGTTCCCTGTTTTCCAGCCCAGAGTCACTCCTTCAGGTGATGAGCCAGAATGATATCGAAGAGTCGATTGAAGAAGGCGAACGTATCCTGATTGATGAGGACGGCGGCGCTACCGTCAATATTCACAGTCCGGAAGTGCAGGAAGATTTCGCCCGTCACATCAACATACTGAAGAGAGCCTGAAATGGGAACGGCAATATTTATGGTGCTGATGGTTTGCGGCTACTGGTATACCAGCCGCGACCTCTCGACCCGATTTAAAGTTAAACGCTCCTTTGGCTGGGATGTCTATTTTCTCGTTGCGCTTTATGGCTGTATCTTCGTCCTTCAGGGGGTGATAGCCACAGGCATCATCTGGCTGGTGCTGTTTGCGGTCTCTGCCATCCTTAATGCCATGCCGCAGTTAAATGAAGGGCTACACCACCACTGGCAAATGGAGTTTATGAACTGGAGCTTCCTGGGGATCCAGGCACCTGTGGTGATTATGCTGGCCTTTGCCGTGACCTTTTGTATCTACCGTTCTAACTGGTCTGGCAGTGCCCGCCTGAGCACAAACGGGCGAAAATCCCTCTATAAGGAACTGACCCGCGCCAACGGCGTTGAAGGGATCCTCTTCCAGTGTATGGAGGAAGGTGAGCTGGCATGGATAACCCTCAAATCCCGCCGCATCTATATCGGTATGATCCATACCGCATCCTATGAAACCGTCTCTACTTCAAATGTGGTATTGATCCCGATGCTCAGCGGTTACCGGGATGGCAAGACGCTCAACCTCTGCGTCGAACACAACTACAGCAAATGGTATGACGAGCATGGGATCACGCTGGATTCAAAACCTAAATCCGCCATGGCCTTTCGTAAAGTGATTATGCTGGATCAGATTGAGAGCCTGTCACTGTTTGATGCGGCCAGCGCCAGTGCGCTGGCGCTTGAGCCGGAAAAACCGTCAATAGTGACCGAATAACCGGCGTAACGGACCAGCGTACCCCGGCAGGTATTCCTGCGGGGGAGGCTTCTGCATCACAAAACCAGTGAGATAAGCCAGAAACCGGCGAAGGTCATCAGCAGGGAGCCAGTGACGTGGGTAAGGGCTGAGGTCATTGCCCACAGGTAATTACCGGACTGCATCAGCGTGACGATTTCCAGCGAAAACGTGGAGAAGGTGGTTAAACCGCCACAAAACCCGGTGACAATCAGCAGCTTCCAGGCCGGGTCCAGCTCCGGATTGCGCAGAAAATACGCCATCGCAGCCCCAATAATAAAGCCACCCACCAGATTCACCGTCAGCGTGCCGGGCGGCAGGCTGGGGAAAAGCGCATTCAGGCGCACGGATAACAGCCAGCGGAGTATGCTGCCCGCCGATCCGCCGATAGCGATGGCAATTAATGACTTGATCATAATTTCCTCTGTGAACACCCTTATTCTGGGGCGCCAGCCTACTCAGCACTGCCGTTTTTTGCAAGCGGACAGGCGTGAGGTTAAGGATGTGGGCAGCGGGTGCTCAGTGGCGTACGCCAGCAATTTTTATAAGATATCCTTTTGATATCTCAGCTTAACACTCAACTTACGGAGATGCTGTTCAACCATGCGCCTTACTCCCGTCATCAGGCACGACATGTTACTCGGCCTCTGCTGCCTGCCGGCCATTATTGTTGTCTTTCTTGCCGGATTTCCCCTGAATCAGGTCCCTGCGGCCAGCGTGATGGCCAGCGGGGCCCTGACGCTGGCATTTGGCGCCAATAAAACCTGGGGCGACTCTTCTTTCTCCTTACTGCTGACCACCTGCGTCGGCCTGGCGTTCTCCTCATGGCTGGGCTGCCTGACCGGGAACGTTACGCCGGTCTATATTGCAGGTGCGATGCTGTATGCCGGTCTCTATGTGTCGCTGGCCAACGTCGACAACAGTGCCTGGTGGATGGTACTGCAATGGTCGATTGCTTACCTGGTGTCAGGGTACTATGCCGGTTCGCTGGAACATGCGGCAGATCGGGCAGCGTTAACTGGCGCTGGCGGCCTGCTACAGATGGTTTTTTTATACCTGGTTTTCCGGCGTTTTCCGTTTCACCGCAAGGATGCCAGCCCCCGTTCATGGCTGATGTTCTTTCGCGTCACGCTGCGTAAGTACAAGCATAAAATCCACCTGCAATGGTCGGTATTTTATGCGCTGCTGACCATGTGTCTGGCGCTGACGACGGTGGAGTTCTTTCAGATGAAAAATGGCTACTGGGCGGGAATGACGCTGCTGTTTTGTCTGAGGAATAACTATAAAGATACTTTTTCGCGGGTGCAGGCGAGGGTATTGGGAACGCTGATGGGCAGTATCCTGGCAGCGACGCTGATCGACTACTGGCATACCCCACTGTTCCTTGTGTGTGGTTTTATTCTCAGCGGCTATATCGCGTTTACCTTCTCCTATTCGCTGATCTCCAAATCCTATTTCGTCTTCACCTTTTTTGTCACGCTGATGGTGGTGTTTATGCTTTCAAGCCTGGGGATATCACAAACAGGGGTGGCAACACATCGACTGGAAGCCACCGCTCTGGGAGGGGCCTTCGCCCTCTTCGCTATCCTGATGACCCGCCTGTTTACCCGTCGGCAAATCGTCAGGAATTCTTCGTCAGGCTGAATTCACAGGCCCCACGGTGCCTTTTGCTTTGTCGTAAAAAAGGGTGAGTTCTTCACCCTCCTCCCCCGTTTCCTCATAAAGCAGCGATACAATAAAATTTTTTTGAAGACGGTTTAACTGCCAACCGGCCAGCGGATCCTTGAGTCCTTTGTTCTGCTCTTCTTCACGTCGTTCCGTCATGTCCCTGTGCTCCACAGCCAAATCAGAGACCAAAAAACAATGCAGCCGATGATTATTGCAAGCCAGACTTTTCCTCTGCCAGACATATGATCCCTCATAATGCTTAATCTGCGGTTAGGTGATAAGCAGTATAAACAATCACGAGGGGTGATCAACTTTCAGAAAAATCCCTGGTACCAGTTTTTATTAATGAAGAGGAGCGGGACCGTCTTCATCTTCTCCATCATCGTTTTCCGTAACGTCCTCATCAGTGTCGATCATCGCTGCCTGAATATCTTCTTCGGTGAGGGTCGGATTAAGGGCGGCAACCAGGGGTGAACTGGTCAGGCTGTCCGGCAGCGGCACATGGGGTATAGGGGCTTCGGTAACGATCTGCGGAATGCGGTTAGCAAACCAGCTGATCCCGGCAATGACCACGCCACAAAGGCAGAAGAAGACATACAGCATATTCCCCCCCAGCGGCTGCATGATTGCGCCGGTAACCAGCGGGCCGATACAGGCTCCCACGCCATACGCCATCAGCAGACAGGCCGTAAGCGATACCCGGCGTTCCGGAGCCACGCTGTCATTAGCCATGGCGACAATCAGCGGATAGAGCGAAAACTGCATCATGCTGGTTATAAAGGCGGCGACCATTACCCACAGAAAAGTCACAGGCAGGGGCAAGGTTAACGGCAGAGCGGCCAGCGTATAAAGTATTGCGGTACAGAGCAGCAAGCGCCCCCGATCGATACGGTCCGAAAGCCAGCTTAACGGAAACTGTGAAATCAGCCCGGCGAAAATAGTGATGGCCATAAACAGGCCGGTTTGTTTCGTCGTAAAGCCCAGTTGGCTGGTATAGACCGGCGCCATGCCGTAAAACGCGCCGACCGCCATCCCGGTTGCCAGGGTGATCAGCAGGATTTTGGGGATCGCGTGGAAGAAATACCCCAGTTCCATGGGCGCGGGCGTCATGGGGTGCGGATTAGTGCGGGTCGTCAGGGCCATCGGCACCAGACAAAGCGCATAGCACAGCGCAACGATTAACAGGCTTGAGCTACCGGACCCCACCTGAGTCATCAGGATGATTTGTCCCGCTGAGAGCCCCAGATAGGTTGCCACCATGTAGAAGCCGAAGATCAGGCCTCGCTGGCCCGTTTCAGCGCCGTCATTCAGCCAGCTTTCCAGCACCATATACTGGCACATCATGCACAGCCCGATGATCAGACGCAGGAAGATCCACATCGGCAGGTAGTCAGTCAGGCCATGCCCCAACACGGAAGCGGTAATAATCCCGGCACAGGAGACATAAGCGCGGATATGCCCCACACGGGCAATCAGGTTGTGTCCGACTTTGCCGCCCAGCACCAGCCCAAAATAGTGGGCCGCGGTGATGGCACCAATCAGACCGCCGCTGACGTTTTCGTGAGCCAGACGCAATGACACATAGGTGGTAAGCAGGCCAGAGCCGAGCAGCATCAACAGCGTGGTGGTATACAGCGGTAAAAAAGTGCCGAGGACTTTTTTCATAACGGCTCCCTGTCGCAATCGTTCCGGAAAACACAACCTGAGCCGTCAACAGTAGACGTTAATTCGTGACACAGGCAAGTCAGTTGGCGATCTTGCGGAGGATTCCCACTTTCGGGCCGCTGTCGGCGCCATAATGCGCCAGCGCCTTAATCTTCGGGCAAAACACGGCAAACTAGTGATTTGGGATGCATCTACGAGCGTTGTTACGAATAATTACTCAACGCCACTAACTCAACATAAGCATGGAGTAAATAGGAAAAAGGAGAATTCTCCCTAAAGTTTCTCCGCCGTGAACCGATGTAATAGAAACTTAACCTAAACCCTTATCGACTATCATGTTCATTATTAAGCC
Source organism: Erwinia sp. E_sp_B01_1 (assembly GCF_036865545.1). Lineage (NCBI taxonomy): Bacteria > Pseudomonadati > Pseudomonadota > Gammaproteobacteria > Enterobacterales > Erwiniaceae > Erwinia > Erwinia sp. E_sp_B01_1. The sequence continues at coordinate 1,045,216 of NZ_CP142208.1, read as the reverse complement.
CGTTGAACTTGTATTACTTTCCGTGACTCTGGTGTATTGCTTCACCATGTCCTCCTGGTTCTGGTAGCCGGAAAGCATCACTGGGGCAGACGAAAAGCATCTCTGAGCTACAGATTCTCTTTTGCTCCTGCTGTTTCTCAGGCTACCTGCGCCCATCAAGTACCATTCTTAACGCCAGCCCGGCCAGGACAGTGCCCATCAGCCAGCGCTGGATTTTCTGCCAGGTTGGGCGCTGTGCCAGGAAAGTGGCAATGGCTCCGGCGGCGAAGATAATCATGCCGTTGACCAGCATACTGGTGACGATCTGGGTAAGACCCAGCGTCAGTGACTGAGCAAGCACATGCCCCTGTTCTGGCCTGATAAACTGCGGCAGCAGCGAAAGGTAGATGACGGCAGTTTTGGGGTTCAACAGGTTAGTGAGCAGCCCCATAGTGAAGAGTTTTCGTGAGCTGTCAGGTGGCAAATCGCGAACCTGAAAAGGGGATTTCCCACCAAATACCGCCTGCCATGCCATGTAAAGCAGATAGCAGGCCCCGGCAATACGCAGTGCATCATAGGCGAGAGGCACCGCCATGATCAGAGCGGTAATACCTAACGCCGCACAGACCATATAGAACATAAAGCCCAGCGCCACGCCGGTCAGCGAGATATAGCCCGCTTTGCGCCCCTGACACAATGAGCGGGAAATCAGGTAAATCATGTTGGGGCCAGGCGTAAGGACCAGACCAAGGGCGATAGCGGCAAAGGGAAGGAGCTGCGAGAGAGTGACCATGGGATATCCTTATGACGTTGAGCAGTGAGGAACCGACAACTTCTCCCTGGGACTTTCCCCGGCCACCTCCCTGTAGCCCGGATTGATGTAGCCCGGTAAGCGGGCATGACTGCACGCTAAAATCTCAATCCACTTTGCCAGCCAGCAACTCAATCAGGCAACCAATTTCTGACCAGCCAGTCGGTCAGCAAATCAGCTGCTCAACCAGTCAGCCAGCAACTCTTTAGCTGCGTACCGTATCATTGCCAAACGCTACCCACTTATAGGTGGTCAGCGCTTCCAGGCCCATCGGGCCACGGGCATGAAGTTTCTGCGTGCTGACGGCCACTTCGGCACCCAGCCCAAACTGGCCGCCATCAGTGAAGCGGGTGCTGGCATTGACATAGACCGCCGAGGAGTCGACTTCATTGACGAAGCGATCTGAGTTATGGATGCTGCGGGTCAGGATGGCATCAGAGTGCTGGGTGCCGTATTCACGAATATGGGCGATGCCCTGATCCAGGTCATCCACCACTTTGACGTTCATATCCAGCGCCAGCCACTCATCACGATACTGCGCGTCGGTGACTTCACTGACTTCCGCCGGGCCTTGTTTCAACAACGGCAGCGAGCGCGGATCGGCATGCAATTTGATGCCCTCTTCCGCCATGCGCTGGCTTAATACCGGCAGGAAGCTTTCAGCAATGCCTGCATGCACCAGCAGGGTTTCCAGTGAGTTACAGGCACTTGGGCGCTGTTTCTTGGCGTTGACGATGACGTTCATCGCTGCTTCTGGTTCTATGTCCTGGTCAACAAAAATATGACAGACGCCAATGCCGCCGGTGATCACCGGAATGGTCGACTGTTCACGGCAGAGCTTATGCAGGCCAGCCCCGCCACGAGGGATCAGCATATCGACATACCGATCCAGCTTCAGCAGCTGATTCACCAGCTCACGATCCGGGCTTTCAATCGCCTGCACCGCGCCGGCTGGTAAGCCGTGTTCTTTCAGAGCGCCCTGAATGACGCGCACGGTAGCGCCGTTAGTACGGTAAGTTTCTTTACCGCCGCGCAGGATCACCGCATTGCCGGTTTTCAGGCACAGGCTGGCAACATCCACCGTCACGTTTGGACGCGCTTCATAGATGACGCCCACCACGCCCAGCGGCACCCGACGACGCTCAATGCGCAGGCCGTTATCCAGCTGGCCGCCATCCATCACCACGCCCACCGGATCGGCCAGACGACATACCTGACGCACATCATCGGCAATGCCTTTTAACCTGGCCGGGTTGAGCATCAGGCGATCCAGCAGCGCTTCGCTGAGGCCGTTCTGACGCGCATCGGCCAGATCCCGTTCGTTAGCCGACAGAATCTCCGCGCTCTGCGCTTCAAGACGGTCGGCAATGGTCATCAGGACCTGATTTTTTTGTACGGTGGAAAGCACCGACAGCTGGTAAGACGCGGCTTTCGCGGCTTTGCCCATTTCTTCAAGCATCACCTGCTCCTTAACTGACGATCATATCGTCGCGGTGAACGGCCACCGGACCATATTCGTAACCGAGAATATCGCTGATCTGCTGGGAATGGTGCCCGGCTATCATCCGCATCGCATCACTATTGTAGCGGCAAACCCCGTGCGCAACATCGCGCCCCTGCAGGCTGCGAATGCGGATCACTTCGCCGCGTGAAAAGTTGCCGGTAACTTCGCGGATCCCTTTTGGCAGCAGCGAGCTGCCGCGCTCCAGGATGGCGGAAAGCGCCCCGTCATCAACGGTGATTTCACCGGCCGGCGGTGCGCCGAAGATCCAGCGTTTGCGGTTCTCCAGCGGCGTTTCCAGCGCATGAAAGCGGGTGCCGACCGGCTTGCTGTCAATCACATCGCCAATCACGCCCGCGCGGCTTCCGGCGGCAATGATGGTGTCGATACCAGCGCGACAGGCAACGTCAGCCGCCTGTAATTTGGTGGCCATACCGCCAGTTCCCAGCCCGGACACGCTGTCACCGGCCAGCGACCGCAGCGCATCATCAATACTGTGAACATTGCTGATGAGCTCGGCCTGCGGATTGTTGCGCGGATCGGCGGTAAAAAGCCCTGGCTGATCGGTCAGCAGCAGCAGCTTATCAGCCCCGGCCAGGATCGCGGCCAGCGCCGACAAATTGTCGTTATCGCCCACTTTGATCTCAGCAGTAGCCACCGCATCGTTTTCGTTGATCACCGGCACAATGTGGTTATCCAGCAGCGCGCGCAGGGTATCCCGCGCGTTGAGGAAACGTTCGCGGTCTTCCAGATCGGCGCGGGTTAACAGCATCTGGCCAATATGGATGCCATAGATAGAGAACAGCTGCTCCCAAAGCTGAATCAACCGGCTCTGCCCCACCGCAGCCAGCAGCTGCTTTGAGGCGATGGTCGGTGGCAGTTCCGGGTAGCCAAGGTGCTCACGTCCGGCGGCCATAGCGCCTGAGGTGACGATCACAATCCGGTGGCCTGCCGCATGAAGCTGCGCGCACTGGCGCACCAACTCGACAATATGTGCCCGGTTCAGCCGACGCGATCCGCCGGTTAATACGCTGGTCCCCAGTTTTATCACCAGGGTCTGGCTGCTGCTCATTATTTCCTGCCATTAGGTAAAAATTATGTCGAAGTGACTTTTTAACAGGTGTGGTGCTGGAAGCCAACAGGCGCGGGTGCAAAAGGCGCAAAATCCCCGACAATCGGGTAGACCATTAGTTCACCGATAACAAGAAATGTGTATGAATGTAATAAAACTTTAATATTTTCAGGGTAAAACGTTCCTGCCTTCAGAGGAATCTTAAGGCCAAACAATTTTACTCATTCGGGATTGATAGCAAAATGAAGAAAAGCGCACTGGCAATCTTAACCGCCGCACTGGCTCTGTCCACCGCTGCTCAGGCCGCAGAAGTTTATAATAAAGACGGCAACAAGTTGGATCTGTATGGCAAAATTAAAGGCCTGCACTATTTCAGCGACAGCGACGGCAGCAACGGTGACAAGTCATACATGCGTATGGGCTTTAAAGGTCAGACGCAGATCAACGACCTGATGACCGGTTACGGTCAGTGGGAATATCAGTTCAATACTAATAACTCTGAAAGCACTGATGCCAACACCGGAAACAAAACCCGTCTGGGCTTTGCTGGTCTGAAATTTGGTGATTACGGCTCCTTCGATTATGGCCGTAACTACGGCGTACTTTATGATGTGGAAGCCTGGACCGATATGTTCCCTGAGTTCGGCGGTGACGGCACGGCGCGTAGCGATAACTTTATGACTGCGCGTACAACGGGTGTTGCCACTTACCGTAACAGCAATTTCTTTGGCCTGGTGGATGGTCTGAAGTTTGCATTGCAGTATCAGGGTAAAAATGATGACAGCACTGGCCGTACTACCGCCTCACGCGGTAACGGCGACGGTTACGGTATTTCAGCGGTCTATGCGCTGGCCGATACCGGCGTCAGCGTCAGCGGTGCTTACACCAGCTCAGACCGTACCAATGCACAGCAGGCACAGGCCTGGGGAACAGGCGATAAAGCTGACTCCTGGGGCGCAGGTCTGAAATATGACGCCAACAGCCTTTACCTGGCTGCTATCTATACCGAAACCCGCAATATGACGCCAATCAGCGGTACGGCTGTCATTAATAACGTGACCACTACCGTAGCGGGTGCGGCGAATAAAGCACAGAACATTGAACTGGTAGCACAGTATCAGTTCGACTTCGGCCTGCGTCCTTCCCTGGGCTATGTGCAGACCAAAGGCAAAGATATCGAAGGACTGGGGGATGTTGACCTGGTGAAATACATTGATGTGGGCGCGACGTACTACTTCAATAAGAACATGAATACTTATGTTGATTACAAAATCAACCAGCTGGATGATGACAACCGCCTGGGTCTGAACAACGATGACGTTGTGGCTGTAGGTCTGGTTTACCAGTTCTGAATTTGAATACCGCAGGGATGCGGTGGTACCACCCTCGTTATGTGTCTTAATCAAAGGCTGGCAGATGCCAGCCTTTTTTTATTCGTTGAGCGTCGCTTCAGGCGGTCAGTTTGACCGGTTCATCGGCAAAGTCTGCGGCTGGCTTCAGCCCCAGATTCATCTCTTCCAGCAGGGCTTTCAGCCGCACGTGAAAATTACGCAATGTCTCTTCGAGCCGTTCGTTATTCTCTTTTCCTTTGATGGTGGAGGGCTTCCAGTTGCCTTCTTTATCGAACAGACCAAAGTGGTACTCATAGGTGAAATGGTCGCTCTGAGCTTCCAGCTCCATCCACCAGCCCCAGAATTCACGCAGCTCCGGAGAGGGCTTTACATTGACGCAGACAGCCAGGCAGTCAAAGAAAAAACGCTCTTCCTCACATTTAGCTTCGCGGATATAAGGACCCAGAGATCCAAAGCGCTTCATTAAGCGGCTCTTGGGATGCCCACTTGGTAACGCCATCGTTAACCCTCCTTTATTGCACCTGATGATGTATTCCCTTCGATATCCATCTGCACTGACTTTCAGCCAGACCGCATGATGAAACCTGATGGGTAAAGCAAACCGGTTGAATAACAGTTACTCACCTCTGTAACCGCTTCGCCAGCCAGTCGACAATATCACGTAATGCCTTATCAAAGTTGAGTAATGCAGGAGAGAGTGCGATCGGCATCAATTTTCCATCCGCAGAGGAGTTCACTATCAGCTTCGACTCTTCTTCCGGGCTGAAGGGATCTTTTGGCCAGTAGCCCGAGAGCATCGGCGTTGGACAGCGTCGCCCCAGCAGGCCCTGCATTTTCAATGAATAGCGATTCAACTCAACGCGTAGCGCAGAGTCAGAAGCGGTAGCCATACCCAGCCGGCTTGCGAGCACATCCATATACATTTCAGGTACGCGATCCTGAGTGGCTTTGTCACACAGCAGGCTGTGAACCACCGGCCCCAGACAGGCGACGGCCCGCAGGCGCGGCGCTTCCAGATATGCCAGCCTTACCGCCACGTTCGCCCCAAAGCGGAACCCAAAAGCCCCGACGCGCGTGTGATCCACCCAGGGGACATTCTCCAGCTGACGCAGCACATGCTGGTGGAGGAAGCTGGCATCCTGGGTCAGCTTCCATTTGGCGGAGAACCCCACGGAAGGCATATCAATAGTCAGCATCGCGATGCCACGGGGTGCAAGATAATCGTGGAACAGACGATAGTGGTCAGTCTGCAGAGAATCCAGGCTGCCACAGACCAGCACCGTAGGATAAGGAGCCTTTACGTCCGGCGGCATATGCAGGAAGCCAAAAATCGGGCTGCCCCCGGGAATGGCAAACTCCAGCTCTTTTAACTCCCCGGAAAGACGCGGCGTGGCCTCTTCATAAGCCCGGTTCGCCAACAGTTGCGCCTGCTCAGCCAGCTCGTCGCCTTTCAGATGCGGATACCCGGCCAGGCCATACAGATTGGCGGCGTGCAGCCAGCACTGGCCGGCCTCTTCATCCGTTGCGGCCTCACCCGCTTTCTGCTGCCATAAAGCGGCCTGCTTCGCCCATTCATAAACCCAGTTGCCACTGCGGTAGCCAATCACCGTATCCAGCAATTTATCATCGGTATGCTCAACGCGGCTGACGGCGATTCGTGCCAGCACTTCGCTGATCTCCTGCGGTGGCAGCCCACGCCATGTCCAGAGCAGGCGGTTGATCATCCTGTACCAGCCAGCATGGCTCTCTCCCTCCAGCGCCGAATGGATGGGCAGAGGTTTATGATGGTGAAGACGGCGCACCAGCGATGAGGTTTCAGGATGCTTGAAACGAGGTTTAAACAGTTCTTCGCTGAGATTTTTAGGTGACATGGCGTGACGTTCCTCCAGCACGGGGCATGGGAAGAGTCTATCGCAGCCCGCCCCGCCGCGCTAACCGTAAAAACAACAACGCCCGGCATAACCGGGCGTTGCTTTGATGTGCGTCAATCAGCCTTTTACAATCGGCGGGATATAAACCACACCCATATCCCACGGCTGTTCGATCCAGGTATTCTGCGGAATATCCACCACATAATCATCCACCAGCGGACGACCGGCTGGCTTGGCAAAAATGGTGACGAAGTGGGCTTTAGGATACATGTCGCGGATAGCCTGAGCAGTACCACCAGTGTCCACAAGATCGTCGATCACAATAAAGCCTTCACCATCCCCTTCTGCACGTTTAAGCACGGTCATTTCACGCTGGTTGTCATGATCGTAGCTGGAGATGCACACGGTATCGACATAGCGGATGCAGAGCTCACGAGCCAGCAGAGAAGCAGGGACCAGACCACCGCGGCTGACCGCGATAATGCCTTTCCACTGTTCAACAGGAAGCAGGCGCTGGGCCAGTTTACGGGCATGAATTTGCAGCATGTCCCAGGTGACGACGTATTTTTCGCTCATAAAGGTGTCCCGACCAATGGTATTGGCTTAAAAATGTACAATGGGAGAGGTTGCGCGGAATTATAGAGATCTGAGCGGCTAAAAACCAGCGCCGATGGGCTTTTTTACTGGAGCGAAGTAAGCATCGCTGAAGAATCGATGATATTCTTTGCCCATCACGTCAGAGAGTCTGACGGGACTCATCCACTCGCTCAATATGCTCGCCATCCCCGGCCCTGCTGGCAGGTGGCGATGACACAGGAGATTTATCGTGTCTGAATTGTCTCAACTCTCTCCCCAGCCTCTGTGGGATATTTTTGCCAAAATTTGTTCTATTCCGCACCCCTCTTATCATGAAGAAGCGCTGGCAGAACACATTCTGTCCTGGGCAAAAGAGCAGGGCTTTGCAACTGACCGGGATGCAGTGGGCAACATTCTGATCCGCAAACCCGCCACGCCGGGTCTGGAAAATCTTAAACCCGTCGCGTTACAGGCGCACCTGGACATGGTGCCGCAGAAAAACAACGATACGGTGCATGACTTCACCAAAGATCCAATTCAGCCGTGGGTTGATGGCGAGTGGGTGAAAGCTCGCGGCACCACGCTGGGCGCAGATAATGGGATAGGTATGGCTTCCGCGCTGGCGGTGCTGGCCGATAAAAGCGTTGAGCACGGCCCGCTGGAAGTGCTGCTGACCATGACGGAAGAGACCGGCATGGTGGGCGCATTCGGGCTGCAGCCAGACTGGTTACAGGCCGATATCCTGATCAACACCGACTCTGAAGAAGAGGGTGAGATCTACATGGGGTGTGCAGGCGGCATCGATTTCACCTCCACGCTGGCTCTGACCCGTGAAGCGGTACCTGCAGGTTACGAGCCGCTTAAGCTGACGCTGAAAGGGTTGAAAGGCGGCCACTCCGGCTGTGATATCCACGTCGGTCTGGGCAACGCCAACAAACTGCTGGCCCGCTTCCTGTTTGCCCATGCTAAAGCCCTGGATCTGCGCCTGGTAGATTTCACCGGCGGTACGCTGCGTAATGCGATCCCTCGTGAAGCCGTAGCTACCCTGGCGGTGCCAGCGGAGAAAGTGGACGAGCTGAAAAGCGCGGCGCTGGGCTATCTGGAAACCCTGCAGAACGAACTGAGCCTGAAAGAGAAGAACATTAACCTGGTGGTGGAAAATGTAGCTGCGGGTGCGCAGGCTCTGACAACCTCAAGCCGCGATACTTTTATCGCCCTGCTGAACAGTACGCCAAACGGCGTTATTCGTAACTCTGACGTCATGAAAGGCGTGGTGGAAACCTCACTGAACGTCGGTGTGGTCTCCATGAAGGAAGATGAAGCGAAGATCAACTGTCTGATCCGTTCACTGATCGACAGCGGTAAAGCGTCCGTGGTGGAAATGCTGACCGCATTAAGCGACCTGGCCGGGGCAAAAAGCCTGGCAAAAGGTGACTACCCTGGCTGGCAGCCGGATGCTTCTTCTCCGGTAATGGCGCTGGTGGGTGAAACCTATAAAAAGCTGTTTGGTAAAACCCCGAACATTCAGGTGATCCACGCGGGTCTGGAGTGTGGTCTGTTCAAAAAGCCCTATCCTGAAATGGATATGGTCTCTATCGGACCGACCATCACCGGGCCACACTCTCCGGATGAGCAGGTACATATCGAAAGCGTTGGCCTGTACTGGAAACTGCTGACAGCGCTGCTTAAAGCTATTCCGGCTAAGTAAGACGACAGGGGCGGACATTCAGCCGGGTAACTGGCAGGCTGTCCGCCCTGATTTCAGCGGCTTATTGCGGATGCCTCTCTCCCCTGCCAGTATTAACAGCTTACAGGCCCAGCAGCAGCTGCCTTTCCAGTTGCGGATTCAGTAAGGTGACATGCAGCCCCACCAGCCTGACTCCCCGTCCGTCCCGCCGTTCTTCCCAGGTTTTTCTCGCTACAGCGATCAGGTCTTCTTTATTCAGCTCCGGCCAGACGTGCTCCTGAGTGGTTTGCTGAAAATCATTGAATTTCAGCTTCACCCCCTGTCGTGCTATTTGCCGGTCGGGTTTGATTTTGGTCAGACGCCGTTCCAGCTCCTCAAAGAGATAGTCGATGATCTCCAGACAGGCTTCCCAGCTGTGAATATCTTCCGAGAGCGTGCGTTCCACCCCCAGCGATTTGCGTAACCGCTCGGTCACCACTTCCCGCTCATCAATGCCGTTCGAACGTTCCCAAATCACCCGGCCAAATTTTCCGAAGCGCTTAAGCAAGGCGGCCAGATCGGTTTTTTGCACGTCCGCACAGGTATAGAGGCCCATCTCTTCGAGTTTTTTTGCCGTGACCTTGCCCACACCGGGGATTTTTGCCAGAGGAAGCGTCAGTAAGAACTGCGGCAGCGTGTCGGGCGTAATCACAAACTGACCATCCGGCTTATTTAAATCCGAGGCTATTTTTGCCACGAATTTAACTGGAGCAATGCCGGCAGAAGCAGTGAGATTCAGTTCGCGGGAGATGGTCTGGCGGATTTCACGGGCCATCAGCGTGGCCGAGCCGTGACAATGCGGACTGTCAGTGACATCCAGATAGGCTTCATCAAGCGAGAGGGGTTCAATCAGGCTGGTGTAACGCGAGAAGATTTCACGAATATGGCCACTGGCTTCTTTATACGCCTCGAAGCGGCCAGGCACCACTTTCAGGTGCGGGCAAAGCTTCAGCGCCATTGCCGTAGACATGGCGCTGTGAACGCCAAATTTGCGGGCGGGATAGTTAGCGGTGCTGATCACCCCTCGCTTCAGATGGCTGCCGCCGATGGCGATCGGGATATCGCGCAGACTGGGATCGTCGCGCATTTCCACTGCTGCGAAAAAGCAGTCCATATCAACGTGAATGATCTTTCGCATATCCCCCCCGGATGCACTGGATAAGTATACAGTCAATTAAACCGAATTCAATATGCGTTTTTGCACGCAAAGCGCAGCGGCAAGGGGCTGCCGGGAGTTTTCTTTCCGGATTTATTGCCTGTCCACTTGATAAAAAAATAGACAATGCTAATGTGGCGCTGCGATAGCGGATAATTCCGGGATTGCAAGTAACAGCGTCTTTTGACGCAGCATCCACCCCTCTTTTTCAAGGGCACCAGAATGGGCAAAATCGCACTCCTGTTTGCGATGTTTTTACTGCCAGCCGTCGTCTTCGCCAGCGTACCTACCACTCCGGTACTTCCGCTCGCGCCGGTAAGCAAAGAGTTAAAGAAACAGTTACTCGGCACCCCCGTGTATATCCAGATCTTTAAAGAAGAACGTACGCTTGAACTTTATGGCAAGATCGGTAACGACTACCGTCTGCTGGACAGCTACCGCATCTGTAATTTTTCAGGTGGCTTAGGGCCTAAACGTCGTCAGGGCGATTTCAAAAGTCCGGAAGGATTTTACAGCGTGGGCCTTTCCCAGCTGAAGCCTGACAGCCGTTTCTATCGTGCTATCAACGTCGGTTTTCCTAACGAATACGATCGCCAGCAGGGTTATGAAGGCAAATACCTGATGATCCACGGCAGCTGCGTGTCGATTGGCTGCTATGCGATGACCGATACCTATATCGAAGAGATTTATCACTATGTGGAAGCCGCGCTGCGTAACGGCCAGTCACGCGTGGAAGTCAGTATTTATCCGTTCCGCATGACCGACAGCAATCTGCAGCGTCATCGCAACTCGGTTTATTACAGCTTCTGGCAGCAACTGCAGCCAGGCTATGCGCAGTTTGTGCAGAACCGGCTGCCTCCGTCGGTCATTGTCAACGACGGGCATTACGTGCTGAACAATCCTGGTTCCCTGATCGGCACGCCAGCACCCGGATCAGCGCTCGCGCTCACCGAGACAAAATAGCGCCCAGTCACCTGGTTCAATCTTGTTCCAGGTTTCATTGCCCGTCAGGGGCTGGGTGGCGATCACCGTGACCACGTCGTTCGGCGTGGTCTGCTTCTGAAAATCAATCTCAACGTCCTGATCCAGCAGCGTGGCTTTGCCAAACGGGGCCCGGCGGGTGATCCAGAACAGATTGGTGGAGCAGAACGCCATCAGATAGCGCCCGTCCGACAGCAGCATATTGAATACCCCTTTCTCACGCAGTTCCGCCGCCAGTTCAGCAATATAACGAAACACCGCAGGCCAGTTACCCGGCGTGCGGGGATAGCGCGTGGTGAGCTTGTGCAGCAGCCAGCAAAATGCCTGTTCACTGTCCGTTTCACCAACGGGGCGGAACTGCCCGGTGTCCATGCCACGATAGCCTTTCAACTGTCCGTTATGCGCGTAAGTCCAGTTACGTCCCCATACCTCACGGGTAAAGGGATGCGTATTTTCCAGCGACACTTCCCCCCGGTTGGCCTGACGGATATGCGCCACCACCGAACAGGACTTGATAGGGTAATCCTGCACCAGCCGCGCTATCGGTGAGTTAAAACTCGGCTGAGGATCTTTAAATGTGCGGCAGCCTTTGCCTTCATAAAAGGTGATGCCCCAACCGTCCTTGTGCGGACCGGTCCCGCCTCCGCGCTGCACCAGCCCGGTAAAGCTAAAACAGATATCCGTTGGGACATTCGCGCTCATCCCGAGCAATTCGCACATAGAAAATCCTCACGTAGCGGCCAGCCGCAGCTGACCAGAAAGATTATTTAGCCATCTCTTTTTCGATCAGCAGGATCAGGATGTGGATCACTTTGATGTGGATCTCCTGAATACGATCGGCATAGCCAAAGTGCGGCACGCGAATCTCCACATCGGCCATGCCATCCATTTTGCCGCCATCTTTCCCGGTCAGGGTAATCACTTTCATTCCCTGCGCACGGGCAGCTTCAACAGCTTTAATCACATTGGCAGAATTACCGGAAGTGGAGATGCCAAACAGCACATCTCCGGCTTTGCCCACCGCTTCCAGGTAGCGTGAGAAAACAAAATCGTAGCCGAAATCATTGCTGACGCAGGAGAGATGACTGACGTCAGAGATAGCGATAGCCGGGTAGCCCGGACGGTTTTCACGGTAGCGCCCGGTCAGCTCTTCGGCAAAATGCATGGCGTCACAGTGGGAGCCGCCGTTACCGCAGGAAAGCACTTTCCCACCCGCCTTAAACGAATCGGCCAGCAACACGGCAGCACGCTGGATGGCGTGGATGTTGGCGTCATCACTGAGAAATTTAGTCAGCGTATCCGCGGCTTCGTTGAGTTCCGCACGAATGATGTCCTGATACATAGGGGAGTCCTTTTAGGGTGAGGTTTTTTGCCAGTTTACCAAGTTGGGAGAGGAGCGAAAAGCGCCCCGCTGCATGAGGGGGTGCTTTGACTTTTGGTGCGGCCACTTTGTGAGCCAGGTTGTAGTTATTATGTAAACAGATTGCTAAGCCAGGGGTTCTCCATTACACCTGTAATCAACAGGTCAGACCTCTTACTACTTACGGAGCAACAGTCATGATGGTTCTCAGTATCCTGGCCACGATCGCCCTGATCGGCGCCCTCTTTTATCACCGCGTAAACCTGCTGCTGAGCAGTGTGATTTTGCTCGCATGGACAGTGGCATGGGCAGTCGCGCAGGTCTGGACGCCGTGGCTGTTGATCCCGCTGGCGATGATTTTATTGCCTTTCAACCTGCTGCCGTTGCGCCGCGCGATGTTTTCAAAACCGATGCTGCATACCTTCCAGAAAGTCATGCCGCCGATGTCACGCACCGAAAAAGAGGCGATTGAGGCCGGCACGACCTGGTGGGAAGGCGATCTGTTCCGGGGCACGCCGGACTGGCAGAAATTGCATAACTATCCGCAACCCCGACTGACCGGAGAGGAACAGGCGTTTCTGGACGGCCCGGTAGAAGAAGCCTGCCGCATGGCGAATGATTTCCAGATCACCCATGAGATGGCGGATCTGCCGCCAGAACTCTGGGCCTATCTGAAAGAACAGCGTTTCTTCGCGATGATCATTAAAAAAGAGTATGGCGGGCTGGCTTTCTCAGCTTATGCGCAGGCTCGTGTCCTGCAGAAACTGGCGGGAGTATCGGGCATTCTGGCGATCACCGTAGGCGTGCCCAATTCACTCGGCCCTGGCGAGCTGTTGCAGCATTACGGCACGGATAAGCAGAAAGATCACTATCTGCCCCGGCTGGCGCGCGGTCAGGAGATCCCCTGCTTTGCCCTGACCAGCCCCGAGGCGGGCTCTGATGCCGGTGCCATTCCGGATACCGGCGTGGTCTGCATGGGTAACTGGCAGGGTCAGCAGGTGCTGGGGATGCGGTTAACCTGGAACAAACGCTATATCACCCTGGCGCCCGTCGCGACCGTGCTGGGGCTGGCGTTTAAGCTTTCCGATCCGGAACATCTGCTGGGCGAAACGGAAGAGTTGGGCATCACCTGTGCGCTGATTCCAACCGACACGGCTGGCGTGGAGATTGGCACCCGTCACTTCCCGCTGAACGTGCCGTTCCAGAACGGTCCCACACGCGGTAACGCTATTTTCGTGCCGATCGACTACATCATTGGCGGCCCTGAAATGGCCGGTCAGGGCTGGCGGATGCTGGTGGAATGCCTCTCCGTTGGACGGGGAATTACCCTGCCCTCTAACTCTACCGGCAGCCTGAAAAGCATCGCTCTGGCGATTGGTGCCTATGCCCATATTCGTCGCCAGTTCCGTCTGCCTATTGGTAAAATGGAGGGTATCGAAGAGCCTCTGGCGCGTATCGCCGGCAACGCGTACGTGATGGATGCCGCAGCCACGCTGATCACTTCCGGCATTATGCTGGGTGAAAAGCCGGCGGTGCTTTCCGCTATTGTTAAATACCACTGTACCCACCGTGGGCAGCGCGCGATTGTCGATGCAATGGATATCGCAGGCGGTAAGGGCATTATGCTGGGTAAAAGCAACTTCCTTGCCCGGGCCTATCAGGGCGCACCTATTGCGATTACCGTTGAAGGCGCAAACATCCTGACCCGCAGCATGATTATCTTTGGCCAGGGGGCCATTCGCTGCCATCCCTACGTGCTGGATGAGATGGCTGCCGCGCAGAACAACGATGTTCCCGCTTTCGATAAAGCCCTGTTCAGCCATGTCGGGCACGTAGGGAGTAATAAGATGCGCAGCCTGTGGCTGGGACTGACAGGTGGCCTCACCAGCCCGTCACCGACCCGAGATGCCACACGCCGCTACTATCAGCATCTGAATCGCCTTAGCGCTAACATGGCTTTGCTGTCGGATATCTCCATGTCGGTGCTGGGCGGCAGCCTGAAACGTCGCGAGCGAATTTCTGCCCGTCTGGGCGATGTGTTGAGCCAGCTTTACCTCGCCTCTGCGACGCTGAAACGTTACGACGATGAAGGCCGTCAGGAAGCTGACCTGCCGCTGGTGCACTGGGGGGTTCAGGATGCCCTGAACCAGGCCGAAACTGCTATCGACGACCTGTTACGTAATTTCCCTAATCGTCTGGTTGCCGCCGTTCTGCGGATAACGATTTTCCCCGTCGGGCGTCATTGCCGTGCTCCTTCAGACCGCCTGGATCATAAGCTGGCGAGGATGCTGCAAACCCCTTCGGCAACCCGTACCCGGCTGGGCCGCGGGATGTATCTTACTCCGGGCGAGCATAACCCTGCCGGACAGCTTGAAGAAGCGCTGGCAGATGTGATGGCTGCCGAAGTCATTCACGATCGCCTCTGCAAACAGCATAAAAAACATTACTCCTTTACCCGTCTGGATCAGCTGGCAAAACAGGGCTTACAGGAGAAATGGATCAACGAGGAGGAAGCCGCCATCCTGACCCGTGCGGAAGCCAGTCGCCTGCGTTCGATCAATGTGGATGAGTTTGATCCTGAGGAGCTGGCCACTAAGCCGGTAAAGAGAGCAGAGCCGGAGCAGAAGCCGGAGAGTGAGCAACAGCGGAAGACAGAAGCAGCTTAACTGAACGGGCCGTCCATGGCCCGTGATGCTTTGCTCAAGGCACAGGCTCCCATCGCTTCAGCATTTGTGAGCAGTCTTAGAAAAGACGGAGTCATCTCACGCCTTTTGGTAAGCAGCACTTCACCCTTTTAGTATGAGGCTGACAGGGTTTCAGGCTCAGCCGTTCTGCCGCACGCGCGCAATCAGCGCGTCGCTGTTTTCAATATGGTCGGCAGCCAGGATCAGGGTGCGGCCCAGGGTAATCGCCTGACGCACGCATTCAATACGCATAGCGTTATCCGCAATGTTTTTAATATCAGCAACCTGAGACATGCCCACCGTGCGGCGAATCACTTCCACGCCACAATAGCCCAGCGTGTCCTGCCAGATTTTCTTCAGGAACTCAGCGGCATAGCCCGGATAGGCCAGCGCACGGTCCTGAGATTTCTCAGCCGCCAGCGCCAGGAAACCTTCCGCAAAACTCTGCCAGGTCGCCCCAACATCACGCAGACGTTTTTCACGTGCGTCTGCCGCTTCACGCGGGGCAAGCAGACCCGGTAACGCGCAGTAGTTCACCAGCAGGTTACCCAGCGCGCTGCCCACATCAAAACCGATCGGGCCGTAGTAACCAAACTCCGCATCAATCACTTTCAGGCTGCCTTCTGCCACAAAAATGGAGCCGCTGTGCACATCACCGTGCAACAGAGCCTCGGCATTAGAGAGGAAGCGATGCTTCAGCCCCGCTACCTTCAGACGCAGTTCATCATCATTACGCAGGGTGGCAACCAGCGGCTCAAGCGCACGCGGATAGCCGTTACGTTCATGCACTTCATAAGGTTCATTGAAGAACAGCTCTTCGGTGATGTCACAGAGTTCAGGATTAGTGAAGCGGATAACATCGGCTTTTTTCTGATGAGGGTGCTGATAAAAATCTGAGGTGTGGAACAGCGTCTGTGCCAGATATTCCCCCAGTTGAGAAGCCGCCTGTGGGTAATCAACGCCTTTAACCTGCTCACCGCGCCAGATAGCGTGGCTGGAGAGATCTTCCATCACCATCACCGCCAGAACCGGATCGTAATGCAGGATTTTTACGGTGTGCTGAGGGCAATATTTGCCGTGAATTTGCAGCACTTCCGCCTCTATACGGGCACGATCCAGCGTTAACGGCCAGGATTCGCCGACGCAACGCACATAGGGCAGCGCCTGTTTGACGATCACCCGGCTTGCGCCCCGATCGTCGAAGATCTTGAAGACCAGGTTCAGGTTACCGTCGCCAATTTCCTGCGACTCTACCAGACTGGCTGGATTTTCAACGCCACCAAACTGGCGGGCATATTCCACGGCATCCGCTGCGGTGAAGGTACGGTATTGTGACATTGTCTGACCCTCTTCAAAACGTTCCGGTCCGCCAGGCACGCGATTCGCTTTATGGCGCGATTTTGTTGCGTATAAGCCGTGCAGACGTCTATACATCCGTTCAGCATGTTGGCACAATATGCCCTTATTACGCAACCAGGATTTAACCTTCATGCAGACACTCAGCACAACCAGCTTACAAGTTCGTGATAATCAGCTCTGGATCCTCGACCAGCAGGCGCTGCCGCAGAAAAAACCTGGTGCCCGACGCCCGGCGTTACCGATTTGGTTGACCATATCAAAGCGTTGAGAGTCCGGGGCGCGCCGCTGATTGGCCTCTCTGCCAGCCTGCTGCTGGCCCTGCTGGCTGAGAAAGGGCTGTCAAAACCCGAGCTGGCTGAGGCGCTGGAAGTGCTGCGGGCATCCCGTCCCACCGCCGTTAATCTGATGAATAATCTGGATCGGATGAAGCTGGCGCTGGTCCAGGATAACTTTGTCACCGCGCTGACGTTTGAAGCGTTGCGCCTGGTGGAAGAAGATAAAGCGCTGTGCGATAACATCGCGACGGCGGGCGCGAAGCTGATCAAGCCGGGCAGCCGTCTGCTGACCCACTGTAATACGGGTGGCCTGGCTACTGCTGGTGTCGGCACCGCGCTGGGGGTGATTTCCCGCGGCTGGCAGGAAGGCAAGGTGGAAAATGTCTGGGTTGATGAAACCCGCCCGCTGTTGCAGGGTGGCCGTCTTACCGCCTGGGAACTTGGCGAGCTGGGCGTCCCTTATCGCCTGATTTGTGACAGCATGGCTGCCAG
Source organism: Erwinia sp. E_sp_B01_1 (assembly GCF_036865545.1). Taxonomy (NCBI): domain Bacteria; kingdom Pseudomonadati; phylum Pseudomonadota; class Gammaproteobacteria; order Enterobacterales; family Erwiniaceae; genus Erwinia; species Erwinia sp. E_sp_B01_1. The sequence continues at coordinate 1,028,021 of NZ_CP142208.1, read as the reverse complement.
CCTGATGGCACAGAAGCAGGTGGATGCGATTTGGGTCGGTGCCGATCGTATTGCGGCTAACGGCGACGTGGCAAACAAGATTGGCACTTACAGCCTGGCCGTACTGGCACAGTATCACGGTATTCCTTTCTACGTGGCCGCCCCGCATACCACGCTGGATCCAGCCTGTCCGGACGGCAGCGCAATCCCGATAGAGCAGCGTGCCGCCAGTGAAGTCACCGGCGTTTCGGGCAGCTTTGGCGACGTACAGTGGGCACCTGAAAATGCGCAAGTTTATAACCCTGCGTTTGACGTTACGCCAGCGTCGCTGATTAGCGGTTGGGTGCTGGACACCGGCGTGGTCACGCCTGCACAGGTTGAAGCAGGCATTTTCCAGCCGGCCCGATAATCTGAGAATGACCCTTTGCCGCCCACCAGGGACGGCAAAGGTTTCGCCAGGCCACGCTGAATGTCCTGTTACTGGCTCGTGACCGGTATCAGCGTTTTAAAACGTCTCCCGGTATCAGGAAGCGCTAAGGCAGACGGGGATAGGCATCCGCGATGGTATCGCCGGTGAAATTGGCGATCCAACCTTCCTGATTATCGAAAATCCGGATGGCGGTGAAATGCGGCGAAGAGCCCATATCAAACCAGTGCGGCGTGCCGGCCGGAACGGAAATCAGATCGTTCTTCTCACACAGAATCTGATAGATGTGCCCATCCAGGTGCAGGCAGAACAGCCCCGCCCCTTCAACAAAGAAACGCACTTCATCTTCTCCATGCGTATGTTCGGAAAGGAACTTGCCGCGTAAAACTTCTTTTTGGGGATTATCCGCACGCATGCTGATCACATCCCAGCTCTGATAGCCTTTTTCCGCCACCAGCTTATCTATGGCGTGCTGATAAGCATTGATCACCTTCTCAGGCTCCGGGTTTTCACCCAGATCGCGATCCGCTTCCCAGCGCTCGAAACGCACTTCTTTCGCATTCAGTCTCTGGCGGATCTCTTCAGCATCTGTGCTGTGCCACACCGGGGTGGTCGCTTCGCTGTCGGTAAAAATTGTCAGTGCACTCATGAGGAAAACAGCTCCAGGTTGATCTGATCAAAACGGTTAACCTGACGATGGCGGCTTTGGGCATCCGCTTCGTCACGCAGTAACTGCACGGTGTTCCAGCCCGCTTCCCTTGCGGCGTCCAGCTCCTGGTGTATGTCTGATAAAAACAGCAGCTCGTGGGCTGGCAGACCGACCTCTGCCGCAATATTGCGGTAGGATTGCACTTCGCGCTTGGCCCCTACATGGGTGTCAAAATAGCCGCTGAATAAGGTAGAGATATCACCCTCATCGCTGTAGCCAAATAACAATTTCTGCGCTGCCACGGAGCCGGAGGAATAAACATAGAGATCAACACCCTGCTGCCGCCACTTTTCTAAGGCGGGCAAAACGTCCGGGTAGAGATGACCGGTAAAACTGCCGCTGACGTAGCCGTCATGCCAGATCATCCCCTGTAAGGCTTTCAGCGAGGTGGACTTGCGGTCTTCATCCATAAACCCGAACAGCACGGTGATCAAATCTTCTACCCTGGCCTGCGGTTGAGCAATCTCTTCACGCAGCTCGTTTAACGTCTGGGCGACATCTTCGCGGTGCTGGAAAGCAGCCACAAAGGCAGCCAGGTTCTCACGTGCATAAGGGAACAGCACGTTGTGAACAAAGCGAATATCGCTGGTGGTACCTTCTATATCGGTGATAATCGCGCGGATCATTTGGCCTCCAGCACACGACGTTGTAATTCACACTGGAACAGAAATTCCAGCCCCTCAAGATGCCGGCGGGCTTCAGCCACATCTTTTCCCCAGCAGGTCAGCCCGTGCCCCCGCAGCAAAAAACCATAACGCAGCGGCGTGGTTTCAGCAAACGCGGCAATGCGCAGGGCAAGAGCATCAATATCCTGATCGTTATCGAAAAGCGCAACCGGCACGGCGTCAAGATGCGAAGTCTGCCCGGAGAGGGTTTTCTGCATTTCATAACCCTGCAGCACTACTGCGGTTCCTTTCTCAACCCTTGAAAGCACCGTGGCGTTAACCGTATGCGTATGCAGCACAGCACCCGCCTGCGGGAACAGGCGATAGATTAGCGTGTGCAGCCCGGTCTCCGCCGAGGGTTTACGCCCTGAGGGCACCCGGTTTGAGGCGATCTCCACCTGGATAAAGTCTTCACGCGTCAGCGCACCTTTGTCCTTTCCTGACTCGCTCAGCAGACAATATTCGCTGTCCTGACGCACTGACATGTTACCGCCGGTAGCCGGTGCCCACCCTCTTGCCCCGACCCAGTGACAGGCTGCCACCAACTGATCCAACTGTGGAGAGCTGCTCATACCTTTCCTTATTTAGCCGCAAACGCGGGGGATTTAAACGCTTTTAGACGTCTAAGCGTCTTGATTGCCAAATAGTAGCATCAGGGCTATAGTGGCAGCAATACAGGGCTAACACATCATAAAAACCGTTCTTCAAGGGTTATCATTCATGAGTCAGACTCCGCTAATTCCCGAAAGCAAATTGCCTGCTTCAGGCACCACCATTTTCACCCAAATGAGCGCGCTGGCAGCACAGCACAACGCCATCAATCTCTCCCAGGGCTTTCCTGATTTCGACGGCCCGGACTACCTGAAAGAGCGTCTGGCGCATCACGTCAGCCTGGGGGCCAATCAGTATGCGCCGATGACAGGCGTGCAACCCCTGCGCGACGCCATTGCGGTGAAAACGGCTGAACTTTACGGTTATAAACCTGACAGCAACAGCGAAGTAACGGTGACATCCGGCGCAACGGAAGCGCTGTATGCGGCGATTACTGCACTGGTTCGTCCCGGCGATGAAGTGATCTGTTTTGACCCCAGCTATGACAGCTATGCCCCGGCGGTGACGCTTGCGGGTGGGGTGATGAAGCGTATCGCCCTTCAGCCTCCGGCATTCCGCGTTGACTGGCAGGCGTTTACCGATCTGCTCTCCGACCGTACCCGTCTGGTGATCCTGAACACCCCGCACAATCCTTCTGCTACTGTCTGGCAGAAAAGCGATTTTGCCTCGCTGTGGCAGGCGATTAAAGCGCAGGAAACCTATGTGCTGAGCGATGAAGTGTATGAGCACATCTGTTTTGATCAACAGGGACATGCCAGCGTGCTGGCCCATGAGCAACTGCGTGAGCGGGCAATCGCCGTCTCCTCTTTTGGTAAAACTTTTCATATGACCGGCTGGAAAGTGGGTTACTGCGTGGCACCTGCGGCCTTAACGGCTGAAGTGCGTAAGGTGCATCAGTACCTGACTTTCTCGGTGAATACCCCGGCGCAACTGGCGCTAGCCGATATGCTTAAGAACGAACCTGGGCATTATCGTGAGCTGCCGGACTTCTATCGTGCGCGCCGCAATCGTTTTGTGCAGGCCTTATCGAAAAGTCGTCTGGAAGTGCTGCCCTGCGAAGGCACCTATTTCCTGCTGGCAGATTACAGCGCCATCTCCGATATGAACGACGTGGATTTCTGCCAGTGGCTGACCAAAGAAGTGGGCGTGGCGGCCATTCCGCTGTCGGTGTTCTGTGCCGATCCTTTCCCTCATAAACTGATCCGCCTGTGCTTCGCCAAACAGGAAGCCACGCTGGACGCTGCTGCGGAGCTCCTGTGTCAACTTTAAACCTCACCGTTTTACAGCAGCCGCTGGTCTGGATGGATGGCGAAGCCAACCTGGCTTTCTTTGATACCCTGCTGGCCGATCTGCACGATAAAGACCTGATTATTCTGCCTGAGATGTTCACTACCGGCTTTGCGATGGAAGCGGCGAAAAGCTCGCTGCCGCAGGCTCGGGTAGTGGAGTGGCTACATGAAAAAGCCAGAGCCACTAAAGCGATGGTGGGCGGCAGCGCGGCTATTCAGACAGCAAAGGGCGCGGTAAACCGTTTTTTGCTGGTGGAACCCGAAGGCAAAGTTCACAGCTACGACAAGCGTCACCTGTTCCGTATGGCAGATGAACATCACCACTACCTGGCAGGCGATCGCCGCGAGATTATCGAGTGGCGCGGCTGGCGCATTCTGCCGCAGGTTTGTTATGACCTGCGCTTCCCGGTGTTTTCCCGCAACAACAATGATTACGACCTGGCGCTCTATGTTGCCAACTGGCCTGCTGCCCGTGCCGGTCACTGGCAGGCCCTGCTGCTGGCCCGTGCCATTGAGAACCAGGCCTACATCGCCGGATGTAACCGCGTGGGCAGCGACGGCAATCAGCATCAGTACAGCGGCGACAGCCGGATTATCAGCCCGCAGGGTGAGATCATGGCCGCCGGTGAAGCCCATCAGCCTGCGATCCTGACTGCGGAGCTGTCGCTGGAAAATCTGCGTGAATACCGTGAGAAATTCCCGGCCTGGCGCGATGCAGACGCCTTCAGTTTTTAATCGCGGGCTGCGCGGCTACAGCCTGGTTTGCCGTGCGGTTAAACACAATATTCAGCGTCACTGAGACCAGACAGGCGGCGCTGATCCCGGAGTGGAAGATAGTGCGCACCCAGCCGGGGAACTGATCATAAAACGAAGGCATAACGATCGGGATCATGCCAAAGGCAATTGAGGTGGCTACAATCACCAGATTCATATTGTCTTTGTAATCCACCTTTGCCAGCGTGCGGATGCCGCTGGCTGCTACCGTTCCGAACAGCACCACACCTGCCCCACCAAGCACCGGCATGGGCACGGCAGCCACCATTCTTCCCAGCACCGGTAAACAGCCCAGCACGACCAGGATCACCCCGCCCGCAGCCACCACATAACGACTTTTTATGCCGGTGATAGCCACCAGCCCGATGTTTTGTGCAAAAGCACTTTGCGGAAAAGAGTTGAACAGCGGGGCCAGCGCGCTGGTCAACATGTCGGCCCGCAGGCCTTTTGCAATGCGTTTGCCATCCACGTCGGTGCCGACAATTTCGCCAATGGCTATCAGTCCCGCTGTGGTTTCGGTCAGCAATACCAGCACTATCAGCGTCATCGACAGTATGGCTGCCAGATCAAATACCGGCATACCAAAGGTCAGTACGCCAGGCAGCGCAACCATTTCCCCCTGCATCACCTGGGAGAAATGCGTGGCGCCATTAAAGAGAGCGAACAGGGTGCCCAGCACCATCGCCAGCAGCACCGCCAGGCGTTTAATCGCACCATTCCCCAGGCGATTCAATAAAAGCACCAGCCCCAGCGTCATCGCAGCCAGCCCGATATTTGACGTTGATCCCCAGCCAGGCACGGTGGGATTTCCGCCCATCGCCCAGCGGGCAGCTACCGGCATCAGTGACAGGCCAATAACCGTGATAACGGTGCCGGTGACCACCGGAGGAAAGAAGCGAATGATATGGGCAAACAGTGGCGCAATCAGCAGACCGATCAGGGACGAAGCGATTACCGCGCCAAACACCACCGGCAGACCGCCCCCGCTGGTGACCAGCGCCACCATCGTCGCCACACCGGCAAAGGAAACGCCCTGCACCAGCGGCAGGCGTGAACCGAAGCCCGGCACCCCCAACGCTTGCAGCAGGGTGGCAAAGCCACTGACAAAGAGTGCAGCAGTGACCAGCATCCCCAGCTGCGCGCCGTGCAGACCGGCAGCAGAGCCAATAATCAGCGGGGGGGCGATAATCCCACCGTACATGGTAAGGACGTGCTGCAATCCCCAGGCAAAGGTTTTCCCTGCCGGATAACGCGTATCTTCTGGCCTGACGCTCATGAGTTCACCCTTCATTGCTATCCCACAGGCGTGGGCGTGGTACCAAGATGAGAAGTAAGATATCGCCTTCAGGCTGCGGCTAACGCGGCTGAAGAGGAGAGGCGATATCAGCTACCCCGGTAAGTGGACCAGGACCAGGGAGAGATAAGAAATGGCAAATGGTAATGACTCTCTGCCTCTGGAAGGCGGAAGTCGATTTGCGCAGTGACATATAACGCCTCACGCTGCGAGGCAGCAAAGTAGTCGCCGAGTTGCGCAATCAGACGATAGCGACCGGCACCCAGCCCGGCTGGCGTCAGATCTTTGATACGGCCATCCGCATCCGTGCGGCCTTCCGCCAGCAGGGTCCAGCCCTGGCCACGCTCCTGTTCCAGAGCGATCGCCACGCCGACGGCGGGTTTACCCCATGCAGTATCCAGAACGTGTGTGGTAATAGTGCTCACAGAAAGGCCTCCTTAAGGCGTAACAGCGTAATTTCACGCAGCTGGTTCAGTGCTTCCTGCTGCTCCGGTTGGGGATCGTTATTCAGTCTCCGCTGCAACTCAGCCAGCATCTCTTCACCACTGCGCCCTTTCGCCCGGATCAGAAATACCCGGCCAAAGCGCTGCTCGTAAGCGGCATTACCCGCCCTCAGCGCCTGTTTCAGGTCATCATCCTGCGCATTAACGCTGGACTGTTCGTTACGGGAAAGTTCAGCCTCTTTGCCGTTGCCGCCAGCTTTTTCACCGATGCGGGGATGGGCAGACAGCGCCTGATTCAACGCCTGCCCGTCCCAGCTTCGCGCCAGCTCGTCACCGCTCTTCAGCAAGGCTTCCAGGGTGGCGAAAGGCCTGGCCGCAACCAGTTCCCTTGCCCATTCAGGGATCGCCACACAGTGAGCGATCTGCCTGTTCGCCTCCTGCTCCGGGGCGTCGTTAAACTGTTCCAGCGTCATCACAACCTCCTGAAAATTTTCTACCGTTTACAGGGATTTGCCTGTCTGATTCCGGCTTATTTATTCGTCCATCAGCGGCAAGTGGTGATGGCCCCCTGATACAGCCAGATCCCATACAGCCTGAGTCCAGGCCTGAACAGCCAGCGCGACATCTTTTTCCTGTACGGCTTCTGCAGGATGGTGGCTGATGCCACGGTCACAGCGCACAAACAGCATGCCAACAGGCCAGCGCCCGGCCATGGCGATGGCATCATGCCCCGCCCCGCTCGGCAGTGAGAGGCTACGCCCCTGCACTCCGGTCACAGCACGGCTTAAGGCCGCCTGCAAACCTTCATCACAGCGCGTCGCAGGGATTTGATAATACTCGTCAGCGCTGAAGGTCAGCCCACGGCGCAGCGCAATGGCTTCGCCCTGAGTCAGCAGGCTGGAAAGCAGTTCCGCCAGCGGCTTATCCTCCGGCCCCCGGATATCCAGCGTCAGGGCCACTTCACCGGGAATAACGTTTACCGCACCAGGCGAACATTGCAGCGTACCAACCGTTGCCACCAGGTCGTGACTCTGTTCCGGCGTGGTCTGCTCAATGTAAACCATCCATTCGGCGGCGGCGGCCAGCGCATCTTTGCGGTGCGTCATTGGCACCGTGCCGGCGTGCCCCGCTTCCCCCACAAACTGGCAGTTGAGACGACGCGCACCATTGATGGCCGTGACCACGCCCAGCGCCAGATCTTCCTGTTCCAGACAGGGACCCTGCTCAATATGCAGTTCCAGATAGGCGACGATGTCACTGACTTTGCGCGCGGCATGGTGAACGGCCCCGCTATCCAGTCCACAATCTGCCATCGCCTGAGCGACGGTAATGCTGTTGCCATCGGGATGCGTCAGCCAACTCTCAGGCCAGGTGCCGGTCAGGCCACGGCTGCCCAGCAAAGTAATGCCAAAGCGCGTGCCCTCTTCATCGCCAAAACCTACAATCTCAATTGCCAGCGGTAAACGCTGTTGCTGGAGATGCAACGCCTGTACGGTTTCAATGGCGGTCAGCACGCCCAGCATGCCGTCATACCGGCCAGCATTGCGTACCGTATCCAGATGTGACCCCAACAGCAGCGCCGGGGCTCCCGCTTCCAGCCCTTCATAGCGGCCACAGATATTGCCCACGCTGTCCTGCCAGACCCGCATTCCGGCAGCCCGCATCCATTCCCCCACCAGCGTATTAGCCTGCATATGCTCAGGTGAGAGATAGACGCGCGTAAGGCAGCCCGGCGTTTCACTGATCTCTGCCAGACGATCGCAACGCGCCATCACTCTGGCGGCAGCCTGCGCCGCACTTGAGGCACTCATCAGGCCGTCGTTCATCAGTGGCTCCCGTTGGCGTAATGATCCCAGGCTGACTGCATCGCGGCTCCCTGGGTGGTGTTGTAGCCCAGGTAGTTGAGCACCGACTCCAGCGCGCTGAGGGTCTGCATCACACAGTCTTTACGGGCGTTGTATCCCATAGTGCCGATACGCCACACTTTGCCATGCAGCGGGCCGAACGAGGTGCCGATTTCAATGCCAAAATCTTCCAGCATCAGCTTGCGTACCTGGTCGCCATTAACACCCTGAGGAATAACCACGCCCAGCACGTTGTTCATTTTATGTTTGAGGTTGCCAAAGGTATCCAGGCCCATGCCCTGGATGCCTTTCAGCAGCGCATCGCCATGCAGCTTATGCCGGGCAATGCCGTTATCCAGCCCTTCCTGAAGGATCAGCCGTGCACACTCGCGCGCGCCAAACAGCGCACTGGTCGCTTCGGTGTGGTGATTAAGGCGCTCCGGCCCCCAGTAATCCATGATCATCCCGAGATCGAAGTAGTTCGAGTAGATCATCTCATCATCGCCATCCTGATGCGCCGCCGTGCGGATGCCCTCTTCCACGCATTTGCGTTTACGGATCACCGCTTCCATCTGCGGGCTGAGGGTAACAGGCGAAGTACCGGAAGGGCCGCCGAGGCACTTTTGCATCCCGGCTGATACGGCATCGAGCCCCCAGGCATCGGTTTCCAGCGCGTTACCGGCAAACGAGGCGGTGGCATCGGTATAGAACAGCACGCCATACTTTTTGCAGATGCCGCCCAGCTCTTCCAGCGGTTGCAGCATGGTGGTGGAGGTATCGCCCTGCACCGTCAGCAACAGACGTGGGCGGACCTTTTTGATCGCATCTTCTACCTGATCCGGCGTGAAAACTTCACCCCAGGGCACTTCAATGGTGTGCACTTCCGCACGGCAACGACGGGCAATTTCACACAGCAGATGACCAAAACGGCCAAACACCGGCACCAGCACTTTATCGCCGGGACGGATCGCCGACAGCAGGATCGCTTCGATCCCGGCGCGTGAGGTGCCGTCGATCAGCATCGTCCACTTATTTTCCGTGCGGAAAACGCCGCGATAAAGCGCCATCACTTCATTCATATAGTGCGTCATTGCCGGATCGTACTGGCCCAGCAGCTGGCTGGACATCGCCCGTAATACGCGCGGATCGGCGTTGATCGGTCCCGGCCCCATCAGCAAACGCTGTGGCGGGTTAATCTGAGGGTACTTTGATAAATCCATCTGCTCTTTCCTTCTCTGATGTGCGCTTAGCTCAGGCCACGCACCGACGAGATAAATTGTTTGAGTTCCTGGGTTTGTGGGCTGGCGAACAGGGTTTTACTGTCGCCCTGCTCCCACACGCGGCCCTGATGCATAAAGACCACGCGGTCGCCGACTTCCCGGGCGAAGTTCATTTCATGGGTGACCAGAATCAGCGTCATCCCCTCTTTTGCCAGTTGCTCCAGCACCTTCAACACTTCCCCCACCAGCTCCGGATCCAGCGCCGAGGTGATTTCATCGCACAGCAGGACTTTCGGGCTCATCGCCAGCGCACGGGCAATCGCCACTCGTTGCTGCTGGCCGCCAGAAAGGTTGGCGGGGAAATAGTCCATCCGGTCGCCAAGCCCGACTTTTTCCAGCATCTGCGCCGCCAGCGAACGGCACTCTGCCTCGCTTTTTTTCAACACCCGACGTGGCGCCAGCATGACGTTTTCCAGCGCGGTCATATGCGGGAACAGGTTGAAGTTCTGAAACACCATGCCGACGGAGCGGCTGATTTCACGCGCCTGTGAATCACGGTTGGTGACGGTCATACCGCCCAGCTTGATACTGCCTTCCTGATAGCCTTCCAGCCCGTTCATACAGCGCAGCAGGGTACTTTTCCCCGAGCCGCTGCGGCCAATGATTGAGATCACCTCACCCATGTCCACGTCGAGATCCACCCCTTTCAGAACGTGGTTCTCGCCGTAATATTTTTGCACCTGATTAATGGTGATGAGCGGCATTAAATTTCTTCTCCAGGTACTGGCTGTAGCGGGACAGCGGATAACAGATCAGGAAGTAGCCCAGCGCCACCAGCCCGAAAACTTTAAAGGGTTGATAGGTCACGTTGTTCAGGATGGTGCCGGCCTTGGTCAGCTCGACAAAGCCGATAATCGAAGCCAGCGCCGTGCCCTTGACCACCTGAACGGCAAAGCCCACGGTCGGCGCGATGCCAATCCGCAGCGCCTGCGGCAACACCACCCGGAACAGAGTCTGACCGAAATTCAGGCCGAGACAGCGTGAGGCTTCCCACTGCCCTTTTGGCAGGGCAAGAATGCTGCCGTGCCAGATATCCACCAAAAAAGCGCTGGTGTAAAAGGTCAGTGCCAGCGAGGCGGCGGTCCACGGCGAAACATCAATGCCAAACAGCGCCACGCCAAAGAAGGCCAGAAACAGCTGCATCAGCAGCGGCGTGCCCTGAAACAGTTCGATGTAGCCCCGGATCAGACGCATCGGCCAGCGGCGACGGGTCAGCCGCACCATTACCAACGGCAGCGCCACCAGGGTGCCGCCGAAAAAGGCGGTCAGGGAAAGCAAAATTGTCCAGCGGGCAGCCAGCAGCAGATTGCGCAGGATATCCCAGTCGGTGAAGGTACTCATCCAGGCGCACTCCCCAACCATTTACGTCCGGCAGCCAGCAACAGCTGACGCATAACAACCGACAACGCCAGGTAGATCAGCGTGGTCACAAGATAAACTTCAAAACTCAAAAAGGTGCGCGACTGGATCAGGTTGGCGGAAAACGTCAGCTCTTCATACGAGACCTGCGACACCACCGACGATCCGAGCATCACGATAATGCACTGGCTGACCAGCGCCGGATAAATCCGCTTCAGTGACGGCGGCAGGACGATGCGTAAAAAAGTCTGCGTGCGGCTCAATCCCAGCACGCGTCCGGCTTCCCACTGCCCTTTCGGCGTCACCTGAATCCCCGCCCGGATAATTTCAGTGCTGTATGCGCCCAGGTTAATCAGCATTGCCAGCAATGCCGCTTCCCCGGCGGTGAGTTTCAGGCCAAGGTTTGGCAGGCCAAACACGATAAAAAACAGCTGCACCACAAACGGCGTATTGCGGATTAACTCCACATAACAGCCCCACAGGCGGCTAAGCAGCGAAGGCTTACCGCTGCGCAGTGCGGCGCCCAGGATCCCCAGCGCCACGCCACCCACGGTAGCCAGCACGGTCAGCTGGATGGTCACCCACAGGCCGGAGAGCAGTTCCGGCCAGTAAGGCCACAGCGCAGGAAAGTTGAGTTGCCCAATCATCGTGCTGCCCTTATGCGCCCAGGTCGGCTGGCAGCGGCGCTTTCAGCCACTGTTCAGAGAGACCGTTCAGGGTTTTGTCCTGCACAGCCTGCTCAATCAGCGCATCCACTTTTGTCTTTAAGGCCGGCTCATCTTTGCGCATGCCGATAAAGCACGGGGAATCTTTCAGCATGAATTTCGCCACCGGGGCTTTTTCCGCGTTCTGACGGGCGATAGCCGCCACCACCAGGTTACCCGTCGCCACGTACTCCACCTGACCAGAAAGGTAAGCAGAGAGCGTGGTATTGTTATCTTCATAACGTTTCAACTGGGCATCCTTAGGTGCCACATCACTCAGCACCATATCTTCTACTGCGCCACGAGTAACACCGATGGATTTGCCACTCAGCGCCGCAGCATCCTTCAGCTGGACATCTTTGGGGCCAAATACTCCCAGGAAGAACGGCGCATAGGCACGGCTGAAGGCGATGACTTTCTCACGCTCTGGATTTTTACCCAGGCTGGAGATCACCAGGTCCACTTTATCGGTTTGCAGATAAGGCACGCGGTTGGCGCTGGTCACCGGCACCAGCTGCAACTTAAGTTTCATCTGTTTCGCCAGGTACTTCGCCATATCGATGTCATAGCCCTGAGGCTGAAGATCGGTGCCTACTGAACCAAACGGCGGAAAGTCCTGCGGCACGGCAACGCGAAGAACGCCACGCTTTTCAATGTTCTGTAACTGATCGGCCATAGCATGAGTCACCTGCGATAACATCAGTACCGCGCCTGCCATTGCCAGTAATGCTCTTTTCATTAGGTGTTCCCCGAATAATTAAACATGAAACGAAAGATTCTTGAAGAAGTTATTTGCAACTAATGTGCCAGCGAAGACAAAAGGCGTGGAAAATTTTCTCAGGAAGAGGGAGCCTGAATAAAGCAGGCATCAGCGGGCAGGAAAAAGGGAGTTGTAGCGCAAGGTTAACTGTTCTGACAGTCAGATACTGTCAGACAATTGTTGGCTATTCAGTGAGGAAATTGTTCGGCAGAACGTCCAAAACAGCGTAATACCGGCATAATAAAGTTGCCCTGAAAAAAGGCAAAGCACCAAACTGGTGCCCCATCAGCGTTGTTCCAGCTCATCCAGCTGGCTGTAAAGGTCGGCAATCTGATGAATGCGCTGACGTCCTTCACTCAGTAATTCATGCAGCACCGCGTTGGCTAAAAGATTGATCAGGCTGTTGGCCGAGGCATAACTGTCAAAGGCGGAAACGCTGTCCAGCGGCGCGCAAAGTTGCCAGCGGGCCAGCGCAACGATCGCCTGCGCCTGGGGTTCGCACATCACCAGCGTGGGGATGCCATCCTGCTGCAATTGTTGCAGTAAGGGCTTGATAATGCGGGGACGACGACGGAATGCCAGCACCACGACCATATCTTCCGGCGTCACTTCCACCAGCTCTTCAGAGAGCGTCTGGCCAGGCTGCGGCAGCACCTGAACGTTACCTCTGGCCTGCAAAAGCTGCTGGCGGAAATGCAGCGCCACCGGATAAGCATTGCGCAGCCCGATGATGAATACCCGCTTGCTGCTGGCGAGCTGGCGGACCACCTCGCCAAACTGCGTGGCATCCAGACCGTTTACCCACTGGGTCAGGTTCGCCATCTCCTGCTTGTAATGGCGGGCCAGTAACGTGTTGCCCTGTACCGCATCACGGTTATCGGTCAGCGGCATTCCGCTTTGCCGCAGGGTGCGCAACTCATCGCGCATGTCTTTGTATTTTTCATAGCCGAGACGCTTGAACAGGCGGCTCACGGTCGCCTTGGAAACACCGCTAAGCCGTGCCAGCTCAGCGCTGTTGTAGCTGATCAAATCGTCAAAGTGATCGAAAACAAAATCGCCCACCCGCTGCTCCTGAGGAGAAAGTTGCGGGTAGTGACTTCTGAGACGTTCATCGAGCTGCTTCATGGCGTTGACCTTGTAACTTTTGTTTCAGAGAATCTGACATATACAAATAACGTGCCTGTTAAGGAAAACATTTTGCCGTCAGCCAGCAAATTTGTCTCTTTCTTCCGGTAAAAACGACCGCTTCAGGCATTAACCGTGGTTAACCTGACAAACTGGAACAGCTCTTGCTTCAGTAAGTTCTCTGTAACCCTAAAAAAAGAGAGTGGAATGATTCAGAGTAATATCGCCCCCCTCGGCATGGCCGTGGCCCCTCACCATCTGGCGAGTGAGAGCGCGCTGGCCATCTTACGCGATGGCGGCAATGCCATTGAGGCGATGGTAGCCGCAGCGGCGACGATTGCCGTGGTCTATCCCCATATGAACGGGCTGGGAGGCGATGGCTTCTGGCTGATTGTCCCACCCCAGGGTGACCCCATTGCCATTGATGCCAGCGGAGCAGCGGGATCGCTGGCCGTACCCGGCTTCTATCAGGGAGAGGCTACTATCCCTCACCGTGGCCCTAAGGCTGCGTTAACTGTCGCGGGAACCGTCAGCGGCTGGGCCGAAGCGCTGGCCATCTCTGCTGAACTGGGCGGAACGCCAACGCCGGTTTCCAGATTACTTGCTGATGCTATTCGCTATGCCGCTGACGGTATACCGGTTACGCAATCACAGGCTTCCGCCACGGCGAGCAAATATCATGAACTGGCGAATCAGCCTGGTTTTGCCCCGACATTTCTACCCGATGGTGAAGTGCCCAGGGCTGGCAGCCGTTTTACCCAGCCGGATCTGGCAAATACCCTGAGCCTGCTGACGGAAGATGGGCTGGAGAGCTTCTATCGCGGCCCGCTGGCCAGCAAACTCGCCAGTGAGATGTCGCGACTGGGAATGCCAGTGACCCTGGAAGATTTAAATAATCACCGTGCGAAACGCCGCACGCCGCTGCGCATTCAGCATGAGTATGGCGAGGTCTATAACATGACGCCGCCCACCCAGGGCCTGGTTTCCCTGGCCATTCTCGGTATTACCGATCGGTTGAAGATGGCCGAAGCCGATGAAACGCAGACGGTACACCGCATCGTTGAAGCGACCAAACTTGCCTTCAGCCTGCGCGATCGCTACATCACCGATCCCCTGCACATGCGCGAAGAGATGCAAACGCTGCTGGATTCTGATGTGCTGGCCGACATGGCTGCAAAAATTGATGACCAGCAGGCCGCGCCCTGGGGAACGGGTAAAGGCCCCGGCGACACGGTGTGGATGGGCGTCATGGACAGCAGCGGGCTGGCCGTCTCCTTTATTCAAAGCATCTACCACGAATTTGGCAGCGGCGTTGTGCTGCCCGATACCGGCATTACCTGGCAAAACCGGGGGCGGCCTTCAGCCTCGATCCCGATCATCTGCTGGCTCTGGTACCGGGGAAACAGCCTTTTCATACCCTTAATCCCGCCGCCGCCCGCCTGAACGATGGCCGGACACTGGTTTACGGCTCAATGGGCGGAGACGGTCAGCCACAAACTCAGGCCGCCATTTTTACCCGTCATGTGGTGCAGGGAATGCCGCTGCAACAGTGCGTCAGCGCCCCTCGCTGGCTGCTGGGCCGCACCTGGGGACAGGCTTCAGATTCGCTGAAGCTGGAGAGCCGGTTTTCCGACGAAACCTTTGCCCAACTTCGCGCGCTGGGTCATGAGGTTGAAGCCCTGCCGGACTACAGCGAGGCCGTGGGCCACGCCGGAGCCATTGTCCGGCACACCAACGGCATGCTCGAAGGAGCATGGGATCCCAGAAGCAACGGCAGCGCTGCCGGTTTTTAACAGGAGAAAATCATGAAGCAACATTCAGACTGGGCAAACTATGTGGCACAAATGGAGCAGATTCTGGGCGTGCCCCTGGATGATGAACGCCGTGCCGAACTGCTGGTACAGTTTACCCGTATTGCCGGAATGGCCGGGCCGTTGATGGCTTTCCCTCTTGACGATCGTCTGGAAGTGGCAGGAGTGTACAAAGCATGAATCCCGCCTCTTTACCCATTAGTGAACTGCAAAGCGCCCTTGCCAAAGGCGAGTTCAGCGCCCGCGAAATCGCCCGGCAGACGCTGGACAACATTGAACAGCTGAACCCGGCGATCAACGCCTGGACTCAGGTGACGCAGGACCGCATGCTGAATGAGGCGGCCCGGATCGATCGCCTGCGCAAAGAGGGGCACACGCTGCCCCCGCTGGCCGCCGTGCCTTATGCGGTAAAAAATCTGTTTGATGTTGCCGGTCATCCCACGCTGGCCGGAGCCAGTTTATTCAGCGACCGTCCGCTGGCGAAGCAGGACGGCTGGGCGGTAAACAAACTGGCTGAATCCGGTGCCCTGCTGTCAGGGATGCTGAATATGGATGCCTACGCTTACGGCTTCACCACCGAAAACAGCCACTATGGCGCGACGAGAAACCCCCGCGATCTGCAACGTATTGCCGGAGGTTCCTCGGGCGGTTCAGCCGCTGCCGTGGCCGCTGGCCTGGTGAACTTCTCCCTGGGAACAGATACCAACGGTTCAATCCGCGTGCCTGCCTCACTGTGTGGCATCTTTGGTCTGAAACCGACGTTTGGCCGCCTCTCCCGCAGCGGCAGCCATCCCTTTGTCGCCAGCCTGGATCACATTGGCCCTTTTGCCCGCAGCACAGAAGATCTGGCGATAGTGTACGACGCCCTGCAGGGGCGCGATCCGCAGGACAGCTTCCAGGCTGAAAAAGCGATTCATCCCGCGCACCGGTTGCTGGAGCACGGGCTGGATAACCTGCGCTTTGGCGTGCTGGGCGGCTATTTTCAGACCTGGTGCAATGACGATGCCCGTGCCGCCGTCGCAGTTGCCGCTAAGGCGCTGAATGCTCAGGATGAAGTGCTGTTTCCCGAAACCGAACTGGCCCGCACTTCCGCCTTTATTATTACTGCTGCCGAAGGTGGCAATGCTTACCTGCCCGCGCTCCGAAACTCACCGGAACGCTTTGAACCGCTGTCTCGCGAACGTCTGCTGGCCGGGGCGATGATCCCTTCAGCCTGGTATGTGCAGGCTCAGCGCTTCCGTCACCATTTCAAACAGCAGGTGCTGCCGTTGTTTGATCGGTTCGATGTGCTGATTGCTCCAGCCACCCCGTCCAGTGCCACCCTGATCGGTCAGGAAACGATGCAGATCAACGGTACCGATTTGCCGATTCGCGCCAGTATGGGAATGCTGACGCAGCCGATCTCCTTCCTCGGCCTGCCGGTGACTACGGTGCCGCTACAGACACCTGGCGGTTTGCCGATGGGTTTACAGCTGATTGCCGCGCCGTTTAAAGAAGAAGCCTGCCTGCGCGCAGCATGGGCGCTGGAAAAAATGGGCATTGCCAAAGCCGCGCCCGCTAACCTGAGTGCCTGAATATGAAAAGTGAATATATCGATCGCCCGGCTATTCTGGCTGAAGTCACTGCCGCCTTTTATCGCTATGAACAGGCCCTGGTCAGCAACGACACTGTGGTGCTGGACGAGCTGTTCTGGCACGACGCCAGGACAGTGCGTCTTGGCGCCGGTGAAAACCTTTATGGTATTGAGGAGATCCGCGCCTTTCGGGCTTCCCGCCCTTCCAGAGGGCTGGATCGTGATTTACGCCATACGGTGATCACCACCTTTGGGGAAGATTACGCCGTGTGCAGCACGGAGTTCACCCGCGAAGGGACCGATAAAATCGGCCGCCAGCAGCAGACATGGGTAAAAATGCCCTGCGGCTGGCGTATCGTCGCCGCTCAGGTCAGCGTTATGAGCTGAGAAAAACCACCGGGCCGGGCGGATATCACTGCATTTCACTGGTATCGGTTGATGGCTGGCATCACTGCACTCACCGATGACAGTTCAGGCTTCGCTGGTGGCGGATATCACTGCACTCACCGATGACAGTTCAGGCTTCGCTGGTGGCGGGTATTAATGAAGCTCACTGGCGGCGCCTGCCTCTGTCTGCAACAGGCGGCTGGCTCCGGCGTCCCCGCCGTTGATCTCGTTAAACCTTTCCAGCAGCTGGCGGATCAGTGATTTTTCATGAGCCGCCAGCATATGCTGTACCCGGATAACGGTAACGCCAGGAAACTCTTCAGCCGGTAAGGCTACCGTGGAAACTATCAGGCGCGAGCCAGAGGCTAAGCCCTCCAGCTGACTGACCGAAGCGTGCCGGATAGCCAGCGGAACCACCGTCAGATTACGCAACTGGTTTTCCAGCATCGCCGTAGAAGAGAGCCCACCCTCAGTAACCAGAATCAGCGACTGCTCGCGGGTTTCCTTGCGTTTATCCAGCCAGGCCGCAAAACCTATTGCCACATAGCTCAGTTCATCATCATTAAATTCCACCTGATAAGCCGATTCCAGCGTGCAGATAACCTGCCGGCAGAGTCGAAAAATCAGCGGATAGTGCTGCATCACTTCCTGACGCAGAACATTTTCACTGGGAATATGAAACAGGCAGCGGTGTAACGCAGGGCCAAGGTGGGCAAATAACCGGCTGACCAGCTGGGAAACGTCAGTAAAGGCGATCCCCGACAGGGCCTGAAAGTCGTTAATCAACCGGTGAATACTGGCGATTAACTCACGGTCAGCCTTGCCGGTAGCCGGAGGACGGTTGAGGCTTTTACTGATGGCAAGCAGGAGGGTGAAGAACAGGGTATTACCTGCTGAAGGCTCCCGCCCTGTTTCTTCGGTAAGGAGCGCATTTACCAGGGCAGCAGCCTCACACTCTGGCCGGCTGCGCAAAAAGTTTAACTGGGCGTCACTGAAGGGGATCAGCGGCTCCTGCTGACAGGGCAGCATACAAAACAGCAACAGTTTATGCAGCAGCCGGCGATCTTTGTCGGTGAAGCCGCGTTTCAGATGCTGCTCTGCCTGCACTATGGCCCGGTCTGCCGCTTGCGGGGCCGTGCTGGCACAGCCTCCCTGTTCAGCCAGCCGGGTCAGGATCAGCTGGCTTATGCGCATTTCTGCCTGTGCATCCCCATATTTCAGGGTCCGCTGCAGCATCTGTAACACACAAAGTCTTAACGCTAACACCTCCCCTTTGAGCTGATAGCCACCTTTTTTACTGGCAAGCAGCGTAATGCCGTAACCGGCTTGCAGTTGCTGTTTAAGCAGCTGAATGTCGGCCAGCGTGGTATTGCGGCTGACCCTGTTCAACTGGCAAAGATGGCGGTTGTACTGCGGTAAGTGGCTGGTCGCCAGCGAGAGCAGAAGATGGTCACGCCGCTCCCCTGCCTGCAGTTTGTACTCTGCGCCAGAGAGAGTGGCCAGCCGGTTAAGGACCGCCTCCGCTTCACCTTTCGCCAGCATCAGCCCCTTGCGGGGATCTTTACTCAGTGGCGAAAAGTGGTGCTGGCTCAGCCAGTCATTGATTTTCCCCCAGCGGTAATAGAAATGACGTAAAGGAAGTCCGGTACGCTGACAGAGGCCTTTGACCGTCAGTCCTGGCTCGGTCGCGACCTCCTTGAGAAGGATGACGGCAACGTGGTCAATTTGCATAAACTCTCCCTGAGTTGCCGCTTGCGTCCTGCCCTGCCCTCTAAAGGAAAGAGGGGAAAGGCAGGTCGGTGTCGGCAGTGAAAATATCCGTAAAGCCGCGAGGATGCTGATACACCCGCCGGTTTTTGTCCTGCGGATAAACAAACTTGCCGCCTGGCTGCCAGATAAATGGCACAAATTTGTATTGCAGACGATCGCGACGCATCGCATATAACGTCATGATTTCCTGACAATCGGCCAGCATATTGCTCCAGATGTCGTGATGCACCGGGATCACCACTTCAGTGCGCAACGCTTCCGCCATACGCAGGATGTCAACTGCGGTCATTTTATCCGTGATGCCCACCGGATTTTCACCAAAAGAACCCAGCGCAATATCAATTCTGTGCTCTTTGCCGTGCCTTGCGTACATATTGGAGTAGTGGGAGTCGCCCGAATGATAGATATTTCCCCCCGGCGTTTTAATCAGATAGCTCACCGAGCGCAGATCCATATCCGGGATCTGGCTTCCCTCATCGGCCAGCGCGCGCGGGGGATCGGTGATCAGAATGGTTCGATCGCAGGACTCCACTACCACTATCTCAACATCCTTAATTTTGATGACATCACCTGGCCTGATGAGCCTGCATCGACTCTCTGGCACCCCCCACTTTGTCCAGAGATCCACACAGGCTTGCGGCCCGATAAAGGGCACATTTTTATCGCAATTTTGCAGCACAGCCGCCGCTACGTTGATGTCGATATGATCGGCGTGATAGTGGGTTGCCAGCACCGCGTCGATCTCGCGGATGGCAAAAGGATCCAGCACAAAGGGCGTATTCCGCAGATTGGGCTGTGCAATGCGCGCGCCGCTCATGCGGGCCATCTGGTGGCTGGGCGGCATGGCAGGCAAATCTTTGCGCCGCTTGCCGCTGCCACACCAGAAATCGATGCTCAGGTTGGCTCCTCCGGGGGTTTTGACCCACAGCCCCACACAGCCCAGCCACCACATTGCCACCGAGCCTGCCGCCACCTGCTCTGCCGCGATTTCGTCATTGAGCCAGCATCCCCATTCCGGAAAAGTGTTGAGGATCCAGCTTTCACGGGTAATTTCATTGACCTTGTTCATTGTGATCTCCTTGTGCTCAGGCTGAGCAGGCACCCTGTTTAAAGGCACTGGCCGCTTCAGCATAATCCGTGGCCTTGAGGATCGCGCCGCCTACAATGATGATATCGGGATCCAGCCGATCCCGGATCGGGCCGAGGGTCCTTAAGGAAATCCCTCCCGCCAGCGATAGGGATAATCCTGTTTCGCGCCTGATCTCAGTAAATTCGCTGAAGGCCAGTGAGAGATCGTCTCCACAATCTGCATTTTTATGTACGCACAGCCTTTGCGCGCCCAGCGCCCTGAGTTCGAACGCACGACGCACCGGATCCACTACCGATTGCAGATCGAACACTACCTGAGCTCCGTTCTCTTCAGCTATGGCAAGCACCTTGCGCACGGCTGTATCACTGGCTACGGCCAGCATCGAATAATAGTCGGGCTTACACTGCGCCATCAGCGTGGCTTCCCGCTCTGGCCCGTCGATGATCTTCATATCCAGAAACAGCGGCTTGCAGGTAATGCTGCGGATTTCCTCTACAATTGCTATCCCGCTGCGTTTCAGTAGTGAAGTGCCTACTTCAATGATGTCGACATAGGGGCTGGCCTCCCGCAATACCGTTAACGCTTCCCGCGGATCCAGCAAATCCAGCGCCAGTTGAATTTTCATCTTTCTTTCCTTGTTAAGGCATCAGGCCCAGTGCCAGGCCGAGGTATTTCAGCAGGGTTAAAACAGGTAGCCAGATCAGGGCGAAATCGATGTTGGAGAACATCAGCCCGGATCCATACAGCGAGCCCATTAACGGATAGAGCGGAATAATGCCGGCATGAGCGATCGCACTGGTGATCAGTCCGGCAGCCAGCGCACCTTTATAGCCCCCATATTTGTTACCAAAG
This sequence comes from Erwinia sp. E_sp_B01_1, assembly GCF_036865545.1. NCBI lineage: Bacteria > Pseudomonadati > Pseudomonadota > Gammaproteobacteria > Enterobacterales > Erwiniaceae > Erwinia > Erwinia sp. E_sp_B01_1. The sequence continues at coordinate 1,007,274 of NZ_CP142208.1, read as the reverse complement.
ACGCCCATAGCACAGCCATCAAAAAACATAATGATCGGGCTGGGGAAGACGATCAGCGGGCTGTTAAAGGCGATGGTTGCCGCCATCACCAGCAGTGCTCCTACTACCGAGGCGATAAACCCCAGCATTGCGCCGGTTGGGGAGTAGGGAAAGAGGGCCGGGCAATCCAGCGCAGGAACTGCATCGGGTAGCAGACGGTCGGAGATCCCTTTGAAGGCAGGGACCACGGAGCCGATAAACATCCGCACTCCTACCAGCAGGATCACCACGCCAGCGGTAAACGTCAGTCCCTGCATAAACAGCCAGACCAGCCAGTGGCTGCTGCCGCTCAATGTGGTGATCCCTTCCCGGCCCACTGCCAGACCAATGCCCATAAAGATTACCGGCATCAGAAACGCCAGCGAAATCGTGTTATCCCGAAACATGGAGAGAAAACCGGGAAGCTTAAGCTCCTCGGCATCCTGAGCAGGAGTGCCCACCAGCCGGGCCACCCTGGAGGCGAGCCAGGCCCCGGCCTGTTGATGATGTCCCAGCGTCAGGTCATCACCGATAAAATGCTGGCCAAGTTTGCGGGTGATGCCCGGCGTCAGCGTCCAGTACAGCGCACAAAGAACGGCACCGGTGAGCAGTAAGGGTATCCCACCAATCCCCAGTGCGCCCGGCAGCGACAGCATCATAAAGGTGGCCAGGAAAAGTTGCATATGTACCGTGAGGTAGACATTTTTGCAGCACTTCCAGGGGATCAGCCGGATAAAAAGCAGATGGAGAAAAAATCCGATAATAAATGTCAGGGTGACATCATTTGCCAGATTAACCATCGCCACGCCAAAGGCGGCTTCATTGGCCGGTAATACGCCCTGGATACTCAGCCTGGTATTGAGCTGGCTCATTACCGGCCCCAGCGAGCGAAGTAAGGTGCCCGACCCCACGGTGAGGATCAGTAACCCCACGATGGTTTTGACCGTGCCATCGATCGCTTCAGTCATTTTTTTACGTTGCAGTAGTAGACCCGTTAAGGCGACCAGCCCTAAAAAGAGCGGCGCTTTATCCAGGATTTGATAAATAATAAATCCGATAACGTCTTTCATTATTTCCTGCTCCAGAAGTTTTTATAATCCCTTTTCCCTGAGGTAGTCAGCGAGGCTTTTTTCTATTTCCACTTTCCGGACAAAATTCGTTAATACCAGCGTTGAGGCCTGCAATTCTTCTGGCATTGTTACCGCTAATTCGCGGGTTGTGACATAGAGATCGGCTTTCACACTGCGGATACTTCCCAGGTCACAGGTCTCCACCTCTGCTGTGACGCCGATATTTTTCAGCACCTGTTCAATGTTTATTTTAGCGATAACGCTTGAACCCAGTCCCATGCCACATACACAGACAATTTTCATTTTTCACTCTCCCTTTTGCGTTTTATTTATAGCCAGACAGATTTTCTCAGCGTCATCGCACTGTTTTAAAAAATTGAGGTTATTTTCGTCATCAAGAAAGCTCACCAGCTGGGCCAGTAACGCCAGGTGAGAAGTTTTATCCGGCGCACACAGGGCTATGACCAGCCACACCGGATCGTTTTCTTCATGACCAAAGGCAACCGGCGTGGATAAGGTGATAAGGCTGAGCCCTGCAGTGAGAACGCTGGCGCTGGGGCGGGCGTGCGCCAGGGCAATTCCCGGAGCCACCACGATATAGGGGCCAAACTCCTCCACTACCCTCAGCATTTCATCGGTATAAGCAGGCAGACTGCATTTTCCAGCCACCAGTAATTCACCTGCGCTAATCACTGCTTCACGCCACTCTGTACTGTCGTTCTGCAAGCGGATATGGGTTAAAGGAATGATTTCGTTATTCACTGATTGGCTCCTGCCAGATAGTCCATGCGCTATCCTGAAGCCAAATGCCTGAAATGAAAAAACCAAAGATTGAAATAATCAGAAGTAAAAACTGGACTCTGGGAGAGTGAATAGCAGGAATTATGCGAGGGTAATCACAAAGCAGTAGCGGGGGGATCTTTTCACTGCGAAGCCCGTTCCATTATTTACCCCGCTTTTAAATAACCCGGACGGAAATATTCCGCCCGGTTTAGTTTAGTCCTGCGGAGCCGGATGGGTTTTCACCCAGTGTTCCGCAATCTGCTGACGGGTACAAATCCAGACCTTGTCATGCTGCTGAATATAATCCAGGAAGCGTTGCAGCGCTCTGAACCGGCCAGGACGCCCCAGCAGACGGCAGTGCATGCCAATCGACAGCATTTTTGGTGAGGACTCGCCCTCTTCGTACAGCACATCGAAACTGTCTTTCAGATAGGTATAGAACTGCTCTGCGGTGTTGAAGCCCTGCGGCGTGGCGAACCGCATGTCATTGGTTTCAAGGGTATAGGGAATAATCAGATGCGATTTAACCGTGCCGTCCTGACAGGTGACCGGCGTCCAGAACGGCAGATCGTCACCGTAATAGTCACTGTCATAGGTAAATCCGCCCTGCTCCACTACCAGCCTGCGGGTGTTGGGGCTGTCGCGGCCGGTGTACCAGCCGGTAGGCGCTTTGCCAAACAAATCGGTGAGCGTGTCCACCGCCTGCTGCATATGCTGGCGTTCCGCTTTGGGATCCATCGACTGATAGTGGATCCAGCGCCAGCCGTGGCTGACCACATCATAGTTGGCCGTTTTGATCGCTTCGACAATTTCAGGATGACGCGCCAGCGCCATCGCCACGCCAAAGACCGACAGCGGCAGGTCACGTTTCTGAAATTCATGATGGATGCGCCAGAACCCGGCACGGGAGCCGTACTCATACAGTGAATCCATCGACATATGCCGCTCAGGATAACTCGCCGCGCCAATAATATCCGAGAGGAACTGTTCGGATCCGGCATCCCCGTGCAGCACGTTGTTTTCCGCGCCCTCTTCATAGTTAAGCACGAACTGCACGGCAATCCGCGCCTCACCCGGCCAGGCCGCGTGCGGAGGATTCCCTGCATAGCCTCGCAGATCGCGGGGATAATTTTTATTAAAGCTGTACTCTTTTTTTCTTGCGGCTCAGTCATAAGTAGAGTCCTTACGTCGGGACGGCTCAGTTAAGGCAGGCAAACTGACCCGACAGGGGTTTTCTTACAGGATAGTCCAAATCGCCATGTTTACTGGTCGACAGACCCAGCGTCACCAACGACTCCACCATTTTTACTGCGGCGCCAACGCCGTCAATCACCGGGATACCCAGCTCCAGCGTCAGCTCACGCGCCAGGCTGGCCATGCCGCCGCAGCCAAGCACAATGGCACCACTTCCATCCTGCCGCTTCGCCTGGATACAGCCCTGACGCACTTTTTCCTGCGCCAGACCGGTGCCATCCTCCAGCGCCAGTACCGGCAAATCGATCGCATGCAGGGCGGCACAATGTTGTTCAAAGCCATACTGACGGAGCAGGTGCCGGGCAATGATCACCGTGCGTGGCAGAGTAGTGACGATGGAGAATCGCGTGGCCACCATGGTCGCCATATGCATGGCGGCTTCGGCAATGCCAATCACCGGCCCCTGAGCCAGTTCACGCGCGGCGAGCAGGCCGGGATCGCCAAAGCAGGCAATCACATGGCCGCTTACCCCCTGCTCCCGCCCCGCTTTAATTTGTTCCAGCACGCCAATCGCCGCTATCGCCTCGTCAAAATGCCCCTCAATGGACTGCACACCTTGTGACGGGCAGACCGCAAGGATTTCGGTGCCAACTCCGGCAACCGCACGCGCCGCAGCGCCAATGGTTTCCGTCATTGCCAGGCTGGTATTAGGGTTAATGACCTGGATGATCTGTCTTTCCTTCATGCTTTGGCTCCGTAGCCAGCAAATAAGCTGGCGAAGTCTGGCAACGTCTCTCCACTGCGTTCGAAAAGCAGGCTGTTCACAATATGATCGAAATGTTGCTGCAGTGAGTCAGAGAGTGGCTTCAGCGCTTTTTTACGCAGCAGTTCTATAAGCCGGTCGTGATGGTCACAGCGGCACCCCTGCTGCCAGGGTGCGCCATAGGCTGCAATGACCAGTGAAGATCGCTGGGTCAACCGCGTGACCATTTCAGTCAGTACCTGATTACCGGAAATGGCCTGAAGTTGAATATGAAAAGCGGCCGAAAGTCGGATTGCCGCTGAACCGTCGTGATCGACATGCGCCTGCTGCTCCTGACGGGTCAGCGCCTCGAGCGCCACCAGATGAGTGGACTGGCAGTGCGCCAGCACCGCGGGCAGATTGGCACATTCGATCAGCGCCCGGGTGCGGAAGATGTCCTGTGCTTCCCCGACGGAGGGAGTGGCAACCTGCGCACCACGTTTGGGCGTCAGCACAATCATTTGCACTGCGGCGAGGCGTTGCAGCACTTTGCGGATGCCGGTGCGGCTGATGCCAAAAACCTCTGCCAGCGCTTCTTCGGGCAGTTTGCTGCCGGGGGGTAACTGGTGTTCCACAATCGCCGACATCAGCGCCTGGTAGATAGGTTCATCCTTGTCATTCAAGTCAGAGGCCGTTTTCAGGCCGGTTTCACTCTTCATTACCTGCTCCGGTAAACATCAATTCCGTAATTAATCGTACACATCATTTTAATATTTTGTATACAAGAAAAGGATTCTGGCCTGGATCCTGCAATGTCCTGTGCAGACCAGTTTGCGTTTAGTTATCTTCAGAGGAGCAGGTTTCATGCCAAATAGTCAGAATGTCACTACGGCGTCGGCGGTTGAGGCCCACGCAAATTACAGCCCACGGCTCTGTAACGAGGATCTGGCGCCTACCCGCGACCAGAACTGGAGCTGGTATAATATTTTCTCTTTCTGGATGTCGGATGTGCACAGTATGGGCGGCTATGTGGTAGCCGCCAGCTTCTTCACCCTTGGACTGGCCAGCTGGCAGGTGTTGCTTTGTCTGCTGGTCGGCATCTGTATTGTGCAGATTTGTGCCAACCTGGTGGCTAAGCCCAGCCAGATGGCAGGTGTGCCCTACGCGGTAATCTGTCGGCAGGCGTTCGGTGTCTTCGGGGCCAATATCCCGGCGGTTATCCGTGGCCTGATCGCTTTCGCCTGGTACGGTATTCAGACTTACCTGGCGGCGAATGCCCTGATGCTGGTTTCACTGAAGTTCTGGCCTTCGCTGGCACCGATGACCGAATCATCCTGGCTGGGTCTGTCGCTGCTTGGCTGGATCTGTTTTGGCATCATGTGGCTGGCTCAGGCGATGGTGTTCTGGCATGGCATGAGCGCGATCAAACGCTTTATTGATGTCGCCGGGCCTGCTGTGTATGTGGTGATGGTGGCGCTGGCGGGCTGGATTGTGTACAAGACCGGCTTTGAGGGTATCTCACTGACGCTGGCCAGCAAGCAGCTCACTGCCGGTGAGCAGAGCTGGCAGATGATAACTGCTACTGCGCTGGTGGTTTCCTACTTCTCCGGCCCGCTGCTGAACTTTGGTGATTTCTCGCGCTATGGAAAAAGCATGGGGGAAATACGCCGTGGCAACCGCTGGGGATTACCGTTCAACTTCCTGCTGTTCTCGGTTGTTACCGTGGTCATTGTTTCCGGCACGCAAACTTTGTTCGGCCATATGATTACCGATCCCATTGAAACCGTCAGTCGTGTGGGTAGCGATCTTGCCGTAGCCATCGGCCTGCTGACGATGATCACCGCCACCATCGGCATTAATATCGTGGCGAATTTTGTTTCACCGGCTTTTGACTTCTCTAACTGCTCGCCACAGAAAATCAGCTTCCGCACCGGTGGCATGATCGCAGCGGTAGGTTCAGTGTTGTTAACGCCCTGGAATCTGTTCCAGTCACCTGAACTGATCCATTACACGCTGGATGTGCTGGGCGCGTTTATCGGACCTTTGTTTGGCATTCTTCTGTGTGATTTCTACCTGATTAAACGCAGCCAGATCTCGGTGGACGATCTGTTTGATGACACGCCAAAAGGCAAATACTGGTATCGCGGCGGGTTTAATCCCAAAGCTATCGTGGCGCTGGTGCCTTCAGTACTGATTGGTTTGACGATCAGTTTCATTCCTTCACTGCATGAAGTCGCGAACTTCAGCTGGTTTATTGGCGTGGCGCTGTCGGCCAGCTTCTACCGCTGGATTGCACGTGAAGATCGCGTTGCCAGCATTCAGGGCTATAGCGGGAAAGTGGCGGTACAGAAACGTTGATGTTGGGTCAGAGAGGCAGGAATGCGGCTTTTTGACCGGTGTCGGGAAATGAGAGAGGTTTGGACGGCAGGCAAGCCGCTTTAGTGGCTCTGAAACGACGAAAGCCTGATTCATTACTGAATCAGGCTTTCTGGATACTTGGCGGAACGGACGGGGCTCGAACCCGCGACCCCCTGCGTGACAGGCAGGTATTCTAACCAACTGAACTACCGCTCCGCGCTTTGTTCCCCGTCGGGAACGAGGCGGATATTACGGGGAGGCCCCTGTCACGTCAATGCTTTTTATGCGGTTTCAGTATCGACTGCATGTTTTTTCACCTTCACTGCCTGATTACCGCGCATTTCCTGCCTTCAGTCTCGCCAGAGGCAACTGCCGCCCTTCTTCATCACCAGATCAAGCCGTTCTTCATGGGCGGTCACCTCCGCTTCGCTGGCCACCAGCACGCGTAAACCTGATGCCGGGCGGGTAATCCGGGAAATGGTGTCCCCGTTGCTCTGCTGCTGGTCCCCTTCCATGGAAAACGTCAGCGATGTCTGTCCGCCGGTCATCGCCAGGAACACTTCCGCCAGAATTTCGGAGTCCAGCAGTGCGCCGTGAAGGGTTCGTTTGGTGTTGTCTATTTCGTAACGTGAGCAGAGCGCATCAAGGCTGTTACGTTTGCCGGGAAACATTTTCCGCGCCATCGCCAGGCTGTCAGTAATTCGACAGAAGGTTTCGGTCTTTGGAATGTTGCGTTGCAGCTTTGAGAACTCATAGTCCATAAAGCCGATATCAAAGGAAGCGTTATGGATAACCAGTTCCGCACCGTCGATATAGGCCATAAACTCATCGGCTATCTCAGCGAAGGTGGGTTTGTCCGCCAGAAACTCATCGGCGATACCGTGAACGCCGAACGCTTCAGGATCAACCAGACGATCGGGTTTCAGATAAACGTGGAAGTTATTGCCGGTCAGACGACGGTTCACTACCTCAACGGCACCGATTTCAATGATGCGATGCCCTTCATAGTGCACCCCGATCATGTTCATACCGGTGGTTTCAGTATCGAGAACGATCTGACGCGTTGTATTTGCTGTGCTCATAGGACCCGTTTATGTCAGACTTGGCGTTTTTCAGCAGGGAGTCTACCAGAGATGACTAAGCAGGTAGAAATTTTCACCGACGGTTCTTGCCTTGGCAACCCCGGACCGGGCGGCTATGGCGCCATCTTACGCTATGGCGATCACGAAAAAACCTTCAGCGCGGGTTATTTTTTAACCACCAATAACCGCATGGAAATGATGGCTGCCATCGTCGCTCTTGAGGCACTTAAGCAGCAGTGTGAAGTGGTAATCAGCACTGACAGCCAGTATGTCCGTCAGGGTATTACCAGCTGGATCCATAACTGGAAAAAGCGCGGCTGGAAAACAGCAGATAAAAAGCCGGTTAAAAATGTCGACCTGTGGAAAAGACTGGATACGGCCCTGAGCCACCATAAAATTCAGTGGGAATGGGTCAAAGGGCACGCGGGCCATGTTGAGAATGAGCGCTGCGATGAACTGGCCCGGGCGGCAGCTGGCAGCCCGGCGTTTGAAGATATCGGTTATAAATCCGAACCCTGATGTTTTTGCCGTGAACGGAACTGGCTGGTCGCCCCGACCGCCTGGCTTAGCCTTCTCTTCGCGGCAGCCTTTTTGGCCGAATTCATAATTAACGGGAAAGTCCGCTTGCGGGCGACAATAATGCTCAGGCAACCCAGTGCCGGGAAATGTGTGCTGATTACCTTACCGCCCTGCCGGTTCCACGGCACAACCTGAAACCGCGTCCGCTGCACCACTTCATAATTCAACAGATTCAGCCAGTCCATCAGGCGCATCTGGGTAAACATCCGGCTGTTCCAGGGAACACGCCGGTGCAGTCCGGGGATGATTTTCCCTACGCCCAGCACGCTAAAAGGATTAAACCCGCTGATAATGATCCAGCCATCGTCTATCAGCACCCGATCCACTTCCCGCAGAATACGGTGCGGATCGCTGCTCCAGGCCAGACAATGGGCCAGAAGACAGGCATCAACGGATTTGGATTCAAAAGGCAGACTCTTTGGGTCGGCCATGACATGGAGCTGCTCGCCGCTTAATCCTACATTGACCTGATGCGAAATTGCGCATTTCTCCGTGTCGATTTCAGCGCTGAGATGCCCTACCTTCAGCAGGTGGAAACCGTACATTTTGGCCAGGCAAGGCTGCAGGTGCTTGCTGAGAGCATCGCGGTAAAACTCCCCCCAGGGGATCTCTGCCCAGGTCTCTGGCACATGACGAATTTGGCGTGTTTTAGCGGGCTTCATGCTTTACCATCTTCTTTCCATTTCGGCCAATCAAAGAGGCGATGATGAATCTTACCAGCATTCCGGCACTTCAGGATAACTACATCTGGACATTAAATAATGATCAAGGCCAGTGTCTGATAGTCGACCCTGGCGAGGCCGCTCCGGTTCTGGCTGCACTGGAAAAAAACCAGTGGCAACCCGTCGCAATCCTGCTTACTCACCATCACCATGACCATGTCGGTGGCGTACAAGAGCTGGTGGCAAAATACCCCCAGGTCGTGGTGTACGGCCCACATGAAACGCTGAATAAGGGCGCAACAGAGTTGGTGGTTGAAGGTGACAAAATCACGGTACTGGGCTGCGAATTCAGTGTGATTTATACGCCTGGCCATACTTTAGGACATATCTCATATTTCAGTTCGCCTTACCTTTTCTGTGGCGATACTCTGTTTTCTGGCGGCTGCGGGCGACTATTTGAAGGCACTCCTGAACAAATGTTTGAGTCTTTTCAAAAGCTTAATAAATTACCCAGCGATACGCTGGTTTGTTGCGCCCATGAATATACATTATCTAATTTGACCTTTGCTCAGGCCATTTTACCGCAGGATACTGAGATAGCGCGCTATTACCGCGAAATTAAGGAGTTACGCGCAAAAAACGGGGTTTCGTTGCCTACAAAACTGGATTTTGAGCGTAAGATAAATGTTTTCTTAAGAACACAAGAGCATGAATTGCAAAGAATTATTGGACATGAAACATCTCCACAACATGAGTGGCAAGTATTTGCAACTCTACGCGAGAAGAAAGACCATTTTTGATTTTTCTGGTTGTGTTGCTATGGGCGAGCACGTATAGTTGCTCGTCTTTTAAGCGAAGAATGACACACACATGAAGGCTAAAGCGATATTACTCGCCTCGGTCTTGCTGGTGGGTTGCCAGGCGTCAAAGCATGACACCAACCTCCCTGAACAGCATGCACAGAGTTTGTCTTCGGCAGGTCAGAGTGAAAGTGAGCGAGACACAGATCGGTTGTTATCACCGCGTTGGCAGGATGATGGAACCACCAGCCTTACGCAGGATCAGGATTTGTGGAAACTCATCAGTACCGAGCTGAAGATGAAGGTTCCGGAAAATGCCCGGATACGCGAACAAAAACAAAAATATTTAAGAAACAAGAGCTATCTCCACGATGTAACATTACGGGCAGAGCCGTATATGTACTGGATTGTCGAGCAGATTAAGAAACGTAAGATGCCGATGGAACTGGTACTACTACCCATAGTGGAGAGCGCTTTTGACCCCCATGCGACCTCAGCCGCCAATGCCGCAGGCATCTGGCAGATTGTACCGCAGACGGGGCGAAACTACGGTCTGAAGCAGAACCAGTGGTATGACGGACGTCGCGATGTTGTGGCTTCCACCAAGGTTGCGCTGGACATGATGGAACGTCTGAACAAGATGTTTGACGGTGACTGGTTACTGACCATCGCCGCCTATAACAGCGGTGAAGGACGCGTCCTGAAAGCGGTAAAATCCAACAGAGCCCGCGGGAAACCAACGGATTTCTGGAGCTTATCTCTGCCACGCGAAACCACGGTCTACGTGCCGAAAATGTTGGCTTTGGGTGATATCCTGAAGAACAACAAGCGTTACGGCTTACGTTTGCCGGCGCCAAATGAAACGCGTGCTCTGGCACGGGTTGAAGTGGGCCAGCAGATTGAGCTGACGCAGGCGGCAGAAATGTCAGGCATGTCACTGAGCAAGCTGAAAAGTTTTAACGCGGGTTACAAGCGCGGCACTACGGCACCGAAAGGTGGTCCTCAGTACATTATGGTACCGAAGTCGAACGTAGCGAAGTTGCGTAACTCACTGGCGACAGGCGATATAGCTGCCGTTCAGCCAACAGCACTGGCTGAGAATACGACAAACGGTGCTTACAAGGTTCGCAATGGCGATACCCTGTCAGGCATTGCTAAACGTCTGAATGTGTCGGTTAAAGACCTGCAGCGCGCCAATAACCTGCGTGGTGCAAGTATCAGACCGGGACAGACCCTGAGCACGGGCGGTGGCGGCAGCGCGACCAAACTGGCCGATAATGGCAACAGCATCACCTATAAAGTTCGTAAAGGTGATTCTCTGGCCAGCATTGCTAAAGGGCACGGTGTGAACATCAAGGATGTGCAGCGCTGGAATACCAGCGGTTCACAGAACCTGCAGCCTGGCGATAAGCTGACGCTGTTTGTGGACAACACCTCATCGCCGGAAAGTTAAATTTTCTGACCGATAAAAAGCCAGTCTCCGGACTGGCTTTTTTTATGTCTGCTTTTCTCTCCACCCAATGATAGCGGAAAGAGAACTTTGGGTTTGCTATCGGTGTGCACCATACCGGTTTTCCACTGTGGCAGTTAATCTGCCCAATCCTGATGGCCGCTATTCTGGCGTTTGCGACCTGGCGTGCGGCAATTCTGTTTATTCCGCTGACTGACCTGGTCATCCTGAAAGCTCAGAAGACTATCAGCACGCTCACAAAGCATCAGGGCAATTGCACGGGTGGAGTAACAGCCCCTTGCGGGGCTGTCGGGGGATTAAGGCTTGCGGGCTTCGATAAAAATGGTATCGGTGCTGAAACTGCCATCCGGTTGCTGCGCATAATAGCGCTGGACTTCTTCCGGTGCGGAATGCTGGTAGGCGCGGATGGCTTCCGCCATCACCGCTGGTGTACGCATACGCTCGATCCAACTGCCAAACTCCAGATCCAGTCTGTCGTGGCTGACGGCGCTGATAGCCAGTCCGGCTTCGGTAAACATCGTCAGCCATTCGCCAGGGTTGTAGTCACGTACGTGGGAAGTATCCCTCAGAGCTTCGACAGTCTGTAACCAGATATCCAGTACGGGGTTGCCCGGCGCGTTCACATCCATAAATATCGCTTTGCCGCCCGGCTTAAGGACGCGTTTAACTTCACGCAGCGCACGCCCAACGTCATGCCAGTGGTGAGCGGAGTAACGGCTGATAACAATATCAAAGCTCTCGTTCTCAAACGGCAGATATTCAGCATACCCCTGCTGTGTGGAGAGATGCTGGTAACCGCGTTGTTCTGCGGCTTCCGCTACCACAGCCAGCATTTTCGCCGACAGATCGTAAGCCACTACGCGGCTGACATGCTCCGCTGCAATATAGCTGGCATGTCCACCACCACATCCTAAATCAAGGACAACGGCATCCTTTTCCTCAGAGAGTCTCTCACCCAGCCGCACTAAATCGCGGCCGCTGGCATGCACAGCACTGCTCAGGTAGGCACTGGCCTGGTCACCAAACTGTTTGTCGACGTTATCATGATGATGCGTTGCCATATCTCTGTTCCTTACTTATTTTTTGAGTTATGGGCAGATTGGTGTGACGACCTGCCCGTGACGGCAGGCCGAACATTCCCTAAAGAAGCGCAGGCTTGCCGGGATGGAATTCAACGAGTAGCGGATTGTGGTCGGAGGCACGGGTTACCAGCACGGAGGCCTGAGCCACGTCCATGCCGCGATAAAAAACGAAATCTAAAGGACGACCAAAGGCTTTGCGCCGGTGGTCATCCGTAAAGGTCACTTCTTCCAGCCCCATATCGCGGGCGAAAGTGTATAAGGCGTTAATACGCTGACGGCTCCAGGCGTTGAAATCCCCGGCCATAATGACCGGCCCCTGATGGTGGATAATCTGCTCGCCAATCGGGCCTAACTGCTTGCTGTAGACATCAATCCCCAGGCTGAAGTTAACAGCGTGAATATTCACCACCATCAACATTTCGCTGTTGGGTAAGGGATAGGCCGTAACCAGAGCAGACTTTGCCAGCCGCAGTAACGGCTCGCGTTCCCGCAAGGGGCAACAGTAGACAGCATGGGCTGATGCCAGAGTCATTACGCCTGAGGGATGCTGGGGCAGAACAAATGCGGGAACCTGATCGGCAGCCAGATAATTGCTGGTAGCAAAACGCACCAGTTCCGGCGTGGTTTGAGCCTCCTGTAACAACACCAGATGGGCATCTTTACCAAAATTCTGCAGTACCGAAAGCCAGTCCGCGCGCTGCTGTTTAAAAATGTTCCACACCAGCACCCGCAGGGTGGCCCCGGTGGTCAGGGGCGCTCCGGGCGGCAAGGCTTTGCCGACGTGCAGCATGGCACCAGGCGGAAAAATGCGCTCCGCTGGTTGTCCTGCTACATATCTCATGGCATACGTCTTTTTTCGCACTCTACCGCCCGGTTGCAATAACTTCTGAATAAATAACAGCGTCATTCAGTTATAGGGGCTTTACTGGTTACTTTCAATCGGATCGGACTGATATCCGGTAAACAAATATAACCAGGCCGTTGGGTTTCATCCTATAGATGGCGCTGACTACCCCCCCATGCTTAAATAACAAAAAGATGTAAAATCTCAAAATAATTTTGCTCCAGGAGCAATAATGAAGGCGAACTCAGAAGAACTGGCGATTTTTGTTGCGGTGGTAGAGTGCAGCAGTTTCAGTCGGGCAGCAGCAAAGCTTGGACTGGCTAATTCTGCGGTCAGTCGTGCCGTTAAAAAACTGGAGAATAAACTCGGGGTAGGTTTGCTTATCCGCACCACACGCCATGTAAAGCTGACCCAGGAAGGAGAAAATTATTTCCGTCGGGTGCAGGCATTGTTGCAGGAGATGGCCGCGGCAGAGAACGAGTTGATAGAGAGCCGACTGAAACCCCAGGGTTTGCTGCGTATTGATGCAGCCACGCCGGTCGTCCTGCATATGCTTGTCCCTTTGATTTCTGAGTTCCGGATGCGCTATCCGGAGATGTCGCTGTCGCTGGTCTCCTCAGAGAATTTTATTAACCTGATTGAGCGAAAGGTCGACATCGCAATCCGCGTGGGAGACCTGGCAGACTCCAGTATGAAGGCACGCAAACTCATCACCAGCTATCGAAAAATCCTGGCTTCGCCAGAGTGGCTGACACGCCACGGCACGCCTCAAACGGTGGAGGATCTGGCGCAACATTGCTGCATCGGCTTCAACGATCTCCCCCTCCTTAACCGCTGGCCACTGGCCCTGAGTGATGGACGGATGCTGGAGATCACTCCGGAACTTACCTCAAACAGTGGCGAAACGCAGCGCCAGCTTTGCCTGCAGGGGAATGGAATTGCCTGCTTATCAGATTTTATGATCGATGAAGATCTCAGGCGTGGGGATCTGGTACAGATTCTGGTCAAGGAGACCCTGAAAGTGGCTATGCCGATCAACGCGGTCTATTACAGTGACAGCGCGGTCAGTAATCGCCTTCGCAGTTTTATCGATTTTGTCAGCGCAAAACTGGGCCATAAGTCCGTGACTTCTGAGTAAGTCCGCTCTGCCGTTTTATCAGCCTTTCAGAGCGTTATGCCAGAATGCCTCCGGCGTCAGCCCTCCCAGTTTTTTCTGCGTCCAGCTGACATTATGAGTGGCACACAACAGTTGCAGCAGGGCATCCAGCGACTTATCTGTCGCCACCGGCAGCAAATCAGCTAAAGGGGTGTCGAGCCGTAACGTCACATCGGTTTGCCGATCGGGCCGTTGCAGCAGTTGCGTACCTTGCTCTGTGCACCATTGCTGCAAAGGAGAGGCCCGATCTCCGGCATCACCAAACAATTTTTTATTTTCAGTCTCAATAAGGTGTATCTCACCCGGGCAGTGCGGCTGTATCGCCTGCAACCAGTTGACCACCAGCATGGGCGATGCGCCGGCAAAAGCACGCGCATTCAGCCAGCCGCTCAGCTTTTCTTCAGCCCACAGAATATGCTGCTCCCCACCCTCTTCAGCCAGCAGGCTGACACGCTGGTAATGCACCGAGAGCCTGCCCGGTCGCTCCCCGGCCTTAAGCGCCTTTCTTCCCCGCAGAGGAGCCCTGTTACGCTCAGTTGCGCCACGCAGATAACGATCCAGCCCGGCGCGGGAGATCGGCTGCTGCATCCCCTCATTTACCACGTTCAATAGCTCATCAAGCGGTATCTGAAAATTTAGTCTCAGCCAGTTAATTACTGAGGCCTGTTGATCCGTTAACGCTTTACGCACCTTGTCTGGGGTGGTGTGACGATCGGCGACGTCCTGCCGCTTCCGCCAGCGCCGGACGGTAGGCACTGAGATGCCCAGCTCTTGTGCCAACTCACGATCGCTTTTAGCAGATTGCTGGATATACCGTCGTATCCGCGGGGTGGTTGTGGCATTGGCATGTAGCTTAATTTCCATAGTCTTCTCCGTCATATCGGTGATCTTATGATAACTAATCTTGTGAGATATTTTTTATATTAGCGCCACACTGTGAACTGTTTCACCTTTCCTGGTTCCCCCTTACCTGATAATCCAGCACGCAATGGAGTCACTTTTTCAATAAGGACATTTGGAGTTCAGTATGAACAGATTTCCTGGATTTCTTGAAGCAAAGCTTATGCCCCTGGCAGCCAGAGCCGCACAGCAGCGCCATCTTTGTGCCATTCGCGGAGCCTACGTCTCATTTATGCCGTTCATCATCGTCGGGTCGATCCTGCTGGTGATCTCTTCTTTCCCCAACCAAAGCTACCAACAGTTTATGGCCGGGCTGTTTGGCAACAGCTGGAGCAACATTGTTGAGATTCCGTTTAACGCGGTGTTTTCAACCATGTCCCTGTTCGTTTGTTTCCTCACGGCCTACCGTCTGGCTGAACACTATGAGGAAGATCGGGTTTCCTGCGGCATCCTGGCGCTGGTCTGTTTTCTGATCCTCACCCCTTTTATCAAGGTAGAAGCGCTGGGAATGACCGCCATTCCGACGGAGTGGATTGGCAGTAAAGGGCTGTTTGTGGCGATGATCGGCTCGCTGTTGTGGACCGAATTATTCTGCTTTCTCAAGCGGCGCAAGTGGGTGCTCAGCATGCCGGAAGGCGTGCCTCCTGCCGTACAGGAATCTTTTGCTGCGCTGATTCCGTCACTGTTGGTGATCGTACTCATGCTGACAATCCGAATTCTGTTTGAACACACAAGTTATCAGACCATCCATCAGTTTATTTATGATGTGGTTGCCACACCCGTGCGCCATTTCGGGACTTCCTACGTGGGTGCATTGCTGACCGTGATGAGTATTACCCTGCTGTGGTCGGTTGGTATTAATTCCGGCTCAATGGTTAACGGCATAATCCGTCCCCTGTGGATGGAGAATCAGACCGACAACATTGCCGCGATTCAGGCTGGCGTCACGCCCCCACACATTGTGACAGAGCAGTTTTTTGACATGATCTGGATGGGCGGTGCCGGAGCCACGCTCTCATTAGTGATTGCCATGCTGTTCTTCGCCCGCAGTAAGAGCATACGTGAAGTAGGTCGTCTCGGCGCTGGCGCTTCGCTGTTTAATATCAATGAACCCATTCTGTTTGGTCTGCCGATCATCATGAACCCGGTCATGCTTATCCCCTTCAATCTGGTGCCCGTGGTGCTGACGACCGTGCAATACGGAGCAATGAAGCTGGGCGCAGTGGCGGTGACAACCGGCGTCTTTATCCCCTGGACGCTACCACCGGTGATTAGCGGCTTTATCGTCACTGGCCATCTCAGCGGCAGCCTGATGCAAATCGTCAATCTGCTGATTGGCGCTCTGCTCTATCTGCCCTTTTTACGCATTGTTGATAAGCAGTATCGCGCAGCAGAAACACAGCAATAGCCGCAACCCTGCGGGTAACAACAAGGAGAATGCGATGTGGGGAATGATTGCAACCTGGCGTATGGCGCTTGAAGGGGTCACCCACGCCAGCGAAAAGCTCAGTCAGGGAGCAAGTGCTGCCCGGAGCGTGGTTGATGCGGTGGCGGAAGTGGAGGATTTCCCGTTTTACAAATCGGTCGGCTACGGCGGATTGCCCACCGAAAATGGCGAGGTGGAACTGGATGCGGCTTTTATGGACGGTGACACGCTGGCCTTTGGGGCCGTGGGGAATCTGATGGATATCGCCAATCCGGTGAAGGTGGCGCAGGCCTTGAGTCGCGAACGCTTCAACAGCGTTTTGGTCGGTACAGGAGCACGCGAGTGGGCGCTCAGCCAGGGTTTCACCGGAAAACCTATGCTCACCGACCGCGCAGGGCAGCATTACCGCAAACGCTGCCGCGAGACTATTGATAAGGGGCTTAGCCCCTACGATGGTCATGACACCGTAGGCATCATCGCTCTGGATCGGCAGGGCTCAATGAGCGTGGCAACGTCTACCAGTGGGTTGTTTATGAAGCGCCGGGGTCGGCTGGGGGATTCGCCAATCATAGGGTCGGGATTCTATTGTGACAGCCAGACCGGCTCCGCTACGGCTACAGGTGTGGGTGAAGACCTGATGAAAGGCTGCACCAGTTATGAGATTGTGCGCCGCCTTCAGCAGGGAATGTCACCTCAGCAGGCTGCGGACTCGGTAGTGTTCGAACTCGAAGACAAACTGATGAGCCGTTTTGGTCGGGTGGGCGATTTATCGGTGGTATGCATGAATACGCAGGGCGAGTTTGGCGCTGCAACCAACATCAAAACCTTCTCCTTTGTCGTGGCCACCGCCCTTCTTCCCGCTACCGTATTTCTTGCTGAGCGGCATGACGGACAAACCTTTTACTCACCGGCCAGTGAACAATGGCTGGTGGATTATGCACAGCGTATTCGCGCCCCTGTGGAGGAGAACCATGATGATTAGCTATCAGCCAATCGATAAGTTACCTGAGCTGGATCTCAACACTCATATCATCAGCTACGCCAGCAGTCCGATGATGTCATTACCGGTTAACGCCGGTTTGTTGCAGGCGCTGCGGAGTACGGCCCTGAAAGATCCAGCGGATTGTGCTTACGGTTGCGATCCGGTTGGCCGTATTACTCTTCTCCCTGATTCGTTCTGGCAGGATACCAAAATCCGTTCACTGACGAATGCTCTACGCCCGTTACTGCGGGATTCAACCTGCACACGTCTTATTGTGGATTGCAGCCTGTTTGATCGGGACACTTCCGGCCTGAATACGCTGCTGCATTTTCTTTTTAACCTGGATTATCAGCTAAGCGATCTTGGCCTGAAAACCAGCGAACCTGCATCGCGTATCGACCAGATGGTTTTTTATTCCCTGCCTCATCAACTGAGCGGACTGCAGGCCCGATTGTTTCAGGTGGCAGCTACAGCAAAAGGGATGATGGCAGCACGTCGCCTGGCCGACTTGCCAGGTGAACACTGTACGCCGGTGTTTTTTGTCGATGAAGTCAGGCGTCTGATTGCCCCTTACCCGGCGCTCACCTGCGAAGTTTTGGATGAAACACAGATTGCCGCACAGGGGTTGGGCCTGCTGGAGGCGGTGGGAAAAGGGGCCTGTAATCCTCCCCGTCTGATGATCGTCCATTATCTGGGGGCTCAGAGCGCTCCTTTTGCAGCATATGCAGGCAAAGGGATCACTTTTGATACCGGCGGCCTGTGGCTGAAAAATGGCGAGGGCATGTACACCATGAAGTATGACATGTGCGGCGCGGCCAATGTTTTCGGCCTGCTGCTGGCCGTTGCCGAAATGAAATTACCCGTACAGCTGGTTGGCGTGCTGGCCCTGGCCGAAAATATGGTGGGCCCGGCAGCAATGCGTCCCGGCGATGTCGCAACCAGCTACAGTGGGCTGACTGTTGAAATCAATAATACCGATGCCGAGGGACGGCTGGTGCTGGCTGATGCTCTCGCCTGGGCAGCCAGACTTCGTAACAGTGAGGGCCATCCGCCCGAATACATCATAGACCTCGCCACGCTTACCGGGGCGGTGGTCAAAGCGCTGGGTTACGATCTCAGCGGCCTGATGACTGAGAACGAGTCGCTTCGCAGTGCGCTTACTCAGGCCGGGTGCCAAAGTGGCGATCCTGTCTGGTCGTTGCCTCTGGATAGCCGCTTCAGTAAACAGGCGGAAAGCCACATCGCCGATCTCTGTAATACCCCGACTAATAATGCCGCCATAGCTTCCTCGGCAGCCTGGTTTTTGAGTCGCTTTTGTCCTGATGCTATCCCCTGGGCACATCTGGATATAAGCGGCACCGCACTGTGGCGTGAAAGTGGCCGAAGCGTGGCCACAGGGCGTCCAATCCCCCTTTTGATCCAGCATCTGCTGGGTCGCCTGGAGCAATATAATGAAAAAGATCCTTCTACTTTGTGATTTGGGAATGTCGACCAGCCTGATGGTGAAAAAAATGCAGGAGGCCGCAAAAGCACGCGGGACTGATGCTGAGATCTGTGCCCGCTCTGTCCGTGATTATAAGACCATAGTGCATGAATATGACGTTGCTCTGCTGGGGCCACAGGTCAGGTATAAACTTGCCGAGTGTGAAAAGATCGCCATTGAGCATAACAGGAAGATCGCCTGTATCGACATGATGGCTTACGGCACCCTCAAAGGGGACAGAGTACTGGATCAGGCGCTTGCCCTGATAAACGAGGCTTGATATGGATCTTGAAAATGAAGTGATGGCGTTAATTACGCATGCCGGCCATGCCCGAAGCCTGATTTTTCAGGCAATTCGCTATGCGCGTGAAGAGGATAATTATTTGCTGGCAGAAGAGTCTATGCAGCAGGCCCAGGAGGCCTTATCCGGTGCTCACCTTGTGCAGACCAGACTGATTGAAGCGGATGAAGGAAGTGGAAAAATTCCGGTTTATCTGGTCATGGTTCATGCCCAGGATCATCTGATGAACGCCATAATGCTGTTGGAGATGGGGCGCGAAATCATCGCGCTGCATAAAAAGTTAGAGGGAGTGAATCTCTCAAACAATGCCCTGCTTCACTCTCATTAAGCGGGCTGAGGTAAGAAAAGTTCGGGAAATTGTACTGATTTTCAGCAACAAAAAAGCCCTGAGTCAGATGACTCAGGGCTTCATGTTTAAGTGGCGGAACGGACGGGGCTCGAACCCGCGACCCCCTGCGTGACAGGCAGGTATTCTAACCAACTGAACTACCGCTCCACCGATTCTGTACTGAATGCAGACAATGTCTGTATCAGGTGTTACTTTCACCTTTCATGTCACCTGAAAGGCTCTGAAGTTGCGAACAGTGTTATCACTTTTCTACAGCTTCTAATTTGATGCCTGGCAGTTCCCTACTCTCGCATGGGGAGACCCCACACTACCATCGGCGCTACGGCGTTTCACTTCTGAGTTCGGCATGGGGTCAGGTGGGACCACCGCGCTAAAGCCGCCAGGCAAATTCTTTTACGTACTTACGTTTTATTACTGGTGCTGATACCCAGAGTCGAACTGGGGACCTCACCCTTACCAAGGGTGCGCTCTACCAACTGAGCCATATCAGCACGCTTATTTCTTACAGAAAATGGACACTACACATTGACTGTTTATAAATTGATGCCTGGCAGTTCCCTACTCTCGCATGGGGAGACCCCACACTACCATCGGCGCTACGGCGTTTCACTTCTGAGTTCGGCATGGGGTCAGGTGGGACCACCGCGCTAAAGCCGCCAGGCAAATTCTGTTGTTCACGCCGCCCTCGCAGGCCACGTAAATCAATCCGTTATCGAACAGGCTGAAAATCTCTTTTTCGTCTCTCAGACGCCCACCAGAACGCTTCTGGTGTTGTAAGGTTAAGCCTCACGGGTCATTAGTACCGGTTAGCTCAACGCATCGCTGCGCTTACACACCCGGCCTATCAACGTCGTAGTCTTCAACGTCCCTTCAGGGGTCTCAAGGACCCAGGGAAGATTCATCTCGAGGCAAGTTTCGCGCTTAGATGCTTTCAGCGCTTATCTTTTCCGCACTTAGCTACCGGGCAATGCCATTGGCATGACAACCCGAACACCAGTGGTGCGTTCACTCCGGTCCTCTCGTACTAGGAGCAACCCCTCTCAATCTTCCAGCGCCCACGGCAGATAGGGACCGAACTGTCTCACGACGTTCTAAACCCAGCTCGCGTACCACTTTAAACGGCGAACAGCCGTACCCTTGGGACCTACTTCAGCCCCAGGATGTGATGAGCCGACATCGAGGTGCCAAACACCGCCGTCGATATGAACTCTTGGGCGGTATCAGCCTGTTATCCCCGGAGTACCTTTTATCCGTTGAGCGATGGCCCTTCCATTCAGAACCACCGGATCACTATGACCTGCTTTCGCACCTGCTCGAGCCGTCACTCTCGCAGTCAAGCTAGCTTATGCCATTGCACTAACCTCACGATGTCCGACCGTGATTAGCTAACCTTCGTGCTCCTCCGTTACTCTTTAGGAGGAGACCGCCCCAGTCAAACTACCCACCAGACACTGTCCCCACGCCAGATTATGGCGCCAGGTTAGAACATCAAACGTTAAAGGGTGGTATTTCAAGGTTGGCTCCACGCAGACTGGCGTCCACGCTTCAAAGCCTCCCACCTATCCTACACATCAAGGCTCAATGTTCAGTGTCAAGCTGTAGTAAAGGTTCACGGGGTCTTTCCGTCTTGCCGCGGGTACACTGCATCTTCACAGCGAGTTCAATTTCACTGAGTCTCGGGTGGAGACAGCCTGGCCATCATTACGCCATTCGTGCAGGTCGGAACTTACCCGACAAGGAATTTCGCTACCTTAGGACCGTTATAGTTACGGCCGCCGTTTACCGGGGCTTCGATCAAGAGCTTCTCCTTGCGGATAACCCCATCAATTAACCTTCCGGCACCGGGCAGGCGTCACACCGTATACGTCCACTTTCGTGTTTGCACAGTGCTGTGTTTTTAATAAACAGTTGCAGCCAGCTGGTATCTTCGACTGGCTTCAGCTCCGGGAGCAAGTCCCATCACCTACGCGCCAGCGTGCCTTCTCCCGAAGTTACGGCACCATTTTGCCTAGTTCCTTCACCCGAGTTCTCTCAAGCGCCTTGGTATTCTCTACCTGACCACCTGTGTCGGTTTGGGGTACGATTCTGTGTTACCTGATGCTTAGAGGCTTTTCCTGGAAGCAGGGCATTTGTTGCTTCAGCACCGTAGTGCCTCGTCATCACGCCTCAGCCTTAAAGAGTTCCGGATTTGCCTGGAACTCAAGCCTACACGCTTAAACCGGGACAACCGTCGCCCGGCCAACATAGCCTTCTCCGTCCCCCCTTCGCAGTAACACCGAGTACAGGAATATTAACCTGTTTCCCATCGACTACGCCTTTCGGCCTCGCCTTAGGGGTCGACTCACCCTGCCCCGATTAACGTTGGACAGGAACCCTTGGTCTTCCGGCGAGCGGGCTTTTCACCCGCTTTATCGTTACTTATGTCAGCATTCGCACTTCTGATACCTCCAGCAGACCTCACAGTCCACCTTCGACGGCTTACAGAACGCTCCCCTACCCAACAACGCTTACGCGTCGCTGCCGCAGCTTCGGTGCATGGTTTAGCCCCGTTACATCTTCCGCGCAGGCCGACTCGACCAGTGAGCTATTACGCTTTCTTTAAATGATGGCTGCTTCTAAGCCAACATCCTGGCTGTCTGTGCCTTCCCACATCGTTTCCCACTTAACCATGACTTTGGGACCTTAGCTGGCGGTCTGGGTTGTTTCCCTCTTCACGACGGACGTTAGCACCCGCCGTGTGTCTCCCGTGATAACATTCTCCGGTATTCGCAGTTTGCATCGGGTTGGTAAGCCGGGATGGCCCCCTAGCCGAAACAGTGCTCTACCCCCGGAGATGAGTTCACGAGGCGCTACCTAAATAGCTTTCGGGGAGAACCAGCTATCTCCCGGTTTGATTGGCCTTTCACCCCCAGCCACAAGTCATCCGCTAATTTTTCAACATTAGTCGGTTCGGTCCTCCAGTTAGTGTTACCCAACCTTCAACCTGCCCATGGCTAGATCACCGGGTTTCGGGTCTATACCCTGCAACTTAACGCCCAGTTAAGACTCGGTTTCCCTGCGGCTCCCCTATACGGTTAACCTTGCTACAGAATATAAGTCGCTGACCCATTATACAAAAGGTACGCAGTCACACCACGAAGGTGCTCCCACTGCTTGTACGTACACGGTTTCAGGTTCTGTTTCACTCCCCTCGCCGGGGTTCTTTTCGCCTTTCCCTCACGGTACTGGTTCACTATCGGTCAGTCAGGAGTATTTAGCCTTGGAGGATGGTCCCCCCATATTCAGACAGGATGTCACGTGTCCCGCCCTACTCATCGAACTCACAGTAAGTGCATCTTCGTGTACGGGAGTATCACCCTGTACCCTGCGACTTTCCAGACGCTTCCACTGATGCACAAACTGATTCAGGTTCTGGGCTGTTCCCCGTTCGCTCGCCGCTACTGGGGGAATCTCGGTTGATTTCTTTTCCTCTGGGTACTTAGATGTTTCAGTTCCCCAGGTTCGCCTTGCATGGCTATGTATTCACCATGCAATGATGCACCAAAGTGCACCGGGTTTCCCCATTCGGGTATCGTCGGTTATTACGGTTCATATCACCTTACCGACGCTTATCGCAGATTAGCACGCCCTTCATCGCCTCTGACTGCCTAGGCATCCACCGTGTACGCTTAGTCACTTAACCTCACAACCCACAAGCGTCCCGGAGGACACGAGCTGTTGCGAGCATTTGAGAGACTCGACCGCGTCGTAAATTTCATTCTTATTACGGAGAATGAAAACGACGCGTCGTTTCAATTTTCAGCTTGTTCCGGATTGTTAAAGAGCATAATACTTCGCAGCACACCGTTGCCGGTACGCTCTGAAGTATTTTTTAGTGAACTGTATGGTGGAGCTAAGCGGGATCGAACCGCTGACCTCCTGCGTGCAAGGCAGGCGCTCTCCCAGCTGAGCTATAGCCCCATACAGTTACTGCAGAGACCATCTACTACCAGGAGTCCGTTTTCGCTCTGACACGAAAACGTCATTACATCCTTATATAAATAGAAGGATGTAATTTCCACTCAGGCAAGGCATGCGGAAGGGAAGTTTACCTTTCGTAAACGACCGCGCGCATAACGCCGCATGAGATGAAATTTGGTAGGCCTGAGTGGACTTGAACCACCGACCTCACCCTTATCAGGGGTGCGCTCTAACCACCTGAGCTACAAGCCTGTAGAGGTTTTTTTCTGCTCGTTACTTTTTCATCAGACAATCTGTGTGGACACTACGCGGGAAAGTATCTTCAGGTAAGGAGGTGATCCAACCGCAGGTTCCCCTACGGTTACCTTGTTACGACTTCACCCCAGTCATGAATCACAAAGTGGTAAGCGCCCTCCCGAAGGTTAAGCTACCTACTTCTTTTGCAACCCACTCCCATGGTGTGACGGGCGGTGTGTACAAGGCCCGGGAACGTATTCACCGTAGCATTCTGATCTACGATTACTAGCGATTCCGACTTCACGGAGTCGAGTTGCAGACTCCGATCCGGACTACGACGCACTTTATGAGGTCCGCTTGCTCTCGCGAGGTCGCTTCTCTTTGTATGCGCCATTGTAGCACGTGTGTAGCCCTGGCCGTAAGGGCCATGATGACTTGACGTCATCCCCACCTTCCTCCGGTTTGTCACCGGCAGTCTCCTTTGAGTTCCCGACATTACTCGCTGGCAACAAAGGATAAGGGTTGCGCTCGTTGCGGGACTTAACCCAACATTTCACAACACGAGCTGACGACAGCCATGCAGCACCTGTCTCACGGTTCCCGAAGGCACTAAGGCATCTCTGCCGAATTCCGTGGATGTCAAGGCCAGGTAAGGTTCTTCGCGTTGCATCGAATTAAACCACATGCTCCACCGCTTGTGCGGGCCCCCGTCAATTCATTTGAGTTTTAACCTTGCGGCCGTACTCCCCAGGCGGTCGACTTAACGCGTTAGCTCCGGAAGCCACGCCTCAAGGGCACAACCTCCAAGTCGACATCGTTTACGGCGTGGACTACCAGGGTATCTAATCCTGTTTGCTCCCCACGCTTTCGCACCTGAGCGTCAGTCTTTGTCCAGGGGGCCGCCTTCGCCACCGGTATTCCTCCAGATCTCTACGCATTTCACCGCTACACCTGGAATTCTACCCCCCTCTACAAGACTCTAGCCTGCCAGTTTCAAATGCAGTTCCCAGGTTAAGCCCGGGGATTTCACATCTGACTTGACAGACCGCCTGCGTGCGCTTTACGCCCAGTAATTCCGATTAACGCTTGCACCCTCCGTATTACCGCGGCTGCTGGCACGGAGTTAGCCGGTGCTTCTTTTGCGGGTAACGTCAATCAACAAGGTTATTAACCTTATTGCCTTCCTCCCCGCTGAAAGTACTTTACAACCCGAAGGCCTTCTTCATACACGCGGCATGGCTGCATCAGGCTTGCGCCCATTGTGCAATATTCCCCACTGCTGCCTCCCGTAGGAGTCTGGACCGTGTCTCAGTTCCAGTGTGGCTGGTCATCCTCTCAGACCAGCTAGGGATCGTCGCCTAGGTGAGCCATTACCCCACCTACTAGCTAATCCCATCTGGGCACATCCGATGGCGTGAGGCCCGAAGGTCCCCCACTTTGGTCCGAAGACGTTATGCGGTATTAGCTACCGTTTCCAGTAGTTATCCCCCTCCATCAGGCAGTTTCCCAGACATTACTCACCCGTCCGCCACTCGTCACCCGAAGAGCAAGCTCTTCTGTGCTACCGTTCGACTTGCATGTGTTAGGCCTGCCGCCAGCGTTCAATCTGAGCCATGATCAAACTCTTCAATTAAAAGTTCGATTTGCTGCAACAAGTGCAGCGATGCTCAAGTGTAAAACGTCATAATGAATTTCATTATGTGTTCACTCTTAAGGCTTGATATTTTTTGCGTCCAAAGACGCTGATATCAATCCTGCGAGTGCCCACACAGATTGTCTGATAAATTGTTAAAGAGCGGTGCGGTAAGCGCCGTGGCGACTTACTGCGAGGTGGCGTATACTACGCTATCCTCCTTCAGAGTCAACGTCTTTTTCAGAAGTTTTTCTCCGGCGGTTCAGCTTCCTGAACCTCTCAACCCGGTGACTGTTAAGCCGTTGTTCCGTGTCGATGGAGGCGCATTATAGGGATGCGCCGCGGGAAGGCAAGTACAAATCTGAACTTTTTAATCGTTCGCTGAAAGTTCACACAGAACGCTGCTTTTTACCTCTGTTTGATACGTGCAGGCAGGTCTGCAAGGCTGTTAATCACCCAATCCGCTGCATTTTCACCCTCTTCCGTTACAGGCTTTCCGCTGCGAACTAATACCTTTATTCCCACACCCGCTGCTTTACCTGCCAGCATGTCATCAATTTTATCGCCAACCATATAAGAAGCAGCCATATCGATGTTCAACTCTTGCTGTGCTGACAGCAACATGCCGGGTTGAGGCTTACGGCAATCACACTGCTGGCGATACTCTTCTATTACTGCCTCCGGATGGTGAGGACAGAAGTAGATGCCATCCAGGTCAACTTCACGATCGGCCAGCGACCAGTCCATCCATTCGGTCAGCTGCATAAAGGTATCCTCAGTAAAGAGGCCCCGGGCGATACCTGACTGGTTGGTTACCATTACCAGCGCATAGCCCATTTTCTTCAGTTCCTGCATCGCTTCTATAGCGCCATCGATAAACTGGAAGTTGTCGATCTCATGAACGTACCCTTTATCCACATTCATGGTGCCATCGCGATCGAGAAATATTGCGGGGATTTTGTTTGCCACGTAGAAACTCCTGCTACTAATGTTGCCGTAGAGTATCGCATGATTGCGCTTCAGGTGAGAATCGCAGATTGAATGACTTTGATTGATTTAGACGTCTGGATGCCTTACCATCCACTCGCATTTCGCCCGAGGGCGATGCACTAAATACACGCCACGGATAACTGCACTACGATAATAAAATGATAAAACTTAACTCTATTACCAAAGTGTTCCAGCAGGGCACACGCACTATTACAGCGCTGTCTGATGTCAGCCTGCACGTGCCTGCCGGACAGATTTATGGCGTTATTGGCGCATCGGGAGCGGGGAAAAGTACCTTGATCCGCTGCGTCAATTTGCTTGAGCGTCCGTCATCCGGCACAGTGCTGGTCGATAATCAGGATCTTACCAGCCTTTCTGACAGCCAGCTGACCCAGGCTCGCCGCCAGATCGGCATGATTTTTCAGCACTTCAATTTGATGAATTCCCGCACCGTGGCCGGCAACGTTGCACTGCCACTGGAGTTGGGCAAGCTTTCGCGCAATGACATTAATGCACGCGTGAAGGAGTTGCTGGAACTGGTCGGTCTGGCCGATAAACAGGATTCCTGGCCTGCTAACCTCTCTGGCGGACAGAAACAGCGTGTGGCTATTGCCCGTGCTCTGGCAACCAATCCAAAAGTGCTGCTGTGCGATGAAGCCACCAGCGCCCTTGACCCGGCCACCACCCGTTCCATTCTTGAGCTGCTGAAAGACATCAACCGTCGTCTGGGCATCACCATTTTGTTGATCACCCATGAAATGGATGTGGTGAAACGCATTTGCGATCAGGTCGCGGTGATCAGTAATGGTGAGCTGATTGAGAAGGACAAAGTCAGTGAAGTGTTCTCTCATCCCAAAACCCCGCTGGCGCAGCAATTCATTCAGTCGACGCTGCATCTGGATATTCCGGAAGACTACAGCCTTCGCCTGTCCGCCGAGAGCAAACCAGACAGCGTACCTTTATTACGTCTGGAGTTTACCGGCAAGTCCGTGGATGCACCGCTACTGTCAGAGTCTGCCCGTCGCTTTACGGTGAATAACAATATTATCAGTGCCCAGATGGATTACGCGGGCGGCGTGAAGTTCGGCATTATGCTGACTGAAATGCATGGCACAGAAGCCGACACTCAGGCGGCAATTGCTTTCCTGAAAGAGCATCATGTAAAGGTTGAGGTATTAGGTTATGTCTGAGGCGATGATCCTTCTTCTCTGCCGGGGTGTCTGGGAGACGCTGGTGATGACCTTTGTCTCCGGCTTCTTCGGCTTTGTTATTGGCCTGCCCCTTGGCGTGCTGCTGTATGTCACCCGTCCGGGGCAGATTATTGAAAGCCGTTCGCTGTATCGTTCACTCTCTGCGGTGGTCAATATCTTCCGTGCGATCCCCTTCATTATTCTGCTGGTATGGATGATTCCGTTCACCCGCATGATTGTGGGAACTTCAATTGGTCTTCAGGCGGCCATTGTGCCACTGACCATTGGCGCCGCACCTTTTATTGCCCGTATGGTTGAGAACACCCTGCTTGAACTGCCCGGCGGGCTGATTGAAGCTTCCCGCGCGATGGGTGCCACACCGTTACAAATCGTGAAAAAAGTGCTGCTGCCCGAAGCGATGCCCGGATTAATCAATGCGGCAACCATCACCCTGATTACCCTCGTCGGCTACTCAGCAATGGGTGGTGCTGTAGGGGCCGGAGGTTTGGGCCAGATCGGTATTCAGTACGGTTATATCGGTTATAACGCTACAGTGATGAATACGGTATTAGTGTTGTTAGTTGTTTTAGTGTATTTGATTCAGTTCTGTGGCGACCGCATTGCACGTGCAGTCACACACAAATAAACAACAGTTCGATTAGATTAAGGAAAAGGGATATGTCTTTTAACTTTAAAACATTTGCCGCTGTGGGCGCGCTGATTGGTACCCTGGCGCTGGTTGGTTGCGATCAGCAAGAGAAAGATCCAAACCATATTAAAGTCGGTGTGATCGTAGGTGCCGAGCAGCAGGTTGCTGAAGTGGCCAAACAGGTTGCTAAAGATAAATACGGTCTGGATGTTGAGCTGGTCACCTTCAACGATTACGTGTTACCGAACGAAGCGCTGAGCAAAGGCGATATCGACGTCAATGCTTTCCAGCACAAGCCTTATCTGGATCAGCAGATCAAAGATCGTGGCTATAAGCTGACTTCCGTAGGCAACACCTTTGTTTACCCAATCGCGGGCTATTCAAAGAAAATCAAATCGCTGGATGAGTTGCAGAACGGCGCTCAGGTAGCTATTCCTAACGATCCTACTAACCTGGGTCGTTCACTGCTGCTGCTGCAGAAAGTGGGTCTGATCAAACTGAAAGAAGGCACCGGCCTGCTGCCAACCTCTCTGGATGTGGTCGAGAACCCGAAAAACATCAAGCTGGTTGAGCTGGAAGCGCCACAGCTGCCACGTTCACTGGACGATCAGCAGATCGCTCTGGCAGTGATCAACACCACTTACGCCAGCCAGATTAACCTGACTCCGGCAAAAGATGGCATCTTCGTGGAAGACAAAGATTCACCTTATGTGAACATGATTGTTGCACGCGAAGATAACAAAGACGCGGAAAACGTGAAGAAATTCGTTCAGGCTTACCAGTCTGACGAAGTCAACGAAGCCGCTAACAAGATTTTCAACGGCGGCGCCGTTAAAGGCTGGTAATTGCAGCGGCGGTGATTACCGCCCCTGATGCCTTTCACT
This sequence comes from Erwinia sp. E_sp_B01_1, assembly GCF_036865545.1. Classification (NCBI taxonomy): domain Bacteria; kingdom Pseudomonadati; phylum Pseudomonadota; class Gammaproteobacteria; order Enterobacterales; family Erwiniaceae; genus Erwinia; species Erwinia sp. E_sp_B01_1. Next base: position 978,449 of record NZ_CP142208.1, on the reverse strand, counting down.
ACCTGAAGCGGGCTTTTGCCCGCTTTTTGCCTTCTTAAGCGCTTGTTATTTCCCCGAAGGCTTGTTTCAATAACGCCACTTTTTTATGACATGAGGATTTCCCATGCGTGTTTTACCGCTCTGTTTGTTAGCCCTTTCGCTGACAGGGTGTTCGCTGCTGCACAAGCCCTATAAGCCTGTCGAACCCTTTCCGCAGAAGACACAAACTCAGCCAGAACGCAGCAAACCTCAGCCACGACCTGCGCCGGTGAAACTCTATACCGATGCCAGCGACCTGGTCAGTAAACCTTTCCGCGATTTGGGTGAAGTGTATGGTGATGACTGTCAGGCCAGCGCCCAAAGTTCTCCCCCAAATCTGAACACCGCCCGCAAAAGAATGCAGATCCGTGCTTCCTCTATGAAAGCCAATGCGGTTCTGGTTCACCAGTGTGAAATCGTCAGTAATGCGCAGGGCTGTTACCGCCAGGCCATTTGTCAGGGTTCAGCGCTGAAAGTCTCCGATCAATGAGTGCATTTTCCTTCCAGCAAATCGGCACGATCCACTCCCCCTGGAAGGAGAAGTTTGCCGTTCCCCGTCAGCCGGGCCTGATTCAGGATGGTGGCGGAGAACTTCATCTTCACGCCCCTTATAATCAGCCCGAGGCCGTTCGTGGGCTGGAAGCCTTCAGCCATCTTTGGGTGCTGTTTATCTTCCATCAGACGATGGAAGGTGGCTGGCGTCCAACCGTGCGCCCTCCCCGCCTGGGTGGCAACGCCAGAATGGGCGTCTTCGCCACCCGTTCCACCTTCCGGCCTAACCCTGTTGGCATGTCGTTAGTTGAACTGAAAGGGATTCGTACGGAGAAAGGTGGCGTGGTGCTGGAGTTGGGCAGCCTGGATCTGGTGGATGGCACCCCGGTAGTGGATATTAAACCTTATCTGCCCTTTGCCGAATCCGTTGCGGATGCCCGGGCAGGCTTTGCACAACAGGCACCTGTTGCGACCATGCCCGTGACGTTCTCCCCGCTGGCGCAGCAACAGCTCGCCCACTCCTTCGTGGAATACCCGCATCTTGAACGCTTTATTACCCAGGTTCTGGCGCAGGATCCCCGTCCTGCTTACCGTAAAGGTGAGGAGCCGGAACGTGAATACGCTGCCTGGCTGCTGGATTTCAACGTCCGCTGGTGCGTAAATGCCGCAGGAACCCAGGTGATTGCCCTGGATCGCCGTTAATTTATCTTCCTGCATCTTTTGAGTCTTCGGACACGCTGTTACACTAGCCGCCAGAATTTTTTGGCTCTGCTTACTTCGATTAGCCTTCCGCTTAACTGGAATCGTAACTCATGCGTACTACTCAATATCTGCTCTCCACCCAAAAGGAGACGCCTGCCGACGCTGAAGTGATCAGCCACCAGCTGATGCTGCGTGCCGGGATGATCCGCAAGCTGGCCTCCGGTTTATACACCTGGTTGCCGACCGGTCTGCGCGTACTGAAAAAAGTTGAAAACATCGTGCGTGAAGAGATGAACAACGCCGGTGCTATTGAGATTTCTATGCCGGTGGTTCAGCCTGCCGATTTGTGGCAGGAAAGCGGACGCTGGGAGCAATATGGCCCGGAGCTGCTGCGCTTCGTTGACCGTGGCGATCGTCCTTTTGTGCTTGGCCCGACGCATGAAGAAGTGGTTACCGATCTGATCCGTAATGAACTGAGCTCATACAAGCAGCTGCCGCTGAATGTGTTTCAGATCCAGACCAAATTCCGTGACGAAGTCCGTCCCCGCTTTGGGGTGATGCGCTCGCGTGAGTTCATCATGAAAGATGCTTACTCTTTCCATGCCTCGCAGGAGTCTTTGCAGGCGACCTACGATGATATGTACCGTGCCTACAGCCAGAGCTTTAAACGCATGGGGCTGGATTTCCGCGCCGTTCAGGCGGATACCGGCTCTATCGGCGGCAGCGCCTCGCATGAATTCCAGGTGCTGGCTGAGAGCGGCGAAGATGATGTGATTTTCTCCACAGAGTCCGACTACGCGGCCAACATTGAGTTCGCTGAAGCTGTCGCGCCTGCTGGCGGCCGTGCAGATGCGAAACAGGTGATGCAGGAAATTGACACGCCGGACGCAAAAACCATTGCCGCGCTGGTAGAACAGTTCAACCTGCCGATTGAAAAAACCGTCAAAACTCTGATGGTTAAAGCGACCAAAGAGAGCGGTCATGCGCTGATTGCCCTGCTGGTACGCGGCGATCATGAGCTGAATGAGATCAAAGCGGAGAAAGTCGATCTGGTGGCAACGCCGCTGACCTTCGCCACTGAAGAAGAGATCCGCGCTATCGTTGGCGCTGGTCCCGGCTCGCTGGGCCCTGTTGGTCTGTCAATGCCGATCGTGATTGACCGTACAGTCGCGGTGATGAGCGACTTCAGCGCTGGCGCAAACGTGGATGGTAAGCACTTCACCGGCATCAACTGGCAGCGCGATTTACCGCTTCCACGCGTGGAAGATATCCGTAACGTGGTGGAAGGCGATGCCAGCCCGGACGGTAAAGGGACTTTGCAGATTAAGCGCGGCATTGAAGTTGGTCATATTTTCCAGCTGGGCACCAAGTACTCAGAAGCGATGAAAGCTTCCGTTCAGGGTGAAGATGGCCGCAATCAGGTACTGACCATGGGCTGTTACGGTATTGGTATCACCCGTATCGTCGCCGCTGCGATTGAACAGAACCATGACGACCGTGGCATTATCTGGCCAGCGGCGCTTGCTCCGTTCCAGGTTGCTATTCTGCCGATGAATATGCACAAATCTTTCCGCGTGAAAGAGCTGGCGGAGGAGCTTTATGGCCAGCTGCGCGCGAAAGGCATTGATGTGATCCTTGACGATCGTAAAGAGCGTCCGGGCGTGATGTTTGCAGATATGGAATTGATCGGCGTACCGCACACTATTGTTATCGGCGACCGTAACCTGGACAGCGAAGAGGTTGAGTACAAATCCCGTCGTGAAGGTGAAAAGCGCATAATTAAAACCGGCGAAATCCTTGATTTCCTGGTCAGCGAAATCAACGCCTGATGAACTGACAGGGCGGGGGATTCACTTCTCCGCCCTGCTTTTCAGCATCAGGATTTTACCGGTGCCAGCCGGTAACTGTTAGCCGATTCAACAGGATTCCCGTGGGTATCCATCATCTCCAGCCCGTTGTCCAGCGGACGGAAATAACGTTTTTCTCCCCGATCGGAAATCAGCACCAGCTTCTCTGCCGTTCTCGTCCATGTTCCCTGCTGGTTAATCTGAACATTGTCCGACCCCAGATAGTGCTCTTGCAGACTGTAACGTCCGCCCTGTTGCAGGGACAATGAAACCTGAATAGCTTCGCAATCCGCACAGGGGATTACGCCCTGAAACTGCTGTGCCATAGTCTCTGGCGTTTGCGCGGCGGAAACCGACTCGTGATTTTGACAGCCTAAAAGTGACCCAAAAAAGAACGTCACAAACAGGGCTACTACAATTTTTTTCACCTTGTCTCTCCTGCTTCAGCCTCAGGCAATTAATCAGTACCGCGCATTTTACCGCGCAGCGACTTAGTGGTGGCTTTGCGCGCCTTTCCCTCTAACCGGCGTTTTTTGGAGGCCAGTGTGGGGCGTGTTGCCCGTCGTGCTTTCTCGACAACGGTCAGTTCCTGAATCAGATTCTCCAGTCGCTTAAGTGCGGCTTCCCGGTTCATCTCCTGACTGCGGTACTCCTGAGCCTTGATGATCACCACGCCTTCCGGCGTGATCAGATGGTGGCTGACTGCCATCAGGCGCTCTTTATAAAATTCCGGCAAGCTGGAAGCCGGAATATCAAAGCGCAGATGTATTGCGGTCGAACTTTTATTTACATTCTGTCCGCCGTTTCCCTGGGCCCTGATAGCGGTCAGTTCCAGCTCGCTGTCGGGAATGGTGACGTTACGTGACAGAATAATCATACCAGTTTGCCGTTAATCAACCAGTCGGTGAAACGTAGCTCAAGATGGTTCTGCTCGTCGGAAAGCCAGATAGTGCCATCCTGAATCGTCGCCTGCAACGTCATCGAGCGTGATGCCAGAAGCGTTAACGCTTTCAGCTGCTCATCATCCAGAAAACGCACGGTCAGGTTATCCTGCTGGGCCAGCTTGCTCTGGTTTTGCTGCCACCAGACCTGCGCGGCCCGCCCGTTATAGGTGTATAAGTATACGCTGGCTGAGCGATTACAGGCTCTTTTCACCCTTCTCTCTTCCGGCAGGCCCAGCTCAACCCAGACTTCAATCCCGTTATGGTCGTTCATCAGCCAGATCTCTGGCTCATCTTCTGCACTTAAGCCCCGGGTAAAAAGCAGCCGCTCATGGGCGTTCACCAGCCAGGCTAACAGCCGCAGCATCAGCCGCTCTTCCGTTTCTGACGGATGGCGGGCCAGCGTAAGGTTACTGTCGAGAAAAACATTTCTGTCCATATCTGCAACGTTAACCGTCGCTTTATAAATTGTCGCTTTAAGTGCCATGGGGTTCCTTATCGTAATGGGCTATTGTAACCCGTTGACACAGCAAATCACTCGCCGTCAGGCTGATTTCACGCAAAAGCCTGTGTTATAGTCGTTAAAGAGCAACCCTGAGTGAGGTGTCCATGCAAAAATATTGTGAATTAGTTCGCCGCAAGTACGCTGAAATTGGCAGCGGCGATCTGGGATATGTGCCAGACGCATTAGGTTGCGTTTTAAAGGCACTTGATGAGGTAGCGGCAAATCCTGAGCTACACTCTTCCATCAGGGAACAGGCAGCTTTTGCTGCTGCAAACTTATTGGTGAGCGATTATGTTGACGAATGAAGCCTACAAACCGATAAACTGCGACGATTACGACCAACTGGAACTCGCCTGCCAGAACAGCTGGATGCTGGCCCTGGAACTGAAAGATGGTGAAAAACTCAATGCCAAAGCCACTGATATGGTGTCACGTAAAAACGTTGAATATCTGGCTATCGATCTTTCGGGCGAAATTCGTGAACTGCGGCTGGACCATATCGCCAGCTACAGTCATCCGGAACTGGGCACCGTAGTGGTCAGCGAATCTGATTAATCCCCCGGGCGGAATCCTTTCCGCCCCAGCCTCCTCTTCAGGGTTTCAGCGAGGCATAATACGCAGCCAAATCGTCAATATCCCCCGCACTAAGTCCCGAAACAAACGCCTTCATCACTTCCGCCTGTCCGCCATTTCGCTCACCTTTTTGATAAGCCTGTAACGCATGGCTCAGGTAGGCTGCATTTTGCCCGGCCAGATGAGGATAAAGTGGAACGTTCGCTTTCCCCGCCGTACCATGACAGGCCTGGCAGCGGCTGGCCTTCTGCTGGCCTGCCTGAATATTGCCGTCAGCCAGGCAGGGTAAACCAAAAGCGAGAAGTGCCAGGGTTAACGCTGTTTTTTTCATTGCGCTTGTATCCAGTTCAGGTGCCAGCAGGGCTGGTTTTCCGGATTACCTTCCCGGGTCACAAACTGCCCTGCTGCGGCGATCAAAGTCTCGCCATAAAAAAGTAAGGGTGTACGTTCTCTCAGCCAGGGAGGGATGCCCCTCTCCTGCCAGATTTTTTTCAGGGGCCGGCTACCTGCCCGCTCAAGAATATGGAATTTGCCTTTTGCCTGAAACCGCACGCTGACCGCTTCTCCAGGCAGGGGAGCACGCACCTGAATGCCCTGCTCATCCCATCGCAGACAGCCCAGCCCTTCAGGCAGAGCTAGGGTTGTTTCAGCCAGCGGCCAGTTCAGGATCACCCCGGCCACCGGCTCGCTCAGCGCCAGCCAGTAAAGTCGGTCACGAAAACGCCGTACTTCATGATTTCCCAGGCGCATGCGGGGGTCGGCATCTTCACGGCTACAGGCCACTTCCTGCCAGATACGTTGTAAAGACTCTCTGGAGGGCATCAGCCCCTGCTGCAGAGCAATCCAGCGCCTGAGCAGTGCTGCCCGGCGAACCTCACTCATCGCCAGTAACGGACGCCATGACAGCCCGCCCGCCTCGCCCACCAGTTCGCTGAGTGACTCCGCCAGTAACTCATCCAGCAGCTGTTCCTGCTCACCACATAACTGGGCGCTGCGGGCTACCGCGCGGCCAAAGTGCGGCCAGCGGGTAACCAGCGTGGGGATCACTGCCTGACGAAGAAAATTACGATCAAATCGGGTGTCCTGATTGCTCTCATCTTCTATCCAGCACAGCGCATGCTCCTCAGCCCAGGATTCCAGATTCTGGCGCGTTTGAGACAACAGCGGGCGTAACAGCCTGTGGCTTCCTAACAGGCTCTGTAACGGCATGGCAGCCAGCCCGGCAGGCCCACTGCCACGCTTAAGCGCCAGCAACAGCGTTTCACACTGATCGTCCTGATGCTGAGCGGTGAGCAGGCATTCGCCAGACCGCAACTGTTCAGAAAAAGCCTGATAGCGGGCCTTACGGGCTGCGGCTTCAATCCCTTTGTCTTTCTCCAGCGTGACTCGCACCACATCCAGCTCGACCTTCCAGCTCTGGCACTGCTGGCGGCAATGTTCAACCCAGCCATCCGCCAGGGGGCTCAGGCCATGATGAATGTGGATTGCACGAAGATGAAGGTCGGGCTGTTGTTGACGTAGCCTCACCAGCTGGTGCAGCAGGACGGTTGAATCCAGCCCGCCACTGAACCCCACCAGCAGATGCTGATGTCCGGCGAGGTGCTGAGCAAGTGCATGAAGTGACATGAAAATTCCGTTTGGGCGCTGGCGACCCGGTCAGGGCTGACCGGGTCAGTATGGCCCTATATTACGCCTGATAAAGCTCCAGCGGCAAACCATCCGGATCCGGGAAGAAGGTATAACGCTTGTCCGTCAATGGATCGACGCGGACAGGTTCGCAAACTACGCCGTGCCTTTCCAGGTGCTGTTTAGCCGCCTCAATATCCTCCACCGTGAAGGCCAGATGACGAAGGCCGCAGGCTTCAGGCTGAGTAGGCCGCGTGGGAACAGAGGGGAAGGAGAACAGCTCTATGGTGTATTCGCCGTTCAGGGCCAGGTCCCCTTTCCAGGAATCACGCGCCTCACGGTACACCTCGCCCATCAGGGTAAAGCCCAGAATATCGCAGTAAAAGGCCTTACTCACCTGATACTGGCTGGCGATAATAGCGATATGGTGAACCTGCTTGATACCTAACATAATAACTCCTTGATCGTGGCTTCTGTGCCCTACCCTACGCAAGCTCCTGCCTGCCGACAAGGGCACAATTCTGGAATCATTTGCCCGGCGTTTTCAACACGCGCACCAGATACTCACCCTCTTCCGTCAGCTTCGCACCGTGGATATCGGTTTCAAAACCGGGGTAATGTTTACCGATAGTGCAGAGCATCAGCAGAAAATCGAGTACCGCCCTGCTCTCCTCGGTAATCATTTCACCCGGCATGACCACCGGAACACCCGGCGGATAAGGCAGGATCATATTGGCAGAGATGCGTCCGACGAGCTTACCGATCTCCACCGTTTCGATATTGCCCTTCACCTGCTGCTGAAACATCTGATGTGGCGTCATTTTCATTTCGGGCAGCGTGTCAAAGGCCTGCAACATCAAACGTGGAAGATCATGATCGCGGATCAGCGTGTGGATCCCCTGAGCCAGATCCTGGATCCGCATATTCCGGTAGAAGTCAGGATCCTCAGCATAAAGATCCGGCAGCATGTTTTTGACCCGCAGATTAAGATCGTAGGCTCGTTTGAATTCAGTCAGCCCACGTAACACACTCATTGCTTTGGTTTTATCTATGCCGATACTGAACAGGAATAACAGATTGTACGGGCCGGTTTTTTCCACCACTACGCCGCGCTCGTCCAGATATTTTGCCACCAGCGCCGCCGGGATGCCCTCTTCGGACATCATTCCCTGTTCGCTCATGCCGGGCGTCAGAATAGTAACTTTGATCGGATCCAGATACATATGATCGGCATCCGCATCCAAAAAGCCATGCCACTCCTCTTCACCGGGTTGGATCGCCCAGCATTCTGGCTCATCGACCCCCTCCGGCTGCCAGATATCGAAGAACCATCCTTCAGACTCTTCACGCAGCCGCTGCACTTCACGACGAAAATGCAGGGCCCGCTCCACCGAACGGTTGATCAGCCGCCTGCCGGGATTCCCCCTGAGCATTGCCGCAGCCGTCTCAATCGAAGCGACAATGGCATAATTAGGCGAAGTGGTGGTATGCATCATATAGGCTTCGTTGAACGTCTGTTCGTCGTAGTCGCCTTTGATATGAATTAACGAAGCCTGGGAGAAAGCCGCCAGCAGTTTGTGCGTCGACTGGGTTTCGTAGATCACTTTCCCCGGCGTGCGTTCACCGCTCATGCCGCTGAGCCCCTGATAGATGGGATGGAAATTGGTGTAGGGCACCCAGGCAGAATCGAAATGAATCGACGGGACGTCCAGCGTCTCTTTAATGTATTGCGTGTTATACAGCAGGCCATCATAGGTAGAGTTGGTAATTACCGCATGGACCGGCCAGGTTGCCCGTTCGGTCTGAGCGACTTTCAGCGCAATGCTCTCTTTAGTGAACTCTCTCTTCGGGATGCCGCCAAGAATGCCCAGCGCATTACGGGTGGGCTTCAGCCAGATGGGAATGATGTCACTCATCATTAGCAAATGGGTCAGCGATTTGTGACAGTTACGGTCAATCAGTACCGTGCTGCCTGCTGCTGCGGCATACATTCCGACAATTTTATTGGAGGTGGAGGTGCCGTTGGTGACCATGTAGCTCTGCTCGGCGCCAAAGGTGCGGGCCACGTACTCTTCGGCTTCCAGATGCGGGCCGGTATGATCAAGCAGCGATCCCAGTTCAGTAACGGAAATTGAGATATCCGCTTTCAGCGTGTTGGCGCCGAAGAAGTCATAAAACAGCGTGCCTACCGGGCTTTTCTGGAAAGCCGTACCGGCCATATGGCCTGGCGTACAGAAGGTGTATTTGCCCTCTTTCACGTAAGTGAACAGCGCTTTGGTCAACGGCGGCGTAATGGTATCAATGTATTCGTTGGTGTACTGGCGAATGCGCTCAGCGATCTCCTCTGACGCGCCCAAACCATATTCAAAGAACCAGATAGCCATGCGCATTTCATTGATGCTCACGTCCATAGTGGAGTGAGTGTTGATAAAAGCGTAGAGCGGCAGATACTCGTTCAGCAATTGGATCTCGCTGCACAAATCCATGCTGTACTCATCCCAGTCAAAGACCACGCCGCAAATTCGGGGATTGTGTTCAATCAGCTTGAGCAGGTCGTTGGCATCTTTGGGATAGATGGTCTGGAATCCCTGGGTTTTCAGCGATCCGTCCAGCTCACGGATGGGTTCATCTTTATAGAATGCGTTATGCGGTCCCATGATCGCGATGATATTCAAACTTACCTCCTGGTATTAATACTGCTGGGGGTAAGCATAGCGAAGATGACGCCGGGGATGGGGAAAAATTCAGGGGCATAAAAAAAGCGGGTTCCGACGCCAGGCTGCCGGAAGATTACTCTCCACAACAGTCAGGGTCCGGAACCCGCCTTTGCGAGCCGGTCAGCTATCAGGCGTAGCCGTAGTTCATCAGACGCTGGTAACGACGGTCCAGCAGCTCTTCTTTACTCAGTACATCCAGATCGGCTAAATCAGCCAGCAGCTGGGCTTTCAGTGAGGCACCAATTGCCAGCGGGTTGCGGTGTGCACCACCCAGTGGTTCAGGGATCACTGTATCGATCAGCTTCAGCTCTTTCAGACGAGGCGCCACAATGCCCATCGCTTCTGCAGCCAGTGGCGCTTTGTCCGCGCTTTTCCACAGAATTGACGCACAGCCTTCCGGTGAAATCACCGAATAGGTGCTGTACTGCAGCATATTTACTTTGTCGCCCACGCCGATGGCCAGCGCACCACCGGAACCGCCTTCACCGATGACGGTGCAGATAACCGGCACTGTCAGGCCAGACATCTCACGCAGGTTGCGTGCGATAGCCTCAGACTGACCGCGTTCTTCTGCACCCACACCCGGGTAAGCACCTGGCGTGTCGATAAAGGTGATGATCGGCATATTGAAACGCTCGGCCATCTCCATCAGACGCAGCGCCTTACGGTAGCCTTCTGGTGCCGGCATGCCGAAGTTACGACGAATTTTCTCTTTGGTTTCGCGGCCTTTCTGATGACCAATGATCATCACCGGGCGACCTTCCAGACGAGCGATACCGCCAACAATGGCTTTATCATCCGCATAGGCGCGATCGCCAGCCAGCTCGTCAAAATCAGTAAATACGTTGCGGACATAGTCCAGCGTATAAGGACGCAAAGGGTGACGCGCCAGCTGCGCGATCTGCCATGCACCTAAATCGGAGAAGATCTTGCGAGTCAGCTCTACGCTTTTTTCACGCAGACGTTGAACTTCTTCATCCAGATTAATATCCAGTTTTTCATCCTGACGGCCAACCGACTTGAGCGAATCAATTTTCGCTTCAAGTTCTGCGATTGGCTGTTCGAAATCCAGGTAATTAAGACTCATAATATTCCTGTTTTAGTCAAACTCCAGTTCCACCTGCTCCGACCCTATCAGCGAACGTAGCTCATTGAGCAAACGATCGCTGGGTGACACGCGCCATGCTGCGCCAAAGCGCAACTTCGCCCGTGCATCCTCTCTCTGGTAATAGAGATGTACCGGAATAGTCCCCGAACGATAAGGTTCCAGGGATTGACGGAGACGGTTTAAAAGCTGGTCATCAATTTGCCTGTCCGTCAGCGAGATAGCAAGCCCGCGTGCATATTTTTCACGGGCTTCATCAATGTCCATCACATCGCGGGCGGTCATTTTGAGCCCCCCACTGAAGTCATCGAAGCTGACCTGTCCGCTGACGATCAGGATACGGTCTTTTTCCAGCAGATGCTGGAACTTCTCAAGTGCATCGGTAAACAGCATCACTTCCAGACGACCAGAGCGATCGTCCAGCGTACAGATGCCGATACGGTTACCGCGTTTTGTTACCATTACGCGGGCCGCCACCACCAGACCAACAGCCATGGTCATTTTGCCACGGTCAGTTGGATGCATGTCTTTAAGGCGCGTTCCCCCAACGTAGCGCTCGATCTCTTTCAGATACTGATTGATCGGGTGCCCGGTTAAGTAAAGCCCCAGAGTTTCTCTTTCGCCATCCAGCTGAATCTGTTCAGGCCAGGGCTTGATATCTGCATAAGATTTTTCGATGTGTGCCGGCTCTTCTGCCAGCACACCGAACATATCAGCCTGGCCGGTAGCTTCCGCTTTGGCATGCTGATCGGCTGCTTTCAGCGCTTCAGGCAATGCGCTCATCAGCGCTGCACGGTGCGGGCCAAGGCGATCAAACGCCCCGGACATCACCAGTTTTTCCAGCACCCGCTTATTCAGCTTTTTGGTGTCTGTGCGCGCACAGAGATCAAACAGCTCCCGGAAATAGCCGTCTTCATTACGTGCTTCAATAATCGCTTCAATCGGGCCTTCGCCGACGCCTTTGATCGCGCCGATGCCGTAAACGATCTCACCCTCATCGTTAACGTGGAACTGGTACAGGCCAGAGTTGATATCTGGCGGCAACACTTTCAGCCCCATGCGCCAGCATTCGTCGACCAGCCCCACCACCTTCTCGGTGTTGTCCATATCGGCGGTCATTACCGCGGCCATAAATTCCGCCGGGTAGTGCGCTTTCAGCCACAGTGTCTGATAAGAGACCAGCGCATAGGCGGCGGAGTGGGATTTGTTAAAACCGTAGCCGGCAAATTTCTCCACCAGGTCAAAGATTTTAATCGCCAGCTCACCATCAATGCCACGCGACTTAGCGCCATCCTCAAACCCGCCGCGCTGCTTGGCCATCTCGACCGGGTTCTTTTTACCCATCGCACGACGCAGCATATCCGCACCGCCAAGGCTGTAACCCGCCAGCACCTGGGCAATCTGCATTACCTGTTCCTGATACAGGATGATGCCATAGGTCGGCTCCAGCACCGGCTTCAGGGATTCGTGCTGCCATTCGATGTCCGGATAGGAAATCGCTTCACGTCCGTGCTTACGGTCAATAAAGTTATCTACCATGCCAGATTGCAGCGGGCCAGGACGGAACAGGGCCACCAGCGCGATCATATCCTCGAAGCAGTCTGGCTTCAGGCGTTTAATCAGATCTTTCATGCCGCGGGATTCAAGCTGGAACACCGCCGTGGTCTCCGAGCGCTGCAGCATATCGAAACTTTTTTTATCTTCAAGCGGTATCGCGGCGATATCTATCGGCGGTTCGCCCTGCTTCTCACGACGGGCGTTGATCATCTCCAGCGCCCAGTCGATGATGGTCAGCGTACGCAGGCCGAGGAAGTCGAACTTCACCAGACCGGCATATTCCACATCATTTTTGTCGAACTGCGTGACCGGATAGTTGCCATTCTCATCGCAATAAAGCGGTGCGAAGTCGGTAATCTGGGTTGGCGCGATCACCACGCCCCCGGCATGCTTACCGGCATTACGCGTGACGCCTTCCAGTTTCCGCGCCATATCGATCAGCGCTTTCACTTCTTCGTCAGCTTCGTAAATTTCCGGAAGCTGGGGTTCTGCCGCAAAGGCTTTCTCCAGCGTCATGCCTGGATCGGGCGGGATCAGTTTAGAGATGCGATCGACAAAACCATAAGGGTGGCCCAGCACGCGACCCACGTCACGAATAACCGCTTTAGCCGCCATGGTACCGAAGGTGATAATCTGCGATACCGCTTTACGGCCATACATCTCGGCCACATGCTCAATCACCAGATCGCGCTTTTCCATGCAGAAGTCGACGTCGAAGTCAGGCATCGAAACACGTTCCGGGTTGAGGAAACGTTCAAACAGCAGATCGAATTCCAGCGGATCAAGGTCGGTAATTTTCAGCGCGTAAGCCACCAGCGATCCCGCACCGGAGCCACGACCCGGCCCTACCGGCACGTCGTTATCCTTCGACCACTGGATAAATTCCATTACGATCAGGAAGTAACCCGGGAACCCCATCTGGTTGATAACGCCCAGTTCGAGTTCAAGGCGATCGTCATATTCAGGCCGCTTCTCTGCCCGTACAGCGGGATCGGGAAAGAGAAACTCCAGACGTTCTTCCAGTCCTTCGCGGGATTTCATCACCAGGAAATCTTCGGTGCTCATCTCCCCCGTAGGAAACTGCGGCAGGAAATATTCGCCCAGCCGGATAGTCACGTTACAACGCTTAGCAATCTCTACGCTGTTAGCCAGCGCTTCGGGAATGTCCGAGAACAGCTCGCACATCTCTTCTTCGGTGCGCAGGTATTGCTGAGGACTGTAGTTTCGGGGTCTTTTAGGGTCGTCGAGGGTAAAACCATCGTGAATTGAGACGCGGATTTCATGTGCATCAAAGTCCCCTTCTTCAAGGAAACAGACTTCATTGGTTGCCACCACCGGAATACCGTGTTTTATCGCCAGCTCAACCCCGGCGTGTACCCAGGTCTCTTCATCAGGGCGGCCGGTGCGGATCAGTTCAAGATAGTAGCATTCGGGAAAATGCAGCTGATAAAACGCCAGACACTCTTCTACCTGGGCATGATTGCCGCGCAGTAACATCTGGCCGACATCGCCCCGGCGTCCACCGGAAATCAGGATCAACCCTTCCCTGAGTTCAATCAGCCAGTCACGATCGATAATCGGTCCGGCGGCGCCATAGCCACGCTGATAGGCTCTGGAGATCAACAATGTCAGATTCTGATAACCCACATTGTTGGCAGCAAGCACGGTGAGCTGGGCCAGATCATCGCCCATCGCTTCGCTGCTGACTTTAAAATCCGCCCCGATAATCGGCTTTACGCCCTGACCGTGAGCGCCACCATAGAATTTTACCAGGCCGCACAGGTTGAGATAGTCGGTGATCCCGATGGCCGGCATGCCCAGCGAGGCAGCTTTTTTCACCAGCGGCACAGTTTTGGCTAATCCATCAACCATGGAGTAGTCACTGTGAACGCGTAAATGAATAAAACGAGGTTCGGCCATATTGGATCCCACTTAAGACTCAGGGGTGAAAATTAGAGAAGCCCGGCTGATGCCGCTATTTCAGCATCCAGTATCGCATTACGCACCGGTGCAAAACTGCGACGGTGATGCGGCGTTACGCCATGAAGTGATAATTTTTCCATGTGCAGCGCCGTTGGATACCCTTTGTGCTGCGCGAATCCATACTGCGGGAACAGCAGGTCCAGGTCAGCCATCTCCCGATCGCGCGTTACTTTGGCAATAATAGACGCGGCGCTGATTTCCCGCACCAGGCTGTCACCCTTTACCACCGCCTGAGAAGGCATGGCCAGGGCCGGGCAACGGTTGCCATCAATCAGCACAAAATCAGGCGTGATATGCAGGCCAGCGACGGCACGCTGCATGGCCAGCATGGTAGCATGCAGAATATTGAGCTGGTCGATCTCTTCCGGCTCTGCGCGACCCAGGCTCCAGCTTAACGCCTTCTCTTTGATCTCTTCACATAACGCCAGCCGGCGTTTCTCTGAAAGCTTTTTGGAATCGGCCAGACCGGCAATGGGCCTGGCAGGATCGAGGATTACCGCAGCGGTCACTACCGCCCCAACCAGCGGACCACGTCCTACTTCGTCCACGCCTGCAATGCAGGCGGCAACAGGATAGATAAAATCGCTCACGGGCAGAGTTCCAGTACGGCCGCCGCGGCCTGCTCGTCGGCATTCCAGCGGATTTGATGATGAAGTTCTGTAAAGGTCGCCAGCAGGCGATCGCGGGTTTCGCCCCGGGCAAGCAGAGGCTCCAGTGCCGCAGCCAGCAGATCCGGCTGACATTCATCCTGCAGCAGCTCTTTTACCAGCTCGCGGCCTGCCAGTAAATTAGGCAGCGAAACGTAGTCCGTTTTTACCAGACGCTTAGCCAGCCAGAAGGTAAAGGGCTTCATGCGGTAACCCACGACCATCGGGCATTTTGCCAGCATGCATTCCAGCGCCGCCGTTCCCGATGCCAGCAGAGCCGCATCGCTGGCAACCATCGCCTGACGCCCTTTGCCATCCAGCAGATGCATGGGCAGATCGGGGGCAACCTCAGCTTTGATTCTTTCAAACTGTTCGCGACGGCGCGGGTTAACCAGCGGCACCACTATTTCGAGGTCGGGCCATTTCTGCCGCAGCAGCATGGCCGTTTTCAGGAAGTCAGCACTCAGCATTTCAACTTCCGCATTGCGGCTGCCGGGCAGTAAAGCCAGGCAAGGCGTTCCCTCAGCAATCCCGAGTTCCAGACGCGCTGCACGCTTGTCCGGCTCGATCGGCATCGCATCCGCCATGGTATGACCGATAAAGCGACAGGGAACATTGAAACGGTCGTAAAAGGCTTTTTCAAACGGCAAAAAGGCCAGCACCAGATCGGTGTTACGGCCTATTTTAAATACGCGTTTCTGACGCCAGGCCCACACAGAAGGGCTGACGTAATGAATAGTGCGAATGCCCCGCTGCTTGAGACGCCCCTCAAGGGTGATATTAAAATCAGGCGCGTCAATGCCTACAAAGACATCAGGGTTCAGTTCGGTAAACCGCCGGGTCAAATCCTTACGGATTTTCAGCAGACGTGGCAAACGTTCCACCACTTCTACTATCCCCATTACCGCCAGCTCTTCCATTTCATACCAGGCTTCACACCCTTCAGCCTGCATCAGCGGCCCGGCCACGCCCACAAAGCGGGTATCCGGATGCTTTTCCTTCAGCGCACGGATCAGACCGGCACCAAGAATATCGCCGGAGGTTTCTCCGGCGACAAGGGCAATCGTTAAGGGATGCTTTGGCATGAGTTAACGAATCAGACCTCGCGTGGAGCGAGTAAAGAAATCATAGAATGGCTGAACTTCCGGGTGCTCACGGGCAATTTCAGCGATTTCAGGCTTCGCCTCTTCCAGCGTTTTACCGCTGCGATAAAGGATCTTATACGCATTGCGGATTGCGTGCAGGGCATCTTTACTGTAGCCACGACGCTGCAGGCCAACCAGGTTGATACCAAACGGCGTGGCGTGATTACCCTGAGCAATGACGAACGGCGGCACATCCTGAGCTACGCCAGAACAGCCACCGACCATCACATGTGCACCAATGATGCAGAACTGATGAACGGCTGTCATCCCACCGATAATGGCAAAGTCATCCACAATCACGTGGCCACCCAGGGTTGCGTTGTTGGCGAGGATACAGCGGTCGCCAATAATGCAGTCATGGGCGATATGCGCATTTACCATCAACAGATTATCGCTACCCACTTTGGTCAGGCCATCGGCCTGAGAGGTCCCACGGTGAATGGTTACGCTCTCACGAATACTGTTGCGATCGCCAACCTCAACACGGGTAGGCTCACCAGCGTATTTCAGATCCTGGTTAGCTTCACCAATGGTGGCGAACTGGTAAATAGTATTGTCTTTGCCAATACGGGTGTGACCATTGACCACCACATGAGATTTCAGGACGGTGCCTTCACCAATCTCAACGTCAGCCCCGATAAAACAGAACGGGCCGATGTGGACGCGAGCGCCAATAATGGCGCCCTCTTCAATGACGGAACTTGGATGGATTACAGCAGTTTCATCAATCACTGATTACGCCTCCCGGCTGCGGGCACACATCATTGTTGCTTCGCAGACAATTTTACCGTCTACGGTCGCCACGCCTTTAAAGCGCGTCAGACCACGGCGGGTTTTTTCGAAGGTTACTTCCATGATCATCTGATCGCCTGGCACTACAGGACGCTTAAAGCGGGCGTCGTCAATCCCGGCGAAATAGTAGAGCTCGCCCGGTTCCAGTTTACCGACGCTTTTAAACGCCAGAATCCCGGTTGCCTGCGCCATGGCTTCTAAAATCAGTACGCCTGGAAAAATCGGTTTACCAGGGAAATGGCCCTGGAAAAACGGTTCGTTGACCGATACGTTCTTCACCGCACGCAGGAACTTGTGCTCTTCAAACTCCAGTACGCGGTCGACCAGCAGAAACGGATAGCGGTGCGGCAGCAGTTCAATAATCTCTTCAATCTTCAGAGTATGAGTTTCAGTAGTCAAAATACTCTTCCTGTCCTAAAATTCTGATGGCATCAATAACACGGCCTGCAAAGATCCTAAGATCGTCCGCAGGCCGCAAATCAGTTTCCGTGCGCAAGCCTTCCCTGCTTAGCTTTCTAATTCTACCCTGACGGGTATGAAGGCTGGTCAAGGCGCTGGTATGACGTTCAGTCTTTGTCGACTTTACGCTCGATAGCTTTTAAGCGTTTGCTTATTTCATCGATATTCATCACCAACGCGGCCGTTTTGCGCCAGGTTTTGTTGGGTTGCAACGGAATCCCGGAAGAGTATACCCCAGGTTCGGTGATTGGTCTCATGACCATTCCCATTCCGGTAACCGTAACTTTGTCACAAATTTCCATGTGACCGTTGATTACGCTTGCACCGCCAATCATGCAGTAGCGGCCAATTTTCAGGCTGCCGGCCATGATGACGCCTCCCGCAACCGCGGTATTGTCGCCAATCACAACGTTATGTGCAATCTGGCACTGGTTATCAATGATAACACCATTCCCGATCTGAGTGTTATCCAACGCACCGCGATCGATGGTGGTGCAGGCGCCAATTTCCACGCGGTCGCCGATGATTACCGTACCCAACTGAGGGATTTTCACCCAGTTGCCACGATCGTTAGCGTAACCAAAGCCATCAGCACCAATGACCGTGCCGGACTGGATCAGGCAGCGCTCACCGATCTGAATTTCATGATAGACAGAGACGTTGGCCCATAAACGGGTTCCGGCTCCGATGCGGGTATTTTTCCCGACGAAACAACCGGCACCAATGACGACGTTATCACCCAGCTCTACGCCGGATTCGATAACAGCATTTGCACCGACAGAAATATTCTGACCCAGCTTAGCGCTGGAATCGATCACCGCGCTGGGCGCGATATCTTTAGCGGGCTGTGGGGTACTGTCCAGAATCTGCGCCATGCGGGCATAGGTCAGATAAGGATCTTTCACCACCAGGGCGGCGCCCTGTGCGCAGTCCAGATCCGCTGCCAACAGCACCACGGCCGAAGCCTTGCAGGTACTGAGCTGATCGCGGTAACGACTGTTAGCAAGAAAAGTGATTTGACCGGATTGGGCGGATTGCATAGAAGCAATGCCGGAGATGACGATATCGCCATCTCCGTGCAAATCTGCATCCAACTGCTGGGCTAAATCAGCCAGTCGAATAGATGACATTGATTATTTAACCTGTTTCAGAACATCAGCAGTGATGTCTTTAGATTTAGCTGAGTAGGCAACAGCATTAGCATCAACAACGACGTCGTAACCTTCATCATCAGCCACTTTCTGCACAGCATCCTGAATACGGCTCAGGATTTTGTTACGCTCTTCAGCCTGACGACGGCGGTTGTCCTGCTCAAAAGCCTGAGCTTTGCTTGAGAAGGCTTCACGCTGCGCCATAACGTCTTTTTCCATGCGGCTGCGCTCGCTGGCCTTCATGGTAGAGCCGTCACGCTGAAGACGCTGCATTTTAGTTTGCAGATCGCGCTCCATACCCTGCAGTTCGGTTGCACGGCCTTTGAACTCATTTTCAAGCTGTTTCGCAACTGTCGCACGCGCCGGTAACTGTTGGAAAATGCTGGAAACGTTCACCACTGCAATTTTATCTGCAGCCTGAGCACCGGCGGAAACCGCCAGAGCAAGAGAGAGGCCTGCGGCACACAACAACTTTTTCACTATAAACTCCTTACCATCAACGTTTGTGTCTTCGACACATGTGTTGCGCGTTCAGGCAATCCGAAGATTGCCTTAAAACGGCGCGATACTCACTTACACGCTTCCTTGCTGAACCGTGTTACCAGGTTTTACCAATGTTAAACTGGAACTGTTCGGCCTTATCTCCATCATACTTTTTGAACGGCTGGGCGTAAGAGAACACCAGTGGCCCCAGTGGAGACATCCACTGCAGTGCCAGACCAGCCGACATACGGATGTTGCCCGGTTCGCTGTAATCCGGAATACCCGCGTCACGAGTGGCGGTAGTGTTTTCCCAGTTGGTATCCCATACGGTACCGGCATCCACAAACAGCGAAGTGCGGACCGAGTTGGCATACTTCTCGCTCAGGAACGGCGTAGGGGTAATCAGCTCTGCACTGGCCGTTGCCATAGCATTACCGCCCACTGCGTCATTGGAATCACACAGAGTACCGGTAGAACAGGTGCTGGAACCATTATTGTAGTAAGCCGCTTTAGGACCGATGGTGTTCGAACGGAAACCACGTACGGTGCTTGAACCACCGGCATAGAAGTTCTCGTAGAAAGGCAGCTCTTTGCCGCTCAGACCATCGCCGTAACCGACTTTACCGCGACCCAACAGAACCCAGGTACGATCCTGATTCAGCGGAACATACTGCTGAGTATCCAGCGTCGCTTTATAGAAGGCGTTATCAGAACCAGGGATGGTCACTTTACCGTTCAGGTTGGTACGGTTACCGGACGTTGGGAAGAATCCGCGGTCCAGGTTGTTGTATGTCCAGCCATAGTTGAAAGTGAAGTCATCGGCAGCATAATCAGCATCGCTGGTCAGCCCCGGGTTCTGGCCCACGGAGTCGAGGTAACGGAACATCGCCACCTGCGGCTGCATATTGGACAGGTCGTTGTGCACGTAACCCAGACCAACACGCAAAGTGTTATTTTCGTTGACCGGGAAGCCTAACGTACCGTCTAAGCCGTAGCTTTTGTTGGTGTAGTCAGACAGGTCAGCGTCATCAGCTTTAAAGTCGTTATAGAACACACGACCGCCAAGGCTCACACCGTCAACCGTAAAGTATGGGTCGGTCAGTGAGAATTCAGCGTAGGTCTGATAATCATTCTTGGTACCGCTGATACCTACGGTATTACCGGTACCCAGCCAGTTTTCCTGCGTTACGCCAACCTGGAAGCTTACGCCACTTTCCGTGCCGTAACCCACGCCGAAGTTGAAGGTACCGGTGTTGCGCTCTTTCACCTTGTACACCACATCGACTTCGTCCGGGGAACCTGGCACGCGCTGCGTATCGGTATCCACCGTCTCAAAGTAACCGGTACGGTTCAGACGCTCTTTCCCCTGCTCAACCAGGTCACTGCCCAGCCATGCACCTTCCATCTGACGCATTTCACGGCGCAGAACGGAATCTTTAGAGGTGTCGTTACCTTCGAAGCGAACTTTACGCACGTAGTAACGGTTGCCCGCATCTACGTTGACGTGCAGCTTAACGGTTTTATCAGCATCATTGATTTCTGGCTGTGTCGCCACGCGTGGATAAGCGTAGCCATAACGGCCCAGCATCTTTTTGATGTCATCTTCCATTTTGGTCACTTTGGCGCCGTTATACAGCTCGCCTGGCTTGATCTTAGTCAGCGCTTCTACTTCCGCTGAGTGACCTGCCATGCTGCCGTTAACCACTACGCCTGAAAGCTTGTACTGATCGCCTTCGGTGATGTTGATGGTGATGTAAATGCCTTTCTTGTCCGGCGTCAGGCTGACCTGAGTCGAATCAATATTGAAGCGGGCATAGCCACGATCGAGATAGAAGCTGCGCAGGGTTTCAAGGTCACCCGCCAGTTTTTGCTTCTGGTATTTACGATCGCCTACCACGTTCCACCACGGCACTTCGTCGCGCAGCTGGAAGCGGGAAATCAGCTCATCAGATGAGAAGGCTTTGTTGCCCACTACGTTGATTTGCTGAATTTTGGCTGAGACGCCTTCGGTAAAGACCAGCTTCAGGTCAACACGGTTACGTGGCAGTGGCGTGACTACCGCCTTCACGCTGGCGCTGTATTTACCCACGCTGTAGTAGAAATCCTCGAGCCCTTTCTCAATAGTTGAGATAGTGGTGCGGTCAAGGGATTCACCCACGCGCACGCCAGATGCTTCCAGATTCTGCTTCAGCATATCCTCTTTCACCGCTTTGTTACCGGAGAAAGTGATGCTGGCAATGGTTGGGCGCTCTTTGACCTGAACGATCAGCGTATCGCCGTCGCGCAGGACCTGTACGTCTTCGAAGTTCCCGGTCGCGAAGAGAGCACGGATAGTACTACTGATATCATCATCGGAGACGGTGTCTCCCACGCGGACAGGCATACTCAGCAATGCCGCGCCGACGGCGACTCGCTGCAGGCCTTCGAAATGAATATCTTTCACTACGAAGCCGTCTGCCGCGTATACGGTAGCGCTGCTAAACAGCAGCGACGCTATGAGCAACTTTTTCATCGCCATCGTTGTTATGCATTCTTCCTAACTGGTTCTCGTGCGTAGCTTGCCGGTTGGCAGACTAAAGACGCGAGAAATCATTGAATAGTGCAAGCCCCATTAACAACACCAGCAAAATAGAGCCAATGCGATAACTGAAGTCCTGAACTCGCTCAGACACCGGCCCACCTTTGATCTTTTCGATCGCCAGGAACAGCAAATGCCCACCATCTAATACCGGCAACGGGAACAGATTGATAATCCCGAGGTTCACGCTGATCAAAGCCAGGAACATCAGGTAGTAGATCAAACCATATTCCGCCGACATCCCAGCACCCTGGGCGATTGAAATCGGCCCGCTGAGATTGTTTAACTTCACTTCGCCGACAATCAGTTTGCCCAGCATGTTAACCGTGAGTTTCATCAGCTGCCAGGTTTTGGCACTGGCCTCACCGACGGCTGCAAACGGACCATACTGGCGCACCGTTTTATATTCATCCGGCAGAGGAACAATACGCGGGATAACCCCGGCAAATCCTTCTGCTTTGCTGCCTGGCTTCACGTCTGGCGTTAAGGTTAACCCGACAGTATTACCCTGCCGCTCAACTTCAACCGCCAGCGCGGTACCCGGATTATCGCGAACCAGCGTGACAAAACGCTGCCACTGGTCCAACGGTTGACCATCGACTTTAACGATCCTGTCGCCTGCTTGCAAACCGGCCTTGCTTGCTGCCGAGTTGGCCTGCACTTCTGCCAGCACCGTTTCAATCTGCGGCCCACGCGGTTGCATACCGAGCGATACCACCGGATCCTGCTTGTCCGGTTCGAAATGCCAGTTACGCAGATCAAGCCGTTTTTCACTGACCTGGGTGGAACCAAAGGGCGCCACGCTCAACGTAGTTTGCTGGTCGCCAATTTTGGACACCAGCGCCATACGCACAGCATCCCAGTCAGGCGTTTCGATACCATCGACGGCTTTAAGTTCCATCCCAGGCGTAATTTGAGCCTCCGCCGCCTGCGAACCGCTTACTATTTCGCCAACTACCGGGCGAACGCCAGGAACGCCGATGATAAACACCAGCCAGTAAGCGAAAATGGCAAACAGGAAATTTGCGATCGGCCCGGCACTGATAATTGCCGCACGCTGCAGGACGGTTTTGTTATTAAAGGATTGATGGCGGAGTTCTGGCGGCACGCTTTCAACACGCTCGTCGAGCATCTTGACGTAGCCACCTAAGGGGATCAGAGCAATAACGTATTCCGTTCCCTGCTTGTCGCGACGACGCCAGAGCGCCTTACCGAATCCCACAGAGAATCGTTCAACTTTGACACCACAGCGACGGGCCACCCAAAAGTGGCCAAACTCGTGCACGGTAATCAACACACCCAGCGCAACGACAAATGCGCCCAGGCTCCAGAGAATGCTCAGCATAAGGTCCCTTATAGCGTCCCGAAAACCAGCAATAACAGGCAGGCAAAGACCGGAACTGCCGCCGTCAGGCTGTCGATACGGTCAAGGATCCCTCCGTGACCCGGGATGAGATTGCCGCTGTCTTTGATGCCAGCTTCACGTTTGAACATACTCTCGGTTAAGTCACCCAGCACTGAGGCCAGTGCGGCTACAAGCGAGCAGACTAAAAGCGTAACCGGAGAGATAGTTAACGGAGCCCAAAGGCCAAACAGCCAGGCAATCAGCGCGGAGGTCAGCAAGCCGCCAAAGAACCCTTCCCAGGTTTTGCCGGGAGAGACCTTAGGGGAAAGCTTATGTTTGCCAAACAGACGGCCAAACATATAAGCCCCTGAATCGGCGCCCCAGACCAGTAACATCACGTACAGCAGCCACCAGGCACCGGCAAAATGGTCGGTATCATAGTGATACTGGCGTAATGTCAGCATGCCCCAGAAGAAAGGCACGATGGTCAGAATACCAAACAGCAGGCGAAGGAGTTTTGAGCCGCGCCAGAAAGAGGCGGAGCCGGGATAGGTCAGCACCATCACCAGCGCCACTACCCACCAACAGAGGGCCGCCCATAGCGAGCCGGCAACCTGAGGCAAGTGCACAGAGTGCTGATACGCTGGCAGAGTGAACATCATAAAGGCGAGAAGCAGCCCACACAGGACCGCCAGCCAGATGCGTTGCGTACGTGACGCGAAGCCTGCGAACTGCCCCCACTCCCAGGCGGCCAGCATACAGACCACCAGGGTGACGACAGCAAACCCAGGCGGCGGCAGCAGAAAAAGCGCTGCAATCACAATCGGGATAAGTATAAACGCGGTAATCAGGCGAGACTTCAGCAAAGATTACCCCCAGTGCGCTCAGGCGCCGCCGGGTGCTGCACCGCCAAAGCGACGCTCTCGTTGTGCAAACGCATTCAGTGCACCTTCAAAGACTTGTTCATCAAAATCAGGCCAGAGAACATCGGTAAAAAAGAACTCTGCATAGGCAACCTGCCACAGCAAGAAGTTACTGATTCGATGCTCTCCCCCTGTCCTTATTACCAGATCCACGGGAGCCAGTTCATTGAGGCAGAGATGTTGATTGAGGGTTTCTTCCTCTATCTGATCAGGACGGATAAGACCTTCCTGAACCTGCTCTGCTATTTTTCTGACGCCATGAATAATATCCCAACGTCCGCCATAATTCGCGGCAATGTTGAGAGTTAGTCCATTATTTTGCTGAGTAAGTTCCTCGGCGCGGCGAATGCGCTCCTGCAGACGGGCACTGAAACGGCCAATATCGCCAATAATCCGCAGACGGACATTATGCTTGTGCAGACTTTTCACTTCGCTGTCGAGTGCCCAGATGAATAACTCCATCAACGCCATGACTTCCTGAGGCGGACGGTTCCAGTTCTCACTGCTGAAAGCATACAAAGTCAGCGCATCCAGCTTCTGACTGACAGCAAAACTCACCGACCGACGAACGGACTTTACACCGGCTTTATGGCCCGAGATGCGCAGCTTGCCACGGTTTTTGGCCCAGCGGCCATTGCCATCCATGATGATGGCTACGTGACGGGGGTTTTCCCCTTGCAGGTCATCGCTTTGTAGTTGATTTTCGGACGACATAACGCGTAATTATTTCCTTTAATCAGAAATACAACGGCTTCTGAAAATATCTTACCCGCTCGACGCAAAAAAGCCGTGTCTCCCACGGCCAGCATTACCGCTTCATCGCAACGAGCTACTCAATTAGCGGGCGAAGACTATACCATCTCCGCCTGCGCCCCACAAATGGCGGCACGCTACCTGGTTGAATTACCGGGCTTCACTGAAGCGTGATAACAGAGTTTGAGCCTGTTCCCGTGCCTGCCTGTCGATCTCAAGCACGGCTTCAACGCTGTCCGGTTCCGCGCAGGATAGCGCTTCCAGTACGGCCAGATTCACGGCGGCAATGTCAGTAAACCGGATTTGGGAATCCAGAAACGCCGCCACCGCAATTTCATTGGCTGCATTTAATGTTGTGGTCGCGGCCTGCCCGGCTGAACAGGCGTCAATGGCGAGTTTCAGGCAGGGGTAGCGTGCATAATCTGGCTCGGCAAAGGTCATCGCTCCCATGCGGGTAAAGTCCAGTGGCGTTGCCCCTGAAGGCACTCGCTGCGGCCAGGCCATCACGTGAGCGATGGGCGTACGCATATCCGGAGACCCCAGTTGAGCCAGCACACTCCCATCGCGATAGCGCACCATAGAGTGGATAACCGACTGCGGATGCAGAATGACTTCCATTTGGGCGTCAGTCGCATTAAACAGCCAGCGGGCTTCGATATATTCCAAACCTTTATTCATCATGGTGGCAGAATCAACGGAGATTTTACGCCCCATTGACCAGTTCGGATGCGCACAAGCCTGGTCGGGAGTCATGCCCCCAAGCAGGTTCAATGGCGTGTCACGAAAAGGGCCACCCGATCCCGTAAGAATAATGCTGTCAATGCCATTATCTTCCAGAGAAGCGTATCCTAACTGCTGCTGGAGGGAAGCAGGCAAACTCTGAAAAATGGCGTTATGCTCGCTGTCCACGGGAAGTAACTGAGCTTTTGACGCGCTGACGGCCTCCAGGAAAAGCTGGCCGCAGGTGACAAGTGACTCTTTATTGGCAAGAAGCACCTGTTTACCGGCGCGAATTGCGGCGAGCGTAGGCATTAATCCTGCTGCACCCACAATTGCCGCCATCACCTGATCGACATCGTCCAGCGCGGCGAGATCGCAGGCGGCCTGCTCACCGCTCAGCACTTCAGTCGCCACATTAAGGCTTTTCAGACGAAGTCGCAGTGCCGCCGCCGACTTTTCATCCGACATTGAGGCATAGGCGGGACGGAAAGCCAGACACTGTTCAGCCATCAGCTCAACGTTGTGGCCTGCAACCAGCGCTTTAATGGCGAACAGATGCGGATTGGCGCGGACCACCGCCAGCGTGCTGGTGCCGATGGAGCCTGTTGAACCGAGGATCGTCAATTGCTTCATGGAGTTGCTCTGCGTAATTACCGGCGACTCAGGCTTATACAGCCCGATCGTCAGCCAGGAGAATAAATGCAAAACGCCGTAAGACTAACCACTCATAAGAACGGCAATCTGTACGGCGTGATCGGATCAGGATGAACTCAGAAGTCCATCAGCTCCGCTTCTTTTTCTGCCAGCGAAGTATCAACTTTCTTGATAAAGACGTCGGTCATTTTCTGGATTTCATCTTGTGAACGACGCTCTTCGTCTTCACTGATCTCTTTGTCTTTCAGCAAAGCTTTCACTTTGTCGTTAGCATCACGGCGAACGTTACGCACGGAGACACGACCCTGTTCAGCTTCACCACGCACCACTTTGATCAGGTCTTTACGACGCTCTTCAGTCAGCGCTGGCAGAGGCACACGGATGTCGGTACCCGCTGAACTTGGGTTAAGCCCCAGGTCAGAGGTCATGATGGCTTTCTCAACAGCAGCACTGATAGAACGGTCAAACACGTTGATTTTCAGTGTGCGTGAGTCTTCCACTGTAACGCTGGCCAGCTGGCGCAGAGGGGTGGAAGAACCGTAGTAGTCGACCATGATGCCGTCGAGAATGCTCGGCGATGCACGGCCAGTACGGATTTTGCTGATATGGCTTTTGAACGCTTCCACGCATTTGTCCATGCGCGCTTCAGCATCTTTTTTGATTTCGTTAATCACGTTGGAACCCTTGGATTCTGGTTACCAGGCAGGCTCTGTAAACAGAGCCCGTTTCAAAATAGTCGGTGGTTCTGATTGTAGCGCGCAAAGCGCCACAGAGGCAGAATATACCTTATTTTACGCAGTGACTGATATTATTGCGTAATCAGGGTACCTTCTTTTTCACCCATTACCACACGGCGCAGTGCGCCAGGCTTGTTCATGTTGAACACACGAATTGGCAGTTTGTGGTCACGAGCCAGCGTAAACGCGGCCAGATCCATCACTTTCAGCTCTTTATCCAGCACGTCAGTGTAGCTGATCTGATCGTACAGGGTCGCATCCGGATTTTTCACCGGATCGGCTGAATAGACGCCATCCACTTTAGTCGCTTTCAGCACAACATCGGCTTCGATTTCGATACCGCGCAGGCAAGCAGCGGAATCGGTAGTGAAGAAGGGATTACCGGTACCGGCGGAGAAGATCACCACACGGTTGTTACGTAACAGGCTGATGGCTTCTGCCCAGCTGTAATTATCGCAAACGCCATTCAGCGGGATCGCGGACATCAGGCGGGCGTTCACATAGGCACGATGCAGAGCATCACGCATTGCCAGACCGTTCATCACGGTCGCCAGCATGCCCATATGGTCGCCAACGACACGATTCATTCCAGCCTGCGCCAGACCAGCGCCACGGAACAGATTGCCACCACCGATAACCACACCCACCTGAATGCCCAGTTCTACCAGCTCTTTAACTTCCTGAGCCATACGATCCAGTACGCTTGCATCAATACCGAAGCCTTCGGCACCTTGCAGTGCTTCGCCACTGAGTTTAAGCAGGATACGTTGATATACAGGTTTTGCATTGGTCGCCATGGTGTTTTTTCCTGGATGGTTTGGTCGATATGAGGAGTCAAATCTGATCTATCATCCTCTTAGCACCGGAGAAATGCTATTGGGATGAGACTGAAAATGGGTGGTGCTAAAGCCAGACAAAAAAGAACCGCCGGATGGCGGTTCTTTTCAAGCATTAAGACTGCTTGGACATCGCGGCAACTTCTGCTGCGAAATCGGTCTCAGCTTTCTCAATACCCTCACCCACTTCGAAGCGGATGAAGTTAACAACGTCAGCGTTTTTCTCTTTCAGCAACTGACCCACAGTTTTTGATGGGTCAATAACGAAAGGCTGGCCAGTCAGAGAAACTTCACCGGTGAATTTCTTCATACGGCCTTCAACCATTTTCTCTGCGATCTCTTTCGGCTTACCAGACTGCATAGCGATGTCCAGCTGAACCTGGAACTCTTTCTCTACAACTTCAGCAGAAACATCTTCTGGCTTAACGAATTCTGGCTTGCTTGCAGCAACGTGCATTGCCAGCTGCTTAACCAGCTCTTCGTCAGCACCGGTAGCAGAAATCAGAACACCGATGCGGGCACCGTGCAGGTAGCTACCCAGAACTTCGCCTTCCAGTACGGAGATGCGACGAATGTTGATGTTTTCACCGATTTTAGCAACCAGTGCAACACGCTCTTCTTCGAACTGGGCTTTCAGCACTTCAACGTCAGTGATTTTGCCGGCAACAGCAGCATCCAGCACTTTGTCAGCGAACGCCTGGAAACCACCATCTTTAGCAACGAAGTCAGTCTGGCAGTTAACTTCCAGAATCACACCGTAGTTGCCTTCGATTTTGGTTTTGATCACGCCGTCAGCAGCAACGTTGCCTGCTTTCTTGGCAGCTTTGATCGCGCCAGATTTACGCATATTCTCGATCGCCAGCTCGATGTCGCCGTCGGCTTCGGTCAGTGCTTTTTTGCAATCCATCATGCCAGCGGCAGTACGCTCGCGCAGTTCTTTTACCAGAGCAGCGGTAATAGCAGCCATTCTATAATCCTCGGTTAGCGTGCATCGGTCAGCGAAAGCCTTGAGGTTCGCTACAGATGCCTGGTCTCGGGAGAAACATTCTGCCCCGCCGTTTATGACAAGCGGCAAAGCGAATTCGAATAAAATAAAGGGGCCAATGCAGGCCCCTTACAGATTAACATCTGATGTCTAAGGGCTCTCTGAGGAGCGATCCTTATTACTCAGCTTCGGCGAAGGTTTCTTCAGCCTGCTGAGCCAGATCCTGTGAGCGACCTTCACGCACAGTGGTAGCCACTGCGGTCAGGTACAGGCTTACAGCACGGATTGCATCGTCATTACCAGGAATGATGAAGTCAACGCCGTCTGGATCAGAGTTGGTATCAACGATAGCAAAGACCGGGATACCCAGGTTGTTTGCTTCTTTGATAGCGATGTGTTCGTGGTCAGCGTCAACAACGAACAGTGCGTCAGGCAGGCCGCCCATATCTTTGATACCGCCCAGGCTGTTTTCCAGCTTGGCCAGTTCGCGAGTACGCATCAGCGCTTCTTTCTTGGTCAGTTTATCGAAGGTACCGTCCTGAGACTGGATTTCCAGGTCTTTCAGACGTTTGATGGACTGACGAACGGTTTTCCAGTTAGTCAGCATGCCACCCAACCAGCGATGGTTTACGAAGAACTGGTCACAGCTCAGCGCAGACTCTTTTACCGCTTCGCTTGCAGCGCGCTTAGTACCGACCATCAGGATCTTTCCTTTACGGGAAGCGATCTTGTTCAGTTCAGCCAGAGCTTCGTTGAACATTGGTACGGTTTTTTCAAGGTTGATGATGTGAACTTTGTTACGAGCGCCGAAGATGAATGGCTTCATTTTCGGGTTCCAGTAACGGGTCTGGTGACCGAAGTGTACACCGGCCTTGAGCATGTCGCGCATGGAAACAGTTGCCATGATTACCTCTATAGAATGATTTGGGGTTAAGCCTCCATGTATCCCATACAACCGACCCGTCAGGCTGCTTGCGCAGGCTTTAAGGCACCCCGGAGTATGTGTCGATACATGTGTGTTATTTACACATAATGAGATTTATGCGTTTCCCTGAGAAAACTCCTCACAGAGAATCGTCGGCGCGCTTTATACCACAATGGCGCCCGTGAAGCCAATAATTGTTGCCCATTGCTGCTCTGCTACAAACTGCAATTGGCAGAGCAAAGGTGGGCTGCTACCATTGCTGCACTTCCTTTATTATTGTCGAAAATAGCGACAACTGCGGACAAAATTAATGGCAATTACAATCAAAACCCCTGAAGAAATCGAAAAAATGCGCGTGGCTGGCCGTCTGGCCGCTGAAGTGCTGGAAATGATCGAAGAGCATGTGAAACCCGGCATCAGCACTGGCGAACTGGATCGTATTTGTAACGATTACATCGTGAACACGCAAAAAGCGGTCTCTGCCAGCCTGGGCTATCACGGCTTTCCTAAATCAGTCTGTATCTCGATTAATGAAGTGGTCTGTCACGGCATTCCCAGCGATGAGCGCATCCTGAAAGAGGGCGATATCGTCAATATCGACGTGACCGTCATTAAAGACGAGTATCACGGTGACACCTCTAAAATGTTTATCGTTGGTAAGCCGACCATCCAGGGAGAACGTCTGTGCCGTGTGACTCAGGAGAGCCTCTACCTGGCGCTGAAGATGGTGAAGCCGGGTATTCGCCTGCGCACCATTGGCCGTGAGATCCAGAAGTTTGTTGAAGCTCAGGACTTCTCTGTGGTCCGTGAATATTGCGGTCACGGTATCGGTAAAGGGTTCCACGAAGAGCCACAGGTTCTGCACTATGATGCCGATGATGGTGGCGTGGTGTTGCAGGCGGGCATGGCTTTTACCATTGAGCCTATGGTTAACGCCGGAGATTACCGTATTCGCAGCATGAAAGATGGCTGGACAGTGAAAACCAAAGATCGCAGCTTATCCGCCCAGTATGAGCACACCATCGTAGTGACCGAAAACGGCTGCGAAATTATGACGCTGCGCAAAGATGACACTATCCCTGCCGTTCTGACCCACGAAGGGTAAGAGGCAGCGAAAGAAAAAACCGGCTCCGGCCGGTTTTTTTTGATCTCAGGCCAGTGCTGGCGCTATTGTCGCTAATGATCTTTTCACTTCCGACTCGCAGAGCATTAAGCAGGAGCACTGGCGTGACCAAAACATTAAAGGATTACAGGCAGTCTGGCTCCCCCGCTCACTGGGAAGATGCGCAGCTGACCAGGGAATCCCTGAAGCAACACCTTGAGCAGTTTCATCACTTGCTGGCCAGGGCATTCGATGCCGGTGAAGATGTCGAAGCCCTGATCGATGCCCGTACGCTGTTTATCGATCGTCTGTTAAGGCGCCTGTGGCGCTTTTATGACTTTCCGGAAAAGGAGGGGATCGCCCTGGTAGCCGTGGGTGGCTACGGGCGGGGTGAACTGCATCCACTCTCCGATATTGATGTGCTGATCCTCAGCCGTAGCCCCCTTTCTGACCAGGATGCCCAGCGTACCAGCGAACTGCTGACGCTGATGTGGGATCTGAAGCTGGAAGTGGGACACAGCGTGCGGACGCTGGAAGAGTGTCTGCTGGAAGGGTTATCAGATCTGACCGTAGCCACCAACCTGATTGAATCGCGTATGCTCACCGGCGATGTGGCGCTTTTTCTGGAGTTGCAAAAGAACGTCTTCAGCGACGGGTTCTGGCCTTCCGATCGGTTTTTCGCGGCCAAAATTGAGGAGCAACAGGAGCGCCATCTGCGCTACCACGGCACCAGCTACAACCTTGAGCCGGATATCAAAAGCAGCCCCGGCGGCCTTCGGGATATTCACACTCTGCTGTGGGTTGCCCGCCGTCATTTTGGTGCCACCTCGATGGATGAAATGGTGGGTTTTGGCTTCCTGACTGAAGTTGAACGTAACGAACTGAATGAATGCCAGACTTTCCTCTGGCGCATCCGCTTCGCCCTGCATCTTACCCTGCCCCGCTATGACAACCGTCTGCTGTTTGACCGTCAGCTCACCGTCGCCCAGCGTCTGAACTATCAGGGTGAAGGGAATGAGCCGGTTGAACGGATGATGAAAGATTTCTATCGCGTGACCCGTCGCATCAGCGAGCTGAACCATATGCTGCTTCAGCTGTTCGATGAGGCGATTCTGGCGCTGGGTGAAGATGAGAAACCGCGGGCAATTGACGAAGAGTTCCAGCTACGCGGTTCGCTGATTGATTTGATCGATGAGTCACTCTTTTCCCGTGAGCCGGAAGCGATCATGCGGATGTTCTACACCATGGTGCGCACGCAAAAAATCACCGGTATCTACTCCACAACGCTGCGGCAGCTTCGCCATGCGCGGCGTCACCTGAAGCAGCCGCTCTGCACCATTCCGGAAGCTCGCCGGTTGTTCCTGGCCATTTTGCGCCATCCGGGCGCTGTCAGCCGGGCGCTGGTGCCCATGCACCGGCATAGCGTGCTAATGGCTTATATGCCGCAATGGGGCAACATCGTCGGACAGATGCAGTTTGATCTGTTCCATGCCTATACCGTTGATGAGCACACCATCCGTGTATTGCAAAAGCTGGAAAGCTTCGCCAGTGAAATTACCCGCCCCCGTCATCCACTTTGCGTGGAGATCTGGCCGCGTCTGCCGCAGGTTGAACTGCTGCTGATGGCAGCGCTGTTTCATGACATTGCTAAAGGCCGCAATGGCGATCACTCCATTCTGGGCGCACAGGATGCGCTGGAATTTGCTGAGCTGCATGGTCTGAACTCCCGCGAGACCCAGCTGGTTGCCTGGCTGGTTCGCCATCATTTACTGATGTCGGTGACGGCCCAGCGTCGTGATATCCAGGATCCCACTGAAATCCAGCAGTTTGCTGAGGTGATGCAAAACGAGAACCGGTTACGCTACCTGGTTTGCCTTACGGTCGCCGATATTTGTGCCACCAATGAAAACTTGTGGAACAGCTGGAAGCAAAGCCTGCTGCGGGAGCTCTTCTTTGCCACCGAGAAACAGTTGCGCCGGGGAATGGAAAACAGCCCGGACCTGCGGGAAAGGGTGCGTCACCATCGTTTGCAGGCGCTGGCGCTGTTACGCATGGACAACATCGACGAAGAGACTTTGCACAATATCTGGGGACGCTGCCGGGCGGATTATTTTCTGCGCCACACGCCAAACCAGCTTGCCTGGCATGCCCGTCATCTGATGAACCACGATCTGACCCAACCGCTGGTGCTGGTCAGTCCACAGGCGACGCGGGGCGGCACGGAGATTTTTATCTGGAGCCCCGATCGTCCCTACCTGTTTGCCACCGTGGCGGGCGAACTGGACCGTCGCAACCTTAGCGTGCATGACGCGCAGATTTTTACCAGCCGCGACGGCATGGCTATGGATACCTTTATCGTTCTTGAACCGGATGGCAGTCCGCTGGCAGCGGATCGCCACGAAATGATCCGTTATGCCCTTGAACAGGCCATTGGCCAGACAAGCTGGCAGTCTCCACGTACCCGGCGCCAGTCTGCCCGGCTTAAACATTTCAGCGTGGAAACCGAGGCAAAGTTTTTACCCACCCATACCGACCGCCGCACTTACATGGAGCTGATTGCCCTGGACCAGCCAGGGCTGCTTGCCAGGGTTGGGGAAGTCTTTGCCGATCTGGGTGTCTCTCTGCATGGAGCACGCATCAGCACCATTGGCGAACGGGTGGAGGATTTGTTTATCCTGGCCAACAGTGAGCGACGTGCCCTTAGTCCGGAATTACGCGAAGTGTTACAACAACGGTTGACAGAGGCCCTTAATCCAAACGATAAAGTGTGACCCAGATTTAATTTTTAACACGCCAGGTGAGGTTGAGTGTCGGGACGCGTGCCGTTTTTAGCGCCCGTACTCCCTGCACCGGGAACATGTTTTGACACAGGAAGAACTAATGCAACAATTACAGAATGTTATTGAAAGCGCTTTCGAGCGTCGCGCGGAAATCACTCCGGCTAACGCAGACACCGTTACCCGCGAAGCGGTAAATCAGGTAATCAGCCTGCTGGACAGCGGTGCCCTGCGCGTTGCTGAAAAGATCGACGGCCAGTGGGTCACGCACCAGTGGCTTAAGAAAGCCGTGCTGCTCTCTTTCCGCATCAATGACAATCAGGTGATTGACGGTGCAGAAAGCCGTTTCTACGACAAAGTTCCGATGAAATTCGCCAACTATGATGAAGCGCGCTTCAAAAAAGAAGGCTTCCGCGTGGTGCCACCTGCCGCCGTGCGCCAGGGTGCCTACATCGCCCGTAACACCGTGCTGATGCCTTCATACGTCAACATCGGTGCCTATGTTGATGAAGGTTCGATGGTTGATACCTGGGCCACAGTGGGGTCCTGCGCTCAGATTGGTAAAAACGTTCACCTGTCTGGTGGCGTGGGTATCGGTGGCGTGCTTGAGCCGCTGCAGGCCAATCCAACCATCATCGAAGACAACTGCTTTATCGGCGCACGTTCAGAAGTGGTTGAAGGCGTGATCGTGGAAGAAGGCGCGGTGATCTCTATGGGCGTTTACCTGGGCCAGAGCACCAAAATCTACGATCGTGAAACTGGCGAAGTGACCTATGGTCGCGTACCAGCAGGTTCTGTAGTTGTTTCCGGTAACCTGCCTTCTAAGGATGGGAGTTACAGTCTCTACTGTGCGGTTATCGTGAAGAAAGTTGACGCTAAAACCCGCGCAAAAGTGGGCATCAACGAACTGCTGCGCACCATCGACTAATCTCTATCGGGCCACTTCCTGTGGCCCGTAATTTTTTCTTTACACTTCGCCTGCTAATTACCTGTTTCGCGCATCGAAATAACGGATGCTATTGCGCAACATCTGAGCGATAATCCGCGCCGTTGATTTAATCCCTTAACCATTATCGTGACCCGGACTGCTATTTTAGCGACTTTATTATCGCTGGAGTACGGATGAGCGAGCTAAGTGAAGACAAGGCGTAAGCGCGCAGCCAGCACTCTGGACAGCTCAGTCCAGGATCCTGGCGGGCACTGCATAACGCAGTATTCACGACGCGCAGCCGGAACGACGACGACTTCACTTAGGAACAAAACTTATGTATGACAATCTGAAAGGCCTTGGTATTTCCTCTCCTGATGACATTGACCGTTACAGTCTGCGTCAGGAAGCCAGCAACGACATCCTGAAAATCTACTTCCGCAAAGATAAAGGTGAATTCTTCGCCAAGAGCGTGAAATTCAAATACCCACGTCAGCGTAAAACTGTGGTTGCCGATAACGCCAGCCAGGGTTACAAAGAGATTCAGGAGATCAGTCCTAACCTGCGTTATGTGATTGATGAACTGGACCAGATTTGCCAGCGTGACCAGGTTGAAGTGGATCTGAAACGCAAAATTCTGGAAGACCTGCGCCATCTGGAGCATGTGGTTTCCAACAAGATTAACGAGATTGAATCCGATCTTGAAAAGCTGACCCGTAGCAGCCGCTAATAACTGGTCATCTGTATTGCAGGGGGAGTGAAAACTTCGCCCCTTTTTTATTGAGGCTGCTTTAACCCTCTCAAGACCCTTTCCCCCTCTTCCTGTCAGTCCCCCCGGCCTAAGGCTGCTCATCCAGTTGTAATGCGACATACAGTAATAACCTGTCGTCGAAATTACTCAGATTTAATCCGGTGAGTTCAGAAATGCGGTTAAGCCGGTACTCCAGCGTATTACGATGAATATAGAGCGCTTTAGCCGTGGCAGAAGGCTGTACGTTATTGCTGAACCAGGAGATCAATGTCCTGCGTAACAGTCCGTTGTTATCCATCGACTTCAGTTTTGCCAGCGGGCGTGAAAGCTCATTGGCCTGCCAGCCACCCCGCAGGCTGTCCAGCAAGACGGGCAGCATCAAATCCTGGTAGAAGTAACTTCTCTGCTCCGGCATACGCTGCTTGCCTACCACCATCGTGGTTTGGGCTGTCCGGTAAGATCTTGCGATGCCACCAGGGCCGGTGAAGAAATTTCCTAACGCGATGCGCATCCGCAGATGGCCACTCTCTTTCATTCTGGATTGCAGCAACTCCACCCTTTTGCGGTGGTCGTCCGCATCATAGCGTCCATGAGCGTTAAAGGCGGGTTTCAGCACTACCATCTCCGTCAGCGAAACGATAGCAATCAGATTATCCCGCTCCGGCGTGGTCAGCAGCGTCTGTAACTGCTGCAGCTCGGACATCGCACTGTCCACCCCTAACTGACCGCTGTCTACCTCCACCACGGCCACCACTCTGGGCTGATTGAGATCGATCCGCAGGCGCTGCGCCCACTCCACCAGCGCGGGTGACAGCGTGTCGCTGCGGATCAGGTTCAGTACCAGCTCTTCACGCAGACGGCTGTCCTGCGCCAGCATATGCAACAGGCGCGCCTGCTCCAGCATCATTTCGGCGGTCATACAAACCAGCTCACCATAATGCCGCAGCGTTTCTGGTTCCCCGGTAAGCCCTATGACGCCGACAATGTCGCCATCAATGCGCATTGGCAGATTAATACCCG
Organism: Erwinia sp. E_sp_B01_1; assembly: GCF_036865545.1. NCBI lineage: Bacteria > Pseudomonadati > Pseudomonadota > Gammaproteobacteria > Enterobacterales > Erwiniaceae > Erwinia > Erwinia sp. E_sp_B01_1. The sequence goes on along the minus strand of NZ_CP142208.1, from coordinate 942,672 downwards.
GACGGACACCATGAAGATGTTTAGCCACGCCTTCATCAATGTCCACGACCCTGGCCTGAGAGAGCGCCAGTAAAGCCCCTTCGTGCATTTCACCAATACGTTCCCGATCGCCGCTGCCGATAATCCGGCCGCGCGCATCCATCACGTTGACATTGCTGTCAATAATTTGCATCGTGCGGGCAACGATTTCCTGTGCCAGACGGGCATCCAGATGGTAGGTAGCCATTTACCACTCCTGAAAAACATCATTCTGCCAGCATACCTTTGGCATCAGGGTGAAACATTGTGCATCTGCACTAAGCGGCGTGCGGGCTGCGAAAATTGCGGGGAGTATCACAAAGAGAGGGGTGACTGGCGGGGAAAAAGCGGGATAAGTGCCGACGGCGAGCGCCGGCACCTTAAGAAATTACTGCATCAACAGATAGAGTGAGCTGTCACCACGCTGAATATTCAGCGCCAGCACAGAAGGTTTGCTGTCCAGGATTTTACGCAGCTCACCCAGGTTAGCTACCGCCTGCTGGTTGACGCCAAGGATCACATCATCCTTCTTCAGGCCAATGCGGGCCGCCGCAGAACCAGGCTTCACTGTGTCCACCTTGACGCCCTTCACCCCTTTCACTTCGTAGTTACTCAGGTCTGCGCCTTCAATACCGGTGTAGATAGTGGCAGACTCAACTTTGTTCTGGGTACTTTGCTGCAACTCAACGTTCACCGTCAGCGGCTTACCGTCACGAATCAAACCAAGGGACATTTTGGTGCCTACCGGAAGCGAACCAATCTGAGCACGCAGCGCGGCAAAGCTGGAAATTTGCTTACCGTTGATCGAAGTCACCACGTCACCAGCCTTCACGCCCGCTTTCGCCGCCGAAGAGTTTGCCAGTACCTGGCTGACGAACGCGCCACGCTGTGCATCCACCTTCATGGCTTTCGCCAGTTCGGAGTTCAGCTCGGTGCCCATGATGCCCAGTTCGCCACGTTTCACCTGGCCATATTCGACCATCTGCGCCGTCAGGTTTTTCACCATGGTGCTCGGGATAGCGAAGCCGATACCGATATTACCGCCGTCCGGTGCCAGGATGGCGGTGTTAATCCCGATCAGCTCACCATTCAGGTTCACCAGCGCACCGCCGGAGTTACCCCGGTTAATTGCCGCATCGGTCTGGATAAAGTTTTCGTAATTTTCCACGTTCAGACCGCTACGGCCCAGAGCAGAAACAATCCCTGAGGTTACTGTCTCACCCAGACCATAAGGGTTACCGATAGCCACGGTGTAATCACCCACGCGCAGGTCATCAGAATCTGCAATCTTGATAGCCGTCAGATTTTTCGCGTCATTCAGCTGAATCAATGCAATGTCTGAACGCGGATCTTTTCCGATAACTTTCGCATCATATTTGCGGCCATCACTCAGCTGAACCTGAATTTTCGTCGCGTTATCCACCACATGATTGTTGGTAACGACATAACCTTTAGCGGCATCAATCACCACACCAGAGCCCAGCGCGCGGAATTTCTCCTGCTGAGTATTGGCTCCGCCCTGATCCTGATCCTGACCCTGGCCCTGTCCACCGCCGCCCTGACACATCGGTGAGCTCTGGAAAGGCGAACCGTCCTGGCAGAACGGCGAGTTATCGCCAAAGAACTGCTGGAACTGCTGGGGCATCCGTGGCGTTTTAACGGTGGTGCTGCCTTCGACATTGATGCTGACGACGGAAGGCATCACTTTTTCCAACATCGGTGCCAGGCTTGGAAGCTGCTGGCTGGAAGAAGAAGCGGATTCTGCTGCCGTTGCAGTGAGCGGGGTCATCGCCATTCCCAGGCTAAGAGCCAACGCGCTAGCTAAAAGTGTTTTTTTCATGCGTCTGTTTCTCTGTGAGTCCAATTATGCAACCATTGCTGTGGTCGTGATGATGAGAGTGAATTTTTACCCCTTAGTTCATGAAAAAGTTTATGTTAAAGGTAAAAATTTATTCCCACTCTTTACATTTCATACAGCCTTAATGTTATTCCACCGCCATCAGGCGACGGTACTCGTCCCATGCATAAAGATCCGTCATACCGCTGACGTAATCCTGCAGCATTCTCGCCCGATAATAATATTCCCAAATGGCGATATCTCCTGCCCGATTATCCAGCCTGGCCATTGCCTCACTATAAGCGAGACGGAATCGGGTAGAGAGTTTATGAAATAGTCGCGTTTCAATCGGATAACCTTTTAAGTAATCCTTTTCCACCAGCTCCGCAAACTCCTGCTGAGTCAGCATCAGTAAAGGATGATAAATATCCAACAATCCCTTAATGACCCGGTAACCCTGAAGCTCCAGCTGCTCTACGTCGGGGTGGTTAAATACATGACGAAAGGCCACTTTTTTAAAAGTTTCCAGCAGCAGGCTCTGTGAACTGCCATCTTCCAACAGCGCTTCATTGAATTTTCCGTCAAAAACATCCGGTAAATTATCAATAAACCGGCCGGCGGCATGGGGAACAAGTCGGGCAACCGTATTCACTCTTAAATACATAAAGAATTGATCTTCACTACTGCGGCTGGTCTGAGAACTTCTGGATTTATCCAGCGCGTTAGTCACAACCACGCTGAACAGATCGCCAGGTTGATGATTTGGCCAGAGCGCGAATAAATGTTCATAAAGTCGCTCAACGGTAAAAATGTTTTTTTCCACCGCATCTTCAAGGTCAGCAACACAATAGGAAATATCATCTGCGGCTTCCATGATATAGGTCAGAGGAAAGCGGCAGTGCGGCTGAAGATCCAGTTCTTTACGTAATCGCGCAACGTATTCTGCTTCTGCCAGATAATATCCCGGTTTCTTCATCAGATAATCACGGTGCGGGGGGATTTTTCCCCTGTGCCAGGCGGGCCGGGTATATTTTAAAATACAGCCGACCTGCGCCCAGGTCAGGTTCATTCTCAACAGCGAATGCACCATGCGAATGGCCTGAGCGTTACCCTCGAACTCCGATAAATCCTGACGAATCTTTGCACGAAGATCGTTGAAGCCATCATTTTCAAAACGCAGGACGTGCGGCTCGCAGCGATCGCTCCGTGCTTCTTCCGGCAGATAGTGAGTATCGAGACGCTGACGGAACCAGTCATTGATTGCGGATTCGCCAAAATGACCAAAAGGCGGATTGCCAATATCGTGCATCAGGCAGGCCATCTCGACAATGCTTTCAAACGGGCCGGTTAGCTGAGCCAGACCGTAGTTCTCCAGCAGATTCTGCTCCTTGAGCCGGGTCAACACCTCTTTGGCGATGTAACGCCCAACCTGCTGCACTTCCAGCGAATGGGTCAGTCTGGACCGCACTGCGGCATTGCGTTCAAGTGGAAAGACCTGCGTTTTCTGTTGCAGACGCCGGATAGCGGCAGAGTTGATAATGCGCCCGCGATCGCTCTCAAAAATACGCAGAATTTCATGCTCGTCTTTCAGTCCCTGCTGCGGACGATAACGACGCTGATAATTGATCTTTTTCCTGAAGTCGATTTCGGTCATGCCTGCTTCCCATTGTCCGGCACCTGATTCATGCCTGCGTTACGGATTATGTCCCTCATCCTGCCATGATAGACTATGCGCCGAAAGGACAGATGACTTCCACAACAATAGCGAGTATCCCTATGAAAGCAGGCATTATTGGTGCAATGGAGCAGGAAGTAACCCTGCTGCGTGACAAAATTGAAAACCGTCAGACACTGACGCTGGCAGGCTGCGAAATCTACACCGGCACGCTGAATGGCGTTGAAGTTGCGCTGCTGAAGTCGGGCATTGGAAAAGTTTCCGCCGCGCTGGGGACCACCCTGCTGCTTCAGCTTTGCAAACCAGATTTCATAATCAACACCGGTTCGGCTGGTGGTCTGGCGCCTTCGCTGACAGTAGGCGATATCCTGGTATCCGACGAAGTGCGCTATCACGATGCCGATGTTACGGCATTTGGTTATGAGCCAGGCCAGATGGCAGGTTGCCCGGCCGCTTTCAAGGCCGATGCGGCGCTGATCGAAGCGGCAGAAGCCAGTATCGCCCAGCTCGGCCTGCACGCTGTTCGCGGCCTGGTGGTGAGCGGTGATGCCTTTATCAATGGTGCAGAGCCTCTGGCACGCATCCGTTCCACCTTCCCGCAGGCTGCCGGTGTGGAGATGGAAGCCACGGCGATTGCCCATGTCTGCCATCAGTTTGCCGTGCCTTTTGTGGTGGTCCGTGCCATCTCCGACGTGGCCGACAAAGAATCTCACCTGAGCTTTGATGAGTTCCTGGTGGTGGCAGCGAAGCAATCCTCCCTGCTGGTTGAAACCCTGCTGACCAGGCTCTCCCGTGGCTAAGCGAGGCCTCGCCTTTCTGCTGCTGCTGTGCTCTTTGGGCGCTGCGGCTGCGGCGCCAAGAGTGATCACGCTGGCACCGAGCCTGACAGAGCTGGCCTTTGCAGCAGGCATCACGCCTGTCGGGGTCAGTGCTTATTCCGATTATCCGGCCGACGCCACCCGCATTGAGCAGGTGGCCAACTGGCAGGGGATCAATACCGAACGCATTCTCGCCCTTAAGCCTGATGTGGTGCTGGCATGGCGCGAGGGAAATCCTCAGCGCCAGGTCGATCAACTCAGCGCCTTCGGTATTGATGTCGTCTGGATCAATCCGACCACTGTCGATCAGATTGCGGCCAGTTTACGGCAGCTAAAAGCCTGGAGTCCTCAACCGGAAAAAGCTGAACGCGCCGCTGAAACCCTTATCCATCAGCAGGAGTCTCTGCGCAGCCGCTACTCGGCGCTGCCCACAAAGCGGGTTTTTCTACAGTTTGGCCAGCAGCCGCTGTTTACCGCTTCCGGCAATACGCTTCAGAATGCGATTCTGCAACTCTGCGCCGGTGAGAACATTTTTGCCGACAGCCGCGTGGCCTGGCCGCAGGTGAGCCGTGAACAGGTATTGATGCGCGCACCCGCCGTCATAGTGGCAGGAGGAGAAAGAAACCGCATTCCGGCGATCCAGGCCTGGTGGCATCCACAGTTAGAGGTGCCGGTGATCATGCTAAATGATGACTGGTTTAGCCGGCCGGGACCCCGTATTATGCTGGCAGCTCAACAATTGTGCAGCCAGTTGCACCCCGGTTGATGCTCTGAAACCTTAAAACCGCACAAAGCCGGTTAAAGTTTCGGCAGAAATTGTCGTTAATAAAATAACGAGGCGGCGAAATATTTTATTCTCGCTGCCCGATTTTGGGCTGATGCCCGGATTTTTACACCAGGAAAGCAAAACAATGAAAGCCGTTTATCTGGCCCTTGGCCTTATGATGGCTGGTCATGCCTGTGCGGCGTCTATAACGGGCAGCATTGGGGTCAAACTGACCATTTACTCGCAATGTCACATTGACGGGCAAAGCACCACACCAGCAAACTTACCCGCAGTAAACTGTGGCCAGCAGGAATCGGCCCAGCCAAAAGTCACTGAATCGGTAATTTCACAGGATAGTGAACGCCGCACTGTGGCGAAGTTAGTCACGGTAGAATGGTAAGAACGAACCCCGGCGACGGACGTGCCGGGGCAACTGCATCAGATGCTGAACGAAGAGCCACAGCCACAGGTGGTTTTGGCGTTGGGATTGGTGACGATAAACCGTGAGCCTTCCAGCCCTTCAGTGTAATCCACCGCGCCGCCGACCAGATACTGCAGGCTCATCGGATCCACAACCAGCGCTACGCCAGCCTTCTCGATGGTCATATCGCCGTCGTTTACCTTATCATCAAAGGTAAACCCGTACTGGAAACCACTGCAGCCGCCACCGGTGATATAAACACGCAGTTTCAGGTCAGGGTTCTCTTCGTCTGAAATCAGATTTTTGACTTTACTGGCCGCTGCTTCAGTAAACTGCAGGGGCAGAGCTATATCGTCACTCATTTAATACTCCAGTATGCATTCAGGCGGTTGCCTGCCAGGTCATAAATCGACCATCTCTCGCACCATTATCTTATACACAAGTATAGCAATCAAGTATCCGCCGTTTTCATGTCGGCCTGCGTGGCACTCTGTGCTGCCACTTTCTCATCATCTCTTTGCTGTTGTTTAGCCAGCGTACGCGCCAGCAGCGATGAATAGAGCGGTTTGCCGCCAAGAAACTGTGCCAGTAATGTTGCGCCAAGACAGGTAATAATCATCGGCAGAATAAGCTGATAATTGTCGGTCATTTCCAAAACAAGCACGATCCCGGTCAGCGGTGCCCTGACTGAGGCGGCAAAAAGCGCGCCCATTCCGGCAATGGCAAAAGTGCCCGCTTCCAGATGATAAGCAGGAAACAGTGAGGCGCTCGCCATGCCAAACGCCGTGCCCAACAGGGTTCCCAGCGCCAGCATCGGAGCAAAAATACCGCCAGGTGCACCGGATCCGAAGCACAGCAGCGTGGTAACGACGCGGGTAATGAAGATAAACAGCAGCATGCCAACCGTGTAATTCCCGGCAGCGGCAATCGGGATCAGATTAAATCCGCCGCCTGCCGCTTCTGGCTCAATAACGCCCAGCACGCCACACACGCCACCCAGTACACCGCCAATAATCAGGATTTTGCGCAGATTCCCGCCGTGCAGCCGTTGAAACATATCCTGGGTTTTGAAGATAAGCGTATTGAACAGCACGCCAACCACGCCAAACAGCATGCCCAGCAGCAGATAAAGCCAGAGGGTGTTGACCGGCGCAGTAGCCAGTTTCCCCACTTCAATGACCGCTCCTTCTCCGTTGAAGATACGGAAAACAATGCTCGACATGATCACGCCAATAAACACGGCTTTCACCGAAATCACGCTGTACCGAAATTGCAGCCGCATCTCTTCAATAATAAACAGGATACCGGCCAGCGGCGCATTGAACGCGGCGGAAAGCCCGGCGGCGGCCCCGGTTGCCAGCAGGGAATGGCGGGCTTCAGTGCTTTTCATCCGGAAGATATCCAGCACCATCCGGCCTATATTGCCGCCAAGCTGCACGGTTGGCCCTTCACGCCCCAGCACCATCCCGGCCCCCAAAGCGCCCATTCCATCGACAAATTTTACCGGGATCACCCGCCACCAGCGGACAGGACGTAGCTCTTCCAGCGCCCCTTCAATTTCAGGAATGCCCGAACCGGAAGCCTCCGGGGCAAAACGCCTGACGAGGTAATACCCCACCATAGCCAGTAACCCGGAAAGAATAAATGCCAGAGGAAAGACCAGTATCCAGTGCTTATCCACCGTTGCCAGCATCGACAGTCGCTGAGCAGTAACCGCATTGACCGCTTTTTCAAAGGCAACGCCGACAAGACCTGCCAGCGTCCCCACGACACCCGCGACAATCAGTACCGCTACGGGCGTCTTATCGCCCCGCAGGATCAACCGGAGGAAATCCCCACGCCGGGCCGGGACAGTGTTCAGTTGCTCAGTAGAGGACGTTGGTTCGTTCATACCCTGTTCATTATTTAGTAAAGATAAGTCAATATCTTACCCTGCTCAGCAGCGATGTCCCGGGAAAATTTCCTTTCTATTCGTGTCAAAAGCCCGACTTACCTTTTAACCCTGCCCCATGTTCCCTTAGAATGGCCGGGTTTTTCTAAATGAATTCTCAGGAGCGGAAGCATGAGTAAGTCTGAAAACCTGTATGCTCAGGCACAGCAATATATCCCCGGTGGCGTAAACTCCCCGGTGCGCGCCTTTAGCGGCGTTGGCGGTGTACCGCTCTTTATCGAACGTGCTGATGGCGCCTACTTATACGATGCCGACGGCAAAGCGTATGTCGACTACGTTGGCTCCTGGGGGCCGATGGTGCTGGGTCATAACCACCCTGCCATCCGCAATGCGGTGATTGAGGCCGCTGAACGCGGTCTGAGCTTTGGCGCGCCTACCGAGATGGAAGTCAAAATGGCGCAGCTGGTCACCACGCTGGTGCCAACCATGGATATGGTCCGTATGGTCAACTCAGGCACCGAAGCCACCATGAGCGCAATTCGCCTGGCACGTGGCTTCACCCATCGTGACAAGATCATTAAGTTTGAAGGCTGCTATCACGGTCATGCCGACTGCCTGCTGGTTAAAGCGGGTTCCGGTGCACTGACGCTGGGCCAGCCTGACTCTCCGGGCGTTCCGGCAGATTTCGCTAAACATACCCTGACCTGCACGTACAACGACCTCGACTCTGTGCGGGCGGCCTTCGAACAGTATCCGCACGAGATTGCCTGTATTATCGTTGAGCCGGTCGCAGGCAACATGAACTGCATTCCACCGCATGACGATTTCCTGCCTGGTCTGCGTGCGCTGTGTGATGAGTTCGGCGCGCTGTTTATCATTGATGAAGTGATGACCGGCTTCCGTGTCGCACTGGCCGGGGCTCAGGCGCATTACGGCGTGAAGCCCGATCTGACCTGTCTGGGCAAAATCATCGGCGGCGGTATGCCTGTGGGTGCATTTGGTGGCCGTCGTGACGTGATGGAAGCGCTGGCACCAACCGGCCCTGTTTACCAGGCGGGTACGCTCTCAGGTAACCCTATTGCTATGGCCGCCGGTTTTGCCTGCCTGAGCGAGATTGCCAAACCCGGCAGCCACGACAAGCTGACAGCGCTGACAACCCAACTGGCTGAAGGTCTGCTGGCCGCGGCGAAAGAGACTGGCATTCCCCTGGTGGTGAATCACGTTGGGGGGATGTTCGGGATCTTCTTCACCTCAGCAGCATCCGTGAGCAGTTATCAGGATGTGTCCGGGTGCGACGTGGAACGCTTTAAAAAGTTCTTCCACCTGATGCTGGAAGAGGGAATTTACCTGGCCCCTTCTGCCTTTGAGGCTGGCTTTATGTCTCTGGCCCACAGCGAGCAGGACATTGACAACACCATTGCCGCTGCGCGTCGTAGCTTTGCTAAGCTGGCCTGAAAGCGGAGTGATGGCATAGCCAGTTAGCCAGGCGTCACGAAACAATAAATCTGCATAAAAAACGCCTGATGATTCACTCATCAGGCGTTTTTTTCAGGCTGCCCTGATTAACGTTCCGGGCTGAAAGCTCAGCGTTTCTGCAACGATAACCTCAGTGCAAACTGAGCGTGCTTACACCTTCCGCAGCAGATAAACGAAGTAAGGTGCGCCGATAAAGGTAGCCAGCAGCCCCGCCGGGATCTGATTCGGGAAAGCTACCATCCGGCCACACCAGTCTGCTAACGCCATCAGCAGACCGCCCATCAAAGCCGCCATAATCAGTTGCGGCATCGCACGACGGAAGCCAAGCATGCGAACAATATGCGGGGCCATCAACCCAATAAAGCTTAAAGGACCGATGGTCAGCGTAGCCGCAGCCGTGAGTGCAGCAGCCAGCAGCAACAGGGCAAAGCGGGAGGGTTTTAATGCCACCCCCAGCGAACGCGCCGTTTCCCCGCCCAGTGGCAGCACTGTCAGCCAGCGGCGGCAAAACGGTACCAGCGCCAGCAGAACTACGGTGATGATTACTGTCCGCCACGCCTGAGCGGCATCAATGCTGTAAGTCGATCCTGAAAGCCAGGTCATCAGGTTCGCCATACGCGGATCGCCACTGGCCAGCAGCATCAACAGCAGGGTGGCAAAGGCCGTACTCAGTGCCATCCCGGCCAGTAACATACGTTCAGGCGAGAATCCCCCTCTGCCCCCCACCACGGTGATGATGAACAGGGTCACTGCCGCCCCGATGCTGCCGGCAGGTAACAGCCAGCCAAACGCATCACCCGGCACCAGGAACAGCATAATTACTACCCCAAAAGCCGCCCCGGAACTGATTCCCAGCACTTCCGGGCTCGCCATGGGGTTACCGGTAAGACGTTGTACAATGCAGCCAGCAACGCCAAGGATCATGCCGGTAGCAATCGCCGCGACCAGGCGAGGCAACCGCCAGGGAACAAGCTGGCTGAAGAGATCGCCTGACACCCAGCTCCAGCCCTGGGCATCGCGCCCAAGACTCAGTGCAATCACAGACATCACCAGCAGTGCCACACCACCGGCAATGGCCCATCCCCACACATGATGACGCTCTACCGGCACATGATCGCCCTGGTTCATCGCAGGAGGGACGGCGGCAGTACGCAGTCGGGGCAGTAACCACAGCAGCAACGGCGAACCGATAATGGCCGTTGCCGTGCCGGTAGACACTTCCCGCCAGTTATCGGTCAGCCAGATCACCACCTGATCCGCCAGCCATAACAGCAGCATGCCGATCAAGGGGGCCAGCAGCAGACGGCTGAGCAGACGCCGCGCACCCAGCATTTTTGCCAGCAGCGGCGAGAACAGACCGATAAACCCGATAATGCCCGCCGCATTCACCAGTTGGGCGCTGAGCACGATAGCCAGCGCCAGTACCAGCAGACGGGCAGCCGACAAGGCCAGCCCCAGATTGCGGGCCACGCCATCATCCAGCCCCATCAGCTTCATGGGCCGTAAAAGCATCAGTGACAATACAAACCCTGCCAGCAGTTTTGGCCAGATAAAGCTGACGCCATGCCAGTCCATCTGGTTCAGGGTGCCGGTGCTCCACAGAAACATGCTTTGCAGACGCTCATGATTAAACAGGCCAAGCACCTGATTTACCGCGCCGCAATAAAGTGACATTACCAGACCCGCCAGGATCAGGGTCACAGGCGAGAGACGTTTCCCCCAGGCGATGCCAAAGACAATCAGCCCCACCGCAATAGCCCCCACCATCGAGGCAATTTGCTGAGTAAAAAGATCGCCAGGCAGGCTCCAGAGCGTGACGATCGTCAGTCCCAGCTGCGCACCTGAAGCCACGCCCAGCGTTGCCGGCTCGGCCAGAGGATTACGCAATACTTGCTGAAACAGCAGCCCTACCAGCCCCAGTCCCGCGCCCACCAGCAGAGAGAGCGTCAGGCGTGGCAGCAGGCTGTAATGAAACACCATCTGGTCAACATTATCGGGATTCGCCGCCACGAGCGTTTCACGCCATTGCGAAACCGGAAGATGATGGCTGAAGTTAATCCAGGTCAGGCCAAGAGCGGCAAGCAGCAGTAATGACAGTAAAATAACAGGGAAACGGGAGACGGTTTTCATGCTGCCTCCAGCGCGTGATCTAACAGGCGGCAGAAGCGCATGGCCGACAGTGTTCCACCGTAAAACCACACCTGAGGCACCCGACGGAACCGGTTTTCACGCACAAAAGGCATGGATTTCCACAGCGGTGTCGAGGTCACATTTTGCATGATCTTTTCGTCGCCATGATCGAAACAGACCACGTCCACATCACGGATCGAGGCCAGCCGCTCGATACCCACCAGCGTACTTCCCCAGTAGGTGGTCTCGCCGTGCCAGGCATTCACCAGGCCAATCTCTTCCATCACTTCCAGGAACAGGCTGCCTTTGCCAAACACCATCACATGGCTGGTATCCAGCACGGAGATCAGTAACAACGGGCGTTGTACCCTGGCGGCCTGGCGTGCTTTCGCCTGCGCGATAAACGCATCAAATTCAGCAAGATGATGTTGAGCCTGAGGCATCCTTCCAATTCTTTCGGCGAGTTGCAGAAGGGATTTACGGGCTACAGTCAGGGGCTTGCCGCTGTCATCACTGAAAGGGAACCCCATGCCTGGGGCGATTTTATTGATGGTGTCAACGGAAGGGCCATAGCCGGAGGAGTAAACAATCAGCGAGGGCTTCATCTGGATCATCAACTCCAGATTAGGTTCAGTGCGCAGCCCGACATCAACGGTGGTGTCTGACAGTTTGGGCTCCCCCACCCACAGATCGTAATTATACAGGTCAGCGGCACCAAGGGGAGAAATGCCCAACGCCAGCAGCATTTCAGTAGGTCGCCACTCCAGGCTGATAATGCGCTGAATATCGACTGGTGAGGCTGCCCGGGCATGCCAGGCAGGCAGTAAAGGCGCAAGTGCCATCGCCATCAATAAACGGCGGCGGTAATAATCCGGCATGGGAACATCCATCTGTCAGTAAACAAAACTCACCGGCGCACCGCCATTAGGGTGAGGCAATATCCCCATCGGGATACCATAAATTTCATCAAGCACGCTGGCCTGCATGATTGCCGCAGCATCGCCCTGGGCAATCATTCCGCCACCGCGCAGCGCCACCAGATGATCACAGTAACGGGAAGCCATATTGATATCATGCAGCACCGCGATAACTGTCAGACCACGCTCGCGGCTCAGACGCTGGATCAGCGCCAGCACCTCCACCTGATGGGCAATGTCCAGGGCGGAGGTAGGTTCATCCAGCAGCAGGCAGCGACTGTTCTGCGCCACCAGCATCGCTATCCATGCACGCTGGCGCTCGCCACCGGAGAGGCTGTCGACCAGGCGTAAAGCAAACGGCTTGAGGCCAACCAGCGAGATAGCTTCTTCCACCCGCTCACGATCTTCTGCGCCATAGCGCCCCAGCGCGCCGTGCCAGGGATAGCGACCCATTGACACCAGCTCCCGCACCGTCATCCCTTCGGCAGGGGGAAGTTGCTGCGGCAGATAAGCCACTTCACGCGCGAAAGCTTTACTTTGCCAGTCGGCAATCGCCTTGCCATTCAGATGCACCTGACCCTCAGAGGCCGCCTGATGCCTGCCCAGTAGTTTCAGTAGCGTCGATTTTCCGGAGCCATTGTGACCAATCAGTCCACAGACTTTCCCGGCGGGAAAGGTCAGGGACAGCGGCTGCAATAACGTCCTGCCCGGTACGGTAAACGAGGCATTATCAAGTGAGAAGGTGGTTTCTGTAGTATGCGGAGGAGACATAGCGATCTTCTGATTGGTGGGCGCGGCGAACCGCGCCCGATTTAAAGATTAGAAACGGAAAGTGGCGGTACCAACCACCTGACGGCCTGCGCCCCAGAAGCACCCGTAGGTTGCGAAGCAGCTGGCCACGTATTCACGATCCAACAGGTTATTCACGTTAATCGCCAGGCTTGAACCGTACAGACCAAACCGCCCCAGGTCATACTTCACCACGGCATCCATCACCGCAGCACTGCCAACCTTGAAGGTGTTAGCCGGATCGCCATAGCTGGAACCCACGAAGCGTCCACCCGCACCCAGGGTCAGGCCGCTGATGGCGCCGTTGTTGAAGGTGTAATCTCCCCACAGTGAAGCCATATGTTTTGGCACCTGTGGCGGCGTGGTGCCCTTCAGGGTGGTGTCTTTGGTGTATTCCGCTTCAGTGTAGGTATAAGACGCGGTCATATTGATGTTCTGGGTCAGCGCTGCTTTGCTTTCCAGTTCAACACCACGGGCGCGGATCTCACCTGACGGAACCTGATTCAATGCATTAGTCGGGTCAGTCGTGAGGTTATTGGTTTTGGTCAGCTGATAAACCGCACCGGTGACCACTATTGGCCGGTCTTTCGGCACGTATTTCACACCGGCTTCATATTGCTCACCTTTTGAAGGGGCATAAGCAACGCGCGGCTGGCTGAACAGGCTGAAGGCATTAGGCTCAAACGACTGGCTGTAGCTGAAGTAAGGGGTAATACCGTTATCGAACAGATAATTCACACCACCACGCCAGGTGAACTGACGATCCTTACGTTCGATATAACCGTTGTCACTGCGCACGGTAGTGGCCTGAGTTGACCAGTCGTAACGACCGCCCAGGGTAAAGACCCATTTATCCCACTCGGCCTGATCCTGAAGGTAAATCCCCGTCTGTTTAGATTCGTTCATCTGGTAAGGCGCTGCGCTCCCAAAATCGAAGTCGCTCATGCCTGGCAGGTTATTCAGATCCAGTGACGGAGCATAACCATACGACGCGAAGATATCGTTACGCATGCGGGAATAATCCACGCCGGTTAACAGGGTATGATCCATGTTTCCCGTCGCGAATTTGCTCTCCAGCTGGGTATCCACGCTGAAGTTTTGCAGGCGTTCATGATCAACAATGGTACCGCGGCCGAGATTATGCGACCGCTGTTCTGGCGTCAGAGCCTGACAGAAGGAATTGAAACCGTTCATGGAGTTATTGCACAACCCAGTGCCGTATACGCTCTGCTGAGCGGTTTTCATCTCTGCGTAACGCAGATTCTGACGCACGGTGAAAGTGTCATTGAAACCATGTTCAAACGTATAGCCGACCATCTTCTGGTTGCGGCTGTAAGTATTATTGCTGGCCCCTTCATTGAAGCTGGATGAAAGGTGTCCGCCATTCGGCAATGGTTCAACGGTCCCTTCTTTCGGCAACCAGCCGTAGTAGCCGGTTTCAGGTTCGTTCTGGAAATAGGAGAGGAAGGTAAAATTGGTCTTGTCGTCAGGGCGCCAGGTGAAAGAAGGCGCGATGGCATAACGCTGGCTTTCTGCATTGGTCTGCTGCTCGTTGGCAGAGCGGGCCAGACCGGTCAGGCGATAAGAGAACTCCCCGTCATCATCCAGCGCATCGCTGAAGTCAAAACCGGTTTGCATCAGATTGTCAGTGCCCATCTTGAACTGGATTTCGCGTAGCGGTTCCGTAGTCGGACGCTTGCTGACCATGGAGATGATACCGCCAGGACTGCTTTTCCCGTACAGAACCGATGTGGGGCCGCGCATCAGCTCAACACGCTCCAGCATATAAGGATCGATTACCGCATCATTATAAAAATCGCCCTGCAACTTCTGCCCGTCCAGATAGTTATTCTGGTTGAGGCCACGTGAAGAAAATCCGCGAATTACCACGAAGTCATAGGTATTGGAGGCACCACGACTGCTGATCGTTACGCCCGGCGTATAGCCCAGCGCCTGTTTAACAGAGGTAAACTGATGGGTATCCATCTCCTGGCGGGTCACGATCGAGACAGACTGCGGATTTTTTTCGATCGGGGTATCTGTTTTTGTACCGGTAGCACTGTGTTTAGCTGCGATAGTGGGGGCGGGTCCCCATGCGCTTTCCTGAGGTGCCGCGCTGTTTGCACTGGCATCAACGGTAATTGTTTCTTCACCAGCGGCAAAAGCTGAAGAAGAGAGAGTCATTGCAACAAGGATCGCCAGCCGACGCTTTGAGGTATTCACTGGCAAAGGAAAACGATCAAAAGACAAAGTAGTCATTTCACATTTCTCTGAATGAGATGATTAGAATGTAAACCTAAACGAGAATTATTATTATAACGATTGGATAATATGCGAAAGAATGGCGCTTCTGCAAGCGGAAATCCCGCGCCGGCTGGCCATCTGGCGCAGGAATAACCCGATGTAAAGTGTGGGAAATAAAGATGCCATCAGCTTGTTGCTGACAAGGATGATTTTGTTACTGTGCTGATCTTTGCCGCTGGATCCTTATTCTCACGGCAGAGATAAAAAAAGCCGGCTCATCAGAGCCGGCTTTTATACGGAAAAATCACTTTATGCTTTAAACAGCCTGAATCAATGTCCGTTACTTACCAAACATATCCTTGATCCAGCCTGCCACACCATCACTGTCTTTCTGCTCGTTCTGCTGTGGCTGTGGCTGCTGCTGAATTTCCTGTTGCTGCTGCTGTTGCAGTTGTTGCTGCTGCTGTTGCTGAACCTGCATCTGCTGCTGACAAAGCGCATCAGCATCGGTGGTCCAGACCGGCAAAGTCCGCCAGCTGCTGCTGCCCGTCCCGCAGACAAAGTTACCGGCAGAATCCACACTCATCGGCGCGATATCTTCCGGCGGAGTAGGCATCAGCGGCATCGGAGCCTGATTGTCCAGATAGCGACGGTAGATCTGCATTGCCCCGCTGGCACCATAAAGTTTGGTCGGCTGATTATTATCCCGACCGACCCAGGTGATAGCCACTTCTTTGCCATCCACACCGGCAAACCAGCTGTCGACCAGGTTGTTGGTGGTCCCTGTTTTACCGGCCAGATGCGCCTTAGGATAGCGTGCTCCCAACGCGCGGGCGGTGCCGTGATCGGCCACCTGCTGCATGGTGTACAACGTCAGGTAAGCGGCCTGAGCAGGAACGGCGCGCTCCGCCTGCGGGAAGCTCTGATACAGCACCGTGCCGTCTTCAGCAATCACCGAACGTAACGCTGAAAGAGGTGCCCGGTTACCCCCGCTGGCGATGGTCTGGAAGGCCTGCGCCACTTCAACCGGCGTCAGGTTCAGCGCGCCCAACAGCATCGCGGGAACTGGCTGAAGCTGATCTTTATTTACGCCCAGTTTGCTCCAGGTATCCACTACCTGTGGCAGTCCCAGCGTCATACCCAGGTTAACCGTTGGCACGTTCATTGAGTTAGTCAGCGCGTCCACCAGCATCACCTGACCGCTGAAACGTTTATCATCGTTCTGCGGTTTCCAGACCTGACCGTTCGGCTGTTTCAGCGCAATCGGGTTATCCGCAATCCAGGTGTTGAGACGATATTTGTCCGGCTGGCTCAGCGCGGTGAGATAGGTCGCAGGTTTTGCCAGAGAACCTATGGATCGACGGGCCTGCAATGCGCGGTTATAACCGGCAAACTGTGGATCGGCACCGCCCACCATGGCGCGGACTTCCCCACTGAAGCGGTCAACGACAACCATCGCCGTTTCCAGATCCTTCAGACCACGCTGTTTACGCAGGGTCGGAATGCCATCTTCAACGGATTTCTCGGCTGCATCCTGCGAAACAGAATCCAGCGTGGTGAAAATTTTCACACCAGAGAGATCTTTAACTTTATCGCCAAGCTTAGCCTGCAACTCGTTCCGCACCATCTGCATAAATGCAGGCTGTGGGGTGATCACTCCGCCCTTGGGCTGTACGCCCAGCGGACGTGCGCTGAGCATGTCGTACAGCTCCTGGTCGATCACCTGCTGCTGCTGCAACAGACGCAGCACCAGGTTACGACGTTCCAGAGAGAGTTTCGGGTTACGCCACGGGTTATAAAGTGAGGCCCCTTTCACCATGCCGACCAGCAGCGCCTGCTGATCCAGGCTCAGTTCATCAACCGGACGGCCAAAGTAGTAGAGGCTCGCCAGCGGGAAGCCGCGAATCTGATCGTTGCCTGCCTGCCCCAGATAGACTTCGTTCAGGTAGAGTTCCAGGATGCGATCTTTGCTGTAACGCGCATCCATGATCAGCGCCATATAGGCTTCATTAGCTTTACGCCACAGGGAGCGTTTGTTGGTCAGGAACAGGTTTTTCACCAGCTGCTGAGTCAGCGTACTGCCGCCCTGCACTGCTCTTCCGGCGGTAATGTTGGCAAGAAACGCACGGCCAATCGAATAAAGACTGATGCCGTCATGCTGATAGAAATGACGGTCTTCCGTCGCTACGAGAGTATCCACCAGCAGATCGGGGAAACCAGCACGAGGGACAAACAAACGCTGCTCGCCGTTTGGCGATTGCAGCATGGTGATCAGGCGCGGATCGAGACGGAAGAAGCCAAAATCACGGCCGCTGTCGAGGTTTTTGATCTCGCTCAGGGTGTCATCGCTAAAGCTCAGGCGGGCACGAATTTGCCCCTCTTTGCTGTCCGGGAAATCAAAAGGACGGCGGATCATCTCAATGCTGTTGGCCTGCACGGTAAATTCGCCAGGACGGGTCATCTTCGTCACTTCACGATACTGCGTGCCCTCAAGCAGAGCGATCATCTCTTTCTTGTTATAGGACATGCCCGGCTCAAGGTTGACCATACGGCCATACACTGTTGCCGGTAGCTGCCAGACTTTGCCATCGATACGGCTGCGGATCTGCGCATCGAGATAAACCCCATACACCACCATCACCACGATAAAGATCAGTAATAATTTAATGAGCAGGCTCAGCCAGCCTCTTTTCTTGCCTGGCGGACGCCCTTTCCCTTTACGTGGCACCGGTACTACCTCCTCGTTATCGTGGTCATCGTCCTGAATATCTTCAAAATCATCGTGCTCATCTTCCCTGCGGCGACCCCGGCCCGCCACTTTGCGCGGGGGTTTAGGGTTTTTTCCTTTGCGCCCAATGGGTTCGCGATCGTCTGACATGCGTTTCTTTTCTCCAGGAACTGCCGTCGGCAGGGCCGACTACTTTGTTCTTACTCAGTTAGCTTCGGAACGGGAACCTTCTGAAAGATATCACTCAGGAAGGCGCTGAATATTTTTTGGTGCGCCGGGTTGGCAGCGCAGTCGCCGGATCGTCCGGCCATGAGTGCTTTGGATAGCGTCCTTTCATCTCTTTCTGCACTTCGCGGTAAGCGCCCTGCCAGAACCCGGCCAGATCGCGGGTAATTTGCAGAGGCCGCTGTGCGGGTGAAAGCAACTCAAGGACCAGAGGGACGCGCCCACCCGCCACCGCGGGGTTTTTCGCTTCGCCGAACATCTCCTGCAGGCGAACCGCCAGCGCCGGGGGCTTTTCATCATCATAACGGATGGGGAGCCGGCTTCCGGTCGGCACAGTGTAATGAGTTGGCAGCACAGTATCCAGTTGCTGACGCTGTGACCATGTGAGCAATTGTAATAAAGCGCTGACAGCATCAAGCTGTTTCAGGCCTCTGGCATCGCGCACGCCGCTCATGGCGGGTAACAGCCACTTCTCCAGCGACGCCAGCAAATCGGCTTCAGCGGCTGAGGGCCACGACTCTTCCGGGAGCCACTGTTGAGCACAAACCAGACGGATACGCAGCTGTTCTGCCTGCGGCGTCCAGTTAAGCACCTCCAGCCCTTTGGTGCGGATCCACCGCAGCATCGCCGGATGCAGCTCCGCCTCATCAGGTTTGTTCAGCGGCTGAGATTTGATCACCAGCTCGCCAATCTGTTCACGCCGCCACGCCCTTAATGTCCCCCGCTCCTGATCCCATTCCACTTCTGTGCGTTGCTCAGAGAGCTGAGGGCACTGCCTGGTTAACTCCCCGATGTCGGCTGGTAAAGCCTGGAGAATACGCGCA
The DNA here is from genome assembly GCF_036865545.1 of Erwinia sp. E_sp_B01_1. Lineage (NCBI taxonomy): Bacteria > Pseudomonadati > Pseudomonadota > Gammaproteobacteria > Enterobacterales > Erwiniaceae > Erwinia > Erwinia sp. E_sp_B01_1. The sequence continues at coordinate 923,913 of NZ_CP142208.1, read as the reverse complement.
TCTGGTTGCGCACTGCCCTGAATCAATGCCGGAACAATCAGCCACTCATAGCGGGTCAGCGCTTCTTCACTCTCCAGCATTGCCCCCATGCCGTTAGCCAGTTGATAGCGGCCTTCAGCCCCCCGGCGGCGTGCAATCCTGTCGGGGAAAGCGCCCGCCAGCAACGGAGCAATCAGTTCACTGTCGGCCACGCCTCCCGTCACCTTCAGCCGCTTTTGCAACTGCATGGCACGCTTTTGCCAGTTTGGCTGACGGCGATGGAAACTGTCCCGCAGATCGCTGCTGCCCCGTGCCGGTTCCTCCAGCATCGCCACCAGCAGTGCTGCTGTCGCCACAGCATCGGCCTCCTGACCGGCACCGATCAGCATCGCAGCAAAACGCGGCTCGCTGCCCAGGCTGGCCATATGCCTTCCTTTAGCGGTCAGCATACCTGCATTGTCGACAGCGCCCAGCCGCAACAGCAACTGTTTTGCCTGCCGGAGATTATGCTCCGGTGGCGTGTCCAGCCACGTCAACTGGCTGACGTCGCGGCATCCCCACAGCAGTAAATCCAGCCACAGTGAGGCCAAATCACTGTGCAGGATCTCCGCCTCCGCATGACTGGTTGCGCGTTCGGCCTGATCTTTAGCGGTGAGATGCAGGCAGATACCCGGCTCAAGACGGCCCGCCCGCCCGGCTCTCTGCGTCATGGAAGCCTGGCTGACGCGCTGCGTAATCAGCCGGGTCAGGCCGGTGCGGGTGTCAAATAATCCGGTTCTTTCCAGCGCCGCATCCACCACCAGCCGGATACCTTCAATCGTCAGGCTGGTCTCGGCAATATTGGTTGCCAGCACCACCTTACGTCGGCCTGGGGCTGCGGGGAGAATAGCCTTGCGCTGTTCTGTCAGCGGCAACGCGCCATATAAAGGACAGAGATCGATATCGCTGCCGATCATCGCGGCAAGTTGAGTTTGCACCCGCTGAATCTCGCCAACGCCGGGCAGGAACAACAGCAGGGAGCCGCTCTCTTCACGCAGAAGCTGGCTGACCTGCCGGGCCACGGCTTCATCAAAGCGATAATTTGTGGCTAAAGAGGCGTAACGTCGTTCAACCGGGAAAGAGCGTCCTTCGGAGCAAATCACCGGCGCATCTGGCAATAAAGCCTGCAACCGCTGGTTGTCCAGCGTGGCGGACATCAGCAGAATTTTAAGGTCATCCCGCAGCCCCTGCTGCACATCCAGCAGCAATGCCAGCGCCAGATCGGCCTGCAAACTGCGTTCGTGGAATTCATCCAGGATCACCAGCGAGACGCCCTCCAGCATGGGATCCTGTTGCAGCATGCGCGTCAGTATCCCTTCAGTCACCACTTCCAGCCGGGTTGCCGGTCCGACTCGGCTTTCTGAACGCATGCGATAACCAACGGTTTCACCCGGCTGCTGACCAAGCAGCTCCGCCAGCCGTTGCGCGACATTACGGGCCGCCAGACGCCGCGGCTCCAGTAAAAGAATGCGGCCCTGGAAATCAGGCTGTTGCAAAATTTGCAACGGAAGCCAGGTAGACTTACCTGCGCCGGTAGGTGCCGCCAGCAGCACCTGCTTTGATCCCCGCAGGGCTGACAGCAGGTCAGGCAACACTACGCTTACCGGTAATGAACTCACGTTTTTGCTCCAGAACATCATGGTCTTAACAGGACAGGCATTGTAGCATCCCTGTTTCTGGAAAACCGGAGAGCACCATGAGTGAGCATAAAAGGCTTTTCTTCGGCATCAGTTTGCCGGAAGAGAGCAGGCAGAGCGTCATTCAGTGGCGGGCAGCCACCTTTCCTGAAGCAGCCGGACGTCCGGTAGCCTCGGGAAATTTGCATCTGACGCTGGCGTTCCTCGGCGATATCAGCGAAGAAAAAGCGCGGGCCCTGAAACAGCTTGCAGGGCGAATCCAACAGCGTGCTTTCACACTGACCCTGGATGATGCCGGCCACTGGCCCCGTTCTGGCGTGGTCTGGCTGGGGCCAAAACAGGCGCCTCGCGGGCTGTTACAGCTGGCTGAGCTGTTGCGATCGCAGGCCGCCCGAAGTGGCTGCTATCAAAGTCCCCTGCCTTTTCATCCGCATGTCACATTACTGCGTAACGCTACGCAGCCGGTCTCGTTACCGCCGAGGAATTTCCGCTGGCAGTTTCGTGTTGAGCGCTTTGCGCTGTTTCAGTCCCTTTACGCCAGGGGCAGTACGCGTTATCAGCAGCTTGCAGACTGGGCACTTTTACAGGAAACACCATGAAGTTTATGCCTGCGCTGCATCCGGCAACGCTGATTAAGCGTTACAAACGTTTTCTGGCCGATGTAATCACGCCAGAAGGCGAAACGCTGACCATTCATTGTGCCAATACCGGGGCAATGACCGGCTGTGCTACCCCTGGCGACACCGTGTGGTACTCCACGTCAGACAGTCTGACGCGAAAATACCCGCACAGCTGGGAGCTTACGCAAACGCAGCAGGGCGACTGGATTTGTGTGAATACCTTACGGGCCAACAGCTTAGTTAAAGAGGCGTTTTCCCTGGGAGTGATTCCAGAATTTTCCGGTTACAGCGATATACGCGCTGAGGTCAAATACGGCGCAGAAAAAAGCCGCATCGACTTTCTGTTGCAGGCGGATGACCGGGTAAACTGCTATATTGAAGTCAAATCCGTGACGCTGTTACAGCAAGGAAAAGGGTATTTTCCGGATGCGGTAACCGAACGGGGCCAAAAACACCTTCGCGAACTGGCGAAGATTTCTGAAAATGGCGAACGTGCGGTTCTGTTTTTTGCCGTTCTGCACTCGGGGATTGAGGACGTTTCCCCGGCGCGCCATATAGACGCACGTTACGCAGAACTACTGGCACAGGCTCAGCAGAGCGGGGTTGAAGTGCTTTGCTACAAAGCGCAGTTATCCCCGGATGAAATGTTATTGAAAAAGCCTTTGGTTGTGGAGTTGTAAAGTAAGGCGCAATTTGCTGTTATAAGCGAGCCCGTAGGGGCGCCCAAATACGCTTTTACTCACAGGCTTGTCAAGGCATGTTCAGGAATAATTGCCAACCTTGATCGCTTCTGCTATTTATAGCGACCTGTTTTTATCCCCACTGGGGATCGATAGTGCGTGTTATCCAGGAGAAACAACATGCAAGAAGGGCAAACCCGTAAAACCTCGTCCCTGAGTATTCTCGCCATCGCTGGGGTGGAGCCATACCAAGAGAAGCCGGGCGAAGAGTACATGAATGAAGCCCAGCTGGAGCATTTCAAGAAGATCCTTGAAGCCTGGCGTAACCAGCTTCGGGATGAAGTTGATCGCACGGTATCTCATATGCAAGATGAAGCCGCCAACTTCCCCGATCCGGTTGACCGCGCTGCACAGGAAGAGGAATTTAGCCTTGAACTGCGTAACCGCGACCGCGAGCGCAAGCTGATCAAGAAGATCGAGAAGACGCTGAAGAAAGTGGAAGATGACGATTTCGGCTACTGCGAGTCCTGTGGCGTTGAAATCGGTATCCGTCGCCTTGAAGCACGTCCTACCGCCGATCTTTGCATCGACTGTAAAACGCTGGCGGAAATCCGCGAAAAACAAATGGCCGGTTAATGGTCATTGGATTGTGCAGTGAGGCAGGTCAACAACCCGCTTCACTGCCGGTCTCTACTACGATGTCATCTTCTTATATTGGGCGTTTTGCCCCCTCCCCCTCTGGCGTTTTGCATTTTGGCTCCCTGATTGCTGCTTTGGGCAGTTTTCTGCAGGCCCGTGCCCGGCATGGAAAATGGCTGGTGCGTATCGAGGATATCGATCCCCCTCGTGAAGTGTCAGGAGCCGCTAAGCATATCCTTCAGCAGCTTGAACAGCATGGTCTTGCATGGGACGGCGACGTGCTGTGGCAATCGGCACGACATCAGGCCTACCGTGATGCCCTGCTCTGGCTTAAAGATCGCGGCCACAGCTATTACTGTACCTGCACGCGAAGCCGTATCCAGCAGCTGGGGGGATTTTACGATGGTCACTGCCGGAACAGACAGATTGGCCCGGAAAATGCAGCAGTACGCTTACGAGTAGACCAGCCTGTTCAGCGTTTTCAGGATGCTCTACGGGGTGAAGTGAGTGCGAACCCCGGACTGGCCGCCGAAGATTTCATTATTCATCGCCGGGATGGGCTGTTTGCCTATAACCTGGCGGTAGTGGTTGACGATCGTTATCAGGGCATTACGGAAGTGGTCAGGGGCGCGGATCTGATTGAGCCAACGGTCAGACAGATTGCCCTTTTTAAGCAATTCGGCTGGCCTGTCCCGGCTTATCTCCATTTACCGCTGGTGATGGGGCCCGACGGCAATAAGCTGTCAAAACAGAACCATGCTGCCCCCTTGCCCACCGGGGATGCACGCCCTGCCATAGTGCAGGCATTACATTTTCTGGGTCAGCCGGTCAGTGAAGGCTGGCAGGATCGGTCGCTGTCTGCGTTAATACAGCAGGCCATTATTCACTGGGATGTGGCTAAAATCCCGCGTCAGGACGCCCTGCAGAAAGATGAGCATTCTCAAACGGGCTTCACTGAGCTATGATTAGCCGCTGTTTTTTATCGCTAAGCGTAAATGTCACTATCGAGGTGTCCCATTTTTACCCGAGTTGCTAATTTTTGCCGAAAAGTTTTGAGTCGCGAAGACGAGGCGCCCGCAGAGGTCGGTGAAGTGCATCAGATGATCATCACTCCTCGCGATCGTCATAATATCTCGCGTAAAGACATCAGTGAAAATGCCCTCAAGGTGTTGTATCGCCTGAATAAAGCCGGTTACGAAGCCTATCTGGTAGGCGGGGGTGTCCGCGACTTACTGCTGGGTAAAAAACCGAAAGATTTTGATGTCACCACCAACGCCACGCCGGAGCAGATGCGTAAACTGTTCCGTAACTGCCGTCTGGTTGGCCGTCGCTTCCGTCTGGCGCACGTCATGTTTGGCCCGGAAATTATCGAGGTTGCCACCTTCCGTGGACATCACGAAGCCGAACAAATCGTTGAGGATCGTAACAGTTCCCAGCGTGGCCAGAACGGGATGCTGCTGCGCGACAATATTTTCGGCACCCTCGAAGACGATGCCCAGCGCCGCGATCTCACCATCAACAGCCTTTATTACAGCGTGGCGGACTTCACCGTGCGCGATCATGTTGGCGGTCTGAACGACCTCCAGCAGGGCATCGTACGCCTGATTGGCGATCCGGAAACGCGCTACCGTGAAGATCCGGTGCGGATGCTGCGTGTGGTTCGCTTCGCGGCCAAGCTGGATATGTCAGTTGCAGCTGAAACGGCTGAGCCGATCCCGCGTCTTGCTACGCTGCTGCATGACATCCCGCCTGCCCGTCTGTTTGAAGAGACCCTCAAGCTGCTCCAGGCTGGCTACGGATACAGCACCTATCTGCAACTGCGTGAATATCAACTGTTCCAGCCGCTGTTCCCCACCATCAGCCGTTACTTTACGGAAAAAGGTGACAGCAATATGGAGCGGATGATCGTTCAGGTGCTGAAAAACACCGATCATCGCATTCACAATGATATGCGCGTCAATCCGGCCTTCCTGTTCTCAGCAATGTTCTGGTATCCGCAGCTTGAAGCGGCGCAGAAAATTGCTCAGGAGAGCGGTCTGGCTTACTACGATGCTTTTGCTCTGGCGATGAATGACGTGCTGGATGAAGCCTGCCGTTCGCTGGCCATTCCAAAACGCATTACCACGCTGGTTCGCGATATCTGGCAGCTGCAGCTTCGCCTCTCCCGCCGGCATGGCAAACGTGCGTGGAAGCTGATGGAGCATCCTAAATTCCGCGCCGCCTATGACCTGCTGGCCCTGCGTGCGGAAGTGGAAAATAATCAGGAATTGTTGAAGCTGACCGCCTGGTGGAACGACTTCCAGGTTTCTGCGCCCCCGCAGCAGAAAACGATGCTGAACACCTTAGGTGACGATCCGGTTCCACGCCGCCGCACCCGCCGCCCGCGCAAGCGCGTTCCCGGCCCACGCCGTGATGGTAGCAACAGCAACGCATGACCCGCGTTTATCTCGCGTTAGGCAGCAATCTTGCCAATCCATTGCATCAGGTGCAGGCCGCACTTGATGCAATGGCTGCTATCCCGCAGACCACGCTGGTAGCCACCTCTTCGTTTTACCGCACGCCGCCTTATGGCCCGCCCGACCAGCCCGATTATCTCAACGCTGCCGTAGCGCTGGAAACCACACTAACGCCGGAAGCCTTACTGGATCAGACTCAGCGCATTGAGCTTGAACAGGGTCGCGTACGGAAAGATCATCGCTGGGGGCCGCGCACGCTGGATCTCGATATCATGCTGTTTGGCGATCTTACGCTGAACACGCCACGCCTGATCGTTCCCCATTACGACATCGCCAATCGCGCTTTTATGCTGGTTCCCTTGCTGGACATCGCCCCGGCCATCACCTTCCCTGACGGAACCCCGGCGGCTGAGATGCTCGCCCGCCTGGATGCGAGTGCCATTCAGCGCTGGTAGTGCAAACCCCCTTCCCTTCCATTAAGATACGCCCATCAGAACACGCTTACAGAGGTTGCGATGAAACCGACAACGGTCTCTACCCTTCGCCAGTGGAAAAAGAGCGGGCGGAAATTTGCTTCGATTACCGCCTATGATTTCAGCTTTGCCCGCCTGTTCGCCGATGAGGGCATCCAGGTGATGCTGGTGGGCGATTCACTGGGCATGGTGGTTCAGGGGCATGATTCCACCCTGCCTGTAACCCTGGCAGACATTGTTTACCACACTCAGACGGTTCGCCGTGGCGCGCCCTCTGCGATGCTGCTCTCCGATCTGCCATTTATGACTTACGCCACCCCAGAGCAAACCTTTGACAGTGCGGCACAACTGATGCGTGCCGGAGCCAACATGGTCAAACTGGAAGGCGGAAAGTGGCTGGCGGAAACGGTGAAACAGTTAACCGAACGTGCAGTGCCTGTGTGTGGGCATCTGGGTCTGACGCCGCAGTCCGTGAACATCTTCGGCGGCTACAAGGTTCAGGGCCGGGACAGCGAAGCCGCAGAGCTGCTGCTGGCCGATGCGCTGGCGCTGGAAGCGGCAGGTGCCCAAATGATGGTGCTGGAATGCGTGCCTGTTGCGCTGGCGGAGCGAATTACTCAGGCACTGGCCATCCCGGTGATTGGGATTGGTGCGGGCAATGTTACCGATGGTCAGATTCTGGTCATGCACGATGCATTCGGCATTACCGGCGGCCACATCCCCAAATTTGCGAAAAATTTCCTCACGGAAACGGGCGATATTCGCGCCGCCGTCAGGCAGTATGTTGCGGAAGTCGAAGCGGGTAGTTACCCGGCCGAAGAACACAGTTTTCACTAATACAGGAGAAGGTCTGTGCTGATTATTGAAACCCTGCCAATGCTGCGTCGTGAGATACGTCGCTGGCGGCAGGACGGAAAACGTATTGCGCTGGTTCCTACCATGGGCAACCTGCATGACGGGCATATGACGCTGGTGGATGAAGCCCGCGAGCAGGCGGACATTGTGGTGGTGTCGATCTTTGTTAATCCGATGCAGTTTGAACGCCCGGATGACCTGGCTCGTTACCCCCGCACCCTGCAGGAAGATTGCGAAAAGTTGAACCGTCGCAAAGTCGATCTGGTCTTTTCACCGGCACCGGGGGATGTTTACCCGAAAGGCCTGAGCGAGCAGACCTTTGTCGATGTTCCTGGCCTTTCCAGCCTGCTTGAAGGCGCCAGCCGCCCCGGACATTTCCGCGGCGTGTCGACTATCGTCAGCAAGCTCTTTAACCTCGTTCAGCCGGACATGGCCTTCTTCGGCGAGAAGGACTACCAGCAGCTGGCGCTGATCCGCAAAATGGTGGCGGACATGGGCTATGATATCAGCATCATCGGCGTGCCCACCGTCCGGGCTAAAGATGGCCTGGCGCTGAGTTCACGCAATGGCTATCTCACCGCTGAAGAACGCAAGCTTGCGCCAGTGCTGAGCAAGGTGATGAACAACATGGCTGAGCGACTCTCCAACGGTGAGCGCCATGTGGATGAGATTGTGGCCGATGCCAATGCGGCACTCTCTGTTAAGGGACTACAGCCCGATGGTCTGGCGATTTGCGATGCCGACACGCTGTTGCCGCTTAACGTGGACAGCCAGCGCGCCGTGATCCTCATGGCTGCCTGGCTGGGTAAAGCGAGATTGATTGATAATCAGCAAGTTGATCTGACGCAGTAATCCTTCACGCTCAGGAAATTCTGGGCTGTTTTTTTCCGGGAAAGGTAACAAGGTTATGAACCGTACTATGCTGCAGGGCAAGCTTCACCGGGTTAAAGTGACCCAGGCGGATCTCAATTATGAAGGTTCCTGCGCCATCGATCAGGATTTCCTCGACGCTTCCGGCATTCTGCAATATGAAGCGATCGACATCTATAACGTCAACAACGGCCAGCGTTTTTCCACCTATGCCATTGCGGCAGAGCGCGGATCTAAAATCATCTCCGTGAACGGTGCAGCGGCTCGCTGCGCCTGCGAAGGCGATCTTTTGATTATCTGTTCTTACGTCGAAATGCCGGATGCCCAGGCGCGGGAATGGCAGCCAAAAGTGGCCTACTTTGAAGGCGACAATCAGATGAAACGTCTGGCAAAAGCGGTTCCTGTTCAGGTTGCCTGACCGGCATTGCTTCAGATACGAAAAAGGGCCGATTATATCGGCCCTTTTTTATTGCTGGCTTAAAGGCGCTGTTGTCAGCCCTTCATTTCCAGAATTACTGCGCCATAACCGGACTTTTTGACGAAGGTTTCTTCATCGTAAACAGGAAGTTCAGCATGCCACGCTTGCGTAACAAGCAGATAGTAAGCGGAAGCAGCAGAGCGCACAGGAAAGCCGCAATAAATTTGAGGTCATTCATATAAACATTGTCGCTGGTAAATTTCACCGCTTTGGCAAAGACCTGAATAGCCAGGTAATGTGAGAGATAAAAGACGATGGAATTCACCCCAACGAAATGTACCAGCTTCACATTAGTATGCAGCGCTACAAAGATAAATAGCGGAATTGAGCAGAGTGCCAGCGGAGCAAGGAACTGCCACGAAATCTTCTCATCCAGCATAAAATTCAGCGCAGACAGGGCGATAAAGCACAGCAGCGACGGCAGCAGTACAGAAGCCTTGCCGATCGCTGACGGAATATCCATCTGCCGGCGCACCAGTAAGTCCCCAAGGTAAAAGAACGGGAACAGGTAGAACGCACGGTTGATGTGGCCATTATCAAAACTTGAGAAGACGCTACCCTCAGGAATTTCCGGGATAACATAGCTGAGAATCAAGGCAGCCGGGATAACAATATAGAAAGGAATTTTACGAACCAGTGGCACGACCAGGAAGAAAATAAATAACGAGTGCAGGAACCAGGTTATATCTCCGCCGCCGCTTAAGTGCGAAACAATAATATTGGCCGGAGACTGAGGATTGTTAGAAACTGAATTAAATAGCAGTTTAAGACCACCATAAATTCCAACCCAGATAATGAAAGGGTAGAGGATGCTTTTTACTTTATTTTTATAAAAGAGGTTTAATCCTCTTTTTAATCCACTTTCTACAAAAAGTCCGGAAACAAAGAACATCAGGCCAAGCCTGACAGGTTCCAGCAGATGGTTTACAACACTGGTCACTGCGGTAAGATGCCCGGCATTGCCGTTCACAGCAATGGTGCTGTGCAAAAAAATAACGGCGAGCACGCTCATCCCACGCAGGTTATCAACCCACGTTAGTCTGTTCATCTGATTATCCCATGCCAAAAATTAAAAGAGTAAAAACGATCCCCCGGTCGGGAAAGATATATTTATAACCCCGGATATATACAGGTTCCGACCGGGAGAAATCATTATACACATCCCTAAATCTTAGGAAATAGCTCAGGACTCTGTAAGGATATAATTAAGATTTAACTTAATTTAAATAAGGATCCCGCGCAAATTTCTAAGAGAAATCCTATTAATAAATGGGTTTAAGTAAATCTGATATTTAGGAAAAGGGATGAAGATTTTAAAAGAGTGGCCAGTCAGACGTAGCCTGAAGTTAAACCTGGCAGGTTAGTGGTGAGTGTTTTTAAAGGGTTAGAGAGCATGAAGCGATAAGGCAGAGCGGGTGGAAGATGGCTAAAGCCATCCCTCCCATTACGAGAGGGATTTCGGGAAGCGTTACGTCCGCAGACCTCTGCCGCGCTGGATAAGCATCCAGACGAGCAGGTAAAACACCACTATAAAGGCGACCAGCACCGTCAGGGTGAACACCAGGGGAACGTCAGAGATGCCCAGGAAGCCGTAACGGAAGCCGCTGATCATATAAACGATCGGGTTCAGTTTGGAGACCATCTGCCAGACCGGTGGCAACAGCGTCAGCGAGTAAAAAACCCCACCGAGATAGGTTAACGGCGTCAGCACAAAAGTGGGGATCAGGCTGATGTCATCAAACGTCCGGGCAAAAACAGCATTCAGTAAACCCGCCAGTGAGAACAGGATCGCCGTCAACAGCAGCGTAACAGCGACCATCAGCCAGGAGTGAACATGGAAAGGCACGAAGAACAATGAAATTGCCGTGACCAGCACACCAACGCAGACGCCACGCGCCACGCCGCCGCCAACATAACCCGCAATGATCACATGGGTCGGCACCGGTGCCACCAGCAGTTCTTCAATGTTGCGCTGGAACTTGGCGCTGAAGAATGAAGAAGCCACGTTGGCATAGGCATTGGTGATCACCGCCATCATGATCAGACCGGGCACGATAAACTGCATATAAGAGAAGCCATGCATCTCGCCAATGCGCGAACCAATCAGGTTGCCGAAAATGATGAAGTACAACGTCATGGTGATCACCGGCGGCACCAGCGTCTGGATCCAGATTCTGGCGAAACGATTGATCTCTTTGCCCCAGATACTCTTCAGGGCGACCCAGTATAAATGTGTCATGCTTTCTCTCCTTTGCGACCGTTTACCAGGTCTACAAACAGCTCCTCAAGGCGGTTAGCCTTGTTGCGCATACTCAATACCTGTACACCCTGATGGCTGAGCTGCCTGAACACGCTGTTCAGACCCTGCTCACGCAGCACTTCCACTTCCAGCGTTGAGGTATCAACCAGGCGATACTGGAACCCTTCAAGCTGCGGCAGCGGGCTTTTTGGCGCAAGGTCGAGGATAAAAGTTTCGGATTTGAGCTTGGATAGCAGCCCTTTCATCGAGGTGTTTTCTACCAGCTCACCGTGCTGAATAATGCCAATATTGCGGCAAAGCATTTCAGCTTCTTCCAGATAGTGCGTGGTCAGAATAATGGTGGTGCCTTTGGCATTCAGATCCTGCAGGAAGGTCCACATCGAGCGGCGCAGCTCAATATCCACACCCGCCGTTGGCTCATCCAGAATCAGCAGTTTTGGCTCATGCATCAAGGCACGGGCGATCATCAGACGGCGCTTCATCCCGCCTGAGAGCATGCGGGCGCGTTCATTCCGCTTTTCCCACAGATCCAGCTGCTTCAGATATTTTTCAGCGCGTTTAACCGCTTCTGCTTTCTCAACGCCATACAAGCCGGCCTGAGCAACCACAATTTGCATCACGGTTTCAAACTGGTTGAAGTTAAATTCCTGTGGAACCAACCCTAGCTGGCGTTTGGCATTGACCACGTCCTGCTGAAGATCGTAGCCAAAGACGCGCACCTTACCGGTGGTTTTATTAACCAGCGAGCTGATAATGCCGATGGTGGTTGATTTACCGGCCCCGTTCGGGCCAAGTAGCGCGTAGAAGTCACCGGCTTCCACATTAAGATCAATTCCCTTGAGGGCCTGAACGCCGCCAGCATAGGTTTTGGTCAGTTTTTCAAGTTCCAGTGCATAAGTCATAGGTAAAAGAGTGCCCTGTTTTGTGTGGTTGTATGTTAACCGTTTTAAAACACGTCCCGTTGGCCTATATTGTTGCCACGCATTTTGAGTATTGGCCGACACAACTATGAAAGATATTGATACTCTGATCAGCAATAACCGCGAGTGGTCCAGACTGCTGAGAGAGGAAGATCCTGGCTTTTTTGAGCGCCTTGCTCTGGCACAAAAACCCCGTTTTCTCTGGATTGGCTGCTCTGACAGTCGTGTGCCTGCGGAACGTCTGACCGGCCTCGATCCCGGGGAACTTTTCGTTCACCGTAACGTGGCCAATCTCGTCATCCACACGGATTTAAACTGCCTCTCCGTAGTGCAGTACGCTGTTGAAGTGTTGGAAGTGGAACACATCATCATTTGCGGTCACTATGGCTGTGGTGGCGTGCAGGCTGCTGTAGAGAATCCGGAGCTTGGCCTGATTGACAACTGGCTGCTGCATATCCGCGATCTGTGGTACAAGCATAGTTCGTTACTGGGTGAACTGCCGCCAGAAAAGCGCTTCGACAAACTGTGTGAAATCAACGTGATTGAGCAGGTGTATAACCTGGGCCACTCGACCATCATGCAGTCTGCCTGGAAACGCGGTCAGAAGGTGACTGTCCACGGCTGGGTTTACGGAATTCAGGATGGCTATCTGCGGGATCTGGAAGTGACCGCGACTAACCGTGAAATCCTGGAGCAGCGCTACCGGCACGGTATTGCCAATCTGCTCAACGACCTGGAAAGCCCCAACTAAAGGCGACGCATCATATAACAGGCCGGAAAGTCCGGCCTTAGTCGTTTGTGCTGTGAATCGCCCCGTTTATCCTGCCTGTTCGTCCAGCATAACCACTTTGCCAACATAGGGCAGATGGCGATAGCGCTGAGCATAATCAATGCCATACCCCACCACAAACTCATCAGGGATGGTGAAGCCCACGTACTCCACGGGCACTTCCACTTCACGGCGTTCCGGCTTATCCAGCAGCGTACAAATCGCCAGAGATTTCGGCTGACGCAGGCTCAGAATTTCCCGCACTTTACTCAGCGTATTGCCCGAATCGATGATGTCCTCAACGATCAGGACATCTTTGCCGCGAATATCTTCATCCAGATCTTTCAGGATTTTGACATCCCGGGTGGTGGACATGCCGCTGCCATAGCTGGAAGCCGTCATAAAATCGACTTCATGTGACACCTCAATTTTACGGCACAGATCCGCCATAAACATAAAGGAGCCACGCAGCAGGCCAACCAGCACCATGTCGCTGCCGCTGTCGCGGTACTGTTCGGTAATCTGCTGGCCCAGCTCAGCAATACGTTCAGCGATCTCAGTCTCGGAGATCATCACTTCTACGGTATGTTTCATAACTTTTTGTCGATCTTGATGGCTTAAAGTAAGCAGCGAAGTCTACCACATCTCTGCCTGATATTTCCCGTTGTTGCGCAAGTCAGATCGCTGAGCCGCATACAGACGTACAGACTTCCATAGAGTCATTATGCGATATTTAATCATGCAAAATGTTTTAACCATAGAACGATAATTCATTTATAAGCCGTGTTGTGCGGGTGATAACCTAAGCTGAATTTACCCCCTTCAGCATGCCCTGACGGCAGGAGACAGCATGGCCTCTCATCCTTCTAAAAAAACGCATATTGGCAATCGTGAACTACAACCTGAAACGCAGATGCTCAACTACGGTTACGACCCCGGGCTGTCAGAAGGCGCGGTAAAACCGCCGGTTTTTCTGACCTCTACCTTTGTATTTAAAACCGCTGAAGAAGGGCGTGACTTTTTTGACTATGTCTCCGGCCGTAAAGAGCCGCCCGCAGGCGAAGGCAATGGCCTGGTCTATTCCCGTTTCAATCACCCTAACAGCGAAATTGTTGAAGACCGGCTCGCAATTTATGAACGGACCGAAAGTGCTGCGCTGTTCTCTTCAGGGATGTCGGCCATCTCCACCGCGCTTCTGACCTTTGCCGAACCGGGTGACGCCATACTTCACTCACAGCCCCTGTATGGCGGTACTGAAACTCTGCTAAGCAAAACATTCAGCAGGCTGAAGATCACTGCGGTGGGATTTTCTGATGGACTGAACGAAGCCACTGTTCAGGCAGCAGCCAGTGAGGCGATGAAGCAAGGGCGCCTGTCCGTGATCCTGATTGAATCCCCTGCTAACCCCACTAACAGCCTGGTCGATATCGCCCTGATTAAACGCGTAGCGGATGTTATTGAGAAACAGCAACAGCATCGCCCCATTATTGCCTGCGATAATACGTTGCTGGGGCCGGTCTTTCAGCGCCCGATTGAGCATGGTGCCGATCTGTCGCTCTATTCGCTGACCAAGTACGTTGGAGGGCATTCAGATCTGATTGCCGGGGCAGTGATGGGGAGCAAAAAGCTCGTTAAGCAGATTAAGGCCCTGCGCAGTGCGATAGGTACCCAGCTTGACCCTCATTCCAGTTGGATGATTGGGCGATCGCTGGAAACGCTGGCGCTGAGAATGGAGCGGGCCAATGATAATGCAGAGGCCGTTGCCGCATTTCTGCGGGGACACGCGAAGATTGAGAAGCTGCATGCTTTATCGCTCCTTGAGGCTGACTCGCCAGAGGGGCAGACATTTGCCAGACAATGCAGCGGTGCCGGTTCTACTTTTTCATTTGATGTGGTGGGCGGTCAGGCAGCCGCCTTCAGGCTGTTAAACACGCTGCAACTGTTCAAGCTGGCCGTCAGCCTGGGCGGTACAGAATCCCTGGCGAGCCATCCAGCCAGCACCACGCATTCCGGCGTGCCTGCTGATGTCCGTGCGCGAATTGGCATCAGCGAAGCAACCGTGCGTGTCTCAATCGGCATTGAGAACAGAGAAGATCTGATTGAGGATTTAAGACTGGCGCTTGCGGCTCTTTAACTGGCCGTTTTGCTGCGTAATTTTTTTGCAATGAACTGAAACGTTGAAACAGACAGCCAGTAGGCTGCCGGGATTAGGCGTTTCTTCATCAACAATTTTTTTGCATAGTGGAAGGATTCAAAAGCTTTTTTTGGCATCTCGAAGGGCACATCTTTCCACGGAGATTTTTTATACATATCAATGTATTTCTTGTTGTAGCCAGACTCTTCAATCGACACGCTCCAGGGCTTCGTCTGACCGGCGTAATGAATGAAAATCGGCGCCTTATTGGTACTTTTATTCTTGGGAATGAAGTTAAACTCCGGCCCCATAAAATAGACCTCATTGTCCAGAATGATGTTCAGGCAGTCCTGGTCCGGAAAGGTGTATTTTTTATCTTTGATTTTGACGAAAAACTGCTCTGTTACCTGATGATCGACCCAGGCCTGGGTATTGATTAGCATCACGCCCGAATTGAAATAGCGCTTTTCTTTGCTCAATCCCAGATATGACAGGTACTCAGAATTCATCCCCTTATCCTGCACTGCCGCAATGGTATAGTCAGCCATGTTGATTTCTGACAAGGGTGAGAGGCTGCCATCACAGACAATATCGCAGTCCAGATACAGTAGCTGGCTGACTTCCTGATGCAGGATATTTGAAGCCACGATCCGATAGTAAATTGATTTAGGATAAAAATCATAAACCTGTAATCCGTCAAAGACATTGTTATTCAGCAGATAAACTATCACGCTGACGTTGGGATGACGGGTAAAGAAAGATGCCGGAAAGAGATCGTTATACTCATCGGTAAAAAGATGAAAGGTGATATTCAGTGCCGGGTTTTTATCAATGATCGAGAAAATGCACACGCCACAATAAGTCAGGTAACGTTTATCCGTAGTAAAGAGGATATGAATATCTGCATCAATAAATCCGCCTGCCGTATAAGCAATTTTTTCTTTTACCAGGTCATGAGCATTCATCTGATTGGTCAGCTTTTGTAACAATGAGATAATTCAACTTATTGCCGGGTTTGAATGGAGTCAAGAGAATACCAGGCCATCGGGAAGGCTTTTAACGTTGCATATAGGATAAATCGCAGCTAATCCCGGCCATTAATTCAGGCTGGCATGACTTATTAACTTTATTCAGCGCACTGACGTAAAAGAATAAAAGCAATATCAACAAACAGTTAAGTGGAGAATTAATCCCATTTTTAACTTTATATTCATCAGTTTATTCTTAACCATTAATACATGGTCTTAATTAAAATAATAAAATAACTCTGAGTTAATTAGGAATTTTCACCCTGCCTTTAAGCCCGGTCAGGCTCACACGCTGACTGCGAAACCACGCAGCACCGGATAAAAAAGGGCAGTATTTACTCATACTGCCCTGCACTTTACGGTGAAGCTAAGGTTAAAACCGGGGAAAGAAAACATTTACCCGGCAATCGGACTCTCCTCTACGCAGGTTTCGGCGCGGGATGAACCACTGGCTGGTGGAAAAGCGGGTAGGCAATGCTGGTCACAACCAGACTGATAATCCACGAAATATCCACATCAGGAATTAAGTTGGCACAGGGACCCGAGAAGAAAGCATTTTCAACAAAAGGTATCTGTACAATAATCCCACTGAAATAGATCAGCACAGCCCGGGTATTGAGCAATCCATAGCGTCCGCCGTTGGCACTGAATATGGCGGGAATATCATAGGTTTTTTTATTGATATAATAGAAATCAATCAGATTTATAACGCTCCACGGAATTAATACGGAGATCAACGCCCTGATGAGATTAATAAAGAACGAGACGAAATTATCTGATGCGGCAAGGGCAACCATAATACAGGCGATGAGCACTACTGATGAAAATATGACCCGTCCTGCTGCGCCGGGCGTCCATTTGGGTTTGAACGTCTGCACGCCAGTAATCAGCGCCAGCACCGCACCATAAAGATTCATGGAGTTATGGCAGATGATGTTAATCAGAAACAGCACCATCAGTATCGGCCCTAACCAGCCGGTTGCGGCACGTACTGACGCCATCGCATCACTGCCCTGTGGGGCAATATTCACCGCCATCATACCAAACACAAAAGCCAGGATCGTTCCGCCACAGGCGCCAAGCCAGGTTGAGAGAAAGGGTTTTGCCGTTCCAACTTTTGCTGGAAGATAACGCGAATAGTCGGAGGTGTAAGGGGAAAAACTGATTTGCCACACCGCACCTATACAGAAGGTACCGAACCATCCGGCGGCACTGAAAGATCCGCGCTGCCAGAAATCCTGCGGCAGAGGCTGATTCAGCATTAATACCAGCCCGGTAATCAGGGCGATCCCCATGACCCAGGCACCCACTTTGTTAATTTTATGGATGAAGTGATAGCCAACCATGCCAATCAAGGTTGCGGTGATCCCCCCGATAACAGTCGCGATATTCACCGGGATAACAGGGATAACGTTATTAATTACCTGTCCTGAAAGGGAGATATTCGATATAAAAAAGCCCAGATAGATGACTGAAGTAAAGCTGATTACCAGCAGTGAGCCATAGCGACCAAACTGCGCGCGACTTTGTACCATCTGTGGGATACCCACTTTTGGTCCCTGCGCGGAAGTCAGGGCTAAAAATATCCCACCAAAAAGATGGCCGGCTATAATAGCGGTCAGGGCTGAAAGAATATTCAGGTGAAAGGTTTGCGTTGCGATTGCCCCGGTAACAATCGCCAGCGGCGCAATATTTGTACAAAACCATAAGGTAAACAGGCTCCGGGGTTTTCCATGTCGCTCTGATTCCGGCACATAGTCCACAGACTTATTTTCGATAATCGGACTATTCCGTATTTTAGTAGTCACTCGACCCTCCAGCGATGGAAATAGGGGGAGGATGTTAACGCAATTTAATTATTATAGCAAAAATGCCCTGGTCCTTCGGGAGGAAATGGAAAGGGTTAGCTTATATTTTTAAATATGTCGCTCTGATTTCTAATACAAATTATTTCAATTTCATCGCCCTATATTGGGCTACTTAAGCTACGTATTAAAACTATTTATCATTACTCTGTTTTTTAAAAAATCAGGACGGGCAATCAGGAGATTTATCGCCACGCTGCCTGAACGTTAGCCAGAATTTCATCTGTAAATCTGCTGCAAAATGTCCTACTGCACGCTGGCTAAAATAGCCACATCCCGGCGGCGATCGCTCGCCGCATCTTCCAACTAACTGAAAAATGGGAAAAAGGGTATTAATACTTTATCGTTTATAAACCCTGTTATTAGTAAGTGATTATTCGCTTACCGTAAATCCAAGCATCATGCCGGTATCTTCATGTTCCAGCAGATGACAGTGCGCCATATAGGCCTGATCTTTGCTGGCGGTGTGATTAAAGCGTACCAGCACCTCACTGCGCCATCCTTCCACACGGACGATATCTTTCCAGCCGCTGCGGTGTGCGGCAGGCGGTTTGCCATTCTCTGAGAGGATGCGGAACTGCGTGCCGTGAATATGGAACGGATGCAGCATTTCATCGCCTTCGCCAGAGATAGTCCACTTCTCCACGACGCCACGCTTAACGTCAAAAGAGGGAGTGCTCATATCAAACGGCATGCCGTTGATCTTATTGCCACTATGGAAATCGTAAGCCGCGGATTTATTCCCCTCTGACATTGCGCCGTGGTCCATCCCCGCCATATTGCCGCCATCGCCTGACATTTGACTGGCGTCCATCCCCGCCATTTTACTGTGATCGCTGCCCTGCATCTGGCTGTGATCCCCGCCCTGCATGGAATTCTGGCTCCCTCCCCCATCACCATCATTATCATGGGCATCACCACTCATCCCCGCCATAGCGGCATGGCCATACTTTTCCATTAGCGCCAGCATGCCGCGGCGGTCGAGTTCGGGATCCATGGTCAGCTGCAGCCAGCGCTCTTTAATGCCCTGCTGAGCAGGAAGTTCAGGGATCTCAACCAGCTTATCGGGCAATGAGCCGCTGGCGAGAATTTGCAGAGGAACAATATGCAGCACCGGCAGAGGTTGATTAAAGGGGCTAAGGGTCATGCCCATCTGGCGAACCGGCAGGGTCTGCAAATCAAACTCTTTGCCGTCGCGGGTATCCACCATGATTTCGAACCGTTCACCGGGCATCATCGGCAGTTCGCTTAGTTGCACGGGTTCAGCCAACAGGCCGCCATCGCTGGCAATGACATACATTGGACGGCGATCGCTGGTAGTCAGATTAAGGGTACGCGCGTTACAGCCGTTCAGCATCCGCAGGCGCAGCCAGCCCCGCGGCACGGCATGCTGCGGATAAATCGCCCCGTTGGTCAGCATAGTGTTGCCAAACCAGCCCACGGCGGCGCTCATCATATCCAGCTCATACTCAATTTTGCTGCCGTCGCCGCTCAGCCTTTTGTCCTGCAGGATCACCGGGATATCATCCACACCCCAGATTTTGGGCAACAGTAACTTTTCTCCTGCGATGTCTTTCACGATGACCAATCCTGCCAGCCCCTGCGAAACCTGATAACCGGTTCTGCCATGCAGATGGGGGTGGAACCAGCAGGTTGCTGAAGGTTGATCGGGAGTAAAGGTCAGGCTGCGACTCTCCCCTGGCGCAATAACAGCCTGGGGACCGCCGTCGACCTCACCGGGAATTTCCAGACCATGCCAGTGTACCGTCGTCGCTTCGGGCAGCGTATTACGCACGTTCAGCGTCACAGGCTTGCCACGCTCCAGTTGGATCGCCGGGCCGAGCAGATCGCCATTGTATCCCCAGGTTGGCACAGTTTTGCCCTGCCAGACCGTTTTCCCGGTGCGGGCGGTGATGTTCATTACTCCACGCGGATCCGGCGTCAGCAGACTGGGGATCGGCAATTCCGGACGGCGTTCGGCAGCCATCAGGGAGGTGCTCCACAGTGGCAGCGCGCTGGCGGCACCCATAGCGGCGGTTAGCTTAATAAAATCACGACGTTGCATTATTCCAACCCGGTTTTTGCAGGGAATTCTTGCCTGGCAGCATAAACCCTCCCCTACCGGGAAGGTCAAGCTTTGCCGCTTTTTGCCGAAAAAAATGCCTGAAGAGCGACTTTTCTGCCGCAAAATAGTCTGAACCCTGATAATAACTGTGCTAACGTCAGTCTATTACAATCGGTTGAGATCAATTATGAAGAAAAGCATCAAGGCTCTGTTGTTACTGAGTCTCTTTGGCTTCTCGTCGACAAGTTTTGCCCTTAGCGAGTCAGAAGCAGAAGACCTGGCCGATTTGACGGCTGTCTTCGTCTACCTGAAAAATGACTGCGGTTATCAGGATCTTCCCGACGGCCAGATTCGCCGCGCGCTGGTCTTTTTTGCGCAGCAGAATCACTGGGATTTGGCGAATTACAGCAGCTTTAACATGAAAGCTCTCGGTGAAGAGAGTTATCGTGACTTAAGCGGTATTGCCGTCCCTAATGACACCAAATGTAAATCACTGGCTCGTGATTCCCTCAGCCTGCTCGCTTACGTGAAGTAACCCCCTTTTATGCCGTTTCCTGCTGATGATTTGACCGTGCAACCACGGTCAGAGTTAGCTATCATGTCGCGCCCATTTTTGCGGCTGTTATGCGGAGGAGAGCCCCACCATGACCGAAAATGAAATGTGGTATGAAACGCTTCATGCCGGGTTTGGACAGTACTTTTCTGTCGATAACGTTCTGTACCGTGACAAGACCGGCCATCAGGATCTGGTCATCTTTGAAAATGCCGCGTTTGGTCGCGTTATGGCGCTGGACGGTGTGGTACAAACCACCGAGCGCGATGAGTTCATTTATCATGAGATGATGACGCACGTTCCGCTGCTGGCGCATGGCGCGGCAAAACGCGTACTGATTATCGGCGGTGGTGACGGGGCGATGCTGCGTGAAGTCAGCCGTCATAAGACTATTGAACAGATCACCATGGTGGAAATTGATGCCGGCGTGGTGACCTTCTGCAAACAGTACCTGCCGAACCACAGTGCGGGCGCTTATGAAGATCCACGTTTCAAACTGGTAATTGATGATGGCGTAAACTTCGTCCGTCAGTGCCAGGAAAAGTTCGATGTGATCATCTCTGACTGCACCGATCCTGTCGGGCCAGGCGAGAGCCTGTTTACTTCAGAATTCTATGAAGGATGCCGCAACTGCCTTAATGAGAATGGCATCTTCGTGGCGCAGAATGGGGTTTGTTTCCTGCAGCAGGATGAGGCGCTCAACAGCCATCGCAAGCTGGGCCATTATTTTGACGATGTCAGTTTCTATCAGGCTGCCATCCCAACTTATTACGGTGGCATCATGACGTTTGCCTGGGCGAGTGATAATCCAGCCCTGCGTCAGCTTGATACGGCCACCATACAGGCGCGTTTCGCAGCGGCCAACCTGAGCTGCCGCTACTATAATCCGGCTATCCACACTGGCAGCTTTGCCCTGCCACAATATTTGTTGAATGCTCTGGCCGACTGACCGGGCATTTAAGGGGGTGAATGAATTGCAAAAGCTGAAACTACATGGCTTCAACAACCTGACAAAGAGCCTGAGTTTTTGTATCTACGATATCTGTTACGCCAACACAGATGCAGAGCGTGACGGATACATTGCGTACATTGATGAGCAGTATAATGCTAACCGCCTGACGGAGATCCTCAGCGAAACCTGTTCGATCATCGGCGCTAACGTGCTGAATATTGCCCGTCAGGATTACGAACCGCAGGGTGCCAGCGTGACCATTCTGGTCAGTGAAGAGCCGGTTGATCCCAAAGATATTGATACTTCAGAACATCCTGGCCCGTTGCCCAATTCGGTGGTGGCGCATCTGGATAAAAGCCATATCTGCGTGCATACCTACCCGGAGAGCCATCCGGAAGGCGGCCTTTGCACCTTCCGCGCGGATATTGAAGTCTCAACCTGTGGCGTAATTTCCCCGCTGAAGGCGTTGAATTATTTAATACACCAGCTGGAATCTGACATTGTCACCATCGACTATCGCGTGCGCGGCTTTACCCGTGACGTGAACGGGGTGAAACATTATATCGACCATCAGATCAATTCAATTCAGAACTTTATGTCTGAAGATATGAAATCGATGTATGACATGATGGATGTGAACGTCTATCAGGAGAATATGTTTCATACCAAGATGCTGCTGAAAGAGTTCGATCTGAAACACTATCTTTTCAACACCAGACCGGAAGACCTGACGCCGCAGGAACACAAGCGGATCACCGATTTGCTGTGGAAAGAGATGCGTGAGATTTACTACGGGCGCAACATTCCGGCCGTGGGTTCAAAAACGCTGTAAAAGAAGCAGAGTGCTAAAAAAGCGGGTTACCTGGTGGTCGCCCGCTTTTTTATTAACAGAACAGACGAAAATCGGAAGGTACTTTTTAGTGCCCGGAAGCAGAAACGGCTCTGTCTGTTCATCTGTAACCTTCAGGACCGGGTCAGCGTCAGCGTGAATGACTGCTCTTTCAGGTCGTCCTGTCCTTCCTGACTGAGACGCGCGTCAGTAATGATATCGGTAAGGTTGTGCAGCGGTGAAACGCAAAACAGTGACCACGAGCCGTATTTACTGCTGTCTGCCAGCAGAACACGGCGCCGCGCATTGGCCAGCAGATCCTCTTTTAACCCGGCTTTCTCTTCCGTCGGCGTGGTGATGCCCTTTTCCAGGCTCCACGAGTTACAGCTGACAAAAGCCACGTCCGGATAGATATTCCTCAGCAGCCGGCGGCCATGATCGCCAATGCAGGACTGGCTGGAATCATCAATGCGCCCCCCGATAATCGTCACTTCAATCTGTTTAAATTCAGAGAGAAACAGCGCGATATGCAAATCTGAAGTGATCACCCGCAGCGGCAGATGCGTGAGCTGGCGGGCCAGCTCCAGCATCGTAGTACCGGCATCCAGTACCACCGAATCCCCTGACTTCACCAGGCTGGCCGCAGCCTGAGCAATGGCCTGTTTCTCGGCCAGATTGCGCTGCATTTTTTCCAGCGTGGTCGGCTGATTAGGGATAAACCGGTTCAGGGTGACACCGCCGTGCGTCCGGCTGATGACCCCTTCCTGATCGAGCTTAATGAGATCCCGCCGGATGGTTGCTGGCGACGCAGAAATTGCGGCCACCAGCTGATCGACGGTGACCAGATTATGGCTTTTCAGATAGTCCATAATCTGATCGAGGCGACTTTGTCCCTTCATATGTCCTTATGCGAGCTGCATCGCTAGCTTTATGGAAATCGCCATGCTCTCAGACTTCGCTTTACCTGTCCAGGCAATATCAAAAGCGGTTCCGTGGTCTGCCGAAGTCCTGATAAACGGCAGTCCCGCGGTGATATTTACCCCATCATAGAAGCCCATAAGCTTCAGCGGAATGTGTCCCTGATCGTGATACATCGCCACAACCATATCGTACTGGCCTTCATAACATTGCAGGAAAACCGTGTCTGGCGGGCAGGGTCCAGCCACGTTCAGGCCCTGAGCTTTCATCGCCTCAACCGAAGGGCCGACGATGGTGATCTCTTCATCGCCAAACAGACCATTTTCACCGGCATGCGGGTTAACCCCGGCTACTGCAATGCGTGGATTTTTAAAACCAACACGTTTCAGGAAGGTATCCGCCATGCCAATTACCGTCTCCACACGTTCGCAGTTCAGAGTATCCAGGAACTTACGCAGCGCAATATGGGTGGTAACGTGGATCACTTTCAGGCGATCGGTATAGAGCACCATCGCGTAGTCTTTGCTGTCAGTCAGCTGCGCCAGCAATTCAGTATGGCCAGGGTAAATATGACCGGCAGAATGCAGCGCTTCTTTATTCAGCGGTGCCGTGGCAATGGCCTGCACCTCGCCTGCCATCGCCAGTCCGGTTGCCCGCCTGACACAGCGGTAAGCAAGATCGCCCGCTGCAACCTGTACCACGCCTGCTTTCAGCGCTTCAGGATCGGCCAGAGGCTCATCGATGATATTGATTATTCCCGGCGCGAAGTGCGCATCGGCCACGTTATCCAGCACGCGAAGCTCTGCCTGTGGGGTGATCCCCATCGCCATAATCCGGCGTAACGTGCTGGCGCATCCCACCACCACTGCGGGCGCGCCAGACAGTTCGCCCTCTGCCAGTGATTTGATGATAATTTCCGGGCCAATTCCCGCCGGATCGCCCATGGTAACCGCAATAATTTTACTCACTCGCCTTCTCCTCAATAAAACGAAAAACTTCTACCAGGGTGGTTTCATCACCAAAACCGCCAGCCTTGGTGAGCACCAGCAGGTCATTTTTACTTTTCAACAGGTGGCCGTATGGCACGCAGCCTGCCACCTGCCCGACAATTCTGAAGCCTTCAGCGCCTAACCCTTTTGCCACGGCAATCGCCACATCCCCGCCGGAAAGATAGAGTGCGGAAGGGGTCATCCCGCTGACCACATCCCGCGTCAGGCTGGCCAGAAAAGCACAAATCTTTTCGCCAAGCTGCTGACGGCTGAGGCCATTGCGGACACATAATCCCTGAATGGCCCGCCGCTGGCTCTCATGCTGGCAGGTCCGGATCACGCAGTGTTGTCCTTGTTGCAGTGCGGTTATCGCGCTTTGACGCCACAGAGGTGCATCACGCCAGCCGGTAAAAAGCTGTTCAATATCCACATCCACCAGCGTCACGGCGTGGTGCTTTTGCAATTCACTCAACTGCCGATGGGCAATTTCACTCATCGATCCCACTACCGCCAGTACCGGGCTGGTGCCAGGAGATAAGGAAGTCCGTACTGCGTTGTCGTTTTCCGCCGGGGCAGCAAAAGGGGAGGTCGCCGGACCAGCACTGACGCCGCCAGGGCAGGTCCCCTCTCCCTGGATCTCTGCTGCCAGCGCATCACTCAGCCCGGAAGCACCGGCCAGCAGGGGCCGCTGAGATAAAGCTGCGGCGGCCCGCATAATGCGGCGTAAATCTTCATCACACTCTGCATCGATCGCAATCAACCGGTTGCCCTGCTCTATCGCCGCCTGAAGCTCGTCATTAAGCGAGCGGCCGCGAACGCTTGATAAAGGAATAAGCGTGGAAGGCAGCGTGCTTTGCTCCCCAAGCCGTGCCTGGACGCTTGCGTGGTGCACAGGTGTTTTTGGATCGCTGGCAAACTCTGTCTCAGTGAGCAGAACCCCATGAACAAAGCAGTTGCCGCCCAGGGTTGTCCGGCCAGAAGCAGGAAAGGCAGGTACCACCAGCGCGACAGCAGCCCCGCTCGCCCGTAAAGCCGCTTCAATTTCCGCGCCGGGATTGCCCCGCAGCGTGGAGTCCATTTTCTTAAAGATCCAGCCATCACGGGCTACATCTGCCCAGCGCTCAACCGCCACTTTGGTTCTTCTGGCTGCCTCTGCCGGGCTGGCTGCTCTGCTGTCGGTACTGACCACCCACACATCAGCACCTTGGCTTTGCGCCTGCGCTTCCACGTCAAACAGCACGTTGACCCGCGCTCCGGCTGATGCCAGCCCGCTACCGGCATCGTTAGCACCGGTAAAGTCATCTGCGATAACCAGCACGGGGGTAGTCCACTGAAAGCGCGACATCTTATCTCCTGCACGTCGTACGGGCCTGCTGCCCTTTTGATAATGATTATATTCAATCATGATTGATTATATGTGAGCAAGATCAAATTAATCGAAATCAATTTATCTTATAAAATTAGGCAGCACTCGCTCAGACAGGCGAGTAAATGACGAATTACAATCACCCGCTGACAGCGGGCAGAGACAGGGTAAGGCGAATGAATATTAACAGCACGATCATCAGTGGTTATCAGACCCTTAATGATATTGGTTATCTGCTTGAGAACCGGCAGCACGTCCTGCTGGTCACCGACAAGAACATCGCGGGGATCCCGGCGGTGCAGGCGCTGATCGGGCAGATCGGCGAAAAAGTGGCGACGGTGAAGATGGTCGATTCTGTACCTCCTGAGCCAAGCCAGCATGATGTGGCTGCCATTCTGGCCACGCTGGAGACCCGGGGTGTCGATCTGGTGATTGGCATCGGCGGCGGCAGCGTGCTGGATGTTGCCAAACTGCTGTCGGTGTTGTGTGTGGAGCAGGCTCCCACGCTTGAAGCGCTGCTGAACGGTGAAAAACCGCAGACCCGTACCGCCTCTTTACTGATCCCAACGACCGCAGGCACCGGTTCCGAAGCCACGCCTAACGCGATTCTGGCCATCCCCGAGAAGGAGACTAAGGTCGGGATTATCTCCCCGGTGATGCTGCCGGATTATGTGGTACTGGCACCGGAGCTGACGACCAGTATGCCGGCGCATATCGCCTCGTCCACCGGCATTGATGCGCTCTGCCATCTGATTGAGTGCTTCACCGCCACGGTCTCTAATCCGGTCAGTGATAACTACGCACTGATTGGCCTGAAGAAATTATTTACCAGCCTGGAAACAGCGGTTGCCGAGCCAACCAATCTGGCCGCACGTCTGGATATGCTGTGGGCTTCTTATTATGGCGGTGCCGCTATTGCTCATGCCGGAACGCACCTGGTCCATGCCATGTCCTATCCGCTGGGCGGCAAATATCACATTCCCCACGGCGTGGCGAATGCCATCTTGCTGGCGCCCTGTATGCGCTTTGTGCGTCCGGCCGCCGTCACCAAATTTGCACAGGTTTATGACCTGCTGCCGGAGGCTGATGACGCACTCACCGAAGAAGAGAAATCCGTGGCGCTGGTCGACTACTTCTCCGCGCTGGTTAAGCGTCTGAAGCTGCCTGCCAGCCTGGATGAGCTGGGGATCAATGCCGATCACCTGCCCTACCTGGTTGAAGCCGCACTGGATGTGCAGCGCCTGATGAAAAATGTTCCTGCCCCGGTCAGCGCCGGTGACGTCCGTGACGTCTACCTGACGCTGTTCCCGGCCCAGAATCACTGACAGATTACGAGGAAATCATGAGCAAAAAAATTACCGGCGTGCTGACCGCCATCGTCACCCCTTTCACCGCTGAAGGTGATTACAACGAACCGGCCATGCGCGCGCAAATCCAGCGCCAGCTTGCTGCGGGTAACGGCATCTTTTGTGGTGGCACCAACGGCGAATTTTTCGTGCTGAACGAGCAGGAAAAACTGGCCGTGACCAAAACCTGCGTCGAAGAAGTGGCCGGCAAAGCCTTTGTGGTAGCGCATGTGGGTGAAATCTCCACCCGTGAAACCATCCGCCTGGGCAAACAGGTTGCCGCACTGGGCGTGGATGCCGTTTCGGTGATCACCCCATACTTTGTGCCACTGAAGCAGGAAGAGCTGATCGCGCATTACGAAGCGGTAGCGGATGCGCTGGATGTCCCGGTGTTCCTATACAACATTCCTGCCCGCACCGGCAACACCCTGGAGCCGGAAACCGTCCGCAAACTGGCTGCTCACCCGAACATTATCGGCATCAAAGACAGTGCGGGCAGCTATGAAAGCCTCAGCGGTTTCCTGAAGGCGGCGGAAGGAATGGATAATTTCGACGTGCTGAACGGGCCGGATTCGCTGATTCATCAGGGATTTGTTGATGGCTGCTCTGCCTGTATCTCAGGGCTGGCGAACGTGGCACCCAAAGAGATTAATGCTATCTGGGCGCGCTTCCACGCCGGGGACATTGAAGGCTCCCGCAAGGCACAGGAAAACGTTACCGGCCTGCGTACCGACCTCTACAGCGTGGCGTTCTCACCGGCTGCGGTGAAAAAAGCCGTGGCGCTGATGGGCCATGACGTCGGTGAAAGCCGTTATGCCGTGCGCTTCAGCGCAGAACAAGAGCAGCGCATTCGCCAGATTGTTAATCAGTACACCCAATAATTTTTTTGCGGCGGCACCCCGGTGCTGCCTGCGTTAACATCAGGATAACCGTAATGAAAGTGATTTGTACTTCGCCCTCATTTGCTAAATACGATGACCAGCCGGTTCGGGATCTTCAGGCGCAGGGATTCGAGCTGATAACCCTGCCTGCGGATGCGCCGCTGAGCGCCCTGGCACCCCATCTGGCTGACACCGTGGCAATGATTGTGGCTTTCACCGACGTTAATGAAGCCCTGCTGGAGCGTGCGCCCCGGCTGAAAATTATCTGCAAGCACGGTGTCGGCGTCGACAATATCGACCTGTCAGCCAGCCAGGCCAGAGGCATCTATGTGACCAACGTCCCGGATGCCAACAAGCATGCGGTTGCTGACTTTGCTTTTGCTCTGATCCTCAATGCGGCCCGGCAGGTAACCACCGCCGCGATTGAAACCCGTGCCGGTCACTGGCCGCGTATTTTTGCCACCGATGTCTACGGTAAAACCCTGGGCATTATCGGGCTGGGCAACATTGGCAAGCAGGTTGCCCTGCGTGCCAGCGGTTTCAATATGCGGGTACTGGCCTTTGATTTTTATCCCGACCAGAAATTCGCGGCTGAACATAACGTTCAGTTCGTCTCGCTGGATCAACTGACCGCAGAGAGTGATTTTATCACGCTGCACACGCCGCTGACCGATGAAACCCGCAATCTGTTTGATGCCACCCGCCTGCGCAATATGAAGAAATCCGCCTTTCTGTTTAATGTCTCACGCGGTGGTGTGGTCAGTGAAAGCGATCTCTATCAGGCGCTGGCCGACAACGTTATCGCCGGGGCAGCGGCAGATGTGTTCGATCATGAACCGCTGACTGAACATCCGCTGTTTACGCTGAACAATTTTATTCCAACCTCACATATCGCGGGTTATACCGACGGCGCCATCAGCGCGATTGGTGAGCGCTGTGTGCAGCAGATTATTCAGTGCATCAGGCAGCAACGACCCCCTGCTAACATCATGAATTCGCTCTGAAACATCTGGGGCGCTGTTCCCGCCCCGCCCAATAAGCCGAACGATGAGTCGGCCAATAACAACCTCTGTACCGGGCTATCACTATGAATAATCATGCAGGAAACACCCGTATTCGCTGGTGGATTGCAGGGCTGATGTGGCTGGCTATCGCCATAAACTACATCGACCGTACTGTACTCTCCGCGGCAGCACCGCATCTGATTGATGAGCTGAGTCTGGATCCGGAAATGATGGGCTTTATCATGGCCGCGTTTTTCTGGTCATATTCGCTGCTGCAGATCCCGGCTGGCTGGTTTGCCGATCGTTACGGTCAGAAAAAAGGGCTGGGATTAGCCGTCGCCTGGTGGTCGATTGCCACCTCCATGATGGGTCTGGCTACCGGCTTCAAATCTTTGCTCGCGCTGCGTCTGGCATTGGGCGTGGGTGAAGCGGCAGCCTACCCCAGCAACGCCGGTATCACCGCGCGCTGGTTTCCGGATAAAGAGCGCGCCACCGTCTCCGGCCTGTTCGACAGCGCATCCAAGTTTGGCGGTGCCGTGGCGATGCCGCTGATCGTCTGGATGATCTATATGGTGGACTGGCGACTGACCTTCCTGATCATCGGAGCCGTTGGGTTGTTCTGGGTGATCGCCTGGTACTTTATCTATTCGGAAAATCCGGAAGATCATAAAAGCATCAGCCCACAGGAAGTGCGCCTTATCCGCGAGGGCCAGGCCCGTCAACACGGTGATAAAAGCGTCAAACCGATGAAGTGGTACAGGCTGCTGCGCTACCGCAATATCTGGGCGATGTGTATCGGCTTCTTCACCATCAACTACACCTCTTACTTCTTTATCACCTGGTTACCGACCTATCTGGTGAAAGAGAAAGGCATGGACTTCATCAAAATGGGGATGATTGCCGCCCTGCCTCTGCTTTGCGGCATGGTGATTGAAGTGCTGGCTGGCTGGGCTTCCGACCGGATAGTGCACAAGAAAATTCTCTCACTAACGGCAACCCGTAAGCTGTTTCTGACTATCGGCCTGCTGATGGCCCTGTGTATTGGTTTTGCTCCCTTCACCGACTCGGTATTTATGACGGTACTGCTGCTCTGTATTGCCAAATCTGGCACCACGGTGGCGGCTTCACAGGTCTGGGCCTTGCCGGGTGATGTGGCACCAAAAAACAGCGTCTCTATCGTGGCTGGTCTGCAAAATACCGTTTCCAATATGGGGGGTGCCGTGGGCCCGATTGTCACAGGTGCCATCGTAGCGGCTACCGGGTCCTTTACCTGGGCGCTGGTCTTCTCCGCCGCACTGGTGGTAGTTGGTATCGTGAATTATCTGTTCCTGCTGGGCAAAGTCGAACCTATTCAGGATGAAGAACCCTCCCCGTCACATCAGGTGTCGCCAGGGCGAGCCTGACCCTACGGCCTGCGAACAGCGCACACCCCGACAATGGGGTGTGCCAGGCCACCTTTATCTAAAACAATAAAAATAATCTGCACCGGAGCCGATCATGTCGATTAATTCTCATGAGAATGCTGTTATTGATAAGGCAAGTGAAAAAAAATCCCCGGGGAAAATGCGGTTTGTGGTCCTCACCGTGCTTTCTGTCGGAATTGCCATTAACTATATCGATCGCGCGGCAATGAGCGTGGCGATCCCCTTTATGTCCCAGGATCTTCATCTCTCCAGCACGGATACTGGTCTGCTGCTCTCCGCATTTTTCTGGAGTTATGTTTTGTTTCAACTGCCAGGCGGCTGGCTGGTTGATAAATTTGGCCCCAGAATCACCTTTGCCTTCAGCAGCCTGGGTTGGGGCCTTGCCACGGTAGCCTGCGGGCTGGCTAACGGGTTGGCATCGCTGGTGGGATTCCGGTTTGTACTGGGGGCCGTGGAAGCCCCCTGCTATCCTGCCAGTTCATCGACGGTCACCCGCTGGTTCCCCCGTCAGGAACGCAGTTTCGCCGCCGCGACCTTTAATAACGGCAGTAAGATTGGCGGCACGCTGGCCATTCCGATTATCTCTTTCCTGATCGCGCTGGTTGGCTGGCGAATGACCTTTGTGATCTCCGGCGCGATAGCCATGTTCTGGGCGGCTGGCTGGTATTACTGGTATCGCGATCCGCGGGATCATAAAACCGTTACGGCGGCTGAGGTGGCGTTTATCGAAGCCAATCAGGATGCCGATACCGGGGCGCCAATGAGCGTGCGCCAGCTGTTAGGCCAGCGTACCGTGCAGGCTATGATGGCCGGATTTTTCTGTATTAATTTCGTTTCTTACTTCTTCTTCACCTGGTTCCCAACCTATCTGGTGGAGACCTTCCATCTTTCGCTGATGAAGTTCGGCCTGCTGGGCATGCTGCCAGGTGTGGCTGCCATTATCGGTGGCTGGTGTGGCGGCCTGCTCTCTGATGGTCTGGTTAAACGCGGTGTCTCGCTGACGACCGCCAGAAAAATCCCGCTGGTGGGCGGTATGCTTGGCAGCGCAGTGATTGGCCTGGCGGCCTTCTCTCCGACTGTTACCCTGGCACTTTGCGCCCTCTGCTTTGCCAACTTTGCGGCAACTTTTGCCTCGGCCGCCCTGTGGGCGCTGCCCTCTGACGTGGCCCCTAACCGTGCCAACGTTGCCACCATCGGCGGTATTCAGAATATGGCAGCCAATCTCGCGGGTATCATCTCGCCGATCCTGATTGGCGTAGTGATGCAGTTTACCCATTCCTTTGTTATCCCGCTGGTACTGGCCGGGATTGTAGGGCTGGCCGGTGCGCTGATTTATGCCTTCTGGCTGCCTTCGGTGAAACCCATGCAGCTTAATCAAGCTTAAGGACGTGACTTATGACCCTTTCACCACGCTGGATACGGCGACCGGACCACTCAACCTGGGGCGATTTCGGCCCGGACGATCAGCTGGGACGCCTCAATCTGCTGACCGCAGAAAAAGTGAAAGAAGGTATTGCGGAAGTGCAGACCGGGCAGACGTTCTGCCTGAGCCTGCCGCTGGATCTGCCGGGTGGCACCGGCATGAATCCGCGTCGCCCTGCGCCAAAACTGGCAGCCACACGCCGGGGTGAAAACGCCAATATGACCTATCCCCTGTCACGGGATGATAACCGTCTCACAGACATCATCTGTGACGATACGGTCACGCTGGCTTTGCAGTACTCCACGCAGTGGGACAGCCTGGCACATATGGGACAGTGGTTTGATGTGCAGGGCAAGGGTAAGCCGGAGATGGTGTTCTACAACGGTTACCGGGCAGGCATCGATATCATCGGCGAAACGGACTACAGCGGAGGCTGTGGCTGTTCACAAGGCAGCCACCTGGGCGCAAAAGCGTTAGGGATTGAAAACATGGCAAAGCACGGCATTCAGGGTCGTGCAGTAATGATTGATATCAAAAAGCATTTTGGTATTGAGCGCTTTGCTTTCGGCTTTAAGCACCTGATGCAAATCATGGAAGAGGATCGTATTACCATACGTCAGGGCGATCTGGTCTGCTTTCGCACCGGGATGGATGAAGCCATTATCCACATGGCAGGAACTCCGGATATGAGCTGGCTCAACAGCCATTTTGCCGGGCTGGACGGTAGCGATCCTGCCCTGCGACAGTGGGTGGAAGAGAGCGGCGTAGTGGCGCTGATCGCGGACAATCCGGCCGTAGAAATCCTGCCCGCCCGCCCGCTAAACGACGATTTTTACCCCTCTCATCCACTGCATGACCTGTGCCTGTTCCGGCTCGGCGTCTATCTGGGCGAGCTGTGGCATATGAGCGAACTGGCTGACTGGCTGAGCAGACATCAGCGCCACGCCTTTTTGCTGACCGCGCCGCCATTAAGGTTGCCGGGTGCGGTCGGCTCACCGGCCACACCGATAGCTACCGTATAAAAGCATCCCCTAACCCTACCCAGGCGCGAGAAAGAACCAGCAGGTCGCCGCGCTTTTATGCATTGTGAGGCATCACTATGAGTAGCACATCGCAACAGGACGTCGATATCCCTCAGGCCGATCATAAACTTCCCTCAACCGTGCGGGGTTATGTCCGCAGCTTCGGTCCCGGACTGGTGCTGGCCATGACTTTCCTGGGAACGGGCGACCTGGTCGCCTCGACCGTGGCCGGGGCTAATTACGGTTATGACCTGCTCTGGACGCTGGTGATCGCGCTGCTGGCCCGTGGCTTTATGATCTCCTACATCGCCAAATACACCCTGATGAACCGCTTTGGCGACAATGACATCGTTCAGGGATATAAGCGTGTGTGGCGGGGTTTTCCGCTGTTCTTCGGCATCCTGATAGCCATTGTCGCGCTGGTGGTGCAGATGAGTTTTCTGCGTGCCGGGGCGGTGGGACTTTATCAGCTGTTTAACAAGGCAGGCGGTGAAAACTGGGGGGTCTTTCTCTGGAGTCTGGTAATTGTGGCGATGACCCTGCTGATGATGGTCACCCGCAATCAGTATCGCCATCTGGAGACGCTGGCTCGCATAGCCTCGGTGATTATGATTGGCTCATTCCTCTATGCGATGTACAAGGTGGGCCATTTTGATTTCAGCGGTTTCCTGCGCGGCCTGACGTTTGGTCTGCCGGAGAATGCCGGACCGTTTTTTGCGGTGTTTATAGCCGTCTCTACCATTGGGGCAATTGGCGGCTCCACCAGCAATCTGCTTTACCCTGGCTTTATGCGTGATAAAGGGTGGGTAGGCCCCAAATACCGCAGGCTTCAGCAACTTGATTTGCTGTTCGGGATGCTGCCAATGCTGGTGATCAACGTCCTGTTCTGGAGCGTTGCCGCTGAGGTGGTTCACGGGTCGGGCAATACCATCGCTGATGAAAACGATTTATCCGCCATGATGGCTTCCGTAGTGGGGCCTGTCGGCCCTTATCTGCTGTGGACCTGTATTTTTCTCGCCAGCTTCACCAGTTTTCCTTCCCAGTCACGGGGCTTCTGTTCACTGATTTTCAGCTGCGTACATCATGCCGGAAAGCTGAATGAGCGCTATGCCACACCCGACGACAATCCGTGGTTCAAGCGGGTGCAGATTGGGGTGTATATCATTTTGCCGATTATCGTCACCATGCCGGGTGCGCCAGACCTGGTGATGCTGAATATTCTGGGGACCAGCGTGGCCACCTCGCTGGTGCTGCCACCGCTATTGATTGGGTTGTTCATTATGACCAGCCGGAAACGCTATATGCTGGAGGGCCAGGCAAACCGCCTGTGGGAGCAGGCGCTGCTGGGGGTAATTTCCCTGATTGGGATTTGGTCTACCTTTGAGATTGTGCGTAACTTCTTCCGGCAGATTGCGCACATTTTCTGAAGCATCGCTTAATGATTCGGGCGCTGGCAACAGCGCCTGACCGTTACCGGCCCTGTAAAAACTCGCGGTAGGCCGCAATCACCGCGAGGAAATCCTCCACGCCGCAGAAGCACAGGCTCTCTTCGTCGTAGTGGCTCATGCCCTCTTCCATCTCATCGCCTTCCACGCTCATCAGATTAGCGCGGACAATGACCTCTTCCTCATCAAGCCACAGCGTGTATTCATGCCCAATCCGCTGCCACTGGCGCTCACTGCCTTTGACTTCAAGCACTGCGGCTTCCACTTCATCCAGCAGGGCAAGGTTGCCCTCCACCTCTTCATTAAACCAGTGACCCACGGCCTCATGCCCCATCGACATCCGCACTTTCACCCCACCGGTGACGTCACGCAAAAACTCATATTCCATGGTGCTGTCCTCTTACCTGCCTGACCTGTAATGCACTGATTAAGTGCATTTTCCGCGCACTGCGCGCTTTTTATGAGGGATAACCCGCATTATCGCAGCCTGCGCGGCGAAAAACAGCGGTTTAAGGGCCATTTTTACAGTATGGCGCGTTTATTGCCTGATCACCCCGTCAGTTGAAAATGCCTTCCCCTTTCGTCCACAATGAGGCTCTGCGATGGAATTGAAATGGTTCGAAGATTTCCTGAGTGTTGCACGCTGCTGTACGTTTACCCGCGCCGCTGATGAACGGCATATTACTCAATCTGCTCTCAGCCGCCGCATCCGGCAACTGGAAGAGTGGCTGGGTGTTCCCCTGTTCGATCGTAAAACTTACCCTGTAACCTTAACGCCCGAGGGCCAGGCCTTCCTGATCACCGCCAGCGACACGGTTTTTGCCATGGGGCACCTGCGCGGTGAATTGCACCAGCGCTATGAGAAGCGCACCTCTGTGCTGCGGTTTGCCATGTTAAATACCCTGTCACTGACCTTTTTCCCCGACTGGATCGAACAGATCAAACAGCATCATGAGTTGGGCTATATCAGGCTGTGCGATCAAAAACCGTCGTTCGTCGAGCATATTGCCCAGTTAAGATCCGATGAAACCGACTTTTTGCTGACCTACGCCCATGACTCTGTGGCCTTGATCCAGCAGTTGAAAAACTACCCCATGTTGCAGTTAGGTAAAGAACGCGCCATTGCCGTCTGTCGTCCTGACAGCGACGGCAAACCTCTGTATCCCATTGGCGTCAGCCAGGATCCGATCCCCTTTCTCAGCTACGGTCATCACTCTTTCTTTGCTCATGCGCTGGCAAAGTCGGAACCGATCCGATCCCTGCCGCTGGTACCGATCTATGAAAACGGTATGTCGATCAATCTCAAAGCCATGACCATGGCCGGCAGCGGCGTGGCCTGGCTGCCCGAGAGCCTGCTAAAAAGCGAACTGGAAAGCGGTGCGCTGGTCAGGGCTGGCACCGCACGCTGGGATATGCCGCTGGATATTCGTCTTTACCGCCAGCCTGTTTTACGGGCCGCCTCAGCGGAGACTTTCTGGCAAAGCGCGCTGGCCTGCGAGAAAACCCCTTCTGCGGCCTGACGCACAGAAACTATGCAATTCTGGAATGGGGCAGGCAAATTGCTCATTGGTAATAAGCCGCCCCTCTCTTGCATGCTGAAACCAGCCCGGTCAAGCCGGATCGGTTTCTTACCCGCACATCTTCTCTGGGGACAACCATGCAAAATAAAGAGTCAGTCTGGAAGCTGGTGGATCAACACCGTGCCGAATTCTGCGATCTAAGCGATCGTGTCTGGGGCATGCCTGAGATCTGCTATACCGAATACCGCTCGGTGGCGGAACACACGGCGATGCTGAAACAGCAGGGTTTTCGGGTTACCGAAAATGTGGCTGAGATCCCGACAGCCGTGATGGGCGAAGCTGGAGAAGGTGGCCCGATTATCGCCATTCTCGGCGAGTATGATGCACTGCCTGGTTTGAGCCAGGAATCCGGCGTGGCTTACCCCTCCCCTTTGCCTGGCAATGGTCAGGGCCACGGGTGTGGGCACAATCTTCTGGGTTCGGCAGCCATGCTGGCCGCTACCGCGCTGAAAGAGTGGCTGGCCGAAACCGGTCTGCCTGGTCGCGTAAGATATTATGGTTGTCCGGCAGAGGAAGGCGGCGCGGCTAAATCCTTTATGGCTCGGGCTGGCGCCTTTGATGGTGTGGATGTAGCCATTACCTGGCATCCCAGCGGTCATCATGAAGTTGCCAAAGCCCTCTCACTGGCTAATACCCGGATGGATTTCTTCTTTACCGGTCGCGCTTCTCATGCCGCCGCATCGCCCCATTTAGGGCGCAGCGCGCTGGATGGCGTTGAGCTGATGAATGTTGGCGTCCAGTACCTGCGTGAGCATGTACCTCAGGATTCCCGCATTCACTATGCGATGCTGGATTCCGGTGGAATTGCTCCCAACGTGGTACAGGCAAAAGCTGCCGTTCGCTATGCCATCCGCTCCCGCGATGTGCACGCCATGTTTGAATTAAACGAACGCGTGAAGCGCGTAGCCGAAGGTGCGGCGTTGATGACCGACACTAAAGTCGACATCAGCATCATGAGCGCCGTCTCTAACCTGCTCGGCAACCGTCCTCTGGAAGAGGCGATGCAGCGTAATTTTGAGGCGCTGGGCACCGTCCAGTTCGACCAGGCGGACCTGGCTTTTGCCGCTGAAATCCAGTCCACGCTGAGTGCAGAAGAGATCGCCAGCGATTACCGCAAAGCGGGTGTAAAACCGGCCAATCCCAAACCGCTCAGCGACTTTATTATCCCGCTGGATACCCACGGCGAAACCATGATCGGCTCCACCGATGTTGGCGATGTCAGTTGGGTTATCCCTACCGTACAGGCGCATGTGCCTACTATGGCCCTGGGCACACCAGGCCACTCCTGGCAGCTTACCGCACAGGGCAAAATGCCTGCGGCTCACAAAGGCCTGACGCACGTTGCCAAAATCATGGCCGCCACCGCCATCGACGTGCTCACCGACAAAGTGCTGCTGGCCCAGGTAAAAAAAGCCCACTTTGAGCAAACCAGTGAAACCCCTTACCACTGCCCTATCCCTGCCGGGGTTAACCCGCCGATCCAGCCGCGACCGGACACGCTGTAATTTTTGCTTACTCTCTGGGAGTCATTTGATGTCAAAAATAAACAAGCTTACCGCCGCCTTGCTGGTTACGGGCTGTGTTGGCACGGCCGCTCAGGCCGCTACTCCGCCAGATTCGCTGGTGATGGCCTGGAATATTGATGCGATCAGCACCTGGGATCCTGCGCAGATTGGCGAGGTGGTCACCAACGAGATCGTGATGAACACCTGCGATACGCTGGCCTCTTTCGATACCAAAGATGAGATGAAAGTTGTCCCTGAGCTGGCAAAAAGTTGGGACGTCTCTGAAGACCGCAAGCAAATTACTTTCCACCTGCAACCCAACCTCAAGTTTGCCGATGGCTCCCCTGCTACCGCGGCTGACATGGCCTGGTCGTTGCAGCGCGTAGTGAAACTTGGCTACGGCAATGCCGCCACGCTTAAAGAGTATGGCTTCAGCAAAGAGAACGTCGATCAAACAATCACCGCGCCGGATGCCACCACGCTGATCATGAAATTTGATAAAGCCTATCCCACCAACCTGGTGTTACAGGCGATAGCCGCAAACAATGTTGCCACCCTGCTTGACCGTAAACTGCTTGAGAAACAGGCCGTGGGTGACGATTTGGGCCACAAATATCTCTCCACGCATACCGCCTGCGTAGGCCCTTACCAGCTGATGAGGTGGAATGCAGGCGAAGGCGTTGTCCTGCAGGCAACGGCAAATTACTGGGGAACGCAGCCGGTTCTGAAACGTATTCTGATCCGTCACGTTGCGGAAACCGGTACGCAGCGTCTGCTGCTGACTCAGGGGGATGTGGATATCGCCCGCGATCTTTCGGCTGACGATCTGAAAAC
This sequence comes from Erwinia sp. E_sp_B01_1, assembly GCF_036865545.1. NCBI lineage: Bacteria > Pseudomonadati > Pseudomonadota > Gammaproteobacteria > Enterobacterales > Erwiniaceae > Erwinia > Erwinia sp. E_sp_B01_1. The sequence goes on along the minus strand of NZ_CP142208.1, from coordinate 886,075 downwards.
GCTGGATCAGGGCGGTAAGGTCAGGGTCGAAAAAGTCCTGAAACCGCAGCTGTTCTTCTGGACCTTCAACAATGAAGATCCGATTTTCAAAAATGAAAAAGTCCGTCTGGCGATGCGTTACCTGATCGATTACGACGGGCTGGGTAAAAGCGTGATGCCTTATCTTGGCGTGCCGCGTGCCAGCTTTGCCCAACAGGGGGCTTTCGGTGCGCTGGATGCCAAAGAGGGCCAACCTTTTAAACTCGATCTGGTGAAAGCCAAACAGTTGCTGACCGAAGCGGGCTATCCCGATGGCTTCTCAGCTTCGGTGATTTTTGGCACGCTGCCCCACTCTGCACCCATCGCGCAGAGCATTCAGCAGAACGCTGCGAAAGTGGGCGTGAAACTGTCGCTGGAACGCATGGCCAATGCCCAGTTGTTCAGCCGTGCCCGTGGCCGCGAATTCCAGAGCGCAATGATGGCCTGGCAGACATCCGTGCCTGATGCTTACGGCAACGCTTCCCGTCTGGTTTATAACCCCGATAACCGCAAAGAGGCACGCGCCACCCAGTATCCGAGCTGGCGTGCGGCTTATTACGACGAGACGATGAACAAAGCCGTCAATGCTGCCCTGCTGGAGCCTGACGACGACAAACGCATCGCGATGTATGCCGATTTACAGCGTGAACAGATGCAGAAAGGACCGATGGCGATCATGTTCCAGATGTACAACTCCGCCGGTATCAGTCCTGCGGTGAAAAACTGGACCTGGAACGGTTTCCGCGTGTGGTATGGCGCTGCATCGAAATAAAGGGGGCGGATATGTCGCAGGTCTTAGCTGAAATCACAGGCCCCTCGCCTTTCTTCAGGGCAGGGAAGCGAGTGCTGAAAGGCACATTCTCCATTTTCTGCACGCTGCTGGGGCTGGCGGCACTGACCTTCTTTATTGGCCGCTTGCTGCCCATCGATCCTGTGGTGGCAGTGATTGGCGACAACGCCAGTCAGGAAGCCTATGACCAGATGTTCCACCAGTTAGGGCTGGACCAGCCGCTGTGGAAACAGTTTATCGACTATCTCTGGCAGCTGGCGCATCTGGATTTTGGCACGGCGCTGACCACCAGCCAGCCGGTTGCGCAGGATATCGCCCGCGTCTTCCCCGCCACGCTTGAGCTGGCTACCGTGGCGGCAGTCATGGGCGTCGGGCTGGGCATTCCGGCAGGCGTGTTGTCTGCGATGTACCGCAACTCGTGGTTTGATCATCTGATCCGCTTTGTGGGTTTGCTGAGTTATTCCACACCGCACTTCTGGCTCGGCCTGATGGGCTTACTGCTGTTCTATGCCTCACTGGGCTGGACTGGCGGACCCGGTCGGATTGATTTTATGTATGAGTTTGACCTGAAACCCGTTACCGGTTTCTGGTTGATTGACAGCGCCCTGAGCGGCAACTGGGCGGTATTTAAAAACGTTTTCGGCCATATCATCCTTCCCGCCTCGATTCTGGGCCTGAGTTCACTGGCTTATATCAGCCGGATGGTGCGCAGTTTCATGATCGATCAGCTTTCTCAAGAGTACATCATCACTGCGAGGGTGAAGGGACTGTCCTGGGCGCGCTGCGTCTGGATCCACGCTTTACGAAATATCGCCGTACCCACGCTGACCGTGGTCGCCCTCTCCTGGGCCTGGCTGCTGGAAGGGGCGGTACTCACTGAAACTGTGTTTGCCTGGCCCGGTTTTGGTCGTTACCTGACTAACGCCCTTCTCGCCGGCGATATGAATGCGGTAGTGGGCTGCACCCTGCTTACCGGTGCCATTTTCGTGGCGCTTAATCTGCTGTGCGACCTGCTTTACCGTCTTTTCGATCCACGTACCCGTCAGGAGGATCAATGACCGATTCCATCGATAAATTGCAGTCCACAGGGGCGAGACCTGGCCTGCGAAGCTGGCTGAGTGCTCCGGTGCCCGGCTCCCCTTTCCAGGCCCGGATGCAGCAGATGTGGATCCAGTGGCGGCGGTTTTGTGCCAACCACTCTGCGCTGTTTGGTTTGCTGGTGTTACTGATTATCGCCTTTGCCGCATTGTTTGCCCCCTGGCTGAGCACTCACGATATCTTCACGCAGGATTTAGCTCATCGCCTGCAACCCCCCAGCGCCAGCTTCTGGCTGGGCACCGACGAGCTGGGGCGGGATATCTACAGCCGCCTGTTGCACGGTGCCAGAATCACCCTCTATATCGCCTGCCTGACGGCGGTAATCATTACCCCACTCGGCTTACTGATCGGCACCAGTGCGGGTTATCTTGGCGGCTGGGTGGATACCGTTCTGATGCGGCTGGTGGATATTTTTCTGGCCTTCCCCAGCCTGATCCTGGCGCTGGCTTTCGTGGCGGCCCTGGGGCCGGGGATTGAAAATGCCATCATCGCCATTTCGCTCTCTTCCTGGCCACCCATTGCCCGTCTTGCCCGCGCTGAAACCTTGTCGATCCGTAAGATGGATTACATAGCGGCCGTGCGTCTTCAGGGGGCCAGTTCATTACACATTATTCTCCGCCACGTCATTCCGATGTGCCTTCCTTCGGTGGTGGTCCGCGTCACGCTGAATATGGCAGCCATCATCCTTACCGCCGCAGGACTCGGTTTTCTGGGACTGGGTGCACAGGCGCCCAGCCCGGAATGGGGCGCGATGCTGGCCTCGGGCCGCGAATTTATGCTGAACAATGGGTTGATCGCCGCGATCCCTGGTTTAGCCATCCTTTTCACCAGTCTGGCCTTCAACCTGCTTGGCGATGGCCTGCGTGACGTAATGGATCTTCGCCATGACTGATACCCTGCTGCAGGTTAAAAACCTGAATATCATCTTCAAAGGCGCGCATGAAGATCATCATGCGGTACGCGATGTCTCTTTCAGCGTGGGCCGTGAGAAACTGGCCATCGTGGGCGAATCGGGTTCGGGAAAATCGCAGACCTGTCGCGCCCTGCTGAAACTTACCCCGAAGATCGGCAGGATCAGCGCCGACATGATGCAGTTTGCCGGTATCGATCTGTTACATGCCAGCGAACGGCAGATGCGCACTATCCGGGGCAACCGGATTTCGATGATCCTTCAGGATCCGAAGTTTTCGCTGAATCCGCTGATGCGTATCGGCGACCAAATCTCTGAGGCTTATCGTCTGCACAGTAAAGCCTCAAAAACGGAAGCCAAAGCCAGAGCGCTGGCGATGCTGGAGTCGGTGCATATCCGCGAAGTGGAGAAGGTTTACGCCCTCTATCCTCATGAAATTTCAGGCGGGATGGGCCAGCGAGTGATGATTGCCATGATGCTGATCCCCGAGCCGGATTTGATTATTGCCGATGAGCCGACCTCCGCGCTGGATGTCACGGTGCGTCAGCAGGTGCTGAGCATTCTTGATGAGTTGCTGACCAGACGAAATACCGGCCTGCTGTTTATCACCCACGATCTCAATCTGGTGTCGCGCTTTTGCGACCGCGTACTGGTGATGTACGCCGGGCGGATTGTCGAGGAGATTGCCGCCGATCGGCTGCATGAAGCGCAGCATCCCTATACTCAGGCGCTGCTCGCCAGCCAGCCCCGGCTGCACCATCCGGTGGAGATGCTGAGCGTGCCAACGCGCGATCCCGCCTGGCTTCAGGGGCCAACCTTTCGTCACGGAGTCGCCTTATGATCCCCACTCAGCAACGCAGTATTGAAACGCTGGATCTGACCATCGCCTTTGGTCAGGGAACCCAGCGCCGCCGCGTGGTGGATCGGGTCAGCTTTATGCTGGAAGCGGGAGGATCTTACGGGCTGATTGGCGAATCGGGCTGTGGGAAATCCACCATTTTACGGGCGCTGGCCGGGCTGAATCACGATTATCAGGGCGCGATCCTGTTCGATAACAAAGAGCAGCATCCCGTGCGTGATAAGCCCTTTTATCGCCAGGTGCAGATGGTTTTTCAGGATCCTTATGCCTCTTTGCATCCCCGCAAGATGGTTTACAACGCCCTGCTGGAACCGCTGAAACTGCACGGCCTTGATCGCCCTGAAGAGCGGATCAGCGAAGTGCTGAACGCGGTCGGGCTCAGTGATGCTTTTCGCTATCGCTATCCTCATCAGCTTTCCGGGGGCCAGCGCCAGCGAGTGGCGATTGCCCGTGCGCTGATTATGGAGCCTTCAGTGTTGCTACTGGATGAACCTACCTCTGCGCTGGATGTTTCGGTGCAGGCTGAGATCCTCAACCTGCTTGCAACCATGCGCCAGCAACGCCAGCTCACTTATCTGATGGTGACGCATGACCTGGCGGTGGTGACGCATCTCTGCCAGCGCATCGGCATTATGCATCAGGGAAAAATGCTGGAAGAGCTGAGTGCCGATCAGGTCCGTAATGGCAACGCCCGCGAAGCCTATACACAGCGCTTTCTGGCCGCCAGTGAAGCCTGAACTTTGGAGTGGTATTTATGACTGTCATTGAATCTATTGCTGCGTGGTGCGCTCGCGAGCCACGCTTCAGCGCTGATGCGCATCGTCTCGCACGGGAAGCTATCAGCGATACCCTGGCCTGTCTGTATGCCGGGCAGGATGACTTCTCCACCTTAGCTGTTAAGCAGGCCTGGGCGGGTTATGAAAAGCCGCCTGCAGCCATAGTGGCCCTGATCAATGCCACCGCAGCCCATGCCATCGATTACGACGACAACTTTGGGCCTGGCATGAGCCATGCTTCTGCGGTGCTGGTGCCCGCCCTGCTGGCGGTAGCGCTGGAAGAGAATGCCAGCGGAGAAGCGCTGGTGAAAGCCTATCTGATTGGCCTTCAGGCACAGGCATTTGTCGGCGAGATGGTCAGTTCATCTCATTATACGGCGGGCTGGCATGGCACCTCGACCATTGGCTGCATTGGTACAGCGGCTGGCGTTGCCTGGCTCAAAGGGCTGGATCAGGCGGGGATCGCCAGAACATTGTCCATCGCCGTGAGTCTGGCAGGCGGCGTCAAAGGCCAGTTTGGTACGCCGCTGAAACCTTTTCATGCCGGCATGGCTGCCCGCAATGCGGTCGAGGCGGCCAACCTTGCGGCCACAGGTATGAGTGGCAGGCTGGATATTCTGGAAGGGGAAATGGGGTTTTATGAGCTCTTTGCCGGGTCGGGGCGCTGGCAGGATAAAGCCGGACGCTGGCTTACCGACCCGCACCACATTATTGAAACCACCGGCGTGATGCCGAAAAAATATCCCTGCTGCGGCTCCACGCATCGCGTGCTGGATGTGATTGCCGATTTGCAGAGCAGCAATGATTTCTCAGTAAAAGATGTGGAGTCGGTGAGCTGTAAGGTGGGCATATCAAACTTCAGAAATCTGGCCTATACCGTACCAGAAGATGAGATGCAGGCCCGGTTTTCGATGAATTATTGCGTCACCCGGATGCTGGAAGCGGGAACGTTGAGCGTGGCAGATTTTAAACCTGAGCAGGTTAAGATTCAGGCCCGTCATCCCTTAATGTCACGTATCACCATGAAAAGCTGGCGGCCAGAGGAAGAGGCACAGGCTGCCAGTCTCCCTCATCTGGTAACGCTGACGTTTAAGGATGGCCGCACCTTACATCACCAGCGGCTTAGTGCCAGAGGCTCGCTGGATGAACCTTTCAGTCATCAGGATCGCCAGCAAAAATTCGCCGACTGCTGCGCGCAGTTGTCCGGTGCCGGAGAAATTTATCAGCGGCTTGATAAGCTGGAAGAAGAAACAGAGCTGACATTTTTGCGCCAGATGCTGGTTTAGCGCCGGAAGAGGAAACGACTTCAGAGTTTATGTGGGAGCGGCTGGTTTAACTAAGAAGGATCGATTGGGGATTTCTGCGGGTCATATTGGCGCAGATCTGCAAAAAGGTCTGGAATGGATGTTCGCAGGACAGGCGAGTCTGGGAGGTTTTCAACATTGTTGGGAACAGGCTGATGAAGCATTCAAAAAGGGAGGCTGGTCAGCCTCCCTTTTCATTTATACCGCGGTCTGGAAAATCACGCCGTCGGCTTTTTCAGTGTACTGAGCCAGCTGATCGAAGTTCAGATAACGGTAGGTATCCACCGCTGTCTTATCGACCTGTGACATAAACTGCTGATATTCGTCCGGGGTAGGCAGTTTGCCTAACAGGGACGCTACCGCAGCCAGTTCGGCTGAAGCCAGGAACACGTTGGCACCGGTGCCAAGACGGTTCGGGAAGTTACGGGTAGAGGTGGAAACCACCGTCGCACCGTCTGCCACACGCGCCTGGTTACCCATGCACAGTGAACATCCCGGGATCTCGATACGCGCACCGCTCTTACCAAAGACGCTGTAGTAGCCCTCTTCTGTCAGCTGTGCCGCATCCATCTTGGTTGGCGGAGCTACCCACAGACGGGTAGGCAACTGGCCTTTGTGGCTGTCCAGCAGCTTACCAGCCGCACGGAAGTGGCCGATGTTAGTCATACAGGAGCCGATAAAGACTTCATCAATCTTCTCGCCCTGCACGTCAGACAGCAGACGCGCGTCATCAGGATCGTTCGGTGCACACAGGATTGGCTCCTTGATGTCCGCCAGATCGATCTCAATAACTGCCGCGTACTCTGCATCCGCATCGCCTTCCAGCAGATTCGGTTCAGCCAGCCATTTTTCCATGCCCTGGATGCGACGTTCCAGCGTACGACGGTCGCCGTAGCCTTCAGAGATCATCCACTTCAGCAGCACGATGTTGGAGTTCAGGTACTCAATGATCGGTGCCTGGCCCAGCTTGATGGTACAGCCCGCAGCGGAACGTTCGGCAGAGGCGTCAGAAAGCTCAAACGCCTGCTCCACTTTCAGCTCTGGCAGACCTTCAATTTCCAGGATGCGGCCGGAGAAGATGTTTTTCTTGCCCTTCTTCTCAACGGTCAGCAAGCCTTGCTTGATAGCGTACAGCGGGATGGCATGAACCAGATCGCGCAGGGTGATGCCCGGTTCCATTTTCCCTTTGAAACGCACCAGCACAGACTCAGGCATATCCAGCGGCATTACGCCGGTAGCGGCAGCAAAAGCCACCAGGCCCGAACCTGCCGGGAAAGAGATCCCGATCGGGAAACGAGTATGGGAGTCACCGCCTGTGCCCACGGTATCCGGCAGCAGCATACGGTTCAGCCAGCTGTGGATAATGCCGTCGCCCGGACGCAGCGAGACGCCGCCACGGTTCATAATGAAGTCTGGCAGCGTGTGGTGTGTAGACACATCAACAGGCTTAGGATACGCCGCTGTGTGGCAGAAGGACTGCATCACCAGGTCGGCAGAGAAGCCCAGACACGCCAGGTCTTTCAGTTCATCACGGGTCATTGGACCGGTGGTGTCCTGTGAACCTACAGAAGTCATTTTAGGTTCGCAGTAAGCGCCCGGACGGACACCTTCGGTGCCACAGGCACGGCCAACCATTTTCTGCGCCAGCGAGTAGCCGCGAGTGCTCACCGCCACATCTTTCGCCTGGCGGAACACGTCACTGTGCGGCAGGCCCAGCGCTTCACGCGCTTTGGTGGTCAGGCCACGGCCGATGATCAGCGGAATACGTCCGCCTGCACGGACTTCGTCCAGCAGCACTTCGGTTTTCAGTGCGAACGTTGCCAGTACTTCACCGGTTTCGTGATTCTTCACTTCACCTTTGTACGGGTAGATGTCAATCACATCGCCCATGTTCAGGTTAGCCACATCGACTTCGATCGGCAGTGCGCCTGCATCTTCCATGGTGTTGAAGAAGATTGGGGCAATGTTGCTGCCCAGCACCACGCCGCCACCTTTTTTGTTTGGCACAAACGGCAGGTCGTCACCCATAAACCACAGCACCGAGTTGGTGGCGGATTTACGGGATGAGCCGGTTCCTACAACGTCGCCCACATAGGCAAGCGGATAGCCTTTGGCCTGCAGGGCTTCGAGCTGCCTGATCGGGCCTACATTACCGGCGTCATCAGGTTCAATGCCTTCACGGGCATTCTTCAGCATCGCCAGCGCGTGCAGAGGAATATCAGGGCGTGACCAGGCATCCGGTGCCGGAGAGAGGTCATCGGTGTTAGTTTCGCCGGTGACTTTGAAGACGGTAACGGTAATTTTTTCTGCCAGCTCGGGACGTGACAGGTACCATTCGGCATCAGCCCAGGATTTCAGGATCTGTTGGGCATGAGGGTTACCCGCTTTGGCTTTTTCTTCCACATCGTAGAAGCTGTCAAACATCAGCAGGGTATGGGACAGGGCTTTTGCCGCGATCGGGGCCAGCTTCTCATCGTCGAGCGCATCGATCAGCGGATGAATGTTGTAGCCGCCCTGCATGGTGCCCAGCAGTTCCACAGCTTTCTCAGGAGTAACCAGAGGAGAGGTCGCTTCGCCTTTAGCGACAGCAGCCAGGAAGCCAGCTTTCACGTAAGCCGCTTCGTCCACGCCAGGTGGGACTCGATTGATTAACAGATCAGACAGGAATTCTTCTTCACCCGCTGGCGGGTTTTTCAGCAGTTCAACCAGCGCGGCCATTTGGGAAGCATCTATCGGTTTAGGAACGATCCCTTCGGCTGCACGCTCGGCAACGTGCTTACGGTATTCTTCTAGCACGACGTTCTCCTCGCTCACATTGTAATGGCATTCCGGACGCCCACAGGTTGACAGCGTATGAGTTGCGTTTTTTCTGTAGGGTATAGCGCCCGGTTCCGCGAGGGGCAGCATAGCAGGATTTCGCTTGCATGTTAATCTGTTTACAAAAAAGCAACATTATAGTGCCGCTAATTGTGCCTTTATTTGCAGGCCAGGCAATACCATAACCCAGGGCTATGGCCGATGCCGTCAGGGATGAAAGGAAGTTATTACCCACAGTAAAATTAGGAATTACTCTTAGAAGACTTTTGTGATTGCAACAGCATAATGGTCCTGGAGCGAAAGGTAATTTGGTTTGGAAGATTCGTGCAGGCCGTTAAATTATGTTAATAAAGTGTCTCAGCAAGGTGGTCAGGCCGCTTTATTGTACAGAGTGAAATCGAAATGAATGGCCTCGTAAGGGAATAAACAGCCTGCATCTGTCTTATCGATAATTCCACATTTAATCAGTGCAGTGACATCAGTGTGCACGGCTTTGACATCACGGTTAATCAACCCGGCAATCGCTCTGAACGTCAGTTCTCCGGCGCCTGTCATTGCATTCAGAATCGCCATTTTCTTTGGCGTTAACGTCTTATGCAGCTCATCAAATGTCAGGAAAGAGATAACGTTCCCTTCGGCTGCTTTTTCACCTTTCAACGCTGCAAGTGTCGATCTCTTCACCTCTTCCAACGAGGCAATTCTGATAGTTACCGTAGTCATTGTATTACCCCCTGAGTTTTTCAACATCGTTAAAGAAATCGTTAATCAGTGCTTCAATAGTGGTGAAATCGGTTTTTATTTCGCTCTCGCCACGATGTTTATGATCTCCTTTTCCTCGCTCGTTGTCGTAACGCATCAGGCAAAGTTCATTAACAATATAGGCAAAACTGTATTTATACCTGTGAAGGCTACCTGCAACAGCTGGATCTACTTCCCAAATAACAAGCGTGATAAAAGAGTTTTCATCCAGTATCACTCTTTCCCTTCTGAACAACTGCGCGCCCATGACGTTAAGCCTCCCTGCTTTCTTGTTGTAAAAAATAACAACACGACACTATGTTGTCAATTACCCCAACAAACAGTGAAGCTTGCAATCGCCACCATCAGGCAAAAAAAACGGCCCCCATTTGGGAGCCGTGATGCAAACCGGTCAGCGACTTACTTCTTCTTCGCTTTCGGGTTTGGCAGGTCGGTGATGCTGCCTTCAAACATCTCAGCAGCCAGACCCACGGATTCATGCAGCGTTGGGTGAGCATGAATGGTCAGCGCGATATCTTCGGCATCACAACCCATCTCAATAGCCAGACCGATCTCACCCAGCAGCTCGCCGCCGTTGGTGCCGACAATCGCTCCACCGATGACACGGTGAGTTTCTTTGTCAAAGATCAGTTTGGTCATGCCGTCTGCACAATCAGAAGCGATAGCACGGCCTGATGCCGCCCAAGGGAAGGTCGCTGTTTCGTAGCTGATGCCCTTCTCTTTGGCTTCTTTCTCGGTCAGACCTACCCAGGCAACTTCTGGCTCAGTATAGGCAATCGATGGGATCACTTTCGGATCGAAGTAGTGCTTCTTACCGGAGATGACTTCGGCTGCCACGTGGCCTTCATGAACACCTTTGTGCGCCAGCATTGGCTGACCGACGATATCGCCGATAGCGTAGATGTGCGGTACGTTGGTACGCATTTGTTTGTCGACGCGGATAAAACCACGGTCGTCGACTTCCACGCCAGCCTGACCTGCGTCCAGACCTTTACCGTTAGGAACGCGGCCAATTGCCACCAGCACAGCATCATAACGCTGCGGTTCGGCAGGTGCTTTTTTGCCTTCCATTGAAACGTAAATGCCATCGTCTTTTGCTTCAACGGCGGTCACTTTGGTTTCCAGCATCAGGTTGAACTGCTTACTGATGCGTTTGGTGAAGACCTTCACCACGTCTTTGTCGGCTGCCGGAATAACCTGGTCAAACATTTCAACCACGTCAATCTGTGAACCCAGCGCGTGATACACGGTCGCCATTTCCAGACCGATAATACCGCCACCCATGACCAGCAGACGCTCAGGAACTTCTTTCAGCTCCAGTGCATCGGTGGAATCCCATACGCGGGGATCTTCATGAGGGATAAACGGCAGCTGAATCGGACGTGAACCAGCGGCAATAATAGCGTTGTCGAAGTTGATGGTAGTGGCACCATTCTCACCTTCAACCACCAGCGTGTTAGCACCGGTGAATTTACCCAGACCAGTGACCACTTTAACTTTGCGGCCTTTCGCCATGCCAGACAGACCGCCGGTCAGCTGGTTGATGACTTTTTCTTTCCAGGCACGAATTTTGTTGATATCGGTCTGCGGCTTACCGAACACGATACCGTGCTCTTCCAGGGCTTTAGCTTCTTCAATCACTTTCGCGACGTGCAGCAGCGCTTTGGAAGGGATACAACCCACGTTCAGACAAACCCCACCGAGGGTGCTGAAACGCTCAACGATGACGGTCTCCAGACCTAAATCGGCTGCGCGGAAGGCTGCAGAGTAACCTGCAGGACCAGCCCCAAGTACCACGACCTGAGTTTTAATTTCTGTACTCATCATGACCTCTTAGTTAACCGCTGGGATATTCATTCATCCACCGGTACATTTACACCGCAAGAGTTTACAGAATTGTTAACAGACTGCAAACCGCTTGATGCGAAACGCTTTCAACTACCTTGTCGACTCAGATTCTTGAAAGTCGGCTATGAGAAGGCCGGCAAAAGCCGGCCTTGTTTTGTTTACATCACCAGACGGCGGATATCAGCCATGAGGGTTGCGATGTAAGCGGCAAAGCGCGCACCCGCTGCGCCATCGATCACCCGGTGATCGAAGGAGAGCGACAGAGGCAGCATCAGGCGAGGAACGAACTCTTTGCCGTTCCAGACCGGTTCCATCGACGATTTAGAGACGCCGAGGATAGCCACTTCCGGTGCGTTGACGATGGGGGTAAAGGCTGTACCGCCAATGCCGCCAAGGCTGGAGATAGTGAAGCAACCGCCCTGCATATCGCTGGCCGTCAGCTTACCGTCACGCGCTTTCTTCGAAATCACCGACAGCTCATTCGACAGCTCAATAATGCCTTTCTTATTGACGTCTTTGAACACCGGAACCACCAGACCGTTTGGCGTATCTACCGCCACACCGATGTTGATGTATTTCTTCAGCGTCAGCTTCTGCCCATCTTCAGACAGTGAGCTGTTGAAACGTGGGAACTCTTCCAGCGCTTTGGCAGCCGCCTTCATGATGAACACCAGCGGGGTGATCTTCAGATCCAGTTTCTTCTTAGCCGCTTCGTCGTTCTGCTGCTTACGGAAGTTTTCCACTTCGGTGATGTCAGCTTTGTCGTGCTGGGTAACGTGAGGGATCACGATCCAGTTACGGCTCAGGTTAGCACCAGAAATTTTCTGAATGCGGCCCAGCTCGACTTCTTCAATCTCACCGAACTTGCTGAAGTCCACTTTCGGCCATGGCAGCATGCCAGGCATTCCGCCACCGGCAGCCGCCGCTGGCGCAGACTCGGCACGCTTAACCGCATCCTTAACGTAAGACTGAACGTCTTCTTTCAGAATACGGCCTTTGCGACCGGTGCCTTTGACCTTCGACAGATTCACGCCAAACTCACGGGCCAGACGACGGATAACCGGCGTGGCGTGCACATAAGCGTCGTTTTCTGCGAATTCGCCTTTGGCTTCAGCTTTAGCCGGTGCAGGTGCCGCTTCGGCCTGTTTAGCCGGAGCCGCCGCTTCTTCTTTTTTCGCAGCCGGAGCAGCAGCTGGCGCAGCGCCCTCAACTTCGAAGACCATCAGCGGAGAACCGGTTTTCACTTTATCGCCGGCAGAGACTTTGATCTCTTTAACGGTGCCTGCGAACGGTGCAGGGACTTCCATAGAAGCTTTATCGCCTTCCACGGTGATCAGTGACTGCTCGGCAGTGACTTTATCGCCCACTTTCACCATGATTTCGGTGACTTCAACTTCGTCGCCGCCGATGTCCGGCACTTCAACGTCTTTCACGCCAGCAGCAACAGGGGCAGAAGCCGCCTCTTCTTTCACTTCTGGTTTCGCTTCAGCCGGAGCGGAGCCTGAACCCGCGGTTTCGAAGATCATGATCATCGAGCCGGTGCTGACTTTATCGCCAGTAGCAATTTTGATCTCTTTCACGGTACCCGCGAAAGGTGCAGGCACTTCCATAGAGGCTTTGTCGCCTTCCACGGTGATCAGAGACTGCTCAGCTTCAACCTTGTCGCCCACTTTTACCAGGATCTCGGTGACTTCAACTTCATCAGAACCGATATCAGGAACGTTTACGTCCTTGCTCTCAGCCTGTGCAGCCGCCGCAGGTTTAGCTTCTTCTTTTTTCTCTTCAGCCGGTGCAGGGGCCGCTTCCGCAGCGCCTTCGGCAGATTCGAAGATCATCATCAGCTTGCCGGTTTCCACTTTATCGCCGGTAGAAATTTTGATCTCTTTCACCACACCAGCCTGTGGGGAAGGCACTTCCATGGAGGCTTTATCGCCTTCCACGGTGATCAGCGACTGTTCAGCTTCAACTTTATCGCCTACCTTCACCAGAATTTCGGTGACTTCCACTTCATCTGCACCGATATCCGGCACGTTAATTTCGATAGCCATTACTCTTACCTCTTATGCCAGACGCGGGTTGACTTTATCGGCATCGATATTGAATTTGGTGATCGCTTCCGCCACCACTTTCTTATCGATTTCGCCGCGTTTAGCCAGTTCACCCAGAGCCGCAACCACCACATAGGACGCATCCACTTCGAAGTGGTGACGCAGATTTTCACGGCTGTCAGAACGACCGAAACCATCGGTGCCCAGTACGCGGTAGTCGCTGGCTGGCATGAAGGTCCGGATCTGCTCGGCAAACAGTTTCATGTAGTCAGTTGACGCCACGGCCGGTGCATCACTCATGATCTGAGCAACATAAGGCACACGAGGCTCTTCTGTTGGGTGCAGCATGTTCCAGCGCTCACAATCCTGGCCATCACGCGCCAGCTCAGTGAAGGAGGTTACGCTGTAAACGTCAGAACCCACGCCGTAATCTTCGGAGAGGATCTTAGCCGCTTCACGTACGTGACGCAGGATAGAACCTGAACCCAGCAGCTGAACCTTGCCTTTGCTGCCTTCTACCGTATCCAGCTTGTAGATACCCTTACGGATACCCTCTTCCGCACCCTGCGGCATCGCAGGCATGTGGTAGTTTTCGTTCAGCGTGGTGATGTAGTAGTAGATGTTTTCCTGCGCTTCACCGTACATACGTACCAGACCGTCATGCATGATGACTGCCACTTCGTAGGCATAGGCTGGATCGTAAGAGATACAGTTAGGGATAGTCAGAGACTGAATATGGCTGTGGCCATCTTCGTGCTGCAAACCTTCACCGTTCAGGGTGGTACGGCCAGAGGTGCCGCCAACCAGGAAGCCACGAGCCTGCTGATCGCCTGCTGCCCAGCACAGGTCACCGATACGCTGGAAACCGAACATGGAGTAGTAGATGTAGAACGGGATCATTGGCAGGTTGTTGGTGCTGTAAGACGTTGCCGCCGCCAGCCATGAAGCGCCTGCGCCCAGTTCGTTGATCCCTTCCTGCAGGATCTGACCTTTTTCGTCTTCTTTGTAGTAAGCAACCTGCTCGCGGTCCTGCGGGGTGTACTGCTGACCGTTAGGGCTGTAAATACCAATCTGACGGAACAGACCTTCCATCCCGAAGGTACGGGCTTCATCGGCGATGATTGGCACCAGACGATCTTTGATCGACGGGTTCTTCAGCATCACGTTCAGGGCACGCACAAAGGCGATAGTGGTGGAGATCTCTTTGTTCTGCTCGTCCAGCAGCTGACGGAAGTCTTCCAGCGCTGGCATTTCCAGCTTCTCGCTGAAGTTTGGCTGGCGGGTTGGCAGGTAGCCACCCAGCTTCTCACGCTGGCCGTGCAGGTATTTGTACTCTTCAGACTCTTTGTCGAAGGTCACATACGGCATTTTTTCGATGTTGGCATCGTCAACCGGCACGTTGAAACGATCACGGATATAGCGCACGCCATCCATGTTCATTTTCTTCACCTGGTGAGCGATGTTTTTGCCTTCAGCGGTTTCGCCCATACCATAGCCTTTGATGGTATGTGCCAGAATAACCACAGGTTTCCCTTTGGTATCCTGCGCTTTTTTCAGTGCCGCGTAGACTTTCTTAGGATCGTGGCCGCCACGGTTCAGTGACCAAATCTCGTCGTCGGTCATATCTTTGACCAGGGCTGCGGTCTCCGGATATTTCCCGAAGAAGTGCTCACGCACATACGCGCCGTCGCGGGATTTGAAGGTCTGGTAGTCACCGTCAACGGTTTCGTTCATCAGCTGAACCAGTTTGCCGCTGGTATCTTTACGCAGCAGTTCGTCCCAGCGTCCGCCCCAGATAACTTTGATCACTTCCCAACCGGCGCCAGCAAAGATGCCGTCCAGTTCGTTGATGATTTTACCGTTACCGGTGACCGGGCCATCAAGGCGCTGCAGGTTACAGTTGATGATGAAGACCAGGTTGTCCAGCTTCTCACGGGTAGCGATAGTGATCGCACCCTTGGATTCCGGCTCATCCATTTCACCGTCGCCCAGGAAGGCATACACGGTTTGCGCCGCGGTGTCTTTCAGACCACGATGCTCAAGGTACTTCAGGAATTTAGCCTGATAGATCGCACCGATTGGACCCAGACCCATTGATACAGTCGGGAACTGCCAGAAATCAGGCATCAGTTTCGGGTGCGGGTAAGACGACAGACCTTTACCGTGCACTTCCTGACGGAAGTTGTTCAGCTGGTCTTCGGTCAGGCGGCCTTCAAGGAAAGCACGCGCGTAAACGCCAGGAGAGATGTGGCCCTGGAAGTAGACCAGATCGCCGCCATCTTTTTCGCTGCGCGCACGGAAGAAGTGGTTGAAGCACACTTCATAAATCGTCGCGGAAGACTGGAAGGAGGACATGTGACCACCCAGCTCCAGATCTTTCTTCGAGGCACGCAGAACGGTCATGATGGCGTTCCAGCGGATCGCGGAACGGATACGACGTTCAAGAGAGGTGTTGCCGGGGTAATCCGGTTCATCTTCCACGGCAATAGAGTTGACGTAGTTGCGGGCGCTGACGCCTGCTGCAACCTTCACGCCACCTTTACGTGCTTCACTCATGACCTGATCGATCAGGAACTGCGCACGCTCAACACCTTCTTCACGGATGACCGATTCGATCGCCTGTAGCCAGTCGCGGGTTTCGATCGGATCCACGTCATTGTGTAAACGTTCTGACATGGGGGTATTCCTTATCTGTGTCTAATACGTTGAATTGTCTGGAGCCTGTCCCGCTGTGCTCTGCGGTAAAGCACAGTGAGACAGGCTCGTCGTTTATACCCAGCCAGTGGCTGGGTATAGGTCCGCGTTATGTATACGCGTTAGTCCTTACGTTGCTGTAATCGTCGTAAGGAGCGCTCTCGGCGACTCTGCTCCCGACTTCTGTCCAGCAATATTTCCTCGATAAACGCCAGGTGACGGTGTGAGGCTTCACGGGCCTTTTCAGGTTCGCGTGCCACAATCGCCTCGAAGATACTGGCGCGGTGACCGCTCACTTTCGCCAGCATTTCGCGGCGGGAGTAGAGCAATTCAAAATTCTGGCGGACGTTCTGTTTCAGCATCGGCCCCATACTCCGGAGCAAGTGTAGCAGTACCACATTATGGGCCGCTTCTGTGACGGCAATCTGATACTGCATCACCGCATCCGCTTCTGCGTCCAGATCGCCGCTCTCCTGAGCGGTCTGGATCTGCACGTGGCAATGGCGAATGCGCTCTAAATCTTCATCGGTTCCCCGTAAGGCAGCGTAATAGGCTGCAATCCCTTCCAGAGCGTGGCGAGTTTCCAGCAGATCAAACTGGGATTCGGGATGACCGGCCAGCAGTTCTACCAGCGGGTCGCTGAGACTTTGCCACAGGCTGGTTTGCACGAAGGTGCCCCCGCCCTGACGGCGAAGCAGCAAGCCTTTGGCTTCCAGACGCTGGATAGCTTCACGCAGAGAAGGACGGGAGACATCAAACTGTTTAGCCAGTTCACGTTCAGGGAGCAGCTTTTCACCCGGACGCAGGGTCCCTTCCATAATCAGGGACTCGAGCTGTTGCTCAATAGCATCGGATAGCTTTGGTTGGCGGATTTTGCTGTAGGCCATCATCCCTTCTTCTGCCTTGTGCCGGAGTAAATTGGTAATACCAATTGCAAAAAGGTGCCCGTAAAGTAACAAAGTATTCACCTCATGTCCATATGGCAACCTGTGGAAATCGGACGCTGGTCTCGTTTACCTATAAAGGGTTAGCGGCAAAAAAACGGCGTAAAAACCCCCTTTTCCAAATGTTAAATTTTTTAACTTTTCTGAATTTCCACAAGCCCTTAGTGCACAAAAAACCCGCTTTCCATAAGGGAAAGCTATTCGTCTTTTGAGGCCATTTATGACAGAAACATGAAATGTGATTTAACGAGGAATTTTTAAGCATTCTTCCGCACAAAAAGAGAAAGCGAGTGCAATGGTGGTCGCTTATCACTATTCTTGTCGCGAAGGTAGCCGTACCCCCTTTTTCGTGCCTCTGGCACTGTACATTTTTCAATACGTTACCTGTAAGAACTGACTTACAAAGGCCGGTCCTTTGCTAAGCATAATAACGACATCACGAGGTTTTCTATGGAACAACAGCAGGGCGAAACGCTGAAGAGAGGGTTGAAAAACCGTCATATTCAGTTAATCGCGTTGGGCGGCGCCGTGGGCACGGGCCTGTTTCTCGGCATCGCCGATACCATCCGCATGGCTGGTCCCTCAGTGTTACTGGGTTATGCCATCGGGGGCTTTATTGCTTTCCTGATCATGCGCCAGCTGGGTGAGATGGTCGTGGAAGAGCCGGTTGCCGGTTCATTCAGCCACTTTGCCTATAAATACTGGGGCAATTTTGCCGGTTTCGCCTCTGGCTGGAACTACTGGATCCTCTACGTGCTGGTGGCAATGGCGGAGCTGACTGCCGTCGGCAAATACATTCAGTACTGGTATCCCGAAATCCCGACCTGGGTTTCAGCTGCCGTGTTCTTCGTGGTGATCAACGCCATTAACCTGACTAACGTAAAAGTCTACGGTGAGATGGAGTTCTGGTTCTCCATTATTAAAGTGGCTGCGGTAGTGGGGATGATCCTGTTCGGCTGCTGGCTGCTGTTTGGCGGCCATGCAGGGCCTGAAGCTAAATTCTCTAACCTGTGGGACAGAGGGGGATTCTTCCCTAACGGCATCTCCGGAATGGTGATGGCGATGGCGGTAATCATGTTCTCCTTCGGCGGCCTTGAGCTGGTCGGGATTACCGCTGCGGAAGCTGACGACCCGGAAAAAAGCATTCCTAAAGCAACCAATCAGGTGCTGTACCGCATTTTGATTTTCTATATTGGCTCGCTGACGGTGCTGCTTTCCCTCTATCCGTGGACCAAAGTGATTGGCGGAGCCAGCCCGTTCGTGATGATTTTCCACGAATTAGGTGACAGCCTGGTGGCAAACGCGCTGAACGTGGTGATCCTGACGGCAGCGCTGTCGGTCTACAACAGCTGCGTATACTGCAACAGCCGGATGCTGTTCGGACTGGCGCAGCAGGGCAACGGCCCTAAAGCCTTGTTGAAAGTGGATTCGCGCGGTGTGCCGGTCATAGCTATCGGTATTTCAGCCGCGGCCACCGCGCTCTGCGTGCTGATTAACTACCTGATGCCTGGTGAAGCTTTTGGCCTGTTGATGGCGCTGGTGGTTTCGGCGCTGGTGATCAACTGGGCGATGATAAGCCTTGCTCACCTGAAGTTCCGTCGTAAAAAGGATCAGCAGGGAGTGCAGACCCGCTTTAAGGCGCTGTTCTATCCGGTGGGTAACTGGATCTGCCTGCTGTTCCTGGTAGGCATTCTGGTGATTATGGCGATGACGCCAGGCATGGCGATCTCCGTATGGCTGATCCCGGTCTGGATAGCCATTCTGGGTGTTGGCTATATGTTGAAATCCCGCGCGCAGAAAGCGTAGCAGTAAGGGGGCACTCCGGTGTCCCCCTGCTTTTTTGAGCCAAAACGTTTGCATTCACACTCTCCCGCCAGGCTAATCAACAGCCCACCTTAACTTTCCCTCCAGCCGCCGCCGCTCATTACCACAACTGTTAACCCTCTCACACTTTCTCTCCGACAGCTATTTTATCCATACCTGCGACGCTTTCAGCCAGCGCGGATTTCACCTAAGCCATTAATATTGCTCTTCATGATTACGGTGAGGGTAACTCCATGAAGGGCGAAAGGCTTTCGATCAAAGAGAAAATTGGATATGGCATGGGCGATGCGGGCTGCAATATGATCGGCGGCGCCATCATGCTTTTCCTTAATTATTTCTACACAGATGTGTTCGGTCTGGCTCCGGCGCTGGTCGGGGTGCTGCTGCTGTCGGTAAGGGTACTGGATGCCATAACCGATCCCATAATGGGTGCGATTGCCGACCGGACGCAAAGCCGCTGGGGTCGTTTTCGTCCCTGGCTGCTGTGGATTTCGCTGCCCTATGTGCTGTTCAGCGTATTGATGTTCACCACGCCTGACTGGAGTTATGAAAACAAGGTGATTTACGCCTTCGTCACCTATTTCCTGATGTCGCTGACCTATACCGCAATCAACATTCCCTACTGTTCTCTGGGGGGCGTCATCACTAACGATCCAGGCGAGCGCGTTTCCTGCCAGTCTTACCGCTTTGTCATGGTGGGGATCGCCACGCTGATTTTGTCTCTGACTCTGTTACCGATGGCGGAGTGGTTTGGCGGGGAAAATAAAGCGCGTGGTTATCAGATGGCCATGAGCGTGCTGGCTTTTATTGGCCTGTGCATGTTTCTGTTCTGCTTTGCTACTGTTCGCGAACGCATCCGTCCGGCAGTACCGAGTAATGACGATATCAAAGCTAATCTGAAAGAAGTGTGGAAAAACGATCAGTGGGTACGCATCCTGCTGCTGACCTTCTGTAATGTCCTCCCTGGCTTTATTCGCATGGCCGCTACGCTCTATTACGTTACCTGGGTAATGGGCCAGTCGACCCACTTCGCCACGCTGTTTATCAGCCTGGGGGTCATTGGCATGATGATCGGCAGCACCCTGGCAAAAGTCCTGACCGACCGCTGGTGCAAACTCAAGGTCTTTTTCTGGACCAATATCGCTCTGGCCATTTTTTCCTGCGGTTTCTGGTTCCTCGACCCCCATGCTACCGTTTTGGTGGTAGTGATGTACTTCGTACTGAATATTCTGCATCAGATCCCTTCCCCGCTGCACTGGTCGCTGATGGCCGATGTGGATGACTATGGCGAATGGAAAACCGGCAAACGGATCACCGGTATCAGCTTTTCCGGCAACCTGTTTTTCCTCAAGGTCGGTCTGGCGGTAGCTGGCGCAATGGTGGGTTTCCTGCTCTCCTTCTACGGCTATGATGCGGGTGCAAAGGCGCAATCGCCTGACGCCGTCAACGGCATTGTTCTGCTGTTTACCGTTATTCCGGGCATCGGCTATCTGATTACCGCAGGCGTGGTTCGTTTGCTGAAGGTGGATCGCAACATGATGCAGCAAATTCAGCAGGACCTTGAGAAACGTCGCCTTAATTTTAAAGAGCTGACTGACTATAACGACACCCAATCCCCTGTTAAACCGGTGAATACCTGATGACTTCTTCAACCTGGCAGAACCCGCTGATTGAACAGCGCGCAGATCCTTTTATCCTTTTTGAACAGGGTCGCTACTACTTCATTGCTTCCGTGCCGGAGTATGACCGGCTGGAGATCCGCTGTGCCTCCACGCTGGCGGCACTCGCTGAAGCCAGGCCTGTAGTGGTGTGGCGAAAACCTGCAGCCGGCGAGATGAGTGCCCTGATATGGGCACCAGAACTGCACAGAATTGACGGTATCTGGGTAATTTACTTCGCCGCAGCACCCAGTCAGGCAATCAAAGAGGGATTGTTTCAACACAGAATGTTCGCGCTGGCCTGCACCAGCGAAGATCCTCTGACAGGCGAATGGCGGGAGTGCGGACAAATAACTACGCCGATCGACAGCTTTGCGCTGGATGCGACTCACTTCGTGCATCAGGGGAAAAACTGGTATTTGTGGGCGCAGAAAGACCCGGAAATCGCCGGTAATTCCAACCTCTATCTGGCAGAACTTGAGACTCCCTGGGCAATAAAAGGCCCGCCGGTGATGATTAGCCGTCCTGAGTTTGACTGGGAATGCAGAGGCTTCAGCGTTAATGAAGGCCCCGCCGTCATTCGTCAGGGCAAGCGGCTCTTCGTCAGCTATTCTGCCAGCGCTACCGATGAAAATTACTGTATGGGCCTGCTGTGGATTGATATTGAAGCCGACCCGCTGAACAGCGCTAACTGGCATAAAGCTCCCGCGCCGGTTTTCACCACCAGCTACGAAAATCGCCAGTATGGACCAGGCCATAACAGCTTTACGGTGTCAGAAACGGGGGAAGATGTGCTGGTCTATCATGCGAGGAATTACACGGAGATTGAAGGCGATCCGCTGTATGACCCGAACCGGCATACGCGAATCAAAACCTTTAGCTGGGATGCGGAAGGATGGCCAGAATTTGGCCACCCTCCCGCCGATACGGACTCAGACCAGCGTGCCGTAAATGGTTAGCAGCGCGACCACCACAACTATCACCAGCGAAACTTTCTTCGCCAGCGCTACGGCCACTCGTGGGGTCTGCACTTTATCAAGGTGCGGATCCCTCGCCAGTGAAAACTGGGCAAGACGGGTCAGCACTTGATACTGCGGGGTATGCCGGTCACTCAGTGAGGCAAACCAGGCGGGTAAAGCCCGCTCGCCATGCCCCAGCAACGCATAAGCCACGCCCGCCAGGCGAACCGGCAGCCAGTCGACCACGTGGAGAATGGCATCAACACCGGACTGCGAGCGTTGCAAAGTGGAATGATGACGTGCCAGCCAGGATTGCCAGGCACGCAGGAAGGCATAGCCCACCAGCAACACCGGCCCCCAGGGGCCCCCACGACAAACCAGAACAGCGGCGCAAGATAAAAACGGAAGTTAATCCACAGCAGCGCATTCTGCAGTTCACACAGATACTCCCGCTCGTTGCACTCTACCGGAATGCCGTGGATCAGCGTCAGCTCTTCGGCCATCGCCGTATGGGCATCGGTATCGTTATGGCTCGCCGCCTTGAGATAAGCGTGGTAATGCAGCCGGACCGAACCGGCACCGATACACAACAGGCCGACCGCAATCCAGAACAGCAGCTGCGGCAAGCCAAAAAACAACCCTTTCAGCGCCATAAGGCAGAGAGTCATAACTGCCATTGCCAGCAGCATCATCAGCAGGGTGCGGAACAGCGAGAAGCGGTGCCTGCCACGGAACAGCGGAGCAAGGTGGTGATCCAGCTGCCAGTGTTCACCCATTTTAAACAGGCGTTCCCAGCCCAGAACCAACAACAAACTAAAAAGCGTCATGCCTGTTACTCCTGTGCAGGGGCGCCCGGATCGGTCAGCGCTTCCCGAAATGTTGCCCAGTCAAACGCCGGGCCCGGATCGGTTTTACGATCGGGGGCAATATCGCTGTGCCCGGTAATATGTTGAGCAATCTGCGGGTAATGATCGATAAGCAGCCTGGTGACCTGCTGCAGGGCCTGATATTGCGCACAGGTATAGGGCAAGCTGTCCGTGCCTTCCAGCTCAATGCCTATCGAGAAATCGTTACAGGCTTCACGCCCCTGATAAGTCGACACGCCTGCGTGCCAGGCACGAAGATGAAAAGGAACATACTGGATAATCTCGCCATCACGGCGGATCAGGCAGTGAGCAGAGACTCTCAGATGGGCGATCTCTGCAAAAAAAGGATGCGCTTCGGGATCCAGATTTCCAGTAAACAACGCATCAATCCAGGGACCACCGAACTCTCCCGGCGGCAGGCTGATGTTGTGGATCACCAATAGTGATGGCGTTTCATTGTCCGGACGCTCGTTGAAATGGGGCGAGGGAACCCGCTTCACTCCAGAGATCCAGCCCGCTTGCAACTGCATGCCCTGCTCTCCTTTTATAACAATTTCATCAGAGTAGCATGATTCTTTTTTAGAAAACTAAACTTATCCCGCGCAGCAGCAGCCCTGAGGATATTCCTGCCAGTAAGGATCCTGGATGCTCTCTTTGCCATCCCTAAACCTGGATGCCCGGACGCAGCGCTGGCTGGCAAGCCGCCGTCAAACAGGCTAGCATGGTCAGACTCTTTATCCGACCTTTCGGAGTTCGATCATGACTACCCGCCGCTACGATCCGGACAGCCGCCGCGCGGCTCTGCTGGCTCGTATTGAGGATGATATCCCCCCAGGCGTTGCGCAGGCTCTGCGTGAGGATCTGGGGGGCGAAGTGGATCCCTGCCAGGACATTACCGCCAGCCTGCTTCCGGCTGAGGCCAGGTCGCATGCCGTAGTCATTACCCGCGAACCGGGTATTTTCTGCGGTAAACGTTGGGTTGAAGAGGTCTTTATTCAGTTGGGTAACAAAACCCAAATCCTCTGGCATGTTGAAGATGGCGATAAAATCGTTGCCGATCAGCCTCTGTTTGAGATTACCGGCCCCTCAGCCCTGATCCTGACCGCTGAAAGAACCGCGCTGAATTTTGTGCAGACCCTTTCCGGCGTGGCGACAGAAGTCAGCCATTACGTGGCGATCCTGCAAGGCACCCGCACTCAGCTGCTGGATACCCGTAAAACGGTGCCGGGTCTGAGAACGGCACTGAAGTATGCGGTATTGTGTGGGGGTGGCGCTAATCATCGCCTGGGGCTTTCTGACGCCTTTTTGATCAAGGAAAACCATATCATCGCTACCGGCTCGATCCGTGATGCGGTGGAAAAAGCCTTCTGGTTACACCCGGATGTGCCTGTTGAGGTGGAAGTTGAATCTCTGGATGAACTGACCCAGGCGCTTGATGCTGGTGCGGATATCATCATGCTGGACAATTTCAGCGTGGACCAGATGCGTGAGGCCGTAAAGGTCAGCGATGGCCGTGCGCTGCTTGAGGTCTCAGGCAATGTTACCGACGAAACCTTGCGGACTTTTGCCGAAACCGGGGTGGATTATATCTCCGTGGGCGCGCTGACCAAGCATGTCCGCGCGCTGGATCTCTCGATGCGGTTTAAGTAATCCCTTGAAGTTTCTCCCACGCCAGCCACAGCGGTGGCGTGGGATGCCCCATTCTGCGGTCTCCCTTCCAGAAATGTTGCCAGCCTCTGAAACAAAGAAATCTTCTTTTCGGTCCGTGCCGCGCTTGCCCCTTTTGCCTGTGGCTCCCTGACCTGCATGGCGCTACCTTGCCCTCCTTTACATCACAAGGAGGTACGCTATGAAGCAGCAGCAAGGATTTACCCTGATTGAGTTGATGATCGTGATCGCTATCATCGCCATTTTGAGCGCCATTGGCCTGCCCGCTTATCAGAGCTATCTGCAGAAGGCTGCCCTGACGGATATGTTACAAACCGCCCTTCCCTATAAAACCGCGGTAGATCTCTGTGCCATTGAACGGGGCAGTACAGGAGATTGCAGCGAGGGAAGCAACGGCATTCCGCAGGGGAAAGGGTCGCGCTATGTCGCCTCTGTCAGCGTAAAAGCGGGTGTGATATCGCTTACCGGACAGGAAAGTTTAAGCGGCCTGAACGTCGCCATGTCCCCAACCTGGGAGGGTAACCAGGGGCGTATTGGCTGGCAACGAACCTGCACCAGCTCACAGGTAAGCCTGAAAGAAACCTGCCAGACTGTTTTTCGCTTTGAGGATACCCGCAGCGAGGTGGCAGAGTGATCGCTTCGACTCCCCCCAGATCTGTAGAAGCGCTGTGCCAGCGCTATCAGGCCGTGATTCTCTCCTGCACACCAGAGCGTCTGCATCTCGCTATGGCTGACACGCCCGACAGCAAACTGATCGAAACGCTGCGCTTTGCCACACAGCGCAACATTGAAGTTGAATGCTGGCCACAGGCCCGGCTCGATCGGTTCAGGCAGGACCAGCATCAAGTCACGACTGAAGAACTTTCTTCTGGTGAAGTTCAGAGAGAAACCGCACCGGAGAAGATCCAATACCTTTTGCAGCTGGCTCTGCAGCGGCGGGCTTCAGACATCCATATCGAACCTCAGGTGGCTTCTTTACGGGTCCGGTTTCGTGTCGATGGCGTGCTGCAAACGGTTCCGGGTAGCGAGCAGGATAACGCTGCGGCTCTGCTTGCCCGCCTGAAAATTCTGGCCAGTCTTGATATTACCGAGCGGCGGACGCCGCAGGATGGCCAGTTTACGCTGCAGCTTGAGGGCAAACCGGCCTCCTTCAGGCTTTCGACCCTGCCCACCCACTACGGGGAAAAGGCGGTGATCCGTCTGCTGCAAAGCGAACCCCAGGCCATAGCGCTTGAAAAGCTGGGTATGCCAGCCGCCTCACTGAAGCTTTATCGTCAGGCACTGGCCCGCCCACAGGGGCTGATCCTGGTTACCGGCCCTACAGGCAGCGGTAAAACCTTCACCCTTTACAGCGGGCTGAGCTCACTCAACCATCCCCAGCGCAACCTGTGCAGCGTGGAAGACCCGATCGAAATTCCGCTGCCGGGCATTAACCAGACCCAGATCCATCCCAGGGCGGGCCTGGACTTCAACCTGGTGCTGAGATCGCTGCTGCGTCAGGATCCGGATATCATTATGCTGGGCGAAATCCGCGATCGGGAAACGGCTGAAACAGCCATAAAAGCAGCCCAGACCGGACACCTGGTGTTGTCCACGTTACACACCAACTCCACTACTGAAACGCTGACGCGTCTGGGACAGATCGGTATCCCTGGCTATCTGCTGGCTTCAGCGCTGAAGCTGATTATTGCTCAACGCCTGGTTCGTCGCCTCTGTCCGCACTGCCGGGAGCCGGGAGAAGCCATCGCTCATTTTCCTCCGGCTATCTGGCCCGGCACAGTGCAGAACTGGCGGGCGCCAGGCTGTCCGCACTGCTATTCAGGCTTTTATGGCCGGCTGGCGCTTTTTGAAGTGCTTCCGGTCTCCGCCAGGCTGCAAAATGCCATCGCTGCTGACAGTTCGCCAGAAAATCTTGCGGCCATTGCCCGGCAGCAGGGAAGAAACTCGTTGTTCGTTGAAGGACTACACTGCGTCAACCGTGGCGAGACCACGCTTGAAGAGCTGAACCGTATTGTGGGAAGCAGCGATGAGTAACCTTCTTCTGTTCCGGTGGCAGGCAATGAACAATCAGGGACAGCTTCAACAGGGTGCGTTTTTTTGCCAGCACCAGCTTGAAGTGATGGACAGGCTGATGGCGCAAGGCATGATGCCGTTATCGCTCTCTAAGGGCAGGCGCTACCGCAGTAGAGAGTGGCAGTGGCAGCAGAAAGTGGCCCTGTTTCGTCAACTGGCTACCCTGCTGAAAGCGGGGATGACCCTGACGGCCAGCCTCAATCTGATCGGTGAAGAGCACGAAAGCGCTGGCTGGCAGGCACTGCTGAGCCAGCTCCACCACAGCGTAGCGGAAGGCACGCCTTTTTCGGAAGCGCTGGCCCGGTGGCCCGACGTTTTCCCACCCTTGTATTCTGCCCTGATGTCTGTAGGAGAGTTAACCGGGCGCATTGATGAGTGCTGCCTTCAGCTTGCCAGCCAGCAGGAACGTCAGCAACAGCTACAAAAAAAGGTGATGAAAGCTTTGCGTTATCCCCTGTTTATTCTGGCGCTGGCATTGGTTGTCAGCACAGGGATGCTGGTCTTTGTTCTGCCGGAATTTATATCGGTCTATCAGGCATTTGATGCCCCCCTGCCCACCTTTACAGCGGCTGTGGTGACGCTGTCAGAGTGGCTTCAGCACTATGGCGGACTGCTTTTTCTCCTGCTTGCTGGAGCGGGTTTTGCCTGGCGCTGGCAAACCAAACGCTCCTTTGCCTGGCAGAGACGGGAGCAACGTTGGCTACTTTCCCTGCCTTTAATGGGCAAGCTTTATAAGGGAGGATTGCTAAGCCGGATATTTATGACGCTGGCGTTGACTCAGCAGGCGGGCCTGACGCTGTTACAAAGCCTTGAGGCGGTTGAAAAAACGCTGCCTGCACTGCTCTGGCGGGAGGCAATCCAGGCATTGCAACAGCATATTGCTGCCGGGCATCCCTTCCACCACGCGCTTAAGCGCCACAGACTGTTTACACCGCTATGCTGTCAGCTGATAAAAGTGGGTGAGGAGTCGGGTTCACTGGATACTATGCTTCGCCGGCTTGGGGAGGTACATGAAGAGATGACCAATGAGTTAGCGGATAGTCTGGCGTCAGCGCTGGAACCCATGATGATGGTTGTTACCGGATTACTGGTGGGAACGCTGGTGGTCGCCATGTATCTGCCCATTTTCAATCTGGGGAAGGCACTGGGATAAATTTTGCAAACTGATGAAGGGACAGGTTGCCTGCCGTGGCTATTGGTACCGGTCCTGCCCGGTTAATCAGTTAGAAAGCCCACCGTCCGGGTGACGATGGGCTTGCGCTGATTAGCGGTTAAAGACGCGGTTTTCCTGCTCGGCCACACGAATAAACGTGGTGCGTTTGGTCAGCTCTTTCAGGCGTTCTGCACCGACATAGGTACAGGCGGAACGCAGGCCGCCCAAAATATCGCGCGCCGTATGTTCAACTGGCCCACGGACAGGAAGCTTAACGGTTTTGCCCTCTGCGGCGCGGTAACCGGCTACCCCACCAACATGTCGTTTCATCGCGGACTCAGAACTCATACCGTAAAACAGCATAAACTCCTCACCATTTTCTTCGACCACTGTACCTTCACATTCATCATGCGCGGCAAGCATTCCGCCGAGCATCACAAAATCGGCACCGCCGCCGAACGCCTTGGCGACGTCGCCCGGCACGGAACAGCCCCCATCACTGACGATCTGCCCGCCCAGCCCATGAGCGGCATCGGCACATTCGATCACCGCAGAGAGCTGAGGGTAGCCTACGCCGGTTTTTACCCTGGTGGTGCAGACCGAGCCGGGGCCAATACCCACCTTCACGATGTCGGCACCAGACAGGATGAGTTCTTCAACCATCTCTCCGGTCACCACGTTGCCAGCGCAGATGGTTTTATCAGGGCAGGCTTCGCGGGCACGTTGCAGAAACTCCACAAAATGTTCTGAATACCCATTGGCTACGTCGATACAGATGAAGTTCAGGGCAGGAGAAAGTGCCAGAATCTCTTTCATTTTAATGAAGTCAGCATCCGAGGTACCGGTAGAAACCATCACATGTCTCAGCACGCTTTCCGGCACGCGGGCGATAAACTGCCGCCATTGCTCAACGCTGTAATGTTTGTGTACTGCGGTAAGCACATCGAAAGAGGCCAGCGCTTCGGCCATGGTAAAGGTACCCACGGTATCCATATTGGCGGCAATGATCGGTACGCCTGACCAGGCAACACCGGAGTGTTTAAAGGTAAACTGACGGGTAAGTTCAACCTGAGACCGGCTTTTCAGCGTTGAACGCTTTGGCCGGATAAGCACATCTTTAAAGCCTAATTTGATATCTACTTCAATACGCATGATAGGTTTCCTGGTTGATGGCGCAATAGTTAGCAGGTGCCAGCTCCAGTGACGCTATCATACGCACTAAAATCGCCGGGGCAAGAGTGCGAAAACAGGTTTATTTACGCTACACTCAGGTAAATTTATCCGCTATTCGCTCTTGTGATCCGTGCCTCATTTTTTAAGCCCGTAGACGACCCGTCAAATCGACGCGATACCGACGGCACTCACATCAGAGCCATGAGATATGGGGCTTATGCGTTATACTGTTGCGCTGACCGGAGGGATCGGCAGCGGAAAAACCACCATCGCGAATGCCTTCGCAGAGAGAGGCGTGAATATCGTCGATGCTGATGTCATTGCCCGTCAGGTCGTTGAACCAGGCCAGCCTGCTCTTGACGCTATCCGCGAGAAATTTGGCGGACGCATCCTGCAGGGTGACGGCACGCTCGATCGTAAAGCATTGCGTCAGCACATTTTCACTTCGGGTGAAGATAAAGCCTGGCTTAATGCCCTGCTGCATCCCCTTATTCAGGCCGAAACACGCCGTCAGCTCGCGCAGACAGACTCCGTATGGTGTTTGTGGGTGGTACCGCTGCTGGTGGAGAATAATCTACAGCACCTGGCGAACCGGGTGCTGGTCGTCGATGTGGATCGTGAGACCCAGCTAAGACGCACCCTGACCAGGGATGGCATCAGCCGCGAACAGGCGGAAAATATTCTGGCCGCCCAGGCAACACGCGAGCAGCGACTGGCCGTGGCGGACGACATTATTGATAACGGCGGGCCACCAGAGTCAGTGGCCGCGCGCGTAGCCCTGCTGGACCAGCACTATCGTCAGCTGGCCGGGGCCATTGACCAGGATTAAAAGCATGAGTACAACCGTTTTATTTGAATATCCGCTGAATGAAAAGATGCGGACCTGGCTGCGAATTGAATTTTTAACTCAACAGATTGAAAGCAGCAGCACCATCACCGACTCACTGAGCGCGCTGACCTTTTTCCGCAACGCGGCAGAACTGCTGGATGTGTTTGAACGGGGTGAGCTGCGTACTGAGATAGTGAAAGAGCTGGAAAAACAGCAGCAGAAACTCCGTGCCTGGGAAGAGGTGCCTGGTGTCGATATGGACGTTGTGCACACCCTGCGCGATCGCCTGAAGGCCTGCTCCAGTACGCTGATGGCGGCGCCACGGATGGGCCAGTTAATGCGTGAAGATCGGCTGATTGGTCTGGTCCGTCAGCGTTTGAGTATTCCCGGCGGCTGTTGCAGTTTCGATCTCCCTACGTTGCATATCTGGCTGCACATTGAGCAGGAGCAGCGTGATGCTCAGGTGAAAGTCTGGATGGATTCATTAACGCCAATACGCGATGCGCTGACCCTGCTTCTCGATTTGATCCGTCAGTCCGGCGTGTTCCGCCGCCAGACCAGCCTGAACGGCTTTTTCCAGGATAACGCCGAAGGCGCTGAATTGCTTCGCCTGCAGCTGTCGCTGGACGACTCTCTCTACCCGCAGGTTTCCGGACACAAGAGCCGCTATGCTATTCGTTTTCTGCCGTTAGACAGTGAACGTGGTGAAGTACCGGCCCGCCTGGATTTTGAACTTGCCTGTTGCTAAGGTTTTACCTGATGAATAAAGATGATGTGATAACAGTAAACTGTCCCCAGTGCGCTAAAGAAGTGATCTGGGATGAGCTCAGCCCGTGGCGCCCCTTTTGCAGTAAGCGTTGCCAGCTGATTGATTTAGGTGAGTGGGCGGCAGAAGAGAAACGTATTGCCAGCCGTGGCGATCTTTCCGACAGTGACGAGTGGAGCGAGCTGGATCCTCACCGGGATTAAAAAAACTCCCGCCTCAAGGGGCGGGAAGGTTTTTACAGCACTTCTGCTAACAGTTGCTGAACGATTTTCGCATTAGCGGGAGGGAACTCTTCAGCGACTAACTCATGCTGAGGGACCCAGCGTTGAGGTTGACCTTCGCGACCCCAGGGTTCTCCCTGCCAGCGGTCAACGATAAAGAAGTGCAAAGTCACGTGGAAGTTGCTGTCGACATGCTCACCCCTGCCCCAAGGCACAGCGTGCTCAACCTCAATACCTGTTTCCTCATGCAGCTCGCGCTTTAGCGCCTGCTCTGCTGTTTCACCCGCCTCAATCTTGCCGCCCGGAAACTCCCACATATTCGCCATATGTGAGCTGGCCGACCGTTGCGCCAGAAAAATGTTCCGATCCTGGTCGCGGATAATGCCCACTGCCACCTGCAACTGCTTCATTGATGTTCACTCTGAAATCCTGACATCCCGCCACTATTCCAGTCCTCGCCGGCAATGGCAAGGCAGATAAAAAAAAGGGCCGGAGAATCTCTCCGGCCCTTTATCAGTCACTGCCTGCCGTTACGCCAGACGCCCGTGACATTGTTTGAATTTTTTTCCAGAACCGCAGGGGCAGGGATCGTTACGTCCTACTTTTCGCTCGCCTGTCTGATCCGCCAGAGCAATAGCCGCTTCGGTTTCGGTATCCACATGGCTCAACTGCTGTTGCTGTGCCAGACGCTCGGACTCCTCACGACGCTGCTCTTCCATCGCTTCCACTTCTTCAGGCATACGTACCTGCACTTTGCACAGGGTGCTGATCACTTCATATTTCAGTGATTCCAGCATGGCGGCAAACATGGCGAAGGATTCACGCTTGTATTCCTGCTTGGGATCTTTCTGCGCATATCCACGCAGGTGAATACCCTGACGCAGGTAATCCATAGCGGCCAGATGCTCTTTCCACAATGAGTCCAGCGTTTGCAGCATCACGCCCTTCTCAAAGTTGCGCATCATCTCAACGCCAACCACTTCTTCTTTACGCTGATACTGCTCTTTAGCCTGCTCCATGATACGTTCACGCAGCGTTTCTTCGTGCAATTCTGGCTCTTTATCCAGCCACTCAGCGATCGGCATATCCAGGTCGAAATCGTTTTTCAGACGCTCTTCCAGACCGGCAACATCCCACATCTCTTCCAGAGACTGAGGTGGAATATAGGTATCAATGGTGGTTTTAAATACGTCGTCACGGATGCTGCTGATGGTTTCAGAGACGTCGGACACATCCAGCAGTTCGTTACGCTGGGTATAGATAGCGCGACGCTGGTCATTAGCCACATCATCGTATTCCAGCAGCTGCTTACGAATATCAAAGTTGCGGCTTTCCACTTTGCGCTGTGCGTTAGCAATCGCCTTGGTCACCCACGGGTGCTCAATCGCTTCACCAGGCTTCATACCCAGTTTACGCATCATGTTAGAGACGCGATCGGAGGCGAAGATACGCATCAGGGCATCTTCCATCGACAGATAGAAGCGGGATGAACCGTTGTCACCCTGACGTCCGGAACGACCACGAAGCTGGTTATCAATACGACGGGATTCATGACGCTCTGTACCAATGATGTGCAGACCACCTGAAGCCAGAACCGCATCATGACGGATTTTCCAGGCACTCTTGATGGCATCAATCTGCTCAGCGGTTGGGTCTTCAATCTGGGCAATCTCTGCCTGCCAGCTTCCGCCCAGCACGATATCGGTACCACGACCGGCCATGTTAGTCGCGATGGTTACAGCAGCGGGCTGTCCTGCCTGTGCAACGATGTCTGCTTCACGGGCGTGGAATTTGGCGTTCAGAACTTCATGCTTAATTCCGGCAGCGGACAATCTTTCAGAGACCACTTCGGATTTTTCAATCGAGATAGTCCCCACCAGCACTGGCTGACCGTTGGCGGTACGTTCACGGATATCTTCGATGATCGCATCGATCTTTTCGCTCTCGCTCATGTAAACCAGATCCGCATGATCCTTACGCACCATTGGACGGTTAGTAGGCACCACGATGGTTTCCAGCTTATAGATAGAGCTGAATTCGAACGCTTCAGTATCTGCAGTACCGGTCATGCCGGCGAGTTTGTTGTAGAGACGGAAGTAGTTCTGGAAGGTAATGGAAGCCAGCGTCTGGTTTTCATTCTGAATTTCCACGCCTTCTTTCGCTTCCACAGCCTGATGCAAACCATCAGACCAGCGACGTCCCTGCATGGTACGACCGGTATGTTCATCCACGATGATCACTTCGCCATCTTTTACGATGTAGTCGACGTCGCGGGTAAACAGCACGTGGGAACGCAGCGCAGCCGTCACGTGGTGCATCATCATGATGTTACCCGGTGAGTACAGTGACTCGCCTTCGTCCATAATGCCTTCGCTAACCATCAGCTCTTCGATAGCAACCAGGCCACGCTCGGTCAGGTGAACCTGACGGGCTTTTTCATCCACGGAGAAGTGACCTTCACCCTGGAAGGTGTCGGAATCTTCTTTTTCCTGACGGATCAGGCTTGGGATGATTTTGTTGACTTTGATATAGAGTTCAGAGCTGTCTTCCGCAGGACCAGAGATGATCAGCGGTGTACGGGCTTCATCGATCAGGATGGAGTCAACCTCATCCACCAGCGCGTAGTTCAGCTTACGCTGGACGCGATCTTCAGGGCTGAAAGCCATGTTGTCACGCAGGTAGTCAAAACCATATTCGTTGTTGGTGCCGTAGGTAATGTCAGCAGCATAGGCTTCGCGCTTGGCTGGAGAAGGCATACCTGGCAGGTTGATACCAATGCTCAGTCCAAGGAATTCGAACAGACCGCGGTTGTTTTCAGCATCACGTTGAGCCAAATAGTCATTCACGGTAACCACGTGAACACCTTTGCCGCTTAGCGCATTCAGATAGGCAGGCAGCGTTGCAGTCAGGGTTTTACCTTCACCTGTACGCATCTCAGCGATACAACGATCGTTCAGTACCATCCCGCCCAGCAGCTGTACATCAAAGTGACGCATACCAAACACACGCTTACTGGCTTCACGCACGGTAGCAAAGGCTTCCGGAATAAGGTTTTCCAGCACTTCGCCTTTCTCAAGGCGGGCGCGAAACTCACCCGTTTTAGCTTTCAGTTCCTCATCGGAAAGCTTTTCGAAATCCGGCTCCATCTTGTTGATTAGCTCGACGGATTTGCGCATGCGGCGCAGCGTACGGTCGTTACTGCTACCAAAAACTTTGGTTAATAATTTGATTAACATAGTAAATACTTTCTCTCAGTCACCAGACGTGGTGAAGCACTTAATTAGAATGGGTTTGATTACTTAGTCAGGCGAGAGAAGCAGGCCCGGCACGAATACCGCGGACCTGAGCCAGCCACAGGCCAGTCTGATGACGGGCTTTTGCTGCGGGTTGACGCGATGCCGTTTGACGGACAATAGCTGGCGGTCTGGCCTCGTGCGTTAGCAGGGCGTTAAGCGTATCCAGCAGCGCCAGTTTCTGCACTTCAAGCGGTAAAACCTGCTCTGCGGTGGGAAGACTGGCGGGCTTCAGCGAGAAAGAGAGATGGCGGATTACGGTACGAATGGCATGCTGATGCCAGTAATCCACGTTAAAATTAGATCGGCGGGTGCTTTCCTGAAGCAGTGCGAGGCTGTCGAAACGTACCCCACTGCTGATATTCAGGCTTCGCGAGGCGGTTTCTGGTAAGGTTGTGCGGTCGCTGGCAGCGTGAGGCAGGCCAAGACCAGCCGCGACCATCCCCAACAGGAGATGCGGCCAGAAATAACGTCTGCCAAATTGTCGCCAACGATTTAGAATACCGATCACTGTTTCCGCCGGAGCCTGCTATGCGTGATAGTCGCCCGCAATCAATTGAAAATTTATTCGAAGCTACCGAAGGCCAGGGCATGCTGCAGTCAATTCAGCAGCGCGCCATAGCGCTTAATAAACTGAATCGTGCCGTGCAGGGAATTCTTCCCGCCCAGATGCATCCCTGGTGCCGCGTGGCAAATTTCCGCCAGGGCATTCTGGTGCTCGAAACCGCTAATGCCAGTTGGATGATGCGCTTACGCTATGAACAATCCAGTCTGCTGTCAGCTTTACGAGCGCAAATATTACCATCATTGACGGCAATCGACATCACCATTAATCCCACGCTGGCCGCAATTGGTCAGGAAAACGTGCAAAAAAGCGGCAGTCAGTCAGAAGAAAAGGAAAATTCGCCGGGGCGTCAGTTAAGTGAACAAAGTGCGGAGATACTGCGAAGTGTGGCGAGCCGTAGCCCTGAAAAATTGAAGAGAATAATAGAACGACTGGCCTCGCTGGCCGGAGAGAGTACCAGCTCAACCAGTCGTAATAAGTAGTTCTGACTTACGCCAGAACCAGGTTTGGCGCCCTGAAGGTGACCGGCAATTCGGCTTCATCTTCAAAGGTTGCCCATTCCCAGGCTTCCTGCTTAGCCAACACCGCCTGCAGCAGCTTGTTGTTTAACGCGTGGCCACCTTTGAATGCGGTAAACGCACCAATGATGTTATGCCCACACATGAACAAATCGCCGATTGCATCCAGCATTTTGTGACGCACGAACTCGTCTTCAAAGCGTAAACCGTCTTCGTTCAATACGCGGTAGTCATCCACCACGATTGCACAATCGAAACTGCCACCCAGGCAGAGACCACGGGACTGCAACGCTTCGATATCACGCATGAAGCCGAAGGTGCGGGCGCGGCTGAGCTGACGGGCAAAGGCTTCAGCAGAAAAATCCATGCTGTAGCGTTGCGAACTGGCGTCGATAGCCGGGTGTTTAAAGTCGATAGTGAAATCCAACGTAAACCCGTTATGCGGTCTCAGTTCAGCCCATTTGTCACCATCTTCAACCCGGACAGGCTGTTTGATGCGGACAAACTTCTTCGCGCTGTTCAGTTCTTCAATGCCTGCGTCCATCAGCAGATAGATAAAGGGGGCGGCGCTGCCATCCATAATAGGAATTTCAGGCGCGTTCACTTCCACCACAATATTATCAATCCCCAGACCCGCTAAGGCGGCGTTCAGGTGTTCGACTGTCGAAATACGCACGTCATGCTCGTTGACCAGGCAAGTACAGAGCATGGTATCACGCACGGATTTGGCATCAGCCGGGAAATCAACCGGAGGATTCAAGTCAGTGCGGCGATAGATGACCCCGGTATTAGCCGGCGCAGGGCGTAACGTCAGCGTGACTTTCTTGCCGGTATGTAAACCGACACCAGTCGTCTGAACAATACGTTTTAATGTCCGTTGTTTGATCATCGCATTATCTCGCAAAATTACTCATCCGACCGCCAGTATAACTTACTGACGGGCGAACATTTTAGCACAAAGAGCGGAGATTCCTAATTCTCAGGAAATTCTTAATCCGCCTGCTTACGCAGGAAGGCCGGAATATCCAGATAGTCAGGCTCTTTGTTCGTTGGCTGGCCCTGATCGTTGACCACTTTAGCCGCAGGTTTCTGCTCCTGAGGTAAAGGCGCCATACCGTGCTGCTGGTAGCGGTGATCCATCACTGGCTGAGTCTGCTGCTGTTTGTTGGTTACCAGGGTGATTTCTGGACGTTTGTCCATACCAATACCGG
The DNA here is from genome assembly GCF_036865545.1 of Erwinia sp. E_sp_B01_1. Classification (NCBI taxonomy): domain Bacteria; kingdom Pseudomonadati; phylum Pseudomonadota; class Gammaproteobacteria; order Enterobacterales; family Erwiniaceae; genus Erwinia; species Erwinia sp. E_sp_B01_1. Next base: position 850,433 of record NZ_CP142208.1, on the reverse strand, counting down.
TGGCAACAACGGTCACACGCAGTTCGTCGTTCATTTCCGGGTCCAGCGAGGTACCGATAACTACGGTCGCATTGTCGGAAGCAAACGCACGGATGGTGTTACCCACAGTTTCAAACTCATCCAGACGCAGGTCGAAGCCAGCCGTGATGTTAACCAGCACGCCACGAGCCCCTGAAAGGTCGATATCTTCCAGCAGTGGGCTGGAAATCGCCATTTCAGCCGCTTCTTCTGCGCGGTCTTCACCACAGGCCACGCCTGAACCCATCATCGCGTAGCCCATTTCGGACATCACGGTGCGCACGTCAGCAAAGTCGACGTTCATCAGGCCAGGACGGGTAATCAGTTCTGCAATACCCTGTACCGCGCCTTTCAGCACGTCGTTGGCTGCGCCGAACGCGTCCAGCAGAGAGATGCCACGGCCAAGCACTTTCAGCAGCTTGTCGTTTGGAATAGTGATCAAAGAGTCGACATGCTTGGAGAGCTCAGCAATACCCTGCTCGGCAAACGCCATGCGCTTTTTGCCTTCGAAATTGAAAGGCTTGGTTACCACAGCAACCGTCAGGATACCTAAATCTTTTGCCACTTCAGCCACAACTGGCGCAGCACCGGTACCGGTACCGCCGCCCATGCCGGCAGCAATAAACACCATGTCTGCACCTTCCAGTGCCTGACGCAGTGCTTCACGGTCTTCTTCAGCAGAGTTACGACCCACTTCCGGATTTGCACCAGCACCTAAACCTTTGGTGATGCCGTTACCAATCTGGATAGTCTGGCCAACTGCGGTTTTACGCAACGCCTGAGCGTCGGTGTTTACCGCGAAAAACTCCACGCCTTCGATGCGTTCGCGCACCATATGCTCAACAGCATTGCCGCCGCCGCCGCCGACGCCGATGACTTTAATCACCGCGTCATTTGTTAATTCCATTGGTTCAAACATAATTTCTCTCCGTTATGTGCCGGTCGCCTGGAGATCATAAATAAGTCTAGCATGATCCCCTTTACTCAAAATTAAAACTCTTTTCTCAGCCAGCTGTTGATTCGTTTGAACCAGTTGCCCACTGAGGCTCTTTTTTCTACATCAGCCTCACCGTTAAGGTGTGACTCTTTTCCGTAGTGCAGCAAGCCAACCGCTGTTGAGTAGTACGGCTCCTGCGCATAATCCGTTAATCCGGTAATGTTCAGCGGCTGGCCAATACGTACCTGCGTGTGGAAAACACGCTGGGCACAAGCCGCCAATCCTTCAATCTGTGCCGCGCCGCCGGTCAGGACGATACCTGCCGCCAGGTGATGCTTCACGCCCTGCTGACGCAGCTGTTCCTGCAGGTGCAGAATCTCGTCATTGACCAGATTCAGCAGCTCGGTATAACGAGGCTCAATAACTTCAGCCAGTGTCTGACGTTGCAGGCTTCGCGGAGGTCGTCCTCCCACGCTTGGAACTTCGACGTTCTCATCTTTTCCGACGATCGAACCCAGCGCACAGCCATGACGAACTTTAATCGCTTCAGCATCCGTTGGAGGCGTCCCGAAGGCATAAGCGATATCGCTGGTCACCACGTTGCCAGCATAAGGGATCACCTTGGTGTGGCGCAGTGCGCCCCCAGTGTAGACCGCAATGTCCATTGTGCCACCGCCGACGTCCACAACGCAGACACCCAGCTCACGTTCATCTTCCGTCAGCACGGCAAAACTTGATGCCAGACCGGCGAAAATCAATTGGTCAACTTTCAGGCCACAACGTTCAACAGCTTTGACAATGTTTTTAGCCATATCGTTGTGACAGGTGATCAAATGTACCTTTGCCTGCATCCGCACGCCGGACAGGCCAACCGGATTTTTGATCCCTTCCTGATAGTCGATCGCATATTCCTGCGGGATAACATGGAGGATGCGGTGTTCATCACGAACACGGACGGATTTTGCGGTGTGTACCACGTTCTCCACATCTTCCTGGGTCACTTCCTCTTCGGAAATAGGAACCATCCCTATTTCGTTCTGGCAACTGATGTGTTTTCCCGATAATGCAAGGTAGACCGAGGAAATCTGGCAGTCAGCCATCAGTTCTGCCTGATCGATGGCGCGCTGAACGCACTTCACCACCGATTCCAGATCGTTCACACCGCCTTTATCCATCCCACGGGATGGGCAACTGCCCACACCAATGATGTTGACCATGCCATCGGGCAGAATTTCCCCTACCAAAGCGGCAACCTTCGCGGTGCCAATCTCGAGTCCAACTACCAGTTTTCTGTCCGTCGACTTGATCATTGTTGTTTAACCTGTGCCTGATTCTGTTGCTGATTACTGTCGGAGGTCTTAATTTCTGCCGGTGCCCATCCTACTGCCGCGCCAGAGTCGTACCGCAAATCCACGTAACTGATACGCTTGTTTTCTGCCTGCGCCTGCTGTTGCAACGTGGGATAGAGCTGGGTGAAACGTTTTAGCCGTTTCATATCTTCGTTGCGTCCCAGTTCCAGACGAACATCATCGCTCAATACCAGTTGCCAGGAGCGCCTGGCGGTCATCGACGCCACCTTCAATTTAAATTTGCTGGCCGCCAGTAAGTCGCTCATCTGGTGATAACCGGCCAGGACCTCTTTTTCGTTGCCTTCCGGACCATACAACATCGGCATCTCTTGTTTGCCAATGTGATTGGCCGGCACGGTGAATGATTTCCCATCTGCATCAACCATATGCAGATCGTTCCAGCGTGCAACAGGCACATACTCTACCAGGTGAATTTTCAGTTCATCGGGCCACTGTTTACGTACGCTGACCTGCTGGATCCACGGCAGACGTTCAATCTGCTGTTGGATAACGTCAACGTCCTGCGACATAAACGTGCCCGGTTCGCCCAGGGAGAGGATAGCCTGTCGGATATCATCATCGGTGGTGTAGTGCGTCTGCCCGGTCACTACCAGCTTCGAGAGCGGCAGCCTTGAGGCATCATTCATCCACTTCACCACCACAAAACCCCCGGCGAGCATCACACCAAGCACCATCATCAGAAAGACGATGCCCGCCAGGCGTGAACCATTGCTGCGCCCGGTACGCGCTTTTTCCTGCGCTTCACGGTTTCGGACATTCAGAGCGGCCTGTGACATATCAGTCGGCCAGCTCCAGAATGCGCGCTACCAGCTGTGAGAAGCTCATACCCGCTTGCTTACCCGCCATTGGGACCAGGCTGTGGCCCGTCATACCAGGGGAGGTGTTCACTTCCAGCAGATAGAACTGGCCGTCACCGCCCATCATGACATCGACGCGTCCCCAGCCACTGCATCCAAGGGCGCGCCAGGCTTTGATAACGATCTCACTGAGTTCAGCTTCCTGCTCTGCGGTCAGACCGCTTGGGCAGAAATATTCCGTCTCATCAGAAAAGTATTTTGCTTCGTAGTCATAAAACTCAGAAACGGTCTGAATGCGAATCGAAGGCAGTATTTCGTCGCCAACTACCGCTACGGTGTACTCCGGGCCACTGAGGAAGGCTTCTACCAGCACTTCGTCATCATGACGGAAAGCTTCGGTCAACGCCGCCTGAAGCGAGCCCGCTTCGTTAACACGGCTGATGCCTACGCTGGAGCCTTCGCTGCTGGGTTTGACAAACACAGGCAGACCCAGCGCCACAATTTTTGCTTCCGTTTCGGCACTCAAGCCCTGGTCCATCTCCAGACGGGTGACAGCCACATAGGGAGATATCGGCAGGCCACACCCCTGCCACAGAAGTTTTGTGCGAAGCTTGTCCATAGTGATGGCGGAAGCCATCACGCCGCTGCCGGTATAAGGAATGGATAAAAACTCCAGCACCCCTTGCAGCGTACCGTCTTCACCACCGCGACCATGCAGGGCGATAAAGGCTTTATCAAAGCCTTCATCTTTCAGGCGCATGACCGGAAAATCACGTATATCAACAGCATGCGCGTCAATACCGGCTTCAATCAGCCCGGCCAGCACGGCATTACCAGACATCAGTGACACTTCGCGCTCCGCTGAGGTACCACCCAGCAATACGGCTACTTTCTCAGCCATGATGATCCCCTTCTTTATTCAGCGGTTGTAACTTTTGTTCTGACAGCGTGCGGGCGATACGCCCTACGTTCCCTGCGCCCTGGACGAGAATTAAATCGTTGCCAGAGAGCTTGGGCGCCAGCATATCCAGTACAGCGTCGTGGTCGGAGACCAGAATGGGATCGACTTTGCCACGTCCCCGGATAGTCCGGCAGAGTGAACGGCTGTCTGCTCCCGGAATCGCCGTTTCGCCAGCGGAGTAAACATCCAGCATCAGCAGAACATCCACCTGCGACAACACGTTTGCGAAGTCGTCATAGAGATCGCGGGTTCGGGTGTAGCGATGCGGCTGGAAAATCATCACCAGCTGCTTGTCCGGCCAGCCTGCACGAGCGGCTTTAATGGTGGCATCCACTTCCGTTGGGTGATGGCCATAGTCATCTACCAGCAATGCGGAGCCCTGCGTACCATCCACCTTTTTCACCGGGTACTCGCCCAGGAAGTCAAAACGACGTCCCGTTCCCTGGAAGCTTTCAAGCGCGCTCAGGATCTCTTCATCCTCAACGCCCTCTTCCGTAGCCACCGCTACCGCGGCTGCTGCATTAAGGGCGTTATGGCGGCCAGGCGCGTTCAGGGTGACATGCATCAGCGGCTTATCATGGCGTGCCAGGGTGAAGTGCCCCTGAGCGCCATGCTGCTCGTAGCTTGCAATCCGCACATCGGCGTCTTCGCTGAAGCCATAAGTGGTGATTTGACGCCCCACGCGCGGGATCAAGTCACGGATCACCACATCATCAACACAGAGCACCGCACGGCCATAAAACGGCAGATTGTGCAGGAAGTTGATAAATGTCTGCTTCAGGTTTTCGAAATCGCCCTGGTAGGTGTCCATATGGTCGGCTTCGATGTTGGTGACAATCGCCACCATCGGCTGAAGATGCAGGAACGAGGCATCGCTCTCATCCGCTTCAGCAATCAGATAACGGCTGCTGCCCAGACGTGCATGGGTACCTGCCGCTTTAACCAGCCCGCCATTAACGAAAGTTGGATCCAGTCCACCTTCTGCATAAATACTTGAGAGCATTGCGGTGGTGGTGGTTTTCCCGTGGGTACCCGCTACGGCGATACCGTGGCGGAAACGCATCAGTTCAGCCAGCATTTCTGCACGGCGAATAACCGGGATACGCGCTTCACGCGCGGCAATAATCTCAGGGTTATCCTGGGATACCGCAGTGGAAACCACCACTACGCTTACGTCAGCAACGTTCTCAGGGCGATGGTTAAAATAGATGGTCGCACCAAGCTTGCTCAGATGTTGGGTTACCGCATTGGGTGCCAGATCTGAACCGCTGATTTCATAGCCTTCGTTGGCCAACACTTCGGCAATACCGCCCATGCCAGCACCGCCGATGCCGACAAAGTGGATGTGCCGGACGCGACGCATCTCGGGCACGATAGTACGCAGTTTTGCCAGTTGTTGTGTATTCATCTCTTCTGCCTGTCAGTACCCGTAAGTACCTGGTTGCGGGTCGATCGTTATCGGCCCTGAAAATTCTTTTACAGCGCAGCCTTGCTGACTTCCGCCGCTACGCGATCGGTTGCATCCGGGATCGCCACTGCACGAGCTTTTGCTGCCATTTGCAGTAAAGTTGGGCGATCCCAGCGGGTCAGCGTCTCTGCCACTACGTCCGCAGTAAACTGCGGCTGCTCATAAATTTTGGCCGCGCCCGCTTTTTCCAGCGGCAGCGCATTCCAGTATTGCTGGCGATCTTTATGCTGAAACGGCACAAAAATTGCCGGTAAACCTGCGGCAGCAACTTCACTTACGGTCAGTGCGCCTGAACGACAAACCACCACATCAGCCCAGGCATAAGCCGCAGCCATATCACTAATAAATTCGGTCACTTTGTGCTGCGTCTGACTGACCTGGGCATAGGCCTGGTTTACCTCTTCCAGTGCGCCCTTCCCTACCTGATGCCAGAGGGTGATCGCCTCACCAAGTTTTGCAGCAACCTGAGGCATCGTCTGGTTCAGTACGCGAGCCCCCTGGCTTCCACCAATGACCAGCACGCGAATGGGGCCGCTACGGTCAGCCAGACGCTGTTCCGGTAAAGGCAGGGCCAGTACATCTGTTCTTACCGGGTTTCCCACCACTTCCGCATCGGGGAAGGCACCCGGAAATGCCTGCATCACCTTTTTGGCAATCTTTGCCAGCCACTTGTTGGTCAGCCCGGCAATACCGTTCTGCTCATGCAGCACCACCGGAATGCCACAACTCCAGGCCGCCAGGCCACCCGGGCCTGAAACGTAACCGCCCATACCCAACACCACATCTGGCTTCCAGGCTTTCATAATCGCTCTGGCCTGACGAACTGCGTTGAAAATACGCAGTGGCGCGGTCAGTTGCGCGCGGAGGCCTTTGCCCCGCAGCCCGGTGATGCGGATAAAATCGATGTCGATGCCATGTTCAGGAACCAGGTCGGCTTCCATCCGGTCTGCGGTACCTAACCAGCGAACCTGCCAGCCCTGAGCCATAAGATGGTGTGCAACCGCCAGCCCGGGGAAGACGTGCCCACCGGTGCCGCCAGCCATCACCATCAGTCGCTTCCCTTTCATCGACTACCTCGCGTAAACGCCTGCGCTTTTGCCAGACGTGTTTCATAATCAATACGTAACAAAAATACGATAGCGGTCGACATAATGATCAGACTCGAACCACCGTAACTGATCAGGGGCAGCGTCAGACCTTTGGTCGGCAGCATACCCGCTGCGGCGCCCACATTGACCAGCGCCTGGAAGCTAAACCACACGCCGATTGAGCAGCCCAGGAAGCCCGCAAAACGCTGGTCGAGCTCAAGCGCACGACGGCCAATGGACATCGCGCGAAAAGCGACGAAGAATACCATTAACAGGGCTAAAACCACACCGATATAACCCAGCTCCTCACCAATGATCGAGAAGATAAAGTCGGTGTGTGCCTCGGGTAAATATTCCAGTTTCTGCACGGAGTTGCCTAACCCCTGGCCCCAAAACTCACCGCGGCCAAACGCCATCAGGGACTGGGTTAACTGGTAGCCACTGCCGAAGGGATCTTCCCACGGGTTCCAGAAAGAGGTCACACGGCGCATACGATAAGGTTCAGCAACAATCAGCAAACACACAGCGAAGATGCCGGAGCCGATAATGGCCAGGAACTGCCAGAGCTTGGCACCCGCCAGGAACAGCATCGCCAGCGTGGTGACAAACAGCACCACCACGGTTCCCAGGTCAGGCTGAGCCAGCAGCAGCACGGCCAGCACCACCATCACGCCCATCGGCTTACAGAATCCCCAAAAGTTGTTACGTACCTCATCAACCTTGCGCACCAGGTAGCTTGCCAGGTAACAGAACAGGGAGAGCTTCGAAAGCTCAGCAGGCTGAATACGTAATGGCCCCAGCGCAATCCAGCGGGATGCACCGTTAACCGAACTCCCCACAACCAGTACAATCAGCAGCATGGCTACCGTCACCATCAGCATGATATTGCTGTAGCGCTGCCAGAAAGCCATCGGCACCCGCAAAGTGACCAGTGCCATGCCGAGCGCCAGCACAATATAGAAGGCGTCACGCTTGGCAAAGTAGAACGGGTCATCAGACAAACGCTGGCCCACCGGCATGGATGCCGAGGTCACCATCACAAATCCCACGATTGCCAGGCCGATGGTCAGCCAAAACAGCGTGCGATCATAAAGAACCATTGAGCTTTCGTCGCTCTCACGTGGGCCCATCACCCACTCTTTCAGACGATTCGCGATACCGCCAGCAAGGTTTATACCAGGAATATGCATCAGCCCAGCTCCTTCGCCAGTTGCGTAAACGCGTCACCGCGCTGCTCAAAGTTTTTAAACTGGTCCAGGCTGGCACAGGCCGGTGAGAGCAAAACCATGTCGCCTGGCTTAACCTGGCTGGCAATCTGCGTCATCGCTTCTGCCAGCGTTTCGGTCCGTACCGCAATATCCGGGCGCAGCGCAGCAAGAGCTTCCCCGTCCTGGCCGAAGCAGTAAGTACGGATGTTGTCACCCTGCAGATAACGCGTCAGCGGGCTGAAATCCGCCGACTTACCGTCACCGCCCAGCAGCAGCCACAAGGTGCCCTGCACCTGAAGACCGTTTAATGCGGCCTCTGTGCTGCCGACATTGGTCGCTTTGGAGTCATTGATCCAGCGCACGCCGTTCCGATCCAGCGCGATCTGGAAGCGATGTGCCAGACCGGTAAAGGTGGTTAAGGTTTGCAGGCTGGAAGCCAGAGGGATGTTAACCGCTTCAGCCAGCGCCAGTGCCGCAAGAGCGTTAGTGAAATTGTGCTGGCCTACCAGCGTCATTTCGCTGGTCTTCAGCACATTTTCGCCGCGCACATTCAGCCAGCTTTCGCCGGACTGCGTGCTGAGATGATAATCACCGGCATCCACGCCAAAGCTGATGCAGCGGGGATCCACGCCACGCAGTGGCAGGGTCAGTGTGTCATCGGCATTCACCACGCAGACTGCGGCCTGTTCATACACGCGCAGCTTTGCTGCCCGGTATTGCTGCATTCCCAGCGGATAGCGATCCATATGATCTTCAGTGACGTTCAGCACCGTGGCCGCTGCCGCTTTCAGGCTGCTGGTGGTCTCAAGCTGGAAACTGGAGAGTTCAAGCACATACAATTCAGCCGCTTGCTCAAGCAGCATCAGTGCCGGAAGACCAATGTTGCCGCCAACGCCAACCTGCAAGCCCGCTGCCCTGGCCATCTCGCCTACCAGCGTGGTCACCGTGCTTTTGCCGTTGGAGCCGGTGATGGCTACCACCGGTGCCTGAGCCTCACGACAAAACAGTTCGATGTCGCCAACAATTTCAACGCCCGCTGCAGCGGCTTCGCTCAGGAACGGATGCGCCAGCGCCATACCGGGGCTGGCCACAATCAGGTCAGCATCCAGCAGCCAGCTTTCATTCAGCGACCCCAGCCAGCGCTCAACGCTTTCAGGCAATTTATCCAGGCCTGGCGGGGAGACACGGGTATCCATCACGCGGGGCGTAACGCCGCGCGCTAAAAAGAAATCAACACAGGAGAGTCCGGTAAGGCCCAATCCGATGATGACGACTTTTTTACCCTGATAGTCAGCCATTATTACCGCACCTTCAGCGTTGCCAGGCCAATCAGCACCAGCATCAGAGAAATAATCCAGAAGCGCACGATCACGCGCGGTTCCGGCCAGCCTTTAAGTTCGTAATGGTGATGAATTGGCGCCATACGGAAAATGCGCTGACCGCGTAATTTAAACGAGCCAACCTGCAGGATCACCGAGAGCGTCTCAACAACGAACACGCCGCCCATAATCACCAGCAGGAACTCCTGACGCAGCAGCACAGCGATAGTCCCAAGCGCGCCGCCCAGAGCCAGTGAACCCACATCACCCATAAAGACCTGAGCCGGGTAAGTGTTGAACCACAGGAAGCCAAGACCCGCGCCCACGATAGCGGTACAGACAATCACCAGCTCACCGGCGTGACGCAGATAAGGGATATGCAGATATTCGGCAAACTTAACGTTACCGGTAGCCCAGGCCACCAGCGCAAAGCCTGCAGCCACAAACACCGTTGGCATAATCGCCAGACCATCCAGACCATCGGTCAGGTTCACAGCGTTGCCCGTGCCTACAATCACGAAGTAGGCCAGCACCACGTAGAACAAGCCCAGCTGTGGCATAACATCTTTGAAGAAAGGCACGACCAGCTCAGTAGCTGGCGTGCCTTTGCCGGCGATGTATAACGCAAAGGCGACGCCCAGCGAGATCACCGACATCCAGAAATACTTCCAGCGGGCGATCAGGCCTTTGGTATCTTTACGCACAACTTTGCGGTAATCGTCGACAAAACCGATGATGCCAAAGCCCACCAGCACTACCAGCACGCACCAGACATAAGGGTTTGACGGATAGGCCCACATCAGCACCGACACGGTGATTGAAAACAGGATCATCACGCCGCCCATAGTTGGCGTACCGCGTTTGCTGAAATGGGATTCAGGGCCGTCGTTACGAACGACCTGACCAAAAGACATTTCCTGCAGACGGGCGATCATACGCGGCCCCATCCACAGTGAGATAAACAGGGCGGTCAGCAGGCTGACAATGGCGCGAAACGTCAGATAGGAAAAGACGTTAAAGCCAGAATAAAAAGTGACCAGATGCTCGGCCAGCCAGACTAACATGTTCCATTCTCCTGTAAGCTCTGTACTACCTGCTCCATGGCGGCACTACGTGAACCTTTAACTAAAATCGTGATAACAGGATGCTCAGTAAGCAGTGCCTGAAGACGGGCCGTGACAGCAGCCTTATCGGTAAGATGTTCGCCCACTCCGCTGGCCTCGCTGATTAACCTGCTCAGCGTTCCTGTGCTCAGTACTTTATCAATGCCGGCCAGACGAGCGGCCTCGCCCACTTCGCGATGGCACTCCTGCGCCTCATCGCCCAGCTCTGCCATATCGCCCACGACCATGACTCTGTAGCCCGGCATTTCTGACAGCACCTGAGCAGCAGCGGTCATGGAACCTACGTTCGCGTTATAGCTGTCATCCAGCAGCAGTTTGTTTTCAGCCAGCAGCACCGGGAAAAGTCTCCCCGGGACCGCTTTAAGATGAGTTAACCCTTTCTGGATAGCGCTTAGTGGCGCCTCAACCGACAATGCCAGTGCGGCCGCAGCCAGGGCATTCGCGATGTTGTGACGCCCCGGCAGAGGCAGATGGATTGCCACGCTGCCCGCCGGGGTGATCATCATGAAGTCCGTGCCGGTGCTGGTAACTTTAATGTCAGTAGCAGTGAAGTTGCTGTCCGCCTGGGGATCAGAGGAGAAACGCCAGACCTTTTTGCTGTGCAGAACCTGCTGCCAGTGTGGCCAGTCATTGCTGTCCGCGTTCAGGATTGCCGTGCCGTTAACCGGCAGGCCCTGGAAAATTTCACCTTTAGCTTTTGCCACGCCAGCCAGCGAACCAAAACCTTCCAGATGGGCTGCCGCCAGATTGTTTACCAGCGCAGTTTCGGGACGGGTGATATCCGTGGTCCAGGCGATTTCACCCTGATGATTGGCGCCCAGTTCAATGACCGCATAGCGGTGTTGCTCCGTAAGACGCAGCAGGGTCAGCGGCACACCAATGTCATTATTCAGGTTGCCTGCGGTGTAGAGCGTTTCGCCACATTCACGAAGAATGGCAGCCGTCATCTCCTTCACCGACGTTTTACCGGAGGAGCCTGTCAGGGCAACCACACGGGCAGAAGCGTGTTGACGCACCCAGCCAGCCAGCTGACCCAGGGCAATGCGGGTATCTGCCACCACCACCTGGGGAACGGCAACAGGTAAGTGCTTACTCACTAATAAAGCTGCCGAACCGGCTGTTAACGCATCAGCGACAAAATCATGGGCGTCAAAACGCTCACCCTTCAGGGCAACAAACAGGCAGCCAGCAGTGGCTTTACGCGTATCCGTGGTGACTTCTGCGATGGAGAGATCGCCACCAAAGAGTTTGCCGCCGGTGATTTCGGCCAGGGTTTTCAGGGATAAGGCGATCATGCCAGCACCCCCAGCAAACGGGCAACCGTGGTGCGGTCTGAGTAATCCAGACGGCGGTTGCCGATAATTTGATAGTCTTCGTGGCCTTTGCCTGCGACCAGAACGATGTCCCCTTCCTGCGCCTGCATCACGGTGTTAGTAACCGCCTGTGCACGCCCCGGTACTACGCGTGCGCGGCCCGCATCAAGAAGCCCGCTCAGCACATCCTCAACAATGGCAGCAGGATCTTCACTGCGCGGATTGTCATCGGTGATCACCACCACGTCTGAAAACTGTTCAGCAATAGCGCCCATTAGTGGGCGCTTACCTTTATCGCGATCGCCGCCGCAGCCGAAGACACACCACAGTTTGCCTTTGCAGTGCAGACGGGCAGCCTGCAATGCTTTTTCCAGCGCATCTGGCGTATGAGCATAATCCACCACTACGGCAGGTTTGCCTGGGGCACTGAATACTTCCATACGGCCGGTTACGGGCTGGAGCTGATTACCCGTGGCGATCAGCGAAGCCAGAGGATAGCCCAGCGCCAGTAAGGTTCCCAGCGCTACCAGCAGGTTGCTGACGTTGAATGCGCCCATCAGGCGACTCTCGATTTCGCCCTCACCCCAACTGGATTCAAAACGGACGCTGGCGCCATTATCGTGATAATCCACCTGAGTCGCTTTCAGCCAGCGCCCACGGCATTCGGGCTGAAGATTATTCTCCATCGTCACCGCAACCGCATCTGGCAGCTTCTGTAGCCAGCGACGGCCAACCTCATCATCGGCGTTCACAATTGCCTGGCCGACCATATGCTCGGAAAATAACAGCCATTTCGCGGCTTCATAGCGCGTCATATCACCGTGGTAATCCAGATGGTCACGGCTCAGGTTGGTAAAGGCAGCGGCCGCAAAGGGCAGGGCCGCCACACGGTGCTGAATCAGACCGTGAGAAGAAATTTCCATCGCCGCAAGGGTCGCGCCCTCTTCTACCAGCGAGTTCAGCGTTTGCTGAATTTCAACGGCAGAACCCGTGGTATTGTCTGTGGGCACCAGTTGACCATAAAGGCCATTGCCTACGGTTCCCATCACTGCGCCGGTTTCCCCCAGCAGCTGGCCCCATTGCGCCAGCAACTGGGTGGTGGTGGTTTTACCGTTGGTCCCGGTCACCCCAATCAGCCTGAGTTTTTCGCCAGGCTGCTGATAGAAACGGCCAGCCAGCGCAGAGAGACGCTGGGAAAGCTGTGCCAGATAGATAACGGGCACACCGTGTTTCCCGACGATCTGACCATCTTCAGCTTCGCCTTCTGCGTCAGCAATGACTGCCGCTACGCCCTGGGCGATAGCTTGTGAAATAAAGTGGCGGCCATCAACTGCATGACCTTTAATGGCGACAAACAGATCGCCGGACGCCGCGACGCGGCTGTCCAGAATCATTTCACGTAACGCCCGTTCAGGTGCACCAGGCACCCACGGGGCCAGTAAGTCGCGCAGGCTACGATCGGTCACTGGATCCCTCTCTTCTGTTTTCTACCATCTCGCTTTTGTCACCCTGGCTTGGGGGAAGCGCATCAGGTTCGATGTTCATGGTGCGTAATACACCGCCCATAATGGCGCCAAACACCGGCGCAGAAACTGCACCGCCGTAATATTTACCGGCCTGAGGATCGTTGATAACCACCACCAGGGCAAAACGGGGACGGCTTGCAGGTGCCACACCTGCGGTATAAGCAATGTATTTATTGACGTAACGTCCATCCGGACCGACTTTCTTCGCGGTACCGGTTTTGATTGCAATGCGGTATCCCTTGATGGCGGCTTTCACCCCACCGCCACCGGGCAGAGCCACGCTCTCCATCATGTGCATTACGGTGCGAACCAGCTCTTCAGGGAACACACGCTGACCCGAAACGGGCGGATCAACTTTGGTGATCGACAGCGGGCGATAAACGCCGTAGCTGCCAACCGTTGCATAGACACGCGCTAACTGTAACGGCGTTACCATCAGCCCGTAGCCGAAAGAGAAGGTGGCCCTCTCTATGTCAGACCACCGTTGTTTTTGAGGATATAAGCCACTGCTTTCTCCGACCAACCCCAAATTGGTCGCCTTTCCCAGTCCAAAGCGTGCGTAAGTATCTACTAACGCTGAGGATGGCATCGCTAACGCCAGCTTTGAAACACCGACGTTACTCGATTTCTGCAGAACCCCGGTCAGGGTCAGCTCGTTGTATCGCGCCACATCTTTGATTTCGTGACCATTTACGCGATACGGAACGGTATTCAGCACGCTATTTTCTTTCACCACGCCGTGTTGCAGCGCGGTCATCACCACCATCGGCTTAACGGTTGAGCCAGGTTCGAAAATGTCGGTGATAGCGCGGTTACGCATGACATCTTTGGTGGTACCGCTGAGATTGTTTGGGTTATAGGCCGGGCTGTTAGCCATCGCCAACACTTCGCCGGTATTGACATCAACCAGCACCGCCGTGCCTGATTCAGCTTTATTGAAAGCCACTGCATTGTTGAGTTCCCGGTAGACCAGGGCCTGCAAGCGCTCATCAATACTCAAAGCCAGATTGTGGGCTGCACGACTGTCCACGGAAGAGATATCTTCAATGACCCGGCCATGACGATCTTTACGGACTGTTCGCTCACCAGGCTGGCCGGTCAGCCATTTATCAAAGCTTTTTTCAACCCCTTCAATGCCCTGGCCATCAATATTGGTAAAACCAATCAAATGCGAAGTGACCTGACCTGCCGGGTAATAGCGGCGGGATTCTTCACGCAGGAAAATGCCGGGTAGTTTGAGTTTTTTGATGTAGTCGCCGATTGCCGGATTCACCTGACGGGCAAGGTAGACAAAACGCCCTTTTGGATTGGCATTGATTCTGGCCGCCAGCTGGTCAAGCGGAATAGAGAGGGCATCAGAGAGGGCTTTCCAGCGGCTGTCGAGCGTGATGCCGCCTTTATCATGGAGTTCTTTCGGATCGGCCCAGATGGCGTTAACCGGTACGCTCACCGCTAAAGGTCGCCCCGCGCGGTCGGTAATCATACCTCGCGCCGTAGGCACTGCCTGCACGCGAAGAGAACGCATATCCCCTTCCCGTACCAGCTTGTCGGGGTTGATAACCTGAAGATAAGCCACCCGCGAGAGCAGCCCAACCAGCGCGAGTAAAATACAGCCGCACAGCAACGCAAAACGCCAGCTGACAAAGCTGGCCTGATCTTCACTGCGTTTTAACTTCAGCGTCTTGCTTGCGGGTTTCATTCAGTCTCTTAAGGTTGAACCACAATGTTTTCCTGCGATGGATCGACATGCTGCATTTGCAGTTTTTCGGTTGCCGTCCTTTCGACCCGGCTATGGTCGCCCAGGGCATTCTCTTCAAGGATCAGGTTGCGCCATTCAATGTCCAGCGCATCCCGTTCCAGTACTAACTGTTCACGCTGAGCGGTGAGCAGGCGCGTTTTATGCGCGGTGGTCACCACCAGTACGGCTGAAATCAGCACGGCGACGGCCAGAATTAACGGGATTTTACCGTGGCGAAGAAGATCGCCGCCGATCACACCCGGTAAACTGTGCCGTTCGTTGCCAATCATGAGGCCGTCCTCTCAGCGATACGTAATACAGAGCTGCGTGCTCGGGGATTTTCGCCCACTTCCCGATCGCCGGGCATCATCTTGCCCAGTGCTTTCAGGTGGCGACCGCCAAGCTTGCTCAGCTGCGCTTCGGTCATCGGGATGCCAGCCGGAACCTGTGGACCACGGCTCTGCTCGCGCATAAAGCGTTTTACGATACGGTCTTCAAGCGAATGGAAACTTATCACTGATAAACGGCCTTCCGGTGCCAGCGCACTGAGCGCGCCTTTCAGCGCCTGTTCAATCTCTTCCAGTTCGCTGTTCACCCAGATACGGATCGCCTGAAAACTGCGGGTCGCAGGGTGCTTGAATTTGTCTTTCACCGGTGTCGCAGCGTAGATCACATCTGCCAGCTCTTTGGTTCGGGTCATCGGCTGCTCGCGGTTGCGTTCAACGATGGCTCGTGCAATGCGTTTGGCAAAACGCTCCTCACCAAAGGTCTTGAGTACAAAGGCGATATCGCTCTCTTCAGCCTGAAGCAGCCATTGCGAGGCGGATAACCCCTGGTGGGATCCATGCGCATATCCAGCGGGCCATCGCGCATAAATGAAAATCCGCGTTCGGCATCATCCAGCTGTGGCGATGAGACGCCAAGATCCAGCAGAATGCCGTCGATCTTGCCGGTAAGACCGCGCTCTTCGGCGTAGTCAGCCAGCGCTGAAAAAGGGCCATGAATAATGGTAAAGCGTGGATCTGTAATCTCTGCGGCAGCGGCAATCGCTTGTGGATCACGATCGATGGCGTAAAGATGCCCTTTCTCTCCCAACTGAGAGAGGATCAGGCGTGAATGTCCACCCCTGCCAAAGGTGCCATCAAGATAGATGCCGTCCGGTTTGATGTTGAGGCCATTGACCGCTTCATCTAACAGCACCGTGGTATGTTTGAAATTTTCCTGCATAGCTATAATGACAAATCCTGCAAACGCTCAGATAAGGGTTCCTGAGTCGACTGCTCTGCGTCAATATCCTCCCTGACTTGTTGATACCAGGTCTGTTCATCCCACAGCTCAAACTTGTTGAACTGTCCAACCAGCATCACTTCTTTGGTCAGGTTCGCGTGCTGACGTAGCGTGGTCGCTATCAGCAGACGGCCTGCATTATCCATCTGGCATTCGCTGGCATGCCCCAGCAACAGACGCTGTACGCGTCGTTCTGCAGGATTCATGCTCGATAATCGTGCCAGTTTACGTTCAATAATTTCCCATTCGGGCAGGGTATAAAGCAGCAGGCATGTCTGGTGGAGGTCAATGGTACAGACCATTTGCCCCTGAGATTCCCCAATCAGCATTTCGCGATAACGCGTAGGTACGGCGAGCCGTCCCTTGCTGTCGAGATTGACTAACGTTGCTCCACGGAACATGCCAGCCTCACCCCCCAAATACCTTTGTTCACCACTTTAAACCACAAATTCCCACCGACGGAGTTTACGGAGCGGAGGAAAACATTGTCAAGCGACGCCGGAGGCCAAAAGGGATTATTTATGGGCCGGTTAAAACCTGGAAGGAGTTAAAAAGAACGCGGTGAGGTCAGGAATTCAAAAATAAACTAATGAATAGCGTCAGAAAATTTTGCTTCAAAATTACATCGCTCAAAAATATGCCAATTTTAAGCGCTGAGATCTGCGCCCCGATCCCGGCAGCCTCAGGGGCATTTTAGGGTATTTCCTAACATATTGACATCGCAGTCGCGCCAGGCCTGAGCTACCCGTTTTGCCTGGCAAGGTAAATTTTTAATTATCATGAAAATTCAGCAAATGATAAGAGCGGCGATGTTTTGCCTTTACTTTTATTTACGTGAAAAAGAAGTAATGAAGCATCGGCGATTTACCTGCGGCTGGTTTTTAGCAAAAACCTTGAATTCGATCAAAAAGAAAAAAGGCAGCAGGCTGCCTTTTTATGTGGAAATGTTAACTGACTTTACGACTCAATCTGCCGCGTCGATATAGATTGCGACGGATTCTTGTTAATCCCGGCTTGGGTTTGCGGGGTTCATCCAGGCTGGCAAGCACCAGCTCCAGTACCCGTTCTGCCACATCCCGGTGACGCTGCCCCACGGCCAGTACCGGACAATCCAGGAAATCCAGCAGCTCATGGTCGCCAAAGGTGG
Organism: Erwinia sp. E_sp_B01_1; assembly: GCF_036865545.1. Taxonomy (NCBI): domain Bacteria; kingdom Pseudomonadati; phylum Pseudomonadota; class Gammaproteobacteria; order Enterobacterales; family Erwiniaceae; genus Erwinia; species Erwinia sp. E_sp_B01_1. Next base: position 833,132 of record NZ_CP142208.1, on the reverse strand, counting down.
CGATAGCTAAATCGCCTGGCAGACGCCCTTCACGCTTCAGCGTGACATCCATCACCCCCTGAAGCAGCCCAAAAGAGGTGGTAAAGAGGGCATCAGGCATTTCATGCGTTTCCAGCCATTTCTCAAACAGGGCCGCTGCTGCAGTCCGTTCAAAACTGTTGGCATAGATATAATCGATTGTCCGCTCATCGTCTTTCCATGCCTGGCGAAAGCCCATTTCACGCAGGAAACTGACCGATAGCTCAGGCAAGGCACCGAGAAACAGGACGGATTCCACCGGCTGCTTACGCAATTCAGCAGCCAGCATCTCCGCATCATCCTGATCGGCGCCGACCACGCTGGTGAAGTGCTCGCGATCTAACGCACGATCCAGTGCAATGATGGGCAAGGGATCGTTGATCCAGCGCTGATAAAAGGGATGTTCAGGCGGCAAAGAGGTGGAGACTATGATTGCATCAACCTGACGCTGAAGAAGGTGTTCCACACAGCGCATTTCGTTATCGGGCTGATCTTCAGAGCAGGCGATCAGCAGCTGGTAGCCACGCTGACGGGCCTGCCGTTCAAGGTAGTTTGCAATGCGCGTGTAGCTGGTATTCTCAAGATCGGGAATAACCAGTCCGATTGAGCGCGTACGTCCTGCCCTGAGCCCGGCCGCCACCGCGTTGGGGTGGTAATTATGCTCGCGCACCACCGCCATGACCTTCTCAACTGTTTTGTCGCTGACACGATACTGCTTTGCTTTGCCGTTGATAACATAGCTGGCAGTTGTGCGCGACACACCGGCCAGGCGCGCAATTTCATCCAGTTTCACAATAACCCCACGCTAGCACCGGGATGGCGCAGAAAATAGCCACATCGCGGCAATGGTTAAGACAATTGCTACATCTAACAGCAGAATAGTTTAGCGAGCAACCGCTTTTAGTTCTGTGCGCCAGCTTTCAGACAAAAAATAAAAAACCCAGCATTACGCTGGGTTAGCAGAAAACAGAGATCGTGACCTGGCGCAATTACCGCATAATGCGATCGCCGCGAGAGACACCCACAATGCCGGAGCGGGCAACTTCCACGATTTCAGCTACCTCACGAACCGTGCTGAGAAACGCATCCAGCTTGTCACTGGTTCCTGCCAGCTGAACCGTATAAAGCGACGGCGTGACGTCTACGATCTGTCCACGGAAAATTTCAGCGCTGCGTTTAACCTCTTCACGGCCATAACCGGTAGCCTGGATTTTCACCAGCATCACTTCGCGCTCAACATACGCCCCCTGCCCCAGTTCGCTGACTCGCAGCACGTCCACCAGCTTATGCAGCTGCTTTTCAATCTGCTCAAGCACCTTCTGATCGCCGACGGTCTGAATAGTCATGCGGGAAAGCGTGGGATCGTCAGTGGGCGCCACCGTCAGGCTTTCAATGTTATAACCACGCTGAGAGAACAAGCCCACCACGCGGGACAATGCGCCGGATTCGTTCTCCAGCAGTACTGATAAAACACGACGCATAATTAAGTCCTCTCCGTTTTGCTAAGCCACATTTCATCCATTCCCCCGCCGCGAATCTGCATAGGGTAGACATGCTCGGTGCCATCAACGTTCACATCGACAAACACCAGACGCCCTTTACCCAACTCTTCCAGTGCCTGGGTCAGTTTGGCTTCCAGCTCTTCCGGGTGACTGATGCCAATCCCGACATGGCCATAAGCTTCGGCAAGGCGCACGAAATCAGGCAGAGACTCCATATAAGACTGGGAGTGACGGCCGGAATAGATCATATCCTGCCACTGTTTCACCATTCCCAGGAACCGGTTGTTCAGGCTTAACACCAGTACCGGCAGATCGTATTGCAGCGCGGTCGACAGCTCCTGGATGTTCATCTGAATACTGCCGTCCCCGGTGACACACACCACGGTCTCTTCCGGCAGGGCAAGTTTGACACCCAGCGCTGCGGGCAGGCCAAAGCCCATAGTGCCCAGCCCGCCGGAGTTGATCCAGCGGCGCGGTTTATCAAACGGGTAGTACAGGGCGGCAAACATCTGGTGCTGGCCGACGTCGGAGGTCACATAGGCCTCACCTTTGGTCAGGCGCCAGATAGTTTCGATAACGGCCTGTGGCTTGATTTTCTCGCTGCCACGATCGAACTCCAGACACTGACGGGAGCGCCACTGGTCAATGCTTTGCCACCAGTCGCGAAGACTGTCAAAGTCCTGGTTTTTTTCACCCTGGCTCAGCAGATCAATCATCTGCGTCAGCACCTGTTTCGCATCGCCAACGATAGGCACATCCGCCGCTACAGTTTTGGATATCGAGGTTGGATCGATATCAATGTGCAGCACGGTGGCATTCGGGCAATATTTTGCGAGGTTGTTTGTGGTGCGGTCGTCAAAGCGCACGCCAACGGCAAAAATCACGTCAGCGTTGTGCATGGTCATATTGGCTTCATAGGTGCCGTGCATTCCAAGCATTCCCACGCTCTGACGGTGCGTACCGGGAAATGCACCCAGGCCCATCAGGGAGCAGGCCACGGGCAGATTCAGGGTTTCAGCAATCTGACGAAGTTCATCATGACATTCGGCATTGATTACGCCGCCTCCGGCATAAATGACCGGTTTTTTTGCGGCCAGCAAGGTTTGCAGCGCGCGTTTAATCTGGCCTTTATGTCCCTGCGTCGTGGGATTGTAGGAGCGCATGCTGACTTCATCCGGCCAGACATAAGGCAGTTTGTTAGCCGGGTTCATCATATCTTTTGGCAGATCGATGACTACCGGGCCAGGGCGACCACTGGCGGCCAGCCAGAACGCTTTCTTCATAATGGTCGGAATCTCTTCCGCCTGCTTCACCATAAAGCTGTGCTTCACGACCGGACGGGAAATCCCGACCATATCGCACTCCTGGAAGGCATCGTATCCGATCAGTGAGGAAGGTACCTGGCCGGAAAGCACCACCAGTGGAATAGAATCCATATAGGCAGTTGCGATGCCGGTGATGGCGTTGGTGGCGCCAGGGCCGGAGGTGACCAGCACCACGCCCACTTCGCCGGTTGAACGGGCATAACCGTCAGCCATATGCACGGCGCCCTGCTCATGACGCACCAGCACATGATCGATACCGCCAACGGTTTGCAGCGCATCATAAATATCAAGCACTGCCCCACCGGGGTAGCCGAATACATGTTTAACGCCCTGATCGATCAACGATCGAACGACCATCTCGGCTCCTGACAACATCTCCATTTTTGCCTCCAGGCTTTAAGGTGCTGATTTATCTTTGCCGCGCCCTCAATCACCTTCATAAAAGCAAGGCGGGCAGATAAGGTCAAAACCTGTGTTTATGCAAAGACGCTGGAATTCATTTCCAGCATCCGGGTACAGGGTGAATCCCTGACTGTTTTTATGCGTTGATGAAATACCATAACCGTAGAAAAGTTGGCAGGCAAACCTCTGACACAGGCTTTTGCATAATAACAGGTACGCAAGGCACTACCCGCTACGGAGACTTATCGACAAATACACTGACTAAACGGCGAAAGAAAAGCGAATTATTCTGGTGAGCAATTCTTTTGCAGTGCGATCGTTTTGTTATTAAAAGGTTCCAGAGCCAAATAGAAGTTCACCTGTTCAAACATCGTGGCTATTTCAGGTTTATCTGCTGCCTGATATTCCTTATAAAAAACAATTATCTGAACACAGGGAAATTATTTCCGCAGGTCATCCATAAGCTTTTCCTATTCATCATGTTGATTAGCCAATCTTTTTTTAAGCATCCGGGCCTGACATCCCCTCAATACCCCGTTGAAAAACAGCCCCTGGCGTTTCACCTTGCCCTTTGTTCTGCAGCCGGTCCCTGCTTCAGAATTATTTTCCTGAGCCTCTTCCCGCTTAACATAATTAACCTGACGGCTTTGGTTGACATCGCCCCCAAAAATCAAGTATCAATAAAGGAACAGCTAATTTATGGGGTCTGATTCAATGATTCGTTCCACTCGCCTACTCGGTCTACTACTAAACGCATCTCCATTGCGCGGTAGACTTGTGGGCGAAGAAATGAATTACTGATTCAGGCTTACAAACTAAAAAACCCGCGCCAATGCGCGGGTTTTTTTATGCCCGTAGCACTGACAAAGTAAACACGACAAGGATTAACCCAATGAGCCAACAAGTTATTATTTTCGATACCACTCTGCGTGATGGCGAACAGGCGTTACAGGCCAGCCTGAGTGTGAAAGAAAAACTGCAGATTGCTCTGGCGCTTGAGCGTATGGGCGTGGACGTGATGGAAGTCGGCTTCCCTATCTCCTCCCCTGGTGACTTTGAATCCGTTCAGACCATTGCCCGTCAGGTTAAGAACAGTCGTGTTTGTGCTCTGGCCCGCTGCGTTGAAAAAGATATTGATGCCGCCTATGAAGCGCTGCGTGTGGCTGAGGCCTACCGCATTCACACCTTCCTGGCGACTTCACCGATGCATATCGCCACCAAATTACGCAGCACCCTGCCGGAAGTGATTGAGCGCGCGGTTACAATGGTAAAACGTGCCCGCAATTACACCAATGACGTCGAATTCTCTTGTGAAGACGGTGGCCGTACCCCGATTGACGATCTGTGCCGCGTGGTGGAAGCCGCTATCAATGCTGGCGCCACCACCATCAATATTCCGGATACGGTCGGTTACACCCTGCCAGAAGAGTACAGCAACATTTTTGCTCAGCTGCGTAACCGCGTGCCTAACATCGATAAAGCTATTCTGTCTGTGCATACCCATGATGACCTGGGCATGGCCACCGGTAATGCGGTAGCTGCCATTCAGGCTGGCGCACGTCAGGTTGAAGGAACGATTAACGGTCTGGGTGAGCGTGCCGGTAACTGTTCACTGGAAGAAGTGATTATGGCGATCAAAACCCGCCATCAGCTGATGAACCTGCATACCAACATCAATCATCACGAAATTTACCGCACCAGCCAGATGGTCAGCCAGATTTGTAATATGCCGATCCCGGCAAATAAAGCCATTGTCGGTACCGGGGCGTTTGCTCACTCTTCTGGTATCCACCAGGACGGCGTGCTGAAAAATCGTGAAAACTACGAAATCATGACCCCGGAATCAATCGGCCTGAATAAAGTGCAGTTGAACCTGACTTCTCGCTCTGGCCGTGCAGCAGTGAAGCACCGCATGGATGAGATGGGTTACAAAGAGAATGACTACAGCCTGGACAATCTGTACGACGCCTTTCTGAAACTGGCCGATAAGAAAGGTCAGGTCTTTGACTACGATCTGGAGGCGCTGGTGTTTATTAACAAGCAAAACGAAGAGCCTGAGTATTTCCACCTGGATTACTTCAGCGTGCAGTCTGGTTCAAGCGTGATGGCTACCGCCTCGGTGAAACTGGCCTGTGGCGAAGAGGTGAAATCTGAAGCGGCAACCGGTAACGGTCCTGTCGATGCGGTCTATCAGGCCATCAACCGTATCACCGAGTTTGATACAGAACTGGTGACCTACCAGCTGACGGCAAAAGGCCAGGGTAAAGATGCGCTGGGTCAGGTTGATATCGTGGTGAATTACAATGGGCGCAAATTCCACGGCGTGGGTCTGGCAACGGATATCGTGGAATCCTCAGCCAAAGCGATGATCAATGCCCTGAATAATATCTGGCGTGCCCGTCAGGTTGAGCAGGAACTGCAGCGTAAATCTCAAACCAAAGATCAAAAGGAAGCGGTGTAATGATGTCAGGGACCTATCATATAGCTGTATTGCCCGGTGACGGAATCGGGCCGGAAGTGATGGCGCAGGCCAGCAAAGTGCTGACCGCCGTTCGTGAGCGCTTTAACATGCGCATCACCACCAGCGAATATGACGTTGGCGGCATCGCCATCGATCGTCACGGTGAACCGCTGCCGCAGGCGACAGTCGTTGGTTGCGAGCAGGCAGACGCGATCCTTTTTGGTTCTGTAGGCGGCCCGAAATGGGAACATTTACCGCCAGCGGAACAGCCAGAGCGTGGGGCATTGCTGCCGCTGCGTAAGCACTTCAAACTTTTCAGCAATCTGCGCCCCGCCAGCCTGCATCAGGAGCTGGAAGCCTTCTGCCCACTGCGCAGCGACATTGCGGCCAAAGGCTTTGATATTCTGGTGGTGCGTGAGCTCACCGGCGGCATCTACTTTGGTCAGCCAAAAGGGCGTGAAGGCAGCGGCCAGCACGAACGGGCTTTCGATACCGAGGTTTATCACCGTTTTGAAATCGAGCGTATCGCACGTATTGCTTTTGAATCCGCGCGTAAACGCCGGAACAAAGTGACCTCGATTGATAAAGCAAATGTGCTGCAATCCTCCATTCTCTGGCGCCAGATAGTGAACGAAGTGGCGAAAGACTATCCGGATGTTGAACTGGCTCATATGTACATTGATAACGCCACCATGCAGTTAATCAAGGAGCCGTCGCAGTTTGACGTGATGCTTTGCTCCAATCTGTTCGGCGATATCCTCTCCGATGAATGTGCAATGATCACCGGTTCAATGGGGATGCTGCCTTCTGCCAGCCTGAACGAGCAGGGTTTCGGCCTGTACGAACCAGCGGGCGGTTCCGCCCCGGATATTGCAGGTAAAAATATTGCCAACCCCATCGCCCAGATCCTGTCGCTGTCACTGCTGTTACGCTTCAGTCTGGATGCCGCAGACGCGGCAGATGCGATTGAGCATGCCATCAGCCGTGCGCTGGCGGAAGGCTACCGCACCGGAGATTTAGCCGGTAACGGTGAGTCCATCAGCACCGAGGAAATGGGTTCGATCATTGCCCGGTTTATTCGCGAAGCCTGAATATGAAAACATTATACGAGAAGCTGTTTGATGCGCATGTGGTGAAAGAATCGCCAGACGAAACCCCGCTGTTGTACATCGACAGGCATCTGGTTCATGAGGTGACCTCGGCGCAGGCCTTTGATGGTCTGCGGGCGCATGGACGCCCGGTACGTCAGCCGTCTAAAACTTTTGCCACTATGGATCACAACGTCTCCACCCAGACGCGTGATATCAATGCCAGCGGCGAGATGGCCCGTATCCAGATGTCGATGCTGATCAAAAACTGTGAAGCTTTTGGCGTACGGTTGTATGACCTGAAACACCCTTTCCAGGGCATCGTGCATGTCATTGGCCCTGAACAGGGACTGTCGCTGCCTGGCATGACCATCGTCTGCGGCGACTCGCACACTTCCACACACGGTGCCTTTGGCGCTCTGGCCTTTGGCATCGGGACTTCAGAGGTGGAACATGTGTTAGCTACCCAGACTCTGAAGCAGTCACGTGCCAAAACCATGAATATTGAAGTCACGGGGCACACGGCACCGGGCATCACGGCTAAAGATATTGCGCTGGCGATTATCGGTAAAACCGGCAGCGGCGGCGGCAATGGTCACGTCGTGGAGTTCTCTGGCCCGGCGGTGGAAGCGTTGAGCATGGAAGGTCGTATGACCCTGTGCAACATGGCGATTGAGTTAGGGGCTAAGGCTGGCCTGGTCGCGCCAGATGACACGACTTTTGACTACGTCAAAGGCCGACAGTTTGCGCCGAAAGAGGCGGCCTGGGATGAAGCCGTCGCTTACTGGCGTACGCTGAAGTCTGACAGCGATGCCCACTTCGATAGAGTGGTGCGGCTGGATGCAGCAGATATTGCCCCGCAGGTAACCTGGGGTACCAATCCCGGCCAGGTGATTGCCGTCAATGAGTGTATTCCCGATCCGGCTTCATTCAGCGATCCGGTGGAGCGGGCTTCCGCTGAAAAAGCGCTGGCGTATATGGATCTTAAGCCCGGCATTAAGCTGACCGACGTCCGGATTGATAAAGTGTTTATTGGCTCCTGCACTAACTCACGTATCGAGGATTTACGGGCCGCGGCAGCAGTGGTGAAAGGTCATACCCTCGCACAAGGTGTTCAGGCCTTTGTGGTGCCTGGCTCCGGGCCGGTAAAAGCGCAGGCTGAAGCTGAAGGGCTGGATAAGATCTTCCTGGATGCCGGTTTTGAGTGGCGTCTTCCCGGTTGCTCTATGTGCCTGGCGATGAACAACGACCGCCTGAACCCTGGCGAACGCTGCGCCTCCACCAGCAACCGCAACTTTGAAGGCCGTCAGGGCCGGGGTGGCCGCACCCATCTCCTGAGTCCGGCCATGGCAGCAGCAGCAGCCGTCGCCGGACATTTTGCCGACATTCGCGAACTGATTTAAGGAGCCGGTATGGCAAAGAAATTTACCCGACACACTGGCATCGCGGTACCGATGGATGCTGCTAACGTAGACACGGATGCGATCATTCCTAAGCAGTTCCTGCAGATGGTCACGCGCACCGGATTCGGCCGCAACCTGTTTTATGACTGGCGTTATACCGATGCCGAAGGCCAGATCCCTAATCCGGAATTTGTGCTGAACAAGCCGGCGTTTCGCGGTGCCAGTATTATGCTGACCCGTGAGAATTTCGGCTGTGGTTCTTCGCGTGAACACGCGCCCTGGGCACTGACCGACTACGGTATTCAGGCGATTATCGGCAGCGATTTTGCCGATATTTTTGCCAACAACTCTTTTAACAACCAGCTTCTGCTGGTGACATTAAGTGAAGCGGAAGTTGAAGAGTTGTTCCAGCTGGTAGCCAGCGAACCTGGCGTCAGTATCACCGTAGATCTGGAGCAGCAGGAAGTGGTGGCAGGTGAAAAACGTTACGCCTTCAGCATTGACGGCTTTCGCCGCCACTGCCTGATCAACGGACTGGATAATATTGGTCTGACGCTACAGCATGATGCTGATATCACCGCGTATGAGCAAAAACAGCCGGCCTTTCTGCGCTGATGATCTTAGAGGGAGGAGGCAACGCTTCCCTCTGCTTTCCCCTTCTTACCGCGCCCGTTTATGCCTAAACGTCTTTGACTTTTGCCGACATCGCCAGCGCCCCCAGTGACAGCACCAGCGCCGCCCAGTAGACGGAGTAATGGCCAAAAGTCTCAGCCAGCGCCCCCTGGACTATGCCCGCCACAATTACGCCGGTTGAAATACTGTTGGTAAACAGCGTGGTTGCAGCACCAGGCCGACCCGGCATCAGATCCTGGAAATAGAGCATGCCAATCCCGGCGACAATACCGATAAAGATCGCATTAAATATCTGTAAAACCAGCAGAGCAGTTTTGGACTGGAACAGCACCAGACCGAGGTAAAATACCGTCCCGGCAGCCACCGCAAACAGCATCATCTTGCGCTTGCCGAAACGCTTAACGTAATGTCCGGCCAGCAGCATAGCCGGAATTTCCAGACCCGCTGCCACCCCCATCAACAGCCCGGCCAGACGATCTGGCAACCCAAGAACGCTGGTGATATACAGCGGCATATCAATGATATACATGGTATTGCAGGTCCACATCAGTAGCGACGCCAGGAACAACAGCCTGACATCCCTGCTCTTCCAGGCACTGACCTGGGTAATCACCACTTCAGGCGACTGCGCCACGCGCGGAACTGAAGGCAGCGCGAACCAGATCAACGCAATACAGACCACAAACAGCCCGGCGGCGATAACAAACATGGTGGTGAAACCGTAATTCAACGCCAGCGCAAAGGAGAGGGGCGGTCCTATAACCCAGGCCAGCGACAATTGCGCCCGCATCACCGAGCTGAACATCACCACTTCCCGCGCGGAGCTGTCGGCATACTCCCTCGCCAGGGCAAATATTTGCGGCATTGAAACGCTGGCCAGCGCGGAAAGCAGCACGCCAAAGGTAATCAGCGTCAGATAGTCGCGATTGAAAGCAAACAGCAGCGCATTGCCGATCGCCATCAGGCAGCAGAACAGGATCAGCATTCGCCGGTCGCCCTGGTTATCCGATCGCTTCGCCAGCAGGATACTGACCGCAATACCGGCGATGGCATTTACGGTGTAAAACAGCCCAACCCAGAAGGGGCGAACAGCAACTTCGCGGGTCAGAAACAGGCTCAACGTTGGCGCCTGAAGGGCACCGGCTACCCCAATCATAAAAGAGACAGCCATAAAGGCGAGATAAACAGGGTTGATACGACGACGGCGTGTGAGAAGCGATTTCATGCCTGATCCTTCAAGGAGAAAGGTCGCCACAGGTGTGGTTCGACAAACAGCAAGCATAGAAGAAAACACGAGCCAGCGAAAAAAGCCAGCAGGACAGGCCCCGCTGGCTGGTGAAAACGCACCATACTCAGAATTGAAAAAGATGACAGAGCGCCATTCAAAGAATGTCTCCCGCTCTTTCATCTACAGTGATTATCATCCTAAAATAAGGCAGAAAAAACAGGCTGATTTTCAATAAGGGTTCCTCTTTTATGTCTTCTGCCCGCTTACAACAGCAGTTTATCCGGCTCTGGCAATGTTGCGAAGGTCAGTCGCAGCACACCACCCTGAACGATCTGGCGGTGCAGTTAAGCTGTTCACGGCGTCATATGCGTAATTTACTCAACGCGATGCAGGAGCAAGGCTGGCTGGAGTGGCGGGCTGAAGCGGGCCGGGGAAGACGTTCCACACTCAATTTCCTTTATACGGGTCTGGCTTTACAGCAGCAGCGGGCTGAGGAGTTACTGGAGCACGATCGCGTGGATCAACTGGTGCAGCTGGTCGGCGATAAAAATACCGTCCGGCAGATGCTTATCTCGCACCTGGGGCGCAGTTTCCGTCAGGGGAAACATATCCTGCGCGTGCTTTACTACCGCTCCCTGCTGAATTTGCTGCCCGGTACCCCGCTCCGGCGGTCAGAAAGCCACCTCGCCCGGCAGATTTTCAGCAGCCTTACGCGGATAAATGAGGAAAACGGGGAAATCGAACCGGATATCGCCCACCACTGGCAGCAGCTCAATCCGCTCCACTGGCGGTTTTATTTACGCCCGGCGATCCATTTCCATCATGGCCGCGAACTGGAGATGGCCGATGTTATCGACTCGCTTCAGCGCCTGACCGCTCAGCCTCTTTACTCGCACCTTGAGCGCATCGACTCCTCTGCTTCCTGGACACTGGATATTCACCTTACGCAGCCCGATCGCTGGCTGCCCTGGCTGTTGGGCAGCGTCAGCGCGATGATCCTGCCGCAGGAGTGGCCACAACTGCCTGATTTCGCCCGTCATCCGGTGGGGACCGGGCCTTATGCGGTGGTGCGCAATCAGCACTCCCAGTTGAAGATCCGGGCTTTCGATGACTATTTTGGCTATCGGGCGCTGATCGATGAGGTGAATATCTGGGTACTACCCGAAATCAGTGAAGAACTGATCATTTCCGGGGTCAAGCTTGAGGGAAACAGCCAGGAAGAGAAGTCGGAAGAGAGCCGGCTTGAAGAGGGTGGCTATTTCCTGCTGTTCGATCAGCGTTCAGAGCGGGGAAGCAATGAGGAAATCCGCCGCTGGGTCAGCAGATTATGCAACCCGATAGCGCTGCTGAACCTGGCAGGCGTCGCCTACCAGCATTACTGGTTCCCGGCTTATGGTCTGCTGCCACGCTGGCATCATCGCCAAACCGTGTCAGCCAGCGAGAAACCCGCAGGACTCACCTCTCTGACCCTGACCTTTTACAAGGATCATATTGAACATCAGGGCATTGCCAATACGCTTCGTCCCCTGCTGGCTGCTGAAGGCGTCGAACTGATCGTCAATCAGGTGGAGTATGATCTCTGGCATCGTGGCGAGGCGGAAAGCGATCTCTGGCTGGGCAGCGCTAACTTTACTCTGCCGCTGGAGTTCTCTCTTTTCGCCCTGCTGTATGAAATTCCTCTGCTCCGCCATTGCGTGCCGCTGGACTGGGAAAAGGACGCGCAGCGCTGGCGTGAAAACACTCTGCCGCTGGCCGACTGGAGTAAGCAGTTGATCACTTCATGCAGCCTGCATCCGCTGTTTCATCACTGGCTGCTGCTGGAAGGCCAGCGCAGTATGCGTGGGATCAGAATGAACACGCTCGGCTGGTTTGACTTCAAATCCGCCTGGTTTTTACCTCCTGAATCATGACGCTTTCGCTACAGCCGGGAAATCACTAGAATAGGCCGTTCTCAACGGGGTGCATTTGCGGTGTGATACGGCAAAGGCTGAGACAGACCCGTCGAACCTGATCCGGATAATGCCGGCGTAGGGATTTGAGAGTGTTTTGCCTACTCAGATCCTTTGCGACTACCCTTTTCAAGGAACGCGAAGTGTTGAAAAAATTATTGCCTCTGCTGATCCTCACCACCCTCCCTGCTTTTGCCGCTAAACCTGTGTTGACGGTCTATACCTACGATTCGTTCTCCGCCGACTGGGGGCCTGGCCCGGCGATCAAGAAAGCCTTCGAAGCCCGTTGCGGATGCGAACTGAAATATGTCGCGCTGGAAGATGGCGTTTCCCTGCTTAACCGTCTGCGGATGGAAGGCAAAAAGAGCAAAGCTGACGTGGTACTGGGGCTGGATAATAATCTGCTGGATGCGGCAGAGAAAACCGGCCTGTTTGCTGAAAGCCAGGTCGACACCAGCAATACCACCGTGCCGGGCGGCTGGAGCAACAAAACCTTTGTCCCTTATGACTACGGCTGGTTCGCCTTCGTTTACGATAAAACCAGACTGCAAAATCCGCCGAAAAGCCTGAAGGAGCTGGTGGAAACCGATCGTCCCATTAAGGTCATCTACGAGGATCCGCGCACCAGCACGCCAGGACTGGGTCTGCTGCTGTGGATGCAGAAAGTCTTTGGCGACCAGACGCCGGAAGCCTGGCAGAAACTGGCGAAGAAAACCGTCACCGTCACCAAAGGATGGAGCGAGGCCTACGGGCTGTTCCTGAAAGGTGAAGGCGATATGGTGCTGAGCTATACCACTTCACCCGCTTATCATCTGATTGAAGAGAAAAAAACTCAGTATGCCGCGGCTGACTTCAGCGAAGGTCACTATCTGCAGGTGGAAGTTGCCGGACAGCTTAAAAGCAGCCAACAGCCGGAACTGGCTGAGAAATTCATGAAATTCATGCTGGATAAGCCCTTCCAGGAGAGTATTCCGACCGGCAACTGGATGTATCCGGTAGTGAAAAGCACGCTGCCAGCCGGGTTCGACACCCTGACCGTTCCGGCTAAAACTCTGCAATACACCCCGCAGGAAGTGGCCAGCCAGCGTAGCCAGTGGATAAGTGCATGGCAACGCGCCCTCAGCCGCTGATTGCTGGCTGGATGGTGCCCGGCGCACTGGCAGCCACGCTGCTGGTCGCCGTGGCGCTGCTGGCCTTCAGTGCGCTGTGGCTGAATGCCCCGCAGATCCAGTGGCTGGATCTCTGGCAGGATGACTATCTCTGGCACGTGCTGCGCTTTTCCTTCTGGCAGGCCTTTCTCTCTGCCGTGCTGGCCGTTGGCCCGGCGATCCCGCTTGCCCGTGCGCTTTACCGGCGACGCTTCCCCGGGCGGGAAACGCTGCTGCGCCTCTGTGCAATGACCCTGGTTTTGCCGGTGCTGGTCGCCGTCTTCGGCATTCTCAGCGTCTATGGACGTACCGGCTGGCTGGCCGCCCTTTGTGCGCTGATCGGCATCCCTTATACCTTCACTCCCTATGGTCTGCAGGGCATTCTGCTGGCCCATGTTTTCTTTAACCTGCCACTGGCGGCACGTCTGTTGCTTCAGGCGCTGGAGCAAATCCCCGGCGAGCAGCGCCAGCTGGCGGCACAGCTTGGCCTGCGCGGCTGGCATCACTTTTCCGTGGTGGAATGGCCCTGGCTACGCCGGCAAATCCTGCCCGCCGGCGCGCTGATTTTTATGCTCTGCTTTGCCAGCTTTGCTACCGTGCTCTCACTGGGCGGCGGCCCGAAAGCCACCACCATCGAGCTGGCCATCTTCCAGGCGCTGAATTTCGATTACGATCCCGGTCGCGCGGCGTTACTGGCGATGATTCAGATGATTTGCTGCCTCGGGCTGGTGATGCTGAGTCAGTGGCTGAGTAAAGCCATCCCCTCCGGTACGGCCAGCATCAATGGCTGGCGCAATCCTGAAGATAGCTGGCAGGCGCGGATCTGGGATGCCTTGCTCATCCTCTGCGCGCTGATTCTGCTGTTGCCGCCGCTGTTAGCTGTGATTGTTGATGGATTCAATCCCGGCCTGGTCAGCGTGCTGCAACAGCCCGCGCTGTGGCAGGCCACCTTCACCTCAGTACGCATTGCGCTGGGTGCAGGCCTGCTCTGTGTGCTTCTGACGATGATGCTGCTGTGGAGTAGCCGTGAACTGCGCCTTCGCCAGCGTCGCTTTCTGGGACAGTCAGTTGAACTCAGTGGGATGCTGATTCTGGCGATGCCGGGAATAGTGCTTGCTACCGGCTTTTTTCTGCTGCTGAACGCCACTGTGGGTCTGCCCGACGCTGCCGATGGTATCGTCATCTTTACCAATGCGCTGATGGCGATTCCCTACGCGATGAAGGTACTGGAAAACCCGTTAAGAGACATCGCTGAACGTTACAACCGGTTGTGTCAGTCGCTGGATATCAGGGGCTGGAACCGGCTGAAGCTGATTGAGTTACGGGCGCTGAAAGGCCCGCTGGCTCAGGCGCTGGCGTTTGCCTGCGTGCTGTCGATTGGGGACTTCGGCGTGGTGGCGCTTTTTGGCAACGAAGATTTCCGCACGCTGCCGTTTTATCTTTACCAACAGATAGGTTCCTACCGCAGTCAGGAAGGGGCCGTCACGGCTCTGCTGTTGCTGCTGCTCTGTTTCCTGCTCTTTACCCTGATCGAAAAACTGCCGGGACGTCATGATAACACTCACTAATTTAACCTGGCTGTATCACCATCTGCCGATGCGCTTCTCGCTGAGCATGCAGGCGGGAGAAAGGCTCGCGATCCTGGGGCCAAGCGGCGCAGGAAAAAGTACCCTGCTGAGCCTGATTGCCGGTTTTCTGGAAAGTAACAGTGGAAGCCTGTTGCTGGAGGGGAAAGAACACAGCCATACGCCGCCCGCTAAAAGGCCGGTCTCTATGCTGTTTCAGGAGAATAACCTCTTCCCTCACCTCACCGTGGCGCAGAACATTGGCCTGGGCTTAAACCCCGGCCTGAAGCTGAATCAGCAGCAGAAGCAGGCATTGCAGGAGATTGCCCGCCGCGTTGGGCTGGAGAGCTGCCTGCAACGCCTGCCAGCCCAACTTTCAGGCGGGCAGCGACAGCGTGCTGCTCTCGCTCGCTGCCTGGTACGCCAGCAGCCCCTGCTGCTTCTGGATGAGCCTTTTTCGGCGCTGGATCCTGCGCTGCGTAAAGAGATGCTCCAGCTGGTGGATGAAGTCTGTCAGGAGCGTAATATCACCCTGCTGATGGTCTCGCACAGTATTGAAGATGCCGCGCGGATAGCGCCACGCAGCATGCTGATTGTTGACGGCAGGGTTTACTGGGATGGCAGCACGGACAAGCTGCTGAAAGGCGAAGTGGCTGAGGCCGCCGTGCTCGGCATCAGCGTCCGATAAATACCTGCGACAATAACTGGCGGAATATCGGCATCATCGGATGGAATTGCAGGGCAACAAAGCTGGCGACGGCAATCCCCATCATCAGCGGAGCCAGCCAGCGCAGGCGGCTCAGTGGCAGAAAAGCCGAAGCCCAGTCGGACTGCTTTTTAGCACGAAGCCAGCGCCAGCACAGCCAGACGCCCAGCCATACCACCAGCGCAACCGCCAGCAACAGCCATTTAAACATGCTGCTGTTGGCATCTTTTGGCACATCAATCGCCACGCCGGCCAGAATTCCCGGCAACAGGTAGAGCGGCGGCCAGAGCACGCAGCCAATAATGTTGGGTGGAATAAACTTCTTTACCGGCAGTTCAAGCATACCGGCCACCAGCGGGATCAGCGGACGCGTTGGCCCAACAAAGCGTCCGACAATAATGGTGAACATGCTGTGCTGATGCAGGGCATGCTCGGTTTTATCCATCAGCCCCTGATGTTTTTTGATAAACGACCACCGGTGCAGCGGCCCTTTGAAATGCCAGCCGATCAGATAGGAGATCCAGTCGCCCACCAGACAGCCCACCGTTCCGGCCAGCCAGGCGGGATACAATCCGATCTGCCCGCTGCCAATCAGGGCACCAAATGAAGCCATCAGCACGGTGCCCGGAAGCAACAGGCCGACCAGCGCCAGAGATTCGAAAAAGGTGATCAGCCCAACAGCCAGCAAGGACCAGGCAAGTGATTGCGTTATAAGGTGTTGCAGCCAGGCTTCCATACTTTCCACACTTTTATATGATTAAGGTCGGATTGTCCTGAGACACCCGTGATCCGTCAAGGCCTGTTTTGTATGGAAGCCTGTCAGCCTCGCAGCACCCTCTAAGCACTGTATAAATAAACATGCTATAATTGGTTATTGATCCAGCGACAAGGCTTTCAGGTGAACGACGCACGCGCAGGCTTTCTGCTTACACGCCACTGGCGGGACACGCCTTCAGGGACTGAAGTGGTACTTTGGCTGGCTACAGACAGTGGCCCGCAAAGAGTGGTGCTGCCACCGCAGGAGTCCGTGGCCTTTATTCCACAGGAGTATCAGGCCCAGGCTGAAGCGCTGCTGAAACAGGAGCGTAATATCCGCTTTGCACCTCTGGAGCTGAAAGATTTTCGCCAGCGGCCAGTGGTGGGGCTCTATTGCCGACAGTATCGTCAGCTACAAAAGCTGGAGAAGCTGCTGCGAGAAAACGGCGTGATGGTTTATGAAGCCGATGTGCGGCCACCGGATCGCTTTCTGATGGAGCGGTTTATCACCTCCCCCGTGTGGTTCAGCGGCCAGCCGCAGGGTAACAGCCTGGTCAACGCCCGTTTAAAACCCCATCCCGATTACCGCCCTCCTCTGAAGTGGGTCTCGCTGGATATTGAAACCACCCGCCACGGCGAATTGTACTGCATCGGACTTGAAGGATGCGGCCGCCGGGATGTCTATATGTTAGGCCCGGAAAATGCCGATGCCAGCAAGCTGGATTTCAATCTGGAGTATGTCTCCAGCCGGCCACAGCTGATGGAAAAGCTCAACGAGTGGTTCCTGCAACACGACCCTGATGTACTGATTGGCTGGCACGTAGTGCAGTTCGATCTTCGCGTACTGCAAAAACACGCCGATCGTTACGGCATTCCCCTGCGGCTTGGCCGCAATAATGAGCCGCTGGAGTGGCGTGAACACGGCTTCAAGCCTGGCGTCTTCTTTGCCCAGGCCACCGGCAGATTGCTGATCGACGGTATCGAAGCGCTGAAATCCGCCTTCTGGAATTTTGACTCTTTCAGCCTGGAAGCCGTTTCGCGGGAATTACTGGGCGAAGGCAAAGCGATCAATAATCCCTGGGACAGAATGCAGGAAATCGAGCAGCGCTTTGCGGAAGATAAACCGGCCCTCGCGCTCTACAACCTGAAAGACTGTGAGCTGGTAACGCGCATTTTCCAGCACACTCAGCTGATGCCGTTCCTGCTGGAACGCTCCTCGGTAAACGGCTTGCCGGTGGATCGTCATGGCGGTTCAGTGGCGGCTTTCGGTCATCTCTATCTTCCCCGTATGCACCGCGCCGGTTTTGTCGCGCCAGGTCTGGGCGAGGTGGCACCGGAGGCAAGCCCTGGCGGCTACGTGATGGATTCCCGCCCTGGCCTGTATGACTCGGTACTGGTGCTGGATTACAAAAGCCTCTATCCCTCTATCATCCGGACTTTTCTGATCGACCCTGTCGGACTGGTTGAAGGTCTGGCACATCCCGATGATAAGGAGTCGGTCAGCGGCTTTAAAGGCGCACGCTTCTCCCGCACCACCCATTGTCTGCCGGAGATTGTGAACCAAATCTGGCAGGGGCGTGAGGCGGCCAAAAAACAGGGCAACAAACCGCTTTCTCAGGCGCTGAAAATTATCATGAATGCCTTTTATGGCGTGCTGGGCACCAGCGCCTGCCGCTTTTTCGATCCCCGCCTTGCTTCCTCAATCACCCTTCGCGGCCATGAAATTATGCGCCAGACCAAAGAGCTGGTAGAAGCCGAAGGTTATGACGTGATTTATGGCGACACGGACTCCACCTTTGTCTGGCTGAAAACACCCCATGATCAGCAGGCAGCCGCGGCGATTGGCCAGCATCTGGTGCAAAAGGTCAATGCCTGGTGGCGTCAGCATCTTGAGCAGGAGTATGGGCTGGAAAGCGCGCTGGAGCTGGAGTTTGAAACCCATTTCAGCCGCTTCCTGATGCCGACCATTCGCGGGGCCGAACAGGGCAGCAAGAAACGCTATGCCGGCCTGATCGTCGAAGGCGACACGGAGCGCATGGTGTTTAAAGGGCTGGAGACGGTCCGCACCGACTGGACGCCGCTGGCACAGGATTTCCAGCAGGAGCTCTACCGCCGGATTTTCAAGAAATTGCCCTACCAGGATTACATCAGGGAAACGGTACGCCAGCTACTTGATGGCGAGCTGGACGATCGGCTGATCTATAAAAAGCGATTGCGCCGTCCCCTGAATGATTATCAACGTAACGTGCCGCCCCACGTGCGTGCCGCCAGGCTGGCCGATGAGCAGAACGAGAAACTTGGCCGCCCTCTGCAGTATCAAAATGGCGGTAAAATTCGCTATGTCATGGCGACGTCCGGACCGGAACCGCTGGAAGCCAGGATCACCCCGCTGGATTACGATCACTACCTTACGCGACAGCTTCAACCGGTAGCTGAGGGAATATTGCCTTTCCTGCAGGATGACTTTGCTACACTGGTAACAGGTCAGTTGGGTCTTTTTTGACAGGTGACGAACGCATCACCTTCCAGTACCATAGCATCCCTCCTGAATCAGAATTTTTGTGCCGGGCACTGAGTGCCGGGCCGCCGAGCTATTGCCTGCTATAACCTCTAAGAGAATCGAGCCGAATATCTATGCCTTTTACACTTGGTCAACGCTGGATCAGCGATACGGAAAGCGAATTGGGATTGGGCACTATCGTCGCGGTGGACACGCGCATGGTGACTGTGCTTTTCCCCGCCACCGGCGAAAACCGTCTTTATGCCAGAAATGATTCTCCTATCACCCGCGTAATGTTTAACCCGGGCGACACCATTACCAGTCATGAAGGCTGGCAGCTTGAAGTGGAAGACGTCTCCACCGAAAACGGCCTGATGACCTATACGGGTACCCGCCTTGATACCGGCGAAACTGACGTGGTAATGCGCGAAGTGATGCTCGACAGCAAGCTGGTGTTCAGCAAGCCTCAGGATCGCCTGTTTGCCGGCCAGCTTGACCGTATGGATCGCTTCGCCCTGCGTTTTCGCGCGCGCAAGTACCAGAGCGAACAATACCGTTTGGCGATCAGCGGCCTGCGCGGCATGCGCACCAGCCTGATCCCTCACCAACTGCATATCGCCCATGATGTGGGTCGCCGTCACGCTCCCCGCGTTTTACTGGCCGATGAAGTGGGCCTGGGTAAAACCATTGAAGCCGGGATGATTATTCATCAGCAACTGCTGGCAGGCCGTGCCGAGCGCGTGCTGATCGTGGTGCCTGAAACACTGCAGCACCAGTGGCTGGTTGAGATGCTGCGCCGCTTTAACCTGCGCTTCGCGCTGTTTGATGATGAGCGTTATGCGCAGGCACAGCTCGACAGCGACAATGCGTTTGAAACCGAACAGCTGGTGATCTGCTCCCTCGACTTCGTACGCCGTAATAAACTGCGTCTGGAGATGATGGCTGATGCCTCATGGGATCTGCTGATTGTTGATGAAGCTCACCACCTGGCCTGGGATGAGGGTCAGCCAAGTCGTGAGTATCAGGTTATTGAGCAGCTGGCCGAAAACATCCCTGGCGTACTGCTGTTAACAGCAACGCCGGAACAGCTGGGGATGGAGAGCCACTTTGCGCGTCTGCGCCTGCTGGATCCGGATCGTTTCCATGACTTTGCCGCCTTTGTTGAAGAGCAGCAGCATTTCCGTCCGATTGCGGATGCCGTAACTGGCCTGCTGGCTGATAAATCTATCAGCCAGGATGAGATGAACATGCTGAGCGATCTGGTGGGCGAGCAGGACATTGAACCTCTGCTGCAAACCGCCAACAGCGATCGCGAAGGCAAGCTGGACGCGCGCCAGGAACTGATCAGCATGCTGATGGATCGCCACGGCACCAGCCGCGTTCTGTTCCGTAACACCCGTAACGGTGTGAAAGGCTTCCCGAAACGTGAACTGCATCAGATCCGTTTGCCTCTGCCAACGCAGTATCATACGGCGATCAAAGTCTCCGGCATCATGAGCGCGCGTAAATCCGTTGATGAACGCGCACGCGATATGCTTTATCCGGAACAGATTTATCAGGAATTTGAAGGCGACAGCGGCACCTGGTGGAACTTTGATCCCCGCGTGGAGTGGCTGATGGGCTTCCTGACCAGCCACCGCGATCAAAAAGTGCTGGTGATCTGTGCCAAAGCAGCGACCGCGTTGCAACTGGAACAGGTTCTGCGTGAGCGGGAAGGGATCCGCGCGGCGGTATTCCATGAAGGTCTGTCAATTATCGAACGCGACCGCGCATCTGCCTGGTTTGCTTCTGAAGACGACGGTGCTCAGGTGCTGCTCTGTTCCGAAATCGGTTCCGAAGGCCGTAACTTCCAGTTTGCCAACCAGATGGTAATGTTCGATCTGCCGTTTAACCCGGACCTGCTGGAGCAGCGTATTGGTCGTCTGGATCGTATCGGTCAGGCGCACGACATCCAGATCCATGTGCCTTACCTGGAAAAAACCGCTCAGTCGGTGCTGGTGCAGTGGTATCACGAAGGACTGGACGCGTTTGAGCACACCTGCCCGACTGGTCGCACCATATATGACAAAGCTTACACCCAGCTGATCGAATACCTGGCTTCACCAGAAAATACCGAAGGGCTGGAAACCTTTATCGCCGACTGCCGTAAGCAGCATAACGCGCTGAAAATCCAGCTTGAACAGGGCCGCGATCGTCTTCTTGAGCTGAACTCCAACGGTGGCGAAAAAGCCCAGGCGCTGGCAGAGAAGATTGGCGAGCAGGATAACGATATTGAACTGGTGAACTTTGCGCTCAACCTGTTTGATATCGTCGGGATTAACCAGGAAGATCGCAGCGACAATCTGATTGTCCTGACCCCTGGCGATCACATGCTGGTACCGGATTTCCCTGGTCTGCCGGAAGATGGCTGCACCATCACCTTCGATCGGGGCCAGGCGCTTTCCCGTGAAGATGCCCAGTATGTGACGTGGGAGCATCCGATCATCCGTAACGGACTGGATTTGATCCTCTCTGGCGACACCGGAAGCTGCGCGCTGTCACTGCTGAAAAACAAAGCCCTGCCGGTGGGCACCCTGCTGGTTGAGCTGATCTACGTGGTGGAGGCTCAGGCGCCTAAGCATCTGCAACTGACCCGCTTCCTGCCGCCTACTCCGGTGCGGATGCTGGTGGATCGCAAGGGTACCAATCTTGCCGCTAAGGTCGAGTTTGAGAGCTTCAACCGTCAGTTAAATGCCGTCAACCGCCATACTGGCAGCAAACTGGTGAATGCGGTGCAGCAGGATGTGCATGCGATCCTGAAGCTGGCAGAGGATGAAGCGGCGGCACAGGCCAGGGAGGTGATCGACGTTGCCCGTCAGGAAGCCGATGAAAAACTCAGTGCAGAACTGTCACGCCTGGAAGCTTTAAGCGCCGTTAACCCGAACATCCGTCAGGATGAAATTGACGCGCTGGAGAGTAATCGTGAACAGGTTCTGTCAGCGCTGAACGAAGCTGGCTGGCGTCTCGACGCGCTGCGCCTGATTGTCGTAACGCATCAGTAACTCAACATGGGGCGGCGTGAGCCGCCCCTGACAGGCAACAAGATGGAACCCTATAACCCACCGCAGGATCCCTGGCTCCATATCCTTTATCAGGATGAGCACATTATCGTGGTCAATAAACCCAGTGGGCTGCTCTCTGTCCCCGGGCGACCCGAAGAGCATAAAGACAGTGTGATGACCCGAATCCAGCGCGATTTCCCTGCTGCGGAGTCGGTCCACCGTCTGGATATGGCCACCAGCGGCGTGATGGTGGTGGCGTTAACCAAAGCCGCAGAGCGGGAGCTTAAGCGCCAGTTCCGCGAGCGGGAACCGCAAAAAACCTATATCGCGCGGGTCTGGGGACATCCTGAACAGGAAAAGGGCCTGGTGGATCTTCCGCTGATTTGCGACTGGCCCAACAGGCCGAAGCAGAAAGTCTGCTTTGAAACGGGGAAGTCAGCGCAGACTGAATATCTGGTGCTGGAGTATGAAGCAGATAACAGCGCTCGCGTGCAGTTAAAACCTATTACCGGACGTTCACACCAGTTAAGGGTGCATATGCTGGCGCTGGGCCATCCGATTCTGGGCGATAACTTTTATGCTCACGACGCAGCGAAAGCTATGGCACCGCGCCTGCAACTGCATGCCGAGATGCTTACTGTCACCCACCCGCACTACCAGACGCCCATGACCTTCCGGCAACCTGCCGATTTTTAACGTAAAAAAGGGACGAAATGATTCGTCCCTTTTAGCTTGTTGACCCGGTGCAGGCTCAGGGAGCATATGCCTCTCACAAAGACGCAAAAAGCGCCATCCCTGCCAGCTCAGCACGGGCCGTCCATGGCCCGTGATGCTTTGTTCAAGGCATATGCTCCCATCGCTTCGGGTTCGCCAGCAATATTCATCTTCTGCTGTAGCGGAATAACGCCCTTGCAGACGTCAGCCGCGCAGTGCGATCACTTAAAGCCTTTCTCATTCTTAATCAGGTCCCAGGCAGCCTGGATTTCCTGCGCTTTCTGCTTGGCCATTTCCATCATCTGGGGTGGCAAGCCTTTAGCCACCAGCTTGTCCGGATGGTGCTCGCTCATCAGTTTGCGATAGGCGCGTTTGATGGTGGTGGCATCATCGCTGCTTTTCACTCCCAGAACGCTACAGGCATCTTCCAGCGTAGGACCGCGGCGCGCCTGGCCAAAGCCCCCCTGCGAACCCGCGCTCCCCTGATACTGACCGCCGCCAAACTGCTGGCCGCCTTCCATCATTCGCAGGAACTGATCGAACTGCGCATGAGAAATGCCCAACTCTTCCGCAATAACGTAGAGGACCTGCCGCTCTTTTGGATGCAGGGAACCATCCGCAAACGCCGCCTGTATCTGAATCTCCAGAAACATTCTGATCAGGTCAAAACGACCAAAGCAGGCGCTACGCAGCTCACGCAGCTTGCTGCGTAAAGGATAGTCACCCTCTTTGCCTTCACGGAAAGCACGCTGAGCCGAAGTTCTGGCTTCGCCATGCAGCTGCATACGATCCATCAGCATTGAAGCCATCTGAATATCGGCATTGGTGACACGGCCTTTTGACTTGGTCAGATGACCCATCACCTGAAAGGTGGTACGGAAAAAGAGCGTCTGCCTGGTCTGCTGATTGGCAAAATAGCCCTGTCCCTGAACGGAACGCGCTTTATCGATCAGATGACCTATCAGCAGGCCAAACGCTATGCCCCAAAAGCCGGTGCCGCTCAACAAACCGAGCACAAGGCCAATTACTTTTCCCCAATAGCGCATATACTCCTCATTTCGCCATGCTCAAGGCTAAAAATTGCATTATCATACCTGTCATTTATCTCAGAGCCTAACGGCAACGCGGTCAAACATCAGAAGAAACCCTTTCACTTTCGCTCTGGCAATATGAAAGATGAAGGGTATAACACTAGCGCAACGCAGTTGAGTACGTTAGTCTCTGAACCGTTTGTCGGCATGATGCCTGCTATCACGGAATTTTCGATACCGCGTATGAAAAAACGATTACCTACTTTGCTGGCCACGCTTATCGGCACAGCGCTTTACAGCCAGCAGGGTCTGGCCGACGACCTCGCATCACAGTGTATGCTGGGTGTGCCAAGCTACGATCGTCCTCTGGTGCAGGGAAAAAATACCAATGACCTGCCGGTAACGATCAATGCAGATAAGGCCAAAGGCAATTACCCGGACAATGCTGTCTTCACCGGCAATGTCGATATCCAGCAGGGTAACAGCCGTATGCTCTCTGACGAGGTTCAGCTGCATCAGAAACAGCAGCCGGGTCAGACGACGCCTGTGCGTACCGTGGATGCGTTAGGTAATGTGCACTATGACGACAATCAGGTCATCCTGAAAGGTCCGAAAGCCTGGTCAAACCTGAACACCAAAGATACCAACGTCTGGGACGGTGAGTACCAGATGGTAGGCCGCCAGGGGCGCGGTACTGGCGATCAGATGAAACTGCGCGGCCAGAATCGCTATACCATTCTTGAAAATGGGACCTTCACTTC
Source organism: Erwinia sp. E_sp_B01_1 (assembly GCF_036865545.1). NCBI lineage: Bacteria > Pseudomonadati > Pseudomonadota > Gammaproteobacteria > Enterobacterales > Erwiniaceae > Erwinia > Erwinia sp. E_sp_B01_1. Next base: position 808,901 of record NZ_CP142208.1, on the reverse strand, counting down.
CTGTCTGCCCGGCAATAACAGCTGGAGCGTTGCAGGAACCGAAGTGATCGAAGACCGTGAAGAGCAGGTTGCAGAAATCTGGAACGCCCGCTTTAAAATCGGTTCGGTGCCGGTGCTGTACAGCCCCTATCTGCAACTGCCCATTGGCGACCGTCGTCGTTCAGGCTTCCTGATCCCAAATGCCAAATATGGCAGTTCCAACGGTTTTGAGTTCTTACTGCCCTATTACTGGAACATTGCACCTCAGGCCGATGCCACCATTACGCCTCACTATATGAGTGAACGTGGACTGCAGTGGCAGAATGAATTCCGTTATCTGTCCAAAGCCGGTGCCGGCCTGATGGAATTTGATTACCTGCCGGGTGACGATCAGTACGACAAAGATCACCCTGCTGATAAAGATACCAACCGCTGGTTGTTCTACTGGAAGCACTCAGGTGTGTATGACCAGAACTGGCGCTTCAACATTGATTACACCAAGGTCAGCGATCCTTACTACTTTACCGATCTGGATTCTACCTACGGTAACTCGACCGACGGCTACGTCACGCAAAAATTCAGTATCGGCTATGCCGAGAAAAACTGGGATGCCACGCTGTCGACCAAGCAGTTCCAGATCTTCTCCACCAACGCCTCACGTGATGTTTACCGTGCTGAGCCGCAGTTCGACTTTAACTACTACCAGAATGACGTTGGCCCGTTTGATACGCATCTCTATGCTCAGGCGGTAAAATTTACCAATGTTAATGAACAGTATCCGGATGCGACCCGTCTGCACCTGGAACCGACCATTAACCTGCCGATGTCAAACGGTTGGGGAAGCCTGAATACCGAAGCCAAATTGCTGGCTACGCATTATCAGCAGGATGATATTGAATACTGGAACAGCCTGAGCAGCAGCAGGGACAACCAGCTGAAGAGCAGCGTGAACCGCGTGATGCCGCAGTTCAAGGTTGATGGCAAGATGGTGTTTGACCGCGATATGGACTGGTCTCAGGGCTACACGCAGACGCTGGAACCGCGCATGCAGTACCTCTACATCCCTTATCGCGATCAGAGCGATATCCGCGCTTATGACTCCACGCTGCTGCAAAGTGACTACACTGGTCTGTTCCGCGACCGCACCTACAGTGGTCTGGATCGCATCGCTTCAGCGAACCAGGTAACCAGCGGCGTCACCACGCGAATTTTTGATAACGATCTGGTTGAACGTTTTAACGCTTCTGTAGGTCAAATCTACTCGTTTACTCCATCTCGTACCGGTCTGGAAGATGTGGATAGCGACGATCGTGGCAGCCTGGTGTGGGCCGGTGATACCTATTACAGGATCAGCGACCGCTGGAGCACCCGGGGTGGCATCCAGTATGACACACGCCTTGATAATATTTCGCAGGGCAATGCCGTACTGGAATACCGCCGTGATGCCGACCGTATGGTGCAGCTGAACTACCGCTATACCAGCCCGGAATATATTGAGCAGACGTTAACCCGGATCAGAAACCCAGGCTATCAGGATGGGATTTCGCAGGCAGGTGTGACGGCAAGCTGGCCGATTGCCGACGCCTGGTCGGTGGTAGGCGCATGGTATTACGATACCAAAGCAAAACAGCCTGCCGATCAGCTGCTTGGTGTGCAGTACAGTTCCTGCTGCTACGCCATCCGTCTGGGTTACGAACGCAAAATCACCAGTTGGGAAGACGACCAGAGTAAGTACGACAATAAAATTTCGTTCAACATTGAGCTACGTGGCCTGAGTCCTTCTTATAGCCTCGGCACCGGTCAAATGCTGCGTCAGGGCATTCTGCCTTATCAGCGCTCTTTCTGATGTTGTGATTATGTTTATGCAAACCCGCAGTGCGGATAGAAGAATGGAAAAAGTATGAAGAACTGGAGAATGCTGATCCTTGGTGCAGCGCTGACGGCCAACACCGCGTTTGCAGCCCCGCAAGTTGTTGATAAAGTCGCCGCTGTGGTAAATAACGGCGTGGTTTTAGAGAGTGATGTCGACGGGATGTTGCGGTCGGTTAAAGGTCAGGCACAGCAGGCTGGTCAACAGCTTCCCGATGACAAAACGCTGCGTCATCAGATTGTTGAACGCCTGGTGATGGACAATATCCTGCTGCAAATGGCTAAACAGGGCGGCGTGCAGATTACTGACGCTCAGCTGGATCAGGCAATTGGCAATATCGCGGCTCAGAACAAAATGTCTGCCGATCAGTTACGTAGCCGTCTGGCCTATGACGGCATGAACTACGGCACTTATCGCGAGCAGATCCGTAAAGAGATGACCATTGCTGAAGTGCGTAACAATGAAGTGCGTCGTCGCGTCACTATTCTGCCTCAGGAAGTGGACTCACTCTCTAAGCAGGTTGCCTCACAAAACAATGCCAGCACGGAACTGAACCTCAGCCACATTCTTCTGCCACTGCCAGAAAACCCGACTCAGCAACAGGTTGATGACCAGGAAATCCTGGCGAAGCAGCTGGTAAGTCAGGGCAAAAACGGCGCTGACTTTGGCAAGCTGGCGATCACCTATTCTGCAGATCCTCAGGCGCTGAAAGGCGGCAACATGGGTTGGGGTAAAATTCAGGAACTGCCCTCTCTGTTCGCTCAGGCCCTGGTCACCGCGAAGAAAGGCGATATCATCGGTCCCATTCGTTCAGGCGTAGGTTTCCACATCCTGAAGGTCAACGATGTGCGCGGCGACAGCCAGAACATTTCGGTAACCGAAGTGCATGCCCGTCATATTCTGCTTAAGCCTTCACCGGTAATGACTGATGAGCAGGCGCGTCAGAAACTGGAGCAGGTTTCAGCTGAAATCAACAGCGGAAAAACCACCTTTGCTGAAGCGGCTAAACAGCTTTCTCAGGATCCTGGCTCTGCAAATCAGGGCGGCGATCTGGGCTGGAGTTCTCCGGAGATGTATGACCCGGCCTTCCGTGATGCGCTGATGAAAATGAAAAAAGGCCAGCTCAGCACGCCGGTTCACTCCTCCTTCGGCTGGCACCTGATTCAGTTGCTGGACACCCGTCAGGTGGACAAAACTGATGCGGCGCAGAAAGAGCGTGCTTACCGTTTGCTGTTCAACCGTAAGTTTGCAGAAGAAGCACAGACCTGGATGCAGGAGCAACGTGCTTCAGCCTACGTGAAAATTTTGGATCCTAATGCTCAGTAACGTACGCGTTGTGATCACTCCCGGCGAACCTGCCGGGATTGGTCCCGATGTCACCCTTCAACTGGCCCATCGCGACTGGCCAGTTGAACTGGTGGTGTGTGCCGATCCAGCTTTGCTGCGCGAGCGTGCGGCAAAGCTGGGTTTACCCCTGACGCTGAGAGAGTACCAGCCCGGCGTGGCAGCCCGGCCGCAAACTGCGGGCACCCTTACCGTGCTGCCCGTGGCCACTCCGGAGCCGGTCAGAGCCGGAGAGCTCTGTGTGGCAAACAGCCATTACGTGCTGGAAACCCTGGCCCGTGCCTGCGATGGCTGCCTGAACGGCGAATTCGCCGCGTTGATTACCGGCCCGGTCCATAAGGGCGTGATCAACGATGCGGGCATTCCCTTCAGCGGGCATACCGAATTCTTTGCAGAGCGTGCCCAGTGCGAGCGTGTTGTCATGATGCTGGCGACAGAAGAGCTGCGCGTTGCTCTGGCTACCACGCACCTGCCGCTGAAAGCGGTGTCTGATGCTATTACCCGCGAAAGCCTGCACGAAGTAATCGGCATTCTGCATGCCGACCTGAAAAGTAAGTTCGGTCTGGCTTCTCCGCATATTTTCGTCTGCGGTCTGAATCCTCATGCGGGCGAAGGTGGGCACATGGGACGGGAAGAGATTGATGTGATCATCCCGGCGCTGAACGAACTCCGTCAGCAGGGCATGCAACTGACCGGCCCTTTACCGGCTGATACCCTGTTCCAGCCTAAATATTTACAGCATGCCGATGCTGTCCTGGCGATGTATCACGACCAGGGTTTACCGGTGCTAAAATATCAGGGATTCGGGCGTGCGGTGAATATCACCCTCGGCCTGCCCTTTATCCGTACCTCCGTTGACCACGGCACCGCCCTTGAACTGGCTGGTCTGGGTAACGCTGATGCGGGCAGCTTTGTTACGGCGCTTAACCTCGCCATCACCATGATCAAGAGCAGTAATGAATAATCGCGTTCACCAGGGCCACTTCGCCCGCAAACGTTTCGGACAGAACTTCCTTAACGATAAGTACATCATCGACAGCATTGTTTCCGCTATTCACCCGCAAAAAGGTGAGGTTGTAGTGGAAATTGGTCCCGGCCTGGCCGCGTTAACCGAACCGGTTGGCGAGCGTCTGGACGCCATGACGGTGATTGAAATTGACCGCGATCTGGCGGCCCGTCTGCAGACGCACCCGTTTCTGGGTCCCAAGCTGACCATTTTCCAGCAGGATGCCATGACCTTTGATTTCGCAGAGTATGCCCGCGAAAAAGGTCAGTCATTGCGCGTGTTTGGTAACCTGCCTTACAACATCTCCACGCCGTTGATGTTCCACCTTTTCAGCTATACTAACTCAATCAAAGATATGCACTTCATGCTGCAGAAAGAGGTGGTAAACCGGCTGGTGGCAGGTCCGGGCAGCAAGGCCTATGGCCGTCTGACCGTTATGGCGCAATATTTCTGCCAGGTTATCCCGGTGCTTGAAGTGCCGCCAGAATCTTTTACCCCACCGCCAAAAGTGGAGTCAGCCGTGGTGCGTTTGATGCCGCATGCTAACATCCCTAATCCGGTGCAGGATTTACGTGTTCTCAGCAGGATCACTACAGAAGCCTTTGGTAAGCGTCGCAAAACGCTGCGCAACAGCCTGGGGCATCTGTTCACGCTTGAGACACTGCAGGAGTTGAACATCGACCCGACCCTACGGGCGGAAAACATCTCTGTGGCGCAATATTGCCAGTTAGCCAACTGGCTTTCTGCGCATCCCCAGACGCAGGAGAACCAGAACTGATGAGCGATACGCCCCGTGTTTGTGTCCATGTACAGAGTGCTTTTATCCCTTCGCAATCTGTGCCTGAAGAAGAACGTTATGTTTTTGCTTATACCGTCACAATACGCAATCTGGGGCGTGCCGCCGTTCAACTGCTGGGCCGTTACTGGCTGATTACCAATGGTAATGGGCGTGAAACTGAAGTTCAGGGAGAAGGTGTGGTGGGTGAACAGCCGCATATCGAACCCGGCAACGAGTTTCAGTACACCAGCGGTGCCGTTCTCGAAACCCCAATGGGTACCATGCAGGGCCATTACATAATGATCGACAGTGAAGGCGAAACCTTTCAGGTCGACATCCCGGTGTTCAGGCTGGCCATCCCCAGCCATATCCATTAATTTATCTGATTACGCAGACAGTGCCTGAAGCTTTCAGGCATAGCGGTGATTGCCGCGTCTGTCGCCTTTGCCTGGGAAGGTTACATGAGCACATATCTGATCGGTGACATCCACGGATGCTACGATGAACTTCACTCTCTGCTGCAACAGGTTGATTTCGATCCGGTGCAGGACACCCTCTGGCTGACAGGCGATCTCGTCGCACGCGGGCCAGGTTCTCTTGATGTTCTGCGCTATGTTCGATCGCTGGGTGAGTGTGTGCGTCTGGTTCTGGGCAATCACGACCTGCACCTTCTGGCTGTCTTCGCCGGCATCAGTCGCAATAAACCCAAGGATCGCCTCACCCCTTTGCTGGAAGCAGAGGATGCGGATGAGCTGATCAACTGGCTGCGGCGCCAGCCCTTGCTGCAGGTTGATGAAGAGAAGAAGCTGGTGATGGCGCACGCCGGGATCACCCCTCAATGGGATATTGAGACGGCAAAAATGTGTGCCCGTGAAGTTGAAGCGGTGTTATCGAGCGATACTTATCCGCTGTTCATTGATGCCATGTACGGAGATATGCCGAATAACTGGTCACCGGAACTCACTGGTCTCGCCCGTTTACGCTTCAGTACCAATGCGCTTACGCGGATGCGTTTCTGTTTCCCTAACGGGCAGCTGGATATGATCTGCAAAGATACGCCAGAAACGGCGCCTCCGCCGCTGAAACCCTGGTTCACTATACCGGGGCCGGTCGCCAGCGATTACACCATAGTCTTTGGTCACTGGGCTTCGCTGGAAGGTAAAGGCACGCCGGAAGGCATTATCGGGCTGGATACGGGATGCTGCTGGGGGGAAACCTGACGATGCTGCGCTGGGAGGACAAGGCGTGGTTCGTGCAGCCTTCCAACCGTGAAAGAGCACTGGAAGCGTAAAAGAGAACAGGGCGATATCGCCCTGTTTTTTTATCAGCGACGGTCGAGAATTTCGAAACAGTAGCTGTGGGTATTTTTTTCATCCGCATCATGGAATTCACTGAAGGTCGATTGCCACTCTTCCGGTTCGAAATCCGGAAAAACGGTATCGCCAACCACTTCAGCGTCAATATGCGTCAGGTAGAGACGGTCAGCACGCGGTAACAGCTGCTCGTAGATACGGCCACCGCCGATCACCATGATCTCTTCAACCTCACCGGCTGCCTGCAAGGCTTCTTCCACCGAGGTCACCCAGGTTGCTCCTTCTGCATCGCCAGGGTTGCTGCTGATGACAATATTCTTTCTTCCCGGCAGCGGGCGCCCTATGGACTCCCAGGTACGGCGTCCCATAATCACAGGTTTGTTCAACGTGTGACGTTTAAACCAGGCCAAATCGGCTGGCAGGTGCCACGGCATGGCATTATCCATACCAATAACACGGTCGGCCGCCATGGCCGCAATCAGGCTTATCATTTTAGAAACTCAGCAAGGTGTAAAATTGGCGCCATCATACGTAAAGGTGAAACTTTCGTCGATACCCCTTCCTCCGGTTTTGCGTAAAGGTTTTACAGGGTAACGATTGCGTTGTATTTACGCTGGCTGATAGCTGTAAAATGCCGCGAACGTGCTAGAATTCGCGCCTCATTTGCTACAGGATGCCACCATGTTAGAAACCAGCTTGATTATCTTCACAATTGCGGCGCTGGGAATGCTTTCACCCGGTCCCGATTTCTTTCTGATTATCAAGAATGCTGCCCGTTATCCCCGCACTGCCGCGATGTTTACCGCGCTGGGGGTTAACTGTGCCGTGGCGACACACATGGCTTATTGCGTGGCTGGTCTGGCTGTAGTGATTACCACCACCCCGTGGCTGTTTATGCTGCTGAAATATGTCGGAGCCGCGTACCTGATCTTTATTGGTGTTCAGGCGTTGCTGTCACGGGGCGGCAGTAAAATGGATCTCAGTAATGTGACACCGGAAACCACCTCACTGAAAAAGGCATTTCTTCAGGGATACCTGTGCAATTTGTTGAATCCGAAAGCGACGCTGTTTTTCCTGTCGATGTTTACTCAGGTGCTCAACGTGAATTCAGGCCTGGGCGAAAAAGTCTGGTACGCCGGCATCATCCTCGCCCTCTCTTCAGTCTGGTGGCCATTGCTGATCATTATTATTCAGAGCGCTCCGGTACGTCGTGGACTGGCTAAAGCGCAAAAGCTGATTGATAAACTGCTGGGCGGCGTACTGATCGCGCTGGGTATTAAAGTCGCACTTTCCTGATCCTACTTACGCTCTATTCTCTGCCATGCCGGAATAAATCGGGCATGGCTTTCTGATTGTCAGAAAATCACGGATACCGGACCTCCCCTGCACCGGAGCTGTCCGGTTGGGCCTGTCAGGAAGCTTCTGAGATCCGCTTAAACTCCTCTTTGGCTTTTTGTAACTGTTCGGTAAATGTCGCATCGGCATGCAGACGAGCCACTACGGCGGAAGCTACGATACGGGCAGCGGTGACATCACTCTGCCAGTGATAACCACAAATCACCCTGCTCTGCCCCATCTCATACCCACGATTGAGAATGATGCCCTGGCGACTGACATTGATCTCTGCCAGTACCAGCGCTGTTGCCCAGCCGATAGTGGTATGCCCGGAAGGATAAGAGCCGTTCTTCGACAGCGTGCTCTCTTCATCTGAACGGCAGGTCGGTTCGTTGTAGAAGGCGAAAGGCCGCACGCGCATATAGTGATTTTTGGCTGACCGGGTGGCCAGATCGCCAGCATCCTCACGCATTTTCATCACCAGCCTGTAAATTTCCGGTGTTTTCTCTTTATTGATGCTGATTCCAAAAGCCTGAGAAAATGCCTCTGCCACACCGTCGCCTGCCACATGCGCATCACTCCACGCCTGCTTGCCCCTTGGGGTATTCCGCAGCATTTTGCCCACATCGTACTGTGCTTTGTCATTGAGGAAATCAATGCTGTCCATAGCTGGCGGCGGCGGAAGCATCGAAAGACTGTCCACTACCTGCCCTTCTTTCAAAAAGTAAGCGTCAGGCTGAGAGGTGACATCTTTAGCCGCAAAAGCCATTTGTACGGAAGCAGCACAAATCAGTGTGGCAAGGAGGAGTTTTTTCATGGGGGTCCCTGATTAAATTTAGGGGCATCGATGCCCGGAATGAAGGTCGAAGCAGAGCGAAGGGAATGATAAGGGAGTGAGACCAGCAACACCTTTAGCAGCATCACATAAATGACATTTTTGTGACAATTGTAACTAACTTTACATTTCAGTCGGATCGGGCAAAAAAATCCCCGCCGGGGCGAGGATTTTATCGTGCTGATTAAGGCTTAGCCTGCGATCTGCGCATGCATTTCCTGAACGGAAATCACCTGATCGGTAGCGTTCGCGCTCAGAGAGGTGGTGGTAGCGAAACCACCGTTCAGCGTGGTGTCGTAATGCACCTTGTACTGCAGAGCGCTGCGGCGAATCAGTTTAGAATCCTCAATCGCCTGACGCCCTGCGGTGGTGTTAACGATGTAAGCATACTCACCGTTTTTCAGGCGGTCCTGGATATGAGGACGGCCTTCATGCACCTTGTTGACGCGACGGACAGTAATGCCGGCATCCGCCAGCACTTTCGCCGTGCCGCTGGTAGCATCAAGCTCAAAGCCCAGCTCCAGCAGTTTCGCGGCCAGGGCAACAATGCGTTTCTTATCGCCTTCACGCACCGACAGCAATGCGCGTCCCGAGTGCTTCATGTTGCTCTGCGCACCCAGCATCGCCTTGGAGAAGGCTTCTGCAAAGCTACGACCAACGCCCATGACTTCACCGGTAGAACGCATTTCAGGGCCGAGAATGGGGTCAACACCCTGGAATTTGTTGAACGGCAGCACCACTTCCTTCACGGAGTAGTAAGGTGGGATAACTTCTTCCGTTACGCCCTGCTGCGTCAGCGTTTTACCTGCCATCACGCGGGCAGCCACTTTCGCCAGAGGTACGCCAGTAGCTTTGGAAACGAAGGGTACGGTACGGGCAGCGCGTGGGTTAACCTCAATCAGGTAAACCTCGTTGTCCTTCACTGCAAACTGGACGTTCATCAGGCCGCGAACGTCCAGTTCAAAGGCCAGCTTCTCTACCTGCTGACGCATCACGTCCTGAATCTCTTTGCTCAGCGTGTAGGCTGGCAGAGAACAGGCGGAGTCACCAGAGTGAACGCCAGCCTGCTCAATGTGCTCCATGATGCCGCCAATCATCACGCGCTCGCCGTCACAAATCGCATCCACATCCACTTCCACTGCATCATCAAGGAAGCGATCCAGCAGCACGGGTGCATCGTTGGATACCGCAACCGCATTCTGGAAGTAACGCTTCAGGTCGATTTCGTCGTAAACGATTTCCATGGCACGTCCGCCCAGCACATAAGAAGGACGTACCACCAGTGGATAGCCAATCAGTGCCGCTTTCTCAACCGCCATATCTATCGCGGTTACGGTGGCGTTCGCAGGCTGTTTCAGGCCCAGACGATCAACCGCCTGCTGGAAACGCTCACGGTCTTCTGCACGGTCGATGGCATCCGGACTGGTACCGATAATTGGCACACCTGCGGCTTCCAGCTCACGAGCCAGTTTCAGTGGAGTCTGACCACCGTACTGAACGATCACGCCTTTTGGCTTCTCGATACGCACGATTTCCAGCACGTCTTCCAGCGTTACCGGCTCAAAGTAGAGGCGGTCGGAAGTGTCATAATCTGTAGACACGGTTTCCGGGTTACAGTTGACCATAATGGTCTCGTACCCATCTTCACGCAGCGCCAGAGAAGCATGTACGCAGCAGTAGTCGAATTCGATGCCCTGGCCAATACGGTTTGGACCGCCACCCAGCACCATGATTTTTTCACGGTCGCTGTTTGGATTAGATTCGCACTCTTCTTCATACGTTGAGTACATGTACGCGGTATCGGTAGAGAATTCCGCCGCACAGGTATCCACACGTTTGTAAACCGGATGCAGGTTGTACTGCTCACGCAGTTTACGCACTTCAGATTCTGCCACACCAGCCAGCGCTGACAGGCGCGCATCGGCAAAGCCTTTACGCTTCAGCGTGCGCAGGAAGTCAGCGGTCAGGCCGTTAACGCCCTCTTTGGCCACCTGCTCTTCCAGCTGGATAAGCTCTTCAATCTGCACCAGGAACCAGCGGTCAATGTTGGTCAGTGCGAAGATATCTTCCACAGACATACCGGCACGGAATGCATCGGCCACGTACCAGATGCGGTCTGAACCGGCATCTTTCAGTTCACGACGGATTAAGGTCATGGCTTCCGGATCGTTGCGATCCACTTTCGGGTCAAATCCGTGCGCGCCCACTTCCAGACCACGCAACGCTTTTTGCATGGACTCCTGCAGCGTGCGGCCAATCGCCATCACTTCGCCGACAGATTTCATCTGCGTAGTCAGACGGTCGTTAGCGCCGGCAAATTTCTCGAAGTTGAAGCGAGGAATTTTTGTCACAACGTAGTCGATAGAAGGTTCGAACGAAGCCGGGGTAAGGCCACCGGTGATGTCGTTCATCAGCTCATCGAGGGTGTAACCCACTGCCAGTTTTGCGGCGATTTTGGCAATCGGGAAACCGGTCGCTTTGGAAGCCAGCGCGGAAGAGCGTGACACACGCGGGTTCATTTCGATGATGATCAGACGGCCATTTTCCGGGTTTACCGAGAACTGGACGTTTGAACCGCCGGTTTCCACGCCAATTTCACGCAGTACCGCCATCGAGGCGTTACGCATGATTTGATATTCTTTGTCGGTCAGCGTCTGGGCAGGTGCTACGGTGATGGAGTCACCGGTGTGAATGCCCATCGCATCGAAGTTTTCAATTGAGCAGACGATGATGCAGTTGTCGTTTTTATCACGCACCACTTCCATCTCGTACTCTTTCCAGCCAATCAGCGATTCATCAATCAGCAGCTCATTGGTAGGAGAAAGATCCAGACCGCGTTCGCAAATCTCTTCGAACTCTTCACGGTTATAGGCGATGCCGCCACCCGAACCGCCCATGGTAAAGGAAGGACGGATGATGCATGGGAAGCCAACGTCAGCAGCAACTGCCAGCGCTTCTTCCATGGTGTGGGCGATGCCTGAGCGGGCCGTCTCCAGACCAATTTTCTTCATTGCCACGTCAAAGCGGCGACGATCTTCTGCTTTATCAATCGCATCCGCAGTGGCACCAATCATGGTGACGCCGAACTCTTCCAGAACGCCCTGACGTTCCAGTTCCAGCGCACAGTTCAGCGCGGTCTGGCCGCCCATGGTTGGCAGTACAGCATCCGGACGCTCTTTCTCAATGATTTTGCGCACCACTTCCCAGTGGATTGGCTCAATGTAAGTCGCATCGGCCATTTCCGGATCGGTCATGATAGTGGCTGGGTTAGAGTTCACCAGAATGACGCGGTAACCCTCTTCACGCAGGGCTTTACAAGCCTGTGCGCCAGAGTAATCGAATTCGCAGGCCTGGCCGATAACAATCGGACCAGCACCAAGGATCAGGATACTTTTTATGTCGGTACGTTTTGGCATTTTCTCGCTCCTGATTATTTCGCGGTAGAACGGTAGGCTTCGATCAGTTCGATAAAGTGATCGAACAGTGGCGCGGCATCATGCGGGCCCGGGCTGGCTTCAGGGTGGCCCTGGAAGCTGAACGCCGCTTTATCGGTGCGGTGAATACCCTGGACCGTTTTATCAAACAGCGAGGTATGCGTTACCCGCAGGTTGGCCGGTAAGTCATTTTCATCCACTGCAAAGCCGTGGTTCTGCGCGGTAATCATTACCGTGCTGTTGTCATGATCCTTAACCGGATGGTTACCACCATGGTGGCCCAGTTTCATCTTGACGGTTTTCGCGCCGCTGGCCAGAGCCAGTAACTGGTGACCCAGACAGATGCCGAAGACCGGCACGTCAGTTTCCAGGAAAGATTGGATGGCAGCGATAGCGTAATCACAAGGCTCTGGATCGCCAGGGCCGTTAGAAAGGAAGATGCCATCCGGGTTCATTTTCAGCACTTCTTCTGCTGGCGTCTGAGCAGGCACCACAGTCAGGCGGCAGCCACGGTCAACCAGCATACGCAGGATGTTGAGTTTTACCCCATAGTCATAAGCCACCACGTGGAAAGGCAGATCTTCTGCTTTCTTAGCGTCCGGCAATCCATCCAGAGTCCAGCTGCCCTGCAGCCAGCTATAGGTTTCGCTGGTGCTCACTTCTTTCGCCAGATCCATACCTTTCAGACCCGGGAAGGCTTTAGCCTTTTGCAGAGCCAGCTGCGCATCTGGCGCATCGCCAGCAATGATGCAGCCGTTCTGTGCCCCTTTTTCGCGCAGCAGACGGGTCAGCTTACGCGTATCGATATCGGCAATAGCGACAATGTTCTGGCGCGCCAGGTATTCAGACAGCCCTTCTTCATTACGGAAGTTGCTGGCAATCAGCGGCAGGTCACGAATAACCAGACCCTGAGCGTGTACCTGAGTGGATTCTGCGTCAGCGGCATTAGTGCCGACATTGCCGATATGGGGATAAGTAAGGGTAACAATCTGGCGGGAATAGGAAGGATCAGTGAGGATTTCTTGATAACCGGTCATCGACGTGTTGAAAACTACTTCCCCCACTGCCGATCCTGTTGCCCCGATGGCCCGACCGTGGAATTGGGTTCCGTCTTCCAGAACCAATAGCGCTGACTTAATCAAAACATCCTCCGAAGAATAAACAGTCACATTATTTGCATATTAATTCATGTTAACCCCATAAATCAATGCAAAAACCGCCTGTCTGTTCGATTTTTGGCAAATTGCGCGCATTCTAATGATAGCCCACCCTATTGTCTACCCCGCACGCCAGTTTTTCATGTGTTTTTACTCCACTGATGGGCAAATCGGATGATTTACCCTAAAAAATACAGCTATCCCGGCTATAAAACCGTTTGCCTGAGGGTATATGCATAGAAAAAGTTAAACAGGAGGGAAAAAGTGGACCAAATGGTCAAAATTAGTAATTTCAGAAGCCTAAAAGATGAGATAAGTTATGAAAAAACAGGTTTTACAAAAAATAATGACCCTAAGCAACATTTATATTAAATAAAAAAGGGCAATAATACTATTGCCCATCCAATCAGAAAGTTATGATTGAAATAACCACATCACGATGGTGCACAACACTTATAAATCGTCCAGATTAAGCACGCTTCTCATATCATAAAGACCTGCTTTACGTGAGCTTAACCAACTTGCCGCACGAACTGCGCCTTTAGCGAAGGTCATACGGCTTGAAGCCTTGTGAGTAATCTCTACGCGCTCGCCAATATCTGCAAACATTGCAGTATGTTCTCCGACGATATCTCCAGCGCGTACGGTGGCAAAACCGATGGTTTGAGCCTTTCTTTCGCCGGTATGACCCTCACGGGCATAGACCGCGTGCTCGTTTAAATCCCAGTCCATTGCATCAGCAATCGCTTCACCCATAGCCAGTGCGGTACCAGAAGGCGCATCCACTTTGTGACGATGATGAGCCTCAACAATTTCGATATCGGCATATTCGCCCATTACCTTCGCAGCTTTTTCCAGAAGCTTAAGCACCAGATTGACGCCCACGCTGAAGTTAGCGGCAACCACGATAGCAATTTCCTGTGACGCTTCTTTAATAACAGCTTTAGCCGAGTCATCCAGACCGGTGGTGCCGATGACGATTGCTTTCTGATGCTGGCGGCAGAAATCGAGATAAGCCAGCGTGCCTTCAGGACGGGTAAAGTCGATCAGCACGTCGAAGTCGTTTACTACAGACTCCAGGTTGTCGCTTACCTTAACACCCAGCGTACCTGTTCCCGCCAGTTCACCAGCATCAATGCCAGTCAGTGAAGAGCCTTCACGCACCAGCGCAGCCCCAAGACATACGCCTTCCGCCTCATGTGCTGCCTGAATTAACTGACGCCCCATGCGTCCTGCGGCGCCAACAATAGCAAGGCGGATTTGTGCATTGTTCATAATGAATCCCTGTAGAAAGTCTGTGCATGCAAAGCGCAGACAGATTAACTACGCGTTAACGCCTGCGCCACAATAAAAACACCATGATTAGAATTTTACGCCAGGCGGCCAGTATTATCAGTAAAACAAATTTCGTCAGGGAGTTGATGGAAGCAAAACCAATAAGGTGGCAAGGCGTCACCAGGTGCGTGTTATCCGGCTTAAGGGCAAAACCGGTTCAGTGGCAAGGCGTTACCAGGTGCGTGTTATCCGGGCTTGAGGGCAAAACCGGTTCAGGGGCAAGGCGTCACCAGGTGCGTGTTATCCGGGCTTGAGGGCAAAACCGGTTCAGGAGCAAGGCGTCACCAGGTGCGCGTTATCCGGGCTTGAGGGCAAAACCGGTTCAGTGGCAAGGCGTCACCAGGTGCGCGTTATCCGGGTTTGAGGGCAAAACCGGTTCAGTGGCAAGGCGTCACCCTGGAGCACCTTATCTGAGACGCCGTGAATCCGTCCATGGAGGCTTGGCAGCCGCATCCATGCGGCTGACACTCAGCTAAGGTGCTCCAGGTTGCCACCCACAATGTTCGGTGATGTTAGTGAGCTGAGGGGATACACAAGGCAAAACCAGGAAAACCAGGAAAACCAGGAAAACCAGGAAAACCAGGAAAACCAGGAAAACCATTGAGCACAGTTTGGTTTTTTTTGCAACAGGCCACGCTATTGCTTATGGGGAAGGGAGAGTGGGATGATAAGCAAAGCGTCCCGGCACATGGACGTGCCGGGCCGAGCTGTCATGGATGACGTTTTTTGCGTCTTTGTGTTCAACCCACTCTCCCTGACCTTGTCGCCCGAACTGGCGGGCAACAAGAAACACGCCGTTATTCCACCTGACGGACGTCGACGCGCAGCTCTTTCGGCACTTCAAAAACGATGTTTTCTTCCCGGCCAATCAATTCAATGGCTGCTTCACCACCCAGCTCCCGCAGGCGCTGGATCACTTCCTGCACCAGAATATCAGGTGCGGATGCCCCAGCAGTCACGCCTACACAACTCACGCCTTTGATCCACTCTTCCTGAATATCTTCAGCCGAATCGATCAGTCGGGCCAGCTTACCGGCCCGCTGTGCCAGTTCTGCCAGACGGTTAGAGTTGGATGAATTTCGTGAACCCACCACCAACACCACATCGGCGTCTTGAGCCAACGTGCGCACTGCTTCCTGACGATTAGTCGTGGCGTAGCAAATATCATCTTTGCGTGGCCCGATAATCTTCGGAAAACGATCGCGCAAGGCATCGATCACTTCGTAAGTATCATCCACCGACAGCGTCGTCTGGGTCATAAAGCTCAGGTTGTTCTCATCCTTAACCTGAAGCTTATAAACATCTTCCGGCGCCTCAACCAGATACATGCCCCCTTTCGGGTTACTGTACTGCCCCATAGTGCCTTCCACTTCCGGATGACCGGCATGACCAATCAGAATGGCTTCGGTACCTTTACGGCTGGCGCGCGCTACTTCCATATGCACCTTAGTGACCAGCGGACAGGTCGCATCAAACAGCATAGTCAGATCGCGCGCTTTGGCTTCTGCCCTTACCGCCTGTGACACACCGTGCGCTGAGAAAATCAGGATAGAGCCATCCGGCACCTCCGCGATATCCTCAATAAAGATCGCTCCGCGCTCACGCAGGCTGTTGACGACATAGCGGTTATGCACCACTTCATGACGCACGTAAATTGGCGCGCCATACATCTCCAGCGCGCGCTCTACAATGCTGATAGCACGATCTACGCCAGCACAAAAACCGCGGGGATTAGCCAACAGAATTTGCATTTTTCGCCTCCAGCGCCGGATCGATTTCCAGCACTTCAACATCAAAATGGATAGTCTGCCCGGCCAGTGGATGGTTGAAATCTACGGTAATAGAATCACCTGAGATTTCGCGGATCACACCCGGCATTTCGTTACCATCCCTGCCGCTGAACAGCATGATGGCACCGAGTTCAGGCTCGCCTGCTGCGGTAAAATCGCGGCGCGAAAAGTACTGAATCAAATCAGGGCTACTCTGGCCAAAGGCATCATCTGCCGTCAGAGAGAAGGCTTTTTTATCGCCCACTTTCAGACCCAGCAACTGGGATTCCAGCCCTTCAGACAGGCTGCCATCCCCCAGGCTGAACAGCGCTGGTTTGCCATTGTTACGCGTGGATTCCGCCGTTGAGCCATCTTCCAGCTTCAAGGTGAAATGCACCAGCACCGCGCTCTCACGCTGTACAGAATCAGTCATGCCCTGCCCTTAGCTCTTAGCCTGTTTGCTGGCCGGGCTGAAAAAGCCCTCCAGCACGATCAGTGCGGCACCGATACAGATGCCACAGTCCGCGATATTGAAAGTGGCAAAATGCCAGTCGCCTACATAGAAGTCGATAAAGTCGACCACAAATCCATGATACGCGCGGTCAAACAGGTTGCCCAACGCGCCACCAACAATCAGCGCGTAAGCAATATTGTTTAATTTATTGCTGGCGGCGGTGCGGTACATCATCACCAGCAGCACCACCACAATTGCGACAGCAATACCGGCAAAGAACCAACGTTGCCAGCCGCCTTTGTCAGCCAGGAAGCTGAATGCCGCCCCGTAATTATGCGCATAGAAGAAGTTGAAAAATGGCATTACTGACATCGATTCATGCAACATCAGCGTGTTCATAATCCACTGCTTGCTGGCAAAATCGATGGCAATCACCACCAGAATCAGCCAGGCCCAGCGTAAACCGGTCGAGAAGATAGGTTTACTCATCAGGCAAACTTACGCTGTTCGCCAGCGCCCGCAATGTTGGTGACACAGCGTCCACACACGTCCGGATGCTCCACACTCTGACCAATGTCAGTGGTGTAGTGCCAGCAACGTGGGCATTTCTCACCTTCTGCTTTATGCAGGGCAATTTTCAGACCTTTGACCAGCTCACTCTGCTGCGCCTCTTCCGTAGCCAGGGCATAATCCGCCACTTGTGCGCCGGAGGTCAGCAGCACAAAGCGCAGCTCATCACTCAGGCTGGTCAGCTTATCAGCCAGCTCTTTATCGGCATACAGCGTTACGGTGGCTTCCAGCGATCCGCCAACACGCTTATCTGCACGCGCCTGCTCGATCACCTTGTTCACTTCGCCACGCACTTTCAGCAGCTCAGCCCAGTAGCTGTCGTTCATCGGCTCGCTGTCTGCCAGACCAAACAGGCCGTCGAACCACTCACCGGTGAACACATATTTCTCACGCTTGCCTGGCAGTTCGTTCCAGATCTCATCAGCGGTAAACGACATGATCGGCGCCATCCAGCGTACCAGCGCTTCTGCGATGTAATAGAGCGCGGTCTGGCAGCTACGACGCGCTAAACCATCGGCTTTAGCGGTGTACTGACGATCTTTGATGATATCCAGGTAGAATGACCCCATCTCGATGGAGCAGAACTGCATCAGACGCTGCACCACTTCATGGAAGTCATAGCTTTCGTAGGAAGCAATGATATCTTCCTGCGCGGCTTTCGCACGGCCCACCGCCCAGCGATCCAGCACCACCATCTCTTCTGGTTTAACGCTGTCGGTTTCCGGATTGAAGCCGTTCAGGTTAGCCAGCAGGAAGCGGGCGGTGTTACGGATACGCCGGTAGGAGTCAGCAGAGCGCTTCAGGATCTCGTCCGACACGGCCATCTCACCCGAGTAATCGGTTGAAGCAACCCACAGACGCAGGATATCGCCGCCCAGCTTGTTCATCACGTCCTGAGGCGAAACGGTGTTACCGATCGACTTCGACATCTTGCGGCCCTGACCATCCACGGTGAAACCGTGAGTCAGTACCTGACGGTAAGGCGCTTTGCCTTTCATCGCCGTTGAAATCATCAGCGAGGACATAAACCAACCGCGGTGCTGATCCGAGCCTTCCAGATACAGATCCGGAGAGTGACCTTCGAATTCAGAACGGGCATCAACCACGGAATAGCTGGTAGAGCCAGAGTCAAACCACACGTCCAGCGTATCGGGAACTTTGACGTAGTTTTCCGCGTCTGCACCCATCAGCTCTTTAGCGTCCAGATCCCACCAGGCCTGAATCCCGTTCTGCTCAACAAGCTGCGCCACTTTTTCCATCAGCTCAAGGCTGTCCGGGTGCAGTTGCTCAGTCTCTTTATGCACAAACAGCGCCATCGGCACGCCCCAGGTACGCTGGCGGGAGATACACCAGTCAGGACGGGTAGCGACCATAGATTCGATACGCGCCTGGCCCCAGTCCGGGATCCACTGCACGCCTTTGATCTCTTTAAGTGACTGCGCCCGAAGACCTTTCTGATCCATGCTGATAAACCACTGAGGGGTTGCACGGAAGATGATCGGGGTTTTGTGACGCCAGCAGTGTGGGTAGCTGTGCAGCAGTTTTTCTACATGCAGCAGACCGTCTTTTTCACGCAGGATCTCGACGATCATGTCGTTGGCTTTAAAGACGTTTACGCCATCCAGCGTTGGGTAAGTACCTGGCAGGAAGCGACCATCGGGACCAACCGGGTTAGCGGTTTCCAGGCCATATTTCTGACCGATCACATAGTCATCCGGACCGTGGCCTGGTGCGGTATGCACAGCACCAGTACCGGCTTCCAGGGTGACATGCTCGCCCAGGACCACAGGAGAAAGCTGTTCGAGGAACGGATGTTTGAAAGGTTGCAGCTCAAGCTCTGCACCCTTCACCTCGCCCAGAACCTGCCAGTCAGCGATACCCACGCGCTTCATCACGCTTTCAACCAGGTCTTTTGCCAGGATCAGCGCACGGCCATCAATCTGCACCAGCGCATACTCCAGCTCAGGATGCAGGGAGATAGCGCGGTTTGCAGGCATGGTCCACGGCGTGGTAGTCCAGATCACCAGAGAGATCGGACCTTCCACTTTTTCAGCACCAAATTTGGCACGAACAACGTCCGCATCCACGGCATTGAACATCACGTCGATGGACGGAGAAGTTTTGTCGTAATACTCCACTTCGGCTTCTGCCAGCGCAGAGCGGCAATCCATACACCAGTGCACCGGCTTGGCGCCTTTGTGCAGGTGACCGTTACCGATGATTTTACCGAGCGCGCGAATGATGTTGGCTTCGGTTTTGAAATTCATGGTCAGGTACGGACGATCCCAGTCACCCAGCACGCCCAGACGGATGAAGTCCTTTTTCTGGCCTTCAACCTGCTCCGCCGCGTATTCACGGCAGGCAGCACGGAATTCGGCCGCGGTGACTTTCTCACCTGGCTTGCCAATCATCTGCTCAACTTTGTGCTCGATAGGCAAACCGTGGCAGTCCCAGCCTGGCACATAAGGCGAGTCGAAGCCCGCCAGCCCTTTGGACTTAACGATAATGTCTTTCAGAATCTTGTTAACTGAGTGACCGATATGAATGCTGCCGTTCGCGTACGGAGGGCCGTCATGCAGGATAAAGGTTTTTTCCCTTTTTTGGCTTCGCGGATGATGCCGTAGAGGTTGTCATCATACCAACGTTGCAGCATTCCCGGTTCGCGTTTGGCCAGATCGCCACGCATCGGGAACCCCGTTTCCGGCAAATTCAGGGTAGATTTATAGTCACTCATCAGATTCTCGATTCCGTATTTCGGTTCTGTTTAAACCGGTGTTTTCAGCCCAAAAAACGTTCGGGCGCTCACCACATCTTTAGCAATTTGCTCTTTCAGCGCGTCAAGCGAAGCAAAACGCTGCTCATTACGAATTTTTTCACAGAGCACCACGTCTATATGGCGTCCGTACAGGTCTATTGCAACGTCCAGCAGGTGAACTTCCAGCTGCTGACGGATCCCGGCTACTGTCGGGCGGGTACCAATGTTGGCCACGCCAGGGAGCGGTTTTTCACCCAGACCCTGCACTTTCACGGCATATACCCCTTTAACCGGCGCAGCAAAGCGTCTTAACGGCACATTGGCAGTGGGGAAACCTAGCGTGCGGCCAAGCGCATCACCATGCACCACGCGGCCTGAAATGCTGAAGGGATGTCCCAGAAGTGAGGCTGCCAGCGGCAAATCATCTTCTGCCAGTGCCTGGCGTACCGCAGTGCTGCTGATACGTTTGCCTTCATCACAGAAGGTCTGGGTGCTGATGACATCAAAGCCATATTCCACACCCGCATTCTGTAATAACAGGAAATCTCCCTGGCGACCAGCGCCAAACCGGAAGTCATCGCCAACCGCCAGGAATTTCACATCAAGCTTGTCGACCAGCAAATCGGTGACAAAACTTTGCGCGGTCAGCGCGGCGAACCGGCGATCGAAGCGCACGCACAACACCGCATCAACACCTGCTTCACTGAGATAACGCACTTTATCGCGAAGGCGCGTTAGACGGACCGGGGCTTTGTCTGCCGCAAACAGCTCAAGCGGTTGCGGTTCAAAGATCATTACCATCACCGGCAGATTGCGCCGGCGCCCTTCTTCACACAGTCGGGCCAGCAACGCCTGATGGCCGCGATGCACACCATCGAAATTGCCGATGGTAAGTACGCAGCCGCGATGCTGCTCCCTGAGGTTATGTATGCCGCGGATAAACTTCATGGCTGGCTCAAATTTGTGGAAATCGGCGGATTATACCAAGTACTGTCAGGAAGGTTAACCCGCGAATGCGGCTTTCCCCTTTTTAATCGCCGCATTTTCTGTGGCAAACTGCGCCTGCGCCTGGCAATAGCATTTATCTTGTGAATAAGCTGTATTCATGTGGATGAAGCTGGTAGAATCTTGCGCCATCGAAACGTAACCAAGTGTCGTTTTTTTAGCGACGCTTATTTGCACAAATCCATTGACAACCATGGGCTAAAGAGGCATATTCCTCGGCCTTTGAATTGTCCTCATAGAACTATTTGGGAGTTGGACCTTGGCTAATATCAAATCAGCTAAGAAACGCGCAGTAACGTCTGAGAAGCGTCGTAAGCACAACGCTAGCCGTCGTTCAATGTTGCGTACTTTTATCAAGAAAGTTTACGCAGCAATCGCTACTGGCGACAAAGCAGCTGCGCAGAATGCATTTAACGAAATGCAACCAATTGTGGACCGTCAGGCAGCTAAAGGCCTGATCCACAAGAACAAAGCTGCACGCCATAAAGCAAATTTGGTTGCACAGATCAACAAACTGGCTTAATCGCCACGCTGTTAATCGGCTTTGATAAAGAAACCGGCTCTGCCGGTTTTTTTATGTCTGCAATTCAGGAAAACAGCCCGGAAAAATCCTTGTGGCAAATTCGCTGCACGGCTGGATGCTGAATCATACGCTCAGCAAAAATTACGTGATACTCTTCCCCCACGCTCTCCACCCTGCCCAATTCAACAATGCCTTTTTCATGGTAAACGTCTTCTGCGTAGCGGGATGGCGCAACAAAAATAGCGTTATGGCTCGCGCCAAAAGCTTTCATCAATGCCGCATCGTCAAACTCACCCAAAATATCGACTTCCAGCCCCTGCGTCTGGAACCAGTTCAGCAACTTTCGGCCCAGCATAGAGCGACGGCCAGGTATCAGTAATTTCCTTTGCTCCAGGCAGGCTGGGAAAGGCAGATCAGGCAGTGGCGTCTGACACCAGAAGCTGATACCACACTCGCCCAGCTTTACCGAGAACAGCCCTTCCTGTTGCGTGGAATCTATCGGACAATCAGAAAGGATCATATCCAGCTTGTGCTGACTAAGTTGCTCCAGCAGCATCTCATGCGTCGATTCAAAACAGCGCAGATGAATTTTTTCATCCTCTACCACCGCCGTTTGCAACACCTCACTCACCAGACGCTTGGAGAGTACATCAGCCACGCCAACATCAAACAGCAGGCTCGCCTCCTTACGGTAGTTCACGATATCCAGCATCTCCTGACTGAGGAGAAACATTTTGTCTGCATAGCGGAAAACCAGCTGCCCCAGCTCTGAGGGCACCAGCCCTCTTCCCTGCCGTTTAAATAACTTACCCTGCAGACGGTCTTCCAGGGCTTTGATCTGCCCGGTAATGGTCTGTGGCGTGAGATTCAGTGCCTCTGCTGCCCCAACCACCGACCCGGCTTTACAAACCTGCCAGAAGTAGTAGAGATGATTGAAGTTAATGTGAGACATATGCTCCTCCCTGATGACGTCATTAATGCCGGCCAGCACACGCTGGCCGAACCCGCGTTACCTGAGTTTGATCCGCAGCAGCGTGTAACCCACTATCGCGGAAATAATTGAGCCGGTCAGGATGCCAAGTTTTGCCAGCGTCACCATCTCCTCATGGGTGGCATCAAAAGCCAGCGAGGCGATAAAGATCGACATGGTAAAACCAATGCCGCACAACACGCCAATAGCAGCAATATCCTGCATCCTCGTCCCTTCAGGAAGGGCAGCCAGACGCAGTTTAACGGCCAGCCAGCAAATCAGGGTAATGCCCAGCGGCTTACCGATGAACAGCCCCAGAATGATGCCAAGCGGCACTGAGGTGAATAACCCATCAAGAGATACCCCTGTTAATGAGACACCGGCATTGGCAAAAGCGAACAGAGGCAGGATTAGCCAGCTGACCCAGGGAGCAAGACCGTGGGCCAGGTGTACTGCCGGAGAGTGGCCGTTCTCTTTTTTCAACGGAACAAAGAAGCCCACGATGACCCCGGCCACAGTGGCATGGATACCCGATTTCAGCACGGCCACCCACAGCACCATTCCGACCAGCATATAGAGCGGAATATTCCGCACCCCTGCCCGGTTCAGCAACGCAAGCACCACAATCGCGCCTGCGGCCACGCCAAGCGAAGCCAGAGACAAATCCTGGGTATAGAAGAAGGCGATAATCAGAATGGCCCCGAGGTCATCGATCACTGCCAGCGCCATCAGGAACATTTTCAGCGCCGGTGGCACACGGCTGCCTAACAGGGCAAGGATGCCCAGGGCAAAAGCAATATCTGTGGCGGTTGGGATAGCCCAGCCGTGGATAGCCAGGGGATCGTTATGATTCAGCGCGGCATAGATCAGGCCCGGGGCCAGCATGCCACCGACGGCAGCAATCAAGGGGAACATGGCCCGCTCACGTGTGGCCAGAGAGCCGGAGATCAGCTCGTGCTTCACTTCCAGGCCAATCATCAGGAAGAACAGCGCCATCAGCGCATCGTTGATCCATAAAAGCAGGTTTTTGCTGATATCCAGACTGCCGAAACGAAACTCAACCGGCATGGATAAAATCGACTGATAAGCCTGCTGTGTCCCGGCATTATTAGCCAGAAACATGGCGACCGCTGCGGCGATGATCAATACCACCCCGCCAGTGGCTTCATTTTTCAAAAGACGCTTGATTACGGCTCTCATCGGGCAATCCTTTAATAAAGTGATGAAGAAAAGTAAGACAAGCATACGCGTTTTAACTGCTCGTCAAAAACAGTTTATACCCACGAATGAGACAAGTATTTCCGAGTTATCTCGCTATCAGGCCACTTTGATAGTGGGCCTTACTTACGAGTTATCCGGAACTGGAAAGCTTCCATTATGAACCTGTACTTTGACCGAAGCCTGAAATGTGTGTGGCTGACTGAAGCCTCTGCTGTAAATAAATCAGCTGCAGAAGTGAGCAGTGGAGAAATAGAGCAGTCAGTAATAGAGCAGTGAGAAAGAGGGAACTGGAGAAGTGGAAAAGTAGAAAAGTAGAAAAGTAGAAAAGTAGAAAAGTAGAAAAGTAGAAAAGTAGAAAAGTAAGAAGTATGCACTGAAGAAGTAAAGCAAAAAGCTCCCTGCCTGAGCAGAGAGCTTTTATGTCTGACGGGTTAAACCGATAAGATTTAGCGGGTCAGGTCGTCAAAGAATTTCTTCACGCCGTCGAAGAAACTCTTTGAGCGCGGGCTGTTTTTCTCTCCGCTTGGGCCACCAAAGCTCTCTTCCAGCTCACGCAACAGGGTTTTCTGCTTGTCGCTGAGGCTGACAGGAGTTTCGACCACCACACGGCACAGCAGATCGCCCTGCGCGCCACCACGGACAGACTTAACACCTCTACCGCGCATACGGAACAGTTTGCCCGTCTGCGTTTCAGCAGGCACTTTCAGCTTCACGCGGCCATCCAGCGTGGGGACTTCGATCTCGCCACCCAGGGCAGCCATAGCAAAGTTGATTGGCACTTCGCAGTACAGGTTGTTCTCTTCACGTTCGAAGATTGGGTGCTTACGCACGGATACCTGTACATAGAGATCGCCTGCTGGCGCGCCATGCTCACCTGCTTCACCTTCACCGGTCAGACGGATACGGTCGCCAGTGTCGACACCCGCCGGGATTTTCACCGACAGGGTTTTGGATTTTTCTACGCGGCCATGTCCATGACAGGCATTGCAGGGATCTTTAATTATCGAGCCACGACCGTGACAGGTAGGACATGCCTGCTGTACGGTGAAGAAGCCCTGACGCATCTGAACCTGGCCCTGACCATGACAGGTCGAACAGGTTTGCGGTTTAGTGCCGGGTTTGGCACCGCTACCGTCACAGACCTCACACTCTTCCAGCGTGGGAATGCGGATCTCTTTGGACACGCCGCGGACAGCTTCTTCAAGCGTCAGCTCCATGTTGTAGCGCAAATCGGCACCGCGCGCAGCACGCTGCTGACGGCGTCCTCCGCCAAAGATATCGCCGAACACGTCGCCAAAGATATCACTGAAATCGGCACCGCCGCCGCCAAATCCGCCGCCGCCGCCGCCCATTCCGCCCTGTTCAAAAGCGGCATGGCCGTACTGATCGTAAGCCGCACGTTTCTGCGCATCGGTCAGAATTTCGTACGCTTCCTTCACTTCTTTAAATTTGGCTTCGGATTCTTTATCACCTGGATTACGGTCAGGGTGGAATTTCATCGCCAGGCGTTTGTAGGCCTTTTTGATTTCACGCTCATCCGCAGAATTGGAAACGCCTAAAATCTCGTAATAGTCTTTCTTCGCCATTCTGGTGGTCCTGCCCTTAACATGCGCGCACGGGCGTGGAGAAACTCCGACGCCCGTGCTGGTTATCATCAGTGGCCCTTTTTGGGCCACCGTGCCCGCTCAAGGGCGATTATTTTTTGTTGTCTTTTACTTCTTCAAATTCAGCGTCAACAACGTCGTCTTCTTTCTTAGCGGAAGCATCACCGGCATCACCTGCACCGCCAGCGGCCTGCTGCTGCTGTGCGAACTCCATCAGTTTGCTGGAAACTTCCATCAGCGCCTGCATTTTCGCTTCGATTTCGGCTTTATCTTCGCCTTTCAGAGCGGTGTTCAGCTCGGTCAGGGCAGCTTCAATCGGTGCCTTGTCGTCTGCTGGCAGTTTATCACCGGCTTCGTCCAGCTGCTTACGGGTGCTGTGCGACAGATGATCGGCCTGGTTACGAACCTGGACCAGCTCTTCAAATTTACGGTCAGCATCTGCATTAGCTTCAGCATCACGAACCATTTTTTCGATTTCATCGTCGTTCAGACCAGAAGAAGCCTTGATGGTGATCTTCTGCTCTTTACCGCTGTTTTTGTCTTTAGCTGACACGTGCAGGATACCATCAGCATCGATATCGAAGGTGACTTCGATCTGCGGCATGCCGCGCGGTGCAGAGGAGATCCCGTCCAGGTTGAACTGGCCAAGAGATTTGTTATCAGCAGCACGTTTACGCTCACCCTGCACCACGTGAATGGTTACCGCAGACTGGTTGTCTTCCGCCGTTGAGAACACCTGGCTGTGTTTGGTTGGGATAGTGGTGTTCTTGCTGATCAGCGAAGTCATCACGCCGCCCATGGTTTCGATACCCAGAGACAGAGGCGTCACATCCAGCAACAGAACATCTTTCACTTCACCAGCCAGCACGCCGCCCTGAACCGCAGCACCTACAGCTACCGCTTCATCCGGGTTCACGTCTTTGCGTGGCTCTTTACCAAAGAACTCAGCCACTTTGGACTGAACCATAGGCATACGAGTCTGACCGCCCACCAGGATAACGTCATTGATGTCTGAAACAGACAGACCGGCATCCTGCAGCGCCACTTTCAGTGGATCGATAGAGCGGGCCACCAGATCTTCAACCAGAGATTCCAGCTTCGCACGGGTCACTTTGATGTTCAGGTGCTTAGGACCCGTTGCATCAGCAGTGATGTACGGCAGGTTGACGTCGGTCTGCTGGGCAGAAGAAAGCTCAATTTTTGCTTTCTCTGCGGCTTCTTTCAGACGCTGCATTGCCAGCGGATCGTTGTGCAGATCGATGCCAGAATCTTTCTTAAATTCAGCCACCAGATAGTTGATCATGCGGCTGTCGAAGTCTTCACCACCCAGGTGGGTATCACCGTTGGTAGCCAGAACTTCAAACGTTTTTTCGCCATCAACTTCATCGATTTCGATGATGGAGATATCGAAAGTACCGCCGCCCAGGTCATAAACCGCGATAGTACGGTTACCCTGACCTTTGTCCATACCGTATGCCAGTGCAGCAGCGGTAGGTTCGTTGATAATACGTTTTACGTCCAGACCTGCGATACGGCCGGCATCTTTAGTCGCCTGACGCTGCGCATCGTTAAAGTAAGCTGGAACTGTGATAACCGCTTCAGTTACTGGCTCGCCCAGGTAATCTTCTGCCGTTTTCTTCATTTTCTTCAGCACTTCTGCAGAAATCTGCGGCGGTGCCATTTTCTGGCCTTTCACATCGATCCAGGCGTCACCGTTGTCAGAACCGGCAATTTTGTAAGGCATGATTTTGATATCACGCTGAACTTCTTCATCCTGGAAGCGACGGCCAATCAGGCGCTTAATCGCAAACAGGGTATTCTGTGGGTTGGTCACGGCCTGACGCTTAGCCGGTGAACCGACCAGAATCTCGCCATCCTGGGTGTAAGCAATAATGGAAGGGGTGGTGCGATCGCCTTCCGCATTCTCAAGTACACGCGCTTTGCCGCCATCCATAATAGCGACACAAGAGTTAGTCGTACCCAGGTCAATACCAATAATTTTACCCATCTACACATCTCCCACTTAAATTCATGTCAAATCAGTTTATGAACACTTAATGCGGGCTTTTTTTACCGTTTCAACTGCCGGTGCCGCGCTTTTTTTCCAGGTTCATAACCTTGGATGCCAACTAAGATGGGGCCATCCAGGGCGGCATCAAGGGGCAGAGGTAAAAAAATTTCGTTTTTTCTCCCCTCCAGATCAAGGTTTGCCTGTTGGCGGATCATTATGATGCCGCGCGCACTGAAAAAATGGGTCACTTTCTCCGCACTATCAGCGCCAGTTATTCATTCACTTCACGCTTTTCGTTACTTTTTAAGATACCAGAGGACTTATGCACACCAATAAGCTGGCGAATCCTGGCCCTCTTGGCCTGATGGGTTTTGGCATGACCACCGTCTTGTTGAACCTGCACAACGCAGGTTTTTTCCCTCTCAACTCTGCCATCGTCAGTATGGGGATATTCTTTGGCGGACTGGCTCAGATTCTGGCTGGCCTGCTGGAATATAAAAAAGGCAATACGTTTGGCCTGACTGCCTTTACCGCTTATGGCTGCTTCTGGCTGAGTCTTGTAGGGATTTGGCTGCTGCCACGCGCTGGTCTGGCCGAACCCACTGATGCGGCCGTTGTTGGCATCTGGCTGGCACTTTGGGGAATATTTACCTTGTTTATGTTCGTGGGGACGTTGCGCTCCAGCCGTGTCTTACAGTTTGTGTTTGCCAGCCTGACGCTGCTGTTTGCCCTGCTGGCCATCGGCAATATCACCGGTAACCGGTCGGTACTGATGTTCGCAGGTTTTGAGGGCATACTCTGCGGGGCCAGCGCGATGTATCTGGCGATGGCAGAAGTGATTAATGAACAGTCAGGGCGCAATGTCATGCCTGGATGCGAAATGAAGCAGGCGTAATGCCCTTTCAGGAAGTGATAAGCCCTGCCGTTAAAAACCGCAGGGCTTTTTTTTAGCCGTAAGTTCTGGCCTGGTCGACCGGAGCGGTACGATTCAAATCGCGCTTAAGATAGATGCCTACAAGAAGGCCGATTGCAGACAACGCGAGCACATAATAAGCGGGTGCCAGCGGCGTGATGGCCATAATCAGGGTCACGAAAATCGGGGTTAACCCACCGAAAATGGCATAAGCGACGTTGTAGGAGAAAGCGATACCAGTAAAGCGCACTTCTGCAGGGAAGGCCCGTACCATAACAAAAGGCACTGCCCCCACCACACCCACGCTCAAACCGACCAGCGCATAACAGGGGAAAAGCATCTCTGGATGTTCGCCCACTGTGCGATAAAACACCCAGCTGCACACTGCCAGCAGCAGGCTGCCGACAATCAGTGTCTTGCTGGCGCCGAAGCGGTCGGCGGCAAAGCCAGAACAGATGCACCCGACCAGTAACATCACCGTAGCCAGGCTGTTGGCCTGAAGCGCCTGCGCGGTAGCAATACCGAACTGCTTTTGCAGCAGGGTTGGCGTCATCAGGATCACCACTACAATTCCCGCTGATAACAGCCAGGTGAGCAACATGCTCACGGCCACTTCTTTTTTATGATTCAGCACCACGGATTTCAGTGGCAATTCAGCCGCCAGGGCTTTACGTGCCTGGAGTTCAACGAAGATCGGTGTTTCTTTTAACCAACGACGTAAATACAGGGCAATAAAACCAAAAACGCCGCCCAGCAGGAAAGGAATGCGCCAGGCGCCCTCCACAATTCCCTGCACACCAAATACCGTATTGATCAGGGTAGCGACAACCGATCCCAGCAGAATGCCCGCAGTCAAACCTGCCGTCAGCGTTCCGCAGGCAAAACCAATGCGTTTTTCCGGTACGTGTTCCGCGACGAACACCCAGGCTCCCGGCACTTCTCCCCCAATGGCCGCGCCCTGCAGAATGCGCAACAGCAATAGCAGGATTGGGGCCGCAATGCCCAGCGTGGCATAGGTTGGCAACAGGCCCATCGCCAGCGTAGGCAGGGCCATCAGCAGAATACTCAGGCTGAACATCTTCTTACGGCCCTGGCTGTCACCAAAATGGGCCATGATAAGGCCACCCAGCGGACGAGCCAGATAACCGGCGGCAAAAATAGCAAAGGTCTGCACCTGGCGCAGCCAGTCTGGAATATCCGGAGGGAAAAACAGATCGCCAATGACGGCAGCAAAGAAGACAAAAATAATGAAGTCGTAGAATTCCAGCGCGCCACCCAGTGCGGCCAGAGAGAGGGTCTTATAATCCTGCCGGTTTAAGCGACGTGCGTTATCGGAAAGCATAATTATTCAGGCATATCCAGAAGTAGAAGAAAAAAGTATGGTCACGATTGTAAAGCTAACCGTACTATACCGTTCAATTCTCGCTACACCAGCGCAGCTGGATCTTATGCCTGAATTACGCCATTTTTAGCCGTTTGTCTCGCGTCGGGCACTTTTAGGACGAAAAGCTGCTACAACCGCCTCATGCGTCTCAACATAGGGCCCTTCCAGCAGTTGAATGCAGTAAGGCACGCTGGCAAAAATCCCGTGGACCCTGGTCTTTCCTTCAGCATCCTTCAGCCCTTCCAGCGTTTCCTTGATCGACTTAGGCTGACCGGGAAGATTGATAATCAGGGACTGTTTACGGATAACGCCCATCTGACGGGAAAGTATGGCCGTAGGCACAAAGTTCAGGCTGATTTGCCGCATCTGTTCGCCAAAGCCGGGCATCTCACGATCGGCGATCGCCAGCGTGGCCTCAGGTGTGACGTCACGTCTGGCGGGACCGGTTCCTCCGGTGGTCAACACCAGATGACAGAAGCGTTCATCTACCAGCTCACAAATCGTCTGTTCAATCATCGGCTGCTCATCCGGCACCAGCCGCTTTTCAATTTCAAACGGGGTGGCCAGCGCCTGAGAAAGCCAGGCTTCCAGCGCGGGCAGCCCCAGATCCTGATAGATGCCATTGGCAGCGCGATCGGAAACCGAAATCAATCCTATGCGTAGTGTATTCATCGTGTCGTCACTGTTATTACGGCCACGGGAAAGCGCGGACGCGAAGAGTAAAGGGGAAAAGAGGAGGATAAACCATTACAAAGCGGGATGTACAGCGGGGTAAAGCGTGGCCGGATCGCCGGCCACGTTCAACAATTTACAGCAGTTCGGCAATCATCTTATCAAGTTTGCCCTGATCCAGAGCAAAGTTGCGGATGCCCTGAGCCAGTTTATCAACCGCCATCGGATCCTGGTTATGTTCCCAGAAGAACTCAGATTCGGTCATTTTGGCCGGACGAGCTTTCACTTCGCCAGTGTAGGAGAGTTTACGCTCCAGGGTACCTTCGCTTTCCGCCAGCTCTTTCAGCAGGTTAGGTGAGATTGTCAGGCGGTCGCAGCCTGCCAGTTCGATGATCTCACCTACGTTACGGAAGCTTGCACCCATCACTACGGTTTCGTAGCCATGCTGCTTGTAGTATTCGTAGATTTCGGTCACTGAAACAACGCCCGGATCTTCGTTAGCTGCGTACTCTTTCTTGTCGGTGTTCGCTTTGTACCAGTCAAGAATACGGCCAACAAATGGCGAAATCAGGTAGACGCCAGCTTCGGCACAGGCACGCGCCTGCGCGAAGGAGAACAGCAGCGTCAGGTTACAGTTGATGCCTTCTTTTTCCAGCTGCTCAGCGGCACGAATGCCCTGCCAGGTGGAAGCCAGTTTGATCAGGATGCGGTCGTTGCTGATGCCGGCATCGTTATAGAGTTTGATCAGCGCGCGGGCTTTGTTGATGCTGCCTTCGGTATCGTAAGAGAGACGGGCATCCACTTCAGTAGAAATGCGGCCAGGGACCAGCTTAAGGATTTCCAGACCGATGTTTACAGCCAGCTTGTCCGCAGCATAATTCACCTGCTCTTCTTTATCGCTGGTCTGATCGCGTGCCCAGGTCACCGCTTCATCGATCAGTTTGCGGTATTCAGGGATCTGCGCGGCGCTCAGGATCAGGGAAGGGTTGGTGGTAGCATCCTGCGGCTTGTACAGCTTCATCGCTGCAATGTCACCGGTATCGGCAACAACGGTAGTGAGTTGACGCAGGGAAGTCAGTTTGTCCGTCATAGTTGTCATTCTCATCAGAGTAGAGTTATCGGGTTCTTGAAAATGTCTGTCACGGATAATATCACGCGAAACCGCCCTTGCAAGGTAAGGTTTCCCACAGGCCACTCAGTGCTAAATTGGCAGAGAATACCCCTGTAAACCGCCGGGAATCACTGTGATCAATGGCAGCAATTGCTCCTTTCATCGCACTTTTTTGCTAAAGTAAGCGCGCTCAAACTTTTGCCCACTGTGGCGTATTAACACAAGGACTCAGGCATGTTGATGGTTATTTCTCCAGCCAAGACGCTGGACTACGAAAGCCCGTTGGCAACCCAACGCTTTACTCAACCTGCATTGCTGGATGATTCCCAAAAACTGATTGAGATTGCCCGCCAGCTCACGCCAGGGCAGATCGCTTCATTGATGAAAATCAGCGACAAACTGGCCGGGCTGAACGCTAACCGTTTCCACGACTGGCACCCGCCTTTTACGCCGGACAACGCCCGTCAGGCTATTTTGGCGTTTAAAGGCGATGTCTACACCGGCCTGCAGGCGGAGACGTTTAAAGAGCAGGATTTTGATTTTGCCCAGCAGCACCTGCGCATGCTTTCCGGCCTTTATGGCCTGCTGCGTCCGCTGGATTTGATGCAGCCCTACCGCCTGGAGATGGGCATCAGGCTGGAGAACCCGGCAGGCAAAGACCTCTACACCTTCTGGGGGGATAAGCTGACCCAGGCGCTGAATGCTGCCCTGGCTGAACAGGGTGACGATGTCCTGATCAATCTGGCCTCGGATGAGTATTTCAAAGCGGTTAAGCCTGCAAAAATTGCCGGGCGCATCATCAAACCTGTATTCCTCGATGAGAAAAACGGCAAATTCAAGATCATCAGTTTCTATGCCAAAAAAGCCCGTGGCCTGATGAGCCGCTATATTATCGAACAGCGGCTGACCAAACCGGCCCAGTTGATGAAATTCGATACTGATGGCTACTTTTACGTGGCTGAAGAGAGTTCTGATACGGAATTCGTCTTTAAGCGTCGTGAGAATCCATAACTTTAAGCAATAATTGCCCCGGCTTTCTCTCTCCGATCGCCGGGTTGCCCTTTTCTCTGCCCTTCAGCCATAGCCTTTTGTTATAAATCCCCCTGTCACAGAACCTTCACCGGACTTTGCCCACTCAATGCCTGTTCAGTTATGGGGGAGCGAAGTATGGACCAGCAGGCGTTACAAAAAGCTGTCAGCGATCGGGTTTGGCAGGCCACCAGACAACAGGATCGGCCGGGAAAATTTCAGGGGCTGCAAAATCCCATGCCGGAGTCGGCTCATGCCTGGCTCCGTTCTGCTGCCACACAGTTCGGTGCGGACGAGCATCAGCAGGAGGAATTTGCCACCACGGGCCTGCTGGCCCTGGACGCTTTGCACGTCATCATGATTTGTCAGAGTGAAGAGCCCGTACCTCTGTGGCTGGCTTTTGGCTGTCTGGCTGCGCCCGATGCACTGCACCCGGAAGTATGGCGGGAAGCTCTGCTGAGGATAAATGATGTGGCTATGGCGATGAACGGCATCAGCCTCTCGACAGAGGAAAACGGCACCACCATGCTCACCAGGCGTTTATCCCCGGACGGGGTTGGCTCCCCGGATGAACTGGCTGCAGTAATGAATGATTTCAACTCGCTGTCATCCAGTCTGGTGGATTTGACCCTCGCTCTGGGGCAGCAGCATTTTCAGGAAACCAGCGCAGGACAGGAAGTGCCCCCGATTCCTGAATGGGTGGCAGACTGGCAGCAAAAAACGGCCTCACGCACCGATGTGCTAGCCCGGCAGGCCATTCAAACAGAATGGCACTACCCTCTGATCCGTGAAGCGCTGTCGCATCTCAGGCTCTCTGGCGACCAGGCACTTCTCGAAGGCTGCTTCTGTCAGTTACGTTTTCCTGAACGCCTCATGGCCATTACTGCGGATGGCGATCGTCGCCACCTTCTTATCTCCACCCCGCTTGATCTTGATACCACGCCAGGTGCCGGCCAGCTTCACTACCTACAGGCCAATGGTGAGCTTTATGTTCTGACGAATTGCTCACTCTCCCTGTGTGGCGAAACGATAAACCTGGTCAGCCGCTGGGATACTCAGGGGCTGAATGGCGAAGATTTTGCCAGCTGGCTGGCTGATTTTATGACGCTCAGCGTTGCATTCGATCGTCGCCATCAAACCGCGACCTGACCCGGAGGAAGAATCATGAGTCATTCTATTCAGTCCCATCCTCAGCCTGTTCCCCTGACCACTGTGGGTGACCGGGGCGATATCGAAAGCGGGCCAGTACCGGACACCGGACCTGGCCGGGCGGCAAGGGCAGGAACCAGCGCGGCTGCGTTTTTCTCTTCTGTAGCAGAAGGGGCCGGCGCGCTGGCCGGGAAAGGGTCAACTGCGGCCTGGGGTGGATTAAAAACCGGAGGCAAAGCGACCTGGGGAGGCATGAAGACGGCCGGAAACGCGACCTGGGGGGAGTAAAAACCGGCGGTAACATGGCATTAAGTGGCGGCAAAACGGTGGGTAATGCAGGCTGGAACGGCGCAAAAATTGTCGGGAAGGCGAGCTGGAATGAAACCAAAAACAGCGCCGTGTCGCTGGGGAAATTCACCGCCGGGCCGCTGCAAAATAAAGCCTGGGGCGCGCTGGGCGGCCATGCTTTACAGCAGGCGATTACCTGCGGGCTGCCCACGATGATGCGTGAAGAGGCCTTCATCGAAGCTTACAACCTGCTTTTGCCCCATCTGGCGGAGAAGCACCCCGCCGCTGCCGTAGGCATTCAGGTTGCCGTGTCACTGGCAAACGTGGCAGCGCATCTCCATCTTCGTGAACCCAGGCTGGAGCGGGATCCGCAAAACAATCAGGTTGCGGTTCGCGGCCAGTTTGGTCTCAGTCCGGGCCAGGCCGATGTAATGCGGCGGGACAAGCCTGAAGAGTGGAATCGCCTCACGCAACAAAATCAAACCGACTCTAAGCGCGTCACCGGTCAGCAGGTCATGGCTGAGCTGCTGAATATCGGTCTGTCCGTGGCAGGCACCCAGACCGGTAACCCGGGGCTGACTGCGCGGGTGCTCAGTACCCAGCTTCGCAATATGATTTACGCGGGTGCCCGTGAATCCCTGCAGGCTACAGGCAGCATGGTAGCCTCGCGCGATGGCAAAGCCAGCCACGGGGTGAACGATGACAGTATGAGCACTAATGGGGCCTGGTATACGCTGAATACCCTGGCGATGGGCATGCTGCAGGATGGGCTGATCCAGAAAGCGCTGCCGAAGGGCTATACCGTCTCCGGGCCGGAGATCCGCGATGCTGGTGGACAACGTCTCACCGGAAAAGAGCTGCATGAAATGGGGGCGATTGTTTCAGCCCTGCGTTCGGCCTGCAACACGGTGATCGAAACCGGGGATGCATTCCTGGGCAAACATTATGATGCCAAACAGGTGGGTGATTCGCAGAAGTTCTCGCCTTCCCTGCCGATGAAAGATTATGGCCGCCTGCTGGATCACTCCATTGCCAGGCTGAGCTGGAATAACTTTGCCACGGGCAGTACGGTAGCCGCTCAACAAATTATGGGGGCGATCACCAAAGGAAATATGTCACCGCTGCTCTCCAGCCTGTTTAACAATGCCGGGACTGCCGCCGCGTTTGGTCTGACCTATAAGATGGTGAACCAGATCTATCAGTCGCACAGTAAGGTCCGTGGCGCGGTAGCGGCAGCGCCCACGCCAGCGCCGGCCAACGCGACGGCTTCAGGTTCAGGGGGAAATACTCAGCAGGCGATAACCGGAGGAACGGACAATAACGTTTAGCGGATAAAGAAACGGCCCGCTATGGGCCGTTGTTCTGTGATGCGATTAACCGAGCGTGACGTTATTTCGTCAGCAGGAACTCGCGCAGACCGGCAAAATCAGCCGCCATCTTATGGGAGAGCAGCGGCAGGTTAGCCCGCTCGGCCAGCGCCTCTGGCACCGGGATCTTGCGGTCGAGGATCTCTTCCACACTCTCAATGAATTTGGCCGGGTGCGCCGTGCCCAGGAACAGACCGAACTCCCCTTCCTGTAACTGATCGCGCAGCATACGGTAAGCAATCGCTGCGTGTGGCTCAGAGATATACCCTAAATCCGCCAGTTCACGCATCGTGGCTCTGGTGGTTTCATCATCCACCGCGCCATAGCCCAGGTCATTCAGACGCCAGGTTTTACGGCGGAAGATCTCTTCCACACGCGGCCAGTTGTTCGGCTGGCTGACGTCCATCGCATTCGACAAGGTGGCTACCGTAGCGTTAGGCAGCCACTCGCCGCCCACCAGGAAACGGGGAACGGTATCGTTGGCATTGGTCGCCGCGATAAAGCGCTTCACCGGCAGGCCCAGAGATTTTGCCAGCAGGCCGGCAGTGAGATCGCCAAAGTTACCGCTTGGAACAGAGATCACCAGCTGGTTGCGCTTCTCCTGTGGCAGCTGTGCTACCGCTTCGAAGTAGTAGCAAATCTGCGCCAGCAGGCGGCTGATGTTGATGGAGTTTGCCGAGTTAAGGCCAATGGCTTTTTTCAGCTCTTCATCATCAAACGCCTGCTTAACCAGCGACTGACAGGCATCAAAATCGCCGTCGATGGCGAT
Organism: Erwinia sp. E_sp_B01_1; assembly: GCF_036865545.1. Classification (NCBI taxonomy): domain Bacteria; kingdom Pseudomonadati; phylum Pseudomonadota; class Gammaproteobacteria; order Enterobacterales; family Erwiniaceae; genus Erwinia; species Erwinia sp. E_sp_B01_1. The sequence goes on along the minus strand of NZ_CP142208.1, from coordinate 772,951 downwards.
AGTCTGGATGTTGCCGCCCAGGGTGCAGAAGAGTTTCTCCTGCAGCGGACTGATTTTGCCCTGCGGATAGAGGATCACCACACGGACGTTTTCCATCCCGTAGAAGGCGTGTGCTACTGCCGCTCCTGTGTCGCCGGAAGTGGCAGTAAGAATAGTAATTTTCTCCCCGGGATCGCTGACGCAGGAGAGCATCTGGGCCATAAACCGGCCGCCGAAGTCTTTAAACGCCAGCGTCGGGCCGTGGAACAGCTCAAGTGCAGCGATATCGTCAGTGACTTTCTGCACCGGAGCCGGGAAGGTAAAGGCGTTTTTCAGCCGCTCCTGCAACAGAGTAGACGGAATTTCATCACCGATAAAAGCGGAGAGGATTTTGCTACTGCGGGTAACGAAATCCATTGCCAGCATCTCGTCGATGTCGGTCAGTTCAAACTCCGGCAGCTCCAGCGGAAAGAACAGCCCCTGCTGCTTGCCCAGACCCTGTTTTACGGCCTGTGAGAAGCTTACCTGCTCGTTATGATCCTTAAGATTATACAGTTTCATGCGTTATCCCAGTTTACGTGCGCCTGCCGTGTCTACACGGCAGATATGAACGAAGCCTTCATCATTTTGCAGATAGTGCTGGCTGAGCCAGTCTGCCATACGCTGTGCGGTATCGGCCTGATTACAGACGGCAAACAGCGTCGGGCCGGAACCCGAGATGCCACAGGCCAGCGCGCCAATGTCCTGCGCCGCCTGACGGGCTTCTGCAAACCCCGGTAAAAGTTTGGTGCGGTAAGGCTCGGCAATCACATCGCGCATCAGCTTTGCCGCCAGCTCCGGTTGCTGCGTGTGGCAGGCGTGAATAAACCCACCCAGATAGCGACCGTGCTTAATAATGTCTTCTTTACGATACTGCGCGGGCAAAATGGCCCGCGCTTCGGCGGTGGAAACCTTAATACCTGGATAGGCCATCACCCACAGCCACTCCTCAAAGCCTGGCACCTGCTGGCTGATAATCCCATTTTCTTCGAGCATCAGCTGGATGCCGCCAAGGAAGCAGGGAGCCACGTTATCATAATGCACGCTGCCAGAAATACGCCCTTCCAGCTCGCCCATCAGCGCCAGCAACGCTGTGTCATTCAGAGGCTTACCGCAGTGTTCGTTCATCGCCATCAGGCCAGCGACTACGGAACAGGCGCTGGAGCCGAGGCCGGATCCGATCGGCATATTTTTTTCCAGCGTCATGGCTACCGGCACGCGCTTGCCAATCGCTTCACAGAAACGGTCCCAGCACTGCCAGACAATGTTTTCCTGAGGATTCGCTGGCAGCTTGCTGACAAAGCGGCCTTCCGTGCGCAGGCTGAATTCGCTGGCCGCTTCCACGGTCACACAGTCACCCAGCAGGGACCCATCTACCGGAGAAACCGCCGCACCCAGCACGTCAAAGCCCACGCTGACGTTGCCAATTGAGGCAGGCGCATAAATCTTAACCATTCTTAAACTCCCAACTTCCATGACAAGGTGCGTAACAGATCGGCAAATACGCCTGCTGCTGTCACATCATTTCCGGCGCCATACCCCCGAAGAACCAGCGGGATTGGCTGATAATAGCGGCTGTAGAAGGCCAGGGCATTCTCGCCATTTTTCACTTTATACAGCGGATCGTTACCGTCCACGGCATCAATTTTTACCCGGCAGCGACCGCCTTCTTCGATAGCCCCGACAAAGCGCAGCACTTTGCCCTCTTCGGTGGCTCGCGACACGCGGGTGGCAAAAGCATCATCCAGTTCCGGCAGACGTGCCATAAAGGTTTCCACATCCGGAATAGCTGTGAACGCTTCCGGCAGCACCGCTTCAATCTCAATGTCGCTGAGTTCCAGCTGATAGCCTGCCTCACGGGCGAGGATCAGCAGCTTGCGCGCCACATCCATCCCCGACAAATCGTCACGGGGATCTGGCTCGGTAAAGCCCATGTCACGGGCGGTTTTTGTGGCGGCGGAAAGCGACACGCCTTCATCCAGTTGGCCGAAGATATAAGAGAGTGAACCGGAAAGGATCCCGGAGAAGCGCAGCAGCTCATCCCCGGCATTCAGCAGGTTCTGAAGATTCTCAATCACCGGCAGACCAGCACCCACATTGGTGTCGTACAGGAACTTACGGCGCGATTTCGCCGCTGCCGCACGCATCTGCTGATAGTAATTCCAGGATGAGGTGTTGGCCTTTTTATTCGGGGTGACCACGTGGAATCCTTCCGCCAGGAAGTCCGCATACTGATCGGCCACGGCCTGGCTGGAGGTGCAATCAACAATCACCGGGTTGAGCAGGTGATACTCTTTCACCAGACGGATCAGGCGGCCCAGGTTAAACGGCTCTTTCGCCTCCTGCAACGACGCCTTCCAGTTCTCCAGCGGGATACCGTGCACGTTGGTCAACAGCGCTTTAGAGTTGGCGATGCCGCAGACCCGCAAATCGATATGCTTGTTCTTAAGCCATGCCTGCTGACGATGTAACTGCTCGATCAGTGCCGCCCCTACACCGCCTACGCCGATAACGAAAACTTCGATAACCTGATCGGTGGCAAACAGCATCTGATGCACCACACGCACGCCGGTAGTGGCATCATCGTTATCCACCACCACAGAGATGGAGCGTTCGGAAGAACCCTGAGCGATGGCGACGATATTGATGTTCGCCCTTGCCAGCGCCGAGAAGAACTTCGCGGAGATGCCACGCAGCGTGCGCATCCCGTCACCCACCACAGAGATCACCGCCAGATTTTCCATCACGTCCAGCGGTTCAAGCAGGCCATCTTTCAGCTCAAGATAAAACTCTTCTTCCAGCACGCGACGGGAACGTGCCTGGTCGCTTTGGGGCACACAGAAGCTGATGCTGTATTCCGAAGAGGATTGGGTGATCAGCACTACCGAAATGCCGCTGCGGGACATCGCCGCGAAAACTCTCGCCGCCATGCCAATCATCCCTTTCATCCCAGGTCCGGAGACGTTGAACATCGCCATATTGTTCAGGTTGGTGATGCCTTTTACCGGATTATCATCATCAGAACTGTCGCCGCCAATTAAGGTGCCTGGTGCCTGAGGGTTGGCGGTATTTTTGATCAGGCAGGGGATCTGGAACTGGGCAATGGGAGTGATGGTGCGGGGATGAAGCACTTTGGCACCAAAGTAGGAGAGCTCCATCGCTTCCTGATAGGACATCGATTTCAGCAGGCGTGCATCCGGCACCTGGCGTGGGTCACATGTGTAGACGCCATCAACATCGGTCCAGATCTCACAGCAGTCAGCACGCAAGCAGGCTGCCAGCACTGCCGCTGAGTAGTCAGAGCCATTACGCCCCAGCACCACCAGCTCGCCTTTATCATTGCCCGCGGTGAACCCCGCCATCAGCACCATATTTTCCGCAGGAATTTTACTGGCGACGATACGGCGGGTGGATTCAGGAATATCAACGGTAGATTCCAGATAATGGCCTACCGCCAAAAGTTTCTCTACCGGGTCGATGACGCTGACGCCATGACCGCGCGCCAGCAACAGCGCTTCCATGATGGCAATGGAGAGCTTCTCGCCACGACAGATAATGGCCGCGTTAACGCTGTCCGGGCACTGGCCCAGCAGGCCAATCCCGTGCAGGATCTGCTTAAGCTGAGCGAACTCCTGATCGACGACGGTTTTCAGTTTGTCATACTGGAAGCCAGGCTGTGCTTCAGCCAGCCCCTGCAGCAGCGAGGCAAAAATATGTTCGGCATCACTGAGGTTTGGCAACGCATCCTGGCCGCTGATGGTTTTTTCAATCATCGCCACCAGATGGTTAGTGATCTTCGCTGGCGCGGACAACACGGTAGCAACCTGTCCCTGCTTAGCATTGCTCTCAAGAATATCTGCCACGCGTAAGAAGCGTTCCGCATTGGCTACTGAGGTTCCACCGAATTTCAGCACTCGCATTATCAAACTCTCCTGAATTTTTGCCGAAAAAAAAGCCCGCACTGTTGAGGTGCGGGCTTATTTTTGATTTGTTCCTGTATGCGTCAGCCCGCACCGTTACCTGAGGTAATGGTGGTGGTAATAATGATTGTTGTCATCAGGCTGTGAATACGCATTTTAGATTTTTCGTCTGTCTGTTTATCAATTTTGTCCACCTCCAGAAGTAAAGCAATCGCCTGGTTGTGTCAATTTTTTTATCCGGCGATGCCGTCAGGCTCCGTGGGCCAGCCTCGGGGAAATTGACTGAAAAACAGATCCAATCTTTCAGCATCAGAAAAAATGGCAGTAAGAGTCACTGCCGGACCCTCACTAATCAGTTTTTTTATCTATAAGTTTTTTTCTACATCGTGCAGCAGCCGATGAAGCATTGCGCTGTCGCGCTGTTCCAGCAGCCCGATACGCTGAGACAACCAGTCAACCAGCTTACGATCGTCACTGACCTCGAGACTCGTCAGCAGGCGATCTACCCGCAGACGCAGCGCCGCTAACTGGGGCACATCCGCTGGCAGCTCTTTCGTGGCGCTAACCTGACGTAGAGCAGAAAGCTGATAGCAATAGACCATGACTGCCTGCCCCAGATTCAGTGAGGGGTAATCTGCCGCCATCGGGATGCCGGTCAGGACATCGACCAGCTCCAGCTCTTCATTCGTCAGTCCTGTGTCTTCACGGCCAAACACCAGCGCGGCGCTGCTGACCCATTGCTGCTTCTCTTCTAACAGCGTCTGAACCTGCTGGGGCGTGGCGTAATAGCGGAATTTTGCCCGGCTACGCGCAGTAGTGGCAATGCTGAAATCGATATCAGCCAGCGCTTCGGCCAGCGAATTCCAGTGGCTGGCATTATCCAGAATCTCACCGGCACCGTGGGCCACCCAACGCGCTGCGGGTTCCAGATGGGCCTGGCTGCTGACGATACGCAGCTCATCAAATCCCATGGTTTTCATCGCGCGGGCTGCAGCCCCTACATTTTCTGGCCGGCGGGGCGAAACGAGTATTAATGGAAAACGCATAACTACCTTAATAATGGTTACAGGATCCGGAAGCACCGGTTCCGCTTATAAAAATTACGCATCACAGCAACTAATACATAACATTTCTGGTCTGCGATCGGGTCGGCCATACACAAATTATATGACCTCTTTACGCCGAATACCCTAATAAAAACAATTATCAAGCTATAAACCTATAGACTTCAACCAATTACGAAATGTTAAATTTTGCCCTGGTCATGCTTCCCTTTCCGGCGATATTACAGGCAAAAACGGGCTGAATGTGAGCTAAGCTGGCATTCTGGGAAGAGTTTTTCACAAAACTGTTAACGTGCTACAATTGGTTTGATATAAGTCAACTTAGCGTTGTTTATTACATTCTGGCCAGGACTTGTGCTGTTATATTGCTGTTAATGCGGATAAGATATATCCCCATTTTAAGCGTCCAGGGACAGGGTGCACCTACTAATTTGCAGGATGCGCAGCCTGGTCTTTGATGGCTAAAGAACATATTCTGTACAGCTGTAGCTTTGCACCGGATCGTCCCCCTGAGTGTCGGATCCTGTCACAGCTGTATGCCCTGATTCAATTTTGTTGGCAATTTTAGGTAGCGAACACATGCAGACCCCGCACATACTTATCGTTGAAGACGAATTAGTTACTCGCAATACTCTCAAAAGTATTTTTGAGGCCGAAGGCTACATGGTTTATGAAGCTACGGATGGTGCAGAAATGCACCATATTCTGACCGAGAACGACATCAACCTGGTGATCATGGATATTAACCTGCCAGGTAAAAATGGACTGTTGCTGGCGCGCGAGCTTCGCGAGCAGGCCAATGTAGCCCTGATGTTCCTGACCGGAAGGGATAACGAAGTCGATAAAATTCTGGGCCTGGAAATCGGTGCAGATGATTACATCACCAAACCGTTCAACCCGCGTGAGCTGACTATTCGCGCACGTAATCTGCTTTCCCGTACCATGAATCTTGCGCCGCACAGTGAAGAGCGCAAGCTGGTAGAAAGCTACAAGTTCAACGGTTGGGAACTGGATATCAACAGCCGCTCTCTGGTCAGCCCGCAGGGTGAGCAGTATAAATTGCCACGCAGTGAGTTCCGCGCCATGCTCCATTTCTGCGAGAACCCGGGCAAGATCCAGACACGTGCCGACTTGCTGAAAAAGATGACAGGCCGTGAGCTTAAGCCACACGACCGCACCGTTGATGTCACTATCCGTCGTATTCGTAAACACTTCGAATCCACGCCGGATACGCCTGAAATCATCGCCACTATTCATGGCGAAGGTTACCGTTTCTGTGGTGACCTGCAGGAATAACTGCTGTTCAGGTTTACTGAAAAGGGCCGGATTTCCGGCCCTTTTCTATGCAGCGGACTATTTCCACGGCATAATAGGCACGGCGCTCAGGGCGTTTTTAGGTGAACCATCCACGACTTTATCGGAATAGCTCAGATAAATTAACGCATGACGTTTTTGATCGTAAAAACGCACCACCTGCAGCTTTTTAAAGATCAGTGACGTGCGCTGCCGAAAGACCACCTCGCCTTCTGCCTTGCCTTTAGCTACTTTCTCGCTAAGCTCAACCGGGCCGACCTGTTGACAGGAGATGGCTGCATCGGAGGTGTCTTCAGCCAGCCCCAGTCCACCTTTAATGCCCCCGGTTTTGGCGCGACTGAGATAACAGGTGACATTTTTGACGTCGGGGTCGTCGAAGGCTTCGACAACGATCTTATGGTCAGGTCCAAACATCTTAAACACCGTGTCTACTGAGCCCACCTGCTCGGCATGGGCGGATACAGATGCCAACACTACCGAAGTGACTATTAACAATTTTTTCATTGTCATAACGTTACCATTGCTTAGAAAATAGATGACATTGTAAGGTAAATCTCTTCTGGCCTTCGCCGCATGGTAACACCTCCCCTTGCATGATGCGCATCAGCACAGGGTATTTGTCTGTTAAATGACTGAATGCGTAACATAAACCAGTAATGGATGTTTTCCCTGCACTAAATTTAACCAGGTAAGGACGATTTATGGATCAAGCCGGTATCATTCGCGATTTGCTTGTCTGGCTTGAAAGCCATCTTGATCAGCCGCTGTCTCTGGACAATGTGGCTACCAAGGCGGGCTATTCAAAATGGCATCTGCAAAGAATGTTTAAGGAAGTCACCGGTCATGCGATTGGTGCCTATATCCGTGCCCGCCGCCTGTCCAAGGCTGCCGTGGCGCTTCGCCTGACCAGCCGCCCTATTCTGGACATTGCTTTACAGTACCGTTTTGACTCACAGCAGACGTTTACCCGCGCCTTTAAGAAACAGTTCAACCAGACGCCTGCTTATTATCGCCGCGCATCGGACTGGAACTCTTACGGCCTGCGTCCGCCCATTCGTCTGGACGACTACACCCTGCCAGAACCGATCTACGTCACGCTACCGGAAACCGTGCTGGTTGGGCAAACGCAGAGCTACAGCTGCACGCTGGAGCAGATCTCCAGCGCGCGTGATGAAATGCGTCTCCATTTCTGGCGGCAGTTCCTGATCGAGACTGACACCATCCCTCCCGTGCTTTATGGGCTCCATCAGTCACGCCCGAGCATGGAAAAAGATGATGAGCAGGAGATTCTGTACACCACGGCAGTGCCTTCAGACCAGCTTTCACAGCCGATGCAATCGACGCAGACCGTGCTGCTGGAAGCGGGAGAATATGTTCAGTTTACCTATGAAGGCCCGCGTACCAGCCTCCAGGAATTTATCCTGCTGGTGTATGGCACCTGTATGCCCGGACTGCAGCTAACCCGCCGTCATGGCCAGGATATTGAGCGTTTCTATACCCACGGTGGTAAGAAGCGTCAGGAGCCTCCGATGGATATCCGCTGTGAATATTTAATCCCTATCCGCAGCCCGGCATCAGCGGCCTGAATCCTCTGTAACAGCAGCTGAACCGCAAAGCGCGGTCAGCTGCTAAGAAAGGGGCGACTGGTAATCAGAACCGGAAGAGTCAGAAATCGTCTGACGTATTCGGGCCTGACCTTCGCCCCTTTTGCTGCGCACAACACTCAGCGTTGCAGTTCGTCCAGCGCAGGCTGATCAAGATGCGACACGTCACCGGCGGTTTCCACCACCCAGCCCTCGGCCAGCCAGGCACTCTGCTGGTGGTCGATACGGGAAATTGAACAGTTACGCAGACGCAAACGTCGTTCAGCATGGGCAGGCAAGCCCAGTAATGTGCTGACCAGCACCCCCAGCGCCATGCCGTGGCTGACAATCAGCGGACGGCTGCCTTCAGGCAGATCCAGACAGGCATTCAGCGCTTTATGCATTCTTTCCGCCATCTCGGTCATCGACTCCCCCTGAGGGATGCGTCCGTTTTCGGTGCCGTCGACCAGCGTTTTTCGCCAGCTTTCTTCCTCTGCTGTCAGCTCATCCAGCGGACGTTGCTCCAGCACGCCCATGTTCAGCTCACGCAGGCGTGGATCCAGCTTAACTCTGCAACCACAGGCATCGGCAATGATCTCTGCGGTGCGTTGGGTGCGGCCCAGATCGCTGGCGATAACATGGGTAATACCCAAATGTTTCACCCGCTCCCCCACCTGGTGTGCCTGCTGCTCTCCTTTTTTCGTCAGCGCGCTGTCTGACTGTCCCTGAATGCGTCGTGCTGCATTCCAAAGCGTTTCTCCGTGGCGAACAAGATAGACCTGTAACATGCGATTTTCCGTTATACTGCGACAAATTTGCCTGAAGGGTTCAACCAATTATGTACCATGTTGTCGCTGCCACCATTAATCCCGCCAAAATTAAGGCAATTTCTCAAGCGTTCAGCGATGTGTTCGGAGAGGGATCCTGCCATATTGAAGGTGTTGAGGTCGACAGCGGCGTGGCGGCACAGCCCATTACAAACCTTGAAACGAGAACTGGCGCACGTCAGCGCGTGATGAATGCGCGACAGGTCCGGCCAGAAGCCGACTTTTGGGTAGCGATTGAAGCGGGTATTGAAGAAGAGAGCGCGTTCGCCTGGATGGTGATTGAAAACCGCAAATTGCGCGGCGAATCGCGATCTGCCAGCTTTACCCTGCCAGCCATCGTGATGAAAGGCATCCACGAAGGACGTGAACTGGGTGAAGAGATGTCCAGACTCACCGGCATTGAAAACATCAAACATAAAGGCGGAGCGATTGGTGCCTTTACCGCAGGGCTGCTGACCCGGACCAGCGTTTACCATCAGGCCCTTGTGCTGGCCCTCTGCCCGTTCCACAATGACATCTACCAGATGAAGTCTGGCGAAGAGTCAGATCTTATCCGATCCGGTCAGTAACTGCGCCTCCAGCCAGGCTTTCAGCGCTGGCGGCGCGCTTTTCAGACTGTTTGATCCCCGGGTGATGGTGGCAATGCCGACGCCGAGATCGTTTTTCAATTCACGCTGGCTCAGTTCACCACGCATCAGTTCTTCGATAATGCGCAGACGGGTGCCCAGGGCTTCCCGCTCGTCAGGCGTCATCATCAGTTGCAGCAGTGGCAGATGCAGTCCATTGCCAAAAGCACGTTGCAGCAGCGTTACAAAACGCTGCCACTCTTCGTTGTGCGGTTCCATGGTAACGGGAACAGAAGATTCGTTCATGAGTGGCCCATACTATTTAACTAGTACAGTAGCATAGCACAGGCCCTGCCGGATCAGTAGCGCCGTTGCCACTCCCCGTCGGCCAGAATCTTGTCTGACTTATCCATGAAATGGCGATAATAGGCGTCATATGCCAACACGTTTTTCACATAGCCCCGGGTTTCCGAGAAGGGAATGGTCTCGATAAAGGCCACCGCATCAAGTCTTCCTGCGCTGTTACCCAGCCAGGTTTTCACCCTGGAAGGACCGGCATTATAGGCCGCCGAGGAGAAGATCCGGTTCTGTCCAAACTGCTGGTATACCGACTCCAGATATTGCGTACCGATCTGGATATTGGTCTCCGCATCAAGTAACTGGCTGCTGTTACTGTAGCCCGGCAGGCTGTACACCTTCACGGTATGCAGCGCCGTAGCGGGCATAACCTGCATCAGGCCGGACGCCCCAACCGGCGAGCGGGCTTTGGGGTTCCAGGCGCTTTCCTGGCGCGCAATGGCCATGGCATAGCTGACCGGGATCGCTTTGCCATCGGTGTAACGCTGGAATTGATCCTGGTAAGCCAGCGGGAAACGCTCCTGGAGACTGTTCCATAATTTGCCGGTAATGGTCGCCTGCACGCTCAGCACCCACCAGTTTTGCTGATAAGCGTAGCGTGCCAGCTGCTGTTGCTGGCTGCTGGTTTTGCTGGCAACCAGATAGCTCCACTCAGTCCGGGCCAGATTATCCATGCCCCAGTACATCAGTTCCCGCACGCGCGAGATCTCCGCGCCCTGCGTCATGCTGCTTTCCGGCTCCGGGGCTTTATCAATTTGCAGGGGATAATCTTCGCCCAACCGCTGCGCGGCCACCATCGGATAGAAACCACGCTCCTGCATCAGCGAGTGCAGGATCTTCTCCGCTTCCTCTTTACGCCCCTTCTCCAGCAGCAGATCGGCCTGCCAGTATTGCCACTCATCTTTTTGTTTCGCTTCAACAGGTAAACGGGCAATCCAGGTATTCATGCCCCGGCGGTCATTATTGCCCAGGGACATTCTGACCCGGCGTTCAATCAGGGAAGTTGATTCGCTGCGCATCACTACGTCGTCGCGCCAGCGGGCCTGGTCAGAGGTGATATCATTCCCCATCAGTCGCCACGCTACCGCCTCTTTCAACTCCTGCTCCTGCCGGTCACTCATTTTTTGCGCGCTGACCAGCGAGGAGATCATCGCACGGGCATTTTCTGCATCCTCACGCGCCACGCGGGCAAAGGCCAGCGACGTTGCCTGCCGGGTGAAATCCGTAGGACCCACAGCACGGGCAAAGGTCACCACGGTTTGAGGATCGTTTTGCAGATCCATCACCGCGTTAGCCATAGTCTGATAATCTTCCGGCAGCTGTTTGGCCAGGAAATTCACCAGATTAGTATTCCCCTCTTTCATCGCCAGGCGAATTCGCTCGAGGGTAGTGATCGGTGTTTGCTCTCCGGCGGCCTGCCAGACGCTGAACAGCTTATCGCAGGTCGTGGGCAGTGACGTGCCCCGCAACCAGATTGACTTCGCTCCCTCCCAGGCGACCTGCTCCTGGCCGGTGGCCCATTTGGCGTAATACCAGTTACAGCGGGCCGAAACAGGCTTGGGTTCCGTGGGGCTGAACACCAGCAGTCCACGCCAGTCCTGGCGTCGGGCCAGCTCATTGACGAAGCGTGAAGAGAGAGAACGCACGGGGGGCAAGGTAGGATACTGTTGGATAAAGGCGTTTACAGCCAGCCCCGTTTCCTGATCGAGATGCTGTGCCAGCTCGCGATATTCAAGATAGGGATAAAGAGGATAGTCACGCAACGTGGGCATCAACTGCGCCACGGTATCCATCTGGTTGTTATCCCAGGCCTGCTTAATCTGCAAATAACGACTGCGCTGAGCCTCCAGAGAATCGGCATGAGCCATCCCGGTGACCACAGTTAAACAGGCGCCTGCTATCCAAAACTTCCACTTGTCCGCCATGACTTTCCCCACGTTTACGCCTCTCTTTATCCTGATCACACCCAAATAACTCCCTTCATGCTAACCAGGCTTTCACCGTTCTGCTAAAAAAAATCGCCTGAACCGGGCTGCAATTAATCTTAATACGCCAGTAACACGATGATAATGATAATTATTATGATAATATCAGCCCTCATCCCGTAGATGGCACGCCCTCATCACAGCCAGGAAAAATTGCACTGCTTGTAGTAGTTTTAATAAATCCCTTCCTGCGCTATTGGTGAGTAGATAAAGAGAGCCTTATGAACCCCACAGTTTATGTAGTTGATGATGATGAGTCGGTCACCACCGCACTGACTAACTTACTCAGCTCGCAAAATTATGCCGTCTGCTCTTTCTCTTCTTCTGAGGCTTTTCTGGCACAGGCAGATTATCCCGCGCCCAGTTGTTTGATCGTGGATATCAATATGCCAGGGCCGGATGGATTTGAAGTCTCGCGCAGGATAACGGAACGGGGCTATACCCTGCCCACCATATTCCTGACCGGGTTTGGCACCATTCCCGTGACGGTCAGGGCGATGAAATCCGGAGCCTGTGAATTCCTGACCAAACCGGTGGATCCGGATAGTTTGCTGGACGCGGTGGCTGAGGCAGTGACTCTGTCAGCAGCCAACCGGGACTCTTCGGATGAAAAGCGGCTGCTGACCGAACGCCACCACTCCCTGACCCCAAGGGAGAGTGAAGTGATGCTTCTGGCTGTCAGCGGCTTGCAGAATAAACAGATCGCCGCTGAGATGGGGATAAGTGAAATCACTGCCAAGGTGCATAAACGGCGGGTGATGGAAAAAATGCAGGTCCGTTCGCTCTCCGATCTGGTCAGGGCTGCGGAGCGCCTCAATATTGCCAGCACGCTGAGCCGCCAGCGCCCCGCTTAATAAGGGCTGAACATGCTCAGCCCTGAGGTTCGGCAGGCAACGTAAACCAGAAGCAGCTGCCGCCCCTGTCCCGGTTCTCAGCCTTCAGAACGCCACCATGCTTTTTGATAATCTCATGGCAGATGGTAAGCCCCATGCCCATCCCCTCTTTTTTTGTGGTGTAGAAAGAGTCAAAGAGGCGTCTGGAAACCTCCTCTGACAGGCCCTGTCCGGTATCTGAGACTTCAAAGCGAATCACGTTTTTTTCCGGATTTGAGGAAGAGAGAGTAAGCGTTCGTACCTTTTGCTCACTTTCAGTCATTGCCTCAATGGCGTTAACGACCAGATTTAACAGAACCTGTTGGATCTGCACCCGGTCGCAGTAAATCAGGTCGTTCGTCGCGCGCAGACTGAGTTCAAGAGACATCCATTTACGTTCAATCTCCATCCTGGAAAGCGATAAAATATCTCTGGCGATCAGATGAAGGCCGGTCGTCGCAAATTCAGAAACGTGATTACGCGTCAGGGACTGCAACCCGCGAATAATATCGCCAGCCCGTTTTCCTTCATTGAGAATTTCATTCAGGCTGAAGCAGGCGTTTTCCAGATGCAGGGGATCGCGTTTCAGCCAGCGCAGGCTGGCTCCGGCATTCGCCACTATCGACATCAGCGGCTGATTGATTTCATGCGCAATAGAGGCGGTTAACTGCCCCACCGTCGTGGCCCTGGAGACGCGCGCAAGATCGGCCTGGGCCAGCCGCACAGCATCTTCCGAAAGCCGCTGCGCGGTAGTATCCGACAGGGTGCCAAAATACTCCTTTACCTCAGCCCAGCTATCCACCGGCTCACCAATTCCTTTGATGTAGCGGCACTCTCCATCGGGCCTGAGAATACGAAACTCAGCCTGCATACTGATGCCATTGCGCACGCTGTCCGCTACCAGTTCGCTGATGCACGGACGATCGTCCGGATGAACACGCGTTAAAAAATTGGCCATGGAAAGGCTTTTTTGCTGTTCAGGCAGGCCAAGGATCCGGGTGTACTCTTCCGAAACCAGCATGATGTCCTGCTCAAGATTCCAGTGCCAGGTGCCGGTGTGGCTTATTTTTTCTCCCAGCATCAGCGAGGTCTGGCTGGCGCGAAGCTGTTTTTCCACCCGCCGCCGCTGAATGTTCTCTTCCAGCACTTCACTATAGAGCCGGGCTGTTTCCAGTGAGATAGCCGCCTGAGCACCGATAATAGAGATGATTTTTGAGTGCTCCGCTGTAAACACATCCGGCATCAGACGATTTTCCAGATAGAGCACCCCGACCATCCGCGCCTGTTTAAACATAGGGACACACATCACCGCCGCGCCGGAAGCAACGAGGTAGGGATCCTGACTGAACGGACTGAAAACGTCAGGCTTACCGGTACGGATCTCCTGCCCGGTGCGGATCACAGCGGAGAGGACAGAAAGAGGAAGATCGGTGGCTACCGGCGTGTGCTGCAGGATCCTGACACGGGTCCCGTCCACGGTGATCGATGCCTTCGCCTCGATCTCCGGCACGCTTCCATCCAACAGGCGGATCAGTAAGCAGTGCTGCGCCCCGGCTCTTTCCAGCATCATCATCATCAGGGTGTTGATCAGGCGCTCAAGGTTGATCTCCTCGGTCAGCGCCTGAACGGCGGTAATCACATTTTGCAGATCGTTGACCGCCTCGTTCTGGTCAAAGGTCACCGTAGTAAAATGCGACGCCTGGAGTGCTGAAATCAGATGGGGGTGCTGTAACTCAAACTGCCGGACTTTGGCACCCGCTCCCCATCGTTCCCAGGCATTGAGTGCTCCCCGGAGATAGGCTTCTGCCGCAACGTTCAACCCACAGGAAGCGGCAAAACGGGCAGCCAGTTCATGAGCCAGCCCGTTGATATGATCGAAACGGCCTTCTCTCGACAGGCTGACAGCCCGCTCATACTGTTCCGCCGCCAGGGCGGTATGGCGATTAAGCCGGTGAATTTCAGCGCTCAGCAGCGCTTCTTTATCCGCAAAGGTCCTTGAATTCTCCGTAGCCCAGGTGGCTATCTTGTCGAAGTGGCGGGAGATTTTAAGCTGCAGATCGCAGGTATAACTCTCCGGCTCAAGCTGCAAAGTTGCGGACAAGGCACTGTACAGATGAAAATCGAGCATATGAATATGGCCGGGAATGGAGCCCGTAAAAGGTTCAGCCTGGGAGAAACAGTGGCTGGCGCAGCGGTACTCCCCGGAGAAAAAGTGCGCCATCCCCCGGTACAACCAGTGCCAGAACTGCATCAGATACAGGGGCTCACTGCCTCTTTCTGCCTGAACTCTCTGCAGTACGGCAGGGGCAAAATCCTTGCCAGTAAGTACGCCTTCTCTCGCCGTCCTCAGAAACAGCACAAACTCACGCTGCATCTGCATAATCACTTCCACATCGCTGTACTGGGCTTTGCGTACATAGGCGAGCCCACGCTCAATGGTGGTCAGAATGCCGTCGAGATGATCGCCACGGGTCAGGTAATTCATGGTCTGATGGCGCAGCGCAAGGCAGGCTGAAGTGCGATCGCCGTTGGCGACGGCTTCGTTAAACGTCGCTTTGGCGCAGTCAATGGCCCAGGTCACCGGCATGGTCCAGATGCTGACCTGATCCAGAGGTAACAAGGTGCGGGCCTTAAAACTGGTGAAATCGTGCCGGTAAACCAGCTCCCGCGCCAGCAGCGTGCTGGCATAACCCCGGCTGTATTCGTTGTAATGATCGCCGCACAGCACGCCATACCAGGAGAGCGCCAGGGTGGAGGCACCGGTGATGCCGTGATCCATAGTCAGATGCAGCATTTTACAGATGATCATAAAGTGCAGGCGGGGGCTGACAAAAGCGGCAAAGATACTGGCGCTGGCCATCAGATTCATCACCGCTTCCGTCTCGCGGCTGGCCATCAGCGGCAGCGGTCTGAAGCGGGCGTAGGGATTTTTGCCTACCTGTGCCTTGAGTTTAATTCTTGCCGCATCACATTCGGCTTTGTCGGGATGGCGGTTGAGATGGATACCGAAGCGCGCCAGCCAGGCAATGGCGGTTTCCAGCGCAAGCTGGCTGTGAGATTGCCGCATATGAATTTCTGCCATCAGGCAGGCGGCAACGGCTTTGTCCGTGAGTTCACCCGGGGCACTCACCAGCTTTTTACACAGCGCCAGTGCAGTGGTCAGATTGCCATTCAGGAATTCACATTCAGCCTCTTCAAGCAGGAAGACGAAATCCTCATGCGGCGCGAGACAGGGTGTAACCCCCCTCGCAGTCTGCAGGAAACGCAGAGCAGAAACAGAATCTCCGGTGTTTTTTGCCCGTCGTGCGGCCCGCAGGATCAGATCGCGCCAGGTGGCCGAGTCCAGCTCAATCAGCTGGGTCTCCTTAATAGAGGCGATATGATGAACCGCCCTGAACAGCGCATCATTACTGCCTTCAACAACGGCCAGCTCACTGAGCCGGTTGGCTACCCGCAAATGCAGACGATCCTTTTCCCCGGCGGCGAGCAGGCTGAACGCCGCCTCATGGATGCGATCGTGGGTAAAAGCGTAGCCGGTGGTCGTCAGCGCGATCAGCTGTGTTGTCACCGCCGGAAGCAGGCGGGTGACGATCTTTTCGACAGGCAGGTGCAGAACTTTGCTCAGTAACAGCAGTTCCCCCGAGCCTCCCACGCAGGCGATTTTACCTAACAGCCTGCGGGTGGTCACCGGGATCGTCTCCATCTGCTGGAGCACCCTGTCCGCCACGTTTTCGGTGTAGTGACAGGCGTTCAGCGCCTCCCGATCCCAGGTCCATTTCATCTGATGGTGATGATGAGTGATCAGCCCGTCCTGCACAGCCTGGCGGAAAAAAGCCTGAGTAAAGAGAGGATTGCCCGCCGTTTTATTATGGATAAGCTGGGACAACTCCTCCGTGACCGGGGTACGCACCTGAAATATCTCTGCCAGCCAGCGTCCCAGCGTTTTCACTGAAAGGGGTTCAGGGGTTATCTCAACAACTCGGGTGGCGGAACGCCGGAGTTTATCCAGTTGGGCCCCTGTCGCCGGACAGGGCAAAGAGGCGAAATCCCGGTGGGTCACCACCAGCATCAGGGGAATATCCTCACTGAAGCTCAACAGATTTTGCAGCAGATGCAGACTGGCCTGGTCCGCCCAGTGAATGTCATCAATCAGCATCACGAAAGGTCTGCCGGGATTGGTAAAAGCCTGCACCAGACGGCAAATCATATTGCTGAACTGGTTTCTGGCATCCTGTGAATGAGCATCGGGGAGCTGGGCATTCTGCGATAACAACACGCCAAGCTCAGGCAAAAAATGTACGGCCAGCCCCACATACTCCCCCAGCAGGCGGGTGATGTGGCTCTTCCAGCGTTCAACCTCTCCGGCTGAGAGCCCCAGCAGGTGGAGCACCACCATGCGAAAGGCCGTGGTAAAAAGGGCATAAGGCAAAACCGGGGAGTGCTGGTCAGCTTTGACGACCGTTAGCAGCATTTTCTTTTGCTGCAACCTCCTGATGCTGGTGGCAATCATTGAGGATTTTCCCGTGCCAGGCGCGCCACCAATCACTACCAGACAGGGTGAGCCGCTTTTATTCACCTCGTCACAGATCGCCACGATCTGTTCAGCCTGGGGATGGCTGGCGAAGGGCATGGGTGAGGCGAGTCCTTTTCGCTGAGTATCCTGCAATCCAGGCGTGAAGGTGTTGATATTGCCTTCTGCCGTCAGCGTGGAATGACAGCGGCGAAGATCGGCAAGCAGCCCTTCTGCCGTCTGATAACGGTGCTCAGGAGATTTTGCCAGTAAACGTAAGATCACCGCTGAAAGCACTGCAGGCACATCCGGCCTGATCGAATGCGGCGGTTGCGGTTCTGAAGCAACGTGATAGTGCACCCACTCCGCATGGCCGCTGTCTACAGTACCAAAGGGCAGTGTGCCGGTCAGCAATTCATAAAGCACCATGCCAAGGCTGTAGAGATCGCTGAGGAAAGAGACAGAATGGGAAGTCCGCGTGGTGTGCTCAGGAGACATATAAGCCAGCGTCCCGCCCGAGGCAGATAAACCCGTTTTGATCTGCGTCTCAGTGCTCAGGGAAGCAAGGCCAAATCCGCCCAGACGATAGGTCCCGTCTTCATTCAGGATAAAATTCGCGGGTTTGATATCGCCGTGGATAATGCCCTGCTGATGCATTTTGCTCAGACTATGGCAAAGCGAAATGGCGCTGGTTAAAAAATCGGCCAGCGACTGTGGCGTGAGACGGAGAAAATCGGCCAGCGTCCGGCAGGAAAACAGCGGATACATCAGCGCATAACGGCCATGATAATGCGTCGAGCCCACCGGCTTAAGCGCCCACTGTGGCGAAAGTTTATCGCTCAGCAGCCACTCATTTTTCAGTAGCTGCGTGGCCTGAAAAGTGGTCTGCTCATCCGGAGCCGTTGCCAGGATAAAGGTGTCACCGGAAGGGGTATGCCGGCAGAGAAACCAGGCGAAATTGCTTTCGTGCACCAGGGCCGTGAAGGAGAACTCATCCGTGAGTGAAAGTCCCTCTTCACCAACGGTTTGAAAAACAGCAGGTAACAGGCTCACGGCATCTCTCACGAGGAAAACTCCCGGCGAATATGATCGAATAATGTATCAATTTCGATGGGTTTAGGTAAAAAAGCAAGTGCGCCAAGACTGATTGCATACCACAGCATATTTTCATCGCCATCCCCGGAGATAATAATGCCCGGCGGATCCTCCAGTCTCAGGGTCAGCGCCTTAAAAAGCTCGAAACCACTCATCCCTTTCAGACGCACATCGATGATAAACATTGCGGCCCCCTGTAAGGCGCGCTCATCCTCTAACAGGGCTTCTGCGGATTCAAATTCCTGCGTGGTGTATCCTTCAGAATGCAGTAAGTTGCAGAGACCACGACGAACGGATTGTTCATCATCCACAATGACTATGCACTGAGACATATCCTTTTATCCTTTGTCGTGGCTCTTTCGAGACCGGGAGCATTCCCTATGGCGTCTTCTCCCCTGCCGGAGGCGGAGTGCCGCTGATTTTAGGCACGCATTCATGGCGGAACCAGGCCAGATTGACGGGTTCCCGTTTAATCAGTCGTTTCACCAGAGGCACCAGTTGCTCGCCCACCAGCATGCCGAACAGACCCAGCAGGGCAATCACAGGCGGTGCAGGGGCTTCAACCCGGATCGCCACATAAATCGCGCCCGCCAGCATGCCCATAATCAGTGAAATAACATAGGCTTTTAGCATCATTAACTCCCGGCCCGTAGGGGCAATGGTCTGGTCAGTGGAAGCTCAGCAGACGTGTCAGAAGAGAGGGTTTGCGCGGTACTTTTTACTTCTTTTTGCACAAATTGCGCCGCGACCTGACCACCAATCACCATCCCTAACAGTCCTACCAAAGCTACGGCCGGAGGCGCGGGAGAACGAACCTTAAGTATTGCGTAGAGCAGGCCGATGAACACGCCTGCACCCAGAGAAATGAATAAAGGACTCATAATTCATCCTGTAGAAGGCAGAGGCCAGCCCAAAGGGCTGGCCTGCAGAGACCGGTTAACGTACCGGTGCGGCAACAGGTGCCAGGGTACGGTGTTCACTCTTCTGACGTGAAGGCGCTTTGTGCACCATGGTATAGGCATAATCAACGCCGATGCCGTAAGCACCTGAGTGCTCTTTAGCAATATCCATCACCGCGTTGTAGGTCTCTTTGTTCGCCCAGTCACGCTGCCACTCCAGCATCACCTGCTGCCAGGTCACAGGGATCACACCCGCCTGAATCATGCGCTGCATAGCGTAATCATGAGCTTCTTTAGTGGTGCCGCCTGAGGCATCTGCCACCATATAAATTTCGTAGTCGCCTTCCAGCATGGCGCACAGGGCGAAGCTGTTGTTGCAGACTTCAGTCCACAGACCGGAAACCACCACTTTTTTCTTACCGTTGGCAGCCAGCGCATCACGCACTTTCTGGTCATCCCAGGAGTTCATTGAAGTGCGCTCCAGGATGTCTTTACCAGGAAACACATCCAGCAGTTCCGGGTAGGTGTGACCAGAGAAGCTTTCAGTTTCCACGGTAGTGATGATGGTAGGAATGTTGAAGACTTTCGCTACTTTCGCCAGCGCCACGGTGTTGTTTTTCAGCACCTGGCGATCGATAGACTGCACGCCAAAGGCCATCTGTGGCTGCTGGTCGATGAAGATCATCTGGCTGTTATGCGGGGTCAGTACTTCAAGTTTTGAATTAGTCATGAATGTGCCCAATGAGGTTTAAGTGACGGAAGTTGTCAGAGCGGAGTGTATGGCGCTTTTTTCAACCGCACTATTATCTCTGCGTATAACTATACGTCTGTATAGGTATCCCTTTGTATAACTAGACGCTCTGCTGAAACCCTCCTCATAATCCGCAACTGTTGGTGCTCTGCTTTACCTGCAGCGGCCCCTTCCCACGTACTGCGACCTTCAACTCGCGTACAGACATCTTTGGTTCAGGAGGACTTATGGTATTGCCAGGTAAAGCGGATCTCATTTTAACTAACGGCAAATTTCACACTGTGGATCGGCAGAACCCGATTGCAGAAGCCGTGGCTATCAGTGACGGCAAATTTCTGGAAGTGGGCAGCGTGGCTGAGGTGATGCAGTTCCACACTGAAGGCACCAAAATCATCGATCTGAAAGGGCACACTGCGGTTCCCGGCCTCAACGACTCGCACCTGCACCTGATTCGTGGGGGGCTGAACTACAACCTGGAGCTGCGCTGGGAAGGCGTGCCTTCGCTGGCCGATGCGTTGCGGATGTTAAAAGAACAGGCGTTGCGCACCCCTTCACCGCAGTGGGTCCGCGTGGTGGGTGGCTGGACCGAGTTCCAGTTTGCCGAACGTCGTATGCCTACGCTTGATGAGATCAATGAAGCAGCGCCGGACACGCCGGTCTTTATTCTGCACCTCTACGATCGTGCTCTGCTGAACCGCGCCGCGCTGAAAGTGGTGGGCTACACCAAAGAGACGCCAAATCCTCCGGGCGGCGAAATTCAGCGTGACAGCAACGGCAACCCTACCGGCATGCTGATTGCCCGCCCTAACGCGATGATCCTCTACTCCACGCTGGCCAAAGGGCCGACGCTGCCACTGGAACAGCAGGTCAACTCCACCCGTCAGTTTATGCGCGAACTGAACCGTCTGGGCCTGACCAGCGCCATTGATGCGGGCGGCGGCTTCCAGAACTATCCGGAAGATTACGAAGTGATTGCCGAACTGCATGAGAAAAAGCAGATGACGCTGCGCATCGCCTATAACCTGTTCACCCAGAAGCCAGGGCATGAACTTGAAGACTTTGAAAAATGGACCGACATGCTGACGCCGGGCCAGGGCACTGACTACTTCCGTCACAACGGCGCGGGCGAAATGCTGGTGTTCTCCGCCGCAGACTTTGAAGATTTCCTAGAACCGCGCCCGGACCTCGCGCCGGGAATGGAAGACGAACTTGAGCGCGTGGTCCGTCATCTTGTTGAACACCGCTGGCCTTTCCGCCTGCATGCCACCTATGACGAATCGATTAGCCGTATGCTCGATGTGTTTGAAAAAGTGAACCGGGATATCCCGTTCAACGGCCTGCACTGGTTCTTCGACCATGCCGAAACCGTGACGCAGAAAAATATCGACCGCATTAAAGAGCTGGGCGGCGGCATTGCAGTTCAGCACCGTATGGCGTTCCAGGGCGAATATTTTGCCGAGCGTTACGGCATTGAAGCCACCCGCCATACGCCACCTGTTGCCCGTATGCTGGAAACCGGCGTGCCGGTTGGTCTGGGTACGGATGCCACACGTGTTGCCAGCTATAACCCCTGGACTGCGCTTTACTGGCTGGTCTCCGGTCGTACCGTGGGCGGTATGCAGATGTATGACGTCAACGCCCGTCTGGATCGTGAAACGGCGCTGATGCTGTGGACTCAGGGCAGTGCCTGGTTCTCCAGCGAGCAGGGAAAAAAAGGCCAGATCAAAGCGGGTCAGCTGGCGGATATGGCGGTGCTGAGCAAAGATTTCTTCAGCGTGCCGGAAGAAGAGATCAAAGGCATTGAATCCGTGCTGACCGTAGTGGATGGCAACGTGGTCTATGCCGCAGGCTCCTTTACTTCAGAAGCACCGCCTTCTATCCCCGTGCTGCCAGACTGGTCGCCAGTGGTCAAGGTGCCGGGCCATTACCGCAGCGCCCCGCCAGCGGCCCGCACCGGGATGATGCCTGCCGCGCACCATTGCAGCGGCCCGTGCGGCGTGCACAGCCACTCGCATGATGTTGCCCGTGGCGCCAACATTCCGGTGTCGGAAGATAATGCTTTCTGGGGCGCGCTGGGCTGCAGCTGCTTCGCGTTTTAACCATGAGGCACTCTTCTGCTCTCCATAACCCGTCCCGGATCGATCCGGGGCTGTTTTTCCTGCGGCTGACCGGCAGTTTGCTGCTGCTCTTTGTGCATGGATTGCCTAAAATTTTTCATTTCAGTGAGGAGCTGACGCGCATAGAAGATCCCTTCGGCCTGGGCCCGTACATGAGCCTGTTGCCCGCGATCTTCGCCGAAGTTATCTGCCCGATATTTATCATTCTGGGCATCGGTACCCGCCTGGCCTGCCTGCCCATTATCGGCGTGCTGCTGGTGGCGATGCTGTTTGTGCATCCTGGCTGGTCAGTGGCCGAAGGGCAGTTTGGCTGGCTGCTGCTGATTATCTTCACCACGCTTGCTATCACTGGCCCTGGAAAATGGCGGGTGGCTGCAGGCGGACAACGGGAGGTTCGCTTTGGCGCAGGTCAATGATATTCAGGACGTCGCTCATGACGTCGGGGAAGAGCACCCCGCAGCCAGCACCTCCCCCTGGGCACCCCTGAAACAGCCGGTATTCCGTATGCTGTGGCTGGCGACGGTGGTTTCCAACATCGGTTCATGGATGAACGATGTGGGGGTCAACTGGACCATGCTGACGCTGAGCACCGATCCGCTGGCGGTGGCGATGGTCCAGGCCGCCGCCAGTCTGCCGATGTTCCTGTTCGCGCTGCCTTCTGGCGTGCTTGCTGACATTGTCGATCGCCGTAAATACCTGCTGTTTTCACAGCTGTGGGTCTTTATTGCCGCTGCCCTGCTCACCGTACTCTCCTTTACCGGGCACGTTACGCCTGCGGTATTACTGATCGCTGCCTTCTTCCTCAGCGCAGGCGCGGCGATGAGCTCGCCGCCTTTCCAGGCCATAGTGCCGGATCTGGTGGATAAGCCGTCGCTGGGACCGGCCATTGCGCTGAACTCGCTGGGCATTAACATCAGTCGCGCCATCGGCCCGGCTCTGGGCGGGTTAATCCTCTCCCTGGTCGGTCCCTGGATGGTGTTTATGCTCAATGCGCTGTCAGTGCTGGGCGTGGCCTTTGTGCTCTGGCGCTGGAAAGCTGAACCGGGCGTGCAGCGTTTGCCGCCCGAGCATTTCTTTCCGGCTGTGCGGGCAGGGATCCGTTACGTTCACGCGGCACCGGTACTGCGCAATGTGCTGATGCGCACGGTAGCCTTCTTCGTGTTCGGCAGTGCTGGCTGGGCATTGTTGCCACTGGTGGCACGTCGCGAACTCGGCCTTGGCCCCGGCGGTTACGGCATTATGCTGGCCTGCATCGGCGTGGGTGCCATCACCGGCGCCGTAATGCTGCCGCGTTTGCGTAAACAGTTCAGCGCCGATCGTCTGATGGTGCTTGCCAGCGTGATGTTTGCGCTGACCATGCTGGCGCTGGCTTATGTCCGCCATTTCTGGTTGCTCAACGCCTGTGAATTCTTCACCGGCTTCGCCTGGATAGCGGTGCTTTCCACGCTAAACCTGGGTGCACAACGCAGTGCGGCCAAATGGGTGAAAGCCCGTGCGCTGGCGGTTTATCTCACGGTGTTTTTCGGTTCAATGACCGTTGGCAGCGCTATTTGGGGACAACTGGCCTCTCACTTAAGCATCTCGGTTTCGCTGTGCGTGGCGGCCGCAGGCATGATCCTGGCGAGCAGTACCGTGTTGCGCTGGCGACTCGATCAGGATCCGGATCTTAATCTGGACAGCGCCATTGAAGATGACATTGCGCCGCGTCCAGAGATTCGCCACGAACGCGGGCCGGTGATGATCAGCTATGAGTACCAGATCAACGCCGCTGATGCGCATGATTTTACGGTCTGCATGCAGGATATGCGCCGGGTAAGACGCCGGGGTGGCGCTTTCGCCTGGTCACTTTACGAAGACATCCTGCAGCCTGGCATCTTCGTTGAAACTTTTGTGGTGGGTTCCTGGATGGAGCATTTGCGTCAAAAAGAGCGCTACACGCAAAACGACCGCAAGATCCAGAACCGGGTTTATGGCTATCACCAGGGAGATAACCTTCCTGAAGTTCGTTATCTGGTGGCACCGGTTTAACCGGCGCGCCCTCTTTCACTCCTGACATATTGAGGTAACTACCATGAGCACCTTTACAGCAGCTGACGGCACAGAGATCTACTACAAAGACTGGGGGTCAGGTAAACCCGTACTGTTCAGCCACGGCTGGCCGCTGGATGCCGATATGTGGGACAGCCAGATGAATTTCCTCGCCGAGCGTGGCTACCGTGCCATTGCCTTTGACCGTCGTGGATTTGGCCGTTCAGATCAGCCCTGGACCGGCTATGACTACGACACTTTTGCCTCTGACATTAACGATCTGATCGCCCAACTGGATCTGCGTGAAGTAACGCTGGTGGGCTTCTCAATGGGCGGCGGTGATGTGGCTCGCTACATTGGTCAGTACGGCACTGAACGTGTTGCCGGCCTGGTGCTGCTGGGTGCGGTGACGCCGATCTTTGGCAAGGCTGATGATTACGCTGAGGGCGTGGATCGCTCGGTGTTTGCCGGAATTAAAGAGGGATTGCGTAAAGATCGTGCCCAGTTTATCAGCGATTTCTCCACGCCATTCTATGGCCTGAATGCCGGTCAGACTGTCTCCGAAGGCGCACTGGCTCAGACGCTGAATATCGCGCTTCTGGCGTCGCTTAAAGGCACGCTGGATTGCGTCACCGCTTTCTCTGAAACGGATTTCCGTCAGGACATGGGTAAAATCACCGTGCCAACCCTGGTGATCCACGGCAGCAACGATCAGGTTGTGCCATTTGAAACCACCGGCAAGGTAGCGGCGGAGATGATCAAAGGCGCAGAGCTGAAAGTGTATGACAATGCCCCTCACGGCTTTGCCGTCACCCATCAGGATCGGCTGAATGACGATCTGCTGGCCTTCCTGCAGGCGCATTAATTTTTAATGATGCTGTAAAACGCAAAACGGCCACCCTGGGGTGGCCGTTTTTATAGCGCTAAGCAAGTCTGGCGCTTATCGGGTCTGGTGGTTCACTTCCACCGGACGCAGGTCGAATACCAGCACTTCTGCGTCATCGCCTTCGCTGAAGGTCAGGGTTTTCTCATCCCGTACTCGGGCACCATCACCCTCTTTGAATTTCACGCCGTTCACCGTGATGCTGCCCCGCGCCACCTGAATATAGGCGTATCGGTCATCATCCAGCGTCAGGGTCTGCTGCTCGTCACCGTCGAACAGCCCGGCGTAGATTTTCATGTCCTGACGCACTTTAAGCGCGTTGTTTGCGCCATCAGGCGAAACAATCAACCGCAGATTGCCGCGTTTTTCTGCTTCGGTAACCGACACCTGCTGATAACCTGGAGGGGTATTTTTTTCAGCCGGAATGATCCAGATTTGCAGGAAGTGCACGCCCTCGGTACTGGAGTGGTTAAACTCACTGTGCGTCACGCCGCTGCCGGCACTCATCAACTGCACATCGCCTGGGACAATCACCGATCCGGTGCCCATGGAGTCTTTATGCTCCAGTGCGCCCTGAAGCACGTAGGAGATGATCTCCATGTTGCTGTGTGGGTGAGCACCGAAGCCACGCGCTTTAGCGACACGGTCATCGTTGATCACCAGCAGATCTGAAAATCCAACCTGTTTTGGATCCCAGTAGTTGGCGAAAGAAAACGTATGATGAGACTTCAACCAACCGTGATCGCCTACTCCGCGCTGTTCTGACAAACGTTGTTCAATCATGATCTGCTCCTGGTCTCTGTTATGTGGCTGGAGGGCGGCTGCCCTTCCGATGAGTTAAGATTACAGGTAAACTCATTTGCCTGGCTATGGACTGTAAAGGCAATTACTGTCACGTTTTGGTGGACAATATGCAGATAGAAGATCTCAGGATATATGGCGCAGTGATCGACTGCGGCAGCTTTACGGCCGCTGCCGATCGGCTGATGTTGTCAAAGCAGTACGTCAGCCGCCGCATGGCCGCGCTGGAAGCCTCACTGGGTGCCCGGCTGCTGATCCGTAATACCCGCAAACTCTCGGTCACCGATGCCGGACGCCTGTTCGCGCAGCATGCCCGACGTATTCTTGATGAGATTGAAGAAGCCGAACTGGCGGTGTCAGAACGCCGTCAGGAACTGCAAGGCTCTTTCCGTATCAGCATGCCGATGTCGTTTGGCATGAGCCATCTCTCCCCGTTAATTGCCGAATTTCTGACGCTGCATCCCGCCGTGCAATTCCAGGTAGAGCTGGCGGACCGCTATGTGGATGTGATTGGCGAAGGCTTTGATATGGCTATCCGTATTGGCAGCCTGGACGACTCGACGCTGATAGCCCGACGGCTGGGCAAGCTGGAACGTCTGATCTGTTGCAGCCCGTCCTATCTGGAACGGTTCCCTGCCCCTGTCACGCCAGAACAGCTGACCGAACACGCCTGCCTGCGTTTTGGTCGCGAGGGACAAACCGGCTGGGAGCTGAAGGTAGCAGGGAAACGAAAAGTGATGGCGGTGAACGGCCCGGTACACAGTAATAATGGCGAAGTGCTGCTGGATGCAGCCGTTGCCGGGCTGGGGCTGGTGCATTTACCGGAATTTATTGTCGGCAAGGCGCTGAAACGCGGCGAGCTGGTCAGGGTGCTGGATGACTACCTTCCCCCGCCGCTGATCCTGAATGCTGTGTATCCTCAACACCGTCAACGCAGTGAGGTAAACAGGGTGTTTCTGGAGTTTTTGCAGGAGAAACTTACTCCGGTTACAGCATGATATAAGAGATGCTGCCAGCTGATGATAAGGTATAAAAGGCTCTGATGGGATGACCAGCATGCTGAATCCTGAGCGCGTAACTAATCTTTAAATAAATCCGTTAGCTTTATCTGCCACATAACCTTATCTCCCTGATAAGGAATTACTTATAAATAGTTTATATCGTCAACGCGTCACCCTACTCCCGCAGTCTGCCTTACCGCCCCATTTTTGTTCATCTGTTGCCCGTCAAGCGTGCAACCCACAGCATTAACGCAATAATATTTCATACAAATCAATAATATAATCTGTTGGCACAACTTTTGCTCTATTGAATTCCATCTTGTATACCAGACGGAATCCAACGTATGGCTTTGACCACCGGCTTCACCCTGAGCGACTGGCAGCACCATTATCAACAGCATCCTGATGACGTTCTCGTCACGCTGGAAAATCTGGTGGGCGGACTCTCCACCGACGATAACGCCTGGCTTTATCTCGCCACCCCCGCGCAGATTCACGTGCAGGTGGAGCCTCTTCTGGTTGCCTGGCAGAAAGACCCAGCCTCACTGCCGCTGTTTGGTGTGCCCTTTGCCGTAAAAGACAATATCGATGTGGCGGGCTGGCCGACCACCGCCGCCTGCCCTGCCTTCACTTATCAAGCTGCCGCCGATGCCACAGCCGTAGCGAACCTTAAAGCTGCTGGCGCGGTGGTGATTGGCAAAACCAACCTGGACCAGTACGCCACCGGCCTGGTAGGCACGCGCTCGCCGTTTGGTGCAGTTAAAAATACCTTTAACCCGGACTACGTCAGCGGCGGCTCAAGTTCAGGTTCAGCCTCGGTTACCGCTCGCGGTCTGGTCGGCTTTGCGCTGGGAACCGATACCGCAGGCTCTGGCCGCGTTCCGGCTGGCTTCAATAACATCGTCGGGCTGAAGCCGACCAAAGGCTGGTTATCTGCCACCGGCGTGGTGCCCGCCTGCCGCCTGAACGACACAATTTCGGTATTTGCCCTGACGGTGGAAGATGCTTTCCTGGCGGCGACCTGTGCCGGAGGCTATGACAGCAGCGATGCTTACTCCCGCGTTAATCCGGGTCTGGCTCCCGCTTCACTGCCTGCCACACCGCGCCTGGCAATACCCTCAAGACTGGAATTCTATGGCGATGCTCTGGCGCAGGCCGCCTGGGAAGCCTCCGTCACCGCGCTGCAAGCCGCGGGTGCCACGCTGCATCCGATCAATTTCTCGGCTTTCCACCAGCTTGCGGAACAGCTCTATTACGGCCCGTGGGTGGCTGAGCGCACCGTGGCCGTGGGCGAAATGCTGGATCGTAAAGAAGAGATGGACCCGGTGGTGCATGGCATCGTCGCCAGCGGCCATAACTACAGCGCCGTTGATGCCTACAAAGCGGAATACCTGCGTGCAGAACTGACCCGTCAGATCCAGCAAACCCTGAGCCAGTTCGATGCGCTGGTAGTACCGACCTCACCGACCATCCACACGCTGGAAGAGATGAAGCAGGAGCCGGTGCGTTTCAATTCACAGTTCGGCACCTACACCAACTTTACTAACCTGGCGGATCTCTCTGCTCTCGCTTTGCCGGGGCCGTTCCGTGCAGACGGATTACCCGCCGGGATCACTTTAATTGCTCCGGCCTGGTATGACCGTGCGCTGGCAACCTTCGGCCAGCGCTGGCAGGCCAGCCAGGCGCTGAGCCTGGGAGCAACCGGCAAGCCGCAACCCCACACTCACACACCCTTCCCCGCTTCACCCCTGCATGTGCGCGTGGCCGTTGTCGGTGCGCATCTCACCGGAATGCCTCTGAACCACCAGCTCACCAGCCGCGATGCGGTACTGGTTGAAGAGACGATAACCGCGGCCTGCTACCGCCTGTATGCCCTGGCCAACACCAGGCCACACAAGCCAGGTCTCGCCAGAGGCCACGACGGTGCCGCCATTATCGTGGAGTTGTGGGATATCCCGCTGGCGCGTTTCGGCGAGTTTGTGGCTGAAATTCCCTCTCCGCTGGGCATCGGCACGCTGGAACTGGCCGATGGCCGCCTGGTGAAAGGCTTTATCTGTGAACCGGCCGTGCTGCCTGAAGCCACGGACATTACCGAATTCGGCGGCTGGCGTAACTGGCTGAGCCGTAGGGAGACTGACAATGTTTAATACCGTGCTGATCGCCAACCGTGGCGAAATTGCCTGCCGCGCCATCCGAACCCTGAAACGGCTGGGCATTACCAGCGTGGCGGTCTATTCCGCCGCCGATAAAAATGCTCAGCACGTTAAGGATGCTGATATCGCCATCGCACTGGGTGGAGAGAAAGCCAGCGACAGCTATTTACGCATTGATAAGATCCTTGCGGCAGCCACAGAGACCGGCGCTCAGGCCATCTGGCCGGGCTATGGTTTTCTTTCTGAAAGCCTGCCGTTTGCCGCCGCCTGTGAAGAAGCCGGCATCGTTTTTGTCGGGCCAACTGCCCATCAGATTGGCGAGTTTGGCCTTAAGCACCGCGCGCGTGAGCTGGCAGCCGATGCAGGCGTACCGATGACGCCGGGCACACCGCTGCTGGAAACGCTGGAAGAGGCGCTCAGTGCCGCCGTGCGCATTGGCTATCCGGTGATGCTGAAAAGCACCGCTGGCGGCGGGGGAATTGGCCTGACCCGCTGCGCGGATGCAGAGGCATTGCGTAACGCGTGGGAAAGCGTCCGTCGTCTGGGTGAACAGTTCTTCAGTGATGCTGGCGTGTTCCTGGAGCGCTGCATCGATCGCGCGCGGCATGTGGAAGTGCAGATTTTTGGCGATGGCAAAGGCAAGGTCATCGCCCTGGGCGAACGTGACTGTTCCCTGCAACGCCGCAACCAGAAAGTAGTGGAAGAAACCCCGGCCCCCCAATTGCCGGAAGCCACACGCGCCGCGCTTCTGGCATCGGCCGTGAAACTGGGCGAGCTGGTCAGCTATCGCAGCGCCGGAACGGTTGAATATATTTACGATGCAGAACGGGATGAATTCTTCTTCCTGGAAGTGAATACCCGCCTGCAGGTAGAGCATCCGGTCACCGAATCCGTTACCGGGCTGGATCTGGTGGAGTGCATGCTGCTCGTGGCGGCAGAAGAACAAATTGACTGGGATCGCCTGACGAAAGCGCCGCAGGGTGCGTCGATTGAAGTACGCATCTACGCTGAAGATCCGCTGAAAAACTTCCAGCCAAGTCCCGGTGTCCTCACTGAGGTCTGTTTCCCGGATGACGTGCGCGTGGATGGCTGGATCTCCACCGGCACCGAAGTTTCTGCTTTTTACGATCCGATGATTGCCAAGCTGATTGTCCATGCGGAAAACCGCGAAGCGGCGCTGGCTAAAATGCAGCAGGCGCTCAGCGAAACCCGCCTGCACGGCATCGCCACCAACCTGGATTATCTGCGTCAGATTGTCGCCACGGAAGCCTTCCGCAGCGGCAAAATCTGGACCCGGATGCTGGACAGCTTCACCCCGCTGTCACCCGTGGTTGAAGTTATTCAACCAGGCACCTGGAGCAGCATTCAGGATTACCCTGGCCGTCTCGGCTACTGGGATATTGGCGTGCCGCCTTCCGGCCCGATGGATGACTTTGCCTTCCGCCTGGCGAACCGTATTGTGGGTAACGCTGAAGAAGCAGCGGGCCTGGAATTCACCTTGCAGGGGCCAACGCTGCGCTTCCACAGCGA
This sequence comes from Erwinia sp. E_sp_B01_1, assembly GCF_036865545.1. Lineage (NCBI taxonomy): Bacteria > Pseudomonadati > Pseudomonadota > Gammaproteobacteria > Enterobacterales > Erwiniaceae > Erwinia > Erwinia sp. E_sp_B01_1. Next base: position 742,677 of record NZ_CP142208.1, on the reverse strand, counting down.
CGCGCTGATCTCTCTGACCGGCGCGGAATGCCCGGCCACGCTGGATGGCGAAACCGTAGCTTACTGGCAGCCAGTGAATGTTAAAGCGGGTCAGACTCTGACGCTGGGCCGCGCGCAGATGGGCTGCCGAACCTACCTTGCAGTACGCAACGGGTTTGACGTACCGGAATATCTGGGCAGCCGTTCCACCTTCGCGCTGGGTCAGTTTGGCGGTCACGCCGGACGCACGTTGCGCGTAGCCGATATGCTGGCCATCTCCCAACCTGAACTGGCCGCCTGCACCACGCCTGCGCCGGTCAGCGAACCTCAGGCGGTGGAAGCTTCTCTGGTGCCGGTTTACGGCGACGAGTGGCGTATCGGCGTGCTTTACGGCCCTCATGGCGCACCGGATTTCTTTACTCAGGAATCGATCGACGAATTCTTTGCCAGCGAGTGGCAGGTTCACTACAACTCTAACCGCCTGGGCGTGCGTCTGGTCGGGCCGAAACCGGGCTGGGCCCGCGCCAACGGCGGCGAAGCTGGCCTGCACCCTTCCAACGTTCACGACTGCGAATATGCCATAGGCGCGGTGAACTTCACCGGCGACTTCCCGGTGATCCTGACCCGTGACGGACCCAGCCTCGGCGGCTTTGTTTGCCCGGTCACCATCGCCAAAGCCGAGCTGTGGAAAGTAGGCCAGGTTAAACCTGGCGATCGCATTCGTTTTCATCCCATCAGCTTTGACGAGGCACATGCTCTGGAGCAGGCCCAGGCGAAAGGCGTGGAAAGGCTGCACGCCATCCCGCTGCCCGCTTATCAGGTCCCTTCTCTGGCAGAAACGGAACATGGCTCAGCGACCGTGCTGGCCGCCATCAAAGCCACCGCCTTCACGCCAGCGGCTCTGTACCGTCAGGCGGGCGACAACTACATCCTGATGGAGTACGGCGATAACGTGCTGGATCTGGCGCTGCGCCTGCGGGTTCACCTGCTGATGACCGCCCTGCGCGAAGTGGGCCAGCCAGGCATTGAGGAGCTTTCGCCGGGCGTGCGTTCGCTGCAGATCCGTTATGACAGCCGCATCCTCAGCCAGAAGCAACTGCTGAACCTGCTGCTGAATCTGGAGAAAAACCTCGGCGACGTCAGCAAAATGAAAGTGCCTTCGCGCATTGTGCATATGCCGATGGCCTTTGAAGACAGCGCCACTCTTGGCGCCGTGGAACGCTATAAAGAGACGGTAAAGGCCAGCGCGCCCTGGCTGCCGAACAACGTCGATTTTATCCAGCGTATCAACGGCCTGAACACTCGGGAAGCAGTCCGCGACACGATTTTCGACGCCAGTTACCTGATTCTGGGGCTGGGCGACGTCTATCTCGGCGCACCTTGTGCCGTGCCTGTCGATCCCCGTCATCGCCTGCTGAGCTCCAAGTACAACCCGGCCCGAACCTTCACCGCAGAGGGCACGGTAGGCATCGGCGGCATGTACATGTGTATTTACGGCATGGACTCCCCCGGCGGCTATCAGCTGGTTGGCCGCACGTTGCCGATCTGGAATAAATTCCTGAAAAACGCGCAGTTCGCGGCCAGTGAGCCGTGGCTGCTGCACTTCTTCGATCAGGTCCGGTTTTATCCGGTCAGCGAAGCGGAGCTGGACCTGCTGCGCGATGATTTCCGCGAGGGACGCGCCACCATCAAAATCGAAGAGACGGTGTTTGATTTCGCGGAGCACACGCAGTTCCTCAGTGAAAACGCCGACTCTATCGCCGACTTCCGGGCCAGGCAGGCGACCTCGTTTGAAGCTGAAGTCGCGCTGTGGGCGCAGGAAGAGGAAGGCGCCCCTCTGACCAGCGATGAGAATCTGCTGCCGCAGGAAGAAGAGGAAGGGGCGTTGCAGGTCAGCGCGGATTTGAACGGCAACATCTGGAAAGTGCTGGTGGAGCCGGGCGATGAAGTCACGGCCGGTCAGCCGCTGATCATTGTGGAAGCGATGAAAATGGAACTGGCGATCAACGCGCCGCAGGCCGGGCGGGTAAAACGCATCGCCTGCCAGCCGGGTCGCGCCGTCAGTCCTGGTGATGCCCTGTTGTGGCTGGAATAAGGAAGTCAGGATGCAGGAAGTTCAGTCCGGACGCGGCAAGGCCAGGCCAGAAGCCCTGGCTGAAAAGGTCTACCAGACCATTAAAAACGACATCTTCGACTTCCGGCTGATGCCGGGTGACCGCTTCAGCGAGAGCGAAATGGCCACGCGGATGGAGGTCAGCCGCACGCCAGTCAGGCAGGCGCTGTTCTGGCTGGAGCGGGAAGGCTATGTCGAAGTCTGGTTTCGCAGCGGCTGGCAGGTTCGCCAGTTCGATTTCGGCTACTTCGAAGAGCTTTACGATTTGAGGATTGTGCTGGAGTGCGAGGCCGTGCGCCGCCTCTGCTCTCTGCTGCCGGGCCGGGCCAGCGAACTGCTGAATGAATTGCAGCACTTCTGGGTGGATTCTCCGCGCCTGGAAGAGGGCAAAGCGGTCTCTTGGCATGACGAAGCTTTCCATATGGCGATAGTCGCCGCCGCTGGCAACAGCGAAATGGCCCGCATCCATGCCGAAGTCACGGAAAAAATCCGCATCATTCGCCGCCTCGACTTTACCCGCGAGGATCGGATAGAGGCGACTTATAACGAGCACGCCCGGATTTTGCAGGCGGTCTTACAACAACGTACCGGGGAGGCACAGCGCATTCTGACCGATCACATTTCAGTCAGTAAGGCCGAAGTCAGGAAGATCACACTACACATGCTGCAGCAGGCAAGGATTCAACCAGATTCTCCAACTTAAACAACATTACCTTTGAGGGTTCGCCAGATGAAAAGACGTTCACTGCTTAAGGCTTTTGCACTTTCCGCTACGGTAGTCAGTATGGGTTTAGCCTGGGGTGCGCAGGCTGCGGACACCATTAAAGTGGGGATCCTCTCTTCGCTCTCCGGCACCATGGCGATCTCTGAAACGCCGCTGAAGGATGTGGCGCTGATGACCATCGACGAGATCAATGCCAAAGGCGGCGTGCTGGGCAAAAAGCTGGAGCCGGTGGTGGTTGACCCCGCGTCAAACTGGCCGCTGTTTGCTGAAAAAGCCCGCCAGTTGCTGACGCAGGATAAAGCGGCGGTGGTCTTTGGCTGCTGGACCTCGGTTTCCCGTAAATCGGTGCTGCCGGTCTTTGAAGAGCTGAATGGTCTGCTGTTCTATCCGGTGCAGTATGAGGGGGAAGAGATGTCGCCAAACGTGTTCTACACCGGCGCGGCACCTAACCAGCAGGCGATTCCGGCCGTGGAATATCTGATGAGTGAGGATGGTGGCAGCGCCAGACGCTTCTTCCTGCTGGGCACTGACTACGTTTATCCGCGCACCACCAATAAAATCCTGCGGGCCTTCCTGCACTCAAAAGGGGTGAAGGACAGCGATATCGAAGAGGTCTATACGCCGTTTGGTTACAGCGATTACCAGACCATCGTCTCCAACATCAAAAAATTCTCCGCTGGCGGTAAAACGGCGGTGGTCTCCACCATCAACGGCGACTCCAACGTGCCGTTCTACAAAGAGCTGGCTAACCAGGGCATTAAAGCCACGGATGTGCCGGTGGTGGCCTTCTCCGTGGGTGAAGAAGAGCTGCGCGGCATCGATACCAAACCTCTGGTCGGTAACTTAGCGGCATGGAATTACTTTGAATCCGTGGATAACCCGGTCAACAAGCAGTTTGTGGCGGATTACCGTGCTTACGCCAAAGCTCACAACCTGCCGAACTCGGCCACGGCGGTGACCAACGATCCGATGGAAGCCACCTATGTCGGCATCCATATGTGGGCGCAGGCGGTAGAGAAAGCGGGCACCATCGATGTGGATAAAGTGCGTGCGGCAATGGCCGGACAAACCTTTAAAGCGCCGGATGGCTTTACGCTGACCATGGATAACACCAACCACCACCTGCACAAACCGGTGATGATTGGCGAAATCGAGGACGGCGGCCAGTTCAACGTGGTCTGGCAGACCGACAAACCGGTTCGCGCTCAGCCCTGGAGCCCGTATATCGCTGGCAATGATAAAAAGCCCGATCATCCGGTGAAATCAACTCAGTAACCCCGGCACGGGCGGATCGTTTTCCGCCCGTATAGCCCTGCCCGACTGCCGCCAGTCGGGTAATTCCCTTCAGGGGCCGACTCACCGGCCCGTTTTATGCAACCCTGACATGGACGGGCAATGCGATGATGATTCGCCCCTTTATAACGCTGCTCTTTTCGCTGTGTCTGATGGCACCCTGGCTTGCTTTTGCCGGGCCCGCAGCCGACTTTGCCACCGCCAGCCGGACAGATCAGATCAGGCTGCTTCAGGCCTGGGCCGCAACACCGGACGCGACCCGCCTGCCCTTTCTTCAGGCACTGCGTAAAGAGAACGTGGTGCTGGATGAGAATAAACAGCCCTTCAGCGAGGTTAACGGCAAGCTCACCGCGCTGGACAGCCCTGCCCAGCCGGTAGGCAACACCAAAAAGCTGTTTATGAATAACCGTCTGCGCGTGATGATTGCCACCACGCTGGCGGCCCATCAGCTGGTGAGCGACAGCGTTGCCACCCGTCTGAGCGCCGCCCGTGCGCTGCAAAATGATGCGCAGGCCGACCAGCTACCGCTGCTTACCCAACGGCTGGCAGCGGAACAGGATCCAGGCGTGCATGCCGTGCTAGCGCAGGCTGTTGCCGGTCTGCAACTTGCCGACCCTGCGCCCCAGGTACGGCTTCAGGCAGTGAAACTGCTCGGCGAAACCAGCGATCCTCAGACGCAGGCCGCGCTTGACCGCATTTCCCAGCCGCAGAATGAGCCGGATGCCGCTGTCCGCGCTGCCGCGACCGACAGCCTGAAACAGATCAAACAGCGCCTGATGCTGGGCGATTTGCTGGGCCAGGCGTTTACCGGCCTGTCACTTGGCTCGGTGCTGCTGCTGGCGGCACTGGGTCTGGCTATCACCTACGGCCTGCTGGGGGTCATCAACATGGCCCACGGTGAAATGCTGATGCTGGGTGCCTATTCCACCTGGATGGTACAGACGCTGTTTCAGCGTTTTGCTCCGGAGTGGCTGGCGTTCTATCCCCTGCTGGCGCTGCCGGTGGCCTTTTTTGTCACCGCCGCCATTGGCATGGCGCTGGAACGCACCATTATCCGTCATCTCTATGGTCGCCCGTTAGAAACCCTGCTCGCCACCTGGGGCATCAGCCTGATGCTGATCCAGCTGGTTCGCGTGCTGTTTGGCGCGCAAAACCTGGAGGTGGCTAACCCGCCGTGGCTCTCCGGCGGGCTTCAGGTTCTGCCGAATCTGGTGCTGCCTTATAACCGCCTGGCGGTCATTGTGTTTGTCTTTGCCGTGCTGTTCCTGACCTGGCTGTTGCTGAACAAAACCCGCCTGGGCATGAACGTCCGCGCCGTCACTCAGAACCGCGCGATGGCGGACTGCTGCGGCGTGCCAACTGGCCGGGTAGATATGCTGGCGTTTGGCCTTGGATCAGGGATTGCCGGGCTGGGCGGCGTGGCGCTGTCGCAGTTGGGCAACGTCGGACCGGAACTCGGCCAGGGCTATATCATCGACTCCTTCCTGGTGGTAGTCACCGGCGGCGTCGGCCAGCTTGCCGGCACGGTGGTGGCGGCCTTTGGCCTGGGGATCCTTAACAAAGTGCTGGAGCCGCAGATTGGCGCGGTGCTCGGCAAAATCCTGATTCTGGTGCTGATCGTCCTGTTTATCCAGAAGCGACCACAGGGGCTGTTTGCCTTTAAAGGAAGGGTGACTGACTGATGACACAACCCATAACGCTTACCCTGACGCGAAAAGCGCCGCGCCTCAGCCTGGTGATCGGCCTGCTGGCCTTGCTGGTGCTGCTGGTGCTGCCGTTTCTGGCGCTACTGCCTGCGGAACATCCGCTGGCGCTCTCTACCTATACGCTGACGCTGATCGGTAAAATACTCTGCTATGCCATCGTGGCCGTCGCGCTGGATCTGGTCTGGGGCTATGCCGGGCTGCTGTCGCTGGGCCACGGCCTGTTCTTTGCGCTGGGCGGCTACGCGATGGGTATGTACCTGATGCGTCAGGCCGCAGGCGACGGGCTGCCCGCCTTTATGTCGTTTCTCTCCTGGAGCGAGCTGCCGTGGTTCTGGGCCGGCACCCAGCATTTTGCCTGGGCGCTGTGCCTGATTGTGCTGGTGCCCGGCGTGCTGGCGCTGATTTTTGGCTGGTTCGCCTTCCGCTCGAAAATCAAAGGCGTTTACTTCTCGATCATGACCCAGGCGCTGACTTATGCCGGAATGCTGCTGTTCTTCCGTAATGAAACCGGCTTTGGCGGCAACAATGGCTTCACCGGCTTCACTACCCTGCTGGGGTTTCCGGTGACGGCCACCTCCACACGTATTGGCCTGTTTGTTGCCACCGTACTGTTGCTGGTGGCGAGCCTCGGCATTGGCTTTGCGCTGGCACGCAGTAAATTTGGCCGGGTACTGACGGCGGTGCGTGATGCCGAGAACCGCCTGATGTTCTGCGGTTACGATCCTAAAGGCTTCAAGCTGTTTGTCTGGACGCTGTCGGCGGTGCTTTGCGGGCTGGCTGGCGCGCTTTACGTGCCGCAGGTGGGCATCATCAATCCGGGTGAGATGTCGCCGACCAACTCCATTGAGGCGGCAATCTGGGTGGCGCTGGGTGGCCGTGGCACGCTGATTGGTCCGCTGCTGGGGGCCGGGATCGTTAACGGGGCCAAAAGCTGGTTTACCGTCGCCTTCCCGGAATACTGGCTGTTCTTCCTGGGGCTGATGTTTATTCTTGTGACCCTGTTCCTGCCACGCGGCGTGATTGGGCTGATTCGCCGGAGGAAGCATGACTGATCAACTGTTTACCCAGCCGCACCCGTCCGACCGTTTTCGCGAGCAGACCGACCCGGTATTGCTGCTGGAAAATATCAACGTGTCGTTTGACGGTTTCAAAGCGCTGACCAACCTCTCGCTGGAAATTGGCGTGGGTGAATTACGCTGCATCATCGGGCCAAACGGCGCGGGTAAAACCACGCTGATGGATGTGATCACCGGCAAAACGCGGCCCGATAATGGCCGTGTAATGTATGACCAGAGCACCGACCTCACCACGCTGTCGCCGGTGGAAATCGCCCGCATCGGCATTGGCCGCAAGTTCCAGAAGCCCACGGTATTTGAAGCCCTGACGGTGTTCGAGAATCTGGAAATCGCGCTGAAAACCAACAAATCCGTCTGGGCCTGCCTGCGCAGTAAACTCAACAGCGAACAGCAGGATCGCATCGATGAGGTGCTGAAGCTGCTAAGGCTGGGCGCTGAGCGTTACCGTCCGGCTGGATTGCTCTCGCACGGGCAGAAACAGTTTCTGGAGATCGGCATGCTGCTGGTGCAGGACCCGCACCTGCTGCTGCTGGACGAACCCGCGGCGGGCATGACCGACGCAGAAACGGCTTACACGGCAGAGCTGTTTCGCAGCCTTGCCGGGCAGCATTCGCTGATGGTGGTCGAGCATGACATGGGCTTTGTGGAAACCATTGCCGACCATGTGACGGTTTTGCATCAGGGTCAGGTGCTGGCTGAGGGGTCCCTGCGCGACGTGCAGGCTAATGAGCAGGTTATCGAAGTTTATCTGGGGCGCTGAGATGTTACAGGTATCGGAACTCAATCAATATTATGGCGGCAGCCACATCCTGCGCGGCCTCTCTTTTGAGACCAGACCGGGCGAAATCACCTGCCTGCTGGGGCGCAACGGCGTGGGAAAAACGACCCTGCTGAAATGCCTGATGGGTTTAATCCCGGCGAAATCCGGCACCATTTGCTGGCAGGACAAAACGATCAACAACCGTAAGCCGCACCAGCGCGTGCAGGCGGGAATGGCCTACGTGCCGCAGGGCAGGGAAATTTTCCCCCGGCTGACGGTGGAAGAGAACCTGTTGATGGGGCTGGCACGCTTTTCCGGCTCCGAAGCAAAACAGGTGCCGGAGGAGATCTGGCAGCTCTTCCCGGTGCTGAAAGAGATGAAGCAACGCCGGGGCGGCGATCTCTCCGGTGGTCAGCAGCAGCAGCTGGCCATTGGCCGGGCGCTGGCGTGCAAACCTCAGTTGCTGATCCTCGATGAACCCACCGAGGGGATCCAGCCTTCAGTGATCAAAGAGATTGGGGCAGTGATCCGACAGCTTGCGCAGCGGGGTGATATGGGCATTTTGCTTGTTGAACAGTTCTATGACTTTGCCGCAGAGCTTGCTGATAACTATCTGGTGATGTCGCGCGGCGAAATCATTCAGCGAGGCCGGGGAGAAAGCATGGAGGAGGATGGCGTGCGGGGCCTGGTGGCTATTTAACGTGCCAAAATAAGATCGAAGATAACGGGAATAATGTCCGCCATTATTCCCGTTTTTTATTTTCCGACAGCAATAACACCCCCTGCTTAATTATCAATAATTATAAACGCCCATCTTTTAATAAGATTGCTATCTCTGCCATTAATAATTTAGCTTAAGTTAAAAATAAGATCATCATCTCTCAAAATAACACCCTCCTTAAAATTACAAATAAGATCGCCATCTCCTGCGTATTTCAATAATTACGCAAAGTTACTGAATTATTTTCATAACAAAATAAATATAATTCCGTATCATATTATTGAAATATTCCTATACAATCCTCGGTGATGTGATTTCCCTCTTTCGACTTTCCTTAATTGGAGGTACGCGCTTGTCTATATATCCGTTAACGTCCTCACAGCAAGCCGTCTGGCTGGACCAGGCACTGACTCCCGACACCCCGTGCTACAACGTTGGCGGGCTCTGGCGCATCGACAGCCCGCTGGATATACCGCTGTTGCATCGGGCAATTAATCTGGTTCTGCAACAGCACGACGCATTGAAAATAAACTTAACGGAAGGCGAACAGGTAATTAGTCAGACGACCGTCCATAAAAGAGACCTTATTCTTGAATGTCATGACGTAAGCAGGGAATCACAGCCCACCAGGAAAGCTCGGGAATTACTGAACGAGCGTCTTATTCAGCCTTTCAAATTATACGGTGAACTGCTCTGGCGCTCTTGCCTTGTTAAGATTAATTCCACGACCTCTCTGTGGTTAGTCAATGCGCACCATATTATTGCCGATGGGACTTCCGTGTCTTTATTGGGCAGGCTGATTATGGATCGCTATAAATCCTTACAGCAGGGAGAGACACCAGCAGCAGTAAGCCCGGAAGCAGGCTATACCGATTTTATAGCCAGCGACCGTGCCTATCTCTCCTCCGAACGGTATCAGCGCGATGGTGAATACTGGTTGAATCGCTTTGCTGATGCACCGGATTCCCTGCTGGAGAGACGCAGCGGTTTTGCCGGCACAGAAGCCTGGCCCAGCACGCAAATTCTGCGCCGCCTGCCGCTGGCGCGCTATCAACAATTGAGTGAATACGCGCAGCAGTATGGTGCCTCACCGATGCACTTTTTCAGCGCGCTGATAGCCTGCTGGTTCGCCCGCCAGTGGCAAACTCAGGCGTTCACCCTGGGCGTGCCGGTACACAATCGCAGTGGGGCCAAACATAAACAGACGCTGGGGATGTTCTCGGCAATGCTGCCGGTCAGGCTCCAGGTTGATACCGCTGAGCCTTTCTCTTGCCTGATCCGGCAGGTTTCCGCTGAGCTTCGTCGCAACTATCGCCATCAGCGTTTCCCGATTGCCGAACTCAACCGGCAACTTCGCCTCAGCCAGCAGGGACGCCGTCAGCTCTACGACATGAGTTTTTCACTGGAGACTTTCCCTACCGATATTGAGCTGAACGGCACGCCACTGAAGGTGGAAGCCCTGCATCACGGCTATGAGCAGATGCCGCTGGCGGTTTATCTGCGCCATTATCACCCCGGCGACGATCCGGTGCTGGAGTGTAACGTCAATCAGGCCTGGTTTAGCGAGGCCGAAGCCGGAAAAATTGCCGATCGGCTGCTGCACCTGCTGCAGGCGATTCTGGATGCGCCGCCAGAGCAGCCGATGGCCCTGCTGCCGTTGCTGTTGCCGGAAGAGCAGCGGGATATTTTGGGGCTGTGGAATGACACCGGTGAGCCGTGGACCTTTCCCGAAGGGATTCACCGCTATTTTGAACAGCAGGTAGGTAAAACGCCGGATGCGGTGGCGCTGGGTGGCTGCGTGGCGGAAATGAGTTACGCCGCACTGAATGCTGAAGCCAATAAGCTGGCGGGCTGGCTACGTGACAGCGGCATCAGCCCTGACGATCGTATTGCGCTCTGCGTCAGCCGCAGCGCAGAGATGGTGATTGCCCTGCTGGCGATCCTCAAAGCCGGCGGCGCTTATGTGCCGCTGGATCCTGATTATCCGCAGGATCGACTGCGCCACATGCTGACGGACTGCGGCGCGAAACAGATACTGGTGGATGATGTGGGTCATCAGGCGCTGCAAAAGATCGCGGATGCCAGCCTGCCGCTGGTGCATCTGGTGACTGACCGTGAAAACTGGCAGGCGGGTTCGGCAGAGAATCTTCCTGCGCTGGCAGCCGATCCTCAGCGATCGCTGGCCTATGTGATCTATACCTCAGGATCCACCGGCAAACCCAAAGGCGTAATGAACGAACATCTGGCGGTGATGAACCGGCTGAAATGGATGCAGGAGAGCTATCAGCTGACGCCGCAGGATAGCGTGTTGCAGAAAACCCCCTTCAGCTTTGACGTCTCGGTGTGGGAGTTTTTCTGGCCGCTGATGGTTGGCGCGCGGCTGGCCATAGCGAAACCGGGCGGGCATCAGGATCCGGCTTACCTCAGCGAATTTATTCAGCAACAGCAGATCACCACGCTGCACTTTGTCCCCTCAATGCTGCAACTGTTTCTCCGCCACGGCGAGATGGCGCAGTGTGGCAGCCTGAAGCGGCTGTTCTGTAGCGGTGAAGCACTGCCGCTGACCGCCGTTGAACGCTGCCATCAGCAGTTGCCCACCGTCGGGCTGCATAATCTTTATGGCCCCACAGAAGCAGCGGTCGATGTTTCGTACTGGCACTGCAAACCGGACGAGAACGGCACAGTGGTGCCAATTGGCCGCCCCGTTGCTAACACTCAGTTGCATATTCTTGATGCCCATCTTCAGCCGCTACCGCCTGGCATCAGTGGCGAACTGCATATTGGCGGTATCCAGGTAGCGCGCGGTTATCTCAATCGCGAAGCCCTGAGCCAGGAGCGGTTCATTGCCGATCCGCTGAGTTCTGAGCCTGGAGCCCGGCTGTATAAAACCGGCGATCTGGCCCGCTGGCTGGAGGATGGCAACATTGAGTATCTCGGTCGCAATGACTTCCAGGTGAAGATCCACGGCCTGCGTATTGAACTGGGCGAGATAGAACAGCAGATTGTCGCCTGTCAGCAGGTTGAAGATGCGGTGGTGTTGGCCTGCGAGGATGGCGAAGGCGATAAGCGTCTGATTGCCTGGGTGGTCGCACCAGAAGATCCGCAGCTCAGCGAAAAGCTTCGCCAGCAGCTGCAACAGACGCTGCCGGACTTTATGCTGCCAGCCAGCTTTGTGCAGATGGATGCCCTGCCGCTCTCTCCCAACGGGAAGCTGGAGAGAAAAAGCCTGCCGATGCCGGTCGCCCCCGCCGAAGAGCAGCGAGCCTTTGCCCCACCCGTCACGGAACAGGAGCGGTTGTTAGCGGCGTGCTGGGGCGATCTGCTTGGCGTCACGCCGGTTGGCCGGGACGACGACTTTTTCGCGCTCGGCGGGCACTCCCTGCACGCCATTCAGCTGATGATGCGGCTGAAACGGCTGGGCATTGAAATTGAGATGAAAACGCTGTTCTCGCATCCTAAGCTGCGCGATCAGGCTGAGGCACTTGGTCAGCCGGCAAAGGCGCACGCCGCCCAGCTCGTGGAGACGCCAGAGCCCCTGGCAAATCTGCTGAAACAGCTTAACCGTCCACAGCAGGTATTCAGACTGATCCAGCCGCTGAATCCGGAAAAGCCCTGCGACGATCTCTGGATGATCCATCCGGCAGTAGTCGGCTGCGAAATCTACCAGGATCTGGCTCTGAGCCTGACCGGGAAATTCAACGTGCTGGGGATCAATAACTACAACCTGCACAATCGCCCGTACATTCCAACGCTGGCCGCTCTGGCCAGCTACTATCTGCAACATATGCTGCAACGCGGCATGCCGCGGGATCGTCCGGTAAAACTGCTTGGCTGGTCACTGGGCGGCGTGATTGCGCTGGAGATAGCTGCACAGCTTGAGGAGCGGGGCTTTAAGCAGGTTCATGTCTGCCTGCTGGATTCGCTCTATCAGACCGACGTGCAGAAACGCGTTGCGCCCGGCATGTTAGCGACTTTACTGAAGGCGATAGGGCTGGAAGGCGAAGCGGCGAAACGCGCCATTCAGGCGGAAGAAACCGAGCTGAGCATCAACAATCAGGCAGTAAGTTCGCCGTTGCGACACACGCAGGTGACGCTGCTGAAAGCTACGGAGTTTTTCGATCTCAGCGACAGCGGAGCAGAAGAAGGCAGAGAAGTGCTGACCATCGGGGATAACGGCGTCGGATCGATCTGTTCATCCCTGAACATCGTGCCGCTGGCAGCCAATCACCACTCGATCATTCTCTGCCATCAGGAGATTGCCGCCGCCCTCAGCGGCAGCCACAGCCGGAAAAGCAGCCCGGTGTAACGGGCTGTGGCCTCAGGCTTCCACCAGGCCGGTTTCCACCATAAAGTGACGCTGTTCGCCCGATGCCAGGGCGATCAGCGTCCCGGCCTCTTTAGCCGCAGTAAATCCCTCCGGACGGCAGGTGGCTGGCAGCACAAAGGCCGCGACCTGCTGATCGCTGTTGTGCAGGATCCAGCGAGTTGCATAGTTGAACTGTGCGGTATCAAAACGGGTGCTGAAGCCGTATCCCTCAGGCGAGGTCAGCGTAAACAGCACCTGTTTACCGTACTGCGCCAGATTATCGGCAAAAAACACAATCTCCGGATCGTACATCTCTGGCTGGGTCAGCGCGCCAAACGCCTCAGGCTCATCCTGAAGCTGACGGGTATAATCCAGCCAGCCCGGCGTAGGATGCACATGACCGGGGATGGAGGTGCGCAAGCGGAACGCACTGTCCGGAATGCTCTGGCTGAAGGTGCCGTTTTCCACCCAGGCATAATTCATATGGCACATATACTGGAGCGGCATTTCAGCGCCGGAAAGGTTTTTCACCTCCATTTCCAGTTGGAATCTCGGTCTTTCCGCCAGTAGGGTCACGGCAGGCATAGCCCGGTAGTGATGACCAAATCCCTTGATGTACTCCACCTCGCCCTGCAGAGAAACGCCCTCTTCTTCCAGCACAATCCAGGCGCTGTCCATCCGGGCGCAGGCCATTTCACCGTGCAGAGGATGGCTGTCTTGCGGCCCCGGACAGCCGTTCGCCAGCAGCCCGGAGTGAAACGCAAAGCAACCGTAAGTATCGATAATATCTTTGCCGGGCAACGGCTGTTTAAAGCCGTTGCCCATGGTCAGGCTGCGATCGTCAAAGACCGCATCCCACACCATCTGCCCGTAGAAAGGCAGCACGATGAGATACCCTCTACTGTTCTCCATGCGTACCGCCTCAATCCCTGAGGGGTAACGGAACAGCTCCACCTTAAAATTGGCGTTATCCAGCAGCGTGCGGGGTGTTTCACTGAACTGTGAAGCACTCAGCGGCAGAGTGGTTTTCATTGTGCCTCCTCAACCAGACGTCCACGGGTGGCAGGCTGTTTTTTGTGGCGAAGCTCGCCCCAGAAGTAGAACCCGACCCAGACAAAGCACAGCAGAGAGACACCGAAGGCCAGCTGCATCGATCCCAGACGGTCAGAGACCAGCCCCTGAATAGCTGGCACAAAAGCCGCGCCCACAATCGCCATCACGATAAAAGCGCCCGCAACTTCGGTGTATTTATTCTCGACGGTAGCCAGCGTTCCGGCATAGATCGTCGCCCAGCAAGGTCCGAACAGCACGCTGACAAACACGGCGGCATACACGGCGGTGAAGTTTGGCACCAGCATGACATAGGCCAGGGTTGCCACGCCGACAACCGAATAAGCAATCAGCACTTTCTCAGCCCGGAAACGGGTCATCAGGAAGTTGGCGACAAACTTACCGATAAAGAAGCAGATAAAGCTGTAAATCATAAAGTTAGAGGCATGACGTTCATTGGTTGCCCCCAGATCCAGCGCCAGACGGATGGTGAATGACCAGACCGCAACCTGCATCCCGACATAGAGGAACTGAGCAAGGATCCCGCGCTTGAAGTGGCGATTTTTTGCCAGATAGCTGAAGGTCTCTTTCAGGCTCGGCAGGCTTTTCTCAGCGCTTTGCGGCTTACAGCGCGGATAGCGGGTCAGTAAAAACAGCACCATCACCACCACCAGCACCATAACCAGATATTTATAGGGCTCCAGCGTGTGCTCCAGCATGGCGAGACGGAACTGGTGCAGCTGCTCGGGGTTCATGCCTGCCATCTGACTGTGCAGGCTGTCGCCGTCCTGAAACACCAGATATTTCCCCAACACGATGCCCATCAACGCACCCACCGGGTAGAACGTCTGGCTGATGTTAAGCCGCAGCGTGGCGTGGTCACGGTGACCAATCATCGAACTGTAGGTGTTCGCCGCCGTTTCCAGGAAGCTCAGGCCGATGGCGATGGCGAAGATGGCGGCCAGGAACATGGTATAGGTCGCCATGTGTGAAGCAGGATAGAACAGCACGCAGCCGCCGATATAGAGCGCCAGCCCCAGCAGAATCGCAATTTTATAACTGCTACTGCGGATCACCAGCGAAGCCGGAATGGCAATCAGGAAGTAACCGCCGTAGAAGGCGCTCTGCACCAGCGCGCTGGCGAAGTCGCTGAGGGCGAACACGCTTTTAAACTGGGTAATCAAAATATCATTCAGGCTGGCTGCACAGCCCCACAGCGGAAACAGACAGGAGAGCAGAATAAACTGGAACAGCGGAGTCTTGTTTAAGTAGCCATCAGGCTGCTGCACGATGTTCTGATGCATGGCGAATCCTCAGTTAGCGTTGAGAAAACGGTGAAAGGTATCGGCATCGGGGTATGAAAGCTGAGTTCCCCGTCCGGTGACGCTACAGGCGGCATAAGCTGAGGCGGACTGCATCGCCCTGGCCACGTCCCCGTGCTGCACCAGGCCGTGGGCAAAGCAGCCAATAAAGGCATCCCCGGCTCCGCTGGTATCAATGGCTTTGACCGACATCGGGCTGACACGGTGAACGGCATCGCCGTGCATCCATACCGAACCCCGGCTGCCAAGCGTAATAATCAGATTCTTCAGACCGCGTCCCAGCAGCATCTGACCGGCACGGATAACCTCTTCCTCCGTGCTGACGGGCAGACCGGTCAGGATCTCCAGCTCCGTTTCGTTAGGCATAAAGTAGTCACACAGGCAGGCGTAATCGATATCCAGACCGGCTACTGCCGGAGCCGGGTTGAGGATCACCTGGATGTTGTTCTGGCGGGCGAAATCAATGGCGTGATAAACCGTCGGCAGCGGGATCTCCAGCTGGAGAACCATCAGGCGACAGCGCTTCAACTCTTCTGCGGCATCATCAATATCCTGTGGGGAGAGTCTGGCATTAGCCCCTTTGATAATCAGAATGCGGTTTTGCGACTGGTCATCCACAAAAATGGGTGCCACCCCGCTGGAGGTGCCAGGGGCAACGGTCACGTAACGGGTATCCACGCCAAACTGCTGCAAATTCTTCACCGTATTGTCGGCGAACAGGTCTTCGCCCACTTTACTGACCATCATCACCGCAGCGCCAAGCTTTGCGGCTGCAACGGCCTGATTAGCCCCTTTGCCGCCGCAGCCCAGAGCGAAATCCGGCGCCTCCAGGGTTTCCCCCGCTTTTGGCATCGTATTGGTATACGTAATCAGGTCGACCATATTGGAACCAATAACAGCAATATCCATGACGCTTTCCCCGTGTAAATTTCGATCATTAAATGTTATGAAATTAACAATAACAATCATCATCTGTTATTTTTGTGACATCCGTCTCAGCCTGTAAATCGCACAGGCACTCAGTTAATCAGTGATTGACGCTGAGACAAAAATGTTATTATTTTAACAAAAACACGCCACTCTCTGAGGATCAGGACCATGCAAAACACAGACTTTGCCCGCTACATAGATCACACGCTGCTGGCCGCTAATGCCACCCAGGCGCAAATCACCACCCTGTGCGAGGAAGCAATCACCCACCACTTTTATGCGGTCTGCGTTAATTCCGGCTATGTCCCCCTGGCGGCAAAGCTGCTGGCAAAGAGCGAGGTAAAAGTCTGTTCTGTGATTGGCTTCCCGTTGGGCGCAGCGCTGACCAGCGCCAAAGCTTTTGAGGCGAAAGCCGCCATTGAGGCTGGCGCGCAGGAAATTGATATGGTGATTAACGTGGGCTGGCTGCAAAGCGGCGAGACTGAGGCGGTCAGCGCGGATATTCAGGCGGTGCGTGAGGTTTGCGGCCCGATCCCATTGAAGGTAATATTGGAAACCTGCCTGCTCAGCGATGCGCAAATCATTCAAATCTGTGAAATTTGTCGTGAACATCAGGTCGCCTTTGTCAAAACATCTACCGGTTTCAGCACCGGCGGCGCCCGTGAAGAGCATGTCCGTCTGATGCATAAAACGGCAGGTCCGGATGTGGCGGTAAAAGCTTCTGGCGCGGTTCGCGATCGTCAGACCGCAGAGAGTATGATTAAGGCTGGCGCTACCCGTATCGGCACCAGCTCCGGCATCGCCATCGTCAAAGGCACCAGCCCGGCCGGCGAGGGATATTAACCGTTTTATCAGGAGTCACTGACCATGGAAACCCGGCGCGATGAACGCGTAAATAAGCTGGCGTGTGCGCTTAAGCGAACCGATAAGATCCACCTCAAAGAGGCGGCGCAACTTTTGGGTGTTTCCGAGATGACCATCCGGCGAGATCTCAACGAGCAGCCTTCGGCGGTGGTGTTGCTGGGCGGCTATATCGTCAGCGATCCCAAAAGCCTTCAGGGCCACTATTTTGTCTCCGATCAGCAGGCGCATAACGTCGATAAAAAGCGGCGTTTAGGACTGCTGGCGGCCTCGCTGATTGAACCGGGCGATACGGTATTTTTTGACTGCGGCACCACCATGCCGTGGATAGTGGATGCGATAGACGACGAGCTGGCTTTTACCGCTATCTGTTGTGCCATGAACACTTTCCTCGCCCTGAAAGAGAAGCCTGCCTGTCAGGTGATCCTGAACGGGGGAGAGTTTCATGCCGACAATGCGGTGTTCACCCCGTTGGGCCAGGGGTCAGTGATGGACAGCCTCTGTCCGGGCAAGGCCTTTATTTCGGCTGCGGGTATTGATGCCGTGCAGGGAGCAACCTGCTACAACCTTAACGAACTGCCGATGAAGCATCAGGCCATGCTGCGTGCCAGCCAGAAGATTCTGGTGGCGGACAGCAGCAAGTTCGGTAAAGTCCTGCCTGCCCGCATCGGGGATCTCTGTGAATTTGACACGCTGATCAGCGATGAAGTGCCGCCGAAAGAGCTGGCTTCATTGCTGAAAGAGGCCGGGATGATGCCTTAGCCCTTAACGTTCAGGATCGTTTCGCCATCGCGCAGGCGGCGCAGGTTTTCACAGACGCCCGCCACAATCCCGTTCATGGAATTATCCGTTACCCCGCCAATATGCGGGGTGGCAATCACGTTATAGTGAAACAGCGAATCATCCGGCTCTGGCGGCTCCTGCCAGAACACATCCAGCCCCGCGCCGGCAAGATGGTTAACCTCCAGCGCGGCCTGTAACGCCTGCTTTTCAATCAACCCGCCGCGCCCAAGATTGATCAGGAAACTGCCCTGCTTCATCTGCGCCAGCGCGGTTTCATCAATGATATGGTGGGTGGCCTCGTTGTCGGGCAGGCTGAGGATCACAAAATCGGCTTCGCTGAGCAGCACCGGCAGATTCGCCATATTGCCCAGCCAGTCGAGCTGATGTTCTTTGGCAAAGGCCTGGTCGGCGGTTCTTTTGACCCCAATCAGGCGAACGCCAAAAGGCACCAGTCTTTTCGCCAGCGCTTTACCGATCCCGCCCAGGCCTACCAGCCCTACTGTTTTGCCAGCCAGGCCCATTCCCACTGGCAATCCCAGTTTGCGCGTGGCGATCATCTCCGGGATCTCTCTGGCTTTTCGCGCCAGGCCGATCATCATCCAGATCCCCAGTTCAGCGACCGAGTCAGCATTTCCGGAACTGTGCGAAGGCACATTTGCGACCTGAATGCCCTGAGCGCTGGCCTGAGCAACATCCACGCCCTCCAGCCCGACGCCAGACTGCTGGATCAGCCTGAGTTTATCGGCAGTTTTCAACAGTTCAGGCGTGACCTTAGCCATGCCGGGGATCAGCGCATCATATCCGGCCAGGCTTTCGGCGGCGTGGCCTGCAGAAGCGGTAAACTCGACGTCAGGCAGACGCTGGCGAAACTGCTGAATCATCCCACCCCAGGCGTTCTCTTCAGCCGCTATCAGAACTTTCATCGTTATCTCCCTGCTTTGTAAGGCAAAAAATCAGCATAAAGTTCCCGGCACAAAAATCAAACAGTTATCACCCCGATGCTGCCAGAACAGGATAATCCGCAGGCGATGGCTGTGATTACCAGTGGAAACCAGCTAAACTTCGTCATCTGAGTGGGCACCGGGTGCCCCAATAAACACACAGACACCAAGAGGCTCATCCTACGTGGCTCAATTCGTCTATAGCATGCATCGCGTCGGCAAAGTGGTTCCGCCGAAGCGTCATATTTTGAAAAACATCTCCCTGAGCTTTTTCCCGGGTGCCAAAATCGGCGTGCTGGGTCTGAATGGCGCAGGTAAATCCACTTTGCTGCGCATCATGGCCGGTATTGATAAGGATATTGAAGGGGAAGCCCGTCCGCAGCCAGGCCTGAAAATCGGTTACCTGGAGCAGGAACCCAAGCTGAATCTGGAACACACCGTCCGCGAATCCGTTGAGGAAGCGCTGGCCGAGGTGGTGGGCGCGCTGAAGCGTCTGGACGAGGTTTACGCGCTTTATGCTGAAGAAGACGCAGACTTCGATAAGCTGGCCGCAGAGCAGGGACGACTGGAAGAGATTATCCAGGCTCACGATGGTCACAACCTGAATACCCAACTGGAACGTGCTGCCGATGCGCTGCGCCTGCCAGACTGGGATGCTAAAATTGCTAACCTGTCCGGTGGTGAGCGCCGCCGTGTGGCCCTGTGCCGCCTGCTGCTGGAAAAACCAGACATGCTGCTGCTGGACGAACCAACCAACCACCTGGATGCGGAATCCGTGGCATGGCTGGAGCGCTTCCTGCATGACTTCGAAGGCACCGTTGTGGCGATTACGCACGACCGTTACTTCCTGGACAACGTGGCAGGCTGGATCCTGGAACTGGACCGTGGCGAAGGTATCCCCTGGGAAGGCAACTACTCCTCCTGGCTGGAGCAGAAAGATGCCCGTCTGGCTCAGGAAGCTTCAAGCGAAGCGGCCCGTCGTAAATCCATTGAGAAAGAGCTGGAGTGGGTTCGTCAGGGCGCTAAAGGCCGTCAGTCTAAAGGCAAGGCCCGTCTGGCCCGCTTTGAAGAGCTGAACAACACCGATTACCAGAAGCGTAACGAAACCAACGAACTGTTTATCCCGCCAGGCGCACGTCTGGGCGATAAAGTGGTGGAAGTGACCAATCTGAAAAAATCTTACGGCGACCGTCTGCTGATTGACGATCTCACCTTCTCAGTGCCTAAAGGCGCTATCGTCGGCATCATCGGCCCGAACGGCGCCGGTAAATCGACGCTGTTCCGTATGATGTCAGGTCAGGAAGATCCGGATTCCGGCACTATTGTGCTGGGTGACACCGTGAAGCTGGCCTCTGTGGATCAGTTCCGCGACAGCATGGACAACAGCAAAACCGTGTGGGAAGAAGTCTCCGGCGGCCAGGATATTATGCGCATCGGGACCACCGAAATGCCAAGCCGTGCCTACGTGGGCCGCTTTAACTTCAAAGGCGTGGATCAGGGCAAACGCGTTGGCGAGCTGTCCGGTGGTGAGCGTGGTCGTCTGCATCTGGCCAAGCTTTTGCAGGTTGGTGGCAACATGCTGCTGCTCGATGAACCAACCAACGACCTGGACATTGAAACCCTGCGCGCGCTGGAAAACGCCCTGCTGGAGTTCCCGGGTTGCGCGATGGTTATCTCGCATGACCGCTGGTTCCTCGACCGTATTGCCACCCACATTCTGGATTACCAGGATGAAGGCAATATCGAATTCTTCGAAGGTAACTTTACCGAATACGAAGAGTACAAGAAGCGTACGCTGGGCGCCGATGCGCTGGAGCCAAAACGCATCAAGTACAAGCGCATGATCAAGTAAGCATGACCTGAAGGGCGGAGAAATCCGCCCTTGTCACATCGGCTTGTGCGGCATGGAACTGTTGTGAACATTCGTGCCCGCTGTCAGGATTTTTCTAAGCTGCCTGTGTGCGGCTTTTGTTTCTCAGGATGTCATCAACCCTTTACTGATAAAACTCACGAAAAATGGGCGACTGTAGCGCGAAGTCTATAAAGGAACCCAATGCAGGTGAGTTCAGCTTACGGCTTGGATAGACCAGCCAAAGCTCATTGCCTTCCACCTGCCACTCCGGCAACACCGGCACTAAATCACCTTCCTGTAATACCTGTTCGGTCAAAAATCGTGGCAGCAGCGTAATCCCCGCATCCCCCAGCGCGCATTCACGGGCATACACCAGGTTATCGGTCATATGGACGGGTGGCAGCAGCCAGCGGTAATACTCCTCATCTTTCTTCAGCAGCCACTCGCTCCACGCGCGGTGAGCAATGCAGCGATGTTCAGCCAGCTGCTGAGGATGGGTTAACGCCTCATGCTGTTCGAGATAGCCGGGTGAAGCCACCAGCAGGCGCTCACAGTAGCCAATACGTCGCCCAATCAGCGAAGAGTCCTGAGGCTGCCCGGTGCGCAACGCCACATCATAGCCATCCTGGACCAGGTCGCGGACTTCATCAGAGACCGAAACTTCCAGAGTGACGTCCGGGTACTTTTGCTGGAAAGCCGCGTTAAAACGCGCCAGTAATGTAGCCCCAATCCCGGCTGGAGAGGTGATGCGCAGCCGTCCGCTGGGGTTATCACGCAGACGTTGTATCGCCATATTGGCCCGCTCGCTCGCCTGCATCATCTCCTGACAGTGCACCAGGTAACGTTCACCGGCAAACGTCAGATTGAGCTGGCGGGTAGTGCGGTTAATCAGACGCAGCCCCACAGAGTGCTCAAGCTGACTGATGCGCTGACTGACGCTGGATTTCGGTAAACCCGCGCGCTTTGCTGCGCCTGTAAAACTGCCGCATTCGGCTACCAGCGCAAACAGAGCCATATCCTGCAGCTGTTTAAACATAATTGTTTACCTGAAACGAACACTTCGTTAGTTATTGTACGGCTTATCAATAGCCTGCTTAGGATCTACACTGAATATCACAACTTAAAGGAGTTACGCTATGACAATCAAAGCGATTGCAATCAATCCAGAAAAACCGCAGCAATTTATTGAAATTCAGTGTGAAAAACCGACACCCGGCGAGTACGACCTGCTGGTTGAAGTCAGGGCCGCCTCGGTTAACCCCGTTGATACCAAAGTGCATAAAGGCGCGCAGAAAAATGGTCTGCAACTGCCCAAAATCCTCGGCTGGGATGCCAGCGGCGTGGTGCTGGAAGTGGGCAGCAAAGTCAGCGGGTTTAAAGCGGGCGATGAAGTTTATTACGCCGGGGATATTACCCGTCCGGGTAGCAACACTACTCATCAGCTGATTGATGCCCGTATCACCGGCCACAAACCGGCTTCGCTCGACTGGGCGGAATCCGCTGCGATCCCGCTGACTGCGCTGACGGCCTGGGAAGGTTTGTTCGATCGGTTACAGCTGGATAAAGCGGAAGAAGGCAAAACGCTGCTGATCGTCGGCGGCGCTGGCGGTGTGGGTTCACTGGCTATCCCGTTTGCCAAACTGCACAGCAAGGTCACGGTGATTGCCACTGCTTCTCGCCCGGACTCAGTACAGTGGTGTAAAGATCGCGGGGCTGATCTGGTGATTAACTATCAGGATATGGCGGGTGAGCTTGAGAAGCATGGCCTGAAGCAGGTGGATTATATTTTCTGCCTGAATGACACCGATGGTCACTGGGAAGCGATGGCTAAACTGATCGCGCCACAGGGCCATATCTGCACCATCGTTGAGAACGAAAAGCCGCTGGAGATGAACGAGCTGAAGCTGAAAAGCGCCGCGCTGCATTTCGAGTTCATGTATACCCGAAGCATGTACACCACGCCAGATATCGCCCGTCAGGGAGAGATTCTGGACGCCACAGCGAAGCTGCTGGATGAGGGGAAAATCACCACCTCGCTGAGCAAAACCCTGCAAGGCCTGAGCGTGGACACCCTGACCGAAGCTCACCGTCTGGTGCTGGAAGGCCATATGCGCGGGAAAGTGGTGATGGTTTACTAAGCCAGGGAAAACCTGGTGCCGGGCTTAAGGTCAAAACCTGATGCGGTGGCTTAAGGTCAAAACCTGGTGCGGTGGCTTAAGGCTAAAACCCGGTGCGGTGGCTTAAGGTCAAAACCTGATGCGGTGGCAAGGCGTCACCATAGAGCACGTTATCTGAGACGCCGTGAATACGTCCATGTAGGCTTGGCAGCCGCATCCATGCGGCCGACACTCAGCTAACGTGCTCTATGGCGCCACCCATAACCTTCGATGATGTTGGTTAGCTGAGGGGATACACAGGTCAAAACCAAAACCAAAACCAAAACCCGAACCAAAACCAAAACCAAAACCAAAACCAAAACCAAAATTAAAACCAGAACCCGAGCCAGAACCCGAGCCAGAACCCGAGCCAGAACTCGAGCCAGAACCCGAGCCAGAACCCGAGCCAGAACCCGAGCCAGAACAAGAACCAGAATATCTGTCAGCGCGGTTTGGATCTTTGCAACAGGCCACACTATTGCTTTGGGGAAGGGAGAGTGGGTTGATAAGCAAAGCGTCTCGCCACACGGACGTGGCGAGCCGAGCTATCATGGATGATGCTTTTTGCGTCTTTGTGTTCAACCCACTCTCCCTGACCTTGCCACCTGAGCTGTCAGACAACATGCCCTTCCCCTCAGACAACATGCCCTCCCCCTCAGACGACATGCCCTTCCCCTCAGACAACATGCCCTTCCCCTCAGACAACATGCCCTCCCCCTCAGACAACATGCCCTTCCCCTCAGACAACATGCCCTTCCCCTCAGGCGACATGAATTTACGCCCCCAGCATCTCCTTCACCAGCTCCACGCAGCGCAGGAAACGCTCGTCGTAGTTATCCTGCTCTACATGCTGAAACTCAATATTGTTCTCTTCCAGCATTGAGATCAGCAGCGTCTGAAACTCTTTGCGATCCACCGAACTGCCCAGACTGCGCAACCCATCTGCCACCCAGGGCACGTTATTCTCAACCAGAATCACCAGGTCAAAACGGTACTCATCAATCAGCGCCTGCACAAACGGATGTTCACGCCCTTCGTACTTCTTGCAGAACGCCTGAGTGGTCACGAAATCCGTATCGATAAAAGCTACCTTATTGGCGTACTTCACCGCGAAATCGATGTACTGCGCCTGGCCTAAAGCGATCTTGTCGTAATCAGAATATTGCAGCGCCATCTCATCCCCACCCAGATGAGAGAAGACATAATCGCGGCCAAATTCCCATGCACTGGTGGTATTGAAGATGTTAGCCAGCTTATTCACCAGCGTTGACTTCCCGCTGGACTCGCCGCCGAGGATCGCCACCGTGCGTACAAAGAAAGGCTTCACTTCGGTAGGAATATATTCCCAGTAACGGAAAGGATCGTGACGGATCTGCGCGCCGCTGATGCTCATGAAAGATCGCTTAGGATCGATCAACACCGCCTCGATCCCCAGGTGCTGCTGATACTGCGGCGCATCGAACTCTTCGCTGGTGTACACACGGTTCGGCACTATGCCGTGGTTTTCCATAAACTCGTTGATTCCGCGGCTCCACACGTCCCAACCGTGTGGATAAGGCTCCATGCCCTCTTCATTAAACGAATGAATGCGGATATTTTTCTGATACTTAAAAGTCTGCAACAGCCAGCGCAACCGATCGCTGACGGTGGGCTGTTGTGACATCGCGCTGGCTTCAAACAGCTGGCGATCGCGCGGCTCGTCGTAGCCCATGATGATATGCAGTTCATCAACCTGGCTACAGGCGCGCTGAATCAGATAAATGTGACCGGTATGCAGGGGATAAAATTTACCGAACACCACGCCAATGGTCTTTTCACGACGGGGGAACTCCAGGCCCAAAAACCGGTGCAGCGCTTCCAGTTTCTGCGCGCTCGGGCTTTTGATCTTGGCGTTAAGCAACTGGCTGAGGTAGCCCTTGGTCATGCCACTGGCATCCGCCACCTGTTGCAGCGTGCAGCCCTGCTGGCGAATAGCTACTTTCAGATACTCGAATGACGACATCAAATGCCTCCTGCATAGCGGGCGGGAATTTCCCCGCCCGGAGATGATATAGCGTTAAACGGTGCCGCTTTAATCCTGTTGCTGCGCTCGCTCTGAAGGTGACAACAAATCAGCGTGAACCCTGGCCCCGAAGCAAACAGGCCAGGGTGCTGATCCTGCTTCAAACAGGCTCAGAGGTCTTCCAGAATGGCCAACGCATCGGCCAGCTTCTTCACGCCATAGACTTTCATATTTTCCGGCGGCTTTTTCGGCACGTTTGCCGCAGGCACGATGGCCCGACGGAAACCATGCTTGGCCGCTTCTGAAATACGTTCCTGACCGCTGGGCACCGGACGAATCTCTCCGGCCAGCCCGACCTCACCAAATACCACCAAATCCTGTGGCAGCGGGCGGTCACGAAGGCTGGAAACCATCGACAGCATCAGCGCCAGATCGGCACTGGTCTCGGTGACCTTAACGCCACCAACCACATTCACAAAGACATCCTGATCGGCCATCTGCAGGCCGCCGTGGCGGTGCAGCACAGCCAGCAGGATAGCCAGACGGTTCTGCTCCAGACCCACAGCAACGCGCCTTGGGTTGCCCATCATGGAATGGTCCACCAGCGCCTGAATCTCCACCAGCAGCGGACGCGTCCCCTCCCACAGCACCATCACGGAACTGCCTGAGGTTATCTCCTCGCCCCGGCTGAGAAAAATTGCTGAAGGGTTGCTGACTTCACGCAGCCCCTGCTCGGTCATGGCAAACACGCCCAGCTCGTTCACGGCACCAAAGCGGTTTTTATGGCTGCGCAACGTGCGGAAGCGGGAATCGGCATCGCCATCCAGCAGCACGGAACAGTCAATACAGTGCTCCAGCACCTTCGGCCCCGCCAGCGAACCATCTTTGGTGACGTGGCCGACCATAACGATAGCCACACCACGGGTTTTAGCAAAGCGTGTCAGGTAAGCGGCGCTTTCACGTACCTGCGCAACGCTGCCCGGCGAAGACTGAACGTCCGCCATGTGCATCACCTGAATGGAGTCGATCACCATCAGCTTCGGCTGTTCCTGCTCGGCTATCTGGCAGATCTGCTCGATACTGGTTTCCGACAGCATAAAGAGATTATCGGTAGGCAAACCTAAACGGTGGGCGCGCATAGCGACCTGCTGAAGCGACTCTTCACCGGTGACGTAAAGGGTTTTGGTATCCTGAGCCAGTTTGCTGAGGGTTTGCAGCAGCAGCGTACTTTTCCCGGCACCAGGGCTTCCGCCGATCAGGATGGCACTGCCGGGCACGACGCCACCGCCGAGCACGCGGTCAAACTCTTTAAAGCCGGTAGAGAAACGCGGCTGGGCTTCCAGGCTAATCTCAGAAAGCTTCTGCACCCGGCTCGGGCCTGAACTGCCCGCATAGCCCATACGCTCGTTGCGCGCAACGGTCGGCGACGCCGACAGACGCACTTCAGTAATCGTATTCCAGGCCTGGCAGGCGCTGCATTGCCCCTGCCAGCGTGGATAATCTGCGCCGCATTCATTACAAACAAAGGCGCGTTTTGCCGCTTTGGCCAAATTTACCCCTTAACGCTCATCAAAGATCAGGCTGCCACTGAGAATACAGAACACGCCCATTAAATCCGCATGACGGATGATCACTTCAGTTTGCTCATTCACTGTAGGCTTGGCGTGATAGGCAATGCCTAACGCGGAAGCCTTGATCATCAGCAAATCGTTAGCGCCGTCGCCAATAGCCACGGTCTGCTCGGGCGCAATATCAAAGCGCTCCGCCAGTTTCAGCAGCGTGTCGGCTTTGTATTTCGCATCGACAATATCGCCCAGCACTTCACCGGTCAGCTTGCCGTCGCGGATTTCCAGCACGTTGGCGGCAATTGCTGAGAGGTCCAGCTTATCGCGCAGGTACTCAGCAAACCAGGTGAAGCCACCTGAGGCTATCGCCACATGCCAGCCCAGAGCCTGTAACTTATGCACCAGCTCAGTCAGGCCCGGCATCAAAGGCAGCTCATCGCGCACCTGAGCGAGAATATTGGCATCCGCACCTTTCAGGGTTGCCACGCGCTGACGCAGGCTGGCGGCAAAGTCCAGCTCGCCACGCATCGCCCGCTCGGTCACTTCTGCAACCTGCTCACCGCAGCCCGCCAGTTTGGCTATTTCATCAATGCACTCCACCTCAATCGCGGTGGAATCCATATCCATCACCAGCAGACCTGGCGTTTTCAGATGGGGGATTTTACCCAGCGGTGCCACATCAAGACCGGCATCATGGGCCAGTTTGGTGGCGCGCGGCGTCAGGGATCCAGCCAGGCGAACGACGTGATACTCTTCAACACGCCAGGCGCTGACGATCACCATCGCGGCCCCAAGCTGACGCTGGAGTTCCGTGAGGCTGGTTTTATTCAGATCGCGCCCGTACAAAAGCCAGCCAGTGCGGCCGGCACGGTAGTCGAGCGGCATGACTTCATCGCCACTGAGAGATAGAGGTAAACCCGGCCACAAAGAGACATCGGAAGGCAGGTCGCACCAGGTCAGACTATTTGGCATTACAGCTCCTGTAGGGACATATTAACCACGCAAGAGGCTACCCTGTCCGCCCCGCTTCTGGCAACATAAAGCATCGATACGAACGGTGGTTCGTGCATAAAGTGTGAAGGGTAAAGATGGCAAAGGCCAAACTTAAATTTCGTCTGCATCGTACGGCAATCGTACTGATCTGTCTCACCTTGCTGGTGGTGCTGATGCAGGGTGCCTCGTGGTTCAGTCTGAGCCACCAGATTGCCCGTTCCGAACAGGTGGATGAACTGGCCCGTACCCTGACGCGTCAGGTGGCGTTCAGCCTGACGCCGCTGATGGAAAACAGCGACGATAACCACCAGAAAATTGTCGACGTTCTGGAGCAGATGACCAAAGAGAGCCGTATCCTGGATGCCTCGGTCTATGATGACGACGGTACCCTGCTGGCTCACAGCGGTGAAACCATCAACGTGCGCGATCGCCTGGCGCTGGATGGACAACGGGCTGGCAGCTACTTCAACCATCAGCTGGTGCAGCCACTGGAAAGTCCTGACGGCCCGCTGGGCTTTCTGCGGGTGACGCTGGATACGCACGTGCTGGTGACCGAATCCAAACAGGTGGATAACACCACTAACGTTCTGCGCCTGATGATGCTGCTGGCGCTGGCTATTGGCATTATTCTCTCCCGCACCCTGCTTCGCGATCGCCGCACACGCTGGCAGCAGTCGCCGTTTCTGCTTACCGCCAGTAATCCGGTAAAAGAGGATCATGAAGAAAGCAGCGAAGAGACGCCTACTCAGACCGATAAAATCTGATCAGGCCATCCGCGCAATTTGCATTAAGAAATGGGTAATGATGAATAGATTCATAAACAGATAATCACGATTTATTTTCATGATAAAAAAGGAAATTTTTGAAATTATTCCTCTGTTTGTAAACAGATACTCAGAGTTGAAAGGGGCTGATGAAGAGGCTTGATGCAAAGGAATCTGGCCGGTGTGCCCGGCCAGTAGAAAGACTTAAGCTTTATCGCCAAGCAGAACGGATTCCAGCGCGATTTCGATCATCTCGCTGAAGGTCGTCTGGCGTTCCGCTGCGGTAGTCTGCTCACCGCTGCGGATATGGTCAGAAACGGTACAGATCGCCAGCGCTTTCGCTCCGAACTCTGCTGCCACGCCGTAGATGCCGGCAGCTTCCATTTCCACACCCAGGATGCCGTACTTTTCCATCACGTCGAACATCTGCGGATCTGGCGTGTAGAACAGATCAGCGGAGAAGATGTTACCAACGCGTGCATCAACACCCAAAGCTTTCGCCGCATCAACCGCGTTACGCACCATCTCGAAATCCGCAATAGCCGCGAAGTCATGGTCTTTAAAACGCATACGGTTCACTTTGGAATCGGTAGAAGCGCCCATACCAATCACAACATCACGCAGTTTAACGTCGGAACGAACTGCCCCGCAGGAACCCACGCGGATGATCTTCTTCACGCCGAAATCGGTGATCAGCTCTTTGGCATAAATGGAGCAGGATGGGATGCCCATACCGTGACCCATAACTGAAATTTTGCGGCCTTTATAGGTGCCGGTGTAGCCCAACATGCCGCGCACGTTGTTCACTTCTACCGCGTCCTGCAGGAAGGTTTCTGCGATATGTTTTGCCCGCAGCGGATCGCCCGGCATCAACACCACGTCAGCGAAGTCACCCATTTCTGCATTAATATGAGGGGTAGCCATTTTTCATCCTTTTCAAAGTCTTGCCGGCGTCAGTGCGCCGGCCGGTTACGTTTGGCCAATTACAGCATGCTTTTGCCGTATTCCATATCGGAAAGGCCAAAATAAGTTGCCACAGTCTGGCCGATATCAGCGAAGGTGTCACGGTAGCCCAGCGAGCCCGGCTTGACGCCAGGTCCGTAGATCAGTACCGGGATATGCTCGCGGGTATGCTCGGTGCCTTCCCAGGTAGGATCGCACCCGTGGTCAGCGGTGAGGATCAGGATATCCCCCTCCTGCACCAGCGCCATCAGCTCAGGCAGGCGGCGGTCGAACAGCTCCAGTCCACCGGCATAGCCCGGCACATCACGGCGATGTCCCCAGGTGGAGTCAAAGTCCACAAAGTTAGTAAAGACAATGCTGTTATCCGGCGCGATTTTCATCTCTTCAATGGTCGCATCAAACAGGGCATCCAGGCCGGTCGCTTTGACTTTTTTGGTGATGCCGACGTGCGCATAGATATCGGCAATTTTCCCAACGGAAATCACCTGACCATTCTGCTCATCCACCAGCTTTTTCAGGATGGTTGGCGCAGGTGGCTCTACGGCCAGATCGTGACGGTTGCCGGTGCGCTCAAAGTGGCCAGGCTTGTCACCCACAAACGGACGCGCAATGACGCGGCCAATGTTATAGCCACCTTCGGTCAGCGCTTCACGGGCGATTTCACACAGCTTATAGAGGCGATCCAGTCCGAAAGTCTCTTCGTGACAGGCAATCTGGAACACGGAGTCCGCAGAGGTATAGAAAATCGGCTTGCCGGTTTTCATATGCTCTTCGCCCAGCTGATCCAGGATCACCGTGCCGGAAGAGTGACAATTCCCCAGGTAACCCGGTAAATCAGCCTTCTCCACCAGCAGATCCAACA
Source organism: Erwinia sp. E_sp_B01_1 (assembly GCF_036865545.1). NCBI lineage: Bacteria > Pseudomonadati > Pseudomonadota > Gammaproteobacteria > Enterobacterales > Erwiniaceae > Erwinia > Erwinia sp. E_sp_B01_1. The sequence goes on along the minus strand of NZ_CP142208.1, from coordinate 712,955 downwards.
GCTCCTGTGGGAAGCTGTTCTCTTTGTCGCTAAAATAGCCCCAGTCAAACAGCACCGGCACGCCGGCGATTTCCCAGTGACCTGAAGGGGTATCTTTGCCGGAAGAGAGTTCGCTGGCATAGGCGTAAGCGCCAATGATTTCAGCGTTCTCATCCAGACCCGGCGGGAACTTGCCGGTCGACTCTTCTGCCGCTTTGCCTAAACCCAGTGCGGTCAGGTTCGGCAGATGCAGTGGCCCTTTGCGCCCTTTGTCAGCTTCACCTTTGAAGCACGCCTCAGCGATATGGCCGAGGGTATCCGAGCCTTCGTCGCCAAACTTACCGGCGTCTTTGCTGGAGCCGATCCCAAAGGAATCAAGCACCATGATAAATGCACGTTTCATCCTGGTCTCCTGCGTCTTTAACGCGATGAGCTTAAATTTTATCGATCAGAATAGTATGACGCTTATGCTGTGATTCTGCGACAGATAACTGGCGTCGGGTGCGGTGCAGTTTCGCTTAATGTGATCGCGCGTTTAACTGCCTTAGCCGCTTCCTGCCAGTCAGACTCGGTGGCCGCATGGATCACTGCCAGAGGACGCTGGTTATCGGCCTGGTCACCCAGCTGCGCCATCTCGCTGAAGCCCACGCTGTAATCCAGCGTATCACTGGCCTGACGACGGCCGCCTCCCATTCCCACTACCGCCATTCCCAGCGCACGGGTATCCATGGCGCTGACGATGCCAGGCTTGTCGGCATAAAGCGCCTTGCTGAGCATCGGGGCTGGCAGATACTTGTCCATCTTCTCTATAAAATCTGCCGGGCCTTTCTGAGCGGCTACCATGCGCGCGAAAACTTCTGCCGCTTTGCCGTTATCCAGCACCGCCTGCAGTTTTCTGGTCGCCTCTGCGGTATCAGCCGCCAGCCCGCCAGAAACCAGCATTTCCGCACTCAGCGCCAGCGTCACTTCCAGCAGGCGAGGATTGCGGTATTCACCGGTAAGGAAGCGTACCGCCTCACGCACTTCCAGCGCATTCCCCGCGCTGGAGGCCAGCACCTGATTCATGTCAGTCAACAGCGCCGTGGTTTTGCAACCCGCGCCGTTAGCCACGCCCACAATCGACTGAGCCAGCAGTTCAGACTGCTCAACGGTCGGCATAAAGGCTCCCGACCCTACTTTGACATCCATCACCAGCGCATCCAGCCCTTCGGCCAGTTTTTTCGCCAGAATTGAGGCGGTGATCAGCGGGATGGAATCAACGGTAGCGGTGATGTCGCGGGTGGCATAAAAGCGTTTATCCGCTGGCGCAAGAGAGTTGGTCTGGCCAATAATTGCCACGCCCACCTCTTTGATAATGCGCCTGAAAGTCTCATCATCCGGGAAGATATCAAAGCCAGGAATCGCTTCGAGTTTATCCAGCGTGCCGCCGGTGTGCCCGAGGCCACGGCCTGAGATCATCGGCACATAGCCGCCGCAGGCTGCCACCATCGGGCCGAGCATCAGCGACGTCACGTCGCCCACGCCGCCGGTAGAGTGCTTGTCCACCACCGGCCCGTTAAGGCCCAGCGACTGCCAGTTCAGCACCGACCCGGAATCTCGCATGGCCATGGTCAGCGCCACGCGTTCCTGCAGAGTCATATCGTGAAAATAGATAGTCATCGCCAGTGCGGCGATTTGTCCTTCAGAGACGGTGTTATCACGGACGCCGTTGATGAAGTAACGGATCTCTTCTTCGCTCAGCGCCTGGCCGTCTCGTTTTTTACGGATAATTTCTTGTGGCAGGAACACGTTGCCCCCTGGCATTAATAGAGAAACTTAATAGGCTGAATCGCTTTTCGCGCCCGTATGCCCTGCCGCAGTCAGCAGGCTGGCTAGCAGGCTGGAGGCGCCAAACCGGAAGTGACGGGCATCAGCCCAGTCACTGCCCAGAATGTCGTCGGCCAGCTTCAGGTAGATTGCCGCATCTTCCGCCGTGCGCACGCCACCGGCAGGTTTGAAGCCCACCTGGTGCTTAACGCCTTTGTCGGCGATAACGCGCATCATGATTTCGGCCACTTCTGGCGTGGCGTTGACCGGCACTTTACCTGTCGACGTTTTGATAAAATCGGCACCGGCGGCGATGGCGATTTCAGAAGCTTTGCGGATCAGCTCAGGCGTTTTCAACTCGCCGGTTTCGATGATCACTTTCAGCAGCACGTCGGCGTCTGTGCAGGCTTCTTTACAGGCGCTGACGATCTCATAGCCAATCTCTTCATTACCGGCGATCAGCGCACGGTAAGGGAACACCACATCAACCTCATCGGCGCCGTAAGCGATCGCAGCGTGGGTTTCGGCCAGCGCAATCTCCAGATCGTCATTGCCGTGCGGGAAGTTGGTGACGGTAGCGATGCGGATATCCGGCGTGCCCTGTTCGCGCAGCGTTTTACGGGCGATGGGGATAAAGCGTGGGTAAATGCAGATGGCCGCAGTGTTACCGGCAGGGGATTTAGCCTGATGACACAACGCGATCACTTTTTCATCGGTGTCATCATCATTCAGGGTGGTCAAATCCATCAGTTTCAATGCGCGTACAGCGGCGATTGCGTCGGTCATGTTGTTCTCCAGACAATGTTTAAGGCGGACTGCCAGAGCGCACATCAGCAAAGCGCCAGCAACCACCTGAGCCCCGGCAAGGGCTGTGATGTTAAAATAGTAACGGAAAAGCGCAGCTCTTTTCCGTGATGAAATTCACGAACAGGGGAATGCTGTTGCAGGCATTGTACCTTCCATGTGACTAATATCACAAAACAACCCCATTCAGCGCCAGAGTGCGGGTCAGGAATACGATTACTAACCGGCAGCGGCGCGCAATGTTATAATAATAACATTTTTCGGGCAGTATAACCGCTACAGATGACAATATCGCCGTTCAGGCGGTGAAGCTTTGGATTAAGGGGGACTTTAAGAGTTTAGCCAGTCAGAGCTGAAAAAGGGCGCGGGTGTTCTCACGAAGGGTTTCGGCGATCTCCTGCGGCGATTCGGCGCGCAGTTCACACAGGCTTTGCCAGACATTTTTTACCCGCTCCGGGCGGTTCGCCTGACCCTGGAAGCCCTGCAGGGGCATATCCGGCGCATCTGTTTCCAGCAGCAGCGAAGAGAGGGGCAGGCGCGCAATGGTATTACGGGTTTTGCTGGCCCGCTCATAGGTAATCGTGCCCCCCACGCCAATGGCATAGCCCAGGCGGACAAACGCCAGCGCCTGCTGTTCGCTCCCGGCAAAACCATGCACCACGCCGCGACGGGGAACGTCGAGACGTTTCAGATGCTGCGCCAGCTTATCGTGGGTCCGGCGTGAATGAAGGATCACCGGCAGATCGTATTTTTTCGCCAGCCGCAGTTGTGCATCGAGCACCCTCTCCTGCTTCTCAAACTGGGGATTTTCTATATAGAGATCCAGGCCGATCTCGCCGATCGCCACCAGCTTTGCTGAACGTTGCCGGAGATAACCTTCAAGCCGATCGAGATGCGCATCCTGATGCTGGTCAATGGCCATCGGGTGGGTGCCCAGCGCGGCATACAGCGGTGCCCAGCGTTCTGCCAGCGCCATCACCCCGGCATAACGATCCGCCGCAACGCCCACCACGATGATCTTCTCCACCCCGGCCTCTGCCGCCAGACGAAGGCTGGCTTCCTCATTCCCGCAGAAGGGATCAAAATCAAAATGACAGTGCGTATCGACGAATGTCGGATTCATGCCAGCGATCCTTTATCGTAATCAGCATCATTTCCCGCCAGAGGATCCAGGATCGCGCCCTGACGAATCGGTTCATTAGCCACAGGAGCGGGTGGGATCACCGGCTGCTGGCTGACCAGTGACTCATTTTCCTGCAGCCACTGACCGAGTGTAGCCAGGAAATAGCGCCCACAGCGGCGGCCCAGATGATAATCCTGATTCAGTGACGCCACACGGCTGCCCAACGCCATGCTGGCAAGCACATGCGGCGGAAAGATTTCAATAATGTTCAGCTTGCCCGGCGGGTTCTCAATAAAGTCCTGAGTGGCACGGTAGCTCTCCTCATGCAGATGCATAATATTCATCAGCGGCTGCAAGGCGCTGTCCGTGAGCCAGCGTTCGATGCGCTTCAGCCACTGCGGCGTATAGGTCATCTGCGAAGGCACCGTACGGATAACCACGATGGTTTCAGCCCCACGCCGTGCCGCTTCACGCACCGGAATGGCATCGCTGATGCCGCCATCCAGATAGCTGATACCATCCATATCCACACCGGGGCGGTACAAACCGGGAATGGCGCTGGAAGCTTTAATGATGTTCAGCCAGTTAGCCGCCGTGGGCGCAAAGTAGCCCGGTGAATAATCATCACTCCGACAGGCGCACATATAGAACTCGCGGCCTGAGGAGAACATCTTCTCGCCCGCTTCCATCGCCAGCGGAAACTCCTGAGCGGTAACGTCCACCAGCCAGTCGAGATCGATCAGGTGCCCGCCACGAACAAAACGCAGAGGATCAAAAAACAGTTTACTGGTGGTGTAACGGGTGATGACCCTGCGCGCGTAACCAGGCTGGCCACAGATATAGGCAGAGAGATTTTGCGCTCCCGCAGAGGTACCCAGCATCAGATCAAACGGGTTGTAATTAGCCCGCTGGAATTCATCCAGCACGCCTGCGGTGAAGATACCGCGCTGCCCACCACCTTCGCAGACCAGAGCGAGTTTGCCTGGACGAAATGGGGTCAGCCCCAGCGGCTCAATGTTGCCGAGGGTCAGGGGGATGCGTTTGCCCAAAGACAGTATCCTCAGAGGAGTAAATTGCGAAGGATACACGGGAAGGGAGGAAACTGTTTGGCGGTTGTTGCGTTCTTTTGTATCAAAAATGCCGGAGGCCAGTCATTGACTGGCCTCCGTTGAATCATTTGTCAGACGGTCTATAACTTCTTACGGCCAGTGAACAGGCTGATCAGGAAGATAATGATACCGACAACAAAGACGATTTTAGCTGCCCATGCGGCTGTACCAGCCAGACCACCAAAACCTAACGCTGCTGCGATGAGCGCGATAACCAGAAAAATAATGCCCCAACGAAACATAAGCTTCTCCTTACCCTATATTAGAAATCGAACTGCCTGATTTATTCAATCCGCCTTCAGGCGAGACTGGGTTATTTTCTTCAAACATTTTCGATGTGGGTCGCCTCATCATGAGGCGAACCACCTCTGTTTATGACTTCACAGTCAGATCGTTCTTAACGCTCTTCACACCATCAATAGCTTTGGCAATACCTTCAGCGCGTTCGGACTGCGCCTGGCTTTTCACCGTACCGGACAGCTGGACCACACCGTTAGTGGTTTCCACTTTCACGTTACGTGAAGGAACGATGTCGTCTGCTAACAGTTTAGCTTTAATTTCGCTGGTCGTTGCCGCATCACCGGCATAACCGCTTACGCTGGATTTTGTGCTGTCTTTAACGTGCAGTTTATCGCTGACAGATTTCACGCCTTCAACTTTCTTCGCTGCCGCTACAGCCAGTTCTGCCTGGTCCTGAGACGGAACGAAACCACTCAGCGTCACGACGCCTGAATGTGTCTCAACAGAGATATCCGTACTTTTGATTGCGTCGTTGTCTACCAGTTCGGCTTTCACCTTGGCAGTCACGCCGCTGTCATCCATGTACCCGCCGACTTTTTTCATAGAACTATCGATTTTAGAACCGGCGCTGTCAGTTGAGGACTGCACTTTAGAGGTCGCTGTGTCTTCTGCCATTGCAGTACCGCTAATCAGTGCAGAACCTACCAGTACAGCCATCAGAGTCTTAGTCATCTTAGTCGTATTCATCGATGTGTTCCTTCTTCATGTAATTGCACTCACAACTGTGAGCTTTCAGTCACAAACGGCGTGACTGTAGTAAGTGAGACGTTGCAGCTACCGCGCCGCCTGTTTTCGTCCTGTAGAAATAAATATAGACGGTAATCAGGATTTCACCGCCGCTTGTGGTTGATATGATGGATAAATGCGCAAAAAGCAGTTTTTTTAAGAGCAGTCTGTAACTTTCAGCCGGGAAACGGGCAAAACAGGGCCAAAAAAAAGCGATGCACAATGCATCGCTTAAAGAGTGTAGACGACATTTCGTCCGTTATTAGTGTTCGCGCGTTTTCCGGAACACCACTTCAGGATATCGCTCCTGGGTAATGTTGAGGTTAACCATAGTAGGAGCAATGTAGGTGAGGTTATCACCGCCATCCAACGCCAGGTTCACTTCATTTTTACGCTGGAACTCATCGAACTTCTTCGCGTCGCTGCATTCCACCCAGCGTGCGGTAGAGACGTTGATGGATTCGTAGATAGCTTCAACGTTGTATTCGCTTTTCAGGCGCGCCACAACCACGTCAAACTGCAGTACACCTACGGCGCCTACAATCAGATCGTTGTTATGTACCGGACGGAACACCTGCACGGCGCCCTCCTCCGAAAGCTGTACCAGCCCTTTCAGCAGCTGTTTCTGTTTCAGCGGGTCACGCAGGCGGATTCGACGGAACAGTTCCGGCGCGAAGTTCGGAATACCGGTGAACTTCATGTTCTCACCCTGAGTAAAGGTGTCGCCGATCTGGATGGTGCCGTGGTTGTGCAGGCCAATGATGTCGCCCGGATAAGCTTCTTCAACGTGCGAACGGTCGCCAGCCATAAAGGTCAGCGCATCGGCAATCACCACATCCTTGCCCAGGCGAACCTGGCGCAGCTTCATGCCTTTTTCGTATTTGCCGGACACCACACGCATGAAAGCCACGCGGTCACGGTGTTTAGGATCCATATTGGCCTGGATCTTAAAGACAAAGCCGGTGAACTTGTCATCAGCGGCCGTCACGGTGCGCAGGTCAGTTTTACGTGGCATTGGAGAAGGTGCCCACTCAACCAGACCATCCAGCATATGGTCCACACCAAAGTTACCCAGTGCAGTACCAAAGAATACCGGCGTCAGCTCACCGGCCAGGAAAGCTTCTTTGTCGAACTCATGGGAAGCACCCTGCACCAGCTCAAGCTCTTCACGCAGCTGGCCAGCCAGTTCTTCACCGATCGCTTTATCCAGATCCGGGTTATCCAGACCTTTCACCACGCGCACTTCCTGAATGGTGTGCCCTTTACCGGTCTGGTAAAGGTAAGTTTCATTTTTATAAAGGTGGTAAACACCTTTAAACAGCTTGCCGCAGCCGATCGGCCAGGTGATGGGCGCACAGGCGATCTTCAGCTCGCTTTCCACTTCATCCATGACTTCCATTGGATCGCGGATATCACGGTCCAGCTTGTTCATAAAGGTCAGGATCGGCGTGTCACGCAGGCGGGTGACTTCCATCAGCTTACGGGTACGATCTTCAACGCCTTTCGCGGCATCAATGACCATCAGGCAGCAGTCCACCGCCGTCAGGGTACGATAAGTATCTTCGGAGAAGTCTTCGTGCCCCGGCGTATCCAGCAGGTTCACCAGGCTTTCGCGATACGGGAACTGCATCACCGAGGTGGTGATGGAGATACCACGCTGCTTTTCCATCTCCATCCAGTCAGATTTAGCATGCTGGTTGGAACCACGGCCTTTTACCGTACCGGCGGTCTGGATAGCCTGTCCGAACAGCAACACTTTCTCAGTGATGGTGGTTTTACCCGCATCGGGGTGGGAGATAATGGCAAAAGTGCGGCGGCGAGCCACCTCTTGCATAAAGGGTGCATTAGACATGAAAAAACTCTGTTGGGTGCTGTACCACCGCTGCGCAGACGGCGCGAGGGCAGCACAGGCGATTAATCATCAATGGCCGGCATTTTCACCGATCCGGCGGTTAGAAACAATGCAGAACGCCGCGTAATCCCCATAAATGCGTACAGCATTCAAAGCCAGAAGCCGTTATTGCTGTTTTTTCAGGCGGATTGCGGTGGGGATTCTGGTTCTACACTGGCGTGGCCTCTTGATGAAAAATTGTGGGGATACAATACAATGCCCGGGCAAAAACTTCACGTTCAGGTTGGACGAGTCAGAGCTTCACGCTGCTGTTCGAACGCTTCGCGGCACTGGCAACCGCTGATGTGATCGTTGATCAGACCCAGCGCCTGCATCAGGGAATAAGTGGTAACTGGCCCTACCCATGTCCAGCCTCGCTTCTTTAGCGCTTTAGACATTTTCGTCGCTTCAGGCGAGGTTTTGGCATTCTGCCAGTACGCCAGATCAACGGTTGAGGGGCGATCGGCAGCCGTGGGTTCAAACTGCCAGAACCAGGCCGCCAGAGAACCCGCCTCTTCAACCAGTGCAATCGCCCTTTTGGCGTTATTTATAGCAGAGAGGATTTTTGCCCGGTTACGGACAATGCTTTGGTCCTCCATCAGCCTGGCAACATCCTCATCGGTGAATTCTGCAACCTTGTGGAAATCAAAATCGCAAAAAGCCCGGCGGAAGTTTTCGCGTTTATTATAAATAAGCTGCCACGACATACCTGAATGAAACCCTTCCAGACAGACTTTTTCGAACAATCGACGATCGTCCACCACCGGCTTGCCCCACTCATTATCGTGATAGTCCGGCATCGAGGGCTGCCAGTAACAGCAGACGCGGCCATCATCGGTGAGGGTAAGTCCTGCTTCTTTCAGGTCGGCCAGGTAGTGCTCATCCATTCTGTTTTCCCGTTTATTGCTGATTAGAGTGCTCTTTAAAGACAAACGCCGGAGATATCCCGGTGCTATACCTGACATCCGATGTAACAACCGCGTTTGGTTTTTTGCTGACACAGCAGCTATTTTTAGACCATCAACGGCGAGACGTCTGTGGGGTTAACTCCAGGATGCGCCATTTTTTTATCAGAAAGGGGAATTTCGGTTATGAGCACAACGGATTATCAGCCAGCCAAAGTCTGGACAGAAAATAAAGAAGCGGGCGGAACCTGGGGAAGCATCAACCGCCCCACAGCTGGCGCACGTACCGAAGCCAGCCTGCCAGTCGGCAAGCATCCGCTTCAGCTGTATTCGATGGGCACGCCAAACGGCCAGAAGGTCACCATCCTGCTGGAAGAGTTACTGGCGTTGAACGTCAATGATGCCGAATACGATGCACACCTGATCCGCATTGGTGAGGGCGATCAGTTCTCCTCCGGATTTGTGGAGGTCAATCCTAACTCCAAAATCCCTGCGCTGCTGGACCACTCGACCACGCCGCCTACTCGTGTATTTGAGTCCGGTGCCATCCTGCTCTATCTGGCCGAGAAATTTGGGCATTTCCTGCCAAAAGATGCGGCAGCGCGTACCGAGACGCTGAACTGGCTGTTCTGGCTGCAGGGCTCTGCGCCTTATTTAGGCGGAGGTTTCGGCCACTTCTACAGCTATGCGCCGGAAAAAATCGAATACGCTATCGATCGCTTCACCATGGAAGCCAAGCGTCAGCTTGACCTGCTGGATCGCCAGCTGGCTGAGAACCGCTACATCGCCGGGGAAAACTATACCATTGCTGATATTGCTATCTGGCCTTGGTACGGCGCGCTGGTCAGAGGCCAGGTTTATAATGCCGCTGAATTCCTTGATGCCGGATCTTACAAAAACCTGGTGCGCTGGGCAGATGAAATAGCACAGCGTCCGGCAGTGCAACGAGGCCGTATCGTTAACCGTACATTCGGCGAGCCGTCCGAGCAGCTTCACGAACGCCATGATGCTTCTGATTTTGATCTTCGTACTGAAGACAAGCTGGGTAATTAATAGCAAGTCAGCATAAAAGTCGTTATTAAGGGCATCTGAAAGATGCCCTTAATGTAGATTTGTTACCGGGCGCTGGCCCGGATAATTCTGAAGCACCACACCGGGCGTGTCGGATTAACCATACTATCAATAATAATAATCACTATAATGATGTGTTTTTTTACTTTATAAAAATAACAAACAGAATATATTGCATATTCCTGCGCTGATTAAATTCAGATATGCTTTACCCGATGAGAATTGTCACAGGTAAGTGACTCAGGTTAAACAAGGAATATTGCCATGTCCGTCGCCGCAAGACTTCAGAAACTCCGCGAACAGAGTTCACTTTCTCAGCCAGCTATGGCTGCCAGTATAGGTATAAACGTCAACACCTGGATTAATTATGTGACAGGGAAGATATTCCCGTCAGGTAAAGCTTTACATGCCCTTGCTTTAAAACATCACGTAAGTATTGATTATTTGTTATTTGGATTTAAAGAATCATTACCGGAAGGTGAATTAATGTCGCTTTTCAGACGCGTACATGAGTTAGATAAGGAAGAACAAAAAATCGTGGTGGAAGTACTGGAAAGTATTATTTTCAGATACCAAATGAAGAAAGGTAAAGCGCCAGAAAATAGTCTGATTGCTGACAATAGTGAAACCCATGAGATTATCAATATAGAGGAAAATGGCGTTGGCGATGGCGATGGCGATAACAAAGAACTAAGCCTTGCAAACCGTAAAATTAATGTGCATGAAGAGAATGCCAGAGTTTTAGCCCATGCCTTTGATAACGATCTAATCATAAACGCCAGAAAAGTCTTATCAATAAATATCGGGACTATTGAAAAAGAATAAATTAGTTATCGCAAGATTTGATTCACAGGACACCAAATCATTGCCGCCCTGAGGTCTGTCGAAGCCGGACGAACGGTATAAGATGTCTTTCGCGAGACCACTTTATCCTAATCCAGCGATTACAACTGGCAGGCTAAGTATGGTGGGATAGAAGCTGCTGGTATTAAATGGCAACGCCGTGAGCCCTCAATCAGAGTGGCTCCATCAATTTTATGCACGACACGCTGGTCTGCAGCCTCATCCTGACTTAATGTGCCAACCAAACTCCATAATAAATTACTACAGCTCCGAATGAGACAATACATTTTGCGAACAGAAGCAGTGCGGGTGACAACTTATTAGCTAATGGTGAAATTTTTCATGGTTTTTTGCATTATATACTCTGTAAGAAGTGAGTGATCCCGAAGGGGTCTTTTTTCCAGCTGCGGCGCCCAAAAGCGTCATAACCGTACGTAGTGACCTGTTTAACGCCACGCCTTTCAGTTACCGCCGATTCAAGCTGATGCTCAGCGTTCCAGACAAACCTTTGGCGAGTATGGCGTCCGGTGCGTTTTTCAGAAATGTTGCCGTGCGCGTCAAATTCCCAGCGCCTGTCTTCAAATACCCGCACGCGGTCATCCTTAACCGCAGCAGATTTTTCCTGACTCAGTAAATTATTTGCCGGGTTAAATGCAAACCGTTCTTCTCTGGCCTGAGTGAACCTGCTGAGGGCGTCATAGTGATAGGGGTGTTCTCCGCTGTTGAGAAGCACGCCGCAGGTGAACATTTCGGGTAAGTGGCTAGCTAAGGCGGGGTTTGAGGTGGGAACTGGCGTGAGCCTGCAGGTGCTGGACGGCTGCCTGGTGCTGCTCCCCGACATCCGCAAAGAGACGTGGCTACGGCAGCAACAGAAGCACCTTGGTCAACAGAAGATGGTGATAGAGAAAGCTCGTTGGAAGGCGCTGACGTTGATGGTTCAGGCCAGCGGCTAATGTAGAAACTGGAAGGATCGTTGAGAACGTTTTCAATAATTTACTATTTAAATGTAAAAATCCGAAGGAATGTTTAAAAATTTTCACTGCTTTACTGCGATGCAAAAGATCCCAATTTACTGCTATAAAGAAAATATCGTTGGCGAACGCAGCATAATCACGTGAGGCGCAGGAAGCTTTTGATAAAAAGTAATTACCTCCCCCCTTCACACGATTGTAGTCTTTTTGTACGGTATATCGCGAGATTACCTCATCACCGGATGAATGCGTTTTGATGGTTAGTACATCAGCAACGATTCCCTGCTCTGATGTTTTACCTACAAGACGTCGATGGAGGACTTTTTCTCCCATCAAAGAGAGTTTTTTGAACAACCAGTCAGAAGCGTTCATTTCACACTGGCATCGCTCATATGCAGCCCAGACTTCCAGATAGGGTGAAGAATCCGAAGTGAAATAACGCCCAATATTGGTTAAGCCTGTATCAGGGAAGGCGACCGGCTCCACTCCGGCGGGCTTAACCTTTTCTGGCAAAATCACCCAATAATGCAGCATTTCCTGTTGAGCTGAAGTATAAAGACACTACCAAAAATGTTGCTGTATCTCTTCATTAGTAAACCTGGAAACCAAGGGGAAATCGTAGTAATGCTCAGAACTCATCATTCAATCCCCATTTAGTTATCTATGCCAGCCAAATGCCATAAAATATTAGTACACTACCACATGTTACAACGAATTTTGCCAGAATAAGAAGAGTTGGAGCAAACTTGTTGGTAATGACAGATAATCTATCAAAATTTTCTACATTGTGATTCTCATGGAACGCCATTATATTCCTAAAAATAGCACACAGCATTACAACAAGAAATTTCATTCCTAATACAGATATTAAAGATGCTCCGAAAGCTGTAGTTAAATGCTTTGCAACAGTCAAAGAAATCCCTGGCCATAAATGCATAATCCCTTTCAAGGTAAAACCAAATAGTATTGTAACAATAAAAACACCAATAAATTTAAGTAGGAAAACCAACCAATCCCTTTTGTTAAAAAAATCTTTCCCATCCCATAAATAACATGTACAAAAAAGCAAAAAAAACACAAACCCAATATAACTCATAATAAACTCTGTTAAATCAACTTATTAATCGCCAACTAAAATAGTAATACATCCAGATAAGATGGCCCCATCCCCCCTCTTTGATTACAGTTTTTGATTTAGCTGAACCTTGTTCACCTTCAAAAACCCAATCAAAAAGACCATCGCATACGAACTTCATTCCTACGTCACCTTTCAATCCCAGTACTGTAGCCAGATCTCCTGAAACGCTAAGATTAAGAGAATCATCATTCTTATCCCAGTAACCTGCAATGCCTGCAGATGCCCCTACAGCACCAACACTGCCACCAATTTTAGCATCTGCAATATTCACACCATATATATCAATGTTACCAACTACTTCCCCTTATATCGCTGCAGTTTCCGCTCCAGCTTCTGCATTGAATCCGTAACGCCCATCATTCCCTTTATAGATCTCACTGACGGCCTTAGCTTCAGCTGTACCAATCGTGACATCCCCAGCAATACCACCATATAGCGTACCCGGCTTACCTATGGCGGCAGTACCGCCATACTGTAATGCTGCTGCACGCTGTCCATCAGCACCAGGGTGTGTTTGTCCGCTTCGTGGCGGAAGAAGTAGTAAATCCCCTCCAGCTCCATCAGGCGGCTGATAAAGTTAAAGCTGCTTTCCTGATACTGCACGCAGTATTCCCACCCCCGGTAGTTGCCGGTGAGCTTGTCTTCCACCGTCACGTTGTATTCGGAAAACAGCGTTTTGATAATCTGCACCATGGTCTGGCTCTGGAAAATGCGCAGATTTTTGTCACGCTTCATCGGCCAGAGGTCGGGTTCCATCACCAGGCTGTAAACCGCATAGCGCGTGCCGCCCAGTTTCAAGAAGAGCAACCCTTCCACCGGCAGTTGGATGTAATGCGATCAAACATGAGGATCTCCCTGAATGACCTCGTATTATTCTTGTGCTGACCTACCAGTTCGATATAGCACCACAGTGCAGAATATTTAAAGATACAGGACTGGTATAAAGCGCGCATTTCCTCTACTTCGCTATATATTTCACCAGTACAGGTATGCATCACCCCCAAATCAGGGTTAATATCATTTTCAAACTCTTCAAACTCTTCAAACTCTTCAAACTTTCCAACTCATTCGCCACGAAAGATACAGTATCATCATGTTGATGAAAACGCGCCGTTGATTTTTCAAAAGCATCTTCGGCAAATGAGCAAACAGACTCAGAATAGAAATAAATACTTATGACACCGTAATTAATTTCGTCAATAGTATTAATCGACGATGAGTCTGTTTTTCGAAATTATTTTGGCGTGCCATGAACCTGGTATTTTAAAGGAACCACTCCCTCCAAGATCAACTGTTAAGGGTAATTAAGCCTGGGCTAAATTACTGCGACCCAAAAGATCCCAATTTACTACTGTAGAGAAAATATCGTTGGCGAGCGCAGCATAATCACGTGAGGCGTAGGAAGCTTTTGGTAAAAAGTAATTCCCTCCCCCCTTCACACGATTGTAGTCTTTTTGTACGGTATATCGCGAGATTACCTCATCACCGGATAAATGCGTTTTAATGGTTAGAACATCAGCAAACATCCCCTGTTCTGAGGTTTTACCTACAAGACGTCGATGGAGCACTTTTTCTCCCATCAAAGAGAGTTTTTTGAACAACCAGTCAGAAGCGTTCATTTCACACTGGCATCGCTCATATGCAGCCCAGACTGCCAGATAGGGTGAACAATCCGAAGTGAAATAACGCCCGATATTGATTAAGCCTGTATCAGGGAAGGCGACCGGTTCCAGTTCGGCGGGCTTAATGTTTTTGGGAAGAATAACCCAATAATGTAGCATTTCCTGTTGGGAGGAAGTATAAAGACATTTCCAGCAACGCTCCAGCATTTCTTCCTTTGTAAAATCAGGAGAAACAGGGAAAGCATAATTAATATCAGTATTCATAAACCTTCTTCTTCCTGATTTAATGCGCTAACCAGATTCCATAAAAAACAATCACACTACCGAGTGACACAAGGATTTTTGCTAAGATAAGTAAGCCTTTTGAAAATTTGTTTGCCTGCCTAGATAGCGATTCATAATGCCCTTTATTATATATTTTATGAAGATTCATAATCCTGCTGAAAATAAAGCACAATAATAACACCAACAGCTTTGCAGAAAGAATAGCCAAAAATGATATAGAAAATTTCAACAAGAAGCCTTTTACACTCGCATAATTCGCTATTGGAATAATAGTCAGAAAAACTATTGTTAGCAAGGCCAACAAAAAAAACCCTGCATAAAAAATCACAAACCTTAGTCCAAAACGAACCCATTCTTTCTTATTATAGAAATCTTTACCATCCCATATGTACTTTAAAGTTAATATCAAAAAAATGAAAAAAGCCAACCATTTCATAATATAAAACCTAAAAAAATTTAATTAATAACTAATAAAGTAACACAACCAGTAACAATAGTACCCTCTCCGCTCTCTTTTGGCTTTGGCTGAGCGTCGTCTTCATCATCAAACAAATCGATAACAGGCTTTACTGCAAGCTTAAGACTAACATCACCTTCAAATCCAAAAAATGCAGCATTTCCTGTTGAGCTGAATTATAAAAAGACACTTCCAGTAGCGCTCCTGTATCTCTTATTTAGTAAGAGCAGGAGATACAGGAAAAGGATGATTAATATCAAAATCCATAACTTCCTCCTCCTGAATCAATGCGCCAACCAAATCCCATAATAAATCACTACGGATCCCAGCGAAACAATACATTTTGCAACTATAAGCAGGGCTGGTGCAACCTTAATAGTTAGGGGCGAAAACTTTTGGTAGTTTTTTGCATTATAAATCCTGTGAAAATCCATAATCCGACTAAATATGGCACATAACATTACAATGAGAAACTTCATCCCCAACACCATTATAAATGACATGCCGATCTTTTCCATCAAATCCCCTGCGGTATTATTGGAAAATCCAGGGATAATTTCCACCAACCCTTTAAGTACAAAAGCAAGAATGACAACCCCAATAAGAACTGCGATAAATTTCTTACCCAGCCCAACCCAATCCTTTTTTTTATAAAAATCCTTTCCGTTCCAGACATAATATACTGCAACCGCCAGGAAGAACAAAAAAGCTATAACATTCATACTAACACCAACCCCATAAAAAATTTAATCGCTAATATATGCCCTTACTTCTTATGATTATACCAGCCAGATACCGTAAAATGCCAACAGGCTACTTAATGAAACAATGCATTTTGTAAAGACAACAAGTCCCGTAGAAGTGTTTTCTGAAATTGATGACACAGCAGGGTAATAGCGTGAGTTATATTTTTTATGAAACATTAATAGATTATTAAATATCGTACACAATCCAACAACGCCTAACTTTGCCCCTAAAACAAACAAACATGAAGTGAAAAACTTTAGTATTGAAATTTTTATTATAGCAACAGGTGCGAAATCCCAAATCGAATGCAAATATTTTAAAAAGAAGGTAGACAAAATCATTACAATGAAAACAACAATAAATTTAACAACAAACCCCCACCATTCCTTTTTTTTATATGTATTGTTCCCACTCCAGACATAACTTACAGTTACCATCAGGAAAAATATAAAACCAATCCATTTCATTTTAATTTCCACGAGCTAAAAATTAATCACCAACAAGAACCGTATTGCAACCAGTTGAAATAGAACCATTTTCATCATTTTCAGGCTCCTTTAGTTCTATACTTATCCAACCAATAGTGTAACGCATCCGGTGATGATTTCCCCGTCCCTACTGTCAGTAATGGTATAAATATTAAACATGATGATTTCTCTGAGTGACTTTGCCCGGCAGAGTCAGGAGTAGGCCCGCCAGGAGATGATGGCAGCGCTGGCCTGACGGACTGAGAATGTTAAAAGTCGGAAGGATAAAGGGGATCGCTTCCGGCTTCATTTCAATAATCATGCATCATTTTCGGCATATTGGCGCACGGATCGCTCAGGCACGTAAAGAGCAGCAGCTGACACAGACGCGGCTGGCTGAACAGCTTGGCATTGCATAGCAGACGATGGCGCATTATGAAGGCGGGAAGCTGAAGGTTTCAGCAGCGCTGTTGCCGCCGCTGGCGAAGATCCTGAACCTGTCTCTGGTTGAGCTGCTGGGATCGCCGGTGCTGTCCAGAACCAGGAAGCGTGGCCCGGCTTCACGGCTTGAGCAGCAGATCGAGATCATCAGCCAGTTACCGCGAACGAAGCAGAAGCTGGTTTCTGAGATCCTGGATAATGTGATTGGTAAAACGCAGTAATAACAGAAGCATAGCGCGGTGATTAAGGGCTGCAACCCTTTACCACCGCTGACCACAACTAACTGAACGGGAGTTAATTATGGCTGAGACGCATTCTACGCCAGCAGGCCGGATTTCCAAAACGCAGCGCCGCTATCAGGTCGGTTACGTCAGTATCCGTCATGAGAGCCGCAGAGATGTCACCGCCACGTACTATTCACGCAGCCCCAGCCTGCATCTCAGAGGCGACTGGCTTAGAGAGGCAGGATTGACCGGCTGCCCGGTGACGGTGAGGATTGATGAAGGGCGTCTGATCCTGACCGTTAAGCCGCAGGCTGGCGGCTAAAGTAAAAAAGCCGGAAGGATCGTGAAGATCGCTTCCGGATTTTTTTAATCATAGTTAATTTGGATTAGGCTCTTAATTTATAAATATCTTTAGCTTCTTCATCCATATCCAGACTTCCAAGAGCACCCAGATCTAAGCTATAGACCAGCTCACTACTGTCTTTCACATTTATAAAATAACCAAGATCGCCATCCTGACCTATTAATAAATAATCTGGCTCAACATCTTGTATAGTGTATGTTTCGTTCCGTTCCATAAGGTCTTTATAATTATAAAGGTATACAGTATCTCCCTGACTGGTCTGGATCTCATAAGAATCCGTGTCTTTTATTTCCTCAGATGAGAACTGTTTATATTTATTTGGAAGTTTGATATTGAGACTACTCTCAGTAACTTTAAGCTTATCTAAAATTTCATCTTTATTCATAACAATTCACCTATTTATTTCAAGCGGCAGCATATTAAATATCAAAGAATGGATTACTCATATTACCTTCTCTGAGTCCGTCAAAATATTTAAATTCATCACTGAGAGATTTACGAGCCTGATTAGTAGGCACGCCAGCATCTAACATTTCTTAGCAGCTGAAAGCACAGCAGCAGGAGCTGGATCAGGCTAAGCAGCGGATGATCGCGATGCTGGCGTGACTGGCTATTTAAAGTAAAAAGCCGGAAAGATCTGTGGGGATCGCTTCCGGCTTTAATTTATTTAGTGATGATAATATCTGGATACTGTTTTGATTTCATAAAATTTGTAAAGTGTTCGTGCCCAAATTTATCTCCATTTTTTTCCATCATATTAATTGTATTGTCGATAAAACTTGATAATTCCTTTAACTCATCGATAGTAACTTGTAATGACATTTCCTGAAGAGATACTAACTCACTGTCTTCATTCTCATATCCGTAGATTTTCATAATACCTCTCATGTTTACTCTGGCGGCATCCAACCATGACTAATCAGTCACTTACGAGCTTTCTTGGTAGGGTTTGGCATACCACGATGTGCATAGTGGACACCGCCCCCCACATTAGAGGAAGTCCCGTCAGAATAATGGACGTGAGCTTCCTGACCAGGAATATGACCTCTGTCAACACGCTCTATTTCTCTTGGGGCTTGCCCACGCTCAACTTCTTTTTGCATTGAACCTGGTGATGACGGTTTACACTTAGTAAGACCTAAAGGATCGATCCAGTTCAACGGATTAGGCGCGTACTGAAAAAGATTAATCCTCCCGTCCGCCCTATCGGATCCTGACTAACAAACCGTTCCACATCAGGACCATAGTATCTTATGCGGTTATAATGCAAACCCCTTTCCGAATCGTAATACTGGCCCTTGAAACGTAGGGGCTGATAAAAGCTTTCATCACCCACTGCTACGACGGATATTCTACTTTCAGCGTATTGCCCCACGCACGGTAGTCTGCGCGTCAGCTGATCTCAACGCTGCTATCCGTTAACTCCCGTGGTACCCCCACCTGTTCAGTGTGATATCAGTGGATTTCAGTCTGCTCCACCGTTTCGCCCGCCGTTGCGCTAATCTGCGCCAGCGGCCGGTTGCCATCACAGACAAAGTGTGTAAAGCCTTTGCCAATCATATTGAACTGTCCTGCCAGCGTCATTTCAATTGCACGAGTATTAAATACTAAATGCAATTTAATAGATGATGCCAACACATTTACATTAACTGTACCATCGATTTTCTTGCTGCTAGTGAAAATAGTTCTGTCAACTTACTAATGCAGAGCATCCCGATTGGTTGATGCAATGGATCAATGCATTAATGACTTAATCATTTATAAAAATATTGAAATTTTTGTTATTTTTACAATATAAAAGAAAGTCTAGCCCTGTTTTTTTTCAGAATTGAGGGCTATACATCCAAAACCCACTTCGTCATGAGGATATATAGCAACGTTTAGTTTCGTATTTATGTAAAAGCATACTTGACCGACAACACCAGCATGACACATCAACAATCTCGAAGCATTTATAAAATCATCATTATCAAAGCTTATGTTTAGTGCATTGGCAGGAAGGGGAATATCACCATAAAGATAACTTTCGTAATCTTCCGTCATAGGATTTAAAACCCCTTTACTCTTTAATTCTTCATATAATTTTTGGTATATATTTATAGTATTAACATCATCCTCCCTTTCATCGTCAAATGAAAGAGCAGTTATAATAGTTGAATCATCTCCCTCAACTTCGAAAAAGCCACTGAATAAACTTATTGACTCATCAATAAGTCCGTAATTAAATTCGTTTTTTTTCTCAAAATACCCAACCCAATTATCAGAGGAACTAAATCCACTAAAATTAATGCTGGCAAGTGAAAAGTTACTATTTGTCGACTTTAATGATTTTTCCATCACTCATACCTACAGTTATCTTATGCCTCGGTTTGGGTTCAGACTTTCCAATACCAACTTTCCATTCACCTAATTTATCGCTATGAGAGGTGTTACTTTTACTCCAAATCTCACTGGTATTATTGTTCCTGTAATTACCGCCTTTTATTTTAGCAAAGTCATATGGGTGTGAGGTTGGCGTCCTCACTATATCTCCAATATCAGCGCTGTTTACTTTCTTCCTGGGATTATCTAAATGACATTTTTTTAACCCCAGGGGATCAACCCAATTCAGCGGGTTCGGAGCGTAGACGTATAAGTTGATCCCGCCACTTAACCCTATCGGATCCTGGCTAACAAACCGGCCAACATCAGGATCATAGTATCTGAAACGGTTGTAGTGCAACCCTGTTTCCGCATCAAAATACTGCCCCTGGAACCGCAGCGGTTGCCAGACGGGTTCTTCCCCGTCATTCTGCGCCGGGTAAGTTACCTGTAGCGTGTTGCCCCATGCGCGGTAACTGGCCTGCCAGCAAATTTCGCCACTGACGTTGCTCAGCTCTCGGGGCATTCCCACCTGGTCAGTGTGGTACCAGTGAATATCTGCCTGCTCAACCGGCTCGCCTGCGGTGGCTGAAATCTGGGCAAGCGGGACAAAACCATCATCGTTATAAATCCACGTATAGTTTCGTGAGCCGCGGATTTCACTTAACAGCCGGTTGCCTTCCCATACAAAGTGGGTTACACCAAAACTGTCTTTCTTCCAGCTGCGGCGGCCAAAGGCGTCATAGCCATACGTGGTAACCTGTTTAACACCACGCCTTTCTGTTACAGCGGATTCAAGCTGATGTTCAGCGTTCCAGACAAACTGCTGACGGGTATGCCGTCCGGCGCGTTTTTCAGAAATGTTGCCGTGAGTATCAAATTCCCAGCGTTTGTCTTCAAATACCCGCACGCGGTTATCCTTAACCGCACCAGAATTCTCCTGACTCAGTAAATTATGTGCCGGATCAAATGCAAACCGTTCTTCTCTGGCCTGAGTCAGCCTGCCGACAGCATCATAGTGATAGCGGTGTTCTCCGCTGTTCTGATCGACCATCTGTTGCAGCTGACCATCGCGCCGCCAGCCATAATCCCTGGCAACCTGGAGTTTATTCCCCCTCCTGGCGCGCTGTGTAATCAACCGCCCCATCTCATCATGCACAAAGTCGGTTTTTAACGCGCCCTGGCTTCTGCTGATTTCCTGATGCAGCTCATCACGACTAATTTCGCTGATAACACGCCTGCCCAGATTGATCTGGATACGATGCCCACTGCCATAGTAGAAGTTCTTCAGCTCCCGGCCATCTGGCAACGTGGTTACAGTACGGTTACCCAGCTCATCGTATTGATGGCGAAGCACCTGTTCCACACCGCGCGTAAGGCTCTTTTCCTGAACCAGCTGGCCTGCAGCATCATATTCAAGCTCAACGCGTCCGCCATGATTAATCCCTGCCGTTAAGCGGCCGGTGGCATCATAACGAAATCGCGTGCGCTGCCAGCGGTTTGCACCGCCTTTCATCACCAGTTTTTCCAGCAACCTGCCGGTATCATCACGCTGATAATATGTTTTGATTACTGAAGCTGGCTGGCTGCCGTCGCCCTGTTCCAGCCGGGATGTCAGCATATCGGCAGCATCGTAATGATACCGGGTTATCCTGCCATCAAAACCCTTCTCAACTACCAGGTTATCCCTGGCGTCGTATTCCATTCGATAGCGTGCACCGTTTTCATTGATCAGTGCTGAAAGCCGCCGGGCCTCATCATATTCGTAGCTGACACGATGTTTCAGGGCATCAATACGTGCCTGAGGTTGACCATCAGGTGCCAGTTCCCACTGAGTGATCTGCCCTTCAGCATCTTTGTAACCGGTCAGGCGGTGCCAGCGATCGTATTCAAACGCTTCTGCAGATCCATCAGCATGAGTGATATGCAAAGGCTGACCATCGCGGCTGTGATGAACCTGAGTAACGTGACCGACAGCATCAGTGCGATCCTTTAGCCAGCCATATTTATCGTAGGAGTATTTAGTCGTGCGACCAGAACAGTCGGTGTGAGAAAGCAGAAATCCGGCACTGTTCCAGCTAAAAGTTTGAATGCCTGATGCCGCATCACGAATGCGGACGAGATTACCCATGTCGTCATGATTGAAGTCTGTGATCCGCCCCAGCTCATCCATTTCACGGATAAGATTTCCCGCCACGTCATAAGTATATTCACGCAAATTACCTAGCATGTCCGTGACGCGTACAGGGAGGTTCCACTGAGGATGGTAATCAATATGTGTGGTCTGGCCGTCCGGGGCCGTCACTTCCAGGATATTGCCACGCTCATCGTAACGGTAACGGGTTCGCCTGCCGGCAGGATCAATAATGAGTACAGGCTGACCGCGCCCGTTCAGTTTTCGTTTTGTGTATCCGCCTGAAGCATCTTCAAAACCCGTCAGGTCGTTATTATCGTCGAATTCATAACGAGTTTTACGCCCCAGATTATCAGTAACCTGCGTAAAGCCCTCTCCATACGCGAACTGCCATTCCCCTCCCAGACTGTCCCGGTGAGCGATAACTTTTCCATCAGGCTCAAAACGATCATAGTGATAGAAACAGGCAAACTCACCAGCCAGGCGGTGTGCCACCATCATGTGATTTCGGTAACGGTAATCGCGCGTAACTTCATCTTTGTCATTGCGGACCACAATAAGATCCCCTTCCGCTGAGTAATCGTACTGGCATAAAAGCTCCGGATGATCTGGGGCTGAAGGATGGCAGCAGGCAACGCCAGTAAGGCGACTGACAGTATCCTGGTTAATTAACTTCAGAGTGCTGAAGGTAATCAGGAATCGACGCCCGGCACTGTCAACGATTGCAGAGGGTTGATGGTGCTGGTCATAGTGCAGGGTCAGGCTGTTACCATGTCGATCTTCTATTGCACTCAGCAGCCAGCAGTGGCTGTTCATCTGATACTCAAAAAGCCAGTGACGGCTGCCATCAGCGTCGGTCAGACGATATTGACCAGCAACTGGTTGCGAAAGAAGGAGTTGTTCATAACGATGAAAACGAGGTGGGTAACCGGGTTCTACAGAGGGGAAATCTATTTCACGACCTTGCTCATCGGTAAAGAGCATAATGCCGTGTTTCTTTTCAAGCTTAAGCGAGAAAGATAAAGACCAGCCCTGCCCCAACCAGCCATTGCCAGTCACATCAGAATAGTAAGAGCGTTGCCAGCTAAGAGGAACCGCCGCAGGAAAATCGAAATCCTTATCTTCATTTCCGGCCAGAAGCTTAATACCCAATACAGGGTTAACGGGCGCACCAACGGTGACCGCATTTTTACAAGTGCTGGTTTTTTCCTTGCCGCCTTTGCCCTGATTATGCCCACCCTTTTCGCTTCCGGCTTGTTTTGCTTCTTTCTGCGCGGTTTTAGCTTCAGCTCTGGCAGCTTTAGTTTCGGTTTTGGCCAGCGCTTTTTCCGCCAGTCCGGCACCTTCTTTAGCGGCTGTTTTACCAACTTTTGCGGCTTCTACAGCTTTACCGGCTTTTGCTGCCAGTTTGCCCGCTTTAAAGGCTGCGCCACCACCCGGTACAAAGTTGGCCGCCGCTGAAGCAGCGGAAAGCGCAGCATTTCCGTAATCACCTTCGGCAGAATAAATTGCTGCATTAGCCCCATCAGCTACCGCACCGATAACGGGCACAGCACCCAACACATCCAGTCCGGTGTGCACCCACTCACCGTAGTCGCTCCACCAGCTTTTCTTTTGCGGTGGATTTGCGCTGCCCGCTTTTACGCTACCTTGCGGCGCCGGAGCATATTGTAATTTACCAATGGTATTTCCTGTCGCCATTTGTAGTTCCTGCTAAATAACATTAAATTAAATAACTAAAATCAACTCTTTTCTAGATTAATTATGTTTTAGTTCGATATAATCGTTTACTTCCGTAGAAAATAAAAACGGATAATGCACTTATCGCCACTGGAATAATAAGTTCCTGAACAACTATAGAAAGAGATTCAAACATCATGAAAATAAAATAAAAAGCAACCTGTAAAAAAGGCAATAACAACATTACTATTGAGTTTTTATTCTTAACCGATAAGATAATCAAAATTGTAGAAATTGAGGCATAAATAGCTCCAGAAATGAAAACCAGAAACACTGCCCCCACAAACTTCAAAGTTTCAGTCGATGTCAAATTCCCTTCACCACCCAAGCTTACTATAAAAAAAATAAATCCTACAGATATTACCATTACCTCTCTAAAAACAATAAATATATTGGGGAGAATAACCGCCAGGCGCAATGCATAATTTAAAATCAACATAGTTAATCACTTATAATCAGTTGCTTTCATTAAAAATAATTAAAAAATATTGCTATAAATTATTGAAAGAATTAGCAAACTTTTCAAAGATTCGATTACAACCCCTCATCAGGATTAATAGAATAAAAGCAACACTATCTTTCATCATTTCATAATAAACAATGAGGAAAGATAGATTGTAAATTGACGCGTCAGCTTAGAATTAATGTACCATTGGTGGCCATTTCATTCCGTTTTTAATGGCGAGTTCCTTTATCTCATTTAACTTGTTTTTAGTTTTAGTGTTACTTCCCGACTCACGTTTGATGACGTCATCCAACATATTGGAAAACTCCCAGCCCGGGATCGTTTTCAAGGTAGGGTCGGCTCCTTTTTTAAGGAGGTAAACAACCTGATCCAGTTCCATACGTGCTAATGCATCAATAATAGCGGTCTTACCCGCACTATCTCTTGCATTCACATCAGCACCGGAATCAACCAGTAATTTAAGCACTTCAAAAGAATGATCCGACGCTGCAATAGAAATGACTGGCTTATAGTTACTTTGGACATTTGGACTCATTCCGCCTTCCAGCAGCGCCTTCATAAATGCTGGATTGTCAGATCTTGCGGTAACACCTGCGGCACTACCAAAATCCGGGACACGATATAAAGGATCGGCACCTTTTTTTACCAGCAGAGAAACGATATCCAGACTCTCTTTATTATTATTTGCCGCCACCTGTAATGCATAGAAAAGTAGCGTCATATCTTTAGCGCCTGGTTTGTTTAAATTCGTACTTTTAGCAATACGATCAACGTCATCTACTCTGATATCTCTGATAGCTTGCGCCAACTCAAGTTGCGTACCGCTAAAGTAATCTTCTGCCGGTGGGACTTTCATATTTGAACATCCTAAAATCAAACCTGCCAGAGATGCGACAGCCATAACAACTGCTAATTTCATGAACCAATTTTTAAATTTTTTCATTACTTTCCTCATGTATTTTTTAATATCGCTTCATCCTGGTCTTTCTCCATTTCAATACAATGTATTACCTGGCTCATAAAGTGCCTCGTAATAGGGTCTCCCTTTCCGCCATCCATATCATGCTTTTTGCCAATTGCCGCAGGTAAAGCAGCGATAACTCCCCCTAATCCGGCACCTACAAGTCCTCCCCAGCCTCCTCCCACTTTTAAACCAGCCAACCCCATTGAACCGATAACAGCAGTCCCTCCCCAAAAACCAGGTTCCTGTCCAAGTGTAAGCATTTCACCCTTCACTCTGTAAGCATTGATTACCTGATTTGGTTCAAATCCTTCGACTGGCGAACCTCCATACTTTTTTACTGTACCAGTATTTAAACCGGCAGCATTGAATGTCCATCCTTGTCTACCGCTAGCGGCTGAACATGCAGACGCCATACCGCCACCCAAAGAGTGACCAGTGCAGTCTATAGGTACGCTGCTTTGCTTTAAATTTGATCCAATAGTTACTGCTTGCTGGTAATAGTCGGTCTTGATTCCAAACGCTTGCTTAGCATTCGCTCCCCAATCCGGCCCGGCTTGAGTACCGCGAAACACAACAGAAGGGTTCATATCTTTTCCAAATACACTCTCCTGAGGCTCATAAACTCTTGCTCTGAACTGTGGTGAACCCTCTGCAGACAGATCTCCTGATGATAAACCATACTTCGCCAGAGCCTTAGGGTCATCACTGATGTCTTTCCATCCATCAGGAATGGGAGGAGTAGGAAGATCGGGGTTTCTGGGCTCATAAACGTAATCAGCCAGGCGAGCTTTCTCAACCCCGGTGTTATTCAACTCAAGGCGTTCTGCCGCCGCCCTGACTTTCGGATCGCTGCTTTGCTTGCCTTTAGCTATCAGCGTTTTGCGTCGTACCCAGGTCTCATGTTTTTCCAGCGCCCCACCCCGTCCACCCACAGCTTTACCGTTCATAGCGAACATATCGTTCACTCGATTCAGGGCGTGGCCACCAATAAAGGAGTCGGGGCTGTGTTCAATTGACCAGCAGTCTCCCTCTACCGTGCCGCTTACCACTCCTTTATTGCTCCCTGCGGCATCACCGATAGTGTTAGGGATAAAGCTTTGACCAAACACAAAAGCGGGGTGACCGTTGAAATTCACTGAGTTGACGGTACTTTTGGAAGGTGCCAGCGTGGCCGTCACCGGGTATGGCACCGGAGGCTGAATTCCTGGCGTAAAACAGAGGTCGGGAGCCATCCCAACGACTTTGTAGGAACCATCCTTACGGGCAGCAAAATTCTCAGCCATGAGCTTCTACCTTTTGCAAAGTGGCTAGCAGACTTGCGGGCAGCGGCACAAATTCAATGGCCTGCGGGTCGCTATTCAGTTTCGCTGCTAATGCCAGCTGTGTTTTACGTTCATCCGCTGCGATAAAACGCAGTTCCGTCATCGCTGGCTCCATCAGTTCTGACATCGTCGTGCGATAGCTACAGTGAACTTTGCGAGTGGCAAGATCGACTACCAGCGTGTCCAGCACCATGTCTTTTGCCACACCAGCGCCTTGCTGCGTGGTGATAAAAACAAAGAGGGATTCCACAGGGACGTTGATATGTATCTGCTGGCTGGCAATCTCGCTTGCTGAAATAAAATACTTCAGCGTGATGGGGACGCTTTTCAGCGGTTCAGGTAAGGGAAACTGCAGCCAGGGATGCGCGCCATTCCAGTAAGCAAAATTGAAATCTCTGGGTAAAAAAGGATGGCGGTTTTTCTTCCATTGCTCATCATAATTACCTGCGTGCTCAATCCTTCCCTGCCATCCGCGACCAAAAAACCCGAATCCAGCAGGCATCGCTACCTGGTCGATTTTCCCGACAGGATGGGTTAACCACTCAACCTGAGGTGCTGGCAGACGTTGTACTTTGGTCTTTTTTAACAACGCTGACGGATACCATCCTTTGCCTACTGTATTAGCCGGAGAGGCAATGACATCTTTACCCGCCTCTTCATAAAAACCGCCGACAGCATACTCATAACGTAAATCGAGTGATGTGATGGGCTGTGGCTCGCCCAACTGCCAGCTGGCGATCATTTTGCGCCATTCCCGGGGACCATTAATTTTGATGAGGCGGGTAAAATCCCCAACCTGTATTCCGGCAGTGAAACTTTTTACTGCCTTATCTTCTGGTGCCCAGGCAGTGGCGTTCAATACCAGATCCATGCAGGGTTTATAAGGGGCCAGGTCGCTTTCAAACCGGACGCTGCTTCTTCCCTTTTCACCAAAAGAGCGATCCTCTTCAACCAGCTCGCCCTGATCTTCGCTGAGAGTAAGATCCCCACTCTGACAATCCAGGTCGTAGCTCAGACGGGCAACCACTGTAGAGAAACCATGATCGTGCTGATCAAGAGAATCAAACAGCAGGGCCGGGAAAGCCGTCAGATTTTTGAAATTTTCCATAATCAGTTGATGTCTATCTGCGTGCCATCCAGGTCAATCACCTTCTCGCCGATCAGTTTAAGTTTGGTGCCACTGAGGGTGATGGTGCCGTCTTTTTCCAGAACAATCATGGCTTCTCCGCACACCAGCGAGATTTTATCTTCTGCGCTGTATTCTGCGGTTGTCCCTGCTGAAAGGCTGATATTTTTGCCGCTGTTGACCGAGTATTTCATGCCGACATTATGCATTTGCATCGCGCCAGTATTGGTCATCCAGCCTGCTCCCACATTCAGGATGTAGGCGGCGCCAATATTGGTGTTTTGAGCCAGTCCCACGTTCAGCATGGATGCCAAGGCGATGGTTTCTGATTTAGCCTGATCAACCTGAAGTGACTGATTACCGTTGATGTTAACCGACTGATTCTGTCCGATACGAACTTTTTCATTCATATCCACCGTTTCGGTGCGATTGCTGTGCACGGTGATAGTTTCATTACCATCCACAGTTTCGGTACGGTTCTGATGGACCGTGATGGTTTCATTCTCGTCCACCGTCTCGGTACGGTTTTTCTTAACCTGAGTGGTTTCGTTGCCGCCGATAGTTTTGCTGCGATTACTGCCCACAGAACGGGTTTCATCGTTTTCAATTTCGGTATCCATGTTACGTTCAGCATGAACCCACACCTGCTCTTCCCCTGCCTTGTCTTCAAAGCGCAGGGCGTTGGCGTTGTCCGGCGAACCGTCTTTGGAGCGGCTGAGGAAGCCCATCTGCGTGGCGGAAGCGGGCAGCGCCCAGGGTGGCATGCTGGCTTCGTTATAGACGCGGCCCGTCACGATCGGCCTGTCCGGATCGCCGTTGATGAAGTCGATCACCACCTCATCATTCACGCGCGGGATCTGCACGCCACCAAAACCCTGTCCCGCCCAGGCACTGGAAACGCGTACCCAGCAGGAGCTGGTGTCGTCGCCCTTAGCCAGGCGATCCCAGTGGAACTTCACCTTGATACGGCCATATTTATCGGTCCAGATCGATTCGCCTTTTGGCCCCACCACTTTGGCTGTCTGCGGGCCGTGGGTGCGAGGCCATTCGGTAACGGGCGGTGCGCGGAAGGTCACGCCGGAAGGCAGCACCCTGATGTCAACAGAGTGCGTTGTACTGCCCCCGCCGCCGCTGGCGTAGGTGTTTTCTTCAAAATAGTAATCTGCCTGAATCGTCAGGTACTCGCCGTTGTCGCTGAAAAACGGCGCGTTCAGCAGCGTAAAGGTGCTGCCCGGCGCCAGGCCCAGCGCAGTGCCGGAAGCCGTAATCTGCTGATGTTCAGCCTGCCACACTTCCTGACGAATTTTGGCATAGAACTCGCCGTGGCCGTGATCGACAAAATGGCCCGGCCAGTCGTAAACGTCGATTTGCCCCGGTGAGGGCGAGGATGGATTCTGTCGTGCCTGGAACATCCAGGCGTTCGGTTTGCGGAAGTCGTAGTCATCAATGCTGTAGATGCCCGGCGTGACCTTATCTTCCAGGCTCCACAGGCTGATACCCTCTGTGCTGGTCGAGCCACCGGAGGGCGTGACGTGATACGGAATAGTTTCATAACCCGGGAACGGCTGATGCTGCTGCGCGCTGTCCATCAGCACCAGCGTGTGTTTGTCCGCTTCGTGGCGGAAGAAGTAGTAAATCCCCTCCAGCTCCATCAGGCGGCTGATAAAGTTAAAGCTGCTTTCCTGATACTGCACGCAGTATTCCCAGACGCGGTAGTTGCCGGTGAGCTTGTCTTCCACCGTCACGTTGTATTCGGAAAACAGCGTTTTGATAATCTGCACCACGGTCTGGCTCTGGAAAATACGCAGATTTTTGTCACGCTTCATCGGCCAGAGGTCGGGTTCCATCACCAGGCTGTAAACCGCATAGCGCGTGCCGCTCAGTTCCGTGCTGCTGACCGAGACCTTAGTGATTTTACCGTTGAGGTAGCGTGTCCCCATCAGATTCTGCGTGGGAACAGTGACGGTGATGGGCTGGCCAAGCAGCGCCTTGCGCTCAATGCGTGCGTCGGTGCTCAGCAGTTGCACGGTGATTTCAAAAGCGCTGGAGAGCGCCTCTGTGCCGCCCAGTTTCCAGAACAGCAGGCCTTCTGTCGGCAGTTGGACTGTAATGCGATCAAACATGAGGATTTCCCTGAATGACTTCGCCCGGCAGAGTCAGTCACCAGGCAGATTAGAGAGGATTTACTTTGGGGATTAAGTAGCGACGCGATAACGATCGGCGTTTTTTTCCAGGGGGCGGTAGGTGGACTTGAATGCGCTCCAACATGAGGGCCTCCCCGACCATCATTTCCTGGAATTAATATTCAACGTAGACAGGATGATTTCCACACAGCGTTTATTAGCTTCGAAATTATAATTAGTATTATTCCTGTGTTGGCCTACCAGTTCTACATAACACCACAGCGTAGAACATTTAAAGATATAGGACTGGTATAAAGCGCGCATTTTCTCTGTTTCGCTATATATTTCACCAGTACAGGTATGCATCACCCCCAAATCAGGGTTAATATCATTTTCAAACTCTTCCAACTCATTCGCCACGAAAGATACAGTATTATCATGTTGATGAAAACGCGCCGTTGATTTTTCAAAAGCGTCTTCGGCAGATGAGCAAACAGAATCAGAATAGAAATAAATATTTATGACACCGTAATTAATTCCGTCAATAGTATGATCGATGATGAGCCTGTTTTTCGCAATAATTTTGGCGTGCCATGAACCGGGTATTTTAAAGGAACCACTCCCTCCAAGATCAACTGTTGAGGGCAATTCAGCCAGGGCTAAATTACTGCGATGTAAAAGATCCCAATTTACTACTGTAAAGAAAATATCGTTGGCGAGCGCAGCATAATCACGTGAGGCGCAGGAAGCTTTCAATAAAAAGTAATTCCCTCCCCCTTCATACGATTGTAGTCTTTTTGTACGGTATATCGCGAGATTACCTCATCACCGGATGAATGCGTTTTAATGGTCAGAACATCAGCAAAGATTCCCTGTTCTGATGTTTTACCTACAAGACGTCGATGGAGGACTTTTTCCCCCATCAAAGAGAGTTTTTTGAACAACCAGTCAGAAGCGTTCATTTCCCACTGGCATCGCTCATATCCTGCCCAGACTTCCAGATAAGGCGAATCATCCGTAGTGAAATAACGTCCGATATTGATCAAGCCCGTCTCAGCAAAAGTGACCGGCTCCAGTTCAGTGGGCTTAATGTTTTTAGGCAGAACTACCCAATAATGCAGCATTTCCTGTTGAGCTGAAGTATAAAGACACTTCCAGTAGCGCTCCTGTATCTCTTCTTTAGTAAGAGCAGGAGATACAGGAAAAGGATGATTAATATCAAAATCCATAATTTCCTCCTCCTGAATTAATGCGCCAACCAAATCCCATAATAAATCACTACGGATCCCAGCGAAACAATACATTTTGCAACTATAAGCAGGGCTGGTGCAACCTTATTAGTTAGTGGCGAAAACTTTTGGTAGTTTTTTGCATTATAAACCCTGTGAAAATCCATAATCCGACTAAATATGGCGCATAACATTACAATGAGAAACTTTATCCCCAACACCATTATAAATGACATACCTATCTCTTCCATCAAATCCCCTGCGGTATTATTGGAAAATCCAGGTATAATTTCCACCAGCCCTTTAAGTACAAAAGCAAGAATGACAACCCCAATAAGAACTGCGATAAATTTCTTACCCAGCCCAACCCAATCTTTTTTTATATAAAAATCCTTTCCGTTCCAGACATAATATACTGCTACCGCCAGGAAGAACAAAAAAGCTATAACATTCATACTCACACCAACCCCATAAAAAATTTAATCGCCAATTAAAACCGTAGCACACCCGTTAATGATAACACCATCACCATTATTTTTCTCTTTGGAATCCCCTATACTATCTTTCTTACCAAAAAATAAATTACGTAATGGCTTTAGCGCAACTTTAACATCAATTTCTCCTGCCAGCCCCAGTAAAAAAGCAAACTTCCCCGTAACTTTTACCGTACCGGAATAATCAGTATCATCTATATAAGCGGCTAATCCGGCTGACGTACCTATTGCCCCCAGATGTGCTCCTGCTTTCGCATTTACTATAATAATGCCATACAGACTCAATTTGCCTTCTGCTTCCTCTTTCACTGCAGCAGCTCCGGCTCCGCCTTCAATATTGAAACCGTAACGCCCTTTATTGCCAGTGTAAAGTTCAGCAACAGCCTTTGCATCAGCAGTAGCCAGAGTGACATCTACCTTTGCTACAGCGTACAAAGTATCTTCTGTTCCTGCTGTTCCGGTAGCGCCATATTGCATAGCTGTAGCCGTAGCTTCGCTATTTATGCCATATATACTGCTGTCGCCATTGTAATAAGCCCCTTTAGCATCAGCCTCACCTATCTTATTTCGTAGCTCGCCTTTAAACAGATCGTCACTTTCCGTATTACCCAGCGTGAGATTTTCCAGAGCAAAGCCGGTCGAAGCTGTGTCATAGCTGCCGTCACTGGTACTGTCTTCAAGGCTGGCGTAAGCACCAAGGATCCGGGCGTCGTAAAAGTCGCCATGCATCATGCCGTCTTCACCAGCCTTTTTCGCCAGGCTTCCTCCCCAATACTGCGGCGGTGCAGGTTTGGGCTTTGATGAAGCTGGCGTTCCGCCAGTGTTGCACTGCGTCTTATCTCCCTGACGTGCCAGTGACACGCCATTAATTAATACGCTGCCAGAACCCCCGACAATAATGCCACTGCCGTGCTGCGTACAGGAAAACGAATCGCCTTTTCGGGCTGCAGGAAAACCACCGATGATAACGTCCGGACTCCCGGACTGAATTGGGCCGCTGTGAGCTGCTTTATCAACAGAAGCTCTGGCCGCAGGATTACCCATGCCTGTATTCCTTTTCAGCCATTAACTGTTAATTTTTACTACGGCACCTTTGATATCGGTGATGTTCGTTCCGGTAATACTCACCGTATCATTTGCCTTCAGCTCACTATTTTTACCGTCACCCAGAGTGGTCAGTTCATTGCCTTTGAACAGCGCCTGTAGCTCGCTTTCGGCATGGATGTTTCCTGAATCCACCTGGATTTGAATGCCGTCAGGAGAAATCAAAATATAATTATCCTTAACCTTTAATTTGATGCTGGTATTGGCTTCAAGCAGCGCATTGCCATCTTTATCCATGGTAAGGACCGTTTCGTCTTCACCCACGTTGATGACATGCTTAGTTCCCGTATTGCTTAGTGCATTTTCGCCAACGTTAGCCTGCCGGTTGCGCTTTATCGTGACTTTTTCATCCCGGCCAATGGTTTTCAGTCGATCCACGCCCACATGATGCGTCTCGCAACTCTCAACTTCGGTATCCATATTTTTTTCAGCATGGATCCAGATTTGCTCATGGCCTGATTTGTCTTCAAAACGAAACGCATTCGCCGTATCCCGGTGCCCATCTTTACTGCGGCTGTAGAATCCCATTTGGGTTGCAGATGCTGGAAGATCCCACGGTGGCATACTCGCTTCGTTGTAGACTCGCCCAGTCACGATAGGCCTGTCCGGGTCGCCATTAATGAAGTCGATAACCACTTCATCTCCCACGCGGGGTATTTGTACACTCCCGTAGCCCTGTCCCGCCCAGGCGCTGGAGACTCGTACCCAGCAGGAGCTGGTGTCGTCGCCCTTAGCCAGGCGATCCCAGTGGAACTTCACCTTGATGCGGCCATATTTATCGGTCCAGATCGATTCGCCTTTTGGCCCCACCACTTTGGCTGTCTGCGGGCCGTGGGTGCGAGGCCATGGCGTTTTAGGGTCGGCGCGAAACGTTATCTCTGAGGGGATGACTTTTATCGCGATATTATGTTTCGTACTGCTATCGCTGCCGCTGGCGTAGTTGTTTTCCTCGAAATCATAGTAAGCCTCTGTTGTCAGATACTCGCCGTTGTCGCTGAAAAAAGGAGCATTAAGCAGTGAGAATGTATTACCCGGAGCCAGCCCAAGGGCGGTTCCAACAGCACTGATTTGTTGGTGTTCAACCTGCCAGACTTCCTGACGGATTTTGGCGTAGAACTCACCGTGATCGTGGTCGACATAGTGACCAGGCCAGTCGTAGACATCGATTTGTCCTGGAGAGGGTGAAGAGGGGTTCTGCCGCGCCTGGAACATCCAGGCGTTTGGCTTGCGGAAGTCGTAATCATCAATGCTGTAGATACCCGGTGTAACGCGATCCTGTAGTTCCCACAGGCTGATACCTTCCCGGTCAGTAACGCCACCGGATGGCGTGACGTGATAGGGAATGACCTCGTAACCTGTGTAAGGCCGATGCTCGTAAGCGCTGTCCATCAGCACCAGGGTATGTCCATCAATCTCATGACGGAAGAAATAATAAATTCCCTCAAGTTCCATAAGGCGACTGATGAAATCGAAACTGGATTCCTGATACTGCACGCAGTATCCCCAGACACGATAATTGCCCGTCAGCTTATCCTCAATATTCACCTTATATTCGCCGAGCAATGCCTTGATGATCTGCGGCACGGTCTGGCTCTGAAATATGCGCAGGTTACGGTCACGTTTCATCGGCCACAAATCTGGTTCCATTACCAGGCTGTAGACCGCATATCGCGTCCCGTTCAGCTCCTGACTGTAAACCCTGACCTGAGTGATCTTACCGTTGAGGTAGCGGGTGGACATAATATTTGGGGTGGGAATTGAAACGGTAATGGGTTGACCTAAAAGCGTTTTGCGATCGATGCGGGCAACGTAGCTTAAAAGATCGACAGTGATTTCAAAGGCGCTGGAGAGCGCTTCGCGGCCGCTGAGCTTCCAGAACAGCAACCCTTCCACTGGCAGTTGTACGGTAATACGTTCAAACATGAAGATGTCCCAAACTGGCATAGCCCGGCAGAGTCACCCGCCGGGCTTACTGAAGATTAACTTTGTGGATTAAGCAGCCATACGCCTTCACGATCGACGCTGATGCTCTGGTCGCGGGTATGACCTTTGTTGCTGATGCTGAAGCGGTACTCACCTGGTGGCAGTTGCAGCATGGCGAAGCCATTCGGTGAAGGCACCAGCGCCTGAGCGTTACCGTTCACCGCTACTTCGTCACCCTGTTGCAGTTTGATATAGACCTGTGCCACAGGTTCCGGCGGTGGAGGCGGCGTAGCTGGCTGCGCGGCTGAAGAATCTGCCACAGAAGCTGGCGGCTGGCTGGCTGCCGGGAGGTTTTCCGTAGTGGATGACGCTGAACCCTCAGCAGAAGTAGCATTCGATGCGTTCGCCACGGTAGATTGCCCGCTACTCTCTGCGCCCGCTGAAGCGGTCTGTACAGAATCATCACTGCCACCGCCCGCAATCATCGCGCCCACACCTATGCCCACCAGCACACCGGCAGCAATCAGGCCTGGCACCCTAAAGCGCTTCAGCGGAGAAACAGCTTTCGCGGGGGCTTCCTCTTCCTGTTCAACCGGCACCAGCATCGTGCCCGGTCCGCTGACTTTCACTTCGTGTATTTCGTTGATATCAGTTGGAGAGAGTTCCATCCGCGCGGCAAAGGCATCCACTGTCTGCGGGCGATCTTCTGCCTGCAAAGCCAGAGCCTGATCGATGGCGTTCAGCAGCGGCAGCGAATAGCCCGCCGGACGCAGTTGCATCAGGGGCTTATAGCTGTCTTCAATGCTGCGCACCACGCTGACCGGCGGCGGCGAACCGGTGATCAGCGTATGCAGCACCGCACCCAGCGCATAGATGTCGGTCCAGGTGCCCTGCTCGTTTTCGTTGTCGTCACTGTACTGCTCGATAGGCGCAAAACCTGGTTTGAGCATGGTTTCGGTTTCATCGGACATATTACCGATGGCTTTTCTCGCCGATCCAAAGTCCAGCAGCACCGGCACGCCGTTCTCCTGAATCTGAATATTATCCAGTGAGATATCGCGGTGCAGATAGCCTTCCTGATGGATGGTATTGATCGCCCCGAACAGCGGCGGCAACGCTGTGCGGATCCAGGTTTCGCTAATCATCTCCGGGCGCTTGATATGCAGCTGGGAAAGCGTGGTGCCGGTATAAAACGCGGTGCCCATATAGGCAGTATCGTTCTGCACCCAGAAGCGCAGCACATGCAGCAGGTTAGGATGATTAAAACGGGCCAGAAGGCGCGCTTCCTGGATAAAGCTGTTCAGCCCGGCATGGAACGTCTTGCTGAAGCGCTCACTGCGCAGGACCAGCGTCAGGTCGTCATTGCGCACCGCCAGCGAGGCCGGCATAAATTCTTTGATGGCAATGGTACGTTCGAGCTGATGATCCCAGGCGCGGTAGACAATGCCAAAGCCGCCGCCGCCGATCACTTCCTTGATTTCAAACTCGTTAAAGCGGTAGCCCACCGGTAAGGCATTCGGGACTGCGCGCGGATTATCGTGTTCTGACATAGTGGACAACTCTCTGATAGTGGCGGGCTTTACGCCTCAAACTGACACTGGAATTCGCCCTGCTGCAGGGTCACCCGCAGACGGCGATACTGTTGGTCCTGCGCGCTGGCGGTGAGCAACATCTGACTCATCTGCGGCAGCAGGGTATTGGTAAGGATGGCGTCAACCATACGGCCGCCGGATTCCACTTCGGTGCAGCGCTGTACAATCCGGGCAATCACGCTGTCATCCACTTCGGAAACAATGCCGTGGTTCTGCTCCAGGCGGCGCTGGATGCGCTTAAGCTGCAAACGCACAATGCTGGCCAGCATCTCATCGCTTAGTGGGTAGTAAGGCACCACCAGCAAACGGCCCAGCAGCGCTGGCGGGAAGACTTCCAGTAGCGGAGGACGTAAGGCACCGGCAAGCGCATCCGGATCCGGCATCAGGTCTGGATCGGCACACATGGCGCTGATTAACTGGGTGCCAACATTGGAAGTCAGGATGATGATGGTATTGCGGAAATCGATATGACGGCCTTCGCCATCCTCCATCCAGCCTTTGTCGAACACCTGGAAGAAGATCTCGTGGACATCCGGGTGAGCTTTTTCGATCTCATCCAGCAGCACCACGCTGTAAGGACGGCGGCGAACGGCTTCGGTCAGTACGCCACCTTCGCCATAGCCCACATAGCCGGGAGGCGCGCCCTTCAATGTCGAAACGGTATGTGCTTCCTGAAATTCACTCATGTTGATGGTGATGATGTTCTGCTCGCCGCCATACAGGGTTTCTGCCAGCGCCAGCGCGGTTTCGGTTTTGCCCACGCCGGACGGGCCGCAAAGCATAAATACCCCCACCGGTTTATTGGGATCGTCCAGACGGGCGCGGGAGGTGCGGACGCGTTTAGCAATCAGATCCAGACCGTGCCGCTGACCAATGACCCGCTCGTTCAGGGTATCGGCGAGCCTGAGCACCGCGTCGATCTCGTTTTTCACCATGCGGCCCAGCGGGATGCCGGTCCAGTCAGATACCACGGCAGCAACCACGTTGGCATCCACGGCAGCGAACAACAACGGCGCCTCGCCCTGCAACGCTTTTAATGCCTGCTGACGTTCTTTCAGCGTTTCATGCAGGGCTGCAACCTCTCCGGTCTGGTCATCATGAAGCTGCGCACGCAGGTCGATGATGGTATCCACCAGCTCGCGCTCTGACTGCCAGCGGGTGGTCAGCGTTTCAGCCTGAGCGGCCAGGTCGGCCAGTTGCTCAGTAAGTGCTTCAAGGCGGGTGGCATCGCCAATGCCTACTTTCAGCTCGCGGCCCACGATCTCTTTTTCGATTTCGAGCGCCTGAATGCGATGCAGGCAATCTTCCAGCTGCGGTGGCTGAGCGCTCTGGCTGACGGCCACACGAGCGCAGGCAGTATCCAGCAGCGCAACGGCTTTATCCGGCAGCTGGCGGGCTGGAATGTAGCGATGCGAGAGCTTCACCGCTGCGGCTACAGCCTCATCCAGCAGCAGCACGCGGTGGTGCTTCTCCAGCGGGCTGACGGTGCTGCGCAGCATCAGTAACGCTTTCTCTTCATCCGGTTCCTGTACCTGCACGGTCTGGAAACGACGGGTCAGAGCGGGATCTTTTTCGATATATTTTTTGTATTCGGCCCAGGTAGTGGCGCCGATGGTACGCAACTGGCCGCGTGCCAGCGCTGGCTTCAACAGGTTGGCCGCGTCGCCAGTGCCCTGCTGCCCGCCTGCGCCCACCAGCGTGTGGATCTCGTCAATAAACAGAATGATCGGGATCGGGCTGGACTGCACTTCGTTGATCAACGCCTGAAGACGAGCTTCAAACTCGCCTTTCATCCCGGCACCCGCCTGCAACATGCCGATATCCAGCAACCACAGCTGCACATCCTGCAACGGCTGAGGTACATCGCCTGCGGCAATACGCAGCGCCAGACCTTCCACCACCGCTGTTTTGCCCACACCGGCTTCACCGGTCAGTAACGGGTTGTTCTGCCGGCGGCGCATCAGGATATCAACCATCTGGCGGATCTCTTCGTCACGTCCGGCGATCGGATCGATCTTACCTTCACGCGCACGCTCAGTGAGATCCTGAGCATACTGTGCCAGGGTGCCCTGCTGCTGAGGTACCGCCCCGGCATCCACTGGTGCGGAAGTCACCTGCTGAGCTTCTTTGCTGTCGGCGAACACTGCGTCAAATTGCTCCAGCAGCGCATCAGCACTGATACGACCAAACTGTGGCGAGATGCTTTTCAGCAGGTTGGCGAGGTTGAACGTTTTCAACAGGCCGATCAGCAGGTGGCCGCCCCGGATCTGTTGAACGCCAAATTTCAGCGATCCGTAAACCCATGCGCGTTCGACTGCGCTGTCAATGTGTTCAGAGAGATCCGATACGGCACTGGCTCCACGAGGCAAACGATCCAACGCCGCCACGATGTCCCGCGTCAGGGCCTCTTCATCCAGCGAGAAATAGCGTATCAGCTGCTGAAGATCGCCCTCCTGCTGTTGCATAAGCTGATGCAGCCAGTGCACCAGTTCCACATAGGGGTTGCCGCGCAGTTTACAAAACGTGGTAGCACTTTCCAGAGAGGTAAATAACAGCTTGTCCAGTTTGCCGAACAGTACGGCGCGGCTGATTTCTGACATAGTTTTTCTCAGTGAGTTGAAGTCTGTGAATACGCGGATGACATCAGGCGAGCATCCATGCTGCGGCAGCGGCCGAATGTGTATTCAGCCGGTTAAATATTTAATTCAGTATGCTGTGTAGCTTATTATTGATTCTTATTATTTTTACTGTAATTGAGAGGGATCGAGTACAAACAGGCTATAGTGAAAATTAACGCACCGGTACGTAAATAAACGCTATCATCAGGGACCTGATTAAAGTAGTGATAAACCCAATCCATGCCAGACATTAAAATGGAATACTGGAAAATTAAAAATGGTAAAACAGAAATAAACACCACCACTTTACCAAAAACTTTAATGCGGGTTTTCTTATGATTCAGAATTAAAAAAGGAATTAAAAATAATATTGAAAGAAATATGAGATCATTATCCATCTCCCGTTTTGATGGAGGGTAACTTCTTCGTACATTACTCGCTCCCTGATATGTTAAAAAACCCTCAACAGCCGATGCTTTCACCCGGTTCCAGACTATAAATCAAATCATTACGCGGTGTAGGTTCCGCCGTTTTGCCCAGCCACGCGTTTAAACCCAGCTGGGCAGGGCCACCGAGGGTGACGCCTTGCACTTCTTCCGCCGCCAGGATCAGGCGCACATCCCAGACGTATTCGATGCCCAGATACTGGCGCACCCAATCCCGCAGCTGAATTGCCTGAGGCTTACCCGGCAGAAACTGGTTGTACTCTTCCAGGCTCAGCGGACCCAGCTCTATACGAAACTTATGCTGGACATCGCGAACCGCCGCTCCCAGAAAAGCTGACTGCCCGAGCCTGGGCATTCTTCTTCCGGCTCCTAACTGAGCGCGCTCGCGGCGATCGATGGGCAGCCAGTGCGGGACGTTTTCAATCAGCGTAACCGGCACTTTAAAGTAGTGGCTGAGAATTTTTTGTAGTCCTTCAGCATCGCGGCCATGACGGGTCAGGTGGCCCGCCACGGCAAAACGGGCATGGTCGCTGAGGCTGCCTTTGTCCAGCTGACCTGGCTGGCCCATTCCCGTCAGGCTGGCCAGATAGCGTTCAAAGTGATGAGCGTCTTGCCTGTCCAGCGACACCGTTGGCTGGGCATCGGCCCAGGCACGGTAAAACAGTAAAGTCAGCCGGTGATGAAACAGATCGGCAAAGGCTGCCAGGCTCTGGTCCTGGTGGTGATAAATCCGCTCGCGTGCATACTCAGTCAGATGCACTGGCAGCGGGCCATTGGGGCCGAACAGCCCAAAGCTGAGGATCGAGATATCATGCAGCGAAGTGCCCTCCCGCACCCTGGCTTTTGCCAGCGTGGAGGGTGCAAAGGCCAGTGAGGGCTCCTGCCCGATCCGCAGGGGTTCATGGCGGGGCAAGGGTGCCCGGCCAAGCGGATAGCGCTCTCCGCCCTGAGCATCAAGCTGGCGGAGCAGCTGGAACAGGTCATAACGCCAGGGAGCCAGCGTCACCCCCTGCCAGAAAGTCCCGGGCAGACGTTTCAGGCCGCGGATCTTTAGTCCCGGTTGTGCCTTCTCATCCCTCATATCAGTGCCCTTTTCCCCATGCGCGGCGGCCAGTACCCCACTTCACCACGTTGCTGGCTGGTCAGCGTCATTTCGGTAAAGGAGTTTATCGCCACCAGCCGTGAAAAGACTCTCTCCAGCACGCTGCCCAGCATCCAGGGACTGGTCCCTGAGAAAGCCTGCTCATCCACGCTTAACTCAATACCTATACCTCTGGCAAAC
This sequence comes from Erwinia sp. E_sp_B01_1, assembly GCF_036865545.1. NCBI lineage: Bacteria > Pseudomonadati > Pseudomonadota > Gammaproteobacteria > Enterobacterales > Erwiniaceae > Erwinia > Erwinia sp. E_sp_B01_1. Next base: position 672,758 of record NZ_CP142208.1, on the reverse strand, counting down.
ACCACCGGCCCTGGCTCTGGCACCCGGCGATAAACCGGTTTCAGCTGACAGTGACGGATGCCTTCTATCTGCCTTGCCACCGGCGCGTCGGCCAGGTTGGCATACAGCCCCAGTAACTGGCGCAGCGCCGAAGCCCCCTGCCCGTCATCGCTGTCCATCAGGCTGAGATAGTTCATCTGTAAATGGCTGATCAGACGCCAGGTTGTCAGTCCTTCGGCCAGCGCAGGGCGTGGCGGCGTAGGGCCTTTTTTGAGGATCAACTGCGCAACGGGGATTGAGTCTGGCATCAGGAAGTTACCCTGATCCTGTTGCAACAGCATCAGCGGCAGGTCACGGCTGGTACAGATCACCTCTGCCGTGAGATGGCGCAAATCCTCGCTCCAGGGCGAATGACGCTCATCCACCAGCGAGAGAAAGACTTCGGAGCCGATATAACCGGTGCGGGTTCCGTAACGCTGGGCATGTTCGGACAACGTGCGCTGTTCACGACGCAGTGAGAAATAGGCACCGTAGTCGCCCTGGTCCTGACTGAAAGTACTCCAGAATGGACGGAAAACCTGCTCTTCCCGCCGGTTATCGCCGGTGGCATACAGTTTCTGCACCGAAAAAATTTCGTAATCCAGCGGGCGGATATTGTCGACTACCAGATGATACTCATGCACGCCATGGCTGATTTTTTGCCGCTCGGCGGTTTTCGGGAAAAGGTTTATCACCGGCGTGCAATGCAGCGCCAGATGGCTTTTATCCACCACTTTTTCCAGCGCGGCATCGGCCCTGTCCAGCAGCAGCACAATCTCGAACTCTTTGACCTCCGGCCCGCATTTGCCGAGGATGCCACGTAACTGGCTGAGGCTGAAAAACTGAAAACGGGCAGGTAGTGCAAAAAATTCCTGCAGCAGCCGGTAGCCATCAAAATTACGCAGATCGTCAGGCAGCAGCGCCTGATCGGGCGAAAACCCTTCCTGCTTTAACGCCTCATCCCCCATCACCACACGCTGGGGCCGTGCTTCAACAGTCTGGCAAAAGCTGCCCACCGTGTGCTGCATAATCAGCTCCAGCAGTTGCTGAGCCTGAATATCCGGGCCGCTGAGGAAAAACATCAGGCTGTCGAAAGTCAGATGATTCAGCGACACATCTTTAAAGCAGGAAAGACGGATACGTAAGGCGCTGGCTGCACCGGCCTGACTCAGCCCCATTGGGCCTAAGGGGATATCTGCCGGTACGCCGCCCAGCTCAACACTTTTGATGACGATCGGTTGCAGCATCACGTCGTGTGCAGTGGTGTAGCTACAGGTCACGCCGCTTTTTTTCAGCGTCTGGCTGTCCATCATTGTGCCGCGCGGCACCAGAAAGCCGCCGCTGATATCGCCTTTTCGGCTGTCGGGATGCAGTTCAGCAATCGCCATTGAGGGCGTGGGCGCCAGATAGTTGGGTGCGATCATCTCCAGCATTCGCTGGGAAAAACGCGGGAACTCAGCATCCATTTTCAGCTGCACGCGGGAGGTCAGGAAGGCAAACCCCTCCATCAGCCGCTCGACATACGGATCGGCTACTTCAATCCCGCGCATACCCAGACGACCCGCCACTTTCGGGTAGCGTTCCGCGAACTCCGCCCCCATCTCACGCAGGTAGGCCAGTTCACGGTTGTAATAATCGAGCAGTTTGCTGTCCATGGTTACCCTACGTCTTTGAACTCAAAATGACCGTTTTCCAGATCAACATCGGTGCGGAACAGGAATTCCAGCGGATAAGGCACGCACCAGAGCCGTCCCTTAATTTCTATCGACAGCACGTTATGCAGGTTAAGCGAGTTCGTGTCTGAGATGCATTTCACCTGCAACCCGGCAGGCAGAATACGCGGCTCAAAATGCAGGATGGAGGTGGTCAGTTTGCGCTGCACATCCTGCCATTCGATATCCGACATACGCTGTCCGGATAAGGGGGCCACGCCGTAATTCAGCACCGAGCGCTGTACCTGCGCAAAAGGATTAAGATCCTGCTGCGCCTCGTTGTTGGTGCTGTTAAACAGCCACTGCAGATCCCGCAGAACATTCCGGCGCAGCGTACTGTGAGAGATCACCGTATTGCCTGCCGCCTCCTGCACTTTGTCCGGCGCATTATCCGTCAGCCTGTCCAGCAGCGAGGGCTGCATTTTGTCGCGTGCAGTCAGCGCATCCTGCCTGTTACGAAAACGGTGCCCGCCCCGCAGAAGATCGCTCTCCTGCTGCGCATGATTCAGATCGAAGTCATTGCTCATAGCACCTCAGCTTCGGCGAAGGTCACTGCTTCCAGGGTGAGTAAGGGGTACTCTGCATCGCCGCTCAGCCAGGTTTTTTGTCCCTGCCCGATAAAATGCTCGCCGGTGCGATCCAGCGGCAGCCATTCGGTCATGCGGGCCAGGCGCAGCTCATCTGCCGCGTCCTGGTCAAAGGGATAGCGCACCGGTATCTGGCACACCTGCTCGCTGCCATCAATCAGCCGCACGGAGGTATGCCGCCAGACCAGATCGGTCACGCTGCCGGGGGCCTGAAAACGCAGCTCGCTGATGGCGCTGAACGGCAGCCAGGTGTAGTGGCCGTTAACGATCAGTTCGCACACTGGCCCCAGGCGTCCGTCGCCATCCGTCAGCCATGCCACCGCCTGTGGCTCCTCGTGCGCCTGTTGCTTCACGCTGCCCGGATTGACTTCCGCCATTTCAAACGCCGTTTCACGCAATGCCTCCGCCTTTTCCGGTTGACCGGCGTTATCGGCCTGTAAGGCGCTTAACAGTCCCGCCGTCCAGCCAAACGCCTCACCCGGCATCCGGGGTGAAGCCTGTCCGGCAAATACCGCCGCACGCTGCATTTCACCGGCAACCGCCTGTTCCAGCAGGGTCACGGTTGGCTTAGCCTGCGGCTTCAGCGCCAGCCAGGATTTCAGTTGGATCTCAGCCCGCGTCCAGTTCCCCACCAGACACAGGAGTTGCACAAAGGCCGCACGCAAATCAGCATCAGCCGGGCGACGTTTGATATCGTTTTCAACGCGCGCCAGAGTTTCAGCCAGCGAATCGCCGGACATCAGGGTAGTGAGAGAGTACACAGGCTTTCCTTAAACGGGCAGAGAACTAATTAATCGTGCGGAATGAACCGGCAGCCGGATCTTTCAGCTGCGGATGCAGCTCTTCCACCAGTCGGATGGTGAGCGAACTTTTATCGGCCAGATAAGGAGCCCAGACTTTGCGCACCTCACTGAGGCGGGCGCGGACTTCACTCGCATCCTGAGCCTGATTTTCAGCAATCTGAACCACCAGGGTGCCATCGGTTTTCCAGCCGTTCAGCGCCGGGTCAAACGGCACCACCATCCAGCTCTGTGGCGACTTCTCATCGCTCAGCACCATCCGCTCATTGTTGACGGTGGTGATTTGCACATCGCCACTCAGCGCTTTGCGGTTCAGCCCGGAAACGGGGAAGCCTTGCAGGAAAGTCATTCGCAGGCTTTTACTTGATCCTTTACCCATCCGGGTGATCTCGCTTTCGCCGCTGAGCCAGCCGTCACTGCCGCAGGACACACCGCCTTTGGCTGGCACGAACAGCGCGCTGGTCTGGCTGTCGCCACGGAACCAGGTGCGGAAATGGCACCCATCCATCAGGCTGAACTGCACCCAGGGAGTGGTATCCGCTGGTGGCGAAAGATCTTCCGCTGATACCGCAGCCGCTTCCGCGACCGGTTCAGCTGCAGCGGCTGGCATTTCTGGTTCCACCGTTACCGCCCAGGATTGCGCTTTCGCCGCGCTGCCGTGCGCCAGAGAAGTGCCACTGGCGTCGTTCATCTGCCAGTGAATCACCGCCATTTTTGCGCACTGACGCTGCAACACGCTGGCCACGCGCGGCAAAAACTCTTTCAGCACCTGGGGATCCTTACTGCCTTTGGTGACGATCCGCAGCGACAGTTCGCGGCTACACCAGTCGGTGGATTTTGTGCTTTTAACGTTGTCGATCCAGATATCCAGCTTCTGAGACGGAGAGGAAACCACGAGATAATCCTGTCCCCAGGCACTGGAGGCGATAAGCAGGGAGAGCGCACCTGATAGCCAATATTTCATATAAGTCCTTTAAGGCTGTTAATCACGAAGAGGGAAAAACTGCGCTGCTTGCGACAGCGAGTGCAGCAGCGTGGTGTCCTGCGGATCACCCACCCAGACGGCGATAGCGCTGTAATTGTCCTGGCTGACGTCCGACTGCTGAGCGTTCTTGCGGATCACTTCCTGCATCAGCGTCAGCCATTCGTCCGGCGTATTCACCATATGCAGGGATTGCTGCATATGCTCCGGAGAAAGACCGTGCCAGAAGCCGTCGGTGCAGAGCAGAAAAGCGTCGCCATCTTCAATCGGCACCACATCGCTGTAGCTGGCATCCCGCTCTTCATCGCCCATTCCCAGCGCAAAATAGAGCAGGTTACTGTTGATCCCTTCCGTCTGATGGCCGGCATCTTTCATCTGCTGAACCAGGCTGTGGTCCGTGGTGACGTGAAACAGATAGCCACGCCGGAACAGATAAAGGCGGCTGTCGCCCGCGTGCGCCCAGTACGCCAGTTCATAATCACGGTCGATAAACAGGCTTACCAGGGTGGTCCCCATGCGCCGGTAATCGGTCACCGCTTTTTGCTGTTGGCGGATGGCGCTGTTGGCCTGGTTGACGTAGCGGCGAATGCTCTGCGCATCCAGATGCTGCTCGCCATCAAAGTGCTCAAGAAGAGTGTCACGAGCCAGCCCGGCGGCCATATCGCCTCCCGGTAGTCCCGCCACACCATCGCAGACTACAAAGCAGGCCGAACGCTCGCCGATGCGCTCACCGGTCTGGTCCTGATTGCTTTCGCGCGCTCCCTGATTCGACATAGAGGCAAGGGTGATATTCATCATTCTTCCGATCTGATTTGAGAGTCTTTGTACTGATTCACTTCCATGTCATAGGCATGTAAAAACGCCTCGCCGAACAGGGTATGGAAGTCATCTTCGATTTCACCGGCAGTCTCGCCATAGCGTTTAGTGAAGTGTTCCCACAGCGCGGCTTTACGGCTTGAGGGCAATGAAAGACGGGAAGTCACACCTTCCCGCTTCGCCTCTTCTTCCAGCTGCTGCGGATTAAACGATTGCAGCATCGAGGCGATGATGGCGCGGATACCGGCAATCATACCGAGCTGATGCGCCTGCAGATCGACCAGCGCATCACGCACCGACTGCCTGGGCGGCATAAAGCCCGGCATACGGCTGCCAAACATCTGCATCAGCACGGATTTGCCGGAAGGCAGCAGCTTGAACGGGTTATTGGCTTCGTCCAGGATCACCGTCATTTCGGCTTTTACACCACGCTTAAGAATGGATCGGGAAGAGAGCAACGCTACGGTACCCTGCGAGAACATGCTCAGCATCTGCCCCAGCTCCTGCATCGAATCACGATCGATGCGTGGCGTGGGTTGCAGGTCATTCAGCCCCATCCCGCCCATCAGCGCTTCCAGCAACTCACCGTCCAGCATCTGGCCGTCACCAGAGGCGTTGGCGTGCTGCGAAGCGGTGTTGGATACCGGATCAATACGCAGGCGGCCTTTCGGCGGCGGCGTGTTGGTGCGGGTGACAGCCTGAGGCGTCGGCAGCGTGATGCCGCCGTAATCAGGTTGTGACCCCGCAGACTCAGCCGGTTGGCCGTCAAACAGCGGTGAGGATGGTGGAGTCAAGGCAGCATCAGAGGACTCTTCGTGCTGAGGAGCAAACAGCGGCGATGCCGATAAGTCCTGAGGCATGTCATCGAACAGTGAGCTGTTGTGATCGCCTGGGTTCTGCTGCGCTGGCTCATCGAATAATGAGGCATTGTGACTGCCGGGGTTCTGCTGCTGCCTGTCAGACAGGGTTGAGTTATGGCGATCGTTAGCCTGCTTCGGCTGCTCGTCGGAGAGCGAGGAAGCCGCGCCTGAATTCTCATCCATAAAGAGATCGAAATCGCTGTCCAGCGCTTTTGGCGCAGGCGGCACGATAGTCTGCTGTGGTGGCTGCTTCGTTGCCGGACGAGGTTGGCTGGATGAGCTATCCGGCGGCGTCAGTGGCACCGCATTGCCCATCATCAGCCCCAGCGGATCGTCGCTGTTGGACTGGCCAGAAACCGCTCCCCCGTTATTGCCAAACAGCGCCAGTGGATCGTCACTACCGGGCTGTGCAGGATCACCACTCCTGTTGTTACCGAACATCGCCAGCGGATCATCACTGCCGGATTGGGCAGGAGCACGGCTTTCGTTACCCCCAAATAGTGTCAGCGGATCCTGTGCTTCCCTGCCTTTGCCTGACTTTCCAGACGAAGAAGGCTGCTGCATCAGCGTACTCGGCGTGTTGTCTTCAAAAATACTGTTCTGCCTGAACAGCGGATCATCATTAAACAGCGAGTCCGGCGTTTGATCGCGACGATCGAGGTTCAGTGAATCCGGTTGAGCAGCAAACTGCGCCAGAGGATCGACAGGATTACGGTCGATCGCCGGTGCCTCAGTTAACGGATTCAGATTGCTTTGCTGCGGCCTGCTGCGGCTGGAAAGACTGTCAGAAATGGAAAACTCCTGCGCCAGGCTGTCCCAGATCTCGCTGGGAATGGCTGCGGCCGTATTCTCTTTCGCAGCGGACTGAGAAGAGGCAGGCTGTTGCGCAGAGTTGGCAGACCCGGCTTGTGTTGATGCGAGCTGTTGTGCGGAGTAGGCATGTCCGGCTTGCGAAGCCGCAGACTGATGTGCAGCGTTTGCATGTCCGGCTTGCGAAGGCGCAGACTGAGGTGCGGTGCCTGAATGACCAACCTGTGACGTTGCCGTTGAAGCTGCAGACCAGGCTGCGGCTTCAGGACGCGCGCTTAGGGTCAGATCGCTGACCTGAAGGCGATACTCATCAATGCTGAGGATATCGCCATCCTGCAAATCCACCTGACGGCCCCGCTCCAGCGGGATGTCATTCAGGTGCACCAGCGTAACGTTACCGCGATTGGTAATGCGGCACTCGCCATCGGCCGTAATGTGCACGATAGCCTGCAAACGGGAGATGGTACGGTCTTCATCCGGCAGCACCAGATTATTATCCGCTCCACGGCCGATGGTGCCGCCCGGCGGCATAAAATCGCAACTGCCCTGCGGCGGCTGATGACCCTGTTTAGTCGCTATTATCGTAAATCGCATAACGTTTTCCTGCGTTGGATTTATTCGGCGTTCAAGCCTCGCGAGTTTTAATAAAACCAGCGAGGCTTGGAGGCTGAGGAGTAAATTTATTATTTCACACAAACTGGCGATAATGATCGCCTTGAAAGAACAGATAAATCAGAGGGAGGATTAATTTTTATTAATAACAGTAATTCTTCCGGAATTATCTTTCATTATAAAGAAATCAGAGCGAAGACGAAGGGAATCATTTTCGGAAGCATTATTCAGCCGCATCAGAACAGAGTACTCCCCCGGATTCCAGGAGATATTTCCCCAAATTGTGCATTCACCTGCGGAGACTGTTCGTTCAGGTAAACTGTCACCTGGAGGCGAAATGACTTTCCATTGTTTTTGGTCCAGCCATGAAACCATGACGCCGTTGCTGGTTAGTTTATCTTTTTTATTAGCCACATCTTCAGGAATAATAAAACAGGGTTGATTATTAAAGCTGTTTACTTGCATCACTTCAAAGGGGGGCTCCTCAAGCTGACAACCCGTTAACACCGAGACAGCGGCAGCAATGATAATAACTCGCTTCATAAAAACACCCTCTTTTCTCCGGGACTTACTAAAAACAAACTAAGTGTGGTTTCATATTTTTTCATGAGATCCGGACCGATTATCCCTTGAAAACCTGACAGACGCCTGAAATCACCAAGACCATAATACTTAAGATAATAGTAGTCCGAAATGATTGAAGCTTGCTGTTCCATACCAAAATCTGAAAGTTTTTTTTCCGGTGGTAGAGAGTATTTATAGCTGGCTGCCCAACTCAGAGCACCCCGAGTTCTGACATTCATTCCAACCTGATGCTGTAGCACGTGTACCATTTCGTGAATAAACCAATGCATATCACCAGGATTAGCCATTGAAAAATCATCTTTATAATAAGGCTCTCTGAAATATATTTCACCATTGGGTGTCATTGCTATATTTTTTGACTGCATATTGAATGGTAAGTAACTACCATTATGTACCTTTACTTCATCTAACCGTATTGCGTTTTTAAAAACCTTCTTTACAAGGAATTTTTCACCCACAGTAAGTTTTCTTGCACTTCCTACTTTTAGCTTGTTCATATCACACCAAAATCGTACAGGAAAATAGAGCTATCATTTGCACTAAGTTAGCTTTAGTAGGTGTTTACTACCTTGACGAATTTGAGTATCACCCCGACAAGCACCACCGAGTTCCTCCACAACATCCAGACCGGTTTTAGTTGAAAGCGTCACTGAATACTTATCGCAGGCAGGCTGAGTTAACCCCCGATCATTACGACTTTCACTGCTGGGGCGAAACCTGATTTTTCCGCGTTGAGTCCTGTTTCTGATACAGCTTTTTCAGTTGTGCAAGATTTGATGCACCTGCAGAACCTATGGAATCAGTCAACGGCCCATCAATGCTCAATTTCTGCTGTGAGTCTAACGTGAGAATAACCGATTCTGCAGCTACTGCATTAGGCGAGGTGACTGCATAAAGTACCGCTATTTTTATCTCTGCTTCTGCCGGACTGGAAATCACTCTAACTGCTTTGGTTGCACTACAAGCTGTGGCTTCCCATTGTTCAAACCCGATCGTAGGGATCAGCGTATAACGTGCAGACTTCAATGGTTTCCAGCTAATAAAGCAGACATTAACATCGTTCTCACTGGTTCCCTGTCCTGCTGAAAGCGTGCCAATATTTTCTCCATCGATCAGAAGATGAAAACTCTGATTACTCAAATACTCAGCATCCCTGATGCCCTGCATGACAGCATTTTCATGCAAAGTTTTTCTGGGAGATTCAGGATGGAAACTGATTAACCTTGTTGCAGCACAGGAATTTGAAAAATTCAGTAAAGCAGCCAGTAACGTGACTATAAATAAAAACTTATTGCTCAAAAATGAAACCATAACTTCCTCAGCAGCAACCAGTTAAATAATTATTCTATTGAATGATAAAACTCAGCATCTGCACTCATTCTCAGGGTAAGTCATATAGATTAGAGTCATTATTTTTCTTCTGTCAGGTCATCTTTCTCTGAGGATTTTCAATCATAAGGGATTTCTTTTAGTTCAGCAGTTCTTTTTTCGTTAATCTTTGCCACACAATTATTCTTGAAGACCATATAAGGATTTGTATTTTTATCTGCAACATGAGCATAAATTTCACATTGGCCATCCCGATATTTCAGCCAGTTCTTTTGAGAGTCCACAAATACTGAAAGATAGTCTTTTTTTACTTTATCCTGACTATTGAAAGTTTCATTAATTCTTTTCCTGGCTGCCGAATACTCTGCATTAAGATTCTTTTCGGCGGCTGTTCTGTTACGTTCAGAACAGGTAAAGACTTCTGCATCACTGGTTTCAGTTGAACAGTTTTCAAAGGCAAGTGTAAAACAACTATAAGTTAAGGAAAGTAACAGAAGCACCGACAATTTATTCATTTTCTTTTTCTTTCTTTATGTGGTTTTAAACCAGAAAACATTTTCTCATTTACATCCGCTGGATGAGAAAACCTGATTTACCGATCCTGAAAACCCTAATGGGCAAAACCCGTTATGGTTACTGCGCATCGGTCATATCAGATAAAGCATCGAGTCTTTCAACCATACTTTTTCTGATACAGGAAACGTCATCTTCACAAGCATGACGTTTTTTTAGCCATTCTTTCTGTGAAGCAACAATCCTGGCTTTCAGCTCTTTATCACCAACTGAAATTGCGCCTGCCTGTGCCGATTTCCAGGCACTGTTAACACTCTTGTCCCAGGAAGAAAGTTCATAATCCGCACAGATAGCTTTCTCGGATGGGCTCTTTGCTTTTGCACAGGAGAAAGAGGGTGTCGGGGGCGTACCTGCAATGACTGGTGAAAGTGTAAGTATGATTCCATCGTTCCAGTTAACCAACATGTGGGCAGAGTCTGGCATCGCAATCCAGGGGTTTTTATCTATATCCCCACCGCCGAAACTGCCACTTTTACAATCAGTGTTTATAACGGAAATACTCTCGTTTCCCTTAATGTCTGATTCATAACTTTTAGCACTGGCAGAATCAGCATCACCCATTGCTTCATGAATTAAACGATCAATGGAACCCTGTGAGATATTGTAAACTGGCTGCTGGCAGTCAACTTTACCAGGCAAACTCGATGTAATATTATCTTTATTGAAATAAACACTTCGACCAACCAGTCGGTCGTCATTATATTGATAACTTAATATCCTTTCGGACTCAGTATTAATACTGGCTTTATCAACATTTCAGTGACTCCCTTCCAACACCACCGGACTAAGTGGAGCGGCAAAGAGATTTAGCGATAAACTTGCTACAGCTACAGTCAACAAAAATCTAAACATATACAATCCCTTGCTACTTTAAGGCGCTTACCGTCAGTAAAGATTTACTTAACCGTTCCGATATCAGTCGAGATAACCTTGCCATTTTTAAATATATTTAAATTCCAGCGGTCGGCATTTCCTGCAACGAAGTAATATTTATAGGCGCCATTATGAAATTCATAACCACGAAAATCACAAACTTCAGGGCAATTCACATTAACTGTTTTACCCTTTAACGAAACGCCCTTGCCCGTTTTTTTACTTTTTGATTCAAGGGTTACATTTTCGCAGGACACATCACCTTCAGAACAATGTTCGGTGAAGCTGGCAAGAAATTTCTGACCATTAAAAACCACTGTACTCTCTGCATCTGAAGCAGCAGAGTATCCAGATAAAATTGTGATACTAACAACTACCAGTGTAAAAACTCTCACAGCCGCACCTTAATTGACCAGATTCAAGCCTTTCATTTAGAGTACTTATTGAATATTTCTTTTGCTTCCTTGCTTTGACTAATCAGAGAGCATTTCAATACTTTAAATTCCCCTCCTGTTGATCCAGATAATTTAATCTTTAATGCATTATCAATCAAAGTATCGCCTTCATTGAAGGCTCCTACAGGTAACTGACTGACTTCCAGCCAGGTTGCTGCACTTTTGAAAGCATCATTCTGAAGAACTTTGCTGGATGAAATTTTTCCTGTGCACCTGTTCTGGATCCAGTTCTCATAAACTTCAGATTGACTGAACGAATCCATTGCCGGGAAAGTCATAGCAAAAACAGGAGATGCAGCACTGATTCCAAGCAAGATTAATAAAATTTTTTTCATTTCAATATCCAGAGTGAAGCAACAGTAGGTACGAAACTGCCATTTTCTGCGCCGCCCATGAAGTGGCAAGCATCAGAACAGTTGTTTCCATTCCACAAGGTTACATGACCTCGGGCATTACTCCATCCATTCCCCTGAAAAACAATGATTCCCTGTTTGCCGTTGAAAGTACCAGGAGTTGGAGAGTTCTCAGTTAAATCGGGTTTTCCAAGCACAGTGACTAAAAAATCCATCATATCGTTGACACGGTACATGTACTGCTTTTTATCCTTTCCTGAAACAGTAGCATAGCGGCTATTTGAGGGAACAGGGATACCTGTATAGTTCAGTACATAACTCATTCTTATCGGGCAGGCATTTTGAAAAACGCCTGATGTCACATTGGCTTCAACTTTACCACCAAGAAAACTCCCCACTCGCTCAACACTAATGTTTACTTCAGAAAACCGATTCCAGGCTGCACCAAATGCTGGTCTTATAGCAGACATAAAAATTCCTTTTGAGGACCTCCTCTTTCGAGGAGGTCAGGCACAAATTAAGCTTCTTTGTTTTCTTTGATGTTCCAGCCAGCGCTGCTTTCTGCGCCTTTACCACCGGAAGTGCTCTGCTCCCAGTACTGCTGTTTCACTTTAGAAGCCTGGAAGGAGTAAGTCATTCCCAGGGTATCGCCATTGTCAGAACCGTTATAGTTGACCGTGGTGACCAGTACATCTTCTAAAGTAATACGTGCATACTCAATCTGAGTGCCACCAGCTTTGCAGATAGAAACTTCTACTTTAGCCAGGTGCTTACCGCTGGCGCAGTTTTTCAGCAGTGCAGTCACAGATTTGTCGATCAGCGCATTGATGTGCAGATCGTTAAAGTTTACTTTACCGGCCCCGCCGCCGCCGCCCACAGACATATTGCCTGGCTGTGAAGCGCCCCAGGAGAAAGATGTAATATCGGTCCAACCGGTGTGGTTTGAGTCTTTTGACTCGCCAGTCACACCATCTACTTTCATAAACATATCAATAGCCATGATTATCTACTCTTCATTAGTTAAAATTTGCTTTAGATAAAGCACTGATATGGCAAACAGGTAATGGGGCTGAATAAATCGTCCATATTTTACCTCTGCCTCTATTCTGAATCCCGCTACATGGGATCATTCAGAAATATAGAAACCCAACTTCCTGGGTATAACTATAGGGTTACTCTGGAGCATGATAGTCATCAGCCCCAGATAAATTACTGTTCATCCTTATGATTGTTTATCCCGGACAATCCTTAATAAAACAATGCATTAATTCATTTTCATCTTAACTTTTCTGCCAGGCCGTATATACCAATACAGACAGCCATTAATATTAAAATCATCATTCCTTTGATGACTATCCCCCCTACAGAAACATGCCAGTCAATCAGAAAAACTGAGTATCCACAAAGGGTGATGAAACCAAGGGAACTAAAAAACAACAATATATAGCCTGACAGTATGCAGATGAATTTTCTGAACATTCAGGAATCGTTAGATTTCAGGGAAGGCAATTTTGACACCAGGCGCAGTGAAACGGTCAGGCCTTCCAGTTGATAGTGCGGACGCAGGAAGAACTTGGCGGCGTAATAGCCTGGATTATCTTCAAGCTCTTCTACCTGCACTTCTGCAGAAGCCAGCGGCTTGCGGGATTTGGTTTCCTGTGAAGAGTTAGCCGGGTCGCCGTCGACATAGTTCATCACCCAGTCGTTGAGCCAGCGTTCCATCTCGTCACGCTCGCGGAAGGAGCCAATTTTGTCGCGCACAATGCACTTCAGGTAATGGGCGAAGCGGCAGCAGGCGAACAGATACGGCAGGCGTGATGCCAGACGGGCATTAGCGGTGGCGTCCGGATCGTGATATTCCGCCGGCTTTTGCAGTGACTGCGCGCCGATAAAGGCGGCGAAGTCGGAGTTTTTGCGGTGAACCAGCGGCATGAAGCCGTTTTTCGCCAGCTCGGCTTCGCGACGGTCACTGATGGCAATTTCGGTCGGGCATTTCATGTCCACGCCACCGTCATCGCTTGGGAAGGTATGGCACGGCAGATTTTCTACCGAACCACCCGATTCCACACCCCGGATAGAAGTACACCAGCCGTACTCTTTGAAAGAGCGGTTGATGTTAGCTGCCATCGCGTAAGCGGCATTGGTCCAGGTGTAGTTGCTGTGATTCGCGCCTTCGGTCTCTTCTTCAAAGTCGAAGCTGTCCACAGGGTTGGTGCGAATGCCATAAGGCAGACGTGACAGGAAGCGTGGCATCACCAGCCCCAGATAGCGGGCATCTTCAGATTCACGCAGGCTGCGCCAGGCGGCATATTCGCTGTTCTGGAAGATTTTGGTCAGGTCGCGCGGGTTTGCCAGCTCCTGCCAGGATTCCATCTGCATCACGCCCGGTGCGGTACCGGTAATAAACGGGCAGTGGGAAGCGGCACCGATGCGGGCCATTTCACCCAGCAGCTCCACGTCCTGCGGGCTGTGATCAAAGTAATAGTCACCGACCAGGCAGCCGAAAGGTTCGCCACCGAACTGACCGTACTCTTCTTCATACACTTTTTTGAAAATGGGGCTCTGGTCCCAGCCCACGCCTTTATAGCGCTTCAGGGTACGGCCCAGTTCCTGCTTAGAGATGCTCATAAAGCGGATCTTAAGCATTTCGTCGGTTTCGGTATTGTTAACCAGGTAGCTCAGGCCACGCCATGCGCTTTCCAGTTTCTGGAACTCATCGTGGTGGATGATCTGGTTCACCTGCTGCGACAGCTTTTCATCAATCTCGGCGATCAACGCCTGAATGGTGCGGTAAGCATCGGTGGAAACGGTGACGGTGTTCTCCAGCGCCTGCTGAGCCAGCGTTTTAACCGCGCTTTCCACGGCGGCACGCGCTGAGTCAGTCTTGGGACGAAACTCTTTATTCAGCAGCGCGCTGAACTCGTCCTGGCTGTATGCCTGCTGCTCCGGCAGGCCGGTTTGCTGTGAAGGGTTGCTCATGATTACTCCTCCCCGCCTTTCGCCGCATCATCCTGCTTTGGCAGATGGCTCAGTGATTTCAGCAGCGTAGGGTCCTGCAAAATTTTCGAGATCAGCTCTTCCGCACCGTTTTTGCCGTCCATATAGGTCAGCAGGTTGGATAGCTGTGTGCGCGCATCCAGCAGCTGGTTCAGCGGCTCAACGTTACGGGCAACCGCATCCGGAGAGAAATCTTCCATGCTGTTGAAGGTCAGATCGATATTCAGACGTCCGTCGCCCGTCAGCGTGTTATCCGCCTGGAAAGCCACGCGTGGCTTCAGCGCTTTCATGCGTTCGTCAAAGTTGTCGATGTCAATTTCAAGGAATTTACGCTCGTCAACGGAGGGTAAACCTTCCACCGATTTGCCGACCAGATCGGCCATAACGCCCATCACAAACGGCAGTTCAATTTTGCGTTCCGCGCCATAGATCTCCACGTCGTATTCGATCTGCACACGCGGTGCGCGGTTACGGGCGATAAATTTCTGCCCACTGGATTTACTTGTTGCCATGGGAATCTCCATTGGTATTCGCGGTAAAACGTGAATGAACGTGCAAATCAGTTATCGCGACGTCCGAATATATTTTCCAGCTGATGAACGCCGTCTGGCGCCAAATCGCGGATGATGTCCATAAAGTCGAGCTCGATCATTCGCTGAACGCGGTCAATCATTAGCGGAGCCGGATGGCTTGGCTCATGCTGTACAAAGTACTGCTTCACTTTTTCCAGCATCAGCTGGGCATCAGAGCGCGATCCGGGCTGAACGCTCCGCCAGTCGGTCTCTTTGCGAACCGGTTCGGCAGAGGCTCCGGCCTGTTGCTCTTCACTTTGTCCGGCCGTTACCGGGATCAGCGTGCTCAGGTCAGTTGCGTTGCAAGCCTGCGCCACGGTTGAGACCATTTTTTGCAGCTGCTGCATCTCCGGAACACCGGTTTCACCAAGGTGCTCCATCAGCGTGTCGCGAATAGTTTGTAAACGCTCACTTACTTTTAGTATGGCTTCCACACCCGGCTGATCGCCTCGAGCCAGCTCATCTGACAGGCGGGCGCGCCCTCCAGGATATTCCGGGCAGTCAGTTTTGCTGCCGTCCAGTAATGCGCAGGCATCACGCAGCGAAATCACATCTGAGGCGCTGCGGATTAGCGGTGCCTGTCGCATAGCGGTAGTAAGTGCTGACTTATCACCTAAGGCCGCCAGCGCATTGACACGGTAGAAGGGATCGCGCTCACCGTCCTCTTCCAGCACCGGCCATACCGGCTCCCAGTAGAGCAGCAGCGACTGCTGAATCAGGTGCAGCCCGCTGGCGTAGCCCGGCAGCCCTTTCAGCTGCGTCCAGGCGCGGGTCAGGGCGAGCATGACGCGCAGATCTTTGGTGCGGGTCAGTAAGGTACTCGCCAGCCGTTCCACTTTGTTCCAGTCTGCAGGCTCAGCCGGAATGATGGTGTCACCAAACTGTTGTTCAGCTTTGCCCGCGCAGGCCTGTTCCATGGCCATGTAGTCGGCGTCGTATTCCAGATTGTCACCGCACGGCCTGTCGCTGCTTATCGGGGCGAGTAGCGCATCGATATTCATGGTGTTTCCTTACCTCATTACTCAAACATGGGCGGGTAAAGGCCGTGGCGGCCAGGTTTGGCTCCGGCGGCCGGGTCGAACAGCATCGAAAATAGCTGACCGGTAAAGTTGCCGCTGTGGACATGGGTATAAAGCGGGTAACCGTCGGTCTGATTTGTCCACCAGAAGCTGGTGTACTGCTGGGGATCGAAGCAGTCGGAAACCTGTCGCCAGCTCAGCGTGCTGGGGCGGTCGGCGTAGCCAATCACATCCAGAATGTCAGAACGGGAGGCTTCCGTCGGGCACGGTGGCGCTGGAATCGACAGCAAAGCCTGATCCAGTTGCTCAGCGGAGTAGCTGCTGCGCACCGCATGAAGCAGCGTGCGCCCAACCTGCTGATACCACTCTCCGGCCATCGCCAGCTGTAACTGAGTCCAGCTTTGCGGCGAGAAGGTCAGCAGTGCGCACACCGGATACTGACGTCCCACGTTGTCACGCGCGGGCAGCAGGCATCCCATTTGTACCAGCTGGCTCCCCAGCATTGGCGGCACCACAAAATTCCATACCGGTGCATTGCTGAACTGCCTCTCACCACCGGGACGCTGTTCTTCGTTCTTCTGCCAGTTCAGCAGCCCCACCTGAAACCAGTGGGTCCATTGCTGCCAGAGCGTTTCGGGAAAACGGCGCTTGAGAAAATCACCGGCACTGGGCAATTTCCCGTACCAGCCAATCGCAGGAGTCTGGCTCATTATCATTTCCTTGCGGTTATGGGCATGAGAACCCGGGAAGCTGAAACGGATTACGGATACTGTTTGGCGTGAACTCCAGCGTCACGTTGTGACCGTTGACGCTAAACTCCGCCTGACGGCTGAGCGTGCTGCTGCCACGCGATAGCCGGGCGCGATCGAAGAAGCGGTTCAGCGCCCAGGCTCCGTTAGTGACCAGCGTGGCAGTGGTGCCGTTGGCCAGGCCCAGCTGCATCCGTACCTGGTTAGTGCCACCGGGGCCCGGCCAGCTCATCAGCTGCACCGCCTGTGGGCCGTGGCTGTAACGCAGCAGTTGTCCATCCACATCCAGCGACAGGGTCAGGATGTCGTTGTCCATCTGCAGGGTACGGACGGTCACACGCCAGGAAGGCGTGGTGGCTCCATTGGCAAAGAAGGCGTCCCGAATGCTCTGCGCCTGCTGGAATGGCCGCAGTACGCTTTCACCGCCGGGCAGCGTTTTACCATCAATGCCAGGCGTGAAGCGCCAGTTCGACTGTGTCGTATCCACTTTGTTGGCCAGATTGTCGCGGAAGAAGCTGTCCATCAGGCCGGTACCCGGCGCAAACATGCGGGCGAGATCGTCAGGCGTGACTTCTGACCGGCCAGAGCGTGACAGGGGATAGCGCCCGGCGATGGCCTGACGGCAGAAGCTGCCCACCTCCACATTGATGCGTTTGCGGACGTTATCCAGATCGCGGCGTTGCGTGTCGCTGCTGGCCCCCACGGCCATGCTGGTAAACATGTTCTGCAATGCACCGGGCAGACGGCCCGCGCTGGCCTGAAGACGGCTGATTGAATCGCCCGCCGGTGGCGGCATTCCGCTGTTGGCGGCATCCTGCACCGCCGTCAGATAGCGGTAGAGATCGTCGATTTGCTTCAGGAAATCATCAAAGGCGATGGTTTTGCCGTCCTTCTCCAGCGGCTGCGCCAGCTCAATCACAGGTGCGAAGTGAGCGGTTACTGACTGCTCCGGCGTTTGCTGCTGCTGGCTGGCAGCGGTAGTGGCCTGACGGGAGCGGAACAGCGCCGTCAACGTGCGGGTGGCACTGTTATCCTGCTTATCCGCCTCGCCTTTTGCCGAAGCCTCTTCAGGTGCGGTCTTCTCCAGCATCAGAAAGTGGCTGAGATTGATCACCAGCTTACGCAGCGGCGAAGAGCTGCCGGAGAGCACTCGCGCAGCGTTGATCCGCTGGGACAAATCGGCGCTGTTGTTCAGCTGGATATCCTGCAACAGCCCATCCCACTGGCGCATATAATCCGCCATATAGCGCTGACGGACGGCCAAATCGGTCTGCTGCTTCGTTTCGCCCTGTACCTCTCCGCCCAGTACCCACCGATCGTCGTCATGCAGGGCATCCGTGACGCTGTTGATGTTTTTATCGAAGCTGTTCCAGTAGCCTTCCGGGGTGAACAGACCCGGGATCCCTTCGCTGACTGGCTTGCCACTTTTACGCGAAAACACCAGCTCGCTCTGCGGCCCGCCAAGTGAAGCCAGCGATACCGGTTTCAGCCCGTCATCCTTTTCCAGCAGGCGTCTGAGGCGGCCATAGACCCGCTGTGACAACGGCATCTGATTAATCAGCGCCTGCTCGCGCTTTACCAGCGCATCATCCTGCGCATAAGGCGATGCCTGAATCTGCGTTTCCAGCAGTTGCCTGAGATGCCATTCAAGCTGGCTGATTTGCGCCTGAGTAATATTTTGCGGCTGATTACGCTGGATATTCAGCATCAGCCAGGCATGAAGGAATTTGCCATCGTAATGCTTTGGCTGATAGAGCATCTGATAAGCTTTCAGCGCCTCATAGCTGTAGTCCGCATCGCTGCCGTTGTCGTTGCGCAGCCAGGTTGTGATTAGCCGGGCAACCTGTGGCAGCAGCAGTTGCTTAAGAGATTTCTGGTAAAGCGCCAGGGTTGCGTCGCTGACTTCAACCCCACGATACAGTCCCATCCGGCGGGTAAGCGGCGGGCTGTTGAGGTCAAAATCCTGGCTTTCCGGCAGATGCAGCACGCCATTCAGGAAAGGCAGCAGCGCATAAAGATCGCTAAGGTCATTTGCCTGCAGGTTCTGGCTCAGCTTTACCACCTGCGGCACTTTGGCCTGCACTTCCTGCAGATAGGATTTGTTGTTGTTGTAGCTGGTCATCCAAAGCAGCCCGGCAATGACTAAAGCCGCGGCCAGTAACACATAGCCGGACCAGAGTACGGCCCGGTTTCGCAGCTCCCACCAGCGGTTGCTGCCCGCCAGCCCGGCTTCCTGGAAGATGACATTTTGCAGTAGATCTTTCAGGAAGAAGCTCTGACCTTTGTTGCCAGGTATCGGCGACTCTTTGTTAACGTTATCCCAGGCTCCGCCGCTGCTACCCTGATCATGTGGCAGTTGCAGCGCACGACTCAACTCCCCCATCACCCGGTCAAACGGCAGCCCTTCCTGGGTACCGCTGGCGAAGTAAATACCGCGCGGAGAGAACTGCGTTTCGAAGTTGGAGCGGCTGAACACTGTTTCCAGATAGTCATTCAGCAGCGGACGCAGTGCCGCAAACTCCTGCGGGAAGAGGTAGCTTTCTGCCCTGGCTTTGCCATCACTCTCCTGTAACAGCGTATCCGGCAGACCGGCATCCAGCCGCTGCTGAAGCAGCGCATATTCCTGAGTAAAGGCGCTCAGCAGATCAAAATCGGCCAGTTTTGATCGTTCCCAGGGGAAGGTGAAGCCCCATACCTGATCGCGCTGCGCCTTGTCGAAGTTAGCAAAATAGGCGCGGAAGCCTTTAAGCAGATCCGTTTTAGTCACCAGCACGTAAACCGGGAAGCGGATGCCCAGCTGCTCGTGCAGTTCCATCAGGCGCTGACGTAACGACAGAGCCTGCTGGCGTGAGGCCTCGGCGGACTGCGTCAGCAAATCGGAGAGGCTGACGGTGACGATCACCCCGTTGATCGGCTGGCGACCGCGATATTTACGCAGTAGCCCGACAAAGTGGCCCCACTCACTGGCATCCTGCTGCTGCTCGCTTTCCTGAGTGGTATAGCGTCCAGCGGTATCCAGCAGCACCGCTTCATTGGTAAACCACCAGTCGCAGTTGCGCGTGCCGCCTATCCCGCGAAGAGCGGCTTTGCCAAAGCGATCCGCCAGCGGGAAGTGCAGGCCCGAATTTATCAGTGCGGTAGTTTTGCCTGCACCAGGCGCGCCGATGATCACATACCAGGGTAGCTGATACAGATACTGGCGGCTGAAGCGCTGGGTCCAGCGTTTGTTGCCCGTTCCGCTGAAGTGGGCTTTTTTGAGCATGTCAGCCGCTTCGGTGAAGCGTTCAGAGAGCACCGGGTCTTCGTTGGTCAGTCGCTTATGATCGCCCGGCTCCTGCTCGCCCGGCGAGGTTTTCAGGCTGCCCATCAGTTTGCGGTTAAGCCACGAGTTATACAGGCGCGGCACCAGATTGCTCAGCCCCCAGGCCACATACAGCAGCGCAATACTGATCTGACGGTTGACTTCCGGCTCCAGCGGACGCGAGTCAACGATCGAGAACACCGGGCCAATCACCCAGATGATGAAGGAGAGTGCGGTGATGCCGATAAAGCCCCACATCAGACGGTTGGTCATGATGGCAAAAAGAATATTCAGCATCCGTTAGTTTCCTTGCTGCAAACCGTTAACTTCCGCGCGGGTGTTCTGCGGCGAAACCAACAGCGTGATGTCCACCCGGCGATTGCGGGCGCGATTTTCTGCGGTGGTATTCGGCACCAGAGGATTGGTTTCCCCTCGCCCTTCCGCCTTCACGCGTTGCGGTTGCGACAACGTCTGTTGCAGACGCGCCTGAACGGACTGCGCCCTTGCCAGCGAAAGCTCATAGTTAGAGGCGAAGCGGGCGCTGCGGATCGGCACGTTATCGCTGTAGCCAATCACCAGAATGCGGCCATTGACGTTGTTCATCGCCTGCGCAATACGGTCCAGCACCTCTTCATAGCGACCGCGTACGGCGGTTGATGCCGAGGTAAACAGGCCATCGCCTTTGAGGGTGACCACGCTTTGATCGGCCTGATCTTTCACCTCGACCAGTCCCTGTTCAATCTCCGGACGGAGAAACGCTTTCAGATTCAGTGCAGCCGGTGGAGGCGGCGCCGGGTTGTGGATGGTGACTTCCGGTAAAGGCGTCTGATAAACCGCTGCCAGCACCGGGCTGGTAGCATCGCCCAGCCGCCAGTTCAGCAGGATGTAGAACAGACAGGCAAGAAACCCTGCCAGCGCAGCGCAGGCCCATAAAGGCACCACCGGCCGCCATAATTTGCGCATAACCGGATGATCTTCAGGATGAGGAGAGAGCGGAGGCGCGTAGCCGCCACGAACAGAGCGGATCATCTGCAGCAAACGCTGTTTGATGGTTTCAAGCTGCGAACGACCGTTATCCAGCACGCGATAACGCCCTTCAAAGCCGAGTTGCAGGCAGTAGTTGATCAGCTCCAGCAGAACGATCTGTTCACGCGGATTCTGCGAAAGTTTGGCCAGCAGCTGAAAGAATTTTTCGCCGCCCCAGGTTTCGTTATGAAAGGTCACCAGCAGGCCCTGACCGGGCCAGACGCCACGGCTGCCCCAGGGCGTCAGGGCTGCCGCTTCATCCAGTGCGGTACAAAGACAGTAGCGCGCGCCAATGATCACCTCATAGGGCAGACCGGCGCGCTGGCAGTTCATCTCAAACTGCCGTATTTCATCGATCAGGCGCTGGCGCAGACCACCAGGATCGTCATGGGTGACGGAGTGGCGGATCTGTGGAATGGCATTGAGTAAGCCATTCGCTGCCGCGACCAGCGGGTTGTTATTACTGACGCCAGAGAAGAGATCGCCCTGAGCGTACGCCTGTTGTTGCTGCATCTTTCTCGCTCCCTGCGTCAGACTGAATGGCTACGGATAGCCCAGAACTCCATCATCAGACCGGGGAAATCACCGGCCAGATGGAGGGCGAAAGTGCCGGATTTCTCCATCTCCTGCCACAGCTCACTGCCCTTCTCCAGCTCAAAATAGCTGTAGCCGGTGTGCCAGGGGATTTGCGGCGGCGCAACAGGCATAGGCCGCAGGACCATACCAGGTAACTGAAGCTGCACCAGGTCTCGTATTTTGGTTACCGGAGCCACTTTCATCTGTGCCGGGAAATGGATTTGCAGCGCTTCGCCAGGCACGTTGGCGCGCACGGCCAGCACAAAACCAAATTCGCGGATCATAGAGGTTTCCGGCACGGTTGCCACATTCAGGCCGTGTGACCTTTCGGTCAGCGGCAGCTGGATGGCGTTTTCTTCCATCACCTGAGACAGCCCCTGGCGCAGCATCAGCATTAATTTGCCAAAGGAGCAGGCCAGATCGTCGTGATCGTAAGCGGGCAGCGAGGCATCCGGGAAACGCTGTGGCGTCCAGGTGGTCAGCTCGCTGGCAAACGCCAGCCAGGTTGAGAAGAGCTGTTCCGGGTGCAGTAGCGGCAAGTTTTTAAGGTGACTGACCTTGCCGAAGTGCTGGTTCACCAGCGCCAGCAGCATAAAGTCGACCATATCGGCGGTATTAAAACGGCCCGGCTGTTGCAGCCGCTGACCGATTTGCCTGCTGCGCTGTTCCAGTAACCCGGCCATGTCGCTGAGATAGTCGGACAACTGGTGATGCGCCACACAGTTAAGCATCGGCGGAATGTAGCTGCTGTCGAGGCGAACCTGACTGTCATTACGTTTTTCCATCACCCGTACCACAGCCATCGCCGTCCATTCAGCAGAAAGCTCGCTTTCCAGCATCAGACGCAGACGGAGCTTGCCAAACTGTACCGTCGCCTGGCCAACCGAAAGCGCATTAAAGTCATCCACTTCCTGCTCAAAGGTGACGTAGCGAGCCAGCGAGTCGGTGGCTTCACTGAAAATCACCTCTTCACGGCCATTACGGCAGGCAGGCAGCGCCAGCACCACTTTTTCATTGCCCTGGTTATCCGGGATCGCCAGCGGAGGCGGCCCGTTACGCGCATCGCGAAACGAGAAAAAGGTGCCGTCGGGTAGCAGCCCACTGGCGGCGCTCAGGGCAATTTTTCCCTGACGCAACATCGCTTCGTCGATTTCGTAATCCAGAAAGCCCCAGAGATAAGGCCGCTGGCTCATTCCCCAGTTACGGAGAGTGCTTTGCTGGTAGCTCTCTGACTGCTGGAAATGGTGTGGACGCAGGAACATCCCCTCGGTCCAGACCACTTTTTCTGCTTTATTCATAATGGCTTCCGTTGTCAGGCTCTGCTCACTCAGTGACGGGGCGCAACCCGCTGATATCCGCGATGATGTCGGCTTTCAGTTCGTCCGGTGATCCCTGCCAGAAGTTATAGAAATGGCGCTCACGGGAGACCGGCAGCGGCAAGGAGATCCGCCATTTTTTGCCATCAAGCGACTGATACTCCGCGAGAATACCGATGTAACGGGCCTCTGAAGTGCTCTGTCCCCTCAGGACTTTGTTTAGCTGTCCCGGCATCAGGAAGAACTGTTCGTTGTTGATCAGATTGCTGCCCAGCAGCGTTGTCGCGGAATTTTGCAGCGAGTAAAAGTCGGCAGACATGAAGTCCGCATCCGATTTCAGCAACATCACCCGCACTTTCAGTGGGGCACCGTCGTTGATCTGCGGATGCGCCTGGAAGACCAGGTCGTAGTGAGCGGTATCGCGGTGTGAAGAAGAACTGCAGCCAGCCATCAGGCTGGCTGCGATCAGCAAAAGCGCCTGAAGGCTCAGGCGCAAAAATGAGTATCTGTTCATATTGATGCGGCCATCAGCACGTTATCAGTCGATGATCCAGGTTCCGCTGTTGCTGTTCTGGCAGGCTTTGCTGTCGCCAGCTGCAACGCAGGTTTTTTCGCAGCAGCACGGACGCGCTTGCGGCGGGAGTCGGCTTTCACCGTTTTGGTGTAAAGATCGCTCTTTACCACGGCGCGCAAAGGAACGTAACCCATCATCTGCTCTTCACCCTGTTCGGCAATCGCAAACCAGTTGTTTTCTACAGTACCCAGCACGGTGTAAGGCTTACCGTTATCCAGATAACTGACCAGCTTGCCGCCGAAATCCGGACGGGTCATAACAGAGGCACCGTACAGCGCGCGATACTCTTCATTCACCGGCGTAAAGGTCGCAGGTGGCTGAACAGCATGACGGTAAGTCAGGGTGACGCCATCTACAGTGCTGGAAACGATCGTGTCATCCGTCATTGCTGGCGGTGGCGCTTTACATCCTGCAACGGTCATAACAAAAAGCAGACTTAATGCGATTCGAATGTTCACCATAATCCTCATGAGGTTTTTTTAACTAAAGGCGCGTATGAAAACTCAACAATACGCATGTACTAAACAGAGAGGGGGTCAAGCTACTAAAGCTACGTGAAACGCATTTCTGAACGGGGGATAATGAAATGCGGCTGAACTGGACCAGCCTTAAGCACAGCTCTGGCGAGCAGGCTCGGTCTCATAACCGGAAGCACGCTTCACAGCCTGGAACGCAAAACAGGCATCATCAAACCAGGGGGAAAGAAAATCTGGCTTGGTTAGCAAGTTAATTGTGAAGCAACATGATCGATATTCCGACAATTTTGCACCCTGAACGAGCAGAAACGCGGTCGACTTCCTTTCACCTGATAAATCCCTTCACGATATCCTGCCTTGAGGAATGAATTAATTTGAACAAATTAAATTCCTGAAACAACACACGCTCCGCAAATCAGTTACTCGTTTCTGTAAAAAAAACACACTTAATTACCTGTATAATAACAACTTATAATTTACATCGCTGCCATAGCTACCGCACGAGCTGGAGCTAACGCAATCCGCCCGGGGTTCAGGTTACAGTTGATAGTGAAATTTTCGGCAAGTTTACAGAGTCTTTCCGATTATTCAACGCTGTGGGAAAGCGCGCTCTTTACGTAAAATTATCTAATGTAAAAATTTTAAGCGAAATTTACCTGTATTGACCCTTTTTTGCTGTGCCATTATACCGGTGGTGACTATTTTTTAACTTTTATATGCAAATTGGTTATTTAAAGTATTTTATTAATAACCAAATATCATAAAACAAAATTATCTATTGGTACTGTAAAAGCGGTGTTTTTAGCGGGGGATTTTTGAGATCGGGGTCTACAGGATTTAATTTTACGGGGTGGGTAATTAAAGCGGAGTTGCCAGCAAATTATGCTGGCATAACGCGGTTCACACGATAAAAAAGACTAAAAATGGCAAACTTAAGAAATAAGAATCTCTTCCAGTTCCTGTAACGTTTTTACCTGCCAGGCGGGCTTGATACCCTCCGGTCGCGGGCGGTTATCCGCGTTCAGCCAGCAGGTAGCCAGGCCAGCGTTAATCCCGCCAAGAATGTCAGAGTCAGGATTATCCCCTACCATCATCACCCGCTCACGCGAGGGGTTGCCCATTTTATTCAGAGCGTAGTCAAAGATGGCCGGGTGCGGTTTGGCATGGCCTACCTGTTCAGAGATCACCAGCAGATCAAAGTACTCCAGGAAACCGGTGCGCTTAAGACGGGCCTGCTGCAACGCGGTAAACCCGTTGGTGATGATGCCCATCTTCACATTACCTTTCAGCACGTTGAGAAGGTTCACCGCGCCTGCCAGAGGGACGCAAAGCTCAGCCATGGCCGAGAGGAAACCCGCATTGAGATCCAGCGGCGTCACGTTCAGCTTATCCGCCCAGCCTTCAAAGCGCTGATGCTGGAGCTGCAATGCGGTGATTGCCCCGTTCTGATAATCCACCCACAGTGGCTTGTTTACCGCCTGATAATCGTCGTAATCATCCGTGGTGAAGGCCACATCGTACTGCTGAAACAGACGCTGTAAACCGGCAAACGCATCAAAGTGAAACAACGTATCGTCAGCGTCAAATAAGATCCAATCCCAGTCTTTAAGCATCTTTTACTCAGTCCTTACAGGGTCAGGGCCATAATAATGGCATCTTCTTTGCCGTCCGCCGTAGGATAGTAATTACGGCGTACCGACACTTCGTTGAAATCTAACTGCTCATACAGCGCGATAGCCGGACGGTTTGAGGCCCGCACTTCCAGCCATAAAGTCTGGATGCCACGGCTCTCCAGTTCGACGATCACGTGCTGCAACAATTGCCGCCCAATTCCCCGGCGCTGGAAATCTGGATCCACCGCCAGGTTAAACAGCGTGGCTTCGTCCAGCACCACCTGAGTGATGGCAAAGCCAGCCAGCTGTTCATCCACCCTGAGCTGGTAGTTCAGGTAACGTTCGCCCTGATTACTGGCAAAGGTTTTTTCAGTCCAGGGAAAAGCGTGGCTACGCTGCTCAATAAGGAAAGCACGCTCAAGGTCTTGCGGGGTCAGTAAAGAAATCTGATTCATAGTGGGAGATCTGCTGCCACAGCGCACGTTTGGCACTGGCATTATGGTAGAGCTCCGCAAGAACAGGCGAAGCGATCTGCGATCCGTTCAGTGCCGGAGGTGGGTCAATACCCAGACACCAGGCAGCACAACGGGTCTCTTCTGGCAACATGGCCAGTTGATCCGGGGTAAGCACGACCACTTCATGTTCACGCATCCGCATTGAGCGCAGCACATCGCCGATCAACGGATCCGTCAGCAGCGGGGGCACTTCAGCCACAATCAGCAGGCGCGTCTGTTCCGGCAGTGAAACCGCAACCTCGCCATGCAAGGCACGCGGACGCCGCAGTGTGTACTGCGTAATGCCCATTTGATCTAATAACCAGTCACGTCTGGAGGACATCTTTTTTCCCGTCTGATCGCCCGATTGCGCAGCTATGCTAGCAAACCCATCAGGTCTGCGCCACCAGGCCAGCCCCTGCTTTGCACCCTCTCCACAAGGAATCAGCGGATCTCTGCGGGCTTTGCTGCAACTCTGGCTAATTTGGGTATAATCGCCGCTCTGATTCGTAAGGAGCCACCGATGTCTGCATTTAGCCCGGCCAGTGAAGTGATACTGCGCCACAGTGATGAATTTTCTCAACGCCGCGTACTGTTTGCTGGCGATCTGCAGGATGACCTGCCCGCCCAACTGGACACCGCATTGAGTCGGGTGCATACCCAACAATATCATCACTGGCAGATCCTCAACCCTGCTATGGGTGAGAATGCCCGGTACGGACTGGTGGCGACTGCGGAAGACGTAGCCGGATGCGATACCCTGGTCTATTTCTGGCCAAAGAACAAACCTGAAGCGCAGTTCCAGCTGGAAAACCTGCTATCGCTGATGCCTGTCGGCACCGACCTGTTTGTAGTGGGTGAAAACCGCAGCGGCGTGCGCAGTGCAGAGCAGATGCTGGCGACCTGGTCAACGCTGAACAAGATTGACAGCGCCCGCCGCTGTGGCCTCTACCATGGCCGCCTGGACAGCCAGCCTGCCTTTAACGAGCAAGCCTGGTGGGATGAGTATCCGTTGGGCAATCTGACCATCAAAACGCTGCCAGGCGTGTTCAGCCGCGATGGCCTGGATGCCGGCAGCAACCTGTTGCTCTCAACGTTACAACCGCATATGAAAGGCAAAGTGCTGGATATCGGCTGTGGTGCTGGCGTGTTGTCCGCCATGCTGGCGAGCTTCTCACCGAAGGTTCGCCTGTTTATGACCGACGTCAATGCCGCCGCAGTGGAAGCCAGTAAAGCCACCCTGGCAGCCAACGATCTGCAGGGGGAAGTGTTTGCCAGCAACGTCTATTCCGAAGTGAATGGCCGTTATGACATGATCATTTCTAACCCGCCATTCCACGATGGTATGCAGACCAGTCTGGATGCCGCTCAGACATTGATTCGCGGCGCGGCGAAGCATCTGAATATGGGCGGAGAGCTGCGTATCGTAGCCAACGCCTTCCTGCCTTATCCGCAGGTACTGGACGAGACCTTTGGCAGCCATGAAGTGCTGCTGCAAAATGGCCGCTTCAAAGTTTACCGTGCCGTATTGCAGCGCGCGGCTAAAGCCAAACGCTAATGCTAAAGGCGGTGAGCAATCACCGCCTTTTCCGCCAGCAAGTTCCTGATTCCTCAACCGGGCCTGGAGAACGCTGCTTTTTACAGCGATCGTTGCAGGCAGGCTAAATAACTGTTGACGTCCCCTGGAAAATCTCTAGAATGCGCCTCCGTGGTTGCAATACAGTTTAACTGTATTGAAGGTATGCGAAGGTGGCGGAATTGGTAGACGCGCTAGCTTCAGGTGTTAGTGTCTTAACGGACGTGAGGGTTCAAGTCCCTCTCTTCGCACCATAATCACGTTGTTCATATTACGCAGCATCTGCGCGAAGGTGGCGGAATTGGTAGACGCGCTAGCTTCAGGTGTTAGTGTCTTAACGGACGTGAGGGTTCAAGTCCCTCTCTTCGCACCATTTGCGGTGATATGAATAAAAAGTTCAACAGGACGCGAAGGTGGCGGAATTGGTAGACGCGCTAGCTTCAGGTGTTAGTGTCTTAACGGACGTGAGGGTTCAAGTCCCTCTCTTCGCACCATGTTGAATACTTCCCTCTGCAAGACCCGTATGACTCCCCGGCACTTTCTGATTTACTTCTCCCTGTATTACTCAATACGTTACTGAACTCCGTGTTTCTCTCTCAGATTACCGATCTTCCCTGTTTCTCTTTCACGCTACCGTACTTCCCTGCTTCGATTTCAGCTTACTGAACTTCCCTGTTTAGCTGTTAAAGCGTGCCGAAATTGACTGAAATAGCCGCCATGCCGCCAGCCAGTGCCAGACAGGATGGCAGCAGCAGGTAGTGACGCAGACGTTTGTGATAAAGCATGGCTACTGTAGCCAGCAAGGCAATCACCATGACCAGCCGCCACTGGGAAAACGAAAGGTTCATCAGCGTGATTAACGGCATTACTGCACAGGGAAGCAGCACTCCCCAGGCGCTATCGAGTCGTTTTCCCAACATCCAGCTTACCCCCCAGAGTCCACATGCGGTGACCATTGCTGTCAGCATCGTCGTACCCACACCCTTTCAAATGATAATGATTACCAATATCATATAAGAATATTTATCATTTTGCAGCATTATTTGATCTGTTCTGGCTGATTGCTGGCGCTGTTCCTGTCGAATGTTTACGCTCGCTGATGACAGTCCCGATATTAAGTGATAGATTGGCCTGGTTAACTATTAAGTAAATCCAAATAATAACAGACATAAACTATTCCAGGCACGAAATAGCCCGCTACTTCAGGTTAACGGCAGGTAATATTTCAATGCAGTCACGAGTAGATAAAAATGAAATTACAAACTTACGATGAATTGCTTCACAGCAAGCACCGGCTTTCGCTGATGCTTTTTCTTTTTTAAACACAGCAACGTCTTTATTTAGCTTAAGTAGTATTAGTGGGAAAATCGCAGCCTGTTCGTTCCTGCTCCCAACCATAATCATCGCCTTTACCAGCGCGGTAATTGTCATCTGGATGGTTTTAAGACCCAGCGGAAAATTCCCAATATTAAATACCGTCGCGCTATTAACTGGCCTGCTCTGGACGTGGCAGATTGTCCTTAAGTTCGAGTCAGTGTTTTATTTTGATGGCAGTTTTTTAGTTATCAGCCTGATTAGCATATTCTTTATCAGTGCCATTGCCCTGGGCGATCATCTGCTGGCGTTTTGCCTGCATACTGCGCCTCCCTCTGTTGCGGTGCTGGTGCTGGATCACGGTGAGAATACGCTGCTCATTCTGTTTACTGTGGCGCTGCCGCTGATTGGCTTCACTCTTAACCATCTTATGCAGCGCCGGCAGGACAGGTTTACCCGCCGGCTGATGCATCAGCTGTATGAAGAGAAAGAGACCTACAGCGATCTCAGCATGCTGGACCCGCTGACGGGGCTTTATAACCGGCGCGGGCTGAAAAACCGGCTGGAGACCGTGCTCGAGAACCATGCGGGCAGCCATTATGTGCTGCTGCTGGATATCGATAATTTCAAAGCCTACAACGATAATTATGGCCATGCCATGGGTGACCAGGCTCTGGCGCGCGTCTCTGTAGCGATTCGTGATGCCGTGCGCTCACGCGATATCGTCACCCGCTATGGGGGAGAAGAATTTCTGGTGCTGCTGACCAATGTCAATGAGTCGATCGCCATGAAGCTTTCTGAACGTATCCGCCAGTACGTGCTGAATCTTGAGATCCCGCATCGCTTTAATGACCTTGTGGCAACGAATGTCACCATCAGCGCCGGGTTTGCCCCCTTGTTTGAAGATGATTTTGACGCTGCTGTGGCCAACGCCGACCGGGCGTTATATCTGGCAAAAAATCGTGGCCGTAATAACATTCTCTCTTACGATCAGATCGCTAAAACCAGCCTGACCCAGCCTGCGGATGCAATGTAATTACCTGACTGGCCCGGTATTCCGGGCCAATACATTTACTAAATTAATAATAACCCTTAATTCAAACTCAGTCTTTACCGGGGTTTATCAACCTTATTGTACGAAAGACCTTTTCTTTGCATTACCAGCATGAATGAAAAAAAATCTTATTATGCTGACGTACTCCGAAAGACCTCCATAAGCCAAAAGAAAACCACCTGTTATTAATTATTCCGCAAATACCGAATTAATTATCTTTTCCCGGTTATTTTATCTGCAACTTCGTCTGTCAGTAATTTAAAACGAAAATAAAACGCATTTGTATTCGCTGCTGGCCAGCTAAGACTGGCCTGAATGCAATGCTGCTACTGATGAATAGTGCTGCTCCCCCTGCTGACAAATCACACAAAATGAGGCTTGTTTGTGCCAATCCGCTCAGATAGAATCAAGAACGATTATCATTTGTTTTTGCACTACGGTTTAACCTGGGAACGTCATGACCGCAATTACCCGTCAGGTATCTGAGTATGGTTCATATCCGCTGATCTTCTTGCAGAACAACCGGCCGCTTAGCGCTTCGCTGCACGCCCGGTTCAGCGAGCAACGTGCTTATTTCCTTGAAACGGTAAAACTGGGTGAAGAAGCGCCCGCCGGTTGCATGACGCTGGACCGCTGGTCTGAACCCAGGACGTTTTCTGAGCTGATGACGCAATACGGTGATTTTATCTACCGTGAGCAGCCTGAAATGCCGCGCGAAAACAAGCCGCTGCACTCGTTGTGGGCGCAGTGGTATTTCGGGCTCATCCTGCCGCCCATGATGATGGCTCTGCTGCTTGAAGAGCAGGCTTTAGACTGTTCCCCACGCCATTGCCACGTCGCCTTTCATGAGACAGGCCGTCCGGCCACTTTCTGGCTGGATACCCGTGAAGATGAAGAGGCCCGCTATCTTAGCCCCCGTCGCCGTATGGATCGTCTGATCCAGCAGCATCTGATCCCGGTGGTTAGCGGCATCGAACAGCATGGCGAAATCAACAGCAAACTGATCTGGAGCAACACCGGCTTCTCCGTCTGGTGGTTCCTGGGCGAGCTGGCTCCCCTGCTGGGCAAAGCGTTGCATCTGGAGCTTGAACAGGCCTTTTTCTTCTCCCGCACGTTGCTTGATGGCTCAGACAATCCTTTCTATCGCACTATGCTGCCCCGCGAAGGTGAAATGCAGCGTCGTACATGCTGTCAGCGCTATCGCCTGCCAGATGTCCAGCGTTGCGGCAACTGCACGCTAAAACCTGTCTGATTTCATCTCACTCCCGTTTACAGCTGACCTGCTCTGTGGCAAGTTTATTCGCTTCGTTTTGAGGGAGATAAACATGAGTCTGGAGTCTGTACGTCAGTTCTTTGCCGAGCGCGCCCCTGATATTGGCATTATTGAGCTGGCCGAGAGCACAGCAACGGTCGCTTTAGCGGCGCGGGCCCATCATGTGGAGCCCGGCCAGATAGCCAAGACATTGTCGCTGAAGGTGAAAGATCGGGTGGTGTTGATCGTAACCCGGGGCGATGCCCGGCTGGATAACCGCAAACTGAAAACCACTCTGGGGGCCAAAGCCCGCATGCTGAGCACGGATGAAGTGGTAAACTGGACCGGACATCCGGTTGGCGGCGTCTGTCCCTTTGGTCTGGAAACCCCTTTGCAGGTGTTCTGTGATATCTCATTGAGGCATTACGCTGAGGTGCTGCCCGCCGCAGGATCTGTTAACAGTGCCGTGCGTATCGATCCTGAGACAATGGCACAATTAACCGAGGCGACCTGGGTCGACGTCTGCGAAATTCCGGCCTGAATCTTCAGACAGCCCCTATTTTTCCCTCAGAATATTCCTGCTTTTTTGCTACACTCCCGCGGTAAAGTTAAGCCGGGATAGTCATTTGTCACTGATTGTGCTGAACCGCACCCCCAACCGCCTTGCGGCCTGGTTGGGGATGTTTGCCATTCTGATGCTGTTTATTGCTCCGGTGATTTCCAAATCACTGGTGAGAGAGGGTGCGCTTCCCATGGCGGGAATGTCGCATGGCGGCCACTCAGAAGATCACGCTGTGATGATGATGGCTGATAAGCATGCCGCAAATGCCGCTGATGAACAGCCCATGTCGATGCATGATAAGCATGCCGCAGATGCCGCTGATGAGCAGTCCATGTCGATGCATGATAAGCATGCCGCAGATGCCGCTGATGAGCAGTCCATGTCGATGCCCGGGATGTCTGCCGCCGGGCATGCGCGTATGATGCAGCACCATCCGATGTCGATGATGGATGACAGCGCCTGTGGCTATTGCGTGCTGCTGGCCCATCTGCCGCTCGACCTGAATAACCTGCCCCCTCTCTGGTCCGTGCTACAGGCTGCAAAACAGCCCGACTTACCGCTTTTCCGCCCGGTGGCGGCACGTTTCATTCCCCGTTATTTCAATCCCCGGGCACCTCCCATCCGCTGAGCCAGTAACTGCTGTAAAAAAATTCCTGTCGGTTAAGCGACAGGCACCTGCTCATGCCTGGCAACAGGCGGATGGAACAAAACTATGTCAGAGAAAATCCTGGCGCACTCTGCACGCGCCGAAAAATCCCGCAGCGCACTTCTGCCCTTACTGCGCCGGCTTCACTTTTATATCGGCCTGTTTATCGGCCCCTTTATCTTCGTCGCGGCCCTGACCGGCGCGCTCTATGTGCTGACCCCGCAACTGGAAAGTGCGCTCTATTCGCATCAGCTCTATACCGACAGCCAGGGAGAGGAAAAAACCCTGGCGGAACAAATCCGGGTAGCGGAGAAATTTATCGGGCCGGAAGCGAAAATTACTGCACTGCGCCCGGCCCCGACGCCAGGAGAAACCACGCGGGTGATGTTTTCCACGCCGGGCACTACCGCCACTACCGCTGTATTTATCGATCCTCATACGGCGGAGGTTCGCGGGATGCTGAACGTCTATGGCACCAGCGGGGTATTGCCACTGCGCACCTGGCTGGATTATCTGCATCAGAATCTGCTTTTGGGCGATGTGGGGAGAAACTACAGCGAACTGGCGGCTAGTTGGCTATGGGTGGCTTCGCTGGGTGGCCTGCTGTTATGGGCCACCAGCCGTGCGCCCGGCCGCATTAAAAAGGGCAGCCGTTCACGTGGGCAGAGCCTGCTACGCCATCGATACTGGCACAGCACCCTGGGTATTATCCTGCTGGTGGGGCTGATTTTCTTCTCTGCCACCGGTCTGACCTGGTCCCGCTGGGCAGGCGATAATATCTCGGCAATGCGCGCCCATTTTGGCTGGATGACACCCTCAGTGAATACCGCGCTGAAGCGGCCAGAAGATCAGCAGGCCAGACCTTCTGAACAAGGCGATGTCGCACCGGAAAGTGAGCATGCCGGGCATAACATGCCCCATGATGAGCATGCCGCACATTCAATGCCGGGTATGACTATGCCGGGTGATGACCATGCTGCGCATTCTGTGCCCGGTGATGAACACGCCGCACATGCAATGCCGGGTATGACTATGCCAGGTGATGAACATGCGGAACACAACATGGCGGGCATGGCGATGCCGGAAGATCCGGCTCTGGCGGCCAGGGTAACGCCGGAGCAGTTTGACCGGGTGGTGGCTGCCGCACGCGCAGCAGGCATTGCTGCCGGAAAAATTGAGGTGCGTCCTGCAAAGCTGGCGGATAAAGCCTGGACGGTCAGTGAAATCGATCGTCGCTGGCCGACCCAGGTCGACAGCGTAGCCGTGGACCCCCGTGATTTCACCGTGATCGATAAGGTGGAGTTCGCCCAGTTCGGTCTGCTGGCAAAGCTGACCCGCTGGGGCGTGGATGCGCATATGGGCGTGCTGTTCGGTCTGCCCAATCAGCTCATTCTGGCGGCGTTTGCGCTGGGTCTCTGCGTAATGATTGTCATGGGATACCGTTTGTGGTGGCTGCGGCGTCCCGCTGCGGGCCAGGGAACGCATCCGGCTGAGACTCTGCTTTGTCACTGGCGTCAGCTTTCACTGAGCGCGCGTTTCATGCTGACGGTATGTGCCGTGGCGCTGGCGGTAAGCCTGCCGCTGATGGGTGTCACTCTGCTGGTCATGCTGGTGATTGACGCCGTGCGCTGGACGCGGGCAACCAGACAGACAGTAGCAAGTGAATAGGGGAAAAAGCAGGTGACAAAAAGGCCGCTCAAAGCGCTTCACGAAAAAAGTGGGTTACAATGCAGGCTGCTCAAAGTGAAGCACGCAAAAGCGAAAATGAATTAAGCAGTCCGGAGTAATACTTCATAAAGCCGGGCGGATCCTTCGCCCGGCAACCTGCTTAACGAGCCAGCGCCGTTTCGATCATGGAGATCAACAGACGGTTATCCACCGTTTGCAGAACGTGAACCAGCCCGCCGGTTGGCGCACCGATGCCAACATCCACACGCAGCGGATGACGGTATCGCCATGATTTCCCGCGGGTCTGGCCGGCGCGAAGCTCCACATCCACATAATAATCTGCGGCAGTAGCCACCTGCTGATTCAGCAGCCAGGCAACCACCAGCGCATCATGGACCCAGCAGCCCGGCAGATTTCGGGTCTGAATCGAGTAATCCATCCACGGCCTCAGTGTTTCCGTAACAAACTGCGCCAGCGGCGTATTGAGCTGAGAAATGCGCTTCAGATCGTTGTGGGTCATCAACGTCCGCGTGGTCACGTCCATTGGTACCAGTGTGATACTCGCCCCGCTGGTTAACACCTTGTGCGCCGCTTCCGGGTCGAGACCGAAGTTGGTGTCCTTGATATAGTCATCGACCGCGAAAACACCCCCCATAATGGCGATCTCCTGCACGGCATCAATCATCTCCGGATAGCGTTCCATCGCCAGCGCAACGTTGGTCAGGGGACCAATCGCTACCAGGGTGATTTCACCCGGATTCTCACAGATCAGCCTGGCGATCGCCTCTGCTGCCTCTTCTTCCGGTGCAGTGTAGGCCTGCGGCTGACGAACCCCCTGCCAGAGATGAGCCAGTTTGTTACCGTGAACGCGGTTATCCAGCGCTTCACGCCAGGGTCCGGAGGGTTCTTCAAGCGCCCGATCTGCCCCTTTACGCACGGGCACATTTACCCCTAAACGTTCGACCAGATCTTTTGCCACGTTATAGCCAAGCTCACAGGGCGTGTTTCCAGCCACGGTGGTGATTAATTCCAGCGATACATTGGCAGATCCCAGTGCGAGCGCTATTGCCAGTCCGTCATCTACATTGGCACCAACGATGCCATTCCCCGGGTCACAATCAATAATCAGTCTTTTCATTTTTTATAATCATTTTGTCCGGCGGCACGACGCTCTGTAAACGAGCAGCCACAGGATTCACCAATTTCCAGCTGATGAGCAAACTCACTCAACTGTGCCTCGCCTTCCGGGGCTGTCAGCATTTCAATCGCCCTTTTTGCCATTTCCCTGACCGGCTGACGCACGGTAGTTAATGAAGGGACATGAAACGCAGATTGTTCCGTACCGTTAAAACAGACCAGAGCAAGCTGGCCTGGTACCGTTATGTTGTGCTCCGCCAGCGCCCTGATGCAGCCGATGGCCTGGGTTTCGTTGGTGGCAAACAGAGCGCGGGGCAAAGCGTCACCGGCAAGCATGCGCTGCCCGGCCTCGTACCCGCCTTCCCGGCTGTAAGCCGTGGGGAAAATCCACTCCGGCCGCTCTTTCACACCAAAATCGACCAGCGCCTGACGCCAGCCCGCAAGACGATCCTGAGTATTCAGTCTTTCGAGCGGGCCGCAGATGATGCCGACTTCCTGATAGCCATGACTCAGCAGATGTGAAGTGACCTGATGGGCCGCTTCATACTCATCCACCCGCAAGATATTGACCTTAAGATCGGGATTAACGCGATCCAGCATCACCAACGGCGTGCCGCTGGCCTGAATAACGTCAATATAGGGATGGCGATCGACGCTGTTGTAAAACAGGCCATCGACCTGCTGACTCAGAAGATTGTTGATCAACTCCAGCTCGCGCTTACGGCAGTCCCCTGCATCACCCAGCAGCATGACCATGCCATTGCTCAGGGCTTCCTGCTGCAGGGCATGGGCAAAGGAGGCAATAAAGGCGTTGGCGATATTGGGCACCACCAGCCCGTAAGTTTTGCTGGTGCCGGAGGCGAGCGCTCTGGCAACGCTGTTAGGCCGGTAGCCGGTTTTTTTACCGCTTCAAGCACACGAAGCCGCGTTGCTTCCGCAACCGGCCTCGGACCATTATTCACAACGTAGCTCACCACCGCGACTGAGGTGCCAGCTTCTCTCGCCACATCTTTTCGGGTAGCGCGATTAAGCGTGTTTTTTTGCACTATTCCGCCTTGTTACCGCAGCCCGCTCAGCGGGCTGCCTTAGTCCCGTCAGATCGCGTCTTCAGGAGCATTCAAATCTCGCCCTCGGGTTTCCGGAGCAACAAAAGTGGTCAGGAAGCCAATGGCCGCCATAACCGCAAAATAGGTGGCGATCGGCCACCAGTGACCGGTCCATGACAACAGCGCAGCAGCAACCAGCGGCGCCGTACCGCCAGAAAGAATCGATCCCAGCTCTTTCGCCGTCGCCATTTTAGTGTAGCGATGATTCACGCCGAACATCTCCACGCCCCAGGCCGCCTGAACCCCGAAGATGCCCAGCGAAGCCAGCCCCATCCCCACTACAATGGTGGAAATCACAATCACCGGCTCGCGTGAGTCCAGCAGCATAAAGGCCGGGAAGGCATACAGAATCAACAGCAGGCAGAAGCATCGGTAGGTAATCCGCCGGCCAAAGCGATCCGAAAGCCAGCCAGCAAAGGGGATGATCAGGAAGCCAAGCAGGGAAGCGATAAAGACGGCGGTGGTGGCAACAGATTTATCAACCGCCAGCACTTTCACCACATAGCCGATGATAAAACCCTGGGCCAGATAAGAGGGGCCGTTTTCACCAATGCGCAGACCAACCATCACCAGGAAAGAACGGCTGCGCTGCCAGAAGCTGCGACCATCGACCGGCTGCGCCGCCAGCGTGGTTTCACGCGCGGCCAGCACTTCAGCCTGTTTACGTTCAAACACCGGGGTTTCTTTTAGATGACGACGGATCCACAACGCCACTATCGCTATCAGTGAGCTGCACAGGAACGGAATACGCCAGCCCCACTCCTGCAACTGCTGCTGATCCATCTGCACCACTGCCAGCCACACCAGCGAAGCCACCAGCGTGCCGCTGTTTGACCCCAGAGCAATAATCGACGACACCAGGCCACGTTTTTCTGCCGGAGCGTATTCCCCCAGCATCACCGTGCCCCCCGACAACTCTGCTCCTGCCCCAAAGCCCTGACTGAACCTGAGCACCACCAGACAAGCCGGTGCCCATACGCCGATCGACGCATAGCTGGGAATAAAGCCGATTAATGTGGTGGAAGCCCCCATCAGGATAATGGTGGAGACCATCACTACCTTGCGTCCTTTACGATCGCCCAGCCAGCCAAAAAACAGCGCGCCGATAGGTCGGGCAATAAAGCCCACGGACCAGGTAGCAAAAGTAGAAAGCAGTGCCATGGTGGGAGTGGCTTCCGGGAAGAAGACATCGCCAAAGATAATACCGGCAGCCAGACCATAGAGTGCAAAATCCGCATACTCCATCGCTGTGCCAAGCCAGCATGAGACGGTTGCCCGCCAGAAATCTTTGCGCCCTTCCGGGGTGGTCAGACGATCGTCGGCGGCAGAAGATGCAGCCCCTTGCTGAGTGCTTTGAAGAGTTGACATAAAAATCCCTGATGTACAGATACTGTTTTGCCTTCCCTGGCGATGTCGTTCGGGAAAATTCGCCAGCGAGGACGCTCTTTTGCTAAGCCATAGTGAGGTCAGAAACAGGTTCCCTGGTGTGGAGTGTTTTATTCGTTTCCCGTCCGCCGGTTTTAATAACCAGTCGCATTATTAACGTGAAACAAAGTGACCTTCACCGGGCAGATAAGCATCAGGCACCGTGAATTTTTACAACGGGCCTATTGTATCTACGCGCGTAGATAATGCAACAGCATGAGTGAAATAAATTAGATATACTTCACAGTTCAGGCAGCTCAATTATTAATTTAACCTTTAAAAACAGTAAATTAATCTTTAATAACTTTATTGATGCTTATTATTTACCACTAATACAGCGTTTTCACTTCAGTAATGATGTTATTTCACTCAGCTTATCGCGGACTCATCTAAACAGCCTTTTGTTTCAGCAACATGACGAATCTGCTGCGCGGTCAAATCTTAAAAACTGGCCGATGATTTGTCTTAAGAAAGCTGACAGCTTACTCTTGATAAAACTCATCCGGGGAGAGGCAATGACCATAATTCTGATGCGCCACGGCAAACCCGACCATCAGGTGGGAGGACGTCTGCCCGCGCTGGCTATGACGGAATGGTGTGAGGCCTATGATTTGTCGAACGTGCAGGATGGGCCGCCTGAGAAAAGCGTGCGGGTAGCGGCTATGGCAGATTATGTGGTGACCAGCCCCCTTCCCCGGGCCCGCTCTTCGCTGGAAAAGCTGGGGCTGGTGCCAGCCTGCGTGGACGATCTCTTCAGCGAAGTCTCCCTCCCTGCAATGTCCATGGCCTGGCCACATCTTCCTCCTTCGCTATGGCTCTCACTGTTGCGGCTGATGTGGCTTTGCGGTTATGCAGGCTCGGTAGAATCTTTCAGGGAGGCAGAACAGCGAGCCTGTCTGGCTGCTCAGCGACTGATTGACCTGTCAGACCAGGGTAACGTCCTGCTGCTGGGGCATGGCATCATGAATAAGATGATCGCCCGCCATCTGCGTAAGCAGGGCTGGATGGCCGAAAAACATGCCAGCAGCCGCCACTGGAGCAGTGCTATCTATCATCCTCCCGTTATTCCTCCCGGTGTGGCTTAGGCGGACTTCAGGAGATCGATAAAAGCTCTCAGCGTTGCCGGAACGTGTCTGTGCCCCGGATAATAGAGCGCCAGTCCCGGCGTGGGGGGCTCCACTCATCAAGCAGGGTTTGCAGCTCGCCCTCTCTTAGCCAGGGCCGGGCTACGCTGTCAGGCAGGTAGGCGATACCCAGCCCTGCTGCAGCGGATTCTGCCATCAGTTCCAGATGATCCAGCATCAGCGCTCCCTGCACATCAACATGATGCTCCACGCCCCGGCGCGAGAACTCCCAGCGATAAAGTTTGCCACTGGGCAGGCGAAAACGAATGCACTTATGCCGCACAAGATCCTCTGGCGTCTCTGGCTTGCCATGCAGTTTCAGGTAATCAGGTGAAGCAACGGCAATAAACCGCATTTCGCCACCAAAAGGTACGGCGATCATATCCTGTGGGACATTTTCAAGCAGGCGCACACCGGCATCAAACTGCTCGCTGACGATATCAATCAGTCTTCCCTCAGTCACGAGATCCAGGGAAATACCGGGATTGCGGGATAAGAATGTCGGGATAATCTGCTGCAAAAGCTGCCGGGCGGCACTTTCGCTGGCGTTGATCCTCAGGTTTCCCGCTGGCTTTTGCCGGAACGCTTCCACCGAACTCAATGCATTTTCCAGCCCGTGAAAAACGGGAAGCAGTTTAGTGAGAAGCTGCTCTCCGGCTTCCGTGGTCGAGACGCTACGGGTAGTGCGGTGCAGCAGGCGCACGGCCATTCCCGCTTCCAGACTCCGCATCATATGACTCAGCGTGGAGGGGGACAGGCCCAATTCATCGGCGGCTTTGCGAAAGCTGCGGCGGGTAGCAATCAGCACAAAAGCTTTCAGGGAGGCTAAATCAGGCTCGTGATTCATGGGTTATTTTCACCAACTCATGCAGGATTAGGTGGATAGTAGCATCAATCTGCCGGGCGTAAGCTTTCCTGACATTCCCGAGGAGAAACACTATGTCCAGAACCTGGTTTATCACCGGCACTTCTTCCGGCTTCGGCCTTGAAATGACAGAACGCCTGCTCGAACGTGGCGACAGAGTCGCGGCCACCTTACGTAAACCCGATGTGTTACAAAGCCTCAAGGCTGGCTATGGCGACCGGCTCTGGCTGGCAAAGCTGGACGTGACCGGGGTGGATGACGTAAGGCGGGTCATCGACAGCGCCTTTACTGAACTGGGGCAGATTGATGTGGTAGTCAGCAATGCCGGTTATGGCCTGGCCGGCGCGGCGGAAGAGCTTTCTGACGAGCAGATAGTCCGCCAGATCAACACCAATGTGCTCGGCTCAATCAATGTGATCCGCGCAGCGTTACCTCATCTCCGGCGGCAAGGTGGGGGACGTATCCTGCAACTCTCCTCAATGGGAGGCCAGGTGACCTTCCCTGGATTAAGCCTTTATCACACCAGCAAATTCGCTATGGAAGGCTTTGTTGAAGCGGTGGCTCAGGAAGTGGCTGAGTTCAATATCGACTTCACTCTGGTTGAGCCAGGCACCGCGCAGACGGACTTCACATGAGGCCTGGTAATGGCCGATCCTCTGCCCGCTTATGAAAATACCGGGATCCGGAAACTGCTGGAGAACTAGCCGAACGTGGGGGATGCGAAGAAGATGGTGCAGGCGATGATCGCCTCTGTCGATCGTCACCCCGCCCCGC
The DNA here is from genome assembly GCF_036865545.1 of Erwinia sp. E_sp_B01_1. Taxonomy (NCBI): domain Bacteria; kingdom Pseudomonadati; phylum Pseudomonadota; class Gammaproteobacteria; order Enterobacterales; family Erwiniaceae; genus Erwinia; species Erwinia sp. E_sp_B01_1. Next base: position 632,177 of record NZ_CP142208.1, on the reverse strand, counting down.
GAAGGCTGACGCTGGGAAGCGATGCTTACACGCTGGTTCACGCCGCCCTGACGGAACGCCTTGCAGCTCTGGAGGCGCAAAAGGAGATCGCCTTTTCCACCGATATCACTGCCTGACTGGCCCATCTCAGAGTGAATCCTCGTTGCAAAACGGCTGGCATTTCAGAGAGAAACCAGACAGAAAACGGGCATATTCAGCCACTGTGTCAATCTCAGAGAAACAGGCAAGTCTGCCAGAGTCCTGGATATTCGCAGTGGAGCACAGGAGCGTTAGGCTGGAACTCGCTGGCGGATGTGCCGTTCAGCGAATCCCCTGAAGGAGTGTCCCGTGTCTGAACTGAATAAAATTGTCGCCATCACCGGTGCCAGCAGTGGCATTGGCGAAGCAACGGCCCGCCTGCTGGCCGCCAAAGGTGCCCGCGTTATGCTGGGTGCCCGCAGAACAGAACGTCTCGAAACGCTGGTTGCAGAGATCCGTGCGGCTGGCGGCGAAGCGCACTTTCGCTCGCTGGATGTGACCCAACTGACGGAGATGGAAGCCTTTGTGGAAGAGGCAACATCGCATTTTGGTGGGCTGGATGTGCTAATCAATAATGCCGGGGTGATGCCGCTTTCGCCTTTGTCTGCCCGTAAAGTCACGGAATGGGACCGGATGATTGATGTGAATATCCGGGGCGTGCTGTACGGCATCGCCGCTGCGCAGCCGCTGATGGAACGGCAGCAGCATGGCCACATCATTAATGTCTCTTCGATTGGCGGCCATGCGGTATCCCCTACCGCCGCAGTCTACTGCGCGACTAAATATGCGGTTCGTGCGCTGTCTGACGGGCTGCGTCAGGAAACGGATAAATTGCGGGTAACGGTAGTTTCGCCCGGTGTGGTGACCTCTGAACTGGCTGACACCATCAGTGATGATTCCGCCAGGGAAGCGATGAAATCTTTCCGTCGTGTTGCTCTTGAACCGGAGGCGATCGCCCGTGCCATCGTTTATGCCATCGAACAGCCTGCGGATGTCGATGTCAGTGAGATCGTTGTCCGGCCTGTGGCGAGTCCTTACTGAGGGGGCCGGGTAAATCAGACCTGGTTATATAACAAAGCTGATTTACCCGGCGCGGCGCAGATTCAGTGATGGATTACTTTTGCAGTACCCGGCATCACCTGACTAATTCATACGGTTATCCAGCCATTTCCAGTGCCGGCTCCAGCCTTAAGATCTCTTTCATATAGAGGGCTTCCTGCACCGGGCTGCGGCCAAAGAAGCGCTTAAACTCACGGCTGAACTGGGAGGGACTTTCATAGCCCACTTCAGCCGAGGCTGCGGCTGCCGACATCCCACCGCGTACCATCATCAACCTCGCATGATGCAGACGGGTCGATTTCAGATACTGGATCGGCGAGCTTTGAGTGACAGTTTTAAAATGCGCATGAAAAGTTGCCACGCTCATTCCCACCTCGCCAGCCAGATCCGCAACTTCCAGATGTTCGGCAAAACGGTTTTGCATAATATGCAGCGCCCGTGCGATCTGCGCAAAATATCCCTGCTGCGCCAGTGCCGCCCGCAGAGTTGCGCCCTGCCCGCCAACCAGCACGCGGTAATAGATTTCACGCAGCAACCCCGCACCCAGAACTTCCGTCTCCTGCCGGGAGTGGAGAACTTCCAGCAACCGGATAACGCTGTCGCCCAGCGCATCATCCAGCGGGGTAGAGAGCATACTCATCGGTTCACTGTGACGCACAACGGGTAATTTTAGGGTCAGCAACAGTGCTGCCAGCACCTTAAAATCCAGCCGCAGAGCTACCGCCAGCATAGGTTCATCAACAGAAGCTTCCGTCTGGCTGATAAACGGCAGCGGAACGGCCACGACCAGGCAGTGTTGTGCATCATAAATATATTCCCGATCGCCCAGAAAACCGCGCTTACGTCCCTGGCAGACGATAACGATCGAAGGCTCGTAGAGAACCGGCGTCTCGTCCAGCGGGATATCAGAACGCAGGAAACGCACATCCTCCAGCGCGGACTGAGTGTAGCCAGTGTTTGGCGCAAGAGGAGTAATCAGCGAGGCCATCTTACGGCGACGGGCTTCAGTCCGGGTGTCTGCGTTTTCTGCAGGGTGCTGTTCTGAGGGATTCTCTCCAAAGTCGGGCCTCTTATGCTCAGAGTCTGGAGTGATGTCCTCTGTTTTTTTAGCCATGCGATCCCCCGGTAAGCCTCAAACGCTGTTTCAGCTGATTGCGCGAATCCGTCAGTATCTGCTCTGCCTTAACCTCATCCTTAACCGCTCTGGCCAGCGCCATCGCCCCGATCATCTCGGCCTGCGCCGAGGTGGCCAACGCTTCTGGCCGCTCCTGGCCCATTGCCTTAAGTGAACGGGAGATCAGGCCGTGCATATCCTCAATGCCCAGCGTAAAGCGGTTTCTGGCCTCTTCCGGCAAACGGCTCGCCTCCCCACACAGAGAAGGCATTGGACAGCTCTGTTCTGGGGCATTCCGTGCTTCAGAAGAAAGGTAAACATCAATCAGACGGGAAAGGCGCTCTTCCCCTTCAGGCAGAGAAGAATAAGCCTGTAGTCGTTCCCTCGTCTCAATAAACATGCGATCGACAACGTTGGCCACCAGATCATCGCGCGAAGCAAAGTGCGCATAGAAACCACCGTGCGTCAGCCCCACCCGTTTCATCAAGGCGGCAACACCAATTCCTTCCGTACCGACCACCCGCATAATGGCTGCGGCTTCCTCAAGGATCCGCTGGCGGGTGCGCTCTTTATGGGTAATGAGTTCTGACATGGTGCCTCCTGAATGCGCTTTGACCTCTGACAGGGTGCCGCCGGGTGCGTAATAACTTCTGACAGGGTGCCCTTAAAAGGTGTCGAAGCCACCTCAGCCTTCGACAGAATATGACTATCATAATAATTATTATAGTCGTCATATACAAGGTGAGAGCTAATGCTCAATGGCTATCTGATTGATCTCTATATGATGTATCGAGAGGTCACTTTTACGAAATGAGCCTGAATGCAGTCCTTATGTCTTCCGCCGAAACAGAGAGGCTTGACAGCAAATATGATGGTCATCATATTAAACCCACGCACAGATGATAACCATCATATTTAAACGGCTCAGAACGCCAGCCTCATAGTCAGGAGAACCACATGTCTGCATTAACAGCTTCGAAAGGTACTGCAATGATTACCGGTGCATCCGCAGGAATTGGCGCTGTATACGCACAGCGCCTTGCTGAACAGGGCTACGACCTGTTACTGGTAGCACGCGATCAAACCAAACTGGATGCACTGGCCTCCAGACTCTCCAGCGAATATGGCGTACACAGCGAAGTGCTGGCAGCCGATTTGATCAACAAAGAGGATTTACGCCGTGTGGAACAACGGCTGGCGACGGACTCCACCCTCACCTTACTGGTTAATAATGCCGGGATGAGCGTAGCGGGTGACTTCCTGGAAAACGACATCGACAGCGTTGAAAATATGATACTGCTTAACGTGCTCGCCCCCACCCGTCTGGCTCAGGCTGCGGGCAATGCTTTTAAAGGGCGTGGCGCAGGCACCCTTATCAACATCGCTTCCGTATTGGGGCTGGTGCATGAAATGGGCAATGGCGCCTATAACGGCACTAAATCCTTTGTCCTGAACTTCAGCCGTTCGCTGGAAGCCTCATTAAAACCGTACGGTGTACGAGTCCAGGCCGTGTTGCCAGGCCTGACCCGCACTGAGATCTTTGAACGCTCTGGCCGCTCAGTCGACGAGCTCCCTGCCCATATGGTGATGGAAGTGGAAACCATGGTCGATGCTGCCCTGGCCGGCCTGGCGCTGGGCGAAAGCGTGACCATTCCTTCGCTTGAGAAATATGAAAACTGGGAAGCTTTCGATACTGCCCGCGCCGCGCTGCTCCCTGACCTGTCACTGAGCCAGTCTGCTTCGCGTTATCGTTAAGGGCTGGCGGCAGGCATTAAGCGGAAGAGTTTGTTATTCAAATGGTTGTGTTGGGTGACAACTGTGGAAAAAACGGGCAATCGGTTGATAACTGCTGGATTGCACCCCCGAGTTACATTATAATCCTGCGCCGCAGGCCCCTTAGCTCAGTTGGTTAGAGCACGCGACTCATAATCGCTTGGTCACTGGTTCAAGTCCAGTAGGGGCCACCAAATTTTACCTGTGAAATCAGGATATTAAGCCACCTTTCAAAGGGTGGCTTTTTTGTTGGCGTTTTTCAGTGGCGATGAAATGGCGATAGGTTTTTCTCACGCTTTAAGGCTACAGGCATAAAAAAACCCGCGTTCGCGGGCTTGTGAGCGTAGCTTGATTAATGAAGTAGTGAAGGTTGCTGCTCGTTATGAGTAAAGATTGGCACTCTGCTAACTTGACCTGGTGAAACGATCATTCCCGCTATGCTTTCGTGCGTTTTGAAAGTGCAGCTGCAATTGATGTTTTGGCACTGGTGATAGCGCTCTTTTGTTTCTTTGGAAATGTAGCGACTGCTTTTGGCATGGGCAGCGGTCTGGCAAAGCGGGCAATGCATCATTTTTTTCTTTCTCCCTGAAGACACCAGGCTTTAATACATGAATTTCACAAAAAGGGCAAAGAAATTCACTTATTGTGAATAATCTTTTTCTGAATCTTCCTCTGCTTCATATTCCACACTCGACAGCAACACCTCAAAATCAAGCGCCGTCGTGTAGCCGCTGCCGCTCAGGCTGTGCGTCACCTTACTGATAAGCCACGGCTGCGCATCGATCACCGCCTTGAACCCGCTGACCCTGACCGGCGTTTCCGGGAAGAGATCCGCCCGGCCCATCGCCAGCGTCAGCGAGAACTCGGCAACACCCCGCTGCAGCTTGTCCCATTTAGCCTTTGCAGCGCGCATCGCGGCGGCTTTGGTGGCGTAAACCGTGGTCAGTGTAAACACGTTATCTTCGGTGCCGGCAAGATAATCCCCCTCGCGTGCTTCCGGCGTTTTCGTAGCCGCCTTTTTCTTTTTCGCCGCCGGGTGCTCCAGAGCGCGCAGGTGTTTTTCTCGCGGCTTGCGTTTGACCTTCACCTTTTTCGGCTTCGGATCTCGGGTATGCAGCCAGCTGGCCGTCACGCCGGTATATGCGCCCCGGTCAGCGATGCTGAAGGTGTGGCGGTCGCCGTCCTGTCGTGTAATCGTCAGCTGTGGAATGGGTTTACCGCTGGCCGTGACGCCGCTCCCCGGACGCAGAAACAGCAGGCGACCGGCCTTGATGGCTGCCACCGCACCGTACAGCGAGGCAAGCCGCGTCAGAAACTTCGTGTCGGTTTCCTGCGTCTGGTCGATGTGACTGACCGGCAGCGTGGCAAAGCCTGCGGCCAGCATTGCCTTCAGGTTGTTGCGCTCAGCAATCTGCGTCACCACCGCGCCCAGGGTGGTGTCGTGATAAGAGACCTCACGCCGGGAGTTCAGCGTGCCGCGAAAATCCACGCTGCGCGCCCGGATGGTCATGGTGTCAGGTGCGCCGTGGTGCTCCACCTCGTCAACCGTGAATTCACCTTTGCCGATAAGCGTCTGGCCTTTCCAGCCCAGAAACAGCTTAATCACCGCCCCGCGCACCGGCATCGCCAGCTGTCCGTCGGCGTCGTCCAGCTCAAGATCAAGCTGGTCAGCGTCAAAGCCCCGGTTATCGGTCAGCGTCAGCGAAATCAGCCGGTCGCGGATATTGTCCGTCACGTCTTTTGCGTTCACGGTAAGCATAAAGTCAGGCTGTATCTGCGCGCCTGCCTGCACGGGTAATCCGGTAATCGTCATCCCGGCAGCCCGCCCACGGTGGAGATAATGCCGCTGGCGGCGGTTTTCGCGCTGCTGATGGCCGACGTGACCTGGCCCGGCAGGTTGTTTGCGCCGCTGACGAGCCCGTCAGCCTGCTTTTTCAGATCGCCAAACATCGAGGTTAACGACTCGTCAACGCGCTTGAGGCTCAGGGTAAACAGGATTTTTTGCGCGCTGCCGTTGCTCAGAAACTCGCTGTGCGTCGCCGAAAAGCTTTCCGCCACGTACATCCCGTAAATGGTGCCGTTGCCGCCAATCAGCGGCCATGCCCGTCCCTCGTCGGCCATCACCTTGAGCGTCAGCAGCGAAATGGCACCGCCCGTCACCTCCGGGCGCAGCTCGCCGGTCAGGGTTATTTTTTCATCCCCCACGCCGATAAACTGCGCCGACGCCCGTTGCCCGACGCGGCTGTTAGTGGGCCAGCGGTAATCCACGCTCTGCTGCAGTTCAGAGTAAGGCAGCGTCTGGCGCATAAACGACATCATGCCGTAAATCATCATCATTGTTATTCCCATCCCATTTTGCTGCGGTTCTGTGCCTGCCGGTTGCGGTCGTTGCGCGCCTGCTGCTGTGCAATCAGCGCCAGCGCGTCATCTTTGGTCATACCCGGATGCATGTGAATGTCGTACTGATAGCTGTTCTGGCTTTTGTCCTGATACCCGCCGTTCGCCGCCGGTGACGATACGGGCTGATAAGCCGGGCCGGTGTCGGCGAGGCTCCACGGCAGGCCGTTCGGTGCCACCGGATCGTGCTCAGGCACTTTGTGCTTCAACCCGTCAGACTTGCTGTCGATAACGCCGAGCTTATCCAGCACCCAGCGGATCCCGCCCATCAGCTGATCCAGCGCCTCACCCGGAATTTTCAGCCCTTCGGCCAGCGCGTTGCCGAACGCCTTACCCATATCTCCGGCATTTTTCAGTTCGGTCTGGGTGGATTTCACCGGCTCCAGCAGCTTTTTAAACCAGTTCCACAGGTCTTTCACCTTATCGGTCAGCCAGTTAAAGCCGGGCTGCAGCGAGATAAAGGCATCGCTTATCGGGCCTGCGGCGGCGGTAAAGCCCTCGGCGACGCCGGAAATAAACGCCTTTACCGGCTCCCAGTACTTGCGGATAAGCAGCGCACCGGCAACCACGGCGGCGACCACGGCCACCACCGGCCAGGTGATCGCACCCAGCGCCGCCACAATGGTGCTGCCCGCCACGCTGAATACGCTGCCCAGCAGGCCCGCGCCCGCAATAAGCGCATTCACTCCGGCCATCACCGGCCAGGCAACCAGTCCGATCGCACCCAGCGCGCCCACAAAAATCAGGCCCGCCATCGCCGCCTTGGCAATGCCCGCTGACAGCGCCGGATTTTTCTGTATCCAGTTATCCACGGTCAGCAAAAATTTCGTGCTGTCCTGGGTCAGCTTTCGCAGGCTTTCATCAAGTTCGTCGTACAGGTCGGTGCCGATGGCCTCCTGCGCCGACTGCAGCTCTTTAAGGTCGCCGCCGAGGTTGTCCTGCTGCACCTTGACCAGCTTCGCCGTGCTGCCGTCCGATCCCTGAAAGGTGCGGGTCAGGTCGTCAAGCAGCCCACTGGTGGCACCCTTCATCAGCGTCACCGCCGAGGAAGCGGCCTCTTCGCCGAAGATGGTTTTCAGGTACTCCGCCTGCTGCGCGGTGCCGAGCTTGTTTTTCTCAAAGGATTTCTGCATTTCCTTCAGGATGGTGAAGAACGGGCGCATATTGCCTTTGCTGTCAGCCGTTTTGACGCCCAGCTCTTTAATCGCCTTGAACGCCTCGCCAGTCGGTGCCTGCACGCGCAGCAGCATGGCGCGTACGCCCGTTCCGGCCATGCTGCCGGTGGTGCCTTCTTTTGCCAGCGCACCGATCATGGCCGTGGTCTGCTCCACGCTCACGCCCGCATTTTTGGCAACCGGCGCGATGTAGGTCAACGCATCGTTCAGCCCGTCAAAGTCGGCGGCGGTTTTGTTCAGCGTCGCCGAGATAACATCACCCAGGTGCGCGACCTGACTGTTAGCCAGTCCGAAAGCGTTCTTTGTGCTCATTAACAGCTTTGCGCTTTCTTCCATTGAACGGTTATTTGCCAGCGACATATCCAGCGTTACCGGCGTGGCAGCTTTGATGTCATCCACCGAGCCGCCCGATTTGGCGATAATGATCTGCGCCTGCGCGGCATCGTTCGCCGATGCAGCGGTATTGTCGCCGATGCTGCGCGCCTGGGTTCTCAGCGACTGAAAGTCAGCCGAGTTTTTATCAAGGCCGAGCGTTGCCTGCAGCGTGGAGTTCGCCAGCGCAAAGTCGTAGCCGGGGCGCAACACGGAAGTGGCCGCAATCGCGCCGACGGTTGCCGCCCCCACACCGGCCGCACCGGCATTACGCACCCGGCCCGATAATTCCTGGCCTTTGCGGTAGCGCTCGCTGATGTGGTTAAGCCGCTCCTGCTGCTGACCGAGGCGCTGCAGTTCGGTTTTCTGACGGCTCAGGCTGATAGTTGCCTGCGCAGACGCGGCTTTCAGCCGCTGCTGTTCGCTGCTCAGGCTTTTGGTGGAAATCCCCGCCGCGTTCAGCGCCTCGCGCTGCTGCTGCACGGACAGGCGGAGAGAATTGCTTTTGGTCTGCAGCTCGTTTGCCGCCTGCCGGGCTTTTTCCAGCGCGCGGGCCTGCGCCGTGGTGGGCTTTTCGGTGTTGCGAAACTGCACGGCCAGCGCGGCCGCTTCGGTTTTGGCGTCTTTCAGCTTCTGCTGCGTGACGGCAAGCTGGCCGCTGACCTTGCGGAAACCGTCAATCTTCGCCGCCTGAGCGTCGAGCACCTTAATGCTGTCCCGCGTTTCGCGGATATCGCCGGAAAGTTTGCGGGTCTGGTTCTGGATGGCTTTAAAGGGGCGTGTCGCCTGGTCTACCGCCTTAAGCAGCACCTGTAATTTCAGGTTGTTACTCATCGGTTTTTACTCCGCTGCGGATCATCGCCTTGTGCCGCCAGTCGATAAGCTCGGTCAGCGGCATGTCATACATTTCAGAGGGGGGCCAGTGGAACACGGTGGCGATATCGGCCATCAGGTCATTGACGGTCATCCCACCGGGCCAGCTTACTCGTCCGACTTCGGCGACAAAAAACCGATCACCTTACCGGCCAGCGCAATCAAATCGACCGGATCGAGGTTCAGGCATTCCGCCTTTGTCAGCGCGGGAAACGTGATGCGCGGCAGCACGGTAATCAGCGCATCCACGTCAGATCCTGCAATATCTGCGAGGCGGGTACCGCGCAGCGCGCCGGAATTGGGCTTAATCACCTCAACTGTGGTAATGGTCTGTTCGCCGCGCACTACCGGCGTTTCCAGGGTAACGGTGTTTTCTTTGTTTTCCATGTTTTTTCTCTGCGTAAAGTCGGGATAAGGCCAGCGCCGGGCGCTGGCTCCGGGGGTTAAACGAGGCCGATATTTTTACGGCGCTGCTCCAGACGGTCGGTGCCGTTGACCTTCTCCACCATGTTGATGGTGTCGATTTCAATCAGCTCTTTGCCGTTAAAGGTCATCTTGTAGTAAGTACATTTGGTGGTGATTTTGGTTTCGGTGTCCTCGCCCTGCTTGGCTTCACCAAAATCAAACGCCTGGTGTTTGCCGCGCACCTCAATCTCTACCGCGATTTCCTCGCCGGTATCATCGCGCTGATAAGAGCCGGTAAAGCGCAGCGGTACGGATGCGGCTCCCCACTGCGTCAGTACCAATTCATCCATGCCGCCGATGCTCCACTCCATATCCAGCGCGTCGTCGTCAAGACCCATATCAATATGCGCCGCGCCGCTCATACCACCGCCCCTGAACGGGTCAAGCTTGCGGGACAGCTTCGGCAGCGTGACGCTGGTCACGACGCCCTGATAGCTGTTGGCGTCGTTAAAGAGGTTCATCCCCTTGAGTTTTCTTGGCAGTGCCATTGTTCAGTCCTCAGCTGTTTACGGACGCGGCGAAGTTCGCCAGATAGGTGTCGGTGATGCGCTGGCGCAGCGTTAAATCTTCCAGCGGCGGTACCGGCGTGTAGTCATAGTCAATCGACAGTTTGCCCGCCTTCAGGGTCTCTTTGTCGTTGGCCGTTTCGTCGTACCAGCACGTTGCGCCCAGCAGATAACCGGCGCTGACCAGCTCGCGGAATTTGGCGTTGATACCCGCGATAATCTCGCGCACCAGTACCGGCGTCAGCGGCTTGTCATTGGCCCACATATGCGCTTCGGCCATCGTGTCGGCCAGCACCTGCGCGGTACGGGTGTAGTTCTCAAACGCAAACAGCGGATCGTCGCTGCAGGTGCGGTTACCCCAGAAGCGAAAGCCGTCCTTGCGGATAAGCGTGGTCACGCAGGCTTCATTGAGTAAATCGGCGTCGGTGCCGGTTTGCTGCAGATCCCAGAACACCCCGGCAGAAATGCCGGTCACGCCGTTCACGCCGACGTTAGAGAGCGTTTTGTGCCAGCCGGTGTCGTTGTCGATTTTTGCACGCAGACCCAGCGCACGAGCCGTGGCATACGCGGTTTCGGCGGCGTTGGCCGTGGTGTTCCAGGCGATGAAATCGGGCCAGATAACCATGATTTCGCGCTGGCTGAAGTTCTCGCGGTACTTCATCGCGTCGGAGACGGTTTTGCAGTTCCAGGCGGAGACGTAGCAGAAGGCACGCAGCTGCTGCGCGATACTGGCAAGTGCGGTCGCCACTTCCAGCGAGTCGAGGCCCGGCACGCCGAGAATGCGCGGCTTGACGTCGAGCTGCGTCTGCGCGCTCAGCAGCGCCTTCATGCCGGTATACTGGCCGTTCTCGTCGGTGGTACCGATGATATTGGAGATGGTTTCCGCTTCGGTCGTGCCTTCGGCCACGCGCACCACGACGGTGACGGGTTTAGCCTGATCGGCAATGGCCTGCAGGGATGCGGCCAGCGTGCCTTTTTTACCGGCTTTGGCGATACCGGCCTGCACGTTGGTTAACAGTACCGGCGTGTTCAGCGGGAACGCGGTGGCGTCGGCATCTTCGGCGGTACAGACCAGCCCGACGATTGCCGTTGATACGGTGGAAATGGTGCGCGTGCCGTCGTTAATTTCGACGACGCGGACACCGTGATGATAATCAGACATCTGATGCACTCCGTGTTATGGGTGCGCTCAGATTGCCCGCTCAGGCGGAAGGGTGCATTCTTTCAGGGTTTACTGGTCGGTGACAGGACAGAATCACGAAACACTGCGGCTTTTGGGCAGAAATGCAGAAACATTCCTGCCCTGGAAAACGGGCTAACGGATATCAATCAGTACCGGCTCGCCGCTTTCACCCGCGCCGAGCTGTTTTCCTTCGGGGATCTCCTGAGTTGTAAAAAACCAGTTGTCATCAGGGAGTTCAACCGCGCCGGTTATGTCATGAACGCCTGGTAGTACCTCGGTAAGAGATGCCGGATTAAAATATCGCACAGTAAACTCCTGATTAATTTGGTGGGCAGTAAAGCTGCCATGAAAAGCCATTACTTGACTGTTCGCCGCTTGCCATCTGGCAGCGGGCCTTAAATCCGGTAGTGGTGACCGTGTCGTCAAGGATCATCGAAGTATGCATGCGCTGTACCGATGCACCTGCATCTGTGGAAAGTCTTTCTGCGATAGAGATATAGCGAACGATCCTGGGTATGGATATCGGGAAAACAACCGTTGCCAGCCCGCTGGTAATGGTCGGGTTGTGACCGCTCATTTCTATCGCGCCATCTGACCAGATACTCCAGATGCCGTTAACGTTGCTGCCCCGACTGGTGACATATTTTGCATCGCCTAAACCCAGGCTTCTAAGAAACGCCGGGACGCTCTGAATATCGCTGCCGTTTTTCGCGATATCCATTTTTCCGGCCAGCGCATTCAGTACCGTTGCCGAAAAATTCGGATCGTTACCCAGCGCGGCGGCCAGTTCGTTCAGGGTGTCCAGCGCCGCCGGTGCCGAACCCGTCAGCGCGGCCAGCGCAGCAGCCACGAAAGCGGTGTTAGCCAGCTGCTGTGAGTTATCACCGGCGGCGGCCGTCGGCGCTTTCGGGATACCGGTAAAAACGGGGCTTTTCTTTGGGGCATACTGCGTATGCGGATCCGCTGCGGCAAGATGGCCCGCCATCACTTTATCGGTATAGGCTTTAACCTCAATCACTGCATCATCAACATATTTACGCGTTGCCAGCACCACTGACGGGTCAATCTTCAGCGTCACGGCGTCCGTACTGCTGACGATAATGATCATACGCACGGTCTGCGTGCGACCGCTCCCTTCCTGCAGCTGCGGCTTGTAGGTTTCCGCGCAGTTGGCAACGGCAATCATCACACCGTCAGCGTCAAACAGGCCAATCTCGCGTATCCAGAAACCGCCGTCGGTCTCCGGGATAATCTGCTCGGCGATAATCTGGCTGCTGTTGGCGGCGTCAATGCTCAGCTGATTCAGCGGGGCGCGGCGCTGCTCATTAATCAGCGCCGTCTGGCTGGCGTTGGGCGTGGGTAACGCGCCGCCGCCGTCACCGACGGCCATCTGCGTAATCTGCAGTCTGGTGCCGAGGGCAGCGGCGTTTGCCAGCTTTGCCGCGCCCAGATTGGTCAGCAGCGCATAATATTTTACGGTCATGCGTTCACTCTCAGGTTATCAATAATATGAACCGCCGCACCGGAATAACCCGGCCCGCTGACGGTGATGGTTTCAGGGGTATAGGGGTAAACGGTCAGCTCGTCGCCGGTATAACAGGCGGCGGCCACCGGCAGCACGCCGCTGGCGTCCAGGTTGACAGACAGACCGATCAGATGGCGGCTACACGGTTTCGCATCCGCTATCAGGCGCTCCAGCTCGTTATACATTTCCTCAGTGATGCCGGTATCCAGTACTCCCACATCAAGGCGGAACGTGCCTGGCTCCTCGTTTGTCTGCCACCACTCAACGATGCGGATCAGATAGCCGAGCGGTTCCACGACGCGACGGATCGAGCCGAGCGTCCCCTTGTGTTTATGCACGTACTGTGAGGCAGAAACGACGGCGCGCTTGGTTGACTCACTCCAGCCAGAATCCCAGCGGTCTACCGACCACGCCCACGCAAGATAGGGCAGCAGCTCCACCGGGCAGTCGGCAGCGCTCCAGAGCTTACGCAGCGGCACCGGCATGCTTTCGATTTGTGCGCAGGCTTCAGCGGCGGCAACTTCCAGCACTGACGAACCGACCGGCAGCAGGCGATCATTCATCCGACCCCCGACCGTAATCGCCCAGCCGGTGCAGTACGCGGCCTGCGTTTTATCCAGCACCACGTCAGCGGCAGGCTCCGCCAGCTCCACACGCTGCACGCCCTCAACATGCAGGGCCGCATATAAAGCCGACTTACGGATATCCCGGCCCAGACGCGCCTGGGTGCTGACGAACGCGGCAAGCTTTTCCTCAGCTGCGGCGCGTATTGGCTCAGCTTCCGGCCCCGGATAGAGATACAGGACGGCATCCACGGCGTAATCCACAATCTCCGCCGTCTGCACCGTGACCCGGTCGGCTACCGGGCGCACGTCTTCATCATTAAGCGCCGCATCCACCACGGCCAGCAGGTCGGCAGCGGCCACGCCATTTCCTTCCCGCGACAGCACGGTGACGGTCACGCAGGCAGGCGACGGGCTGATCGCTGACGCATCGGCCACGCGTCCGTCGGCGCTTTTTGCATGGAACTCATAAGCGCCGGACGGCCCGGCCACGCTCAGCCCCTCAAAGGCGGCAGCAATACGCAAACGAAAATCATCGTCGCTTTCCATCACGGCAGCGGTGGGCGGGATCGTGGTTTCATCCGCCGCCGTCAGCGTCAGACGGGTTACGCCGCTGTTTGCGCCGAGCTGGTCTAAATCATCCGCCAGGGCATACGCCACCATGACGGCGCTGGCCGCTTCGTTGACGCGCTGGCGCAGGATAACTTCGCGGTACGCGTTTTCCTGTATCAGCTTCACCACCGGTTCAGACTCCAGCGCCAGCGTGCGGGCGACGGCATCCTGCTGTTCAGCCGGATAAAGCGAAATCAGCGTGGCTTTGCGTTCAGCCAGAAGCGTTTCATAGTCCAGTATTTCCACCACGTCGGGCGCGGGTAGCTGGCTCAGGTCGATAGTTGCCATAGTTTCAGCTCACAGGGATGGTCAGGGAAAAATCCTGCGCGTTATCAGCGCGGGTGCCGGTGAGTTCAACCACCATGCCGCCATTAAACGCGGATTCGTAACTGATGCCGGTCAGCTTTACGCGGGGTTCCCACTGCAGGATCGCCATATAGCAGGCCGACATAATCTGCAGGCGCAGCGACTCGTTTTGCGGCTGGTCAATAAGTGCAGAAAGCAGTGAGCCATAGTTCCGGCGCATCACCCTGGTACCGAGGGGTGTCATCAGAATGTCACGCACCGACTGACGGATGTGATCGAGGTCGGTCAGCGCCCCGCCGGTTTCCCGGTTCATACCGGTATATTTTGCTGCTGTCATTGTGGGCCGTCCGTTCTGCTGCTGCCGCGCTGCACGCCACCGTGATTATGATCGTCAACGACAACGCCGTTAGAGCTGAAGCTGCCGCCGCTGTGCTTAACGCTGCCTTTCATCGTGCCGCCCTGGGTCACTTCCAGCGTGGCGGTTTTCAGCAGCGCCGAGCACTCAACCTCCGGCGAGTCCAGCAGGATTTTTACCGCTGCCTGAATGGTCGCGGTCTGGATGCCGGTTGCCTTCAGCGCACCGCTTTCCGGCTCGTACTCAATTACCGCACCGTCAGGAAATGACCAGTGCAGCGCATCGGCAGACGCCGACGGAGCCGGGTTATCGTCAGAGAACACGCCCGGCAGCACAAAGCCGGTATCAAGCTCACCGCCCAGGCACAAAACCAGCACCTGCTCGCCGACAGAAGGCGCATTCCATGAGCGGGTGCGACCGGCACGGGCGGTCAGCCAGTGCAGCCAGTTGGTGGTGTTGCTGCCGGTATCCACGCGACAAAGACCGTCTTCCAGATTGATAGCGGAAACGGTGCCGATGCGGATCAGGTTGCGCAGCAGGCGCAGGATTTCTGGGATTTGTGAGTTCATGCGAGGCATTTCACCTCGTATTGAAGCTGGCGACAATCAACAGCCGCCCGCTCAAAGATGGGCAAACAGATTTCAATAAACTTTTTTGATAATGTCCATCGCTGCTTTATGAGCTTCTTTCAAAGTCTCAAATTCTTTATTATAAAAATGGAAAAAAGCCACTTTGAATTTTGGAAGCTCCAAAAATATCAACTCGCCACTTTTATGAAAGAAATGCATATCAGGATTGGAGGTTTCAAAAACAACTAGGGAATTAGCCTCATAGATTTTTTGTTTTTTCATTAATCGTCGCCGAGCTTGCCTTACACCAAGGAGAATTCTATAAGGTGATTCCTCCCCTCCTCTGCGCATTATGCCTAATGGATAATCAGCTAAGAAAGGTATGTAAGGGCCATTTTTAGGTTTAATAAATTTCTGTCTTAGATCTAATACCTGCAACTTGAAACCAATCAACTCTAGCCACCATATAATCAAATCACATTCACTAAAATCATAATCACCGGGTTTTTTAGCCTGCAAAATACTTATTATTTTATCTTCAACTGAACTCAGCAGTACATTGTTACATCGGGCGCAGGCAGGAATAGTTGATTTGATATAAGACTGAGGGATATCATTTATGGTTGCGCTAAAAAATTTCTCAGGCTTCTTTTCAAAAACCCACTGAGGAATCATATGCTCCCTTGTAAGGCCATCTTCTACGCCACAAAAAAAACAAATATTTATATTATGATCAGCAAGAAACTTATCCATCACTACTTTCTGACTATCTCTGATTTTTTTCTCAACTCTCGCAGATAAAGCTCCATTATAGTTACGGCTCCAGCTAAAGGTTACTAAGGATAATATCTTCTACAATCTTTATGTCAGATTCTGAAAATCCTAGCAATGGTCTAGCCTCATACTGCACATCCTTTCCACCACGGGCTGGCCGGTCGCGCAGCCCGTAGTGATGCACGCGGGCCATGCGCTGCACGTTGCCGGTAAACTCAATAATGGCATCATCAGCGGTGCCTTTCGCCTTCAGGTATTTTGCTGTGCGCATTTTGGCGAACATCTCACGTTTTACCCGGCCTTTCTTTTTGCGCGCCGGTGCCTTACGCGGCTTAAACGGCGTGCCGTCCGGTGCCTGCTGGCGTTTGATATTTTGCTGCTGACCGGCACGCAGACGCTCTGCAATGGTGCGGGCCATCTCTTTGCGCGCCGCCGGTGACAGGTTGTTAATCAGCGCACCCAGCCGTTCGTCGAACGCCTGCAGCCCGTTCACGGCAGTAACTCGCCGATCAGCTCACCCTTAACGTACAGCTGCACCGGACGAGCATCGTTTTCCGGCAGGGAATTCTCGCCCACATGGGTGACGTGCAGCGCAGCGCCCTCCTGTTTCACTATCACGCGCTCTGTCAGCTGCAGGTCAATGCTGATATCGCACAGCGTGTCGCTCAGCACATCGGCTTTAAAGGTGAAGCCGGTGCGGCGTTTTTCTTCGGTTGCCATAATGTCGGGCTGATTCTCGCGCAGCCAGGCCAGCAGCGGCACCATCAGCAAATCAAGATTATCTCCGTAGTCAGTCACCACCAGATTCAGCTGATACTGGTATTCAAACGACAGCGAGCTGGCGAGCGTGGAAGCAATGCGCCCCCCGTCGATAAACATATTCAGGCTGTCAGGGTTTCGCTGTAGCAGCGGCACGCTGTCGGTCAGCGCCTGACGTAGCTGTTTCGGTTTCTGCATCGTGCTGCTCCTGACACTCTTTGATGATTTCAACCTGCAGCCCGCATGATGCAAGCGCAGCCTCTAACTGGCGGTTATCCGCCGCCAGATCGCCCTGAACCTGCAGGCTGTTGCCCGGCAGCGGGCAGCTTGTCACGCGCGGACAGCCAGTCCAGATAATCTCTGGCGTTATTGAACGCGGGCCGTGACTGCAGCCGGATAACATCAGCAGGCAAAGCAGCAGCAGACCAGTCACGCAGGGTCGGATTTGCATCGGTTTCTCTCTGTATGGTCAGTTCACGGTTAAGGGCAGCCGTACCGGCTCGCCCCTGCAGCAGTCGCAGCGTGGCTTCGCGCTTTGCTCCCTCCCGCGCTTCATCATTCAGGCGGGTAATCGCCTTGTCGCGGCTTTCAATCCCGGCGGACAGCGTGCCGATGATGCGCTGCGCACGGGTGAGATCGTCATTTACCGCATTCAGTCGCCAGCCAGTAAAGCCCAGCGCCATCAGTGCAGTGGCCAGCGCGAACGCAAACAGGCGCATCATGACGCCCCCTTTAAGCACCAGGCTTTTTCACGGGCGCGGCGGTTTTCTATCCCTTTGTTTCTGACGCCGTTCACGTACACCCAGCGGTCAAGCTGATCGCATGCCTGCCACCACTGATGGCGTTTGAGGTAACCGACAAGCGTTGACCGGCAGGCCGCACCGGCACCGACGTTAAACGAAAAGCTGACCAGCGCGTCATACACCGGCGCGGGCATTTCCACCGGTACGCAGATATCAAGCTGGCGCTCCACGCGCATCACGTCATAGACCAGATTAACCGCCGCCTGCCGTTCGCTGACCTGGCTTTGCGGCGTCACGCCTGCAGTGTGACCGATGCCGTTCGTCCAGACCCCGGCGCTGCACTGGTAAGGCGAGGTGCGGCACCCCTCGGCATCGGCGATAAGCTGCAATCCGCCTTCGGAAATCTTCAGCGTTTTAAACTGTGGCAGCAGCGCGGCGATTGCCACCACGGCCACCACGGCGCAACGCTTAGCGGCCTTCATCGCTCACCCCCTGCACATTCTGCCGCTGCAGCTCAAACGTTTTACGGCGGTAATGCCAGTTGATAAAAAACGTCGCCACGTTGATCACAAGCGTGACCACGGCAACCCCGGAACCCACCATAAAGGCGATATCCTGCGGCGTATGGCGGCCAAACCACATCAGCACAAGCCCGATCAGGTAGTTGATCAGCGAGTTGATTTTCTCCATCTTTTTCAGTCCCACAGGTTGACGGTTTCATCCGCAGACGTGGCGGGCAGATCCGGCAGCGTCACCTCGCAGCCGTGCATCAGTACCGGCCCGCTTTCAGCCAGCCCCGGATTGGCGGCATAGACCAGTTCGACGGCCTGCTGCGTGCGCCCGTACCAGCGCCAGCAAATCTGATCCACGGTGTCGCCCTGCTGCGCGTAAATAATCACAGCAGGCTCACAATGCAGCCGGAACGCCCGGCAATGCGGCTGATACTGAAACGGGCGTCGCGCCAGTATTCATCCGCGCTCGCCTCAACTTCAGCCCCTTTCTTGCCGCTGGCGTCATAGCCGCGATAGCGCTCGACGATAGTTGCGGCGGTAATGGCCGAAACGGCGGCGAAGTAGTGCGCAACCTTTTCACTTTCGCCGTCAAAGCTTTCCGCCGGGACGTCAGGCAGGGCTTTAAAGCCCGCCGCCATCTGCTCGGCCCGCCAGTCGTACAGCTCGGCGTTCACTTCTGAAATCGCCGTTTTCACCGCAAGGCGCAGGCGCTGCGCGGTCACGGTACCCTCATAACGCAGCGTGTCGCGCAGCTGCTGCAAATCCACATCAGGCCAGAAAAAGGTGTTCTTTACCGGCGGCTCGGCAGCATCTGCCGGTCGCGGGGCGGGTATCACAAGCATGTTCATAGTCGGCCTTAAAATAGGTGGGCGGTGGAGAGCCGCGCAGGCATTAAAAATGCGTTGCAGCTCTGCCGCCCGGCGCGGGGCGCGTTCGGTCAGCGGCGGGCAATGGCCTGCTTTTTCAGTTCAGTTGCCAGCCGCTCAATGTCTTTTTTGACGCCGCAGCCCTCGTGCAGCTGCAACGCCCTCGTTAAATGCTCCATCGCATCCAGAGTCCTGCCCGCATCGCGAAGAACGTACCCGGTAATTTTGTGCAGCTTGGCGCGCACCTGATCGGGCATGTCTTCGGATTTCGTCAGCTCAATCGTCGCCAGCAGCGGCCCGGTATCAACGGGCGCTTTCAGCGTCCAGGCGCGGGTCGCGGCTTCAGCAACTTCTTCAGCCAGCAGATAGCCCGTTGCGTCGCGCTTGAAGCCGGACGGCGGCACCAGACCGTGCGCCAGCGCGTACCGGGCAATCTCCAGCGCGCCCGGCACGTCGCCCGCATCCAGCCGCCAGATCATGACGGTCATCAGCACGGCATCCTGTGCGCCTTTTCCTTTAGCGAGCACGCCCGCCACCCACGGCAGATACTCCGGCAGCATGTCGCGCTTGAGTTCTGCCTTACGCTCTTTCGAGCGCACTTTCTTCAGGCGGCGCTTGTCGTCGTTAAGCTTCAGCAGCATCAGCTCATAGCCGTTCGCGTGGCGCAGCGGGTTACTGGCCTGCTGCGAGGCGGCAACCGCCTGCTGGCGCATAAGGTGACGTCGGGCAGGACTTAACATGCGTTATGCCTCCGGGGTTTCCGTTTCCGTTTCCGCTTCAGCGTCCGCCGGGGCTGTCGCTTTCTTTTCTTCCGGCAGATCCGACAGGGTGATTTTTTCGACCAGGCAACCGGCGGCGTAATCCTCAACCACGTAATCCTCGTTAATGGATTCGTAGTTTTCGATGCGGTCACGCTTCGCCACTTCGTCAATCAGGCGACGGTGCGTGCCTTCCTGGAAGTAAATTGACAGGTTATCCAGACGGGTGATCAGCAGCGCATCCGCCGGGAAATACGGCACGCGCACCGCTGGCAGGTTGCCGATACGTTTCTGGCTGACAATCAGATCGCCCGCCAGCGCTTCGGTGTTGGCCTGCGTCTGGTTAACCAGCGGGAAATACTTGTCGGCCAGCAGCTGGCGACCGCAGACAACGACCAGTTCCGGATCTTCCTGATACCACGGCTCGATCAGCTGATTGGTCGCATCCATCACCAGCGCGTCAAGGTTTACCCAGGTGCGGCCTTTCCCGACCAGCACGCCGTCGGTTACCGTGCCGTCTTCGTGCGTGGTGGTATTCATTACGCGTTCCGGCGCGTTGTTGCGGTACTTCTGCAGCCAGCCCACGGCCACGTCCTGCAGCATCGGATTTTTGGCGCGGTTAGAGGTTTTGGCACGGGACACACCATTAAAACCGATCATGATGCGGTCAAGGCTCTGGCGCTTGATAATGGCGTCACGCAGGCGGGCCTGAAAATCTTCATAGCGCGCCCACAGGTCGAGCGTGTTGTAGCGAATGTGGAAATCGTAGTTAACCTGCACACACTCATAGCCTTCACTGTCCAGCGCGGCAAAATCAGCGGTTTCGCGCTCGTCGCCGCCCGCCGTGTCGGTGGTGCTGGCAATCGAACCGGACACGCCAACGCCGATTTTTTCGCCCTTCATCTCGGACACCGGCACGATGTTGATGCGGGTCAGGAAATCAGAAGATTCTTGCACGCGGTTCATCAGCGTCTGCGTCACCGAGGGCTCAACGGTGAATTTCTTATTCATGTCGCCGGTTTCGACGTTGTTCAGCTCGGCCAGGCGGGTCATGAAAGCGTTAAATTTAAAGCGGGTGTTCTGGCGCATTTGCGCTCCTGTATACGGTTAAATGTTTTAATCAGCAGTCGGTCTGCACGCTGGCCTTGTTATCGCCGCCGGTTGAGGCCGGGCGGCGGTAAAAGCCGCCGTCGGTTTTACCCAGCTGCGACTCAAGCGCAGTAAAGGCGGAACGGTCTTCACCGGCCTGCAGCTCCAGCGCGTCGAGTCGCTCAGTCAGGGCCAGCTCCAGCGCCGACAGCTTTTGCGTCTGCTCGTCGCTGTTCTGCTGCACCTGCTCGGCAACGGCGGTCACGGCTGCGCCCATGTCGGCAAAAAGTTCGTTATCGGTTTTCTTTTTGCGGGAAAAAAGGCCGGTGACGTAGTTCAGTACGGACGGGGCCGGATCGGCTTCCTCGGTAAACTCAATCAGCGTTTCTTCGGCGGCGGTAAACAGGTTGTCTTTATGCTGCTTGCGGGAGGCCAGCGGGTTCGCTGACGCCCTGGCGCTGAAGCTAAGAATTTCCGTACCGAGGCTCGCCGGGTCGTCGGTAATCGCCAGGCCAATCAGGTACGCCTCGCCGGTGTCGGCAAACTCCGGGCGCACCTCAATGGAGGTGTAGATTTTCTGGCGGGCTTTGGTCAGTTCGACCAGCTCCGGGGTCGGGCTGATGTCAGCGTACAGCGCCAGCTTGCCTTTCAGCGGGCCGTCAGCGATTTCTTCCGCGCTCAGGGCGGTAACGTCGCCATAACGGCGGAACGGGCTGTCAGGGGTGTAACCCTTGATGTGCTCCATATTGATGCGGGCACCGTACATCGCCGGGTCATAGTTCGCGGCCATCTGTGAAATCCAGTCACGGGAAATCGTGCGGCCGTCAGTGGTTGCGCCTTCAGTTGCGATACGAAAACGCTTTGCTTTAAGTGTTGCCATTAACAGGCTCCGGTCAGTGAGTTGGTTCAGGTCGGGGCCAGTTTCACCGCCCCGGCCTGTCCGCTCAACGAAAGCCAGCCCGCTCAGCCATCAGCAAACAGGGACAGCAGGCGCGGCCATTTGCGCCCCGGTAGCCTTGTTGGCATGAATATGACACCGACCACCACCATCAGCGATCCGCGCCGTCAGGCTGCACTGCTTTACTGGCAGGGTTACTCCGTGCGCCAGATTGCGGAGACGCTTAACCAGAAAACACCGACCGTGCAGAGCTGGAAGCTCCGCGATGCGTGGGAAGACATTGCGCCCATCAGTCGCGTTGAGGCCAGCATGGAGGCGCGGTTAATCCAGCTCATCATGAAAGAGGTGAAAGGCAACGGGGATTACAAGGAGATAGACGCGCTGGGCCGTCAGATAGAACGCCTGGCCCGCGTGGAGCGCTACCGCAGTTCGGGTAACGAGGCGGATTTAAACCCCAACGTGCGCAACCGCAACAAGGGCGAGCGCCAGCCGATGATTAAAAACGTCTTCAGCGAGGAACAGACCGACAGGCTGACCGGCCTGTTTATGGATAACTGCTTTGAATACCAGCTCAACTGGCACAAGGCCGGGCTGACGCACCGCATCCGCAATATTCTGAAGTCCCGCCAGATTGGCGCGACGTTCTACTTTGCCCGCGAAGCACTGATTGATGCGCTGACCACCGGGCGCAACCAGATATTTTTATCGGCCAGTAAGGCCCAGGCGCACGTCTTCAAAAACTACATCATCGACTTTGCCCGGCAGGTTGACGTTGACCTGAAAGGCGATCCGATTGTGCTGCCGAACGGCGCACGCCTGATTTTTCTGGGAACCAACGTGCGCACCGCGCAGAGCTACACCGGCAACCTGTATCTGGATGAATATTTCTGGATCCCGAAATTCCAGGAGCTGCGCAAGGTCGCCAGCGGTATGTCACTGCACAAGAAATGGCGTACCACCTATTTCTCCACGCCGTCGAGCCTCTCGCACAGCGCCTATCCGTTCTGGTCGGGCGAGCTGTTCAATAAGGGACGCCGCAGTAAGGTCGACCGCATTGAGCTGGATTTGTCACACTCGCATCTGGCAAAAGGCGCGTTGTGCGGTGACGGCCAGTGGCGGCAGATTGTCACTGTTGAGGATGCGCTGACCGGCGGCTGTAACCTGTTTGACCTGGATCAGCTGTCGCTGGAATACAGCCCGTCGGAATACCAGAACCTGCTGATGTGTGAGTTTGTCGACGATGAAGCCAGCGTGTTTCCGTTCGCCGAGCTGCAGACCTGCATGATCGACAGTCTGGAAGAATGGACGGACTTTAACCCCTACGCGTTGCGCCCGTTTGATTACCGCCCGGTATGGATTGGCTATGACCCGTCGCACACCGGCGACAGTGCGGGCTGCGCCGTGATTGCGCCGCCGCTGGTTGCGGGCGGCAAGTTCCGCGTGCTGGAGCATCACCAGTGGCGGGGCATGGACTTTGCCGCACAGGCGAAATCCATTGAGGACTTAACGAAAAAATACTGCGTGGAATATATCGGCGTGGATGCAACCGGCATCGGCCAGGGCGTTTTTCAGCTGGTACGCCAGTTCTACCCGGCAGCACGGGAGATCCGTTACTCGCCGGAAGTGAAAACCGGGATGGTCCTGAAGGCAAAAGACACCATCGGCAGCGGGCGGCTTGAGTATGACGCCGGAAGCACGGATATCACGCAGTCATTTATGGCTATCCGCAAAACCATGACCGCCAGCGGTAACCGCTCAACCTACGAGGCGAGCCGCAGCGAGGACGCCAGCCACGCCGATGTTGCCTGGGCAATCATGCACGCACTGTTAAACGAACCGCTTACCGCAGCCAGCGGCGGCGCTAACCCTTCAATTCTGGAATTTTACTGATGAACAAACGCAGCCGTAAGGCATTTAAAGCACAGCCCCAGACCGTACCGGCTGCACCTCAGCAGGTTGAGGCGTTCACTTTCGGCGATCCGACGCCAGTGATGGATAAGCGCGACATTCTGGATTATGCCGAATGCATCGGTAACGGTCGCTGGTATGAGCCGCCGGTCAGCTTTCACGGGCTGGCGAAAAGCCTGCGCTCGGCGGTGCATCACAGTTCGCCGATTTACGTTAAGCGCAACATTCTGGCCTCAACCTTTATCCCGCACCCGATGATGAGCCAGCAGGAGTTCAGCAAGTTTGCACTGGATTATCTGGTTTTTGGCAATGCGTTTGCCGAACTGCGCCGCAACAGTCTGGGCAAGCCGTTCAGACTGGAAACCACCCCGGCAAAGTTTACCCGCAAGGGGGTTAAAGACGGTGAATACTGGTTTATCAATGACTGGAAGGAGCCGCACCAGTTTGCAGCCGGCAGCGTGTTTCATTTGATTGAGCCCGACATTAATCAGGAGCTGTACGGCCTGCCGGAATACCTCAGCGCGCTTAACTCCGCCTGGCTGAACGAGGCGGCCACGCTGTTTCGCCGCAAGTATTACCAGAATGGGGCGCACGCCGGTTACATCCTGTATATGACCGACGCGGCGCAGAGTTCCAGCGACGTTGACCGCATGCGTCAGGCGATGCGCGACACGAAGGGCCTGGGCAACTTTCGTAACCTGTTTATGTACGCGCCCAACGGTAAGCCGGACGGCATCAAGATTTTGCCGCTCAGCGAGGTGGCAACGAAAGATGATTTCTTTAACATTAAAAAGGCGAGCCGCGACGACCTGTTAAGCGCACACCGCGTGCCGCCGCAAATGATGGGAATTATTCCGGACAACTCCGGCGGGTTCGGGGATGCGGTGAAAGCGTCACAGGTGTTTGTACGTAATGAACTGACACCTCTACAGGAGCGCTTGAAGGAGATTAACGACTGGATGGGGGAAGAGGTGATAAATTTCAGCAAATACGAATTATGATGACCTCTTAAAAGCGGCCATCATGAAAAATTAAATTAATTTTAATAATTCTTCTGCAGATGGTTCTCTTTTATGCACATCATCATGACAGACGTTGCACAGTGTGATGAGGTTCTCTGCCGTATTTTCACCACCTTTAGCATGATGCTTGATATGGTGAAGTTCTAAGAGATGTCGGCGATCGTGAGGCCTGACGTCCTGATAACTCCAATTGCACATTTTGCAGCAATGGTTGTCTCTGTCCAGAACATCGATTCTAACTTTATCAGGGATTTTTCTGTCATGAGGCTCAGCCTGCTTATCTTCTTCTAATATGTAGGCGCCTACCGGCAAATCAGGTCTTCCAGAGCTTTTAGTTGCAATAGGCCAACCTTCTTCTGTCCTTAATTCTCTGCAGCGACGAGCCCATTCACTATTGCCATTAGCTAAGTATGCAATCTCTTCGCCAGTCACCACTTTACCGACATTTTTCCTGAAATATTCAATAATTTTTTCTTTCATGCCCACTTTTTTCTTGCGGATTTCGTTTGCAAGATTCCAGCGATGAGCTGCGTCCCTATCCTCTTCAATAGCCATCAAAACATAAGTATCAGTTTTTAATGAATTTAATGAGACAGCCTTGATCTCATCAAGCTTAATATCCCCTTCCTCAGCCATATCTTTAAGTACAGCACCGCTTAAAATTTGCCACCCAAACTGCACACGCAGTTCACGAATCCTGCGTGCATATTCACTAATTCCAGCGACAACCATTAATTCATCACCATGAATTAAGATTCTTGAATAGCGCAATAAATAAGCAAGAATTCTGTCTCTGGCTGAATTAACTTCTTCATCCCGAATTAAAGATCCACCTAAATCTCTTAAGGTATGGTTCGCGGGCACGAGAGCAAGGACCTGCTCCCTTAGTGCCCCCTCTTTCAACTTACTCTCGAAGGCTTCAATAAGTTGTAGCAACTCTTTACGCAGCTGTTCTGGATCTTTCCGTTTTGCTCTTCTGGCCATTGTTAGCTCTTAAATCCATTAAGTGTTTTACAAAGAGGGCGATATGTTCTGCAAGCTTCGGCGGCACGGCATTACCAATCTGCCGAGCAATTTCAGTTTTAGTCCCCAAGAAAATAAAATCATCAGGGAAGCTCATAAGCCGGGCAGCCTCACGATGAGTTATAGGCCGATGCTGGTCAGGATGAAGATAACGTCCTTTCTCCGGCTTGAAAAATTCAGTTCTGATAGTAACTGAAGGGCGATGCCACCATAAGCGGCCAAACAGATCCGTACCACCGGAAGTTTTCTTGATCCAACATGCGGGGGTTATATCCGGTCTGGCCTTTTGTAAGTCAAACCGGTTCCCTCCTAAAGGCACAACCTTATAACGCTCAAGCGATAGCGCCGTAGGATTTCTGCCAAAATGTAAATTTAGAGGAGGCAGCTCGTCCCTGATTTCTGTCCCAACAGGTTCAGGCAAATCTGAGATGAAATCTTTAACAGTTAGCCAGGCTGGTAAATCACCACCCTTTTCGGGCGCCTTATGAGTTGGATGCGGAGGAAACTCAGGTAAGTTTTCAACGACGAAATTGCTTTTTTTAACGCCAATAGCGATGGTTCGTTTTCGCGTTTGGGGGACGCCATAATCAGCTGTGTTAAGCACTTTAGGGTTAAGCAGAATAAAGCCAAGTTGCTCAGCTCTCTCATTGATACTAATGAATTCTTCGCTAGTAAGCAGGCCTGGAACGTTTTCCATAACAAAGATCGAAGCGCCAGATTTTTCTATAAAATCCATGTAGGGTTCCCAAAGCGCTCTACGAATATCTCCGGTACGGTTTTTGTTTAACAAACTAAATCCCTGGCAAGGCGGCCCGCCGATCACTACATCAGCAGCAGGAACTTCATGCTCAGTGAGCCACTCTTCAATGTTGACAGCAATGCCATGATCACCAAAGTTGGCGTTATAGGTCTTTATAGCGGCAGAATCATTATCAATCGCTAAGATACCTTCGAAAACATCTCCAGCCTGTCCTTTGAAAAAGCCCGTCGATAAGCCTCCCGCACCACAGAATAGATCTATTACTTTGATTTTTTTGCTTTTTATCATTGCGGGAAGCTCAGCTGTTAGCACTCATGAATGTATCAGTTACAAGCCTAATGCTGTATGAATTCACATGCAAGTCTTGACGTGCGAAAGTAGCAATCCATATCAATACAGTGAATGTATTAGCAATAAGTTAAAAAAGCCATAATCCCATCTGAGCCATCGTAGTAAATACTATTCATATCAACAAGTTAGATTGATTTTTCCGAAAAAAACCATATAAGAATTTATTTTTTATTCAGATATCAATAAAATAATATTAGTAAAAAACAACCTATCACCTTAACCAAATGCAATGGTTTACACAACCATCGTATCAAATCAAATCAGCCAACTTAGAAGAAAAAATACCAAGACCTAACGTCAGAATTAAATTAAATGCCATTTTACAATAATTTCTCTTTTTCTTCTTAACGTATTCTTCAATTAATCTCTCATCGCCTTTATTAAGTTTTAAATATGAAAGAGGAACATACCTATCAATTACGCCCTCAATATTTGAACCAAGAAACCTTGCAACTGAGGAGAAAATAAAAAAGCATGAAAAGAAAATAATTGAAAATTTTGCAATTTTTTCTGGTGATGCGCTTTCATTAACAAAAAGTTCAACGGAATTCATAGCCAGTAAAACTATTGACAAAGAAAATATAAACTTAAAAAAAGATGGTATGTAATGAGAAATAAACTGCAACTTATTCATTAAATTAAATGAGTTAGAGGCCCTTGAGCAACCCTCAGTCCATTCTTTAAAGGCTTCAATGAAAGTACGAGCAACGACATAGTCGGCGTACTCTACATCTATTTCTGCTGCATCTGCAAGCATGAAGGATATGAATCTCCCTCTCATAAATGGTGGGGCATCTTCCTCCATTTGCTTTTGCCATGCTATTCTTGAGTTAATTTTTAGAGTTACTGTGTATTGATTTGGCGTAACACGTCCAGTAGGTAAGATTGCAAAATTATATTTTAAAATAACATTTAAGGTCGGACTGGTAGTACTGCTGTTATAAATCTCAAATTTTTCGAAAGAGGTAAATTGCTCCTTCCTTTCTTTGGCATGAAAAACAGTAACTGTTTCGTTTTGAGCAATAATATTATGAATATTGCGAAGTTGGTTTATTTTAAAATGAAGCTGCTTAATTTCCTGCATATCGATTAGGAGGTTATCTGAGCAAATCTGCTTCATGTTTTCACTACGACCAGTGATATGTTGATACATTTGCTGATAAATTTGAAGGCTACTATTTATATCTCGGGAATTTGTTAATCCACCATTTTCATTATCCGATTCGCCAGAGTTGTCGATAACTATGCTCATTGTATTAATACCTGTAGGGTGACTTAAGAATATTCTTAAACAATTCTGAACATTAAGCAATAGCTCTACAAATATTATGTTTCTTTACGTTGCGCGCAATGCTATCCCCGCCACGCCTGCCCGCTTTGTGCATCACTTTTAATGCAGTTGCATGACCCAGCTGGAACCACGCCAGCTCAGGCCTTCAAAGGGATCCACCGACGGGATCAATGCATGCAAAACCATGCACCTTATGCATGCATGGCTGCTTACCTGTTTTGCTGACAGTTACCTAAAGCTATTTTTGACAAGGAACGGTCGAAAAAGCGACCGAAAAATTTCTATCTGAAAGCGTATTGTTAGCTGCGATCTCGGCAATCAGGTTTAATGCAATCTCTCTGTCCCGCTCTTTACAGACGCCCTCCGTAGTCAGCCGAGCTATCAACTCTACACGCTCAATCATTACCCGTTCTTGTAATTCATCCGCCATTTTACCCTCCCCAACGCTAAATACTGTACATAAATACAGTATAATTTTTCTGACAAATTGTGAACCACTTTTTACTTTTTCATAGGATTAATCTGGCAAAATCATTTCATTAAAGATGTTATGGACCAACAGTTTATAAATTTTTGGTTGCCGATTTTTGCTGGATAGCCGAAGTTAAATTGATTCCAAGCCCCCTCTGCTAGGAGAAGTAATCACTTTATCAAGAGTGTCAAAACTACTGCTGCCAATAGTCATCCTCCTGCAATCGTCCACTCCGGTAAAAAAGTCGCATTTTTGCTCCTGCATCCAGGCTACGGCCACTTACGAGCAGCCTGATTTCATCTTCACTCCCCTCAAAACCTCTCGTTTTAAGTTCCAGCTCTAATCGTCGGCGCTGTAGCCCCGTACAGTTATTGACAGAACTCCAAGGGGCGGCAGAGCCGCCATGAAAAGCAGCCTCCGCTGGCGCATCGGCCAGTTTGGCGACCTTTTCCCACTTGACCAGACGCGTGAGAACTTCTGAACCGGCAATGAATGGCGAGTAGATACCGTTAACACGCTGTACGTCTTCCGCATATTCATTCCCCATTTCGGTGATTTCATAGCAAAGGCGTATCACTAAATCGTCACGCGCAACCAGCGGGCCTCCCTGCGCCATAGTGTAAGAAGCCCAGCAGCTTGCGACAGAGGCGGACGCCAGCACGGCATCCATCTTGCTGTCAGGCAGACTGGCATCTTTGAGGCGACGCAATTCACGCCACACCGTGACCGGCGCACCGCCGATTTGCTGAAACTGGCGTATAGACCAGCGCGACGCCCAGGCTGAAACGGCTTTCGCCATATCACGCATGTTTGCACCGGTTTCATCGTCTTTCTCGCCGTCCATCGCGTAACCGTCAATGTTCTTTGAGATGTATTTAGCGATATAGCCCGTGGCGCTGCCCTTTGTCGGGTCAATAGCTTCAGCATGAAAACGTGCCTTACGTGCTTCAGGGGTAGTCATCTCGTGCGCATCTTCTGCACGCGCATAGCGGGCCATAATGTCGTACACGCGTTGTTTATGTTCAGGCTCCATAAACAGCAGCATGTGCCAGTGCGGAGTACCATCATGATGCGGCTCCACTACACGAAAACCGAACAGGTGAATGCCTTCACGCGAAAGTGCCGCGCGGATTTTTGACCAGACATTACACAGGTAACGCTGCGTGTCTTTCGGGCTTGATCCGTTCCACTGAGAGATAAAACCGCCCTGACTGTAAACCGCATGATATTTTGATGGTGCAGTCAGCGTATAGAACTCGCCCACGCAACCAGTTTCATTCGCAACATCCTCAAAGCCACGCATACGCGTCATAAGTTCACGACGGCGTATCGCCGGGTTAGCGACGCTGCGGTTAACCATTTCATCCAGCGCAATGCGATCCCCTTCTTTGTTGATCAAATCGAAGCGCTTAAAGAAATCCCGGTTGCGTTTCTTCTGCTCTATCCATTCGGCCAGGGTACTGCGCGATACATAGGGAGAGGCGGATTTCTGCACCTGCCCCACTGCTATTGCCATGTGCTCACGCTGTAAATCACGCATCTTTTTAAGGCGACCCCGCCACCACTCCGGGGCCATCATACGCAAGAGCCCTGACTGCGCTTTACGCAGAGCAAGCACACCCTTACCCGCCTGAAATTCAGACCAGTAAGGCGGAACAGTACCCGTCAGCGCGGTGAGTTGAGCAATATAGCGGTAGGCTGTCAGGGTAATGACTTCTTCATCAGCATCATCGGGAAGGGTTACAGCAGAGGTAAAATCAGCCACGTTTTGAGCCATAAACATGCCAACTTTATATGCCAGATCGCGGATATCCTGACGAGCCAGCATGGGGAGGCGTTGCAGTTGCTTAACAAATGGCAGTTCAAATGTGGCGGATTCAGAGAGCTTGTATCGCTCCTGAACCAGTTGCAGGCGTGGCAATACACTTTTGCCAATAGTCTGGCGTAAAAATGTATTGGCCCGACGGCGACCCTGCTTTTCATTTCCCAGCAGTCTGGCATAGCGTTCACCAAAATAACCAGCCAGAAAATCCGGCATGTCGTGCAGGTATTGGCTGCGCCAGTTATGGTCTGCGGCATCTTTGTGCCACAGCTTCAGCTCGGTCAGGGTGATATCTTTCGGCGCGCCGGACGCAAAAAACTCACGCCGCATATGGTTAACGGCGTGATATTCACCCTGCATTGGATTCAGCACGGTATCAGTCATGTGTGCCTTTTAAACCGGCAAGCGCCAGCTCTGTCAGCTCTGCCAGCCTGCGGGTTTCTGCGACATAGCTGCTGATGGTCTTCATGCCCTTACGCAGCACTTCATGCCCAATAGCGTCAGAGACCAGATCACGGGTCAGCATCACCTCATTGTCATACAGGGCCATGACGTCAAAAACCTGTTTGCGAACACCATCCACATCGCGCCAGGCGGATTTTTCCAGGGCAATAAGCCGGGGCTTGCCCGGCTGTTTTTGCTGCTGCACCGAAATGGCGTAACGGCCATCAATAACCTGCTTCAGACTCATTCCGAACCACCTTTGTGATACTGCTCTAAACGCTCCGCCATTTGCTGACACGCAACACAACGGGTAACGCCCTGAACGGCACGGCGGCGCGCTTCAGGGATCGGTGCGTCGCAGTCTTCACAGAAAGAGGCACTGACCGTAACCAGACGGTGAGTGACCTGAGCAATGTTGCGTGCAAGCATTTCTTCGGTGCGCTGCTGTACCAGGTCCATTGAATCGGCCATTAGTGCAGCTCCTGCGATTCATTGGTGTAACGCTCAGCTTCACGGCGGATAAGTTCGGCGGCCTCGGTACCGTTCATATCCTGCTGATGAATATGTACGGCCAGCTCAATCAGACGATCGGAAACGGCCAGCGCGCGGTCTTTACGTTCTTCAATACGGGCCTTGTTTAGCAGCGCGGTCAGGGCTTCTGTTTCACTGTCAAAATTACGGGTTTCGATATTTCTCATTTCTCTTTTTCCTGAACTCGGGCAAAGGGATGCCCGACGGGTTAACGTCATTTACTGAAGGGGTTATTTAATTAGGTAGAGTTAATCGTTTGGGAAATAAACTCACGACTGCACGAAAATGGTTCATAGCACGGACAAGCGCGTTTCTTTCATCAGTAGTCAGCTCATTGAAATCAAGCTCGTGGCGTTCTGTTTTAATGTGAGCCAGATAAAAAATTGCACTTAACGCCCGTTTGTTTTCCTGATAATTAATGTCCCTTACATCACGCATATCATCCAAAAAGCGGGAAATATCTTTTTCGCTGTTGTCACCCCAAAATCTGGAACGAACCTCAGCTACATGATTCAGCCCGGCAGCTCTGGCACCCATACTCATTGCAACCAGTGCGGAGTCAGCTTCAATAGCCATGTTTTACCTCTCTTACTTTCTTGATCGTTAAAAGCAGATTTATTTTCACTCAGTACAGGATGCCAGCGCTTACCACCCTCACCCATGATCCAGCCGTGACCATATGACGCTGATGGGCTTTGACGTTTAAGCAGAGAAGCCATTGAGATTGCCGTCATGTTTTCAGCTCAGCCCAATAGTTGCGCCGATACCGCTAATCGCATCTACCGTAGAAGCCATTGCAGGGTTGGCGTGGATACGAGCCTGAACTGTGAGAGCGGCAAGGGTAAGGCAACGAATGCCGGTATTTGCGTTCTGCATCAGGCTACGCTTGCAGCTATTAGAAAAAGTCTCAGCAGAGATCGCACTGGCCGCGAGTTGTCCTACTTCTGCAGTTGCCTTCATGACATAAACTGGCAACTTTTCGTTAGCTACTTCATTTACCGGCACGCACGGCAAGCACTGCAGCTGGGCCAACATGCCATCGATCAAAGTCGCATCTTCTGTAATGTCAGTCAGCAGCAAAATTTCCGTGATTGTTAGCTGATGTAGCTGCTCTGGGTTCAGTTTATTTCGCAAAGTTTGCACACGCATATCAGCGCTCTTTGCCAGTTCAGCCATGTTGTGAGCTAGCGCGAAACGGCGGCAGGCTTCATCGAAGTGTTTGTGTGTGGAAACCCGAAAATCAAACATATCCATATTTTCCCTATTCACTTAAAGTGAACTAAGCACCCACGATGATTTGAAAACGGGAATGTCCTAAGGCTTTACGCACCTGTGCTTCTTTCCACTGTAAGTACAGGATACGAACCTTACCGCCAGCACGTTGACATCCAGGACGGATCACACGTCTTTCGATGGGTAAGCGCGGGCTGTTGCCAGTCGTCCAACGGTAGACAGTTGCCATTGAAACGCGCTCAAGCAGTGCAAACTCTTTGGGATAAACAACTTCAGAAGGGATTTTGATAATTGTAATTTCGTTAGCCATAAAGCATCATTCCCATTTTGTTTAACATTGTCATCAATGCTCAAGGTTTATCAGGCATTGTCATTGATGCTCACTCAATATTGGCAATCTACCACCAATATTGGTTGCAATCAACATATCAAACCAAAAATGGTCACCATAAAATGTTAGATGAAACCAATTTCGACAATGAAAAACTGCTGGATCGTATCTGTACCGTTTACGGATTTTCACAGAAAAGCCAGTTAGCTAACCATTTTGGTATCGCAGCCAGTACCCTGCAAAACCGCTACAAGCGAGGCAATATGTCCTATGACTTTGCCGTGCATTGCTCACTGGAAACGGGCGCAGACATACGCTGGCTAATGACAGGACAAGGCGATCCTAAAGTGGGAACCGTGCCTGCGAGAGAAAACCAAATTGAAATTCACTCATTCACATTAAGTGAAGGTAAACTTTCAGAAATGGGTGTTTTGAGCATGAGCGGTAATTTCTTTACTAAAAAACCCGCTAACGCACAGTGTGTACGCGATGGTTCAGACGCCTACATAATTGAAAAAAGTGCCTCTTTATCAGACGGCACATGGCTTATCAAAATTGATGACGCTGTAAGCATCAGAGAGCTAACCGTGCTTCCGGGCAAACGCCTTCATGTTGCCGGAGGTAAGGTCCCGTTTGAATGTACTGTTGATGAGATAAGTATGCTTGGCCGGGTAGTGGGAATTTATAACGAGGTTAACTAATGTCGATCCGTAAGCTGCCTGCGGGCGGCTGGCTTAGTGAGCTATACCCTAATGGTGCAGGCGGAAAGCGCATCAGGAAGAAGTTTGCGACGAAGGGTGAAGCTCTGGCCTATGAGCAACACATGATCCAAACGCCCTGGTCGGAAGAAAAAGAAGACCGTAGGACCCTTAAAGACCTTGCTGATGCCTGGTATAGCGCCCACGGCATAACTCTTAAGGATGGCCTGCGACGTCAGGGCGCAATGCACCATGCTTTTGAATGTATGGGAGAACCACTTGCGAGGGATTTCGATGCTCAGATGTTCTCACGTTACAGAGAGAAAAGGCTTAAAGGTGATTATGCACGTTCAAACAGAGTTAAAGAGGTTTCACCTCGTACCCTGAATCTTGAATTATCATATTTTCGAGCAGTTTTTAATGAGCTAAACCGCCTGGGTGAATGGAAAGGCGAAAATCCGCTTAGAAATATGCGTCCGTTCAGAACGGAAGAATCAGAGATGGCTTTTCTCACTCTTGAGCAAATAGCCAGGTTATTGCAAGAGTGTGAACATAATGTAGACCTGAGCGGCGTGGTAAAAATTTGTTTGGCCACAGGCGCACGCTGGTCAGAAGCACAGGATCTAAAACCTAGCCAGTTGACCGAGTACAAAATCACCTTTACTAAAACTAAAGGCAGAAAGAATCGTACTGTGCCGATTAGCCATAATCTTTATGAACAATTACCCAAAGGCAAAAGGAAACTTTTCAACCCTTGCTATAATGCCTTTCGTACTGCGCTTAAACGGACCGGGGTCGAACTGCCTGCAGGACAACTTACCCACGTATTACGCCATACCTTTGCATCACACTTTATGATGAATGGCGGGAATATACTCGTGTTGCAACGAGTACTCGGCCATACAGATATCAAAATGACAATGCGCTATGCGCACTTCGCTCCTGACCATTTAGAAGAGGCTTTAAGGCTGAATCCACTTGATGGGAGTGGCGATAAAATGGCGATAGAAATGAATAACCCTGATAAAACTTGATAATTTATGACAATCTAACAGGTTGTTTTTTATAATAAATCATTGATTTTATTGATTAGCAGAACCTTCTCATAATCGCTTGGTCACTGGTTCAAGTCCAGTAGGGGCCACCAAATTTTACCTGTTAAATCAGGATATTAAGCCACCTTTGAACGGGTGGCTTTTTTAATGGCGCCAGGCTGGCAGGCAACGAGATGGCGGCAGATTTTTTGATGCCTACAAAAAACCGCCTGAGAAAATGTTCAAGTCTATATAGGCAATTCACGATGCAGGTGAAGTTCTCAAACTGGAAAAGAAGCTTGCCACACAGGGAGTGCAAATCCCGAAATCGAAGGCCATCATTGCGGATAAATTTGGTGATATCGTTTAGTTTTAATAGCTTCACAACCGTGCCCGTATCAGGAAATTATTGAATACATCCCCTGAAATGACGCTTCAGTAACAATTCCCATAGAGTGAAGCTATTTATCTATCCAGTACCCAGCTTCAGCAGCAGCAATCAACATCCCAACTGTCAAAGGGGCCGGGGAATGATGTTCGGTGCGGAGGTATTTTGGCAGAATCGCATTAGGGAGAAACCGAATCCCTTCATTGGGAAAATATCGGTTAAAACTGAACCCGGTCATATCCACACTCAACGTTTCAGCATATTCATTCAGAAACTCTTCGGCATCCTCAGGTAGTACTGGCATCTTCCCGGTGGTTAAACAGGCTTCATCTGGCATTTCCCAGAAGTGCTTACGTATCAGCACCCTCACACTCTCAGCTTTATCCATGATTGCGTTACTCCTTTTTGCCGGTAATCAACCTGAAGCGGTTGATCACGTTTCTGGTGATTATAGAGAGATCATAAACTGTCAGAACTGCCCCAACCCATGGAAGCCAGCGCCCCACATAAGCCGCCAGGCTGGTTGTATATGCCCACCGCCCACGCACCAACTGCCCCCAGGTAATAGTTTTTTGTCTGCTCTTGAATCTGTGCTTAATGAGTGAGCGGGTAGCCAGAGACAGCGGGCTGGTGCCACTGGTAGTGCTTATAGCATCTAATTTACCCCTGACGGGGATCACAGGAAGACTCAGTAACATTGAGGATACGGCCATAATATCTGTAATGCCGGAGAATGTTTTCCTGAACTCATCCAGAATTAACCAGAATATAAGTTCATCCTCATCAACACTCATTCCCTCAAAAAAATATTTACCATTAAGCTGTTCTACTGTATCCATACCGACTCCCTGTCTTTAGTGGAAAACTATCCTATCGCCGGACCAGAAAGCAGTCCAGATTCATATATATTTTCTGAGAAATAGTGATTAAGCCTGGGAATGGCAACAGCTTTTAATTGATCGCACAACGGCCCGTACAGCCCAGAGGTATAGTGGCAAGCTTTACTAAACCCATAAAAAAAGCAGCCCCAAAGAGCTGCCTTTTTATGCTAAGTCCATTTACCCACCCTTAAGTGCCTCAATCAGCTTTCAGGATGGTTCTTCCCTTCTTCAATAAACTCTTCATCTATCTCATCGGCGTTTTCACGGTTGTCGCGGCCGGAAAGGAGATTCCAGCAGGCGATAAACATCGCTGCAATCAGCGGGCCGATAACGAAACCGTTTATGCCGTAAATTTCCATGCCGCCCAGCGTGGCGATAAGGATCAGGTAATCTGGCATTTTGGTGTCTTTGCCCACCAACAGCGGGCGAAGGATGTTATCGACCAGGCCTATCACCACCACAAAGAATCCGACAATAAACAGTCCTTTCCACACCACGCCTGAAGCGAAGAAGAAGATGGCTGCCGGTACCCAGATAATCGCTGAACCTACAGCCGGAATCAGGGAGAGCAAGGCAATCAATGCGCCCCATAACAGAATGCCTTCAATGCCAGTGATCCAGAATGCCAGCGCACCCAATGCACCCTGCACCACGGCTACCACTACGGTACCTTTGACGGTCGCACGGGATACCGCAGCAAACTTCATAAACAGGTGATGTTTAACATAGCTGGATAACGGCAGCGCTTCGAGGATCAGGTTAACCAGATAGGATCCATCCTTTAACAGGAAGAACAGCAGGTAAAGCATGATGCCGGCGCCAACCACAAAGCTGAACGTCCCCTTGCCGATCAGGAATACGCTGCCTGCTACATACTGGCTGCCCTGCAGGGCAAACTGGGAAAGCTTCTGCTGAATGTTAGTAGCGGTATCCAGATGATGTTCTGACAGGAAGCTTCGTGCCCAGTCGGGCAAATGCTGCATCACATCTGCCAAAATCACCGGAAGCTGCGTGTTGTTGTTTTGGAGTTTGGTGTAAACAACGTTGAATTCAATCGCCATGGAGGAGGCAAGGACCACCAAGGGTGTGAAAACAATGAGGCAAATTATCAACAGTGTTAAGAATGACGCCAGCCCGTTTCTTTCGCCGGTCATTTCTCTTAATTTGGTTTTCATTGGATGGAAGATGACTGCCAGGATAGCTGCCCACAGTACAGAAGAGTAATAGGGCCCCAAAACATCCAGAAAAGCCACTGTCACAATAAAAAGGATCAGGATAAAAAATCCCTTTGTCAGGCCATTAAATCTCATTTCAGTCCCTCTACAGCGCAATTTTGCACCCGAAGCATAGAACGACTTCACCCTTTTGCAAAAAAGAGTTTTCTGGTACAGAAACCAGTGGATCTGATTTTCAGGACTGGAAGGCAATAAAGAAGGTGCTGCTGGATCATGCTGCAACATCCAACAGGCGGGAACAACTCCCGCCGTTGGGTTGCTTAACCTTGCGGCTTCGTTAGCCAGGCTAACTATGTTTTGCCAGGCATCAGGGCTGGCCTCACTCAGATTAACTTCAGATGGGCCTTTCTCTTTCTGTCGCTTATGCCAGTTTCACCGGCCACTGATTCAGGACAATCCCGCGTTTACGTGCGCCCTCGCCAAAATCCTTCAGCACGGCTTTAACATCCGGATCGATGTATTCGGCATTGTCATTTTCCACAATCACCACGCTGTTTTCCGGAATTTCAGCCAGCAACCCTTTCAGCCGCGGGTTATGCATAAAGGTGAGGTTTTGCTGGAAGCGCAGAACGAAGTGATCTTCATGACGCGTCAACAGCA
Source organism: Erwinia sp. E_sp_B01_1 (assembly GCF_036865545.1). NCBI lineage: Bacteria > Pseudomonadati > Pseudomonadota > Gammaproteobacteria > Enterobacterales > Erwiniaceae > Erwinia > Erwinia sp. E_sp_B01_1. The sequence goes on along the minus strand of NZ_CP142208.1, from coordinate 594,889 downwards.
TGGCGCCACGATGGCTTTTATAGATGCTGAACAGGATCTGCGTTGCCAGACCAATCCCGATACCGGCCAGCATACCAAACACCAGGATGCCGCCAATGGTCGCCAGGAAAGGGACATACTGCTGGGTGCCCTGACGGAAATGCTCTACAAACAGGCGCGGTGCCGCCAGCTTGTAACCGGTATGCAGCAGTACAGCAGCCAGACTGGCGAGCGGGATGGCGTTCAGCAGCGTGCTGAAGTAAAGACCACAGATCAGCAAAAGCGCACCGTGGATCAGGATCGAGAGTTTAGTCTGCGCGCCGGCGCTGACGTTGACGGAGCTGCGCACGATCACGGCGGTGATCGGCAGTCCCCCCAGGAAGCCACTCAGCAGGTTACCAATACCCTGAGCACGCATCTCTTTATCCGGAGACGGGGCCGGCGTCTGTGAGCGCAGCTTTTTTAGCGCTTCCTGACTCAGCAAGGTTTCCAGGCTGGCAACAATGGCCAGCGTCACAGCAACCATATACACCGCGGGATTCTGCCAGGCGTTCCAGTCCGGACGTTCCAGCTCGCCGGTCAGCGCCTGAAGACTGTCAAAAGCAGGCAGGGAGATACGCGACAGGCTGCTGATAATCTCCGGGAACATTCTGCCGCCGACCAGGGTAGCCAGGCAGCCAACCAGCACGGCCACCAGAGGGCCCGGCATCCAGCTTAGCGCTTTGATGTTTTTCACGGTTGGCGTGGACCAGAACCAGAGAATAAACAGGCCAACCCCTGAGACGACAATAGCCGGGATGGAGACGCTGAACGCGCCACCGGTCACCCATGTCCCGAGGTCGCTCCCTTCCGCTGCGCCCAGCGCCACGGGGATCTGCTGGATAATAAGCAGGAGACCAATAGCTGCCAGCATTCCTTTAATCACGGTTCCCGGCACCAGGGTAATAAACCGCCCTGCCCGCATCACGCCCAGCAGGAACTGCAAAACGCCTGCGATCATCAGCGCGAACAGCAACGCCGAAAACGTCCCCAACGTTTCCATTGCGCCGGTAACAATGGTCACCAGGCCAGCCGCCGGGCCGCTGACCGCAAATTTAGACGGGCTGAAAGTGGTGACCACCAGCCCGCCAATCACACCGGTCAGCAGGCCAACAAAGGGCGGAAGACCGCTGGCCTGCGCAATTCCCAGACACAGCGGTAAGGCGACCAGAAACACGACCAGACCAGCCGGGATATCCCGACGAAGAGTATTCAGGTTCATGGCGATTTTTCCTCTGCACTTTGCTGGCTTAACTCTTTCAGATGCACGGAATGCAGGTTATACACGCAGCCGGAAACATCCAGTTCAACGCCGCGCTGCAAAGCCCAACTCCGGTTTTTTGCTAACTGGGGTTTTAGTGTCGTCAAAATACAGTCTCTCTTTCAGGACAACAGGAATAAACCTGGGCGCCAAATAAATGGAAATAAGTGTTAACAGAGAAGACACCTCCGCACTCAGTATGTACATAACGGCTGTAACAAGTTATGACATTTTAGCCCGACATTACTTATTAAGATTATTCCTGGCAAGAACGCCTGAATAGAAATGTAATTTTTATTAAATAAATCCTGACAGCATTGATTTTTATGTGATTGCTATTTCAGTTTACTAAATTTGAAAATGAATACTTATTAACCCATACATATCATATAGATAAAATCATGATGTGCTATTGATAAAATATCCGTCATAAGTATTTATTATATTTACGCCAGCGTAATAAAAAGACAGATGTCTCTTTTAAACACGGCGTTCTCATTCATTTAGCAGGCCTGAAAATTAATTAAGGGCGATACGGACTGGAAAGTTATTTATTTCTACCGGGACAAATGAGCGGGATAGTAATAACGCGGATTATCAAGAATCGTCAGAAATGGCTGGAAATTTTTATAAATCTTTACACATACTTCTGCTATTAATGATTTCGGATGAAGTGAGTTTAAAACCTGAATCTTTCATTCAAGGCCGGGTTTTACCCTAAAACCCGGCTCAGAAAAGCTGAATCAGTGAATGATGGCGTTGAGGATCAGGACGCCGCCCAGGCCCAGGAACGAAATTAACGTTTCCATAACCGTCCAGGTTTTCAGCGTTTCCACCACGGTCAGGTTGAAATAGCCTTTGAACAACCAGAAGCCGGGATCGTTAACATGCGAGGCAATAACGCTTCCGGAACCCACCGCCAGCACCATCAGCGCCGGATCGGTATGGGTGATGGCAATGATCGGCGTGACAATCCCGGCGGTAGTGATCGCCGCGACGGTCGCCGATCCAAGCGCAACCCTCAGCATGGCCGCTACGGTCCAGCACATCAGCAACGGCGACAGGGAGGACCCTTTCATCAGATCGGCGATGTAGTTGCCCACGCCACTGTCTACCAGCACCTGCTTGAATGCACCGCCACCGGCAATAATAAAGACGATCATGGCTATAGCGGCTATCGAGCTGCCGCACATCTCCATCACCTCTTCCATCTTGCGTCCGTTGCGCAGCCCCAGAGTCAGTACCGCCACCACTACCGAGATAAACAGCGCTACCGCCGGATTACCGACGAACTCGAAGAACTGACGCAGGGCATTTTCTTTCGGCATCGTCAGTTCGCATATGGCGGCGAGCGCCATCAGGATCACCGGGATCACTGCGGCAAAGATGCTGATCCAGAAACCCGGCATCTCGTGTTCTTCAAAGATTTTCGGATTGAACAACCCTTCCGGGGGTTCACGCTCGAAGCTTTTCAGGAAGCGGGAGAAGATGGGACCGGCGACAATCACCGTAGGGATAGTAATAATCAGGCCATAGAGCAGAGTGGTGCCGATATTAGCGCCAAAGATAGTCGCTATGGCCGTAGGGCCGGGATGCGGTGGCAGGAAGCAGTGAGTGACGGAGAGCGCAGCCACCATAGGCACACCGACATACAGCAGCGGCATTTGCGCCGCCGCCACAACGGTGAACACCAGCGGCAGCAGCAGCACGAAGCCCACTTCGTAAAACATCGCCAGCCCGACGATTAACCCGGTGACAACCAGCGCCCACTGCAGGTACTTTCTACCAAAGGCGGCAATCAGGGTGGTGGCGACGCGTTGTGCGGCACCGGTATCGGAGACTAACCTGCCGAGCATCGCCCCAAAACCCAGGATCAGCGCCAGGGTGCCCAGCGTGCCGCCGATCCCTTTTTGAATAGAAGCCACGACCGCCAGCGGCGTCATCCCTTCCGCCACGCCAACCACGGCCGAGACAAACACCAGCGCTATAAAGCCGTTCACTTTGAAGACGATCATCAGCACCAGAAGCAGGATCACGCCAACCGCTATGATGGTTACAGGCATTGTATTTCCTTGAGATAAGAGTCAGAGGATGAATTAGGTGTAGTTGCTTCTGGCCGCCCACGCCGCTTGTGAGCGCAAATACCTGGCGGCACATCACACTCCGGTTATCAGCACTTTGCGGATGGGCTTTTCATCGCTAAAGTAGAACTCATCCGACCACTTACTTTCAGGGTCCTATGTCGATTTCCTTGTTCTCTCCTCTTGATCTGGGCTTTACCCAGTTGAAAAATCGCGTGCTGATGGGATCGATGCACACCGGGCTGGAAGAGCATCCGGATGGGCCGCGTCGGCTGGCGGCCTTTTATGCCGAACGGGCAGCGGCAGGCGTGGCGCTGATTGTCACCGGGGGAATAGCGCCTTCGCCGGAAGGTGTGGTGATGGCTGGCGCTTCCGTGCTGGATCGCCGGGATCGGCTGGATCATCATCGTCTGGTAACCGAAGCCGTTCATCAGGCGGGCGGAAAGATTGCGCTGCAAATTCTCCATGCCGGGCGCTACAGCTATCAGCCCGGGCTGGTTGCGCCCTCGCCGCTTCAGGCGCCGATCAATCCTTTTAAGCCGCATGAGCTCAGAGAGGAGGAGATTTTCAGACTGGTCAGCGATTTTGCCCGCTGTGCTTCGCTGGCGAAAGAGGCGGGTTATGACGGCGTGGAGATCATGGGGTCGGAAGGCTATCTGATTAATCAGTTTCTCGCCGCGCGAACCAACCAGCGTCAGGATCGGTGGGGTGGCGATGAAACACGTCGTATGCGCTTTGCCGTTGAGATCGTCACTGCAGTGCGGGAAGCGGTGGGCCGTGAGTTTATTATTATTTTCCGGCTGTCGATGATCGATCTGGTGGAGCAAGGCAATACCTTGCCACAGACGATAGCGCTGGCCAGAGCTGTTGAGCAGGCAGGTGCCACGCTGATCAATACCGGCATCGGCTGGCATGAAGCCCGGATCCCGACTATTGCGACCTCTGTACCACGCGCTGCGTTTGGCTGGGTGACAAAACACCTTCGCCAGCACCTTAGCGTGCCGCTGATCGCCACCAACCGCATTAATCATCCTGATGTGGCACAGGCGCTGCTGGATGAAGGCTGTGCTGATATGGTGTCGATGGCTCGCCCTTTCCTGGCCGATGCCGGATTTGTAGCCAAAGCGCAGCAGGGCCGCAGCGATGAAATCAATACCTGCATCGGCTGCAATCAGGCCTGTCTGGATCAGATCTTCGCCGGGAAAATCACCTCCTGCCTGGTGAATCCCCGTGCCTGCCACGAAACGGAAATGCCTGTTCTGCCAGTTCAGCGCGTTAAGCGTCTGGCGGTGGTTGGAGCCGGTCCGGCGGGCCTGGCATTCGCGGTGAATGCGGCTTCGCGTGGCCATCAGGTCACCCTGTTCGATCGCGCAGGAGAGATTGGTGGACAGTTCACTGTTGCCCGGCAGATCCCTGGTAAAGAGGAGTTCAGCGAAACGCTGCGATACTTCCGCCGCCAGCTGATGCTGACAGGGGTGACGCTGCATCTGAATACCGGGGTGACGGCTTCGCAGCTGGCAGAGTTTGACGAGGTGGTGCTGGCCACCGGCGTGCTGCCAAGAACGCCAGAAATACCCGGCATCGATCACCCTTCGGTGCTGAGTTATCTGGAAGTGATCCGCGACAAAAAACCGGTGGGTCAGCGGGTCGCGCTGATTGGCGCAGGCGGCATAGGGTTTGATACCGCCGAATATCTCAGCCAGCATGGCCCTGCCACCAGCCTGAGCATTGCGGCCTTTTGCCTGGAGTGGGGAATTGACCAGACGCTGGAGCAGCCTGGCGGGCTGGTGCCACCGGTAAGGCCGGAAGCTGAACGCCAGCTCTGGCTGCTGCAACGTAAACCCGGCAAGCCGGGCGCGGGGCTGGGCAAAACCACCGGCTGGATCCACCGCGCCAGTCTGCAAATGCGCTCGGTGAAGATGTGGGGGGGCGTGCAGTATCTGAAAATTGACGATCGCGGGCTGCATATCCTGCGTGATGGCGAGCCAGTGTTGCTGGAGGTGGATAACGTGGTGATCTGTGCCGGACAGGAGCCAAACCGGGAACTGGCCGGTTCGCTGAAGCAGGCCGGTAAGCCTGTGCATATTATTGGCGGAGCAGATGTGGCGATGGAGCTGGATGCGCGGCGGGCTATTGCACAGGGTACCAGGCTGGCGCTGGCGATTTGAGAAGTGGAAAGGCCGAATTAACGTCTTTAAAAATTAACTTCTCCTCCGTAAAGTGGAGGCATTGTTCGCCCTACCGTAAAAAGGACCGGATCATGCCGCAAACCTGGCGCTCTCCCCTGCTCTCTTCTCTGCCCTGGCTCGATCACGCCTTCCTGCCTGCCGGGGTCCGTCCTCCTGAAGAGAGCCTGTATAATCACCAGCGTCACAGCCCTGACGTGGTGCTGGATACCGCTGCGCTGCCGGTCAAAAGCCGCGAGGCAGATGGTTTGATTGGCACCGGTACGCGCCCGGTTTCGGTCTATACCGCCGATTGCCTGCCGGTTCTGATTGCCGATACCCGCACAAAGCAGGTCGCCGCCGTGCATGCGGGCCTGAATGGCGCGCTGGCTGGCGTGCTGATCAATACGATCCGCCTGCTGTGCGAACGTGGCGCCACGCCAGAGAGTCTGTTTATCGCCATCGGGCCAGCGATTGGTCCCTGCTGCTATGAACTCGGCCTTGAGCGAATTGAGCGCATTCATCAGGAAAACCCCAATGACCTTGCCGGGCTGATCGCCTTCTCATCAGTGCAAGCGACCAACCCGCAGGCAGTTCGCGCGCAGGCGGTGGGTACGACTCAGGGCGTATGGTTTGATTTGCCGTTGCTGGCGAAAAGAATGGCGATGCGGGAAGGCGTGCCGGACGCACAGATAGAGTTGAGCCAGCTCTGTACCTACTGCATGGCAGAAGAGCAGGCCAGCTATCGCCGCAACAGCCATTTTGATCACGGTTATCAGCAGCGCTTTTCCTGGATCGGACGACGCAGCTGATCTCCTGCTTATGTGCATACCGCCTTATCAGAAGGCGACTCAGGTGCCTTAAAGCTGATAATAAAAAGGCCAGTCGTTTTCACGACCGGCCTCAAATTGCTGACGAACCCTAAAGCGATGGGAGCCTGCACTATGTCAATAACCCAAAGCCAGTCGTCTACACGACCGGCCTTTTCCCTGTCTTTCAGCGGAGGTGCTTAACGCAGTTTCACCGAGCGCAGGATCACAAACTTCTGGTTTGAAGCCACGGTGGTGCAGTTACCGAACAGCTTCTTCATTTTGCGGTAGTAATCCAGATGACGGTTACCCACGATGCGCAGCTCACCCCCGTACTGCAGGCAGCGACGTGCATCACGGAACATCTGCCAGGCGATGTAATCGGTCAGGGTGTTCTGCTGATGGAACGGCGGGTTACACAGCACCGCGCTGAAACTCTCAGACGGGAAACCAGCCAGCGAGTTGTTCACTGAGAACTGGCAGCGGTCGAGATCGTCCGGCCTGTTCACTTCCACATTCATCTCGCTGGAAGCCACCGCCATCCATGACTCATCAATAAAATGCACCTGCGCCGCCGGGTTCTGATCCAGTGTGGTCAGGCCGATAACGCCGTTACCACACCCCAGGTCGGCGATCTCGCCTTCAAGGTTGTCTGGCAGGTTAGCCATAAAGAAGCGCGCCCCGACATCCAGACCGCTGCGGGAGAAGACGTTGGCGTGGTTATGGATCTCGTAAGGGGTATCATCCAGCGGCCAGATTGAGGTCAGCGGCGCATCGGCCAGCGCTGGCAGCGTAGGCTGGCAGAAAATCAGCCGGGCTTTTTTCACCGCCAGAGAGGTGGTGGTGACGCCTAACACTCGCTCAAAAAGATTCAGCGTGGAGGTGTGGATATCCTTAGCTTTACCGGCAGCGATAATCTGCGTTTCCGGCGTCACAACACTGCGCAGGGAACGCAGCTGGTGCTCCAGCAGAGCCAGCGTTTTAGGGATTTTGATCAGTACGCGGGCTGGCGTGACTGGCAGTGGCGAGAGGCTGTTGATAAACTTCACGTCGCCTTCATCCATCGCATTTGCATTCAGGTTCTGGCGGGTGCCCAGCTCGCCCATCAGCGAGTCGCTGATGCTGTAAAGGTCTTCGCCAAACAGGCCGCAGGCCAGGGCGCCAAAGGTATCATTGAAGATAAAAGTCGGGCCGTTGACCTGGCTCTCCGCCACGTGTTGCAGCAGATATTCATCAGCGGCATCCCACGCCTGTAGCGGGCTCTCTTCGCGCGTCTGGGGAAAACGGTGCAGCGTCAGCGTGCGGTGGCTCAGTTCAAGTTCGCTCATGGGATCTCCGGCGTGGTAAAATTCCCGCGATTTATCCCCTAAAACGGGCTAACAGTAAACTTTTTTCTTTCCCGGAGTCAGCATGTCATCGCTTATTTACCTGCAGGGTTACCCTGAGTCCCTGCTGTCACAGGTGCAAACGCTGATTGAACAGCAGCGTCTGGCAGAGGTGCTGCAAAAGCGTTACCCCACCAGCCACACCATCACCAGCGACAAAGCGCTGTACGATTACGCCCTGACGCTGAAGAATCTTTCACTCAGAAATGCCCCACCGCTGAACAAAGTGATTTATGACAGTAAAATAAAAGTGATGAAGCACGCGCTAGGGCTGCATACCGCCATTTCGCGCGTGCAGGGCGGCAAGCTGAAGGCCAAAGCTGAAATCCGCGTGGCGACCATTTTTAAGCAGGCTCCGGAAGCTTTTCTGCGGATGATCGTGGTTCATGAGCTGGCGCACATTAAAGAGAAAGATCACAACAAAGCTTTCTACCAGCTCTGCTGCCATATGGAGCCGGACTACCATCAGCTGGAGTTCGATACCCGCCTGTGGCTTACCGAGCAGGCTCTGCGGGGACGCGAGGGATAGACGCTGGCAAAATAACAGCAGTGATGAAAATGCGGGAGGCGCGGTAACGCTCCCCCCGGTTTCAGAGGAAATCTTTGGCTTTCTGAATCAGGCTGGTTTTGGTTAACGCGCCGAGATACTTCTTCTCCAGCGGATTGTTCAGCACCGGCAGGCGCTCCAGCGTGACTCTGGCAAACGCTTCCCATCCTTCCGTGATAGTCTGATTTTCAAAAATATAGGGGAAGGAATCATCCATCACGCAGCTTACCGGCGAGTCCAGAGTGATCTCCTTATCCAGCACTTTTCGTGAGATATCGTGCATTGAGACGGCGCCCATAAACCTGCCGGTCTCGTTGATAACATAGACAAAACGCTCCCGCTTCAATGAGCTGACCGCCAGCGCTTTCCCCACCGTGTCCTCCGGCCTCAGCGCCGCGCCGGAGACGATAAACTGCGAGATAATGCCGTTATCGAAATCGAATTTCGCATCGGAGCGGCTGAAGTGATTCTTGATCACCGGATAGGTGCTGCTGGATTGCAGACGATAGACGGTCATTGAGGCCAGCACGCAGGCAATCATCGTCGGGAACAGCAGGCTGCTGTTCAGCGTCATCTCCAGCACCATCAGCATCGCCATCAGCGGGGCCTGGCTGACCGAGGCGAGCACTGCGCCCATCCCTACCGCAGCAAATACCAGCGTGTTGCTGACCGGCCAGCCAGCGAGGCTGGCCAGCGTTGCCACCACCACGCCAAGCACCGCGCCAATCAGCAACGACGGCGTGAAAAGCCCCCCTACCGCATTAGATCCCACTGAAACCGCTGTAGCGATCATCTTCAGTGCCAGCAGAATAAGCAGCCCCTTGAGCACAAAGCTCCCCGCCATGATCTCCACGATCACTTCGTAGCCGTTTCCCAGAATATTGGTGCTGCCCGTCGCCATTGTCCCCACGATCGCGCCGCCCAGCCCCAGCCGCAAAGGCAGGCTTTTTATCCGGCCAAAACGCTGCCGGCTCTGGTTGATCAGCCAGATCATCGCCCAGCCCACCAGGCCGGCCAGCAGCCCGACGATAATGGTCAGCAAAATATTACCCGGCGTCAGGTCAAACTGGGCATGAGAGAAGGGGTAGATCGCGGAGCGGTAGCCCAGCGTCCACATGGTCAGTACGGCTACCCCGGAGGAGATAATTAACGGGATCAGGCGCTGTAATGCCGAGATGCCGAAGGCAATCTCCGCCACAAAAATCGCCGAAGCCAGCGGCGCGTGATAAACAGAGGAAAGCCCCGCCGCGGCGGCCATTGCCACAATATCGCTGTTTTTCAGCGCCAGATTGCGGAAGCAGAGCCGCCCCATCAGGCTGCCGCTCAGCGCCGAGAGCTGCACCATCGGCCCCTCTTTACCGATTGAGGCACCGCTGCTGATACTGGCAATGGAGGAGAGCGCACGGAACAGCGAGGTTTTGGTCGGAACCGCATCCAGCCGGGCATTGATCACTTCCAGATAATCGGTGCGAACCGTCTCTTTCTGCTCTATCGCTGTGGCGTAGCGCAGGAAGAAACCCGCGATCAGCCCGCCGGTCCCGACAATCAGCGGCCAGAAATACCAGGAATAGACGCCAATAGCCTGGGTCACATCCTGCCGCGATCCAAACACGGCGGCGTTGATCAGTTCAATAGTCTGGCGAAATCCCAGCGTCACCAGCGTGGCCACCAGCCCCACCGGGATCGCTACCAGGATGCTGGTCCAGTTCAGTGCGTGTTTACTGCCCGTGCTCATTGTGTCTGCTCACCCCTGAGTGGCCGCCTTTTCTCTTATCGTGAAAGAGGATGCGTTAAAAATCAAACGCCATGATGCCGCATCCCGCCCCACAACGCCGGTGATAATCGTCATACTCAACCACTTTTTTTAGGCATTGCCCGTGCTGACTCTCGTGCTACTCTGATCAATAACGCCGTGGGCAGGCTAATGCACTGCCCTGACCCGTCCTGACCTGTGGAGACTGAAACCCGCCATGATCCGCTTCGCTATCGTAGGGACCAACTGGATCACCCGCCAGTTTGTCGACGCCGCGCATGAAACCGGCAAAATGAAGCTCACCGCCGTCTACTCCCGCTCGCTCGACCAGGCCCAGTCCTTCAGCAAAGATTATCGCGTCGAACATCTGTTTACTTCGCTGGAACAGATGGCGCAGTCGGAGGATGTTGATGCGGTCTATATCGCCAGCCCCAACGCCCTGCATTGCCAGCAGGCGCTGCTGTTTCTCCAGCATAAAAAACATGTGATCTGCGAAAAGCCCCTCGCCTCCAACCTGCGTGAAGTGGAAGCGATGATTGCCTGCGCGCGGGACAATCAGGTGGTGTTATTTGAAGCGTTCAAAACCGCCAGCCTGCCCAATTTTCTGATTCTGCAGCAGTCGCTGCCAAAAGTCGGCAAATTGCGTAAAGCGTTGATTAATTACTGTCAGTACTCTTCCCGCTATCAGCGTTATCTGGATGGTGAGAACCCAAATACCTTTAATCCGGCCTGGTCCAACGGCTCGATTATGGATATCGGCTACTACTGTCTGGCCACGGCGGTCAGCCTCTGGGGCGAACCTTATAAAGTGACCGCCACCGCTTCCCTGCTTGAAAGCGGCGTGGATGCTCACGGCACCGTGGTGATGGATTACGGCGATTTTGACGTCACGCTGCTGCACTCCAAAGTGAGCCAGTCCGTGGTGCCCAGCGAAATTCAGGGAGAGGAGGGATCGCTGGTCATTGAGCAGGTTTCTGAATGCCAGCGCGTCAGCTTTATGCCCCGCGGAGCCAGGGTGCAGGATCTCAGTCATCCTCAGCATATCAATACCATGCTTTACGAAGCTGAGACGTTTGCCAGGCTGGTGGAGAACCACGAGATTAACCATGCCGGGCTGGGGACCTCACGCGCTACGGCAAAACTGCTGACCGAAATACGTCAGCAGACGGGTGTCGTCTTCCCGGCTGATGGGCTGCCCGACGACGTCGCTGTGTAAATATTTCTAAATATTTCCAGTTATGATTGACCTGTGTCGCGCCGGACCGTATCTTCTGGCGCAGCATAGGGGAGTAACTTCAATGCCGATTGATCGTCAGCACGGTATCAGGTGATACCCGGTCGTCGGGCAACAGGGATCAACCCTGCTGTAAGTGAGACCTGGCTTGTTTCCGAAACGTCCGTTGATCCTCTGAGAGGTACAGCGACCGTTCCGGCCAGCCATTTTTCATCTTTACAGGATACTTCTATGCACTCTGTTGGCACGCCTCTGCTGTGGGGCAGCTTTGCCGTTATCGTGGTCATTATGCTGGCTATCGATCTCTTCCTTCAGGGCCGCCGCGGCTCGCAAACCATGTCAATGAAACAGGCTGCGCTCTGGTCATTGCTGTGGGTCACCCTTTCCCTGCTGTTCGCTGCCGGTTTCTGGTGGTATCTCGACGGCAATATCAGCCGCGAAGTCGCCAATACGCAGACCCTGGCTTTCCTGACCGGTTACGTGCTGGAAAAAGCGCTGGCGGTGGATAACGTCTTTGTCTGGCTGATGCTGTTCAGCTATTTTTCCGTGCCGCCTGCTATCCAGCGTCGCGTCCTGATCTACGGAATTCTGGGCGCATTTGTGCTGCGTACCATGATGATCTTCGCCGGCAGCTGGCTGGTCTCTGAGTTCAGCTGGATCCTGTATATCTTCGGTGCCTTCCTGATTTTCACCGGCATCAAAATGGGTATGGAAGGCAGCAGTGACGAAGCAGGCAGTATCGGAGATAAACCGATGGTGCGTTGGCTGCGCGGCCATCTGCGGATGACTGAAACGATGGAGGGCGAGAAGTTCTTCGTCCGCCGCAACGGCATTCTGTTCGCTACCCCGCTGTTGCTGGTGTTGATTATGGTGGAGCTGAGCGACGTGATTTTCGCCGTCGACAGCATCCCGGCGATCTTTGCCGTTACCACCGATCCCTTTATCGTGCTGACCTCTAATCTGTTCGCCATCCTCGGCCTGCGTGCGATGTACTTCCTGCTGGCTAACGTGGCGGAGCGTTTCCATATGCTGAAATATGGTCTGGCCGTGGTGCTGGTGTTTATTGGTGTGAAGATGCTGATAGTCGATTTCTACCATATTCCGGTCTCCATCTCGCTCGCGACAGTTGGCAGCATTCTCGGCATTACCCTGCTGGTTAACGCGTGGGTTAACTACCGCAACGACCAGAAGCAGCTGAGCAAGTAAAACCCGTGTTGATCAGGACTGGTGCCAGCCAGTCCTGGTTGACTCAGGTCACACCCTTTTTCATCAGCCCCGGATAAAAAGCAGCTGGGGCAGTTTTTCGCGACTTTTTCCTTCCCCTGACATCACATTTCCTTATACTCACCCGCGCAAACACACCGGTGTCGCATCTTTCAGCGCAACTGACGCTGAGGCACACCGCTATTTATAATTAAACTGGTTTTTAACTATGAGTATGGAAAAAAGTCGTCCCGGGCTGCTGCAGCGTCTGATGCAGGGAAGCCTGGTCACCCAGATTATGATTGGGCTGGCTGCGGGCATTGCCCTGGCGTGGTTCTCCAGAGACACCGCGCAATCCGTTGCCCTGCTGGGTACCCTTTTTGTCAGCGCGCTGAAATCGGTTGCGCCTCTGTTGGTCATGGTGCTGGTCATCTCCTCCATCGCTAACCATCAGCACGGCACCAAAACCAGTATCCGGCCGATTGTGATCCTCTATTTACTGAGCACCTTTTTTGCTGCGGTGGTCGCTGTGGTCTGCAGTCATCTGCTGCCGCAAACCCTGACACTGACCGATGCCAGCCAGGCTATCACCCCACCTTCAGGTATTCTGGAAGTGCTGAACGGCCTGCTGATGAGCATGGTTTCCAACCCGATAGACGCGCTGATCCATGCAAACTATATCGGGATTCTGGTCTGGGCCATTGGTCTTGGCTTTGCCTTCCGCCACAGTAGCGATACGACGCGTGCCTTCCTGAATGATGCTTCCGATGCCGTGACTTATCTGGTGCGGATTGTCATCCGTCTGGCACCAATTGGTATCTTCGGCCTGGTCGCATCGATACTTGCCACCACCGGCTTCTCGGCATTGTGGGATTATGCGCATCTGCTGGGGCTGCTGCTGGGTTGTATGCTGCTGATGGCGCTGGTCTTTAATCCAATCCTGGTGTACTGGAAGATTCGCCGTAATCCCTATCCGCTGGTGTTTACCTGCCTGCGTGAAAGCGGCGTGACGGCTTTCTTCACCCGCAGCTCTGCCGCCAATATTCCGGTGAACATGGCACTGGCGAAGAAGCTCAATCTTGATGAAGACACCTACTCGGTTTCGATTCCGGTGGGCGCCAATATCAGTATGGCGGGCGCATCAATAACCATTACCGTTCTGACGCTGGCAGCGGTGAATACGTTGGGGATTCATGTGGATATCAGCACGGCGATCCTGCTGAGTCTGGTGGCTTCAATCTGTGCCTGTGGCGCATCCGGCGTGGCGGGAGGTTCCCTGCTGCTGATCCCGGTGGCCTGTAATATGTTTGGCATCCCTAACGAGGTGGCAATGCAGGTTGTTGCGGTGGGCTTTATTATTGGCGTACTGCAGGACTCGGCAGAAACGGCGCTGAATTCCTCTGCCGATATTCTGTTTACGGCGGCTGCCTGTATGGCTGAAGAGCGCCGCGAAGAGCAACGCATCTGAATCTGACAGCAGTAACAGGCTCGCCACATTGCCGTGGCGAGCCTGATCCTTCCCTTCCCTACAGCGTCACGCCGCTTTTAAAAATCGCCAGCTCACGAAAATCATTGATCTCATTTCTGGTCTGACGGCCATTGGCGATCTCCACCAGCGTGTCGACGAAACTGTCCAGCAAGGCTGGCATCTCAGTGCCCTTGATCAACGCACCGGCGTCAAAATCAATCCAGTGGGGCTTTTTCGCCGCCAGCTCGCTGTTTGTAGCCAGTTTGACCGTCGGCACAAATCCGCCGTAAGGCGTGCCCCGCCCGGTACTGAACAGCACCATATGGCAGCCTGCGCCCGCCAGCGCACTGGTTGCCACTGCATCATTGCCCGGCGCGCTGAGCAGGTTCAGGCCCGGCTGACGCAGCCGCTCGCCGTACTTCAGCACATCCACCACCTGGCTTTGTCCGGCTTTCTGCGTGCAGCCCAGTGATTTTTCCTCCAGCGTGGTGATGCCTCCGGCTTTATTGCCCGGCGAAGGATTTTCATAGATCGGCTGATGGTGATCGATAAAGTAGCGTTTGAAGTCGTTGATCATACTGACCGTTTTCTCAAACGTCGCTTCATCCCGGCAGCGGCTCATCAGGATGCGTTCGGCGCCAAACATCTCGGGTACTTCAGTCAGTACGGTAGTGCCGCCATTGGCGATCATCCGATCGGAAAAACGGCCCAGCAGCGGATTTGCGGTGATCCCTGACAGGCCATCCGATCCGCCACACTCCAGACCAAATTTCAGCTCGCTCAGACGCCCCGGTTCACGCTGGTCGTGACGCATCACCTCATACAGACGGCGCAGATGCTCAAGCCCCGCTTCCACTTCATCATCGTGCTGCTGAAGCGCCATAAAAGCGGTGCGGTCAGCATCGTAGTCGCCCAGAGTTTCGCGGAACACATTCACCTGGTTGTTTTCACATCCCAGTCCAATCACCAGTACCGCGCCCGCATTGGGGTGTCGCGCCATATTTTGCAGCATGGTGCGGGTGTTTTCATGATCCTGCCCAAGCTGCGAGCAGCCAAACGGGTGGGTGAACAGATGCACGCCATCAATACCTTCGGCCTCGTTGCTCTCTTTCAGAAAGCGGTTCACCATCTGCTTCGCGATGCCGTTCACGCAGCCTACCGTAGGCAAAATCCACAGCTCGTTACGGATGCCGACATCGCCGTTACGGCGCCGGAAAATCTGCACTTCGCGGTCGCCGGCCTGCGGCGGAAGCGTGGCAAAATCGGGTTGATAGCTGTATTCATCCAGGTCGCTGAGATTAGTGCGGGTATTATGTGAATGCAGCGTTTCCCCGGCGGCTACCGGCGCTGTGGCATGTCCGATCGGCAAGCCGTATTTCAGCACCAGATCGCCCACTGCCAGAGGCTGAAGGGCAAATTTATGCCCACGTTCCATCACCTGCTTTAGCACCACATCCTGTTCCGGAAACACCACCGTTTCGCCCTCATCCAGATCCGCAAGCGCCACTGCCACATTGTCATCGGGATGAATTTTTATGTATCGCTGCATAGTTATTTCCTCAGTTTACGCGGCGCAAAGCTTCGCGCAGGCCATCGCCAACGATCCGTTGCAGGTGTTCGGTGACGGCGGCAGTTAATCCGGTGATGTGGTTAAGATCGCGTCCCCAGTGCTGAACGTCGCCCAGCACGGTTTCTACCAGTTGCTGTGGGGCGATGTTCCCGCACTCAACCTGAGACCAGAGCTGGCTGAAACGCTGTAGCCAGTGGGCATCGTCTTCCAGCAGATATTCTCCTTCGGCACGTTTACCACGATAGAACGCCAGCAGGGCTGCAAAGGCAAAGGTGAGACGGACCGGAGGGAGGCCCGGTCGCTGCGAGCAGGTCAGAGTTTGCGGCAGCAAGCGGGTGCGGAATTTGGTCATACTGTTCAGTGCAATGGCCTGAAGCTGATGCTGAATAAAAGGGTTACGGAACCGGTTCAGAACAGCATCGGCGAAAGCGTTCAGCTCCCCGGCAGGCAGATCCAGCGTGGGGATGATCTCCTGGCGTATTAATGCGTCGATATAGCCTGAGATCTCCCGATCCTGCATCGCTTCACCCACCGTATCCAGCCCGGCCAGAAAAGCGACCGGCACCATCGCCGTGTGCGCCCCGTTAAGGATCGCCACCTTCTGCTCCTTGAAAGGCCTGATATCCTCAACGATCCGCACATTCAGCGGGCAACGATCCAGGCATAGTTCCTGCTCCAGCCAGGCTGGCCCCTGAATCACCAGAAGATAGTAGACCTCCCCCGTCACCAGATAGTTATCCTGATAGCCCAACTGCTGTTCAATCTCTCCGGCATCCTGCGGATACCCGGTGACAATGCGATCGACCAGCGTCGAACAGAAGGTGTTGTGCTGCTCAACCCACCCGGCGAAAGCTGAGGGCAGATCCCACTCCCGTGCGTAGCGAAGGACCAGCGCTTTTAACGCCTCGCCGTTATTATCTATCAGTTCGCAGGGCAGGATGACCCAGCCTTTATCGCTGCTTCCGGCAAAATGCTGCCAGCGTTCCCACAGCAGGCGGGTGAGTTTGGCAGGGAATGAGGCAGGCGGCATCGCCTCCAGGCTATCTCCTTCGGCATATTGAATTCCGGCTTCGGTGGTATTGGAGAAAACAAAACGGATAGCTTCATTCCGCGCCAGGGCAAGAAACGCATCAAATTGCTGATAAGGATGGATTTCCCGGTTGACTGACCGAATCAGCCTTGGCTCGCTCACCACTTCTCCCCTGGCATCGATACCCCGAATCAGCGTGGTGTAAAGGCCATCCTGACTGTTCAGCGTCCTCGTGGTCTGGCTGTTACGGGGGCGAACTACCACCACGCCAGCATCCAGATCGGTTTGTTCGTTCAGCAGATCGAGTTGCCAGTCGATAAAAGCACGAAGAAAATTGCCTTCACCAAACTGAATTATACGGTCCGGATGATCCCGCCCTGGAAAATCCCTGCGATTCAGCAACAACATGGCTTCATCCTTAACCTGAAGTAAGAGGAAAAATCAGCGCTTAAGCTGCGGCTGATTGACTTCCTCCTGTTTAAAAGTTAACGCGCCAACTGTCCCTGCTGCCGCAGGGTAATTGCAATTCAGATCACAGAATCAGGGTTTAATACTGTATAAAAAACCGGGCTGCCCATTATTTCGCCAGGCTCTTTTTCCGCCTGACACAGTTTGTTGCCGTAAATACCCCTGTGAGTCCGGATTTTCCTCTAAAGCCGGATAAATGGACTTTTTCCTGCAATATCAGCGGGTCAGCTCAGCAGGAAAAAGTGGCAATTATGTCAGCCTGTGTAAAACTTCTTTGCGTGGACCTGCTGCCCCTGTAAAACATCGAAGGCACCCTGTTTCCGCTGTCTCCTTAACCGCAATTTTGTTACAGTTAAGCGGCTTTTTTTACCCTTTGAGACGGCATTAAGCTTAGCGTGCCATTTTTTGTTTTACCCTGAAGAAACCGTCCGTGTTCAGAGTCAGACCCGCACAAATAATAACGATTAACTCTCCGTGCAGGCCTTGTTCAGAACACCGCTAACAATGATGTTCGGGAACACCCAATGGATATTTTTAAAACCCTGGTCCAAGCGTTGTGGCACCAAGACTTCGCCACCCTGTCCGATCCCACACTTGTCTGGGCTATCTACTTTGTCCTGTTCATGATCCTCTTTCTGGAAAATGGCCTGCTTCCGGCCGCTTTCCTGCCGGGTGACAGCCTGCTGATTCTGGTTGGCGTGCTGATTGCCAAAGGCACTCTGGCTTTCCCAATGACGTTATTTATCCTGACCACTGCCGCCAGCCTGGGCTGCTGGGTCAGTTATATTCAGGGTAAATGGCTGGGGAACACTCCCACGGTGCAAAAGTGGTTATCGCATTTGCCTGCCCAATACCATCAGCGGGCGTATCATCTGTTCCACAAACACGGCCTTTCCGCGCTGCTCATTGGCCGCTTTATCGCCTTTGTCAGAACCCTGCTGCCAACTATCGCTGGCCTTTCAGGCCTGAGTAATGCCCGCTTCCAGTTCTTTAACTGGATGAGCGCACTGCTGTGGGTGCTGATCCTGACGGTGATCGGTTTTGCGCTTGGGAAGACCCCCCTGTTTCGTAAATACGAAGATCAGCTGATGTTTTGCCTGATGATGCTGCCGCTGGTGCTGCTGGTCTTTGGTTTGTTTGGCTCACTGTTCGTGCTCTGGCGCAAAAAGCGCAGCGTGGACAATGAGAAAGGAAACTCATAATGTCGGCTTTACTTAAAAAATATTACTCCACGCGGATGCTTTGTATCCTGCTGGTCTGTCTCTCCGCGCTGATGATGGTGGCGTTTTTACCCGGCATCTTTCGCAATGAGACGGCGCTTCAAATCCGCGTTTCCCGCCAGGGAACGTCGCTGCCGGACGGTTTTTATGTTTATCAGCGCCTGAATGCTGAAGGGATCCGTATTAAAAGCATCACGCCAGATAACGACTCACTGGTGATCCGTTTTGATACTCAGGAGCAGAGCACCGCGGCAGAGAAGGTGTTACACCAGCTGCTGCCCTACGGGTTTGATATCGGTCAGATGGATCCGTCCGGTTCTTCACAGTTAATGAACCGGCTCACTCTTCGCAAGCAATCTGTGGGTTAACTTCCCTGGGGTTGTCCAGGCTATCCCTAAGAATCTTCTCTCTTTTTGAGCTTTTCGGGATTTCTGACTATGCTTACTTAGCCAGAGAACCCGGTTAGCGTTTTTTCAGGATATCGGGTCGTCCCGCGGCCCAACACAATGGAAGGTAACGATGATGAAATACCGCACTCTTCTCGGACTGAGCCTGTTCACTCTGGCCACTTTTGCCCAGGCGGCGGATTCTCTGTGTCTGCAAAAAGAGCAGGAGATCCAGCATGAAATCGACCTGGCTAACAAGCACGATAATCAACGTCGTGTTACTGGCCTGGAGCGCGCGCTGACTGAAGCGAAAGCGGGTTGCACCGATGAAAAGCTGAAAGCGCAGCATCAGGAAAAAATTGCCGAACACAAACGGCAAGTGGCTGAGCGCCAGAAAGAGCTGGCTGATGAAAAAGAAGATGGCGATGACAGTAAAAAAATCGCCAGGCGTGAGAAGAAACTGGCTGAAGCACAACATGAATTGAAGGAAGTCGAGGCTGCACCTTACTAAGTGCTGTTCTGACTCTCATTACTGACCATCAAAGGAGTTTGTCATGTCAAAAGATACAACGTCTGAACATCTGCGCGCTGAACTGAAAACCCTGGCGGATACGCTGGAAGAAGTGCTGAGCAACACCGGCGAAAAATCTAAATCTGAACTGGACAAACTGCGCAGCAAAGCACAAAGCGCACTGAAAGATACCCGTGCACGCCTGGGTGATTCTGGTGACCGCATTGCTCAGACCTCCCGTGAAGTGGCCGATCATGCCGATGTATACGTGCGTGAAAATCCCTGGACCAGCGTAGGTATCGGTGCCGCCATTGGTGTGGTGCTGGGTGTCTTGCTGACGCGTCGTTGATAATGGCAGAGTCTCAACAAAGCCAGGGCCCCGGCAAAGGGGTCATTAACATCGGACAGCGCATTGTCACCACCATGGTGGGGATAGTGGAAACCCGTGTGCGACTGGCAGTGGTCGAGCTTGAGGAAGAAAAAGCCAATCTGATACAGATGCTGTTGATGACTGGCCTCACCATGCTCTTTACCGCTTTCGGCTTGATGAGCCTGATGGTACTGATCATCTGGGCTGTCGATGCACAATATCGCCTGATGGCGATTGGCATCACCACTGCGGTGCTGTTCGTCCTTGCAATCATCTTTGGCCTCTGGACGCTGGCTAAGTCCCGCCGTTCAACGCTGTTAAGCGCCACCCGTAAAGAGCTGAAGTCTGACCGTAAGTTGCTGGAGGATGAGTGATGAGCCGCGAGCGTGATGAGCGTAAAGCCGATCTGCTGCGTCAGGTTCAACAGCAGCGGCTCGATCTGAGCGCCGGTAAAAAGCGCTTTCTGGAAAGCACTGCCCGTTACGATCAGGGCTGGCTGACGCTGGTCAGTTTGCGACGCTATGCGGCGGTTGGCAGTGGCTTAATGGCTATCTGGTCCGTGCGTAATCCCCGCATCATCACCCGCTGGGCCAAACGTGGCCTCGGTTTATGGAGTACGTGGCGCGTAGTGCGCAACTTTATGCCTAACCGCTAACCCTTCCGGCATCCTCGCCGGGAGGGCTTCACCTCCTGATCCCCCCTGCTCCAGCCTTTTCCGGCCCTGAATCACCTGTTCAATTTTCCTGAAGAACATCGACAGTTTATCTCGCTTACAATGATTCCCTTTCAAGAATATTATCTTTTCCAACGAAGGGAACTGAGCGCCAGCACGCATCAGACCTGAACTCACAGAGGCGGACAACGTTGTTCGTCAAAAGAAACTTGTCAGGATTAATCATGAAAAAATTAGAAGATATTGGCTTTTTAGTTGCGCGTATTCTGATGCCAGTGCTGTTTATTGTCGCGGGTTGGGGAAAAATCACCGGCTATGCAGGTACCCAACAGTATATGGAACACATGGGCGTGCCTGGCTTCTTCCTGCCTCTGACTATTCTGCTGGAATTTGGCGGCGGTCTGGCAATTCTGTTTGGTTTGCTGACCCGCTTCACCGCGATTGTCACGGCTATCTTCACCCTGATTACTGCTTTCGTGTTCCATGCAGATTTCTCAGTTGATGGTAACTCCATCAACTTTATGAAAAATCTGACTATCGCTGGCGGCTACCTGTTGCTGTTCATTACCGGTCCTGGCGCATTCAGTCTGGATCGCATCCTGAACAAAAAATGGTAAGCAACACCCGCTATACTCAGTAGCATCGAAGCGGGAACCGTTAAGCCCTTAGCTTTCGCTTTGCCGCCTGCCCGGGCGGCAGATGAAAGCCAGGGGCTGCGCCCGTTTTAACCATTCAGGGATTCAGGAGGATTTATGGGACAACTGATAGACGGTGTCTGGTACGACAACTGGTATGACACAAAATCCACCGGAGGGCGTTTTAAGCGTTCCGAAGCGGCTTTCCGTAACTGGGTTACCGTTGATGGCAAAGCAGGGCCAACCGGCAAAGAGGGCTTTCGTGCCGAGGCTGGCCGTTACCATCTTTACGTGTCTCTTGCCTGCCCCTGGGCGCACCGCACGCTGGTCATGCGCAAGCTTAAAGGCCTCGATCCCCTGATTTCAGTTTCTGTCGTGCATCCACTGATGCTGGAAAACGGCTGGACGTTTGATGATGATTTTCCCGCCGCTACGGGCGACAGCCTGTATCAGAACGAATATCTCTATCAGCTCTATCTGCATGCCGATAAAGAATACACTGGCCGCGTGACCGTTCCGGTGCTGTGGGACAAGCAACAACACACCATCGTCAGCAACGAATCCGCCGATATTATGCGGATGTTCAACAGCGCCTTTGATGCCGTGGGCGCCCGGGCTGGCGACTACTATCCTGAAGATCTGCGCAGCAAAATTGATGCCGTGAACGGCTGGGTTTATGACACGGTTAATAATGGCGTGTATAAATCGGGGTTTGCCACTTCTCAGGAAGCTTACGATGAAGCCGTGACATCCCTGTTCAGCTCGCTGGAGCGGCTGGAGCAGATGCTGGGACAGCATCGCTATCTCACAGGCAATCATCTGACGGAAGCCGATATACGCCTGTGGACCACCCTGGTGCGATTTGATCCGGTATACGTGACCCACTTCAAATGCGATAAATACCGCATCAGTGATTACCTGAACCTGAATGGTTTCCTGCGTGAGCTTTATCAGATGCCGGGTCTGGCCGAAACGGTCAACCTTGAACACATCCGTCATCACTATTATTGCAGCCACAAGACGATTAATCCGAACGGGGTGATTTCCGTTGGTCCTGCCTTTAACTGGGATGAGCCTCACGGCCGCGAAGAGCGGTTCCGCTAAGCTTTCCGCTGGCGAAAAAAAACGGCTATCCCTTTGTGGATGGCCGTTTTCGTTTTCACACCAGTCAGCTGTTCCTGATGTGGGGTCTTTAGCCGTTTCGCTTCGCCAGAAGCTTTGGAATTTCGCGCAGGCACCAGGCTTTAGCTTCTCCCATGCTGTCGCGTCGCCACGCCATAATAATCTCAATTTCGCCGGTATATTCCGGGCTCACCACGCGTAAGCGCCCTTCTGCAATGTCTTTTTCGACCATCGGATAAGGCATAGAAGCGACGCCCAGACCAGCCAGCAGCGCACGGTGCTTGTCTTCAATAGTGCTGACCGTAAGGCGCTGCTGTTTATCCAGCAGTTGAACAGTCAGAACCGGACGCTCACGGGCCGTATCAGCCACGGCGATGCCACGGTATTTTACCCTGGTCACTTCTGACAGCGGTTCCGGCTCATTATGAATGGGGTGATCGGGGCTGGCTACAATCACGCTCATCATGCTGTAAAGCTTTCGGGTGTTGATCTCTGAAGAGGCGCGAAAATGCATATCCGGTGCGATAACGATATCGGCCCGCCCTTGCTCAAGGCGTTCCCAGGCGCCAGCCAGCACTTCAGTTACCAGCGAAATCTGCGTGTTGGCTTTATCAGCGAGTTTGTCGAGCAGGGGAAAGAGGTATTCGCTGGGCACCAGCGCTTCAGTCACGATGGTCAGGTGCGTTTCCCAACCGCGAGCCAGCGCTTCTGCATCGGTTGTCAGCTTGTCGGCGGCTTCCAGCAATACCCTGCCCCGCTCAAGCAGCATACGTCCTACGTTGGTAAATTTGGTGCGGTGGCCTGAACGGTCGAACAACACCACATCCAGCTCTTCTTCCAGCTTCTGCATGGTATAGCTCAGGGCGGAGGGTACCCGGCCCAGCTCGTCTGCTGCCGCCGCAAAACTCCCCCGACGATCAATAGCATCCATTACTCGCAGTGCTTCCAGCGTCAGGGCGCGATCTTTGGCCATAGCGATTCTCTGTCAGGAATTTTGAATATACCGAGCAGATTAACTGGCTAACAATCTGGCGTCCAGAAACTTACCATAGAAGGATAATAAACGGTCTCGGAAACTCAGCGATCGGGGAGGATATATGATTACCAGTCGCACCGCGCAGGCGTGTGGCATGGCTGATTTTGGCTGGCTGCAAGCGCGTTACACTTTTTCCTTTGGCCACTATTTTGACCCTAAATTACTGGGCTACGCGTCGTTGCGCGTGCTCAATCAGGAAGTGCTGGCACCAGGGGCTTCCTTTCAACCCAGAACCTATCCAAAGGTCGATATACTGAATCTGATTTTGCAGGGTGAGGCAGAGTATCGCGACAGCGAGGGCAACTACATCACTGCACGGGCAGGTGAAGCATTGTTGCTGGCTGCCCATCCAGGCGTCAGCTACAGCGAGCTTAACCTCAGTAAAGATCAGCAGCTTACGCGGATGCAAATCTGGCTGGATGCCTGCCCCGAGCGTGAAAACGCCGCTGTACAGCTTGTCACTTTGCCGGGCAGAGCCCGCCACACTTTGCTTGCCTCTCCGGATGGTGCCGATCAAAGTTTACAATTACGTCAGCAGGTCTGGGTTCATCATGTCCGCCTGCAGCCGGGCGAAAGCCAGACCATAAAGCTTCATGGGTCACGCGCCTATGTGCAATCGATTCATGGTGGTCTGAGTGCGGTCACCGGTTCGCTGGCTAAAGAAGTGCTGGTCTGTGGTGACGGTGCCTTTATCAGCCAGGAAGAGAGCGTGACGCTGGAGGCGGACACGCCTCTGCGCGCGTTGATTATTGATTTGCCAGTTTAAAATTACGCTGGCACCAGGGAAATTTTCACAGCATTAAAAAACCCCGCCAATGCGGGGTTTTTTATTATCAGAACCGGTTGAAGCCACCGGTTTACGCCATCAAAAATCCTTTTACAGCGAGTCCTTATCAGGCCCGGCGTGCCGATCGGCATCACCCCTGACTACTCTGCTGTACGCTGTGCTGACCAGTACTGGTAAATTTCCAGGGCTGCCTTGCGGATCGCCTGCTGGCTTTCTACATAGGCTTCCGGGGTCATTTGCTCAAGTCTTGGAAGATTGTCTTCTTTACCGTGCAGAGCGATGGTATCAAGCGCAGGAAGCAGGCTCTCCGGTAACGCCGACCAGTCATCCAGCTCCATGCCGCGAAGATAACCGTAACACCAGTCTTCCACCACCTCATAATCCTGCTCATCAATAGTCTGATAACCGAACAGAGGCTCAAACTGATCGGGCGCGGTAGAGAGCCGTTCAGCCGTATCATTCAGATGCTGGAAAATAAGCTCATTGAAGTGGGTTTCGTCGGCTTCACTCGGCCAGAGAGGGACATCCCCTTCTCCTCCCCATAAGGCCGTCAACCAGGCTCCTGAAGGGATTTTGTTGGGACTGGAAAGGATCGCGGTAAACATCCCGTCAAGCTCAGAGATATCCAGCACGGAGTCTTCATTTCCGTGGTTCATAAGAGCCTCATCCAGCCACTCAAGTTCTTCTTCGTTTAACGGTCCACTTTTCACAAGGTCTCTCCTCAGGTGCTTTAATCATTTCGTAACTGGCATACCTTAGCAGTTTACAAACCATAATAGTTGATGCTGACCATTAAGCCGCTTTCCTTTCATAAACAGCGTCGTGGACAGTCATTCATCGTGCCCTGAAAAGCAAAAACCCCGCCGGAGCGGGGTTCTTATTTAATAGTGAAGCTGACCGTTAAGCCGCTTTCCTTTCGTAAACAGCGTCGTGGACAGTCATTCATCGTGCCCTGAAAAGCAAAAACCCCGCCGGAGCGGGGTTCTTATTTAATAGTGAAGCTGACCGTTAAGCCGGGTTCTGTCGTGGACAGTCATTCATCTAGGCCAGCAATCGCTCACTGGCTCAAGCAGCCTACCCGGGTTCAGTACGGGCCGTACCTTGTGAACCCCTATTTGGCCTTGCTCCGGGTGGAGTTTACCGTGCCACGAACTGTTGCCAGCCGCGCGGTGCGCTCTTACCGCACCCTTTCACCCTTACCTGATCCCACAAGTGGGCCATCGGCGGTTTGCTCTCTGTTGCACTGGTCGTGGGCTTGCGCCCCCAGGCGTTACCTGGCACCCTGCCCTATGGAGCCCGGACTTTCCTCCCCTCTGTCTGTCTCCCCCTAAGGGGGACGGCAACAAAGCGGCGACTGCCTGGTCAGCTTCGGCGCGGATAATAGGGCATTCCGCGCGGTTTGTCACCCCTCTTGCTGCTCCAGGGCGTACTTATACAGCGCATTCTTTTTCACCCCGTGAATTTCCGCCGTTAATTGCGCGGCTTTTTTCAGCGGCAGCTCTTTTTGCAACAGCGCCAGAGTCCGCAGGGCTTCAGGGGGCAAAGCCTCCTCTTCAGCATGGAAACCCTCAACGATCAGCACCATCTCGCCTTTGCGGCGATTTTCATCTTCCAGCACCCAGGCTAACAGCTCACCCACCGGTGCGCCCTGAATAGTTTCCCAGGTTTTGGTGATCTCGCGCGCCAGCACGACATAACGTTCGGCTCCCCATACCGTCACCATATCCTGTAGACTCTCCAGCAGACGGTGGGTAGATTCGTAGAAGATCAGCGTGCGGGGCTCCTGTTCAAGGGCGCGCAACGTATCGCAGCGACCTTTGCTTTTGGCTGGCAGAAACCCTTCGTAACAGAAACGATCGGACGGTAAGCCGGCGGCGCTCAGTGCTGTAATGGCGGCACAGGCGCCCGGTAACGGCACTACGCGGATACCGGCTTCACGACAACGGCGAACCAGATGGTAGCCCGGATCGTTGATAAGCGGCGTGCCGGCATCGGAAACTAAAGCTATGCTTTGCCCTTCCTGCAGCTTAGCGATCAGCGTTTCGGCCTTGTGCTGTTCATTGTGATCGTGCAATGCGAACAGGCGCGCATTGATGGCGAAATGTTGTAGCAACAGCCCGGTATGACGTGTATCTTCCGCTGCAATCAGATCGACGCCCGCAAGCACCGTCAGCGCACGCTGGGTGATATCGCCCAGGTTACCAATCGGTGTTGGAACGATATAGAGCGTGCTGGCAGAAATATCATCGCGTTGTTTCATTGTTTGATCCGAATTGCCGATTTAATATTGAGCATCTTGAAAAAAACATCACTGGATACAGTATGCTTCCTTCGAAAGTCATTCATAACAAAGCAGGACGCTGCATGCCTGTTCTCCTGGCCGCCCTGTTCTTTGCCGGGTGTACCGGTCAGGGCCCGCAAACGCCACAGGCGAATGTGCAGGGCGCAGCTACGGGCACCTCTGACTACTATCTGCAGCAAATGCAGCAAAGTTCAGATGATAACAAGGTTGACTGGCAATTACTCGCGATCAAAGCGCTGTTAAATGAAGGGAAGTTCCCTCAGGCCAACGATCAGCTTTCCAGCCTGCCGCAAACGCTGAACGATACCCAACGCCAGGAAGCGCTGCTGTTACAGGCTCAGATGAAAATCATCCAGCAGGATGTGCATGGCGCAACTGACCTGCTCAAACAGGTGGACACCGGTTCACTGTCTAAAGATCAGCTGGCACGTTTCTATCAGTTGCAGATTGCCGCTAACCAGGGGCGTCCTTCTCTGGAAGTGCTGCGAGCCTGGATTGCTCTGGAGCCGCTGCAGCAAAATCCAGCCGATAAGCAGAAAAATATCGATGCGACCTGGCAGACGCTGGTGCAGATGACCCCACCGCAGATCAACAACATGGTGATCAACGCGGATGAAAACACCCTGCAGGGCTGGTTAGACTTGTTGAACGTGTATAACGCGAACAGCAAGGATCCGGAGATGCTGAAAGCAGGCCTCAGCGACTGGCAGACGCGCTACCCGAACAATCCGGCGGCGAAAATGCTGCCCACCGCGTTGAGTCAGGTGCAGAATTTCCAGCAATCTTCTACCGGTAAAATTGCGCTGCTGCTGCCGTTAAGCGGGCAGGCTCAGGTCTTTGCTAACGCCATTCAGAAAGGCTTCAACGACGCCAAAAACGGCGTTCTGACTCAGGCCTCAGCACCGGCTCAGGCTCAGGATGGCACCACGCCTCCTGCAGACGGCTCTGCCCAGCCCACTGACGCCACCAATCCAGCAGACCCCGCTGCGGCCGTCAGCCCTTCAGCAACCCCGATTGAAGCCCCTCAGGGCAACACCTCGCCGGAGGCTGATGCGAATGCAGGCCAGCAGACTGCCGCACAAAGTGGCAACGTAGCGCAAACGGCACCGCCTTCCAGCTCAACACAAATCCAGGTTTATGACACCAGCACCCAGCCGGTGGATCAGGTTCTGGCGCAGGCGCAGAAGGATGGCGCCACGCTGGTAGTCGGTCCGCTGATCAAAAGCGACGTAGAGAAGCTTGCCACGGTGCAGACACCGCTGAATATCCTGGCGTTGAATGAGCCGGAGTCAGTACAGAACCATCCGAATCTTTGCTACTTTGCGCTTTCTCCTGAAGACGAAGCCCGCGATGCCGCTCATCATATGTGGGACCAGGGCCGTCGCGCCCCCCTGCTGATTGTGCCACGCAGTTCGCTGGGTGACCGGGTCAGCAAAGCCTTTGCTGCAGAATGGCAGACGCTGGGTGGCAGCACGGTACTGCAACAGCAGTTTGGCTCGAAAGGCGAGTTGAAGCAGGGAATTAACAGCGGAGCGGGTATGCGCCTGAGCGGTACACCGATCGCCACGCAGCCGGCTCAACCCCAGGGTGTCACCATCGCGGGTCTGACCATCCCCGCCCCTGCTCAGGAGCCTGCGCCAGCCGCTGCTTCAGGGGATAACGGCAGTGTGGACTCAGTCTACATTGTGGCTACTCAGGACGAGATGGCGCTGATCAAGCCGATGATTTCAATGCGTGTCAGCAGCCGTAGCATGGTGCAGATCTATGCCAGCTCGCGCAGCTATCAGGCGGGTGCAGGTCCAGACTACCGTCTGGAGATGGAAGGGTTGCAGTTCAGCGATGCGCCGCTGCTGTCAGGCTCTGACCCGGCTCTGATGCAGCAGGCAGCGAAGACCTTCAACAACGATTATTCGCTGGTTCGTCTGTATGCCATGGGCGTGGATGCCTGGACACTGGCCAACCACTTTAACGAAATGCGCCAGATGCCCGGCTTCCAGATCAAAGGGGAAACCGGCAGCCTGAGCGCAACCCAGGATTGCGTCATCAACAGGAAGTTGACATGGAGCCAGTACCGTCAGGGGCAAATCGTTCCGGCAAACTGAGTCGCCAGCAAACGGGGGCGGGCTATGAGCAACAGGCCCGCCGCCTGCTGGAGAACGCAGGATTGATCTTTGTTGCGGCAAACGCCCGCTTTCGCGTCGGGGAAATTGACCTGATTATGCGCGACAGGCAGACATGGGTGTTTGTCGAGGTGCGTTATCGCCGCAATGCGCTGTTTGGTGGCGCGGCTGCCAGCGTGACCCGCTCCAAACAGCAAAAGCTGCTGCGTGCCGCCGCTCTGTGGCTCAGGGGACGCAACAGCAGTCTGGAAACGGCAGACTGCCGCTTTGATGTGATAGCGATAACCGGGACGCAGGTCGACTGGTTACCCAATGCCTTTACGGCTGAGTGAAAACTCTACGACATACCAGGTGAATGAAGTGCTGGAAAGAATAAAAGTGTGTTTTACCGAAAGTATTCAGACGCAGATTGCCGCCGCCGAGGCATTACCGGATGCCATCTCAAATGCGGCAATGACCATGGTGCAGTCGCTGTTAAACGGCAACAAAATTCTGAGCTGTGGCAATGGCACCTCCAGCGCCAATGCCCAGCATTTTGCCGCCTGCATGATTAACCGTTATGAAACCGAGCGCCCAAGCCTCCCGGCCATCGCGCTCAGCGCCGATAACGTGCTGCTGACGGCGATCAGTAACGATCGTCTGCACGATGAAATTTACGCCAAGCAGGTCCGGGCTCTGGGCCATGCGGGTGACATTCTGCTGGCCATCTCAACGCGCGGCAACAGCCGTGATATTGTGAAAGCCGTGGAAGCAGCAGTAACGCGTGATATGACGATCATCGCGCTTACCGGTTATGACGGCGGCGAGCTGGCCGGTTTACTGGGACCTCACGATGTGGAAATCCGCATCCCCTCGCACCGGAATGCGAGGATTCAGGAAATGCACATGTTAACTGTGAATTGCCTGTGCGATTTAATTGATAACACCTTATTTCCCCACCAGGACGTTTGAAGGAGCTTAAATGAAGGCATTATCTGCAATTGCCGTAGTACTGACCGCGCTGATGTTACAGGGCTGCGTGGCAGCAGTGATCGGCAGTGCTGCGGTTGCGACCAAAACCGCCACCGATCCCCGCACCGTTGGCACTCAGGTGGACGACGGCACCCTGGAACTGCGCGTCAGTAATGCGCTGTCCAAAGATGAGCAAATCAAAAATGACGCACATATCGTGGCCACCGCTTACCAGGGCAAAGTCCTGCTGACCGGCCAGTCACCTACTGCTGATATTGCCAGCCGCGCCAAACAGATCACTATGGGCGTAGACGGTGCTACTGAAGTGTATAATGAGATCCGCACCGGCGATAAAGCCACCTTTGGCACCGCCTCTTCGGATACCTGGATCACCACCAAAGTTCGTTCGCAACTGCTGTCGAGCGATCAGGTTAAATCTTCCAATGTGAAGGTCACTACCGAGAGTGGAGAAGTCTTCCTGCTGGGTCTGGTAACAGATTCTGAAGCGAAGGCGGCGGCAGATATTGCCAGCCGGGTTAGCGGCGTTAAGCACGTCACTACCGCGTTTACTATTCTGAAGTAGCCTGATTCTGCCCGTGCCTTTCCCGGCACGGGCTGTTCTGATATCTCTCCGCCCCCTCCCCAGTAGTTCAGCCCTGTTTACGGGGATTGCACTTTTCAACGTTCAGTGGTTACAACCGGCTTAAACAATCCATTGCCACCGCTTTAAAGCTGTCGAAATCGCCGCTATCCCGCAGGCGGGTCATCGCCCTTTCCCGCATAAAAGTGACGAACAGATCGTAAATAGCCATCGCCTCTTCATATTCGGTTTTGCTGATGGCCAGCAGGAAAATGACGTAGGCCGTTTCATCTCCCCAGGCGATGCCCTGTGGCGCCAGCACGGTGTAGACCACGGTTTTTCTCGCCAGCAGTCCCAGCGAGTGCGGCAGGGCTATCCCTTCCCCCAGCATGGTGCTGACAATAGCTTCGCGTTCCTCCACGGAATCACAAAAATCATTATCGACCACCCCTTCCTGTTCCAGCTGCTGGCAGAGCATCCGGAACAGACCGGCCTGAGTTACCGGCTCGTTAATGATGCGGAAGTGGCTGGCATCGAAGTACTTCTCCAGCATGTAAGGGCGGGTGCGATCCACCAGCACCAGCTTGCCAATTTGCTCCAGCTGATACTCCGTAGGGAACGGCGACATCACCACCACCGGCTTGTCTTTTTCGCTCAGGCGCGCGGTGGAAATCACGAAATCTTCTTCAATGCTCTCCTGCTGCTCATATTCACGCAGCGAGACGATATTGCCGACGATGATCTGCGGGTATTTTCGTGTCAGCATGGCCTGGATCATCCGTATCGTGGAGTTGCCGGTATCGCAGACCAGCAGGATCCGCGGATGACGCTGATAGCCGACGTTATAGTGCCGCTCAAGCCCGACACCGATATGCAGCACCAGAAAACCAATCTCATTTTCGCTGATCACATACGGGGTATATTTCCCCCAGCTTGAGACCGCCGCCAGCGTCACGTCGTAGGCCATAGGATAGTGCTGCTTGATGTTGGCCAGTAACGGGTTGGGAATGTTGATCTGATAGCGCACGCGGGTGATCATCGTTTTGATGTGCGTCAGCAGGTCTGCCCGGAGCTGAGCGTCGTTCTGCAGGTTGAAGTTGTAGTGCGTGTTGATGTAGCTGAGGATATAGTCCACCAGCGTCTCACCGTCATCCGGGCTGATGGCGCTGGGTGCCATCTCCTCTATACGCCGTGCAGCGATGTTCACGCGCAGATAGGCCTCTTCCGAAGAGGAAATGGCCTTGCCGGTAATGGGCCTCATCAGGTTGATGATATGCCGGGCTGCATCACGCACATCCTCCTCCACATCTTCTGCACTGAAGTCGGATAGCGGATAGCCCTCGCTGATACGCCTTACCGCCACCGCGCAATAGAGCCTCAGATAGAACTCGCTGTCATCCGTCATCCGGATATGAAAACGGCTGAAACAGAGGTGCAGCAACGGCTGAAGCGTTCCCAGCATTCCGCTGTTCAGCGCTTCCAGGTTCAGCAGCGGATCTTCGCTGTCCTCCTGAGCAATCTGGTACAGCAAATCCGTCAGGCAGGTGCGGATAGCCACTTCGCTGCCAAACAGTTTCATGCCATAACGCGGCTTGGTTTCTATCGCCAGCTGGTAACGAGCCAGCCACTCCCTCACTTCAGCCATATCGCTTTGCAACGTGGCCCGGCTGACAAACCACTCATCAGCCAGATCCTCCAGCTTCAGGGAGAAAGCTGAAGTGAGGAAACGGGTCAACAGATAGTGAACACGGGCGGTGGAAGTACGGGGGACGCGCAAATGTGAAGGCGACTGCTGTTGCAGCTTGCTGTAACGCTCAGCATCCTCAACTTTAAGCTGATAGCCCTCCCCCCGGTTCAGAACAAAACGTACGCCGTGATCGGCCAGCAGTTCATTCAGGGCGGTGATATCCGTGCGGACGGTGCGGGTTGATACGTCAAAACGTCGCGCCAGTTCATCCTGGGGCAACGTCTCGTTTTGTAATACATCAAACAGCTGGGCAAGGCGTTGGTTTGGGAATCTCACGGATGTTCCTTGTTATTAATCGGCTCGGGCATCTCCAGTGTGCAGGTGGAATCCTTTCCCTCCACTGATGCTGGCATGGTTTTCCGGCAAAGGGAAGGAGCATAAGAGTGCGGAAAAGGCGGGCATGACTGCCCGCCAGGGAGCCTTAACCGACCAGCTTCTTAGTCATCGCCAGCAGGGTGCTGACGTCAGCCGGACGGGTATTACCGGAATCTTTATCAATGATCGAACTGTAAACGTGCGGGATGATTTTGGGCACGCCCGCGTCCAGCGCGATCTGCAGGATCGCTTCATAGTTTTCCAGATCGATGCCGCCGGTAGGTTCCAGCCAGAAATCCTGTTCAGCACAGGCTTTGGCTACGGCTTTGAACTCATCGATAGATTTCAGGCCGCCCATCGGGAAATATTTCACCGAACTCGCGCCCATATCTTTGAGCATCGCAATCGCCGTTTCAACCGGCACGATGGCATCCGTAGCTTTGGAGCTTAACGGGCCGGTGGAGATCTTAACCTGACCTACAGTGCCGGTCGGCGAAATCAGCGCGTTAACCACGGTCTGGTTCTGCCCAAGCAGCGCCCGGCTGGTTGCCGCACCGGTGAACACCTGGTTCACATGCTGAGGCTGCACTTCAGCCGAGATGGCGCTGACCATCGCGGACTGGTTAGGATCGCCTGCCCCCAGACCGACGGAGAGCGCATTGTCGATCAGGGCGGCATACTCACGCATATCAGCCACGGCACTTTCCACGCTGTCATAGTTTTTCGACAGCACGCCCACCAGCACATGGCCTTCCGCAGCCTGCCAGATCTCACGGGCGTTCTCTTTGGAACCGGCCAGCACGTTCAGGCACACGCGGTCCTGGTAGAATTTTGGGGTCAGCGTCATGCTTTTTTCTCTCCTGCCAACAGTGATTTAATACAGAGATAAATGGTGTTCAGCTGCTCTGGCGTTACGCTGCGCACATCCACTTCCACGATGCCTTCATTGGCTTTATATCCACGGAAGTAGATAGCGATTTCGCCTGTCTTCAATGCCTGAACCAGGTCGCCCGTGGTGTGGCCGATAACTGCCTCATCAAAATGAATTTCAGTACGGGCAATGTCACGCCCTGCCGCGTCCCAGACCACGCGGGAAGTGATGCCAGCCAGCGAGTTAAGGTTGCTGATAAACGGCGTCATTTTTTCCACCATCTGTGCGCCGGAGACTTTCTCCTGCACCAGATAGTTTTCAATCGCCTGCGTCAGGCCAAGGATGCCCTCTTTGCCCACTTTCATCGCCCGGCCAATGCCCTGCGACTGACGCTTAACCCACTCAACGTGCTGTTTGCGGCCCATTACCAGCCCGCTGGTCGGCCCTTCAATGGCTTTCGCGCCGCTGTAAATCACCAGGTCTGCGCCGTACTGGTAGTAACACTGCAAATCCTCTTCCGCCGCCGCATCCACAATCAATGGGACGCCATGCTTACGCGCTACCCCGGCAGCCTGTTCGACGCTGAGATGGCTTTTCTGCACGCAGTGGTGAGACTTGATATAGAGGAGCGCGGCAGTCTGTGGCGTGATCGCCGCAGAAAGCTGATCGGCGGAGCATTCGTTGGCATACCCGGCCTCCACCAGACGACCACCGCCCATCGCGACCATAGTGCCCACTGGGGCACCGAAATTCACGTTATGGCCCTTAGGCACTACGATGTCGTGCGGCACGATCAAGGGCGTGGCGTGAAGATTTTCCAGCAGCCAGTCATCATCTTTGACAATCACTGCCGCCACGGACTGAGCGATACCGGCCGAGGCACAGGAGACCACTACCGCATCTTCCGATCCCAACAGTTTCGCAATATAGGCACCGGTCTTGTTGACCAGGTCTTTCATCTCAAAATAGTGATTCAGGCCATAATTGACCGTCTCAACCACGTCAGCGCTGGGGGTGGAAACACCCAGAATGGTCATGCGGCCGGAGGCATTAATGACCTGCTTCAGGCCATATTTTTCATAAATCGAAGACATGATGCTTTTTCCCTTCGTCGGTAGTGAACCACTGACCGCCAACCACGGCGGCCAGCGGAACCAACTGCTTTTCACCTGAAACCGACAGCCCTTCGGAGTCGGTAAACAGGCAGGTTTCCTCACTGACATCAAAAATAGTCAGGTCGGCATCCATTCCCACTTCCAGCCGCCCTTTACCCTGCAAACGCAGGCCATCCGCCGCTTTGCGGGTAACACAATCGATGATTTGCGGCAGGGTCATGCCCACGTTAAAGAACTTGGACATCACGTGGGCCAGAGTGTAAACAGGCCCGTTGAGGCGATTACGGCAGTAGATATCTGAGCTGATGCTGTGCGGAAGAATGCCCTGGGCAATGGCAGCACGGGCCACCTCAAAGCTGAAGCTGGCGCTGCCGTGACCGACATCCAGCCGGACACCCCTTTGGATAGCAAGCCTGACGGAAGCACGAAGCTCTCCGGCAGGCGTCAGGATACGGTTAGGTTTGCCGTTGTAGCAGTGGGTGATGATATCGCCGCCCGTCAACAGGTCAGCAATCTCATCCAGATCCGGCGGATTATTGCCGATGTGCACCATCAGGGGAAGATTGCCATTTTCCTGCTGGATCTCTTTCGCACGGATCAACGGATTAATGCCGTTGGCCCCCACCACGCTGCTGCTCATGCGCGCCTTAATACCCACGATAAAACCGGGCAGACGCTGTACGGCATCGCGCACGCCAACCTTGTCAATCTGGGTCATATCTGCCAGTTCATTCTGCGTGACAATCCCGGTGCGGGCGATGTTCAGCAGCGCATAAACCTGGGTGCTGGCCGACCGGGTGAGCTGATAAAACTCATCCACATCATCGGCACCTGTACTGCCAGCATCCACTACCGTGGTCACGCCAGTTTCCACCCCGATCCGGTCCGCTTCATCATGATAAATGGGCGACTTTGGGTAGCAATGCACGTGGGAATCAATCCAGCCAGCACTCAGCCAGTAACGCCCTGCCAGGTCATATTCCTGCACGGCTGGCCCCTGGACTTCACCCAGTGCGGCAATCTTTCCCTGTTTCAGGGCGATATCTGTCAGGTCGCCACCGGCCAGACGGGCACGGCGGATAATAAGATCAAACATTGCACACTCCTTATTTCACCGGAATGGGACATCCGTCAAAGCGGTTTGCCCTCTCCGGACAAACCGCCGTTACTTCAAAGCGCGACCGGGAAAATGGCACCCAGCAGCATTGCGCCCAGGATAGCGCCACCGGTGATCGGTTTGTTCCAGAGATAGAACAACAGCGCACCCACCAGCGATCCCAGCCCGATCGGAATAGAGGCGGTCATTGCCGAGAGGATGATCAAAGGCCCCAGGAACCGGCCAGATGAGTTACCTGCGCCCATCATCACATCGGCACCGTAGGTGGAGTCGCTGTTATTGATGGTGAACTTACGCGCCAGGATAATCAGATAGCCAATCGCCACACCTATCACCAGACCCGTGACCAGCGAAGCAGCAAAGTTCGCCACCGGGTAGATGATGCCTGCGCCCAGCAGCAGCGCTGGCACGCCCAGGCCAACACCGGTCTGGATTGCACCACCGATATCCAGGATCCCAACCAGCGATCCTTCGATGATACGGGCGAACAGGAAGCTGGCCCCAAAGGCCGCTACGGCACCGTAAACGCCCGTCTCCATGCCGGAACGCAGCATTGAGACGAAAGCCACTTCGTTAAAGGCTCCAAGGCCATAGGTGTAGTACATGTGTGTACCCGCAAACACCCCGGCAGAGAGCAGCCCGACAAAAATCGGGAAAGACCAGTCGGCATACCAGAAACCGCTTTTTGACTCTTCCATTATTAGGGTCCTCTTATTTACCGCTCAGGGAGTTGTGGATCATCTCCAGCCAGCCCGGAACACCCAGCTGGAAGGATTGCAGCATCTTCATATCAAAGCCGCGGAAGAAACCGCTCAACACGAATAGCAGCACGATTGCCGTCATCATGATTTTGGTAACTTTGTTCCAGCCGCTCTCTTCAACCCCTTTACCGATCAGAATACCCAGCACCAGACCCGGTACGGCGTTACCCATGATCAGCTGTGCCAGACCGCCAAAAATAGTGGCCCAGAAGCCCGATTTTTTACCGGCATCAATCGCTGCCAGCCAGAAAATCACCGGCATGATGGTGTTAACCAGCAGGTTCGCGGCAGGTACCAGCACTTTCACTGCGGTAACCTGTAGTGCTGCCGGCACTGCTGAAGCCGTAGAGTTAAGGAAGGCCACGACGATCATGCCGATGATGCCGCAGGCAATCGCCATCTTTTTCGGATTGTGCAGCGTGTCAGCAACGTTGCGGTTTTTCACCATCAACGCAGCCGCACCCCAGTGAGGAATGATGCGGTGATCAACGTCCTGAGTGAATGAACCAGCGGCCACGGAAGACGCCCAGGCGTTGAAGAAGAAACCCAGACCAAAAGAGAAGTGAGAAGCCGGATCGCCTTCACAGGAATTCAGTTCACCCAGTGTACGAAATGCCCCCATCCCCTGCGTAGTTGGTGCGTGAAACATGCGCGCCGCACCTGCGCCGACGCCCACACCGACAAGACCGCCGATGATGAGCGACTTTAAGAGAATAATTAAAAACATCAGTCTTTCCTTTCAGGCTTACGCCAACGTTTTTAAGTCATGGTTATTGCTGCCCGGACGGGCAGGGCTTTATTGCGTAACGAAATCGATCTTATCTGTGTCGATTACCGTTACGTTGACGGTAATATCCAGCTCCACGCTGTAACTCCGCCGCTCTCTCGCCAGGAAAAAGAATAAAAACTTCTCTTTTCTGACGCTCTGCCTGGCCTGAACCACCTTCACATCCTGAGGTTCAATCCGCAGCAGAACTTTGTTGGTCGCTTTCAGGACCGTGTTTTGTACCCGGCTCAACGCATCGGCAAAGGCACGCTCCCTGCTGTCGCCTTTGCCACTGACGTTCACCGTGGTGGTGAAGTTTTCCTTCATCGATCAGCTACCGTGCTTCTTGGTCCACGCCTGCACCAGACGCTCACCCAACTCTTCTTTGTCCATAAAGCCAAAGCCCAGCACCGTGGCGCCTTCGTTGATGGCGGTCACACCTTCATCAATTGAACGCATACCGTGTTTGGCTTTGTAGCCATATTTGTTTTGAGCGGTGATCGCACCGGCGCCGCCGCTGCCACAGAAGGAGATGCCGAATGAAGCATTTTCAGCTTTCATTACGTCGCCCAGTTTCATATCTGCCGCCACGCCTGGCACCACTACGGCTTTCCCACCGGCTTTCTCAACGCCTGCGGCAACTTTCTGGCCTTTACCTAAACGATCGCCGATTACTACGATGACTTGTGACATAGTCTGTTCCTCAATAGGGTCTTTCGAATCAAGTGTTGCAGCGGGCTAATCCCTCTGCGTATCAATGCTGGGGTTACTCGTTTTCTTTTGCCACTTCGAAGTGGACAGAGAGCAGCCATGCCTCTTCTTTTGGCAGGTTGCCAAACAGATCAACGACCTGCTGCGCCAGCGCCATCGATTCT
This sequence comes from Erwinia sp. E_sp_B01_1, assembly GCF_036865545.1. NCBI lineage: Bacteria > Pseudomonadati > Pseudomonadota > Gammaproteobacteria > Enterobacterales > Erwiniaceae > Erwinia > Erwinia sp. E_sp_B01_1. The sequence goes on along the minus strand of NZ_CP142208.1, from coordinate 557,637 downwards.
TCAGAAATATCCTCAAACAGCTCTTCTTCCACTTCCGGCAGCGGTTCGCCGGTCAGTGAACGCAGTGCCATCGCTTTCACATGGGACGCCAGCATCTGTTGCTGCACTGCGTTGGGCACAATCGCTTTAGCTGCAAACAGACCCGCAATCTGCCCCATCACTTTGTCAGCCAGCGCCTGAATCGCCTGGTCACTGTCAGCCGTACTCACCGATAACGCTCCGTTATTCACCCTGCGCTCCTCATGTTTCGTTTCGGCCCTGGCCTGAAACGCAATTTTTTCGCGATGAAAATAAACTAACTTTCCGCGAGCCCGCTGTGTAGCCCGACTTTTTCCACTTCGAAGCGGAAATAGCGCCTCAGGATGTGCTCTGGCCCACAAAATCGTTATTTCGTGTAAAAAAGAGAATAAAACCTGACGAATATCACAATAAACCTCTCTTTATTGCTGAATTCATGCGGGAACAGGGGAAGTTAAGGGGGAATGGCGATGGGTTAAATAACTTAAGATAGGAAAAACTTATCTCACGGAAATGAAAACTCCACAGCCTGATAAAATTCCGGCGTCGAAGATGTTTTCAGCGTGGAAATAAAAAGCTGAAAATGAGATCCGACAGAATATTGACATTCTTACTCTGCGGACCCCGTTTAACCTGGAACGTTAACGAAACTTTTTATGATTCTCGTCGCGGGTGTCGGCAAATTTCTTTGCTTCCTGCTTTGCACCGTCCAGATTGCCCGCCTCTGCCAGCTTCATACTGGTGTCGATTTGGCCAGTCAGCTTGTCCAGACCCGCCCGGAAATCGTTCATCTGCGGACTGTCAGAAGGCTGACCTTTTAATTTATCCGGGGTTTGAGTCTTCGCGTCCTGCGCAGCGCTCCGCATATCGGTCAGGGCTTTTTTAAATTCGGCTATATCATCTGTTTTATTCAGCGTCCGCAGGCCGCCTTTCAGGACATCCATATCATCTTCCAGACTCGCCAGCGCCGAAACGCTGGTACAAAGCAGGGAAGCAGTTAACACCATCATTAACGTTTTACGCATCGCTCAGTTCCTTTATTTTTCTGTGAAAAGCACGACAAAAAAGGGTGGCCAAAAGGCCACCCCATAATAATACGCAAAAATGACGAATTTACTGCCCGGCAATTTTCATTTCGGGCAGCAGTACGGAACCGCACTGAATATTGCTGCGCAGCTCAATATCGCTGCCGACGGTGACCATATTGCGCCACATGTCTTTAAGGTTACCGGCAATAGTAATCTCACTGACCGGGTACTGAATCTCGCCGTTCTCAACCCAGAAGCCTGCGGCGCCACGCGAGTAGTCGCCGGTAATGCCACTGACGCCCTGCCCCATCAGTTCGGTAACCACCAGGCCGGTGCCCATTTTCTTCAGAAGCTGGTCAAAGCTGTCGCCCTGCCCGGCAATACGCCAGTTATGGATGCCACCGGCATGACCGGTGGTTTTCAGCCCCAGTTTGCGGGCCGAGTAGTTGGTCATCAGCCAGGTTTGCAGCACGCCATCTTTGATAATATCGCGCTGCTCGGTGCGCACGCCTTCGCTGTCGAACGGTGTGGAAGCCAGCCCTTTCAGCAGGTGCGGTTGCTCCTGGATGGTCAGCCATTCTGGCAGGATCTGCTGGCCCAGGGAGTCCAGCAGGAAAGTGGATTTGCGGTAGACGCTGCCGCCGCTGATTGCCCCCACCAGATGACCAAACAGGCCGGTTGCCACTTCTGCAGCAAAAATTACCGGGGCTTTCATGGTGGAGAGCTTACGGGGAGAGAGACGGGACAGGGTGCGGCGGGCGCACTCTTCACCGACCCACTCAGGCGATTTCAGATCTTCAAAAGCGCGGCCAATGGTATAGGCATAATCGCGCTCCATCTCGCCATTGACTTCAGCAATCACGCTGCTGGAGATGGAGTGACGGCTTGAGGAGTAGCCCTGAATCATTCCGTGGCTGTTTCCGAACACTTTCATGCCGACATGGCTGTTGAAACTGCCACCTTCGGTGTTGGTGATGCGCTTGTCTGATTTCAGTGCGGTCTGCTCGGCGCGGGCGGCCATTTCAATCGCGCGATCCGGATCGATATCCATCGGGTGGAAGAGATCCAGATCCGGCGCATCAAACGCCAACAGTTCCCGATCCGCCACGCCAGCAAAAGGATCCGGAGAGGTGTATTTAGCAATGTCGATGGCGGCCTGAACGGTGCGTTTGATCGCTTCAGGGCTGAGATCGGTAGAAGAAGCGCTGCCTTTACGGTTTTGATGATAGACGGTGATGCCCAGCGCACCATCGCTGTTAAATTCAACGTTTTCAACTTCGCCGTAGCGGGTACTGACGCTGATACCGGTCGTTTTGGTCACGGCAACTTCCGCCCCATCGGTGCTGACTTTAGCCAGTTCGAGTGCTGTCGCTACCGCCTGTTCGAGGGTTTTACGCTGTTCTGCAACTTGGGAGAGTAATTTCATCGACCTACCATATAATTAACAGAGGGCTTTGCTGGCCTGAATCAAAACGCCAGATTGCCACACTCTTTAGTGACTAAGGTTCATTTGAGTCTAACAGACTCAGAGAACAATTTCGCAGTAGCCTCGTAACCTGATAGCATGAGCCTCTTTTTTAGGGAGCCCCCCATGACCAAACAGCCTGATGACTGGCTTGATGATGTACCAGATAACGAAGAAGAAGAAGACGAAGAGATTATCTGGGTCAGTAAAAGTGAAATTAAACGTGACGCCGAGGAGCTCAAGCGCCTGGGTGGAGAGCTGGTAGAGTTAGGTAAAAACTCGCTGGATAAAATCCCGCTGGATGAAGATTTGCGTGCCGCTATTGAGCTGGCGCAGAAGATCAAGAAAGAGGGCCGTCGCCGTCAGATGCAGCTGATCGGTAAGATGCTGCGCTCACGCGATGAAGATCCGATTCGTCAGGCACTGGATAAGCTAAAGAACCGTCACAACCAGCAGGTTGCGCTGTTCCATAAGCTCGAAGTGCTGCGCGATCGTCTGGTAAATGTGGGCGATGATGCGGTACCGGACGTGCTGGCGTTATATCCTCAGGCAGATCGCCAGCAGTTGCGCTCCATGATCCGCAACGCGCAGAAAGAGAAAGCGACCAACAAGCCACCAAAATCTGCCCGCCAGATTTTTCAGTATCTGCGCGAACTCGCAGAGGCCTGATCGGCATGGGCGGAGTAAACTCCGCCATCAGAACAGGGCTTTTCAGCAGCATGGGCGGGACAGATTCCGCCCCTGAAGCTTATGCACTTTTCATCTGCAGGGCTGAGTGCTTCAATCCCCACACTTTTCAAACAGCTTCGACCCGCTGATTCTGACAATCACCGGGCCTTTTCTGTTACTTCGCCAGCCTGTCCAGCAGCTTTTGATGAATACCACCAAACCCGCCGTTGCTCATCACCAGAATGGTATCGCCCGGATGCGCGGTTTTGGCAATCATCTCCACCAGCGTATCCACTTCTGCACTCCAGTGTGCCGGTTGCACACAGGCATCCGCCACTTCAGACACCTGCCACGGAATATGGTGAGGCTGTAGCAGGAAGACTTCATCTGCCCGCGCCAGGGCCGGCGCCAGATCGTCCTTACTGATGCCCATCTTCATGGTATTGGAACGGGGCTCCAGTACCGCAAGAATACGGGCCGTGCCGCCAACCTTGCTACGGAGCGCGGTCATCGTTGCCAGGATCGCGGTGGGATGGTGGGCGAAGTCGTCATAGACCTTCACGCCATTGGCTTCACCGCGTAACTCAAGACGACGGCGGGCGTTGATAAAATCATTCAGCGCCAGGCCCGCATCTTCCGGCTTAATGCCAACGTGACGGGCGGCAGCAATGGCCATCATGCCATTGTGCATGTTGTGCTCGCCCACCAGCGCCCAGTTCACTTCTGCCACCAGCTCACCGTCCAGCCAGGCTTCCCAGCGTGAGGCATCCGGTGTCAGTTTCTTCGCCTGCCAGCGTCCGTGTTCCCCGACGCTTTCCTGCTCGCTCCAGCAGCCCATCGACAGGACCTGCCTGATGTTCGAGTCGTGCTCCGGCAGCAGGATTTTCCCCTGCCCCGGCACGATACGGACCAGGTGATGGAACTGGCGCTGAATGGCACGCAGGTCGTCAAAGATATCGGCGTGATCGAACTCAAGGTTATTGAGGATCAGGGTGCGCGGGCAGTAATGCACGAATTTGGAGCGCTTGTCGAAGAAAGCACAGTCATATTCGTCCGCTTCGATCACGAAGAATGGGCTTTTTCCTAAAGTTGCCGAGACGTCGAAATTGCCGGGCACGCCGCCGATCACAAAGCCAGGTTCAAGGCCACACGCCTGTAAAATCCATGCCGCCATCCCCGCCGTGGTGGTTTTTCCATGCGTACCGGCTACGGCAATCACCCAGCGATCGCGCAGCACGAAATCATGCAGCCATTGCGGGCCAGACAGGTAAGGAATGTTACGTTCAAGCACCGCTTCCACGCAGGCGTTGCCACGGGTCATGGCGTTTCCGATGATCACCAGATCGGGGGCAGGATCGAGCTGGGAAGCATCATAACCCTGAATCAGATCAATACCTTGCTGTTCAAGCAGGGTGCTCATCGGAGGGTAAACATTGGCGTCAGAGCCGGTGACCTCATGGCCTAAGGCGCGGGCCAGCACGGCCAGTCCGCCCATGAAAGTGCCACAGATTCCCAGGATGTGAATACGCATAAATGGTCCGTTAACAGGTAAGTCCGGCGCACAGTGTAGCGTCCTCATCGCAAGGAAGAAACGGATTTGCCCTATGTTCTTTAGCGTTCAATCGGCTAAACTGCGTACGCATACGTTGGCAGTTTGTTATTCAGGCTGCCGTTCAACCGCAGATTCAGGGATAGTGTTATGAAAACGTTAGGCGAATTCATCGTCGAGAAGCAACACGACTTTCCTCACGCCACAGGTGAACTGACGGCGCTGATTTCAGCCATCAAGCTGGGCGCGAAGATTATTCACCGCGATATCAACAAAGCCGGACTGGTGGATATTCTTGGCGCCAGCGGCGCAGAGAACATTCAGGGCGAGCAGCAGATGAAGCTCGATCTGTTTGCCAATGAGAAACTTAAAGCAGCATTGAAAGCGCGCGGGATTGTTGCCGGTATCGCCTCTGAAGAAGAAGATGAAATTGTGATCTTCGAAGGGGTGGAAAACGGTAAATATGTGGTGTTGATGGATCCGCTGGACGGCTCGTCGAACATTGACGTTAACGTCTCTGTTGGCACCATCTTCTCCATTTACCGCCGCATTACCCCGGCCGGTACCCCCGTGACTGAGGAAGACTTCCTGCAGCCGGGTAACCAGCAGGTTGCTGCCGGTTACGTGGTTTATGGCTCCTCCACCATGCTGGTTTACACCACCGGATGTGGCGTGCACGCCTTTACTTACGATCCGTCACTGGGTGTCTTCTGCCTCAGCGCGGAAAAAATGGAGTTCCCGGAGACGGGCTATACCTACTCCATTAACGAAGGAAACTATATTCGTTTCCCTCAGGGCGTGAAAAAGTATCTGAAGTTCTGTCAGGAAGAAGACCAGCCTACCCATCGCCCTTATACCTCGCGTTATATCGGCTCGCTGGTAGCGGACTTCCACCGTAACCTGCTGAAAGGCGGCATCTACCTCTACCCAAGCACCGCAAGTCACCCACAGGGCAAACTGCGTCTGCTGTATGAGTGCAACCCGATGGCCTTCCTGGCCGAGCAGGCAGGCGGTAAAGCCAGCGACGGTAAAAACCGTATTCTGGATCTGACGCCAGAAACGCTGCACCAGCGTTCTCCGTTCTTTGTCGGCAATACCGACATGGTGAACGATCAGGAGCGTTTCCTGCGCGAATATCCGGACGCGTAATCAGCACCGGAAGCAGGAAAGAGAAAGGGCGATCGCAGGATCGCCCTTTTTGTTTGTTTACGCGTTATCAGGCATGGCTGAGTTTAAACACCGCCATCGACTGCACCAGTTGCTGAGACTGCTCCTCCAGCGATTGGGTAGCCGCGGTAGCCTGCTCCACCAGCGCGGCGTTTTGCTGGGCAACCTCATCCATCTGCGTCACGGCCAGATTCACCTGTTCAATGCCACGGCTCTGCTCCTGGGAAGCGCTGGAGATCTCCTTCATCAGCGTGGTCACCCGCATCACTTCCGTAGCAATTTCGTCCATCGTCTCTCCGGCTCGGGTCGCCATCTGCGAGCCTTCACTGACCCGGTGTTGTGACTCGGCAATCAGCTCGCGGATCTCTTTTGCCGCTGTAGCGCTGCGCTGCGCCAGGTTGCGAACCTCGCTGGCCACCACCGCAAAGCCTTTGCCCTGTTCACCTGCGCGAGCGGCTTCCACTGAAGCATTCAGCGCAAGGATATTGGTCTGGAAAGCGATGCCGTCAATCACCCCAAGAATGTCGCCAATGCGTTTTGAACTGCTGGAAATTTCCTGCATCTTCTCCATCACATAGCTGACCACTTCACTGCCTTTGTCGGCGCTGTCTGAGACCGAACGGGCAAGCTGGTGGGCCTGGCTGGCATTCTCTGCATTGAGCTTAACGGTGGCCGTGAGTTGTTCCATACTTGCTGCCGTCTGCTCCAGAGAAGCGGCAGATTCTTCGGTACGCTGCGAGAGATTGAGATTCCCGGAGGAGAGTTCCCGACTGCCCGTGTCGATCTGCAGGCTGGCATCCCGCACCCGGCTGACCGAAAGCTGTAACGAAGTCTGCATTTCAGCCAGGGCGTTATTCAGGCGGCCAAGCTCGTTGTTGCCGCCTTCCGGCAGCGCCTGAGTCAGATCGCCCGCCGCAACAAATTCCAGATGCTCAATGGCTGACTCCAGCGGTTTAAGCAGAATGGCCCGCAACAGCATCCAGGAGAGAGTCAGCAGGATCACGGTCAGGATGCCGCAAAAAACGATCAGCATGGTCAGAACCCGCTCATTTCTGGTGGCCTCTTTGAGCTGGGCATCCGTTACCTGAGTGGCATACAGATTAAAATCTTCCACCGCCTTTGAAAACGCGGCATTCAGTGGCGTCAGTTTGCCTTCAAGCACCTGGTAATATTCATCAGTGTACTGTTTTTGCAGGGCTTCCATCATCGGATTAATGCCCTCTGACAGGTAGTGTTCATAGCTGGTGACTATGGCGTCTGCCAGGGTTTTACCGTGGGCGGTAACCGTCCCGGCGTCCACAAATCTTTTCAGTTCTTTGTGTGAGGTTTCAATATATTTGGCGGACCGTGCGGTGATAGCGCTGCCCTCATCAAGCAGGCCAATTTCTATTTTTCTCACCGATAAAGCCGCCGAGGTACGGGCGCGCAGTAAATTGTTGTTAGCCAGAAACAGGCTGTTCAGCTCAATTCCCTGAATACGGTTCACCACATCCAGCGACTTGTTTCCTTTGTTGATGGCGACAATGCCCATTACGCTGACCATTAACAGCATCAGCGTCATAAGCGCTAATAAAACTAATAACCCGGTTCGTATTGAAATTTTTGTAAGCATTGGCTGGTATACCCTAAGAAGGCTGATAATCCGTAATCCCCAAAAAGCGAAGAGATTATCGGCAGGGCTATTTAAATATTTAGCATCGGTAATGTAATCCCAGCCGGACGGACGGAACCTGACGGGTCAGCGAGGGTGAAAATGGCGTGTGAGGTCAGGATTAACACTATTTTTGTAATGTAAAAGTTGCTGATGACAGTGAATATCACTAACCAATCCCCTCCCTCACTAAAATGCTGAACAGTGGCAGATAAGGCAAATTCAGCCGGTTTTTGTGCCTTTATCTGCGCGACAAGCTGAAAAGGCGATCTTTCGATCGCCTTTAAACATCGTTATTGCTGAAGCCGGGATGCTCTGGCAATCAGCCGTGGCTGACTTTAAATACCGCCATCGACTGCACAAGATAGTCTGCCTGCTCCTGCAGTGACTGCGTGGCAGCCGCAGCCTCTTCCACCAGTGCGGCATTCTGCTGCGCTACGGCATCCATCTGCGTCACCGCCAGATTGACCTGCTCAATTCCCCGGCTCTGCTCTTCGGACGCCGTGGAGATCTCTTTCATCAGGGTCGTCACCCGCATCACTTCGCTGGAAATTTCATCCATCGTCGTCCCGGCTTTTGTCGCCATATCTGAGCCTTCGTTGACCCGGGTCTGAGATTCGCCAATCAGTTCGCGAATCTCTTTCGCCGCCGTGGCACTGCGCTGCGCGAGATTACGGACTTCGCTCGCCACCACCGCAAACCCTCTTCCCTGCTCACCGGCGCGGGCCGCTTCGACCGAGGCATTAAGCGCCAGGATATTGGTCTGAAACGCTATCCCATCGATCACCCCAAGGATGTCGCCAATACGCTTCGAGCTGTTAGAGATCTCCTGCATTTTCTGCATCACATAAGTCACTACGGCACTGCCGCGATCCGCGCTGTCCGAGACAGAACGCGCCAGATGATGCGCCTGGCCGGCATTCTCAGCGTTGAGTTTCACCGTGGCGGTTAGTTGTTCCATACTCGCCGCCGTTTCTTCCAGTGAAGAGGCTGACTCTTCGGTACGCTGCGACAGGTTGAGGTTGCCTGAAGCCAGCTCCCGGCTGCCCACATTAATTTGCAGACTGGCATCGCGCACCCGGCTCACCGAGTTTTGCAGCGAATCACGCATCTCTGTCAGCGCCCCGTTCAGTCGGCCAAGTTCATTTTTACCCGCCTGCGGCAGCGCCTGCGTTAAATCGCCGGCCGCAACGTATTCCAGATGCTCAATGGCGGTATCCAGGGGTTTAAGCAAAATGGTCCGCACCACACCCTAGGAAAAGCAGAGCAGAAACAAAGTCATCACGCCACAAAAAGCGATCAGCAGCGTGAGGACCTTTTCATTGTGTGACGCCTCACTCATCCCGGTATGGGTGATGCCGTTGGCGTACTCTTTGAAGGCTTCCACGCTTTGGCTAAATGCGGCGTTGAGCGGGCTTGTTTTGGTTTCAAGCAGCCGATAATAGGTTGCAAGATCCTGCTGTTGCAGCGCGACAAGCATCGGCTGAATGCCTTCGTCCACCAGTTTTTCGTAGGTGACAGTTATCTCATTCGCCAGCAATTTCCCTTTTTCAGTGACCGTACCCTGGTTGAGGAAAACCTGCATTTCACTGCGGGCTCCCTCAATGTAGCGGGCCACGCGTTGCAGATTCTTCTTCGCCTGTTCCGGATTCCCCTGTTCACTCTCCCTGACCACCAGCGCCGCGCTTGTCCTTGCCCTTAGCAGGTTGGCATTCACCTGAAACAGGCTTTGCAACTCCTCACCCTGAATCCGGTTAACCAGATACAGCGATTTCGTGCCTTTATTGATGGCAACAAGACCCATACTGCTGACGCTGAGTAACATCACTGTCATCAGTCCCAGCAGCACCAGTAAGCAAGTTCGTATTGAGATCTTTTTAAGCATAATTTTGTCTGACCTTTTAGTAGGCTGATATCCATGAAGCCTGTAGTGAACTGGATATCGACCTGTGGCCCCGTAGCTTTACCCCGGATCGCCTGCGTGCAGGCGTTAACTGGAAGTAAGTTGATTGAGATCAATCGAGGCGTCTCGCTATCACACAGGCAGATGTCAGACAGGATCAAATTGCTCGCTGAAGGAAGAATGCAAAGCGGCTTCCTGCACGGTTTTTGGCGTGGTGGGCTAAAAAGCGTCAGCCCGGCACTGGAGCATTCCTAAAGGCTAAAAAGGGGGGATACTTTCATATTCAGTTGGCTATAATGAGCGTCACTTGATTAAGACTGACTGAAGGAATTGACCATGAGTTTGAACCAGGTTCCAGCGGGTAAAGACCTGCCAGAAGATATCTACGTTGTTATCGAGATTCCGGCCAATGCCGATCCAATCAAATATGAAGTGGATAAAGATTCAGGCACCCTGTTTGTTGACCGCTTCATGTCTACCGCGATGTTCTATCCGTGCAACTACGGTTACATCAACCACACCTTGTCTTTAGACGGTGACCCGGTAGACGTGCTGGTCCCAACCCCGTATCCGCTGCAGGCAGGCTCAGTCATTCGTTGCCGTCCGGTTGGCGTGCTGAAAATGACCGACGAAGCTGGTGAAGATGCCAAACTGGTTGCCGTTCCGCACAGCAAACTGACCAAAGAGTACGATCACATCAAAGATGTGAACGACCTGCCAGAACTGCTGCGTGCGCAGATCACTCACTTCTTCGAGCAGTATAAAGCGCTGGAAAAAGGCAAATGGGTGAAAGTGGAAGGCTGGGACAACGCTGAAGCGGCTAAAGCTGAAATCGTCTCCTCTTTCGAACGCGCTGCGAAGAAATAAGTCGCCGCACGGATAAAAAAACACCGCTCACTGAGCGGTGTTTTTATTTGCAGAGACTTCAGGTGGGTTCGGTTACATTCCGCTGCAGCCAGTCGCCGCTGACGATCCGCGTTTTTCCCTCTACCGAACGCTGATAAACGTAAAGCCATGCGCTGCCGTAAGGCGTTTGCATCAGCTGACGTTTATATTCCCCACCTTTCGTTCTGAGCGCATCAAGCTCCCCCAGAGTGGAAGCATCAATGCGGTAAACTTCACAAAACACCTGCCCGTTACCCGCGATCACGCCGGGGTAAAGGCCCAAACTGTAAAGCTCATAACCGTCGATCAGATGATCGCCCAGCCACTGCCCGTTGGTCATCCAATGACTGTTGCCTTGCTTACGTCTTAAGGTGCCATAGACAATTATTCGCATTACTAGAACTCAAACTGATAGAGCAAATCCAGGGCCTGGTCGAGACCAGACACCGCTTCCAAATAGAGCTTGGGCATCAGGCGATAACGTAAGGTTAAGGTCGCCAGTGAATCAAATATGCCAACACCGTATTTTACCTGTAGACCTGGCAGAACGTAGCCACTGACCTGCACCTGCTGACTGTCACCGACGCCAGCCGTGTCCAGGGCCAGGTTACTCACGCCAAAGGTCTCCCCGATTTTACCCACAACCTGCCCACTTTGTGCAAGCCCCAATCCTACTAAAGCAGAGGTTACTGCACTGCTGTCGCTGCCATTTGAGTCCAGCCCCTGGCCGCGAAGCAGGTAAGATAAGGCTTCCTGCTGCGACATCGCCGGATCGGAGAACACTTCTGCTTTAGGTTCATCGGCCAGTCCGGTAACGCGAACACCGGCAGTAACGTCATTTTCGGTCGATTCCGGGTTACGTATCGCCTCAATATTCAGATAAGGCTGGTCCGGCGGCCCGGCAAATTGCAGTTCGCCTTTGCGAACGATCAGATCCTGACCATAGGCATGGAAGCGGCCCGACGGAATATTGATCTGGCCATTAAGGCCCAGACCGCGCTTATCCTGCACCAGCTTCAGATCGCCGTTGAGTTTGGCTTTCAGACCAAAGGCGCTGAGACGCACATCGTCGCCAACATGAATAATCAGATTGCTGTTGATCGGGATAGCCGTGGATTTTGGTGCTATTGGCTTAAGGTCTTTATCCAGCAACACTTCATCAGACGACACGCCGACGGCACTCTCTGGCACTTCCTGCACGTTGATACGCGCCCAGGGAATATCCACGCGCCCGTCCAGGTTGAACATCTGCGGCGTGGCTTCAAACACCAGATCCGGAGAGACGTCCATACGCACCATAGGTGGCACGGTGACGCGGATTTTATTGCCTTTCGCCGCGATCCGGGCACGCCAGGCATCCAGCACGCTCCAGTCGGCTCCGCCGCTCAGCGTAAGCTGCCCTTTAGACGTCTGGATAAGCCCGTCCAGGGTGGAACTCATGCCGTTAAAGACCATATTCAGCCTGGCGGCCGTGAGATCGACCGGCATGAAGCTGCCTTCAACGTCGACATCAGTCAGACCCAAATTACCGAAGACCTGCGGTTTTTGCAGGCTGCCGCCCAGGCGCAGGCTGGTATTAAGCATTCCGGCAACCTTTTCACCCTTCGTCAAAGCCGGATTCAGTAACGCCAGCGACAGCCGCGCAATATTCACATTACCCGACAGCGTGCGTTTGCCCTCGGGATCGGCAATCTGCACGCTGCCATCCAGCTGGCCGTTATTGGCGATGCGAATCAGCCAGTCCAGCTGAGCGCGTCCATTACGCAACGCAGCATTGAGGTTCAGCGTATCAAAAGCCACGGGCAAGGTATTGCCGTCCACATCCTGCGCAACTTTGACGCCGTTGCCCTTCAGCGCCACACGGCCCTGAGGTAAACCGCCGTCTGCCGTCCAGCTGACATCGGCATCGCCAGTAAACACGCCGCTGAGTCTGGTCGCGTCGCCAAGGAAAGGTTTAGCCATCGCTAAATCGAAGCGGTTAAGCACCACTTTCGCATGACCGGCCGGGCCAGCCTCAATAGTTTGCGGAACACAAAGCTCAGCGTTGGGGTTCTGCCAGCAGTGCGGCCCAATGCTGACCGTCTGCTTGCTGTTGAGGTAATCCAACGCTATCGCCCGGGTCAGCCGCCATTCGCCAACTGGCGTGTCGAAGCGGGTATTGTTCAGCGAGCCTTTCCAGCGCTGTTCTGCACGATCAAAGCTGCCGTTCAACGCAAGCTGGCCAGAGACGGGCTCACCCGTGACCACCAGCTTCAGCTGATGCTGTTTCTCACTGCCGCTGGCATCCAGCGTCAGTTGGGAAATCGCCAGGGCATCCTGTTTTAACTGATCCACACGCAGGGCCAGCTTGCCCTGAATCTGCTCGCCGGAGCTGACATCCCCTTTCAGCACCAGACGGGCAATGCTCAGCGCCTGCCAGCGAAGCCCGGTCGCGGTAAGATCGGCCAGTAGCTGTGGCGTTTTCAAATCGCCCCGTGCTTTAAGGGTGCCTTTTGCCACGCCACCCAGGCCCGGCAGAGCATTGTCCAGATGCTGGGCATCAATATCAGCATCCAGGTTGAGCTTGTCGCCCAGCGATCCTTTCAGGTTGATGTTGTTGCGGCCCAGCACCAGTTTCATACCAGGGATATCCCACTGATTGTAGCTGTTACCATAGAGCGAACCGTCGGCGGTGACGGCATTCTGCTTCACGTTGCCACGAAGTTTCAGCTCCGGTACCCGCATCTGCCAGCTACCGCCATACAGGCTACCGCGTGTGGTGATTTTACCTTCCAGCTTCGCTGGCCAGTCCGGGAACTGCTTCGCGGTATTGATGCCGGACAGCGTCAGCTCGCTGCGCCAGCTGATGGCTTTGCTCCAGTCCACCAGCGCCGTCAGGTCAGTATTCCCCTCAAGCGCCGCCAGCCGGAGCTTATCCAGTGAGAATTGCTCAACGTTGCCTTTACCGTCCAGCGACAGCGTGGCGGGCGGGATACCCTGCCCTTTCAGCCCGGCTTTCAGCGACATCACATAATCCGTCGCCTTGCCCTTGAAGCTGAAGTTCAGATTATCCGCCTGATACTGAATATCACCGGTCAGCGGCCAGCGCAGTTGCGGGCTTTCTACATTCATCGACAGCGGCAGGCCTGCCTCTGCCAGTCGGGTGTTTGCATCCAACTGCACACGCACCGGACCAGAGAGATTCAGCCCCAGGTTAAGCTGCTCGCGCAGGCCTCCATCCACTTTCATCCTGATCTTCTCGCCCTTGATCGGAGCGATATTCAGCGCGCTGTTCAGCGTGAAATCAACCGGCCAGCTACCGGTCAGCGTGGCCTGCCCCTGAGCATTGAGCTGCCCCTGCGGCGAGTCCACATCCAGCGTTTCCAGATGCAGAAGCTTGTCATGGGTTTTCGCTTTCACCAGCAGGCGCGTGATGGCGATATCGGTATCGCCCGTAATGCGCAGTTGCTCACCGAGGATCTGTTGAACATCCACATCCAGCGGCATATTGAAATCGGGCAGATCGGGCAGCAGCGGTTTGGCAAACATCGCCTTCAGCGTTTCGCCCAACGGAGGTTCGGCAACTTTCGGCTGCTCTACTTTAGGCTGAACCACCTGCTCATCCACCACTTTTGCCGCTTTCGGCAGCGCAATCAGCAGCCCCTGAATATGGGTCGGATTCAGCGTCAGCGCGCGCTCTTTCCAGCTAATCCCGGAGGTGAAATCCGCCAGGGAGATCGCCGTGTCGTCAACTTTTACGGTGATATTGTGCAGCGCAAGCTGGCGAAGGGTGATGGGGTAAGGCGTGCTGAGATCGCCGGTTGAAGATTCCTCTTCAACCGGGGCAGGCGCGGCAGGCGCCATCTTTTTACTGTCCACCACCACATTCACATCTTTCAGTGAGAGGTCGTTGACGCAGAAAGCGCTGTTTTTCAGGCAGCCCAGCTGTAAGGCAAGATGGAACTCCCCGGCATTGACCGAGACGCCGGGCATTTCATACTGCACGCCTTTCAGCGTGAGGTTGCGCCAGCCGCCATCAACCTGCTTGATTTCCAGCCCCGGAACCCAGCGCGATGCGCCATTCAGCAGCAGGTGTAACCCGGTAGTGGTACCTGTTAAAAATGCGATACCGCCCAGCAGCACCAACAGGAAAATCAGGATGCCAATAAGGACCTTTTTCCAGCGACTCATAGTTCAGGCCCCAGTCCGATATAAAACTGTATGTCTCGATCTTCGTCATCACCCACCGGGCGGGCTATATCCAGTTTGATCGGCCCCACCGGTGACTGCCAGCGCACGCCAAAACCGGCACCGGTTTTGAAGTTATCCTGCTTGATATCGTTCACGGCTTCACCGGAATCGATAAAGACCGCCCCCCACCATTTACCGGTGACGTTGTACTGATACTCCAGCGAGCCGGTGGCCAGCTTGGAGGCCCCGGTCAGCTTGCCGTCGTCATCGCGAGGCGAAATGCCTTTGTATTTGTAGCCACGGATGCTGCGATCGCCACCGGCGAAGAAACGCAAATCAGGCGGCACTTTGTCAAAGTCATTGGTTTCAATCCAGCCCAGGTTACCGCGCACTACAAAGCGGTGTTTATCCGCCAGGGTCCGGATCCAGACGTTCTGAGCCTGAACCACCGCAAAGTCGATATCGGAGCCCCAGGTCGTGTCGGAAACATCCAGAGAATAGCGCTGAGAATCGCCCCAGGTCGGCATCAGGCCGCCGCGCGAACGGGTGCGGTTTATGCTGACGCCAGGGTAAAGCAGCATGGTGGTATTGGTGACGTTACCCTGCGTAAAGTGATCGAGGCTCCAGCGCAGGTTGATGGCGCGCTGCCAGCCGGTTGAAGATTCCCAGTAGCGGGAGGCCGCAAGCGTTGAAGAATCCGCTTTGGTATCATTGAGATCGGTACGTTTCAGACCACCCTGCAGCAGGTAATACTGCTCAACAGGATTTTTCAGCAGTGGGATTTTATAGCTGAAGTTCAGCTGTTGCTCCGGCGCCGAGATGTAAGCACTGGTCGTCAGGCTGTGGCCGTAGCTGTTAACCCAGGGTTTTTTCCAGGTCGCTTTTACGCGCGGCCCGACATCCGTAGAGTAGCCCACACCCGTTTCAATGGTGTTCTCGGTGCGGGGACTGACCACGCCGTGCAGGGGCAGAATTTTGTTTTTACGGGATTTATCAAACTCTGGTGCCACTACCACGGAGTTAAACCATCCGGTGGCTGAGAGGCGGCGGTTCAGTTCAGCCAGATCGCGTGAACTGTAATAATCGCCTTTTTTAAAGGGCACCAGATTTTGCAGATACTCTTCACGAATTTGCGAGCCTTCAAAGCTGACATCGCCAAAGCGGTAGCGCTGGCCACTGTCGTAATCTATATCCCAGAAGGCTTCACGGCGCTCTACAGAAACGCCCAGCTGACTTTTGGCATAGTCCCCGTCAAAGTAGCCTTTGCGCAGCGCAAGGTTGCCCAGGGAGCTTTTAAAGCCGTCGTAGTCGCTGTGGTTCAGTATGCCGCCGATATGGGTTTTGCCTGCTTTGACCAGCGCCTGATAATCCTTATCCGTGCGGGCTTCGCCGCGAATGATCACCGTTTCGCCAGCCAGTTTCACCGGCTCACCCGCCGTCACTTTCGCGATCAGCAGCGGTCTTTTACCGCCAGCAGGAGGAGGCTGAAGATCGAATTCAATGGTCGGTTCGTAATAGCCTAAGGCTTTCAGCCCCTCTTTAACGGCATCACTGACGCGCGCGCGAAAACGACCATCAGCCGAGATTTCATCGGACGAGATGGTAGAAAGGCGTGCACGCACGTTTTTTTGTAAATCCCCGGATAACCCTGTGACCTGTAATCGCACTGTTGCCGCCTGGGCAGCCGGTGCAGCAGCTAAAAGCCCTAACATGCAATAAACATGAATTCGTGGCACGCTCACTCCTGATTATGTTGCCGGCCCTGATTCCAGCTGGGCACAACGTCTTCTTGATTTCATCCACTGGTTTGGGATCCTGTAAGCATGGCAAGCTTTTGCCGCTTATGGACCTCTATTTCCACGCAAACCCAAATTTTTTGACATATTGTGTGCAAAGTATCGACACGTTACAACACAGGATCGTGATCGAATGTTACCTGCGGCGTTAATAAGCAGGCAGACTCGGATTAATCTCATCCTGCCGATCGCCGCAATTGTAAGCATTGGTCTCCACAGCTATAATCCTCAGCACAGGCCGCCATCCGGCCTGTTGACTGATTTCTGCCCCGGCGACCTTGCCGAACAGGTGCAGACATTTTTGGCACGGATAGCCGAGCGTCTTCTCAGGGTACAGGATGCCCGCAGATCCTCATGCGCTGCCCAGGCCAAAAATGACAAGTTATCAACCCAAGGCCGGTTACAGACGCTGTTAGCGTGACCACAGAACCGAGCCATTTTATGGATGTTTTATGTTAGACAGCTTGCTTGTCATCTTTCTGCTGATTGCCATCAGTTCGTTTTTCTCACTGTCAGAAATCTCGCTCGCCGCAGCGCGCAAAATCAAGCTGAAGCTGCTGGCAGACAAGGGCCATATCAAGGCTCAGCGGGTTCTGAAGATGCAGGAAACGCCCGGCATGTTCTTTACCGTGGTACAGATCGGCCTGAACGCCGTGGCGATCCTTGGCGGTATTGTGGGGGACGCTGCGTTTTCACCCGCTTTTCAGGCCCTTTTTGAACGTTTTACCGATCCGGTTCTGGCAGAAAAATTGAGCTTTATCTGCTCATTTACCCTGGTTACCAGCCTGTTTATTCTCTTCGCCGATCTTTTCCCAAAACGCCTGGGCATGATCGCCCCGGAAGTGATAGCCCTGAAGATCATCAACCCGATGCGGATGTGTCTGTTTATCTTCCGTCCTCTGGTGTGGTTCTTTAACGGTGGGGCTAATATTATTTTCCGCCTCTTTAAGATCCCGCTGGTCCGCAAAGACGATATTACCTCTGACGATATTTACGCAGTGGTGGAAGCTGGTGCGCTGGCCGGAGTGCTGCGCAAGCAGGAACACGAGTTGATAGAGAACGTGTTTGAGCTTGAGTCACGTACCGTGCCCTCTTCTATGACCTCCCGCGAGAACGTGGTGTGGTTCAATCTGAATGAAGATGAAGCCAGCCTGAAAGAAAAAATCGCCAATCACCCGCACTCCAAATTCCTGGTGTGTAACGATGATATCGATCACATTGTCGGCTATGTCGACTCCAAAGAGCTGCTGTTAAGGGTGCTGGGGAATCAGAGTATGGCGCTGAACAGCGGCGTACAGATCCGCTCAGCGCTGATAGTGCCGGATACCCTGACGCTGTCAGAAGCGCTGGAAAGTTTTAAAACCGCAGGGGAAGATTTTGCGGTGATCATGAATGAGTACGCGCTGGTAGTGGGGATTATCACCCTGAACGATGTGATGACCACCCTGATGGGCGATCTGGTCGGCCAGGGGATGGAAGAGCAGATTGTCGCCCGTGACGAGAATTCCTGGCTGGTGGAAGGCGGCACGCCTGTTGATGATGTGATGCGGGTACTGGATATTGATGAGTTCCCACAGTCGGGGAATTACGAAACGATCGGCGGCTTTATGATGTTCATGCTGCGTAAGATCCCGAAACGCACCGATTTCGTGAAATTCCACGGCTATAAGTTTGAAGTGGTGGATATCGACAGCTATCGCATCGATCAGCTACTGGTGACGCGAATTGATGCCCGCCCGACTGCTGCTGCGGTGTTAGCGAAAATGGCTGAAGAGTAACGGCGGAAGGGATAGCAAAAAGGCGCGAATATTCGCGCCTTATTTTTTAGTTGAACTCGGTCTGTAATCGTAACACCTGGCGGTTCACTTCTGACATCACGCTATAATGTTGTTTATCTTTGATGCGTGGGATCAAAATCTTCCCTTTATCAAATTCAAATGCGCCTACGTCTTTAATGTAAATCCTGCCGCGAAACAGGGTTTTCACGTATTTGGCTACCTGCAGCGGATTATATCGCTGAAAGATTTTCATGTAGTTCTTACTCCTGAAAAAGATGTGCGCTGCGTCGTGTCCAAGTTCGGTACGAATCCTTGCAGCGCAAAGTGGATTCACTATAGACCAACATCGCCTTCCTGAAGTCCTAAAATTGAATTTTTTTACTGTTTTTACACATCATGACAGTGGTCTCTGTCATCAGGTAATGTCGGAACAGTATAAACCTTCAATTGAAAGAGATTTGTGTACGCTGTTGCAAAAATGTTATCTCAAAGCGACAGGCGCATTCTCTGCGCCTAATATTGCAGGAACATGACTAACTGGTCGGATCACATTAAAAAGGCATCCCCATGACTACCCTTCGCTGTTTTTTTGTTCTGGTCACCCTGATCTTCTCCCTGAACGTCAGCGCGCACGGCTTCGTCCAGGGTCAGCGGGTGCCAGCGGTTGGCATAACAGATAAGGGGGAGCTGATTTTAGAACAGCAGGAGTTCAGCTATCAGAACTGGAACAGCGCGAAGTTGCCTGGCAAGGTGCGGGTGATTCAGCATATTGCCGGGCGCTCTGCCTCGAAAGAGAAGAATGCGGCGTTGATTGAAGCCATTAAGGCGGCTAAATTCCCCCACGACCGTTATCAGACCACCACCCTCGTCAATACCGATGATGCCATTCCCGGTACCGGGATGTTTGTGCGCAGCAGTATTGAGAGCAACAAGAAGCAATATCCCTGGTCGCAATTTATCGTGGACAGTGAGGGTGTGGCAAAGAAAGCCTGGCAGTTAGAAGATGCTGGCTCGGCGATCGTGGTACTGGATAAACAGGGCAGGGTCTGTTTCGCCAAAGATGGCGCACTGACCCGTGAGGAGGTGAAGCAGGTCGTGATGCTGATTCACCGGCTACTGAGCGCCTGAAGCCCGCTCAGCCACCTCCCTGTGGCTGTAATTCGGTGAATTAAAAGATCGAGACGCGGAAACCCGGATTAAGGAAGGATTCGCGAGGCGTATAGCTCAGCGTTTTGCCCTGCCAGTCGTGAACATGCGCGCCTGCGGCAATGGCTACGGCATGGCCGGCGCCGGTATCCCAGATATTGGTAGGCCCGAAACGCGGATAAAGCTGGGCTTTGCCCTCTGCCACCAGGCAAAATTTCAGTGAAGAGCCGATAGCCGTGGTCTGATGCTCGCCCAACTGGCTGAGATAATCCTCCAGTTCGGTATCAGAATGGGAGCGGCTGACTACCACCAGCGGAGGATGCGCTTCACGCACCTGAATTTGCACATTGTGGCCGCCCTCCTCTTTCCATGCTTTACCTGCTGCAGCGGAATACATCACGCCCAGCACAGGAGCATAGACCACGCCCAGCACGGGTTTACCGTTCTCAATCAGCGCGATATTCACGGTGAACTCGCCGTTGCGTTTAATAAACTCTTTGGTGCCATCAAGCGGGTCTACCAGCCAGTAACGCTGCCAGTGTTGACGCACATCCCAGCCTGGAGGATCTTCTTCTGAGAGTACGGGAATATCAGGGGAAAGCTCAGACAGCCCCTGAACAATAACTTTATGTGCCGCAATATCGGCCGCCGTAACTGGCGAGTCATCGGACTTTTGTGAGACATCAAGCGGTGCCTGTCCGTTATACACCATCATGATTGCATCGCCTGCTTCCCGGGCCAGCTGGCAAATTTTGTCTAACATTTTCCACCTCTTGATTAGCATCTTGATGCCGGACACAGCCGGCAGGTGTGACATATCAGGCCGCGCTCTCCACTGCAAAAAACCTCTACTGATCATAGCAGTTGATTTTGACACTCAGGCCTGTGGCCCATTGCCGCCAGAGAAACAGCCGCTTCCTTAAGTAAAGTTGGGCTTAATTATCAAAAGCATACTGTATTTCACTCTGCAGAACCTGCTGTTTTTTACCGGCGGGACATAAGAGGTAATTATTTGTAGCAGATCACATAAATGTGAGACACAGGGTAATAGTTTCATAAAAGTTTGAGATGTTATGAGCTGATGGACTGCAAATTTACGGAGAAATGATGATTAAGCCCTGCCTTACCCTTGCGGCGCTGCTGGTAGCCACCTCGCTTCCTGCCGCCACGGTCGATTTCCGCCTGCTGGAAACCACCGACCTGCACAGCAACATGATGGATTTTGATTATTACAAAGACGCGCCCACGGAAAAATTTGGTCTGGTGCGGACGGCAACGCTGATTGAAGCAGCACGTAAGGAAGCCGCCAACAGTGTGCTGGTCGATAATGGCGATATTATTCAGGGCAGCCCGCTTGGTGATTATATGGCGGCGAAGGGGCTGCAACAGGGCGAGGTGCATCCGGTCTATAAAGCGATGAACACGCTGGATTACACCGTGGGCAACCTCGGTAACCACGAATTTAACTATGGTCTGGACTATCTGCATAAAGCGATAGCCGGTGCCCGCTTCCCCTATATCAATGCCAATATTATTGATGTTAAAACGGGGAAGCCGCTGTTTACGCCTTATCTGATTAAAGCCGTTAAGGTCACCGACCGTGAAGGAAAAACTCACCAGCTTAAAGTCGGCTATATCGGATTTGTCCCGCCGCAGATTATGGTCTGGGATAAAACCAATCTTACGGGAAAGGTAACGGTTAACGATATTACCGAAACCGCCCGCAAATGGGTGCCCGAAATGCGCAAAGCCGGTGCCGATTTGGTGGTGGCTATCCCCCACTCTGGCCTGTCAGGCGATCCCTATAAAGTCATGGCGGAGAACTCGGTCTGGTATCTCAGCCAGGTGCCGGGGATAGATGCGATTATGTTTGGCCATGCCCATGCGGTTTTCCCCGGCAAAGAATTTGCCAGCATCAAAGGCGCTGATATCCGGCAGGGGACGCTGAACGGTGTCCCGGCTGTGATGCCCGGCATGTGGGGTGATCATCTCGGAGTGATCGATCTGGTGCTGGATAATCAGCAGGGCCACTGGCAGGTTACCAGCGCCAGAGCCGAGGCCCGTCCGGTTTACGACAAAGCGGCGAAGAAATCACTGGCCGCAGAGGATCCGGCGCTGGTGAAGGTAATGGAGCATGACCATGTTGCCACTCGGGAGTTTGTCAGTAAGCCGATTGGGAAATCCGCAGATGTGATGTACAGCTACCTGTCACTGGTTCAGGACGATCCTACCGTGCAGATCGTTAACAACGCCCAGCGTGACTATGTTGAGCGCTACATCCAGGGCGATCCCGATCTGGCTAACCTGCCGGTGTTAACGGCGGCGGCACCTTTCAAAGCCGGGGGGCGTAAAAACGATCCCGCCAGCTATGTGGAAGTTGAAAAAGGCCAGCTGACCTTCCGTAATGCTGCCGATCTCTATCTCTATCCCAATACCCTTGTAGTGATGAAGGTGAGTGGTAAAGAGGTGAAGGAGTGGCTTGAGTGTTCCGCTGGTCAGTTCAATCAGATCGATACCCACAGCAGCAAACCTCAGTCGCTGATCAACTGGGACTTCCGTACCTACAATTTTGATGTGATCGACGGCGTGAACTACCGTATCGACGTGACTCAACCTGCCCGTTATGACGCTGAATGCAAGTTGATCAATGATCAGGCTTCACGCATCACAGGATTGACCTTCAAGGGTAAACCAATCGATCCACAGGCAACCTTCCTTGTTGCCACCAACAATTACCGCGCTTATGGCGGCAAGTTTGCAGGAACCGGCGAGGACCATATCGCCTTTGCTTCACCGGATGAAAACCGTTCAGTCGTTGCTGCTTACATCAGCGCGCAGACAAAAGCTCAGGGAGAGGTGAAGCCGCAGGCAGACAATAACTGGAAGCTGGCGCGCATTGAGAGTGCCACACCTCTGGATATTCGCTTCGAAACTGCGCCCACAGAGAAAGCAGCCGGCTTTATCCGCAGCCATGCTCAGTATCCGTTAGAGCAAAAAGGCACGGATGAGACTGGCTTTGCGATTTATCGGGTGGATTTACAGAAGAACTGACCAGGGAGAGCTGTTTTACAGATAGCAGGATGGAACCAGAGGAGATAAAGAGCGGGCCAGGCGTCCCTGGCCCCCGAAATCTTACAGGATTTCTAACAGCTCAACTTCAAACACCAGCGTGCTGAATGGCGGGATAGAAGCCCCAGCGCCACGCTCACCGTAGGCCAGTTCGTGAGGGATAACCAGCTCCCACTTTGAACCTACTGGCATCAGCGTCAGCGCTTCAATCCAGCCTGGGATAACGCCGCTGACCGGGAATTCAGCCGGTTCGCCACGCTGTACTGAGCTGTCGAACACGCTGCCGTCAATCAGCTTACCGGTGTAGTGAACGCGTACGCGATCCTGACGGGAGGGGATTGCACCTTCACCCTGAGTCATCACGCTGAACTGCAGACCCGTTTCAGTGCTGCTCACGCCTTCGCGCTTGCTGTTCTCTTCCAGGAATTTCTGACCTTCAACTGCCATTGTCTGCTGGCGCTCACGACGCACGGCATCTGCACGCTCATGGACTTCACGCAGCGCACGGTGAACAACGTCTACAGGTACAGCAGGGGCGTTCCCTTCCAGCGCATCGCGCAGGCCTGCCAGCAATGCTTCTGGCTGCAGACCCTGCAGTCCAGATTCCAGCAGCTGCTGGCCAACCTGTAAACCGATACCGTAACTTGCTTGCGCTTCTACGCTGTCAAAAGAAGGGGTAGTCATGGATTTTCCTTTCATCATTGATAAAACCGAAGACGAAGCATAACAGCGCAGGCTACAGGCGTAAAATGGCATCTTCTTAAGGTGACTTTTGGTTGTTAAAAGGAAACAATACCCGGATCCCACGGGCGGAATAAACTCCGCACGCACAATGCTTTATCAGCTATATTTTAGTCGAGGTCAAAATGGGCCATATTGCCCGCAGGCGAAGGAAGAGCCAGTCGCTTTCACTGAAGGGTTGGTTGCGCCGAAGCTCACTATTTGCGCGAAGTTCGCGCCAGGAGGACGACGCCATGCCCAAAGCGTCTTCAGAATCACGAGTACCGCAATTTTTCAGCCAGATCTGGCACCTGCCTGATTCCGTACGCTGGATGGATCCGCTGCCGCCCTTTCACCGTCGGGGCATTATTCTCGCTCTTATGGTGATGCTGCTGGCCTTTCTCTGGCCTGCCCCCACCCCCATGCAGGCGCCCAGGCCGATGACTTCCGGGCAGTCTTCCGATACCAGCGTGCCTTTGCAGGCGGAGATCAGTGATGAGAGTCCGCCTGCTCAGCCTCAGGTTACTAACGATACCCAGGGGACCTGGCACAGCTACCAGATTGCTGCGGGTCAGACGCTGGCGCAGTTATTCCGTGACAACAATCTGCCGGTCAATGATGTGTTTGCCATGGCGCAGGTTGAAGGTGACAGCAAACCGCTGAGTACCTTACATACCGGTCAGGCCGTGCGAATTCGTCTGAATGCTCAGGGTGTGGTGAATGGCTTAACGGTGGATACCGATAATGGGCAGATCCTGTTTACCCGCCAGCCAGATGGCACCTTTATCCGGGCGCAGTAGTCACAAAAACGCTTGAGGGGAGTGAAACAGACAAAAAAAAGGCGGTAGATAATCTACCGCCTTTTTTACTGACTGCCCTGGGGGTTACTCTTCGCCGCTTACGCGCTCGATATTCGCACCCATCGCTTTCAGCTTATCTTCGATGTGCTCATAGCCACGATCGATATGATAAATGCGGTCAACAATCGTTGTCCCTTCTGCGATACAGCCGGCCAGAACCAGACTGGCTGAAGCACGCAGGTCAGTAGCCATCACCTGTGCCCCGGAGAGTTTCTCCACACCGTGACAAATCGCCGTGTTGCTCTCGATTTCCGCATGTGCGCCCATACGAATCAGCTCAGGGATGTGCATAAAGCGGTTTTCAAAGATGGTTTCGGTAATCACACCGGTGCCTTCAGCGACCAGGTTCAGCAGGCTGAACTGCGCCTGCATATCGGTCGGGAAGCCCGGATGCGGCGCCGTGCGGAAGTTCACGGCCTTAGGACGCTTGCCGTGCATATCCAGGCTGATCCAGTCCTCGCCCGTTTCGATATCCGCACCGGCTTCACGCAGCTTAGCCAGCACCGCATCCAGCGTATCAGGCTGGGTCGCACGACACATGACTTTCCCGCCGGAGATAGCGGCAGCAATCAGGAAAGTACCGGTTTCAATACGATCTGGCAGCACGCGGTAAACACCGCCACCCAGACGTTCCACACCCACGATGGTAATACGATCGCTACCTGCGCCGGTGATTTTTGCCCCCAGCGTGTTCAGGAAGTTAGCCGTATCCACAATTTCTGGCTCGCGGGCCGCATTTTCGATAACGGTGGTGCCGGTTGCCAGCGTAGCCGCACTCATGATGGTTACGGTAGCGCCAACACTGACCTTGTCCATTACGATATGTGCGCCTTTCAGGCGGCCATCGACAGAAGCTTTAACGTAGCCCTCTTCGAGTTTGATCTCTGCACCCAGCTGCTCCAGACCCGTAATATGCAGGTCAACAGGACGGGCGCCGATAGCACAGCCGCCTGGCAGGGAAACCTGGCCCTGACCGAAACGCGCGACCAAAGGGCCAAGTGCCCAGATAGAAGCACGCATGGTTTTAACCAGTTCATAAGGTGCACAGTAGATATCAACTTTACTGGCATCCAGATGCACGGAGCCGTTGCGTTCAGCCTTCACCCCAAGCTGACCGAGCAGCTTCATGGTGGTATCAATGTCTTTCAGTTTCGGGACATTCTGAATCTCTACGGGCTCTTCCGCCAGCAGAGCTGCGAACAGGATCGGCAGCGCTGCGTTTTTAGCGCCGGAAATTGTCACTTCCCCGCTTAAACGGGTAGGACCCTGCACACGAAATTTATCCATTGCACCAGCTCTCTTTTTTAACAATAAATGACTGTCCGCTTCACCCCGTGTTGACCGTGGTGACCTTAGCGAAGCAGCTTAAAAACCGTTTAACTTACGGTCGCGCGCCCACTCATCCGGGGTAAATGTCTTGATCGATACTGCATGGATACGGTTATCAGCGATATAAGCCATCAGCGGAGCGTAGACGGTCTGCTGTTTCTTCACGCGGCTCAACTCGCCAAACAGATCGCCCACAGCGATAACCTGAAAATGGCTGCCATCGCCAGTAACGTGGACTTCCTGCAGCGGTAACGCGCCCATCAGCACGGATTGAATTTCACTATTTTCCATGAGGCTTCTAAATTCGGTTAATGATAAACAGGCACACATATTAGTGGAAAGTGCCGCTATCTTAAACAAGCAAAAAGCCCCTGTCGGGACAGGGGCTGGTTATGTTCAGTTTCAGGCCGGAATTTTACCCGTGCGAAACAATGATCTGCTGCAAATTGTAGAGGGTAATTAACGAACGTAGTTTGTCGTTGATGCCCGTAAACAAAGGCGCTTTGCCCTGTTGCAACGCAATGTGACGCAGATGCACCAGCAGCGCTAACCCGGCAGAATCCACCCTCTCCAGCGCTGAAACATCGATTGTATCGATCTGTTTCATCACCGTTTCACGCTGTGCCCAGAGCGCGGACAGCGTCTCACGCTCCAGTTCACCCGAGAGACATAACTGATTCGCCTCAAGATGCCAGCTCAGTTGTTCGCGCATTACTGCTGTTTATCCAGAGTGATGGGCTGATTTGCGTAAGACTTAAGCAACTGGGTCAGGCCATCTACGCCTTTCTGGCGCAGCGTGTCGCTCCATTCATTCTGCTTGGTGGTGATCATGGATACGCCTTCCGCAATCATGTCATAGGCCTGCCACTCGCCAGTGCGGCTGTTTTTACGCCACTGGAAATCGAGACGCACAGGAGGGCGTCCATTGGGATCAACAATAGTGACGCGGATAGCAATGATGGTCTTATCAGCATAAGACTGTTCGGGAGCAATCTGGTAAGTCTGTCCGTTATACAGCGCCAGCGCCTGACCATAGGCCTGAGCCAGATAATCCCCAAAAGCGTTGAAATAGGCTTCACGCTGGGCTGGTGTCGCTTCTTTGTAGTAACGACCTAACACCAGGGCTCCGGCGTATTTGACCTGTACATAGGGTAGCAGCTCTTCCCGCACAACCTGGCGCAGGTAGTCAGGATCCTGTTTGATTTTCGGCTGTTCAGTTTTAAGACGGGTAAAGGTTTTCGCTGCCGCCTCATTCATCATTTGATAAGGATTGGTTTTATCAGCTGCGGCATTGGCCGCTACAGGTGCAATAATCAGCATTGCCACCATCAGGAAACGTTTAAACATTACTTGTCCTCTTATGGATTAGTCGGGGCAGGCTGCCCGTTTGCTTCCGGTGCCACCGGTGAAGCTTCTTTCTTGTCGTTCCCATCGCCGCTCTTATACAAGAACTGGCCAATCAAATCTTCAAGCACCATTGCCGATTTGGTGTCCTGAAGGGTACTGCCATCTTTAAGCATAGCTGTTCCCATGTCAGGATCGTCAAAACCCACGTTCAGCGCCAGAAACTGCTCGCCCAGCAGGCCAGACGTTCTTATCGCCAGTGAGCTGGTGTCCGGCAGCTGATTGTATTTCTCTTCAATATCCATCGACACGCGCGGTAAATAGGTTTTTTCATCCAGCCCGATATCCGTTACCCGACCAATGACCACTCCCCCGATTTTAACCGGTGAGCCTGTTTTCAACCCGCCGATGTTGTCAAAAGTGGCATACAGCTTCCAGGTAGGTTCATTCCCCAGGGATTTTAAATCTGCCACACGCAGACACAGGAACAAGGCTGCACAAAGCGCCAACAGTAAAAATACCCCTACCCAAATTTCGCTTTTTTTCGTTTGCATTGAATCAGTTCCCAAACATCAGTGCAGTCAGCACAAAATCTAAACCGAGTACCGCCAGAGAAGCATGTACTACAGTGCGAGTGGTCGCCCGGCTAATCCCTTCCGAAGTGGGGATAGCATCATAACCATTGAACAGAGCAATCCAGGTCACCGTAAAGGCGAAGACGGCACTTTTGATCACGCAGTTAACAATGTCAGTGCGTACATCCACGGCGTTTTGCATCGCAGACCAGAAGAAGCCGCTGTCGATGCCTTTCCAGCTCACACCCACAATGGCACCGCCCATGACGCCAACGGCGACAAAAATCAGCGTCAGCAAAGGCATGCTGATAAAGCCAGCCCAGAAGCGAGGCGAGATAATTCTTCGCAGAGGATCGACCGCCATCATCTCCATACTGGAAAGCTGTTCGGTCGCTTTCATCAACCCTATTTCTGCCGTCAGCGCTGAGCCAGCCCGACCAGCAAAGAGGAGCGCAGTCACTACCGGCCCCAGTTCACGCAGCAGCGAAAGGGCCACCAGCATGCCGAGGCTGCTGTCCGCACCATAAGTGTTTAAAACCAGATAGCCCTGCAATCCCAGTACCATGCCGATGAATAAACCCGACACCACAATAATCAGCAGCGAAAGCACACCAATACTGTAGAGCTGTTTGATCACCAGTGGCGTATGTTTACGGAAGTGAGGAATGCCCACCAGCGCGTGAAAAAGCATTAATCCGGCACGACCAAAGGAGGCGCAGGTATTGATCCCCTGTCGTCCAAGCGCACGTAATAACATCAGTGTATTAACTCCCTGAACCGGTTAAATCTTGCAGATAGTCCCCTGCAGGAAAGCGAAAAGGTACCGGACCATCAGCGATGCCATCGATGAACTGGCGTACACGCGCATCTTCATTTTCCTTCAAAGCACTGGCCGTTCCCTGGGCGATAACTTTCTGCCCGGCAATAATATAAGCGTAGTCAGCGATACTCAGGACTTCCGGCACATCGTGTGAAACGACAATGCAGGTCATGCCAAGGGAGTGGTTCAGCTCATCGATCAGTTTCACCAGCACGCCCATAGTGATGGGATCCTGGCCTACAAAAGGCTCATCAAACATGATCAGGTCGGGTTCTAACGCGATGGCACGTGCCAGTGCGGCACGTCGCGCCATACCGCCCGACAGTTCGGAAGGTTTTAGCTGTGCCGCCCCACGTAGTCCCACCGCCTCCAGCTTCATCATCACCGTGCTGTGCAGCAGTTGCGGGGGAAGCCGGGTGTGTTCACGCAGCGGCCAGGCGACGTTATCGAAAACGGTCAGGTCAGTAAACAGCGCGCCAGACTGAAACAGCATGCTCATTTTTTTCGGGTTTCGTACAACCTGGAGCGGGACAGGCTGGGGATATTTTCACCATTAAACCAGATTTCACCCTTGTCCGGACGTAACTGACCGCCAATCAGGCGTAATAAGGTGGTTTTGCCAATGCCTGATGGCCCCATAATAGCCGTGACTTTTCCTTTTGGCACAGTCAGCGAGATATTATCAAATACAGGTCGATCCCCCCGGGCAAAGCTCACGCCCCGGACATCTACCAGATTCGTCTGCGGCTGGCTCATAGATACCTCTCCATATTTTCAGGCACAGTAATGACCTCAAATGGTAACGCATAACCTGTCGGACACGACACTTTTACAGAAACTTACCCCGAAGACGTGGCTAAAGCTGGCATAAGTTTTACTTTTTGCTTCCAGATCGTCAAAATCAACGCATTCACTTACCGCCCTTGCATTACACGTCGCGCAAGGCGAGCCGACGATTATACCCGATCAAAGGACAATTCATGCTCGTAGCTATAGCACTGTTGGTTATCGGTTTAGTTTTACTGGTATACGGTGCAGATCGTCTGGTCTTCAGCGCTGCTATTTTAAGCCGGGCGCTGGGTATGCCCCCCTGATTATTGGTATGACGGTGGTGGGGATTGGCACTTCACTGCCTGAATTGATCGTCTCTTTTTCTGCTGCGACACATGGTCAGATGGATATTGCCGTCGGCACTGCCATGGGCTCCAATATCACCAACATCCTGCTGATTGTTGGCGGCGCGGCGCTGCTTCACCCGCTTACCGTCCACTCCAATCTGGTGCGCCGTGAACTGCCTCTGATGCTGCTGGTGACATTATTGTGCGGCGTAATGCTGTTTGATAATACCCTCAGCCGTAATGATGGCCTGGCGCTGATCGCCATTGCCGCCGCTTATTTGCTGTTTATTATTAAAATTGCGCGCAAGGCTGAACGTGAAAACAGCGACTCTCTGACGCGCGAGCAGCTTGCGGAACTGCCGCGTGATGATGCTGGCAATACGGTTGCCTTTTTGTGGCTGGCCGTAGCCCTGATTATTCTGCCTATGTCGACGCGGATGGTCATTGATAACGCCACCGTCATCGCTGACTTTTTCGGTGTCAGTGAACTCGTTATCGGCCTGACGGTGATTTCTGTGGGTACCAGCCTGCCTGAGCTGGCCACGGTGATCGCCGGGGCGCTGAAAGGCGAAGATGATATCGCCATCGGTAACCTGATTGGTTCTAACATCTACAATATTGCTATTGTGCTGGGCGTGCCGGCACTGATTCATCCTGGTGATATTGACGCGCAAGCCTTTGCCCGTGACTACTGGGTCATGCTGGGCGTAAGCGCGCTGTTTACGTTGATTTGTCTGCAGCGCAGCCGCTGCATAGGGCGAGTGGCAGGAGCACTGCTGCTCACGGGCTTTGTGGCCTGGGTTGCCCTGATCTGGTGGCTGCCTTCAGCGACCCTCTGGTAAAAAAGGAATGGAAATTATGGCACCTGGCAATCATGCACCTGGCTTTGACTTTCAACAGGCCGGTATTGATGTCCTGACGATTGAACGACAGGGCCTTGAACAGCTGGACCAGTATATCAATGAAGATTTTACCCAGGCCTGTGAACGCATCTACAGCTGCCTCGGAAAAGTCGTTGTGATGGGGATGGGGAAATCAGGCCATATTGGCAAGAAGATGGCAGCAACATTTGCCAGTACCGGGACCCCTGCCTTCTTTGTCCATCCAGCTGAAGCCAGTCATGGCGATCTGGGTATGGTCAGCGCAGGCGATATCGTTATTGCCATCTCAAATTCCGGCGAATCCTCGGAAATCCTGGCGCTGATCCCGGTGCTGAAACGCCTGCACGTTTCGCTGATTTGCATGACCAGCAAGCCCGAGAGCGCAATGGGCCGTGCTGCTGATATCCATCTCTGTGTTAAAGTACCGCAGGAAGCCTGCCCTCTCGGTCTGGCTCCCACCTCCAGCACAACGGCAACGCTGGTGATGGGCGATGCCCTGGCGGTAGCCTTACTGAAAGCGCGGGGTTTCACCGCAGAAGACTTTGCCCTGTCCCACCCGGGCGGCGCGCTGGGCCGCAAGCTGCTGCTTACCGTGAACGATATTATGCACACGGGTGACGAGATCCCTAACGTCAGCCGCGATGCCTCCCTGCGCGATGCACTGCTGGAAATTACCCGTAAAAATATGGGCATGACAGTCATCTGCAACGACCTGATGAAGATCGAAGGTATCTTCACCGATGGTGACCTGCGCAGGGTGTTTGATATGGGAATTGATATTCATCATGCCAGTATTGCCAGCGTGATGACGCCAGGGGGAATCAGGGTGCGTCCAAACCTGCTGGCCGTTGATGCCCTTAACCTGATGCAAAGCCGGAATATCACCGCCGTAATGGTTGCCGATGGCGATACGCTGCTTGGTGTGGTGCATATGCATGACATGCTGCGCGCTGGCGTGGTTTAACAAGGAACAGAAGATAAATGAGTACTGCTTCAGGCTGGATTGAAACCTGTTATGGCGAAGTAAGTCAGGATGTGATGGCGCGGGCACGCAACGTCAGGCTGTTGATTTGTGATGTTGATGGCGTCATGTCCGATGGGGTGATCTATCAGGGGAACAGCGGCGAAGAGCTGAAAGCGTTTAACGTCCGTGATGGTTACGGCATTCGCTGCCTGCTGACCTCTGACGTGGAGGTCGCTATTATTACCGGCCGTAAAGCCAAATTGCTGGAAGATCGCTGCGCCACCCTGGGGATTACGCATCTTTACCAGGGACAATCAGATAAGCTTTTGGCCTTCCGTGAACTTCTGGATACACTAGCACTTCGCCCCGAGCAGGTGGCTTATATTGGTGACGACCTGATTGACTGGCCAGTGATGGCTGAAGTGGGTCTCAGCGTCACCAGTGGCTGATGCCCATCCGGTTCTGCTTCCCCGCGCCCACTACGTAACCCGTATCGCTGGCGGACGAGGAGCAGTGCGTGAAATTTGCGATCTGATATTGATTGCGCAGGATAAGTTTGATGAGGCCAAAGGGCAGTCTGTATGAGTAAAACCAGGCGTTGGATTACACTATTACTGGCTCTGATAGCCATAGTGCTGATTGGCTGGAATCTGGCCGGTCCGGATGACAGCTCTACTCCCATAGCAAGCAACGATCAGGAACCTACCTACACGAGCCAAACCTCAAATACGGTGGTCTATAACCCTGAAGGCGCCCTGAACTACAAACTCGTCTCTGACAAAGTGACCTATTTTTCAACGGAGGCGGTCAGCTGGTTCGATAACCCGGTGATGACCATGTACGATGAAAATAAAATAGCGACCTGGTCTGTCCGGGCGGACAAAGCAAAACTGACCAATGACCGTATGTTGTATCTTTACGGCCACGTTGAGGTCAACAGCCTGACGCAAGATGCTCAACTTGAGCGGATCAAGACCGATAATGCCGTAGTAAACCTCGTCACTCAGGATGTCACATCGGAAGATCAGGTGACCCTTTATGGCCGTAGCTTTACCTCTACCGGGATGAAGATGCGTGGAAATTTACGGAAGAAAACTGCCGAGTTGATTGAAAAGGTCAAAACCTCTTATGAAATCCAAAATGAAAAATAACCTTAAGTTTCTGACGCTCAGCTTGCTGTTGGCGGCCAGCCTGCCCGCTTTCGCGCTGACAGGCGACTCAGAGAAGCCGGTCAACGTTGATTCAGAAAATCAGGCGCTGGACATGCAGGGCAACGTCGCGACCTTTACCGGAAACGTGATCGTGACCCAGGGCTCAATCAAAATTACTGCAGATAAGGTTGTGGTTACCCGTCCGGGCGGCGACAGCAACAAAACGATTGTTGATGCCTATGGTAATCCTGCCACTTTCTATCAGCTGCAGGACAATGGTAAACCCGTAAAAGGTCACGCTCAGAAAATGCACTATGAGCTGGCAAAAGACTTTGTCGAGCTGACTGATAATGCTTATCTGGAGCAGCTCGACAGCAACGTGAAAGGCGATCGTATTACCTATCTGGTGAAAGAGCAGAAGATGCAGGCTTACGGCAGCTCAGGTAAGCGCGTGACGACCATCCTGGTTCCTTCTCAGTTGCAGGACAAAGGCACCCAGTCAACCGGACCAAAAAAGAGTAACTAATCAGCTATGGCTACTTTAATTGCGGAAAACCTGGCGAAGGCTTACAAAGGCCGTCGCGTGGTCGAAGATGTCAGCCTGCAGGTCAAATCCGGTGAAATTGTTGGCCTGCTTGGCCCCAACGGTGCAGGCAAGACCACCACTTTTTACATGGTCGTGGGCATTGTCCCGCGTGATGCGGGTCGGATCATCATTGATGATGAAGATATCAGTATCCTGCCGCTGCATGCCCGCGCGCGACGCGGTATTGGTTATCTGCCGCAGGAGGCGTCGATTTTCCGCCGCCTGAGCGTTTACGATAACCTGATGGCCGTGCTGCAAATCCGCGACGATCTGACCACAGAACAGCGTGAAGATCGGGCGAATGAGCTGATGAATGAATTCCATATTGAGCATCTGCGCAACAGCATGGGCCAGGCACTCTCGGGCGGCGAACGCCGCCGTGTTGAGATAGCCCGCGCCCTGGCTGCAAACCCTAAATTCATTCTGCTGGATGAGCCTTTTGCAGGTGTTGACCCCATCTCCGTTATCGATATTAAGAAAATTATCGAACACCTGCGTGACAGCGGATTGGGCGTGCTCATCACTGACCATAACGTGCGTGAGACGCTGGCCGTTTGTGAGCGTGCTTACATCGTCAGCCAGGGACATTTAATTGCGCACGGCACTCCTGGAGAGATTCTGGAGGATGAACAAGTTAAGCGAGTCTATTTAGGTGAAGAGTTCAGACTCTGATAAGGTGTTAATACCCGGTAAGATTTTCAAGGAATCAGTATCCTGAATATGAAGCAAGGTTTGCAACTCAGGCTCAGCCAACAGCTTGCCATGACGCCACAACTGCAGCAGGCTATTCGTCTTCTGCAGCTCTCTACGCTTGAACTCCAGCAGGAAATTCAGCTGGCGCTGGAAAGCAATCCGTTGCTTGAGCAAACCGACATTCATGAAGAAGTGGACGCTCGCGAGTATCAGGAGAAAGAAGCGCTGGATACCCGTGAAGCGCTTGAACAAAAAGATATGCCGGAGGAACTTCCTCTGGATGCGACATGGGATGAGATCTACACCGCTGGTACTCCTTCAGGCACCGGGACGGATTATCACGACGATGAGCTGCCGGTGTATCAGGGAGAGACAACACAGACGCTTCAGGATTACCTGATGTGGCAGGTTGAACTCACGCCCTTTACGGAGACGGACCGGGCTATAGCCACTTCCATTGTTGATGCGGTTGATGACACCGGGTACCTCACTGCCTCGCTGGATGAGATTCTGGACAGCATTGGTAACGACGAACTGACCATGGATGAAGTGGAAGCGGTGCTGAAACGCGTGCAGCGCTTCGATCCGGTCGGCGTCTGCGCCCGCGATCTGCGGGACTGCCTGCTGGTGCAGCTTTCACAATTTGTCCCGGATGTACCAGGCTTAAAAGAGGCCCGGCTGATCGTCAGTGAACATCTCGACCTGCTGGCTAATCATGATTTTCGCAGTCTGATGCGGGTGACTCGCCTGAAAGAAGATGTGCTGAAAGTAGCGATGCAGGTGATTCAGTCCCTTGATCCTCGCCCCGGTCAGTCCATCAATACCAGCGAGCCAGAGTACGTTATTCCGGATGTGCTGGTGCGTAAAACCAGCAACCGCTGGGTGGTGGAACTTAACTCTGACAGCGTTCCAAGACTGAAAATTAATCAGCACTATGCCTCACTGGGCGGTAACACACGTAATGACAGTGACAGCCAGTTTATCCGCAGCAATCTGCAGGAAGCGAAATGGCTGATTAAAAGTCTGGAAAGCAGAAATGATACGCTACTGAAAGTGACCCGCTGTATCGTCGATCAGCAGCAGGCTTTTTTTGAGCAGGGCGAAGAATTTATGCGCCCCATGGTGCTGGCGGATATTGCCAGCGCCGTTGATATGCATGAGTCCACTATTTCCCGCGTGACCACGCAAAAGTATCTGCACAGCCCACGCGGTATTTTTGAATTGAAGTATTTTTTCTCCAGCCACGTCAACACCGAGGGCGGAGGCGAAGCCTCTTCCACGGCGATACGCGCGCTGGTGAAAAAATTAATCTCGGCGGAGAATCCCGCCAAACCTCTGAGCGACAGCAAGCTCACCACCCTGCTTTCCGATCAGGGGATTATGGTGGCACGGCGGACTGTAGCGAAGTACCGAGAGTCTTTATCCATCCCGCCCTCAAATCAGCGAAAACAGCTGGTCTGAACGAACAGATAAGGAAGACCCTATGCAACTCAATATTACCGGGCAACACGTTGAAATCACCGATCCTCTGCGTGATTTTGTGACAACCAAATTTGCCAAACTGGAGCAGTATTTTGACCGGATTAATCAGGTCTATATTGTTCTGAAGGTCGAAAAGGTCACCCAAATAGCGGATGCCACGCTCCATGTAAACGGCGGTGAGTTGCATGCCACCTCGGAAGATAAAGATATGTACGCGGCGATTGACGGCCTGATAGACAAGCTGACGCGCCAACTCAATAAACACAAAGACAAGCTGAAGCAGCACTAAATTTCACTCAAACATTGATTATTTCTTCGCCACCCTTATCTAAGGATATGAGGTGACGTAAGATAACCGGCTCGCCCCTCTCTACGGGGGGCGAGCCGTTAATTAATCAGGCAGGCTGAGCAGTCGACTGATGACTCTACGCGTCCCCTTTTTAAACATGGGGTTCGACACGGTCATTTTGCCAGGCAGAAGTGAACACGTAAGTGAAACTATGATGAACAATGAATTAAAACTGGAACTGAGCTCGGTACTGAATGTCTCCTGCACCCGCAGCGGCGTTCATTGCCAGAGTAAAAAGCGGGCGCTGGAAATTATCAGCGAGTTAGCGGCCAAACAGCTTAACCTTCCGCACCAGACCATCTTTGAAGCGATTCTGACTCGCGAACGCATGGGAAGCACTGGTATCGGCAATGGTATTGCTATACCGCATGGTAAGCTGGTTGAAGATACACTGCGTGCAGTGGGCGTGTTTATCCGTCTGGATCAGCCAATTGCTTTCGATGCCATTGATAATCAACCGGTGGATCTGCTTTTTGCCTTGCTGGTGCCGGCCGATCAGTGCAAAACACACCTGCATACGCTGTCGCTGGTCGCCAAACGTCTGGCAGATAAAACTGTCTGTCGCCGCCTGCGGGCAGCACAGACGGATGAAGAGCTCTTTGGGATCATGGCTGAAAGCCCTGAAGAGAGCCACTGATTCATCTGAGCCAGCTTGTACTGGCTCATTGTAAAGCGTGTGGCCCTGCGCGGTGTCCACACCGGCCAGACCACGAACAGGCCTGTCAGGAGAAGAAGTCATGGTGCTGATGATAGTCAGCGGTCGATCGGGATCGGGTAAGTCTGTCGCATTACGGGCACTGGAAGACATGGGTTTTTACTGCGTCGATAACTTACCTGTGGTGTTACTGCCTGAACTGGCGAACTCCCTGGCCGATCGTAATATGTCGGCGGCGGTAAGTATTGACGTACGTAACATGCCTGAGTCACCAGAAATTTTTGAAAAAGCCCTGACCAGTCTGCCCGAAAGTTTTTCGCCGCAGCTACTGTTTCTCGATGCCGATCGCAATACGTTGATCCGGCGTTACAGTGATACCCGTCGCCTGCACCCGCTTTCCAGCAAGAACCTCTCTCTGGAGAGCGCCATAGACGAAGAGAGTGACCTGCTGGAGCCGCTGCGCTCACGGGCGGACCTGATTGTTGATACCTCTGAGATGTCGGTTCATGAGCTGGCAGAGATGCTGCGTACCCGCCTGTTGGGTAAACGTGAGCGTGAACTGACGATGGTATTCGAGTCATTTGGCTTCAAGCACGGCATTCCGATAGATGCTGATTACGTTTTTGACGTGCGCTTTCTGCCAAACCCACACTGGGATCCTAAATTGCGGCCAATGACCGGGCTCGATCGTCCGGTGGCAGCTTTCCTCGATCGCCATACGGAAGTACATAATTTCATCTATCAGACCCGGAGCTATCTGGAGTTGTGGTTACCGATGCTGGAAACCAACAACCGCAGTTACCTTACTGTGGCTATTGGCTGTACCGGGGGCAAACACCGTTCCGTCTATATTGCTGAACAGCTGGCAGACTATTTCCGCTCTCGCGGTAAAAATGTTCAGTCACGTCACCGCACGCTGGAAAAACGCAAATCATGACAGTCAGACAAACGGTAGAGATAAAGAACAGGCTGGGCATGCATGCCCGTCCTGCGATGAAGCTTTTCGAGCTGGTCCAGAGTTTTGATGCTGAAGTGTTATTGCGAAATGAGAGTGGAACCGAAGCCGAAGCCAGCAGTGTTATTGCACTGCTGATGCTGGATTCGGCCAAAGGCGGCCACATCGAAATTGAAGCTACCGGCCTGCAGGAAGTGCAGGCATTAAACGCAGTTATTGAGCTGTTTAACGCTGGTTTCGACGAAGATTGAGCGTTTAATAATTTAATATGTTTTAAACGCCAGTTTGGCTCAGGCCCGGCACTGTACTGCCGGGCCTGACAGTGCCTACCTCAGCTTATGTTCCCGCAGAAACCCCTCTCCCCCAAGCTGGCGCATCTGGCGCATTATCCATTGCTGACGCTGACGGATATACCCCGATGGCGCACTGGCTTTAAACCGGATGGGATTAGGCAGTACAGCAGCAAGCAGGGCGGCTTCTGACATCGTTAACCGGCTTGCCGGTTTATGGAAATAGCGCTGCGAAGCTTCCTCCACCCCAAACACACCTTCACCGAATTCAGCCACGTTCAGGTAGACCGTCAGGATACGCCTTTTAGTCCAGACCGTTTCAATTCCCACGGTCAGACCCGCTTCCAGCCCTTTTCTCACCCAGCTTCTGCCATCCCATAAGAATACGTTCTTGGCTGTCTGCTGCGAAAGCGTCGAGGCGCCTCTGATCCGCCCCCCTTCCTCGTTATCCAGTACCGACTGAATGGCCTGAACGTCAAACCCCCAGTGAGTGGGAAACTTCTGGTCTTCAGATGCCATGACTGCCAGTGGCATCCAGGGAGAAATCTCATCCATTCCTACCCAGTCTGAATGAGCGACATAAGTGAAATCACCGTGAAACCATGCCGAAAGCTGTCGTTCAGCCATGACTGCAGAAAAAGGAACCGGCAGGAACGAGAACAGTAAAATGCCGGCAATCCAGACGCCAGCCAGGGTTAAAACCGCGCGCAACGCCCATCCCCTGATACGTTTCAAACCCTTTTTATTACGCTGTTTCATACATTAATATCCATGACTATCTTATCAATTCCTGTAATGGGATGATTACTCACTGTTCTTAACTCTCAGGGATAACTTCCAGCCAGCCAGTAATAAAAAAATGGTACTTTTAGACGTAAAAATGCTTAAAATTCCCAAATGTACTATTCCCTTCAACCACTTCCGCGCGTCCGGAATCGGTTCCATAAGAAAACCGACTTGTAAAACAGGGTTAAATGAAAGCGAAAGTGCCAAATGACGTCTAAACTAATTGTTTCGCGTTGCTTATAAATTTCGCGCGTAAGCTTTTGCAAAATTTACCTTACCCGTCTCTGATAAGTGCCATAAGGCGGAATAATCTCTACAGAAACCGGACAGGAACACAAGATTATCCAGCAACATCCAATTATCAAATTCTGGGAATCGATAGGAGAAAACTTGCAAAAATGCTTTTACTCCATCCCTGATAAGAGGATTTGCATGCGAGACGCCAATCTCAGAAAAATAAGTTGTTATACAATCAGTTAAAGTTTTTAATAATGCCGGATTTTCAATTAGCATTGCTGCTAGCGGCCTCAACAGCTGACGATGACAGCAGGTCAAGGCCGCAGTGCTCAAAATCCTCACAATTGGTCAAATAAGCATCATATTAACGCGATTATTCATTTCCAGCTTGACTGTGTTATCAAATTAATGTTTTCTATCTGAAATCGCTGCTCAACATCACACATTTTAATGAATCTGGTAACATGTGATGTAGGATTTGCTAATGTAGTTCCTGAGCGTTTTACCCAATACCGCGCCTGTGCTTTTAAACTCTTCTTCTCAGAATAGCGCAGGTTACCTTTTTCCCTGGTGTTGGCGCAGTATTCGCGCACCCCGGCCTCGGTCGGGGTCATTTTTTTCCAGCGTCCGTAACCCATTCCCGTAACACGTTCACATCATTCCGCCATTCATGTTTCAACTCGTCGATCCATTCCTGAACGTTGTCCCACCAGGCTGGCAGCTCCGGACTTTGAATCTGTTTCGCCAGATACTGAAGATGCACCAGGCCAACCGATCCCGCAGCGCCTTTTATTTTATGCCCCTCTTCCGCAATGCCTTTCTGATCGCGGGCCATCATGTTCGAATCAAGCACCTCAAGGTAACCCGGCATCATCTGCTCGAACATATCCAGACTCTGATAGATAAGCTGGGGACCAACCAGTTCGATGTATTGCTCGAGCATGGTGACATCCAGTAATCCCAGTTTTTCCTCATCCATTTTGCTCTCCTCCGTCTCCTGCTGAAAATCCCAGTACTTTTTGATGATCGCTGTCAGGGCTGGCACAGCCAGCGGTTTACTGAGCACATCATCCATGCCGGCATCCAGATACTCTTTCTTGTCTTTAAGCACATTGGCCGTCAGTGCCACCAGCGGCGGCAGATGCTGTCTGCCATGACGCTGATGGATTTCCCGGGCGACATCCAGACCGGTCATATCCGGCAACTGAATATCCAGCAGCACAAGGTCAAATTCATCGGGGTCAAACATCGCCAGAGCTTCTTCACCCGTCATTGCGACCTCCACGCTGTTACCCAGCTTTTCAAGCACCGAGCGGGCTAC
Source organism: Erwinia sp. E_sp_B01_1 (assembly GCF_036865545.1). Classification (NCBI taxonomy): domain Bacteria; kingdom Pseudomonadati; phylum Pseudomonadota; class Gammaproteobacteria; order Enterobacterales; family Erwiniaceae; genus Erwinia; species Erwinia sp. E_sp_B01_1. The sequence goes on along the minus strand of NZ_CP142208.1, from coordinate 518,227 downwards.
CACAACGTTGAGTTCAATATCCTCCACCAGCAGCACATGAAGCGCCGGCAGCGGCATATCATCGGCTGGCTGTTCAGCTTCATGCTGTTCAGCAATACGGGGAGCATTTATCGTCAGCGTAAAGCAGGATCCCGCTCCCGGAGCGCTGCGCACCGTAATGTCGCCCCCCATGCTCTGTGCAAGGCGACGGGAAACCGCCAGACCAATCCCGGTACCGGTTGCCGGTTTACCCCCGCGCTGGTCCTTGACCTGGTAGTACATTGCAAAAATTTTATCCTGCTCATCCTGAGGGATGCCCATCCCCGAGTCTTCCACTTCAAAGCGCAGGCAATCTTCTCCCTGATACTCTACCCGTACAACAATGCTGCCCTTTTGGGTGAACTTCACCGCGTTACCAATCAGGTTCCACAGGATCTGCCGCAGTCGCGTGCCATCGGTCATGATTTGGTGGGGAAGAGGCAACTGAGGTTCCAGCTCGAACCGGAGATCTTTAGGCTGAACCAGCAGCCCGGAGAGATTCTCCAGATCGGCCAGAAAACCGGTAAAGTCCACCGGCTGGATATCCAGCTGCACTTTGCGCCGCTCGATCTTATCCATCTCAATCACGTCGTTGAAGATGTTCCCCAGGGTGATGGCTGAGACGTGAATGGTTTTGAGGTAGTTGAGCTGTTCCTGATTAAGTTCGGTATCCAGCAGAATGCGGCTGAGGCCTACAATGCCATTAAGCGGCGTACGCAGCTCATGGCTGATAGTTGAGATAAATGTGGTCTTCTCCCTGCTGGCATTCTCTAAAGCGTCCTGGTAGCGCTTACGCTCCGTTATATCGCGTCCAAAGCCCATCAGACCACTGCGTTTACCGATGCGGTCGTAATAAGGCACTTTGCGGATTTCAAAACAGGCTTTGCGCCCGTCAGGGTATTGCAACCATTGCTCATAGGTCAGGGAGACGTTATGACGGAAGACTTTATCGTCAGTTTCCAGCACTTTAGTCGCCGCATCGTTGTCATAAACATCGCGGGGCGTCAGGCCAATCAGCTGTTTTTCACTTTTTCCTGTCAGTAATTCCATCGCGCGGTTACAGCCTGAAAACTGCTGATCGATATTGCGGTAGAACACGAGGTCAGGCGAGGCATCCAGAAAAGATCGCAGGAAGGAAGATTGTTGTTCGAGTTCGATCTGCGCCTCTTCACGTCTGACCATCTCTTCCTTGAGTTTGGCCATCACCTGCAAACGCGCCTCTTCGGCTTTGATACGATCGGCAATTTCCTGGTTCAGCTGGGTGATATTCTCTTTCATCTGCTGATTCAGTTCGAGATCGCGGTGCCGCATCTCCTCCAGCTTATCCACCAGCCTCGACAGCCGCTGTCGGGACTCTTCAAGCTGCTCCACCACCACTGAAAGGAAGTAGACAGCCCAGGGAGTGATCAGCAGACCAAAGAACACTGAGCGCACCATGTCGATACTTTCCACATGACCGCGCAGCACCATGGTCACTGCCATCTGCACAATCATGGCCAGCACCACCAGAGCGGAAGCCAGCAGCAGTGAGAAGCGGACCAGCCCCAGCTTCACCATCAGGTCGACGTAATATTGCGCTAAAAGACGAATTTGTTTCATAAAAGATTCCTTCCGTGCCAATGGGACAATCATACCGTAAAAGCTCAAAAGACCCACCAGCGGCTGTTCATTCTGGCAGCGCACCAGGCTGGTGCACTAAAAACTTTCTCTATTGCCTTACAGGCTGCGCCCACGTTGGTTCTGGTATAAAATGAGGCTACCAATATCCTCAACGCTTTACCCCCGCCACCTGCCTGTCATTCTTCTGAAGCATTTTTACTGTCTGATATTATTGATTGCATAATCTGCGAGAGAGGAACCCGCCCTGTTTTGCAGTCTTAAGGCTGTCATTCATAGCTACAGGCCGATCTCGGCTGCATAATCGCCGCGCTCACGCGAATAAAAATTCACATTAAATGAGAAGTTAATCATGGCCAGGGTGATTAATTTTACTAATGATCCCCCGGTGTTTAATTCAAATAACCCACACAATTAAAAACAGTACTTTTCAGCAAACAGGTGCCTGTTGTCAGAACATTCTGCTGCCAATACCCCCGGCACCAGCATGGTGCAGAGATTTGGCCCCTGCACTACAGTGAGACAGCTCACACTTAGTGGGGCCACTGAGGCTATACCTCCGACAGAAAAAAGCCTTACAAAAGCTTACATATCATAAAGTTAACATGCATTAACCCGGCAAAAGGCTTTGTAAGAGCGCTATTTGACCTGAGTACGCTTTCCCGATAAGTTGGAAATCCGCTGGAAGCTTTCCTGACGGGCCATTGTCCCGGCATATCTATGCAGCAAGAAGACTCCCTCGTGATGTAAGTTATCTCCCTTTAAGAGATTCGGAAATTTTAGAGCAGCCCCCCTTCATGGATGTATTACAAAAGTCCGGAGAGGAGATGCTCGGGTTAACAGCGTCCGCTTGAAGCGGTCAGGAAAATGATACAGAGCCTGGGAAAGATCCACTCAGTTGCATTCTGTGGTTGAAACAATATAGGCAATGTCAAAAAGAAGTTGAGGAGGCCCCCGATGTCCAACACAAACCCTTTTCCCTACGGCTTGTACGATCCAACGCAAGACAGTGACAGCTGTGGCGTAGGCTTTATTACGCGTAAGGATGGCGAACAAACTCATGAGATACTGCAGATGGCACACAGTGCCCTGTGCACCGTGCCTCATCGTGGGGGTATGTCGGCGGAAGGCGTCGGTGACGGCGCTGGCGTTAACGTGGACATCTCGCTGCACTTCTTCCGTAAAATTACCGGCCAGCCGCTGAATGCAGGACGTTTCGGTGTGGGTAACTTCTTTGTGCCTAAAGATGTTGAACTGCGCGCGAATGCCGAGCGTCTGGTAGAAGAGACCCTGGCCGCCGGTGGCCTGCCAGTATTGCTGAAACGCGATCTGCCACTGGATGGCAGCGTGCTGCGTCCTGCCGCCCTCTCTTTCCAGTTGCCTATCGTACAGTGGGTGTTTGCTGCCCCGCTGGATGTGGTTGATCAAAACGACTTTGAAAAACGCATTCACCGCGCCCTGCTGGATATTGAAGCGCGTGCCTTTACTGAAAGCCAGTTTGGTGGACTTTACCCGCTCTCGCTCTCTTCACGCACCCAGGTTCTGAAAGCCCGCCTGAACTCTAATGAAGTGATCCCTTACTTCAAAGATCTTACCGATCCGGATCATCAGGTGCGCGGGCTGTTCTTCCATACCCGCTTCTCCACAAATACCGATCCGCACACCACTATGGCGCAGCCTTTCCGGCTGATGGCGCACAATGGCGAGCTGAACACTGACCGTAAAAACCGCATTGCCGAGTCCGCTCTGGCGCTGGCACGTGGCAAAAAAATCGTTCGCCCTAAAGGGCAGTCTGACAGCTCGCGCCTGGATCAAAGTATTCAAAGCCGCCTGATGGAAGATAATCTCGATCTGATCAACGCCGTGGTTTCGATGATGCCGCCGGCATGGGAAAACGATCCTTCACTTTCTCCTGAAGTCCGCGCGATGCTGGAATACTTCTCTTTATATGAAGAGAAGAACGATGGTCCGGCCGCGCTGATCTTTGGTAATGGCGAAGTTATCGGCGCACGCCTTGACCGTCTGGGCCTGCGTCCCCTGCGTTCTGTTGAGACAGCTGACTATATCGGTGCCATGTCAGAAGCGGGACAGATCGCTTTCCCACCGGAAAGCGTGTTACGCCGTGGCCGCATCGAGGCTGGTGGCATGCTCTATTACGATCACAGCGAAAAACGCAGCTATACCACGCTCGAAGCACTGGAAAAACTGGCTGCCGAAAAAGATTATCCGGCATTGCTGGAACAATCCCGCGTGACGCTGGATGCGCTGCCGTTAATTCCTGCAGAGCAACAAGGTTCACCGCTACGTTACAGCGGCGATCTGAAAACTTATCAGCGTTTTGTTGCCTACTATTACAACCAGGAAAGCTTCAAATTCATGATGGATCCGATGTTGTCCACCGGCGCAGAGAAGATCTCTGCAATGGGCTATGGCAACGCGATCAACGGCTTATCCGATCATGAAGGCGGTATGGCGCACTATTTCTCACAGCGCTTTGCTCAGGTGACTAACCCGCCTTTAGACTCCATCCGTGAAATCGACGGCATGACGTTGCGCGTCGCCCTGGGTGCCAAACCGCATCTGGGACGCAGTAAAGGGCGCCAGATCATCGTGCCTACGCCAATCCTGACCCATCTGGATATGCTCCAGCTGCGTGAACAGGATGTGGCGCCGTACGCTCGTTTTGACATGCTCTATACCCCGATTACCGGCACCGAGCCACAAAACCGACTCGATAATGCTGATGCGCTGGAAAAAGCCATCGACGATCTGGCTCAGCAGGTCGTGGATTTTGCCCGTGAACAGGGCGGAATTGCGGTGCTTACCGACCGCCATATCTCCTCTACCCGCGCGGGTATTCCAATGCTGCTGGTGGTTTCTGCCATCAACCAGCGTCTGGTGCAGGAAGGCTTGCGTCTGGATGTCTCGCTGGTGGTTGAAAGCGGGCAGAGCATCTCCTCACACCACATCGCAGCGACCCTTGGATTTGGCGCTTCCGCGATCTATCCGCTTGGCGTGCAGATGCGTGCTGAAGAGAAATACGGTGAAGGCGTCGAAGGCAACAAAGCCTTTAAGCGCTATGCCAAAGCGGCTGAAAAAGCGCTGATGAAAACCATGGGCAAAGTGGGCCTGTGTACCGTTGAAAGCTACAGCTGCGGTGAGTTCTTTGAACCGAACTTCCTCGATACTGAAGATCGCGTGCTGAAGAAATATTTCCCGAATATCAAAACGCCAGTGGGCGGCGCAGGCTTTGCCACCATTGCTCAGATGGCCGTTGACTGGCACCAGAGCGCACTGAAAATTCAGGGCGAATCCGAAGTGCCTTTGCTGGGTCTGTTTAAAGAGCGTGCTGAAGGCGCGGGCCACTCTTACGGCACCATTGCCGTGCGTACCTTTATTGATATGACTGAGCAGCCGATCCGTTTTGCTGATAAGCCGCGCGATGAAGATCAGTTCATTCGTCTGCTGACGCTGGCAAAACTGGATAACGCTTTCAGCATCAAGCCGGACTCTTTTGCTGACACCAGCTTTGAGCGTATCTCCAGTGAGGTGATTGATAATTTCACTATCACCGCGGATTACCGTGAGTTCACCAGCCTGATGCATCAGGAGCGTAAACGTCGTCCTGCGGCGCTGCGTGATATCCTGGCCTTCCCTGCCGATCTGACCCACGTGGACAGCCAGGCAGAGTTTGCCCGTAAGCTGGGACGTTACTCACTGGTCAACAATGGCTTTGCCACTCGCGGCCTGGTTTGTGAAGCAGCAGAAGGCCGTGAGGGTTACTTTACCCTGCGCCTCACTGACAGCATCGTTGGGCTGAAACCGGAAAGCGAACGTCTTGCGGCCCTGTTCAGCGCGCTTAAGGCCCGTTTCAACGATGAGATTGGCGAGAGTGAAATTGTGGCCGGTGGCCTGCAACTGGCCGCAACGGGCAAAGCTGCTGACTATCTGTCACGCATCTTCACCTCTGCTCCTTCTCTGCCTTTGAACGAGATTCAGCCAGCGAGCGAAATTACCCGTACCTTTGCTTCTGGTGCGATGAGTCACGGCGCACTGGTTGCGCCGGCTCACGAAGCGGTAGCTCACGGCACCAATATGGTTGGCGGCATGAGCAACTGTGGTGAAGGCGGTGAGCACTATTCCCGTCACGGCACCATCCGTGCGTCACGCATTAAACAGCTGGCTTCCGGGCGTTTTGGCGTCTGGGCTGCTTACCTTGCCGATCCGATGCTAGAAGAGCTGGAAATCAAGATTGGCCAGGGTGCAAAACCTGGCGAAGGCGGTCAGTTGCCTGCGGCCAAAGTGACGGTAGAAATTGCGGCTGCGCGTGGCGGCACGCCTGGCGTGGAGCTGGTTTCCCCTCCTCCGCACCACGATACCTATTCGATCGAAGATTTGGCGCAGCTGATCCATGACTGCAAAGCGGCTCGCGTGCGGGTTATCGTTAAGCTGGTTTCCTCAGAAGGCATCGGCACCATCGCGGTCGGCGTTGCCAAAGCCGGTGCCGATGTGATTAACGTCGCCGGTAACACCGGCGGTACAGGTGCAGCCTCGGTAACCAGCCTGAAATATACTGGCCGTGTGGCGGAGATTGGCATTGCCGAAGTCCATCAGGCGCTGTGTGCCAATGGCCTGCGTGAAAAAGTGCTTTTACGCTGCTCGGGCGCTCAACAGACCGGTAGCGACGTGGTGAAAGCGGCACTGCTGGGTGGAGACAGCTTCGAATTCGGTACTACCGCGCTGATGATGCTGAAGTGCGTGATGGCGAAAAACTGTAACGTGAAATGCCCGGCGGGTCTGACCACCAATGCCGAAGCCTTTGATGGGGATCCACGCCAGCTTGCGCAGTACTTTATCAACGTGGCACATGAAGTCCGTGAGATCCTGGCTCGTCTCGGCCTGCGTTCCCTGCGTGAAGCACGCGGTCGCTCTGACATGCTGCATCTGATGGATCACCCGCTGGAAGTCGGCAAACTTGATTTCCGTGCGATGCTGACCGTGGTGCCGGAACTGAAAATCGCGCATCCGGTTTATCTGGAAAAAGATTTCGAACTGGACAGCGGCTGGATCGAACAGCTGAACCTTGAGCTGGTTGATCAGAATAAAACTACGCTGGAATTTGGCGCAGGCATGATCCTGAACAACCGTAACAAAAGCGTTGGGGGCCAGCTGGCTATCGATATCGAACGTCTGCTGAACCACAAGCTGGATACAGAACGTTTGAACAAAATTTCAGCGGTCATGCTGGACGACCGTGGACGTCGCTATCTGGCGCCTGCTACGGTGAACCTCTCAACCTCAGGCTCTGCCGGTCAGTCATTTGGCGTGTTCTGTAATGACGGCATGAAATTGCAGCACTACGGCACCTGTAATGATGGCGTGGGTAAAGGCCAGTGCGGTGGCGAAATTGTGGTGATGTCGCCTGGCGGCGGCTCTCAGGATGCTGAAGGCAACGTGCTGATCGGTAACTTCGCACTCTTTGGTGCTACCGGTGGCCGTCTGTTTGTTCAGGGCCAGGCCGGTGACCGTTTCGCTGTCCGTAACTCCGGTGCCACTGCGGTGGTGGAAGGCGTCGGTGATTTCTGCTGCGAATATATGACCAACGGCGCCATCCTGAACCTGGGGACATACGGCACCGGTTTTGGTAACGGCATGAGTGGCGGTTTCGCCTACCAGTACGATCCCTATGGGACGCTGGCAGGATCGGCCGCCGGTGATTCGGTGCTGTTTGGATCGATCGCTGACGACAACGAGATGGCGAAAGTGCACAAAGAAGCGGTGCTGACGATGCTGAACTGGCATCTGGAAGCGACCAACTCTCCTCGCGCCGCCTGGTTGCTTGAGCACTGGGAAACAGAGTGTCATCACTTTGTTTACGTGATGCCACGTTCACTGCTGCTTTACCAGGACAGTGCAGAAATCCTTAAGGCGAAAACCCGTAAGGATCTGCTGGAAGAACTCTCTACCGCGCTGGCCAGCCATCAGGTAGCGAAATTCAAAGCAGCCTGGCGCACGAAAAACATTATCGCCAATGGCGCAGTACCTGAATACGGTGCAACTGACACACAAGAAATGTTTGTGCTGCTCAATAACTACACCGTTCTCAGCTTTGCTCAACAACTGGCGATCTCCCGGTTACCTAAAGGGACGTCGGTAGAGGATGCAGCGGTCGAGAAAGCCGTGCGTAATCTGTTGATGACGGAAGACTTCTCACTGATCAGTAAGCTGCAACGGCATGCCCGTTCGGCGATTGAAAACTACAGTGATGACGAGCTGGCCTGCCTGATTGCAGCAAAACGTATGGCGGATTACAAAGCTGCTCTGACACAACGCAACATCCGCTCGATGGACAGCCTGGCAACCTATGGCTGGATCATTTACCAGGATGCGCGAAACAGAGAAGTGCTGGGCGGACTCCCTGATTTTGAAGAGCTGTTTGCCCGTGCTGCACTGCCAGAAATCGCTGCTGCCGTCGGGAAATTATCCTGACGGTTTACCGGACTGAATGCGACTATCTACTGAACAAGACGAAACGGGATTGAGTACAGATAACCGATGAAAATTCCATACATTCCTGAAGACGCGCCATTTAATGGCGACCAGAAATCCTGGCTGGCGGGGTTTCTCGCCGGGCTACATTCACGCCTGCTGGTACTGGAAGACAAGCAGCAGGTTGTCAGCGGCACCAGTTCTACGGCTACCACACAACTGCATATTCTGTTTGGATCCCAGACGGGTAATGCTGAAGCCTTAGCGCAGAGCGCGGCGAAAGCCGCCCGCGCTCAGGGCCTGGTGCCTGTGGTTCAGGGCCTGGGTGAAGTGGATATCGAAGTGTTCGCCACTATGCGTCACGTTCTGGTGATCACTTCCACCTATGGCGAAGGCGAAATGCCTGACAATGCGCAACTTTTCTGGCAGGCGATTTCTGCCAGTACCGCACCACGCCTGGAGCAAATGCACTTCGCCGTACTGGCTATCGGTGACACCGGCTATGACGGTTTCTGTCAGGCGGGTAAATTTATCGATATGCGTCTTGAGCAGTTGGGCGCCAAACGCGTCAGCGATCGTATCGACTGTGATATCGATTATGAAGAGCCGTCTGAACAGTGGATTTCAACCTCAATGCCACAGTTTGCTGCCAGTGCCGGCAGCAGCGGTACCGCTCTGGAAAACCTGCCAGAAGCGCCGGTTATACCGGGCAGTAACAAACAGAACCCTTATGCCGCCGCGCTGATCACCAACAGTCGCCTGTCAGGAACAAATTCCGGCAAGGATATCCGCCACTTTGAATTTGATCTTACCGACAGCGGCCTGAAGTACGAAGCAGGTGATGCTTTGGGGGTGATCCCGGTAAACGATCCGGCGCTGGTGAAACTGTTGCTTGCTCAGCTGAATTCAGACTATGACACCCCGGTTTCCGGTTTTGACCGCAGCCTCGGCGATCTGCTGACTTATCAGTTCGAGATCTCTGAACCTTCCCGTAAGCTGATCGAGTGGGTAGGCCAGAACACCACCAACCAGGAGTTGCGTCACGTACTGCAACACGACGATAAAGACGCGCTGGGTGTCTGGCTTTGGGGCAAAGATTCGCTGGACCTGCTGCAGCTTGAGCTGACCCGCTCGCTGAGCATTCCTGAGTTCGTTGCACTGCTGCGGCCTTTACAGCATCGTGCCTACTCAATCTCGTCCAGTTCTAAAGCGCATCCGCACCAGGTGCATCTGACTATCGCTACGCTGCGTTATCACAGCTCTGGCCGTCCACGCAGCGGCGTATGCTCCTCGTATCTGGCTGAACGCGTTGGACGTGGTGAAAAGCCGGCCATCTTTATCTCCCCGAACAAAGCTTTCCGCGTTCCGGCAAATGGCGAAGCTCCGCTGATCATGATCGGTCCGGGTACCGGCATTGCGCCGTTCCGTGCCTTCCTGCAGGAGCGTCATGCTGTTGGGGCGACGGGCAAAAACTGGCTGTTCTTCGGCGATCAGCATCAGGAACATGACTTCATCTATCAGGATGAGCTGTCAGGCTGGCAGGAAACTGGCCTGCTGACTCGTCTGGATCTTGCATTCTCGCGCGATCAGTCGAAGAAGATTTATGTGCAAAACCGGATGCTTGAGCAGGGTGCAGAGCTGTTTGCATGGCTGGAGCAAGGCGCTTATTTCTACGTTTGCGGCGATGCATCACGTATGGCTAAAGACGTTGATAAGGCGCTGTATCAGGTGATTACTCAGTTCGGTGGGATGTCATCAGAGCGTGCAGCGGATTATGTCGACCAGCTCAAAAAAGAGAAGCGCTACCTGCGCGACGTCTATTAATCTCACCCTGACCGGCCTGTTTAACGGGCCGGGTATGAGATAAAAAAAACGGGCCGAAAGGCCCGTTTCTTATTTCACGACGCGTAACGCCGGTCGACCACCGCGAGGCGGCGGATCGTCATCCGGATTATCATCATCGTTGTGCACGCTGCTGTGATCGGGGCGGTCACCGTCGATCACAGACATTGGCGTGTTGTTCTGCTCTGAATCCGGGTTATATTCCCCGGCTTCTTCGTAGACGGGTTCAGGCTCAAACATCGTGCCTGCGCCATTTTCCCGCGCATAGATAGCCATCACTGCCGCCAGCGGAACCGTGACCTGACGCGGAACGCCACCAAAACGGGCGTTGAACGTCACTTCATCGTTACCCAGCTCAAGGTTACCCACTGCACGCGGTGCGATGTTCAGGACAATCTGACCATCTTTCGCATACTCAAGCGGTACCATCACGCCGGGTAAATTGATATCCACTACCAGATGCGGGGTAAGCTGGTTGTCCAGCAGCCAGTCGTAAAACGCCCGAAGTAAGTACGGACGACGAGCGGTAAGTTGTGACATTTCCATGGTAATCAGCCCCGCGTTTGCAGGCGCATTTCACGTTCTGCTTCCGTCAGGGAAGCCAGGAAGGAATCACGCTCGAAGACACGAGTCATATAACCTTTAAGCTCTTTAGAACCAGCGCCAATCAGATCAATACCCATCTGCGGCAAACGCCACAGCAGCGGAGCCAGGTAGCAGTCAACCAGGCTGAACTCTTCGCTCATAAAGAACGGGGTACGGGCAAACAGAGGGGCAATCGCCAACAGCTCTTCACGTAATTGCTTACGTGCTGCATCTGCTTCCTGCGCCGTGCCGTTTTCAACCTTACGCATCAGGCTGTACCAGTCCTGCTCTACACGGTGCATCATCAGACGGCTTTCACCACGAGCCACCGGGTAGACCGGCATCAATGGCGGATGCGGAAAACGCTCATCAAGGTATTCCATGATGATGCGGGATTCATACAACGTCAGCTCACGATCGACAAGCGTAGGAACGGTGCGGTACGGATTGAGGTCAATCAGATCCTGGGGCAGGCTATCCATTTCTACCTGCTCGATCTCTACGCTGACGCCTTTTTCCGCCAGGACAATACGAACCTGGTGGCTAAAGATGTCAGTCGGACCAGAAAACAGCGTCATTACCGAACGTTTGTTGGCAGCGACAGCCATGTAAACCTCCAAGTTTATCCAGAAAATTACTGCGCAAGCCCGCCACGTGGCGATTAACCTGCTTAACAGACTGCCATTAGCATGATGTGAAGCCGAACCAGCATCCACTGAGGATTTCATGCATCAATGCCCTGCTAATGGGCGCAAAGTGACACACAGTTTACCAGATTTTAGACAGCTTGTGGGGGCGGCAGCGAGGAATTGATGGGAAAAGGGTAAATCCCACCCTCTTTTCGGCTCTGTTTGCCGAAAGCGGAAAAGAAAAAACCCGGTGCAGGCACCGGGTTTTCCGATAATCGTTTCTGCCGGAGCAGAACAGATTAACGTTTGGAGAACTGAGGACGACGACGTGCTTTACGCAGGCCGACTTTCTTACGTTCAACCTGACGAGCATCACGAGTAACGAAGCCTGCTTTACGCAGTTCGCCACGCAGTGATTCGTCATACTCCATCAGAGCGCGTGTGATACCGTGACGGATCGCACCAGCCTGACCAGAGATACCACCACCTTTAACAGTGATGTACAAATCGAATTTACCAACCATGTCCAGCAGTTCCAGCGGCTGACGAACTACCATGCGGGCAGTTTCACGACCGAAGTACTGTTCCAGCGAACGCTGGTTGATTACGATGTTACCGCTACCCGGCTTGATAAAGACGCGTGCGGAAGAGCTTTTGCGGCGACCAGTGCCGTAGTTTTGATTCTCAGCCATTGCCTGTAATCCCGATTAAATGTCAAGAACTTGCGGTTGCTGTGCCGCGTGGGAGTGCTCGTTGCCCGCGTAAACTTTCAGTTTACGGTACATAGCACGACCCAGTGGGCCCTTCGGCAGCATACCTTTAACCGCGATTTCAATCACACGCTCAGGACGGCGAGCAATCATCTCTTCGAAGGTCGCTTGCTTGATACCACCGACGAAGCCGGTGTGATGATAATAAATCTTATCAGTACGCTTGTTACCGGTTACGGCAACTTTCTCAGCGTTCAGAACGATAATGTAATCACCAGTATCTACGTGCGGAGTATATTCCGCTTTATGCTTACCGCGCAGGCGACGAGCCAATTCAGTCGCTAAGCGACCTAAAGTTTTGCCTGTTGCGTCGACAACATACCAGTCACGTTGGACGGTTTCTGGCTTAGCTGTAAAAGTTTTCATCTAAAAGCTTACCCAAATTAAGTTACACGTTGGTGAAATCCCAAACGCTTGAATAAACGGTTGAGGCTCACACGACCATCTTGACCAGCAAGCCCACCCCTTCGGATAGAGTTACTGGAACACAAAGAGTTTTGGGAAAAAAACCTTTGTTGTAACGTGGGGTCGCAAGATTATAGAGAAGTCGCCTGTAAAGTGCGACCCCTTTTTAATATTAATTGCACCCCAATGCCCCGCCCTGGCCCGCTTCAGGGCAAATGCGCCAGTCGGAGATACTCCTCGCTTTGCATCTCCTGCAGACGTGAGACACAACGCTGGTATTCGAACTTCAGCCGCGAGCCCTGATAAATCTCATACAGCGAGGCTTCGGCGGAGACCACCAGCTTAACATGCCGTTCATAGAACTCATCAACCAATGCCAGAAAACGTCTCGCCTGGTCCTCGGTTTTGTAGATCATCACCGGCACATTAAACAGCAAAACACTGTGGAAACGGCGCGACAGCTCAATGTAATCATGCTGGCTTCGCCCCTCGCCGCACAATGTTTTGAAATCCATCGCGACTACGCCTTCAGCCATTCCCTGGGTTGCCAGAGCGCGGTGATTGATCTCCAGCACGGGTTTATCTTTCCTGCCCTGCCCCGACAGCGCGACAAACATCCGCTCCATCTCTTTGTCTGTTGCCTCATTTAGTGGCGTCATCCACAAATGGGCCGACGTCAGCGTTCGCAGGCGATAATCAATTCCGGCATCAACATTCATGATTTCGCAGTGCTGCTTAATCATCTCTATGGCAGGCAGGAATCGGGCGCGTTGCAGCCCGTTACGATAAAGGTCGTCAGGGGGAATATTGGAGGTGGCCACCAGTGTAATCCCTCTGGCAAAAAGCGCCTCCATCAGGGTGCCGAGCAGCATCGCATCGGTGATATCTGAGACAAAAAACTCATCAAAGCAGAGCAGATCGGTTTCACTCTTGAAGCGATCGGCGACAATTTGCAACGGATCGCTCTGCCCCTGCAACTGGGTCAGCTCTTCATGAACGCGCAACATAAAACGGTGAAAATGCAGACGCTGTTTACGCTCCCCAGGAATTGCCTGAAAAAACATATCCATCAGCCAGGTTTTTCCCCGGCCCACTCCGCCCCACATATACAACCCACGTGCGGGGGCTGGCGCGTCAGTTTTGCCCTTGCCCATCAGCTTATTCAGTTTGCCAAACAGACCTTTAACAGGGGCAGAGGAAACCGGTTCAACCCGGGTCAGCGCCTGATAAATCCCGTCCAGGCGGGTCATGGCTTCACGTTGCACGGCATCAGGCTGAAACTCGCCGTTGTCCAGTGCCTGCTGGTACAGCGCCAGGGGGAGATCGTTTGCATAATTTGTTCACATTCCATGAAAAATTCGGTGCGTCAGGTGATTGATTGTCCAAAAAAAGGCCGTTATACACTAAGCGATGCTGCCTCAGGATTCCACTTCCATCAGATTAGCGGTTATAGTGGCAGGTAGTGAACTGGCGTTGGCCAGAAGCCCCTACGGAACAACGAAGACAACACGGGAGTTATTATGACCTGGGAATACGCGCTTATTGGGTTGGTAGTTGGATTAATCATCGGCGCGGTGGCAATGCGTTTTGGCAACAGTAAGCTTCGCGAACAGCGCAGCATGCAGTATGAGCTGGAAAAAACCAAAGCTGAGCTGGCCGACTATCGTGAAGAGCTGACCGGCCACTTTGCACAAAGTGCCGAGCTGCTGGATAACATGGCCCGCGACTACCGCCAGCTGTACCAGCATATGGCAAAAGGGTCGAATGACCTGCTGCCAAATCTGCCTGGGGAGAAGAATCCCTTCGCTTACCAGCTGACTGAATCTGAAGCAGATAACGATCAGGTACCCGTTCAGATGCCGCGTGACTATCCGGACAGCGCATCAGGCTTGCTTCGCGGCGATCGTGCTGCACAGAAATAAGCTGAATGAGTACAGGGCGCTTTGCGCCCTTTTTTCTTTCTGAACCAGTTTCACCCACAAGGCCATAATCCTGAGTCCCCTCACCCTTTTGGTAGCGAGAGCGTCGTAGCGATGAAGAAAAAATCCTTACTATTAAGCGCGTTAGCATTGAGTACTGGCATGAACCTGACCCTTGCTCCACAGGCGATGGCTACGCTTCCTGCGCAAATTCAGGGGCAAACCTTGCCCAGCCTGGCCCCGATGCTGGAAAAAGTGCTGCCAGCCGTGGTTAGCGTGCATGTGGAAGGCACCCAGACGAATACTCAGGAAATACCCGAGCCATTGAAGCGCTTCTTTGGTCAGGGTGGGCAGGAAGGCGCGCAGCCCCAGCCTTTTGAAGGTCTCGCTTCTGGCGTGGTTATTGACGCCGAAAAAGGCTACGTGCTGACCAATAATCATGTGGTCAACGGCGCGGATAAGATCAGCGTTCAGTTGAGTGATGGCCGCGAATTTGACGCCAAATTGATCGGCCATGACGAACAAACTGATATCGCCCTGATTCAAATCAGCGGGGCTAAAGGTCTCACTGAGGTCAAAATTGCCAACTCAGACCAGCTGAAAGTGGGTGACTTTGCCGTTGCCATCGGCAACCCGTTTGGCCTGGGCCAGACCGCAACTTCTGGCATAATTTCAGCGTTGGGACGTAGCGGGCTGAATCTGGAAGGGCTGGAGAACTTTATCCAGACCGATGCAGCCATTAACCGCGGTAACTCCGGCGGTGCGCTGGTCAACCTGAACGGTGAACTGATTGGCCTGAATACCGCCATTCTCGCTTCTGCTGGCGGTAATATAGGCATCGGTTTCGCCATTCCCAGCAACATGGCGATGAATCTGGCTCAGCAGTTAATTGAGTTTGGCGAAGTTAAACGGGGTCAGTTGGGCATCAAGGGCACAGAGATGACGGCCGAAATGGCTAAAGCCTTTAACGTGGATGTTCAGCGTGGCGCCTTCGTCAATGAAGTGTTGCCGGGTTCCGCCGCTGCTAAAGCCGGCATCAAAGCGGGTGATATCATTACCAGCCTGGATGATAAGCCGGTTGAGAGTTTTGCTGCCCTGCGCGTGACCATCGGTACCACTGCGCCAGGTAAAGATGTAAAAGTTGGCCTGCTACGTGAAGGTAAGCCTGTGACCGTCACCGTAAAACTTGATACCAGCACTCAGGGCAGCAGCAGCGCAGAACAAATGACGCCTGCGTTGCAGGGCGCCACATTGAGTGATGGTGCGGCGAAGGACGGGACCAAAGGCGTCAACGTTGATGCCGTGGAAAAATCCACGCCGGCAGAACAGTTTGGATTGCAGAAAGGCGATGTCATTGTGGGCCTTAACCGGACCAAAGTGGAAAATCTGGCTGAACTGCGCAAACTGCTGGAGGCCAAACCACCGTTACTGGCCCTGAACGTTATTCGGGGTGATGAGAGCATCTATCTGCTTTTACGTTAAATCATGATGCGGACACCTGCGTGTCCGCTTAACTCATGTTATCCTGCCCAAAGTTATCCACTCACCTGTTAAAGCCATGTTTCCTAAACTTTTGCGTTCAGTGCTTCTTGGCCTTGTGGTTGCGGGTCTTCTGCTGGCGGCCCTGCCGGCATTAAGGATCGGCAGTGACTTTTTCGCCCAAAAAGATGACAGTGCCGATCAGACGCCGGTCAGCTACAACCCGGCCGTGCGACGAGCCGCTCCTGCGGTAGTGAACGTGTATAACCGCAGTGCCAATGCCTCCGCTGATAACCTTGAGATACGCACGCTGGGATCCGGAGTAATCATGGATGCCCGCGGCTACATTCTGACTAACAAGCATGTTATCAATGATGCCGATCAGATCATCGTGGCGCTGCAGGATGGACAAATTTTCGAAGCGATGCTGGTGGGGTCGGACAGTCTTACCGATCTTGCGGTCCTGAAGATCACAGCTTCCGGGCTGCCTGTTATTCCAATCAACCCTAAACGCACCGCTCACATTGGCGATCTGGTGATGGCGATCGGTAACCCCTATAACATCGGCCAGACCGTGACCCAGGGGATTATCAGCGCAACTGGCCGTGTGGGATTAAGCCCCTCCCGTTATCAAAACTTTCTGCAAACTGATGCCTCAATCAACAAAGGCAACTCCGGTGGAGCGCTGATCAATTCGCTGGGCGAACTGATGGGCATAAACACGCTCTCATTTGATAAAAGTAATGATGGTGAGACGCCGGAAGGGATTGGCTTTGCTATACCAACCGCTCTGGCGGTTAAGATTATGGATAAATTAATTCGTGATGGCCGCGTAATCCGTGGTTTTATCGGCATCAGTGGCCGGGAAGTCCCTCAGATGCATGGGCAGAACAGCGGTCTGGATCATATTCAGGGGATCGTGGTAACTAACGTTGCCCAGGGTGGGCCAGCGGCCAAAGCGGGCTTACAGGTGAATGATGTTATCACCAGTGTGAACCATAAACCGGCGATCTCTGCTGTGGAAACCATGGATCAGGTAGCTGAAATCCGGCCGGGAACGGTGATTGATGTTGATATCATGCGCAACGACCAAAAGATGAAATTGCCAGTCACCGTACTGGAATATCCGGGAAATTAATCGATATCCTGCGCAACATCAGAAGATGAAGCTGCCAGTAGCCAGATTGAACACGGCGATAAATGAAAGGGCCAGCGATTGCTGGCCCTGTAGCAGGGTTATTTAACGAACTCTTCGCCCAGCGTAATATCTTTCTTCAGCGTTTCCAGCATGCCTTCTAAAGACTGCTTTTCAAATGCGCTCAGCGTTCCAATGGGCTGGCGTTCAATAATCCCCGTTTTACCCAGCAGCAGCGGCTGAGAGAAGAAACGGGCATACTCGCCATCGCCTTCAACGTAGGCACATTCCACAACATTGCTTTCGCCCTTCAACGCCCGCACCAGTGAAAGACCAAACTTAGCTGCAGCCTGGCCCATCGACAGCGTAGCAGACCCGCCACCCGCTTTAGCCTCAACCACTTCCGTACCGGCATTCTGAATACGTTTAGTCAGATCGGCCACTTCCTGATCGGAGAAACTGACGCCTGGGATCTGTGACAGCAGAGGAAGAATAGTCACGCCTGAGTGTCCACCTACCACAGGGATATTCAGCCCGGCAGGGTCTTTGCCTTTCAGCTCAGCAACAAAAGTATTGGAACGAATAATATCCAGCGTGGTAACGCCAAACAGTTTGTTTTTGTCGTATACGCCAGCCTTTTTCAGCACTTCAGCAGCAATTGCCACGGTGGTGTTGACCGGGTTAGTGATGATCCCTATCAGGGCTTTCGGGCTGGTGCTGGCAACCTGTTCAATCAGATTGCGCACGATACCGGCGTTGACATTGAACAGATCGGAGCGGTCCATACCAGGTTTACGCGCCACGCCGGCAGAAATCAGCACAACGTCAGCGCCCTGAAGGGCCGGGGTGGCATCTTCGCCACTGAATCCTTTGATTTTTACGTCGGTAGGGATATGGCTCAAATCTACTGCCACGCCAGGCGTAACAGGAGCGATGTCATACAGGGAGAGTTCTGAACCTGCAGGAAGCTGGGTTTTAAGCAGAAGTGCGAGAGCCTGGCCAATACCGCCAGCTGCGCCGAGAACTGCAACTTTCATCCTAAACTCCTTATTATAGTGTGCGTGATGTGTCGAAAATCTCTCTGGTCAGGAACATAGACGACCCGGAAGGTCTTAGCGAATGCCATCATGTTATTTTGAGCCCTCAGGCCCAAAAAACGCCGAAGCGGGTGAGATTGACCGCATTATAAGAAACGCTGTTCGTAACCCAGTGCAGACAACATATTCTACTTTTACATTACACCCTTAGCGCTTATCTGAACAACATCATTTTAATAACATTCTGTTTACTTTTCGTACTACCGCTCTGTTATTAAGCCCGTTTTTTTCAGCACAAAGTTTGGTAAACTGCGTCTCTGTCTGCCCGGGATGGCGGAACACCGCAAGGATTTATTGCATAAAAATTCACTTCACTGCATAATCATGTTCTGTCCCGCCGGGGCCACCCCCTTTATTTCTGACTTTTTCGCGGAAGCCTATGCGTAACCCATCAAAACAAGAAGATCTGATTAAAGCGTTCAAAGCGCTATTAAAAGAAGAGAAGTTCAGCTCGCAGGGCGAGATTGTTGCCGCACTGCAGGAAGATGGCTTCGACAATATTAATCAGTCAAAAGTGTCACGCATGCTTACCAAGTTCGGTGCTGTCCGCACGCGCAATGCCAAAATGGAAATGGTCTATTGCCTGCCTGCAGAACTCGGCGTGCCTACCACAACCAGCCCGCTGAAAAATCTGGTTCTGGATATCGACTATAACGATGCCCTGGTGGTGATCCACACCAGTCCGGGCGCCGCTCAGTTGATTGCCCGCATGCTTGACTCACTGGGTAAAGCTGAAGGGATTCTGGGAACCATTGCAGGCGATGACACCATCTTTGTTACGCCAGCGAGAGCGTTTACTGTGAAGCAGTTATATGAGGCGATCCTCAAACTGTTTGAACAGGAGCTGTAAGAAGTTTCAGTTATACCCGCAGGGATAACTCTTCAGTAGCCCGAAGGATTTTCAAAAGCCGACGCCCGTCGGCTTTGTAATTTCTGCTCTCTCCGTCCCATCCTGCCAGAACAATCGTCTGCTTCAATCGCCCTACGACAGAGTGATGAAACTGGATACTCTCGTCTCACGGTGTGATCCACCACAAATAAGCGCACAAATGGCTAAATTCACATATCCGTATGTTTTTACATGGAATTAACATGAGCTGCACAACTTATAAGCGTTTTTTATAACAGAAGGTTATTAAAAAGCAGCGAAATGATAAATAACCACAACAAAACATTATTAGCTTGCTATTAATTTTTTACGTTATCAGATCTATACTTATTTTCGTGATGAGAATCACAGTAAACAGAAAGATAAAAATACACTACGAGGAATAGATCATGAATATTAAAACTACTGTAGCTACCCTGAGCGTACTTTCCGCCCTCTCTTTTGGTGCTTTTGCAGCTGAATCTGTCAACGCGGATCAGGCGCAAAATCTGCAAGCAGTCGGCACCATCTCCGTGAGTGGCGTATCAGGCTCACCGATGAGCATTCGTCAGCAGCTGAGCCAGAAAGCCGATGCACAGGGCGCTTCTGCTTACCGTGTGGTGGAAGCCCGCCTTGATGGCAACTATCACGCTACAGCCGAGCTGTACAAATAAGCCGTTGAGACCAGCAATTACCTCTACCTTACAGACCGGTAACCCCAGGAATAAAAATCGCCTTCGAGCCCTTTCGGTTACCGCTCACCCTTACCCGGAGTATTTATTATGAAAACCAAATTAGCCATTGCCGTACTCAGCCTTGCTTCCGTCCTCTCCTTCGGTGCCAGCGCTGCACATCTCGTCACCGATCAGCAGGTTAGCAGTCAGAATCTGCAATCCATGGGCACCATCAGCGTCAGCGGTATTGATGCGGCACCAACGGATATCCGTCAGGAACTTTCGCAGAAAGCCGATAAAGAAGGCGCCAGCTCTTACCGTGTGATTGAGGCCTATACCAACGGCAACTACCACGCCACGGCAGAGTTGTATAAATAACAGAGGCCAGCAGCGCGTCGTCGAAGCCCGCAATTACCCTCGCTGGCATGCCACTGCAAAAATTTGAAAGTATTCCTCGTCAGTATGACGAACCTTTTGGCCCCGCTCGCCGGGGCCTTTTTTGTCTCTGTCCTTCAGCGAACATTAAAGCGCAGAAGGCCTTCCTGCTCCTCTTCCGCTTCATCAAACAATAAAATCAGCGCACCATAACGCCGTTTCTGCCCTGTTCCTAAATGGATAAATTCAATCCCCAGCGGCACGGGTAGCGCGCTAACTGCATCCCACAAACTGTCTAAATCGGTGACGGCCAAATCGGCCAGCGCAAAACGTTCGCTGAACTGCCGGAAAAAATGCGCCTGATCGACTATCTCATCAAAATCAAAAATCTCTGTTCTCATACTGGCCGCTCCACAAGGCAGACGGTTGGGCGGCGGGACGCCGCCCGGTGAGTTACAGTCCCCCAATATGCAGGGCTTTTACCTCTAAATACTCTTCAAGCCCCAGCACCGATCCTTCACGCCCCAGCCCGGACTCTTTCACACCGCCAAACGGGGCAAGTTCAGTAGAAACGGCACACTCATTTATGCCGACCATACCACTTTCTAATGCGGCTGAAACACGGAATACCCGCTGCAGGTTCTGGGTGTAAAAGTAAGCTGCCAGGCCAAATTCGGTATCATTGGCCCGCCGGATGACATCATCTTCATCATCAAAGCGGAAGCAGGCTGCAACCGGCCCAAAAGTCTCTTCTCTGGCGAGCTTCATCTTTTCATTCGCCTCTGCTATCACCGTTGGCTGCCAGAAGTTACCGCCCAGAGCATGACGCGCGCCACCCGTGACAATTTTGCCACCGTTGGCGACCGCATCCTTCACGTGTTCTTCAACCTTCTCAACCGCGGCAGCTTCAATCAGGGGCCCTACGATCACCCCTTCATCCATACCGTTACCCACTTTGAGTTTACTGACTTCCTCTGCCAGCTGTCTGACAAAGCGGTCATAAATCGAATTGTGGATAAAGAAGCGGTTCACGCTGACGCAGACCTGGCCGGCATTACGGAATTTATTGGCAATGGCCCCTTTTACGGCGGCGTCAATATCCGCATCGTCGAAGACGATATAGGGCGCATTACCACCAAGTTCCATAGAGACCTTTTTCATGGTTTCAGCCGCGTTACGCATCAGAAGTTTGCCCACGGCGGTGGATCCGGTGAACGAAATTTTCCTGACGGCTTTGCTGGCCATAATCGCATCGCTGATGGCATGCGTGTCCCCGGCTACGGCATTCAGTACCCCCTCTGGTACACCCGCTTTTTTTGCCAGCATCACCAGAGCAAAAGCCGACAGCGGCGTATTGTTGGCCGGCTTAATAATTCCGGTACAACCAGCGGCAAGCGCAGGGCCAAGCTTGCGGGTCAGCATCGCCATCGGGAAGTTCCAGGGTGTGATGGCAGCCACCACGCCAATGGGTTCGCGGGTTGCCAGAATACGTGAGCCGGTTTTTGCCGGGGGGATAATCTCCCCGTTGGCACGTTTAGCCTGCTCAGCGAACCACTGAATGAAGCTGGCGGCGTACTCAACTTCTCCTTCAGCTTCTTTGACCGGCTTGCCCTGTTCAGCCGTCATCAACTTACCGAGCCAGACCTTGTTGTCGATCATCAGTTGATACCAGCGATAGAGAATTTCACTGCGCTCTTTCGCGGTTTTAGCACGCCAGGCCGGGAAGGCTTTTTCCGCTGCCGCGATGGCCTGTTCTGTCTCTTTTTTACCGGCTTTAGCCACCTGAGCTATCACTTCTCCGGTGGCAGGATTAAGGACATCAAAAGTTGATGCGCTTTGCTGCCACTGGCCATCAGCAAAATAACCGGTCTGGAATAATTCATTGTCCTGAAGGGAGGTGCTCATTATCTTCTCCTGAGTGGTTTGCCATCCTGAATAAATAAGTATAGATGGCACACATTATCCCGGTATGAACCAGGCAGGGAGAAACGGGAATGGGAAAACGCTGATACAGTCCTGTATCAGCGTAAAGTCAGATTTGGATGAGGGTGTTCTGGTACTTTTTCAACATATCGGCCAGCCTTTGCACCGGCTCGGTCACGCCCAGCGGCGCCTCGTAGTGACGCAGTTTTTCCTGATAGATATCTAATTCGGCCAGAAGACGTTCAAAATACCTGCGTCGTTTTGCATCGCTGCTGGCCGAGATCACCCGGTCAGCCGTGTGACGCAACTGCTTATGCCAGGCCGACAACTCTTCATTAACCGGAATCTCCGCATCTCTGAGACGCTGATGACCAATGATCAGCGTCAGGGCAATACGGAATTTGTCGATGTCGCCAGGGAACATATTCAGCAGCATAAAGAGCTGATGATAGAGCGCAGGGAGATGGTTTTCCCTGCGTCGGACCTGATTGGTGGTCATGGCAGAAACGGCGGCATACATAAAGCGGTTGAGCAAGGTGCGGCCGGTACGGGCTTTGGAGGTGTCGCGGATCAACAGGATAACCAACAGGGCCAGGAAGCAGCCGATGGCCTGTCCCAGGGCATTATCCAGAAATACGCTGACGTTGAAGGTCATCGGATTATCCAGCGTGAGGATATTGATAGTGCCTACCAGCGCGCCGAGCGTACCAATCTGCCGCCGCTGGATCAGGATCCCACCAATAAATGCCATTACGCCCAGCGCAATACAGAGCAACAGCATACTTTGCTGGGTGCCCGGCATGATCACCATGTAGTAGAGCGACCCGAGTGGGATCGCCACGATCATGCCGTAGAGAAAATCCTTGGCCATCATCAGTGGATTTGGCATTCGCATTGCCAGCGCGGTAATGACCGCCAGCATCACCATCGCCCCGCTTCCCGAAGTCCAGCCGCTCCATAACCAGAACAGCGATCCTACAGCGGTGGCAACAAATGTCCGGATACCGTTGATCAGTGCATGACGGGTTTCAGCAGAACGGACTTTTACAACCGGCTCCTCATCCAGCACTTCCTGTTCAATGCGGCTGATGCTGCTGTTGGTGTGGATACCCTTCAACAGCAGAAGATAACGCGTTGAGGCAACCACCCAGTTGCGGAGAGTCACCGGGGTATTTTTACTGCCGCTGACACTGATCACCCTGCGCATAATTTTCATACGCTTATGGATATCGCCAATGCTCTCTACCGGCTTTTCAAAGAAGATATGGAACTGCGGGGGCACATATTCCTGACGGGAATTCTGGATCAGAAAGGTTTCAGCTGCCTGGGTGATCAGAGTCAGCGAAAGCGTATTCAGCGCACGCATCCGGCGATCAATTTTCTGCCAGCGACTGGATTCCATCATCAGATTGCCGCGCATACCGTTCAATGCGGCGGTTCGCCGTACCAGCCCTGTCCAGAGTTTATCCACCTCTTCTCTGTAACCATGCGCCACACACAGCTGCATCAGCTTGTACTGATCCACCAGCAGGGCATCAATTTCCCGATCAATATCCTGCTTAATGGAGCGGGGAGAAAACAGCATATCTGCAAGGATGGCGCAGACTATCCCGATAATGATTTCACTGCAGCGCTCGACCGCAAACTGCGGAGCAAGCAGCACCGACCCGTTGGCATCCACGCTGACCACAATGATCAGGGCGGTATAACCAGCCAGGCCCAGCGCATAGGAGTTTTCAATTTTGATCAGCGAAGAGAGCCAGACGCAAAATCCGGCCCACAGGCAGCACAGCAGCAGCATCACCACCGGCGCCCGGATGGTGGCAATCATGATCACCAGGGCCGCCAGGCACCCCAGGAACGTCCCGATTATGCGCAGCATGCCGCGATGGCGAAGCGCGCCAGAGAAAGGATCGCCACCGGCAGCAAATGCGGTTCCTCCTGCCACGATACAGGCCGTCATAACCGCCCAGCGAGGCGTTTCCAGATTGAAATGAAAACCGATCAGCAACGCCAGCAAAATGGCAAAGGTAAGCTTGATCGGGAACCGTAAACGGTGCCACTGCATAATGCGCTCCTGCTTAGCCGAACTCACGCAGGCGATGCATCAGTTTCATCATCGGGGACATATCTTCAGGCTGACGATCTTTGGCGCCGGTCACCACAACGGTGGCCGTAGTCCCTGAAGGATAAAGGTTGCCCTGCTGCGCATCCAGGTGAATACGCACCGGAACCCGCTGTGCCAGACGAACCCACTCCAGATTCGAATCAATGGTCGCCATCCCTTTAGCGTCAATAGTGCTGCTGCTGTTGGTCACACCGGCAGCAACGCTGTCTACCCAGCCATGCAGAACGCGGTTGCTTCCCAGCGGGGTGATTTCCACCCGGTAACCCGGACGAACGCCATCAAGTTTGGTCTCTTCCATATAGGCCAGCACATAGAATGTATGTTGTTGAACCAGGGCTACGGCCGTGGAACCCCGGGTGATGAACTCACCCCGGTAGACGTTGAGGTTAGTCACCCAGCCATCCGCAGGGGCTTTAACAACGGTACGATCCAGATCCAGCTTAGCGGTATCGCGGGTTGCCACAGATTTTGCCAGCTGATGCTCGGAGGTCTGGTAATCGTTGTTGGATTGTTCGATAGCCTCGCGTGACATCGCGGAGACGCCAAGCTGATTACGGCGGGAGGCTTCGCGGCGTTTCTCGCTGACCAGCGCCTGATAGTAAGCCACATCGGCTTCAGCTTCGTTCAGAGCCTGCTGATAGCGAGGCTGATCGACCACAAACAGCACCTGGTCTTTTTTCACCAGCTGGTTATCGTGCACGCGAACATCAGTGATGAGCCCGCTGACGTCAGGCGCAATCGCCACCACATCAGCCGTGAATTTGGCATCGCGAGTCCAGGGAGATTCGGTGTAGAAAACCCATGCGCGGAAAATAACGATGACGGCAATGACAACCAGAATCAGGGTTATGGCATACCGGGAAATTTTTGTAGTTAGCGCTTTCACTATGACCTCAGACAAACAATCGGGAAACCAGGTAGAACAGGCAGCAGTAGAGTGCTGTATTAAACAGTGCAGGATGCCAGACCAGGTCATAGATCCCGGTGGGCGTGAGCAGTCGACGCACCAGCCAGAACAGCATCAGTGACACAATAATTTCAAAGAATATGGGCGGGAAGGAGAGCCCAAATATTACGATAACCGGAAGCACACTCATCTCTTATCCTTGTCAGTACCTTACCGGGTTCACGCCATACACAAATCACCTCCCCTTCAGGGGTGGTTGCTGTTTTACAGGTTGATGATGATAGAGTGACACACGAGCTGTCAGATAATCATAACCGGCGCTCATTGAATAATAGCGTATTCAGGAGCCAGCATCAGGCGAGTAGGGTTACGAAAGAGTGACCCGGCGGTGCTATAGTAACGCGCCCGACTATATGTTTTCTACCTAATGTGATCTAAATCACTTTTAAGCCAGAGTTAATAATGGAAAGACTGAAGGGAATGTCCGTTTTCGCACGGGTAGTGGAGCTGGGATCCTTTACCGCAGCGGCCCAACGGCTACAGATGAGCGTCTCTGCTGTCAGCCAGAGTGTGGCCAGACTGGAGAATGAGCTGCAGGTAAAATTGCTGAACCGCAGCACCCGCAGTCTGGGCCTGACTGAAGCCGGGAAAATTTACTTCCAGGGCTGTCGGCGCATGATGTCTGAAGCGCAGCAGGTTCATGAACAGCTCTATGCGTTTAATAACACGCCGGTAGGGACGTTACGCATTGGCTGCTCCTCGACCATGGCCCAGAACGTGCTGGCCAATATGACCGCTGAGATGCTGAAAGAGTATCCGGGGTTAACGGTCAATCTTGTTACCGGCAGTCCGGCACCCGATCTGATTGCCGACGGGCTGGATCTGGTTATACGTGTGGGTGCCCTGCAGGATTCCAGCCTGTTTTCACGCCGTCTGGGATCGATGCCCATGGTGGTCTGCGCGGCTAAAAGCTATCTGATGCAGCATGGCATACCGGAAAAACCCTCCGATATCGGCAATTTTTCCTGGCTTGAATACAGCGTTCGTCCTGACAACGATTTTGAACTGACATCGCCGGAAGGAAACTCAATTCGCCTCTCTCCTCAGGGGCGCTTTGCCACCAATGACTCACAAACCCTCATCCGCTGGCTGGTGGCCGGAACCGGTATCGCCTATGTGCCGTTGATGTGGGTGATTGAAGAAATCAACGCCGGAAAGGTGGAGATCCTCTTCGCGCATTATCAGTCCGACCCGAGGCCGGTCTACGCGGTCTACACCCAAAAGGACAAACTGCCGCTGAAAGTTCAGGTCTGCATTAACTATCTGACCGAGTATTTCGACAAAGTAGCGGATATTTACCAGGAATCCCGGCAGGAATAGTCGGCTGAACGGGCTTCCGAAACACGGCCAGAACAGGCGAGATTCAGGGAAAGGATGTTGCAGAAAAGCCGAAAGCAAAAGGGACGATTTCTCGCCCCTTTAGGTTATTGACAAAGTGCAGGCTCAGGGAGCATATGCCTCTCACAAAGACGCAAAAAGCGCCGTCCCTGCCAGCTCAGCACGGGCCGTCCATGGCCCGTGATGCTTTGCTCAAGGCATATGCTCCCATCGCTTCGGGGTTCGGGAACAGTCTTAAGGTACCCATCGCCCGCCGGACTAAGCTGTGCCGCCTACCGTCAGTTTATCCAGCTTCAGAGTAGGCTGGCCTACACCAACCGGCAGGCTCTGGCCCTCTTTACCACAAACCCCGACGCCTTTATCCAGCGCCAGATCGTTACCGACCATGGAAATTTGCTGCATCGCTTCAATGCCGGAACCAATCAGCGTGGCACCTTTCACCGGTTTGGTGACTTTGCCGTTCTCGATCAGATAAGCCTCTGAGGTAGAGAACACAAACTTGCCGGAGGTGATATCCACCTGACCGCCACCAAAGTTCGGCGCATAGAGGCCGTATTCAACGCTTTCGATGATGTCCTGCGGTGTGGATTTACCGGCGAGCATATAGGTATTCGTCATGCGCGGCATCGGCAGATGTGCATAAGATTCACGGCGGCCATTGCCGGTCGGTTTAACGCCCATCAGCCGCGCGTTAAGTTTGTCCTGCATGTAGCCTTTAAGAATGCCGTTTTCAATCAGCATATTGTACTGGCCGGGCACACCCTCATCATCAATAGCCAGAGAGCCGCGCAGGCCATCAAGGGTGCCGTCATCCACAATAGTACAGAGCTCAGACGCCACCAGCTGCCCCATCTGTCCGCTAAAGACAGAGGTGCCACGCCGGTTGAAATCCCCTTCCAGGCCGTGACCTACGGCTTCATGCAGCAGCACGCCCGGCCAGCCCGCGCCCAGCACCACAGGGATAGTCCCGGCAGGTGCAGCCACGGCATTCAGATTGACCAGCGCCATCCGCACCGCTTCACGAGCCCAGGCTTCAGCCCGGACTTCGCCGGATTCATCGGCCAGGAAAAACTCATAGCCGAAACGACCGCCGCCGCCGCTGGAGCCGCGCTCACGCTTGCCATTCTCTTCAACCTGAACGCTGACAGAGAGACGAACCAGCGGACGAATATCCGAGGCCAGCGTGCCGTCAGTCGCCGCTACCAGAACCAGTTCGTAAACGCCGCTCAGGCTGGCGGAAACTTCCTGCACGCGCTTATCTGCAGCGCGTGCTGCGCTGTCGACACGGTGCAATAACGCAATTTTTTCTTCACGCGTCAGGCTCTGTAACGGATCCCGATCGGAATAGAGCGAACGGTTCATCACCGCGCCGAGCGTATGAGATTTACCGTTGCCCTGTTCACGCACAATGCTGCGTGCGGCAGTGGCGCTCTGTGTCAGGGCATTCAGCGTGATTTGGTCCGCATAGGCAAACCCGGTTTTTTCACCGCTGACGGCGCGCACGCCAACACCCTGGTCAATATTCCAGGAGCCGTCTTTAATGATGCGATCTTCCAGCACCCAGGACTCATGAAAGCTTGACTGGAAATAGAGGTCAGCATAATCCAGTTTACGTTCAGACAGCTGACCGAGAAGGGAAAAGAGATCCTGTTGATTTATGTTGTTAGCAGTCAGTAACTGCTCACTTACCAGATTCAGACTCATGAATTCTCGCTCTGTTTGGATGAGCCAGGCACCGCTGGCATCGCATATCTATAGCCTGCGGCAATTCGCAGGTCACGTCAAATTCACTTCGCGCTCTTTTCCCGGGGCTTACGCAGGACTTCGTCGATTTCGGGCTTATCGATTGGCCCGGAAATGTGGTAGCGCAGCACCGAAATTTTATTCCACAATGGCCCAAGGACTTTACTGGCGGCAAAGACCGCCGCGCCCACTACCGGGTTAACAGCAAAGGCTGCTGCCACGCCCACCGTCGCGGAGATTTCCGGGGCGACCACCGCTTCCATATCTATTTGTCTTTTCACCAGGTCCATCTTCCCTTTCATGGCAATATCCGCTTCCAGCCCATCTACCAGCAGATTGTCGGTGTGCATTACCCCTTTTTCAATCCATGCGGTGCCATTAATGGAGTCAAAATAGAAGCCCTGGCTGAAGGTGTCACTGAAATCCAGCCGCAGTTTACGCAGCAGGGCATCAATACTGACCAACCGTAATAGCTGACCGGCTCTGCCGGTATTCACATCCGCAATCTGCCCCGCACCAAAATGCGTTTTGAGTAAGCCGCTCAGGGTAGCTTCGGAGGGCTGCCACGGCGCAGATTGCCAGTGAAGGTCATAATCAATATTGAAAGGCGCATCCCGCAGCGGCGAGTTCATGCCAAACCAGTTAGTGGCATCATTGATTTTCCTGCCGCTGAGCACGCCTTTGAGCGCCGTGCGCTGTGCGCCTGGACGGTTAACCCATTCACCTTCAACTTTCAGCTTCGAGTTTCCGGTATCAATCAGTCCGTTGTTCAGGGTCAGGGTGTCACGCGTATGGCTGAGATCGGCTTTCATCCGGCCAAACTTTTGTCCACGCAGCCAGCATTCATCGCAGGTGACTGCCAGTACAGGCCAGGTACTGAAATCAACGGCAGTGGCATCGCCAGGCAGAGGAGAATCTCCCGCCGTTGCAGGCCACTCCGGGTTGTAATAGAGGTAATTAAGATGAGCCACCCAGGGTGAACGCTGATTCATCTCCAGCGTGGCGTCGATCTCTTTCCCCTTAGCCTGAATCCGGGTATCGCCGGAAACAGTCTGGCTTAGCGTTGCATTCAGCTCATGCCATTGCTGCCCTCCCAGCGTCAGCTCTGGTGTGCGCAGAGTGATATTACCCGGAATATAAGCCAGGCCCTGACGGGTCTGCTCAGTAGAAACGGTTGCTGAACCTTTACCCGCCCCCTTGCTGTTGAACAGGCCCAGCCAGGCTTCGCCATCCAGCGGCGGCAGATTCAGCACCATGCCGTTCGTTTCAGGCAGGGCCGGGAGACTTTTGGCGTGATTTTCCCAGATGCCCCGATCCACCTTAAGCTGTTTGCCCAGCAGCCACTGGCTGTTGAAACGGTTGTCGTCACCTACCAGTCCGCTGAGGTTGAGACTGTCCAGGTTACCTTTGACAGCAATTTTCACCGGCATCGCCTTACCCCTGGCTTTATCGAGAGGAGCAGGTAAGTGACTGCTTACATTTTTCAGCTCCCCCTCCAGAGCAACCTGGTAATTCGCCCCGCCGCCATGCGGCAGATTGATGAGCACATTGCTTTTCCAGCTGGCATTTCCGTTCAATTGCTCACGCAGCTTCGCGGGAACCACATCCATCTCGCCTGGCTGCCAGTCGCCCTTCAGGTCAATATCCACCTGATAGTTCTTTTCACCCTCAAGCGTATCGAAGCTGACATCAATGGGCTGCCCGAACCAGGTGGCGGTCATGGGATCGCTCTTCAGATCGCCATTGTCATAAGTAAAATGCCCGTTAAGTGCTCTGACTGTGCTGCTCAGAGGTTTAATAAACAGATCATTATTCTTCAGATTCACATCACCGGTTGCACGAACCTGCTGACCATCCAGCGGAATATCCAGATGTAAGCGACCACTTACATCGCCGCCAATCTGCAGTTCATCCAGAGCGGCGCCTAATGATGGCTTAAGTGGCGACTGGTTAAAGTAGTTGCCAATCTCTTTACCTGAGCCGCTGATATCTCCATCAACGATCAGCTTCTCTTTTAAATAATCCGGGATGACCGCAGAAATATTCCTGCCGTTGACCTCTCCCAGCTTCGCTTCGTCAGCCTTCATAAACAGGCCATCGTTAACGAAATCCAGGTTGATATCGAGGTTTTGCAAATCCGGCCAGCCTGGCTGGAACTGATAGGTCGCTTTTTTCAACGGCACCCAGACTTCAAACATGCCGTCATTATGCTTAAACGGGAATAAATGCGGATTTCCGGCGAAAATCAGCGAGGCATTTTGCACCTGACCGCCTTTGATCGCGCCACTGAGGTAGTTCACCAGCGAGGTCCCCATCAGCGGCTGGGGGAAGTAACGCCAGGCATCACCGGCATCGGTAACGTTGATGCCTGCCAGAATATCCAGGCGGGGAGCCTTGTCCTTCGGCTGAGCGTAGGTAAAGTCACCCTTCGCCCATAATGAACGGGCTTTTACATCCAGCTGATGACCGGCCAGGGTGAAGTGGTCTTTTGCATACTGCCAGTCCAGAGAACCTTTCGCCTGCTCTATCTCAAGAGGGGCGCGGAACATTGAGCCGTAGGGCAGGCTGGCACTGGACAGATTGAAATCCACCCGCCCTTTTGCAACTCCACCGGAGAGTGCGCCGCTGAAATGTTCCATTCCTGGCAACAGTTCCCAGTGCTGCCAGCTTAAATCACGCCAGCTGGCCTGGAAGCGGCTTTGTTCGGGCTGCTGCAGGGGAATATCTACCGCCAGCGCCTCGATCCGCCCTTTGGGTTGCAGAGAACGCCAGTTCTCCAGCAGCGTGGGGGTTAATTTTGCGAACAATGGGATCAGCGGGTCAAGCCGCTCCAGATCCAGTTGCGTGGCGCGTACGCGGATTTCCTGATTGTGATCCGGACCGGGCAACAGACCATTTTCCGGCTGCCACAACACAGAAAGCTGCCCTTCAGGCCAGGCCTTGCCATCCGTCACCAGGTTGGTCTGCGGCACCTCAATACGCCAGCCGCTATTGAAACGGGCGATATGGGCAGTCACATCGTCGACGGTAAGCTGATGCGATTGTTTATCGCCCTGCCAGCTTGCGCCCCCTTTCTTCAGCTGGATATCGCCATCATAAATTTCGCCCTCTTTCAGGCTCATCCAGGCCGCCAGGCTGAACCGGGCGCTGTCCAGGCTGGTATTGTCACGCATCCACTGGCCCAGCCAGGGTTTCACATCCACGTCGTCAGCCTGCATCCAGACCCGGCCAGTATCGAGATAACCATTGCTGTCACTCAGATCCAGGCGAACCTGCACTTCGCCATGCTGCCCGGTGAAGCTGGAAAGGCTTACGATACCTTCCGCACGGTGGCGATTTTTTTCGTTCAGCCAGGTTAGCTGTGGAATATCCAGGCGGGCACGCTGACCAGAAAGCGTGAGGAAACTGATATGGCTGTCGCGCAGGTCGAAGTGATCGAACTGTCGCAGGAAGAGATCGCTGAATTTGCCTGGTTCAAGCTGCACTTTGCTGCCATCGTCAGAGGTCAGGGGTTTACTGGTTTTCAGATTCAGTTGATAAAAGGTAAGGTCGCGGAACTGCCAGCGGAGGTGGAGCGCTGACTGCCAGATATCCAGCGCCAGAGTAATGCGATCGGCCTTCAGCTCATCGCCCTCTTTCAGGGCAACATGCAAATCTTTGATTTCCAGAACGGGCCCGAAATTTTCCCAGGTGCCATTCAGGGCGCTGGCCTGTACCGGCATCCCCGTAGAGGAGGAAACTGTCTCCAGCAGAGGTTCGCGCCAGCTATTGAGGTGAGGCATCACCAGACGCAGCCCACTCACCATCAGCGCAATAATCACCACGATTATTGCACCGGTGAGTAGCAGGATTCCTGGTAGTCGCCTCACACACTTCTCCTTGTGTCGGTCACATCATGACCACATCAAACTGCTCCTGAGTATAGAGCGGTTCAACCTGAACTTTGACCTGTTTACCCACAAAAATTTCGACTTCCGCCAGCGCGTGGGACTCATCGGTTTTCAGCGCTTCACCCACTGCCGGAGAGACGTAAACCAGGAAGCGATCCGAATCATAAGCGTGATGCACGCGTACAATCTCACGCATGATTTCATAACACACTGTTTCTACCGTCTTCAGCGTACCGCGGCCTTTACACACCGGACAATCCTGGCAGAGCACATGCTCAATACTTTCACGCGTTCGTTTGCGGGTCATCTCCACCAGCCCGAGCTGCGAGAAACCGTGAATGCCAGTTTTAACCCGATCTTTACTTAATCCCTGCTCCAGCGAATGAAGCACTCTCCGGCGATGGTCTTCGTTGGTCATGTCGATAAAATCGATGATGATAATGCCGCCGAGGTTACGCAAACGCAGCTGACGGGCGATAGCCTGAGTCGCTTCAATATTGGTGTTGAAAATGGTCTCGTCGAGATTGCGGTGGCCAACAAAAGCGCCGGTATTGATGTCGATGGTGGTCATGGCTTCGGTTTGATCGATGATCAGATATCCCCCGGACTTCAGCTCGACCTTACGATCCAGTGAGCGCTGGATTTCATTTTCCACATCAAACAGATCGAAAATTGGCTGCTTACCGGTATACAGCTCAAGCTTGTCTGTCATCTCCGGAATATATTCGCTGGTGAACTCCACCAGATGCTCATAAGTCAGGCGGGAATCTATCCGGATACGATCCAGAGCGGCACCGGCAAAATCACGCAGGATACGCTGAGACAACGCCACTTCACCGTAAAGGCGGCAGCGGGTTTGATTGCGTTTACGGCGTTCAATGACCTTCGTCCACAATCTTTTCAGGAAGGCGGCATCGGAAGCCAGCTCCACTTCGCCCACCCCTTCTGCGGCGGTACGAATAATGTAGCCGCCCAGCTCATCGCAGTAAGAAGAAACCACTTTTTTAAGACGATCGCGCTCGGCTTCACTTTCAATACGCTGGGAAACCCCTACGTGTGAAGCGCCCGGCATAAATACCAGATAACGGGATGGCAACGTGATATCTGTTGTTAAACGTGCGCCTTTGGTGCCCAGCGGATCTTTGACCACCTGAACCACCAGGTCCTGCCCCTGACGGACCAGCTCCGAAATATCGCGCACCGAGAAATTTTTCTGCTCATCTCCCGCCACGCACTCGGTATGAGGCATGATATCGGAAGCATGGAGGAAGGCGGCTTTCTCCAGGCCAATATCGACAAACGCCGCCTGCATACCGGGAAGAACACGACTGACGCGGCCTTTATAGATATTGCCCACGATGCCACGACGCGCTTCGCGCTCAATATGAATTTCCTGCAGGATGCCGCCATCAATATAGGCAACGCGGGTCTCTGAAGGGGTGATATTTACCAGCAGTTCAGCGGTCATGTTGTTCCCTTACCTCACGCAGTGACTGAAACTGGCTGAACAACTCAGCCGTTTCAACCAGCGGCAGCCCCACTACAGCGTGATAGCTTCCATTAATTTTGCGGACAAAGTTGCCACCCAGTCCCTGAATCCCATAAGCCCCGGCTTTATCCATCGGCTCACCACTGGCGATATACGCCGAGATGTCGTCAGCAGATAAGGTACGGAAGGTGACTTCAGTCACCACCAGACAATCCAGGAGTTGCTTCGCATCGGCCAGCGCCACGGCAGTCATCACCCGATGCGTCTGCCCCGAGAGTTTAGCCAGCATTTCTGCGGCTGCTGCTTCATCGGCAGGTTTTTCCAGCACGGCATCATTCAGCACCACAATGGTATCCGCGCCCAGTACAGGCAGATCCTGTTCTGCAACCGCTACACCAGCCCGGGCTTTTTCACAGGCGAGGCGGCGAACGTAGGCTTCTGCCTGCTCGTCCGGGCGTTTTTGTTCTTCAACTTGAGTGGAGAGACGTTCAAAGCGCAGGCCAAGCTGCTCAAGCAACTCACGACGACGGGGAGAACCAGAGGCCAGATAAAGGGATACCATATTCTTCCTTATTGTACGGCAAACTGGCGGCGTATTTTTCTCATCAGCAAGAACAGCCAGGGCCAGAGGATACCGTCCACCACGCTACTCCAGAAAATTTCCGGACGGAACGAGACGTTTATCACTAAAAATTCAGCCCAGAATACAATGACATCCATAGCCAGGGAGAGCACCATGACCATCAGCGCCTGCTGCCAGAGTGCGAGGTTACGGAACAGCTGGAATTTGAACGCGACCAGATAAGCCACGATGCTGAATGCCAGAGCACGTACGCCCAGCGTCGAGCCAGAGACAAGATCCATTATAGATCCCATCACAAAGCCCGTACCGACATTCGCGCGATGAGGCAGAGCCAGCACCCAGTAGATCAGAATCAGAAGCAGCCACGAGGGCCTGAACATATAAAGTTGTTCAGGCCAGGGCATAATTTGCAGAACCAGTGCGACCAGAAACGAGAGCCAGATAACCCAGCGTCCGTGGCTGCGATAGCTACTCAAGGCTGGCCTCCGCGGGGGCGGGTACACTGGATGGAGAGGCCGTTGCGGCGGGTGCCGTCTGGCCAGACGAGGAGGGAACGGAGCCAGCAGGCTGGCCCGGCGCCGGCGGTCCCATCATATCGCCTGTCGCAGGCAGAACCTGCGGCATCATCTGCATCAATCGTTCATTAGCAACCCGGTGAACTTCATTGGGTGCCATTGGCATGGTGCCGTTGCGATCGGCGCCCCAGAGTAAAAGCAGGTAGCGCAGACGCTGAAGCCCGGCGGTGGGACGTGCCTGAATCACGGTGTAAGCACGCTGCGTATCCAGTTTGACGGAAGAGACCACGCCAACAGGATAACCTTCAGGGAAACGTCCCCCCAGTCCGGAGGTCACCAGAACATCCCCAACACGGATATCGGTATTACCTGGCAGGTGTTCCAGCTGCAAATCTTCTGTACAGCCGTTACCGGCAGCAATAACGCGGATGTCATTGCGCAGTACCTGAATCGGCAGCGCATGGGAAGAGTCACAAATCAGCATCACGCGGCTGGTGATTTTACCCACGGCAACCACTTGCCCCACGACACCTTTATCGCTGATGACCGGCTGGCCTTCATACACGCCGTTCATACTGCCTTTATCAATGACGACCTGATCGGTGTAAGGATCTGTCCCTGTAGAAATGACCTGGGTGACCATCTTATGCTCATCCTGACGCAGGGGTGAACCCAGCAGTTCGCGAAGACGGGCATTTTCCTGCCTGAACTGACCCAGCATAAGCAGCTCGCTGTTTTTCAGCATCAGCTCGCGCTGTAATCCTTTATTTTCCAGTTCAAGCTGCTGGCGGGAGGCCAGTGTTTCAGAAACACTGTCCAGAATTTGACGTGGCCCGTTGGCCAGAAAATAGAATGGGCTGACCGCCGTATCCATATAGGTGCGTATCTGGCTAAAAGCGCCCATACGACTGTCGGCGATAATCACGCCCAGAGCCACAATAACCGCTAAAAACAAGCGTAGCTGCAGGGAAGGCCCCCTGCTGAAGATTGGCTTCATAAACTCGGCGTATTCCTCGACATCTTGAAAAAGGAGTGCCGGGCAAAATGCCCACACTCCTTAAAGCAAATTATTCTTCGCTGAACAAATCGCCGCCGTGCATGTCGATCATTTCCAACGCTTTACCGCCACCGCGAGCAACGCAGGTCAGCGGGTCTTCTGCGACGACAACCGGGATACCGGTTTCTTCCATCAGCAGACGATCCAGGTTACGCAGCAGAGCGCCACCGCCGGTCAGAACCATACCGCGTTCAGAGATGTCGGATGCCAGTTCTGGCGGACACTGTTCCAGAGCAACCATCACCGCGCTGACAATACCGGTCAACGGCTCCTGAAGGGCTTCCAGAATTTCGTTGGAGTTCAGCGTAAAGCCACGCGGTACCCCTTCAGCCAGGTTACGGCCACGAACTTCAATTTCACGCACTTCATCGCCCGGATAAGCAGAGCCGATTTCATGCTTGATGCGTTCAGCGGTGGCTTCACCAATCAGTGAGCCATAGTTACGACGCACATAATTAATAATAGCTTCATCAAAGCGATCGCCACCGATACGGACGGAAGAAGAGTAAACAACACCGTTCAGTGAGATAACAGCCACTTCAGTGGTACCGCCACCAATATCCACCACCATAGAACCGGTAGCTTCTGATACCGGCAGGCCGGCACCGATAGCAGCAGCCATCGGCTCTTCAATCAGGAACACTTCACGTGCACCAGCACCCTGGGCAGATTCACGGATAGCGCGACGCTCAACCTGAGTGGCACCCACTGGTACGCAGACCAGCACGCGAGGGCTTGGGCGCATAAAGCTGTTGCTGTGAACCTGCTTGATGAAGTGCTGCAGCATTTTCTCGGTCACGAAGAAGTCGGCGATAACACCGTCTTTCATCGGCCGGATAGCCGCGATGTTGCCGGGCGTACGCCCCAGCATCTGTTTTGCATCATGACCGACAGCCGCAACGCTCTTAGGGGAACCGGCACGATCCTGACGGATCGCGACTACTGAGGGCTCGTTCAACACGATGCCCTGCCCTTTTACGTAAATCAGGGTATTGGCTGTACCCAGGTCGATGGACAAGTCGTTGGAAAACATGCCACGGAATTTTTTAAACATACTGAAGGATAATCCTGCAAGCTGGGGGCGGAAAATAAAATCCGCTTACTTTACCAACCACACGAAGCAGCGACAAGGCGCAAAAATGGTCTACTTCGGTGAAAAATCACGCTATCTCGCATCTTCAGCACACCGCTAAACGGGCGGCGAACAGCCAGCCAGTCTTCAGGCTACGCCCCCATTTCCAGGGCGTTCAGATGGACATAACGTACATAAAATTTAACATTTCTCAGGTCACTGGCTAACCAGGCTACCCGTGCCGGCACCACAGCCGCGCGGGTATTCTACGTGAATTCCAGCACAACGGCAGATTAAACTTGATATCTTTGCAAATATTTTTTCACGCTGCTATTAAGCGGTTGTGAGGGCGCAATAAATTCGCCCTGACCACCCGCCACGCCCAGTTCCATAAGGATTTGCCACTCGGCACGGGTCCGCACGCCGGCCGCAAAAACCCGCGTGGAAGTATTCGTGCAGCTCTCCAGTAAACTTCTTACAAAGAGCTGATTTTCAGTACGACGTTCAATATTTCTGACCAGCGCCGGATGAAGCTTGATCAGCTCCACCTCAAACTGCCGGATATAGGCCGTACTGACCATCGTCAACCCCGCCTGATTAATGGCGATTCGACAGCCAAAACCTTTCAGCAAATGGAAAGCGGAACCTAAACGGCTGATGTGTTGACACACATCTGCTTCCGCAAGTTCAAATAAAATGTGATTTCTTTGTAATTTAGTGGATTGCAGCAACATATCGCGCAGCCAGATCTGAAAGGGACGCTGGAGCAAAGCGTCGACTGTCAGCGGGATTGCCAGCGTCTCTTCCGGCCAGACTGGCAGCAGAGCCAGCATCCGCGTGACCAGTTGCCGGTCATACCCTTCGGCCATGCCCAGCTGCTGAATAAACGGCAAATACTCTGCTGAAAGAAGCTCTTTTTCACCGTCAAAGATGCGCGGCATCATCTCGCGATGATGAACCTTGCCATCATGGGTTACGGCAGGTTTTTGATACAGCCTGGGTCCGCCACGATGCAGCGTATTTTCCAGTAAAGTGCGCCATTTTACGCTGCCACGGGCAAACTCAGGCTGCGGTGTTTCGCCCACTGACCAGTTATTGCCGCCCTGGAGTGCCGCATGCCGGGTCGCTGATTCCACATTTTCCATCACCTGTTGTGTCGCCTGGCCACTTCGCCAGGCGCTGATACCGATATGGATCATATCCTCCCGATCCAGCATTCTTGTAGGAGGCAGGGCATCTACGGCTTTAATCAGCTGCGAAGCAATACTGTCCGCATCTTTCAGACTTCGGTGCGGAAGAAGCACAGCAAAATCACTGCGGAAATAGCGCGCCAGTAAGGCTCCGGGATAACGCATCACAAAGGTCGACAGCAAATTCACCAGCGCAAAAATATAGTCATTGGTTTGGCTATGGCCCCAGTTATCGCGCAACGTATCAAAGTCTGGCAGGCGTATCATCATGACCATTCCGTGTGCGCCGCCCGTCTCATTATCTTCCAGCATGGTCGCCAGCTGACTGTCAAAAAAAAGCCGGTTGTTGAGGCCGGTTTTAGCATCCTGCGCAGCAAAAGCGCGGATCAGCGTATCCACGCGTGTACGCTGCTCCCCCGCTTCATGCAGATCGGCCAGCAGGATGTCCAGGGCACTACTGGCCTTTGGCGGCCACTCATGCACCGTGCCGGGTTTAACCGTACTCCTCTCCCCTTTAATGACCTTCCCAGCTCTGATTTCCAGCCGCTCCATCCCCTTGAGCTGGCGATAGAGCCAACGGTGAGTCAGCACCAGAATGACGATCATTACCGCAACCGCTGCACCGATAACGCCGATCACCGAAGCGCCAATAAAAGATTTTAACCAGGTTCTGGTGGAGTCCACCCACTGGACGCGGAGGGCATAATCGGGATGATTTGGCAGGGCGAGCAGAGATTCACGGTACTGATTGGGCTCATCTTCCACCACCGGATCCTGATAGCGATGAACGGTAAGACGGCTCTGGTTATCCTTGATGAAATCCACACGAACAATTTGCAGCGGCCCCATGATCTTTTGTAACCATTGCGAAATTTGTTCTGGCGATTGTGATACCAGAGCCGTATCAACATCTTCAGCCATCAGCCCTATACGGTGCTCTGCCCGCAGTGCACTGAGGTAGAAAAACTTATTACGCATCCCACCAGCATCAGTGACATTGCCAGCGTGCTTAAAAGCGTAATCATCGCCGAAAGTTTAGTGGTTAATCGCATCCCTGTGCCTGTTAACTGCGGTTAAGGTGCGGTCTGAATACTGACGTCCCGCACCTGCCGGATTGAAATTCGTAGTCCCTCAGACTTCCCGCCTGCGGCACGCCGCTGAAACTATCACATCCGCTCCGCCGGTTATTTGCCGGATATCAGATTAGTGACCATTATCGGGAGTATAGTGATGTAAGACTTCAATTCTGCAACGTGGTTTCATTTTCAGGAGATTCTCATGCAAGCGCTGGTTCTTGAACAATCCGATGGCAGGACTCTTGCGGCCATCAAACATCTCACGTCAGATGACCTCCCTGCAGGCGATGTTACCGTAGACATCGACTGGTCAAGCCTGAACTATAAAGATGCTTTAGCCATTACCGGCAAAGGAAAAATCATCCGCCAGTTCCCGATGGTGCCCGGTATCGACTTCGCCGGAAAGGTTCATCACAGTGAGGACCCTCGTTTTCACATCGGACAGTCAGTGCTCCTGACCGGATGGGGCGTGGGAGAAAATCACTGGGGGGGACTGGCGGAGCAGGCACGGGTGAAAGGTGACTGGCTGGTGCCGCTGCCACAGGGCCTTGATGCGCGCAGAGCGATGATTATCGGCACTGCGGGTTTTACCGCCATGCTCTGCGTGATGGCTCTTGAAGAGGGAGGCGTAAGCCCGGAAAGTGGCGAGGTTCTGGTGACGGGAGCGAGTGGAGGGGTCGGCAGCACCGCTGTTGCCTTGCTCAGCGCGCTGGGCTATCAGGTCGTTGCGGTCAGCGGACGCGAATCTACTCACGAGTATCTTCATCAGTTGGGTGCTAAAGCGATCCTACCGCGTAGCGAGTTTAGTGGTGAAAGTCGCCCCCTGGACAGACAAAAGTGGGCTGGTGCAGTGGATACAGCAGGTGGCAACGTGCTGGCCAGCGTACTGGCACAGATGAATTATTCAGGCGTGGTAGCCGCTTGCGGGCTGGCTGGCGGGTTTGACTTACCCGCCACGGTGATGCCTTTTATCCTGCGCAATGTCCGTCTTCAGGGCGTCGATTCCGTAAACACGCCTGCCGCACGTCGGATTGAGGCCTGGAAAAGAGTGGTTAAAACGCTGCCCGAAACGTTTTACCAGCAGGCCACACAAGAGATTACTCTTGCTGAAGCCGCTGACAGCGCTGCCAGGTTGCTGAATAACGAATCAACTGGCCGTACGCTGGTCAGAATTCGTTAGTCCCTTCTCTCCTTCCTTTTCACTAAAGGAAGGAGTCCCCAGGAAATTTCACATTTTTCGCCCTTAATTCGCGTAAACCCTCCTCTTTAGTCATGCTTCAGATAAGAAAAGACCGAGCCTGTGGAGGCCGCCAGATGAAACCTTTTGATAAACTTACTGAAAGTGATGTCACTCCTGAAAGTATTTTTAACACCCGCCGTCGTGAGTTGCTGAAAACGCTGGGCATCAGTGCCGCCGCTTTATCGTTGCCTGTCGCCGCTCGTGCCGATGTGCTGTCGTGGTTCAAAGGAAACGACCGCCCCGCAGCTCCCGCCGGTAAGCCCCTGGACTTCACTAAACCTGCGCAGTATCAGGCTGACCTGACTTTAACGCCTGCCGACAAAGTGTCCGGCTACAACAACTTTTATGAATTCGGGCTGGATAAAGCCGATCCTGCAGCCAATGCCGGTACGCTGAAAACGGATGACTGGAAAATTGAAATTGGGGGTGAAGTTGGTAAACCGATGACGCTGTCGATGGATGATATTTTCAAACGCTTCCCGCTGGAACAGCGTATCTATCGTATGCGCTGTGTGGAAGCCTGGTCGATGGTCGTGCCCTGGGTGGGGTTTGAACTTGGCAAATTACTGAAAGCCGCAGAACCCACCAGCAAAGCTCGCTATGTCGCCTTTCAGACAATTTATGCACCCGATCAAATGCCCGGTCAGAAAGATCGTTTTATTGGCGGCGGCATCGATTATCCCTACGTTGAAGGGCTGCGCATTGATGAAGCCATGCATCCCCTGACAATGTTGACGACCGGAGTGTATGGTAAAGCGCTTCCTCCACAAAATGGCGCCCCCATCCGTCTGACCGTACCCTGGAAATACGGTTTTAAAGGGATCAAATCGATCGTCAAAATCACTCTGGTCGAGAATATGCCCCCCACCACCTGGAACCAGCTGGCTTCAAATGAATACGGATTTTATGGCAATGTGAATCCGCATGTCGATCATCCACGCTGGTCGCAGGCAACCGAGCGCTTTATCGGCTCTGGCGGCATTCTGGACGTTAAACGCCAGCCTACCCTGCTGTTCAATGGCTATGCCGATCGGGTGGCTTCTTTGTACCGGGGAATGAACTTGCGGGAGAACTTCTAGTGAGGCGTTTAACCGCCAGAGAGATCACCTGGTTAAAAGTGCTACTGCATCTTGCCGGCTTTCTGCCGTTGCTCTGGTTACTGTTGTCTGTCGATCAGGGTTGGTTCAGCGCCGATCCTGCCAAGGATATCCAGCATTTTACCGGCAGGATGGCGCTGAAATTTTTACTGGGGAGCTTGCTGATAACACCGCTGGCCCGCTACGGCAAACAACCGCTGTTAATCCGGGTTCGCCGGTTGCTGGGTTTATGGTGTTTTGCCTGGGCAACGCTGCATCTGGTCAGCTATTCCGTGCTGGAACTGGGTATCAGCAACCTTGGCCTGTTAGGTTCGGAGCTGATCTCACGCCCTTATCTGACGCTGGGCATCATCAGCTGGCTGATTTTACTTGCCCTGGCGCTTACTTCCTTCCAGAAAGCGCAACGTAAGCTGGGAAAACGCTGGCAAACGTTGCACAACGGCGTCTATCTGGTGTTGATCCTCGCGCCCATCCATTATTTGTGGTCAGTGAAAACTTACTCTCCTCAGCCGTGGATTTATGCGCTGATTGCCGCGATCCTGCTGGTGTGGCGTTATAAAAAATTCCGTCAGTGGCTGCGCTAAGAGTGTGTACTGCCCCGCATTTCCTGCATTAAACCGCCTGTCTGTTCAGCCGGGCGGTTGATAATCTTCGCTGATACGACCAGTATTTAGCTGCGAATTGCCACGAAATCGTTATAATGCCCGACTTCGAACCTGCGAGCAGGCCTATTTTCACCTGGAAAGGTGACAAATGGCTTTTCGCGTTGTATTTTGTGCGATGCCTCAATTATCGCAGGA
Source organism: Erwinia sp. E_sp_B01_1 (assembly GCF_036865545.1). Taxonomy (NCBI): domain Bacteria; kingdom Pseudomonadati; phylum Pseudomonadota; class Gammaproteobacteria; order Enterobacterales; family Erwiniaceae; genus Erwinia; species Erwinia sp. E_sp_B01_1. Next base: position 476,217 of record NZ_CP142208.1, on the reverse strand, counting down.
GATAGCAGCAAGATGGCTGATAAGTTTCACATATTGCTCTTAAACGGTCCCAACCTGAACCTTCTTGGCACTCGTGAGCCAGAAAAGTACGGGAAAACGACCCTGGCTGAGATCGTCAGTGACATTACATCGCAAGCTGATGCGCTCAACGTGAAACTGAGTCATCTCCAGTCCAATGCGGAATATGCGTTAATTGACCGCATTCATGAGGCGAAAGGCAATGTCGATTATATCGTCATTAACCCGGCGGCATTCACCCATACCAGCGTAGCGCTTCGGGATGCCCTGCTGGCAGTCAGCATTCCATTCATTGAAGTTCACCTGTCGAATGTGCATGCTCGCGAGCCTTTCCGTCATCATTCATATCTTTCTGATATTGCTGCCGGTGTAATTTGTGGACTTGGTGTCGACGGTTACTCCTGGGCTTTGCAGACGGCGGTTAAACGCCTGTCACAATCTAATTAAACAGAGTACGGAACCACACTCATGGATATTCGTAAGATAAAAAAACTGATCGAACTGGTTGAAGAATCAGGCATTTCTGAACTGGAAATTTCTGAAGGTGAAGAGTCTGTTCGCATCAGTCGTTCACCGGCAAACGCTGGCTACCCAATGATGCAGCACTATGCTGCGCCAATGATGCAGCAACCTGCACTGGCTAACGCCGTTGCACCCGCTACTGCACCCGTCATGGAAGCGCCGGCTGCAGCCGAGATCAGTGGCCACATCGTACGTTCACCAATGGTGGGCACTTTCTACCGTACCCCAAGCCCGGACGCTAAAGCGTTTGTGGAAGTGGGTCAGAAAGTTAACGCTGGCGACACTCTGTGCATCGTTGAAGCGATGAAAATGATGAACCAGATCGAAGCCGATAAATCCGGCGTTGTGAAAGCGATTCTGGTCGAAAGCGGCCAACCCGTTGAATTTGACGAGCCGCTGGTAGTCATCGAATAACGAGGCGAACCATGCTGGATAAAATTGTTATAGCTAACCGTGGTGAAATTGCGCTGCGCATTCTGCGTGCCTGTAAAGAGTTGGGCATTAAGACTGTGGCCGTGCATTCAACTGCGGATCGCGATTTAAAACATGTGCTGCTGGCAGATGAGACCGTCTGTATTGGTCCTGCGCAGTCAGTGAAAAGCTATCTGAACATCCCTGCCCTGATCTCTGCTGCAGAGATCACCGGTGCCGTGGCTATCCACCCTGGCTATGGCTTCCTGTCCGAAAATGCGGATTTTGCCGAGCAGGTTGAGCGTTCAGGTTTCATTTTCATCGGCCCTAAAGCTGAAACCATTCGCCTGATGGGAGACAAAGTCTCCGCCATCAACGCGATGAAAAAAGCAGGGGTTCCCTGCGTGCCAGGCTCTGACGGCCCGCTGACTGACGACATGGATAAAAACCGTGCGTTCGGTAAGCAGATTGGCTACCCGGTAATCATCAAAGCTTCTGGCGGCGGTGGTGGCCGTGGTATGCGCGTAGTGCGCAACGAAAAAGATCTGGAACAGTCCATCAATATGACCCGTGCGGAAGCCAAAGCGGCTTTCAACAACGATATGGTCTATATGGAAAAATACCTGGAAAACCCACGCCACATTGAGATTCAGGTGCTGGCTGACGGTCAGGGCCATGCTATCTATCTGGCTGAACGTGACTGCTCCATGCAGCGCCGTCACCAGAAAGTGGTTGAGGAAGCCCCTGCACCAGGTATCACCGACGAGATGCGTCGCTTTATCGGCGATCGTTGCTCTAAAGCCTGTATCGAAATCGGTTACCGTGGCGCAGGAACCTTCGAGTTCCTGTACGAAAACGGTGAGTTCTACTTCATTGAGATGAACACCCGTATCCAGGTTGAACACCCGGTGACCGAGATGATCACTGGCGTGGATTTGATCAAAGAACAGCTGCGTATTGCTGCTGGTCAGCCTCTGTCGATCAAACAGGAAGACGTGGTCATCCGCGGCCATGCGGTGGAATGTCGTATCAACGCCGAAGATCCTAACACCTTCCTGCCAAGCCCAGGCAAGATCACCCGCTTCCATGCACCAGGTGGTTTTGGCGTTCGTTGGGAATCTCATATCTACGCCGGCTATACTGTTCCGCCGTACTATGACTCCATGATCGGCAAACTGATCACTTACGGCGAAACCCGTGAGGTTGCTATCGCCCGCATGAAGAATGCGCTGGCTGAGCTGATCATCGACGGCATCAAAGTTAACGTTGAGCTGCAGATGAAGATCATGAGTGACGAGAACTTCCAGCACGGTGGAACCAATATCCACTATCTGGAGAAAAAACTCGGCCTTCAGGAAACCTGATTAGCCTGATGTTTTAAAAAAGGCCGGTCTGACCGGCCTTTTTCTTTGCATTTTTAAGGTGAGGTATACATGGACAAGCGTTTCGTTCAGGCTCATCGCGAAGCTCGCTGGTCATTCTGGCTGGCTGTAGCCTATCTTGCCGCCTGGTCACTGATGGCCTGGTTGCCGGACGATCGGCCGGGGATTACCGGGCTGCCACACTGGTTTGAAATGGCCTGCCTGCTTGTTCCCGCGCTCTTTATTCTGCTCTGCTGGCTGATGGTCAGGCTGGTATTCCGTGACATTCCTCTGGAAGATGAATAGTGAAACTTGAAATCATCCTGCCCCTGATTGCCTATCTTTTGCTGGTTGCGGGTCTCTCTGTTTACGCCATGCGTAAACGCCGCGAGGGCAACTTCCTGACAGAATATTTTCTGGGTAGCCGGTCAATGGGCGGTTTTGTACTGGCGATGACGCTGACCACCACCTATATCAGCGCCAGCTCATTTATAGGCGGCCCAGGGGCTGCTTATAAATATGGCCTTGGCTGGGTATTGCTCTCTATGGTGCAGGTGCCAGCCGTCTGGTTATCCCTGGGTATCCTGGGAAAAAATTCGCTATCCTGGCCAGGCGTTATAACGCGGTTACGCTTAATGACATGCTCTACGCCCGTTATCGTAGTCCCCTGCTGGTGTGGTTTGCCAGCCTCAGCCTGCTGATTGCGTTTATTGGTGCTATGACCGTGCAGTTTATCGGTGGCGCGCGCCTGCTTGAGACAGCGGCGGGTATTCCCTACGACACGGGATTACTGATCTTCGGGGGCACAATTGCGCTCTATACGGCGTTTGGAGGCTTTCGGGCCAGCGTGCTGAACGATGCCATGCAGGGTCTGGTAATGCTGGCAGGCACTTTCCTGCTGCTGTTTGCGGTCATTCATGCCGCTGGTGGCGTGCACAGCGCCGTGGAGAAGCTGCAGCAAATCGATCCTCAACTGGTCTCTGCCAGCGGAGTCGATAACATCCTCAGCCCAACTTTCCTGGCCTCCTTCTCGGTGCTGGTCTGTTTTGGGGTGATTGGCCTGCCGCATACCGCAGTTCGCTGCATCTCCTATAAAGACAGCAAAGCCGTTCATCGCGGGATTATTCTTGGCACGGTAGTGGTCGCTATCCTGATGTTTGGCATGCACCTTGCCGGCGCGCTTGGACGGGCAGTGATGCCCGATCTGGCGATCCCCGATCAGGTCATCCCTACCCTGATGATCCATGTATTGCCGCCTGTGGCTGCCGGGATTTTTCTTGCTGCTCCGATGGCTGCCATTATGTCGACCATTAATGCCCAGCTTCTGCAGGCTTCCGCTACCATCGTAAAAGATCTCTTTTTACGGTTGCGGCCGCAGCATATGGACAACGAGCCCTTGCTCAAGCGGATGTCTGGTCTTATCACGCTGATAATGGGTCTGTTACTGCTGGTGGCGGCATGGAATCCGCCTGAAATGATCATCTGGTTAAATCTGCTGGCCTTTGGCGGACTGGAAGCCGTGTTCCTCTGGCCGCTGGTGCTGGGGTTATACTGGGAAAAAGCCAATGCGGCGGGTGCGCTAAGCAGCATGATCGCTGGTGCCGGATGCTATACGCTGCTGGCCAGCCTTTCGCTGCAATTATGGGGATTCCATCCTATTGTGCCCTCTCTGGCGATCAGTTTGATTGCCTTCGTGATGGGTAACCGTTTTGGCCATACCGCTGCCGTGTCAGCGCCGGCTTCCACCCCTGTTTGAATAAAGAGAATTGCCATGCCCTGGATACAAATGAAAATTAACACCACTGGCGCTCAGGCTGAAGAGCTGGGCGATGCGCTGATCGAGAACGGGGCTGTCTCGGTCACGTTTCAGGACACGCATGACAACCCGGTTTTTGAACCCCTCCCCGGCGAAACGCTGTTATGGGGCGATACCGATGCCATCGGCCTGTTTGATGCGGAAACCGATATGGATCTGGTTATCCTCGGTTTAGAAGCTTGCCCTTTGCTGGGCTCGGGTTTCGCACATAAAATCGAACAGATTGAAGACAAGGACTGGGAACGTGAGTGGATGGATAACTTTCATCCGATGCGTTTTGGGCAGCGTTTATGGATCTGTCCTAGCTGGCGTGACGTTCCGGATCCTGATGCGGTGAACGTGATGCTGGATCCTGGCCTGGCTTTTGGCACCGGCACACACCCGACCACCTCACTTTGCCTCACCTGGCTGGATGGCCTGGATCTGGAAGGGAAAACAGTGATCGATTTTGGCTGTGGTTCCGGAATTTTAGCTATCGCTGCGCTGAAGTTGGGTGCAGCTAAAGCGATAGGTATTGATATTGATCCCCAGGCAATTCAGGCAAGCCGTGACAACGCCCAGCGTAATGGCGTGTCAGAACGTCTCTCTTTGTACCTGCCCCACGAACAGCCCGATAACCTGAGTGCAGACGTGGTGGTCGCCAATATTCTTGCCGGCCCTCTGCGTGAGCTTGCGCCGCTGATTAGCGTACTGCCCGTCACAGGCGGTAATCTGGGCCTCTCTGGCGTGCTGGCAAGTCAGGCAGAAAGCGTCTGCGAAGCTTATGCAGAGTTATTTACGCTGGATGCAGTGGCAGAGAAAGAAGAGTGGTGCCGGATCACCGGCGTAAAAAATTGATCGAGGGCAGGGGAAAGTCAGGTTTCCTGCACCTTAAGACTTAATTAAACCTTCATTTAATTTAGTGCCGTTACTATCTGCTTTCTTGCTGTGGGCATCCTTCGCCCACAGCATTTTGCAGAAACTGTTAACCAGGATAGTAACTCATCATGAACGTAAAAATTTCTTCTCTTGCCCTTGTTGTCTCTCTCCTCACCGCGCCTTTAGCCCATGCCCACTCAATGCCACACTGGTCTTATTCTGGTGACGGTGCCCCGGAAAAATGGGGGAAATTAAGTGAGGATTTTGGTGCCTGCGAGAAAGGCTATAATCAGTCCCCTGTTGATATTCAGCAGGTTGTTAAGAGTGAACTTCCGCCACTGAGCCTGACTTACCAGGCAAAAGACAAGAGCATTATCAATAATGGTCACACACTGCAGTTAAATGTCCATGATGGCGATAAGCTGCTGGTGGACGACACAGAATTTACCCTGCTTCAGTTCCACTTCCATACCCCTTCTGAGAACCAGATAAATGGCAGGGCTTATCCTCTGGAACTGCATTTTGTCCATAGCGATGACAAAGGCAATCTGGCCGTGGTTGGCGTGATGTTTGAAAAGGGGAAAGCGAACCCGGCCATTGCAGATATTCTCAATATGGTGCCCGCTACAATTAATGTTGCCGAAGCAGTGGCTAAGCCTGTTTCATTGGCCGAATTAATGCCTGGTGATAAACATTACTTCCGCTTCAGTGGATCGCTTACCACCCCTCCCTGCACTGAAGGTGTTCGCTGGCTGGTGATGAAGCAACCGGTCACTTTGTCTGCCGGACAAATTGACGCGTTTAAGAAAGTCTTAGGTGATAATAACAGTCGCCCTGTCCAGCCTTTGAATGGCCGGGTTATCGTTGACTGAGTAGCCAGAGCACAGCAATTTTTGCGGACTGACTCTTCACATGTCTCGGATAAGAGACATGTGTTATCCCGTAATGACAGAGTACTTGTAGCGTTTTTGTCCTGAAGTAACGTTATTTATATTGTTAAGTGGGTCACATAAAAAGAAAAATATTTGTATACAAATCCAGCAAAGTTATATAAACGGATGATAAATAAGACTATTTCATGTTTAAACGGTTTATGTAGTTCTCTGTAGTCTGGTTTCAGTCTGAATTGTTCAAAGTTTGGCCTTTCATCTTCTATGAAAAATGCGTAATATACGCCGCCTTGCGGACACACTATGGTCACTTTTTTTCATGCGCATTGGAAACCACCAGCTTCGTAATCAACTGATTGCAGCACCAATGGCCGGAATCACCGACAGGCCTTTCCGGACGCTTTGTTATGCAATGGGCGCTGGTATGACTGTCTCTGAGATGATGTCGTCTAACCCTGAAGTTTGGGCTACCGATAAATCCCGGTTGCGTATGGTACACAGTGATGAGCCCGGTATTCGTACCGTGCAAATTGCCGGATGTGACCCTCATGAGATGGCGGAAGCCGCGCGTATCAATGCTGCATCTGGCGCGCAGGTGATTGACATCAATATGGGATGCCCGGCTAAAAAAGTGAATCGCAAGCTGGCGGGTTCGGCCCTGCTGCAACATCCGGAGTTGGTGAAGTCTATCCTCTCTGCGGTGGTCAATGCAGTAGACGTGCCCGTAACGCTGAAGATTCGCACCGGCTGGGATCCAGACAACCGTAATTGTGTTGAGATTGCCCAATTGGCTGAACGCTGCGGTATTCAGGCCCTGACCATCCACGGACGCACTCGCGCGTGTTTGTTCAACGGTGAAGCTGAATATGACAGCATTCGGACAGTTAAGCAGAATGTCACCATTCCCGTTATCGCGAATGGTGACATCACTGACCCGCATAAAGCCAGAGCTGTACTCGACTATACGGGGGCTGATGCCCTGATGATAGGACGGGCGGCTCAGGGAAGACCGTGGATCTTCCGGGAAATCCAGTATTATCTGGACACTGGGGAGTTGCTGGCACCGATGCCACTGGCTGAAGTCAAGCGCTTGCTCATCGGGCACCTACGGGAACTGCACGACTTTTATGGTCATCGCAAGGGATACCGTATTGCCCGGAAGCACGTCTCCTGGTATCTCCAGGAGCATGCCCCAAACGACCAGTTTCGGCGCACATTCAACGCCATAGAGGATGCCAGCGAACAGCTGGAGGCGTTGGAAGCATACTTCGAAAAACTTGCCTAATAGAAATAAAGAGCTGACAGAACTATGTTCGAACAACGCGTAAATTCTGACGTACTGACCGTATCTACCGTAAACTCACAGGATCAGGTGACTCAAAAGCCACTGCGTGATTCGGTCAAACAGGCACTGAAGAACTATTTTGCTCAATTGAATGGTCAGGATGTTAATGACCTGTATGAGCTGGTTTTGGCTGAAGTAGAACAGCCATTGTTGGACATGGTGATGCAATACACCCGTGGCAACCAGACCCGTGCCGCCCTGATGATGGGCATCAACCGTGGTACGCTGCGTAAGAAACTGAAAAAATACGGCATGAACTAAGTTTCGGTTCATTGTTATGAAGGCGCTAACTTATTGATAGCGCCTTTTTTAATGTCTGAAACAAGGACCTGAAGTGTCCTGATCGTGTAAAGTACGACTATCCGGCCTAACATAACGTGTTTACTGCTGTCAGATTCAACGTACCGCTGTTGATGCCCGACCTCTATGCGTTAAATACCTCATGCACGCCAGAAGAGAGAATTATGAAGTCTTCCCCTCGTTTCACCCGTCGCCTGTTGCACCCACGTTACTGGATAACCTGGGCCGGGCTGGGATTTCTTTTTTTACTGGTTCAACTCCCCTTCCCGCTGCTGCAGAAGCTGGGAACCTGGATGGGCCGGACCTCAATGCGGTTCCTTAAACGCCGTATTCGTATCACCCGTCGTAACCTTGAACTTTGCTTTCCTGATATGCCTGCCGATCAGCTTGAAGCACGTATCGTTAAGAATTTTGAATCTCTGGGCATGGGATTGCTGGAAACGGGCATGGCCTGGTTCTGGTCCGATCGCCGGGTGAAACGCTGGTTTACTGTAGATGGCCTGCAAAATCTTAAAGCGGCTCAAAAGGGTGGACGAGGTGCCCTGATCATAGGTGTCCACTTTATGTCTCTGGAGTTAGGTGGCCGGGCGATGGGTTTGTGCCAGCCAATGATGGCCATGTATCGTCCGCACAACAATAAGCTGATGGAGTGGGTGCAGACCAAAGGGCGCATGCGCTCTAACAAAGCAATGATCAACCGTCGCGATCTGCGTGGCATGGTGCAGGCTCTGAAACAAGGTGAAGCCGTATGGTTTGCACCGGATCAGGATTACGGCCCTAAAGGCAGCGTCTTTGCTCCTCTGTTTGCCGTTCCTCAGGCTGCCACCACCAGTGGAACCTGGACAATTGCTCGCCTGGCTAATCCCGCTCTGATAACCGTGGTACTGATTCGTAAAGAAAAAGGTTACGGCTATGAGCTGGTGATCCAACCTGAGCTTGAAAATTACCCTCTGGAAGATGAGCAGCAGGCCGCTGTCTATATGAACAAGGTCATCGAGCGTGAAATTATGCGTGCGCCAAATCAGTACCTGTGGCTGCACCGTCGTTTCAAAACCCGGCCAGAAGGTGCTACCTCGTTGTATTGATATCATTACCAGCCTGGGTGCCAGCTCAACATATTGGGCTGGCATTTTTTATTACCTGATTTTACCAGCCCCTCGCTCCTTCCCACCGCCGTTTTAAACCTGCACCCCCTCAAAAAACATCATCCATCATTAACAAAAATACGCTTTTGCTCACATTGCTTTCATATAATGAAACATATTGCACCATTTGTGACCAGTCCGGCTGTTTTTGCCCCCCTGTAGTGCGCGATATTAAGCAAACTTTCAAAATGCTTCAGATTATTAGCAAAGCTTTTCAGGAAATTCAGGGTTCTGCAATTTTGGCATTACCTTTGCAGAGTCGTGGATGGCTCGCGCCACAGACGGGAAAAGTGCACCACAGCGTGCGTTGAACATAAAAATGATTTCGCCACACAGGATGCTTTATGAAAAAAATGTTGCTCTCCACTTTGGTTGCCGCTGCAGCACTTATCGCAGTGACGAATCAGGCTCATGCCGGCACCACTCTGGATGCCATTAAAAAGAAAGGTTTTGTACAATGCGGCATCAGTGATGGCCTGCCGGGCTTCTCCTTTGCAGATTCCAGCGGCAAATTCAGCGGTATTGATGTGGATGTATGCCGTGCGGCCGCGGCCGCCGTGTTTGGTGATGCCAGCAAGGTGAAGTACACCCCGCTGACCGCTAAAGAGCGTTTTACCGCCCTGCAGTCTGGTGAAGTAGACATTCTTTCCCGTAATACCACCTGGACCTCTGCACGCGACGGCGGCATGGGCTTTATCTTCGCTGGCGTCAACTATTATGACGGCATCGGCTTCCTGACTCATCAGAAGGCCGGCCTGAAAAGTGCTAAAGAGCTCGATGGCGCGACAGTCTGTATTCAGGCTGGTACAGATACCGAACTCAACGTGGCTGACTTCTTCAAAGCCAACAACATGCAGTACACCCCTGTAACCTTCGACCGTTCTGATGAGTCAGCGAAAGCGCTGGACACGGGCCGCTGCGATACTCTGGCTTCTGACCAGTCACAGCTGTATGCGCTGCGTATCAAGCTGGGCAAACCAACCGAGTTTATCGTGTTGCCAGAAGTGATCTCCAAAGAGCCACTGGGGCCTGTGGTACGCCGTGGTGATGATGACTGGTTCACCATCGTTAAATGGTCCCTCTTTGCCATGCTGAATGCTGAAGAGATGGGCATCACCTCTAAAAACGTCGATCAGATGGCTGCCAAACCTACCACACCAGATATGGCTCACCTGCTGGGTTCCGAAGGCGACTTCGGCAAAGACCTCAAGCTGGATAATAAATGGGCTTATAACATCGTTAAGCAGGTAGGTAATTATCAGGAAGTCTTTGATCGCAATGTGGGTAAAGACAGCCAGCTGAAAATTGCCCGTGGGCAGAATGCCCTGTGGAACAATGGCGGTATTCAGTACGCACCACCAGTACGTTAATTCCCCCCGTTAACAGGGCGCCGGTATACCGGCGCCTTCGTCAGAATTTTCGTCACTGAGGTTTCAACATGTCTCAACGCCCAACCGTAAAAAGGGATTTTTCATTCACCAATCCTGCGGTGCGCGCCTGGCTTTACCAGATCATTGCGGTTGTCGCTGTTTTAGGGGTGGTGGGGTATCTGGTTCACAATACCGTCATCAACCTGGCTAACCGCGGCATAACTTCCGGTTTTGGTTTCCTTGAACGTAGCGCTGGCTTTGGTATCGTTCAGCACCTTATTGAGTACACCGAAGGTGATACTTATGCTCGTGTATTCTTAGTTGGCTTAACCAATACCCTGCTGGTATCCGCTCTTTGTATTGTATTCGCCTCTTTTTTGGGCTTCTTTATTGGTCTGGCACGTCTGTCAGATAACTGGCTGTTGCGGAAAATTTCTACAACTTACATCGAAATCTTCCGTAATATCCCGCCGTTGCTGCAGATTTTCTTTTGGTATTTTGCCGTACTTCGTAATCTGCCAGGACCACGACAGGCAGCAAATGCCTTTGATTTAGCCTTTGTCAGTAACCGCGGGCTTTACATTCCCTGGCCGCTGTATGCCGAAGGTACCTGGCCATTTGTTATCGCCCTGCTTCTGGCGGCGGCGGCAACGGTAGCTCTGTTCCGTTATAACCGCACTTTCCAGCTGAAAACGGGCCAACTTCGTCGGACCTGGCCTGCAGCTATTGCAATGCTGATACTCTTTCCGCTGATTGCTTATATGACTTTTGGTACTGCCATGCACTGGGATATTCCGCAATTACGTGGATTTAATTTCCGCGGTGGTTTTGTCTTAATCCCGGAACTGGCTGCGTTGACTCTGGCGCTCTCCATTTACACCTCTTCCTTTATCGCTGAAGTTATCCGTTCAGGTATCCAGTCGGTACCTTATGGTCAGCATGAAGCTGCCCGTTCACTGGGCTTACCTAATCCAGTCACGCTGCGACAGGTCATCATCCCGCAAGCCATGCGAGTGATCATCCCACCGTTAACCAGCCAGTACCTGAATATCGTGAAAAACTCTTCGCTGGCCGCAGCCATCGGTTATCCGGATATGGTTTCTCTGTTCGCTGGTACCGTGCTGAATCAGACTGGCCAGGCTATCGAAACCATTGCCATCACTATGGGTGTCTATCTGATCATCAGCCTGCTGATTTCGCTGTTAATGAATATCTATAACCGCAAAATCCGCCTGATTGAGCGTTAAGAGAACGGGATCATTATGACTTTAGCTACTCATGAAACACCGCCTGTGCCGACCAATGCGTTTTCCCGCACCGTCAGATGGGCACGCAAAAATCTGTTTTCAAGTTGGGGTAATTCTCTACTGACTCTGTTTTGCCTGTGGGTTATCTGGACTGTTATTCCTCCGGCGCTTAACTGGCTGGTTTTTCAGGCTAACTGGATAGGTACGACAAGGGCGGATTGTACTAAAGAGGGGGCCTGTTGGGTCTTTATCCATGCGCGCTTCGGCCAGTTTATGTATGGGCTTTATCCGCATGAATTACGCTGGCGTATCAACCTCGCCCTGGTCATTGGTCTGTTATCGATCCTGCCGATGTTCCTGAAAAGTATGCCGCGCCGTGGACTTTACATTGCCGTCTGGGCTGTCGCCTATCCGGTCATTGTCTGGTTCCTGCTGTACGGGGGCTTTTTCGGACTTGAGCGTGTTGAGACCAGGCAATGGGGAGGATTAACCCTGACGCTGATTATCGCTTCTGTTGGCATAGCCGGGGCTTTGCCTTTGGGCATCTTACTGGCTTTGGGAAGACGTTCAACCCTGCCTGTGGTCCGTTCACTCTCAATTATTTTTATTGAATTCTGGCGTGGTGTGCCGCTGATCACCGTCCTGTTCATGTCCTCGGTAATGCTTCCCCTGTTTATGGCAGAGGGGAGCAGTATCGACAAACTGATCCGTGCATTGGTCGGGGTCATTCTGTTTCAGTCAGCCTATGTTGCTGAAGTGGTTCGGGGAGGGTTGCAGGCGCTGCCTAAAGGCCAGTATGAAGCCGCCGAGTCACTGGCACTGGGATACTGGAGAACTCAGGGGCTGGTTATTCTGCCGCAGGCATTGAAGATGGTCATTCCTGGGCTGGTAAATACCATTATTGCCCTGTTCAAAGATACCAGTCTGGTGATCATCATCGGCCTGTTTGATCTGTTCAGCAGCGTACAACAGGCAACGGTCGACCCCACCTGGTTAGGGATGTCGACTGAAGGCTATGTCTTTGCCGCACTGGTTTACTGGATTTTCTGTTTTAGTATGTCGCGCTACAGCCAGTATCTGGAGAAGCGTTTTCACACCGGGCGTTCACCGCACTGAGGCTTAAAATGACACAATCTATGATTCAATCCGACGACGCGATGATGATTACGCTCGAAAACGTCAACAAGTGGTATGGGCAGTTCCACGTGCTGAAAGATATCAATCTGCATGTTAAACCCCGTGAACGCATTGTGCTTTGTGGGCCTTCAGGCTCGGGGAAATCAACCACCATTCGCTGCATTAACCACCTTGAAGAGCATCAGCAAGGTCGTATTGTGGTTGATGGTATTCATTTGAATGATGACTTACGCAATATTGAACGCGTGCGTACGGAAGTCGGTATGGTGTTCCAGCACTTCAACCTTTTCCCTCACCTGACCGTATTACAAAACTGTACGCTGGCACCGATCTGGGTGCGAAAATCACCTAAAAAAGAGGCAGAAGCGCTGGCAATGCACTATCTGGAGCGCGTACGTATTGCTGAGCACGCACATAAGTTCCCCGGACAGCTTTCAGGAGGGCAGCAGCAGCGAGTAGCCATTGCGCGCTCTTTGTGTATGAAGCCTAAAATTATGCTGTTTGATGAACCGACCTCAGCGCTGGATCCTGAAATGGTGAAAGAGGTGCTGGATACGATGATTGGTCTGGCAGAAGACGGTATGACCATGCTCTGTGTCACGCATGAGATGGGTTTTGCACGTACGGTGGCCGACCGGGTGATCTTCATGGATCGGGGGGAGATTGTAGAACAAGCACCTCCGCAGGAGTTCTTCTCGAATCCTAAGTCAGAGCGTACACGTGCTTTCCTTTCTCAGGTAATTCATTGATTAAAAAGCATTAAAAAGTCAGATGTAGATAACAAAAAAAGCCCCGGTGTATCACCGGGGCTTTTTTTGACCGCACTGCAAACAAATTTCAAAGGCCCGGCGCGTCAGCGCCGGGCCTTTTCTTTGCCCTTTTTCACTGCCCACGCCGGTACTTACGGGCGCACAGATCGGTGTGAACGGCAAAATTTCACCGGTCAGCGTCCACATGGACGTGTTCATGGCGTTTTTGCAGGCAGGGCGCTTCCCGCAGCCTGTGCAGCGGAGCTCAGAACGTCATTTTTGACGCACGCAGACGCAAAAAACCCCGGCCTTGCGGTCGGGGTCAGTGCTTGATTTGATGCCTGGCAGTTCCCTACTCTCGCATGGGGAGACCCCACACTACCATCGGCGCTACGGCGTTTCACTTCTGAGTTCGGCATGGGGTCAGGTGGGACCACCGCGCTAAAGCCGCCAGGCAAATTCTGTTGTTCACGCCGCCCTCGCAGGCCACGTAAATCAATCCGTTATCGAACAGGCTGAAAATCTCTTTTTCGTCTCTCAGACGCCCACCAGAACGCTTCTGGTGTTGTAAGGTTAAGCCTCACGGGTCATTAGTACCGGTTAGCTCAACGCATCGCTGCGCTTACACACCCGGCCTATCAACGTCGTAGTCTTCAACGTCCCTTCAGGGGTCTCAAGGACCCAGGGAAGATTCATCTCGAGGCAAGTTTCGCGCTTAGATGCTTTCAGCGCTTATCTTTTCCGCACTTAGCTACCGGGCAATGCCATTGGCATGACAACCCGAACACCAGTGGTGCGTTCACTCCGGTCCTCTCGTACTAGGAGCAACCCCTCTCAATCTTCCAGCGCCCACGGCAGATAGGGACCGAACTGTCTCACGACGTTCTAAACCCAGCTCGCGTACCACTTTAAACGGCGAACAGCCGTACCCTTGGGACCTACTTCAGCCCCAGGATGTGATGAGCCGACATCGAGGTGCCAAACACCGCCGTCGATATGAACTCTTGGGCGGTATCAGCCTGTTATCCCCGGAGTACCTTTTATCCGTTGAGCGATGGCCCTTCCATTCAGAACCACCGGATCACTATGACCTGCTTTCGCACCTGCTCGAGCCGTCACTCTCGCAGTCAAGCTAGCTTATGCCATTGCACTAACCTCACGATGTCCGACCGTGATTAGCTAACCTTCGTGCTCCTCCGTTACTCTTTAGGAGGAGACCGCCCCAGTCAAACTACCCACCAGACACTGTCCCCACGCCAGATTATGGCGCCAGGTTAGAACATCAAACGTTAAAGGGTGGTATTTCAAGGTTGGCTCCACGCAGACTGGCGTCCACGCTTCAAAGCCTCCCACCTATCCTACACATCAAGGCTCAATGTTCAGTGTCAAGCTGTAGTAAAGGTTCACGGGGTCTTTCCGTCTTGCCGCGGGTACACTGCATCTTCACAGCGAGTTCAATTTCACTGAGTCTCGGGTGGAGACAGCCTGGCCATCATTACGCCATTCGTGCAGGTCGGAACTTACCCGACAAGGAATTTCGCTACCTTAGGACCGTTATAGTTACGGCCGCCGTTTACCGGGGCTTCGATCAAGAGCTTCTCCTTGCGGATAACCCCATCAATTAACCTTCCGGCACCGGGCAGGCGTCACACCGTATACGTCCACTTTCGTGTTTGCACAGTGCTGTGTTTTTAATAAACAGTTGCAGCCAGCTGGTATCTTCGACTGGCTTCAGCTCTGGGAGCAAGTCCCATCACCTACGCGCCAGCGTGCCTTCTCCCGAAGTTACGGCACCATTTTGCCTAGTTCCTTCACCCGAGTTCTCTCAAGCGCCTTGGTATTCTCTACCTGACCACCTGTGTCGGTTTGGGGTACGATTCTGTGTTACCTGATGCTTAGAGGCTTTTCCTGGAAGCAGGGCATTTGTTGCTTCAGCACCGTAGTGCCTCGTCATCACGCCTCAGCCTTAAAGAGTTCCGGATTTGCCTGGAACTCAAGCCTACACGCTTAAACCGGGACAACCGTCGCCCGGCCAACATAGCCTTCTCCGTCCCCCCTTCGCAGTAACACCGAGTACAGGAATATTAACCTGTTTCCCATCGACTACGCCTTTCGGCCTCGCCTTAGGGGTCGACTCACCCTGCCCCGATTAACGTTGGACAGGAACCCTTGGTCTTCCGGCGAGCGGGCTTTTCACCCGCTTTATCGTTACTTATGTCAGCATTCGCACTTCTGATACCTCCAGCAGACCTCACAGTCCACCTTCGACGGCTTACAGAACGCTCCCCTACCCAACAACGCTTACGCGTCGCTGCCGCAGCTTCGGTGCATGGTTTAGCCCCGTTACATCTTCCGCGCAGGCCGACTCGACCAGTGAGCTATTACGCTTTCTTTAAATGATGGCTGCTTCTAAGCCAACATCCTGGCTGTCTGTGCCTTCCCACATCGTTTCCCACTTAACCATGACTTTGGGACCTTAGCTGGCGGTCTGGGTTGTTTCCCTCTTCACGACGGACGTTAGCACCCGCCGTGTGTCTCCCGTGATAACATTCTCCGGTATTCGCAGTTTGCATCGGGTTGGTAAGCCGGGATGGCCCCCTAGCCGAAACAGTGCTCTACCCCCGGAGATGAGTTCACGAGGCGCTACCTAAATAGCTTTCGGGGAGAACCAGCTATCTCCCGGTTTGATTGGCCTTTCACCCCCAGCCACAAGTCATCCGCTAATTTTTCAACATTAGTCGGTTCGGTCCTCCAGTTAGTGTTACCCAACCTTCAACCTGCCCATGGCTAGATCACCGGGTTTCGGGTCTATACCCTGCAACTTAACGCCCAGTTAAGACTCGGTTTCCCTGCGGCTCCCCTATACGGTTAACCTTGCTACAGAATATAAGTCGCTGACCCATTATACAAAAGGTACGCAGTCACACCACGAAGGTGCTCCCACTGCTTGTACGTACACGGTTTCAGGTTCTGTTTCACTCCCCTCGCCGGGGTTCTTTTCGCCTTTCCCTCACGGTACTGGTTCACTATCGGTCAGTCAGGAGTATTTAGCCTTGGAGGATGGTCCCCCCATATTCAGACAGGATGTCACGTGTCCCGCCCTACTCATCGAACTCACAGTAAGCACATCTTCGTGTACGGGAGTATCACCCTGTACCCTGCGACTTTCCAGACGCTTCCACTGATGCACAAACTGATTCAGGTTCTGGGCTGTTCCCCGTTCGCTCGCCGCTACTGGGGGAATCTCGGTTGATTTCTTTTCCTCTGGGTACTTAGATGTTTCAGTTCCCCAGGTTCGCCTTGCATGGCTATGTATTCACCATGCAATGATGCACCAAAGTGCACCGGGTTTCCCCATTCGGGTATCGTCGGTTATAACGGTTCATATCACCTTACCGACGCTTATCGCAGATTAGCACGCCCTTCATCGCCTCTGACTGCCTAGGCATCCACCGTGTACGCTTAGTCACTTAACCTCACAACCCACAAGCGTCCCGGAGGACACGAGCTGTTGCGAGCATTTGAGAGACTCGACCGCATCGTAAATTTCATTCTTATTACGGAGAATGAAAACGACGCGTCGTTTCAATTTTCAGCTTGTTCCGGATTGTTAAAGAGCAAATATCTCAAACGTGACTCGCCTTGCGGCATAATCAGTTTTGAGATACTGGTTGATAATGTCTTTCACTCATTATCAGGAGATGGCGTCCCCAAGGGGATTCGAACCCCTGTTACAGCCGTGAAAGGGCAGTGTCCTGGGCCTCTAGACGATGGGGACTCTGGTTCGTTCTTTGCTCATTACTTCTATCAGACAATCTGTGTGGACACTACGCGGGAAAGTATCTTCAGGTAAGGAGGTGATCCAACCGCAGGTTCCCCTACGGTTACCTTGTTACGACTTCACCCCAGTCATGAATCACAAAGTGGTAAGCGCCCTCCCGAAGGTTAAGCTACCTACTTCTTTTGCAACCCACTCCCATGGTGTGACGGGCGGTGTGTACAAGGCCCGGGAACGTATTCACCGTAGCATTCTGATCTACGATTACTAGCGATTCCGACTTCACGGAGTCGAGTTGCAGACTCCGATCCGGACTACGACGCACTTTATGAGGTCCGCTTGCTCTCGCGAGGTCGCTTCTCTTTGTATGCGCCATTGTAGCACGTGTGTAGCCCTGGCCGTAAGGGCCATGATGACTTGACGTCATCCCCACCTTCCTCCGGTTTGTCACCGGCAGTCTCCTTTGAGTTCCCGACATTACTCGCTGGCAACAAAGGATAAGGGTTGCGCTCGTTGCGGGACTTAACCCAACATTTCACAACACGAGCTGACGACAGCCATGCAGCACCTGTCTCACGGTTCCCGAAGGCACTAAGGCATCTCTGCCGAATTCCGTGGATGTCAAGGCCAGGTAAGGTTCTTCGCGTTGCATCGAATTAAACCACATGCTCCACCGCTTGTGCGGGCCCCCGTCAATTCATTTGAGTTTTAACCTTGCGGCCGTACTCCCCAGGCGGTCGACTTAACGCGTTAGCTCCGGAAGCCACGCCTCAAGGGCACAACCTCCAAGTCGACATCGTTTACGGCGTGGACTACCAGGGTATCTAATCCTGTTTGCTCCCCACGCTTTCGCACCTGAGCGTCAGTCTTTGTCCAGGGGGCCGCCTTCGCCACCGGTATTCCTCCAGATCTCTACGCATTTCACCGCTACACCTGGAATTCTACCCCCCTCTACAAGACTCTAGCCTGCCAGTTTCAAATGCAGTTCCCAGGTTAAGCCCGGGGATTTCACATCTGACTTGACAGACCGCCTGCGTGCGCTTTACGCCCAGTAATTCCGATTAACGCTTGCACCCTCCGTATTACCGCGGCTGCTGGCACGGAGTTAGCCGGTGCTTCTTTTGCGGGTAACGTCAATCGACAAGGTTATTAACCTTATCGCCTTCCTCCCCGCTGAAAGTACTTTACAACCCGAAGGCCTTCTTCATACACGCGGCATGGCTGCATCAGGCTTGCGCCCATTGTGCAATATTCCCCACTGCTGCCTCCCGTAGGAGTCTGGACCGTGTCTCAGTTCCAGTGTGGCTGGTCATCCTCTCAGACCAGCTAGGGATCGTCGCCTAGGTGAGCCATTACCCCACCTACTAGCTAATCCCATCTGGGCACATCCGATGGCGTGAGGCCCGAAGGTCCCCCACTTTGGTCCGAAGACGTTATGCGGTATTAGCTACCGTTTCCAGTAGTTATCCCCCTCCATCAGGCAGTTTCCCAGACATTACTCACCCGTCCGCCACTCGTCACCCAAAGAGCAAGCTCTTCTGTGCTACCGTTCGACTTGCATGTGTTAGGCCTGCCGCCAGCGTTCAATCTGAGCCATGATCAAACTCTTCAATTAAAAGTTCGATTTGCTGCAACAAGTGCAGCGATGCTCAAGTGTAAAACGTCATAATGAATTTCATTATGTGTTCACTCTTAAGGCTTGATATTTTTTGCGTCCAAAGACGCTGATATCAATCCTGCGAGTGCCCACACAGATTGTCTGATAAATTGTTAAAGAGCGGTGCGGTAAGCGCCGTGGCGACTTACTGCGAGGTGGCGTATACTACGCTATCCTCCTTCAGAGTCAACGTCTTTTTCAGAAGTTTTTCTCCGGCGGTTCAGCTTCCTGACCCTCTCAACCCGGTGACTGTTAAGCCGTTGTTCCGTGTCGATGGAGGCGCATTATAGGGATCCCGCTTCAGAGCACAACCCTTTTTTCGATCTTTCTTTTCAAGTGCTGTATTTTCACTCTTTTCGCTGAGATCTCAGACGATCCGCACAAAAATGCCGCGCAATTATCCCCAGTTATTGATCCTTAATCCCCTGGCGCACTACCCTTCAGGGATCCTTTTACAGAGAGGTAGTTATGTCCGCACACCTTCGACCTTATAAAAATACGCGTCCGCAGCTGGGTCAGCGCGTTATGGTAGACCTATCCAGCGTGGTAGTGGGGGAAGTTGAATTACAGGATGACGTGAGCATCTGGCCATTAGTTGCCATCCGGGGTGATGTTAACAAGGTGGTTATTGGTAAGCGCAGTAACATTCAGGATGGCAGTGTCCTGCATGTGACTCACAAGTCCTCTTATAACCCTGAAGGTAATCCACTGATCGTTGGCGAGGATGTTACCGTCGGCCACAAAGCTATGTTGCACGGCTGCACGATTGGCAACAGGGTATTAGTAGGGATGGGTTCAATTTTGCTGGATGGGGTAGTAGTAGAAGATGATGTGATGATTGGTGCCGGGAGTCTGGTTCCACCAAACAAGCGTCTGGTTAGCGGTTACCTTTATCTGGGAAGCCCGGTAAAACAGATTCGTGCTCTGACAGCCGCTGAGATTAGCGGGCTTCTCTATTCATCCAGTAATTATGTAGGCTGGAAAGATGATTATCTTACTCAGGAAAGCCACACCCAGCCCTGATCGTCTGCTCCCGCGGCTTTAATAGCCGCTTCTGCCTCTTCTTCTATATCCCAACGATGGAGCAGAAAACTGGCCATCACGGTCTGTTTATTACCATAGCGGCGGACAATGGTTTCGCCGCTGATTGCGCAGGTAAGTTGAAACCCATTAACCAGAGCTGGAAAGCAGACGGAACCGGTAGATTCTTCCCACCACTCCCTGTCCGGAAACTGAATGGCCTGATTCAAGCGTGTAGCTCTGCCTTGAGGACTGCAATGACGGGAGTAATGTCAGGGAGCATGCCATGCCATAAAAAGAAAGAGTGTGCCGCTTGTCCCACCAGCATCCCCAACCCATCAGCCATTTCGACAGCACCCTGCTGCTGGCACCACTTCAGAAAAGGCGTGGCTGTTGCCTGGTAAAACATGTCATAACAGCGGGTATGCTGAGTAATCAGAGTGCCGGATAAAGCAGGGATGTCACCGCCAATACCACTGGACGTGGCATTGATGATCAAATCAAATTGCTCGCCTTCCAGTTGATCAAGAGCCTGAGCATGGATAACTCCTGCATGTTGAAATGCATCGGCAAGCATCTGCGCTTTGCTCAGCGTACGGTTGGTGATAGTCAGTGAGCATCCATAAGAAAGAAGCGGCAGAATAACACCCCTTGCTGCTCCCCCCGCCCCCACCAGCAAAATACGATCTGCTGGTTTGATCAGCTCCAATCTGTTGAGATCGGTTAACAAACCTATCCCGTCAGTGTTGTCACCCAGCAAACGTCCATCTTCCAGCCTTTTAACCGTATTCACCGCACCTGCAAGTGCGGCACGCTCGGTTAACTCGTCGGCCATTTCATATGCCTGCTCTTTAAAGGGCAAAGTGACATTTGCCCCTTTCCCACCCTGCTGCATAAATTCTGATAAAGAAGAGGAGAATCCTTCTACTGGTGCGCAGATCCGCCCGTAAGGATGATCGATCCCTGTCTGCTCAGCAAAAAGCTGATGGATCCGTGGGGATTTACTGTGGGTGACTGGATTACCGAACACGGCGAAGGTTTGCATCGTATTTCCTGTTAGCCCTGACGAATGAGTTCGCCGGTTAAAACATCGCGAATTTCCGAAGGGTTCTCGCGTCCTCCGGTTTTTCCTGACAGAACGGGGAACGTCTGCCCAAACTGCTCATGAACTTCTGCAGCCGTGCGACAAGGGGGGAATCCCGTCAGATTAGCGCTGGTTGAAACCAGAGGTTTACCAAAACCATTACAGAGATTCTGTACATCGGGATGATGACTGACACGAACGGCGAGCGAGCTGAAACGTCCGGTCAGCCAGGCTGGCGTCGTTGCACGGGCAGAAACAACCCAGGTCACGGGACCAGGCCACGTCGCCAACATTTGTTCTTTCTGATCTGCGGAAAGCGTGCTGTCATCTATATAAGGCTGCAACTGTGAATAATCTGCAGCTATCAAAATCAGCCCCTTCTCCACCGGCCTTTTTTTTAATGCCAGTAAGGTCATAACTGCTGACTCGCTGTCCGGATTACATCCCAGTCCAAAAACGGCCTCGGTGGGATAAGCGATAACGGCATCTTGCTGGAGTTGCACGATACAAGCTTCTACAGAACCTGGAACGATTTCATTCTTCACTGCTGTTTCCTGCTGTTACCGGCTTTCCACAGGCTTTACTGGCGCAATAACGCTTCAGGCCTCGTGCCGTTTTTTTCTCAATTAAAAGTGGGAAATGACAAAATTCACATGCTCCCTCTACCGGAGGGAAATTTACCGCAAACTGACAGTCTGGGTAACGATCGCAGGCGTGGAAAGATTTGCCATAGCGGGAGCGACGCTGAACCAGTTTCCCCTGCTCACACTGAGGACAGGCAAGCGTCGTGGAATCAGGTTTATCGATCACTTCGGTGTGTTCGCATTCAGGATAGCGGCTACAGCCTACAAACATACCAAATCTTCCCTGGCGCAATACCAGCTCGGACTGACATTCGGGACATAACTGCCCC
Organism: Erwinia sp. E_sp_B01_1; assembly: GCF_036865545.1. Lineage (NCBI taxonomy): Bacteria > Pseudomonadati > Pseudomonadota > Gammaproteobacteria > Enterobacterales > Erwiniaceae > Erwinia > Erwinia sp. E_sp_B01_1. The sequence goes on along the minus strand of NZ_CP142208.1, from coordinate 454,596 downwards.
TCAAGGACTTTCACCACATGGCCATCGGCCTGATTTTTCAGAGGACGAATATAGTCACACTCGGGGAACTGCGAACAGCCAAGAAAAGCGCCGTGTTTGCCCGAGCGAATAACCAGTTCTGCCCCACACTGGGGGCAAGGTTCATTTTTTCGCACAGCGAAAAGCGCTGTTTTATTCATAACATTTCTTACACGAAGAAGATCTTCAGTGCACTATTCCTTCATTGACGTCGAAAAGAAGTTCTTCCATCTGTTGGTAAGCGTTTTCACATCCGGGAATATTGAACAACACCATCAGCACTACCCATTTGAGATCTTCAAGATCGAACTCGAGCGTATCCAGGGCCATAATCCGTTCGATAACCATTTCGCGGGTTTCGAGATTCAGTACCTGAATTTGCTCCAGGAACAAAATAAAGCCCCGACAGTTGGCATCTAAACGCTGGCTTTCTTCCTCGGTATAGATACGCATAGACAGCGGATCGGTAGCTAGCAGAATCGGAGCAACCAGCCCGTCCTGATAATCTGCAAGCTTTTCCAACCAGTTCAACGCATTATAAATATCTTCACGATGAAAACCGGCATCGGTTAAATCATCAGTCAATTTATCCTGGTCAACGCGCATTTCGGCTTCGTTGTGGATATACGTTTCAAATAAGTACATTAGTACGTCGAACATGGCTTGCCCTCCTCAATCGGACATAGCCGCCGGGTACAGCTGCGATCCACCCTGCTAACTCCAACTCAAGCAGCTTAGCTACGATAGCTGGCACAGGTTGGCCGGCACGTTCAGCGACGACGTCAACAGGTGTAACCTCATCTCCTACGTTAGCCAACACATCAGCAAATGGCAATGGAGTATTGCTCTCCCCGGGCGAATATATTGTGGAATCTGAGGCATCAGGCAGCCATTTCAGGTCGCTTTGTAATTGCTCGAGGATAGAATCAGGATGCGCGGTCAACATTGCCCCCTGTTGAATCAGCCAGTGAGTACCTTCACTTCCGGGGTTACCTATCGCGCCAGGCAAGGCATATACGTCCCGATTTTGTTCTAATGCAAGCCGCGCCGTTACCAGAGAACCACTGTTTAGTGTCGCTTCAATGACTAATACCCCAAGGCTTAGCCCGCTGATAATCCTGTTGCGGCGAGGAAAGTTGTGGGCCAGCGGTTTAGTTAATAAAGGATACTCTGAAATCACCGCGCCTCCCCGTTGGATGATCTCTTGAGCCAGAGAACTATGTTGCCGGGGATAGATATGGTTGAGCCCGCTGCCTAAAACTGCCAGTGTTTTACCGCCAACCTCCAGCGCTGCCCGGTGCGCTATCCCATCGATACCCAGCGCCAGGCCACTGGAGATAGTGATGTCATTCAAGGCTAATGCCTGAGCAAAAAAGGTTCCCCAGTTCCGCCCATATAGCGAACATTTACGGCTCCCTACGATGGCGATCTGTGGTGTTAACAAAACCTTGGGGTCTCCTGCGACATACAGAAGAGGAGGAAAAGAGGCAATATTTCTTAAACGCTCTGGATAGTCTGAACTGTCGCAGGTCACAATATGGTGCTGAGGATTTTCCAGCCAGCGAAATGTTTGTTCAATAACAGCGGGATTATAATTAAGAAATGCCTCGCATTGCTCATGCCTGAAGCCAGCCTGAATCAACTTTTCCCTACTGACGTTTCCTGTTTGTTGCAAACATGAGGCCATCCGTAAACGTTGTTGGCCTCTCATTCCGCTAACGCCTGAAAGACGCAGCCACATCTCCGCTGGTGTCATCGTCCAATCCTTGTTAGGCCTGAAAAGCGGCCCGGCTAACGTAGCGGGAATGCTGTCAATCACCGCCCGAAATGTCTACAATAAGAGAGATAAATATCTACTCCCTTGAACACAGATCTGGAAAGTTATGTCAGTTTTGCAGGTATTACATTTTCCTGACGAGCGCCTGCGCATCGTTGCGAAACCCGTTAAAGAAGTAAATGCAGATATTCAACGCATCGTTGATGATATGTTTGAGACGATGTATGCGGAAGAAGGCATCGGGCTGGCGGCCACTCAGGTCGATATCCATCAGCGTATTATCGTGATTGACGTTTCTGAAAATCGCGAAGAAAGGCTTGTGCTGATCAACCCGGAAATGCTGGAGAAATCCGGCGAAACCGGTATTGAAGAGGGCTGTCTCTCTATTCCGGAGCAGCGTGCGCTGGTCCCGCGTTCAGAGAAAGTGAAAATCCGTGCTCTGGACCGTGAAGGCAAAAGCTATGAGCTGGAAGCAGATGGTCTGCTGGCCATCTGTATTCAACATGAAATGGATCATCTGGTCGGTAAATTGTTTATTGATTACCTGTCCCCCATGAAGCGTCAGCGCATTCGCCAGAAACTGGAAAAGCTTTATCGCCAGAATGCCCGTGATTAAGACGAGCCTGAAGAAGGGAAGAGCGTGTCCGAAGCCTTAAACATTATCTTTGCCGGTACACCAGATTTTGCAGCGCGTCATCTTGACGCGCTGCTCTCTTCTGGCCATAACCTGGTCGGCGTATTTACTCAGCCGGATCGTCCTGCGGGCCGGGGGAATAAGCTAACGGCCAGCCCGGTTAAACTGCTTGCTGAGCAACGCAATATTCCTGTTTTTCAGCCAAAATCGCTTCGCCCGGAAGAAAACCAGCAGCTGGTTGCCGGACTGAATGCCGATGTAATGGTGGTTGTCGCCTACGGCCTGATTTTGCCTGCCCCGGTACTGGCAATGCCACGCCTGGGCTGTATTAACGTACATGGTTCATTGCTGCCAAAATGGCGCGGTGCCGCCCCTATCCAGCGTTCGCTCTGGGCGGGTGACAGCGAAACCGGCGTGACTATCATGCAAATGGATGTAGGGCTGGATACCGGCGATATGCTGCATAAACTTGCCTGTCCCATTGAGCCTGAAGATACCAGCGCCACACTCTACAATAAGCTGGCTGAATTGGGTCCGGAGGGGATGCTCACCACCCTGTCTCAACTGGCTGATGGCAGCGCCAGGCCGGAAGTGCAGGATGAATCCCTGGTAAGTTATGCCGAAAAACTCAGCAAAGAAGAGGCCAGACTCGACTGGAGCCTTTCCGCTGCGCAGTTAGAACGGTGTATTCGGGCGTTCAACCCCTGGCCGGTCAGTTACTTCATAATTGATGACCAGCCGGTAAAAGTGTGGAAAGCCACCCTCCTGCCTCATGCCGGAAAGCCGCCTGGCGAAATTGTGCAGGCTGATAAGAACGGTATTCAGGTTGCAACAGCCGATGGCGTACTGAATATTGAAGAACTGCAGCCTGCCGGTAAAAAACCGATGAAGGCGCAGGACCTGCTCAATTCCCGCCGGGAGTGGTTCATACCGGGCAATATTCTTGCCTGATGCTTCGCCCGACATCCCGTCGGGCTGATTTTGACTTGCGATCCCTATGAAAAAAAATACCAACCTGCGCAGCGTTGCTGCCCAGACTATCGAAAAAGTGGTCGAACAGGGCCAGTCGCTGAGTAACGTGCTGCCCGCTGCACAGAAATTACTGGCGGAGAAAGATGCCGCGCTCCTGCAGGAGCTCTGCTACGGCGTATTGCGGACATTGCCTCAGCTTGAATGGATTATTGGCCAACTGATGGACCGCCCTATGACGGGTAAACAGCGGACCATACACTTTTTAGTGATGGTTGGCCTTTATCAGCTGATGTATACCCGGATACCGGCGCATGCAGCGCTTGCTGAAACTGTTGAAGGGGCAGTGTCGTTGAAACGTCAGCAGTTTAAGGGGCTGATAAACGGCGTATTGCGCCAGTTCCAGCGTAAGCAGGAAGAGCTGACTCAGCGTATGAACGATGGCGATCAGCAATATCTTCATCCGAAATGGCTGCTGGAAAGGCTGAAACGTGCCTGGCCAGACAACTGGGAAACCATCGTTGAAGCCAATAACCAACGTCCCCCCATGTGGCTTCGCGTAAATCGCCAGCATCACAGTCGTGAAGGCTGGCTGGCTTTGCTACAGGAATCCGGTAAAGCTGCCTTTCCCTCTTCCCTTCATCCGGACGCACTGAGACTGGAGTCGCCTTGCCCGGTATCACAACTGCCAGGGTTCGATCAGGGATGGGTAACCATTCAGGATGCCTCTGCTCAGGGATGTGTGACGCTGCTTGATCCTCAAAATGGTGAGTCAATCCTCGATCTTTGTGCCGCACCCGGCGGGAAAACTACCCATATCCTGGAAGCTGCTCCCCAGGCAGACGTCATGGCTGTTGATATTGATGCACAGCGCCTGGCCAGAATTGACGAGAACTTGTTGCGGCTTAACATGACCGCAGAAGTGAAAGTGGGGGATGGCTGTTTCCCTGAAAGCTGGTGTGGCGATCGCCAGTTCGATCGAATTCTGTTAGATGCACCCTGCTCGGCAACCGGCGTCATTCGCCGCCATCCTGATATAAAGTGGTTACGCAGGGATCGCGATATTGCTGAACTGGCTGCCCTGCAACAGCAGATTCTGGATGCCATCTGGCCTCATCTGAAATCTGGCGGCACCTTGCTTTATGCAACCTGCTCTATTCTGCCAGAAGAGAATCATCAACAGGTTGCTTCTTTCCTGAGTCGTCATGAAGATGCCAGCCTGGCAGAAACTGGCAACGCAGAGCAACCAGGCCTGCAAGTCTTCCCCGCCACAGACGGTGGAGATGGTTTCTTCTACGCGAAATTGTTAAAACGATAGCTGCGCCGGCCGGTGAGATCTCCCGGCCATATCCACTTCCAACGAATCAGACTGAAGCACAATGAAAATAATCATTCTTGGCGCCGGTCAGGTCGGTGGCACACTCGCCGAAAACCTGGTTGGTGAAAACAACGACATTACTGTTGTAGATACTGATTCGACACGCCTGCGTCAGTTGCAGGATAAATTCGACCTGCGTGTTATCCAGGGACATGGTTCACACCCGCGTGTGCTTCGTGAGGCAGGCGCTGAAGATGCCGATATGCTGGTTGCGGTGACCAACTCAGATGAAACCAATATGGTCGCCTGTCAGGTAGCTTATTCACTGTTCAATACGCCCAATCGTATTGCCCGTATTCGTGCGCCGGATTACCTCCGGGATGCAGACAAACTCTTTATTCCTGAAGCGATTCCGATTGATCATTTAATCTCTCCGGAGCAACTGGTGATCGATAACATTTACCGGTTGATCGAATATCCCGGCGCCCTGCAGGTAGTGAATTTTGCCGAGGGCAAGGTCAGCCTGGCAGTGGTAAAAGCCTATTATGGCGGTCCACTGGTGGGAAATGCGTTGACTGTAATGCGCGAGCATATGCCGCATATTGATACCAGGGTAGCGGCTATCTTCCGCCAGGATCGTCCAATACGCCCGCAGGGGTCGACGATCGTAGAGGCGGGTGACGAGGTATTCTTTATTGCAGCCAGCCAGAATATTCGCGCGGTAATGAGTGAGTATCAACGTCTTGAAAAACCCTACAAGCGCATCATGATAGTCGGTGGCGGTAATATTGGCTCAGGTCTCGCTCAACGACTGGAAAAAAATTACAGCGTGAAGCTGATCGAGCGCGATCAACAACGGGCGGCTGAACTGGCGGAAGTTCTGCAAAACACTATTGTATTTCATGGTGATGCTTCGGATCAGGAACTGCTGGATGAAGAGCATATCGATCAAATCGATCTCTTTATTGCCATCACTAATGATGACGAAGCAAACATTATGTCGGCGATGCTGGCGAAGCGGATGGGTGCCAAAAAAGTCATGGTGCTTATTCAACGCAAGGCTTATGTCGATCTTGTGCAGGGTAGCGTCATTGATATCGCCATATCTCCGCAACAGGCCACCATTTCTGCTTTACTGGGACATGTACGCAAAGCCGATATTGTTGGCGTTTCCTCTCTCAGACGTGGCGTCGCGGAAGCCATTGAAGCTATTGCCCATGGTGATGAAACAACCTCCAGAGTAGTTGGCAAACCCATTGATGATATCAAACTCCCTCCCGGGACTATCATTGGTGCGGTTGTCCGTGGGGATGACGTAATGATTGCCAACAACAATCTGCGTATTGAACAGGGCGATCACGTGATTATGTTTCTCACCGATAAGAAGTTTGTTCCTGATGTGGAACGGTTGTTCCAACCCAGCCCATTTTTCCTTTAACTTTGGTCCGACGGCCCCGCTCCGTCGGTACTTTTATCCGGCTTGCCAGACATTTTCTCAGTAATCCGAATGGAAAAAACTCAATCGTTTGTTAGACTTTCAAATTGGCACAGGAAAGGAGATAACAATGAGTTTATTCAAAGAGTTTCGCGATTTTGCGATGCGCGGCAACGTTGTCGACCTGGCGGTCGGTGTCATTATTGGTGCCGCATTCGGCAAAATCGTGTCTGCTCTGGTGGCGAATATTATTATGCCACCGCTGGGGTTACTGATTGGTGGGGTAGATTTCAAATCCTTCGCATGGGTACTGAAACCTGCTGTTGGCGATACACCTGCCGTTATTATGCAATACGGTATCTTCATTCAGACCGTGTTTGATTTCATCATTGTCGCTTTCGCCATCTTTATGGCGGTCAAACTGATGAACAAGCTGCATAAGAAGAAAGAAGTCGAAAAACCTGTAGCAAAACCAGGTGCAGAAGAAGTTCTCTTAACTGAAATCCGTGACTTGCTTAAGCAGAAAAACGGCCAGCTCTGATTAATTTCTTCAGGCCAGTATAAAACCGCCATCGGCGGTTTTTTTATTCCTCAAAAGCAGAAGGCCAGTGGTAAAGCTCTCTTTACCACTGGCCTCCCAGTTACCCTTCTTATTGTATTTGTCCTTACGTCGGTAGCTCCCTTTCCCTTTCTGATTCACTTCAATACGGACTTTGAAAAGCGGGTCGTGTAACAGAGCCTCAAGCGCATTGTCCCGAATAACGCCTTTTTTATGTTGATAGCCTGACATGGTGTTTTCCTTCAGTGAGTGTCGGCAAGAATATAGATCTGACCTGATATAAAATCAATCCGCTGGAGAAATTTCTCCCTTTTCCAGTGCCTCAAGTATTGAGCAGTAAACGCTGCTGTGTGCCGTGCCACAGCAGGCATCGTTCAGCCTTTGCAGTGAGCGCTGCATATTCTGCAATTCGCCAATCATTGTTTCTACTTCGGTCAGGCGGGTCTGAACAATGGTTTTAGACTCGTGGCAGGTATGATGTTCTGGATCCACCCGGATCGACAGAAGCTCTCTTATTGCCTCCAGACTAAAACCCAACTGTCTGCCATAACGGATAAACTTCAGCCGCTGCAGATCGTTTTCACCGTAAAGACGAAATCCTCCTTCTGTACGGATTTCATGATCCATCATCTGCTGTTTTTCATAGTAGCGAATAGTATCTGGTGTAACCTCGGCTAACTTTGCGAGCTGTCCAATTTTGAACATCATTTTTCTCCTCTAAAGCGCTGGTTGAACTGGGTTTGGTATCTCCCTTTGAGAAATGATGTACTCATCCCTGCCTGCTTAAGTTTTAGCTCAAGGGGTAGTAGTTTTTTAGCATATTGCTGATAACTGGTATCGGATGGATCGATACCGGCAAGCAATTCGGAAAGTTCAACAGCCTCACGCCGTAGTTCCAGCTCGGGGGGAAGATGGCCTGAGTTCTTTAAAAGACGATAAGCTGCTCTGAGCTCAGCCGGGACATGGCTGTCATCATCCAGCACCACTCTTTTGCCACTTCCGGGAAGATTATCGAATTCACCTTTGATTTGAGCTTCAGAGATGTGTTGTTCTACCAGCTGATCAATTAGCCACATAGTTCTGCCCCGGTCATTTATATCAGGAAGAGAACAAGGATAACGCTTGTGGGGGGAGAAGGGGAATTTCAGATATAAAAAAACCGGGCAAGCCCGGTTTTTCCTTAGTGCAACAGATTACTCTGCTACAGCTTCTGCTTGAGCTTCTGGACGATCAACTAACTCGATGTAAGCCATCGGAGCGTTGTCACCAGCGCGGAAGCCACACTTCAGAATGCGAGTGTAACCACCGGCACGGCTCGCGAAACGCGGGCCCAGCTCGTTAAACAGTTTTGCCACGATCTCGTTATCACGAGTACGGGCGAATGCCAGACGACGATTAGCTACGCTATCGGTCTTGGCAAGAGTAATCAGCGGCTCAACTACACGACGCAGCTCTTTCGCCTTTGGCAGGGTCGTCTTGATAATCTCGTGACGAACCAAAGAGCCAGCCATGTTGCGGAACATAGCCTGACGATGGCTGCTGTTGCGGTTCAGTTGACGACCACTCTTACGATGGCGCATGACCTTATCCTTCTCAGTGAAACCTTAACCTGTGATCGGGTTATTCATCAGCGATGCTAGCGGGTGGCCAGTTTTCCAGGCGCATGCCCAGTGACAAACCACGAGAAGCCAACACATCTTTAATCTCAGTAAGAGATTTTTTACCAAGGTTAGGCGTTTTAAGCAGCTCAACCTCGGTACGCTGTACCAGATCACCGATGTAGTGGATAGCTTCTGCCTTAAGGCAGTTAGCAGAGCGGACAGTCAATTCCAGATCGTCAACAGGGCGCAGCAAGATCGGATCGAATTCTGGTTTCTCTTCTTTAACTTCTGGTTGACGTACATCACGTAAATCAACGAAAGCTTCAAGTTGTTCAGCCAGGATGGTAGCCGCACGGCGGATCGCTTCTTCAGGATCAATAGTGCCGTTGGTTTCCATTTCGATGACCAGCTTGTCCAGGTCAGTACGCTGTTCTACACGCGCTGCTTCAACATTGTAGGCAATACGCTCTACAGGGCTGTAACAGGCATCTACCAACAGACGACCGATCGGGCGCTCATCTTCTTCCGAATGAATTCGGGCTGAAGCCGGCACATAACCACGACCACGCTGAATTTTGATACGCATGCTAATAGCCGCGTTCTCATCAGTCAGGTGACAGATCACATGCTGAGGCTTGACGATTTCGACATCACCATCATGGGTGATATCGGCTGCAGTCACAGGGCCAATGCCAGATTTATTCAAGGTAAGAATAACTTCATCTTTCCCCTGAACTCTTACCGCCAGCCCTTTCAGGTTGAGCAGGATTTCCAGGATATCTTCCTGTACGCCCTCTTTGGTGCTGTACTCATGCAGTACACCATCAATTTCAACCTCGGTCACCGCACAACCCGGCATTGATGAAAGCAGAATACGGCGCAGTGCGTTACCAAGAGTATGGCCAAAGCCACGCTCTAAAGGCTCAAGGGTCACCTTGGCATGCGTCGAACTCACTTGCTCGATATCTACCAGGCGCGGTTTTAGAAACTCTGTCACAGAACCCTGCATTGTGTCCTCTCTTTGGTACTAAGCTTTACTTGGAGTAAAGCTCGACGATCAGGTGTTCGTTAATGTCCGCAGACAGATCGGTACGTTCAGGAATACGTTTGAACACACCTTCCATCTTAGTCGCATCAACTTCCAGCCAGGTTGGCTTTTCACGCTGTTCAGCCAGCTCCAGAGCGGCTTTCACGCGAGACTGCTTTTTGGCTTTCTCACGGATGCTAACAACGTCATTCGGAGTTACCTGATAAGAAGCGATGCTGACAACGCGGCCGTTTACCATGATAGATTTGTGGCTAACTAACTGACGTGATTCTGCACGAGTAGCGCCAAAGCCCATACGGTAAACTACGTTATCCAGACGACCTTCCAGCAGAGCTAACAGGTTTTCACCCGTGTTGCCTTTCAGACGTGCTGCTTCTTTATAATAGTTACGGAACTGACGCTCCAGCACGCCGTAGGTACGACGAACTTTCTGCTTTTCACGTAACTGAACGCCGTAATCAGACAGACGCGGTTTACGCGCACCGTGCTGACCAGGGGGTTGTTCAATCTTACACTTGGTATCAATCGCGCGAACGCCTGACTTCAAAAAGAGGTCGGTACCTTCGCGACGGCTCAGCTTGAGCTTAGGACCCAAATATCTTGCCATTATTCTTTCTCCAACATTCCTAAAAAACGGGCGTTATACGCGGCGTTTTTTCGGCGGACGACAACCGTTGTGAGGGATCGGAGTCACATCAGTAATATTCGTGATGCGGAAACCAGCTGCGTTCAGAGCACGAATCGTTGATTCGCGGCCTGGACCAGGACCCTTAACCATAACTTCCAGGTTCTTAATACCGTACTCTTTCACGGCGTCTGCACAGCGTTCGGCAGCAACCTGAGCTGCAAACGGAGTCGACTTACGAGAACCACGGAAACCGGAACCACCGGCTGTTGCCCAACCCAACGCGTTACCCTGACGATCGGTAATAGTTACGATGGTGTTGTTGAAAGATGCATGGACATGAGCCACGCCATCAGAGACTTGCTTTCTTACACGCTTGCGTGCACGAACTGGTGCCTTTGCCATTATTCAATCACCCCGATTATTTCTTGATCGGTTTACGCGGACCCTTACGGGTACGTGCGTTGGTCTTAGTACGCTGACCGCGCACTGGGAGACCACGACGATGACGTAAACCACGATAGCAGCCAAGGTCCATAAGACGCTTGATGCTCAGGGTGACTTCACGACGCAGATCGCCTTCAACAACAAATTTAGCAACTGCATCACGCAGAATGTCGATTTGTTCTTCAGACAGCTCACTGATCTTAACATTTTCAGCGATTCCCGTAGTAGCACAGATAGCCTGTGAACGGGTCTTGCCGATGCCGAAGATTGCAGTTAATGCAATAACGGTATGTTTGTGATCAGGAATGTTAATGCCTGCTATACGGGCCACTATGCACTCCTATTAAATTACTTATGCGTTCCATACCGAAAAGCCCGTTTTCAGGATACTCAAATGGAAACGCACAGACATACAAAAGATTGGCTGGCTAATCTAGCCAGCTCAACCCGACTTTGCAAGAAAAATATTAGCCCTGGCGCTGTTTATGCTTAGGCTCGGCGCTGCAAATTACACGAACGACGCCTTCGCGACGAACGATTTTGCAGTTACGACATAATTTCTTGACGGAAGCACGAACTTTCATTTTAACTCTCCGTAACTTCGTAGCGCCTGATTAACGGCCGTAGCCTTTCAGGTTTGCTTTCTTCAATGCAGACTCATACTGACTGGACATCATCAGAGTTTGCACTTGAGCCATAAAGTCCATGATGACTACCACTACGATCAGCAGTGATGTACCGCCGAAGTAGAATGGGACTTTCATCGCATCACGCATGAACTCCGGGATCAGGCAGATGAAAGTAATGTAGAGCGCACCGACCAAAGTCAGACGAGTCATTACTTTATCGATGTACTTCGCCGTCTGTTCTCCCGGACGAATTCCTGGTACAAATGCACCGGACTTCTTCAGGTTATCTGCTGTTTCACGCGGGTTAAATACCAGCGCTGTATAGAAGAAACAGAAGAAGATGATTGCAGTCGCATAGAGTAGCACATAAAGCGGTTGCCCGGGCTGCAAATACATCGAAATAGTCGTCAGCCAGTTCCAACCGGTACCGCCCCCGAACCATGAAGCAATGGTCGCCGGGAACAGAATGATGCTGGAAGCAAAGATTGCTGGGATAACCCCGGCCATATTCACTTTCAACGGTAAATGTGTGCTCTGTGCAGCATAGACACGACGGCCTTGCTGACGTTTCGCATAGTTCACCACAATGCGGCGTTGACCACGCTCAACGTAAACAACGAAGAAGGTCACTGCAAATACGAGAACTGCAACCAACAGTAACAGGAGGAAGTGCAGGTCGCCTTGCCGTGCTTGCTCGATAGTATGGCCAACGGCCGGCGGCAATCCCGCAACAATACCAGCGAAGATTATGATTGAAATACCGTTACCGATACCTCGTTCAGTAATCTGTTCACCCAGCCACATCAGGAACATTGTCCCGGTAACCAGGCTGACAACAGCAGTAAAGTAGAAGGCAAAGCCTGGATTTAACACCAGGCCCTGCATTCCAGGCATATTCGGTAAACCGGTAGCAATACCGATAGACTGAAATATCCCCAATACCAACGTACCGTAACGGGTGTACTGGCTAATCTTACGACGGCCAGCCTCCCCTTCTTTCTTGATTTCTGCCAACGCTGGATGAACCACCGTCAGTAGCTGGATAATAATAGAGGCCGAAATATACGGCATAATACCCAGGGCAAAGATAGAAGCACGGCTGAGAGCACCACCAGAGAACATGTTAAACATTTCAATGATGGTGCCACGCTGTTGCTCAAGCAGTTTGGCAAGTACAGTGGCATCGATACCAGGGATCGGAATAAAAGAACCAATTCGGAAAACAATCAGCGCACCAATAACAAACAGAAGTCTGCGTTTTAGTTCGCCAAAACCACCCTTGGCACTTTGAAAATCTAATCCTGGTTGCTTAGCCATCTGCTACTTATTCCTCAATTTTACCGCCAGCAGCTTCGATTGCAGCACGAGCGCCTTTAGTGACACGCAGACCGCGAACCGTTACCGGTGCAGAGACTTCGCCAGACAGGATAACTTTAGCGAATTCAATCTGAATACCGATAATGTTGGCTGCTTTCAGCGTGTTCAGGTCGACGATGCCGCCCTCAACTTTCAGCAGGTCAGACAGACGAACTTCAGCTGTAACCATTGCTTTACGCGAGGTGAAACCGAACTTCGGCAGACGACGGTACAGAGGCATCTGGCCGCCTTCGAAACCGCGACGTACGCCACCGCCAGAACGAGAGTTCTGACCTTTGTGACCACGACCAGCGGTCTTGCCGAGGCCAGAACCGATACCACGACCTACACGCTTCGCAGCGTGCTTAGACCCTTCGGCCGGAGACAGAGTATTTAAACGCATCTGTTACTCCTCCACTTTAACCATGTAGGAAATCGCGTTAACCATACCGCGTACAGCTGGCGTGTCTTCACGCTCTACGGTGTGGTTAATACGACGCAGACCCAGGCCCAGCAGCGTTGCCTTATGTTTCGGCAAACGACCGATCGAACTACGGGTTTGAGTAATCTTAATAGTCTTAGCCATGGTCATTACCCCAGAATGTCTTCAACGGATTTGCCACGCTTGGCAGCGACCATTTCTGGGGAATTCATGTTGCCCAGGCCATCCAGCGTTGCACGAACCACGTTAATCGGGTTAGTGGAACCGTAGGCTTTAGCCAGAACGTTATGAACCCCAGCGACTTCCAGTACGGCGCGCATTGCACCGCCGGCGATGATACCGGTACCTTCAGAAGCCGGCATCATGAACACGCGAGACCCAGTGTGCACGCCTTTAACAGGGTGCTGCAGGGTGCCGTTGTTCAGCGCGACATTGATCATATTGCGACGAGCTTTTTCCATCGCTTTCTGGATCGCTGCTGGAACTTCACGCGCTTTTCCGTAACCAAAACCGATACGACCGTTACCGTCGCCAACTACTGTCAAAGCAGTGAAGGAGAAGATACGACCGCCTTTAACGGTTTTAGATACGCGATTAACCGCGATCAGCTTTTCCTGCAGTTCGCCAGCTTGTTTTTCGATGTGTGCCATCTTACAACTCCACCTTAGAACTGTAGGCCAGCTTCACGGGCAGCATCTGCCAGTGCCTGGACACGACCATGATATTGGAAACCAGAGCGGTCGAAAGAAACATTTGTGATGCCTTTTTCGATTGCGCGCTCAGCAACTGCTTTACCAACAGCGGCGGCGGCGTCTTTGTTTCCAGTGTACTTCAGCGGCTCACTGATTGCTTTTTCTACAGTAGAAGCAGCAACCAGAATTTCAGAGCCGTTAGGAGCAATTACCTGTGCGTAAATATGACGCGGGGTACGATGTACCACCAGGCGAGTTGCACCCAGCTCTTTGAGCTTACGGCGTGCGCGGGTCGCACGACGGATACGAGCAGATTTCTTATCCATAGTGTTACCTTACTTCTTCTTAGCCTCTTTGGTACGCACGACTTCGTCGGCGTAACGAACACCTTTGCCTTTATAAGGCTCAGGACGACGGTAGGCGCGCAGATCAGCTGCTACCTGACCAATCAGCTGTTTATCAGCGCCTTTCAGCACGATTTCAGTCTGAGTTGGACATTCAGCAGTGATTCCGGCTGGCAGCGCATGTTCAACGGGGTGAGAGAAGCCCAGGGCCAAACTCACTGCGTTGCCTTTAATGGCTGCACGATAACCTACACCAACCAGCTGCAACTTCTTAGAGAAGCCTTCGGTAACACCGATAACCATACCGTTCAACAGTGCACGAGAAGTACCAGCCTGCGCCCAACCATCCGTGAAGCCTTCGCGCGGAGCGAAAGTCAGGGTGTTGTCAGCATGCTTAACTTCTACAGCAGCGTTCAAAGTACGAGTCAGCTCGCCGTTTTTACCTTTAATCGAAATAACCTGACCGTCGAGTTTTACCTCTACGCCGGCAGGAATCACGACAGGTGCTTTAGCAACACGAGACATAAATTCCTCCTTAAGCTACGTAGCAGATAATTTCGCCACCAAGACCAGCCTGGCGCGCTGCACGATCGGTCATAACACCTTTAGAGGTAGAAATAACAGCGATACCCAGTCCTGCCATAACTTTTGGCAGTTCGTCTTTGCGCTTATAAATGCGCAGACCTGGACGACTAACACGCTGAATGCTTTCTACCACAGCCTTGCCCTGGAAATACTTAAGAGTCAGTTCCAGTTCTGGCTTGGTGTCGCCTTCGATTTTAAATTCTTCAATATATCCTTCTTCCTTCAGCACGTTGGCAATAGCCAATTTCAGCTTGGAGGAAGGCATGGTGACCGCAACTTTGTTCGCGGCTTGACCGTTACGGATACGGGTCAGCATATCCGCGATCGGATCTTGCATGCTCATCTGTCTTTACTCCCGTGATTCAATTGGTAATTACCAGCTAGCCTTTTTCAAGCCAGGTACTTCACCGCGCATGGCGGCTTCACGCAACTTGATACGGCTCAACCCGAACTTGCCCACGAAACCATGTGGACGGCCAGTTTGGCGGCAGCGATTACGCTGACGAGACGGGCTGGAATCACGCGGCAGAGTTTGCAGCTTGAGAACAGCATTCCAACGATCTTCGTCGGATGAGTTCACATTCGAAATGATAGCTTTCAGTTCCTCGCGTTTAGCGCGGTACTTGTCAGCCAGTTTCACGCGAACGACTTCGCGTGCTTTCATTGATTGCTTAGCCATCAGTAACCCTGCCTTACTTGCGGAACGGGAAGTTAAAAGCAGCCAACAGTGCGCGGCCTTCATCGTCAGATTTCGCAGTAGTGGTAATGGTAATATCCAAACCACGAACGCGGTCGACTTTGTCGTAGTCGATTTCTGGGAAGATGATCTGCTCACGAACGCCCATGCTGTAGTTTCCACGGCCATCAAATGACTTAGCGGACAAGCCACGGAAGTCACGGATACGTGGTACAGCAATAGAAATCAGTCGCTCGAAGAACTCCCACATGCGCTCGCCACGCAGAGTTACTTTACAGCCGATCGGATAGCCCTGGCGGATTTTGAAGCCTGCAACTGATTTGCGTGCTTTAGTGATAAACGGCTTTTGACCGGAGATTGCTGCCAAATCAGCTGCTGCGTTATCCAGCAGTTTCTTGTCAGCGATCGCTTCACCAACACCCATGTTCAGGGTGATCTTCTCGACCCGAGGGACTTGCATGACAGAATTGTAGCTAAACTCAGTCATGAGTTGTTTAACTACTTCGTCTTTGTAGTAATCATGCAGTTTCGCCATCGTATACTCCAAATTACTTGATAGTTTCGCTGTTAGACTTGAAGAAACGGACTTTTTTGCCGTCTTCGAATCTAAAGCCTACACGGTCCGCCTTGCCGGTGGCAGTGTTGTAAAGTGCAACGTTAGAAACCTGCAGAGCAGCTTCCTTTTCAACGATGCCACCTGGTTGGTTCAGGGCCGGAACCGGCTTCTGATGTTTCTTAACCAGGTTGATACCTTCAACAATGACCTTGCCAGAAGACAGGACATTTTTAACTTTACCGCGCTTACCTTTATCTTTGCCGGTCAGCACGATAACTTCGTCATCGCGACGGATTTTAGCTGCCATTTTTCGCTCCTTAGAGTACTTCTGGTGCCAGAGAGATAATTTTCATGAACTTTTCAGTACGAAGTTCACGAGTTACCGGCCCAAAAATACGCGTTCCGATAGGCTGCTCGCTGTTATTATTTAAAATAACGCATGCATTACCATCGAAGCGAATGACAGAACCGTCCGGGCGACGAACACCCTTCCTGGTGCGCACCACTACCGCTTTCAGCACATCACCTTTCTTAACCTTACCGCGAGGAATTGCTTCCTTGATGGTAATTTTGATGATATCGCCTACGCCTGCGTAGCGACGGTGCGAGCCACCCAGAACCTTGATACACATTACGCGACGTGCACCGGAGTTGTCGGCGACGTTCAGCATAGTCTGTTCTTGGATCATTTTAGTGCTCCGCTAATGTCAACTACTACTTCGGGACCTGATTCAGGTCGTATAAAAACCCCAATATTGAGGGCGCAGCATTATAACACTGCTTCTCGCATATGGGTAGAAAAAATAAACGGCCCAGACGAGCCGTTTATCTTATTTTTTAGAGAGCGCAGATTCTATTACAGAATCGCTTTCTCTACAACGCGAACCAACGTCCAGGACTTAGTCTTGGACAGTGGACGGCATTCACGTATTTCTACCTTGTCGCCAATTCCACATTCGTTGTTCTCGTCATGTACGTGCAGTTTAGTCGTACGCTTGATGAATTTACCGTAGATAGGGTGTTTCACAAAACGTTCGATAGCTACAACAATGGATTTCTCCATTTTGTCACTAGTCACACGACCTTGCAGAGTACGGATTTTATCGGTCATTACGCACCCGCCTTCTCAGTCAGTAAAGTCTTTACGCGTGCAACATCACGACGCACTTGCTTCAACAGATGAGACTGTTGCAGCTGGCCGGATGCTGCCTGCATGCGCAGGTTAAACTGCTCACGCAGAAGGTTAAGCAGCTCTGTGTTCAGCTCTTCAACGCTTTTTTCACGCAGCTCTGTTGCTTTCATTACATCACCGTCTTAGTTACAAAGGTGGTTTTGATAGGCAGTTTTGCTGCTGCCAGCTTGAATGCTTCACGGGCAAGCTCTTCCGGAACGCCGTCCATTTCATACAGGACTTTACCCGGCTGGATCAAGGCAACCCAATACTCCACGTTACCTTTACCTTTACCCATACGCACTTCCAGCGGCTTCTCGGTAATTGGTTTGTCCGGGAATACACGGATCCAAATTTTACCTTGACGCTTAACTGCACGGGTCATAGCACGACGTGCTGCTTCGATCTGACGAGCGGTCAGACGACCACGGCCAACAGCTTTCAAACCGAAAGTACCGAAGCTAACATCCGTACCCTGCGCCAGACCACGGTTGCGGCCTTTATGCACTTTACGGAATTTTGTACGCTTTGGTTGTAACATCAGCGACTCTCCTTACTTACGGCTTTTACGCTGCTGCTTTTTAGGTTGAGCAGCCGGTTCCGGTTGTTCAACAGCAGCCATACCACCCAGGATCTCACCTTTGAAGATCCATACCTTAACGCCGATTACACCATAAGTGGTGTGCGCTTCAGAGGTGTTATAGTCAATGTCAGCACGCAGGGTGTGCAACGGCACGCGGCCTTCACGGTACCATTCGGTACGCGCGATTTCAGCACCGCCCAGACGGCCACTAACTTCGACTTTAATCCCTTTAGCGCCCAGACGCATTGCGTTCTGTACAGCACGCTTCATAGCACGACGGAACATCACACGACGCTCCAGCTGTGAAGTGATGCTGTCAGCAACCAATTTAGCGTCCAGTTCCGGCTTACGGACTTCGGCGATATTGATCTGTGCAGGAACGCCAGCGATATCCGCTACGACCTTGCGCAGTTTTTCTACGTCTTCGCCTTTCTTACCGATCACGATGCCAGGGCGAGCAGTGTGAATAGTCACACGGATGCTCTTAGCTGGACGCTCGATAACGATACGAGATACAGACGCTTTTGCCAGTTCTTTAGTCAGGAACTGACGTACTTTAAAGTCGCTGTCCAGGTTGTCAGCGAATTCTTTGGTATTTGCGAACCAGGTAGAGTTCCAGGCTTTGACAATACCCAGGCGAATACCATTAGGATGTACTTTCTGACCCATTGCTAGTCTCCAGAGTCTCAGCGATCGGACACAACCACAGTAATGTGGCTGGTGCGCTTCAGGATGCGATCTGCACGACCTTTTGCACGAGGCATAATGCGCTTCATGCTTGGGCCTTCGTCAACGAAGATCTTCGTGACTTTCAGATCATCAATGTCCGCGCCATCGTTGTGTTCGGCGTTAGCAATGGCAGATTCCAGAACTTTCTTGACCAGTACAGCCGCTTTCTTATTGGTGTAGGTCAAAATGTCCAGAGCCTGCGACACTTTCTTACCGCGTACAAGATCTGCTACCAGGCGAACCTTCTGAGCAGAAGAACGAGCGTGGCGATGTTTAGCTATAGTTTCCATCTCTTCCTCCTACCTTAGCGTTTCTTGGCTTTCTTATCAGCCGTGTGGCCGCGATAAGTACGGGTCGGTGCAAATTCACCCAGTTTGTGGCCGACCATTTCGTCGGATACAAAGACAGGAACGTGCTGACGACCATTATGGACAGCGATGGTCAAACCGATCATGTTAGGGAAGATCGTTGAACGACGGGACCAGGTGCGCAAAGGCTTCTTGTCTCCGCTTTCCACCGCTTTCTCTACCTTCTTCAGCAAGTGCAGGTCAATAAAAGGACCTTTCTTGAGAGAACGTGGCATGGCTTATCCTCTAAAATTATTTGCTACGGCGACGTACGATAAATTTATCAGTACGCTTGTTGCTACGGGTCTTCTTACCTTTGGTCTGAACGCCCCACGGGGTTACCGGGTGCTTACCAAAGTTACGACCTTCACCACCACCGTGTGGGTGATCGACTGGGTTCATCGCAGTACCGCGAACGGTAGGACGAACACCACGCCAACGAGCAGCACCGGCTTTACCCAGAACGCGAAGCATGTGCTCAGCGTTACCGACTTCACCCAGGGTAGCGCGGCAGTCAATTTCGACTTTACGCATTTCACCTGAACGCAGACGCAGGGTAACGTAGGAACCATCACGAGCAACGATCTGCACGTAAGCACCGGCTGAGCGAGCAATCTGACCGCCTTTGCCTGGTTTCATTTCTACGTTATGCACGGTAGAACCCACTGGGATGTTACGCATTGGCAGGGTGTTACCTGCTTTGATCGCAGCATCAACGCCAGACTGAATCTGGTCACCAGCTTTCAGGCCTTTAGGGGCCAGGATGTAACGGCGCTCGCCATCTTTGTACAGAACCAGTGCGATGTTCGCAGAGCGGTTCGGATCGTACTCAAGACGTTCAACGGTTGCCGGGATACCATCTTTGTTGCGTTTGAAGTCAACAATACGGTAAGCCTGCTTGTGACCACCACCGATATGACGGGTAGTGATGCGACCATTGTTGTTACGGCCACCGGATTTGCTGTTTTTCTCTACCAGCGGGGCGAATGGTTTGCCCTTGTGCAGCTCCGCGTTCACCACTTTAACTACGTGACGACGACCCGGAGATGTCGGTTTACATTTAACAACTGCCATTGTTCTTCTCCTCCGACTTACTCAGCGCCGCCGACGAAGTCCAGATTCTGGCCTTCTTTCAGGGTGACGTAAGCTTTTTTCCAGTCGTTACGACGACCAATACGCTGTCCGGAACGTTTAACTTTCCCTTTAACTACCAGGGTGTTAACGACCTCTACTTCCACTTCGAAAAGCTTCTGTACAGCGGCTTTGATTTCTGCTTTGGTCGCGTCTTTAGCAACTTTGAGAACGATGGTATTTGTTTTTTCCATCGCAGCAGATGCTTTTTCAGATACGTGCGGCGAGCGCAGTACTTTCAGCAGACGTTCTTCACGGATCATGCCAGCATCTCCTCAACTTGCTTAACTGCGTCAGCAGTCATAACGACTTTGTCGAAGGCGATCAGGCTAACTGGGTCGATACCCGCTGCATCACGTACGTCAACCTTGTACAGGTTACGCGCGGCCAGGAACAAATTCTCTTCCAGTTCGCCAGTGATGATCAGCACGTCTTCCAGAGCCATGTCTTTCAGTTTCTCTACCAGCAGCTTAGTTTTAGGTGCTTCCAGAGCGAACTGCTCGACAACGATCAGACGATCTTGACGTACCAGTTCGGACAGGATGCTTTTCAGCGCGCCGCGGTACATCTTTTTATTTACTTTTTGACTGTGATCCTGTGGCTTCGCAGCAAAGGTCACACCACCTGAACGCCAGATTGGGCTCTTTACAGAACCTGCACGCGCACGGCCGGTGCCTTTCTGGCGCCACGGCTTTTTGCCGGAACCAGTTACTTCAGCACGAGTCTTCTGAGCACGAGTACCTTGACGGGCACCTGCTGCATAAGCAACAACAACCTGATGTACCAGCGCTTCGTTGAAGTCACGACCGAAGGTAGTTTCGGAAACAGTCAGCGCGCTTTGCGCGTCTTTCAATACTAATTCCATTGCTATCCCCTTACGCCTTCACAGCTGGTTTAACGATCAGGTCGCAACCGGTAGCACCGGGTACTGCACCTTTAACCAGCAGCAGGTTGCGCTCAGCGTCAACGCGTACCACGTCCAGGCTCTGAACGGTTACGCGCTCATTACCCATCTGGCCTGCCATTTTCTTGCCTTTGAACACTTTGCCCGGAGTCTGGTTCTGACCGATAGAACCCGGAACGCGGTGAGACAAGGAGTTACCGTGAGTAGCATCCTGAGTACGGAAGTTCCAGCGCTTAACAGTACCGGCAAAACCTTTACCTTTAGATGTACCAGTCACGTCAACTTTTTTCACGTCAGCGAAAATATCAACGTTAATGCTCTGACCTACGGTGAATTCAGCGCCTTCAACAGTGCGGAACTCCCAAAGACCACGGCCAGCTTCAACGCCAGCTTTAGCAAAATGGCCTGCTTCAGGCTTAGTAACACGGTTTGCTTTTTTAGCACCCGCAGTTACCTGGATAGCAGTGTAACCGTCGTTTTCCAGGCTCTTAACCTGAGTCACGCGGTTTGCTTCAATTTCAATCACGGTTACTGGGATAGAAACGCCATCTTCAGTGAAGATACGAGTCATGCCCACTTTTTTACCGACTAAACCAATCATTGTTTCAACCTCTCAATCGCTCAATGACCTGATTAACCCAGGCTGATCTGCACGTCTACACCTGCAGCCAGATCCAGACGCATCAGAGCATCAACCGTTTTTTCAGTTGGCTCAACGATGTCAACCAGACGCTTGTGAGTGCGAATTTCATACTGATCGCGCGCGTCTTTGTTGACGTGCGGGGAGATCAGAACGGTAAAGCGCTCTTTGCGGGTCGGCAGCGGGATGGGACCACGCACCTGCGCACCAGTGCGCTTGGCAGTCTCAACAATTTCCGCAGTTGATTGATCAATCAGACGATGATCAAACGCTTTAAGACGGATACGGATTCTTTGGTTCTGCATGAGACCAGAGCTCCAATTATTTATAAACGAAAAAAATTACTACTCATACCCATTACGATTGATGGGTGAGTGTAATCGTCTGCACATAACTCCCCTATTGGGAGTATTGTCAGGTGAGCTGATTGCTCGCCTGCGGTTCAGATTGAACCGGGCCGTCATTTCTGACAAGCCCGCGCATTATACGTGGCTCAGCGTTTAACGCAACCTGTTTCTATAGAGCGGATAAGTGAGAAGAAGGGAGGGCTGACTGGAATACAAAGACTAAAAATGCGAACGCCGCTGAACTCTCTGTTTCAGCGGCGTAAATTTGTACAACGACATTGCGGCTACCCTGCCCTACTCTTCTACTTTTATTTGTGACTGCAGATAATTTTGCGTACCTATCTTACCGATCAGCTCAAGCTCGGTTTCAAGAAAATCGATATGCTGCTCTTCATCTTCCAGAATCTTAATCATCATATCCCTGCTGACGTAATCATGAACCTTATCCGCATAAGAGATGGCTTCGCGCAAATCTTTTGCGCCTTCAAGCTCCAGTTGCAGATCGGATTGCAACATCTCTTCCACATCTTCTCCAATGCGTAACCTGCCAAGATCTTGCAGATTTGGGAGCCCCTCGAGAAATAATATGCGTTCAATATATTTATCAGCATGTTTCATTTCATCGATCGACTCATGATACTCAATGTCGTTCAGACGCATCAGTCCCCAGTTTTTGAACATCCGCGCATGCAGGAAATACTGATTGATGGCAACCAGCTCATTTCCAAGCAGTTTATTAAGATGACTTATGATTTTTATATCGCCCTTCATTTTGCTTCCTCCGCTTCCAGTTAATCAAATCGTAGACGCGGAATGAGGGAAGTCAAAAAACCATGACTAAATATAGGGAGATTATCAGGCGATCTCTTTGTACTGCGGAACATGCTGTAATTCTTCATCCATGATTTCGCGTGCGGCGCGGATACATTTACCGCATTGCTTGCCAACCGGGACCAGTTGACGGAGATGCTGTATGGATTTGGGTTGATAACGGCGGACCACTTCGCGGATGGTTTTGTCACTCACAGCATTACACAAACAGACGTACATTTTGCCACTCCAGTACAATTTCTGATCATAGTGTAAATGCGAATCGTTTTTATTACAATGCCTGGCGAATCTGTCCGGATTGCGGACATAAAAAAAGAGCACCTGAGTGCTCTCTTTATTTGCTATGGCGGAGCAAGCTCCGCCTCAGGCTATCAGCAATTAAGCGATAACTTTAGCAACAACGCCCGCACCAACAGTACGGCCGCCTTCACGGATTGCGAAACGCAGACCGTCATCCATCGCGATTGGGTGGATCAGGGTAACAACCATCTGAATGTTGTCACCTGGCATTACCATCTCAACGCCTTCTGGCAGTTCGATGGTACCGGTCACGTCAGTAGTACGGAAGTAGAACTGAGGACGGTAGCCTTTGAAGAACGGAGTATGACGGCCGCCTTCGTCTTTGGACAGAATGTAAACTTCTGACTCAAACTTGGTGTGTGGCTTGATGGTACCTGGCTTAGCCAGAACCTGGCCACGCTGGATATCTTCACGCTTGATACCACGCAGCAGAACACCACAGTTCTCGCCTGCACGACCTTCGTCCAGCAGCTTACGGAACATTTCAACGCCGGTACAAGTTGATTTCACAGTATCTTTGATACCAACGATTTCAACTTCTTCACCAACCTTGACGATACCGCGCTCTACACGACCGGTAACAACGGTACCACGGCCAGAGATAGAGAACACGTCTTCGATTGGCAGCAGGAAAGGCTTGTCAATGGCGCGCTCTGGTTCTGGAATGTAGTTATCCAGGTGGCCAGCCAGCTCAATGATTTTCTCTTCCCACTCAGCTTCGCCCTGCAGTGCTTTCAGTGCAGAACCGCGAACAATTGGCAGGTCATCACCAGGGAAGTCGTAAGCAGACAGAAGTTCACGAACTTCCATCTCAACCAGCTCCAGCAGCTCTTCGTCATCAACCATGTCACATTTGTTCATGAACACGATGATGAAAGGAACGCCAACCTGGCGACCCAGCAGGATGTGCTCACGGGTCTGAGGCATAGGGCCGTCAGTCGCAGCTACAACCAGGATAGCGCCGTCCATCTGAGCAGCACCGGTGATCATGTTTTTCACATAGTCGGCGTGGCCCGGGCAGTCAACGTGCGCGTAGTGGCGAGTCGGGGTGTCATATTCAACGTGTGAAGTGTTGATGGTGATACCACGAGCTTTTTCTTCTGGCGCGTTATCGATCTGGTCGAATGCACGAGCAGAACCACCGTAGGTTTTAGCCAGAACGGTAGTGATAGCAGCAGTCAGGGTAGTTTTACCGTGGTCAACGTGTCCGATGGTACCAACGTTGACGTGCGGTTTGTTACGTTCAAATTTCTCTTTAGCCACGACGATATTCCTTACTTTAATGCTCTCACTCCGTGGTGAGAGCATAGGATCAATATTTTAAAACTGTAGCTTATTTGCTACGAGCTTCAATAACGGCCTGAGCGACATTGTTCGGCGCATCATCATACTTCAGGAACTCCATTGAGTATGAAGCACGGCCTTTAGTCAGAGAGCGCAGCTGAGTTGCATATCCGAACATTTCAGACAGCGGAACTTCAGCATGAATCTGTACGCCAGTAGCGTTAGATTCTTGTCCCTTCAGCATACCACGACGACGGCTAAGGTCACCGATAACGTCACCGGTGTTCTCTTCCGGAGTCTCTACTTCAACTTTCATGATCGGCTCAAGCAGTACTGGAGTTGCTTTCTTAAAGCCGTCTTTGAACGCGATAGAAGCTGCAAGTTTAAACGCCAGCTCTGAGGAGTCAACGTCATGGTAAGAACCAAAGTGCAGACGAACACCCAGATCAACTACCGGATAACCAGCCAGAGGACCTGATTTCAGCTGCTCCTGGATACCTTTGTCAACCGCAGGCACGTATTCAGTAGGAATCACGCCGCCTTTGATGTCGTTGACGAACTCGTAACCTTTAGGGTTAACGCCTGGCTCCAGTGGGTACATGTCGATAACAACATGACCGTACTGACCACGACCACCGGACTGCTTGGCGTGTTTACCTTCAATGTCGTTAACGCGTGAACGGATGGCTTCACGGTAAGCAACCTGAGGTTTACCCACGTTAGCTTCAACGTTGAATTCACGCTTCATGCGGTCAACGATGATGTCGAGGTGCAGTTCACCCATACCAGCGATGATGGTCTGGTTAGTTTCTTCATCAGTCCATACGCGGAAAGATGGATCTTCTTTAGCCAGACGACCCAGAGCCAGACCCATTTTTTCCTGGTCAGCTTTGGTTTTTGGTTCTACTGCGATGGAGATTACCGGCTCTGGGAATTCCATACGCTCAAGGATGATCACATTATCTGGATCACACAGGGTGTCACCAGTGGTCACATCTTTCAGACCGATCGCTGCAGCGATATCGCCTGCACGAACTTCTTTGATCTCTTCACGCTTGTTAGCATGCATCTGAACGATACGGCCCAGACGCTCACGCGCGGACTTAACCGGGTTGAACACGGTGTCGCCAGAATTCACGATACCAGAGTACACGCGGAAGAACGTCAGGTTACCAACGAACGGGTCGGTAGCAATTTTGAACGCCAGCGCAGCAAACGGCTCGCTGTCGTCTGAGTGACGAACAGCCGGAGTGTCTTTGCCATCGTCCAGCATACCGTTGATTGCAGTAACGTCAGTTGGAGACGGCAGATATTCAACTACCGCATCCAGCATCGCCTGAACACCTTTGTTCTTAAATGCAGAACCACAGGTAACCAGGATGATTTCGCTGTTCAGAACGCGCTTACGCAGAGAGTTTTTGATCTCTTCTTCAGTCAGCTCTTCGCCACCAAAGAATTTCTCCATCAGCTCATCAGAGCCTTCAGCAGCAGCTTCAACCAGCTTTGCACGCCATTCTTCAGCCAGTTCCTGCATATCAGCTGGGATCTCTTCGTAAACGAAGGTCACGCCCTGATCGGCATCGTTCCAGTTGATCGCTTTCATTTTCACCAGGTCAACGACACCGGTGAATTTCTCTTCTGCGCCGATAGCCAGCTGTAATGGCACTGGGTTTGCACCCAGGCGCGATTTCATCTGGTCAACAACTTTCAGGAAGTTAGCACCCATGCGGTCCATTTTGTTAACGAACGCGATGCGTGGAACTTTATATTTGTTAGCCTGACGCCATACGGTCTCAGACTGTGGCTGAACACCACCAACCGCACAGTAAACCATTACTGCGCCGTCGAGCACACGCATGGAACGTTCTACTTCGATGGTGAAGTCAACGTGTCCCGGGGTGTCGATGATGTTTACGTGGTGTGGCTCAAACTGCTTAGCCATACCAGACCAGAAACAGGTGGTCGCAGCGGAAGTGATGGTAATACCACGTTCCTGTTCCTGCTCCATCCAGTCCATAGTGGCTGCGCCATCATGAACTTCACCGATTTTATGGTTTACACCGGTGTAGAACAGAACACGTTCGGTCGTCGTCGTTTTACCGGCGTCGATGTGTGCGCTGATGCCGATATTACGGTAGCGCTCAATGGGTGTTTTACGAGCCATTTGATTCCTCTGATTCTCGGACGTTCTAAAGTTAGTAAATCCCAGCGGGTGAGTCACTGGGGACGCCCGCTGGGTTAATAACAACTACGAAGCTGTTACCAGCGGTAGTGAGCGAACGCCTTGTTGGCTTCGGCCATACGGTGAACGTCTTCACGTTTCTTAACTGCAGTACCTTTGTTCTCTGCAGCATCAGAAAGTTCGTTCGCCAGGCGCAGAGCCATAGATTTATCACCGCGTTTACGAGCAGCTTCAACGATCCAACGCATTGCCAGAGCATTACGACGAACCGGACGGACTTCAACTGGTACCTGATAAGTAGAACCACCAACGCGACGGGATTTAACTTCCACGGTTGGGCGGACGTTGTCCAGGGCTACTTCGAATGCTTCCAGTTCGTTTTTACCTGAACGCTGAGCCAGGGTCTCAAGCGCGGTATAGACGATTGATTCAGCAGTAGATTTTTTACCATCTACCATCAGGATATTTACAAATTTGGCCAGCAGCTCTGATCCGAACTTAGGATCTGGCAGAATTTTACGCTGACCAATTACGCGACGACGTGGCATGGAAATACTCCGTTGTTAATTCAGGATTGTCCAAAACTCTACGAGTTTATTATGACATTTAAGATAAAACGTTTGGCCTTACTTAACGGAGAACCATTAAGCCTTTGGCTTCTTCACGCCGTACTTGGAGCGTGACTGCTTACGGTCTTTAACACCTGAGCAGTCCAGCGCGCCACGAACGGTGTGGTAACGCACACCTGGCAAGTCTTTTACACGACCGCCACGGATCAGGATCACGGAGTGTTCCTGCAGGTTATGACCTTCACCACCGATGTAGGAGGTAACTTCAAAACCATTGGTTAAACGAACACGACATACTTTACGCAGTGCGGAGTTCGGTTTTTTAGGGGTAGTAGTATATACACGGGTACATACACCACGTTTCTGCGGGCAGGCTTCCAACGCAGGCACGTTGCTCTTTGCAACTTTGCGTGCGCGTGGTTTGCGTACCAGCTGGTTAACTGTTGCCATTAAATAGCTCCTGGGATTTGCTTTCGCTTCGTAAACACGTGATAAATCGCCTCGTGGTATAACGAGGACGCAGAATTTTAGGGCTGAGGAGAAAAGGTGTCAAGAAATAACCAGGATATCGTGAGTTACCAGGTCATTTGTTGCGGATTTTTTACCGTCAGCGCGACGAAATCAGTATAGCTTACCCTGGTCGCACTGGTTGAAATTTGAGCAGAAAGTCCGCGAGCGACAATATCTTCTTGCAGCACATACAGTGATATAGGGGCTTTCAGCAAGATTTCAAGGGCCCGACTCCCTTCCAGGGCGGCCAGCACGCCGTCCTGAAGCAGCAGCAGATCGTCGCCCTGAGAAATAATTCGCATCAATGCGGTTAAATCACATTTATAAGGAGAGGTGATCAGGGTATACAGCATAATTTCCTCAAAATGTAATGATACGATCGTATTTTTCCAGCTCGGCACGCAGTGCCAAAGGCGTTAAAACTTCGACCGGCAGAACCTCTGCCATTTCAGCGCTGATACCCCGTTCGGCCAGGGAGGCAGCACAAACATAAAAACGCTCAAGATCGTAGAGTGGCAGCACGCCGAAAGTCGCTATGTAGTTACGGGAAAGCACCTGTTCAGGATCCTGACCAGAAATAAGCTGCAGGACGCCATCACTCACAAAAAATAGCCCCACCTCTTCACTCAGCGCGGATATCGCTAACACCGCATCCAGCCCTTCGCGTCCGGCACTGGTGCCGTGAGGAGCCTGACTGAAAATAAAAGCCACCTTATTCATCAGAACTGCACCAAACGTTCACATGTCAGGGCTGCTTCTGCCAGCGCCCCTAATCCTGACAGTTGAAACCCCTCAGCCAGATTGGCCGAAGGCAGGTTCAGATTATTGGCTTCCTGCTGATCGGTGATGCCACGGCGAAGTGCCGCTGCCACACAGATGTTCAGGATGACACCCTGCTCCTGATGAAGACGCTGCCAGGCTTTGCTCAGATTAAACTCATCGCTGGCCGGTGAGGTTAACTGGCTGGCATTGAGCACCCCTTCACGATAGAAAAAAACACTTTCCAGTTCATGCCCGGCAGCCAGCAAAGCCTGCGCAAAAAGATACGCGCTGCTCGAATGCTGAGTTCCGTAAGCGGGGCCGGTGACCAGTAAGGTGTAACGCATCAGCGTTCATGCCCCTGAAGATCTCCACTTTTAAACTGGCGGATGTAGAGATAGACGGTGTGCTTGGAAATGTTGAGCCGATCAGCAACCTGATTAATGGCATCTTTGATATCGAAGATCCCCTTCTCATACAGATTGAGCACAATCTGACGATTCTTGGCGTTATTGGAAACGTTACGGTCGCCACTGACCTCTTCAATGGTGAACTCCAGCGTTTGCATCACCAGGTCATCAACCGAAGAAGCGAAATTCACTGAGGAGGCCGCATCCTGGGTCTCAGGCGGCATAAACGTCGCCATAATCTGCGAGAAAGGAACATCCAGGTTCATGTTGATACAAAGCAGGCCAATCACACGTTGATCGCCATTACGGATGGCAATCGTGACCGACTTCATCAGAACACCGCTTTTGGCACGCGTGAAGTAGGCCTTAGAGACATTACTGTCTGCCCCGGTCATATCATGCAGCATACGCAGCGCAAGGTCGGTGATGGGTGACCCAATCTTGCGGCCGGTATGCTCGCCATTAGCAATCCTGACGGCTGAACACTTCAAATCTTCCAGTGAATGCAGAACAATTTCACAGTGTGAGCCAATCAACATCGCCAGCCCATCAACCACGGCTTCATAGGATTTGAGGATATCGAAGTCAGTTTGCACGAAGGGATGCTGTTCCAGTAATTCCAGATCGGCCACATCACCGGTAAAAATTGAACCAGACATTAAGACACCACCCTTTTAAAGAGCCTGTCGCACGGCGCAAGGGCAGACTCGTTCGGAAGAAAATGCGTGAAGCACAGTCTATCAAATATCCGAAACGCCTGTCCTGACCTTTGTCATGAAATGCCGGGGAACGCAAAGTCTGAAGGAAAAGAGAGGGGGAAAGCAAACCGCCACACAGGGTGTGGCGGCTGAGGGTGTTACTTCGCCTGAGGAGCGGCAGGGGCTTCTGCAGGTTTAGGGGCATCAGCATCTGCTTTTGCAGCAGGTTTGATGTCGAGGAGCTCCACATCAAACACCAGCGTGGAGTTAGCCGGGATACCCGGAACACCGTTTTTGCCGTAAGCCAGCTGTGGTGGAATGACCAGCTTGATCTTGCCGCCCTTCTTCACATGCTTCAGACCTTCAGTCCAGCCTGGGATTACGCCATCCAGACGGAAGGAGAGAGGCTCACCGCGCGTGTAAGAGTTGTCAAATTCAGTACCGTCAATCAGCGTACCTTTGTAGTTCACTACTACGGTATCGCTGTCTTTTGGTGCATCACCGGTACCTTCTTTCTCAACCTGATAAAGCAGACCGGATTCTGTTTTCTTCACGCCTTTTTCTTTGGCAAATTTGGTGGCATAAGCGTCACCCTTCTGGGTGTTCTCTTTTGCGTCTTTTTCCATCTTCGCCTGGGCAGCGCCTTTCACGCGGCCTTCAAATGCTTGCAGGGTCTGTTCGATTTCCTGGTCAGAGAGTTTGCTCTTACCCGCGAAAGCATCCTGAACACCAGAGATCAGCTGATCTTTATCCAGTTTGATGCCCAGTTTCTCCTGCTCTTTGAGAGAGTTTTCCATGTAGCGGCCCAGTGATGCACCCAGCGCATAAGCGGACTGCTGGTCATCATTTTTAAAGGCTGCGTTCTTCGGTGCCTGCTGTGGTGCCTGCTGAGCCGGTGCTGCTGCCGGAGAAGTTTCGGCAGCCATTGCCAGTGGCGCATTCAGCGCGACGGCCATGGTGGTGGCTAACAGTGTGACTTTAAACAGTGATTTCATCCATTTCTCCAAAACCGAAGTCTCTCACCTCGGACATCGTGTACAGAACAGGGCCTGTACTATAACTGTGTGCGAGAAAACTGCATAACCCGCAATGAAAACTAAGTTAACTTCCGACCTCTTTTCCATCCGAAAGTTTCAAAACAGAGATGCAGACGCACAATCGCTTTTTCAACCGCCGGACCGAAATTAACCTCAATATCCCTGTTTCAGCCCGCTGTTTATCGCTAGAATCAGACAATTCGGCAAGTATACCTGTCGCCGCAGTAACAAGAGGAAAGAGTATGCAACAATCATTGTTTGAAGAGCGGATGGAGATGCTGGAGAGTCGTCTGGCTTTTCAGGAACACACCCTTGAAGAGCTTAACCAAACGGTGATTCATCATGAACTTGAAATGGCTCGTCTGCGTGAGCAAATGCGCCTGCTGACCGACAAGTTGAAATCGGCCGCACCTTCCATGATTGCCTCGCAGTCTGAAGAGACGCCGCCACCGCACTACTGACAACACGTTTTTGACGCATAAAAAAAGGGGCCGAAGCCCCTTTTTTACTGCTGACACTTAGTGGCAACCACAGCCGCCGGTGCCGCAACCGCCTTTGCCATCTTCATGGTCATGTTCGTGATCGTGGTGATGGTCGTGCTCACCGTGAACGTGGCCATGGGCAAGTTCTTCTTCAGTGGCTTCACGAATTGCAACCACTTCAACATTAAAGTTCAGGTTCTGACCAGCCAGCATATGGTTACCATCAACCACTACATGCTCGTCTTCTACTTCGGTAATTTCGACCGGGACAGGGCCCTGATCGGTTTCTGCCAGGAAGCGCATGCCTACCTGCAGTTCATCAACGCCCATAAATACGTCTTTAGGGACACGCTGGACCAGGTTGTCGTCATACTGACCGTATGCGTCGTTGGCAGCGATGTTCACTTCGAATTTGTCACCGGCCTCGTGGTCTTCCAGGGCTTTTTCCAGACCTGAGATCAGAGAACCATGACCGTGCAGGTAGTCCAGCGGTGCGCTCACCGGAGACTCATCGACCAACACGCCGTCTTCTGTACGTACCTGATATGCCAGGCTGACCACCAGGTCTTTAGCTACTTTCATGATTACTCCTAACCGTTGAGAACGTTGAGTCCTTTGTATGTTGACCGGTTTGCCAACAGGAAAGACTCGAAATTGGGCCGATTGTAACGACTTTCAATGCCGCTGTGTGTTACAGCTTAAAAAAGCTGAGCCATAACGCTACTCAGGATGGAAAATTCCAATCACTTGTTCGTTATCGCGGACCCGATCGCGGACCTGCTTATCCGCTTCACGCATCTGATGGCCGCACTTAACACATTCAACCACATCAATATTATTTTCCTGCCATAAAGCCAGGGTATCCTGCGCTTTACAGCTGGGGCAGGTAGCCCCTGCAATAAATCTTTTACGCATAACTTTTCCTATTCAAATTCATCCCAGCCGTCGAACTGGCGTTTTTCATGCTGCATCTCAGCCTGAAAAATCTCTTCCAGCTCGCGGCGAGCCTCTTTCACCCGGGAGATTTGCTGGCTGTCCGAATGGTTAGGTAACATTTCGCGAAGCATTCGCATATCCAACCGGCGGAAATGTTGTTGGGCGCGGAATGCCTGATGCGGGTGCATCCCCAGTGTAATAAGGGATTTACGTCCCAGCTCCAGCGCACTGGAGAAGGTCTCACGGGAAAATTGCGTGACGCCGGCCTGGAGCAGTTCATGAGCTTCCACACGCCCCCTTGCTCTGGCAAGGATCTGCAGATGGGGGAAATGATGCTGACAAAGATGCACAATTTCCATCGAGGCTTCCGGGCCGTTGCAGGTAATTACAATTGACTGCGCTGTTTCCGCCCCCGCAGCCCTCAGCAGCTCTAATTCGGTGGCATCTCCATAGTATACTTTGTAACCGTACTTTCGCATCAGGCTGACTGCGCTGATATCGCGCTCCAGTACCGTGACCCGTTTCTCATTGGCCATCAGCAGGCGCGCAACAACCTGACCAAAGCGGCCAAACCCCACCACAATAACCTGAGGTTTATCATCTTCAACCCAGGGCTTTTCTTCGTTTTCATCTGGCTCATTGAAACGGCGCTCAAGGATTTTGTCCACGCCCTGCATCAGCAATGGCGTAGTCATCATCGACAGCGTAACCGTCACTAACAGCAACGGCATCTGGTCGCCACTGAATAATTTTGCTGAAGAAGCCGCCGAGAACAGCACAAAAGCAAACTCTCCGCCCTGGCTCAGCACGCCCGAAAATTGCAGACGTTCTGAACTGCGCAGGCCGAAAATGCGTGATAGTAAATAGAGTACGCCAGCTTTAATGGAGACCAGTGCCACCACGCCAATCAGGATTTCCACGATATGGGTGTAAAGCACGCCCAGATTCAACGCCATTCCTACTGAGATAAAGAACAGGCCCAGCAGTAATCCTTTAAAGGGATCGATAGCGATCTCAAGCTCGTGGCGGTATTCACTTTCCGCCAACAGGATCCCGGCGATAAAGGTGCCAAGCGCCATAGAAAGCCCAAGTGCATCCATAAATAATGCGGATCCCAGCACCAGTAACAGCGCCGCAGCGGTGAAAACTTCCCGCACGCCCGAAGCAGCAATAAAGCGGAAAATGGGCCGCAGTAAATAGCGTCCACCGATTAACATGCCGGCAAAGGCCAGCACCTTCATGCCCACCTTCATCCAGTCGGTGTGGCCACTGTCGCCACCCGCCAGTAGCGGGACCAGGGCCAGTGCAGGAATCACCGCCAGGTCCTGGAATAACAGAACTGAAAAGCCCAGCTGCCCCGATTCGTTGCGGTTCATGCCTTTGTCCCGCATCAGCTGAAGCGCCATCGCGGTTGAAGACATCGCCAGCCCAATCCCGCCAATCGTTGCTGCCTGCCAGGAGAAGTCCGTCAGAAAGAGCAGCCCACCTAAAATGGCAGCACTAAAAATAACCTGAGCCGCCCCGACGCCAAAAATGGAGCGGCGAAGTTCCCACAGTTTTGAAGGTTTCAGTTCCAGTCCGATAATGAACATCAGGAACACAACGCCCAGCTCAGAGAAATGCAGGATCTCTTCCACATCGCTGATAAAGCCCAGTCCCCAGGGACCGATAGCAATACCGGCCAGCAAATAGCCCAGCACCGCACCGATGCCTAATCGGGCGGCAATCGGCACGGCAATCACCGCCGCAAACAAATACACCACACCAGCCGTCAGGAGGGTCTGTCCTTCCATTCAAATACCTCCGTAAGGCAAAGGGGATGCGAGCCAGTCACTGTAGGCTCGCGAATAATTTTTCATAACCTCAGGGGTTTGACGCCTGGCCCAGTAAATGATCATCGGGGTCAGCCAGTGCATCCGGCACATCTGCGCCGTCAGCTCAAACGGGCGCATGATCTCTGACATCGGATAGCGGTTCAGCCCTTCCTGATGGTAAGCCGCTTCGGGCTCGCCGGTAGTGATCACGCTGCGCCAGTACTTTCCTTCCAGTACGTTACCGCCTGGCCCACTGGCAAACCCGCGCGACAGCACACGATCGAGCCACTCTTTCAACAGAGCCGGGCAACTGTAAGTATAAAGAGGATGCTGGAAAACGATGACGTCATGTTCACGCAACAGTTGCTGTTCGTGGTGGATATCAATAAAGAAATCAGGATAGTGCGCGTAGAGATCGTGCACGGTGACATGCGGCAAATCATAAGCCGGTTTCAGTAAAACCCTGTTAGCTAACGAGTCCTGTGATTCCGGATGGGCGTAAAGCAGCAAAACTTTAGGCGTCTGTGACATCATTCCCCTCCAAATCATCGTCACGGCGGGGAAATTCCGCTACCATGCACGACGCAACGGAATTTAAGATTCCGATATAAAATTGACGGTTTAATTTAACATATTCTGACTATTACGGCGCTTATGATTGTCTTCTCTTCGTTACAAATCCGACGCGGTGTTCGCGTACTGCTGGACAATGCCACAGCCACCATCAACCCGGGACAAAAAGTGGGTCTGGTGGGAAAAAATGGCTGCGGTAAATCCACGCTGCTGTCGCTGCTTAAGAACGAGATAAGCGCCGATGCAGGTAATTTCAGCTATCCTGGCAACTGGTCTCTGGCCTGGGTTAATCAGGAAACGCCGGCGCTTTCTGTTCCGGCCATTGATTACGTTATCGATGGCGACAGGGAGTTTCGCCAGCTTGAGGCCGAACTGGCCCATGCTAATGAGATCAATGATGGTCATGCCATCGCCACACTGCATGGCAAGCTGGACGCTATTCAGGCATGGACAATACAGCCACGTGCCGCCAGCCTGCTTAACGGTTTGGGCTTTTCTCAGGAGCAACTGCAACGTCCGGTAAGCGATTTCTCCGGCGGTTGGCGTATGCGCCTGAACCTTGCGCAGGCGCTGATCTGCCGTTCCGATCTGCTGCTGCTTGATGAGCCCACCAACCACCTGGATCTGGATGCTGTTATCTGGCTGGAACGCTGGCTGAACAGCTACCAGGGGACACTGATTTTGATCTCGCATGACCGGGACTTCCTTGACCCGGTTGTGGATAAAATTTTACATATTGAACAGCAGTCGATGTATGAATACACCGGCAACTACAGCTCGTTCGAAATCCAGCGCGCGACAAAGCTGGCGCAACAGCAGTCAATGTTCGAGAACCAGCAGCAAAAAGTGGCGCACCTGCAAAGCTTTATTGACCGGTTCAAAGCCAAAGCCAGCAAGGCGAAACAGGCGCAAAGCCGTATCAAAATGCTGGAACGGATGGAAAAAATCGCGCCAGCGCACGTAGACAATCCGTTTACCTTCAGCTTCCGCGAGCCGGAAAGCCTGCCCAATCCGCTGCTTAAAATGGAAAAAGTCACTGCGGGTTACGGCGATAAAATCATCCTGAATTCGATCAAGCTGAATCTGGTTCCTGGTTCGCGTATTGGTTTGCTGGGCCGGAACGGTGCCGGTAAGTCAACGCTGATCAAAATGCTGGCGGGCGATCTGGCTCCGCTGAAAGGCGATATTGGTCTGGCGAAAGGCATCAAGCTGGGTTACTTCGCCCAGCATCAACTTGAATTCTTACGGGCTGATGAATCCCCGCTTCAGCACATGGCACGACTGGCGCCAAAAGTGCTTGAGCAGCAGTTACGGGATTATCTGGGCAGTTTTGGTTTCCAGAACGATAAAGTCTCCGAAAACACCGAACGTTTCTCAGGCGGTGAGAAAGCCCGCCTGGTGCTGGCGCTGATTGTCTGGCAGCGCCCTAATCTGCTGTTGCTGGATGAACCGACTAACCACCTTGATTTAGATATGCGTCAGGCGCTGACTGAAGCCCTGATTGATTTCGAGGGGGCGCTGGTTGTGGTATCGCACGATCGTCATCTGCTGCGTTCCACTACCGATGATCTGTATCTGGTCCATGATGGCCAGGTCGAGCCCTTTGATGGCGATCTGGAAGATTACCAGCAATGGCTGAGCGATTTGCAGAAGCAGAGCAGCGACGCGGAGCCAAAACAGGAAGGGGCTAACAGCGCCCAGGCTCGTAAAGATCAGAAGCGTCGTGAAGCGGAGTTGCGCACGCAGACTCAGCCTTTACGTAAGCAGATTGAAAAGCTGGAAAAGCAGATGGAAAAGCTGAACGTACAGCTGGCCGAAGCAGAGTCAAAACTGGGCGACACCGCCCTCTACGACCAGAGCCGTAAGGCCGACCTTACCGCAGCTCTGCAACAGCAGGCCACGGCGAAATCGGCGCTGGAAGAGTGTGAAATGGCGTGGCTGGATATTCAGGAACAACTTGAAACTATGCTGGCTTCCTGATGAGACAGGCGGGAGAGCAGGACGGCTCTCCCACTACAATTCTGCCGTACCCTCTTTACCAGCGTCTAAGGTTCATTTCCCCCCAGTCAGTTATCCTTAGTGCCGTTAACCCCCTCCGCCTGCCACATCACGCCCGATAAAATGGCTGATCCCCCAGAATTGTTGCGCGATGCATGATCCTGCGCTGCGGCATGTAGTCGGCATTGGCATAATGCTGCGTCACCCGGTTATCCCAGATAGCAATATCATTCTCCTGCCAGCGCCAGCGAACCTGAAACTCCGGTTTGGTGATATGGGCAAACAGGAAGTTCAGCAGCGCATCACTCTCCTTCTGACTCAAATCCACAATGCGGGTAGTGAAGCCCTCGTTCACAAACAGCGCCTGTTTGCCACTGACCGGATGCGTGCGGATAACGGGGTGTTGCAGCGGAGGATTCTTTTCTACTGCCAGCTTCCAGCGCGCATGTTCTTCTTCACTGCCACGGTGTTTGAATTCCTGGAAAGATTTGGTGAAATCATGCTCCGCCCGGAGCCCGCTTAACAGCACTTTAAAAGGTTCGGACAAAGCCTCATAAGCCGCTATTCCACTGGCCCATAATGTATCTCCACCCGTCTCCGGCAACTGTTTGGCCGCCAGAATCGCACCCGCTGGTGGGGTAGTGATAAAGGTGACGTCGGTGTGCCAGTTATCATTGTCAGGTGGATTATTATCATGGGTATCCAGCACGATAATCTCTTCCACATCCGGCGCGTGTGGGTAAACCGGATGAATATGCAGATCGCCAAATCTGGTGGCCAGCGCACGCTGCTGCTGAGGCGTGACAGGCTGATCGCGGAAAAACAGCACCTGGTGACGGATCAATGCATGCCAGAGCTGTTCAAACTGCGCATCGCTCAGCGGACGGCTTAGATTAATGTCGGAAACCTGAGCACCGATATAGGGGCCAAGCGCGGTAATAGTCAGACGTTCGTTCATGAATGTACTCCATGCCAGGGGGTCAGACGGCGTTGTAAAGCACGCAAACCCAGTTCAAGGGTGAAAGCGATCAGGGCGATAACGGCGATCCCGGCCAGTACCACATCCGTCGCTAAAAATTCTCCGGCAGACTGCACCATAAAGCCCAGTCCACGGGTGGCAGCAATCAGTTCGGCAGCGACCAGTGTTGACCAGCCCACGCCCAGCCCGATGCGCAGTCCGGTGAGGATTTCCGGCAAAGCTCCCGGCAAGATCACCAGCCACAACACCTGCCAGCGGTTGCCTCCAAGAGACTGTGCGGCGCGAATACGAACCTGCTGAGCACTCTTCACCCCCGCCAGCGCGGACATGGCGACAGGTGCGAAAATCGCCAGATAGATCAGCAGGATTTTTGAGGTCTCGCCAATGCCGAACCAGATCACCATCAGCGGCAGATACGCCAGCGGAGGCACAGGCCGGTAAAGCTCAATCAGGGGATCAAGAATGCCGCGAGCCGTCTGACTCAGGCCCATCAAAATGCCAACTGGCACGCCAATCAACACCGCAGCCAGCAGCGCTATTAAAATTCGGCTCAGACTGGCGGCCAGATGCTGCCACAGCGTGGCATCCATAAATCCCTGGGAACCGGCAATAGTCAGCAGCTGATGAAAAACCTGCTGCGGCGCAGGCAGAAAAAGCGGTGCAATCAGCTGCAGTTCAGTCACTCCCCACCAGATGGCAAGCAGGACCAGTAGTGTTGCCGTGCTCAGCGTAAACTGCCTGCTGAAAGGCCAGCTCAGACTGCGCTGCACGGTTTTTTCCGTCGATAACAGGCTCATGAAAATACCTCACGCTGCTGAAAGACCTGGCTCAGAACGTACTCCCGACGCTCAATAAAAGCGGGGTCGGATTTGATCGCCCGGCAGGATTCCCCGGCTGCGTAGCGGCGGCCAAAATCAAGCGGGATCCGCTCAATGACGGTACCCGGCCCCGGTGACAGCAAGATCAGCTCGCTGGCCAGGAAAATAGCTTCTTCAATATCGTGGGTAATCAGCAGGATCTGTTTGCCACTTTCCCGCCATAACGTCAGCAACAGCTCCTGCATCTGTTCACGGGTAAACGCATCCAGTGCGCCAAAAGGCTCGTCCAGTAACAGCAGTTGAGGATCGGCTGCCAGCGCACGGGCGATCCCGACGCGCTGGCGCATGCCGCCGGATAACTGCCAGATAAAGCGCTTTTCTGCTCCTTCCAGCCCGACTTTCCTCAGCATCTTCCGGGCAATATCCCGGCGAGGCTCTTTCACCATCCCCGCCAGCTGCAAACCCAGCGCGACGTTATCCAGCACGTTTCGCCAGGGCAATAACCCTTCATGCTGGAAGACCACGCCACGTTCTGCACCAGGTCCGTTTACGGCTTTGCCATCGAGGAGAATGCTGCCGGATTCCGCAGGCAGAAAACCGGCAATCAGATTAAGCAACGTGGTTTTGCCGCAGCCTGAAGGGCCTAATACCACCAGCAGTTCGCCGCTGTCGATCGACAAATTGATATCCTGCAGCGCGAGGTGCCCTTCATAGCGGGCCGTCAGATGCGAAACTGTCAGCATGGGATCCCCTTAATCACTCAGCAATTTGCTTAACAAAGCGATCGGTAACATAGTCGCTGTAATCACTGGCCGCCTGAAGCACCTTGCCCTGAGCTTTGAGGAATTTAGCGGTATCGATAATGGCCTGATCCACGGGTTTCCCCAGTTGCTCCACCTGTTGCCGGGCGGTGAGATAGGTATTGCCCTTAACCAGACCCGGAACCTGGTCTTCCGGAACACCGCTCAGACGCGACAGCTTGCTGAGGTTATTACCGTCTTTCAGCCACTGTTCCGGATTGTCGAGATAGCCTTTTTGCGCCGTTAACGCACTACGGGCAAATGCGGTGACCACTTCAGGATGCTGCTGCGCAAAATCTTTGCGTACTACCCACACATCCAGCGTCGGTGAACCCCACTCGCCAACCCGTGCTGAATCGGTCAGGACTTTGCCCTCCTTCTCCAGTTCATTCACCGCTGGCGCCCAGACGTAAGCGCCATCAATGTCGCCCCGTTGCCAGGCAGCAATAATTGCAGGGGGCTGAAGATTAACAATTTGAAGTTGATCGGGACGGATGCCCCAGTGTTTAAGCGCTGACAGCAGGCTGTAATGCGTGGTGGAGATGAACGGCACCGCAATGCGTTTGCCGAGCAGATCTTGCGGACTGCTGATAGTTTTCTTCACTACCAGCGCTTCAGAATTTCCCAGCTGAGAGGCCAGCAGGAAGACCTCTATGGGCACCTGCTGACTGGCGGCCACCGCCAGAGGACTGGATCCGATATTGCCAATCTGCACGTCCCCGGAAGCTAACGCGCGCACCACGCTGGCTCCACTGTCAAACTTGCGCCAGTCCACTTTCGCCCCGCTCTCTTTGGCGAAGGTATCATCAGCCTGAGCGATCTTGGCCGGCTCCGCAGAAGTTTGATAAGCGACGGTGACATCCACCGCTTGTGCGCTGAGTGCCGACAATGAAAGTGCCGCCGCAATAATTGTAAGAGTGAATTTTCCCGCCATAACCTGCCCCGGTAAGTGATCGTTATTGTCTGAATAACGCCTTTGTAACCGAGAGCAATCATCGCGATAAAGTAATTAAAAATTATCTTTTATAACCATTCATCCTTAGAACAATCACTGGAAACCAAAGCTTAAAAGCGGATTTAAGCCATAAAAAAACCACCGCGTGGCGATGGTTCTTTCAGAAAGCGTCTTCAGCGCCAAATCAACAGGACGCAGGCGGCAGTCAGGAGACCCATTGAGAGGTTAAAAACGGTCCAGGCGCGACGGCTCCGCAAAATGCGGCCAATCAGCGAACCGAAGCCCAGCCAGATCAGGCCTGAAACCACGTTAACCAGCGCCATACCGATGCTGATGGCCATGACGGAATGGCGATACTCATCCCCTGCCAGGCTGAAGCTGGCGACGGCACCCAGCGCCATTAGCCAGGCTTTGGGATTAATAAGCTGCAGCAACCCGCCCTGCCAGAACGGCATCGGTGCGGCAGGTGCGCTACTGGTTTCCAGTTTCTCATAGGTTGCCGTGGCTATTTTCCACGCCAGCCAGAGGAGATAGACACTGCCAGCTATTTTCAAAAAGAGATGCAGCGAAGGATAGAGCAGAATCAAGCCGCCAATCCCAAAGGCGACCATCAGCAGCATCACCTGCATACCGAGCATGATGCCGATCAACAGCCACAATGAGCGCAAAAAACCAAAATTGGCGCCGGAGGCGGTGAGTAACATATTATTAGGGCCTGGCGTAATGGCTGCGACCCATAAAAAGCCCAACATTGATAAAAATAAACTCAGTTCCATATGAAACGGGTGCTCCTCACCCCCTGACCAGAAACGAACTTGTCGAAGCTAGCAATGTGACAGGGATCCTACAAGCATTTTGAACATGAATTTTAATCACGGAACAGCCCTGCCTTTCAGGCCGCTGGCTGGCATGAGCAATGCCCATCTGCAAACGATTTTGCCACGGCTGATTCGCCGCCGGATTGAGCTGCAACCTCACTGGCAGCGCCTGACGCTTCCGGATACGGATTTTGTCGATCTGGCCTGGAGTGAAGATCCCGCTGGCGCTAAACATAAGCCCAGGGTTGTGCTCTTTCACGGGCTGGAGGGAAGCTTCCACAGTCCCTACGCGCACGGACTGCTGCAGGTCTGTAAAGCGCGGGGCTGGCTGGGCGTGGTGATGCATTTCCGTGGGTGCAGCGGCGAACCGAACCGGCTGCGGCGAATTTATCACTCCGGCGAAACCAGCGATGCCCGCTTCTTTCTTCAGTGGCTAAGGGAGGAATGGGGAGCGGTGCCTACCGCTGCTGTGGGTTTCTCTCTTGGGGGAAATATGCTGGCCTG
The DNA here is from genome assembly GCF_036865545.1 of Erwinia sp. E_sp_B01_1. Taxonomy (NCBI): domain Bacteria; kingdom Pseudomonadati; phylum Pseudomonadota; class Gammaproteobacteria; order Enterobacterales; family Erwiniaceae; genus Erwinia; species Erwinia sp. E_sp_B01_1. The sequence goes on along the minus strand of NZ_CP142208.1, from coordinate 413,755 downwards.
TCTGATGGGTGAACAGGGGAATGCCTGCCTGCTTGATGCCGGAGTGGTGGTTTCTGCCCCACTGATGCTTGAACCCTGTAGCCTGAAGCTGGAACAGGGATTTTCCCGTTTCTACCAGCGCTATCTCCTCAGCCTGCTCAAGCAGAATGCCGAGCGTAAATTACTCGCCTGGCCCGGAACGCTGCCCATCGACCTTCCGCAGCTCCGGGCGTTGAAAAAACTGCGGGATTTTGATGACGTTATTACGGCCAGAGCGCACGGATTTCTGGATGCAACAGACTATTATCGCCGCTGTAGCGCGATGCCTTTACTGCCCGGCGTGGCAAAACCTTTGCTGATCATCCATGCTAAAGACGATCCCTTTATGACCAGCGAGGTCATACCCGCTGCCGGCCTGCTGCCTTCCAGCGTCACTTATCAGCTGACGGAGTATGGCGGCCACGTAGGATTTGTCGGCGGCACCCTGCGGAAACCGCAAATGTGGCTTGAGCAACGTATACCTCAATGGCTTTCAACCTGGCTGGACAACTAACGTGATTATTCCCTGGAAAGATTTAGACGCTGAAACTCTCGATAACCTGCTGGAAGCCTTTGTGCTGCGGGAGGGCACTGACTATGGCGAGCAGGAAAAGACCCTTGAACAAAAAGTTGCAGACGTTCGCCGCCTGCTAAACAGCGGCGAAGTAGTGCTGGTGTGGTCAGAACTGCATGAAACAGTAAATATTATGCCTCGTGGCCAGGTGACCGGTTAACAAGGCGGTTTAATGCACAGAGATGACACCTGTGCGTTAAACATGGTACCAATGCTGGATCGATGTGATTTTTTTCAGGGAGGTATGCCATGTCAGCCAAACATCCGGTCATCGCGGTGACCGGTTCCAGCGGAGCGGGAACCACTACCACCAGCCTGGCTTTCAGAAAAATTTTCCAGCAGCTGAATCTGCATGCTGCAGAAGTCGAAGGTGACAGCTTTCATCGCTACACCCGTCCTGAGATGGACATGGCCATCCGTAAGGCGCGCGATATGGGCCGGCATATCAGCTATTTCGGTCCCGAAGCCAATGACTTCGCGCTACTGGAACACACCTTTGCTGAATATGGCCGTAGCGGCAGCGGCAAATCGCGTAAATACCTTCACACTTATGATGAAGCTGTGCCGTGGAACCAGGTTCCGGGCACCTTTACGCCGTGGCAACCCCTGCCTGAACCTACCGACGTTTTGTTTTATGAAGGCCTGCACGGCGGTGTCGTGACGCCTACCGATAACGTTTCACAGCATGTTGACCTGCTGGTCGGCGTGGTCCCCATCGTTAACCTGGAGTGGATCCAGAAATTAGTGCGCGACACCAGTGAACGGGGGCACTCCCGCGAGGCGGTAATGGATTCGGTAGTGCGCTCTATGGAAGATTACATTAATTTCATCACCCCACAGTTCTCGCGCACACACATCAACTTCCAGCGCGTCCCCACTGTAGATACCTCTAACCCCTTCGCTGCGCGAGCCATTCCCTCGCTGGATGAGAGCTTTGTAGTGATCCACTTCCAGGCGCTGGAGGATATTGATTTCCCCTACCTGTTGTCGATGCTACAGGGGTCTTTTATCTCCCACATCAATACATTAGTGGTGCCGGGTGGAAAAATGGGGCTGGCGATGGAATTGATCATGGGGCCGCTGGTGAAACGGCTGATCCAGGGGAAAAAATTGAGTGATGCCCCGACAGTGCGGGGCAGCAGCAAAACGGTGATGCAGTGACTTATCCTGTTATTCAATCACTTCATAACTGTGGGTGATCTCCACGCCCTTTCCTAACATCAGCGCAACAGAGCAATATTTCTCAGCGGAGAGATCCACAGCACGCGCTACGGCCTTATCAGCCAGCGCTGCACCGCTGACAATAAAGTGCATATTGATATGGGTAAACAGGCGGGGTGCTTCCTCACGGCGCTCTGAAGTTAGCTTAACCTCGCAATCCCTGACGTTATGACGGCCCTTCTGCAGGATGGAAACCACATCTATTGCGCTGCATCCGCCCGCGGCCATCAGCACCATTTCCATCGGGCTTGGTGCCTTATCGCCTGAATTCCCATCCATCAACACCTGATGTCCCGATGAGGATTCTCCCAAAAACGTTAACCCTTCTACCCACTTTACCCGAGCCTGCATAACAAGTTCCTCTAATTCATTCAGTTAACCTCAGATTACGCTTTACCCTGAAAAACGGCAATGCGGCAGTTTTCGCACTATGCTGAAGCGAGACAACAGAAGACACCCATTGAAAGCTGTGCTACAAACAAAGCTGTAATATATTCGTCAGTACTCTACATGCATGACGAAACGGGACGACATAACGAGCCAGGCTTTTGACAGAGGCCCGAATAAATTTCCTGATGGGAAACGCTTGACTATTTCAACGCCTGGCAGGGAACTCTGCCCCTGTATTTAGGCACGATTACAACAGAGGATAACAGCGAATGGTTCTCGGCAAACCGCAAACAGACCCGACACTTGAATGGTTCCTGTCACATTGCCATATTCATAAGTATCCCTCCAAAAGCACGCTGATTCATCAGGGTGAAAAGGCGGAAACGCTCTACTACATCGTCAAAGGCGCAGTAGCGGTACTTATCAAGGATGAAGAAGGCAAAGAGATGATCCTCTCTTACCTCAATCAGGGTGACTTCATTGGCGAGCTTGGCCTGTTCGAAGAGGGTCAGGAACGCAGCGCGTGGGTACGTGCGAAGACAGCCTGTGAAGTGGCTGAGATCTCCTACAAAAAATTCCGTCAGCTGATTCAGGTTAACCCTGACATTCTGATGCGTCTCTCTTCACAGATGGCGCGTCGTCTGCAGGTGACTTCTGAGAAAGTGGGCAATTTAGCTTTCCTCGATGTGACAGGTCGCATCGCGCAAACCCTGCTGAACCTGGCGAAGCAACCCGACGCCATGACGCATCCGGACGGCATGCAGATCAAAATCACCCGCCAGGAAATTGGGCAGATCGTTGGCTGCTCACGTGAAACGGTAGGGCGTATTCTGAAAATGCTGGAAGATCAAAACCTGATCTCGGCACACGGTAAAACGATCGTTGTCTACGGCACTCGCTAATCGGCTCTGATCCACGGCGCAACAGTTACTGTTGCGCCGTTTTATTTGGTACGGAGTGATGTGGCGTCGAATCATTTATCACCCAGAAGTTAATTACGCACTGCGCCAGACGCTGGTGCTCTGTTTACCCGTGGCTACAGGATGGCTGCTGGGCGATTTGCAGAGAGGTTTACTCTTTTCCTTAGTGCCTGCCTGTTGCAATATTGCTGGTCTCGATACGCCTCATAAACGTTTTTTCAAACGCCTGATTGTCGGCGGAAGCCTGTTTGCCTTCAGCAGCTTCCTGATCCAGTACCTTGGCGGCCATGCCGTTCCCCTGCCGGTTATTCTCTTTACGATGGCGATGCTGCTGGGCATTACCGGGGAGCTAAGCCCGCTGCATGGGCGTTTGCTGCCAGGCTCGCTGATTGCTGCAATTTTTACGCTGAGTCTGGCCGGACGTATGCCCGTCTGGGAACCGCCGATGCTCTATATTTTGGGCACAATCTGGTACGGAGTCTTTAACTGGTTCTGGTTCTGGCTGTGGAAAGAGCAGCCGATGCGCGAAACTCTCAGCCTGCTCTACCGGGAGCTGGCGGGCTATTGCGAAGCCAAATATACCCTGCTGACCCGGCTTACCGATCCTGAAAAGGCCCTGCCTCCGCTGCTGATACGACAGCAGAAAGCTGTCGACCTGATCACCACCTGCTATCAGCAAATGCACATGCTGTCAGCTACCCGTTATAACCATCATAAACGGCTAACCCGGGCATTTCAGGTGGCGCTGGATTTGCAGGAACATATCTCAGTCAGTCTGCATCAGCCGGAGGAGGTGCAAAAACTGGTTGAGCAGAGCCATGCTGAAGCGGTCATTCGCTGGAATGCTCAGACTATAGCTGCCAGGCTGCGTGAACTGGCCGACGATATCCTCTATCACAAGCTGCCCAACCGTTTCACCATGGAAAAACAGTTGCAGGCGCTGGAGAAAATTTCGCGTCAGAATCCGGATAATCCGGTTGGGACCTTTTGCTATTACCATTTCAGCCGTATCGGACGGGTGTTGCGCACGCAGCGCCCTCTCTATCAGCGGGACTTAATGGCCGATCGGCAACGCCGGCTGCCTCTGCTGCCCGCCATCAAAAGCTATCTGTCGTTGAAATCCGCAGCCCTGCGAACCGCAGGCCGGTTCGCCGTGATGCTGACCTTTGCCAGCTCCCTGGCGCTGTTCTTTAATCTGCCAAAACCTTACTGGATCCTGATGACGGTGATGTTCGTCAGTCAGAATGGCTACAGTGCCACCCGGGTAAGGATCCAGCACCGTGCGCTTGGCACGCTTGCCGGGTTGGTTATTGCGGCTATAACCCTGCGACTTCAGGCACCGGAATCGATCGTCCTGCTGGTGATGCTGGCGATCACCCTGATCAGCTATCTGTTTATCCGTAAGTTCTACGGCTTTGCCATGATCGGTTTTACCGTCACCGCCGTTTACTCTTTACAGCTCCTCTCGCTGAATGGGGCAGATTTCCTGCTGCCCCGGTTGCTGGATACGTTGATGGGCTGTCTGATTGCCTTTGCCGGCATGGTCTGGTTATGGCCACAGTGGCAAAGCGGTCTGCTGCGACAGAATGCGCACGATGCGTTGGGCACTTATCAGGATGCGTTACAGCTTTTACTGGGGAATGAGCAGGATCCGGTGAAGCTGGCTTACCAGCGCATAAAAGTAAATCAGGCTCACAACGCGCTGTATAACTCGCTGAATCAGGCGATGCAGGAGCCGGGATTTGATCCCAGTTATCTTTCCGATATGAAACTCTGGGTAACGCACAGTCAGTTTATCGTTGAGCATATCAATGCCATGACCACGCTGGCGCGCGAGCACACCATGCTGACCTCTTCGCTGGCAGAGCGCTATTTGCAATCCTGCGAGGTGGCACTGCAACGCTGTCAGCAGCGACTGGAATATGATGGCCCCAGCTCTGAAGCTAACGTGCTGGATTCACAGGTGGAGTTTCATCAGGGGCCGGTCACCATTCTTGAAAGGCATGTGAAGCGTATTCTGGGGCATCTGAGCGTGATGCATACCATCTCCTCACTCGCCTGGAGTTCACGTCCGCACCACGGACGCTGGCTCTCACGCAAGTTAAGAAAATCGTCCTGACTGCTTATCCTGTGCTGCCTGTACGGTGAGATGAAAGAGGGCCTGACAGCCGGTCTGCAGGGGGCGGTACGAATGCAGGTGTGAGAGAGCGGCATGGCGTGGAAAGGGATCTGATGCAAAATTTGAGCTGATGGGAAATCCCCAGGGAGCTGAGCAGCTCAGCTCCCTGTCGGTCTGTTAAGCCAGCGCTTGTTCTACCGCTTTAGCAAAGCGGGCCATGCCCTCTTCAATATCAGTAGGTTCAATTACCAGCGAAGGGGCGAAACGGATCACATCCGTTCCGGCATTCAGAATCATCACTCCTTCCGCTGCGGCGGCATTCAGAATGTCCCGCGCTTTACCTGCATGTTGCGGCTTCAGTGCGGCACCAATCAGTAACCCTTTGCCACGAATATCGCTGAACAAATCCAGCTTCACATCGAGGGCCTTCAGTGCGGTGACAAACTGCTCACGGCGAGCTTCCACACCGCTCAGCACCTCTTCGGTGTTGATAATATCCAGCGCGGCTTCTGCTATGGCGCAGGCCAGCGGATTACCGCCATACGTGGTGCCATGAACGCCCGGCGACATAGTGGAAGCGATCTCGTTGGTAGTCAGCATCGCACTGACCGGGAAACCGCCGCCCAGCGCTTTAGCGGTGGTGAGGATATCCGGCTGCACGCCATAATGCTCATAAGCAAACAGCTTGCCGCTCCTGCCCATACCGCTCTGCACTTCATCCAGCACCAGCAGCGCCTGATGCTTATCACATAATTCGCGCAGCCCCTGCATAAACTCCAGAGTCGCTGGCATCACGCCGCCCTCGCCCTGAATCGGCTCAACCACAATGGCACAGGTATGGTCATCAATCACCGCCTTAACGGCAGCCAGATCGTTAAACGGCACATGGACAATATCCGCAGGCTTCGGACCAAAGCCGTCAGAATATTTAGGCTGCCCACCCACGGAAACGGTAAACAGCGTGCGGCCATGAAACCCGTTATGGAAGGCAATGATTTTACTTTTGTAGGGTGAATGACGTTTGGAAGCGTAGTAACGCGCCAGCTTGAAAGCGGCTTCGTTGGCTTCTGCACCCGAGTTGGCAAAGAACACACGTTCGGCAAAGGTGGCGGCAATCAGCTTGCTGGCGAGGCGCAAAGCTGGCTCATTGGTGAACACGTTGCTGGTATGCCACAGTGTTTCGCCCTGAGTTTTTAATGCTTCCACCAACGCCGGATGGCAGTGCCCCAACGCCGTGACCGCAATACCACCGGAAAAGTCGATATACTCTTTGCCCTGCTGATCCCAGACCCGGCTGCCTTTGCCTTTCACCGGCACAAACTGCGCTGGTGCATAAACAGGCAATATCACCTCATCGAACGTCGCCCGCGTTACCGCTAATTTATCCGCTGCCATTGACTACCTCATGTTTTTTTCGTTGTCAGAGAGTGAAATTATAATCACAAAATATGCATAAAAAATCACTGAATTGCAATTATTTCACGCTTTCAGGAAATTACCGAGGAGTTGATGCCCCTGCTCGCTGAGGATGCTTTCAGGATGAAACTGTACGCCTTCCAGCGGTAAATGACGGTGACGAAAGCCCATGATCTCATCCGGTTCTCCGTTGGAGAGTGTCCATGCCGTGACCTCGAACGCTTCCGGCAGCGAGGCCGTTTCCACTATCAACGAATGATAACGGGTAACGGTTAGCGGATGGTTCAGGCCAGCAAACACGCCACGATCGTTATGTTCAATAGCCGACACTTTCCCGTGCATCACCTGACGCGCACGCACTACACGAGCGCCGAAAGCCTGTGCGATGGCCTGATGTCCAAGACAAACGCCCAGAATGGGCATCTTCCCGGCAAACTCACGGACAGCGGCCAGAGAAATCCCCGCCTCATCTGGCGTGCAAGGCCCGGGTGAAATCACCAGCCGCTCCGGCTGTAAATCCGCAATCTGCGCCAGCGAAATTTCATCGTTACGGTGAACCTCTACCTCAGCCCCCAGCTCGCAAAAATACTGGTAAAGATTCCAGGTAAAAGAGTCGTAGTTATCGATAAGCAGTAGCATGTTGGCTCCGGGATGATCTGGGACGCCGCCATTCTACGCATTTTCCTGCCGTTCGCTTACCACTTTGCCAAACGCGGCGGTGAGTAAACTCAGATCCCCTTCCAGGCTGGCGCGGTTAGCCTCTTTCCAACTGTCGCTGTCTGTTTTCTTCCACTGAATATCATAACCGGCCTGAATAACGATCTGCTCAAACAGCAAACGTTGCGTGCGGCCATTGCCACGCAGGAAAGGATGCAGCACCGTCAGCTCGCAATAATACCAGGCCAGGCGTTCAGTGAATTTATCCAGAGGCAGATCGGCCAGACCATTTTCATCTTCCAGCGCCTGCATCAGTGAATTGCCCTCTTTTTCGATATATTCGAAATGGCAGCAGGGGGTGTCGCCAAGCACGATATCAACCCGACGCAGTTCTCCGGCATCCTCCAGGACGTCATGGAACAGTGCGCGATGGAGTGCACGTAAATGAGGTAAACCTGGATGTCCATTACCCGGATCCAGCGTGGCACCGCTCAGGGCGAAACTGGCAAAGAAATTGGCTTCCTGCCTTTGCTGCCAGAGGGCTAGTTTTTGCTTATCGGTGAACTTTTTGGACATGCTGACTCCCGGAACGTGGTGACTGCTGCGAAATGCGACCTCCAGGTCGCGTGCAAGTTACTGCACTTATTATAAGCAGCAATCACCCGTTGGGAGATTAAGGCAGGACTTTTGCGGAAAGGATCACCACCGGCTTAACCGGAACATTCTGGTAAGGGCCGACGTTCTGCGACTGAACCTGAGAGATTTTGTCGGCAATCTCCTGCCCTTTTACCACTTTGCCGAAGACGGCATAGCCGAAGTCACGCTGTCCGTGATCGAGGAAAGCATTGTCCGCTACGTTGATAAAGAACTGGCTGGTAGCGCTGTCTTTGTCCGCCGTACGGGCCATAGAAATCGTGCCGCGCTTATTCAACAGACCATTGTCCGCTTCATTTTTGATCGGCGCGTTAGTGGGCTTCTGCTGCATATCCGTGGTAAAGCCGCCGCCCTGGACCATAAAGCCCGGGATGACGCGGTGGAAAGTGGTGTTGTTGTAGAAGCCGTTATTGACGTAATCAACGAAATTCTTTGTCGAAACAGGGGCCTTTTGATTATTAAGTTCCAGTTCGATATTGCCAGCTGAAGTCGTCAATAACACATGAGTATCCCCTTTTGCTGCCAGTGCAGAAGCGGAGACTGTGGACAGCGCGAGAAGGGTAGCAACGGCTGTCAAAGTACGTTTTAACATGAAAGATTCCTTACTAAGGGCTGTGAGCCTGAACAATAAAAATGATTGTAAAGAGGCGCTTAACAACGCGCCAGCGTTTTACTTTTATTTACTCGCGAACTGCGGCAGGCAATCGCTTGCGGACCCCGATAAACAGTGACTTAAGTCACGAAATTCATGAAAATGAAATTAAATGTTTCATTATTCGTTTAAGCCGATCACGAATATCGTTACACTCCTGCGGGTTACCGTGGCCTTCCTGCGCCACGTTCCCTTTTACTCACAGGCCTCAACTATGACTAATCGCGATCGCATCGGGCTTACCTGGATCAGTTTCTTCTCATATGCGCTTACCGGCGCGGTAGTAATCGTCACCGGTATGGTACTGGAAAATATTGCTGAGTATTTTCAGTTACCCGTCGCTCAAATGAGCAACACCTTTACCTTTCTGAATGCCGGTATTCTGGTTGCGGTGTTCCTGAATGCCTGGCTGATGGAAATTATTCCTCTGAAGCGTCAGCTGGTATTCGGATTCGTGCTGATGGTGCTTGCGGTGCTGGGGCTGATGACCAGCCATAACCTGAACGTCTTCTCGCTGTGTATGTTCGTACTGGGCGTGGTCAGCGGCATCACCATGTCGATTGGTACCTTCCTGATCACTCATCTGTACCAGGGGCGTCAGCGCGGTTCGCGCCTGCTGTTTACCGACTCCTTCTTCAGCATGGCAGGAACTGTCTTTCCGATTATTGCCGCCGCTATCCTCGCGCGCTCCCTGCCATGGTATTGGGTTTATGCCTGCATCGGTGTGATCTATGTGGCTATCTTCGTGCTGGCACTGTGCTTTGAGTTCCCGGTTCTGGGCAAGAAAGCGCCAAATCAACCAGCCGGAGAAAAAGAAAAATGGGGTGTCGGCGTGCTGTTCCTGTCGATCGCTGCCCTGTGCTACATCCTTGGACAGCTTGGCTTTATCGGCTGGGTGCCGCTGTATGCCACCAAAACCATGGGGATGGATATCAGCCAGGCCGGTGGGCTGGTAGGCAACTTCTGGACATCCTATATGATCGGCATGTGGGCCTTCAGCGCCATCCTGCGCTTCTTCGATCCTCAACGTATTCTTACCCTGCTGGCCCTGCTGGCAACGGCGATGATGTACTGGTTTGTCTCCACTCCTGACGCCTCAATGCTGAAGTGGATTATGATCGGTCTGGGCTTTGGCTCCAGCGCTATCTACACCACTATCATCACCCTGGGCTCTCTGCAGACCAAAGTCTCTTCACCGAAGCTGGTGAACTTTATCCTGACCTGCGGCACGGTAGGCACCATGCTGACCTTTGTGGTCACCGGGCCGATTGTGGAAAAAGGAGGTGCCCACGCAGCGCTGATGACGGCTAACGGCCTCTATGCGGTCGTCTTTGTGATGTGTCTGCTGCTGGGCTTCGTCAGCAAACACAAATTGCCGGGACATATGTCTTCGCACTAAACATAAAAAGGCCGGGAACACCGGCCTTTTTTATTTCTTCATGGCTCTGTACAGAGCACGGAAAATTACCTTTTAAAATCTACCTTCTCACTTTCCTGTAAGTGGATCAGCGTTTCTGCCGGCTGCGTTTCGGCTATCACCCTCCCCTGGCGGATTGAGTACCGCACCGGAACCTGACGCCGGAGAGCATCAAAGCCGTTTTCAGCAGGCAGAATAATCAGGTTGGCACTGTTCCCGGTTTGAATGCCGTAATCCTTAAGTTGCAGTGTCCGGGCACTGTTATGGGTAATCAGGTTAATACCGGCGTCGATCTGCCCATACCCCATCAGCTGACAGACGTGCAGCCCCATATGCAGAACCTGCAACATGTTCGCCGTTCCCAACGGGTACCAGGGATCAAACACGTCATCGTGACCAAAGCAGACATTAATATCCGCTTCAAGCATCTCTTTGACCCTGGTGATCCCCCGGCGCTTTGGATAGGTGTCAAAACGGCCTTGCAGATGGATATTGACCAGCGGATTAGCGACAAAGTTAATGCCAGAAAGCTTCAGAAGTCTGAACAGGCGCGAGGTATAAGCCCCGTTATAGGAGTGCATGGCGGTGGTATGGCTGGCCGTCACCCGCTCGCCCATTTTCTCGCGCAGCGCCAGGGCCGCTACCGTTTCAACAAACCTGGACTGCTCATCATCAATCTCATCGCAGTGCACATCCACCATCCGCTGGTATTTTTGCGCCAGCGCGAAGGTTTTATGCAGGGACTCCACGCCATATTCGCGCGTGAACTCGAAATGTGGGATCGCCCCCACCACATCTGCCCCCAGCTTCAATGCCTCTTCCAGCAGGGCTTCACCGTCCGGATAAGAGAGGATGCCCTCCTGTGGGAAAGCCACCAGCTGAATATCCACCCAGGGTGCCATCTCTGCTTTCACTTCCAGCATCGCTTTAAGCGCCGTCAGTGTGGGATCTGACACGTCGATATGGGTACGCACATGCTGAATGCCGTTGGCAATCTGCCATTTAAGCGTCTGCTTTGCCCGCTGCTTAACATCTTCATGGCTCAGCAACGCCTTGCGCTCTGCCCAGCGCTCAATGCCTTCAAACAGCGTACCGGACTCATTCCAGGCGGGTTCACCGGCGGTCTGGGTGGTATCAAGATGGATATGAGGTTCAATGAACGGTGGAAAAGCCAGGCCGCCTTCCGCATCCAGCGAGTCCGTGGTGGGCCGGGATTGGGTCTGAGGTGAGATTCGGGCAATCCTGCCGTCGTTGATTTCGATTTGCCACAGCCCTTCACGCCAGGGCAAACGAAGATGATTTATCCATTTCACATTACCAGCCTGCATGCAAACGCTCCTGAAGGTCGTTGGTCTGTCATTTACCATAGCATTGTTTTTACAGGCTGTACGCAAGGCACCAAACCCGTAGCTGATACGATTCAGTTTAACTGTCGTATTTTCCGGGACTTACAGAAAAAGGCGTTAAATCAGCGACCTACTCATAAAGGAGTATTTAAAAAGCGGATTGATGTACATCAATAAGTGCACATGCCTGCGCGGTATTGTAGCGATAATAAATTGCATTGTGAGGCAAAAATGAGCACCCGACTCGTCATTATTGGCAACGGCATGGTAGGCCACCGCCTGATTGAAGAACTGGTTGAAAAAGCCGCGCCCGGCCAGTTTGCCATCACCGTTTTCTGCGAAGAACCCCGCGTGGCCTATGACCGTGTCCACCTCTCCGCTTATTTCTCCCATCATACCGCTGAAGAACTGTCGCTGGTCCGTAACGACTTCTATCAAAAAAACCATGTTGAAGTGCTGATTGGTGAGCGGGCCATTACGCTTAACCGCCGTGAAAAAGTCATCCACTCCAGTACCGGACGTGCAGTGCATTACGACAAGCTGGTGATCGCCACAGGTTCATATCCCTGGGTCCCTCCAATTGAAGGCGCCAGCGGTCAGGACTGCTTCGTCTATCGCACCATTGAGGACCTCAATGCGATTGAAGCCTGCGCACGCCGCAGCAAACGCGGTGCGGTTGTGGGCGGCGGATTGCTGGGTCTGGAAGCGGCCGGCGCGCTGAAAAATCTGGGCATTGAAACCCATGTGGTGGAATTTGCTCCGGTGTTGATGGCTGAACAGCTCGACCCTATGGGGGGCGATCAGCTGCGTCAGAAGATTGAGCGTATGGGCGTGAAAGTCCACACCAGTAAAAACACCCGAAAAATTATCGACCGCCCGGCAGGTGGCAAAACCATGCAGTTTGCCGATGGCAGCGAACTGGAGATCGACTTTATCGTCTTCTCCACCGGGATTCGTCCCCAGGACAAACTGGCCAGGCAGAGCGAGCTGCCCGTGGGTCCACGCGGCGGCGTGCTGATTGATGACCATTGCCAGACCGCCGATACCGATATTTATGCCATTGGCGAATGTGCTGCCTGGCAGAACCGGATTTACGGGCTTGTCGCGCCGGGCTATAAAATGGCGCAGGTCACCTGCGATCGTCTGCTTGGCAATGACAATGCTTTCTCCGGCGCGGACATGAGCGCCAAACTCAAGCTGCTGGGCGTGGACGTGGGCGGCATTGGCGATGCGCATGGCCGTACCCAGGGCGCCAGAAGTTACGTATACCTCGACGAAAGCAAAGAAATCTACAAGCGTCTGGTGGTCAGTGCTGATAACAAAACCCTGCTGGGGGCCGTGCTTGTAGGGGATACCAGCGACTTTGGCAACCTGCTCCAGCTGATGCTGAATGCCATCGAACTGCCCGACAACCCGGATGCCCTTATTCTGCCAGCTCATGCGGGCAGCAAACCGGCGATTGGGGTGGAGTCTCTGCCCGACACGGCGCAGATTTGTTCCTGCTTTGACGTCACCAAAGGCGACCTGGTCAGTGCGATCCAGGCCGGATGCCATACCGTAGCAGCGCTGAAAGCCGAAACCAAAGCAGGCACCGGTTGCGGAGGATGTGTGCCGCTGATGACCCAGGTACTGAATGCTGAACTCAGCCGCCAGGGCATTGAAGTTAATCATCACCTTTGTGAACACTTCAGTTATTCACGTCAGGAGCTTTATCATCTGATCCGCGTGGAAGAGATTAAAACCTTTGAGCAGCTGCTTGAGAAATACGGTAAAGGGTATGGCTGCGAAGTCTGCAAACCTACCGTCGGCTCCCTGCTGGCATCCTGCTGGAACGAATATGTTCTTAAGCCCCAGCACACGTCACTGCAGGACAGTAACGATCTCTTCCTCGGCAATATTCAGAAAGATGGCACCTATTCAGTGATCCCCCGCTCTGCCGGCGGCGAAATCACTCCTGAGGGCCTGGTAGCCATTGGAGAGATTGGCCGACGCTATAACCTCTATACCAAAATCACCGGCTCACAGCGTATCGGGCTGTTTGGTGCGCAGAAAGACGATCTGCCCGCTATCTGGTCACAGCTGATTGCCGCTGGTTTTGAAACAGGTCATGCGTATGCCAAAGCGTTGCGTATGGCAAAAACCTGCGTGGGCAGTAGCTGGTGCCGTTTTGGCGTCGGGGACAGCGTCAGCCTTGGGGTCGAGCTGGAAAATCGCTACAAGGGCATTCGCACTCCGCACAAGATGAAATTTGGCGTCTCCGGCTGTACCCGTGAATGCGCGGAAGCTCAGGGCAAAGATGTGGGCATCATCGCCACAGAAAAAGGCTGGAATCTTTACGTCGCGGGCAACGGCGGTATGAAGCCGCGCCATGCAGATTTACTGGCAGCCGATCTGGATCGGGAGACGCTGATTCGTTACCTGGACCGCTTTATGATGTTCTACATCCGCACTGCGGATAAATTGCAGCGCACCTCGCTGTGGCTGGAGAGCCTTGAAGGCGGCATCGACTATCTCAAACAGGTGATCGTCAACGACAAGCTGAAGATCAATACCCAACTGGAAACGGAACTGGGCCGGCTTCGTGAACAGTTTATCTGTGAATGGAAAGAGACCGTCGGGGATCCGCGCCAGCATGCCCGCTTTGCTCACTTTATCAATGATTCACAGCGTGACCCGCTGGTACAGGTGGTTGCCGAACGTGAACAGCATCGTCCTGCCCGCCCGGATGAACGTATTTCTGTTGTCGTGCTGGAGGAACAATCATGAGTCACTGGTATCCGGTCTGTTCTCTGGAGAGCATTATCCCCGCCACCGGCGTTTGTGCGCTGGTGAACAATCAGCAGGTTGCGGTATTTCGCCCTTACGCTGACGACACTGTTTTTGCGCTCAGCAATATCGATCCCTTTGCCCAGGCAAGCGTGCTTTCCCGTGGCCTGATAGCAGAGCATCAGCAGGCTTTATGGGTCGCCAGCCCGCTGAAAAAACAGCGTTTTCGCTTGCAGGATGGGCTTTGTATGGAAGATGAAAGCCGTTCGGTCACCAGCTATCCCATCCGCGTCTGTGACGGAATGATAGAGATAGCTGTCTGAGCGTGGATTGACTGATAAAATCCTTCCTGGCCGCCCTTCTGCGGCCCTTTTTTTCTGTGAGTGGTGAACCCCGTATGGATTATCTTCCCCTGTTCTGCCAGCTTCGTAACAGAGCCTGCCTGCTGGTGGGAGGTGGCGAGGTGGCAGAGCGCAAAGCCCGTCTTCTCCTGAAGGCGGGTGCAGACCTGCGAGTCTGTTCAACCCATTTCTCGTCCCAGTTCCATCTCTGGCAGCAGGCCGGAGAAGTTACCCTGCTCGATCGGTCGTTTACAGCAGAGATGCTTGAGGGCTGCTGGCTGGTGATTGCGGCAACAGATGACGACAAAGTGAATCAGCAGGTCAGCGCCTGCGCGGAAGCAAGGCAGGTATTTTGCAATCTGGTGGATGCACCAGAGCAGGCCAGCGTGATCATGCCTTCTGTTGTTGATCGCTCCCCGCTGATGGTGGCGATCTCCAGCGGTGGCCGGGCGCCAGTGATGGCGAGGCTGCTAAGAGAAAAAATTGAGGCGTTACTGCCTCAGCATCTCGGTAAAATTGCGGCCTACGCCGGGTCGCTTCGTCAGCGGGTCAAAAACCACTTTGCTGAAATGGGGCAAAGGCGACTTTTTTGGGAGAAAGTTTTCCATCACGATCGCCTGGCACAGTCGCTGGCCAACAATCAGACCGCCCGGGTTGAACAGCTGACGGAAGCGCTGTTTCGGGCACCGCTGGCAGATAAAGGCGAAGTGGTGCTGGTCGGCGCGGGTCCGGGGGATGCCGGCTTACTGACGCTGAAAGGCCTTCAGCAAATTCAGCAGGCTGATGTGGTGGTCTATGACCGGCTGGTTTCTGATGAAGTTATGGAGCTGGTACGGCGCGATGCAGAGCGTATCTTCGTTGGCAAACGGGCGGGACATCACTGCGTGCCCCAGCAGTCCATCAACCAGTTGCTGCTTGAACAGGCCAGTCAGGGTAAACGCGTGGTCCGCCTTAAAGGCGGCGATCCCTTTATTTTCGGGCGGGGTGCTGAAGAGCTGGAAGCATTGCTGGGCGCGGATATTCCTTTTTCTGTGGTCCCCGGTATCACTGCGGCTTCCGGCTGTTCAGCCTACAGCGGCATTCCCCTGACCCATCGCGATTATGCGCAAAGCGTCCGGCTGGTAACCGGTCATGTGCAGAGTGAAGGGGCACTGGACTGGAAAAATCTGGCAGCAGAACAGCAAACGCTGGTGTTCTATATGGGGCTGTCGCAGGCGGCTGAGATTCAGAAGCAGCTGTCCGATCACGGCATGGCAGCGGATATGCCGGTAGCCTTGGTGGAAAGAGGAACGTCGGTGCAGCAACGCGTGGTGACCGGGGAATTACATCAGTTGGCCCGCCTGGCGGCAGAAGTTGAAAGTCCTTCGCTGATTATTGTCGGACGGGTGGTTGCTCTGAGAGAAAAGCTTCGCTGGTTTTAAAATTAATCGGGAGATGTACAGGCCTGAAGGGGTGTTGCCTGATGAATGGAGGGTACCGGAGGGCGACAGGGTTTCGATGATGAGTCAGAAGCAGGTATTCCTGCTTCTGACTGTGTCGCTAATCAGGGTTGAGCAACAAAGCCCACGGCTTCATAGACTTTCTTCAACGTTTCCTGAGCCTGTGCACGGGCTTTGGTCGCACCATCACGCATGATCTGCTCAAGCAGGGCTTCATCATTACGGAAATGGCTGTAACGCGCCTGCAGGTCTGTGAGCATGCCAGAAACAGCTTCAGCAACCGCCCCTTTCAGATGACCATACATCTGGCCTTCAAACTTCTGTTCCAACTCTGCAATGCTCTCACCGGTCACGCCAGCGAGAATATCCAGCAGGTTAGAAACCCCAGCCTTCTTTTTAACGTCGTAACGCACAACGGGTGGCTCATCGCCATCAGTCATGGCACGTTTGATCTTCTTCACCACTGACTTAGGATCTTCCAGCAGGCCGATAACGTTATTGCGGTTATCGTCAGACTTGGACATCTTCTTCGTCGGCTCCAGCAGGGACATCACGCGCGCGCCAGATTTCGGGATAAACGGCTCAGGGACTTTGAACACCTCGCCATACAGCGCGTTAAAGCGTGCCGCCACATCACGGCTCAGCTCCAGATGCTGTTTCTGATCTTCGCCTACCGGAACCTGAGTAGTCTGGTACAGCAGAATATCGGCAGCCATCAGTACCGGATAGTCAAACAGACCGGCATTGATGTTCTCCTCATAACGGGCTGATTTATCTTTGAACTGGGTCATACGGCTCAGCTCGCCGAAATAGGTGTAGCAGTTCAGGATCCAGCTCAGCTGGGTGTGTTCAGGGACGTGAGACTGAACAAAAATGGTGCTCTTTTCAGGATCGATACCGCAGGCCAGATAAAGCGCCAGCGTATCCAGCGTGGCTTTACGCAGCGCGGTTGGGTCCTGACGGACGGTAATCGCATGTAAATCGACAATACAGTAAATGCAGTGGTAGTCATCCTGCATATTTACCCACTGACGCAGCGCACCCAAATAGTTACCGATGGTCAGTTCGCCGGATGGCTGTGCGCCGCTAAATACGATGGGTTTGCTCATGTTTTTTCGTCCTGATAATTACAGCCCTAAGGCGGGCAACAAATCGTTAAAATGGTCCAGCACCAGAGTGGGCTGACTGGCAGCAATCGGCTCACCGTAGTTGTAGCCGAAAGTCATGCCAATGCTGGGGCACCCTGCCGCCCTGGCAGCAAGAATATCATTCCGGGAGTCGCCCACGAATACCAGCTCTTCCTGTAGCAGGCCAAACTTGCCCAGTACGAGGAATAACGGTGCCGGATGCGGTTTTTTTGCCACCACATCATCGCCACCGATAATCAGCGAGAAGTAATCAGCGATGCCCAGTGAAGCGAGCAACGGCGCGACGAAAGGCGTGGGTTTATTCGTCACTACCGCCATCGGCAAGCCCGTAGCCGCCAGAGCAGCCAGCCCCTCTTTCACACCGGGGAACAGCTTGCTGCCGCTTTCTATGGTGGTTGCGTAGTGCGTATCAAGCAGAACACGCGCATCGCGGATCAGGTCGCTGCCTGGCTGGTGGCCCAGTGCCCAGGTCAGCGCACGCTCAATCAAAATATCCGCGCCGTTGCCAATCCAGGTCGAGACGCGCTCTATGCCCGCGGCTGGCAGACTCAGAGAGGTCAGCGCCGCATCTACGGCACTGGTCAAGCCGGGAGCACTGTCAATCAGCGTGCCGTCCAGATCGAAAGCCAGCGCGCGAACTTTAGTGAAATGAGCCATGGCGAGATTTCTCCAGTTCAGTGCGCATGTCGTCGATCACTTTTTTGTAATCGGGTTTACCGAAGATGGCAGAACCGGCGACAAACATATCCGCACCAGCCGCAGCAATCTCCGCAATATTCTCTACCTTCACGCCGCCATCCACTTCCAGACGAATGTCGTAGCCGCTTTCGTCAATCAGCTTACGGGCCTGACGCAGTTTATCCAGCGTCCCTGGGATAAAGGATTGCCCGCCAAAGCCTGGGTTCACCGACATCAACAGAATGACATCGACTTTATCCATCACATATTCAAGGTGGCTCAGCGAGGTGGCCGGATTGAAAACCAGACCAGCCTTGCAGCCGTGTTCTTTAATCAACTGCAGCGAACGGTCAACGTGCTCTGAAGCTTCAGGATGGAAGGTAATGTAGCTGGCACCCGCTTTAGCAAAGTCCGGGATCAGGCGATCCACAGGTTTGACCATCAGATGCACATCAATCGGGGCGGTAATGCCATAATCGCGTAGCGCCTTAAGCACCATCGGACCCATCGTCAGATTGGGTACGTAGTGATTATCCATTACATCGAAATGCACGACATCGCCACCGGCGGCCAACGCTTTCGCTGTATCTTCACCCAGACGGGCAAAATCCGCAGACAGAATTGATGGGGCTAGTAAAAACTGTTTCATCCATTTCTCCCAATAAGCGCGCCTGACGCCAGGCACGTACCGCAGTTGAGGGTTATCTGCTCACGAACAACGCCAGCAGTTCATCCACCTGATTACGTCCGTTACTGTTGCGACTGATTGAACGCCGTGCCTTGATCTGATGCAGCATGGCGGCCTGATACCACTCCCTTGTCAGAGGCGTATCATGATTTGAGATCAGCACCGGGATACGGTTCTCAACGGCCAGTTTCTGAGCCAGTTCGGCCAGATGCTGCTGTTGCAGCAGACTGAAGCTGTTAGTGTGGTAAGCCGTAAAATTAGCCGTTGCTGACAGCGGGGCATAAGGGGGATCGCAATAGACGACGGCCCCTTGTGGCGCACGGTTCAGGGTAACATCGTACGATTCACAGACAAAGGTCGCATTCTGTGACCGCTCAGAGAACCAGTAAAGCTCATCCTCTGGGAAATAGGGTTTACGGTAACGGCCAAAGGGCACGTTAAACTCGCCGCTGAGATTGTAACGACAGAGTCCATTGTAGCAATGGCGATTGAGGTACAAAAACAGCAGGCCGCGACGATAAGGATCTTTACAGCTGTTGAATTCAGCGCGACGGGCGTAGTAAAAATCCGCGTCGTTGCTTTCACTGGTGAACAGCTCGCGGGCATCAGTGACGAACTCACCGACACGGGTTTTGACAATACCGTAGAGGTTAATCAGATCGCTGTTGATATCCGCCAGGATGTAGCTGGCAAAATGGGTATTAAGGAACACGGATCCCGCCCCGACAAAAGGTTCGATTAAACAATCTCCTTCTGGCAGATGACGCTGGATATCATCAAGCAGCGGGTATTTGCCACCCGCCCATTTCAAAAAAGCGCGATTTTTTTTCATGCCGTCGTTTTTATTACACTTACTCTTCTGGCTGCGGTTACACCGACAGCATATCTGCGCTTTGAATAGTAAGCCCTCCGAAGAGGGCTGACAGTTTCATCTTAAATCAGGCTTAAGCTGACTTCTTAATTAGTCGATTCTTTCTTAACCTGACTGACAGGCTTCACCCAGGGGTTTTGCGACCGGACGTCTGCCGGAAGTGAAGCTACGGCGCGCTTCGCTTCTGCCGGCGTGGCATAAGAGCCGCTGATCAGCACGTACCAGGGTTGACCATTCCGGGTCGTTTTGTAGACATGATACCCGCTGAGGTTCTGTTTCTTAGCCCAGGCGTTCAGCGTGTCTGACCTTGACGCACTGCTCAGCTGCAGCGTGTAATTTCCACCCGGCGCTGAAGAGGACGCTGCTGCGGCTCCCGAAGAAGCATGGCTACTGGTTGACGCAGTGCTTTTCGGCTTGCTCTCTTTCGCTACCGGCTTAGTGGCGGCAGGTTTATGCGTTACGGCAGGCTGATTTTTATGCGTAGCTGCCTGGCGTGGCTGACTGGCCGGAGAAGTCGTCTCAGCAGGTGTCGAAGCATTACCGCCAGGGGCTACAGTTGCAGGCCCGGTAGGTAAAGTGCTGCCGTTATCCTGAGCGCCCTGGGCCGCAGCATCTACCTGACCCTGCTGGCTGGTCAGCGCATTATTCAAATCACCGGGCAATTCAACACGCTGCTGACTGGCCGGAGCCTGAACTGGCTCAGCCTGCGTAGGCGTGGAGGAAACAGGCGGTGCGCTGAGCTCCTGGGGACCATTACTGTTCTGAGACGGGCTACCCGCTGTCGCATCCGGGGCAGGCTGTGAGCCAGACTGTCCACTCATTGACGAAGAGCCTGAGAGGTCGATATCTTTATTGCTGCCAGTGTTTGCCGCGCCAGAAGGAGCAGCGGATTTTTGACTACTGCCGGTGGGTTTGTCGTCCGGCGAATTCAGCGCAGAGCCAATACCAATCACCAGGAGCAGCAGGACCAGAATACCAATACCCATCATCATATGCTGACGGGAAACCGGCACTTTAGGGGCAGAAGACGTCTTGCGGGACCGCTGCGGGCGGCGGTCACTGGTGTCAGGTTTCAACTCGTCTTCCGGTTTAAACTCGTCCATTCAACCTCCTACTGTAGAGCAGCAACGCCCCTCAACATCCTGTGAGCGGCGGATTACTATCATTTGGGCCGAAACGGTATCAGGCAGGCTGACAGTCGTTGATCGCAGCCAGTACCGTATCATGTGCTACGCCGCTGCGCACTTCGGCTTTACCGATTGCGAGAGGCAGGACAAGGCGAAGTTCACCGGCCAGCACTTTCTTATCACGCATCATATGCGGCAGGTATGCTTCCGCAGTCATACTCTCTGGCCCGGTTACCGGCAGGCCTGCACGTTTTAATAACGTGATAATCCTGTCAGTATCCTGCGCAGTAAATTGACCTGAACGTTCTGCCGTCCGGGCTGCCATCACCATTCCGGCAGCCACAGCTTCACCGTGGAGCCAGTTACCGTAGCCCATATGGGCTTCAATGGCATGGCCATACGTATGACCAAGGTTCAACAAAGCACGCTGCCCCATTTCACGCTCGTCGGCGGCAACAACCTCTGCTTTCAGCTCGCAACAGCGGCGAATGCAGTAAGCCATCGCTTCCCCGTCAAGGGCCAGCAACGCATCAAGATTATCCTCAAGCCAGCTGAAGAAATCGCCGTCCAGAATAATACCGTACTTGATCACTTCAGCCAGACCAGACGCCAGCTCACGCGGCGGCAGGGTACTGAGACAATTGATATCAATGACCACCGAAGCAGGCTGATAGAACGCGCCGATCATGTTCTTGCCCAGGGGGTGATTGACAGCGGTTTTTCCTCCCACAGAAGAATCAACCTGCGACAGCAGCGTGGTAGGAACCTGAATAAAGCGCACACCGCGCTGATAACTTGCGGCGGCAAAACCGGTCAGATCGCCAATAACCCCACCGCCTAAAGCGACCAGGGTAGTATCACGACCGTGAGGTTTTTCCAGCAGAGCGGTAAAGACCTGATCCATCACCGCCAGCGTTTTATACTGCTCGCCGTCGGGGAGAATAACCTGGTCCACCTCAACGCCAGCGCCTTCCAGCAGTTGACGAACAGGTGCCAGGTAAAGAGGTGCCAGGGTCTGGTTAGTGACCAGCATGGCACGATCGCCCGCCTTAAGCGGCCAAAAAGAAGCCGGATCCGTAAACAGTCCGGCAGCGATGGTAATGGGGTAACTTCGTTCCCCCAAAGTGACGGTAATCTTCTCCATGAAGCGTTATCACCTTTTTATTACTTTGGCCCGCAGGCGGTCAGAGCTGGGTTCAGCTCTTCTCCAACATGTTGATGATCTGGTTCGCGACCACTTTAGCGCTCTGGTCGTCGGTCCGGATCGTCACGTCGGCGATCTCTTCATAGAGCGGATTACGCTCGGCAGCCAGCGCTTCCAGCACCTCTCGAGGCGGAGATTCCACCTGCAACAGAGGACGCTTTTTATCACGCTGCGTGCGAGCTAATTGTTTCTCGATGGTGGTTTCCAGATACACCACGACGCCACGAGCCGAAAGACGGTTGCGGGTTTCGCGTGATTTCACTGAACCGCCACCGGTAGCCAGCACTATGCCTTGCTTCTCGGTGAGTTCATTGATGATTTTTTCTTCGCGATCGCGGAAGCCTTCTTCGCCTTCGACGTCGAACACCCAACCCACATCCGCTCCGGTACGTCGCTCAATTTCTTGATCGGAATCGAAAAATTCCATATTGAGTTGCTGAGCTAACTGACGCCCAATAGTGCTTTTGCCGGCACCCATAGGCCCAACCAGAAAGATATTGCGTTTCTCTGCCATTTTTTCGGTATTACTAAGACAATTCGTTAATGATACCCCGTCCAACCGGACAGGACATGAACTGAAACCTCATGAGCGATAGTGCGAGAGTCAGATGAAAATTATCTCAACACTGAAGGTGTTTTGGCAACCGATTAAATTGACCTTGCCCATTGCGCACTCAGGGCGCGTTTCAGTCCGCTTCATTTATCAGCCCGATGTCACTGCATCGGCTACGCCGGTTGCGCACGATAAAAAACGGGTTCTGTGTATTCTTTGAAGCCAAACCAAGGCTCATAAATCAAAATCGCTAAACCTTGTAAGCTAATTCGGCCCTTGCGTCAAACGCATATGGCTTCAATGCCGGAAAAAAACCTCCGGTTTCTCAGTTTGGCCTAAAAAAAGCATTACTCGTCACGGATCAATCGGGGCGTGATGAAGATCACTAATTCTCGTCTTTTTTGTTCATGAATATCATAACGAAACAGCTTTCCCAGGCCCGGGATATCGCCCAGCAGCGGGACTTTGCGCTGTCCGCTGGCGTTTTGCCGCTGGAAAATCCCTCCCAGTGCCAGCGTCTGGCCATCCTTTAGCGTCACCTGGGTCTGAATTTCCTGAGTGTCGATGGCCAGATATTCACCCTCCCCGCTGCGCATCGTTCTGCCGGGAACGTTTTGCGACAAATGCAGTTTCAGCAAAATCCGACCATTCGGTTGCACCACTGGCGTCACTTCCATTCCCAGCACCGCCTCTTTAAATTCGACGGTAGTGGTCCCGTTGCCGCCGCTGGAAACTTCGTAGGGAATTTCTGTCCCCTGCTTGATGCTGGCAGCCTGCTGATGGGAGGTAAACAGACGCGGGCTGGCGATAATCTCCAGCTTGTTCTCCTGCTCAAGTGCGCTGAGTTCCAGGTCCAGTAATTTCCCGTCAAGCCTGGCCAGCGTGAAGCCAGCGGATAAAGCGGCATCCGTCACCGGAAGATTAACGCTAAGCTGGCTGGCGCGAAGCGCATGGGTAATCTGCTCATCGCCACTCAATCCCCAGCGAACCCCTAACTCCCTAAGGCTCTCTTCATTGATGGTGACGATTTGTGCCGACAGCTCAATCTGCTCAAGGGGAACATCCAGCGCGCGTATCCAGTGGCTGGTAGCTTTCAGAGCAGGGCTCGTATCCCGGATCAGCAGACTGTTGGTTCTGGTATCGACCGTCACACTGCCTCTTTCGGTCATTAATTTTGCCCTTTCGGCCTGCAGGCTGGTATTCACCGTGGTGGCATCCGCATGAGCAAGCGTTAATACTTCAGCGATCAGCGGCAGGGCTTTCTGCTCTTTTTCCCGCTGATTTTCCTCCTGACGCTGCTTCTCCTGCTGCCAGCTCTGCGGCCAGACCAGCAGGACATTGCCTTCCGTTTCGATACTCAGTTTTGCCATTCTGGCAACCAGCGTGAGCGCCTGCTGCCAGGGAACACTCTCTAATCTCAGCGACAGTACCCCTTCCACTCCCGGCGCAACCATCAGGTTGAGTTGCTGCCAGTTCGCCAGCGCCTGCAATACCTGGGCCACTGGCGCATCGTCAAAAGCCAGAGACAGCGGCCCCTGTCTAGCCTGAAGTGGCGCCAGGTACAGCAGGCATAACAGGCAGAAGATCCTTTTCATAAATGCTTCCTTTTAAATTCCTTTTCAGCGGTGAAAGACAACCCTTCACATCCGCCAGCGTAATGCTCATCGCCTCTACCTTTATCAACTGCCAGCGTTGATCAATTTGCTGGCCCTGACTGCGTGGCATACCTTTACCTTTTTCCGGGGTCAGCCAGGCATGGTAATCGTCAGCCCGCCCAATAATGCCTTTCAGCCGCCAGTTGAACGGGGCAGACTGCGCTGTTTCACATACCGTCCCGGGAGGCTGAAAAGGATCTTTCTCTGCCCGGCATCCTGCCGTTATCAGCAGTAACAGCAACAACCAGTGCAATACTGGCTGTTGATACCCGCGCCCCCGTTCAGCCCTCATGGTTCAGGGCCAGCGTCAGCTGGAATCGTAAATGTGCCTGTTCCGGTTTCAGGCTAAAATGAGGCAGCTCCACCCCGGTTTGCAGCGAACCGAAATAGTCGAACACGCTATGCACCTGAGGCCAGTTAAGGGCCAGCGTAAGATTTCCGCCCTGCCCGGCGGGTTGCCAGACCGCGATTTCCCCTCCGGAAGCCTGAGCCATGTCCAGCAGGGAGAAGGTTTTTACCTTATCCGGGTGCAGGCTCTGTCGTAGCTGCGCTATCTCATGGTTCAGACTGGCTAACGACCTCATCGCCAGCAAACGCTGAATCCGCTGTTGATACTGGCCGCTCTGCTGCTGCTGCTGAGATTGCAGGAGAGTGGACTGCCGGAACACCGGCGAAGACCAGAGCCACCATGTGACCAGGACTATTACAGCTACCGGGAGGCAAAGAAAAATAGCCTGTAACCAGAGCGGAAAACCCAGCCAGCGCGAAATAAAATTATCCATCTAAATCTGCCTCTGGTTTTAACGTAATCAATAAATTAAATGCCATTCTGCCCTGAGCAACCCGGCTTAACGTGCCCGCTGTTATCTGCCCGACCAGCCCCTGTTTTCGCAGTTGCAGGCTGAACGCGTCCAGATCGCCCACCCCCTTGCAAAAACCCGCCAGCGTCAAAGTACTGGCGCTTTTACTGATGCTGCTCAACCAGAGCGTTTCAGGCATCGCCTTTACCAGGCCGGACAGAAAAGAGGACCACCGGACGAGTCCTTGCTGTCTCCTCTGCCGTTCTATCAGTTGCTGTTTGAGAGCCTCTCTTTCCCTGTCTGACAGAGTGACCTGCTGAAGCTGTTTTTCAAGCTGGTGGTCAAGCCCCTGCCGCTGCCGGATCCCTTTTTCATTAAGTCGGTTCAGCTTCTGTTGCCCCAGCGTGGGTAAGCCAGCCACCATCAGCGTTAATGCCAGTAGCATCAGGACAACAGACCAGCGCTGGCATGCCTTTCGTCTCTGCCGCCGCCGCCAGGGCAGCAAATTGACCCACACCATCAGGCATCCCCCGGACGCAATGCTAACCCTGCAGCCAGGGTAAAAGCCCCGGACAGCCCTGGCAGCGGGGGTTGCCTCAGGGCAAAGGCTGCAAAGGGATCGAGCCACTGTGCCGATTTCGGCAGAGGCTCCTTCAGCTGTGAGCTGTAATAGAAGGCGTTAAAGTCAGGCAGCTGCTTTTGCCGTAGCGTGGAGAAATCTGGGGCATCCTGAAGGGAGCACCAGCCCCATTCAGGCCGGGCAGGCAGGGCCGAATACCACAGCCAGTGATCCTGCAACCGGTGTACCATCGCCGCGGAAGGATCGAGGGAGAGCGATGTTGAGAGGGCAAACAAGGCGGCAGGCGTCAGTTCCAGCACTTCAGGTTTCAGCCTTGCCTGTTCGAGGCAGTCCATCCAGCTGGCAAGAACATCACGCTTTGCGGCCGTAATGTAGAGCGCCCTGGCCTCCTGAGCGCCTTCGCGGTAGTCCAGCGCCAGCGTCTCGGGCTCAATTGGGAAAAATCGCCTCGCCGCTGCGGTGATGTACCTGCTACGCTCAGGCTCGCGTAACTGGGTTCCCGGAAGCTCAACCTGCCGTTGCAGAACCAGCTGAGGAGGAAAACCCACGCGCAGTGAGATACGGTAAGGCAGCTGCCTGCGCCAGCGTTGCAGGAGTGCGATCACCGGCTCGGGACGTTGCAGCAGCCCGTTAACTAACGTATCTTGCGGCAACGCATGTTGCCACCAGTGGCGAAGTTGCCAGCCGTTACGACGGCGCTGGATGCCAAGGGCACAAAGTTGCCCATTCTGAATATCCAGGCCTACTTGCCATGTCTGAAATGCCATTTAGCGCGATCTCCATATCGTCAGTCATCAAAAGGACGTATCCAAGCTTCTGGCTAGCCTTTATACTACCGCGCGATTGTTTATAAACTGCCCAATCGACTCAGAATGGAAAATATCAGGTGAAGTTCGTAAAGTATTTTTTGATCCTTGCAGTGTGTTGCATTTTGCTGGGAGCCGGCTCGGTCTATGGTTTATACAAATACATAGAACCCCAGCTGCCAGACGTAGCCACGCTGAAAGATGTGCGTCTTCAGACGCCTATGCAGGTGTACAGTGCCGATAATGAGCTGATTGCTCAGTATGGTGAGAAACGCCGTATCCCGCTTAAGCTGCCGCAGATCCCGCCTGAGATGGTAAAAGCGTTTATTGCCACTGAAGACAGCCGTTTCTACGAGCACCACGGCGTTGATCCTATCGGGATCTTCCGTGCTGCCAGCATCGCGCTGGTTTCCGGTCATGCTTCGCAGGGTGCCAGCACCATTACCCAGCAGCTGGCGCGTAACTTCTTCCTCAGCCCGGAACGCACGCTGATGCGTAAGATCAAGGAAGCTTTTCTTGCTATCCGCATCGAGCAGATGATGAGTAAAGATGAGATCCTTGAGCTCTACCTGAACAAAATTTACCTCGGCTACCGTGCCTATGGTGTGGGTGCCGCCGCTCAGGTTTACTTCGGCAAAAATGTCGATCAGCTTTCGCTGAGCGAAATGGCAATGATTGCCGGTCTGCCTAAAGCACCCTCAACTTTTAATCCGCTCTATTCCCACGAACGGGCCGTTATGCGCCGTAACGTGGTGCTGGGCCGTATGCTTGATCAGAATTACATCTCTCAGTCGCAGTATGAAGAAGCGCGCAATGCACCGCTTGAAGCGAACTATCATGCCCCTGAAATCGCCTTCTCCGCCCCTTATCTGACGGAAATGGTTCGCCAGCAGATGGTGAAACGTTACGGGGATAACGCCTATAACGACGGTTTCAAAGTCACCACCACCATCACCCGTAAGCTGCAACTGGCTGCCCAGAAGTCGGTGCAGGACAATGTGATGAACTACGACATGCGTCACGGCTACCGTGGGCCGTCTGCCGTGCTGTGGAAAGTGGGCCAGAATCCGTGGGGTCGCACTGAAATCCTGAAGAGTCTGAAGGCGCTGCCGGTGTATGGCCCGCTGTTCCCGGCGGTGATTACCGAAGCCAACAGTGAAGAAGCCACAGCGACTATGCGTGACGGAACCAGCGTCACACTGAATCTCGCTGGCATGCGCTGGGCTCGTCCCTACAAGTCCGATACCGCACAGGGTAGAACGCCAAAATCTGTGACCGAAGTTGTGCAGCCTGGTCAGCAGATTTGGGTCCGCCAGGTGGGGACAGACTGGTGGCTGGGACAAGTGCCTGACGTAAACTCTTCACTGGTTTCGTTGGATCCTCAAAACGGCGCAGTTCGTGCTCTGGTGGGTGGATTTGACTTTAATCAGAGCAAATTCAACCGCGCTACTCAGGCTCTGCGTCAGGTAGGTTCCAATATCAAACCTTTCCTGTACACGGCAGCAATGGATCGCGGTCTGACGCTGGCTTCCATCCTTAACGATGTGCCCATTTCGCGCTGGGATGCGGGTGCCGGTTCCGACTGGCGTCCTAAAAACTCCCCGCCAACCTATGATGGCCCAATCCGTCTGCGCCAGGGGCTGGGACAGTCAAAGAACGTGGTCATGGTCCGGGCTATGCGTGCCATGGGCGTCGATTACGCGGCAGAATATTTACAACGCTTTGGTTTCCCTGCGCAGAACATTGTGCATACCGAATCGCTGGCACTGGGTTCCGCCTCCTTTACTCCATTGCAAATGGTGCGTGGCTATTCAGTGATGGCCAACGGCGGATTCCTGGTTGATCCTTACTTCATCAGCAAAATTCAAGATGAACAGGGCAATACGCTGTTCGAAGAGAAACCCAGGATTGCCTGCCCCGATTGCAATTTGCCGGTGATTTACGGCGACACCAAAAAAGCGGTTGCCCTGAGTGAAGACAGCGTGGAAAACGTTGCCGTCTCGCAGGAAGGCGACAAAACAGCCGTACCGCAGCCTCAGCTTGGGCAGGTTTCGCAGCAGGGTGGCGAGCAGCAGTACGCTCCGCATGTGATCAATACGCCGCTTTCGTTCCTGATTAAAAGCGCAATGAACACCAACATCTTTGGCGAGCCCGGCTGGATGGGAACCGGCTGGCGCGCTGGCCGCGATTTAGGCCGTAATGATATTGGCGGTAAAACAGGCACCACCAACAGCTCGAAAGATGCCTGGTTCTCTGGCTATGGCCCCGGTGTGGTGACCTCAGTCTGGATTGGCTTTGACGATCATCGTCGTGATTTAGGGCGAACCACCGCATCTGGTGCCATCAAAGATCAGATCTCAGGGTATGAGGGCGGCGCTAAAAGTGCTCAGCCAGCCTGGGATGAGTATATGAAGGCCGCGCTGGATGGCGTACCGGTACAACCGCTGACGCCGCCAGAAGGTGTGGTGACCGTCACTATCGATCGTAACACTGGCAAGCTGGCTAATGGCGGTGGCAATACCCGTCAGGAATACTTCATCAATGGCACCCAGCCTACTGAATATTCCGTTCATGACGTGGGGACTACGCTGATGGATAACGGTGAGAGCCACGAACTGTTCTGATTATTCACAGTAACAAAAAGGGACGCACCGGCAGGCGATGCGTCCCCTTAAATTATCAAGGCGGGCTCAGGCCCGCTTTTTTAATAGCTCAGGCGGCCTTGTTTCACCAGCCATTCGCGTACCAGAAACAGCGCACTGACGTTACGCGCCTCACGGAAATCCGGCTCCTCTAACAACCCCAGCAGATTATCCAGCGGCCAGCGTAACTGAGGTAACGGCTCAGGTTCATCCCCTTCCAGCTGCTCCGCATAGAGGTTTTCCGCTACGACGATGTTCATTTTGCTGGAAAAATAGGAGGGTGCCATCGTCAGCTTAGCCAGAGTTTCGAGCTTTTCAGCCCCAAATCCTACCTCTTCCTTGAGTTCGCGGTTGGCGGCTTCAAACGGCGATTCGCCAGGATCGATCAATCCTTTAGGAAAACCCAGTTCATAACTTTCAAGCCCTACCGCGTACTCCTGAATCAGCACAATGTGGTTATCGATTATTGGCACGATCATTACCGCCTCACGATCTGAGGGTTTCATTCGTTCGTAGACCCGCCGGGCACCATTACTGAATGCCAGGTCTACGGCCTCAACGGTAAAAAGGCGTGAACGCGCCACGGTTTCAACGTTAAGAATGGTGGGTTTCTGCAGTTGTCTGGTCATGGCGGCCCCAGGAAAAAAGCCAAAAAAATGAGCATCACAGCCCGTAAGTCGCGGCACGCTGGCCGTCGTTACCCCATTGTGCGGTACCCAGCAGGGGATGCCAATCATCGCATGGTTTATTTTTACGCCGTTATAACAATTCCGTCCGGTTCAGCATTAAAAGTTTTAAGTAATGTCAATCAGGGCCATAAAAAATAGGAATATGCCGATACTGACATCCCATTTTGCTTGATAACATTCGGAAAGGGATTCATATACTAATAATCTAATTTTATGATTTTGCGCGCTATTTTTGTATGCACAGCGGATTGCCAGAGCCGTCTAAACCCGCCACAATGTCGATAACGATATGAGCATGGCCGGGTATCAACATAATAACGACGGGAGCATCGTGGCAGGAATGAGGGAAGCATGAGCACAATAGTCATTATATTGGCTGTGATGCTGACCTGCTCGATTGGGGCGGGTTGTTTCTTTTGGTACGCTATGCGGCATCGCCCGCCGTTGGCGAAACCACTGCCATTTATAAGTCCCCCTTTTCGTAAACTTAGCGACGACGAGCGTAAAGCCGTAGAGCGCTATCTCAGCCTGCTGGAAAAACACCGGGAAGCCACATTGCCCGGAGGTATAAACAGATCTGCCGACCCGCTGGTTCTGACCTCACAAAGCAGCAACGTCTATCCTGTCACCCGCTCCATTACGCGCTACGGCCTTTCCACTGATGAACCCCACAAATGGCGTTATTACCTGGATGCGGTGGAAGTCCATTTGCCGCCGTTATGGGAGCAATACATCGCGGATGAAAATTTTGTTGAGCTGATTAAAACGCAAACGATCCCCCTGGTCATTTCGCTCAACGGCCATTCGCTGGTGAACTATGTTTATGAGCAGCCCGCTCTGGCTCCGGTCGTTCGCCCCGTGTCGCAGAATGCCTCGATCAGGAAAGAAGAGAGCGAAAACATTGAGCTGGTCAGCGTACGTAAGGAAACAGCTGAAGAGTATGCGCTCAGCCGTCCTGATGGCACACGGGAAGCGACAGCTATTGGCCTTGCTTTCCTGCTGATCTTTATCAGCCTGGTCGGCCCTGAACTGCTGATGCCCTGGCTGATCCTGGCGGCTACCGCCATGATTGTGGTCAGCTGCTGGTTCCTCTATCGCCCTCCGGGCAATAAATCACTGCGCGAAATTCATTGCCTGCGTGGTGCGCCAAAACGCTGGGGTCTTTTTGGCGAATCCAACCAGGGGCAGGTCAGCAATATCTCCCTGGGCATTATCGATCTGATTTATCCTCCTCACTGGCAACCCTACGTTTCCCACGATCTGGGACAGCCCACCGAAGTGGATATCTACCTGAATCGTCAGGTTGTCCGTCAGGGCCGTTACCTTTCCCTGCAGGATGAAGTGCGTAATTTCCCTGTCCAGCGCTGGAAAAAAATCTGGTGCTGGCTGCAGGTTCACTGCTGGTGCTGGTTTTGCTGATTGCGTGGATCCCGTTAAGCATGCCACTGAAACTGAGTATGGCCTGGCTGAAAGGCACGGAAAGCGTTCAGGTGCAGTCAGTGAACGATCTTGAAAAAATGCCGCTGCACGTAGGTGACAGTCTGAAAGTAAAGGGTGAGGGTATGTGTTCCATCCCCGCCACCTATCAGGGCAATCGCTCATATGCTTTTATGCCGTTCGACTGTTCAGCGGTGTACTGGAATAATGCCGCTCCCCTGCCCCAGCCGCAGTCTGATATTATTGATAAAGCTACTGCGCTGTTAAGCACTACCAGCCAGCAGCTTCATCCGCAGACCAGCACCGATCCCAAGCTCAATCCTCAACTGGCTACGGCGATTCAGAAATCGGGGATGATCCTGCTGGATGATTTCTCCGACATCGTCCTGAGAACGCAGGAGCTTTGCAGCCAGGAGCAGGATTGCGTCAGACTCAAGAATGCGCTGGTCAATCTGGGCAATGCTAAAGACTGGGAAGCGCTGGTGCGCCGTGCCGATTCAGGCGCGCTGAATGGCATGAACGTGCTGTTGCGCCCGGTGAGCGCAGAAGCGCTGGAAAATCTGGTGAACACCGCCACCTCCTCTTTCTTCTATCGTGAAACAAGGCGCGCTGCGGAAGCTCTGAACAGCCCACCGCCGGGCGGTTTCCTGATCCTGAGTGATGAGGGACGCCAGCTGGTGAATCAGCAGGCTCCGGCTGTTTCCCTGTTTGATTATAATGCGCCGGATCAGTGGCCTGAGTTGCAACGGCTGGCTGGCATGCTGCTACACACGCCGTTCACCGCCAACGGCATAGTGACCAATATCAGCGTTGATGCTAACGGGACGCACCATATCGCCCTGCACAGTGCGCCGGATACGCTGACGCTGTGGCGTTATCTGGGCACCAGTCTGCTGCTGCTGATTGTCAGCCTGAGCTTTATCTTTAACAGCCTGTTAGCGCTGAAGCGCATCCACCGTAATCGCCTGCGTATTCAGGCCATTCAGAACTATTATGATAAGTGCTTCAACCCCTCGCTGAGCACTACCCAGAGCATCCGCCCTTTATTCTGAGCCTGTCAGTTTTTATGCTATTTTTAAGGCTGACAAGGCCAGTGGTCTCCCTGCCTGCCCCCTGATTATCCTGTGGCGAAGCGCCTTGAATTCCAGTATTTCACCCACACATAGGGGTATTCCCACCAAGGAGCAGCGATGAAAGAGAAATCCGCAGAGGCGGTTCGGCTCGATAAGTGGCTGTGGGCCGCTCGCTTCTATAAAACCCGCTCTGCCGCGCGCGAGATGATTGAGGGTGGCAAAGTTCACTACAACGGTCAGCGCAGCAAACCTGGAAAAATCGTTGAACTCAATGCAGAACTGACCCTGCGCCAGGGCAACGATGAGCGCACGGTCATTATCCAGGCCATCAGCGACCAGCGCCGTCCAGCCGTGGAAGCACAACAGTTGTACACGGAAACGGCACAAAGTATTGAGAAACGGGAAAAGATGGCACAGGCGCGAAAGATGAACGCGCTGACGATGCCACATCCTGACCGCCGCCCTGACAAAAAAGAGCGACGGGACTTAATGAAATTTAAAAATTCTGGCGAAGAGTAACCCGCCTAAAAGAGAGAGAATTATGGCTCATCAAGACCAACTGCATCGCTACCTGTTCGAAAACTACGCCGTGCGTGGCGAACTGGTGACTGTTTCTGACACCTGGCGCGAAATCATCAGCGGCCACGACTATCCGCTGCCGGTACAAAAAGTACTTGGGGAACTGCTGGTTGCCACCAGCCTGCTGACCGCTACGCTGAAGTTCGATGGCGATATTACCGTGCAGTTGCAGGGTGATGGTCCGTTGAACCTGGCAGTGATTAACGGTAACAACCGCCAGGAGATGCGCGGTGTGGCCCGCATGCAGGGTGACATTGCCCCTGAAAGCACCCTGAAAGAGATGGTAGGCAATGGCTATCTGGTGATCACCATCTCTCCTGCCGAAGGTGAGCGCTATCAGGGCGTGGTCGGGCTGGAAGGTGAAACGCTGGCGGAATGCCTGGAAGATTACTTCATGCGTTCAGAGCAGTTGCCAACCCGTTTGTTTATCCGTACCGGTGAAACCGAAGGTGTACCGGGTGCTGGTGGGATCCTGTTGCAGGTGCTCCCGGCTCAGGATGCCAGTCCGGACGACTTCAGCCATCTGGCTACACTGACAGAAACGATCAAGACAGAAGAGCTGCTTGGCCTGCCAGCCCACGACGTCCTGTGGCGCCTCTACCATCAGGAAGAAGTGACCCTTTACGATCCGCAGGAAGTCTGTTTCCGCTGCACCTGCTCGCATGAGCGCTGTGGGGAAGTTCTGGTGACGCTGCCGGAGGAAGAAGTGGATCAGATCCTGGCTGAAGATGGCAAAATTGATATGCATTGTGACTACTGTGGCAGTCACTATATCTATGACGCGGTAGATATTGCGGCCATCCGCACGGGCTCCGCAACCAGTAACGACCAGCTTCACTGATCGCCCAATGGTCAGGCCTTAACCGGTCTGGCCATACTTCCCAATCTCTTTACGCGTCGCCTCTCATTTCTACGGCTTATGCCTTTCGCTGACTTCTCACACGTGTACACTGCGCGCGATCGTGATTTCCGCACCATGACGGATATGCGGATCGTCACGGTTAATGGTCTTCCATTACCCTACACTACGTGGCAGCAAAGAGCCGATTAAGGAGCAGTAACATGCGTGATTTGACCCCGCAGGACCTCGTCGCTTATGGCATCACGGATACGGTTGAGATCGTTCATAATCCGGATTATGACACGCTGTATAAAGAAGAAACCCGGCCGGGACTGACCGGCTATGAACGCGGCATTGAGACGAAATCCGGCGCTATCGCCGTTGATACCGGCATTTTTACCGGGCGCTCACCCAAAGATAAATATATTGTCCGTGATGAGACTACCCGCGACACGCTGTGGTGGAACGATCAGGGCAAAGGCAAGAACGATAATCAGCCCCTTTCAGTGGAAACCTGGCAGGCACTTAAGTCTCAGGTAACCCGACAACTCTCTGCAAAACGTCTGTTTGTGGTGGATGCCTGGTGCGGTGCAAACCCGGATACCCGCCTCTGCGTGCGCTTTATCACCGAAGTCGCCTGGCAGGCCCATTTCGTTAAAAATATGTTTATCCGTCCTGATGAAGAGTCGCTGGCAAGCTTTGTCCCGGATTTTGTGGTGATGAACGGAGCCAAATGCACTAACCCAAACTGGCAACAGCAGGGTCTGCACTCCGAAAACTTTGTGGCCTTCAATCTGACCGAACGTATTCAGCTGATAGGTGGAACCTGGTACGGCGGCGAAATGAAAAAAGGTTTGTTCGCCATCATGAATTACCTGCTTCCGTTGCGGGGCATTGCGGCAATGCACTGCTCGGCTAACGTCGGTAAGAATGGCGACGTGGCGGCCTTCTTTGGCCTCTCCGGCACTGGAAAAACCACGCTCTCTACCGATCCGCAACGTCAGTTAATCGGTGATGATGAGCATGGCTGGGATGATGACGGCGTGTTTAATTTCGAAGGGGGTTGCTACGCCAAAACCATCAAGCTTTCTGAGCAGGCTGAACCGGAAATTTACCACGCTATCCGTCGCAATGCATTGCTGGAAAACGTGGTGGTGCGTGCCGACGGAACGGTAGATTATGATGACGGCAGCAAAACCGAAAACACCCGCGTTTCTTACCCGATTGAGCATATCGACAATATCGTTAAGCCGGTGTCTAAAGCGGGCCATGCGCGTAAGGTCATCTTCCTGACCGCTGATGCTTTTGGCGTGCTGCCACCGGTTTCCCGTCTGACTCCGGATCAAACGCAGTATCACTTTCTTTCCGGCTTTACCGCCAAACTGGCTGGCACTGAGCGGGGCGTTACCGAACCCACACCGACCTTTTCAGCCTGTTTTGGTGCCGCTTTCCTGACCCTGCACCCGACGCAGTATGCTGAGGTTCTGGTTAAACGAATGGAAGCGGCAGGCACTGAAGCTTATCTGGTCAATACCGGCTGGAACGGCAGCGGCAAGCGCATCTCAATCAAGGATACGCGGGCGATTATTAATGCCATCCTCAATGACGATTTATCAGAGGCGGAAACGGTGACGCTCCCGCTTTTCAACCTTGAAATGCCTGCCTCACTCCCGGGCGTGGACAGCCACATTCTGGACCCGCGTAATACCTATGCTGATGAAGCAGGATGGGAAAGCAAAGCCCGTGACCTGGCTCAACGCTTTATCGACAACTTCGATAAATATACCGACACGCCTGCAGGGGCGGCCCTGGTCAAAGCCGGTCCGCAACTCTGACGCCTGCCATAAAAAAGGGCCAGTCGAAAGAGTGGCCCTTTTCTGCAATGTTATGGGAGAACGGTGTTTCCGCCCCCTCTCAGCGTACTAACCAGCTGTAGTCACCGGAAGTTGTGATGCGGGTAAAGGAAGGTAGGCGCGGATCCGCAAACCTCCACGCTCACTCTCTGCAATCTCCAGCGAACCCTGGTGCGCATCAATAATGCGCTGCACAATCGCCAACCCTAATCCGGTGCCGCTGGTACTACGGGCACTGTCTCCCCGCACAAACGGCTGGAGCAGATGCTTCAACTGATCGGGCTTGATGCCCGGACCATCATCATCCACCTGGAACCAGGCTCGTTGCAGTTCGCTGCCGCTGCTGACTTTGATCCAGCCATTGCCATAACGGGCGGCGTTGACCACCATATTCGCCAGTGCGCGCTTGATTGACAGCGGGTTAATGTCCACCATCAATTCTGCAGGCATTACCGCATTTTCAATCTCACGCTCGTAGCCACTTTCTGCAGCTACAACCTCTCCCAGGACACTATTCAGGTCAGCGCGCTCAAACTGCATCTCCTGACCCGTACGCAGATAATCAATAAACTGCTCGATAATGGCGTTGCACTCTTCGATGTCTTTATTGATCGACTCAGCCAGATAGCCGTCTTCCTGTGACATCATCTCTGTGGCCAGACGGATACGGGTCAGAGGCGTTCGCAGATCGTGGCTCACCCCGGCCATCAGCAGCGTACGATCGTCGGCCAGTTGCTTAACCCCTGCCGCCATCTGATTAAAGGCCCGCGTTACAGAACGGACTTCAGAAGCGCCGTATTCACGTAACGGCGGTGGAATAATGCCCTTCCCTACCTGGAGGGCGGCGTGCTCCAGCTCGACCAGAGGCCGGTTCTGGATACGGATAAACAGCCATGCCCCGCCTATGGCCAGCAGCATAATCGCCAGCGTATAGCGGAACAGCGGAGAAAAGTCGCCCTGATGGATTTCCGTCAGCGGCACCCTCACCCAGATATCCGGCGACAGCCAGGTTTTCAGCCAGACTACCGGGGAGTTTTTGTTCACCTCCACACGAACATCGGTCGGGCCACCCAGCTGCTGTGCCATCTGCTGACTGAGGAATTCGTAATGCTGCGCCCAGCGCAATCCGCTCTCTTCCGCCGCCGCGTTGGTATACAGCGAAATGCCTAACTCGCGGTATATCTCACGGCGGAACGCGGGTGGCACCTCAAGCTGGGTACCATCCTCAAGCTGTAACCTGTCGGTCATCAGCATACGCACTTCATAAGCCAGCACTTTGTTGAACTGCTGCAGGCTGGGCAGAATGGCAAAGTTCAACACCACCAGATAGGTCGTGACCAGGCTGACAAACAGCAGGGTCACGATCAGCAGTAGCGTACGGGCAAAGGAACTGCGGGGAGAGAAGCGGATCCGCCTCATGCTTTGCTGCCGTCCGGCACAAAGACGTAACCCAGACCCCAGACGGTCTGTATATAGCGTGGATGGGCCGGATCTTCTTCCACCATGCGGCGCAGGCGGGAGATCTGAACGTCGATAGAACGTTCCATCGCACTGTACTCACGGCCACGGGCCAGGTTCATCAGCTTATCGCGTGATAACGGCTCACGAGGGTGGCTTACCAGCGCTTTAAGCACCGCAAATTCACCGCTGGTCAGTGGCATAGGCTCATCTTCACGGAACATTTCACGCGTGCCGAGGTTCAGCTTGAATTTGCCGAAGGCGATGACCGCCTCTTCCT
The DNA here is from genome assembly GCF_036865545.1 of Erwinia sp. E_sp_B01_1. Lineage (NCBI taxonomy): Bacteria > Pseudomonadati > Pseudomonadota > Gammaproteobacteria > Enterobacterales > Erwiniaceae > Erwinia > Erwinia sp. E_sp_B01_1. Next base: position 376,863 of record NZ_CP142208.1, on the reverse strand, counting down.
GTGAAGGCGCGCCCGGCAGTTCATTAGCCTGACGGCGTAAAACGGCACGGATACGGGCCAGCAGCTCGCGCGGGTTGAAGGGTTTCGGGATGTAGTCGTCGGCACCGATTTCCAGCCCCACGATACGATCCACTTCTTCGCCTTTAGCCGTCACCATGATGATCGGCATTGGGTTGCTCTGGCTGCGCAGACGGCGGCAGATAGAGAGGCCATCTTCGCCCGGCAGCATCAGGTCCAGCACCATCAGATGGAAGGATTCACGCGTCAGCAAACGATCCATCTGCTCGGCATTAGCCACGCTACGCACCTGGAAACCCTGCTCGGTCAGATAACGCTCCAACAACGCACGTAAACGCATGTCGTCATCCACGACCAGAATTTTGTAGTTCTCTTGCATGTCGATACTCCCAAAGGCGCTATTGCCTGAGTCATTATTCTTAAAAAAGATGCCTGAATGTAACAGTCAATAATGGTTTATATTCTAGCCGAAATTGTTACAAAGCATATTAAACAGCAGCTTATCTTTAATTTTGCGGCAAAAAAACGCGCTGGTGCACACTATTTCACAGCCGAATAGTCAGGACAAACAAACAGTAAGGTCGGGCAGAAAACTGCAGAAGAGATTTGCATCAGTGCGCGTCGCACAACAAAATAAGCGCAGCATTTCGCAGTAAGAACTGGATTACGATGAAAACTCAACTGATCACCCGTGAAGGTTACGACAAGCTGAAGCAGGAACTGGACTTCCTCTGGCGTGAAGAGCGGCCAGAAGTCACCAAAAAGGTGACCTGGGCTGCCAGCCTCGGCGACCGCAGTGAAAACGCCGATTACCAGTACAACAAAAAGCGCCTGCGTGAGATCGATCGCCGCGTGCGTTATCTCACCAAATGCCTGGAGCAGTTGCGCATTGTCGATCACTCTCCACAGCAGGAAGGTAAAGTCTTCTTCGGTGCCTGGGTAGAGATTGAAAATGATGAGGGCGAGGTAAAACGCTTCCGCATTGCGGGCTATGACGAGATCTTTGGCCGCAACGACTATATCTCCATCGACTCTCCGATGGCCCGCGCACTGTTGAAAAAAGAGGTGGGCGATCTGGCTACGGTACAGACGCCAGCCGGAGAAGCCCACTGGTACGTGGTAGCTATCGACTACGTTAAACAATCCTAATCACGCGGATGCAGGCGCCTGGATCGGCCCGATGACTGGCATTTTTCGCCTGCAATCCGTATAACTGACGGTCTTTGAGCCATAAAGTAACCGATGATGAAAGATTCGCTGAGCCGCATAATTGCAAGTGAGCTGCAGGCGCGAGCAGAACAGGTTGATGCCGCTGTTCGTCTGCTGGATGAAGGGAACACCGTGCCGTTTATCGCACGTTACCGTAAGGAAGTGACTGGCGGTCTGGATGATACCCAGCTGCGCCAGCTGGAAACCCGCCTGGGTTATCTCCGGGAGCTTGAAGAACGCCGCCAGTCGATCCTGAAATCCATCGGCGATCAGGGCAAGTTAACTGATGAGCTTTCCAGTGCCATCACCAATACCCTGAGTAAAACCGAACTCGAAGATCTCTATCTGCCCTATAAACCAAAGCGTCGCACGCGTGGCATGATCGCTATTGAAGCCGGTCTGGAACCGCTGGCCAACACGCTGTGGCAGGATCCGTCGAACAATCCAGAGCAGCTTGCTGCCGGATTCGTGGATGCTGATAAAGGCGTGGCCGATACCAAAGCGGCACTGGATGGCGCACGCTACATCCTGATGGAGCGCTTCGCTGAAGACGCCACGCTGCTGGCAAAAGTCCGCGATTATTTGTGGAAAAATGCCCATCTGGTCTCCCGTATGATGGACGGGAAAGAGGAGGAAGGCGCGAAATTCCGCGACTACTTTGATCATCACGAAGCGCTGGCTACCGTGCCTTCACACCGCGCGCTGGCAATGTTCCGTGGCCGTAACGAAGGCGTGTTACAGCTCTCTCTGAATGCAGACCCGCAGTTTGATGAGCCGCCGCGCGAAAGCCACGGCGAGCAGATTATTATCGATCACCTGCAACTGCGCCTGAACAATGCCCCGGCGGATGCCTGGCGCAAAGCCGTGGTCAGCTGGACCTGGCGCATCAAAGTGCTGCTGCACCTTGAAACCGAACTGATGGGCACCGTGCGTGAACGTGCGGAAGATGAGGCGATCAACGTCTTCGCCCGTAACCTGCACGACCTGCTGATGGCTGCTCCGGCAGGGATGCGCGCGACTATGGGCCTCGATCCGGGCCTGCGGACCGGGGTGAAAGTGGCGATTGTAGATGCCACCGGCAAACTTGTCGCGACGGATACCATTTATCCCCATACAGGCCAGACAGCCAAAGCGGCAGCCGCCGTTGCGGCCTTGTGCATCAAACATAATGTCGAACTGGTGGCTATTGGTAACGGAACAGCCTCACGGGAAACCGAGCGCTTCTATCTGGATATCCAGAAACAGTTCCCTGAAGTGCAGGCGCAGAAAGTGATTGTCAGTGAAGCTGGCGCGTCGGTTTACTCCGCTTCCGAGCTGGCCGCGCTGGAATTCCCTGACCTGGATGTTTCCATCCGTGGTGCCGTGTCGATCGCCCGCCGCCTGCAGGATCCGCTGTCTGAGCTGGTGAAAATCGATCCTAAATCGATCGGTGTAGGCCAGTATCAGCATGACGTCAGTCAGAGCCAGCTGGCGAAAAAGCTGGATGCAGTCGTGGAAGATTGTGTGAATGGCGTGGGGGTCGATCTGAATACCGCGTCAGTGCCGCTGCTGACCCGCGTCGCAGGGCTGAGCAAAATGATGGCACAGAACATTGTCAGCTGGCGTGACGAAAATGGCCGCTTCCAGAACCGCCAGCAGCTGTTGAAAGTCAGCCGCCTGGGGCCTAAAGCCTTTGAACAGTGCGCGGGGTTCCTGCGGATTAACCAGGGCGACAACCCGCTGGATGCTTCCACCGTTCACCCGGAAGCCTATCCCGTGGTTCAGCGCATTCTGGCCGCAACGCAGCAGGCGCTAAATGAAGTGATGGGTAATCCTTCCGAGCTGCGTAATCTGCGTGCTGTAGATTTCACCGATGAGAAATTCGGTGTCCCTACCGTCACCGATATCATCAAAGAACTGGAAAAACCGGGCCGCGATCCGCGTCCTGAGTTCAAAACTGCCCAGTTTGCTGAAGGCATTGAGACGATGAAGGATCTGCTGCCAGGCATGGTGCTGGAAGGTGCAGTGACTAACGTGACTAACTTTGGTGCCTTCGTCGATATCGGCGTGCATCAGGACGGCCTGGTGCATATTTCTTCACTTTCTGACAAGTTCGTTGATGACCCGCATAAAGTGGTCAAAGCGGGCGATATCGTTAAAGTGAAAGTGATGGAAGTGGATCTGCAGCGTAAGCGAATTGCGATGACGATGCGCCTTGACGAACAGCCAGGGGAAACCAATGCCCGTCGTGGCGGTGGCAATCCTGGCCGTGACAATGCAAAACCGGCTCAGGGCAAACCGCGTCCTCGTCCGGCGGCTCAGCCGGCAGGCAGCAATAACAGCGCGATGGGCGATGCGCTGGCCGCTGCCTTCGGCAAAAAGCGTTAAAGTACAGGGCGGGCCTCCGGGTCCGCCTCTTGCCCCTTCCCTCCTTCTCCCCCTGCTCAAGCCTGCCCCAAGCTTGTTCTATATCAATATTAGCGATAATAGTTCTCATTATAATTTCCGCCGTTGATTATCACAGTGCGCATCTATGTCGCCCGGGTGGAACCATGCAAATTATTCCCCAGCAACACTATAAAATTCTCAGCTTCTCGCCTTCTGTCAGTGCCGCCTTCCGGCAGAAACTTCTCGCATTAGGGCTGCTGCCCGGTGCCAGTTTTCTGGTCAAACGTGTTGCCCCACTGGGCGATCCGGTACAGATCCAAACGCGCCACGTCAGCCTGATGTTACGGAAAAAAGACCTTGCCTTTCTGCAACTTGAGCATCTGCAAGGGGCTGCAAGATGAAAACCTGCACCATTGGCCTGATTGGAAACCCTAATTCCGGAAAAACCACGTTGTTTAATCAGCTCACAGGCGCCAGGCAGCGAGTGGGCAACTGGGCAGGCGTTACGGTAGAGCGTAAGGTGGGCCATTTTTCCACAGGTCATGCCCGCGTGGAGCTCGTCGACCTTCCCGGCACCTATTCCCTCACCACCATTTCTGCCACCAGCTCTCTGGATGAGCAGATAGCCTGCCATTACATGCTGAGCGGTGAAGCAGACCTGGTGATCAACGTGGTGGATGCCAGTAATCTGACCCGTAATCTCTGGCTGACATTGCAGCTACAGGGGCTGGGCATTCCCTGCATCGTTGCGCTGAATATGCTGGATATCGCTGCCGCTCAGCAGATCGATATCAATGTGGCAGCGCTTGAGGGGCTACTTGGCTGTCCGGTTGTGCCGCTGGTATCCAGTCGCGGTCAGGGGATAGATCTCCTGAAGCAGGCCATAGACGATCACTCCCACCAGCCAGCTCATTATGAGGTCCGCTACCCGTCAGAAGTGCTGGATCAGGTCGCCACGCTGTATAAAGTCATGCCTGCAGATCGTACCGCACAGCAGCGCCACTGGCTGGCGCTTCAGATGCTGGAAGGCGATATATACAGCCGCTCCCAGGCTCCGGAAGCCGCCAAAATATTGCCCTCACTTACGGGGTTGTCTGACAAGCCGTTACAGATCGCCGCCGCCCGCTATCAGGCAATAGATGAAATTTGCCAGGCCGTCACCCTTCCCCACCACGCCATCCCGCATCGCCTCTCAGCCCGGCTCGACAGCCTGGCTCTGAACCGCTGGCTGGGGCTGCCGATTTTCCTGCTGGTGATGTACCTGATGTTTTTCCTGGCGATCAACCTCGGCGGGGCTTTACAGCCGCTGTTCGAAATTAGCTCGGCTGCGATCTTTATCCACGGCATGCAGTGGCTGGGGGATGCCCTTCATTTTCCACTGACGCTGACGCTGTTCCTGGCACAGGGTATAGGCGGCGGCATCAATACCGTGATGCCGCTGGTCCCGCAAATCGGTCTGATGTACCTGTTCCTTTCACTGATGGAAGACTCCGGTTATATGGCTCGCGCCGCCTTTGTGGTGGATCGCCTGATGCAGGCTCTGGGCCTGCCGGGGAAATCCTTTGTACCGCTGATCGTAGGATTTGGCTGTAATGTGCCGTCGGTGATGGGTGCCCGGACTCTGGACGCCCCGCGCGAACGGCTGATGACGGTGTTGATGGCCCCGTTTATGTCCTGTGGGGCAAGGCTGGCTATCTTCGCGGTCTTTGCCTCGGCCTTTTTTGGCAAAAGTGGTTCTCTGGTAGTGTTCAGTCTTTATCTGCTGGGCATCGCGGCGGCCATTCTGACAGGCCTGCTCCTGAAACATACTCTGCTAAGGGGGAAGCATCGCCGTTTATCATGGAGCTGCCGACCTGGCATGTCCCCCATCTGAAAAGCCTGCTGCTGCAAGCGTGGCAACGGCTGCAAAGCTTTGTACTGAGAGCCGGGAAAGTCATCGTTGCCGTCAGCGTGCTGATTGGCGCCCTGAACAGCTTTTCGTTCAGCGGAAAACCGGTAGACAGTATTAACGATTCCGCGCTGGCGGCTACCAGCCGCATACTGACCCCGCTGCTTTCCCCTATGGGCGTACATAACGATAACTGGCAGGCCACCGTTGGGCTGGTCACTGGCGCAATGGCCAAGGAAGTGGTGGTGGGTACGCTTAACACGCTCTATACCGCTGAGACGCTGCACGAAGAGCCTTTTGATGCTGAAGGTTTCAGCCTGACAGATGAACTCAAAGAGGCGGTGACGGTAACCTGGGAGGGTGTTAAAGAGACGTTCAGCCTGAGCGTACTGCTCAATCCGATTGAAGCCAGCAAAGGCGACGGTGAAATGGACAGCGGCTCCATGGGCATGATGCACAGTAAGTTCATCAATGACCATGCTGCTTACAGCTATCTGATTTTTGTACTGCTCTATGTTCCTTGTGTCTCCGTAATGGGCGCTATTGCCCGGGAAAGCAGCCGCCGCTGGATGCTGTTTTCCATCGGCTGGGGACTGAATCTGGCTTACTCACTGGCAACAATTTACTACCAGCTGGCCACCTTCAGCGATCATCCGCAATCCAGCAGCCTGATCCTGCTGGCGGTAGCCGCTGTTAATCTGCTGATCTGGCTCAAGCTGAAAACCATCACTTTAGCGCCGGAACGCCTGGTGGTCAGGACTGTCACCGACAAACCCTGCACTGGCTGTGCAAAAAACGGTAATTGTCACTAAGGTTCATGGAAAAGGCCGTTGGAGTTGCGATTCTGCTTCAACGGTCTACAGTGAAATCTATCGTGCTGTGAAAAAATGCGGCGGCTCACTGCATCACCATGGATATCATCACTTCCCTTCTCGATAAAATTTATGACGGAACTTTTCCTCTCATCTGCAGGGAAAAGCTGACCGAAGCTGTCCTTCAAACGCGAAAGGCCATAAACCATCAGCGTAAAGCGCACTGGGATGAAAAAGATGTGGTGCTGATCGTCTATGCCGATCAGTTCAGCAAGGCCGACACGCCCGGGTTGAGCACCCTCTCAAAATTTTATCAGCAACATTTGCAATCCAGTTTTAATCTGGTGCATCTTCTGCCTTTTTTCCCTTACTCCTCTGACGATGGCTTTTCGGTTATTGATTACCATCAGGTCAGTAAAGCGTGTGGGGAGTGGTCAGATATCGCGGAGCTGCATCAACATACCCGGCTGATGTTTGATTTTGTCTGCAACCATATGTCGGCTCACAGCGCCTGGTTTGCCCACTATCTGGCGAGGGATCCTGGCTGGGATGATTTTTTTATCAGCATGCCGCCCTCCACCGATCTCAGTGCGGTAACCCGTCCCCGCACCTCGCCCCTGTTAACACCTTTTGAGATGGCGAATGGCGAAACCCGCTTTATCTGGACCACCTTCAGCGCCGATCAGATAGACCTCAATTTCGCAAATCCCAACGTGCTGCTCAGCATGGTGGGCGTGCTGCTAGATTATCTGGCGAAGGGTGCAGATTATATCCGCCTGGATGCCGTAGGCTATATGTGGAAAACCCCCGGCACCTCCTGTATTCATCTGGAGAAAACCCACCTGCTGGTTAAATTATTCCGCGCTATCGCCAACGAGATCGCGCCTGGCACGGTGATCATCACTGAAACCAATGTGCCGCACAAAGATAACATCAGCTATCTGGGCAACGGGCAGGATGAAGCGCAAATGGTGTATCAGTTTTCGCTGCCGCCACTGGTACTGCATGCCATTCACTATGGTTCAGCACGCGCGCTGAAACAGTGGGCATCCTCACTGGATGCAGGCAGCGGGACGACAACCTGGTTCAATTTCCTGGCTTCTCACGATGGGATTGGGATGAACCCGCTGAGGGGCATTCTGCCCGAAACAGAGATTGTTTCGCTGGTCAGAGATCTGGCGATGGAAGGGGCGTTAGTCTCTTATAAAAATAATCCGGATGGCACCACCAGCCCCTACGAAATTAACGTGACCTACATGGATGCGTTAAGCAAAAAGCAGGACGATGACGACACGCGTCTGCAACGGTTTATGCTGGCACATGCACTGTTACTGGCATTTCCCGGCGTGCCTGCGCTCTATATTCAAAGCATTCTTGGATCCCGCAACGATATGCAGGGAGTGAAAACCGCCGGGCATAATCGGGCCATTAACCGGCAGAAATACATACTCAGCGAGATTGAAGCGGAACTGGGTGACCACCATTCACTGCGCTATCGGGTTTATCATTCACTGTCAGCCCTGATCCAATTGAGAACCCGCCAGCCCGCTTTTCATCCGGATAATCCTATGCAGGTGCTGGAAAGTGACAATGCTGTCTTTGCTATCTACCGCTGGTCTGAAAAAGATCATCAGACGCTGCTCTGCCTCTATAACCTCAGCAGCAGGGAGATCCCCTGGACGCTGCCGGATAACAGACGCTATCGGGATCTGATTACTGACAGGATATTTGAAGGCGAAAAACCCCTGACGCTGACGCCATGGTCTTATATGTGGCTTAAGAGCTGAAAGTTAATATCAGGCAGGGAAAACCCTGCCTGAGAGATAAATCACTGATTATTCAATGTGTGCCGGGGTGTTAAACCGACCGGCGTCCATAAAGCTTATTTATAAACATCCGCTGTGGCACTGAACTTACCATGCTCACGTCCGGCGATGACCAGGAAGTATTTCCCCCCTTCTCATCCGCTTTCTCAGACAAATCTTTTTTTGCATCCATCGGGGAGGTTGCTTCCGCGGTGGTGGTGACCGTGCCAATTTTTTCCAGCTTCATTGTTTCTACTTCTTCTTTGGTCACCTCTTTGGCCGCCATGGCACCAAAGGAAACCGAGCCTGCCAGCAGGCTAATCACAACAGTTTTAAAAATTTTCATCAAAGACACTCCCGTTTTATTTTCAGGTATAAGCAATCGCTTGATGAGAATACAGGGAGGAAAATGAGGCCAACTCCCTGGACTGCTCAGAGGTAAATAGGTAAGCAACCCCGCTTACCCAGATAATTATTACCCGTTATGATTAATTCGCCAGTTTTTGACAGAAGTTTAACGGCTGATTTTCAGGCTGAAATCAACCAGTTGCTGACAGAAGGTTTCAGGGTGGGAAAGAAAGGGGGCGTGGGCCGCTTTTTCTATCATCGCCGACTCGCTGTCAGGCCAGGCTTCATCCAGCAATGCCGCCACTTTGCGCGGAACCAGGCCATCTAATGCGCCATAAATACGCAGCAAAGGTCGCTGTAACGCTTTCATCTCTTCACGGAGATCGACAGTGCGCAAAATCTCCAGCCCGGCATTCAGCACCTCCACTTCGGGCGCAGGTAACTCCAGCACGATATTTTTCAGCTGACGGGCATCCTGCCTGGCATTTTCCGTGCCCAAAGTCTGTAAAGCCAGAAAGCGCTCAACGGTGCGCTGGAAATTTTCGCTGAGCTGATGCTGAAAGCCGCTCAGCGTCTCAGGTTTAATGCCCGGCCACGCTTCTGTTGCAGAGAAACGAGGCGAGGAAGCCACGGTGATCAAACCAGTGACGCGTTCCGGATGCAACAGGGCCAATTTGCCTGCCACCAGCCCACCCAACGACCAGCCAAGCCAGAGTGCCTTCTCAGGTGCCTGCGGCAGCAAAGTAGCCACCATCTGCTCCACGCTCATTGGGGCAAAATCTCTGCTGCGGCCATAGCCCGGCAAATCCACCAGATGCAGACAAAAATGCGGGCTGAGTCGCGCTGCCACGGTCTGCCAGACACCGGCATTCAATCCCCATCCGTGCAGCATCACAAGATGGCGATCGCCGGTGCCCATTGTCTGCCAGTAAAGCTGTGTCATGCGTTATTGTCCTGTTTTTGCCATGGAGGCCGCTATGCTACCAATGCCCACCGCCTGTTGGCTATGTCAGATGCCGCTGGCGATCTCCCGCCATGGGCTATGCAGTTTCTGTCTGCGCCACCTTCCTGCTTTGCCCCGGTGCTGTCCTCGATGTGGGCTCCCGGCACCCAGTGCGCTAACCGAGTGCAGGTCCTGCCTGCTGAAGCCGCCGCCATGGCAGCAGATGATTTTCGTCAGCGAGTGGCGATCGCCGGTAAAGGAGTGGGTGAAACGGCTGAAATTTTCTCAGGCTACCGCACTCTCGGTGATGCTCGCACGGCTGCTCTTACTGAAATGGCTGGTTGCCCGTCGTGAGCACAACCTGCGCAGACCCGATATCCTGCTCTGTGTACCCTTACATAAAACGCGCGCCTGGCGGCGTGGCTATAATCAGATGGACGACGTAGCCCGTCAGCTGGCTCGCTGGCTGAACTGCCACTATGCCCCTGCCGGCCTTTCACGGCAGAGAAAGACCCGAATTCAGCACAGCCTTAACGCTATCGCCAGGCGGAAAAATTTACGTGGCGCGTTCAGGGTTGAAATCCGGGTAAAAGGGCAGCATATCGTCCTGACAGATGATGTGGTAACCACCGGCAGTACGGCAGGTGAAATAAGCCGCATTTTGCTGGCCGCGGGTGCCGCCAGCGTGCAGGTCTGGAGCCTGTGCCGAACCTTGTAGAGCGTCGGCGATGGGCGTAATATATTCAATTAATTGAGTTAACTGTTGAGCAATCGCCATGATCCTAATTACTGATTCTGCGCAAGAGCATTTCGCAAAACTGCTGTCGAAACAGGAAGATGGCACACAAATTCGCGTATTCGTTATTAATCCGGGTACCCCTACTGCGGAGTGTGGTGTCTCTTACTGCCCACCCGATGCAGTTGAGAGCACAGATACCGAACTGAAGTTCGAGAAGCTTTCTGCCTTTGTAGATGAACTCAGCGCCCCGTATCTGGAAGATGCCGAGATCGATTTCGTCACCGACAACCTGGGTTCTCAGCTGACCCTGAAAGCGCCTAACGCCAAAATGCGTAAAGTGAATGAAGATGCCCCGCTGATTGAACGCGTTGAGTATCAGCTGCAGGCAACCATCAACCCGCAGCTGGCCAGCCACGGCGGTAAGGTTTCCCTGATGGAGATCACCGACGACGGTTTTGCTATTCTGCAATTTGGCGGTGGCTGTAACGGTTGTTCGATGGTCGACGTGACCCTGAAAGAAGGCATCGAGAAAGAGCTGCTTGCTGCTTTCCCCGAGCTGAAAGGCGTTCGCGATCTGACCGAGCACCAGCGCGGTGAACACTCTTTCTACTGAGTGGCATGAATGGACTGCGCGGTGAGCACGCACTTATTGAGTGAGGCTAAACCGTCAGGCTGTGAATGCTGTTGTAGTGAGTGACAATAACTGGCTGAATACTGAACTGCCCCCTGAATGCTGGAGAATCATCCACCATATTGAGGGGCAGTTTTTAATTTAAAAGCGCGCTTTATTGACTGCCTTTACTGACGGCTTTCTCTTCAACTTCGTTTCCTGTTTCATTTGCTGCTTCTCCCTCAGCCTCACGCCCTGTTTTTTCTTCAGCTTTGCTCCCTGCTTTCTTCTCAGCTTTGCGCCTGCGATTCAGATCTTTCAACAACCTGTTGATGTGTGGGTCCTCAAACATCGCCTCCAGCGTCATACTCAGCTTCCTGCGCCAGTTTGGATACTCATCCGTGGTGCCCGGCACATTGACCGGCTTCTCCATATCCAGCCAGTCTTCCGGTTGCAGCCCCAGCAGGGCGCTGTTGCTGTCAGCAATAAACCGCTGCATACCGCGATTCAGCTCAGGCGTCATCTCCATCAGGCTGGCCTCTTTACCACTGCGCTGTGGCATACAGCCATAGCGATGGAGCGCTTTCAGCAGTGCCTGCTTTTGCCTGGCGCGATCCTGATACAGGCTGTGCAACACGGCTTTGTCCGGATAAAGCCCCAGGCTCTCACCGAGCTTCAGATCGCCTGCACTCCAGAAGCCCCGCAGCGTGGGCAGGTCGTGCGTGGTGGCGCTGGCCATCGACTGACGGGGCCAGGCCGCAGGCGAACGGTAGCGGTCCATATTCTCCTGCTCGAAGTACATCACTTTCCAGGAGTAGATCCCGCTTTTACGCAGCAAATCAACGATTTCTACCGGGACCGTCCCTAAATCTTCGCCAATCACCATGCACTTATTACGCTGGCTTTCCAGCGCCAGAATGGCTAACAGGTCATCCACCGGATAGTAAATATAGGCACCGAAATTGGCCGTTTCGCCTCTGGGGATCCACCACAAACGCAGCATCGACATCACATGATCGATACGCAATGCCCCACAGCTGGCCATATTCGCCCTGAGCAAATCGATAAACGGCTGATAGCCTCTGGCCGTCATTACGTGAGGATCCATGGGCGGCAGGCCCCAGTTTTGTCCCAGTGGCCCGAGGATATCCGGCGGCGCGCCCACAGAAGCTTCAAGACAATAGAGCTCCCGATCGCACCAGGTTTCTGCCCCCCTTCAGCCACGCCTACGGCCAAATCACGGTACAACCCCACCGGCATCCCTTTCTGCTGGCTCAGCTGCCAGCACTCATCAAACTGCCGGTTTGCCAGCCACTGGAGCCACAGCCAGAAACGGACTTCCTGTTCCTGCTGCTGACAGAAAAGCTGTACCTCATCAGATTGAGGATGCTGCTGGCTTTCCGGCCAGACAGGCCAGCCCCAGCGGGCAGGATCTTCCGCCAGCATTGCGGCGTGCAGCGCATCATAAGCTGCCTGCCAGTAGAGGCTGCTGCCCCCCTGAGCAATAAATTCTTCAAAAATTATCTGGCTGGGATCCTGCTTTTTGCGCTGGCTGAAATGCTGCCACGCATGACGTAGTCCGGCAATTTTCAGTTCGCCTGCCAGGGCGTAATCCACCCATTCACTCTCACGGGCTTTAGCCAGCCGCTGCTGAGTATTTTTCTGCTGCCACCAGCGTTGTGCCGCCTTACCCTGCTGAAAATCCTCCACGGCAGCCACGTTGATGTACAACACATTCAACCAGCGGCGAGAGGAGGGACTGTAAGGACTGGCATTTTCAGGGAGTGCAGGATAGAGCGAATGGATCGGATTCAGGCCGATAAACGCGCCCCCGCGATCGGCCACTTCGGCCAGCATCCGGCTTAAATCACCAAAATCACCCATTCCCCAGTTCTGTTCAGAGCGCAGGGTATAAAGCTGGACGCAGGTACCCCAAAGCTTTTTCCCCTGCAACAGCGGCTCTGGTTCAAAACAACGTTTTGGTGCCACGATAATCCGGCATGACCACTGTTTTTCCCCCTGGCTGAGTTGCAGCTGATGATACCCCAGCGCCAGGTTAGCAGGCAGGCGTATAGCTTCATCCGCGCTGACCTTGCCGGTATGTTCGCGGCCATTCTCCATCATCAGTTGCCACTGATAGTCGCCCTTTCCGGCCACATTGAGCTCAAGCTGGCGTTTACGGATAAACACTTTGCACAGCGGCACCGGACCGGGCTCAGCCTTGCGCTGATCGGACATTGCAGCCAGCAGACGCTGACGAATTTCAAGCGCAATCTCCTCGGGCTCGTTCCGGGCGTTGATATATTTGGAGGCGATACCTGCCGCCGCGGCTTCCTGTTCAAATTTTTTCCTGTCCAGTGCCGCGTCGAAATGCACCTGACCGGATTTCTGCTGCGACATAGCGCTTCCTTCTTCAATGATGGGCTAAAGCGAAGTGCAAACTGGCTTACAACCCTTACAGTTAAGACCGGAACAGAAAAAATTGCTCACTGGAAGTGAAGATAAAGTGGCGGGAAAAGAGGCGACAAAGAAGGGAGTGCGGCATCCATGCCGCATAACATCGGATCAACAAAGCTCAAGATGGACTTCGTGCTGTTCAATGGTTTGCAGCACGCTGGCGGGGGGTGTCTCATCGGTGAAGAGGTAATCAATCAGGCTCATGTTGCCCAGGTTGACCATGGCGTTACGGCCAAACTTGGAGTGGTCCGCAACCAGCATCACGCAGCGGGAATTCTCAATGATAGCCCGCTTGGTACGCACCTCATGATAGTCAAAGTCCAGCAGGGAACCATCCATATCAATGCCGCTGATCCCCAGAATGCCGTAATCCAGACGGAACTGAGAGATATAGTCCAGCGTCGCTTCCCCCATGATCCCGCCATCGCGGGTTCTGACTTCGCCCCCGGCCACAATCAGGCTGAAATCAGGCTTGGTCATCAGCAGCATCGCCACATTGAGGTTATTGGTGACTACCCGCAGGTTGCTATGGTTGAGCAAAGCGTGCGCTACAGCCTCCGGCGTGGTGCCGATGTCGATAAACAGCGAAGCCCCGTCGGGGATCTGGCTGGCAACCCGTTGGGCAATGCGGGCCTTTTCAGCCGACCACATCATTTTCCGATCCTGCCAGGCGGTGTTTTCCGAGCTGGAAGGCAATGCGGCTCCACCATGATGGCGTTGAATTTTATTCTGTTCGGCCAGGTCATTCAGGTCGCGACGAATGGTCTGCGGGCTGACGGTAAAATGGTCCACCAGCTCTTCCGTACTGACATATCCCTGACGACGCACCAGATCGATAATGGCGTCATGACGTTGCGTTTGCTTCACAAAACTCTCCTGTACGGGGCATCCCTGCTGATTAATGCTTCAGGATTTTTTCTTATGGGTATCCACAAACGCCATCGCCAGACCTACCAGCAGCCCGGTAACGTGCGCGGCGTTAGCAATGGACAAGCCAAACCAGCCCATATAACCCACGACAAGCCAGACGACGGCAAAGGCCATCAGTCCACGCTCAAGGAATATTCCACTTTCGGGATCGCGTTCGCCTTTCAGCCAGGCGTACCCCATCAGGGCATACACGGCACCTGACAGACCACCAAACATTACGCCGCTGTATTTGGACTGCATCCAGCCACTCAACAGCGCGGAAATCAGCAGGATGACAAACAGTTTGCCGCTGCCAAGACGTTTCTCAATGGCGCCTCCCAAATACCACCACCACATCAGGTTAAAAGTGATATGCAGAACAGAGAAGTGCAGCAGCGCATGGGTAAACCAGCGCCAGAGCTGGAAATGCTGATCCTGATCCGGCCACGCCAGCCAGCTCATCACCGTCTGATCGCCCAGCACCTGCATCAGGATATAGACCAGAACAGAGATTACCATCACTGACAGCGTTAAGGGTCCGGCACGCTGACGAATGTTAGCCAGCAGCGACGAGCTCTGATAATGGATCCCGGTGGAAGTGGTGCCGGAATGCCAGCTTGCCGCCTGATAACGCGGATGATTAGGCTCGCGGATAAACTGGCTGAGTTCGTTTTCGACCAGATTCACTTTCGAATCATCATCCAGCCAGACGGTATAATGGTTATCGTGCTCCACGCGCAGACTGATGCCACGGGTTGCCATATAGTCCACGAAGGCCTGCGCCATGCGAGGGTTGGAGAATTCAGTGATACGCATCATCGCCGTCGAAAGTCCCTGTTTATCATAACGAAAGAACAGTATACCGCACAGTTTAAGGGGATACAGTTAAACCGTGACGGCGTCCACCTGCTGCGGGAACGCAACCCGCCAGGCTTCAAAGCCACCATCAATGCTGTAAACCCGATCAAAACCTTGTGTCAGCAGATATTGAGCGGCTCCTTTACTGCTGTTGCCGTGATAACACATCACCAGCACCGGCGTAGCGAAATCCGACTGCCCGATAAAGCTGTGCAGCGTATCGTTATTCAGATGAAACGCGCCGCTGGCATGAGCCGCAGCAAAACTCTGGGGATCGCGAATATCAACCAACAGCGCCTTGCTGTCAGCGAGCTGTGCCTGTGCCTGCTGCACACTAATGCACTCAAATTGTTCCATGGTGGGTTCTCATTAAAGTCGGACAAACAGGCGCCATTGTAACGCGAAGGTTGCCAGGAATAACCCGAACTGTTGCAGGGTTATCAGCCTTTTCTTTGCTCAATTATGTTACCTGCATCACGCATAAATGTTTTTATTCGGTTAACGCTGGCAACAATGCGCGTTTACGATTATTATAATGCTCGAAAACGAACATTTAAGAACTATTCCGAACACCGGAGGGGATGACGTGGAAACCAAAGACTTGATCGTAATCGGCGGCGGTATCAACGGCGCTGGCATTGCGGCTGATGCTGCAGGTCGCGGCCTGTCTGTGCTGATGCTGGAAGCGCAGGATTTGGCTTGTGCCACCTCTTCCGCCAGCTCAAAACTGATCCATGGTGGCCTGCGCTATCTGGAACATTATGAATTCCGCCTGGTCAGTGAAGCACTGGCCGAACGCGAAGTGCTGCTGAAAATGGCACCTCACATCGCTTTCCCGATGCGTTTCCGCCTGCCGCACCGTCCGCATCTGCGCCCGGCATGGATGATCCGTATCGGCCTGTTTATGTATGACCACCTGGGCAAGCGCACCAGCCTGCCCGCCAGTAAAGGGTTGCGTTTTGGCTCAGATTCTGTGCTTAAGCCTGAAATTGTGCGCGGATTCGAATATTCTGACTGCTGGGTGGATGATGCACGCCTGGTGGTGCTTAACGCGCAGGAAGTTGAAAAGCGTGGTGGCGAAGTCCGTACCCGTACCAAAGTTACCCGCGCCTGGCGTGAAAATGGCCTGTGGGTGGTGGAAGCCGAAGATATCGACAGCGGCAAAACCTTTACCTGGCGCGCTAAAGGCCTGGTGAATGCGGCAGGTCCCTGGGTTAAACAGCTGTTTGATGACGGCCTGAAGCTGAAATCGCCTTACGGCATTCGCCTGATTAAAGGCAGCCATATTGTGGTGCCGCGCGTTCATACGCAGAAGCAGGCCTACATTCTGCAGAATGAAGATAACCGTATCGTGTTTGTGATCCCGTGGATGGATGAGTTCTCCATCATTGGTACCACTGATGTCGAATACAAAGGCGATCCGAAAAACGTCCATATCGACGATAAAGAGACTGAGTACCTGCTCAATGTGTTCAACAACCACTTTAAAAAGTCGTTGAGCAAAGAAGATATTGTCTGGTCCTACTCAGGTGTTCGTCCGCTGTGTGACGATGAGTCTGATTCACCTCAGGCCATCACCCGTGATTACACGCTGGATGTACGCGATGATAATGGTCAGACGCCTCTGCTGTCGGTGTTTGGTGGCAAGCTCACCACTTACCGTAAGCTGGCAGAAGCCGCGATGGAAAAACTGGCTAAGTACTATCCGAAAGCGGGCCCGGCCTGGACCAAAACCTGCGTGCTGCCAGGCGGTGATATTGCCGGTTCACGTGATGATTATGCCGCCAGCCTGCGCCGCCGTTATCCGTTCGTTACCGAGGCGATGTCTCGTCACTATGCCCGTACTTACGGCAGCAACACTGAAAAGCTGTTGGACGGGGCAAAGAGCCTGGATGATTTAGGCGAGCTGTTTGGTCACCACTTCTATGAAGCTGAACTGCGCTATCTGATGGAAAACGAGTGGGTGCGTGAACAGGACGATGCCCTGTGGCGCCGGACCAAAATCGGTATGTGGCTGAACGAAGAGCAACGTGCGCGTGTGGGCGCATGGCTCGCAGAGCACGCTAAAAAACCGGCGCTTTCACTGGCCTCATAACGCTCTCTTCCTTCAGTCGCGCCATAAATAAAAAGCGGGCTTAGTACCTTAAAAAGGACTAAGCCCGCTTTTTTTATGGGAATAATCGAAAACCCTCGATTTCCGCCCTGTCCCCTGCCCTGAACACCAACACTCATGCTTAAAGCGAGAGGGACACAGGCCGTGAATAAAGCGTCCCGGCACATGGACGTGCCGGGCCGAGCTATCAGGGACGATGCTTTTTGCGTCTTTATGAACGGCCTGTGTCCCTTGAAGCCGACACAGGTTTTGGATATTAAAGCTGGTGCTGGTTTTAAGTTTTCAAATCCAGCACCGTTTTCAAAAGCTCGTTACAACCGCACCGGCTTAATGCCCCAAATCTCATCCGCATACTCCTGAATCGTCCTGTCGGATGAGAAATACCCCATATTAGCGATATTCAACAAGGCCCTGCGGGTCCACTCATCCGGATTACGATAAAGCTCGTCCACCTTATCCTGCGTATCCACATAGCTGCGGTAATCTGCCAGCAGCTGGTAGTGGTCGCCAAGATTGACCAGCGAATCAAAGATATTGCGATAACGGCCAGGCTCCTGAGGACTGAACACGCCGGTGGCAATCTGCGTCAACGCCTGATGTAACTCCGCATCCTGCTCATATATCTTGCGGGAGCTGTAACCGCTTTTGCGCAGCTCATCAACCTGTGGCGTGGTGTTACCAAAGATAAAGATATTCTCCTCGCCCACATGTTCCAGCATCTCAACGTTGGCTCCGTCCAGCGTCCCTATAGTCAGCGCGCCATTCAGGGCGAACTTCATATTACTGGTGCCCGACGCTTCCGTCCCGGCCAGAGAAATCTGCTCAGAGAGATCGGCTGCCGGAATGATAATCTGCGCCAGGCTAACGCTGTAATTCGGGATAAAGACCACTTTCAGCTTATTCTTCACCAGCGGATCGCTGTTGATCACCTTTGCCACATCGTTGATCAGATGAATAATATGCTTCGCCATGTAATAGGCAGAGGCCGCTTTACCGGCAAAAATATTGACGCGGGGTACCCAGTCCGCTTCCGGATCGGCTTTGATACGGTTGTAACGGGTAATCACATGCAGCACGTTCAACAACTGACGCTTATATTCATGAATACGTTTAATCTGCACGTCAAACAACGCATGCGGATCGATGACGATATCCATCTTCTGGGCAATATACTCCGCCAGCCGTTTTTTGTTGTGCAGCTTGGATGCGCTGATCTGGGCAAGGAAACCTGGATAATCCGTATGCTGCTTCAGCTCACCCAGCTGGCTCAGTTCGGTGCGCCAGTTGCGGCCTATAGCTTCATCCAGAACGCCGGAAAGAGAAGGGTTAGCCAGCGCCAGCCAGCGTCGTGGCGTCACGCCATTGGTCTTATTACAGAAACGGCCCGGGAACAGCGCGGCAAAGTCGGCAAACAGCGACTGCACCATCAGGTTTGAATGCAGCTCAGAAACGCCATTCACTTTATGGCTGACCACCACCGCCAGCCATGCCATACGGATTTTACGGCCATTGGTTTCATCAATGATTGAAATGCGCGATTGCAGATCCCAGTCATCCGGATAGTAATCCTGAATGGTCTTGAGAAAGTAATCATTGATGTCGAAAATAATCTGCAAATGCCGCGGCAGGATTTTGCCGATCATATCCACCGGCCAGGTTTCCAGCGCTTCCTGCATCAGGGTGTGGTTGGTATAGGAGAACACCTGGCAGTTAATTTCAAACGCATCATCCCAGCTGAATTTGTGCTCATCAATCAGCAACCGCATCAGCTCCGGAATAGCCAGAACCGGGTGCGTGTCATTGAGGTGGATGGCAATTTTGTCCGCCAGATTGTCAAAGGTCTGGTGCATTGCCCAGTGACGACTGAGAATATCCTGCACCGTCGCCGAGACGAGGAAATACTCCTGCCGCAGCCGCAACTCCCTGCCTGAATAAGTGGAGTCATCGGGATAGAGCACGCGGGAAACGTTTTCCGAGTGGTTTTTATCCTCAACGGCCGCAAAGTAGTCGCCCTGGTTGAATTTCCCCAGATTGATCTCATTACTGGCCTGAGCCCCCCATAGCCTCAGGGTATTAGTCGCATCGGTGTCAAAACCCGGGATAATCTGGTCATAGGCCATCGCCAGCACTTCTTCGGTCTCCAGCCAGCGGGAACGGCTGCCTTCAAGCTGGATACGGCCACCAAACCGCACTTTGTAACGGGTGTTGTAACGCTGGAACTCCCAGGGATTGCCATATTCCAGCCAGTAATCCGGTGACTCTGCCTGACGCCCGTCCACGATATTCTGTTTGAACATACCATAGTCATAGCGGATGCCGTAACCGCGTCCCGGTAAGCCAAGCGTGGCAAGAGAATCCAGAAAACAGGCAGCCAGCCGACCTAAACCGCCGTTGCCAAGACCGGGATCGCTCTCTTCTTCAATCAGCTCTTCCAGACTGAATCCCATCTCTTCCAGCGCCGCGTTAGCATCATCATAGATGCCCATTGCCAGCAGCGCATTCGACAGCGTTCGTCCGACCAGAAACTCCATCGACAGATAATAAACCTGCCGTACATCCTGGGAAAGTTGCGCCCTGTTGGAGCGTAACCACCGTTCAACCATACGATCGCGCACTGCCAGCAGCGTGGCGTTCAGCCACTCATGCTTATTGGCAATTGAGGGATCCTTACCAATAGTAAACATCAATTTGTAGGCGATGGAGTGTTTCAACGCTTCAACGCTGAGAGTGGGAGCGGTATAGGTGAAAGGTGAGTTCATATCAAATTTCCCATTTCCAGATTACAACAGACGCTGATAGAGATCGCGATAGGCTACAGCAGCAACCTGCCAGCTAAAATCCATGCCCATCGCCTGACGCTGAACATAGCGCCACAGCGTGGGACGTGACCAGAGTACAAAGGTGCGTCGGATAGCCCGTAACAGAGACCAGGCATTACTGTCTTCAAAGACAAAGCCGCTGGCAATCCCATCGGCAAGGTTCTCCAGCGAGCTGTCATTAACCGTATCCGCCAGCCCGCCCGTACGCCTGACCAGCGGCAGCGTGCCATATTTAAGGCCATACAACTGAGTCAGGCCACAAGGCTCAAACCGGCTTGGAACCATGATCACATCTGCACCACCCATGATCCGGTGTGAAAAAGCTTCGTGATAGCCAATCTGCACGCCAACCTGCCCCGGATATTCCGCAGCAGCAGCAAGGAAGCCCTGTTGCAGCACTGCATCCCCGGCACCCAGCAGCACCAGCTGTCCGCCCTGCTCCAGTAAACCAGGCAGAGCTTCCAGCACCAGATCCAACCCTTTTTGTTTGGTCAGGCGACTGACCACAGCAAACACCGGCACTTTATCGTCAATCTTAAGCCCCATGGTGATCTGCAACTGACGCTTATTCTCAACTTTGGCATCCAGAACATCGCGGTTATAGCGCGCGTTCAGCAGCAGATCGTGCGCCGGATCCCAGATAGCCGGATCCACGCCGTTCAGAATACCGGTCAGCCTGCCCTCCATCTGCCGCTGTTTCAGCAAATCCTCCATGCCGTAACCAAACTCCGGCAGGGTGATTTCACGGGCATAGGTCGGACTGACGGCAGTAATATGATCGGCGTAAAACAGGCCCGCCTTCAGGTAGGAAATTTGATTATAGAATTCCAGCCCAAACATGTTGAAGAAAGAGGCTGGCAGCTGGATCTCATCAAGATGTTTCGCCGCGAACAGCCCCTGATAAGCCAGGTTATGAACGGTGAAAACCGACTTTGCCGGCCGCCCTCTTGCTGCGAGATAGGCGCACGTCAGCCCGGCATGCCAGTCATGCGCATGCACCACTTCCGGACGCCAGTAAGGATCCAGTCCACAGGCCATTTCACAGCCAATCCAGCCCAGTAAGGCAAAACGGAGATAGTTATCCGTATAAGCAAACTGTGACTCATCGTGATAGGGGCTACCGGGCCTCTCATACAGGCCCGGTGCATCTATCAGGTAAATCCCCACCCCATCAAATTGCCCGTACAGCAGCTCTACGTTGCCCGCGAAGGTTTGCAGGCTGGCTACAACCTGCTGATCGGTGACCCCTTTTTTCAAATCGGGAAACGCCGGGAGCAGAACTCGGGTATCAATTCCTTCCGCAATTTGCGCCGCAGGTAATGCCCCAACAACATCAGCAAGCCCGCCCGTTTTCAGCAGCGGGAAAATTTCTGAACAGACATGTAAAACCTGCATTATCGGCTCCTTTACTGTGTACTGATGCGGTCCTCCGCATCAAAAACCTTGCCCAGACTGCCTTGTAATTTTCTTAGCTTCGCCAGCCCAGTTTGGCCAGCATAGAACGCGTCACCAGCACTATCCCCTCATCTGAACGGTAGAAACGTCGCGCGTCGTCATCCGGGTTCTCCCCGATTACCGTTCCTTCAGGCAGCACGCACGCGCGGTCAATTACACAGCGGCGCAGGCGACATGAGCGCCCCACCACCACATCCGGCGAGAGCACAGAGGATTCGATATTGCAGAAAGAATTGATTCGTACGCGGGAAAACAGCACTGAATTCACCACCACCGAGCCGGAAATAATGCATCCACCCGAAACCAGAGAATTCATCGTCATCCCGTGACTGCCGGACCGGTCCTGCACAAACTTCGCCGGTGGAAGCGGCTCCATATAGGTGCGAATCGGCCATTCACGGTCATACATATCCAGCTCTGGCTTCACGGAAGCCAGGTCGAGATTCGCTTTCCAGTAAGCCTCCAGCGTTCCCACATCGCGCCAGTACGGCAGTGAAGTTTCATCACTTTGTACGCAGGAGATGCTGAAAGAGTGCGCCAGGGCCTCACCGGTTGCGACAATCTGCGGAAGAATGTCTTTACCAAAGTCATGATTGGAATTGGGATTTTTCAGGTCTTCTTCCAAAAGTTCGTAAAGGTAATCCGCATTGAAAGCATAGATGCCCATGCTTGCCAGCGCCTGGTTTTTATCACCTGGCATATGGGGCGGATCGGCTGGCTTCTCCAGAAACTCGACCACTTTATTCTCATCGCTGACCGCCATCACGCCAAAAGCGCTGGCTTCTTCAATCGGCACCGGCAGACAGGCGATGGTACATTTAGCCTCATTTTCTACGTGATCCAGCAACATGCGCGAGTAATCCATTTTATAGATATGGTCGCCTGCGAGGATCACGATATATTTCGCCTGATAGCGGCGAATGATATCCAGGTTCTGAGTGACCGCATCAGCCGTCCCGCGATACCAGTGTTCGGTAGTCTGACGTTGCTGAGCCGGAAGCAAATCTACAAACTCGTTCATCCCCTCGTTAAGGAAAGACCAGCCGCGCTGGATATGTTGCACCAGCGTATGAGATTGATATTGCGTGATCACCGCGATT
Organism: Erwinia sp. E_sp_B01_1; assembly: GCF_036865545.1. NCBI lineage: Bacteria > Pseudomonadati > Pseudomonadota > Gammaproteobacteria > Enterobacterales > Erwiniaceae > Erwinia > Erwinia sp. E_sp_B01_1. The sequence goes on along the minus strand of NZ_CP142208.1, from coordinate 354,413 downwards.
CGACGGATCCCGGAGTTCAGGCTGTTTGACAGGGCAAAATCGATAATGCGGAACTTACCACCGAAGTGGACAGCCGGTTTAGCGCGCTTGGCGGTAAGATCTTTCAACCGCGTGCCGCGCCCACCAGCCAGGATCAGGGCTACAGTTTGAGTTGGCAATTGTTTTGCCAGCATCAGGGGATCGTTCTTATCTGAATTTATCATGTCTGACTCCTGTTATGATTGCTTTTGGAACACGCACACACCGTGTGCTGGCCCATGCCAGACAGTTGTAAGGATCGGGTTGTCATCCCCGGCGAAGGGCGGAATGGCGTGCCATTGACCTTGAGGCAGTTTGATATCGCCAACTTCTTCGGTGGCGTTAATAGTGATCAACCAATTTTGTGACAGACGGATCTGCAGACGACGCACCCCGTAATGCCACTCCTGTTCGCCAAACGGCTGGCCCTCCGGCCCAAGCCACTCAACGTTTCCATCTCCTTCCTGCCACCAGCGATCGATTTGCAACGCAGGGATCTTTTTGCGCAGATGAATCAACGCCGAGGTAAACGCAAATAACCCACTGTCATTATTTTCCCAGTCCAGCCAGGTCAATTCATTATCCTGACAGTAGGCATTATTATTTCCATGCTGACTGTGGCCATGCTCATCGCCGGCCAGTAGCATTGGGGTTCCCTGCGCCAGCAGCAGCGTGGTTAACAACGCGTGCACGCTGCGGCGACGGTGCTCTGTAACCAGCAGCGGCGCATTCAGTCCTTCAACCCCGTGGTTATGACTGTAATTTCTGTTGTTGCCGTCCCGGTTATCTTCACCATTGGCTTCGTTGTGCTTGTGGTTAAAGCACACCACGTCGGAGAGGGTAAATCCGTCGTGAGCCGTCACCAGGTTGATGCTGGCTGAAGGCAATCTTCCCTCCTGCTGGAAAACATCGCTGGAGGCGGCAAACCGTCTGACAAACTCCGCGTTGGAGATCTCGCCATATAGCCAGTAACGCCGGACAACATCGCGGAAATGGTCATTCCATTCCGCAAAGGGCGCCGGGAAGTTTCCTACCTGGTAGCCACCAGGGCCTATGTCCCAGGGTTCTGCAATCAGTTTGCACCCAGACAGAACCGGATCGGCTTCAATGGCCTTGAACAGCCCGGCATCCCGGTGATACTCCGGTGTACGCCCAAGTACGGTAGCCAGGTCGAAGCGGAAACCATCAATGTGGCACTCCTCAACCCAGTAGCGCAGGCAGTCCAGTGTCCAGGCCATCACTTCAGGATGGCTGATGTTCAGCGTGTTGCCGCAACCGGTCCAGTTGGCATAGGCCCCCTGCTCATCAAGCCAGTAATAGCTTTTGTTATCCACGCCGCGTTTCGACAGCGTTGGGCCACTCTCTTCAATCTCTGCCGTGTGGTTAAACACCACATCCAGAATCACTTCTATACCCGCCGCATGCAGCGCTTTTACCGCCTGCTGAAACTCGTTGCGCGGATGAAAACCGTCGACCCCGGAGGCATATCGCGCATCCAGCGCATAGAGCGCTAACGGATTGTAGCCCCAGTAGTTGGTCAGCCCTTGCCGCAACAGACGCGGTTCATGAGCAAAAAAAGCCACGGGCAGCAGTTCAAGGCTGGTGATACCCAGCCGTTTGAAATAGCCGATCATCACCGGGTGGCCCAGCGCCGCATAGGTGCCCCGGATCTCAGGTGGGATGCCGGGATGCCGTTTCGTCAGTCCCCGCACATGTGCTTCGTAAATCACCGTAGAACCCCACGGCACACAGGGAGGACGATCGTCCTCCCAGTCAAAGTCATCTGCCAGCACCACGCTTTTAGGGGCCACAGCAGCGCTGTCTTCGGTGTTCATTTCGGTTTCACCGCCCTGAAAACGCGGATCGTCAGGTACATCCCCTTCCACTTCTCTGGCACAGGGATCGACCAGCAGCTTATGCGGATTAAAGCGATGCCCCGCCTGCGGATCCCAGGGGCCATGCACCCGGTAGCCATAACGCTGCCCCGGTTTAATCGCCAGCAGATAGCCATGCCAGATATTCCCGCTGCGTGCAGGCAAATCCATTCTTGTTTCCTGCCCTTTGCTATCAAACAGGCAGAGCTCAACGCGCTCTGCATGTTGTGAGAACAAAGTAAAGTTCACCCCTTTTCCATCGTAAATCGCGCCAGCAGGCGAGGATTTACCAGGAAGCAGTGGACTCATGGCACCTCCCGGGCAAGCCAGAGGGTGGACAGGGGTGGCAGCGTCATACTGACCGAATGTTCGCGATCGTGGCTTGGCTGCGGTTCGCTGTGGATCACGCCATGATTTCCAGCATTACTGCCGTGATAGTGCTCCGAATCGGTATTCAGCACTTCGCGCCAGCTACCCGCACCTGTTACCCCAAACCGGTAATTTTCGCGAGCGACAGGCGTAAAGTTACTGACCACCATCAGTTCGTTGCCTTCACGATCGCGCCGCACAAAGACAAACACCGAATTTTCGAAATCATCCACTACCAGCCACTCAAAGCCCATCGGGTCGAAGTCCAGCTGGTGAAGTGGCGCGTGCGCCTGGTAGGTATGGTTAAGGTCGCGGACCAGTCGCTGAACGCCGTGATGCCAGTTGTCTTCCCCTTCCAGCAGATGCCAGTCGAGGCTGACGTCATGGTTCCACTCTCTGCCCTGGGCAAATTCATTGCCCATAAACAGCAGCTTTTTGCCGGGAAAGCCGAACATCCAGCCGTAGTAGGCACGCAGGTTGGCAAACTTCTGCCAGGCATCGCCGGGCATACGGTCAAGAATCGAGAGCTTGCCGTGCACGACCTCATCATGTGACAGCGGCAGGACAAAGTTCTCTGTCGAGTTATAGAGCATGCCAAAAGTCATATTGTTGTGGTGATGCTTGCGGTGCACCGGATCCAGCTTCATATAATCCAGCGTGTCGTGCATCCAGCCCAGATTCCACTTGTACCAGAATCCCAGCCCTCCCATTTCGGGCGGCCTGGAGACGCCAGGGAAGTCGGTAGACTCTTCAGCAATGGTGACAGAACCCGGTACCGCCGTGCCTAACATACGATTGGTATAGCGCAGGAATTCGATCGCTTCCAGATTCTCTCTGCCGCCCAGGTGGTTTGGCACCCATTCACCTTCGGCACGGCTGTAATCGCGATAAATCATTGAGGCGACAGCATCCACACGCAGGCCGTCAATGCCAAACCGTTCCGCCCAGTAAAGGGCATTACCTGCCAGATAGTTACTGACTTCGCGCCGGCCAAAGTTATAGATCAGCGTGTTCCAGTCCTGATGATAGCCTTCACGGGGATCGCCATGCTCATACAGCTCGGTGCCGTCAAATTTTGCCAGACTAAAATCGTCTGAAGGGAAATGGCCAGGCACCCAGTCAAGCAGCACATTCAGGCCTGCTTCATGGGCCGCGGCGATGAAATTGCGGAAATCGTCCCGCGTGCCGAAACGACGGGTGGGCGCATACATGCCGGTGGGTTGATATCCCCAACTGCCGTCAAAGGGGTGTTCGTTGATGGGCATCAGCTCAAGATGGGTAAAGCCCATCTCTTTGACATAGGGCACCAGCTGTTCGGCCAGCTCTTTGTAGCTCAGCCAGTAGTTATTGTCAGTGTGCCGACGCCATGACCCCAGATGAACTTCGTAAATGGAAATGGGCCGATCAAAATCATTGGCACGCTGACGGGCTTCCGTCATTTCGGTTTTAGGCGGAATACCGCAAATCATTGAGGCGCTTTCCGGCCGCATCTGTGCTTCAAATGCGTAGGGATCGGACTTCAGCCGCAGTTTGCCATGCAGGTCGATAATCTCGAATTTATACAGATGTCCCTGGACTGCGCCGGGAACAAACAGCTCCCACACGCCAATCTCGCGGCGAAAACGCATCGGATGGCGACGACCATCCCAGAAGTTGAAATCTCCCACTACCGATACGCGTTGAGCATTCGGTGCCCAGACAGAGAAACGCGTGCCAATGACGCCATCAATCACGTCGGCATGCGCCCCCAAAGTCTCATAAGGGCGGAGATGCGTCCCCTCCGCCAGCAGCCAGCTGTCCATCTCCGCCAGCAGTGGGCCAAAACGATAGGCATCATCGATCAGGTTTTGCTGACCATGCCAGGTGACCGCAAGCTGGTAGCGAAAACGATTTTTACGCCTTGGGATCACGCTCTGGAAATACCCCCGGGAATCCAGGCATTTAAGCTGGGCGCATTTACGCCCGGTATTGGTTTCAATCACCCATACTTCGGTGGCATCTGGCAGGAGCGCCCTTACTTCCAGCCCGTTTTCTGTCTGGTGCATACCAAGAAGCGAGAAAGGGTCTGCATAGTGGCCGGAGAGTAGTGCATTAATAAGCTGACGTTCCGTTAGCTCGGACATGTCTGTTTTCCCGTGATATAGGGCAGGCGATCCTCTCATCGCCTGTGAAAGGGCGAGGGATGCTCTGCTCTTCAATGAGCCAAAAGCACGCTGACGGGAAAGGTGGCTATCCAGTACGAAAACCGCCGCAGCGCGCGACAACTTCTTAAGATAAGGCAAATTTTTTCAGGCCGGATTCTGAAGGTGTTCCAGCCTGTTATGATTCAGCGACATTTTTAAGCATAGCGCGAGCGCAACTAAAGCCAGCACTGAAAATTCAAAAAAAGGCTTTTCAGATCAAACTTTCAGAGATTGACCATGAGGGGACGGGTAAAGCTGAAGAAAAACAGAGCCGGGAGAGGATTGAAACGAGAAAACCCCGCTGCCAACGGCAAGCGGGGGGATAAAGATGGGCAGTGGAAGGGTTAGCCGACCAGCAGACGAAGCATGCGGCGAAGAGGTTCAGCAGCTCCCCACAGAAGCTGGTCACCTACGGTAAACGCGGAAAGATATTCCGGCCCCATATTCAGCTTCCGCAGACGGCCTACCGGGGTTTTCAGCGTGCCGGTTACCGCTGCTGGCGTCAGCTCACGCATGGTCAGCTCACGGTCGTTTGGCACCACATGCACCCAGTCATTATGCGAGGCCAGTAACTGCTCGATCTCTTTCAGCGGCACATCTTTTTTCAGCTTCAGCGTGAAGGCCTGGCTGTGGCAGCGCAGCGCGCCAACACGGACGCAAAGGCCATCAACCGGGATAGTGGTGGCGGGTTGCAGGATCTTGTTGGTTTCGGCCTGCCCTTTCCACTCTTCACGGCTCTGGCCATTCTCCAGCTGCTTATCAATCCACGGGATCAGGCTGCCTGCCAGCGGAACACCAAAATTATCGGTCGGCAGCACGCCGTCACGGCTCATCGTGGTGACTTTGCGTTCGATATCCAGGATAGCAGAAGCGGGATTTTGCAGCTCTTTCGCCACATGGTCGTGCAGCATTCCCATCTGGGTCAGCAGTTCACGCATATGGCGCGCGCCGCCGCCAGAAGCCGCCTGATAGGTAGCCACAGAAGCCCACTCCACCAGGTTGTTGGCGAACAGGCCACCCAATGACATCAACATCAGACTGACCGTGCAGTTACCGCCAGCAAAGGTTTTGATGCCTTTATCCAGCCCCTGCTGAATGACGTTGTGGTTAACCGGATCGAGAATAATCAGCGCATCGTCATTCATGCGCAGGGTGGAAGCCGCATCAATCCAGAAGCCCTGCCAGCCGGAAGCCCGCAGTTTGGGATAGATTTCAGTGGTATAATCACCACCCTGACAGGTGATAATGATATCCAGCGCTTTCAGCGCCTCAACATTATAAGCATCCTGCAGAGTACCCGCAGACTGGCCGCCAAACTCTGGAGCCGCCTGGCCATGCTGAGAAGTCGAGAAAAAGACCGGGCGAATCACATCGAAGTCACGCTCTTCTACCATGCGTTGCATAAGAACGGAGCCAACCATGCCACGCCAACCGATAAGTCCTACTGATTTCATGTTGCACCTGCTGCAGGCGTTACTGGCTGCGACAATAACGCCTGACCTGTTAGAGTTTGAGAGATAAGAAAGCGATCTGCTTAACACCTTACAAAATGCAGCAAAAGTGGCAAGTGAATTAAATCGATTACAGGCATTTTTTTAGCAATGCTGCTTATAACATGCAGCGAACTGCGCGAATCAGAGAAGAATAGCGATGACTGAAATGATCTCCGCGACAATATTATTGTTGCTTATTATGGACCCGCTGGGCAATTTGCCGATTTTTATGTCGGTTTTAAAGCATCTGGAGCCAAAACGTCGACGCCGGGTGGTGATGCGCGAAATGCTGATTGCGCTGGCAATTATGCTGCTGTTTTTGTTTGCCGGTGAGAAGATCCTCGCCTTTCTGAATCTCCGCACGGAAACCGTCTCGATTTCGGGCGGCATCATCCTGTTTCTGATTGCCATCAAAATGATTTTTCCTTCTCACGAAAGCAGCAGCAGCGGTTTACCGGCCGGTGAAGAACCTTTCCTGGTGCCGCTGGCTATCCCGCTGGTGGCCGGGCCTTCTCTGCTGGCAACACTGATGCTGCTCTCGCATCAGTATCCCAATCAGATTGGTCATCTCGCAGGCGCGCTGCTGATCGCCTGGGGGGCAACGGTAGTCATTTTACTGCTGTCAGGGGTGTTCTTAAAATTGCTGGGGGAGAAAGGGGTTGATGCGCTGGAGCGGCTGATGGGGTTGATTCTGATCATGCTGGCAACGCAGATGTTCCTGGATGGGATTCGGGCTTATCTGAAGATATAAGCCCGCTACAGAGGGTCCTGACAACTTCATTCAGGACCATTATTTATTATCACACAGCTGAATTACTGACCACCATTTCATTAATTCTGTTTAAGTTAACTTGTTGTTAGTCACAACAAAATGGATATAATGGCGATAGATAGGGAGATCAAATGGCTAATAATATTGCAAATTACAAAGGCACGGGAATCTACATCATTACTGAACGCTTATACAGCAGAGGTGCGCCCAACTGGAATGGAATTGGGGCATCAATGGTTCAGGTTTATAAGATGGTTTATCAGCTGTATCAAAAACAGGATGTTTATCTTGAAGAGAAAAGAATTACGCCTGATACCGTTACCCTCTGGCAACGTCTGAAAATTCTTTCGGGAGCCCATCTTGTTCAGCGAGATTCTTCCGACCACAGTAATTGCTTTTCTCTGGATTATGCTGGCTCACGCTTTATGGCTACGCCGCTCTCCAGCTTCGATTCAAAAAAATCCCTACCTTTTTGACGAAAGAGTATAGCCTGCCTACCCGTAGAATACTGGCCTTAGGAAGAGATCCTTTTCCACAAGTGAATATTTACGGTCGCCAGGATGCGCACTTCGTCATGGCCAGTGGTGGGAAAGATGACCCGATCGCCGCAGCTAAATATGATTCAAATACCCGACAGTTAGTACTGGTGGATCCTGGGCAGGAGTTGTCAAGCCTGATGAGGCTGCTAAGTACACAGAGAGTATTATAATGAAATATGTGATTTCACAGGTTACTTTCAGCATCCTGTTTTTGGTCACAGGGTATTTATCATGGGATCAGTTAGTTCAGTACTATGTAAACGGAGCTGAGAGCAATGTTGTTAATGTGCGAAACTTTTTCGTTGCCCCCTTATTTACCGCTTCTTTCTGGCTGTTTCTTTACCTGTCTGCCGGTTGGGTATTCAGGAAAATAGCCGTAATCACTCGCGCCAGAGAGAACTTATTTCAATTGCTTTTTCTTATAGCCAATCTGTTTTTCTTATTTTCAGTCACCTGGTTTAGTAAGCCCGGGGGTAATGATGAGCTTGCCACTGTACAATTGACACAAATCAGCGATAGATTCTTTATGGCTATCTATCTGATTTCCGCTGCGCTTTCATTAGGAGTGTTCATTGGACTGAGAAGGAAATTTCGATGAGGGCTCTGCTGCAGATTATCAAAGACTGCCTGCTGAAAACTTTTAACTATGAAGGGCGTGAAGCACGGAGAAGCTATCTGGTTTTCCTGGGTTTCCAACTGATGTGGTTTTGCTGTTACCTGAAGTGGGGAACCGGTACTGATGGCGAACTGAGTTTTATCGCCTTGCTGCTGTTCATTCTGCCGACATTTGCCTGCGGTATCAGAAGAGCCAATGACGCCGGCTATTCGCGCGGCGTCATTGCTCTGCTGGTTGTTGCTCCCTACCTGCTGTTCCCTTTTTTGCTGTTTCCCGCTTCAGCTAACCTGTCTGAGAAAACATAAACTTTAAGACAGCAACTCGAAAGCAATCATGCCGACCACCGCGCCCACGGTGCCCAGAATGGTTTCCATCATCGTCCAGGTTTTTAGCGTCTGCGCTTCTGTTGCGCCAGTAAAGCGGCCAAACAACCAGAAACCAGCATCGTTGACGTGGCTGAAGATTATTGAGCCACCGGCGATGCAGATCGACAGCGCTGCCATCTGCGCGCCAGAGTAATGCAGCGGTTCAATCACTGGCATGATCAAGCCTACCGCTGTCAGGCAGGCTACCGTTGCTGAACCCTGAATGATGCGCACCGCGCCGGCCAGGATAAAGCACGCCAGCGCCACGGGCAGTCCGGCTCCGGTTAATGCATTGCCCAGCGCCGGGCCAACGCCTGAATCCACCAGCACCTGCTTAAATACGCCACCGGCACCAATCACCAGCAGAATAATCCCGGCTGGCTGCAGGGCGCTGCCACAAATCTGCATCACACGCTCTTTATCCATGCCCTGGCGGTAAGCCAGACCGTAGATGGCAACCAGGCAAGCCAGCAGGATGGCGATAAACGGATGCCCAATGAATTCGAGCCATTCATAGAGCGTTGACCCCGGTGCGGTAAAGCGGGCGCCGATAGTTTTCAGCCCTACCAGCACCAGCGGGAACAGGATCAGCGACAGGCTGAAACCGAACGAAGGCAATTTGCTCTCGTCAAATTCCGGATGGGTGGTCTCGGTAGGCAGCGTGAACTTAACATGGCGACTGATAAAGTTACCGAACAACGGGCCGGCAATCAGCATGCTGGGAATAGCCGCACAGAGGCCAAGCAGGATCATCCAGCCAAAATCGACATGCATCTGAGAAGCCAGCAGCATCGGGGCTGGCCCCGGCAGCAGGAAGGCCGCAGAAGCTGCCACGCCGGCAAACAGAGGGATAACCAGTTTGACCAGATTATCATGCGTGCGGCGCGCAACGGCGAAAGCGATACTGATCAGCAGCACGATCGCCACCTCAAAGAACAGAGGCAGTGCGCAGATCAGGCCTGCAATGCCCATCGCATAGTGTGCCCGGCTTTCCCCGAAGGTTTTCAGCATTTTGATGGCGATCTGATCGACCGCACCGGTTTCATGCAGAATTTTGCCGAACATCGCGCCCAGCGCGACCACGATAGCGAGGAATCCGAGGGTGCCGCCCATGCCTTTTTGCATGGTGTCGGCAATTTTATCGAGGGGCATGCCGGAGAAAATACCGGCACCAACGGAGACTAACATCAGGGCAACAAAAGCGTGCATACGCGCTTTCATAACCAGAAACAGCAGCAGTAAAACAGAACCCGCTGCTGTCAAAACCAGTGTTGCAGTAGCCATTACATCCAACTTATTGTTTTATTGCACCTTCGATGGTGGCAATGGTGGCAGCCACAACCTCATCCAGCGTTTGATTAATATCCACCACCAGCACGCCGCGCTCATCATTGCCCGGCTCTTCCAGCGTTTCGAACTGGGTTACCAGCATCTGCGGCTTGAAAAAGTGACCTTTACGTGCGCGCAGACGGGATTCAATGGTGTCGAAGTCACCTTTCAGATAGACGAACGAAAGATTGTCATTGCCCTTGCGCAGGATATCCCGGTACTGCTTTTTCAGGGCTGAGCAGACAATCAACGATACATCGTTGGTGCGCTGCATGGCAAAAGCGGCATCGTTTATCGCTTCCAGCCACGGCTTGCGATCGTCATCATTCAGCGGATGACCTTCCGCCATTTTCTGAATGTTGGCGCGAGGATGAAGGAAATCCCCGTCAAGAAACGCCGCTTTCAGCTGGTGTGCAACGGCATTAGCCACCGCTGATTTGCCACTTCCGGATACGCCCATAAGCACGAAAACGTGACGGGACGAGAGGGTAGGTTTCATTATTTATGCTCCGGCAAAGAAGTCAGTGAAGAGGGCCGTCAGGAAATTCCTGCATTGTTATCGGTAACATTGTCTGGACGGCCACGCACGAAGGCAACAGCTGGGGAGGAAAAAGCTGGTAAATGTGAAGTGGTTCAAAGAAATGAGAGTTTCAGAGTTCAGGGGCACAAAGAGACAAAGTCTCTCTTAATGCCCCTCTGAGGTTAACCGCCGAGCCAGGCTCAGATGCTGCCCCCTTCTGAAATCGCGAAACCGACATTCACCTGCTTTACGTCAGCCTGCTGGCCGCGGATGCTGGCCAGCAGCAGGGCAGCAGATTCCCGCCCCATCTCTTCACGCGGCGTCACCACCGTTGCCAGTACAGGTGTTACCACCTGAGTAATATCATGGCCGTGAAAACCCGCTATCGCCATCTCCTGGGGAACACGAAGTCCCTGACGCTGGCATTCAAACATCGCGCCTATCGCCAGGTCATCGTTGGTACAAAACAGGCTGTCGGTGTCGGGATAGTGTTTTTGAGCTTCCTGCAGAAGCAGGCCACCCATGGAAAAGGAGGAAGCTTCTTCTCTCATGATGCTGCGGGGCTCAAGGCTGGCTTCACGCATCGCCTGCTCATAACCCTGCTGTTTAAGCAGCGTTCGCTCATCCAGCCGCGCCCCGAGATAGACGGTGCGCCGGTGACCTTTTTTAAGGATCGCATGGGTCATCTGCCGCGCCGCTTCAACGTTATCAAACCCCACGGCCATATCCAGACAGGGTGAGACACAATCCATCATCTCAATCACCGGGATGCCGGCTGTTTCAATCATTCTCAGGCTGGCGGGTGTGTGGGTGCGTTCGGTGAGGATTAATCCATCGATGTTCCAGCCAAGCAGCGAGCGGATCTGAAGTTCTTCTTTTTCTGCACTGTAGCCGAAATGGCCCAGCATCGTCTGGTATCCCGCAGCATCGGTGACGGCCTCAATGCCACGCAGGACATCAGCAAAGACCTGGTTAGTCAGTGAAGGCAGCAAAACGCCAATAGCCCGGCTGGTGGCATTAGACAAAATATCGGGGGCTTTATTGGGGATATAACCCAGCTCATCCAGCGCTTCGGCGATGCGGCTCTGTAGCGCGACAGAGACCTGATCGGGATTGCGCAGATAGCGACTAACGGTCATTTTAGTGATGCCCACACGATCGGCAACATCCTGTAATACCGGTCTTTTCTTCTTCATGTTCAAAAGGGATTTGAGGAGAGATAAGAAGAGTGTAACAAAAATGGCTGATAAACGGTGAAGGGTGCGGTAAACCGCACCCAAAGTGTGACGAACTTAAACCGCAGGCAGATCAAACAGCAGGATTTCCGCATCGCTACCGGCAACAATCTCCAGCGCAGCTTCATCCCAAATCGCAAAGGCATCGCTGGTTGAGGCTTTTTCACCGTTAACAGTCACGTCACCCTTAACCACCTGGATCCAGATACGGCGACCTGACTCCACGTTTACAGTACCCTGCTCGCCCTGTTTCAAAGCCCAACGGGACAGCGTCATATCCTGGAACACCTTCAGCGAGCCCTCACGCGCATCCGGTGACAGCACCAGCTGGCGGCCCTGCACATCGTCGAAACGGCGCTGAGCGTAACGTGGCTCTATGCCGGTTTCTTCCGGGATAATCCAGATCTGGTAAAGGTGCAAAGGCACTTCTTTACTGGCGTTGTACTCGGAATGACGCACACCGGTTCCGGCGCTCATGATCTGAAACTCACCGGCTGGGATCTGCTCTTTGTTACCCATGCTGTCTTCGTGCTCGACCGTACCGGAAAGCACGTAGGTCAGAATTTCCATATCTTTGTGGGGATGAGTGCCAAATCCCTGACCGCCATCGATCACGTCTTCGTTGATAACGCGCAACGCCGAGAAGCCCATGAAGTTGGCGTCATAATAGTTCGCGAAAGAAAACGTGTGATAGCTGTCCAGCCAGCCATGATTAGCATGACCGCGTTCCTGTGCTTTGCGTAAGTAAATCATATTCAATCCTCCTCAACGTTTTCACACAGTCTGGACCTGATCTAAAAGCGATGATAGCGGAGAAAATTGTCTTCTCTGTTCAAATATTTCGATTAAAAACAGGCGGAATATTCAGGCGTGCTGAGGAGGGCAAATAGCAGGCAAAAAAAAAGCCAGCACCCGAGCTGGCTAAATAATACTTGGAAGCAATGTGAGCAATGTCGTGCTTTCCCGTTGGTCCGTGAAGCCCATGTCGGGAACGCATGACAATAATAATCATTATCATTCGCACTTGTAAAGTATTTTTTTGCTTGATTTATCAGCTAAAGCCCATGATCTTAAAGAGGATTACCATTCAACAAGGAGAGAGACAATGCGTGAGATTGTGATACGTCATGCGGAAAAGGGCGATGCAGAAGCACTGCAACGCATTATGAGCCAGCCCGAAACCTACGCTGATACGCTCCAACTCCCTCATCCCTCTCTGCAAACCTGGCAGGAACGCGTGGAGACTTCCCGTGCCGGTCTGCACCGTCTGGTGGCCTGTATCGATAACGTGGTGGTTGGTGATTTGACGCTGGAAGTGAACAGTCGTGCCCGCCGCCGACATACCGCATCATTTGGGATTTGCGTGGATTGCCACCAGCGCGGCAAAGGCGTGGCAACAGCATTAATGCAGGAGATGATTAACCTTTGCGATAACTGGCTCGCCGTCGAACGTATTGAGCTGACCGTATTTGCCGACAACGCCACAGCCATCGCGCTTTACGAAAAGTTCGGTTTTGTGACTGAAGGCGTGGCCCGCCGTTATGCCGTGCGGAATGGGCAGCAGGTTGATGCGCTCTATATGGCCCGGTTTGGCCTGGGGTAGAAGGTTATGACAAGCAGGGGGATAGTTAGGAATAGCCGGTGTCAGTTGAAAGTGAGCTGATAAACATTTCTACCCTGCCCTGAGGAACAACGGCTGAGATCGTCAGTCCTTATTGAGCCCCGGAAACATACCTCATCCGGGGCTCTCCTTTCAGTGATTAATAACCTGCAGTTAAATCATCAATGGAGCGGGGATCCGACGCGCCATACAGCGTGCCGTCCGGCCCAATCATAATACTCTGCGTGCTGCCCATCGCAGGCTGCACCTTCACATGCTGACCTTTAGCTTCCAGCAGCTTCAGGGTATCCGGGCTGAAGCCCTTCTCCACCCGCAGCTGATCCGGAAGCCACTGATGATGGAAGCGTGGCGCATTGGTCGCCTCTGCAATATTCATCCCGTAATCGATGCTGTTCACCACCATTTGCAGCACGGTTGTGATGATGCGGCTGCCACCCGGGCTGCCGGTAACCAGCCAGGTTTTACCGTCTTTAGCCACAATAGTCGGCGACATAGAGGAGAGCGGACGCTTATAAGGCCCGACTGCGTTGGCCTCTCCCCCCACCAGACCATAAACGTTTGGCGTCCCTGGTTTGGCCGAGAAGTCATCCATTTCATTGTTCATCAGGATGCCGCTGTTGCCTGCCACAATGCCGCTACCAAAATAGGTATTCAGCGTATAGGTCACCGCCACCGCGTTACCCTGCTTATCTACCACGGAGAAATGCGTGGTCTGGTTGCTTTCATAAGGAGCCAGTTTGCCCGGTTTAATTTCTGAAGAAGGTCGCGCTTTATTCACGTCGATCTGCTGCGCCAGCGATTTTGCATAGGCTTTGCTGGTAAGCGCCTGCCACGGCACCTTAACAAAGTCCGGATCGCCCAGATATTCCGAGCGGTCAGCATAGGCATACTTCTCCGCCTCAGCCATCACCTGCATGGCATCCGCGCTGCCAAAGCCCATTTTCGCCAGGTCAAAGTTTTCCAGGATATTCAGGATTTGCACAATATGGATCCCTCCCGAAGAAGGAGGCGGCATAGAGAAGACTTCATATCCGCGATAAGTGCCGCCGATCGGCTTACGCTCCACCGCCTTGTACTTTGCCATGTCAGCTTTGCTGATCAGGCCGCCGTTCGCTGCCATTTCACGATCGATCTGATCGGCGATCTCGCCTTTATAGAAGGCATCCGGCCCCTGCTTTGCGATCAGCTCCAGACTGTGTGCCAGATTACGCTGGACCAGCTTCTCACCCCGTGCGTAAGGCATGCCATCCTTTTTGTAGAAAATGGCTTTACTGTTGGGATGAGCGATCAGCACCTCCTTGCCGTAGACCTTAAGGTCATCAGCCAGAGCCTGATTCACCTCAATGCCCTGGCTTGCCAGTTTGATCGCTGGCTGGATAAGCTGGCTCAGAGGCAGGGTGCCATATTCTTTACTAGCCAGCGCAAAGCCTGCCACCGTGCCCGGAACGCCAGAAGCGAGATGAGAGGTCAGGGATTTTTTACTGTCGGCATTGCCCTGCGCATCCAGAAACATATCGCGGCTGGCTCTGGTCGGGGCCATTTCACGGAAATCGATCGCCGTGGTGCGGCCAGAGGCCGTACGCAGCATCATAAAGCCTCCGCCGCCCAGATTACCGGCCTGTGGGTGAGTCACTGCCAGCGCATAGCCAACGGCAATGGCTGCATCAACCGCATTGCCGCCCTGCTTGAGGATATCCACCCCCACCTGAGTGGCGGTGGCATCCACCGACGCCACCATCCCGTGCTGCTCTTTTACCGGATGAAAAGTGTCCGCATCCACCCCATAAGAAACGGCGGGTGCAGCAGGGGCAGCGTGCGCTCCCTGCCAGAGAAACAACCCGATCATCAGCGGCCCGGCGAACCGCGCCCACTTACCTTGTCCAGTCATCTTCACCTCTTCATGATTATTTACGTTTGTTTACCGCTGGTAAGTGTGTACGAAATAAAAGAAAAGGCGAGCAGACAGTGAAAATCAGTCAACTCCTGGCGCCGCTTTTACGCGCCTGGCATACACTTGAGGGAAGAAACATGGAGGGCAGTTTATGAAATGGTTAATTATTTTTGCCGCACTGGTGCCGTTAAGCGGCATGGCAAACATGTTGAATAACAATAATCCGAACCAGCCGGGTTACAATCCAAGCACTCAACGGACACAGCAACATATGCAGGCGCAGCAGTCCCAGCAAAAACTGAAGTTACAGCAGGATCAGCAGCGTCAAAGCCAGGATATGCAGCGTAAAGTTCAGGAACAGCGCAACAGTGCCTCTCAGCGCGTGCTGCAATCGCAGCCGGGTAACAATACCCAGCCGCCAGTTCAGCAGAACAATAATTAAGCCTGCGGGAAATTCGGACCCAGGGTGTCGATGCGGTCAGTACAGATAGCATCGACGCCCCACTTCAGCAGTTTCTTTGCCTGCTCCGGGCTGTTTACCGTATAAACCAGAATCCGCAGCCCAGCCGCTTTTAACTCTGCGACTCTCTGTTCAGTCAGCACCCGATAATTGAGGTGGATGGAGACGCACGCCAGCGTTTCGGTCAATGCCTGCCAGTTTTCATCCCACTCATCCAGCAATAACCCGCGAGGCAGTTCCGGCGCGGCTTCTTTAGCCGCTTCCAGCGCGATAAAGGAGAAAGAAGAGAGCAATGGCGTGGTCTGGGTATGCCAGAGATCCCGCGCGGCAAGTGCCACCGCCCGCCCGGTTTCAGCTTCAAGTCCGGAAGTCGGTTTGATTTCGATATTGGCCATCATCTGATAACTTGCACAACGCTTAGCAACCTGGGAGAGCAACGGCAGTCGCTGATCGGCGAAATCTTTGCCATACCAGCCTCCCACATCCAGCTGTACCAGCTTTTCCCAGGGCAACTGACCGGCGATCCCCCAGCCATTACTGGTCCTGTCCAGCGTGTCATCATGCAGCAGGAAAATTTCGCCATCCTGCGACAGTTTCACATCAAATTCGATCATCTTGTGGCCCAGTTTTGCGCCCACGTCGATGCCCGCAAGGGTATTTTCCGGGGCCAGTTTGCCCCCGCCACGGTGCGCAACAATGGCCGGGTAAGGCCAGGCTTTATTTCTCATTCGAGCCGTTGTCCATTAAGGGTGTCAAAGAAGTGTAGCGATTCTGCAGGCAGATGCAGCCATAACATGCTGCCAGGTGTCGGACGCTCAATGTGCGGCAGCCGGACCACCACATTGCGGCCGCCCAGTTTGCCATGCGCCAGATTGTCTGCGCCCAGCATCTCCAGCGTCTCCACCACCAGCGGCAGGCCGCCAGCCTGTTGTGACGAGAGCTTAATATGTTCCGGACGAATCCCCAGCGTCAATGACCTGTTTGCCCAGCGCGCTCTGGCCTGAGCCAGAGGTAGGGCAAACCCTTCCGACAATGTCAGACGCGAGCCATCATCATTCATCTCACCCTCCAGCAGGTTCATGGAAGGCGCGCCGATAAAGCTGGCAACAAAGCGGGTTGCCGGGCGCTCATACACTTCTACCGGCGTCCCTGACTGTTCCAGCACGCCTTTGTTCATTACCATCACTCGCTGTGCCAGGGTCATCGCCTCCACCTGATCATGAGTGACATACAGACTGGTGGTTTTCAGGCGGCGATGCAGTTGCTGAAGCTCAAGCCGCATCTGCACCCGCAGCCGGGCATCCAGGTTTGACAAGGGTTCATCGAACAGAAATACCGCTGGTTCACGCACAATCGCCCTGCCCATTGCCACACGCTGGCGTTGCCCGCCCGAAAGTTCGCGGGGACGACGATCGAGCAGCGCATCAAGTTCCAGGCTTTTTGCGGTTTCCAGCACTCGCTGGCGGATATGCTCTTTGCCCATGCCGCGGATTTTCAGGCCATAGGCCATGTTCTGCTCCACGCTCATGTGCGGATAGAGGGCGTAGTTCTGGAACACCATCGCAATGCCCCGATCTTTCGGCTCCATCTGTGTGACGCGCTGGTTGTCGATGTAAATATCACCGCTGGTGACCTGCTCAAGCCCGGCGACCATCCTTAAGAGCGTGGATTTTCCGCAGCCGGAAGGGCCGACCATCACCACAAATTCGCCATCACGGATTATCACATCCAGCGGTTGAATAATCTGGTTTTTGCCGTCGTAGGATTTGGTGACGGCCTGAAGTTTTACGCCTGCCATATTATTTCTCACTCTCTACCAGCCCGCGAACAAAGGCGCGCTGCATCACTAAAACAATCACAATCGGTGGGATCATGGTCAGCAGCATCGCCGCCATCACCAGATTCCACTGGGTGGATCCATCGCCGTTGCCAATCATGCTGCGGATGCCGGCTACGGCGGTGCCCAAATCGGCCTCACTGATGATCAGCAGCGGCCACATGTATTGATTCCAGCCGTAGATAAAGGTGATTACGAACAGCGCCGCCAGATTGGTTTTCGACAGCGGCAGGACGATGTCCCAGAAAAAGCGCATCGGGCTGGCTCCATCAATGCGTGCCGCCTCGATCAGCTCATCAGGCAGGGTCATAAAGAACTGACGGAACAGGAAAGTCGCCGTGGCGGAAGCCATCAGCGGCAGCGTTAATCCGCTGTAGCTGTCGAGCATATTCAGGCTGGAAATCACCTCTACGGTGGGGAAGATCCTGACCTCAACCGGCAGCATCAGGGTGATAAATATCATCCAGAAAAACAGCGAGCGCAGCGGGAAACGGAACCACACCAGTGCAAAAGCGGAGAGGATCGAGACGGTGATTTTTCCGGCAGTGATGCACAACGCCATAATCGCGCTGTTCATCAGCATCACGCCAAAGGGTGCACTGTTCTGCGCTACGCCGTGCTGCCAGATGTTAGCCATGTTTTCCAGAAGATGGCGGCCAGGGATCAGCGTCATCGGCACCTGAAAGACTTCACTGTTGCTCAGGCTGGCGGCGACAAACGCCACGTAGAGCGGGAACAGGACGGTCAGAATGCCCAGCCCCAACATCACATGGCTGAAGAGCGTCAGCCCGCGTCGGTTCTCAATCATTGGTAACGCACCCTTTTTCGACGTAGCGGAACTGGATCACCGTCAGGATAATAACCAGCACCATCAGCACTACCGACTGTGCGGAGGAAGAGGAGAGATCCAGTCCGGCAAAGCCTTCACGGTAGATTTTGTAAATCAGCGTGGTGGTGGACTGTACCGGGCCACCGCCGGTTGCGGCGTCGATCACCGGGAAGGTATCGAAGAAGGCATAGACCAGGTTGACCACCACCAGGAAGAAACCCACCGGCGTTATCAGCGGTAGTGAGAGCTGGAAAAACCGTCTTACCGGCCCGGCACCGTCAATGGCTGCGGCTTCGGTCAGTGATTTTGGGATCGATTGCAGCGCGGCAAAGAAGAACAGGAAGTTGTAGCTCATCTGCTGCCAGATGGAGGCCAGCACCACCAGGAACATCGCCTGCCCGCTGTTTTGTGCATGATTCCAGTCGTAGCCGAGATACCGCAGGAAGTGGGTGATCAGACCCAGGCCGGGGCTGAACAGGAACATCCATAATACCGCAGCCACGGCTGGCGCTACCGCATAGGGTAGTAAGAACAGTGTCTGATAGAAGCGTTTAAGGCGCACTACGTGATCCACCAGCGCGGCAAAAAACAGCGATACCACCAGACCGATAACCGTAACCAGGCCGCTGAAGATCATCGTGGTCAGAAAAGAGTCGAGGTAGTACTCGTCGCCCATCAGGCGTTTGAAATTCTCCATGCCGACATACGTGCTGGAGAGGCCAAAGGGATCGACGCTTTGTACCGAATACCACAGCGCTTCGCCCGCAGGCCAGAGGAAGAAGACGACGGTGATCAGCAACTGGGGCAGCACCAGCAGATAGGGCAGCCAGCGTGAGCGGAATACGGGACGGGAAGAAGACATAACGTCGCCTTGAAATAGGTTATTCAACGCTGAAACGGGCGAAAGAATTCCCGCCCTTGCAACAGATATCGCCCTTAAGGGCGGTCAGAGATCCCCGGCTGGCTTAGCCGGAATACCATGCCAGCCGGGATAGTCCTGATAGCCAGGGGTGTTTTCTCTCTCTGGCTTACTGTTTAACCGTCTGTTCAAAGCGGCGAAGCAGCAGGTTGCCACGGGTGACCGCGTTATCCAGTGCAGCCTGAGGCGTTTTCTTGCCGGTCCAGACGCCTTCCAGCTCTTCATCGACTATGGTGCGGATTTGCGGCATGTTGCCCAGACGCATTCCTTTGGTGAAAGGCAATGGCGGCTTGTTCAGCATCTGACGGGTGGCCGTGTCAGCCCCTGGGTTTTTCTCGTAGAAGCCCTGTTGACGGGTCAGTTCATAGGCCGCCGTGGTGATCGGCAGATAGCCGGTTTTCTGGTGCCATTCTGCGGCGATCTCTGGTTTAGCCAGGAATTGCATAAATTCCGCCACGCCTTTATAGGTGTCGGCATCTTTGCCTTTCATCACCCACAGGCTCGCCCCGCCAATAATGGCGTTCTGTGGCGCATTCGGTACGGTGGCGTCATACGGCATCATGCCCACGCCGTAGTTGAATTTGGCATAGTGGCGGATATCAGCCAGAGAGCCGGAAGAGGCCGTGGTGATGCCACAATCGCCGTTGTAGAACTTGGCGGTGGATTCATCTTTGCGGCCAAAGTAGGTGAACTCCCCTTTTTTGTTCATCTCTTCCAGCATCTGGATATGACGCACCTGCACCGGCTTGTTGAATTCCAGTGCGGCGTCGGTGCCGTCAAAGCCGTTGTTTTTGGTGGCTACTGGCAGGCCATGCCAGGCGCTGAAGTTTTCAATCTGGATCCATCCCTGCCAGCCACTGGCGTAGCCACAGGTCATTCCCGATTTACGCAGTGCGGCGGCGGCTGTTTGCAGTTCCTGCCAGGTTTTTGGCGGTTCGTCCGGGTTCAGCCCCGCTTTTTTAAAGGCGTCTTTGTTGTAGTAGAGCACCGGTGTGGAGCTGTTGAAGGGCTGAGAAATCAGGTGGCCATTGGCGTCGCTGTAGTATCCGGCCACGGTCGGCACAAACTGTTTTTCATCAAAGGTGATGCCCGAGTTTTTAAAGACATCGTAGACCGGCACAATAGCTTTTGAAGCCATCATGGTAGCCGTACCCACTTCATAAACCTGCAGGATTGCCGGGGCTTTACCGGAACGCACAGCAGCAATACCGGCGGCCAGGCTCTGTTCGTAGTTGCCTTTGTAGGTCGGCACAATTTTGTAGTCAGGGTGGGAGTCGTTGAAGCGTTTAGCCAGCGACTCCACCTCTACGCCCAGTTCGCCTTCCATGGAGTGCCAGAATGGAATATCGGTTGCAGCCAGTGCGTGACCGCTGAAGGTCAGTCCCAGTACCACGCAAAGTGCGGTTTTACGAAATGAGAACGCTGTCATATCGGTTTCCTGTGCCCGGTGTTTTCGCGCGAATTCGCGCGTTCTTATTGTCCGGGAAGTAACATGACACGGGAAAATGACGGAAAGATAACGGGTTTATGACGGGTACATGACACTCAGGTGACGGTAAAACCGGGTTTAAGGTGGTACGTAGTTGTCGGTAAGTTCGGGGGCATAGCTCGTTCATAAAGACGATAAGGCATCGGTAGGCACGGGTGAAACGAGGGGAACATAGCTCGTTCATAAAGACGTAAAAAGGCGTCGGTAAGCACGGGGGCAACGAGGGGAACATAGCTCGTTCATAAAGACGTAAAAATGCGTCGGTAGGCACGGGGGCAACGAGGGGAACATAGCTCGTTCATAAAGACGCAAAAAGCATCGTCCCTGATAGCTCGGCTCGCACCGTCCATGGTGCGAGACGCTTTATTCACGAGCTATGTCCCCCTCGCCTCATATTTCTGTGTAGCCTGTAAAAGCAAGTCCAGGGCAAAAAATCCGGCGACCAATACTGAGCGTTGCCTGTCCATGCTTTGTCATCCGGGATTCCTGGTAAGCCATGCCTGAAAGCTAGCCGCCCAGATAGGCGCTGCGAACGGCTTCATTGGCCAGCAGGGCTTCGCCGGTGTCTTCCAGCACCACATGGCCGTTTTCCAGCACGTAGCCCCGGTCAGCCAGCTTCAGCGCCTGATTGGCGTTCTGCTCGACAAGGAAGATGGTCATACCTTCCTGACGCAGTTGCTCAATGGTGTCGAAGATTTGCTGGATGATAATGGGAGCCAGCCCGAGAGAAGGCTCATCCAGCAGCAGCAGGCGTGGCTGGCTCATCAGCGCACGTCCGATGGCGAGCATCTGCTGCTCGCCGCCCGACATAGTGCCAGCGCGTTGCACACGTCGTTCATAGAGGCGTGGGAAGAGTTCATAAACCCGTTTGATGCGCGTCTGATACTGCTGACGATCGGCAAAAAATCCGCCCATTGCCAGGTTCTCTTCCACGGTCATCCGGGAGAAAACCCGCCTTCCTTCCGGAACGATAGCGATCGCTTCACGCATGATCCGCGCTGTTTGCCACCCGGTGATCGCTTTACCGTCGAAAGTAATCGTCCCCTGCGTGGCTCTCGGCTCGCCGCAAAGCGTGCCCAGAATGGTGGTTTTGCCTGCGCCGTTAGCGCCAATCAGCGTGACGATTTCACCCTGATTAATGTGCAGGCTGACGTTATGCAGCGCCTGAATCTTGCCGTAGTGGGCGCTGACGTTTTCCAGAGAGAGCATGCTCATATCAGGCTTCTCCCAGATAGGCGCGGATCACGTCCGGGTTGTTGCGGATCTCTTCCGGCGTGCCGTTTGCCAGCGGAGTGCCCTGATTCACCACGTAGATGCGGTCTGAAATACCCATTACCAGTTTCATATCATGTTCAATCAACAGTACCGAGACGTTGTGTTCACTGCGCAGTTCTGCGATCAGTTCGTCAAGCTCGTGAGTTTCTCTCGGGTTCAGTCCGGCTGCGGGTTCATCCAGCATCAGGATCTCCGGACGGGTCACCATGCAGCGGGCGATTTCCAGGCGACGTTGCTGACCGTAAGCCAGGTTGCCTGCCTGGCGGTTAGCCATGTCCAGCAGCCCTACACGCTCCAGCCAGGTGGCCGCGCGATCCAGCGCTTCACTTTCCGCTTTACGGAAGGCAGGCGTTTTCAACAGACCGGCAAACACGCCGCTTTTCAGGTGCTGATGCTGAGCCACCAACAGGTTTTCAATCACCGTCATTTCACGGAACAGGCGTACATGCTGGAAAGTGCGCACGATGCCCATCCGGGCAATTTTCTGACCTGGCAGGCCAGCAAGCTGCCGATCGCGGAGCGTGATGCTGCCGCCTGTGGGGCGATAGAAGCCGGTCAGGCAGTTAAACACCGTGGTTTTCCCAGCACCGTTTGGCCCGATCAGCGAGACGATCTCCTGCGGGCGCAGTTCCAGCTCAACGTTGTTGACGGCGAGCAGGCCGCCAAAACGCATCATCAGGCCATTTACGGCTAACAGAGGCTTCATGGCTGCGCTCCTTTTTCCACACTCTTCAGCTTCAGATGTGGCCGCTTCATCGGCAGCAGTCCCTGAGGGCGCCAGATCATCATCAGCACCATCAGGCCACCGAGGACCAGCATGCTGTACTCATTCAGATCGCGCATCAGCTCGCGCGAAACC
Source organism: Erwinia sp. E_sp_B01_1 (assembly GCF_036865545.1). NCBI lineage: Bacteria > Pseudomonadati > Pseudomonadota > Gammaproteobacteria > Enterobacterales > Erwiniaceae > Erwinia > Erwinia sp. E_sp_B01_1. The sequence goes on along the minus strand of NZ_CP142208.1, from coordinate 331,920 downwards.
ACCAGCAGGATAGCAGCAAGGATGACCGCAAATTGCGATCCCATACCGCCCAGCACCACGATTGCCAGCACAAAAGCCGACTCGGCAAAGGTGAAGGATTCCGGGCTGACAAATCCCTGACGGGCAGCAAACAGGCTTCCGGCAAAGCCTGCAAAAGCGGCGCTGATGGTAAAAGCAGTCAGTTTGATGCGCGTAGGGCTGAGGCCCAGTGAACGGCAGGCTATTTCATCTTCACGCAGCGCTTCCCACGCACGGCCCAGTGGCATACGCAGCAGGCGGTTGATCACGAACAGGGTGATCACTACCAGCAGCAGCGCCACCATGTAGAGGAAGATGATGCGATCGCTGGGATCGTATTTCAGCCCGAAGAAGTTATGAAAGGTATCCCATCCGCCGTCGCGGACGCTGCGGTTGAATTCCAGCCCGAACAACGAGGGTTTCGGGATCTGGCTGATGCCGTTCGGGCCGCCGGTGATTTCGGTGTTGTTCAGCAGCAAAATACGCACAATCTCGCCGAACCCCAGGGTAACAATCGCCAGATAGTCACCGCGCAAACGCAGAACCGGGAAGCCCAGCAACAGCCCAAACATGGCGGCTACCAGTCCGGCCAGCGGCAGGCATTCCCAGAAACTCATGCCGTAGTAGTGGTTCAGCAACGCGAAGGTATAAGCGCCGATAGCATAGAAGCCGCCATAACCCAGAACCAGAAGGCCAGACAACCCCACCACCACGTTCAGGCCCAGGCCGAGCATCACGTAAATCAGCGTCAGCGTGGCGATATCCACGGTTCCCCGGGAGACGAGGAAAGGCCAGGCCACAGCGGCAATGATCATCACCACCATCAGCAGTTTTTGCTTCGGCGTTGAGCCATCAATGCCCGGTAATACCAGCGCAGGGCCAGATATTTTTTTCAGGCCTTTCTGCATCAAAGGGCGCAGCAGCTGGAAGAAAAAGACTACCGCAGCACCGGTGGCGATCCAGTTCCAGCGGACGCTGCCCGCGTTGTTTACGACCAGATGAGTGCCATCCAGATTCAGCCGCATCCCCATAAAGAAGGCAGCCAGCACCACCAGCATCAGCGAAGAGGCGATGGCGTTAAGCAGGTTAAGATGCTTCATACTTTCTCAACCTCCGGACGGCCCAGGATACCGGTTGGCATCACCAGCAGCACCACAATCAGCAGGGCAAACGACACCACATCTTTGTATTCAGTGCTGAGATAGGCCGATGTCAGGGCTTCAGCAATACCGAGGATCAGGCCACCCAGCATCGCGCCAGGAATACTACCGATGCCGCCAAGAACAGCTGCGGTAAAGGCTTTCATACCGGCCATAAAGCCGATGTAGGGGTTGATCACGCCGTAAAATTGCCCCAACAATACGCCCGCGACAGCAGCCATAGCGGCGCCGATCACAAACGTCAGGGAGATCACCCGGTCAGTGTTAATGCCCAGCAGGCTGGCCATTTTCAGGTCTTCCGCACAGGCGCGGCAGGCACGCCCCATGCGGGAATAGCGAATGAACAGCGTCAATGCCAGCATCGACAGGAAAGTCACAACCCAGATTACAATCTGCATAGTGGAGATGGTCGCGGCAAAGCCATTGGTTTCACCCAGCGTCCACTGTCCGGTAATCAGGCTTGGCAGCGCCAGATCGCGTGAACCCTGGGTCAGGCTGACGTAGTTTTGCAGGAAGATCGACATCCCGATGGCGGAGATCAGCGCTATCAAACGCTTCGATGAGCGTACCGGTTTATAGGCCACGCGCTCAATGCTCCAGCCGTAGGCGCTGGCGATCACAATCGCCACAATAAATCCGGCACCGATCAGCATCCAGCTGACGTCGATGCCCATCATCATCAGGGCGGCGATCACGATAAAAGAGACATAGCTGCCGATCATATAGACCTCGCCGTGGGCGAAGTTGATCATGCCGATGATGCCGTACACCATAGTGTAACCGATGGCGATCAGCGCATAGGTGCTGCCCAACGTTACGCCGTTGAACATTTGCTGCAGGAAGTAGAGAAACTGCTCGGACATACCTTGATACCTTACTTCTATCCGCCTCGGCGGAGAGAATGAAAAAAACGTCCGGGAGTCATTCACCAGACGTTTGCTGTTACTGGCAACAACGTCGCCTTCACCGCTGGCCTGCACGGTAAAGGACCGTCAGGCAAAGCCCGACTGGATTATTTCACCGCGGTTGATGAGCCGTCTGCATGCCATTTGAAAATGCCGAACTCAAAGCCTTTCAGATCGCCTTTGCCATCCCAGCTCAGGTCACCCATTACGGTTGGTACCGGCGCACCCTCTTTCAGGTTCTTCGCGATATCTTCAGGCTCAGCACTTTTGCTGCGTTCCATCCCGGTAGTCAGTGACTGCAAAGCCGCATAGGTGGTCCAGACGAACGGGCCGGTTGAATCCAGTTTCTTCGCTTTCAGCGCGTCAACAATGGCTTTGTTAGCCGGAACCTGGTCGTAACGCTTAGGCAGCGTCACCAGCATGCCTTCAGAGGCAGCACCGGCAATGTTGGACAGGGAGGAGTTACCCACGCCCTCCGGTCCCATAAACTGGGTTTTAAGACCGGCAGCACGGGCCTGACGCAGCATCTGGCCCATCTCCGGGTAATAACCGCCGAAGTAAACGAAATCCACGTTCTCTTTCTTCAGGCGCGCTACCAGCGTGGAGAAGTCTTTATCTCCTGCCGTGATGCCTTCAAACATCACCACGTTGCCGCCGTTTTTCTTCAGGCTTTCCTGAACAGAACGCGCCAGGCCTTCACCGTACTGCTGTTTATCATGGATAACGGCAATACGCTGAGGTTTGATTTCGCTGAGGATGTACGTTGCCGCCGTAGGCCCCTGATCTGAGTCCAGACCGGTGGTACGCATGATCATCTTGTAACCGCGAGTGGTCAGGTCTGCATTGGTTGCAGCCGGGGTAATCATCAGTATGCCTTCGTCTTCATAGATATCAGAAGCAGGCTGCGTAGAGGAGGAGCAAAGATGACCAATGACGTAACGGATACCGTCGTTGATCACTTTGTTGGCTACGGCCACGGCCTGTTTTGGATCGCAGGCATCGTCATATTCCACGCCAACCAGTTTGTCGCCGTTCACGCCACCTTTGGCATTGATATCGGCAATCGCCTGTTTAGCACCGGTGAATTCCATATCGCCATATTGCGCTACCGGGCCAGACATTGCGCCAACAATGGCAACTTTAATGTCTTTCGCTACGGCTGCGTGGCTCATCGCCAGGGCCACACAACCCGCCAGGAACGCGCTACCTTTACTGATTTTCATCCGAACTACCCCATCTGTTGTGATTGCTGTTTTTATTGCTGGCGGATGTCGATAAATCGTCGAAGAAAGAATGAGTTACCGGTAAACGCAGCGATTTTTAATAATAAGGTGTTAATTTTCAGGTTATTAAACAGGAATTTTCTGCTGTAAATCAACTGACACATTCAGAAACCCCCGCTACTGACAGGACAAAACACTGGCAGTTATGGTGGCTTTTCAGCCGCTCAGCCAGCGCGTTATGCTGGCTTTGTGAACAGGCCTAAGTATTTACCCTGCCTTTCAGTTGAGCAATAAACAGATTGCTTTGAATTCGTACAGGAAAAGTTACACGCCCTTCTTTGTGTAATTTCGCTACAATATGCCTTTCGTACTAGTGCGGTATTCCCTATGAAGCTGACCATCATCAGACTGCAACACTTCTCCCCGCAGGACCGGCTTGATTTAGCGAAAATCTGGCCGGAGAGCGATCTGGCTGTCCTGGCGTCTGTACTGAGCGAAACCCAGCAAATTTGGGCGGCAAAATTCAATGACCGTCTGCTGGCGGCTGTTAAGGTCACGATAAAAGGAACGCAGGGCGAGCTGGTGGATTTTCACGTGCGGGAAGTGACCCGTCGCCGTGGCGTCGGAAGTTATCTGCTGGAAGAGTTACTGATAAACAATCCGGCGATCGTTCAATGGTGGATGGCGGATAAAGGTGTGGAAGATCGTCTGGCGATGGCCGCGTTTATGCAGCACGGAGGATTTGTTGATCAGAGGGACGGCTGGAGCTGGCAGGTGCGCTAAGCGCTATCTGAACGGCAGAGTACGGGATGCGGCATCAGAAGCAGGCACGTCAGACATTTTGCACACCAGGCACGTTACAGATTTCAAAGCTGCCTTTGCCGCAGAAACAGAAAGGGCGACCCGAAGTCGCCCTTTCCTGATTAACTTGTGGTTTACGCTTCGATAGCGACACGCAGTTTTTTCATCGCGTTCTTTTCAAGCTGACGCACACGCTCTGCAGAAACGCCGTATTTATCGGCCAGTTCCTGCAGGGTGGTTTTGTTGTCATCGTCCAGCCAGCGGGCACGGATAATGTCCTGGCTACGCTCATCAAGACCCTGCATCGCATCACTGAGTTTATCCGCAGCATGCGCATCCCAGTTATCTTCCTCAATGCCACCGGCAAAGTCAGAGGACTTATCCTGCAGGTAGAGCATAGGCGCCATAGAGCGGCCTTCACCTTCATCATCCGGCGTAGGATCGAAAGTCATGTCCTGGGCCGCCATACGCGACTCCATCTCCAGCACATCTTTGCTGGAAACACCCAGTTCACGGGCAACCATCTCCACTTCGTCCTGATTAAACCAGCCTAAACGCTGCTTGGCTTTACGCAGGTTAAAGAACAGCTTGCGCTGAGCCTTGGTGGTGGCGACCTTCACAATACGCCAGTTACGCAGGACATATTCGTGAATTTCGGCTTTGATCCAGTGCACCGCAAAAGAGACCAGACGTACGCCCACCTCCGGGTTAAAGCGACGCACTGCCTTCATCAGGCCGATATTCCCTTCCTGAATCAGATCAGCCTGCGGCAAGCCGTAGCCCGAATAGTTACGAGCGACATGAACAACAAAGCGCAGGTGAGACAGGATCAGCGTTTTAGCTGCTTCCAGATCGCCCTGGTAATGCAGCCGTTCAGCCAACGCTTTTTCCTCTTCTGCCGTCAGCATAGGCCAGGCATTGGCAGCACGGATATAGGAATCCAGGTTGCCTAAAGGAGCAATAGCTAAAGTTTGCATTTCTTTGGTCATTCAAACCCTCTCTGTTTTCAACAATGATGCTGTGCATTTCCCTGCACAATCCACAAGCCTACGTGAACGGCAGCCAGAAATGAAAGCAATCTGTGCTACTTCGACTCTAAAGTTATCCACAAGTTCACTGTCAGCAGTGCATAAATTACACACCGTCTGGGCAGGGGGAGTCTCCGGAGGGGAAGTGTAGAATAAAAACTTCCTCTGTGCAGGGGACTCACGCAACAGAGGAAGATTATAACAAAAAAGATGTAAAGGGGTTACTGCGGCGTAAATCGACGTAAATGTTGCACCGTCGCCAGCCAGGCGGCTATCCAGCCAATCATGGCGGAGACCAGCAGCAGCAGCAGGCTCTCATCCCAGGCTAAACCGGTCAGATTAAAGGTGGTGCCAAAGACGGCGGCAACCTGAGTCACTACCGTTTCCAGACGGAACACCAGGACTTCTGAAAGGATCAACGACAGCAGCGCACCGGCGAATCCGAGCAACGCACCGCCATAAAGGAAAGGCCGCAGAATAAAGCCATCTGTTGCGCCAATCAGCTTCTGCACATTGATGGTGTCGCGACGCGCAAAGATACTGAGCCGCACGCTGTTACCGATCACAAGGAACACGGCCACAATCATCAGAATACCGATCATGGCTGCCACCTGGCCGACCAGGCCGGTCAGCGCGGCAAGGCGGGCAAACCAGCTGTCATCCATCTTCACTTCATCCACGCCCTGCACTTTCGATACGCGGTCGCGCAGGTTATTCATGGTGTCGTTGCTCTGGAAGGTCATCTTTGGCGTGATGATGGCAACGGCAGGCAGTGGATTCTGCTCCAGCATGTCCATCGCGCCACCAAAACCAGACCAGTTGCGGAACTCGCCCATCGCCTCTTCGCGGGACAGATAATTCACTTTGTCCACGCCATCTTCTTTCTTCAACTGCGCCACAACATTTTCTGCCGCGTCGTCATCCAGCGTTTTACTCAGGTAAACCGTCAACTGAGGTGCGGGATACCATTGTTCTGCTGCCTGATTGACGTTTTTCCACACCATGTAGCATACGCTTGGCAACGTCAGTGAGATGGCAATCACCATCACCGTCAGCAAGGTGGCTAACGGTTGACGCCACATATCAGAAAGCGAGCCATGCAGCGCATATCGCCACTGCTCCTGCCAGCCGCCTTTCAGCGCTTTGCTTTTAGAGGGGCGCTTCTGTTTTGCCGCTTTGGGTGCAGGCGTCCGGGAATTGCGTTTATTAACCACCCTGGCCTCCGTGCAAACGTCCCTGATTTAAAGTCATCAGGCGATAATTACGCCGGGCGATCAGCGCCCGGTCATGGGTTGCCATCAGTACGGTGACGCCAACACGGTTGAACTCTTCGAACAGGCGAAGGATATCTTCCGACAGAGCATCATCCAGGTTACCGGTGGGTTCATCAGCCAGCAGAACGGCAGGTTTGTTTACCACGGCGCGGGCAATGCCTACACGCTGCTGTTCACCGCCAGAAAGTTGGATCGGATAGCTTTTGGCCTTGTCCAGCAGGCCCACTTTGTCCAGCGCGGCAGATACGCGACGGCGAATATCTTCTCCGCTGGCCCCGGCGATGATCAACGGAATGGCCACGTTGTCATATACGGAACGATCCATCAACAGGTGGTGGTCCTGAAAGATCATACCGATCTGGCGGCGCAAAAACGGCACTTCGCTGTTTTTCAGGCGACTGATGTCATGGCCGCTGAACCAGATCTGGCCGGCACTTGGGCGCTCGATACCACAAATAAGCTTTAGCAGGGTGCTTTTCCCGGCCCCGGAATGTCCGGTCAGAAACGCCATTTCTCCCGGACGCAGATGAAAATCTACCCCCTGAAGCGCTTGCCGACCGCCGAGATAAGCCTTACTGACTTCTTCAAAGCGAATCATCCTAATTAGTCCTCTCGGGCAAAAAGTGCCTCTATAAAATCGTCAGCTTTAAACGAGCGTAAATCTTCGATGCCTTCACCCACGCCGATATAGCGAATCGGAATGGCAAACTGATCGGCGACCGAGAAGATCACCCCACCTTTCGCTGTACCGTCCAGCTTGGTCAGGGTGATCCCCGTCAGCCCAACAGCCTCATGGAACAGCTTAGTCTGGCTGATAGCATTCTGGCCGGTGCTGGCGTCGATGGTCAGCATCACCTCATGCGGAGCCTGCTCGTCGAGCTTTTTCATCACGCGGGTGATTTTTTTCAGCTCTTCCATCAGGTGCGCCTTGTTCTGCAGACGCCCGGCGGTATCCGCAATCAGCACGTCTACGTGGCGGGCTTTAGCAGCCTGAATGGCATCAAAAATTACCGAGGCGGAATCCGCACCGGTATGCTGAGCAATCACTGGAATATCGTTACGCTGGCCCCACACCTGCAATTGCTCAACGGCTGCTGCGCGGAAGGTATCTCCGGCTGCCAGCATCACTGATTTGCCTTCGGCCTGGTACTGACGGGCCAGTTTACCGATGGTGGTGGTTTTACCGACGCCGTTAACACCAACCATCAGGATCACAAACGGCGTTTTCCCAGTGACTTCAAGCGGTGCCTCTACTTTGGCCAGGATTTCTGACATCTCCTGTTTCAGCAGACCATACAGGGCTTCAGCATCCCGTAGCTGTTTGCGGTTAGCCTGTTGCGTCAGGTTATTGATAATACGGCGAGTGGTCTCTACCCCTACATCTGCAATCAAAAGCTGCTCTTCCAGCTCTTCAAACAGATCGTCGTCGATCTTTTTACCCCGGAACAACCCGATAAATCCGGACCCCAGATTCTGACGGGTTTTCACCAAGCTGCGTTTCAGGCGGGCAAAGAAGCCTTCTTTGGTCGGACGCTGCTGTTCGGTTTGTTCAGCCTGCTCAACTTTCGCCAGCGCGGCCGCAACAGACTCTTCCTGTTCAATCAGTTCAGCCTCAGAAGCCCCGGAAGCCAGAGCGATAGCTTCCAGCTCTTCCGGCAGGATCTCATCCTCTGGCTCACTCTCAGCCACCTCTTCCGGCAGATACTCTTCTTCCGGCTCAGGTTTAAACTCAGCCACTTCTTCCGGCAGATATTCTTCTTCCGGCTCAGGTTTAGTCTCAGCCACCTCTTCCGGCAGATATTCTTCTTCGGGCTCAGGCTTAGCCTCAGCCACGGCTTCCGGCAGATATTCTTCTTCGGGCTCAGGCTTAGCCTCAGCCACGGCTTCCGGCAGATATTCTTCTTCTGGCTCAGGCTTAGCTTCAGCCACGGCTTCCGGCAGATATTCCTCTTCCGGCTCAGACTTAGTCTCAGCCACGGCTTCCGGCAGATATTCTTCTTCGGGCTCAGGCTTAACTACCGCCACGACTTCCGGTTGTAACGGTTCTGCCGTGGCAGATTCACTTACGCGTTCCGGGTGGGTGGCCTGATCGTGAGCAACGTTTTCCGTTACTTCAACAATCTCTTCAGCGCGCTGCTCAGCCTCGGGTTTTGCGGGCGTGGCGGCATCTGTTGCAGTAACATCCCCGGACTGCTGCTGATCTGGCGTCTCTTCCTGCGGCGTTTTATCTTCACGCCCTAATCCCAGCCAGGAAAAAAGCCACGTTTCTTATTTTTTGCCATGGTGCAACCACACTCCTCGCGGGGAAAAAACTGTCAGGTCTCTGAAAATCATCTTAATCCCCTAGTCTAACACTTTCCTGCTAACGCAACACAGCACCCTTTTTACGTTTCCTCCGCCCGGTAAGCCCGTTAAACTGTGCAACAAATTATGAAGAGTTCAGCAGCATGAATAAAAATCCCCGCAGCGGCGGCGCCGGACAAATCCGCATTATTGGTGGTTTGTGGCGCGGCAGAAAACTTCCGGTGCCCGACAGCGCCGGCCTTCGTCCCACGACCGATCGCGTTCGTGAAACCCTGTTTAACTGGCTGGCACCCGATATTCAGGGAGCAAAGTGTCTGGACTGTTTTGCCGGCAGCGGTGCGCTGGGCCTTGAAGCGCTTTCGCGCCATGCAGCCTCGGTCACGTTACTGGAGCTGGAACGCCCGGTGGCCCGCCAACTGGAGCAGAACCTCGCTACTCTGGCAGCAAAAACAGGTCGTGTGGTGAACACCAATACTTTGCAGTTTCTGGCGCAGAGTGGAGAGCCTCACGATCTGGTATTTATTGATCCTCCGTTCCGCAAAGGGCTGTTAGACCAGACTCTTGAGCTGCTGGAACAGAAAGGCTGGCTGGCGGATAACGCGCTTATTTATGTCGAAAGCGAAGTCGAGCAGGGCCTGCCGCCCGTGCCGGTCAACTGGAAGCTGCATCGTGAGAAGATTGCCGGGCAGGTAGCGTATCGCCTCTATATTCGTCAGGTTATTGAGAAGGAAGAGAAAATGCTGATTAATCTTGGCCGGCTGTTGATGGCCTGCGTCTGGGCCTTTTTGTTGCTCAACCTGGTGCATCCCTTCCCCAAACCGCTGAAGTATTTTATCGATGTGGCGCTGTTTTTCATGGTGATCATGCATGGCCTGCAGCTGGTGTTGATGCGGGCAACGCAACCGAAAGATGCCCCTAAACTCAGTGGCCTGATGCAGATAAAAATCTTCTTCTTCGGCGTATTTGAACTGCTGGCATGGCAGAAAAAATTTATGCCGAAGAAGTAAAAAGCAGTAAATCAGCCGAAAAAGCGCGGTCATCCCCTGCTTTTTCGGCAAGCTTACCGACTGCTGAACGAAATAAACCGCGTTCCCTGAATTTTTAACTGCCCTTTCTCACCCTGGTCAATCTGCCTGTAATCCTGCTCTTTCAACACCAGTTTGAAATCGCCTGCCCCGTTTAAAGGGTGGAACCAGGCCTCGTAACGCATCTCCTCTACCGGAATAACTTCACGCTGGCGAGAGCGGCGGTTAGTAATCGGAACCTCTTTCTTGGCTTTGACCTGTGCCGGTATTGAACGCACTGGCGAAGCATCATTTACCGCGACTTCCCGCCGCTGCTTGATAAACTGCCGCGTGGCCAGCACGGCGATGACAGCCAGTACGACGAAAAAAATGAGTGATGGCTTCATATTTCCCTTCTTCCTCCTTATCAGGCAATGCAATTCATTCCCACGGACCAAAAGGATACAACCAGAGCCGTCCCATTGTCACATCGGGAAGACCTGACCTAAACTACTTTCAGAATTGTGGAGTTTTGCCTCTAAAACAAAGGGACACATTATGATTTGGTCGTTTCTGGCAGTCTTTTTCTCCAGCTGGTTATATGTCGACGCTTCCTATCGCGGCCCGCAGTGGCAACGGTGGGTCTTCAAGCCCGTCACTCTCCTGCTGTTGCTGGCGTTGGCTTGGCAGGCACCGGTGCTTAATACCACGGACTATTTGATCCTCTTCGGGCTGCTGGCCACGCTGATTGGCGACGCGCTCACGCTGTTACCCAACCGCCGCATGCTTTATGCCATCGGTGCTTTCTTCCTTTCTCATCTGCTTTACACCCTGTGCTTTGCCAGCAACATGACGCTGACCTTCTTCTGGCCCATCCCGCTGGCAGTGCTGATTATTGGGGCAGCCCTGATCGCCACCATCTGGACCAGGCTGGAAGATCTGCGCTGGCCGATTTGTACATTTATCGGCATGACGCTGCTGATGGTCTGGCTGGCTGCTGAACAATATTTCTTCCGCCCAACGGATTACAGCTTCTCGCTGATGGTCGGTACCTCGCTGCTGTTGCTGGCCAATATTGTCTGGCTGGGTAGCCACTACCGCCACCGCTTCACCGCTGACAGCGCTATTGTCGCCGCCTGCTATTTTGCCGGCCACTTTATGATTGTCCGTTCGCTCTATCTTTAATCGTCTTTTGCCTTGACTCTGGAGTCCACTCCAGAGTGTAAGATGGCGCAATCGCGGGACACTTTCCCGCCGTTGCCCATCAGGAGGCGTTATGCACCCGCACTCATCATCTTGCCCTTGTGGTCAGACCCACGCTCACAGCCAGCATGGCTGCACCAGCAAACCTCGTCCCGTGATTAAAAAAATTGCTTCGCTCAGCATGGCAGCACCGGAAACCAGCTGTTGCAGTGATGCAGGATGCGGCCCGGCTGACGAGCCTGATGAGGAAAGCGACAATGCCGGTTCGGCAGAACGTTTAAGCTGGATAATTAACGGGATGGATTGCCCGGCTTGTGCCCGCAAAATCGAAACGGCCGTAAATAAACTCGCTGAAGTCAATCATGCCCGGGTGCTGTTCGCCACGGAAAAACTGGTGGTCACCGCCGACAAAGATGTCAGCAGGCAGGTTGAGGCCGCCGTTATCCAGGCCGGGTTTACCCTGAAACGCAGCAATGCGCCAAAGACGGTTGAGGATCATCCCGGCTTCTGGCAGGAAAATCGCGCCATTATATCGCTCTGCGTGATGATGCTGTTGAGCTGGTCAATCCACTTCATCAGCCCTCAGGCTGCAAAGATTGCCTTTACCCTGACCACGCTGGCCGGAGCCTGGCCTGTTGCCCGCAGTGCATTGCGCCTGATCCGCAGCGGCACCCCCTTTGCTATTGAAACATTGATGACTGTCGCAGCCATCGGGGCCTTATTTATCGGCGCTACCTCAGAGGCTGCCATGGTTCTGCTGCTGTTTCTGCTGGGTGAACGGCTGGAGTCTTTTGCCGCCAGCCGCGCACGCCGTGGCGTAACGGCGCTGATGGCGCTAAAACCCGAAGAGGCTGTCCGTATCCGGGGAGACCGGCGTGAAACCGTTGCTCTGAACGCGCTGCGCCCTGGCGATATTATTGAAGTTGCCCCCGGTGACAGGCTGCCAGCCGATGCCCTTTTACGCTCTTCCTTTGCCAGCTTTGATGAAAGCGCCTTAACCGGTGAATCAGTTCCGGTTGAGCGCCAGCAGGGCGAAGCCGTAGCCGCAGGCTGCCTGAGCGTCGACCGCCAGGTTCAGCTGGAAGTGGTATCAAAGCCGGGTGAAAGTGCCGTTGACCGTATCCTGCACCTGATAGAAGAAGCCGAGTCTAACCGCGCACCGATAGAACGTTTCCTCGATCGTTTCAGCCGTATCTACACCCCGGCGATCATGGCGCTGGCATTGCTGGTAGCGGTAATCCCTCCGCTGCTGCTGGGCGCAGAGTGGCAACCCTGGATTTACAAAGGGCTCACCCTGCTGCTGATTGGCTGCCCCTGCGCACTGGTTATCTCCACGCCTGCGGCGATCACTTCCGGCCTGGCAGCAGCCTCACGCCGCGGCGTGTTAATTAAAGGCGGTGCGGCACTTGAGAGTCTTAACGCTATCCGCACGCTGGCTTTCGATAAAACCGGTACGCTGACGCAGGGTAAGCCTGAAGTCACTGCCCTGATTGCGCTGACAGGAGAGAGTGAATCCTCACTGCTGGCCAAAGCGGCAGCGGTGGAAAGCGGCTCCTCACATCCGCTGGCGAAGGCCATTGTCTCCCTGGCGGCTGAACAAAACCTGACGCTGGCACAGGCAACCGCCCAGCGGGCACTGGCTGGCAGCGGCGTTGAAGCCATTGTTGAAGGTCACACCTTGTTGATCAGCGCACCTGGCAGGCTGGCTGAGGGCAGACTGGATTGGGCGCAGGCTGAACGCGTGGCCACGCTTGAAGCCGCAGGAAACACGGTAGTGGTACTGATGCAGGATGGACTGCCAACCGCTCTGATTGCCCTGCGTGATACCCTGCGTGCCGATGCGGCAGAGGCTCTCGCAGAGCTGCGCGCGCTGAATATCCATACTCTGATGTTAACCGGGGATAATCCCCGGGCTGCCGCAGCTATCGCCGGTGAGCTTGGGATAGATTATCGCGCCGGCTTATTGCCCGCAGATAAGGTGGCAGCCATCAGGGAGCTGAATCAGCATCAGCCCGTAGCCATGGCAGGCGATGGGATTAACGATGCACCAGCGATGAAAGCCGCCACGGTGGGGATTGCCATGGGCAGTGGCAGCGATGTGGCACTGGAAACAGCCGATGCCGCCCTGACCCATAACCGGCTTGGCGGCCTGGCAACGATGATCCGCCTGGCCAGGGCAACGCACAGCAATATCCGTCAGAACATCACTATCGCGCTGGGGCTTAAAGCGGTCTTTCTGGTGACTACACTGCTCGGCATCACCGGCTTATGGCTGGCCGTGCTGGCCGATTCAGGCGCTACCGCATTAGTCACCGCTAACGCGTTACGCCTGCTGCGCAAATCCTGATACGGGTTTGCGCTCAGCCCGGAAGCCCTTTTCTCAACAGATACTTATAGGGTACCTGCTCTGTCAGTTGGGCGACCAGCGTATGTTCCATAAAACGACAGAAGCCGGGGATATCGCGGGTGGTTGCCGGATCGTCAGCAATAATCAGCAGGGTTTCGCCCTCCTGCATATGGCGCACGGCTTTGCGCACCATCATTACAGGCTCCGGGCAGCGCAGGCCCAAGGCATCCAGGGTTTGATCGGGGTTGGCGAACAGATCGCTCATAGCACTCTCATTAAACGTAAAAAAACTGCGTTTAGTTTACCCTCCCCTTTTGCATCTGCAAGTCCGCTGCAGACGATAACGTTTGCGCTAAAATTAACCATTGCAATGGCAGGATGATTCGGTAAGATGCCGCGCAATCGCCCTGGCGATACAATTTTCATTGGGTTCCCTCACCCCAATCTTCAAAAAGGTCACATGATGATTTCTTTTTCAAAAAATCAGCGCATGCATGCGTTGGTCTGGCTGTCGCTGTTTCATGTACTGGTGATCACTTCCAGTAACTATCTGGTGCAACTGCCGATCTCTGTTTTCGGTTTCCACACCACCTGGGGCGCCTTCAGCTTCCCGTTTATCTTTCTTGCCACCGATCTGACCGTGCGAATTTTTGGTGCGCCGCTGGCTCGTCGCATTATTCTGGCGGTAATGATCCCGGCCCTGTTTATCTCCTACGGCGTTTCAGCCCTCTTCTATCAGGGAGAATGGCAGGGTTTTGCCGCGCTGAAAGAGGTCAATCTGTTTGTCGCCCGCATCGCCTGCGCCAGTTTTATGGCCTACGCGCTGGGTCAGATACTGGACGTGCACGTCTTTAACCGTCTGCGCCAGCTGCCGCAGTGGTGGATAGCACCGGCTTCCGCCATGTTCCTTGGCAATATCAGTGACACGCTGGCCTTCTTCTTTATCGCCTTCTATAAAAGCCCCGATGCTTTTATGGCGCAGAACTGGGTCGAGATTGCTCTGGTGGATTACAGCTTCAAAGTGCTTATCTGCATGATTTTCTTTTTGCCCGCTTATGGCCTGCTGTTGAATGCCATGCTGAAACGCCTTGCGGAAAAATCCCGCCTCACCCAGGCCAACTTCGGCTAAGCTGCATTCTGTGACAGAGAGCAGGTTGCTTTTGCCTGCTGATTACTATTTTATGAATGGCTGTAAATCAGCACATGACTAACGTAAAAAGGGATCATAATGCGTAACTTACTGAAATATGCCGGTATTGGTTTACTGGTGGTCGGACTGGCCGCCTGCGACGGCAAAGATGATAAAGCCGCAGCCGACGACAATGGCACCAGTAGCAGCCAGAGCAGCCAGAATGTGACCCTGATGGATGGCAAGCTGAGCTTTGCGCTGCCAGCCGGAATGTCCGATCAGAGCGGCAAGCTCGGCACCCAGGCCAATAACATGCACGTCTATGCCGATGCATCAGGTCAGAAAGCGATTATTGTGATCGAAGGGGATTCCACCACTGAAGGTCTGGACGTGCTGGCAAAACGTCTTGAGCAGCAGCAGCGTAACCGTGATCCACAGCTACAGGTCGTCACCAACAAGTCTGTCGATCTGAATGGCCAGCCTGCCCAGCAGCTGGACTCGGTGATCTCTGCTAAAAACCAGTCTTCCTGGTCTTCAGTAGTGTTAGCCAAAGTTGACGGCAAACTGCTGACTATGCAGATTACTCTGCCTGCAGATAACCAGCAGCAGTCTCAGACAGATGCTGAGAGCATCATCAAAACCATCAAGCTGAAGTAAAAAAAGCCCCTGCAAGTATCTTGCCAGGGGCTTTTGCTTTTTTTACGGCTTACAAACCCGCGTACTCGCGAATATATTTCCTGGCTTTCACCGCATACTCATAGGGATTGGCTAAGGCTGGATCCTGCTCCGCCTCCACAACCATCCAGCCTTTATATCCCGCCTCGTCCAGAATTTTAAACACCGGCATAAAGTCGATTACGCCATCACCCGGTACGGTGAAAGTGCCTTTTTTCACGCCGTCGAGGAACGACAGCTTCTGGCTTCTGACCTGCGCCACCACCTCATCGCGCACATCTTTCAGATGCACATGATTGATGCGCGGCAGATACTTTTTCAGGATAGCCAGCATCGCGGCCTGACTCCCTTCCGAGTAGTAAGCATGGCCCGTATCAAACAGCAGGTAGACATCTTCGTTGGTGGCAGCCATAAAGCGATCAATTTCTTCGGTGGTCTGGATCGCAGTGCCCATATGGTGGTGCAGACAAACCTGCATGCCTTTTTCTGCCGCCAGTTTCGCCAGCTCGTTATAGCCCTCTGCCGTCAGTTGCCACTCTTCGTCAGTGAAGTACGGTTTCTCTTCCAGCACGGCTAACGTCGTACCCTGGATGCTTTTGCTCTGCTCTGAGCAGCCGATCACTTTTGCTCCCATGGCATGCAGGAAATCACGATGATTAATAAACTCATCAATGGTTTTTGCTTTGTCGCCATTGGCAAAAAAGGTGCTGAACCAGGCATTGCAGATTTGCAGACCCCGGCTTTCCAGCATCGGTTTCAGCACCGCCGGATCCCGCGGATATTTACTTCCCACTTCACTGCCGGTAAAACCAGCCAGCGCCATCTCACTGACCGTTTGCTGAAAGGTATTTTCTGCGCCCAGCTCCGGCATATCGTCGTTGGTCCAGCCAATCGGGGCTATCGCCAGCTTCACATTGTCTTTGTTCATCTTCATCTCTCGCAAGAAATAGGGCCGCAGGGCGTTATCTGTTCAGCAGCTCACGCTCAATCAGCTCGCGGGTCTCCACGGCCTGACGCTTCATTTTTTCCGGGTAACCAAACAGCGAAGAGGCAATGACAGATTCCCCCCACTTTGTATGTGCGGTTGGCAAAATCCATCTCCTTCAGAGTCTGGAACAGGGTGTCAAAGTCCACTTCCCCTTCTCCCACACCCACATGCTGGTGAATGGTGGCATCCACGCCCGGCGGATTGACGATGTAACGACAATGCTTGGTGTGATTCATGGTATCGGCAATCAGCACGTGTGACAGATCGCTACCGGCGTATTCCAGCATGCGCTTCACATCGCCTTTGCCTTTGTCATAAAAGAAGGTGTGCGGCACGCTGTACAAATATTTGATGTTCTCACTGCGGAAAGACTTCACCAAATCGACGGTCTCATTGTTCTCTTCGCAGAAATCCCAGGGATGAGACTGGATTTCGATGCGGATGCCTTCACGTTCGACGATCGGCAGGAGCTCCTCCATCGAGCGATAGAACATCTCTTCACAGATTTCCGGCTCGTTAGGCGTGCCGGAGAGTTCGGTATTGATCACCTGAACGCCGGTTTCCACGGCTATCTCAATCATGCGTTTCCAGTTCCGGACGGCAGCCTGACGACGGGCCTCATCCGGGCCGGACCAGCGATAAACCACGATAAATGAGGAGATCTCGACGCCGGTTTCACGCAGCGCGTTTTTATATTCAGTGATAATTTCACGGCTGGCTTTGGGATGTTTATAGAAGGGGTTGATCTGCGGATGGGGCGACTGCTCAATATATTTATAGCCCCAGTCAGCCACCTGATGGACCATTTTAGTAATGCCCATCTCTTTGATGACATCAACGTCAAAAGCGATTTTCATCTCTAACTCCCGGCAATTCAATTCAGTGGTTCCCCCACACAGGGTGGGGGAAAAGAAGCTTATTTGTTGTAGAACGCCGGACGAGGCGGAAGCTCAACGGGCTCTATAGCGCCACTCTCCTGCGCACGAAGGCAGGCATCGGCAGCAACGGAGGCGGCAAAACCATCCCAGGCTGACGGCCCCTGCAGCTTGCCGCTGGTGGCATCGTTGATGAAGGCCTGCAGCTCAACGTCGTAGGCATCAATAAAGCGGTCTTTCCAGTCGGTCAGGATAGTGGTGGCCAGCTTCGCCTCTTTGCGCATCTGCACCGAGGCCGGTTCAGGCAGCTTCGCAATACCGGTTTCACCTACCACTTCACACTGAATGTCATAGCCGTAGGCACAGTTGACGAATATCTCGACGTCTATACGGGTACCTTTCTGGGTTTCGAACAGGACAATCTGCGGGTCACGCAGCCTGGCATGGCTGTTTTTAGTGGAGCGGGGGAAGACCACCTGAACGGTTTTATAGTCGTCCTCGGTCAGCCAGCGCAGCACGTCCAGCTCGTGGATCAGCGTGTTGGTGATCGCCATATCCGTGGTGTAACTCTCTGGCACAGTGGGGTTACGGTGCGCGCAATGCAGCATCAGGGGCTCGCCGATATCTCCGTTAACGATCACCTGCTTAAGCGCACGGTAGCCTGCATCGTATGGGCGCATAAAACCGACCTGTACCAGGCGCTTACCGTAAGCGATTTCGGCATCCACAACGCGGCGGCAGCCTTCGGCACTCAATGCCAGTGGCTTTTCACAAAAGACCGGCTTACCCGCAGCGATTGCAGCCAGAGTGAACTCTTCGTGAGTCGGATCCCAGGAGGTGACAATCAGCGCATCCACATCCGCTGAACGGATAACATCATGGCCGTTGGCATAGACTTCCGCATCAAGGCCTAAACGGCTGACGATCCCTTTAGCCCCTTCGATATTGATATCCGAGACGGCGACCACTTTGGCCCCCTGCAATACTTTGCTGCAGCGACGGATATGTTCCTGACCGATAGCACCGGTACCAATAACGCCAAGTTTCAGAGTCATACAATGTCCTTGATAGGTAGGGTTCAGCACGGACACTTAACCCTGCCAGTTATGTGCTGGCAGTGGCCGGGTGTCCGTTCCAAAAAACAGAGTGATAAGGAAAAAGTCAGAATCAGTATTCGCGAGCCTGGCCGATATGCTCGTTCAGCATCCGTGCCACGGCATCCACACGTTCAGAATCAGAAACCTGAGCGCCGCCGACGCGCCACCAGCTGAAGTATTTGTGCACCATGGTTTTTGGCAGCACTTTGATATCAATCAGGGTAGAAACGGTCTGTTTTCGCGCATCTTCCAGCGCGTCTTTTAACTGTTCAAGCGTGGTCACGCGGTAAGTTTTACAGCCATAGCCTCCGGCAATTGCCGCGAAGTCCACCGGCACAAAGCCCCCGTTCAGCTTGCCGCCTTCGGCATTGCGGAAGCGGAATTCGGTGGTGAAACTGTCCATACCGTGTTCCATCTGCAGGTTATTAATGCAGCCGTTGGTCATGTTATCGAACAGCACCACGTTGATTTTGGCCCCCTCCTGGATGGAGGTGACCAGCTCCGAGTGCAGCATCATAAAGGAGCCATCTCCTACCAGGGTGTAAACCTCACGATGCGGCTCAGCCAGCTTTACGCCCAGCGAGGCGCTGACCTCGTAGCCCATGCAGGAGTAGCCATACTCCACGTGATAGCTGTTGTAATCTTTAGTGCGCCAGACGCGCTGAAGGTCACCCGGCAGGCTACCTGCAGCGGCGACTATCACCGAGTTCTTTGGGAGATGTTCATTCAGCGTCCCCAGCACGCTGCTCTGTGTCAAAAACGAGTCTGTCAGGCGGTTAAATTCGGCATAGACCGCTTCACGATCCAGATGATCGTCAATTTCCGGGATAAAACCGTCGTTGCTGTAAACCGCCTGATAAACGCGCTGGGTCTCTTTCAACAGTTTGCTTTGCGCCTGGGAAATTTTCTCCCCCCAGCCGCTGGTAAAGCCCTGTGCTGCCAGCCTTTCATCCAGCGCCGTCAGCGCTTCACGGGCATCTGCCACCACCTGCACGGCATCCAGCTTATAGGCGTCGAAAGAGCTGACGTTGATATTGATGTAGCTGACGTCCGGATTGTGGAATATCCATTTCGAAGCTGTGGTGAAATCGGTATAGCGCGTGCCTACTCCAATCACCAGATCGGCCTCTTTTGCCAGCAGGTTTGCGGCCAGACAGCCCGTTTCACCCACACCACCAACGTTGAGCGGATGATCGGAAACAAGCGTGCCTTTGCCAGCCTGGGTTTCGGCAAACGGAATCTGATGGCGCTCGGCAAACTGACGCAGCGCCTCACCGGCTTCTGAATATTTCACCCCGCCGCCGCAGACAATGATCGGTTTACGCTTACCGGCGATCAGCTTCAGGGCTGCTGACAGTTGCGCTTCCGTTGGCAGACGACGATCCAGCAGGTGCACGCGTTTCTGGAAGAAGTAATCCGGATAGTCATACGCCTCGCCCTGCACATCCTGCGGCAGGGAAATTGTCACCGCCCCGGTTTCCGCCGGGTCAGTCAGCACACGCATGGCGTTGATGCAGGCGGTCATCAACTGCTCCGGGCGATTTACACGATCCCAGTATTTGCTGACGGCACGGAAGGCATCATTGGTGCTGATGCTCAGGTCATGGCTTTGTTCAATCTGCTGCAGCACCGGGTCTGGCTGGCGGGTGGCAAACACGTCGCCTGGCAGCAGTAATAAAGGAATACGGTTAGCGGATGCGGTGCCCGCTGCGGTGATCATATTGGCCGCACCAGGCCCGACAGAAGAAGTACAGGCAATGATTTCCCGGCGCAGTTTCTGTTTGGCGTAGCCGATGGCGGCATGTGCCATCCCCTGCTCGTTGCGCCCCTGATGCACCACCAGGTCACCGCTGTCCTGCTCAAGCGCCTGCCCTATTCCCAGCACGTTGCCGTGCCCAAAGATGGCAAAGATCCCTTTTACAAATTTGGTTTCAACGCCATCTACCGACAGATACTGGTTATCCAGAAATCTGACCAGAGCCTGTGCTGTGGTGAGTCTGATCTTACCCATTTGCTCTTCCTTTACGGTACGGCGGAAAGTCAGAAACCTTCCGGGGTTCGTAGTCTTGTTCGCCACCGGTTGTTGACAATGGGCGATGGCTGTAAGTGAAACGTGAAGCGATTATAAACAAATATTTTTTTCATTAAACACGACTACAGAAGAAACATTTCATTTTGCGAGTGAGATCAAATTATGCGGTGAAATGACGCTGATAAAGATGACTGTGCGTCCAGATTTGAAACAATAAGATGAGGTTATAAGAAAGATGGGAAAATTCGTTTCACTTCAATGGCTTCTCAACTACAGATTTCTCACATTGGGAGCGGCTTCACATTGCCTGTACAGGGGGAACAGAGCAGGAGATTCGATCGCCGTGGATACCCTGTTCAAGAGTTTTATCCACTTCACACTTTTGGGGTATAAATTTCATTTTGTATTGAAGTTGAAATTTTTATTCTCCATACTCAGGCTCATATTCAGTCCGGGTGTCAGGTTCTGGCGAAAGCGCTGAAAAAGCTCAGCTAAGCCGGCTTATTAAAGAAGGAAAAAAGGTATGAGTACACAACAGAAACGGCTTGATGTGATTTGTATCGGCCGCATTGCCGTTGACCTTTATGGCCAGCAAATTGGCGCACGCCTTGAAGATATGAGCACCTTTTCTAAATACCTCGGTGGATCATCAGGCAACGTGGCTTACGGCACCGCAATTCAAGGCCTGAAATCTGGCATGCTGGCTCGCGTAGGTGACGAGCATATGGGCCGCTTTCTGCGTGAAGAACTGCAGCGTGTCGGGGCTGATACTGAATGCCTGATTACTGATAAAACCCGTCTTACCGGGCTGGTGATCCTTGGCATCAAGGATCAGGATACCTTCCCGCTGGTGTTCTACCGCGATAACTGCGCTGATATGGGCCTGACGCCGGATGACATTCAAGAAGATTACATCGCCTCTTCGCGAGCCGTAGCCGTGACCGGGACACATCTCTCCCATCCTGATACCCGCGCTGCGGTGTTGAAAGCCCTGGATATCGCCCGCAGTAACGGGCTGCGCACCGCGCTCGACATCGATTATCGCCCGGTGTTGTGGGGGCTGACCTCGCTGGGCGACGGCGAAACTCGCTTTGTTGAATCTCAGCACGTCACCCAACAGCTGCAGGAAGTGCTGCACTATTTCGATCTGGTGGTGGGTACGGAAGAGGAGTTCCATATTGCCGGAGGCAGCACGGATACGCTTACCGCGTTAAAAAATGTCCGTCAGTCGACCCAGGCGACGCTGGTCTGTAAGCGTGGGCCGATGGGCTGCGTGGTACTTGAAGGCGAAATCCCGGACAGCTGGGAGCAGACTAAGCTTCAGAGTGGCGTGCGCGTGGAAGTACTTAACGTGCTGGGCGCGGGCGATGCTTTTATGTCTGGCCTGCTGCGCGGCTGGCTGAATGATGAAAGCTGGGAACAGGCCTGCCGCTATGCCAACGCCTGCGGCGCGCTGGTGGTTTCCCGTCACGGATGCGCTCCGGCCATGCCAACCAAAGCCGAACTGGATGATTTCCTGAGCCGCGACAATGAGGTCAAACGCCCGGATCTGGACAGCCGTCTTAACCACCTTCACCGCGTCACCACGCGCAAACAGCAGTGGCCGGAACTGTGCGTCTTTGCCTTTGACCACCGTAAGCAACTGGTGGATATGGCCAACGAGGCGGGTGTTGATACGCACCGCCTGCCAGAGCTGAAAATGCTGCTGCTCCGGGCGGCAGAAGAAGCCGCCGGAGAAGCCGGGCTGAACGGCCGCAGCGGCATTCTGGCAGACACCACCTTTGGCCAACCGGCACTGAATGCCATTACCGGCAAAGGCTGGTGGATTGGACGCCCGATTGAGCTGCCCAGCTCCCGTCCGCTGCGCCTTGAGCATGGAAACATCGGTTCACAGCTGGTCGACTGGCCACAGGAACACGTGGTGAAATGCCTGGTGTTTTACCATCCGCAGGACAGTGCAGAACTGCGAAAAGAGCAGGATGAGCTGGTGCTGGACGTCTGGAACGGCTGTAACAAAACCGGACACGAATTGCTGATGGAAGTGATCCTGCCGGAGAGCAATCCGGACAAGCAGGAGTCTTATTATCTGGATATTCTCAGCCACTTCTACTCCCTGGGCATTCAGCCGGACTGGTGGAAGCTGCCGCCATTGCAACAGGAGAGCTGGGAGGCAATCAGCGGGCTGATTGAGCAACAGGATCCGCATTGCCGTGGCATTCTGCTGCTCGGCCTGGACGCGCCAGAAGAGAAACTGAAAGCCGGTTTTGCCGCCGCCGCTAAAGCGCCGTGGGTAAAAGGATTTGCCGTCGGGCGGACTATCTTCGGTCAGCCTTCCCGCCAGTGGCTGCAGGGCGAACTGGATGACGATGCCCTCATCGCGCAGGTGAAAAATAATTACCAGCAGCTGATTAACTACTGGCGCGAGGTTCGCCCGGCGCAGTAATTATCTTTGAAGGGGCGGCGATCTGGCAGGATCTTTCCGTCAGTGCATTTTCTGACTCACGGGGATCCGCAACGGTTCCCGCCCCACTTTTCCTGCTCACCTCTCCCTCCGAAATGCTTCCAGCCATTACTGCAGATCCGCACTTATTTTATATCGCGAAGTAAAACCAGCCGGCCCTGAAGTTTTTCACAGCGTAAATTGTGATTCGTTTCATATCCCGATGAAATAAACCTCCTGTTTTACGTTAGAAAGTGAAATTTTTTGTTCATCTGGTAGAATAGCGACCAGAAGAAAATGACTTATTTTATTTAGCGAGCCGAAGTAATGACCAATAACCCGACCCAGCTTTCTCTGTTACAGGACGACATTCGTCGTCGCTACGATACGTTGAGTAAACGCCTGAAGCAGGTGGCTCGCTACATTCTCGACAACAGCAACAGCATCGCTTTTGACACCGTGGCCTCCATTGCCCAACAGGCAGATGTGCCGCCCTCCACGCTGATCCGCTTCTCCAACGCTTTTGGCTTCAGCGGCTTCAACGAAATGAAACAGGTTTTTCGTCAGCATCTGATGGAAGAGACTGTTAACTACACTGAACGTGCCCGTCTGTTCCGTCAGACCTCTACGGATGAATCAGCTACGCCGCCTGAAACTCCGGCTGAGATCCTCAACGTGTTTACCATGGTCAACTCGCAGGCGTTGCAACAGCTGGCCATGCAGACCAACCCTGAGCAGCTCAATAAAGCGGTAGAGTTGTTGAACCAGGCAGAGAATATTTATGTCATTGGCCTGCGTCGCTCGTTCAGCGTGGCTTCTTATCTGACCTATGCATTGCGCCATCTTGAGCGCCGCGCCTTTCTGATTGATGGCCTGGGCGGCATGTTTACCGAGCAGCTGAGCATGGTGAATCCTAAAGACGTAGTGATTGCTATCAGCTATTCGCCTTACGCCCGTGAAGCGGTGGAATTAGTTGAACTGGGTGCCAAACGTGGTGCTCATCAGATTGCGATCACTGACAGCCAGGTCAGTCCGCTGGCCGCTTTCAGCGATGTCTGCTTTGTCGTGCGTGAAGCCCAGGTTGATGGCTTCCGTTCACAGGTCGCATCACTCTGCCTGGCGCAGACCCTGGCGGTATCGCTGGCGCTGAATAACGCCGGGTCCTGATATTTGCCAGGCCGGGAGAAAGGCCTCTCCTCCCGGCCTGGCTTCTTCCTCTCAGCCCAGCGGCTCAGCCGCTTCAGCCAGACGCGCTTTCATCTGCTGATAGCTCTCTGCCACGTACTGTTCCGCCCAGGCAGCATCCTCAATTTTTTCCACCCTTACCGCACAGTATTTAAATTCAGGCGTTTTCGCGATCGGATCCAGACTGTCGATAGTCAGCTCATTGCAGGCACCGATCCACCACTGGTAAGTCATATAGATCGCTCCCTGGTTAGTGCGTTCACCGATCTCCGCACGGCTGATCACCCGACCTCGCCGGGAAACTATCCACACCAGCTCCCCCTGACTGATGCCCAGACTTCGCGCATCTTCAAGGTTAATCTGTACCCTGCCCGGTTCATCGGCCTGGGCACTCAGCGCATGGCAGTTGCCGGTCATAGATCGGCAGCTGTAGTGTCCCACCTCTCTGACCGTGCACAGCACCAGTGGCCACTCCTTATCGACCGGCTCTACCGGTGGGCGCCAGTCACAGGCGAACAGAATGCCTTTACCTGAAGGGCGGGAAAAATGATTCCCTTCATACAGGTAAGGCGTTCCGGGATGGGATTCATCCGGACAGGGCCACTGAACATAGCCCAGGTCAGCCATTTTCCCCCAGCTTGCCCCGGCATAAAGTGGACAGAGCGCCCGCAGCTCATCCCAGATAGCTTCATTGTTCGCGTAGTGCATGGGATACCCCATCGCCTGCGCCATCCGGCTGATAATCTCCCAGTCTGGCAGGACATTGCCTTGCGGCTCTACCGCTTTATAAAAGCGCTGGAAGCCCCGGTCGGCGCTGGTGTAGACACCTTCATGCTCGCCCCAGCTGGTAGCAGGCAGGATTACGTCAGCCATTTCCGCCGTTTTGGTCATAAAGATGTCCTGCACGATGACCAGATCCAGCTTCGCCATCGCTTTTCGCATTAGCGCTAAATCCGGCTCCGTCTGCAGAGGATCTTCACCCATGATCCAGTAAGCCCGTAGCTTGCCTTCCAGCGCCAGATGGGGGACATCGGTAATCGCATGCCCGACTTTACCACTCAGCGACTCCACACCCCAGGCCGTGGCAAACTTCGCCCGCACCTGGTTATCCGTCACCGGCTGATAGCCCGGAAAGAGGTTTGGCAGCGCGCCCATATCACAGGCTCCCTGCACATTATTCTGCCCCCTGACAGGCCCGACGCCGACGCCGGGACGACCAAAGTTACCGGTAGCCAGGGCCAGACTCGACAGCCCCTTAACCACATCCACTCCCTGCCCCCACTGCGTCACTCCCATCCCCCACAGAATGGTGGCGTTTTTCGCTCCGGCATACAGCCGCATCGCTTCACGGATCTGCGCGGGTTTCAGCCCCGTCACTTCTTCCACCGCTTCTGGCGTGTAACGCTGAACAATCTCCTGCCACTCCGCGACCCCTTCAACATGCTGGCTCAGATAGTGGGTGTTCCACAGCCCCTCGTTGATCAGCACATTAGCAAAGGCATTCACCAGCGCCATATTGCTGCCATTTTTCAACGGTAGCCACAGGTCTGCCAGCCTGGCACTTTCGATATAGCGGGGATCGCAGACAATGATTTTTGCCCCGCGTGCCTTAGCGCGAAGGATACGGCGGGCAACGATAGGGTGGGAATCGGCGGCGTTGTAGCCAAAAATGAGCAGGCAATCGCTGTGCTCAATATCCTTCAGCGAATTGCTCATCGCCCCGTTGCCCAGCGTGGCCTGTAAACCGGCAACGGACGGGCCGTGGCAAACCCTGGCGCAGCAGTCAATGTTATTGCTACCCAACACCGCCCGCACAAACTTTTGCATAACATAGTTAGTTTCATTGCCTGGCCCGCGGGATGAACCTGTGACCATAATGCTTTCTGCGCCATGACGCGCCTTGATCTTCTTCAGCCGGGAGCTGGCAAAAGCGATGGCCTCCTCCCAGCTTACGGCTTCGAAAGGTCCACCTCGTTTACGACGAATGGCAGGCTGCTGCAAGCGTGGCGTCAGTAGCCTGGTATTGTTTAAAAATTCCCAGCCAAAGTAGCCTTTCAGGCAAAGCTCGCCCTCGTTGGTCACTCCCTGCGCGCCACTGGCACTGATGATTTTTCCCTGGTCAATCTTAAGCTCGATCTTGCAGCCGCAGCCGCAATACGGACAAACGGTTGTCACCTTATCCATTGATCCACTCCTTGTGTAAAAGCTGGCCACCCGCCAGGCTCTCAATCGCCACCTGTTGCTGTCGTTTTTGCTGCTGAAGACTGAGGTCGCCTGGCGTGAGAAGGAGAAGTGCGTCGGTCGGGCACACGGCGATACAAACCGGTCCCTCTTCATGCCCGGCACACAGGTCGCATTTTCTGATTAACGGGATGCTGTGCCGGGCTTCATCGGACTGGCTGACAATCTCAATAGCGCCAAAAGGGCAGGCAACCATGCAGCTTTTGCAGTCGATGCAACGCAGGGGGATCATCTCTACTGAGTGCTCCCCTTTTTGCAGAGCCGCCACCGGGCAGGCAGCAACACAGGGGGCGTTTTCACACTGTCGGCACATCACAGGGACGCTGACTGCGCCCTGCTTAACCACCTTCAGCCTTGGAAAATAGTGCTCCGCTCCTACTGCAATCGTTCCTGCATGAATCACAGCACAAGCCACTTCACAGGTATGACAGCCGATGCATTTTTCGGCTGAAGCCACAATCATATTGCTCATGATGCCTGCTCCCTGAGCCTGATTTGCTCATTAAACATCTCAATCATCTCTCCGGCGCTGCGGCGTCCTGCTGCCATCGCCGTAACCACCAGATCGGCGCCATGTACAGCATCTCCGGCGGCGAAGACTTTGCCGTTGTGGGTCTGGGTCGACCTGCCTTTCTCTCCGGTTTTAATCAACCCCCAGCGATCGAAGCGGATACCCTGCCCGGCAAGCCAGGGCATCTCATGGGCCTGAAAGCCAAAGGCCATGACCAGCGCATCCGCCTTCAGCACAAATTCCGAGCCAGCCAGCGGTTGCGGCCGTCGTCGGCCATCACTTCCCGGCGCGCCTGGTACAGTGCGGATCATTCCGATGCCGCTGAACCGGCCTTGCTCATCAAGTTCGATAAACTGCGGCTGAAGGTTGAACATAAATTCCGCGCCTTCCTCACGGGCGTTAGTCACTTCCTTTTTCGAGCCAGGCATGCTTTTTTCATCCCGCCGGTAGGCGCAAATCACCTGTTTTGCCTGCTGACGGACGGCAGTTCTCAGGCAATCCATCGCCGTATCTCCGCCACCCAGCACCACCACTTTTTTATCCCTGAAGGAGATAAAGGGTTGTTTTGGATCATCCTCCAGCCCCATTACCCGGCGCGTGTTGGCGATCAGGTAAGGCAGCGCCTGCATAACGCCGGGAGCCTCTTCATGCTCCAGCCCGGCCTGCATCAGGCCATAAGTGCCCACGCCCAGGAACACCGCGTCATACCCTTCCAGTAAATCGGCAAAGGCGATGTCACGGCCTATTTCGCGGTTGAGATGAAAACGGATACCCATCTCACTGAAAATGGCCCTGCGGGTGGTCAGCAGTTGTTTATCCAGTTTGAAAGAGGGAATGCCGAAAGTCAGAAGGCCGCCGATTTCAGGGTGACGATCGTAAACATCCACGCTAACGCCCTGGCGTATCAGAATATCGGCACACCCCAGTCCCGCCGGCCCGGCGCCGATAACAGCTACCCTTTCCGCACGGGGCTGTACCCCCTGCATGTCCGGACGCCATCCCTGAGCAAGCGCCTGATCGGTGATATAACGCTCGATGTTTCCTATGGTGACTGCGCCAGAATGACCATTCAGCGTGCAGGCGCCTTCACAAAGGCGATCCTGGGGGCACACGCGCCCGCAGATTTCAGGCAGGCTGCTGGTCTGGTGGGAAAGCTCCGCCGCTTCCGTAATCCGCCCCTCCTGCGCGAGCTGAATAAAATCGGGAATGGCGTTATGAAGCGGGCATGTCCAGTTACACCAGGCTTTGCGGGAACAGTGAATACAGCGTTCTGTTTCATAGCCGGCCTGTGACGCGTTCAGTCCGGCATAAATCTCCTTAAAGTGCTGTTTTCGCTCATCGGCCGGGCATTTGCGTGCGCCGATCCTGGGAGGCTTATCCAGCAGTTTCTGTCCCTGCCCGGCTGCTGAGCGGGATTCACTGCCCGCACTTGCGCGCTGGCGATGCTGATGAAGTCTGGACAGCGCCGCCTCATCCATCAGCTGCAATGCCTGAGCAGGGCACTCACTGACGCAGGCTGGCTGACCAGACGAGCTTTGCTGACAAAGGTCGCATTTCATCATCCGCTCTGGGGATGCCGCCTGCTCAATCGCACCGAAAGGACAGGCCAGCAGACAGTTTTTACAGCCGATGCATTTCTCTTCCCGCAGATGTATAAATCCCTGTTCGGCCACCAGCGCATCACAGGGACAACTGGCGACGCAGGGAGCGTTATTACATTGACGGCAGGTAAGCGGGACTATGGCTTCCCCCGCGGCGACAAGGTGAATACGCGGCCTGAACTCGCTGCGTTCTGAGGGCCAGAGCTGCTCATTATGCGACAGTGCACAGGCCACCTCGCAGACATGGCAGCCTATACATTCACCCGGGTTAGCAATGACAAACCGATTCATTTGGTTATCCTTTTTTGCGGCACAGGGCCACCTGCTGAGCGCAATGCAAAAAAGGGGCTAGATTGCGGAAAGCGCCAAAAAACCGGCTGATTTGTGAAACGCTTCGCAAAAAGACAGGTTGCCCTCCCTCCACCTCTGCCGCTCTGCCGGCTGATGCGAGAAAGCCTCTCTCACAATGAGAAAAAAATGCGTCAAAGTGAAAAATCGCTTCTTGTACCAGAGGGTTAGCAAGGATTTCACCGTAATAAAAAGGACATTTTTCTAATTGCCCTCACAACTCCGCACCAACTTTGGCCGTTCTCCTTTCTCTGGCACATCCCTTGCTTTACACAGCCACACGGGTGCATATCAGGAGAATAAACCCTATGGAAACGTTATTTGTGGGCAGTGAAGTTCCGCGTGTTGACGGGCTGGCAAAGGTCAAAGGCGTGGCGATTTACGGCGACGATATGGTGCTGAAAGGGATGTTGTATGGCGTCTGTCGCTACGCCGACATTGCCTCAGGCCGGATTGAGTCTCTGGACATATCAGAAGCGGAGAAAATGCCCGGCGTGGTGAAAATTGCCACCTGGAAGGATATTCCCGGACAGACCCACATTGGGGTTGTTATCCCGGATTATCCGCCACTGATTGACCGTGAAATTGCTTTTCGCGGCGATGTGATTGCCATTGTCGCGGCAGAGAGCTACGAAGCCGCCTGTCTGGCTGCCGAAAAAATCAGAGTGACCTATACCCCCTGGACTCCGCTGACGTCGGTCAGAGAAGCGATGATGCCCGGCGCACGACTGATCCACAGCGACAGAGAGAACAACATCATTAATCACCATCACACTATGAAGGGAGATATTGAAGCGGGTTTCGCCGCTTCAAGCCATATTTTTGAACGCGATTTTGAGGTGGGTTTTCAGGAACATGCCTATCTCGAACCCGAATCCATCACCGCTGGCTACGATGATAATGAGCAAATCATTACCCTTTACGGATCGATTCAGAACGCGCATCGCGTGCGGGGGATGGTAGCGAAATACCTCGATTTGCCGCAGGCAAAAGTCAATGTAAAACGGTCAGTGCTCGGCGGCTCTTTTGGCGGCAAAGATGACATTATCGATCACCTGGCCTGCCGCGCCGCATTACTGGCACAGCTCACCGCGCGCCCGGTCAAAATGACCTATAACCGCGAACAGTCGATGCGCGAAAGTTATAAGCGCCATCCCTACCTGATGCACTACAAAATCGGCCTGGATGACCAGGCACGTATTCAGGCGATCAAGATCGACATCCTCGCGGATGGCGGCAGCTATGCCGGACAAACCGTTTTTGTCACCTGGCGAAGTTCGGTACAGGCCGCCGGCCCTTACAACATCCCGAACGTGCGTGTTGATGTTACCGGGGTTTATACCAACAACAATTACACCTCTGCCTACCGTGGGTTTGGCGCGCCACAGGTGATCTTTGCCAATGAGTCGCTGATGGATGAAGTCGCGGAAGCGTTGAATATGTGCCCCATTGAGCTGCGGCGGCGAAACGTGCTGCGCCAGAACGATACCAGCATGGCAGGCCAGGTATTCAGCGACCACACCGTATCAGCAGGGGAAGTGCTGCAAAAGGCGGTGGACAGCACTGAATTTATCGCACGGCAAAAGCATTATCGTGAACTGAACAGCAAGGGCGGGCCGGTGCGTTATGGCATTGGGTTGGCGCTCAGCCACCGTGGCTGCTCATTGGGTGCAGAGGGGCTGGATGCCTCTTCCGCGTTGATTCAGGTTAATGCCGACGGCAGCCTGAATATCTCCACCTCGGTCTCTGAAAATGGCCAGGGATTACAGACCACCATGTCGCTGATCGCTGCCGAAGCTTTTGGCGTGGGTCTGGATCGCATCAGTTTCACCGATCCGGCCACCGCCATGATTGCCGACGGTGGCTCAACGGTGGCCTCACGCGGGACCTTAATGGGCGGACAGGCCATCCTGAACGCTGCGGATAAACTCAAGCGCAGAATGGCCGATGCGGTAGCGGAAAAACTGGGGGCCAGCGGCCTTGACGAACTGGTCTGGGAGAACGGCAAAGTCTTTAACCGTCTGCAACCTTATAACCGGCTGAGTTTCCAGGAAGTAGTGGATCTGACCAGGGCTACCGGTGCCAACCTCTCCTCTTATGGCTGGCATGTAGCGCCCGATATCCACTGGGATGAAGAAAAAGGCTGCGGCAGTCCCTACTTTACCTGGGTATACGGCTGTCAGGTGGCCGATATCGCGGTGGATACCCGCACGGGGAAAATTACCATCAACAAAATCACCGCCGTCCATGATGTGGGCAAAGTGATCAACAAGGTAGGGTTTGAAGGCCAGGTTTACGGCGGCGTGGTACAGGGAATGATCGGCTACGGCATGCTGGAAGAGTTCAATATTGAACAGGGTGAGGTGAAATCAGAAAACTTTGATACCTACCTACTGCCCACGATCAAAGATGTACCGGAGATTGAGATCGTTGCCGTGGAAAACCACGATCGCGCCGGCCCTTATGGGGCAAAAGTCATTGGCGAGCCGGTGCTGGAACTGGGCGGCGCGGCATTAAACAACGCCGTCAGTTTTGCGCTTGAGCGCCGGAATTATGTCCTGCCACTGACCCTTGAACAGGTGCGTCTGGGCTATGCCCTGAAAAAACCGGTGCGGCAGAGTGAGATGCTGGCGGAATCAGAGGAGAAAAAACAGCTTCTGCGGCTGAATACCCTGCAACTGACCCGGGCCGTCACGCTGAGTGACGCTCTGCAAGCGCTGGCGGATGGTGTAGCCAGGCCGATAGCCGGGGGAACCGATGTGCTGGTACAGGCGAGGTTAAAATCCGCGGCGGTTCCACTGGTGGATATTTCTGGTCTGGCCGAGCTGAAAACCATCTGTGCCTGTGGAGATGCTCTCTCCATCGGTGCCGGGATCTGCTTCAGCGACCTCACCGCCCACCCAATAGTGCAGCAGCGTTATCCGCTGCTGGTCACCGCCTGTAATACCATTGGTTCACTGCAACTGCGTAACCGCGCAACGCTCGGCGGGAATATTGTCAACGCAGCCCCCTGTGCGGACTCAATGCCCCCGCTAATTATCTACGACGCCATCATAGTGATACAGAGCCTGAAGGGCATACGCCATGTGCCCTTAGCCGAATTTGTCACCGCCGGCTACCGGACTCAGCTTGAAGTGGGTGAACTGGTCACGGCCATTATCCTCCCCCTCCCTGCGAAGATGCCGGGCTACAGCAGCGCTACCTGCAGCTTGGCCGCCGTAACGCCCTGAATATTACCCGCCAGAGCCTGACCGGGCAGTTCACTTTCAATCCCTCGGGGATCCTGACGCGATGCCGGCTGGTAGATGGCGCGCTGTTTTCCAGACCTCAGCGATTGATTGCGGTTGAGAAGGCGTTAACCGGACAAAAACTCAGTGCCGCACAGACAGATGCCGCGATAAAAGCGCTGGAAACGGAGCTGGTTGCGGCCATTGGCAACCGCTGGTCAGCCGCCTATAAAGTGCCTGTGGCGCTGGATATGTTGCGCCAGATGCTTGAGGAAGCGCAGGAAAGCCGGAACAAATAAGGAAAGTAAGATGAACACAATCAGTCTCAAAGTGAACGGGATCCGCGTGGAAAAGCAGGTGGATGATAATCGCCGTCTGCTGGATTTTCTGCGGGAAGATTTGCAGCTAACCGGAACCAAAGAGGGCTGCTCGGTCGGAGAATGCGGCGCCTG
The DNA here is from genome assembly GCF_036865545.1 of Erwinia sp. E_sp_B01_1. Lineage (NCBI taxonomy): Bacteria > Pseudomonadati > Pseudomonadota > Gammaproteobacteria > Enterobacterales > Erwiniaceae > Erwinia > Erwinia sp. E_sp_B01_1. The sequence goes on along the minus strand of NZ_CP142208.1, from coordinate 299,852 downwards.
CACGATTATTATGAACGGAAAATCCCTGTGCTCCTGCCTGCTGCTGGCGGCACAGTGTGACGGCGCGGAAATCACCACCATCGAAGCGCTGCAGTTTGACGAGCCGGGACGAAAATTACAGCAGGCGTTTGTCCGTCACGGCGGTGTGCAATGTGGTTTCTGCACGCCTGGCGTGCTGATGAGTACCAAAGCCCTGTTGGATAACCATCCACAACCGGATGACAGCCAGATAGCGGAAGCGCTGGAAGGCAATCTTTGCCGCTGCACGGGCTATCACCCCATCATTACCTCAATCAAAGCGGTACTGAAGGAGCGTTGATAACCCCGCCGTAATGCCCGCTCAGCCGGGCATTACGGTAACTGCCGTACCGGATGTAAGACAGGGATATCGTTATGAAACAGTGCATTATGCTGGCTGCGGGTCTCTCCTCCCGCATGGGAGTGTGGAAAATGATGCTCCCCTGGAAAACGGGAACCGTGCTGGACAGTGCCCTGCATCACGCGCTGGAGTTTTGCGATCGGGTCATCCTGGTTACCGGCTATCGAGGGGAAGAACTGGCCCAGCGTTACGCAGGCCACGCTGGCATTCGGTTATGCCCTAACAGCCGTTTCAGACAGGGAATGTTTTCGTCGGTTCAGTGTGGGGCGTCTCTCCTGTCGGGCGAGCGTTTTTTTGTTGTGCCTGGCGATATGCCCGCGATTGATCCCCAGGTTTATGCCACGCTGTGGCAGCACGCCAGCGACAGATGTTTGCACCCCCGTTTTGAGAAAGGAAACGGACATCCGGTATTACTTCCCGCTGCCCTGATCCCACTGATCCTTGCCGCTCCACAGGAAAGTAATCTGCGTGAAATCATGCAGGCCAGAGGGAGGACAAGCGTACCGGTCACCACGCCTGCCATTCACTGGGATCTGGATACGCCCCAACAATATCGGGCGTTACAGGCCATCTGTCCCTGAGGGGAAGGCTCAGACCAGACCATATTTTTTTATTTTGCGGTACAAAGTGGCCATACCGATACCCAGTTCGTCGGCGATCTGCTTTTTATTGCGGCTCCGGTGCAGCGCTTCTTCGATAAGTTTTCTCTCCATACGTTTCAGGCTGGCCGCACTACTCTCTTCATCCGCAAACTCCTCCTCCGGCAGCAACATTATCCGTTCTGGCATCCTCTCACCCGCGGCATGAAATACCGGTGGCAACAACGCGCTGTCGATCACTTCACCTTCGGGAACGATATTCACCAGATACTCCACCAGATTACTGAGCTCCCTGACGTTTCCCGGCCACCGGTGACGCTGAAGCAGCCTGACGACTTCCGGACTGACGCCGGGATAGGCACAGCCAATGCGCATGGAATGAAAATTAAGGAAGTAATGCAGCAGCAGTTCCACATCATTATCCCGCTCCCTCAGAGGGGGCAGCGTCAGAGGGATCACATTCAGCCGGTAATAGAGGTCTTCGCGAAAGCGTTTATGCTGAATAAATCCCTGAAGATCCTGATGTGTCGCAGAAATAATGCGGATATTGACAGGAACAGGCCGGCTGGCTCCTACCGGTAATACTTCCCTGGTTTCAATTGCCCTCAGCAAGCGCGCCTGTAAATTAAGCGGCATATCCCCGATTTCATCCAGAAACAACGTCCCGCCGTTCGCAGACTGAATTAACCCAGGACGCCCTCCCGGCGCGGCCCCGGTAAATGCCCCTTTTACATAGCCAAAAAGCTCACTTTCGAGCAGATTTTCAGGAATGGCGGCACAATTTATCGCCACAAAGGGTTTGTCATGACGATGGCTGAGGCGGTGGATAGCCCGGGCAACAACTTCTTTTCCGGTGCCGCTTTCTCCCAGGATCATGACGCTGGTCGGGCTGGAGGCGATACGAATAATTAATCGTTTTAACTTTTTCATCCCTGATGACTTCCCCACCAGCCGTTCAATGGCTGGTGTCTCATCCTCCTGCGGGAAAAACTCTTTTGACGCACTCTGGTGGAAGGCCAGCAAAAACAGCGATTGCTGGCCGATAGCATGCAGCTGGCCAGTGAGTAATGTCTGGCGATCGTCCAGCATAATACGGTGCTGAATATGCCCTTCGCAGCTGTTCTGCTGGCGGCTCAGAGGCTCAATAGTCATAAATTTTTCCAGCAGGCTCGCCTGAGGAAGGTGAAGAAGATCGGTTGCGCGTTCATTGATCATCTTAATCCTGCCCTCCTGATCCCGGACGATCACCCCCTGATCCATATTGCTCATTAACAATGGCCAGACTGCCTGGCTCCTGGGCTGTTTCTGCTTATCACTGGCCAGATTGGCGACCAGTAGCCGGGAAACATGCCAGATATATTGCGTGAACATATCCGCATTCTTGCACAGGCTCTGATGCTGCTCGTTGCTGACCGCTATCAGGCTTATCACCCCCAGGCATCGCTCTGGTCCAATAACAGGTACGCCGATAAAAGCTCTTTCTTTGCAGGCTCCCCGTTGCTGGCAATGCTGACAAAGTGGATTGAACCGCGAATCCACCACCACGACCTCTTTTTGCGTTTCAATAACATTTCTGAGCAGCGTGGTATTACTTTCGGGGATCTGGCCATAACGACTGCTGTAGGGGCCGGTACCGGCGATCCGGGCAAGGTGGTGATCAACAACCTCAACTTCCAGCTTCAGCACATTGGAAAGAAGGCTGCTGAAGTTAAGGATGGTGGACTGAATCGTCATTAATGTGGTGGGTGGATCCTGCCTGTCACTCATTTTCACTCCCTGTCGACCTGAGCTTTCCTGTGAAAAACTGACGGCGTCCTGCCACTCTCATTTTGAGAAGTGCGGCGGGATTTCTCATTTTGACCCTCTCTTTATCTCCTGCCCACGCGGTCAGCCTGCTGAACTGCGCCCTACAACTACGCTGATTGCCCGAAACCCGTCATGACGGATCACAACAAAGCCGGTTTTTTGGTGAATATTGCCGCGAAATAAGAACAGGATCACATTTCGGCCACTGCACAAGTTGCCGCAATCGCGTTGGCACAGAAGTTGATTAACCCCGCTGAGTAAACACATGCCCGTCATTTTTCTCACTGAAAAAGCCAATGCCGGGTTTTCCTCTTCAGGTTTAAGGAATCTGTCAAATGGATGAGATCAACACGCTTCTGCACGTTATCAGTCAAAAGAAATCGGCCCTGTCGAAGAAAGACTTTCTCCTCACCTGGGAACAAACGCGTGACGAACTGGAACAGGTGCTGGCTATCGCCGAAGCGATGAAAAGCCTGCGTGAACGCAACATCGATACCCGCGTGTTTAACAATGGCCTGGGCATTTCTGTTTTCCGTGATAACTCCACCCGCACCCGCTTTTCTTACGCCTCAGCGTTGAATCTGCTGGGACTTACGCAGCAGGATCTGGATGAAGGTAAGTCGCAGATTGCGCATGGCGAAACGGTACGGGAAACCGCCAACATGATCTCCTTCTGTGCCGATGCCATTGGTATCCGCGACGATATGTACCTCGGTGCAGGCAACGCCTATATGCGTGAAGTGGGTGAAGCGCTGGATGATGGTTTTGCACAGGGGGTTCTGCCTCAACGTCCTGCGCTGGTCAATCTGCAATGCGATATCGATCACCCCACCCAATCGATGGCCGATCTGGCCTGGCTGAAAGAGCATTTTGGCAGCCTGGAAAATCTTAAAGGCAAAAAAATCGCCATGACCTGGGCTTATTCCCCGAGCTACGGCAAACCGCTGTCGGTGCCGCAGGGCATTATCGGGCTGATGACCCGGTTTGGTATGGACGTCACGCTTGCCCACCCTGAAGGCTATGACCTGATCCCGGATGTGCTGGATGTTGCCCGTCAGAATGCCAGGGCATCAGGCGGCAGCTTCCGCCAGGTCAGCAGTATGGAAGAAGCCTTTAAGGATGCGGATATTGTCTATCCCAAATCCTGGGCACCCTGGCAGGTGATGCAGCAGAGAACCACGCTGCTGCGCAGTCAGGATGCAGCCGGCTTAAAAGCGCTGGAACAGCAGTGCCTGCAACAAAACGCCGGCCATCAACACTGGCACTGCACGGAAGAGATGATGAAGCTGACCCGCAACGGCAAAGCCCTCTATATGCACTGCCTGCCTGCTGATATTACCGGAGTCTCCTGTGAGGCAGGCGAAGTGGAAGCCAGCGTCTTCGAGCGTTACCGCATTGAGACCTACAAAGAAGCCAGCTGGAAGCCGTGGATTATCGCCAGCATGATCCTCGCCCGCAAATTTGCAGACCCCGCAGCGGTACTGGCGAACTGCCTGAGTAAAGCACAGCCGCGCATCAAATACTGATGCCGTGCCGCCCCTCTTAATTTAACAAAAGGATCGGTATGTCAACGTTTACGTTAAAGATGCAGATAGCCGACAACGCCAGCTTCGCGCCTGTACGGTCGGCGCTTTTCACCCGTGAAACGGCGAAAGCGGCGCGTAATTTCCACAGCAAAATACCGGGTTACCGGCCTACTCCGCTCTACAGTCTGCCAACCTTCGCCTCTGCACTGGGCGTGCAACAGGTGCTGGTGAAGGATGAATCTCAGCGTTTTGGGCTGAACGCGTTCAAAATGCTGGGGGGTGCATGGGCAATCGCCCGCCTGCTTTGTGAAGAATATGCATTGGATATCAACGCCTTTTCCTTTGACACCTTTCGCAAACAGCACCCTAAACCCATCACATTCGCCACCACTACCGACGGTAATCACGGGCGCGGCGTTGCCTGGGCTGCCCGTCAGCTGGGGCAGCATGCGGTGATTTACATGCCAAAAGGCTCTGCACAGGCGCGGGTTAACCACATCACCGACCTTGGCGCCGAGTGCATCGTCACCGACATGAATTACGACGACACGGTGCGTCTGACCATGCGCACCGCCGAAGAAAAAGGCTGGAAGGTGGTTCAGGACACCGCATGGGAAGGCTATACCAGCGTCCCAACCTGGATAATGCAGGGCTACGCCACGCTGGCCGATGAGGCCGTGGAGCAAATGCAGGCGATGGAGTGCGGCGCGCCAACCCATGTTTTCTTACAGGCGGGCGTGGGGGCGATGGCCGCAGGGGTACTTGGCTATCTCAGCGACGTTTACGTCCCAGGTACCCTGCATGCCGTGGTGGTTGAACCTGACAAAGCAGACTGCCTGTTCCGTTCTGCAGCCCTGGGCAAAATCGTCAATGTCGGCGGCGAGATGAACACCATTATGGCGGGCCTGGCCTGCGGGGAACCTAACCCTCTTGGCTGGCCTCTGCTACGGGATTGTGTCCGGCAGTTTATCTCCTGCGAAGACCGGGTTGCCGCCCTGGGCATGCGCGTGCTGGGGAATCCCCTTGGGGACGATCCACGCATCATCTCAGGCGAATCAGGCGCGCCGGGCATGGGCGTATTGGCTGCCATTCTCCACCATCCGCAGGCACAGCAGCTCAAAAACACTCTCAAACTTACCCCTCATTCTCGCGTGCTGTTGATCAACAGTGAAGGCGATACCGATCCTCAGCATTACCGTGAAGTGGTGTGGGAAGGGAAATTCAGTTCCGGAAACGACAAGGAGTAACACATGAGCAAAACCATTCCGTTCAGCGACATTCTGGCGCTGGCAAAAAAATACCAGCCAGAAATGACCCGTTTTCTGCGTGACATGATTGCCATTCCCAGCGAAAGCTGTGACGAAAAGCGCGTGATTGCCCGCATCCGTCAGGAGATGGAAAAAGTCGGCTTCGACAAAATTGAGGTGGACCCCATGGGCAACATTCTTGGCTACCTCGGCCATGGTCCGCGCCTGCTGGCGATGGATGCCCACATTGATACGGTCGGTATCGGCAACATCAAAAACTGGAACTTTGATCCCTATGAAGGCATGGAAGATGATGAACTGATCGGTGGCAGAGGATCATCGGATCAGGAAGGCGGCATGGCTGCGATGGTCTATGCCGCGAAGATCATCAAGGATCTGGCGCTGGAAGATCAATATACGTTGCTGGTCACCGGTACCGTGCAGGAAGAAGACTGCGACGGGCTGTGCTGGCAATACATTATTGAGCAGTCAAAAATCCGTCCTGAGTTTGTGATCAGCACTGAGCCAACTGACTGCCAGATCTACCGTGGGCAGCGTGGCCGCATGGAAATCAGGGTGGAAGTTCAGGGCATCAGCTGCCACGGCTCAGCGCCGGAAAGGGGCGACAATGCGATTTTCAAAATGGCACCGGTACTGACCGAACTGCAGCAGCTTTCCGGCAAGCTGGGCCATGATGAGTTTCTGGGTAAAGGCACGCTGACCGTGTCAGAAATTTTCTTCACCTCTCCAAGCCGCTGTGCGGTTGCTGACAGTTGTGCCGTTTCGATTGACCGACGCCTGACCTGGGGCGAAAGCTGGGAGAATGCGCTGGAAGAGATCCGGGCGCTGCCTGCCGTTAAGGCCGCCAAAGCTGAAGTCTCACTTTATCACTATGAGCGTGCCTCCTGGACCGGCCTGGTCTATCCAACCGAATGCTACTTCCCTACCTGGAAAGTGGAAGAAGATCACATCACGGTCAAAACGCTCAGCGCCGCCTATCGCGGGCTGTTCAATAAAGAACCCGTGGTAGACAAGTGGACCTTCTCCACCAACGGCGTGTCAATCATGGGCCGTCACGGCATCCCCGTGATTGGCTTCGGGCCGGGTAAAGAGCCGGAAGCCCATGCCCCGAATGAGAAAACCTGGAAGGAACATCTGGTGACCTGTGCCGCCCTGTATGCCGCAACGCCGCTCGCCTGGTTGCAGCAGCTGGAAAGTTAATCGTTTTGCGCTGGCGCCAGCTTCGGGCGCCAGCAGGAGAAAGACGATGAGAACATTACTGAAAGGGGGAACCCTGGTAGACGAAGCCGGGGAGTACCGTCAGGACTTGTTGATCGAGCTGGGGAAAATTGTGCGGCGGGAGGAGGAGATCGTCGCAGATGCCAGTATGGAAGTGATTGACGCCAGCGGCCTGTTGGTGATGCCAGGGGGAGTTGACGTCCATACCCATTTCAATATCGATGTGGGCATTGCCCAAAGCTGTGATGATTTCTTTACCGGCACCCGGGCAGCAGCCTGCGGAGGTACCACAACGATCGTGGATCATATGGGATTCGGGCCTGAGGGCTGTTCCCTGCATCATCAGCTGGAAAAATATCATCACGACGCGAAAAAATCGGTCATTGATTACAGTTTTCACGGCGTGTTACAGCACGTTTCAGCGCAGATTATTGATGAAATCCCTTCGATGGTTCATGACGAAGGGATCAGCAGTTTCAAATTTTACCTGACCTACAGCCATATGCTGAACGACGGTGACATACTAAAAGTCTTACAGCGGCTTAATGATACCGGCGCGCTGGCTACCGTGCATCCGGAGAACGATGCCGCCATAAAATGGCGCATCAGCCAGTTCAAAACACAGGGGAAAACGGCCCCCATCTGGCACGCCCACAGCCGCCCTTCAGCCTGTGAGGCCGAGGCTATAGCCCGTACGATAAACCTGGCTAAGCTCGCCGATAACGCCCCGCTTTATATCGTTCACCTCTCCAACGGTCAGGGGCTGGAGTACATCCGCATGGCCAGAGAAGCAGGGGGCCGGGTCTGGGCTGAAACCTGTCCTCAGTATCTGCTGTTGGATATCAGCCGCTACCACCAGCCCGACGCACTGAAATTCATGCTCAGCCCGCCTTTACGCCCACGTCCGGAGCTGGACAAACTTTGGGTAGGCATCGCCGATGGCAGTATTGATACCCTTGCCACTGACCACTGCAACTTCCCCCTGAGCCAGCGCCAGCAGATGGCAGCGAATGATTTTACCCGCTGCCCGAATGGTCTGCCGGGTGTGGAAAACCGGCTGGCGTTACTGTTTTCCGAAGGGGTGATGAAAGGGCGGATAAGCCGTTCGCGCTTCGTCTCACTGACCAGCAGCAAACCGGCAAAGCTGTTTGGGCTGTGGCCGGAAAAAGGCAGTCTGATGCCGGGGGCCGATGCCGATCTGGTGCTGTTTGATCCCGCCCGGCATCAGGTGATTCAGCACAATGCCCTTCATGATAATGGCGATTACTCGCCTTATGAAGGTTTTCACGTACAGGGAGTGCCGGTCATGACGCTGTCGCGCGGCGAAATCGTCTGTCGCGATGGCCGCTTTACCGGGCGAGCCGGGCATGGCCGTTTTATCAACCGTAAGCCATTCACAGGGAGTCATTGATGAAAAAGAGAATTGTACTGGCACTGGGAGGTAATGCTTTGGGCAGCAGCCTCGCTGAGCAGATGCAGGCGGTGCAAAGTACCGCCGAAGCGATTGTTGATCTGGTGGCTGAAGGGCATGAGCTGGTGATTACCCACGGCAATGGCCCTCAGGTAGGCATGATCCATCAGGCCTTTGAAACCGCCGCCAGTATGGCCGCCCATTCCCCCCATCTGCCCATGTCGGTGTGCGTGGCCCTCAGCCAGGGCTATATCGGCTATGACCTGCAAAACGCCCTGCGTGAAGCGCTGCTTAATCGGGGAATACAAAAACAGGTGGTCTCCCTGATCACCCAGGTACGGGTAGACGACTGCGATCCGGCTTTTGCTTCTCCGGATAAACCCATAGGTTCATTTTATACCGAAGCTGAGGCGGAGAAGTTGCGCGTGCGGGGAGTGCTGTTAAAAGAAGATGCAGGACGGGGCTGGCGCAGAGTGGTTGCCTCACCCAAACCACAGGAAATTATTGAAGCGGATGCGGTGAAGACCCTGCTCAAAGCCGGACAGATTGCTATTACGGCTGGCGGCGGAGGCATACCCGTCATCGCCCGGCAGCATCATCTTAAAGGCGTGAATGCCGTGGTGGATAAAGACTGGGCCAGCGCGGTGCTGGCGCGGGATATTGATGCGGATATGCTGATTATCCTTACGGCGGTGGAAAAAGTGGCGGTTAACTTCAACCGGCCGGATCGGCGCTGGCTGGATACGCTGACGCCAGAGCAGGCGCGTGCCTGGATTGCTGACGATCAGTTTGCTCCCGGCTCCATGCTGCCAAAAGTGGAGGCAGCCCTCTCTTTTGCAGAGTCGAAGCCGGGCAGACAGGCTTTAATTACCCTGCTTGCTAAAGCCAAAGAGGGCATTGCAGGAAAAACCGGCACCGTTATTCAGCTGTAGCTTCAACGGCGGTGGGCGCTGCCAGGGCCTTGCCGTCCGTTGCTTCCCGGGCTGCCCTGGCGGGCTTTTTTGCCGCAAAATTGGAATGAGTTGAGCAAGGATACCGATCGCGATCTCTTCCGGTGTTTCCGCCAGGATATCCAGCCCGACCGGTGCATGCAGCTTCTCCAGTTGCTCATCGCTAATCCCCTGTTCCTTTTTCAGCAGTTGGCGAAAGTGCTGAGCCTTCCGGCGGCTGGCCAGCAGTCCGAGATAGCGCAAAGGCAGGCCAATCACCTGTTCCAGCACTTCACGATCCTGATGATTGGTGGCGATAATGACAAAGCTGCGGGGGGTGAAATTAAGTTTTGGCAGGATAGCCGTAAAACTGTCGCCACCGATTCGCTCACAGCATTCCGGCAGGTCCGGATGCTCCAGATTCTCCTGCCAGGGATCGGCAATCGTAACCTGAAATCCCAACTTAACGGCAAACTGTGCCAGCGCCCGATTAACATGCCCTGCCCCCAGCAGAAAAAGCGCGGGGCGATTGGCATATACCGCAATGTGTATCGTCATGGCCCCGCCACAATCCGAGCCTACTGCATCCGGTCCCTGGCGCGCCAGCTTGCCATGAAACAGCCGCGACTCTCCCTGCCGTATCGCCTCTCTGGCCTGTTCAATCGCCAGCCTCTCAATCATTCCTCCGCCAATAGTGCCGATGGCGGGCCCCTGTTCCGGGATCAGCATACTGGCAGCATGACGGGGTGACGATCCCCGGCTTTCGATGATATGCAGTAGCGCAAACGCGCAGTTCTCCTGTTCGAGCCGGGTGGCCTCAGTAAATAAGCTCATATTTCTCTCCCTGATAAGGTGTTCATAAGAACAATGCAACCTCCGTGCCGACCGACAGATCAAGTAACTCAAAGGGTCAGGGGCCATTCGCATTCTCCCTTCTCAGTTTGAGAGGAAAAAATTCTTATATTGCGAAGATTCTCGCGGTAGCCCGCAGGAATTCATCTGGTAAATGCCTCTCATTATCAGCCAGTTACCTGTGATGGCTGCAAGCCGCTTCACCCTGCGATTGGGGTCACGAATATCAGTTAAAAATGGCCCCCCGGACAGCTCTGGCGCGCTTGTTGCTAATGCCCATCGGAAACTTGCCCGGCCTGACCCACTCAGGCCCCCTGCAAAAAGCATCAAGGAGCTATTTATGGGTGACATTATGCGTCCCATTCCCTTCGACGAACTTCTGCACAGAGTGTGCGCCGAATATCAGGAGAATCAGTCCATCTTCGGCATTCCGGAAGCTGAGTTTTATGCCCGTGATCCCGCCCGCCAACTCCACATGTTCGGTGAAACCTGTGATACCCCGATTGGCCCGGCTGCCGGCCCGCATACTCAGCTGGCGCAGAACATTATTGTCTCGTGGTTAACAGGCGGCAGCTTTATAGAATTAAAAACCGTGCAGATTCTGGACCGGCTGGAACTGGAAAAACCCTGCATTGATGCCAGCGATGAAGCCTTTAACACCGAGTGGTCAACCGAGTTTACGCTGCTCAAGGCCTGGGATGAGTACCTGAAAGCCTGGATGGTGTTGCACTTTCTGGAAGAAATTTATTCACCTCGTCCACAGGGGCAAGGCCGCTCTTTTATTTTCAATATGAGCGTAGGGTACGACCTCAAGGGCATTAAGCAGCCAGCAATGCAGACCTTTATCGATGAGATGAAAGATGCCAGCAAAACGCCAAAATTTCATCTCTACCGCCAGATCCTGAAAGAGTGGCTGGAAACCAGCGGATGGCGGCTGCTCGAAAAAGCCCCCAGAACAACGCTGTATTCCCTGCCGGAGCGGATTTCAGGGCGGATGGTTAACAGCGTGACGCTCTCCACCATGCACGGCTGCCCACCCGATGAAATTGAATCCATCTGCCGTTATATGCTCACGGAGAAAAATCTGCACACCTTCGTGAAGCTTAACCCCACCCTGCTGGGCTATGAGAAAGTCCGGGCGATTCTGGATGGCAACGGCTTCGACTATATCTCCCTGAATCAGGACTCTTTTGCCCACGACCTGCAGCTAAGCCAGGCGCTGGAAATGCTCGAAAGACTGGTTTCTCTGGGCAAGCAAAAGCAGCTTACCTTCGGCGTGAAGTTGACCAACACGCTGGGCGCGCGTAATCATAAACACCGCCTTCCGGGTGAAGAGATGTATATGTCCGGACGTGCGCTTTACCCCCTTTCCATCAACGTTGCCGCTCTGCTGTCAGAACATTTTATCGGGCAACTGCCCGTTTCCTATTCCGGCGGTGCCAGCCAGTACAATATCGCGGACATTTTCGCTACCGGCATCCAGCCGATCACCATGGCTACCGATTTGTTAAAACCTGGCGGCTATCTGCGGATGAAAGCCTGCGCGAAAATTCTTGATGGCGCTGAGGGCTGGGAGCGCCGCCAGATTGATGTTGCGCGGTTACAGGCGCTGGCTGCCCGATCGCTAACGGCTGGATGGGCACAGAAAGAGTGGAAAAGCCGGGATGAGATTGACGCCGGTGGACCGCTACCGCTCACTGACTGTTATGTTGCTCCCTGCGTCAGCGCCTGCGCAATCCGGCAGGACATTCCGGAATACCTGCGCCTGGCAGGAGAAGGCCGCTACACCGATGCGCTGGAGATTATTTATCAGCGTAATGCGCTGCCCGGTATCACCGGTCATATCTGCGATCACCAGTGCCAGAGCAACTGTACCCGCCTCGATTATGACAATGCGCTGAATATCAGGCGGATCAAAAAAATCGTGCTGGAAAAAGGCTGGGAAGCGTATCGCCAGCGCTGGCACAAACCGGCAGGATCGGGCGATCGGCATCCCGTTGCCGTGATTGGGGCCGGGCCTGCCGGGCTGGCGGCAGGGTATTTCCTTGCCCGTGCCGGACACCCGGTGACCCTGTTTGAACGCGAAGCCAGCGCGGGCGGCGTGGTGAAACATATCGTTCCGCATTTCCGAATCCCGGCAAACCTGATCGAGCAGGATATCCAGTTTATTGCCGATCATGGCGTTAAATTTGTCTATAACTGCGACCGGCAGCTGACGCTTGATAAACTTCGCCAGCAGGGTTTTCGTTATATCTGCGTGGGGATCGGAGCGGGAAAAAATACCGCGCTGGACCTGCCCGGCGGCAACCTGCATCTCCTGAAATCCTTTGAATTTTTGCGGCGTTTCAACCAGCAGGTGCTGGCCGGCACGATCAGCGGCGATGTGGCAGTAGTCGGTGCCGGGAATACCGCCATGGACTGCGCCCGTGCCGCGCTGAAAATTCCCGGTGTCACCTCCGTCAGCATTGTCTATCGTCGTGAGGAGAAAGACATGCCGGCCTGGCCAGAGGAGATTGCCGAAGCCCGCCATGAGGGCGTGGCGTTTATGACCTGCGTCAATCCGGAACGCTTCGATACTGCAGGCAACCTGACGCTGAGGGTGATGCGGCCAGGGGCACCGGATGAACAGGGTCGTAGCCGTCCGGTGGCCACCGGAGAGACCTTCACAAAACATTTTGATGCCCTGATCGCGGCTACCGGCGAGAATCCCGATTATGACGTATTAAACCGTATCGGCCTGCCGCTGAACGCTTCAGGCAAGGTCAGTGTAGATCCCGTCACGCTGGAAACCAGCCTGCCCGGCGTGTTCCTGACCGGTGATGTGCAGAGCGGCCCTGCTTCTATCGTTTCTGCCATCGGCGGCGCCCGCAAGGCAACCAATGCCATTCTTCACCGGGAAAACATCCGCTCTGATAAAGAGGACAAGCGCTGGCTGAACAGCGATCCTGCCGCCCTTTATCGCCGCCGTGGCGTGGTCGCTATCCGCCAGGCAGACAGCGATGATGCGGATGCCTTTGCCCGCCAGGAAGCCTCACGCTGCCTGGAGTGCAATTACGTCTGCGCCAAGTGCGTCGATGTCTGCCCGAACCGCGCCAATGTCGCCCTTGCCGTCCCCGGCTATCACAGCCGTCAGCAGATAATTCACCTGGATGCCCTGTGCAACGAATGTGGCAACTGCGCCCAGTTCTGTCCGTGGCAGGGCAAGCCTTACAAAGACAAGATCACCCTCTTCAGCCGCCAGGATGATTTCGACAACAGCACAAACCCTGGCTTCCTGATCGACCGTCAAAGCGTACAGATCCGCCTTAAGGATCGTCGCTGGACGCTGGAGATCGATCACAAGGGCGAGATCCTCGGTGACACGCCGGAAGAGCTGCAGGAAATGACCCGGATTATCAGCTATACGCGCCAGCAGCATGACTATCTGCTGGGCAGCGTGGAGGAGTGATCATGCTTTTACTTAAAAATTGTACCGCCGTTGAGTTCTGTCCCAGCCGCGTGGAAGCGGGCGTGGATATAGTGATTGAGGGCGACAAAATCGTTGCGGTGGGGAAAAACCTTACCGCGCAGTATCCCGATGCCGGCTGCAAAGAGATGCACAACAGGCTGGTGATGCCGGGGCTGGTGTGCGCCCATAACCATTTTTATTCCGGGCTGTCACGCGGCATCCTGGCTCCAGTCGCCCCCTGTCCGGACTTTATCTCCACGCTGAAAAACCTGTGGTGGCGGCTGGATCGGGCACTGGATGAAGAGTCGCTCTACTACAGCGGGCTGATTTGCTCACTGGAGGCGATCCGCTCCGGCTGTACTGCCGTGATCGATCATCATGCTTCCCCCAGCTTGATCAAAGGATCGCTGGCGATCCTGCGCCGGGGTTTTCTCCAGGCGGGCTTACGCGGTATGACCTGTTTCGAAACCACCGACCGTAACGGCGGGCTGGCTGAACTGGAAGCGGGCGTTGCAGAGAACGTCGACTTCGCCAGTTTAATAGACTCGGAGCGGACCGCCCATCAGCAAAGCCCCTTGGTGGAGTGCCATCTTGGCGCTCATGCCCCCTTCACCCTGTCGGACGCCGGGCTGGAGATGCTGCGCCAGGCCCGGAAAGCCACCGGCAGGGGCCTGCACATTCATGTGGCTGAAGACCGCTATGACGTATCACACAGCCATGATAAATACGGGCTGGATCCCATTGTCAGGCTGGATAAATTTGGCCTGCTGGACGAGAAAACGCTGATTGCCCACGCCCTGTGGCTCTCTCCTCATGAGATTGCGCTGCTGAACGAACGGCGGGCTGCCCTGGTCCATAACGCCCGTTCGAATATGAATAACCATGTCGGCTACAACGCGAACCTCGCTGATTATCACCTCTCTGCGCTGGGCACCGATGGCATAGGGGCAGATATGTTTGAAGAGCTGAAATTTGCCTTCTTTAAACACCGCGACGCGGGAGGGCCACTCTGGCCTGACAGTTTTCTGCGCATGCTGCATAACGGAAACACCCTGCTTGAGCGAAACTTTTCGCAATCCTTTGGCCAGCTTGCTGCGGGATATACCGCTGATTTGACCATCTGTGACTACGCCTCACCCACGCCTTTACAGGCCGAAAACCTGGCAGGCCATCTGGCCTTCGGCATGAACAGTGCCTCAGTACACAGCGTGATGATAGCCGGACGCATGGTGTATGAAGATCGTCAGTTCCCGTTTGATATTGAACCGATCTACGCCAGCGCGCGCAAAGCAGCCAGCAGGCTGTGGCAAAACATGGCGAAGCTTTAACCCTCCGGGCTGCGCCAGTATGGGCAGCCTTTTTTTACTTCCGGATGACTTCAAGGGAGGCAACATGCCTTCGAATCGTAGCCAGGGTAGCAATGCCCGGGCCGTATGGGAGAAATATGATGAACACTTCTGAACGTCAGGACTCACCTGCCAGACCTCTGCCCGTTGATGAAATCCTGCCCATCGGGCAGATGGTTCTTTACGGCCTGCAGCATGTGCTGGTGATGTACGCGGGAGCAGTAGCCGTTCCGCTGGTTGTGGGGTCGGCTATTGGGCTTACCGACGAGCAAATCGTGGTGCTGATAGGCTGCGATCTGATGGTTTGCGGCCTGGCTACGCTGATGCAAACGCTTGGCGTGGGGAGATGGATGGGCTGTCGGCTACCTGTCGTCCAGGGCTGTACCTTTGTTGCCATGATCCCGCTGGTGCTGATTGGCAAAGAGTATGGCATGGGCGGTATTTCCGGTTCTGTAATGGTTGCCGGGGCTTTCACGCTGTTGTTCGCGCCCTGGATCTCAAAACTGGTGCGTTTTTTCCCCAGAGTGGTGATGGGGTCGATAGTCACCCTGATTGGCTTATCAATTATGCCGGTGGCCGGCGGCTGGATTGGTGGCGGAAACGCCGCAATGGTGGGTTTTGGCAGCCCGTTAGCGCTCTCTCTGGCTGCGGTAACGCTGGTGATCATCCTGAACATCTATACTTTTGGCTCAGGGCTGATCAAAAACATTGCGGTGCTGATCGGCCTGATCATCGGATCTACCCTGTGGTATTTCGTTGATACGCTGGATCTGGGGCGGCTCGCCGCCACGCCCTGGATCAACATCCCCCTTCCCCTGCAATTTGCCGTGCCTGAGTTTCATCTGGTCCCCGCCTTGCTGATGTCGATGGTGATGATTGTGGTGATGGTGGAAACCATGTCGTCGATGATGGCAACGGGTGAACTCGTTGGCCGTCAGGCCGATGGGGAAACGCTGAGAAAAGGGCTGACCGGCTGCGGGTTTGCCACCTTGTGCGGCAGCCTGTTTAATCTTTTCCCCTATGCCGCCTTTGCACAGAATGTCGGGCTGATTAGCCTGACCGGCGTGCGCAGCCGCTTTGTGGTGGCGGTATCCGGTCTGATCTTAATTCTGATGGGATTGTTCGCCAAAATGGCGGCACTGGTAGTGATTGTGCCGAAACCGGTGCTGGGCGGGGCGGGCATAGTGATGTTTGGTATGGTCGCCGTTGCAGGCATCCGGACGCTGGGCCAGGTTAACTATCGCAATAATAATAATGGCATGGTCGTAGCGCTGACGCTGGGCGTGGGGCTGATGCCGGTGCTGGTGCCCGGTCTGTTTTCACAAATGCCTGAGCTGGCGAAGATGTTTCTGCACAGCGGCATTACGCTGGGAACCTGCGTGGCCATCTTTGCCAATGTCGTTCTGAACGGTAAGGGAGGACAGGCTAAAAAAGCGAATTGTGATACCTGCCAGCCGGAGGAGCTGACGGCGGCTGGCCCGGAATCCACCGCCGCCCGGCGTGTGGCGGTCAAAACGGTCAGGGTCTGGCTGCTGCTGCGTCGCGCCCGTGAACAGCAGCAAAGAGAGCGGGAACAGCAGTGAACAGAAAATCCTGCCTGACCCGGCTAATAGTAGCCGCGGCGTTTATTGTGCTGTCGGGTTTGCTGCTGGTTACTGACGGCATCAGGCTCGGCCTGGA
Source organism: Erwinia sp. E_sp_B01_1 (assembly GCF_036865545.1). Lineage (NCBI taxonomy): Bacteria > Pseudomonadati > Pseudomonadota > Gammaproteobacteria > Enterobacterales > Erwiniaceae > Erwinia > Erwinia sp. E_sp_B01_1. The sequence goes on along the minus strand of NZ_CP142208.1, from coordinate 283,390 downwards.
AAGTCGTTTTCATTACGCCGCAGGTTTTGATTTCTTACTGCCACCAACCCCATGATTTACAGACAAAAAAGAGGGTAATGTGCGTTGCCCTCAGATTGCAGCCGAACCCTGAAGCGATGGGAGCATATGCCTTGAACAAAGCATCACGGGCCACGGATGGCCCGTGCTGAGCTGCCATGGACGGCGCTTTTTGCGTCTTTGTGAGAGGCATATGCTCCCTGAGCCTGCACGTTGTCAATAATCTGAGGGTAACGCGCGTTACCCTCCTGTTGACTGCCAGACTCACTCTGCCTTTGGATAGGCTTCGCTGTTTACCCAGGCGTGATCTTTCTCCCAGCTAAACTTCCACAATCTCACTGGCCCCGCCATCACGTTAAGATAGTAATTATCGTAGCCTGCGATAGTGGCCACCGGATGATACCCACGCGGTACCGTTACCACATCGCGGTTATAAGCCGCCATGCATTCGTCCAGCGAGCGGTCGTCAGTGTAGACCCGCTGCATGGCAAAACCCTGCTCCGGGCTGAACCGGTGGTAGTAGGTCTCTTCCAGATAGGTTTCCGTTTCTGAATTTTCCTGGTCATGCTTGTGGCTGGGATAAGAGCTGGTGTCCCCTTCGTTGGTATACACCTCCACTACCAGCAGGCTGTCTGCCGGTTGATCGTCTGGCAGGATGTTATGCACCAGGCGCTTATTGCGCCCTTTGCCACGCTTTTCCACGCCTACATCAGCAGGCGCAATCAGCCTGGCAGGCAAGGAGCCTTTACCTGGAGCATTGCATACCGCCAGTTCCAGATCGGAATCGGCATACACCTCAACCTTGTCATTATTCGGTACATAAACCGAATAAGGCGGCGTACGCTCAAACGGTGACATACGCTTTCCGATGCCGGGAAACTCTGCATGCAGCGTTTTCACCGAGGCCAGCCCGGCTACCAGCACCAGACACAGCTCTTTATCGCCACTTTCCAGCTGCAGGGTCTGGCCCTTTTTAAGCTGATAAGCATCAAACCCCACATAACGCCAGCCTGCACTTTCCGGCGTGACGTGCTGGATGCGCCCCTGCGCATCGGGTTGTTGGACTCTGGACAGCAATGACATTCTCGTCCTCCTGATCGATTAACCCAGCGTCGGCATACTGAACTCAGAAACGGTTTTCTGTCCGCTCGGCCAGCGCACGGTAGCGGTTTTCATGCGGGTATAGAAACGAACGCCATCCGGACCGTGTACGTTCAGCGCACCAAACACCGAGCGTTTCCAGCCGCCGAAGCTGTGGAATGCCATAGGAACCGGCACCGGCACATTCACACCCACCATGCCGGCCTGCACTTCGCGCACAAAATCGCGCCCGGTGTGGCCATTGCTGGTAAAGATGGCGCTGCCGTTACCGAACTCATGGCTGTTAACCAGTTCCAGTGCGGTGGCGTAGTCCGGCGCACGCATGATGCTCAGCACCGGTCCGAAAATTTCTTCCCGCCAGATGACCATCTCTGAAGTGACGTTATCGAACAGCGTCCCCCCCACGTAGTAGCCTTCCGCATAGCCTTCCACCTGGAAGTTACGGCCATCGACCACCAGCTTCGCGCCTTCCTGCTCGCCTTTATCAATATAACCCAGCACTTTTTTCTGGTGCGCGGCCGAGACGACCGGCCCCATTTCATTCTCTTCGCTGCCTTTCTGGATGCCGGGACCGACGCGCAGCGCTTTAACCAACGGCGTCAGGGCTGCAATCAGTTTATCTGCGGTGTCATCGCCTACGGCAACGACCACCGGCAGCGCCATGCAACGTTCGCCAGCTGAACCAAATGCACCGCCCATAATGGCGTTAACGGTCGCCTCCAGATCGGCATCCGGCATCACGATGGCGTGGTTTTTAGCCGCACCGAAAGCCTGCACGCGCTTGCCATGCGCACTGGCGGTTTTGTAGATGTGTTCTGCCACACCGGAAGATCCGACAAAGCTTACCGCCTGAATGCGGGGATCTTTGTACAACTGCTCAGCATCTTCATTAGAACAGTGAATAACGTTGAATACGCCATCCGGCAGACCCGCTTCGGTCAGCAGCTCTGCCATACGGACGGAAACAGAAGGATCCAGCGCCGGGGGTTTCAGCACGAAGGTGTTACCGCAGGCCAGCGCAATCGGGAACATCCACAACGGCACCATCGCCGGGAAGTTGAACGGCGTAATGCCCGCCACCACGCCCAGCGGCTGCATCAGGGAATAGCTGTCCACGCCCGTAGCCACATCAGCCGAGTTTTCACCTTTGATTAGATGCGGGATACCACAGGCAAATTCGACCACCTCCAGACCCCGGGTCAGTTCACCCAGCGCGTCAGACCAGACTTTACCGTGTTCGCTGACGATCAGTGCAGCCAGCTCTTCACGGTGCTGCTCCATCAACGCTTTAAAGTTAAACAGCACACGGGCGCGGCGCAGAGGAGAAGTGCGGGACCAGCCGTCATAAGCGTTATGCGCCACTTCAATGGCTTTAGCCACCTCATCTGCGGTGCTCTGGGTCAGTTCACGCACCGGTTGCCCGGTAGCGGGATCGTAAACCGGAATCGTTTCATTACTGGCGCTCAGAGACGTTTTTCCGCCAATAAAATTTCCTGTAATAGTCATGTTCTGGCCTCTTTGATGTATGTATTCCCTGCAGGGACGGCGTTTATGCTGCCCGCGCCCTGACCGGACAAATCCCAAATGCGTGTAAGGACAGTATTATAGTGGAATAAATTTTTCAAATATTTCACTTTAGAAAATTCATTTTTAGCGGCACAGATCGCATTTTCACCGGAACGATTGCGCTCTGTATTGCATTGGCCCGTTCGCTGTTCAGCAGCAAAGAAAACTTAAGCAGCACGCGGCTCGTGGACGTTAAACAGTTATGCGCGCGTTCTTTGTATTACGCTGCGCCAGGGTTCACATATCCCCGATAATCCTCGGGATAATCGGGGCGTCTGAACGAAATTTTGCGAGAATGATCCAAAAACTTAAATTTCATTATTCACCACTCATGAAATAAATGTTCTCTTATAGGCCATAACAGAAGCCGCTGAAGGTCATCTGAAATCGCGGTCCCTCCTTTTCTCTCAACCTTGTTTGCAGGAGCAAAAACATGGCTATCGAACCAACCCGTTTCTGTATCAACCGTAAGATTGCCCCCGGTCTCAGTATTGAGCAGTTTTTTCAGCTGGTGCAGAGCCTGGGGCTGAATAAGGTCGAACTGCGCAATGACATGCGTGGCGGCAGCGTGACGGATAACCTGAGCCATGCCGAGGTGCGCGCGCTGGCCCAGCGTTACGATCTGGAAATCGTCACCATCAACGCCGTCTACCCGTTCAATCAGGTTGACGATACGCTGCTGGCGAAAGCGGAAGGCTTGTTAAAGGATGCCCGGGGCGTCGGCGCTAAAGCACTGGTGCTTTGTCCGCTCAACGATGGCACGCCAGTTTCCGACGAGCAGACGCTGGCGGCCCTGAAAACCCTTGCCCCGCTGTTTGAAAAATATGGCATTGAAGGTCTGGTGGAGCCGCTGGGCTTCCCGGTCAGCTCTTTGCGCTCAGGCGTAAAAGCCCAGGCACTGATCCGTGATGCCGGTGTGCCTTTCCGTCTGGTGCTGGATACCTTCCATCACCATCTGTATGAGAAGGCAGAAGAGGAGTTTGAAGAGAGGATTGATATCAACGCTATCGGGCTAATCCATTTGTCCGGCGTGGAAGACAGCCGACCGACCAGCGAACTTACTGACGAAGAACGCATTATGTTAACGGAAGGCGATCTGCTTAACACCGCCACCCAGGTTCAGCGTCTGGAACGAATGGGATATCGCGGCATTTACGCTTTTGAGCCCTTCTCCTCCGTAATGGATAACTGGAACGCGGCGGACATAGAACGGGAGATCCGCCGCAGTATCGCGCTGTTGCAGGATTAAGGTCAGTAAACCTGATTCACGACCTCTCCGCCTGCGTTTCACTTTGCTCGCGGAGCGTTCGTTTAATTCTCAACGTCAGCCCCATCGCCACGCAGACCAGTAGCCCGCTGATCAGATAGATAACCGGCACGCCCAGCCAGCTCATGGCAAGCCCGGCCAGCGGCCCGGTTATCCCCAGAGAGAGATCCATAAACGTGGTGTAAGCGGCCAGTGCGCTGCCCTGATTCTGTGGCGGCACGGCTTTTACTGCGACCACGCCAACAGCGGGGAACACCAGCGAGAAGCCTGCGCCGGTGAGTAAGGCGCCCAGCTTCGCCATCCAGGGATCGACCGATCCCCAGACCAGAAACAGCCCGATGGCCTCTACGGCGAAACAGACCAGCGCAACTGCCAGCCCGCCGTGACGGTTGATGGCGTTAGGGAAAAGCAAGCGCGTGCCAACAAAAGCCCCGCTGAACAGGGTCAGTGCCCAGGCCGCTCCTTCCCAGCCTTTATCCTGGTAAAACAGGGTGATAAAGGTGGCGATCACCCCAAAGCCTGCTGAACCCAATCCGAGGATAATGCCATACCCCCAAATCTTCCCCAGCACGGCGCGGAACGGCAGGGGTTTGCCTTTGCTGCTTTTCACCTTTGGACGCGGTAAAGCAAACAAAATAGCCACCAGCGCGATAGCCAGAATAATGCCCGACAGCAACAGTAAACCGCCCCAGTGATATATGCCCACGCCCAGCGGTGCCCCTATCGCCATCGCACCGTAGGTAAAAATGCCATTCCACGAAATCACCCGGCCAATATGCAGCGATCCCACCACGCCAACGCCCCACAGCGTGGAGCCCGTGCCGGCAAAACTTTGTCCCACCCCGAGGATCACCCGTCCAAGACAGAGCAGCAGCAGGCTGAGGATCGGTATACCTGCCCCCAAAGCGGCCAGCGCATAGAAAAGTCCGCTCAGGAAGCAGCCGCACAGGCCAAAGACCACCACCTTTTTTGGCCCCCAGAGATCGGCAAACCGCCCGGCATGGGGACGACTGAGTAGGGTCGCAAAGTATTGCAGACTGACCACCAGTCCCGCCCAGAAGGCGCTGTAGCCCATCACGTCGTGGACATAGCCCGGCAGGACAGCCAGCGGTAATCCAATCGTCAGGTAGCTGGCAAAGTTAAAAATCACCACGGAAATAATACGCAGATTCAGGCGAAAACCGCTTTGAGCAGGTTCCGGCGCAGGATGCTCAGGCATGGAGAAGGGAACTCTTTTGGCAAACACACGAGGTTCAACTATACCCCGACTTCCCCCTGCCTGTCATCCCCGGTTTACATCTTCAACATAAATGCCGCCATAAATCCGTCATACAGCGCTCATATACTGCCGCCTTAATGAAATCCCAAAGAGGATAATATGACAGCTCCCCTGGTTCTCTCCCGGGCGAGCGCGAACCGTCCGTTCCGGCTGACGGGATGCAGGCCCTGCCTGCTTCCGGTGGAGGCCATCTGATGAATCGTGCTCCCCTTACTCTCGATCTGAAGGGCATTCACTATGCCTTCGGCAATCAGACCGTATTGCACCATCTCGATCTCAGGGTGGAAGGCGGCACCACTGTGGCGCTGCTTGGCCCTTCAGGCTGTGGCAAAAGTACGTTGCTTAAGCTGCTCGCGGGCCTGCTTCAGCCACAGCAGGGCGAGATCCACTTTGGTACGCGTCTGATTGCCAGCCCCCGAAGCGCGCTGCCTCCCGAACAGCGCGATATCGGCATGGTCTTTCAGGATTATGCTCTGTGGCCGCACATGACGGTAGCGCAGAACGTTGGCTTTCCCCTGCTGATGCGTCGCCTGCCCACAGCCGAAAGACTGACCAAAACCATGATTGCCCTTGAGCGGGTTGGCCTTGCCAGTCTCGCGCTGCGTCGCCCTGCCGATCTCTCCGGAGGCCAGCAGCAACGCGTGGCGCTGGCCAGGGCAATCATCGCTGAGCCGGGCATTCTGCTGTTTGATGAGCCGCTTTCAAATCTCGACCGGGATCTGCGTGAATCCTTAAGTCGTGAAATGAGCGGCCTGCTGCGTCAGCTTAATACCACGGCAGTTTATGTCACCCATGATCAGGGTGAGGCAGAGGTGTTAGCCGATCGCATTGTTCATCTGTCACAAGGTTCTGTGACCGCCATTCAGGCGGTCAGGCCACTCTCCGGGGAAATTGCATGAAATCCATTCTGACTAAAAAAACAGGGGCCATCTTCGCGATGATCTTCACTTCCGCCATGATGATAAATGATGCCAGTGCGCTGACGGTCTACACCGCCGGACCAGGATCGCTGGCCAAAAAACTCGCTACCGGTTATGAAAAGCAGACCGGGGTGAAGGTAAATATTTTCCAGGCGACCACCGGCAAGGTGATGGCCAGGCTGGAAGCCGAGCAGGCTAACCCGATAGCCGACGTGTTGATTTCCGCCTCCTGGGACACGGCAGAAGAATTACAGCAGCGCGGCTGGCTGCTGCCTTATACCAGCGCCAATGCGGCCACCATCCCGGATTCACTGAAGTCAGATTCATATGTGGCGCAGGGAATTTCAGCGCTGGGCATCGTCTGGGATACCAAAAGCGGCACGCCAGAGCCAAAAGAGTGGGCCGACCTCACGACCCCGGCCTTCAAAGATAAAGTGACCACGCCCGATCCTTCTCTCTCCGGCGCATCACTGGATCTGCTGACTGGCCTGCAAAACGGCATGGGTGACGCTGCCTGGCAACTGTTCGGCAAGCTGAAAAATAACGGCATGGTGATCGGTGGGCCTAACGCTCAGGCGCTGACTCCGGTGCTGCAGGGCGCGAAAGCGGCGGTGTTTGGCGCGGTGGATTATGTCTCCTACGGCAGCATTCAGGATGGGGAAGCGATCAAAGTGATCTTCCCGGCCAGCGGCACCGTGGTGGCTCCCCGCCCGATGATGATCCTGAAATCCACTCAACATGCGGCGGATGCTAAAGCTTTTGTGGATTATGTCCTCTCACCGGAAGGTCAGGAGCTGGTAGCGAATGCCTGGCTGATGCCTGCCCGTGCGGATATTGGTGCCAAACGTCCTCTGCTCAGCGAGCTGAAGATCCTGCCTGAGAACAGCGAAGGCAGCAGCGATCGTGCTGCTATCCTGCAACGCTTCGGCAAACTTTTTGCCGCTCAGTAGCGCCTGGTCTGGAAATTCGCCTGTGAAACTGCGTCTGATGCCACTGATTACCGTGGCACTGTTAATTATTCTGGTGGCGCTGCCGCTGTTATTTGTTCTGCTTCAGGCACTGTTTCCGGCGTTGAGCCGGGGATCGCTGGCGGGTGCCTTCTCCACAATCCACACGCTGCTGCAGGATCCGGCTTTGCCCGCCCTGCTGGCGGGCACGTTAAAAACCGGGCTGGGCGTGGCCCTGCTCAGCGCGCTGGTGGGGGTGCCGCTGGGGACGCTGCGCGGGCTGTTTCAGCTACCGCTGGCACGCTTCTGGGATCTGGTGCTGCTGATCCCTTTTCTCACCCCTCCTTACATTGCCGCGCTGAGCTGGATGCTGGCACTGCAACAGAATGGCTACGTGCAGCAACTTACCGGGCTGAATCTGAACAATCTGCTGTTCAGCCAGACCGGCATCATGCTGATCATGACGCTGAACATCTTCCCGGTGGTCTATTTTGCGGTGTCGCGAAGTATGCTGGCCAGCGGTCAGCGCCTGGCTACCGTCGCACGGGTGCATGGCGCTTCGGCATGGCGGGCGTTCTGGCATATCTCACTGCCTATGGCGCTTCCGGCTCTGGCGGCTGGGGTGCTGCTGGCTTTTACCCTGGCAACAGAAGAGTTTGGCGTGCCTGCTGCGCTTGGCCCTCGTGCTGGCGTCGTTATGCTTACCGTCGGGATTGAACAGCGGCTGGCAGACTGGCCAATCGATCTGCCGGGCGCCTCGCTGCTCTCTGTGTTGCTGGTGGCGATCGCCCTGGGCGCTTTTACCCTGCAGAAACAGCTGACCGGTAATAAAGAAGTCACCAGCATTACCGGTAAACCCGCCGCAAGCAGCCCCGTGCTGCTGGGGCCGTGGAAAATACCGGTGATGCTGTTGTTCAGTCTGGTGGCTTTTATGGTGGTGATAATGCCACTCTCCTCGTTAGTGCTGACAGCGCTGATGTCCACGCTGTCCGGCGGGTTACATCTGGATAATCTGACGCTGCGCCATTTCTCCGCGTTGTTTGCCCAGCAAAGTGAAGCCCTTTCCGCATTATCCACCAGCGTTGGCCTGGCGCTGGGGGCAGCGGCGATTACCGGCGCGCTGGGCTTTCTGGTGGCGTGGCTGGTAGTGGAAGGCAAGATGCGCGGCGTCAGGATCATCGATGCGCTGTCGCTGCTTCCCGTTGCCCTGCCGGGAGTGGTCATTGGTGTGGGGCTGATCCTATTATGGAACCGTTCGTTCTGGCCGGTTTCGCCCTATAACAGCTGGGCGATCCTGCTGCTGTCGTACTGTTGTATTCTGCTGCCGTGGCCGGTTCGTTATGTGGGCAGCGCGCTGAAACAGATCGGCGGCAATCTGGAACCGGCGGCGCGCGTTCACGGAGCCAGCTCTTTACAGGCGCTGCGCCATATTATTCTGCCGCTGGTGTTACCCAGCCTGCTGGCAGCGATGCTGATGGTGTTTGCCATTGCCTCCCGCGAGCTGGTGACCTCGCTGCTTCTCGCTCCGGCAGGCACTCAGACCGTGGCCGTGTTTATCTGGCGGCAGTTTGAACAGGGGTCTCCAGGCCAGGGAATGGCAATGGCCAGCATTGCGCTGACGGCCAGTCTGATACTGATGCTCGCTGCGCTGGCACTGATGCAACGCCAGGGAAAAACGTCCGATCATTCTTAAAGTCAGCAGGTTACTCTCCAGAGGCGTTAAACTTGTCAGGCATAGACTTCTCTGGAGATGGAATGAGCGAACTGCAGCAGGAAAAAATCGGGCAGAATTTGTTGCTTAAGCTGGCCACACTGATAGTGATACTCGCCGGGATCAAGGCGTCCTCAGAGATTCTGGTGCCGTTTTTACTGGCGCTGTTTCTCTCTGTAGTGCTGAATCCACTGGTGACTTTTTTGCTGCGCCGGGGTGTCAGGCGTGGTCTGGCTATCAGCCTGGTGATGGCAGGGGTGCTGATTTGTATCGGCCTGCTGGTTGCGCTGGTGGCGGGGTCGGTGAATGAGTTCAGCGATATTTATCCCGAATTACGCACGCAGATGGAGCAAAAGCTGGTAATTGTTCAGCACTTTGCGGCGACGTTTAACATCAATATTTCCACCGACCGGCTGGCAGAACGGCTGGATCCCAATGCCATAATGGATATGGCCACTACCGTGCTGAGCCAGTTTTCCGGCGCGATGACCAATATTGTGCTGCTGCTGATGACCGTGGTCTTTATGCTGTTTGAGGTACATCACCTGCCCTATAAGCTGCGCTTTGCGCTGGTTAACCCCAAAATCCGCATCGCGGGGCTGCATAAAGCGTTAAAAGGGGTGACGCACTATCTGGCGCTGAAGACCCTGATCAGCCTGATTACGGGCGTGGCGGTCTGGCTCGCGCTGCTGTCGTTGGGAGTGAAGTTCGCCATGCTGTGGGGCGTTGTCGCCTTTATCCTGAATTTTATTCCTAATATCGGCCCGGTTATTGCCGGCATTCCGCCGCTGATTCAGGCCCTGCTGTTAAACAGCATCTACGATGCGGTGCTGGTAGCCGGGCTGTTCACCGCCATTCATATGCTGTTCGGCAATATGCTGGAGCCGCGAATAATGGGCAAAAGGCTGGGGCTTTCCAGTCTGGTGGTGTTTCTGTCGTTGATATTCTGGGGCTGGCTGCTGGGGCCGGTGGGTATGCTGCTCTCAGTGCCGCTAACCAGCGTGTGTAAAATTCTGATGGAAACCACGCCGGGCGGCAGTAAGCTGGCAGTCCTGCTCGGCAACGGCAGGCCGAAACAGAACCGCAGCGAGCTGCGAAAAAACCGGGCGTCCTGAGGCCTTAATTTTGTCCGGTAAACAGCCGGTCATAAACGTGCTGAATATGGCTCTCCATACACATTTTTGCCCGCTGAGGATCGCGTTCAATAATCGCCTGGGCGATGTTAGCGTGGTCCTGATTCATCTCACGGGGGAAGTCACTTTCAGCATAGTGGCTTTCCAGCCGCAGAAAACGGGAGCTTTTCCGTTTGTTCCACAGATACTCCATCATCTCCGCCAGCACCTCGTTGCCGGTCATTTCGGCAATAAGCAGGTGAAAGCGCTTATCTTCATGCAGAAACTTTTCATCATTAACGTGCAGCTGAACCAGGTCCTGAGTCACTTCTTTTAATTCAGCACGCTGATCGTCGGTGCCGTTGCGGGCCGCCAGTTCTGCGGTCATGCCTTCGTAGATCAACCGGGCATTAATCAGCGATTTCAGGCTGAATTCATCCTCAACCAGCGGAGCGTCAGTTTTGGGCAGAGGATTCATAACAAATACGCCGTTACCGGTACGGATCTCAACCCAGCCGGTGATTTCCAGGGCAATCAAAGCCTCACGGATGGAGGAGCGGCTGACGCCAAGCTGCTTAGCCAGTTCACGTTCTGCGGGCAGCATAGCCCCAGGCGCAAACTGTCCCTTACGGATACAGCCAATCAGCAGCGAAGAGATCTGCCGGTAAAGTCGTTCTGGTTTCAGGGTAGGTAATTCCATCTTCCGCTCTCATGCCGGGCATTCTGGCAGGCAGCTTAGCATAAGCCACCGGCATTTCTGCCCCCGCCCGGAGGTAAAGCTGCGATCCGGATCACGGCGCGATCGCCCCGTTGCGTTTTATTCTTGGTCCAGCGGCCTGACCACTGGGCCGGTCACAGCTTATCGTTACTTAAAGGAGTCTCTGCATGGAACACACATGGCGCTGGTATGGCCCCAAAGATCCTGTTTCGCTGGATGATGCTCGTCAGGCGGGGGCTACCGGTATCGTCACCGCCCTGCATCACATCCCCAATGGTGAAGTCTGGCCAGTGGAGGAGATAAAAGCCCGTCAGGCATTGCTGGCTGAAAAGGGGCTGGTCTGGTCAGTGGTGGAAAGTATTCCTGTGCATGAGTCGATTAAGACGCAGCGGGGCAATTATCAGCATTACATTGCCAACTATCAGCAGTCGATTCGTAACCTGGGTGCCTGCGGCATTGATACCGTCTGCTATAACTTTATGCCGGTGCTGGACTGGACGCGAACCGATCTCGCCTGGACATTGCCTGACGGCGCCAAAGCGCTGCGGTTTGACCATATCGCCTTTGCCGCGTTCGAACTGCATATTTTGCAGCGCCCTGGCGCAGAGCGGGATTATTCAGAGCAGGAGCAGACAGAAGCGGCAGAGTATTTTGCCGCCATGACGCCAGGAGCAATCGAAACCCTGACCCGCAATATTATCGCCGGGCTGCCGGGTGCCGAAGAGGGCTACACGCTGGAGCAGTTTCAGGCGCAACTTTCCCAGTATGACGGCATCGATAAAGCCGGACTGCGGGAACATATGGCCGAATTTCTTCAGGCGATTGTGCCAGTAGCAGAAGCCAGTGGCATTGTGCTGGCGGTGCATCCTGACGATCCTCCACGTCCTATTCTGGGCCTTCCACGTATTGTCTCCACGCTGGAAGATATGCAGTGGCTGAAAGACAGGGTCAACAGCGTGCACAACGGTTTTACCTTCTGTACCGGCTCTTATGGCGTGCGGCCTGATAACGACCTGGTGAAAATGGCCGAAACCTTCTCCGATCGCATCCATTTCGCGCATCTGCGTTCGACACTGCGCGAAAGTAACCCGAAGAGCTTCCATGAAGCTGCGCATCTGGGAGGAGATGTGGATATGGTCGGCGTGGTGAAGGTCATTCTGGCGGAAGAACAACGCCGCCGCCAGCAGGGCAATGCAAGATCCATCCCGATGCGCCCCGATCATGGCCATCAGATGCTGGACGATCTGCATAAGAAAACCAACCCTGGCTACTCAGCAATTGGCCGTCTGAAGGGGCTGGCGGAAGTGCGGGGCGTGGAAGTGGCTTTAAAACAGATCTATTTTAACGACTGAGCTGGTGATGCAGCGGCCGCCTGACCAAAGCCGGAAGATGTTCAGGTCAGCCCGGATGTGGCTGGCGGTCTGATCATTGAATAGTCAGGGCCAGCATCCTGGCCCTGATGCTAATCGACAATAAACAACTGCGCGCCGGTGCTGGTCCAGGAGCGGTGGGCCTCAGCTTCATCAGCCACCTGATAACTCATGCCTGGCGTCAGCGAAAATACCCTGCCATCCTCCAGTTCAGTGTGCAGCTCGCCCGAGAGGCAAAGCAGGATGTGCCCTTTTTTACACCAGTGATCGGCCAGATAGCCGGGGGTATATTCGACCATTCTGACGCGAACGTCGCCGAAATGCTGGGTTCGCCATAGTGCCTGTCCGGTTTCACCCGGATGCTCTGTGGCTGCCAGTGCGGCCCAGGCCGTGGTGCCAAACGGAATGTCGCTGATCTTCATTGTACTGCCTTCCCGGATTCAGGTGCCTGATGGCAGCATAGCAATGGTTAAGGCCTGCTGGCACGCTGAAAAAGCAGGCACAGTGATGATAAGGCACATTGAGGCTGCGGATGCGCTTGCCAGGGCGGAACCGGAACCTCAATGCTCAGCCCGGCTCCCCGCCGGATAGCCTGGTTTGTGAGCGAAAGTGTCGATTAGCGAGCTTCAAATACGCTGGTATCGGTAATCTCCTGTACGCTGACCTTCGCGGGCAGGATAGCCAGCGAGGAGAACAGATCGGAAACCTTCTGCACTTTGGCAATATCCTCAGCAGAAACCGGGCGGATGCCGTGTGAAATACGTGCGGTAATCCCTTTGGCTGCTTCAGGAGAAAGCCGGGTTAACGAAGCGTAAACCTGATTGTATTCATCAGGATGCTGCAAGCCCCATTCACGTGCTTTTGCCAGACGACGGGCAAAATCCGCAATCGCCAGCCGCTTCCGGGGATCCTTCAGTGAACGCTCTGTTGCGGTCACAAAGGAGAGCGCCGTGGTCAGCCCTTTTCCATCGCGCAGCAACCTTGCCCCATTCTGCTCGGCAATCCCCAGGTAGGGATCAAAAGTCGCCCAGGCAGCAATCTGCCCGGAATTAAAGGCCGCACTGGCATCCGTTGGCAGCACAAAGCGCACGGGCACCGCTTCACGCTTTACGCCTGCCTCCTCCAGCGCCTCATACAATAAATGCTGGGAGATACTGCCCCTGGCGGAGGAGACCACCACCGGTTTCCCGGCCAGCTCTTTCACGCTGTGTACCGGAGAATCGGCAGGCACGATAATCCCATTGGAACCCGGGTCGCCGACGTTAGTGGCGATAATTTTCAGTTCCACCCCACCGGAGGCGGCCATCAGCACCGGCAAATCCCCCGCGTAGGACGTGTCTACCGCGCCAGCCCTTTGCGCCTCAAACAGTGGCGCAGCGCCCTGAAAATTTGCCCAGCGATAGGTATAGGGCGCATCTTTCATCACGCCGGAAGCCTCCACCAGCGAACGCAGGTTGCGGGCCTGATCGCCCAGCACCAGCGTCACGCCGGATAAATCACTGGCGGCACTGGCCGCAAAAGAGGCGCACAGCAGTAAAAACGTCCCTAAATATTTCATGGCCAATCCTTATTGTTAAAGGGCATTGCGTTGCAACTGGCGAATATAAGCATCCCAGTGCAGTAAATATTTTTTGTTTTTAATACCGTTATCAAAGACCTGCGCCGCTTTCTCTGCCACTGCGTCAGGCACAATCGTCAGTTCGCTGCCGCCGGTCTGCGCGGCCAGTTGGGCTACGCATGCACGCTCCAGGTAGTAGAGGTTATAAAAAGCTTCTTCCAGATCCTCACCGCAGGTCAGCAAGCCGTGATTGCGCAGGATCAGCGCATTCAGATCGCCCAGATCGGCGACGATTCGCTGCTGCTCATCCAGGTCCAGCGCAATCCCTTCATAGTCGTGATAAGCCAGCCGCTGGAAAAAACGCATGCTGTGTTGCGAAATCATCAGCAGGCCTTTGCTCTGCGCCGCCACACCTGTTCCGGCAGCGGTATGGGTATGCAGCACCGCGTGGGTGCCTGGTCGGGCACGGTGGATGGCGCTGTGGATGACATAGCCTGCCGGATTGATACCCAGCCCGGTAGGATCGTCGATGATCTCCCCTTCCAGGTCGATCTTCACCAGCGTTTCAGGGGTAATCTCATCGAACGTCTGGCCGTAAGCGTTGATCAGAAAATGAGGTTTTTCACCGGGCACCCGCAGGGAAAAATGCGTGTAGATATGGTCGGTCCAGCGTAGCTTTGCAGCCAGCTGGTAGCACTGAGCGAGTTTGACGCGAGCCTGCCACTCCGCGTCACTGATTCTGCTTCTCAACGGCGTTGCCGCTTCCACTACTGCATCAGTCATGGTCTCTCCAGTTTCAATTACAGGGTAAGCGGCCTGAACCGCGAGGGCATCCTGACACAGAGGAAAATGGCGGGGGAAACGAGGAATCCGGCAATAATTTGCAGAATATTGACTAAGCTCCGGACTCTGCGTTTATGATGCAGGCAGACTGTGCGGCTTTAACAGGTTTTGTCCGCCAGAATCCGCGGCCTGAAGTTCTGCCGGGCAGCACTTTGCCGATATACAGAGGAACAACGTGGAGTCTATTTTTAAGAAAAGCCCCGAAAAGAAAGGGCTGCTGCTGACCATCGCCGGTCTGACGCCGTTGATCCTCTGCCTGCTCTTTACCTTTATTGATGCACGGCAAATCGTGCAGCGCCAGCAGGCCGTTACAGCGAACATGCTGCTGACCCAGGCTGAAGAGATCAGCGACCGCGCCTGGAATATGGTCGGCTATCTGCGAAAGTATTCCGGCCTTCCCTGCCGGGAAATCAACGATCGGCTGCAACAGTATGTCTCGCAGTACCCCTATTTCCGTTCGATTGGGGTGATGCACGAGGGTACGGTCACCTGCTCTTCAATCTTTGGCGGGCAGACGAGCGATCTGCAAACCATGCTTCAGCGCCCGGCCCCTGAACATCCCAAAGCCTGGTGGATGCTCTCGCTTGCCGGAACCTTTTCGGTAAAAGATCGCCCTGCGGTGATCTTCATGCGCAATACTCCCAGCCAGTTCAGCACCTATGCACTGGTTGACGGTCAATACCTGCTCGATTTTATGAATGCCGTCGGCAAAAGCCACGGTTACGACATTGCCATGCAGTTTGGCGGCGGGCACCTCATTGAAAGCGGCCTCCAGCCTGAACCCGGCACTACTCTGCTAAATGCCAGTACGCTAACCCAAAGCTCAGCCCGTTATCCCATTATTGCTACCGTCACCTCACCGCCTGCCGATCTGGCGCTGACCTGGCGTCAGGGGCTGATGACCTTTGTGCCGATGGCGGTGATTTTCTCGCTGCTGCTGATGATGATGACCAACAACTGGTTGAAGCGAAAAGTGTCGGTTAAAGACAGGTTGCGTCGGGCCATCGCCCGGCGGGAATTTACCGTGAATTATCAGCCGGTTTATAACATTGAAACGGGAGAATGCAGTGGTGCAGAAGCCCTGATGCGCTGGCAACTGCCCAATGGCGTGTGGGCAAGGCCCGATCTTTTTATTCAGGCGGCGGAAGAGGAAGGGATGATTGTCCCGCTGACCCGCCATCTTTTGCAGATGATCGCGGAAGATGCCGGAAGCTGGCAGATCCCTGCTCATTTTCACCTGGGGCTGAATATTGCCGGAGAACATATTCAGCATGCTGATTTTGTCGCTGATATTCGCCAGTTTGCTGCAAAAGTTGCGCACCACCAGCCCAGCATCACCCTGGAACTGACGGAAAGAAGTTTGATTGCTGACGGCGATGAAGTGATTCAAAAACTGCAACAGCTACGCAGCGATGGGATCCGCATTGCCATTGATGACTTTGGCACCGGGCACTGTTCGCTCTCTTATCTGCAAACGTTCCCGCTGGACTATCTGAAAATAGATCGCGGCTTTGTGAATGCCATTGAGTCGGTACAAGGCGAAGCACCGGTGCTGGACGCCATTATTATGCTGAGCCATAAGCTGAAGCTGAGCATCGTGGCCGAAGGGGTAGAAACGCCAGTACAGCGGGATTATCTCAGGGATCGTGGTGTGGTCTTCATCCAGGGCTATCTCTATGCGCGCCCCATGACCAGTTCCGCTTTCATGGCCTGGATGCAGGAGCAGAGTGAGCGTCCTGTAAGGTCATAACGGGTACAGAAATAAAACGGCAATAAATTATTATCCACGCAGCTTTAAAGCAGCGCGCATCGCCACGTTCAGCGTTTCTTCTGCAACTGGCAAACTTATTTGCGAGGCAGAGTGAATGCCGGTAGCTTCACGCCTGGCTTCCACCCGCTGATTTATTCTCGCCAGCGTGGGCATAATATGATCGGCCAGCTGCTGATATTCATCAGCAAGGTGCCTGTGCTGTCGGGTATTTGATTTTTCTGCCAGTTTCTCACCCAATGCCTGAAACCGTTCTATCAGGCTTTGCACGGGCGGAGAAATCATCCCATCACGGCTCATCGCTTCCGCCTGTTGCGCAACTATTTCTCCCTGGATAAGTAACTCTTTTAAGGCCTTATCAACAGACTCTCCGCAATTAAGCCAGGCATTTTGAGACTGAATAGCCTGATATTTTACAGGGGGAAAAGCATGGTGCTGCTGCCAGGCTTTTAAATTATTTTCAATGCTGTCTGACCTGTTTAGATAATGATTCTCGAATTTAGGGCTTTTTTTATTATGCATTGCAGGCTCCGCAAAAATGCGCCGGGAATTATTACCTATAGTGGGATAACACGCAACAATTAACTTTTAGAGATCCATTCGCTTAATCAGACTTAATTTTAGTAATAAAAAATGCGGCTTAATTTATTATATTCTTTTCCTCAACATTATTTTTCCAAAATAAATTGCTGTTAACTGTAGATTTGCAATCAGGGTTAACCGCCGGCCCCTGACTTTGCGGATGCGAAAGCCTGGCCGTTGAACAGGGCTGCTCCTTTCTGACTGTAGGTCTAATTTCAGGCAGAAATTATGTTAGCTGCTGAAGAAACGATATACTGATAACAGACAGATATTTGTTGAGGGGCCTGATACCCGCTACATATCGCTGTCTGTAGGGTTTCCAGCCCTACAATTTGACCCGCCAGGCCTTGTGCCACATTCTTGACAACGGCACTGCGGGCAAAAATTTAATGGGTAAACAGTCAATTACAGGGTGTTTTATATGAAGCTACGTAGGAAGCGTGTTAAGCCGATAGGCTTAAAAGACGTAACGATCATTGATGATGCCAGGTTACGCAAAGCCATTACCGCAGCGTCGCTGGGCAACGCCATGGAGTGGTTTGACTTTGGGGTTTACGGCTTTGTGGCCTATGCATTGGGCCAGGTGTTCTTCCCGGGTGCCGATCCCGGTATTCAGATGATTGCCGCTCTGGCAACCTTCTCCGTTCCTTTCCTTATTCGTCCCCTGGGTGGGGTATTCTTTGGCCGGTTGGGTGACAAATATGGCCGTCAGAAAATCCTCTCCATCACCATTGTGATTATGTCGGTCAGTACTTTCTGTATCGGCCTGATCCCCTCGTACGCCACGATAGGCATCTGGGCCCCTATTTTACTGTTGCTGTGTAAAGTAGCGCAGGGCTTCTCAGTAGGCGGTGAATATACCGGTGCCTCAATCTTTGTGGCGGAATACTCCCCGGACCGCAAACGTGGCTTCATGGGTAGCTGGCTGGACTTTGGTTCGATTGTTGGCTTTGTCACCGGTGCCGGACTTGTGGTGCTGATCTCCACCGTAATCGGTGAAGCGAAAATGCTGGAATGGGGCTGGCGTATTCCCTTCTTCGTCGCACTGCCACTGGGCCTGATTGGGATCTACCTGCGTAACGCGCTGGAAGAGACCCCGGCATTCCAGCAGCACGTCGATAAGCTGGAAAAAGGCGATCGTGAAGGTCTGGCCGATGGCCCTAAAGTGTCGTTCAAAGAGATTGCCACCAAACACTGGAAAAGCCTGCTGGCCTGTATCGGTCTGGTGCTCTCCACCAACGTCACCTACTACATGCTACTGACGTACATGCCAAGCTACCTGTCGCACAATCTTCACTACTCTGAAGATCATGGCGTGTTAATCATTATCGCCATCATGATTGGTATGCTGTTTATTCAGCCGATCATGGGCCTGATGAGTGATAAGTTTGGCCGTCGTCCGTTCGTCATCATCGGGAGCATCGCGTTGCTGTTGCTCTCTATCCCGTGCTTTATGCTGATCAACAGTAACGTGATAGGGCTGATTTTTGCCGGCCTGCTGATTCTGGCTGTGGTGCTGAACTGCTTTACCGGCGTTATGGCGTCATCGCTGCCTGCGATGTTCCCGACCCATATCCGTTACAGCGCCCTGGCCAGCGCCTTCAATATCTCGATTCTGGTCGCTGGTCTGACGCCTACTCTGGCGGCCTGGCTGGTTGAATCTACCGGTAACCTCTACATGCCTGCTTACTACCTGATGGTGGTGGCGGTGGTAGGTCTGATTACCGGTGTGATGATGAAAGAAACCGCGAATATGCCGCTGCGTGGCGCTACGCCAGCCGCGTCTGATATTCACGAAGCGAAAGAGATCCTGCAGGAGCACCACGATAACATCGAGAGCAAAATCGAGGATATCAGTGGACAGATAGCTGACCTGGAAGAGAAGCGTAAACACCTGATTAATCAACATCCGAACATTAACGAATAATGTCCGGAGTGATATCAGCAAAAGGCCCGCGATAATCGCGGGCCTTTTTTTATGCGCTTAACGGGCAGGTTATCTGGCCGTCCAGTAGGTTCCCGTTTCCGGCAGCGGCAGGAAATGCTGGTTCATCTCCTCCAGGGTCTGACGGGGATCCAGGTCGGCAAACAGCTGAGGGTGCAACGCCTTAGCGAAGATCTCCACGTCCAGCAGATGCCAGGGGCTCATATAGAAGTTGTGCCAGACCGCCAGCGCCCTGCCATTGCGCACCGCCGTAAGCTGCGAGAGAACCGGTTCCCGCGCCAGCGCCCGCTTAAAACTCTGCTGCGCCACAGCCGCACTGACCTGCGGGCCAAGCTGAAGCGACTGCTTTTGCCCAGACCGCCCCATGCCCGTTGCCAGATAGACGTCAGGATTTGCTGAGATAATCGCTTCCGGGCTTAGTTGCCCGAACACGCTGCCAAAGCGTCCTGCGGCGATATTGTTTCCCCCAGCAAAAGCCAGCAGATCGGCCAGATTGCCGTGGCTGACAGTGGTACAACACTCATCCCGCCGGCCCAGATGCAGTTGCAGCAGCACGCTGGGGCGGGCAGGTTTGGCCTGTGCCAGACGCTCGCGGATGCGGTTCATGTGCTGCTGGTAGAAGGTGATAAAGCGCTGCGCTTTCGCCCGATCGTTTAACACGTCACCCAAAATATTGAGGCTTGGCACGGTGTTTTTCAGCAGCTCAACACGGGTGTCGATGTAGATTACCGGAATACCAGCGCCGGTCAGCTGTGCCTCGAAGCTATCCTGATTACTGCCTTTTTTGGCATACACCGGCAGGATCACCAAATCTGGTTGCAGGGCGATAACCTTTTCAACGCTGATCTGCCCGTAACCGGCCTTGCCCACAATCGGGATGGCTTTGATCTGAGGGAAAGCAGCGGTATAACGCGCCCAGGTTTGAGGATCGTACTTTTCTAAATCGCCGGGCCAGCCCACGATGCGCTTTGCCGGATTACCCTCTTCTACCAGCCCAAGGGTGTAAATCATCCGGCTTTCCCCCACCACAATACGTTGCGGATTTTCAGGAACCTCAACGGTGCGCTGCAAAATATCGGTGACGGTTTTTGCTGGCGCCGTGCTGCTGACCAGCAACAGCAGGATAATCAGAGCTTTTTTCATGGGAGTCGCGCCACCTTAAAAATCAACCGATGCCTGCAGATAAAACATGCGCGGCTCGCCCTCAATCACGCGCAGATTACCGCCGCTGGAGGAGTAATATTCTTTATTAAACAGGTTGTTGATATTCAGCTTCAGCTGAGTATGTTTGCCCACCAGCTGGCTGTCCCAGGCGATAAAAGCATCCGCCACTGTATAGTCCGGCAGGGTGAAACTGTTCTCCGGATCGCCTGCCCGGTTGCCCACATAGCGTGCGCCACCGCCTGCGCGTAGTTCACCTGGCAGCCAGGAGAAGCGCATGCTGTGGCTCAGATAGAGGCTGCCCATATTAGTGGGGGCGTTAACCAGCCGGTTGCCCACGTTATCCGGGTTGAGATCGTCTTCCACGATTTCAGTTTTGTCGTAGCTGTAATTAGCAATCAGCTGCCAGTCCCTGGCCAGCTCACCGTTGATCTCCACTTCAGCGCCGGTCGAACGTGCTTTGGGAATATTGCGCGTCACGCCATTGATAAACACCGACATATCTTTTTCATCAATACGATACAGCGCCAGCGTGGCGGAAACGGCAGGCACCATCTGCCATTTCACGCCGGCTTCATAAGTGGTCCCCTTTTCCGTTGAGGCGACATTACCGTCGTCATCCGTCTGGGTGGAAGGGGTGAAGGAGCGGCTGTAGCTGCCATAAAGCGACAGATCCGGCAGGACTTTATAGACCAGACCCAGCTGCGGCAGGAATGCATCTCCGCGATCGTTAAGGGTCGACTCCGGGTTCTCATAGCCTCTGCTGCCGGTCTGGGTGTAACGCTGGAAACGTCCACCCAGCACGGCTATCCATTTGTCGCTGAGGTGGATACTGTCTTTGGCAAACAGCGAACGGCTGTAGAGATTGGTGCGCAGATTACTCTGCGTGTCGCTGAGGGTGCTGGCATTTACCACAGGCTCTTCGCCATACACCGGATCGTACATATTGAACGTTTTAGAGACTTTGCCACGGTAAGAATAGGCTTTGTAAGTCTCGTTTTGTTCGTAATCCGCACCCAGCATCAGATCGTGCTGCATCCCCCAGATCTCGGGACTGCCACCAATATCCCAGGAGAGGGAGGTAGTCTGATGGTTAAAGCCCCGGTTGGCATCTGCACGGCGGGAAACAATTCCGCTGGTGGTATCCACCGCCGTGGCCCTGACTTCGTTGCTGTCATAACGACGCTGCATCCAGGCATAGGTGAAGTGGGTCGCCCAGGTCTCATCCAGATTGTAGCCATAGCTGACGTTCAGCCGTTTGGTTTTGCCCCAGGCGTGGTTGGCGCTGTCGTCCAGCCTCTGGTTGTAGGGGACGTTGACCGGTTTATTGTTGATAAATGCCGTGCCCCGGTCATAGGGAATATCATATTTGTTTTCCACGTAGCTGACGTTAAACGAGGCTTTTTCGCCGAACCAGCTAAGGGAAGGCGCGACCAGCGTATGTTCATTCACCCCGAAATTGCGCCAGTAATCTTCACGCTGGCGTTCGGCAATCAGCCGGAACGCAAAGCCATTTCCCAGCGGGCCGGTGACATCAATCATGCCGGAGCCGCCGCCAAAGCTGCTGGTTTCACCGCTGACATGGGTGTTCCATTCGTACTGCGGCTTTTTGCTGACCAGATTGATCACCCCGCCAGGGTTAAGAATACCGTACAGCAGCGAAGCCGACCCTTTCAGCACTTCTACGTGATCGATGGTGGCATCCATCGACAGCCCCAGATTGCTCCGCACGCCGTCCAGAAACAGGGAGCCATCGGAATTGGAGCCAAATCCCCGCTTCACAAATCCGTCCTCGGTGCCGCCCAGCGTATTCCCCTGAGTCACACCGCTGACAAACTTCACTGCATCATTAACGGTTTTGACCTGATAATCCTTTATCACCTGGGAAGTGACCACGCTGACCGACTGTGGCGTTTCATTACGTGGGGCGGCGGTCCGGGTCGCAGTGGTCGCCATATCCTGGCTGTAGCTGCCTGCCGGTGAAATCCGATCGGCATTAACGGTAAGCGTCTCTTCCTCACTGGCTGCGGCAGCAAAGGGAGATACACTGCTGAACAGGCTGACCACCATGAGAACGGGGAGTTTTCCGCCGAGGCGAGTGAAATGAAAAGGGGAGAAATAGGGCGATTTCATCTGTTTGCGCGACTGTTATCCATATTATTAGACCGCGAATGATAATGACTTTCATTGTCATTATCAATTATTACAACGCCCTGCCCGACTGGCGCTTCGCGGTCTGTCGCCCTCAGCCAGCCAGCGTCACCTCAATATCCATCGCGGCCATCTCCTGACGTGCGCCCGCAGCCAGCCAGGGATCGGTAATAATACTGTCAAATTGCGTCAGCGGCAGGACCAGGAAAGTGGCAATTTTGTTGTATTTCGAGCTGTCGGCCAGCAGCACGCGCTTATGGCTGATTTCACTGACCGCACGCTTCACGGTGATCTTCTCTTCATCCGGCGTAAATATTCCCCTTAATCCCCAGCAGGAGGCTGAGATAAAGGCAATATCCACCGAAAGGCCGCGCAGCGCCTGTGCCGCCGCATCGCCCACGCAGGAGCGGTTATCGCGGCATAAGGTCCCGCCGGTGTGAATCATCCGGCACTGGCTGTTATCAATAAAGAAGTTGGCAATCACAAAGTCATTGGTGACCACCGTCAGGTCATCCCGCATTCCCAGCTCACGGGCCAGCGCCAGCGTGGTGGTCCCGGCATCAAGGTAAATACAGCTGTGGCGGGGAATATGGCGGGCGGCCGCTTCCCCAATCGCCTGTTTTTCCTGGCTGAACATGCTGGTTTTATCCAGATGGGAAGGCTCACTCGCCAGACGCTCTGTTGAGCGCACGCCCCCGGAAACCAGCATCACGGCCCCCTGCTCTTCCAGCTTTTGCAGGTCGCGGCGGATGGTCATATGGGACACCGCCAGGCGTTCGGTGAGTTCGGCTATGCTTACCACGCCTTTTTCCTGCACCAGCGCTAAAATTTGTTGATGTCTTTCAACCGGGATCATCGTCTCTCCTTGCCATCACGACGGGGGTTATCAGCATGTGAAGTGTAAAGGAGCAGAGCGAATTACTGCACCCCAATTTTTATCATTTCATCACGAATTTTTTGCCTGAGCCCGCCTGTCTGTTACCGGCTCTTTTTATCATCACGCTGAAAATAAAAGAGTTTAATAAGAAACAGCTTCGTTACCGTGATGTTAATCCTTGTGAATCGGAGGGTATTGCATGTTAATTATTGTGACACACATCACCAAAGTGATCGCATACAGCGCCTATACTTCACACAACAAAACAAATTATCACCTAAATTAACACGGAGATCCTATGTCTGACTCAACATCACTGTCGGTTTGTGTCGTGGGCCTCGGCTCGATGGGAATGGGCGCAGCGCAATCCTGTGTAAAAGCCGGTCTGACTACTTACGGTGTCGATCTCAACCCTGTGGCTTTGCAGACTCTGTTGGACAGCGGTGCCAAAGCCGCCGATACCCGCGCCGACGGCTTTGCCGCGCAGCTGGATGCCGTGCTGCTGTTAGTGGTTAACGCCGCGCAGGTAAATCAGATCCTGTTTGGCGACAACGACAACGGCCTGGCTGCACAGTTAAAACCCGGCACCGCCGTGATGGTCTCTTCCACCATCTCTTCTCAGGATGCGTTGCAGATTGAACAGCGTCTGGCGGCGCACCAGCTGATCATGCTGGATGCCCCGGTTTCCGGCGGCGCGGCCAAAGCCGCCCTGGGCGAGATGACGGTGATGGCCTCCGGCAGTGATAAAGCCTTTGAGCTGTTGCAGCCGGTGCTGGATGCGGTGGCAGGCAAGGTCTACCGCATTGGCAGCGAAATTGGCCTGGGTTCAACGGTAAAAATCATCCACCAGCTGCTGGCCGGGGTGCATATTGCAGCCGGTGCAGAAGCGATGGCGCTGGCGGCGCGTGCAGGCATTCCTCTGGATACCATGTATGACGTGGTGACCAATGCGGCGGGCAACTCCTGGATGTTTGAAAACCGTATGCGTCACGTGGTGGACGGTGATTACTCGCCGAAGTCAGCCGTGGACATCTTCGTAAAAGATTTAGGCCTGGTGGCTGATACGGCCAAAGCGCTGCACTTCCCCCTGCCGCTGGCCTCTACCGCTTTCAATATGTTCACTTCGGCCAGCAATGCAGGTTATGGCCGTGAAGACGACAGCGCAGTGATCAAAATTTTCAGCGGGATTACCCTGCCAGCGAAAAAGGAAGGTAAATGATGCGTCTGGGCGTGATTGCCGATGATTTCACCGGCGCAACGGATATCGCCAGCTTTCTGGTGCAGAACGGCATGACGACGGTGCAGGTGAATGGCGTGCCAGCGGAGCCACAAAGCCTGGAAGCCGATGCGATTGTGGTCAGCCTGAAGTCCCGGTCCTGTGCCGCGGACAAAGCGGTGAAAGACTCGCTGGCGGCGCTGACCTGGTTGCAGCAGCAGGGCTGCGAACGCTTCTACTTCAAATATTGCTCCACCTTCGACAGCACCGCCAAAGGCAATATCGGGCCGGTGACCGATGCGCTGCTGGCGGCGCTGGAAGAGACGCAGACTATTCTCTCCCCTTCGCTGCCGGTTAATGGCCGCACGGTCTATCAGGGGCATCTGTTTGTTCAGGATCAGCTGCTTTCCGACTCCGGCATGCGCCATCACCCGGTCACGCCTATGACCGACAGCAATCTGCTGCGCTTGATGGAAGCACAAAGCCAGGGCAAAGCCGGGCTGATTGCCAGCCAGACGCTCGATCGCGGGGCGGATGCCGTGCGCGAAGCGCTCGCCGGACTGAAAGAACAGGGTGTGCGATACGTGGTGCTGGATGCCCTGAACGAACAACATCTGCTGACGCAGGGCGAAGCCGTGTGTGAGATGAAGCTGGTCACCGGCGGTTCCGGCCTGGCGATCGGTCTGGCAAGGCAGTGGGCAAGCAGCACGCATAACAGCGAGCAGGCTCAGGCTGCTGGCGCCCCCCAGGGCGAACGGGCGGTGGTGATTTCCGGATCCTGTTCCACCATGACTAACCGTCAGGTGGCCCGCTATCGCGAGCAGGCCGCTTCTCTGGCTGTGGATGTGGAACGTGCGCTTGAACAGCGCGAAGCCTATGCCCTTGAGCTGTGCGACTGGGTTGCTGAACAGGAACAGGGTCTGGCACCGCTGCTGTTCGCTACTTCCGAGCCGGAAAAGTTAAAACGCATTCAGCAGAAGTATGGTGCTGAGAAGAGCAGCGAAGCCGTTGAACAGCTTTTTGCCGCCGTGGTGCGTGAGTTACAACAGCGTGGCTGGCAGCGCTTTATCGTGGCCGGTGGTGAAACTTCCGGCGTGGTGGCTCAGACGCTCTCCATTGATGCCTTCCACATTGGCCCGGTTATTTCTCCCGGCGTGCCGTGGGTCAGGGCTGTCTCTCAGCCAATTTCGCTGGCACTGAAATCCGGTAACTTTGGCGATGAAAACTTCTTCGCCCGCGCACAACAGGAGTTTCCACTATGACCGAACAACAAGCACGGGAAGAGATGGTCCGGCTGGGCGCCTCTTTCTTTCAGCGGGGTTACGCCACCGGATCGGCAGGAAACCTGTCAGTGCGGCTGGAAGATGGCACGCTGCTGGCCACGCCGACCGGCTCCTGCCTTGGAGAGTTAGTGGCCGACCGGCTCTCTAAAGTGACGCCGGAAGGTGAGTGGATTGGCGGCGACAAGCCTTCCAAAGAGATCAGCTTTCACCGCGCTATCTATCAGAACAACCCGGCCTGCGGGGCGATTGTTCACCTGCACTGCCTCTACCTTACTGCCCTCTCGTGCATGGAAGGGCTGGACACGCAGAACTGTATCCGCCCTTTCACCCCTTACGTAGTGATGCGCGTGGGCGATGTGCCGGTAGTGCCTTATTACCGTCCGGGCGATGCCCGTCTTGGCGAAGACCTGGCGAAGCTGGCCCCGCACTATAAAGCCTTCCTGCTGGCAAACCACGGGCCGGTCGTCGTGGGTAAAACCCTGCGTGAAGCCGCAGACAACACGGAAGAGCTGGAAGAGACTGCCCGGCTTATCTTCACTCTGGGCGACCGCCCCATTCGTTATCTTACTGATGACGAAGTGGCTGAATTACGGAGCTGAATATGCCTAAGTTTGCTGCCAACCTCTCCACGATGTTTACCGATCTGCCTTTTATGGCCCGCTTTGATGCCGCCGCCGCCGCCGGATTTCGCGGTGTGGAGTTCCTGTTTCCCTATGACTATGACGCCGGGGAATTAAAGCAGGCGCTGATCCGCAACGATCTGGAGCTGGTGCTGTTTAACACCGGCCCCGGTAACGTTGAGGCGGGCGAGTGGGGTCTGTCTGCCATTCCTGGCCGTGAAGAGCAGGCCCGTCAGGATATCGATCAAGCGCTGGAGTACGCCCTGGCACTGAACTGCCCTCAGGTGCATATCATGGCCGCCACGGTGCCGCAGGGCGCGGATCGCGAAGCTTACTGCCGGACTTTTATTGAAAACCTGCGCTATGCCGCCGATCGTTTCGCGCCGCATGGCATCAAAATCCTGCTGGAAGCGCTGAACCCGAAAACCAAACCGGGCTATCTCTATGCCAGCCAGTATCAGACGCTGGAGATGGTAAAACGCATTGACCGTCCGGGGATCTTCACCCAGCTCGACCTGTTCCATGCCCAGCTGGTGGATGGCAATCTGAGCCATTTGATCACCGAATACAGCGGTCAGTATCAGCATATCCAGATCGCTTCTGCTCCGGACCGCCACGAACCGGATGAGGGCGAGATCAACTACCCCTGGATCTTCGATCTGATCGACCGCAGTGGCTATCAGGGCTGGATCGGCTGCGAATACTTCCCGCGAGGCACCACGCTTGAAGGGCTGAGCTGGTTCTCCCCCTATAAGTAGCTGACCGACAATGTTGATTAACGCTGCGCGTTTTTGCGCGCAGCTACGGCTTTCTGTTGCCTGAATCAGGCCGGGCCGGGGAAAAGTGTTACCCGCGAGCGTGCTGTAAAGCACGACAAAATGAGAAAACTCTGTGAGGCTGCAACGATGTCTACCGCCCTGTTACTCACGATTGCCGTAGCCAGCGTGCTGATTTTGCTGCTGCTGGTGATCAAAGCCAAAGTTCATCCGTTCGTCGCACTGCTGGTGGTCAGCCTGATGGTGGCTGTCGCTACCGGCATTCCGGCGGACAATATTATGAAGGTGATCGTGTCCGGGATGGGCGGCCTGCTGGGGTCTATCACCATTATTATTGTACTGGGCGCCATGCTCGGGGCGATTATTGAATCCTCCGGCGGTGCTGAATCGCTGGCGCAACGCTTTACCCATGCGCTTGGCATAAAACGCACCGTTGCCGCACTGACCATGGCCGCGTTTATTCTGGGCATCCCGGTGTTCTTTGAAGTCGGCTTTATTATCGTGATCCCGCTGATTTACGGCTTCACCAAAGTCGCCAGAGTTTCTCCGATTAAATATGGCCTGCCCATGGCGGGCGTGATGCTCACCGTCCATGTGGCGTTACCGACTCACCCGGGTGCAGCGGCGGCGGCTGGCCTGTTAGGCACTGACGTAGGCTGGCTGATGCTGCTGGGGATCGCCGTCTCCATCCCGGTGGGCGTGGTCGGTTACTTTGTTGCCAGGTCGATGAACCGTCGTCAGTACCATCTGTCGCTGGCCGTGCTGGAGCAGTTACAGCTGACAAAGCCTGAAAGCAGCTCTGGCAAACGTGAAACGCCACCGCCGGGTGCCGCACTGATCGCCTCCCTGATTGTCGTGCCCATTGTTCTGATTGTGGTGGGAACGCTGGCGCACACCGCGCTGCCTGAAGGCAACATTATCCGTAAGCTGTTAACGCTGATTGGTACCCCGGCAATCGCCCTGCTGATTGCGCTGGCCCTGTCGGCCTGGCTGCTGGCCCTGCGCCGTGGCATCACCAAAGAGAAACTGGGCGAACTGCTGGATCGCGCTATCCCAAGTTCTGCCGGGGTTATCCTGGTGGCCGGGGCAGGCGGTGCCTTTGGTAAGGTGCTGGTTGAATCCGGTGTGGGTAAAGCGCTGGCGCTGTCGCTGGAAACCATCCATCTGCCGCTGATCCCTGCTGCGTTTATCCTGTCGCTGGCCCTGCGTGCCTCACAGGGATCGGCCACCGTGGCCATTCTCACCACCAGCGGACTGCTGACCCAGGCGGTAACCGGCCTGAGTGATATGCAACTGGTGCTGGTCACGCTTTCAGCCTGCTTTGGTGGACTGGGCCTGTCGCACGTTAACGATGCAGGTTTCTGGGTAGTAACCCGTTACCTCGGCCTTTCCGTTGCCGATGGTCTGAAAACCTGGACGGTACTGACCACCGCGATGGGGATTACCGGCTTCCTGCTGGTATGGCTGTTGTCGGCAGTCATTTAACGCTTTACAGCCAGCCCGTCGAAAGATGAGCTGGCTAAACCTCCTCAATGCCCCCACCCGCCGATCCTTTTCCTATACTGGTACTTCATCCCCGGTTTAAGGAGAGAAAATGCAGTTTTTGTCACGTTTTGATTTTATTACTCTGGTCATGGCGCCGTCGTTCTGGATAGGTGCGGCCACTATCGTGCTGGTCACGCTGATCATGTACTGGGTTATTAACCGGTTACTTGCCGTCATCCAGAAAGGGATTAATAGCTGGGGGAGAAGCACCATTCCGCTCGCAGAAGCCGCGCGGTGTTCACCGACATGCTGACCAGAACCAGTAAGCTGTTGATTTTTATCTCAGCTTTTCTGTTCAGCCTGCGCTTTGTTAACCTGCCCGATAAACTCTACAACACTATCAGTCATGCGTGGTTCCTGGTACTGGCGATACAGATGGCCTTGTGGCTGGACAGAGGGGTAGTCTCCTGGCTGCGTGAGCCGGGCATGTCCCGGAATCCTGTCACGCTGGTGATCACCGGCCTGATCCTGCGAGCTATGGTCTGGTCGGTGATGCTGCTCTCTATTCTGGCGAATGCGGGCGTGGATATCACCGCGCTGGTAGCCAGCCTGGGCGTCGGCGGTATCGCCATTGCGCTTGCCATCCAGACTATCCTCAGTGATGTTTTCGCCTCGCTTTCCATTGGTTTTGACAAGCCTTTTGAAATTGGCGATTTCGTGGTGTTCAACGATGTGGCAGGGACGGTTGAACATATCGGCCTGAAAACCACCCGTATCCGTAGCCTGAGTGGCGAGCAGATAGTCTGCGGGAATGCCATTTTGCTGCAGCAAACGCTGCACAATTACAAACGGATGCAGACCCGCCGTATCGTCTTCACTTTCAGCGTGGCGCTGAACACGCCGCCAGAAAAGCTGCGTAAAATTGGCGAGATGGTTAAAAAGATTATTACCGATGTAGGCGAAACCAAATTTGACCGTGCCCATCTGCTGGGCTTTGGCAGTGACCGCCTGAATTATGAAGTGGTGCATATCGTCAATACTGCCGACTACAACAAATACATGGATATTCAGCAGGAGATCAATATTCAGATTATTGAAAAACTGCAGGCGCAGGAGATAGAAATGGCGCTGCCGAATATGATTATCAATAACCCGTGGGCCACCGATGCTCAGGAAGATCAGGATGATGCTTCTTATGGGGATCAGAAAAGGGCATAATTTTTTGCCCGGCTAAGCATAAAAAAACCACTCGTGATGAGTGGTTTTTTTATCGCTGACGCTTAACTGCTCAGGCCGTGGCCTTCATCGCGATCGTAAACTTCAGCGAAGCTGTCAGCAATTACAACGGCACTACGTTGCCAGCTGATGGACCTTTAGCACCGTTCTCAATAGTGAACTCTACTTTCTGGCCTTCATCTAACGTTTTGAAATCGTTGCTCTGGATCGCAGAGAAATGCACGAACACATCTTTGCTACCGTCATCTGGAGTGATAAAGCCGAAGCCTTTCTCAGCGTTGAACCATTTGACGATACCAGTCATTTTACCAGCCATAATTATTTCCTTGATTGTGGGTGTTACTCAGCCTGACGAACAAAAGCCAATGTTCAGGTCAGGTCTTAAGCATAGTTGAAAGGAGGCATATGGGGATGAATATCTTTTGATAACCCGATCGGATCGCTCAGACACGCTGATTTTTAACCAGGGAGAAGCAGGCAGGGCACCTGATTCAGGCAAAAAAAAACCCGCACAGGGCGGGTTTTCTTATCACTGTTGCTTAGCTGCTCAGGCCGTGGCCCTCATCGCGTTCGTAAGCGTCAGTGAAGTCAGCAGCAATTACAGAGCAACAACGTTGCCAGCTGCAGGGCCTTTAGCGCCGTTTTCGATAGTGAATTCCACTTTCTGGCCTTCATCTAAAGTTTTGAAATCGTTGCTCTGAATTGCAGAGAAATGTACGAATACATCTTTGCTGCCGTCTTCTGGAGAAATGAAGCCGAAGCCTTTGTCAGAGTTGAACCATTTTACTAAACCAGTCATTTTGTTAGACATGAATATTTCCTTTGAATTTTTTTGAGTCACACAAGGTGACAGACAAGGCCTGTTTTCAGATTAGTTCTTATGGGGCACTTAAAAGAAGACTCAAGAGGAAGGATATCCAGGGATAACGCTTTGAATGAGAACTGCTTTACTAATTTCGTGTACATAAGGTCTGTGTTCCAAACCGATGACGCATACTACGCCCGAACCGACTCACTAAGCAAGCGTTAGTTTTTTTAATATTTTTTTAACATTTCCTTCCCTGCCCTTCACGCCTGTCGGCACCGGGGTTGAGCCCTGTTTCGCGGACAATTCAATGAGTAAAACCCTGCTCAGTCTGGCGCCCTGTAACCGACGTAGATCACAGGTTTTTGAGCTAATCTTAACTCTCGCGTTGCGTTAACCCGCTTTTAAGGCCTTTATTTGAAAGGGAATAAACAGAATGAACATTGCCTGTCTTGGTTGGGGATCGCTGGTCTGGAAACAGGGGCAGTTGGACGTCAAAGGTGACTGGAAGCTTGACGGCCCCAGGGTGCCCGTGGAGTTTTGCCGCGTAAGCGATGGGGGAGAACTGGCCACCGCGATTTGCCTGAATGCCGCGCCCGTGACGGTGCTCTGGTCATGGCTGAACACCGATAATCTTGCAGGCGCCATAGAAATGCTGAGGTTGCGTGAGGGCATCCCCGCCGATCGCGCTGACGGCATCGGTTGGCTGACGTTGAGTGAGCGGCCAGTGGGCGATCTGGCGAAATGGGCGCAGGAAAAAGGCATTGAAAGCGTGATCTGGACCGGGCTGCCTGCGAAAAGCCTCGCCGCAGAAGGACGTGTGCCTACGGTTGAAGAGGCGATCGGCTATCTGAGCCAGCTTGAGGGAGAGACGCGGCATCATGCGAAACGCTATATCGAACAGGTTCCCGCACAAATTGACACCGCCTACCGGAAAGAAATTGTTCGTCAGCTGAACTGGTGAAGCCGATCCCCTGATGCAAAGTCGGTCTTCATCCGTTGATAAGGAGGGAACTGTGCGTCTGATGCGTGGCTCATCCCCCTTCTGCGTGCAAGCCTCCCCTTTTTCAGCCAGCGCAACGCTCCTGTAAAATTGCAGAGTTGATCGTCAGCTCACAACTCTGCTTCTCCCTGATTACCGCACCAATTTTTGCGTGATAGGCTGATTCGACGTTGCTCAATTGTTGTCATATGCAGATTTATGAAACGCAGATTGCCTTTTCAGGTGAAACTCTTTTTATCGCTCGTGCTCTTTTCCTGCCTGCTGTTAACCCTGCTGGGCACTGTTCTTTTTCATTTTACCGATCGCCAACTGCATCACGACCTTGGCCAGCGCGCCCGCGTTCAGGCCAGCCAGATAGCGCTTATGCCCGGACTTTCAGACGCGGTAGCAACCCGCAATCTGGCAGAGATAGCCCGGTTAATTCAGCCGCTGCGTAACCAGAGTGATGCCAGCTACATTGTGATTGGCGATGTCAAAGAGCAGCACCTCTATCATTCAGAATCGCCAGAGCGCCTGAATTTGCCGATGATAGGCGGGGATAATGCTGAAGTCCTGCAGGGGAAAACCATCATTTCGATGCGTCAGGGCGGCATCGGCCTTTCGTTACGCAGTAAGGCACCGATCATGGATGCCCGTCATCATGTGACTGGCATTGTTTCAGTCGGCTATCTCATCTCTTATATCAACACTGTCAGTGCCCGGCTTCTCTGGCAGGCGGGGTTATACGGTCTGGTGCTGCTGCTGCTGCTGTTTGTTTTCTCCTGGATATTCACCCGCAACGTCAAAAAACAGATGTTCTGGCTGGAGCCAAAAGATATCGCTCTGCTGGTACTGCAGCAAAAAGCGCTGCTGGAAGCGATGTACGAAGGGGTTTTTGCCGTGAACGCCGGGAAACAGCTGATCTTAATTAACCGTGCAGCCCGTGAACTGCTGGATATCCGCCAGCCTGAAAGCGAACTTCTCGGAAAACCGCTTGAGGCGATCTTACAGACTCCGCCCCGTTTTTTTGCGCAAGGTGATGAGCAGGAAAAACACAGCCACCATGACCAGATTACCGTGCTCAATCAGCGACAGGTCATCTTCAATCGTGTGCCGATTAAACTGGAACCCGGCGTGGAAAACGGCTGGATATTCAGCTTTCGCGATAAAAACGACATGAATACCCTCAGCAGCCAGCTCAGCCAGGTGAAGCGTTATGCAGACAGCTTACGCATCATGCGCCATGAACAGCTTAACTGGACCGCAACGCTGGTGGGCCTGCTGCAACTGCAGCGTTACGACGAAGCGATGCATTATATTCGGGCACAATCCGGGGAGGCGCAGGATGTGCTGGATTTTGTCTCTGCCCGTTTCACCTCTCCGGCGCTCTGTGGCCTGTTACTGGGGAAATATGCCAGCGCACGGGAAAAAGGGATTGAACTGGCTTTCGACCCGGCGTGCCAGCTTACCCGTCTGCCGGTCAGGATTAATGAAACCGAACTGATGTCGATAGTGGGTAACCTGCTGGATAACGCCCTGGATGCAACCCTCAAATCCCCTGGCCCGGCAGCACCTGTGGAACTCTATATGTCAGATCGAAATAACGAGCTGCTGATTGAGGTGGCCGACAGGGGCTGCGGCGTGGATGACATCCTGAAACCGCATCTCTTCGAACAAGGCGTCACCAGTAAGCCTTCTGACGACAGCGAAAGAGCCGGTTCAGATCACGGCATCGGCCTCTATCTGGTGGCCGGTTACGTCCGTCAGGCTGGCGGCAGTATTGAGATCGCCGATAATTCGCCGCAGGGAACCATCTTTTCTGTGTTTATTCCGTTGCCGGACTCTGCTTTATCAGGACAACACCATGAATAATGCCCGCGCCCTTGATGTTGTCATTGTGGAAGATGAACCGCACCTTGCCGGTTTACATCGTGATTATATTGAGCAAAATTTTCTTCTGCGCGTGGTTGGCATCGCTGGCACGCTGGAACAGGCGCGCGTGCTATTGCAACAACATCAGCCGCGCCTTGTGCTGCTCGACAACTATTTACCGGACGGGCAAGGCGTGGATCTGCTCGACAGCCCGTTACTCAAAAGCTTCGACTGTTCGGTAATTTTCATTACGGCTGCCAGTGATATGCAAACCTGTAGCCATGCAATGCGTAGCGGCGCATTTGATTACCTTATTAAGCCGGTGTTTTTTAACCGCCTGCACGCCTCACTGGAGCGCTTTATGCGTCTGGTACAGACATTGCGCCATGTCAAAGTGGTGGATCAGCATTCGCTGGATCGGCTGTTTAATCTCACGGCGGCCTCAATCCCCTCCGCTCCTTCGGCAAAAGGGATTGAGCCCACCACGCTGGACCTTGTGCAGCGCG
Source organism: Erwinia sp. E_sp_B01_1 (assembly GCF_036865545.1). NCBI lineage: Bacteria > Pseudomonadati > Pseudomonadota > Gammaproteobacteria > Enterobacterales > Erwiniaceae > Erwinia > Erwinia sp. E_sp_B01_1. The sequence goes on along the minus strand of NZ_CP142208.1, from coordinate 249,715 downwards.
TGATTACCGCCAGACCAGAGAGCAGCTGGTCGGTGGAAGAAGTGGTGAAAGAGGCCGGGATCAGCAAAACGACTTGTCGCCGTTATCTGGAATATTGCGTCGAAATGGGGTTCATCTGCGTCGAAATGCAGTACGGCAACATCGGCCACCCGAGGCGCCTTTACCGAAAGATGTGACCTCAGCCCCGTACTTGTTCAGGTCATCCTGAGGGGATAAGCGTCACCCGTCGTGGTTTTTATGGTGTTTATTGCTTAAATAATGCCAACAATCACACTTCTGCATAATAACATTCGCCCCTCTATTGCCTGTGAGACGCCATGAGTTATGTTGACTTTTAGTTTGCTAAATGTAACTAAGAGGTTAACTGCAATGTCGAATAAATTACCCCTCTCTCTGCTGGCTGTCTCTGTGCTTGTGTCGTTTTCTGCCATGTCTGCATTACCTCAGGGTTATCCCGCTGACTATCAAAAAGTCGTGGATGCGGCAACCAAAGAAGGCAAGGTGGTGGTCTATTCCACCACCGATACCAAAGCTGCCGGCCCGTTGATTCAGGGCTTTGAGGCGGCCTATCCGGGCATCAAAGTTGAATATAACGACATGAACAGTACGGAACTGTACAACCGTTTTATCAGCGAACAGGCATCCGGCGGCACTAGTGGCGACGTGGTCTGGAGCTCCTCTATGGATACCGGGTTAAAACTGGCAACCGACTATGCGCAGGAATATAAATCCCCTGAGCAGGGCCAGCTACCGAAATGGGCGGTCTGGCAAAGCAAGGCTTATGGCACCACCTACGAACCTGTGGTGTTTATCTATAACAAGCGCCTGATCCCGGCGGGCGAAGTGCCTGACTCCCACACTGCCCTGGCCAAACTGATCGCCAGCCAGCCCGACAAATTCAGCAAAAAAGTCACCACTTACGACATCGAGAAATCGGGGCTGGGCTTTATGCTCTCCGTACAGGATTTCAAAGCCGATCCGAATTACTTCAAAACCCTGGCTGACGTCGCCAAAGGCGGTTTAGCGGTGCAGTCCTCTACCGGCACCATGATGGAAAGGGTCTCCTCAGGCGAAAACCTGATTGGCTTTAACATCCTGGGTTCCTACGCCGAAGCGCGCGCTAAAAATGACCCGTCGCTGGGGATCTCCTATCCCAAAGATTACACGCTGGTGCTGTCCCGCGTTTCCTTCATCAGCTCGCAGGCTCAGCACAGCAATGCAGCAAAACTGTGGCTGGATTATGTGCTCTCTGAAAAAGGCCAAAGCATCCTGGCAAACAAAGCTGATATCCCCTCTCTCCGTAACGATATCGAAGGGAAAAATGATATCGATGGGATGACCAAAATTTTAGGCAAAGCGCTGAAACCCATTCCGGTTGACGAAACCCTGCTGGAATACCTGCAACAGAAAAAACGCCTCGATTACATCAAACAGTGGCGCGCTGCTGCTGCCAAATAATCGCATTTTGGTAGCGTGTCATCCCTGTCACGCTACCTTCTTTCATGCCGGATCCCGCTGTTCTGGAATAACCGTAGGGTAGAAATATGAGTGCATTGCGCAGAAAGTGGCAGAGCCTGCCACGCGGCATTGTGGTGCTGATAACAACGCTGGTTATCTACGTTCCCCTGTCGTTCATCGTGATCCAAAGTTTTCTCTCCGCGCCGTTCTTTTCGCCGTCGAAAGAGTGGAGCCTGGAATCATTCGAATTTATTTTTACCGATCCTGATTTTTACCGGGCGCTGAAAAGCGGCTTTATCCTCGCGTTCGGGTTAGTGGTTATCGCTATTCCGCTCGGCGGTATTCTGGCGTTCCTGATGGTTCGTACCGATTTGCCGGGCCGACGCGTGATTGAACCCTTGATCCTGGTGCCGATTTTCGTGTCGCCGATGGTGCTGGGTTTCGGCTACGTGGTAGCCGCCGGGCCGGTAGGGTTCTTCTCTCTGTGGGCGCAATCCCTGTTTGGGTTTATCCCGTGGAATATCTACGACATGTCGAGCATTGTGGTGATTGCGGGTCTGACCCACGTCCCGCATGCCTATCTCTATATCTCCTCTGCCTTGCGCAGCGTGGGGTCAGATGTTGAAGAGGCCGCGCGTACCGCCGGGGCATCCCCCCTGCAGGTCATGACGTCCGTGAGTCTGCCGATGGTGCGCCCGTCGATGCTTTACGCCACCGTGCTGCTGTTTTTCCTTGGGCTGGAAGTGTTCGGCCTGATGCTGGTGCTTGGCGACCCTGAAGGCAACCTGGTGCTGGCGACCTATCTGTACCAGTTGACCAACAAACTCGGCACGCCTTCCTATCATCTGATGGCCGCTGTGGCGGTGGTGCTGATCTGTATCACCATCCCGCTGGTGATGCTGCAGCGCCGGCTGATGCGCACGGCTAACCGATTTGTGACGGTTAAAGGCAAAGCTTCGCAGGCCCGCGCCCTGCCGTTAGGGAAATGGCGCTGGGTGGCGGGTGGTGTAGTGGCTTTCTGGCTCACCGTCACCATTGGTGTGCCGCTGGTTGGCGTGATGCTGCGCGCATTTATCTCCAACTGGGGCGTGGGTGTCTCAATCTGGGATGAACTCTCGCTCGGTACCTTCCGGACGATCTGGGAACAGCCGAATCTGCTGCGGGCCATTGTGAACTCCATGGCAATAGGGGTGTTTGGCGGTGCGCTGGCGGTCGCCTGTTATCTGTTCATTGGCATCGCAATGCACCGTAAACCGGATAACGTTACGCGTTTCCTTGATTACAGCGTACTGGTACCCCGTGCAGTTCCCGGCCTGCTGGCGGGTCTGGCGTTCCTGTGGGTGTTCCTGTTCCTGCCGATGTGGCTTGATAACGCGCTGAAATCCGGCTGGCTGTCTGATATGGCGTGGTCGCAGTGGCTGCGTGACAATCTGGTGGTCTGGCTGCGTTCGCTGCGCAGTACCATCTTCAGCGTCTGGCTGGCCTATACCGTGGTGTGGATGGCCTACGGTTTGAGGTTGATCTCTTCGACCCTGTTACAGGTAGGGCCGGAGCTGGAAGAAGCTGCGCGGAGCACTGGCGCAACCCGTGGGCAGATCACCCGTCACGTCACCATTCCCCTGTCGCGCTATGGACTGATCGGCTCATGGCTGCTGATGTTCCTGATTTTCGAGCGCGAATATTCCACCGGTGTCTATCTGCTCTCGCCGGGTACTGAGACCATCGGGTCGATGCTGGTTTCCCTGTGGGCCGCCGGTGCGATTGATATTGTCGCGGCACTCTCCTTTATTAATATCCTGCTGGTCGTGGTCGGCCTGGGTGTTGCCCTTCGTTTTGGAGTGAAATTACATGATTGAATTATCGGTCGAGAATCTGCACTTAACCTACGGCGACAATCCGGTGTTGAAGGGGGTTTCCATGGATCTGAAGCGCGGCGAAGTGGTGTCGCTGCTTGGACCTTCCGGGAGTGGTAAAACCACCTTATTGCGTGCCGTTGCCGGGCTGGAAAAACCCACGCAGGGCGTGATTACCATCGGCAAAAACAGAGTATACGACGGCACGTCGCGGAGTGAGATCCCTGCCGAAGAACGTAATCTTGGTCTGGTGTTTCAGTCTTACGCGCTGTGGCCGCACAAAACCGTCTTTGAGAATGTGGCTTACCCGCTGAAGCTGCGCAAAGTGGCCTCCGGTGAGATTGCACAACGGGTCCAGGCTGTGCTGGAGCAGCTGGGCCTCGGCCATCTCGGTAAACGCCATCCACATCAGCTTTCCGGGGGACAGCAACAGCGCGTGGCGATTGGCCGTGCGCTGGTCTACAACCCGCCGGTGATCCTGCTGGATGAACCCTTATCGAACCTTGACGCCAAACTGCGTGAAGAAGCCCGCGTATTCCTGCGCGAGCTGATTATCAAACTGGGCCTGTCGGCGCTGATGGTCACGCACGATCAGAACGAAGCGATGGCGATTTCAGACCGTATTTTGCTGCTTAACAATGGCAAAATTGAGCAGCAGGGAACCCCGCAGGAGATGTACGGTTCGCCCAAAACGCTGTTCACCGCCGAGTTTATGGGCAGTAACAATCGTCTGCACGGTAAAGTCACCGAACTGCGCGACGGTAAAGCCCGTATCGAAGGCAAAGGCTGGGCATTGTGGGGCCAGGCGGGTGAAGGCGTTCAACAGGGGCAGGAAGGCACGGCGGTAATCCGCGTGGAGCGCGTAGTGCTGGCGGACGGCCCGGGCGAGAATCAGCTGGAACTGCCGTTGCTGACCAGCATGTACCTGGGCGATCGCTGGGAATATCTGTTCCGCACCCAGGGTGATGACTTTGTTATTCGCGCCTACGGCAACGAGGTGCGCGATCCGCAGCATTGCCATCTGGCCTTGCCAGAAAAGCATCTCTGGATATTCCCGAAAACCTGAGGGGGTGCTGACAAAAATTAACCCGGCTTTTCGGGCCGGGTTCCACTCACAAAGCCTGAGCGCAGGCCCAGGCCGAACTCCACGCCCACTGGAAGTTATAGCCGCCTAACCAGCCGGTGACGTCCACCACTTCGCCGATGAAATAGAGACCAGGTACATCCCGCGCTTCCATGGTTTTGGAAGAGAGCACGCTGGTGTCTACTCCGCCGAGAGTCACTTCCGCCGTGCGGTAGCCTTCGGTGCCGTTAGGCTGCACTCGCCACTGGTGCAGTGAAGCCACCAGTCCGGATTGCTGGCGGCTGTTCAGCTGCTTCAGGGTGCATTCTGGTACGCTGCCCAGCAGTTGCAGGCACTCCACCAGGCGACGGGGCAACACTTTTGCCAGGGTGTTCTTCAGGCTCTGGTTCGGGTGCGCCTCACGCTCTTCCGTGATAAAGCTGTCGAGGTCGCGTTCCGGCGAGAGATTGATGGTGACGAATTCGCCAGGCTGCCAGTAGCTTGAGAGTTGCAGCACTGCCGGTCCGGATAAGCCCCGGTGGGTAAACAGCAGCGCTTCCTTAAACAGCGTGCCATCTTCAGCCGTCATGACGGACGGCACGGCCACGCCGGACAAGGTCTGAAGTTGTTCCAGCAGCGGCTTGTGCAGCGTAAAAGGCACCAGCCCGGCGCGGGTAGGAAAAACCTTCAGGCCAAACTGTTCGGCAACTTTATAGCCAAACGGCGAAGCGCCCAGTCCGGGCATTGAAAGACCGCCGGAGGCGATCACCAGCTTCTCTGCCTGAACCGTGCTGCCGTTCAGCTCCAGCGTGTAACCTGCGTCGTCGCGCGCCACGCTCAGTACTTCACTTCTTAAACGCAGCGTCACTTTCCCGGCTTCACACTCTTTTAACAGCAAATCGACAACCTGCTGGGCTGAATCATCGCAAAAAAGTTGTCCCAGCGTTTTTTCATGCCAGGCAATACCGTGACGATTGATCAGATCGATAAAATCCCACTGGGTATATCGCGCCAGCGCAGATTTACAAAAATGGGGGTTTTGCGAGAGATAGGCCGCCGGTTCAGTATAGAGATTGGTAAAATTACAGCGACCGCCGCCGGACATCAGGATCTTACGGCCCGCTTTTTTGCCGTTATCCAGCAACAGAACGCGCTTGCCCCGCTGCCCCGCCTGAGCAGCACAGAACAGGCCAGCCGCACCGGCGCCAATAATGATAACGTCAAACTTTTCCACGACTCGCTCCGGGCTGCTCAGAAAAGCGGTGATTGTAGTGACAAGCCGCGTCTGATGCCAGAGTAACAAAAGTGTCAGGCTGAAACATTTTACAACCGGATGATTTTCAAGCAGAACAATCTTCTGATTTGGTCTTATTGACACAATAATGTCAAAAAAAGTCTATATTTCCCTTTCCCCGGTCGCGGTTTCTCGCTGATAATGCGCCGCGTTCATGTCCCTGAAATGGCTTAACGCTTATGTTACATCTGTTTGCTGGTCTCGATTACCATACCGGCCTGTTACTGGTGCTTGCGCTGCTCTTTGTGTTGTTCTACGAGGCCATCAACGGCTTCCATGATACGGCCAATGCGGTGGCTACTGTGATTTATACCCGAGCAATGCGATCGCAACTGGCGGTGGTAATGGCCGGGGTATTCAACTTCTTTGGTGTGCTGCTGGGTGGACTGAGCGTGGCTTACGCTATTGTTCATTTGCTTCCCACCGACCTGCTGCTCAATGTGGGATCGGCTCATGGCCTCGCCATGGTCTTCTCTATGTTGCTTGCCGCTATTATCTGGAATCTTGGCACCTGGTACTTCGGTCTGCCTGCCTCCAGCTCCCATACCCTCATCGGGGCCATTATCGGCATTGGCCTGACCAACGCACTTGTGACCGGAACCTCGGTTGTGGATGCGCTGAATATCCCCAAAATGATTGGCATCTTTTTATCGCTGGTGATCTCGCCGATTGTCGGCCTGGTGCTTGCTGGCGGACTGGTGTTTATCCTGCGTCGTTACTGGAGCGGTAACAAAAAGCGTCGCCGTATTCATATGACGCCTGCAGAGCGTGAAAAGATCGACGGCAAAAAGAAGCCGCCATTCTGGACCCGTATCGCGCTTATCGTCTCGGCAATTGGCGTGAGCTACTCGCACGGTGCGAATGATGGCCAGAAAGGTATCGGCCTGATTATGCTGGTGCTGATTGGCGTAGCCCCGGCTGGGTTTGTGGTTAACATGAACTCTTCCGGCTACGACATCACCCGTACCCGCGATGCCGTGAACCATCTGGAGCAGTATTATCAGCAGCATTCTGATTCTCTGGCCCATATCGTTCAGCAGGCACCGCCTGCCGTTCCCACGCCAGAAGAGTATAAGAGTGGCCCGAAAGAGTTCCACTGCGATGCAGCGCGTGCTCTGCCAGCCATTCAACAGGCTCAGGGGTTGCTGAACAATCTGCAAAGCTACGACAAGCTGACTGTTGATCAACGCGCGCAGATGCGTCGCCTGCTGATGTGTATCTCTGATACCGCTGACAAGGCCGCGAAACTGCCGGGCGTTAACAACGATGACAAACGTTTCCTGACCAAGCTGAAAGACGATCTGCTGAACACCGTTGAGTATGCCCCAATCTGGATTATCGTGGCCGTGGCGTTAGCGCTGTCACTGGGAACAATGGTTGGCTGGCGTCGTGTTGCGACCACCATCGGTGAGAAAATCGGTAAGAAAGGCATGACCTACGCACAGGGCATGTCCGCGCAGATGACGGCTGCCGTCTCTATCGGTGTGGCAAGCTACACCGGGATGCCGGTATCAACGACCCACGTCCTCTCCTCCTCTGTTGCCGGTACTATGCTGGTCGACGGTGGAGGCGTGCAGAGTCGCACCATCAAAAGTATCCTGTTGGCCTGGGTGTTTACCCTGCCTATTTCGATACTGTTGTCCGGTGGGCTCTACTGGATAGCGTTGCAGTTCGTCTCTTAAGCGAGGGCTGCCAAAGTAAAAGGGTGGGGCTTGTCCCCACCCTTTTTGTTTTCTGCCGGTCAGATCAGTGCCAGATAAGCAACCCAATCAGACTGACCACCACCAGCCCACAGAGCGAACTGGTCAGGATAAACTGCCCCCGCACACGCTCGCAGCGACGAATAAACTCCTCATCATGATGGTCAAGGTAACGTTGTGCCCAGATATAGCGCACCAGCCGCACCTGTTTGACCGGCTGCCCGTGCGAGGTAAAGAACCCCGCGCCATCGACATATTGATAAAGCAAAGGGTCACACCCGCGAAGCACCACTAAAAGGGCGCGCAAAGAGGAAAAGTAGCGCGCCATATTCACCAAACAGATGACACAAAGAGCCCAGAATAGCGCGATGGTGCTGATCATGATCCCCTCCCGGCAATCCATCAAAGAACATGTTCAGCGGGATACGCTGAAGATCCTGAGAACCAGCCAATAACCTCATTGAACCAGCAGAAATGGTGTTCCGAAAGACCGTTATTAGCGCATAACAGGTCGTTGTTATCAGTGTAGGAGATTTGTTTAATTTTTTCCAGCGATGTTATACGCAACCACAGGAAAAAGAGAAAAATTCACTTTGATCCCGCTCGCAAAGGGCGCGGCCTCTCAGCCCTTCTGTTAACAATTAAGACTATAATGGGGATGAAAACAATAAAGGCGCCGGGACGTTCTCTCTTCTCAGGCGCGGTACCGACCCCCGATGCATTAAACATTAGCAACAGATTTCAATGTGTTATGATGCAAAAAGACAACTTTGTCGGCGGAGAACTCTCCGCAACGAATGAAAGGAGTATCGTTATGTCTTACAAACACATTCTGATTGCAGTTGACCTTTCCCCGGAAAGTAAGCTGCTGGTTGCCAAAGCGGTGTCCATGGCCCGTCCTTACGATGCCAAAGTGTCACTGATCCACGTCGATGTGAACTATTCCGACCTGTATACCGGGTTGATCGATGTGAACCTTGGCGATATGCAAAAACGTATCTCTGAAGAAACCCACACCGCCCTGACTGACCTCTCCAACAGCGCTGGTTATCCCATTTCCGAAACCCTTAGCGGCAGCGGCGATCTGGGCCAGGTACTGGTAGACGCGATCAAAAAATACGATGTGGATTTGGTGGTTTGTGGTCACCATCAGGACTTCTGGAGCAAGCTGATGTCATCGGCTCGCCAGCTGATCAACACTGTGCACATTGATATGCTGATTGTGCCGCTGCGTGATGAAGAAGAAGAGTAACCTCGCCGGGCTACAGGGTTGAGGAAGGGGCGGAAGCGATCCCGCCCCTGCTTTTTTCCGCAGGAAAGAGGCCGAAAAGTCAGCCGCTGACCAGTGGCGGATAGATATCAAACCGGTGACTTTTGGTGACCACCGCAGACTGAGTGGCAATGCCAGCAAGCGGCGGCGCGTAGTCAGGGCGTTTAACCACTACCCGTTTTTTCGCCAGCCTTCTGGCCGGTCCCAGCAATCCATCAGCATCATTATCTGCACCTACCAGCGTCTGAAATACCCGCATCTCTTTCTTCACCAGCGCGCTTTTCTGCTTGTGGGGATACATCGGATCCAGGTAAATCACATCCGGCTTCTCCTGCATTTCGTCCAGCGCCTCCAGGCTTGAAGCGTGGATCAACGTCAGCCTTTCACGAAGCCAGCCGCCAATTTCCGCGTTCTGATAGCCGCGTTGCAGACCATCATCCAGCAAGGCTGCCACAACGGGGTGACGCTCCAGCATCTGCACACGGCAACCCAGCGAGGCTAAAACAAAGGCATCACGCCCCAGGCCCGCGGTTGCATCAATCACCGAAGGCAGATAACCGCCCTTGATACCCACGGCTTTCGCCACCGCTTCGCCACGTCCGCCGCCAAAGCGCCGACGGTGAGCCATTGCCCCTTCAACGAAGTCGACAAAAATCCCGCCAAGCTTAGGTTCATCCAGCTTGCGTAATTCCAGATGCGTGGCGGTCATCACCAGCGCCATCGGTGCGCTGTCATCGTGCTCAAGCTGCCAGCGGTCCGCCAGAACAGATAAGGCGCCGTCTCCGGCGCCCGTTTCATCTACTAAACAGATCTTCACTGCACGCTATTCCTGAATACCGTAGTGTTCAAGCATCGCATCCAGCTGCGGCTCACGGCCCCGGAAGCGTTTAAACAGCTCCATAGGCTCTTCCGATCCGCCACGCGTCAGGATGTTATCCAGGAACGACTGGCCAGTGTCACGGTTGAAAATGCCCTCCTCTTCAAAGCGGGAGTAGGCATCTGCCGCCAGCACGTCGGCCCACAGATAGCTGTAGTATCCTGCGGCATAGCCCCCGGCAAAGATATGGCTGAATGCGTGCGGGAAACGGCCCCAGGATGGCGCAGGGATCACCGCCACCAGCTGTTTGATCTCTTTCAGCATCTCCAGAATCTGTGCCCCTTTGGCCGGGTCAAATTCCGCATGCAGGCGGAAGTCAAACAGGCCGAACTCAAGCTGGCGCAGAATAAACAGCGCGGCCTGGTAGTTCTTGGCGGCCAGCATTTTTTCCAGCAGCTCAACCGGCAGTGACTCGCCGGTCTCGAAGTGACCGGAGATAAAGGCCAGCGCTTCCGGCTCCCAGCACCAGTTTTCCATAAACTGGCTTGGCAGCTCGACGGCATCCCACGGCACACCGCTGATACCAGACACGCCCGGCGTTTCAATGCGCGTCAGCATATGGTGCAGGCCATGACCAAACTCATGGAACAGAGTGATAACTTCGTCGTGGGTGAACAGCGCAGGTTTGCCATTCAGCGGACGGTTAAAGTTACAGGTCAGGTAAGCGACCGGCTTCTGCAGGGAACCGTCAGCAAGGCGCATCTGGCCTACACAGTCATCCATCCACGCCCCGCCACGCTTGTTATCGCGCGCATAAAGATCCAGATAGAAGCTGCCGCGCAGTTCGCCGGTGTCGTCAAACAGATCGAAGAAGCGCACGTCGGCATGATAAACATCCACGTCTTTGCGCTCTTTGGCGGTAATGCCATAAATACGTTTTACTACTTCAAACAGGCCGTTAACTGCCCGCTCTTCCGGGAAGTAGGGGCGAAGCTGCTCGTCGCTGATGGCGTACAAATGCTGTTTCTGTTTTTCGCCGTAGTAAGTCAGATCCCAGGGATTCAGCTCATCAATGCCGTGCTCTTTTTTGGCGAAGGCACGCAGGCGTTCAATCTCTTTCTCGGCCTGAGGACGGGCACGTTTAGCCAGATCCGTCAGGAAGTCGGTGACCTGGGCCGGGTTTTCCGCCATTTTGGTCGCCAGTGATTTATCCGCATAAGAGTCGAAGCCCAGCAGCTGTGCCAGCTCGTGACGCAGCGCCAGCTCTTCCGCCATGATCTCGCTGTTATCCCACTTGCCCGCGTTCGGCCCCTGATCGGAAGCACGCGTTGAATAGGCGCGGTACATCTCTTCGCGCAGCGCCTGATTGTCGCAGTAAGTCATTACCGGCAGATAGCTCGGGATATCCAGCGTTAACAGCCAGCCCTGCTGCTCTTTGGCTTCTGCCTGAGCCTGTGCCGCGCCCAGCGCGCTTTCCGGCATCCCGGAGAGTTCGCTGACATCGGTAATCAGTTTGCTCCAGCCCATAGTGGCATCAAGCACGTTATTGCTGTATTTCGAGCCAAGCTCGGAGAGGCGCGCGGCGATTTCGCCATAACGCTTCTGTTTTTCGGCTGACAGGCCAATACCGGACAGCTCGAAATCACGCAGCGAGTTATCCACCGCTTTCTGCTGTGGTGCGCTGAGATCGGCGTAGCTGCTCTCTTTCAGATTGCGGTAAGCCTGATAAAGGCCTTCATGCTGACCAACCCAGGTGCTGTATTCGGACAACAGCGGCAGCGTCTGCTCGTAAGCTTCACGCAGTTCCGGGCTGTTTTTGACCGAGTTCAGGTGGCTGACTGGCGAAAACAGGCGGCTCAGACGATCGTCCACTTCAGCCAGTGGCTGAACCAGGTTATCCCATGTATAAGGTGCGCCCTGGGCTACCGCTTTCTCCACCGCAGCACGGCAATCGGCCAGTGCCTGGGTGACAGCAGGAACAACGTGTTCTGGTTTGATGGCGGAGAAAGGAGGAAGCGTAAAAGTTGAGAGTAACGGATTGGTCATTGCGCAGTCCTTGTTATGGTCAAAAGTATGTAGCGCAGTTAAGCACGCGATTAAGCTAACATGAGGCTAAGTGTAGCGAAAATCAATGGTGGCCCGGTGAGGAAATTGCCCTGCAGGGTGTGAAACGGTGTGCTTATACCAGCCCGCACTCTCGCTGTTTTCCTTTTAACAACGGCAAATTGATCTGTATCACTTACAGGCCCGGCTTACGCCGGACAGTACGCTTTTCCGGTTGCCTGCTCCGCCGGGTCACCGCATAATCCTGCCGTTTTCCCGGCCATCAGGGTTATCTACACGGAGTGTTTGTATGTGGTATGTCTTTGCTGCCTCACTGCTTTTTCTGCCTTTTCACCTGCGTGCTTCACTGGGCCTGCTGTTCATTACGCTGGTGCTGGCCATTTTCAATCACACCCTGCACTGGCAGGCGATCGTTGCGCTGATCGCTATGGGTGCTGTAGCCATCTGGCGTGGACGGCTGAAATCATCGGGCACCGCGGCCCTGGCTGGCGAGGCGGTTCTGGCGATCGCTTCTGTAGCTCTGATGCTGCATCTGATCCCGGGGTTCACGAACCTGATGATTATCAGCGACGTCAAAGCCGGGCCGGAAAGTGCGCCAGCTACCTTTTATTACAATTTCGATAAGGCGCTGATCCCCTTCCTGCTGCTCGCCTGCCTGCCCACGCTGCTGAAGCGCCCGGCTGCCGCGCCAAAAAACAGGCTCTGGTGGCTGATATTGATCCTGTCAATGCCGCTGCTGCTGCTGGTAGCGACCCTGGCCGGAGGGTTACGAGTGGAAAGGCATCTGCCCGAATGGCTGGGTGCGTTTATGCTGGCGAACCTGTTCTTTGTCTCGCTGGCTGAGGAGGCGCTGTTTCGCGGTTATCTCCAGCAGCGTCTGAGCCAGAAGCTTGGCAATCTCTGGGGATTGCTGCTTGCCTCAATGCTGTTTGGCCTCGCGCATATCGCTGGCGGGCCAATGCTGGTGTGCTTCGCCACGCTGGCCGGTCTCATCTACGGGCTTGCCTGGCTGTGGAGCGGCAGACTGTGGGTTTCCACGCTGATGCATTTCGCTTTTAATCTGCTGCACCTGCTGTTTTTCACCTGGCCGATGTGGGAACGTCTGGCGTGACAGGATGGCGATCGAAAGCCTCAATTTGTGATGACGCTTTCAGCCCATCCTGCCGCTATCCCTGATATAATCCCGGCCTCTGAAGGTTCTCATGCTTTTTCCTGCATCCGTGGCTGCGCGTCGTTCTGTAGGTTATCCGTGAGGTAAAACTGATTTAATATCAATTAAAACCTTATAAATTCAACAGGATACACAATGCTCAGCTATCGCCACAGTTTTCACGCCGGCAACCACGCCGATGTTCTTAAGCACACCGTTCAGAGTCTGATTATCAACGCCCTGAATGAGAAAGATAAACCTTACCTCTATCTGGATACCCACGCTGGCGCAGGACGCTATCAGCTGAGCGGCGAGCACGCCGAGCGCACCGGGGAATATCTGGAAGGGATTGCCCGCATCTGGCAGCAGGACGATCTGCCGGCAGAGCTGGAGAGCTATATCTCCTGCATCAAAGCGCTGAATCCGAATGGCAAACTGCGTTACTACCCAGGCTCCCCGCTGATCGCGCGTCATCTTCTGCGTCCTTACGACAAGCTGAACATGACCGAGCTGCACCCGAGCGACTACCCGATGCTGCGTAACGAGTTCCTGAAGGACGATCGTGCCCGTACCGAGCGTGCAGACGGTTTCCAGCAGTTAAAGTCAAAACTGCCGCCGCTCTCCCGCCGTGGCTTTACCCTGATCGACCCGCCCTATGAGCTGAAAACCGATTATCAGGCCGTGGTGAAAGGATTACTGGAAGGACACAAACGCTTCAGCACCGGCGTGTACGCATTATGGTATCCGGTGGTACTGCGCCAGCAGATCAAACGCATCACCAAAGAGCTGGAATCCAGCGGTATCCGTAACATTCTGCAGATTGAGCTGGGCGTGCGTCCGGACAGCGATCGCTTTGGCATGACCGCCTCCGGGATGATCGTCATTAACCCACCGTGGAAGCTGGAAAAGCAGATGAACAACGTGCTGCCGTGGCTGCTTAAGCATCTGGTGCCGTCCGGAACCGGCCACACCAAAGTCAGCTGGATTGTGCCTGAGTAACAGCAGCTTGCCTGGGGACGAATGCTTTTGTCCCCTTTTGAAGGCGGGTGGCCTTGCTAACCGCCCTTTAAAACGGGTTCACACCTCAAATACTGAAAAATCATGCGCCATCTCGGTATTGGGGAAAATCTCCCGACACTCCGCCAGTAATCTTTCCGCATCCTCCCGCAGATAACGCGAGCTGAGGTGCGTAATAATCAGCTTCTTTGCCCCTGCTTCTTTTGCTGCTGTTGCCGCCTGCACCGTTGAGGAATGTCCCCGCCCGTTGGCTTTTTCTTCCAGCGCCTTTTCCAGCGTAGCCTCATGAACCATCACATCAGCCCCCGCTGCCAGCTCAACTGAAGCCGTGGTCGGGCTGGTATCGCCAAAAATAGCCAGTGTCACGCCCGGCGTGGGCGATCCAAGCCACTCTTTGCCGTTCACCACGCGGCCATCTTCCAGGGTGACCGTTTTACCCAGTTTAAGATCCTGGAACAATTTGCCCGGTTTAATGCCTGCGGCCAGCAAGCCTTCGGCATCCAGTGCACCGGGTTTTTCATGCTCTTCAATACGAAAACCGTAACACTCCACCGGGTGAGTAAGGGGATAAGCCGTCACGCGAAAATGCTCATCGTTAAACAGCATACCCGCTTCGATCTCCACAATTTCCAGCGGGAAGGTCAGCCAGGAGCCGCTAAGGCTCAGGGTGGTTTCAATAAAGGTTTTAATGCCTTTTGGCCCGTAAACCGTCAGGGTGTCGCTGACGCCATTCATCGAACGGCTGGTCAGCAGCCCCGGCAGGCCAAAAATATGATCGCCGTGCAGATGAGTGATAAAAATTTTCTCTAATTTGCCGGTTCTGGTACGTGAGCGCATGATCTGATGCTGAGTACCTTCGCCGCAGTCAAACAACCAGCAGCCGCTGCGCGCGCCGTGCAGATTCAGCGCAATGCTGGTGACGTTACGCTGGCGGCTGGGCGTGCCTGCACCCGTTCCTAAAAAAGCAGTTCCATCCGGTCTCTCTTTGCCAGTAAAGTGCGAAAAAAGTGAGGTCTGTCGCAGTAATTTATGATTATTACCGATTTTCAGGCGGCTGCCCTATCACAATCATAGACGCAAACTTTGCGGCATTTAACCGACTGGCGTTACACTACTGCCAATTCATTTCACTGACTGATGGAATTTCCGATGACCAGACATTATGACTACCTTGCCATTGGCGGCGGCAGCGGCGGTATCGCCTCTATTAACCGCGCGGCTATGTATGGCCAGAAATGCGCGTTGATCGAAGCTAAAGACCTCGGCGGCACCTGTGTGAACGTCGGATGCGTTCCCAAGAAAGTGATGTGGCACGCGGCACAGATCGCTGAAGCTATCCACCAGTACGGCCCGGATTACGGTTTCGATACCACCGTGAACCATTTCAGCTGGGCAACGCTGGTTAAGAACCGCAGCGCCTATATCGACCGCATTCATACCTCTTATGACAACGTATTGGGTAAAAACAACGTTGACGTGATCAAAGGCTATGCCCGCTTTGTGGATGCGCATACCGTTGAAGTTAACGGCGAAAAAATTACCGCCGATAATATCCTGATCGCTACCGGTGGGCGCCCTACCCATCCTTCCATTCCGGGTGCGGAATATGGCATTGATTCCGACGGTTTCTTTGAGCTGGATGACCTGCCAAAACGTACCGCCGTGGTGGGCGCAGGCTATATCGCCGTTGAGATCGCTGGCGTGGTAAACGCGCTGGGTTCTGAAACGCACCTGTTTGTGCGCAAGCATGCGCCACTGCGTACTTTCGATCCGCTGATCGTTGAGACGCTGGTGGAAGTGATGAACGCCGAAGGCCCGACGCTGCATACCGAATCTGTGCCAAAAGCCGTGATTAAAAACGCTGACGGCAGCCTGACTCTGCAACTGGAAAATGGCGAAGCGCAGACGGTTGACTGCCTGGTGTGGGCCATTGGTCGTGAGCCAATGACCGATAACCTGAACCTGGACGTTACCGGCGTGAAGCTGAACGAAAAGGGCTACATCAGCGTCGATAAATACCAGAATACCAACGTAGCTGGCATTTACGCGGTGGGTGATAACACCGGTGCGGTAGAGCTGACCCCGGTGGCGGTAGCTGCTGGCCGCCGCCTGTCAGAGCGCCTGTTTAACAACAAGCCGGAAGAGCACCTGGATTACAGCAATGTGCCTACCGTGGTCTTCAGCCACCCGCCAATAGGTACGGTAGGCCTGACCGAGCCGGAAGCGCGTGAGCAGTACGGTGAGGACGAAGTGAAAGTATATAAGTCTTCTTTCACCGCCATGTATACCGCAGTGACTCAGCACCGTCAGCCTTGCCGTATGAAGCTGGTTTGCGTGGGCAAAGATGAGAAGATTGTGGGCATCCACGGCATCGGCTACGGCATGGATGAAATGCTGCAGGGCTTCGCCGTGGCACTGAAAATGGGTGCCACCAAGAAAGACTTCGACAACACCGTGGCGATCCACCCTACCGGGTCGGAAGAGTTCGTTACCATGCGTTAACGCTTTGCCTGATCTGAACAAGCCAGCTGATGCTGGCTTTTTTTATGGCTTCACTTCAGCGTCTGGCCATCAGGGTAGCGAAGTTATCATCAATGACTTTCCAGGTTTCTTCAGCCTTGATTTTATAAAGCTCGCTGGAGGGATGAATGCAATCCGGCGACATCATCGACTGCCAGCCCGGTATCTCCTGAATACGCTGATACTGTTTAACCAGCGGCACGGACAAGGTTTTAGCGACAGCGTCCAGCCTGGCGCTGTAGGGCGAAATATTCCATGATACTGCTTTACCGCACAGCGGATGCGGCTCCTGCAAGACCACCTGTTTGCCGTTATCGCGGGCAATAGTGATCAGTTCGGTCATGACCTTTTCATACTGATCCGGGCTTAACACGTAATCCGGTTTTGCATCTTTAAAATGATAGTGCCGCGCATCATTGGTGGCGAAGTTCAGAATAATCAGCCTGGCTTTGGATTTTTTCATTTCATCCGCCCACAGCCCATTATTTTTATATTTGTAAGTGCCGTTAAGTAATTCTATTGCCTGCGCCGAAGGCTGGCCTTTATTGATAACTTCAATGCTCTTGCCATATTTTTTCTGCAGAAAATCGCTCAGGAAATGTATTTCATTCTCTCTGGTGACCACATTCTTCAGCCGGCCATTCTCTTTTCTGACCGCCATCACCCCCGCCGTACTGGATCCGCCATAGGCTTCGATAATCATACCGCCGTCGATGTTTTTTGCCTGTGAAAGCAATGGCAGAAGCGCCAGTAGCGGGATCGCGATCTGTTTGAACATATAAAACCTTTGCCTGGTAGCAGCCGGGGGCTAAGTAAACCCTGAATCATCTCAGGGAAAGGGTAATTCAAAACAATAAGGCGGAAATTTATCATTTCCGGGAGGATAAATGAATGATCAAATTCCGATTTATACTGCGTTTTTGTACCTGTTTAAGGGCCGCAGGCCAGTTAAATGACCCTTCTTATCTGCGCCAGATGCGTGCAGCGCAAAAGGATATACTGAAATGAAAACGCACAGTCCAGGAGAAATTTATTAACACTCCCTTCTGATTTCATCAGCATTAATCCTCCTGGTTTTGAGAAATTTACCAGGACGCTACATAAGTAAAACTGGTGGAATCCACAGATTCTCTGTGTAAAGCCAATGGCAAAAACCTAAAAAATAAAAACAAATAAAGAATAATTACAACAAGTTAATAAAATTAATTTCGGCTCTGAAATTTCATTACTTTTAGTGAGAGCACCATAATAACTTCAGGTAAGTTATTAGCGTTTTTCTGATTTCTACGTCAGCCAGTAAACCTTAATCATAACGATGATATTATTCTCCGCACTCTACAGGAGTTACACTCTTCCAGGGAATCAGGACCTCACATCATTATGCGCAATGAGAATATCGACTGCGAAATCTGACGCCAGGTCCAGCTTAAAATTGACAGACAGTTATTAAGGCAAAGTTATGGATACCTCACCGTTTTTAGCGCGAAGAAATATCGGCCTGGACTTTTTACGCGCCGTGCTGATTCTGGAGGGCGTGCTCTATCATGCAGCAAGAAGCCTGCCCGGCAGTGGTAATTACTGGTACTACGTCGCCAACAAAAATGAATCAATCGCTTTTTCTTCGCTGATTGAATTTGTTCATGCTTTTCGCATGGAGGCCTTTTTCTTTCTCTCCGGCATGTTCTCAGCCATGGTCATTCTGAGAAAGGGTCGGGATTTCTTTATTGATAACCGAAAAAAACGCGTGCTGTTGCCACTGGTGGGGGCATTTTTATTTATTCCCCCGCTGATGTATCTCATCACAGCCTCTATTAAAGGCAACCCATTAGCCCTCTCGGGGTTGGTAAACTCCTGGACCATGCTGCATCATCTCTGGTTCCTGGTGTCGCTGTCGGTAATGTCACTGATTGTTCCGGTCAGCCTCTGTGACAAAATTGCCGCGCTGTTCAGATCCCTGCCGCTGCCGGTGGTTGTGGCTGCCATTATTATTAGCTGTAACCTGTTCTTTGCCGTGAAATATGTGGTCAAAGATATGGGCGAATTTGTGGCATTAGTTCCCGTAACGGCGCGTTTCTTTATCTATTATGCGGCTGGGTATGCTTTATATGTTAACCGGGATAAAATCCCGCAAATTAAAAGCAGCTGGATCCTCAGCAGCTGGTTTGTTCTGCCAATGGGGCTGGTGACATACCTGGCGTTCTATTACACGCTGCATAACCATATTGAAGGGGTGATGAAATATATCCCCACCCTTATCGCCAGCGTTTTCTCCGTGCTGATCTCTTTCTGGCTGGTATTTTTCTTTGAAAAAATACGCATCAATGAGAGCAGATTAGTCAAACTGGTGGTGGATTCGGCGCTGGTCGTTTACATCATGCACTACCCGGTGGTGATCTCTTTCTCTTACCTTGCAGATGCCTGGGTGGCGAAGGAAAACGCCATTATCTACGTAGCGCTGATTACCTCGATTGGGCTGGCTGTCAGCTTCCTGCTCTATTACATGGTGAAAAGAAGCAAACTACTTTCCGCCCTGTTTGGCTTAAAACCTGTGGCGATCAAACCGGTTCTCCCTTCCGCGCAACCGGAGTAAGTCTGAATGGCCGGGCAGCATGGTTGCCCGGCCAGATAGATCGCTACGCTTTTTGATTTGCAGTGGAGAGTTTTTGCAGCACGGTCAGTTGCACTACGGCATCCTGCATGGCATCCATTCCCTCCGTCAGCGTGCGCAGGCTGCCAAGATGCTTCGCAATACTCTCCCGCTCGTTGTTGGTCTTCTGGCTCATAGCGGCTATCGCATCCGCCGCCGTGATGCTGCGCTCAGCCATCTCGGTAGAGGTTGCCACCGTTTCACTGGCAACGATGCGGATCCGCGCAATAGTTTCTACCGCCTCGTTGATATTCCCTGCCGTGGAGTCGGCCTGCTCTTTTGAAGAGTGCGCCAGCCTGCGGACTTCACCCGCCACGACCGCAAACCCCCGCCCCGCTTCTCCTGCCCGTGCAGCCTCAACTGCGGCGTTCAACGAAAGCAAATTAGTCTGGAATGCAATGTCGCTGATGCCGCTGGTGATGTGGTTAATGCCCATGGAAATTTTCTCCAGGTCGTCCAGCCCCTCCTCCAGGCGGCTCTGCGCCTGTTGGCTCCGCAGAGCAATGCTGCTCAGTGCGCGGATACTGGTTTCCGCCATGCCTAACGTCTCGTTTTGATTTTGCGTAGCCGCTTCCAGCATCGGCAGGGCCGCCATCAACGGTGAGATCTCCTGTTGATAAGAGATTACCCGGTTAAGCACGCGGGTCTGGATACTGTTCAGCGCTTCCCAACGGCGCAGCGCACGCTGGGCGTAATGCCCTGCATAGCCAGCGTATTCAACCGGGAACTGCGTCATCGCTTTGACATCATGATTGAAAAAAACCAGCGCTGATAATGTCTGATTGATAGGCACGCCCAGGATTTCACCAAAGCTGGAGAAGCCAGCCGCAGGTAAGCCCTTGAAAAAATGTGCATTATGCAACTGACCCTCATTGCCTGCCCGCCGCAGAATACAGTCATTCATCAGGATCGCTGCCGGCCTGCCTCGTTTAGCGATAAAGGTCTGCCAGTCCTGCCGCGTAGTCTGCTTAAAATCCGTCTCTTCCAGCAAATAGAGGCGATCCCCAAACTCCAGATCGCAGAAGAACTGCACGCTGCCAGGTTCAATTTTAGCGACAGAGCGGATGAAAAATTCCTCCCCCACTTTCACCCCAAATGTCAGCCCTTTCAGACGTTCACTGAGCATCTGCTCATTGCACCCCAGGGATGTTGCCAGCGCTTCGGTAAAGCGTACCTGCTGGCCCTGGCGATCAAAGACCGAGGTTACCGTACGGGCAACCGGATCGGCCTCTGCAATCAGCCAGCTCTGGTCACGAGGGGTAAAGTTCTGGCTTTTAAAGGGCGCGAAAGATTTTCCTGCAGCCATCTGACAGAAAATAATCACGGCTTTCCCCTGCAACACCTTTCCACCCACGCCAATCCAGGTGCCGTCAAACTCAATTTTGCCGCCAGCCGACCCGCCGATCGCCAGGCAGGGAAAACGCCCGCAGTTATACCAGGCCTGCATCAGGAAACCTTCAGACGCCGAGAGGCCATCGCAATAAATCATCGCGAAAGTGCGATCGGAGGAGAGGGGCATTCGCACGGTCATCGACGCCAGTTCGCGCTGAATGGCGTTGATTCGGTCAGCAGCGGTATGCGTGTCCGTGACGTGCAAATCGATAACATGAGTCTCATGGCGGGATATCAGGCTTTCGGGCAGCCAGAGCCAGCTTCCTTCCTCTCCATGACCTTCACAATAGGTGGTCTCTTTACCGCTGCTGCTTAGCGCGCCATTCGAGGAAAGCGTGATAACCGTCAAACGGGGGGAGGTAAAGCGTTGCCATGCCTGGCTGACCTGCTGGAAATCGGCATACGGGGGCACAAAGGCCATTAAAATACCGGATGCCTTGTTGCTTAATCCCGCCGTTGCAAGTGAGGCAGGGAGGCGCTGGCTGTGAAAAGTCCCGTTTGCGGGCTGACTTTTACGGCGGAACAGAAACGCTGAAAGGCGCTTCATCATTGCCATTAATGAAAACATGGTGTGGTGACCTTCTATTTTTTTATATTAACAATGCAGGTGTGGGGGGTGGTTTCTGGTGTGGTTAAAGAGGGCTTAAGGCATGTTCCATACGCGAGAAGAACTCGGTATCAGGAGAAAACACGTCTTGTGCTTTCTGTCTCTGTATACAGCATCGTTATCGCCCTGGCGGCGCAAAACTTTAAAGGTCGTTGGCGTCACCCGCCAAAAAGCCTGTCTATTCCCGCTCTTTATCGGGTATGATTGAAACAATTCGTAATACGAATCATTAGTATTCAACTAATTGTTACATTCACTTTCAGGAGAGAAAATGAAATTGCGTTCAGCGTGGATCTCATCTTTGGTGGCTACTGGCCTGTTGATCATCAGCAGCCAGTGGGCTGTGGCAGAGGAACAGAAGGGCCAGCTCAGTATTGAGCATGCTCAGGGCACCACCCAGGTTCCGCTCAATCCCAAAAAGGTGATTATTCTCAATCCCGCCACGCTGGATAACGCAGATGCGCTGGCTATTCCGGTCGCCGGCGTGCCAAAAAACAGCGCCCATCTGCCCGGCTTTCTGGCGAAATATCAGGGTGACGATTATCTGAATGCAGGAACGCTGTTTGAGCCGGATTATGAAGCGCTGGTTAATGCCAAACCTGACCTGATCATTGCGGGCGGCCGCGCCCGTGATGCCTATGACAAACTCAGTGAAATCGCGCCGACCATTGCGCTGGATGTTGATCCGGAGCACTTCGTTGCCAGCCTGACCCAGCGTACGGAACAACTGGCCGCCATTTTCGGAAAACAGCAGCAGGCTACTGCCCTGATGGCCGGATTCAACGCCAGAATCGCTGAAATCAAAGGTAAATCCGCCAAAGCGGGCAGCGCGATGGTGATTATGATCAACGGCGGCAAAATGTCAGCCTACACGCCCGGCTCCCGCTTTGGGTTTGTCTATGATGCGCTGGGCTTCAAACCGGCCACCAGCTTTAAGCAGACTGGCCGCCACGGTAATGTAGTCTCTTCCGAATTTATTCTGCAGACCAATCCGGACTGGCTGTTCGTGCTGGATCGTGACAGTGCGATTGGCCGTAAAGAGGGACAATCCGCGCAGCAGGTGCTGGATAACCCGCTGATCCGCAAAACCCATGCCTGGAAGAACAGGCAGGTGGTGTATCTCGACTCTGCTTCGCTGTACATCGCCGGTGGTGTGCAAAGCTACACTCAGCTGATGGACAAAATTAACGTCTCGCTGGATCAGGCAGGACAGTAATTCCCCGTGATGAAAAGCTTCCCATTGGTCGTGGGCCTGGCAGCATTGCTGGGCCTGATGACATGCAGTCTCTTTATCGGCGCGGGCCAGATGACATGGCGTGGGATCTGGACAGATGCGGACATGCGCGACATCTTTCTGATCAGCCGTGTTCCCCGCACGCTGGCCCTGCTGCTGGCCGGCAGCGCTATGAGCGTGGCGGGCCTGATCATGCAGATGCTGACGCAAAACCGGTTTGTTGAGCCTTCAATTGCCGGAACAACGCAGTCAGCCAGTCTTGGCCTGCTGCTGGTGATGATTGTGAACCCTGCCGCTTCCGTGCTGCTGAAAATGGTTGTCGCCGTGCTTTTTGCCCTGGTGGGCACCGCACTGTTTATGACGCTGCTTCAGCGAATGCGCATCAAATCGCCGCTGATGGTGCCGCTTACCGGAATGATGCTCGGTGCCATCTTCAGTGCCGTTACCACGTTTCTCGCCATGGAATTTGACCTGTTACAGTCGCTGAGCGGCTGGGAATCCGGCGATTTCTCCGGCGTCTTACAGGGTCGCTATGAGCTGCTGTGGATGGTCGGCGGCCTGACGGTGCTGGCGATGCTGATTGCCGACCGGTTCACCGTGGCCGGAATGGGCCGTGAGTTCTCCGTCAATGTGGGCCTGAACTACCAGTACATTATGCTCACCGGGATGGCGATCGTTTCGGTCATCAGCGGTGTGGTGGTAGTGGTGATTGGCGTTCTGCCGTTCCTCGGCCTGATTGTGCCGAACATTGTCAGCCTGGCGATGGGGGATAACCTGCGCCGCACTATTCCCTGGGTTGCTCTGTGTGGCGGTGGCCTGGTGGTGCTGTGCGATATCGCTGGTCGCCTGATTGTCTGGCCGTTTGAAATACCCGCCAGCGTGATCCTCGGGGCAATTGGGGCGATGGTTTTTTTGTTCCTGCTGCTAAGGAAGCCAAAACATGCAGGTTAGTGCCACCTCTTCTGAAGGGATAACTTCGCGCCCTTCTCTGCCCTCTCCCGTCAGGCGGTTGTGGCTGCTCAGCGCCCTGGCTCTGGCCGTTATTGTGCTGTTTATGACCGTGAATCTGGGTGGCAACCTGGGTTACATCCTGGTGCATCGCGGCCTGATCCTGGCGACCATGCTGCTGGTGGCCTTCGCTGCCGGCGTGGCGACCCTGCTGTTCCAGACGGTAACCAGTAACCGCATTCTGACCCCCTCAATAATGGGGCTGGAAGCGCTGTTTATCCTGATCCAGACGATGCTGATCTTCTTTATTGATGCAGACGGATTTCGTGCGCTGGGGATTTTGGGCAAGTTTCTCTGCGAATCGCTGCTGCTGCTGCTCTTTTCTGTCGCGCTTTATCGCTGGCTGTTGTCCGGTCTGGGCGTCGATCTGCATAAAGTGCTGCTGGCAGGACTGGTCTTTGGCACCCTGTTTCGCAGCCTGTCGGGCCTGCTGCAACGGCTGCTGGCACCGGGAGAATTCGCTGTTCTGCAGGGCCGCCTTTTTGCCACCTTTACCCGCGCGGCCCCGGAGATTATTGCACTGGCGGCAGCGATAGTGCTGCTGATGGCCGTCATCATCTGGCGGCTGCGCCACGTACTGGATGTGCTCGCTTTAGGCCGGAATGCCGCCATCAATCTGGGCGTGCCTTATCAGCAAAAAGTGATGACTATTCTGCTGCTGGTTTCGCTCCTTGTGGCGGTTTCCGTCGCGCTGGTTGGCCCACTGACCTTCCTGGGCCTGCTGGTGACAAACCTGACTTACCAGATCATCGGATCGCACCGTCATCAGTATCTCCTGCCAGGGGTGATCCTGACCGGCATAATTATCCTGGTCGGGGGGCAGCTGATTCTGGAACGTCTGTTGAATATGTCAGGAACGCTGTCGGTGGTGATTGAGTTCACTGGCGGCGCGCTGTTCCTCTACCTGTTGATTAAGAAGGCGTCGTTGTGATTGAAATTAGCGGTGTTGTAAAAAAATACCATCAGACCACCGTGCTGGACCAGGTCAGTGAATCTCTGCCGGAAGGCGGCATCACCTCCATTATTGGCGCTAATGGCGCAGGCAAATCCACGCTGCTGTCGGTGATGAGCCGCCTGCTGACGCCGGATGCCGGCAGCATCTCCATCAACGGGCTGGACGTGGAAAAAACGCCGGGCAAAGAGTTGGCAACCGTGCTCTCCATTCTCCGTCAGGAGAACCATTTTACCAGCCGCCTGACGGTGTATGACCTGGTGGGTTTTGGTCGCTATCCCTGGTCGCAGGGCCGTCTTACCGCAGAAGACCACCAGCACATTGAAAAAGCGATGGCCTTTCTGGAGCTGCAACCGCTGAAGGATCGCTATCTTGATGAGTTATCCGGCGGCCAGCGGCAGCGAGCCTTTGTGGCGATGGTGCTGTGTCAGGATACCAAATATGTGCTGCTGGATGAGCCGTTGAACAATCTGGATATTAAACACAGTGTGGCAATGATGAAGCAGCTACGGCGGGCCGCCGACGAACTGCAAAAAACCATTGTGCTGGTGATCCACGACATCAACTTCGCCTCGGCTTATTCCGACCATATCATCGCAATGAAGGAGGGAAAAATTCTGTTTCGCGGCCCGCCCGAAACGATCATGACGCCGCAAAGAATTGAGGCGATTTTTGATACTCAGGTCAGCATTGAACGCGTCAATAATCAGTACATCGCGGTTTATTATCGCTGAGGAAAAAGGGGGGTCTTCCCCCTGTGCCTGGAATTTCAGAACTTAAATCAGCGGTTCATCAATTATTTGCAATCTTTTAAGCCGCTGCTGATAACACTTCAGGGTTCTTTCAACGGCCTCTGCCTGCATAAATGAACTGTTATAAACCCCGACCACCAGCTCAGCTTCCTTCATCAGACTGGAAAGCAGGCTGATGACCAGTGCATGGCTTAGCCCCATGCTGAGGCCAAGCGCCAGGAAATCCATGCCAATATATTCACCGTAAGCCGTTTTGAATCCTTCAGCGAGTTCCCCTTCACCCTCTTCACGGATCAGCAAGGGCAGCGCCAGATAGCTCGCGTTGAAATAGTCCGGATAAGGCGCTACAGAGACAAAATCATAAACAGGCGCCAGCAGGGGCCGCCCGGCCACAGGCAGTAAAAGACCAAAGTTTCTGAGATGCATATCGTTATTGCCCAGCAGCCAGGCATAAGCAATACGACGAAACAGATCCATTTTAAAAGAGAGGTTGTCATTGACCTTCTCAATCAGAAACAGCGCCAGCCGCTCATAGCTAACATACTGCTTACCGTCATTGCGCGTTTTACCGTATTTCTCACCGATATCCATCGCTGCATCAAGCTGTTCCTGATGCAATGGTGCTCCTGTAGCTGGATGACGATCGAAACGCTTTATCACAAACGCAAACTCAGGTTGTTCACCGTTCTCTGCCAAATGAAACCTCAGCAGCCCGTGAGCCGGAACGGTAAAACCCAGCCTGCTCATCACCGTCATGGTGGCGTGCTCATTTTCCGCTAACTGTGGGAACTCAGGCGGGGAAGGTTTGAGGATAAACTCTCCCTGATGATCCACCACAGCAAACTGGTCATCTTTGAGCACCAGTTGCAGTTTTGGCTGATAGCCGGAAATACTCATCCCTTGCTGCTTTTTCGGCAGTTCATGAACAAATTGTTCGCGGGTGAAGGGCAGTTGAGGGGTGACTTTGGCGGAACCGGCCAGCTTTTTCAACCCGTTAGCCGAATAGCCCAACGCCAGCTCCTTTTGCCCTGAAAGCGGCGTCATCAGGATCCGACAGCGTTTCATCTCTTCCCCTCTGCGGTCAGTTGCACCGCACCCAACAAGTTTTCCCCATTTTGCAGTAACAGGCCAAACAGATCCTGCTCATCCAGTTTTTGCAGCCGACTATAACGCTTTTTTAACCATCCTTCGGGCGCCAGAGATGCAAAATAGGGATGAAGGACAGGTCGCCGGAAGGGCCCACCGTTGATCGGCAAGCTAAGAGATAAAGCGGGGCCTCTGTATCCCTGACAGTAATCGAATAAATACCCTTCATTATCCTGACTTAACTGCCCTATGCACTCGCCATAAAGCCAGACGTTCAGACAACGGCGCACAATGTCACCCCCAGTGTCTTAGCAACCTGATGAACAGTGGCAAACTTTACCTGGGCCGGATCATTAAACAGCCGTTTTAGTGTCGATAAGGAAACGCCCGTTTGCAGCTCCAGATGGCTTAACTCTATGCCCAGGGTTTTCCGTCGGGCGTTTAGCTGCTGCCCAAGCTGTGGAAATGAGTCAATCTGATATCGTATTAATGAAGAAGCTCCCCCAGATTCCTGTGCAACTTCCTTGTTCAAATCGTTAAGCAGTTGCTGAATAGCCTCTATTTTTTTAAGGGCTGAATCTGATGGGTTATAGCTCATATCTGGGCTTCCGATAAAAAATGACGATATATTGTCCAAATATAGGCTTCAGCTAAGCCAAAGTCCAGATACGAACATAAAATCGATCTTTTATTACAAATAAGCTTATTTATGAGCCTGACGCAGTTTTTATGACAACCTCAGTAAAAAACGCACCTTTTCAGTGCGTTTTACCGACGGGAATCCAGCCAGATTGCATAAGCTTCATCCCAGATGGCTGCTGGCGTGCCGGCTTTGCCGAGGCCAAAGCCATGGCCGCCACGGGTGATGTTGATCTGCTCTACCGGCACACCCATTCTGCGGCAGGTGTCGTGCATGATCACAGTATTGTGCGGATTGGAGATGGGATCGTCCTCGGCCTGAGCCAGAAACGTCGGCGGATATTTTCGGGTGACGAAGTTTTCCACGGACCATTCCGCTTCCTTCTTTGCTGAGGGATTTTTCCCCACCATCTGCAAATGCGTATTGGTATGGGTGTAAGGCGGCTCCAGGGTGATAACCGGGTAGATCAACCCCACGCTGTCAACCACCGGCACCACGCTATCCAGCGCATCCTGAGGCGCATAAGTCTCAAAATCAGGACGTGCGGCAGCCATGCCAAACAGATGCCCGCCCGCTGAGAAGCCCAGCAGATGCACTTTTCTTTCCATTGAACGCACCAGCCGGATAGCCCGCTGCGCATCCTGCAGGGGAGCAAGGCTGCCCGCATGCCACTTTTCACGGGGCAGGCGGTAGCTCAGCACATAGGCGGTATAGCCACGGGCATTCAGCCAGCGCGCGACGGGCCAGGCTTCCCCTCCCATACCAATCCAGCGATAGCCGCCACCTGCGGCAATCAGCACGGCCGATCCGTTAGGGTTTTCAGGCTGAAAGCGCTGGATTGCCGGGCTGACAATATTGGACCATGAGCCATTGGCAGAGACGTGAAGGTCTCCGCTGGGACCGCCTCCGCCCGGCGGTTCATCCTGCCAGAGAGGCATAATGTCTTCTCTGGCAAACAGTTTTCCGGTAGTCATGGCTAACAGTGTAGCGCCAGTTCCCAGTATCAACCGGCGACGACTAATCATCTGGCATTTCCGTCCTCAGTATTCACAATGAGCCACTTTTGCTGCCCCTGGTGAAATCATGCAATGAAAGTGCCAGAAGTTATTCAGTGAATAACGGCATCGGGTTGGGATTTCAGGGAGTTTTACGGCCACAAATTTTTCGAACCGGCGTGTGGTCAATTTTCTTCACCGCTTTTTATGCGATCTGGCCCTGCGGATGCAAGCAAAACTACCCGGAGTAAGGAAAAAAGAGTGACGGTGCCCGGATGGTCCGGGCAGCGGAGGGTATCAGTGACTGCTGGCTTTCTCTTTGCGGGAGAGGCTGTCGAGGTAGCCCATCACAAAAGCTGAAAGGACAAAGGTCAGATGAATAATGACGTACCACAGCAGCTTATTGTCAGGAATATTCCGCGCATCCATAAACACCCGCAGCAGGTGAATGGAGGAGATAGCGACAATGGAAGCCGCAACTTTGTTTTTCAGCGAGCCGGAATCCATCTTGCCCAGCCAGCTAAGTTTTTCTTTATGGTCGGCGATATCCAGTTTTGAGACGAAGTTTTCGTATCCGGAAAGCATCACCATCACCAGCAGTCCCCCTACCAGCGTCAGGTCGATCATCGACAGCAGGACCAGCACCAGATCGTTTTCCGCCATCGCCAGCACGTTTGGCAGCAGGTGAAAGACTTCCTGGAAGAATTTGATAGCCAGCGCCAGCAAGCCCAGCGACAGTCCGATGTAGATCGGTGCCAGTAACCAGCGCGAAGCATAAATAAGATTTTCAGCGAAACGTTCCATAGCATCCCGTAAACAATTCAACACGGGCGTCAGTATACCCGAGGAAATGTTAAATTTTGCATAGTCCGGCGCTGGCTGACCGGAATTTAAGGGATTTTACATCGGGAAAAGCTTTACTCTGCTTGAACGGAGTAGCTGACCGCGCCTACAGGACCCACTTCGCTAACCTGCCTCATCACCCGCTGAACCTGGCGATCGTAGCCAACCAGGCCCTGAGTGAGTTCGTTACCGGCAACAGCCACGGTCAGGCAGGCAGGAATGCAGTTTGCCTGGCCCGGGGTATGCAGGCCAGAGGAGGAGGCAAAGGCAGAGCCGCTCATCACCAGAGTGATAAGTATCAGGGAATATTTTTTCATGGTTATGTCTTCAGGTTCAGGGTAAGAGTATGGCCCGGCTACGCTGACTCAGTGAAATTCACGATGCTGGTTGCGATAGTCTCTTGGCGTCACGTTGAAATGCTTTTTAAATACGCGCTGGAAACACTGCTGGGAGGAGAACCCCAGGTCCATGGAAATCGTCATGATGGTTTTATGAGAACTGACCAGGCTTTTGGCGGCTTCATCCAACCGGCGACAGCGGATAAAGGTGCCTAAAGTCATGCCTTTTTTCTCTTTAAATGCCCGCTGAAGGTGCCATTTAGAGTAGCCAGACCGTGCTGCTACAGCCTCAATATTTAATCCATCGTCCAGATGTTCTTCAATCCAGTCGATGATGACCTCTACGATTTCGCCTTTCACTTGCTCTCTCCCCGACGGGCAGCCCTTCAGGACCGCCGCCACTTGCGCGATGAATTTATTATAAATTATTGTTTTTTTTGGTAAAAATGGTGATATGCAAAAAATTATGCAACATATCAAAATTTGATGGTGTGGATGGTATAAAGAAGTCTAAAATAGTTCAAATAGATAATTTAAATCTCCGTTTATAGATATCATCTATAGGACAAACTTATGATGGATCTTAATCTGGTTCGCGTCTTCACGGCGATCTACGAAACGCGCAGCGTCAGCGGCGCAGCCGAACGCCTGTTTATCACCCAGCCCTCCGTCAGCTATGCCTTATCCCGCCTGCGTAATGAGACCAGCGATGAGCTGTTTAAACGAAGCCGGGCCGGAATGGAACCTACTCCCACGGCCGTGCAGCTCTATAAGGTATTCAAAAAATCCCTGACCGGGATTGAGAAAGCCGTCGCCGATACCCGTAACTTTATCCCGGCAAGTTCAAGGCACAAGTTTCGCCTGGCCCTGACTGACCTGGGGCAGTTGCTGTTGCTGCCAAGACTGGTCGCCGCGCTGCGGGGGTGGCACCCGGCATCCAGTTAGAGGTCATCGCCGTGGACACCCTCAAACTCAATGACTGGCTGCTTACCGGCAAGATCGATGCGGCAATCTGCAACCGCAACGAGACCGTCTCCTCCGCACAGCGCGAGCTGATTCTGTATGAACGCTACGTCTGCCTGCTGAACGAGCATCATCCGCGCATTGGCGAAACGCTTTCGCTGGAAGCCTATATGCAGGAGCAGCATGTGCTCGTCGCCGCCACCAGCGGCCACCATATCGTGGAAGACCGGCTGAAAGAGTTTGGACTGGAACGGGATATCGCGCTGGAAGTGCCCCATTTTGCGGCATTGGGTGAGCTGATCGCTTCCAGCGAACTGCTGGTAACGCTGCCCTCCGCTGCCGCCAAAATCTACATCCGTCGTGGCAACGGTCGCCTGCTTGAATTGCCTTTTCAGGTGCCTAATCAGGAAGTGTTTGTTTATGCGCACACCGAGATTGGCGATATCACCGCCAAAACCTGGTTCTATAACTTCCTTAAGGAAGCCGGCCCGACCATGATGGATCCCTGACGCCCCGGCCAGGCTCCTGTGCTTCCGGTCACAAATGCCAGCAGTGGCACCCGGCGCCATAGAGAACTCCTGCACCATAATCTTCGACAGAGAGCACATTCCTGCAAAGCATTTTCCCGCGTGGGCGGTTTAGTTGCAGGAGTGTGAACCGCTTCAAGTCAGCTTGTGACTCTGGCTGAATTTGCCCCCTGTACACCGCCCCGATCTCAACAAAAGCACAATGACCAGCCTGCGAAGGCACTCCTATAGTTGAAACAACACCTGTTAGCAGCTGCTTTCCCCTCTCACCAGCCTGATCCCGCTGAGATCGGTTATTGCTAATGACTGAGCCATTTCATTCATTGTCCGCACATGAAGAATAAAAAAGGGTCATTACTATGACGGCAAAAAAAAGGTCGCATGTCCGCGTCTGGATATTGATGTTGATATTATTTCTGTCGGTGATTGCTTATGCCGATCGCTCTATTCTGTCGATCGCCGGCGGGGCAATAAAAGATGAATTTGGCCTTACGCCGGTTCAACTGGGTTTTGTGCTCTCCGCGTTCAGCTGGGCCTATGTGATTGGGCAAATCCCCGGCGGCTTATTTCTTGACCGCTTCGGCACCAAAAAAGTGTATGGCGTCACGCTGGTATTATGGTCGCTGTCGACGCTGGCGATGGGATTCATTGGCGAGTTTTCTCAGGGCGTCACCAGCGCATTAATTATTATGTTCAGCCTGCGTTTCTTACTGGGATTGATTGAGGCCCCCAGCTTCCCGGCCAACGCACGCGTGGCCATTATGTGGTTCCCCAAAGCTGAGCGCGGGCGCGCCTCTTCTTTATTTGCTTCATCACAATATTTTGCCGTAGGGATCTTCTCGCCTCTCTCTGGCTGGCTGGTGTCAGAATATGGCTGGCCCTGGCCGTTCTTTGTGCTGGGGGTGATTGGCATCGGCGCGTTCTTCGTCTGGCTCTGGTATATGAAAGAGCCCCGTTTGCACCCCGCTGTTTCCGCTGATGAACTGAACTATATAGTTGAAGGTGGCGGGTTGATTGATATTGATTCCGCTGCCGAGCGAAAAGATAAAAAACGGCTCTCGCGGGAAACTTTCCGCAAATTACTCACTAACCGAATGCTGTGGTGTGCCTATATTGGTCAGTACTGCACCATCGCACTTAGCTATTTCTTTATTACCTGGTTCCCGATTTATCTGGTTCAGGCCAGAGGGATGGATATTCTTCATGCTGGTTTTGCCACCGTAGCGCCAGCGCTGTTTGGCTTCCTGGGAGGGATCTCCGGCGGCGTGATTTCTGACTACCTGATCCGCACTGGCTGGTCAGTCTCCTGGGCGCGTAAAACGCCCTATATTGTCGGGATGCTGATGGCCGCCACGCTGATTGCCGCCGCCGGGGCCAACAGCAATTTCTGGGTGATCGCCATTATGTCCTTTGCCTTTTACGGTAAAGGCATTGCGGCCGGAGCAGGCACCTGGGCAATAATCAGCGACACCGCACCTAAAGAGGCGGTGGGGCTGGCTGGCGCCATCTTTAACTGCGTCGGCAATATCGCCGGGATCGTCACCCCTATTATCTTTGGCTACCTGGTGGCCCTGACCGGCAGCTACAGCGTCGGGCTGATTTTTGTGGGTGCCCATTGCGTGGTCGCTGCACTCTGCTTCCTGTTTATCATGGGTCCGATCGTCCGGGTCGGTGGCGATACGCCAGAGGATGAAGTCAAATATACGCTGACGGATGGCGTCCGCTAACCTCTGCGCTCCCGCACCGCACAGGCTTTAGCGGCCTGTGCGGTAACAGTATCAGACGTTGATCTTCACCACAAAAACCTTCACCTTAACACTTCGTGATCTGCCATGTACGGGGGCCGTAGTCGCCGTAAAAACGGAGTATCTCTATGTCTCTTACTCTCCTGACGACGTTGGCCGACTTTCCCGCCAGTCAGTGGGATGCCCTGACCCCGGACGACCAGCCGTTTATCAGCCATGCTTTTCTCAGCACGCTGGAAGAGAGCGGTTCGCTGGGTCAGGGAACCGGCTGGCAGCCTGAACACCTGCTCTGGCTTGAACAGGGCGAGGTACGGGCTGCGTTGCCTGGTTACCGTAAAACCCACTCCAGGGGAGAGTATGTCTTCGATCACGCCTGGGCAGAGGCGTGTCAGCGGGCGGGTCTGCCTTACTATCCCAAATGGCTGGCGGCGGTGCCGTTCAGCCCGGTCACCGGTGCGCGATTGCTGGGAGACCGGGATGCAGGTCAGCAGCTCCTTCAGGCCGTACCGGGCTTCCTCCAGCAACGCCAGTTGCACAGCGCGCACATTAACTTTGGCAATGCCCATACCCGCTCACTGCTCGCTGAAGAGGATCGCTGGCTCTCCCGTCTGGGCTGCCAGTATCACTGGCATAATCCCGGCTACCGCGATTTTCAGGATTTCCTCGATACGCTGATGTCGCGCAAGCGCAAGCAGATCCGCAAAGAACGCGAGCTGGTGGCCAGCCAGGGCTTTGAGTTTGCGTGGCTGACCGGAAGCCAGCTCAGCGAATCTCACTGGGACTTTGTCTACGCCTGCTACGCCAACACTTATGCCGTCCAGGGCCAGCGCCCTTACCTGACCAGAGACTTCTTCAGCCTGCTGGCGGAGAGAATGCCTCAGGCCATTCGGGTTGTGCTGGCCACGCAGCAGGGACTGGCCGTTGCGATGGCGTTCAGCCTGATGGATGGCACCACGCTGTATGGTCGCTACTGGGGCTGTCTGGAAGAGTTTAACCGTCTGCATTTTGAAACCTGTTTCTACCAGGGGATGGAGTATGCCATTGCTAACGGATTACAGCGCTTTGATGCTGGTGCTCAGGGTGAGCACAAGCTGATACGCGGGTTTGAGCCAGTGATCACGGAGTCCTGGCATTATCTGCGGCATCAGGGATTGCATGAAGCGGTGGAGGATTTCCTGATTCAGGAGCGGGCGGGCGTCCGGGCATGGGCAGAAGAAGCCAGAGAAGCCTTACCCTATCGCCGACAGGGCGAGGCGGGCTAAAACTCCCTGTAAAAGCCAATACCCGCCAGGATTGACCGCCATTTACCGTCACGGGCAATCCGTTCAGAAGCGATTCTCTCCTGCTGAAGAGAATCGCCCTGCTTCCTGAAGTGCCGTGCTGACTTACTCTTCGCCAACAAATCCACCGGTCTGGTGCGCCCAGAGCCGGGCATATAAACCGCCCTTCTCCAGCAGTTCGCGATGGCTGCCAATCTCCGCAATACGGCCTTTTTCCAGCACCACCAGCCGGTCCATTTTTGCGATGGTCGACAGACGGTGGGCAATGGCAATCACCGTTTTACCGCCCATCAGCGTCTCCAGGCTCTCCTGAATAGCTGCCTCCACTTCGGAATCCAGCGCGGAGGTCGCCTCATCCATTATCAGGATTGGCGCATCCTTCAGCAGCACCCGGGCAATGGCGATTCGCTGACGCTGTCCCCCGGAAAGCTTCACGCCCCGCTCACCTACGTGGGCATCCAGTCCGTAACGGCCCTGCGCATCAGAAAGCAGTGGGATAAACTCATCAGCTTTTGCCCGGTGGATCGCCTGTTGCAGCTCGGCTTCGGTTGCTTTGGGGCGACCATACAACAGGTTATCGCGGATGGAGCGGTGCAGCAGCGAGGTATCCTGAGTGATCATACCAATCTGCGCCCGCAGGCTTTCCTGGCCGATCTGCGAAATATCCTGCCCGTCGATCACAATCCTGCCGCCATCCAGGTCATACAGGCGCAGCAGCAGATTGACCAGCGTGGATTTCCCGGCACCTGAAGGCCCAATCAACCCGATTTTTTCACCGGGACGAATGGTCAGCTGCAGGTTATCGATCACCCGACGCTCTTTACCGTAATTAAAATCGACGTGGTCATAACGGATTTCACCGCTGTGCACCTTCAGGGCCGGCGCTTCAGGTTTATCTTTGACGCTGACCGGCTGCGTAATAGTTTGCAGGCCATCCTGCACCATGCCGATATTTTCGAAAATGCCGTTCACCACCCACATGATCCAGCCGGACATGTTAACAATGCGGATAACCAGGCCCGTAGCGAGCGCAATAGCCCCCACGCTAATCAGCGACTGCGTCCAGAGCCACAGCGCCAGACCGGTAGTGCCAACAATCAGCAGACCATTCAGCGTGGTGACCACCACATCCATATTGGTCACCATCCGGCCCTGCTGACGGGTTTTCTCCGTCTGGTCGCCAATCGCTTCGCGGGCGTAGGCCCGTTCCAGATCGCTGTGAGCAAACAGCTTCAGGGTGGTGATATTGGTGTAACCATCAACGATGGTTCCCATAAGTTTTGATCGGGCATCCGACGAGGCAACGGAGCGTGATTTCACCCGTGGCACAAAATAGCGCAGGCAGAGGATATACCCCACAATCCAGACCAGCAGCGGGATCATCAGTCGCCAGTCGGCCTCCGCAAAAAGGACCAGCGCAGTGATGGCATAAATCAGCACATGCCACAGGGCATCTACCGCCTGTACAGAAGAGTCACGCAGTGCGTTCCCGGTCTGCATGATGCGTTGCGCGATGCGACCGGCGAAATCGTTCTGGAAAAAATTGAGGCTCTGGCGCAGCACGTAGTTGTGATGCTGCCAGCGGA
Source organism: Erwinia sp. E_sp_B01_1 (assembly GCF_036865545.1). Lineage (NCBI taxonomy): Bacteria > Pseudomonadati > Pseudomonadota > Gammaproteobacteria > Enterobacterales > Erwiniaceae > Erwinia > Erwinia sp. E_sp_B01_1. The sequence continues at coordinate 214,914 of NZ_CP142208.1, read as the reverse complement.
TCATGCTGGTCATGCCGGGGTTGATAGTCTGGTGGACCAGCAGATCGTGCAGGCCGATAAAGAGGGGTCTGAGAACCAGGGCCACCACGGCCATCCAGATAAGCGCAGTGGCATGGTCACTGAAAAAAGTGGCAGCAGACGTGCTGTTAACCATATCGATAATGTTACTCAGATAGCGGAACAGCGCCACCTCAATCAGTGAGGCAATCAGGCCGACCACCAGCAGCATGGCGAAGCTTTGCCAGACCTGACGAAGATAATAGACGTAGAATGCCCAGATGCTGTCGGGCGGCGTGGCGCTGGGCGCCTCCTGGAAAATATCGATCAGTTTCTCAAAGCGGCGATACAGCATTACAGACTCACCTTTGCAGCTAAAAGAACTGATCTTAGTGCAATTTTGCCTGGCTCTGCGGCAGTTAGTGCGAATTCCTGCCGTGGGAAGGGGTAAAAAAACCGGTAGCGCTAGCCGTTTTCAGGCTTCACGACCACCAGGCGGGAACCATATTTTGACCGCTGCTTCAGGGTTGGCGACTCCTCAGTCACAATCAGGCTGATATCACTGAGCGGGCAGACATGTGCCAGCGTGCGGTACCCTATTTTGGAGCTGTCGGCCAGTACCACGGTTTTCTCCGCTGCTTTGATCATCGCCTGCTTCACCGGGATTTCCACCGTATTGATATTGGTGAGGCCGCTCTCCGGATGAACGCCTTCTGCCCCCATAAACGCCCAGTCGACGTGAAGACTGTTGATCTTCTCCACAGTTTCCTGCCCCACCAGGGTATAGACCTTGTCGAGCATCATCCCGCCCGCCACATGCACGGTGATGCCGGGATGGTTTCCAAGCGCTATGGCGGTGTAAATGTCGTTGGTCACCACGGTGAGATTCTTTTTCTCCCTGAGCGCCAGAGCCAGCGCATAGACGGAAGATCCGTTATCCAGAATCAGCGATTGCCCATCTTTTACCAGGCTGGCAGCGTAGTGAGCAATCGCGGTTTTAGCCTGCGCATTCATGGTCAGCCGCACGTTAAACGGAGTATCCAGAGCCTCAGCCGGTTCTCCCGGCAGCAGGCCACCGTGGGTGCGCATGATTTTGCCTGTTTTTTCCAGCAAAGAGAGGTCACGGCGGATGGTGGAACTGTCCACGCTAAAGATCTCCGAGAGCTCTCCGGCGTTCAGATAGCCCCGTTCTGCGATCATTTCTATTATCTGCGTTCTTCGCTGCGACGCCGTCATCCTTTACTTCCTCATCCTGTAAATGCACGTTTTGATGCATATACTGGCTCATAACGTGCAGTATGTCATCCCGCAGCGCTTTTTCAGCGGCTAATATAAGCAGTTCGTCTGGATAAGCGTATTGACTGCACGAATTCGTGCATATATGGTTAAACACGTTAGCAAAATTAACAAGTTTGAGAATAAAACCATGACCCCTACACGCTTCAGCGACTATGAAAAAGAGTTGGATCAGCAGGTTACCGCCCTGAACGACCAGCTCGATTATGCCCTGCCCGACGAGCTGAACTCTCTGGATCTTAGTCACTACGATCGCATCGTTTTATCAGGAATGGGATCTTCAGACTACGCATTGATCCCGATCGAACGTGAGCTGATCGCACAAGGTTATTCCGTCTGGCGGATCGATGCAGGGCGCCTGCTGGATATGCCGAACATCGTCACGTCAAAAACCTTACTCTGGATGACATCTCAGTCCGGGATGAGTGGCGAAGTGGTGGCCGCGCTCGGCAGGATACGGAGGCCAAAAACCTTAATTGGCCTTACCAATGATATCAACAGCGTGCTGGCGCAGAAGGCCGATATCGTTGTGGAGCTGAAGAGTGGAGAAGAGGCGACGGTCAGCGCCAAAAGCTATCTGAATACCTTAGTGGCCAGTTACCGCACGCTGTATGCGCTGACGGGCCAGGATGAGCAGCCGCTGCTGCAGGAAGTGCGTGGCATCCTGCCAAAAGTGGCAGAAATTATTCAGCAGCGCACGCCCGTGCGGAAAATTACCGATCGTCTGTTCCGCCATACCAATCCACGCGTGGCGATGGTAGGAATGGGGGCCGATGCCGCCACGGCGTTAACCGGCGCATTGATTATTAAAGAGGCCTCGAAAGTCAGTGCTGAAGGCTTTATCGGCGGCGAGTTCCGGCATGGTCCGATGGAAACGTCGGGAGCCGGTATGTTGACCGTACTCTTCGGCGACGGCAGCGACAGCACGCTGAAAACGCTGGCGGGCGATCTGCTGAATAACGGCACCGACGTGGTCACCGTGGGGCCGGCGGCCTACGCCAAGAGTCAGTGGCTTGAAGCTTCCGGAGAGATCCCCCTGACCCGTTTACTCTGCGCTATGCTCTGGGTTCAGCATCTCACCGTTACGCTTGCACGGGGTAATGGCATGGTGCCTGGTGAATTCCTCTACGGTAAAAAGATAACGGTAAAAATATGACATCACCCAGGCTTCCTCTCCGGGCCGGTATTGATATGGGCGGCACCGGCACCCGCATTGCAGTGCTGGATGGTGAGCAGGAAGTGGTGTCTGAGACGATCCCTACAGCCTGGTTCGCCACAGTGCCTGAGGCGCTGCGGGCCCAGGCGCTGGTTGACAGGCTCCACCAGTTGCTGCCGGCAGGCAACTCGCTGGCGAGTCTGGGGATCGGGGCCAGCGGTCCGGTAAATAATCAGACCGAAATGATTGAAAACAACGATACGCTGGCCTGCTTTTCCTTTTTCCCCCTGGTCGCGCAGCTCCGTGAAAAGCTGGCGATACCGGTAGCCATTGATAATGATGCCGTGGTGGCCGCCCTGGGTGAGTACCATCTGGGTGCCGGGCGCGGCAGCAAACGCATGATGATGGTCACGCTGGGCACCGGTATCGGCGTCGCCCTGTTAATGGATGGCGAGCCGCTGCGCAGTGCCGATGGCAGACATCCTGAAGCCGGCCATATCCCGATCGCTTCCGACCCGGTGAACTGCTACTGCGGGTTGCAGGGCTGCTGGGAGATGCTGGCCTCTCGCGGTTGGTTGCAGCAGGCGCTGGCCCGGCAGATCCCCGATCTTGCCTGGGACAGCCACACTCTGGGGGTGCTGAGTGAGATGAGCGCTGCCAGCCCGCGCGTGGCAGAGATTTTGTATCACTATGGTCAGAACGTGGGACGCGGTTTGAACACCCTGCTGACACTTTATGGCCCGGATATCACGGTTTTAAGCGGCAGTGCCGCCACGCTGCTCCCCCTTTATCAGTCAGGTCTGGATGCAGCACTTAATCGGGCAGAGGGCTATTCCCTGAACAGGCTGATTGTTCAGGCTGCTCTTGGCGATGCAGCGGGCGCGCTGGGTGCGGCACTACTGCCTGCCCTGCGGGAAACCCGTCATTCACACTAAATAAAACTGATTAATCGCTTCTCATGTACTGTCACCGGAGAGTTTGTATGAAGAGTCGATTTACCCCCCGTGTTACCGGCTGTTTACTCACCCTGCTGGCGCTTAGCGCCTCCGGAGTGACCTCGGCAAAAACCCAGATCAACGCCCTGTTTATGTCCCAGGCCGCCTATAGCGAAAGCGATGTGCGCGCCATGACCAGCGATTTCGAAAAAGCCAATCCCGACGTCAGCGTCAACCTCGAGTTTGTCCCCTATGAAGCTCTGCACGACAAAATCGTCGCGGCTCGTGGGGCGGGCAGTAATGGCTACGACGTGGTGTTATTTGACGATATGTGGCCGGCAGAATTCAGCAAATTCAACATGCTGAAAGATATCACCAGCAAAATTACCCCGGATGAAAAGGCTAAGGTCTTTGACGGCGCCTGGAGTACCGTCAGCTGGAATAACAAACAGTGGGGGATGCCGTGGATCCTCGACACCAAATATCTCTATTATAACAAAGCCATGCTGGCTAAGGCCGGGATCGCTGAACCGCCAAAAAACTGGCAGCAGGTGATGGAGCAGTCGCAGATCCTGAAAGAGAAAGGCATTGTGAAATACCCGCTGGTGTGGAGCTGGTCGCAGGCGGAAGCGCTGGTCTGTGATTACACCACGCTGGTTTCCGCCTTTGGCGGCCAGTTCACCCAGGACGGGAAGCTGAATTTCAGCGATGACGGTTCAGTGAAAGCGGTGAGCTACATGAAATCCACGCTGGATAAAGGCGTCACTAACCCCAACTCCCGCGAATACCTGGAAGAGGATGTGCGTAAAGTCTTCTCCAACGGGGATGCGGCTTTCGCCCTGAACTGGACCTACATGTACAACATGGCTAACGATCCTAAACAGAGCAAAGTAGCCGGTGAGGTCGGCATCATTCCTGCCCCTTCTGAAAAACCGGGTGCCGTGGCCGCCATGAACGGATCGATGGGCCTGGGCATCACCCAGACCAGCAGCCATCCCGATCAGGCCTGGAACTATATCCACTATCTGACTTCTCAGCCGGTGCAGAACAAATATGCCCGCCTGAGCCTGCCAATCTGGAAATCTTCTTATGACGATCCGGCGGTGCAGAAAGGCCAGGAACCGCTGATTGCGGCGGCGAAACCTGCGCTTGATGTGATGCTGATGCGTCCGATCACCGCCGACTATTCCCGACTGTCCAACACGCTGCAACAGCAACTGCAACAGATCCTGCAGGGCCAGCAGACGCCGGAAGCGGGTATGCAGGCCGTGACCAAAAGCGCACAGCGTCTGCATTAAGGAGCAGCGATGCTGAGTTTGCCACAGCGTGAAAAACGACAGGCATGGGTGCTTCTGGCACCCATGCTGATTGTGATGGGCCTGCTGACGGCCTGGCCCCTGTTAAGAACCCTCTGGCTGAGCTTTACCGACGCCGCGCTGATTGGCAACGGTGGCGAAGTGAATTATGTGGGCATTGAGAACTATCTTTATGCCCTGACCGATCCCGATTTCCTCTCCTCTCTCTGGCGAACACTTTATTTCACCGTGGTATCCGTTGCGCTGGAGGGGATTATTGGCGTGCTGGTGGCCCTGCTGCTGAACCAGAAATTTTATGGCCGCAGTTTTCTGAGGGTATTGGTGATCCTGCCCTGGGCACTGCCCACTATTGTTAACGCCATGATGTGGCGGCTGAATTTCAATCCTGATTACGGCAGCATCAACGCCCTGCTGACGCAGTTGGGCATCATTGATGGCTACCGCAGCTGGCTGGGATCGCCGGACTCTGCGCTGAATGCCGTGATGCTGGCCGACGTGTGGAAAAACTACCCGCTGGTGACTCTACTGACGCTCGCCGCCATGCAGTCAATTCCGGAGGATCTGTATGAGGCGGCAAGGCTGGATGGCGCTTCCGCTTTCCGCCGCTTCCAGGCCATTACCTTCCCGGCTATCGTCGGCCCGCTGAGCGTGGCGCTGATCCTGCGCACCATCGATGCTTTTAAAATCTTCGACATCATCTATGTGATGACGCGCGGCGGCCCGGTCGACAGTACCAAAACCCTGAGTTTTTTCGTTTACCAGGAGTCCTTCAGTTATCTGCGAGCGGGCAGCGGTGCGGCTTACGCCATTCTGATGACCCTGATGTGCAGCGTGTTGATAGCGCTTTATCTGGCCATGCTTTATCGCCAGCGGCGCAGGAGTTTCATCAATGAAGCCTAAACTACGGGTCGTCTTTCGTTATCTGGCTGCGCTGCTGGTTGCCGCCAGCATCCTCGGGCCGATGCTGTGGCTGTTCCTGATGAGCGTCAGTTCCAACAGCGATTTGACGCGTATTCCGCTGAGCTGGCTGCCACGCCAGTGGGACTTCAGCCGGTATGCCGCGCTGATTTCGCTGGAGGCTGGTCAGCCGGGCGCTCTGTTTCTTCATGCGCTGGGCAACAGCATCCTGGTAGCCTGTGGTGCCACGCTGATCTCCCTCGTGTTAGCCATTCCGGCGGCCTTCAGCTTCTCCCGTTATTCAGGCCGCGAAGGCTGGTTGTTCGGCAGCCTGGCAATTTATATGGTGCCGCCGGTGGCATTTGTGCTCCCGCTCTATTTCGTGCTGCAACAGCTCAGCCTGCTGAATACCCACCTTGGCCTGATACTGGTCTACTGCTCGCTGATCCTGCCGTTCCTGACCTGGATGCTGAAAAATCAGTTTGATGCCCTGCCACGCGATATTGAACAGGCCGCCCGGCTGGATGGCCTGCGTTTCTGGCAGGTGCTGCTGCGGATTACCCTGCCGCTGGCAAAGCCCGTGCTGGGGGCTTCGGCGCTGTTCGGCTGGCTGCTGGCCTGGGATGAGTTCTTTTATGCCTTGCTGTTTACCAGCACTATCAGCGCCCAGACGCTGCCGGTGACCATTGCCGGCTTTACCGCAGGTCGTGCCACCGATGATGGCCTGATAGCGGCAGTGGGTATTCTGGCTTCCGTTCCACCCTTGTTTATTGCCATCTGGCTGCAAAAAAGCCTGGTCAGCGGGCTCGCCAGCGGCGGCAGTAAAGGCTAGCCGTTTTACCACTTTTTGGGGATCGCTGAATTATGGCTCGTGTTGAACTGGTCAAGGTGACCAAGCGTTACGGTAAGCAAACGGTACTCCATCCACTGGATTTGACCATTCCCGATGGCAATTTCACCGTTCTGGTCGGCCCTTCCGGCTGTGGGAAATCCACCCTGCTGCGCCTGCTGGCCGGGCTGGACAGCCTGACGGAAGGATCGATCCTGCTTGATAATAAACCGATCAACGATCTGGATCCGGCGGATCGCGACATCGCCATGGTGTTTCAGAGTTATGCGCTCTATCCCCATCTTACGGTGGCAGAAAACCTCGGCTTCCATATGAAGGTGAAACGGGTTAAACACGATGAGCAGGCAAGCAAGATCGCCCGTGTGGCGGAGATCCTCGGCATCAGTAAGCTACTGAATCGTTTTCCCCGGGCGCTTTCCGGCGGGCAGCGTCAGCGTGTGGCGATGGGCCGGGCGATGGTTCGCAATCCGCAGGTTTTCCTGTTTGATGAACCCCTCTCCAATCTGGATGCCCAGCTGCGTATGGAGCTGCGGGCTGAAATCAAAGCGCTGCATCAGCGGTTCAAAACAACGATGGTCTATGTCACGCACGACCAGGTTGAGGCGATGACGCTGGCCGATCGGATTGTGGTCATGCGTGAGGGCGTTATCGTTCAGCAGGGTAAACCGCTGGAGATTTACGACCGTCCGGTGAATACCTTTGTGGCACGCTTTATCGGTTCCCCGCCGATGAATCTGCTGGCAGGGCAACTGGAAACCCGTGACGGTTTGCCGGGTGTGCTCTGTAACGGGTTATGGTTTGCGCTGCCCACCCGCTGGCATGAAGCCGCCGCACGCCAGGCGGAGAAGCCGGTGTTGGTTGGCCTTCGCGCGCAGGACTTTATTCAGGTTTCCACTTCGGATCAGCCTGCGGCCATTGTCAGGCTGATTGAAGTTACCGGGGAGTCAAGCTTGCTGCACCTTGACTGGCAGGGCTTCCCCCTGCACGTACAGTTCACCGGCCGGGTTGATGTGGCATCAGGCGATCCCGTTAAGCTGGGAATTAATCCCGAAAAAATCCACCTGTTTGATGCTGCCAGCGGGGAAAGAGTATAAATTTTCCCGCTTTACCACGCTCGATATGGCAGACATAAACCAAAAGCTCCTGAGGGAGCTTTTTTATTATATTTATAATCAGCGTGTTATCTGAGGATTGCTTGTGGAGAACTGAACCCCTGCTGAAAGTGTGATTAAGATCGCACTTATTGTTAATATGCTAATAGTTAGTAGGGTTATTATTACACCCATCGAAGACACACAGTCTTCACCTGCAAACCAAGAAGGAATTTAACCATGAAAACCATTAAAACTCTGTCTGTCGCCGCTGTTGCTGCTCTTTCACTGGTCTCTTTCGGTAGCTTTGCTGCCCAGTCCATTTCAGCACAGGGCTCGACTCTGGATAGCGCTGAAGCGAATATCGCTGCTCAGGCTAAAGCCTCAGGCGCTGATTCTTACAAAATCACCAGTGCCCGTGCGGATAACGGCGTGTATATGACCGCCGAAATCTACAAATAACAGATGGTGCATAAGGAAGTGCCAGAAGAGGCTGCCCACGGGCAGCCTTTTTTGTGTCTGCAGAAAGGGATATTTAAGCCGGGAGGGCCAGTTTTCACCGCCCTCCGGTAAGGCGACTTACTCTTCTACCGCATCAACGATCGGGTCACGAACGATAAACAGGTAGGAGAGCGCACCGAGTACGGTGACACAGGCACACAGGGTCAGCGCCATGCTGAATGAACCTGTTTTATCCAGAATAAACCCGGTCAGCACCGGTGCGAAGGAGGCGAAAACAAAGCTCGCGAAATTCTGAATGCTGCCTACAGAAGCCGTCATACGTGAGGTCACGTTCACATGGATCAGACCCCAGCACGAGGTGCCGGCAAAGTGAATACAGAACAGCGCCATGCCGATCAGCACCACGGCCATTGAGGTGGTTGTCGCCTGCACGACCACGGCAGTAAAGGCCGCCGAGAACAGCATACCGGCAACGATACAGATTTTACGCGTTTTCACCGGCTGCATTCCACGACGCACCAGCGCATCCACTACATAGCCATTCAGCAACATACCCGCTGCACCGAACAGGAACGGGATCGCCGTCAGCCAGCCGGTGGCCTTCAAATCCAGATGGTAAGTGGTTTGCAGATAACCAGGCAGCCAGGCCAGATAGAGCCACGCCGTGTAGTTGATGCCGCTGAAGCCAATCATCATTCCCCACATGGTGCGGTTGCGGAACAGGCCACGCCACTCCTTCATTGTCATCGGCTCTTTACGTGCGCTGACGCTGCCCGCTTCCAGGTAGTTAATTTCCTCTTTGGTCAGCGTTTTATTGTCGCGGTTGCGATACAGCATGTACCAGCCTCCCGCAAGGAAGATACCCAGTACGCCGATAGTGACGAACATCGCACGCCAGCCCATGGTCAGCATCATCGCGGCCAGAATCGGCGGGCTGATCGCCAGACCAATCATCGAAGCGGCGTTGAAGAAGCCCATTGGCATGCCGCGCTCTTTGATGTTGAACCAGTCATTGATCACCTTCACACCGCAGGGGTTCATTGGCGCTTCACCTATGCCTAACCCAATACGCACCAGAATAAACTGCGTGAAGCTTTGCACCATGCCGGAGAGTGCCTGGAAGCAGGACCAGACAAACATGCCAATCCCTAACATGATGCGCGGGCCTTTACGGTCCAGCAGCGTGCCGCAGGGCAGCTGCGCTATGCCGTAGGCCAGAGAAAATGCCGAGAGCAACAGGCCAATTTCGGTGGCGCTCAGGCCCATATCGCCACGAATGGTCATGTTGGCGACCGAGAGCGAACTGCGGTCGAGGTAGTTGATAATGGCTGCAAGGAACAGCAGAATCATCGCGGTGGTTTGCACGCGTTTAATGCGGGCAGAGCGAACCAGCTTGCCATGCGCCGGGACGATATCTACGGTCTCTTTGCCGCTGCCGATATCGCGGCCAGTGCCAGTCACAATCGGGCTGTTATCCATGAAGCATTCCCCAGTGTCAGGTTTTCTGTTAATCCGCTATGGGCGGTGAAAATGTCCTGCTCAGAGTAAATGCGGTGTTAATTTCACGTAGTAACCATGTTGTTGTTCCGTGCTACAGATTGGGGTTTGCAGGTTTTTATTGGTTTTTTATTAGCGCCTCCCCCGACAAAGCGCGATCCTTGTCACGCTAAAAAACCCGGACCTGGGAAAATATCAGGCAATGGCTCACGAGACTTCCGACTGAGGATATTTTTGCAGCAAATGAATTTCGCTTCACCACAAGCATATTCGTAAGGTATCAGTCACTGTATTGCTTTATGGAGCGAATCATTGATTCTTTTGCGGTGGCGAGATGGCGGTGCAGTTCGCAGCTGGCTTCCACATCATTGCGACTGATAATAGCCGTCAGGATCGCCATATGTTCCTCAAGAGCGACAATATTTCGCTGCTTAAGATCGCTTTCATCCCACTGATAATGCGAATGGAAAATCACCGAAATAATTTCCAGCGACTGATCGATAAACGGATTGTCGGCCGCGGAAAGGATCAGCTGGTGCATTTCGCGGTCAAGCTGCGCGAACATCCGGTAGCTGCTGGCAATGGTATCGCGCATTTCACGGTGACGGTTCAGCAGGTCACGCGCTTTGATCCAGCGCTCATCTCCAGCAGGCAAGTTAAGAAACCGGTTCAGTGCATGAGTCTCCAGCATCTCTCTCAGCTCAAACAGTTTTTCAGCATAGCGGCGATCGAATTTCTTCATCAGCCAGTGCCCCCGCCGAACGCTTTCTATCAGGTTGTAGCGGCTGAAGCGCAGCAGAAACTCGCGCACTACCACCGGGCTGACCCCCACCAGCTGAGCCAGTTGCAACTCCGAAAAGCTTTCACCTGCACACAGCGTTTTCTGGTTAATCATCTGGAAAAAGGCCTGTTCAAACTGCCGCGCCTGCTCATCAAGAGAGGTAGTGACCGCATCAAAACCGTCCTCCTCGCTGGGATAACGCACGATCAGATACTGATCCTGCACCTTATCAAGCACTCCCCGTTCGTGCAGGTGTGCCAGCGTATGGCGAACGGTAGTCCGGCTGACGTTAAACATCTCCGCCAGCGCTGCCTGGGGAGGAAGTGGCGATCGAATGTGCTTGTTGCTGATGCCTTCCAGCATCTGATTGACCACATTGTGGCGAAGATTTTGCGTGCGACTCATGGCTTCTCCTGATTTTTATTCATTAAAAACCAATTCAGGACCGCGAAAGGCGCGTTCAGTCACAAATCCGCCGACGCATCCTGCGCAGCGTGCCGGTTTTATTCCATAACTCAGGCCAGACAAAGGAGAAACCCATGACCACGATGACGACGCTGGTATGCCAGCAGCCGAAAGAGATGTTTTATCAGCAGCGCCCTAAGCCTCAGCCAGCCGTGGGTGAAGCCCTGTTGAAAATTGTGACCGCCGGAATTTGCGGCACGGATATCCACGCCTGGGCAGGCAATCAGCCCTTTTTCAGCTACCCTCGCGTGCTGGGTCATGAACTGTGCGGAGAGGTTGTTGCTCTGGGTGCTGGCGCTCACCGCTTCCGGATTGGCCAGAAAGTCTCGGTGATCCCTTACCTCTCCTGCGGCAGCTGTGCGGCTTGTGAAAGCGGCAAAACCAACTGCTGTGAAAAGATTTCGGTGATTGGTGTCCATCAGGATGGTGGGTTTTGTGATTACCTCAGCGTGCCGGAAAGCAATCTGTTGGATGTCAGCGGCGTGGATTCGGAAGCCGCTGCGCTGATTGAACCCTTCGCTATCAGCGCTCACGCCGTCCGTCGTGCCAACGTTCAGCCTGATGAAAGCGTGCTGGTCGTGGGCGCAGGCCCGATTGGCCTGGGCGTGGCCGCCATCGCTAACGCCGCTGGTGCCCGCGTGGTAGTGGCAGACACCAGCCCGTTCCGCCGTGCGCATGTTGAACAGAACCTGGCGCTTCCTGCACTGGATGCCGCTGCCGGTGATTTTGAACAGCAGCTTCGCGCGCAATTCTCCGGACGGTTGCCAGGTAAAGTGATCGATGCCACCGGCAATCCGGCAGCGATGAACAATACCGTGTCGCTTATCGCTCATGGCGGCAGCATCGTATTTGTCGGCCTGCACAAAGGCGACATCCAGATCCCGGATATCGACTTTCACAAGAAAGAGACCACGTTGATGGGCAGCCGTAACGCCACCCAGGAAGATTTTGAGAAAGTGGCGCAGTTAATGGCTGCAGGCAAAATCAGTGCAGAAATGATGCTGAATCAGCGGTTTGAGTTTTCTGCGCTGGCTGACGTGTTTGAATCTCAGGTGATCAACAACCGGGAGTTGATCAAAGGCGTGATTCATTTCTGATCCCCCAACTGAATCAGGATGCTGAGATCAGGGTTAAACCAACTGTCGCCTCAGCCCTGATTTTCATTAAATTCCGGCGATGACTGGCTAGCTGGTTAACAGCGCGTGCAGCGCCTTTAAATCCCGCCTCACCCAGGCCACATCTTCAGCGTATTTCTCATCTGACATCAGCGGCTGGCGGAACACGGTGATAAACACCTCTGCGCCTTCCTGATTGGCCACTACACGCATCGGCACATAGACTTCTTTGCCAAAACCGGTGTCCACGTAGTGATCCATCACCCCATAGGGGTTATGGCCGGTGAAACGGATTTTTACCACGCCTTCCGGGCCACTGGCTTTCCAGTGGGTGCTTTCCTGTACCAGGCTCGACTGACTGAGCCCCGATGCCCATTTAGGAAAAAACTCCGGTTTCCAGATCGTTTCGTACAGGTCCAGCCAGTTACGCGGGATGGTTTGACTGATAATTTGCGATGACAGCACAGGCTCTCCTGAACTCTTTTTAGCGATACAGGATTTAACCATCCGTCCGGGGGGATGAAAAGTTTGCGCCCTCTAATCTGCAACGCAGATAACGAAACGGCGTAAAAGATCGTTTTGGCATTCAGGCCGCAGCCAGAGCAGAGGGCGGCCCGCAAACCGGCCTGATAAACTTTACTCAGGGGCCTGGGTCGATCAGAACCCCGCACTGGCGGGCCAGCTCCCAGAGTTTAGTGCGGATAACCTGCTTCAGTTGCAGCGTTGACTGTGACTGTGGCCGATCCCGGCGGCTGATGAGCATCACCTCAAACGGCAGCGGCTGAGCTATAGGTACAACCTTCAGCTGCCCGGCATAACGCCTGCCGGTGAACAGATCGACAATGCCCACGCCACCGCCCGCCAGTACCATATCGGCAATCACTGAATAAGTTTTGATATACAACGAGTTGGCGGGCTGCAGCGCTTTATCACGCAGCGCCCGGTGCAGGACATGCCCCAGCGGATCTTCTTTCTGCATCATCAGCAGATTGTTCTGGCACAGCCACTCCAGCGTCACGGTAGCCGGTGCCTGTGCATCGGCTGGCAGCAGAGCCACCATCATCGAGTGAAAAAGGGGTTCAGCCACCAGCTCACCGGGGACCTGCTGGCCGAAGACCAGCGCGAAGTCCAGCCGATCCTCCAGTAAATTCTGGCACAGCGTGCTGAAGTGTTCCGTCACCAGATCGACATTCACAAAGCCATTCTGCCGACGATATTCCACCATCGCAGGCGCCAGAATCATCTGCCCGAAAGCATGGGCAGCCCCCACTCTCACCGTTTGTCCTTCGCCGCGTCGCAGTTGATCGGACAGAGTGCCAATCGCCTTCAGACGACCATAAAGCTCCCGGATCTCCGGGATCAGCCGCTGCGCTTCCAGCGTCGGGATCATTCCCTGGCTGCGGCGCTCAAACAGCGGAAACCCCAACTGCTGCTCGGCATGGCCCAACACCCGGCTGACGTTGGGCTGCGAGACGTTAAGCTGCCGGGCCGCCGCGCTGATGCTGCCGGTGTCGACGATGGCCTGAAAAACCTCAATATGACGCAGACGCATGGCTACTCACCCCAGGTGGCTTCCAGCACGCGGATCCAGTTGCCGTAGCAGATTTTTTCCAGCAGCGGCTGGCCATAGCCTCGCTCGCGCAGCGCACTGACCAGCAGCGGTAAACCGGCCACGTCTTTCATATCCGGCGGCAGCGTGGTGCCGTCGAAATCCGATCCAAAGCCGACGTTATCTTCCCCGACTTTCTCCAGCAGATAATCCACATGCCGCACGATCTCCAGCACCGTGGCATCGTCCGCTTTTTTGCCGTCACCGCGCAGGAAGCTGGTGCCGAAGTTCACGCCCACAAAACCCCGGGTTTCTCCAATAGCGGCCAGTTGGCGATCGGTCAGGTTGCGTGACTGCGGACACAAAGCGTGAGCATTGGAATGGCTGGCGACCAGCGGCGCATTGCTGATTTCTGCCGTCTGCCAGAACCCTTTTTCATCCATATGCGAGAGGTCGACCATGATGCGTTTCGCATTGCAGGCCCGCACCAGACGCAGCCCGGCGGCGGTCAGTCCGTTGCCAATATCCGGTGAGGAGGGGAAGCGAAACGGGACGCCATCGCCAAAAATATTAGGTCGGCTCCATAGCGGCCCCAGCGTGCGCAGCCCGGCGGCATAAAGGACGTCCAGAAGCTCCAGATCGGCATCCAGCGCCTCTGCCCCTTCGATGTGCATCACCATGGCCACTGCACCGTCCCGCATACACTGACGGATATCTGCTGCCGTGCGGCAAATGCGAGCCGCCCCCGCGGACTGCTGCTCAATGCGCAGTAATGTGGCAATCATCGACAGGGTAATTTCCAGCGCCTCTTCCCGGCACGGCGTTGGCTCAAACTCTTGAAAATCAGGAGCTGAGCGATCTTTCCTGACAGATGGCGCGTTTCTTGCAGCAGATCCAGTTGAAGGTACATAAGCCGCGAACAGCCCGCCAGCAAAACCTCCCTGACGAATCCTTGGCAGGTCCATCTGGCCCGCCGCTGGCCCGTTGAGAAAAGCCGAAGCGGGATCGTCCTGATGGGAGAGCCACAGGCGCATAAGGAGATCGTTATGACCGTCAAAGACGGGAACGGTGACGGCATCAGAACGCAGTGCTGGCATGGGATATTTCGCTCTCAAAGTGTGGGAGGACCGGTGCTTCATGCTGACGCAGGATGCACCACCAAAGGGCAGCCTGTTTCGCGCAGCAAAAAAAGGGCTTCTGCTTTCAGTACTACCTGACAACTCAGGTTGCTGTCAAGGCTTAATAAGCAATAAAAGCATTTATTATTCTTAAATTTCAATAAGTTGGAGATACCATGGTTACCAGAAGACGTTTTCTTGCAGGATGCAGCGCGGTTCCTTTTCTCTCTTACCTCTCTCTGAACAACGCCTTTGCCGCCACCCCACCTTCGATGCTGGTGATGGCAATGCAACTCGACAATATGACCAGCCTGGATCCGGCAGAAAGCTTTGAAGCCATTGGCTCTGAAATCTGTGGCAACCTCTACCAGCGGCTGGTGATGCCAAACCCTGATAAGCCCAGCGAAATTAAAGGTGAACTGGCCAGCAGCTGGGAGAGAAGCGAAGACGGGAAAACCTTCACTTTCCATCTCGATCCGGCAGTGAAGTTCTCTGACGGCAGCCCGATGACCGCAGAAGACGCCGCCTTCTCGCTGCAACGCGTGGTGAAACTGGATAAAAGCCCGGCCTTTATCATCAATCAGTTTGGCTTTACCAAAGAGAATGTTGACCAGATGATCGTGGCAAAAGATGCCCATACGCTGGTGCTGAATCTGGCCGAACCGGCCGCCGAGACTTTCCTGCTTTACTGCCTGTCTGCCCCTGTAGGCAGCATCGTGCAGAAGAAAACCGCGCTGGCAAATCAGGCGGGTGATGACCAGGGCAACGCCTGGATCAAACAGCACAGCGCCGGAAGCGGACCCTTTACCCTGCGCGCCTGGAAAGCCAGTGAAAGCATTATCCTGGAAAAAAACACCCAGCATCCGTCCAAATCGGTGATTAAGCGGGTGATTGCCAAACACATTATCGATCCTTCTGCCCAGCTGCTGATGCTGCAAAAAGGCGATGTGGATATTGCCCGTGACCTGACTACCGAACAGCTTAAGCCGCTGATGCAGGATAAAAATTTCAATGTGGTGCAGCAGATGGTGGGTACCCTGATGCTGATGTCCTGCAACACTAAAGATCCGCATCTGCAGAAGCCGCAGGTCTGGCAGGCGCTGAAATGGGCAATTGATTACGACAGCATCCAGAAAAACATCATTCCGCTGACCTACAAAACCCATCAGAGCCTGTTACCGGCGGGCTTCCCGGCGGCGCTGAATGACCAGCCGTTTAAAGTGGATGTGGCCAAAGCCAAAGCCCTGCTGGCAGAAGCGGGTTTTGCGGACGGGTTTGAGCTGACGCTTGACCACTATTCCGCCCAGCCTTTCCCGGATATCGCGCAGGCGGTACAGACTCAGCTGGCCGCCATCGGTATTAAAGTGAAGCTGATCGCCGCTGAGAACCGTCAGGTACTCACCAAAATGCGTGCCCGCCAGCACCAGCTGGCGATCACCGCCTGGGGTGCCGATTACTTTGATCCGAACTCCAATACCGAAGCCTTCAGCGTCAATACGGATAACAGCGACAACGCCCGGGTACGCTCTCTGGCCTGGCGCTGCAGCTGGTCTGACGAAGAGTTCAACAAAATGACGGCTGACGCACTGCATGAAACCGATGCAGCAAAACGCATCGCCCTGTATGAACAAATCCAGACTATGCACCGCGAAAAAAGCCCGTTTATCTTTATGTTCCAGAAGCTCAACACCTATGCCAGCAGCAAAGGCGTCACCGGAATGCAGATTACCGTGCTCAACGACAACCCTTATGAGCAGGTGAAAAAAGCCTGATGTCCTGGTTAATACGTATTGCCAGCACGCTGGGAAGCCTGCTGCTGACGCTGTTTGGTCTGTCAGTCCTGACGTTCTTTATTGGTCGGGTAATGCCGACCGATCCGGTACTGGCGGCGGTTGGCGATAATGCCCCGCAGGACGTGGTGGAACGCGTTCGTCAGGAAATGGGGCTGGATCAGCCCCTGTACATCCAGTTCTGGCACTACCTCAGCCAGATCCTTCATGGGGATTTTGGTCGCTCAATTCTGACCTCTAACCCGGTGAGCGAGGATATTGCCCGATTCTTCCCGGCCACGCTGGAGCTGGCTACGGCAGCAATCATTGTGGCGGCAATTATCGGCATTCCACTCGGTGTCTGGGCGGCGGTCCGCCAGGGTAAATGGGTTGATCAGGTGATCCGCGTGGTCTGCCTGGCAGGCCACTCCCTGCCGGTGTTCGTGCTGGCTCTGCTCAGCCTGCTGGTGTTCTATGCGGTGCTGGGCATTGCGCCCGGACCAGGGCGTCAGGACATTATCTATCAGGACATGGTGCCCCAGGTGACCGGACTGCTGACGGTAGATTCTTTGCTGGCAAAAGATTACGGCGCCTTTTGGGATGCACTGGCACATATGGCACAGCCGGTGCTGATCCTGGCCTACTTCAGCATGGCGTACATCACCCGTATGACCCGTACATTTATGCTTAACGCGCTGAGCGGTGAGTTCATCATTACCGCACGTGCCAAGGGGCTCTCTTCCCGTCGGGTTATCTGGCGTCACGCCTTCCCTACCGTGGCGGTGCAGCTGGTGACCGTGCTGGCGCTGACCTATGCCGGGCTGCTGGAAGGCGCGGTAGTCACGGAAAACGTCTTCTCCTGGCCAGGCCTCGGGCAGTATCTGACCACTTCACTGATGAATGCGGACATGAACCCGGTGGTGGGTGCCACGCTGTTAGTAGGCACGGCTTACGTGCTGCTGAACCTCTGTGCCGATATTCTCTACCGACTTATGGATCCCCGCGTAAAATGACAATCTTATCAAGAAGCTGGCTGCTCGACGAGACGCCTTCCACCCGTCGTCAGGCGGTGTGGGGACGGCGCTACCGTCTGTGGCTGGGCCTGAAGCGTCATCCGCTGGCAATGAGCGGACTGATTGTGGTGCTGCTGATGCTGTTACTCTCGCTGGCCGCTCCGTTATTAACTCCTTATGAGCCTGGCTTCCAGGATCTGGCTAACCGTCTGGCACGTCCTTCTGCCCTGCACTGGCTGGGAACGGATGAGCTGGGGCGCGATATCTTCACGCGTCTGCTTTTCGGTGGCAGAACCACGCTGGGCATGGTGATTGCGGTGGTGCTGATCACTGCGCCCATTGGTCTGTTTATCGGTTGTATCGCGGGCTACGCAGGCGGATTGCTGGACAAAACGCTGATGCGAATCACCGATATCTTCCTGGCTTTCCCACGCCTGATTCTGGCGCTGGCCTTTGTGGCTGCCCTGACGCCGGGCGTGGAAAGCGCCATCCTGGCAATAGCCCTTACCGCCTGGCCGCCCTATGCCCGTCTGGCACGGGCCGAAACGCTCCAGTTCCGACACAGCGACTTTATCGCCGCCAGCCGTCTGAGCGGCGCTTCACCGCTGCGTATTATTCTGCGCCATGTGATGCCGCTGTGCGTGCCAAGCCTGATTGTGCGGGTCACGCTGGACATGAGTTCGATCATTATCACCGCCGCCAGCCTGGGTTTTCTGGGCATGGGCGCGCAGCCGCCGTCACCGGAGTGGGGCACGATGATCGCCACCGCGCGCCGCTTCCTGTTCAGCGAGTGGTGGGTGCCGCTGATGCCCTGTATTGCGATCTTTTTAACCTCGCTGGCGTTTAACTTCCTCGGCGATGGCCTGCGCGACGTGTTGGATCCTAAGGAGAAGTAAATGCTGGTTGAGATTCAGAACTTACATATCAGTTTTACCAGCGGTACGGAAACCTTCGAAGCCGTGCGTGGCGTCTCGTTCAGCGTTGGCAGGGAGAAGTTTGCCATCGTCGGCGAAAGCGGTTCGGGCAAGTCGCTGACTGCACGCAGCCTGATGCAACTGCTGCCCGGCAGCGCAAAAGTAGTGGCGGACAAACTGAGCTTTGACGGTATCGATCTGCGTGGAGCCAGTGAAAAAACGCTGCGCCAGGTGCGTGGCAAACGCGTCGGCTTTATTCTTCAGGACCCGAAATATTCACTGAATCCGGTGATGACCATCGGCCAGCAGATTGCTGAAGCCTGGCGCGAGCATAAAGGGGGCAGTAAACGTGACGCGATGACAGCCGCCATCGATTTGCTCTCTCAGGTGAAAATTCGCGACCCGGAGCTGGTGGCAAAACGCTATCCGCATGAAGTTTCTGGCGGGATGGGGCAGCGCGTGATGATTGCGATGATGCTGGCGCCGGATCCGGAACTGCTGATCGCCGATGAGCCGACCAGTGCGCTGGACGCCACCGTGCAGGCGGAGATCCTGCGGCTGATTGACGATCTGGTTTCTGAACGCGGAATGGGGTTGATCCTGATCAGTCACGATCTTCCGCTGGTGTCGCATTTCTGCGATCGCGTGGCGGTAATGTATGGCGGAAGGATCGTCGAGATGCTGGCGGCAGGCGAGTTGCAGCAGGCGAAGCACCCTTACACTCAAGGTTTGCTGGCCTGCCTGCCCTCTCTGCGCCATCCGCGCGAGCGTTTGCCGGTAATGCAGCGTAAAGCCTCCTGGCGCGAGGATTCTGTATGATTGATATTGATAAACTGCGCATCGCCTTCGGTTCTCAGGAAGTGGTAAAAGGCGTCTCTTTTAGCGTGGCAAGCGGCGCCAGTTTTGGCATCGTGGGGGAAAGCGGCTCCGGAAAATCCACGATTTTGCGCGCGCTGGCCGGGCTGAACAGTGACTGGGGCGGTGAGATCCGGTTTGGCGGTCTGCCGCTGGCTTCCCATCGCGGACGCAACTTCTTTCGTCAGGTGCAGATGGTGTTTCAGGACCCTTACGGCTCGCTGCATCCCCGCCAGACTATCGACCGCATCCTGCATGAGCCACTGCTGATCCACCGTTTTGATCGCGCTGAACAGCGCATTGCTCAGGCGCTGTCGGAAGTGGGTTTACCCGCTACGGTACGTTTTCGTTTCCCTCATCAGCTTTCCGGTGGGCAGCGCCAGCGCGTCGCCATTGCCAGAGCGCTGATTGCCGAGCCTGAAGTGCTGCTGCTGGATGAGCCGACTTCCGCGCTGGATGTCTCCGTGCAGGCGGAAATTCTGAATCTGCTCAGCGACTTGCGGCAGGAACGCAAACTCACCTACATTATGGTGACGCACAATCTGGCGGTGGTCACCCACCTCTGTGCGCAAATTGGGGTGATGCAGCAGGGTGAAATGGTTGAGCAGTTGAGCGCAGAGGATTTACGCGCGCGCCGCATTCAGCATCCGCACACGGCAGAGCTTTATGATCTGAGTCTGTCGCTGGAAGAACCTGCATGACGCCTTCAGCACCCACAATGGCAGAGCTTCTGAAGGGCAGTCTGACTTCAAAGGAATCAGCATGACGCATTCAGCATCCACAACGGCAGAGCGTCTGAATGGCAGTCTGTCTTCAAAGGAATCAGCATGACGCTTAACTGGCAACAGGCGCAAAAAGTCGCCGATGAGATCACCGCAGGCTGGGGAAAACCCGGCGAACCGGGCGGCGCTATCGCGCTGTTCGACGGCGAAAACATTCGCAGCATCAGCGCCGGTGGCCTGGCCGACCTGGCGCAGAACAGCCCCTTTGATGGCAACACCGTGGTGCGTTATGCCTCAGTGACCAAGCATATTTTCGCCTCGTTAGTCACGGGCGCGGCCAGCCAGCATCTGGGGCTGGAAGACAAACTGGCCGATTATCTTCCCCAGTTAACCGGTGAGAACGGTCAGGTCACTGTAGGTCGTGCGCTGGATATGACATCCGGCCTGCCGGACGTGCGTGAAACCCTGTCGCTGCTGGGCCTGTCGGTGTATAACGCCACCAGCGCCCCCTCGCTGCTGGCTTTTCTCGCGGAGATGGGCGATCTCAGCTATCCCGCAGGCAGCGAAGTCTCCTATTCCAACACCGGGTACCGACTGGTGGAAGAGGTGCTGAAAACCAGAGGCGTGCTGTTTTCCGCGCTGCTCAACGAGCAGATCAATCAGCCTCTGGGCATTAACTTTACCGCGCCGGAAACCTGGTTTGATATCGTGCCAGGCCTGGTGCCGGGCTACTGGCAGCATAATAAACAGTGGCTGCTGGCCAGCGCCGGACTGCATCTTTCGGCCTCGGGCTGTATTACCGGCAGCGTGACGGATCTCAGCAAGTGGCTGCAGCATCTGCTCAGGGAAGAAAAGACGCTGAACAGACTGGCCGCACCGCGCTATCTGACCGATGGCCGTGAGACAGGTTATGGGCTGGGTGTCGCGCATTCGAAAGCGGGCCAGGTCAGACTGGTGGGTCATGGCGGGTCACACGCCGGATATAAAAGCTATTTCCTGCTCGATCCGCAGCAAAAGGTCGGGCTGGCGCTGGTTGCCAACCGTGAAGACGTCGCCAGCTATGATTCGGCACTGGCAGTGATGGCCGCTTTGCTGGGTCAGTCTCTGCCGGTGAAAGGTCACAGCCTGACGCCGGGTCTGTACGTTGCGGAAGCGGGCAGCGACTGGCTGGAAGTGAATGCTGACAGCATCAACTGGATCGGCGCGGGAGAGAATTTGTATCACAGCGATCGGCCAGGCGAGGCCGTGTCGCTCTCCAGCACTTTCCCGGTTCGACTGAAGCAGGATGGCCCTGTAATCAGCGGCGAAATTGGCCTGGCTGCAAGAACTTTTGTCCCGGTAGAACCAGATAACCTCTCACTGGACGCCGTGCAGGGGCGCTGGAGCATTCCTTCGATGCGCAGCGAACTGGTAATAAGCGGGGAAAATATGATTCTGGGCATCGGCCCGGCAGCCATCACCGCCACGCTGGTGCCGCTGGGCAATGGCCGCCTGTTAGCCACCGCGCAGGATGGCCCCTGGCAGAAACGCTTTACCGTACAAATCGACGGCGATGCCCTGAAGCTGGTGCTCAATCGCAGCCGGATGGTGAAGTACCGGCGTTAGGTTGGATCATCAGCATCAATAAACGCCGACACCGGGATATTAAAGCGGGCTGACAACACCCGCATATGTTCAAGGGTCAGCGATCGCTGCCCCTTCAGGATCATGCTGACCAGCGAACGCGCGCCAATTTCCCTGGGAAAGCTGCTTTGGTTAAGACCGTAACGTTTTCGTTTCGAATTAGATGTAAGTAATGATCCTCAAATTACTCCCCCCACATCCAAAAACCACCATTTATTTCGGTATCTGAAACAGTCCATCTACATAAAAGCCATGCTGCTTTACTTACCCTATGAAAATCGGATATACCCACTCTTTATGCATGGTTTTTAATTGACATCGTTCATTCAGTAATCAGATATTTGACTTAAGTCAATCAGTTGGCGTGGAAGCGACTTCTGGTCGGCACGGTAAAGGAAGACGGGGTATTCAGGATGAGTAAGCGGTCAGAAATAATTGATGGAAAAGATGCAGCTATCCGGCAAAGAGGATTAATTTATACAGAAGTGCTTGGGTGGGTGGATCTTGGACATGCGCAGGGAAAGGACATTCGCGACCTGTTAAATCAGATATCGCGGGGAGAATCATCAGGGAAGGATTTCTATGACGTAAGGTATTCTCAGGGAATGACTTCACCTTATGGCTTGTTTCGTTCGGGAAAGATGGTGACCTGGCGTATCCGGCACGGGCGGCCTTACTGGGAGCAAAAAAGCATAGCGCTGGCAATGATGATGACGATAGCGAGAAGGTTCGAGGCGTTTCAGGGATCGTTTCCCAACAACCTGGTGACCGACAGCGGGTTTAGTGGGGAGGATCTGGTTTCAGATTTGCTGGGTTTTTACCGCGTGGTGTCGGTTCAGCATCCGTTTGGAATGCTGCGTCCGGTTAGCAAGGACGAGGCGCTGAGGCGTTGGGACTACTATGGGAAAATTGGTAACTGGAAAAACGAGACGTTCGAGCCGCTGCTGTTCCCCAATCCAAAAACATTTCCTCACTCACGGCCACGTAAAGGACTGCTACCACCATTCATGCGAACGATTATCCCTTATAACGATTTTCTGTCGGGTAATGTGATCCTTCCACAACATGATCAGACTTTTGCTATATTGGGTGCTGATAATGGCAGGAGGGGGTTGTGAAGAAGCGTATAATAGCCAGGACTGGCGTTATTTTTGGTCTTATTCTGGCTTCATCCCTGACTTTTATTAAGCTGGAATTTGCTGGTTCTGCCTGTTACACCGAGCAAGACTGGCTGGAATATAATTTTTACACGCCCGATTTGCTAAAAAAATTACCACGAATTTCGACTGAATATGGATTCGATTTTAATAATATTACCGGGCCTGAAGCTCATGTTTTTTCGGTAAATTTTTATAACGTTACTGAAACACGGCCAGTCAGGGATTATCTGAAATCAGTGGGCTATGAACCTCAAAAATCGTGTAATGTCGAAGCAGAATGCTGGCGAAGTCATGCTACTAACGACGTGGTTACGGTAGGTAACATGCTGTCCCAAAAAGGCGTTTTTGTTGAAATATACCGAAGTCCATATAACGAGTAGCTATTCGTCTGTGAGTAATGCTATCAGTGCAGTAAAATGCGGCTGGCAAAACCTGACGCAGGAGAACCATTTTGAAAAAAAGCGAACTTCCGACAAAAATTTGTACCGTCTGCAGACGACCCTTTAGCTGGCGTAAAAAGTGGGAAAAATGCTGGGATGAAGTGCGTAAATGCTCAGAGCGTTGTCGGCGACAATAAAGGTTTGTATTAAGCAGTAGATGGTAAATAGTTAGTTCAGTCATTGATTTTTTTGAAGTGGATCAAAAAAATTTGCGAACGGCGATCAAGTGACATGCGACTGAGTTACAGCTCAATTGCAATTAAGCTGTCAGAGGTGTTTTTGAGGATCCTGGCTTTGATGCAGTACAGCAATGATATTGACGCCGTGAGGTGCAGTACGAAAATAAATATTGTGCCTGCCAATGGGATAAGCCCGCAGCCCTGGACGCACATCATCACGCGGAGTCCCTGTCTTTGGATTTTTACCCAATAGTTCCATGATGGTTTGCAGTTGCCCCATAGAGTTTTCTTCCTGAGCAGGTCCCCATTCTTTCTGCGTATATTCAGAAATGGCAGTCAAATGACGTAAGGCGGGTTGGGTTAACTTATAGGTCATTGGCTCCACGCTTTTCCTTAAGCTTGCTGAAAAATTCCGGACCATCTTCCAGATGTCCGTTTTCAATGTCGCGGTCTGCTTCATCCACTAATTTGCGCAGATGAAGCATCTTAAGGGCTTCTAACTCTGCGTAATCCTCAGCAGAGACTACCACTACAGACTGTTTGCCATTTTTGGTAATAAATACCGGTTCACGCTGTGCCTTAACAAGCACCTCACCAAACTGAATTTTAGCTTCGCTGGCAGTGAAACTGTACATAACCCACTTCCTCACAGGGAAAAAACCGGTGCGGTTTAATCGTTTCGTACCTATATTAGTTTGTTTACGGAGTCACCATCACTCAATTCTGTGTACTGGCCAGATAAGAAAATGCGCTTAACAGGCTGACAAGGGTTACCATCGTCTGCGCTGTATAACCGATCGTCACGGCATCCAGCCTTTCCACGCCGGGGATCAGGCAGAACAGGTCGCCCAGCACTGGTTTTGCCACCATCAGCTCCAGCTTGTAGGGCGCTGAAAGACGCGTGGTCTCTACTTTACGGGCGCGTTTTACCGCCTGTTCTGCGGCCTGACGAATGGCGTTGCGGGCGGCCTCCGGGCTCAGTGATTCGGCGGCGGTATTTGAAATGGCGCGTTTGACGCAAACGTAATCTACCGACGGATAGTGTTCGCCAATCCACTGCTGCAGGGTGTCGTCACCCGTCACCAGCCACAGCGGAGCGTTCAGCTCTGCGCCTGCGGCGGCATAGATATCGCTTTCGCCCACGACTTTGCCGTTGATTTTTACCCGGTAAAAGGCCCGGCCGTTAATGGTATGGGCCAGTACGCCCCTTTCGCCCGCCGCACTGTGAAAACCCACAAACATCATGCCGTCGAAAGCTTGTGGCTGGGTGTTTTCTGACGTGCCGTCGCAAGGCTGCTGTGCATGATTTCCTTCACTGCCGATGTAGGGCTGTTGCAGGCCTTCCACCATCGACAGGCCACGAGGTTTCCCCTGTACCAGCCGCGCGCGCGGGTCGATATTTTCCGCCCGCAGGTTGGTCATCTGAGCGTGGCTGTCTGCAACCACCACTTCGGTTGCGCCACCCGCAAAGGCACCTTCAATAGCCGCGTTGACTTCCTGCTCCATCAGGCCACGGGCAAGCTGATACTCGGCATGACCAGGGCTGCACTGTTCCGGGCGCATCACGCCAGCGATGCCTTCAATATCGGCGGAGATAAAAATTTTCATCGGAGAGTTCCTTAAGGAAGAAGATTTGCCGCCAGCCGATCCAGAATCTCACTGAGCGCGGGGCGATGATGTTCTCTGAAACCCGTCACGGCTTCCGCACTTAACAATGCATCCAGCACCGCGTGTTCTGTCGCATCCGCTGCTGCCATTAACAAGGGTTCAAGTGCGGCATCTTCTGGCGGCTGTGGCGCAGGCGAGGTAGAGAAAGCCACGGCGATGTCCCCGGAGCCATGACCCCAGTAACTGCCCAGCCTGCCCAGACCTGCCCCGGCCCGTTTCGCGATACGTTTTAACTGACGGGCATCCAGCGGTGCGTCGGTGGCCATAATGATGATGATCGATCCGGCATCACGCTGGGGCGTCAGCTCCGGCAACAGGGGTTCAATCGCTTCGCCGACCCGCACGCCATCCAGCGTCAGAGCTTTCAGCGCGCCAAAGTTAGCCAGCACCAGTACACCCAGCGTGGCGTTAAGAGAAGGAATAAGCCGCGAAGCCGTGCCGATGCCGCCCTTCATACTAAAACAGCTCATGCCGCGACCTGCACCCACGCTACCACGGGCAAAATCCGTGGTGGCAGAGGCCAGCGCCTGCTGCGCCATCTCCTCCGTGACCGCCAGCGCCTGAATATCGTTCAGCCAGCCATCATTACACTCCAGCGCCAGCGGATTCACCGTGGGCAGCGAACGGCCCAGTTCGGGATTGCGGCTGATAGCATCGCGCACCAGCGTGGTAAACAGCGTGCCCACCGCCAGCGTATTGCTGAGCAAAATGGGCGTTTGCAGCACGCCCAACTCCTCTACCTGCACCAGCCCGACGGGCTTGGCAAAGCCATTCAGCACCGCCACGCCGCAGGGTAAGGGCTGCACAAACAGATTGTCACCCGGTGGCAAAATGGCGGTGACGCCGGTCTGACGTTCGCCCTCATCCAGCGTGGAATGCCCCACCCGCACGCCCGGCACATCGCTGAGGCTGTCGGTTGCGCCACAAGTTCCACGCGGGTTGCCCAGTTGACGCGTTTCGCGCCAGCGCGTGAGCTGTAAATCAAGCGCCGCCTGCTGATAATCCATGCCGTTACCCTTTGAGTTTGGGATCTAAAGTGTCGCGCAGCGCGTCACCCAACAGGTTAAACGCCAGCACGGTAATGAAAATCGCCAGGCCAGGAAACACGCTGACGTGCCATTGTCCGGCCATCATCATGCTGCGGCTCATCGCCAGGATATTGCCCCACTCCGGCACGTCCGGCTCTGGTCCCAGGCCAATAAAGCTCAGTCCGGCTGCGGTCAGGATACTGGTGCCGATGCGCATGGTGAAATAGACAATCACGTTGGAGAGCGTGCCGGGCAGGATATGGCGGATCAGGATCACCCGATCTGGCGCACCCGCACAGCGCACGGCTTCAACATAGGCCGCCTGCTTCAGGGAGAGCGTGGAAGCCCTGACGATACGGGCAAACACCGGGACGCTGAAGACCGCCACCGCGATGATGACGTTGTTCAGCCCCGGACCTAAAATTGCCACTACCGCAATCGCCAGCAGCATGCCGGGAAAGGCGAACAGCACGTCAGAGCCGCGCATAATCAGCATATCCACCCAGCGGCCATAGTAGCCCGCCAGCAGACCCAGAATGATGCCTGCCACCATGCCCAGCGTTACCGACAGCACGCCAACATACAGCGAGATACGCGCGCCATAAATAATCCGGCTCATCACATCACGGCCCAGATCGTCGGTGCCCATCCAGTGAGCGGCAGAAGGTGGTGCAGACAGCGCCATCCAGTCCGGTGCCATCGGATCCCAGGGCGCCAGCCACGGCGCAAAAACAGCCACTAAAACCAGCAGCAGGACAAATCCGCCAGACACCACAGCCAGCGGGTTGCGGATCAGGTTTTGCACAAAATCGTGCCAGGGCGAACGCAGGGTGCTGTTCTCCAGCACTGTTTTCGCCACCGCTGCTTCCGTTGGGGTTTTCATGCAGGCTCCTGACGCAGTCGGATGGCCGGGTTGACGACCGCATAAAGCAGATCCACCAGCAGGTTAATCACAATAAATTCAAAGACAAACAGCATGACCAGCGCCTGAATCACCGGCTGATCCTGCGTTTTGATCGACTCGATCAGCAGCCAGCCCAGACCCGGCCAGCTGAAGACGCTTTCCACCACGATCGATCCCCCCAGCAGGAAGCCGAATTGCAGCCCCAGCATGGTGATCACCGGGATCAGCGCATTGCGCATGATGTGTTTCCACGTCACCAGCCTGTTGCGTAGTCCTTTGGCCTTCGCGGTTCGCACATAGTCTTCCTGTGCCACTTCCAGAAACGCCGAGCGGGTGAATCGCGCCATCACCGCCGCCACTGACGATCCCAGAGTAATAGCGGGCAGAATGATGTCGCTGAACTTGTTGAAGCCGCTGACCGAAAACAGGCCGAACGGCATAGCGACAAACTGGATCAGCAGCAGCCCCAGCCAGAACGGCGGCATCGAAATCCCGCCCACCGCCAGGCTCATCAGCGTCCAGTCCTGCCATTTACCGCGCTTCAGCGCGGAGATCACCCCAATAATCAGCCCCAGCAGCACCGACCAGGCAAAGCCTGCCAGCGCCAGCCACATCGTTGGCATAAAGCCCTGAGCGATCACCTCGGTAACCGGCTGCTGGGTGCGGTAGGTCACGCCCAGATCGCCCTGCATCAGCCCGCCCAGCCAGTGCAGATACTGCTGCGGCAGCGGGTCATTCAGACCCAGATGCTGGCGTGCCGCCTCGACTGCCTCAATGGGCGCATCGGGGCCGGCATAAATTCGTGCCGGATCGCCCGGCAGCAATTTGATAAAACCGAACACTAACAGAGAGACCACCAGCAACACCGGGATCATTTCCAGTAAACGTCGGACAAGATAAGCAAACATAGGCGATTTCCTGGTTAAATCGGGTGTGCCAGCAGCCAGGGCGGGATCGCGCCCGCCCTGAAAAGGTTATTTAAACTCGGCCTGATCGAACAGGAAGGAGCCGTCCGCCAGCATCGAGACGCCGGTGAGGTTTTTCTTCTTGCCGACCAGGTTATCTGGCGATCCCAGGAAGGCAACCGGGGCATCTTTCCAGATGATTTTCTGCGCTTGCGCGTAGGCTGCGGCACGCTTAGCCGGATCGGCCGTTTGCAGCGCTGCGGCAATGGCTTTATCCGCTTCCGGGTTGCTGTAATAGGAGACGTTATAGGAAGTAGGTACCCAGGATTCGGTAGCATAGAGCGGACGAAGTGCCCAGTCGGCATCACCCGTTGAGGTAGACCAGCCGCCGTAATAGAGGTCGTACTCAGCCTGCTTCGGATCCTTCACGCCCCACAATTTGGCGTTACGCGCGCCGGAATCCATTGGCGTCACCGTCACACGGATGCCCACGGCGCCCAGTTGCTGCTTCATGAACTGCGCGGCACGTACGCTTGCAGTGGCGTTGGTCACCCACAGCTTGAGATCCAGCCCGTTGGCAAAACCGGCCTCTTTCAGCAGGGCTTTGGCTTTTTCCGGGTTGTAGCTGTAATCCGGATCGCTTTGCTTCGCGTAGAACTGCACCGCAGGCGGGATAGCGGAGGTGGCCGGTTTACCCATGCCTGCATAGGCCACTTTCAGCCAGATATCGCGATTGATGGCGTAGTTGATCGCCTGACGCACCCGCACATCAGCCAGCGATTTATGCTGAGTATTGATCGCCAGATAATAGAGATAGATGCTCTCGTCGCGCTGTACCGCCAGTTTGCTGTCGCTCTGTACGGTGTTGATCAGGTCAGAAGGCAGCGGATAGATGGCATCCACCTGACCGGATTTCAGGGCTGCCACGCGGGTGGAATCTTCAGGGCTTGGCGAGATAAAGACGTTATCGACTTTTGGCCAGCCCTTCTGCCAGTAACCGTCAAATTTAGTCAGTTTCACCTCTTTACCAGGCTGCCAGCTGACAAATTTAAACGGGCCGGTGCCGGTTGGGTGCAGACGTAACTGTGCTTCTTCCGGGAATTGCTTGAGGACGGTCGGGCTCCACATCACCGCAGAAGGATGCGCGAGGGTGTTGATAAAGGCGCCGAAAGACTGGTTCAGGGTCACTTTCACCTGGGTCGGAGAGGCGACAGTCACCGTTTTAATCATTTTATACAGGCTGTTACGCTTCAGCCCTTTGGTCTGATCGGCCAGGCGCTCCAGGTTGGCTTTCACCGCCTCAGCATCAAATGGCGTGCCGTCCTGGAAGCTCACGCCCTGACGCAGGTTCAGGGTGAATTCGGTGGCATCCTCGTTGCTGGTGTAGTCCGTAGCCAGCCACGGCACCAGCTTCATTTTGCTGTCGAACTGGAACAGGCGCTCAAAAATACCCGCCTGCACCGAGTAGCTGGCGTTGTCCGAGGTATCGTGTGGATCGAGTCCGGTGATATCTACATAGGCGGAAATCCGCAGATCCTGCGCCTGCGCGATACCTGCCAGGCACAGTGACAGCCCGAGGGCGACGGCAGAACGACGTAAAAACGGCTTCATGGTGTCTCTCCAGAGTGGGAAATTAAATAGCTAACGGTGCATGTCCTCTTCAGCCACCCAGTGGTGCGGGGCGACCTGGCGGTAACGAAGTTTTGCCACCTCTTCACCGGCTTTACGCAGCGGCGAAGGGATTTCACTGTCGTCCAGCTCGCGGGCGGTGCGGCGGGCAGGATCGGCCACCGGAACCGAGGCCAGCAGGCGACGGGTATAGGGATGCTGAGGATCGGTGAAGACGGCATGACGCGGGCCAATCTCCACAATCTGTCCGAGATACATCACCGCCACGCGGTTGGCGATGCGTTCCACCACCGCCATATCGTGCGAGATAAATATCCATGCCACGCCGGTCTCTTTTTGCAGATCCATCATCAGGTTCACCACCTGAGCCTGAATCGAGACGTCCAGCGCAGAGACCGCTTCATCAGCAATGATGACCTGCGGTTGCAGCGCCATCGCGCGGGCGATAGCAATGCGCTGCCGCTGGCCGCCTGAAAACTCGTGCGGATAGCGACGGGCATGTTCCGGCAGCAGACCGACGCTTTTCAGCAGCCGTTGCACCTGCGGCGTCGCCTCTTCCAGCGACTTCACCAGGCCGTGGATCAGCAGCGGTTCAGCGATGGTAAACCCCACGGTCAGACGGGGATTCAGCGAGGCATAGGGGTCCTGAAAAACCATCTGAATTTCGCGGCGCAGGCTGTGAAAAGCCGCCTCTTTCATCTGACTGACTTCTTCGCCCCGGAAGTGAATGCTTTCTGATTCACTGGAAACCAGCCTTAGCAGCGCCCGTCCGGTAGTGGATTTACCACAGCCGCTTTCGCCCACAATCGCCAGCGTCTCGCCTGGCCAGACGGCGAAATCAATTTGCTCCACGGCATGAACGCGGTGCGTCAGGGCGGAAAACATCCCGCTGCGGATCGGGTAATAGACTTTGAGGCCACGCACGTCCAGCAGGGGTTTTTCTTCGTAACGCGCGGTGATCTGCGTGCCCGCATCTTCGTCCTGCTCTTCGCCCAGCAGTGGAAAGCGCTGGGGCCAGCGGCTGGCTTTCATGTCACCCAGCCGGGGCACGGCCGCCAGCAGCGCTTTGGTGTAGCTGTGTTTCGGCGCGGCAAAAATCTGCTCCACGCTGCCCTGCTCAACCACTTCGCCCCGGTACATCACCACCACACGATCGGCAATTTCCGCCACCACGCCCATGTCGTGAGTGATAAACAGCACCGCCATCTCGCTTTGCTGTTGCAGGTCACGCAGGATTTGCAGGATGCGGGCCTGAACGGTAACGTCCAGTGCGGTAGTGGGTTCATCGGCGATCAACAGTTGCGGATCGCAGGCCAGCGCCTGCGCAATCATTACGCGCTGGCGCATCCCACCCGAAAGGGAGTGCGGATGGCTTTTCATCACCCGGTCGACATCGGCAATGCGCACTTTGCGCAGCAGTTCACGCGCTTTGCGATCGGCGGTTTTGCTGTCGCAGAGCTGATGATCTTTCAGCGCTTCGGTAAGCTGATCGCCCACTTTCAGCACCGGATTCAGCGAGGTCATCGGCTCCTGAAAAATCATCGCCATATCGCGGCCACGCAGCTTGCGACGCTCATCGGGACTCATCGTCAGCAGTGGATGCTTCACGCCGCTGCGCGGACTGAAGTGAATGGCGCCCCGCTCAATGGCGGCAGAAGAAGCCAGCAGGCCCATCACCGCCAGGGAGGTGACAGACTTACCGGAGCCGCTTTCGCCCACCACCGCAACAATTTCACCTTTGTTGATGGTGAACGAGACCCCTTTCAGGGCCAGGTTTTTCCCAGAGCGTCCGCTGAAGCTGACGCTTAAATCTTCCACCTGCAGGACAGGGGAAGGGTTGCCGGATCCGGTGGCGGTGAGTTCTGGTTGAATGCGTTCCGTCATCGTGACTCCGGTGGCCTCTGGCTCAGAGCCAGATGCGACCCTGGTTATAAGAGAGATAAGGAGAGCTGTCTGCCGCGAGCCAGATTGGCCCGTCGAGATCAACATGTTCTGCCGAGACGGCTACCGGCAGCGCCGCTTCCATCGCCAGCGATGAGCCAAGCATGCAGCCCACCATCAGCCGCAGCTTTTGCCGTTTTGCCTCTTCCACCATCACCAGCGCTTCCGTCAGGCCGCCGCATTTATCGAGCTTGATGTTGATCATCTCGTAGCGGGTACGCAGCCCGGCGATATCGCCAGCGTGATGGCAGCTTTCATCGGCGCAAATCGGGATTGGGTGGTCAAAGCGCTGTAAATCCGCATCTTTGCCCGCGGGCAAAGGTTGCTCAATCATGGCGATATTGAAATGGGTCAGCGCCGTGCACAGACTGCTGAGATCCAGTCCGCTCCAGGCCTCGTTGGCATCAATAATCAGCGTCGCTTCCGGCGCGGCGGCACGTATGGCGGCTACCTTTTCCAGAATCAGATCGCGATCCAGTTTGATTTTCAACAGGATCGCGCCGCGAGAAACCGCATCCGCAGCGGCGGCGGCCATCCTGTCCAGGCTGTCCAGGCTCAGCGTTTCCGCCGTGGTTACCGTTGCGGGAGGCTGTGCATTCAGACGCTGCCACAGCGTTTTTCTTTCCAGCGCCGCTTCCAGCCGCCACAGCGCACAATCCAGCGCGTTGCGGGCTGAGCCCGGCAGCAGCCGGGTTTGCAAATCGGCCAGCGTCAGGCCGTTTTCCACCTCTTCCTGCACCGCAGCCAGCTGTGCGGTGACGCTTTCCGGGCTTTCATGGTAATGGGCGGTCGGCGTACATTCACCGCGCCCGATAAAGCCCTGCTGCTCCAGCGTCACCCGTACCACGGTCACTGCCGTACGGGTGCCGCGCGCAATGGCAAACGGGCGGGCCAGAGGCAGCTCCACCACTTCCACCTGCATCCGGCGCATAATCAGCCACGCTCCTTAAGCAATGCAGCGATCTCCGTGATGCCAAAGCGCACCGGATCGGTGGCTGGCACGCCAAACTCTTTACTGATTTGCTGGCAATATTCCCGCGCTTCCTGCTCGCTGAAACCAGAGGTATTGATGGCGAAGCCTGCCAGCTGGACGTTATCGCTGGTGACGTTAGCCGCGCGCAGGTTGGCCTCCACGCAGTCAGCCAGGCTGACCATCGGCTGATGAGGGAGGTGACGCATATGCGGGCGGTGCATCTCGTGGCACATCACCAGCCAGTGCGGCTGCGCACCGTGGATCAGGCCCATGCTGACGCCGGCATAAGAGGGGTGGAACAGAGAACCCTGACCTTCAACAATGTCCCAGTGGTCAGCTTCATTAGCCGGAGACAGGGCCTCTGCTGCGCCAGCGATAAAGTCGGCGATCACGGCATCAATGGCGATGCCTTCACCCGCGACCAGGATCCCGGTCTGACCGGTGGCGCGGAAATCCGCCTTCAGGCCGATATCACGCATCGCCGATTCCAGCGCCAGCGAGGTGTACATTTTGCCTACTGAACAGTCTGTCCCCACGGTTAACACGCGTTTGCCGCTGCGTTTTTTGCCGCTGCCCACATCCAGTTTTGGCCGCATATGGCGCAGGTCAAACAGCTCAACGCCCTGCTCTTTTGCCAGTGCCACCAGCTCTTCGTTATCCACCAGGCGATAATGCAGACCGCTGGCGACGTTCATACCCGCCTTGATGGCGCCACGTACGGTATCCAGCCAGTGCTCCGGCAGGAAACCTCCGGCGTTGGCAGTGCCCAGCACCAGCGTTTTTGCGCCTGCGGCCACGGCAGCGTCAAGCGTCAGATCATCCAGACCCAGCGAAACGGTGCAGGCAGGCAGGCGAATCTGCCCGACGCACTGCTCAGGCCGCCAGACATGAATACCGCGCGCCGTTTTAGCCGCCAGAGGGTCGGTAACATCGCCAAGGAATAACAGATAGGGTTGAGGGATCAGCATCAGAGGTTCTCTTATCAGGTTGCAGGGTTTGCCTGATAAGACTATTTCACCCCTGCTGCCGCCTGGATAATGCTTGTTTGTCACCAGGGTATAGCCTGAGGTTATGGGCGGACTTCAGCAAAATTATGTGATGTAAATCACATTATAATCCTTAGCATGCTTTGCTTTTTACCGCTTCGTCAGCAGCATGCTTCGAAGTTATGCGTTGGATCTTCGCTATATACGATAGTACATAACGATATGCTACCCTTTCCGCTCTTTTTACTGCATCTCTGCACAGGCGGCCTCCCGAAGCCGCAATGCATCAAAGGCATACTCATAACATGGCAGTGGTAACCCCGTATTTTAAAGCAGGCACGCTGTGCGTCCTGATCCTTTCCGCGCTTCCGGCCCAGGCCGCGCCCCCGGAAAAAACGCTGACGGTTACTGCCGCAGCACCCGCCAGCGAGCCTGCGGCACCGGATAAACAGGCCACGCTGGGCAACCTGGGCAAACAGGAAGTGCGTAATACGCCCTATTCGGTTCAGGTTATCTCTCCCTCCCTGATGAAACGCCAGCAGTTGAAAAGCCTCAGCGATATTTATCGCTATATGCCTTCCGTGCAGGGTGACGGTGCCCGTCCGCAGACGCGTGGAATGCAGGGCAGCGTGGTGCAAAACTCCATGATTGACGGGCTGAATGTGGTCTCCACAACTGATTATGCTGCCGAACAGTTTGATCATCTCGAGGTGCTGAACGGGCTGGCTGGTTCGCTGTATGGTCCGGCGAACCCCGCAGGCCTGTTCAACTTTGTCGCCAAACGCCCGACTGATATCGCACAGCACAGCCTGACCTTTGGCGCAGGCACCGGACTCAGCCACCTGGTTTCCGGGGATTTCAGTGATCCGCTTGATGACAACGATCGCCTGCGTTACCGCGCGAATTTTCTTGATGATGAAGGCGATGGCTATGTCAGCGGCAGTAAAAAACGCCGTCAGCTTTTCAGCCTGGCGCTGGATGCCAACCTCACCGACAAAACGGTGCTGGAGAGCAACTTCAGCTATTACCACTATGACGAAAAAGGGCTGCCAGGTAAGTTTGCGCTTGGCAGCGGGCTGTCGTTCCCCTCTGCGCCAAACCCGAAAACGGCGCATCTTGGGCAGTATTACGCCGGTAATGACAATCATACGCTGACGGCAAGCCTGCATCTGAAACACGATTTTGACGGGAACTGGCAGGGAGAAGTGGGCGTACTGCGCCAGATCGCCGATCGGGAATCCACGGCGGTGACCAATACCTTTACCGATAATGCCGGGCACTACAAAACCACTACCTCGTCCGCCACCGCCAGCCGCTTCACCATTAACAGTTATATGGCCAGCCTTAACGGCGAAGTGGAGACGGGCTGGCTGCATCATCAAATCGCCACCGGTGTTCGTGGGTTCGTCTGGAAAAATGAAAACCCGCGCAACGGTGGCACCTCGACGCTGGGCAGCGCCTCGCTGGATAATCCTGCCTCTTATACAGAGCCAGATTACCCGGATTTCACTCATCGCTATCACTCCACCACCGCGACACAACAGGCGTTTCTGCTGAGCGATATCCTGACATTTTCCCCGCAGTGGAGCCTGCTGCTGGCAGGAAGCAAAAGCTTTCTGAGTTCGGCCAATTACAGTAAAACCGGCAGCCGTACCAGCGACTCCAGCAACAGCGGATTCAGCGGGTCTGCCAGCCTGATGTACAAGCCGGTAGATCCCCTGACGCTCTACATCACCTGGGCTGACAGCCTGCAACAGGGCGATACAGCGCCAGCCGGAGCCAGCAATGCGGGCAATATTCTCGATCCGTATCGCAGCACGCAGGTGGAAGTGGGCAGCAAACTGGCCGTGGGAAAAGTGCTGCTGACCGCCGCGCTGTTCCAGATCGATCGCCCCTTCGCCTACACCACCGCCAGTGGCAGTTACGGGGTAGATGGCAACCAGCGTAACCGGGGTCTGGAGCTAATGACCGATGGTGATGTAACCGATAATCTGCATCTGTATGGTGGCATGACCTGGCTCGATCCCCGCCTGCGTGATACCGCCAGTGCTGCCACCGAAAATAAGCAGATCGTTGGTCTGCCACGCTATACGGCCAGCCTGTTCGCCGCTTACGATTTGCCGTTCCTGAGCGGCACGGATGTGCACGGCGGGATGCATTACGTTGGCCGCCGCACTACGGATAACGCTAACGACAGCTGGGTGGGCAGCTATGCCACTTTTGATGCCGGAACCAGCTATAAAACACGCCTGTTTACTACCGACACCACATTCCGCTTCGATATCACTAACCTGACCAATCGCCATTACTGGACCAACATTGTGCCGGGTGGCCTGAATGGTTACAGCGGTGCCGGATATGCCAGTGCCCAACTGGGCGAACCGCGCATGATGCAGGTTTCCATGCAGCTTACTTTCTGATGAGGTCATGATGAAAACACCCCTGATTGCTTCACTCCTGACAGCCCTGAGCCTGACATCACTCCCGCTTGCGGCGCTGGCCCGCACGGTGACGGATGATGCCGGAAACACCGTCACCGTTCCCGATCGGGCCAGGCGTATTGCCGATGGCTGGTATGCCCACCACTCGCTGCTGATGACGCTGGGCGCAGGTGACCGGATTGTGGCGACGGTGAACCACGCCAAAGACCGGCCCTGGATGTTTACAATCCAGCCTTCGCTGAATCAGGCGTTATCCGTGCATGGCCGCAGCTTTGAGAGCGAAGCATTGCTGGCGCACAAGGTGGATGCGGTATTTGTAGCGGCAGAGGATGGCGATGCGGCGGCTTACCGTCAGGCAGGCCTGCCGACGCTGGTGATGGGGTTTGATGATTTTCCCTCGATGGAGCGTTCGCTGCTGACCACTGCTGAAGTAGTGGGAACGGATCGGGCACGACAGCGTGCTGAGGAGTACAACGCTTATCTGGATCGACAGATTGCCAGCATACAGGCCAAAACTGCCGGACTGAGCCAGAGCCAACGCCCGCGCGTGCTGCATATTCAGTCGCTTCATCCACTCAAGGTGGATGGCCGTAATACGCTGATTTATACCTGGATTAAGCTGGCGGGTGGACGAAATGCGGCGGCAGAAGTCGATGGCAATATGAAAGAGACCTCGCCGGAGAACGTGCTGTTCTGGCAGCCAGATATCATCATTATTGGTGCAGGGGCGGGAACCCTGGCCAGTTCAGATTACGCCTCGTTGTTCAGCAGCCTGAAGGCAGTTAAAAACCATCAGGTGTGGCAGAATCCAGCCGGCGTCTTTCCCTGGGACAGATACGGCACGGAGTCTGGCCTGCAGATTCAGTGGGCAGCAAAATTACTGCATCCGGCGCTGTTTAAAGATCTGGATATGGTCCGGGCAACGCAGGATTTTTATCAGCGGTTCTTTGATTATCAACTCACTCCGGATCAGGCTGGCAGGATATTAAAAGGAATGGGGCCGGAGTAAGGCCGGGAAACTGAAAAAGAATCTGATGAATAAACAGATTCTTTTTTTTATGGAAAAAATAAAGCATTCCTACTCTGATTACATGTTGTTAACTTCAACATTAAAAGTACATTTTGGTCAGGATTATTCACATGTAAATTATATGTTATCCGCCTTCTTTTCTGATTAATATCCATTACTGTATTAAAAAATACCAATACAAAATATGCACATTTATGCCTGAAAAATTTTGAAAGGGTTAATCAATTTCTTTCCTGGCCGGGTTAATCATCCAGTGCCAGAATCGCTTCAATCTCAATGTTTAAATCTGGTGAAAAAAGCTGGCTAACCTGAACCAGAGAACTGGCAGGAAGATGCGAGCCAAAATGACGGAATAAAACGGTTCTCAGCGCATTTATTTCATCCAAAGCAGTCACAAAAATAGTCACTTTAATCAATGAGGCCAGTGAAGTTTTTTCAGCCGTGGCTATTAGCTTAAATTGAGCGAAGATTTCTTCAGCCTGTTCAGCTATACCCTGCTTTTGCGCCGGGGAACCAAATGCTGTTAGCCCGGAAACATACAGGGTATTGTTGTGCTTAACGGCATGAACATAAGGCGCTTTTACTTCACCTAATTGTGGGTAATTGACTCTTGTTAGCTTTTCCATTTTGTCATCCTTCATTGAGATTTTATCTGCTGAATAATCGCTGCCGGGTCAGCACCTGAATGTATCACATACATCTTACATTTTTATTTAGAACCGGCTTCACATTTCTATAATTATCAGCCCGTTGTAGGGGTTATTCAAACGCCTTCAGATTGACATAAACACCTCATAATTTCATGATTATCAGGCATTCATTACAGCGGGTATTTTTCATATTAAATAATGAAAAATAAATAACAACGCCCCATCAATGTTAAAGCATTGACAGGGCGTCTGACCAACACGTTAAGGACCTAACGCTATGGCTAAGCCGAAGTGTACCCAAACCCGTTTCGAAATAAAGACTTTCGCTCCTTTTTACGAGGAGAATCACAATGTTTGACGAAATGCTTTCAATTGAAACGCTAGCAACACCGGAACTTTGTGACCAGTGCCTGGCTCTCACCTGGGCAATCAATGAGCTTGTCGACCCGATGATCAGAGACACACTGAACTGGATATTGCTGGAACGGTTACAGCATCTGAACCAGCGATTTAGTGATGTAAGTGAGGTGGAGTGGCAGCCTTAACCGGCTTAAGGGCGGATGACTCCGCCCTTTCAGTTTCGAAAGGATGAGCATAATGGAGTGTAAAAAAAGTAGTTTGAATCATTATGATTAGCTATTATTAAAAATTAATCACTCCGGAGGAGTTTTTCCATGGGCCAACCATTAACACGCGTCATTACTGCACATGTACCGATAGAAATGGCAGAAAAATTGGACGAAATGGCAGCTGCTTACGATCGTTCACGCGGCTGGCTTATCAAGCAAGCGCTTGCGGCCATCATTGAACAGGAAGAAAGGCGTCATCAACTTACCCTGGATGCTCTTAATGCTGTTGATGAGGGCAGAGTTGTTGAACACAATGACGTCGTGAAATGGGCGAATAGTCTGGGGACAGACAAAACACTTCCCCTCCCCAAATCAGGAAGATAACTATGCGTTTTATCTGGACTGACCCTGCCTTAGAGGATTTAGACAGGGTTTATCACTTTCTTGCAAAGGTCAATCCCAGGGCCGCAGCCAAAGCCATTCAATCCTTAGTTAACGCACCTGCTCATCTAATAACTCATCCCCGGCACGGCGCTGTTTTGAGTGAATTTGAGCCCCGGGAAGTTCGCAGGTTGATCGTTGGTCAATATGAAATGCGCTATGAACTCAAAATCAATGATATCTATCTCCTGCACGTATGGCATACGAAAGAAGATCGCTGACCTGATTTTTCAGGATAATGTCCTTTGATACCATCCCGCTCACCCCACTCTTAATAAAGCGTATTTTTAATCCGTTCCGGCAGCGCTTTATCATAAGCGTCACCATCAATGGCCGACTGCGAGAGTGCTTTCAGGATGCTCCCCGTGCTGGGAAGTTGGTTGCGGGTAATCCGGGCGGCAGGGTCCCAAAGCTGGGCACGGATAATGGCCCGGCTGCATTGAAAAAAGACGCTTTCCACTTTGATACGCAACACTGAACGGGGTTTATTGCCGTTAACCGCAAACCGTGCCAGCAGGTCTGGCTCAATACTGATTTCAGCCTTGCCGTTCACCCGCAATGTTTCTCCGATACCTGGGATCAGAAACAGCAGAGCCACCCGCGGATCGTTAATAATATTTTTCAGACTGTCGATACGATTGTTGCCCCGCCTGTCTGGCAGCAGCAGCGTCTTCTCATCTTCAATATGAATAAACCCGGCGGGATCGCCACGCGGTGAGACATCCAGACCAGAAAGGCCACAGGTTGCCAGCGCCACAAAGGGCGACATTTCAATAAAGGGAAGGTAAGCGGCGTGGATGTGGTCGACAACTTTTATCACTGAAGGCTGCGCAGGCACACCGTAGATCTGTTCAAGCTCTTCTGTAGTGGTGATGCGCTGAATATCTCCGGACATTTTACCCCCTGATTTCATAAATGCGTCCTCTGCTTCGGCATGATCCTGTGCACCTGAAGCCTCCAGCCAAGAGTAGTACAGCGGCATCGTTTCGGGAATGGAGTCAGCCCCGCTCATGCGGTACGGCTGTCTCATTACAGACCAAAAACCTTCGCGTTTTACGTCAGGCTATCTATGATTTTATAAACGGGGATCACCGGGGAAGCAGGCATGAGCGATGAATACGTCACCTCAGATGAGGACATGGCCGAAGCAAGAGCGATCTGTAATGAGATTGGCGGCGCGGTATTAACGGTTTTAGGTGAGAAGCGCGCCTTCACCGTTGAATCCCTGATCACGACCTTAAAGCGAATGAAAGCCAGCGATTATGATTACGGTAAGGAAAGGACGCAGGCTGCTGAAAGAGCACAATTTATTCTGGGGAAATTCCTGTGAAAAAATCTACTGTACTGGCGTTATTGATCCTCGCCTTCTCTGGTGCGGCCTGCTCGCAACTCTCTCAACTGCCGCTGGTGCCTCCGAAGCAGGACATCATTGCTACGCCGGTCGCGGCTAAGTGCGATGTCAGCATTTGCCAGCAAAATTGTTATGTGCAGAACAGCCAGTGTGACCGTAATGATAACAGCGGCTGCGGGGCAAAAATGCAGGCCTGCGTTCAGGCCTGCACCTCCCAATGCCGCTAGTCTGATGACTGATTCAGATTCTTAATCAGCGCCTGATAATCGTTGCCGCTAGCCCGACGGCTGATTCAGGTTTTTGATCAGCGCCTGATTGAATTTTGCAGGCTCCTCCATCTGTGGCGCATGGCCCATGCCCGGGAATTCAATCAGCGTGGCCTGCGGAATCAACGCTGCAACCTGTTTGCCTAACTCATTGTAATGACCAATTTTTGCCTTCACTTCCGGCGGCGCTATATCGCTGCCAATCGCCGTGGTGTCTGAAGTGCCGATCATCAGGGTGGTTGGCATCTTCAGATCTTTAAATTCGTAATAGACCGGCTGGCTGAAAATCATGTCGTATTGCAGGGCAGAATTCCATGCCACGGTTTCCTTACCCGGCCCATTATTCAGCCCGGCCAGCATATCCACCCAGCGATCGTATTCCGGTTTCCAGCGTCCGACGTAATAGGTGTTCAGCTCATATTTTTTGATACCGGCAGCCGAGGTTTTCAGCTCCCGCTGATACCAGTCGTCCACGCTGCGCCACGGCACGCCTTTCGCTTTCCAGTCTTCCAGCCCTATCGGGTTCACCAGCACCAGTTTCTGCACCTCCTGCGGATACATCAGCGCGAAGCGGGTTGCCAGCATGCCGCCCGTTGAATGGCCAACCAGGGTAACTTTATCGATATTGAGTTTTTTCAGCAGGTTCTGCGTATTCAGCGCAAGCTGCTGGAAACTGTACTGATAATGGGCAGGTTTGCTGGAGGTACAAAAACCAATCTGATCGGGCGCGATTACCCGAAAACCAGCCTTACTCAGCGCATCAATTGAATCCTGCCAGGTCACGCCACAAAAGTTTTTACCGTGCATCAGCACCGCAGTGCGGCCATTGGCTTTGCCCTGAGGCTGGACGTCGATATAGCCCATGCTCAGCGGCTGGCTCTGCGAGCTGAAGGAGAATTTCTGAATGGGATAGGGGAAATCAAATCCCTGGAGTTCAGGGCCATACTTCGGCGTTGTCTTTGCCGCAGTGGCAGAAAAAACCGTCACCAGGCCTGACAGCATCAGACCATGAAAGATTTTCGACACAGGCATTATCCTCAATGATATCCAGTAGCGGGAAGGAAAATCAGAATAAACAAGGAGTAACCATAGCGGATAAAAAAGTTTGTCAGAAGGTGTGACCGGGTAAAGAAGCGCAAAGAAGCAAAGCCCCGCGGCGGCCACAATTAAACCCCCGTCTCAATTTTTAATAAAACCAGCTTTTGCCTCTGCAACGATCTGGTTAATTTTCTTATCCGGTTTACTTTTACTCATAACCAGACTCTCGCCTGTCACACACATCTGCTTTTAACTCCCCCTTTTTTCTCTTGCATGTCTGATACGCTAATTCAATAATAATGAAACAGCATTTTATTAAATTGGTGAGATCGGTAGCGGATTTCTTTACCTGAACGCCAGCGGTAGGCGTGGAGTGGCAAAATCACAAAGGTTATCTCCTTCTGCTGGTTCTACCTTACTTCATCCCCCGACGAACAGCCGGGCGTTAAAGTGGGTTAATCAGGATGAACGCTATGAAGACACGCAAACCAGCAACGCTAAATTATTTAGCTTATGGCTCAGGTGATTTCCTCGGTGCCGGTACGATGGCGCTGACTTCGGCCTGGCTGCTCTATTTCTATACCACCTTCTGCGGGCTCAGCCCCATTGAAGCCACCTCAATCTTTGCCATGGCTCGCGTGCTGGATGCCGTGGTCAGCCCGCTGATGGGCTATCTCACCGATCATTTTGGCTCCACCAGATTAGGGAAAAGGTTTGGCCGCCGTAAGTTCTTTATCCTCACCGGCATCCCGCTGGTCTTTACCTACAGCCTGATGTGGGTCGGCGATATGACCTATATCTATTACCTGCTGACTTACCTGGTGTTTGAAGTGGTCTACACCTCAATTCTGGTGCCCTATGAAACGTTAGTGCCGGAAATGACCGATGATTTTAAAGAGAAAACCAAATTCTCCGGGGCACGTATCGCCCTGGCGCAGCTCTCGGCAATCCTTGCGGCATTCCTGCCCGGCGTGCTGCTGAATATCTTTGGCAAAGACAACGTGATCTCCTTCTTCTATGCCAGCCTGGTGTTCTCCGTGCTGTGCGCGATTGTGTTGACACTGGTGTGGTTCAACACCTGGGAAAGACCGCAGGAGAAAAAATCCGCTGCCGCGCTGGAAGCTGAACAGCAGAAACTGACGCTGAGGCAGAGCCTGTCCAGGCTGAAAATTGAACTGACTTCTACCCTGCGGGTGCGCATTTTCCGTCAGCATCTGGGTATGTACCTCGGCGGCTATATTGCTCAGGACGTGTTTAATGCGGTCTTCACCTATTACGTCGTCTTTGTGCTGATGCAGAGCGCCAGCATGGCCTCGAACCTGATGGGCACTATGGCGATCATGCAGTTTGTGGCGGTGATCGGCATGATCCCCCTCTGTATCCGCTTCGGGCCTGCCCCTTCATACCGCCTTGTCGTGCTGCTTTTTGGCTTCAGCGCCCTCTCTTATGGCGTGCTCTATTACGCCGGGCTGAGCGATGTGTTCTCCCTGCTGTTACTGGTTTCCGCTATCGCCGGGCTGGGACGGGGCGGTATCAACTACGTGCCGTGGAATATCTACACCTACATTTCTGACGTGGATGAAGCGATCACCGGGCAACGCCGTGAAGGCATTTTCGCCGGGATCATGACGCTGACCCGCAAAGCCTCGCAGGCTGGCGCGGTGATTCTGGTCGGCATTCTGATGCAGCTTTCCGGCTTTGTCACAGGCAGCAGCACGCAGACTTCAGCGGTCAGTCACGCCATTCTGATGATCCTCTGCGGCGGTACGCTGGTGATGCTCTGCCTGGGCTTTGTTATCTCCCTGCGCTTCAGACTCAACATGGCGACTCATCAAACGCTGCGCGAAGAAACCGGAAAAATGCGGGCAGCGGGCAACGTGGTGCCGGGCAGTATCACTCCGCAGGCCAGGGCCACGGTGGAAATGCTGGCCGGTCTGCCTTACGAGTCGCTGTGGGGTAACAACAATATTGGTTACCTGAACCGTCACAAGCCCGCTGCGAAGGCGCTTCCCGTTACTCCACCGGCCGATCCTGTCATCCGCCAGTCAACCCGTCATTCCTGACCCGAGGGCAAATTTATGTTGGTCTATCCCGTAAAACAGAGCGAACTGCTACGTCAGCCGGAACGCTTTATTTCCAGCACAGAGCTGCATCAGCTGATCAATAAGCTGGTGGATAACCTGGTGAACATCAGGGATAACACCGGCGAGTTCCTGCTGCGTCTTGATGACGGGCGGGTGATTGATACCAAAGGCTGGGCCGGCTGGGAGTGGACGCACGGCATCGGGCTGTATGGCATCCATCAGTATTACCGCCAGACTGGCGATGACCGGCTGCGGGCGATAATCGACGGCTGGTTTGCCGACCGGTTTGCCGAAGGTTCCACCACCCGCAATGTGAATACAGTCTGCCCCTTCCTGACGCTGGCTTACCGTTATGAAGAGACGCGGGATCCGCGCTGGCTGCCTTATCTGGAAAGCTGGGCAGACTGGATAATGCATAAAATGCCGCGCACCGACTGCGGCGGGTTGCAGCACATTACGCTGGCCGAAGAGA
This sequence comes from Erwinia sp. E_sp_B01_1, assembly GCF_036865545.1. Lineage (NCBI taxonomy): Bacteria > Pseudomonadati > Pseudomonadota > Gammaproteobacteria > Enterobacterales > Erwiniaceae > Erwinia > Erwinia sp. E_sp_B01_1. Next base: position 171,338 of record NZ_CP142208.1, on the reverse strand, counting down.
ACCACCAGCAGTTGTGGGACGACACGCTGATGATGACCGTGCTGCCGCTGGCAAAAATCGGCAAGCTGCTTAATCGCCCGGCCTATATTGAAGAAGCCAAATACCAGTTCCTGCTGCACACCCAGCACCTGATGGATCGGCAAACTGGGCTGTGGTTCCACGGCTGGACCTTCGAAGGCCACCATAACTACGCTCATGCCCGTTGGGCGCGTGGCAACAGCTGGCTGACCATTGTTATCCCGGAGTTTCTCGACCTGCTGGAGTTGCCGGAACAGGATGCCACCCGTCGCTATCTCCAGCAGGTGCTGGCCAGCCAGCTTGCAGCACTGGAGCAATGCCAGCATGAGAGCGGGCTGTGGCACACGCTGCTGGACGATCCCGATTCCTACTTAGAGGCCTCTGCCACGGCGGGCTTCGCCTTCGGCATGTTGAAAGCGGCCCGACGCCATTATGCCGACGAACGCTATATCGCCGTGGCTGAAAAAGCGCTGAAGGGGCTTATCGGCCACATCAATCACGAGGGTGAACTGACTCAGGTCTCTTTCGGCACCGCGATGGGTAAAGACCTTGATTACTACCGCCAGATCCCGCTGACGTCGATGCCTTATGGTCAGGCGATGGCGATTTTATGCCTGGTGGAATACCTGCACCGCTATCTGTAAAACAACGAGGAAAACAGCATGATCCTGAACAATTTTTCTCTGCACGGAAAGGTGGCGATGGTCACCGGATGCAATACCGGCCTGGGGAAAAGTATGGCCGTAGGGCTGGCTCAGGCCGGTTGCGACATTGTGGCGATTAACCGCAGTGAACCAACCGAAACGGCCGCCGAAGTCACAGCACTGGGTCGCCGTTTTCTCAGTCTTAAAGCCGATTTAGGCCAGCAGGAGCAGCTTGCCTCCCTGGTGGAGCGGGCAGTGGCTGAGATGGGTCAGATCAATATTCTGGTCAACAATGCCGGCATCATTCGTCGTCAGGAGGCGCTGGATTTCAGCGAACAAGACTGGGACGAAGTGATGGACGTCAATATCAAAACGCTGTTCTTTCTGTCACAGCAGGTTGCCCGCCAGTTCATCAAACAGGGCGGCGGCGGCAAGATTATCAATATTGCTTCCCTGCTCTCTTTCCAGGGCGGGATCCGCGTGCCTTCTTACACCGCATCGAAAAGCGCGGTAATGGGACTGACGCGTGAACTGGCTAACGAATGGGCCGGATACGGCATCAATGTCAATGCGCTGGCTCCCGGCTACATCGCCACCAACAACACGCAACAGTTGCAGGATGACGAAACGAGGTGCGCAGAAATTCTTTCACGTATCCCTGCCGGGCGCTGGGGAGAACCTGATGACCTGATGGGGCCGGTGGTTTTTCTGGCCTCGGCTGCCTCTGATTACGTTAATGGCTACACCCTTGCAGTAGATGGCGGCTGGCTGGCGCGCTAATCACTGACCTTATTTCACCCTCCAAACCTGAACACGGGAGTAAATATGAATATTGCACTGATGATGGAAAACAGCCAGGCGGGAAAAAATGCCCTGGTATTAACCCAGCTTGAGGCTGTGGCGGCAGACAATAATGATGCGGTGTTCAATGTGGGAATGCAGGACGATCGGGACCATCATCTGACCTACATCCATCTGGGGATCATGGCCAGCATCCTGCTGAATGCCAGAGCCGTGGAGTTTGTTGTCACCGGCTGCGGCACCGGCCAGGGGGCATTAATGTCGCTGAACATCCACCCTGGCGTAGTGTGTGGCTACTGTATTGACCCTGCGGATGCTTTCCTGTTTGCACAGATCAATAACGGTAACGCGCTCTCTTTACCTTTTGCCAAAGGCTTTGGCTGGGGAGCGGAACTGAATGTTCGCTATATCTTTGAGAAGGCGTTTACCGGCCGTAAAGGCGAAGGTTATCCACTGGATCGCAAAGAGCCACAGGTGCGTAACGCAGGTATTCTTAACCAGGTGAAAAGCGCAGTGATGAAAGAGAACTATCTCGACACGCTGCGGGCTATCGACCCTGAGCTGGTAAAAACGGCGGTGGGTGGCGAACGCTTCCAGAAATGCCTGTTTGAGCAGGGCAAAGATCAGGAAATTATTGCCTGGGTTAAACAGCTGATCGGTTAATTCTCTCTTTCCACTTAAACCGTAACTGGCCCCGGCTGGTTACGGCTTTTGCCGTTTCATCTCACCTGGCCTGTCTGATAGCTTCATTTCCCGTCAACGCCCCCCATTATTGGTGCCATCTGTCTGATTCGTGCCCGTAATCAGCCGCATAACCGATTGATTGAACTGTTTATTAATTTTATGCTTACCACCCGCAGACGGGCTGAATGAACGGGTTATTCATTGCCGTCAGGCTGAGCAGCACGATTTTTACAGCAAAAAAGTCTGTCCCGGCCAATTCACCACTAAACTTTGATCCATGCCGTTTTACCCTGCTGTTGATCCCGGCAAAAGATTCCCGTTTCATAAGGAGAAAGTATGAAGAAAGTAATGATGCTGCTCGCTGTTCTGGCTGCCACAGGTTCGGTACAGGCTGCTGAACAGTCTGACGATCCGGCACAGGGCTATATTGCCAATCTGTGTACCCTGGTGACTCAGGAAAAATCCACCGGTTCTTCAGACAGCTATATCACCCAGCTGAAAGCGCTGGATGCCCGCGGCAAATCCCCTTCTGCACAGGAAACCCCGGAGTTTGATGAGGATGAAGCCAGAACCGTGGTGGCAGCCTGGCTGAACCTCAGCGATGAACAGAAAAAGCAGGCGCGGCAAAGCCAGGACGCCTGTCAGAATGCCACTCTGGATGAGTATCAGAGTCAGGATTAATGTCTCAATGGCCGGGGAAAACCCGGCCACTTCTTTTCATCCGATCCGGCATCCCGCCGTCAGACGGTGTGAAGTAAGCGATCCAACTGCCGACGTAGCAGCGCGTTCTCTTTCTCCAGACGATCCACTTTCTCCATCAGCGTCAGTGCCATCGCAATTCCCGACCACTCCAGATCGAGTTCAATTTGCAGACGTCGTGCCCTGCGCAGGCTGCGCAGCGCATGATAATCAAAGATCCAATTGGTCTCTGCTTCAACCGGCGTTATCACCCCCAGCCCCACCACCTCATTCAGTTCTTCCGGGGATATATCCACCGACTGGCAGATCTCAATCACGGTCAGTCTGACTTGCTCGCTCATGATGCGGACTCCCATGCTGCACGGGGATTAAAGGCGGCTTTTTCCGCCAGTTCACGCCACAGGGCGCTGGTCTGTTCATCGGTTTTAGCTGGCATCACCACCTTAAGGATGGCATAGAGATCGCCGCTACTCTTTTTGCTGGCAAGGCCTTTGCCTTTGATCCGCAGACGCTGACCACTCTGACTGCCAGCCGGGATGGTCAGGGCAATTTTGCCGGTTAACGTCGGAACCTCCACGCTGGCACCCAACGCCGCCTCCCAGGGCGCAAGCGGCACGACAATCTGCAAATTTTGTCCATCGACTTCAAACAGCGGATGCGGAGCAAAACGGATCACCAACCAGAGATCGCCATTTGCCGCACCCTGACTGCCTGCCACGCCCTGGCCTTTAAGGCGGATACGTTCACCCTCCACCACCCCGGCGGGAATTTTCACCTTAAGGGTTTTAGCGACTTCATCAATCTGCCGTCCATACTCATCCAGCACCGGTACGGTAAAAGAAACCGTCCGGCTCTCACCGGTGAGCGTCTCTTCCAGAAACAGCGGCACCTCCATCTCCATATCCTGCCCTCGTGTTGGTGGGTGCCGTTGCGTGTGGCCCCGAAAACCCCGGGCCTGGCTACCGAAAATCGATTCAAAGAAGTCAGAATAGTCACCGCTGTTGCCCTGGTTTCCCTGCCAGTGGCCCCCGCCAAAGTCCGGAGACGGCTCTGAAAAACGCGGATCATCGCGGTGCAAACGCAGGTTGTCATATTCGGCGCGGCGCTCGCTGTCTTTAAGTACCTCATACGCCTCAGCCATCTGCTTGAACTTTACTTCGGCATTAGCTTCTGTACTGACATCCGGATGATATTTGCGCGCAAGCCGCCGGTAGGCTGTTTTTATGGTTTTCAGATCTGCGGAGGGATCGACCTCCAGAAGGGCATAATAGTCTTTGAATTCCATCTGATAACACCTTCTTTTTGCTCGTTATTTGAGATAAGTCGGGTTAAGTCCATTGAAAACAAATCAGGCTGTGTCGTCCCACGATGAGGAAAAGGCACTTTAGGAGTGTAAGGCGAATTTCAGTAAAAAGAGGGATGATTTTATGGAGAGGGTTGGAGCGAACTAAGAGTGATAACCATCGGTCTGTCCCTGACCGCGGCTATCGAGGGTTTCTGGCCGGAACCATTAAGACATGGCGCCTGGCGGCACGTGTTTGAACGCTTCAACATAGCTGTGTAACACGCGTTTAAAGAATTTTTTCATTTCAGTACCTGATTCAAATTTTGTTAGTAAAACGCAAAAAAATTATACAATACGACTGTTTTACAGGCAATAAAATTTGAGCCAGATCACACAATTGGCCTTCAGTATGCAAAGTTTAACTTAAACGAAGGGTAAACAAGCGGGCCGTTGCCCGCCAAAACGGGTGAAGAAAAACGAGGAAAATCAGGAAAAAAGGCCCAGATGCTCAACCAGAATGCTGCTGCCGATACCGATTAGCACCACGCCACCGAAAACTTCGGCCCATTTGCCCATTACCGGCCCAAGGAAACGCCCGAGCAGGATACCAGCCGTCGCCATCACCAGAGTGGAAGCACCAATGGCCAGTGCGGTGGTTACAATGTTCACCTGGAGAAACGCCAGGCCAACGCCAACGGCCATCGCATCCAGGCTGGTCGCCACTGCGGTGGTTGCCAGCAGGGCAAAGCTGTGACTCTGCGGCGCCTTTTCTGTTGTCTCTTTCTTGCGAAAACCTTCGTTGATCATTCGCGCGCCCAGCACGCCCAGCAGAATAAAGGCCACCCAGTGATCCCAGGCCATGACATAGCGACTGGCCGCAATCCCTACAGCCCAGCCAATCAGTGGCGTCAGGGCTTCAATTACGCCAAAAATTAATCCGGTGCGCAGGGCCTCCTTCCAGGAAGGGCGATGCAGGGCGGCGCCTTTACCCAGGGCAGCGGCAAATGCGTCCATGGACATGCCGAAAGCCAGAATTAACGTTGCGTAAAGATTCATTGTGGTTATACCGGTTTGAGAACCTCAAAGGTGCTCAACACATCAAAAGAACAGGTCCCGGTGAAAAAATAAGCGCGGGAGTCTAAAGGTGAAACGCATCCTATCACGCGAATACGGTAAAAAAAAGACAACAAAATCAGGGGTTTGAGTATAGCCTTGGCTATACTTTTTAACGAATGCTAATTCTGTACAAAAAAAACCACCAAAAAGGCTAAAAGAATTACTGTGTTAAGCGGCACAACCCTGAACAGGTTGGGGGAATTCCAGGCAAAAAGAAGGGAATTAAACGGGGGAAACCGGCGTGTAAATTCAGGGTGAAAAGGGGAGGATTGCTGCTGACGGCCCTCATATCATCAGACCCAGCAGAAAGAGACAGAAGAAGGCATCATAACAATATGCGCTTCACCGGGGTTTGTTGCCTGCTATAACACTCCGTAAAATTTTTGAAGAAACCAGACATGTGCTGCCGGATTAAGAAAAATAGATCTGCTATTTACTTAATAAGTTGGGATTATCTTTTGATAAACTTTGTCCCGGTTGATTTTCAAATTACTTTGTTTAATAAAAATCAAAGCTCTGCCCAGCCCATCAGACTGTAACCAGTATTGGTTAAACTGTTTATGAGTATAATTCAATATTCCCCATGCCGGGTCTTGTATCTGTACCCAGAACTCATCAACGCCTTTCAAAATCACAAAATGACCTTTACCAAACCTTTTCAGGTAAAGGATTGCTGGTGAATGTATTTCCTTAATCTGCGAAGGAGTTATTTTTACTCCTGCAGTTTTGATGTGGAACTTATCAGCCACCAGGGAAAGATCTGCAAAAGAGTATTCTGGCTTAAGATGAAAATATTTCAGCAACTCCAGTTCATTTTTTTCAATGGAAAAATGATTTTTGAAGATATCAGATAAAGAAGCAACACCACAGGTATTGTCATATTTTTGTTTTTCAAACCCGTTAAAACGCAATTTGTCGTATGAAGATTGTGAATCATTACTGTACGTCATTGACAGCACTATAATGCTAAACAATCCGAGTTTAGGGAGAACATTCAATTTACACCTGCCCATGATAAAAGCATCTGAATTGAAAAGAACCAGGGCATCGCATTATAAAAACCGAAATGTTTATTAAAATCTTTATCTTTTATAACGTTCAATTTATTAAGATATTGAATTGAGGCGCCAAATATAACAATAAAAACGACATTAAGAAAGATATATATACTTGCACCATAGTAAAAGTTAGCTATAGCCATGAATGCAGCATGAACAATTAGCAGAAGGTTTTGCGTTTTCTTTACGTGTCTGTTTTTTATAAAAATTAAAGTGTAGAGACTAATAGATAGTAAGTTTGGGATATTCCAGTCCATCACTTTTTAACCCCATGACACCCATTACTGTAACACCCTCCGCTGCTCGCGCCAAAAACGTCATTGATTCCAGCGGCTACACTTATCCCTATTAATGCGGAACCTGTTGGTCCAATAATAGGGTATAGTGCCCCACCAACGGCGCCCCCAGCCCCTCCTGCTATAATATTTAAATTGCTGGGTGAATTATTGGGAGCTGTAGCGTAAGCTCCAATAACCCCAGTTACAATGCCTGAAGCTGCTCCAACAATTATGGGGCCAACTTTTCCTTTAGTCTCCTCCATTTCGTCAGTTCCCATGCGGATAAAAGCATTATAATCTAACGTAGGGACTTCAGAGCGTACCAGTATCTCTTCAGCAGGAGCCGCCTTCTCAAAAGACAAAGCCCAAGTGATCATTGAAAGAGGTGCAATACCAAGAATAAAGATGATAGCAATCAAATTCTTTCTGTTCATAGAATAACTCCTACATTTTATAGTTTATCCCTAATGAAATAACTGAGTTTTTATTACCTCCTACCCCACCTTTTACATTCACACTACCAGTCAGATCCTCAAGTAAATTTATAGTTGTGCCTGCTAATAGTGATGAAGTGCTTCGCCACTGCTTTTGATTACCATACTGGCCATATGAATTAATGAAGTCCTTTGATACACCCCAGCTAAGATTAACTTCTGGATTGACAGCAAAAATAACCCTTCCTGTTGTAATATAAGCAACATAATCGTTTGAGAATTTTTCTTTTGATATTCCATCGAGAGACCCAAGTGATATATTTAAAACTAATGGATCGTAAATCCAGTTAAAGGATGAACCCAAAACATAACTTTTTACTTCACCCTTGTTTATATTTACACCACCATAAAAAATTGTAAAATCAGACAGGATATATGATTGATAACTTAACCCGAACCCTGCCCCATTAAATCTGAACTCATCTTTTTTAGAGTAAACATTATCACTGCTTTGGTATTGTGTATTCAACCACTGTCCATTCAATGAAATTGCCAATGATACTCGATTGGTAATACCATACATACCTGATAAAAAACCTGAAAGTCCATTATTTTCTTTATCATAAGACTTCGTAGTTTGATCAACAACATACTGTCCGGGCGCGACCTGAGTGATATACACCACAGGATAATCCCCTGTTCCATTCGAGTTTATAATATTGATACCTGAACTGAATGACCAATTCTTTTTATCTGGCAAGAAATCCTCAATCTTGAGGATATTTTTAGGGGATTCATTTGCGATCTGTGCAGTATGTGCGTTGAACACCCCTATTGCATAAAATAAGATGACAGTAATTATTTTCATAGCATCCCTGCATCATGATTTATTTTTCCTGAATCTAACCTATTGAGAATTATAATCGATGTCAACCAGTAAAATAATTTATTTTAGTGAAAAACCTAATTCTCTTATTGGAATGAATAACACTTATAGGAAAATAACTTCCAATAACCGGTTAATTAATAACAGGTACAACTAACAATATACCTCTACTGAGGAATAAAATTGTCATTGTTATCAAAACATACTTTCATTAAAAGGTCATGAATAGCGACAAGTAGCAATTTATAGATTAAAATCATTAACTTATATTGCTTGCAGGAAGTTTAACAATTTACAATTCCAACGGGACCGTTGTACAACAGGTAAGTTATTCCGGTTACAGGTTTATTTTCAGAACCCTTTTCACAAATAACTTACCCGATTAAATTCCCAGAAGTTTATTAGCGCCAATTATGGTTTTAAAAATTTTGCTTCCCACTGATAATCAGCCACATCACTTTTATTAGATGCACCTTTTTCAACTAGCATCAGCACTGTTGGCGGCTTTTCTATGCCAATATCCTGCATATGCAACGGGACACCCAGGTTTTTTGCAGCGTGATATGCTCCGGCAATCAGTAGTGATGGCATTGGTGCAGCTGACAAACTTTGGGCCATACGTCTGTCGCGCTGTTGCTGAATAGCTAACATGGCGTTGAGCTGCTGCGAATCTATTCGGTTCCCGTGTGAAAGACGGATGATGTTTGAGAGAGACTGACGAACTTCAGGCTGGCTGGAAAGTAGTCCTTGCGTAAAAACAGGATGTTTATAAATATCCGAGATTTCATGGCGGTCAAGATTTGCACTTAATAACGGATAAGGTGCCTGCAATGCCGTAATAACTATTGGGCCATATAGTGCCCAGTTCCAACTTTGTTTCCAGTTCAAATCCTGCATTAATTGAATACCATTGTCTGGAAAAACAACATATAAAGAGTTTTTGATGGTGTCAATTTTGACCTGTTGGTCCGGAGTGAACATTTCCATTAATATACTGCCCTGAGGCCGGTAATGTGGCAGTTCATCGATCAGCCAGTGCTCAATTTGATGGTGAGCAACATTATCATGCTGTTCTCCGATAATGATCACAGGCTGTTTACTCAAAGCTAAAAGGAGTTGTTGGGCTGTCAGTAGCTTACCTGTATGAAGATCAGTGATGTTACCTGATGGTTCGAACATATCTGATAAGACAATCTCTGGTGAATGCTTGCTGCCACAAGCTGTTATCAGCATCAAAGTAAGTAAAACGAAGATTCTCATCGAAATTCCTTTTCGTTGCAGTAATGAACAGACTATGAGCATTAATTATTCCTTGCAATCACTACCCGTTTTTTACGTGAGGATTGAACCTGAGCCAGGTTTGCCGGAAAATGGCCGCCAGTTATCAGAATGGAACACAGATGAAAAACCCTTTCGTGACCTTTTTAATGCCGATGAGCACGCTGATGCTGGGTATGCTCTCCGCTTTGCTGCTGCCCGCGCCCTGGTTTGGCCTGAGCCTGACGTACCGGCTGATGGCGATGTTCCATCTCAGCGACATTGGCCAGCTTTATACGCTGGTATTTTGCCTGTGGTTTTTGCTGCTGGGCGCCATTGAGTACTTTGTCATCCGCTTTATTTACCTGCGATTTATCAAGGTATGAGATGGACAAAGCTTTGGTTCAAACGCGCAATCATGCTGGCCATGATCGTGCTGATTGTCCTGCTGGGGCTGCGTGTGGCGCTGACAGAGCGGGGGCCCGATCTACAACTGTGGCATACCTGGGTGCCGGAAGAGTTAAGCGACAGCGAGATGGACCGCACCGACTGGGCGGGCTACCTCACCAACGAGCAGAAAATCTTTGCGGAGATGAAAGCCAACGTCAGCGATAAACTGCCGGACGATAACCCCGATACCTACAATCGCTACGCAGAGCAAAGCCCGGTATACCCCGGGCATTTTGCTACCGACTGGAACCGCTCCTATATTCTGATGCCGCAGGGCAAACCTCGCGGTGCCGTAGTGCTGCTTCATGGCCTGACCGATTCCCCTTACAGCCTGCGACATTTTGCGCGCGATTATCAGCAGCATGGCTATGTTGCTGTGGCTCCGCGTCTGCCCGGTCACGGAACTGTTCCGGCGGCGCTGACCAGAGTGGAGTGGGAAGACTGGATGGCGGCCACACGTCTGGCGGTGCGGGAAGCCAGAAAACGCACGCCACCGGGCACCCCATTGCACATCGTCGGTTTTTCTAATGGCGGTGCGCTGGCGATGAAATATGCGCTGGATGCGCTGGAAGATCCTGAGCTGCCCGCGCCGCAAAGGCTGATTCTGCTCTCGCCCATGATTGGCGTCAGCAGCTATGCCCGCTACGCTGGTCTGGCGGGGATCCCGTCCATCTTCCCGGCATTTGCCCGTTCCGCCTGGCTCAGCATCCTGCCTGAATTCAACCCGTTCAAATATAACTCCTTCCCGGTGAAAGCGGCTCGTCAGTCCTGGCTGTTGACCAGCGCACTACAAAGCCAGCTGCATCGCGACCAGGCCAGCCAGCTGCTGAATAAACTTCCTCCGGTGCTGACTTTCCAGTCAGTGGCTGATGCTACCGTCAGTACCCCCGCCGTGGTCCGGGGCCTGTACAATTTGCTGCCGGATAACGGTAGCGAACTTGTGCTGTTCGATGTTAACCAGTCGGTGCAGCTCTCTCCGCTGATGCGCAGCAGTGCAAGACATGCGGCTGCACAACTGCTGCCCCCGCCGCCCCGTCACTACACCACCACGCTTGTCACCAATGCGTCGGTACAGGGCAACAATGAAGTCGCCAATACCACGGCAGCAGGCAGTACTACCACGGTCAGCACGCCTCTGGGGCTGAGTTACCCGGCGGATGTCTATTCACTGTCACACGTGGCCCTGCCCTTCCCGCTTACCGATTCTCTCTACGGGCGAACGCCTGAGCACCCCAATGAGTTTGGGGTAAGTTTTGGCTCGCTGGCGCCAAGAGGAGAACGTTCGGTGCTGATAGTCAGCCTGGATTCACTGATGCGTCAGTCTTCCAATCCTTTCTATCCCTGGGTGCTACAACGCGTGAATGCCACAATCAGATAAGCGTGACAGCAGACATCCTTTGTAACAGCCGGAGCGGATGCAGATCCCTTCGGTCCGGAGTGGCAAAGTTGGTGTAAAATCCGGTCTGCTGCACAATTATTGCGCAATACTCAGCATTTATCGCTGACACGACACTTTTTATTGCCCGTTTCGCAGTGGTTATTACCAGAAAAGTGACGTTTAGCCCTGCCATCGCCCGGTAAATATCCTCTGTCACGCAGGATCCTCTTTTCCGCGCTGCAAGCCTGTTGCAGCGCGGTTTTCACCATTGAATGCCGCCGGTGCAGTGCGTAAGATTCTTTAACATGTTTTACAAATAAGAAACTGCTATGCAAGCCTCCATCGCCTCAACTCACGACGCCGAAACCGACACCACGCCCGTAAATTCACGCGGTAAAGTGATGGTCGCTTCGCTTGTCGGCACCGCTATCGAATTTTTCGATTTCTATATTTATGCCACCGCTGCGGTTATCGTTTTCCCGCATATTTTCTTCCCACAGGGTGATGCCACCGTGGCCACGCTACAGTCGCTGGCCACCTTCGCTATCGCCTTTATCGCGCGCCCTATTGGTTCAGCGGTATTTGGCCACTTCGGTGACCGTGTCGGACGCAAAGCCACCCTGGTGGCCTCCCTGCTGACTATGGGTGTTTCAACCGTCGTGATTGGTTTGCTGCCGGGTTATGAAACCATCGGCGTTTTCGCGCCTCTTCTTCTGGCGCTGGCGCGCTTTGGACAGGGCCTTGGCCTGGGCGGAGAATGGGGGGTGCAGCCTTGCTGGCTACCGAGAATGCTCCTGCCAAAAAGCGTGCGCTTTACGGTTCGTTCCCACAGTTGGGTGCCCCGATTGGCTTCTTCTTTGCCAACGGCACTTTCCTGCTGCTCTCCTGGCTGCTTACCGACGATCAGTTTATGTCATGGGGCTGGCGCGTGCCGTTTATCCTCTCTGCGGTGCTGGTCCTGGTCGGGCTTTATGTTCGCGTTTCGCTGCATGAGTCGCCGGTGTTCGCCAAAGTCAAAAAGGACAAGAAGCAGGTCAAAATGCCGATTGGCACGCTGCTTTCTAAGCATCTGAAGGCGACCATTCTCGGCACCTTTATCATGCTGGCGACCTACACGCTGTTCTATATCATGACCGTTTATTCCATGACTTATGGCACCACACCAGCGCCAAACGGTCTGGGATTCCCGCGCAATACCCTGCTCTGGATGCTGATGGTGGCGGTAATTGGCTTTGGGGTGATGGTACCGATCGCGGGTATGCTGGCTGACCATTTTGGCCGCCGTAAGACCATGATTGTGATTACGCTGATGATCATCGCCTTCTCGCTGATATTCCCGGGCATGTTAGCGTCTGGCAGCCAGCTGATGGTGATGGCTTTCCTGCTGTGTGGCCTGAGCATTATGGGGCTGACCTTTGGCCCGATGGGCGCGTTGCTGCCGGAGCTTTTCCCGACAGAAGTGCGTTATACCGGAGCCTCGTTCTCCTATAACCTCTCCTCGATTCTTGGTGCTTCAGTGGCCCCTTATATCGCGACCTGGTTAGCCCATACCTATGGCCTGTTCTATGTCGGTGTATACCTTGCCGCTATGGCCTGCCTGACGTTGTTTGCGCTGATCGCCAGCAAAGAAACCCGCAACGAATCGCTCTACGACTGATTGTCTGAAAGCAAAAAACCGGCTCCGGCCGGTTTTTTTTGCGCTGTAAGCGGGGAAAACTGCGTATTGCGGTTAGCCCGCCCTGTAGCAGGCACCTTGGTTTTGATGCCTGAGTCAGTGGGGGAAAGAAAGGGAAGCGGACGATCCGCTTCCCCTGGTCGGGCTTACTTCTTGCTCTTCATCTGCTTCAGCACGTCAGTACACTGATTCTCTTCATTATCGCTGGGTGAGATCAACGCCAGCAGCGCCGCCGCAGGGGCCACTACGGCGCCAAGCGCGACGGCTGCGGCACCACGGGCAATCAGCGGACCGGCTTTCACGCCAGCATCAGGGTTCTTGAACGTTCCCTTAACGTAGAGTGGCGAACGTAGGGTAATAATACGGATACCCTTACTCTCCGGATCGATCGACAAATCCATCCGTTCGTTAGCGAAATTGGTGGTGCCGGCAATATTGATTACCGCATTTTCGGTATCGAAGACAAACAGCCTGGTCGAGGCTAACCCGTTTCTGACGTTAAGATCCGCGGCCGCACAGTTGATGCGTACTTCATCATCACCAAACAGTTTACCCACCACATAGTTGCCGACATTCAGGCCGACAATCTCCATCAGGCTACGGCTGATTACCCCATCATTCATCAGCATCTTCAGATCGCCGTCGCTGGTGGCGAGGATATCGGCTACCGAATTGCCGGTACCGCTCAGGGTGGCGTCGCCGTTCATCTGCCCCATACTGCTTTGCATGGCAGCCACATCCGGGAAGAGCTGTTTAAGCTTCAGATTCCGGGCATGGAGATCGGCTCGCGCACGCATCGGGGTACGGTTGCCTTCCATATGAATGGTCGAATTCAGATGGCCTCCGGCCACGCCAAAACGCAGCGGATCGAGCAGCAGGTCGCCCTTTTTCAGCACCAGGTGCGTATAGAGATCGCTGAGCGGTAACGAGTTGCTGTGTTCAATGCGTTTGCCGCTGAATTTTACATCGGCATCCATCACATCCCAGCTTTTGGTATCGAATTTATCATGAGGCAGTACCCGATCGGCAGGCTGGCCGGAAGCCTCACCGCGCTTAGCCTTGGCCTGCTCGGTTTTCTCACTGCCCTTGCCGGAATTGACCCCAATCAGCGGCCCCAAATCAGCCATTCTCAACTGTTCAGACTCAAGCGAGCCCTCAAGTTTAGGACGAGGTTTCCCCTGGGTGTAGGTCATTGAACCGTGGATATCGCTGTCGCCGATATGGCCGTTGAAGTTTTCATAACGGAATACCGGCCCGCCTTTCTCCTGGAAGCGCGCAATCAAGTGCCCGTCCGTTTCGTAAGGGGGAGTATCAGGCAGCAGAATGCCGGTCAGGCCATACAGATTAGCCAGCGTATCTCCCGAGAAGCGCAGGCGGATATCAAGCCCTCCCAGGTTAAGCGGATCCTGTAATGTGCCGGCTACCTGAACGCGGGTGGTGCCATTGCGAACGTCTGCCGCAAGAGGGAAAGGATTAGTTTTACTGCGCAGCGACAGCATGCCGCCGATTTTCCCGTCCCCGGTCAGCTTCTCATCGTTGTAAGTCCCGGAAGCTTTCCAGCCGAAGACGAAATCAGAAGCGCCCTTCTGACTCTTATCGTCTTTGCTACCTGCTACCTGAACGTATGGCACTGGTTTACCCAGGGGATCAACCGTGACCTGCACATCTGCTTTATTGATCGCATCCCGATAGCGAATCTGGCCCCGATCGAACATGATGTTGTCCAGACGGAAGGTCCAGGCAGAAGGAGCCTGAGCCTGTTCAGGGCTGTCACTTTCGGCCAGCGTAAAGGTCCAGTTGTTCTTTTTATCTGCGGTCTGAATCAGCCTGGCATCCGGCTGTGTCAGCCTGATCCACGGAATAAACACCTCTTTGCCAATCAGCGCAAGAGGGGCAAGCGTGGCATCCACACGTTGCAGATGAACCATAGTGACTTCTGGAATTTCTGGCGGATTGCCAAGCAGAATGTCTTCGGCGTGAACGTGCGGCCAGGGCACCCAACTGCGCCAGCCTGGCTCATCCCGATTGCGCTCCCAGGCCACGCCCAGATCGCCACGAATGGCAAAGGGGCGATTCAGTTCAGCAGACACTTTTTCGTTAATAGTGGGTTTGAGTCGGTTCCAGTCAAAGGTCGCGATAACAATCACCACGATAACGACCAGCAACAAAAAAATCCCGACAATCCAGCTAATTATTTTTCCCGTACGCGACATACCCGGTCTCCTTGCTCGCTTCGGCCTTCTGTAAAGATAGTCGAGAGAACAGGAAACGGGATCAGTTCAGCTGCAAGGGCAACGACTCGAGCTGATCAAAAGAGAGCGGGCGGGCAAAAAAGTACCCCTGAGCAGCAAAAGCAGGAGAGTTTTTCACCTGGATCCACTCCTCGACGGTCTCCACGCCCTCCACGATCACGCCTTTGCAATAGCGGTTAATCAGTATCAGCAACAAGTTAAACAGCTTGCAGCCCTCTTCTGAATTTTTCAGCATGATAAACAGCTCGCGGGCCATTTTGATGTAATCGTACTTCAGTTCATTCAGCGCCGAGAAATTAGCCATGCCGGACCCAAAGTCATCCAGCCACAACGGACCCAGTTCAGGCATCTCCGCGACAAGCTCCTGATGGGGCAACATATAGTGCTCAACCAGTTCAAAACGGACAAAGGGACAACGAGCGATCAGCTCCCGCACAGCACTGTCATGCTGAACCGCAGATAAGGTCGGGCCATCAATATTGACCGAAGCCACTATGCCTGAGGCGATGAATTTTGTTTCCCAGACGGTCAGCAATTTCAGTTGTTCATAAATGATTTGCAGACGCTGAGTCACTTCAAGCGCGGCAAAATAGGTCTCCGGCGACAACCTTTTGCCCGGTGCGGAAGGATGAAACACCGCCGTGAGCAACTCAATAGCCATCAGGCTACCGGTTACCTGGTAGATAGGTTGAAACGTATAAATGCGCTGGCATTCCAGCCAGTAAGCACTATCTTCCTGTTGTTTTTCAACACCCTCTGATGGAGGAAGCCGGTGACTGAGAGCATTCAGCACCATGATATTGTTCCTTTATTATGATGAGACCTCCCTGGAACAGATCTCCCGCAAAGAGAGATATCGGCACCAGCCTGGAGAACTTTATTGCGGGTTCTGCCCATCAAACCAGTGATTGTCGCTTATTACGGTGAGATCTGTTGCGGTAACAGACGCTTTCAGCACGCTGTAATCCTGTTTTCTGCGCCACAGGATAAAAGTAAAACAGCGTTTTAATTTATTGACTCGGCCGGGCCGGACGGCGAAACTGGTCTAAATGTGAATGATGAGTGGCCCCCCATGACACAGAAAAAAATTGCCGTCATTGGCGAATGCATGATTGAGCTTTCACAAAAAGAGAGCGACCTGAGCCGTGGTTTTGGCGGCGATACCCTGAACACGGCCGTCTATATCGCCCGCCAGGTAGAAAACCAGCAGCTCGGAGTGGACTACGTTACCGCTCTGGGCACCGACAGTTTCAGCAGTGACATGATCGCGGCCTGGGAACAGGAACAGATCGGAACCTCGTTGATTCAGCGGATGGAAAACAAGCTACCGGGTCTTTACGTGATAGAGACAGATGAGCATGGCGAGCGAACCTTTTATTACTGGCGCAATGATGCAGCCGCCCGTTACTGGCTGGAGAGCGATCGGGCTGACGCCATCAGTCAGCAGCTTGCCAGCTACGACTATCTCTATCTCAGCGGTATCAGTCTGGCCATCCTCAGCCCACAAAGCCGTGAAAAGTTGATGGGGCTGTTAACCACCTGCCGGAATAATGGCGGCAAAATTATCTTTGATAATAACTACCGCCCCCGCTTATGGCCCTCAGCGGAAGTGACGCAGGCGGCGTACCAGGCGATGCTGGCCTGTACCGATATCGCCTTCCTGACGCTGGATGATGAAACCCTGCTGTGGGGAGAATCGCCTGTGGAAGATGTGATAGCCAGGACCAGAGCCGCTGGCGTGAGTGAAATCGTGATCAAACGCGGGGCGGATGCCTGTCTGGTGGCGGTGGAAGATCGGCCTCTGCTGGAGGTTCCAGCCGTTAAACTGCCAGCCAGCAGCGTGGTGGATACCACTGCCGCAGGCGATTCATTCAGCGCGGGCTACCTTGCCGTGCGCCTCAGCGGCGGCAGTGCCGAAGACGCTGCAAAACGAGGACACCTCACCGCCAGCACTGTTATTCAGCATCGGGGTGCCATCATTCCGCTGGCGGCGATGCCTGAATAAGCTGCACGCGTAGGCGACGGCACCTGCATAAGCTGCACACGCGATTGCTGAAACAGTTACAGGTGCTGACGCCAGCAGGTTAAGACTTTGTCTGGCACAACACCGGCTTTAAATTTCTTTATTACTGTACGGGTGTTTATCGCGATAGCGGATACCGAACCGGGCTTTAAGGTAAATTATCTGCATATTAACTGCCTTATTTGACTTTAGGCAGTTAATTTAATTCCTCATAATATAAATAATCAGCAAGTCCTGATGAAACTCTGAGATTAAGCCCTTTGTCACACATTAAGGTGATAAAAATAATATCTCCCGCCAGTTAAAACGCGTTACCGTCCTGAATGAGTTAATTCTTAATACTCTGTTATTCTCCAGGCCAAAAACCCTTAACGTTATGAATAAAATGGAAATTTATTAAGTACCCCTTAACACCCTCTCTCCATGATCCCTTTCTCAAAAGGTTCTTATTTAAAACAAACAGATAACGGGAGAAAATTACAATTTAAGGTGGCGTTAATTTATTCCCTGGGCATAGTCTGAAACTGGCCAGAATGGCCGATGAAGGCTGGACGCTGTAACCATTAATGGGCAATGTTACTTTCACCGCGACCAGACGAATCCTTATTATTTCTCCCGGCTCGCCTATACTTTTAATAAAAATAAACAGGAGCGCCTGTGAAAACCGAAATAATTAACCTCTGGCCTCATGGCGATGCGCCTGGAGCCAGTGATTCCCGGGTCAGCCCACAAATTATCGACTTGGCCAAAGAATATGAACCCTGGGATCGGGCTGCCAGTGGTGTGAAATGCCCCGAGCTGGCCTTCTGGTATCCGGAAGAGGGGAAATCCAACGGCGTGACGCTGCTGGTGGCACCGGGGGGTGGCTTTGAAAAAATTATGATCGATAAAGAGGGCAGCGCGCTGGCGATGTTCTTTACCGCGATGGGCTACACCCTGGCAGTGATGACTTATCGCTTTCCGCAGGATGGTCACCACGAAGCCGCTGATGCGCCACTGGCGGATGCACAACGCGCGGTGCGCGTACTGCGACATCGTGCTGCCCGTAACCTGACAGGCAAGCGAATCGTGATGATGGGCTTTTCTGCCGGAGGCTACGTGGCCGCCAGCGTGGCAACCCGCTTTGAGGAGAAACTTTATCCGGTACAGGATATTGCCGACTCCCTGACTGCACGTCCGGATGCCCTGGTGCTGATGTATCCGGTGATCAGTATGCGCGAAGGACTGGCGCACCAGGGTTCACGCCTGCGCCTGCTTGGCGAACACCCCACGCAGCAGGAAATTGACGCTTATTCGCTGGAAACGCGCGTCACCGATAAAACGCCGCAAACGCTGCTGATCCATGCGGTCAACGATCAATCCGTGCCGATCAACAACAGCATGGTGATGTTCAGCGCGCTGCGCGAGCACAATGTCCCGAGCGAGCTGCATTTTTACGAGAAGGGGGGCCACGGTTTCGGCATCCGCAACGTCGCCGATCTGCCGCTGGCAAGCTGGCCAATGCTGGTCAACGAATGGCTGCGCGCACGGGTGTGGTGATCCCGGCAGGAAAGATGGGGTACTCAGCAAGGCTGTTAACGTGGATTTGTTCAAAAAACTGAACAGCAAGCAAGGGCGTTACCCGGCAGCAACAATCTGCCGGGTAACGTCTGACGGCTTAATTTGATGAAGCCGGAATATCTGACACTTCAGGACGGGTTTCATCCACGGCGGCAGCAGCTTCGGGAGCCGGGGCCGGGACCATGATTTTCTGCCAGCTCTCCTGCAGAGACTTCACGTTGGTTTCCTGCTCGCCCTGCGGCTGCATCAGCATCATGGTCAGATCCTGAGAGAGCTGCTGACGCAACTCCTGATTCATCATCTGTGATGTCAGGCCAGAGAGGAAACTCTGGCGCAGTTTCTGATACTGCTCAGGCGCGATATCCACCACCGCATTCTGCTGGGAGCGCAAACGCTGGCTCATCAGCACATCCGTGTCAGTCCGGGCATAAGTGGCAAACAGCTTGTTCAGCTCGGCCGTCTTCTGCGCCATCAGTGCATCAAACTCTTCCTGCGGCAGACCGTTATCACGGATGTTAGCCATTTCACGGGCCACCAGATTCAGGTTGTTTGGCAGCGTGGCGTTATCCGCATCCAGGTTGATGGCACACTGGGCGCGCTGGTAGAGCACGCGGCAGTCAAATCCGACCTGCACTTTCTGTGCTTTGTTGTTGCTCAGCACGCGCTGAACATGCCAGAACAATGCCTCCCTTGCCAGATCGCTCTGCCAGTAACGTTGCAGATTCTGCGAATCACGGATCGGCTGCCAGGGGGTATCCCACACCAGCGACAGGCGATCCTGGGTCAGATTATTGTTCACCAGATTGACGGGCTGAGGCGGCAACGGCGACAGCGTGGGCATTGGCGAAGGCGAATCACGCTTGCCTTCCAGCGGAGAGAAGGTCTTGTTGATCTGCTCTACCAGTCCGCGGCTGTCCACATTGCCTACCACCATCAGAGTCATGGCATCCGGGGTGTACCATTGCTTATAGAACGCCTTGAGCTTTTCCATGTCCACAGGGGCATTGGCAGGCGCAGCCGGATCGTGTCCCAACAGCGTTGAGCCTTTCAGGCGATAGCGCCACCAGACATCCTGAGGGTTGGCAGGCCAGGTCGCTATCGGATCATCCGCACTCAGCGCGGCGTTCACTGTCTGCTCGTTGATGCTCATATCACCGGCAGTTGCCGCCAGCCAGTTCAACGCTTCTTTCACCATCTCAGGCCGGTTATTCGGCAGGCTGAGCGTATAAAGCGTGAAATCGTAAGAGGTCAGAGCGGGCGGCTGTGGACGATCGGGATCGATGCTTTGCTGCCACAGCGAGCGCTGTTGGGCAGGATCAAGTTTCGCGTTGTGCACCAGGGCCATACGCGGCAATAAATGGCTGTAACCGGCCTGCTGGGTATTTTCCACCAGCGAACCTGTGTTAACCAGTAAGCGAACTTCAACGCGATCGCTGGGACGCTGAGGCGTTGTCAAAACCTGCCAGCTGAAACCGTTATCCAGTTTCCCTTGCTGCCAGGCGGGATCGGGTTGGAGTGTTTCAGCCTGAACAGTGCTGCTGGCGGCGGCCAGCAATATTCCACCGACCAAAAGAAGAATTCTGGTGCCCTGCATGTGAACCCCTACTAAATCACAAACCAAAAAAAATCACTGGCGATCTACGGCCTGCTGCTATCGACGGGAGGATAACTCAGAGAAGCCGCTGTTTTTTAACGGAACAGCTTCTTAGACCACGCGATGGCGGGGATGTCCCACCCTGAAGTGAAAAATGATTAAAATCTCTGGGGGTTATTATGCAAATGCCCGCCGCGAGGGCAAGTCGCGGCGGGCATTTCGGAGGGTTTTAAGTAAAATAAACGCTTATACCGGCGTATCAGGCAGCTTTTTTGCCTTTTTTCCCGCTGTTAGCGTCTCCTTAAGTTGTTTTTCATCCAGCTGGCCCACCCACTTCGCTACCACAACGGTAGCCACGCCGTTACCGACCAGGTTGGTCAGCGCGCGCGCTTCAGACATAAAGCGGTCAATCCCGAGGATCAGCGCCAGACCCGCCACCGGCAGGTGGCCAACGGCAGAGAGCGTTGCCGCCAGCACGATGAATCCACTGCCTGTAACCCCTGCCGCGCCTTTAGAGGAGAGCAGCAGCACCACCAGCAGGGTGATCTGATGCCAGATATCCATATGCGCATTGGTGGCCTGAGCAATAAATACTGCCGCCATGGTCAGGTATATCGAGGTGCCATCCAGGTTGAACGAATAGCCGGTTGGGATAACCAGCCCCACCACCGATTTTTTACAGCCCAGCTTCTCCATCTTATCGAGCATGCGAGGCAGCGCCGATTCCGAAGAGGAAGTGCCCAGCACAATCAGCAGCTCTTCCTTGATGTAGGCGATGAATTTGAAGATGTTGAAGCCCACCACGCGGGCAATCAGTCCCAGCACCACGATCACAAACAGCAGACAGGTGATATAGAAGCAGATAATCAGCTGCCCCAGTTGGACCAGCGATCCCACACCATATTTACCGATGGTAAAGGCCATGGCCCCGAAGGCGCCAATCGGTGCCAGACGCATGATCATGTTGATGATGCCGAAAATCACTTTGGAGAAGCTGTCGATAAAGTTAAAGACCAGCGTTCCTTTATCACCCATGCGATGCAGGGCAAAACCAAACAGGATAGCGAACAGCAGCACCTGAAGAATATTGCCGCTGGCAAAGGCCCCGATCACGCTGTTTGGAATAACATCTAACAGGAATGCCACCACGCCCTGCTGCTCAGCCTGCTGGGCATACACCGCCACCGCTTTGGCATCCAGCGTGGCCGGGTCAATGTTCATCCCCACGCCAGGCTGCAGCACGTTGACCACCACCAGACCAATGATCAGGGCAACGGTACTGACAATTTCAAAATAGAGCAGCGCCACGGCACCGGTACGGCCTACGGCTTTCATGCTTTCCATACCGGCAATCCCTGTTACCACGGTACAGAAAATAACGGGCGCGATGATCATCTTGATCAGCTTAACGAAGGCATCGCCCAGGGGTTTCATCTGGGCACCTATCTCGGGATAGAAATGCCCTAACAGCACGCCCACGGCGATAGCTGTTAACACCTGGAAATAAAGGCTTTTAAACAGGGAAGTTTTCATAAAAATGTCCGGTAACGGCCTGGATGGCGGGTGAATTCGCTGGAGTTATAATCATGCTTCAGCGCGAAAATAACACTACGTTAACGGGATTGATATAAGTTGACACATTCAGCGTCCCGCCAGCACGTCAATTTATGAGCTGAATCACATCAGCAATCGGCATTTGGCTTAAGGATTGCTACCACCAGCGATTATCCCTGCCGGTAAGGTTTTATTGTGTAAAGGATTCCAGGTATTTTTTATTAAACAGCATCAGGGGAAGCGCTTCAGAATAGAGGTAGCCCTGACCAATATGGATGCCGCGTGCCAGCAGCCAGTCCCGTTGCTGACTGGTTTCCACGCCCTCGGCGATCACATCCAGTTTGATGATCTCCGCGATAGCGGCAACGATGCGTACCATAGTGTCATCGTCAGGCAACACAGCGACGAAACTGCGATCCATCTTCAGCTTGCTGATGGGCAGGGATTTAAACTGGCTGAGCCAGTTCAGGTTCGCGTAGCCCATACCAAAATCATCCAGCGCGACGGAGACACCCACTTTCTGTAGCTCGCTTAACAATTTCAGTGCCTGTTCAGGCTCGCCAACCTGCGCCGTTTCGGTGATCTCCAGCATCAGGCTGCCTGGTGAGATACGGTGGCGGTGAATCAGGTCCTGCAGATGCGCCACCATATCCGGCTCGCGCAGTTGAACCGCAGAGAGATTGACGCTGAGCGTCAGATGAATCCCCTGCTTTTGCCAGGTTGCCAGCACCCGGCAGGACTCTTCAAACACCCAGCGCCCCAGCGCCCCGATCACGCCGATTTCCTCAGCGTTAACGATCAGGTCTTCCGGCAATGCCCAGCTCCCGTCCGGCTGGCGCATCCTCAGCAGGGCTTCCGCACCGACCAGCCTGCCGTTGCGCATATCAATCTGCGGTTGCAGGTAGAGGGCAAACTGCTCTTCTGCCAGCCCCTGCAAAATATCGTGTTCCTGAGTCAGGCGTTTATGCGCCCGCTCCATCATCGCCGGGTCAAAGAACAGGATCTGGTTTTTGCCCTCAAGACGGGCAGACATCATGGCGGAAGCGGCACGGCTCAGTAAATCCTGTGCGGTGAGATCGCTATCCTCACGTTGCGCCAGACCAATACTGACGTTAGGCCTGAGTTGCATAGTCTGTAGCGCCACGGGCTGATTAAGACGCATCAGCAACAGGCGGGCCAGCCTTATAGCCCGGAAGGGCTTGTTAGCCCGTTTCACCAGCAGCACAAAATCATTGCCGGATAACTGGCCCAGCACCGTCTGGCTGTCAGTGCAGTGACGGATTTTCTCTAGCAGGGTCAGCAGCAGCGCATCCCGCTGCTCGTCCATCACCACGCCATTGGTTTCCAGCAGTGTTTCAATACGCAGCACCATCACGCTGAAATTTTCATCAGTGGGAATGGAGTTCAGATGCTGCTCCAGCAGGGCCAGGAACAGCGTCTGGTTGGGCAGATTGGTCAGCTTAAATCGCGTAGTCTGCCTGCTCATCTCGTCATGTACCGCTTCCAGCACCTGCTGATTACGGTTATAGCTGCGGATCAGCATGCCCAGCTCATCGTCACGATGGCGATCCGGCAGCGCAAGCTGGTGAGAGATGGCTTTCTGGGGAGGCAAATCCTGTAGCTCAGTGGCAATGCGCCGCAGCGGACGAACTATCAGCTTATTTATGCACCAGCTGATAGCCACCGACAGGATCAGGGCCAGCAGCAGGTAGGTGGTCACCATGGTCGACAGCGCGCTGAGGATAAACTGATAGACCCGCCAGGAGTCGGCCTGCAAGACCAGCAGGGCCAGCGGCTTGGGATTGGCAGGCTCCAGAGAGTAGAGCGGAACGGTAATTTTTACCGGCAGTTCAAACAGCCTGGCGATAAAGTCCGGCACCGGCTTTTCCGGCTCAAAGTCCGTATGCAGAGCCTGTAAGCCGTTGGGCAGCACCACTTCAGCTCGCGCCAGAATGCCCGCCGGCTTCAGTGAATTAAGGATAAGTTCCGCCTGGGGAATATCCGCTTTTAATACCGCCTGGGATAAAGGTTGCCGCACGGTATGGGCGACATTTTCCATCTGCTGGGCATAATCCACCCTGCGCTGCTGCACAAAGTGGAAAAGCTGAATGACAATAAAAATCGAGATGGTTACGGCAGCCACGCCTGACACCGTTGCCATCTGTTTTATTGTTAATGAACGACTGACACGCAAGCTGTTCTCCGAATCACTGGATGCTGCCACCGGGGGCAGCAAAACTGCCCTGAGTATATCTTATGGTGGCCGCTTGTTAAGCACCGCGATCCGCTAACCTGCTGATTAGGCGCTTTCTGAGCGGGATAGGGTAAAATTCCCCCCGGCTTACGGACTATTTGAAGTCTGCGTAAGGCGTTAACGGCTGTGGTGGCATATCCAGGTCGCCTTCCCAGCCTGCCATTGAGTAGCGGGCGTAAATCAATCCGTGGCTTGGCGTGTAATCTTTGGCTTCCTGAATATCCACACCGGCCCCCAGCGTCCAGTGGGCGGTGAGCCTGCGTTCAATCACCGCCCGTAGCGTGTAGCCAAAGCCACTGCTGCTGCTGTCGCTGCTTTTCGGGTTATTGGCGGTGAGCGAACCGAAACTTAGCGGATAGCGTGATTCTCCGCTGGTTTTTGAATGAGACCACGAGACAGAAGCACCCAGATCGTAAGACCAGTTTTCGGTGCGTTGACGCCAGGTAACCGGCACCGACAGCGAGGTATAACTTTGCGGGCTGTAGTAGCCCCCCTGCCCAAGTGAGTAATCACTCAGGTCTTTGGCGTAATGCCAGAGCATGCCGTTGAGGCCAATGGTTGCCCGCCGGTTATCCTCGTTGAGCAGCTTGTAGTAATAGCCCGCCATCAGCCGTTCGCGCGAGTTATCCGCCACGTTTTCACCCGTGATCTGGTGCGCGCTGATATCGGCCCAGACGCCGTTGGCGTTGCCCTGGTCATAGCTCAGACCAATGGCTGCACCAGTAGCAACCACGCCGCCCCAGGTTTTGCCGCTGGCCAGATTGGGATCCTGAGCGCCAGCATAAGAAAGCAATGAGCTGGAAATAGGCCGCCTTGAAGCGGTCAGTGAAACGCCCAGATCTTTTACATCAGTATTCCAGCTGACGCCGCCTACCCAGTTAGTGACCGCAAACCCCAGCGGCGTGGTGCCCAGATCGGCTGACCATTTATCGCTGCGGTAACCCAGCCCGACGCTGGTGCCGTTCTGATGCTGACGGTAATCCCGGCTACAGGCCGCATCATCGTTGGCGCAGGTGCCAAAGTTTTCATCAATATTGCCGCTGCTGTTACGGGAGAAGGTTCCGGCTGAGACATCTACGTTATCCACCCGCAGAAAACTTTTGCCCGCGGCAAACGGCGTTTCGACTTCCATCATGGTGGTGTGCGCCGTGAAATCCGACACGCCGCCGGTGCCTTTATTGCGGGAGTAATCCTCCTCCAGCGTCAGGGTGGTGTCCTGCTGGCGGTAGAGATCGGCCGCATCACTGCGAATGCCCCGCTTCAGCCAGTCATCCCGCTTATCGTTGCGGGTCAGCAGGCTGTAGCGGAGGTTATTTTCTGGCAGGGTTGGGGTGATACCGCTGGCGACCATCGCCTGGCTGTAATCGGCCTGTGCCGCCTCGGGCTGATGCTGTGACGCTTCCAGCCGGGCCGCATCGCGGAACACCAGTGCGCTACTTTGCGAAGGGGCTTCTTTCGCAGCCTGGGGTTTCAACTGTTGATAGATCGCCGCTGCCCGTTGCGCATCGCCCACTGACTGCCAGGCATTCGCCACCCGGCGGCCAGTGTTCACGCTTTGCGTGGCGACTTCCGGTGGCAGCGCCTGCATCAGCCTGCGGGCTTCGACAGGCTGATTTTCTGCCACCAGCGCTTCAATCCTGTCCAGGCTGGCTTCGGCGCGGGCATTAACCCGATCGGTCTCCAGCCGGGCAGTAAGATCTTTGATGTTCCGATCTCTTTTTCTTCCGGCAACGAATGGAGTTGATCCAGCGCCCGATCGGGCCTGCCGCTGCCCGAAAGATACAAAGCACTGGCGTATACCTGAGCAGGCACATCCGGCTGCTGACGGGCCATCGCCTGCATCTGCCTGTCGGCTTCCTGTGGCTGGCCTGCCTGACGCAGCGCACCCGCCAGGCGGTAGTTTAGCCAGACATCCTGCGGCGAGGCCTGCAACGCCTGACGGTATTTTTCCGCCGCCTGCGGCCAGCTTCCCGCCTCCGCCAGCTTATCCGCTTCGGCGCTGAGCGCATTGCTGCGCAAAGCCGTCAGAGTATCGCCCAGCGAGCGTTTCTGCGCGGCAGGCAGCCCGTTGATAAAGGCCATCGCCTTCTGCGGCGACTGCTGCTGATAAAGCGTTGCCAGCCGACGGGTGGCCGTAGTGTTGCCGGGTTCAACCCGCAGCGCGCGCCGGTACTGCTCTTCCGCCACGGCTTCATTCTTCTGCGCCAGGGCCACATCTCCCAGCCCTACCAGCGCATACCCATCACTGTTATCCAGGCTGCGGGCGAGCTGATAGTGACGGCTCGCCTGAGCGGGATCGCCAGCCGCCAGCGCTTTATCTCCCTGAGCAATCGCCAGCCAGTACTGGTTTGACTGCAACAGGCTGCGCCATTTGGCAATGTCGGTGCCCTGCGCATCCGCCACAATCGCCCGCTGGAAAAAGCCAGTGGCCGCTTCACGATTATTGGCTCTGGCCAGCGCCTGTCCCATTGCGCCGAGCAAATCCGGATCGTCCGGCGTGGCTTTCAACGCCGCCCGAAGCGCCGGGATAGCCGCGGTACTTTGGCCCTTGTCGATCATCGCTAATCCGCGCAAACGCTGCTGATAAGCGGGATCGGCCAGCATTTTTTGCTGGCGTGCCAGTTCAACAAGGCCATCTGACTGAGGCTTGTCACTGGTAAAAGTGGCGAGATAGGTTTTCAGCTGTGCCACGCTTTGCGGCGTGACGGGCTGCGACTTGATGTTGCTCAGCCACAGTTCAGCAGCCTGAACCCGGCCAGCAGGATCGACCGCCACCGCCTGCAACTGCTTAACCGCAGCGGCCTGGTTATCACGGCTCAGCTCCATCTGGGCGATCGCCATCCGCACGTTGATGCTGCCCGGTGCATCGCGATCCAGCGCCTGAAGTGCTGCCAGCGCCCGATCCTCCTGTCCCGGCAGGCGGGCCACCAGACGCCAGTATTCCAGCGCAATTTCGCCGGAAGGAAACACCCCGTTAAACTGCTTATCGTAGGCAGTGCGCGCCTCTTCAAGCCGCCCGGAAGTGGCCAACAGACGCGCCTGCTGCAACTGTTGCCTTCCGGCATCGGAAAGCAGCAGCAGGCTGGCTTCGGCCTGACGGGTTGCCAGCGAGTCGGGCGAGGATTTTTTCAGCGCCGCCATCAGCTGGCGGGCTTTGTCCTGCTCGCCCTGATGCAGCGCCAGCCGGATTTGCGCCGCCAGCACCTGCGGATTATCCGGCGCAATTTTTTCCAGCCGGTACAGCGACTGGCTGACCAGATCATATTTATTGGTGGCTTCGCCAATCCTGACCTGTTGCAGCAGCCAGTCGACCGGCTCAACCTGGCCGTCGGCAGGGGCAGCCAGCGCCGTGCTGCTCAGGGACATCAGCACCAGCAGGCTGAGCAATGAACGTTTCACTACTCGTCATCCTCATCGCCCAGACGATGGCGGCTTACGCGGCGCATCAGTCGCCAGACCAGCAGGCCAAACAGGATCACCACCACAGCGGCAAAAACAGCCAGCAATACCGGGTGAGTTGCCAGCGCATTCCACAGCCGCTCCCACCACGGAAGATGACCGACCCAGTAGGTGTCGCCCACCCGCAAACTGTTGACGCCGGATTCACGAATAATGGAGGCGGAGCCGAAGATAGCGGCACGTTTACCGCTGTCGGTAAGCGCGCCGTTTAACAGTTCCCAGGCTCGCGGGCTGTCGGCCAGCAGAGCGACCACGCTGCGTTGCGGATAGAAAGGAGACTGGAATCCGACCAGCGCCGCCATCGGCCCTGCTGAACTGATCGTCGTCTGGCTTTCTGCCCGGCGATCGTCCGGTAAGTTCATGCCGCTGGAGAAGGCAGTCTGTCGGTTAGGCTTATTGACCCAGCTTTTAGCCGCCTCTACCAGCAGGTTGATTTTGTCATCTTCCTTTAGCTGGGAGGGAAGCGTGCCGATCATCAACAGGTCGGCATCGCTCTCTTTCGCCCTGCTCCAGTCATCCGTGATCTGCACTTTCAGGGCAGGATAGCCTGTCTGCGCAGAGACATTGCCCAGCGCATCCAACAGCGCCGTGACCTTGCCTGGTTCCGGATGAGGGCTGACCAGCACCAGCGTTTGCGCCAGGTCCGCATTGCGGCTGAACGGGAAACCGGCGCTGGCAAAGGCCCCCAGCGAAGGCATCTCCATATAGTGACGATAGCCGGACAGATTGATCGTCGAGTTACCGTCAATCACCACATGGTTGGTCACGGGCAGCACGGTTTCACAGCGGCCCTCGCTGGTTTTGTCGTTATAAGCTCCGCCAATAAAGGTGCTGGCGTAATCAAAATCAAACCTCAGCTGATTAACCACCCCCAGCCTTAACGCCGGAATAGTCAGCTGGGTACCGCCATCCAGCAACCCCTGCACCAGTGGGATCCGCAGCAGCTGGTTGCCCTGCTGACGCTTGTTGGTCAGCGCGTAATCCTGCACAAACTGGTCATTGAGGCTGACCGCAAGCCGCGAGCCATCATCCTGTACTGGCGAGGTGTAGCGATACTTGATGTCCATATCTATCCCGCGGGCGCGGACCAGGAAGAGATCCGGCGGCAGTTTCATCGTCAGCCCAATCGGATAAGGCTGCATACCACTGGCCTGAAACTGCCCCTCAAACTGTTGCAGTTCGGCAAAGGTGGTGGCGCGATCGGTCCGCACCCAGTTTGGCGCATCGTAAGGCTCGCGGGGTTCCAGCTCTTTCAGGCTGTCGATGGTGGAAACCTGACCGCGCAGCAGCAATTGCCCCTGGGCTATCCCCTGCGCGGCCGTCAGCAGATCTTTGTCATCGCGGCCCAGGATCAGCAACATTTTTTGATAAGGGTTATCCGGCTGGTCGACTATCTCCACCGTGGGTTTGTCGACCGGCGGCAGATCCTTCAGAAAATCAGGACGGCGGCTGTTGGTCGCAAAGACCACCGCATGCTGCTGCTGCGGTAGCTGGTTGTAGAGCACCGGGAAAGTCTGTCCGCGCCAGTCGGCTTTGGTGCCAAACCAGGAGGCCAGCACGGCCGCAGCCTGCTGCTGGGCTGGACCAGGGGCGCTGGCAAAAACCACCGGCAGCGTCAGGGGACGATTATCACGCGTATCAAAGAAGGGTTCAGGGAAGTCAGAGAGATCGTCCTTCACCGCCAGCTTTTGCAGCGAGAGATCCAGCGTGCTCTCCTTGCCAATATCCAGCCAGATGGCACTGTTAGCCGGATTCTCACAGATATTGGCATAATGCCCGACCAGCTCCAGACGGATGCGGTTGAAGTCACCGATAAAGCGCGGATCGATCGGCACCTGCACCTGGTTATTTTTCCCCAGCTGCTCAGGTGCAATCGTCACCACGCCCACCAGTTCATCATTAAGAAAAACTTTAAGATGCGACAGCGCAGGGATTAGCGAAGGCGATGGACGGAAGGTGAGGTTCAGCATCGCCCGGGTCACCACTTCATCACTGCGCACCCCGAACTCTATCTGCCCCTCAGGACGGGTGCCAAGCAGATTAAAGCTGCCTGGAGGAGGAGCGATCCGGGCAAAGGCCGAGGAAATATCACGCACGGGCGCAGCGGGATCAATGTCCGGCTTAACCTGCCGGGCCTCAGTGCCAGCCCCTGGCAGCGTAGAATTGTCTGGCGCAGCCTGAGCCAGGGGTAAAACACCCAGCAGTAATGCGGTTAACCAACCTGATTTTTTCGTCATCATCTCTTCATCTTTTTTGAATCAGAATGCCGCTGAACCTGACCGGTTCACGCTTCTGGGGAAGAAAGACGCTACCCAGCCTGTCAGCTGTGTCAGCAGCGCAAACAACCTGCGCAGGGGTGCGGGGCCATATTCGACCAGTCGCAGGTAGCCCCTGAAGCCCAGCACCACGATATCGGCAAGGCTCTGGATCGGTTTATCTTCAGGGAAACTGTCCTGCCACAATGCCCAGGTATCTGCGCGGGCAAAGGTGCACTGGATAAACTCCACGTGCTGTTCGGTTGTCAGTTCGTGAAGGCGGATACCGGCCCGGCGGCCAAAGGTACGCTGGACATAACAGGGGAAGCTGAACTCCTGCTGGCCCCGGCGTAGCAGCAGATAAACTTTATCTTTCTCACTGAGCAGGTTTTCTTCCCGCAGTTCCACACCCACGCCCCCATCTGAATAGTCGCGTAGCGTGCAGGGCAGCATATGGCCATCAGCCCGGGCCAGCGCGGCAGGCATGGCAATTTCCACCCTGTGCGCTTCACGGATCTGTCTTGCTTCCACCGAAACGGCGACCGCCCCACCCAGAATAATCATGTTGTAGAACACCCAGATCAGGCTGACAAGCACCGTCATCACCTCTTGAGGCGGGCCAGAATGCAGACGCCAGAAGGCAGCAGCGACGCCGGCAAGGTTGATTAGCACCAGCAACATATAGGGTTTAGTGATCACCCAGTCGAGATGCTGCTCTTCCACCAGTCCGCCCTTGGCGGTGACGTTGAATTTGCCTTTGTGTGGGTTGAACAGCGCCACCGTAGTTGGCCGGGCGATGTACCAGGCGAGCACGGTTTCATAGACTTCACTCCAGAAAGAGTGACGCCAGCGCCCCTGAATCCGCGAGTTGGTCAGGCTGGTGTGGATCATGTGCGGCAGCACAAAAATGGCGATCATCAGCGCGGGCGCAAAAATGATAAAGGCGTGGAACAACAGGAAAGCCAGCGGGGCCAGCAGAAAAATTAACCGGGGGATGCCGGAGAGGAAATGCAGCATGGCGTTAGCGTAGCAAAGCCGCTGCACCAGCTTCAGCCCCTTGCCCGTCAGCGGATTATCCAGCCGGAAAATCTGCACCATTCCCCTTGCCCAGCGAATACGTTGCCCGATATGGGCGGAGAGGCTTTCCGTCGCCAGCCCGGCGGCCTGAGGAATACGGATATAGGCCGAAGTGTAACCTTTGCGATGCAGCCGCAGGGAGGTGTGGGCATCTTCGGTGACGGTTTCAACAGCTATACCACCAATCTCATCCAGCGCTGAACGGCGAATTACAGCACAGGAACCGCAGAAGAAAGCCGCATCCCAGACATCATTGCCGTCCTGTACCAGGCCATAAAACAGCGTGCCTTCGTTTGGCGTCCGGCGGAAACGGCCAAGGTTGCGCTCGAAAGGATCGGGCGAGAAGAAATGGTGCGGCGTCTGTAGCATCGCCAGTTTAGGATCTTTCAGGAACCAGCCCAGTGCCACCTGCAGGAAAGAGCGGGTAGGTACGTGGTCGCAGTCGAAAATCGCCACGTATTCACCGCTGCATTCGGTGCGCAGCGCATGGTTGATGTTGCCCGCTTTGGCATGTTCATGGCTGCTACGGGCTATATACTTCACGCCTATTTCCGCCGCAAACTCCCGAAACTCCGCGCGGTCACCGTCATCCAGCACGTAAATTGTCAGCTTCTCTTTTGGCCAGTCAATCCCCAGTGCGGCATAAAGTGTGGGCTTCACCACGCTCAACGCTTCATTATAGGTAGGCACTAATAAATCGATGGTTGGCCAGCTACTGATATCCTCCGGCATCGACACGGGCTGGCGTTGCAGCGGCCACAGCGTCTGGAAATAGCCTAAAACCAGGACCACCCAGGCGTAGGTTTCTGCCGCAACCAGCAATACCCCAAAGGTCAGGCTTACCGGGTCATCCCAGTTCAGGGTGGAGGTATAACGCCACCAGAGATAGCGGCACGAGATGGTCAGCGACAGCACAATCAGCATCATGGTCGGCAGCCGTCCCGGTATTCGCCGCATTATCATTGCGACGCTCCACAGCAGCACCACAAACACAAACTGGGTGAAGAAATCGAACGGCTGCGAAATACAAAGCAGCGCCAGCGCGGATGCCGAAAGAATGGCAAGGCCGAACAAAACTCGCCTGAGCAGAGGATTCATGCTTTTCAGTCGCCGGTCAGCTTTGCGGGCTATGTCGCGCTCTTCCGCACGTTCAGGCATTTTTCCCAGCCAGCGATAAATCCCCTGACGCCAGGCCTTTACCGGGAGCATTCGTGAGCGTTCACGCCGTCGGGTTGCATCAAGCGGAGAGACCAGCAGCAGCCAGATACTTTGCACAAGGTAGCGCAGAATATCCGCTGGCCGTGGCCTTTCCGGTGAGATATGGGGATATAATCTGCGGCGTTCGGCCTGCACCCGTTGCCAGCCTGGCCCCTCAAACCGCAGTACCGACCAGCCCAGAACCAGCCAGAAACAGTGCAGCGCCGACGTCAGCACTGGCGTGCCCTGCTGGCGGAAGCCGGAATATCGCTGGTGCAGCGACAGCCAGACCGGTGGGATTAGCAGCCAGCGTAAAGGTGACATCATGTCTGCTCACGCAAAGTAATCAGCGCCCAGTTCGCCAGCGTCATAATCTCTTCTGCCGCCAGACTCTGTGGGCGGTATTCACCAAAAGGCTGCTTGCATAACAGGGCTTCGGCCACGGCTTCGTCGCGATGAATATGCAGGGGGATCAGATTTTGCAGGCTGGTAAGCCACAACTGATGCAGATCCTGCTGCGATTTACTGACCGGTGAGAACTGGTTGAGTAAGAAGTAGTTACCGGAGGTAAAACGTTGCTGATGCAGCCGGATATGGCAGTTGGCATCCGGCACCACCACGGTAATGATCCGTTCGGCCTGTTGCAGTATTGTCCTTGTCCAGGGCGTTTCCCCTGCGGGCACGTCCAGCAGAACCCACTGGTAACTTTGCCTGAGCTCCGCCAGTTGCGCGGCCCAGGCCTGACTGTAAATCAGCGGCTCGCTGACAAAAGCCATGCGTTCATCATCGCTGAGCTGGCCTGACGGGATAAAATCCAGACCCTCAGCATAACGCAGGGCACTTTGCTGCCAGGGCTGATGATCCAGCGCCGCCCGCAACCAGCCACGGGGATGGCCTGGGGCGGTGTTGAAATGCAGGCACAATTGATTGTCCGCAGAGAGATCGACCGCAATCACTGATTCGCCCAGCTGATGCAATGCCCAGGCGAAGGCAGCGGTGAGTGAAGTGGCTCCCGCTCCGCCGCGTACCCCCTGAAATGCCAGAACCGGCATTACCGCTCCCCGGCAGGGGTGGCAGAAACCAGCTCGGCTAACAGCGGCCAGCGGGCAATAATCTTCTCCAGTTTTTCCTGACGGGCAATATCAATATAGCGCCAGTTCTGTAAGGAAAAGGCGTCAGCTAAAGCCCGGATATCATCCTGTGTTTCACTGTTGTTGGATAACACAGACGTTCGCGTCTCATTCATCCTGGATAACCTTCTGTAGCGCGAGCCCAAAAAAAGCGGCGAATTGACTTAAGAACTTTCTTACAGGTAGTCTAATTCGGATTAGTGTAAGTTGTAATGTATATTTACAGGAATACAACTCAGACTTTCTATTTTTAATTGTTCTACACTTAATGTTTATACTGGGACGTGTAACGAAAAAACTCATGACACCTACATTCTCTTTAGGTTTTGAACAGGTCAGGGATGAATTAATGCGAATGCAGCCATCAGGCTGTTATTGGGTGACGGCTAACCGGGAACAAGACGCCCGTTTACTGGCACGCCAGTGCATTGCTGTACAACGTTCGGTGGCGTTAATCGCTGCTGGCAGCCAGCCCCAGGCCCTTCTGACACCGGATCTCGCTACCGGGCCGGCTGCTATCCCTATGTTTACTTTGCCAGAAACGCAAAAGGCTTTAATGCACCTGACTGACGATCTCACCCGTGTGTTATCAGATAAGCCCCGGCTGGTGATATTTTTCACCTCCTCATTGCTATGGGAAAAAATAGCGGCTGAGGAAGTGCTTAGTTTCCTTAAAAAATTACAAAAATGGCTTAGTGGGAAACAAATTTCCTTCCTGATTATTACGTCCGGGTCAGGAATTAATAACATCCGTAACCACCTTCAAACATTTTATCGCCATTTAGAGGGGCTTTCCCACCTCGACTGGCAGCAGGACAGTTGGAATTACCGGATTAGCTGGTGGGCGAGTGGCGATAACATGTTAGCGGACCGGGCATTACGTTTATCCGCCACCGATCATGGCTTTACCTTAATCAGCCAGGAAGAACAAACGGACCCGTTAACCCTGAATGATGAGCAATTATTTTTTGCAGAACAATCGGTACTGGAAGGTGCCCCGCCGCTTTCCAGCCAGTGGCGTTTGCTGAGCGATAATGAGGCGGTTTTCGAACGTGCAAGCCAGGCAAATGCCGCCACGGTGGTGTTCACTCTGCAGCACAGCGATCATATTCCCGGGCTGGCTGCTCAGATCCACAGCCTGCGCCGCACGCGCGGCAGCGGCCTGAAAATCGTGGTGCGTGAAATGCAAACCGCGCTGCGTTACAGCGACGAGCGGCTGCTTCTGGCCTGCGGGGTAAATGCTATCGTGCCGTTCACTGCACCCATGTCACGATTTCTGACCACCC
Organism: Erwinia sp. E_sp_B01_1; assembly: GCF_036865545.1. Taxonomy (NCBI): domain Bacteria; kingdom Pseudomonadati; phylum Pseudomonadota; class Gammaproteobacteria; order Enterobacterales; family Erwiniaceae; genus Erwinia; species Erwinia sp. E_sp_B01_1. The sequence continues at coordinate 137,034 of NZ_CP142208.1, read as the reverse complement.
TGGAGGGGATCCAGGGGCAAACCTACAATCGCCACGTGCCCGCTGATTTGAACATACTGTTAAAATCGATGCAGCCTTTGCAGGAAAGGGGCTTTCTTAAGCTGGAGCCCTTCTGTGAATCTGTGACGCTGCTGGTCAACAATACCCTGCTGCCGGAGAACGGCAAAGGGCTGCTGGTGGCGCTCAGGACGGTGCCGGAACTGAAGCCGGAACAGGCGCTGACCCTGTGCAAACCCCGCCGCTATGGCGATTTAGTGACGCTGGCGGATGACCGTATCTGGCTGTTTCTCTCCTCCTGCCGCTTTAATGATCTGGACACGGCGCTGAAATTTATCTTCCGCCTGCCCCATGATGAGATTTTCACCAATCGCCTGGTATGGCAGGAGGATTTGCAGATTTTGTCGGAAGTGCGGCAGATGGCGCAAAAAGTCAAAACGGCCTGGCGTACTGCGCCTGCAGCTCCTCAGCCGGAACAGGCCCCTGCCGTCCCACAGGAAGCGCCATTGCGCCGTAAGCCGCAGGATATCACCCTCGGAACCCTCCCCCCGGAAGACGCCGAATGAATTTGATGGACTGGGTGCAGATCCTGATTCTGCTGGTGCTGGCGCTGCTGCTGCTGAAGCCTGTTTATGCCCGCTGGTTGCCGAAAAAGTGGCACAGGGCGATCCACCGTCTAACACCGCCGCGCGCACTGAAATATGAAGGAACCTGGCGGCGTAACTCTTCAACATCGGATAAGCAATGAGCCAAAAACATCCCTCTTCGCCTCCTGCCCTCTCTTTGTGGCGGGGTCTGGGCGGCTGGAACTTTTATTTCCTGATCAAATTCGCCCTGCTGTGGTTTGGTTACCTTAATTTTCACGCCCTGACCAACCTGGTGTTTCTGGCCTGGCTGCTGATCCCTCTCCCTTCAGAGCCGCTGCATCGCCTGCGCAACTGGGTTTCCATTCCCATCGGCATCGGCCTGTTCTGGCATGATACCTGGCTGCCGGGGCCTGAAACCATCATGAGCCAGGGGGCCAGCTTGCCGGATTCTCCGGTGCTTACTTGCTGGATCTGGCTAATCGTTTTATCAACTGGCAGATGGTCGGTACCGCCTTTGTCATGCTGGTGCTCTACCTGTTTATTGCCCAGTGGATCCGTATTACGGTGCTGGTATCGGCGATGTTGTTGTGGATTAACGTGGTGAATATCGCTGGCCCCTCTTTTGCTTTGCTCCCCTCAAAAGAAGCCGCGCCGCCTGTCGCACTGAACACTGCGCCACAATCTGATGCCGCCGCAACCAGAGCCGCTGCTGCCAGTGGGCTGGATGAGTCTGCACCGCCCACCAGCGCCAATCTCACCGCCTATCTGAATAAATTCTACGAGAGCGAAAAGCAGCGGGTCACTCATTTCCCTGATGCGTTACCAGCCGACTCAGCGCCCTTTGATATTCTGGTGATCAACATCTGCTCACTGGCCTGGTCCGATATGGATGCTGCCCAGCTGCGCGATCATCCGTTGTGGAAGCATTTCGATATCATGCTCAGCAACTACAACTCGGCTACCGGCTACAGCGGCCCGGCGGGGATCCGCCTGCTAAGAGCAAGTTGCGGGCAGACGTCGCACAGCGATCTCTACAAGCCTGTGGATCAACGCTGCTATCTTTTTGATAACCTTGCGAATCTTGGCTTTAAGCAGCAGTTAATGATGGACCATACCGGCGTCTTCGGAAATTATCTTCAGGAGTTGCGTGAAGATGGCAACCTGACCGCCCCGCTGATGTCCCAGGCCGGATTTAAAGCCGAGCTGACGTCGTTCGACAGTTCGCCGGTGTTAAATGATGGCGAGGTCATGCAGCGCTGGTTTGACGAACGCCAGAAAAGCAGCGATGCCCGCACGGCGACCTTCTATAACCTGATCCCGCTGCATGACGGCACCCGCGATCTGGGCAGCAGCAAAACCGCCCCCTGGCCGCCACGCGCGAAGCTGCTGTTTGATCAGCTGGATACCTTCCTGACCAATCTGGATAAGTCAGGCCGTCGGGTGATGGTTATTGTGGTGCCGGAGCATGGTGCGGCCCTGCAGGGTGACAAAATGCAGATGTCCGGCCTGAGGGATATTCCCAGCCCGAGCATTACTCATGTTCCGGTAGGCATTAAGTTCGTGGGCATGAAGGCCCCCCATCAGGGACAGGCGCTGGATGTTAATGCGCCGACCAGCCTGCAGGCCATTTCAGAGCTGGTTTCCCGCGTGGTGGATGGTCAGGTATTTAATGCAGCCAATGTGAATATGTCGGTGCTGACAGAAAACCTGCCGCAAACGCCGGTGGTGTCAGAGAATGATAACGCGGTAGTGATGATGTATCAGGGGAAACCCTGGATACGACTGAACGGCGGTGACTGGGTCGCCTATCCGCAATAGATCTGAACCCCGATGGCAGGCTGTCATCGGGGTTGAGTTATGGAGACTTCACCACGAGGTCTTTTTTTATTGCAAAATGACGCTTAATTTTCATTCAATTATTTTGACAAACTTCAGCAAATAGCTCAGCTTTCAATCATCCCTCATCAAGCCTATGATTGTTTACATCGGGGCAGAAAGCCCCACTCCGAATAAAACAACCTTAGGAAACGATCATGAAAACCATCAAAACTTTAGTTGCAGTTTCAGCACTCACCCTGATTTCATTCGCCAGCTTTGCACAGAGCGTGACCGCGTCAGCCTCCACTCTGGATGGCGCTGAAGCCAAAATCGCTGCGCAGGCTCATCAGGCGGGGGCTTCCTACAAAATCACCGGCGCACGCGTAGACAACGTTGCTTACTTAACGGCTGAACTGGTCAAATAAATCATTTCACAATTGAAAAGGCCGCTCATTGAGCGGCCTTTTCAAAAATTTGCCGGTGAAGCCTTAGCGGGCTGCCAGTGCCTGAAAGAAATCAGGGTTAGCCTGAATGACCGCCAGGACTTTTGCTGCTAACCCAGTCGGATTACGTCTTTTCAACTCCCAACTTTTGATGGTATCCACGCTGGTACCCAATGCCTTTGCCATCTCGGCCTGGGAAACATTGAGTTTTTCTCTGATAGCCTTCACGTCAGCAATCTCATATCGGGTAACATTCGCGGGGGCTTGAACACCCTTTTTAATGTCTACAGCTTCCTCCAGAGAAGCTTTGAGCTCGTCAAAAAGAGTCATGTCACACCTCACTTTTTAATATTTTTGTCAGCTTCCTCAGCTCTGACTTCTCTGCATCCGTCAGACTCTCTTTACTGCTTTTTAGATATGCCAAAACCAGATAGATTATTTTTCCCGTGGCAAGAAAATAGATCACTCTGGCGCTCCCGCTTTTTCCCTGGGAGCCTGTCGCCATCCTGATTTTCCTTAATCCGCCTGTTTTCTGTATCAAATCGCCTTTGTCGGGGGATTCGATAAGCTCTTTTTGGAGATCTTTAAGTTCATCATCCGTGGCTATCTGTTTTATCTGGCGGGTAAATATCGAGGTTTCGATAAATTCTATCGCATGATTCACAGGTGGAACTCCTTTTCAAGGAGTACATAGTACACCTTGAAAAGTCTATTTTGCAACGCTATATGCGAGCAAAAACTCATCGTGCTTTTCTCATTAGCTCATCAGGCGGGGGCTTCCTACAAAATCACCGGCGCACGCGTAGACAACGTTGCCTGGTTAACGGCTGAGCTGGTCAAATAAATCATTTCACAATTGAAAAGGCCGCTCATTGAGCGGCCTTTTTTTATCGATCCTTCAGCGCAAGCCAGCTGAGCAGGTGCAGGCTGGAAGAGTAATAATCCTCTTTTTCATCCAGCCGATCGCTCACATTCCCCACCTCATTCAGCGTTAAATCACGTACCGCCAGCAAACCGCCTGCCATATTGTAGGGCGCTTTGTTGTTGCTCATTACGTCAATCCACGCCGGCGTTTGCAGCCTGGAGAAACTCATCCAGTAACGCTGGAAAGGCACCAGCTGCAGGCTCTGCGCGTCATACCAGTAAACATATAACGGCACGCGGATCGCATCGTAGCTAAAGCGCGGTGGCCAGGCGGTGGCGGGGGCAACCGTGCCATCGGCATTCAGCGCCACCCAGTCAACCGGTAACCCGGCATCGCCGAAACGCATTTTCGACAGCAGATCCATGCCGCTGTCGATCAGGTTATTCCAGACTTTCAGGTGACTGCGCGCGGCAAAGTCACGCCAGGCGGGGAACAGGAAATAAGAGGGGTTCAGCACCACATAACTGGTTTTATTAAACCCCTGCGCGCCCGGCAGCATCACCGTATAACCGCCAAAGGTAATCACATCACGCTGAATGATCGCCTTCTGAATCCGGTCAGATGCCTGAAGATAAGCCTGATTCTGCCACTTCTGGCCCGCTTTCAGCAGCGCCCAGGCGATCAGCACATCGCCATCGGAGGCATTGTTTTTATCTGCCACCGGATCGGCCGCGTCGGGAATATATTTCCAGTAGAACAGGCCATTCTGCGGGTTTTTCAGATGCTGCTGCGTCCAGCGCCACAGGCTGTCGAAGCTGTTGCGGTCGTTGTACCAGACCGCCATCAGCATCGCATAGCCCTGCCCTTCGGTGTGGCTGACGTTGTTGTTGCCGGTGTCCTGGATCCGCCCATCGCTGGTCATAAAGCGGGTTTTAAAACTACTCCATCCATCGGACGCGGTGGCCTGCGCACAGCCCACCACCATCGCAATGATCATCACGCCCGCTCTGAGCAGAGACATCGTTAGCTTCCTCACTTCTGATAACGGAAATTCAGCGTTGCTTCGCTGTCGGTCTCTTCACACACCAGCGGTACGGCATGATCGCCCCCCTGATCGCGTAACCAACGCGCATAAAGCCCAAGCAACACAGCAGCCAAAGCCTGACGCCACTGGCGGGCTTCAATCTGCCCATCGCCCGGTGGCAGCGCCATATGAGAGATAACCACGGCGTTCTCATGCGGCTGCACATCCACAAAACCCCAGTTGAACTGAGCCAGTACCGCGTTGATCTGCTGTTCCAGATCGGCCACGGTTTGGGCCGCAGCCAACGGGTAGCGGGTCGCCAGAGTTTCGCCCATCTGCTGCAGGAAGGCGTGGCTTTCACGCTCTCCTGCATTGCGTAACATACCGTTAATCATCACGCTCAGTAAATCAAACCAGCCTGGCTGATACTGCTGCTGACGATAGTAATTCAGCGTGCGGTCTGTAAGTTCACTCATGCTTATTTGTCTCCGAGCATATAGCGGAAGTAGAGTCGGGCGGTGCTTTCGTTGTAGTCACCGAAGGTATCGTAGCCAAGCTGGCCACCAAGGGTGATGTCTTTGTTCACCTTGTAATCCGCACCGGCATGCAGATTATAGCCAATGCCATTTTTGCTGCCGCCAGAATAGTAAGCCTCGGTGGCGTAACCGGCGTTGTAATAGCTTTCAAGCTGAGCCTGTTTTTCCGGATCGGTCGGGAAGTAAGCGCTGCGATCCTGAGAGTAAGACTGGTAGCCTACGGAGCCGCCCACCTTCACTTTCAAATCGTCGTAGTTCTTACTCCAGTCAACCGGTAACGAGACGGCGACAAAGTTCTGCGGGCTGAAGTAACCGCCCTGGCCGTAGCTGTAGTAGCTGAGATTTTTCGAGAAATCCATCCAGCTCATGCTGATACCGGTTTTCAGCTCACCGTTCTCGTCATGGAACGGACGAACATAAGCGCCCGCCTGACCCATCACACTCTGGTTGCTTTCGACGTTCTCGCCAATGTAGCTGTAACCCCCCGCACCAAAGTAGAACCCGGCATCACCGTTGTCATAACTCAACAGCGCATCACCACCGTTTTTGGTTACGCGGCCCCAGCGTTTGCCGCTGAGTTTATCTTCCGCACCGACATAAGAGAGCAGGCTGTCAGTGACGGCACGGCGCTCGCCGGTGAGGATCAGCGTCAGGTAATCCGTGAGTTTAGGTGACCACTGAATGCCGCCCACCAGGGTGCTGAGATCCTGACCCAGCGGCGTTGAGCCCAGGTCAATTTTAAAGGTATCGTTGGTCAGGCCCAGATTCACTTCCACACCGGAAGCGGTCTGCGATCCCGGAGAATCCAGCTTCACTTCAGAGGGCAGAATGTCGTTGGCCTGAGCGCTACGCCCCTGCTCCAGCGCCTGAGAGCCAAAGCGTGAAGTAGAAGTGCCGGAAGCACTGCCTGCACTTAACGTCACCGGCGTCAGAGTGAAGTCAAAGCGCGTGTCGCCATAAGGCACGGTTGACCAGGTCAGCGGTGCTTTGGCTTCCGTCAGCTTGCTGAGGCCCGATTCACCGTCACGTCCTCTGACCTGAACCCCGCCCTGCACCCAGGTGCCGGTACGCTCCTGCAGATCGTCCATCATGGTGTCGATCTGATGCAGGGTACGGCTCTGCTGGGTTGGGGCTGCCACACCCGTGGTTTGCAGCGCAGCATCGCTGCCCGCCGGGGTCTGCTGCCACGGCATCACAGAGCCGTAAGCAGAAGGCGAACGACGCTGGGAAGGCGTGGTTCGGTTGATAAACGGATTATCGTTCAGCGCCAGGCCACCGATAGCCGGATTGGATCCGTCGGTGCCGCCGTTCAGCCCAATCATCTTACCGCGTGCATTGCGCAGGTAGGCCAGTGCCTGTTGATGATCGCCGTCAGCTTCCGCCACGCGTGCCATTAACAGCAGGCGTTCCGGCGTGGGTTCGCCGCGCAGTCCGCTGGTCAGGCTTTTGGCTTTCGCCAGATCGTTGGTGGCCAGCGCCACATCTATCGCCCCGATGCGGGCATCCTGCGTTGGCGTATCGCGGGTCATCAGGTAGTCATAGACCACGCCCGCTTCTTTGTTCATTTTGCCGGACTGATAGAGACGGCCCATGGCAAACATCAGATCCTGGTTCTGCGGATCGTGCTGCAATGCGCCAATCAGCTTGTCATACGCGGCGGCATATTGTCCCTGCGAGCGCAGACGATCGGCTTCGTTGATCACGTAGCCATTCTGAATACCGGCCAGCTGCGTTGGCGTACTGCGCGACTGCAATTCCGGATTGCTCAGGAAAGTCTGCGCTTCACCGCCCAGGCCAGCCTGATTCAGCACTGCAACCTGCGCGGCATAATCGCCCGCATTGCCTTTCACGCCACGCTGCATACTGTTGCGTACCACCGAAACGGCGGTAGTCAGGTCACCCGCATCGGCCAGCCCTTTTGCCAGATTACCGGCATCAGCCGGGTTCTCCGGTGGATTGACTGCCAGCGCCTTCAGCGTGTTAGCCGCTGCGGCGTCAGATCCCTGCGCCAGATACTGCTCTGCCACAGCCATCTGCAGATTGAAGTTAGCGCGACGTGAAAGCTCACGCATCTCGCTGGTCTGGCTGCGGACAGGAACGCGGGAGATCAGCGTCTGCGTCTGCTGCCAGGCGCCGCTTTCACTGGCGAACAGGGCGCCAGCGTAAATTTCGTTGTTGCTGGCACCGTTACGGAACGCCGGCTGCATCACGCCAGCCGCCAGCGAGGTGTTGCCCTGCTGCTGATATAAACGTGCCAGATCCAGACGGACCCAGGGATCGGTCGGGAAGCGCTGGATCCCCTGCTGCAGGATAGTGACAGCCTGCTGCGGATTGCCAGCGGCCAGCGCCTGTTTAGCCTGACGACGGACCGGATCGCTGGTTACGGCAGGCTTTGGCGTTACGCTTTCGCGCACGCTGTCCGGCAGGGAAGAGAGCAGGGTATTGGCTTCTGCGCCACGGTTTTGCTGACGCAGGACGTAGAACAGGCCTTCTTTCGCCGGACGGTTATTCGGATCGCTTTGGATCACAGAGCGGTAAGTTTGCTCAGCGGCCTCCAGCTGATTGTTGCGGCGCTGAACGTCGGCACGGAACAGTTTCGCCGACACGCCCTTCTCGCCTTCAGCCTGAGTCAGCGGTTCGCTCAGGCTCAGCGCCTGCTCGCTGTTGCCCGCTTTCATCGCCTGCTGCGCGGTCGCCAGCTGTGCGTAGAAACGTGCATCGGCCGACTGCTGCTGACGTTGCTGGCTGCTGTCACCGCCCTGCTTCGCTGCGCGCTCAAGATAATCGGCTGCGGCCGCATAGTTGCCGTTGCGCTGGGCAACATAGCCCAGACCGGCTAACGCATCGGCATCTTCCGGGTTCGCCTGGAGCACCTGATCGAAGGCCGATTGCGCACCAGCTACATCACCGCTGTTCAGCGCGGTAAAGCCCTGGCCTTTTTCGGCGCCGCCGGCGTTCTTACGGTAATAGTCCATCACCGTGCGATCCTGTGGGTGCCGTTGCTGATAGTTCTGATAAAGCGGCGCATCATCCGGTTTCGGGCCAAGCCATAACAGCGCCTGACGCAGCGACCGATCGGCATCCTGATTGCCGTCAGCCATACTTTCCAGCATCTGCAACCCTTCACGGCGGGTCGCTTCCTGATAGGTCAGGGCTTTACCCAGCGCCAGCCTGGCGCCGTTATCCTGAGGATTCTGCGCTGAGAACTGACGAAGATTATCCACCGCCTGCGGCAGCAGCGAACGGTCGCCCGCCATCGTCAGGTAGTATTCCGCCGCCACGCTGGCTGGCGGCTCGTTACCGCTGAAGGTGTTCCGCCAGGTCTGCAACGAAGCGGAGATGTTGCCGCTGCGTGCCTGCTGACGTGCGAGGCTGAGCTGGGCCGTCGGGACAGACTGCAACTGACGGGCCTGCTCCAGTTCCACCAGCCGGGAGTCGTTCGGTGACACTTCATTGAGGCGGGCACGCCATTTGCCTGCGGTCGCGGTATCGCCACTCTGCTGGGCCCACAAGGCCATCAGGTAAAGCGCCTGAGTGTTACTGCCATCGACCATCAGCACTTTGTTCAGCGCATCACGGGCCAGCTCGTCATGAGCCTTCTGGTGCCAGTAATTTGCCTGATCGAACAGAGCCTGAAGGGCCGGATTGTTTTCCGCTGCCACCGCCGGGAAGACCAGTGTGGAGGCAGCCAGAGCCAGCCCGGATACCTGAAGCTGACGAAGTCTGGCGGTAAGCGTTTTCATTTTCATTAGGGTCATCACTTCTTCTCGCCAGAGGAATCGGCATCATTCTGCGGGTTCAGACGCTTCCAGGCGTGCCGCTTAAGCAGTACGACAGTGCTCAGACCCACCAGGACAGAGAACAACAGCGCCAGCAGCGCCAGCACCACGGCATGCTGGTTGGCATACCAGACCACCATCATGTACCAGGGCATTTGTCCGCTCGGGAACTGCGCGCCAACGCGGAAGCTGCGGATGCCGTTTTCATCAGTGATGATGGCGGTGTCGCCACGGATCCCGGCATTGATGCGCTGTAGCGACAGGTCATGATGCAGGCGTGAAAGCTGCGCATCATCGGTTGCCACGGTCATCACCACCACGCGGGAGCTGTTCCACGGCGAGCTGTAACTGACAAATCCACGCCAGTCTTCATTGGAAGAGAAATAGCGATCGGCATCCACCGCCTGGCGATACCAGTCACCGGTCAGCCAGCCGCGCAGGTTATCCAGCAGCGTCGGCTCTTTCACGCCCAGCGTATGGCCGTTAACATCGTAGGGAGTCCCCTGCAACATCGACTGATTAAAGGCGGTCTGAGCCAGGGTGGTCACCGCCAGCACGTCGCTGTTTTGCAGACGCTGATAAGAGGTGCCACCAGCCGGAATACCGAACATCACACTGTTGTGACTCAGCGCCACGCCCGTGGCATTGCCAGAACGTCCTGCCATATCCAGCAGCGTGCCGATCTCTGCATTGCTCGGTGAGGAGGGCAGCATCAGCACGGTCTGTGAGTAGTCCGCCAGACGGGTGAACGGGAACGAAGCCCCCACGAAGTAAGCCAGGTTCGGCAACAGCGTAAAGTGGCGCGTATGGCTCAGATCGATATACGAATCGTCCTCAATACGGCTCTTGATGTTGTTGTTGGTCAGCACGCCGCAAGGCGCGTTCTCTTTTGGCTTGATGTTGAAATAGAGCTGAAGCTGGTTGTCGCCATAAATCAGGTAGGGATCGAGCTTCAGGGTGTAATTTTCCTGACGCGCATCGCCGCCCAGACGGTGCCAGATGTTCTCTAACAGTCCGACTTTGTTCACCGAGAGGTTACGCAGGAAGGTCCCGTTAAGACCCACGTTGAGGAACGACTTGTTCTCGTCAATCCAGCTTTCCGACGGGAAGCGGTAGGTCAGCTGCACCGGCAAGGTTTCACCATCCCACAGGAACAGGTCTGGTGCGGCGCGGAAGTTAACACGCAGCGCATCATGCCAGATACCGGTAGTGGTCAGGCTCTGATCTTTACGCAGCAGCTCGCTGAGGCGAACCGGGCGATCGGTGTTGATCCAGCGTGGCGCATCATAAGGCTTGCTCAGCGGGATGTTTTGTCCGGCTACCGCCAGCGAAGCGCTGTCCACGCTCAGCGGCTGGGTCAGACGCCATGCCGCCTGACGAAGTTCATCTTCATCCTTGCCAATCACCAGCATCAGCTTGTAAACCGGATTTACCGGGTTATCCACCAATTGCAGCGTCGGGCCGGTGACGTCCGGCACAACCAGACCGGCGATGGTTTCACCCGGCTGGGCAAAGACGATGCCGTTTTTCTCAGGCAGTTCGTTACGCAGCACCGGGAAGTTAATCCCGCGATAATCGGTCTGAATGCCTAACCAGGAGGAGAGAATAGCGGCAGCGCTGACTTTCCCTTGCGTCACTGACTGACCAAAGACCATTGCCACGCTCGACGGCGTCATACGCAACGGATCGATAAACGGACGCGGGAAATTGCGCAGCGTGTTACCGATGTTCAGCTGCTGGCCTTCCAGCGACAGTCTGGTCTTTGGCAGGATGGTGACCTGATACTGGCTGGCGCTGTCGCGCTCGCACAGCAGCTGATCCGCATCATTAATTTTAAAGCTGAGGTTATTGCTGGACACCACCATCGCGGCGGGAATATCCAGCTGATACTCTTCGCTTTCGCTGTCTGAGGCGCTGAGCGGCAGCGTTCCCAGCGGCTGGCCGTTAAGCATCAGTTGCAGCGAGGTGTTACGCGCGGCCAAAGCCTGTGACACTTTCAGTGACAGGTTCAGGCGGGCGTTGGTGATCACTTCATCGCCGGGGAGCGTAAAGACAATCCCTGACTGGAGCTGACCGCCGGTTAACAGGATGCCGCTGGTCTGGCCCATCTCGCCGACCGAAATAGTGGTGGAGAGCGGCTGGTTCAGCATCACATGGGGAACCCCAGCCGGAGCTTCAGTGACCGGCGCAGGCAACGGCGGCAAACCTGCTGGCAGGCTCATAGCCGGGTCGGGCTGTTCCTGAGTGGTATCCGCTGCTGAAGGTTGCTCAGCCGAAGAATCACTGGTTGCCTGATTCATCTGGGTAGCATAGCTCTCGCTCCCGGTTTGAGCCGCAGAAGAGAGACCGGCCGGAGGCGGGATCTGCGACAGCGCAGAGCTGTCCTGAGTCACGCTTTCCGGTGCGGCCCAGACGCTGCTCAAAGTCAGAACGCTGGTAAAACAGATCGCCGGGAAAATCAGTCGCTTCATGCCACGCCATCCTCTTCAGCCTTCAGGGTCTGACGTTTTGCACGACGGTCTTTCCAGGTCAGCCAGAACAATTCAAATACGGTACGGATAATGGTTATCAGGGAGCGGAAAGGTCGGTCTTTCCCCCTTCTGGTTTAATCCAGGCATCAGCACGGGATAACACCACACGCACCAGCTCGCGGCGGCGTGACAGGGGGATCTCGTCGAACTTCAGACGGATCACCCCCTCTTCAGCACCGATGGTGCCAACAGGAATGGTGATAGCACCGGATTGCAGCATCAGGTCGATCGCTTCGATCTGGTCCGTTTCATGCCGATCATCGGGTGCATTTACCCGCGCTCCACCCATCGACAGATCGACAGTGGTGGTACGTGAAGAGATGCCGCTGGCGTAATGCAGCACTACCGGAATGTCCACTTCGATGCGGATAGTTTTGCGGGTCTGTTTGGTTTCCCGCGCCACGGCAATGGCCGCCATCAGGATGATCAGACTGAACAGCGCCCAGCCAACGTTCAGCGCGATAACGTAAGGGTCCACACCAAAATAGTCATGCGCCACAGCACGCACGATGCCGCTGACCACACCAATCAGCAGCAGTGCCGCACAAATCACATGAGGACGCACGATGTTGAAATCGAAGAAGCCGACATCCAGCAGGCCGCCCTTATCCGTCACGTTAAACTTGCCGTGTTTAGGCGAAATCATGGTGAGGAACGTCGGGATAACCAGGTGGAACGCCATCACCGTTTCGTAAATTTCACCCCAGAAGGTGGCGCGGAAGCGCCCATTCATACGGGAGTTCACATACAGCGACATCACCAGGTGCGGCAGCACATAGGCGAAAATCAGGCTGGCTGACGAGTGAATGATGTTCAGGTTAAACAGCAAATAAGCCAGCGGCGCCGTCAGGAAGATCACGCGCGGCAGGCCAAACTGGAAGTGCAGCATGGCGTTGAGATAGCACAGGCGTTGCTGCCACTTCAGGCCGCGACCCAGCAGGGGATTATCCACGCGGAAAATCTGCGTCATGCCACGCGCCCAGCGGGTACGCTGAACGATATGCAGACCCAGACGCTCTGTAGCCAGACCCGCCGCCAGCGGCAGGGCCAGGAAGGCAGATTTCCAGCCCAGACGCTGCATTTTCAGCGCGGTGTGGGCATCTTCGGTCACGGTTTCTGTGGCGAAGCCACCAATTTCTTCCAGCGCCGATCGGCGAATTACCGCACAGGAGCCGCAGAAGAAGGTGGCATTCCAGTTATCGTTACCCTGCTGAACAGGGCCGTAGAACAGCGCGCCTTCGTTAGGGATGTCGCGCGCGGCCTTGAGGTTACGTTCAAACGGATCCGGCGAATAGAAATAGTGCGGCGTCTGTAACAGGGCCAGTTTGGGATCTTTCAGGAACGGCGCGACGGTAGCCTGCAGGAAGGCACGGGTGGCTACGTGGTCACAGTCAAAGACGGTAATCAGCTCGCCTTTGGTGATGCGCATCGCGTGGTTCAGGTTACCGGCTTTAGCGTGGCGGTTGTCGTCGCGGGTGATGTAGCCCACGCCTGCATCGGCGGCAAACACCGCAAACTCGCTGCGCTTGCCGTCATCCAGCAGATAGATTTTGATTTTGTCGCGCGGGTAGTCGATACACTGTGCGGCAAGCACCGTATCACGGACCACATCAAGGCTTTCGTTATAGCTCGGCACGTAGATATCAACGGTCGGCCATAAGTTGATGTCATCGGGCATCGGCTCGATGGTTCTCTTAAGCGGCCATGATGTTTGCAGGTAGCCGAGGATCAGGATCGCCCAGACATAAATCTCGGCAATAAATAGCCCGATCCCCAGGATTGCTTCCACTTCGGAATTAAAAGAGAGCGTTTCCGTGGCGCGCCAGAAAATATAACGAGTCGACATTAATGCCGAAAGGAACACCATCACCATAGAAATCTTGCGGCTTTTATTGATGCCCAGGATAAAAAGAATGGCGATGGAAATCAGACCAAAAATATACTGTTTCTGGCTGTCCATAGGGGTGATGATAATCACTGCGGCGAGCGGGAATAATACCAGCAGCAGCAGGTAATACAGGACTTTTTTCATAAGTCATCCTGAAAGCGAGACTATTATTTTTACCGCAGCACGGGCGCGCTACGGTGATTCAGGCATCCATACCCGACGGCTTAGCCGCCGACTAACGCGATCTCAGCGGTGCCTGCATCTCGCCGTCACCGACCTTGATATCGAGCAGGGCAGCAACGCGTTTGCCTACAATCTCTATGTCAAAGGCCGCAGCCGATACAGGGCTGAAATCAAAGATGGATTGCTGCGAGGCATTGGCTTCCGCCACGCTCTCATCGCGATTCACCACACCCAGCAACCGGTCTCCCAGTCGCTGTTGCATAAAGGCCGTTACGTCACGACTGATATTGCGACGGCTGTCGCTCTGGTTCAGGACAAAGTAGTGTCCTGCACGCTGATTCAGCGCGGCGCCAGTCATCTTTTCGTTTTCGATTTGCGGCAGCAGTGACAGCGAAGCGGTATCCGCCAGCATCACTACAAGGTGTAAATCGGCAAGCGCAGCCATTGCCTTTAATGCCGGGCCCGGACCTGGCGGGAAATCCGCCACAATCACCAGGCCCGGATAGTTCAGAACGGTGTGCAGACCGCGGGCAAGGAAGTTCGGGTCACGGATTAAATTATCTTCAAATTCAACGCGCTGCTCTTCGGTAACCTCTCCGTAAGGCATCACGAAGATATTGCCGCCGGTGGTCAGGATAGACTGACTCCAGTCCGGTGATTCTGAGGACTTTGCCACATAGCCACGGCCATCAGAAAGCGGCACACCGAAGTGCAGACGCAGGGCGTTTTGCACGTCGAAATCAATCGCCAGCACTTTGCTGCCGCCGCGGGCGAGGGTGTAAGCCAGATTGGCAGCTACGGTGGTTTTACCTACGCCACCTTTGGGAGAACAAATACAAACTAACGGCATGAGGCAATTCTCTCCAGCAGAGGTTGCAGCAAAGTATCTTTGGACTGGGCAACGATGGACGGCTCCGGCGCCGTGCTGAACAGCTGTTTAAAGCGCGGCAGCTCAGCCTGCACAGGGGTGCGGGCCGGCGGCGCGGCTGGCAGCGACGAGAGTAAAGATGCGGGCTGCGAAACGGCGCCCGGCTGCGCGGTCAGCGGCGAGCTTTGCACCTGAGCCGCGGCAAGCGGGTTCGGTGCCTGAGCGGGCTCTGCGGCCGCGGCAAAAGCATCCGGCTGCGCGGTCAGCTGCGGGCTCTGCACCTGAGCCGCGGCAAGCGGGTTCGGTGCCTGAGCGGGCTGTGCGGCCGCGGCAAAAGCATCCGGCTGCGCGGCAGCCAGCAGAGTTTCAGCGGCGGCAGGAGCAGGTTCAGCGGCGGGTTTCAGCGAAGCGGAAATGCTGTCCAGCAGCGAACCGCCCACCTGAGCACCCACCGGCCTGGCGACAAACGCTGCCACGCTGTGCTGCTGAGCCACGGGCCGCAATGAATGCGGCTGGGTCTGCAAGACTGCCTCAGGCTGTACGTGTACTGCCTTGAAAACATCTTCGCCAACGGGCTGCGGAGCAGCCACATCAATACGCTGCCCGTTGCCTAATGTCGGCTCCGCGTCATCCGTCATCAACTGTTTAATGATCGCCCAGTTGGTATTGTCTGAATTCTTCGTCTGTTCAGACATGTCCTTGAATTCGATATGGTTTGTTTGCGTTTTTTCTTTAAAACGCTGCAGGTCATCATAACTTTTCATGGGAATGATCGCGGAGAGTAGAGGAATTTTGCGGCAATATAACACACTATTTTTATTTCCCTGAGATTATTCTTAAGCCTGTTTATAACGGTTAGTGAATAATTAACTCTTCAGGATAAATAAAATAAATGGCTACGCAGACTATCAGTCAACTTTGTTATTATTTGCCTTAATTAAATAATTTCGCCAGGTTAATTAAATAATCCGTAAATGAAAAGAAAATGGCTGGTTACGAAAAATACGTTTTCACAGATAGGTCAGCAATACTTTAGTTGTAGTTATCAAATAATCTCCTGATGGCGGCATAAATTTGACATAAGTCACTTTTCACTGGCCCTGCCCCCCTATTTTATCCGGTGGGCCTGTTTTTCACTCAAGCGTGAGGTGAACGGGGCGCATAAGTACAATGCTGTGATCCAGTTCACAATACACCTGTTTTCCTAATAAATAAGCCTCTGTTTCAGCCAAAAAAAGGCGAATCTGAGATTCGCCTTTGAACGTTATTGTTGTCACTTGCCGACAGGCTGACCTTCATCCTGATCCACTGCAAAGCAGGCGATCTGCTGGTCACCGTACTGCTTTAGCTGAGGCTGAATTTGCGTACAAGGGCCAAAACGGCGACGGCAGCGCGCATTGAACGCGCATCCTGGCGGCGGGTTCAGCGGGCTTGGCAGTTCGCCGGTCAGTTTAATGCGCTCGCGGCGATCGTCCGGGTTCAGACGCGGCGTGGCGGACAGCAAAGCCTGAGTATAAGGATGACGTGGGTTAGCAAAAATCGCTTCCTTAGTGCCCCGCTCTACACACCGTCCCAGGTACATCACCATCACCTCATCAGCGATGTGTTCAACCACCGACAGGTCGTGAGAGATAAAGACGTAGGACAGCCCCAGCTCCTGCTGCAAATCCATCATCAGGTTCAGCACCTGCGCGCGTACGGAAACGTCGAGTGCGGAAACAGGTTCATCAGCAATCAGCACGTCCGGATCCAGCATCAGACCACGGGCAATAGCAATACGCTGACGCTGGCCGCCGGAGAACATATGCGGATAGCGATCGTAATGTTCGGTTTTCAGGCCGACCTTTGCCATCATCGCCAGCGTTTTTTCGCGGCGCTCCGCCTTGCTCAGGCTGGTGTTAATCAGCAGCGGCTCTTCCAGGATCTGGCTGACCTTTTTGCGCGGGTTCAGAGAACCATAGGGGTTCTGAAACACGATCTGGATTTTCTGGCGACGCAGCTTCTGGGCTGCAGGATCGTGCTTTAACAGATCCTGTCCCTGATAAAACAGCTGGCCCTCGGTCGGCGTTTCGATCATGGTCAGCAGGCGTCCAAGCGTCGATTTACCGCAGCCAGATTCCCCCACTACTGCCAGCGTTTTACCGCGTTCCAGATTAAAGGAGACGCCGTCCAGCGCCTTCACCAGGCGTTCCTGACCAAACAGGCCTTTCTTCACCGGGTAGTGCTTTTTCAAATCTATCGCCTGCATCAGCAGAGCAGAATTTTCTTCAGGCTTCATAAGTTGGTCTCCCGGCATCATCCAGCGGGTAATGACATTTGGACTGACGGCCCGGAATATCACGTAATTCAGGTTCTTCTGCGCGGCAGCGGTCGTTGGCATACGGGCAGCGCGGGTTCAGCAGACAGCCGTTCGGGCGATCGTATTTGCCCGGTACCACGCCCGGCAGTGAAGCAAGGCGCGCCTTGTCAGCCGCAAACTCGGGCAGCGCGCGAAGCATTGCCTGAGTGTAGGGATGACGGGGAGCCTTGAAGATATCCACGGCCTTGCCGGTTTCCACCACCTGCCCGGCGTACATCACGATGATGTGCTGCGCGGCCTCGGCGACCAGCGCCAGGTCGTGGGTGATCAGGATCAGCGCCATGTTCTCCTGGCGTTGCAGATCGAGCAGCAGTTCGATGATCTGCGCCTGAATGGTCACGTCCAGGGCGGTGGTAGGCTCATCGGCAATCAGCAATTTTGGCCGGCAGGCAATCGCCATCGCGATCATCACGCGCTGGCTCATTCCTCCGGAAAGCTGATGCGGATAGACATCAAGACGTGATGCCGGGTCGGGAATACCGACCTGATCAAGCAGGTCAATCGCGCGCTGACGGCGGGTTTTCTTGTTGCCGCCCTGATGCACCTTGATCGCTTCCATAATCTGAAAGCCCACGGTGTAGCAGGGGTTCAGGCTGGTCATCGGATCCTGGAAAATCATCGCCACTTCCGAGCCCACCAGCTGGCGACGCTCTTTTTCGGAGATACGTTTCAGGTCGCGCTGGTTGAACTCCAGCTTGTCGGCCATCACGCGGCCAGGGTAATCAATCAGCCCCATAATCGCCAGCGAGCTGACAGATTTCCCGGAGCCGGATTCTCCCACAATGCCCACTACCTGGCCCTGTTCGACCTGATAGCTGATGCGGTCTACCGCGCGGAACGGTGCCTTTTCGTCGCCGAAATGCACCGACAGTTTGTCTACATTTAATAGTGCCATCTGGTGCCTCTTACTGCTTGAGTTTCGGGTCGAGTGCGTCGCGTAAACCGTCGCCCATCAGGTTAAATGCCAGCACGGTAAGCAGGATCGCCACACCGGGGAAGGTCACTACCCACCAGGCACTTTGCGCATACTGCAACACGTCGGAGAGCATGGTGCCCCACTCCGGCGTTGGCGGTTGCGCACCCATACCCAGGAAGCCCAGCGCGGCCATATCAAGGATCGCATTGGAGAAGCCCAGAGACGCCTGCACGATTAACGGTGCCAGGCAGTTTGGTAAAATATTGACGAACATCTGACGCAGAGCACCCGCACCCGCCACATTGGAGGCGGTAACGTAGTCCCGGTGCACTTCCACCAGCACCGCAGCGCGGGTCAGTCGGATGTAGTGCGGCAGGGCCACGAAGGTCAGCGCAATCGAGGCGTTAACGATCGACGGCCCGAAAATCGCCACCAGCACCAGTGCCAGCAGCAGGCTTGGCAGAGCCAGCATGATATCCACCAGACGCATGATGATGGCATCCACCGCCCCGCCGACATAGCCTGCGATCAGACCAAAAATCACGCCAAGGATCAGCGACAGCACCACCACCAGACAGCCGACCAGCAGCGACAGGCGCGCACCGTACATCAGGCGGGAAAGCACATCGCGCCCGACGTCATCGGTGCCGAGGAGATAACTCCAGCTCCCACCCTCCTGCCAGACCGGAGGATGCAGCAACGCATCACGGAACTGCTCTGCCGGAGCATGCGGGGCGATAACGTTGGCGAAAATCGCGATAAGGAACATCAGAACCACGTAGACCAGGCCGATAACGGCGCCTTTGTTACGCTTAAAATAGTGCCAGAACTCCTGCAGAGGGGTCATGGGCTTGGGTGCAGCGGTCACGCTGCCTGGATCGATTAAAGACATCCTGGCCCCCTTATTTCTTGTGGCGAATGCGCGGGTTAACCACGCCGTAGAGCACATCAACCAACAGGTTGACCGCGATAATCAGAATGGCCACCATCAGCACGCCACCCTGCACCACCGGATAGTCACGACGCTGAAGCGCATCGATCAGCCAGCGACCCAGACCAGGCCAGGAGAAGATTGTCTCGGTCAGAATGGCACCGGCCAGTAACGTTCCCACCTGCAGACCGATAACGGTCACCACAGGCAGCATGGCGTTACGCAGCGCATGTACCACAATCACCCGCATCCGCGTCAGGCCCTTGGCGCGCGCGGTACGAATATAATCTTCCCCTAACACTTCCAGCATTGCGGAACGGGTCATACGTACGATTACCGCCAGCGGGATGGTGCCCAGCACGATGGCTGGCAGGATCATATGCATTACGGCGTCTTTAAAGTCGCCCGGCTCGCCCCAGATCAGGGTGTCGATCAGCATAAAACCGGTCAGCGGCTGGCTGTCATCAAGGAATACCGTATCGCCTATTCGCCCGGAAACCGGGGTCAGGTTCCACTGCACGGAGACCAGCATGATCAGCATCATTCCCCACCAGAAAATCGGCATGGAGTAGCCGGTCAGCGAGATGCCTACCGCAGTGTGATCGAAAACGGAGCCGCGTTTAACCGCAGCAAGAACGCCGACAGGAATGCCTACGGCGACGGCAAACATCATCGCGCAGATACCCAGCTCCAGCGTGGCTTTGAAGCGGGGAACGAATTCCTGCCAGACCGGGATACGGCTTTTCAGTGAGATGCCCAGATCGCCATGAAGCACGCCATAGACATAGGAGACATATTGTTGCCACAGCGGCTTATCCAGACCCATCTGGGCCAGCAACTGCGCGTGACGTTCAGGAGAGATACCGCGTTCGCCAGCCATAATCAGCACCGGGTCGCCGGGGATCATATGGACAAACGCGAAGGTTAACAGGGTAATACCAATAAACGTCGGGATGACAAGTCCCAGACGTCGGAGTATGAACTGCAGCATATTCCGGATTCTCTTTTGGTTCCCGCAGGATCTATGCCTGAGAGATTATATTTGCTCACATCTTGCGACGGATATTCTCCCTCGCGACGCCTTTAAGGGCGCCTTGACCATTTTTTTGCTTCCGAGCGGTACAGGCTTGGGCCGGAAACGTCCGGCCCAACAGGGGGTAAGAAGGGGCCAGCTACCGGCCCCGACTGTTATTCCTGAATATCAACGTTCTCGAAGTGATGTTTACCTAACGGGTCAACCACATAGCCAGTCACTTTCTTGCTGACAGGTTCGTACACCGTAGAGTGCGCGATAATCAGCGCAGGCGCCTGGTCATGCATCACAACCTGAGCCTGTTTGTAGTATTCAATACGCTTGTTGTGATCGGCTTCAGCACGGGCTGGCTGAATCTGATCTTCAAACGGCTTGTAACACCAGCGTGAGTAGTTGGAACCGTCTTTGGCCGCAGCGCAGCTGAACAGGGTGGCGAAGAAGTTATCCGGATCCCCATTGTCACCGGTCCAGCCCATCATTACGGTCTGGTGTTCACCGGCTTTAGCGCGCTTCAGGTACTCGCCCCACTCGTAAGTGACGATTTTGGCTTTCACGCCAATTTTCGCCCAGTCAGACTGGATCATTTCAGCCATACGACGTGCGTTCGGGTTGTACGGACGCTGAACAGGCATGGCCCACAGGTCGATGGAGAAACCGTCCGCCATGCCTGCTTCTTTCAGCAGCGCTTTGGCTTTAGCCGGATCGTAAGCGTAATCCTGTACCGCGTCGTTGTAGCTCCACATGGTCGGTGGGATCAGGTTTTTAGCCGCCTGGCCCGCACCCTGGTAAACCGCGTTGATGATCGCCTGCTTGTTCACCGCCATGGTCAGCGCCTGGCGCACTTTCAGGTTATCCAGCGGTTTTTTCTCGGTGTTGAACGACAGGTAGCCGACGTTCAGACCAGGCATCTGCATCAGGTTGATATTTTTATCTTCCTTCATGCGGGCAATATCAGCCGGGTTCGGGTACGGCATAACCTGGCATTCGCCTTTCTGCAGCTTGGCGTAACGCACGGAGGCATCCGGAGTAATGGAGAACACCAGACGATCTATTTTTGGCTTGGTGCCCCAGAACTGGTCAAAAGCTTTGTACAGAATACGGGAGTCTTTCTGGTACTGAAGCAGCTGGAACGGACCGGTACCGACCGGGTTCAGGTCGATCTTTTCCGGAGTGCCGGCTTTCAGCATGTTATCGGCATATTCCGCAGACAGAATGGAGGCGAAGTCCATGCCCAGGTCAGCCACGAACGGCGCCTCAGAACGGGTCAGCACGAAGCGCACGGTATTCTCGTCCACTTTCTCGATTTTGCTGATCAGTTTAGGCATGTCCATGCCTTCGAAGTACTCATAGCTGCCGCCAGAGACACCGTGGAATTTGTTGTTCTTATCCAGCTGACGTTCGAAGGAGAAGACCACGTCATCGGCATTGAAGTCACGAGTTGGCTTGAAGTCTTTTGTCGTCTGCCACTTCACGCCTTTGCGCAGATGGAAGGTATAAGTCTTGCCGTCTTCGCTCACGTCCCACTTTTCTGCCAGACCCGGCTGCAGCTCCGTGGTGCCGGTTTTGAACTCTACCAGGCGGTTATAGATCGGCACAGAACTGGCATCGTAAGTGGTGCCGGAAGTGAACAACTGCGGGTTAAACCCTTCTGGCGACCCTTCTGAACAGTAAACGAGGGTTTTAGCCTGGACGCCAGCGGCAACGGTAAGAGCGATCAGGCTCAGACCTACCTTCAGCATCCCTGTTTTAGAAATACTCATGCTTCTGCTCCAATTGTGATGTGGTGTTGTGTGTGCATCTGCAAGACCCTGTATTTTTTTAATGCGGTCTTTGCGTCGTGCCTTACGGCAGCAGAGAGGGGAAACGGCGTACTGGAGAAACCATCAGACTAATCCGCTTCCTTTCTCGTTGAGGCATCAATTTGTCAACAGTTGCAATGAACGTCAATACAACTGTCAGGTATTTACACAGAGTGTGAGAAACAGCAAGCAAACATAAAAAAAACCAATTCATAACATTTTTGGTTGAAACGTTTATTCACTGGCCGTTTCACCGCACAAACACAATGCCCACACCTTTTATCATGGCAATTTGCTCTGAAAAAAAACGATAAATATAATCCATTAAGTGCCTTATTTCTGAACGATACGCTTTGCTTATGTCATGAAATCCAGCTAAATATGCTGCAACACAGGTATAAGAAATCATCAACAACCCGATAACGGTCATAAGCGAAACGCGACGCGAATTAAGCACTCAATCCCAGACGGGAGAAGGGGTTTGGCCGGTAATTTGTCGTTAAAAATGGATTAATTTTTGGAAGAGTCATTTTCTGAGCGCAGAATATTATGCTGCCGTTTCGCTGAGGAATGACAGGCATAAAAAAGCCCGGAAGATTCCGGGCTTGAGGGCGGTGTAAGGCAATCAGGCTTTATCGTCTGTCGCTTTGGCCTTAGTGGGATCGGCACACCAGTTATTTTTATCGTTGATACCGCCATCCGGCGAGGTGTAGCCCAGACAGCCCAGGATGGTATCAAACAGCTCAACGTGACGATGGGTGGTGCCCACACGCTGCTGCGCTTTCAGCCGGTCAAAAGCGTTCTGATGCTGAGGGTCAGCCAGATACTTATCGGATGCCCAGACGATCATTGGCACACGGAACTGCTCAGGCGGGGCCATATTGCGCGGCGTGCCGTGCAGGTGCATGTTCTCGCTGATCGATTCGCCGTGATCGGAAGCGTAAAATACGATGGCTTTCTTATCACGTAGCTGGTCGAACACTTTATCCAGCACCGTATCGGTATAAAGCACCGAGTTGTCGAAGGCGTTAATCAGCATCTCTTTGCTGCACTTGTCATCCACGCCCATACATTCCGGCTGATAACGTGCGAACTCACGAGGGTAGCGCTGAGAATAAAGGTAGTGTGAACCTTTGGTATGCAGGATCACCAGATGCTTGCCCTGCGGATGACGGTCTAACGACTTTTTCAGCTCCGGCACCAGCAGCATATCATCGACCGATTTGCCCTGGTTCTGCTGCTCAGATCCAATCTGCTCACGGAAGGCAAAGTTATCGGCGTTAGTGTTGTTATAGAACCAGACCTCACTTTGCATCGCAAACAGCTCAGAACTGAAGCCCAGCTCTTTCAGCACGGAAAATACGTTCTGCTCTTTCAGCGTGCGGCCCGGGCCTTCATCAGTTCCGCCTTCGCGAACAAACATGCAGCGCAGTGAAAGTTTGGTGGCGGTATCGCAGGACTCACCACGGAACGCCACCAGATTTTTCTCCTGAGAGAGTTTCGGGGTGGTATCGCGTTCGTAGCCCAGCAGACCCATATGATCCCAGCGGGTGGTTTCACCAATCACAAAGACTACATAGGTATCATCCAGCCCGGCTGGCGCGGTGTAACTGAACTTCTTCGCCGGATCCAGCAGGTCTTTGCTGTCCATCTTCTCGTCATAGCTGGTATAGGCAAACAGCCCCAGCGCAGAGAGCCAGTTGGAGGGCAGATAGGAGTGTGCCACCACGCCGCCATAGCTTGGCAGGTCAACGTTGGTCAGCTTCTCATTGATGTTCTGCTGCTTATCAAAGTAACGGATCGGCAGCCAGACCAGCGCCACGGCCAGCAGCAAAATAAACAGCGGCTTGATACGATGACCTGGGGTTTTCAACTGTTCAATCAGCGTCATACGCAGCGAGTTACGCCAGATCAGCAATAAAGGTACCGCGCTGACCAGCACCATCCACAGCACAAAGTGGTAGCCGATCACTTCTTTCGACAGGTCGGTATCGGTAGTCATCACCGAGGCGACAATGCCGTAGCCAATCACTACGTTGAAGAAGCTCATATAATAGCTGGCGGCTACAGAGATCAGCACCAGTGCGGTGGCCGCGATGCGCCAGAACACTTTTCCACCCAGCGACAACAAGCGCATCAGGAAGAAAGTCAGCAGCACGATAGCCATGACTTCTGCCACAGCGGAGAACCACTGTGAAGCTTTGAAATGGGTGAGGAAAGGATCAAAACGTCGGTAAAATACAGGAATATTCAGGAAAATACCGATGTAAAATGCCAGCATAAGCGACAGCTTTTGCTGAGTCAGAGATTTAATATAATTCATTCAACCTTATTCCCGGCGTAACTTAAACGGTTCTTAAACGCTAATCAGACCGTACCGTTGCGCCAGAGTTCGGAAAGCAGGTCGATTACTCCCGGCGAGACGATACCGGAAGATGCAGAGGCTCAGGGAGAACCCCTTAGCACAAGCGGCGTAGTTAACCACATTACGCGCAAATAAACAGATCAATCGGCCGAATAAGGCAAAAAAAGATTAAAAATTGACCAGAATCAGATTCCACTGAACCAGTTGTAACCCTGATCCTCCCAGTAACCGCCGGGGTTTTCGTTGGTCACGAAAATGGCGCCGATATGCTTGGCATTTTTGAAGCCCAGTTTCGTGGGGACCCGCAGGCGGAGCGGATAACCAAAGTCTGGCGGCAGAGGTTTTTTATCGAAATCCAGCGCGAGGATGGTTTGCGGATGGAGGGCGGTCGGCATATCCAGGCTGGAATAGTAGCGATCGTCACACTTGAATCCGACATATTTTGCGGTCAGGTCTGCGCCCACATGCTGCAGGAAAGTTTTCAGCGGTACGCCGCTCCACTGGCCGATGGCGCTCCAGCCTTCAATACAGATCAGCCGGGTGATCTGTTCGTTCTGCGGCAGTTGCTTTAACTGCTCCAGAGTCCAGGGCGTTTTTTTCTCAACTTTACCTGAGACTTCCAGCCGGTAATCACCCAGGTCAATCTCCGGAACATTGTATTCAGGGTAATAAGCATTAAAGCGGAAGGGCCGTGTAATCTGCGATTCATCGTAAGTCTGCGCCAGCCTGCTACCGTTAAACAGCCAGGCCTGAACGCGATCGTTCCAGCGGGACATCGCCCACAGGACTTTATCCACCCGATCGCCATCCTGCAGATTGCAGCCGGTCAGCAGGGTTACCGCACCCAGCGTCAGGCCCGATCGCAATAACAGACGTCGCTCAAGATTCACCAGCTTTTTACGCTGATCCGGCTCCAGAATAATCTTTGGTTTCTCACTCATCGGCGGAGGTCTCTTTGCGGCCACCGGTGATCATCGCAGGCAGCGTTTTCGGCACCAGCAGCACCATCACCACGTGCACCACCACAAACAGCATCATGCCGCTCATGGCGAAGAAATGGACATAACGGGCGATATCAAATCCCCCGAACAGCGCGACTAACAGGCTGAACTGCACAGGTTTCCAGATGGATAACCCGGAAAGCACCAACAGCGCGCCGAGGATCAGCACGCCGACATAAAGCAGCTTTTGCACGGCATTGTAGTTGCTGTGGTTATGCGGCAGTTTAAACCGCAGCGCCAGTCCGGTATCGCGGAGCACTGACTTCGGGCTGAAAGGGAAAAAGCGGCGACGGAAATGCCCGCTGAACAGGCCCCAAACCAGGTAAATCAACGCGTTAACAAACAGCAGCCACATCACGGCCAGATGCCAGGCGATATTGCCGCCCAGCCATCCCCCGAGGGTCACTATTTGAGGGAAAGTAAAAGAGAACAACGGTGAGGCGTTATAGATGCCCCACCCGCTCATCACCATGCCAACCATCACCAGCACGTTCAGCCAGTGACATAACCGGACGGGCCAGGGATGAACCCGTTTTTTAAGGGAAGCTGGCATGGTGACTCCGGGTTACATCGGTGGGGTCAGACCATCTTTACCGGCAGAGATACCGCGAGCAACGATGTTACCCTGCGCATCTTTCGTGCCAAACAGCACCACTTTGGTCCCGGCTTTCAGCAGGCTGCGGTTGCCTGGTTCGATCAGCACCACGGGCACATCGTCAGGGACGATCACGGTTTTTTCCATATCGTGCACTTTCACGGTCAGGGTGCGGCCATTGCTGTTCACCAGCTTGCCGACGGTGCCGTTGGTCATGGTATTGATTTTACCGTCCGCAGATTCAAACGGGTTAAAGCCCTCACCGCTGCCGCGCAGGCTTGGCGCGAAGACGTGAACTTCCAGCGCTTTCAGCTCACCGTTAGCCATTGGCACGGCAGCCGTGCCGATAAAGCTGTCGGGCTTGATATCGCTCATTTTAGCTTCGCTGATGCTGTTCACTTTGGTCTGATCGGTGATTTTCACATCCAGCTTATCGCCCTGACGGGTGGTAATCTGCACCGCTGAATCGCTGACAGAATCGATGGTGCCACGGGTCGGTTTGATGGTGGTATCAGCAGCGAAAGTGCTGCCGCTGACCAGCAGCGATCCGAGCAGCAGCGCTGCAATACGGGACTTCATCATATTTCTCTCCTGAGAATTTTTTTGGTTTTTTCGGTGATTAGCTTGCTAAGTAAGCGTAACCGGCGAAGGCGATAATAGGAGTTGAAAAACAGAATAATTGTGTATGAAAAAGTAACTATAAAAATTTTTAAGCGGTTGCGGGCCACAGGTTTCTCTCGCGCATGCAGAAATCAGAGGCGCGAAGTCATCCGGGAAAATACTCACGGACAACCTCGCGCCTCCATAACACCTGCAGCATGAAAACTTAGTTGATGATGTTCAACGTCACATCAATGTTGTTACGGGTAGCGTTGGAGTAAGGGCAAACGATATGCGCTGCATCGACCAGCTTTTTCGCTTCTGCCGGGTCCATACCTTCCAGGTGAATATTCAGCTTAGCTTCGATACCAAAACCGTCCGGGATTGGGCCGATACCCACTTCACCTTCAATAAAGGCCTCTTTAGGCAGAGTGAATTTGTCGCGGCCAGCCACGAATTTCATTGCGCCCAGGAAGCAGGCTGAGTAACCCGCAGCAAAAAGTTGTTCCGGGTTGGTCACTTCGCCGCCTGCGCCGCCCATCTCTTTGGGTACGCCCAGCTTGACGTCCAGTACGTTATCGGAAGAGGTTGCACGACCATCACGGCCGCCGGTGGCTTTAGCTTTTGCGGTATAAACGACTTTTTCTAAAGACATATAAACTCCTGAATTATGTTTGCTTGTGCGATTTAATCGCGTGCTATTTATCTAATTATAATGTTGGTGCTATTTTCCCGGTGTCGGCAGCCTGCGCTTACCCGTTAAGGTTATCACGCAGTGTTTCGAGCTCACTTTTCAACGTGGATAGCGTTTCACCATCACACGCTGTTCTACAAAAAACAGTTTCTGGAATATTGACCGCTTTGCTGCGGAGTTCACGTCCCTGCTCCGTCAGGGTAACCACCACCTGACGCTCATCTTTTCGTGAGCGCTGACGCTGCAGCAGGCCTGCGGCTTCAAGCCTTTTCAGCAGCGGGGTTAAGGTTGCCGAATCCAGATAAAGACGTTCACCGATTTCAGAGACAGTCACATCATCACGTTCCCAAAGTACCAGCAAAACCAGGTACTGTGGGTAGGTCACCCCAAGCTGAGTTAACAACTTACGGTAGAGTTTGTGCATGGCCAGGTTCGCGGAGTAGAGCGAAAAGCAGAGCTGTTGATCAAGCAACAGTGGCGCGTCCTGGGCTTTTTTGTCATCTTTTACGGTAGTCATGAATAGAATATAAATAGCGCACGATATAATTGCAAGCGAATTTTATCAGCAGGGGAGAAGGCGATGAGGGATTCACTGGAAGAACAGGCACGACGTTATGCGACCAAAGCCCATGCCGAAGCGGGCCAGCGGCGGAAATACACCAATGAGCCCTATATTGTTCATCCTGCGGCGGTAGTCGAACTGGTAAGAAGCGTTACCCATAATGAGGCGATGCTGGCAGCCGCATGGCTGCATGACACGGTGGAAGATACCCCCAGCACGCTGAATGACATTTGCAGCTATTTTGGGGAAGAGGTTGCCCGACTGGTGGAGATGCTGACCGACAGCTCTCCCGCCGAAGCCAAAAACCGGGCGGCGCGTAAGGTTGCCCACTTCCGTCACACCGCACTGGCCTGCGCGGAAGCGCAAACCATCAAACTTGCCGACATCATTGATAATACCCGGTCGATTATCCATTTCGATCCGCACTTCGCCCGCGTCTACCTGGTCGAAAAACGAGTGCAAATCGGTCTGCTGACAGCCGGCCATGCGGATTTGTGGCAACAGGCCTCACTGATTATTGAGCAAGGGATTGAGCAACTGACGCAGGCACCCCATCATGTCCCGCCCGACTGGTTTACCCGTCAGCAGCAGAAATACCCGGTAGCGGACTGCCCCCCTTCTGCCTGATATCTCAGTGGGGCACCAGAGTGAAAAGCTGTCAGGGAAGCCTCAATGAACCCTGCGTGCTGCCAGGCGTTTTCTGGCACCAATTGGTAAGACCTTAACCCGCCGGTTCCTATAATCGCCCCCCTAATCATAATAAGGGGGGCGTTGTGCATTCAGATTTACTTTTTATCCGAAACCGGGTGTTGGCTTTTCTTGGCTGTGCCATTTTTCTCAGTGCCATGATGGGCCTGGTATTTATTGATGTTCGCTGGATGAATGATGCGGTGCATGAAACCTCCTTTACCGAGCTGGCGCAGGAGTTGATGCTGGGTGTGATTGCCCTGCTCTACTTTGTCCGCGCTTATCGCCAGGCGAGCGTTCGTCCGGTCTTTGTACTGGTCGGGGGATTTTTCAGTTGCATGCTAATCCGTGAGCTGGATTTTGTGTTTGATACTTTTCCGCAGGGCAGCTGGGTCTGGATTGCTCTGAGCATCACTGTGGTGTGCCTGGCTTTGGTGGTTCGTCATCCTGCCCGGGTGATTTCCGGCCTGGCCTCTTATCTGCGCCATCCTGGCTGGGGAATGATGTGCGCGGGGATGCTGACCATTTTAGTCTTTTCCAGGCTGTTTGGGATGCACGATCTCTGGCAGCATTTGATGCTTGATGGCTATAACCGCACGGTAAAAAACATGGCGGAAGAAGGCTGCGAACTGCTGGGCTACAGCCTCTGTCTGTTCTCCACCTGCCGTTATCTCTATGGCACCGGAAAGCTGAGCCTTTCTGCTGTTTGCGGGCAGCATTAACGCCTTTAAAACACTGCAATTACATCACTCCTTACATTGCTAGTTTGATTGCTAGCAATCCAGAGGCTATCGTTGTTTCAGACTGAAACTGATTAACGAGGTCATGATGGGTTTTGTAAAAAGAACGATTGCCCTGGCGATGAAAAACGTTGAAGAAGGTGGCAGGCCTTTTGCCACTGTCATTACGCGCAACGGGGAAATCATTGCCGAAAGTGCCAATCAGGCTGCGCAGAGTCACGATCCTACGGCCCACGCCGAGATTCTGGCTATTCGCGAAGCCTGTAAAAAGCTGGGTACAGAGAATCTGTCCGACTGCGAGATTTACGTGCTCGCCAGCCCCTGTCCGATGTGTCTGGGATCGCTCTACTATTGCAGCCCGAAGCAGGTGATTTATATCACCACTCGCGAAGAGTACGTGCCCTTTTACCGCGACGATCGTCAGTACTTTGAGCTGGAGAACTTCTATGAGGAGTTTGCTAAACCCATCCCTCAACGACGGCTGCCGATGAAGCAGCAGGCAGATGCAGAGGCGCTGGGGGTTTATAAGCGCTGGAAAGCGTTAAATAACCCGGCTTAGTAAGGTGTGGCGTAACGGATGCAATTGAAACCGTTGCAGGGCATCAGGCATCAGGCATCAGGCATCAGGCATCAGGCATCAGGCATCAGGCATCAGGCATCAGGCATCAGGCATCAGGCGTCAATGGTTACAGAGTTATGCTGACAGTAAAGCGATAAGAAACGGAAACCACGATATGGTTTCCGTTTTTTTTATTACTGGTGGTAGAAGATGTCGCCGGATTCAGCCTGGATGATTTTGCCATCGGCTTTGGTGAACAGCACATAGTTGCCGCCCATATAGGTCCATGCGGTGCCTTCAGCCGGTTTAGGCAGGTTGCGGGTTTTCCAGTCCACGATTTCATACTTTTTCGTGCGGTAACGATCCGGGATTACGCTGCCAATGTTGAAGCGCTGGAAGTCAGCGAAGAACGTTTTAACCGCATAAGGATGAGCCGGGTCTGGCTTCTCTGGCGCATCCTGATTGTGTTCGGCAGGCGTTTGCACATCTGGCGTCTGGCCTGGCGTGGTAAGGCCCTGATTATCAGACGATGAAGTCTGATCCTGAGCGGCAGGATCCTGTCCGTCCTGAGACGGGGCATCCGTAGCCTGAGCGGCTGGATCTTGTGCTTCAGTGGCCTGCGCAGCAGGGTCCTGAGTAACAGGGTCCTGAGTAACAGGAGCCTGAGTTTGCTCGCCTTCTGCATAAGCGGTGGTCATCACCGGCAGCGCACCAAACAGTACAGCGGATAACAATACGATCTTCGACTTACTCATAATTTCTCCAGATGGGACACCGTCAGCCCTGAGGCGCACTGCGTAAATTCTACAAAATTTCCCGGCGCTGTTTTGACTTTTTTGCATGCCAGAACTGCGTAAACGCGCTATCTCACAATTTTGCAGTAGAAGATAAAGTGTTCGCAGCAGGAAGACACGGAAATTTTGTAAAGAAGGGTTGGACCCGGGGGGCCTGGCGCAAATTTTTAAAGCCGCTCTTCCTGAAACCGCATCTTTTTATGTCTGCTTTACCTGCAAGTCCTGCCGACTATCAGCAAGCTACCGGGCGAACATTCAAAGAAAACGGCCATTGTGACCAAAGTACAAATGGTAGATATTATGGCAAACAGAGGGACCCGCGAGGATATCATCCAGTACCTCAATGATGACATATATCAGAGAAGAGACATCAGAAGATTCAAAATGAGAGTCAGGAGTTTACAATGAAATTATCTTTTACGTTACTCGCAACCATCGGGATGTTTTTTTCATGCAATTCCCTGGCAAGTGATTTGAACATAACTGAAAACAGTGAAGTTTTGGATTGTATAAGCAAATATGGCGAAGAAAATGCAGAATGCTTCAGTAACCTCAATGAAAAAACCGAGAGAAAATTAATCTTATCCTTTGACTCTAAGCTTACACAAATTTCAAATTTTGATTATGAAAAATGGTGGATGGGTTCCCAGGAACAAAAAGAGGATATGATCTCTTCTTTTAAAAAGAACCAAAATGAATGGAAAATTTACAGAAATGATTATTGTCAAATAGCAAGCACGGCGGCAGAAAACACGCATTCTTATGCGGGTAGCATGCTTAGTTGCATCATCAATATGAACAAGAAAAGAATCGATGAAATCAATATGATCAATCCTTAAAATCAAGTTTCTAATTTCTTTATCCATCAATGAACCGCATAATTTTTGCAAGCATCCAGCACCTCTAAGATATCCATAGAGGTGCCCAGCGGTTGTTCTGACAGTTCATTTATTTCAACATCATGAAATCCAGGTTGAGAAATCATTTCAGATCGATTGTCTGTATCAGGTTAGCTTTGGTAAAGGGTATCTGATGTGATTTGTGATTTTTGGCAGCAAAGTAAAGTGCAGCGTATGCTGAAAAAATAAGGCGAGTGCTGTCTTACACTCACCTTATAAATCAGAAAGAATCATGCACTATAAAGGTAAGCAACCGTTTTGATGGTGTAGGTATCGGCAGCAACGGTAGCAACACCGTCTTTGTCATTGTAGACAGCGAATAACCTGTAAATTGTTGATTTAGCCGGAACCGTTGTTACCCTGTACTGAGAGCCATTCAGCACTTCACTGGTGGATGTTTGCTCCAGAGCATCTACACGACCAGAAGGCATAATAACATTCATTATATGCTTGGCATCATTTTTACCAGGAACAGCATAAACAATATTTTTATCATAAAGAGTACCGCTATCAGTCCCACTGGCGATCCTCACCGCGAACAAACTGTCTTCAGCACTGGCAAGTGTACCCATTGCCAGTAATGTCGTTCTGCCAATTAATGCCTCAACAGAATGTTTGCCTTCTGACACCAGCGTATTGGTTACGGTACTGGATTCTCCAACAACCACATCAATTGAGGCTTCTGCTGCCCCGCTAATGAAGGTACCGGCCTGGGCGACACCTGTTATCGCTGCGCCTGTCAAAAGAGCCACCAGTAAAGTTTTTTTCATATTCATCATCATTTTCTTCCTGAAAATTTAGAGTATCCCCTGGAAACGTTAGTTTCAGGGAATTGATTATCAATGATATGTTCATTGATCCTGACCAGTAATTTCCTTAATGAAATTACCTTACTTTATTTCCAAACCTGGTATGGAAATAAAAATATTTTCTTTTACCACTTTTAAAAAAGTTAAATCAGGGCTGGACATCTGCCACATCAATATTGAAGGCATAGCGGTCAGCCTTGATTAATTGATTGCCATCAGCCACGATGTCGAAAGTCAGCTTTTCCTCCTGCACGGGGAAAAATAATCCTTTAACGCCCGGTAATTCAACACCAGCATCCCCTTGATTTGATTCCAGCCGAACCCGAATTAAATTTGTCGGATTTTGCTTCCCGGTAAGCAGGTAACGAGCCTGAGAAACTTCTCCCACAGACTGCTGACTCCAGAGTTGAAACCCTTTGTGATTGTTCTGACTGATAAACGTGCCCTGACCAATCCGCGATCCATCTTTCAGGTTGCCAGCCAGGAGTCCTGTATTCACTTTTAATAATACCTGGGGTGCCTCTGAGGAGTGTGCAATTACCGGCATCACCCCACCAATTAACATCACGGTGGTCACCATGCTGATAACAAACTGATTCATTATTACCTCCATGACCTGCGTTTATCTCTGTGATCATTTAGCGGCACACTGCAGTCAGTAAATAAATGCCACTCAATTCTTTATTCTCTGGCAGGCGATACGCCGCCCTGCATTGCTGACTCAGTGACGGCCCCCATTTCACTGACAGTTCTCCTTCTTCTTGCAGACCGGAAAAATAAACCTGACCGCTGTCCCCTACAACGCCAGCAATCCCTGTTTGCCTCTCTTCAAGCGTAGCCAGCGCACCGAAAGGTACCGGCTGATTTTCCAGGTTTTTCAACGTTATCAATGCACGGCCACCAATC
The DNA here is from genome assembly GCF_036865545.1 of Erwinia sp. E_sp_B01_1. NCBI lineage: Bacteria > Pseudomonadati > Pseudomonadota > Gammaproteobacteria > Enterobacterales > Erwiniaceae > Erwinia > Erwinia sp. E_sp_B01_1. The sequence continues at coordinate 104,266 of NZ_CP142208.1, read as the reverse complement.
TGAGTAACAAATCTGGCCGGTATAATCGCGCCTTTTGTAGGCACAACCCTGACGTCGGTTTGAACGATTTCGGCATCCGCTGGCAACCAGGAGGGGTCCAGACTCACACTGTTTTCCTGATACGGGCTCAGGTAAGAGAGCGTGGTATAGCCCCGAAAATCGGTTTTTACGCCGGGCCATCCTCCAACCGGAACACCAGAAGCGCCAGGAGCCGCCACTAATGCAATGCCGTTGTTCATATCCAACGGTTGGGCAAAGGTGACGCCATCGCTACTTATCACCACACCTCCGGAAGCCCCCATTCCCAATTGCTTTATGGAAGGGCTGTAACTGTAATTGCCGGTAAGCTGACCATATCCGCCATACCAACCCAGTTGCATCGCGCTGTTGTTCCTGTCGCCACTTTCAATACCAGAGCGATATTGTTGGTTCACCGTCCAGTTCAATTGCCGATCAAAAGCCTGCCCGCTCAATCCGGCCTGTTGGGTTTCCCCTCCGGACGAGGAAGAACTCATCTGATAGTTAGCCCGCACAGCGCTCCCCATCCAGCGATCCAGGGGCATGCTGGCCATAAAGCTAAAGATCTGTTCATTGTTCTGTTGCCACGCGTACCTGCTGCGGTTTTGCATCCAGCTCAGGCTCAACGACACATCCCGCAGGCCAACGCCATAACTGGCACCGAAAGAATCGTTGTATCCCGTCCGGTTCCAGTAATTTTCCCGGCTGCCGTTGAAATTGAGATATCCCAGCGTCTTCAGAGACTGACTGATTGTCAGCGTACTGCGGGTTTTACGTCGGTCCCGGTTATTCTCAAACCAGCCCTCATTACCCGATGCGCCACCTTTATAGTAGGTATCCAACACCTCCGACAGCGTGCTGTAGCCTGAAGAGGCATACTGATAGCTGGAGAGGATAAAGTGGGTATTCGTCTCCTCAATCGCTTTGCTGTAACGCAGCCGCCAGGTTCCGCCCTGTTCAGCTTTTTTGCCCTGACGAACGCCTCGTGCCTGCGTGCTGTCCAGGGAAAGACTCCCCCAACTTCCCAATGACTTGCCGATCCCTGCCGAAAAAGAGTGATAGTGCGCCGCACCCTGAATGCCGCCATACACGGTTAAATCCCAGGGCAGACCATACATCGCTGTGGCCTGTGCCACAGATGAAGCCTGAATTGATGAGTCGGCCGAACGATACTGGCCAGCCATCAGGTTGTAGTTCAGGTAGCCCTCATGCAGGGCCATAGCCGGCGTCTGATAGGGAACGGTATATGTCTGGGGACTACCGTCCGTTTCCCAGACTGTGACCTGAAGATCTCCCCCGTCAGCAGCTGAAAAATCGGACAGAGCAAATGGCCCCTGAGCCACCACAGAGTTAAAGAGGGTGTAGCCATTTTGCTTTATCTCAACTCTGGCCTGGGTGCGGGCAATTCCCCTTACCACGGGGGAGAACATCCGCAGATGGCTGGGCACCATTGCCTCATCCGACCCTAACATCACGCCACGAAAAGGAACGTTATCGAACACCTCTGAAGAGGTGAAGCGCTCACCCAGCGTAAGCCGGCTCTTGAAGCTATTCAGCCCTCGCTCAGCGTAGGTATAAGAGCTTTGCCAGCGGCCGGACCGATCGTTGTTCTTGCGCCACGTGGTGTTATTACGCAGTCGCCATGCGCCCAGATTTATCCCTGGCTCCAGAACCGCATACTGACTTTCATCCCGACCCTTGGCATATCCACGGTAATCAGTTTGTACGGTGCTGTACTGGTAATTCATCAGCAAAGCCGGGATGCCGTCATCCCACAGATAGTTCGGGGCAATCCCCTTGAGCTTTGCATGCACAGCTATCTGTGGAATGCTCAATAGCACTCTCTGAGCGCTGAACTGAAAATCAGCGTACGCTTGTGGAATAACCGAGAGATCCACGCAACGCATTGTCACGCCAGTTTTCGCAGACGATGAACCTTCTTCCCCACTACGTGTGTCATCCAACGCGGGATAATCTTCAACTTTAACGCCGTAGCGGGCTAATTGTTTGCGGTTCAGACAGGGTTCCAGCACGGGCCGACCACTGGCTGTATAGCGCTGACGGAAAAAGATCTCTCTTGAATCAACCTGCTCACCATTGACCAGAACATCCACATGATAATTACCCGGTAGCTGCCCTCCTTCATTAAATAAAGCGATATCTGCATTACTGACATCTCCCTGAAGCTGGCTTGCTTCAAAAAGGTACTCTTTTGCCAGCACAGCTGGAGTTAACGTTGCCAGGCACACCACTATGACGAGTGCAGATTTCCTTTGGCTAAACATGTAGATTCCTGGGTCCGGATTATTGAAGGGGTGATTGATAGAGGCGGCTTTCACCCCTTCATCGGTGATCACCCGCCACTTCACCTGGCCTGAAGGTTTTTCAGGAAGATCAAAAGAACCGCTGGAAAACGGCGCAATATAATTCAACCCTTTGATTTCCCTATCACCTACGCTCAGAGCTTTTAGGTTCATATAAAATGCGGTCTGATTAATTGCGATCAACTTGCCCTTCTCGTATCGCCAGGTGAGTGAAGAGGCGGCATCAAGAGGATGGCTCTTTAGCGAAGAAGGTCTTACCAAAAGCTTGATACAGCTGTTTGTCTGTATCTCGAGGTTCAACTTTACCGAAGAGGGATTCAGTACAGATTTGCCCTCTTTATCCTGGGCCCAGACGTCCGTATCTTTAGGAGGGATGCCGCCCACACATAACCAGTTCAGCGTTTCACGGTCCGCGATCGCCGGGCCACCGGTGCGGATGACACGAAGCCGGCTTTGCTGACCCGCTTCCAGCCGAAACAAAGGGGGTGTAACAATAAAGGGAGCCACGGTTTTTTTATCTTCGGTATACACTTTCCCCTGAATCAGAATCGGGTAATCCTGTGGGTTATTCACGGATAAGGATGCCCCGCTGGACGCTGGGTTGTAAATTAATCTGGTAGCCCCTAATTTGAGTTCGAAATTTTTTGTGTTGGTCGTCATCTCTTGTAAGGCGGCATGAGCAGTATTAACTAATGTGTTCAGACAGATGACCACTGGCAGAAGAGTTAATAAGTAAGACGGCTTTCTGTTTTTACAAAAACCAAACATAGTCATTATCACCTGGAATCAAAACCAGCAAAGGCATTGATGGAGAGTTAATTTCCAATGACATTCCTGCCATTTATGTGGGGTGTATTTTCCATATTATCTTCAGGGGGTCAATCGCACGGGGCAGAGAATAAAACCGGCAGACAACAATCAAAATCAGTTTATTGAACGACTAAAACATTCATAAGCTGCGGACCATTCAATAAGGTTCATGTGAAAAAACCAACAGGTTTATATGAAATAAAGAGATGAATTCACTTTCCAGAAAACAACCTTGCTTTACTTTGTTTAGGTTGCGTTTAACTTATCCAGCCGTTATTAACTCCCGATGCAAACAAGCTTTCACTTTAAGTGTATTAAAATGAATTATAATGTTATTAAAAGGGATATGATATTAAGTGATTTTTTGATAGAAAAATGGCACGCATGAAAGGGTTAGAAATAATCTGTAAAAAAATCATATAGATAAATTATATTTTTCATTCTCAGACAGGAATAACACTCTTTTTCGCGAATTTGGAAGGCATCAAAGAAAAGTTGACCACATCGGCACCCCATGAGAATCCCTTATGGGGAAATAGTAAACAGAGTTACATGAAGCAGTAAAAGATTAATTAAAGAAGCAGTAAAAGATTAATTAAAAAACCCTTAATTTTTCAGAATCGATACTATTTATGCTTCGCATTTACTCCCGATCGTCTGGAACGATATCGTCAAGGATCATATTAATTGTTTTACAGGCATCTTTTAAATTAAGAAGTTTTAATAAATTTTCTCTGCCCGCAGGTAGAGGGACATCCACATAATTAGCGGTCAGTTCGGCATAGATACGAATACTTTTCAATACCAGGTCGCTTCGTGAACATTTTTCAGTTTTACAGATTTCATCAATCAGCCGCTTACTTTCTTTATCAGTGCGGATACCCAGAATGTAAAGATTACGCGCAACCGGACTTTCTGTATCGGTATTAATGTTCTTCATAAAGCCTCTCCCTGTTTAACTGGTTAGCATCATTGCCATTAGAAATTATTATCATTCTAAAAATCTTTTCCTTTTTATAATGGTTTGAAAGCAAAAACAAACTCATTAAAACGATCAAATTCTTTAATATGATAGATTGCATCTATCACAAAGCGTCAGGTGATCAGTTAAACCGATCAAAAAAGGGGTGTGCATTTAAGATTACATTGTATGGATCAGGCTTATTTTTCATTATTCAAACTTATAAATTCATTTCTGACACTTACCTGAAAATGTATGTTCATAAAAAGCTTTATATCAATCAAAAAATTTGAAATTCGGGTAATGCAGGTTTGTCTTGTGCTACTTTCCCTGCGTTTTCTGTAAGTCCTCGCCCTGTGGTCTCATCCCGGCAGGATCATGTCCGTTTCTGGCCTTCTTTGATGCCGCACTTCCCGCCATCATTGGGCTATACCCTTTTTAACAGGAGTCCAGAAATGTCCAGAACAGTGCTTTTAGTGATTGACGCGCAGCAGTCCTTCTATCATCGTGGCTATCAGGATACCGTCGAGATGCCCGCTTTCGAGCGCAGTATCAGCGCACTGATTGGCGGCTGCCATGTTCGCGGTATTCCTGTGGTGGATGTGTTTCATGTGGAAGAAGAAGGTCCCTTCTCGCTGGATTCCGGGCTGGTAACAAGACTGCCGTTTTTGAATCATAAAGCGGTGAAAACGGTGCATAAACGCGTTCATAACGCGCTAACCGAATCCGGGCTGGAACAGTGGCTGCGCGAGCAGGAGGTGGATCATCTGATTGTCTCTGGCCTGCGCACCGAGCAGTGCTGTGAGACTACAGCGCGTGTCGCCTCTGATATGGGATTTAAGGTGACCTTTGTCACCGAAGCCACGCTGACTTTCCCGATTTGCCATAACCGTATCACGCTGAGTATCGCTGACCTCCGTCACCATACTGAAGCCGTGCTGATCAACCGTTTCGCCTCCATCCGTACCGTGGAGGAGTGTCTGCTGGAGCTCGAATAAGATGGCTATCCCGGTGTGGTTTTTGATGGTGCCCGGCATTGTGTCGCTGGATGTGACCGGCCCGGCGGAAACGCTGAAGCTGGCCAATGCCTTTGATCTGCGTTATATCGGCCCGGAGGAGAGCATCATGACCTCCACCGATATGACCGTGAGCCGCATTGCGCCGATGCCCGATCGTCTGCCCGCCGGGAGTTTACTGATCGTGCCTGGCGTGCAGGATTCCGGCACTCAGTTTGATACCCCGCAGGGTGTGGCCGCCCGCAACTGGCTGATGCGCCAGCAGCCCGATATCCATGCCCGCCGCATTTCTCTGGTCTGCATCTGTTCCGGCGCAATCCTGGCTGCAAAAGCAGGCCTGCTGCACGGCGTGCAATGTACCAGCCATCATGAAGTGATCACCCGCCTGAAAAATGCCGATCCTGCTGCTATTGTGAAAGAAAACCGCATCTTCGTAGAAGATCGTGGCATCTGGACCAGTGCAGGGATTACGGCTGGAATTGATTTGTCGCTGCATCTCATCCACCAGCTTTGCGGCTCGCAGATGGCGCTGAATGTGGCGCGGGAAATGGTGATCTATTTTCGTCGCTCCGGTGAAGACCCCCAACTTTCCCCCTGGCTGCGTTACCGCAACCATATGCATCCGGCAATCCATCGCACTCAGGATTTACTGGTGGTGAATCCGGAACAGGAATGGCAGCTGGATGAGATTGCCGGGCGGGTACACGTCAGCCCACGGCATCTGACCCGATTGTTCAGGCAGCATCTGGGGATCAGCGTGCGGGATTATCACGAGCAGTTGCGGATTGCGATTGCACAGCAGCGGCTGCAACAGGGAGAAGGAGCGGAGAAAGCGGCACTCTCAGCGGGATTCTCTTCTTCGCGCCAGCTCCGCCGGGCGCTTCAGCGCTGGCAGACATAGCGGATACATACATCCTCACTGCTTCATTTGACGGTTCTGCTCAAAATGTAGGGTGAAATCTTCGTAGCGTTCTTGCACAGGGAGTTCCATAAAGGGCGCAGGCATCCATTTTAGGGAAAGTTGCACCTGGTCTACAGCCTTGCTTGAATCAAAAACCCTGCGATACTATAGTAATATTTACCATAGGACTGGTGAGTTATGATATGAAAGGGAAAACACGAATATTTATAGAAAAGCATTACAACAAAGATCGCAAAAAATCCGGCATAACGGATGAAGATTTACGTGAGATTGTGGCCGATGTGTTAGCCAAACCTGCCGATGGATCATTAGGTGGCGGGGTTTACAAGAAACGCGTTGGCCTGGATGCCAGTGGTACAAGTGGCGGTGCGCGCACTATCGTGTTCTACCACCAGGGCAACAAGTTTTATTTTAATGATGGGTGGGAAAAGAAGGATGTTCCTAAGAGTGGCCCTGAAATCCCGCCCGATCTACTCAAGGCTTATAAGGTGCAATCAAAGGTTTATAAAGCCCTGACAAATGCACAGCTTAAAGCCGAACTGATGAGTAGAGATTTGGTAGAAATACCTTCAGCAGACCCGGAGAATACAGATGATTGATAAACGCATACTTCGCATTCAGGAAAGCATTAAACGCCAGCACGAGCGCGGAACTGCTTCTGACGAGGCTCTGGCCGATATCAATTCAATCGTTGCGGAAGCGCGAGGAAAAGCTACCCCCGTAGTAATGACAGGGGATCGCATTCGTGCGCTACGTGCGCGTGAGCACCTTAGCCAGGCGCAGCTTGCAAATCGCATGTATATCAGTGCTAATGCGGTTCAGAAGTGGGAACGGGGTGTTACCCAACCGAGAGGCGCGGCGCTTGCCTTCCTTGAACTGATCGACAAGAAAGGCGTTGCAGCTCTGGAATGCTAAAATAAGCCCCGGAACGGGGCTTTTTTTATTCCTGCACAAATCCGACCACCAGTTGCAGTCGGTGGTCTTCATAAGAAAGCGCTACAGCCCGTTACTGCTTCACGCTCTCGATAAAGGTCTTCCGGGCGGTTTTCGATCCCAGACGTTCGGCTTCATCCAGTAATTTCAGCGCTTTATCCACATCTCCGGCCTTCACGGCCTTTTTGATCGACTCGTTAAACCAGGCATCGGAATCATCCAGCATCGGCTCTGAAGGTTTGGCTGGCGCAGCGGCAGCGGCTGGTTGAGGTTGTGTGTTGCCCACAACCACTGGCGTGGCGGCTGCATTGCCGGAAGACGGGAAGAGCTGGCCAATCATCACATTACCGGTTTTCTGCTCGGCGGTGACTTTCAGGCTGATGGTGCCCGTTGCCGTATGGCGGGCCACGGGATCGGGAATATCCGGTACGGCATTGCCCACGCCAGCCGCATAGGCTTTGGCCGGGTTAACCATTTGCGTGGTGGTATCCAGATCTTTGCGGGTGGTGTAAACCAGCAGATAAATTTGCTTCTGCCCCAGGGCCGGGGTCAGTTTCAGCGTGCCTTCCAGACGATCGCTGGAGACAATACCAGGCTTCTCATAGGGGAAATAGCTGGAAGGATAGAATGCCGCCGGGCGCATCTGCTCATCCAGAACCAGGACGTTAGGGGCATACACCGTTTTACCGGTCACTACGCTGGTCAGAACGATTTCCAGTGACCCGCGATCGGCTGGCAGAGAAAAAGCCCCGACGGCGCCCTGAATATCACCCTGATTAATCTGTGCACCCGCCGTGCTGAGCTGCACATCCTGCGTCACTGGCGGCACCAGCGGTGTCCAGGAGAGGGAGCGTAGGGTCTTGCTGGCGATCTCCGGAGCCGTGGAAGCATCCTGCTGAGCGGCATACACTCCCGCAGGAGCAGCAGCCATCAGGCTCAGCGTCAGGCACAGTGACAGCAGATTTTTTCTCATTATCGTTTCCTTTTGAATCACCATGAAGGCTGGCGACCTGTTACTTTCCGCCAGCCAGCACAACTTTGAAAAGCAGTTTACAGCGCAAACCTTCGCCGCTTCTTACGCGAAGCGGCAAGGCGAAAACTGACCTTATCCCTGGGAAATCATCGTCACTTCCCAGGGGAGCTAAGGCCGGTCAGCGCCTTCGTCTCACGGAAGATCGTCAGAGACTTACCACCAGACTTCCATCTGCGCACCGAAGGTCACTTCATCGTCATCACCGCGGCTGAAGGTACGGGCGCTGGTATCGTTCATCGCCAGGCCATTGTCTACGCCAGCATCGGTGTCATAACCCCACTTCTCATCCCATTTGGCGTAGGTCGCAAACACGCGGATTGCCGGACGGGACCAGATGCTGTCGCCAGCCTGCCACTGTTGCGCCAGCGTCACTTTATACTGGCCGTTACGGTCGCCGGTACGCTGTGATTTCACGTTGTCATAGCCCGCTTCTAACAGGGTGCTCATGATCGGTGTCCATTTGTACATCGGGCGCACGCCCACGGTGTACCAGGTGGTGCCGTTGTTGTTATCACGGTCGATGTCCTGATACATCGCCACGTACATCAGGCCCCATTTATCGTTGAAATCAAGTGCACCGTGGTCCAGCACGCGGAGCATGCTGCCGTTGTTGTTAATCGCTGCGCCGTTGGAGTGACCATTAGCCGCACCAGTGGAGGGATCGGTCATTGAGTCTGCGGCGTATTGCAGCACGAATTTGTTGTAGCCGTTATAGATGCTCTGAGTATGTTCTGCCGTCAGCAACCAGCCATCTTTGGTGGCGCCATCTGCCAGCTCATAGCCATCACGCGCGTTGGCACGGCCATAATCCACGCCCAGTTCCAGCACGCCGCCAGGGTTAGTGTTCAGCCCGGCAATACGCACGTCGAACACGTCATTGGAGGTCGGCAGTTCGTCACGTTGATCGGCGATATAGCCAAAGGAGCCGCCGCTTTCAGTATTACGGGTAGCCGCAATAGAGAGCTTACCAAAGCCCAGGTCGATATCTTCCAGACCGGCACCAGGACCTGAAATATCCCAGTAGTAGAAGTCGATCATGTGGACGTCATGACGCTGATAGAAGCGCTTACCAGCCCACATGGTGGAGCCTGGCAGCCATTCGATCAGGTTTTTACCCTTGATGTTAGCTTCGCGGAAAGCCGGATCGGTAGCTTCCCAGTCATTCTGCTGTGAAACGGAGTAAGCAACGTTGGTATCGAAATAGAAGCTTTTATCGCCCTGTTTCCACACTTCCTGCCCCAGTTTCAACTCTGCGTAGGTTTCGCATTCGTTACCCAGACGATATTTACTTTCAGCACCGGTGGCTTTAAAGCATTGCTGCTCGCCGCCGCTGCCTGACCAGCCGATGCCGGAACGGGCGTAACCGGTGAAATCCACCGCCATCGCCTGGGTGGAAAGGACGCCTGCAGCCACTGCCAGCGCCAGGGAGGAATTGCGTATTGTTATCATCATCTTCTCCTGTAGGGGGACATGTGCTTTAAACGCCGGGCTCGGGGTGTAACCGGCGACAGGCCGTCCCGTCTTCACGGAACAGATGGCAGCGGTGTGGCGGCAAGCCGATGGCGAATGTTGCACCTTCTTCTACCAGCACCACGTCATTCTGGCGGTACACCAGGTTTTGACGAATTGCCGGAATCTGGATGTGGATCTGTGTTTCGTTGCCGAGCTGCTCGATAACCTGCACCTCGCCGGAAAGTTTGATTTCTGCGGTATCGCCTGGCAGCAGATGCTCAGGGCGGATGCCCAGCGACAGGTTGCTGCCGGGAATGACGTCAGTTCCCGTCACGGGCAGCCAGACCCACTGGCGATCGGGCAGTTCAACCTGCACGCGTTCAGGTTCAGCGGCGATCGCTTTCACCGGCAGGAAATTCATTTTAGGGGAGCCGATAAACCCGGCGACGAAGCGGTCCGCCGGGTAGTGATACAGCGCCAGCGGCTTACCGATCTGGGCGATGCGCCCGGCATTAAGCACCACAATTTTGTCGGCGAGCGTCATCGCTTCAACCTGATCGTGGGTGACGTAAATCATGGTGCGCTTAAGGCGCTTATGCAGGCGGGAGATCTCAATACGCATCTGCACGCGTAAGGCCGCATCCAGGTTTGAAAGCGGTTCATCCAGCAGGAAAACCGTGGGTTCCGCTACCAGCGTACGGCCGATAGCCACACGCTGACGCTGGCCGCCGGAGAGCGCCTTCGGGCGACGTTCCAGCAAATGCGCCAGCTGCAGGGTTTCAGAAACCTGATTAACCCGCCGTTCGATCTCCTCTTTTTTTGTCCGCGACAGCTTCAGCCCGAAGGACATGTTTTCTGCCACCGACAGGTGCGGATAGAGGGCGTAAGACTGAAAGACCATGCCAATGCCCCGTCCGGCGGGCGGCACTTCATTCATGCGCTGATTACCTATCTTCAACTCGCCGGAGGTGATCTCTTCAAGACCAGCAATCATCCGCAGCAACGTCGATTTTCCACAGCCGGAAGGGCCGACAAACACCACAAACTCGCCCTCCTCAATCTCCAGATTAATATCGCTGGAGATCACTGTTTCGCCGAAGGCTTTATAAACGCCGCTTAGGGAAACGCTCGCCATCCTGAACTCCTGTAGTTGCCGTCAGCAAGGGAAACTGAATGTTCGGAAGCATGCCGTTTACCTCCGCAGGCGTAATCCTCCGGGCGCGGGTTTTTGATGGTGGAGAGGTGGGGAGGACAGGCGACAGCGAATCGCGGCGAAACGCTCACGCGAAAAGACATTTTCGTGATCTGCACTGCAAAAAATGACGGATGATTTTGCCTGCGAGGGCGCATAACTGAGCACAGTGCTACCGGGGTCACATTCTGAGAGGTGGGGGCGTAGGCGGGGGGATGATGAAGGCATGAGGGGTTAACTCCACACTGGCTGCGTACCCTCTCATTACCGTCTCAGGCGTGAGCCTGGACTATAAAGGACTGGATTATGACCCTCAGCATCAAGAACATCGTCAAACGCACCGTCGCGCTTTCTGCGCTGGCTACGCTGGTGTTGTCCTCTGCCGCGTTTGCCAAAATTGAAGAAGGCAAGCTGGTCATCTGGATCAATGGTGACAAAGGTTACAATGGCCTGGCCGAGGTCGGTAAGAAGTTCGAAAAGGACACCGGGATTAAGGTCACTGTTGAGCACCCTGACAAACTGGAAGAGAAATATCCTCAGGTTGCCGCGACAGGCGACGGCCCGGACATTATCTTCTGGGCGCACGACCGTTTTGGCGGCTACGCGCAGTCTGGTCTGGTGGCTGAAGTCAGCCCGGACCAGGCATTCAAAGACAAGCTGTTCCCCTTTACCTGGGACGCAGTGACCTTTGATGGCAAGCTGATCGGCTATCCGGTCGCCGTGGAATCCCTGTCGCTGATTTACAACAAAGACCTGGTGAAAACCCCACCAAAAACCTGGGAAGAGATCCCGGCGCTGGATAAATCCCTGCGGGCGAAAGACAAAGACAAAAGCGCCATCATGTGGAATCTCCAGGAACCCTACTTCACCTGGCCGATTATTGCAGCGGATGGCGGCTATGCCTTTAAATATGTCGACGGCAAATATGACATCAAAGACACCGGCGTAAATAACGCGGGATCGAATGCCGGCCTGCAGTTCATCGTTGATCTGGTGAAAAACAAACATATCAGCGCCGACACCGACTACTCCATCTCCGAAGCGGCCTTCAACAAAGGCCAGACGGCGCTGACCATCGATGGTCCCTGGTCCTGGTCCAACCTCGATAAGAGTAAGATCAACTACGGCGTCGCCCCGCTGCCGACTTTCCACGGTAAACCTTCCAAACCCTTTGTTGGCGTGCTGACCGCAGGCATCAACGCCGCCAGCCCGAATAAAGAGCTGGCAAAAGAGTTCCTGGAAAATTACCTGATCACCGATGACGGCCTGGCCGTGGTCAACAAAGATAAACCTTTGGGTGCCGTGGCGCTGAAATCCTACCAGGCAAAACTGGAAAACGATCCGCGCATCGCCGCCACTATGGCGAACTCGAAAAACGGCGAAATTATGCCGAACATCCCGCAAATGAGCGCCTTCTGGTACGCCGAACGCAACGCGATTATTAACGCGGTGGATGGCCGTCAGACCGTACCCCAGGCGTTAAAAGATGTCGAAACCCGCGTGACTAAGTAACTCCTGTCTTAGCTGAATTACGGGGCGGCGCTGATGGTGCTGCCCCGTGCCGAAAAGGATCGCCTCCATGTCCGTGACCCACACCAGCCAGCCCGTCAGAAAAAAAGCCCGTTCGCCCCTGTGCTCGCCTGGCTTTTCATCGGCTTTTTCGCCCTGCTGGCCGGGTATTTGATTGTGTTGATGTATGCGCAGGGAGAGTACCTTTTTGCCATCCTGACGCTGATCCTCTCCAGCCTCGGGCTGTTTATTTATGGCAACCGCCGCGCCTATTCCTGGCGCTACGTCTATCCTGGCCTGGCAGGAATGGGGCTGTTTGTCCTGTTTCCGCTGGTTTGTACCATCGCTATTGCCTTCACTAACTACAGCAGCGTCCACCAGCTGACCTTCGAGCGCGCCCAGAGCGTGCTGATGGACAGGCAGTTCCGCGCCGACAAAGCCTGGGCTTTTGGTTTGTACCCAACGGGCCAACAGTGGGTGCTGGCGCTGACCTCGCCGGATAACGGTGCGGTGCTGGTATCAAAGCCTTTCAGCTTCTCGCCTTCTGCCCCCCAATCGCTGGAGATGACGGCCCAGTCCCTTCCGGCGACCGAAAAAGCCGGGCTGCGAACCATCACGCAGAACCGCCAGGCGCTGACCCAGTTAACCGCAAAAATGCCGGATGGCTCCGGCCTGCGCATGAGTTCGCTACGGCAGTTTTCCGGTACGCAGCCGCTTTACAAACTGGATGAACAGAGCGGGCAACTGACCAGTAGCCAGAACGGCAAAATTTATCGCCCGAACATGACCACCGGCTTTTATCAGCTGGTTGATGCAAAAGGCGCCTGGCAGGAGGAGGTGCTCAGCCCCGGCTTTACGGTGGGCATTGGCTGGAAAAACTTCCTGCGGGTGATCCAGGATGACGGCATCCAGAAACCCTTCCTGTCGATTTTTGTCTGGACGGTAATTTTCTCCCTGCTGACGGTGATCTTCACTACGGCGGTGGGCATGGTGCTGGCCTGCGTGGTCCAGTGGGATGAACTGAAAGGCAAAGCGGTTTATCGCCTGCTGCTGATCCTGCCCTATGCGGTACCGGCCTTTATTTCGATTCTGATTTTCAAAGGGTTATTCAACCAGAGCTTTGGTGAAATCAACCTGGTGCTGGGCACGCTGTTCGGTATCAAGCCCGCGTGGTTCAGCGATCCGCTGACGGCGAAAACCATGCTGATTATCGTCAACACCTGGCTGGGTTATCCCTACATGATGATCCTGTGTATGGGCCTGCTGAAAGCCATTCCGGATGACCTGTACGAAGCCTCGGCGATGGACGGTGCCACGCCGGTGCAGAACTTTTTACGCATCACCCTGCCGATGCTGATTAAGCCGCTGATGCCGCTGATGATCGCCAGCTTTGCCTTTAACTTTAATAACTTTGTGCTGATCCAGTTGCTGACCAACGGCGGCCCGGATCGGCTGGGCACCACCACCCCAGCGGGCCATACGGACCTGCTGGTCAGCTACACCTGGCGTATCGCCTTTGAAGGCGGCGGCGGGCAGGACTTTGGTCTGGCTGCCGCCATCGCCACGCTGATTTTCCTGCTGGTTGGCGCACTGGCGGTCATCAACTTAAAAGCCTCACGTATGAAATTCGACTAAGGAAGCGTTATGCCGATGGTAAAACCGAAATCGCAGCGCGTCAGGCTGCTGGTCACCCACTTATTATTGTTGAGTTTTGTTGCGCTGATCCTGTTCCCGCTGCTGATGGTGATTGCTATCTCGCTGCGGCCCGGCAACTTTGCCACCGGCAGTCTGATCCCGGAGACTGTCTCCTGGGATCACTGGAAGCTGGCGCTGGGTATTGCGGTGACTAACAGCGATGGCAGCATCACGCCGCCGCCGTTCCCGGTGATGCTGTGGCTGTGGAATTCGATCAAGATTGCGGCGATCACCGCCATCGGCATCGTCACCCTTTCCACCACCTGCGCCTATGCCTTCGCCCGTATGAAGTTTCGTGGCAAAAGTTCGCTGCTGAAAGGCATGCTGATTTTCCAGATGTTCCCGGCAGTATTGTCGCTGGTCGCCCTCTATGCGCTGTTTGACCGCTTAGGCGTTTATGTTCCTTTCCTGGGGCTGAACACGCATGGCGGGGTGATTTTTGCCTATATGGGCGGCATCGCGCTGCATGTCTGGACGATCAAAGGCTATTTCGAAACCATCGACAACTCGCTGGAAGAAGCCGCCGCGCTGGATGGGGCCACCCCGTGGCAGGCCTTCCGTCTGGTGCTGCTGCCGCTGTCCGTGCCGATTCTGGCGGTGGTGTTTATTCTGTCGTTTATTGCCGCCATTACCGAGGTGCCGGTGGCTTCTCTGCTGCTGCGTGATGTGAACAGCTACACGCTGGCCGTAGGGATGCAGCAGTATCTCAATCCACAGAACTATTTGTGGGGCGATTTTGCCGCAGCCGCCATTCTGTCAGCCATTCCGATTACAGCCGTATTCCTGATTGCGCAACGCTGGTTAGTGGGGGGACTCACGGCAGGGGGTGTGAAGGGATAGGTTTTTGCCCTCTGGGTTTTTGCCCCGTGGGCTATTGCAGTATGTCCTGTGTCCTGGGTGGCCTGAAAGGCCACCCCTTTTTTGGCGGTGGCCTTGTGGTATCGCGGAGAAATTTTGGCGGGTGTTAACTTACTGAGACTTTCCGGCGGCGCTGATCGAGATCTTTGATCAGGCCGTTGACTTCCGGGCTGGCAAACATCGCTTCCAGCGTGTGGGAAAGCTTGCGACGCCAGTTAGGGTATTCATCACTGGTGCCCGGCACGTTGACCGGCGTCTGCATATCCAGCCAGTCTTCCGGCTGCATCCCCAGCAGGGCGCAGGCGCTGCTCGCCACGTAACGCTGTAATCCACGACGGATCGCCAGGCTCAGGTCCGTAGAGGAGGCCAGACGCAGCGTTCTCTTCGGCACGCAGCCATACTGATGCAGACCATCAAGTAATCCCTGACGGGCCTTGTCCCGGTCGGCATACAGCCCTTCAAGCACGGTCGGATCGCGATACAACCCCAGCATTTTACCCAGCTTCAAATCGTCACTTTGCCAGTAGCTGCGTAGCGTCGGGAGATCGTGCGTGGTTAACGTCGCCATTGCCTGTACGGGCCAGGATTGCGGCGCGCGGAAGCTGTTCGCCGTCTCACGTTCGAAATAGAGCACTTTGTAGGAGTAAACGCCGCCTTCCCGCAGCTTGCTGACGATCTCAACCGGGACGGTACCCAGGTCTTCGCCAATCACCATGCAGCGATGACGCTGGCTTTCCAGTGCCAGAATCGCCAGCAGATCGTCCACCGGATACTGGACGTAAGCCCCTTTATCCGCCGATCCGCCCGCCGGGATCCACCACAAACGCAGCAGCGCCATCACATGATCGATGCGTAACGCGCCGCAGTGGATCATATTTGATCGCAGCAGATCGATGAAAGGCTGATAGGCGCGGCTGACCATCGCCCAGGGATCCATTGGCCGCAGATCCCAGTTTTGCCCCTGCGGGCCGAGGATATCTGGCGGCGCACCGACCGACGCTTTCAGGCAATAAAGTTCGCCGTCACCCCAGGTTTCAGCCCCGCCTTCCACCACGCCCACGGCCAGATCGCGGTAGAGGCCGATCGGCATCGCCTGCTGCTGGCAGACCAGGTTGCACTCTTTGAACTGGATTTCGGCCAGCCACTGTAGCCACAGCCAGAATTCCACCTCCGGAGCCTGCTGCTCGCAGAACGCCCTGACCATCGGCCCACGCGCGTTGCGATACGCCTCCGGCCAGGCGTTCCAGCCCTGTGCCGTGCCGGTTTCACGGGCCAGATGCCCGAATAACGCATCATAGGCCGCCTGAAGGTAGAGGCTTTCGCCCCCCTGCTTCACAAACAGCGCGAAGGCCTGCCGCTGAGGATCTTTCTGCGTGCGGGTGAGGAACTGAGTAAAGGCCAGGCGCAGCCCCTGGAGCTTAAGCGCCATCACCTGAGCATAATCCACCCATTCAGTGGCCTTCACCACCTGCAAAGCCAGCTGCGTAGCTGAGCTCTGCCACCATTGCCGGGCGACCTCGCTCAGCCTGAAATCCTCCACCGCAGCAACGTCGATATAGATGACATTCAGCCAGCGGCGTGAGGAGGGGCTGTATGGGCTGGCGGCTTCTGGATCGCCAGGGCAGAGCGCGTGGATCGGATTAAGGCCGACAAAGGCTCCGCCCCGTGCAGCAATGTTCTTCACCAGTACGGAGAGATCGCCAAAATCACCGATGCCCCAGTTAGTCTCCGAACGCAGCGTGTAGAGCTGTACGCAGGTTCCCCAGAGTTTTTTTCCCGCCAGCAGCGCATCCGGTTCGTAACAGCGCCGGGGAGCAATAATCACCCGGCACTCCCAGCTTTGTGTCGCCTGAGTCAGCATCAGACGGTGATAACCGGGCGCCAGGTGTTCCGGCAGGGCCAGCGTCATTTTACCCTTGACCCTGCCCTGATGCGTGGCCCCGCCTTCCTGCCGCAGATGCCAGCTAAATTCCCCTTCCCCGCTGACGGGCAGCGCAAAGCGGCTGCCTTTGATAAACACTTTCACCACGGGAACCGGCCTGACCAGGCTCAGGCGTTCATGACTCCAGCCCATCGCCTGCAACAGATCGCGTTTGGTTTCTGCGGCGATCGCCTGCTGCTTGCCGTGCGCATTGATAAATCCGGAAGCAATACCCGCTTCCATAGCCGCCTGCTCCAGCGCGTTATTTTCCATATAGCCTCCTCAGCGCTTCGCCTGCCAGATCCGCTGCTGGTAATCACGGATCGAGCGATCAGAGCTGAACATCCCTACTCTGGCCGTGTTGAGGATGGTGCTGCGCGTCCACTGCGGCACGTCACGGTAAAGCGCTTCAACCTTTTGCTGAGCCACGCAGTATCCGGCAAAATCAGCCAGTACCAGGTACGGATCGCCACCTGACAGCAGGCTGTCCAGCATCGGTTTGAACGCTTCTTTATCGCCTTCGCTGAAGAAGCCGTTTTCCAGCTCGGTCAGCAACGTGTTGAGATGTTTATCTTTCTTGCGCAGTTTGATCGGATCGTAGCCGTTGCTCAGCTGCGCCTTTACCTCATCCACGGTATGGCCGAAGATAAAGATATTCTCCTCGCCGACCTGTTCAGCAATCTCCACGTTGGCCCCATCCAGCGTGCCCACGGTCAACGCGCCGTTCAGCGCCAGCTTCATATTGCCGGTGCCTGAAGCCTCTTTTCCTGCGGTGGAAATCTGCTCAGAGACATCCGCCGCCGGGATCATCAGCTCCGCCACCGAAACCTTATAATCCGGGATAAACACCACTTTCAGGCGATCGGCGACCAGCGGGTCGTGATTGATTTTTTCAGCCACTTTGTTGATGGCGTGAATAATATTTTTTGCCAGGTAGTAGCCCGGTGCGGCTTTTGCGCCAAACAGAAACACGCGCGGCACGCAGGCCATTTCAGGATTGTCCCGTAACTGGCGATAAAGCGAGAGGATGTGCAGCAGGTTCAGGTGCTGGCGCTTATATTCATGCAGGCGTTTAATCTGCACGTCGAAAATCGCCTCAGGATTAAGGGTAATGCCCATGGTGCGCTGAACATATTCCGCCAGGTTGATTTTGTTTTGCTGTTTGATCTGCTGAAAACGCTGCTGGAATTCTTTATCGTCGGCAAAAGCTTCCAGACCTTTCAGCGCATCCAGATCGGTGACCCAGTCGGCGTTGAGCTTGCTGTCGATCAGCGCCGACAGCGCAGGATTACACTGTTTCAGCCAGCGGCGCGGCGTGATGCCATTGGTGACGTTATGAAATTTAGTCGGCCAAAGCTGGTGATATTCCGGGAACAGATCTTTCACCACCAGATCGGAGTGCAACGCGGCCACCCCATTGACGGCAAACCCGCTGACCACACACAGATTGGCCATCCGTACCTGTTTGTTCTGATGAATGGAAAGCTTCTCCCAGACCGCTTTATCCCCCGGCCAGCGCTGCTCTACCTGTTTTTTGAACCGGGCGTTGATCTGTTTGATCAGTGAGAAGTGGCGCGGCAGCAGGCTGCGTACCAGTTTTTCATCCCAGCACTCCAGCGCTTCCGGCATCAGCGTGTGGTTGGTGTAGGCAAAGGTCTGGCTGACGATGGCCCAGGCCGCATCCCACTCCAGTTGATGTTCATCCAGCAGGATGCGCAGCAGTTCCGGGATGGCGATGGTTGGATGGGTATCATTAAGCTGGATCACCTCGTAACGGGGTAATTCTTCAATTTTCCTTCCCTGCAGATGGTGACGACGCAGGATATCCGCCACCGAGCAGGCGCACTGGAAATATTGCTGCATCAGGCGCAGGCGCTTACCGGCCTGATGGTTATCATTGGGATAGAGCACCTTGGTCAGTTTTGCCGCCTCAATCCCCTGCTGTTCCGCCTGCAGGAATTTGCCGTCGTTAAACAGCCCCAGATCGAACGGCTGCTCGGCTCCTGCCTGCCAAAGTCGCAGCGGCTGCGTAACGCCATTCTGATAGCCGACAACCGGCAGATCCCAGGCTTCTCCACGCAGGGAAAAAGCGGGCAGCCACTGTTCGCGGCCCTGTGAATCTTTTGTCAGCGAGCCACCAAAACCTACCGAAACTGACAGCGCGCTGTTGTGGGTAAACCACTTGTAGCTTTCGCGATGCCAGTTGTCCGGGGCTTCCTGTTGTGCGCCTTTGCTGAAGGTCTGGCGAAACAGGCCATATTGATAATTCAGACCATACCCGGTAGCGGGCTGGCCCACGGTGGCCATTGAATCGAGGAAACAGGCCGCCAGTCTGCCCAGCCCGCCGTTACCCAGTGCAGGGTCTACTTCCTGCTCCAGCACGTCAGTCAGGTTAACGCCCTGCTCTTTCAGCGTGTCGCTGACCGATTCCATCCAGCCGAGGTTGATCAGATTATTGGCGGTGAGTCGCCCGACCAAAAACTCCATCGAAATATAGTTAACGTGCCGCTGCGGCTGTCTGGTCACCGGTGGGGCCGGGTGAGCGGTAAGCTGGCCGGACAGCGCCGCACTGGTTGCCTGCCACCACTGATGGGGCGTCATCTGCTGCGCCTGGCGTAAACCAAAACCCTGCCACTGACGTTGCAGCGCGGCCAGAAACAGCGACTTATCAAACTGAACCTGCATCACTTTTCCTCTCATTCGGTAAATTTTTCACCATGCTGCAACTTCAGCCCCCGCTCAGCATCCTCCCGCCAGGGATTAGACAGGGAGGAGAAACGGGGCGTAGGCAGGCTGACTGCACCGGCTCATTAACAACCGGAAACTCCTATTTTCAAAAATGTGACGAACTGCGACTAAACGAAACATAAAACCTTAACATTCTTGCAATCAACAGCTTGAAGGCAGACTTTATGAAAAAGAATTAATACGCACAGTAAAATAATTCATCTTCTCTCTGGCCTCCGTCATAAGAAACGAAACTATGCTAATCCCTTCGAAACTCAGCCGCCCGGTGCGGTTGCAAAATACGGTGGTGCGCGAGCGTTTGCTGACGAGGCTCAGCTCTGCGCCTAATTATCGCCTGACGCTGGTCAACAGCCCGGCAGGCTATGGCAAAACTACACTGATGGCTCACTGGGCAGCGGATAAAAATTTTCTGGGCTGGTACTCACTGGATGAGAGTGACAATCAGCCGGAACGCTTCGTCAGTTACCTGATAGCGGCGGTCCAGCAGGCTACAGACGGGCACTGTAGCAAGAGCGAAGCCCTGAGCCAGAAGCATCAGTACGCCAGCCTTCCCGCGCTGTTTGCGCAGCTTTTTGTGGAGTTGTCCGACTGGGATCGGCCTCTGATGCTGGTGATTGATGACTATCATCTGATCACCAATGTCGCCATTCATGAAGGGATGCGTTTTTTCCTGCGCCACCAGCCTGAAAACCTCTCGCTGCTGATCCTCTCCCGGACATTACCTCCGCTGGGCATAGCTAATTTACGCGTGCGCGATCAATTACTTGAGCTGAACTCTTCACAGCTGGCTTTCACCCATAATGAAACCCAGCAGTTCTTTGACTGCCGCCTGAAAGAGCCGATTGAGCAGGCCGACAGTAACCGACTGTGCGACGACGTGGCCGGTTGGGCAACCGCCCTGCAACTGATCGCGCTCTCTGCCCATCAGTCCACCACTTCCACCCAGCAATCCACTCAGCAATCCGCCCGTAAACTGGCCGGTCTGAATGCCAGCCATTTATCGCAGTATCTGGTGGAAGAGGTGCTGGATCGGGTTGATGCGCCAACGCGTGATTTCCTGCTGCGCTGCTCGCTGTTGCGCTCGATGAACGACGGGCTGATTGTGCGTCTGACCGGCAGCGACAATGGCCAGCAGCGGCTCGAAGCGCTGGAGAGCCAGGGGCTGTTTATGCATCGTATGGATGGCACCGGCGAGTGGTTTAACTTCCATCCGCTGTTTGCCACCTTTCTTCGCCAGCGGTGCCAGTGGGAGCTGGCAACCGAACTGCCGGCTATTCACCGGGCGGCGGCTGAAGGCTGGCTGGCACAGGGTTTTCCTGCCGAGGCGATCCACCATGCGCTGGGTGCAGAAGACACCTCCATGCTGCGTGACATCATGTTGCAACATGCCTGGGCGCTGTTTAACCAGAGCGAACTTGCGCTGCTGGAAGAGTGCCTGAATGCGCTGCCCTATGATCAAATGATCCTCAATCCCAAGCTGGTGCTGTTACAGGCCTGGCTGGCGCAGAGCCAGCATCGCTATGCGGAAGTGGAAGCCCTGCTCTGCCGGGCAGAACAGGAAATGCAGCAGCGCGATATCTCAATGACGCGGGAACTGACCGCCGAATTTGACGCCCTGCGCGCGCAGGTGGCGATCAACGATGGCCGTGAAGAAGAAGCCGAAAGGCTTGCCACCGAAGCGCTGCGCTATCTGCCCCATGAGAGCTATTACAGCCGCATTGTTGCCACCTCGGTGACCGGCGAAATCCAGCACTGCAAGGGCGATCTAGCCCGCGCCCTGCCGCTGATGCAGCAGACCGAGCAAATTGCCAGACGCTACCAGGTTTACCACTATGCGCTGTGGGCTCTGCTTCAGCAGAGTGAAATCCTGATTGCCCAGGGCTTTTTGCAGGCCGCTTTTGAGATGCAGGATCGCGCCTTTGAGCTGGTGCGGGAGCAGCATCTCGAACAGCTGCCGATGCACGAGTTTTTGCTGCGCTTACGCTCCCAGGTTTTATGGTCATGGTCCAGGCTGGATGATGCCGAAAGTGCCGCCCGGCAGGGGCTGGACGTGCTGACTAACTTCCAGCCACAGCAGCAGTTGCAGTGCCTGGCGATGCTGGCGAAATGCGCGCTGGCTCGCGGCCAGATGGACAACGCCCACCACTATCTTCAGCGCTGCGAAACCCTGATGAAAACCGGCCAGTATCATATCGACTGGCTGACCAATACCGACAAAACGCGGGTAATTTACTGGCAGCTCACCGCCAATAAAGCAGCGGCTCGCCAGTGGCTCCAACAGGCCCGCAAACCCGGCGTGGCGGATAACCACTTCCAGCAGGGCCAGTGGCGAACGATTGCCCGCGTACAGATTTTACTGGAACAGTTTAACGAGGCCGAGGTGGTGCTGGATGAGCTGAACAGCAACGCCCGCAGCCTGCGCCTGCTCAGCGATCTGAACCGCAATCTGCTGTTGAGCAATCTGCTTTACTGGCATACCGGGCGCAAAAACGAAGCGCAGCGGGTGTTGATTGAGGCGCTGAGCCTGGCGAACCGCACCGGTTTTATCAGCCATTTTGTGATTGAAGGCGAGATGATGGCCCAGCAGTTAAGGCAGTTGATTCAGCTGAATCTGCTGCCGGAGCTGGAACAGCGGCGGGCGCAACAGATCCTCCGCGAACTTAACCAGCATCACCGCCATAAGTTTGCCCACTTTGACGAAGGCTTCGTCAGTAAATTGCTGACGCATCCGCAGGTGCCGGAGCTGATCCGCACCAGCCCGTTAACCCAGCGCGAATGGCAGGTTCTGGGGCTGATTTATTCCGGCTACAGTAACGAGCAGATCGCCGGAGAGCTGGATGTGGCCGCCACCACCATCAAAACGCATATCCGTAATCTGTACCAGAAAATGGGCATCGCTCACCGTCAGGATGCGGTGCAGCAGGCGCAGCATCTGCTGAAGGTGATGGGATACAGCGCGTAAAGCGTATCAGCTCACCAGATGCCTTTTATCGATACGCCGCAATCCCAGCGCCAGCAGCAGGCTGCCCATGAGCGTGATAACAAATACCAGCGGAATATCGATGAACGGTTGGTCGGTATGGTCGAGGTGATGAGTCCGCATAAAGTGGATAAACAGCGCGTGAAAACCGTAAATCGGCAGGGAATTTCGCGAGATTAATGTCAGCACCGGCAAGGGCCGGTTAAGGCAATTTTTGAATAAGACCAGCAGGCTGACGGCGGCGATAAACACCACGGGTCCGCAGTAGAGATACCAGGTATCGGCAAAAGCCCCGTTGATTGCCATCTGCTTTTTTGTCCCCATCGCAATGCCCGCCACGCTGGCGAAAAACACCACGCCCGCCAGCCAGCTTATGCCACGCCGGTCGGTGTTCATCATGCCAATTGCCCGGCCGAACAACGCATAGAGCACATAATAGAAGCTGTCGCCGCTGAGATAGAGATTGAGCGGTAACCAGTGAAACGGCCCTACCGACTGATCGATTGTATTCGGGTTAGCCAGCACCGCCAGCACCAGCGTGACTACCGCCAGATAACCGGCGCGAACCGCTTTCACCTGAATCAACGGCGACAGCATATAGATGGGAATAATCGCGAAGAAGAACCACAGGTGGTAGAACACCGGTTTTTGCAGCAGATGTTTGATCGAAATCGCTTCGCTGATCGGCGTCAGCCAGGTGATGTAGGCCAGCCCGACAAGGCTGTAAAAGGCCAGGCAAAGCACGATGCGCAGGAAATGCCGGCCCTGAGCACTGCGCTCACCAAAGAACAGAAATCCCGAAATCATAAAGAACAGCGGCACACAAACGCGTGAAGCGGAATTCAGCAGATTGGAGACATCCCAGGTGTGTTCACCCACGGCTTTGCTGTTGGTCACATACCAGGTGGTGGTATGAATCATAATCACCATCAGGCAGGCTACTGCACGCAAATTGTCTATCCAGCCAATCTTTTCCTTCATCTCATCCTCGTCCACCGTGCCTTAAATGCGTACCAGAGAGTAGCCGGGTGGCGAATGTTCAACAACCCTTGCGTTGAGAAATCGGACTGGGCTGAAAGCAAAGACACGACAGGGCCGCAGCCCGATCGCAGGCACAAAAAAACCGCCATTACGGCGGTTGATTTGTGCAGGCCTGGTTAAGCGGCCTTCCAGCAGAGCTTTGATGCAGGCATACCCAAAGTGCATCCAGTAAGGGACTCAATCCCGTACCAAAAACTTCTCAATAATATCTTCACGCGGCTCCACGCCCAGACCCGGCTCTGAAGGCAGCCAGGCGTAGCCGTCTTCGATGCGCACCGGGTTTTTCGCCAGCGACCGGCTGATTTCGCCCGGTTCGACGCAATACTCCATCACCAGCGCGTTTTCAATAGCGCAGAGGAAGTGCAAAGAGGCGGCGGTGTTGATGTCGGTAGTGAAGTTGTGGTTGCAGACTTTACGGCCCCGGCTGTGGGCATAGTTGGCAATTTCAATCGCCTGAGTAAAGCCGGTTCGGGTCAGATCGATCTGCACGATATCGATGCCGCCTTCGTCAATCAGGCGCTGGAAGCCGCTGACCGAACACTCCTGCTCACCCGCTGCGATATGCTGATTACAGGCGGCGGAAACCTGACCATACCCGGCAAAGTTATCGGGATGCAGCGGCTCTTCAATCCAGAACAGGTTGAACGGATCGAAACGCTCTGCGCGCCGTAGAGTGGTTTTTGCATCCCAGGCGTGGCCTACATCGAGCATCAGGTCGACATCATCGCCGATCGCGTTGCGAAGAGCGTCGAGATAATGCATATCCAGCGCTTCATTCTGCCCGAAGGGTTCCCAGCCAAACTTCACGCCGGTATGGCCGGTATCTACTGCATGTCGGGCGCGGGCTACGGTGTCATCAATGCTGTACTGGAACATATTGGAAGAGTAGACGCGCATTTTGTCACGCATCGCCCCGCCCAGCAGATCCACAATCGGCTTATCCAGCCCTTTGCCTTTGATATCCCACAGCGCAATGTCGATCCCGGCCATCGCCTGAATCACTGCGCCATTGCGTCCGTAGTAGATAGTCGCACGGTGCATTTTGGTCCACAGGCGTTTGGTATCCAGCGGATTTTCGCCAAGCAGCAGCGATTTCAACCCCGTCACCATGGTGTGCGAATAAGGCGCATCAATAATCGCTTTGGTCACGTACGGACTGCCATCCACTTCGCCCCAGCCCACATAACCGGCGTCGGTGGAGATTTTGATCAGCAGCGCATCCTGAGAACTGTCGGTACGCTTCTCAATGTTCGGCAGCCTCAGATAGAAGGCTTCAACGTCAGTAATTTTCATCGGGTCGGTTCCTGGTAGCAAAATCTTCAGGCGGTATTACTCTGCCTGAGAAAGTAATCTGCGGCGTTCCGCTATGATCTTTTCGTAATCCACATCCAGCGCCTGCACGCGGATATGTTGTTCAATCTCTTCGGCCATTTTGCGGATATCGCCTTCGGCAAACACATCCACCAGCCGCTGATGCTCTTCGATGATCGCTTCCATCGATTTGCCCATGGTGGAGAGGCCAAAAATCACCGTAAGCTGGCGCGCTATCGACTCCCACAGATTGCTGAGCACCGGATTCATCGCGAAGCTGCACAACACCCGGTGAAAAGCGGTATCTGCCGAAGCAAAGCCATACACATCTTCGCGCTGCTGCATCAGCACCAGCTCGTCCACGCTCTGATTCAGAATACGGATCTCACGCGGACCGTTGCGCCCGGCCTCAATGGCACGGCGGCAGGCCAGCGTCTCCAGCGGGATACGGACATCAATAATCTGCTCCAGCCGCTGATGTGAAATCTCCATCAGGCGGATGCCTTTATAAGGCTCGCTGGAGACAATGCCCTGGCTTTCCAGAATGCGCAGCGCCTCACGAATCGGCACCCGGCTCATGCCCAGCCGGGTCACCAGATCCGGCTCTGACACCCGGTCACCGGGCAGCAGTAATCCGCGTGACGCGGCCGAGAGGATCGCATCCACCGCGTGATCCACTAAGGTGCGGGGTCTGGCTGGTGCCCAGCTCTCGTCGAGGTTCTCTTCGTCGAGCAGTGGCGCGTGATGTTGTCCCGTTTTACGCGTGGGCGTCGCGGCTTTTGCGGCCATGAGTTTGTCCTGATAGCTCGTTAATGGGTGCGGGTCTGGAACTCACCAAAACCTGGCTCAATCTGCATTTCACCGTTACAGAACACCGTCACCCCACGGATCAGGGTGCGGACGACCTTGCCCTGACAGGCCATGCCTTCAAAGGCGCTCCATTTGCCCAACCCCTGGAATTTAGCCCCTTCCACCGTCCAGTTACCCGCCGGATCGTAAAATGCCAGGTCGGCATCAAAGCCCAGCGCGATCGCCCCTTTCTTTGGATAAAGATGGAAAGCTTTAGCCGGGCCGGTAGCGGTCATGCGGGCGAAATCCCGCAGCGACACGCCGCGCTTAACGTGGCCTTCGCTGAAGAACATCGGCCCCAGCGTTTCCACGCCGGTCAGGCCCATTCCGGCATCCCAGATGGTTTCTAACCCGGCCAGCTTTTGCTCCGGCGTATAGGGGCAGTGATCGGACGCCAGCACGTCAATCTCACCGCTGTGCAACACCTGCCACAACGCATCCACCACCGGACGGGGGCGGATTGGCGGGCCGCAGCGGGCATTCGGACCAATGCGCACCAGATCATCTTCATCCAGGATTAAGTAGTGCGGACAGGTTTCAAAGGTCGCACGCACTTCCGGGCGGGCAGCAGCAATCTGCAGGGCGGCTTTCGCCGAGCTGACGTGAACGATATGCGCCCTGGCTCCGGTGGCTTTGGCAATCTGCAATACGCGGCCAACCGCCTCAATTTCGGCAATTTCCGGCCCGGCCAGCGCGTGGGCGCGGGTATCTTTCCGGCCTGCCTGACGCAGTTCCGTGCCTGCGCCAATCAGAATGTCGTGGTTTTCCGCATGGACGCCAATCAGGCCATCAAAGGTTTTCAGCTCGCGCATCGCACGCAGCAACCCATCGTCGTTCAGACGCGGCAGGCCTTTCTCATCGGTGGCTTCGCCATTTATTGCGCCGCTGCACAGGAAAGCTTTAAAGGCGACAGCCCCCAGCGCATCCATCTCAGCAAGCTGGCTGACGTTGTTGCCATCCAGCCCTGCCCACATTGCAAAATCCACTGAACAACTGCGGGCCAGCATCTCGCGCTTGGCGATAAAGTTTTTGGGGCTGGTCGCCGGAGGCAGCGAATGAGGCATTTCGACAATAGTGGTAACGCCGTGGGCTGCCGCGCCCCGCGTGCCTTCCAGCAGCTCCTTCTCCGGGTAATCGTGCGATCCGGTGAAGTGGGTATGAACATCAATCGCGCCTGGCACAATCACCAGCCCGGCGGCATCAATGATTTCATCAACCTGTGGCAGGGTTGCATCCTGCGCCAGGATACCGGCAATTTTCCCCTGTTCGATCAGCAGATTCGCCTGCACTTCTCCGCTCTCGAGTACCACCAGGCCATTAATAATCAACGTCTTCATGCCGTTACTCCTGTGAAGGGTTTGCGCGGGCTGCGAGGGAAGTCTCCACCAGCGCGGCGAAAGGAACCGGAATTGCCGGGCTGAGCCAGCCTGCTTCGGTAAGCAACCGGGCAAAGCGATCAAAATCTTCGCGGGCGATTAACGGCGAAGCGGCAAAAACGTTCGCCTTCAGGTAGGCATCAAGACCGGTAACCAGCGCCGCTTTGGGGTAATCCTGATACCAGGGCTGCACCCGATCTGCCAGTGCCTGCGCGCTGTGCGTTTGCAGCCACTGCTGGGCTTCTGCCATCGCGGCGGTAAAGGCGCTGAAGGCAGCCTGTTTTGCCGCCATCACATCACGGCGGGCGATATAAGCACTCCAGGGAATGTCGCCGCAAAGGGGAGCCAGACTGGTAACAGCAGAAA
This sequence comes from Erwinia sp. E_sp_B01_1, assembly GCF_036865545.1. Taxonomy (NCBI): domain Bacteria; kingdom Pseudomonadati; phylum Pseudomonadota; class Gammaproteobacteria; order Enterobacterales; family Erwiniaceae; genus Erwinia; species Erwinia sp. E_sp_B01_1. The sequence goes on along the minus strand of NZ_CP142208.1, from coordinate 76,951 downwards.
TATCGCCACGGACGATGAAAGGTGCCAGCGCGTGCATTGAGTGCAGGGCATAGTCGGCATCTCCCCGGCTGACAGCGGCGAAATCGGCAGCTTCATCACCGCAGCCTGCAATTAACTCAACTTCACTTTCTAAGCGATGTTGACGCAGCAACCAGTTGAAACTCAGGGTGGCAGTGCCGACGTTGCCGACATCAATCACGCGTTTGCCGCGCAAACTGGTCAGCGAGAAGTCGTCGTCAGTTTTGCCTGCGGCCAGGAACCACGGGTTAGCAGAAACTGCCGCCGCAAAACAGAGCAGCTCCGGGCCCTGCTCCTGATAATTTTTCATCATCACCATCGGGCCACCAATGGTCAGATCGGCTTCGCCAGCCATCACTGCCGGAACCTGACCGCCCTGCACCGTTTTCCCGCCCGACTCTGCGGTGGTGAACTGCACGCTGAGGCCGTGCTTAGCAAACAGCCCCAGGCTTTCAGCCAGATACTGCGCACAGTAATAAATGCGTGATTCGCTGCGATCGCCCTGATTCAGGATTAAGGACATCGTCATGACAGGTTTGCTCCCGCAGATACAGAGGCTGATGGAATGAAGAGGAAAGCTACGACCACAGCCAGGTCAGGTTTTTTTAAACCTGCTAAACCAGCAGAGAGTTTCATAAGCAGCCAGCTCCTTCCGTGGTAAGAAACGCGGTATTCAGCTCGCCCATGTTGCTGACGCCGCACCAGTGGCTCAGGGCGGTGATTTCATTCACCCAACCCGACAGCAGCCCGAAGACCGCATCCTCTCCGCCCGCCACCAGCGCACTGATTACCGGCCGGACAACCAGCGATAAGGACGCTCCCAGACAGGCGGCCACCACGGCATCTGTTCCACTGCGCACGCCACCATCGAGGACCAGATTGCCCTGATAATGCTGACGAAGCGCAGGCAGTTGCTGCGCCGGTGATGCCCAGCGTGCGCTCTGGCGCAGACCAATATTCGAGGCAATGATGCCCTGGCAACCCGCGTTTTGGGCGGCAGTCGCATCCTCAGGATGCAGAATACCTTTTACCAGCAGCGGCAATTTATGGGCAGCGGCCAACTCGCAGGCCTGACGCAGCTGATCCCAGCCCCAGCACGGGAAGGCAGGCAGCGCCTGAACGCCTGGCCCGGTGGAACCGATAGTTTTCAGTCCACGTTGTAACAGGGCATCACCTATCGAAAAGCCGCCGGGTTGCAGGCCAGGCACCGGATGCACCGGGGCCAGCACCGTCAGGATGATCCCTTTTGCGCCACATTCGGCGGCATGGGCAATCAGCGCTTCAATACGGGTCAGCTCTCCCGCCGCCCGCAGTTGCAGCCAGCAGCCTTCATACTCCGCGCAAATTTCATTTAGCGGCGTCACCGTCTCTTCCGAAATCGCCAGCGGCAGATTCAGGCGCCTGCAGGCACGGGCGATCGGCAACAGCCCCTCAGGATGGAAAATCTTATCTCCTGCAAAAGCGCCCACTCCCAGCGGGGCGGCCCAGCGTGACCCGGCGAAAGTCACGCTGGTATCAATCCCCTGGTTTGCCCGCATCACGCGGGGCAGCAGACGGTAACGCTGCAAATCCAGGCCGTTGCTGTCCTGCGCGTCCAGCAGAGCATCAGCAGGCTGGCCCAGCATATAGCGGTAAAGCGGATCGCCCAGGCGCTCGCGCGTTTCCTGTTGAAAAGGCAGCGCCTTTTTGCACTCAGCCATGCTGACTCTCCTGATGTTCCTGCTCGTGTTTAAGGAAGGTGGTGAACGCTTCTGTCTGGGGCTGTTTAAGGATGGCCGGCGGCCCCTGCTCAATCAGTTGTCCGCCCTGCAGGAACACCACCCGATCCGCCACGCTCGCCGCGAAAGCGATATCGTGGGTACTGATAACCAGAGTGATGCCGGTCTGCGCGAGGTTACGGATGGTCTGGTTCACTTCGCGCACCAGTTCCGGATCCAGCGCCGAGGTGGGCTCATCAAACAGCAGGATACGGGGCTCAGCGGCCAGCGCTCTGGCAATCCCCACCCGCTGCTGCTGCCCGCCGGAAAGTTCGTGCGGCAGGTTAGCGACAAAATCCCCCAGACCCACGGCACGTAATGCCCGCAGCCCTTTGGCGCGGGCTACATCTTCCTGCATGCCCTGCACCCGCAAAGGAATGCTCATCGCGTTATCCAGCGCGGTCAGATGATCGAACAGTGCGAAATGCTGGAAAACAATGCCGATGCCGGAACGGGCACGGTTTTGCGGCAGCAGACGATCGGGCAGCACGCGACCATTTTCGTCGTAGCCCATAAGGTGGCCTTCCGTCGAAATGGTGCCGCTGGAACGCGGAGTCAGTGCCAGAATCGATTTCAGCAGCGTACTTTTACCGGAACCGGAGCGGCCCAGCAGCACCACCACTTCGCCCCGACGGATATGCAGCGACAGATCTTTCAGCACCGGCTTGTTGCCATACTCCACGCAGAGATTATCAATTTCGAGTACCGGCGCGGCTTTACTGGTTTCCCAGCGCTGTTTTGGCAGTGGCACCACTTCCGCTTCGGCTGGCATCGGCAGCTTCTCCAGCCGGAGACGGGCACGACGGGCGCGATCTTCAAGATTGTAATGACGCTCAAGCCACCATTGACCGGCAGCCAGCAGCGAAGAGAGGATCATATAAATCCCACCTGAAGCCACCAGCACCGGAATAAACAGGAAGTTTTGCGAAACGATGGTCTGCCCACGCATGGTCAGTTCGTTCACGCCGACTACCGAGGCCAGCGAGGTGGACTTCAGCAGCCCCACGGCTTCGTTGCCCATAGTGGGCAGAATAGCGCGCAGTGCCTGAGGGATAACCACATGGATCATCTCTTTGGTACGGGAATAACCAAAAGCCTGGGCCGCCGTGCGCTGGTTGCGATCGGTGGCGAGAATGCCGCCACGGATAATTTCCGCACAGAAAGCCGTTTCGTTGATCATCAACGCCAGCAGGGCGCTGAGAAAAGGGCTGAAGCGCAGGCCAAACTGCGGCAGCACGTTATAGAGCAGGATCAGCTGCAACAGCACCGGCGTGCCGCGCAGAATATAGATATAGACCTGCACGGGAAAACGAATAATCCAGTGGCGGGAGGTGCTGGCCAGCGCCAGAAAGAACCCAATAATCACGCCACCTGCCAGCGCACCGACCAGAAGCTGGACAGCGATAACAGCACCCTGCCACAGATAAGGCAGAGTTAAATACTTCAGAAAATCATCCACGCTTTCTCTCCAGCTTTCGGACGCTTACTCATCCCATCAGGGGGTAGCAGCACTTCCCGTTCAGTCATCTCTGAACGGGAGGCGTGACCTTATTGCCGGCACCGGCGAAATGGGCTGCTGCTGATGACGCTTAGCCTTTGTCTACGGCATCACGCTGCGCGCCTGCACCCTGGCCCCAGTAATCCAGCAGCTTTTTCTGTGCGCCGGAGGCCTGAATCACTTTCATCGAATCCAGGACGGCATTCCGCATCACGGTATTGTCTTTGGCGATGGGGAAGCCAACCATGATCGGCAGGTCTACAGTAAAGGCGGTGGTGAAGGCGGGATCGGCTTTGGCGATTTCACGTGCGGAGCCCGCTTCGGTCAGGTAGATATCAGCACGACCACTTTTGATCGCCTGAATACTGTTATCGGTGTTTTGCACCATCAGCATATTCACTTCTGGCTTGCCTGCGGCTTTGCACTTCGCCGTTTGCTCTGGCACCAGCTTTGTGGCTTCGTAAGTGCCCGCAGCAGCGGCGACAGTTTTGCCGCACAGATCGTCAGCAGTCATGATTTTTTTCGGGTTGCCTTTGGCAACGACAGAACCGTCCTGCACCTGCACAGAGGCGACAAAAGCGATCTGCTTCAGGCGCTCCGGGGTGACGTAGAGCATCGGGCCAATATCCGCACGACCGTTAGAGATGGAGGTCAGCAGGACGTTGAACGAACCATTCTGGTAAGTGTGCTTAAAGCCCAGGCAGCCGCCAATACGATCGAAAAGCGACGGGTCCAGTCCTTCAATCACAGTAGGATCGGCGGCGGAAGGGGCTTCAAAACCTTTGGTGTAGCCCCCCAGGCCCACCACCACGTCTTTGCCGACCAGTGAAGGATATTTGGCCTGTAGCGTTTTACACTGAGCCATCGCGCCGAAGTCGGAGGCGGAAGGTTTTACCGTATCCGCAGCCTGTGCGGAGAGTGAGAAGACGGTGCCGGTCAGACCGGATACCAACAATGCGATGCGTGCTAATTTCATTATAAATTTCCCTGGAGCTGGTGAATGTGGAAGCGATGACCTGCAAGGAATGAATCACGTTCGACTGCTTTTGTGGGTGTTAGCGTAAGATCAATACCCTTTCTGACTACTTACACGGTTTATCAGCGGCTCTCCGGCCAGATACCGTTCGAGGTTCTGCAAAAATAGCGTCAGGCAGCCGTCAAGGTAGGCGCCGTGATCGTCGAGGCTACAGTGCGGGGTCATAATCAACCGCGGGCACTGCCAGAGCGCATCACCTTCAGGCAGCGGCTCTTCGTAAAACACATCCAGTACCGCACCCGCCAGCTTCTCCTGATTCAGCATCTCGCTAAGGGCGTCGTAATCGAAGACCCGCGCGCGGCCAACAATAATCACACCTGCACGAGGCGGCAGTTTTGCCAGACGTTCGCGGCTGAAAAATCCGTTGGTTTCCGGGGTCAGCGGCAGGGTTGAGACCAGCACATCGGTATCCGCCAGCTCCTGCTCAATGTCTGCCAGGCTGATGCAGCGAGCCACATCGGCCTGCGTTTCTCCGCTGCGGGTTACGCCGACGACTTCATAACCCTGACGGGTCAGCAGGGCTGCGGCCGCCGATCCAATGCCACCCAGCCCCAGCAGCGTGACTTTTTTGCCGCGAGCGCAGCCGCCAAACGCTGGACGCCACTGCTGACTGGCCTGATCCTGTAAAAAGCCCGGAATGCCGTAGTTGAACATCAGTGCTGACATCAGGATAAATTCAGCGCCTTTGTCACCGTGGACGCCGGAAGCGTTGGTGAGCTGAACGGCGCCCGGCCATCTCTCCAGCCAGCTTTCCACGCCTGCCGACATCACCTGAACCCAACCCAGTTTTGTGGCTTCAGCCATATGCTGATACAGGGGAAATTTACGTCCGGCCCAGACGATATCCGCTACCGGCAGGAAATCTGCCAGTCGCTGAGGGTCGTTGTTTTCCGACAGGGTGAATTTGCCCGTCAGCAGCGGATTCGCCTCAAGACGTTGCCAGAGCAGCGCTTTGGGAAGGCGCAGCGCCTGCGGGCCAGCCGGATCGTTTTCAATATGAATATGCATGTTTTTCTCCGCGCTTCAGCGCATCGCCGTGACTTCCAGCTCAACCAGTAAATCAGGATGGTTAAGCTGAATGCCTACGGTGGCCCGGGCCGGGAACGGGAAGGAGAAGTACTCTGCGTACACCTCGTTCAACTGGGAAAAAAGCGACAGGTCGGTCAGGAAAATGGTCACGCGAACCACGTTGTCGAAAGTCATGTCTGCCTGGCTCAACAAATCACCGACGTTTTTCAGTACCTGGTGGGTTTGTTCCTGAATGGTTTTCCCCACGATGGTGGCGGTGTAAGGGTCAATCGCCACCTGACCAGAGATAAACAGCATGGGTTCATGCAGCACGGCTGCCGACAGGGGCGCTGGCCCCATTGGGCGGTCTTCTGCGTTCATACCAGGATAGGCAATGGCCTTTTTCATTAAGGTGTCTCAGCGAACGTTTGATGACTCATAATTCGTATACGATCAGACGAAAGTCAACGCGCGCATTTTGACCAGATGGAAGGTTTTATGCTTTGACACAGCGGGTTAGCTGAAAAATTTCGTGCGGATAACCGGGAGGAAAGTTAGAAAAATCAGTAATATAAATGTGATATAAATCACATTTTTTTCCGTGCGATTTTCAGGCGATGGCAAAGTATACGATTTTGTGATGGTGGGGTTTAAAGGCCTGTTTTTGTATGCCAGCACGCAGGATTTCACCATGAACCGACCTGAACTTCATAAAAGGTGCTGCTGCTATCAACCAGAGTGATAACTACATCAGAAATTACAAATTTTAATCTATTCTCTGCTAATGCATATTAATTCCCACGGAATATAAACCTGGGAAATAAAATGACTGAAGAGATGATAAACTTAAAAAAAGAAGAGCTACCTTTATTTACTACGCTTAAGACACTATGTCAAAAAGGAATTTATTCCTTCCATGCACTACCCATTTCCAGCTTAGGAGGAAGTGATATCTTGCCTGGTGGCTCTTCAATTATGGGGCTAAATCTTGAATCAACAGTAACAGGTGAAAGATTTGATAACTTTTTCTTTCCAAGGAATGTAATTTTTAAGTCGCAAAACCTGACTGCAAAAACTTATAATTCCGACGCTTCATTTTATATCACTAGCGGCACTAGTGTAGCAAACCAGATAGCTATCTCAGCAATATGCGAAAAAAATGATACTGTTCTTGTTGATAAAAACTGCCATCAATCTGTGCATTTTCATACTCAATCTCTGGGTGCGGATATACGTTACCTTCACCCTGATTTAAGCAGTGATGACGGGGAAGTCAGTGCCTGGTCTTATGATAATTTAAAAAATGAAATACTGGAAAAACAAAAAACAACCAATGGATATGATTTAATAATCCTTACAGCACAGTCTTATGATGGAATGATCTATGATATACCAGAAATTTTATACAGACTTCTTTCAGATGGGGTTAAAACCCGGAAATTCTTTATTGACGAAGCGTGGGGTAGTTTGAATTACTTTAGTGATGACACCCGTAAGTTAACTGTCATGCATGCGGACAAAGTAGTATCCTTATTTCCTGATATTCAAATAATTTGCACCCAATCAGCTCATAAATCATTATATTGTTTGCGTCAGGCTTCTCTTATACATTGCAAAGGAGATCAACATCTTGCTGAAAAGATTGAGATTGCGAAATATAGAATCCATACAACTTCACCCAGTTATCCTGTATTGGCTTCACTTGAGATGTCCCGGTATGAGATGGATCAATATGGCAAAGAGCTTTCTAATTACAGTCGAAAATTGTTAAATGATTTCGCTCTATCAATTGAAAACTTACCGGAACTCAAAATTAAAAACATCCGACAACTATTTCATAAAAAGCAATGGCATATTCACATTGACCCAACTAAGTTTATGCTTGATGTTTCGATTCTTGGGACTGCAGCAGAAATAAAATCAAAATTACTCCTTAAAAATATTTACGTAAACAGAACGATTGGAAACTGTCTTCTGCTTAACTTTCATATTGGAGTAAATAAAGCGGCCACAAAAAAATTGAGCGATGCTTTATCCGACTTGTACAATGAAAATATTAAGTGTAATGGTTCAGATTTGAAAGAATATAATTCCTCAGATAAATTCATTGTTTCCTACCCACCTGGAATACCATTGGTTTTCCCCGGAGAGGTAATTGACAAAAAAGTCAGAATGAAAATTAATCAATACCGAGAAAAAGGCATGCTGATCATTGCAGCATAGTAATTAATTTAATTATCGGGAAATACATAATGATTAAACTAGAAAGATTAAGAGAAATTACTTCAGCCCAGGGTAATCTTCCCTGCATGATTAGTGGCGAAAAGGTTTATACATGGCAGGAAACTCTATCGCTTACTGAATCAAAAATTTGTTTTTTAAAAAATAACTTTCAGCCATGGCAACTTCAATCTGCCAGTTTTATATCTAAAAATAGTTTCGAATTAATTTGTTGGCTTTCGGCATTTTCCACGTTGTCCATACCCATAAATGGACTTGACTACTCTCTTCCACTCAACACCTTGGTAAATTTATTAAAAAAAATAAAACCAGGATTACTACTTATCTCCTTTAAACTTTATAATGCTGATGAAATCAGCAAACTACAATCCACGGGTGTTACATTGATGGCTATTGATGCGCCTATTGACCCAGTTGTAAAAAGTTTAGGTATCATCCATCAAGACAAAATTAATGAGATCCTTAAAATTCATAAACCAGTTGCTTTTCGCTCTCTTTCATTAACATCTGGAACCTCTTCGGAACCTAAAATAGCAGTGCGTTATAAGTCTTTCGATGCGCGTAGATTTGCATGGTTTACGGCACGATATGGATTTAATCATCTTGATGGCTTCATGCTCATACTTCCCCTTTATCATGCTGCGGGCAATGGGTGGGCCAGGATGTTTATGGGCCTGGGTTCAATACTGTATCTGGTTGATCAAAATAATGATCAAGAAATTATAAAAACGTTGTCCTCAAGTCATGTTTCCACATCGGTTATGACACCCAATTTAGTTTCACATCTAGTGGAAATGATGAATGTTTTTGGTATCAAAACCCACCTGAGATGGTTACTTGTCGGTGGTTGTAACTTCTCCGCTCAAAGAAAAATTGAAGCGGTTGATGCCCTGGGCGCTATTATTCATGAATACTACGGTTGTACAGAGTCGGGAATTAATATACTGGCTGAGCCTGATGATTTAATCAGCAATCCAGAAAGTGTAGGACGAGCATTTGATGGAAATAAAGTTATTATTCTTGACCCTAAAAATAACCCGGTAGAAAAAGGTATTCAAGGTCGTGTAGCTATCGCTAGCTATATGTTAATGGATGAATACGGAGATGGAAGAAAACCATTTGTAGAAATTGAAGGTTCTTCATACTTCCTTATGGCCGATTATGGCTACATAGATTCTCAAAATCGACTTTTTTTGATGAACAGAAACGCAGATAATAAAAACACATTTCATGTCTATAGCATTGAAGAGAAATTAAGATCCTTGCCATGCATTAATGATATTGTCATAATTCCTGTTATAGATAACACCTCATGCTCGCTTGAATGTTTATATACTACAAAAAATACGGCCTTGTTAAAAACAGGGTCGCTTATTAATAAAATAGAAAATATATTTCACGAACATAAAGTTTCAAAATTCAAAATAAAAAATGTAGAAAGCATACCTTATAGCCCCAGTGGAAAGGTTAGGTTTTATGAGGTTATCCATCGGCCTGACGCTGCATGATGAAAGCAGATGTAAGATATTAGACCAATTTGAAAATAATCATTCATTATTTTCCGTTTAGATAATAGTTACACTTATGCAATCAAGTATAACGGACTTAAATTTCACGTTAAGGAAACAGTATGATCCCCTCACACACAAAAGGCATTATTTGCTGCTTACTGGCCACTGTATCATGGGGTGCGATGTTCCCAATTATGACAGATGCGCTGGCACATCTTGACCCATTCAATTTCACAACGCTCCGCTACGGTATTGCCGGATTAGCTTTTGCGCTTTTACTTTTCTGCATGGAAGGAAGTAAAGGTTTTCACCTTAAGGGTGAACGCTGGGGACTTGCCTGGCTATTTGGAACATTTGGTTTTGCTGGTTTTGGATTTCTGGTTTTTTTGGGGCAACATCTCGCCGGACCATCCGGAGCGCTAACCGCTTCAATTATGATGGCAACCATGCCAATGCTGGGTCTTTTGAGTATCTGGGCATTGAAAAAAAACGGCCTGCTGCCAGTACCTTCGGTTTTATTCTGCTATCTTTTTTTGGCGTGTTACTTGTAATAACCCACGGCAGTACGGCGGACATCCTGAATAAGCCAGTAAATATAATCGCTAACCTTTTACTGATTGCAGGTGCATTGTGTTGGGTTTTGTATACCATAGGCGGATCTTATTTTCCTGGCTGGAGTCCGATACGGTATACCACGCTGACAACCCTTTTGGGCATGATTAGCGTCTTAGCCATCGATATTGTCCTTATGCTAACTGGAATGATCAGCGTACCTCATAGCGCTTCAGTGACTGCCGTTATACCGCATCTGCTTTATATGGCATTGGTTGCTGGTATGATGGCAGTGCTGTGCTGGAATGTTGGGAATATGATCATTACCCCCACGAATGGTGTTTTGTTCATGGATATTGTACCGGTTACTGCTTTCTTCATCTCGGCAATGAATGGTATTGTTCCATCTCAACTGCAGATTGTCGGTGCCTGTATTACTGCAACAGCATTGATTTTAAATAATCTGAACCAACGCAAACAGGCAAAAATTTTAATGATAGAAAATTAGTCATTAATATCCCAAAGTTCCCTCACCGCGTCGATTAATGCTGAAATAACCGGTGAGGTTTCTCTTTCTAGTGACCAGATGAAGCATAGCTGACTGATGGTTTTTTCTCCCGGCCAGATATAAACCTGCTGATTATCCTGGGCGGATAGTGCCAGATCTTCTCTGAGCAGAGTCAGCCCCATTTCCATACTGACCATTTCTGTCAGCGTTTTTTCCTGATCTGCAACCATGCAAGGTCTAACCTTCAGATTATTTTGGGAAAAAAACTCACGACTGATGGTAGAGAAAGAACACTTTTCTGGCGTAGCTATCCAGGGAAATGAAGGAATATCTTTCAGGGATGCCTTATTAAGCCTTTCCTTCCAGGTCCAGGGCCCCACAATGCAGATTGATACCGGGGAAATTTCCATTACCCCTAAACCAGGATCCACAACTTTACCAATGACGAATCCTGCATCTAATTCACCACCTATAACACCATCAATAATGTGGCCAGAAATGTTTTGCCGGATGGTCAAATTAATATTCTGATGACGTTGACGCAGTCGTGAAAGAACTGTTGGTAAATTCAGGATAACCGGGACTGATATTGTTCCAAGGGAACAGGTAATAACATCATTTATGGTCCGTGCTTTATTCACAAAATTCTTTGCTGCAGCAAGTGCAATCTGCGCCTCTTCTCGCATAATGATACCGGCAGAAGTGAGTTCCATTCCTCTTGGCGTGCGTTTGAACAGTTTAACGTTGTATTCATTTTCGAGTGATTTGATATGTGCACTGACTGCTGGCTGACTGAGGAAAAGAATGCTGGCAGCCCGTGTAAGGCTGGAGGTTTCAGCAACAGTGACGAATGACTTCAATTGATGCAAATCCATTTTATCGACCTTCCTGTTGGCAGAGCATTAACTGCCATCAACTACCTGTAATGAAAATCCCATACTGGCTGATTTATAATCAACTCCCCTTGATATACATTCTGTAGCGCTTATGCGCAAGATGTTTGCCTTCACATTCCGGGTAACCCCTGCAGATGCAATAGGCCCTCTTCTTTTGCTAAAACATCATGCTTACAGCTATTGACGCACTCAACTGCGGGCTGACTAACTCACGGTCAAAGGGTATACTGACGCCCACTTTTTATAACCTCTCGTATCGCGTGCGGATCTAACATGCAAAAGTTTGATACCAAAACCTTTCAGGGTTTGATCCTGACCTTACAGGATTACTGGGGCAGCCTGGGCTGCACCATCGTGCAGCCACTGGACATGGAAGTGGGTGCAGGAACTTCTCACCCGATGACCTGCCTGCGTGCAATCGGGCCAGAACCGATGGCCGTGGCTTACGTACAGCCGTCACGCCGTCCGACTGATGGACGCTACGGTGAAAACCCTAACCGTCTTCAGCACTATTATCAGTTTCAGGTGGCCATTAAGCCTTCCCCGGACAACATCCAGGAGCTCTATCTTGGTTCCCTGAAAGCGCTGGGTCTGGACCCGACTATCCACGATATCCGCTTCGTAGAAGATAACTGGGAAAACCCCACGCTGGGTGCCTGGGGTCTGGGCTGGGAAGTGTGGCTGAACGGCATGGAAGTGACGCAGTTCACCTACTTCCAGCAGGTGGGCGGCCTGGAGTGCAAACCGGTGACCGGTGAGATCACTTATGGTCTGGAGCGTCTGGCGATGTATATCCAGGGCGTGGACAGCGTTTATGATCTGGTGTGGAGCGATGGCCCGCTGGGCAAAACCACCTACGGCGACGTGTTCCACCAGAACGAAGTTGAGCAGTCTACCTATAACTTCGAACACGCGGATGTCGACTTCCTGTTCTCCTGCTTCGAGCAGTATGAGAAAGAAGCCCAAAGCCTGCTGGCGTTGGAAAATCCACTGCCATTGCCGGCTTACGAACGCATCCTGAAGGCGGGTCACTGTTTTAACCTGCTGGATGCGCGTAAAGCGATCTCTGTGACCGAACGTCAGCGCTATATCCTGCGCATCCGTACCCTGACTAAAGCCGTGGCTGAAGCTTACTATGCGTCGCGTGAAGCGCTGGGCTTCCCGATGTGCAAAAAGCCAGCACAACTGGAAAATGATTAAGGAACCCACCATGACTGAGAAAACATTTCTGGTGGAGATCGGCACCGAAGAGCTGCCACCAAAGGCACTGCGTAGTCTTGCCGAATCCTTTGCCGCTAACTTTACTGCCGAGCTGGACACCGCGGGCCTGACGCACGGTGGTGTGACCTGGTATGCCGCACCACGCCGTCTGGCGCTGAAAGTAGCTAACCTCAGCGCTGCACAGCCCGATCGCGAAGTAGAAAAACGTGGCCCGGCGATTGCCGCTGCGTTTGATGCGAATGGCGTGGCCACCAAAGCTGCCGAAGGCTGGGCGCGCGGCTGTGGTATCACCGTCGATCAGGCCGAGCGCCTGAGCACCGATAAGGGTGAATGGCTGCTGTACCGCGCCCATGTGAAAGGCGAAAGCGCACAGTCGCTGCTTCCTGCCATGGTCAGCACCTCGCTGTCTAAACTGCCTGTTCCGAAACTGATGCGCTGGGCCGATTCTGACGTGCAGTTTGTGCGTCCGGTCCACACCGTAACGCTGCTGCTGGGTGAAGAGAGCCTGCCAGCCACCATTCTGGGCGTGGCTTCTGGCCGTACTGTCCGTGGTCACCGCTTTATGGGCGAAGCGGAGTTCACCCTCGACAATGCCGACCAGTATCCTGAAATACTGCTGGAGCGTGGCAAAGTTCAGGCTGACTATGAAGCGCGTAAAGCACTCATCAAAGCCGGTGCCGAAGCGGCTGCCCGTGAAATCGGCGGGATTGCCGATCTCAGCGAAAGTCTGCTGGAAGAGGTGACGTCTCTGGTGGAGTGGCCGGTAGTGCTGACGGCGAAGTTTGAAGAGAAGTTCCTGGCCGTGCCAGCCGAAGCGCTGGTTTACACCATGAAAGGCGACCAGAAATACTTCCCGGTCTACGACCAGGCAGGCAAACTGCTGCCAAACTTTATTTTCGTCACCAATATCGAGTCGAAAGATCCGCAGCAGATTATCTCCGGTAACGAGAAAGTGGTTCGTCCGCGTCTGGCTGATGCAGAGTTCTTCTTTAATGCAGACCGCAAAAAGCGTCTGGAAGATAACCTGCCACGTCTTGAAACCGTTCTGTTCCAGAAAGAGCTGGGCACGCTGCGTGATAAAACAGACCGTATTCAGGCGCTGGCGGGCTGGATTGCCGGTCAGACGGGTGCCGATGTTAATCACGCTACCCGTGCTGGTCTGCTCTCCAAATGCGACCTGATGACCAACATGGTGTTTGAGTTCACCGACACCCAGGGCGTGATGGGCATGCACTATGCGCGTCATGATGGCGAAGCAGAAGATGTGGCCGTAGCGCTGAACGAGCAGTATCAGCCGCGTTTTGCCGGTGACGATCTGCCTTCCAGCCCGGTAGCCTGTGCGCTGGCTATTGCCGACAAGATGGATACCCTGGCCGGTATTTTCGGCATTGGTCAGCATCCGAAAGGCGATAAAGACCCGTTCGCACTGCGCCGTGCTGCGCTGGGCGTGCTGCGTATTATCGTCGAGAAGAACCTGCCGCTTGATCTGCAAACCCTTACCGAAGAAGCCGTGCGCCTTTACGGCAGCAAGCTGAGCAACGCCAAAGTGGTCGACGAAGTTATCGACTTTATGCTGGGGCGTTTCCGCACCTGGTATCAGGAAGAAGGCCACAGCGTGGATACCATCCAGGCCGTGCTGGCTCGTCGCCCTACCCGTCCGGCAGACTTCAATGCCCGTATGAAGGCGGTGTCCCACTTCCGTACGCTGGAAGAAGCCACCACGCTGGCAGCGGCGAACAAGCGCGTCTCCAACATTCTGGCGAAGGCTACCGAGCCACTGAACGACAGCGTTCAGGCCTCTCTGCTGAAAGAGAATGAAGAGATTCAGTTAGCGACCTATGTCTCAGCGCTGAGCAGCAAGCTGCAGCCTTACTTCGCTGAGGGCCGTTATCAGGATGCACTGATTGAGCTGGCACAGCTGCGGACCACCGTGGACAACTTCTTTGAGAAGGTGATGGTGAATGCCGAAGAGCGCGAAGTGCGGATAAACCGCCTGACGCTGCTGGCTAAACTGCGTGAGCTGTTCCTGCAGGTAGCGGATATTTCACTGCTGCAGTAACGCTGGTAAAACCAGGGGCGGAATGTATTCCGCCCTTTTCACTTCTGTTAACCGCGCTGTGACGCCTTCATATCAATCACAAAGCGGTACTTCACGTCGCCCTTCAGCATCCGCTCAAACGCCACTTCCACCTGATCCAGAGCGATCACTTCCACATCCGACACAATATTGTGCTCGCCACAGAAATCCAGCATCTGCTGCGTTTCCTGAATGCTGCCGATAGACGTGCCGGAAATGCTCAGTCGCTTGAATACAATAGGTGTCACGTTCGGGGACTGATGCGGCGCATCCGGGATCCCAACTAATACCAGATGGCCGTTGGTTTTCAGCGTATGCAGGTAAGGATCGAGATCGTGCGGCGCAGCCACGCAGTCCAGAATAAAATCGAGGCTGTTAGCTTCTGCCGCCATCTGCTCTGCGTCTTTAGAAACCACAACTTTGCTGGCACCTAAACGTAGCGCATCGCTGCCTTTCGCCGGAGAGGTGGTAAACAGCACCACTTCAGCGCCCAGCGCACTGGCCAGTTTCACCGCCATATGCCCCAGACCGCCAAGACCGATAACGCCAACGCGCTGGCCCGGCTGAACGTTCCAGTGCTTTAGCGGTGACCAGGTGGTGACGCCAGCACACAGCAAAGGAGCCACGGCAGCCAGCGGCAGATTTTCGGGTACGTTAACCACAAATTTGCTGTCGACCACGATGCTTTCGGAGTAGCCACCAAAGGTTTTGCCGCCGATGGTTTTTTCATCAGCATTATAAGTAGCGGTGAAGCCCTCTTCGCAGTACTGCTCTTCGCCCTGATGACACTGCGCACAGTGACCACAGGAATCCACCATCACGCCTACGCCGACCAGGTCGCCTTCTTTAAATGCGGTAACGCCGTTTCCGGTACTGATGACGCGACCCACAATTTCATGGCCGGGCACCAGCGGAAACTGGCTGACGCCCCATTCGTTACGGGCCATGTGCAGATCTGAGTGGCAGACGCCGCAGTAGTGGATATCGATATGCACATCGCCAGCCTGCAGTTCGCGGCGTTGAAATTCAAAAGGTTCGAGGGGAGTTGTCGCAGACTTTGCTGCCAGACCATATACCTGCATGGGGGATGCGCCTTGTTTTGCAAAGCGGCGTAGAGTAGTGAAATGTGCCGGTCAGGGCAAGGCGGAAGTGTAAGTCCGTTTAACTTACAGGCAGTGACAAACTATTTATGTAATCACGTTTAGCTGCCTGACGAATCCCGCAAGTCCGACCCCCTGAAACACAAAACCCGCCAGATGGCGGGTTTTCTTACTATCCCAGCAGTTCTCTGCTGAGACATGGATTAAATTGTATTAACTGCATTAATTTCTGTGCGCTGCGCGAAGGTTTGGTGCGCTTGGCTTCCCAGCTTTTCACCGAGGTCACACTCACGCCCAAAGCCAGGGCAAATTCATCAATTTCCATGCCGGTGATTTCCCTGATGCGTTTTGGCTCGGGGATTTTCACTTCGCCCTTTAATGCAGGAGCGGCCTGGATCACTTCACGTGTTAATACAATATGTTCGAGACTCGACAGCAGCTCTCCCATTGGATCTTTCAGTTCCATATCAGCTCTCCTCATAAAACTCACAAATGTGAACGACCGGAGGTCAAAACCTGAGACTCAGGTTCAGAATAGTGGCGACAGCAGCCGCTGGGTGGCTCAGAGAGGTGGCTCAGAGAGACAGCGCAGGGAAACGCCAGGAACCTAATTATTAGATCAAAACCTGAGATTTGCGTCATATTTTTTGCCTAAATTTCAACCTTGCTTAACAACCTGGCATCCTTTTGCGCACCGGTTTTACAGGGAACCTATACAGGCCGCCGTTGGTAGCGATTACACGCAAATTACCCCGGATTTTTTTTCAGATTTGTCTTAACTCAGAAACCGGAGGGAAAGTTACTTTAGTTTCAAAACCGCGTGCAGCGCGGAGTGCAGCTGCACCAAAATATAGCAAACCTGAAAGCCTCCTGAATTTGTCGCATTTCCCTCGTAATTTAATTTCACTGCTTTTTCAGTCTATTAGCGCGAGCAACATCACAATTATATGAACCAATTAAATATTGGTTCGCTTCTTGCCTACTTTGATTAATGGGGAAGCATCTTAATTTCCTTTCCCCAGACCCGTTAGCCACAAAAAAGCCCTTTATCTGAACTTACTATGAGCGAACCAATTATGGGTGGCACGCCAGAAGCCAGTGTGAATTCAAGCTCAGCGCTGGAAAATCTCCGCCAGCTGATCCAACAGCATGAAGTCCAGCCCGATCATCCTCTGCCCACCGAACGGGAGCTTGCAGAGCGCTTTAACGTTGGCCGTCGTGAGATTCGCCGGGCGCTGGACGTGCTGGAAGAAGAGGGGAGGATCTGGCGTAAACAGGGCAAAGGGACTTTTGTTGGCCCTGCCGCGCCGGTGCAGCCGCTGGTGCTTCAGGATTTGCCTCAGCAGTCCAATCTTCTGGAGGTGATGGAAGCGCGGGTGCAGCTGGAACCCGGACTGGCCCGCCTGGCTGCGCTGCGCGCCAGTAATGAGCAGATAGCCCTTATGAAGCGCCTGGTGGAAAGAATGCACTCCTTCACGCTGGGCGACAGCGATCGGACCGAACTCTGGGACAGCGCCTTTCACCGTGCCATCGCAGAGGCCGCAGGTAATCGCCTGATGCTGGGGTTATTCGATGCCATTGATGCGGTACGGCGGGAACCCAGCTGGCAGCATCTGCGGGAACTGGCAAGGACGCAGGATCGCCTCAACAACTATGACCACCATCATCAGCGTCTGGTGCAGCATATCGCCGCCCGCCAGCCTGTTGAGGCCGCTGCAGCGATGCGCGAACACCTTCTGGCGCTGCAACAGGCGTTGATCGAAGCCATCAGCCACGGCGAAGAGGAAGAATGATGATTGCAGATAACCAGCCTCCTGTGCTGACGCTGAATCAGCTGAATGTGCAGTTCAAAGGATCGCCGGTCAGCGTGCTGGACGGAATTTCACTGCAAGTCCATGCCGGTGAAACGCTGGCGTTAGTCGGGGAATCCGGCTGCGGCAAAAGCATCACTTCACTGGCGCTGATGGGATTGTTGCCAGACAGCGCAGAGGTGAAGCACGGCGAGATCGCTTTCCTGGAGAAGAACCTGCTGACGCTGAGCCAGCGTGATTACGCGGACCTGCGCGGCAATGAGCTGGCGATGATATTCCAGGAACCTATGACCTCGCTGAATCCCGCCTTTACCCTGGGCGACCAGCTCAGTGAAGCGGTGATGCGCCACCGCGATATCAACCATCGCGAGGCGATGAAGGTGGCGTTGCAGATTCTGGAGAAGGTGCAGATCCCGGCTCCTGAAATGCGGTTAAAGGCCTACCCTCATCAGCTTTCAGGAGGAATGCGCCAGCGCGTGATGATCGCCATGGCGCTGATCAATCGCCCTAAATTGCTGATTGCTGATGAGCCCACCACCGCGCTGGATGTCACCATTCAGGCGCAGATCCTGGCGCTGCTCAATACCCTGAAAGCGGAAACCGGTACAGCAGTACTGATGATCACTCACGACCTTGGCGTGGTGGCCGAAGTGGCGCAGCGTGTGGCGGTAATGTATGCCGGCCAGGTCGTGGAGACGGGCGATGTTGAGGAGATTTTTAACGATCCACAGCACCCCTACACCATCGGCCTGATGGGGTCTATTCCCAGTCTGGGCGCCCGCAGCGCCTCGCTGGCTACCATCCCCGGGACGGTTCCCCTGCCTGAGCAGATGCCTGCAGGCTGCCGCTTCGCCACCCGTTGCCCCTTTGCCGAAACCCGCTGCCATCAGGACAAGCCCAGCCTGAAAGCCTTTGGGCCCCGCCATCAGGTGGCCTGCTTTCGAGCACCGCTGGAACAGCACATCACGCTGGGAGAAATTGCATGAGCACCCCGATTCTGGAATGTACCGACCTGAGCAAAACTTTCGCTGGCCCCGCGCGATTATTTAAACGTAATCCGCAGGTCACGGCGGTGGATCGCATCTCCATGAAAGTGATGCCGGGCGAGACGCTGGCGATAGTGGGCGAGTCCGGCTCCGGGAAATCCACGCTGGGCCGTCTGCTGCTTCGTCTGCTTTCCCCTTCTCAGGGGCAGGTTTTTTATCAGGGCGAAGAGATCACCCAGGCCAGCGGCGCTCGCCTCAATCAGCTGCGCCGTGAGCTGCAAATTATCTTTCAGGATCCCTTTGCCTCGCTGAACCCCCGCATGAACGTGGAAAGCATTGTTGGTGAACCTTTGTGGCTGCACGAATCCTTATCGGCCAGCCAGCGCCAGGAAAAAGTCGCCGGCCTGCTGCAAACGGTTGGGCTGCCTGCCGCCTGGTCACGCCGCTATCCGCACGAATTCTCCGGCGGCCAGCGCCAGCGTATCGGGATTGCCCGCGCGCTGGCCTCGAACCCGAAACTGCTGCTGGGAGATGAGCCAGTCTCCGCGCTGGACGTCTCGGTGCAGGCGCAGGTGGTGAATCTGCTGGAGAGCCTGAAACAGCAGTTCGGGCTGACAATGATTATTGTCGCCCACGGCCTGGCGGTGATCCGGCATATGAGCGATCGCGTGGCCGTAATGTACCTGGGTCAGATTGTTGAACTGGCCACGGTGGACGAGATTTTCGATGCGCCGCTGCACCCTTACACTCAGGCGCTGATCGCCTCTGCGCCGCAGCTGCAGCCCGGTGCAAACCGTCAGATCCCGATGTTACAGGGCGATCTGCCCAATCCTGCCGCACCGCCCAGCGGCTGCCGTTTTCACACCCGTTGCCCTCACGTCAGCGATGAATGCCGTCTGATTGAACCGATCAATCAGGTATTGCCGGGCGGTCGTCAGGTTGCCTGTCATCGCTGGCAGGAGATCAACCGCGACCGCAGCGTGATTACGATTGCTCCACCTTCTTCCGCTTTTCTCCGGCGCCGTGCGCTGTTTGAACAGGCGGTAAAACACCCTTCAATAACCCCTTCTGGAGAAGTGACGCGATGAAAGTACGCCACACGTTGTTGACCGCCCTGGGCGGCCTGATGCTGATGGGCAGCCTGCAGGCACATGCCGAAAGTACGCTGCGTATTGGTCTGGGTGCCGATCCGGATATGCTCGACCCGCACCTGGCCCGTACCTACTATGGCCGGTTTGTTTTTGCAGCCATGTGTGACCGTCTGGTCGATGTGGATCAAAATCTGCAGGTGGTTCCGGGGCTGGCGACAGACTGGAAATGGAGTGAAGACGGTAAAACGCTGACCATGAATCTTCGTCAGGGCGTCACCTTCCAGGACGGGGAGAAATTTGATGCCGAAGCGGTGAAGTTCAATATTGAACGCGCGCTGACGCTGCCCGGCTCGCTGCGTAAAAGCGAAATCTCCTCCATTGAATCAGTAGAAGTAGCCTCGCCCTATCAGGTGGTCTTCCACCTGAAAAATGCTGATGCCGCCCTGCTGAGCCAGCTCACCGATCGCGCCGGTGCCATGCTCGCTCCCAAAGCCGCAGCCAAACCCGATTTTGCCACCCATCCGGTCTGTTCCGGCCCGTACCAGTTTGAAAGCCGCGTGCAGCAGGATCGTATCGTACTGAAACGCTTTGATAACTACTGGAATAAAGCGGCCTACCATTTCGATAAAGTGGTGTTCCTGCCGATTCCGGATGCCTCTGTGCGTCTGGCTAATCTGCGTTCTGGCGATCTGGATCTCACCGAAGGTATTGCGGCCAGCGATGTAAAAACCGTGGAGGCAGACAGCAAGCTGAGTCTCGCCAAAGTCACCGGTCTGGGCTATCAGGGCATCACTTTTAATATTGCCAACGGCAAAGCTGACCCCAACAACCCGTTTGTCAAAGACGCCCGCGTGCGCGAAGCGTTCTCGCTGGCGATCGACCGTGATGCGCTGAACCAGGTCGCTTTTGAAGGTTTGTACAGCCCGGCTAATCAGGCGCTCTCACCGGTCAGCCCTTATCACGTTAAGCTGCCGGTTGCCCCGCGTGATGTGGAAAAAGCCAAAGCGCTGCTGGCTGCTGCGGGCGTTAAGCCGCCGGTCAACGTCACGCTACTGGTGACCAACAACCCCACCTCACAACAGGTAGGCCAGGTCATTCAGGCGATGGTCAGCGAAGCCGGGTTCAACGTGAATCTGCAGATGAGCGAGTTTGCTTCCCTGCTGGATCGTCAACAGCGCGGTGACTATCAGCTCAGCCTCTCCGGCTGGTCAGGTCGTCCGGATCCGGATGGCAGTATCTTCTCCTTTATCAACAGCAAGGGCACGCTGAACGACGGGCGCTACAGCAATCCTCAGGTTGACAGCTGGCTGACAGAAGCCCGCCAGACCAATGATAAGGCGGCCCGTCAGGCGTTATATGACAAAGTGGTGAAGCAACTGCAAACGGATATGCCCATTGCCTACCTCTATTTTGAACCCCGCATCTTCGGGCTGAATAAAAAACTGGAAGGGTTCAAACCTTTCCCGGACGGCCTGGTGCGGCTGGCCGGCGTGAAGATGGCCCCGTAGGCTGAGGAGCGACAATGCTGGAATTGATCTGTAAACGCCTGCTGCTGGCGATCCCGACGCTGTTTCTGGTGAGCATTATGGTCTTCTCACTGCAAAAACTGCTGCCGGGCGATCCGGTGCTGGCGATGGCGGGCGAGGAGCGCGATCCGGCGGTGATTGCGCAACTGCGTGAGCAGTATCACCTTAACGATCCGCTGCCCACGCAGTATTTTTACTGGCTGGGCAACGCGCTCCGGGGCGATCTGGGCACGTCGCTGCGTACTCAGGAGCCAGTGACCACGCTGATTGCCAGCAAGCTGCCGGTGACGCTGGAACTCTCACTGCTGGCGATGATTGTGGCACTGCTGGTTGGCATCAGCATGGGCATTGTCGCCGCCGTGCGGAAAAACAGCTGGGTGGATCACACCACCAACTTTGTCGCGCTTTCGGGTATCTCGATACCGCATTTCTGGCTGGGTATTCTGCTGATCTTGCTCTTTTCCGTGCATCTTCAGTGGCTGCCCGCTTCCGGCTATGTCTCCCTGAGCGAAAGCCTGTCGCAGAACATCAAAACCCTGCTGCTGCCTGCGCTGGTGCTGGGAACCGGGCTGGCGGCCACGCTGATGCGCCATACCCGTGCCTCAATGATTGCCGTGCTCAAGGCGGACTATATCCGCACCGCCAGAGCGAAAGGCCTGCTGCCGAAAAAGGTGATCCTTAAGCACGCTTTCCGTAATGCACTGGTGCCGGTGATCACCCTCACCACGCTGCTGTTTGGTGAGCTGTTAGGCGGTGCGGTGCTGACTGAGCAGGTCTTTACCCTGCCAGGCTTTGGCAAAATGATAGTCGATGCGGTGTTCAACCGGGATTACGCCGTGGTGCAGGGCGTGGTACTGGTGGTGGCTATCGGTTTTCTGCTGCTGAATTTGCTGGCAGACGTGCTCTATGTGCTGATTAACCCGAAAATGCGAGGCTGACGATGAGTGAAATTCTGGCTTCCGGCAATGCCGCTGCGCTGCGAAAACCCACCAACCGCGTGCTGAAAAAGTTCCTTGGCAATAAAAGCGCGATGATCGGTGCGGTGATTGTGGTGTTCTTTGTGCTGGTGGCGTTGCTGGCTCCGTGGATCGCCCCTTTCGACCCTATCAAAGCGAACTTTCTGGCCGTGCGCAAAGCGCCTTCCGCCCTTTACTGGCTGGGCACGGATGAACTGGGACGCGATATTTTATCCCGCATGATTTGGGGCGCCCGCTCCTCACTGCTGGCGGGCTGTATCTCGGTGATGATTGCCATTCTGATCGGCGTGCCGCTGGGGCTGATTGCCGGGTACTGGCAGGGCATCTGGGATGGCGTAATCTCCCGCTTTATCGAAGCGCTGCTGGCCTGCCCTTTCCTGATCCTCGCGATTGCTCTGGGCGCGTTCCTTGGTCCCAGCCTGGGCAACGCGATGATCGCCATAGGCCTGTCAGCCATGCCCATCTTTGCCCGTCTGACCCGCGGTCAGGTCATCGCCATCCGCAATGAAGAGTATATCGACGGCGCACGCGCCATCGGGCTGCCGGACCGCTGGATAGTGCTGCGCTATGTGCTGCCAAACGTGATGTCACCGATTCTGGTGCAGGCTACGCTGGCGATCGCCTCTGCCATTATCACCGAGGCCAGCCTCTCTTTCCTCGGCCTGGGTCAGCAGCCGCCCAACCCCTCCTGGGGCGCGATGCTCAACACCGCCAAAGGCTTCCTGGAGCAGGCACCCTGGATGTCGGTTTTCCCTGGTCTTGCCATTTTCCTCATCGTGCAGGGCTTCAATCTGCTGGGCGACGGACTGCGCGATGCGCTTGATCCGCGTAACGATTAATCCTTAAGGAACTGCTATGAGTGCAATCAGTGATTTTAACGTGGGATACCCTTCTTACCGTGCGCCAATGATGGGCCGTAACGCCGTCGCGGCCTCGCAACCGCTGGCAGCTCAGGCCGGGATTCGGATGCTGCAACTGGGTGGTAACGCGGTGGATGCCGCAATAGCTACCGCCATGGCGTTAACGGTGGTGGAACCTACCGGCAACGGCATCGGCAGTGATGCCTTTGCCATCGTCTGGGATGGCAAAAAACTCCATGCCCTGAATGCCTCAGGCCGCGCACCGGCTGCCTGGACGCGCGAAACCTTTGCCCATCTTGCAGCAATGCCAGAAATTGGCTGGGATGCCGTCACCGTACCGGGAGCGGTTTCTGCCTGGGTGGAACTGGCGGAACGTTTTGGCACCCTGCCGCTTACCACGCTTGCTCAGCCTGCGATTGAGTATGCGCGTAACGGCTTCCCGGTTTCGCCGCTGATCGGTCATCTTTGGGAGCGGGGCTTTAACAAGCTGCGCGATCAGCCGGGCTTCAGCGCCTGCTTCGCGCCGGAAGGCCGTCCACCAAAGGTGGGTGAACTGTTCCGCAACCCGGATCAGGCCGACACGCTGGAAAAAATCGCTGCGACCAATGGCGAAGCGTTTTATGAGGGGGAGCTGGCCGAAAAAATCGCCGCTTTTGCCCGTGAACACGGTGCGGCGCTGACGCTGGAGGACCTGAAAAATCATAAAGCTGACTGGGTCGATATGCTGTCGCGTCCGTTTGCCGGTGGCTCCGTTCAGGAACTGCCGCCTAACGGCCAGGGCATCGCCACGCTGATGGCGCTGGGTATCCTCGAACAGTGGGATATTGGCCGCTATGAGCCGGATTCGGTGCAGTGGCTGCATCTGTCGATTGAGGCGATGAAGCTGGCGCTGGTCGATCTTGAGCGCTATATAGCCGATGAAGATCATATGGAGTTTCCGGCAGAATTGCTGCTGAGCGATGAGTATCTTAAGTCCCGCGCGGCGTTAATCGATCCTGCCAGAGCCGGTGATTTTACTTTTGGTGCACCGAAGCAAAGCGGCACCGTTTACCTCTCCACCGCCGATGCCAGCGGCATGATGGTCTCCTTTATTCAGTCGAACTATATGGGCTTTGGCTCTGGCGTGGTGGTGCCTGGCACCGGGATCAGCCTGCAAAATCGTGGGGCCGGTTTCGTGCTTGAAGAGAATCACCCTAACGTGGTGGCGGCGAACAAACGCGCTTTCCACACCATCATTCCGGCGTTTGCGCTGGATGCTGATGGCCAGCCGCTGATGTCTTTCGGGGTGATGGGCGGGCCGATGCAGGCGCAGGGCCATCTGCAAATGGCGCTGCGCATTATGCTGCACAAGCAGAACCCTCAGGCGGCGATCGATGCGCCGCGCTGGCGCGTGGTGGAAGGACGGGAAGTCAGCGTGGAGCCTGCAATGGCGCTGAACACTATTGCTGCGCTGCGAGCCATGGGACATAAAATTGTGGTGGAAGATCCGCTACAGACTTACAACTTTGGCGGTGCGCAGGTGATTGTCCGCGATCCGCAGGGCTTCTATATTGCCGCCACCGAAAGCCGCAAAGACGGTCAGGCGCTGGTATTCTGAGTCCTCCTGCCGGAAGGGTGAATTTCTTCGCCCTTCCGGCCCTGTTTTCCATATCCTCACCGCCCCGTATAGACTATTCTTCAGAGGCGGCGCATGCCGCCCTCTTTGCTTGCAAGCCCTACAATTACAGGAGTTACTCCCCATGACGACAGGAATCTTTCGCGTCTGGTCGCGTCTGTTAGTGCCTTTTGTGGCGCTGTTTCTGGTCTTTCAACTGGCTGGCTGCGGTGATAACGAAGCCGATCAGCGCAAAGCCTTTATCGATTTCCTGCAAAACACTGTGTTGCGCAGCGGCGAACATCTGCCCGCCCTCAGTGAAGATCAGAAGCAAAAATTTGGCAATTACGTCAGTGATTACGCCATTATTTACGGCTTCTCTCAGCAGGTTAACCGCGCCACAGATTCGGGTATGAAACCGGTAGTGGATGAACTTTCCGCAATCCGTACTCCGCAGGATTATCTGACCCGCCGCGATTCACTGCGTCAGGCCAGTGGCTCACTGAGCGTGCTGACGCAGCAAATTCAGGCCGCCAAAACGCAGGCCGACAGCAGCAAAGCCGCGCTGAAGCAGCCGGAAGAGTTAAAAACCGTCTATGACAACGTCTATAACAAAGTCGTGACGCAGCCAGCCACTGCGCTGCTGCCGTTGTTACCGGCATTGCAGACGTTGAGCCAGGATGCCGTGCAGACGGGTGATTTCCTGCAGCAGCAGGGTAGCCAGGTCACATTCAACGGCCCGGCGATCCAGTTCCCAACCCAGCAGCAGGCGACTCAGTACAACACGCTGATGAGCAACCTGAATGCCAATGCCCAGGCGCTGGGTCAGGCGCAAACGGCCCTTCAGGGCGGTTTCCAGTAAACCAGCTGGCTTAAGCATTAATTATTAAGGGCGGACTTTTATCCGCCCGTTTTTATTCAGGCGTAATTTGGGTTTAGTACAGAGGAAAAATTCAGAACTCAAAGAGGCTGATAAACGTAATTTTATTACACCTCATCAGGCCAGCGAATCTGGTCCGGTGGGAACTGTGATCGACCGCATTTTCACCTGAATATTTATTGTGATCTGCATCACACATTCACCACAAACCACCCTTCCATTTTCGTGACAAAACTCACATAAAACGGGCTGTTTTGCCTGTTTCCTCACCGTCGTCGCTTTTTTACACTGCATATATGTGATCTCTATCACTAAAACACCCCCTCAGGGTCACCTAAGTTAGTGATATACATCACACTTAACCCGATGACTACGCAGCGTCATATTCGCGTGCTAGAGTCCGCCTGCATACAGTGATACAGACGGCTCCCCGCCGAAATGTCCTAAACAAAAATCAACGCGCTCTCTTATTTGTCAGCGCGTACCAATAAGGGGTGTGTTTTTATGTCCTCATCAGATATCAAGATCAAGGTACAGAACTTTGGTCGCTTTCTGAGCAACATGGTGATGCCAAACATCGGGGCGTTTATCGCCTGGGGTATCATCACCGCACTGTTTATTCCTACCGGCTGGCTGCCAAATGAAACGATGGCCAAACTGGTTGGCCCGATGATCACCTACCTGTTGCCACTGTTGATCGGCTACACCGGTGGTCGTCTGGTTGGCGGCGATCGCGGTGGCGTGGTGGGTGCTATCACCACTATGGGCGTGATCGTCGGTGCGGATATGCCAATGTTCCTCGGAGCGATGATTGCAGGCCCGCTGGGCGGCTGGGCAATCAAAAACTTTGACCGTGTGGTTGACGGAAAAATCAAAAGCGGCTTCGAAATGCTGGTCAACAACTTCTCTGCCGGTATCATCGGCATGGTGTTGGCGCTGCTCTCTTTCCTGGCTATCGGTCCTCTGGTCGAGGGTCTGTCCCACATTCTCGCCGCCGGCGTGAACCTGATGGTGCAGAACAACCTGCTGCCGTTAACCTCTATTTTTGTCGAACCGGCGAAAATCCTGTTCCTGAACAACGCCATCAACCACGGCATCTTCTCGCCACTGGGTATCCAGCAGGCCAGCGAAGCCGGTAAATCGATCTTCTTCCTGATCGAAGCCAACCCGGGTCCGGGCATGGGCGTACTGATGGCTTACATGTTCTTTGGTCGTGGCAATGCCAAACAGTCTGCGGGCGGCGCGGCTATCATCCACTTCCTGGGCGGTATTCACGAAATCTACTTCCCTTACGTGCTGATGAACCCGCGTCTGATCATCGCGGTTATTCTGGGCGGCATGACCGGCGTATTTACCCTGACGCTGCTGAATGGCGGTCTGGTCTCTCCGGCTTCTCCTGGTTCGATCCTGGCCGTACTGGCGATGACGCCAAAAGGGGCTTATTTCGCCAACATTACGGCGATTGCTGCGGCCTTTGCAGTCTCCTTCGTCGTCTCTGCCATTTTGCTGAAAACCAGCAAAGTGAAAGAAGATGACGATATCGAAGCTGCTGCCCGTCGCGTCAGCGAAATGAAAGCACAGTCAAAAGGTCAGGCTGGTTCTGCAACCACCACAACCGCAAGCGGCATGAACAGCGATCTGACCCACGTTCGCAAAATCATTGTGGCTTGTGATGCCGGTATGGGATCAAGCGCCATGGGCGCTGGCGTGCTGCGTAAAAAGGTGAACGATGCTGGTCTGAGTAATATCTCGGTGACCAACACCGCCATCAACAACCTGCCGGGCGACGTGGATCTGGTGATCACTCACCGGGACCTGACCGAACGCGCGATGCGTCAGGCTCCCCATGCTCAGCATATTTCACTGACCAACTTCCTTGACAGTGGCCTCTACACCGACCTGACCAGCCGTCTGGTTGAGGCAAACCGCACCGCAGGCCACCGCGAGAAAGTTACGGCCACACTGAGCGACAGCTATGACGAAAGTCAGGAACATCTGTTCAAACTCAGCGCCCGTAATATCTTCCTGGGCAACCGCGCAACGGATAAAGAGCAGGCCATCCGTTTTGCTGGTGAGCAGCTGGTAAGAGGCGGATATGTTGAGCCAGAATATGTTCAGGCAATGCTGGATCGTGAGAAACTGACGCCGACTTATCTGGGTGAATCCATTGCTGTGCCGCACGGGACTATCGAAGCTAAAGACCGCGTGCTGCAAACCGGCATCGTCTTCTGCCAGTATCCGGAAGGCGTGCGCTTTGGTGAAGATGAAGACGATATTGCCCGTCTGGTTATCGGCATCGCTGCCCGTAACAACGAGCATATCCAGGTCATCACCAGCCTGACCAACGCGCTGGATGATGATTCCGTGATCCAGAGACTGATTACGACCACCGACGTGCAGGAAGTTTTGGATCTGCTGTCAGGTAAAACCCCCGCGTAACGCAGGTTTTCAAGCTTTACCTCCCAGGGCCGGGCATGCCCGGCTCTTTTTTCGGGTCGGGTTTGTCCGGCCCCTGATCGTTGATACGGGAAAAAATCATGAAAGCATTACATTTTGGCGCCGGAAATATTGGCCGCGGTTTTATTGGGAAGTTACTCTCAGATGCCGGTATTCAGCTGACATTTGCAGATGTGAACCAGGTGGTTCTGGATGCGCTGAACGCCCGTCATGAGTATCCGGTTCATGTGGTTGGCGAGCAGGCTCAGGTCGAAATCGTCAAAGGCGTCAATGCCGTTAACAGCGCCAGCGACGACATCGTCCCGCTGATCGCTGAGGTTGATATCGTTACCACGGCGGTTGGCCCTCAAATTCTGGAACGCATTGCCGGTGGCATTGCGAAAGGCCTGGCCAAACGCAGTGATAGCGGTAATACCCGTCCGTTAAACATCATCGCCTGTGAGAACATGGTTCGCGGTACCACGCAGCTGAAAGAGCATGTAATGAAGGCGCTGCCAGAGCAGTATCATGCCTGGGTTGAAGCCAACGTTGGCTTTGTTGACTCCGCTGTGGATCGTATTGTTCCCCCTTCAGAGGCCGGTACCACCGACCCGCTGGAAGTGACGGTGGAAACCTTCAGTGAGTGGATTGTTGACCAGACACAGTTCAAAGGCGACCTGCCGGCCATTCCGGGGATGGAACTGACCGATAACCTGATGGCCTTCGTTGAGCGTAAGCTGTTTACCCTGAATACCGGCCACGCCATTACTGCTTACCTGGGCCAGCAGGCCGGACACAAGACCATCCGCGAGGCCATTCTGGATGAGAAAGTGCGTGCGGTAGTGAAAGGGGCAATGGAAGAGAGCGGCGCGGTGCTGATTAAGCGCTACGATTTTGATGCTGAAAAGCATGCTGCCTATATCCAGAAAATCCTTGGCCGCTTCGAAAACCCCTACCTGAAAGATGATGTTGAACGTGTGGGCCGTCAGCCTCTGCGTAAACTCAGCGCGGGCGATCGTCTGATCAAACCCACGCTCGGCACGCTGGAGTATGCTCTGCCCCACGCCAACCTGGTCACCGGTATCGCGGCTGCCCTGCATTACCGCAGCGATCAGGACCCTCAGGCACAGGAACTGGTAGAGCTGCTGAACAGCAAAGGCGTGAAAGCCACCCTGGCGCAGATTTCAGGTCTGGATGAAGAGAGTGACGTGGTCGCCGACGTGGTAAAGGCTTTTGATGCCATGGCATAGTGCCCTTCACGGATGAACGGACAGGGCGCAGCTTTGCTGTGCCCATTAAGGCGGCGCCCGTCTGGTAATGAACGATATGCAGGCTCTCATGGAAAAACCACAGGCTTTTGAAAATCGGGTGCTTGAACGCCTGAACGCCGGACGAACGGTCAGAGCTTTTCTGATCGCGGCGGTTGAGCTGCTGGCAGAAGCGGTGAACCTGTTGGTGATCCAGGTCTTCCGCAAAGATGACTATGCGGTGAAATATGCGGTTGAACCCCTGTTACTGGGCGATGGTCCGCTGGGTGAACTCTCTGTCAGACTCAAGCTGATTTATGGTCTGGGCGTCATCAACCGCAATGAATATGAAGATGCCGAATTACTGATGGCGCTGCGCGAAGCATTAAACGACGACGGCACCGAGTACCGGTTTACCGATGATGAACTGCTGGGGCCTTTTGGCGAACTGCATTGCGTCATGGCATTCCCTCCCCGACCAGACCTCTCGGTGGAAGACCCTGAACTGCGCGCCATGCTGCAACAGCGTTATCAGCAGGTGGTGCGATCCACCATGGTGCTGTCGCTGACGGAGCTGATTTCACGCATCAGCCTTAAGCAGGCGTTCAAAAAGTAACGCTCCCCCTTTCCCCCTTCCTGTCGCTTTCGTGTATCCTTGCGACAATGAATCACTTCACGGTTAATGAAAAATGAAAGAACAAGTTCAGGAAGAAATCAGAACCCTTAGCGATAAGCTGGATGCCCTGACGCGTAAAGAGCCTCTGCTGCTGGAGTCCGGCGAAGCTGAAAAGCTCGGTGAATTGCTGAAAGAAAAAGAGAAGATTGTTGAAGAGCTGGAGCGCCTGCGTGGCGTGCGTGAACAGAAGCTGAGCAAAGAAGCGCAGAAGCTGAAAGAGTTGCCATTCAGCCGCGCAATCACCAAAAAGGAACAGGCCAATATGGGCGCGTTTAAGAAAAGCGTCCGTGGCATCGTTGTGGTGCATCCAATGACCGCACTGGGCCGTGAAATGGGCCTGACTGAGATGACCGGCTTCGCGAAAACCGCTTTTTAACTCCCCGGTTGTCGCAAACGCCCGCTAATGCGGGCGTTTTTTTATGGCATCAGCCAGCTTATTTCTTCGCGTATTTCGCCTGCAGGGTGGTGAACCACGGTGCCACGAAATCGGTGGATTCGCCCCAGCCTGGAATAATTTTATTCAGGTTAGTGACGTTAACGCCACCGGATTGCTGAGCGAGTTGTTGCTGAGAAATGGCGGACGCTTTGAACTGATAAGTCGCTGGCGTGGTTTCTCCGCCGATCTTGTTGGCAATCAGACGCATGTTAGTGGCGCCAATCAGCTTGCTGTCGACGGCTACAGTCTGCTTCCATGGGCTATCTTTCTGATGCATCAACTGCAAGTCCTGGTTAGAGACATCAATGCTGTAAAGTTTGATTTCAGTACGGCCATTCTCCTGCAGCGCTTTATAAGCGCCCTGCGCGAACGCATCCCATGAGCCCCAGATAGCATCGATTTTGCCTTTCGGGTACTTGGCGAGGATTGCGCCAATCTTGTTCGCCGTATCGCCCTGCACATCGGAAGAGACTGCGCCGATAGACTCAAGCTGGTGAATGCCTGGATTGGCTTTTAACACTTTCTCATACACCACCTGGCGACGTTCCATCGCCGGGAAGCCCGCCACCCACAGCTTAACGATATTGGCCTTGCCGTTGGTGTCTTTGAGCAGCTGATCCAGAGAGAGCTGGGCCAGAGAAGCATCATCCTGAGCCGTGACGGTCACGCCTTCAACCGGCTTGTTAACCGGGGTATCAAACACTGACACTTTGATCCCGGCATCGGCAATGCGCTTCACCAGTTCGGTGGAGTACGGGTCTTTACCGTGGGAAAGAATGATGCCGTCATATTTCTGGCTGATCGCCTGATTCACAAAGTCCTGGAAACGCGCATCATCGCCGTTGCTCAGGAAAGTGCTGACCTTGAAGCCCAGCTTGCGGCCTTCCTGAATGGCACCGGCAACAAACTGCGTGGTGTTGTCATCAGACCCCAGGTTACGGATCACCGCAACGCGCACCGGACCCTCGTGGTTAGCGATCGCAGCAGGAACGGCAGCGGTCTCAGCAAAGGCAGGAACGGCTGTCAGCAGGCTGATGGCCAGGAGCGATGTGGTCAGTTTTTTCATTTTTATTAATACCCTGTCAGACAGTTTGAAGCGCTTAGCGGCGCTGTATGTAGGTAATCGCCAGCGCAATAGCCAGCACCAGACCTTTAATAATATCCATAGCGTAATAAGGCACAGAGAGCATCACCAGGCCGTTCTGCAGCACGCCCAGAATCACCGCACCCAGCAGCGTGCCCAGCGCGTTAGGCTTACCGGCACCCGCCAGTGAGAGGCCGATCCAGGCCGCGGCAACCGCATCCATCAGGTAACCCCCCGGCATTGACCTGCGAGGAGCCAATGCGCGAGGCCAGCAGGATACCGCCCAGCCCGGCCAGCAATGAGGCGATGACGTAAGCCAGCACGCGATACCGGTTGGTGCGGATACCGGACAGACGAGCCGCCTCAGGATTGCCACCAATTGCATACATCCGGCGGCCATGCTTGGTCAGCGACAGCCCCAGTTGAGCAACCAGGGTCACCACCAGCATGATGATCACGATGGTTGGCACCTGGCCCAGCAGCGAGAAGTTGGCCGGGATCGTACCTTCCGCCATGTCGCCGCTCGGCAGCACCATGTTTTCGGTAATGGATCCGCCGAAGCTGTAGGTCATCGCCACGCCCTGCACCACAAACAGGCTGGCTAAAGTGGCCAACATGTCAGGAATTTTCAGGATAACGATAAGAAATGCGTTAAACAGGCCGACCAGCGTACAGAGTAACAGCGTGATAACGATAGCTTCAGTCGATCCGAAGCCGTACCAGACGAACAGCGAGATCACCAGCGAGTTGGCCAGCGATGCCGTGGAGCCGACGGAGAGGTCAAACCCTCCGATGGTCAGCGAGACCGACACCCCAACAGCAATTACCGTGACGATGGCGATAGAGCGCAGAATATTGATGATGTTGGTCGGTTCCAGGAAGCTGTCTGAAGCCAGCCCAAACGCAGCAATCAACGCTACAACCGTGATTAACATTCCCCATTTATAGAGAAAATCAAACAGCTGGTGACGCACAGAGGGCGCCGCCTTTATGGAAATGTCTTTGCTGCTCACGCAGGCGTTCCTCCGGTGGAATAAAGTAAAAGTGTTTCTTCATCAACGTTACTGGCATCCATTTCCGCCACAATACGCCCGTCCCAGAGCACGCAGATGCGATCGCATAAGCCAACCAGTTCGGCAAACTCGCCGGAGGCATAAATCACCCCTTTTCCCTGGCGGGCGAGTCCGTCAATCAGATCAAATAAATCGGTTTTGGCTTTGATATCGACCCCTTTGGTCGGCTCATCAAAAATCAGCACGTCTGCGTCATTACGCAGCCATTTGCCGATAGCCACTTTCTGCTGGTTGCCGCCAGACAGGCGACGCAGCGTTTGCTGTGGGCCAGTGGTGCGCACGCCCAGCTTCTGAATCACCTCCTCTGCCCATTGCCAGGCCTGGCGGTGACCAAACAGACTCCAGCGCGAGAAGCTGTTATCCGCAGTGATGCTGAGGTTCATCGCCACCGATTCATCAATAAAGATGCCTTCTTTGCGGCGTTCTTCAGGGATGAGCGCCATGCGGTTTTCCACCGCGGCATGTGGCGAGGAGGGTTTCCACGGCTTGCCGTGCAGCTCGCCCTGTTCAATGCGGTTGTTACTGGCACCAAACAGCGCTTTACACAGCTCGGTTTTACCCGCGCCAGCCAGGCCGGCAAT
The DNA here is from genome assembly GCF_036865545.1 of Erwinia sp. E_sp_B01_1. Lineage (NCBI taxonomy): Bacteria > Pseudomonadati > Pseudomonadota > Gammaproteobacteria > Enterobacterales > Erwiniaceae > Erwinia > Erwinia sp. E_sp_B01_1. The sequence goes on along the minus strand of NZ_CP142208.1, from coordinate 44,270 downwards.
CCCCAGGATTTCGCCTTCACGCAGCGTCAGCGAGATGTTTTGCAGTAAGGCATCGTCATGCAGCCCTTCAACCTTCATCAGCACCCGATCGCTGAACGGCGGGCGGCGCGGTGGATAGATGTCATCGAGCTGGTGGCCGAGCATCTTCTCCACGATCTGCTCGCCATCAAGCTGAGCCATCGGGCAGGTTTCAACCAGGCGGCCATCGCGCAGCACGGTCAGCCAGTCGCAGATGGCACGCACTTCATGAATCCGGTGAGAGATAAAGACCACGCCAATCCCGCTTTGCTGCAAGCGGCGAACCACAGCAAACAGGCGTTCGCTTTCATGCTGGTCCAGCGGGGCGGTTGGTTCATCAAGGATCAAAAAACGGCAGTGATGAGAAAGCGCGCGGGCCAGCAAAATCTGCTGCTTTTCTGCCAGCGTGCATTGATCGATACGGCGGCGAACGTCCAGCGAAACATCCAGCTGTGCTAACAGCGCTTTGGCCTGCCTGCGGATTTCACCCCAATGATAAATCTGGCCGCTTTCAGCCAGACGATCCAACATGATGTTTTCCGCCACGCTGAGCGTGGGCACCAGCGCCACGTCCACTTCCTGCTGCACCAGATGAATACCCAGTTTTTTGGCATCACGCGGTGAACGGATGGTGACAGGCTGACCATCCAGCAGGATTTCGCCACTGAAATGATCGTAAGCGCCGGACAGCACCGCCATCAGCGTTGATTTCCCCGCCCCGTTGGCACCGGTCAGGGCGTGCACCGAGTGGCCTTCAAGGCTGAAATCAACGCCATTCAGGGCAGTGAAACCGCCAAAAGCGATGGAGATTTGACGCATTTCAAGGCGATTAACCGCAGTCATGGACGAAACTCTCTGGCAGATGAAAAACGTGTCGCCGCATTTTTTATTGGATTGGCACGGCTGACAACGAACTAAAGCGCATAAGCTAACACAAAAGGTTATTAGCCATCCAGACATCCAGCCATATAAGCGGTTAAAACCAGTGAGACTGTCGTATTCAGCAGAAAACCGGGGATGTCAGGGAATGGGCAGCATTTCGTTCGGCCAGCATGCAGAGAACCTGCAACAGAAATCGGCCCTGTTGCGATGCCTGGAAACCTTAGATCAGCAGACGTAAATGTGAAGGCCAGGGCAGGAAAAGAAAGGCCGAAGTTGTGAGGTTGGGTTAAGGCACCCGGGGGCAAATATCTAACCCAGGAAACCTGGCTCGAAGTGAATTTCAGGCACAAAAAAACCGCCCTGTTTGACGGTTTCTTTGTGCTGGTCAGGTTAAGCGGGCCTGTCCAGCTTTACATCATTGTATACTTCAGGCAAGCACACCCCTTGCTTAAATAATCATCTAATTACCATGCCATGTCAAGTTCACACACAGAACATATGGTTATTCTTTTGTCGGCCCTTTCCGCCGCCATAAGCAAGCGGGCACCGGTTTTAAGGAAAGGATCTTTAATGGCCGTAAAGGCAAGCACACCCCAGTGCTTGCTTTCACGGTGCTATCGCCGGTGGTAAAACCGTGAAGCGGTCTGCGCAAGGACCGCACAATGAAACGATACATTTGTATTGTGATCGTTGTATCTGGAGCAATGTTCTCACCAGATCAGGGACGCTGGATATTATCTAACAACTCAATCCCGGTGAATATCATTTCTCCAGGTAAGTAGCCTGGTAACCGCCCTTCGGGGCGGTTTCCTTTATCAGAAGGTTTCCCAGTTGGCTTCACTCAAGGCGCTTTTTGAGGGTAACGCGGCAGGGGCAAAATTCACGCGTGCCGGGGTGAGGGTTGCCGCTTTACTCACAGCACGGCCTGCCGCACCCTCATCAACAGAAAGGCGGAACACGGATACCGCCTGACTCAGCACTAACGCCTGCTCTTCCAGCGAATTGGCGGCAGCGGCGGACTCTTCCACCAGCGCGGCGTTCTGCTGGGTGGTGTTATCCATCTCAGTCACCGCGGTAGAGACCTGGCTGATGCCACGGCTCTGCTCATCCGAGGCGGAAGCAATCTCGCCCATGATGTCGTGAACGTTGGAAACCGACTGCACAATACCCTGCATCGTCAGTCCGGTATTTTCCACCAGCCTGGCTCCGGTGCTCACACGCTCGACGGATTCTTTGATCAATCCTTCAATTTCTTTAGCTGCCTGTGCGGAGCGTTGGGCAAGATTACGCACCTCACTGGCAACCACGGCAAAACCCCGCCCCTGCTCACCCGCTCGCGCGGCCTCTACAGCAGCATTCAGGGCCAGAATATTGGTCTGGAACGCAATGCTGTTGATGGTGGTGGTGATATCTGCGATGCGTTTCGAACTGTCTGAAATTTGCTGCATGGTTTCCACCACATCTTTCACCTGCTGCCCTCCGGTACGGGCGGTAGTGGAAGCTTCAGAGGCCAGCTTGCTGGCATGGTGGGCATTATCAGCGTTCTGCTTCACGGTGGAGCTGAGTTGTTCCATGCTGGCTGCAGTCTGCTCTACTGCGGCAGCCTGCTGTTCAGTACGTGAAGAGAGATCGGTATTGCCAGCGCTGATTTCTGCTGCCGCATGCGCAACCTGGCTGACGCCTGAACGGATGTCGCTGATTATCCGGCGCAGGTTATCGCTCATCGTCCCGACCGCGCTCATTAACTGGCCCAGCTCATCCTGACGATGAGTTTCGACCCGGGCGCTGAGATCGCCGTTGGCGATGCGCTCCGTGGTGGCCAGCGTATCGCGCAGTGGGCGGGTGATCTGGCGGGTGATGGTCAGGGCAATCAGCAAGCCAATAATCAGGGCTGCCACGGTGACAACAGTCATAGTGGTGATGGCCGTACTGACGTTCTCACGGGTTATCCGCAGCTGCTTCTGAACCAGTGCCTCCACCAGCTTGTTCATTTCAGCGGCCTGCTTCACCATTATGGTCGCCGCCTCAAGCTGCTGCTGATAAGCCGGAACATAAGAAAGAACGCTGGCTTTATAGCTGATCAGGCGCTGTTTCAGCGGTTGCAGGGTGGTTTCCTGGGCGGGCGTCACCAGGCTCGAAAAAGTATTCAGCGTGGCAACGGCGGTATCGGCTGACTGGCTTAAGATCGCTGCCGTTTTCTCAGAGGGCGCGGCGATCACGCCACGCACCGCGTAATGCACGTCAAGCAGCGCGTAATCCAGTTTCCCCATCAGCACCTGTAGTTGCAGATCGGCCGTTGGCCCCAGCTCCTTTTTCAGATCGACAAACGCGGCTTCACTGGCCGAGAGGTTCCAGCTGCCTTTGATCTCATTGCGGGTATTCACTGCCTGCACAAAATGCGACTGGGCATCCTGATAAGATTTGACCAGCCCGGGGAACTCATCCAGCCAGGCGCGGGTCGAGGCATCAAAGAACGAGGTAGCGAGCATTTTATTAAACAGGCCCAGCGCGTCGGCGATTTTCTGCTGGCTGAGGGCGATCTCTTTCTCATCAAACGAGAGCTGATACTGCTTCTGGCTGTCCAGCGCTGCACTGATGTCGCTGCTGATCGCGTGGCTGAAGTCCACCTTATCCGTACGTTCTTTGACGTTGTTAAATTTGCTAATTCCCACGGCGGCGATGGCGGCAGCCAGCAGTAAAACCAGCGTAAAGCCGGTACCGAGCTTTTTCCCTACCCTTAAATTTTCCAGGCTACGACTGATACTGTTGAACATTTTTATTATTTTTCCCGAACTCGATAGCAAAGTAAGGCGGGCAATGCAGGCTTCTGCCGCCATGTATGGTGATCGACTTAACAGTTTCTTCTATCGGACATTTTCGGAAAGGACTTTAACCAACCAGGCCAGGCAGGGGAGGCGAATAATCTTTTCGTGAGGGGGATTAACAGGAGGAATAACAGCTTTTTACAAACCGGCAGGCAATAAAAAACCGACGGAGCGGACTCCGTCGGTTTATCGTCACGAATTAACGTGGCAGGGAATTATTTTGCTGCGGAGAAACGGGCTGCCGCTTCGTCCCAGTTTACAACTTCCCAGAATGCCTTGATGTAGTCAGGGCGCTTGTTCTGATACTTCAGGTAGTAAGCGTGTTCCCAGACGTCCAGACCCACAATCGGGGTACCGGATGCGCCAGAAACAGCTTCGCCCATCAGTGGGCTGTCCTGGTTAGCCGTAGAGACTACAGCCAGCTTGTCGCCTTTTTTAACCAGCCACGCCCAGCCTGAACCGAAACGGGTTGCTGCCGCTTTTTCGAATTCTGCTTTGAACGCGTCAACGCTGCCGAAATCTTTTTCGATAGCCGCTTTCAGATCGCCGCTCAGAGTGGTGCCGGTTTTCAGGCCTTTCCAGAAGAAGCTGTGGTTAGAGTGGCCGCCCGCGTTGTTACGCAGTACGGTTTTCTTGTCCGCAGGAACCTGGTCCAGTTTAGCGATCAGCTCGTCAACAGGCAGGTCAGCAAACTCAGTGCCTTCCAGCGCCGCGTTGGCGTTGTTCACGTAGGTCTGGTGATGTTTAGTGTGATGGATTTCCATCGTCTGCTTGTCGAAATGCGGTTCCAGTGCGTCGTATGCGTAAGGCAAGGATGGCAGTGAATAACTCATGTTCATCATCTCCATTTAATGTTGGGCGGCGCTGTTGTCTGTTAGCACCGCGTAAGCAGTCGGATCATTATAGTTAAATAAACGATCCGTAAAAGGCTTATCAATGCCCCGACGTTGATAAGGGTTTAACCGGCAACAGGCGCAGCGGCGGTTTTATGCCCTTTGCCTGGGTGGTTAAAACAAATCGGTCTAAGACCTTATTTCCCTAATGCCGCCAACGATTTATCCAGCGCGCCTACCAGCCAGTCGATATCACTCTCCTGGAAAGTCAGCGGCGGACGCAGTTTCAGCACGTTGCCATACGGGCCTGCTACGGAGGTCAGAACATGGTTTTCACGCAGCTTTTCGGTCACGTCCAGCGCCAGCTGTTTGTCCGGCGTTTTGCTGGATTTGTCAGTCACCAGTTCAAAGCCGATAAACAGACCTGCGCCACGCACATCCCCTACGCACTCATACTTCTCTTTCAGCGTCAGCAGTTCCCGCAGGAGCTTCTCGCCCACCACGCGGCTGTGCTCCTGCAATTTCTCCTCTTTGATCACGGTCAGTACGGCCTGAGCTGCCGCCATCGCCACCGGGTTGCCGCCGAAGGTATTAAAGTAGGGAATATCATCACTAAAGGAGGCCAGCACATCACTTTTTGCCAACAGGGCAGAGACAGGAATGCCGTTGCCCATTGGCTTGCCGGTGGTGACGATATCCGGCACCACGCCGTGGCGGGCAAATCCCCAGAAGGCATCGCCGGTGCGGGCAAAACCTGGCTGGACTTCATCGGCAATAAAGATGCCGCCATTTTTATGCACCACGTCCACGGCTTGCTTCAGGAAGCCTTTCGGACCCGGCAACACGCCGTCAGAAGAGAAGATTGAATCCGCAAGGAAACCAGCAAACTTGATGCCGTTTGCGGCCATGTCATCAATCTGCTGCTGAATTTCATTGGCGAACCACTCGCCCAGATCCGGCGCATTCACACGGTAACGATCGGGAGGAGAGACCAGACGGGTGGTCGATGCCAGCGGCTGGCCGGTACCCAGTGCAGGCGACACGCCGGACGTTAAGTCGCTGGTGCCGTGGTAGGCTTCCTGACTGACAATAATGCCGGTGCCGCCGCTGTGAGCGCGAGCCACGCGGATCGCCAGATCGTTGGCTTCAGAACCGGTACACATGTACATCGCACGGTCGATTTCAGACGACATGGTCGCCAGCAGCTCTTCTGAGTAATCGAGGATACGTTCATGCAGATAACGGGTATGGGTATTAAGCTGCTGCATCTGCTGATAAACCGCATTGATTACCGCCGGGTGACAGTGCCCGATACTCGCTACATTGTTGTAAACGTCGAGATATTTATCGCCTGCGGCATCCCAGAGATACTGACCTTCACCCCGTACCAGATGGACCGGTTTACGGTAGAACAGACGGTAGGATTCTCCCAGCACTTTGCTGCGTTTATCCGTCAGTTTGCGTACATCAGCATCCAGACCGGCGGCATGCTCGGCGCGAAAGCTGTTGGTGTCCATGATGGTCGAACGTGTAGCCATGATAACTCCCGTTGCGAAGAATAAGTCAGGCGGCGGTAATGACGCCCGGATAACCTCATCATGGCAAAGTTCTGGCAAAATGCAACCAAATACACAAATACAATAAAATACACATGCAGCAGCCGGCGTTGTCGGTTAGGCTATGCCCATCCCGTCTGGAAAAGGAAACCACTATGCTTCAGGAAACCCGTTTACACCGCATCCGCGCCCTGCTGACCACGCTGAATCACGTCAGTACCGAGCGGATTATTCGTGAGCTGGGTATTTCCCGGGAAACCGCCAGAAGGGACATTATTGAACTTGAAGCTCTGGGTGTGGCCCGCCGGGTTCATGGGGGATTGATGGCGCTGGATGCGGAACCAGAGCCGCCGCTGACCGTACGCTGTGAAGTGCGGGCGCGGGAGAAGCGGGCGATTGCGGGCGCGGCGGCGAAGCTGTTGAAACCCGGCCAGACCCTTTTTCTGGATGCCGGCAGCACCACAACCATGCTGGCCGAAGAGCTGCGAACCATGTCCGGCCTGACAATTATCACCAACAGCCTGCATGCAGCGCTGAAACTTTCCGGCGGAGAAGAGCAGGAGGCGCTGAATAACGCCATTATTCTGTTGGGCGGCAACATGCTTGCCGGAGCGCAGGAGACGCGTGGGGAGTTAACGGTGGGTGAGATATATCGTTACCGCGCCGATGTGGCGATGATGTCCCCTGTTGGCATCGACGCCAGGAATGGTGCCAGCAGCTTCCATCCACACGAGGCAGCCATTGCCCGCGCTATGGCAGAGCAGGCCTCTCAGCTGGTTTTGCTGGCCGATCACAGCAAGCTGGGGCTGACCAGCCGGATAAATTATGCCGGAATCAAACAGGTTTCCACGTTAATCACCGACAGTGGATCGCCTGGCCTGCCTGCTTTTTCAGCGCTGGAGAAAATTCTGCCGGAGATGATAGTGGCTTAAAAAGCCGCTTAAATCAGTCGCTCAGGATGCGTATAAACCGTTGCCCGACCTGGCTTGCTGAAGCCTACCAGGGTCAGATTGCTGCGCTGCGCGACGTCCACCGCCAGCCTGGTGGCGGCTGAAACGGCAAACAGGATTTCGACGCCGCACATCGCGGATTTCTGCACCATCTCATAGCTGGCACGGCTGGAGACCAGCACCGCACCATTTTGCCAGTCAGCTTGCTGACAACGCTGACCCAACAGTTTATCCAGCGCCACATGGCGGCCCACGTCTTCACATCCGCCAGCCAGATTGCCATCCGGTTGGATCCAGGCCGCCGCATGGGTACATCCCGTAAGCTGCCCAACAGGCTGGTAGCTTTTCAACTGCGATAAAGCTTCATCCAGCCGCGCAATCTCAAAGGTTTGGGTGAAAGGCAGCGGCTGGATGGGCTTACCGATCTCTTCCAACTGCTCCACGCCACACACGCCGCAGCCGGTGCGGCCGGCCATCGCCCTGCGCTGCGCTTTCAGCCCCATAAAGCGGCGGCTGGAAAGCTCCACCTGGACTTCAATTCCACCACAGGAGGGCTGAATATCAATGCCGTAGATATCGGCAGGTGAACGGATAATCCCTTCAGAGAGCGAGAAACCAAGCGCAAAGGCTTCCAGGTCTTTTGGCGTGGCCATCATCACCACATGCGAGATGCCGTTATACACCAGCGCCACCGGCACTTCTTCGGCCAGCCAGTCATCCTCAGGCGTCTCCAGCGAACGGCGCTGCCGGACCTGAACCTGACTCAACCCTGCAATATCACTCACCTGCTCACCGTTTTTATTCACCTGAACGTCACCTGTCTTTTTCAACCTGTTAAACCCCGTAGCTACGCTTTGGCTTAATGCCTGAAGTAAGCGTGCAGAGAGTCTGAACCTGTCGGCGGATAACCGCAAAAATTATGCAAATTTAATCCTTATCTTAAGTGCACGCCCTGATACCAAGGGTTTGCTTAAGAATGATACCCACAAGTAGTTATCTTGTTAATTAAATGACCGTAAACAACTGACTTATTGATTGCCATCAAACAATGCCCTTTTCAGCCTGTTATTTTGCGCACTCAAGGAACGTAGAGTGAGCAAAACATAACATGCAAATGAACAGACGAAGCTTTTTTAAGATCTGTGCCGGTGGGATGGCCGGAACCTCTCTGGCACTTCTTGGCTTTTCGCCAACATCAGCAATGGGATCGGTTCGCGAGAACAAATTACTGCGCAGTAAAGAAACCCGTAATAACTGTACTTACTGCTCCGTCGGCTGCGGCATGCTGATTTACAGCCTTGGCGATGGCGCGAAAAATGCCCTTTCCACCATTTACCATATTGAAGGGGATCCGGACCATCCGGTGAGCCGGGGATCGTTGTGTCCGAAAGGTGCCGGGGTGCTGGATTATATCCACAGCGATCAACGGCTGAAATACCCTGAATACCGCGCACCAGGCTCCGATCGCTGGCAGCGCATCAGCTGGGACGAAGCCTTTACGCGCATTGCCCGTTTGATGAAGAACGATCGGGACGAAAACTTTCAGATTAAAAACGCCGCTGGCACCACGGTTAACCGCTGGCTGACAACGGGGATGCTTTGCTCTTCCGCTGCCAGCAATGAAACAGGCCTGCTCGATCATAAATTTGCCCGTTCAATGGGGATGCTGGCGCTGGAAAATCAGGCCAGGCTTTGCCACGGTTCCACCGTAGCCGCGCTGGCACCGAGTTTTGGTCGCGGGGCGATGACCAACAACTGGACCGACATCAAAAATGCCAACGTTATCCTGATTATGGGCGGTAACCCGGCGGAAGCGCATCCGGTAGGCTTCAAATGGGTGGTGGAAGCTAAAACCAAAAACAACGCCACCGTTATCGTGGTCGATCCGCGTTTTAACCGCTCCGCCGCGGTGGCCGATATTTATGCGCCCCTGCGTGCAGGCAGCGATGCCGCCTTCTTAATGGGCGTGGTGAATTACCTGCTGGAACACAACAAAGTTCAGCATGAGTATGTGAAGGCTTATACCAATGCTGCGCTGATTGTGAGTGAAGGCTACGGTTTCCAGGATGGGTTGTTCAGCGGCTACGACGAAGCCACGCGTCAGTATGATAAAACCGGCTGGCACTATGAGCTGGACGCAGAAGGCCATGCAAAGCGTGACGACTCGCTGACGCATCCGCGCTGCGTGTGGAATTTACTCAAAGCGCATGCCAGCCGTTACACGTCAAAGCTCGTCAGCCGGATTTGCGGCACGCCAGAAGAGGATTTCCTGACAATCTGTCAGCAACTGGCGACAACCTCTGTACCGGATCGCACCACCAGCGTGCTTTACGCGCTGGGCTGGACGCATCACTCTAATGGCTCGCAGATTATCCGCGCCGCCGCCATGGTGCAGTTGCTGCTTGGTAATATCGGAATGATTGGCGGCGGGATCAACGCGCTGCGCGGCCACTCTAACGTGCAGGGCTTTACCGATCTGGGGCTGCTTTCCCAAAGCCTGCCGGGTTATCTGACGCTGCCTTCAGAGAAGCAGACCACCCTTGAAAACTACCTGCAACAAACCACGCCAGCCATGCTGCTGCCGGGGCAGGTTAACTACTGGCAGAACACCGCTAAGTTTTTCGTCAGCCTGATGAAAAGCTTCTACGGCGACAAAGCGCAGAAAGAGAACAGCTGGGGCTTTGACTGGCTGCCGAAGTGGGACAAAGGTTACGACTGTATGACCCAGGCCGAAATGATGGTCGAGGGTAAACTGAATGGCTATATCGTTCAGGGCTTTAACCCGCTGGCCGCCTTCCCGGACAAGAACAAAGCTTTCCGCGCCTTCTCCAGGCTGAAATATATGGTGGTGATCGATCCGCTGAGCACGGAAACCTCCACCTTCTGGCAGCATCATGGCGAATTCAACGATGTGAATCCCAGAGAGATCCAGACAGAAGTGTTCCGTCTGCCTTCCTCCTGCTTTGCGGAAGAGGACGGCTCCATCGCCAACTCCTCCCGCTGTTTGCAGTGGCACTGGGCCGCAGCCACCCCGCCGGGCGAAGCGCTGCACGACGGTAAAATCCTCGGCAATATCTACCTGCGTCTGCGCCAGCTCTACCGTGAGGAAGGAGGCGTGGCGGCTGAACCGCTGCTGGCAATGCGCTGGGATTATACCGATCCCTGGTCGCCTTCGCCGGAAGAAGTGGCAATGGAGAACAACGGCAGTGCGCTGGCCGATATTGTGGATGCGGACGGCAAGCTGCTGCTGAAAAAAGGCCAGCAGCTGAACTCTTTTGCCGACCTGCGTGACGACGGTACCACCGCCAGCGCCTGCTGGATTTACTCCGGAAGCTGGACCTCTGCGGGTAATCAGATGGCAAGACGTGATAATAGCGATCCTTCAGGATTGGGCGCGGTAAACAACTGGGCCTGGGCCTGGCCGCTGAACCGGCGAATTCTTTATAACCGTGCCTCTGCCGATCCCCAGGGCAAAGCCTGGGATCCGCTGCGCAAACTTATCGAATGGAACGGCCAGCGCTGGGAAGGCATCGACGTGCCGGACTACCCGGTTACCGCCGCACCAGAAAAGCAGATTGGGCCTTTCATCATGTTGCCGGACGGCATGGGGCATCTGTTTGCGCTGGATAAACTCGGCGACGGACCTTTCCCGGAGCATTATGAGCCGCTGGAAAGCCCTACCGGCACCAATCCTCTGCACCCTGCCGTGGTGTACAGCCCGGTAGCCCGGCTGTTCAAACGGGATGCAGAGGCGCTGGGTAAGGCGGATAAATTCCCCTGCGTTGCCACCACCTACTCCATTACCGAACTGTTCCGCCACTGGACCAAACATGCGCGGCTGAATGCCGTTATCCAGCCCGAACAGTTTGTCGAGATCGGCGCAGAACTGGCCGAGGCCAAAGGGATTAAAGCCGGGGATACGGTAAAAGTCAGCTCTCAGCGCGGTTATATCAAAGCTAAGGCGGTAGTTACCCGGCGTCTGCCGAGATTAACCATTGATGGTCAGCAGGTCGATACCATCGGCATTCCCTGTCACTGGGGGTTTGAAGGCAGCACCCGTAAAGGCTTCCTGGCCAATACCCTGACCCCTTCAGTGGGCGATGCCAATTCACAAACGCCTGAATATAAAGCGTTTCTTGTTAACGTCGAGAGAGTGTAAAGGAGCACATTATGTCACTACAAAGCCAGAATATTCTCCGCCGTTCAGCAACGAACTCTTTAACCCCGCCGCCGCGGGTGCGGGATCATCAGCAGGAAGTGGCGAAACTGATCGACGTCACCACCTGCACAGGCTGTAAGGGGTGCCAGGTTGCCTGCTCGGAGTGGAATGATATCCGCGATGAAGTCGGCGAAAACCTCGGGGTTTACGATAACCCTGCCGATCTCAGCGCCAAATCCTGGACGGTGATCCGCTTCGCCGAAGTGGAAGAGCACGGCAAGCTGGAGTGGCTGATCCGCAAAGACGGCTGCATGCACTGTGCCGATCCCGGCTGCCTGAAAGCCTGCCCTGCCGAAGGGGCGATCGTTCAGTATGCCAACGGTATCGTCGACTTCCAGTCGGAACATTGCATCGGCTGTGGTTACTGTATCGCAGGCTGTCCTTTCAACGTTCCTCGTCTCAATAAAGAGGACAACCGCGCTTATAAATGCACTTTGTGCGTCGATCGTGTTGCTGTAGGTCAGGAACCGGCCTGTGTGAAAACCTGTCCAACCGGCGCTATCCACTTTGGCAGCAAAGAGGAGATGAAAGAGCTGGCGGGTGAGCGCGTCCGGGAGTTGAACAGCCGGGGCTATGTCCATGCCGGGCTTTACGATCCGCAGGGCGTGGGCGGTACACACGTTATGTACGTGCTTCATCACGCTGACAAGCCGCAGCTTTATCACGGCTTGCCAGACAATCCGGGCATCAGCCCCACCGTCACCTTCTGGAAGGGGATCTGGAAACCGCTGGCCGCCGTGGGCTTTGCCGCCACCTTTGCCGCCAGCGTGTTCCATTATGTCGGCATAGGGCCGAATCGGGTGGAAGAGCATGAGGACGAAGCGCAGGACAAGGAGGATCGGCAATGAAAAAGCATCATCGCATTCAGCGGTACAGCGCGCCTGAACGGATTAACCACTGGATTGTGGCGTTCAGCTTTGTGTTCGCGGCGCTCAGTGGGCTGGGGTTTTTCTTCCCCTCATTTAACTGGCTGATGCTGATTATGGGCACGCCACAGCTGGCGCGTATTCTTCATCCTTTTGTGGGCGTGCTGATGTTTGTCGCCTTTCTGCTGATGTTTTTCCGCTACTGGCGGCACAACCTGCCGGAGCGGGAAGACATTGAGTGGGCTAAAAATATTCTTAAAGTTGCTCAAAACGAGGAAGTTGGAGATACCGGGCGCTATAATTTTGGACAGAAGTGCGTTTTCTGGGCGGCTATCTTCAGCTTACTGCTGTTGCTGGCCAGCGGCATTGTGATCTGGCGACCCTGGTTTGCCGGCGCTTTTCCTATCCCGGTGATTCGCCTTGCTCTGGTTGTCCATTCCGTTTCGGCGGTGGGCTTGATCATCGTTATCATGGTGCATATCTACGCTGCACTGTGGGTGAAAGGCACCCTTACCGCGATGGTGGAAGGCTGGGTTACCCCTTCCTGGGCGAAACACCACCATCCGCGCTGGTATCGTGCCGTTCGTGAACGGCACCCGAAACAACAGGAAAAACGTCCCTGATGAGCATTCGCATAATCCCGCAGGAACAGCTGGAGAAAAGCGACAGAACAACGGCGGAGATGATTCCGCCGTTACTTTTCCCCAGACTGAAAAATTTATACAGCCGCCGTGCCGCCCGACTGCGACAGCTGGCGGATAAAAATCCGCTTGGCGACTATTTACGCTTTGCTGCGGTGGTGGCAAGCGCCCAGGAAATCGTGCTGTACGATCATCCGCTGCGGATGGATCTCCACGCGCGGCTGGTTGAAACGGCACTCAGCGGTAAACCGCCGCTGGATATCCATACGCTGCCAAGAGATCCCCACTGGCAGCGCCTGTTGCACTCTCTGATTGCCGAAATGAAGCCTGAGATGACCGGGCAGGCGCTGGCATCGCTGGAGAATCTGGAAAAAACCTCGGCAAACGAACTGGAGACCCTGGCCAGTGCGCTGTTTGCCAACGACTTTGCTCAGGTCAGCAGTGATAAATCGCCGTTTATCTGGGCGGCACTGTCACTCTACTGGGCGCAGATGGCCGCCCTGATCCCCGGTAAAGCGCGCGCAGAATCGGGTGAACAACGGCAATTTTGTCCGGTTTGTGCCAGCGTGCCGGTCGCCAGCGTGATCCATATTGGCTCCCAGGGCGGTCTGCGCTATCTGCACTGCAACCTCTGCGAAAGTGAATGGCATGTGGTGCGATCAAAATGCAGCAACTGTGAACAGACCGGTGATCTACACTATTGGTCACTGGACAGTGAAGTGGCGGCCATCAAAGCCGAAAGCTGCGGGGACTGTGGCACCTACCTGAAAATGCTTTATCAGGAAAAGGACCCGGCGGTTGAACCGGTGGCGGATGACCTTGCCTCACTGATCCTGGATGCCCGTATGGAGCAGGAAGGGTTTTCACGTAGCAGTCTGAATCCTTTCCTTTTTCCGGGAGAATGACCTTTGCCGCTGGCCTGGCCAGCGGCCCTATTCGTCAGAGCAGGCCGCGCAGCGCTGGCCGCCACAGGAGAAAAGCGGAATGAAATTAATTGGCACTTATACCAGTCCCTTCGTACGTAAAATCTCCGTCATCATGCTGGAAAAGGGCATCACGTTTGAATTTATTAACGAAAATCCCTGGACTGATGAGAGCCATGTTCCGGATTTTAATCCACTGGGAAAAATCCCCGCGCTGGTGACCAGCCCGGAAGAAACCTGGTACGATTCCCACATTATTGCCGCTTACCTTGAGCAACTGGATATCGCGCCAGCGCTGGTGCCTGAGGATAAACTGGCGGCGCTGAAAGTGCTGCAAATTGAAGCCCTGGCAGACGGTATTGGCGATGCAGCGGTGATTTTACTGCGTGAACAGATGCGTCCACCCGAATTCCAGATGGCGGCACAACTGCTGCGCCAGCGTGAAAAAATTGAACGTGGCCTGGATGCTCTGGAAAAAGAGGCGGCTAAAGGCACGGTGTTGAACAGCGAAACGCTGAACATTGCCGATATCGCTACGGCCTGCCTGATTGGCTTCCTGAACTTCCGGCGCATTCTGCCAAACTGGTGCGTAAAGCGTCCGGCACTGGTGAAGCTTGCCGAAAAGATGTTTCAGCGCGAAAGCTTTGCCCGCACCGTTCCTCCTACCGCCTGATCCGGCGCTCTGCCAGAGCAACGCGCTCTTTAAGCCTTGCTGACAAGGCTACCGGACGCCAGTCCGGCAGCCTCCTGTTTCGCCGCTCTTCAGAAGCGGGCGCTGACGCCAAGGTTATACATAAACTGCTCGCCACTGCTTAACCCCCCGGTCTGAGAAACCGACGCAAACGCCGCTACGGAATCCCCCAGCGGCATATGCGCACCTACGGTCACATCCACCCAGTTGCTGTCCTGGTCAGCGGAGTCACGGGTAAACGAGGTTTGCGTGGATTTCAGTCCGCCTCCGGCGCGCCAGACGTTATCGCCAAACTGATGGTTGTAGCTCACTTCTGCCCAGGGGTTCAGCCAGCCCAATTGGGAATCCACCCGCCAGCCCAGCGCACCGATTTGCGAGTGATAATTCTGATCGTTAAAGCGCATAGCCGTACTGCTTTCACCCTCCTCCTGATAACCATCTACCGAGCTGTAATCCAGCGCGTACTGCACCACCGGCCCGGTCGTGAGGAAGGAGGCCACAGGGAAATCCCAGCCCGTGGTAATGCGCGCGCCTACCTGGGTACCGTCAGTTTCGCCGTTTTCCGTGCGGGTGGCGGGCCCCAGAGTCATGCTGCGTTTGATGTCGTCGTAATTCGCCGACGCATAGTGCGCATCGGTATTCACCCAACCATTGTCGAAGAAAGAGAGTTCGCTGTAGGCGGAAACCAGCCAGCCACGCATTTTGTATTCATACCGTGGCGTGGGTTGCTGATTGTCGTTGGAGCCGGAGACTAACGCTCCCACCAGCCAGTTATCGGTCAGCTTGTAGTCCACGCCCAGCGTCAGGTTGTGGGTGGTGGCATCACCGTCACCTGCCGCCAGGTTGCCGGTGTATTGATCGTGCTGGCCCGCATAGCCGCCGTAGAAGCTGAACGTGCCCTGGGGGTTGTCGCCGTGGCGCTGCTGCTGGAGCCGGCTGTCCAGCGTGGCTCGTGCATCGCGCGACATTGCCAGCGTGGCCTGATTCAGCGCCACAACCTGGGCCGGGCCATCCAGCACCGCCTGAACGTAGTCACCTATCAGTAAATGCGTTGCCGGGCTGGGGTGTAAACGATCGGCGAACAAAAAGGCCTGTTCGCTGGAAAAACCCGGCATGGTTGAGCTACAGACAGCGGCTGAAACGCCCGGTGGACAGGCCATCCCCGCCGTATTTGTCAGCCCGTAAAGCGCCGGATTGCTGAGTACCTCGCTGAACAGCCCATTTACGTCCACGCGGACAATATTGCCGCCCTGCTGAGCCAGCAGGCTCTCCTCCTGCTGGTTATAACTGTTGGTCAGGGCGCTGGCCTGCGCGCTTAACGTCTGCCAGGCTTCGTAGAGTTGGCTGGCAATAATGTTCTGAAGTGGGGGAACGGAGGTCAACTGGCCGGCGGCGGCAGTCAACGCCTGCCTGATAGCTCCGTCACGGGCTGACTGATTTAAGGTGGTCTGTCTGTTCAGCGAGTTAAAAGCTGCCGTCAACGCCGCATCAGCCACCGGCGCCAGCCCGACCTGGATCACCGCTTCCAGTAGCGCTGGCGTGGCGCCTATATCCGGCACTGTGGGTACAATGACCGTATTGGCCCCGGCAGCCAGCAGCGCCTGTACCTGGCTCGCTGCGGCAAAGGCGCTGTTACTGACGATCTCGTTTGCCGCCAGCGGATTCAGCGCGGCGGCGGCCAGATCGTTCCCCCCGACCCAGTGAACGTAAAGCCCGTTGGCATCGGCCTTGCCGCCATTCGCGCCCAGATAGGTGTTCACCTGGTCAGCCGTGTTATCGTCCGGATTAAGTTGCGGAACAGCCACCGCATCTCCGGCGGCATAGTTGGTACCGCCCTGATCGGAAGGACGCAGAGACTGGTTAATTTTTGCCGCCAGGATATCGTCATACAGCGGATGCTGGCTGCCATCCCAGGTGTAACGGCCATTGTTGCCGCTGTCACTCAGGCTGTCGCCAAAGACATAAAGCTGATCCCAGCTCATTGCAGGGCTGGTAGAGCAGAGATAACAAGCCATCCACACCGCCCCAAAGGCTAAACGGTGCGTGCCAGTGCGTTTCTTTATCATGAAGTGACTCCGGGAAAGAGCCCAAAATCGGCAAGGTGTATTATTTATGTTTTACTGGTCAACCTGTTGAATAACTATTGCCTGGAAAGCGGTAACGTCAAGGCGCTGAAGGCTATTTTTTCACCACTCTTAAAAAGGAAGGCTCAGGATGCAGCGATGCGGTTGGGTTACTCAGGATCCTCTTTACCTTGCTTACCACGATACCGAATGGGGTGTGCCGGTTACCGACACGCAGAAGCTGTTTGAAATGATCTGCCTTGAAGGCCAGATGGCCGGGCTTTCCTGGCTGACGGTGCTGCGGAAACGTGAAAATTATCGCAATGCGTTTCATCATTTTGATCCCCAGGCCGTGGCCCTGATGGGAGAAGCAGATGTGGACCGGCTGATGCTGGACAGCGGCATCATTCGCCACCGGGGAAAAATTTCCGCCATCATTGCTAATGCGCGGGCGCTTCTTGCTATGGAGGCTAAAGGTGAGGCATTTAATCACTATCTCTGGGGTTTTGTCGGTAACGAACCCCAGATTCACCGGCATGAGGATTTTCGCACGGCACCTGCCTTCAGCCCGGCTTCAGACGCCCTTTCCAAATCGCTAAAAAAGAAAGGTTTCAAATTCGTTGGTACCACCACCTGTTACTCCTTTATGCAGGCGTGCGGGCTGATCAACGACCATACCACGGGCTGTTTTTGCCATCCGGACAACCTGACGTAGCCTCTGTTTACACTTTAAGAGCAAAGCACCGTTTTTTTCCGGCGTACACCGGCATAATCGGGGTTTACGGGCAAATTTGCCCGCCGTTGCGTTAGAGAAGGAACCCCCATGAAGAAGCGCTATATCACCCTCGCTCTGGTTTTGAGCGGTACGATTGCTCTGTCTGGCTGTACAACTAACCCTTATACCGGTGAGCGCGAAGCCGGTAAGGCTGGCGTAGGTGCCGGTCTTGGTGCCGCCCTTGGTGCTGGCGTTGGCATGCTCTCCTCTTCCAAAAAAGATCGCGGCAAAGGCGCACTGATTGGTGCCGCCGCCGGTGCAGCACTGGGAGGTGGAGCAGGTTATTATATGGATGCGCAGGAAGCCAAACTGCGTGAGAAAATGCGTGGAACAGGCGTCAGTGTGACCCGCCAGGGCGACAATATCGTGCTGAATATGCCGAACAACGTCACCTTTGACAGCAGCAGCAGCAGCCTGAAACCTGAGGGCGCAAATACCCTGACCGGCGTGGCGATGGTCCTGAAAGAGTATCCGAAAACCGCGGTTAACGTGGCTGGCTATACCGACAGCACCGGCAGCCGTCAGCTGAATATGACGCTGTCGCAACAGCGTGCAGACAGCGTTGGCAGCTCCCTGATCACCCAGGGTGTGGCAGCCAACCGTATCCGCACCACCGGAATGGGTCCGGACAATCCTGTGGCTTCCAACAGCACAACCGAAGGCAAAGCGCAGAACCGTCGTGTGGAAATCACCCTGAGTCCTCTGCAGTAATATCCTGACACCGGGCTGCCAGAAGAGCCCGGTGTTTTCCCGCCCCCACGCCATTTTTCTCTGCTCCCATCCCTTGCGGTCACATCGCTTTCGCTCAAAGATGGGCCTGCCTGCACTTATGCTTTATCATGGCCCGCACAGCCGTTGTAAAAACGGACTTTCTTAAGGTAGTAAGGCCAGCGATGGCTGAAGTTACGCTTTTCCTCATTTTACTCTTAAGGATCGCTATGAACCGCAAGGCTGCACGAGCCACCATCAGCGACGTCGCCAGAGCGGCTAATACCGGGAAAACCAGCGTCTCGCGCTATCTTAATGGCGAGCAGCATGTCCTTTCGTCTGATTTAAAGCAGCGGATTGAAACGGCCATCGCAGAACTTAACTACCGCCCAAGCCAGATGGCTCGCGGTCTTAAGCGGGGCCGCACCCGGCTGATCGGGCTGATTATTGCTGATATCACCAACCCCTATTCGGTCAGCGTGATGTCCGGCGTGGAAGCAGCGTGCCGGGCACAGGGCTTTACCCTGTTGATGTGTAACACCAACAATGAGGTCGATCAGGAGCAGCATTATCTCAACCTGCTCAGTAGCTATCAGGTTGAGGGCATCGTGGTGAATGCGGTTGGCATGCGGGAAGAGGCGCTGAGCCATCTTCAGCAATCTTTGCTGCCAATGGTGCTGATTGACCGTAAAATTCCGGATTTCCCCTGCGATGTGGTCGGGCTGAACAACGATGAAGCGGCGACCCAGGTGACCAGCCATCTGATCGAGCAGGATTTTCAGGCGATCCTGTTTGTCACTGAGCCGCTGGGGATGGTTAACACCCGTCACGAACGTCTGCAGGCCTTTCATCGCACAATGGCCCGACACCCCGAACGCTTTGCCGGACAGAGTGAAGTAGCCCTTAACGATCCTGCCGCCATGGATCGGGCACTGAAAGCCTTCTGGCAACAACATCATACCAGGCGCTGCGCCGTGCTGGTGGTGAACGGTGCCCTGACCCTTCAGGTTGCCCGTTCCCTCAAGCGTCTTGAGCTGGTGTGGGGTGAAAAAATCGGCCTGCTGGGCTTTGACGAACTTGAATGGTCAGAGCTGGCTGGCGTGGGGATCACCACGCTGAAGCAGCCGACGTGGCAAATAGGGTATTCCGCCCTGGAACAGGTTATCCGCCGGATTGAGGGCGACACCGCTCCGCCTTATGAAGGCCTCTTTTCCGGCGAGTTGATTGTCAGGGACTCCACAAAATTCACTGCCCGCAAAGCCTGATCGCGCCATTTTTCCCGCATTTTTCAGACCATCCCCTACGACTAATTGTTTACATCGTGAGCGCGATCATAAAATCGCGCTCTGCTCCTTTGCATTGGAACCGGTTCCATTTAACGTTTTTATAACGTCGAGGCCATTCCGAGTCTGGAGGACCCAGTGAAAAAAGAAGTGATTGTGGTAACAGCGGCCTATGGCCGGGAAAAAATTGCGGCCCTTGGCGGCCAGCAGGCCGTTTTGCCGGTTATTGCCGCCGCCGGAGCGGATGGCGTGGAGATCCGCCGCGAATTATTCAGTGAAGATGAGCTGAACACCCTGCCGGAACTGGGAAAAGCCATTGCCGATGCCCGGCTGGTTGCATTCTATTCCATACCGGAAGCGCTGTTCACCGAACAAGGCTTGCTGAATCCAGATATCGACAGCCATATTGCCGAAGCGAAGCAATTAAACGCCCAGCTACTAAAATATTCGTTGGGTCACTACAACCCTGATTTTGACTGCACCCTGCTGCGCCAGAAGCTGGCCGATCGGACCCTCCAGTTAGTGGTGGAAAACGATCAAACTGACTGCGGCAAGCTCTCCGCACTGAACAGCTATTTCCAGGAGGGGGTGAAGCCAGAGCCGGTAACGGTATGACTTTCGATATGGGCAACTGGCTGTGGGTGGGCGATGACCCCGTTGAAGCCGCTAAATCCCTGAGCCGTGTCGTCAGTTATGTGCATGTGAAAGCGGCGGCTCCCGGCAAAAATGGCTGGCAGGCTGTGGCTCTGGATGATGCCGATAATCTTTGGCGTGAAACGCTGGCCCTGCTGCCCGCTGGTGTACCACGCGGGATTGAATTTCCGCTGGAAGGCGACGATCTGGTGGCTGTGACCCGCCATTATGTCGACCTGCTGAGAAAGGAATAACCCATGACCCTGCATGAGAACGGAACGCTGGATGCTGTCACCCTGGGTGAAGCGATGGCGATGTTTGTAGCGACGGAGACGGGCGATCTGGCCGCTGCCGAAAGCTTTATTAAACGCATTGCCGGAGCTGAGCTGAACGTGGCTATTGGCCTCGCCAGGCTGGGCCTGAAAGTGGGCTGGGTCAGCCGGGTGGGTGACGACTCCTTTGGCCGCTTCACCCTGCAACAGCTGGAAAAAGAGGGTGTTGATCATCGTCAGGTCACCACTGACAATCGCTATCCCACCGGCTTCCAGCTGAAATCCAGAGTAGAGGATGGCTCAGACCCGCTGGTGGAATATTTCCGTAAAGGGTCGGCCGCCAGCCACCTGTCACCGGATGACTTTAACCGTGATTATTTTGGTTCGGCACGTCACCTGCATCTCAGCGGCGTAGCGGCTGCCATCTCAGACAGTTCGCTGGCGCTGGCAAAACACGCCGCGCAGGAGATGAAGCAGATGGGCAAAACCATCTCCTTCGATCCCAATCTGCGCCCGGTATTGTGGTCAAGCGAGCGCGAGATGGCGAAGCAGCTCAACTCGCTGGCCGCCTTTGCAGACTGGGTACTGCCGGGCATCAGCGAAGGAAAAATATTAACCGGCCACGATCGGCCAGAAGCGATAGCCGATTTTTACCTGGATATGGGCGTCAAAGCGGTGATTGTGAAAACCGGCTGCGACGGCGCCTGGTATAAAACTTCACAGGGCGAAAAAGGCCAGGTCGAAGCGATCAGAACAGAAAACGTGGTGGACACCGTGGGCGCAGGCGATGGCTTTGCGGTTGGGGTGATCAGCGCGCTACTGGAAGGAAAAACGCTGCCCGCGGCTATCCGACGGGGCAACAAAATAGGTTCACTGGCTATCCAGGTTACCGGCGACAGCGAAGGCCTGCCAACGCGTGCCCGTCTGGGTGACTACTGATCCGGACATAATAAAAAAGACCCTACACTTTTTTGGCCTCTACAGAGGGTACACCTATGAATAAGCATACAATCGCGCCTAAACGCTGGTGGTATATCATGCCCATCGTGTTTATTACCTACAGCCTGGCCTATCTGGACAGGGCGAACTTCAGCTTCGCCTCGGCTGCAGGAATAAACGACGATCTGGGGATCACCAAAGGCATGTCATCGCTGCTGGGCGCCCTGTTCTTCCTCGGCTACTTCTTTTTCCAGATCCCTGGCGCCATCTATGCTGAACGCCGCAGCGTGAAAAAACTGGTGTTTGTCTGTCTGATCCTCTGGGGTATCTGCGCCTCGCTCACTGGCATGGTCAGCAACATTCCGATGCTGGCAGCTATCCGTTTTGTGCTGGGCGTGGTTGAAGCCGCAGTGATGCCAGCCATGCTGATTTACATCAGTAACTGGTTCACCAAGTCCGAGCGCTCCCGTGCCAATACCTTCCTGATCCTGGGTAACCCGGTCACCGTGCTGTGGATGTCAGTGGTGTCCGGCTACCTGATTGAAGCCTTCGGCTGGCGCGAGATGTTTATTATTGAGGGCATTCCGGCGGTTATCTGGGCCGTAGCCTGGTGGTTTATGGTGCAGGACAAACCGGCGCAGGCGAAATGGCTGAGCGATGCGGAAAAAGCGGCCCTGCAGGCGCAGTTGGAGAAAGAGCAGGAAAATATCAAAGCCGTGCGGAATTACGGCGAAGCCTTTAAATCGCGTAACGTTATTATTCTGTGTGTTCAGTACTTTACCTGGAGTATTGGCGTTTACGGTTTTGTGCTGTGGCTGCCCTCTATTTTACGTAACGGCACGCAGATGGGCATGGTCGAGGCGGGCTGGCTCTCTGCCGTCCCTTATCTGGCTGCCACCGTGGCGATGATTGTCGTCTCCTGGGCTTCGGATAAGCTACAAAACCGTAAACTGTTTGTCTGGCCACTGCTGCTGATTGGTGCGCTGGCGTTTTTAGGGTCATACCTGGTAGGGCCAAATAATTTCTGGCTGTCATTTACGCTGCTGGTGATCGCCGGTGCTGCAATGTACGCCCCTTACGGCCCGTTCTTCGCCATCATCCCGGAAATGCTGCCGCGTAACGTTGCTGGTGGCGCGATGGCGCTGATCAATGCGATGGGTGCACTGGGTTCATTCCTGGGGTCATGGGTGGTAGGTTATCTGAACGGCGCCACCGGCAGTCCTTCTGCTTCGTATATCTTTATGGGTGCATCGCTGCTGATCTCGGTCTGGCTGACGCTGATAGTTAAGCCAGCGGAGAACAACATCCCCCCGATGCCCCGCGGCGCTAAACACGCTTAAAAATGCAAAACGGGCCAGCTGGCCCGTTCCTCAATTCAAAGGGAGACGAGAATGAAACCTTCTGTGGTGCTTTATAAGAAATTACCGGAAGACCTGCGCGCTAAACTGGATGAACACTTCACCGTAACGGAAATCAACGGACTGACCCCTGAAACGCTCAGCCAGCATGCAGAGGCTTTCCAGCAGGCTGAAGGCATTTTAGGGTCAGGCGGTAAGATTGACGGCGAGTTCCTGACCAAAGCCCCCAGGCTGCGTGCCGCTTCCAGCGTCTCTGTAGGCGTGGATAATTTCGATATCGCCGCCCTGAACGATCGCGGTGTGGTGCTGATGCACACCCCAACGGTGCTGACGGAGACGGTGGCCGATACCATGATGGCGCTGGTGCTGGCCTCTGCCCGCCGCGTCACCGAAGTTGCCGAAAGAGTGAAAGCCGGGGAGTGGAAAAGCAACATCGGTGCTGACTGGTTCGGTATCGACGTCCACCATAAAAAACTGGGTATTCTGGGAATGGGCCGCATCGGTCTGGCGCTTGCTCAGCGCGCCCATCTGGGCTTCAGTATGCCGATCCTTTATAACGCACGTAAACATCACGAAGAAGCTGAACAGCGCTTTGATGCCACCTACTGCGATCTGGATACCCTGCTGAAAGAGTCTGATTTCCTCTGTATCAGCCTGCCGCTGACCAATGAGACTCACCATTTGATTGGTCGCGATCAGCTGGCGAAAATGAAATCCACCGCGGTATTGATCAACGCAGGCCGTGGCCCGGTGATTGATGAAGAAGCGTTGATTGCTGCGCTGAAGGACGGGACGATCCATGCTGCCGGTCTGGATGTGTTTGAACAGGAGCCGCTGCCTGTGGAGTCGCCGCTGCTGAGCCTGCCAAACGTGGTGGCCCTGCCGCACATCGGTTCTGCAACGCATGAAACGCGTTACGGTATGGCTCGCGATGCGGTAGATAACCTGATCGCTGCCCTGAGCGGTAAAGTGGAGAAAAACTGCGTTAACCCGCAGATTATTAAATAAATTCCCGTCTGCATAACAGTGAAGCCACCCTTGTGGAGTGAGCCCCAGACAGGGCACACCCCCTTCCGGTGGCTTTTTAGTTTCCCGACGCTGCCAGTCAATAAGTCATGACCCGCTTTGTGGAGAGTAGCGACTCTGGCTAACGCGCCAGCCAGCCACCATCCACCGCCAGGGTATACCCATTGACGTAGTCAGAAGCGGGAGAAGCCAGGAAAACCACCGGCCCCTTCATATCCTCCGGCAGGCCCCACCGACTGGCCGGGATACGGTCGAGGATCTCACTGCTGCGCCCTTCATCCGCACGTAATTGCTGAGTGTTATTGGTAGCCATATAACCCGGTGCGATGGCATTCACATTAATGCCGTGCTTCGCCCATTCATTGGCCAGCAGCCGGGTGACGCCCATCACCGCGCTTTTTGAGGCGGTATAAGAAGGCACCCTGATCCCGCCCTGATAGGAGAGCATCGAGGCAATATTGATAATTTTCCCGCCGTTTCCCTGCTTAATGAACTGACGCGCCACCGTTTGTGACATAAAGAACACCGATTTGATGTTCAGGTTCATCACATCATCCCAGTCCTTCTCGCTGAAATTGATCGCATCTTCGCGGCGGATAATCCCGGCATTGTTGACCAGAATATCGATTTTACCGAACTCCGCGACGGCTGTTTCCAGCAGGCCCGCAAAGCTATGGGTATCACTGAGATCGGCCGTCAGGCTAAGAAAACGCCGCCCCAGGCCGGTGACCCGCTCGATAGTCTCTGCTGGCTCAACAATATTGATCCCCACAATATCGCAACCCGCTTCCGCCAGGCCCACCGCCATGCCCTGCCCAAGGCCGGTATCGCAACCGGTGACCAGTGCCACACTGCCCTGTAAACTGAACGCCTCTAAAATCATCTCAACACTCCTTTGGGCCGCATTACCGGCGACACCCAGAAATGGCCATGGCCTGCCATGACCGGAAAACAGCCTTAACGAAGCTCGCTGACTTTAACGTGGTCCATATCGTCAAAGACCTGATTCTCCCCTACCATTCCCCAGATAAAGGTGTAGCTTTTGGTGCCGACGCCGGAATGAATTGACCAGCTTGGCGAGATCACTGCCTGCTCGTTATGCACCAGCAGATGTCGGGTTTCCTGCGGCTCCCCCATCATATGGAAGACCGCTGTTTCCTCATCCATATTGAAATAGAAGTACGCTTCCATGCGGCGATCGTGGGTATGACAAGGCATAGTGTTCCAGAGATTGCCCTCCGCCAGTTCCGTCAGCCCCATGGTTAACTGGCAGGTGGTCAGCACATCCGGCACCAGGTATTTGTTAATGGTGCGGACATTGCTGGTTTCAGGGCTGCCCAGCGTCTGCTGTGAAGCCTGGTCGCGTTTCACCAGTTGATGCGGATAAGCGGTATGGGCCGGGGCGCTGTTGTAGTAAAACTTCGCCGGGCTGGACGCGCTGACGCTGTTAAACACCACATCCTTCGCGCCCTGACCGATATACAACGCCTCTTTGTTGCCCACTTCATAACAGTGACCATCGACGGTGATGGTTCCCGCTTCACCGATATTGATTACCCCCAGCTCGCGGCGCTCAAGGAAATAGCTGACGCCAAACTGCTTACCCACTTCCGCTGCAAATGCCACGCTCTGGCTGACGGGCATCACTCCCCCAATCACGATGCGGTCAATATGGCTGTAGGTCATGGTGTACTTATCAGCCTCAAAAATGGACTCAATCAAAAACTCGCGGCGCAGGCCGGTGGTATCTAACTGTTTAGCGTGATCGCTGTGAATACTTTGACGAATTTGCATAGCATTACCTTCTGTTCAGGGGCGATGAGAACCAGGCTTCGCCCTTTTCATGAGTGAAATTCAGACGCGTTTAACGGGCGGCATCGCCACCGGGGTTTCACGGGGTGCCGCAGAAACCGGAACGGTTGCAGGCGCAGCATGGCGTTTCGACCAGAGGGCTGTGAGGATCGGCACCAGCACTGAAGTAACAATGACGGAGGTTGCCACCAGCGCCGTGGCGGCAGGCGCCATTGGCTTAAAGTGCGGCACCATTTCAGCGATCAACACCGGTGTGGCCACGGCCGCACCCGCTGAGCTTGAGGCTGCAATTCCCGCTGTTCCGTTGCCCCCACCGATCAATTTGTCGGCGATCATCAGCGGGATCCCGGTGACGATAATTACGCTGACGCCCAACAGGCAGCCCAGCAAACCCGTTTCCAGAATCACATTCAGGTTGATGGTATTACCCAGCGCAAAGCCGAAGAAGGGGATCAGGGTATGGACCGCATTGCTGAAAAACGTCCGCAGATCCGGGTCCAGATTACCGAGGACAAACCCGACTAAAAAGGGCAGCACTGCGCCGAGGAAAACGTGAGGTTCAAAGGATGCAATCCCCGCCGTTCCAAGGATAACCATGGTCATTAATGGCCCGGACTCCACAGACATCAACACAAATGCTCCGGCCTCTTCCTTACTGCCATACTGCTGCATAAGCGATGCGTAAAGGCCGCCGTTGGTCATATCCATCGCCGCAACCAGCGCCAGCGTGGACATACCGGCAAAGAAACCGACTTCAACGCCGTGCTCAGGAATCATCCGCGAGGCTATCGCCGCAACGACCCAGGCAACGGCAATTTTGGTCACCACCAGCGTGCCCGACTTGCGTAAAACAGTGCCGGTAGCTTTGAGTTTGATCGAGGCTCCCATACATAAAAACCACACGGCCAGAATCGGCACGGTACCCGTCATCAGGCCATTAGTAAATGAGCCGAAATACTTTCCGGAGTCCGGCGCGATGGTATGGACAATTGCCCCAAGAAATAACGGGACCAGCATCATCCCACCGGGAATTTTTTCAATTGCGTATTTTATTTTCATTTTTATTTATTCAACCTTATTTTAAAAGTGCGAATAAAGCCCACCGAAACTCGGATTATTTAATAATAAAGGGTGTAACCGGAGAGTCTGTTATCTGAGAAAATCCATATTCACTTTTAATACGGCTTTTTTAATTCTTTGCCCCGGCCCGTTAACAGCGCATAACGGACGATGATATTCACGAGGGAAAAACACCACCAAATTACCCGGTTCAAAAGTTAAAAACTGTTCGCTGGGGATATCCCGGCAAAAGGCGATATCCTGAGTTTTCAGCTGATTATCCTGCGGATCTTCCGTGGCCAGCGTCAGGCCGTAACCCAGCTTTTCCGCGCCTTCCAGCAGGATTTGCACATCCAGATAACGACAGTGATATTCTGCCTGGCGTTGTTCCTGTGGCTCTGTCTGCGGACTTGAAACCAGCACAAAAGCGTCGTCACCGTGAATATCATGCCTTCCGTCATCAGGCATTTCCCGGATAATATCCAGAGCACTGCCAATACATGTTTTGAGTTTTTCAGGAAAGCCCGGCATTAAAGAATAATCATGAATATTCGTGGCTATCATTCAGGTTAATCCCATTATTTCATAAGGCGTGGCGACATCTGCCGCGGATGCCTTACTATATCCAGTAAGAGACAGCTAAAACTGTGATCAAAGTCGATAATAGTTATTATTGATACATTATTTTTATAAAAACAAAACGCTGTTTCATTTTATGAGATGTGGCTATGTTAATTATGAAGCGGAGTTTTTATGATTTTGTTAGCGAGTATAAGGAGTTCATTTCAGGCGGCGGCCTGCGCTCACGCCTTGCAGCACCTCGCCTGGCCTGGCCGGAAGGGCGCCAACCTGGCATTGCATCCCGCCAGGGCTGGCGTTAAGGTAAAG
Source organism: Erwinia sp. E_sp_B01_1 (assembly GCF_036865545.1). Classification (NCBI taxonomy): domain Bacteria; kingdom Pseudomonadati; phylum Pseudomonadota; class Gammaproteobacteria; order Enterobacterales; family Erwiniaceae; genus Erwinia; species Erwinia sp. E_sp_B01_1. The sequence continues at coordinate 17,050 of NZ_CP142208.1, read as the reverse complement.
CTCCACACGATCTCACTAAGTAGTTAACACGTTATGAGCTTTTCCGCCTTCGGTGACAAATTTACACAGCATTCAGGCATAAGCCGCCTGATGGAAGACATGGGTGAAGGATTACGCACACCGGGTGCGGTGATGCTGGGCGGCGGCAACCCGGCCCAGATCCCGGCCATGAATGACTACTTTCAGAAGCTGCTGCAACAGATGCACGATGAAGGCAAGCTGGCGGAGGCACTCTGCAACTATGATGGCCCCCGCGGCAAAACCACCCTGCTGGAATCGCTCTCTGCGCTGCTGCGTGAAGAGCTTGGCTGGCAAATCGGCCCGCAGAATATTGCCCTGACCAACGGCAGCCAGAGCGCCTTCTTTTATCTGTTTAACCTCTATGCCGGACGCCGTGCCGACGGCAGCAAAAAGCGCGTTCTGTTCCCGCTGGCTCCGGAATATCTGGGCTATGCCGATGCCGGCCTGGATGAGGAATTGTTCGTCTCAACCCGCCCCAACATTGAGATGCTGCCGGAAGGACAGTTCAAATATCACGTTGATTTTGAGCATCTGCAGATCGCTGAAGATACCGGTTTAATTTGTGTGTCGCGCCCCACTAACCCAACCGGGAATGTGATCACCGATGAAGAGTTGCTGAAGCTGGATGTGCTTGCTCAACAGCATGATATTCCGCTGCTGATTGATAATGCCTACGGTGTGCCTTTCCCCGGCATTATTTTCAGCGAGGCGCGTCCTCTGTGGAATCCGAACATCATCCTGTGCATGAGCCTGTCAAAACTTGGCCTGCCGGGTGCACGCTGCGGCATCATTATTGCCGATGAAAAAGTCATTTCGGCCATCAGTAATATGAACGGCATCATCAGCCTGGCACCAGGCAGTATTGGCCCGGCTATAGCCAACGAAATGATCCAGCGCGGTGATCTGCTGCGGTTATCGGAAGAGGTGATTAAGCCTTTTTATCAGCAGCGGGTGAATCAGACGATTGCCGTTATTCGCCGCTATTTATCCGAAGATCGCTGCCTGATACATAAACCAGAAGGGGCAATTTTCCTCTGGCTGTGGTTCAAAGATTTACCGGTTTCCACTGAGGTCCTCTATCAGCGGCTGAAAAAACGGGGCGTGCTGATGGTACCGGGCCACTTCTTCTTCCCGGGTCTGGAGCAGGAATGGCCGCATCCCCATCAGTGTATGCGGATGAACTACGTGCCGGACAGTGACAAAATTGAACGGGGGATCTCCATCCTCGCTGAAGAGATCGAACGGGCGCATCAGGAAGGATAAAAAAAGGCCGCACTGCTGTGCGGCCCTTCACTGACTGACTTATTACTTCAGAATTTCAATCCGGCGTGGCTGATTAGCTTCAGGCACCACGCGTTCCAGATCGATAAACAGCAGGCCATTTTCATATTTGGCATCGCGCACGTTTACGTGTTCGGCCAGCTGGAATTTGCGCTCGAAATTGCGCTCGGCAATGCCCTGATACAGGTAAGTTCGCTCCTGCTGTTCTTCAGCATGGGCACCGCGTACGGTCAGCAGATTGTCGTGGGCGGTGATATCCAGTTCGCTCTGGGCAAACCCGGCCACGGCAAGGGTAATCCGGTATTTGTTTTCCGCTACTAACTCCACATTATAAGGAGGGTAGCCACCGTTGCTCTGGCCCTGGTTAGATTCCAGCAGGTTGATCAGACGGTCAAAACCAATAGATGAACGGTAGAGTGGGGCTAAATCAAAGTTACGCATTTTATGACTCCTGAATATCAGCAAGATTACATGTCCGACCTTCCATCAAGGACAGGTCGCAGGCCAGGATGACGTACCCTTACGGCATACTCATTTGTGACCTTGCTAATAAAATGGTGACAGCGTGGTGGCTTTCAAGGGGTGCAAACGTAAAAATTTTAACCATAGGGCCGCGAATGGCATACACTCAGGGAAGATTTCGTCAGACCAGTGCATGAGTCACCACAGAGTGGCCGGGACCTCCCTGCATGATGGCGATAACAATCAGACCAGCGTTGCTGGGACTGAAGGGATGATGATTATGAGAGTAATGAACAAGTGTCGTTTCGCTGGCCTGATGGCCTGCCTGTCACTTGCTGGAACCGCAGGGTGCTCCAGCTTTATGACCCATTCCGGCCCCGAACAGGGCTACTATTCCGGGACCCGTGCCGGTGCGGCCGTGGTGGCCGACAGCAACAGCGGCTGGGTAATGCGTCCGCTGGCTGCCCTGGACCTGCCTTTCTCAGCCGTCGTGGATACGCTGTTCCTGCCGTGGGATTACTACCGTAAAGGCAGCAACAACATGGCCGACTCCCCCCGTGAACGCGTGCTGCAAAGCGAGCAACAGAATCATACCAGTGAAAGCCTGGCCCAGGCCGCCCCTATGCCGGTCAGTACCTCCCACCAGCCTTAAAAACTGTCGCTTAACCCGACGGTGAATATTTGCTGATATCCCCCGACCTTGCGCAGGTAAGCCACATGCAAACCGTCGGGGGAACAGACTACCGCATCGGCCAGCGGTGCCTCAGCTGTTCTTGCCGTCAGCCTGCGAAGTTTCCCTGTTGCCGTGTCGCATAACATCACGCTGTTGTCATTGATCAGCGCCACCGCTCGTCCTTCCGGATGCCAGCTAAAGGCAGACTGAATATCACTGGTCGCTTTGGTGATCTGCCGCGGCTCTCCACCCTCTGGTGCCACTGCCCAGAGCTGCACAACGCCTCTGTCATCCTTCATCAGAAAGGCTATCGACCGTCCATCTGGCGAACTGCGTAACCAGTGGCGAGGCGAAGTCGCCAGGCCAGGAAAAGCGCGTTGATGGGTAAAAGTCAGCCTGCGCTGAACTGTCCCTTCCGGCGGAGCGGGCAAGGTGCTCTCCGTGCCTTCAAGCGGAGCATCACCCGGAAGGGCGTAATCCGCCATTTTCTCGGGCAGATCCACAATAAATACCTCGGGCACCTTATCGCCATTTTCCGTCAGCGTGTCACCAATAAACGCCAGCGCCCAGCGCTGACGGTGTCCATTGTGTTTCAGGTAACCTTCTTCTCCGACCCAGCCCTCTTCATAAGCCCGGTTGATGTCATCGCTGTCCGGTACCGGCGTTGCCGTGGTCTTGCTGACCAGCACACAGAAATGGCTGCCGTCGTACTCTCTGGGATGCTGCTTAGGGGGCAGATGGCGTGCAGGGGCACTGCAACACCCACATTGCGCAGATCCTCTTTCAGATCGAATTCGTGCATCACATGGTCATTGTAAGTGAAGCTGAGGCGCGAGCCGTCGGGACTGAAGACATGCACATGGGAACCACCGCGCAGTGCACCGGGGGTAAAAGGAGGGGTGATATCGCAGGCATCAAGATTTTCCGCGCGGCCATGCTGAATAATCACGCCACGACGATGGTGAAAATCATACTTCCACTGGCTGTCCGGATGCTCAGGGCCGTGGATACAGACATAGCGAGGGGGCAGCTCCGGACTGGCTGTCACCACGCCAACATGCGCGCCCTCTTTGGCCTGATACAGCACCTCCGTCTGACCACTGAGGTTGACCCTTTCCACAGTCAGGCTGCTGAACGTGGCCCCATCTGGCCGCACGTCGTACACCAGCCACTGGCTGTCTGCGGTCCAGATATTGATGTTGGTGAGTTGATGATTGCGTGGATCAAACGTCAGCTGTGTTTCCGTCATAATGCTTACCCTTAGCCGTCTCTGTTGCTAAGGGTAATGCATTCAGCGGGATTCGGGTACTGGCGTCACCAAAGGTCTGTTGGCAAAGAACGCCTCCACATTATCCACCACCAGCTGTGACATTGCCCGGCGCGTGGACCAGGTGGCGCTGGCCATATGGGGAGTTAGCACCACGTTATCCCGATTAAACAGCGCTTCAGGAACCTGCGGCTCTTCGCTGAACACATCCAGCCCCGCACCGCCCAGCGTTCCGGCTTCCAGCGCGGCTATCAGCGCCTGCTCATCTACCACGCTGCCACGACCTACATTGATCAGGATGCCTTCACTGCCAAGTGCATCCATCACTTCGCGGTTGATCAGATGACGATTGCTGGCGGTGCCAGGTGCGCACACCAGTAAAAAATCGCACTCTTTTGCCAGAGCAACTACATCGGGCTGATAGCGGTATGCCACCTCGCTGACGGGGGAGCGGTTACAGTAAGCGATGGTCATATCAAATGCCTGCGCGCGTTTCGCTGCCGCCAGGCCTATCCGCCCCATTCCGACAATCCCCAGCGAAGCCCCGGAAACTTTTCGCGTCCACGGATAGCTTCCCTGTGACCATTTCCCCTGCTGAATAAATGCCTGCGCGCCGGGGATCTGGCGTGATGTTGCCAGCATCAGGCCGACAGCCAGATCGGCCACATCTTCGGTCAGCACATCTGGCGTGTGGGTCACGGCGACCTGATGCGCTTTTGCCGCCTCTACGTCCACACCATCATACCCCACGCCAAACACCGCAATCAGTGCCAGCTCCGGCAGGGAGGCAATCAGCTCTCTGGTCACCACGGCTTCTCCATTGGTCAGCAGCACCTGAAACTCTGCCGCCAGGCCGGTAAAATCACTCTCTGTAAGCGTACTGTATTCCACCACTTCGTAACGTGATTCCAGTGACGCCATCAGGGGAGCAGGCAAGGAAGCCTGCTTCAGCACTTTCATTTTCATCTTAATTTCCCGGCATGTGGTTGGGGACGGATTTCAGCGCATCCCGCGAGGGACGCGAGACAATAATGCCAATCACCCCGCCAAGGATCAGCGCCACGGCCACAATCAACAGGCCATAGTGATAGCTGTTGGTCATGTCTTTGATTTTGCCAAGGATGGGCGGTAATCCCAGCCCGACAAAATTGGCAATGGTGTTGATAAAAGCGATAGAGGCTGCGGCGGCTACGCCGGCCAGTTTTTCGGTGGTGACGGCCCAGAAGATCGGGGTCAGGGCGAAGTTAAAGCCCACGGTAAGCACCAGCAGGATGTAAGAGACCACCAGATTGCCGGAATAAATAGCCAGCGCCAGCGCCAGGCCGGAGAAGATCAGCGGCAGCCCCAGATGCCATGAACGCTCGTTGGTTTTATCGGAATGGCGGCCATTCAGATACATAAACAGACAGGCAAGTATAAACGGCACGGCAGAGAGCAGACCGATAGTGAAATTACTCTGTTCGGCGGCCATACTTTTGATGATCAGCGGCATAAACAGCGTGATGCCAATCGACCCAAAGGCCTGAAGGAACCACACCAGACTCAGCAACAACACCGTCTTGTCTTTCAGCGCGCTCAGCCACGAGTGATTTTTGCCAATTTCCACACCGGCATTGTCCTGTTGCAGACGCTGACGCAGCCAGGATTTCTGCTCCGGGCTTAGCCACGGGGCGTGCTCGGGCGTATCCGGCAGGCGCCACAACACCATGCAACCCAGCGCCACGGCAGGGATCCCTTCCAGCGCAAACAGCCAGCGCCAGCCCGCTATATCGGCTATGCCGTGCATATTCAAAAGGGCACCCGATACCGGCAGGCCAATAATAGAGGCGCCAACCGATCCCATATAGAAAAAGGACATGGCGCGGGCGCGGTTACTTCTGGGGAACCAGCAGGAGATGTAGTAGATGATACCGGGGGCAAAACCGGCTTCGGCCATGCCCAGCAGAAAACGCATCACGTAGAGCTGGTTAGCACTGTGCACGAAAGCCATGCCGGTACTGACTATTCCCCAGGTAATCATGATACGGGCAATCCAGCGGCGGGCGCCTACTTTGGTCATGATCACATTGCTGGGGATCTCAAACAGAATATAGGAGATATAAAACATGCCGACGCCCAGACCGTACATGCTGGCAGAAAGCCCTAAATCCGCATTCATTTGCAGGGCAGCAATCGAGATATTGGTTTTATCCAGATTGGCGACGAAATAACAGATCACAATAAACGGAATAATCTTCGCGTTTAATTGTTTCAGGGTAGAGGTATACAGATCGGTGTTCATGATAACGACCTCACAGAGCGACGTGGCCGGATTCGGGCAGCAGAAAGACCGCCCGCAGCGCACACAGGGTATTTTAGGGTGTCGGTTTTATTATTAGTGCCGTTACTTTTTCTTTATTGAACTGCCGTACCTGACGTTAATTTACCATTCGGCGACGGAGCCATCTTTGAACCGCCATAAAGGATTACGCCAGTCCGGCACGCTCTGACTGCGTTCAATCACCAGCTGCTCGTTGATTTCCACGCCTAAACCGGGCTTGTTCAGCGGCGCAAAATGTCCGCCGTTCATGGTGAAGTCCTCTTTATTCACCACATAATCCAGCAGCTCCGCGCCCTGGTTGTAGTGAATGCCCATGCTCTGCTCCTGGAACACCGCATTGCGTGAAACAAAGTCCACATGCAGGCAGGAAGCCAGAGCAATCGGGCCCAGCGGGCAGTGCGGAGCGAGCGCCACATCGTAAGCTTCAGCCATCGCCGCAATCTTGAAGCATTCGGTGATGCCTCCTGCATGTGAAAGATCCGGCTGAAGGATTGCCAGGCCACCCGCTTCCAGCACGCGCTTGAATTCAAAACGGGAATACATCCGTTCACCGGCCGCAATGGGAATGTGGGTTTGTGCAGCCAGCCGTGGATAATATTCTGCCTGCTCCGCCAGCACCGGCTCTTCAATAAACAGCGGACGATAAGGTTCCAGCTCCTTAATAAGCACTTTGGCCATGGGTGCGCTGACGCGTCCGTGGAAATCCAGGCCGAATTCAATTTCATTGCCAAAAGCCTCACGGATTTGGGCAACGGTGTTCACCGCAGCATCCACTTTGCGGGAGCTGTCGATAATGCCCATCTCTTCGCACCCGTTGAGCTTGAAAGTATCAAAACCGATTTCACGCAGTTTTTTAATACCGTCAATCACTTCCGCAGGCCGATCGCCTCCTACCCAGCTATAGGCTTTGATGCTGTCGCGCACCAGGCCGCCCAGCAGTTGCCACACCGGGACGCCCAGGACTTTGCCTTTAATGTCCCATAAGGCCTGATCGATACCCGCAATGGCGCTCATCAGAATCGGGCCACCGCGATAGAATCCACCTCGGTACATCACCTGCCATAAATCATTGATACGGGCCGGGTCCTGACCAATCAGGTATTCGGAAAGCTCCTGCACCGCAGCCTCCACGCTTCTGGATCGCCCTTCGATGACCGGCTCACCCCAGCCCACGATGCCCTCATCGGTTTCAATCTTCAGAAACATCCAGCGTGGCGGCAGACGGTAGGTGGTCAGTTTAGTAATTTTCATTGTACGGCTTCCTTATAGGCGGCAACGAAAGCGCGGGCCTGTTCAGCGGTGCGCGAAGCGGGCTGTCCGGCGCGATAGAGATCGCTCCCCAGCCCGGCTCCCACGCAGCCTGCCGCCAGGAACGCATGAAGGTTTTCAGGCGTAACGCCGCCCACGGCAAACACCGGCACTTCTGGCGGTAATACGGCCTTCAGAGCTTTGATGTAATCCGGGCCGAAGGCGGAAGAGGGGAAAATTTTCAGCGCCTGCGCCCCGGCTTTCAGTGCGGCAAAGGCTTCGGAAGCCGTGGCGCAGCCCGCGGCTACCGTCATCCCCTGCTCCACGGCACGGCGGATAACCGCCACGTCGGTGTTAGGCGTTACCACCAGTTTGCTGTTAATGGCGGCCAGTTGATCAACCTGCTCCGGCTCCAGAACCGTGCCGGCACCAATCAGCGCCCTGTCACCAAAGGTGGTTACCATGCTGGCAATGCTCTGCTGCCAGTCTGGCGAATTGAGCGGGATTTCGATGGCGTCAAATCCGGCTTCGATCAGTGCGGCAACGTGCGCTTCCGCTTCTTCCGGGCGAATGCCACGCAAAATAGCGATCAGCGGCAGCTTAGTGGACCAGTTCATCGGCAATACTCCTGATTCCGTGCTGGAAGGCGCGATCGCCTTCCAGCAGTTGGGTAGACAGCCCGACAAAGGCCATCGCCTGTTGATAGCGGTCGGCCAGCGAACTGCCTGCGATTAAGGTGGCCCGATCCCCCTGCATAAATGTCTTCGCCATCAGCGCTGCTTCATGGCCGATCAGTAATCCGGACAGGAAGTCGCTCACTGATTCGCGCGGCCGGACGCCAAGCACATGCGCTGCACGCACCTCAAATAAGCGGCTCAGGATACTGACGTCACTGGCACCGGTTTCCAGCCCCTGACGAAAGGCCTCAGCATCGGGTTGCTGAGCCGGCAAACCAGCACCTAACAAAGAATGATTAAGCAGAACATGGTGGAGTTCGCCGGTCATCACGGTACGAAAATCCACGATCCTGCCCTGTTCTTCCCTGACCCATTTGCAATGGGTGCCAGGCATCACGTAGTAAGAGGCGGGGGCTAATTGCGTCGCGCCCAGCAACTGAGTTTCTTCCCCGCGCATAATATTAATGTTGTCAGCATGGTTAAGACTCAGGCCCGGGACTATCCAGGCACGATCTTCAACCCGGATCAGGCGCGAAGCTATATCTCCCAGTGAAACCGGGCAGGCCAGATAAGGGGCATTCACCCATCCGGCAGTGCTACCGACCATGCCTGCCATCACTACGGGCAGGTCATTAACCGGCCAGCCTTCGGTAACATGGGCAAACACTTGTGCCGGGGTACGCCCGTTCAGCCGGGTGATACCCGATTCTGAACGGCGCTCTTCCTGACAAATGCCTTCCAGATAGTACCAGGCACGAAGGTTGGTAGATCCCCAGTCGATAGCGATATAACTTGTCACGTGATGTCCTTTAATCGTCGGGTGGAGCTGGCAATCATGGTCAGTGCCGCCTGCTCAGCCTCATCGGGTTTTTGGTGACGAATAGCATCAAACAGCGCTTTATGTTCCTGCAGGGTCTTCGGCATATTGCCGCTGTCAGGCATATAAGTACGTTCAAATACCGCGCGTTGCAGAGAGCTTATAGCCACGGTAAGTTGCTGAAGTACCGGGTTATGCACCGATTGCAGCACCGCCTCGTGATAACGAATATCGGCCTGATTAAACGCATCGCGGTCGTGCTGATACTTAATCATGTCGTTGAGCGCCGCCTCAATGTTGGCTAAATCGCTGGAGGTGGCACGCTGTGCCGACCAGCGGGCAATTTGCGGCTCAACCAGATTTCGCACTTCGCTCATCGCCGCGATCAAACGGGGATCCTGGTCATGCTTCAGTGACCATTGCAGCACATCGCTGTCGAGGAAGTTCCACTGGCTGCGTTGAGTAACAAATGCCCCCCGGTAGCGCTTCATCTCCATCAACCGTTTAGCCATCAGCGAACGGAACACTTCCCGGATAATGTTGCGCGAGGTGCTGAACTGTTCGCACAATTCGGTTTCTGCCGGTAAAGCGGCACCGGGAGCATATTTTCCCGCGACAATTTCTTCGCCCAGGGTCAGTAAGATGCGGTCCGTTTTGCTGAGGTCGTCTTTCATAATGTTCCATGCAGTTGAGTGAAGGTCCCTGACACTTTACCGCCGTCCGCCACTAAATCGCACTACCAAAGCTGACGTAAAGGTGCTTAACCACGCCTGCATTGTAGTACCGTGATGATTGGTTGTACTACAATCCAGATCACAAAACAGACAATCCATTCAGAAAGGGGTCTGAAAAAGGCGATTAAGACAGAGGGATGGAGGCAACGTTATGCGGAGGAGTGACAACAGGGGCAGAAAATACCCCGGCTATACCGGGGTATCAGGAGAGAGAATCAGAGGGCAAACTTCTCAATAGCGAACGCCACGCCATCTTCCCGGTTGGATTTAGTCACGAACTGGGCTATCGCTTTTACCGAATCGATGCCATTACTCATTGCCACGCCCGTACCGGCGAACTCAAGCATTGCCAGATCGTTTTCCTGATCGCCAATCGCCATCACTTCATCGCGGGATAAGCCCAGCTGGTCGGCCAGAGCTTTAACGCCTGCCCCTTTATTAACCTGCTTATTAAGAATCTCCAGGTAATAAGGCGAGCTTTTCATAATGGTGTAGCGATCGCGAGCTTCCTGCGGGAGCTGCCTGATAGCTTCGTCCAGCACTTCCGGCGGATCAATCATCATCACTTTCGGGAAAGTCATCGTCGGATCCATCTCCTGCACCGCGCGATAATGCAGTGGGATGCCGGTCAGATAAGATTCGTGGACGGTATAGGGACTGATATCTTTGTTAGCGGTGAAAAGCTGAGATTTGGTCAGCGCCTGGAAGTGGACACCTAACTGGCGGGCAAGCTGTTCAAAATAGAGGTAGTCATCGAAGTTTAGCGTCACTTCTGCCACACACTCCCCACTCGCCGCTTTCTGAACCAGAGCCCCATTATTAGTGATGCAGTACTGTCCTTCCTGCTGCAGATCAAGCTGCATAAGATACTGCTCGACCCCCACATAAGGTCGTCCTGTTGCCAGCACAACGGCGATACCTTTGTCACGCGCCGCCTGTATCGCCTTTTTAACGCCGGGGGTGACTTCATGCTGTGGGTTTAGCAGGGTGCCATCCATATCAATCGCAATCAGTTTTATTGCCATAACGTCCTCATCAGCTAACAGTTTGCTCTTATGCTAGCGCGATTCAGCTCACATTGACCAGCGGGAAAAAAATGAAAAGAAAACGTTAAGTGTCGCTGGAAAAAATTTTACTTAAGTTAAAAGCAATATTATTAAGAGTACAGATGATGACCATAAAAATTTTACTTAAGTAAAAATTGGCCTTAAATAGTGTGGTATTTGAACAGGTGTGGGATAATAACGTAACGTGACATTCAAGGAGGAATAATAAGTGAATATAATTATTGTCAGTAAAGACAGTTATTTTATCTCGGGGGCCATTAGCTTGATCGAGGAAGTCTGGCAGCCTCACGGTTCCGGCAATCCGGTGTTTCTGGTCTCAGAAGAGAACAGGGCTCTGCTGGAACCGGATATTATCATCACCGATGTTTGTGGTTCGACAGCCCGCAGACAGCGCTTTCTTCCGGCCAGTCTGAGAAAAGACGCTGAGGCAGAGCGCTACGTATCGCTGTTTCTGGCAAATCAGTGCAAGTTTGAAACCAGTGTCTGTCAGAAACATCTTCTGCATCTGAAAAAAAATGAGTCACTGAGTAAAATTAAAAGGCTCTTCAACCGCAAAAACGCTGACGGCTCCTGCCAGAAGAATTCCAGCTCCCCGTATTATCGTCCTGCTGAAGATATTTCACTCAGTAAACAGCAGGATATGGTTGTTAAATATATTCGCCAGGGGCTCTCCCTGACCGATATTTCCGGCGTTACCGGCCTGAGCATCAAAACCATCAGTACCCATAAACGGGCAATAATGCGCAAACTCGGCATGAAGAATAACAGCGATTTTTACCGTTTCGCACTGAAAGGTATAAAGCCGCATTAACCCTACCGGGCATAAAAAAAGGCAGATCCTGAGATCTGCCTTTTTTATGCACTGCCCGTAACCTTTAGATATCGATATTAGCCGCCCTCAGGGCGTTTTCTTCGATAAAGGCACGACGAGGCTCTACCGCATCACCCATCAGCGTGGTAAACAGCTGGTCAGCGGCAATAGCATCTTTCACGGTGACACGCAGCATACGGCGGCTGTCCGGATCCATAGTGGTTTCCCACAGCTGCTCAGGGTTCATCTCACCCAGACCTTTATATCGCTGTACGGTCAGACCGCGACGGGACTCTTTCACCAGCCAGTCCATCGCCTGCTCAAAGTTTTCAACAGGTTGACGGCGCTCACCGCGCTCGATATAGGCATCTTCTTCGATCAGGCCACGAAGTTTCTCACCCAGTGTACAAATCTTACGGTATTCGCCGCCGGTGACGAACTCGCTATCCAGCGAATAATCGGTGTCCACGCCGTGAGTACGAATACGAACAATCGGCTCAAAGATGTGAAGCTCAAGATTTTCACGCACCAGACCAGAGTAAGAGCTGCCGTGCTGCTCTTTCTCATTCAACATCTTAATCAGGCCGTCAACCCAGCTCTGTACCGATGCCTGGTCTTTCAGGTCGCTTAACGTTGAGTGGTAGATCAGCGAGTTAAGCAGGGCAACCGGGTAACGGCGTTCCATACGCTTGATCATTTTACGGGTGCTGTTGAACTCTGATACCAGCGTTTCCAGCGGCCCGCCGCCTAATGCCGGCGCATCCGCGTTGGTATGCAGGGTTGCGCCATCCAGCGCAATGGAGATTTGATACTGATCCATCGCGTCGTCATCTTTGATGTACTGCTCCTGCTTGCCTTTTTTCACCTTGTACAGAGGCGGCTGAGCAATATAAACGTGACCACGTTCAATAATCTCCGGCATCTGGCGGTAGAAGAAGGTCAGCAGCAGGGTGCGGATATGCGAGCCATCGACATCCGCATCGGTCATGATGATGATGCTGTGATAGCGCAGCTTGTCCGGATTGTACTCATCACGGCCAATACCGCAGCCCAGGGCAGTAATCAGCGTGGCGACTTCCTGCGAGGCGAGCATTTTATCAAAACGCGCTTTCTCAACGTTAAGGATTTTGCCCTTCAGCGGCAGGATCGCCTGGTTTTTACGGTTACGTCCCTGCTTGGCGGACCCGCCTGCAGAGTCACCCTCCACCAGGTAAATCTCGCACAGCGCCGGATCACGCTCCTGGCAGTCAGCCAGCTTGCCCGGCAGGCCTGCCAGGTCCAGGGCACCTTTACGGCGAGTCATTTCACGTGCGCGACGCGCTGCTTCACGAGCACGGGCTGCATCAATAATTTTGCCGACAACGATTTTCGCATCGTTCGGATTTTCCAGCAGGTATTCCGCCAGCAGTTCATTCATCTGCTGCTCAACGGCCGTTTTCACCTCTGAAGAGACCAGCTTATCTTTGGTCTGTGAGGAGAATTTAGGATCCGGAACCTTAACGGAAACCACAGCAATCAGGCCTTCACGGGCATCGTCACCGGTGGCGCTGACTTTAGCTTTTTTGCTGTAGCCTTCTTTATCCATGTAAGCATTCAGCGTACGCGTCATCGCAGTACGGAAACCAACAAGGTGGGTGCCGCCATCGCGCTGTGGGATGTTGTTAGTAAAGCAGTAGATGTTTTCCTGGAAACCATCATTCCACTGCAGCGCCACTTCCACGCCAATGCCATCTTTTTCTGTGGAGAAGTAGAAGACGTTAGGGTGAATCGGCGTTTTGTTCTTATTCAGATATTCCACGAAAGCTTTAATACCGCCTTCGTAGTGATAGTGATCCTGACGCGCATCACGCTTGTCTTCCAGCTTGATGGAGACGCCGGAGTTCAGGAATGAAAGCTCACGCAGACGCTTGGCCAGGATGTCATATTCAAAATCAGTGACGTTAGTGAAGGTCTCATGGCTTGGCCAGAACCGCACGCGGGTACCGGTCAAATCAGTTTCGCCCGTGACGCTCAGTGGCGCCTGGGGTACACCGTGCATGTAAATCTGCTGGTGAACTTTGCCTTCACGACGAATGGTCAGCTCCAGCTTTTCAGACAGGGCGTTAACTACCGAAACGCCAACACCATGCAGGCCACCGGAAACTTTATAGGAGTTGTCATCAAATTTGCCGCCTGCGTGCAGCACGGTCATGATCACTTCCGCAGCAGAAATGCCTTCTTCTTCATGAATGCCGGTCGGGATACCACGGCCATCATCCTGAACGGAGACAGAGTTATCCGCATGAATAGTAACCAGAATATCTTTACAGTGGCCAGCGAGTGCTTCGTCGATAGCGTTATCCACGACCTCGAACACCATGTGATGCAGACCGGTGCCGTCATCCGTATCGCCGATATACATACCAGGGCGCTTGCGTACTGCATCAAGCCCTTTAAGAACTTTGATACTTGAGGAGTCATAAGAATTCGACATCAACGTTTCTCGCTCGTTTAATCTTCAGGTTGAACCGCTATTTTACCCTGTTCCACGTGGAACATCTTGCCCTTTTCGTCAGCCATGTCGAACACATGCTCGGCACCAATTGCGCTGACAAAAACCTGGGCATGAGTGGCTTTCAATCGCGAAGCCAGCAACTGCCGACGCGTTTCATCCAGCTCAGAGGCAAAATCATCTATCAGATACAGGCAGCGTCGCCCATTCTGTCGGGTGAGAAACTCACCCTGCGCCAGTCTCAGGGCGCACATCAGCAGCTTTAACTGGCCGCGTGACAGTAAATCTTCCACCGGCGTCCCGTCGGCACGGATTCGAAAATCCGCCTTATGCGGGCCGCTGGCGGTGTAGGTCAGTGCCCGATCGCGTTCAAACTGGCGTTCGAGCAGTTCACTGTAATCCGTCTCTTTGTCCCAGCCGCGCTGGAAAGAGAAGTTCAGCTCAAATTCCGGTAAAAACTGCGCGCAGGTGGCATTAATATCTTCTGCTATTGCATCGCTGTAGGCCGCGCGCCACTCGCTGATCTGGTGAGCGAGTGGAGCCAGCTCCTGATCCCAGGCGCGGATCTGCTGATAGCGTGAAACCTGACGTAGCGCGGCGTTACGCTGCTTCATCAACCGCCGGAGGTTACTCCAGGCAGTGAAAAAGCCAGGTTCGTTGTGGAAGCAGCCCCAGTCGATATAAGCACGGCGGTATTTAGGTCCACCATTAAGCAGAGTAAAACCTTCAGGCGTTATCAACTGCATCGGCAGCATTTGTGCCAGCTCCGCGACTTTATGTCCGTCACTACCATCAATACGGACTTTGCTGTCGCCGGCGCGGTTTTTACTGAGGCCGACTGAAATTTCACGTTCAGTCTCCTGGATACGACCATGCAGCACAAAAGCCTCCTGATCGTGGCGGATAACCCGCCCCGCCTGCAGGCTGCGAAAAGCACGGCCATGACCCAGGGTATAAATGGCTTCGAGCACGCTGGTTTTGCCGCTGCCGTTAGCTCCAACCAGAAAGTTAAAGCCGGGCGCCAGCGCCAGATCCGCATTTTCGATGTTACGAAAGTCTTTAATGAGAAGGCGGGTTAAAGCCATTTTTGATTATCCGGTGCGTGATATTACAATCCAGGGCGTTATCGTCAGCCCCTTCAGGAGCAGACAGCGTCTGAAGGTCTCAACGTACAGCGAGTACGTGACGCCCTCTGAATGCTGCCCACTGCTGAACGGGGAGTATGACAGGCCGCGAAATTATAACCGCATTGGCATGACGACGTAGGCCGCACTCTGACTGGCCGCGTCTTCAATCTGTACGCTGGAAACGGAGTCGGTTAACAGCAGGCGGACGTTTTCACATTTCAGCGCGTTCAGGACGTCCAGCACGTAGCTGACGTTGAAGCCGATTTCCAGATCGGTGCCGCCGTAGGTCACGTCCAGCATCTCTTCCGCTTCTTCCTGCTCCGGGTTGTTGGCGGTAATTTTCAGCTGATTTTCGCTGATATAGAGGCGAACGCCACGGAACTTCTCGTTAGAGAGGATGGCTGCACGGGCAAAGGCCTGCTTGAGAATATCGCAGCCCGCGTCCAGCGTTTTATCCGGATTCTTCGGCAATACGCGACGGTAATCCGGGAAGCGGCCATCAACCAGCTTGGAGGTGAAGATGAAATCACCTACGTGAGCACGGATATTGTTGCTACCGATCTGCACCTGCAATGGCGTGTCGCCACCGTCAAGCAGACGTACCAGCTCAATCACGCCTTTACGCGGCACGATCACCGAATGACTGGGCAGTGACTGCCCCACCGGCATTGAACACACCGCCAGACGGTGACCATCAGTGGCTACCGTACGCAGCTCTTCGCCTTCGGTCTCAAACAGCATCCCGTTCAGGTAGTAACGGACGTCCTGGTGCGCCATCGAAAACTGCGTGGCTTCAATCAGGCGCTTCATGGTTGCCTGTGGCAGGGTGAATTCCACCTCGCTTTGCCAGTCATCCAGGTTAGGGAAGTCGCTGGCCGGCAGCGTGGAGAGCGAGAAACGGCTGCGGCCAGAGCGCACCAGCATTCTTTCGCCATCCAGCATCACGGTAATCTCCGCACCTTCAGGCAGGCCACGGCAGATATCAAAAAATTTGCGTGCCGGGACCGTAGTGGCACCCGGTTCGTGATCCTGTGTCAGCGCGACACGGGCCACCATTTCCATCTCTAAATCGGTACCGGTAAGCAGCAGCGTACCTTCGTTGACCTGCAGCAGCAGATTGCCAAGGATAGGTAAGGTTGGACGTCCACCCAGAGGGCTGCTGACCTGTTGTAAGGGCTTGAGTAAATGCTCGCGTTCTACAATAAATTTCATAGCGTCAGGAAGATAATGTTCTGATTAGATTTGAGAAATCTTCTTTAATGTCGTGACTCTCTTCACGCAACTGCTCGATTTTTCGACAGGCATGCAGCACCGTAGTATGGTCACGACCCCCGAAAGCATCACCGATTTCCGGCAAACTGTGGTTGGTCAACTCTTTAGCCATCGCCATCGCCATCTGACGAGGACGCGCAACGGATCGCGAACGACGTTTTGAGAGCAGATCGGCCACTTTGATTTTATAGTACTCAGCGACTGTCTTCTGAATATTATCAATGGTGACCAGCTTTTCCTGCAGCGCCAGCAAATCACGCAGCGCTTCGCGCACGAAATCGATGGTGATGGCCCGACCGGTAAAGTTGGCGTTGGCGATCACGCGGTTCAGTGCGCCTTCCAGCTCACGCACGTTGGAACGTAAACGCTTGGCAATAAAGAAGGCGACTTCGCCCGGCAGACGGATATCATTTTCGTCTGCTTTCTTCATCAGGATCGCCACGCGGGTTTCCAGCTCTGGCGGTTCGATCGCAACCGTCAGTCCCCAGCCAAAGCGCGACTTCAGACGATCTTCCACCCCGTTGATCTCTTTTGGATAACGATCTGAGGTCAGAATGATCTGTTGGTTGCCTTCCAGTAATGCATTAAAGGTGTGGAAGAACTCTTCCTGAGATCGCTCTTTGTTGGCAAAAAACTGAATATCATCGATTAACAATGCATCAACCGACCGGTAGTAACGTTTGAACTCTTCGATGGCGTTGTTCTGCAGCGCTTTTACCATATCCTGTACAAAGCGCTCGGAGTGCATATAGACCACTTTGGCATTCGGCTTACGCGCCATG